>NZ_CP023693.1:0-4800000 GCF_009299385.1 Streptomyces cinereoruber | reverse complement strand
GGCCGGGTCGCTCACGTACCGGCTCTTCGGAATGAATGCCATTCGTTCCCATTTCCCGGGATCCGGCGCCATCTTCGCCCCTTCCGCTGGTATTTCCGCATCATTGCACAAGGGACACGGGAGAGTTGTTCACCCTCCCCGCGCCGCGTCACGCACTTCTGTGCGAACGGCTCGAAATGCGGTGCGGGGCAAAGCATTTCGCTCATCTGCCCGTAGTCCGTCCGGTGGACTTTCCGGAACCTTCCTCATTCCCACCGGTTGGTCAGCACGGCTCGGCAATCGGCGAGCCAGTATCCGAAAGGCCTGAACTGATGAAGAAGCTGTTCGCTACGGCTGCTGTGGCCGCGACGGTCCTCGGCGCGACGGCGACGGGTGCCGGGCAGGCGCTCGCGATCGCCGACGACACCGGCACCACCTCGCTCAGCGGCAACGGTGCCAGCCAGGTGTACGGCAACTCCGCCACCCACGGCGACATGAGCCCGCAGCTGGCGCTGGTCCAGGGTTCCCTGAACAAGCCGTGCGTGGGTCTGCCCGCGAAGGTCAACGCCGGTTCGCTGATCGGCCTCGTCCCGATCACCGTCCAGGACATCAACGTGCTGTCCTCCCCGCAGAACCAGCAGTGCGTCGAGAACTCCACCCAGGCCAAGGGCGACGAGGCGCTGTCGCACATCCTCAGCGACATCCCGGTCCTGTCGGGCAACGGCGCCGGCAACGGCTGAGCGGCCGGCTACGGCCACGGCGCGGCCCCGCCGCCCCTCTTCGGAGGGGTGGCGGGGCCGTCCCCGTTCCGGGCCCTTCTCAGAGCTTCCGGCGCAGCTCGTCCGGGCCGGTGACCGGCGCGTCGCAGGTGAAGCGGCGGCAGACGTACGCGGCGGGCCGCCCGTCCACCAGCGGCCGGCCCTCCAGGAGCGGGAACTCCCCGCCGCCGGGGGCGCCGGCGGCGAGGACCGCGCCGGGGGCGGTGGCCAGGAGCGCGGTACGGCGCAGCTCGCGGAAGGCCCCGTCGCCGGGGTCGCCCACGACGGCGACCTCCCGGGGGCCGTCGAGGAGCGCTTCGGCGACCGCCAGGCCCCAGCCGATGAAGCGGGGCGCGCGCGGGCCGAGGGCCTTGACGACGCCGAGGGCGCCTTCGGCGGCGGCCCGGTGGGCCTCGGAGCCGGTGTGGGCCGCGTACGAGAGCAGGGCTCCGGCGGCGGCGGTCCAGCCGGACGGGGTGGCGTTGTCGGTGGGGTCCTGGGGGCGCCGGATCAGGGTCTCGGCGTCGTGGGCCGTGTCGTACAGCGCGCCGCCCTCGGCGGTGAAGCGGTCGAGGACGAGGTCCAGGAGGAAGCCGGCGAACTCCAGCCAGGCGCCCTCGCCGGTGACGGCCGCGAGGGCGAGGAAGCCCTCGGCGACGTCGGCGTAGTCCTCCAGGACGCCCGCGTTGGTGCCGGGCCGGCCGTCCTTGGACGTACGGGTGAGGCGGGCGCCCTCGTCCATGTGGACGCGGACGAGCAGGTCGGCGGCCTCGGTGGCGCGCTCGACCAGGTCGGGGCGGTCGAAGAGGGCGCCGGTCTCGGCGAGCGCGGCGATCGCGAGGCCGTTCCAGGCGGCGACGACCTTGTCGTCCCGGCCCGGGCGGGGGCGCTCGTCGCGGGCGGCGCGGAGCCGGTCCGCGATCGAGGCGATCCGCCCGGCGTCGGCCACGCCCGCGTCCTGCGGAAGCTGGAGGACGGAGCTGCCCTCCTCGAAGGTGCCGTCCTCGGTGACGCCGTAGTGGGCGGCGGCGACGGCCGCGTCCTCGGGGCCGAGGACGGCGGCGAGCTGCTCGGGCGTCCAGACGTAGTAGGCACCCTCGACGTGCTTTCCGGTGCCGTCGTCGGAGTCGGCGTCGAGCGCGGAGGCGAAACCGCCCTCGGGGGTCCGCAGTTCCCGTACCAGGAAGTCGGCGGTCTCCAGGGCGATCCGGCGGGCCAGGTCGCTGCCGGTGGCCTTCCAGAGGTGCGCGTACACCCGGCAGAGCAGGGCGTTGTCGTACAGCATCTTCTCGAAGTGCGGGACCGTCCAGGTGCGGTCGACGGCGTAACGGGCGAAGCCGCCGCCGAGCTGGTCGTAGATGCCGCCGCGGGCCATGGCCTCGCAGGTGTCGGAGGCCATCTGGAGGGCGCCCTCGGAGCCCGTGCGGGCGTGGTGGCGGAGCAGGAACTCCAGCACCATCGACGGCGGGAACTTGGGCGCGCCGCCGAAGCCGCCGCGGGTGGCGTCGTACTCGCGGGTGAGGCCGAGGAGGGCCTGCGCGAGGTCCTCCTCGCCGGGGACGCCGTCGCCGCCGTACGCGAGGGAGCGGCCGGCGAGCTCCTTCACGATCCGGTCCGCGACCTCGTCCACCTCCCCGCGCCGCCCGGCCCAGGCGTCCCGGACACCGGCCAGGACCTCGCCGAAGGAGGGCATGCCGTGGCGGGGCTCGGGCGGGAAGTACGTACCGAAGTAGAACGGCGCGGCGTCCGGCGTGAGGAACACGGTCATCGGCCACCCACCCTGCCCGGTGGCGGCCTGCACGGCCTCCATGTAGACGGCGTCGACGTCGGGCCGCTCCTCGCGGTCGACCTTGACGGCCACGAAGTTCTCGTTGACCAGCGCGGCGGTGGCCTCGTCCTCGAAGGACTCGTGGGCCATGACGTGGCACCAGTGACACGCGGAGTAACCGACCGACAGCAGCACGGGCACGTCGCGCCGCCGCGCCTCCTCGAAGGCCTCGGGGCCCCACGGCCACCAGTCGACCGGGTTGTCAGCGTGCTGCAGCAGATACGGGGAGGTCACACCAGCCAGCCGGTTCATGCGGTCCAGCCTCTCACAGCGGTTGGCGTGACCGGCGGTGTCCGGCGTGGGCGTTCGTGGGACGAGGGGCGCTCCGGTACCGGGGCGGTACCGGAGCGGTTCCCTCCCTGGGGCGTGCGGGTCAGGCGATGTTGGTGAACTTGGTGCCCTCGCCGGTGTACAGGGGCGTCGTCTGGCGGGTGAACGCCGAACTCCACGAGCCCGTCGAGCGGTAGACGTACGTGCCGCCCGCTCCGTACGCGATCAGGTCGGGGCGGCCGTCGTTGTCGAGGTCGCCCGCGCCGACGAGCTGGGAGAAGGCGTTCCAGCCGCCGCCGACGCGGATGCGGGGGGCGAAGGTGCCGTCGCCCTTGCCGAGGTAAAGCCAGAGGACGCCGTCCTTGTCGCGGGCGACGAGGTCGCCGGCGGACGCGCCCGCGATGTTCCCGGTGGCGGTGATCTGGTTGTAGGTGCCCCAGCCGGTGCCGACCCGGACGCGGGACGCGAAGGGCGCGGACCAGTTGCCGGTGCCCTTGTAGAGCCACAGGACGCCGGCGGTGTCGGTGGCGAGGAGGTCGGACCGGCCGTCGCCGTTCAGGTCGCTGCCACCGGTGATCTTGTTGTAGGCGCCCCAGCCGCCGCCGACCCGGACGCGGGAGGTGAAGGTGCCGTCGCCCTTGCCGAGGTAGCTCCAGAGGACGCCCGAGCCGTCGAGGCCGACCAGGTCGCCGTGGGCGGCGCCGCCGGTGTTACCGACGGCCTCGATCTGCTTGTACGTGTTCCAGCCGGCACCGATCCGGCTCCGCTGGGCCGCCTTGACCTGGCCGTCCAGCGGCCGGTCCCGCAGGTCGTCGCGCCACAGCACACCGGCGGCGTCCCGGGCGAGGACGTCGGTGGAGCCGTTGTCCGTGAAGTCGTGCGGGTTGGGCGTCCGGCTGAGTTCCGTGCGCCGGGTGTCCCGGACGGTCTCGCCGATGGCGTCGACCTGCCTGGCCTCCATCGCGACCGTGTACGCGCCGTTCGGCGCGTCGTCCGAGTAGGGCGCGTTCGGTCCGAAGACCTCGCCGGCCCAGTCGAAGGAGAAGCGGGAGGTGCCGTCCGTGACGGGTGCGAGGTACTGGCGGAAGACCTTGCCCGTCGCGATGTGGGTGAGCGTCACGTCCATGGTGGCGTCGGGGCGCGACAGCGTCCATCCCAGCGCCACCTTGCCGCCGCTCTTGTCGAGGTTCACCGTCGCGGGGACGTGGGACCGCACGACGGCCAGCGGGACGCCGACCTCCATGTCCGCGATCTTGGTGACGGTCAGGTCGCCGTCGTCCGCGGTCGCCAGCCGGAACAGGCCGCGGGTGCCGTCGGGCCGTTCGCCGCTGACCACCGCGGTGCCGTCGCCCGCGGCCGCCAGGCCGGTCGTACCGGACGCGTTGCTGACGGGGCGGCTGTCGCCGGAGGACAGGGAGTAGGCCCTGACGCCCGCCCACGGGTTCCCGTGGACGAGCCAGTCGCCCGCGAGCGCGGTGAGGTCGGTCTGCGCGGAACTGAGGGTCTTCTCGGTCCGCTCCGGGTTCTGGCCGCGCGAGACCGCCGTGAGGGTGATCGCGGTGCCCTCGCGCTCGTACCAGCCCACGTACGACTCGGAGAACAGCAGGTGGCTGAAGTCGATGCCGCCCTCGTCGGCGCCGTACGTGAGGACGACGGACCCGGAGGCGATGTCGATGACGGACCGGCCACCGGCCACCGGGTCGCTCTTGCTGGCCATGTGGCCGACGAACACCTGCCCGTTCACGATCGGCGCGTCGCTCCAGAAGTGCTGGGCGTGGGCGGGCAGACCGGTCACCGGCCGGGTGTCGAGCGCGGCGCCGTTCCGGGTCACCACGAGCAACTCCGCCTCCCCGTCGCCCTTCCGCACCTGCGCGAGGACACTCGTCGGGCCGAGGACGGTCACGTAGGAGGCGTTCAGGGAGGAAAGGTCGAAGGTCACGCCCGGGGCGGCCGGAGCGGCCATGTTCCGCAGGGTGACCACGCGCATGTCGCGGGCGGACGGCGCGTCGCCGATGGCCAGTACGTCGCCGCCGGCCGAGGCCCACCCGCCACCGGCCGGCACCGTGACCGGGGTCGGTGTCCCACCGCCGTACGGGGTCCAGAGCAGTGTCGGGGCGCCGGCACCGGACGTGAACCGGTCCTGCGTGAGGAAGCCCGAGGGCCCTGTGGCCAGGACCTCGGCGCCCGTCGGAAAGACGGGCAGGGCACCGGTCTCGGTGGCCTCCTGGGCGGCGGGGGCCGCGAAGGCCGCCGGCGCCGTCGCCAGGCTGCCGGCGCCGAGGGCCGTGACGGTGAGGACTGCCGTGACGGCCGAGGCGAGACGGGGACGGGTGGTGCGGAATCGCAAGGTCAACTCCCACGAGAACAGCGGGCACGGGGGTGCCGCGCATGATCGGACTCGTGGGTGGGGGGAATGGTTGTGCGAGGTCGCGGTTTCCTTCTGGGCACATCCGATTCCTCCTGGGCGCACCCGAGCGGATACCGGCTGTGATCACCGTTCGGTGCGGGGGAAGGCAGTGCGGGGCCCGTGATCATCAGGGGGGTGCGAGTACCGCCCGCCACCGGGTTCGCGGGTTCACTGTCACCGGCGGCACGGGTACGTCGCGGCGCGAAAGCGCAGGGCGAGCGCTCGGACGCGCGGGCGCCCTCCGGGGCGTACCGCTGGAGTACGGCCCGGAGGGCGGGGCGTGTCGGCTACTTCTTGGGGGCCTCGGTCGGTGTCGCCGGTGCCGTCGCCGGGTCCGGGGCCTCCTCGAAGGAGACCCGGCCCATGTGGCGGTTCATCGACTTCATCAGCATCCAGACCGCCAGGGCCATGACCGCGAAGACGACGAAGCCGAGGACGCCGGGGGTCACCTTGTTCTTGTCCAGCTCTTCGGCGGCGAAGGGGACAAGCTGGGTCAGTGCCAGGTGTGCGCTCATGTCAGGCATTGTCGCGGATGCCCGCGAAGAGATCTTCCTCGGGGAGGGAGGTCGGCACCAGCGCCTTGCTGAGCTCGTACTCCTCCGTCGGCCAGACCTTCTTCTGGATCTCCATGGGGACGCGGAACCAGCCGCCGTCGGGGTCGATCTGGGTGGCGTGGGCGATCAGCGCCCGGTCCCGGGTCTCGAAGAAGTCGGCGCAGGGCACGAAGGTGGTCAGGGTCCGCTCCTTGCGCTCGAACTCCTTCCAGCGCTCCAGCCACTCCCCGTAGGGGGACTCCAGGCCCTGGTCGAGGAGCGCCTGGTGCAGGGCCTCGGTGCGGGGCCGGTTGAAGCCCTGGTTGTAGTAGAGCTTCAGGGGCTGCCAGACCGGGCCGAACTCGTCCTCGGGGAACGCCTCGGGGTCGCCCGCGCCGTCGAAGGCCACCATCGTGATCTTGTGGGTCATGATGTGGTCGGGGTGCGGGTAGCCGCCGTTCTCGTCGTAGGTCGTGACGACCTGCGGACGGAAGGAGCGGATGCTGCGGACCAGCCGGCCGGCCGCCTCGTCCACGTCCTGGAGGGCGAAGCAGCCCTCGGGGAGCGGGGGCAGCGGGTCGCCCTCGGGCAGGCCCGAGTCGACGAAGCCCAGCCACTCCTGGGAGACGCCGAGGATCTCGCGGGCCCGGTCCATCTCCTTGCGGCGCACCTCGTGGATGTTCGCCTCGATCTCGGGGTCGCCCTGGAGTTTGGGGTTGAGGACCGAGCCGCGCTCGCCGCCCGTGCACGTCACCACCAGGACGTCCACCCCCTCGGACACGTACTTGGCCATCGTGGCCGCACCCTTGCTGGACTCGTCGTCGGGGTGGGCGTGCACGGCCATCAGTCGCAGCTGGTCAGTCAAGACTCGATCCTCAGTGATTGGTCGTGGAGGGGGGTCTCTATAGTGACGGAATCGGGGGGCCGAAAATTCCGCCACCCCCCGGCTTCGAGAGGATCGATCATGAGCGCGGTGCGAGAGCAGCTTCCCGAGGGGCGCTACGGGCGCTCCGCGGACGAGCGGGCCGACCGCAAGCTCAGGATCGTCGGGTCGGTCCTCGGGGTCCTCTTCCTCGGTCTCCTCGGCTGGTTCGGCTGGTACTACGTGGTCGACAGCAGGATCAGCGCCGAGCTGATCAAGTTCGACGTGGTGAGCGCCACCGAGGTCCAGGTGCACCTGGAGGTCCGCAAGGACGAGGGCGTCGAGGGCGTCTGCACGCTGCGCTCCCGCTCCGAGGACGGGACCGAGGTGGCCCGCAAGGACGTGCGGATCGACGATCCCGCCGCCCGGGTCGACCAGGTCTTCTCCCTCCGCACCACCGCCCACGCGACGAGCGCCGAACTGATCGGGTGTACGACCCGGTAGCGGTGGGTAGGGAGCCGGTGACGAGTCCCGGCGGGTCACCACCGTGACCTGGGGTGACGCCATTCCGTGGTTTATGTCCTCCCGCTTTTCGCCACTCATTGTTAGGCTCGTGGTTTCGCCCACCCGGGACAGCACAGCATTCCCGTGTAGGGCGATGCTTTGTATTCCCAGTACCTACGAGGAGCACCTGTGACCCAGACCAGCGACAACGTCACCTGGCTCACCCAGGAGGCGTACAACAAGCTCAAGGACGAGCTTGAGTACCTGTCTGGTCCCGCGCGTACCGAGATCGCCGCCAAGATCGCCGCCGCGCGCGAAGAGGGCGATCTGCGCGAGAACGGCGGGTACCACGCGGCCAAGGAGGAGCAGGGCAAGCAGGAGCTCCGGGTCCGTCAGCTCACCCAGCTGCTCCAGCACGCCAAGGTGGGCGAGGCCCCGGCGGACGACGGCATCGTCGAGCCCGGCATGGTCGTCACGATCGCCTTCGACGGCGACGAGGACGACACCCTGACCTTCCTCCTCGCCTCCCGCGAGTACGCGAGCGGTGACATCGAGACCTACTCGCCGCAGTCCCCGCTGGGCGTCGGCCTCAACGGCAAGAAGGCCGGCGACGACGCCGAGTACGAGCTGCCGAACGGCAAGAAGGCCAAGGTGAAGATCCTCAGCGCGAAGCCGTACACCGCCTGAGACCCCCGCTTCTCCACGGAGGGCCGGACCCCGCGGGGTCCGGCCCTCCGTCGTGCGCGCGCCTCCGTACGATGAGGCCGCGCTGACGACACGTCACAGGGGGGCGACGAGATGCTGGGACCGTTGCGCGCGGACGCGCCGCGCCGGATCGGACCGTACGAAGTGCTCGCACGGCTGGGTGCGGGCGGCATGGGCGAGGTGTTCCTCGCCCGGGGCACGGGGCTCCCGGAGACCTCCCCGGGCTCGCACCCGGGCGGCGGTGGCGGGCCCGTCGCGCCCGTCCAGGGCGTCTTCGTCGCCGTCAAGACCGTGCGGCGGGACGTCGCCGGGGAGCCCGCCTTCCGGGACCGGTTCCGGCGGGAGATCAGGGTCGCCTCGCTCGTGGACAGCCCGTACGCCGCCGCGCCCGTCGGCGGGAACGCCGACGCCGGGACGCCCTGGCTGGCGACCGAGTACGTCCCCGGGCCCAGCCTCGCGCAGGCGGTGCGGCGCGGCGGGGCGCTGCCCGTCGGCACCGTGCGCGCGCTCGGCGCCGGGATCGCCCGCGCCCTGGCCGACCTGCACCGGGCCGGGGTGCTGCACCGGGACCTGAAGCCGGGGAACGTCATGCTCTCCGTCGACGGCCCCCGCCTCATCGACTTCGGCATCGCCCGCAGCAGCACCGCCACCACCATGACCGCCACCGGCGTGATGGTCGGCACCCCCTCCTTCATGTCCCCCGAGCACGTGGCCGGGGCCCGGCGCGTCACGGCCGCCTCCGACGTCTTCTGCCTCGGCTCGCTGCTCTGCTACGCGGCGACCGGCGAGGACCCCTTCGGCGACGGCCCCCTCGCGGCCGTCCTCTACCGGGTCTCGCAGGCCGAGGCCGACCTGTCCCGGGTGCCGGAGGAGCTGCGCGGGACGCTCGCCGCCTGCCTGGCCGCGGACCCGGCGGACCGGCCGTCCCCGGAGCGGCTCGCGGAGCTGCTCGGGCCGGCCCCCGCGAAGGCCTTCCCGTGGCCGGAGGGCGTGCGGGAGCACATCGGGGAGTACGGCAGGGAGCTGGCGCAGCTCGTGGCGTCGGGCGGGCCTCTCCTGGAGGCGCCGGCCGGGTTCGGTCCCGTCGTCGTGCCGGACGTCCCGGGCCTCCACTCCGTACCGACGCTCGCCCCCGGGGCCCCGCACCCCGTGTACCCGCCCACCGCGCCCGTCGGCCGCGACCGGCCGCGCCGGGGGCGGCTGCTCGCCGCCGCCCTGGCCCTGGTGGTCGCGGCCGGCGGCACCGGCGCGTACCTGCTGTGGCCGGAGGACGGCGGCGGGGGCGGCGGCGGGAAGGACAAGGCGCCCGTGAAGGCCGCCGGCCCCCGGGTGCCGGGCGTCGACGACCGGGGCCCGGCCGACGGGTCCGGGTTCGTCGCGCAGAACGCGGCCCAGCGCCCGGCCGGCTGGAAGCCCTGGCGGGCGGAGCTGGGCGCGCCGGCGTTCGGCTGCTCGGCCGGCGAGGCGGCGCTCGTCTGCCGGACGACGGACGGCCGGTACGAGGCGCTGGACCCGGCGGGCGGGAAGCGGCTGTGGGCCGCCGACCTGGTCGAGGACCCGCGCGACGACCAGAGCTTCATCGGCCCCACCGGCGGCGTCTTCGTCGCGGGCGGCACCGCCGTGCCCGCCGTCCACGGCCCGTACGCCGTCCTGCTCTCCGGCGGGCGCCTCCAGGTCCGGGACGCCCGGAGCGGCGCGGTGCGCTGGGAGAAGGAGGGCCCGTCCGGGGGCGGGCTCGCGACCCGGCCCGTCGTGGCCGACGGCACGGTCTTCGTCCCGACCGGCGACGACGCCGGCGGCCGGATGACGGCCTTCGCCCTGGCCGACGGGCGCGAGCTGTGGTCCAAGGCGCTCACCAACGCCGACCTCGCGCGGGTGGACTTCCGCGACTTCGAGCCGGTCGCCGCCGCGAACGGGCTGGTGTACGCGATGAGCGACGCCGGTTTCGTGGCGTACGACGCGAAGACCGGCGACCAGCGCGGCCAGGTGCCGCCGGAGGCCAAGGAGTGCGACGCCCTGCTCGTCCGGGGCCGGTACGCCTACTGCGCGCCGCTCGACGCGGGGAACGACGCCCCGCTCGTGCTCCACCGCCTGGACGCCGTGACGCTCGCGGCCACCGGGTCGGGGCCGCTCGCGGTGCCCGCCGGGGTCGCGGAGTCGGGCGCCTGGCCGACCGCCGTCTCCGACCGCGCCGCCGTCGTCCTCGACGCGGGCCCCGCGCGCTGGGTGGACAGGAGGGACACGGGCGCGCACGACGGGGTGTACGTCCTGGACCCGGCCACCGGCGGGCGCCTCGGCCACTACCCGATCCCTCCGCTCGCGGCGGACGGGCGGCGGCAGCTCGTCTCCCCTCCGCTGCTCACGGGGAGCGCGCTGGTGTACGCGGACTACTCGGCCCTGCGGGTGGTGCCGATCGGCGAGGACGGCAGGCCCGGGAAGGAGCGGGTCGTGCCGGTGCCGGGGGCGCCCGGCCCGCGTGCGGAGGAGGAGTACGACCGCTCGGGCGGGACCCACCTGGGCCGGGAGATCCGGCCGCCGCTGGTGCTGCCGCTGGGCGGGGTGGCCCACGTCGTGTACGACACCGGGGTCGTCGTCTCCGTCGAGCTTCCCCGCGAGGCCCTGGGCACGGCCCCTGACCGGGCGGCCGGCCCGGCCGCCGAAGAGAAGGAGTGAGTCCCTTGCTGGAAGCCCTGCCCCAGGGGCGGCCGCCCCGGTTCGTCGGCCCGTACCGGCTGCTCGCCCGGCTCGGCGCGGGCGGCATGGGCGAGGTGCACCTCGCCTGCCGCGCGGACGCGCCGACGGCCGATCCGCACCGGATGGTCGCGGTGAAGACCGTCCGGGAGGACCTGGAGGTCGACGAGGACTTCCGGACCCGGTTCCGGCGGGAGATCGCGGCGGCGCGGACCGTGGACGGGCCGGGGGTGGCGCGGCTGGTGGACGCCGGACCGGACGCGCCCTCGCCGTGGCTGGCGACCGAGTACGTGCCGGGCCCCTCGCTCGCCGAGGCCGTCGTACGGACCGGTCCGCTGCCCGTCGGGGCCGTACGGGCCCTGGGGGCGGCGCTCGCCCGGGCCCTGGCGGCCGTGCACGGCGTGAAGGTGCTGCACCGGGACCTGAAGCCGGCGAACGTGCTGCTCGGCGCGGCCGGGCCGAAGCTGATCGACTTCGGGATCGCCCAGGCCTTCGAGGCGACGGCGCTGACGTCGACCGGCCTGGTGGTGGGCTCGCCGGGGTTCATGTCGCCGGAGCACCTGGTGGGGAGCCGGGCGGTGGTGCCCGCGTCGGACGTGTTCTGCCTGGGGGCGGTGCTCGCGTTCGCGGCGAGCGGCCGGGGGCCGTTCCACGACGACGAGATGGCCGCCGTGATCTACCGGATCAGCCGGGCGGAGGCCGAACTGGACGGTGTTCCCGGGGAGTTGCGGCCCGTACTGGAGCGCTGTCTGCGGCTCGACCCGGGGGAGCGGCCCCCGGCGGCGGAGCTGGCGGTGCTCCTCGGCGGTCGCGACGGCGAAGACGGTCGCGACGGCGAAGGCGGCGGGGGCGCTCCGGGGGCCTTCCCGTGGCCGGGCGGGGTCCTCTCGCTGGTCGCGGAGTGCCGGGAGGCGGCCCGGGCGGTCGGGGAGGCGGCGGCCTCGGGCGCGGGCGTGGCGGACCTGCCGACGCTCGGTCCCGTGGTGCCGTACTCCCCCACGGCGGTGACCGGCCGGCCGGCGGTCCCGGCCGCCGCCCCGGCGGGCCGGCCGCGCCGCCGGGGCGCCCTGGTGGCGGGCGCGGTGGCGGTGGCCGTCCTGGCGACGGCGGGCGCGGTGCTCCTGAACCGGACGGGCGGGCAGGAGGCCGGCCCGGGGGCGTCCGGTGGGCCCTCCGCCGGCGCGTCGGCCGCGTCGGCGCCCCCGGGCTCGACCCCGGCTCCGGCCCCTGCCTCGCTGAGCCGGGTCGTCCTGCCGTACGGCGGCACGGGCCGGGCCGGCGACTTCGGCGCGGCCGGTACGGACCGGGCCTCCCGCCCGGCCGGCTGGTCGCCCTGGCGGGCCGAGGGGGAGCCGGACGGCGGCGCCTGCGCGCTCTCCCCGAAGGTCCTGGTCTGCCCGGGGAACGGCGGCGCGGTCACCGCCCTGGGCGCGGCGGACGGCAAGGAGCTGTGGAAGGTGCCGGGCCGGGGCGAGGGGCTGCGCAGCGCGCCGCAGTACCCGGCGGTCGTCGGCGACACGGCGTACGTGACGGGGCCCGACGGGATCGTCGCGTACGGGCTCTCGGACGGGAAGGAACGGCGGCGCGTCCCCCGGCCCGGGGACGACTGGGCCGTGAAGGGCACCGACCTGCGGGACGGGGTCCTCTACTCCACGTACGTCAACGTGCGCGACGAGCGCACCGGCCTGGTCACGGCCGTGCGCCTGCGCGACGGGAAGGAGCTGTGGCGCTCGCCGCTCGACGGCCTGCCGGAGCAGCCGGTCGCGGGGGCCGGGCGGGTGCTCGTCCCGGTGGGCGCGACGCCGGTGTCCCTGGACGCCGGCACCGGGAAGGAGACGGCGCGCGGGGCGGAGTACTGCGGCGGCTTCGTCGTCCACGAGAAGAGCGGCACCGTGCTCTGCTCCACCCGGCAGGACGGCGCCGTCGGGGTCCTCGACCCGCGGACGCTGCGGACGGTGCGGACCCTGGGCTCCGAGGTCGCGGCCGGCCCCGCGGTGAACGCCGCCGGGCTCGTCGCCGTCGTCGACGCGCAGGGCACGCTCTTCGCGTACGACCTGGCGAGCGGCCGGGAGCGGTGGCGGGTGGCGGGCACCTCCGCCGACCGCGTCCACCTGGCGGGCGACCGGGTCGTGACCACGAGCGAGGACGAGATCCGGACCTATCCGGCCGCCGGCCCCTTCCTGTCCGCCGGCGAGCGGGAGTACGCGTCCTACCGGCTCAGCCTGCCCCCCGGCTTCACCGCCGAGGTCGCCGGGGAGCCGCTGGTCGCCGGGGGCGCCGCCTTCCTGCCGCTCCCCGGCGGCCTCGTCGTCTCGGGCTACCTGCCCTGATCCGGCGCACCCGGGCCCCCTGCGGGCCCGGGGGTCAGGACGCCGCCGAGCGGTACTTGCGGACCGCGAGGGTGCGGAAGAAGACGATGATCAGGACCGACCAGATGATGGAGGCCCAGACCGGGTGCTGCATGGGCCAGGCGTCCGAGGTCGAGACGCCGGGGTTGCCGAACAGCTCCCGGCAGGCCTGGACGGTGGCGCTGAACGGGTTCCACTCGGCGATGTGGCGCAGCCAGGGCGTCATCTGGTCCGAGTCCACGAACGCGTTCGAGATGAACGTGACCGGGAAGAGCCAGATGATGCCGCCCGAGGTGGCGGCCTCCGGGGTGCGGACGGAGAGGCCGATCAGGGCCCCGATCCAGGTGAAGGCGTAACCGAGGAGGAGGAGCAGGGCGAAGCCGGCCAGGACCTTGCCGGCGTTGGTCGGCTCGGCGGAGCCGGTGCGCCAGCCCACGAGCAGCGCCACGATCGCGAGGACGAGCAGCGTGACCGAGGTCTGCGCGAGGTCGGCGACGGTGCGGCCGGTGAGGACGGCGCCCCGCGCCATCGGCAGCGAGCGGAAGCGGTCGATGATCCCCTTCTGCATGTCGTCGGCGATGCCGGCCGCCGAGCCCGCCGTGGCGAAGGTGACGGTCTGCGCGAAGATGCCCGCCATCAGGAAGTCCCGGTAGACGTCGGGATCGAGGGTGCCGCCGATCGCCATCGAGCCGCCGAAGACGTACGTGAAGAGCACCACGAACATCACCGGCTGGATGACCCCGAAGAGGATCATCTCGGGAATCCGGGTCATTCGGATCAGATTGCGCTTGGCGACGACGAGGGAGTCGCCGAAGGACTGGGCGACTCCTCCGCGCGGCCGTGGGGCCCGGGTCGGGGCCTCGGTGGTCACGGTGCTCACTGCGCCTCCTCCTTCACGTCCCCGGCGGACCCGGCGGCCTCCGCGTTCTCGGCCGCCTTCGTGCGGTGCTTGCGGCCGCGGCCGCCCTGCCGGTCCCCGGCGCCGTCCTCCTCCGCCTCCTCCCGCTCGGCCGCGTGGCCGGTGAGGGAGATGAAGACGTCGTCGAGGGTGGGGCGGCGCAGGCCGATGTCGTCGATCCCGACGCCGACGGCGTCCAGGTCGCGGATGACCTCGGCCAGCAGCTTGGCGCCGCCGGTGACGGGGACGGTCAGCATGCGGGTGTGCTCCTCGACGGAGACCTCGCCGCGGCCGGTGCCCCCGGCCCCCTCGGCGCCGTAGCGGCCCAGGACCTCCCGGGCGCCGGCGAGCATCTCCCGCTCGCGGACCACGACCTCGACGCGCTCGCCGCCCGTCCGGGCCTTGAGCTGGTCGGAGGTGCCGCGCGCGATGACCCGGCCATGGTCGACCACGCAGATGTCGTGGGCGAGGTGGTCGGCCTCTTCCAGGTACTGGGTGGTGAGCAACAGGGTCGTGCCGCCGGCGACCAGCTCCTTGATGACCTCCCAGAGCTCCTGCCGGTTGCGCGGGTCGAGGCCGGTGGTCGGCTCGTCCATGAACATGACCGGCGGGGAGACCACGAGGGCCGCCGCGAGGTCGAGCCGGCGCCGCATGCCGCCCGAGTACGTCTTGGCGGGGCGGTCGGCGGCCTCGGCCAGGTGGAACCGGTCGAGCAGCTCGCCCGCCCGCGCCTTCGCCGCCTTCGCCTTCATCTGGTAGAGCTGTCCGACCATCTGGAGGTTCTCGCGGCCGGTCAGGTACTCGTCGACGGCCGCGAACTGGCCGGAGAGTCCGATCGAGCGGCGCACCTCGTTGGGGTGCGCGAGGACGTCGATGCCGGCGACGACGGCCCGTCCGCTGTCGGGCCGCAGGAGGGTCGTCAGCACGCGCACGGTGGTGGTCTTCCCCGCGCCGTTCGGGCCGAGCAGGCCCAGGACGGTGCCCTCGGGCACGTCGAGGTCCACCCCGTCCAGAGCTCGTACGTCGCCGAAGGTCTTCACCAGACCTTCGGCGTAGATCGCGCCTGGCATGTGGGTCACTCCCCATGGATCGGGACTTTTTCCCACCGATCCTAGGTTTCGGGGACGGGCCGCGCCCAGCGAATTTGTGACTCGCGCCACAAGCCGAGGTCAGAGGGGTACGGCGGGGTCCGGCGGGTGCGGGGCGTGCGGAGCCACGCGCGTACGAGAGGTCAGCCGAGGACCGTGTAGCCCGCGTCCCGCAGCGCCTCCGTCACCTCCCGGCAGTGCTCCGGGCCCTTCGTCTCCAGGTGCAGTTCGACCTCCGCCTCGGTCAGCCCGAGCCTCGGGTCGGTCCGTACGTGGCTGACGTCCAGGACGTTGGCATCGACCACCGTCAGGGCCGCGAGGAGCGAGGCGAGCACCCCCGGCCGGTCCGTCACGCGCAGCCGCAGGCTCAGGTAGCGGCCCCCGGCGGCCATGCCGTGCCGCAGCACGCGCTGGAGGAGGAGCGGATCGACGTTGCCGCCGGAGAGGACCGCGACCACCGGCCCCCGGAAGGACTCCGGGTCGGAGAGCAGGGCCGCGACCGGGCTGGCACCGGCCGGTTCCACGACCAGTTTGGCGCGCTCCAGGCAGAGCAGCAGCGCGGAGGAGAGGGCGTCCTCGGAGACCGTGCGGACCTCGTCCACGTACTCCCTGACCAGGTCGAACGGCACGTCGCCGGGGCGGCCCACCTTGATGCCGTCGGCCATCGTGACCGGCGACTCGACGACCACCGGGTGCCCGGCGGCCAGCGAGGGCGGGTAGGCGGCGGCGCCCTCGGCCTGCACGCCGATCACCTTCACGTCCGGGCGCAGCGACTTCACCGCGAGCCCGATGCCGGCCACGAGACCGCCGCCGCCGACGCCGACCACGATCGTGCGGACCTCGGGGCACTGCTCCAGGATCTCCAGGCCGACCGTGCCCTGTCCGACGATGACGTCGGGGTGGTCGAAGGGGTGGATGAGGACGGCGCCGGTCTCCCGCGCGTACCGCTCCGCCGCCGCGAGCGTCTCGTCCACGACCTGCCCCTGGAGGCGGACCTCGGCGCCGTACTCCCGGGTCGCCGCGACCTTCGGCAGCGGGGCGCCGACCGGCATGAAGACGGTGGCGCGCACGCCGAGCAGCCGGGAGGCGAGCGCGACGCCCTGCGCGTGGTTGCCGGCGGAGGCGGCGACGACCCCGGCGGCCTTCTCCTCGGGCCGCAGCCCGGCGATCCGCACGTACGCCCCGCGCAGTTTGAAGGAGCCGGTCCGCTGGAGGTTCTCGCACTTGAGGTGCACCGGCGCCCCGACCAGGGAGGACAGGTGGCGGCTGCCCTCCATCGCCGTCACGCGGGCCACCCCGGACAGCATCTTCTGCGCGCCGCGCACGTCGTCGAGCATCAGCCGGTGCAAGGGGCGTGGTGTACGGAAGCTCATGACAGCAAGTCTCGCAGCTCACAGCCTTGGTGACCGCCCGGCGGGCGGGTGTCCGAACGGGTTTGGACGGGCCCGGTACGGACCCCCTCGGGTCCGCGTACTCTGTCCCCCACCGTCCGACCGCTCCCGCACGAGAGAGACCCACAGCCATGCCCCCGTCCCAGGACATGACGACCGCTCTCGACCCCGGTCTCCTCGACGCCCTCCAGCACCAGGTGGCCGTCTTCGCGCGCCGGGCCGAGCAGACCCGCCTCGGCGGCACCGGCCAGCTCCGCAACTCCATGGACCGGGCCGCGTACCTCCTCCTCAACAGGCTCGACCAGGAAGGCCCGATGGGCGTCAAGGCGCTCGCGGCGGGCATGGGCATCGACTCCTCGACCGTGACGCGCCAGGTCGCCCCGCTCGTGGACACCGGCCTGGTGAAGCGCACGTCGCACCCGGAGGACGGGCGGGCGGTCGTCCTCCAGCTCTCGCAGCGCGGACTCGCGCGGCTGGAGGAGGTCCGCGCCTCGCGCCGCCGGCTGATGGTCGAGGTCACGGAGGGCTGGACGCCGGAGGAGCGCGAGGCCTTCTGCACCCTGCTCACCCGCTTCAACACCGCCCTGTCCGCACGCCAGTCGGCGCACACGGGGCACGCGCCGGCGGAGTCGGGGGGCGCGGGCGGGACCGCGCCCGGCACGGCTCCCGAGGGCGAGTCGTCCCCGGCCTCCTGACCGCCCGCCGCTCGAAGCCCGGCGCGAACGGTCCTAGGCTGGAGGGAGACGGCACGCGCACGGGTGCCGAGGAGGCTGTCATGACCAGGAAAGTCGCCGACTGCCGCAGGACGCCGAGCGTCATGAACTGCACCCTCACCATCACCGGTGAGGAGGAGGAAGTGGTACGGGCCGCCGCCGAGCACGCGGTCTCCGTCCACGGCCACGAGGACACCCCCGAGCTGCGGGCGATGGTCCGCGCGGAGCTGGAGGACGAGAAGGTCCCGGCCTGAGGACGCACGGAAGCGCGGAAGCACACGGGAGCACGCCGGAACACGGCGACGGCCGGGCGCACCCCCTCGGGGGCCGCACCCGGCCGTCGTGCGTCCGCCGGTTCGGCCGGACCGGCCTGCCGCCGGTCCTAGCCCAGCGCCTGCCGCAGGTCCGCGAGCAGGTCGTCGGCGTTCTCGATGCCCACCGAGAGGCGGACGAGGTCGGCCGGGACCTCCAGGGCGGAGCCCGCGACGCTCGCGTGGGTCATCCGGCCCGGGTGCTCGATGAGGGACTCGACGCCGCCCAGGGACTCGCCGAGGGTGAAGAGCTTCGCGCGGTTGCAGACCTCGACGGCCGCCTCCTCGCCGCCCTGCACGCGGAAGGAGATCATGCCGCCGAAGGACCGCATCTGCTTGGCGGCGATCTCGTGGCCCGGGTGCTCCGGGAGGCCCGGGTAGAGGACCTGGGTCACCTTCGGGTGCTGGGTCAGCATCTCGGTGACCTTCTCGGCGTTCTCGCTGTGCCGGTCCATGCGCACGGCGAGGGTCTTGATGCCGCGCAGCACGATCCACGAGTCGAACGGCCCGGCGACCGCGCCCATCGCGTTCTGGTGGTACGCCAGCTCCTCGCCGAGGGCCGCGTCGGCCGTCACCAGGGCGCCGCCGACGACGTCCGAGTGGCCGCCCATGTACTTGGTGAGCGAGTGCACGACGACGTCCGCGCCGAGCGCCAGCGGCTGCTGGAGGTAGGGCGAGGCGAAGGTGTTGTCGACGACGAGCTTCACGCCGGCCTGGCGGGCGACGCCCGCGACGGCCTCGATGTCGGTGATGCCGAGGAGCGGGTTCGAGGGGGTCTCGACCCAGACCAGCTTCGTACGGTCGTTGATCGCGTCCCGCACGGCGGCGACGTCGGAGGTGTCCGCGACCGAGAAGTCCACGCCCCAGCGCTCGACGACCTTGGCGAAGAGCCGGAAGGTGCCGCCGTAGGCGTCGTTCGGGATGACGACGTGGTCGCCGGGGACCAGCAGCGCGCGCAGCAGGCAGTCCTCGGCGGCGAGGCCGGAGGCGAAGGCGAGGCCGCGCCGGCCGCCCTCCAGGGCCGCCAGGTTCTCCTCCAGGGCGGTACGGGTCGGGTTGGCGCTGCGGCTGTACTCGTAGCCGCCGCGCAGCCCGCCCACGCCGTCCTGCTTGTACGTGGACACCTGGTAGATGGGCGGGACGACCGCGCCGGTCAGCGGGTCGGCGGTGTTGCCCGCGTGGATCGCGCGGGTCTCGAAGCTCTGGTGGATGTGCTGGTCGCTCATGCTCAGGAGCGTAGTGCCGCGAGGCTCCCGCCGCCGCGTTCGTCTCACGGCCTGTCCTGGACAATGGACACATGGAGATTCTCTGGTTCCTCATCGCGCTCGGGCTGCTGTTCGGCGTCCTCGGCCCCTATCTGCTGCGCCGCCGGGCCGGCGGCATCCGGCTGGCCGCGCCGGGGTCGCCCGACGCGGCGGACCCGGCGGCGTACGGGTTCGTGCCGCAGGAGGACCAGGACGTGCGGCTGCCGGGGGCGGACGAGGACCTGCTCGACGTGCTGAACGTCGTGCAGGCCACCCAGGACTGGAAGGCGGCCTCGCAGCTGCTCGCCGGGACCGGCAAGGACGGCGAGGTGCGCTGGCAGCGCGTGCAGGCGTTCGCGGGCGCGGCCTCCCTGGAGCTCCAGGAGAAGCCGGGCGTCGGCGGGGCGTGGCTGCGGGCCTGGCGGGCGGACGCGCCGAAGGACCCGGGCGGGGCGGCGGTGCACGCCGAGTTCCTGGTGCAGCAGGCGTGGCGGTCCTCGGTGGCCGGGAGCGACGACTTCCGGATCATCCTGGAGGAGGCGCTGAAGGTCACCGAGGAGGCGGCGCTGCTCGCCCCGGGCGACCCCGTCCCGTACATCACGCAGCTGGCGGTGGCGCGCGGTCTGGGCTACGGGCCGGAGCGGTTCGACCAGGTGTGGGCGAAGGTGATCGACCGGGCGCCCGCGCACATGGGGGCGCACCTGGCGGCGCTGCACTACTGGTGCGAGAAGTGGCACGGTTCGCGCGAGGAGGCGGACCACTTCGCGACGACGGCCGCGGCGCGCGCCCCGCGCGGCTCGCTGCTCGCCGCGCTGCCGCTGTTCGCGGTGTACGAGCACGTGCCGGACGTGGTGCTCGTGCAGGACTTCTTCCGTACGGCGGTGGTGTCGAAGGCGGTGGAGGGCGCGCTGTACGCGGTGCACTCGGCCCGCCCGGACGACCCGATGCCGGCGCACGTGCGCCATCTGCTGATCTGGTTCCTGGTGCGGGGCGAGCGCTGGGCGGAGGCCATGCACCAGCTGGTGAAGGTGGACGGGCACGTGGGCGCGGTGCCGTGGACGCTGAGCGCGGACCCGGCGGCGGAGTACACGGTCTTCCGGAACCTGGCGGTGGCGGGGTACGAGGCGAACGGCGGCAGCCCGCTGACGCTGCCGCGCTGACGGGGGAATCCCTTCCGGTCCGCCGGTGTTGTGCGGACTGCCGACGACCGTCGAGGAGAGATGCAGCATGTTCCTGTCCCGCACCCCCGTCCTCCCCACCCCCGAGCAGGCGCTGCCCGGCCGCGCCGAGCCGGAGTTCTCCGTGCCCGCGCGGCACACGGTCCTCGGCAATCCGCTCGTCGGCCCGTACCCGGAGGGCCTGGAGGTCGCCGACTTCGCCCTGGGCTGCTTCTGGGGCGCCGAGCGCAAGTTCTGGCAGACCGAGGGCGTCTGGACGACCCTCGTCGGCTACCAGGGCGGCTTCACGCGGAACCCCTCGTACGAGGAGGTCTGCTCGGGCCTGACCGGCCACACGGAGGTCGTCCGGGTGGTCTTCGACCCGTCGGAGGTCTCGTACGAGACGCTCCTGAAGCTGTTCTGGGAGTCCCACGACCCGACGCAGGGCTTCCGCCAGGGCAACGACGTGGGCACCCAGTACCGCTCGGCGCTCTACACCCACTCCCCCGCCCAGGCCGCCGCGGCGGAGGCCTCCCGCGCGGCCTACCAGAAGGTCCTGACGGGCTCGGGCCACGGCGAGATCACCACCCACGTCCTCCCGGCCGCCGACCGCCCGTTCTACCCGGCGGAGGCCTACCACCAGCAGTACCTGGACAAGAACCCGGCGGGCTACTGCGGCATCGGCGGCACGGGGGTCTCGTGCCCGATCGGGGTGGCGAAGGCGGAGGGCTGATCCCCCGTCCTCCGGAGCGGGCCCCTCGGCTACCGTCGGGCCCGTGACTCTGACTGACATAGGTGCCGCGCAGGTGATGCAGGCGGTCGAGGAGTTCGACCGCCTCGGGCGCAGGGCGTTCCTGGAGCGGTACGGGTTCGGGCCGTCGCGGACGTACCGGCTGGTGGTCGACGGGCGGTCCTACGACTCGAAGGCGATCGTGGGGGCGGCCCACGGCCACCTGCCCGGGCAGCGGCCGTTGAAGCCCTCGGAGTTCTCGGGCGGCCTCGACCACGCGGTGAGACTGCTGACGGACCTGGGCTTCCGGGTGGAGCGCTCGTCGGCCGTCGAAGCCGATGCCGGTGCCGACCGGCTCGTCGAGCGGATCGCGAAGCTGCGGGTCGCCTCGACGGTCGGCGGTCCGCGGCTCTACCAGCCGATCACCCTTCTGTGGGCGGTCGGACGCGCCCTGCGCGGTGAGCCGCGGATGCTCTCCTGGGGGGAGACGGCCACCGCCCTGCGGGGGCTGCTCGGGCGCCACGGGCTGCGCGGCGAGCGGCCGCGGCCGGACTATCCCGTCCTCGCGCTCCACCGCGCCGGCCTGTGGTCCCTGGAGGGGCACACGGGCGAGGTCCCGTCCGCGCACGGCGACGCGGCCCTCCACCAGTGGTTCTCGGAGCAGCGGCCCGAGGGCGGCCTGGCCGCCCCGGTCCACGCGCTCGTCGCCGGGTCGGGGCAGGCGCGGGTCGCCGTGGTCGGGGCGATCGTCGAGCGGTTCTTCGACGGCCTCGACGAGGTCCCGCTCCTGGAGGAGGTCGGGCTCTACGAGGACTCGGTGGCCGACGACCCGGTCCACGACGGCGACGCCGGTCCCGTGGACCCGGTGGCCGCCGCCGCGCAGTACGAGAAGTGGTGCGCGCTCGTCGATCGGCGCGAGGCCCGGGACGGGGTCCGGTACCGCGAGCGGACCGTGCGGGACCCCCTCCGGTCGGGTCCGGCGCGCCGGGCCGTGCTGATCCGCTGCGGCGACCGGTGCGAGAACCCGGAGTGTCCGGGGCAGCCGGACGACCGGACCGACCGGGGGCTGCCCCTGCTGGAGGTCGACCACGTGGTGGAGCTGGCGGCGGGCGGCCGTGACCACCCGAGCCAGATGGTCGCGCTGTGCCCGAACTGCCACGCGGTGAAGACGCGCGGCCGGAGCCGCGACCGGTTGCGCGAGATCCTGCTGGAGGTGGCGCTCGAACGTCACCGGCGGGGCCCGCTCCCGTCGTAGCCGCTCCCGTCACCCCGCCGTCGCCGCCCGCAGGGCCGCGGCGGTGGTCGCCGGGTCGTAGCCCTCCGGGACCCCGTCGATCAGGAGGACGTCACCCTTCATGTGGCGGGTGCGGAGGGGGATCAGGGCCTGGTAGGGGGTGGAGGTGTACCAGGCGCGGGCGTTCTCGTAGGTCGGGAAGGCGATGATCACGAGGGCGCCGGGCCAGGTGCCCTCCGGGACCTCGCGGGTGGGGGCGCCGTGGACGAGGAAGCGGCCGCCGTAGGGGTCCAGGGTGGACTGGATGCGCTCCATGTACGTGAAGACCTCCTCGTCGAGGACGGGCTTCGGGTGCAGGTTTCCGAGGGCGTATGCGGTCATGGGGACAGCGTGCCGGGGCGTGCCGTGCGGGTCGATTACTCCGGACGTCATGCCCCGGCCGTCAGGTCCCGGCGGCCGTACGCGGGCGCGTCAGATGGTCGACGTGTCGATCACGAAGCGGTAGCGGACGTCGCTCGCGATCACCCGCTCGTACGCCTCGTTGATCCGGTCCGCGGCGATCACCTCGATCTCCGCGCCCAGGCCGTGCGCGGCGCAGAAGTCGAGCATCTCCTGCGTCTCCGCGATGGAGCCGATCATCGAGCCGGCGAGGGTCTTGCGGCCGCCGATCAGGGAGAACAGGCCGATCTCGACCGGCTCCTCGGGCGCGCCCACGTTCACCAGGGCGCCGTCCGTGCGCACCAGGCCCAGGTAGGCGTCGAAGTCCAGCGGTGCCGAGACGGTGGAGAGCACCAGGTCGAAGGTGCCGGCGAGGGCGGTAAAGGTCTCCGGGTCGCTCGTCGCGTGGTAGTGGTCGGCGCCCAGCCTCAGGGCGTCCTCCCGCTTCTTCTCGGACTGGCTGAGGACGGTCACCTCCGCGCCGAGCGCGTGGGCGATCTTGACGCCCATGTGGCCGAGGCCGCCGAGGCCGACGATCGCGACCTTCTTGCCGGGGCCGGCCTGCCAGTGGGCGAGCGGCGAGTAGAGGGTGATGCCGGCGCAGAGCAGCGGGGCGGCCTCGTCCAGGCCGATGCCCTCGGGGATGCGCAGGGTGTAGTTCTCGTCCACGACGATGTGGGTGGAGTAGCCGCCGTAGGTCGGCTCGCCGTTCTTGTCGAGGGCGTTGTACGTGCCCGTGCCGCCCTGCACGCAGTACTGCTCCAGGCCGCGCAGGCAGTACTCGCACTCCCGGCAGGAGTCGACGAAGCAGCCGACGCCGACCCGGTCGCCCACTCGGAACTTCGTCACGCCGGGGCCGGTCGCGGCGACGACGCCGGCGATCTCGTGGCCGGGGACCATCGGGTAGATGCCCTCGCCCCAGCCGTCGCGCGCCTGGTGGATGTCGGAGTGGCAGATCCCGGCGTACTTGATCTCGATGAGGACGTCGTGTTCGCCGACCGGGCGGCGCGGCACGGTGGTGCGTTCGAGGGGGGCGTGGGCGGCGGGGGCGGCGTAGGCGGGGACGGTGGTCACGTTCGTGGTCATGCCCCCAGCCTGCTCGGGAACGCCGGCGCCACCCAGGCACCTGTTCTTCGTACGACCGCCGTGCCTACCACTGGCAGGGTCAGGAACGTACGTCCGGCGGCCCGGTCCGGCGGCGATAATGGGACGGATGGACCCCAGTGCCGAACTCAGTGAATTCCTGCGCTCCCGCAGAGCCCGGCTGAAGCCGCAGGACGTGGGGCTGCCCGAGTTCGGGCGGCACCGGCGGGTGCCGGGGCTGCGCCGCGAGGAGCTGGCGCAGCTGGCCGGGGTCTCGGTGGCGTACTACACCCGGCTCGAACAGGGCAACGGCCGCAACGTGTCCATGGAGGTCCTGGACGCGATCGCGCGGGCGCTGCGCCTGAGCGACACCGAGCGGGCGCATCTGACGCACCTGGCGAAGCCGACGGTGAAGAAGCGGCAGCGGGCGGCGATCTCCCGTCCCCAGCAGGTGCGGCCGGGGCTCTCGTACCTGCTGGACTCGATGGACGGGGTGCCCGCCGTCGTCCTGGGGCGCCGGCTCGACCTGCTCGCCTGGAACCGGACGGCGCGGGCGCTGCTCGGCGACTTCACCGCCTGGGAGCCGCACGAGCGGAACATGGCCCGGATGGTCTTCCTCGACCCGAACGCGCGGTCCCTGTACCTCGACTGGGCGTGCAAGGCGACCGAGGTGGTGAGCGTGCTGCGGCTGTACGCGGGGTGTTACCCGGACGATCCGCAGCTGCTGGCGCTCGTGGGCGAGCTGTCGGTGCGGAGCGAGGAGTTCCGTTCGCTGTGGGCGGCGCACACCGTGGCGGACAAGGGACACGGCACGAAGCGGATGCGGCATCCGCTGGTGGGCGAGATGGAGCTGTCGTACGAGACGCTGAAGGTGTCCGGCGCCGATCCGAACCTGGTGCTCGTGACGTACCACGCGGAGCCGGGCACGCCCTCGGCGGAGGCGCTGCGGCTGCTCGCGCAGTGGGGCGTGGACGAGCCCGTGGACGCGCGGTAGGGCCGCACGCGCGAAAAGGGCCCCTCCCGGTGGAGGGGCCCTTCGGGTGCGCGCGGGAGGGGGCTAGAGGGCCGAGCCGGCCTTCCAGTCCGACCAGTTCATGTTCCAGCCGTTGAGGCCGTTGTCGGGCTTGATCGTCTTGTCCTTGGAGTTCTTGACGATCACGACGTCGCCGATGAGCGAGTGGTCGTAGAACCAGGCGGCCATCTGGTTGGGGTCGCCGGCGCCCTTGACGTCGTTGAGGCCCACGCAGCCGTGGCTGGTGTTCGAGGATCCGAAGATCGAGTCCGGGCCCCAGTAGTTGCCGTGGATGAAGGTGCCCGAGCTGGACAGGCGCATGGCGTGCGGCACGTCCTTGATGTCGTACTCGCCCTTGCCGTCGTCGTCGGTGAAGCCGACGGTGGCGCCGTTCATCCGGGTCTCCTTGAACTTCTCGGAGATCACCATCTGACCGTTGTAGGTCGGGTTCTCCGGGGAGCCGGCGGAGATCGGGATGGTCTTGACCGTCTTGCCGTCCTGCTTGACCGTCATGGTCTTGGTGGCGACGTCGACGGTGGAGACCTGGTTGCGGCCGATCTTGAAGGTGACGGTCTTCTGCTGGACGCCGTAGACGCCGTCGGCGCCCTCGACCCCGTCGAGGTCCAGCTTCAGCGTGACGGTCGAGCCCTCGGTCCAGTACTCGTCGGGGCGGAAGTCGATGCGCTGGGAGTTGAACCAGTGGCCGACGACCTCCTGGCCGGAGCTGGAGGTGACGGTGATGCCGCTCTGGACGGCCTTCTTGTCGGTGATCGCCTTGTTGAAGTTGATCGAGACCGGCATGCCGACGCCGACGGTCGAGCCGTCCTCGGGCGTGAAGTTGCCGATGAAGCTGTTGGCCTGCGAGACGGTGGTGAACGAGGAGTTCTCGTGGGCCTCCAGGCCGGCCGCGTCCGCCGCGGTGGCGGTGATCTTGTAGACCGTGGCCCGCTTGAGCGCGACGGTCGGCTTCCAGCTGAGGCCGTCGGCCGCTATCTCGCCCTTGACGGCGGTGCCCTCGGCGGAGGTCATGACGACCTCGGTGAGCTTGCCGTCGGCGACGGTGACCTTGGCGTCGTTGTTGATGGAGGCGTTCTGCGCGCCGTTCTCCGGCGAGATCGTGATCCGGGCCTTGGAGGTCTTCTGCGCCGCCGCCTCGTCGACCTGCTCCTGCGACTGCGGGGTCGCGGTTCCGGAGGCGCCGCTGCCGCCCTTGTCGCCGTCGTCGCACGCCGAGAGCACCAACACACCGCTGAGCAGGGCAGCCGCGGCCGCCAGGCTCCTGCGGCGCTTGCCGTCCGTCATCACACGCTTCTCCATCGTCGCCGATTCCCTGTGCACGCTTGCTTCCCTACCCATGACAACCCGTTCGGTTCGGGAACCGTACGTTTTGTGGGGAACACCACTGATCGACACGCACCGGCGGAGCGTTCGGTTCCCCGCCGGGCGCCCGGTGTCGCGGGAAGGCCCCGGGACGGTGTCCCGGGGCCCGCGAGCAGGCAGGACACCGGCCTCAGGGGCGGTCGTCTTCGTCTTCCTCCGCCCCATCTTCCTCTCCGAGGTCCCATTCCAGCGCATCGGGGTCGTAATCGATCTCCTCGCTGCTCCAGGACGCCTGGACCATCTCGATGCCGGGGACGTCGCGGATCAGGTCGAAGGGTTCGACGAGGTACGCGAGGGCCTCGGCGCCGTCCTCGCGCGCGGCGGCGCGGGCGTGCGTCCGCTCCTCCTCGGGCATGAACTCGTCGGCGTCGATCCGGGCCTCGGCCGCCGCGGCCAGTTCGGCCGGTCCGTCGATCTCCAGGACCACATCGACGCGAAGGCGTACATAGCGCGTGGTGTCAGAAGTGCTCATGGTCCGGAGCGTAGGGGTCGGGAGGGCCTCGGCTTTCCCGCGACCCGCTGTGTTCACTAGCATCGGCACGCCGACCGATTCACGGTTTCCGCAAGGAGGATCGAAATCTCCGTGTCCGCCGCCCGACGCCTCCTGCTGACCGCCGCCGTCGCCGGAACGCTGCTGTGCGCCCTGTGGTTCGTGCCGTCCGCGAACGCCGCCGACCGGTGGGGCGGTGGGGTACGGGTCGGGGTGAGCGAGAGCGGTCCCGCCGTGCCCGACGGGCGCCTCGCGGAGACCGGGGGCCGGGACACGGTGCCGTACCTGCTCGGCGGGACGGCGTTCCTGGGCGTCGGTGCGAGCTTCGTGGTCCTGGCGATGCGCCGCCGGGGCCGGGCCTCCTGAACCGCGTTCCCCCGTCGCGCACTTGTGCGTGAGGGCCCGCCCCCGCCGGAGACCTCCGGTGGGGGCGGGCCCTCGCGCGTGCTCCAACGCCCTTACGCCAGCGGGCCGGTGACCGGCTCCACGGCGGCGACCACCCGTCCCTCGCGTACGAAGGCGTCGGCGGCGGCCAGGTCGGGGGCGAGGAAGCGGTCCGGGCCGGGGCCCTGGACGCCGGCCTCGCGCAGGGCGGTGATGACGGCCCGCGAGGCGGGGGCCGGGGTGAGGCCCGCGCGGAGCTCGACGCCCCGGGTGGCCGCGTACAGCTCGACGGCGATGATCCGGGTGAGGTTGCCGATCGCGGTGCGCAGCTTGCGGGCGGCGGACCAGCCCATGGAGACGTGGTCCTCCTGCATCGCGGAGGACGGGATGGAGTCGGCGGAGGCCGGGACGGCGAGCCGCTTCATCTCGCTGACCAGGGCGGCCTGCGTGTACTGGGCGATCATCAGGCCCGAGTCGACGCCGGCGTCCTCGGCGAGGAAGGGCGGCAGGCCGTGCGAGCGGTTCTTGTCGAGGAGCCGGTCGGTGCGGCGCTCGGCGATGGAGCCGAGGTCGGCGGCGGCGATCGCGAGGAAGTCGAGGACGTACGCGACGGGGGCGCCGTGGAAGTTGCCGTTGGAGCGGACCTCGCCGTTGGCCAGGACCACCGGGTTGTCGACGGCGGCGGCCAGTTCGCGCTCGGCGACGAGGCGGGCGTGGGCCAGGGTGTCGCGGCCGGCGCCGGCGACCTGCGGGGCGCAGCGGATCGAGTAGGCGTCCTGGACGCGGGGGGCCTCACCGGCCTGGAAGTGGCCGGTGAGGCCGGAGCCCTTGAGCACGGCCAGCATGTTGGCGGCGGAGGCGGCCTGGCCGGGGTGGGGGCGGATGGCGTGCAGCTCGGGTTCGAGGACCTTCTCGGTGCCGAGGAGGGCTTCGAGGGAGAGCGCGGCGGTGACGTCGGCCGACTTGTAGAGGGTGTCGAGGTCGGCGAGGGCCATGACCAGCATGCCGAGCATGCCGTCGGTGCCGTTGAGGAGGGCGAGGCCCTCCTTCTCCTTGAGCTCGACGGGCGCGATGCCGTGCTCGGCGAGCAGCTCGCCGGCGGGGCGGACCTGCCCGTCGGGGCCCTCGGCGTCGCCCTCGCCCATGAGGGCCAGGGCGCAGTGGGAGAGCGGGGCGAGGTCGCCGGAGCAGCCGAGGGAGCCGTACTCGTGCACGACCGGGGTGATGCCGGCGTTGAGGACGTCGGCCATGGTGCGGGCCACCTCGGGGCGGACGCCGGTGCGGCCGGAGGCGAGGGTCTTCAGGCGCAGGAACATCAGGGCGCGCACGACCTCGCGCTCGACGCGGGGGCCCATGCCGGCGGCGTGCGAGCGCACGATGTTGCGCTGGAGCTGGGCGCGGAGCTCGTGGCCGATGTGGCGGGTGGCGAGGGCGCCGAAGCCGGTGGAGACCCCGTAGACGGGCTCGGGCTTGGCGGCGAGCGCGTCGACGACCTCCCGGGCGGCGGCGAGGGCCTGCACGGCCTCGGTCGACAGCTCGACGCGGGCGCCGTGGCGGGCGACGTCGACGACGTCCTGCGGGGTCGTGCCGGACGTGCCGAGGACGACTGTCTGCATATCCATATTCAGCACCCTACGGATTGAAGACCGACCTGTCACTAGGGGATTTCGTCACCGGCCCGGGTGGGGGTTGTCCCTTACCGGGTCGGCGCCTCCGGTACCGCCTCCGGGCCGGTGCCGGACGCGGTGTCGGTGCCGGAGGCGGTGTTGGTGCCGGACGCGGTGTTGGTGCCGGTGCAGCTTCCGCTCCCGCTGTCGCCGGGCCGCCCGGCGCTGTCGCCGATCCCGTCTCCGGTGCCGCCGGACCGCCCGCCGCGACCGGGCCCGTCACCCGCCGGGTCCCGTAAGGCCCGTTCACCGGTCCGCCGGAGGGGGCCCGTCCTCCGACGGGGGCTCCTCGGGCCGGAGGGCCGTCTCCGTCGGGTCCTCGCCCGGGGGCTCCACGGGCCAGGCCGCGGGCTCGGGGCGCTCCGGGCCCCGGCCCGGGCCGAGGTCGGAGCCGGGGCCAGAACCAGGGCCGGGGTCCGGGTCCTGATCCGGGGCCGGCAGTCCCGGTTCCGGGTCCGTCGTCCCCGGCTCCGGCAGTTCCACCGGCGGCGCGTCGCGGAAGCGGCGGCGGTCGCGGGCGCCCGGCGGCGCGTCCGCGAGGCGCACGACCGTGCCGTCGCGCCCCGCCACCACGGGCTTCGCCGAGCGCCCGGCCTTGGCCCGGTACTGCGCGGCGTCCGCGAGCCGGAAGAGGCGGCGGGCCGACTTGAGGGGTCCGATCGGGTCGCCCGTGGAAGCCACCCCGCAGGCCACGCCCTCGCCCAGCTCCAGCTCCGCCGCCCGTACGCACAGCTCCTCGGCGACCGCGACCACCTCGTCCGCCGTCGGGCCGACCGTCAGGAGGCAGAACTCGTCGCCGCCGAGGCGGGCGGCGAGGGCGCCGGGGAGCCGGGCGCCGCAGCGGGAGAGGACGGAGCCGAAGCGTTCGAGGAGGCGGTCGCCGACCGCGTGGCCGTGGGTGTCGTTGACCCGTTTGAGGCCGTTGAGGTCGCAGACCACCAGGCTCACCACGGAGCCGTCCGTCCGGTAGCGCTCGACGGCCTCGTCCAGCCGGGTGTCGACGGCCCGCCGGTTGGCCAGGCCGGTCAGGGGGTCGGTGAAGGCGAGCTTGCGGACCTCCTCCAGGCGCTCGGCCTGGGCGATGCCCGCCGCGACGACCGCCGCGAGGACGGTCGCGAAGCCCGCGTCCGCGCTGGTGAAAGGTTTCGCCTGGGGCGGCCTGGCCACGTACAGCTCGCCCCAGGCCCGCCCGTGGAGCACGATCGGGGCGACCACGCAGCAGCCCCGGCCGCGCCGCCGCAGACCGGTCACGCGGCCGGTCGCGACGGGGTCGGCGGCGGTCTCCACCCAGGCGTCGGGCTCGCCGCCGCCCGCCCACCGCTCGTGCAGGAACTCGGTGATCTCGGGGAACTGGTGGACCGGGTACGTCTCCGCGTCCGGGAACTCCTCCTCCCCCACGGCCCGCTCCCCGGCGTTCACCAGGACCTTGAGCCGTCCGTGGTCCCGCTCCCAGACGGACAGCGCGGCGAAGCTCCCGTCGAGCCCGTCGCGGGCCCCGAGCGCAGCCGCCCGCCAGAACTCCCGTGGAGTGTGCGCCGCCGCCATCGCCTGCGCCAGCGCCACTACGGCCCGCAGCCGCCCGTCCTCACCCATTCCTCCAGCTTAGGGAGGTTTGATCCGTTTTCCCCTCCGGGACGTCACGGAAAGTGACCCGTCGGGCGGATCGAGACCGGGTGAATCGGGCGGCCCGGCCGGACCGGGCGGGTCACTCCCCCGGCCACTCCGGCTTCCGCTTCTCGTTGAAGGCCGCCACGCCCTCGGCCCGGTCGCCCGAGAAGGCCACCGAGCGCCAGGCCGCGTCCTCGACCTCCAGGCCCGCCCGCAGATCCAGGCCCTGGCCGAGCCGCATGGCCTTCTTCGCGGCGCGCAGGCCCACCGGGGAGTTGACCGCGATCCGCCCGGCCAGCTCCAGGGCCCCCGTGCGCGCGTCCTCCGCCAGGAGGTCCACCAGGCCCAGCTCGCGGGCCTCGGCGGCCTCCACCCGGCGGGCCGTGAAGACCAGCTCGGCGGCGCGTGCCGCGCCCACCCGGCGCGGGAGGAGCTGCGTACCGCCGCCGCCGGGGATGACGCCCACGGAGACCTCGGGCAGGCCCACGACGGCGGTCGCGTCGGCCACGATCACGTCGCAGGCGAGCGCCAGCTCGAAGCCGCCGCCGAGGGCGAAGCCGTGCACGGCGGCGACGGTCGGCATGGGCAGCTCCAGGACGCCGGTGTAGGCGGCGCGGGCGGTCGGGCGCTGGCGGACCAGCTCGGCGTCGGTGAAGGAGTTGCGCTCCTTGAGGTCGGCGCCGACGCAGAAGGCGCGGTCGTTCGAGGAGGTGAGGACGGTGACGCGGACGGCGGCGTCGGCGGCGAGCGCGTCGCAGGCGGCCGCGAGGGAGCGGGCCATCTCGGAGGAGACGGCGTTCATCGCCTTGGGCCGGTCGAGGACCAGCTCGGCGACGTGCCCCTCCCGCCGGACCACCACGAACTCACCGAAACGCTGCTCGGACATGACCGCACACCCTCCCACCAGCCGGCTCCGCCCGTTAACGGCTGTTAACCGGCGTTCACGGAGGAGATCCTAGGACGGACGGCGGCTCAGGAGCCAGGGTTCGATGACGCCGAGGCCGCGGACCGGGCGCTGCCACATCGGCTGGAGCGCGAAGCGGTACGCGGCGGGCGTGCGGCCCTCCTTCTCGGCGCGGGCCGCCTCCTCGGCCGCCTCCGCCTCCGAGACGGGCGCCTCGCCGGTCCTGGTCAGCTCCTTCGCGAAGGCGCTGTCGACCAGGACGGCGTCCTTGGGGGCTATCGAGGTGAGCCGGCTGGCCAGGTTCACGGTGGTGCCGAAGACGTCGCCCATCCGGGTCGTCACGGTGCCGAAGGCGATGCCGACGCGCAGCGCGGGCATCGTGTCGTCGTGGCCGAGGGTCTCGATCAGGCGCAGCGCGATCTCGGCGGCGATGCCGGCGTCGTCCGCCGCGTAGAGGACCTCGTCGCCGAGGGTCTTGATGAGCCGGCCGCCGTGCGCGGCGACGAGGTCGGCGCAGGTGGTCTCGAAGGCCTCGACCAGCTCGCCCAGCTCCTCCTCCTCCAGACGGCGGGTGAGCCGGGTGAAGCCGACGAGGTCCGCGAAGCCGACGGCGAGCCGACGGTCGACCATCTCCTCGTCGTCGGCGGCCTGCACGACCCGGCCGGTGGCGGCGGCGAGCTGCCGGCGCCACACGTAGATCAGGAACTCCTCCAGCTCGGGCAGGAGCAGCTCGACCAGGGGGTACGTGACCTCGGTGCGGGTCATGCCGGGCTCGGGCGGCTCGGTCAGGCCCTCCAGGAAGGAGTCGATCTGCCACTCGGCGAGCCGGGCGGTGGTCTGCCCGGTGGACCGGGCGACCTGCACGGCCATCGGCTCGCTGAGCAGCCCGGCCTCGACGAGGCCCGCGAGCCGCCGCAGGGCGAGCACGTCGGCCTCGGTGAGCGCCTTGGCCTGCCCGATGTCGGCGAAGCCCATGGCGCGCCAGAAGCGGGAGGCCAGCTCCATGGAGACGCCGGCGGTCCGGGCGGCCTGGAAGGGCGTGTAGCGGCGGTCCGCGCCGAGGATGAGCTGTTCGAGGCGGATGGCGAGGGGGTCGTCGCTCGGCTCGGCCGTGTGGTCGACCTCGTGGTGGGGGGTGGGGTACGCGGGAGGCTCGGGCGCTCCGCCCGAGTTCTCGTCGTCGACGGTCACCGGCCGCCTCCTGCCCGTTCCCTGCCCACTTGCCCTGCCGATCTGTCGCCTGGATCGCGCTCCACGATACGACAGGTGTGGAATGGCTCACGCCCGGAAGGCGGGCCGTTCCGTCCCCCGGAGGGGTCGGGGAGCCGTTCCGGAACGGCTCCCCGACCCCTCCGGGTCCGTCAGAGGTCCGGCGTCCGTACGTGGACGATGTCGCCCGCGCCCACCGCCTCCGTGCCGCCGCCCTCCGTGGCCACCACCAGGCGCCCGTCGCCGTCCAGGGCGATCGCCTCGCCCTCCAGGGTCCGCTCGCCGGGCAGCTCGGCCCTGATCCGGCGCCCGAGGGTCGCGCAGCCGGCCGCGTAGGCCTCCTGGAGCCCGGAGGCGGCGGGGTCGCCGCCGGCCCGCACCCACTCCCCGTACCACTGGGCGAGGGAGCGCAGGACGGCCCGCAGGAGGGTGTCGCGGTCGCTGGAGACCGCGTCGGCCAGGAGGAGGGAGCCGGCGCCGGGGACGGGCAGTTCGTCCTCGCGGAGGGTGACGTTGAGGCCGAGGCCGACGACGACGCCGTCCGTGCCGGCCCGCTCGGCGAGGATGCCGCCGGTCTTGCGTTCCTCGCCCTTGACGGAAACGAGGAGGTCGTTGGGCCATTTGAGGGACATGTCGACGCCGGCGGCCTTCGCGAGGCCGGTCGCCGCCGCCACGCCCGTGAGCAGCGGGAGCCAGCCCCAGCGGTGGGCCGGCACGTCCGGCTTGAGCAGCACGGAGACGAAGATCCCGGAGCGGGCGGGGGCGGTCCAGGTGCGGTCGAGACGGCCCCGGCCCGAGGTCTGCTCCTCGGCGACGAGGACCGCGCCCTCGGGCAGGTCGGCGGCCCGGGCGGCGAGGTCGGTGTTGGTGGAACCCGTGGTGGGGACCACGTCGAGCGAGGTCCACAGTCCGTCGGGGAGGACGAGCGCGCGGCGCAGGGCCGTCTCGTTGAGCGGGGGCCGGTCGAGGTCGGACCAGCGTCCGCCGGAGCCTTGGGAGGACGTCATGCAAGCCAGAGTAGGTGTGGCAAAGACCGCAGTGCCGAACCGTATCGGCGTGGATACGCTACGGGTCAGTAGGGCACCAGTAGCCCATTCGCAGTCAACGAACCCCCCGTGACCAGGCAGGGAGCCGCATCCCGATGTCCGAGCCGGCAGAGCAGCACGAGATCGACATTCACACGACCGCGGGCAAGATCGCGGACCTCAAGCGCCGTATCGACGAGGCCACCCACGCCGGCTCGGAGCGTGCGGTGGAGAAGCAGCACGCGAAGGGGAAGCTGACCGCGCGCGAGCGGATCGCCCTCCTCCTCGACGAGGGGTCCTTCGTCGAGCTGGACGAGTTCGCCCGGCACCGCTCCACCAACTTCGGCCTGGAGAAGAACCGCCCGTACGGCGACGGCGTCGTCACCGGCTACGGCACGGTCGACGGGCGCCCGGTGGCCGTGTTCTCGCAGGACTTCACGGTCTTCGGCGGGGCGCTCGGCGAGACGTACGGCCAGAAGATCATCAAGGTGATGGACTTCGCGCTGAAGACCGGCTGCCCGGTCATCGGCATCAACGACTCCGGCGGCGCCCGCATCCAGGAGGGCGTGAGCGCGCTCGGGATGTACGGCGAGATCTTCCGCCGCAACACCCACGCCTCCGGCGTGATCCCGCAGATCTCGCTGGTCGTCGGCCCGTGCGCGGGCGGCGCGGTGTACTCCCCGGCGATCACCGACTTCACGGTGATGGTCGACCAGACCTCGCACATGTTCATCACGGGCCCCGACGTCATCAAGACGGTGACCGGCGAGGACGTGGGCTTCGAGGAGCTGGGCGGCGCCCGGACGCACAACGCGACCTCGGGCGTGGCGCACCACATGGCGGGGGACGAGAAGGACGCCGTCGAGTACGTGAAGTCCCTGCTCTCCTACCTCCCTTCGAACAACCTGTCGGAGCCGCCGGCCTTCCCGGAGACCGCGGACACCGAGGTGTCGGACGAGGACCGCGAGCTGGACGTGCTCATCCCGGACTCGGCGAACCAGCCGTACGACATGCACAAGGTCATCGAGCACGTCCTGGACGACGGCGAGTTCCTGGAGACGCAGGCGCTGTTCGCGCCGAACATCCTGACCGGCTTCGGCCGCGTCGAGGGCTTCCCGGTCGGCGTGGTCGCCAACCAGCCGATGCAGTTCGCCGGCTGCCTGGACATCGACGCCTCCGAGAAGGCCGCGCGCTTCGTGCGCACCTGCGACGCCTTCAACATCCCGGTCCTGACCTTCGTGGACGTGCCGGGCTTCCTGCCGGGCGTGGACCAGGAGTACGGCGGCATCATCCGGCGCGGCGCGAAGCTGATCTACGCGTACGCGGAGGCCACGGTCCCGCTGATCACGGTCATCACCCGGAAGGCCTTCGGCGGCGCGTACGACGTCATGGGCTCCAAGCACCTGGGCGCGGACCTGAACCTGGCGTGGCCGACGGCGCAGATCGCGGTCATGGGCGCGCAGGGCGCGGTCAACATCCTGCACCGCCGCACCATCGCCGAGGCGGAGGACGTGGAGGGCACCCGGGCGCGGCTGATCCAGGAGTACGAGGACACCCTGCTCAACCCGTACACGGCGGCCGAGCGCGGGTACATCGACGGCGTGGTCCTGCCGTCCGACACGCGCCCGCAGATCGTCAAGGGCCTGCGTCAGCTCCGTACGAAGCGGGAATCCCTGCCCCCGAAGAAGCACGGCAACATCCCGCTCTGAACCCTCCGGACCTGCAAGGAGCCGACATGATCAAGGTCGTACGAGGAAACCCGACTCCGGAGGAGTTGGCCGCCGCACTGGCGGTGGTTCAGGCCCGGGCCGCGGCCACGGCGGCGGCGTCCGCCGAGAGCGGCGGCCCGGCGGTACCGGAGGGGTGGTCGGACCCCTCCCGTATCGCGCGGGCCGTACGGCAGCGCCCGGGTCCGCGGGCCTGGGCGAGGTCGTACTGGCCCGTGTAGACGTGGGGGCCGGAAGGCCGCGGGGCCGGATCCCTTGTGCGGGGGGTCCGGCCCTCCGCGCGTGTGACCGCGGACACCGGGCCGGTTGAGTACCCGTACTCAGGCGCCGTACCCCCTTCCGGCCGCAGGATCGTGGGCATGCTGTGGTCCGACCCGAAGAATCAGCCGCCGAAGTTCATGCGCGAGATGCAGGCGATGCTCCGCCGCGCCGGCGTGCTCCTGGCGCTCGCGATGGTGGTGGCGATGTTCGCGGTCGGCGTGCGCTGAGCCACGCGCGTACGTGCCTCCGGCAGATCAGGCACAGCCACGCGCGCGTACCCCGGCCCCCGTACTGGCTACGCTGCCCCCATGACTGCTGATCCGCGCCGTGTCGTGCTCGCCTCCGCCTCCCCCGCCCGGCTCGGTCTGCTGCGGCAGGCCGGACTCGCTCCCGAGGTGATCGTGAGCGGCGTCGACGAGGACAAGGTCCACGCCCCGACCCCGGCCGAGCTCGCGCTCGCCCTCGCGGAGGCGAAGGCCGCCCATGTGGCCGCCCGGCCCGAGGTGTTCGGCGCGCTGGTCATCGGCTGCGACTCGGTCCTGGAGCTGGACGGGAAGGCACTGGGCAAGCCGGCCGACGCCGAGGAGGCCGTGGCCCGCTGGAAGGCGATGCGGGGCAGGGTCGGCGTCCTCCAGACGGGTCACTGCGTGTACGACACGGCCGCCAAGCGCTACGAGTCGGCGACCGCCTCCACCGTGGTCCGCTTCGGCGAGCCGACGGACGAGGAGGTGGCGGCGTACGTGGCGAGCGGCGAACCGCTGCACGTGGCGGGCGCGTTCACCCTGGACGGGCGCTCGGCGCCGTTCATCGACGGCATCGACGGCGACCCGGGCAACGTGATCGGCCTGTCCCTGCCGCTGCTGCGGCGGCTGCTGCGCAAGCTGGGCGTGGAGATCACGGACCTCTGGGCCTGAGGGTTTCAGGCGGGGGCCGGGGCCGGGGTCTCCTCCTCGGCGGCCGGTCGCTCCCCGGCCCCCTTCCCGTACGCCACCAGGGTGAGGACGACCAGGCCGAGCACCGTCATCAGGAAGGCGAAGGCCTGCCAGCCGAGGAGGCCGACGGCGACCGCGCCGAGGACGCCGTGCACGATCGCGCAGCCGATGAGCAGGCCCCGGCCGAAGCGGCCCGGGCGGCGGTCGCGGAGGCCCGCGCGGAGGGCGACGAGGGCGCAGAGGACGAGGGCCGCCCCGGAGGCGATGCCGAGGGCCCAGGTGCCGGTGACCATCGCGCCGGGGTCCATGCCGTCGAGGGACATCGACTGGACCTCCACGAAGCGCGCCATGACGGCGTTGATCGCGACGATGCCGGGTGCCTCCAGGAGGAGCACCGCTGCCGTCACGAGGGCTATCGGTCTGCGGGCCACCTCGGCCACCCCCTGGATTCGCCTGTTACCGACAGTACGATCGACAGCGGGAAGGCTACTGGCCGGTAAACCCCTGGACAAGAGTTCGCACACGCCGGGGCACGACGGAAGGTCGCGCAAAGAAACGCCGAACCGTTCGTAGGGACCCGACAAAGAAACCCGAACGGCGACTGGCCTCATGAACAGAGACCTGCGCCACACCCCGGAGCTACTGTGCCGTAAAGGAACCCTGCGTACCGTGGTGCGACAAGGGAATTCACGATCCGAGCAGGCCCTGGGTCACCCTCCGTGTGGGAAAGCTCACCACTGGGGACGGGTCGAAAGGCCGTGTCGGCAGTCCCTAAACTCAGCTTGTTTCAAGGAGGGAGCCATCGTGCGCAAGGTGCTCATCGCCAACCGTGGCGAAATCGCTGTCCGTGTGGCCCGGGCGTGCCGGGACGCGGGTATCGGCAGCGTGGCCGTGTACGCCGAGCCGGACCGGGACGCGCTGCACGTCCGTGCGGCCGACGAGGCGTTCGCCCTGGGCGGTGACACTCCGGCCACCAGCTACCTGGACATCGCCAAGGTCCTCCAGGCCGCGAAGGACTCGGGGGCGGACGCGATCCACCCGGGCTACGGCTTCCTCTCGGAGAACGCCGAGTTCGCGCAGGCGGTCCTGGACGCGGGCCTGATCTGGATCGGCCCGCCGCCGCAGGCGATCCGGGACCTGGGCGACAAGGTGGCGGCCCGTCACATCGCGCAGCGCGCCGGCGCCCCCCTCGTGGCCGGCACCCCCGACCCGGTCTCGGGCGCGGAGGAGGTCGTGGCCTTCGCGAAGGAGCACGGCCTGCCGATCGCCATCAAGGCCGCCTTCGGCGGCGGCGGCCGCGGCCTGAAGGTCGCCCGCACCCTCGAAGAGGTCCCGGAGCTGTACGACTCCGCCGTCCGCGAGGCCGTCGCGGCCTTCGGCCGGGGCGAGTGCTTCGTGGAGCGCTACCTGGACAAGCCGCGCCACGTCGAGACCCAGTGCCTGGCCGACCAGCACGGCAACGTGGTCGTGGTCTCCACCCGCGACTGCTCGCTCCAGCGCCGCCACCAGAAGCTGGTGGAGGAGGCCCCGGCCCCCTTCCTGACGGACGAGCAGAACAAGCAGCTGTACGCCGCGTCGAAGGCGATCCTGAAGGAGGCCGGCTACGTCGGCGCCGGCACGGTCGAGTTCCTCGTGGGCCTGGACGGCACGATCTCCTTCCTGGAGGTCAACACCCGCCTCCAGGTCGAGCACCCGGTGACCGAGGAGGTCACGGGCATCGACCTGGTCCGCGAGATGTTCCGCATCGCCGACGGCGAGGAGCTGGGCTACGGCGACCCGGAGATCCGCGGCCACTCCTTCGAGTTCCGCATCAACGGCGAGGACCCGGGCCGCAACTTCCTCCCGGCCCCCGGCACCGTCACCCTCTTCCAGCCCCCGACCGGTCCGGGCGTCCGCCTGGACGCGGGCGTGGAGTCCGGCTCGGTCATCGGCCCGGCCTGGGACTCGCTCCTCGCGAAGCTGGTCATCACCGGCGCCACCCGCGAGCAGGCCCTCCAGCGCGCCGCGCGCGCCCTGGCGGAGTTCAAGGTGGAGGGCATGGCCACCGCCATCCCGTTCCACCGGGCGGTCGTGGTCGACCCGGCGTTCACCGCGGACCCGTTCCGGGTCCACACCCGGTGGATCGAGACGGAGTTCGTCAACGAGATCAAGCCCTTCGCCCCGGCCGGCCCGGACGCCGACGAGGACGAGTCGGGCCGCGAGACGATCGTCGTCGAGGTCGGCGGCAAGCGCCTGGAGGTCTCGCTGCCGTCGTCGCTGGGCATGTCCCTGGCCCGTACGGGTCTGGCGGCCGGCGCCAAGCCGAAGCGCCGCGCGGCGAAGAAGTCCGGCCCGGCGGCCTCGGGCGACACCCTCGCCTCTCCGATGCAGGGCACGATCGTGAAGATCGCGGTCGAGGAGGGCCAGGAGGTCAAGGAGGGCGACCTGATCGTCGTCCTGGAGGCCATGAAGATGGAGCAGCCGCTGAACGCGCACCGCTCCGGCACCGTCAAGGGCCTGAACGCCGAGGTCGGCGCCTCGGTCACCTCCGGCGCCGCCATCTGCGACATCAAGGACTGACGCCGCACCCAGTACGGTACGGAGGGCCCGCAGGCAGCCGCCTGCGGGCCCTTCGCCGAGGGGAGGGCCTCCGACCGCCATGCGCGCCGACGCACGCCGCAACCACGAACGACTGCTCGTCGAGGCCCGGGCCGCCTTCGCCGTCCAGGGCGCCGACGCTCCCCTGGAGGAGATCGCGCGCCGGGCGGGCGTGGGGATCGGCACCCTCTACCGCCACTTCCCCACCCGTGCCGACCTGTTGAACGGCGTCTTCCAGGAGGCCCTGGCGGAACTCCTGGACCGCTCGCGCGCGTTGGCGGACACCGACGAGCCGTGCCGGGCGCTGGTGGAGTGGCTGCGGGCCCTGGTCGCCCACGCGGGCGAGTACCGGGGTCTCGCGCACGCGCTGATGTGCGCCTCGTACGACCGCAGTTCCGCGCTCTTCCGGTGCAGCGACCCGCTGCGCGCGGCGGGCGAGCTGCTGCTCGGGCGGGCCCGGGAGGCGGGCCAGGTCCGGGCCGACGTGTCGATCGGGGACCTGATGCAGCTGACCAACGCGATCGCGCTCGCGGCGGAACAGTGCCCGGAGGACGCCGAGCTGGCGGACCGTCTGCTCGCGCTGACGCTGCGGGGGATCAAGGCCTGAGGCCCGTACGGGCCCCGGGCGCGCGTCCCCGGGGCGGGCCGGGCGCCGCCCCTCAGCGGCGGCGCAGGTCCGCGACCCGGGCCGTGCGCTCCAGCGTCTCCGCGGCGAGCCCGCCGCCCGGGCCCCGGAACTGCCCCGCCACCATCCGGCCGCGCTGGCCCGGGAGGGGCACGTCACGGCGGGGCCGGGCTCCCGGGGGGAGCTGGTCGCCCCCGGCGGGTCCGGAGCCGGCGCCCGTGCCCGCGACGGCGATCTGCACGCCCTGGTCCGCGAGGGCCTGGAGCTCGGTGGCGGCCCGCTCGTCGTGGGCCGGGGGCTCGTCGGTGACCAGACGGGTGATCACGTCCGTGGGCACCGTCTGGAACATGGTGTCGGAGCCCAGCTTGGTGTGGTCGGCGAGGACCACCACCTCGGCCGCCGCCTGGACGAGCGCCCGGTCCACGCTCGCGGAGAGCATGTTGGAGGTGGACAGGCCGCGCTCGGCGGTCAGGCCGCTCCCGGAGAGGAAGGCCCGGGAGACCCTGAGCCCCTGGAGCGACTGCTCGGCCCCGCTGCCCACCAGCGCGTAGTTGGAGCCGCGCAGGGTGCCGCCGGTCATGACGACCTCGACCCGGTTGGCGTGGGCGAGGGCCTGGGCGACGAGCAGGGAGTTGGTGACCACGGTCAGGCCGGGCACGCGGGCGAGCCGGCGGGCCAGCTCCTGCGTGGTCGTCCCGGCGCCGACGACGATGGCCTCGCCCTCGTCGACGAGGCTCGCCGCGACGTCGGCGATGGCCGTCTTCTCCGCGGTCGCGAGATGGGATTTCTGCGGGAAGCCGGATTCTCGCGTGAATCCGCCCGGCAACACCGCACCGCCGTGGCGGCGGTCGAGGAGTCCTTCTGCCTCCAGGGCCCGTACGTCCCTCCGTACGGTCACCTCCGAGGTCTGGACGACGCGGGCGAGCTCACGGAGCGACACGGCTCCGTTGGCGCGCACCATTTCGAGGATCAACTGGCGACGTTCTGCAGCGAACACGAAACTGACAGTAACATGGCCGAGCGATGCTTTTCAGCAGTATGCGGCGAATTGCAGAAGTTGCGCACGGACGGGGCCCCCAAGTGGTATGGGAGGCCCCGTCATTGATCGTTCTATGCCCCGGCTTGCCGGGGGTTGTCCGAGTCGGCGAACCGTTCCCGCAGGCGGGAGCCGGGCCGGACGCGGCGACTAGGCGTCGCCCGCCGACTTTCGGGTCTGCAACTGCCGTGCCACTTCCGCGATCGAGCCCGACAGGGAGGGGTACACGGTGAAAGCATTTGCGATCTGTTCGACGGTCAGATTGTTGTCGACCGCGATCGAGATCGGATGGATCAGTTCGCTCGCCCGCGGGGCGACGACGCAGCCGCCGACCACGATGCCGGTGCCCGGGCGGCAGAAGATCTTGACGAAGCCGTCCCGGATGCCCTGCATCTTCGCGCGCGGGTTGCGAAGGAGCGGCAGCTTGACGACCTTGGCGTCGATCTTGCCCGCGTCCACGTCGGCCTGGGTGTAGCCGACGGTGGCGATCTCGGGGTCGGTGAAGACGTTCGAGGAGACCGTCTTCAGGTTGAGCGGCGTCACCGCGTCGCCCAGGAAGTGGTACATCGCGATCCGGCCCTGCATGGCGGCGACCGAGGCGAGCGCGAAGACGCCCGTGACGTCGCCGGCCGCGTAGACGCCGGGGGCGGAGGTGCGCGAGACCCGGTCGGTCCAGATGTGCCCGGAGTCCTTGAGGCGGACGCCCGCCTCCTCCAGGCCCATGCCGGCCGAGTTCGGGATCGCGCCGACGGCCATCAGGCAGTGGGTGCCGGAGATGACCCGGCCGTCGGCGAGGGTGACCTCGACCCGGTCGCCGACCCGCTTGGCGGACTCGGCGCGGGAGCGGGCCATGACGTTCATGCCGCGGCGCCGGAAGACGTCCTCCAGGACGGCGGCGGCGTCCGGGTCCTCGCCGGGCAGGACCCGGTCGCGGCTGGAGACCAGGGTGACCCGGGAGCCGAGCGCCTGGTAGGCGCCGGCGAACTCGGCGCCGGTGACGCCGGAGCCGACCACGATGAGCTCCTCGGGAAGCTCCTTGAGGTCGTAGACCTGCGTCCAGTTCAGGATGCGCTCGCCGTCGGGCTTGGCGTCGGGCACCTCGCGCGGGTGGCCGCCGGTCGCGATCAGCACGGCGTCCGCGGTCAGCGTCTCCTCGGTGCCGTCGGCGGCGGTCACGACCACCTGGCGGGAGCCGTCCACGGCCTGACGGCCGGAGAGCCGGCCGCGGCCGCGCAGCACGCGGGCGCCGGCGCGGGTGACGGAGGCGGTGATGTCGTGGGACTGGGCGAGCGCGAGGCGCTTCACCCGCCGGTTGACCTTGCCGAGGTCGACGCCCACGACCCGGGCGGCCTGGTCGATGTGCGGGGTGTCGTCCGCGACGATGATGCCCAGCTCCTCGTACGAGGAGTCGAAGGTGGTCATCACCTCGGCGGTGGCGATCAGGGTCTTGGAGGGGACGCAGTCGGTCAGGACGGACGCGCCGCCGAGGCCGTCGGTGTCGACGACGGTCACCTCCGCGCCGAGTTGGGCGCCCACCAGGGCCGCCTCGTATCCGCCGGGTCCGCCGCCGATGATCACGATCCGGGTCACTGGGATCTACGCCTCGCGCTCTCGTTCTGCCGGGGGGTCCCCCCGTGGGCTGCAGTGCGTACGCCATTGTCCCGCACGCTTCAAGTGCGTACCCCATTGTCCCGCACGTCCGGCGCGGGCACGCGGCGGGGGCTCCGAAGGGGTGCGGGGACGGTCCGAGGGGCGACCGGGGAAGCGGGCGGGGAGCGGCCGGGGAACCGGCCCGCCCCCTCACCCCCTCCCGTACCCTCGGTCCCATGTCCCTCTACGCCGCTTTCGCCGGCAACCTGGACGCGCGGCTGATGAGCCGCCGCGCACCGCACTCCCCGCTGCGCGGGACCGGCTGGCTGAACGGCTGGCGCCTCACCTTCGGCGGGGAGCAGATGGGGTGGGAGGGAGCCCTCGCCACCATCGTGGAGGCCCCCCGCTCCCAGGTCTTCGTGGCGCTGTACGACATCGCGCCGATGGACGAGGACTCCCTGGACCGCTGGGAGGGCGTGGGCCTCGACGTCTACCGGCGCATGCGGGTGCGGGTGCACACCCTGGACGGCGAGGAACCCGCCTGGGTGTACGTCCTCAACGGATACGAGGGCGGTCTTCCGTCGGCCCGCTACCTGGGCGAGGTCGCGGACGCGGCCGAGTCGGCGGGCGCGCCGCACGACTACGTGATGGAGCTGCGCAAGCGCCCCTGCTGAGCGCCCGCGGACCCGTCCGGCCGTGCTTTCGTCGGAAACGACAAGACAACGATCGCATGTCCGTCAGCACCGTCATCTACGCGCGTAGGGATTCTCCGGCTACGCTTCTTCGCGTAGCAAATCGTCCGGGGCCCGCCTCGGACCCCCCCTCCCCGAGGCGAGAGAAGTCAGTGAACGCAACTGCCACCCCGTACGAGGCCGCCGAGGCCGCCGCCGCACGTCTTCGCGAGCTGACCGGAGTCGAGAGCCACGACGTCGCCCTGGTCATGGGCTCGGGCTGGGCGCCCGCCGTCGACGCGCTCGGCGCCCCCGAGGCCGAGCTCCCGGTGACCGAGCTCCCCGGCTTCCCGCCGCCGGTCGTCGAGGGCCACGGCGGCACGATCCGCTCGTACAAGATCGGCGAGAAGCGCGCCCTGGTCTTCCTGGGCCGCACCCACTTCTACGAGGGCCGGGGCGTCGCCTCCGTCGCCCACGGCGTCCGCACCGCCGTCGCCGCCGGCTGCAAGACCGTCGTCCTGACCAACGGCTGCGGCGGCCTGCGCGAGGGCATGCGCCCCGGCCAGCCGGTCCTGATCAGCGACCACATCAACCTGACGGCCGCCTCCCCGATCGTCGGCGCGAACTTCGTGGACCTCACCGACCTGTACTCGCCGCGGCTGCGCGCGCTGTGCAAGGAGGTCGACGAGACCCTCGAAGAGGGCGTGTACGTGCAGTTCCCCGGCCCGCACTACGAGACCCCGGCCGAGATCAACATGGTCCGCGTCCTGGGCGGCGACCTCGTCGGCATGTCCACCGTCCTGGAGGCCATCGCGGCCCGCGAGGCCGGCGCCGAGGTCCTGGGCATCTCGCTCGTCACCAACCTGGCGGCGGGGCTCTCGGGCGAGCCGCTGAACCACGAGGAGGTCCTCCAGGCGGGCCGGGACTCGGCGGCCCGGATGGGCGAACTGCTGACGCGGGTCCTCGACCGGATCTGATCCTCTTCCCGCGCGCCGGGGCGGGCGCTCCGGGGCGCGGTCGGGTGCGGGCGGGGGTGCCGCTGCGCGGGGCCTCTCCCCCACCCCTCCCCCTACGCCTAGCGGCGCGCGGGGACCCCCAGCGAGGCTGGGCCTTCAGCCCGTCCGGCCTCTGAGGACACGCCCGCAGGGCGTACGGGGGTCCGGGGGCTCGCCCCCGGTTACGGGAAGGGGCGGGATGGGGAAAGGCTCCGCGCAGCGGCCCACACACCCACCCGCACCCCACCCACCGGCACCGCCCCACCCCCACCCCCGCCCCGCCCCCGTACAGAGCCCGCCCCCTCCGAAAGGCACACCGTGACGCAGGACGACGACCTCCTCACCCGGGCCCAGGCCTGGCTCGACGAGGACCCCGACCAGGAGACCCGCGAGGAGCTCGCGCGGCTCATCGAGGCCGGCAGGGCCGGTACGGCGGACGAGCTCGCCGTCCGCTTCGCCGGCACGCTCCAGTTCGGCACGGCCGGACTCCGGGGCGAGCTGGGCGCGGGCCCCATGCGGATGAACCGCTCGGTGGTCATCCGCGCCGCCGCCGGCCTCGCCGCGTACCTGAAGGGCAAGGGCCAGGAGGGCGGCCTCGTCGTCATCGGCTACGACGCCCGCCACAAGTCCGCCGACTTCGCCCGCGACACCGCCGCCGTGATGACCGGCGCCGGGCTGCGCGCCGCGCTGCTCCCCCGCCCGCTGCCGACGCCCGTCCTCGCGTACGCCATAAGGCACCTGGGGGCCGTCGCCGGCGTCGAGGTGACCGCGAGCCACAACCCGCCGCGCGACAACGGCTACAAGGTCTACCTGGGCGACGGCTCGCAGATCGTGCCGCCCGCCGACGCGGAGATCGCCGCCGAGATCGCCGCCGTCCGCTCGCTGCACGACGTGCCGCGCCCGGAGGACGGCTGGGAGACCCTGGGCGACGAGGTGCTCGACGCCTATCTGGAGCGTACGGACGCGGTCCTGACGCCCGGCTCGCCCCGGACCGCGCGGACCGTCTACACGGCCATGCACGGCGTCGGCAAGGACGTCCTGACGGCCGCGTTCGCGCGCGCCGGCTTCCCGCCGCCCGCCCTGGTGGCCGAGCAGGCCGACCCGGACCCGGACTTCCCGACGGTCGCCTTCCCGAACCCGGAGGAGCCGGGCGCGATGGACCTCGCCTTCGAGGCGGCCCGCGCCGTGGCCCCGGACCTGGTGATCGCCAACGACCCGGACGCCGACCGCTGCGCGGTGGCCGTGCCGGACCCGGCCGTCGAGGGCGGCTGGCGGATGCTCCGGGGCGACGAGGTGGGCGCGCTGCTCGCCGCGCACCTGGTGCGCCGGGGCGTCACGGGCGTCTTCGCCGAGTCGATCGTCTCGTCCTCGCTGCTCGGCCGGATCGCGGAGGCGGCGGGCGTCGGGTACGAGGAGACGCTGACCGGCTTCAAGTGGATCGCCCGCGTCGAGGGCCTGCGGTACGGCTACGAGGAGGCGCTCGGCTACTGCGTCGACCCGGAGGGCGTCCGCGACAAGGACGGCATCACGGCCGCGCTGCTCGTCACCGAGCTGGCCTCGGTGCTCAAGGAGGAGGGCCGGTCCCTGACCGACCTCCTGGACGTCCTGGCCGTGGAGCACGGGCTGCACGCCACGGACCAGCTGTCGGTGCGGGTCGAGGACCTGGGGATCATCGCGAACGCGATGGCCGCGCTGCGCGAGCGCCCGCCGGTCGCCCTGGCCGGGCTGACGGTCGTCTCGGCCGAGGACCTGACGAAGGGCACGGAGGCGCTGCCGCCCACGGACGGCCTGCGCTACCACCTGGAGGGCGACTACCGCGCCCGGGTGATCGTGCGCCCCAGCGGCACCGAGCCCAAGCTCAAGTGCTACCTGGAGGTCGTGGTCCCGGTGGCCGGCGCGGACGCGCTGCCGACGGCCCGCGCCACGGCCGCGGAGCTGCTCGGCGCGCTCAAGCGGGACCTGGCGGAGGCGGCGGGGCTGTAGGCCACCGGCACACGCGTCGGGGCCGGTACGGAAGGGGACTTCCGTACCGGCCCCGACGCGTGTCCGGGCGTCCGTCCGCTCAGCCCGTCGCGCCCAGGACCACCAGGAGCAGCAGTCCGGCGACGGCGGGCGCGATGATCTCGTACGCCCAGCGCACCTGCGGCTCGCCCTGCGCCTCCGGGCTGCCCGCGTGGCGCTCGGCGAGCTCGCGCAGGTCGGCGACGGTCTGGTCGGTGGGCGCGGTGCGCGCGGCGCTCTGCCGCACGTCGGCGGTGACGGAGGTACGGCCGTGGGGGTCGTCCTGGGAGGCGCGGGCGGCCCGGCGGGCGGCCTTCTTGCGCTGGCGCAGCGAGACGGGGACGGCCCAGAGCTGGTACTTGTCGCCCTCCTGGGTGAAGGCCTCGCTGGAGTAGCCGGCGCGGACGTCGGCGACGGAGGCCCAGGGCAGCGTGACCGTCCGGAACGGGTTGCGGATCCGCAGCCGCCGGTCATTGGCGTACACGGCGGGCCGGATCGTGAAGGCGACGATCAGCGGCACGGCGAGGACGAGCCCGGCGAGCGCGAGCCAGGGGGCGCGGCCCTCGCCGCGGAGCATCGCGTCGCCGGCGAACACGGCCGCGAGCACCAGGAGGAACACCCCGCTCGCGATCCCGAGGGGCGACCGGAAGACCCGGTCGGCGTAGGACTGCTCAGGTGTCGACCCGGAGCCGGGCTCGTGGCGCGGCTCGGGGGTCGGCTCAGGGGTCGTCATGCCGCCGATTCTGCCTCAGCGGGCGGACGGGGGCTCAGGCGGCCCGCACGGCCACGAGGTCGGCGTACAGAATGATGTTGTCGGGGCGGTGGCCGCCGGTCAGCTCGCCGCCGCAGGTGATCAGGCGCAGCTCGGGCCGGGTGGTGTCGCCGTACACCTTGGCGGTCGGGAAGGAGTCCTTGTCGACCTGCTCCAGCTCCCTGACGCGGAAGACGACGGTCTTCCCGTCGGCGCGGGTGACGGCGATCTCGTCGCCGGCCCGGGCGCGGGAGACGTCCTTGAGGACGGCCGGGCCGCGTGCGGTGTCGAAGTGCCCGATGAGGACGGCGGGGCCGGTCTCGCCGGGCGTGACGCCCTTGTCGTACCAGCCGATGCGGTCGGCGTCCGCGACGGAGGGCACCTCGACGGTGCCGTCGGCGGCGAGCCCCAGTTCCAGGACGGGTCCGGCGTCGACCCCGGTGGAGGCCATCCGGACCCGGACGGGCAGGGAGCGCGCCAGCGGCCGGACGGGGGCGGCGCTCGGCGCGGGCGCGGCGGTCTCGGTGACCCGTGCGGGCGGGACGGCCTGCGCCGCGGCCCCGCCCCCGGCCGAGCATCCGGTGAGCGCGGCGAGCGATGCCAGGGAGGCGAGGAGCAGGACGGCGGTACGGGGGCGGGTGCGGTTCACGGCGGGGCTCCGGGCGGGCGGGTGACGGGGTGCGGCCAGCCGCCGCGCGGGACGCGGCGGCCGGCCGGGGGTGGGGTGGTGCTCCCGCTCGGGTCAAGGGGCGGGGAGACGGGTGGTGCGGCGGGGGACGGCGTACGGACTGTCCCCGTACGGGATCAGACGCGGGCGGCGGCCGTCCGGCGGCGCAGGACGACGAAGCCCAGGCCCGCGGCGGCGAGCGAGGCGGCACCGGCGCCGGCCGCGACCGGGGCGGTGGAGTCGCCCCCGGTGCCGGGCTCGGCGCCGGCCGCGACGCCGCCCTTCGGGACGACGGTGGTCTGACCGGCGTTGTGGGGCGCGGTGCCCGTGGTGGCGGAGGGGGCCGGGGCCGGGGTGGCGTCGTCCTTCTCGCAGCCCTTGGGCAGCTTCGGGAACGCGCTCCAGCGGAACGGGGTGTCACCGCCCTGGGTGCGCTGGCCGAGCCGCGGGGCGAGGGTGTCCGCACCCTCGATCTTCAGCCCGACCCGGCTGTCGAAGGGGTGGGCCCGGTCGGCGGTGCCCTGCACCTTGCCCTCGTTGTCGATGAGGACGGCCTTCGGGCCCTTCGCCAGGTCATGGGTGAGCGTCACGCTCCAACCGTCACCGAAAACCGAGGGGACCACCTGCCGGACGGTGCACTCGCCGAGGACGACAGGGGCGCCGGGGGCGGGCGCGGTGGGCCGGCCGCCGCCCGTGCCGTACGGCTCCGGGGCGGCCTGCCGGGGCGAGCCGGGTACGTAGGCGGAGAACTGGCCGTCCTGCTCCAGGACGACGACGGCCTTGCCGAAGGTCCAGACCGTGCGGACGCCGTTGACATAGGTGTAGCCGCGGCCCTTGCCGTTCTCGATCAGCTGAAGGCCGAAGCGGCCGTCCTTCCTGCCCAGCTCCAGGACGGTGCCGTCGACGAGCCGGTAGACGCCGGGGGTGTTGGGGGCGGTGTTCCCGACCCAGTTGTGGGTGGTGCCGTCCGGGTTCAGGACGAAGAACTCGCCGTTGTCCTGACCGGCGGCGGGGCGGGTGACCGCCTCCAGGACGCCGACCGGCCGGCCCTGGCGGAAGAGTTCCGCGCGGTGGTTCTGCTGCTTGACCTTGTAGATCTTGGCGACCGTGCCGTTGAGGAGGGTCTCGGTGCGGACGAGGATCCCCTTCGCGGCGTCGGCCTCGGCGCCGGTCGGCGTGGTGGCCGTGGCGGTCGGGACCGGAGTCGTGGCGGTCGGCGCGGAGGTCGTGGCAGCCGGGGTCGGGGCGGACGGAGCGGTCGGAGCGGCGGACGGGCCGTCCGCCGCGAAAGCGGCACCCGCGGTGAACGCGGGGGCGGTGATCGCGACGCCCGCGACGAGGGCGGTGGCGAGGGCGGTGCGAAGGGCGGTGCGCATAACGACTCCTGTGTTTCAGGCAGGTGGTGGATGGAGAGCCGCATGCCGCTTTTTCTCGGTCCGTCTTGATTCCGGTGAGGTCTGGCCGGCTGCAAGAAGAAATCTATTGATCTTGTATTCAGGACTTGTCCGCTCCATGTCACGGGCCTGTGACGGCGGTCACCCGCCGATCGCCCGCCCCTCCCGCACCGACCACCACGCCGACCGCCCGCCTGTGACCTCGGGCTCTGCCGACCACCTCCCCTGTACAGGTCGCTACGCGCGTAGATATGCTCGACTGGTGACCATGCCCACCACTGCACCCGCAGCACTCGCATTCGCCGACGTGACCACGTCCGACAGTGCGCTGCGCCGCTTCCTCCACGGGCTGCCCGGCGTCGACGCCGTCGGCCTGGAGGCGCGCGCCGCGTCCCTCGGCACCCGCTCGATCAAGACCACGGCCAAGGCGTACGCCATCGACCTGGCCATCTCCATGATCGACCTGACGACGCTCGAAGGCGCGGACACCCCGGGCAAGGTCCGGGCGCTCGCCGCCAAGGCCGTCAACCCCGATCCGACCGACCGCACGACCCCGACGACCGCCGCCGTCTGCGTCTACCCCGACATGGTGGCCACCGCCAAGGCCGCCCTCGCGGGCTCGGACGTCAAGGTCGCCTCGGTCGCCACCGCCTTCCCGGCCGGCCGCGCCGCGCTCCCCGTGAAGCTCGCCGACACGGCCGACGCCATCGCCGCCGGGGCCGACGAGATCGACATGGTCATCGACCGTGGCGCCTTCCTCGCCGGCCGCTACCTGGAGGTGTACGAGCAGATCGCCGCGATCAAGGCGGAGTGCGGCGACCGCGCCCGCCTCAAGGTGATCTTCGAGACCGGCGAGCTGTCCACGTACGACAACATCCGCCGCGCCTCCTGGCTCGGCATGATGGCCGGCGCGGACTTCATCAAGACCTCGACCGGCAAGGTCGCGGTCAACGCCACCCCGGCGAACACGCTCCTCATGCTGGAGGCCGTGCGCGACTTCCGCGCGCAGACCGGCGTGCAGGTGGGCGTGAAGCCGGCCGGCGGCATCCGCAACACCAAGGAGGCGATCAAGTTCCTGGTGCTCGTCAACGAGACCGTGGGCGAGGACTGGCTGGACAACCACTGGTTCCGCTTCGGCGCCTCCAGCCTGCTCAACGACCTGCTGATGCAGCGCCAGAAGCTGGCGACCGGCCGCTACTCCGGCCCCGATTACGTGACGGTGGACTGATCAACATGGCATCTGCATTCGAGTACGCGCCGGCGCCCGAGTCCCGGTCCGTCGTCGACATCGCCCCCTCCTACGGCCTGTTCATCGACGGCGAGTTCGTCGACGCGGCCGGGGGCAAGGTCTTCAAGACCGTCTCCCCCTCCACCGAGGAGGTCCTGTCCGAGGTCGCCCGCGCGGGCGCCGAGGACGTCGACCGCGCGGTGAAGGCGGCCCGCAAGGCCTTCGAGAAGTGGTCGGCGCTGCCCGGTTCCGAGCGCGCCAAGTACCTCTTCCGGATCGCCCGGATCATCCAGGAACGCAGCCGCGAGCTGGCCGTCCTGGAGACCCTGGACAACGGCAAGCCGATCAAGGAGACCCGCGACGCGGACCTCCCCCTGGTCGCCGCGCACTTCTTCTACTACGCGGGCTGGGCCGACAAGCTCGACCACGCCGGCTACGGCGCGAACCCCCGTCCGCTGGGCGTCGCCGGCCAGGTCATCCCGTGGAACTTCCCGCTGCTGATGCTGGCGTGGAAGATCGCCCCGGCGCTCGCGACCGGCAACACGGTCGTCCTGAAGCCGGCCGAGACGACCCCGCTCTCCGCCCTGTTCTTCGCGGACATCTGCCGCCAGGCCGGGCTGCCGAAGGGCGTCGTCAACATCCTCCCCGGGTACGGGGACGCGGGCGCCGCGCTGGTCGAGCACCCGGACGTCGACAAGGTCGCCTTCACCGGCTCGACCGCCGTCGGCAAGGCCATCGCGCGCTCCGTCGCGGGCACGGACAAGAAGGTGACCCTGGAGCTGGGCGGCAAGGGCGCCAACATCGTCTTCGACGACGCCCCGATCGACCAGGCCGTCGAGGGCATCGTCAACGGCATCTTCTTCAACCAGGGCCAGGTCTGCTGCGCGGGCTCGCGCCTCCTGGTCCAGGAGTCGATCCAGGACGAGCTCCTGGACAGCCTGAAGCGCCGGCTCTCCACCCTCCGCCTCGGCGACCCGCTGGACAAGAACACCGACATCGGCGCCATCAACTCCTCCGAGCAGCTGGCGCGGATCACCACCCTGGTCGAGCAGGGCGAGGCGGAGGGCGCCGAGCGCTGGACCGCCGCCTGCGAGATCCCGTCCGCCGGCTACTGGTTCGCCCCGACGCTCTTCACGAACGTCACGCAGGCGCACGCCATCGCCCGCGACGAGATCTTCGGCCCGGTCCTGTCGGTGCTCTCCTTCCGTACGCCCGACGAGGCCGTGGCGAAGGCCAACAACAGCCAGTACGGCCTGTCGGCGGGCATCTGGACGGAGAAGGGCTCCCGCATCCTCGCGGTGGCGAACAAGCTCCGGGCCGGGGTCGTCTGGGCCAACACGTTCAACAAGTTCGACCCGACCTCGCCCTTCGGCGGCTACAAGGAGTCGGGCTTCGGCCGCGAGGGCGGCCGTCACGGTCTGGAGGCCTACCTCGATGTCTGACGCGAACCGTCTGAGCGTCTTCAAGACCTACAAGCTGTACGTCGGGGGCAAGTTCCCCCGCTCCGAGAGCGGCCGGGTGTACGAGGTGACCGACTCCAAGGGCAAGTGGCTGGCGAACGCCCCCCTGTCCTCCCGCAAGGACGCCCGTGACGCGGTCGTCGCCGCCCGCAAGGCCTTCGGCGGCTGGGCGGGCGCGACCGCGTACAACCGCGGCCAGATCCTCTACCGCGTCGCCGAGATGCTGGAGGGCCGCAAGGGCCAGTTCGTGCACGAGGTCGCGGACGCCGAGGGCCTGTCCAAGAACAAGGCGGCCGTCCTCGTCGAGGCCGCGATCGACCGCTGGGTCTGGTACGCGGGCTGGACCGACAAGATCGCCCAGGTCACGGGCGGCGCCAACCCGGTCGCGGGCCCGTACTTCAACCTCTCCACCCCCGAACCGACCGGTGTCGTCACGGTCCTGGCCCCGCAGGACTCGTCCTTCCTGGGCCTGGTCTCGGTGATCGCCCCGGTGATCGCCACGGGCAACACGGCCGTGGTGGTCGCGAGCGAGAGGTCCCCGCTGCCCGCGCTCTCCCTGGGCGAGGTGCTCGCCACCTCCGACCTGCCGGGCGGCGTGGTCAACATCCTCTCCGGCAAGGCCTCCGAGATGGGCCCGCACCTCGCGGCCCACCAGGACGTCAACGCGATCGACCTGACGGGCGCGTCCGACGACGACCTCGCCCGCGAGCTGGAGATCGCGGCCGCGGACAACCTGAAGCGCGTCCTGCGCCGCCGCACCGAGGACTTCGCGGAGACCCCCGGTACGGACCGCATGACCGCGTTCCTGGAGACGAAGACGGTCTGGCACCCGACGGGCAGCCTGGGCGCCTCCGGCTCCTCGTACTAGAAGACGCGTGCGGAAGGGCCCCCGGGGCGACCCCGGGGGCCCTTCGCCGCGTCCGCGTCACGGAAGCAGCCCCTGCGACAGCGGGCCGACCACCGGCAGGTCCGCCACGGCCCCGCCCTTGGTGACGTGGTCGGTGACCAGGTTCGTGCCGAGCGGCTTGAAGTCGGCGACCTGGGTGCCGACTCCGTTGTCGAGGGGGTCGACGCCGGTGTCGGCCAGCGGGTTGAGCTTGAGCTGGGTCAGCGGGCCCAGGGCGTAGCCGACCCCGTCGAGCGCGCCCGTGCCGGCCGCTCCCGTGTCCGTCCTGGTCAGGCCGTCGAGCGGCAGCGGCACCGGCGCGGCGGCCTGGGCCCCGGCCCCCGCGCCGACCAGCGCGGCGCCCGCCGCCGTGACGGTCAGTCCGGCCTTGAGCAGGGCGCTGCGACGGGAGGTGCTGGGGGCTGCGTGACGCGCCATGGCGTTCCTTCCAGGGGGTGTTCGGGCGGACACCGACAGTAGTGGAGGTGTGACGCCCGATACCAACGCCCTCCCCGGGGGTCCCCTGCACGGGGGAATGCCTCACACTGGTGTTCCGTGAGTTCCCAACCGATCCCGACCCGGGTCGTCCTGCTGACGGGCCCCTCCGGCTCCGGCAAGTCGTCCCTCGCCGCCGTCACCGGCCTCCCGGTCCTGCGCCTCGACGACTTCTACAAGGAGCACGACGACCCGTCGCTCCCGCTCGTCGCCGGCAGCGCGGACATCGACTGGGACTCGCCGCAGTCCTGGGACGCGGACGCCGCCGTCTCCGCCGTCGTCGAGCTGTGCCGTACGGGGCGGACCGACGTCCCCGTGTACGACATCGCCACCAGCTCCCGGACGGGCCGGGAGGGCCTGGACATCGGGCGGACCCCGCTGTTCGTGGCGGAGGGGATCTTCGCGGCCGAGATCGTGGCCCGCTGCCGCGACCTCGGCGTCCTGGCCGACGCGATCTGTCTGCGCGGCCGCCCCTCGACCACGTTCCGCCGCCGCCTGGCCCGGGACCTCAGGGAGGGCCGCAAGTCGGTGCCGTTCCTGCTGCGCCGGGGCTGGCGCCTGATGCGGGCCGAGCGCGCGATCGTGGCGCGCCAGGCGGAGCTGGGCGCCCACCCGTGCGCCAAGCCGGAGGCCCTGGGCCGGCTGGCCGCCGCGGCGGCGGGCCGCCACCGCACCCCGGCCGCCCACCCGTAGGGGCGTCCCCCGAGACGCAAGAAGCGGATCGTACGAGACCCCCGGGCCCGTACGATCCGCTTCTTCCTTTTCCCCCGTACCCCCGTACGGTTCCCCCGTGCTTCCCCCGCGAGCCCCGTTTCCCCCGTGGGCTCCCGTGGGTCTTTCCCCCCCCTGTTTTCCCCCGTTTCCCCCCGACCTTCAGGCCACCAGCTCGCCGAAGGACTCCTCCTCGTCACGGCCGAAGCTCAGCACCTCGTCCTCGCGCAGTCGCCGCAGCGAGCGCCAGATGCTCGACTTCACCGTGCCGACACTGATGTCCAGGATCTCCGCGATCTCCGGATCGGTCCGGCCCTCGTAGTACCGCAGCACCAGCATCGTGCGCTGGAGCTCGGGCAGTCGGGCCAGCGCCTGCCACAGGACCGCTCGCAGCTCCGTGCCCCGCATCGCGTCCGTCTCGCCGACCGTCTCCGGCAGCTCCTCGGTGGGGTACTCGTTGAGCTTGCGACGGCGCCAGGCGCTGATGTGCAGATTGGTCATGGTCCGGCGGAGGTACCCGCCGACCGCGGCCTTGTCGCTGATCCGGTCCCAGGCGCGGTACGTGGAGAACAGCGCGCTCTGGAGCAGGTCCTCGGCCTCGAAACGGTCGCCGGTGAGGTGGTAGGCGGTGGCGTACAGGGAGGCCCGACGCTCCTGGACGTAGGCCGTGAACTCGGCCTCCGAACAGCCAGGGCGTTCCCCCGTGGCCTCCCCGTACACCGCTCCCCCGTCAGCGACGGCCACCATGTACGGCGCCTTGCGCTGACGTCCGACGCTGCGAACGCACCCCCGTCCGTTCTGCGCGCCGGACTTCTCCGTGCTCCTGACGACATCGTGGAGACGCGTGACAACTGCGCCGGAGTTCGTGCTGTGCAGTGCGTTCATCTCGCGCCCCCCGTCGGCTGGAGTGTGTTTCGGTCCGTGTGCCAAGAAGCTTGCCCCGGGGACTTCATGGCGCTGTCCGCCGACTGTCACAGGCGTGTCACAGGGCCTGTCGCGGACAGCGTGCTCCCCGACGGTCGAACTCGGACGGCCGTATGGGACAGAATGCTGCCGTGCCTTTTCTGTTGCTGATCGAGGACGACGACGCCATCCGTACGGCCCTTGAGCTGTCCCTGTCCCGGCAGGGCCACCGGGTGGCCACCGCCGCCACGGGCGAGGACGGCCTCCAGCTGCTGCGCGAGCAGCGGCCGGACCTGGTCGTGCTCGACGTCATGCTGCCCGGCATCGACGGCTTCGAGGTGTGCCGGCGGATCCGCCGGACCGATCAGCTGCCGATCATCCTGCTGACCGCGCGCAGCGACGACATCGACGTGGTCGTGGGCCTGGAGTCCGGGGCCGACGACTACGTCGTCAAGCCCGTGCAGGGCCGGGTCCTGGACGCCCGCATCCGGGCCGTACTGCGGCGCGGGGAGCGGGAGTCGACGGACTCGGCGACGTACGGCTCGCTGGTCATCGACCGGTCGGCGATGACGGTCACCAAGAACGGCGAGGACCTCCAGCTGACCCCGACCGAGCTGCGGCTGCTCCTGGAGCTGAGCCGGCGGCCCGGACAGGCGCTGTCCCGGCAGCAGTTGCTGCGGCTCGTGTGGGAGCACGACTACCTGGGCGACTCGCGGCTCGTGGACGCCTGCGTGCAGCGGCTGCGCGCCAAGGTGGAGGACGTGCCGTCCTCGCCGACCCTGATCCGCACCGTGCGCGGCGTCGGCTACCGGCTGGACGTTCCTGCGTGAGCAGAGGGATCCTCGCGCGGCTGCGCCTCTCCAGCCTGCGCCTGCGGCTCGTCGTAGTCTTCGCCCTGGTCGCGCTCACCGCGGCCGTCGCCGCCTCCGGCATCGCGTACTGGCTCAACCGCGAGGCGGTGCTCACCCGCACCCAGGACGGGGCGCTCAACGACTTCCGGCAGGAGATGCAGAACCGGGTGGCGACGCTGCCGCTGCGGCCCGGCCAGGAGGACCTGCGGCGGACCGCCGAGCAGATGGCGAGCGGCAGCGCGGACTACCAGGTGCTGCTGCTCGGCGAGCGGGACGAGGGCAAGCCGATCGTGGGCGCCTCGGACCCGGACGACTTCACCCTGGCCGACGTGCCGGTGTCGCTGCGCGAGGCCGTGGACACCCGGCGGCCGGTGACGGACGCCAACCCGTATCCGTACCACCTGTTCTGGCAGCGTACGGAGCGGGGCGGGACGCCGTACCTGGTGGGCGGGACGCGGATCGACGGCGGTGGGCCCGCCGGCTACATGTTCAAGTCGCTGGCGGCGGAGAAGGCCGATCTGAACTCGCTGGCCTGGTCGCTGGGGATCGCCACCGCGCTCGCGGTGGCCGGTTCGGTGCTGCTCGCGCAGGTCGCGGCGACGACCGTGCTGCGGCCGGTGCACCGGCTCGGGGAGGCGGCCCGGCAGCTCGGCGAGGGCAAGCTGGACACCCGGCTGCGGGTCACCGGCGAGGACGAACTGGCCGACCTGTCGCGCACGTTCAACGGCGCGGCCGAGTCGCTGCAGAAGAAGGTCGCGGACATGAGCGCGCGGGAGGAGTCCAGCCGCCGCTTCGTGGCCGACATGTCGCACGAGCTGCGCACCCCGCTGACCGCCCTGACGGCCGTCACGGAGGTCCTGGAGGACGAGCAGGACGCCCTCGACCCGATGATCGCGCCGGCGGTGGCGCTGGTGGTGAGCGAGACCCGGCGCCTGAACGACCTGGTGGAGAACCTGATGGAGGTGACCCGCTTCGACGCGGGCACCGCCCGGCTCGTCCTGGACGACGTGGACATCGCCGACCAGATCACGGCGTGCGTGGACGCGCGCGCGTGGCTGGACGCGGTGGAGCTCGACGCCGAGCGCGGGATCGTGGTGCCGCTCGATCCGCGCCGGCTCGACGTGATCCTGGCGAACCTGATCGGGAACGCGCTCAAGCACGGCGGTTCGCCGGTGCGGGTGTCGGTGCGCACGGAGGACGGGGAGCTGGTGATCGCGGTCCGCGACCACGGCCCCGGCATCCCCGAGGAGGTGCTGCCGCACGTCTTCGACCGCTTCTACAAGGCGAGCGCGTCCCGGCCCCGGTCGGACGGCAGCGGTCTCGGCCTGTCGATCGCGATGGAGAACGCCCTGATCCACGGTGGTTCGATCACGGCCTCGAACTCGGTGGGCGAGGACGGGGAGGTGGACGGCGCGGTGTTCGTGCTGCGGCTGCCCCTGGACGCCTCCGGGATCACCAGCGAGGTGAAGACCCGCAGCGGCCGGGGCGAGGTGGAGGAAGCGTGAGGCTCCGTACGCTCGGGAGCGCGGCCGGCGCGGTCGCGCTCGCCGCCCTGGTGGCCGGCTGCGGGATCAGGACGACGTCGGTCCCGGTGGACGCGGGCGCGGCCCCGTCCCGGGTGCCGTGCAGCGTGGCCGAGGACGGGACGACGGGGACCGCGGCCGGGAGCGTGCCGGTCCGGGTGTTCCTGGTCTGCGGCTCGCAGCTGGAGACGGTGGACCGCCGGTCGCCGCTGCCGGAGGGGAAGGCGGACGCCGATCCGGTGCGGACGGCCCGGCTGCTCCTCGCGCAGCTGCTCGCCGTGCCCTCGGAGGCCGAGCGGCAGGCCGGTTTCACGACCGCGGTGCGCGGTCCGCTGACGGTGGGCGGCGGGCGGCGGGGCGACCCGGCGGGCGCGCTGCGGCTGAGCCGGCAGCCGGAGGACCTGGCGCCGGTCGCCCTGTCGCAGCTCGTCTGCTCCTTCGGGGAGAGCGCGGCGGGGGCGGGCGACCGCACGGTCCTGCTCGGCGGCCCGGGTCCGTACGCGCCGAAGCGCTACCGGTGTACGACGGAGCTGCGCGAGCGCCCGGAGTCCGTGCCGCCGACGGCTCCGCCGGCGACCGCGACGGCCTCGCCCTCGGAGCCGGTCCCGGGGTCGCCCCCGGCGGCCCCGACCGGCTGAGCCGGGGCGCGGCGGAACCGATTCCGCTCCCGGGCACGTCTTGGGGTGCGTGCAGCGTCAAGGTTCGGGCGGCAGTGCCGCCGTGGTCGTCCGCGCGACGGGGTTCGTCCTCCTCGTCGCGCATCTGCTGCTCGTCGCCTGGATCAGCCTGCGCCCACGGGACGTGGCCTGGGTGACCGCGCCGAACACGGTGCCCCTGGACGGGCTGCGGGCCGATCTCGCGCTGGGGTCCGCCGAGGCGGCCCGGCTGATCGGGGAGGGCCTGCTGCTGCTCGCCCCGCTCGGGGTGCTGCTCCCGATGGCCGACGGGCGGCTCGACGTCCCCGGCTGGGCCTCCCTGACGCGGACGGCCGCCGCCGGGGCGCTGGTGTCGCTCGCGGTGGAGCTGCTGCAGACCGCGGTGCCGGGGCAGGTCGTGGACGTGGACTCGGTGCTCCTGAACACGGCGGGCGTGGCACTCGCGCACCTCCTGCTCGTGCCGGCCGGGCGGATCTGGCTGCGCCGCAGGTCGGAGGCGGGCCGCTCGGGGTCGTCCGGAGGGAGGGGGCGGGGTCGGGGTTCCGCCCTGCCGCGGGACGAGGGTTCTCAGGGTGCGACCCCGACGATTTCCAGGGTCCCGATCGCCCCGTAGACCGACGCTTCGTCCCGCTTTCCGGCGGCAGTATGGAGTCACCGGGAGCCCGACGGAGCGGCTCCCGGACCGACTCCGAAGGAGCCCACCATGGCCGCACTGATCCGCCCCCGTGACGGACGCGTGATCGGCGGGGTGTGCGCGGCGCTCGCCCGGCGCTTCGGCACCTCCGCGACGACGATGCGCGTGATCTTCCTGGCGTCCTGCCTGCTGCCGGGCCCGCAGTTCCTGCTCTACCTGGCGCTGTGGCTGCTGCTGCCGTCGGAGCGGAAGGCGGCGGCGGGCGCGGCCTGGTAGGTCGCTCGTACGCACGCCGAAGGGGCGCACCCCCGGAACCTTCCCGGGGGTGCGCCCCTTCGGCGTGCGTACGGAGCCGTACGGGCCGGGTCAGCCGAGCGGGAGGCCGTTCAGCGGCAGGCCGCCGAGGAGTCCGCCGAGCGGGGTGGCGCCGAGGCCGCCGGCGGCGGCGTCGAGCGGGAGGTTCTGGGTGGCCTGGCCGGCGGCGGCCGGGAGGGTCTTGGTGGCCTGGTCCAAGCCCTGGCCGAGGACGCCCTGCCCGACGTGGAGTCCCTCGGCGGCGTCGGCGGGGAGCTCGCCGAGGCCGTCGCCCAGCGGAACGGTCTGGGTCACCAGGCCGAGCGCGTCGGGGGCGGCGGGCACGGCCGGGGCGGCGGAGGCCGTGCCGGCGGCGGCAGCGGCGAAAGCGGCACCGAGGGCGGCGACACCGAGCTTCTTGGCGGACTGCTTCATCTGAGAATCTTCCTTGGGGGAATCCGGGGGCTTCGGGAAAGCCGTACGGGGAAATCCGGGCAACGGGGAATGCAGAGCGGCTCTGCAACCTAACCAGCGGGGGATCCCGCCGCAAACACCGGAAAGCGGCCGGGTGTCGTGCAGACCCGGCCGCCCGTACTCCTCACCGGAGCCGCCGTTCAGCCCTCCGTACGGGAAGATCCGCTGGTCGCGGCGGTCTGCTGGAACAGCCATTCGGACCGGAGCTCCGCGTATCCGGGCTTGATGACCTCGTTGATCATGGCGAGTCGTTCATCGAAAGGAATGAACGCGGATTTCATCGCATTGACTGTGAACCACTGCATGTCGTCGAGCGTGTAATCGAATGCCTCGGTCAGCAGCTCGAATTCCCGGCTCATGCTCGTGCCGCTCATGAGGCGGTTGTCGGTGTTGACGGTGGCGCGGAAGTGCAGGGTGCGGAGCAGGCCGATGGGGTGCTCGCCGATCGAGGCGGCGGCGCCGGTCTGGAGGTTGGAGGAGGGGCACATCTCCAGCGGGATCCGCTTGTCCCGGACGTAGGCGGCGAGCCGGCCCAGCTTCACCGAGCCGTCGTCCGCGACCTCGATGTCGTCGATGATCCGGACGCCGTGGCCGAGGCGGTCGGCGCCGCACCACTGGAGCGCCTGCCAGATGGAGGGCAGCCCGAAGGCCTCGCCGGCGTGGATCGTGAAGTGGTTGTTCTCCCGCTTGAGGTACTCGAAGGCGTCCAGGTGACGGGTGGGCGGGTAGCCGGCCTCGGCGCCCGCGATGTCGAAGCCGACGACGCCGGAGTCCCGGTAGGTGTTGGCGAGTTCGGCGATCTCCAGGGAGCGGGCGGCGTGCCGCATGGCGGTGAGCAGGGCGCCGACCCGGATGCGGTGGCCGTTCTCCCTGGCCCGCCGCTCGCCCTCGCGGAAGCCCGCGTTGACGGCCTCCACGACCCCTTCGAGGGTGAGTCCGCCCTCCAGGTGCTGCTCGGGGGCGTAGCGGACCTCCGCGTACACGACGCCGTCCTCGGCGAGGTCGACGGCGCACTCGGCGGCGACGCGGAAGAGGGCCTCCCGGGTCTGCATGACGGCGCAGGTGTGCGCGAAGGTCTCCAGGTACCGCTCCAGGGACCCGGAGTCGGCGGCCTCCCGGAACCAGACGCCGAGCTTGTCGGGTTCGGTCTCGGGAAGGTTCTCGTAGCCCTGCTCGCGGGCGAGTTCGATGATCGTGCCGGGGCGCAGCCCGCCGTCGAGGTGGTCGTGGAGCAGCACCTTCGGGGCGCGGCGGATCTGGTCCGCGGTGGGAACGCTGTGGGTCTGGCTCGTCATTGCCGCACTCTAGCCCCTACGCGCGTAGAGCGCTCCTCGTGACGCCCGGCTTCCGGTGCGTCCGCGGCGGCGCCCCCGGGTTCGAACGGGGTTGCCGGGCACGCCCGTTCGAGTCGGGCGCGGCGATACGTAACAGAGACCGCGCGTACGGCTGGCGTACACCTCCGCTTCTGAGACTGTTCTGCCATGGCGCACTTCGCACTCGTGGGGCCGCCCGACGCACGGAGACCCCGGCTCGGACGGTCCGTCGCAGGTTCCGGCACGTCGGCGGTGGGCGGCGTGGTGCTGCTGCTTCCGGACGGCGAGCCGTCGTCGAGGCGGCGGGCCTCCGCGCGGGCCCACGCGGCGATGCTGCCGCTCGGGCGCGCCCTGGTGCGGGCGGGCCGGGACGAGGGGCTCGTCGCGCACGTGGTGCGCTACCGGGCGCGCGGCTGGAACGGCGCGGACGCGGACCTCGCGGCGGACGCCGCCTGGGCGGTCGCGGAGGCGGTACGGCGCTACGGCGACGTCCCGGTCTGCCTGGCCGGGCACGGGCTCGGCGGGCGGGCGGCGCTGCGGGCCGCCGGGGAGGACGCGGTCGGCGCGGTCCTGGCGCTCGCCCCCTGGCTCCCGGAGGACGACGTGGCGGCCGAACCGGAGCCGGTGCGGCAGCTGGTGGGGCGCCGGGTGCTGCTGGTGCACGGCACCAACGACTCCCGGAGGGACCCGGAGCTGTCGTTCCGCTTCGCCGAGCGGGCCAAGAAGGCGAACCGGGAGACCTGCCGCTTCGAGGTGCACTCGGACGGGCACGCGCTGCGCCAGTACGCGGACGAGGTCCGGGCCCTGGCCGCCGACTTCGTCCTCGGCGCCCTCTTCTCCCGGCCGGTCGCCCGCCCGCTGACCGACGCCTTCGCCGCGCCCCCGCCGCTGGGGCTGCGGATGCCGCTGGCGGCGGGGTTCGGGGGCGCGCGGCGGCGGTAGGCCCGGGGGCCGGGCTCACGCCGGGGGCGCGGGCTCCTTCGGGAGCAGGTGGCCGCGCCGGCTCAGGAGGAACTTCTTGAAGGCGGCCACCGGGGCCGTGTCCGGGTGCCCGTCGAGCCAGGCGACCCCGATCTCGCGGACCGCACGCGGGGCGGTGACGGTCAGTTCGACGACGCCGGGCCGGGGCACGGCCGGCGGGGGCAGCAGGGCGACGCCGAGACCGGCGGCGACCAGGCCGCGCAGGGTCTCGGCCTCTTCGCCCTCGAAGGCCACCCGGGGCTTGAACCCGGCCTCCGCGCACAGGTCGTCGGTGATGCGGCGCAGCCCGTACCCCGGCTCCAGGGTCACGAAGGTCTCGTCGGCGGCCTCCGCGAGCCGCACCCGCTTGCGGCCCGCGAGCCGGTGGTCGTCCGGGACGACGAGCCGCAGCCGCTGCTCGTCCAGGCGCCGGGCCACCAGGTCGGGGGCGTCCGGCACCGGCGAGGTCAGGCAGAGGTCGAGGTCGCCGGCCCGCAGCCGCTCGATCATGGCCTCGCCGTAGTTCTGGACGAGGGTGAAGCGGACCCGGGGGTGGTCGACCCGGAAGGCGCGGAGGAGCCCGGGGACGGTCTCGGAGCCCATGGTGTGCAGGAACCCGAAGGCGACCCGTCCGGCGGCCGGGTCGGCGTCGGCGCGTACGGTGTCGGCGGCCCGCTCCACCTCGGCGAGGGCCCGCTCGGCGGCGGTGAGGAAGCGGCGGCCGGCCGGGGTGAGGGAGACCGTGCGGCCCCGGCGGGCGAAGAGGGCCACGCCGAGGTCCTGTTCGAGCCGGACCATCGCCCGCGAGAGCGTGGACTGCGGGACGCCCATCTCGGCCGCGGCCCGGGTCACGTGCTCGTGCCGGGCGACGGCCGCGAAGTACGCGAGCCGGGGCGCGAGCAGCAGCCCCATGTCTTCTTCGTTACTGTTCGGTGACAGGCGGGGCTGTGACCTGTACTCATGCGCCATGGGAACGATTACAGCAGTTCCGTGCATTGGACGCATGAAAGCGACCGTCCTACGTTCGTGGCATGCCTTCCGCCAGTACCAGGGCGGCCGCCACCCTCGCGTCCGCCGACACCCGCCTCGCTCCCGGTGCCCCCGGCCACCGCCGCATGAGCCTCGCGCTCTTCGCCGCCGGGCTCGCCGCCTTCACCCTCCTCTACTCCACGCAGGCCCTCCTCCCGGCGATCTCCGCCGGGTTCGGCGCCACCGCCTCCGCCGCCTCGTGGACGGTCTCCGCCGCGACCGGCGCCCTCGCCCTGTGCGTCCTGCCGCTCAGTGCCCTCTCGGAGCGCTTCGGCCGGCGCACGCTGATGACCGCCTCCCTGTCGGTCGCGGTCGCCCTGGCGCTCCTGGTGCCGCTCGCGCCGAACCTGGAGTCCCTGGTCGTGCTGCGCGCCCTCCAGGGCGCGGCGCTCGCCGGGCTCCCGGCCTCCGCGATGGCGTACTTGGCGGAGGAGGTGCGGCCCAAGGCGCTGATCGGCGCGATCGGCCTCTTCGTGGCGGGCAACTCCATCGGCGGGATGAGCGGCCGGATCGTGTCCGGCTGGGTCGCCCAGCTGTGGGGCTGGCGCGCGGGCCTGGCCGCCGTGGGCCTGCTCTCCCTGGCGTGCGCGGTCGCCTTCCGGGCACTGCTGCCGAAGGCCCGGCACTTCACGCCGGGCACGCTGAACCCGAAGGCGCTGGCGCGCACCGTCCGCACGCACCTCTCCGACCCGCTCCTGATGCGGCTGTACGCGATCGGCGCGCTGTTCATGACGGTGTTCGGCGCGGTGTACACCGTGATCGGCTACCGCCTGGTGGAGGCCCCGTTCTCGCTGCCGCAGGGCGTGATCGGCTCGATCTTCCTCGTGTACCTGGTCGGTACGGTCTCCTCGGCCGCCGCCGGGAAGCTGGTCGGGCGGCTCGGCCGGCGCGGGGCGCTCTACCTGGCGGTCTCCACCACGGCCGCGGGCCTGCTGCTCTCGCTGGCCGACGCGCTCCCGGCGGTCCTGGCGGGCCTCGTCCTGATCACGGCCGGGTTCTTCGCGGGCCACGCGGTCGCGTCCTCCTCGGTGAGCCGGACGGCGAAGACGGGCCGGGCGCAGGCCTCGGCGCTGTACCAGTCGGCGTACTACCTGGGCTCCAGCGCGGGCGGCACGCTCGGCGCGGTCGCCTTCCACGCGGGCGGCTGGGCGGGCACGGTCCTGATCGGCCTGGTCGCGGTCCTCGGCGTCGTCTCGATCACCCTGTACGGCACGCACAGCGCGCGCGTGGAGGCGCGGCGGCTCCGTCCGGCGACCGCCTGAGCGGCGCCCGGTCCGTCCCGGTTCCGCCCGCGCCCGGCGCGCCCCGATTCCGTCCCCTCCGGGACCGCAACCGTCGGGCTCCCCCGTTCGTCTTCTCGGGCAGGACTCAAGGGGGAGTTGACGATCATGAGGGAATCCATACGGCGGACGGGCCGCAGAGCGGCGGTCACGGCGGGGCTCACGGCGCTGGTGGTGCCGCTGACGGTCGCGCTGGGCACGGGGACGGCCGAGGCCGCTTCCTGCAACGTGACGACCGGCCCGTACCAGAAGCAGGTGGAGAAGTTCCTGGCCCGGCCGGTCGACGGACGCCAGTCGTCCGCCGACTGCAAGGCCATCCAGGCCTTCCAGAAGAAGCACGGGATCACCCCGACCGCCGGATACGCGGGCGAGATCACCTGGCGCACCATGAACACGATGCTCCAGCAGAAGGCGGCCGGGAAGAACCCGAACAAGGACCGCAAGTGTCCGACCAACAAGGGCCGGATCGCCTGCGTGGACCTGACCAGGCAGCTGAGCTGGATCCAGGACGGCGCCACCCTGAAGTACGGCCCGGTGCCGGTCCGCACGGGCAAGGACGGGACGGAGACCCGCACCGGCCTGAAGAAGATCTACTGGCGGAACATCAACCACTGGTCGACGCTCTACAACGTCGCCATGCCGTACTCGCAGTTCTTCGACGGCGGCCAGGCCTTCCACTCGACCACCAAGTCGATGTGGAACCCGCCGGGCTCGGGCGGCTGCGTGAACATGACGTCGGCCGACGCGAAGGCGTACTGGAACCTGCTGCGCAACGGCGACGACGTGTACGTCTACGGGCGCAAGCCGGGAACCTGACCCCGGCTGTCAGTGCGCTGCGGTAGCTTCGCTCCCATCGGCACCGGACGGGTGCCGATGAGGGTGAGCGGGGTGTGGACCGATGAGCGACACCGTGGTCGCGACGACCGAGGAACTCGACAAGTACCGCCGTGAGCTGACCGGTTACTGCTACCGGATGCTCGGGTCCTCCTTCGAGGCGGAGGACGCGGTGCAGGACACGATGGTGCGGGCCTGGAAGGCGCTCGACTCCTTCGAGGGCCGCTCCTCGCTGCGGTCCTGGCTGTACCGGATCGCGACCAACGTCTGCCTCGACGCGCTGAACGCGGGGAACAGGCGGGCGCGGCCGATGGACCTGACCTCCCCGACGCCCGTGGCCCAGGCGCAGCTGGTGAAGCAGCCCGAGATCACCTGGCTGGAGCCCGTGCCGGACGGGCGCGTGCTGCCGTCGGTGGCGGACCCGGCGGAGGCGGCCGTCTCCCGGGAGACCGTGCGGCTCGCGTTCGTGGCCGCGCTCCAGCACCTGCCGCCCAAGCAGCGGGCGGTCCTCATCCTGCGCGAGGTGCTCGCGTGGAGGGCGAGCGAGGTCGCCGAGCTCCTCGACACCTCCGTGGCCTCGGTGAACAGCGCGCTCCAGCGGGCCCGCGCGACCCTGGCCGAGCAGGCCCCGGCCGCCTCCGACCCGGCGGACCCGCTGGACGAGGAGCAGAAGGCACTCCTGGAGCGGTACGTGGCGGCCTTCGAGGGCTACGACATGAAGGCGCTGACCGCGCTCCTCCACGAGGACGCGACGATGTCCATGCCGCCGTACGACCTGTGGCTCCGGGGACACGACGACATCGTGGGCTGGATGCTGGGCGTCGGCGAGGTCTGCGCGGGCTCGAAGCTGGTGCCGACCGTGGCGAACGGCTCGCCGGCGTTCGCGCAGTACCACCCGGACCCGGAGGGCGGCTTCAGCCCCTGGGCGCTGATCGTCCTGGAGCTGCGGGAGGGCAAGGTGGCGGGGATGGACTTCTTCCTGGACACCGAGCGCTGGTTCCCGCTCTTCGACCTGCCGTCACGGCTGGAGGCCTAGGGTTTCGTCGAGCCCGGTGAGCCGGAGCAGGGCCCGCAGCTCGGGGCCCACTCCCTCGACGCGGAGGCGGTGGCCGTGCCGGGTCGCCGCGAGTCCCAGCCGGGCGAGGGCGTCGACGGCGGCGAGCCCGGCGGGCACGAGCGCGCCGGCCTCGCAGACGACCTCGGCGGGCGGGGCGGCGGCGAGCCGCGCGCAGAGGCGGTCGACCTCCTCCCGCCCGGGCCGGGCGGTCAGGGTCACGACGAGGGGCCGACTGGTGCCCGGCTGGCTGGTGTCCACGTCCGATGAGACCGGCCGGGGGCCGGGAACTCATCGGAGGCCCCTCTGGCTAGGCTCTCGATCATGACTCTCGAACCTGTCGAACTGGTGATCTTCGACTGCGACGGCGTCCTCGTGGACAGCGAGCGGATCTACTGCCGGGTGGACCGGGAGGTGTTCGCCGGGCTCGGGGCGGAGTTCACCGAGGCGGAGATCGTCGAGCGGTTCGTGGGCTCCTCCCACGAGGTCCTGACCGCGATCCTGGAGGAGCGCATCGGGCGCCCCCTGGAGCCCGGCTGGAACGAGCCCTTCCGGCAGCGGTACGAGGACGCGCTCGACGCCGAGCTGACCGCCGTCGAGGGCGTCACCGACGTCCTGGACGCGCTGTCCGTCCCGTACTGCCTCGCCTCCAACGGCAGCCACCCCACGATCCGGCGGAACCTCGGCCGCACCGGGCTCCTGGAGCGCTTCGAGGACCGGATCTTCAGCGCCCGCGACGTCGCCCGGGGCAAGCCCGCCCCGGACCTCTTCCTGCACGCCGCCGCCACGATGGGCGTCCCGCCCGAGCGGTGCGCGGTCGTGGAGGACAGCCCGTACGGCGTCGAGGCGGCCCGCGCCGCCGGCATGCGCGCCTTCGGCTACTGCGGCGGCCTGACCCCCGCCCACCGCCTGACGGGCCCGGGCACGGTGGTCTTCGAGGACATGCGGACGCTGCCGGGGCTGCTGTCGGGGACGGGGCTCTAGGGCGTGTCCGGCGGGAAGGTGCCGGTGTCGATCGTCAGGTCGAAGGGGACGGGGAGGTGGAGTTCCCTGCCGAACTCGACCGCGTCGAGGACCCGGTACAGGCCGTTCTTCGGCTCGCCGTAGAGGGTGGCGGTGGGGCGGCCGGAGTGCCAGCGGTCGATGAGCAGGTAGAGGGGGACGGCGGCGGTGGCGTAGGCCTGGAGCTTCACGATCCGGTCGTGGTTCGCGTTCCACTTCGAGGTGATTTCCACGACGAGCTCGGCCACCGCTGCCGGAACGAAGTTGCCCGGTTCATCGTCCACGGCCGCCTCGGGCGCGACGACCAGGTCCGGCATGTACATCCCGGCCCGGTCAGGAAAGGCGAGCCCGAGCGTTTGGTAGACGTTCCACTCTTCGGGAATCTCACGGATCAGGATCCGGTGAACCTTCGCGGCAATGCTGTTGTGCTGGTTGGCGGGCGGTGGCGCCACGGTGACGATCCCCTCGATGATCTCCACCTTGCAGCCCTCGGGGGCGTCCGTCTCTTCCCAGATCCGGACGAGTTCGTCCCACCCGTCACCCATGGCAGGCTCGGGCTCGACGGCGAGTGCGCTCATGGTGTGCTCCTCAGTCGGTCGTCACCGATCCCAGCATGCCGAACGGGACCGGCGGGGGTCCACCGGTCCCGTTCGCCTGAACGTGTCAGGCGCATATGCCCTCGGTTCAGGCGATGCGGTCCAGGACGATCGGGGAGGCTTCGAAGGAGGTGCCCGTCGGGGCGACGTCCCAGGCGTTCTCCAGGGAGGTCAGGGCGTAGTCGAACTTCTCCGGGGTGTCCGTGTGGAGGGTCAGGAGGGGCTGGCCCGCCGTGATCGTGTCGCCGGGCTTGGCGTGGAGTTCGACGCCCGCGCCCGCCTGCACCGGGTCCTCCTTGCGGGCGCGGCCCGCGCCCAGGCGCCAGGCGGCGATGCCGATGTCGTAGGCGTCGAGGCGGGTCAGGACGCCGGAGGACGGGGCCGTCACGACGTGCTGCTCGCGGGCGACCGGGAGGGTCGCGTCCGGGTCGCCGCCCTGGGCCGCGATCATCCGGCGCCAGACGTCCATCGCGGAGCCGTCGGCGAGGGCCTTCGCCGGGTCGGCGTCCTTGATGCCGGCCGCGTCGAGCATCTCGCGGGCCAGCGCGATCGTCAGCTCGACGACGTCCGCCGGGCCGCCGCCCGCGAGGACCTCGACGGACTCGCGGACCTCCAGGGCGTTGCCGGCGGTCAGGCCGAGCGGGGTGGACATGTCGGTGAGGAGCGCGACCGTCTTCACGCCGCTGTCGGTGCCGAGCTGGACCATGGTGGAGGCCAGCTCGCGGGCGTCCTCGATGCTCTTCATGAAGGCGCCGGTGCCGACCTTGACGTCCAGGACCAGCGAGCCCGTGCCCTCGGCGATCTTCTTGGACATGATCGAGGAGGCGATCAGGGGGATGGCCTCGACCGTGCCCGTCACGTCGCGGAGCGCGTACAGCTTCTTGTCCGCCGGGGCCAGGCCGTCGCCCGCCGCGCAGATGACCGCGCCGGTGGTGTCGAGGACGTGCAGCATCTCCTCGTTGGAGAGCAGCGCGCGCCAGCCGGGGATCGACTCCAGCTTGTCGAGGGTGCCGCCGGTGTGGCCGAGGCCCCGGCCGGAGAGCTGCGGCACGGCCGCGCCGCAGGCGGCGACGAGCGGGGCGAGCGGGAGGGTGATCTTGTCGCCGACGCCGCCGGTGGAGTGCTTGTCGGCGGTGGGGCGGGAGAGCGAGGAGAAGTCCATGCGCTCGCCGGAGGCGATCATGGCCGCGGTCCAGCGGGCGATCTCGTCGCGGTTCATGCCGTTCAGCAGGATCGCCATGGCCAGGGCGGACATCTGCTCGTCGGCGACCGCGCCGCGGGTGTACGCGTCGATGACCCAGTCGATCTGCTCGGGGCTCAGCTCGCCCTTGTCCCGCTTGGTCCGGATGACGGAGATGACGTCCATGGGGTGGTGCCTCTTTCTACGCGCATAGAGGGTGAAAGGAGGAGCGGCCCTTCCATCGTGCCGGAAGGGCCGCTCCGAAGTGCTACTTGGACAGGTGGTCCGGGCCGAAGGCCTGCGGGAGCATGTCGGCCAGGGGCAGCAGCCCGGCCGGGGTCTCCAGGACGAGGTCGGGGCCCCCGAACTCGTACAGGAGCTGCCGGCAGCGTCCGCACGGGACCAGGGGCTCGCCCCGGCCGTCCACGCAGACGAAGTGGGTCAGCCGGCCGCCGCCGGTGGCCTGGAGCTGCGAGACGAGCCCGCACTCGGCGCACAGGCCGAGGCCGAAGGAGGCGTTCTCCACGTTGCAGCCGGAGACCGTCCGCCCGTCGTCCACGAGGGCCGCCGCACCGACCGGGTAGCCCGAGTACGGGGCGTACGCGCGGGACATCGCCTCGCGCGCCGTGACCCGCAGGGCCTCCCAGTCGGCCTCGGAGAGCGCCGCGGTCACTTGCCCTGGCCCTTCCGGTAGGGCAGTCCGTCCGCCTTCGGCATCCTCAGGCGCTGCGCCGACAGGGCGAGCACGAGGAGGGTGGTGACGTACGGGGCGGCGTCGACGAACTGGCTCGGGACCTCGTCGGTCAGCGCGTACCAGAGGAAGAAGACGGCGGAGAAGGCGGCGGAGACCACCGCGACCACGTACTTCTTCTTGTACAGCTGCCAGAGGGCGGCGATCACCAGGAGCAGCGCGACCAGGAGCAGCAGCGCGTGGACGTTCTCGGCGCCGCCGCGCAGCTTGAGGCTGTCGGTGAAGCCGAAGAGTCCGGCGCCGAGCGCCATGCCGCCGGGCATCCAGTTGCCGAAGATCATCGCGGCGAGGCCGATGTAGCCGCGGCCGCCGGTCTGGCCCTCCTGGTAGATGCCGGTGGCGACGATCGCGAGGAAGGCGCCGCCGAGGCCGGCGAGGGCGCCGGAGACGGTGACGGCGATGTACTTGTACTTGTAGACGTTGACGCCCAGGGACTCCGCGGCGACCGGGTTCTCGCCGCAGGAGCGCAGCCGCAGGCCGAAGGCCGTGCGCCACAGGATCCACCAGGTGGCCGGGATCAGCAGGATCGCGACGACGGTGAGCAGCGACAGGTTGGTGACCAGGCCGCCGAGGATGCCGGCGAGGTCGGAGATCAGGAACCAGTGCTTGGCCTGGAGGTCCTGCAACCAGTCGGAGAGCCCTGGGATCGTGATCTTGGTGATCTCGTCGATGCGGGGGGACTGCTTGGAGGAGCCGCCCGGGGCCTCGGCGAACGTGAAGTTCGACAGGTACTGGGTGAAGCCGACCGCGAGGATGTTGATCGCCACACCGGAGACGATGTGGTTCACGTTGAACGTGACGGTGATGATCGCGTGGAGCAGACCGCCGATCGCACCGCCGACGAGGCCGAACAGGACGCCGGTCCAGGGGCCCCACTGGTAGCCGGCCCAGGCGCCGAACCAGGTGCCGAGGACCATCATGCCCTCGAGGCCGATGTTGACGACGCCCGCGCGCTCGGCCCACAGGCCGCCGAGGCCGGCGAGGCCGATCGGGACGGCGAGCTGGAGCGCGCCGGAGACCTGGCCCACGGAGGTGAGGTCGTTGGCCCCGGAGACGACCCGGACCAGCGAGAAGAGCACGAGGCCGGCCGCGACGATCAGCATGATCCACGGCAGGGTGAGCTTGCGGCGTCCGCCGCCCTTGGGCGCGGCGCTCGGCTTGGTGGCAGCGGCGGTGCTCATGCCGAGACCTCCTTGTCGGTCTTGAGGGCGCCGCCGGCGGCGAGTTCCTCGCCGACCTTCTGCTGCTGGCGGCGGAGGCCGTAACGGCGGACGAGCTCGTAGGAGACGACCACGGCGATCACGATGATGCCCTGCATGATCTTGGTGATCTCCTTCGGGTAACCGAAGGTGTCGAGCGACGAGGACGCCTTGTCGAGGAAGGCGAAGAGGAGGGCGGCGAAGAGGATGCCGACCGGGTGGTTGCGGCCGAGCAGCGCGATGGTGATGGCGGTGAAGCCGACGCCGACCGGGAAGTCGAGGCTGTACGTGTGGGACTCGCCGAGCAGCGTCGGCATGCCGGAGAGGCCGGCGAGCGCGCCCGAGAGCAGCATCGAGGTGAGGATCATCCGCTTGGCGTCGACGCCGCTGGCCTGGGCGGCGGACTCGCTGGCGCCGGTGGCGCGCAGGTCGAAGCCGAACCGGGTGCGGTTGAGGACGAACCAGTAGACGACGCCGAGGGCGAGCGCCACGAACGTGAAGCCGTAGATGACGCCGTTGCCCTGGCCCATGTCGATGCCGGGGAACCAGCCGGACTCGGCGATCTCACCGGTGGTGAGGTTGTTGGAGCCCTCGGGCTGGACGCCGAAGTTCTTCGGCAGGATCAGCCAGGCCACCAGGGAGGTCGCGATGGCGTTGAGCATGATCGTCGAGACGACCTCGGAGACGCCTCGGGTCGTCTTGAGGATGCCGGCGATGCCGGACCAGAAGGCGCCGGTCAGCATGGCGACGAGCACGATCAGGAGGATGTGCAGCGGGCCCGGCAGCTCGACGGAGGCGCCCACGAGGGCGGAGACCATCGCGGCGAGCCGGTACTGGCCGTCGACGCCGATGTTGAAGAGGTTCATCCGGAAGCCGACCGCCACGGCGAGGGCCGCGAGGTAGTAGATCCCGGTCTGGTTGACGATCAGGACCTGGATGTCGGAGTACCCGGCGTTCTCGATCATGATCCGGATCGGCTCGATCGGGTCGAGTCCGGTCGCGAGCAGCACCAGCACGGTGAGCACGAACGAGGAGACCAGCGCGAGCACCGGTCCCGCCGCGCCCAGGATCAGCCGGTCCTTGTCGAATTTCATCATCGGGCGTCACCGTCTTCGGACTGCTCTTCGGTGCCTTCGAGGTGGCCGGAGGCCGCGCCGGTCATGGCGGAGCCCAGCTCCTCGGGCGTGATGGTGGCGGGGTCGGCGTCGGCGACCAGCTTGCCGCGGTACATGACCCGGAGGGTGTCGGAGAGGCCGATCAGCTCGTCGAGGTCGGCGGAGATCAGCAGCACCGCCAGGCCCTCGCGGCGGGCGTCCCGGATCGCGTCCCAGATCTGCGCCTGCGCGCCGACGTCCACGCCGCGGGTGGGGTGGGCGGCGATCAGGAACTTGGGGGCGTGGCTCATCTCGCGGCCGACGATCAGCTTCTGCTGGTTGCCGCCGGAGAGGGAGGCCGCGGTGACGTCGATGCCGGGGGTGCGCACGTCGTACTCGCGGACGATCCGCTCGGTGTCCTGGCGGGCGGCCTTCGGGTCGAGGATGCCGCGCTTGGAGTTGGGGGCCTCGGTGACGTGGCCGAGGATGCGGTTCTCCCAGAGGGGGGCCTCCAGGAGCAGGCCGTGGCGGTGCCGGTCCTCGGGGATGTACCCGATGCCGCCCTCGCGGCGCTTGCGCACGGAGACCTTGGAGATGTCCCGGCCGTCGAGGGAGATGGTGCCCGCGTCGGGGGTGGCCATGCCCATGAGGGCCTCGATGAGCTCGGTCTGACCGTTGCCCTCGACGCCCGCGATGCCGAGGATCTCGCCCTTGTGGATGGTGAGGGAGATGTCGTCGAGGAGCTTGCGGCCCTCGGCGCCCTCCTCCAGGACGGTGGTGGCCTTGGCCGGGTCCGGCGGGGCCGCGCTGGTCAGCGGGGCGGCGGCGACGGCGCCGGCCTCGGACAGGGTCAGGTTGCGGACCTGGAGCATCGGCACGTCGGTGACGGTGGACTCGCGGGTCTCCGGGGAGGGCAGCTCGCTGCCGACCATCAGCTCGGCGAGCTGCTTGGTGGTGGCGGTCCTCGGGTCGGCGGTGCCGACCGTGGTGCCCCGGCGGATGACGGTGATGTCGTCGGCGACCTTCAGGACCTCGCCCAGCTTGTGCGAGATGAAGATGACGGTCAGGCCCTCGGACTTGAGCTCGCGCAGGTTGTCGAAGAGCGCGTCGACCTCCTGCGGGACGAGGACGGCGGTCGGCTCGTCGAGGATGAGGATCCGGGCGCCGCGGTAGAGGACCTTGAGGATCTCCACGCGCTGCCGGTCGGCGACGCCGAGGTCCTCGACCAGGGCGTCCGGGCGGACCCCGAGGCCGTACTGGTCGGAGATCTCCTGGATCTTCTTCCGGGCCTTGGCGCCGATGCCGTGGAGCTTCTCGCCGCCGAGGACGACGTTCTCCAGGACGGTGAGGTTGTCGGCGAGCATGAAGTGCTGGTGCACCATGCCGATGCCGCGCGCGATGGCGTCGCCGGGGCTGGCGAAGGCGACCTGCTCGCCGTCGATGGCGATCGTTCCCTCGTCCGGCTTCTGCATGCCGTAGAGGATCTTCATGAGGGTCGACTTGCCGGCGCCGTTCTCGCCGATGAGGGCGTGCACGGTGCCCTTGCGGACCGTGATGGCGATGTCCTTGTTGGCGACGACGCCGGGGAATCGCTTGGTGATGCCGTGCAGTTCTACGGCAGGGGGGCTGGACGCGTTGATGACGCACTCTCCTTGGCCGGAAGGAGTGGGAGCGGGAGGGCAGGGCGGGGCGAAGTTATCGTGCCAGGGAGACATCTACACGCGTAGCGCTGCCGAAAGACGAAAATCCGTACGGGAACGGGGCCCGGCTCCGGTGGGGTCCCACCGTCGCCGGGCCCTGAGGTCGATGACCCGCGGTTCCTTACGGAGCGGTCTTGACCGTGATCTTGCCGTCGACGATGTTCTTCTTCGCCTCGTCCACGGCGGCGATGACGTCGGTCATCTTCTTGTACGCCGGGTTGGAGTCGGACAGGCCGACGCCGTCCTGGGCCAGGCCGTAGCGGACCTCACCGGACTGCGGCTTGCCGTCCTTGACCGACTTGATCAGGTTGAAGACGGAGTCCGAGACGTCCTTGGTGACCGAGGTCAGGATGTGGTCCTTGTAGGAGGCCAGACCCGCCTGGTTGTACTGGTCGGAGTCGACGCCGATGGCCCACTTGTCAGCGGCGGCGGCGGCCTCGATCGAGCCCGAACCGGCCAGACCGGCGGCGGCGTAGATCACGTCGGCGCCCTTGTCGAGCTGGCCCTGCGCGGCGGCCTTGCCGAGGTCGGGCTTGGAGAAGCCGTCGAAGTTCGGCGGCTGGGTCAGGTACTGGACGAGCACCTTCGCCTTGGGGTTGGTGTCCTTGACGCCCTGCTCGAAGCCCGCCTGGAACTTCTTGATCAGCGGGACCTCGACGCCGCCGATGAAGCCGACCGTGCCGGTCTTCGACGTCTTGGCGGCGGCGACGCCGGCCAGGTAGGAGCCCTGCTCCTCGTTGAAGACGAGGTTGGCGATGTTCGGGGCGGTCACCGAGGTGTCGTCGATGAGGCCGAAGGTGGTCTTCGGGTAGGCCTTGGCGACCTTGGCGATCGCCGGGGCGTAGGCGAAGCCGACGCCGATGACCGGGTTGTTCCCGGCGCGGGCGAGGGCGGTGAGGCGCTGCACCTTGTCGGCGTCGCCCTCACCCTCCGAGGGCTCGGCCTCGGTGCCCTTGACACCGAGCTCGTCCTCGGCCTTCTTCAGACCCGCGTAGGCGGCGTCGTTGAAGGACTGGTCGCCGCGGCCGCCGATGTCGTACGCGATGGCGGCCGTGATGTTCTTCGAGTCCGAGGCGGAGCTGGAACCGGCGTCCGTCGAGGACTTGCCACACGCGGTGGCGGAGAGGGCGAGCGCCGCGGAGGCGATGCCCACGGTCGTGATCCTGGTGATCCGGCGCAAGAGGAGGGTCCCTTCAAGACTGACCGAAAGCGCCTCTTCCGGCGCTGGTTTCGCGGCGATCGTAACGCGCGTAGATGTCAGTTAAAGACCCGTTCATGAGTCGTTATCGGATCGTCGCGAACCGGCCGCGCGGGGCGACCGAGGGCGTTCGGCCCGGTACCGCCGGTTATACCGGCGGGGACGCCCGGCGCGACAGGGGGCGTACGGGGACACGCCGGGCGCTGGGCCGTCGGGGGGAACGGGTGGGCCGGACGGATGAGGGGGTCCGTCCGGCCGGAAAGCATCGCTCGGGCGTACGGGGCGGCTCGGCGCCCCGGGGGCCCTCAGGCCTCCCGCGCGCCGTCGAGCAGCGCCGCCGCCGTGAAGAGTTCCACGGCCGCCTCGATGGCGTTCTCGTCCACGTCGAAGTCGCCGGCGTGCAGGTCGCGGACGCGGGTGTCGCCGGGGACGCGGACGCCGAGGCGGGCCATGGCGCCGGGGACGTGCTCCAGGTACCAGGAGAAGTCCTCGCCGCCGAGGCTCTGCTCGGTGTCCTCGATCGCGTGCGGTCCGCGCCGGGCGGCCATGGCGTCGCGGAGCAGTTCGGCGACGGCCGCGTCGTTGACGACCGGCGGGACGCCCCGGACGTACGTCACGGTCGACTTGGCCCGGTGCAGGGTCGCGACCTCGTCGATGGCCGCGTGCACCAGGTCGGGCGCGTCGCGCCAGGCCGGCAGGTCGAGGCAGCGGACGGTGCCGGAGAGCTCGGCGTGCTGCGGGATGACGTTGGGGGCGTGGCCGGACTCGATGCGGCCCCAGGTGACGGAGAGGCCCGAGCGGGCGTCGACGCGGCGGGCCAGGACGGCGGGGACGTCGGTGGCGACGCGGGCGGCGGCGGTGACCAGGTCGGTGGTGAGGTGCGGCCGGGCGGTGTGGCCGCCGGGGCCGTCCAGGGTGATCTCCAGCCGGTCGCAGGCGGAGGTGATGGGCCCGGCGCGCAGGCCGATCCTCCCCGCGTCGACCCTCGGGTCGCAGTGGACGGCGATGATCCGTCCGACCCCGTTCAGGGCGCCGGCCTCGATCACGTCGACGGCGCCGCCGGGCAGGACCTCCTCGGCGGGCTGGAAGATCAGCCGCACGGCGTTGGGGAGGAGCCCCTGCCGGGCCAGCTCGGCGAGGACGAGGCCCGCGCCGAGGACGGAGGTGGTGTGGACGTCGTGTCCGCAGGCGTGGGCGCGGTTGGCCACGGTGGAGCGGTAGGCGACGGTCTTGACGTCCGGGATGGGCAGCGCGTCGAGGTCGGCGCGGATCGCCAGCATGGGCCGGTCCGGGTCCGGCGTGCCGATGTCACAGATGAGTCCGGTGCCCGCCGGAAGGACCTCCGGCGCGAGTCCGGCCGCCTCCAGGCGTGCCTTGAGCGCGGCGGTCGTACGGAACTCCTGCTTCCCGAGCTCGGGATGCATGTGCAAGTCCCTGCGGAACATGATCAGTTCGTCGCGCAGGGTTGCGGGCAGCTTTCCGGACAGAGTGACGGAGCCTGGCTCACGGGACTTCAACTGGTTCACCTTTTGAAGGGTAGGCCTTCAGGGTGGTCAACTGCCCGTTGATCACGAAAAGTTCAGTCCGTTAGGGGAAAGAACCTCGATTTTCCGGGCTTAGGGACCACTCCATGTGGGTATCCTCACCCGATTGCCCCGCATCGGCGAGGGGAAACATCACCCGAATTCGAGCCGGTCGGCGGGGCGGGCCGGACGGGCGGTGAGCCGGTCGACCTCGTGGGCCGCCGTGCCCGTCACCCCGGAGAGGAAGCCCTGCGCGCGCGGGGAGGCCGTCGCCCGCAGCCACTCGGGAGCCACCTCGCAGACGGCGACCCTCACGCCCGTGCCGGCCAGGGCCAGCGGCAGGGTGTGCACGACCGTGGACGGGAAGCTGACGATCGTGCGGCCGACCGGGCCGCGCCGGGCGACCAGTTCCAGGGGCAGCTCGGGCCGGACCACCTGGAGGCCCGTGTCGACCGCGATCCGGTGCAGCTTCTCGGCGCCCTCCCTGCGGTGCGCGAAGTAGCGGGTGGCGCCGTGGGCGTCGGCGAGCTCGCCGACCACGCGCGCGTAGTGGTCGGCGTCGACCACCCCGGTCTCCACCAGGGAGGTGCCGACCAGGTCCGCGCCGCCGGTGAGCAGCGGCGGGCCGAAGCGGGCGCGGGTCCAGGCGTAGGCGTTCCCGGTGACCTCGACGCCCGCCGGGGCCTCCACGGGCAGCGAGGTGAAGATCTCGACGGTACGGCCCCGGGCCGGGGCGAGCCGCCGCCGGGCCAGGGTGGTCACGGGGGCGAGGACCAGCTCGCGCGGGCCCAGGCTGCCCTTGCGGTGCCAGCGGACCAGGCGCTCGCCGCGGCCGAGCTGGGCGGCGAACTCCATCGTCGCGGTGCCGTCGTCCACCACGGTCAGGTGCCGGGGGCCGAAGAGGGTCAGGAGGAGCTGGACGTACCGGGAGAACGGGTCCCCGATGATCACCCGCTCCGCCGAGCGCAGCGGCCCGGCGAGCCGCCGCAGGGTGCGCAGGAGGGCGCCCCCGCCGTCGCGGGCCTCCTGCCAGTGGACGGTGAGGCCCTCGTCGCGGGCCAGCTGGGCCATCCGGCGCAGCTGGCCCCGCGACATGGGGTCGGTCGGCGAGAGGACGACGACCGTGAGGGGGGCTGGCGTGGTGCCGGGTGCCGTGACGGGTGCGGGGGCTCCCGAAGCGGGCTTCCCGGCGGCGGGGGCTCCCGTGGCGGGCGCCCCGGTGCCGGGAGCCGTGCCCGTGGCGGGTGCTTCCGTGCCGGGGGTCACACCTGTGCCCGTACCGGGGCTCCGGGTGTGCGCCCACTCCAGGACGTTGAGGAGCTGGACCGGGCTCTCGACGAACGCCAGCTGCCCGGTCATGAGGCGACGGCGCCCTGGACCCGGCGGAGCTTCTTCATCGGGCCGAGCTCCGACTCGTACACCTTCTTGACCCCGTCGCCGAGGGCCGTCTCGATGGTGCGGATGTCGCGGACCAGGCGCTGAAGGCCCTGCGGCTCGACGGAGGCGGCCTGGTCGGAGCCCCACATGGCGCGGTCGAGGGTGATGTGGCGCTCGACGAAGACGGCGCCGAGGGCGACGGCGGCCAGGGTGGTCTGGAGGCCGGTCTCGTGGCCGGAGTAGCCGATCGGGACGTTCGGGTACTCCTCCCGGAGCGTCTGGATCACGCGCAGGTTCAGCTCCTCGGCCTTGGCCGGGTAGGTGGAGGTGGCGTGGCAGAGCAGGATGTTGTCGCTGCCCAGGACCTCGACGGCGTGCCGGATCTGCTTCGGCGTGGACATGCCGGTGGAGAGGATCACCGTGCGGCCGGTGGCGCGCAGCTCGCGCAGCAGCTCGTCGTCGGTGAGGGAGGCGGAGGCCACCTTGTGGGCGGGGACGTCGAACTTCTCCAGGAAGGCGACGGCCTCGGTGTCCCACGGGGAGGCGAACCAGTCGATGCCGCGCTCCTTGCAGTGCGCGTCGATGGCCCGGTACTCCTCCTCGCCGAACTCCACGCGGTGCCGGTAGTCGATGTACGTCATGCGGCCCCACGGGGTGTCCCGCTCGATGTCCCACTGGTCGCGCGGGGTGCAGATCTCGGGGGTGCGCTTCTGGAACTTGACCGCGTCGCAGCCGGCCTCGGCGGCGACGTCGATCAGGGCGAGGGCGTTGTCGAGCTCGCCGTTGTGGTTGATGCCGATCTCGCCGGTGACGTAGACGGGCTGCCCGGGGCCGGCGGTCTTGGTGCCGAGGGTGCGGAGACGGGTGCTCATGGTGCGGGTCCTTAGGGTTCGGTGGTGGTGCGTGCGGGGGTCGTGCGCGCGGCGTCGGCGCGTACGGGGGTGTCGAGCTCGGGTCCGAGGAGCCAGGCGGCGATCTCGCGGACCGCTCCGGCGCCGCCCGGGGTGGCGGTGACCGCGCGGGCGGCGGCCCGTACGGAGTCGTGGGCGCTGCTCACCGCGACGGGCCAGCCGACGAGGTGGAAGCAGGGCAGGTCGTTGACGTCGTTGCCGGCGTAGAGGACGCGCTGCGGGTCGATGCCCTCGGCCTCGCACCACTCCTTGAGGGCCCGGTCCTTGCGGTCGATGCCGTGCAGGACGGGGATGCGGAGCTTGCGGGCGCGGGCGGCGACGACGGCGTTCTGCTCGGTGGAGAGGATCAGGACGGGGAGTCCGGCGCGGCGCAGGGCGGCGATGCCGAGGCCGTCGCCGCGGTGCGCGGAGACGAACTCGCGCCCCTCGGCGTCGAGGTGGACCCGGTCGTCGGTCTGGGTGCCGTCGAAGTCCAGGACCACCGCGTCCACGTCGGCGAAGCCGGGGGTGACGGGCGCGTCCAGGAGCGGGGCGAGGGCCTTGGCGCGGGCCAGGTCGTGCGGGTCGTCGATCTCCAGGACCCGGGCGGGGTCGGTGGCGACGAGCGCGGTGCGGCCGAAGAAGCGGTGCCGGTGGGTGCGGAAGCCGGGCGCGGCCATGGCGTAGACGGCGCCGGTCTCCAGGTACTCGGGCTCCCGGTCCTGGCGGCGGGGGCGGTGCGCCTTGTCGTGGTTGACGCCCTCGGCGCCCCGCTCGGTCTCGCGCCAGAGGAAGCCGTGCGACGGGGCGGCCGTGAAGGCGGTGTCGGCGGCGCCGGTCAGGATCCGGTCGGCGGTCTCGGCGATCTCGGCGGGGGTGAGGAAGGGGCTGGTGCACTGGACGAGGAGGACCACGTCGGCGGTACGGCCGTGGGCGGCCTCGAAGGCGTCCAGGGCGTGCAGGACGGCGGCCTCGCTGGTGGCGGTGTCGCCCGCGAGCTCGGCGGGGCGGTGCACGGCCTCGGCACCGGCGGCGCGGGCCGCCGCCGCGATGGCGGGGTCGTCGGTGGAGACCACGACGTGGGTGACCGGGCGGGCGCCGAGACAGGCGAGGACGGCCCGGCCGACCAGCGGGACCCCGGCCACCGGGGCGAGGTTCTTGGCGGGCACGCCCTTGGAACCGCCCCGGGCGGGGATCACGGCGAGGACGACGGGCGCGGGGGCGGACGCGGCGGTCGCGGAGGCGGGCGCGGTCCCGGAGGCAGGAGCGGCGGCCTCGGGCGCACGTCCAGCAGGCCCGGAAGCGGGTACGGCGGCCTCAGGCGCAGGAGCAGAGGCTCCAGGCGCAGGAGCGGCAGGCCCCGAAGCGGGTGCGGTGGTCATCAGAGTTCTCCCAGGCGGCGGACGACGGGGGCCACGCGCTGTACGCCGTGGCGGTACGCGCCCCGCGCGGCCTCCCGGACGATCCGGCGCAGGCCGCTCTCGCGGGGCTCCGGCGCGGTGACGTCCAGGCGGTGGCGGGCGAGGATCCCGGGCAGGTAGCCGGGGGCCGTCTCCGCGGTGTAGTAGGGGCTGATCGGGGGGAGTCCGGGCAGGGCGAGGAGCGCGGCGACCCGGGCGCGGGCCGCGTCGAAGGCCTCCTCGTACGAGCCGTCGGAGGCGACCCCCTGGCGGGCGAGCCAGGTCGCGTCGGGCGCCGGCACGGCCCCCTTGTCGAGCCGGTCGAAGGAGGCCAGCAGGCCGGAGCCGACGAAGTGGTGGTTGCCGAGCGCCTCGCGGACCCCGAGGTCGGTGAGGATCGCGGTCGGGATCCGCCGGTGCAGCGCTTCGAGGGCGGCCGTCGAGGAGACGGTGACCAGGAGGTCGGTGCGGTCCAGGACCTCGCCCATGTGCCCGTACACCAGGCGGAAGTTGTCCGGCGGCGCGAGCTCGCGGACCAGCTTCTGGAACGGGAACTCCTCCAGGTGCGTGGTGTGTTCGCCCGGCTTGGAGCGCAGTTTGAGGAGCACCTCGCGGCCCGGGTGGAGCCGGGCGTGCCCGATCAGCCGCCGCAGCACGTAGGCGCGTTCGGCGCGGGTGGCGGGCACGGAGGGCTGCGCGGCGAAGACCAGGGTGTCCCGGCCGGCGGCGGGCTCGTACGGGGCGCCGCCGAGGAAGGGCAGCGCCGCCTCCACGACCGGGTCGGACCCGGCGCCCACCCCCTCGTACACCGCGCGGAAGCGCTCCGCGTCGTGGCGGGAGTTGGCGAGGACGACGTCGGCGCCGTGGCGCAGCAGGAGCCCGTCGGTCAGCTTCTCGTAGACGACGCCGACGTACCCGGTGACGATCACCGGCCGCCGCTCCAGGCCCAGGTCGGCCAGGCCCTGGAGGACGGCCCGGACGGTGCCGCCGACGAGGGCGAGGACGACCACGTCGTACCCCTCGCCGCGCGCCTCCGCGTCCCGTACGGCGCGCAGGAACTCCGCGCCCGTCACCTCGCGCGGGGCGTGCGTGGACACCCCCGTCTCGGCGAGCTGGCGGGCGGTGGGGGTGGCGCGTCCGCGCAGGACGAAGCCGGTGGGTTCGGCGCCGGTCGCCGTGATGCGGCGCGCGGTGAGGGCGCCCCATTTCCACCGGGTGTCGGAGTCGGCGAGTACGGCGGTCCGTATCGCTTCTCGGGTACGTGATGGCACGTCGAGGACGCTAGAAGGGCATTCCGCTTTCCGGCCCAACTGGGCCACAACAACCGGTGAACAGAGCCTCACCGCACGCTGAAGCGGGTCGGCATCCGGTCGCCCGGGGCCGGATTTCCCCCTTTCCGTAAAGGCGGTTAATCGGCCCGCCGCTTGGTGTTCACCGGACATCCTCCCGGCGGTCGGGGGGAATGCCGGGCCGGCGCCTAGCGTCGGCCGCGTGGTCAAGCTCTCCGTCGTCGTGCCGTTCTTCAACGTGCAGACATACGCCCCCGACACCCTCACGAGCCTGCGGGCCAACGCCCGCGAGGACTTCGAGTTCCTGCTTGTCGACGACTGCTCGTCGGACGGGACCCCGGAGCTCCTCGAACGGGCCGCGCGCGAGCTCCCGGGCGCCGTCCTGCTCCGGCACGCGCGCAACGAGGGCCTCGCCACGGCCCGGAACACCGGGCTCGACGCGGCCCGCGGCGAGTACGTCGCCTTCCTCGACGGGGACGACTGGCTCGCCCCCGGGCACTACTCCCGGCTGGTCGCCGCGGCCGAGGAGCTGGGCTGCGACTTCCTGCGCACCGACCACGTCTCGGTGACCGGCCGCGAGCGCGGGCTGCGCCGGGCGCCGGTCCCCCGGCGCGGCGAGGTGCTGCGCCCGAGGGACGCGATCCTGCCGGCGCACCGGACGACCTCCGTCGACTACCCGTACGCCTGGGCCGGGATCTACCACCGGCGGCTCCTGGACCGGGGCCTGCTGCACTTCACGCCCGGGCTGCGGACGGCCGAGGACCGGCCGTGGATCTGGCGGCTGCACCGCGAGGCGGAATCGTTCGCGGCGGTCGGCGAACTCGGCGTCTTCTACCGGCGCGGAGTGGCGACGTCCCTCACCCAGATCGGTGATGTCCGGCAATTGGATTTCATCCGCGCTTTCGACCAGGTGATCGAGGAGACGGCGCGGGACCGGGACGCGGATCTCCTTCTCCCGAAAGCCGTGCGCACCTATTGCGCGGTGATCTCCCACCACATCGGTTCGATCGGGAAGTTCGAGCCGGAAGTGGCGCGGCAATTGCGGGCGATGAGCGCGGGGGCGCTGCGGCGGATGCCGCAGGACGTCCTCGACGAGGCCCTGACGGCGATGGGCGGGGACCGCGCGACGCTGCTGCGGAGGCTGCGGAGGCGCAGGCCGGCGCCACCGCCGTCCGGACCCGGCGCCTCCCCGTCCTCCGCCTCCTCGTCCTCCACCTCTCCGGAGGTGGCCGCGTGAGCCCCCGTCGCACCACCCAGGTCTTCTGTGCCTCCACCCTCTACGGGGCGGTGACGCTCGCCGCCGCGATCGACAGCGGCTGCTTCGGCGCCGCCGGCCGCAGGATCCTCCTGGTCACCAACAACGCGCCCGTGCCGGAGACGACGCCCGCCCTGGACGAGGCCGAGGGCTTCGCGCGGCTGCGCGGCCGCTTCGACTCCGTCCTCTCCTGGAACGAGGTGATCTCCCCGCTCCACCCGGGCGGCTGGACCCCGCGTGCGAGCGACCTCCCCCTCCTCCAGCGCCATCTGCGCAAGCTCTGGGACCTCGGGGACGACCGGGTCGAACTGGCCCTGGAGTCGATCCAGGTGACGCCCGCGCTCGCGATCGCCCAGCTCCTCCCCGAGGCCTCGATCACGGTGTACGCGGACGGGCTGATGAGCTACGGGCCGACCCGCAACAAGATCGACCCGCTGATCGGCGGCCGGGTGTCCCGGCTGCTCCACCTGGACCTGGTCCCGGGGCTCGCGCCGCTGCTGCTCGGGGAGTTCGGGGCGGTGCCGGAGGCCGTACCGGTGGAGGCGTTCACCAAGTGCGTCGAGGAGCTGGCGGGCCCGGACCCGGGTACGGCCGACGAGGACGGCCCGGCACTGCTCCTGGGCCAGTACCTGGCGGCCCTGAACCTGCTGACCGCCGCCGAGGAGGAGGAGCTGCACCTGCGGATGGTGCGGGGCGCGGTCGCCCGGGGCCACCGGCGGCTGGTCTTCAAGCCGCACCCGACGGCCCCGGACGCCTGGTCGCGGTCGCTGGTGCGCGCGGCGGAGGAGCTGGGCGCGGAGCTGACGATCGAGGACCGGCCGGTCCTGGCGGAGGTGCTCTACCGCGAGCTGCGGCCCGCCCTGGTCGTCGGCTGCTTCTCGACGGCGCTGCTCACCGCGCGCACCTTCTACGGGCTGCCGGTCGCCCGGGTCGGCACCCGTCCCCTCCTGGCGCGGCTCACGCCGTTCCAGAACAGCAACCGGATCCCGCTCACGGTCGTGGACGCGGTCGTCCCGCCGCTGGACGGCCCGGCGGGCGACGGCTCCGGAGTCGGTACGGAGGAGCTGAACGACCTGGTCGCGGCGGTCGGCTTCGCGATGCAGCCGAAGATCCGGCCGGACCTGCGGGCGGCGGCGGTACGGCACCTGTCCGGGCCGCTCGCCGAGCGCACCCGGCACCACTTCACCCGCCGCCGCCTCACCGTCCTGGGCCTCCCCGGCGGCCTGCCCCTCCCCCGGCACCCGGGGGTCCGCCGCCTGGCCCGGCGGGCGCTGCGGCTGCGCAGGGCGCTGAAGAGGTAGCCGCCGGGGCCCGGGGCCGGTCGGGGCCCCGGGCTTCGCACGCGTACGCGCCCGCGTCCTCAGGCGCGGACGACCGGCTCCTGGAGTTCGGTCACCCACCGCGCCGGGTCCTCCGGGCACTCCAGGTACAGCTCGCGGGTGTACCCGGCGGAGGCGTAGCCGTTGGCGTCGATCCAGGTCGCCAGGGTCTGCGCGGTCGGCAGCACGTCGTCCATCGCGCCGTGGTGGACGACGGTCGCCGCCTCCTCGACGCCGGGCAGGACGTGCACGAGGACGCCCTCCACCTCCGTGCCCTCGGGGACGGTCATCCCGGCGTGGACGACGACCGAGCCGTCGCCCCGGCCCGCGTCCTCGTAGTACGCGACGCCCGGGCCGAAGCCGGTGAGGCCCGCGCCTCCGAGCCGGCAGCACAGCTCGTCGTACAGCGGGCCGATGACGGGGGAGATGTCCTGCGGGCCGAAGCTCGCGGCGACCGCGCTCAGTTCGGCGATCCGGACGGCGGGGATCTTCTTGACGACGACTTCCTGGGCGGACATGCGTCCCTCGCTCTCGATGGCTCGGAGCCGCGCGCCGACCCGGTCGAGCCGGGTCCGCGCCTCCGCCAGGGCCGTCTCCAGCTCGGCCCGGCGCAGGCGCAGCATGCCCCGCAGCCCCTCCGCGTCGATCCGCTCCTCCAGGACGGCCCCCACCTGTTCGAGGGTGAAGCCGAGGTCCTTGAGCGCGATGATCCGGTTGAGCCGGGACAGCTGGTCCGCCGCGTAGAAGCGGTAGCCCGTGTGCGGGTCGACCCGGGCCGGGCGCAGCAGTCCGATCGCGTCGTAGTGACGCAGCATCCGGACCGACACCCGCCCGTGCCGGGCGAAGTCTCCGATGGTGAACATGACGCCCCCTACGGAACGGCCTCACACGGTGTGAGGGTCAAGCGGTGTCCCCAGGGGGTCAGGCGGCGCTGCTGAGGGAGAGCTTCGCGGCGAAGCCGAGGAAGAGGGCACCGGCCGCCGAGGTCGCGCCCGCGGAGAGGCGCCTGCGGCGCCGGAAGGCGGCGGCGAGGCGGGTGCCGCCGAAGATGAGGGTCGTGAGGTAGAGGAAGCTGCCGAGCTGGAGCAGGGTGCCGAGGACCAGGAAGGAGAGCGCCGGGTAGGCGTATCCGGGGTCCACGAACTGCACGAAGAAGGAGATCAGGAAGAGGATCGCCTTCGGGTTGAAAAGGCTGATGATCAGCGCGCGCCGGTACGGGCGCTCGGCGGGGGTCGCCGGGGCGCCCGGGGTCTCCTCCGCGGCCGTCTCCCCGTACTCCTCGCGCGAGCGCCACATCGACCGGGCCGCCCGCAGCATCCCGTACGCCATCCAGGCCAGGTATCCGGCGCCCGCGTACTTCACGATCATGAAGAGGACGGGGGTGGTCTGGAGGAGGGAGGCCGCGCCGAGGGCGGCCAGGGTCATGAGGACCGCGTCGCCGGTGAAGACGCCGGCGACGGCCTTGTAGCCGGTCCGGGTGCCCTTGCGGGCGGCGACGGACAGGACGTAGAGCGAGTTCGGCCCGGGCAGGAGGATGATGAGGACGAGCCCGGCGAGGTAGGTCGGCAGATCGGTGACACCCAGCATGGGCGGAGTGTCGCACGCGCGTACGGCGTTGCGCCCCTGTGTTTCGCATCGCGGAAGATCGGGAGGCGCCGTCGGGGGCGGGTCCGCCGTCCGGCCCGGGGAGGAGGGGTGTCCGCGCCTCCGCGAGGGGTCTTTTTCGGCCGTGGTGCGCAACCACTCGGGCGCGGGAAGCATCCCACTACGTACACACGGGTTTTCGGTTTTCGGGGGGCAAGGATGAAGCGGTCTTCGACCGTCGCGCGCGGCGGCGTCGTGCGCGGAGGAGCGGTGCGCAGAGTGGTGCTGGCGGCGGTCTCGGTGGCGCTCGTCGCCGGGTGTACGGCCCAGGCGGCCGGTACGGGGAGCGGTGCCGCGGGGCCCTCGGGCAGCACCTCGGCGCAGCCGTCCGCGTCGGAGTCGGCCTCCGCGTCGCCCTCCGACTCGGAGTCGGCGTCCGCCTCCCCCGACGCCTCCCCCACCGACGACGGCAAGGCGCCGTCCTCCTCCCCCGCCTTCCCCACGCCGGAGCCCTCCGGCTCGGCCTCCGACGGGGCGCCCGCGTCTCCGGTCCTCATGAAGGACGGGGACGAGAACGAGCAGGTGCGCGAGCTCCAGGCGCGGCTGCGGCAGCTCAAGCACTTCGACCGCGCCCCCACCGGCTTCTACGGGTCGATGACGGCGCGCTCGGTGAAGTCCTTCCAGAAGAAGCAGGGGCTGACCGGCACCGGCTCGGTGGACGAGACCACCTGGCAGCGGCTGCTCGGCGCCAGCCGGAAGCCGACCGCCGACGAGCTGAAGCCGTCGACCACCAACGCCCTGGACACCCCGGCGCCGGCGTGCATGACCGGCCGGGTGCTCTGCATCAGCAAGGAGAGCCGGACCCTCGCCTGGATGATCGACGGCAAGGTCGTCTCGTCCATGGACGTCCGCTTCGGCTCGGAGAACACCCCGACCCGCGAGGGCACGTTCAGCGTGGGCTGGAAGGCCCGCGAATGGACGTCGACGATCTACCACACGCCCATGCCGTACGCGATGTTCTTCAGCGGCGGCCAGGCCGTGCACTACTCGTCGGACTTCGCGGCCCGCGGTTACGCCGGGGCCTCGCACGGCTGCGTCAACGTCCGGGACCGGGCCAAGCTCGCGGTCCTCTTCGACCAGGTGAAGGTCGGGGACAAGGTCGTCGTCCACTGGTAGACCCGGAGGTCCGCCGACAGGGGAGAAAGGGCGCGGGTGGGGCCGGGGGAACGTGCCCCACCCGCGCCGGGTGCGCGGAGCCGCAGGTACGGGGGGAACCCCGGCTCGTCGCGCGGCCGATGACCAGTCGGCATTACGTACTGCGCCGACGGGCCGAGAAGTGTTACACCGCGACCGGGAGGTGCGGCGTCGCGCCCGTCTCCGAGGGGCCGGCGGGGCTCGCGGGGGCCGGTCCGGTGCGGAGCGCCGCCGAGGGCCGGACGGTGCCGCGACCGTCCCCGTTCCCGTCCCCGCTTCCGTTCTCGTTCCGGGAGTCCCCGCCCCCGCCGCCGGAGTGGCCACCGCCCTTCGGGCCGCCCTTGGAGCCGCTGCCCGGGCGGTCCTTGGAGCCGCCCCAGGAGCCGTCGCCCAGGCCGCTTCCGGGTGCGCCGGTGGCTCCGGAGAGGACGCGGTCGCAGTAGCGGCGCAGGGTCTCGCCGTCGCGCAGGGCCTCCGCGAGCCGGCGGCGGCCGCCGTCGTCGAGCTTCCCCGCGCGGTACGCCCGGCAGGCCTCGACGGCCTTCTCCCGGAGGTTCGTACCGTCGTTCCGGCCCTCGTCCCCGTTCCCGTCCCGGTCACGGCCGCCCGTGCGGCCCGGGGCCGGGGTCCTGTCCGTGCCCGCCGTGCCCCGGCCGGGCCCCGCGCCGTCCCGCTCGGGCCCGCCCGTGCCGTCGCCGTCGCCGGGGGCGGTCGGTGCCGTGGGGCCCGTCCCGGCGGAGGGGGACGAGCCGGGCGTGCGGTCGCCGCCGGGCGGCGGGGGCCCGGGTATGCCGGGGTCCTCGCGTATGCCCTCGGGTTCCGGCGAGACGAGCGGGCGCGCGGTGTCCTCGGCCGAGACGGAGCTGGCGGGCGTGGGGCCCACCAGCGGCAGGGCGCCGGTGCCCGCGGCGACGGCGACCCCGCCGACGGCGACGGCGGCGACCGCGGCGGCGAGGCCGTACCGCGTGGAGCGGCCCCAGCGCCGCGGCGGGGAGACGACGCGCGCGATCCGCACCCGGCCCAGGTCTGCGACGGCGCCTCCGGCGGGGGCGCTTCCGGGGGCGCTCGTGGCGGCGGCGTCTCCGGCGGACGTACTCCCGGGGGCGCCCGTGGCGGCGGCGCGGGCCGCCGTCGCCTCGCGGAAGGCGGCGAGGGCCGCGGCCTCCCCCGGCAGTTCGCCGGCTTCGGCCGCCGGGGCGCGGAGCGCGTCGAGGGCGTCCGCGAGGTGTCCGGCCCGCAGGCGCGCGGGGTCGTCGGCGGGGCCGACGGGGTCGACGGGCTCGCCGCGGAGCAATCGCTCCGCGGTCTCCTCGTCGAGCCACTGATACCGCTCGTCGGCCATCACATGTCCTTCTGCGTACGCGGACGCCATTGCGTCACACCGCCGGGCGCCGCCCCCGGTACCGCTCCCGGGGGCCGGCCGCGCTGCGGAGGCACGCCGTCCAGGGGGACGACGGTCCCGCCGGGGCCGTCCGGGGCGCCGTCCGCCCCGAGGAGTTCGGCGAGCCTCTTGAGGCCGCGGTGCGCGGCGGTGCGCACGGCGCCGGGGCGCTTCCCCAGGGTGTCGGCGGCGCTCTTGGCGTCCAGGCCGACGACGACGCGCAGCACGACGGCCTCGGCCTGGTCCTGCGGGAGCTGGGCGATCAGGTCCATGGTGTGGCCGGTGGCCAGGGCCTCCAGGGCTTCGCTCGCGGTGTCGGACTCGGCGGGCTTGTCGGTGAGTTCGCTCTCGTCGGCGCCGACGACGGGTCGCCGGCCGCGCATCCGTATGTGGTCGAGGGCGCGGTTGCGGGCGATCCGGGCGGCCCAGCCGCGGAAGCGGTCCGCGTCGCCGCCGAAGCGGTCGAGGTCGCGCGCGATCTGGAGCCAGGCCTCGGAGGCCACGTCCTCCGCGTCGGTGTCGCCGACCAGTGTGCGTATGTAGCCGAGCAGCCGGGGGTGCACGGCGCGATACACAGCACGGAAGGCGTCCTCGTCCCCCTGCTGTGCGGCGAGCACCGCGGCCGTCAGCTCCGCGTCGTCCCCCAGCACTCCCCAAACCCTGTTCGTCGGTCGCGTCGTCCCGTCGCGGCTGGTCACCGCCGCGGCCCCGGCCGTGTTCCGCCGGACGGGCCCTGACGCACCAGCACGCTACGTGGTGCTCCGGCGCCGCGTCCACGCGGTGTCCGCCCTTTGTACAACTTGCAACCTTCCAGTGTCCGGACGCGGTGTGACAGAAAGAGCACTCCCGGCGCTGATAGGAGTACGGAGCCGTGCTGCGGCTCCGTGGAGGACGACCGGGGCCTCTCCTGTGGGGGGTGGCGGCCTCGGTCGTCTCTCCTTTTCTCCCCTTGCCCCTCCCTTTTCCCGGTCTCCGGACCGTCGACTCGACATGCCCCCGCACATGTCAACGCGCGGTTGACACTCTTGGAGTGTCAACCTAGGGTTGCCTCATGACGAATCCAGTCGTTCCGACCGTCCCCGTCCGTCTCGACGAACTCATCGAAGCCATCAAGAAGGTCCACCCGAACGCGCTGGAGCAGCTCTCCGGCGCGGTCGTGGCGGCGGACCACCTCGGTGACGTCGCCGACCACCTCATCGGCCACTTCGTGGACCAGGCCCGGCGCTCCGGCGCCTCCTGGACCGACATCGGCCGCAGCATGGGCGTCACCCGCCAGGCGGCCCAGAAGCGGTTCGTGCCCAAGGACCCCGACGCCGAGAAGATGGACCCGAACGCCGGGTTCAGCCGCTTCACGCCCCGCGCGCGGAACGTGGTCATGGCCTCCCAGAACGAGGCCACGGCCGTCGGCAACGCCGAGATCACCCCCTCCCACCTGGTACTCGGCCTGCTCGCCGAGCCCGAGGGGCTCGCGGCGCACTGGATCGCCTCGCGGGGCGTACCCCTGGAGCGGGTGCGCGAGGCGGCGGCCGCGACCCTGCCGCCGGCCGTCGAGGAGCCGCCGACGCTCGTGCCGTACGACGCGGCGGCGAAGAAGGTCCTGGAGCTGACGTTCCGCGAGGCCCTGCGCCTCGGGCACAACTACGTCGGCACCGAGCACGTCCTGCTGGCGCTCCTGGAGCACGAGGACGGGGAGGGCGTACTGAGCGGGCTCGGCCTCGACAAGGCGACGGCGGAGCGGGAGATCTCCGAGGCGGTCGCCTCGATCGCGATCAAGGCCCCGGAGCCGGAGCCAGAAGCCTGACCGACCGCCCCTCGGACGGTGACGCGGACCCGCGCCCCGAGCGGTGGCGCGGGCCCGCCCCCGTTCGAGCGAGGGCACGGGTCCGCCCCCTCAGGCCGTGGTGCGGGCCCGGCGCGAGACGACCGCGCGGAGGACCCGGCCGCCCTCGACGGAGAGTTCGCGGGCCCGGCGCAGGCCGGTCGGGCCGTGGGCGGCCGATTCGAGGACGGCCCGCTGGCGGCGGAGCTCCCCGGCGAGCAGCGGGCCCGCACCGTCCGCGTCCCCGGCGCGGCAGCGCTCGACCAGGCCCTCGTCGGCGCCGGCCGCGTCGTACCGTCCGTGCAGCGCGAGGGCGGTGCCGGAGCAGGTGCCGACCCAGGCGCGCAGGGCCTCCGGCGTCCACTCCCCGGGGGCGGACGCCAGCATGCCGCGCACGGCCTCCGCCGCGTCCCCGCCTCCCTCGGCGTCCAGCTCGACGCGGGCCTTGGCGACGGCCTCGCCCCACGCGCCGCCGTCGGCGCGCGCGACGGCCGCCCAGACGGGCCGCAGGACGTCGCCCCGGTCGGCGGCGAGCAGCGGGAGGCAGCGGTCGAGACAGGCGAGGCCGGCCGCGGCCAGCCCCCGCTCGTCGGCCCCGTCGATCAGCTCCCGCAGGCTCCGGTCGTTCTCCGACTTCCCCGACGTCATGGACGCCTCCTCGCCACCCGATACGGAGGCGACGCTTCCCCTTACGTCGCAGGGGGTCGCCTTTTCGTCACTGTGTGGCCGGAATCATGCCAGTGGGGTCGGCTCGTTGCCTAGGGGTACGAGGCGATCACAGCCCGAGGGCCCTCTCGTTGAACACCTCGACCGGGCACGTGGCCCGAGTGGCCCGCGCCCCGTCCCGGATCCGGCCGTCGCTGGTCACCAGCGGCACGTCGTACCCCTCCGCGAGCGCCACGTACAGGGCGTCGTAGGGGCTGAGTTTGGCGTACAGCTCGCGCACCCGGGGCAGCAGCGGAAGGTGCTCCGACCGGCGCAGCGGTAGCTCCGCGAAGGCGGCGCAGGCGTCGTCCAGCTCGCGGTCGGTCAGCTTGCCGCCGCGGTGTCGGCCCAGCAGGGCCGAGGTCACCTCGATGTCGACGAGGTGCGGGGCGAGCAGGCGCTCCCCCTTCACCCGCTCCCGCACCCCCTCGCCGACCGGGCCCGCGTCGGCCAGCAGCATGACGAGCGCACCGGCGTCCATGACGATCACTCGCGTCGCCTTCCCCGGTCGACCTCGTCGAGCACGTCGTCCGTCGACAGCCGGGCGGTGACCCGCTCCCGGATGCGGGCGACCACGTCGTCGAGCGAGGGCGTGGCGGCCTCCTGCTCCAGCAGGGCGCGGGCGTACGCCTGGAGGGACTGTCGGTTGCGGGCGGCCCTTGTCTTCAGCTCGGTCAGCGCTTCCTCGGACAGGTCTCGTACATAGAGAGTGGCCATGCGACTACTTTAGTCGCACTGCTAGCACTTTGATAGCAGCCGCTCACCGGACCCGCTCCGCCAGCGCCCTGAACCGGTCCCAGCTCTCCGTCGGCTTCGTCGGGTTCCAGACCTTCTGGGAGAGGGCCGCCAGGGGGAGCCGGATGCCGGCCGCGACCTGGGCCGGGGTCTGGGAGTTCGCCAGGTCGCACCAGACGGCGAAGCGGGCGCCGAGGATCTGGGCGTCGTACTTCGCCGGGACGGGGCCGGTGCCGCGCACGACCAGCGGGGTCCACTGCTCGTAGATCCGGCGGCCGGTGGGGTACGTGAAGTCGTTGGGCTCGCCGAGGACGTAGTAGAGGTACTCGTCGTTGAGGTTGACCATCTTCCGGCCCTGGCTCAGGTACGAGACGGGCGACCGGGCGCCGATCTCCTTGCCCGTCCAGTACTCGACCTCCAGGTCCTTCGCCGCGTTCACGACCCCGCCCGTGAAGAAGCCGTCGTTCCAGGCCTTGAGGGTCTTGCCGGTGGGGCGGACGACGGCGGCGCGGTCGTTGAGCCAGCCGGTGGCCAGGTCCTGGACGCGGGCGGAGGGCCCGTACTTCGCCTTCGCGGCCCGCGCCAGCTCCGGATAGGTGGCCTCGGGGTTCTTCGCCATGAGGGCCACGTACTCGTCGGCGCCGAGGTGCCAGTACGCGCCGGGGAAGAGCTGGGCGTACTCGCGCAGCAGGTCGTCGACGATCTTCGCGGACGCCGGGTTCGCGATGTCGACGGCGCCGCGCGGGGCCCGCCCGGTCGCGCTGCGGAGCTGGAGGTCCGGGTGGGCGGCGATGACGGCGCCGAGGTGTCCCGGGGAGTCGATCTCGGGGACGACGGTCACGTGCCGCTCGGCGGCGAGCGCGAGGATCCGCCGCACCTCGGCCTTGGTGAGGTGCTGGGCGGAGACCACCTCGGGGTGGCTGTCGGACTCGATCCGGAAGCCCTGGTCGTCGGAGAAGTGCAGTCCGAGCTGGTTGAGCTTGAGGTCGCCCATCTCACGGATGCGGTCCTCGATCCAGGCGGCCGTGAAGTGCTTGCGGGCGGTGTCCACGTTCAGTCCGCGCTGCGGCTTGGCCGGCCGGTCGTTCACCGTCCCCTCGGGCATCGCGCCGGTCGCCTTCACCGACTGCTTGAGGGTCCGGGTGCCGTAGAAGACCCCGGCCTCGTCGGGCCCGCTGATCCGCACCCGGTCGTCCCGGACGGTCAGGGTGTACGACTCGGGGGCGCCCGTCCCGCCGAGGGCCAGCTCGACGTCCCCGGGGCCGGGGGCGGCGGCGCCCCGGTACGGGATGCCCAGCTCGCCCGCTATCAGCTTCCCCTCGTCGGCGAGGCCCCCGCTGTTCGCGGCGATGACGACCCCGCCGGTGGGCGCGGGCTTCCAGCCGGGGCCGCGGGCGGGCTCGTGGGCGCGGACGGCGGGGACCGTGCGGGGCGCGCTGGAGAGGGGGTACGTACGGGTCGGGGTCGGCGTCGGCGAGGGCTGCGCGCTCGTGGCCGGGCCGGGGGACGGGACGGAGGGCGAGCCGGACGGCCCCGCCGCGGAGCCGCCGGAGCAGGCCGCCGCGGTGGCCAGCGCCACCGCGGTCGCCAGGAGCGCGGGGCCCCGCCGGGGCCCTCGTATGGAGTACCGCATCAATCGGAATCCTCTCCTACGGATCCGGGTCCGGCCAATCGGGCGACGGTCCGGGACGGACCGGACGGCGGGATCGGAACCCCCGCATCCGGGACGGAGGGAACGCCGGAACCCCGGATGCCGTCACCCGGTGCGGCGGCGACCGCGTCGGCGGAGCCGATCGACGCCCCGTGTTCACCCGCGGGCCGGCGACCGGAACCCCGGCGTCCATCAGGTGTTCCGAAACTCTCCCTTCCGGGTGAAAATCGCGCACCCGTCGGACACTTCCCCCGTCCCGTCGATAACGTTCCGTCACGCCCACCCCATCCGTCCCGGAGCAACCGGAGCCCACGCTGACCAGCGACACCCACGCCCCCTGCCGGAAACCGGGCTCCACGGACGCGTCCGCCATACCCGGCCCGCCGCCCCCCGCGCCCCGGCGCGCCGGCGGGCTCGTCGGCTTCAACGCCGCGTCCCGCGCCGAGGCCGTGGCCCTGCTGCTCTCCTGCTGCCACAGCCTCCGCTGGGCCGAACGGGTGGCGGCGCACCGCCCCTATCCGACGGTGGACGCCCTGCTCGCCGCCGCCGACGAGGCCGGGTACGACCTGTCCCGCGCCGATCTCGACGGGGCCCTGGCCGCCGAGTCCTCCCTGCCGCCGCACCCCGGCGCCCCGCCGGCCGCCCGGACCGCGCTGCGGGCCGCGCACGCCGCGTACGAGAGCAGCTTCGGGCACGCGTTCGTGATCAGCCTCGACGGAGTGCGTCCCGGGGAGCGGCTCGACCAGGTTCTGGCCGGAATCCGGTCACGTCTCGGCAACGAACCGGAGGAGGAGAGGGTGATCGCGGCCGAGGAACTGCGCCGGCTGGCCCGCGCCCGACTGGCCCTCCGGCTGGCCGAAGGGCTCACGACCCGACACCCCGAGGCGTGAGTTCGTCCGGAATGCGGTGATTCCGGCTCGTACGATAGCCCGTCCGTGCCTGTTTGATCACACCTATGGACCCCGCGCGAGCGAACCGACAACTCGTCGCTACGATGACCGGGGCCGGTGGACCGTACCCGGCCGGGCCAGACCGACAGAGAAGCCGGCCGGCCCTGATCCCCGCTCCCGGAGGGTTTTTCCGTGCCGGCTGGAACGCTGTACCGCGGCCGGGAAGGAATGTGGAGCTGGGTGGCTCATCGAGTCACCGGCGTCCTCATCTTCTTCTTCCTGTTCGTACACGTCCTTGACACCGCTCTCGTCCGCGTCTCCCCCGAGGCCTACGACGAGGTCGTCGCGACCTACAAGACGCCGATCGTCGCTCTCCTCGAGTACGGCCTCGTCGCCGCCATCCTCTTCCACGCGCTGAACGGCCTCCGCGTCATCGCCGTGGACTTCTGGTCCAAGGGCCCGCGCTACCAGAAGCAGATGCTCTGGACCGTCGTGGGCATCTGGGTCGTGCTGATGGCGGGCTCGCTGTACCCCATCCTCGGGCACGCCGCACGTGAACTGTTCGGGAGCTGACGCCAGACATGTCGACTGACACCACCTCCGCGATCGGCCCCGTCGAGGGCGGCGGCTACGACGTGGACAACCCCGCGCCGTACATCGAGGCCCCCCGCAAGCGCACCGGCAAGACCCCGCGCGCGACCCGCGGCAACTTCGAGATGGCCGCGTGGCTCTTCATGCGCCTCTCCGGCGTGGTCCTCGTCGTGCTGGTCCTCGGCCACCTGCTGATCCAGCTCTTCCTGGACGGCGGCGTCTCCAAGATCGGCTTCGCCTTCGTGGCCGGCCGCTGGGCGTCCCCGTTCTGGCAGGTCTGGGACCTGCTGATGCTCTGGCTCGCCATGCTGCACGGCGCCAACGGCCTCCGTACGGTCATCAACGACTACGCGGAGCGGGCCAACACGCGCCTGTGGCTCAAGGGCCTGCTGTACACCGCCACGGTGTTCACCATCCTTCTGGGCACGCTGGTGATCTTCACCTTCGACCCGAACATCCGCTAGGCACGGGGCTGAGGTAATCCACCCATGAAGATCCACAAGTACGACACCGTCATCGTCGGCGCCGGCGGCGCCGGCATGCGCGCCGCCATCGAGGCGACGAAGCGCAGCCGCACCGCCGTGCTCACCAAGCTCTACCCCACCCGCTCCCACACGGGCGCCGCGCAGGGCGGCATGGCCGCCGCGCTCGCCAACGTGGAGGAGGACAACTGGGAGTGGCACACCTTCGACACGGTCAAGGGCGGTGACTACCTGGTCGACCAGGACGCCGCCGAGATCCTGGCGAAGGAGGCCATCGACGCCGTCCTCGACCTGGAGAAGATGGGCCTGCCGTTCAACCGCACCCCGAACGGCACCATCGACCAGCGCCGCTTCGGCGGCCACTCCCGCAACCACGGCGAGGCCCCGGTCCGCCGGTCCTGCTACGCCGCGGACCGCACCGGCCACATGATCCTCCAGACGCTGTACCAGAACTGCGTCAAGGAGGGCGTGGAGTTCTTCAACGAGTTCTACGTCCTCGACCAGCTGATCACCGAGGTCGACGGGGTCAAGCACTCCGCGGGCGTCGTCGCCTACGAGCTGGCCACCGGCGAGATCCACATCTTCCAGGCCAAGGCCGTGATCTACGCGTCCGGCGGCACCGGCAAGTTCTTCAAGGTGACCTCCAACGCGCACACCCTCACCGGTGACGGCCAGGCCGCCTGCTACCGGCGCGGCCTGCCCCTGGAGGACATGGAGTTCTTCCAGTTCCACCCGACGGGCATCTGGCGCATGGGCATCCTGCTCACGGAGGGCGCCCGCGGCGAGGGCGGCATCCTGCGCAACAAGGACGGCGAGCGCTTCATGGAGAAGTACGCGCCCGTCATGAAGGACCTCGCGTCCCGCGACGTCGTCTCCCGCTCCATCTACACGGAGATCCGCGAGGGCCGCGGCTGTGGTCCCGAGGGCGACCACGTCTACCTGGACCTGACGCACCTCCCGCCGGAGCAGCTGGACGCCAAGCTGCCGGACATCACCGAGTTCGCCCGTACGTACCTCGGCATCGAGCCGTACACGGACCCGATCCCGATCCAGCCCACCGCGCACTACGCCATGGGCGGCATCCCGACCAACGTCGAGGGTGAGGTCCTCTCGGACAACACCACCGTCGTCCCGGGCCTGTACGCGGCCGGCGAGGTCGCCTGCGTGTCGGTGCACGGCGCCAACCGCCTCGGCACCAACTCGCTGCTCGACATCAACGTCTTCGGCAAGCGGTCCGGCATCGCCGCGGCCGCGTACTCCGCCAAGGCCGACTACGTCGAGCTGCCCGAGAACCCCGAGGCCTTCGTCGTCGGGCAGATCGAGAAGCTGCGCAACTCCACGGGCAACGAGCGGGTCGCCGACCTGCGCCGCGAGCTCCAGGAGACGATGGACGCCAACGTGATGGTGTTCCGCACGGAGCAGACCATCAAGACGGCCGTCGAGAAGATCGCCGAGCTGCGCGAGCGCTACGAGAACGTGTCCATCCAGGACAAGGGCAAGCGCTTCAACACCGACCTCCTGGAGGCCATCGAGCTGGGCAACCTGCTCGAACTGGCCGAGGTCATGGCCGTCTCGGCCCTGGCGCGCAAGGAGTCCCGCGGCGGTCACTACCGCGAGGACTACCCGAACCGCGACGACGTCAACTTCATGCGCCACACGATGGCGTACCGCGAGGTCGGCAAGGACGGCTCCGAGACCGTGCGTCTCGACTACAAGCCGGTCGTCACGACCCGCTACCAGCCGATGGAGCGTAAGTACTGATGGCTACTCCCGTACTGGACAAGGTCGAGAAGGACTCCGCCGCGTCGCCGTACATCACGGTCACGATGCGGATCCGCCGCTTCAACCCCGAGATCTCGGACGCGGCGGTCTGGGAGGACTTCCAGATCGAGATCGACCCCAAGGAGCGCGTGCTCGACGCCCTCCACAAGATCAAGTGGGACGTCGACGGCACGCTGACCTTCCGCCGGTCGTGCGCGCACGGCATCTGCGGCTCGGACGCGATGCGGATCAACGGCAAGAACAGGCTCGCCTGCAAGACGCTGATCAAGGACATCAACCCCGAGAAGCCGATCACGGTCGAGGCCATCAAGGGCCTGACGGTCCTGAAGGACCTGGTCGTGGACATGGAGCCGTTCTTCCAGGCGTACCGGGACGTCATGCCGTTCCTGGTCACCAAGGGGAACGAGCCGACCCGCGAGCGCCTGCAGTCCGCCGAGGACCGCGAGCGCTTCGACGACACCACCAAGTGCATCCTGTGCGCCGCGTGCACGTCGTCCTGCCCGGTCTTCTGGAACGACGGCCAGTACTTCGGTCCGGCCGCGATCGTCAACGCGCACCGCTTCATCTTCGACTCGCGCGACGAGGCCGGTGAGCAGCGCCTGGAGATCCTGAACGACAAGGACGGCGTGTGGCGCTGCCGCACCACGTTCAACTGCACGGACGCCTGCCCGCGCGGCATCGAGGTCACCAAGGCGATCCAGGAAGTGAAGCGCGCGCTGATCACGCGTCGTTTCTGAACCACCGCATGGCGGTTGAGCCCGCTTCTGTACGCTCGGCGTGCGGGGGCGGGCTTTCCCGTCCGCACGCGCACGTGTGTCGTTGTGGAGAGCGGGGACTGGACTGATGAGCGAGCCGAACCCTTACGCGGACGGCGAGTACAAGTGGGGTCCTGGGCAGGGCCCCGGGCAGGCACCGGGCCAGGGCGGCGCGCCCGGGACGCCGGGGTACGGGTATCCGCAGGACGCGGTCCCCGGGTACGGGTACCCGCAGACCCCCGCGTACCCGCAGGCCCCGGCGTACCAGCCGACCCTCGCCGAGGGCGTGCCCGTGCCGCAGCACTTCCCGCCGGCGCCGGCCGGGGCCGCGCCGGTGCTCGCGCTCGGCGACATCACGGTCGTCGGGGACCAGATCATCACGCCGGCCGGGTCGATGCCGCTGAAGGGCGCGGTGTGGAACGCGATGGACATGTCGCGGACCGAGGAGAAGATCCCGACGGTCGGGATCGTGCTCGCGATCGTCTTCGCGCTGCTGTGCCTGGTGGGTCTGCTGTTCCTCCTGATGAAGGAGAAGAAGACCACGGGCTTCATCCAGGTCACCGTGACCAGCGGGGGCCGGCACCACGCGACGATGATCCCGGCGACGGGTCCGGACACCATCCACTGGGTGATGGGCCAGCTGAACTTCGCGCGCTCGCTGAGCGTGTGACGGTCCGGAGAACCGGCCCCGGGCGCGGGGCCGGTCTCAGTGGTGCCAGGCGTCGGGGGCGCCGCCCGCCTCCGCCGCCACCATCACCCGGCGCAGCATGTCGTTGAGCAGGGTGCGCTCCTCGGGGGTGAGGACGCCGAGGAGCCGGTACTCCTCGCGGCCGAGGACGTCCATCGCGCCGTGCCAGGTCTCGCGGCCGGAGGCGGTGAGCTCCACGACGACCCGGCGCCGGTCGGCGGCCGACCGGACGCGCCGGACGAAGCCGCGCTGCTCCAGCGCGTCGAGGCGGCCCGAGACGGAGGCGGGGGCCAGGTCGAGGTCCTGCGCCAGCTCGGAGGGGGCGGCGCTGCCGCCCCGGCCGGCCAGCCTGTGGAGCGTGTCGAACTCGTGGCGCTCCAGGTCGAAGTCGACGAGCGACTGCTCCCTGACCCGGCGCAGATGGACCGAGAGCTTCTTCATCCGGGTGACCGCGCCCTCGACCACGGGGTCGAGGCCGGGCAGGACGGGCTGCCAGCGGGCGACGTGACCGTCGGTCCAGTCGCGCCGCTCCGAGGGGCCGGGGGGCGCGGGGGTCGGGTCCATGGGGCGATCGTACGTCGGGACCGGGCACCCCTCTCCCCGCGCGGCGGTGCAGCTCCCGCTCCTGGCCGCCGTCCGGGTGAAGCGGGTGCCGGTCCCCCGCCGTCGCTCGGGGAGCGGCGGGCGCCGGGGCCTCCGCCGTCGCTCAGGGAGCGGCGGGCTCCAGGGCCTCCGCCAGGAAGGCGGTGAGCAGGCGGGCGGTCTCCTCCGGGCGCTCCAGGGCGGGGAGGTGGCCGGCCCAGTCGAGGTCGAGGCGGCGGGCGGCCGGCAGGAGGCGGGTCAACTCGTCGGCGACCGCCCGGAAGTCGGGGAGGTCGTGGGCGCCGACGGCCACCAGGGCGGGAGCCTGGATACGGGCGAGTTCGTCCCGGGCGACCTCGGGGTCGACCGGGCCGTGCTCGTCGGGGACGGGGAGCTGCACCTCGAAGATGTGTCGCTGCGCCCGCCGGACCAGGGCGCGGGCCTCCTCCCCGGCCTCGGGGCCGAGCCAGGTGTCGACGTTCAGTTCGACGGCGGCGTCGAGGTCGCCCGCGATGAGGAGGTCGCGCTCGCGGTCGCCCCAGGCCCGCAGCTCCGCGCTCGGCTCCATGCCGGGCATGCCGGAGCCGAGCAGCGCGAGGGCCGCGACGCGCTCGGGGTGGCGGGCGGCGAACTCCAGGGCCACCTCGCCGCCGAAGGAGGAGCCGACGACGGCGGCGCGGTCGGCGCCGAGGTGGTCGAGCAGGTCCCGGACGTCCTCCGCGTGGGTGTGCGGGGCGTCGATCGGGGTCTCGCCGAAGCCACGGAGGTCGCAGCGGACGACACGGTGCCCCGCCTCGGCGAGCGCGGAGAACTGCGCGTCCCACATCCGGCGGTCGCAGACCCCGGAGTGCAGCAGGACGACGGTCGAGGGGCCGGTACCGGCCAGGTCATGAGAGAGCGTCACCCGCGCGACCCTAGGCGGCCGGAGCGCCGGGGGCCATCCCTTTCCCTGCCGCACCGCTCCCGTACTCCTCCCCAGCACCTTGAACACGTTCAAGAAGAGGACTACAGTCGGGGACACCAGCTTTTGAACGCGTTCAAGGGAGGGTGGGGCATGGACCTCACTGTCGTCGCGTACATCGTCTACCTGCTGATCAGCGTGGCTCTGACCGTCTGGGTCGCCCGCACGCTCAGCCGCAACGGAAGGATCTTCCTGGCGGACGTCCTGCACGGGAACGAGAAGCTCGCGGAGGCGGTCAACCACCTCCTCGTGGTCGGCTTCTACCTCGTCAACTTCGGCTTCGTCGCCCTCTACCTGAGCCAGGACGAAGCCGTCCTCGACGCCCGGGCACTCTTCGAGGCCCTCTCCGTCAAGCTCGGGGTCGTGCTGCTCGTCCTCGGCGTGATGCACCTCGGGAACGTGTACGTGCTCAACAAGATCCGCCGGCGCGGGGTCATGGAGCGCGAGCAGGTGCCGCCGGTCGGCCCGCAGGGCTGGACCGCGCCCCCCAAGGGCGGCCCCTGGGCCCCGCCCGCGCCGCAGGGCTGAACCGCCGTGCCGACCGCACCCGACCGGGGCGCCGCCGGACACGGCACCCCCGCCCCGGAACACGTATCGGCCCCCGTAGGGGAACACGTACCGGAGTACGTGCCGGCGCCCGCCCCGCGGACGCCCGTGCGGCGCCTGACCGTGCTGTACGACGCCGACTGCCCGCTCTGCGTGCACCTGCGGCACTGGCTGCTGCGGCAGCGGCAGCTCGTCCCGCTCGACCTGGTGCCGGCCGGGTCCCAGGAGGCCCGGCGCCGGTTCCCGGACCTCGACCACGCCACCACCCTGCGGGAGATCACCGTGGTCGGGGACCGGGGCCAGGTCTACCGGGCGACCGCCGCCTGGATCGTCTGCCTCTGGGCCCTCGCCGAGCACCGGCCGAAGGCCCACTGGCTGGCCACCCCGGCCGGGCAGCCCTTCGCCCGGATGACCGTCCTGGCCGCCGCGAAGTGGCGCGAGGCCCTCAAGGGGCCCGGAGAGGGCCCCGGCGGGAGCCCCGGAGCGGACGGCTGCGGGGACGGGCGCTGCGAAGTGCCCGGTCCGCCCCGTTAGGCTCGGCCCCGTGAAGGACGTGAAGGAAGAGAAGAAGGCCCCCAAGAGCGAGCAGACCCGCACGCTCATCCTCGAAACCGCGCTCCGGCTGTTCAAGGAGCGCGGTTACGACAAGACGACGATGCGGGCCATCGCCCAGGAGGCCGGGGTCTCCGTCGGCAACGCGTACTACTACTTCTCCTCCAAGGAGCACCTGGTCCAGGGCTTCTACGACCGGATCGCCGAGGAGCACCAGTCGGCCGTCGAGCCCATCCTGGCCGGGGGCGAGAAGGACCTGACGGCCCGCATCCGGGGGGTGTACCTCGGCTGGCTGGACATCGCGGAGCCGTACCACGAGTTCGCCGCCCAGTTCTTCAAGAACGCCGCCGACCCGGACAGCCCCTTGAGCCCGTTCTCGCCCGAGTCGGAGGGACCGCGCGAGGCCGCGATCGACGTGCACCGGCGGGTCCTCTCCGGGGCCTCGGTGAAGGTCGATCCGGAACTGGCCGAGGCGCTGCCGCAGCTGCTGTGGCTCCAGCAGATGGGCCTGGTGCTCTTCTGGGTGTACGACCGGTCGGAGGGGGCCGCCAACAGCCGGCGGCTCGTGGAGCGGCTCGCGCCGGTCACCGCCCGCGCGATCTCGCTCTCCCGCTTCCGGATCCTGCGCCCGCTGGTCAAGGAGACCCACGAGCTGCTGGCCGACTTCATGCCGACGGCGGCCGGGATGGCGGCCTCGGGCAAGCCGAAGCGGACGGGCTGGAAGCAGTAGGAACGCCGTGGGGCCGTACTCGTGCGAGTACGGCCCCACGGGTTCCGGCTAGATCCAGTTCAGTTCCCACAGGCGCCAGATGCCGGTGCCGTCCGTCAGGTACTGGGAGCCCGCGACCGCGTCCGTGGAGAGGACGTAGTCCTTCTTCTGCCACAGCGGCACGAGCGGGACGTCGGTGGCGACCTCGGTCTGGATGGCCCTGAAGTCGTTCGTCGCCTTGGAGCGGTCGCTGTAGCGCTGCGTCGAGGCGATCAGGGAGTCGATCCGCTTGCTGGAGAACCCGTTGTGCAGGGTGTTCCCGGTGCCGACGAGCGGCGCGGTGAAGCTGTCGGAGTCGGGGAAGTCGGGGAGCCAGCCGACGGTGTACGCGTCGAAGTCGCCCTTCGCGTACTGCTTCTGGAAGTCCTCCCACTTGACCTCGACGGTCTCGACCTCGAAGAGGCCGGTCTCCTCCAGCTGCCGCTCGATCTCGGCGGTCTCGGCGACGTAGATGTCGCCCTTGCGGAAGCCGAAGGTGAACTTCACCGGAGTCTTGACCCCGGCCGCCTTCAGGATCTGCGCCGCCTTCTTGCCGCTCGGCTCCGGATAGAGGTCGTAGAACGCGGTGCTGTGGCCGACGAAGCCCTGCGGGATGAGGGAGTACAGCGGCTCGACCGTGCCCTTGTGGGGGCCGGTGGTGATCGCCGGGCGGTCGAGGACCGCCGCGACGGCCTGCCGCACGGCCTTGTCCGCCATGGGCGAGCCGGGCCGGACGTTGAAGTTGATGTTGCGGATCTCGGCGCTCTCCGCCTCGGTGACCCGGGTGCCGTCCGAGGTCTCCAGCGTGGAGACGAACTCCGGCGGGAGCTGCCGGTGCGTCACCTGGACGTCCTTCGCCTTCCAGGCGCTGGCGAGGTCCTCGGACTTGGCGTAGTACTTCACGAGGACCGGGCGGCCGGCCTTGGTGATGGAGCCCTTGTACCTGGGGTTGGGCTCCAGGAGGGCGGACTCGCCCGGCTTGTACTCCTTGAGGACGTACGGCCCCGAGCCGTCGACCGCCTCGTCGGGGCGCAGCGCCTTGTCCGGGTAGCGCTCTCGGTCCACGATCGAACCGGCGCCGGTGGCCAGCTTCAGCGGGAACGTGACGTCCTTGGCGCTGAGGTGGAAGGTGACGGTGCGGCCCTCGGAGTCGACGCTCTTCAGGGTCGGGAAGAGGGGCTGCGGACCGACGTCCGTCTTGATGCCCAGCATCCGCTCGAAGGAGTACTCGACGTCCTCGGCGGTCATCTTGCGCCCGTTGGAGAAGGTGAGGTCGTCGCGGAGCGTGCACCGGTACGTGGTGAGCCCGGAGCCCACGAACCCGCAGCTCTCGGCGGCGTCCGGGACCGGCTCGGTGAAGCCCGGCTTGAAGGTGAGCAGCGACTGGTAGATGTTGCTGTAGATCGCCCAGGATCCGGCGTCGTAGGCGCCGGCCGGGTCCAGTGAAGTGACCCCGTCGGTGGTGCCGACGGTGATCGGATCGGTCCGGACGCCGTCGGAGGGCAGGAGTTGCCAGCCCCCCGCTCCGGCCGCCACCAGTACTCCACAAGTGATGAGGATCCGCAGACGGACCGTCGACCGCATTGCCGTGCTTCCTTTTTTTGGTACCACCCCAGCTGTGGCGTCCCCCCGAAACGCCACGATGCGGTCATCCCATCACACGGGTTTCACAATCGGAAGAGAAAACCTTCACACCACAGGTATATGTCCGGGATATGAGAATTTAAGCCGATGAGCAGCATGTATCACTCTCAGTGCAGGGAGTGACCAATCCCGTTTAAGCCTGTTTCGAGGCGAGTTCGACGACGGTGATGTCGGAGGGCGCGCCGACCCGGACCGGGGGTCCCCAGGCGCCCGCGCCCCGGGAGACGTAGAGCTGGGTGTCGCCGTACCGTTCGAGCCCGGCGACGGTCGGGTTGGCCAGTTCGGCGAGGAGGTTGCCGGGCCAGAGCTGGCCGCCGTGGGTGTGGCCGGAGAGCTGGAGGTCCACGCCGTGGCGCACGGCGTCGTGGACGACGATCGGCTGGTGCGCGAGGAGGACGGCGGCGCGGGCCCGGTCGCGGTCGCCGAGGGCACGGACGAAGTCGGGCCCCTGGCCCTCGCTCTCGCCCGCGACGTCATCGACGCCGGCGAGGTCGAAGCCGGCCGCTATCTCCAGGCGCTCGTTGCGCAGCGGGCGCAGGCCGAGCTCGCGGACGTGGTCGACCCAGGCGTCGGCGCCCGAGAAGTACTCGTGGTTCCCGGTCACGAAGAAGGAGCCGTGGCGGGCGCGGAGCCGGGCGAGCGGCTCGGCGGCGGGGCCGAGGTTCTCGACGGTGCCGTCGACCAGGTCGCCGACGACCGCGATCAGGTCGGGCTGGGTCGAGTTGATCGCGTCCACGATGCGCTGGGTGTGGGCGCGGCCCAGGATCGGGCCCAGGTGGATGTCGGACACGACGGCGATCCGGTAGCCGTGCGCGGCGCGCGGGATCTTGGCGAGCGGCACGGTGACCCGCTTGACGCGGGGCCCGCGCAGCACGCCGTACGTCCCGTACCCGACGGTCCCGAGCGCGACGGCGGCGGCGGTGCCGCCGACGACCCGGGAGACGAAGAGACGGCGGGAGACGTCGGTGGGGGTTTCCGGGCCGACCGGAGTCGCGGTGGCGGCGTCCGGGGCGGCCGGGGCCGTCTCGGTCAGGGGCTCGGTCGCCGCGGCCGGCACCGGTACGGCCTCGGGGACCGCCGGAGCGGGCGCGGGGGCGGCCGCGGCGGCGGGCGCCCGGCGGGCGAGCCAGGCGCGCAGGAGCGGGCGGACGGCCTCGCCCACCACCAGGGCCAGGACCAGGTACAGGAGGACGGCGAGCCACATCTGCCCCGGCCAGGCGATCACCTGCTGGACCGGGAAGGGCACGCCCGCCCGGGCGGAGACCAGGGCCCCGAGCGAGAGCAGCGGCAGGACCACGACGGCGGCCGTGCCGATCCGGCGCGGCAGCCCCCCGGGCGCCGTCACGTCCCGGACGAGCCGCCGCCACACGTACCAGTGGACGCCGCCGAGCAGCGCGAGGACCACGACCAGGACCAGCAGGAAGACGACCACGCCCCGGAACTCCTTACTTCTTCTAGGCGCCGGTGCGGCGCGCGGCGCGCACCCCGCGCAACCCGAGGACGCCGATCACCGTCCCCAGGACAAAGGACGTGACGGCAAGCAGCAGATGAACCCAGAAGTAGGCCGTCGGGTCGCCCGCGTCGTCGAAGGCGAGGCCGCTCCCGTCGTTCCAGAGGTTCTTGACGAAGGTGATCCAGATGAACCAACTCCACACCCCGAACGCGAGCAGGAACCAGGAGACGCGACGGCTGAGCTTCATGGCCCCAGTATCACCGTCGGCCCCCCGGCCCCCGCGTCCGGGTGGACGGGTGGGTTCGAACGGCCTGCCGGGGTTCGGGTCCCTGTTCCGTACCTGTACGTTCACGACCGTGTCTGCTTCGAAGAAGACCGCCTGGGCGGTCGCCGCTGCTGTGTTCCTTCCGCTCGCCCTCGCCGCGCCGCCGGCCCACGCGGACGGGAAGGACGAGAAGGTCGTCCAGGACACGCAGCCCAAGCCTCCCGCCGTCATGTCCGAGGTCGGCGGTGCGCTGCTCGGCAGGCCCGGTACGCAGGTGCGGCTCAAGGCCGGGGCGCCCGTGCTGCCCAAGGAGCTGTCGGCCCGGTCCTGGATCGTCGCGGACGCGGAGAGCGGCCAGGTGCTCGCCGCGCACAACGCGCACTGGCCGCTCGCCCCCGCCTCCACCCTGAAGATGCTCTTCGCGGACACCCTGCTGCCGAAGTTCCCCAAGACGCGGAACCACCTGGTCACCAGCCAGGACCTGGCGGGCATAGGCGAGGGCTCCAGCCTGGTCGGCGTCAAGGAGAAGCAGACCTACAGCGTCCACGACCTGTGGCTCGGCGTCTTCCTGCGCTCCGGCAATGACGCCGTGCACGTCCTGACCCAGATGAACAACGGCCTCCAGCAGACCGTGCAGGACATGAACGCCCAGGCGGTCGAGCTCCAGGCGCTCGACACCAAGGTGGTCACTCCGGACGGCTACGACGCCCCGGGCCAGGTCTCCTCCGCGTACGACCTCACCCTCATCGCCCGCAGCGGCATGACGAAGCCGGACTTCCGCGAGTACGCCGCCACGGTCCGCGCCGCCTTCCCCGGCATACAGAAGCCCGGCGAGAAGAAGCGCGGGACCTTCGAGATCCAGAACACCAACCGCCTGCTCACCGGCGACTTCGGCGTTCCGCCGTACCAGGGCATCGCCGGGGTCAAGAACGGCAACACCACGCACGCGGGCGCGACCTTCACCGGAGTCGCCGAGCGGAACGGCCGGGTCCTGCTCGTCACCGTGATGAACCCCTCCTCGAAGGAGCAGCACGCGGTCTACCGGGAGACCGCCCGGCTGTTCGACTGGGGCTTCGCGTCGCTCGGGAAGGTGGAGCCGGTGGGCGAGCTGGTGCCGCCGCTCTCGGCCCGTACGAAGTCGCCCACGCCCGTCGGCGCGGCGGAGTCGGCGGGCGGCGGGAACGCCCCCGCGCAGCCCGTCCAGGCGGTCGCGGCCGGGAGGACCGGCGGGGTCGGCACCGCGCTGGCCGTGGCGGGCGGGGTCCTCGTGCTCCTCGCCGGCGCCGTGTTCCTGGTCAACCGCCGCTGGCCGTCGGCCGTGACGGCGGCACGTCTCCGCGGCCGGGGGCAGGGGCCGGACCCTGAGCCGGGTCCGGAGGCGGAGCCGAAGCAGGAGCCGGGTCGCTAGTCTCGTTCGGCTCCCCCGCCGCCTCCTCCCGAGGCTCGGACGCCGCCGCGGCCGCCGCCGTCCACGCCGCGCAGAACAGCAGCAGTTTCGCGGTGAGGTTGATCCAGAGGAGCAGGGCGACGGGGACGCCGAACGCCCCGTACATCGACTTCGCCGCGACCCCCTTCATGTAGCCGCCGAGAAGCAGCTTGAGGAGTTCGAAGCCGACCGCGCCCATCAGCGAGGCCACCACCAGGTCCCGGCGGGGCGGTTCGACGCCGGGCAGCAGGGTCAGGACGTACAGCAGGATCAGGAAGTCGGCGACGACGCCGACGAGGACGGCGGCGGTCTGGAGCAGGACTCCGCCCGCCCCGCCCTCGGAGACGCCGACCTGTTCGGCGCTCCAGCCGACGGCGGTGGAGCCGAGCCAGGAGGCGGCGAGCGAGGCGAGGGCGACGCCGCCGAGGCCGACGAGGATCAGCGCGTCCTTGCCCTTGAGCAGGACCGGGTTGCCCTCGACGTCGTCCAGGCCCCACACCGCGCGCAGGCATTCCCGCATGGAGCCGATCCAGCTGATGCCGGTGAAGAGGAGCAGGGCGCCGGCCACGATCCCGACGGTGCCGGCGTTGTCGACCAGTCCGCCGATGTTCAGCTGGTCGGAGATGCCGGGGACCTGCTCGCCGATCTTCTCCTCGATCCGGTCGAGCTGTTCGTCGCTGAGGAGCGCGGCGCCGACCGCGGCGGCGACGGTGATGAGCGGGAAGAGGGCGAGGAAGGAGAGGAAGGTGATGGCCGCCGCGAGTCGCGTCCAGTGGGCCCGGTCCAGGGTCTCGTACGCGCGCCATGCGTGGGTGCGCATGAGGCGGACGACCCAGGGGCCGATGACGGGGAGCTTGGTCAGCCAGTCCATGTCGTGCGTGTACCCCTCGATGCGTGCGCTGCGCGGGTGACCGGAGTACGAGAATCCTCCCATCGGGCCGGTGCATGCGCGAGCGACATGGCCCCGGGTGTCGGGATGCTCTTCCGACCTTCCTCCTGTCGGATCGTCACCCCTTTCGACGAACCGCCAAGCAAGACGGTCCAATACCGACATAAGTGACATTGACGCCTATACGGTCGGCTCCATGGCTGTCGAGACCCGTGTCCCGGACGACGACTGCGAAGCCCTCACCGGCTGGGGCCGCACCGCCCCCACCCTCGCGCGCGTGTACCGGCCCCGCGGTCCCGCCGAGGCGGCCGCCGCCCTGCGCGCCCCCGGCCCCCGGGGCGCGATCGCCCGCGGTCTCGGGCGCGCCCACGGCGACGCCGCCCAGAACGCCGGCGGCACCGTCCTCGACATGACCGGCCTCGACCGGATCCGCGCCGTCGACGCGCGCGCCGGGCTCGTGGACTGCGAGGCGGGCGTCAGCCTGCACCGGCTGATGGAGGTGCTGCTGCCGCTCGGCCGGTTCGTCCCGGTCGTGCCCGCCACCCGGTACGTGACGGTCGGCGGCGCGGTCGCCGCCGACGTCCACGGCGGGAACCAGCACGTCGCCGGCTCCTTCGGCCGGCACGTGGTCTCGCTCGAACTCCTCACCCCCGACGGGGAGATCAGGACCGTCCGGCCCGGCACCCCGCTCTTCGACGCCACCACCGGCGGCATGGGCCTGACCGGCGTGATCCTCTCCGCCGTCCTGCGGCTGCCGGCCGTCGAGACCTCCCTGGTGCGCGTGGACACCGAGCGGGCCCGCGACCTGGACGACCTCCTCGCCCGGCTCGCCGGGGGCGACCACCGGTACGCGTACTCCACCGCCCGGGTCGACCTGCTCGCCCGGGGCGCCGCCACCGGCCGCGCCGTCCTCACGCGCGGCGACCCCGCCCCGTACGACGCGCTGCCCCGCCGCCACCCGGCCCGCCGGGCGCCGCTCGCCTTCCGGCCCGCCCGGCTGCCCGCCGCGCCGCCGTACGTCCCCGGCGGGCTGCTCGGCGGCACCCCGGCCGGGCTCTTCAACGCGCTCTGGTACCGGGCGTCGCCCCGCGCCGCCACCGGCCGGCTCCGGCCGCTGTCCGGCTTCTTCCACCCGCTCGACGCCGTCCCGCACTGGAACCGGCTGTACGGGCCCGGGGGCTCCGTCCCGTACCGCTTCGTCCTGCCGTGCGGGCGGGAGGAGGTGCTGCGGGGGATCGTGCGGCGGATCGCGGGGCGGCGCTGGCCCGTGCTGCCCGCCGTCCTCCAGCGGTTCGGTCCGGGCGGTCCCGGGCCGCTCTCCTTCGCGCTGCCCGGCTGGTCCCTGTCCCTCGGCCTGCCGACCGGGCTCCCCGGGCTCGGGGCCTTCCTCGACGCGCTCGACGAGGAGGTCGCGGAGGCGGGCGGCCGGGTGCACCTGGCCGGGGACGCGCGGGTGCGGCCGGAGGTCCTGGCCGCGATGTACCCGCGGCTGGACGAGTTCCGGGCGCTGCGGGCCGCGCTCGATCCCGGGTCCGTGCTCGTCTCGGACCTCTCCCGCCGTCTCGGTCTCTGAGCCTTCCAGGAGTCGCCATGAAAGACGCCTTCGGCGCACCGCAGTCCCTGCTCGTCCTCGGCGGCACCTCCGCGATCGGGCTCGCCACGGCCCGCCGGACGATCGCCCGGCGCACCCGTATGGTCCACCTGGCCGGCCGCCCCTCCCCCGCCCTCGACGCCTCCGCCGCCTCGCTGCGGACGCTGGGGGCCGAGGTGCGGACGGTCGCCTTCGACGCGCTCGACCCCGGGTCGCACGAGGAGCGGCTCGGGGCGGTCTTCGCGGCGGGCGACGTGGACGTGGTGCTGCTCGCCTTCGGGGTCCTCGGCGACCAGGCGCGCGACGAGTCCGACCCGGTCGCCGCCGCCCGGGTCGCCGGGACGAACTACACCGGCGCCGTCTCGGCGGGCCTGGTGTGCGCGGGCGCGCTCCAGGCGCAGGGGCACGGCTCGCTGGTGGTGCTCTCCTCGGTGGCGGCCGAGCGGGCCCGCCGCGCCGACTTCATCTACGGCTCCTCGAAGGCGGGCCTGGACGTCTTCGCCCAGGGGCTCGGGGACGCGCTGTACGGCACCAGGGTGCACGTGATGGTGGTGCGGCCCGGGTTCGTGCGCTCGCGGGCGACGGAGGGGCGTCCGGAGGAGCCGTTCGCGACCACTCCGGAGGAGGTCGCGGGCGCGATCGAGCGGGGGCTGCGGCGCCGCTCGGAGACGGTGTGGGTGCCGGGGGCGCTGCGGATGGTGACGGCGGCGGTGCGGCACGTGCCGAGGCCGCTGTACCGGCGGCTGCCGGTGTGAGACGCCCGCCCCGGGCTCAGGCGCTCGGCGTCGGCGTGTCGACGGGGCTGCCGCCCTGGGCCGGGACGGCGGGGGTCGGATGGCCGCTGCCGAACTCGTAGTCGTACAGCTTGCGCCACACCTGGTCCGCGCCCTGCTCGTACAGCGCGAAGGAGCGGCAGGTCCAGGCCGCCTCGTAGCCGGCGAGCTCCTCGTACGCCCGGTCCATCCCCTCCTCGGAGATGCCGTGCGCCACGGTGACGTGCGGGTGGTACGGGAACTGGAGCTCGCGCACGAGCGGCCCGGCCTCGTCCCTGATCCGCTGCTGGAGCCGGTCGCAGGGGGCGACGCCCTCCGCCAGCTTCACGTAGACCACCGGGGAGAGCGGCCGGAAGGTGCCGGTGCCCTTGAGGCGCACGGGGAAGGGCTGGTAGCCGGTGGCCACGTGCGCGAGGTGGGCCTCGATCTCCGGCAGCCGCTCGCGGGGGACCTCGGTCGGCGGGACGAGGGTGACGTGGGTGGGGATGCCGTGCGCGGCCTGGTCCCCGAAGCCGGCGCGCCGCTCCTGGAGCAGGCTGCCGTAGGGCTCCGGGACCGCGATCGAAACGCCGAGCGTTACGGTCCCCACGTCGTTCTCCTCCGTCGTTCTCGGTGCGTGCCGGTGCGTGTCGGTGCGTCGCGTGCGCGGGTGGCACGCGGGTGGTGCAGCCGCCAGTGTGCGGCCTGCACCACCCTCGTGGCCAGGGTCCTATGGCTCAGTGCTTGGCGGGCAGGAAGCCCATCCGCTCGTACGTCTGCGCCAGGGTCTCGGCGGCGACCGCGCGGGCCTTCTCCGCGCCCTTGGCCAGGACCGAGTCCAGCGTCTCCGGGTCGTCCAGGTATTCCTGGGTGCGGGTCCGGAACGGCGTGACGAAGTCCACCATCACCTCGGCGAGGTCCGTCTTGAGCGCGCCGTACATCTTGCCCTCGTAGTCCTCCTCCAGCTCCGGGACGCTCTTCCCGGTGAGGGTGGACAGGATGCTGAGGAGGTTGGAGACGCCGGCCTTGTTCTCCGGGTCGAAGCGGATCACCGTGTCGGTGTCGGTGACGGCGCTCTTGACCTTCTTCGCGGTGACCTTCGGGTCGTCCAGGAGGTTGATGAGGCCCTTCGGCGTGGACGCCGACTTGCTCATCTTGACCGAGGGGTCCTGGAGGTCGTAGATCTTCGCCGTCTCCTTCAGGATGTACGGCGAGGGGATGGTGAAGGTGTCGCCGAAGCGCCCGTTGAACCGCTCCGCGAGGTCGCGGGTCAGCTCGATGTGCTGGCGCTGGTCCTCGCCGACCGGGACCTCGTTCGCCTGGTAGAGCAGGATGTCGGCGACCTGGAGGATCGGGTACGTGAAGAGGCCGACGGTGGCGCGGTCGGCACCCTGCTTGGCGGACTTGTCCTTGAACTGGGTCATGCGGGAGGCCTCGCCGAAGCCGGTGAGGCAGTTCATGACCCAGCCGAGCTGGGTGTGCTCGGGGACGTGGCTCTGGACGAAGAGGGTGCAGCGGTCCGGGTCGAGGCCGGCGGCGAGCAGCTGGGCGGCGGCGAGCCGGGTGTTGGCGCGCAGCTCGGCCGGGTCCTGCGGGACCGTGATCGCGTGCAGGTCCACGACCATGTAGAAGGCGTCGTGGCTCTCCTGGAGGGCGACCCACTGGCGGACGGCGCCGAGGTAGTTGCCGAGGTGGAACGAGCCGGCGGTGGGCTGGATTCCGGAGAGCACACGGGGACTGTCGAAGGCCATGCACATCATTCTCTCAGGTGCGGGACCGGTCCCCGCCCGACCGGTCCGTCAGTGGTACGCGCGCGGGGGCGCGGTTCCGGTCGCGGCGGCCGTGGCCCGTGGTGGATGAGACCAGGAACACAGTGCGCGCGCCGGTCCGCGCCCCCGTTCGGTGACGGTCGGGTCAGACGGGCAGGCCCGGGGCCGGGAAGGCGGCCATCAGGTCGGCGACCTCGGCGCGGATCGCGGCGAGGGCGTCCTCGTCGCCCCGGCCGGCGGCCGTGACGCCCCGGTCGATCCAGTCCGCGACCCGCGGCATGTGCGCGGTGCCGAGGCCGCGGGAGGTGAGGGCGGGGGTGCCGATGCGGATGCCGGAGGGGTCGAAGGGCTTCCGGGGGTCGTAGGGGACGGTGTTGTGGTTGACGACGATCCCGGCCCGGTCGAGGGCCTTGGCGGCGGTCTTGCCGGGGACCTGCCGGGAGGTGAGGTCCATCAGGATCAGGTGGTTGTCGGTGCCGCCGGAGACCAGGTCGAAGCCGCGGGCGAGGAGGGCCTCGGCTAGGGCCTTCGCGTTGGCGACGACGGCGTGGGCGTAGGTGCGGAAGGAGGGCTGGGCGGCCTCGCGCAGGGCGACGGCGATGGCGGCGGTGGTCTGGTTGTGCGGGCCGCCCTGGAGGCCGGGGAAGACGGCCCGGTCGAGGGCCCTGGCGTGCTCCTCGCGGGACAGGAGCATGGCGCCGCGCGGGCCGCGCAGGGTCTTGTGGGTGGTCGTGGAGATCACGTCCACGTGCCCGGCCGGGGACGGGTGGGCGCCGCCCGCGATCAGGCCCGCGACGTGGGCGACGTCGGCGACGAGGACGGCGCCGGCCTCGCGGGCGATCTCCCCGAAGGCGGCGAAGTCGACGGTGCGGGGCAGGGCGGTGCCGCCGCAGAAGATCACCTTCGGGCGCTCCTTCAGGGCCAGGTCGCGGACCTCGTCGAGGTCGACGAGCCCGGTGTCCCGGCGCACGCCGTACTGGACGCCCCGGAACCACGAGCCGGTGGCGGAGACGCCCCAGCCGTGGGTGAGGTGGCCGCCCATGGGCAGGGCCATGCCCATGACGGCGTCGCCGGGCTCGGCGAAGGCGAGGTAGACGGCGAGGTTGGCAGGGGAGCCGGAGTACGGCTGGACGTTGGCGTGGTCGGCGCCGAAGAGGGCCTTGGCGCGCGCGACGGCGAGGGCCTCGACCCGGTCGACGTTCTGCTGGCCCTCGTAGTAGCGGCGGCCGGGGTAGCCCTCGCTGTACTTGTTCTGGAGGACGGTGCCGGAGGCTTCGAGGACGGCGGCGGAGACGTAGTTCTCGCTGGGGATGAGGCGCAGGGTGTCGGCCTGGAGCCGTTCCTCGGCGCCGACGAGGGCGGCGAGTTCGGGGTCGGCGGCGGAGAGGGCGGGGTGGGTGGCTGCGATGTCCGTGGCTGCGGTGGTGGTCACGGTGGTGTCCTCCGGGCGTGGTCGGTGTCCCGGGGCACGGCGAGGAGGTCGCGGCGCCGCGCGGGACGTCGGTCCCGGGACGCCCAGGCGGGCGGCGCCTCGTGCGGTCTGCCGCGCACGGCTCCCCCGGGGTCGCTTCCCCGTACGCCAGTCGCCGTGCGTGCCGTCAGAGTAGCGGCCCGGCGGGCGTGCCGTGTCGGAGGTTTCCCCGTCCGGTGCGCGAGCGACGATAGGGAAAGGGGGCACATCCACCCCGGGCCGCAGGACGAACGGAGATCCCGTGTCGAGGACAGAAGACGCCATCGCCTCCGCGGAGGCGCACAGCGCCCACAACTACCACCCCCTTCCGGTCGTCGTCGCCTCGGCGGACGGCGCCTGGATGACCGACGTCGAGGGGCGCCGGTACCTCGATCTGCTCGCCGGGTACTCGGCGCTCAACTTCGGGCACGGCAACCGGCGTCTGATCGACGCGGCGAAGGCCCAGCTGGAGCGGGTGACGCTGACCTCGCGGGCCTTCCACCACGACCGGTTCGCCGACTTCTGCGCGCGGCTCGCGGAGCTGTGCGGCAAGGAGGCGGTGCTGCCGATGAACACGGGGGCGGAGGCGGTGGAGACGGCCGTCAAGACGGCCCGGAAGTGGGGGTACGAGGTGAAGGGCGTGCCGGACGGGCACGCGAAGATCGTGGTGGCGGCGAACAACTTCCACGGCCGGACGACGACGGTCGTGAGCTTCTCCACGGACCACGAGGCGCGGGATCACTTCGGGCCGTACACGCCGGGGTTCGAGATCGTGCCGTACGGGGACCTGACGGCCCTGGAGGCGGCGGTCACGGAGAACACGGTGGCGGTGCTCCTGGAGCCGATCCAGGGCGAGGCGGGGGTCCTGGTGCCGCCGGCCGGCTACCTGCCGGGGGTGCGGGAGCTGACCCGGCGGCGGAACGTGCTGTTCGTGGCGGACGAGATCCAGTCGGGCCTCGGGCGTACGGGGAGGACGTTCGCGTGCGACCACGAGGGCGTGGTGCCGGACGTGTACCTGCTCGGGAAGGCGCTGGGCGGCGGGGTGGTGCCGGTGTCGGCGGTGGTGGCCGACCGGGACGTGCTCGGGGTCTTCCGGCCGGGCGAGCACGGCTCGACCTTCGGCGGGAACCCGCTGGCGTGCGCGGTGGCCCTGGAGGTGGTCGCGATGCTGCGGACGGGCGAGTACCAGGAGCGGGCGGCGGAGCTGGGCGACCACCTCCACGCGGAGCTGGGGCTGCTGGTGGGCGGCGGCGCGGTGGAGGCGGTGCGGGGGCGCGGGCTGTGGGCGGGCGTGGACATCGCCCCGTCGAAGGGCACGGGCCGGGAGATCTCGGAGCGGCTGCTCGACCGGGGCGTCCTGGTGAAGGACACCCACGGCTCGACGATCCGGATCGCCCCGCCGCTGGTCATCTCGAAGGAGGACCTGGACTGGGGGCTCGAGCAGTTGCGGGGGGTGCTGGCGGGCTGAGGGGGTTCGGGACGGGTCCGTTCCGGAAGGGGCGGCGGGGGCGGGGCATCGGTTCGGGCCAACGCGGACCATTGACACGACAGTTGGTCTAGGCCAATGATGCGGCCATGCCGAGACCCCGCTCGCGCCACGCCGTGCGTGCCGCGCTCGCCGCCCTCGTCCCGCTCGCGCTCGTCGGCACGGTCACGGGACCCGCGCAGGCCGCCCCCGAGACGGCCCGGCCCGCCCCCGTCCCGGTGGTCTCACACGTCGAGACCACCGACCCGGTCGTCTTCATCACCATCGACGACGGCTGGTTCCACGACCCCGCCGCCGCGAAGCTGCTGCTCGAACGGCGGGTGCCCGCCTCGCTGTTCCTGCTGCCCGGCGCGTACTCGTACGACGCCGAGTACTTCCGCACCCTGCTCGACCACGGCCCCTCCCGGGTCGAGAACCACACCGTCAACCACCCGGACCTGACCACGCTCGACGCGGCCGGGCAGGAGGCGGAGTTCTGCGGGGCCCGGGACCAGCACCTCGCCCGGTTCGGCGACGGGCCCCGGCTGCTGCGCCCGCCGTACGGCACGTACGACGCGACCACCCTGACCGCCGCCCGCGCCTGCGGCGCGAAGGCCGTGGTGACCTGGACGCACGACCTCACCACCTGGGGCCAGTGGGCCCCGCCGACCCCGGAGCTCAAGGCCGGCGACATCATCCTGCTGCACTTCAACGAGACCCTGGAACAGGACCTGGAGCGGGCCCTGGACCTGGCCGGGAAGGCGGGCCTGAGGCCCGCCCCGCTCAGGGAGTACGTCCCCGAATAGCCCGCGGCGGGACGGTCAGAGGATCACGTGCGGCAGGAAGCGGGCGTACTCGTCGGTGACGAGCCCCGCCGACTCCCGGATGCCGAGGCCCGCCGCCTCGTCCTGGACGACCCACGCGCCGAGGACCACCCGGTTGCCGTCGAAGTCGGGCAGCGGGGCGAGGCCCTGGTAGCAGCAGGGCTCCCCGTCCCGCACGAAGGGCTCCGTACCGGCCTCGTGCAGGGTGACGCCCTCGCCCTCGCGGCCGAGCAGCGGTTTGGCGGCCCAGCCGGTGGTGGCGGCGAGTTCGCGCGGCCCGTCGAGGTAGGCGGGCAGCAGGTTGGGGTGGCCCGGGTACAGCTCCCACAGGATCGCGAGCAGCGCCTTGTTGGAGAGCAGCATCTTCCAGGCGGGCTCGATCCAGCAGGTGGTGCCGGTGCCGCCGCCGTTGTCGAGGGTGTCCAGGACGTGCGGGCCGAAGCGGTCGGTGGTCAGCCACTCCCACGGGTAGAGCTTGAAGCAGCTGCGGAGGAAGCGGAGCCGGTCGTCGACGAAGCGGCCCGAGAGCCGGTCCCAGCCGATCTGCTCGACGGAGAGCGCCTCGGTCTCCAGACCGGCCTGCTGGGCGGTCTCGCGCAGGTACGCGACCGTCATCAGGTCCTCGCCGAGCTCGTCGCCCTCCGAGTGCGCGAAGTGGACGGGGCCGGGCGGCAGCAGGTGGGCCTGGCTCCGCCAGGCCTCCACGAGGCGTTCGTGGAGGGAGTTCCACTGGTCGGCGCCGGGGAACCGCTCCTCCATCCAGAACCACTGGGCGCTCGCGGCCTCCACGAGGGAGGTCGGCGTGTCGGCGTTGTACTCCAGCATCCTGGCCGGCCCGGTGCCGTCGTAGTGGAGGTCGAACCGCCCGTACACGGAGGGGAGTTCGTCGCGTCGCCGCCAGGACTCGGCGATCAGGCCGGCCAGCCGGGGGTCGGTGACGCCGAGCTCCGCGAAACGTTCCTTCTCCACGATGTGCGCGGCGGCCGCGAGGGACATCTCGTGCAGCTCCTCGACGACCTCCTCCAGCGCCTCGACCTCGGGCAGGGAGAAGGAGTAGTACGCGCTCTCGTCCCAGTACGGGCGCAGCGAGCCGTCCGGGTAGCGGGTCAGCGGGTAGACGACGCCCTGCTCCTCGACCGTCCGCTGCCAGTCCGGGCGGGGCTCGGTGGTGTGACGTTCCATGCCTCCGGCCCGCCTCAGCCGCCGCCGGTGCGGGAGCAGCCGAAGCCGCCGCTGTCGACGGCGGTCTTGTTGAAGCTGCCGCCGCTCACCTTGTTGTCGCTGACGGAACCGCCGTAGTAGTAGGAGCCCCGGGGAGTGGCGACGGTGGTCCCGCTCCCGCTGGTGCCGCTGCCGCTGCTTTTGCCGTCGCACTCGTAACGGGGCAGCTGCTCCCGGGTCAGCGGGTCCACGCACCGCTTGTCCGGTTCGGAACCGCACGCCGTGATCGTCGCCGCCAGGACGCCCATCCCGCCGAGCACCACCGTGCTCGACCTCAGCCTCCGCATGCCTGTCATCCTCCCCCTTCGCGGTCGCGATCCTCGCGGCCGCGCACCCCACGGTCACACATGCCGCGACCGCCAGTCTAGGCCGGTGCTTTCCGGTCGCAGGACCTAGAGTCATTTCGTGCTCCTCGGGATGATTTGTGCGTTTGCTTCAGCCATCTGCTACGGCACGGCCTCCGTCCTCCAGGCGGTGGCGGCCCGCGCTTCGGAGCCGGGCACGGGCGGCGGGGTGGACGTCGCGCTGCTGTGGCGGGCGGTGCGGCAGTGGCGCTATCTCGCCGGTCTCTGCCTGGACGGGCTGGGGTTCGTCCTCCAGGTCGTGGCCCTGCGGACGCTGCCCGTCTACGTGGTGGGCGCGGCCCTCGCGGCGAGCCTGGCGGTGACGGCGGTGGTCGCCTCGCGGGTGCTGCGGGTGCGGCTGAGCCGGGTGGAGCGGACGGCGGTGGCGGTGGTCTGCGCGGGGCTCGCGATGCTGGCCCTCGCCTCGGGCAGGGAGGGCCACCGGACGGGCCCGGCGGCCCTGGACTGGGCGCTCCTGGCCGTCGTGGGCGGGATCCTGCTGCTCGGCGCGGCGGCCGGCCGGCTGCCGGAGCGCCCGCGCGCGCTCGTCCTCGGCCTGGGCGCGGGCTTCGGCTTCGGGGTGGTGGAGGTCGCGGTCCGCCTGCTCGACGGGGTGGACCTGACGGACCCGGCCCTGTACGCCCTGCTGACGGGCGGCGGGGCGGCGTTCCTGCTCCTGACGTCGGCGCTCCAGCGGGGCTCGGTGACTACGGCGACGGCGGGGATGGTGCTCGGCGAGACGATCGGCCCGGCGGCGGTCGGGGTGGCCTGGCTCGGGGACACCACCCGCCCGGGCCTCGGCTGGCTCGCGGTCACCGGCTTCGCGGTGGCGGTGGCGGGGTCCTTGACGCTGGCGCGGTTCGGGGAGGCGCCGGAGCCGGGGGCGGGGCGCTCGCATCAGCCCGGGTAGCCGGACGGGGAGCGGCCGCGTGCGAGGATCCGACCGTGCTGGAGCAGATCGAAGCGGTGGACTGGGGCGCGGTGCCGGGCCCTCCCGGATGGTACGAGCCGGACCGCGTCGCCCCCGGCCTGCGGATCCTCACCGAGGCGTCGAGCCTGGTGCGGGCGGCGGAGGCCGGGGCGCTGCTCGGCTGCGGCGGGATCGTCCACGACCACAGCGGCTCGGTGTTCCCGGCGGCCGCGATCGCCGCCCCGCTGCTCCTGGACATCGCCCGGCGGGGCCGTCCGGCGGCGAGGGACACCGCGCTCGGGCTGCTCGACGAGGCCCTGCGGTTCCGCCCGCACGCCGGGTACGAGCGGGTGGCGGCACCCGACGGCACCGCGACGCGGCTCTGCTGCGCCCTCGCCCACCATCTGCGCGCCCACGCCGACTTCCTCACCGGCCTGGGCGGGAGGGGCAGGTCGCTGCCGGCCGACGCGGCCGCGCACTGGCGCTTCGAGATCCGCGAGCGCGTCGCCGACGGCGACGGCACGGTGGCCTTCGGCGTCCTGGCCGGCCGCTTCCCCGAGGGCGCGCGGCCGGCGGAGCTGCACCACGACGGGGACGTCACCGTACTGAACGGCCTCACCCTGGAGTACCCGCCCGAGGACGCCTCCCCCGAGGCGTGCCTGCGGATACCCGCCCGACACCCGGACGAACTGCCGCCGGGGGCGGTCCTGTTCCGGGCGGAGTGCGGGGACGGGGTGCGCTGACGGACTCCGGCGCGCCGGGGATGTGCGGGCACGGCCCCCCTCAGGCCCGCGGCCTCAATCCGCCACGCACGGATCGGACTCCGACCCGGACCCCGGCTCAGCCTCGGCGGCGAAGTCGGCGGGCCGTCCGTCGGTGCCGGGAAGCGCCGACGGATCGCAGGGAGCGGGCGTCGTAACGGATTCCCAGACGAGGGGAGGCCCCGGCCGGGTGCTGCCTTCGAGCATCTCGGTGGCGACGGCACCGGCGACGCCGAGCAGCACCGCCCCCACCACCAGCCACCGCCCGACACGGCTCACCGCCACCACTCCGCATCCTTCGCACGACGCCTCCCGGCCGAACGCCCGTACACCGTAGCCCCGTACGGCGTCAGCGCCCACTTCTCCGGGCCGCACGCCCCGTGGAGGGCGCCGACGGTGTCTGGCAGAGTTCGACGCATGCTGCAGGTGTGCCTGAACGGAGTGCGGAGTCGGGACGAGGGCCGTCACATCCCGGTGAGTCCGGCCGAGTTGGCGGCCGAGGCGGTACGGGCGGTGGAGGCCGGGGCGGAGGACGTGCACCTCCACCCCCGAGGGGCCGACGGCCGCGACTCGCTGGGGCCCGGGGCGGTCGGCGAGGCGGTGGGCGCGGTGCGGGCCGCCGTACCGGAGGGGGTACGGGTCGGGGTCACCACCGGGGCCTGGGCGGCGCCGGACCCGCAGGAGCGGGTCGGGCTGATCCGGTCCTGGACGGTGCTGCCCGACCACGCCTCGGTGAACTGGCACGAGGAGGGCGCCGAGGCGGTGGCGGACGCGCTGCTGGAGCGTGGGATCGGCGTCGAGGCCGGCGTCTGGTCGGGCACCGACGGCGCCCGCCGGTTCCGCGCCTGGCCGTCGGCCCACCGGGTGCTGCGGGTCCTGGCCGAGGTGACCGACACCGACCCGACCACGGCGACGGCCACCGCCACGGCCCTGCTGCGGGAACTGGGCGACGACCCCCCGGCACCCCTGCTGCTGCACGGCGAGGACGGCGGCGCCTGGCCCGTACTGCACGCGGCGACCACCCTGGGCCTGGCCACCAGGATCGGCCTGGAGGACACCCTGACCCTGCCGGACGGCTCCCCCGCGACGGACAACGCCCACCTCGTACGGGCGGCCCGGGAAGTCCTCACCGAACACCGCACCCGACGGCCTTGAGCCCGTGCGGACCGGACCGGATCACTCCGTCACGGGCAGGCACTCGGCGAGCAGGTCGACGCCGTCGCGCCCGAGTTCCAGCGCGATCGCGTCCCCGGTCCCGTAGCCGATGGCGGCGATCCGGTCGGGTTCGATCCGCGGTTCGGCGCGCAGCACGTCGAGCGCCGCGTGGCCGATGCCCCGCATCCGGTCGGGGTCGGCGAGCAGCGGCAGGCAACGGGCCAGCATCTCCTCGGGGTCGCTCACACGGCGTCCGCCGTGGAGGTCGAAGGCCAGCGCGACGTACCCCAGTTCGGTGTGGGCGTCGGACCGGAGTTCACCGTCGGCGGAGCAGCGCGGGCGCGCCTCACGGCAGCACCCCGCACAGCGCCTCCAGCGCGCCCGGCCACGCGCTGTCCGACGGGGTGGCGTAGCCGACGACGAGGGCGTCCGGGGACGGGGCCGCGGTGGGGCGGCGGTAGTGGGAGACGCCCTGGACGGCGAGGCCGTGGCGGGCGGCGGCCCGCAGGGTCGGGCGTTCGGTGCCCGGGGGGAGGGTCAGGACGGCGTGCAGGCCCGCCGCGATGCCGCCGACCCGGGTCGCCGGCGCGTGCGCGGCCACCGCCGCCACGAGCTGGTCGCGCCGTCGCCGGTAGCGCAGCCGCATCGCCCGTACGTGACGGTCGTACGCCCCCGAGCGCAGGAACTCCGCGAACGCCAGCTGGTCCGGCGCGCTCGACGCCCCGTGCACGGTGCCCTTCGCCGCCGCCACCTCGTCCGCCAGGCCCTCCGGCAGGACCGCCCAGGCCAGGCGCAGGCCGGGGGCGAGGGACTTGCTCGCGGTGCCGAGGTACACGACCCGCTCCGGGTCGAGGCCCTGGAGCGCCCCCACCGGCTGCCGGTCGTAGCGGAACTCCCCGTCGTAGTCGTCCTCCAGGACCAGGCCGCCCGAGGCCCGCGCCCAGTCCACGACGGCCGCCCGCCGGTCCGGGGGCAGCGCCCCGCCGAGCGGGAACTGGTGCGCCGCCGTCATGAGGACCGCCCCGCAGCCCGCGAGGGACGGCAACTCCTCGACCCTCGTGCCCCGTTCGTCCAGGAGTAGGGCCGGGGTGTCCAGGCCCGCGCGGGCCAGCACGTCGGCGTGCAGCCCCAGGCCGTACGGCTCCACGGCCGCGGCCCGCACCCCCCGGTCCCGCAGCACCTGCCCGAGCAGCGTCAGGCCGTGCGCGAACCCCGCGCAGACCACGATCCGTTCGGGCCGGGCGTGCACGCCCCGCGCGCGGGCCAGGTACTCGGCGAGCGCGGCGCGCAGTTCGGGGCGGCCGCGCGGGTCCCCGTACCCGAAGGCCTCGTCGGGGGCGGTGGTGAGCGCCCGCCGGTACGCCTTGAGCCAGTCGGCGCGGGGGAAGGCCGCGAGGTCGGGGGTGCCCGCCTTGAGGTTGTGGACGGGGGTGGCCGTGGCCGGAGGGGTGGGGGCCCGGTGGCGCGGCCGGTCCCGGGGCTCCGCCCGGCGGGCCACCCGGGTGCCGGAGCCCTGCCGGGCGGTCAGCCAGCCCTCGGCGACCAGCTCGGCGTACGCGTCGGCCACCGTGTTGCGGGCCGTGCCGAGGTCGGCGGCGAGCGAGCGGGAGGACGGCAGCCGGGTACCCGCCTCCAGGCGCCCGCTGCGCACCGCCTCCCGCAGGGCGTCCATGAGCCCCGCGCGCAGGCGCGTCCCGCGGAGTTCCAGATGGAGGTCGGCCCCGAAAGTGGCCCAGTCGTTCGGCATGGAAATGGACCATACCCCTGCGCCAACCGGCTCCTACGGTGGACGCCATGACCAGTACGCACACCACCGTCGAGCGCGCCCACGAGCACGCGCCCCGGATGCCCTTCGCCGAGCGGGTCCCCGAGTTCTACCGGGCGATGGTCCGCCTGGAGACGGCCGCCGCCAAGGACGTCGACCCCGCCCTCTACCACCTGATCAAGATCCGGGCCTCGCAGATCAACCACTGCGCGTTCTGCGTCGACATGCACACCAAGGACGCCCTCGCGGAGGGCGAGAGCGTCGAGCGGATCGTGCAGCTCTCCGCCTGGGAGGAGTCCCGGCACTTCTACACCGAGCGGGAGCTCGCGGCGCTCGCCCTGACCGAGGCCGTCACCGTCCTCACGGACGGCTTCGTGCCCGACGAGGTGTACGCGCTCGCCGCCGCGCACTTCGAGGAGACCGAACTGGCCCGGGTGATCGCCGCGATCGTCACCATCAACGCCTGGAACCGGATCGGCGTCACCACCCGGATGACGCCCGGCCACTACAAGCCGGGCGCCCCGTAGGCCCCCGGGTCAGTACGGGCCCGGTTCGAAGAACTCCAGGGCCACCCGGAGCACTTCGCGCTGCTTCGGCCAGTCCTCCTCCGGGCCCGCCGCCAGGATCGCGTAGTGGTTGCCGTCCGGCGCCGTGAACGCCCGGTCGACCACCTTGCGGCGGCCCCCGTCGCGGTCGTACGCGTACACCAGCTCGACGGTGTCGGCCGGGGCGTCCGGCTCGCCGGTGATCCGTTCGAGGCTGATCTCCTCGTACCCGGGCTTGGTGGCCTTTCCGTCCCGCGAGGTGCCGCGCAGGGCCTCGTACGGCGTCAGGCCGTCCTCGGTGACCACGAAGACCTGGAGGAGGCTCCGGCCGTCCGGGGCGTTGTAGAAGACGCCCTGGTCGGTCTCGGTGCGGTGCCAGTCCTCGGGGATCGCGATCGTGAAGCTCTTGAGGTCCTTCACCGCCCGGTAGCCGGGCGGGGGCACGTCGTCCGAGGGGGTCGCGGAGGTGGTGGGCGTCGGGGTCGGGGCGTCGGGGGGCGTCTCCGTCGTCTCCGGCGTCCCCTCCGGGGCCGACACCGAACCCGGCGGGGCCGCCGCCGGGTTCTTCCCGTCGCCGTCCCCGCCCCAGAGCAGCCAGCCGCCGACGGAGCCCGCCGCCAGGACGGCCGCGGCCACCCCGGCCGCGACCGCCGTCCGCGCGGGGGGCCTGGACGGCGGGGGCGGGGGCGGCGCGTACTGCCATTCGCCGGTCTCCGGTACGTACTGGGGGCCGTGTCCCGGGTCGTACCCCGGGCTGTGTCCCGGGCCCGGGACGTACTCCGGTGCGGTCGGCGGCGGGGGTGGTGGCAGTGGCGGGAGGAGCGGGCCGGGCCCGCCGGCGGGGCCGGACCCGCCGATGGGGCCGGGCCCGGATGCCGGAGCGATCGTCTCCCAGCTCTGCGTCTCGTCGTTCCAGCGGGCCCCGCCGCCCCCGCCTCCCCCGTACCCGCTCATCTCACCCTCCGAGGAGGGCGCCGACGGCCTGCCCCACGGCCACGCCCGAGGCGAGGATGCCGGTCACGGCGCCCGCGTCCGCGAGGGCGCGGCGGAGGCGGGTGAGGCGGCCGGTGTCCGCGCGGCCGGTGCCCTCGATCTCGTCCTCGGCGTCGGAGAGTTCGGCGTCGAGGGCGGCCGTCTGCTCGGAGGGGACGACACCTTCCAGGTCGGCGCGCAGGCGGCGGATCGCCCGGAGCAGTTCCTCCTGGAGGGGGTCGCGGGCGGGCCCGCTCCCGTTCACGGTGTTGGTGACGGTGTTGTGGTCGCCGATGGTGACGTTGCCTCCGGTGTTGGAGACCTGGATGCCGTCGCGGCGGGGGGTGTTGTCGTCGGTGTCAGCCACGGGTGCCTCCGGGCGTCGAGGTGGTGAAGGACTTGTTGGTGACGGTGTTGTTGTTGCCGAGGGTGACGTTGCCCCTGGTGTTCTCGATGAACGTGCCGCCCTCGGCGACGTGGACGATCTTCTGCTCGAACTCGGCGGTCTCGTAACCGGCTTCGCGGAGCGCGACCGTCACGCCGTTCGCGACCCGGTCCTGGATGCTCTTGAGGTAGCGGCTGACGTCCATCTCCTGGAACAGGGAGGCCTCGTCGTCGGAGCCGAGCTCGCGGACCGAGACCTCGGGCCCCTCGGGCAGGGCGTGGGCGTGGCCCGCGGTGAGCAGCCGCCAGGCGTGGCCGAGCGCGCGCCAGAGGGTGACGAGGGCGTGCCCGGCGGAGCGCGGGGTCTGCCCGAGGGCCCAGACGGCCTTGCCGAAGCGGTGGTTGTGCCGGTAGCGGTGGGCGATCCGGTCGGCGTACCGGTAGAGCGGCTTCACCGGCCGCAGGACGTGCGGGGCGACCTCCAGCATCAGCATGCCGCCCTGCGTGTGGACGCGGACGAAGACGGTGGTGACGATCTCCTCGCCCCAGCCGCCGACCCGGATGCGCAGGAAGTGGCGGCGGGTCTCGCCGCCCTCCTCGATGGAGCCCGAGCGGTGCGCCTCGAAGCCCTCCGGGGTGTACGGGGCGGCGGTGCGGGCCGGGAGGCCGTCGACGGGCAGGAAGACCACCTCGTCGATCTCCAGGTCGCGCAGCCGGTCCCGTACGGCCGCCTGGATCTGCGGCGAGCCGTGCGGGGAGGGCACGCGCAGCGCCTCCACGAGCGGGACGACGTGCCGCATGATGGCGCTGTTGTCGAGCGGTTCGGGCGCCTTGCCGTCGAGGTTCTTGCGGGGGCGCAGCTCGATGGAGAGCGACCAGGGCTCGTACGGTTCGCCCGCGCCGCAGAACGGGTCGTCGGCGCCGTACATCACCAGACGCGCGTGCTGCTCGATCCGGATGCGGTCGCGCAGGCGGCGGGAGCGGGCGCCCTCGGCCTGCTCGGCCGGGTCGGCGCGCTGGTCGGGGAAGCGCTCCCTGGAGAGCTCCTGGGTGAGCGCGCGGGCGAACTGGCCGCGCTGGACGGCCACCGCCCAGGCCACGAGCAGCGGCACGGCGACGGTGATCCACGCCTCCAGCCGGCCGACGCCCCACATCTCCTCGGCGGCGAGCAGGGACAGGGCACCGCCGAGGAACTCGCCCGCCTCGGAGAGGTCGCCGAGGAGCTCCCAGCGGTCCTCCTCGTCGCCGAGGGCGAGGAAGAGAAGGAGGAGGGCGCCCTGGAGGAGCATGAGCCGTCCGTACCAGCGCAGGAAGAAGGCCGGGACGAGGCGGTACACGGGGGTGGCGGCGGTGGTGGCCCGGCCGCGGATCCAGCGGGCGATCCCGAGGATCAGGAAGGGCGCGACGAGGAGGACGACGAGGCCCTTGGTGAGCGGGAACGCGACGATCCAGAGGGCCAGGATGCCGGCGGCCCAGCCGAGTTCGACGCGGCGGGCTCGCAGCGCGTGGGCGAGGACGCGGCTCGCGTCGTAGCCGAGGGAGGGGGCGGCGAAGCGCTCCTCGTGGACGTACAGCTGGTCGATGACCGCGTCGCGGAAACCGTCGTCGAGGTACGCGCCGGCGCAGAGCAGCCGGGTCGCCTCGCTGGTGGCCGGGTGGGCGCCCGGCGGCCGGGTGCCGTGCGGCGGTGTGCCGGGGGGCGGTGTGCCGTGCGGCGGGGTGCTGGGTGGTTCTCCGGGCTGCTGGGGTACGAACGACTGCGCCAAGGCTCCCCCGATGGTGTGGAACTGTCCTTCGCTCCCGAAGAGTTGACCGGGAGCCGGTGGCACAGCATAGGCGAGGGGGGAGCTCCCCGCCGGTGGAAAAACGGCGGGGAGGGCGGCGGCGCGGAAGGCGGCAGGGAGGGCGGCGCGGAAAAGGCGGCGCCCCCGGTCCGTACGGGCGTCGTACGGACCGGGGGCGCCGGAGGTGCGGGGGGAGCCGGCTCAGATGAGGCCGAGCTCGCGGACCGCGTCGCGCTCCTCGGCGAGCTCCTGCACGGAGGCGTCGATGCGGGCGCGGGAGAAGTCGTTGATCTCCAGGCCCTGGACGATCTCGTACTTGCCGTCCTTGGTGGTGACGGGGAAGGAGGAGATGAGGCCCTCGGGGACGCCGTAGGAGCCGTCCGACGGGACGCCCATGGAGGTCCAGTCGCCCTCGGCGGTGCCGTTGACCCAGGTGTGGACGTGGTCGATGGCGGCGTTCGCGGCGGAGGCGGCGGAGGACGCGCCACGGGCCTCGATGATCGCGGCGCCGCGCTTGGCGACGGTCGGGATGAAGGTGTCGGCCAGCCACGCCTCGTCGGCGACGACCTCGGCGGCGTTCTTGCCGGCGATCTCCGCGTGGAAGATGTCCGGGTACTGGGTCGCGGAGTGGTTGCCCCAGATGGTGAGGCGCTTGATGTCCTCGACGGAGGCGCCGGTCTTGGCCGCGAGCTGCGACAGCGCGCGGTTGTGGTCCAGGCGGGTCATCGCGGTGAAGCGCTCGGCCGGGACGTCCGGGGCGGCGGCCTGGGCGATCAGGGCGTTGGTGTTGGCCGGGTTGCCGACGACGAGGACCTTGATGTCGTCCGCGGCGTGGTCGTTGATGGCCTTGCCCTGCGGCTTGAAGATGCCGCCGTTGGCCGCGAGCAGGTCGCCGCGCTCCATGCCCTTGGTACGGGGGCGGGCGCCGACGAGCAGCGCGACGTTGGCGCCCTCGAAGCCCTGGTTCGGGTCGTCGAAGATGTCGATGCCCTTGAGCAGCGGGAACGCGCAGTCGTCGAGCTCCATGGCGGTGCCCTCGGCGGCCTTGACGCCCTGCGGGATCTCGAGGAGGCGCAGCTTGACCGGCACGTCCGCGCCGAGCAGGTGGCCGGAGGCGATGCGGAAGAGCAGCGCGTAGCCGATCTGGCCGGCCGCGCCGGTCACGGTGACATTCACGGGAGTGCGGGTCATGGCGATCTCCGTAAGACAGCTGGCGGTGGGGGTCCCTGCCCCTGGTGCGGGATACCCCTCTTGATCGATCGGTGTCTCGACGTGAAGAGATATCCAGCGGTCAGGCTATCCGACCCGGGCCCTCCTGAATCCCCACCCCCTTGTGGTCCGGCTCACTGCCACCCGTCCGCGCGGGCCGTGCTCCCTGCCCTCCGTGCGGGCCCTACCGTCCCGCCGTGCAGGCCCTGGTGCCGTCCGCGAGGGTGCCGCAGGCGCGCGCGGCCGCCCGCGGCGTGACGGCCAGCATCGGGGTGTACGCGTCGGTCTCCGCCGCCGCCGTGTCGGCGCCCTCCGGGACGGTGGCGCGTTCGGTCGCGCCCGCGACCTCGACGGAGACGGTGTCGCCGGGGGCGGCGCCGGTGATCCGGGCCCAGGAGGCCGAACAGGTGGCGCTGTGGCGGACCTCGACGCCGGCGGTGCCGACGCGGACGCGGGCGACGGTGACGGCGAGGGGGCCGCCGCACCCCATGGCCTCGGGGTCCCGCCCGGCGCACTCGGCCCCGGAGCACTTCACCCCCGCGGGGAGTTCGGGACGGGACGTGGGGCTCGGGGCGGGGGTGGTGGGCGGCGCGGACGCGCGCCCGTCCGCGCCGCCGTCCGCCCCGTCGCCGCCGCCCAGGTCGACGAGGAGCAGGGCGGCGGTGACGACGAGCAGGGCGCCGAGGATGCCGGCGACGTAGAGGAGGAGGGGGGTTTTACGGGGGGAGGGGGCGGGAGCGGGGGCTCCGCCGGGAGAAGGGGCGGGGGCCGGGACTTGGGCCCGGTCCCGGTCCCGGGGCGGGGCCGGGTGCGGGTCCGGGGATCCGGCCGGTTCCGGACCCGGGCCCGGGGCCAGGACGGAGTCCGGGACCGAGCCCGGGGCCTTCGCCGGGCGCTCCGGGTCGAGGCGCCGGATCTGCATGGTGCTGTCGTTGCCGGGCTCGTCGGGGAGGCCGGAGCGGTCGTGGCCGCCGGGGGCATCGGGCCGTTCGGGATCGCCGGACAGGCCGGGCCGTTCGGAACCGCCGGACAGGCCGGGCCGTTCGGAACCGGGACCAGCGCCCTCGGGTCCACCGGTCGCGAAGCGCCCCCTCGCCCGCTCCCACCGCCCCACGAGGTCCGTCGGTTCCGCGCCCGTCACCTCCGCGAGGGCGGTCACCGCGCCCCTCGGCATCGGCTGGCGCGCGTTCAGGTACGCGTACCAGGAGGCCCGTTCGCGCCCGGTGCGTTCGGCGACGGCCGCCACGCCGAGGCCGCTGCGGTCGATCAGGCGCCGGATCAGTTCCGTGAACGCGCGTACCTCCGGGTCGAGTTCCTCCGGAAGCGCCTTCCAGCCAGGCATGTGCGGCCCCCTCGTCCCTGCTCTCGTCCCCTGTCCCGTCCGTCACGTCGAAGGATGGCAGCTCCGGGAGCGGCGTGGGCCCCCGCGCCGGGACGACGTACCGGAATGGTCACTTCCGTGCCACAGCGCACCGACGGACCTTGAACCGGCGTTGGCACGTACATGACCCTTGATCACGACGGCGCCCGCCCTCCCACGGGGGAGAGGGCGGGCGCCGCACCCGTCACAAGGGGCTCAAGAGGCTCACATCACAAGGGGCTCACGTCACCGTCAGGTGGAGGATGTCCTCCAGGAACGGGATCCGCAGCCAGGGCTCCGGCTGCACCATGAGCGCGAGCAGCACGATCAGGCCGCCCATCACCCCGTACGTGATCATGTCCGTGAAGCGGGACCGGACCGCCAGCATGCCCACGGACGACACCGTCCGCCGCATCACGGCGCCGAGCAGGAGCGCGGCCCCGACCAGGAGCGTCCCCACGCGGAAGGCGTGCGGGAACGCGTCCGTGCCCACCACGAGCAGCCCGGCCCCGGCCACGGAGAGGACCGTGAGCAGCGGCCACTGGCGCGCGGGCGCCGGGGCGGCGCCGGGCGCCGCGCGCCCGCCGCCCTCGGGGCGCGCGGTGTCGGTGGTGACGGTGGGCGGCCGTCTGCGCGGTCCGCGTCGCATCAGGGAGCTCCCGGGGGTCACGTCAGAGCGCCGCGGCCGCGCGCTCGGCGGCCTCGACGACGTTGACGAGGAGCTGGGCGCGGGTCATCGGGCCCACGCCGCCCGGGTTCGGGGAGATCCAGCCGGCGACCTCGGCGACGCCCGGGTGCACGTCGCCGACGATCTTCCCCTCGGCGTTGCGCGAGACGCCGACGTCGAGGACGGCCGCGCCCGGCTTCACGTCCTCGGGCTTGATCAGGTGCGGGACACCGGCCGCCGCGACGATGATGTCGGCGTTCCGCAGGTGCGCCGCGAGGTCCCGGGTGCCGGTGTGGCACTGGGTCACGGTGGCGTTCTCGGAGCGGCGGGTGAGCAGCAGGGGCATCGAGCGCCCGATGGTGACGCCGCGCCCGACGACCACGACCTCGGCGCCGTTGATCTCGACGCCGTGGCGGCGCAGCAGGGTGATGACGCCGTTGGGGGTGCAGGGCAGCGGGGCGGGCTCGTTGAGCACCAGGCGGCCGAGGTTGGTCGGGTGCAGTCCGTCCGCGTCCTTCTCCGGGTCCATGAGCTCCAGGACGCGGTTCTCGTCGATGCCCTTGGGCAGCGGGAGCTGCACGATGTAGCCCGTGCAGGCCGGGTCCTCGTTGAGTTCCCGTACGACCGCCTCGATCTCCTCCTGGGTGGCGGTGGCCGGCAGCGTGCGCTGGATGGAGGCGATGCCGACCTCCGCGCAGTCGCGGTGCTTCCCGGCCACGTACTTCTGGCTGGCCGGGTCGTCGCCGACGAGGAGGGTGCCGAGGCCGGGCGTGACGCCCTTCTCCCCGAGGGCCGCCACACGGGCGGTCAGATCGGACTTGATCGCGGCTGCGGTGGCCTTGCCATCGAGAATCTGGGCGCTCATGGAGCCATCTTCCCGGATGCCCCCCGCCTTCTTCCAATTCGCCCGTACGGAGGGGCTCCGGCCGCGGAACGGAAGGTTGCACTTGCACAACTCCACGACGTATCGACTGGACAAAAAGTTGCCCTTGCGACGACGATGATCCGCGAAGTACCGCGGAAAGTGCCGGGGGGAAATCCGCTCAGATGCCGTGAAGGTCCTCCGCGCGGGCCGCGTCGTCCCCGCACAGAGAAATTCACGGAGGAACCCCGCGATGAGCTTCGGCGAACCGAACAACCCCTACGGCCAGCCCCAGGGACAGGGACAGCAGCCCGGTTACGGCTACCCGCAGCAGACCCCGCAGGGCGTCCCGCAGCAGGGCTACGGCTACCCGGCGGCCCCGCCGGTCTCGCCGTACGGCGGCGGCTACCCGGGCGCGACCATGGAGATGCCCGGCGGTGTGAAGGCCGCGCGCGTGATGCTGTGGATCCTGAGCGCCTTCAACCTGCTCGGCGGCCTCGTGGTGATCGGCATGTCCTTCGCCCTCGACAGCGAGCTGGAGAAGTCGGGCGCGAACTCCGCCGACGCCCAGATGCTCGCCGACATGGGCCAGGGCATCCTGATCGTCGCGGGCGTCGTCTCGCTCGTCTTCGCCGTCTTCGGCATGGTGCTGGCCGCCAAGTTCAAGTCGGGCGGAAGCGGCGTCCGCATCGGCTCCATCGTCTGGGCCTCGATCGGCGCGCTGTTCAGCCTCTTCTCGCTGCCCCTCGGCATCGTGAGCCTCGTCCTCGCCATCCTGATCATCGTCTTCGTGGCGAAGTCGGACGGCGCGGCCTGGTTCAACCGCAACAAGCAGCAGTACTGATCCGCATACGGACGGCGGGGGCCCGGTTCCTTCAGGAACCGGGCCCCCGCCGTCCGTCGTGCGCCGTGCGTCACCGCCGCTTCAGGACCGCGAATCCGTCCGAGCGGTGCGTGAGCTCGTACCGGGCCCGCGGATGCAGTTGCGAAGCCAGCAGCTCCGGGTCCGAGGCGTGCTGCGACCAGCCGCGCAGGTCGTAGACCAGGTAGTCGGGATCGACGTCCTGGGAGGTCCCGGCCCAGTAGACCCGGTGGTCCGCCGTGAGGTGGGCGAGGAGCGAGACGTCCGTCTCCACGCTCGCCCCCTCCGGGACCGCCGCCAGCGCCGCCCGCGCCTGCGCGACCCGCGCGTCCGCCCGGTACGTCTCAGGCTTCGTCAGCTCCCGCAGCGGCAGGTGCGCGGCGAGCGCGAGGGCGACCGCCGTCGCCACCGGGACGACGACCCTCCCGTACGAGACGAGCCAGGCACGCGGCGAGGTGCGCACCGCGCGGGCGCCGTCCACGAGGGCCAGGAAGACGACCGGCATGAGGATCGCGCTGTAGTGCCAGAGCATGCCCCAGTGGTTGGGGTCCTGGGAGAGGAAGCGCCAGCCCAGGGTCGGCAGGACGAGCAGGACCAGCGGGGAGCGCAGGGCGAGGAAGCCGGTGATCGCGAGCAGGTGGAAGACCATCTCCCAGCGGTCGCCGGAGGCGAGGGCGTCGCCGACGATCTGCCCGAAGGAGGTGTCGGCCCCCTCGCCGGTCTTCTCGATCTTGGACCAGTAGTCGTACTGGCCGAGGCTGCTCGCCGCCGGGATCAGGACGAGGACCGTGAGGGCGAAGGCGGCGACGCCGAAGGCGGCCAGGGCGGCGCCGAGCCGCCGGCTCCCCTTGAGGAAGAGGACCGCGCCGACCATGGCGACGGTGAGCCCCATGTCCTCCTTGACCAGGATCAGCGGGATCGCCCAGGAGGCGGCCAGGGACCAGCGGCCGAGGATCAGGGCCCGGCAGGTCAGGGCGAGCAGCGGGACGGCGAAGGCGATCTCGTGGAAGTCGGACTTCACCGCCTCCTGGAGCCCCCAGGAGAGCCCGTACGCGATCGCGAGCCCGAGGCCGGCGGCCCGGCTGCCGAGCACCTGCTGCGCGGTGCGGCCGACGACGACGGACGAGGCGGCGAAGAGCGCGGCCTGCGCGAAGAGCAGGGCGACCGGCGAGGGCCAGATCCAGTACAGCGGCGCGAGCAGGGCGGTGACCGGGCTGAAGTGGTCCCCGAGGATCGGGAAGCCGGGCCCCTTTATGTCCACGATCGGGGCCCGGAACTCGGCGTACGCGCGGACGGACTGCCCGAAGATCCCGAGGTCCCAGGAGGGGGTCCGGAAGTGCGCGTACTGCACCCAGGAGTAGAGGAAGTAGAGCGCGCAGAGGACGCCCGCGACGATCAGGTACGGGCGGAGGGGGGCGGGCGCGAGACCGGCCGGCGCCCCGGTGCCAGCGGCGTCCGGGGCCCCCGAGGCCTCCGGGGCGCTCGCCGGGGCGGGAATGCCGACGGCGGGGGCATCGGCTCCGACGGCCTCCTCGGGGGACTTGTTCCCTACGTCCAACATCACGCCCTCATTACCGGCGGTCGACAGAAGAGCAATCCATTAGAACAGAGACCACCCGATCGACTGATCCGCCGACACGACGTGGACGGCCCGCCGCCCCGGGGAGGGACGGCGGGCCGTTCGCGTCACGCGGACACGGGTCAGTGGAAGAAGTGGCGGGTGCCCGTGAAGTACATCGTCACGCCGGCCTTGGCCGCCGCCTCGACGACCAGCTCGTCGCGGACCGAGCCGCCGGGCTGCACGACCGCCTTCACGCCGGCCGCGGTGAGGATCTCCAGGCCGTCGGGGAAGGGGAAGAAGGCGTCGGAGGCGGCGTACGAGCCGCGCGCCCGCTCCTCGCCCGCCCGCTCGACGGCCAGCTTCGCGGAGTCGACGCGGTTGACCTGGCCCATGCCGACGCCGACCGAGGCGCCGTCCTTGGCGAGCAGGATCGCGTTGGACTTGACCGCGCGGCAGGCCTTCCAGGCGAAGGACAGCTCGGCCAGCTCCCCGTCGGAGAGGGCGTCGCCGGTGGCGAGGGTCCAGTTCGCCGGGTCGTCGCCGTCGGCCTGGAGGCGGTCGGTGACCTGGAGGAGGGCGCCGCCGTCGATGGGCTTGACCTCGACCGGGTTGGCCGGGGCGCCCTCGGCGCGCAGCACGCGGATGTTCTTCTTCCTGGCCAGGACCTCGACCGCGCCGTCCTCGTAGGCCGGGGCGACGATGACCTCGGTGAAGATCTCCGCGACCTGCTCGGCCAGCTCGACCGTCACCGGGCGGTTGACGGCGATGACGCCGCCGAACGCGGACAGCGGGTCGCAGGCGTGCGCCTTGCGGTGGGCCTCGGCGACGTCGGCGCCGATCGCGATGCCGCACGGGTTGGCGTGCTTGATGATCGCGACGCAGGGCTCGTCGTGGTCGTACGCGGCCCGGCGCGCGGCGTCGGTGTCCGTGTAGTTGTTGTACGACATCTCCTTGCCGTGCAGCTGCTCGGCCTCGGCCAGGCCGCCCGTGCCGTCCACGTAGAGCGCGGCGCCCTGGTGCGGGTTCTCGCCGTACCGCAGGACGTTGTTCCGCTCGTACGTGGCGCCCAGGAAGCCCGGGAAGCCGCTGTCGTCCGCCGCCGCGTAGTCGTCGGCGAACCAGGAGGCGACGGCCACGTCGTACGCGGCGGTGTGCCGGAAGGCCTCGCCCGCGAGGCGCTTGCGGGCGGTCAGGTCGAAGCCGCCGGACCGGACGGCGGCGAGCACGTCGCCGTACCGCTCCGGGCTGGTGACGATGGCCACGGACGGGTGGTTCTTCGCGGCGGCGCGGACCATGGACGGGCCGCCGATGTCGATCTGCTCGACGCACTCGTCCGGGGTGGCGCCGGAGGCGACCGTCTCGCGGAACGGGTAGAGGTTCACGACGACCAGGTCGAACGGCTCCACGCCCAGCTCGGCGAGCTGCTCGCGGTGCGACTCCAGGCGCAGGTCGGCGAGGATGCCGGCGTGCACGCGCGGGTGGAGGGTCTTGACGCGCCCGTCCAGGCACTCGGGGAAGCCGGTCAGCTCCTCGACCTTGGTGACGGGAACGCCCGCCGCGGCGATCTTCCCGGCGGTGGAGCCGGTGGAGACGAGCTCGACACCGGCCTCGTGCAGGCCGCGGGCCAGGTCTTCGAGCCCCGTCTTGTCGTAGACGCTGACCAGCGCGCGGCGGATGGGCTTAACGGTGTCCGTGTTCACCGACATGAACCTTTCGTCCCTCAATGCGGTAGCCGTGCCGGGCGAGACGCCCCACGACGTCGACGAGCAGCGAGCGCTCGACTTCCTTGATGCGCTCGTGCAGAGCGGCTTCATCGTCCGTCTCCCGCACCTCGACCACGCCCTGGGCGATGATCGGGCCGGTGTCGACGCCGTCGTCGACGAAGTGGACGGTGCACCCGGTGACCTTCGCGCCGTACGCGAGGGCGTCGCGCACCCCGTGGGCACCGGGAAAACTGGGCAGCAGGGCCGGGTGGGTGTTGACGACCCGGCCGTCGAAGCGGGCGAGGAACTCCTTGCCGACGATCTTCATGAAGCCGGCCGAGACGACGAGGTCGGGCTCGTGCGCGGCGGTGGCCTCCGTCAGGGCGCGGTCCCACTCCTCGCGGCTCGCGTGGTCCTTCACCCGGCACACGAAGGTCGGCAGCCCGGCGCGCTCGGCGCGCTCCAGACCGGCGATCCCGTCGCGGTCGGCGCCGACGGCCACGATCTCGGCGCCGTACCCGTCGGGGTCGGCGGCGACGGCGTCGAGGAGGGCCTGCAGATTGGTACCGGAACCGGAGACCAGGACGACGAGGCGGGCGGCAGCCACTGGGTCACTCTTTCCGTGGTGTTTGTGCGGTCGTACGAACGAATCGTGTCGCTCGATACGGGGAACCCTACGAATGGCTCGACCGTCAGCAACGATACCGGCACACCGGACGGCCCCCACGGGACGGGGGCGGAGCAGGGCGGTAGCGTCAGGCCCTGGGCCGGACGCGCGCCGGACCGGTCGGGGGCCGGGCGCCGCGGACGGGAAACAGTGCCGGTCGGTGCCGGGCAGCACGCAAGCAGTACGCAAAGCACGCAGACCGTGCGCAAGCGGTACGCAGGCAGTACGAGACAGCAGTCGAGACACACAGCGGAGACCACGGGTGCGGCCGTGGTCGAGACGACAGAGGGAAGACGTTCAGCAGATGCCGGAACGCCAGTCCACGGACGACAACAACCCGTTCGCGCCGCCGCCCGAGGGCCGGCCGGACCAGCCGTGGCAGCCGCGGCGACCGGAGGGCTCGGACGGCGACGCGTCCGGACCCCCCGACCCGTCGGGGCCGTCCGGCCCGTCCGACGGGCGCTGGAGCCCGCGCCAGCCGGGCCCCTCCGGGGACGGCTTCGGCCGCGGACCCGAGCGCCAGGGCGGCCAGGGTGGCCAGGGCGGGTCCGGGCAGGGCGGGTCCGGGCGCGGCCCGGGGCTCCGCTGGGACCCGACGGACCCGGCGCAGCGGCGGGCGCGGTACGCGATCCTCGCCGGCATGTGGGGCTTCTTCTTCGCGCTCTTCGAGCTCCCGGAGCTGGCGCTGCTCCTCGGCGCCCTCGGCCTCTACTGGGCGATCAGCTCGCTGCGCGCCAAGCCGAAGCGGGACGAGCGGCAGGCGGCGGACGGGGCCTCCGGGGTGTCGCCGACGTCACAGTCGGCGTCCCAGCCCTCGGGACGGGCCCCCGGCCAGGCTCCGGGGCAGGGCGCCTCCCCGGCGGCCGCCCCGCTGCGGGCGATGCGGACGGCCGCGATCAGCGGTCTGGTCGCGTCGAGCGTGGCCCTGGCGATCGTGGCGGGCGGCTTCACCATGCAGATCGTCTACCGCGACTTCTACGAGTGCCGCGACGACGCCCTCACCCACGCGGGCCGGCTGTCCTGCAACGACCTCCTGCCGAAGCCGCTGCGGGCGGGCTTCGGGGTACGGGAGTAGACGGGCCCTACGCGGTGCCGGGGCCCTCGGAGTCCTGCTCCGGCTCCGGCTCCGGTTTCGCGGTGGGCTCCCAGGCCGCCGGGAGGAAGTCGTACGGCTCGTAGCCGGTGTCGCCGAAGGGGTCCCCGTACAGGTCGTCGTACGGATCGCCGTCGTACGGGTCGGTGCCGGGCTCCGGGGTTCCCTGAGCCGCACCGGACCGCCGGCCCCGGAGCCGGAAGCGGTTCCGGGCCCGGCCGCGATCCCGGTCCCGGAGCCGTACCCACTTCAGGGAGGGCATCCGGGAGGGCTTCCCGCCGGTGGCGGCGCCCTCCCCCGTCTCCGTCTCCGTCTCCACCTCCGCTTCCGTGGGGTCCGGGGCGGTCGGGACGGGGGCCGGTGCGTGTTTCGGTCGCGGGGAGCGGCGGCCCCAGGCCCGTACCCCCAGCGCCGTCGGAACGCCCGCGCAGACCGTCCACAGCGCCGCCGCCGCGCCCGCCTGCCACCACACCGGGCCGAACGCGGACAGCCGGCCGGAGCCCAGCGGGCCGCCCGCCGCGCCCGCGAGGGCGGTGAAGGCCGCCGCGCACGCCCCGGCCGCGCCCAGGGCCGTCAGTACCGTGTCCCGGACGGTCCAGGTCCGCGCCGAGCGGCCCACCCGGTGCCCCAGGAGCACGGCCGCGACCAGCGGGACCGCCGCGGCCGACCAGTGGAGCCAGGTGCCGCGCCCCTCGGCGGGCACCGCCGCCAGGAGCGGGAAGGGCGGTACGGCCGGGTCCCCGGCGAGGCCCAGCGGGGTCGCGAGGGCGCCCGTACCGAGGGCGAAGCCGGGCCCGAGGCCGTACGCGGCCCCCCACACGGCGGCGTTCGGCAGCAGCGCCAGGACGAGCAACAGGACCGCGGCCCGGCCCGACCACTCCCCCGCCAGGCCCAGGAACAGGTCCTGCGCCCGGTCCGCGCGCAGGACCAGCGGGACCGCCGCGACCGTCGCGCCGCCGACGAGCAGCGTCACCAGGCCGAACCCCGCCGCGCGCGGGAGGACCGCCCACCGGGGCCCGGGGAACGGGCGGCCGAGCGCCGTCCAGGCCCCGGCCGCCGCCGCGCCGGTGACGACGGCGGGCGGCCAGAGTCCGGCCGTGACCAGGTCGGCGGGCAGCGGTCCGCTCTCGCTGTAGAGCACGACCGCCGCCGTGACCAGCAGGTATCCCCCGGCCACCGCGCCGATCGCGCCGCTCGGGGAGGGGCGCGGCCGGTTCCGGCCGCCGGCGCCCGGATCGAGGGTGTCGCGAGCGGCCCGGTGGACGAGCCAGACGGGCAGGGCGGCGAGGAGGAGCGGGACGACGCCGAGGGGCGCGGGCACGTCGGAGAGGGTGTCCGTACGGAGCAGGTCCACGCCGTGGGCGAGCAGCCAGAGCCCGGCGACGGCGTGCAGGACGTCGTGGGGGCCGCCGTCGGGGAACGGGGAGCTGATCCAGGCCGCGATCGCCAGGACCGCGAGGGCGCCGAGGCCCAGTCCGGCGGCGACCCCGCCCCGGACGCAGGCGGCGGCGAGCGCGGCGGAGCGGCCGCCCTGGACCAGGGGATGCTCGGTCACGTGGGTCACGGGGCCATGCTCCCAACGACACGCGCTTTCGCCGCGTAACAGGCAAACATCCGTTGTGTCGCCCAAGATACGTTTATGTACTTTTCCGCCCAGAGAAGCTCTGCGGGAGGTCGACGCCCATGAGCCGGAGCACCGCGGATTCCACCCCCTCCGCCACCCTGCCGACCCCCAAGGAGCGGCGCCGGTTGCGCGAGGCCCTCGCCCTGAGCGAGGAGCAGGTCGCCGAGACCTTGGGCGTCACGAAAGCCACGGTCAAGGCGTGGGAGAACGGACGCTCGGCGCCCCGGGGCCGCAAGCGCGAGGCGTACGCGAGGCTGCTCCTCGGCCCGGCCCCCACCGGAGAGACCGGAACACGGCGCCCCGCCCCCGGAACGGAAGCGACGCCCGGGCCGACCACGGCCCCGGGGACGGAAACGGCCCCCGGGGCGGAAGCGGCGCCCGAGACGGAAGCGGCGCCTGGGACGAAAGCGGCCTCCGGCCCGGGAGCGACCCCTGGTCCGGGGACGACTACCGGCTCGGGGACGCCCACCGGCCCGGGAGCGGTCGCCGGGGCGGGAGGCGGGTCCGTTTCAGGAGCGGTTTCAGGAACGGCCTCCGGGCCGGGAGCCGTGCCCGGCCCGGAAACGGGTGTCGGAACCGCCGGGGTCACTCCTTCGGCCCCCTCCTCCCCCGATTCCTCCCGGCGCCCCGCCGGGGACGCCGGGCCGACCCGGGTGCTTCCCCCCGTGCCCGCCGGTGACGGGGTCTCCATGCCGGCGGAGCGCCTGAAACCGGAGGTCTCCGCGTCGGGGGAGGCGGAGTCCGCCGCGCCTGGCCTCACCCCCGAGGAGGCGTTCGACGCGCTCTACGCGCAGGCCGCGCCCGACCTCGTCCACCAGACGTTCCTGCTCACCGGCCGCCGGGCGCTCTCCCGGGAGGCCGTCGAGCGCGCCTTCCAGCAGGCCTGGCAGCGCTGGCCCGAGGTCGCGGTCGACGCGGACCCGGTGGGCTGGGTGCGGGCGGCGGCGTACGAGTACGCCCTCTCCCCCTGGCACCGGCTGCGCCGCGCCCACAAGCACCCCGACGCCCCGCCGGCCGAGGCGGGCAGGCGGGGGCAGGAGCTGCTCTCCGCGCTGCTCGAACTGCCGCCGCCGTACCGCCGCACCGTGCTGCTCTACGACGGCCTCGGCCTCGACCTGCCGGACACGGCGGCCGAGACGGAGGCGAGCACCCCCGCCGCCGCCAACCGGCTGCTGCACGCGCGCACGGTCCTCGGACGGAAGGACCCCGACCTCACCGAGCCCGAGGAACTGCACCGGCGGCTGAACGCGCTGGTCGCGGAGGAGCCGGTGGCGGACCTTCCGGCGGCCCACGCGGTCCGGACCGGCAGCGAGCACCGGACCCGCACCTGGACGCGGGCGGTGGTCGGCGTGACGGCGGTCCTCATCGCGATGACCGGTTTCACGGCGGTGACCGCGCCGACCCGGTACGTCCCGGTGAACGCGCCCGGCGAGACGGTCAACGGGGTGCCGGTGCGCGGCGGCCCGGAGAAGCTCAGGCCCGAGGACGTGGAGCTCCGCGACCAGCTGCGCTCCGAACCGAACCCGGGGCCCGAGCGGCTGATCCCGGTGGCCGGGTAGCCCCCGTCCCCGTCCCGTACGGGAGCGGGCGCCGTCCCGTACGTACGCGAGTGGGCCCCGCCCCCGCCCGGTTTCCCGGGAGGGGGCGGGGCCCACTCGCTGTGCGGATGCGGCGGCGTCAGCCCGCGAGGATCGCGCGCGCCAGCTTGGCCGTCTCGGTCGGGGTCTTGCCGACCTTGACGCCCGCGGCCTCCAGGGCCTCCTTCTTCGCCTGGGCGGTGCCGGAGGAGCCGGAGACGATGGCGCCGGCGTGGCCCATGGTCTTGCCCTCGGGCGCGGTGAAGCCCGCGACGTAGCCGACGACCGGCTTGGTGACGTTGGCCTTGATGAAGTCGGCCGCACGCTCCTCGGCGTCGCCGCCGATCTCGCCGATCATCACGATCAGGTCGGTCTCCGGGTCGGCCTCGAAGGCCGCCAGGGCGTCGATGTGCGTGGTGCCGATGACCGGGTCGCCACCGATGCCGACGGCGGACGAGAAGCCGATGTCACGGAGCTCGTACATCATCTGGTACGTCAGCGTGCCGGACTTCGAGACCAGGCCGATGCGGCCCGGCTTCGTGATGTCGCCCGGGATGATGCCGGCGTTGGACTGGCCCGGGGTGATGAGACCGGGGCAGTTCGGGCCGATGAGGCGGGTCTTGTTGCCCTTCTCCACGGCGTACGCGTAGAACGCGGCGGAGTCGTGGACGGCGATGCCCTCGGTGATGACGACCGCGAGGGGGATCTCGGCGTCGATGGCCTCGACGACGGCGGCCTTCGCGAAGGCCGGCGGCACGAAGAGGACCGAGACGTCGGCGCCGGTCTCCTTCATGGCCTCGGCGACGGTGCCGAAGACCGGGACCTCGGTGCCGTCGAAGTCGACCTTGGTGCCGGCCTTGCGCGGGTTCACGCCGCCGACGATGTTGGTGCCGTCACCCAGCATGAGCTTGGTGTGCTTCATGCCCGTGGCACCGGTCATGCCCTGGACGATGACCTTGCTGTCCTTGTTGAGGAAGATAGCCATGGCTCTGGTGTCCCTCGTCCCTTACTTCGCAGCCGCGAGCTCGGCGGCCTTGTCGGCCGCTCCGTCCATGGTGTCCACGCGCTGCACCAGCGGGTGGTTGGCGTCCGACAGGATCTTGCGACCCAGCTCGGCGTTGTTGCCGTCGAGGCGCACGACCAGCGGCTTGGTGACCTCGTCGCCGCGGGAGGCGAGGAGCTCCAGGGCCTGGACGATGCCGTTGGCGACCTCGTCGCAGGCGGTGATGCCGCCGAAGACGTTGACGAACACGGACTTGACGTCCGGGTCGCCCAGGATGATCTCCAGGCCGTTCGCCATGACCTCGGCGGAGGCGCCGCCGCCGATGTCGAGGAAGTTGGCCGGCTTCACGCCGCCGTGGTTCTCACCGGCGTAGGCGACGACGTCCAGGGTCGACATGACCAGGCCGGCGCCGTTGCCGATGATGCCGACCTCGCCGTCGAGCTTGACGTAGTTGAGGCCCTTGGCCTTGGCCGCGGCCTCGAGCGGGTTGGCCGCCGCCTTGTCCTCCAGGGCCTCGTGCCCGGGCTGGCGGAAGTCGGCGTTCGCGTCGAGGGAGACCTTGCCGTCGAGGGCGATGACGTCGCCGGAGGCGACCTTCGCCAGCGGGTTGACCTCGACGAGGAGCGCGTCCTCGGCGACGAAGGTGTCCCACAGGGTCACGAGGACCTCGGCGACCTTCTCGGCGACCTCGGCCGGGAACTGCGCCAGGGCCACGATCTCGCGGGCCTTCTCGATGTCGACGCCCTTGTTGGAGTCGACCGGCACCTTGGCGAGCTTCTCGGGGGTCGTCGCGGCGACCTCCTCGATGTCCATGCCGCCGGCGACGGAGGCCATCGCCAGGAAGGTGCGGTTGGTGCGGTCGAGAAGGTACGAGACGTAGTACTCCTCGACGATCTCCGGAGCGGTCTCCGCGATCATCACCTTGTGGACCGTGTGGCCCTTGATGTCCATCCCGAGGATGTCCGTCGCGCGGGCGACGGCCTCCTCCGGGGTGGCGGCCAGCTTCACGCCGCCGGCCTTGCCGCGGCCGCCGACCTTCACCTGCGCCTTGACGACCGACTTGCCGCCAAGACGCTCGGTGGCCTCGCGCGCCGCCTCAGGCGTGTCGATGACTTCACCGGCCAGCACCGGTACACCGTGCTTGGCGAAGAGGTCCCTCGCCTGGTACTCGAACAGGTCCACGCGCGTCCGTCCCTTTTCTGATGATCGCGGTTCGTTGTCTGCGTGGGCGTGCCGCGGAGGGCAACGTGACTGCTCTGTCACAAGGGAGGCGTACACGGTGTCCGTGGACGCGGCATGTCCGTCTCGCAGGTTATCGCCGTGTGCCGTGGGTCCCTAAATCGCAGATCACAGGAGAGCGGTGATACGGGTCACAGGGCGTGAGGGCGGCGGGACGGTCCGCGGGGGGCGCGGGAGGGCCGACCGCGGCGGTCGTGGCAGGCGGGGCCCGGGGTTCCGGTCCCTCACCGGGCGCGGGGCGGCTGCGTGAGGGGTGCCTCGAGGCCGCTGTGATATGGAACTCAGTCGCGCTCCGTCCACCCGTGCGGGTGGTCCGCGACGACGGATTCCGCACCTTGCGGGTGTCCTGCGGGGATCAGTCGGCGGGTATCGGCAGGGGGCGCTCCTCCAGGGCGGCCGCCATGATCTCCGGGAAGAGGTCGGGGGTGCAGGCGAAGGCCGGGACGCCGAGCGCGGCGAGCGCCGCCGCCCGGTCGCGGTCGTAGGCGGGGGTGCCCTCGTCGGAGAGCGCGAGCAGGACCACGACCTGCGTGCCGGAGGCCTTCATCGCCGCGACCCGCTTCGTCAGCCCGTCGCGGGCGCCGCCCTCGTACAGGTCGCTGATGAGGACGACGACGGTGTCGGCGGGGCGGGTGATGCCCGCCTGGCAGTGGGCGAGGGCCCGGTCGATGTCGGTGCCGCCGCCGAGGCGGGTGCCGAAGAGGACGTCGACGGGGTCGTCCAGCCGGTCGGTCAGGTCGGCGACGGCGGTGTCGAAGACGACGAGCCGGGTGGCGATCGTCCGCAGGGAGGCGAGGACCGCGGCGAAGACGGCGGCGTGGACGACGGAGGCGGCCATGGAGCCGGACTGGTCGACGCAGAGCACGACCTCCTTCCGTACGCCCCGGGCCGCACGGGCGTGGCCGACGAGCCGCTCGGGGACGACCGTGCGGTGCTCGGGCAGGTGGTTCTTGAGGTTGGCGCGGATCGTACGGTCCCAGTCGATGTCCCGGTGACGGGGCCTGCTGGTGCGGGCGGAGCGGTCGAGCGCGCCGGTGAGGGTGGCGCGGGTGCGGGCGGCGAGGCGCCTCTCCAGGTCGTCGGCGACCTTGCGGACGACGGCGCGGGCGGTCTCCCTGGTGGTCTCGGGCATGGCGTCGCGGAGGGAGAGGAGGGTGCCGACGAGGTGCACGTCGGGCTCGACGGCCGCCAGCATCTCCGGCTCCAGGAGGAGGGTGGCGAGACCGAGCCGGTCGATCGCGTCGCGCTGCATGACCTGGACGACGGGGGCGGGGAAGTACGCACGGATGTCGCCGAGCCAGCGGACGACGGAGGGCACGGAGGCGCCGAGCCCGGCGGTACGACTCCGCCCGGTGCCGGTGCCGGTGCCGGTGCTTGTGCGGTCGTGGCCGTGGTCGTCCGGGTGCCGGTCGTAGAGCGCGGCGAGGGCTCCGTCCACGGCGGCGTCGGTCCCGGTGAGCACGCGCCCGGTGCCGTCGGCGTCACCCCCGCCGAGCACGAGCCGCCAGCGGCGAAGCCGCTCGTCGGCGGGGACGGGGGGTGTGGGGGGTGCTGGAGCGGGGGCCGAGGGGGTGGAGGCGGCAGGGGCGGAGGCCGTGGGGGTGGGGGTCGCGGGAGCGGGTGTTGTGGGGGCAGAGGCCGTGGGGCCGGGGGGCGCGGGAGCGGAAGCCGTGAGGTCGGAGGACGCAGGCGCGGGGGTGGCGGCCGTGGGAGCGGGGGCCGCAAGGGCGGAGGGCGCGGGAGCGGAGGCCACCAGGGCGGAGGGCGCAGGAGCGGAGGCCGTGGGGTCGGACATGCTCGGGTCGCCGCTCGGGCGGGGCGTGGGGGCCGCGGAGGTCGTGGGAGCCATGGGGGTCAGGGGCGTCGGAGGCGTCAGGGGCGTCATGCGGGGGCCTCCGTGTCGAGGACGAGGTGGAGGAGGGGGAGGACGGCGTCCGCGCGCTCCCGGTCGGGGGCGGGGGCGAAGCCGGGTACGCCGGGCGTGGAGGCGCCGGGGCCGCCGGCGCCGGGCCCCCGGGCGGCCAGCTCGCCGAGGGCGCGGCGCACCCCCGGCTCGTACGCCGCGAAGGTCCTGCGCAGCAGGGGCAGGACGTCGGTGAACGCCTCGGCCGGTACGGAGGCGAGCCAGGCGTCGACGAGGCCGCGGAGGCGCTCGTCGTGGACGAGGAGCAGTCCGCCGCCGGAGGCGGTGCCGGCGAAGCCGTCGATCCAGGCGGCGGCGTCGGGCGGCCGGGCGCCGGGCGAGAGGGCGCGGCCCATGAGGAGGGCGGCCCCGTCGTCGGGGATGCGTCCCTCGTCCAGGAGGAGCCGGGCGGCCCGGCCCCGGAGGAGTCCGGGCACCCGGTCGTGGGTGGCGAGCCGGTGCAGGACGCCGGTCCAGCGCTCGCGCGTCCCCTCGGCGTCGGGCAGCAGGCCGAGGGCCCGGTGGACCTCCTCGATGCGCTCGCGCAGGGGCGCGGCGGCGTCGGCGTCGAGCCCGGCGCAGGCGGGCGGCAGGCCGACGCAGATCCGCTCGGCGAGCCCGGCGGCGACCTCGCCGAGGGCGGCGGTGTCGGTGCCCCGGACGTCGCCGTAGCGCAGGGCGCGGGCGAGGGCCGGGAGGGCGCGGGCGAGGTGGACGACGTCGGTGTCGAGCGCGGCCCGGTCCGCGAGGGCCCGCATGACGGCGGGGAGCGCGTCGGCGAGTCCGGCGAGGAGGCAGTCCTCGGCGAGGGCGGTGATGTCTCCGAGGGTGGTGGCGGCCAGGGCCCGGCCCTCGGCCCTGGCGGTGGCGGCGGCCTCGACGGTGGTGCCCCAGACGCCGGCCTCGGCGACCCGGACGTGCAGCTCGGGCTCCCAGCGCAGCCGCCAGGTCTCGCGGAAGGTGCCGGTGCCGGTGCGGCCGGGGGCCGGTTCGCCCCAGTGGACGCCGAGGAGCCGCAGCCGGTGCAGCAGGCGGCTGCGGTCGCCGTCCGTCCCCTTGCGCAGGTCGAGCGCGAGCTCGCGCTCCTCCGCCTCGGGCTTGAGGCGCAGCGAGCGCTGCCGTCGGGTCAGGTCGCGCTGGAGGGGGACGGCGGGGGCGCCCTCGGGCACTTCGCCGAGGACGTCCCCGACGACGAGGCGGTCCCGGACGAGGGCGAGTGGCGCGTCGGAGCCCTCGCAGAGGACGGCGCGGACGGCGTCGGTCGTCTCGTCGAGGCCGGGGCGCGGGCGGCCGCGCAGGGCGGCGAGGGTCTCGGCGAGCCGGACGGCCTCGACGACGTGGGCGGGGGAGACGGGGTGGTCCTCGGCCCTGAGGAGACCGGCGACCCGGGTCGTCCAGCGCTCGACGGGCCGGTCGGGGGCGGTGAAGAGGTGTGCGTACCAGCCGGGGGCGTCGATGCCGGCGCCGTAGCCGGAGCGGCGGGCGAGCCTGCGGTGGGTCCAGGGGACCCAGGTCGCCCCGGTCCGCACCTTGGGCAGGCCCTTGAGGAGGGCCCGGTCGGCGGCGACGGTGGTGCGCAGGGTGAGCGCGGGGACGTGCCAGGCGCCGCAGACGACGGCGACGGAGTCCCCGAACTCCTTGCGCGCCTCGCGGAGCCGGAGCCTCATGTACGCCTCGCGGACGAGGTCGCGGGGGTGGCCGCCGTGCCCGTACGCCTCGCGCAGGGCGCCCATGGCCTCGGCGAGGGCCCGGAAGGGGGCGGCGGGGTCGCCGTCGCCGCGCAGCTCGACGACGTCCTCCCACCAGCGCTCGGCGTCCTCGTACCCGGCGACCCCGGCGAGTTCCGCGACGGGGTCGATCCGCGCCCCGTCCCCGACGGCCCCCTCCTCCCCCTCGTTCTCGCCGTCGTCCCAGGTGGGGTCGGCGGCGAGGGTGTGCGCGGCGGGCAGGTCGAAGAAGCGGACGGCGGCGCCCCGCTCCAGGGCCCAACGGAGCGCGACCCATTCGGGCGAGAACTCGGCCATCGGCCAGAACGCGGCCCGCCCGGGGTCGTCCAGGGCGTGGGCGAGCAGGGCGACGGGCGGGCGCATGCCCGGGTCCGCCGCGAGCTCCACCAGCGCGTCGGCCTCGGCGGGGCCCTCGATCAGCACCGCGGCGGGCCGCTCGGCCTCCAGGACGGCCCGCACCCCACGCGCGGACCCGGGCCCGTGATGCCGCACCCCGAGCAGCAGGGGGCCGCCGGGGTCCGCGCGCGGGGCGCGGGGGACGGACGGGGCCGTGGCGGCGGGCGGAGACGCAGCGGCAGGCGGTGCGGCAGCGGCAGACGAACTCGCGGCAGCGGACGGTGCGGTGGCGGTGACGGACGAACTCGCGGCAGCGGACGGCGTGATGGCGGCGGACGAAGCCGCAGCAGCGTACAGGGGTGCGGAGGCGAACGGGACCGCGGCGGCGGGCGGGTTCATGGCGGTGGGCGTACCCGCGGCAGCGGACGAGGGCGCGGCAGCGGACGAAGTCACGGACGGGGACGAGAGCGCGGGCGCGGGTGGGGTCGCGGACGAAGCCGCGGCGGCGGACGAGGAGAAGGTCGCGGGCGAGGAGAAGGTCGCGGGCGGAGTCACGCGCTCACCTCGCGGCAGGCGCGGTAGAAGTCCTTCCAGCCGTCTCTCTCCCGGACGACCGTCTCCAGGTACTCCTGCCAGACGACCCGGTCGGCGGCCGGATCGCGGACGACGGCGCCGAGGAGGCCGGCGGCGACGTCGGCGGGGCGCAGGACGCCGTCGCCGAAGTGGGCGGCGAGGGCGAGGCCGCCCGTGACGACGGAGATGGCCTCGGCCGTGGAGAGCGTCCCAGAGGGGGACTTGACCTTCGTGCGCCCGTCGGCGGTGACCCCGTCGCGCAGTTCGCGGAAGACGGTGACGACCCGGCGGATCTCGGCCGCCCCGTCCGGCGGGACCGGCAGTTCCAGGGAGCGGCCGAGCTGCTCGACGCGCCGGGCGACGATGTCGACCTCGTCCTCGGGGGTCGCGGGCAGCGGCAGCACGACCGTGTTGAAGCGGCGGCGCAGGGCGCTGGAGAGCTCGTTGACGCCCCGGTCGCGGTCGTTGGCCGTGGCGATGAGGTTGAAGCCGGGGACGGCCTGCACCTCCTCCCCCAGCTCGGGGACGGGCAGGGTCTTCTCGGACAGGATCGTGATGAGGGTGTCCTGCACGTCGGCGGGGATGCGGGTGAGCTCCTCGACGCGGGCCGTCGCGCCCCGGGACATGGCCCGCATGACGGGGCTCGGCACGAGCGCTTCCCGGTCGGGGCCGTGGGAGAGGAGCCGGGCGTAGTTCCAGCCGTACCGGATCGCCTCCTCGGGGGTGCCGGCGGTGCCCTGGACGAGGAGGGTGGAGTCGCCGCTGACGGCGGCGGCCAGGTGCTCGGAGACCCAGGTCTTGGCGGTGCCGGGGACGCCGAGGAGGAGCAGCGCCCGGTCGGTGGCGAGGGTGGTGACGGCGACTTCCACGATGCGGCGCGGGCCGACGTACTTGGGTGTGATCACGGTCCCGTCGGGGAGCGTGCCGCCGAGGAGGTAGGTGGCGACGGCCCAGGGCGAGAGGCGCCAGCGGGCGGGCCGCGGCCGGTCGTCGGCGGCGGCGAGCGCCGCGAGTTCGGCGGCGAAGGCGTGCTCGGCGTGCGGCCGCAGGACCTCGGTGGAGGTCTGCGGCCGGCCCGGCGCGGTGTCCGTCTCGGCACCGTCACCGGGCTTCGCGATGGTTTCGGGCACGGGCATGGATCCCCCTCCAGATCGTTCGACCTGCTGTGCGATCCACCGTGCACCATGCCACTGACAATCCGATGTCACCGCTGGTCAGGGGCGGTTGGAGGGTCCGACGTGCCCTCCGGTCCCGGCGGGGGTCAGCCGACGATCGGGGAGACGGCGACGCAGCCGCCCGCCATCGCCTGCTCGGCCTTGGCCTCCTTGATGACCTTGCCGTTGTAGGTGATCTTGCAGGTGAGGTCGGAGGGGTTGAGCGAGACCGGCATGACGGCCGGCGGCATGATCCCCTTCAGGGTCACCGTCTTCTTCCACGGGGTGGCGGGCTTCTTCTCCGACTCGACCTTCGGCTCCATCGCGGTGCCGCCGCCGGCGTGGTAGTCGATGGACTCGATCGAGCTGCCGGTGATCTCGTACGTGACCTCGTAGGTCTCGTTCACGGACTTGTCGACCTGGTCGACGGCCTTCTCCGCGGCCTCAGAGCAGGCGCCGAGGCCGAGGGCGAGGCCGGTGACGGCGAGGGCCGAGACGGCGGTGCGGACGGTACGGGCGGTACTGGCGGTACGGGCGGTACGGGCGGTGCGCTTCACGCGGGTCCCCCTGGTGTGTGGAATCGATCGTGGATCCCGCGCAGAGAATCGTAAAGGGAGAGTAAAGTCAAATCCCTCCGATTTCCCCCTCACCCCTCCCACACCCTCTCCCCTCCCCCGCCCGACTCCCCGTCAACTCCCCCCTTTCCGGGCGAAACCACAGGCCGGAGGCGTTGTCAGTGGCGGCCTCTACCGTCGTGGTCATGAATGGCATGGGGGTGCGTTCGACGGTCGAGCAGGTGCTGGCGCTGGCTCCTGACGAGACCGCGCGCAGAGCGGGGAGCAGTCTCGGCACGGCCGGGCCGTGGTCGGACACGGGGTGCGGCGACGGCGCCGTCTGGGGTCTGTGCCGGGACGGCGGCGGCACCGCGCACCGGACGGTCGTCGACACCGCGGGGCCCGCGTACGCCTACGCGTGCGACTGTCCCGCCGACCCGCCCCCGTGCGCGCACGCGCTGGGCCTGCTGCTGCTCCGGGCGTCGGACGGGACCGTGTTCGAGGAGTCGGCCGTGCCCGACTGGGCCGGTCGGCGGCTCGCGGAGCGGCGGGCCGGGAGCGAAGGCGTGGCCGACCCGGAGGCGGCCCGCCGCAGGGCCGAGCGGAGGGCGGCCCGGATCACCTCGGGGACGAGGGAGTTGGAGCAGCGGCTCACCGACCTGCTGCGCGGCGGCCTCGCGGCGGCCGGGCAGTCCGGATACGGCCTGTGGGAGGAGACGGCGGCCCGCATGGTCGACGCCCAGGCGCCGGGACTGGCCGGCCGGGTGAGGGAGTTGGGGGCGATACCGGGCTCGGGGCCCGGCTGGCCCGTGCGGCTCCTGGAGGAGTGCGCGCTGACCCACCTCCTCGACCGGGCCTGGCTGGCCGCCGACCGGCTGCCCGCCCCCTTCGCGACGACCGTACGGACCCGGGTCGGCCTCCCCGCCCCGGTCTCCGGGGCCCCGGTGCGCGACCACTGGCTCGTCCTCGCGCAGTACGACACGGGCGACACCCGGCTGACCACCCGGCGCGTCTGGCTGTACGGGACGGCCGGCGGACGCACGGCGCTCGTCCTCTCGTACGGGGCGGCGGGCCGGGCGCCCCGACTGTCCCTCCCGGTGGGCGCGGTGCTCGACGGCGAGCTGACCCCGTACGGCGGCTCCGGGCAGTTGCGGGCGGAGCCGGGCGAGCGCTTCGTCCCGGTCGGCGGCCCCGCCGCCCCGCCGCCGGGCGGCCCGGTCGGCGCGGCCCTCGACGCGTACGGGCGCGCGCTGCGCGAGGACCCGTGGCTGGACGCGTGGCCCGTGACGCTGGACGGGGTCGTGCCGGCGCGGGCGGAGTACGGCTGGCAGCTCGCCGACGCGGACGGCCGCGAGGCCCTGCCGCTGACGCCCGAAGCCCGGTCCCGCCCGGGCCTCTGGCGGCTCGTCGCCCTGTCCGGCGGCGCTCCGGTGACCGTCTTCGGGGAGTGCGGGCACCGGGGGTTCACCCCGCTCGCCGCCTGGTCGCCGGAGACACCGACGGAGACGGTGCCTCTCGTATGAACCCGTGACGCCACTGAGCCCGTGATCCCAAGGCCGACCGCCAACCGCCGACCACAGTCGATCACCGACCGCCAACCGCAGCCGACCTCCAACCGCCGATCACCGACCGCACGGAGGAACCCGATGGACACCGCCACGACCACTTCCGCCACGGCCGCGCCGGAAGTCGCGGACACCGTGACCGTTCGCGCCACGGGCGGCGACGAGGGCCGTACGACCGTCGAGCCCGGCGCCGCTCCCGACCGCTTCTGGGAGGAACTCGTCACCTCGGCGCTGCTCGGGACGGACCGGCGGACACCGACCGGGCTCACGCGCCCGACCGGCGGCGAAGCAGCGAAGGGCGGCACGGCGGCGGGCGGCAGCACGACAGCCGGCGACGCGGCAGTCGGCGACGCGGCGGGCGCGCTGCTCGATGCCGCCGCGCTGCACACCGTACGGCGCAGGGCGGGGCTGCGCCCCGGGCCCGCCGCGCCCCCGCCGGAGCCCGCCCCGGAGGACCCGCGCGTGCCGCTGCCCGAGGCGGCCCGGCGGCGCCTCGACCAGCTGCTCGCGGGCCGGACCGCGCCTTCGCCCGCCGGGCGGCGGGGAGCCGCGCCCGACCTCGCCGAACTGCTGCCCCAGTGGCTGGCCCTCGCCGAAGGGCACGGGTACAAGGCGCCCGCCGCCGCCCTGCCCGCCCTCCTGGACGCGGCCAGGGCCCGCACCGACCTGCGTCCCTCGGCCCTCCGGTTCGCGGGGCCGCGCGGGCTGTGGCTGGCCCGGCTCAATCCCGAGTGGAGGTTCGCCCTCCGCGGTACGGGGGCGGCCGGCGCCCTCCCGTCCCCCCGGGACGCGGAGGGGGTGCGGGCCCTGTGGGACGAGGGACTGTTCGCCGAGCGGGTCGCCCTGCTCGCCGCCGTACGGAACGACGATCCGGCCGCCGGTCTCGCCCTCCTCGCCTCCACCTGGGCCACCGAGCGGGCGGAGGACCGGCTGATGTTCCTCGACTCGTTGCGGGCCGGGATCTCCGACGCGGACGAGGAGTTCCTGGAGGCGGCCCTCGGCGACCGCAGCCGGAACGTCCGCGCCACCGCCGCCGAACTCCTCTCCGCCCTCCCCGCCTCCGCCCTCGCGGGCCGGATGGCGGCCCGGGCCCTGACCTGCGTCGGCCTCGACCGGACGGCCGACGTGCCGACGATCGGGGTCGAGGCCCCGCACGAGTGCGACGCGGCGATGCGGCGCGACGGCGTCGTGGCGGTCCCCCCGGCGGGCCGGGGCGAGCGGTCCTGGTGGCTGGGCCGGATCGTGGAGTCGGCCCCGCTCTCCTGCTGGCCGGCCCGGTTCGGGGGACGCGCCCCGGAGGAGATCGTGGCCCTGCCGGTCGCCGACGGGTGGCGGGACGAGCTGCACGCGGCCTGGTGCCGGGCGGCCGTGCGGCAGCGGGACGCGGACTGGTCGCGGGCGCTGCTCGGTCCGCCCGCGATCCCGCCCGCGACCGGGCCCGGGACCTCGTCGCTCGCCGAGCGGGCCCGGCTCCTGTCGATGCTGTCCCCGGAGGAACGGGCGCTCTGGGTCGCCCGGTTCGTCGCGGCCCACGGCCTGTCGGAGGCGTTCCAGCTCCTCGGCGTCTGCGCCGTGCCGTGGGCGGAACCGCTCGGCGAGGCGGTGATCGACGCCCTGGACATCGCGCGGGAGGGGGGCGGTTACCCGTGGAGCTTCAGCGGGGTGATGGGCCTCGCGGAGCGCTGCCTCGCCCCGGAGGCGGTCGGGCGCCTCGAACCCCTGACGGCCCGTCCGGACGAGGCGGAGGACATCGTTCCGGGAGCGGGCGGCTACTGGTCGGAGGCCTTCCGGCGCCTGGTCTCCACGCTCCGCCTGCGCGCCTCGATACGCGCCGAACTCACGCCGCCCGCCTGAGGATCCGTACGGAAACGGCGAAGGGCCCTCCCGTGGGGAGGGCCCTGGACAGCGAGGGGGCGCGACACGCACGGGCCAGGTACTGCGCGGCCGCGCGAACGGGCCGGGCGCCAGGCGTCCGGGCGCGCGGACCACCTTCCGCGTACCCACGCGAACGTACCGGCCACTCGGCACGGCCACCCGAACGGACGAGTACACGGCCACCCGAACGGGCCGGGTCCCAGGCACGCGGACCAGGTTCCAGACGCTCGGACCGGGCCCCAGACACGCGGACCAGGTCCCGGACGCGCGGACCGCGTCCTACGCGGCCACGCGGACGTTCGCGTTCACCCAGTCGACGATGGACGTCGTCGTCGCGCCCGGGGTGAAGATCTCCGCCACGCCCTTCTCCTTCAGCGGCGCGATGTCCGCCTCCGGGATGATGCCGCCGCCGAAGACCTTGATGTCCTCCGCGTCGCGGTCCTTGAGGAGCTCCAGGACCTTCACGAAGAGGGTGTTGTGCGCGCCCGAGAGGATCGAGAGGCCGATCGCGTCGGCGTCCTCCTGGATCGCGGTGTCGACGATCTGCTCGGGCGTCTGGTGGAGCCCGGTGTAGATGACCTCCATGCCGGCGTCCCGGAGCGCTCGCGCGATCACCTTGGCCCCGCGATCGTGGCCGTCGAGACCCGGCTTGGCCACCACCACGCGGATCGGACCGGTCACACCCATCACTGCCTCCACATGCGACCCCCGCGCCTCTTTGCCGGGGAGGTGAACGAACGTTATCCCCAGCATCCCGCAAGCGGCCGTTTCGCGGCAGCCACCGAGGGGGAAATCACACGTGGGACATGTTCGCTCCGCGCCGACCCGCTCCCGGGCCCTCCTCCTGGGCCCACCAGCCGCAGGCGGGCCCGGTCGCGAAGGGAGCCGCGACGTGGTCGCCGCGCCTCCGTGCCGCCGTCCGTGCGGCGCGGAGGCGCGGCGCACCGGCCACATCGTCAGACCCCACACGCCGTTCGGGAGGCCGGCCATGGAGTTCGCCAAGGTCACCACCCTGATGAAGGCCACCGCGCTGGAGCTCGCGATCCTCACCGGCCATCTCGTCCTCTACCCCACCGGGATCGCGGCCGAGCGCCTCGCCCCCGCCCCGTCCGACACGCCGGCCGAAGGACTCGGCCGGGGCAGGCGCCCCGTCCTGCTCCTGCACGGTTTCGTCGACAACCGCTCCGTCTTCGTCATGCTGCGCCGCTCCCTCGCTCGGCACGGTCGTGACGGAATCGAGTCGCTCAACTACTCACCGCTCACCTGCGACCTGCGGGCCGCCGCCGAGCTGCTCGGCCGCCGGGTGGACGAGATCCGCGCCCGCACGGGACACGCCGAGGTCGACATCGTCGGGCACAGCCTCGGCGGGCTGATCGCCCGTTATTACGTGCAGTGCCTCGGGGGTGACGCGCGGGTGCGGACCCTGGTCATGCTCGGCACCCCGCACGCGGGCACGACCGTGGCCCGGCTCGCCGCCGCCCATCCGCTGGTGCGGCAGATGAGGCCCGGTTCGGAGGTGCTGCGGGAGCTGGCGGGCCCCGCGCCGGGCTGCCGGACCAGGTTCGTGAGCTTCTGGAGCGATCTGGACCAGGTGATGGTGCCGGTGGAGACCGCCCGTCTCGACCACCCCGACCTGGTGGTGCACAACGTGCGGGTGAGCGGCATCGGGCATCTCGCGCTGCCCGTGCACCCGACGGTGGCCGCCGGGGTCCGCGAGGCGCTCGACGGCGACGGCCCCGGCACCCGGGCCGACCGGGGAGAGGGGCCGGACGCGTCCTCCGTGGCCTGACCGGAAATCGCCGCGCCCGCGTCTCGTAGACGTCCTGTGGACACACCGTGGCCGCCCTTTCACAAGGCGTCGACGGTGTCGCCACCCCTTCGCCCGACCGCGCGACACCCCTGTTCGAACGTTTCTCGAACACAAGGCCAAAGCTCTCTCCGTGAGCTGGCGAAACACGACCGATTGCCCGTTTCCTGCGGCCACCGACCCCGACGAAGATTGTCCGCCGCGCATACCGCCGGGTACAGTCGCGCCACTGCTTACCCCCGGGACACCCCTCGTCGGGCCCTCCCCGGACTGGTCCTGCTGCCGAGGCGAGAGAGACGTTGGTGAACGACCAGCACCCCCACGCCGGGTACGTCGGAGACGACGCCCACACCACTGGCAGTTTCGCCGCAGACCCGCTGTTCGGCACGTACCCCGGCGGTCGGGCCGACCACAGCGGCCAGTGGGACCTCGGCCAGTACTGCACCACCGGGCAGTACGACACAGCGGGGCAGTACGACACGACCGGCCACTGGGACACCACGGGCCAGTGGCACGTGGGGACCCCCGCCCACGGCACCGCGGGCGACTACGACACCGGCGCCCACGGCACCGCCGACCCGTACGGGACCACGACGACGCCGTACGACACCACCGGCCAGTGGGACGCCTCCGCCTGGACCGAGGCCCAGCACACCGGCCGGTACGAGACCGCCCACGCCGACGCGTACGCCGCCCAGGGCACGTACGGCTACGAGGCCTACGACACCACCGGCCAGTGGGCCGCCCCCGTCTTCGCGACGGAGACCGGCGCCTATGACGCGACCGCGTGGAACCACGCGACCCCGGAGCCGGAGCCGGTCGTCCCCCACCAGTACACCCCGCAGACGGAGCAACTCACCGAGGGGAACGACGAGTTCTCCTTCGACTACGCCTCCGAACACCCTTCCGGGACGGAGACGGCCGGGTTCGCCGACGCCGACACCCACGCCGGCCACGGTCTCGGTCTCGACGGCTCCGAGGCGCGCGACGTGCTCGAATCCGGCGACGACGGCGGCGAGGACGGCGAGGCCCATGGATACGAGGCCCACGGATACGGGACTCACGGAGCCGAGGCTCACGAAGCCGACGAGGAACCCCACGGCGAGCCCGCCGTCGAGATCCGTACCGACTCCCCCGCCGGCCGCCCCACGCGCCGTTCCTCCGGCGCCGGTCGCGGCCGTCGCCGTACCCCCGCCAAGCGGTCCGCGCTGCTGACCGTCGCCGTCCCCTCCGCCTGCGTCATGGGGGTCGCCGGCATCGCCGCCGCGTCCGTCGGCGGGCTCCCCGGCGCCGGTACCGGGGGCGAGAAGAAGGACAACACGACCGCGCTCGCCGCCGCCCCGGACGCCGTCGAGCAGGTGGCCGCCAACAACGCCTTCAACACCCAGCTCGAAGCCCTCGACGCCGACGCCCGCGACTTCGGCAGCCGCGCCAGCCGCACCCAGGAGCGCATCGACCTCAAGGTCCGCCAGGCGGCCGAGAAGAAGAAGCGCGAGGAGGAGGCGGCCCGCAAGGAGGCGATGCGCCCCAAGTTCGCGCTGCCGGTGAAGCTCCACCGGCTCAGCGCGCGCTTCGGCCAGTCGGGCGTCAACTGGATGTCCGTGCACACCGGCATCGACTTCCCCGTCTTCAGCGGCACGCCCGTGATGGCCGCGACGGACGGCACCGTCCGCACCCAGCTGAACAGCGCGTACGGCAACATGGTGATCGTGACCGCCCCGGACGGCACCGAGACCTGGTACTGCCACCTCAGCAGCGCCAAGATCCGTTCCGGTTCCGTGAAGGCCGGCGAGGTCATCGCGTACTCGGGCGACTCCGGCAACTCCACCGGCCCGCACCTGCACTTCGAGGTCCGGCCGGGCGGCGGTTACGCGATCGACCCGCTGGCGTGGCTGCGCAGCCACGGACTCGACCCGACCAGCTGATCCGCCACGTACGTACCGGAAGAGGGCCCCGACCGAAGTCGGGGCCCTCTTCCGTGATCGCGTACGCCCCTACAGCTTCTCGACCGGCGCGTACCGCAGCAGCAGCCGCTTCGGCTTGTCGTCGCCGAAGTCGATCGTCGCCTGGGCGTCGGCGCCCGTGCCGGTCACGGCGGTGACCGTGCCGAGGCCGAACTGGTCGTGCGTGACCCGGTCGCCCACCTGGAGCGAGATCACCGGCTTCTCGCCCGCCCGCCGCGTGGCGAACCCGGAGGGGCCGGAGCGCGCGCGGGAGGAGGAGAGCGAGGAGGTGATCCCCGAGGTCGGCCCGGCGGGCTTCGCCATCGGACCGGTCCGCTTCCACTCCAGGTGCGTGGCCGGGATCTCCTCCAGGAAGCGCGAGGCCGGGTTGTACGAGGGCTGGCCCCAGGCGCTGCGCATCGCCGAGCGGGTGAGGTACAGCCGCTCACGCGCGCGCGTGATGCCCACGTACGCGAGGCGCCGCTCCTCCTCCAGCTCCTTCGTCTGGCCGAGGGCGCGCATGTGCGGGAAGACGCCGTCCTCCATGCCCGTCAGGAACACGACCGGGAATTCGAGGCCCTTGGCGGTGTGCAGCGTCATGAGGGTGATGACGCCCCGGCCCTCCTCGTCCTCGTCGGGGATCTGGTCGGAGTCGGCGACGAGCGCGACCTGCTCCAGGAACTCGGCGAGGGTCGCGGGCTCCTCGCCCCGCTCCTGCTCGAACTCCAGTGCTACGGCCGCGAGTTCCTGGAGGTTCTCGATCCGGGTCTCGTCCTGCGGGTCGGTCGAGGCCTGGAGCTCGGCCAGGTAACCGGTCCGCTCCAGGACGGCCTCCAGGACGACGGCGGGCCCGGCGCCGGACTCGACGACGGTCCGCAGCTCGTCCATGAGCGCGTTGAAGCGCTTGACGGCGTTCGCGGAGCGCGCGGCCATGCCGTACGCCTCGTCCACCCGCTTGAGGGCCTGCGGGAAGGTGATCTTCTCGCGGAGCGAGAGGGCGTCGATCATCGCCTCGGCGCGCTCGCCGATGCCCCGCTTGGGGACGTTGAGGATGCGGCGCAGCGGGACGTTGTCCTCGGGGTTGGCGAGGACGCGCAGGTACGCGAGGACGTCCCGGACCTCCTTGCGCTCGTAGAAGCGCACGCCGCCGACGACCTTGTAGGGCAGGCCGACGCGGATGAAGATCTCCTCGAAGACGCGGGACTGGGCGTTGGTCCGGTAGAAGACGGCGACGTCCCCGGCCTTGGCCTCGCCCGCGTCCGTGAGGCGGTCGATCTCGTCGGCGACGAACTGGGCCTCGTCGTGCTCGGTGTCCGCGACGTAGCCGGTGATCCGCGCGCCCTCGCCCGCGTTGGTCCACAGGTTCTTGGGGCGGCGGGACTCGTTGCGCTCGATGACGGCGTTGGCGGCCGACAGGATCGTCTGCGTGGAGCGGTAGTTCTGCTCCAGGAGGATCGTGGTCGCGTCCGGGTAGTCCTCCTCGAACTGGAGGATGTTGCGGATGGTGGCGCCCCGGAAGGCGTAGATCGACTGGTCGGCGTCGCCCACCACGCACAGCTCGGCCGGGCCGAGGTCCTCGTAGCCGGTGCCGACCAGCTCGCGCACCAGGGTGTACTGGGCGTGGTTGGTGTCCTGGTACTCGTCGACGAGGACGTGGCGGAAGCGGCGGCGGTAGTGCTCGGCGACGTCGGGGAACGCCTGGAGCAGGTGGACCGTCGTCATGATGATGTCGTCGAAGTCCAGGGCGTTGGCCTCGCGCAGCCGCGCCTGGTACATCCGGTACGCCTCGGCGAGCGTCTTCTCGAAGCCGTCCTGCGCCTGGTCGGCGAAGGTCTCCTCGTCGATCAGCTCGTTCTTGAGGTTCGAGATCTTGGCGCTGAACGACTTCGGCGGGAACTTCTTCGGGTCGAGGTCCAGGTCGCGGCAGACCAGGGCCATCAGGCGCTTGGAGTCGGCGGCGTCGTAGATCGAGAAGGAGGAGGTGAAGCCGAGCCTCTTCGACTCGCGGCGCAGGATCCGGACGCAGGCGCTGTGGAAGGTCATGACCCACATGGCGTTGGCGCGCGGGCCGACGAGCTGCTCGACGCGCTCCTTCATCTCGCCGGCGGCCTTGTTGGTGAAGGTGATCGCCAGTATCTGGCCGGGGTGGACGTGCCGCGTGCCCAGGAGGTGGGCGATGCGGTGGGTGAGCACCCGGGTCTTGCCGGAGCCGGCGCCGGCGACGATGAGCAGCGGGGTGCCGGTGTGCACGACGGCGGCGCGCTGCTGCTCGTTCAGCCCCTCCAGGAGCGCGGCGGGGTCCACGACGGGGCGCGGGGCGCCGTCGCGGTAGTGCGCGTCCCGGGGCGGGGGCGCGTCGAAGTGCTCCCCGAAGAGGTCGTGCGGGACCTCCTCCTGGGCCGGGGGGCCCTGCTCGTCGTCCTCGGGGTGGGGCGGGGGCTCCTCCGAGGAGTTCTGGAGACCGGCCAGGAAGCTGTCGTCAAAGAGGCTGCTCATCGCCTCACGAGTCTAGGACGCCGGGCCGACATCCGGGTCCGCTTCGGAGGGCGGCCCGTGCGGCCGGGGTGCGGAACGGGTCACACCGGGGTCGCGGAGCGCGGGCGCGGCTCAGGTCCAGAGGGTCGCGATGAAGATGTTCGCCGTGGTCAGGCCGCCGACGGCGGCGAAGAGGCCCTTGTCGACCTTCTCGTCGTCGCGCTTGACGTAGACCAGGCCGAGGATCACGACGAGGATCGCGAGCTTGATGCCGATCTTGAGGTTGTTCACGGTGTGGTCGTCGGCCTGGTTCAGGCCGACGAGCGCGATGCCCGTGACCAGCATGGTCAGCGCGCCGTGCAGCATCGCGGGGCTGAAACGGGCCGTACCGGCGCCCATCGCCTTCATCTGGGTGAGGAAGCCGCCGAGTAGGGAGGCGATGCCGATGACGTGCAGGGCGACGAAGACATTGATGAGTACGTCCATGGGGCGGAGCCTAACCGGGCCTCCGGACCCTTCTTCCGAGCGGGTCCACCGCTCCGGCACCCGGGCCGACCCCCGGTCCTCCACCCGCCCTGCTACCCGACCATATGCCCGTACGTCCGCCGGAAGGACCCCGTCCCGTCACCCGGCGAAAGAGTTCGGCCCCTCACCCGTCAACTGTCGCCAATAGCGGTCAATCCGTCATCCGGGCGTGACCCCGGGCCTAGCGTCCTCCACCAGGTGACCGGCTCCCCACCACCGCCTGCAGGTCGGCGGTCGTCGGTCACCCCCGCCGAGAAAACCGGCGGCGGCCCGTCCCCCTGTGCGGACCGCCGCCGGCCCGGCGCACCCGTCCCCCAGGGAAGAGGATGTGACCCGCCCTCGTGGCAGCTCACCGAAAGTCCACGCAGTCCCTCCTCGGTGGCCAGGCGGTCCGCACCGCCGCCACCCTCGCCCTCGCCTCCGCGGCGACGGCGACGCTCTTCGAAGGGTCCGGACACGCGGACCCCCGGCCCACCGCCGCCCAGGTCAAGGCGCAGGTCGACCGGCTCTACGAGGAGGCCGGGGCCGCGACCGAGCGGTACAACGGGGCGAAGGAGAAGGCGGACGAGGCGCGTGCCGCCTTCGACCGGCTGCGTGACGAGGCCGCCCGCAGGACCCAGCGCCTCAACGACGCGCGGGACGCCCTCGGTGCCGCTGCCGCCGCCCAGTACCGCTCCGGAGGTCTCGACCCGGCGCTGCGGCTCGTCCTCACCTCCGACCCGGACCAGTACCTGGCGCGGGCCGCGTTCGCCGAGAAGGCCGGCGACCGGCAGGCGGCCGCGATCCGGACCGTACGGCGCGAACTCGGCGCGATCGGACAGCTGCGCGGCGAGTCGGCGGAACGGCTGACCGCACTGCGCGGACACGAGGCCGAGCTGCGGCGGCAGAAGGCGGCCGTCCTCGGCAAACTGGAGTCGGCCAGGACCCTGCTCGCCCGGCTGACCGCCGAGGAACGGGCCCGGTACGAGGCCGCCACCGCCGCCCGGAACGCCTCCGGCCCCTCGGATCGAACGGCCGGTACGAACCCGCCCGGCACCTCCACCCCCGCACGGGCCGACCGCTCCTCCGGTGGCGCGCGCGGACCGGTGAGCGCCCCGAACTCCCGCGCCGCCCAGGCCATCTCCTTCGCCCGCACCCAGCTCGGCAAGCCGTACGTGTGGGGAGCGACGGGCCCTTCCGGGTACGACTGCTCGGGCCTCACCCAGGCGGCCTGGCGCGCGGCCGGCGTCTCCCTGCCCCGCACGACGTACACCCAGATCAACGCCGGCAAGCGAGTCTCCCGCTCCCAGCTCGCCCCCGGTGACCTGGTCTTCTTCTACTCCGGGATCAGTCACGTCGGGCTCTACATCGGCGGCGGCCAGATGATCCACGCCCCCCGGCCCGGCGCCCCGATCCGGGTCGCCCCGATCGACGAGATGCCCTTCGCCGGAGCGACCCGCGTGAGCTGACGACCCCGGCCACCGGGCCGCGGCCACCGGTCCGTAGGTGCCGGGCCGCGAGTACCGGGGCCCGAGCGCCGAGTGCCCGGCCCGGAGTATCGAGCCACGAGTGACCGGGCGTCGGCCCTGAGTACCGAGCCACGGGTGCTCGCCACCGGGCCGGGGATGCCGAGCGCCGGGCCGAGGGTGCCCGCCGCGGGTTCAGACCAGGCGGCGGGCCGTGGCCCAGCGGGTCAGCTCGTGGCGGTTGGAGAGCTGGAGCTTCCGCAGCACCGCCGAGACGTGGGACTCGACCGTCTTCACCGAGATGTAGAGCTGCTTGGCGATCTCCTTGTACGCGTAGCCGCGGGCGATCAGCCGCAGCACCTCCCGCTCCCGCTGGGTGAGCCGGTCCAGGTCCTCGTCCACCGGCGGCGCGTCCGTCGAGGCGAAGGCGTCCAGGACGAAGCCGGCGAGCCGGGGGGAGAAGACGGCGTCCCCTTCCTGGACCCGGAAGATCGAGTCGACCAGGTCGGTGCCGGTGATCGTCTTGGTGACGTAGCCACGGGCTCCGCCCCGGATCACCCCGATCACGTCCTCGGCCGCGTCCGACACCGAGAGCGCCAGGAAACGGACCGGGTCCTCGGGCGCGCCGAGCAGGCTCGCGCAGCGCCGCAGCACCTCGACCCCGCCGCCACCCGGCAGGTGCACGTCGAGCAGGACGACCTCGGGTCGGGTCGCGGTGATGACCGTGACCGCCTGGTCGACGTCGGCGGCCTCGCCGACCACCTCGACGCCGGTGACCTCGGTCCGGCCGATCTCGGCCTGCACCCCGGTGCGGAACATCCGGTGGTCGTCGACGAGCACCACCCGCACCCGCCTGCCCACACCCGGCGCCGCCGCTCCCGCGTCGGTCCCCGCGTCCGCACCCGTCCCGCTCCCGGTCGCTGCCCCGGTCCCGTCGCTCATCCGTCCGCCCTCTCCATCTCGAGCTCCACTTCGGTGCCGCCGCCCTGCGGCGACCGCAGCCGGGCCGTACCGCCGTTGCGCTGCATCCGACCGATGATCGATTCTCGTACGCCCATCCGGTCCTCGGGCACGTCGTCCAGGTCGAAGCCCGGCCCACGGTCCCGCACCGAGACGAAGACCGTGCGGCCGTCCACCTCCGCGAACACCTGCACCGCCCCTCCCTCGCCACCGTACTTGGCAGCGTTGACCATCGCCTCGCGCGCGGCCTGTATCTGCGCGACCAGTCCCTCGTCGAGGGGACAGTCGCCGACGACGACCACCTCCAGCGGGACGCCGTGCTTGTCCTCGACCTCGGCCGCGGCTCTCTTCACCGCCTCCGCGAGGGTCTCCGGCTCCTCGTCCCGGCCGGTGCCCTCCGGCTTGTAGAGCCAGTTCCGCAGCTCCCGCTCCTGGGCGCGGGCGAGCCGGCGCACCTCGCCCGGGTCGTCGGCGTTGCGCTGGATCAGGGTGAGGGTGTGCAGCACCGAGTCGTGGACGTGGGCCGCGACCTCGGCCCGCTCCTGGGCACGGATGCGCATGGTCCGCTCCTCCGTGAGGTCCTGCGACATGCGCACCAGCCAGGGGCCGGCGAGCAAAACCATGCCGGTGAGGACGGCGACGGCGGCGGTGAGGGCCGTGCCGAGCTGGGCCACGGAGCCGCGGACCACCACGAAGACCGCGAGGCCCGTGCCGACCAGGGCGACGCCGACGAGACCGCGGGCGAGCTGGAACGCGCGTCTGTGCCGTCCGGGCTCGGTCCAGCTGGCACGCCGGGCGTTGTCCGACTGGCGCCAGAAGACGGCGAGACCGATGCCGGTGAGGAGGATGGGCCAGACGTACCGCCCCGTCTCGCCGTCGAAGCTGGCGTTCCCGGCGACGACCGCGAGGCTCACGGCGAGCGCGGCCAGGGCGAAGACCTGGCCCCGATCGGGCTTGCGCAGCTTGCGGCGCCCGTCCGGGGTGGTCTCGAAGACGGGGCGCGGGGCGGTCCGTCCGCCGACGCCGAGCGGGACGACGATCCAGAAGACCGCGTAGAGCACGGCGCCGAGGCCGTCCGCCATGGCGAGGACCGCGAACGCCGTGCGCACCCAGACGACCGGCAGTCCGAGGTGTCCCGCGAGACCGCGTGCGACACCGCCGAGCCACCGCCCGTCGGCGCTTCGATAGAGCCTGCGCAGGGGCGGTTCGTCGGTCTCGGTGACACGAGCGGATGCGGACATGCACCGATCGTCACACGTCCGGCCCACCCGGGACATCAGGGTCGGCCCTGAGATCTTCCCTGGTACGGCCTCGGGGAGGAGGGCCCTCCGAATATCAGGGTCGGGCCAGGGTCGTCCCCGGTGCCGCACGGCGTCACGGGCCGTCACCATGGGGGCATGACGAGTTCGATGCCTTCGCAGCACGAGGCCCCGCCGCCGGCGGAGGCCGCTTCCGCCGCGCCCCTGCGGCGCTCGCGCGGAAGCAAGGTCGTGGGCGGTGTCTGCGGCGGTCTCGGCCGGTACTTCGACCTCGACCCGGTGGTCTTCCGCGTCGTGATAGGCGTCCTGGCGGTGACGGGCGGCTTCGGACTGCTCTTCTACGGCTTCGCGTGGCTGCTGATCCCGCTCGCGGGCGAGGAGGAGAACGAGGGGCGCAGGCTGCTGACCGGCCGCGTCTCCGGTTCCTCCCTCGCGGCCCTGCTGATGGCTCTGATCGGCTGCGGGGTCTTCCTGTCGATGCTGCGCAGCGGATCGATGCTGGGCTCCTCGCTGCTGGTGGCGTTCGCGGCGTGCGGGGCGGCGGTCTGGTCGCGGCGGAGACAGACGGGCGCGGTCGAGACCGAGGGCAGGACGGACACGGCGGCGGCGCTCGCGGTCGCCGAGGCCCCGCCCGAGACGAAGGCGCCGCCGCTGATCGAGTACACCTCCTGGTGGCAGGACCCGATCGTCAAGGACGGCTCGACGGGCAGGGTGGCCGTCGGCTACCTGTGGGGTCCGCACGGCGTGGTGGACAAGGACGGCAGGGTGAACGGCGAGGTGCCGAAGCCCGGCGGCCAGTGGGGCTCCCCGGCCCCGGCGCCCGGACGTCCGACGCCCTCCGTCCGGAAGAGTCCGCTCTCCATCAGCGGCCTCGTCTTCCTGCTCGCGATGGTCGCGGCCGGCCTCGGCACGGGCCTGACCTGGGAGACCGAGCCGCTCGGCACCAGCCTGCAGACCGGTCTGGTCGCCGCCCTCGGGGTGTTCGGCCTGGGGCTCGTCGTCAGCAGCTTCCTCGGGCGGACCGGGTTCGGCACGGTCTTCCTGACCGTGGTCACGGCGGGCCTGCTCGCCCTGGCCACGACGCTGCCCGACCGGATCACCACGGACTGGGTCCGCGAGACGTGGGCGCCGGCGTCGGCCGCCGCCGTGCAGCCGCGCTACGAGCTGGGCACGGGGGTCGGCACGCTCGATCTGACACGGCTCCCGCTCCCCGCGGGCACGACGGTCACCACCGATGCCGAGGTGGGGGCCGGCCGACTCGAAGTGATCGTCCCGAAGGACGCGGTCGTGAAGCTGCGCGCCAAGGTGTCGCTGGGCGACCTGCGCCTGCCGGGGCAACCGCCGAACGACATCGACATCGCGCCGGACCGCGAGGAGACCCACACGCTCGCACCGCCGGCCGGGACCGCCCCGGCGGGCACCCTGGACCTCTCCCTGGAGGTCGCACTCGGACAGGTGGAGGTCATCCGTGCTGCTTCATGAGTTCCGTCCCGGCCGGCTCCTCGTCGGCCTCACCGCCCTCGCCCTGACCGCCCTGTACGCGGGCGACCTCGCCGGGGCCTGGACGCCCCCCTGGTACGCGGTGGTGCCGGTGCTCTGCGGCGGCCTGGGCGCGGCCGCCCTCGCGACCTGGGTCGCCTATCGAATACGGCGCCGTTCGGCGAGGAGCCGGTCCAGCGAGAGCACCGAGGCCCCGGCGAGCAGCAGCGGCAGCCAGGCCATCAGATAGACGAGGTCGTTGCCGAGGTAGTACGGCGACACCTGCCAGCTCACGGTCAGCCAGAGGCTCAGCGAGATCAGCGCGCCCCCGAGCGCCGCCACGCGGGCGAAGAGGCCGAAGAGGGTTCCGAGCCCGACGGCGAGTTCTCCGAAGGCGATGGCGTACCCGAAGCCGGCGGGGTTCTTGAGGGCGAGGTCTACGAGCGCGGGGATCGCGGAGACGTCCCGGACGCCGCGCATCGTCTCGCCGATGGACCCGCTGCCGGTGTCGGCGAAGAAGGAGGAGTCGGTGAGTTTGTCGAGCCCGGCGTAGACGAACGTGACCCCGAGGAAGATCCGTAGAGGAAGGAGGGCGTAACGGGAGGCGAGGGCCTTCCAGGCACCGGTCCCGTCGCCCTCACCGGGACCGCGGTCACCACCGCCGGAACTGCGGTCACCGCCGCCGGGACCGCGGTCACCACCACCGTAACCACGGCTGCCGGAACCGCTGTCACGGCCGCCGGAACCACCGTCGCCACGGTCGCGAGCAGCAGGGCCGCCGTCACCACCGCCGGTGTCGTCGTGCCGGCCCGGGGTCCCGTCGTCCCCCTGGCCCGTCCGGTCCGTCTGTCCGGTCATCGTCGGTCACCTCTCACGCCCCGTACGGCTGCTCGCGAACGATTCTCCTCCGAGTGATGCCCCGAGGGCACGGGGAAGGGGCCGGACGGTCAGTCCACGACGTCGATCGTGACCCGGTTGGTCTCCACGCCCGCCGCCGTCACGACCGAGACCTCCACCCGGCCCGGTTCCACGTCCGCCGGGAGGGGGACGGTCAGGGCGGTGTCGGTGGGGTTGGCGAAGCCGCCGGGGACCGGGACCAGGGGGACGTGGGCGTGGACGGGGCCGATGCGGACGACGAGGCGGGTCAGCGGGACGGGGGCGCCCGCGCCCGGCGGGACGAAACCGCGGCCGCGGATCTCGATGTCGTCGCCCGTGCGGATCGGGGCGTCGAGGTCGCCCGCCTCCCGGGACCGGACCACGGAGTGGATCGTGGGGCGGACGCCCTCGGCGCACTTCGCGGCGAGGTGCCAGGCGGCCGAGACGCCGAGGAGGAGCACGAGGGACCAGGGGACCCCGGGGAGCCGGTCGGGGTCGTGGGCGAGCCCGGCGGCCGCGAGGACGAGGACGGCACCGGAGACGAGGAGGTACTGGACGTCGGCGAGACAGGCCCGGCCGCTGTCGTCGCAGAGCAGGTCGGCGGCGCGCGGGCGGTCGGCGCGCACCTTCTGGAGGCGGCCCGCCGCGATCCCGGCGGTGACGACGAGGCGGGCGGTGACGGTGACGGCAGCGACCAGGGCCAGGGCGGTGAGCAGGCCGGCGGCCCGGGCCAGGTCGAAGGCGGTCGCGGCCGGGGCCGTGACCGCAGCCCCGGTGCCGGTTCCGGTCTCGGCCGGTGACCGGAGGGGCAGGAGCCGGACGGCCGGGAAGAGGAGGGAGAAGGAGAGGAGCAGGAGCCAGGAGGCGGCGACGGTGCGGGTGGTGGAGAGCCGGTTGTCCTCGCCGGTCAGGGGTGCGAGGAGGCCGCCGCGCGCCCGGTGGGTGTGGGCGGCGGCGCTGAGGAGGGCGGCGAGGGCCAGCGCGGTGCAGAGGCCGGCCGTGCGGGCGCCGGTCCAGCCGGCCTCGACGGCGGTGAGGGCCTGGGCGAGGAGGAGGGCGAGGACGGCACCCCAGACGGTGCGGAGGGTGCCGCGCCGGATCAGGTCGAGCCGGGCGGGACCGGCCTCGCGGCCGTGTGCGGTGACCGCGCGGGCGGACTGGGCGAGCTCGTCGGAGACCCATTGGCGGGCGGCGACCGGGGAGTGGGCGACGGCGGCGGGGACGCCGTGTCCGGCGGCGAGTTCGTCGCGGCGGGCGAGGAAGGCGGCGACCGCGCGCCGGTGGCCGGTCCGCCCGCAGTGGGCGCAGCCGGCGCAGGCCGTCGCGTGCTCGCCGTACTGTCTCGCCTCTTGAACCGCCACGGTGCTCACTTCCCGAGCTCGCTCCACGACAGCTCGGGCCGGTGCGTTCCGGTGTGCCGTGGAGGGCCAACGTGCCGTTGGTTCCACGGAATTGTGCCGTACCGGGGGCTCACGGGGCTGCCGTGCGCACCCCACTCAGGAGTGATTGTCGAGTCGTCTGATTGACGTACGGAAGGATTGGCGTACGGAAAGGTGGGGGAACGGCAAAGCCGCCGCCCCGGTCGTTCGGGGCGGCGGCTTCACGGGCGGGTGGGAGGGGTCACTCCCACTCGATGGTGCCCGGCGGCTTGCTGGTGACGTCGAGGACGACACGGTTGACGTCGGCGACCTCGTTGGTGATGCGGGTCGAGATCTTGGCGAGCACCTCGTAGGGCAGGCGCGACCAGTCGGCCGTCATGGCGTCCTCGGAGGAGACGGGGCGCAGCACGATCGGGTGGCCGTAGGTGCGGCCGTCGCCCTGGACGCCCACGGAGCGCACGTCGGCGAGGAGCACGACCGGGCACTGCCAGATGTCGCGGTCGAGACCGGCGGCCGTCAGCTCCTCGCGGGCGATGGCGTCGGCCTCGCGCAGCAGGTCCAGGCGCTCCTTGGTGACCTCGCCGACGATGCGGATGCCGAGGCCGGGGCCGGGGAAGGGCTGGCGCTGGACGATCTCGTCGGGCAGGCCGAGCTCCTGGCCGACCATGCGGACCTCGTCCTTGAAGAGCTGGCGCAGCGGCTCGACGAGCTCGAACTCCAGGTCCTCGGGGAGGCCGCCCACGTTGTGGTGGGACTTGATGTTGGCGGTGCCGGTGCCGCCGCCGGACTCGACGATGTCCGGGTAGAGCGTGCCCTGGACGAGGAAGGCGACCTCCTCGCCGTCAGCGGCGCCCTCGGCGATGATCTCGGCCTGGGCCTGCTCGAAGACGCGGATGAACTCGCGGCCGATGATCTTCCGCTTGGTCTCCGGGTCGGAGACTCCGGCGAGGGCGGTGAGGAAGCGCTCCTGCGCGTCGACGACCTTCAGCTGGACGCCGGTGGCGGCCACGAAGTCCTTCTCGACCTGCTCGGTCTCGTTCTTGCGCATGAGGCCGTGGTCGACGTACACGCAGGTGAGCTGGGAGCCGATGGCCTTCTGCACGAGGGCGGCGGCCACGGCGGAGTCGACGCCGCCGGAGAGGCCGCAGATCGCGCGCTTGGTGCCGACCTGGGCGCGGATGGCCGCGACCTGCTCCTCGATCACGTTGCCGGTGGTCCAGCTCGGCTCGATGCCGGCGCCCCGGTAGAGGAAGTGCTCCAGGATCTGCTGGCCGTGCGTGGAGTGCAGCACCTCGGGGTGGTACTGGACGCCGTACAGCTTCTTCTCGTCGTTCTCGAAGGCGGCGACCGGCACGACGTCCGTGGAGGCGGTGACGGTGAAGCCCTCGGGGGCGGCGGAGCAGGCGTCGCCGTGCGACATCCACACCGACTGCTCGACGGGGGTGCCCTCGAAGAGGGTGGAGCCGGCCTTGGAGACGTGCAGCGGGGTGCGGCCGTACTCGCGGGCGCCGGTGTTGTCGACGGTGCCGCCGAGGGTGGTCGCCATGAGCTGGAAGCCGTAGCACATGCCGAAGACGGGGACGCCCGCCTCGAACAGCGCGCGGTCGAGGCGGGGGGCGTTCTCCGCGTAGACGGAGGACGGGCCGCCGGAGAGGATGATCGCCTTCGGGTTCCTGGCCAGCATCTCGGCCACCGGCATGGTGGACGGGACGATCTCGCTGTAGACCCGGGCCTCACGGACGCGGCGGGCGATGAGCTGGGCGTACTGGGCGCCGAAGTCGACAACGAGGACTACGTCCGGGTTGGTGACGTCGGGCGCGGCAGCGGGGGTCGCTGATGACACTACGGCGGCCTTCCGGCGGTAGGAGGGGGTCCCTCGAAAGGGGTGCTATTTGTCGATTCTACCGGCGCGCCGGTCGGACTATTCGTCTCACCATCCGAACCCGGGTTGGCCCCGGCTCCGGGGCGGGGTCCATACTGTCGCCATGCGCAAGCACCCGACCTTCGTCTTTACCTATGGCAACCGGCCCACCGGCTGCCATGGTCGTGCTGCTTGAGCAACTGACAAGCGACTTCCCAGGCGCCCCGGGCCGACAAGGCCCGGGGCGCTCTGTCATTCCCGGGCCGGGTCGTTCCGGGGCCCGACACCCCAGGAGCCCCACCATGACGGCGAACACCGTGACGACGCACACCGTGACGACGAACACCGCCACCACCGAGAAGACCGGTGCCCGCACCGACGAGGCGGCAGCGCTGATCGGCGACGCCCGTGGGCGCATCGACGCGCTGGACGACCGGATCATCGGTCTCATCCAGGAACGGATGGCCGTCTCGGCCGTCATCCAGGAGGCCCGGATCTCCTCCGGCGGCCGCCGGGTGAACCTGAACCGCGAGATGGAGGTCCTCGGCCACTACAGGGACGCGCTCGGCAAGCCGGGCACGGCACTCGCGATGACGATGCTGGAGCTGTGCCGGGGACGCATCTGAGCGCCGCGCCGAGGAGGCGTCCGAGAGCCGTGCCGGGACGCATCCGAGTGGGTGCCCGTACCCGAGTTCGGGCCCGCTCTCACCCGTACGGCGCGTGACCGGCTCTGTACCGGCTTCGTTGGTCCGGTTGTCCGTGCCAGCCAGGGGCGGGCCCGAAGAAAAACCACGCGTGGCTTCGCTGGGGCGTGTGGCGTACCTCTCCGGTACGCCGTGGGACCTCGCACCAGCGCGTGTGACCGGGCAGCAGGGGACAGCGGTCCGGTCACCCAGAAAGGGCGGTCGGCCCCGGGGACGCCCGGGGCCGACCGCAACCGGCTCCCCCGGCCGCGCCCCGCGGCCCCAGCACCGTTGCGAACACCCCGTCCCCCTCGTCCCCCCATCCCGTTCCTCCTCCCCCAGCGGCGCAGCCCCCCGGCGCCGCCCCGCTCGGCACCGCAGCTGCCCTGACGCCGGTGCCGACCCCCGAGGGCCCCGTGCCGCGACCGGAATCGCGGCACGGGGCCCTCGCCCGTACCCCCGCCCCCATCCCCATCCCCATCCCCATCGGCACGTGACGCGCGTCACACGAAGATCCCGTGCAACCGCTACAACCCCTCGCGGGGTTCGCGGGTCAACCATGCAGCAACACCAGAAGCCGGAAGGGCGCTGCATTCGGAGGGGGATGCAGCGCCCTTTCTGTTTCCGCCGTTCCGGCCCGGGTCACTCCCGCTTCGACGAGACCTCTGCCGAGACCTCCGCCGGGGTCTCCGACGGGACCTCCAGCGGAACCTCCGACGGGATCTCCGGGGAAACCGCCGGCACGGCCTCCGGCCGGACCTTCGGCATCCCCAGGAACGGCAGGCGCAGGGCGCCGAAGGCCTCGGACGGGACCGCGGGGGACTTCGGTTCGATCGCCGCGAGCCGCACGTACCCCTCGCCCTGCGCCGGGCGCCGGTCCTCCTCGCCCTTGTTGGGCCAGAAGGACATGGCCCGCTCCGCCTGGGCGGTGATCGTCAGGGACGGGTTCACGCCCAGGTTGGCGGAGACGGCCGCCCCGTCCACGACGGAGATCCCCGGGTGGCCGTAGAGCCGGTGGTAGGGGTCGATGACGCCGGACGCGGCGTCGGCGCCGATCGGGCAGCCGCCCAGGAAGTGGGCGGTGAGCGGGGTGCCCATCAGCTCGCCGACGTTGGAGCCGGCGAAGCCGTTGATCTCCTCGGCGAGGAGGGAGGCCGCCCGGGTGGCCTCCGGGATCTGGACCGGGTTCGGGGCGCCGTGCCCCTGGCGGGCCGTGAGCAGGCCCTTTCCGATGCCGCCGGGCTTGCGGTAGGTGGTCAGGGAGTTGTCGAGGGACTGCATGACCAGGCCGATGATGGTCCGCTCCGACCACTTCCGGTTGGAGAGCGAGCGGGCGGCGAGCGTGGGGTGCCGGAGCAGGTTGAGGAACCAGTTGCGCACCCGGTGGGCGCCGTAGGGCACCTGGAGGACGGTGAGGCTGCCCATCGAGTTGGAGCCCCTGCCGTACCGCACCGGCTCGATGTGGGTGTTCTCGTCGGGGTGGACGGAGGAGGTGATGGCGACGCCCCGGGTGAAGTCGGCCTTCTCCTTGCCGTGCTTCTTCCGGTAGCGGCGGTCGGTGGTCTGCGCGCCGACCAGGCCCTCGGAGTTGGTGCGGGTCAGCTCGCCGAGCCGGTCGGAGATCCGGGGCAGCAGGCCGGTGTCCCTCATCCGGTGGAGCAGGGTCTGCGTGCCGTACGTGCCGGCCGCGACGACGACCCGGCGGGCGGTGAACGTGCGGCCCTTCCCCTTCTTCCGGTTGTCGGTGGGCAGGGTCTTCACCGCGAAGCCACCGCGCGAGTCCTCGGTGACGGTGACGACGGTCGTCATGGGGTGGACGGTCGCGCCCGCCTTCTCGGCGAGGTACAGGTAGTTCTCGTTGAGGGTGTTCTTGGCGCCGTGGCGGCAGCCGGTCATGCACTCGCCGCACTCGGCGCAGGCGCGCCGGGAGGGGCCCGCGCCGCCGAAGTACGGGTCGGGGACCTCGCCGCCGGGCCTGGCCCGCGCCTTGCCGTCGGCGTCCTCGCCGTCGCCGAAGAAGACGCCGACCGGCGCCATGTGGAAGGTGTCGCCGATGCCCATCGCCTCGGCGGCGGACTTCAGGTGCACGTCGGAGGGGGTCATCGTCGGGTTGAGGCGTACGCCGAGCATCCGCTTGGCCTGGTCGTAGTACGGCCGCAGTTCCTCCTCCCAGTCCGTGATGTCCTTCCACTGCGGGTCGTCGAAGAACGCCTTGAGCGGTACGTAGAGGGTGTTGGCGTAGTTGAGGGAGCCGCCGCCCACGCCGGCGCCCGCGAGCACCATGACGTTGCCGAGCAGGTGGATGCGCTGGAGGCCGTAGAGCCCGAGGGCGGGGGCCCACAGGAAGTTCTTCAGGTCCCAGGAGTTCTTCGGCAGGGTCTCGCGGGTGAAGCGGCGCCCGGCCTCCAGGACGCCGACCCGGTAGCCCTTCTCGGTGAGGCGGAGGGCCGTGACCGAACCGCCGAAGCCGGAGCCGACGACGAGGACGTCGTAGTCGTACGCGCCGTCCTCCACCTGCTCCTGATTTTGGGTAGGGGGTACCGCGGTCATGGCTCTCCTCGTACGGAGTACGGAAAAAGGGGTGGGAAAGAGAGAGGGCGCGGGCCCCCGCCACCGGCGGGGGCCCCGGAGGCCTCAGCGCAGGCGCAGGGCCTTCATCGCCTTCAGGGACAGGCTCATGAACGCGGCGTACTTCTCGTCGTCCATCCCGAAGGAGGGCGCGAGCGGGATCAGCCGCTGCTGGGCGACGGTCTGGGCCTCGGTGTACTTGAGGATGCCCTCGGAGCCGTGGCGGCGGCCGAGCCCGGAGTCCTTCATGCCGCCCATCGGGGACTGCACGCTGCCGTACGCGGGCGCGTACCCCTCGTTGATGTTGACGGTGCCGGTGCGCAGCCGGGCCGCGACGGCGTGGCCGCGGCGCGAGTCCTTCGTCCAGACGGAGGAGTTGAGGCCGTACGGGGTGGCGTTGGCGAGCTCGATCACCTCGTCCTCGTCCGTGAACCGGTAGACGGAGACGACCGGGCCGAAGGTCTCCTCGTTGCAGACGGCCATCGGGGCCTCGACGCCGTCGAGGATGGTCGGCTCGTAGAAGAGGGGGCCGACGTCGGGGCGGGCGACGCCGCCCGCGACCAGCTTGGCGCCCTTGGCGACGGCCTCCTCGACGTGCTGCTTGACGGTCTCCAGCTGCCGCTCGCCGACGAGGGAGCCCATGTCGGCCCCGTACGCGAGGGAGGTGCCGAGCCGCATCGCCTTCGTGCGGGCGGCGAACCGGGCGACGAAGTCGTCGGCGACGGACTCGTGCACGTACAGGCGCTCGATGGAGATGCAGAGCTGTCCGGCGGAGGAGAAGCAGGCGCGGACGGCGCCGGCGGCGGCCTTCTCCACGTCGGCGTCCGCCAGGACGAGCATGGCGTTCTTGCCGCCGAGTTCGAGGGAGACGCCGACGAGGCGGGCGGCGGCGCCCTGCGCGACCTCGCGACCGGTGCGGGTGGAGCCGGTGAAGGAGACGTAGTCGGCGTACCGGACGACCTCGGGGCCGACGACCGGGCCCTCGCCGAGGACGACCTGGAAGACCTCGGCCGGAAGACCGGCCTCGATGAGCAGGTCACGGGCCCACAGGGCGGTGAGCGCGGTCTCGGTGTCGGGCTTCATGACGACGGCGTTGCCCGAGACGAAGGCGGGCAGGGCGTCGCCGACGGAGAGTTCGAGGGGGTAGTTCCAGGGGGCGATCTGGCCGACGACCCCGCGCGGCTGGCGCAGTTCGGTGACCTTGGTGAGGGTCGGCACGACGCCGGTGTGGTGGCGGGGGCGCAGGTAGGAGGAGGCCTTGCGGCCGTAGTGGCGGGCGGCGACGGCGACCGCCATGACCTCCTCGTGGGCGTGCAGGCGCGCCTTGCCCGTCTCCAGCTGGATGAGGTCGAGGACCTCGGCCTGCCGTTCGAGGACCAGGTCGTGGAAGCGGAGGAGCACGGCGGCGCGGGTCCGTACCGGCGTCGCGGCCCAGACCGGCTGGGCGGCGCGGGCGCGGGCGAAGGCCTCGGCGACGTCCTCGGGGGTGGACTCGGGCAGGTCCGCCAGCTTCTCCCCGGTGAAGGGGGTGTGGTTGGCGGTCCGGCCGGAGCCGACCACGCCCCGGGCGAGCCGGGCGACCAGGTCGGGCGTCACGACGTCGGCGGCGGTCCGGACGCCGGGGGGTACAGGCGCGACCGGGTTGGTCGCCCCGGCGGGGGCGGCGGGCGCGGTGCGGGCGGCGGCGTCGGGAGCCGAAGGGGCGGCGGGGGCCTGCGAGTCCGTCATGAGGGCGAGCGTAAGCCGCCGTCCGCCCTTTGGGTACCCGTCGGTAACGCGTTTTCACCGGGGGCGCACATCGCGCCAGCGATCACTGGCACATAAGGCCTGATCAGCGGCTTACGGCCGCCGGAGGCCGGTCGCGGAGTTTTTTCCGGGCTTTACCCGCCCGCCTGCTCGCCCTCCCTACTCCCCTCCCTGTGCTCCCTCCTGCGCCTCTCCCCGCTCCCCCGCTTCCCGCCAGTGCCGGAGGACGATGTCGAACTGCTCCCGGGTGGTCTCCCAGCTCGACTCCGGCGAGGACATGTAGATGGCGTACTCGGTGCCGTCGTCGCCGTAGTACATCTGGTCGATCGCGCGCCGGGGCCCGGGGAAGGTCTTCTTCTCCGTCCAGCTGAACTCCCACAGGCAGGAGAGGGTCTGGTCCCGGTAGGTGGTCGGGAGGAGCTTGATCCGGGTGTAGTCCATCCGCTTCGCCAGCACGCGCTCCAGGTCGAGCGCGTGCATGTACGGGTTCTCGAAGTCGGGGTTGCGGTCGATGCTGATCCGGATGCGGTGGTTGCCGTTGTCCGGGGTGTAGTCGATCTGGTCGCCCTCCGTCTGGCGCTTCCAGCCGTCCGGGACGAGGAGGCTGAAGCCCTCCGGGTCCTCGACGCGGTGCCAGCCGGCCGGAATCCCGTTCTTCCCCTCGTCCTTGGCGGAGGGGGTCGCGGGCGGGGCCGTGGCGATGGGCGTTCCCCCGGTGCCGTCGGCGTCGCGGTCGCCGCCCGCGTAGTGCATGGCGGCGAAGACGGCGCCGCCCGCGACGAGCCCGGCGAGCAGGGCCGCCAGGACGACGGTACGGCGGCGGCCCCGGCCGGACGGGGGGTGGGCGGGGCCCGGCACCGGGGTGGGCGGCCGGGACGGGTGCGCCTGCTGGGGTTGTTGGAGGGCCTGGGGTGGCTGGGGCCACTGGGCGGTGGAGCCCCGCGAGGCGGTCCCCGCGGTCTCCGCGGCCCCCGCCTCCGAACGGGGGGCCCGGTCCGCCTGCCGCTCCCGGTCCGCCGCACTCGCCGTGCTCGCCGTACTCGTCGGCGCGTCCCGGTCGTCCGTGGCCTCCGCCGGGTCCAGGTCCTCCTTGGCCACCCGCTGGGTCGGTACGTACGCCTGCGCCGACGTCGGCGCGCGCCCCTCCATCGCCTCCAGGAGCATCCGCCCGACCTCGTCCGCGCGCGGCCGTTGCGCCGGGTCCTTGCGCAGCAGGGCCACGATGACGGGGGTCAGCGCCCCCGCCTTCTCCGGGTGCGGCGGCTCCTCGGTCACCACGGCCTGCATGGTGCTGATCGGGGAGGTGCGGCGGAACGGCGAGGTGCCCTCCACCGCCGTGTAGAGCGTGGCCCCGAGCGACCAGAGGTCGGAGGCGGGGCCGGGATCGGCGCCCTTCACCCGCTCGGGCGCCAGGTAGTCGATGGAACCGACGATCTCACCGGTACGGGTGATCGTCGAATCGCCCTCGATCGCCGCGATCCCGAAGTCGGTGATCAGGACGCGCCCGTCGCGCGCGAGCAGGATGTTGCCCGGCTTGACGTCCCGGTGCAGCACCCCGGCCGCGTGCGCGGCGCGCAGCGCGCCGAGGACGTGCAGCCCGATCCTGGCCGCCTCGCGGGGCTCGACGGTGCCCGACTCCTTGGCGGCGTCGGCGAGCGAGGGCCCGTCGACGTACTGCATGACGATCCACGGGCGGGCGTCGTGCTCCAGGACGTCGTGGACGGTCACCACGCCCGGGTGCGTGATCCGCGCGGCCGCCCGCGCCTCCTTCTGCGTACGGGCGTGCAGCACGAGTCGGTCGGCCTCGGCCACGAACCGGCCCGCCGTCAGCTCCTTCACCGCCACCACGCGGTGCAGCACCTCGTCGTGCGCGCGCCAGACCTTGCCCATGCCGCCGCGTCCGATGGTCTCGCCCAGCCGGTACCGCCCGGCGAGCAGCAGCCCCGCCCCTGTGCCCTGTGAATGTTCCACTTGCCCCCGCCCGTTCCTTCTGACGCCAGGTTACGGAGGGGGACACGGACCGCGAAACCTCGGGGCGCCCATAGGAACAGCACTGTGACCGGGGGGCGGTGGACGGTACGGGGGCGGCGGCCCGGCGGATCGGGTTCGGCGGCCCGGGTTCGGTGGTCCTGGTTCGGCAGTTCGGGTTCAGCGGCCGGGGCGGAACGCCTTCGTGGCCTCCTCGTAGATCTCGGAGACCTTGTCCCGCTCGGTGTACGGGCCGATGACCTGGACGACGTGGTACCGGCCGCCGTCGATCAGGGCCAGGTTGCGGACGAACACCTCGCGTCCCGTGCCGTCCAGCCACCAGTAACTCCCCGTGGCCGTCGCCGTGCTGCCGATGTCGACCCGGAGCGTCCGCTCCGCGCCCGACCAGCTGGACGCCCGCCACGGCTCCAGCTCGCGCTCCCTGGCGTTCTGGTACACCAGCGGGTCGGAGCCGTTGTCCCGCACGCTGTCCCGGCCGGGGACCACGATCATCGTGAAGCCGCCACCGGTGTAGCGCACTTGACCGGAGTCGTTGATCGGGCTGCGCCGCCAGCCGTCCGGCACCCCGATCCGGAACCCCTCCGGGTCCTGGCGCAGGGCGTACCCGGCGGCGAGCGCGGGGGCCGACGGGTCGGCCGGGGGCCGGGTCGTGGCCGGTGCGGTGGTCGCGGGGGGACGGCTACCGGAAGGGCTGTTCGCGGAAGGACCGTTCGCGGTCGGGTCCGGGGCGCCGCCGGGCGCGGTGGTGCCGGGCGCCGGACCGGCCGTGGGCGTGCCCCGCCCGGCGGGCGTCTCCCCTCCTCCGGGCAGGAAGAGGACGGCGTACGCGACGGCCGCCACGAGCAGGAGGAGGATCAGGAGCAGGAGCTTGAGGCCCAGGGCGCGCGGGGAGCCCGAGGAGGTGCGCGGGGCCCGGGGCGCGCGGGGTGCGCGCTGCGGCAGCTCCTCGTGGTACCCGCCGTCGGCCTCCTCGCGGAAATCGTCCCGTACGCGCGCGTGCTCGCGGACGTGCGCGTACTCGGACGCGTGCGTGCGCTCGGACTCGTGCCGGGCGGCGGCGTGCGGGTCCCTGCCGCGCTTGTGCCGGCGGCGGCCCGCGCCCTCCCCCTTGCGCCGCCGGCGCACCAGCTCGCCGCGCCGGCGCACGATCGGCAGCCGCGCCTCGTCGAAGGACGGCAGCGGTACGACGCCGACCCCGGCGTCCGGTTCGGGCGCCGAGCGGACGAGGGAGCGCAGCCAGCCGCGCAGCTCCTCGAAGTCGGGCCGCTCGGTCGGGTCCTGACGGAGCAGCGACTCCACGACCGGGCGCAGGGGCCCGCTCTCCTCGGCGAAGGCGGGCGGCTCGGCGCAGACCAGCTGGACGAGTTCGGCCGCGCTGTCCTCCGGGTAGGGGGCGTGGCCCTGGACGGCCCGGTAGAGGAGCGCGCCGAGCGCCCACAGGTCGGTGGCGGGCCCGATGGGCGCGGCGAGGCGCCAGTTCTCGTGGACGGGACCGGCCTGTTCGGGCGCCCAGCGCTCGGTGACGGCGCCGACGACCGCGATCCGGGTCTGACGGGCCCGCTCGGCCGCCAGACGCGTGGTCGGGCCCCGGTACGACTCGGCCGGGGCCTCCGCCGGGTCCTCCCGCCGGGGCTCCGGAACGCCCGCGTGGACCGGGAGGCGCTCGGGATCCGGGCGCGCCGACCGGTACCCGGCGGGCAGCGCCGGGCGCCCCGAACCGGGCAGCACCGAGCCGCCCCCGGCCGGTATCGGCCCGGAGCCGTCCCGCGCGGCGTGCGGGCCGTCGCTCCAGCTGCCGGTCAGCATCGCGCGCGGCGGCGGGCCGTTCCGGGGGCCGCCGCCGTACGGCTCGTCGCCGTCGTCCTCGTCGTCCTCGTCGTCCGCCACCCGCGCCCACCACTGCGGCTCGGGCGAACCGGCCGCCGGTGCCGTCGGCGGGGGCGGGGGCGGGGGCGGGGGCGGGCCCGCCGGCTCCGGGGGCGCGGGGCGCTGCACGGGCAGCGCCCCCGTCTCGCCGAGCCGGGCGGCGGCCCGCGCACCGGCCCGGTAGGCGGCGATGGCCCCGGCCCGCGCGGCCCGCACGTCGGCGGTCGGCGGGGTGGCCGCGGGCCGCGTCCCGGCGGGGGTCGCCGTGGACTTCCCGTAGGGGTCGGTGCCGTAGGCGTCGGGGCCGGAACCGGGGCCGGGGCTCGCGCCCGGCGTCTCGTCCGGTCCGTCGTCCGCCCCGTCGCCGTCCCGCCCGGCCCCCTCGGGGGCCTCGAGCGCGTACGGCGCGTGCGGCTCGGGGCGATGCGTCTCGGGTCGACGCTCCTCGGTCCGGCGCTCCTCGGAGCCGTAGGGGTCGGAGCCGCGGATATCGGAGCCGTACCCTCCCCCCTCGTACTCCTCCGACCCGTACGCCCTCGGTCCGTACCCTCCGGACCCGTACGGGTCGGAGCCGTACTCCTCGGCGGGCGCGGGCCTTTCGGGCGTGTACGGCTCGGGTCGGTGCGACTCGGGCGCGTACACCTCCGGCTCGTACGCGTTCGGGGTGTACGTCTCAAGGGCGTACGCACCGGACCCGTCCGCCCCGGTCTCGTCCGCCCCGGGTCCGTCCGCCTCCGGTTCGTATCCTCCGGGACCGTACGTTTCGGACTCGTACGCTCCGGGCTCGTACGCTTCGGGCCCGTCGGCCCCGTCCGTCTCCGGCTCGTACGTCTCGGCCTCGTACACCCCGGGTTCGTACGTCTCCGGAGCGGGCTCCTCCGTCTCGTGCGGCGGGGGCGGGTACGCGAACTCGTCGATCCGGTCCCGTTCCGGTATCGGCGCGTAGCCGCAGAGGGCCTCTTCGGCGGCGCCGACCGCGAGGCCCGAGAGGACCACCCGGCCGTCGTCGCAGACGAGGACGGTCCGGGAGGTGATGTTCCGGTGCACCCAGCCGTGGGCGTGGAGCGCGCGCAGGGCGGTGAGGACGTCGGCGCCGATCTCGGCCGCCCGGTACGGATTGAGGGGCCGTTCGGCGAGGAGCGCGGCCAGCGGCCGGGCCTCCGCCACGCGTTCGCTGACTATCCACAGCGAACCGGCCTCCGCGAAGACGTCGAAGACCTGGTCCAGTAAGGGGTGGTCGGGGATCTGGGCGGCGGCCTGGGCCGCCTCGATCGCCCGGCGCACGACGGGCTCGGCGGGCCGGCGGGTGGCCCGCCCCGCGCCGCCGTGGAGACCCGCGGAGCCCCCGGGCCCGGCGCCGTCGAGCACTTCCGCGTCCACGAACTCCGGCAGGGGGACCTGGCGGACCAGGACCTCCTGCCCGCTGTACGTGTCGAAGGCGCGCGTCTCCGTCGGGTCGTGCGCGTCCCCGGCCTCGTCCGCCGGCGGCAGCGGCAGGCGGTAGCGGTCCGCGAGCACCCTTCCCGCGTAGTCGTCCACGACGCCTCCCCACGCCCGCGCTGTCCCCCGTGGACCCACGGACCCTCCGAATCCCTCGGATTCCCGGGTGCCCCGGATCGTGCGGGATCACGCGGGCCCGTCGGTTCCGGTCGGTCCGGTCGGTCCGTTCCGGGGCCGTGCGGTCAACGGCTCTGTTCGATTCCGTACGAGCCCCGGATCCCCACGATACGGGGCACCGGTCAGTTCTTGGGGCTGAACGTGGCGAACGCCGTCTCCCGCAGGGTCCGGCACTCCTCGCCGTTCCACTCGTCCGCCTTGCAGCTGACCATGATGGAGTAGCCCCACTTGGAGTCCACCTTGAACCCGCGGTTGAGCACGTGGACGCGCACGCCCTTCTGCGTGCGCTCGAACTCCCAGTCGGCGACGGTCGGGTAGCCCTTGTACGAGACGGGACGTATGCCGAAGTGCTTGTAGTCCTTGCTGGTGGCGATCACGCCGACCTTGGCCAGCTCCCAGGCGCTCGCGGCGTTGTCCTTCGGGCTGTTGTTGTAGTCGACCTGGACGCGGGGGAAGCCGCCGTTCGCGCTGAAGATCCCGCCGAGGGAGTACCCCGGGATGGTGCTCATCCTGAAGTTCGCGGGCATCGCCATGGAGAAGTGGAACCGGTCGCTGGTGACGAGGGTGTACCCGGCGGGCAGTTGGGTGCCGGTGCCGCCGTCGGGCTTGCCGGACGGCGTGGTGCCGTTCCCGCCGCCGGTCGTGCCCGTCGATCCCGTCGCCCCGTCGGTGCCCGCCGAGCCGTCGGCGCCTTCGCCGCCGGGCTGGACGCCGCCCTGCTGGCCGGGGTCGGCCGGGGTCCGGTTCTTGCCGCCGTCGGAACCGCCCGAACCGCCGTCGCCGCCCGCCGAGGCACCGGCCGAGGCCGTGGTGCCCTCCTTGCCCTTGCCCTGGTTGCCCTCGTCTCCCCCGCCGCCGAGGGAGACCGCCAGGATCGTGCCGAGCAGGGCGACGACCACGACGGCGGCGATGATGACGAGGGTGCGGCGCGGTACGACGTCGGTCAGCGGCGCGCGGGCCGGGGCCGGCCTGCCGCCGCCCCGGACCGGCACGGTGCCCGGCGTCGGCGCGGTCCTCGACCTGGGCTCGGCCTTCGCGGAGGCCGCCGCGTTGCGCACGGACTTCAGGGCGCCCCGCACCCGGTCGGCGGCAGCGTCGGGGGCCCCGCCCCGGTCGGTCGCCGGGGCCGCCGGCGCCTGCCCGGGGACCGGCGGCAGCGGTACGACCCTGGTGACCTCGGGCGAGGTCGCGGGCGCCGCCTCCGGGGCGTCGAGCACGGCCCGCAGCAGGGCCCGGGCGCCGGCGTCGTCGAGCCGCTGCGCCGGGTCCTTGGCGAGGAGGCCGTAGATGACCTTCTCGAGCTCGGGGCCCGCGTTCCTCGGCGGGTCGACGGGCTCGGTCATCACCGCCGTGAGGGTGGCGATGGCGGAACCCTTGTCGTACGGCGGACTGCCCTCGACCGCCGCGTAGATGAGACCGCCGAGCGACCACATGTCGGCGGCCGGGCCGGGCTTGTGGCCGCGGGCGCGCTCCGGCGAGATGTACGAGGGGGCGCCGACGAGCATGCCGGTGGAGGTGATCGAGGGGTCGCCCTCCACCTGGGCGATGCCGAAGTCGGTGAGGACGACCCGGCCGTCCTCGGCGATCAGCACGTTGGACGGCTTCACGTCGCGGTGCAGGATGCCCTCGCGGTGGGCCGAGCGCAGCACGTCGAGGATGGCGAGGCCGACCTCGGCGGCGCGCCGGGGCGTGAGCGTGCCGTCCTCGCGCACGGCGTCCGCGAGGGACTTGCCCTCGATGAGCTCCATGACGATCCACGGGCGGTCGTCCTCGTCCACGACGTCGTAGACGGTGACGGCGCCGTTGTTGCGGATCCGGGCGATGGCCTTCGCCTCGCGCAGGGTCCGGGTGATGAGGCGTCGCTTCTCGTCCTCGTCGATGCTGTTGGGGAAGCGGAGCTCCTTGACGGCGACGGTACGGCCGAGGGTCTCGTCGACGGCGCGCCACACGGTGCCCATGCCGCCGCGTCCGAGGACCGCGCCGAGCCGGTAGCGGCCCGCGAGCAGCCGCCCCTCACCGGCGGGCGCCTTGCGGAACTTGTCGCCGCCGCGCGCCGTGCCGGACGTGGCCGGTCCCCGGCCGCTCCCGCCGTCGCCGTCCCCGGCGCCGAACCCGGCCCGCCCGGTGGACGGCTCGGTCCCCCGCAGCCGCCCGGCCGCACCGGCCCCGGCCGCCGCGTCGCCCGCACCGGAACCCGTCACGCCGTCAGTCCGCGGATCCCCGGCCCCCTTCACGACCGAAACGCCGGAAACACCCGAGGCACCAGAAGCGCCCGCGGCTCCTGCGGCTCCCGAACCGGACTTCCCGCCCGAACCGCTTGAACCACCCGAACCGCCCGAAGCGGCCCCGGCGTCCGAACCCGATCCCGCTCCCGAGGCGGCCCCGGCCTCCGGAGCGGCCCCGGCCTCCGACGCCGGCTTCGCACCCCCGGCGGCCCCCCGGGACCCGGAGGCGGCGTCCGCGGCGGCCTCCGCCGCGTCGGCGGACCCGCCGTCCGGCTCCGGCTCCGCGGCGCCCTCCGGGGCCCGCGCACCCCGCTCGACCTGCGCGTCCCTCTCGTCCCGCTCCGGCTCGCGCGCGGCCGGGACCGTTCCTCGGTCGCTGTCGGTCGCGGCCCCCGCGGCGGCGTCCCGCCCGGGGTCCTTCGCCGTGTCCCGCGACTGCTCCGCCTCCGACATGCGTCCCCTCTGCGATCCCTGGTCTTCGCCGCGTCTGCCGCTTCCCGCGTGATGCGTTAACCCGCCCTGGAAGAGAGCCCATTGTCCCTCACCTCGGGACCGGTGACGCCCCCGGGTCCGTACTCCGGAATGACGACGCCGCCGTACGCCTCCGAGGTTCCCACCGGTACCCGGACGACCCGGACGTCCCGCCGGACCGGACGTTCCGTCAGTTGTCCACGGGAGGACGGGTACACGCGGGCGGGGGCGGTCAGATGGGCACGATGTCCGGCGCCCCCAGCCGTGCGGCGTCCGCCGTCAGGTCGTCGGGCTGGCGCTGCGACTCGCGCTCGGCCTCCACCCGCTTCTCGTAGTGCTCGACCTCCTTGTCGATCTGGCGGGCGTCCCAGCCGAGGACCGGGGCCATCAGCTCCGCGCACTCGCGGGCGCTGCGCGTGCCCCGGTCGAAGGTCTCGATGGAGATCCGGGTCCGCCGGGTGAGGACGTCGTCGAGGTGGCGGGCGCCCTCGTGCGAGGCGGCGTAGACGATCTCGGCGCGCAGGTAGTCGTCGGCCGCCGGGAGGGGTTCGCCGAGCCGGGGGTCCTCGGCGATCAGGTCGAGGAGCTGCCGCGTCAGGGAGCCGTACCGGTTGAGGAGGTGCTCGACCCGCACGACGTGCAGGCCGTGCCGGGCGGCGATCCCGGCCCGCGCGTTCCACAGGGCCCGGTAGCCCTCGGCGCCGAGGAGCGGGGTGTCCTCGGTGACGCAGGGGGCGACGCGCTGGTCGAGGCCGTGGACCGCCTCGTCCACGGCGTCCTTCGCCATCACGCGGTACGTCGTGTACTTGCCGCCGGCCACCACGACCAGGCCGGGGACCGGGTGGGCGACGGTGTGCTCGCGCGAGAGCTTGCTGGTGGCGTCGGACTCGCCGGCGAGCAGGGGGCGCAGGCCGGCGTAGACGCCCTCGACGTCGTCGCGGGTGAGCGGGGTGGCGAGCACCGTGTTCACGTGCTCCAGGAGGTAGTCGATGTCGGCGCTGGAGGCGGCGGGGTGGGCCTTGTCGAGGTCCCAGTCGGTGTCGGTGGTGCCGACGATCCAGTGGCGTCCCCAGGGGATCACGAAGAGGACGGACTTCTCGGTGCGCAGGATCAGACCGGTGGTGGAGTGGATGCGGTCCTTGGGCACGACGAGGTGGATGCCCTTGGAGGCGCGGACGTGGAACTGGCCGCGCTCCCCGATGAGGGCCTGGGTGTCGTCGGTCCACACCCCGGTGGCGTTGACGACCTGCTTGGCCCGGATCTCGTACTCGGCGCCGGCCTCGACGTCCTGGACGCGCGCGCCGACGACCCGCTCGCCCTCGCGCAGGAAGCCGACGACCCGGGCCCGGCTCGCGGCGAGCGCGCCGTAGGAGGCGGCCGTGCGCACGAGGGTGGTGACGAAGCGGGCGTCGTCCATCTGGGCGTCGTAGTACTGGAGGGCGCCGACGAGGGCGTCCTTCCGCAGGCAGGGGGCGACGCGCAGGGCGCCCTGCCGGGAGAGGTGCCGGTGGGCGGGGAGGCCCCGGCCGTGTCCGGAGGAGAGCGACATCGCGTCGTACAGCGCGACGCCCGAGCCGGCGTAGAACCGCTCCCAGCCCTTGTGCTGGAGGGGGTAGAGGAAGGGGACCGGCTTCACCAGGTGGGGGGCCAGCCGCTCCAGGAGGAGTCCGCGCTCCTTGAGCGCCTCCCGGACCAGGGCGAAGTCCAGCATCTCCAGGTAGCGCAGGCCGCCGTGGATGAGCTTGCTGGACCGGCTGGAGGTGCCCGAGGCCCAGTCGCGGGCCTCGACGATGCCGGTGGAGAGTCCTCTCGTGACGGCGTCGAGGGCCGTCCCGGCGCCGACCACCCCGGCGCCGACGACCAGCACGTCCAGCTCGCGCCCGGCCATGGCGACGAGCGCCTCGGCGCGCTCGGCCGGTCCCAGTGTCGCTGTCCTCACGTCTGCCGCCTCCCGTCGTCCCCCGTCCTTCCCGCGCACGGGCTCTCCCGCACACGGCTTCCCGCGACCGGGCCCGTGTACAGGCCTTCCCGCGACCCGGCCCTCGTACAGGCCTTCCCGCGAGCGGACCCGTACCCGCCGCGCGAGCGGGCACGCGCCCGTCCGGCGAACGGGGCACACCCACCGGGCGGAACGCACACACGGCCGCCGCACGGAACGCGCACGCGCCCTTTCCGCGAGCGAGCCGGGACCGTGTGGTCCGGCTCACAGCTCGATTCTGTCCCGCCGGGGCGACTTCAGCCACCGCCTCGCCACCGACCTGTGGATAACACTCGGCGACCTGCGGCCCCACAATGCGACATAACGGTCATATTTACGCCTAGTCTGACATTGCGTGCGACCCGTTCCGCCCACCGGGCTTGCGCGTAGCGCCCCCTCCGGCTACTGGGAAGGACGGCCCACCCCCCATGCCCGCTGATCTCGCCGTCATCGGCCTCGGCCACCACGGACTCCCCCTCGCCCAGGCCGCCACCGCCGCGGGCATCGACACCGTCGGCTACGACACCGACCCGCGGCCCGCCGCCGAACTCGCCGCCGGGCGCTCCCCGGCCGACGGCCCGCTCACCGTCCCGGAGGTCCGCCGGATGCTCGCGGGCGGCTTCCGGCCCACCCACGACCCCGCCGAACTCGGCCGGGTCCGCACCGCCGTCCTCTGCCCCCCGACCCCCCTCGGCCCCGACCGGGCCCTCGACCTCACCGCCGTCACCGACGCCGCCCGCGCCCTCGCCGTCCGGCTGCGCCCCCACACCACCGTCGTCCTGGAGTCCCCCGTCCCGCCGGGCACCACCGAGGGCCTGCTCCGCGACGTCCTCGAAACCGGCTCGGGACTGCGCGCGGGCCGCGACTTCCACCTCGCGTACTCCCCCGGCCGGCTCGACCCCGGCAGCCGCACCCACGGCTACGCCGGCACCCCCAAGGTCATCGGCGGCCTCACCCCCGCCTGCACCGAGTCCGCCGCCGCCTTCTACGGGCGCCTCACCGACAAGGTGGTACGTGCGCGTGGGCCCCGCGAGGCGGAGACGGTCAAGCTCCTGGAGACCAACTTCCGGCACGTCAACATCGCCCTCGTCAACGAGATGGCGGTCCTCTGCCACGAACTCGGCGTCGACCTGTGGGACGTCATCCGCTGCGCCGAGACCAAGCCCTTCGGCTTCCAGGCCTTCCGCCCCGGCCCCGGCGTCGGCGGCCACGGCGTCCCCGTCGACACCGTCGGCGCCCACCGCCCGCTCCGCCTGGTCGAACTCGCGGGCCAGGTCAACGAGCGCATGCCCGCGTACGTGGTGCGGCGCGCCGCAGCCCTGCTCAACGAGCACGGGAAGTCGGCGCGCGGGGCCAGGATCCTGCTGCTCGGCATCACGTACAAGCCCGACCTGCCCGACCGGCAGGGCTCGCCCGCCGACGAGATCGCCCGCCGCCTGATGGACCTGGGCGCGGCCGTCAGCTACCACGACCCGTACGTCCCCGACTGGCGCGTCCGCGAACTCCCCGTCCCCCGCGCGGACTCCCTCTACGAGGCCGCCGCCCACGCCGACCTGACGGTCCTGCTCCAGCACCACCGGACCTACGACCTCCAGGGCCTGTCGGTGAAGGCGCAGCTCCTCCTCGACACCCGGGGCGCCACCCCGGCGGGCGCGGCCCACCGCCTCTGACCGAACGACCGGACACGCAGGAGGGCCCCGCACCACCCGGTGCGGGGCCCCTCTCGCGTACGTACGGCAGGTCAGCGCTTGTGCTGCGCGTCCGCGACCGTGACCTCGACGCGCTGGAACTCCTTGAGCTCGCTGTAGCCCGTGGTGGCCATCGCGCGGCGCAGGGCGCCGAAGAAGTTCATCGAGCCGTCCGGGATGTGCGACGGGCCCGCGAGGATCTCCTCGGTGGTGCCGACGATGCCCAGGTCGACCAGCTTGCCGCGCGGCACGTCCTCGTGGACGGCCTCCATGCCCCAGTGGTGGCCCTTGCCGGGCGCGTCCGTGGCGCGGGCCAGCGGGGAGCCGATCATGACCGCGTCGGCGCCGCAGGCGATCGCCTTCGGCAGGTCGCCGGACCAGCCCACGCCGCCGTCCGCGATCACGTGCACGTACCGGCCGCCGGACTCGTCCATGTAGTCGCGGCGCGCCGCGGCCACGTCCGCGACGGCGGTCGCCATCGGGACCTGGATGCCCAGGACGTTGCGCGTGGTGTGCGCGGCGCCGCCACCGAAGCCGACCAGGACGCCCGCCGCGCCGGTGCGCATCAGGTGCAGGGCCGCGGTGTACGTGGCGCAGCCGCCGACGATGACCGGGACGTCCAGCTCGTAGATGAACTGCTTCAGGTTCAGCGGCTCGGCCGCGCCCGAGACGTGCTCGGCGGAGACCGTGGTGCCGCGGATGACGAAGAGGTCCACCCCCGCGTCGACGACGGCCTTGGAGAACTGGGCGGTGCGCTGCGGGGAGAGCGCGGCGGCGGTGACGACGCCGGCGTCGCGCACCTCCTTGATGCGCCTGCCGATCAGCTCCTCCTGGATGGGGGCGGAGTAGATCTCCTGCAGACGGCGGGTCGCGGTGGCCTCGTCCAGCTCGGCGATCTCGTCCAGGAGCGGCTGCGGGTCCTCGTACCGGGTCCACAGGCCTTCGAGGTTCAGGACGCCCAGGCCGCCCAGCTCGCCGATGCGGATGGCGGTCTGCGGCGAGACGACCGAGTCCATGGGAGCGGCCAGGAACGGCAGCTCGAACCGGTAGGCGTCGATCTGCCAGGCGATCGAGACCTCCTTCGGGTCCCGGGTGCGCCGGCTGGGCACGACGGCGATGTCGTCGAACGCGTACGCCCTGCGGCCGCGCTTGCCGCGCCCGATCTCGATCTCAGTCACGATGTGTGGCCTTTCCCTCTACGTCTGCGCCTACCAGTATCCCCGACACGCGCGCGTGGGGCGGCTCCGGCCACATGCCGGAACCGCCCCACGCGTCGCGCTCCGTTACTTCCTGCTGTAGTTCGGCGCCTCGACCGTCATCTGGATGTCGTGCGGGTGGCTCTCCTTGAGGCCGGCCGCGGTGATCCGGACGAAGCGGCCCTTGGACTCCATCTCCGCGACGGTGGCCGCGCCCACGTAGCCCATGGTCTGGCGGAGGCCGCCGACGAGCTGGTGCAGGACGTTGGAGAGCGGGCCCCGGTAGGGGACCTGGCCCTCGACGCCCTCGGGGACGAGCTTGTCGTCGGAGGAGACCTCGGCCTGGAAGTAGCGGTCCTTGGAGTAGGACCGGCCCTGGCCGCGGGACTGCATGGCGCCGAGCGAGCCCATGCCGCGGTACGACTTGAACTGCTTGCCGTTGATGAAGAGCAGCTCGCCGGGCGACTCCTCGCAGCCGGCGAGGAGGCTGCCGAGCATCACGGTGTCGGCGCCGGCGGCGAGCGCCTTGCCGATGTCGCCGGAGTACTGGAGGCCGCCGTCGCCGATCAGCGGGACGCCGGCGGCGCGGGCCGCGAGGGAGGCCTCGTAGATGGCGGTGACCTGCGGGACGCCGATGCCGGCGACGACGCGGGTGGTGCAGATGGAGCCGGGGCCCACGCCGACCTTGATGCCGTCGACGCCAGCGTCGATCAGGGCCTGCGCGCCGTCGCGGGTGGCGACGTTGCCGCCGATCACGTCGACGTCCACGCTGGACTTGATCTTCGCCATCCAGCTCAGGGCGTTGCTGTTGTGGCCGTGCGAGGTGTCCACGACCAGGAAGTCGACGCCGGCGGCGGCGAGCGCCTGGGCGCGCTCCAGGGCCTCGGGGCTGGCGCCCACGGCGGCGCCGACGAGCAGGCGGCCCTCGGCGTCCTTGGCGGCGTTCGGGTACTTCTCCGCCTTGACGAAGTCCTTGACGGTGATGAGGCCCTTGAGGACGCCCTGGTCGTCGACCAGCGGCAGCTTCTCGATCTTGTGGCGGCGCAGCAGCTCCATGGCGTCGACGCCGGAGATGCCGACCTTGCCGGTGACCAGCGGCATCGGCGTCATGACCTCGCGGACCTGGCGGTCGCGGTCGGTCTCGAAGGCCATGTCGCGGTTGGTGACGATGCCGAGGAGCTTGCCGTCGGGGGTGGTGACGGGGACGCCGCTGATGCGGAACTTGGCGCAGAGCGCGTCCGCCTCGGCGAGCGTGGCCTCGGGGTGCACCGTGATGGGGTCGGTGACCATGCCGGACTCGGAGCGCTTGACCAGGTCGACCTGGTTGACCTGGTCCTCGACGGACAGGTTGCGGTGGAGCACGCCGACGCCGCCCAGGCGGGCCATCGCGATGGCCATGCGGGACTCGGTCACCTTGTCCATCGCCGCCGAGAGCAGCGGGATGTTGACGCGGACGTTGCGCGAGATGCGGGACGAGGTGTCGACCGCGTTGGGGAGGACCTCGGAGGCTCCCGGCAGCAGCAGCACGTCGTCGTAGGTCAGCCCGAGTGTCGCGAATTTGTCGGGCACTCCGTCGACGTTGGCAGTCATGACACCTTCCCAAATGGCCTTGATCGGTGCGGGATGTCCATGCTAACGGGCCCGAGCAGTGTCTCATTCCACGAGCAAGATCAGCGGGCAGCTTTGGACGTTCCCACGTGGACGAAAGGGACGACGGGAGCCGTCGGGACTTACCACCCGGCCGGGACCACCCGAAGGGGGCGCCGGAAGGGTGTGCCGGAAGGAGGCGCCGGAAGCGGACGCCGGAAAGGTGTTACTGCTCCGCCAGCGCGCGCAGCCGGCTGAGGGCGCGGTGCTGGGCGACCCGGACGGCGCCGGGGGACATGCCGAGCATCTGCCCGGTCTCCTCGGCGGTGAGTCCGACGGCGACCCGGAGCACGAGCAGTTCGCGCTGGTTCTCCGGGAGGTTGGCGAGCAGCTTCTTGGCCCACTCTGCGTCGTCGCTGAGCAGCGCCCGCTCCTCGGGGCCGAGGGAGTCGTCGGGCCGCTCGGGCATCTCGTCGGAGGGGACGGCCGTGGACCCGGGGTGCCGCATGGCGGCCCGCTGGAGGTCGGCGACCTTGTGCCCGGCGATGGCGAAGACGAAGGCCTCGAAGGGCCTGCCCGTGTCCTTGTAGCGGGGCAGGGCCATCAGGACGGCGACGCAGACCTCTTGGGCGAGGTCCTCCACGAAGTGGCGGGCGTCGCCGGGGAGCCGGTTGAGGCGGGTGCGGCAGTACCGCAGGGCGAGCGGGTGCACGCGGGCGAGGAGGTCGTGGGTGGCCTGCGCGTCGCCTTCGACCGCGCGGTGGACGAGCGCGCCGATCTCCCCCTGCTTGGCAGGCATGGGGGACCCCGCGGTCTCGTCGTCGCGCATCGCTCCATGGTGCCCCGGCGCTTCCGCGTCCGTGGCACCGCGTCCGTAGTTGTGCACCGAAGCGTTATGAGCAGGTGCGCCGGAACTCATCTCCCGCGCCCTCCCCTCCCGCTCGATCGACTCGTCCCCGAGGAACTCCACATCTCAAGGATGCGTCATCCGGCGGGGAAGTGACACAAGCCCACCCCGTCCACCCCGCGAAGGACGCGGACGGGGACGGGGATACGGCGGGTGACCTGCGACGTCAGCGGACCAGGCCCCAGCGGAAGCCGAGGGCGACGGCGTGGGCGCGGTCCGAGGCGCCGAGCTTCTTGAAGAGGCGCCGGGCGTGGGTCTTGACCGTGTCCTCGGAGAGGAAGAGCTCGCGCCCGATCTCGGCGTTGGACCGGCCGTGGCTCATGCCTTCGAGGACCTGGATCTCGCGCGCGGTGAGGGTGGGCGCGGCGCCCATCTCGGCCGAGCGGAGGCGGCGCGGGGCGAGCCGCCAGGTCGGGTCGGCGAGCGCCTGGGTGACCGTGGCCCGCAGCTCGGCGCGCGAGGCGTCCTTGTGCAGGTATCCGCGGGCACCCGCGGCGACCGCGAGCGCGACGCCGTCGAGGTCCTCGGCGACCGTGAGCATGATGATCCGGGCGCCGGGGTCCGCCGAGAGCAGCCGGCGGACGGTTTCCACACCGCCCAGGCCGGGCATGCGCACGTCCATCAGAATCAGGTCCGAGCGGTCCGCGCCCCAGCGGCGGAGGACTTCCTCGCCGTTGGCCGCGGTGGTCACGCGCTCGACGCCGGGCACGGTCGCGACCGCGCGGCGGAGCGCCTCTCGGGCAAGCGGGGAGTCGTCGCAGACGAGGACGGATGTCATGCCTGACCTCCGCGGCTCTCGCAGCTGTTGCGCGTCACCTTGAGCCTCCAGGGCTGTACGTATCGTCACCTGTGCGGTTGACGCTCTCGGACACCTGCCCGATCGCTTGTTCCTCCAACCGCCTCCGCACTCTCAACGACGGTCACTCGAAAGAGTTACGGGTCGGACGGCAGGCTTCGGCACTCTACGTGAGGGGCCGTGCGCGGAGAAGAGCGACGCGGCTCTTCTGTTACGAGATCAAAAGCTATGCCCCATTTAGCGGGATTTCTTCCCTTTTCGCGGTGTCTGTGGCTAGATTCGCAATGAGTCATATTTACATCTACTTAGACAGTAGGTGTAACGACGACCCGAGCTGTCGGGGACAGGAAGGAGCCCCGGCCGTCAGCCATCCACCCGCCCACCTATCCGTTCGACACGGTTTCAAGGGGACAAGCGCAATGGCAGATTTCTCCCGCCTTCCCGGACCCAACGCCGATCTGTGGGACTGGCAGCTGCTCGCGGCCTGCCGCGGGGTCGACAGCTCCCTGTTCTTCCACCCCGAGGGAGAGCGCGGCGCGGCACGGAGTGCGCGTGAGAACTCGGCGAAAGAGGTCTGCATGCGGTGCCCGGTGCGCGCGGAGTGCGCGGCACACGCACTCGCCGTGCGGGAGCCCTACGGCGTCTGGGGCGGCCTCACCGAGGACGAACGCGAAGAGCTCATGGGACGCGCCCGCAACCGTCTGATCACGACGCCCCCCGCGGCCCCGACGGCCGCGCCGGCGTCCATGTGAAGGAACGTTTCTTCGAACAGTCCGGGCCCCTCGCGGTCCGGAGCCCGGTGTGAACCGGGAACAGCGACACCCACCGCGCCCACGCGCGTGAGGACACCGGAGACGGCCCCTGCGCGCGCGTGGCGGCGCGTGCGGTGAAGAACCCTGAGAACGTGACCTACGCGCGCGTGGCGGCGCGCGTCAGTTCGTCCAGCGTGGCGGCGACCGCCGGGACCTGCGCCAGGTCCGGCAGGGTCAGGGCCACGATCTCCCGCTCCACGGCGGGCTCCACGGCCACGGTCCGCGCCCCCTTGGGCCGTACGGACTCGATGGCGAGGGCCGGCAGGACGGCCACGCCCAGGCCCGCCCCCACCAGGCCCACCACGGCCGGGTAGTCGTCGGTCGCGAAGTCGATGCGGGGCGTGAAGCCCGCCTCCTCGCAGACGTCCACGAGCTGGCGGCGGCAGCGCGGGCAGCCCGCGATCCAGGACTCGTCCGCCAGCTCCGCGATGCCGACCGCGTCCGACCCGGCGAGCCGGTGCCCCTCGGGGACCAGGCCTACGAGCCGGTCGGCGAGCAGCGGGCGGACGACCAGGTCGTCCCACTCGGCCCGCCCCGCCCCGTACCGGAAGGCGAGGGCGATGTCGCAGTCGCCCTCGCGGAGCATCTCGATCGAGCGGGGCGGCTCGGCCTCGACGAGGGAGACCCGGGTGCCGGGGTGCGCGGCCCGCAGGGCGGCCAGGGCGGTGGGGACCAGGGTGGAGCTGCCGCTGGGGAAGGAGACCAGGCGGACCCGGCCGGCGCGGAGTCCGGCGATGGCGGCGACCTCCTCCTCGGCGGCGGTGAGCCCGGCGAGGATGCCGGAGGCGTGACGGACCAGGACCTCGCCGGCCTGGGTGAGGCGCATCTCGCGGCCCGTGCGGATCAGCAGCGGCGTGCCGGCGGAGGCTTCGAGCGCCTTCATCTGCTGGCTGACGGCGGGCTGGGTGCAGCCGAGTTCGCGCGCGGCGGCCGAGAAGGAGCCGGTGGCGGCGACGGCGCGCAGGACGCGGAGGTGGCGTGCCTCGATCATGGATCTAGCATAAGCGAGTCTTGGGAGAGGACGCGAATATCGCCGAGCGGCTTTGAGATCGGTGCCCGTAAAGTGCCCGCATGACCTTGCTGAGTGTGAATGTGGGCCGGGCCAGAGCCGTGGACTACACCGACGCGCCCGTCGGCCGTACGGCCATCGACAAGCGCCCGGTCGAGGGCGCCGTACGGATCGAGGCGCCCGGCCCGCCCGGTGTCGGAGGGAGCGGGCTCGCCGGGGACGACGTCTGCGACCTGCGCTTCCACGGCGGCGCCGACCGGGCCGCGTACGCCTTCGCCCGCGAGGACATGGACCTGTGGGAGCGGGAACTGGGCCGCGAGCTGGCCAACGGCTCCTTCGGCGAGAACCTCACCACCCGGGGCCTCGACGTCAACAACGCCCTGATCGGGGAGCGGTGGCGGATCGGCGACGAGGTGGTCCTGGAGGTGACCGGCGGCCGCATCCCGTGCCGTACGTTCGCCGGGTTCCTGGGCGAGAAGGGCTGGGTCAAGCGGTTCACGCGGTCGGAGGCGGGGCCGGGCGCGCTGCTGCGGGTGATCGTGCCGGGCGAGGTGCGGGCGGGCGATCCGATCGCCGTCGTGCACCGGCCCGACCACGGGGTCACCGTCGCGCTGCTCCACCGGGCCGCGACCGTGGACCGGGACCTCCTGCCGGGCACGCTGGTCGCCGCCGAGTGGATGGAGTCGGGCCTGCTCGACCTCGCCCGCCGGCACGCGGAGAAGTACGCGGAGAAGTGCGCCGGGGCATAGGGCCGGTCCCCCGGCCGGGCCGGGGCACTAACGTGCCCGTATGACGACTGCACTGATTACGGGAGCCACCGCGGGCATCGGGGCCGCCTTCGCCCGGAGGCTCGCGGCCGACGGCCACGACGTCGTGCTCGTGGCCCGGGACGTGAAGCGGCTCCGGGAGCAGGCGACGGAGCTGCACGACCGGCACGGGGTGGAGGCCGAGGTGCTCGCGGCGGACCTCTCCGAGGAGAAGGGGATCGCCGCCGTCGAGGCGCGGCTCTCGGATCCGCGGCGGCCGGTGGACCTGCTCGTGAACAACGCCGGTTTCGGCAACAAGGGCCGGTTCCTGGAAGTCTCCATGGCCGACGAGCTGAAGATGCTCACGGTGCACTGCGAGGCCGTGCTGCGGCTGACCTCGGCCGCCGCCGCCTCGATGAGGGAGCGGCGCCGGGGCGGGGTGGTGAACGTCGCCTCGGTGGCGGCCTTCGTGCCCCGGGGCACGTACGGCGCGTCGAAGGCGTGGGTCGTGCAGTTCACGCAGGGCGCGGCGAAGGACCTGGCGGGCAGCGGGGTCCGGCTGATGGCGCTCTGCCCGGGCTTCGTGCGGACCGAGTTCCACGAGCGGGCCGGGATGGGCACGGACAACATCCCGGGCTGGATGTGGCTCGACGCGGACAAGCTGGTGTCGGCGGCCCTGTCCGACCTGGGCCGGGGGAAGACGCTGTCGATCCCGGACCCCCGCTACAAGGCCCTGATGGGCGTGGTGAAGCTGGCGCCGCGCGGTCTGCTCGGCGGGGTCTCCTCCAAGGCGGGGCGCAAGTACGGCCCGAAGTGATCCGCGCGGGCGGCCCGTTCACAGCAGGGCGTCGAGGTCCAGGCACGTCGTGGTGCCGTCCCGCCAGGCCACGTGGAGGGTGTGCCCGTCGATCCGCACGCGCGCGTGGTCGGTGACGGGGGTCGGGTCGGGGGCGGCGGTGAGCGAGGCGAGGGCGGCGAAGAGGGCGGCCGGGCCGCGCGTGGTGCCGTGGAGGGCGAGGACGTGGGCGCCCGGCCCCTGAAGGGTCTCCCCCACGGGGAGGACGACGGCCGGGTCCTCGGGCGGGTGGCCGTGGACCGGGTGGAGGGTGGCGCGCGGCCCGTCGGGCGTGGTGGCCCAGCCGGTCTGCCGTACGGGTGTCCCCTCCGGGGCGCCGAGGACGAGGTGGGCGCGGAGTTCGGCGCTGCCGTGGGCGAGGGTCGCGGAGAGGACCCGGACGCCGGGGCGCGGGGCGTGCAGGGAGGCGGCCCAGCCGGGGCCGGTTCCGGCGGGGGCGGCGGGCCCCCGGGTGGTGGCCTGGCCCTCGGCGTCGAGCAGCGCGAAGTGGTTGTCGGCCGGGGCGGACCCGGTGGTGGGTCCCGTACGGGTGGAGTAGGCCTGGCGGGCGTAGCCGGGGTCGTCCTCGCCGCCCGCGCGGCTTTCGACGTGGTTGCTGCCGTGGTTGTGGAGGCGTACGAGCCCGTCGGCGGCGGTGGTCTGGACGAGCAGCCCGGCGGGGGCGAAGGCGCGGACGGTGTCGGCGCGTTCGGCGGGCAGGGGTGCCTCGGGGTCGGTCCAGGCCGGGTGGTCGGCGGGCAGCAGCAGGCCGAGGAATCCCTTGGACGCCCAGTAGGGGGAGCCCGGGCCCGAGTACTCCTGGACGAGCGGCGGGTACGGGCCGTGCCAGCCGAGGGTGAGGAGTCCGCGCCCGTCGGCGGCGCCCCGGTCGAGGAAGTGCCGCAGGGCCCCGGAGGCGAGCCGGCGGGTGGCGCCGGGGGCGAGCGGGGTGTGGCCGGTGAGGGCGCCGAGCCAGGGGGCGGCGGCCGCGGCGAAGCGGTAGATCAGGGAGCGCCCGTACGGGACGGGGGCGCCGTTCGCGTCGAAGAGGTGGACGTGGTCGTCGAGGTGGGCGCGGAGCCGGGGCCCGTACCGGTCGAGGAGGGCGCGGTCGCCGGACAGGTGGGCGTGGAGCACGGGGTAGAAGTGCAGGGCCCAGCCGTTGTAGTGGTCGAAGGCGCGGTTGTCGCCGTCGGTGTACCAGCCGTCGCCGAGGTACCAGTCCTCGACGCGGTCGAGGGAGCGGTCGATCGTGGCGGCGGCGCGGTCGGTCTCGATCCCGGCGTCCCGGAGGAAGCCGGCGACGGTGAGGCCGAAGAGCCACCAGTTGTTGTCGACGGGGGACGGGCCGAGGGCGGGCAGCAGCCAGTCCGCGACCCGGGCGCGGACGCGGTCGTCCAGGCGGTCCCAGAGCCAGGGGCGGGTGAGGCGCAGGCCGAGGGCGACCGAGGCGGACTCGACCACCGCCTGCCGGGTGTCGGCCATGAGGGGCCAGGACTCGGCGTCCTCCCGGCCCGGCGCCTCCGTCCCGGCGGCGAGCCCCTCGGCGTACCGGTCGAGGTGGCCGTGGGGGTCCTCGCCGCGCGCGCCCGCGACGCGGAGGGCGGCGAGGAGGAAGGTGCGGGCCCAGCCCTCCAGGGCGTCGGAGCGGGGGCCCGACCAGCTGGGGCGGGGGCCGGGGAGGCCGATCAGGCCGTGCCGGGGCGAGGCGAAGGGGCGCACGTCGAGCACGAGCCGGTCGGCCGCGACCTCCCAGTGGGCCCGGGTCCAGCCGGTGTACGGGCTGAGTCCGCGGTCTTCGGGGGGCGGCGGGGGCAGGGCGGGCCCACGGCCTTCGAACGGCGTCGGCAGGGCAGGACCACGGCCTTCGGGGTGCGGAGGCAGGGCGGGTCCGTGGCTTTCGGACGACGTGGACAGGGCGGGTCCACGGCCTTCGGACGGCGTCGGCATGAGACTCCCTGGGACGGTTCCGGCGGCGCCCCGGGGGCCGTGGTGGCTCCGCGTCCGATGACGTCCGTGTCGCCGGGAATCCTCGACAGGCTCCGATCGAACGTCAAGACCTCAAGAGCGAATGATCGAAACTCTCTCCGTTCGATCATTCTGAACTAGACTCGGGGAACCACCACCACCGCGAGGGGGAGCCGCGCCGTGCGCGAGAGTGCTGCCGAACGACACGACCGACTGCTGGCCCTGGTCCGCGAGCGCGGCACCGCCCGCGTCTCCGACCTGGCCGAACGGCTCGGGGTCTCCCCCGTCACCGCCCGCCGGGACGTCGAGCTCCTGGCAGGCCGGGGCCTGCTCGACCGGGTCCACGGCCAGGTGTCCTGGCCGGAGCGGCAGGGCGCGCCGGGGGCCGGACGCCCCGGCGAGGGCCTGGTCCTCGGCCTGCTCGTGCCCTCCGCCACGTACTACTTCGCCGAGGTCATCCGGGGTGCGCACGAGGCGGCGGCGCGCGCCGGGGCCCGGCTCGTGCTGCGCGTCTCGGACTACCGCCCGGAGGAGGACCGGGCCCGCGCCGAGGGGCTGCTCGCGGCGGGCGCCGAGGGCGTCCTGGTCGCGCCCGGCTGGCGGGGCCCCGAGGACCGGCTCGCGTACGGCGACCGGCTGGCCGAACTGCCCGTGCCCGCCGTGCTCCTGGAGCGTCGCGCCGAGCCCGGCAGCCCGCTCGACGGCCTGGACCGGGTCGCCTCCGACCACGCCCACGGCGTCCTGCTCGCCCTGCGCCACCTGCTCTCCCTGGGCCACGCGACGCCGCTGCTCGTCGCCCGCCGGGACTCGCCGACGGCGCTCGCGGTGCGCGCCGGGTACGCCGAGGCGCTGGGCACCCTGGGCCTGGCCGAGCCGCGGCCGGTCATCGACTCCGTACCGGCGGAGGCGGACCCGGAGGGGTTCGAGCGGGCGGTGCGGGCGCTGCACGAGGCCGTCGGCTCCGGCCTGGCGAGCGCGGCCCTGGTCCACAACGACGTGGACGCCATCGAGATCGCGCGGCGCCTGGCCGAGCTGGGGGTCGGGGTGCCGCGCGACCTGGCCCTGATCGCGTACGACGACGAGGTCGCCGCGCTCGCCGACACCCCGCTGACGGCGGTCGCGCCGCCCAAGCGGCAGGTGGGGCGGCACGCGACGGAACTCCTTGTGGAGCGGCTCACGGAAAGGGACGTCCCCGGGGAGACGCCGGCGCGGCGCCATCTGAGCCTGCTGCCGTGGCTGCGGGTGCGGTCCTCGTGCGGGGCCCCGAACCCCCGTCCGTAGAGAATCGCACTGATCGAACTGTTCTTTTTTCGATCAATCAATCTTTCGCTCTTGACTTCGGTCATGAACGGTCACAGGATCGCGGCCACAACCTCCCAGCCGCCCCGCCCCCAGGAGCCGTGCCGTGACCCCCTTCCGGAGCAGAACGACCCGCGTCATAGCCGGCACCGCCACCGCCCTCGCCGTCCTCACGGCCTGCGGCGGCGGCGGTGACGACACCGCGAACAAGCCGAACGGCCCCGTGACCCTCACCTTCTGGGGCTGGGCCAAGGGCACCAAGGACGTCGTGGACGCCTTCAACGCCTCCCACACCGACGTCAAGGTGAAGTTCGAGGAGATCCCCTCCGGCACCGCCGGCGGCTACGCCAAGATCTCCAACGCCGTGAAGGCGGGCAACGCCCCCGACCTCGTCTCCATCGAGTACTCCTCGCTCCCCGAGTTCGTGAGCTCCGGCGCCCTCCAGGACATCGGCGGCGAGTTCACCGAGGCCGACCGCGCCAAGCTGCTCCCGCAGACCGTCGAACTCACCACCCTCGGCGGCAAGTCCTGGGCCGTCCCCTTCGACGCCTCCCCGCAGGCCTTCTTCTACCGCAAGGACCTCTTCGAGAAGTACAAGGTCCAAGTCCCCACCACCTGGGACCAGTTCGAGAAGGCCGCCGCACAGGTCAAGAAGGCCGACGCCAAGGCCCGCATCGCCACCTTCTTCCCGGACGACCCGACCACCTTCGAGGCCATGGCCTGGCAGGCCGGCGCCCAGTGGTTCAAGGCCGAGGACGACACCTGGAAGGTGAACACCACCGACCCGGCCACCACCAAGGTCACCGCCTACTGGCAGAAGCTCCTCGACGACGGGCTCGTCCACAAGAACGCCTCGTTCTCCCCCGAGTGGGTCGGCTCCCTCAAGAACGGCACCACCCTCGGCTACCTCGGCGCCTCCTGGGGCGCGGGCGTCCTCAAGGGCACCCTGCCCGAGCAGAGCGGCAAGTGGGCCGTCGCCCCGGTCCCCAGTTGGGACGGCAAGCCCGCCAGCGGCATGCTCGGCGGCACCTCCTTCGCCGTGACCAAGGACAGCAAGAAGAAGGCCGCGGCCGTCGCCTTCGCCGAGTGGATGTCCACCACCGAGGAGGGCGTCAAGGCCCGCATCGCCTCCGGCACCTCCTCCGCCTTCCCCGCCGCCGCGGCCCTGCGCCCGGTCGCCAAGCAGGCCTTCGACGCCGGGTACTACGGCGGCCAGGACATCTACGCCCTCTTCGAGACCGCCGGCGCCTCCATCAACCCCAGCTGGGCCTGGGGTCCCACCACCGGCACCACCAACACCACCATCAAGGACCAGTTCGGGAAGATCGCCCCGGGCGGCCCGTCCCTCGCCGACGCCGTGAAGGCCGGCCACGACGCCACCGTCGCCGAGCTCACCAAGCGCGGCCTGAAGGTCGAGGGCTGATCCGCGTGAAGGCCCGCACCCGCGCCGCCACGATCCTGCTGACCCCCTTCTTCCTGCTCTTCACCGCGGTGATGGTGGTGCCGATCGGATACGCGGTCTGGCTCAGCCTCTTCACCGAGAAGCAGTCCGGACTGGGCTTCGGCGGCACCGAGACCGTCTTCACCGGCCTCGACAACTACACGGCGGCGCTGGGTGACCGGGCCTTCCGCGAGGGCTTCGGCGTCCTGCTCGGCTACTGCCTGTTCTACATCCCGCTGCTGCTCGCCGGGGCCCTCGGCCTCGCCCTCCTGCTCGACTCGGCGCTCGCCCGCGCCCGCCGCTTCTTCCAGCTCGCACTGTTCCTGCCGCACGCCGTCCCCGGCATCATCGCCGCCCTGATCTGGGTCTACCTCTACACGCCCCAGCTCAGCCCGGTCGTGAAGGCCATGGAGGCGGGCGGGATCGGCTTCGACTTCTTCTCCCCCGAAGGCGCCCTGCCCTCCGTCGTGAACATCGCCCTGTGGGAGTGGCTCGGCTACAACATGGTGATCTTCTACGCGGCCCTCCAGGCCATCGACCGCTCCGTCCTCGAAGCGGCCACCGTCGACGGGGCGGGCGCCTGGCGCATCGCCTTCTCCATCAAGGTCCCGCTGGTCAAGGCATCCCTCGCGATGGTCGGCCTCTTCACGATCATCGGCTCCCTCCAGCTCTTCACCGAACCGCTGATCCTCAGCAAGGGCACCGGCTCCGCCGTCACCTCCACCTGGACGCCGAACATGTACGCCTACACCGCGGCCTTCGACCGCAACGACTACGGGCTCGCCGCTGCGGCCTCCGTACTCCTCGCCCTGACGGCCGCGCTGCTCTCCTTCGCGGTGACGCGCCTGACCGGCCGCCGGGCGGCCCGGAAGGAGCGCACCGCGTGAGCGCCACCCGTACGGGAAGAACCCGTCCCGCCAGCAGATGGCTGTCGCGGACGGCCGTCAACGGCGTCCTCGTCCTCGCCACCGTCTACATGCTCTTCCCGCTGGTCTGGCTGCTGACCGCCGCCACCAAGGACGCCGGCGGCCTGCTCGCCGGGAACGCCTTCTCCTTCGAGGGCTTCGACCTCGGCGGCAACCTCACCCGGCTCGCCGAGTACAACGACGGCATCTACTTCCACTGGTACCTGAACAGCCTCCTCTACGCCGGGCTCGGCGCCCTCGCCTGCTCGCTCGTCAGCGTCGCCGCCGGATACGCCTTCCACGTCTACGACTTCCGGGGCAAGGAGAAGCTCTTCGGCCTCGTCCTCCTCGGCGTGCTCGTCCCCACCACCGCGCTCGCCCTGCCGATGTACCTCCTGGCCAGCGAGGTCGGCGTCGTCAACACCTACTGGGCCGTCCTGGTCCCCGTCCTCGTCAACCCCTTCGGCGTCTACCTCTCCCGGGTCTTCTGCGCCGGCTACGTCCCCGACGAGGCCCTGGAGGCCGCCCGCATCGACGGGGCGGGCGAGCTGCGCGTCTTCTGGTCGATCGGCCTGCGCATGGTCATGCCCGGCTTCGTGACCGTCTTCCTCTTCCAGTTCACCGCCGTCTGGAACAACTTCTTCCTCCCTCTGGTGATGCTGTCCGACCAGAAGCTGTACCCGCTGAGCCTCGGCCTGTACGCGTGGAACAGCAACGCCCACGCCGAACCCGACTTCTACCCCCTCGTCGTCACCGGCTCCCTGCTCGCCGTCGTCCCCCTCGTCGTCGCCTTCGTCTCCCTCCAGCGCCACTGGAAGGCCGGTCTGACGGCCGGCAGCGTCAAGTGAGGAAGGCCTGCTCCCACCATGCACCCCACCACTGACAACCGCCCCGCCCTGCTCCTCGCGATGGGCCCGGGCGTCGCCGACCGCCTGCTCACCGGGGCCCACCGCGCCCGCCTCGCGGCCCTCACCCGCACCGATCCGCACCTGGTCGCCCACGACCTGACGGCCCCGGACGCGCGGACCGCCGCCGCCCTCGCCGAGGCCGAGGTCCTCCTCACCTGCTGGGGCGCGACACCGCTCACCCCCGAGGTCCTGGACCGGGCGCCCCGGCTGCGGGCCGTCGTCCACGCGGCCGGCTCGGTCAAGCACCACGTCACCGACGCCTGCTGGGAACGGGGCCTGCGGGTCACGTCGGCCGCCGCCGCCAACGCGCTGCCGGTCGCCGAGTACACGCTCGCCGCGATCCTCTTCGCCGGGAAACGGGTCCTGCGCTCGGCCCGGCGGTACGCCGAACTGCGCACCGGCCACGCCTGGCTGGAGGAGTCCGCCGACTGGGGCAACCACCGCCGCACGGTCGGCATCGTCGGCGCCTCCCGCATCGGCCGGAGGGTGATCGACCTCCTGGCCCCCTTCGACTTCGAGATCCTGCTGTACGACCCGTACGTCACGACCCCGCCCCCGGGCACGGAACTGGTGGACCTGGACGAACTCTGCGCCCGCAGCACGGTCGTCTCGGTCCACGCGCCGCAACTCCCGTCCACGCACCGCATGATCGGCGCGGCGCAGCTGGCGGCGATGCCGGCCGGGACGACCCTGATCAACACCTCCCGGGGCTCCCTGGTGGACGAAGCCTCCCTCCTCCCCCACCTCCTCACGGGCCGCCTCGACGCGGTCCTCGACGTCACGGACCCGGAACTCCCCCCGCCGGACTCCCCCCTGTGGACCCTCCCGAACGTCCTCCTCACCCCGCACGTGGCCGGCTCCCTCGGCAACGAGCTGCACCGGATGGCGGACCAGGCGGTGGGGGAGGTGGAGCGGTACGCACGGGGCGAGGCGTTCGCGGAGGAGGTGCGGGTCTCGGACCTGACGCGGTCGGCGTAGGCGGTCGGCCTCCGCTCGGTCCTCCGGTGCTCGGCGTGGCCGCCGGCCTCCGCTCAGACCTCCAGCGCCCGGTGCAGCCGCTCGGCCTCGGCCAGGACGAGCGGCAGGGCCCCGGGCTCGTACCGCAGGACGGCGGGCAGCGCCTCGTACCAGGGACCGATGTGCAGGGCGAGGGCGGTGAGTTCGCGGGTGCGGGCCGGGTCGGGGTGGGCGAGGGCCAGGTCGGCGTAGGCCCTGGCTCGGGCGACGCCACGCCGCGAGAGTCTGGCAAGGAGGTCCTCGGCCAACTCGTGCCGCCCGGCCCGGGCAAGGATTCCGACGAGGTCGAGCTGCCCGACGACGAGGTCCTCGGCGACGTACCTCTGCTTCCACACGAGGGCCACGGCCTCCTCGTGCTGGCCGTCGGCAACCAGCGCCTCCACCAGGAAGGACCTTTCCCTGCTCCCGTCCAGGTGCTTCACGTGCAGGGTGGCCTCCCGGAGCAGTTCGGCGGTCTCCTCGGTCCGCCCCAGGGCCTTCTGCGCCCTTACGATGGCGGGCAGCGAGGCTGCCGTGTACCGCAGGGCTCCTCGTACGGCGGCTACGGCACGGGTCAGCTCCCGGGCCGCCTCCTCGGAACGGCCCTCCGCGTGCAGGGCGAGGGCGCTCGCCGCGCGCCGCTCCGTCTCTACGACCCCGACCCCGCCTTCGGGAGCGGGCAGCCGGTGGTACGTCACGCCCTCGTCGATCGGCCGGTCCTCGCCCCACTCCGCTGCGGAACGCCCCGGCGGCCCACTCGCCTCCGGATCCCCCAGGGCGCGGGCGAGCAGATCGGACAGGTGGTCCAGCTGCCGGGCAGGAGCCCCGCGCACCTGCAGGCGGGCCTCCTCCAAGCGGCCCGTGGCCAGCAGGGCGCGCACGACCGCGAGCACCTCCGGTTCCTCGTCCGTGGCCGCCCTCAGGCCGCCCGTGAGGGCCCGGGCGCGTTCCCGGTGCCCGGTGAGGGCGAGCGCCTCCGCGACAACCGCCAGGACACGGACGACCTCCTCGCGCCGGGGCGCGCGGCTCGCCTCCTCGACGCGTCCGAGGAGCGCGACGGACCGCTCGCGATGCCCGGCAGCGGCCAGGGCCCGCGCGAGGCAGGTCCGCGAGTGGACGGACTCCGGGGCCTCCTGCGCCACGAGCGCCTCGGTCTCTTCGACGCGCCCCGCCCGAACCAGGGCTCCGATCACGGCCCGTACCGCACGGGAACGGCTGGACGGAACGGTCAGCTCGGCCAGGGAGGACCCGAGCCCCTCGACGGCGCCGGCCCGGGCCCGGGCCTCGATCAGCGTCGTCCTCGCGTCGTCCCGGTCGGTGAAGGAGTCGATCCGGTCGATCAGCGCCTCAGCCCGGTCGAACGCGCCCGTTCGCACCAGGCCCCGGACGAGCGGAAGCTTCCTACCGGGGAGCAGGGCCTCTGCGCGCTCCCCGGCCCCGGCCACGACGAGGGCCTCGATCAGTCCGGCGACGAGACCGCTCCGGTGCGCCCACCCCTCCGCCGGGAGCGCGTCGAGCCCTTCGGCGACCAGCGCGTCCGCGCCCTCGCGCACCCCGGCGGCGATCCGCACCAGGGCGAGCGCGTGTCCGGCGCCGTGCGCGGAACGGGCCAGGTCGAGGGCCTCGGCCTCGCGTCCGGCCCCGGCGAGGGCGGCGCAGACGATCGCGCGGCCCTCGTCCTCCGTCCGCGTCTTCCCCAGGGGGCCCTGTGCGTCCAGCGTGTCCAGCGCAGACCGGAACTCACCCGCCCGGCACCGGAACGCCACCAGGTCCAGCAGGAGGCGGCTGCCCAGGACCTCCCCAAGCTCGCGCACGATCCCCTCTGCGCCGTCCGCCTCCCCCACCGCGAGCCAGGCGTCCCCCACGGCCCCCAGGGCGGAGGGCCGCTCGACAACGTCATGGACCGCACGGGCCGACGTCTCGGCCTCGGCGAGCAGGGCACGGGCCCCCTCCGCGTCTCCTTCCGCGTGCAGGAACCGGGCGATGCCGCACAGCGCCGGAATCCGGCGCACCGGTTCGAGCCCCCGCGCCAACGCCAGCCCCCGGTCCGCCTCCCCCAGTTCCGCCCAGGCCACGGGCAGTTCGGCCGGCATCCGCCCGTTGCGGTCCCGCAGCGCCGCCCGCCGCAGGGCGAGCTCCAGCAGCGTGACGACCAGTCCGGGCCGGTCCCCCCGTTCGAGGAGCGCCTCGCCCGCCGCCGTGATCTCCCCGAGCGCCGCCCCGTCGCCGCCCGTCGCCGCGAGCAGCCGGTCGTGCCGTACGGCGTCGAGGGCGCACGCGGCCATCGCGTCCGGGTCCCCGGCGGCCCGCAGCATCGGGAACCAGCCGTGCAACAGGTACGCCGGGGAGCCCTGCGGCCAGCCCCGCTCCCGCCAGTGTTCCGCCCAGTCGCGCAACGCGCCCCGCCACCGGCCGAGTTCGCGCCCGCCCAGCATCTCCCTTGCCTGGACGACCAGTTCCTCGTGCGCCAGCAGGTACGCGTCGCCGCGCAGCGCGAACGTCCGCCCCGGGCCCGTCCGCAGGACGTCCCGCACCCGGTACGGGACCTCGTCCGTCAGCTCCGCCAGGTCGTCCGCCGTGAGGCCGCCGCCGGCGGCGGTGAGCAGGCCGAGGAGTTCGTACGGGAGGCCGCCGCCCGTCAGGAAGTGCTTGAGCTCCCGTTCCGCCTCCGCCCGGATCGCGCGGGCCTTCGGGGAGGAGGCCAGGAGCCGGACGATCGACGGGTCCCGGAGCGGGTGGTCCCCGGGGACGTCCGCCGGGAGGGGCGGGTGGAGGCGGCCGGAGACGACGACCGGGAGGTCGGGCGCGCCGTACGGGAGGAGCGCGGCGATCGAGTGGGCGTCGGGGCCCGTCGTCACGCCCCGGTCCTCGTCCAGGCCGTCCACGAGCAGGACCAGGCGCTCGCCGCGCGCCGCGCAGGCCTCGGCGGCGGAGGCGTACAGGCGCAGCAGGTGGGCCTCGCGGGTGGCGGCGGTCAGCAGGGCCGGCAGGCCCTCGCCCGCCAGCTCCGCGAGCTGCTCCAGGACCACGTCCGCGTACGCGGCCACGTCGTTCTGCGCGCCGAGCCGGGCGGTGACGAAGAAGGGGACGATCCGCACGCCCTCGGGCGGGGCGAGCGCGAACCACGCCATCAGCGCCGTCTTGCCCGCCCACGCGTCCGCCCGCCACCACCGGTAGCCGGTCCCCGTGCGGCAGAACTCCGCCAGTTCCGCCAGCTCCTCCTCGCGGCCGACGAGCTCCGGCGGGGCGATCCGGCGGACCTGCTCCCGGTACGCCGAGCGGACCGCCGGGGCCGTGCCGGACACGACGCTGTTGCCGTCGCCGATGACGACGACGCCCGCCTCGTTGTCGACGTCGATCCCCCGCTCCATGGCCCCCATGCTGCCAGGGCGCCCCGCGCGTCCCGAACCTAAAATGGAAACGTCCCTGCCGCCCCGGGAGGCGTCATGACCTTCATGCAGATCATCGACTGCAGGACGAGCCGCTTCGACGAGATGAACCGGCTCATGGACCAGTGGGCCGAGCAGACCAAGGGGAGGCGGACGGCCACGCACAGCGTCCTCGGGAAGGACCGGTCCGACGGCTCGCACTTCGTGGAGATCGTCGAGTTCCCCTCGTACGACGAGGCGATGCGCAACTCCCACCTCCCCGAGACCGACCGGCTCTTCCACGAGATGGTCGCGCTCTGCGACGGGATGCCGACCTTCACGGACCTGGACGTCGTCCGGGACGAGCAGCTGTACAAGGACGCCGCGCGCCGGTTCCTGGAGCTGATCGGCACGCCGGGGGAGCTTCCGCCGCTGGACGAGGTGATCGCCGAGGGGTGCCACAGCCACGACCCCTCCGACGTGCAGGACTCCCTCGGCATGGACGCGATCCGCCGCGGGTTCGAGATGTGGCGGCGCGGGTTCGACTTCACGTTCACCGTCGAGGACCAGATCGCCGAGGGCGACCGCGTCTGCACCCGCTGGACCTGCGACGCCACACACGTCGGCGACTTCATGGGCATCCAGCCCACCGGCATCGACGTCCGGGTCACCGGCATGCTGATCCAGCGCTTCCGGGAGGACGGCAAGGTCGTCGAGGACTGGTGGCAGTACGACATGCTCGGCCTTATGGAGCGGCTCGGCGCCGTGGAGGAGTAGGAAGCGGAAACGCCGAGGCCCGGTGCCCCCGCGACGGGGGCACCGGGCCTCAGTGGTCAGCTGTGGCGCGGCTCAGTGGGAGTGGCCGTGACCGTGGCCGTGGCCGTGGTCCGCCGGCTCCTCTTCCTTCTTCTCCACCACGAGGGTCTCGGTGGTGAGGAGGAGGGAGGCGATCGAGGCGGCGTTCTCCAGGGCGGAGCGCGTCACCTTCACCGGGTCGATGACGCCGGCCTTGACCAGGTCGCCGTACTCGCCGGTCGCGGCGTTGAAGCCCTGGCCCTTGTCGAGCTCCGCCACCTTCGAGGTGATGACGTAGCCCTCCAGGCCCGCGTTCTCGGCGATCCAGCGCAGCGGCTCGACGGCGGCGCGGCGGACGACCGCGACACCCGTGGCCTCGTCGCCGGTCTTGCCGAGGTTGTCCTCCAGGACCTTGACGGCGTGGACGAGCGCGGAGCCGCCACCGGAGACGATGCCCTCCTCGACCGCGGCGCGGGTCGCGGAGATGGCGTCCTCCAGACGGTGCTTCTTCTCCTTCAGCTCCACCTCGGTGGCGGCGCCGACCTTGATCACGCACACGCCGCCGGCCAGCTTCGCGAGGCGCTCCTGGAGCTTCTCGCGGTCCCAGTCGGAGTCGGTGGACTCGATCTCGGCCTTGATCTGGTTGACGCGGCCCTGCACGTCCTCCGAGTTGCCGCCGCCGTCGACGATGGTGGTGTCGTCCTTGGTGATCGTCACGCGGCGGGCGGTGCCGAGCACGTCCAGGCCGGCCTGGTCGAGCTTGAGGCCGACCTCCTCGGCGATGACGGTGGCACCGGTGAGGGTGGCCATGTCGCCGAGCATCGCCTTGCGGCGGTCGCCGAAGCCGGGGGCCTTGACGGCCACCGCGTTGAAGGTGCCGCGGATCTTGTTCACGACCAGGGTCGACAGGGCCTCGCCCTCGACGTCCTCGGCGATGATCAGGAGCGGCTTGCTGGCGCCGGCCTGGATGACCTTCTCCAGGATCGGGAGCAGGTCCTGGATCGAGGAGATCTTGCCCTGGTTGATCAGGATGTACGGGTCGTCGAGGACGGCCTCCATGCGCTCCTGGTCGGTCACCATGTACGGGGACAGGTAGCCCTTGTCGAAGGCCATGCCCTCGGTGAAGTCGAGCTCCAGGCCGAAGGTGTTGGACTCCTCGACGGTGATGACGCCGTCCTTGCCGACCTTGTCCATCGCCTCGGCGATGAGCTCGCCGACCTGCTGGTCCTGCGCGGAGAGCGCGGCGACGGCGGCGATGTCCGACTTGTCGTCGATCGGGCGCGCGGTGGCGAGGAGCTCCTCGGAGACGGCCTTGACGGCGGCGTCGATGCCCTTCTTCAGGGCGGCCGGGGAGGCGCCGGCGGCGACGTTGCGCAGACCCTCGCGGACCAGGGCCTGGGCGAGCACGGTGGCGGTGGTGGTGCCGTCGCCCGCGATGTCGTTGGTCTTGGTCGCCACCTCCTTCACCAGCTGGGCGCCGAGGTTCTCGTACGGGTCCTCGATCTCGACCTCGCGGGCGATCGTGACACCGTCGTTGGTGATGGTGGGGGCACCGAACTTCTTGTCGATGACGACGTTGCGGCCCTTGGGGCCGATCGTCACCTTCACCGTGTCGGCAAGCTTGTTGACGCCGCGCTCAAGGGCGCGACGGGCGTCCTCGTCGAACTTCAGGATCTTCGCCATGGGAGCGGTTCAGCCCTCTCGGAATTCTGGTGGAACGAACGGCGCCCCGGGGCCCCCGGGAAGGGGCCTCGGGGCGCAGCTCAAAGCCTCTGGCTCGGGATGACTTACTTCTCGACGATCGCGAGCACGTCGCGGGCCGAGAGGACGAGGTACTCCTCGCCGTTGTACTTCACCTCGGTGCCGCCGTACTTGCTGTAGAGCACGACATCGCCGGTCTTGACGTCGAGCGGCAGGCGCTCGCCGTTCTCGAAGCGGCCCGGGCCCACGGCCAGGACGACGCCCTCCTGGGGCTTCTCCTTGGCGGTGTCCGGGATGACCAGGCCAGAGGCGGTGGTCTGCTCGGCGTCGAGCGGCTGGACCACGATGCGGTCCTCGAGCGGCTTGATGGCAACCTTGGAGCTGGTGGTCGTCACGATCCGACCTCCCCCTTCGGAGATCACGGGGTTGACTGTCTGAGGTGGCGAACCAGGTGGATCCGTCGTCGCGGGTGCCGGACCTGCCCGTCGCTGTGTTGGCACTCTCCGGTGGGGAGTGCCAGAGCCGAGACTATGACCGCGATTAGCACTCGGTCAAGCGGAGTGCCAATTCATCGCTCCGTGGCGTGATCGGGGGCGCGGTTGTGCGGGGTTCCCGGGGCGCGGACGCGTCCGGTACGGGGCCCTCCGCGGGTCCCGGTCCTCACACGTAGTCCTCCAGCTTGGCGACCGCGTACCCCTTGGCCGTGATCACGTTCATCACGCGGCGGATCATGTCGGCCATGCTGCCCTTCCAGTCCTCCTCGCCCCGGAAGTGGGTGAGGACGATGTCGCCGGGGTGCAGGTCCCGGTCCCACTCGCGCCACTCCATGCGGTCGGGGAAGGCCTCGGCGGCCCACAGCGGGACGGCCTTGACGCCGCAGGACTTGGCCGCGCGCAGGGTGTCGTCGTTGTAGTTGCCGTACGGCGGGCGGAAGAGCTCGGGCCGCTTGCCGTACTTCTTCTCGATGACGTCCTGCATGCCGCAGATCTCGCGCTTCTGCCGGCTGTACGACAGGCCCGGCAGGTAGCGGTGGTTGAGGGTGTGGTTGTGGAGGGCGACCCCGTCCTTCTGCGACGTCTGCATCCGGGCGAAGTAGGCGTAGTCGTCGCTGACGACGTAGTCGCTGAGGAAGGCGCTGTAGGGGATCCGCAGCTCGCTCATCATGCGCAGCAGCTCGGGGTCCTTCTCCGAGCCGTCGTCGATCGTCAGGAAGACGACCTTCTCCTTGGTCGGCACGGTGGTGAAGACGGGCGGCATGCCCTCGCTCTTGGTCTCGAAGCCCTTGCGGGTGGTGATCTTCGGCTTGACGGCGGGCGGGGCGGGCGCTTCGAGCGGGGGCTTGGCGAGGCCCCACTTCTTGGCGGCGAGCGCACGGGCGGCCCGCTGGACGCGGAGCTCCTCGGCCTTCCGCGCCTGAGCGTCGGGCGCGGCGGCGCCCTGCTTCGGGGCCTGCTGCCCGGAGACGGGGGAGGGCGGTGCGGCGCCGTCCGGGGCGGCGCCGGAGCAGGCCGTGGCGGCGGAGGCGAGGGCGGCGACGACGAGCGCCGCTCCGAGCGTCCGACGGGAGCGGTGCGCGCCTTGTGCCATCTTTTCTTCCTTTTGTCGTACGAGCTGCATGGCGCCGCATCCTGTCAGCGCGACGGCCCCTCCGGGCCGCGACACCGCCGTACCCGGCCCACCGTCCCCCGGCCGGCCCACAGCTCCCCGGAAGCCGGAACAGGGGCCGGAAGGGGCCAGAATGGGACGGGTGACCGACCTCGCCTCCTTCGCCGCCCTGCTCGCCCCCGAGGGGCAGACGCTCCTCGCCGCCCTGCGCGACTACGACCCCGCCCGGGAGCTGGCGGTCGCGTCCCGGCTGCGCCGCGACCACCCCGCCGAGCTGGTCACGGCGGCGCTCGGCCAGGCGCGCCTGCGGCAGCGGGCGGTGGCGAAGTTCGGCGCGGAGGACGCGTACCGGATGTACTTCACGCCGAACGGCGTCGAGCAGTCGACCCGCGCCTCGGTCGGCGCGTACCGCGCGGCCCGGATGAAGGCGCTGGGCGTCGGGAGCGTGGCGGACCTGTGCTCGGGGATCGGCGGCGACGCGATCGCCCTGGCCCGCGCCGGGATCTCCGTCCTCGCCGTCGACCGCGACCCGCTGACCGCCGGGGCGGTCCGCGCCAACGCCGCCGCGCTCGGCCTCTCCGACCTGATCGAGGTGCGGTGCGCGGACGTGACGGAGATCGACACGAGCCCGTACGACGCGGTCTTCGTCGACCCCGCCCGGCGCGGCGGCCGGGGCAGGATCTTCGACCCGGAGGCGTACTCCCCGCCCCTCTCCTGGGCGGTCGAGGCGGCCCGGAAGGCCCCGCGCGCGGCCCTGAAGGTGGCGCCGGGCATCCCGCACGAGGCCGTCCCGGCGGAGGCCGAGGCCGAGTGGATCTCGGACGGCGGGGACGTGAAGGAGGCGGTGCTGTGGTTCGGTACGGAGCCGGGCGCGCGCCGGGCCACGCTGCTGCCCTCCGGCGCGACCCTCGCCGGACGCGGCCTGCCCGACCCGGAGGTCCGGCCGGTCGGGCGCTATCTGTACGAGCCGGACGGCGCGGTGATCCGCGCGCACCTGGTGGCCGAGGTGGCCGAGGAGCTGGACGGCGGCCTGATCGACGGGACGATCGCGTACGTGACGTCGGACGCGCTCGTCCCCACCCCGTACGCCGCCGCGTACGAGATCACCGACGAACTCCCCTTCAACCTGAAGAAGTTGAAGGCGCTGCTGCGGGAGCGCGAGGTCGGCACCCTGACCGTGAAGAAGCGCGGCTCGGCGGTCGAGCCGGAGGAGATCCGCCGCAAGGTGAAGCCGAAGGGCCCGAACGCGGCGACGGTCCTGCTCACCCGGGTGGCAGGGGCCCCGACGATGCTGATCGGGCATCCGGTCCGGCCGGACGGGGGGCGGTGAGCCGCACCGCGAACCGGTAGTGGCCGACGGCCTTCACCAGGCCGGTGAGACCCGTGGTCCAGAGGATCAGGGCGACGCCCATGCCGTAGGCGACGAGGCCGTAGCCGCCGTCGTCACGGGTGGTGCCCGCCGGGACGGCGAACCCCGCCCAGAGCCCGGCCGCGCACATCACGAAGGACAGCACCAGCCAGCAGGCGCTCAGGGCGGGGGCGCGCAGCCGGGCGTCGGTCGGGCCGTGCCGGTCGAGGAGGGCCCACTGGACGAGGCGCTCCCGGACGACCCGGTCGCGCCGCAGCCCGCGCACGGTCAGCCACACCCCGGGAACGAACGCCCCGGTGCCGAGCGCCGCCGAGAAGACCGCGAAGAGCACCTCGAACACGTCGAGGGGGTCGGCGAGCGAGACGAGCAGCACCCCGATCAGCCCCCACCCCAGCTGGAGCAGCCCGAACACCAGCAGGAACGCCACGAGCCGCCCGGGGCCGAGCAGCCGCCGCCCCAGCTCGCCGAGCGCCCGCGCCCGGTCGGCGGTCCGCGCGTCCCGGTCGGGCCAGCTCCGGAGCTCGGCGGGCGGAGGCGGGGGTGGGAGGGGGGCGCGCGGGGACATGCCGAGCACCCTACGGGGTGTCAGGAGCCCCCGGGAGCCCCCTCCCGCCCGGTTCCGCCGCGTCCGCCCGCCCGAGCAGCAGCGCCCGTTCGCTCGCGTTGCGCGTGAGGTCCGCCGCGCGGACGAACTCGGCGCGGGCCTCCGCCGGCCGGCCGAGGCGGGCGAGCAGGTCCCCCCGGACGCTGGGCAGCAGGTGGTAGCGGGCCAGGGACGGATCGGCGGCGAGGGCGTCGACCAACGGGAGGGCCGCCGCCGGGCCCTCGGCCCTCGACACGGCGACCGCGCGGTTCAGCTCGACCACCGGGGAGGGCGCGACGGCGCCGAGCCGCCCGTAGAGCGCGGCGATGAGCGACCAGTCCGTCTCCTCGTACGACGCGGCCCGCGCGTGGCAGGCGGCGATCGCGGCCTGGAGGGCGTACGGCCCGTAGCCCCGCGGGTCCCCGGCCCGCTCCAGGGCCGCGAAGCCGCGCCGGACCAGCAGCCGGTCCCAGCGCCGCCGGTCCTGGTCGGCGAGCAGGACCGGCCGGCCGTCGGGCCCGGTCCTGGCGGCCGTCCGGGAGGCCTGGAGTTCGAGCAGGGCGACCAGGCCCTGCGCCTCGCCCTCTCCGGGGGCGAGGGCGGCGAGGACGCGGGCGAGCCGGAGCCCGTCCTCGCACAGTCCGGGCCTCAGCAGGTCGTCGCCCGAGGTCGCCGCGTACCCCTCGTTGAAGATCAGGTAGACGACCTCCAGGACGGAGCCGAGCCGGGCGGCCCGCTCCTCGCCGTACGGCACCTCGAACTCCACGCCCGCCTTCGCGAGCGTCCGCTTGGCACGGGTGATCCGCGCCGCGACGGTCGCCTCCGGCACCAGGAGGGCGCGGGCGACCTCGTCCGTCCGCAGCCCGCCGACGAGCCGCAGCGTCAGCGCCACCCGCGCCCCGGCGGAGAGGACGGGGTGGCAGGCGGTGAAGATCAGCCGCAGCACGTCGTCGTCGATGTCGCCGGGGCCGGAGGGCTCGGGGTCGTACGACTCCTCCGTGAGCGCCCGGCCCACCTCGGCGAGCTTCCGGGCGTAGGTCTCGCGCCGTCGCACGAGGTCGACGGCGCGGTGCTTGGCGGTGGCCGTCAGCCAGGCGCCCGGCCGCTCCGGGACACCCGTGCGCGGCCACTCCTCCAGGGCGGCGACCAGGGCGTCCTGGGCGATCTCCTCGGCGATGCCCAGGTCGCGGACGATCCGCGCGGCGGTCGCGACGATCCGCGGGGACTCCATCCGGAAGACGGTGTCGAGGACGCCCTCCACCGAGGCCGCTCCGCGCGCCGGGGCCGGTCCGCGCGCCGCAGCCGGCCCGTGCCCCGGGACCGCTCCGTGCGCCGCAGCCGTGTCGTGCGCCGGGGCCGTGTCGTGCTCCCCGTCCGTGCCGTGTGCCGTCACGTCCCCATGACAGCACACGGCACCGACAGCGGCCGGGGCTCAGTCCCCCGGCTGCTCCTCGACCTCGCGGACCTCCAGGCCCACGGTCCAGTGCGGCGGATGGGCCGCCAGGAAGCGCTTGGACCACTCCAGCGCCTCCGCCCTGTCCTTGCACTGCATCAGGGCGTAGCCGCCGACGACCTCCTTGGTCTCGGTGAAGGGACCGTCGGTGAGGGAGAGCCGCCCGTCCGACCAGGTGATCCGGGTGGCCTCGGCGGTCGGCCGGAGGCCCGCCGTGTCCAGCATGACGCCGGCCTTGGTGATCTCCTCGAAGAGCGCGCCCATCCGCTCCTCGAAGCCGGGGTCGGCGTCCGCCATGTCGATGGCGTTCTCCTCGACGCGGACGAACGTCATGAAGCGGGGCATGGTGTCTCCTCGGGGGTACGGCGGCGGGGCCTCTCCCCGCCTCTCACTCCTACGACGAACGGGAACGGCCCGCATCGACACCACGCCCGGAGAACTTTCCGGGGCCCGTACGAAAGGCCCTCAGACGTAGTCCTCCAGACGGGCCACCGTGAAGCCCTGTTCCTGGATGCGGCGGAGCATCGTGGCCGTCATCTCGGTCATCGTGCGGCCCTTGAGTTCGGACGGGCCGCGGAAGTGGGCCAGGACGATGTCGCCGGGGCGGAGCTTCCGGTCGCCGCGCTGGTACTGCATGTCCCGGATCTGCATGGACTCGCGCCACAGCACGATCGCGTCCACCCCGCAGCTCCCGGCCGCCGTGCGCGTGGCCTCGTTCCAGTTGCCGTACGGCGGGCGGAAGAGGCGCGGGGCCGTGCCGTACCGCTCCTTCAGCTTCTGCTGCTGGCCGCAGATCTCGCGGCGCTGGGCCTCCGGGGAGAGGGTGCGCAGATTGGGGTGGGTGAGGGTGTGGTTGGCGACGCCGTGGCCCTGGGCGACGAGCGGGGAGAAGTAGGCGTAGTCGGTGCGGATGGCGGAGTCCGTCAGGAACATCGTGAAGGGGACCTTGAGCTCCTTCATCATCGTGACGAACCCGGGGTCCTTCTCCGCCCCGTCGTCGATCGTGAGGAAGACGATCTTCTCGTCGGTCGGGATGTCGCTGATCACCGGCACCGGCTGCCCCGGTCTGCGGACCACCGGCTTCACCGCCGGCGGCTCGGGCGGGGCCGCGAAGGGCTTCAGACCCCACTTCCGGTACGCGGCGGCCCCGGCCGGGGCGCCCGGGGCACCGTTCTCGGCGGCGGGCCGGGACGGGGTCGGCGCGGACGACGTCGGCGGGGCCGGGGCGGGTACGGGGGCGGCGGGGGGCCGCTCCGCCGTGCAGCCGGTCACCAGGAGGGCCGCGGCGGTGAGCGCCGCCCAGAGCGCGATCGTCTTCTTCACGCGCCGGGAGATGCCCGCACGGATCGAAAGGTTGCCCGACGGGCACGCGTGTGACCGACGAGACTCCCGGCCGGGCAGGCCTTACGGCTGCTCGACCGCGACCGGGAGTCCGTCGCCCGTACGGCCACTCGACCCCGGCCGGGCGTCCGTCCGCCCGTACGCCTACTCGACCGCCTCGAACCGCCAGCGGTGGACCGGCCGGGTGATCAGTTCCGCGTCCGGCTCCGGCAGCTCGGGCAGCTCCGCGTCGAAGGTCTCCGCCTCCCACCAGGTGAGGACGAGGACCCGGTCCTGGGGCGCGCGGAAGACCTCCCGGCGCACGGGCTCGTACGCGAGGACCCGGGACCGTTCCCGGGCCCACTCCAGGAGCTCGGGGCCCCGCCCCTGCGCGGCCCGCGCCTCCCACATGAGGGTGATCCTCACGAGTACAGGTTCTCCTTGCTGACCTCGTGCACGTGATCGTGGTCGTGGGAGTGGCCGTGCGCGTGGGCGCCCGGCACGTGCGGGTCCGTCACCGGCAGCGAGGAGTCCGCCGACAGCTCCAGGTCGGAGGCGGCCCTGCCCCGGGCGACCATCTCGGCGCCGAGGGCCGCGACCATCGCGCCGTTGTCCGTGCACAGGCCCGGCCGGGGCACCCGCAGCCGGATGCCGGCGCGCTCGCAGCGCTCCTGGGCGAGGGCGCGCAGGCGCGAGTTCGCGGCCACGCCGCCGCCGATCATCAGGTGGTCGACGCCCTCGTCCTTGCAGGCCCGGACGGCCTTGCGGGTGAGGACGTCCACGACCGCCTCCTGGAAGGACGCGGCCACGTCCCGCACCGGCACCTCCTCGCCGGCCGCCCTCTTCGCCTCGATCCAGCGGGCGACGGCGGTCTTGAGGCCGGAGAAGGAGAAGTCGTACGCCGGGTCCTTGGCGCCGCTCAGGCCGCGCGGGAAGGCGATCGCCTTCGGGTCGCCCTCCCTGGCGAGCCGGTCGATGACCGGTCCGCCGGGGAAGCCGAGGTCGAGCACGCGGGCGATCTTGTCGAAGGCCTCGCCGGCCGCGTCGTCGATGGTGGCGCCCATCGGGCGCACGTCGGAGGTGATGTCGGCGGAGAGCAGCAGCGAGGAGTGCCCGCCGGAGACCAGGAGGGCCATCGTCGGCTCGGGCAGCTTGCCGTGCTCCAGCTGGTCGACGCAGATGTGCGAGGCCAGGTGGTTGACGCCGTAGAGCGGCTTGCCGAGGGCGTAGGCGTAGGCCTTGGCCGCCGAGACGCCGACGAGCAGCGCGCCCGCGAGGCCGGGACCGGCGGTGACGGCGATGCCGTCGAGGTCCCCGGCGGAGATCCCGGCGGTCTTCAGGGCGCGCTCGATCGTCGGGACCATCGCCTCCAGGTGCGCGCGGGAGGCGATCTCGGGCACGACGCCGCCGAAGCGGGCGTGGGTGTCGACGCTGGAGGCGATGGCGTCGGCGAGGAGGGTGGTCCCGTGGACGATGCCGACGCCGGTCTCGTCGCAGGAGGTCTCGATGCCGAGCACGAGGGGTTCGTCAGCAGCCATCAGATATCGGTTCCGGTTCCTTGAACGGTCAGTCGCATCACGAGCGCGTCGACGTTTCCGGGCTGGTAGTAGCCGCGCCGGAAACCGATGGGCTCGAAGCCGAAGCGCTCGTAGAGCTTCTGGGCCCGGGTGTTGTCCACGCGCACTTCGAGCAGGACCTCGTCGCACTCGAAGGCGGTGGCGTGCTGGAGCAGGTCGGTGAGGAGCCGGGCGCCGAGCCCGGTCCCCCACTGGTCGCGGGAGACGGCGATGGTCTGCACGTCGCCGAGGCCGCCGGCGGCGGCGAGCCCGGCGTAGCCGACGAGCCGCCCGCCGGGGTCCTCCGCGACGACGTACCGGCGGGTGGCGCCCGGCCCCCGGGAGTGCGCGAGCTCGGACCAGAACATCCCGGCCGACCAGGCGTCCTCGGGGAACAGCTCGTCCTCCAGGGCGAGCACCGGTGCGATGTCCCACCAGCGCATCTCGCGCAGTTCGACGCCGCCGGTCACTTGGCCGGTCACTTGGGGGTGACCACCTTGTAGTTCTTGGGCACCTGGGCGTCGGGGCGGCGCAGGTACATCGGCAGCGGGTCGAGGAAACCCTCGGAGTCCCCCGCACCCAGCCTCTCCGCCGCGAGGGCGGCGAGCGCCGCGGCCGACTGGTGCTCGGGGTCGCGGGCGTCGGGGAAGGCCTCGGGGTAGAGGCGGGCGCCCGCGCCGACGACCGGGAGCCCGGCGAGGGCTTCGGCGATGTCGGCGGGCCGGTCGACGGCCGCGTCGGTCACGCGGGTGCGGGAGTCGGCGTACCGCGCCCAGTACACCTCCTTGCGGCGCGCGTCCGTGGCGACGGCGAAGGGCTCCTCGATCCCGGAGGCGTACGCGAGTCCGTCGAGGGTGCACAGGCCGTGCACGGGCACGCCGAGCGCGGACGAGAAGGCCGCGGCCGTGACGAGGCCGACGCGCAGACCGGTGTACGGGCCGGGGCCGACGCCGACGACCACGCCGGTGACCGCGTCGAGCTTCAGCCCGGCCTCGGCGAGGACCCGGTCGACGGCGGGCAGCAGCAGCTCCCCGTGGCGGCGGGCGTCGACCTGGCTCGACGAGGCGACGACGGCCTCGCCGTCGTGGAGGGCGACGGTGACGGCGGGGGTGGCGGTATCCATGGCGAGCAACAGCACGCGAACAGCCTACGGCTCCCGGGCACGCTGCCCCGAACCCCGGGGCGGCGGCTGCTACCGTCACCCTTCGACACATTCGTACGAGAGGTGGGCACGGTGGCACGGAGCAGCTCGGGATTCGTGGCCGGGCTCACGGCGGCGGCGGTCGCCGCGGTCTGTTTCCTCGCCTACCAGGCCTCCGCGAACGTCCCGGCGGACCTCTCGGCCAAGCCGAAGGCCCCGAGCGCGACGGCCCCCTCGACCTCCCCCAGCGGCGGCCCGAAGCAGCCCGACCGCGACCCCCTCGCCGTCCCGGCGGCCTCGGGCACCGGGGAGCGGGTGGTGTACGGCCTGGCCGACCGCCGGGTGTGGCTGGTGAACGGCAACGGCAGGGCCACCCGGACGTTCACGGTGATGCCGAGCACGGTGTCCCCGCCGCCCGGCGCGTACGCGGTGACCTCGCGGTCGGGCACGGTGCGCGGCTCGGACGGGGTGCAGATCGAGCACGTGGTGCGGTTCGCGACGACCCGGGACGTGGCGATCGGCTTCAGCGCGGCGGTGGACGGCTCGATGCCGGAGCCGGACCCGACGAAGAAGACCGGCGGCGTCCGCATGAAGCGCGCCGACGGGAACGCGCTGTGGACGTTCGCGGTGATCGGCACGAAGGTCGTCGTCGTCCCCTGAGGCCCGCCCGGCCATGATCCGCCGGACAGGCCCTAGGCGGCCTCGTCCTCCTCCGCGCGCCCGTACGCGTCGTACCCGCCGTCCCGGTCCCGCGCGTCGTCCTCGGCCTGCGGTCTCGGCGGGGTCGAGAGGGTGCGGGCCGCCACGCAGGACGCCAGCAGCTCGCTCATCGTGACGTGCTCCCGACCGGGTTCCGCGCGCTCCGGCGTCGCCATGCCTGCCTCCCGTAGGTTAGGTACACCTAACCAGCTCGTGCGTCCATGGGACCACGGCGCGCACGACCCACGCAACATTTTGCCGACACGTTGTCGGAACATACGTGGGGGCTACGGGGGGCGGCGGGGCGGGCGGGGTCAGAGCGCGCCCAGGTCCTCCCCCGTCCAGCGCTCCCCGACGCCGCGCAGCACGACCGTGCGCCGGTCGTCGTCGGTGTCGCCGGTGACGCGGTGGATCAGCAGGTGCAGCCGGTCGTCGGTCAGCTCCTCGACCTTGCCGTCGCCCCACTCCACGACCACCACGGACTCGGGCAGCGACACGTCCAGGTCGAGGTCCTCCATCTCGTCCAGCCCGCCGCCGAGGCGGTACGCGTCGACGTGGACCAGGGCCGGGCCGCCGACCAGGGACGGGTGGACGCGGGCGATGACGAAGGTCGGGGAGGTGACGGCGCCGCGCACCCCGAGCCCCTCGCCGAGGCCGCGGGTGAGGGTGGTCTTCCCGGCGCCGAGCTCACCGGTGAGCATGACGAGGTCGCCGGGGCGGAGCACCTCGGCGAGCCGGCGGCCCAGCTCCTGCATCTGCTCCGGGGAGTCGACGGAGAGGGTGGCCTCGGAGACGGGCGTGGTGTCGGAGACGGGCGTGGCGTCGCCGGGCACGGGGGGTACGGACGGGTGCGCTGCTTCCATACCGCCAATCTAGCTTTCGCCGGGCTCCGTCCCCGCCGCCGCCGGCCGCGGCACGGCCCCGGCCCGTACGAGCAGGTCGGCGAGGCGGTCGGTGACGGCCTCCGGGTGCTCCAGCATCACCAGGTGGCCCCCGTCCGGGACGATCACCAGCTCGGCGTCGGGGAGCAGGGCGGCGATGGCCTCGGTGTGGGAGCTGGGGGTGACGAGGTCGCGGTCCCCGGCGAGCGCGAGCACCGGCAGGTCGCGGAGGGCGGGCAGGGAGGCGGACTTGTCGTGCTCCGCGAAGGCCGGGTAGAAGGCGGCGACCACGTCGATGGGGGTGGACTCGATCATCCGCTCGGCGAAGCGGGCGACCGCCGGGTCCACGTCCTTCGAGGCGAACGAGTACTTCTTGACGAGCCCGGCGAAGAGGTCGGCCGTCGCCCGGCGACCCCGCTCGACCAGCTCCGCCTGGGCGCCGAGGGTCCGCAGGACGCTCGGCAGGATCCGCCGGACGGCGTTGACGCCCAGGACGGGCAGTCCGTACGTCACCTCGTGCAGCTTTCCGGCCGAGGTGCCGACGAAGGCGACGCCGGCGACGCGCTCGCGCATCAGCTCCGGGTACTGCTCGGCGAACGCCATCACCGTCATGCCGCCCATGGAGTGCCCGACGAGCACGAGGGGGCCGTCGGGGGCGGCGGCGTCCACGACGGCCCTGAGGTCGCGTCCGAGCCGGTCGATGGAGACGGGGACGGCGTCGGGGCCGGCCTGGGTGACGCCCTGCCCCGAGCGCCCGTGGCTGCGCTGGTCCCAGTGGACGGTCCGTACGAGACCGCGCAGGGCGGCCCGCTGGAAGTGCCAGGAGTCCTGGTTGAGGCAGTAGCCGTGGCTGAAGACGACGGTGACGGGGGCGGGTTCGCGGCGCCCGAAGAGCCGCCGGAGCCGGGCGGAGGCCTCGGCGCGGTCACCGGCACCGACCTCACCGGCCTCACCGACCTCGTCGACCTCGTAGTAGAGAACGGTCCCGTCGTCGGCGAGGGCGCGGCCGGGGGTGCCGCGGAGCCCGCCGTAGGGGTCGGCGGAGTCCAGGGCGAGCCGCGCCTTCCGGCGTACGGAACGGCCGACGGTGAGCCGTTCGACGGCGACCCCGGCGGCGGCTCCGGCCGCCAGGACGCCTATCGCGGCGCCGGCGAACCCGGCACGGCGCCAGGTGCCTCCACTACTGGACTCCCCCACGGACGCTTCCTCTCATTCGCCCGGGTAGACGCGCGGGACGCGCGCGCCGATCCGGGTGACGATCTCGTACGCGATGGTGTCGGCGGCCACCGCCCAGTCCTCGGCGGTCGGTTCGCCCCGGTCGCCGGGGCCGAAGAGCACGGCCTCGGTGCCGGGCTCGGGGGTCTCCCCGCCGAGGTCGAGCACGAACTGGTCCATGGCGACGCGGCCGGCGATCGTGCGGACGGTGTCGCCGACGAGGACGGGGCCGCGGCCGGAGGCGTGCCGGGGGACGCCGTCGGCGTACCCGATCGGCACGAGTCCGAGGGTGGTCTCGCCCTCGGTGACGTAGTGGTGGCCGTAGCTGACGCCGTGTCCGGCCGGGACCTGCTTGACGAGGGCGACGCTCGCCTTGAGCGACATGACGGGCCGCAGGCCGAGTTCGGCGGAGGTGCCGAGTTCGGGGCTGGGCGAGATGCCGTAGAGGGCGATGCCGGGCCGGACGAGGTCGAAGTGGGCCTCGGGGAGGGTGAGGGTGGCCGGCGAGTTGGCGATGTGCCGGACCTCGGGCTCGACGCCGGCCTTCTCGGCGTAGTCGAGCATCGAGCGGAAGACGTCGAGCTGGGCGGCGATGGAGGGGTGGTGGGGCTCGTCGGCGCAGGCGAAGTGCGACCAGAGGCCGGTGACCTCGATCAGCCCCTCGGCCTCGGCCTTCAGCGCCTCGCCGACGAGCTCGGGCCAGTCGGCGGGCTGGCAGCCGTTGCGGCCGAGGCCGGTGTCGGCCTTGAGCTGCACGCGCGCGCTCTTCCCGGTGGCCCGGGCGGCGGCGACGACCTCCCGCAGGGCCCACATCCCGCTGACGGACATGTCGAGCCCGGCCTCGATGCCCCGGTCCCAGGGGTCGCCGGGGGTCCAGAGCCAGCACATGACGGGGACGTCCGTGATCCCGGCGGCCCGCAGCGCGAGCGCCTCGTGCGGGGTGGCCGTCCCGAGCCAGTCCGCCCCCGCCTCCAGGGCGGCCCGGGCACAGCGCAGGGCGCCGTGTCCGTACGCGTCGGCCTTGACCACGGCCATGATCCGGACGTGGGGGGCGACGCGGGCGCGCAGCGTGCGGACGTTCGCACGCAGCGCACCGAGGTCGATCTCGGCGCGGGCTCTGCGGGGCGGCGGTGTCTCAGTCATCGCGCCCAGTCTCTCAGGTGCGCCCCCCGACACCGCTTTCCCGGGCTGTAGCCCCGATCACCCTCACGAGCGGCCCCGGCGCCCCGACCAGGCCGCCCCACCCACCAACACCGAGCCCGAAAAGGAACGTTCCCCCACGAACCCGGGCGAGTCGCCGCACCGGGTGCGGAGCAAGGCCCGGCCTCACCAGGCGGGTGCGGAGCGGGGCCCGGTGCCGTGGAGCCGGCGCCGCTCGGGGGTCCGGGGTCGGAGCCCCCGGGAAGATCCCGCCGCACCGCCCACCCGCCCCCGGCAGGGCTTCGGGAAGGGGCGGGGCGGGGCGGGGAGGAAAACCGCCCCTACGCCGGGGACATCACGTCCCCCCACGCTCCCCGCACCGCCCCCGCCACCTCCGTCGCCGTCACCGGAGCCGTGCCCGACGAGGCGCGGCGGGCCGCGAGGCCGTGGAGGTAGGCCGCGCAGGAGGCCGCGTCGACGGGCGGGAGGCCCGCCGCGAGCAGCGAGCCCGCCAGGCCGGAGAGGACGTCGCCGCTCCCGGCGGTGGCGAGCCAGGACGTCCCGGTCGGGTTCACCCGTACGGGACGGCCGGCGCCCCCGTACACCAGGGTCGTGGAGCCCTTCAGGAGGACCGTCGCGCCGAAGCGGTCCGCCAGTTCGCGGACCGCCGCGAGCCGCCCCGCCTCGACCTCCTCCCGGGGGACGGAGAGCAGCGCCGCCGCCTCGCCCGCGTGCGGGGTGAGGAGCGTGGGCGCGCCCCGGCCCCGTACGACCTCCGGGTCGAGGCCCCGCAGCCCGTCCGCGTCGACCAGGACCGGCACGTCCGAGGCGAGGACCTCCGCGACCGCCTCCCGCGCCCCCGCCTCCTCCCCGAGACCCGGCCCGACGACCCAGGACTGGACCCGTCCGGCCTTCCGCGGCGGCCAGGGGTGCACCAGGGTCTCGGGGTGCGCGGCGAGCACCGCGTCCCCGCCGGCCCCGACGTACCGCACGGCCCCCGCCCCGCCCCGCAGCGCCCCGGTCACGGCGAGGACGGCGGCGCCGGGGTAGCGGTCGGAGCCGGCGACGACGCCGACGACCCCGCGCCGGTACTTGTCGCTCTCGGCGCCCGGCACCGGCAGCAGCCGCGCCACGTCCTCGTGCTGGAGCGCCTCCAGGTCCGGCAGCCCCGGCAGGGTCGCGTCGAGCCCGATGTCCACGAGCCGCAGCGCGCCCGCGTACTCGTGCGCCGGATCGACGAGCAGCCCCGGCTTGTACGTCCCGAAGGTGACCGTCACGTCGGCCCGCAGCGCCTCCCCGGCGACCTCCCCGGTGTCGGCGTCGACGCCGCTCGGCAGGTCCACGGCGACCACGACCGCGTCGGAGCCGCGCGCGGCCCGCGCGACGGGCACGGCGTCGGGCCGCAGCCCGCCGCGCCCGCCGATGCCGGTGATCCCGTCGAGGACGAGGTCGGCGCCGGCCAGCGGCTCGAAGGGGTCGTCCGCGATCCGCCCGCCCGCCGCCCGGAGCGCCGCGAGCCCGCCCTCGTGGGCGCGGGCGCCGAGCAGCACGGCGGTCACGCCCGCGCCGCGCCGGGCGAGCCGGGCTCCGGCGTACAGCGCGTCGCCGCCGTTGTCGCCGGTCCCGACGAGGAGGACGACCCGCGCCCCGTACACCCGTCCCTTCCCGAGCAACGAGCAGCAGGCGGCGGCGAGTCCGGCGGCGGCCCTGCCCATGAGGGCGCCTTCCGGGAGGCGGGCCATGAGGGCGGCCTCGGCGGCCCGGACGGTCTCCACGCGGTAAGCGGTACGCATGTCCAGCAGTCTGCCGCAGGCGGCGGGGGGCCGCCCGGAGGAGGCCCGCCCGGCGGAGGGTTGACACCGCCCGCCATTCAATTTAGCTTAGGCTTACCTAAGTAAGCCGGATGGCGTCACACCACTCCGCACGCGCGCGGTACACACATCCCGTCGCCGGCCCTGGCAGCCGCGCGCCACACGACCCGGGGCCCGGCCGTTCGGAAACGGCCGGGCCCCGGGTCGCACCGCTCACCCCTCCGCGATCACCACCGCCGACGCCACCCCCGCGTCGTGGCTCAGCGACACGTGCCAGTGCCGCACGCCCAGCTCCACCGCCCGGGCCTCCACCGTCCCCCGCACCCGCAGGCGCGGCTGCCCGGTCTCCTCGACGTACACCTCGGCGTCCGTCCAGAGCAGTCCGGCCGGTGCGCCGAGCGCCTTCGCCAGGGCCTCCTTCGCGGCGAAGCGGACGGCGAGCGAGGCGACCCCGCGCCGCTCGCCGCTCGGGAGCAGCAGCTCGTCCTCGACGAAGAGCCGGCTCAGCAGCCCCGGCGTCCGTTCGATCGACGCGGCGAACCGGTCGATCTCCGCCACGTCGATCCCCACCCCGATGATCATTTCCCACTCACTCCCCGATCCCCCTCACTCCACGGTCACGGACTTGGCCAGGTTGCGCGGCTGGTCGACCTCGTTGCCCCGCGCGGTGGCGAGCTCGCAGGCGAAGACCTGGAGCGGCACCGTGGCGACCAGCGGCTGGAGCAGCGTGGGCGTGGCGGGGATGCGGACGAGGTGGTCGGCGTAGGGGACGACCGCCTCGTCGCCCTCCTCGGCGATCACGATCGTACGGGCGCCGCGCGCCCTGATCTCCTGGATGTTGGAGACGATCTTGTCGTGGAGGACGGACCGGCCCTCGGGCGAGGGGACCACGACCACGACCGGCAGGTCCTCCTCGATGAGCGCGATCGGCCCGTGCTTGAGTTCCCCGGCGGCGAAGCCCTCGGCGTGCATGTACGCCAGCTCCTTGAGCTTCAGGGCGCCCTCCAGGGCCACCGGATGGCCGACGTGCCGGCCGAGGAAGAGGACCGTGTCCTTGTGGGCGAGGGAGCGGGCGAGGGCCCGCACGGGCTCCATCGTCTCCAGGACGCGCTCGACCTCCTCGCCGATCCGGGCGAGCTCGCGCACGACGGCGAGGACCTCGTCGCCCCACTGGGTGCCGCGGACCTGCCCGAGGTGGAGCGCGAGCAGGTAGCAGGCGACGAGCTGGGTCAGGAAGGCCTTGGTGGAGGCGACGGCGACCTCGGGCCCGGCGTGCGTGTAGAGCACGGCGTCGGACTCGCGCGGGATGGTGGAGCCGTTGGTGTTGCAGACGGCGAGGACCTTCGCGCCCTGCTCGCGCGCGTGCCGCAGCGCCATCAGGGTGTCCATGGTCTCGCCGGACTGGGAGATCGCGATCACCAGGGTGCGCGGGCCGAGGATCGGGTCCCGGTAGCGGAATTCGCTGGCCAGCTCGACCTCGCAGGGGATGCGGGTCCAGTGCTCGATGGCGTACTTGGCGATGAGCCCGGCGTGGAAGGCGGTGCCGCACGCGACGACGACGATCTTGTCGGCCTCGCGGAGCACGGTGTCGGGGATGCGCACCTCGTCCAGGGTGAGCCGCCCGGAGGCGTCGATCCGGCCGAGGAGGGTGTCGGCGACGGCCTTGGGCTGCTCGGCGATCTCCTTGAGCATGAAGTGGTCGTAGCCGCCCTTCTCGGCGGCGGAGGCGTCCCAGTCGACGTGGTAGGCCCGCACGTCGGCGGGCGTCCCGTCGAAGCCGGTGACGGTGACGCCCTCCCGGGTCAGCTCGACCACCTGGTCCTGGCCCAGCTCGATCGCGGAGCGGGTGTGGGCGATGAAGGCGGAGACGTCGGAGGCGAGGAAGTTCTCGCCCTCGCCGACGCCGACGACGAGCGGGGAGTTGCGGCGGGCGCCGACGACGGTGTCCGGCTGGTCGGCGTGCACGGCGACCAGGGTGAACGCCCCGTCGAGCCGCCGGCACACCAGCCGCATGGACTCGGCCAGGTCGCCGGTGGAGGAGAACTCCTCGGCGAGCAGGTGCGCGACGACCTCGGTGTCCGTCTCGGACGTCAGGTCGTGGCCGCGCCCGGCCAGCTCCTCGCGCAGCACGGCGAAGTTCTCGATGATGCCGTTGTGGACGACGGCGACCCGCCCGGCGTTGTCCAGGTGCGGGTGCGCGTTGGCGTCGGTCGGGCCGCCGTGGGTGGCCCAGCGGGTGTGCCCGATCCCCACGGAGCCGCCGGGCAGCGGCCGCTCGGCCAGCTCCTTGTCCAGGTTGACGAGCTTCCCCGCCCGCTTCGCCGCGGCGAGCCCCCCGTCGGAGAGCACCGCGACACCGGCCGAGTCGTAGCCCCGGTATTCGAGCCGCTTGAGGCCCGCGACCACCACATCAAGCGCCGACTGCCCGCCGACGTATCCCACGATTCCGCACATGTCGGAAGACTACGGCGGAATCCGCCCCACCGGACGGAGCCGACACGGGCTCCGTCCGGTGGGGCTGACGGGGTTCCTGCCGGGCGTCAGCCCAGCTTCTTCACCTGCGCGTCGATGAGGGCCTTCGGGAACTCCTTGACCCCGCCGGGGGCGAAGCTGACGGTCGAGAAGGACGCGAGCGTGTTGCCCTGGCGGAGGACGACGAGCCTGCTGATGAGCCGCTCGCCCTCCAGGTCGCTGGTGAGGGTGAAGGAGGCCGCCTCCTCGCCGGCGGTGAAGCTCTCCGTGTCGACCTTCAGGACCTTGTTCTTCTCCGACTTGTGGGAGACCGTGAAGCCGTCGGCGCACTCGGCGCCGGCCTTCTTCACCGAGGCCAGGGCCTCCTGGGCGCCCTGCCCGTCGTACGAGCCGAGCACCACCGCGCTCATCTCGACGCCGAGCGCCCCGAGGAGCGCCTCCTCCGGGTCGGCCGTGGCGTCCTTCTTCGGCTCCGCGAGCACCTGGCGCTCGGCCGACGCGGCGGGCGAGCCGGGCGAGATGAAGGACATCGCGTGGGCGATCGGGGCGCAGCTCGCCTTCTCGGTGACGACCTCGGACGCCGGGACGACGTCCCCGGCCTCGGTCTTCTGGACCTGGTAGCCCTTGAGGTCGGCCTTCTCGACGATCAGCTTCTCCAGCTCGGCGTCGGAGAGCGCCTTGGCGGCCGGGGCCTCGGACGTGGCGGAGGCGCTCGGCGCCGCCGAGCCCTTGCCGGCGTCCTTGCCCTTGTCGGCGCTCTCCCCGCCGCCGCAGGCGGTGGCGAGCAGGGCGAGCGAGACGGCGGTCGCGGCGACGGCGGCGTTTCGGATGGACGTACGCATGCGTGGTGACTCTCTGCTTCTCTTCGTGCCGCCCGGCGGCGGCTCCCCCCGCGTGCGATCAGGAGCCCACGCGGCCCCCGCATGATTGCCCACGGACCCGGCCACGTCCAATCCCTTCGCCGCGTGACCGACCCCACCACCCACGGCCGCCCCCGACCCCCGACAATGGCGGTGTGATCACTTCGCCGCCACGAAGCGCCAACGGGGACGGCCCCGGGGGCGGGCCCCAGGGCCCCCGCCACGGAAACGGACACCGCCGTCCGTCCGAGGCGACCCCGTACGTCGACCTCACCCGGGCCGAGTGGAGCGCCCTGCGCGACAAGACGCCGCTGCCCCTCACCGCCGAGGAGGTCGAGCGGCTCCGCGGCCTCGGGGACGTCATCGACCTCGACGAGGTGCGGGACGTCTACCTGCCGCTGTCCCGGCTGCTCAACCTGTACGTGCAGGCCACCAGCGGTCTGCGCGGCGCCCTGAACACCTTCCTCGGCGAGAGCGCCGAGCAGCGCGGCACCCCCTTCGTCATAGGGGTCGCCGGCTCGGTCGCCGTCGGCAAGTCCACCGTCTCCCGCCTCCTCCAGGCCCTCCTCGCCCGCTGGCCGGAGCACCCGCGCGTGGAGCTGGTGACCACGGACGCCTTCCTCTACCCGATGGAGGAGCTGAAGGCGCGCGGCCTGATGTCCCGCAAGGGCTTCCCCGAGTCGTACGACCGCCGGGCCCTGACCCGGTTCGTCGCGGACATCAAGGCGGGCAAGGACGAGGTCACGGCCCCGGTCTACTCGCACCTGATCTACGACCGGGTGCCCGGCGAGCGGCTGGTGGTGCGCCGCCCGGACATCCTGATCGTGGAGGGCCTGAACGTCCTCCAGCCCGCCCTGCCCGGCAAGGACGGCCGGACCCGCGTCGGCCTCGCCGACTACTTCGACTTCTCGGTGTACGTGGACGCGCGGGCGGAGGACATCGAGCGCTGGTACCTGAACCGCTTCCGCAAGCTGCGCGACACCGCGTTCCAGGACCCCTCCTCGTACTTCCGCCGCTACACCCAGGTCTCCGAGGAGGAGGCCTTCGACTACGCCCGCACGATGTGGCGGACCATCAACAAGGTGAACCTCCTGGAGAACGTGGCGCCCACCCGCGGCCGGGCCACCCTCGTCGTCCGCAAGGGCCCCGACCACAAGGTGCAGAAGCTGAGCCTGCGCAAGCTCTGAAGCTCCCCCGGACCGGCACCCACGCTCCGTAGGCTCTGCGCATGCTGCATCTGCGGATGATCGTCCCGCCCGACCGCACCCGGGCCGCGGCCGACCTGATCGAGTCGACCGTCGGGACCGCCCACCTGGTGGTGCTGCCCGGCGCGGCCCGCGACCCGGCCGGGGACGTCGTGATGTGCGACGTGGCCCGCGAGGCGGGCGACGAGCTGCTGCGCGAGCTGCGCGGCCTCGGGATCGACAAGGACGGTTCGATCGCCGTCCAGAGCATCGACCTGTCGCTGTCCGAGCGGGCCGACGCGGCCGAGCGGGAGTCGCCGGGCGAGGCCGCCGACGCGGTGCTCTGGGAGGAGCTGACGGAGGCGACGCACGAGGAGTCGACGCTCTCCGTCACGTACTGCGCGTTCATGGTCCTGGCCACGATGATCGCGGCCTGCGGCGTCGTCCTGGACAACGCGGTCCTGATCGTGGGCGCGATGGCGGTCGGCCCGGAGTTCGGCCCGCTCGCCGGGATCTGCACGGCGGCGGTGCGGCGCGCCCCGCGGCTGGCCGTGCGCTCGCTGCTCGCGCTGTTCGTGGGCTTCGCGGTGGCGATCGCGGCCACCACGCTGTTCAGCCTGGCGATGGACGCGCTCGACCTGTTCAGCCGGGCTCAGCTCGACGCCGAGCGGCCCAACACCCGGTTCATCTGGCAGCCCGACCCGTTCTCCTTCGTCGTGGCGCTGCTCGCGGGCGCGGCCGGCACGCTCTCCCTGACCTCCGCCAAGTCGGGGGCCCTGGTGGGCGTGGCGATCTCGGTGACGACGGTCCCGGCGGGCGCGAACGCGGCGGTGGCGCTCGCCTACGGCGAGCTCGGCCAGATGTGGGGCTCGATCGAGCAGCTGGCGCTCAACCTCTTCGGCATCGTCCTCGCCGGGACGGCGACGCTGTACGCGCAGCGGGCCCTGTGGGACACCCAGCGCGGCCGCTGGCGCCGCCCGTCGCGCAAGGGCCGCTGACGGAGAGGGCCCCGCCGTACCGGAGTCCGGTGCGGCGGGGCCGTCCCCGCATGACGGTGCCTCAGAAATGCTAGCCGAGAACGGACTTCACGACGTCCGCGAGGCGCTGCGCGACCGAACGGGCCTGCTCGATGTCGGCGGCCTCGACCATGACGCGGACCAGCGGCTCGGTGCCCGAGGAGCGCAGCAGCACCCGGCCGGTGGAGCCGAGTTCGCGCTCGGCCTCGGTGACGGCGGCGGCCAGGTCGGCGGAGGTGGTGACGCGCGACTTGTCGACGTCCTTCACGTTGACGAGGACCTGCGGCAGCCGCTCCATCACGCCGGCGAGGTCCGCGAGGGACTTGCCGGTGGCGGCGACCCGGGCGGCCAGCATGAGGCCGGTGAGGGTGCCGTCGCCGGTGGTGGCGTGGTCGAGCACGATGACGTGGCCCGACTGCTCGCCGCCGAGCGCGAAGCCGTGCTCCTTCATGGCCTCCAGGACGTAGCGGTCGCCGACCGACGTCTGGACGAGGTTCAGGCCCTCGCGCTCCATGGCGAGCTTGAAGCCCAGGTTGGACATGACGGTCGCGACGACCGTGTCGCCGCGCAGGGTGCCGGCCTCGCGCATGGCGAGGGCGAGCACGGCGAGGATCTGGTCGCCGTCGACCTCGTTGCCCGCCGCGTCCACGGCGAGGCAGCGGTCGGCGTCGCCGTCGTGCGCGATGCCCAGGTCGGCGCCGTGCTCGACGACGGCGGCCCGGAGCAGGTCGAGGTGGGTGGAGCCGCAGCCGTCGTTGATGTTGAGGCCGTCCGGCTGCGCGCCGATGGTGACGACCTCGGCACCGGCCCGGGCGAAGGCCTCGGGCGAGACGCGGGAGGCGGCGCCGTGGGCCTCGTCCAGGACGACCTTCAGGCCGTCGAGGCGGTTGGGGAGGACCGCGACGAGGTGGGCGACGTAGGTGTCGAAGCCCTCGTCGTAGTCGCGGACGCGGCCGACGCCGGCCCCGGTCGGGCGGTCCCAGGGGGCGCCCGTGCGGTGCTCCTCGTACACGGCTTCGATCCTGTCCTCCAGTTCGTCGGCCAGCTTGTGGCCGCCGCGCGCGAAGAACTTGATGCCGTTGTCGGGCATGGCGTTGTGGCTCGCGGAGAGCATCACGCCGAGGTCGGCGCCGAGGACGCCGGTGAGGTGGGCCACGGCCGGGGTGGGAAGGACGCCGACGCGCAGCACGTCGACGCCGGCGCTGGCGAGACCGGCCACGACGGCGGCCTCCAGGAACTCTCCGGACGCGCGCGGGTCGCGCCCGACCACGGCGGTCGGCCGGTGCCCCTCGAAGGTGCCCGCCTCGGCGAGCACGTGCGCCGCCGCGACGGAGAGGCCGAGCGCCAGCTCCGCCGTCAGGTCCGCGTTGGCGACGCCGCGTACGCCGTCCGTGCCGAAGAGTCGTCCCACTGCTGTCCTCCGAAAATACGTGCCCGGGCGCCCATGAAGCCCATGAAAGAAGGGCTTGTGAAGAGGCTTGTGAAAGGAGAGTACGAAAAACCGTACGCCCCGACGGCACGGGCAGTGCCGCCGGGGCGTACGGAAAGCAGACCGAGCAGGCGATTAACGCTTGCTGTACTGCGGGGCCTTGCGGGCCTTCTTGAGACCGGCCTTCTTGCGCTCGACCGCACGGTCGTCGCGGGAGAGGAAGCCGGCCTTCTTCAGCGCCGGGCGGTTGTTCTCGACGTCCGCCTCGTTCAGCGCGCGGGCCACGCCAAGGCGCAGGGCACCGGCCTGACCGGAGACGCCGCCGCCCGAGATGCGGGCGATGACGTCGTAGCGGTTGTCGAGCTCGAGCACCTTGAAGGGCTCGTTGACTTCCTGCTGGTGCACCTTGTTGGGGAAGTAGTCCTCAAGGGTGCGACCGTTGATCTTCCACTTGCCGGTGCCCGGAACGATCCGGACGCGGGCGATGGCGTTCTTGCGACGGCCCAGGCCGGCGGCCGGCTGCGGGTCGCCGAAGCGGGACGCGAGCGACTCGGAGGTGTACTCACCCTCGACGAGCTCGGTCTCGGTGGTGTACTCCTCGACGCCCTCGAACTCGTCGACGGGGGTCTCGGGGGTGGTCTCGGCCACGATGCTCCTCAGATTTCTTTCGTTCTTAGGGGGTGTGGCCGGAACTACTGCGCGACCTGGGTGATCTCGAACGGAACGGGCTGCTGGGCAGCGTGCGGGTGGTTCTCGCCCGCGTAGACCTTCAGCTTCGAGAGCATCTGACGGCCCAGGGAGTTCTTGGGGATCATGCCCTTGATGGCCTTCTCGACGGCCTTCTCGGGGTTCTTGTCCAGCAGCTCGTCGTAGCGGACGGAGCGCAGACCGCCCGGGAAGCCGGAGTGGCGGTACGCCAGCTTCTGGGTCTTCTTGTTGCCGGACAGGTGGACCTTGTCGGCGTTGATGATGATGACGAAGTCGCCCATGTCCATGTGGGGGGCGTACACGGGCTTGTGCTTGCCTCGGAGGAGGTTCGCGGCCGTGGTCGCCAGGCGGCCCAGGACGATGTCCTGCGCGTCGATGATGTGCCACTGGCGAGTGACATCGCCGGGCTTGGGGCTGTACGTACGCACTTCGTAGCCTTCGCTTCTTCAGTGGATGGAGTCCAGACACACCTGAAGCGATCATGCAGCTGGGGCCTGCACTGCCGGGACACCGCCCGTATGCGAGCCACTGGTAACTGCTCCAGGGAACTTGCGCGGGGCCCTTCGCGTGAGAACGACGAAGCCACTGCGCATAACAAACCGCAACAGTACCCGCGCCACCCCGGACGGGTCAAAACGCGCGGGCCCCGCCGCATCCCCTCACAGCGCCCCCTACCGCGCCCGTTCCACCCGTCGCTCGTCCCACACCGGCTCCGGCGTCTCCCGCACGACCCCGTCCGAGCCGAAGACCAGGTACCGGTCGAAGCTCTTCGCGAACCAGCGGTCGTGCGTGACGGCGAGCACCGTCCCCTCGTACGCCTCCAGACCGTCCTGGAGCGCCTCGGCCGACTCCAGGTCCAGGTTGTCCGTCGGCTCGTCCAGGAGCAGCGCCGTCGTCCCCGCCAGTTCGAGCAGCAGGATCTGGAACCGGGCCTGCTGGCCGCCCGAGAGCTTGTCGAAGGGCTGGTCGCCCTGGCGCTCCAGCTCGTACCGGCGCAGCACGGACATCGCCCCGCCCCGGTCCTTGGCGTGCTCGGTCCACAGGATGTCCACGAGCGGGCGCCCGGCCAGCTCCGGGTGGGCGTGGGTCTGCGCGAAGTGGCCGGGCACGACCCGGGCGCCCAGCTTCCACGTCCCGGTGTGCGCGACCGAATCGTCCCCGGCGAGCAGCCGCAGGAAGTGCGACTTGCCGGAGCCGTTCGAGCCGAGGACGGCGACCCGCTCCCCGTAGAAGACCTCCAGGGAGAACGGCTTCATCAGCCCGGTCAGTTCGAGGTTCTCGCAGGTCACCGCCCGCACCCCGGTCCGTCCGCCGCGCAGCCGCATCCGGATGTCCTGCTCGCGCGGCGGCTCCGGCGGCGGCCCGGCCTCCTCGAACTTCCGCAGCCGGGTCTGCGCCGCCGCGTACCGCGAGGCCATCTCGTGGCTGACCGAGGCGGCCTGCCGCAGGTTCACCACGAGCTTCTTCAGCTGGGCGTGCTTCTCCTCCCAGCGCCGCTTCAGCTCCTCGAAGCGCGCGAACCGCTCACGGCGCGCCTCGTGGAAGGTGCCGAAGCCGCCGCCGTGCACCCACACGTCGGAACCGGCCGGGCCGGGCTCGACCGCGACGATCTTCTGCGCGGCCCGGGACAGCAGCTCCCGGTCGTGGGAGATGAAGAGCACGGTCTTGCGGGTCTCCCGCAGCCGCTCCTCCAGCCACCGCTTGCCGGGCACGTCGAGGTAGTTGTCCGGCTCGTCCAGGAGCAGCACCTCGTCGGGGCCGCGCAGCAGCGCTTCGAGCACGAGCCGCTTCTGCTCGCCGCCGGAGAGCGTCCGGGCCTCCCGGAACTGCGCCTTCTCGTACGGGACGCCGAGCGCGGCCGTGGTGCAGATGTCCCACAGGGTCTCGGCCTCGTACCCCTGCACCTCGGCCCAGTCGGAGAGGGCCTGCGCGTACGCCATCTGCGCGGCCTCGTCGTCCACCGTCATGATCAGGTGCTCGGCCTCGTCCACCGCCTTCGCGGCCTCCCGGATCCGGGGCTGCGCGACGGAGACGAGCAGGTCGCGGACGGTCGAGCCGTCCCGTACGGAACCGACGAACTGCGGCATCACGCCGAGCCCGCCGCTGACGGTGACGGAGCCGCCGTGCGGCTGGAGCTCCCCGGAGATCAACCGGAGGAGCGTGGTCTTGCCGGCGCCGTTGGCCCCGACGAGGGCGACGACGGCCCCCTCCCCCACCCGGAAGGAGGCGTCCCCGAGCAGGACCCTCCCGTCGGGAAGGTAGTACTCAAGATGTGCGGCCTCGACGTGTCCCATGGAGTGCATTGTCACCGCCCGCGTCGGCCCGGCCCAACCGGTTTAGGATGCGCGGCATGAGCTTTGGGGGACCGCAGTGGCCGCAGGAGCCTCAGCGACAGGGACAGCAGGGGCAGCAGGGGTACGGCGAACAGGGCCGGGAGGCGTACGGGCAGCAGCCCGGCGGCCACGGACAGCAGGGACAGCAGGGACAGGGCCAGGGGTACGGGCAGGGGGCGGGCGGCTACGGATACCCCGGCCCCCAGGGCGGCGGCGCACCGGCCCCCTTCCCGGGCGCCCCGGCCCCCGGCCCCTTCCCCGGCCCCCAGGGCGGCGGCCCCCAAGGCGGCGGCCCCACCCCCGACTGGAGCGCCCTGGCCGACGCCTCGGCCTCCCGCGCCCGCCGCAAGCGCCTGCTGACGATCGGCGGCGGGGTCCTGGCCGCCCTGGTCGTCGGCGCGGTCGTCGCCACCGCCGTGGTGGCCACCGGCAAGGAGGACGACACCGCGAAGAACGGCGGCGGGACCCCCACCGCCCCGGCCTCCCCCACCGGGTCCCCCACCCCCGAGCCGACCTTCTCCTCGGTGGCGCCCCCGCCCCCGCCGAACCCGAAGGACTACATCTCGGACCCGAAGAAGGACAGGGCCCCGCTCACCGCCGAGGGCCTCTTCCCGGGCAGGAAGCTGACCATGGACGGGCGCCCGTACACGAAGGGCGCGACCTCCGCCACGGCGAACTGCGCGGCCGTCACCCAGGGCGGCCTCGGCGCCGTCCTGAAGAAGAACGGCTGCCAGAAGGTGCTCCGGGCCACCTACGTCAGGGACGGCGTGGCGGTCACCGTCGGCGTCGCCGTCTTCCCCTCCGAGGCCGCCGCCCTCAAGGCGAAGAACCAGGCCACCGGCGGCATCGCGCCCCTGACCGGCGCGGGCGTGGGCGACTTCTGCCGCGCCACGGTCTGCCTGCGCCGGTCGAACGCGATCGGCCGGTACGCGTACTTCACCCAGGCCGGCTTCACCAACGGCAAGAAGGTCACCACGGCCGACCGGGGCGTCTTCCGCTCCAGCGACGACCTGGGCACCTTCGCCTTCAACCAGATCTACGCCCGCGGCAAGTCCCAGGCCTCAGCAGCAGCCGGCGCTCCCCGGCAGTGACCGCTTGTTGCGCGCCTCCCGGTTGCGGGCGGCGAGCAGCTCGTCGGCCGGGTAGCCGACCTCTTCGAGGGTGAGGCCGTGCGGCCGCACGACGTGCACGGCCGAGTCCCGGACGCCGGCCGCGAGCACCTTGCCCGGCCAGTCCACGGGCCGGTGCCCGTCGCCGACGAAGAGCAGCGCGCCGACGAGCGAGCGGACCATGTTGTGGCAGAAGGCGTCCGCCTTGACGGTCGCTTCGAGGACGCCGTCGGGCCGCCGCTCCCAGCGCAGCTCCTGGAGGGTGCGGATGGTGGTGGCGCCCTCGCGCCGCTTGCAGTACGCGGCGAAGTCGTGCTCGCCGACGAGCGCGGCGGCGGCCTCGTTCATGGCGTCCATGTCGAGGGCCCAGTCGTGCCAGAGGACGTGTCCGCGCAGCAGCGGGTCGACGCCGCCGGGGTCGTCGGTGACGCGGTAGGCGTAGCGGCGCCAGATCGCGGAGAAGCGGGCGTTGAAGCCGCCGGGGGCCTCGGTCAGGGACCAGATCCGCACGTCGTGCGCGAGGCGGCCGGCGAGCCGCCGCAGCAGCTTGTCGCGGTGCTCCTCCCACAGCTCCACGGGCAGGTCGACGTGGGCGACCTGGCCGCGCGCGTGCACGCCGGCGTCGGTCCGCCCGGCGACGGTCAGCTCGTACGTCTCCTTGGACCGGGTCACGGTCCGCAGGGCGTCCTCGATGTCCCCCTGGACGGTCCGCTGCCCGTGGGCCTGCTTGGCCCAGCCGGAGAAGTCCCTGCCGTCGTACGAAAGGTCCAGCCGGACCCGTACGAAACCGTCCTGCACGTCGTCGCTCACGCGGTGATCCTCTCAAACACACGGGAACGGGCCCGCACCCACGAGGGGTACGGGCCCGCACACGAAAACAGCCGGAAAACGCTTACGCGTCCTTCGACTCCTCGGCCGGAGCCTCGGTGGCGGCGGCCTCGTCGGCCTCCTTGACGGCGCGCTTGGTGGCGGCCTCGGCCTCGGCGACGGTCGCCTTCTTGGCGATCTCGCCCTCGACCAGCTCGATCACGGCCATCGGGGCGTTGTCGCCACGACGGTTGCCGATCTTGGTGATGCGGGTGTAGCCACCCGGGCGCTCCGTGTAACGCGGGGCGATCTCGGTGAAGAGGGTGTGGACGACGCCCTTGTCGGTGATCGTCTGCAGCACCAGGCGACGGTTGTGGATGTCGCCCTTCTTCGCCTTGGTGATCAGGCGCTCGGCGACCGGACGCAGGCGGCGGGCCTTGGCCTCGGTCGTGGTGATGCGGCCGTGCTCGAAGAGCGACTTCGCCAGGTTGGCGAGGAGCAGCTTCTCGTGCGCGGCGGAACCGCCGAGGCGGGCACCCTTCGCGGGACGCGGCATGGTGTTTCTCCTTGTGATCTGCACCGGCCGTATGAGGTACCGATGTCAGTGTCCGAGCGGGCGGTCACCCGTCGGAGACCCCGCGCCCCAAGGGGCGCGGGGAACTGCGCGACCAGCCGAAGCCGGTCGGCAGCCAAATCCGGACCGTCAGTACTGCTCGGTCTCGACGAACCCGGCATCCGCGTCGTCGTCCGCACCGAACGCGTCGGCGGCGGCGGTCGGGTCGAACCCGGGCGGGCTGTCCTTGAGCGCCAGGCCCATGCCGGCCAGCTTCGCCTTGACCTCGTCGATCGACTTCGCGCCGAAGTTGCGGATGTCGAGCAGGTCCGCCTCGGAGCGCGCCACGAGCTCGCCCACGGAGTGGATGCCCTCGCGCTTGAGGCAGTTGTAGGAGCGGACGGTGAGCTCCAGCTCCTCGATCGGCAGCGCCAGGTCGGCGGCCAGGGCGGCGTCCGTCGGGGACGGGCCCATGTCGATGCCCTCGGCGTCGATGTTGAGCTCGCGCGCCAGACCGAACAGCTCGACCAGGGTCTTGCCGGCGGACGCCATGGCGTCGCGCGGGCGCATGGCCTGCTTGGTCTCGACGTCGACGATCAGCTTGTCGAAGTCGGTGCGCTGCTCGACACGGGTCGCCTCGACCTTGTACGTGACCTTGAGCACCGGCGAGTAGATGGAGTCGACCGGGATGCGGCCGATCTCCTGGCCCGCCTGCTTGTTCTGCACGGCGGAGACGTAGCCGCGACCGCGCTCGACGGTCAGCTCCATCTCCAGCTTGCCCTTGGCGTTCAGGGTCGCCAGGACGAGGTCGGGGTTGTGCACCTCGACACCGGCCGGGGGCGCGATGTCGGCGGCGGTGACCAGACCCGGGCCCTGCTTGCGCAGGTACATCACGACCGGCTCGTCGTGCTCCGAGGAGACGACCAGCTGCTTGATGTTCAGGATGAGGTCGGTGACGTCCTCCTTGACGCCGGGCACGGTGGTGAACTCGTGCAGGACGCCGTCGATGCGGATGCTGGTGACGGCGGCACCCGGGATCGAGGAGAGGAGGGTACGGCGGAGGGAGTTGCCGAGGGTGTAGCCGAAGCCCGGCTCCAGCGGCTCGATCACGAACCGGGAGCGGAACTCGTCGACGACCTCTTCGGTCAGCGACGGACGCTGAGCGATAAGCATGTTGTGTCCTTCAGTCGTGGACGCCCACTATTTGACGTCCGACTTGTACTGCAAGGGTACGGGCGGCACGGCCCCGAAGAGCCGTACCGCCCGAAGTCCTGGATCAAGCAGGCCGTGCGTCAGACGCGGCGGCGCTTGGGGGGACGGCAGCCGTTGTGCGGCGTGGGGGTGACGTCCTGGATCGAGCCGACCTCGAGGCCGGTGGCCTGGAGGGAGCGGATCGCGGTCTCACGGCCGGAGCCGGGACCCTTGACGAAGACGTCGACCTTGCGCATGCCGTGCTCCTGCGCGCGGCGGGCGGCCGACTCGGCGGCCATCTGCGCGGCGAAGGGGGTGGACTTGCGCGAGCCCTTGAAGCCGACGTGGCCGGCGGAGGCCCAGGAGATCACGTTGCCCGAGGGGTCCGTGATCGAGACGATCGTGTTGTTGAACGTGCTCTTGATGTGCGCGTGGCCGTGAGCGACGTTCTTCTTTTCCTTGCGGCGCACCTTCTTGGCAGCGCCCTGACGACCCTTGGGGGGCATCTATAACTCCTACGGGAGGTGGTCGGTCCTACAGCGAAGACCGCTTGGTCAAGCGTCCGCTGAGGACTACTTCTTGCCCGGCTTCTTCTTGCCGGCGATGGCGCGACGCGGGCCCTTGCGGGTACGGGCGTTCGTGCTGGTGCGCTGACCGCGGACGGGCAGGCCGCGACGGTGGCGGAGGCCCTGGTAGCAGCCGATCTCGACCTTGCGGCGGATGTCGGCGGCGATCTCACGGCGGAGGTCACCCTCGGTACGGAGGTTGGCGTCCACGTACTCGCGGATCTTGACGAGGTCTTCCTCGGCAAGGTCACGGACACGGGTGGACGGGTTCACGCCGGTGGCGGCGAGAATCTCCTCGGACCGGGTGCGCCCGATGCCGAAGACGTAGGTGAGTGCGACCACCACACGCTTTTCGCGCGGGATGTCAACACCGGAAACGCGTGCCATTCAATGGCTCCTGTGTTCTCGGGGGTCTGCTGCAGAACCGTTCCCGGCTGCCGTATGAGGTACAGGTCGGGTCCCCGGCCCCCGCCGGAGGTGCCGTCAACCGCGGGACGCGGTCGGACGGGCTCTGCGTATGTACGTGTTGCTATGCGTCGCGCGAAGAACTGCGAGATGCAGGTCGGTCGGCGTGCGTCAGCCCTGGCGCTGCTTGTGGCGCAGGTTGTCGCAGATGACCATGACCCGGCCGTGACGGCGGATCACCTTGCACTTGTCGCAGATCTTCTTGACGCTCGGCTTGACCTTCATGGGATGTGAGGTTCTCCGGGTCAGTGCCACCACCCGCGCGCGGAGGCGGGGTGCGGGCAAGATCTACTTGTAGCGGTAGACGATCCGGCCACGCGTCAGGTCGTACGGAGAGAGCTCCACGACGACCCGGTCGTCCGGGAGGATTCGGATGTAGTGCATCCGCATCTTGCCGGAGATGTGCGCGAGGACCTTGTGACCGTTCTGGAGCTCCACCTTGAACATGGCGTTCGGGAGGGACTCGATCACGGTGCCCTCGATCTCGATGGCACCTTGCTTCTTGGCCACGCTTCGCCTTTCGAATCGGCTACCTTGATCGACTTTCGCCGCCGTGCGCGGACACACGGGTACACGAGAGCCGACGCATCAGTCTACGTCAGGCGCAAGCAAAAGACGAATCGGGAAGTCTGCCCACCCGAAATGATCGTTACGCAAGCCGCCACGCCGTAGAAAATGCGTACCTTCCAGACTCAGGCCAACGGATCCGGAGCCGCCACGATTCCCAGCTCCGCCAGCTTCGCCTTGCCTCCGTCGACCGCCGTCAGGACCAGGGGCCCCTCCTCCGTCACGGCGACGCTGTGCTCCCAGTGGGAGGACCAGGTGCCGTCCGTCGTGATGACGGTCCAGTCGTCCTTCAGGACCTCCGTGCGGGGGGTGCCCAGGGAGACCATGGGCTCGATCGCCAGGCAGAAGCCGGGGACCAGCTTCGGGCCCTTGCCGCGCTTGCGGGAGACGTAGTTCAGCAGGTGCGGGTCCATGTGCATCTCGGTGCCGATGCCGTGGCCGCCGTAGTCCTCGATGATCCCGTACCGGCCCAGGCTGTGGTCGCCGACCGCCGGCCGCGGCTGCCGCTTGATGTAGGTCTCGATCGCCCGGGAGACGTCCACCAGGCGGTTGCCGGTCTTCATGGCCGCGATCCCGGCCCACATCGACTCCTCGGTCACCCGGGAGAGCTCGACCAGCTCCGGGGCGTGACCGGTGCCCACGAAGGCCGTGTACGCCGCGTCGCCGTGCCAGCCGTCCACGATCGCGCCGCAGTCGATCGAGATGATGTCGCCGTCCTTGAGGACGGTCTTGTCGTCGGGGATGCCGTGGACGACCACCTCGTTCACCGAGGTGCAGATCGTCGCGGGGAACCCGCCGTACCCGAGGAAGTTCGACTTCGCCCCGTGCTCGGCGATCACCTTGCGCGCGACCTCGTCCAGGTCCCGGGTCGTGGCGCCCGGCACGGCCGCCTCGCGGGTCGCCGCGTGGATGGCGGCGACGACCAGCCCCGCCTCGCGCATCTTCGCGATCTGCTCGGGGGTCTTGATCTGCACCATCGTGGCCGGGGCCTTTCCACTGGGTAAAAGGGGGACGGAACAACGATACGGCCGCGGCGCCCCCGAGGGGCACCGCGGCCGTGTCGAACGAACCGGGGTTACTTCTTGAGCGCGGCCATCGCCTTGGCGGTGACCTCGTCCACCTTGCCGAGCGCCGAGATCGTCACGACCAGGTTCTGCGCCCGGTAGTAGTCGATGATCGGCTCGGTCTGCGTGTGGTAGACCTCCAGGCGCCGGCGGACGGTCTCCTCGGAGTCGTCGTCGCGCTGGTAGAGCTCGCCGCCGCAGACGTCGCAGACGCCCTCGGTCTTCGGCGCGTTGTACGTCACGTGGAAGACGTGCGCACTGTCCTTGCGGCAGATGCGGCGACCCGCGATCCGCTTCACGACCTCGTCCTCGGGGACCTCCAGGTCCAGGACCGCGTCCAGCTCCATGCCCTCGGCCTTCAGGACGGCGTCCAGCGCCTCGGCCTGGGCCACGTTGCGGGGGAAGCCGTCGAGCAGGAAGCCGTTGACGGCGTCCGGCTGCTCCATGCGGTCCTTGGCCATCCCGATGGTCACCTCGTCGGGCACCAGGTCGCCGGCGTCCATGAACGCCTTGGCCTTGAGCCCCAGCTCCGTGCCCTGGGAGATGTTGGCGCGGAACAGATCACCCGTGGAGATGTGCGGGATGTCCAGGTTCTTGGCAAGGAACGCGGCCTGCGTGCCCTTGCCCGCACCGGGCGGTCCGACGAGGACGATTCGCATCAGCGGAGGAACCCTTCGTAATTGCGCTGCTGGAGCTGGCTCTCGATCTGCTTCACGGTCTCCAGCCCCACACCCACGATGATGAGGATGCTCGTCCCGCCGAAGGGGAAGTTGGCATTGGCGCCACCGAAGCCTGCCAACGCCATCGTCGGCACGAGAGCGATCAGACCCAAGTACAGCGAGCCCGGCCAAGTGATCCTGTTGAGCACGTAGCTCAGGTACTCGGCAGTAGGTCGACCGGCCCGGATACCCGGGATGAAGCCACCATACTTCTTCATGTTGTCGGCGACTTCCTCGGGGTTGAACGAGATCGCCACGTAGAAGAAGGCGAAGAACACGATCAGGAGGAAGTACGTGGCGATGTAATACGGGTGGTCACCCTTGACGAAGTGGGCTTCGATCCAGGTCTTCCAGCCGGCGGTGGAGCTGGAGAACTGCGCCACGAGCGCCGGAATGTAGAGCAGCGACGACGCGAAGATGACAGGAATCACACCCGCCTGGTTCACCTTCAGCGGGATGTACGTGGACGTACCGCCGTAGGAGCGCCGGCCGATCATGCGCTTCGCGTACTGGACCGGGATGCGCCGCTGGGCCTGCTCGACGAAGACCACCAGGGCCACCATCACGAAGCCGATGAGGATGACGACGCCGAACTCGATCCAGCCCTGCGCGAGCTTGCCGCTCTCCTTGATGGCCCACAGGGCGCCCGGGAAGCCGGCGGCGATCGAGATGAACATCAGGATCGACATGCCGTTGCCGATGCCGCGGTCGGTGATGAGCTCACCGAGCCACATGACGAGGGCCGTACCTGCGGTCATCGTGAGGACCATGACGGCGATCGTGAAGATCGACTGGTCGGGCACGACCTGGTCGGCGACGATGCAGCCGCTGAAGAGGGCGCCGCTCTTGGCGGTGGCGACGAGGCCGGTGCCCTGGAGGATGGCGAGGGCGATCGTCAGGTACCGGGTGTACTGCGTGATCTTCGCGGTACCGGACTGCCCCTCCTTCTTGAGGGCTTCGAGGCGCGGGATCACGACGGTCAGCAGCTGCAGGATGATGCTCGCCGTGATGTACGGCATGATGCCGAGCGCGAAGATGGTGATCTGCAGCAGCGCCCCGCCACTGAACATGTTGACCAGGCCGAACAGGCTGTTGTTGCCCTCGCTGGCCTGCTTGACACACTGCTGGACGGCCTCGTAGCTGACGCCGGGGACGGGGATGTGGGCCCCGAGCCGGTACAGCACGATGATGCCGAGCGTGAAGAGCAGCTTCTTGCGCAGGTCGGGCGTCTTGAACGCCCGGGCGAACGCGGTGAGCACGGTGCCTCCTGCGACCCCCGCGCTATGCGTCAAGGGTGACGGTCTTGAGGTTCGACGAATAGATGATTCAGTCGTCGGCTCCGTGCGGGCATACCGCATGGAGCCTGGACAGTGCACGCCACCTTACCGGCGACCATGCCCCCCTAGGAACGACCAACCGGGGATGCCCCTTTTGAGAGGCATCCCCGGTCGGATGTTCAAGCCATCGAGCAGTCGTCTCAGACGAGCTCGGTGACGGTGCCGCCGGCGGCGGCGATCTTCTCCTTGGCGGAGCCGGAGACGGCGTCGACCGTCACCTGCAGCGCCACGGAGACCTCGCCCTGGCCCAGGACCTTGACGAGCTGGTTCTTGCGCACCGCACCCTTGGCGACCAGGTCGGCCACCGTGACCTCGCCACCCTGCGGGTAGAGCGCGGCCAGCTTGTCCAGGTTCACGACCTGGTACTCGGTGCGGAAGGGGTTCTTGAAGCCCTTCAGCTTCGGGAGGCGCATGTGGAGGGGCATCTGCCCGCCCTCGAAGCGCTCCGGAACCTGGTAGCGGGCCTTCGTGCCCTTCGTACCACGACCGGCCGTCTTACCCTTCGACGCCTCACCACGACCGACACGGGTCTTCGCGGTCTTGGCACCGGGGGCGGGACGGAGGTTGTGGGCCTTCAGCGGGTTGTTCTCCGCCATGTCAGTCAACCTCCTCGACCGTCACGAGGTGGCGGACGGTGTGCACCATGCCGCGGAACTCGGGGCGGTCCTCCTTGACAACCACGTCGTTGACCTTCTTGAGGCCGAGCGAACGCAGGGTGTCGCGGTGGTTCTGCTTGCTGCCGATGTACGACTTCGTCTGCGTGACCTTGAGGCGAGCCATTACGCACCCGCCCCTGCACGCGCACGGAGCAGAGCCGCGGGGGCGACGTCCTCGAGGGGCAGACCGCGGCGGGCCGCGATCTCCTCGGGACGCTGCAGGCCCTTGAGGGCCTCCACGGTCGCGTGCACGATGTTGATCGCGTTGTCGGAGCCGAGCGACTTCGACAGGATGTCGTGAACGCCGGCGCACTCGAGGACGGCGCGCACCGGGCCACCGGCGATCACACCGGTACCGGGGGAAGCCGGCTTGAGCAGGACGACGCCCGCGGCCTTCTCGCCCTGGATCGGGTGCGGGATGGTGCCCTGGATGCGGGGAACCTTGAAGAAGTTCTTCTTGGCTTCCTCGACGCCCTTGGCGATGGCCGCGGGAACTTCCTTGGCCTTGCCGTAACCGACACCTACGGTGCCGTCACCGTCGCCCACCACGACCAGCGCGGTGAAGCTGAAGCGACGACCACCCTTGACAACCTTGGCGACGCGGTTGATCGCGACGACGCGCTCAACGTACGCGGTCTTCTCGGCGGCAGCGCCACCGTCGCGGCCCTTCCGGTCCCGCCGCTCGCCGCCACCGGCACCGCTTCCGCGGCGCTGGGGTCCAGCCATTGGATTACCTCTCTCTGTTACGTCCGTTGGTCCCGGAACCGGGGCTCAGAACTTCAGCCCGGCTTCGCGGGCGGCGTCAGCCAGAGCGGCAATGCGCCCGGCGTACCTGTTGCCACCGCGGTCGAACACCACGGCCTCGACGCCGGCGGCCTTGGCGCGCTCGGCGACCAGGGAACCGACCTGCTTGGCCTTCGCGGACTTGTCGCCCTCGCCACCGCGGATCGACGCGTCCAGGGTCGACGCCGACGCAAGGGTGTGACCCTTGAGGTCGTCGATGACCTGAGCGGTGATGCCGCGGTTGGAACGCGTCACGACGAGGCGCGGACGCTCCGCCGTACCCGACACGTTCTTGCGGATGCGGATGTGGCGGCGCTTCTTGGCGGCGCCCTTGTAGGCGTCGCCCTTGGCGATCTTCACACCGTATGCCATGGCTTTACTTACCAGCCTTTCCGACCTTGCGGCGGATGACCTCGCCCGCGTACTTGACGCCCTTGGCCTTGTACGGGTCGGGCTTGCGCAGCTTGCGGATGTTGGCGGCGACCTCGCCGACCTTCTGCTTGTCGATGCCCTCGACCGAGAACTTGGTCGGCGACTCGACCTTGAACGAGATGCCCTCGGGGGCCTCGACCAGGATCGGGTGGCTGTAACCGAGCTGGAACTCCAGGTTGGAGCCCTTCGCGGCGACGCGGTAACCGACACCGCTGATCTCGAGCGCCTTGACGTAACCCTGGGTCACGCCGGTGATCATGTTGGCCACCAGCGTGCGGGACAGGCCGTGGAGGGCCTTGTTCTGACGCTCGTCGTTCGGGCGGGAGACGTTGAGAACGCCGTCCTCACCCTTGACGATCTCGATCGGCGCGGCGACGGTGTGGCTCAGGGTGCCCTTGGAACCCTTCACCGTGACCGTGCGGCCCTCGATGGTGACGTCCACGCCGGCGGGAACCTGGATAGGCAGCTTGCCAATACGCGACATTAGCTATTCCTCCGTTCCCGACTACCAGACGTAGGCGAGGACTTCCCCACCTACGCCCTTCTTGCCTGCCTGCTGGCCGGTCAGGAGACCGTGGGACGTGGAGATGATCGCCACGCCCAGGCCGCCGAGGACCTTCGGCAGGTTGGTGGACTTCGCGTAGACCCGGAGGCCCGGCTTCGAGATCCGCTTGATGCCCGCGATGGAGCGCTCACGGTTCGGACCGAACTTGAGCTCGAGGACGAGGTTCTTGCCGACCTCGGCGTCCTCGACCTTCCAGCCCGTGATGAAGCCCTCCTGCTGGAGGATCTCCGCGATGTGAGACTTGATCTTGCTGTGCGGCATCGTCACGGTGTCGTGGTATGCCGAGTTCGCGTTACGCAGACGCGTGAGCATGTCTGCGATCGGATCAGTCATGGTCATGAATTGGCCTTCGGCCTCTCTCGCCGGGGTTTCCAGTGCGCCATCCCTCTCCCCACACAGGGGCGGGACGGGTGCGGCGCGGGGACCTACGGCGTAGTAAGTCGTACGGGCGGCGGACGCCCAACCCCACAAGCCTAAGGCATGCGGGGGTGGGCCTCCGCCGACCCAATGCTTACCGAGAGACTCCGGGAATCCCTAACGTCCTATGGACAGAAGGGGATTACCAGGAGCTCTTGGTCACGCCCGGCAGCTCGCCACGGTGAGCCATCTCACGAAGGCACACGCGGCACAGGCCGAACTTGCGGTACACGGAGTGGGGACGACCACAGCGCTGGCAGCGCGTGTAACCGCGCACGCCGAACTTGGGCTTGCGGGCAGCCTTCGCGATGAGAGCCTTCTTCGCCATCTCGCTTACGCCTCCTTGAACGGGAAGCCGAGGTGACGCAGAAGGGCACGGCCCTCGTCGTCGTTGGTCGCCGTGGTCACCACGGTGATGTCCATACCCCGGACACGGTCGATCTTGTCCTGGTCGATCTCGTGGAACATGACCTGCTCCGTGAGACCGAAGGTGTAGTTGCCACGGCCGTCGAACTGCTTGGGGGACAGGCCGCGGAAGTCGCGGATGCGCGGGAGCGCGAGCGACAGGGTGCGGTCCAGGAACTCCCACATGCGGTCGCCACGGAGCGTGACGTGGGCGCCGATCGGCTGGCCCTCGCGGAGCTTGAACTGCGCGATGGACTTGCGGGCCTTCGTGACGGCCGGCTTCTGACCGGTGATCGTCGTGAGGTCGCGGATCGCGCCGTCGATCAGCTTCGAGTCACGGGCGGCGTCGCCGACACCCATGTTGACCACGATCTTCACGAGGCCGGGGATCTGCATGACGTTCTCGTACGAGAACTCCTCACGCAGCTTGCCCGCGATCTCCTCGCGGTACTTCGTCTTGAGACGCGGAGTGGTGGTAGCCATCAGATGTCCTCACCCGTCCGCTTGGCAACGCGGATCTTGTTGCCCTCGTCGTCGAAGCGGTAACCGACACGCGTGACGACCTTCTTGCCGTCCTTCTCCACGACGAGCTGAACGTTGCTCACGTGGATCGGGGCCTCGGTCGTGACGATGCCGCCGGCCTGCGAGGGGCCGGCCTTGGTGTGCTTCTTGACCCGGTTGACACCCTCGACGAGGACGCGGTTCTCGCGGGGGAAGGCCGTGACGACCTTGCCCTGCTTGCCCTTGTCCTTACCGGTGATGACCTGGACCAGGTCGCCCTTCTTGATCTTCATGCTTACAGCACCTCCGGCGCGAGCGAGATGATCTTCATGAACTTCTTCTCGCGCAGCTCACGGCCGACCGGGCCGAAGATACGGGTGCCGCGAGGGTCGCCGTCGTTCTTGAGGATGACGGCGGCGTTCTCGTCGAAGCGGATGTACGAGCCGTCCTGGCGGCGGCGCTCCTTGACGGTGCGAACGATGACCGCCTTGACGACGTCACCCTTCTTCACGTTGCCACCGGGGATCGCGTCCTTGACGGTGGCGACGATGACGTCACCGATGCCCGCGTAGCGGCGACCCGAGCCACCGAGAACACGGATGCAAAGGATTTCCTTGGCACCAGTGTTGTCGGCGACACGCAGTCGCGACTCCTGCTGGATCACGTCTATCTCCTGATTGTCTGCCGGTTCCCGGCCGGGGCTTCACGCGGAAGCCCCGACCGAGCCTGGCGGAACTGAACCTGAAGGAAACCCTTCAGGTGATTACTTGGCCTTCTCGAGGATCTCGACGACGCGCCAGTGCTTCGTGGCGGACAGCTTCCGGGTCTCCATCAGGAGGACGCGGTCACCGATGCCGGCGGCGTTCTGCTCGTCGTGGGCCTTGAGCTTGTTGGTACGGCGGATGACCTTGCCGTACAGCGCGTGCTTGACGCGGTCCTCGACAGCGACGACGACGGTCTTGTCCATCTTGTCGCTGACGACCAGGCCCTCGCGGACCTTGCGAGCGTTGCGCTCGGTCTTTTCAGTCACGTTGCTCTCGCTCATCAGGCGTTCTCCACCGTCTCGATGCCCAGCTCGCGCTCACGCATCAGGGTGTAGATCCGGGCGATGTCCTTACGGACGGACTTGAGCCGACCGTGGTTCTCGAGCTGGCCCGTCGCCGCCTGGAAGCGGAGGTTGAACAGCTCTTCCTTGGCCTCGCGGAGCTTGTTGAGAAGCTCCTCGTTGCCCAGCTCGCGCAGCTCGGACGCCTTGGTACCGGCCGACATCACAGCTCACCTGCCTCGCGCTTGACGATCTTGCACTTCATCGGCAGCTTGTGAGCCGCACGGGTCAGAGCCTCGCGCGCGATCTTCTCGTTCGGGTAGGACAGTTCGAACATCACCCGACCCGGCTTGACGTTCGCGATCCACCACTCGGGAGAACCCTTACCGGAACCCATGCGGGTCTCGGCGGGCTTCTTCGTGAGGGGGCGGTCCGGGTAGATGTTGATCCAGACCTTGCCGCCACGCTTGATGTGGCGGGTCATCGCGATACGGGCCGCCTCGATCTGGCGGTTGGTCACGTACGCCGGCGTGAGGGCCTGGATGCCGTACTCGCCGAACGCGACCTGCGTACCACCCTTGCTCATGCCAGAGCGCTTGGGGTGGTGCTGCTTGCGGTGCTTGACCCTACGGGGGATCAGCATGTCGGTCAGGCCTCCGTTCCGGTGCTCTCAGCCGGAGCGGCAGCGGCGGCGGGAGCGTCGGCCTTGGGGGCCTCCGCAGCCGGCGCGGACTGCTGCTGCGGCTTGCGGCCGCGGCCGCCACGCTCGCCACCGCGGCCACCACGGCCGGCCGGGCGGTCGCCGGCGCCGGCGCCACGGGCCGGGCGGTTGCCGGCACGGGCCGCGGCGTTCTCGGCGCGGACCTCGGCGATGTTCTTGACGTCGCCCTTGTAGATCCAGACCTTCACGCCGATGCGGCCGAAGGTCGTCTTGGCCTCGAAGAAGCCGTAGTCGACGTTCGCGCGGAGCGTGTGCAGGGGCACGCGGCCCTCGCGGTAGAACTCCGAGCGGGACATCTCGGCGCCGCCGAGGCGACCGCCGCACTGGATCTTGATGCCCTTGGCGCCGGCCTTCATGGTGCCCTGCATGCTCTTGCGCATGGCACGGCGGAAGGAGACGCGGGAGGAGAGCTGCTCGGCGACGGCCTGGGCGACCAGCTGGGCGTCCATCTCGGGGTTCTTGACCTCGAGGATGTTCAGCTGGACCTGCTTGCCCGTGAGCTTCTCGAGGTCGCCGCGGATGCGGTCGGCCTCGGCGCCGCGGCGGCCGATGACGATGCCGGGACGCGCGGTGTGGATGTCCACACGCACACGGTCACGGGTGCGCTCGATCTCCACCTTCGAGATGCCGGCGCGCTCCATGCCGGACGTCATCATCCGGCGGATGGCGACGTCTTCCTTGACGTAGTCCTTGTACAGCTTGTCGGCGTACCAGCGGGACTTGAAGTCCGTGGTGATGCCGAGCCGGAACCCATGCGGGTTAACCTTCTGGCCCATTACCGGGTTCCTTCCTTGCTGCTGACGACCACGGTGATGTGGCTGGTCCGCTTACGGATCCGGTAGGCACGGCCCTGGGCGCGCGGACGGAACCGCTTCAGGGTCGGGCCCTCATCCACGTACGCCTCGCTGATGTACAGCGAAGTGGCGTCACTGTGGTCGTAGTTGTGCGCGGCGTTGGCAATGGCGCTGTCCAGCACCTTGCCGACCGGCACGCTCGCGGCCTGCGGGGCGAAACGCAGGACCGCCTGAGCCTCCGTGGCGTCCATGCCACGGATAAGGTCCACCACGCGGCGGGCCTTCATGGGCGTGACGCGGATGTACCGCGCCTGGGCCCTGGCTTCCATGGTTGTCCTTCCAGTGTCTGTCATGGTCATTCCACCCCGCTACTAGCGGCGCTTCGACTTCCGGTCGTCCTTCACGTGACCCCGGAAGGTGCGCGTCGGCGAGAACTCGCCGAGCTTGTGGCCGACCATCGACTCGGTGACAAACACCGGAATGTGGGTCTTGCCGTTGTGCACCGCGATCGTGTGGCCGAGCATGGCCGGGATGATCATCGAGCGACGGGACCAGGTCTTGATGACGTTCTTGGTACCGGCTTCGTTCTGGGCGTCCACCTTCTTGACGAGGTGGCCGTCGACGAAGGGTCCCTTCTTGAGACTGCGCGGCATCTAAACCCGCTCCTAGCGCTTCTTGTTCGTCTTGCGGCGGCGGACGATGTACTTGTTCGAAGCCTTCTTCGGCGAACGAGTACGACCCTCCTTCTGACCCCACGGGGAGACCGGGTGGCGACCACCGGAGGTCTTGCCCTCACCACCACCGTGCGGGTGGTCGACCGGGTTCATCGCCACACCGCGGACGGTCGGGCGAACACCCAGCCAGCGCTTGCGTCCGGCCTTGCCCCAGTTGATGTTCGACTGCTCGGCGTTGCCGACCTCGCCGATGGTGGCGCGGCAGCGGGCGTCGACCAGGCGGATCTCGCCGGAGGGCATGCGGAGGTGGGCCATCGTGCCCTCCTTCGCCAGCAGCTGCACGGAGGCACCGGCCGAGCGCGCGAACTTGGCGCCGCCACCGGGACGGAGCTCGATCGCGTGGATCGTGGTACCGACCGGGATGTTGCGGAGCGCCAGGTTGTTGCCGGGCTTGATGTCCGCGCCGGGGCCGTTCTCGACGCGGTCACCCTGCGTCAGACCCTTGGGGGCGATGATGTAGCGCTTCTCGCCGTCCACGTAGTGGAGCAGCGCGATGCGCGCGGTGCGGTTGGGGTCGTACTCGATGTGAGCGACCTTGGCCGGCACGCCGTCCTTGTCGTGACGACGGAAGTCGATCACGCGGTAGGCGCGCTTGTGGCCACCGCCCTGGTGACGGACGGTCACACGACCGGTGTTGTTACGGCCGCCCTTGCTGTGCAGGGGGCGGACCAGCGACTTCTCCGGCGTGGACCGCGTGATCTCGACGAAGTCGGCTACGGAGGAGCCACGACGGCCCGGCGTAGTCGGCTTGTACTTGCGGATACCCATTTCTCAGTCCTCGTCCGATATCGGACGACTCGACCGCCGTCAGGCGGTCGGGCCGCCGAAGATGTCGATTCGGTTGCCCTCAGCAAGGGTCACGATGGCGCGCTTGGTGTTGGCGCGCTTGCCGAAACCGGTGCGGGTGCGCTTGCGCTTGCCCTGGCGGTTGATCGTGTTGACCCCGGTGACCTTGACCGAGAAGACCGCTTCGACGGCCTGCTTGATCTGGGTCTTGTTGGAGCCGGGCGCGACGATGAACGTGTACTTGTTCTCGTCGAGCAGGGCGTAGCTCTTCTCCGAGACGACCGGCTTGACGAGGATGTCACGCGGGTCCGAGAAGGTCTTGCTGGTGACGACGGCCTCGCTCATCAGGCGTCGCTCCCTTCGGTCTCAGCGGTCTGGGGGCCAGACACGAAGGACTCGAGGGCGGCCTTGGTGAAGACCACGTCGTCGGAGACGATCACGTCGTACGTGTTGAGCTGGCCCGGCTCCAGGATGTGCACCTGGGGCAGGTTACGAGCGGACAGCCACGCGGCCTCGTCGGAGCGCTCGGCGACCAGGAGCAGGTTCTTGCGCTCCGAGATCTTGCCGAACAGCGTCTTGGCGGCCTTGGTGGAGACCTCACCCTCGACCACGCCGGTGACGACGTGGATGCGGGAGTGCGTGGCCCGGTCCGAGAGGGCACCGCGGAGGGCGGCGGCCTTCATCTTCTTCGGGGTCCGCTGCGAGTAGTCACGCGGCTGCGGGCCGTGGACGACGCCACCACCGGCGAACTGCGGGGCGCGGGTCGAACCCTGACGGGCGCGGCCGGTGCCCTTCTGGCGGTAAGGCTTCTTGCCACCACCGCGGACTTCGCCACGGGTCTTGGTCTTGTGCGTGCCCTGACGGGCCGCGGCCAGCTGCGCGACGACGACCTGGTGGATCAGCGGGACGCTGACCTTGGCGCCGAAGATCTCCGCGGGGAGCTCGACGGTCCCGGCCTTGTCGCCTGCCGGCGAAAGGATGTCAATGGTGCTCATCGGTTCCTCAAACCCCCTTGGCCGCGGTGCGGACCAGGACGAGGCCACCGTTGGGGCCGGGGACGGCGCCCTTGATGAGCAGCAGACCCTTCTCGGCGTCAACGGCGTGGACGGTCAGGTTCTGGGTGGTCACACGCTCGTTGCCCATGCGACCAGCCATCTTCATGCCCTTGAAGACACGGCCCGGGGTGGCGCAGCCACCGATGGAACCGGGCTTGCGGTGCACGCGGTGGGCACCGTGCGACGCCTTGCCACCACGGAAGTTGTGGCGCTTCATCGCACCGGCGAAGCCCTTGCCCTTGCTCTTGCCGGTGACGTCGACCTTCACGCCGGCCTCGAAGACCTCGGCGGTGATCTCCTGGCCGAGCGTGTACTCGGAGGCGTCAGCGGTGCGGAGCTCCACCAGGTGGCGGCGCGGGGTGACGTCGGCCTTGGCGAAGTGGCCCTTGAGGGGCTTGTTCACCTTGCGCGGGTCGATCTCGCCGAAGGCGATCTGGACCGACTCGTAGCCGTCGGTGTCGTTCGTACGCACCTGGGTCACGACATTGGGGCCGGCCTTGACGACGGTCACCGGGACGACCCGGTTGTTCTCGTCCCAGACCTGCGTCATGCCGAGCTTCTCGCCCAGGATGCCCTTGATGTTCTTAGCCATCTCGCGCGTCACCTCAGAGCTTGATCTCGATGTCGACGCCCGCCGGCAGGTCGAGACGCATGAGCGAGTCGACGGTCTTCGGCGTGGGGTCGAGGATGTCGATGAGGCGCTTGTGCGTGCGCATCTCGAAGTGCTCGCGCGAGTCCTTGTACTTGTGCGGCGACTTGATGACGCAGTACACGTTCTTCTCAGTGGGCAGCGGCACCGGGCCCGCGACCGACGCACCAGTGCGGGTCACCGTCTCGACGATCTTCTTCGCCGAGGAGTCGATGACCTCGTGGTCGTAGGCCTTGAGCCGGATGCGGATCTTCTGTCCCGCCATGGCTACTAGTAGTCCTTTGTCTCGTAACGCTCTGGACCCGGGGGCTCTCACGACTCTGCCTCCGACCCACGCGGTCGGGCGTGTCGCGCTCCCTCTACGTAGAAGTCCCTGAGGATTTCCCAACCAAGGGGGCGCGGTCCCGAGACCGCGAGCCGGGGGCAGACACCCACCGAGTGCCTGGCCGGTACCCCGCTGACGCTTCCCAGAAGATTCCCGTACGTCCGCCCCTGACGAGGGGCGACGAGTACTGTGGGACTCGCTTCCGGTCCTCCCGACGGGAGGCGCGCAGCATCGGCACTCAACCGAGCAACCCCGACAGTCTGCCATACGCGGCCATCCCGCCGCCAATCGGGGTCCAAGACTGTACCCCACGTCACGTACACCTATGCGCCGGGGCGCACGCGCCGAAGCCGTGCGCCCCTCCATCGGCCCCGGGGATCAGATGACGCCCTGCGCCAGCATCGCCTCGGCGACCCGTTCGAAGCCCGCGATGTTGGCGCCGGTGACGTAGTCGCCCGGCGCGCCGTACCGTTCGGCCGTCTCGTGGCAGGCGGTGTGGATCGAGGTCATGATGTCGGCCAGCTCCGCCTCCACCCTCTCCGCGCTCCAGGACGTGCGGGAGTGGTTCTGGGCCATCTCCAGGGCGCTGACGGCCACGCCGCCCGCGTTGGCGGCCTTGCCCGGGCCGAAGGCGACGCCGGCCCGCTGGAACAGGTGGACCGCCTCCGCCGTGGTGGGCATGTTGGCGCCCTCGGCGACGGCCTTCACGCCGTTGCGGACCAGGGTCGCCGCGTCGTTCTCGTCCAGCTCGTTCTGCGTCGCGGACGGCAGGGCGACGTCGGCGGGGACCTCCCAGACCCGGCCGCCGGGCACGAAGCGCGCGGAGGCGCCCCGGCGCTCGGCGTAGTCGGCGACCCGGCCGCGCTCGACCTCCTTGATCCGCTTCAGCAGGGCGAGGTCGATGCCCTTGTCGTCGTACACGTAACCGCTGGAGTCGGAGCAGGTGAGCGGGTTGGCGCCGAGGGCGAGCAGCTTCTCGATCGTATACAGCGCCACGTTGCCGGAGCCGGAGACGACGGCCGTCTGGCCCTCCAGGTCCTCGCCGCGCTCGCGGAGCATCGCCGCCGTGAAGAGCACGCTGCCGTACCCGGTGGCCTCCGGGCGGATCGCGGAGCCGCCCCAGCCCGTGCCCTTGCCGGTGAGGACGCCGGCCTCCCAGCGGTTGGTGATCCGCCGGTACTGGCCGAAGAGGTAGCCGATCTCCCGGCCGCCGACGCCGATGTCACCGGCCGGCACGTCGGTGTGCTCGCCGAGGTGCCGGTACAGCTCGGTCATGAACGACTGGCAGAACCGCATGACCTCGGCGTCGCTGCGCCCGTGCGGGTCGAAGTCGCTGCCGCCCTTGCCGCCGCCGATGCCGAGCCCGGTCAGGGCGTTCTTGAAGATCTGCTCGAAGCCGAGGAACTTGACGATCCCCAGGTTCACGGAGGGGTGGAAGCGCAGGCCGCCCTTGTACGGGCCGAGGGCGCTGTTGAACTCGACGCGGAAGCCCCGGTTGACGTGCGTACGGCCCCGGTCGTCCTGCCACGGCACCCGGAAGACGATCTGCCGCTCGGGCTCGACGATCCGCTCCAGGAGCCCCGGCTCGGCGAACTCGGGCCGGGCCGCGAGCACCGGGGCGAGGCTGTCGAGCACCTCGTGGACGGCCTGGTGGAACTCGGGCTGGGCCGGATTGCGGTGCTCGATCTCGGCGCGGAGGGCGTCGAGGGTGGAGCGGGCGGGCTGCGGGTCGGGTCGGTTCGGCACGTGGAACCCCCTTCTGGCACGGCTGTACGCCGGCGGAGAACCGGGTGGGAGCGCTCGGCGCCGTTGCCGCGCGCGGGGAGGGATGGACGGCCGCTCCGGGACTCCGTCGTCCCCGCCGCCGTGCCCACTGTTACATCCATGTGAATGCAAGCACCAGTAAGCGGACGCCGGGGTCCGCCATCCGAGACGGCCGGGAACCCCTCGTACACCCCTCCTCTCCTCCTCCCGCGCACACGGCTCCCTCGCACACGCACAACCCCTTCGCACGGATTTCCGTCTTCCAGGGGACCGCCGAGCGAAGGGCCCCGCAGTGCAGCACACCCGACCCCGCCGACGGACGGTGCTCGCCACCGCCCTCGCCGCCACCGCGGCCGCCGCCGGGTGTTCCGTACCGGCGCCGCGCCGGAGCGCGCCGACCGCCGATCCGGCGCCGGGGAAGCCGATCGCCTCCGCACCGGCCCGCCGGGCGCTCCTGATGCAGTTCGCCGCGCACCCGGACGACGACCTGTACTTCATGAACCCGGACTCGCAGCGGCTGCTCGACGCGGGCGTCCCGCTCGTCTCCGTGTACGTGACGGCCGGCGAGCACACCGGCGTCAACCGGATCGCGGGCATGCCCGAGACGCCCCCGGACCGGGCCGCCTACTCCGCCGCCCGCCACCAGGGCCTGCGCCAGTCGTACGCGGCGGCGCTCGGCCTGCCGCTGTTCACGCCGTGGCGGCGGGGGACGCTGGCGCTCCCCGGCGGCCGGCGGGCCGAGGTCGACACCCTGGTGCACGGCGGGCGCCGGGTCGAGCTGGTCTTCCTCAACCTGCCGATGCACACCCTCCGCCGGTACATGGCCCTGCCCGCGCTCTGGGAGGACCGCGCCCTGGAGCTGCGGACCCATCTGTCCGCCGGCTCCCCCGTCACCCGCGTGGACACCTACGACTACGACGGCCTGGTCGGCGTCCTCGCAGGGCTGCTCGCCCGCTACCGGCCCACCGTGGTGCACACCCTGGACCCCGACCCGGACGTCCAGCACAGCGACGAGGCCACCCGGCGGCGGGACTCCGAGCAGCCCGGCTACGCCGACCACGGGGACCACACGGCGGTCGCCTGCTTCACCTGGGCGGCGCTGTGCCGCCGGGTCTCGGACGCGGTCCGGGACGGCGAGCCGATACCGGCGTTCACGACGACGTCCTTCCGCGGCTACTACAACCGGCACTGGCCCAAGAACCTCCCCCCGGGCGTCCTCGAGGAGAAGGCGGCCCGGCTCGTCCCGTACGGCGGCGACCCCTCCTGGCAGTGCGGGAACCCCTCGGGCTGCGGCGACTACGGCGTCGGCGGCGACCGCCCGCTGACCAACCGCAAGGGCTGGGTCCGCTCCACCCACCACCGCTGGCCCGGCGCCCGCCCGGCCCTCGCCGAGGAGCCGGACGGCCGGCTCGCGGCGTACGGGGTCCTGGGCCTGCGCGCGGTCCGCTGGCGCGAGTCGACGCCCGGCGGCGTCTGGGGCGATCCGGAGGACCTGGGCGGCGGCCCGCTCGCCCCGGCGCTCGGCTCCGCGGTCCTGCCCGACGGCCGGGTGCTGCTCCTCGGGGTGCGGTTCGCCGCGCTCGACGGGCACGGCGGCGCCAACCGGCGCGAGGTCGTCCTCCTCGAACAGCGGTCCCCCGGCGGCCCGTTCCTCCCCTGGCGGGACCTGGGGAACCCGGAGCGCGGGGACGACCGGGGGCGCAGGATCGGCTCCCCGGTAGCGGTCGCGGCCCCCGACGGCCGGGTCCACCTCTTCGTACGGAACGCGGACAAGCGCCTCTCGACCCGGGTCCGGGCGGCCGACGGCTCCTGGGGCCCGTGGCGGACGCTCCCCGGGGAAGCCGAGGTCCAGGACGGCCCGGCCGTCTCGGTGGACGCGGCGGGACGCGTCCACGTGTACGCGGCGGGCCGGGAGTCCGTACGGCACTGGGTGGACGGGCGGGAGCGGCGGGAGCGGCTGCCGCTCTCCGGGTCCGCGCCGGCGAGCGCGGACGGCGAGCTGTTCCACCGTCCCCCGGCGGACGCCCGGCTGCTCGGCCCGGCCGGCGACACCGGTCTCGACGGGTACGGGGAGGTGGTCGCCGCGCGGTCGGCGGCGCTCGGCACCGTGCTGCTCGGCACGGACGCGCGCGGCCGGACGGTGCTGCGGGCCGGGGGCCGGACCCGGGTCCGTACGGCGAGGGGCGGGGCGGCGACTCCGGCCGCGCTGCACCTGGGGGCGCGGGGCGCGACCGTGGTGGGGCTCGGCGCGGACGGGCGGCCCTGGAGCTGGAAGCCGTAAAGGCTCCGGGGCACGACTCCGGGAACGCGAAGAAGCCCCGCACCTTCCGGTGCGGGGCTTCCCCTTGCTGCTCAGCGACTCCTGCGAGTCACCAGGTCAGTGCAAGATCAGGCGGTGATCTTGACGACCTGGCCGGCGCCGACGGTCCGGCCACCCTCACGGATGGCGAACTTCAGGCCCTCCTCCATGGCGACGGGCTGGATCAGCTCGACGGACATGGAGGTGTTGTCGCCCGGCATGACCATCTCGGTGCCCTCGGGGAGGGTCACGACGCCGGTCACGTCCGTGGTACGGAAGTAGAACTGCGGGCGGTAGTTGTTGAAGAACGGGGTGTGACGGCCACCCTCGTCCTTCGACAGGATGTAGGCCTGGGCCTCGAACTTGGTGTGCGGGGTGACCGAGCCGGGCTTGATGATGACCTGGCCGCGCTCGACGTCCTCGCGCTTGATGCCACGGAGGAGCAGACCGACGTTCTCACCGGCCTGGCCCTCGTCGAGCAGCTTGCGGAACATCTCGATGCCGGTGACCGTGGTGGTGGTCTTCTCGGTCTTGATGCCGATGATGTCGACGGTCTCGTTGACCTTGAGGACACCACGCTCGATACGACCGGTGACGACGGTGCCACGACCGGTGATCGTGAAGACGTCCTCGATCGGCATCAGGAACGGCTTGTCGACGTCACGCTCGGGCTGCGGGATGGACTCGTCCACGGCGTGCATGAGGCCGAGGAGCTTCTCGCCCCACTCCTTGTCGCCCTCGAGCGCCTTGAGCGCCGAGACGCGGACGACCGGCAGGTCGTCGCCCGGGAACTCGTACTCGGAGAGGAGCTCACGGACCTCGAGCTCGACGAGCTCCAGGATCTCCTCGTCGTCCACCATGTCGGCCTTGTTCAGGGCGACGACGATGTACGGAACGCCGACCTGGCGGGCCAGGAGCACGTGCTCCTTGGTCTGCGGCATCGGGCCGTCGGTGGCGGCGACCACGAGGATGGCGCCGTCCATCTGCGCGGCACCCGTGATCATGTTCTTGATGTAGTCCGCGTGACCGGGGCAGTCGACGTGGGCGTAGTGACGCGACTCGGTCTGGTACTCGACGTGCGCGATCGAGATCGTGATACCGCGCTGGCGCTCCTCGGGAGCCTTGTCGATCTGGTCGAAGGCCGAGGCCTCGTTCAGGTCCGGGTACGCGTCGTGCAGCACCTTGGTAATGGCGGCCGTGAGGGTCGTCTTACCGTGGTCGATGTGACCGATGGTGCCGATGTTGACGTGCGGCTTAGTCCGCTCGAACTTCGCCTTCGCCACTGGGGTCCTCCTGGAGTGGTTCTGAACGCCTTGCTTCATCGGCGCCAGGTGATCTTTGCTGGGATGCCAGTCAACCGGGGTCCGATTCCTCGGGTTTCGGGGACCGGGCCCCGGTGACTGGGTCAAGCCTAAAGCGTGGACTCGGAAGAGTTACTCGCCCTTGGCCTTCGCGATGATCTCCTCGGCGACGTTCCGCGGAACCTCGGCGTAGGAGTCGAACTGCATCGAGTAGCTTGCGCGACCCGAGGTCTTGCTGCGGAGGTCTCCGACGTAGCCGAACATCTCCGAAAGGGGCACGAGGCCCTTCACGACGCGAGCGCCGCTGCGCTCCTCCATGGCCTGGATCTGGCCACGGCGGGAGTTGATGTCGCCGATGACCTCACCCATGTAGTCCTCGGGCGTGGTGACCTCGACGGACATCATGGGCTCGAGGATGACCGGCGAAGCCTTCCGCGCGGCCTCCTTGAAGGCCTGCGAACCGGCGATCTTGAACGCGAGCTCGGAGGAGTCGACCTCGTGGTAGCCACCGTCGAGAAGAATGACGCGGACGCCGGTCATCTCGTAGCCGGCCAGGATGCCGAACTGCATGGCCTCCTGCGCACCCGCGTCGACCGAAGGGATGTACTCCTTCGGGATGCGGCCACCGGTGACCTTGTTCACGAACTCGTAGGAGGCGTCGCCACCCTCGATGGGCTCGATCGCGATCTGCACCTTGGCGAACTGACCGGTACCACCGGTCTGCTTCTTGTGGGTGTAGTCCACGCGCTCGACGGTCTTGCGGATCGTCTCGCGGTACGCGACCTGCGGCTTGCCGACGTTCGCCTCGACCTTGAACTCGCGACGCATGCGGTCGACGAGGATGTCGAGGTGGAGCTCGCCCATGCCACCGATGATGGTCTGGCCGGTCTCCTCGTCCGAGTGGACCTGGAAGGAGGGGTCCTCCTCCGCGAGACGCTGGATGGCGACACCCAGCTTCTCCTGGTCACCCTTGGACTTGGGCTCGATGGCGACCTGGATGACCGGCGCCGGGAAGTCCATGGACTCCAGGATGACCGGGTTCTTCTCGTCGCACAGCGTCTCACCGGTGGTGGTCTGCTTGAGGCCCATGACGGCGACGATGTCGCCGGCGCCCACCGAGTCGATCTCCTCACGCTTGTTCGCGTGCATGCGGTAGATCTTGCCGATGCGCTCCTTCTTGCCCTTGACGGAGTTCAGCACCGCGGTGCCGGCCTCCAGGCGACCGGAGTAGATCCGGACGAAGGTGAGCTTGCCGAGGTGCGGGTCGCTCGCGATCTTGAACGCGAGCGCCGACAGCGGCTCCTCGTCGGACGGCTTGCGCCGGACGACGACCTCGGGGTCCTTGACGTCCTGGCCCTCGATGGCCTCGACGTCCAGGGGCGAGGGGAGGTAGCGCACGACCGCGTCGAGCAGGGGCTGGACGCCCTTGTTCTTGAAGGCGGTGCCGCAGAACACGGGGGTGACCGTGGTCTCGCCGCCCTTGCCGGAGGCGATGGTGATGCGACGGACAGCCGCGTACAGCTGCTCCTCGGTGGGCTCGACGCCCTCGAGGAAGAGCTCCATGAGCTCCTCGTCGTTCTCCGCGACGGTCTCGACCAGCTTGGCGCGGTACTCGTCGGCCAGCTCGGTCAGCTCGGCCGGGATGTCGACGACGTCGTACATCTCGCCCTTGCTGGCCTCGGCGGACCAGACGAGCGCCTTCATGCGGACCAGGTCGACGACGCCCTGGAAGTCGGCCTCGGCACCGATCGGGAGCTGCATGACGATCGGGGTGGCGCCGAGGCGGCCCACGATCATGTCGACGCAGCGCAGGAAGTCGGCGCCGGTGCGGTCGAGCTTGTTGACGAAGCAGATACGCGGAACGCCGTAGCGGTCCGCCTGACGCCAGACGGTCTCGGACTGGGGCTCGACGCCGGCCACACCGTCGAACACGGTGACAGCACCGTCGAGCACGCGCAGCGAACGCTCCACCTCGACGGTGAAGTCGACGTGGCCCGGCGTGTCGATGATGTTGATCGTGTGATCGACATTCTCGAGCGGCCAGTGGCAGGTCGTCGCGGCGGACGTGATCGTGATGCCGCGCTCCTGCTCCTGCTCCATCCAGTCCATCGTGGCAGCGCCGTCGTGGACTTCACCGATCTTGTACGAGACACCGGTGTAGAACAGGATCCGCTCGGTGGTGGTCGTCTTGCCCGCGTCGATGTGAGCCATGATGCCGATGTTGCGCACCTTGGCAAGGTCAAGCGAAGTGGTAGCCATATCGGCTCAGTCTTCTCTCGGTCTCGATGTGGGTTGCGACTACCAGCGGTAGTGCGCGAAGGCCTTGTTGGACTCGGCCATCTTGTGCGTGTCCTCACGCTTCTTGACGGCAGCACCGAGGCCGTTCGAGGCGTCGAGGAGCTCGTTCATGAGGCGCTCGGTCATCGTCTTCTCGCGACGGGCGCGGGAGTAACCGACGAGCCAGCGGAGGGCGAGCGTGGACGCGCGGCCCGGCTTGACCTCGATCGGCACCTGGTAGGTGGCGCCACCGACACGGCGGGACTTGACCTCGAGGGCCGGCTTGACGTTCTCCAGCGCGCGCTTCAGCGTGATGACCGGGTCCTGGCCGGTCTTCTCGCGAAGACCCTCCATGGCGCCGTACACGATGCGCTCGGCGGTGGAACGCTTGCCGTCCAGCAGGATCTTGTTGATCAGCGAGGTGACAAGAGGAGAGCTGTAGACCGGGTCGATGATGACCGGGCGCTTCGGGGCGGGGCCCTTACGAGGCATTCTTACTTCTCCTTCTTGGCGCCGTAGCGGCTGCGAGCCTGCTTACGGTTCTTGACGCCCTGCGTGTCGAGGGAACCGCGGATGATCTTGTAGCGAACACCCGGCAGGTCCTTCACACGGCCACCGCGCACGAGCACGATGGAGTGCTCCTGCAGGTTGTGACCCTCACCCGGGATGTAGGCCGTGACCTCGATGCCCGAGGTCAGACGCACACGCGCGACCTTGCGGAGGGCCGAGTTCGGCTTCTTCGGGGTGGTCGTGAACACACGCGTGCAGACGCCGCGACGCTGAGGGGAACCCTCGAGTGCGGGCGTCTTGTTCTTCTCGACCTTGTCCTGCCGGCCCTTGCGGACCAGCTGCTGGATCGTAGGCACTACTTCTCCGGTTTCTGTGTGCCGTCGGTAAAACTAACCTGGAACATTCACCGACCCACGCGGTCGGGTGTGTCGAATCCTGCGGACCCCCGCCGGAAGCGGAAAGAACGGCGCGGATCACGGTGGCCGGTCTCGGACTCGTACAGCGGCTGTAGACACGCGCACAAGCCCGGGCACACCCCAGGCACAAGGTCTGAGCGTACCTATCGCACGGACTCCGGTCAAAACAAATGCCCACGCGCTCCCGCCCCCGGTCGGCAGCAACCACACGGAACCCGAAGGCTCAACGGCCCCGAAAGACTGAACTCGGTCACCCAGAGCAATCCATGCACTCCAAAACGTGACGCAGTCGGGGATCATCGCCTCTCGAATCCCGTCCATCACGAAGAGGAGTCATGGATTCATCAGAGCAGCGAGCAGCTACAGGGTTCCCGACACCGCTCCCATGGCTGACGCGAGCCAGTGCCTCGCCCTACGTTCCCGGCACCCCTCAGGAGATCATCGGGAACCTCCGCGCCCTCCTGCTGAGCATCCTGGAAGACGGAACGATCGACCGTCCGTTCACCTGGCCCGGCTCCGAGAGGTCGGTCCCGCTGCGGAACGCGGCGCACGCACTCGGATCCTGCGGACTGCTGACACGAGAAGGCCGCCCTCCCCGTCCGACACTCACGCGTGCGGCCCGGCACTTCCTCGATTCCGGGGACGAGCTCCATCTCATCGCCGTTCTCCACGCGAACGTCAGGTTCATGGGGGAGGCACTCGCCGAGGTGGGAGACGGCATCAACCACACCGAGCTGAACAAGGTCGCGGGGACGGAATACGGCCTGTCGTGGAACTCCCTCGACCAAGTCCGCCGACGCGTGTACTGGCTGCGCGCGGCCGGACTCGTCGAGTACTGGACCAACGGCAGGATCGTCGCGACGGAACGCGGACGGGAGTTCCTGGAGCGCTTGGAGACCGCCGATCGGGACCGGCTCCCGCACCGGCGCCCTCCCGCGCCGGAGCTCGTGGAACTCCCCCCGCTCCCGGCCTCGCTGGCCCCGGCCCTGAGCGGCATGGACCAGGCCGCGCTGCGCTCGAGAAAGCGCCTGCTGGGCTACATCGCAGGGGGTGTGCGGATGGACGTGCTGGCCCGCCTCGTCAACGCGGCGGTGCCGGACATCACCCGAGCCGACTTCAAGGCATTCTGCGTCGAGGAATTCGGCGTCCTGGAATCCTCCGCGGAGCAGACACTGAGCACGCTGCGCTCGCTCGGCCTCCTGACCCAGGTGGGCACCGACACGTTCGCCGCCACGGAGTACGCGACCAGCTGCCTGGAGTCCGACGAGCCCGTGGATCTTGTCCGTCTGCTGCACCTCCACGTCGCCCTGCTGGGGGAAACGCTCGACGCGCTGGAGAACAGCGCGCCCTCGTCCGCGCTCGCCCTCGTCCTGGCGGAGCGGTATCCCGACATCCCGCTCACACACCAGGACGTCACGCGCCGCGTCGCCCTGTTCCTCGAGACCGGCCTGGCCGAGCGGATCGGCCTCACCGTCCGGCGAACGGAGTTGGGTGCCGCGCTGGTCCGCACGTTGCCACTGCTCAGGCCGACGAACCCCGGCCCGGTGGCACACGTCGACGCCGCGGCCACCCCGGGAGTCCCCGGAACGCCGGCACCTGCCGCGGCCGGTGGGGACCCCGCGCACAACGTCGGATCGCTGGCCGCCGAGGTCGTCCGGGCAGCCGTCGACAGCTCCGACTACCGACGCTTCGAACGAGCCGTCGCGGCTGCCTTTCGTGTCCTCGGCGTCGATGTCGAGACCCACAGCGGGCCCAAGAGGACGGATGCGGTCGTCGAGCTGTGGCGATCGCCGACCGAGAGGTACCGGATCGCCGTGGAGGCCAAGACCGACGGCGCCGGACTTGTGACCGATCAGGACGTCAGGTTCCGGAGACTGGGTGAGCACCGCACCCGCCACACGGCGCAGGGGACCGTGCTGGTCGGCCCTGGGTTCGACGCCAGGCTCGTGCAGGAGGCCGCGAGCGAGAAAGTGGCCCTGCTCACCGCGCGCGAGCTCGCCGACGCCCTCGTGCGGCACGCCCGTACGCCGCTCGCGCCGCGCGAGCTCGCCGCACTCGTCATCCGGGGAGAAGCGGACGCGCTGGAACGCACCTGGAGGGCGGCGGAGCGGAGGCAGGAGACCCTGGGCCTGGTGGTGCACACGCTGTGGAAGAGCGGGAACGATCCCGTCGAGGTCAGGCACACCACCGGCGCGCTGGGCATCAACGACATCTGGCGGGAGACCAGGAAGACTCTGGGAACACCTCTGGACCCGGACGAGACCGGGGCCGCCCTCGCCTTCCTGGAGACCCCGTTCCTCTCCGGAGTGGAACGACGAGGCGGCGGTCATGTCATCACGGCGCCGCCCTCGCTGATCGCCGCCCGTCTGCGCGCGCTGGCCACCGCCATCGAGTCGGCCGGCGAGGAGGGGCCGCCCGGAGACCACGGCCCGGAGGGGACGCTCGCTCCCCCGGAGCGGCCGGGCCCCGTGCCGTCGGGGCAGACCTCCGTGCCCCACCAGCAGCAGGCCTCCAGCAACATCCAGGCGTCTGCGGTCCGGGCATGGGCCAAGGCCCGGGGGCGTGCCGTCAACGAGCGGGGCAGGTTGCCGGAGCGCCTGGTCACGGACTATCTGCGAGCCCGTGACCTTGAATGAGGGAGAAGTGCGGGTCGGGGCCCTCCAGTTCGGCAAGGAGCAGCCCGCCGTCGGGGGTGGGACGGGCGTCGACGTGCTGGACGCCGTGATCGAGGGTGTGGCAGTCGACGAAGCGGCGCGCGAAGGCGAGGTCGCCGGCGGTCGGTTCGCAGCCGTACGCAAGGCCGGCAAGCTCCTCGTGCGGCAGGAAGCGCAGTCCTGTGAAGTCGGGCCCCGGTGGGCTCGACCGCTTACGACGCGGCTTCGGGCAGGCGGTTCAGGTCCTCGGGCCGGTCGACGGTGAGGCCGAGCAGGTACCGCTTGCCGGCCATGCCGCCGCGGCCGTGCAGGAGCCGTGGACGCGGGCTCCGAGGGCGCGGGGCTCCGACCTGCCGAAGCGGCCGGAAACCGCCGAGGGCGGCCACCCCGTGATCGGGATGACCGCCCTCGGGCGTCAAGCGACCCGCCTACTGGTTGTACGGACCGTAGTCGTAGTCCTCCAGCGGCACGGCCTGGCCGGAGCCCGAGCCGAACGGCGAGTAGTCGATGTCGTCGTAGCCGACGGCCGAGTACATCGCGGCCTTGGCCTCCTCGGTCGGCTCGACCCGGATGTTGCGGTAGCGGGACAGACCCGTACCGGCCGGGATGAGCTTACCGATGATGACGTTCTCCTTGAGGCCGATGAGGCTGTCGGACTTGGCGTTGATCGCCGCGTCCGTCAGCACTCGGGTCGTCTCCTGGAAGGAGGCGGCCGACAGCCAGGACTCCGTCGCCAGCGAGGCCTTGGTGATGCCCATCAGCTGCGGACGGCCGGAGGCGGGGTGACCGCCCTCGGTGACCACACGACGGTTCTCGGTCTCGAACTTCGACCGCTCGACCAGCTCGCCCGGCAGCAGCTCCGCGTCGCCGGACTCGATGATCGTCACGCGGCGCAGCATCTGCCGGATGATGATCTCGATGTGCTTGTCGTGGATCGACACGCCCTGCGAGTTGTAGACCTTCTGGACCTCGCCGACCAGGTGGACCTGGACCGCGCGCTGACCGAGGATCCGGAGCACGTCGTGCGGGTTGGTGGCACCCACGGTGAGCTTCTGGCCCACCTCGACGTGGTCGCCCTCGCCCACGAGCAGACGGGCGCGCTTCGAGATCGGGAACGCCGTCTCGTCGCTGCCGTCGTCCGGGGTGACGACGATCTTCTTGGTCTTCTCGGTCTCCTCGATGCGGACGCGGCCGGCCGCCTCCGAGATCGGTGCGACACCCTTCGGCTGCCGGGCCTCGAAGAGCTCGACGACACGGGGCAGACCCTGGGTGATGTCGTCACCGGCCACACCACCGGTGTGGAAGGTACGCATCGTCAGCTGGGTACCGGGCTCACCGATGGACTGGGCGGCGATGATGCCGACCGCCTCGCCGATGTCGACCAGCTTGCCGGTGGCGAGCGAACGGCCGTAGCAGAACGCACAGGTGCCGACGGCGGACTCACAGGTCAGGACCGAACGGGTCTTGACCTCCTCGACGCCCGCGTTGACCAGGGCGTCGATGAGCACGTCGCCCAGGTCGACGTTGGCCGGCGCGATGACCTTGCCGTCCACGACGACGTCCTCGGCGAGCATCCGCGCGTACACGGAGGTCTCGACGTCCTCGGTCTTGCGCAGGACACCCGTCTCGTCCTTCGCCGCGATCCGCAGCTTCAGACCGCGCTCGGTGCCGCAGTCCTCCTCGCGGATGATGACGTCCTGCGAGACGTCCACCAGACGACGGGTCAGGTAACCCGAGTCGGCGGTACGCAGGGCGGTGTCGGCGAGACCCTTACGGGCACCGTGCGTCGAGATGAAGTACTCGAGGACGGAGAGGCCCTCGCGGAAGGACGCCTTGATGGGACGCGGGATGGTCTCGTTCTTCGCGTTCGACACCAGACCGCGCATACCCGCGATCTGCCGCATCTGCATCATGTTTCCTCGGGCACCCGAGTCGACCATCATGAAGATGGGGTTGGTCTTGGGGAAGTTCGCGTTCATCGCCTCGGCGACCTCGTTGGTCGCCTTGGTCCAGATCGCGATGAGCTCCTGCGTGCGCTCTTCCTTGGTGATCAGACCGCGCTCGTACTGCTTCTGGACCTTCTCGTCCTGCGCCTCGTACCCGGCGACGATCTCCTTCTTCGCCTCGGGGACGACGACGTCGGAGATGGCCACGGTGACGCCGGAGCGGGTCGCCCAGTAGAAGCCCGACGCCTTCAGGTTGTCGAGCGTCGCCGCCACGATGACCTTGGGGTAGCGCTCGGCCAGGTCGTTGACGATCTCGGAGAGCTGCTTCTTGCCCACCGAGTAGTCGACGAACGGGTAGTCCTCGGGCAGCAGCTCGTTGAAGAGCGCGCGGCCCAGGGTGGTGCGCAGGCGGAACGAGTCCCCCTGCTGCCACTCGGGCTCGCCCTCCTCGCGCGCCGGCGGGGTCCAGCCGCGCGGCGGGATGGTGCCCACCGGGAAGCGGATGTCGATCGGCGACTGCAGCGCGAGCTCACCGGCGTCGAACGCCATGATCGCCTCGGCCGTGGAGCCGAACGCGCGGCCCTCGCCCTTGGTGTCACGGAGGTCGCCGTCGGTGGTCAGGAAGAACAGACCGAGGACCATGTCCTGGGTCGGCATCGTGACCGGGCGGCCGTCGGCCGGCTTGAGGATGTTGTTCGAGGACAGCATCAGGATGCGGGCCTCTGCCTGCGCCTCCGCGGAGAGCGGCAGGTGGACGGCCATCTGGTCACCGTCGAAGTCCGCGTTGAACGCGGTGCAGACGAGCGGGTGGATCTGGATGGCCTTGCCCTCGACCAGCTGCGGCTCGAAGGCCTGGATGCCGAGGCGGTGCAGCGTGGGCGCACGGTTCAGCAGGACCGGGTGCTCGGCGATGACCTCTTCGAGGACGTCGTACACGACCGTGCGGCCGCGCTCGACCATGCGCTTGGCCGACTTGATGTTCTGCGCGTGGTTCAGGTCCACCAGGCGCTTCATCACGAACGGCTTGAAGAGCTCCAGGGCCATGGCCTTCGGCAGACCGCACTGGTGCAGCTTGAGCTGCGGGCCGACGACGATGACGGAACGGGCCGAGTAGTCGACTCGCTTGCCGAGCAGGTTCTGACGGAAACGACCCTGCTTGCCCTTGAGCATGTCGGACAGCGACTTCAGCGGACGGTTGCCGGGGCCCGTCACCGGGCGACCACGACGGCCGTTGTCGAAGAGCGCGTCCACGGCCTCCTGGAGCATGCGCTTCTCGTTGTTCACGATGATCTCGGGCGCGCCGAGGTCGAGAAGCCGCTTCAGGCGGTTGTTGCGGTTGATCACGCGGCGGTACAGGTCGTTCAGGTCGGAGGTCGCGAAGCGGCCACCGTCCAGCTGCACCATCGGACGCAGGTCCGGCGGGATGACCGGCACGCAGTCGAGAACCATGCCCTTGGGGCTGTTCGCGGTCTGCAGGAACGCGGAGACGACCTTGAGGCGCTTGAGCGCACGGGTCTTCTTCTGGCCCTTGCCGGTGCGGATGATCTCGCGGAGGCGCTCGGCCTCCTCCTCCAGGTCGAAGGACTCCAGGCGCTTCTGCAGCGCCGCGGCACCCATCGAGCCGTCGAAGTACGTGCCGAAGCGGTCACGCAGCTCGCGGTAGAGGAGCTCGTCGCCCTCCAGGTCCTGGACCTTGAGGTTCTTGAAGCGCGACCAGACCTCGTCCAGACGGTCGATCTCGCGCTGCGCGCGGTCGCGCAGCTGCTTCATCTCGCGCTCGGCACCCTCGCGCACCTTGCGGCGCACGTCGGCCTTGGCGCCCTCGGCCTCCAGCTCGGCGAGGTCGTTCTCGAGCTTCTTGGCGCGGGCCTCCAGGTCGGAGTCGCGACGGTTCTCGATCTGCTGGCGCTCGACGGAGACGTGCGCCTCCAGGGAGGGCAGGTCACGCGTACGGCGCTCGTCGTCGACGTACGTGATCATGTACGCCGCGAAGTAGATGACCTTCTCCAGGTCCTTCGGGGCGAGGTCGAGCAGGTACCCGAGGCGCGACGGGACGCCCTTGAAGTACCAGATGTGGGTGACGGGGGCGGCGAGCTCGATGTGGCCCATCCGCTCGCGGCGCACCTTGGCGCGGGTGACCTCGACGCCACACCGCTCGCAGATGATGCCCTTGAAGCGGACGCGCTTGTACTTGCCGCAGTAGCACTCCCAGTCCCGGGTCGGACCGAAGATCTTCTCGCAGAAGAGTCCGTCCTTCTCGGGCTTGAGCGTGCGGTAGTTGATGGTCTCCGGCTTCTTGACCTCGCCGTGGCTCCACTGACGGATGTCGTCAGCGGTGGCCAGACCGATCCGGAGCTCGTCGAAGAAGTTGACGTCGAGCACTATGCGTCAATCCCTCTCAGGGTTGTAAGGCTGTGGGTCTGATACGGGGGTCCTGGGGCCGGCGGGGGGACCGTGAAGGGTCCCCCCGGCCGGACTCCCGTCAGACCTCTTCGACGCTGCTCGGCTCGCGCCGGGACAGGTCGATGCCGAGCTCCTCCGCTGCGCGGAAGACGTCCTCGTCGGTGTCGCGCATCTCGATGGACATGCCGTCCGAGGACAGCACCTCCACGTTGAGGCACAGGGACTGCATCTCCTTGATGAGCACCTTGAAGGACTCGGGGATGCCGGGCTCAGGGATGTTCTCGCCCTTGACGATGGCCTCGTAGACCTTCACGCGGCCGGTCACGTCGTCGGACTTGATCGTCAGCAGCTCCTGGAGGGCGTACGCGGCGCCGTATGCCTCCAGCGCCCACACCTCCATCTCACCGAAGCGCTGGCCACCGAACTGGGCCTTACCACCCAGCGGCTGCTGGGTGATCATCGAGTACGGGCCGGTCGAACGCGCGTGGAGCTTGTCGTCGACCAGGTGGTGGAGCTTGAGGATGTACATGTACCCGACGGAGATCGGGTCCGGGAACGGCTCGCCGGAGCGGCCGTCGAACAGCCTCGCCTTGCCGGTCGGGAGCACCATGCGCTCGCCGTCGCGGTTCGGGATGGTGTGGTTGAGCAGGCCCGCGAGCTCGTCCTCGCGCGCACCGTCGAAGACCGGGGTCGCGACGTTGGTGCCGGGGGCGACCTGGTCGGCGCCGATGGCCTGGAGGCGCTGCGCCCACTCGTCCGCGAGGCCGGAGACGTCCCAGCCGCGGCTGGCGAGCCAGCCGAGGTGGATCTCCAGGACCTGTCCCGGGTTCATTCGGGACGGGACGCCGAGCGGGTTGAGGATGATGTCGACCGGGGTGCCGTCCTCCAGGAACGGCATGTCCTCGATCGGCAGGATCTTCGAGATGACGCCCTTGTTGCCGTGACGGCCGGCGAGCTTGTCACCGTCGGTGATCTTGCGCTTCTGGGCGACGTAGACGCGGACCAGCTGGTTCACGCCCGGGGGAAGCTCGTCGCCCTCCTCGCGGTCGAAGACGCGCACGCCGATGATCTTGCCGATCTCGCCGTGGGGCACCTTCAGGGAGGTGTCGCGGACCTCGCGGGCCTTCTCGCCGAAGATCGCGCGGAGCAGGCGCTCCTCCGGGGTCAGCTCGGTCTCGCCCTTGGGCGTGACCTTGCCGACCAGGATGTCGCCGGCGACGACCTCGGCACCGATGCGGATGATGCCGCGCTCGTCGAGGTCGGCGAGGACCTCCTCGGAGACGTTCGGGATGTCCCGGGTGATCTCCTCGGGGCCCAGCTTGGTGTCACGGGCGTCGACCTCGTGCTCCTCGATGTGGATCGAGGAGAGGACGTCGTCCTGCACGAGGCGCTGCGACAGGATGATCGCGTCCTCGTAGTTGTGGCCCTCCCACGGCATGAACGCCACGAGCAGGTTCTTGCCGAGCGCCATCTCGCCGTCTTCGGTGGCGGGACCGTCGGCGAGGACCTGGCCCTCGATGACGCGGTCGCCCTCGTCCACGACGACCTTCTGGTTCACCGAGGTGCCCTGGTTCGAGCGGGAGAACTTGTGCAGGCGGTACGTGATGTACGTGCCGTCGTCGTTGGCGACCGTGATGTAGTCGGCCGACAGCTCCTGGACGACACCGTCCTTCTCGGCCTTGAGCACGTCGCCGGCGTCGGTGGCGCAGCGGTACTCCATGCCGGTGCCGACGAGCGGGGCCTCCGACTTAATCAGGGGCACCGCCTGACGCATCATGTTCGCGCCCATGAGGGCACGGTTGGCGTCGTCGTGCTCCAGGAAGGGGATCATGGCGGTCGCGACCGACACCATCTGGCGCGGCGAGACGTCCATGTAGTCCACGTCCGACGGCTCGACGTAGTCGACCTCGCCGCCGCGCTTGCGGACCAGGACGCGGTTCTCGGAGAAGCGCAGCTCGTCGTCGAGCGCGGCGTTGGCCTGCGCGATGACGAAGCGGTCCTCCTCGTCGGCGGTGACGTAGTCGACCTCGTCGGTGACCTGGCCGTCGACGACCTTGCGGTACGGCGTCTCGATGAAGCCGAACGCGTTGACGCGGCCGTACGAGGCGAGCGAACCGATCAGACCGATGTTCGGGCCTTCGGGGGTCTCGATCGGGCACATGCGTCCGTAGTGGGACGGGTGCACGTCTCGGACCTCGAAGCCGGCCCGCTCACGGGACAGACCGCCGGGACCCAGCGCCGAGAGACGACGCTTGTGCGTCAGACCCGACAGCGGGTTGTTCTGGTCCATGAACTGCGACAGCTGGCTGGTGCCGAAGAACTCCTTGATGGAGGCGACGACCGGCCGGATGTTGATCAGGGTCTGCGGCGTGATCGCCTCGACGTCCTGGGTGGTCATGCGCTCGCGCACGACGCGCTCCATACGGGCGAGACCCGTACGGACCTGGTTCTGGATCAGCTCGCCGACGTTGCGCAGGCGGCGGTTGCCGAAGTGGTCGATGTCGTCGGTCTCGACGACGATCTCGTTGCCGTTCTCGCCGATCGTCTCGGTCTCGCCCGCGTGGAGCTTCACGAGGTACTTGATCGTGGCGATGATGTCATCCGTGGTGAGGACGCCGGCGTCCAGCGGCTCGTCCGCGCCGAGCTTCTTGTTCACCTTGTAGCGGCCGACCTTCGCGAGGTCGTAGCGCTTCGGGTTGAAGTAGAGGTTCTCGAGCAGCGTCTGAGCGGCCTCACGGGTCGGCGGCTCGCCCGGACGGAGCTTGCGGTAGATGTCGAGCAGCGCGTCGTCCTGGCCCTGGGTGTGGTCCTTCTCCAGGGTGGCGCGCATGGACTCGTACTCGCCGAACTCCTGGAGGATCTGCTCGGTGGTCCAGCCGAGGGCCTTCAGGAGGACGGTGACGGACTGCTTGCGCTTGCGGTCGATGCGGACGCCGACCAGGTCGCGCTTGTCGATCTCCATCTCCAGCCAGGCACCCCGGGACGGGATGATCTTGGCGGAGAAGATGTCCTTGTCGGAGGTCTTGTCGATCGACGAGTCGAAGTAGACGCCCGGGGAGCGGACCAGCTGCGACACCACGACACGCTCGGTGCCGTTGATGACGAAGGTGCCCTTGTTGGTCATGAGCGGGAAGTCGCCCATGAAGACCGTCTGGGACTTGATCTCGCCGGTCTCGTTGTTGGTGAACTCGGCGGTGACGAAGAGCGGGGCGCCGTACGTGAAGTCACGGTCCTTGCACTCGTCGATCGAGTTCTTCGGCGGCTCGAAGCGGTGGTCGCGGAAGGTCAGCGACATCGACCCGGAGAAGTCCTCGATCGGGGAGATCTCCTCGAAGATCTCCTCCAGACCGGACTTCGTGGGGACGTCCTGTCCCGACTCAAGGGCAGCCTCGACGCGAGCCTTCCAGGCGGCGTTGCCGAGCAGCCAGTCAAAGCTCTCGGTCTGCAGCGCGAGGAGGTTCGGAACCTCGAGGGGCTCCTTGATCTTTGCAAAGGAGATGCGCAGCGGGGCGGTGCTTGCGCCGTTGTTCGTATTGGTCGAGGCGTTGCGCGAGGCGGCCAAGAGGGGGTCCTTCCGAGGGCTCGGACTCACTACGCGCGTACCGGTCCCCAGCAGAGCTCCAGGGCAGACGTTTCCTGAGATGACCGAAAGGCCAGGTCAGAAGGGGTCGGCCGATGAAGCGGATGCGAAGGTATGCCCCTGGTGACGGGCAGGAGGCAGCTAACAGGCAGCGCAAAGGGTCAGTGTAGCCACTTGGCTCACTGATGTCCAGGGCGAGTTCTTCGCGACCCTCGTTGCTCTCAACTCCGCGCTACCTCGCGCCGTGCGGCGCACCTCGATACTGCCCGTTCCGCCGTCGATCCATGCCTCGGATACGGATCGTTGTGACGACGCGTCCTGAGAATTGCGCGCTGCGTGCGGTTCGTCAAGGGGCCCCGTCCCGCGGGGCGCACGGCGAAGATCACCATACTCCGCTTCCGGCGCCCCTCCGGACGCCCGCCACGCCCGTACCCGGGAACGCCGAAAGGCGACCACCCATGTGGATGATCGCCCTTCGGGGCTCCCGCGTTACACGGGGGCGAGAGTCGGCTCAGCGAACCGAAACGGCCTTACTTGACCGTGACGGAGGCACCGGCGGCCTTGAGGGCCTCGGCGGCCTTGTCAGCGGCCTCCTTCGCGACCTTCTCGAGGACCGGCTTCGGGGTGCCGTCGACGAGGTCCTTGGCCTCCTTGAGGCCCAGGGAGGTGAGCTCGCGCACGACCTTGATGACCTGGATCTTCTTGTCGCCGGCACCCTCGAGGATGACGTCGAACTCGTCCTGCTCCTCGGCGGCGGCGGCCTCGCCACCACCGGCACCGGCCGGGGCGACGGCGGCGACGGCCGCGGCGGCGGTGACGTCGAACTTCTCCTCGAAGGCCTTCACGAACTCGGAGAGCTCGATGAGGGTCATCTCCTCGAACTGGGCGAGGAGGTCGTCCTGAGAGAGCTTCGCCATGATGGGCGATCCTTCCACTAATTCGGCAGGTGCCGGATGTATGTAGAGGCGGGCGTACTGTCGGCCCGCTGCGACCGTCCCCCTAGCGGGAGCCGGTCAATGCGCGAGCCGAGTTACTCGGCACCGCCCTGCTCGGCGAGCTTGACGCGAAGCGCCTCCGCGGTGCGGACGAACTTCGACGGCAGCGCCTGGAAGAGCGAGGCAGCCTGGGACTGCTTGCCCTTGAACGCGCCGGCCAGCTTGCTGAGCAGAACCTCGCGGGACTCGAGGTCCGCGAGCTTCTTGATCTCATCGGCGGAGAGTGCCTTACCGTCAAGGACACCGCCCTTGATGATGAGGTTCGGGTTCTCCTTGGCGAAGTCACGCAGGGCCTTCGCCGACTCCACCGGGTCACCGGTGACGAAGGCGACCGCGGTCGGACCAGCGAAGTGCTCGTCCAGCGCGGTGATCCCGGCCTGGTTGGCCGCAATCTTGGTCAGCGTGTTCTTCACCACGGCGTACTGGGCGTTCTCACCGAGCGAACGACGCAGCGTCTTGAGCTGCGCGACGGTGAGACCCCGGTACTCGGTCAGCACAGCGGCGTTCGAGCTGCGGAACTGGTCCTCCAGCTCGGCCACCGAGGCAGCCTTGTCGGGCCTTGCCATAAGCGTCGGCCTCCTTCCGGGTGATGGGACCGCTCGGAAGGGGCTGAACAACAAAAACGCCCCGGGCGCAGGCGCACGGGGCACAGCTCGACCGTTTCACGAGGAATCGGGAACTCTCCACAGTCACCTGCGCGGGTCGTTCGCATCTCTCAGCGAATCCTTCGGCCACCGCGCCCGAGCGGGCACAGAGACGACCAGCGGTCTTTGGCTTCTGTGGAAGAGTACGTGACCGGGTCGGCCAGGGGCAAATCAGCCCTCCGTCGGCTCCTCCAGGCCCTCCAAGCCCTCCAGCCCCTCCAGTCCTTCCAGCTCCTCCAGCATCCCGAGGAGGTCGAAGGTGTCCTCGGCGGGCGGGGCCTTGACGGTGGTCGCGGCGCCGTAGTCGCTGTAGTCGGCGCGGAGCTCCATCGAGCCGATGCCCATGTTCATGTCGACGTCCATGCGGGCCGGGTAGCCGTCCTCGTCGACCCAGACCTCGGTGTCGTAGCCCTTGAGCCCGGCCAGCTTCACGGCGGCGATGAGGGCGTCGTACTCCTTCTCGGGGAGGACCTCGGACGTCTTGTTGGCCTTGAGCATCTGCTCGAAGCTGAGCGTGCCCTTGTAGTGCTGCGTCTCCATGCCGTTGATCTTCTCGGCCCCCACGTGCTTGAGGTCCGGGGAGTCGAGCAGCAGGGCGAGCTGCTGTGCCGGGTCCTGGTTCATGTTCCCCAGGCCGCCGGTCATCCGGTGCTTCGCCGTCGGGTCGTCGGAGGCCTCGGCGGCGGCCTTCATGTCCAGCTTCATCCAGCGCTTGCCGTCCCGCTCGGCGGCCTTCTCGGTGCCCATGTCCAGGTACGTGACGTCGCCGAGGACGATCATGCGGGTCTGCTCGGGGGCCTCCGGGTCGCCCGCGGTGAACAGGGAGCCCTTCATGGTGATGTCCATCACCGCGGGGTTCCAGCCCTGGACGCCGGTCATCTCGGCGGTGCCGGACTCCGCCCCGAGACCGGTCACGCTCATGCTCATCCTCACCTTGGCGGACTTGGCCCCGGCGGTCTTCGTGTACGCGGCCCGGATGACCTTCGTGGCCTCGCCGAGGGTCTGCGTCCGCGGCGCGGCGGGGGCCGGAGCCGCCGCCTTCTTCTTCCCCCCGCCCCCGCCGTCGTCCTGACAGCCCGCGAGGCCCGTCACGACGGCGGCGGCCGTCAGGACGACGCCCGCGCGCTTCCATGCGGACTTGCTCATGGTTCCCCACCCCTGGTCGTTCACGTTCTTCACTTCTTCACGATCTTCTGGACCGTAACAAAGAGCCGGCCCCGCACCTCCGGAGAGATGCGGGGCCGGCTGACCACTTCAGCGAGCCGATGGGGCTCAGACCGCGGCCGGGTCCTCCTCGACGAGGAGGTTGCGGGTGCGGTTGGAGTCCAGCGGGATGCCGGGGCCCATCGTCGTCGTCAGGGTCGCCTTCTTGATGTAGCGGCCCTTGGCGGCGGACGGCTTCAGACGGAGGATCTCCTCCAGGGCCGCGGCGTAGTTCTCGACCAGCTTCGTCTCGTCGAAGGAGACCTTGCCGATGATGAAGTGCAGGTTCGAGTGCTTGTCGACGCGGAACTCGATCTTGCCGCCCTTGATGTCGTTGACAGCCTTGGCGACATCGGGGGTGACGGTGCCGACCTTGGGGTTCGGCATGAGACCACGCGGGCCGAGGACGCGGCCGAGGCGGCCGACCTTGCCCATGAGGTCCGGGGTGGCCACCACGGCGTCGAACTCGTTCAGGCGGTTGCCCTTGGAGATCTCGTCGATGAGCTCGTCGGAGCCGACGATGTCGGCGCCGGCGGCGATCGCGGCCTCGGCACGGTCACCGGTCGCGAAGACCAGGACCCGGGCGGTCTTACCGGTGCCGTGCGGGAGGTTCACGGTGCCACGGACCATCTGGTCGGCCTTGCGCGGGTCGACACCCAGGCGGAAGGCGACCTCGACGGTGCCGTCGAACTTCGTGGTGGCGGTGTCCTTGGCGAGACGGACGGCCTCGAGGGGAGCGTAGTTCCGCTCGCGGTCGACCTTGGCGTCCGCGCCGCGGAGAGCCTTGCTGCGCTTCACTTCTTCTCCTGTTGGTTCAGGTGTGGAGTCGTGGTGCGGACCAGCGCTTGGTCCTACCACTGGATCACAAGGGGGGTGATCAGCCCTCGACCGTGATGCCCATGGAGCGGGCGGTGCCGGCGATGATCTTCGACGCGGCGTCGAGGTCGTTGGCGTTCAGGTCGGGGAGCTTGACCGAGGCGATCTCGCGGACCTGGGCGGCCGTGAGCTTGGCGACCTTGGTCTTGTGGGGCTCGCCGGAGCCCTTGTCCACACCAGCGGCCTTGAGGATCAGCTTCGCGGCCGGCGGGGTCTTGGTGATGAAGGTGAAGGAACGGTCCTCGTAGACCGTGATCTCCACCGGCACGACCATGCCACGCTGCGACTCGGTCGCGGCGTTGTAGGCCTTGCAGAATTCCATGATGTTGACGCCGTGCTGACCCAGCGCGGGGCCGACCGGCGGGGCCGGGTTGGCCGCACCGGCGTTGATCTGGAGCTTGATAAGCCCCGTGACCTTCTTCTTCTTGGGAGGCATTGCTCTCTCCGGGTCCTAGTGAGAGTGTTCAGCCCGCCATCCGGACATCCGGATGGAGGCATACCGCACCACGATAACGGGTATACAGGTGCGGCTGAAAACCGAGCAGGTCAGAGCGGCTGCGACAGCCGCTCTGACCTGGTCGGAAAACCGTGGGATCAGTTCTTCTGGATCTGGTCGAAGCTGAGCTCGACCGGGGTCTCGCGGCCGAAGATCTCGACGAGGCCCTTGACCTTCTTCGAGTCGGCGTTGATCTCGTTGATCGTGGCCTGGAGGGTGGCGAAGGGGCCGTCGGTGACGGTGACCGAGTCGCCGACCTCGAAGTCCAGGACCTGGACCTCCAGCTTGCGGGCCGGAGCCGGCTTGCCCTCGGCCTCGGCGGCCTCGCGTGCGGCCTTCTCCTCGGCCTCCGGGGCGAGCATCTTGACGATCTCGTCCAGGGTCAGCGGGTACGGGTCGTAGGCGTTGCCCACGAAGCCGGTGACGCCGGGGGTGTTGCGGACGACGCCCCAGGACTCGTTGGTGAGGTCCATGCGGACGAGCACGTAGCCGGGGAGCTTGTTCTGCTTGACGTTCTTCCGCTCGCCGCCCTTGATCTGGACGATCTCTTCCTCGGGGACCTCGGCCTGGTAGATGAAGTCCTCGACGTTGAGCGAGACGGCGCGCTGCTCCAGGTTGGCCTTCACGCGCTTCTCGTAGCCCGCGTAGGTGTGGATGACGTACCACTCGCCGGGAAGGGTGCGCAGCTCCTCGCGGAGCGCGGCGACCGGGTCGACCGGAGCGGCCTCCTCGGCCTCCTCCTCGGTCTCTTCCTCGACCTCGTCGGCGTCGGCCTCGTCCTCGGCGAGCTCGTCCTCAACGGTCTCGTCGGTGGCGGCCTCGTCCGCAGCGTCGTCAGCAGCGTCGGCCCGGTCCTCGTCGGCGGCCTCGACGATGTCCAGCTCGTCCTCGACGGGCTCGGACTCGAAGGCGTCGTTCAGGTTCGCGTCAGACACGGTGGCTGCTTCTTCCTGCGATACAGATGGGGTGGAACAAAAAGTCAGCCGAAGACGTACTTGACTGCTTCCTGGAAGCCATAGTCAATCACGGTGACGAGGCCGATCATGATGACAACGAAGATGATCACCACAGTGGTGTACGTCGACAGCTGACTGCGCGTGGGCCAGACGACCTTGCGGAGCTCGGCGACGATCTGGCGGTAGAAGAGTGCGAGGCGGCCCAGAGGGCCCTTCTTCCCGCGCTTCCCGCCCTTGCGGGACTTCTTCTTCGACTCTGCCGTCTCGTCGTCGGCATCAGGCGTGTCGATGGAGCCTACGGCGTCCGTCACGATGTCTCACCTGATTCCGGGTCGGCCGTGCCGCGCCCGGGTGGAGCCGCACGGCGGTGCAATGAAGTACGTACATGCGCACAACACCTGGCGGTGTGTGTAGCAGGGCCGGAGGGACTTGAACCCCCAACCGCCGGTTTTGGAGACCGGTGCTCTACCAATTGAGCTACGACCCTTTGTCAGTTACCCAACCTACCGCATCGCGAGACGCGGCCGGTGCGGACCAACGAGGAGTGAGCATACGTGGTCATGGGCCCCTACGTCGAACAGAAACGGCGCCCGCCTGCCGACGGGCGCGCGTACGACCGGGAATGACCGTTCCTGTCCGCTCCGTGAAACCTGTGTGCCCGCCGCCGAGACGGTCTGGGACGATGGCCGCATGAGCGCTGCTACCCCTCCCACCGAGCGTCGGGTCTCCGCCCGGATCGGTGCGATCTCCGAGTCCGCCACCCTCGCCGTAGACGCCAAGGCCAAGGCCCTCAAGGCCGCCGGCCGCCCGGTGATCGGTTTCGGCGCGGGCGAGCCCGACTTCCCGACCCCCGACTACATCGTCGAGGCGGCCGTGGAGGCCTGCAAGAACCCCAAGTACCACCGCTACACCCCGGCCGGCGGCCTGCCCGAGCTGAAGTCCGCCATCGCCGCCAAGACGCTGCGCGACTCCGGCTACGAGGTCGACCCGTCCCAGATCCTGGTGACCAACGGCGGCAAGCAGGCGATCTACGAGGCCTTCGCCGCGATCCTCGACCCGGGCGACAAGGTCATCGTCCCGGCGCCGTACTGGACGACGTACCCCGAGTCGATCCGTCTCGCGGGCGGCGTGCCGGTGGAGGTCGTGGCCGACGAGACGACCGGCTACCGGGTCTCGGTGGAGCAGCTGGAGGCGGCCCGCACGGAGAAGACCAAGGTCGTCCTCTTCGTCTCCCCCTCGAACCCGACCGGCGCCGTCTACAGCGAGGCCGACGCCGAGGCGATCGGCCGCTGGGCCGTCGAGCACGGCCTGTGGGTCCTGACGGACGAGATCTACGAGCACCTGGTCTACGGCGACGCGAAGTTCACCTCGCTGCCGGCCCTCGTGCCCGAGCTGCGCGACAAGTGCATCGTGGTCAACGGCGTGGCGAAGACGTACGCGATGACGGGCTGGCGCGTCGGGTGGATCGTCGGCCCGAAGGACGTCGTGAAGGCCGCCACGAACCTCCAGTCGCACGCCACGTCCAACGTGAGCAACGTCGCGCAGGTCGCCGCGCTCGCCGCCGTCTCCGGGGACCTGGACGCGGTCGCGGAGATGCGCACCGCCTTCGACCGGCGCCGCCAGACGATCGTGCGGATGCTGAACGAGATCGACGGCGTCGTCTGCCCGACCCCGGAGGGCGCGTTCTACGTGTACCCCTCGGTGAAGGGCCTCCTCGGCAAGGAGATCCGCGGCAAGCGCCCGCAGAGCTCGGTCGAGCTGGCCGCCCTGATCCTGGACGAGGTCGAGGTCGCGGTCGTCCCGGGCGAGGCCTTCGGCACCCCCGGCTACCTGCGCCTGTCGTACGCGCTCGGCGACGAGGACCTGGTGGAGGGCGTGTCCCGGATCCAGAAGCTCCTCGCGGAGGCGACGGACTGATCGCAGCCGTGCACGGGCCCCGGTTCCGAGGAACCGGGGCCCGTTTCTGCGTTCGGGAGGGCCCCGATCGGGGAAAGGGGCTGTCTTCGCCCGTCCGGGTGCGGCAGGATCGGTCGATGGAGCACGATTCCCGCGACCTCACCCTGTTGCCCAAGGCCCATCTGCACCTGCACTTCACCGGCTCGATGCGGCCCACGACGCTGATCGAGCTGGCCGACAAGTACGGCGTGCACCTCCCCGAAGCGCTGAGCAGCGGTACGCCCCCGAAGCTGCGGGCGACCGACGAACGCGGCTGGTTCCGCTTCCAGCGCCTCTACGACATCGCCCGCTCCTGCCTGCGCGCCCCGGAGGACATCCGGCGGCTCGTCCGGGAGGCGGCCGAGGAGGACGTCAGGGACGGCTCGGGGTGGCTGGAGATCCAGGTCGATCCCACCTCGTACGCCCCGCACCTCGGCGGGCTCATCCCGGCCCTGGAGATCATCCTGGACGCGGTCGAGTCGGCGTCCCGGGACACCGGGCTCGGGATGCGGGTCCTGGTGGCGGCGAACCGGATGAAGCACCCCCTGGAGGCGCGCACCCTGGCCCGGCTCGCGGTGCGGTTCGCGGACCGGGGCGTGGTGGGCTTCGGGCTCTCCAACGACGAGCGCCGGGGCATGGCCCGGGACTTCGACCGGGCGTTCTCGATCGCCCGGGACGGCGGCCTGCTCGCGGCCCCGCACGGCGGCGAGCTGACGGGCCCGGCGTCCGTACGGGACTGCCTGGACGACCTGCGGGCGGCGCGGATCGGCCACGGGGTGCGGGCGGCGGAGGACCCGCGGCTGCTGCGCAGGCTCGCCGAGCGCGGGGTGACCTGCGAGGTCTGCCCCGCGTCGAACGTGGCCCTCGGGGTGTACGAGCGGCACGAGGACGTACCGCTGCGGACCCTCTTCGACGCGGGGGTGCCGATGGCGCTCGGCGCGGACGACCCGCTGCTCTTCGGCTCCCGCCTGGCGGCCCAGTACGAGATCGCCCGCCGGCACCACGGCTTCACGGACGCGGAACTGGCGGAGCTGGCCCGGCAGTCGGTACGGGGCTCGGCGGCGCCGGAGGGCGTACGGGAGAAGCTGCTGGCGGGGATCGACGACTGGATCGGCGCCGATCCCGCCCGGGGCCTGTCCTAGAGCTCGACGCCCACCGTGACGGGCTCGTTGACGAGGATGATGCCGAAGGCGTCCCCGACCCCGGCGACGACCTCGCGGGCGAGGGCGAGCAGGTCCTCGGTGGTCGCCTCGCCCCGGTTGGTGAGCGCGAGGGTGTGCTTGGTGGAGATCCGGGCGGGCCCGGAGCCGTACCCCTTGGTGAACCCGGCCCGGTCGATCAGCCAGGCCGCCGAGGTCTTCACCGCGCCCTCCTCCCCGGCGGGGAAGGCGGGCGGGACGACGTCGGGGCCGAGGCGCTCGGCCACGCGCGCGAGGAAGGCCTCGTACTGCTCCGCCGTGAGGATCGGGTTGGTGAAGAAGGAGCCGGCCGACCAGGTGTCGTGGTCCTCCGGGTCCAGGACCATGCCCTTCCCGGCGCGCAGCTTCAGGACGGTCTCGCGGGCGGCGGCGAGCGGGACGCGGTCGCCGGCCTCGACGCCGAGGGCGCGGGCGGTCTCGGCGTACTTGATGGGCGCGGAGAGCCCGTCGGCGTCCTCCAGCGCGAAGCGGACGCGCAGCACGACGTACCGCTCGGGGTGCTCCTTGAAGCGGCTGTGCCGGTACGAGAAGGCGCACTCGGCGTTGGTGAGCGTGACCGTCTCGCGCGTGGTCCGGTCGTACGCGACGACCTCGGTGACGGTGGCGGAGACGTCCTGTCCGTACGCGCCGACGTTCTGGATCGGGGTGGCCCCGGCCGAGCCGGGGATCCCGGCCAGGCACTCGATCCCGGCGAGCCCGGCCTCGACGGTCCGCGCGACGGCGTCCGTCCAGACCTCTCCGGCGGCCAGCTCCAGGCGGGTCCCGTCGAGGGAGAAGCCGGTGGTGGCGATCCGCAGCGCGGTGCCGTCGAAGCCCTTGTCCCCGATGACCAGGTTGGACCCGCCGCCGATGATCAGCAGCGGCGTCCCGGCGTCGTCGGCCTCGCGGACGGCCGCGATCACCTCGTCGTCGGTGGTGGCGGTGACGAGCCGGGAGGCGGGGCCGCCGAGGCGGAAGGTGGTGAGGGGGGCGAGGGGGGCGTCGTTGAGGAGCTGCACGGGCCAAGGTTACGTTCACCCGTGGACGAACCGTCCATCCACGGGCGAACCAAAACGACTCGATCAGGCGAGCCGCACCACGGCCCGGCTCATCCCCAGGACCTTCTGACCCCCGCTGGTCGCCGTGAGGTCCACGCGTACCAGGCCGTCGTCCAGCTTGGCCGCGACCTTGGCGGCGACCTCGATCAGGGCGCCGGTGTCGTCGTTGGGGACGACGACGGGCTTGGTGAAGCGGACGCCGTACTCGACTACGGCGGCGGGGTCGCCGGCCCAGTCGGTGACGACGCGGATCGCCTCGGCCATGGTGAACATGCCGTGGGCGATGACGTCGGGCAGGCCGACCTCGACCGCGAACTTCTCGTTCCAGTGGATGGGGTTGAAGTCCCCGGAGGCCCCGGCGTACCGGACGAGGGTGGCGCGGGTCACGGGGAAGGTCTGCGCGGGCAGCTCGGTGCCGACCTCGACCTCGTCGTAGGCGATCTTCGCGGTCATGGTCAGGCCTCCTCGGGCGCTCGGGAGACGAGCTTGGTCCAGGCGGTGACGACGTGCTCGCCGGTCTCGTCGTGGACCTCGCCGCGGATGTCCAGGATGTCGTTGCCCGCGAGGGACTTGATCGCCTCGATGGTGGAGGTGACCGAGAGGCGGTCGCCGGCGCGTACGGGGCGGGCGTAGACGAACTTCTGGTCGCCGTGGACGACCCGGCTGTAGTCGAGGCCGAGCTGCGGGTCCTCGACGACCTGTCCGGCCGCCTTGAACGTGATGGCGAACACGAAGGTGGGCGGGGCGATCACGTCGGGGTGGCCGAGCGCCTTGGCCGCCTCGGCGTCGGTGTACGCGGGGTTGGCGTCCCCGATCGCCTCGGCGAATTCGCGGATCTTCTCGCGGCCGACCTCGTAGGGCGGGGTGGGCGGATAGGTCCGGCCCACGAAGGACTGGTCGAGCGCCATGGACTCGATACCTCCTGGATCTGTTGCCGACAAACGACACGAGGCCGCCCCCGGAAAGGGGACGGCCTCGTGTACGAGCCTGATTAACGCGTCTCGCGGTGCGCGGTGTGCGAGTTGCAGCGAGGGCAGTGCTTCTTCATCTCAAGACGGTCCGGGTTGTTACGCCGGTTCTTCTTGGTGATGTAGTTCCGCTCCTTGCACTCCACGCAGGCCAGCGTGATCTTCGGGCGGACGTCGGTGGCAGCCACGTGAGTGCTCCTTGGACGGACGGTTGGACGGATGAACGCATAAAAGGGTAGCCGATCGAAGGACCGACCCCGCAATCGGCTACCGTGTGTAGCGGTGACCGGACTTGAACCGGTGACACAGCGATTATGAGCCGCTTGCTCTACCGACTGAGCTACACCGCTTTGATGATCCGGATCCCGCCCGAAGGCGGGTCCTTCTCACCAGAGCCCCAATACGGAATCGAACCGTAGACCTTCTCCTTACCATGGAGACGCTCTACCGACTGAGCTATTGGGGCGAGCGAGGAAGACATTACACGGTCTCCGGCCCATCTCCCAAATCCGTTTCCCGGAGCCGGTCCGGCCCCTTCCACCAGGCGTCACGTACGCCACACGTGCGCTCATCGGTACGCCCGCCGCGCCCTTCCCCGCAGGTCACCGCGGGCGCCCCTAGGCTCGGGCGCACGCCGGGTGGTACCCGATGCCGAGGAGGCCCGAGGAGCCGGATGTCAGCCGACAGGAAGCAGCCCCAACCGCCCGAGGACGGGGCCGCGACCGGCGCCGGCGCGACCTCGCTCCTGCTCTCGCACGCGCGGCTCGCCGACGGGCGGGCCGTGGACGTACGGCTCGTGGGCGACCGGATCGAGGCCGTCGGCACGGCGGGCAGCCTCGGGCCCGTGGCCGGGGGCGCCCGGGTGGACCTCACCGGTCATCTGCTGCTGCCCGCGCCCGCCGAGCCGCACGCGCACGCCGACACCGCGCTCTCCGCCGACTCCCCCGGCCCCGCGCCGTACGACGTCCCGTGCGACGGAGAGGAAGTACAACGGCGGGCCACGGAGGCGGCGCTGCTCCAGCTCGGGCACGGCGCGACCGCGCTGCGCGCGCACGTGCGGATCGCGGCCGGCCGGGGTCTGACGTCGCTGGACGCGGTGCTCCGGACCCGGCGTTCGCTGCACGGCCTCGGCGAGCTGACGCCCGTGGCCGTGCCCCGGCTCCTCACGGGGGTGGCGGGCGCGGAGGAGCGGGCGCTGCTGCGGGACGCGGTGCGGAGGGGCGGGGTCGTGGCCGGCGGCCGCCCGGACGGGGACCCCGACCCGGCCGGGCACCTGGAGACGGTGCTGACGGTGGCGGCGGAGCACGGCGTACCGGCTGACCTGCACACGGAGGGGGACGACCCGGTGTGGCTGGCGCGGTTGGCGGCGATGGCCGGGGAGCTGGGGGCCGGGGTGACGATCGGGCCGTGCGCGGGGCTCGCCCGGCTTCCGTCCGAGGTGGCGGGGCGGGCGGCGGAGCGGCTGGCGGCGGCGGGCGTGGCGGTGGTGTGCCTGCCGCAGGGCGGGTGCGGGGAGGCGGGGTCGCGGGGCGTGGCGCCGGTGGGGCTGCTGCGGGCGGCGGGGGTGCGGGTGGCGGCCGGGAGCGGGGCGCTGCGGGACGCGGCGAACCCGGTGGGGCGCGGGGACCCGCTGGAGGCGGCGTACCTGCTGGCGTCGCAGGGCGGGCTCGCGCCGGAGGAGGCGTACGGGGCGGTGAGCGCGGAGGCGCGGGCGGTCCTCGGGCTTCCGGAGGTGCGGGTGGAGGCGGGCTTCCCGGCGGAGCTCCTGGCGGTGCGGGGCGAGCGGCTGGCGGGCGTGCTGTCCCTGGCGTACAGCCGGATCGTGGTGCACCGGGGGCGGGTGGTGGCGCGGACGAGCGCGGTGCGGGAGTACTGCGACTCGGCGGCGGCGCTCGACCTGCCGCGGCAGGCGCGGACGAAGCGGCCGCCCGAGCCGGGGGGCCCGCAGGCCGGTCCCGTCGTACGGTCGTGAGTATGCGCATCGTCATCGCTGGAGGACACGGACAGATCGCCCTGCGCCTGGAGAGGCTGCTCTCGGCGGGCGGGCACGAGCCGGTGGGGCTCATCCGCCGGCCGGAGCAGGCGGCGGACCTGAGGGAGGCGGGTGCCGAACCCGTCGTCCTGGACCTGGAGACGGCGTCGTCCCACATGGTCGCCGACGCCCTGCGGGGCGCCGACGCGGTGGTCTTCGCCGCGGGCGCGGGCCCGGGCAGCGGCGCGGACCGCAAGGACACGGTGGACCGGAGGGCCGCGGTGCTCCTCGCGGACGCGGCGGAACGGGCGGGGGTGCGGCGGTACGTGGTCGTCTCCTCGATGGGCGCGGACGCGGCCCACCCGGGCGAGGAGGTCTTCGACACCTACCTGCGGGCCAAGGGCGCGGCCGACGACGAGATCCGCTCGCGTACGGCCCTGGACTGGACGATCCTGCGCCCGGGCTCCCTCACGAACGACGCGGGCACGGGCCTGGTCCGCCTGGAGGCCCGCACGGGCCGGGGCCCGGTCCCCCGCGACGACGTGGCGGCGGTCGTCGCGGAACTCCTGGAGACCCCGGCGACGGCCGGCCTCACCCTGGAGCTGACCTCGGGCTCGACGCCGCTCTCGGTGGCGGTGAAGGCGGTGGCCGGAAACTGACCCGGCGGGGGCGTCCCCGGGGAGGTCAGGAGGAGAGGACCTCCCCGACGAACTCGAAGATCCGGGCCACCCACTTCTTCACCCGGTGCCAACCGTTGCAGTACCGCCGCCTCCGCCACCACCGGCGCTGCGGAACCGGCCGCTTGCACCACTTGCACGCCAGCGGCCCCACTTCGATCTCGATCGCCCCCATGGACCGGGACCCTAGCGGCCCGCCCCGTACGACGGGAGCCCGCACAACGAGAGAAGGTCCCCGGTACGAGTACCGGGGACCTTCTTCATCGCGTGGCGGCGCCAGGATTCGAACCTGGGTAGGCTAAGCCGACGGATTTACAGTCCGCTCCCATTGGCCACTCGGGCACACCGCCATGGGATTTGCTGCCTTGCAGATCCGCCTTCCGGCGGTGCTCCGTGGCAACGACGTAAACAATACCTGATCCCCGGGGGTGGTCCGCCACCGGATTGATCAGCGGTTTGGGCCGTGGCTCGCCCCCTAGGCTTTGCGCTGTATCCACAGCACCCGAGCAAGGAGCCACGAGCCATGGCCGACTCCAGTTTCGACATCGTCTCCAAGGTCGATCGGCAGGAGGTCGACAACGCCCTCAACCAGGCCGTCAAGGAGATCTCGCAGCGCTACGACTTCAAGGGGACCAACGCCTCGATCTCCTGGTCGGGCGAGAAGATCCTCATGCAGGCGAACGGCGAGGAGCGGGTCAACGCGATCCTCGACATCTTCCAGTCCAAGCTGATCAAGCGCGGGATCTCGCTGAAGTCGCTGGACGTCGAGGGCGAGCCGCAGCTCTCCGGCAAGGAGTACAAGCTCTTCGCCTCGGTCACCGAGGGCATCTCCCAGGAGAACGCCAAGAAGGTCGCGAAGACCATCCGCGACGAGGGCCCCAAGGGCGTCAAGGCCCAGGTGCAGGGCGACGAGCTGCGGGTCAGCTCGAAGAGCCGGGACGACCTCCAGGCCGTCCAGGCGCTCCTCAAGGGCAAGGACTTCGACTTCGCGATCCAGTTCGTGAACTACCGCTAGTCCCACGCCGAAGGTCGTGTCCGAATCCCGCCAGCCTCTGGGTCGGCGGGCCCGCACACTGGGTCGTGGAAGGACCGTGCGGGAGAGGAAGCAGTCATGACCGTGTACGCGTACGTCGACGGCCCCCTGGGCGAGATGCTGCTCGTCGGGCGGCTCGCGCCGGGGGGTCGTGTCGTGTTGCGCTCGCTGTCCCTGCCGGGGCAGAAGGGGGCCGTCGCGGTCGAGGACGGGTGGACGCTCGCGCCCGGGGCCTTCGAGGAGGTCGCCGGGCAGTTGCGGGAGTACTTCGCCGGGGAGCGGGAGCGGTTCGAGCTGTCGGTCGACGGTGACGCCGGGACGGAGTTCCAGCGGCGCGTCTGGCGGGCCCTTGAGGAGGTGCCGTACGGCTCCACCGTCTCGTACGGGGAGATCGCCCGGCGGGTCGGTTCGGCCGGGGCCGGGGTGCGGGCCGTGGGGACCGCGATCGGGCGCAACCCGCTGCTCGTGGTGCGGCCCTGCCACCGGGTGATCGGGGCCGACGGGGCCCTGCGCGGGTATGCCGCCGGGATCGAGCGCAAGGAGCGCTTGTTGGGCCTGGAGGGGGTCCTGGTGTGAGCGAGGGGCTCTTTCCCCGGGAGCGGGTCCTCGTCGCGCCCGGGGCCGTGCACGTGCCCGCGTGGCTCCCGTTTTCGCGGCAGCGGGAGCTGGTGGACGCCTGCCGGGAGTGGGGGCGCGGGCCCTTTCCGTACCGGCGGACCGTTCTGCCGGGCGGGGGCGTCATGTCGGTGCGGTCGCTGTGTCTGGGGCGGCAGTGGGTGCCGTACCGGTATCTCGATGCCGTGGGCGTTCCGTTGCCGGGGTGGCTCGTCTCGCTCGGGCGGGAGGCCGTTGCCGAGGCGTACGGGGAGCACGGCGGTTTCGCGCCCGACACCGCGCTGGTGAACTTCTACGCGCCCGAGGCGCGGATGGGCATGCACCAGGACCGGGAGGAGCGCTCCGGGGCGCCGGTGGTGTCGCTGAGTCTCGGGGACCGGTGCGTGTTCCGGTTCGGGAACGAGGAGGGCCGGGGGCGGCCGTACCGGGACGTCGAGCTGGTCTCCGGGGACCTGTTCGTCTTCGGCGGGCCCTCGCGGTGGGCGCACCACGGCGTGCCCCGGGTGTTTCCCGGGACCGCCGAGCCCGCCCTCGGGCTGCGGGGGCGGCTCAACATCACCCTGCGGGAGACCGGGCTCCCCTAGTAGCCCTGCGGGACGTGGACGCCCGCGGCCCTGTCCGTGGAGACGATCTCCTTGCCGAGCGGCAGCAGCGAGACCGGGATCAGCTTGAAGTTCGCGATGCCCAGCGGGATGCCGATGATCGTGATGCAGAGGGCGATGCCGGTGGTGATGTGGCCGAGGGCCAGCCACCAGCCGGCGAGGACCAGCCACAGGACGTTGCCCACGCAGGAGGGCGCGCCCGCGTCGCGGCGGTCGACGACCGTCTTGCCGAAGGGCCACAGGGCGTAGAGGCCGATCCGGAAGGCGGCGAGCCCGAAGGGGATGCCGATGATCGTGATGCAGAGCAGGAGCCCCGCGAGCATGTAGCCGAGGAACATCCAGAAGCCGCACAGGATCAGCCAAATGACGTTCAGGATCGTCTTCACGGGCGTCGACCTGCCATCTGTTCGAGCCGGGCGATGCGTTCGGCCATCGGCGGGTGGGTGGAGAACATCCTGGAGAGGCCCTGGCCGGGCCGGAACGGGTTCGCGATCATCATGTGGCTCGCGGTCTCGATCCGGGGCTCGGGCGGCAGCGGCAGCTGCTTGGTGCCCGCCTCCAGCTTCCGCAGGGCGCCCGCGAGGGCGAGCGGGTCGCCGGTGAGCTGGGCGCCGGAGGCGTCGGCCTCGTACTCCCGGGATCGGGAGATGGCGAGCTGGATGACCGAGGCGGCGACCGGGCCGAGGATCATGATCAGCAGCATGCCGAGGAGTCCGGGGCCGTCGTCGTCGCTGGAGCGGCCGACCGGGATCAGCCAGGCGAAGTTCACCAGGAACATGATCACGGAGGCGAGCGCGCCGGCCACCGAGGAGATGAGGATGTCCCGGTTGTAGACGTGGCTCAGCTCGTGGCCGATGACCCCGCGCAGCTCGCGCTCGTCCAGGAGGGTGAGGATGCCCTCGGTGCAGCAGACGGCGGCGTTGCGCGGGTTGCGGCCGGTGGCGAAGGCGTTGGGCGCCTGGGTCGGCGAGATGTAGAGCCGGGGCATGGGCTGGCGCGCCTGCGTGGAGAGCTCGCGCACCATCCGGTAGAGCGCGGGCGCCTCGAACTCGCTGACCGGGCGGGCGCGCATGGCCCGCAGCGCCAGCTTGTCGCTGTTCCAGTACGCGTACGCGTTGGTGCCGAGCGCCACGACGAGCGCGACGATCAGTCCCGTACGCCCGAAGAAGCTGCCGATGACGATGATGAGGGCCGAGAGCCCTCCGAGGAGTACGGCGGTCCTCAGCCCGTTGTGCCGGCGGTGCACGGTACGCCCTCCAGGTGGTGCGGCAGGGGAACCCTTTTCTTCGTGGTGGTCCACTCATTCAGTGGACCCTCCCGTACTGGTCAACGCCAGGCGGGAGGCTCGGGTTCCCCCGGCCGTGCCGGGGGCGGCCGTGGGCCGTTCGGGTGATCAGCGGGGCGCCGGGACCTCGACCTTCTCCAGGAGGGTGCCGACGGGCTCGACCTCGCCGGTGCAGAAGGCGCAGCGGGAGGCGATGGCCGGGATCTCGCTGTAGCAGTGGGGGCAGTCGCGCTTCTCCGACTTGGGGTCGGCCGCCTCCTCCTTGGCGAACTTGTGCTGGATCTTCGTCATGGGGACGACGATCAGGAAGTAGAGGACCGCGGCGGTGATGACGAAGGCGATGGTCGCGGAGATGGCCAGGCCGTAGGGGAAGACGGTCCTGCCGACGTGGAACGTCGCGTCGTTGAAGTTGCCCACGGAGCCGGTGGCGAGGCCGATGAGCGGGGTGATGAAGGCCTTGCTGAAGCCCGTGACGACGGAGGTGAACGCCGTCCCGACGGCCAGGCCGATGGCCATCGAGATGACGTTCCCGCGAAGTATGAAGTCCTTGAATCCGTTCAGCACGGGGCCCTGCTCCTGGGTTCTGCTCGGGTGGGGTCAGAAGAGCGACGTCGTCGCGAAGCGGAGGGCGAACTGCGGGTAGCCCGACAGGACGGCTCCGGCCGCGGCGGTCAGCGCGATCGCCAGGGTGACCGGCGCGGAGGGCCGGTGGAGGGCGGCGCTGCCCTTCCCGGTGCCTTCGGGGGCCGCTGTCGGGGCTTCTCCCGGTGCTGCCTCCGGCGCTCCTTCCGGGGTGCGGAAGAGCAGGGCCGTCCAGCGGAGGTAGTAGTACAGCGCGATCACGACGTTGAGCGCCATGACCACGGCCAGCCAGCCCAGGCCCGCGTCGACGGCCGCCGAGAAGACGGTCACCTTGGCGAAGAGGCCGATGATACCCGGGGGCAGACCGGCCAGATTCAGGAGGAAGAAGGCGAGCGCGAGGGCGGCGGCGGGGCTCGCCGCGTACAGGCCCCGGTGGTCCTCGATCCGGTTCCGGGGGCGCACGCGCGCGACGAGGACGACGACGGCGAAGGCGCCGAGGTTCACGACGGCGTACATCAGGGCGTACGCGACGGTGGCGCCGATCTGGTCGTCGCTGGAGTACGCGGCGGCCGCGATCGGCACCAGGAGGTAGCCGGCCTGGGCCACGGAGGACCAGGCGAGGAGCCGGACCGCGCTCCACGCGCGCGTGGAGGACTGGCGCAGGGCGGCGACGTTCCCGGCGGTCATGGTGAGCGCGGCGAGGACGGCGAGCGCCGGGCCCCACACGTCCGCGTACGAGGGGAAGGCGACGACGGTCACCAGGATCAGGCCGGTGAAGCCGACGGCCTTGCCGACCACGGAGAGGTAGGCGGCGACGGGCAGCGGGGCGCCGACGTAGGTGTCGGGGACCCAGAAGTGGAAGGGGACGGCGGCCGTCTTGAAGGCGAAGCCGACGAGGGTGAGGGCGACGCCCGCCTCGGCGAGGGTCTGGAGCTGCCCGGGGACGTCGTCGAGGCGCTGGGCGATCTCCGTGAGGTGGAGGGTGCCGGTCGCCGCGTACACGAAGCTCGCGCCGAGCAGGGTGACGGCGGTCGCGGTGACGGAGGAGAGGAAGAACTTGAGGGCGGCCTCGCCGGACCTGCGGTCGCCGCGCTTGAGGCCGACGAGCGCGAAGGCGGGCAGGGAGGCCACCTCCAGGGCGACGACGAGGGTCGCGAGGTCCCGGGAGGCGGGCAGCAGGGCGGCTCCGGCGGCGGAGGAGAGCAGCAGGAACCAGTACTCGCCGGCCGGGAGCCTCTCGCGGGTCTCGTCCAGGGAGAGCAGCGCGGTGAGGAGCGCCCCGCCGAGGACGAGGAGCTGGACGACCAGGGTGAAGTGGTCGGCGGTGTAGCTGCAGGCCGTGACCCGCGTGTCGGGGGTGAGGCAGAAGGTGGAGCGGTCGCCGGCCCGCAGCGGGACGAGGAGGGCGAGGGCGGCGGTGAGGCCGCCGATCGCGGTCCAGCCGAGGACCTGCTTGCGCTCCGGGGGGAGGAAGAGGTCGGCGACGAGGACGGCGAGGGCGACCGCGGCCGTGAGGACGGGGGGCGCGATCGTGAGCCAGTCGACGGACTGGACGAGCTGCGACGTCACTGGGTGCCTCCGGCGAGGAGCTTCTGGACGGCCGGGTCGGTGAGGCCGAGGAGGACGGCGGGCCAGAGTCCGGCGAGGACGGTGAGGGCGACGAGCGGGGTCCAGGCGGCGAACTCGTACCCCTGGACGTCGGGGATCGGGGTCTCCCCGGCGGGCCGGGGGCCGCCCATGCAGACGCGGCGGACGACGATCAGGAGGTACGCGGCGGTGAGCAGGGTGCCGAAGGCGCCGATCGCCGTGAAGGTGAGGAAGGCGGGGCGGCTGAGGCCCTCGGCCGGGTCGAAGGCGCCGAAGAGGGCCAGCATCTCGCCCCAGAAGCCGGCGAGGCCCGGCAGGCCGAGGGAGGCGACGGCGGCGAAGGCGAGGAGGGCGCCGAGGCGGGGGGCGCGGCCGTAGAGGGCGGCGCCGGTGGCTCCGGCGAGGGTGTCGAGGTCGGCGGTGCCGTACCGGTCCTTGACCGCGCCGACCAGGAAGAAGAGCAGGCCGGTGACGAGGCCGTGGGCGACGTTGGCGAAGAGGGCGCCGTTGACCCCGGTGGGGGTCATGCTGGCGATGCCGAGGAGCACGAAGCCCATGTGGCCGACGGAGGAGTACGCGATGAGGCGCTTGAGGTCGCCCTTGGCGCCGGGGCGCGCGAGGGCGAGGCAGGCGAGCGAGCCGTAGACGATCCCGGCGACGGCGAAGGCGGCGAGGTACGGGGCGAAGGTCCGCATGCCGTCGGGCGCGATCGGCAGGACGATCCGGACGAAGCCGTACGTGCCCATCTTGAGCAGGACGCCGGCGAGGAGGACGGAGCCGACGGTGGGGGCGGCGGTGTGGGCGTCCGGGAGCCAGCTGTGCAGCGGCCACATCGGGGTCTTCACGGCGAGCCCGATCCCGATCGCCAGGACGGCGATGACCTGCACGGACGCGGTCAGTCCCCGGCCGTTGTCAGTGGCGAGTGCCACCATGTCGAATGTGCCCGACTTCACACCGATGAGGAGGAGTCCGAGCAGCATGACGACGGAGCCGAGGAGCGTGTAGAGGACGAACTTGGTGGCGGCGGCACGCCTGCCCTCGCCGCCCCAGCGGGCGATGAGGAAGTACATCGGGATGAGGACCGTCTCGAAGGCCAGGAAGAACAGGACGAGGTCGAGGACGGCGAAGGTGGCGAGGGTGCCGGACTCCAGGACGAGCAGGAGGGCGACGAAGGCCTTGGGGGCGGGGCCGGCGGGGGGCTTGAAGTAGGAGTGGAGCGCGCAGAGGAAGCACAGGAGCGCGGTCAGGACCAGGAGGGGGAGGGAGATGCCGTCGACACCGAGGTGGATCCGCACGTCCAGTGCCCTGATCCAGCTGATGTCCGTCGTGGCCTGCATCCTCGACGGGTGGTCGTGGTCGAAGCCGGCCGCGAGGACGAGGGTGGCGAGCAGGATCGCGCCGGTGACGGTGACGCCGTGGCGCAGGACGGCCTGGTCGGGTGACTTCCCCTTCAGCCCGGGCGGGGCCGGGAGGAGGGCTGCGGCGGCGCCGAGGAGCGGACCGGCGACGATCGACGCGAGAAGGAACTGCATCACGGATTCGCTGATATCGATCACGGCTCACGCTCCGGCGGCGGCGTTGGCGAGGGCGACTGCGGCGATCGCCAGGACGACGGAGCCGGCGAGCAGGGCGCTCAGATAGGTCTGCAGGTTGCCGGTCTGGGCGCGGCGGACGAGCCGTCCCAGGCCCTTGGCGGAGCCGGCGGCGCCCCGGACGTAGGTGTCGACGACCTCGCGGTCCAGGAAGCGGACCAGGGAGGCGGCGGCGAGTACGGGGCGGACGAAGGCGGCCCGGTGGACGGCGTCCAGGTGGAAGCCGTCGGCGGCGGGGCGGTGCAGCGGCCCGAGGAGGGCGCGGCCGGGGTCGGCCGGGTCCTCGGCGGGGTGCGGCAGGTGCAGCGCCTCGGCCTCGACCAGGCCCGCGTCGGCGTCGGGGTGGGCGACGTGCTGGGTGGGGACGACGGGGGCCCGGGCGGCGAGGGTGCGCCAGACCGCGTAGGTGACGGCCGCTCCGGCGGCGGCGAGGCCCGTGCCGAGGACGGCGGTGACGAGGGTCGGGGCGAGGTCGTGCCCGTCGAACCAGTCGGGGAGGTGGCGGACGGTCAGGCCGAAGCCGAGGGAGGGAACGGCGAGGACCCACAGTACGGAGGTCATGGCGATCGGCTGGCGACCGTGGTCCGGGGCCTCCGCGCCCCGGCCGCGGAAGGCGCGCAGCCAGAGGCGGAGGGCGTAGGCGGCGGTGAGGAGGGCGGTCAGGAGGCCCGCGACGAGGACGGTCCAGCCGGCTCCGGCGGGGGCGACGGTCCGGTCTCCGAGCGCGGTGTGCTCGGCGGCCACCAGGACGGCCTCCTTGGAGAAGAAGCCGGCGAAGGGCGGGATCGCGGCGAGCGCGAGGAGGGCGACGGTCATCGTCCAGTACGCGTCCGGGACCCGCTTGGCGAGGCCGCTCATGCGGGACATGGCGGTCAGCGAGTTCGTACCGGCGGCGTGGATGACCGCGCCGGCGGCGAGGAAGAGCAGCGCCTTGAAGGCGGCGTGCGAGAGGAGGTGGAAGACGGCGGCGCCCCGGTCGCCGACGGCGAGGGCGCCGGCCATGTAGCCGAGCTGGCCGATCGTCGAATAGGCCAGGACCCGCTTGATGTCGTCCTGGGCGAGCGCGGCGAGCGCCGAGCCGACCATCGTGATCGCGGCCATCACGGCGAGGACGGTCATCGCGGCGGCGGAGGCGGCGAAGACGGGCAGCAGCCGGGCGGTGAAGTAGATGCCGGCGGCGACCATCGTGGCGGCGTGGATGAGCGCCGAGACGGGGGTGGGGCCGGCCATGGCGTCCGGGAGCCAGGTGTGCAGCGGGAACTGGGCGGACTTGCCCGCGACGCCGGCGAGCAGCAGCAGCGCGATCAGGGTGGGGTGGTCGAGGCCGCCGGTCGCGACGGCGCCGAGGACCCCGGTGATCCGGAAGGTGCCGGCGTCGACGGCGAGCGCGAAGAGGCCGATGAGGAAGGGGACGTCGCCGAGCTTGGTGACGAGGAAGGCCTTGAGGGAGGCGGACCGGGCCTCGGGGGTCTCCCAGTAGTGGCCGACGAGGAAGTACGAGCAGATGCCCATGATCTCCCAGCCGACCAGGAGCACCATCAGGTCGCCGGAGTAGACGACGAGGAGCATCGCGGCGGTGAAGAGGGAGACGAGCGCGGCGTACGAGGGGTAGCGGGGGTCCTCGCGGAGGTAGCCGGTCGAGTAGATCTGCACGCAGGTCGCGACCACCCCGACGAGGACGGCGACGAGGGCGGCGAAGCCGTCGACGTGCAGGGCCAGGTCGATCGGGACCGAGCCGGTGGGGGTGAGCTGGGTGGCGGCGTCGATCGCCTTCCCGCCGCCCTGCCGGACCGCCACGAGCACGGCCAGGACGGCGGCGGCGAGGGTCGGGAGGACGGCGAGGGGGCGGACGAAGCCGGGGGCGGTGCGGCCGAGGAGGAGCCCGGCGGCGGCACCGAGGAAGGGGAGGAGGGGGACGAGGACGGCGAGGGTGGTCGTGGTCACGCGGCGGCCTCGGCCTTCTCGTCGTGCGGGCCCGCGTGCGCGTGCGGGGCTGTGTCCGGGTCCTCGTGCGGGTGCTCCGCCGTGTCGCGGAGGCGGTCGATGTCCGCGGTGCCGCGGTTGCGGTGGACCATCAGGACGATCGCGAGGCCGATGCCGATCTCGGCGGCGGCGACGGCGATGGTGAAGAGGGTGAGGGCCTGGCCGGCGTGGAGGGCGTCGCGGAGCCAGACGTCGAAGGCGACGAGGTTGAGGTTGACGGCGTTGAGCATCAGCTCGACGGACATCAGGACGAGGATCGCGTTGCGGCGGGCGAGGACGCCGTAGAGGCCGGTGCAGAAGAGGAGGGCGGCGAGGACGGCGGGGTAGGCGAGGTGCATCAGCGTTCCCCCTCCTTCTTCTTCCGGGAGAGGACGATCGCGCCGACCAGGGCGGCCAGGAGGAGCACGGACAGGGCCTCGAAGGGCAGCACCCAGTGCCGGAAGAGGATCGAGCCGGTGACCTCGGTGGAGCCCTGGACGGCCCCGTCGAGATCGATCCAGGTCGTGCGGAACGCGTCGACGACCACCCAGACGAGCGCGGCCGCGGCGGCCAGGGCCACGGCGAGGGCGACCGGGCGGTTGGCCGAGTCGGTGTCCGGGGAGCGGCCGATGGGGGCCTTGGTGAGCATGAGGCCGAAGAGGAGGAGGACGACGACGGAGCCGACGTAGATCAGCACCTGGACCCAGGCGATGAACTCGGCGGTCAGGAGCAGGTACTCGACGGCGAGGCCGCCGAGGGCCACGACCAGCCAGAGGGCGGCGTGCACCAGCTGGCGGGTGGTGACGGTGACGACGGCGGCGCCGAGGGTGACGAGGCCGACGAGGAGGAAGGCGATCTCGACGCCGGTGGGCGAGAGGAAGCCGGGGCCTTGCGCGGCCTGCTGCTGGGCCGCCTGTGCTGCTGTATGTACCGCTGTCTGTGCCGCTGTCTGTGCTGTTGTCAGGATCACCGCTGTTCCCCCTCGGCCGCCGCCGCTGCCGCCGCGGCCTTCTCCGCCGCCTTGCGGGCGGCCGTGATCTCCTTCGGCTCCTCCGCGCGCGGGTCGAGCGCGGGCGGTTCCGGGACCGTCCACATCCACTCGCGGAGCTTGTCGCGCTCGTGCGTCAGCTCGTGGATGTCGGTCTCCGCGTACTCGAACTCGGGCGACCAGAACAGCGCGTCGAAGGGGCAGACCTCGATGCAGATGCCGCAGTACATGCAGAGCGCGAAGTCGATGGCGAAGCGGTCGAGGACGTTCCGGCTGCGCTCGCGGCCGCCGGGGGCGGCGGGCGGCACCGTCTCCTTGTGGGAGTCGATGTAGATGCACCAGTCGGGGCACTCGCGGGCGCAGAGCATGCAGACGGTGCAGTTCTCCTCGAACAGGCCGATGACCCCGCGGGTGCGGGGCGGGAGTTCGGGCTGCACGTCGGGGTACTGCGCGGTGTGCGAGCGCTTCGTCATCGTGCGGAGGGTGACGGCGAGGCCCTTGGCGAGGCCGGAACCCGGGATGCCGGGTCGGGAGGGCGGGAGAAGAGGGGCCATTAGTTGATCGCCACCTTCACGATGCCGGTGAGCGCGATCTGCGCGAGGGCGAGCGGGACGAGCGTCGTCCAGGCGAGGCGCTGGAGCTGGTCCTCGCGCAGGCGCGGGTAGCTGACCCGCAGCCAGATGACGACGAAGGCGAGGACGGCGGTCTTCAGGAGGGTCCAGGCCCAGCCGAGGCCGTCGGCGCCGAGGGGGCCGTGCCAGCCGCCGAGGAAGAGGACGGTGGTGAGGCCGCAGAGGACGACGATGCCGGCGTACTCGGCGAGCAGGAACAGCGCGAAGCGGAGGCCGGTGTACTCGGTGTACGCGCCGAAGATGATCTCCGAGTCGGCTACCGGCATGTCGAACGGGGGCCGCTGGAGCTCGGCGAGCCCGGCCACGAAGAAGACGAGCGCGCCGACGATCTGCCAGGGCACCCACCACCACTCGAAGGCGTCCAGGATGCCGGGGAGGGAGACGGTGCCGGCGGCCATCGCGACGGAGGCGGCGGCGAGGAGCATCGGGAGCTCGTACGCGAGGAGCTGGGCGGCGGTCCGCAGGCCGCCGAGCAGCGAGAACTTGTTCGCGGACGCCCAGCCGGCCATGAGGCTGCCGAGGACGCCGACGCCCATCACGGCGAGCACGAAGAAGATCCCCGCGTCGACGACCTGGCCGACGGCCCCCTCGCCCGGGCCGACCGGGATCGCGACGAGGACGAGGAGGTACGGGAGGAGGGCGACGGCCGGCGCGAGCTGGAAGACCCGCCGGTCGGCGTCCTTCGGGACCACGTCCTCCTTCTGCGCGAACTTCACGCCGTCGGCGACGAGCTGGGCCCAGCCGTGGAAGCCGCCGGCGTACATGGGGCCGAGGCGGCCCTGCATGTGGGCCATGACCTTGTGCTCGGTCTGGCCGACGACGAGGGGCAGCACGAGGAAGACGGCGAAGACGACGAGGAGCCGGAGGGCGACGTCGAGTACGTCGTTCACGCGGGATCGCCTCCGGCGGGGTGGGTGGGGTCTGGGTCGGTGCCCGTGTCCGGGCCCGGGACCGCGGGCTTTTCCTTGCCGGGTCCGCCGGCGCCGGGGTCCTCCTCGGGGCCTTCGGCCCCGGCCGGTGCGGCGTCCGGCTCCGCCGGTTCCTCGTCGAAGGCCGGGCGGGCGTGGTGCCAGGGGGCGTCCGAGCTGCGGGTGCGCCGGGGGGCCGCCGGGGGTGGGGGCGTCTGGCTGACCGAGCCGTCGGCCGCCGAGCGGGAGCGGCGTGGGGGGCGGGACGTTTCGGGCGGGGTGTCCGCCGTCACGTCCGGTGCCGTCGACTGGCTCACCGAGCCGTCCGACGCGGAGCGGGAGCGGCGCGGCGGGCGGGGCGTCTCGGGCGGGTTGTCTCCCGTGGCATCCCCTGCGGGCGTCTGGCTGACGGAGCCGTCCGAGGCCGAGCGGGTACGACGGGCCGGAGCCGCCGGGGCCTGGCCGGCCGAACCCTCCGACGCCGAACGGGTACGGCGGGCCGGGGCGCCCGGATCCCCCGCCGTCTGGCTCGCCGAGCCGTCGGCGGCCGAGCGGGTACGACGGGGCGGAGACGTCGGCGTCTCCTGGCTGGCCGAGCCGTCCGACGCCGAGCGGGTACGGCGTACCGGAGCTGCCGACGCGTCCTGGCTCGCCGAACCCTCCGACGCCGAGCGGGTGCGGCGTACCGGAGCCGCCGTCCCCTCCTGGCTCGTCGAGCCCTCCGACGCCGAGCGGGTGCGGCGGGGTGTCGGGTCGGGCGGGGTGGTTTCCGTTGTCGGGCGGGGGCGGCGGGGCGGGCGTTCGGGGCGGGTGGGGGCCGGGGGGAGTTGGCCCTTGAGGGGGCCCCATTCGTTGGGGTCCGGGACGCCCGGGGGGAGCATCTGGCGGCGCTTGGGGCCGCCGTCGTGGGACTCGCCCGGTTCCTTCGCGCCCGGCCACGCCTTGGCGACCCGGGCCGCGAGGACGAAGTCCTTGCGCAGCGGGTGGCCCTCGAAGTTCTCGGGGAGGAGGAGCGGGGCCGGGTTCGGGTGGCCCGTGAAGTCCACGCCGAACATCTCGTGGGTCTCGCGCTCGTGCCAGCCCGCGCCCGCGTACACCTCCACCGCCGTGGGGAGGACGGGGGCGGAGTGCGGGACCGTCGTACGGACGAGGAGGCGGCGCGGCGGGCCGCCCCCGTCGGCGCCGCCCCCGCCGAGGGACACCACGTGGGCGCAGACCCGGATCCCCGTGCCCGGCTCGTCGACCGCGCTCAGCCAGTCGAAGTAGGTGCAGCCCAGCTCGTCGCGGGCCGTGGTCAGGGCGGTGATCCAGGAGGACGGCGGGACGTCGACCGTCAGCAGGTCGTACGCCCGCTCCGCCGTCGCCTCCTCGCCGAAGACCTCCGTCACCGACTCGGGGAGGTCGCCGTACGCGCTCATGCCGCGCCTCCCGGCGGGGGCGTCAGCGGGCTCGTCAGTTCGGACACCGAGGCCGACCGGCCGTACCGCTCCGCCAGGTTCTCCCGGGCGATCTTCTCCTGGAGCTTGAGGATGCCCTGGAGCAGCGCCTCGGGCCGGGGCGGGCACCCCGGCACGTACACGTCCACCGGGATGATCTGGTCGACGCCCTTCGTCACGGAGTACGAGTCCCAGTACGGGCCGCCGCAGTTGGAGCAGGCGCCGAAGGAGATGACGTACTTCGGCTCGGGCATCTGCTCGTACAGGCGCTTCACGGCCGGTGCCATCTTGTCGGTCACCGTGCCCGAGACGATCATCAGGTCGGCCTGGCGCGGGCCGGGCGCGAAGGGGATCACGCCGAGGCGGATGAAGTCGTGCCGGGCCATCGACGCGGCGATGAACTCGATCGCGCAGCAGGCGAGTCCGAAGTTGAAGACCCACAGGCTGTAGCGGCGGCCCCAGTTCAGGACCACCTTCATGGGCTCCGGGGCCAGGCGCGCGAGCGTCCCCAGCTTCGGAGCGGGCAGGGCCACGGGCTCGGCGGCGGTTCCGGGGACTCCGGGTGTTACGTCCATGTCAGGACGCCCTTCTTGTACGCGTAGAGCAGCCCCACGGCCAGGAAGCCGAGGAAGACGAACATCTCGACCAGGGTCGTGGCGCCGTAGCCGGGCGCGGCGAAGACCGTCGCCCAGGGGAAGAGGAAGATCGAGTCGACGGCGAAGATCACGTAGAGGAAGGCGTACACGTAGTAGCGGACCTGGGTGTGCGCCCAGCCCTCCCCCACGGGATCGACACCGCACTCGTACGTGAGGAGCTTCTCGGGCGTCGGCACGACGGGCCGCAGCAGCCGGCCGGCGCCGAACGCCACGGCGACGAAGAGCACGCCGACGACGGCGAGCAGGCCGACGACGGAGTACGTCTGGAAGTAGTCCGCCGCGTCGGCCGCGACAACGGTCGGTTCCCGCACGTCCGCCCCTCGCTCCAGGTGTCCCATGGGTCACTTCTGTTCTGTACGCACGCGAGTCTAGGCCCTGCTAAAGGGACCGTAAGCAGGCGCGGTGGCCGGTTCCGGTGGGGTTAACCCCCTCTCCCGTCGGCCCACCTCCCCCATGGCGGCGCACGAGCCGCGCCGGGCACCCTGGGGCCCATGAGTGCCGATCACGACTCCGCCGCCGCCCCCTCCGGTGCCCCGGCGCGTCCCCGTACCGCCTACGGCAAGGAGACCTGGAAGGAGATCGTCTTCCTCCTCTCCAACCTGTTCACGACGCTGGTCGGCTTCGTCTACGCGGTGGTGAGCGTCCTGCTCGGCGTGGGCCTCTCGGTCACCGTGGTCGGCCTGCCGCTGCTCGCCCTCGGCCTCGGCGGCGCCCGGCTGCTCGGCCGCTCGGAGCGGGCGCGGGCCCGGGGCCTGCTCGGCGTCGCGGTCCGGGAGCCGTCCCCGCTGCCCCGGCACGGCGGCTTCTTCGACTGGCTGTGGTCGGCGCTGAAGGACCCGGTGGCCTGGCGGACCCAGCTGTACGGGCTGATCCGGCTGCCCTGGGGGATCCTGACGTTCACGGTCTCCCTGGTCTCGCTCTTCGTCCTCTGGCCCGTACTGCCCTTCCTGTCGCGGCTGCTCGCGAGCGCCGACCGGGGCATGGTCCGGGGGCTGCTCTCGCCCTCCGACGAGCTGGAGCGGCGGATCGCCGAGCTGGAGACGGACCGGGGCGTGGTCGTGGACACCGCCGCCGCCGACCTGCGGCGCATCGAGCGCGACCTGCACGACGGCGCGCAGGCCCGGCTCGTCGCCCTCGCGATGGGCCTCGGCCTGGCCAAGGAGAAGCTCCTGGACGACCCGGAGGCGGCCGCCGCGATGGTGGACGAGGCGCACGGCGAGGTGAAGCTCGCGCTCCAGGAGCTGCGGGACCTGGCCCGGGGCATCCACCCGGCCGTCCTCACCGACCGGGGGCTCGGCGCCGCCCTGTCCTCCGTCTCCGCGCGCTGCACGGTGCCGGTGCGGGTCGAGGTGGATCTGGCCGAGCGGCCGGCGGAGGCGATCGAGGGCATCGCGTACTTCACGGTGTCGGAGCTGCTCCAGAACGTCTCCAAGCACTCCCGCGCCCGGTCCGCCTCCGTGGAGGTGTGGCGGACGGCCGACCGGCTGATGCTCCAGGTCCGGGACGACGGCGCCGGCGGGGCGCGCCTCGACGGGGGCACGGGGCTCGCCGGGCTCGCGGAGCGCCTCGGCGCGGTCGACGGCGTCCTCGTCCTGGACTCCCCGGCGGGCGGCCCGACGACGGTCACGGCGGAGCTGCCGTGGCGGGGGCGGGGCGCGGGCGCGCGGTAACCGCCGCCCGGGGCCGGGGGGCGCGGGGCCGGGGCCCGGCGGGCGCGGGGGCCCGCGGCGGCGCTTGTGCGGTGGCCGCCACCCGGGGGCCGGGCGGAGGGCCAGGGGCCGAGAAACCGGGCCGGGGGGCCGGGCCAAGCCCGGGAGACCGAGGCCCGGGCCGCCAGGCCCCGGTCCAGGTCCCGACCCCCGGCCCCCGGGTCCCGGGGTGGGGAAAACCCCCGTCCGCAGACGCCGACCTCCCTCATGGTCCGGCACCCGCCGGAACGGAATCCTGGACCACGTACCGCCCCGCGTCGCGCCGCCGACGGATCCCGCCCACCCGCAGAGAAGGACGTCCGCCATGCCCTCCGACCGACTCCCCGCCGCGATCCGCGCGCCGTTCGAGGGCCGCACCTGGCGCGCCCTCGGGTACGTGCTGATCGGCCTCCCGCTGAGCGTCTGCTGGTTCGCGCTCTCCGTCTCCCTCGTCTCGGCCGGCGCCGGGCTGCTCGTCACCTTCCTCGGCGTGCCGGTCCTGGCCGGGGCGCTCGCCCTGTGCCGGGGCTTCGGCGCGGTCGAGCGGGCGCGGGCGCGGGCGCTGCTCGGCCTCGACGTGGCGGCGCCGGAGCCGGTGCGCGGCCGGACCGGCGGGGCGTTCTCGTGGATGGGGGCCATGCTGAAGAGCGGGGCTTCGTGGCGGCACCTGCTGTACGCGTTCGTGCACATGCCGTGGGCGGTGTTCTCCTTCTCGGTGACGGTGGCGTTCTGGGGGTGGGGCTGGAGCCTCCTCACGTATCCGCTGTGGCAGTGGGTCTTCCCCGCGTACGTCGGGCAGGACGGGATCCAGCTGTACGGCGACGGGACGCACGGCCTCTACCTGGACTCGCCCTTCGAGATCGCGGTGACGAGCCTGGTCGGCCTGCTGTTCGTGACGGCCGGGCCGTGGCTGCTGCGCGGGTTCGTCGCCGTCGACCGGTTCCTGGTGGCCGGGCTGCTCGGCCCGTCGCGGCCGGCCTCGCGCGTGACGGAGCTGGAGTCGGACCGGGGCGTGCTCGTGGACACCGCCGCCGCCGACCTGCGGCGCATCGAGCGGGCGCTGCACGACGGCGCGCAGGCCCGGCTCTCCGCGCTCGCCCTGGACCTGGGCCTGGCGAAGGAGCGGCTGGCGGAGGACCCGAAGGCGGCGGCGGTCCTGGTGGAGGAGGCGCACGGCGAGGTGAAGCTCGCGCTCCAGGAGCTGCGGGACCTGGCCCGGGGCATCCACCCGGCCGTCCTCACCGACCGGGGCCTGGACGCGGCCCTGTCGGCGGTGGCCTCGCGCTGCGCGGTCCCGGTGTCGGTGGACGTGGACCTGCCGGCGCGGCCGGTCCCGGCGATCGAGGGCATCGCGTACTTCACGGTCTCGGAGCTCCTGCGGAACGTCACCGAGCACGCGCGGGCGCGGCGCGCCTGGGTGGAGGTGTGGCGGACGGCCGACCGGCTGATGGTCCAGGTCCGGGACGACGGCGCCGGCGGCGCGGAGGCGGCGGCCGGGCGGAGCCTGGCGGCGCTCTCCGAGCGGGTCGGGGCGGTGGACGGGGTGCTCGCCGTGGACTCGCCGGCGGGCGGGCCGACGACGGTGACGGTCGAACTGCCCTGGCGCGCGTAGGCCCTTCACCGGCGCCGGGTGCGATGCTGGGCTCCGACGGAAGACCGGACGACCGGATCATGGGGGCTGTGGGGCGTGGGAGAGCGGGACGTGGCGGAGCGGGTGCGGGTGGTCATCGCCGAGGACTCGGTACTGCTCCGGGAGGGGCTGACCCGGCTCCTGACCGACCTGGGGCACGAGGTCGTCGCCAAGGTCGGTGACGGCGAGGCCCTGGTGGAGACGGTGGGGAAGCTCGCGGCCGAGGGGGCGCTGCCGGACGTGGTGGTGGCGGACGTGCGGATGCCGCCGACCCACACGGACGAGGGCGTGCGGGCGGCGGTGCGGCTGCGCGGGGACCACCCGGGGCTCGGGGTCCTCGTCCTGTCGCAGTACGTGGAGGAGCAGTACGCCACCGAACTCCTGGCCGGTTCCAGCCGGGGCGTGGGCTACCTCCTGAAGGACCGGGTCGCGGAGGTCCGCGAGTTCGTGGACGCGGTCGTGCGGGTCGCCGGGGGCGGTACGGCCCTGGATCCGGAGGTCGTGCAGCAGCTCCTCGGCCGCAGCCGGCAGCAGGACGTGCTGGCGGGCCTGACCCCGCGCGAGCGGGAGGTCCTGGGGCTGATGGCGGAGGGGCGGACGAACTCGGCGATCGCGAAGGCGCTGGTCGTGAGCGACGGCGCGGTGGAGAAGCACATCAGCAACATCTTCCTGAAGCTGGGGCTCTCGCCGAGTGACGGCGATCATCGGCGGGTACTCGCCGTGCTGACGTACTTGAGGTCCTGACCGGTCCCGGCCACCTCTGACCAGTCCTGGTCAGCCCGACCGATACCGGCCGATCCCGATCGATGCCGGCCGATCCCGGCACCGGTCCCGACCGGCCCCGAGAGGACTCGACCGACCCCGGAGTGACAGAAAGGCCGGAATCAGACCTTCCGCAACACTCCGGGCGGCGACACAGCGTGATGAACCCTGACAGAACGTTTCCGAAAAGCGGTCCATGATGCAAGAAGTCCGGGGAGACTCGACCCCGCCGTCGTAGGGTGGGCAGCGGGACGGACGGTGATCGGCCGACCGCGCCGCGAGCCCCTCCCCGCCTCCGGCGGAGAGTTCCCCTTGCCACGAGGGAGGTCCAGTTCAGTGACCAGCCAGGTCAGCAGCGAGGCCGGCGAGGCCCTGCTCGGGGAGCAGAGAGGCGCCCCGGCCGTGCCCCACGACGGCGCCGCGAAGGAAGTCCGCCGTCTCGACCGGGTGATCATCCGCTTCGCGGGCGACTCGGGCGACGGCATGCAGCTCACGGGTGACCGCTTCACCTCGGAGACGGCGTCCTTCGGGAACGACCTGTCGACGCTGCCGAACTTCCCGGCCGAGATCCGGGCGCCCGCCGGGACCCTGCCGGGCGTCTCCTCGTTCCAGCTGCACTTCGCCGACCACGACATCCTCACCCCCGGCGACGCGCCGGACGTGCTGGTGGCGATGAACCCGGCCGCGCTGAAGGCGAACATCGCCGACGTGCCGCGCGGCGGCGAGGTCATCGTGAACACCGACGAGTTCGCCAAGCGGGCGATGGCGAAGGTCGGGTACGCGGTCTCGCCGCTGGAGGACGGCTCCCTCGACGGCTACCGGGTGCATCCGGTGCCGCTGACGACGCTGACCCTGGAGGCCCTGAAGGACTTCGGGCTGCCCCGGAAGGAGGCCGAGCGGTCGAAGAACATGTTCGCGCTCGGGCTGCTGTCCTGGATGTACCACCGGCCGACCGAGGGCACCGAGGCCTTCCTGCGCCGCAAGTTCGCGAGGAAGCCGCAGATCGCCGAGGCGAACGTGGCCGCGTTCCGGGCCGGCTGGAACTTCGGGGAGACCACCGAGGACTTCGCCGTCTCCTACGAGGTCGCCCCCGCGTCCCGGGCCTTCCCCACGGGCACGTACCGCAACATCTCGGGGAACCTGGCCCTGTCGTACGGCCTGATCGCCGCCGCCCGCCAGGCCGACCTGCCGCTGTACCTGGGCTCGTACCCGATCACCCCGGCCTCGGACATCCTGCACGAGCTGTCGAAGCACAAGAACTTCGGCGTGCGGACCTTCCAGGCCGAGGACGAGATCGCCGGCATCGGCGCCGCCCTGGGCGCGGCCTTCGGCGGCGCGCTCGCGGTGACGACCACCTCCGGCCCCGGCGTGGCCCTCAAGAGCGAGACGATCGGCCTGGCGGTCTCCCTGGAGCTGCCGCTGCTGATCGTGGACATCCAGCGCGGCGGGCCCTCGACCGGCCTGCCGACCAAGACCGAGCAGGCCGACCTGCTCCAGGCGATGTACGGGCGCAACGGCGAGGCACCCGTCCCCGTCGTCGCGCCGAGGACGCCCGGGGACTGCTTCGACGCGGCCCTGGAGGCGGCCCGGATCGCACTCACCCACCGCACCCCGGTCTTCCTGCTCTCCGACGGCTACCTCGCCAACGGCTCCGAGCCCTGGCGCATCCCGGACCCCGAGGAGCTGCCCGACCTGCGGACCGCGTTCGCCACCGGGCCGAACCACACCCTCGCGGACGGCACCGACGTCTTCTGGCCCTACAAGCGCGACCCCGAGACCCTGGCCCGCCCCTGGGCCGTCCCCGGCACCCCGGGGCTCGAACACCGCATCGGCGGCATCGAGAAGCAGGACGGGACGGGAAACATCTCCTACGATCCGGCCAACCACGACTTCATGGTCCGCGTCCGCCAGGCCAAGGTCGACGGCGTCGACGTCCCGGACCTGGACGTGGACGACCCGGACGGCGCCCGCACGCTGGTGCTGGGCTGGGGTTCGACGTACGGGCCGATCACGGCGGCGGTACGGCGGATCCGCCGGGAGGGCGGGCACGTCGCCCAGGCCCACCTGCGCCACCTCAACCCCTTCCCCCGCAACCTCGGCGACGTCCTCAAGGGCTACGACGAGGTCGTCGTCCCCGAGATGAACCTCGGCCAGCTCGCCACCCTGCTCCGGGCGAAGTACCTGGTCGACGCGCGCAGCCACACCCAGGTCAACGGCATGCCGTTCAAGGCCGAACAGCTCGCCGCCGTCCTCAAGGAGGCCATCGATGCCTGAGCACACGGAGCTTGAGCACACGGAGTCGCTGCTGAGCCTGGTGCCGAAGGCCGAGGCCGTCCAGTCGATGAAGGACTTCAAGTCCGACCAGGAGGTGCGCTGGTGCCCCGGCTGCGGCGACTACGCCGTCCTGGCCGCCGTCCAGGGCTTCATGCCCGAGCTCGGCCTGGCCAGGGAGAACATCGTCTTCGTCTCCGGCATCGGCTGCTCCTCCCGCTTCCCGTACTACATGAACACCTACGGGATGCACTCCATCCACGGCCGCGCCCCGGCCATCGCCACCGGCCTGGCGACCTCGCGCCGCGACCTGTCGGTCTGGGTCGTCACCGGTGACGGCGACGCGCTGTCCATCGGCGGCAACCACCTCATCCACGCCCTGCGCCGCAACGTCAACCTGAAGATCCTGCTGTTCAACAACCGGATCTACGGCCTGACCAAGGGCCAGTACTCCCCCACCAGCGAGACCGGCAAGATCACCAAGTCCACCCCGATGGGATCCCTGGACGCGCCCTTCAACCCGGTCTCCCTCGCGCTCGGCGCGGAGGCGTCCTTCGTGGCCCGCACGGTCGACTCCGACCGCAAGCACCTCACCGAGGTCCTGCGCCAGGCCGCCGACCACGACGGCACGGCGCTGGTGGAGATCTACCAGAACTGCAACATCTTCAACGACGGCGCCTTCGACACCCTCAAGGACAAGGAACGGGCCCAGGAGGCGGTGATCCGCCTGGAGCACGGGCAGCCGATCCGCTTCGGCACCGACCTCGCCAAGGGCGTCGTGCGGAACCCGGCCACCGGCGACCTGGAGATCGTCGAGGTGACGCCCGCCAACGAGGGCGACGTCCTCGTCCACGACGCCCGCGCCGCCACCCCCACCACCGCCTTCGCCCTCTCCCGCCTCGCCGACCCCCACACCCTGCACCACACTCCCATCGGGGTCTTCCGGGCGGCGGAGCGCCCGGTCTACGACACCCTCATGGCCGAGCAGCTGGACGCGGCCGTGGAGCAGCACGGCAAGGGCGACCTCGCCCGGCTCCTCGCCGGCAACGACACCTGGACCGTCGTCGGCTGACGTACCGGCACGGGGCGGGGGCGGGTCCTCACGGGCCCGCCCCCCCTCACGTACTCCCCGTCTTCCCCGCCCTCTTCGCCTCCGCCACCGCCGCGTCCGCGAACTCCCCCAGGAAGTGCGGCTTCCCGTCCTTCACCCGCCAGAGGAAGAGTCCGACGAGGCTCGCGGCGACGCTCTCCCGGCCCGCCGAGGAGTACGTCTTGGCGAGGCCCTTGTACGGGGTCTGCCGCAGGGCGTTCGACACCCCGGACGCCACCGACTCCGCGTGGTTCCCGACCGTCGTGCCCAGCGCCTGGAGCGTCCAGTGGACGACGTCGTACGCCTCCGTGGCGTACGGCTCGACGGGGGTGGCGGCGGGCAGCCCCCAGCGCTTCCGGTACGCGGCGGCGAAGGCCTTCGCGCCCGGGAGGCCGTCCGGGTCGACGTGGGCCGTGCCGAAGTACCAGCCTTCGGCCGCCGGGCCCGCGAGGTCCAGGAACTCCTGCGTGAAGGGCTGTTCGACGCTGCCGCAGGGGCCCCGGAAGCCCTGGTCGCGCAGGGCCTTCGCGCAGAGGGCGGCCCGGCGCGGCGAGGTCCCCACGTACATCACGCCCTGCGGGTCCGTCGCGAGGGCGGCCCGTACGGCGGAGGCGAAGTCCTCGCTGTCCGCCTCGACGGGGTGGGAGGTCGCCTTCCCGCCCTGGGCCTGCGAGGGCGGGGTCTTCTTGAGGCTGTTGACCGCGAACCAGGTGGACCGGCCGCCGTCGCGGTCCTCCACGACGGCGGTCCTGAGGACCCCGCGCTCGGAGAGGTGGCGGGCGAACGGGACGATCATCGAGTCCGGGGAGGGGCGGGGTTCGAAGTAGGTGCGCTTGGTGGTCTGGCCCTCCAGCGTGGTGCCGTTCGGGACGGCGGCGAGGACGCTGATCAGGGGGACGGAGTGGTCGACGAGTTCGGCCACGGCGGCGACGACGCCCGGGACGGTCGTCGGGCCGACGACGCCGACCAGCCTCCCGTCCTCGAGCAGGTCGCGGGCCGCGGCCGCGGCGCGCGGCCCCTGCCCGCCGTCGTCCATCGCCCGCAGGACCACGTCGAAGGCCCGGTCCGGGCGGGCGTTGAAGGCCTCCACGGCCAGCCGGGCACCGCGCTCCTGCGCCCGCCCGGCCTCCTTGGTGGGTCCGCTCAGATCGGTGAGGACGCCGATCGTGTACGAGGGGAGGGCGGCGCCCTTGCCCGTCCCCGTGCCCTCCCCGGCGGGGTCGCGGCCGAGGAGCCAGGCGGTCAGGCCGCCCGCCCCGGCGACGGCCAGCGCCGAGCCGGCCGCCAGGACGCGGCGGCGCGAGACACCCGCGGGGGGTTCGGGGGCGGTGAGCACGGTCGGTTCGGCGACGGGCAGGTCGAGGACGCGCGAGGAGCGCCGGGCGATGAGCGCGGGCAGGCCGGGCGGCAGCCAGTCCCCCGCCGGCCCCTCGGCCTCCCCGAGCGCGGCCCGCACCCGCGCGGCCGTGGGGCGGGCCGCCGGGTCCTTGGCCAGGCAGGCCTCGACCAGGGGCAGGATCGTGTCCGGGACCTCGCGGAGGTCCGGTTCCTCGTGGACGGTGCGGTAGACGACGGCGGCCACCGCGCCCGTGCCGAAGGGGCGTTCGCCGGTGAGGGCGTACGCGAGGACGCAGCCGAGCGAGAAGACGTCGGCGGCCGGGCCGACCTCGTCCGCGACGCCGACGCGGGCCTGTTCGGGGGCGAGGAAGCCGGGGGTGCCGATCATCGCGTCCGTGGCGGTCAGCGCGGTGGCCCCGGCGGAGCGGGCGATGCCGAAGTCGATGAGGCGGGGGCCGTCGAGGGCGAGGAGGACGTTCCCCGGCTTCACGTCCCGGTGGACGAGGCCCGCCGCGTGCATGTCGGCGAGCGCGGCGGCGAGCCGGGCGCCCAGGGCCCGTACGGTCGGCTCGGGCAGGGCGCCGTGCAGCGCGACGGCCTCGGCGAGCGAGGGCCCGGGGACGAACTCGGTCGCCAGCCAGGGCTCGCGGGCCTCCGGGTCGGCGCCGAGGACGCGGACCACCCAGCGGCCGGTGATCCGTCCGGCGATCCGGGTCTCGCGGCGGAACCGCTCCCGGAAGCCGGGGTCGGCGGCGTGCTCGGCGCGGATGAGCTTCAGCGCGGCGAGCGTCCCGCCGGCGGTGCGGGCGAGGTAGACCACGCCCATGCCGCCGGCGCCGAGGCGGCCGAGGAGCCGGTGGCCCGCGATCGAGGACGGGTCGGCCTTGCGGAGCGGCTGCACGGCGGTCAGGCCTTCGGTGCGTTCGACCGGGGGACGGGGACGCCGGGCGCGACGCCGATCGACTTGTAGGCGCCGTCCTGCACGCCGTGCACGAACGTGCCGACGCCGGTGAGGTCGCCGTACTTGTCGAAGGAGTAGCCGCCCATGGCGCCCACGTACCTCTTCGCCCGGAGCTGGGCCCAGAGGCCCTTGCGGGCCGGCGGCCGGCCGGCCTTCGCGTTCGCGGTGAGCTGGTCGAGGACCATGTTCACGACGTCGTACGACTCGCCCGTGTAGTACGCGGGCGGGGCGCCGTAGCGCTTGCGGTACGCGGCGACGAACGCGACGGTCTTCGCCCGCTCCTCGGCCTTGGCCTTGGTGTCCTTCTCGCGGGTCAGGGGGTCGAGGACGGGCGCGCCGAAGAACCAGTTCTCGGCGGCGGGCCCGGCCTCCTTCAGGAAGGCGGGGCCGAAGGCGTGCTGGCCGCCGAACCGGGGCCCGGTGAAGCCGAGTTCGAGGAGGGCGCGGGCGGCGAGGACGGTGGTCTCGCGGACCCCGCAGTGCACGTACGCGTCCATGCCGGCGTCGATCATCTCGCCGAGGATCCGGCGGTAGTCCCGGGCGCGGGCGGGCACGACCCGGTAGAGCGGGGTGATCTTCGCCTGTCCGAAGCCGAACTGGACGCCGCGCACGAGGAGCCAGCTGTACTGGTCGTCCGTGCGCTCCTGGAGGACCCCGGGCCTCTTGATGGTGGGCAGGAGCGTGACGGTGTACGCGAGGTACGTGCCGCCCATGGGGTGGTTGGGGATGGCCCGGAGGACCGTGACGTTGGGCGGGCTCTTCTCGTCCCGCAGGGTGAAGAGGTTGAACCCGGCGGAGGTGGTGAGCAGCGGGAGGCCGGCCTCCTCGAAGGCGGGGAGCGCGGCCTGTCCGGTGTCGTCGGAGGTGGGGCCGAGGACGGCGACGACGCCGGGGTCGGTGGTGAGCCTGCGGGCCGCTTCGAGGGCGGTGCGCCGGTCGCCCCGGTCGTCGGAGACCGCGAGTTCGAGGGTGAACGGCTTGTCCGCGCGGGCGTTGAACTGCTCGACGGCGAGGCGGGCGCCGCGCTCCTGGGCCCGCCCGATCTCCTGGGCGGGGCCGGAGAGGTCGGCGAGGACGCCGATCTTCCAGGAGGTGCGGGGCGGGGGGTTCTTGCCGTCGCCCCCCTTGCCGTCGTCTCCGAGGAGCGACCGGACGGCGAGGGCTCCGCCGCCCGTGGCGAGGACGGCGGCGCCGGAGGCGAGGAGCAGGAAGCCGCGCCTGCTGCGCTTCGGCGGCTCCGCCGGGTCGGTGCCGGGCGCGGTCGCGTCGATCTCGGGCAGGGCGAGCATCCGGGCGGAGCGCTCGGCGATGGTCCGGACGACGGGGGCGGGCAGCCACTCGGCGGCGTCGCCGGGGGCGTCCTCGACGAGCCGTACGCCGATCCCGGCGGCGGTCGGCCGGGCGGCGGGGTCCTTGGCGAGGCAGGCCCGGACGAGGTCGAGCAGTCCCTCGGGCACGCCGGTGAGGTCGGGTTCGTCGTGGACGGTCCGGTACAGGAGGGCGTCCGGGGTGCCGGTGCCGAAGGGCGGGCGTCCGGTCGCCGCGTACGCGAGGAGGCAGCCGAGGGCGAAGACGTCGGCGGCGGGGCCGATGGCGTCGGCGCGGGCCTCGGCCTGCTCGGGGGCGAGGAAGCCGGGGGTGCCGACGACCATGTCGGTGGCGGTGAGGGCGGTCTCGCCGGTGGCGCGGGCGATGCCGAAGTCGATGAGGCGGGGGCCGTCGACGGCGAGGAGGACGTTCCCCGGCTTCACGTCCCGGTGGACGAGGCCCGCCGTGTGCACGGCGGCGAGGGCGCGGGCGACGGCCCAGCCGAGGAGCCGGACGCTCCGCTCGGGCAGCGCGCCGTGCGCGGTGACGGCCTCGCCGAGGGAGGGCCCGGCGACGAAGGCGGTGGCCATCCAGGGCTCGGGGGCGTCCGGGTCGGCGCCGGTGACGGGGACGGCCCAGGGGCTGGAGACCCGCCGGGCGGCCTCGACCTCCCGGCGGAACCGGGCCCGGAAGTCGGGCTGGTCGGCCTGGTCGGCGTGGGTGACCTTGACGGCGGCGAGCTCGCCGTTGGCCGTACGGCCCAGATAGACGACGCCCATGCCCCCGGCCCCGAGCCGCCCGAGCAGCCGGTAGCCGGCGAGGGAGGAGGGGTCGGAGGGGAGGAGGGGGTGGAGGTCGCCGGGGGCGGGTCTTGTGGGGGAGGGCGGCCCTGCGGGGGCCGGGGCCGGTGCCCCTGCCGGGGGCGGGTTCCCTGCGGGTGCCTCTGCCGGGGGCCGGGGCGGGTACGGGTTCCCCGCCGACGCCCCTGCCGGGGGTCGGAGCGGGTACGCGGGCGGGTCCCCTGCCGGGGGCTGGGACGGACGCGGGGGCGGCTGGTGGCCCTGGTGCCCGGTCCCGCGCGGGGTCGGCTGCCCGGTGCCGGGCCGGGCCTCGCCGTGGGCTCCGCCCCCGGCGCCGGGCGGGTCCTGGTGGCCGGGCCCGGGCTGAGCGGCGCCCTGGGGCCGGCGCCTGGCGCCGGGCCGGGCCGGGATGCTCGGCAGGGGGCCGACCCGGGGGTCGCGCGGCGGCCGGGGTGCGGCCCCGTCCCCCGGCTCACGGCCGTCCTCCGGCTCCCGGTCGTCCCTCGGGTTCACGGGGCTCATGACCGGACCTCCAGCTCGTCCTTGACGCGTTCGAGCATGGTGACGAGGGCCTGGACCTGGGCGGTGACGGTGCCGATCGTCGTGTCGGTCGTCTCCTCGCTGTAGCCCGGGGCGCCCTTGACGACGGTGGCGACGGTGACCTGGCCGATCCTCGACTGGTACCAGCCGTAGAACTGCCTCCCGCGGAACTCGTCGTTGTAGTAGCCGCCGCGCTCGCCGAGGGAGTCGGCGGCGGTGTAGTTGCCGCCGAGGCCGAAGGGGTTGCCGAGGGAGATGAGCTCCTTGATGCTCTCGCCGTCGCGCAGCTTCTGGTCCGGGCAGCGCAGCGCCTCCTCCAGGGTGCCGGCCATCTCCCAGTCCGCGTCCTCCTCGGTGCGGTGGACGGTGACGGTGGCGGCGACCCGGAGGGTGCCCCGGCCGTCGACGGCGGGGACCTCGCTGTAGGCGGTGACGCTGTGCAGGACGGTGGCGGGCCGGGTCCCGGTCTCCCAGGAGCAGCCGTCCCCGAGCACGGGCCAGTAGTCGGGGTCGCTGAGGTGCGGGGTGCGCTTCACGTAGTCCGGGCCCCAGGCGTCGGGCCCGGCGACGACGGCGAGGGCGAGCCTGCGGGCGTCGGCGGCGTTCTTCGGCGCGCGCTTCGGGTCGGGGGTGAAGTCGAGGGCGGTCGGGGTGGGGGTGGGCGTGGGGGCCGGGGCCGTACCGCCCGGGGTGGACGCCCCGCTCGTACTGCCCTTCGCACCCCCCTCGCCGTCGGGTTTCGCCCCGTCCTCGCGCCCGTCGGAGCACCCGGTCGCGATCAGTCCGCCCACCAGTACGGCACAGCAGGCACGCAGCAGTCTTCGATCCCCGTACGCCACAGTTCCCCCACGGTCCCCACACGGATTTCCCGAGTTGCCCGAACGGCGATCAGATCGTACGACCTGCCGGGGCAACTCACCCCGCCCACAACCTCATTGGGACAAAGCGGTGGCACTCTCGCGACGTGCCTCGTCGTACCGCTCGCGGGCCTCCTGGACGGCGGCGACCTGCCGCTCGCTCCAGTGGGCCAGCTCCCAGACCTGGCGGGCGGCCTCGGTGCCGAGCGGGGTGAGGGCGTAGTCGACGCGGGGCGGGATGACGGGCTTGGCGTCGCGGTGGACGAAGCCGTCGCGCTCCAGGGTCCGGAGGGTCTGGGCGAGCATCTTCTCGCTGACGTTCCCGATGCGGCGGCGCAGCTCGCTGAAGCGGTACGGGCGCTCCAGGAGGGACGCGAGGACGAGGACGCCCCAGCGGCTGGTGACGTGCTCCAGGACGGCGCGCGAGGGGCACATCGGTTCGAACACGTCGGGCAGCGGCGGCATCGCGCCCACCTCTTCACTTACTCCCATGCCAGTACCTTACTTCAAAGTGGGCACTGTCGAAAAGTTAGTGCCCGTCGTACGGTGAGTGCACCGTCCACCGCACCCCACGCGTAAGGAAGCACCATGAGCATCGTCGTCACCGGAGCCACCGGACAGCTCGGCCGCCTCGTCGTCGACGCCCTCCTCGACAGCGCCCCCGCCGAGGGCACCGCGCCCGCCGAGCGGGTCGTCGCCGTCGTCCGCGACAAGGAGAAGGCGGCGGACCTGGCCGAGCGCGGGGTCGAGCTGCGGATCGCCGACTACGGCCGCCCCGAGACCCTGGCGGACGCCTTCGAGGCCGGCGACCGGGTGCTCCTGATCTCCGGCAGCGAGGTCGGGCGGCGCGTCGCCCAGCACGCCGCCGTGATCGACGCGGCGAAGGCGGCGGGCGTGGCCCAGCTCGCGTACACCGGCGTCCTCGGCGGCGACGACGCCGACTTCGAGCTGGCCGCCGAGCACAAGGAGACCGAGCGCCTGATCCTCGCCTCCGGCCTGCCGTACACCCTGCTCCGCAACGGCTGGTACAGCGAGAACTACACGGCCAACCTCGCCCCCGTCCTCGCCCACGGCGCCGTCGTCTCCAACGCCGGCGAGGGCCGGATCGCCTCCGCCTCCCGCGCCGACTACGCCGCCGCCGCGGCCGCCGTCCTGACCGGCCCGGCCGAGGAGCACCTGAACAGGGTGTACGAGCTGAGCGGCGACACCGCCTGGTCCTTCGCCGAGTACGCGGCCGAGGTCGCCGCCCGGTCCGGCCGCGAGGTGACGTACACCCCCGTCTCCGCCGAGGCGCACCTGGAGATCCTCACCGGCGCCGGGCTCCCGCGCCCCCTCGCCGAGATCCTGGTCGACGTCGACCGGGCCGCCGAGCACGGCGCGCTCGCCCTGCGGACCGGCGACCTGACCCGGCTGATCGGCCGCCCCACCACTCCGGTCGGCGTCTCGGTCCAGGAGGCCCTGGACGCCTCCTGAACCCCGGAGGGCGCCTCCCGGGCCCTTCACGGAACAGCGCGTGACCGTCATGACCGTATAGCGGTACGGGCATGACAACCCGCCCCGTGCGGCGCTACCGTCGACGGAACGGCCGACAGGACGGCGCGGTACAGGGCGGGAGGTCCGGTGAAGACGGAGAACGAGGGACGAGCAGGCCTGCTCTACGGGATCGGCGCCTACGCCATGTGGGGCCTGGTCCCCCTCTTCTGGCCGCTCCTCAAACCCGCCGGGGCGATCGAGATCCTCGCCCACCGGATGGTGTGGTCCCTGGCCTTCGTGGGCCTCGCCCTGCTCGTCCTGCGCCGCTGGGGCTGGATGCGGGAGCTGGCGCGCAGCCCGCGCAAGCTCGGTCTGATCACCCTCGCCGCCGCCGTCATCACCGTGAACTGGGGCCTCTACATCTGGTCCGTGAACGCGGGCCACGTCGTCGAGGCCTCCCTCGGCTACTTCATCAACCCGCTCGTCACCATCGCCCTCGGCGTCCTCGTCCTCCAGGAGCGGCTGCGCCCGGCGCAGTGGGCGGCGGTCGGCATCGGCTTCGCGGCCGTGCTCGTCCTCGCGATCGGGTACGGGCAGCCGCCGTGGATCTCGCTCGTCCTCGCCTTCTCCTTCGCGCTCTACGGCCTGGTGAAGAAGAAGGTGAACATCGGGGGCCTGGAGTCGCTGGCCGCCGAGACCGCCGTCCAGTTCCTGCCCGCCCTCGCGTACCTGGTCTGGCTCGGCGGGCAGGGGACCCTGGCGTTCGGCTCGCACGGCGCCAGCCACACCGCGCTGCTCGCCGCCACCGGCCTGGTCACGGCGATCCCGCTGGTCTGCTTCGGCGCGGCGGCGATCCGCGTCCCGCTGTCGACGCTCGGCCTCCTCCAGTACCTCGCGCCCACCTTCCAGTTCCTCCTCGGGATCTTCTACTTCCACGAGGCGATGCCGCCGGAGCGGTGGGCGGGCTTCTCCCTCGTCTGGCTGGCCCTGACGATCCTCACCTGGGACGCCCTGCGCACGAACCGGCGCAGCCGGGCGGCGATCGCGGCGGCGACGGCGGCGGGAGCGGCGGAGGCGGCGGGCCCGGTCGGAGCGGCCGAGCCGGGCGAGGCCGCGGAAACGGTCGGGGCCCCGGGTCCGGCCGGGACCGCGCCCACGACCGGCCGCTGAGCAGCACGATCACCTGATCGCATCCGCTCGTATCCGCTCGCGGAAGGCGCCCCCGTCCGGAGAATGGGCCGGATGGAACGACTGATGGAGATCGCGGACCGTCTGACCGAGGTCGAGGGGGTCGTCGGAGTGTGCCTGGGCGGCAGCCGGGCGCGGGGGACGCACACCCCGGACTCCGACCACGACCTCGGCCTGTACTACCGGCGGCCGCTGGACACCGACGCCCTGCGCCGGCTGGCGGCCGAACTGACCGGCGGCCCGGTGGAGGTGACCGAGCCGGGCGGCTGGGGGCCGTGGGTGGACGGCGGCGGCTGGCTGACCGTCGACGGCCACCACGTGGACTGGCTCTACCGCGACCTGGACCGGGTGCGGCGCGTCCGGGAGGAGTGCGAGGCGGGCCGCTTCGAGATCGGCACCCAGGCCGGCCACCCCCTGGGCGTCTACTCCCCCTCCTACGTGGGCGAGCTGGCGCTCGGCCGCGTCCTGTCCGACCCGACCGGCGAGCTGCGCGCCCTCCAGGAGGAGACCCGCCCCTACCCGGACGCGCTGCGCACGGCGCTCGTCGAGAACGCGCGCTGGGAGGCGCCGTTCGTCCTGGCCTGCGCCCGGAAGGGAGCGGCCCGCGGGGACGCCTTCTACGTGGCGGGCTGCGTCTTCCGCGCGGTCGGCCTCCTCGTACAGGCGCTGCACGCGCACGCGGGGAGCTGGGTGCTCAACGAGAAGGGGGCGGTGCGGGAGGCCGGGGAGCTCCCTTCCTCGCCGCCGGACTTCGCGTCCCGGGCCCAGGGGCTGTTCTCCGCCCTCGGCGAGGACCCGGCCGGCCTCGCGGCGGCCCTGGACGAGGCCGACGCCCTGACCGCCGAGGTGTGCGGGGCGCTCACGGACCGGCCGACCCCGGAATAAGCGGTGGTGACGGGGTGGGGGCCTCCCCCACCCTGGTCGCATGGAAGAACCGAAGTACCGCGTCCGCGCGCTCCACACGGACCGCACGGTCACCGTCTACCAGGCGTACACCCCCGCGATCGGGCTCCCGGCGGCGCGGGAGGGCCGGTTTCCGGCCGCCTGGAAGCGGGACCGGATGACGTGGATCAAGCCGTCGTTCCTGTGGATGATGTACCGCTCGGGCTGGGGCCTGAAGGAGGGGCAGGAGACCGTCCTCGCCGTGGAGATCACCCGCGAGGGGTTCGAGTGGGCCCTGCGGAACGCCTGCCTCTCCCACTACGCGCGCGGCTTCCACCCCGACCGGGACGCGTGGCAGCGGCGGCTGCGGGAGTCCCCGGCCCGGGTCCAGTGGGACCCGGAGCGCGACCCGCGCCTGACCCCCCTCCCGTACCGCTCGCTCCAGCTCGGTCTGGCGGGCGAGGCGTCCCGCCGGTACGCGGACGAGTGGACGGTGTCGATCACCGACGTGACCCCGCTCGCCCACCGCGTCCACGCCCTGGTCCGGGCCGGCGACGTGGACGGCGCCCGGGAGCTGCTCCCCCGGGAGGAGCCGTACCCGGAGCCGGAGGGGCTCCTGGACCACCTGCGGGCCGGGCAGGACCGCCCGCTTTAGCGGAAAGAAACGTTCCGGTGGCACGGGCGGGGAGGGGGCGCTAGAACCGGTGGCATGAAACCCCTGCACTGGAAGCTCGTCGTCGACGCCTCGGACCCGCACGCGCAGGCCGCCTTCTGGGCCGCCGCCCTGCGCTACCGGGAGGAGGACCACAGCCCGCTCGTCCGCCGGCTCCTCGGAATGGGGGCCGTCCCCGACGAGGTGACGACCACCGTGCACGCCGGGACGGAGGACGAGCGGCTCGGCTGGCGGGACCTCGCCGCCGTGCGGCACCCGGACGAGCCGTACGACGAGGCCACCGACGCGGGCCTGGGCCACCGGATCCTCTTCCAGCGGGTCCCGGAGGCGAAGAGCGTCAAGAACCGCATCCACCTGGACCTCCACGCGGAGGAGGGCGCCCGGGACAAGGAGGTCGCCCGCCTGATCGACCTCGGCGCGACGGTCCTGCACGAGGTGAACGAGCCGTCGGGCTCGTGGGTGGTCATGGCGGACCCGGAGCGGAACGAGTTCTGCGTGCAGTGACGCGGGCGGTCCGCAGGAGGGGCCCGTAGGAGGAGGGGTCCCGCAGGAGGGGTCAGGGGCGGCGGACCTCGAAGTGGAAGCAGCCGTACTCGACGGCCCGGACGTGGACCAGGACCACGGCGGGATCCGCGAAGGCCTCCGCGAGGGCCCGGTCGAAGCCCTCCGCCGGGACCTCCGGGAGCTCCAGGAGCCGGCCGCCGACGATCCGGCCCTCCGCGTCGTACCGGCGGAGGGCCCGCAGGGCCCCGGGCCGTGCGAAGGGGTACTCCTCCGAGGGCGCGGGCCCGCCGCACTCCGCGGCGTGCACGAAGACGGGGCCCTGCTCGTCGTACGCGCCGGGCTCGGCCCCCGTCTCCGCCGCCCAGCGGCGCAGCGGCGCGTACGAGACGAGCGCGATCCGCTCGCCGGGGGCGGCGGGACGCAGACAGCAGCGGAGGGGCTCCCCTCCCCCGGTGGCCTCGTGGGGCACGCAGGGGCGCCCGGCGTCGTCGACGACGCGCAGTGCGGCGAGGGCGGCGGGCGCGACGGCCCGGGGGACGTAAGAGGTCTCGGCGGTACGCATGACTCCAGCGTCGCCCTTCCCCGCCCCGCGCACCGGCGGGATTCGGACGCGACGGTCGGGGGCGGGGCGGGACATCCGAAGTGGCCTCCCCGCTCGGGGAGTTGAGGGAGAACGCCGATTCCGGCGCGCGGAAGGCCGCGGTCGACGCGTTCGTCCGCTGAGCGGACGGACCTGACCGGTTTCCGCTCTTGACGTGGACACATCCTGTCACTGAACATTCAGCACGCACAGCAGAACACTCGCGCAACAACAACTGAACAGCACGCACGCATTCGTACAGCTCCAACGCCTCGCGGCCTCCCACGCCCGGGGCGTCTCGCACGTTCCGTCCCATCCCCGTTCGGAATCCGGAGCCCCCACATGAACCTCTCCGTGCCCAGACGCGTCACCGCGGTCGCCGCCCTCGCGGCGCTCGCGCTCGGCGGTCTCACCGGGACCAGCGCCACCGCCCGGCCCGCCGAGGCCGCCGGGGCCGCCGCCGCGCCCGACATCTCGCTCACCGCCGTCAAGCAGCACTTGACGGACCTCCAGTCCATCGCCACCGCCAACGGCGGCAACCGGGCCCACGGCCGCGCCGGCTACAAGGCCTCGATCGACTTCGTGAAGGCGAAGCTGGACGCCGCCGGATACACCACCAGCCTCCAGACCTTCACCACCAGCGGCGCCACCGGCTACAACCTGATAGCCGACTGGCCGGGCGGCGACCCCAACCAGGTCCTGATGGCCGGCTCGCACCTCGACTCGGTCTCCTCCGGCCCCGGCATCAACGACAACGGCTCCGGCTCCGCCGCGATCCTGGAGACCGCCCTCGCCGTCTCCCGCGCGGGCTACCAGCCCTCCAAGCACCTGCGGTTCGCCTGGTGGGGCGCCGAGGAGCTGGGCCTCGTCGGCTCCAAGTACTACGTCAACAACCTTCCGTCGACCGAGCGTTCGAAGATCAAGGGTTACCTGAACTTCGACATGATCGGCTCGCCGAACCCGGGCTACTTCGTCTACGACGACGACCCGACGATCGAGCAGACCTTCAAGAGCTACTTCGCCGGCCTCGGCGTCCCGACCGAGATCGAGACCGAGGGCGACGGGCGCTCCGACCACGCCCCCTTCAAGAGCGCGGGCGTCCCCGTCGGCGGCCTCTTCACCGGCGCGAGCCGCGTGAAGACCAGCGCGCAGGTCTCCAAGTGGGGCGGTACGGCGACGGCGTTCGACCGCTGCTACCACTCCTCCTGCGACACCACGTCGAACATCAACGACACCGCCCTCGACCGCAACAGCGACGCCGTCGCGCACGCGATCTGGACGCTGTCCGCCGGCTCCACCACGCCGCCCCCCGGCAAGGTCTTCGAGAACACCGCCGACGTCTCGATCCCGGACAACGGCGCCGCGGTCACCTCGACGGTCAACGTCACCGGCGTCACCGGCAACGCCCCCAGCAACCTCTCGGTCGGCGTGGACATCGTCCACACCTACAAGGGCGACCTGGTCGTGGACCTCGTCGCCCCCGACGGCTCGGTCTACAACCTGCACAACCGCGCGGGCGGCAGCGCCGACAACATCGTGCAGACCTTCACCGTGAACGCCTCCTCGGAGGTCGCCAACGGCGCCTGGAAGCTCCGCGTCCAGGACAGGGCCACCTACGACACCGGCTACGTCAACGGCTTCAAGCTGACCTTCCCGTAAGGCCGGCGCACCCGAGAAACGCCCGGGCGGGTCGGTGACCACAGCCCCCGACCCGCCCGGGGTCCCAATCGAGTCGGCGCCTACTTGCCGGCGTTCGCCGCGTCCACCAGCGCGTCCTTCGTCACCGCGCCGACGTAGACCTTGCCGTCGTCGGTGAGCAGCGCGTTCACCAGCTTCGTCTTGAAGAGGGTGCCCGAGCCGAACTTGCCGGTGACCTCGTCGCCGAAGGAGTCCAGGAGGCCCTGGATCTCCTTCGGCGCCTCGTCCGTCTTCGGCGCCGGGGCGCCGGTGTCGAGCTTCGCGATGGTCGTCCAGCCCTCGCCGATGACGTTCAGGCCCTTGCCGAAGCCCCCGAACTCCTTCCCGAACTCCTTCTCGAAGTCCTCCGGGAGCTTCTCCGACTTCCGCGCCTCCTCCGCGCCCTCCGTCACCTTCGCGCCCTTCGGCACCTCGAAGGCGAAGACCGACGCGTCCGGGCGGGCGAAGTCGACCTTCGTGAAGCCCGCGTCCACGACCGGCTTGCCGCCCTCGACCGAGGAGAGGGTGAACTTCAGCGGGGTGCCGTTCGCCGCGTCCACCGCGATCTTCACCGACGCGACCGTCGAACCGGCCTGCTTCGGCTTGATCACCAGCTGGTACGCGTCCCGGCCCGCCACCTTCGCCGTGCCGTCGACCGTGATCGACGTCGTGTCGCCGGCCGCCTTCAGGACCTCGTCCGCGAGCTCCTTGGGCGTCGCGGGCAGTTCCTTCTCCTCGGCCTTCGGCCCCTCCGACGCGCCCTTCTCGTGGAAGACCTCGTTCGACTTGCTGTCGTAGGCCCAGACGTCGTCGCCGTTGTGGATCAGGCTGTACTCGTCGGAGCCGTCGAGCAGGGTGAGCCTCTGGCGCTCGGGGCCGTCCGCCGCCAGGCGCAGCGTGTGGGTGCCCGAGGCGAGTTCGGTGAGCTTCTGCGAGGGGTCCGCCGTGGAGGAGCCCTCCCCGCCGCCCAGGCCCCCGAGGCCGGACGCCAGACCGTCGAGGGCCGGCAGGCCCAGGTCGGTGGAGAACCTGAAGGTGCCGGAGAGGGTCTGGGTCTCCGAGGCCGCGATCTTCTCGATGAGCTGCTGGGCCGTGATCTCCGGCAGGTCCGGGTCGCCGGACGCGGCGAGCGCCGGGACCAGGCCGATGGTCGCCGCGGCCACACCGGCCACCGCGACGGGGACGACGTACCGGCTCGCCCGGCGACGGGTCTCGCCACGAGCCTCGCCGCGGATCTCGCCGGCGGTCTCGCCGGGGACTTCGTTCGGTGCCATGGTCTCCGCTACCTCCGTGCGCCCTGAAGGGGCCTCGAACGGCCCCATGTGGTCGATGTACTCCATCTCACCAAACGGGGCAACGGGAAGCGTCAGCCCGGGGGATCAACCTCGCGTACCCCTCGGGGATGACCCGACCCCGAGACCGGTACGACCCGACGCCGGGGCCCGTACGCCCCGGGGCAGGGACCGGCACGGACCGGCACCGGGCCCCGCGCGGCCGGAACGCCCGGTTCCGCGAAGGCGGGGCGCGGGCTCCCGGGCGAGACTGGAGGGAGGCGGTCCGAGAGGAGCCGGCATGGCCGAGGGGCTCTCCGCGATGGCGCGCACCGGGCGCCACGCCGCGCACGTCACGGCCGCGACGGCCGCCGGGTTCTACCCGGCCCTCCACCTCCTGGACCGGCCGGTGGCCGGGATCTACGCCCTGTTCACCCCCATCGCCTTCGGCATCCTCTCCCCGCTGCCCGGAGCGGGCCGGGAGCGGGCCGCCACCGTCCTGCGGGCGGTGCCCGCCGCGGCCGTGCTCGTCGTCCTCGGGACCGTCCTCGCGGTCGGGACCTGGCCGGCCGTCGCGGGCATGCTGGCGGTGGGGTTCGCGCTGGCCTTCGGGTCGGCGTGCGGGCCCCGGATCGCGGGCGCCGCCCCCGGGCTCCAGCTCTTCTACATCCTGGCCTGCTTCCCCCCGTACGAGCCGGGGACGCTGCCGCAGCGGCTCGTCGGACTCGCCGTCGGCGGGGCGTTCCTGGCCCTGGCCGAGGCGGTGCTCTTCCCGGACGCGCCGGAGCCCCCGTACCGTACGCGGATCGCCGACGCCCTGGACCTGGCGGCCCGCGCCGCCTCCGGAGTCGTCCGCGGGGAGGGGCCGGACCCGGGGACCGCCGCGCGGCTCGGGGCGGCCGGGCGGGAGCTGCGCCTGTCGCGGCTGCCCGCCGGGGCGCGGCCGACGGGCGCGGGCCGGACGGACCGGGCCCTGGCCCAGGCGGGGGCCGCGACCCGCCGGCTCCTCGACCAGCTGGCCCTGCTCGCCGGGCACGCCCCGGCGCCCGGGGACACGGCCTCGGCGGAGCTGCTGCGGGGCATCGCGGCGAGCTGTGCGGAGACGGCCGCGGCCCTGCGCCGGGGGCGGCGGAGGCGTGCGGGGCGGGTCCTCGCCGGGCCGCAGCTCCTCGAAGAGCTGGTCGCGGACTTCCTGAAGTCGCGGGCCGGCGCCCCCGCCCCGCGCGGCGTCCTGGTCCGGCGCTCGACGGTCCTGACGGCGGCGGTGTCGGCGGTGACCGTCCGCACGGCCGCCTCCCTCGCGCTCGGCGGCCGGGAGCGGCTGTACGGGCTGCCCCGCGAGCAGTTCTGGTACGCGGCGGAGGGCCCGGCCCGGCTGACGGCCGTCCGGATCAGGGGCAATCTGACCCGGCGCTCCGTCGTCTTCCAGAACGCCCTGCGCACCGCGCTCGGCCTGGCGCTGGCCCGGCTGGTGGCCGGTTCGCTCGACCTGTCGCACGGCTTCTGGGTGCTGCTCGCCGTCCTGACCCTGGGGCGGACCACGGCGGGCGCCACCTGGTCGGCCGTACGGGCGGCCGCGGCCGGGACGCTGGCGGGGGCGTTCGCGGCCGGGCTGCTGATCGTGGGGGCCGGGGGCTCCTCCGCCGTGTACGCGGCGCTGCTCGTGCCGATGATGCTGGTGGCGTTCACGCTGGGCCCGCTCGGCGGCCCGGCGTGGGGCCAGGGGCTCTTCACGCTGGTCGTCGCCACGGCGTTCGCGCAGATCGCGCCGGTGACCTGGCGGCTCGCGGAGGCGCGTCTGGTCGACGTGCTCACCGGCAGCGCGATCGGCCTGCTGTGCGGCCTCCTGGCCTGGCCGGCCGGGGCCCGCGCCGAGATCCGGTACGCGATGTCGGGCCTGCTGCGGGCCGCGGCACCACTGGTACGGGCCACGGCGACGGCGGTGACGGAGGGGGCCGGGTCCGGAAAGGGCGGGGCCGGGGAGAACGGGACCGTAAGAAGCGGGGCCGGGAGGAGCACCGCCGCGGACGGCTCCCCCTCCCCCGGCGTACGCCTCACCCTCCACCGGCTCCGGATCGCCGAGGCGGCCTACGCGCAGTACCGGACGGAGCCCGCCCCCGACGCCGCCCGCGACTGGCTCGCGGTGCTCGACCACGGGTCGCGCACGCTGGTCGGCGCCTACTGGCTGCCCCGTACGGACGGCATGCCCGGCCTGCCGCCGGAGGTCCGGCGCTGGGCGCGGGAGGCGGCCGAGGAGGTGGCCGCGGCGACCGTACGGGCGGCGGGCTTCCCCCCGGACGGCGTACGGGTCCGGCCCGCGCCCCTGCCCCCGGAGGTGGCCGAGCGGGTCCCCGCGCCGCTGCTGGCCCCGCTCACGGACGTGGAGGTCTGGCTCCGGGCGCTCGCCCGGGACCTGGAGGCGGGCTCGCCCCCGGAGCCGGGGGATCAGCCCGCCCGGTACACCACCGCGTCGCACAGCTCCGCGAGCGCCGACTTGGCGTAGCCGTCGGGGAGGGGGGCCAGCATCGCGCGGGCCTCCTCCGCGTAGCGGACGGTGTCCCGGCGGGCCTGTTCCAGGGCCGGGTGGGCGCGGAGCCGGCGCAGGACCTCGGCGTGCCGGGCGTCGTCGGTGAGGTCGCCGTCCACGAGGGCGACCAGTTCGACGTCCTCGGGGCGCCCGTGCGCGGCGGCCGCGGCCCGCAGGTGCAGGACGGGCAGGGTCGGGATGCCCTCGCGCAGGTCGGTGCCGGGGGTCTTGCCGGACTCGTGGGAGTCGGAGGCGATGTCGAGGACGTCGTCGGCGAGCTGGAAGGCGACGCCGAGCCGCTCGCCGTACTGGGTGAGGGTGTCCACGACGCTCTCGTCGGCGCCGGCCATCATGGCGCCGAAGCGGCAGGCGACGGCGACGAGGGAGCCGGTCTTGCCGCCGAGGACGTCGAGGTAGTGGTCGACGGGGTCGCGGCCGTCGGTGGGTCCGGCGGTCTCCAGGATCTGGCCGGTCACCAGGCGCTCGAACGCCTCGGACTGGATGCGGACGGCCTCCGGGCCGAGGTCCGCGAGCGTGTGGGAGGCGCGGGCGAAGAGGAAGTCGCCGGTGAGGACCGCGATCGAGTTGCCCCAGCGGGTGTTGGCGCTGGGGACGCCGCGCCGGACGTCGGCCTCGTCCATGACGTCGTCGTGGTAGAGCGTGGCGAGGTGGGTCAGCTCGACGACCACGGCGGCGGGCACGATGCCGGGCGCGTAGGGGTCGCCGAACTGGGCGGCGAGCATCACGAGCAGCGGGCGGAAGCGCTTCCCGCCGGCCAGGACGAGGTGCTGCGCGGCCTCCGTGATGAAGGGGACGTCGCTCTTGGTGGCGTCCAGGAGGCCCGCCTCCACGGCCGCCAGACCGGTCTGGACATCGGCCTCAAGAGCCTGGTCCCGCACGCTGAGGCCGAACGGCCCGACGACGGTCACGAGGGAGTCTCCTGTCTGCTGACGCCTGCTGTCGCTACACGGTCGGCAGCGATCACACGGGACGATCACGCGGATTGTCGATGTGTCGCTGGATTCACTCAAGCCAGCGTATCCGGTCACCTTTCGATCACCGTGGGCGCCTTCCCGTCACCCCCGGTATGTTCGTGATCAGACGATACGAGCAGGAGTAGGCGCTTTGTCTAGAACAAGCATCCGCACCGACTTCCCGTACGAGACCCGCCGCGAGGACGTCCGCATCCCGATGCCGGACGGCGTCCTGCTGTACGCGCGCGTGTGGCGCCCGGTCACCGAGGAGCCCGTACCGGCCCTCCTGGAGTACCTGCCGTACCGCCTGACCGACTGGACCGCGCCCCGCGACCACCAACGCCACCCCTGGTACGCGGGCCACGGCTACGCCTCCGTACGGGTGGACGTGCGCGGCCACGGCAACAGCGGGGGCCTGCCCGGCGACGAGTACGACGCGGCCGAGCTGGCGGACGGCGTCGCCGTCGTGAACTGGCTGGCCGAGCAGCCCTGGTGCACGGGGAACGTCGGCATGTTCGGGATCTCCTGGGGCGGCTGCAACGCGCTCCAGGTCGCCGCCCTCGCCCCCGAACCCCTGAAGGCGCTCGTCACCGTCTGCTCCACCGACGACCGGTACGACAACGACGTGCACTACATGGGCGGCTCGGTCCTCGGCGTCGACATGCACGCCTGGGGCGCCGCCATGCTCGCCTTCTCCTGCCGCCCGCCGGACCCGGAGCACGTCGGCGACGAGTGGCGCGCGACGTGGCTGCGGCGCCTGGAGGCCGTGGAACCGCTCGTGGACACCTGGCTCTCGCACCAGACCCGGGACGCGTACTGGAAGCACGGCAGCGTCTGCGAGGACTACGGGGCGATCGGGGCCGCCGTCCTCGCCGTGGGGGGCTGGCACGACCCGTACCGGGACACCGTCCTGCGGCTGGTCCGGCACCTGCCGGCGGACCGGGTGCGCGGGATCGTCGGGCCCTGGTCGCACCAGTACCCGGACCGGGGGCTTCCGCCGGGGCCCGCGATCGGCTTCCTCCAGGAGACCCTGCGCTGGTGGGACCACCACCTCAAGGGGGCCGCGAACGGCGTGATGGACGAGCCGCTGCTGCGCTCCTGGATCAGCGACTCGCACCCGCCGGCCACCGTGTACGAGGAGCTGCCGGGCCGCTGGGTCGCCGACCCCGCCTGGCCGTCCCCGCACGTCACCCCCGTCACGTACGGCTTCCAGGGCTCCCCGGTGGTGGTCGACTCGCCCCAGCAGACCGGGATCGACGCGGGCCGCTTCTTCCCCTTCGGCAACGACGCCGACCTGCCGCCCGACCAGCGCGAGGAGGACGCCCACTCGGCCTGCTTCGACTTCCCCGTGCCCGAGGACGGCGGGCCCGTCGAGATCCTGGGCCGCCCGTCGGTGACGCTGTCCCTGCGCACGGCCGCGCCCACCGGGCAGGTGATCGCCCGGCTCTGCGACATCGCCCCGGACGGCTCCTCCACCCTGGTCACCCGGGGCGCCCTGAACTTCTCCGCCCGCCACGGTCGCGACCGGGCCGAACCGGCCCGGATCGGGGAGACGGAGGGCTTCACCTTCGAACTGAACGGCATCGGGCACGCCTTCGCGCCCGGCCACCGGGTGCGGCTCGCGGTCTCCTCCACGTACTGGCCGTGGATCTGGCCCCGGCCCGACGCGGCGGGCTTCACGCTCGACCCGGCGGGCTCCTCCCTCACCCTGCCGGTCCGCCGCCGCACCGAGGACGCGGTCGTGTGGGAGGAGCCGGAGCAGGCCGAGCCCCTGGAGGTCGTGCACCCGGCCTCCCCGGAGGAGCGGCGCCCGGAGCGGGTGGTGGTCCGGGACGTGGCCAAGGGCGAGTGGCGGCTCGAAGTCGACCCGAAGTACGGGGGCACGCGCGTGTACCCGGACGGCCTGGAGTTCACCGAGGACGCCCTGGAGACCTACACGATCGAGGAGAGCGGCCCGCTGACCGCCCGCACCCGCTCGGACTGGACGATCCGGCTGCGCCGCCCCGACCGGGGCTGGGACGTCGGCGTGGAGACCCGCTCGGAGATCACCTGCGACGCGGAGGCCTTCCACACCTCGAACGAGGTGGTGTGCCGGGAGGGCGACGAGGTCGTCTTCCACCGCACCTGGGAGAAGCGGATCCCCCGCACGGCGGGCTGAGCGCGCTGTACGGGGGATCCGGAACCGCTGGTTACGCCTGCGCGCCGGCCTTGCGGCGGCGGACGGCGAACACCGCGCCGGCGCCGAGGACGACGGCGGCACCGGCCGCGAGGCCGAGCTGCGGCAGGACGTCGTTCGAGCCGGTGGCGGCGAGGGTCCCGCCGGTCACCGGAGTGCCGGACGAGCCGCCCTGCTGGGTGGTGCCGGTGTTGCCGGCGGTGGGCGCCGGGGCGGGCGTCGTGGTCGACGGCGACGGGGCCGGCGTCGGCTTGTCGCCCTTGGCGGCGAGGATCTCGAAGTCGGCGGTCGCGAACTCCTCGCCGAACCCGCAGGAGCCGTCGTTGTTCTCGTACGCGCCGACGGCGAAGACGACACCGGGGCCGGCCGGGGTCTTGCTGTCGAGCGTGAGGCGCAGCTTCACGTCGGCGTGGCCGCCCTTGACGAGGCTGCCGACCCGGACGGCGTCGTTCTCCTCGGTGACCTCCGTCCACTTCGGGTGGGCGGCGGAGGACCACTCGACGGTGATGTACTCCTCGAAGAAGTCGTCCTCCTCGATGCTGTCGGGGAGCGCGGCGGCGAAGGCGTAGGCCTCGACCTCGTCGAAGGTCTTCTCGGAGGTGTTGGAGACGCGCAGCGAGAAGAGGGCGCTGGTGCCGGCGGTGACCTTCTTCGGACCGCTGAGGGCGACCGTGACGGACTTGTCCTCGGTGCACTCCTGACCGAGCTCCTCGAAGTCCGCCAGGGCCTGCTCGGCGGCGGCGAGTTCCTTGGCGGCGGCCTTCTCCGCCTTCTGGGCGAGGCCGAGCGTCGTGAAGGCGGCGACGCGCGCCTCCTCCAGGGCCTTGGCGGTGTCCTTCGCCTTCGTGTCGGCGGCGGCCTTGGCGGTGGCGGCCGCCTCGGCGGTCGCCTTCGCCGTCGCGACGGCCTCGTCGGCGGCCTGCTTCTCCTCGTCGGTGGCGTCCTCGGCCAGCTTTTCGCGGGCCTCCTCGGCCTTGGCGAGCTCCGCATCGGCGGCGGTCTTGGCGGCGGCGGCCGCCTCGGCGGCCTTCTTCGCGTCGGAGGCCGCCACCGCCAGCGGGTGGTCGGCCTTGTCCAGGGCCTCGACGGCGGCGTCGGCCCTGGCGACCTCGGCGACGGCCGCGTCGTACTCCTTCTGCGCCAGTTCGACGGCGGCCTTGAGCTCCGCCAGCGTGGGCGGCTTCTCGTCCTCGCCGGCCGCCGGCTTCTGCGTGGAGGCGGGCGACGGCTTGGTGTCGGCGAGGGCGGGAGTGGCGGACAGGAGCACGAGCGGCGTGGTGACGGCGGCGGCCACGGCGGTCGCGAGCATGCGGCGGATCTTCACGTGGTGGACCTTTCCCTGGTCAGGGGGTCGGAAGAAGAGCGGGGCGCGCGCCTGCGGCTACTTCACGCGGCGCGTCGCCACCGTGATCGTATGGCCGTGGACGCCCTCGCGGGAGGCCCGTTCCCGCGGCCCCGGGCGGGCGGGAGCGAGCGGTCGGCACCCAAAGGGAGCGAACGCGGACAGTTGCCCACGGAGGCCGCACTTTCCGTGTGATCCATGTCATCAGCGCCCGGCGGCCCGCCCCGTAACGTGTCCCCCACACCCGTGGAAAGCGAGGCAGGTACCGATGTCCGAGCACAGCCCGCTCGACCTGGCCGAGGGCGACCCCTTCGGCCCGCACAACCTCCCGTACGGCGTCTTCTCCACCGCCGAGGAGCCCGACCGGCGCCGGCTCGGCGTCCGGATCGGCGGGTACGTGCTGGACGCGGGGGCCGCGGCGCACGCGCTCGGCTCCCCGTACGCGTCGCTGCTCGCGCAGCCCGGCCTCAACCCGCTGCTCGCCGCCGGGCGGACCGCCTGGCGCGACGTCCGCCGGGCGCTCACGGCCTGGGTGACGGTCCCCGCGCACCGGGCGGACGTGGAGCCGCTGCTCCACCCGCTGGACGCGGTGACGCTGCACCTGCCGTACGAGGTCGCGGACTACGTCGACTTCTACGCGAGCGAGCACCACGCGACCAACGTGGGCCGGATCTTCCGCCCCGACGGCGACGCGCTCACCCCCAACTGGAAGCACCTGCCCATCGGTTACCACGGGCGGGCGGGCACGGTCGTGGTCTCCGGCACCGACGTCGTGCGCCCCTGCGGGCAGCGCAAGGCGCCCACCGACCCGGCCCCGGTCTTCGGGCCGTCGGTGAAGCTGGACATCGAGGCGGAGGTCGGCTTCCTGGTCGGCACCCCGTCGGAGCTGGGCCGGCCGGTGCCGCTCGCCGACTTCCGCGAGCACGTCTTCGGCCTGACGCTGCTCAACGACTGGTCGGCGCGGGACGTGCAGGCCTGGGAGTACGTGCCGCTCGGCCCGTTCCTCGGCAAGTCGTTCCAGACGTCGGTCTCGGCGTGGGTGACGCCCCTGGAGGCCCTGGACGCGGCCCGCACCGCCCCGCCCGCCCGGGACCTCCCGCTCCTGCCGTACCTGGACGACGCGGACGAGGAGGAGCAGGGCGGCTTCGACCTGCGGATCTCCGTGGAGATCAACGGCGAGGTGGTGGCCGAGCCGCCGTTCTCCTCGATGTACTGGACGGCGGCCCAGCAGCTCGCCCACATGACGGTGAACGGCGCGTCGCTGCGCACGGGCGACCTGTACGGCTCCGGTACGGTCTCCGGGCCCGAGGTGAACCAGCGCGGTTCGCTCCTGGAGCTGACCTGGAACGGGCGCGACGCGCTCGAACTGTCCGGCGGGAAGCGGACGTTCCTGGAGGACGGCGACGAGGTCGTCCTGACGGCGTGGGCTCCGGGCCCGGACGGCACCCGGGTCGCCCTGGGCGAGGTCCGGGGCCGGATCGCCCCCGCCGTCGTCTGAGTCCCGGAGGCTCAGACGGCCCGCCAGAGGGCGGGGACGTTCGGCGGCTGCCAGCCGGGCTGGGCGGTGTGCGCCTGGAGGCACACGTAGGCCGCCCCTCCGTAGGTGACGGCGTCCCCGGCCCGGTAGGCGGTGCCGACCGCCCAGCTGCCCCCCGGCGGCTGGGTGGTCTGCGTCGGCGTCGGCGTCGGGCCGGGGTCCTGCGGCACGTTGAGGACGAAGTCGAAGGCGGCCTCGCGCGCCCCGCCCGCGTCCCTGACGGTCATCAGCAGCCGCGGGTCGAAGAGGGAGTCGGTGTTGTTGCGGGGCTCGCCCGGGAAGTACAGCTGCGTGGTGAGGACCGGGCGGCCGGGGGCCTGCGCCTTGACGTGGATGTGCCGGGTGCGGCCCGGGTAGAGGCCGGGCACGATCGTGGTGAGCTTGAAGGAGCCGTCGGCGCCGGTGAACTGGTGGCCGCGGAAGCGGAACCCGGTGTTGTCGTAGGCGCCGTTGGTGTCGGCCTGCCAGAAGTCCAGCAGGACGCCGGATATCGGCCGGCAGGCGAGCCCGAAGACGTACCCGCTGACGGTGAGCCGGACACCGGGGGTGTTCCCCTCCAACAGGCTGGAGCGCAGCGGGGAGTTGGGCTTGAAGTACGGGCCCTCCATCTGGGCCGGGGTGGGGTCGTCGCCGTCGTCGCACGTGGGGGTGAGCGCGGGCGCCTCCTCGCCGCCGGTCAGGGTGCGGGCGAGCGCGGGGACGCCCATGAGCACCGCGGGCGCCGCCATGCCGGCCGCGAGCGCGGCCCGCAGGACGGTCTTGCGGGTCACGTGCCCGGTGCTGGTCTCGTGGTCCATGTGCCTGGCTCCTCGGGTGGGGGCTGGGATCGGCAACGAACCTAGGGGCCCGCGCCACCGGGTTCGATGGACGGAACGCGGCGGTCGTGGTCTTTTCGGAAGCGACCGGGGCTGCGCCCGACCTCCCGCCGGAAGAACCGGCAGAAGTAGGCGGCGTCGTCGAACCCGACCCGGGCGGCCACCTGCCGCACGGGCAGCCCGGTGGCGACGAGCAGCCGCTGCGCCTCCCGCACCCGCTCCTGGCGGAGCAGCGCGGCGGGGGTGCGGCCGGTGGCGGCCCGCACCACCTCGGTGAGGTGCCCGGGGGTCACCCCGATCCGCTCGGCGCACTCCCGTACGGAGAGCCCGGCGGTCCCGGCGGTACGGGCGAGCCGCAGGAACTCCTCGGCGAGACCGCGCGGCGGGGCCCCCGTCCCCGCGCCGCCGCCCCCTCCGCCGCCGGGCAGCCGGGAGGCCCGCACGAGGAGCACGTGCAGCAGGGACCGCAGCACTCCGGCGAACCCGTCGGCCCCGTGCCGGTACTCCTCGGCCAGGTCGCCCATCAGCCGGCTGGTGCGCTCGTGGGTGGCGGCGTCGAGGTCCACCCAGGGCCGCTCCCCCAGCCGCCGCAGCAGCTCCTCGTCGCCGGGCCCGCCGACCAGGAACTCGGGCGTGAAGAGCACGAGCGACCCTTCGAGCCCGCGCACGCCCTCCCAGTGGTGCACCTGCCCGGGCAGGATCACCCCGAGCTGCGGCGGCCGCACCTCGTACCGCTCCAGATCGAGCACGTGCGTCCCGCTCCCCTCGGTGACGTGCACGATCTCGTAGAAGGTGTGCCGGTGCGGGTACGCGGCCCGCGACATCGGCCCCATCGCGTCGAACCCCCCGGCGGCGAAGGGCACCTGGTCGGGCAGCCGCAGCTCCAGCCGGTGCACGGGCGGGTCACCGGCCCTCGGGGCGTCGCAGGGGGTGCCTGGTAAGACGGTGGTGCCGCGCATCGTGCCGCTTCCCTTCCGAGGACTGGTACAGACCATTCGGGGCGGCTTCCACGATGGCACGGCGTCCGCCGGGGGTGAAGTACGCGGAAGGGCCCGGCTCCTGGAGGAGCCGGGCCCTTCGCGCGCGTCCCCGCGGGGTCACCGCACGAACACGCTCGCCTGGTTCGCCAGGTCCAGGAAGTACTGCGGGGCGAGGCCGAGGGCCAGGGTGACCGCCACGCCCGCCGTGATGGCGATCGTGGTGAAGGCCGAGGGGACGGCGACCGTGGGGCCGTCGGCCTTGGGCTCGCTGAAGAACATGAGCACGATGACCCGGATGTAGAAGAAGGCCGCGATCGCCGAGGAGATCACGCCGACCACCACGAGGGCGCCCGCGCCGCCCTCCGCCGCCGCCTTGAAGACCGCGAACTTGCCGGAGAAGCCGGAGGTCAGCGGGATGCCGGCGAAGGCGAGCAGGAAGACCGCGAAGACCGCCGCGACGAGCGGCGAACGACGGCCCAGACCGGCCCACTTGGAGAGGTGGGTGGCCTCGCCGCCCGCGTCGCGGACCAGGGTGACGACGGCGAAGGCGCCGATCGTCACGAAGGAGTACGCGCCCAGGTAGAAGAGGACGGACGAGATGCCGCTCGGGGTGGCGGCGATGACGCCCGCGAGCAGGAAGCCCGCGTGCGCGATGGACGAGTACGCCAGGAGCCGCTTGATGTCGGTCTGGGTGATGGCGATGATCGCGCCGCCCAGCATCGTCACGATGGCGACGCCCCACATGACCGGCCGCCAGTCCCAGGTGAGGCCCGGGAGCACCACGTACAGCAGGCGGAGGAGGGCGCCGAAGGCGGCGACCTTGGTCGCGGCGGCCATGAAGCCGGTGACCGGGGTCGGGGCGCCCTGGTAGACGTCCGGGGTCCACATGTGGAACGGCACGGCGCCGACCTTGAAGAGGAGCCCCGTGAGGACCATGGCGAAGCCGATGAGGAGCAGCGCGTCGTTCCCCATGGTGTCGGCGAGCGCCGGGTTCACCGAGGTGACCGTCCCGTCGACCACGTCGGCGATCGTGGCGTACGAGACGGAGCCCGCGTAGCCGTAGAGCAGGGCGATCCCGAAGAGCAGGAAGGCCGAGGAGAAGGCGCCGAGCAGGAAGTACTTGACGGCCGCCTCCTGCGACATCAGCCGCTTGCGGCGGGCGACGGCGCACAGCAGGTACAGCGGGAGGGAGAAGACCTCCAGGGCGATGAAGAGCGTCAGGAGGTCGTTGGCCGCCGGGAAGACCAGCATGCCCGCGACGGCGAAGAGGGCGAACGGGAACACCTCGGTGGTGGTGAACCCGGCCTTGACCGCCGCCTTCTCGTGGTCGCTGCCGGGCACGGCGGCGGCCTCGGCGGCGAAGGAGTCGACCCGGTGGCCGTGGTCGGCCGGGTCGAGCCTGCGCTCGGCGAAGGTGAAGACCGCCACGATCGAGGCGAGCAGGATCGTGCCCTGGAGGAAGAGGGCGGGGCCGTCGACCGCGATGGCGCCCATGGCCGCGATGTGGGCCTTGGTGGAGCCGTACCCGCCGGCCGCCAGGCCGACGACGGCGGCGAAGGCGGCGGCGAGCGCGAGGACGCTCAGGAAGACCTGGGCGGTGTAGCGGCCCCTGCGGGGCACGAAGGCCTCGACGAGGACGCTGAGGACCGCGGCGCCGACCACGATGAGCACGGGCGCGAGCTGCGTGTACTCGATGTGCGGCGCCGGGATCTTCTCCAGCGGCTCGACGGCGGCGGTCGTCCACAGGGTGTGGACGGAGGATGCGACAGCGGGAGCACTCACTTGGCCGCCTCCACTTCAGGCTGGGGGTCCTTCTGCTGGACGTCGGACATGGTGTGCCGCACCGCCGGGTTGACGACGTCCGTCAGCGGCTTCGGGAAGACCCCGAGGAAGATCAGGACGGCGATCAGCGGAACGACCACGGCCAGCTCGCGCGGCCGCAGGTCCGGCAGGCTCCGGACCTCCTCCTTCACCGGCCCGGTCATCGTCCGCTGGTACAGGACGAGGGTGTAGAGCGCGGCGAGGACGATGCCTGTGGTGGCGATGACGCCGGCCACCGGATAGCGGGCGTAGGTGCCGACCAGGACCAGGAACTCGCTGACGAACGGCGCGAGTCCGGGCAGCGACAGGGTCGCGAGGCCGCCGATCAGGAAGGTGCCGGCGAGCACCGGCGCCACCTTCTGCACGCCGCCGTAGTCGGCGATGAGCCGCGAGCCGCGCCGGGAGATCAGGAACCCGGCGACCAGCATCAGGGCGGCCGTCGAGATGCCGTGGTTGACCATGTAGAGCGTGGCGCCGGACTGGCCCTGGCTGGTCATCGCGAAGATGCCCAGGACGATGAAGCCGAAGTGCGAGATGGACGCGTAGGCGACCAGCCGCTTGATGTCCCGCTGGCCGACGGCGACGAGCGCCCCGTACACGATGCTGATCAGGGCGAGGACGACGATCGCGGGCGTGGCCCACTTCGAGGCCTCGGGGAAGAGCCCGAGGCAGAAGCGGAGCATCGCGAAGGTGCCGACCTTGTCGACCACGGCGGTGATGAGGACGGCGACCGGGGCGGTCGCCTCCCCCATCGCGTTCGGCAGCCAGGTGTGCAGCGGCCACAGCGGCGCCTTCACCGCGAAGGCGAAGAAGAAGCCGAGGAACAGCCAGCGCTCGGTGCTGGTGGCGATCTCCAGGGAGCCGTCGGCCCGGGCCGCGGCGATCTCGGTGAGCGAGAAGTTCCCCGCGACCACGTACAGGCCGATGACGGCGGCCAGCATGATCAGGCCGCCGACGAGGTTGTAGAGGAGGAACTTGACGGCCGCGTAGGAGCGCTGGGCCGCCGCGTTCTCGTCGGAGCCCGCGTGGGCCCGGTCGCCGAAGCCGCCGATGAGGAAGTACATCGGGATGAGCATGGCTTCGAAGAGGATGTAGAAGAGGAAGACGTCGGTGGCCTCGAAGGAGAGGATCACCATCGCCTCGACCATGAGGATCAGGGCGAAGAAGCCCTGCGTCGGCCGCCAGCGCTTGGACGAGGTCTCCAGGGGGTCGGCGTCGTGCCAGCCGGCCAGGATGACGAACGGGATCAGCAGCGCGGTGAGCGCGATCAGCGCCACCCCGATGCCGTCCACGCCCAGCTCGTACCGGACCCCGAAGTCCTTGATCCAGGCGTACGACTCGGTCAGCTGGTACCGCTCGCCGCCCGGCTCGAACCGGACGAAGACGATCCCGGCAAGGACGAGCGTGGCGAGCGAGACGAGCAGCGCCAGCCACTTGGCGGCGGTGCGACGGGCGGCGGGCACGGCGGCGGTCAGGATCGCACCGACCGCCGGCACCGCTGCCGTCACCGTAAGGAGCGGGAAGGACATGGGGGTTACACCGCCCTCATCAGCAGGGTCGCGGCGATCAGCACCGCCGTACCTCCGAACATGGAGACCGCGTACGAGCGGGCGTAGCCGTTCTGGAGCTTGCGCAGCCGGCCGGAGAGCCCGCCGACGCTCGCCGCGGTGCCGTTGACCACGCCGTCCACCAGGGAGTGGTCGACGTAGACGAGCGAGCGGGTGAGGTGCGTGCCGCCCGTGACGAAGACGGCGTGGTTGAAGTCGTCCTGGAGCAGGTCGCGGCGGGCCGCCCGGGTGAGCAGCGAGCCGCGCGGGGCGACCACCGGGACGGGCCGGCGCCCGTACTGGAGGTAGGCCAGGCCGACGCCGATCACCATGACGGCGACGGTGCAGGCGGTGACGGCGGCGGCGCCGATCGGCGGGTGGCCGTGCTCGTAGCCGGTGACCGGCTCCAGCCACTCCACGAACCCGGCGAACTGGAAGACCGCGCCCCCGGCGACCGATCCGACGGCCAGCAGCACCATCGGGATCACCATGGACTTCGGCGACTCGTGCGGGTGCGGCGGGTTGCCGTTCTCGTCGGGCTGCCAGCGCTTCTCGCCGAAGAAGGTCATCAGCATCACGCGGGTCATGTAGTACGCGGTGATGGCCGCGCCGAGCAGGGTGACCGCGCCGAGGATCCAGCCCTCGGCGCCGCCCTTCGCGAACGCCGCCTCGATGATCTTGTCCTTGGAGAAGAAGCCGGACAGACCGGGGAAGCCGATGATCGCGAGGTAGCCGAGGCCGAAGGTGACGAAGGTGACCGGCATGTACTTCCGCAGGCCGCCGTACTTCCGCATGTCCACCTCGTCGTTCATGCCGTGCATGACCGAACCGGCGCCGAGGAAGAGCCCGGCCTTGAAGAAGCCGTGCGTCACCAGGTGCATGATCGCGAAGACGTAGCCGATCGGGCCGAGCCCGGCCGCCAGGATCATGTAGCCGATCTGCGACATGGTCGAGCCGGCCAGCGCCTTCTTGATGTCGTCCTTGGCGCAACCGACGATCGCACCGAAGAGGAGCGTGACCGCGCCGACGATGGTGACGACGAGCTGCGCGTCCGGGGCCGCGTTGAAGATGTCGGCGGAGCGGACGATCAGATAGACACCGGCGGTCACCATCGTGGCCGCGTGGATGAGGGCCGAGACCGGGGTCGGGCCCTCCATCGCGTCCCCGAGCCAGGACTGCAGCGGCACCTGGGCCGACTTGCCGCAGGCCGCGAGGAGCAGCATCAGGCCGATCGCGGTCAGCGTCCCCTGCGAGGCCTGGCCGGTCGCCTCCAGGACCGGCCCGAAGGTGAAGGTCCCGAAGGTGGTGAACATGATCATGATGGCGATCGAGAGGCCGATGTCACCGACCCGGTTGACCAGGAACGCCTTCTTCGCGGCGGTGGCCGCGCTGGGCTTGTGCTGCCAGAACCCGATCAGGAGGTACGAGGCGAGGCCGACGCCCTCCCAGCCGAAGTACAGGAGCAGGTAGTTGTCGGCGAGGACGAGCAGCAGCATCGCCGCGACGAACAGGTTCAGATAGCCGAAGAACCGGCGGCGCCGCTCGTCGTGCTCCATGTATCCGATGGAGTACACGTGGATGAGGGTGCCGACCCCGCTGATCAGCAGGACGAACGTCATGGAGAGCTGGTCGAGCTGGAAGGCGATGTCCGCCTGGAAGCCCTCGACCGGGATCCAGGTGAAGAGCCGCTGGTGCAGGGCCCTTTCCTCGGCCCCCTTGCCGAGCATGTCGGCGAAGAGCGCCAGGCCGACCGCGAAGGAGACGGCCGCGAGGAGCGTGCCGATCCAGTGGCCGGTCCGGTCGAGCCGGCGGCCGCCGCAGAGCAGCACGGCCGCGCCGAGCAGGGGCGCCCCGACGAGCAGAGCGATGAGATTTTCCACGGTCAGCCCCTCACAGCTTCATCAGGCTTGCGTCGTCGACCGAGGCCGAGTGGCGGGCACGGAAGACGGACACGATGATCGCGAGCCCGACGACGACCTCCGCGGCGGCGACGACCATCGTGAAGAAGGCGACGATCTGTCCGTCGAGGTTGCCGTGCATGCGGGAGAAGGTGACGAACGCGAGGTTGCAGGCGTTGAGCATCAGCTCCACGCACATGAAGACCACGATCGCGTTGCGCCGGATCAGGACCCCGGCCGCGCCGATGGTGAACAGCAGGGCGGACAGGTACAGGTAGTTGACGGGATTCACCGGTTGGCCTCCTCTTCGTCCCGGTCCCGGCCGGACGCGTCCCGGTCCCGGCCGAGCCGCTCCTCGGAGCGCTGCTCCAGGGCCTTGAGGTCGGCCATGGCCTCGGCGGACACGTCCCGGATCTGGCCCCGCTTGCGCAGGGTCCCCATGACGGTGAGCTCCGCCGGGGTGCCGTCGGGCAGCAGGCCCGGGACGTCCACGGCGTTGTGCCGGGCGTAGACGCCGGGCGCGGGCAGCGGCGGCACGTGCTTGCCCTCGCGGACGCGCTGCTCGGCGAGCTCGCGCTGGGTGCGGGCGCGTTCGGTGCGCTCGCGGTGGGTGAGGACCATCGCGCCGACGGAGGCGGTGATGAGGAGCGCGCCGGTGATCTCGAAGGCGAAGACGTACTTGGTGAAGATGAGGGTGGCCAGGCCCTCGACGTTTCCGCCGCGCGCGCTGTTCGCGGCGCCGAGGCCGGTGAACTCGGTGAGCGAGGCGTTGCCGATGCCGGCGGAGAGCAGGATCCCGAAGCCGAGGCCGCAGGCGACGGCCCACCAGCGCTGGCCCTTGATGGTCTCCTTCAGCGAGTCCGCGGCCGTGACGCCGACCAGCATGACGACGAAGAGGAAGAGCATCATGATCGCGCCGGTGTAGACGACGATCTGGACGACGCCGAGGAAGTACGCGCCGTTGGCCAGGTAGAAGACCGCCAGGATGATCATGGTTCCGGCGAGGCAGAGCGCGGAGTGGACGGCCCTGCGCATCAGGATCGTGCACAGCGCGCCGATCACGGCGACGGTGCCGAGGACCCAGAACTGGACGGCCTCGCCGGTGGAGGTCGCGTACGCCGCGAGGTGCGCGCTCACGCGTCCACCTCCTCGTCGGCGTCGTCCTTCTCCCCCTTGGAGGTGGCGGTCTGCCGGACGGTGCCGGGCGCGGCCCCGGTGACCAGGCCCCGGTAGTAGTCCTGCTCGTCCATGCCCGGGAAGATCGCGTGCGGGGTGTCGACCATCTCCTCCTCCAGGCCGGCGAGGAGCTGCTCCTTGGTGTAGATCAGGTTCGCCCGGGAGGAGTCGGCCAGTTCGAACTCGTTGGTCATCGTCAGCGCGCGCGTGGGGCAGGCCTCGATGCACAGGCCGCACAGGATGCAGCGGGCGTAGTTGATCTGGTAGACGCGGCCGTAGCGCTCGCCGGGCGAGTAGCGCTCCTCGTCCGTGTTGTCCGCGCCCTCCACGTAGATGGCGTCGGCGGGACAGGCCCAGGCGCACAGCTCGCAGCCGACGCACTTCTCCAGGCCGTCCGGGTGGCGGTTGAGCTGGTGCCGGCCGTGGAAGCGGGGCGCCGTCGTCTTCTGCTGCTCCGGGTACTGCTCGGTCAGCCGCTTCTTGAACATGGCCTTGAAGGTCACGCCGAAGCCGGCCACCGGATTCTGGAAGTCAGACACCGTCCGTCTCCTTTCCATCACTCGCAGTAGCGGTATCGGGGGCGCCACTGACAACGAGGTCCCGTTGGTGCCTGGACCTGCGCCGGGGCACGGGCGGCAGGGACTGTCCGGGCTTGGGCGGTACGGGGAAGCCTCCGGCCATCGGGTCGAAGGCCCGGTCCTCCTCGGGCGCGGGCGCCGCCGCCTTCGCCTTCCGGTCGCGGAAGAGGTCCACCACGAAGGAGAGGAGGAGCAGGGCGAGCACGGCCCCGGCCACGTACAGGACGATGTTGGTGAACGCGATGTTCTCGTTGCGCAGCGCCCGGACGGTGGCGACCAGCATCAGCCAGACCACGGAGACCGGGATGAGGACCTTCCAGCCGAGCTTCATCAGCTGGTCGTAGCGGACGCGGGGCAGGGTGCCGCGCAGCCAGATGAAGAAGAACAGCAGCAGCTGCACCTTGAGGACGAACCAGAGCATCGGCCACCAGCCGTGGTTCGCGCCCTCCCAGAAGGTGGAGACGGGGTACGGGGCCCGCCAGCCGCCCAGGAAGAGGGTCACCGTCACGGCCGAGACCGTCACCATGTTCACGTACTCAGCGAGCATGAACATCGCGAACTTGATGGACGAGTACTCGGTGTTGAAGCCGCCGACGAGGTCGCCCTCGGACTCCGGCATGTCGAAGGGGGCGCGGTTGGTCTCGCCGACCATCGTGACGACGTAGATGATGAACGAGACCGGCAGCAGGATCACGAACCAGCGGTCCGCCTGCGCCTCGACGATCGCCGAGGTCGACATCGACCCGGAGTAGAGGAAGACGGAGGCGAAGGCCGCGCCCATGGCGATCTCGTAGGAGATCATCTGCGCGCAGGAGCGCAGTCCGCCGAGGAGCGGGTACGTGGAGCCGGAGGACCAGCCGGCGAGGACGATGCCGTAGATGCCGACGGAGGCGACCGCGAGGACGTACAGCATCGCGATCGGCAGGTCGGTGAGCTGCATCGTGGTGCGGTGGCCGAAGATCGAGACCTCGTTGCCCGCCGGGCCGAAGGGGATCACGGCGATCGCCATGAAGGCGGGGATCGCGGCGACGATCGGGGCGAGGACGTAGACGACCTTGTCGGCCTTCTTGACGATCACGTCCTCCTTGAGCATCAGCTTGATGCCGTCCGCGAGGGACTGGAGGAGGCCCCAGGGGCCGTGCCGGTTGGGGCCGACGCGCAGCTGCATCCAGGCGACGACCTTGCGCTCCCACACGATGGAGAAGAGCACGGTCACCATCAGGAAGGCGAAGCAGAAGACGGCCTTGACCGCGACGAGCCACCAGGGGTCCGTGCCGAACATGGACAGGTCTTCAGCGGCGAGCGGCACGCTCATGCCTGCACCTCCGTGACGTCGGCGGGGAGCGGGGCCGCCGGGCCGATGCGGACCAGGTCGCCCGGGCGGGCGCCGGTGTCGGAGAGGACGCCGTGCCCGGTCGAGTTCAGCGGGAGCCAGACGACGCGGTCGGGCATCTCGGTGACCTGGAGCGGGAGGGCGACGGAGCCGGCCGGCCCGGTGACCTCCAGGAGGTCGCCTTCCTCGACGCCGGTGTCGGCGGCGGTGGCGGCGGAGAGCCGGGCGACGGCCGCGTGCCGGGTCCCGGCGAGGGCGGTGTCGCCCTCCTGGAGGCGTCCGAGGTCGAGCAGGAGCCGGTGTCCGGCGAGAACGGCCTCGCCGTCGCCGGTGCGGGGCGCGGGCCGGCCGGGCTCGGTGGGCTCGGTGGCCCGCTCGTGGGCCCAGCCGCCGAGCCGGTCCAGCTCCCGCCGTACGGCCCTGAGGTCGGGCAGGCCCAGGTGGGCGTCCAGGGCGTCGGCCAGCATGTGCAGGACGCGGGTGTCGGTCGGGGCGAGCGGCCGGGTCATCTGCTCCGGCTTGAGCGCGGCCTCGAACAGCCGGGCCCTGCCCTCCCAGTTGAGGAAGGTGCCGGGCTTCTCGGCGACGGCGGCGACCGGCAGGACGACGTCGGCGCGGTCGGTGACCTCGCCGGGCCGCAGCTCCAGGGAGACGACGAAGGCCGCGTCGAGCGCCTCGCGCGCGCGTGCCGGGTCCGGCAGGTCGGCGACCTCGACGCCGCCGACGAGCAGGGCGGCGAGTTCGCCGGTGGCGGCGGCCTCGACGATCTGGCCGGTGTCGCGGCCGTACCGGGCGGGGAGTTCGCGCAGGCCCCAGGCGGCGGCGACCTCCTCGCGCGCGCGGGGGTGGGTCGCGGGCCGGCCGCCGGGGAGCAGCGAGGGCAGCGCGCCCGCCTCGACGGCGCCGCGTTCGCCGGAGCGGCGCGGGATCCAGACGAGCCGGGCGCCGGTGGCGGTGGCGGCGCGCAGGGCGGCGGTGAGCGCGCCGGGCACGCCCGCGAGGCGTTCGCCGACGGCGAGGACGGCGCCCTCCTGGCGGAGGGCCTCGGCGGCGGCGAGCCCGTCGCCGGTGAGGCCGACCCGGGAGGTGAGGGCGTCGAGCCATTCGGTCTCGGTGCCGGGGGCGGCGGGCAGCAGGGTGCCGCCGGCCTTCTCCAGGCCCCGGGTGGCGAAGGCGGCGACGGCGTAGGTCCTCTGGCCGTGCTTGCGCCAGGCCTTGCGGAGCCGCAGGAAGACGCCGGGGGCCTCCTCCTCGGCCTCCAGGCCGACGAGGAGCACGGCCGGGGCGGCTTCGAGCGAGGTGTACGTGACGCCCTTGCGGTCCAGGTCCCGTCCCCGGCCCGCGACGGCGGAGGCCAGGAAGTCGGCCTCCTCGCCGGAGTGGACCCGGGCCCGGAAGTCGACGTCGTTGGTGTCGAGGGCGACCCGGGCGAACTTGGCGTACGCGTAGGAGTCCTCGACGGTCAGCCTGCCGCCGGCCAGGACGCCGGTGCGGCCGCGGACGAGCCCGCGGGCGGCGGCCTCCAGGGCCTCGGGCCAGGAGGCGGGCTCCAGTTCACCGGTCGCCTGGTTCCGTACGAGCGGGGTGGTGAGCCGGTCGCGCTGCTGCGCGTACCGGAAGCCGAAGCGGCCCTTGTCGCAGATCCACTCCTCGTTGACCTCGGGGTCCTCGGCGGCGAGCCGCCGCATGACCTTGCCGCGCCGGTGGTCGGTGCGGGTGGCGCAGCCGCCGGAGCACTGCTCGCACACCGACGGCGAGGAGACCAGGTCGAAGGGGCGGGAGCGGAAGCGGTAGGCGGCGGAGGTGAGGGCGCCGACCGGGCAGATCTGGATGGTGTTGCCGGAGAAGTACGACTCGAAGGGGTCGCCCTCGCCGGTGCCGACCTGCTGGAGCGCGCCGCGCTCGATCAGCTCGATCATCGGGTCGCCCGCGACCTGGTTGGAGAAGCGGGTGCAGCGGGCGCAGAGCACGCAGCGCTCGCGGTCGAGGAGGACCTGCGTGGAGATCGGGATCGGCTTCTCGTAGGTGCGCTTGACGCCCTCGAAGCGGGACTCGGCCTGTCCGTGGGACATGGCCTGGTTCTGCAGGGGGCACTCGCCGCCCTTGTCGCAGACGGGGCAGTCGAGGGGGTGGTTGACGAGCAGCAGCTCCATCACGCCGTGCTGGGCCTTTTCGGCGACGGGGCTGGTGAGCTGCGACTTCACCACCATGCCGTCGGTGCACGTGATGGTGCAGGAGGCCATGGGCTTGCGCTGGCCCTCGACCTCGACGATGCACTGGCGGCAGGCGCCGGCGGGGTCGAGGAGCGGGTGGTCGCAGAAGCGCGGGATCTCGATGCCGAGCTGTTCGGCGGCGCGGATGACCAGGGTCCCCTTGGGGACGGAGACCTCGATGCCGTCGATGGTCAGCGTGACGAGGTCCTCCGGCGGCACGGCCGGGCTGCCGCCTCCCGTCGGTCCGGACTCGGTGACGGTCATGCGGTCACCTCCTTGTGGTTGTCCGCCCAGGCGGTCGACTTGGCCGGGTCGAAGGGGCAGCCCTTGCCCGTGATGTGCTGCTCGTACTCCTCGCGGAAGTACTTGAGGGAGGAGAAGATCGGCGAGGCGGCGCCGTCGCCGAGGGCGCAGAACGACTTGCCGTTGATGTTGTCGGCGATGTCGTTGAGCTTGTCCAGGTCGGACAGCTGCCCCTTGCCGGCCTCGATGTCGCGGAGGAGCTGGACGAGCCAGTACGTGCCCTCGCGGCAGGGGGTGCACTTGCCGCAGGACTCGTGGGCGTAGAACTCGGTCCAGCGGGTGACGGCCCGGACCACGCAGGTGGTCTCGTCGAAGCACTGGAGCGCCTTGGTGCCGAGCATGGAGCCGGCGGCGCCGACGCCCTCGTAGTCGAGGGGCACGTCGAGGTGCTCGTCGGTGAACATCGGGGTGGAGGAGCCGCCGGGCGTCCAGAACTTGAGGCGGTGGCCGGGGCGCATCCCGCCGCTCATGTCGAGGAGCTGGCGCAGGGTGATGCCGAGGGGGGCCTCGTACTGGCCGGGCGAGGCGACGTGCCCGGAGAGCGAGTACAGCGTGAAGCCCGGGGACTTCTCGCTGCCCATGGAGGTGAACCAGTCCTTGCCCTTGTTGAGGATCGCGGGAACGGACGCGATGGACTCGACGTTGTTCACCACGGTGGGGCAGGCGTACAGACCGGCGACGGCGGGGAAGGGGGGCCGCAGCCGGGGCTGGCCGCGGCGTCCTTCGAGGGAGTCGAGGAGCGCGGTCTCCTCGCCGCAGATGTACGCGCCGGCGCCGGCGTGCACGGTGAGTTCGAGGTCGAGTCCGCTGCCGAGGACGTTCCGGCCGAGGTAGCCGGCGGCGTAGGCCTCGCGGACGGCCTCGTGGAGGCGGCGCAGGACGGGGACGACCTCGCCGCGCAGGTAGATGAAGGCGTGGCTGGAGCGGATCGCGTAGCAGGCGATCACGATGCCCTCGATGAGGGAGTGCGGGTTGGCGAAGAGGAGCGGGATGTCCTTGCAGGTGCCTGGCTCGGACTCGTCGGCGTTGACGACGAGGTAGTGCGGCTTGCCGTCGCCCTGCGGGATGAACTGCCACTTCATGCCGGTGGGGAAGCCGGCGCCGCCGCGGCCGCGGAGCCCGGACTCCTTGACGTACGCGATGAGGTCGTCGGGGCTCATCGCGAGGGCCTTGCGCAGGCCCCGGTAGCCCTCGTGGCGCTCGTAGGTCTCCAGGGTCCAGGAGTCGGGCTGGTCCCAGAAGGCCGAGAGGACGGGGGCGAGCAGCTTCTCGGGGCTGCTGCTGCCGTTGTTGATCTCGGTGGCCAAGGTCATCACTCCCCCTCCTGTCCGGAGGTCTCACCGCGCGGGTGGACGATTCGGTGGTGCGGCTGCTCGCCCTTGGCCAGTCGGAGGCCGACGAGGGAGGCGGGGCCCGCGCCGCCGGTGGCCTCGACGGCGCCGGGGCGCTCGTCGGGGAAGCCGGCGAGGATGCGGGCGGTCTCCTTGAAGGTGCAGAGGGGGGCGCCCCGGGTGGGTTCGACGGTCCGGCCGGCCCGCAGGTCGTCCACCATCTTCTTGGCGGACTCGGGGGTCTGGTTGTCGAAGAACTCCCAGTTGACCATCACGACGGGCGCGAAGTCGCAGGCCGCGTTGCACTCGATGTGTTCGAGGGTGACCTTGCCGTCCTCGGTGGTCTCGTTGTTCCCGACGCCGAGGTGCTCCTTGAGCTCCTCGAAGATGGCGTCACCGCCCATGACCGCGCAGAGGGTGTTGGTGCAGACGCCGACCTGGTAGTCGCCGGAGGGCTTGCGCCGGTACATGGTGTAGAAGGTGGCGACGGCGGTGACCTCGGCGGTGGTGAGGCCGAGGACGTCGGCGCAGAACGCCATGCCGGTGCGGGTGACGTGGCCCTCCTCGGACTGCACGAGGTGCAGCATCGGCAGGAGCGCGGAGCGGGAGTCCGGGTAGCGGGCGACGATGGCCCGCGCGTCCTCCTCCAGGCGGGCGCGGACGTCCGCCGGGTAGCCGGGGGCGGGGAGCTGGGGCATGCCCAGGCTGATCTGCTCGGTCATCGGTCGACGCCTCCCATCACGGGGTCGATGGAGGCGACGGCGACGATGACGTCGGCGACCTGGCCGCCCTCGCACATCGCCGCCATGGCCTGGAGGTTGGTGAAGGACGGGTCGCGGAAGTGGACCCGGTAGGGGCGGGTGCCGCCGTCGGAGACGACGTGCGCGCCGAGCTCGCCCTTGGGGGACTCGACGGCCGCGTAGGCCTGGCCGGGCGGGACCCGGAAGCCCTCGGTGACCAGCTTGAAGTGGTGGATCAGGGCCTCCATGGAGGTGCCCATGATCTTCTTGATGTGGTCGAGGGAGTTGCCGAGGCCGTCGGTGCCGAGCGCGAGCTGCGCGGGCCAGGCGATCTTCTTGTCGCCGACCATGACGTCGCCGGGCTCCAGGCGGTCGAGGCACTGCTCGACGATCCGCAGGGACTGGCGCATCTCCTCCAGGCGGATCAGGAAGCGTCCGTAGGAGTCGCAGGTGTCGGCGGTGGGGACCTCGAAGTCGTACTCCTCGTAGCCGCAGTACGGGTCGGTCTTGCGCAGGTCGTGCGGGAGGCCCGCGGAGCGCAGGATCGGTCCGGTGGCGCCGAGGGCCATGCAGCCGGTGAGGTCGAGGTGGCCGACGTCCTGCATGCGGGCCTTGAAGATGGGGTTGCCGGTGGCGAGCTTGTCGTACTCCGGCAGGTTCTTCTTCATGGTCTTCACGAACTCGCGCACGGCGTCGACGGCGCCGGGCGGGAGATCCTGGGCGAGGCCGCCGGGGCGGATGTACGCGTGGTTCATGCGCAGGCCGGTGATCAGCTCGTACAGGTCCAGGATCATCTCGCGGTCCCGGAAGCCGTAGATCATGATCGTGGTGGCGCCGAGCTCCATGCCGCCGGTGGCGATGCAGACCAGGTGCGAGGAGAGCCGGTTGAGCTCCATGAGCAGGACGCGGATGACGCTGGCGCGGTCCGGGATCTGGTCGGTGATGCCGAGGAGCTTCTCCACGCCGAGGCAGTACGCCGTCTCGTTGTAGAACGAGGTGAGGTAGTCCATGCGCGTGACGAAGGTGGTGCCCTGCGTCCAGGTCCGGTATTCGAGGTTCTTCTCGATGCCGGTGTGGAGGTAGCCGATGCCGCAGCGGGCCTCGGTGACGGTCTCGCCGTCGATCTCCAGGATGAGGCGGAGCACTCCGTGGGTGGACGGGTGCTGGGGGCCCATGTTGACGACGATCCGCTCGTCGTCGGCCTTGGCGGCGGACCGGACGACCTCGTCCCAGTCGCCGCCGGTCACCGTGTAGACGGCGCCTTCTGTCGTCTCGCGGGGAGACGCGTGGGGAGTGGTCACGAGTACGACCTCCGCTGGTCCGGAGCCGGGATCTGGGCGCCCTTGTACTCGACGGCGATGCCGCCGAGGGGGTAGTCCTTGCGCTGCGGGTGGCCCTGCCAGTCGTCCGGCATCATGATCCGGGTGAGGGCGGGGTGGCCGTCGAAGACGATCCCGAAGAAGTCGTACGTCTCGCGCTCGTGCCAGTCGTTCGTCGGGTAGACGGCGACGAGGGACGGGATCCTCGGGTCGGTGTCCGGGGCCGAGACCTCCAGGCGGATCATCCGGCCGTGGGTGAGCGAGCGCAGGTGGTAGACGGCGTGCAGCTCGCGGCCCTTGTCGTGCGGGTAGTGGACGCCGGAGACGCCGGTGCAGAGCTCGAAGCGGAGCGCCGGGTCGTCGCGCAGGGTGCGGGCCGTGCGGACCAGGTGCTCGCGCTCGACGTGGAAGGTCAGCTCGCCGCGGTCCACGACCGTCTTCTCGATCGCGTTCTCGGGGAGGAGCCCCTGCTCCTCCAGGGCGCCCTCCAGCTCGTCGGCGACCTCGTCGAACCAGCCTCCGTACGGGCGGGCGGCCGGGCCGGGGAGCCGGATCGAGCGGACGAGGCCGCCGTATCCGGAGGTGTCGCCGCCGCTCTGGGCGCCGAACATGCCGCGCTGGACGCGGACCTCCTCGCCGTGGTCCCCGCGCTGGCCCGGCAGGTTCTGCGCGCTGAGGTCCTTCTCGGGGTTGGGTGTCTCGTCGCTCACCGGAGCAGACCCTTCAACTCGATGGTCGGCAGTGCCTTGAGCGCCGCCTCCTCCGCCTCGCGCGCCGCCTCCTCGGCGTTCACGCCGAGCTTGGAGGTCTGGATCTTCTGGTGGAGCTTGAGGATCGCGTCGATCAGCATCTCGGGACGCGGCGGGCAGCCGGGCAGGTAGATGTCGACCGGGACGATGTGGTCGACGCCCTGGACGATCGCGTAGTTGTTGAACATGCCGCCCGAGGAGGCGCAGACGCCCATGGAGATGACCCACTTGGGGTTGGGCATCTGGTCGTAGACCTGCCGCAGGACGGGCGCCATCTTCTGGCTGACCCGGCCGGCGACGATCATCAGGTCGGCCTGGCGCGGCGAGCCGCGGAAGACCTCCATGCCGAAGCGGGCCAGGTCGTACCGGCCGGCTCCGGTGGTCATCATCTCGATGGCGCAGCAGGCGAGGCCGAAGGTCGCGGGGAAGACGGACGCCTTGCGCACCCAGCCCGCGGCCTGTTCGACCGTCGTCAGCAGAAAGCCGCTCGGGAGTTTCTCTTCGAGTCCCATAGGTGCCCCTCAGCCCCTCAGTCCCATTCCAGGCCGCCGCGCCGCCACACGTAGGCGTAGGCGACGAAGACGGTGAGCACGAAGAGCAGCATCTCCACGAGCCCGAAAAGCCCCAGGGCGTCGAAGGTGACGGCCCAGGGGTAGAGGAAGACGATCTCGATGTCGAAGACGATGAAGAGCATCGCCGTCAGGTAGTACTTGATCGGGAAGCGGCCGCCTCCGGCGGGCGTGGGTGTCGGCTCGATGCCGCACTCGTACGCCTCGAGTTTTGCCCTGTTGTACCGCTTTGGCCCGATGATCGTGGCCATGACCACGGAGAAGATCGCAAACCCCGCACCCAGGGCACCGAGCACGAGGACGGGCGCGTACGCATTCACGCTCCTCGCTCCTTCCAGTCGTCCTTGACCGTTGGACCGCACCGCCGCGCCGTGAAAGATCGCCCCCATGTGAGGCAGTTCACAAGCCCGGCTGCCCCGCATCTTATGCCTGCCCCTCTGTGATCTGCGACACGGGGTGCAGCACGTAGTTTGTGATCTCCACCACCTGACGAAGGATCATGAAGTCGGATGAGCGGTGATCTTGTCGCGCGAAGCGCCCAGGTGATCACCAGATGTGACATCCATACCGGAAATCGCTGCTCGGAGGGGGTGTCGCACTATCAAATAGTGGCCACTACAGGCAAATTGGCGATGGACGCGAGCGGGTGGTAAAGGGTCTGCCCGTCGCCCGGTCGGGGGGTCGCGCGTACGGAGGTGGACACGTGCGCGTTTTCACGAGCTCCGATGTGATCTGCGCCACAAGATCGAGGCACGAAAAGAAGGGGGCTTGGCCAAGGGTGTCAAGGAGTGGTAAGCGTCGGGCAATTCGGGCGTTTCATTGAAAACCCGTGATCAAGGCCCGGATGACTCATGCCCGATTTGCCCGTTACGGCGTCAATAAGGGCGTCACAGAAGCGGATTCACAGGTTCCGAACGTAACTGTGGCGCAATCCACGTTTCTTGAAGGGAACCGTCAAGCCCTGATAGCGGTTGTTCCCATGTCCCACACCGCTCACATACCCAGCCACCGGAAGCCCCGCCGCAGCGCTTCGAAGCTCGCGCTCCGCGCCGGAGTTGCCGGTGGCGTCCTCGGCACCATCGCGGTGGCCGGTGCCGCCGGACCGGCGAACGCCGAGCCGGTGACCGAGACCATCGAAATGCCCACCCTGGGCTCGCTCGACGCCGGTACGAACCTCGCGAGCGCGGTCGCCGCCGCCGCCGAGGCGTCCCAGCAGGAGGCGCTCGACCAGAACCTCCAGAGCCTGGAGCAGGTCGCCTTCCAGAAGGCGTCCCAGGAGGCCAAGAAGGCCAAGGCCGAGGCGGACCGCAAGGCCGCGGCCGAGCGCGCCGAGAAGGCCCGCCTGAAGGCCGAGAAGGAGCGCAAGGAGGCCGAGGAGGCCGCCGAGCGCGCCTCCCGCGCCGACGCGCGCACCCAGCTCACCACGAACTCCTCGTCGAACGACGGCGGCTCGTCCTCGTCGTCCTCCGACAGCGGCGCCGGCGCCTCGGACAGCGACAGCCGCACGCAGGCCCCCACCGGCTCCGCCGCCTCGATCGTGGCCTTCGCCCGCGCCCAGGTCGGCGACTCCTACGTCACCGGCGGCACCGGCCCCAACTCGTGGGACTGCTCCGGCCTCGTCCAGGCCGCCTACCGCGCGGCCGGCATCGACCTGCCCCGCATCTCGTACCAGCAGTCGAGCATGGGCAGCTCCGTCTCCCTGAGCAACCTCCAGCCGGGCGACATCCTGTACTGGGGCAGCCGCAGCGGCTCGTACCACGTCGCGATCTACGTCGGCGGCGGCAAGTACGTCGGCGCGCAGAACTCCTCCACGGGCGTCGTCGAGCGCTCCCTGGACTGGGACCCGCCGTCGGGCGCCGTGCGGATCCTCTGAGCACTCGTACGCTCGCGCGGAAGGGCCGTCACTCCTCGGGGGAGTGACGGTCCTTCGGCCGTTCCTGCCCTTCCGGCTGCTCCGGCACCGGCGTCCGCACGCTCAGGTCGACGTCCCACCGCACCTCGTGGAACTCCAGGCCCAGGTAGATGCTGCCCGCCCACTGGTCCGGCCCCTGGTGCTCGATGTAGTTCAAGTCCCCCATGTCGGACTCGTCCGTGAGGTTCAGGTCCGAGAAGTACGCGAAGACCCGCCTCCCGGCCTCCTCCTCGGAGACCCGGAACCGGCCCGCCATCGCGGCCGTGATCGCGCGCACCAGCTCCGCGCCCCGCTCGCTCACCGTCACCGTCACCGGCACCGTCGCCGGGAGGCCGGCCGTCGCCTCGCCGATGCGGTGCCCCCGGGCCCGCAGCTCCGCCCGGACCCGGTCCGCCCGCTCCCGGCCGAAGACGGCCGAACGCGCCTCCAGCGCCGGGCCGTCCGGCCGCCGGCCTGCCTCCCGTGCCGCCGCGAGGCCGGCGAGGTCCCGGGCCCGCAGCGCGCGCTCCTCCGCCACCGCCGGGCCCGCCAGCCGCTCCGCCGCCGCGCACGCCCCGGCGAACCGCTCCCCGTCGTCCGGGTGCGCGACGGCGTCGAAGACCGCCCGGGCCAGCTCCAGCTGCCCGTCCACGGCCTCCTCCGGCCGCCGGACCGCCTCGGGAAGCCCGGCCGCGCCCGCCAGCATCCAGCGGGTGAGCCCGATGTCGAAGGCGCCGACCTCGCCGCCGGGGCCGTACCCCTCCCGGAGCATGACCACGGCGGTGGAGTGCGCCCGGACCAGCGCGTCGCGCACCGGGCCGACCCAGGGCGAGGCGACCACGGGCACGAACAGCGCGGTGTGGCGCACGGCGAGCAGCGCCGCCGCGAGCACCCGGTCCTCCTGCGCGCCCCCGGGGAAGGCCGCGGGCTCCAGGGCCTCGGGGCCGTAACGCTCTTCGTCGCCCCGCACGTCCCCCGCGCCCGTCAGGCCTTCGGCGCGACCTTCGACAGGCCGTTGATGATGCGGTCCATCGCGTCGCCGCCCGTCGGGTCGGTCAGGTTCGCCAGCATCTTCAGGGTGAACTTCATCAGGAGCGGGTGGGTGAGCCCGCGCTGCGTCGCGATCTTCATGACCTTCGGGTTGCCGATGAGCTTCACGAAGGCGCGGCCGAGCGTGTAGTAGCCGCCGTAGGTGTCCTTGAGGACCTGCGGGTAGTTCCGCAGGGCCAGTTCGCGCTGGGCCGGGGTCGCGCGCGCGTGCGCCTGGACGATGACGTCGGCCGCGATCTGGCCCGACTCCATGGCGTACGCGATGCCCTCGCCGTTGAACGGGTTGACCAGGCCGCCCGCGTCGCCGACGAGCAGCAGGCCCTTGGTGTAGTGCGGCTGGCGGTTGAACGCCATCGGCAGGGCGGCGCCCCGGATCGGGGTCGTCATGTTGTCCGGGACGAAGCCCCAGTCCTCCGGCATCGACGCGCACCAGGCCTTCAGCACCTCGCGCCAGTCCAGCTCCTTGAACGCGGAGGAGGAGTCGAGGATGCCGAGGCCGACGTTCGAGGTGCCGTCGCCCATGCCGAAGATCCAGCCGTAGCCGGGCAGCAGCCGGTCCTGCGGGCCGCGCCGGTCCCACAGCTCCAGCCAGGACTCCAGGTAGTCGTCCTCGTGCCGGGGGGTCGTGAAGTACGTGCGGACGGCGACGCCCATCGGCCGGTCGTCGCGCCGGTGCAGGCCCATCGCGAGGGAGATGCGGCTGGAGTTGCCGTCGGCGGCGACGACCAGCGGGGCGTGGAAGGTGACCTCGCGCTTCTCCTCGCCCAGCTTGGCGTGGACGCCGGTGATCCGGCCCGTGCGGTCGTCGATGATCGGGGCGCCGACGTTGCAGCGCTCGTACAGGCGGGCGCCGGCCTTCTGCGCCTGCCGGGCCAGCTGCTCGTCGAAGTCGTCGCGCTTGCGGACGAGTCCGTAGTCCGGGTACGAGGCCAGCTCCGGCCACTCCAGCTCCAGGCGGACGCCGCCGCCGATGATCCGCAGGCCCTTGTTCCGCAGCCAGCCGGCCTCTTCGGAGATGTCGATGCCCATGGCGACGAGCTGCTTGGTGGCGCGGGGGGTGAGGCCGTCGCCGCAGACCTTCTCGCGCGGGAACGCGGTCTTCTCCAGGAGGAGGACGTCAAGGCCCGCCTTCGCCAGGTAGTAGGCGGTGGTCGAGCCGGCCGGGCCCGCCCCGACGACGATCACATCTGCGCTGTGCTCGGAGAGGGGCTGCTCGGTCACGACGGATCTCCCTAAGGGGTCGAGGGAAGGGTGGGGGAAGTCTAGGGGCGGGTCGGAAGGACTGCGGGGGTTACGGCTTGAAGCCGCGGTGCAGGGCGACGATGCCGCCCGACAGGTTCCGCCAGGCGACCTTCGACCAGCCGGCCTTCTGGAGCAGGCCCGCCAGGGTCGGCTGGTCCGGCCAGGACTGGATGGACTCGGCCAGGTACACGTACGCGTCCGGGTTGGAGGAGACGGCGCGGGCCACCGGCGGCAGCGCGCGCATCAGGTACTCCTCGTACACCGTGCGGAACGGCGCCCAGGTCGGGTGCGAGAACTCGCAGATGACGACCCGGCCGCCGGGCTTCGTCACCCGGTACAGCTCGCGCAGCGCCTGCTCGGTGTCCTGGATGTTCCGCAGTCCGAAGGAGATCGTGACGGCGTCGAACACGTCGTCGCGGAAGGGCAGTTTCGTGCCGTCGCCCGCCGTGAACGGCATCCACGGGTGGTTCTTCTTGCCGACCCGCAGCATCCCGAGGGAGAAGTCGCACGGCACGACGTACGCGCCCGCGCGCGCGAAGGGCTGCGAGGAGGTGGCCGTGCCGGCGGCGAGGTCGAGGACCTTCTGCGCGGGGCGGGCGTCGACCGCCTTCGCGACCTCCTTGCGCCAGCGGCGGTCCTGGCCGAGCGAGAGCACGTCGTTGGTGAGGTCGTAGTTGGCCGCCACGTCGTCGAACATCGACGCGACTTCGTGCGGCTGCTTGTCCAGGGTGGCGCGGGTCACGGGTGTTCGGCCTCGCAGAATCGGAGACGGGCGGGCGGTCCCATTGTCTCAGGGCCCCTCCCGTCCCGGTCGGCAGGGCGCGCTCGGCGCCGCCGGGCGCGCCGGGCGCTCAGCGGGCCCGGTGGACGAGCCGCCCGCCGAGGACGGTGGCGACGCAGGTCGACGCCCCGAGGCGGACCAGGGACGCCCGGTCGGGGACGTCGAAGACGGCGAAGCGGGCGGGGCTCCCCGGGGCGAGGGCGGGCAGCAGCACCAGCGGCACCGGGGAGAGCGACGGCGGGCCGGGCAGCCGCTCCGGGCGGCGGCCGACGGCGAGCCCGGCCCGGCGCACGGCGTCCACGGCGGCCCGGTCGCGCAGCTCTCCGGCGACCGCGACCGTCCCGTGGGCCAGGAGCCGTTGCACGCCCCGGCGCGCGGAGGCGCTCCGGCGGGCGGGGTCGGCGCGGAAGATCCGCCGCGCCCGCTCCCCCGTGATCGGCTCGGTGCCGAACCCCTCGGCCTCCCGGGGGTCCGGGTGGTAGGTGGCTTCCAGCAGCTCGGGGGCGTACGGGTTGAGCAGGCCCGGGGTGAGGATGCCGGGCCACCGCCGCACCCGCGCCCCGGGGCGTACGGCCGCCAGGTCCTCGTACGGGCCGACGGCCGCGACGAGGGCGCCGTCGACCAGGACGGCGCTCTCGGGGGTCGCCTCGGCGACGTGGATCGTCAGCACGGATCTCAGTTCGCGTCGAGGAGCTTCAGCTCCGGGTGGGCCGTGCCGCCCTCGATCGCGATCGACGAGATGTGGGAGGCGACGCGCTCGTCCACCGGGTCGTTCGCCGGGTCGTCGTGGACGACCAGGTGCTCGTACGTGGTGGAGCGCTGCGCCGGGACGCGGCCCGCCTTGCGGATCAGGTCGATGATCTCCAGGCGGTTGGAGCGGTGCTTGGCACCGGCGGAGGAGACGACGTTCTCCTCCAGCATGATCGAGCCGAGGTCGTCGGCGCCGTAGTGCAGGGAGAGCTGGCCGACCTCCTTGCCCGTGGTCAGCCAGGAGCCCTGGATGTGGGCGACGTTGTCGAGGAACAGCCGGGCGATGGCGATCATGCGCAGGTACTCGAAGAGCGTGGCCTGCGTGCGGCCCTTGAGGTGGTTGTTCTCGGGCTGGTACGTGTACGGGATGAAGGCCCGGAAGCCGCCCGTCCGGTCCTGCGTGTCGCGGATCATCCGCAGGTGCTCGATGCGCTCGGCGTTGGTCTCGCCGGTGCCCATGAGCATGGTGGAGGTGGACTCCACGCCCAGGCCGTGGGCGATCTCCATGATCTCCAGCCAGCGCTCGCCGGACTCCTTCAGGGGCGCGATGGCCTTGCGGGGGCGCTCGGGCAGCAGCTCGGCGCCCGCGCCGGCGAAGGAGTCGAGGCCGGCCGCGTGGATGCGGCTGATCGCCTCCTCCACGGGGACTCCGGAGATGCGGGCCATGTGCTCGATCTCGGAGGCGCCGAGGGAGTGGATGACCAGCTGCGGGAACGCGGCCTTGATCGCGGCGAAGTGCTCCTCGTAGTACTCGACGCCGTAGTCCGGGTGGTGGCCGCCCTGGAACATGATCTGGGTGCCGCCCAGCTCCACGGTCTCCGCGCAGCGGCGCAGGATGTCGTCGAGGTCCCGGGTCCAGCCCTTCTTGGTGTCCTTCGGGGCGGCGTAGAACGCGCAGAACCGGCACGCCGTCACGCAGACGTTCGTGTAGTTGATGTTCCGCTCGATGATGTACGTCGCGATGTGCTCGGTCCCCGCGTACCGGCGGCGGCGCACGGCGTCGGCGGCGGCGCCGAGGGCGTGCAGGGGCGCCGAGCGGTAGAGGTCGAGCGCCTCCTCGGGGGTGATCCGGCCGCCCGCGGCGGCGCGGTCCAGAACGGACTGCAGTTCGGCCTTCTCGGTCACCGGGTTCGTCCCTTTCGGAGGGGTACTGACAGACCGAACCAGCGTACGCCAGGGGTCCGGGCCGCCTCCGGCGGGGAGCGGGCGGGGAGCCACCGGGAAGCTGCCCGGCCATTCCGGTGAATTACCGGCATCCGGGATCCCGAAGGATGAACGATCGGGTGAACGGGCGGGAAACCGTTCTCACCTTTCGGGCGTCCGGAATGCGGCCGGGACACGACCGGGAACACGATCGGAATTACATTCGTGTGAATTCACGGGCGCCCGTCCCGGGCCCGTACCGGAACCGCTACCGGGCCCGTGCAGTCAGCCGCGCGAGGGCTCCAGGAGTTCCACCGCGACGTCCGCCGGAAAACCGGTCGTGGGGCCGGTGCGGCGGGCGAACTCGCGGGCTCCCGCGAGTTGTTCGGGCCCGAAGCGGAAGTCGAGGGTGCGGAAGTACCGCTCCAGGAGTTCGGCGTCGAAGGCCTCCCAGCGGGCCGCCTGCTCGGCGACCTTGGCGACCTCTTCGAGGGAGAGGTCGCGCGAGGCCAGGAACGCCTGGTGGACCTCGTGGACGGTCTCCGGCTCGCGCGCCAGGTAGTCCTTCCGTGCCGCCCAGACGGCGAAGACGAACGGCAGGCCCGTCCACTCCTTCCACATCAGGCCCAGGTCGTGGACCTGGAGCCCGAGCCGGGGCGCGTCGTGGAGCGAGGCCCGGAGCGCGGCGTCGCCGATGAGGACGGCCGCCTCGGCCTCCTGCATCATCACGCCGAGGTCCGGCGGGCAGGTGTAGTAGTCGGGCGACACGCCGTACCGCTCGGACAGGAGCAGCTGGGCGAGCCGTACGGAGGTGCGGGAGGTGGAGCCGAGCGCCACGCGCGCGCCGTCGAGCTCCTCCAGGGGCCGCTGGGACACGATCACGCAGGACATCACCGGTCCGTCGCAGCCGACGGCGATGTCCGGGAGGGCGACCAGGTCGTCCGCGTTGCGGAGGAACTCGACGAGGGTGACGGGGCCGATGTCCAGGTCGCCCCGGACGAGCCGCTCGCTGAGCTTCTCGGGGGTGTCCTTGGTGAGCTCCAGGTCCAGGAGCGTCCCCGTGCGCGCCAGGCCCCAGTAGAGGGGGAGGCAGTTCAGGAACTGGATGTGTCCGACGCGGGGCCGGCTGCGCTGGTCGTCGGTTGCTTTGTCCACATCGTGAGGCTAGACCCGTCTCACGGACCGGGCATCGCCGGGGCACGCGCGTCAGCACGGAAGAGACGTTCAAACACTCGGGTGACGTGATCTTTCCCTCTACCCTCCGAAGCGTTCTGCGTGCTACGCTCGACGCAAGTTGCAGTTTGGTTTCCCTTGCAGTACAGAGCCTGCGGAGCATGTGACCCGCAGGCTTTTGTAGTTTTCAGACTTGTTTGCAGGTTCTGGAGCAGGGCAACCCTTTGGCCCAAGGAGGGCTTATGGCTACCGGAACCGTCAAGTGGTTCAACGCTGAAAAGGGCTTCGGCTTCATCGCCCAGGACGGCGGCGGCCCGGATGTCTTCGTCCACTACTCCGCGATCAACGCGAACGGCTTCCGTTCGCTCGAGGAGAACCAGCTCGTGACCTTCGACGTCACGCAGGGCCCGAAGGGCCCGCAGGCGGAGAACGTCACCCCGGCCTAAGTTGCCCGGGTCGGCGATAGCGCACGACTAGAGCAGTACCCAAGGAGCCCCGCTCCGTGCCGCACGGCACGAGCGGGGCTCCTGCCCTTTTCCGGGGCCTGTCCCCTTTCGGGACCCGTCCCCTTCGGGGTCAGCAGTTCGGGATCACGGTCCCGTTGTTGTCCCGCGCCTCGTCGTTGCCCCAGCGGGACAGGTAGTAGGCGGAGACGTACGCGCCCCGCCCGTTCTTCCCGGCGTACACCGTGTCGAGGTCGGTCCGCAGCCACCAGTGGTTGTAGTTGCCGGAGGCGTCGCGGATCTCCTGGCCCCAGACCTTGCAGTAGACGTAGTTCGTGCCGGCGTTCAGCACGCCCTGGGCGTCGCCGGTGTTGGCCTGGGCGTAGCCGACGGCGTTGGCGAAGGTGTCGACCCAGTACTTCCCGCCCCCACCGGAGCAGCCGTTGTCGCTGGTCAGGTGCCGGGAGCCGTAGGAGCCGGGGTAGGGGGCGAGGGAGGTGCCGTTGATCCTGATGGGCTGGCCGACGCCGTTGTAGAGCTGCTCGTAGTGGATGTGGGCGCCGGAGCTGTTGCCGGTGGAGCCGGTGGTGCCGATCTGCTGGCCCTGGGAGACGGCGGCGCCGTGGGCGACCGAGTAGGCGTTGAGGTGGAAGTAGTACGTCTTCCAGCCGCCGCCGTGCTCGATCACGACGTAGTTCCCGGCGCCGGACGGCTGGGAGTAGCGGTAGGCGGTGCCGGACGCCGAGGCGAGGACCGGGGCCCCGGCGGTGCCGCCGCCGTCGGAGCGGACGAAGTCGAGGGCCTGGCGGACCTCGGCAGAGTGGTGGCTGTAGGTCCATTTCTGGCCGCAGGCGAAGGGTGCCTTGAAGACCGGCGCGGCCTGGGCGGGGGTCGTGGTGACGAGCGCGGTGAGCAGGCCCGCGACGAGCGCGAGCAGGGTGCCGAGCGGGGTGATCCGTGCACGCATGCGTCCTCCGGTACGTGGGGGTGGCGGGGGCGGTGGGGCGTGGTGGGGCTCGGTGGGACAGGGGTCGACGCGCGTTGAACGGACCTCAGGGTGCCGCAAGATCGCGTGTCGCAGTAGACCGCGTGGACCACACTCGCGCAGGACCGGTTACGTAGTCTGGACACATGACCGAACGCAAGCCGCCGGGAGTCAGCTTCGAGTCGTTCGTGGACAAGCAGATCCGCGAGGCGGCGGAACGGGGGGAGTTCCGGAGTCTGCCGGGCTTCGGGAAGCCCCTCCCCGACGACACGGCGCCGTACGACGAGCTGTGGTGGATCAAGGGGAAGATGCACCGCGAGGGCGCGTCCGTGCTGCCGCCGGCGCTCGCCCTGCGCAAGGAGGCCGAGGACGCGGAGGCGGCGGTGGCCGGGGCGGTCTCGGAGAGCCAGGTCCGCCGGATCCTGGGCGAGGTCAACACGAAGATCGCCGAGGCCCTGCTGCGCCCGCCGCCCGGGCCGCCGCTGAACCTGAAGCCCTTCGACGTGGAGGCGACGGTGGAACGGTGGCGGGCGGCCCGTTCCTGATCCCTCCGATACCAGGCACACGCAAGGAGTCCGTATGAACAGCGCCGGTCTGCTGGTCGACTCGTTCGGCCGGGTGCGCGAGGCCGTCCACGGGGCCGTGGAGGGCCTTTCGGAGGACGAGCTGGCCGCCCGGATCGATCCGGAGGCGAACTCGATCGCCTGGCTCGTCTGGCACCTCACCCGCATCCAGGACGACCACCTGGCGGGCGCCTTCGGCACGGAGCAGCTGTGGACCACCGAGGGCTGGGCGGACCGCTTCGGCCTGCCCTTCCCGGAGGAGGCCACCGGGTACGGCCAGACGCCCGCGCAGACGGGGCGGGTCCGGGCCGCCTCCGACCTCCTCCTCGGCTACCACGACGCCGTGCACGACCGGACGGCGGAGCTGGTCGGGGCGGTCACGAACGCGGACCTGGACCGGGTGGTCGACACCGCCTGGGACCCGCCGGTCACCCTCGGCGTCCGACTCGTGTCGGTGATCGCGGACGACCTCCAGCACGCGGGGCAGGCGGCGTACGTACGGGGCGTGGTGGAGCGGGGGCGGTGACGGCTCCCGTCACCGGGGCGTGAGCCGCACGGTCGCCCAGACCGTCTTGCCGACCTCCCGCTCCTTCACGCCCCACGCCGTGGCGAGGGCGGCGACGAGCAGCAGCCCGTAGCCGCCCTCGTCGGGCGTCGCGGACGGTAACGGCCGGCGCTCGCCGCGCGCGTCGGACAACTCGATCCGTACGTGCCCGTCGCCCCTCTCCATCCGCACCTCGAAGTCCCTCCCGGGCACCCGCCCGTGCAGGGCCGCGTTGTTGGCCAGCTCGGCCAGGACCAGTTCGGCGGCCTCGGTCGCCGGGCCGGTCACGCCCCAGTCCCGGAGCTGCTGCGCGCCCAGCAGACGCGCCAGGCGCGCGCCCCGGCGCGTCGCCGAGAGCCGCAGCGTGAACTCACCGGTCGGGGTGGTGGTTTCTGACTTCATGCCCCGAGACTGACCCGCCGCCCCTACGCTGACCAGCAGCGACGCGACGACGCTGCGTAACGGTACGGGCACGCCAAGAAGGCGGTACGGATGTCGGGGAACGAGGAGGAGAGGCCGGAACGGCCCTCCGAGGTGGACGGTACGGCGCACCTTTTCCAGGCGCTGGGCAAGATTCTGAAAGTCCTGCGCCGCAATGCGGGCCTGAGCCAGGCGGAACTGTCCGACCTGGCCCATTGCAGCGAGGACCTGATCTCCTCGGTGGAACGGGGGGTACGGACTCCGCAGCCGGACTTCCTGGTGCGGGTGGATCCGTTGGTGAAGGCGGACGGAGTGCTGGCGGTTGCGGCGGACGACGTACGGAAGGCGCTGGCGCGGGCGCGGGTACGACACCCCGACTGGTTCCGGGACTTCGCCCATGAGGAGGCGAAGGCGGTCGCGCTGCACTACTACGCAGTGCAGGCGGTACCTGGTGTTCTCCAAACACCCGCGTACGCGCGCTCGCTGTTCGAGCACCGTCGCCCCATGCTGGACGAGGCCACCATCGAGAAGCGGGTGGCGGACCGGATCTCGCGGCAGGTGCTGCTCGACCAGTGGCCCGCCCCGACGGTCAGTTTCGTCCTGGAGGCGGCCGTCCTCCTCCGGCCGTTCGGCGGTCCGAAGGTGCACCGCGAGCAGTTGCTGCGCATCCTCGAAGTGGCCCGGCGGCGCACGGTCGAGCTCCAGATCATGCCGCAGGACAAGGACGAACACCCGTACTTGGACGGCGCCTTCACCCTGCTCACCGCAAGGGGGCGGCGGGAGGTCGCGTACACCGAGATCTACGGGCACTCCCGGCTGATCACCGATCCGGAGGAGGTACGCGCCTACACCGAGCGCTATGGGATCATCCGGGCGCAGGCACTCACCCCCCGCGAGTCCCTGGACTGGATCGAGAAACTGCTGGGAGAACGGTGAACACCATGGAACTGGCCTGGTTCAAGAGCAGCTACAGCAGCTCCGAGGGCGGCGAGTGCATCGAGATCGCCTACGACTGGCGCAAGTCCAGCTACAGCGGCCCCGAGGGCGGCAACTGCGTCGAGGTCGCCGCCCACCCCACCACCGTCCACGTCCGTGACTCCAAGGTCCCGCACGGCCCCCAGCTCGCCGTGGGCCCGGCGGCCTGGGCGGCGTTCGTGGACGTAGCCTCTGCCGTGTGACCAGTAAGAAGTTCGTACTCTTCGACGTGGACGGCACCCTCATGGACGCCGTCGCCAACCAGCGCCGCGTCTGGCACGAGTGGGCCGGGCGGTACGGGCTCGATGGGGACGAGGTGTACGCGGTCGCGCTGCGCACCCGCCCCGTCGAGACCTTCGCGGCGGTCGTACCGGCCGAGGACCCGGCCGCGTGCCTCGCGCTCCTGCACGCCCTTGAGGACGAGGACGTGCGGACGGGGACGTACACGGCCTTCGACGGGGCGGCCGGGCTGCTGGGCGCGCTCCCGGCGGACCGGTGGGCGCTGGTGACGTCGAACTACGAGCACCGGGTGCGGGGGCGGTTCGAGCGGACCGGGCTGCCGCTGCCGGGGCTGATCGTGGACGCGGCCTCGGTGGCGGAGGGGAAGCCGTCGCCCGTCCCGTACCTGACCGCCGCCGAGAAGCTGGGCGCGGACCCGGCGGACTGCCTGGTGATCGAGGACGCGCCCTCGGGCGTACGGGCGGGGCTCGACGCCGGGATGACGGTCTGGACGGTCAACGTCCCGGCCCCGCACCCGGAGGCCCACCGCCACTTCCCGACCCTGTCGGAGGCGGCCCCGCACGTCCTGGCGGCGCTGGGGGCCTGAGCCGGGGTCCGGGTCACCGGCTCCGCACCCAGGTGCGTGCCGCCTCCGCGTCCTGGGTGGCGGTCGTCGGACAGCCCCAGAGGCTGTCGCTGCTGTGGAGGGCCCTGGCCCGTTCCTCCGGGATGTCGGCCGGTGCCACGAAGGCGAGGCCGCGGCAGTGGACCGTCAGGCCGGGGCGGAGTTCCTTGAGGGCGCGGATGCGGTCGGTGGCGGGGGCGCCGGCGGGGCGTTCCTCCGGTGCGGGCATGAGGAGGACGGCGGCGAAGGGGGCGGCCCGTTCGGTGAGGGTGCGCAGCTCGCGCAGGATCAGGTCCTGGGCTTCGGGCGTGGGCAGACCGGTCGCGTCGATCTCGTGAACCGTCGTCCCGCGCGTCTCTCGTATGTCCATGGGGCGACTGTAGGGGAAATTAGCGACCGCCGGTCACTAATAAGGTCGGCATAGCCTTGCCGTGATGACCACGAAGGTGAAGAAGACGACCGGAAACCGGCCCGGACGGCCCGCGCGCCTCAGTCGCGAGCTGATCGTCGAGGCCGCGCTGCGAGGTGACGTGGAGACGCTCACCATGCGGGAGCTGGCGTCCCGTCTCGGCGTGTCGCACTCGTCGCTGTACCGGTGGGTGCCCGATCGGGACGGCGTGCTGGATCTGGTGAGCGAGGTCATGGTCGAGCGGCTGCTGCCCGAGGGGGAGCCGGGGGCCGACGACTGGCGGGAGTGGCTCGCGCGGCTCGCGCGTTCGATGCGGGACGAGTTCCTGGCCGTACCCGGGTACGCGGCTCATGTCGCCCGCCCCCACCGGCACCATCCGGAGTCGTTCGGGCGACTGCGGGAGCGGGTCGTCACGGCGTTCAGGGCGGCCGGCGCGGGGGAGACGGACGCCGAGCTGAGCTGGCAGGTGTTCGGGTTCGGGGTGGTGCGGTGGCTGGGGGCGGCCGGGAACGAACCCGGGGAGCCGTCGTTCGAAGTGTTCCTCGAAACCTTGCTGCGCGGGCTTCCGGTCCGGTCCGGTTAGGACCCGGCTCCCGTACGGAGCGGGGTCCGCCTCGTGACGGGCGGTCGTCGGCGCCTCTTCCCGAACCGGCCGCGATCCGCGCGCGCCGCCGCCTTGCCGATCAGCGCCGAGCGTCCCGTCGGGACGGCCTGACGCGGTCGTCGCCGGGTCCTTCATCGCTCTTTCATTGTTCCTTCAACTGCATTACAGCAATGAGCAGTTGGCGGGCATTCAGGTGGGCGTTCGGCTCGGCTAGGGTGTGCCCCATGCAGGGGGAACTGGAAAAACGCTCTAGTTCGGGACGTCTGGACGGCAGCGGTGCCATGCCGTTGGCCGTGGAGGATCCTCGGAAGATCGGGGCCTTCAGGCTGCTCGGCGTGCTCGGGTCCGGTGGCATGGGGCGGGTCTACCTCGGTGCCGTGCCCGGGAAGTTCGCCGCCGTGAAGCGGGTGCTGCCGATCCTCGCCGAGGACGCGGACTTCCTGAGCCACTTCGGGCACGAGCTGGACAACCTGGCGCGCCTGCCCGGCGGCGCCAACACCAAGCTGCTCGCGAGCGACCGCACGTCCAAGCCCCCGTGGTTCGCGACCGAGTTCATCCCGGGCATCACCCTCAACGAGGCGATCCGGCTCAACGCCGGTCCGCTGTCCGGCGGGGCCCTGTGGCGGCTCCTCCGGGGCGCGGCGACGGGGCTCCGGGTCGTGCACGGCGCCGACATGGTGCACCGGGACCTCAAGCCGTCCAACGTGATGCTGACCGGCGACGGGCTCTCCCTCATCGACTTCGGCGTCGCCCGCGCCGCCGACCAGAGCCGGCTGACCCGGACCGGCATGGTCATCGGCACCCCCGCCTACATGGCCCCCGAACAGGCCGTCGCGCAAACGGTCCTGACGGGTGCCGCCGACGTCTTCGCCCTCGGCAGCCTGCTGCTGTACGCGGCGAACGGGCGGCCGCCGTTCGGTGACGGTTCCGGTCCCGACCTGCTGTACCGCGTCGTGCACGGTGAGCCCGACTTCGGGGGCCTCGCCGAGGCCGATCCCGCGCTCGCGGAGCTCGTGAAGAAGTGTCTCTCCAAGGATCCGGCGGACCGGCCGACCGCCGCCGAGCTGGTGGAACTCACCGAGGAGGGGGCGGCCGGGGCCGCGTGGCCGGAGGTCGTCGCCGCGCGGATCGGCGAGCGGGCGGCCTTCGCGGCCGGGGCGCCGACCGCCGAACAGCTCGCGGAGCTCGAGGCGGCCGACCCCGCCGAGGACGTTCCGACGGCCTCGCTCACCCCACAGGCCGGGAAGGAGCCCGCGACGGCCTCGCCGGACGCGCTCGCCCTGACCGCCGCCGGGGTCGCGGGGCGGCCGGAGAAGAGGCGGAATCGTTTCGTCATGCTCGCCGTGCCCGTCGTCGTGGCGACCGGCACCACCCTGACCGTGGCCCTCGGGCCGTACGAGGTCGGACGGCTCGGCGCGGCCCCGCAGGACTCCGCCCCGCCGTCCGCCGTGGCCTCGCAGCCGGCGGCGGTGCCTCCGGCGGGCGGGCCGTCGGGCACGTCTCCGGTTCCTTCGGCGTCTACGTCTACGCCGTCGCCGTCGTCGGGGGCGCCGTCCGGGCAGCAGCCGCCGGGGGCCGTTCCGCCGCCGGGTGACGGCGGGGGCGGGGGCGGCGGTGGTGCTCTGCCGGGTGGGTCGGGCTCCGGGTCCGGTGGTGAGGGTGCGGTCCCCACCTCCCCCTCCGGCGGTACGAAGACGACCCGTCCGCCCGTCCCTCAGCCGACGACCCAGAAGCCTGCCCCGCAGCCGACGACCGGCGGTGGCGGTGGCGGTTCGGTGCCCTCGGGGACGTACTCCCTGGAGAACGCCTCCGACGGGAACTGCCTGGCCGAGTCCAGGCCGGGGTACGGCACCTTCGCCAACACCTCCACCTGCGGCTCCGCGCCCAGCAGCGGCACCATCTCGTACAGCTGGATCTACCGGAGCAACGGGGACGGCACCTTCCGGCTGGTCAACAAGAAGAGCGGCCAGTGCCTCGACCCCAACGGGAACCCCAGCATGACGATCGCCGCCTGCAACGGTTCCGGCAGCCAGTCGTGGAGGATCCACACCACGACCTCCTCCGGGAGATCCTTCAAGAACGTGGGCAGCGGGCTGTGCCTGACGGGCGGACCGCCGTTCCCGAGGATGTACGCCTGCGGCGCCGGCAACACCCAGCTCTGGCGGAACATCGGGGCCCTGTAGTCGGCACGCGCACGCGTGTATACCGATTCGCAACCGAAACCCCGCCCGGTCGAGACCCACTACGTGTACGCGTCATTACGCTCAGCATTCATGGTCACCACCCCCCACGAACCGCCCGTCCACCCCGCCCACCCCGTCTACGTCATAGGCGGCGGGCCCGGCGGGCTCGCGGTCGCCGCCGCCCTGCGCGGGCGGGGCGTCCGGGCGGTCGTCCTGGAGAAGTCCGATGCCGTCGGCGCCTCCTGGCGCGCCCACTACGACCGGCTGCGGCTGCACACCACCCGGCGGCTCTCCGCGCTCCCGGGCCTGAAGATGCCCCGCTCGTTCGGACGCTGGGTCGCCCGCGCCGACGTGGTCCGCTACCTGGAGAAGTACGCGGAGCACCACGAGCTGGAGGTGGTGACCGGCGTCGAGGTCCACGGCATCGAGCGGTCCGGCGGGGACTGGGTCCTGCACGCGACCGGCGGGCGCCGGCTCGTCGGCGGCGCGGTCGTCGTGGCCACCGGCTTCAACCACACCCCGAGCCTGCCCGCGTGGCCCGGTCTGGACGCGTACGAGGGCGAGTTGAGCCACGCGCGCGCGTACCGCAGTCCGGAGCCGTACGCCGGGAAGGACGTCCTGGTCGTGGGCGCCGGGAACACCGGCGCCGAGATCGCGGCCGACCTCGCCGGGGGCGGCGCGCAGCGGGTGCGGCTCGCGGTGCGGACGGTCCCGCACATCGTGCGGCGCACGACGGCCGGGTGGCCGGCCCAGCGCACCGGCATCCTGGTGCGGCGGCTGCCGGTGCCCGTGGTCGACCGGCTGGGGGCGGTGATGGCCCGCTTCGCCGCGCCCGACCTCACGGCGCACGGGCTGCCCCGGCCGGACACCGGTCTCGCCACCCGCCAGCGGCAGGGGGCGATCCCGGTGCAGGACGTGGGCCTGGTCGACGCGGTGCGGTCCGGAAAGGTCGAGATCGTCGCGGCCGTCGAGGGCTTCGAGGGCGGCGAGGTGCTGCTCGCGGACGGCTCCCGGATCGCCCCGGACGCGGTCGTCGCGGCGACCGGCTACCGCCGTGCCCTGGAGCCCCTGGTGGGCGACCTGGGCGTCCTGGACGAGCGGGGCCGCCCGGTGGTCCACGGGGCCCGCTGCCCGCGCGAGGCCCCGGGCCTGTACTTCACGGGCTTCACGAACCCGATCAGCGGGATGTTCCGGGAGCTGGCGATCGACGCGGAGAAGATCGCGCGGGCGATCGCGCGCCGGGGCGCGCGGGCGGCGAAGGACGCGAAGGCCGCCAAGGGCTCGAAAGCCTCGGATGCCTCGAAGGTCACGGAAGCCCCGGAGGTCCCGAAGGCCTCGGAGGTCACGGAAGCCCTGGAGGCGCCGGAGGCAGCGACTCCCGCGAAGACCTCGAAGGCCCCGAAGGCCGAGCGCGCCTGAGGCCTCTCCCGCGACGGCAGCCGTCCCGGCCGGGGCGGGCCGTCGCCCTGGGCAGGCGTCCGTCCAGACCGGAGCAGGCCTCCGCCCTGGGCGAGGCAGACCCGTCACCGAAACGGGGCAGACCCCTGTCCTGGGCGGGGTAGACCCTCGCCCGGACCGGCCGCCCCCCAAACCGGTTGGGGGCGCCCCCCGACCGCTGACATGATGCGCGGATGGACGCCCCCGCCCCCACCTCCTCCCCCACCCCGATCGACCTCGACACGTGGCCGCGCCGACAGCACTTCGAGCACTACCGCCGGCTCGTCCCGTGCACGTACGCGATGACGGTGGAGCTGGACGTCACCGCGTTCGCCGCGGCCCTGCGCCGGTCGCCGCGCAAGTCGTACATCGCGCAGGTCTGGGCGCTCTCCACGGTCGTCAACCGGCACGACGAGTTCAGGATGTGCCTCACCGCGTCGGGCGAGCCGGCGGTCTGGCCCGTCGTGCATCCCGCCTTCACGGTGTTCAACCCGGAGCGCGAGACGTTCGCGTGCGTGTGGGCCGCCCACGACCCCGACTTCGGCGCGTTCCACGACGCGGCCGCCCCGCTGCTCGCGGAGCACGGTCGCGCCACCGACTTCTTCCCGCAGGGCGCGCCGCCGGCCAACGCGTTCGACGTGTCGAGTCTTCCGTGGACATCCTTCACCGGGTTCAACCTCAACATCGGAGGCAACGGCTGGGACCACCTCGCGCCGATCTTCACCCTCGGCCGCTACACCGAGCGGGACGGCCGGACCCTGCTCCCCCTGGCCGTGCAGGTGCACCACGCCGCCGCGGACGGGTTCCACTCGGCCCGGCTCGTCAACGAGTTGCAGGCCCTCGTCGCGGATCCGAGCTGGCTGTGATGTGAGGAGGGGCTGGAGCGGGGACGTCACGCCCCCGCCGGAAGCCCCGCCCCCGGCCGGGGGCGGCTGATGACCAGGGCCATCAGGGCCGCCGCCGCGCACAGCGCGCCCGAGGCGTACCAGACGACGTCGTAGGTGCCGAAGGCGTCGCGGGCCAGGCCGCCCGCGAAGGCGACGACGGCCGCGCCGACCTGGTGGGAGGCGAGGACCCAGCCGAAGACGATCGCCGAGTCGACGCCGAAGTGCTCGCGGCACAGGGCCATCGTGGGCGGGACGGTGGCCACCCAGTCCAGGCCGTAGAAGACGATGAAGAACAGCATCGGCGGGTGCACGGACGGCGCGAGCAGGATCGGCAGGAAGCAGAGCGAGATCCCGCGCAGCGCGTAGTACACCGCGAGGAGGCGGCGGGCGGAGAAGCGGTCGGTGAACCAGCCGGAGGCGACCGTGCCGACGACGTCGAAGACCCCGATGACGGCGAGCAGTCCGGCCGCCGCCGTGATCGGCATGCCGTGGTCGTGGGCGGCGGGCACGAAGTGGGTGCGGATCAGGCCGTTGGTGGAGGCCCCGCAGATCGCGAAGGAGCCGGCGAGGAGCCAGAAGGGGCCGGTGCGGGCCGCCTTGAACAGGACGGTGACGGCCCGGCGGGCGGCGCCCGTCACGGGGGCGGGCTTCGCCTCGTACTTCCCGCCGTACGGGGCGAGTCCGACGTCCGCCGGGTGGTCGCGGAGCAGCAGCCAGACGAACGGGACGACGGCGAGCGCGGAGAGGGCCACGGTCACGGAGGCGGGCCGCCAGCCGTGGTGCTCGACCAGCCAGGAGAGCAGCGGCAGGAAGATCAGCTGGCCGGAGGCGCCGGCGGCGGTGAGGACGCCGGTCACCAGGCCGCGCCGGGCGACGAACCAGCGGTTGGTGACGGTCGCGGCGAAGGCGAGGGCCATGGAGCCGCTGCCGAGGCCGACGAGGATCCCCCAGTAGAGGACGAGCTGCCAGGGGGCGGTCATCCACACGGTGAGGAGCGCGCCGAGCGCGATGACGGAGAGGGCGACGGCGACGACCCGGCGGATGCCGAAGCGGTCCATGAGCGCGGCGGCGAAGGGGGCGGTCAGGCCGTAGAGGGCGAGGTTCACCGAGACCGCGAACCCGATCGTGCCGCGCGACCAGTCGAGTTCGGCGTGCAGCGGCTCGATCAGGAGGCCGGGCAGGGAGGCGAAGGCCGCGGCACCGATGATCGTGACGAAGGTGACCGCCGCGACGAACCAGGCGCGGTGGACGCGGGGGGTGCGGGCCGGCCCGTCCTCGGGGGTGCGGGCGGGGGTCTCGGTTGTCTGAGCCATGTCACCGAGCATCCCGGCCGGCCCCGCTCCCGGCCATTGGCCCGGACGACAGCTTTCCAACGGATCGGGCCACCCCGGCGGCCGGGGACGGCTCAGTCGTGCGCGCCGTCCGCGAGCGCCCGCGCCGCCTCCGCCCAGTGCTCCTCGTCCGCGTCCTCCGCGAGGCCGAGGGCCACGCCCTGGCCGAGGCCGACGAACAGGGCCCGGAGCGCGACCGCGAGGCGCCGGGCCCGCTCCGGCCCGACCGTGCCGCCCCGGTGGGCCCGCCCGGAGAGCAGGGCGATCAGGCGCTCCTCGTGCGCCCGGACGGACGCGGCGAACCGCTCGCCCAGCTCCGGGTCGCGCAGGGCCATGTCGAGCAGGGTGATCTGGAGCGCGACGGCGGCGCGGGCGCCGGGGGCGTCGCAGTCGCGCCGCTGGTGGCGGGCGAGCGCGTCGACCGCTTCGAGCAGGTCCGCGCCGACGGGCACCGCCCGCTCGATCTCCTCGTAGTGCGGCTCCAGACGGTCGGTCACCAGGGCGACGACCAGGCCGTTCTTGCTGCCGAAGAGCGAGTAGACGGCGCCGGTGGTCAGCCCGGCCCGCTCGGTGATCTCGGCCAGCGCGGCCCGGTGCCCGTCCCGGGAGACCACGTGGAACGCCGCGTCCAGCAAAGCCCGTCGGTTGCGTTCCTTCGCCTCGGCCCTCGTCATTCGCATAACTTCATTATTACAGTAATCGAGTTACGAGAATGAGGACGCCCGTACGAGGAGGACCCATGGACCGTCATGCCCCCGCCACCGGAGCCACCGCCGTCGGCATCGTCGCCGACGGCGGCTTCAAGGTGCTGCTCGGCGCCGCCTTCGCCCTCGGCGCCGCCCCGCTCTCCCGGTCGCTCGGCGCGCCGCTCTGGCTGCTCGTCGTCTCCGGCGCGTCGCTCCTCGCCTGCGGCGGGGCCGAACTCGGGTACGCGCGCGTGCGCCCGGCCCGCACCTGCGTCCGCCTGATGGTCGGATACGACACCGCCTGGGCGCTCGCGACCCTCGTCGGCGTCCTGGTGGCGGCACGGGGCGGCACCGCCGGGGGCGAGGTCTGGATCGGCTACCAGGCGGTCGCGCCCCTCCTGTTCGCCGCGCTCCTGGCGCGCGCCGCCCCCGCGCGCCTCACACCCTCGGCAGCGTCCTGATCGGGCGTACGGCGAGGAGCGCGGCCACCACGAGGACGGCGATGCCCGTGCCCACGAGGAGGACCTGTTCCGTGCCGACCGCCGCCGCGACCGGGCCCGAGAGGGTGCGGCCGACGCCCATCATGAGGAGCGATCCGGCCACGTCGTAGGCGTGCATCCGGTTCAGGGCCTCCTGCGGGACGTGCGTCTGGACGGCGGTGGACCACATCACCAGCCAGTACGCGAAGGCCGCCCCGGCGATGAACTGGCCCGCGCCGAGCAGCTCCACGGGCGCACCCAGGCCGAGGAGGGCGAGGTTCACGGGGAGGCCGAGGAGGGCGACCGCGCCCCACGCGAGGGGACGGCCCGGGCGCAGCCGGAGGGCGAGCAGCCCGCCGGCCGCGCTCCCGGCCCCGTTGACGGCCATCAGGACGCCGTACGCGGCCGGCCCGTGGTCGCCGGTGACCAGGCTCGCGGTGAGCGGCACCATGGGCCCGGCGACCGTCAGGCCGTACACCGTCCAGATGGATATGACCCCCCAGAGCCAGCTGCGGGAGCGGAACTCGCGCCAGCCGCCGACGAGTTCGGCGCGCAGGGAGTCGCGCTCCATCGTGTCGGAGGGGAGCGGGGCGAGCCGCATCAGGGCGAGGCAGAGGGCGCTGACCGCGAAGGTGGCGCCGTTGACGGCGAAGGCGGCGCCCGCGTTCCAGACGGCGACGAGCAGGCCCGCGGCGGCCGGGCCCGCCATGGTCGTCAGGGCCTCGGCGACCCGCAGGACGGCGTTGGCGCGCTGCACGTCGGGGGCGATGCGCGGGATCGTGGAGGCGACGCCCGGCTGGAAGAGGGCGGCGCCGATGCCGCCGGTGACGGAGAGGACGTACACCACCCACAGGGGTGGACTGCCGAGCGCGAAGGTGACGGCGAGGACGGCGGCGCCGGGCAGCCGCAGCAGGTCCGCGAGGACCATCATGCGCCGGGCGGTGAACCGGTCGGCGAGGACGCCGCCGAAGAGCACGAAGAGCGCGAAGGCGGCGGTCCAGCTCCCGAGCGCGTAGCCGACGGCGGAGCCGGGGTGCCCGGCGCCGAGGAGTCCGGCGGCGTAGGCGACGGGAACCATGCCCTCGCCGAAGACGGCGGCCCCCCGGGCGACGAAGAAGAGCCGGAAGTTACGGTTCCAGAGGGCGGGCGGCCGGTCCGGGACGGGAATCCGTTCGAGGGCTTCGGTCTTGTACGTGGTGTCCTTGCGGGCGGGGCCGCGCGCGCTGTCGTACGTGTTGTCCGTCACGGTCAAGAACAGCTACCGGAAAATGGTCTGGACCACCATCGATTTTCGCCGCCACCCTCCGGAAGGAGACTGCCCGTGCCGCCGTCGCCGCACCGCGTCGCCGTTCTCGCCCTGCCCGGCCTCCTCCCCTTCGAACTGGGCATCCCGCACCGCATCTTCGGCCTCGCCCGGGACTCCGGGGGGCGGCGCCTGTACGAGATCGTCACCTGTGCGACGGCCCCGGGCCCGGTCCGCACCGACGCCGACTTCGCCATCCAGGTGGAGCACGGCCCGGAGGCCCTCGCCACCGCCGACACGGTCGTGGTGCCCGCCTCGTACGAACTCGGCCCGGTCTACGAGGAGGGCAGGCTGCCCGCCGAACTGGCCGCCGCCCTCGCGCACATCCGGCCCGGCACCCGGCTGGTCTCGATCTGCACCGGCGGGTACGTGCTCGCCGCCGCGGGTTTCCTCGACGGGCGCCCGGCCACCACCCACTGGTCCTCCGCCGAGCACTTCCAGCGCCTCTTCCCGAAGGTGCGGGTCGACGCGGACGTCCTCTTCGTGGACGACGGCGACGTCCTGACCTCGGCGGGCGTGGCCGCCGGGATCGACCTGTGCCTGCACCTGGTGCGCCGCGACCACGGGACGGGCGTCGCCAACGAGGTGGCCCGCAGGACGGTCGTGCCGCCGCACCGGGACGGCGGCCAGGCCCAGTACATCGCGCGGCCCGTGCCGCAGGCCGGGACGCACACCACGACGGCGGCCCGCGCCTGGGCGCTGGCCCACCTCCACGAGCCGATCCAGCTGCGGGACCTGGCGGAGAAGGAGGCGATGAGCGTACGGACGTTCACCCGCCGGTTCCGCGACGAGGTCGGCGTCAGCCCCGGCCAGTGGCTCGTCCAGCAGCGCGTCGAACGCGCCCGGCACCTCCTGGAGTCCACCGACCTGCCCGTCGACCGGGTCGCGCGGGACGCCGGCTTCGGCACGGCCCAGTCGCTGCGGACGCACCTGATGAGCGCGATCGGGGTGACCCCCACCTCGTACCGGCGCACGTTCCGCGTGACGGGGACGGAGAGCGTGTCCGGGGGCTGAACGCACGCGCGCCGAAAGGTCGCGCCAAAAGGTTCGGCAGCCGGGCGGCGGCGCGCTCGCGCGCGCCCCGAGCACGGCACGGACCCGCCGCCGCCCGGCCGCGACCCGCAATGCCGAGGGCCCCTACGGCCCTCGGCTCCCCTCGCCGCGAATCGCTCACCCCAGGGTGGGCAAAACGGCACGAACCGTCAACAGGGCACCCGTCCGGGCGTCACCGGAACCCCGGGCGCCACAGGGCCACCCTGTGCCACGGCGACCCCCGGGGCCCCCACGGGCGCGGGTGCCACCGGAGCCGCCCGGTCCACCTCGCACCAGATGCTCTTGCCGAGGCCCTCGGGCTGCCAGCCCCACCGGTCCGCGAGGCCGTCCACCAGCTCCAGGCCGCGCCCGTTGGTGTCGTCGCCCTCCGCGCGCCGGGGCTTCGGCGGGCGGTCGCTCGCGTCGGCCACCTCGACCCGCACCCCGCCCTCCGCCGCGAACAGCATCCGCAGCACGGCCGGGCAGCCCGTGTGCACCACGGCGTTGGTCACGAGCTCGGAGATGAGCAGCACCAGCGTCTCCGCCAGCGGCTCGTCCTCCCCTATGCCCGAACCGGCGAGCCGTGACCGGGCCCACCTCCGGGCCCGCCCCACCTCGGCCGGGTCCGGCCCGACCTCCAACTGAACCTGAAGCACCTGCACCGTTCACACCACCCGAACCGGCGGACACATCGCCTCGCGCCTCACAGCCGTCGACGCCCTTACGGAACGTGATTCCCTTGCGAGACAGCATGGTTGACGTACAGTCACCGCAACAAGCGCTTCGGGCATATTCCAGCGCGAAGGAGTACGCATGGTCCATACTGTGCGACGCGCGCTGCGGGGAGTCGAACAGGAGCGCGCGGGGCGCCTCCCGGGGGCGCGAGCGGGGCGCATTCCGGGACACGGAGTCACCGCAGGGGCGACACCGGGACGATCCGGGTCAACGTGCACTCGCATCCCACGGAGCGTACCGGAGCCGGGGGCCGACTCCGGGCCGTGACGGCCCCGCCCGCGGGGCACGACCCGGTATCGACGTTCCGTCACCCGGCGGAGCCGGCGGACGGCCGCCCGCGGGGCCGTGCTTCCCTTACCACCCGGACCTCCGTCAAGGGCGCACTTGCGGCAAACGGGGGTGCGCCGTCGGGACGGCGCATTACTTTGGAGGAGAACCGGAAGGTCGGCACGGGTGGAGGGTCGGATGGCGAAGGACACACCACCGCGCTGGGACCGCAGGATGCAGCAGCGGCTGGCGCGCGGGGAGGCCGCTGCCCTCGGGGAGCTGTACGACCGGTTCGCCGCGCTGGTGCACAGCCTGGCGCACCGGGTCCTCGACGACGACGCGGCGGCCGACCAGATCACCCGCGAGGTCTTCGGCTACATCTGGGAGAACCCCGACGCGTACGACCCCCGGCAGGGGAACATGCGCGCGTGGGTGGCCCGGCTCGCCCAGCGGCAGGCCGTGCACCGGCTGCGGCTCGCGGAGGCCACGGCGTACGCGGAGACGGGCGTCGGCTCCGCCGAGGAGCTGGAGCAGAAGGTGCGCCGGGCCTCGATCGCGGCCCGCGCCGACTACATCGTGACGTCGATGCCCGCGCCGCTGCGGGCCGCGCTCGAACTCGCCTACTTCCAGCGGCGGGACTACCGCCAGACCGCCGCCGACCTCGGGGTCACCGAGGACGAGGCGCGCCGGCGCCTCCGGCTCGGCCTCCAGCTGCTCTCCACGGCGAACACCCGGCCGCTCGAAGGGACCTCCCCGCCCGGCCCCGGACGGACGCCGTGACCGGGGCGGACGACGACGCGGACGGCGTCGCGCAGGCGCCCCGCATACCGGGCCCCCGCCGGTCGGCGGACGACCACGCGGACCTGACGGGAAGGCCCCCGAACGAGAGGGAAGAGGAAGAGCCGGTGGAGGAGCGGGAGCCGGACGTGCCCGTCCTCTCCCACGGCGTGCTCAAGTCCCTCCTCGGGGCCTGGGCGCTCTCGGCGTGCTCCGCCGGGGAGACCGCGGCCGTCGAGGCGCACCTCACCGAGTGCGGCCCGTGCGCCGACGAGGCGCTGCGGCTGCGCGACGCCGTCGCCCTGCTCCACCGCGACCGCGACCTGGACCTCGACCCGCTGCTGCGCTCCCGCGTCCTGGAGAACTGCCTGGGCCGCCGCCCCGCCCGCATCCCGATCCCCGGCTGGGTCACGCCGTACGACGCGGAGACCGCCCGGCTCGACGCGCTGCTCCGGGACATCGGCGAGTCCGAGTGGCACGCGCCGGTGCGGCTCAAGTGGTACGAGGAGGACCGGCAGGTGCGCCGCAAGGCGACCGTCGCCGGGGTCATCGGCCACCTCTTCGCCGTGGACGGCCTGGTGGCCGGGGCCCTCGGGCTCGACGACCCGCTGGGCGCCGGCACGCCCGAGCTGTCGCCGTCCGAGCGGACCGAGGCGTTCTGGTCGGGCCTGGAGCGGCCGCCGGGCCGGGCCCTGCGGGAGCCCTGGCGGGACCAGAGCCACGCCCTGATCCGTACCGTCTCCTTCGCCGGGCGCGGGGTGGCCGACCTCACGGTCACCTACAAGGACTTCGCGCTGCCGCTGCGGGACTCGCTCCTGGAGCGGGCCTTCGAGTGCTGGCTGCACGCGGACGACATCGCGCACGCGGTGGCGTACCCGTACGACCCGCCCTGCGGCGCCCATCTGCACGAGATGATCGACCTGGCGACGCGGCTGCTCCCGGCGGCCCTGGCCGGCCGGCGCCGCAGCGGTCTCGCCGCGCCCGCCCGGCAGCTGGTCGCGGCGGGCGCGCCGGGCCGCTCGCTGCACCTGGAGGTGGAGGGCGCGGGCGGCGGCCACTGGTACATCGCCCTCGACTCCCCGGCCGCGGTCGGCGACCCGGACCAGGCGGTGGCGCAGGTCGCCATGGAGGGCGTCGAGTTCTGCCAGCTCGTGGCGGGCCGCGTCTCCCCGGAGGAAGCGGCGGCGGGCCAGGACGGGGACCGCGAGGCGATCCGCGACGTCCTGGCCGCGGCGGCTTCCCTCAGCCACCTGTGAAGATCTAGGCGAAGACGACCGTGCGGCTGCCGTTGAGCAGGATGCGGTGCTCCGCGTGCCACTTGACCGCACGGGCGAGCGCCTGGCACTCGACGTCGCGGCCGATCGCGACGAGCTGGTCCGGGGTCACCTCGTGGCCGACGCGCTCGACCTCCTGCTCGATGATCGGGCCCTCGTCGAGGTCCGCCGTCACGTAGTGGGCGGTCGCGCCGATCAGCTTCACGCCCCGGGCGTGCGCCTGGTGGTAGGGCTTGGCGCCCTTGAAGCTCGGCAGGAAGGAGTGGTGGATGTTGATGATCCGGCCGGAGAGCCGCTTGCAGAGGTCGTCGGAGAGGACCTGCATGTAGCGGGCGAGGACGACCAGCTCGACGTCCTCCTCGCGCACGAGGTCGAGCAGCCGCTCCTCGGCCTCCGCCTTGGTGTCCTTGGTGACGGGGATGTGCCGGAACGGGATCCCGTACGAGCCGACCAGCTCCTCGAAGTCCGTGTGGTTGGAGACGACGGCCACGATCTCCACCGGCAGCGCCCCGATCCGGGAGCGGAAAAGGAGGTCGTTCAGGCAGTGCCCGAACTTCGACACCATGAGCACGACCCGCATGCGCTGGTCGGCCCGGTCGATCCGCCACTCCATGCCGAAGGCGTCGCCGACCGCCGCGAAGCTGGCCCGCAGCTTCTCCACGTCCACGGGCGCCTCGGCCGAGAAGTGGACCCGCATGAAGAAGAGCCCGGTGTCCCGGTCCCCGAACTGCTGGCTGTCCTCGATGTTGCATCCCGTGATGAAGAGGTAGCTCGACACGGCGTGCACGATGCCCTGCTTGTCGGGGCACGAGAGGGTGAGGACGTACTGGTCGGTCATCCCGTCAGCCTGCCACACCCGGCCGGGGGCGAGGCGCACCGTCCGGCAGGCGGAACGGTTCAGGACCGCGTCATGATACGGAGCACGTCGAGGGAGCGCGGGGGCGTGTCGGGGTCCTCGCCGTCGGCGAGCGCGAGGCGCACGTGGGCCTCGCGGGCGGCCCGTACGGCCTCCGGCCAGCCCTGGTGCTCCAGGTAGGCGGAGACGGGCGCGTCGGGGCCGACCTGGTGCAGGATGCGCAGCACCCGCAGGACGGCGACGTCGACGAGGGCGGCCTCGCCGGAGTCCCGGAAGATCGCGCCGACGTACTTCTCGGCGGACCAGTTGTCGAGCCAGGTGTCCTCGACCAGGCGGTAGACGGCGTCGGTGACGTCGCCGTACCCCTCCCGGCCGGCCAGCCAGGTCGTCTCGTGGAACACGGGGTCGGAGAGCATGTGCAGCGCCGAGCGCACGTTGCTGCGCCAGCGCCACCACGGCATGTCGTTGAGCGGCATGCCGCCCATGGTGGAGGAGCGACGGCCGCGACGGGAAGGGTTCCCCGAACCGGTGACCGGACCGGGGGACGAACCGGGGGACGAACCGGGGGCCCGGCCGGCGTGCGGGCCGGGGCCCGGATCCGGGGCGGGGCCGGTGGCGGGGTCAATGGCGGGACTGGACACGTTTCGATCGTACGTTCCCCTGCCCGGACGGTGGAGCCGCCCCCGGCCGACCCCCGCAATTCACCCTCCCGTCACCCACCGTCGACCCGTGCTCACTCCCGCGTTACCCCTGGGGCGGAAATGTGCGTGTCCATGACCGGCAGGCGACTGACCTCACTCCTCGCGTACGTCACGGCCACGGCGGCCGGAGCGTCGCTGCTCACCGGATGCGGTGCGCTCCCCGGGGCCGTGGGAGGCTCCCGGGAGCCCCTCACCGTGATGACCTGGGCCCCCGACCGGACCAAGGCCACCAACATGCCCGGCATGCCCGCCATGGCGCAGGCCTTCGCCCGCTGGGTGAACTCCTCGGGCGGCATCGACGGCCACGAACTGCGCGTCCTCACCTGCAACGAGCGCAACACCTCCGAGGGCGCCGCCGACTGCGCCCGTCAGGCCATCGACCAGAAGGCGGTCGCCGTCGTCGGCTCGTACAGCCAGCACGGGCGCGACTTCATGAACGCCCTCGAAGCGGCCGGCATCCCGTACGTCGGCGGCTACGGCGTCACCGACGACGAGTTCACCAGCCCGCTCTCGTACCCCGTCAACGGAGGGCAGGCGTCCCTCGTCGCCGGGCACGGCATGCAGCTCGCCGGCGTCTGCGAGAAGGTCGCCCTCGTCCGGCCCGACACCGTCGGCGGGGACCGGCTGCCCGCCCTGCTCGACTCCGGCCTGCGCCGGGCGAAGCACGGCGGCGCCCTCGACATCCCGGCCGCCGAGGACGCCGCCGAGTACACCCGGCAGGCGGGCCGGGCCAGGTCCGGGGCGAAGGGCGCGGGCGGCTGCGTGACCGCCGTGCTCGGCGAGCGCACCCAGACCTTCTTCGACTCCTTCCGCCGGCTGCCGGAGGAGAAGCGGCGCGGCGGGAGCGGACAGGACGGGAAGGGCGGGCAGGACGGGAAGGGCGGGCACGTCCGCATCTCCTCGGTCCTCGGCAGCGTCGACCAGCCCGTGATCGACCGCACCGGCGGCTCCCACAGCCCCTTCGAGGGGGCGTTCGTCACCGGCTGGTACCCGGAGGCGAACGACAAGAGCTGGGCGCCGATGCGGAAGGTCATCCAGGAGCACGCGTTCGTCGACAACCGGGTCGATCCGGCCGACACGGGCGTCCAGACCACCTGGATCGCCTACACGGTCCTCAAGCAGGTCGTGGAGGCCCTGGACCGGGACCGGATCACGGCCACGGAGATCGCCCACGCCCTCGACCGGGGCGAGCGGATCGACACCGGCGGCCTCACCCCCGCCCTGCGCTGGAAGTACGCGGACCTGCTCGGCGCCTCCGGCTTCCCCCGGATCGTCAACCACCAGGTGACCTTCCAGGTGGTGCGCCAGGGCCAGCTGGTGGCGCAGAAGCCCGGCTTCGTCGACGTGGGCGAGACGCTCCTCTCCGTGACCTGATCCTCCCGCCGGGGCCGGTCCGGCACTGATCCGCCGGCGGGCCCTAGAGCTGGGTGGGCTCCCGCCTCTCCAGTCCGTACTTGTCGGCGGTCGGGTTCCACAGCCCGGCCGCCCTGCGCTTGGCCCTGGTGGCCTCACCGCTCTTCGTGTTCGCCACGGAGAGCTCCTTGGTCGACCGGGCCTTCCCGTCCTTGCAGGCCTTCTTCTCCTTCACCTGGACGGCCCAGGCGGCGTAATAGTCGTCGGCGGACGCCGAGGCGTTCCACGCCTCGGCGAGCGCGGCGGCCAACCTGTCGTGGTCCGGAAGCCTGTCGACCGACAGTGACTGGAGCTTCGTGACCAGGCCCCGTCGCTGCGCGGCGGCGCCCCGCAGATCCGCGGCCGCCTTGTCCAGGTTCTTGCACTGCTTGATGGACTCGACCGAGCTGATCACCGTGTCGCGGCTGTCGCTGCTGGTCGCGAGGAGCTTGCTCAGCTCCCGCGCCTGCGTCTCCGCCGGGTCGGCCGCCTTCTCCGTCGGCTGCTCGGCGGGGGACGCGGAGGAGGTCGCCGCCACGGTCGCGCCGCTCTTCTCGGGCTCCTTCTTCTCGTCCTCGCCGCTGAGCAGCGCCCCGGCGCCGAGGCCGACGACCGCGCAGCCGACGACGACGGCGGCGATCAGGGCGACCGGTGACTTGCGGCGCGGCGCGGGCTCGTCGTCGTAGTAGGCGTCCTCGTATCCGTACCCCTGCTGCGGGGGCTGCGGCGGCTGCTGCTGGTACGGGGCGGGGGCCGGGGGCGGCGTCCGGTAGCCCTGCGGGGGCTGCGGCTGCTGCGGGGCCCGGGGCGCCTCCGTGCGGAAGAGGTTGTCGAACTCGGCGGGCGGCTGCCGCTCGCCGGGCGCGGCCGGGGGGACGGGGGCGATGTGCCGGGTCGCGTCGGAGGCCCCGGCCTGACCGGGCCCGCCCTGGCCGGGTCCGCCCTGGTGCGCCAGCGGTCCCGTGCCCAGGAACTGGGTGGAGTCCCCGCCGCCCCGCTGCGGCGGCACCGGCGCGATGTGCTGGGTGGCCTGCATGTCGGCGGCGGGGGCGGCCGGGTGCGGGTAGCCGTAGCCGGGCTGCTGGGACTGCGCCTGGGGCGGCGGGTAGCCGTAGCCCGGCTGCGAGGTCTGCGCCCGGGCCGGCGGCGGGTAGCCGTACCCCGGCCGCTGCGCCTGGGCCGGCGGCATCGCGCCCGGCACCGGCGCGATGTGCTGGGTCGCCTGCATGTCGCCGGCGGGCCCCGGGCCCGGGTAGCCGTAGCCGGGCTGCGGGGGTATCGGCGGCAGGTACTGCGTGGACTGCATGTCGGCGGCGCCCGGTGTCGCCTCCGGGGGCAGCGGCTGCGCGGGCGGCAGCGGCTGTCCGCCCGGCTGACCGCCGGCGGGGGCCCAGCCGCCGTCCCACGGCCGTGCTCCCCCGTGGGCACCGTCGTGCGCGGGGGGCACCGCCGGGTACTGCGGCTCCGGACCCTGTCCGTTCTGCGTCACCGGGACTCCTACTGATGGACCTACGGAATCGTCGGTTCACGCTACCGGCTGGGCCCGGGGCTCCGCACACACGTGTGAGGCCGGTTACACAACTGGTTCACGCGACCGGCCCGTACCGCTCCCTCCGGGCGGACTCAGACCGCGTACAGCTCCATCCGCACCCCGAACTCCCGTACCGCGGGCTCCCCCGAGAACGGCTCCAGGCGGTCCCTCAGGTCGTCCAGGTACTCCATGCCGCGCGACGACCGCAGCGTGCCCAGGAGTTCGAGCGCCCGCGTGCCCGTGCGGCAGGCCTGCTCCACCTCCCGCTGCTGGATCTGCGCCGCCGCGAGCAGGGCGAGGCCGATCGCCCGCCGCCGCGCCCGCGTCTCCGGATGCCCGGCGACCGACTCCTCGGCCGCCCGCGCCGCCGCCTCCGCGCGGCCCAGGTCCCGGTAGCAGTGGGCCAGTTCGTCCGCCAGGTACGCGTGGTCGAAGTGGGTGATCCACACCGGCTCGTCGCCCGCCTCCGGATCGGCCCGCTCCAGGGCCCGCACGGCGCCGCCCGCCGCCTCCTCGAAGGCCCGGACGTCGCCCATCAGGGCGTGCCCGCGCGCTTCGGCCGCGAGGAACATCGCCTCCGCGCGCGGCGGCACCTTCCCGCGCGCCCCCTCCTGCGCCGCCCGCGCCAACTGGGCGATCTCCCGGGGGTTTCCGAGCTGCGCGGCGAGGTGGCTCATCGAGGCGGCGAGCACGTAACCGCCGTAGCCCCGGTCCCCGGCCGCCTGCGCGAGCCGCAGCGCCTGGATGTAGTACCGCTGGGCCAGGCCCGGTTCGCCGGTGTCCACCGCCATGTACCCGGCGAGCTCGGTCAGCCGGGCGGCCGCCGCGAAGAGCTGTCTGCCCACCGCCTCCCGGTACGAGCCGGACAGCATCCCCGAGACCACGCTGTCCAGGTAGTGCACCACCACCGGGCGCACGTGCCCGCTGCCGAACCGCCGGTCGAGGTCGACCAGCGCGGCCGTCGTCTCCCGTACGGCCGCCACGTCCGCGACCCCGACGCGGGCCCCCGCCGTCCGGGCCACGTGCGCGTCCGGCGCCGTGATCAGCCAGTCCCGGCTGGGCTCGACCAGGGCGGAGGCCGCCACCGTGGACCCGGACAGGAACTCCCGGCGCCCCACGTCGCTGCGCCACAGCTCGCAGACCTGCTCGACGGCCCCGGGGACGGTCGGCGCGAACTGGAGGCCCACCCCGGCGGCGAGGTTCCGGCCGTTGGCCATGCCGACCTCGTCGATGGTGACCGTGCGGCCCAGCTTGCGGCTCAGCGCCTCCGCGATGGCCCCGGGCGCCCGGCCGCGCGGCTGCTGCCCGCGCAGCCAGCGCGCCACGGACGTCTTGTCGTACCGCAGGTCGAGGCCGCGCTCCGCGCCGACCGTGTTGACCCTGCGGGCGAGGCCGGCGTTGGAGCAGCCCGCCTCCTGGATGAGCGCCTGGAGCCGTTCGTTGACCTGACGCGGAACGAGTGGCCTGGCTGCCATGAAGTACCCCCTGAGACCGTGCGGGTGATCGGTGGAGAAGGGATCACTGCCCGGTGGATATCCGGTCAATGCCGATGCGAACGCGCGAAAGCGGACACGTCGGCCGCGAGCCCCGCCGGCGCCCCCACCTCTGCGTACCCGCCCCCGCGCCCCGGCCCTCCGCGCGCCCCCGCCCGTGCACCGGTGCGCCCCGCGTGCGGAATCGTTGCGCCGCCCCGCTTCTCCGCCCCGCCCGTAACCCCGGGTGGTGCGGGGAGTTGTGCTCAGCGTGGAAGAGACCATGGGAGTCACGGAGGCCGCGCGGGTCCCCGAGCAGCGGAGCGAGCAGCTGCTGGACAGCGCCGTGCGGTACGCGGAAGAGCGGCACTGGGACGTGGTCCCGGGGACCTGGCTGGAAGCCGCCGAGGGTCGGGAGCGCTGCTCCTGCGGCGCGGACGACTGCGCGCTGCCGGGCGGCCACGCGTCCCGGCCCGACTGGTCGACCCAGGCGACCGGAAGCGGGGTCGGCGCCCGGCGGATGTGGTCGAAGCAGCCGAAGTCCTCGATCCTGCTGCCGACCGGGCGCACCTTCGACGCGATCGAGGTGTCCGAGTCGGCCGGGTTCCTCGCGCTCGCCCGCATGGAGCGGATGGAGCTGACGCTCGGCCCGGTGACCTGCTCCCCGGAGCGCCGGATGTACTTCTTCGTCCTGCCGGGCGCCGCGACCAAGGTCCCGGACCTCGTCCGCAAGCTGGGCTGGGTCCCGTCCTCCCTCGACCTCGTCACGCGCGGCGAGGGGCACTACGTGGCGGCCCCGCCGACCCGGATCGGCGGCCGGGGCGCCGTGCAGTGGGCCCGCCGTCCCACCCCGGCGAACCGCTGGCTCCCCGACGCGGAGGAGCTGATCAGCGCCCTGGCGTACGCGTGCGGACGCGAGGCGGCGGACGCGAGGACGTCCCGGGCCTCCTGACCCGGCGCCTCCGGACGGCCCGCCGCCCCGTGGATCCCACGGGGCGGCGGGCCGTCCGGCGTACGCCCGGGTCCGCCCTCGGGACCGGCGCTTAGGGTGGTGGCCGTAAGCACGGGGACGACCGAGGGGTTGACGGAGCATGCCTGACCAGGCGGCATTCGGGGGAACGTTCGAGAAGGCGGGGGGCGGGCCGGAGGGCGGTGCCGCGCCCGCCGTGCGGGTCGAGGGGCTGTGGAAGCGCTTCGGGCAGCAGATCGCGGTGCACGGGATCGATCTCGCGCTGCCCGCCGGCAAGTTCATCGGGCTCGTGGGGCCCAACGGAGCGGGCAAGACCACCACGCTCTCCATGATCACCGGCCTGCTGCGGCCCGACCACGGGCGCATCCTGGTCGCCGGGGACGACGTGTGGGCCGACCCCGAGTCCGTCGCCCGGGTCAAGTCCCGCATCGGCGTCCTGCCGGAGGGCCTGCGCCTCTTCGAGCGCCTCTCGGGCCGCGAACTCCTCGCGTACAGCGGCCGGTTGCGGGGGCTCCCGGGCGACGAGGTCGACAAGCGCGCCGCCCAACTCCTCGACGTCCTCGGCCTGACCGGCTCGCAGCACAAGCTGGTCGTGGACTACTCGACCGGCATGCGGAAGAAGATCGGCCTGGCGGCGGCGCTCCTGCACAACCCCGAGGTCCTCTTCCTCGACGAGCCCTTCGAGGGCGTCGACCCGGTCTCCGCGCAGACCATCCGCGGCGTCCTGGAGCGGTACACCGCGTCCGGCGCGACCGTCGTCTTCTCCAGCCACGTCATGGAACTGGTCGAGTCGCTCTGCGACTGGGTCGCCGTCATGGCGGCGGGCCGGATCCGGGCCCAGGGCCCGCTGGCCGAGGTCCGCGGCGACGCGCCCTCGCTCCAGGCCGCGTTCCTGGAACTGGTCGGCGCGAACGAGCGCGCGGCGGCGGGGGACTCGCTGGACTGGCTGGGCGGTACGGGCGCCGGCGGCGGGGCGAACGGCTCGGGTACGGGTTCCGTCGGCGGGGCGCAGTGATGAGTGCCGTCACCTCCTCCACCGCACCGGCCTCCTCCGCTCCCGTCCCCTCCCTCACCTCCGTCTTCGTGCGGCTCAAGCTGTCGCTGCTGCGCAACGGGCTGCGCCAGTCGGGCGGGCGGACCGCCGCGTACATCGTCTCCATCGTCTTCGGCGTCCTCTTCGCGGCGGGCATGCTCCTGGCCTTCGTCCTCGTCCGGGGCCACGAGAACGCCGGTACCGTCGCGATCCTCCTCACCGGCGTGGTCGCGCTCGCGTGGGCGGTGATGCCGCTGTTCGTGCCGAGCGGCGACGAGACCCTCGACCCGTCGCGGCTCGTGATGCTGCCGCTGCTCCCCGCCCCGCTGGTCCGGGCGCTGCTCGTGGCCTCGCTCGTGGGCATCGGCCCCGTGCTGACGCTGCTCCTGGCGTTCGGCGCGGCGCTGTCCGTGGCACACGGCGCCGCCGCGACGCTCGTCGCCGTGCTCGCCGTCCCCCTGGTGACGGTCACCTGCGTGGCGCTCTCGCGGGCCGTGGCCGCCGCCAACATCCGGCTCCTCACCTCCCGCAAGGGCCGGGACCTGGCGCTGCTCAGCGGTCTGGTCATCGCGGTCGGCATGCAGGTCGTGAACTTCGCCGCCCAGCGGCTCAGCGAGCCGGGCGGGCTGGACGCGGTCGAGCCGGCGGCGGCCGTCGTCGGCTGGCTGCCGCCCGCCGCCGCGATCGGCGCGGTGGACGCGGCGGGCGAGGGCGCGTACGCGGTGGCGGCGGCCCGGCTGCTGCTCACGGCGGCGGCGCTCGCCGGGCTCGTGCACTGGTGGCGGCGGAGCCTCGTGCGCCTGATGGTCGAGCCGGACGGCTCCACGATCGGCGCGGCCCCGGACCCGGGCGCCCGCGGGAAGGACGGCACGGGGTTCCTCGGCCGGTTCCTGCCGGGCGGGCGGACGGGCGCGGTCATGGAGCGCAGCCTGCGGTACATGTGGCGGGACCCGAAGACGAAGGCGGCGTGGGTGACCTCGCTCGCCATCGGTCTGATCGTGCCGCTGTTCAACGCCCTCCAGGGCGCGGGCTCGATCTACTGGGCGTGCTTCGCCTCCGGCATGCTCGGCATGCTGATGTACAACCAGTTCGGGCAGGACACGTCGGCTTTCTGGATGGTCGCGCAGACCCTCTCGACCCCGGCCGACGCGTACGCCGAGCTGCGGGCGCGGGCGCTGGCGCTGCTCGCCGTGACGCTGCCGTTCACGGTCCTCGTGACGGTCCTGACGTGTGCCGTCCTGGGCGACTGGGGGCGCCTCCCGGAGGGCCTGGGCCTGGCGTTCGGGCTGCTCGGCGCGATGCTGGGGACGGGCGCGGTGGCCTCGGCCCTCTTCCCGTACTCGATCCCGCAGGACAGCGGGTACAAGAACGTGGTCCCGGGGCAGGCGGGCCTGGCCTGGATCTCGATCTTCGGCGGCATGCTGGTGGCGGCGCTGCTGTGCGCTCCGCTGATCGGCGCGGCGGTCTGCTTCCACCTGGCCGGCCACCACGCCCTCCTCTGGCTCCTCCTCCCGGCGGGCACCCTCTATGGCGCCCTCCTGGTGTGGGCGGGCCTCAGGCTGGCGGCCCCGCGCACGGCGAACCGGCTGCCGGAGATCCTGGCGGCGGTGAGCAAGGGCTGACAGCCGATGGCCCCGGGGCGGACGGACCGACGACGGCGGGTGGGTCGTACACCGCCCGCCCCGGGCCTCAGGATCGTCGCGTCGCCTCGTGGAGCCTCTTGGCCACGGTGTAGAAGACCGGGAAGTTCGGAATCGCGGACACCGGGACGTCCATCGCGGGGAGCCGCCGCCCGTCCTCCTTGACGTGGAAGCGGCCGTTCACCACCCGCAGTTCGCCCACGCGGCCCCATGGAAGGGACCGCCCCTTGTGCTCCACCCCGTGCAGGCCGAGGGCGATCGTGTTGAACGCGAGCCTCCGCCCGTTCGCCACCTCTTCCAGGACGCGGCCGATCTGGGCGTCGCCCACCGCCTGCACGATGGCCGGGCCCCACTGCTCGGGCTCCGTGAACTCCGCCCCCTTCACATGGGTGACGATGCCCGCGTAGCGGGAGGACGAGGTCCTGCCGCTGTCCCCGATGGTGCAGGCCACGCCGTCCGTGCCGATCAGCGTGTAGACGTGGCTGGAGGTGGTGATGCCGTTCTTCCGCGAGTGGAGCACGTCCTGGTGGACCAGGACGGTGTCCCAGTCGAAGGCGTGGACGTTCCCCCCGCCGAGGGTCACCACCGCGCCGCGCTCGTGGAGGTCGAGCCGCGCGCCCTTGCCGCGCCGGGCCAGCTTGACCCGGTCGACCAGCATCCACGTGTAGCCCGCGTAGACGATCGCGAAGGCCAGCACCGGCAGCGGTCCCGTCCCCGCGATGAGCAGCGCGACCAGCAGGGGCGTGCCGCCGCCGAAGAGGAGGACGCCGCCCACCACGTACCCGGCCCACGGCGGGCGCCTGGCCGTGTAGGTGGCCCGCAGCGCGCCGAGCCGCGGTGCCGTGCCTGATTCGGTCATGTCGTCCTTCCCCGGACCCTTTCGTCGCCGCGGCGGTGCGGTGGGTCCCGGAGGCCGCACTCGGGTGCCGCTCCCCTCCATCCCACAGGCCGGCGATGAAATCGCGCTGCAAGGCCCTTGAACCGGCGGTCTCGCGGTGCGGGGAGGTTCAGTGGCCGCCCAGGCCCGGCAGGCAGGTGCCGTCCATCGTGCGGCCGGCGACCTCGGCGGTGGCGTCGCCCTGGGAGTCGATGTTCCCGTTGACGCAGACCTTGCCGCGGCCGCCGCCGACGACGACGTCCCTGAGGACCTTGCCGGGTGTGCCCGCGCGGTACTCGACGTCGGCCGGTTCGAGGCCGAGGGCGGCGGCGGCCGCCGCGCGCACCTCGACCTCCCCGGCCGGCTTCCCCACCAGGCCCTTCAGGGCCTCGGCGAGCGCGTCCGCCTTGCCCTGCGCCCCGGCCCGCTCCTCCTCGCCGATCTCCATCTCCTGCCGGTAGGCGTGGTTCTCCGCGTACTTCTGGGCCGGGTCCTGCGAGATGCACGGCACCGACGGGTCGAGCGGCGGTTCCTGGGGGCTCGGGCAGTACCGCATGCCGCCACTGGGAGTGCCGGAGGCGCCGGAGGCGCTTGCGCGCGGGTCGTCGGAGGGGTCGGCGCAGCCGGCGACGAGGACGGCGAACAACAGCGTGCCCGCGGCGGTGCGGGAGGAGGGACGTCGGGTCATGTCCCTCATCCTGCGGGCCGGTCACGTGGGTTCCGTACGGTGCGTGGAATGTGTGACCGATCCGTAGCGACGGGCGATCGGGGTCCGAGGGGGGCGGGGCCCGTCGCCGATACTCGCTTGCGCGCCCCCGCCGCACGCGGCAACCTCGCCCCGCACCCCACGGAGGAGGAGAAGATGACCGCGCAGACCCGCCCCGTCGACCACGAACTCGTCCGGGCGGCGGAGGACGTCGCCCGCACCCGCTGCCGGGGCGACAACCACACCGTGGCCGCCGCCGCCCGCGCCGCCGACGGCCGGATCGTCACCGCCGTGAACGCCTACCACTTCACCGGCGGCCCCTGCGCCGAACTGGTCGTCATCGGTACGGCCGCCGCCCAGGGCGCCTACGAGCTGGAGACGATCGTCGCCGTGGGCGACCGCGACCGGGGGGTCGTTCCGCCGTGCGGGCGGTGCCGGCAGGCCCTCCTCGACTACTTCCCGTCCCTCGGGGTCGTCGTCGGCCGGGGCGACCGCCTGCGGACCGTCCCGATCGCCGACCTGCTGCCCGAGACCTACGTCTGGGCGGACCACCAGCTCGACGCCGCCGGCTGACCCGCGTGCCTCCCCCCTCCTTCGAGGTCTCCCCGGCGGCCTGGGCCGCGTTCGTCTCGGGCGTGTGACGGCGTACGGAGGGCCCCGTCCGTTTCCGGGCGGAGCCCTCCGTCACGTCGGGCGGGTCCAGGGCCAGGCACGGCGCAAGCGCGCCCCTCACCACTTGATCACCTCGAAGACGATCCTCAGGAGTGATCACCGTTCAGGTGCCGCAGCAGACGGCTTGACGAGCGAGCGCCACGAGGCGCGGCTGAGGCTTCATGAGAGGCCGTCGAGTCCCTGGACCTCGAAGGGTACGAGCCGGTGCCCGAGGTGCGGGGCATGACCGACGCCTGCTGGCGGGGCGAGGACTCGCTCGTCGCCCTGTACCGGGGCGTGGCCGTCGGCATGAACGCCCCGGCGTGCGGGGAAGCCCACGTCCACGGCGGCCTCGACGAGTGGGGGCTCCACGGCGGCTGACCGCCGGCCGGTGCCCCCACCTCCCCGGCCGGCCGCGTCACGGTCTCAGAGCACGGCCGTCATGTCGTACCAGAGGCTGCTGTCCCAAGTCCCCGGGTAGAACGTCCCGTTGCCCTTGTTCGCGTAGGTGAGCAGGCAGCTCGCCCCGACGCAGGAGCTGTCGGGGGTCCCGGTGAAGCGGCTGTTCGTGATCGCGTAGAGGTCGTTGCGGCCGTCGCCGAGTTCGGAGTCCCCGGCGGCGACGAGCGTGCCCATGACGTTCCAGCCGCCGCCGATCAGGACGCGGGGGGCGATGGAGCCGGTCCTGCCGTCGTAGCGCCACAGCTTGCCGGTGGAGGGCTCGCGGGCGATGAGGTCGGTCTTGCCGTCGCCGGTCAGGTCTCCGGCGGCGGTGAGGGCGTCCATGGTGTTCCAGCCGCCGGAGCCGAAGAGCTTGCGGGCACCGAGCGCGCCGGAGGCCGTACCCGGGTACAGCCACAGCTTGCCCGTGGACTTCTCGACGGCGAGGAGGTCCGAGCGCCTGTCTCCCGTGAGGTCGCCGAAGGCGACGATGCGGGACATGGTGTTCCAGCCGCCGGAGCCGATCAGCTTGCGCGCCCCGAAGGAGCCGGTGCCGTTGCCGGGGTAGAGCCAGAGCTTGCCGGTGGACGCCTCGCGGGCGACGAGGTCCTCGCGGGCGTCGCCGGTGAAGTCGCCGTGCCGGGTGAGGACGTCCATGGCGTTCCAGCCGCCGCCGACGAGCCTGCCGGTGCCGTCGCCGGGGAGGAACCACAGACGGCCGACCTTGTCGCGGGTGAGGAGGTCGGAACGGTTGTTGCCGTCGAGGTTGGCGAAGGAACCCCGGCTCGCGGAGTCCCAGCGCACGGACCAGTCCGGGTAGGCGGGGCCGTAGCACTCGCGCTCGGTGGCGACGAGCTTGACGGAGCTGACGGACGGGGTGCCGAAGTAACCCCACTCGGTGCCGCCGGGGTCCGGCTCCCGCGAGCCGACGGTCCAGTTGCCGGAGGTCTTGTAGTTGGGCTCGTTGTAGGCGCAGGCGTAGAAGTTGCTGCGGTTGGAGACCGCGCTGATCTTGTTGTCCCAGGAACCGAGCGTCGGCTTGTTCGACGTGATCTTGAGCATGGAGCCGGTGGCGTGGTCGGTCTGCCACACGCACAGGTAGCCGCGCGGGCAGTCCTGCGGCGCGGCCTGGGCCGGGGTGGCGGCGGGGCCGGCGGCGGTGAACGTGGCGAGAGTGGTCAGGGCCGCGAGCGCGAGCGCGGCGAGCCTGGACCTGCCGCCGGACGGGCGGGCGGACGCGCCGGCGGTCGCGGGCGGGCGGGACAGCAGAGTCATAGGTGGTTTTCCCCTCGAGGTGCGGCGTGGAGTCGAGCCCTCGGGCTTTCCTCTCGACACGCCGTGGGAGGGAAGGTACCGCGCGGCGGTGACGGGCCGGGAGGGCGGGGGACCTTCTTGATCTTTCCGATACCGGCGGGGGTGCCGCCGCCCCGGTCCGGCGTCCCCGCCCCGTGCCTACGGAGTGAGGACGCCGTTCAGGAAGGGCTCCACGGCCTCGCACCAGGCGTCCGGGTGCTCGTAGTGGAGGAGGTGGCCGGCGTCCGGGATCTCCGCGTACTCCCCGTGGGGGAGGACCCGGACCATCTCCTGGGCCTCCGCGCGGCCCAGTTCGCCGCCCAGACCCCGGACGACGAGGGTCGGGCAGCGGACCTGGGCGAGCGAGTCCCAGTGGGCGTCGTGGACCCAGGTCTCGCGGGAGGTCAGCATCTGCTCCGGGTCGAACACCGGGCGCCAGCCGTCCGCGTGCTCGGCCATCACCTCGGCGAAGAAGGCGCCCCGGGCCGGGTTCGGGGTCTCCACCCAGGGGTCCTCGTCGCCGAACCAGCGGTGGACGGCCTCCAGGGACGGGAACGGCGCCGGCCAGCCCCGGAACCAGTCCTGCCAGGCGCGCTGCGAGGCCGCGCCGAGCGCGGAGGCCCGCATGTCGCAGATGACGAGGGCGCGGACCAGGTCCGGGCGCTCGGCGGCGAGCTGCCAGGCCGTCAGGGCGCCCATGGAGTGGCCGATCAGGGTCACGGGGCCGAGGCCGAGCTGCTCGACGACGGCGGCCGCGTCCGCGACGTACGCCTCGCGCGTGAACGGTCCGGCGGCGGGCTTCTCGCTGCCGCCGTGGCCGCGCTGGTCCAGGGCGACGAGCCGGTGCCCGCCGGTGAGCCGGCTCGCGGCCCGGGCCCAGTGACCGGCGTGGCCCATCAGCCCGTGGAGCAGTAACACGCCGGGGGCGGGGGCCCGGTGGGCCTCCGGCGCGGGGCGGCCGGCCGGGCGCGGGACGGCGCCCTGGGCGGGGCCGGGCTGCGGGACGATGCCGGGGAGGGCGATGGTGCCGCCGCCTCCGGGCGCTTGAGCGGTGACGCTCCTGCCGGGGGCGCCCCGGCCCGTGGTGCCGTCGTCCGTGGGCCCGGGCGTGTGGTCCCAGGCCGTCAGCCGGACGCCGTCGGCCCCGGTGACGTCGAGTCGTCGCGCCATGTCTCCGGCACCCCCTCTTTTCCGTCGAACCTCGCCAGAGTATCGAACTCGCATTCGAAAATGCTCTTCTGCCACCCAACACCCCTCGTTCGAGTGACAAGCCTCAAGGATTGACGCCCGCGACCGAGGGGAGATCTTGAGCGGGAGGCGGACCGCTCGGGGAAAAACGGTCCGAGGGGAACGACCTTGAGAGCTCGGGGCTCCAGGTCGTGACCGGGGAGGACAGGCCCCGGCGCCCATGGGCGCCGGGGTCCTCTGTTTTCGGCGGCGTCGCTCGCGGCCCTCATGGCCCCACCCCCTCCACGCCCGGGCTCGTACCAGCGTGGCACGCCGAAGGGGCGGGCGGGGCCATTCCGACGTAAACCGGGTCGCACGGCGGCCCGTCGCCCCGGAGCGCCCGCACCGGCGCGGATCCGTGCCCCGCTTTCGTACAACCCGATCGTCCGTTCGTCGGTCCACGGACCGTGCTCTCACCTCAGGTACTCGCCAAGGCGGACGAATCCGCGGTCCTCGAACCCGACCGGCTCGTCGTCACGACGGTCAGCCGGCGCAAGGAGATCCCCCTCGCCGTCGTCCGGGAGGTCCACCGGGAGGACGACACCACGCTCAGGGTCACCCTGACCGACGGGACGGACCACCGGATCCACGGCGGCAACGCGACCGCCACCACCCTGTTCCACGACGCCCTCACCGCCGCCCTGCCCGAGGAACGCGACCCGGCCGGCAGCGCCCTCGTCACCGTCGAGGACGAGCACGGGGTGCGGACGTGGTGGCTGATCGCCGGAGGCGCGGCCTTCGCCGGCCTCTACATCGCCTACGTCTGGTGGACCGCCGTCGCCCACGGCGGCACCATGGCCTTCATCGCCTTCTTCGCGGCGTTCGGGACGCTCATCGGTCTCGGCAGCGTGGTCGGAGCCGTCGGCACCGTCACCGACCGGGTGGTGCTCGCCCGGCGCGGCGTCACCGTCGTCGCCACCGCGAAGTACTTCCCGAACGGAAAGAAGTCGGACTACTACCAGTTCACCGACACCCACGGCAACGAGTACTCCCAGGAGGCGCGCAACCGCCCGACGCGGCACATCCACGTCGTCTACGACCCGCAGCGGCCGAACCGCCACGCGCCCCGGGCCCCGCTCGTCGTCGTGGTCCTGAAGAACGGCTTCGGCATGCTCGGCGCGCTCGCCCTGCTCGCGCTCGGCCTGTGGGGCGTCCTCGCCCCGTACCTCTGAGCACCGGGCGGTGACCGGGGCCGGGCAGCGGTGAGGGGCGCCCGACCGGCGGGCGCCCCTCACCTCCGTACGGACGGAACCTCAGCGCTTCGCGACGAACACGTGCGCCGCGACCTCCGGGTCCAGCTCGGCGGCCTCGCCGCTGCTGCCCACCAGGACGCCGCCCGCGGACTCCGAGACGGACACCACGGAGCCGGGCTGCACGCCCGCGCGCCGCAGGGTGTACATCAGCTGGGCGTCCGTCTGGATCGGCTCGCCGATCCGGCGCACGACCACCGTCTTGCCGCCGCTCGCGTCCAGGTCCGCCAGGGAGACCATCGAGTCGTCCAGGAAGGCCTCGGCCTCCGCCTTCTCGCCCAGCTCCTCCAGGCCCGGGATCGGGTTCCCGTACGGCGACTCCGTCGGGTGGCGCAGCAGCTCCAGGACCCGCCGCTCCACGGCCTCGCTCATGACGTGCTCCCAGCGGCAGGCCTCGGCGTGCACCTGCTCCCACTCCAGGCCGATCACGTCGACGAGCAGACACTCCGCGAGGCGGTGCTTGCGCATCACGCGGGTGGCGAGGCGGCGGCCCTCGTCGGTGAGCTCCAGATGGCGGTCGCTCGCCACGGCCACCAGGCCGTCGCGCTCCATCCGGGCCACCGTCTGGCTCACCGTCGGCCCGCTCTGGTCGAGCCGCTCGGCGATCCGGGCGCGCATGGGGACCACGCCTTCCTCCTCGAGCTCGAGGATGGTGCGGAGATACATCTCCGTGGTGTCGATCAGTCCGGACATACGTGCCCCTCGATGAGTCGTGCGCTGGCCCTGGCACCAATTCTGACGCATCGGGCGGACAACCGGGCCCCGCCGGGACGGGGAGGCCCCGGAGGCGGTATTGACAGAGCAATGGTCCAGACCGCACCGTGATCGGCGACCACGACGAGAAGGAGCCGCCGCGATGGGCGAGAGCAAGCTGGCCGGACAGTTCTTCGACGCCGCGATCGGCCTGCTCCAGGAGGTGCGCGACGGGGACTCCGCCGAGATCGCCGCCGCCGGAGAGGCGATCGCCGAGGCCGTCGCGCGCGGCAACCGGCTCTTCGCGTTCGGCGCGGGCCACTCCTCCCTCGCCGCACAGGACGTCGTCTACCGGGCCGGCGGCCTGGCCCTCATGAACCTGCTCGCCGTCCCCGGCGTCGTCGGCGTCGACGTCATGCCGGCCACGCTCGGCTCCGCCCTGGAGCGGGTCGACGGCCTCGCGGGCGCGGTCCTCGACTCCTCCCCCGCCAAGGCCGGGGACGTCCTGATCATCATCTCCCTCTCCGGGCGCAACGCCCTGCCCGTCGAGATGGCCATGAACGCCCGCGCGCTGGGCCTCACCGTCATCGGGGTCACCTCGGTGGCGTACGCGACGGAGACGAAGTCCCGGCACGTCTCGGGGACGTACCTCAAGGACCACTGCGACGTCGTCCTCGACTCCCGGATCGCCGTCGGGGACGCCGAGCTGACCCACGAGGGCATCGAGGCCCCCTTCGCGCCCGCGTCCACCGTCGTCACCAGCGCCCTCATGCAGGCCACGATGGCCGCCGCCGCCGAGGAACTGGTCCGGCGCGGCATCGAGCCGCCGCTGCTGCGCTCGGGGAACGTGGACGGCGGGCACGAGTGGAACGGGCGCGTGATGACGGAGTACGGGGACCGGATCTTCTACCGGCGGTGACGGGGGGCGGAGGCCCACCCCCCGTCCCCCGGCCGGGTCGGGCGCCCCTCAGCGGAGGTCGAGCAGCTCCGTCACGCGGGTGAAGCCGTCCGCGCCGTGGCCCCGGTCGACGGCGCGGCGGGCCAGGGCGGCCGTGGCGCGCATGACGCTCGCGTCGAGCCCGTGGCCCTCGGCGGCGTGCACGACGTGCTCCATGGTCGACAGGCCCGAGGTGACCGGGTTGCCCTCGCCCGAGTACGTACGGGTGTCCACGTCCTCCGCCCACTCCCGGAACAGCGGCGGCAGGATCGCCCCGATGCCCTGCGCGAACGGCGCGAGCTCCCGGGCCGTCACCCCCTCCGCGCGGGCGAGCGCGAGGGCGTGGACGTACCCCGACATCGCCGTCCAGAAGATGTCGAGCAGCGCGAGGTCGTACGCGGCGGCCCGCCCGACGTCCTCGCCCAGGTGCGAGTGGGAGCCGCCCAGCGCGCCGAGCACCGGCCGGTGCTCGGCGTAGAGCGGTTCGGGGCCGCTGTGGAGGAACACGCCCTCGGGCGTGCCGATGCTCGGGGTCGGGGTCATGATGGCGCCGTCCAGGTACCCGATGCCGTGCTCCTCCGCCCAGCGGCCGGTGTCGCGCGCCCGCTCCGGGGTGTCGGCGCTCAGGTTCGCCACCGTCCGGCCCTTGAGCGCGGCCGTGACCTCCGGCCGCCGCAGTACGGAGTCGGTGGCGTCGTAGTTGACCAGGCAGATCACCGTCAGGGGGCTCGCGGCGACCGCCTCCTCGGCGCTCGCGGCCGGGACCGCGCCCCGCTCGACCAGGTCGCCCTCCCGGCCCGGGGTCCTGTTCCACACGGTGGTCCGCACTCCGGCGTCCAGGAACGCGCCGGCCAGCGCGCGGCCCATCGGACCGAGGCCGAGGACCGTGACGGAGGGGCGGGAGGGGTTCTGCTCGGGGGAAGAGGACATGCGTGTGCTTCCTTTGTGGTCAAGTGAGTACGCGTGAACGCGCATGAGTACGTGCGAGTGCGCGGGTGACCGAGCGAGGAGAGGGGCGCGCATGGCGAGCCGCCGGACCCAGGACACGAACGTCTGCGGTGTCACGGCCGCGATCTCCGTGATCGACGGCAAGTGGAAGACGTGGCTGCTGTGGCTGCTGGAGTCCGGGCCGCGCCGGCCCGGCGAACTGCGCCGCGAACTCCCCGGGATCAGCGAGAAGGTGCTGTCCCAGGCGCTGCGGGAGATGGTGGAGGACGGTCTCGTGCACCGCGAGGCGCACGACGTCCTGCCGCCGAAGACGGTCTACTCGCTGACGGACTCCGGACGTGAACTGTCCGGACTGCTCGGCCCCCTGTCGGACTGGGGCCACCGGCGTCTGGACCGGCTCGCGGAGGCGCGGACCGCCTCCTGAGGCCCTGCTCCCTCCTTCCGCGTCCGGGCCCGCCACCAGGTTCTCCCGGGCGGCGGGCACCGGCAAGCACCCACAAAAAAGTGGGTGTCAGGAGAGGGTGACGCCCCGTCAGTCACCGGCCTCCCGGTCCGGGTCCGCCTTCGTGGAGAGCACCTCGCGGGCCTGCTCGGCGGCGCGGGCGAGGCTCTCGGCGACGAAGTCGAGGAAGCGGGCGACGTTCTCCAGGCGGACGGCGGCCGGGGTGCCGGGGACGAGGACGCCGACGCCCTGCCGGGCGAGGTCGCCCTGCTCGACGAGGGAGCGGACGCTGGCGGCCATCGACTGGTACCAGACGTCGGCGTCGACGACGTACCGCTCGCGGCGGCGCTCGTCGCGCTCCCTGCGGATGAGGGTCTGGCCCTCCAGGAAGGTGATCGACTTGGAGACGGTCGCCGGGCTGACCTGGAGGCGCCGGGCGAGTTCGGACGCCGTCAGGCTGCCGGAGTCGGTCAGGAGCAGGGCGACCATCACCCGGGACATCATCTTGGGCAGGCCCGACCGCATCATGACGGTGGTGAACAGCTCCTCGTACGCACGCACGGCCTCGGGGTCGCGCCCGTCCGGCTGGTGGGGGGCCGGCTCGGCGCCCCCGGGCGGCGGGGCGGGCCTGCGCCGCTGGGTGCGCTGCTCCGTGGCGCGGTGGGCGAGGTCCGCCCGGTACCCGGCGGGGCCGCCGTTGCGCATCACCTCGCGCGTGATCGTCGAGGTCGGGCGCTCCAGGCCCCTGGCGATCTCCGCGTAGGCGAGGCCTTCGGCCAGCCCGAGGGCGATCTGCTGACGGTCCTGCTGAGTGAGCCTGCCTCCCGGCATCACGGCCTCCTTCGTTCCCCGAGGCCCCCAGCATAGCGTTCACTTTCACTTCATTGCAACGCCGACACTGCCTGACGTTGCGTTAAATCCATCCCCAGTGCAACGATTTACCTAGCTTGAGCTGCTGCGATGCACTTTCTTCGCAACTAACTCGTTGCCAAACCCTCGAACGCAACGTAGCTTTTCCCATATCAGAAACAACGGAAGCGTCGGAGACGGCGCGGAACGAGGAGCACCCGTCATGCAGACCTTCGCCACCCCCGCCCCCGTCACCACCGTCCTCGACGTCCCCGCCGGACGGATCCAGGTCATCGCCGCCGACCGCGACGACACCGTGGTCGAGGTCCTCCCCGCGAACCCCGCCAAGAGCCGCGACGCGAAGGCCGCCGAGCAGACGGCGGTCGCTTGCGCCGACGGCGTCCTGCGGATCGAAGTCCCCGCCGGCAACCGGAGCTTCGGCTCCTCCGGGTCCGTCGAGGTCACGGTCCGGGTGCCCAGCGGCTCCCGCGTCGAGGCGAAGGCGGCCGCCACCGAGTTCCGGGCCGTGGGCCGCCTCGGAGACGTCTCCTTCGACGGCGCGTACCGACGGATCAAGATCGACGAGGCCGCGAGCGTCCGCCTCACCGCCACCGACGGCGACGTCGAGGTCGACCGGCTGAACGGCCCCGCCGAGATCGGCACCGCGCGGGGCTCCATCCGAATCGCCGAGGCCGTACGCGGCGAGGTCGTCCTCCGCACCCAGGACGGCGACATCACGGTCGGCGCCGCCGCCGGGGTCTCCGCCTCCCTGGACGCCGGCACCGCCCTCGGCCGCGTCGTCAACGCGCTGAAGAACGACGGCACCACCGTCCTCGCCGTCCGGGCGACCACCACCCGGGGCGACGTCACCGCCCGCAGCCTCTGAGCTCTCCACCCCTTCCCGCGTCACTCCCGAAGGAGCATCACCATGACCGACCTGGCCATCGCGGCGAACGGGCTGCGCAAGTCCTACGGGGACAAGGTCGTGCTCGACGGCGTCGACCTGGCCGTCCCCGAAGGAACGGTCTTCTCCCTGCTCGGCCCGAACGGCGCCGGCAAGACCACCGCCGTCAAGATCCTCTCCACGCTCATCACCGCCGACGCCGGTGACCTGCGGGTCGGCGGCCACGACCTGGCCGCCGACCCGCAGGCGGTACGGGCCGCGATCGGCGTCACCGGGCAGTTCTCGGCCGTCGACGGCCTGATCACCGGCGAGGAGAACATGCTCCTGATGGCCGACCTGCACCACCTCTCCAAGCGGGAGGGACGCCGGGTCACCGCCGAACTCCTGGAGCGCTTCGACCTGGTCGAGGCGGCGAAGAAGCCCGCCGCCGGCTACTCCGGCGGCATGAAGCGCCGCCTGGACATCGCCATGACCCTGGTCGGCGCCCCCCGGATCATCTTCCTCGACGAACCCACCACCGGCCTCGACCCGCGCTCGCGGCACACCATGTGGCGGATCGTCCGCGAACTGGTCGCCGGCGGCACCACCGTCTTCCTCACCACCCAGTACCTGGAGGAGGCCGACCAGCTCGCCGACCGCATCGCCGTCCTGCACGACGGGAGGATCGCCGCCGAGGGCACCGCCGAGGAGCTCAAGCGGCTGATCCCCGGAGGCCACGTACGGCTGCGCTTCTCCGACCCGGTCGCCTACCGCTCCGCCGCCGCCGAGCTGCGCGGGGCGACCACGGACGACGAGGGGCTCACGCTCCAGATCCCCAGCGACGGGACCCAGCGCGCCCTGCGCACCGTCCTGGACCGGCTGGACGCGGCCGGCATCGAGGCGGACGAACTGACCGTGCACACCCCCGACCTCGACGACGTCTTCTTCGCCCTCACCGGCACCGCCGAAGTCCCCGCCCAGAGCACCCACGACAGCCGGAACGACCAGAACGAGGAGACCGTCCGATGAGCACCCTCTCCCTCGCCGTGCGCGACTCGTCCACGATGCTGCGCCGCAACCTCCTGCACGTCCGCCGCTACCCCTCCCTCACCCTGAACCTGCTGCTCACGCCGGTGATGCTCCTGCTGCTGTTCGTCTACATCTTCGGCGACGCGATGAGCGCGGGCCTGGCCGGCGGCGGAGGCCGCGACGCCTACATCGCCTACATCGTCCCGGGCATCCTGCTCATGACCATCGGCTCCACCGTCGTCGGTGCCGCCGTGTCCGTGGCCATGGACAAGAACGAGGGGATCATCGCCCGCTTCCGCACCATGGCCATCCACCGCGGCTCCATCCTCGTCGGGCACGTGGTCGGCAGCGTGATGCAGTCGCTCGCCAGCGTCCTCCTCGTCGGCGCCGTCGGCTTCGCCATCGGCTTCCGCTCCACCGACGCCACCGTCCTGGAATGGCTGGCCGCCCTCGGCCTGATCGCGCTCTTCGCCCTCGCGCTCACCTGGATCGCGGTCGGCATGGGCATGGCCAGCCCCAACGCCGAGGGCGCCAGCAACAGCGCCACGCCCCTGATCCTGCTGCCCCTGATCTCCAGCGCCTTCGTGCCGCTGGAGTCGATGCCCGGCTGGTTCCGGCCCGTCGCGGAGTACCAGCCCTTCACGCCGGCCATCGAGACCCTGCGCGGCCTGCTGCTCGGCACCGAGATCGGCCACAACGGCTGGCTCGCCGTCGCCTGGTCCCTGGCCCTCACCGTGCTCGGCTACCGCTGGTCGACGGCCGCGTTCCGGCGGGACCCGGAGTGACGGGCACGGACACCGCGAGCACGGGCCCCCGGTCAGTACGCCGGGGGCCCGTCCCCGTGTCCGTCCCCCAGCGCCAGGGACGACGCCACGCCCGTCGCCACCGACTCCGCGAAGACCACGTCCTCGCGCTCGAAGGCCGGGCGGCAGGCGGCCCGCAGGAAGGTGAGGACGCCGAGGGTCCGGCCCCGGGAGCGCAGCACCACGCACAGGGAGTGCGCCGCGTCGCCGGGCCACTGGTGGGCCTCCGCCCACACCTCGGCCGTACGGCCCGCGCTGGCCCGGACCGCGCCCGTCCGGTCCCAGGCCTGGAGCGCCGGGTGCCGCGGCCCGTACCGCAGCGGGATGCCGCCGCCCACGGGCGGCGAGGACGGGCCGGGGACGGACGCCGGGACGGCCAGGGCCCGCGTCAGGCGCCGGTCGCCCGCCACCCGGTCCACCAGGGCGTGGTCCGCGAACCCGGCCAGGGCGAACTCCAGGAGGACCGCCGCCGCCTCCGCCGGGTCCTCGCACTCGGCCGCCGCCGCGCCCGCCCGGTGCAGCTGGCTCCACCGGAACCGCAGCCGGTCCGCCTCCCGGGCCGCGAGCCGCTCGTCGGTGACGTCCTGGAACAGCCAGGCGACCCCCAGCGGCACCGCCGCCTCCGCCATCGGGGACGCGAGCCGCAGGAAGCCGCTGCGCCAGCACCGGCGCCGCTCCCCCGTGGCCGTCCGCAGGGTCACCCACACCTCGGCGGGCGCGGGCGGGGTGCCCTCCGCCAGGACGTGCTGGAAGGCGGCCTCCAGCTCCTCCGCGCCGTGCACGACGACCTCGCCGAGCGGGCGGCCCAGCAGGGTGGTGCGCCCGGCGCCGAAGGACCGGGCCGCGTGGGCGTTGACCATGGCGGGGCGCAGGTCGGCGTCGACCAGGACGACGCCCCAGGAGGCGTCGTCGAACAGGGCCTCGCTGAGGGCGACCGAGCGTTCCAGGTCGAGCTGGACGTGGACCTCGCTGAACGCGCAGTACACCCCGGCCGGCGCGCCGTCCGCGCCGCGCACCCCGGCGGCCTGGCTCCGTACGAGCACGCGCCCGCCGTCCTTGCGGAGCAGGACGAACTCGTGGACCTGCCGGCCGGGACCCTTCATGGCCCCCATCAGGCGCCCCAGGGTCTCCTCGGCGTCCGCGCTCCGCGCCGCCCACCCCTCGAACCCGCGCCGCCCGACGGCCTCCCCGGCGGTCCAGCCGAGGATCCGCTCGGCCTCCCGGTTCCAGTGGGTGACCGTCCCGTCGGCGTCGAAGGCGCAGAGCGCCGCGTCCATCCCGTCGAGCAGCGCGGCCAGCAGATCGGCCCCCGCCCCGGGAACGGCGGCCTCACTCGTGGACTCCGCGAAAGCACTCACCCGACACCCCCCATGCTGTGGACCATTCAACTGGAACGTGACGCAGAGCACATCACCTTCGCCGAAAACGATGGGCGGGCGCGCCCCGCCGGGACGGTTCCGGGCCCGGTTCAGCCCGGTGAGACGAAGCCCGACTCGTAGGCGGCGATGACCGCCTGGGTGCGGTCGCGGGCGCCGAGCTTCGCCAGGACGGAGCTGACGTGCGACTTCACCGTCTCCGTGCCCACCACCAGGCGCGCGGCGATCTCCGCGTTCGACAGGCCGCGCGCCACGAGCCGCAGCACGTCCGCCTCCCGCTCGGTGAGGCCGGCCCGTTCCAGCGCCTCCCGGGCCTCCGACCCGTCCCGCTCCCGCCCGTACGAGGCGGCCAACTGCCGTACCGCCGCCGGGAAGAGGAGCGAGTCGCCCTCCGCCACGAGGCGCACCGCGTGCACGATCTCCGCCGGGCGGGCCCGCTTGAGCAGGAAGCCGTCGGCGCCCGCGCGCAGCGCCCCGTACACGTACTCGTCGTTCTCGAAGGTGGTGACGACCAGGATCTTCGGCGGCTCGTGCACCGTGCGCAGGACCGCGCGGGTCGCCTCGATGCCGTCCATCAGCGGCATGCGGACGTCCATCGCGACGACGTCGGGGCGCCGTTGGCGCACGAGGGGGATGACGGCGGCCCCGTCGGCCGCCTCGCCCACCACCTCGATGTCGGGCTGCGCCTCCAGGACGGCGCGCAGACCGGCCCGGACCAGCGGTTCGTCGTCGACGAGGAGGACGGTGATCGGCATGTGGCCAGCGTAGATCAGGCGTACGGGCGCGTACGGGCGGCCCTGGTTCCGCGTACGGCCCGCTCCGGCCGCGCAGTACGCCCGCTCCGGTCAGCGCAGCGGCAGGTCCACGCGGACCAGCCACGCGTCGCCGTCCCGGCCCGTCCGGGCCGAGCCGCCCAGGAGCGCGGCCCGTTCGCGTATCCCGCGCAGGCCGCTGCCCGAGCCGGGGTGCTCCGCCCGCCCCGGGGCCAGCGGGTTGCGGACCTCCAGGCGGAGCAAGGCTCCCTCCACCGCCACGCGGGCGGCGACCGGGACCGGGCCCGCGTGCCGCAGCACGTTGGTGAGGCACTCCTGGAGCATCCGGTACGCCTCGCGGGAGACCGGGCCCGGCACCTCCTCCAGCGGCCCGGTGACCTCGGCGTCGACCCGCGCGCCCGAGGAGCGCGCCGAGTCGAGCAGCCGGGCCGCCTCGTCGAGGCCGGGGCTCGCGGCCGCCGGGCGGCCCGTCTCGCGCAGCAGGAGCAGGACGCGCTCCAGGTCCTCCAGGGCGGCCCGCCCCGTCTCCTCGATCGCCTCCAGGGCCCGGTCGGTGAACTCCGGGTCGGCGGCGGCCCGCGCGGCCCCGGCCTGCACCACGGCCAGGGTCAGCGCGTGGCCGAGCGAGTCGTGCAGCTCCCGCGCGATCCGGTTGCGTTCGAGGAGCCGCTCGGTGCGCCCCTCCAGGGCGGCCATGCGCTCCTTCACCGAGGGGCCGAGGAGGGTACGGGCCACCCGCGCGGCCAGTCCGCCGCCCGCGACGACCACCGCCAGGAGCACGAGCACCGGGAGCGGGGCCAGGAACGCCGACCACCGGTCCCCGCCGGAAGGCAGGGTCAGACCGGCCACGACCGGCTCCTCGACGTGCACCCCGGCCAGCGTCAGCGCGCACTGGGGCAGTCCGACCGACAGCAGCCAGACGGCGAGCCCCGCCTCCATCCGGAACACCAGCCACAGGGCCGTCCTGCCCCGGTCCGTCCACGAGGCCGACGGGGACGCGGAGACGTCCGCGCCCTCCGGCGTCCTCCACGCGCGCGCGTGCTTGCCCGGGAAGAGCATCAGACGCGCCTGGAGGCCCTCGGCGCGGCGGGCCGCCGGCACGAGGGCGACGGCCGCGACCAGCGGCACCGGGAGCACCGCCACCACCAGCCAGTCCGCCGGGTACGGGTGCGAGAGGCCGGGGTGGATCAGGCCGGCGGCGAGCGGCACGATCGCGCCCACGAGGAGGTGGAGCCAGCGGGTGTACGTGACGGCGCGGGCGAGCGGGCGGAGGCGGTGGGCGCGGTGCGCGACGGTACTCGCGAGCGGCCGGAGGCGGTGGGCGCGGTGCGCGGCGGCGCTCGCGAGCAGTGGGGACCGGTCGGCGTGGTGGGTGGCCGCGCGGGTGGACGGCCGGAGACGGCGGGCGCCGTGCGTGACCGCACTCGCGAGCGGGCGGCGGCGAGGGGCGCGCGGAGTGGTGCGCGTCGGCCGGCGGAAGGGTCCGGGCATCCCGTCATCCTGGCAGGGCGGCCGCCGCCCGCGGCTCCCCCGTGCGGGGGAGACCGCCTCCCCGGGCGGGGGATGGCCCGGGGCCGGCGGGCGGCCAGGATCGAGCCATGACCAGCATCGACGTCAGGAACCTCACGAAGGAGTACGCCGGCAGGCCGCCGAAGCGGGCCGTCGACGGGCTGACCTTCTCCGTCGAACCGGGCCGCGTGACCGGCTTCCTCGGCCCGAACGGGGCCGGGAAGTCCACCACCATGCGGCTCGTCCTCGGCCTCGACCGGCCGACCTCGGGCACCGCCACCGTCGGCGGACGCCCGTACACGGCGCTGGACGAGCCGCTCCGTACCGTCGGCGCCCTCCTGGACGCGCAGGCGGCCCACGGCTCCCGGACCGCCCGGAACCACCTGCGGGCCCTCGCCGCCTCCCACCGCATCCCGGACCGGCGCGTGGACGAGGTCCTGGCCGGGACCGGTCTCGCGGGCGCCGCCCGCCGCCGGGTCCGCACCTTCTCGCTCGGCATGCGCCAGCGGCTCGGCATCGCCGCCGCGCTGCTCGGCGACCCGGCCGTGCTCCTGCTGGACGAGCCGGCGAACGGCCTCGACCCCGAGGGCATCGTGTGGATCCGCGAGCTGCTGCGCGGGCTCGCCGCCGAGGGCCGTACGGTCCTCGTCTCCAGCCACCTGATGAACGAGACGGCCCTCTTCGCCGACCACCTCGTCGTCCTCGGCCGGGGCCGGCTCCTCGCGGACGTGCCGATGCGGGAGTTCATCGACGCCCACAGCCACGCGCGCGTACGGGTGCGCACCGGGGATCCCGTACGCCTGCGGGCCACGCTCCTGGCCAAGGGGTGGGCGGTCGGGGACGCCCCCGACGAGGCCGGCCGGTGGGTGGTCGAGGGCGCCTCGGCCGAGGAGATCGGGGCGGTCACGGCCCGCGAGGGCATCCCCGTCTTCGAGCTGGCCGACGAGCGCGCCTCCCTGGAGCAGGCCTATCTCGCGCTCACCTCGGAGGAGGCGGAGCACTCCGCCGCCGCTTCCCGTCCCCGCTCCTCGGCCCTGGAGGTCTGACCGTGCCGTTCACCGCAGTCGCCCGCTCCGAGTGGATCAAGATCAGTTCCGTCCGGGCCGGTTCGGGATCGCTCCTCGCGGTCTTCGTCGTCGCCCTCGCCCTCAACCTGGCCCTGTACGTCAGCGTGGGCGGCCCGGAGCCGGACGGCGCCGGGGACCCCGTCTTCCGCGCCCTCTTCCAGACCAACTACGCGCAGCTCGCCGCGATCTCCTTCGGCGCGACCGCCGTGTCGTCCGAGTACCTGAACGGCGCGCTGCGCAACTCGCTGGCCGCCGTGCCGCGCCGGGGGCTGCTCTACGCGGCCAAGGCGGCGGTCACCGGGGGCGCGGCCCTCGCCGTGGGCCTGGTGACCTCGTTCACCACCTTCTTCGCGGGGCAGGCGTTCGCGGGCGAATACGCCATCGGCATCGGGGAGCCGGGGGCGCTGCGGGGCTGCTTCGGCGCCGGGATCTACCTCGCCCTGATGGCCCTGCTCGCCTTCGGACTGACGTTCCTGCTGCGCAGCGCGGTCGCGACGCTGAGCATCCTGACCCCGGCGCTGCTGATGCTGCCGTTCGTGATCGGGGACGTGGCGGCGGGCGCCGCCGACTACCTGCCGGACCGCGCCGGGCGGCAGATCCTCTACCAGGACCCGGTCGGGCAGGTCGGCCCCTGGGCGGGCCTCGGGGTGGCGGCGCTGTGGACGGCGGCGGCGCTCCTCGCGGGGTGGTGGGCGATGCGCCGCCGGGACGCCTGAGAGGGCGCCCGGGGGAAGTCGCCGGATAAATCGGTTGAGCGCCGCGGGCGGAGTTCGTACGGTGGAGCCACGCATGAAAGGAGGTGATCCGGAAGTGATTTCTTACCGGACCAGCGAGGTGACTGCGGGCTGAGGCCTGCCGTCGCACTCTGTGCACCTCGGCAGGCCAGTCTGCCGAAGACCAACGCAGTCACCCGACCCGTGAGCCGCCGGTGAGTCCGGCCGGCTTCCGTCCGACCCAGGCGCCTGGGCGGACGGGACCAAGGCTCACGGGTCGTCTGCGTTTCCGGGGCCCTTACGGGGCCAGGCGCTCCACCCGCCACGCGTCGCCGTCCTCGCGGACGTAGCGCAGGCGGTCGTGGAGGCGGTTCTCGTGGCCCTGCCAGAACTCGACCGTGTCCGGGACGACCCGGAAGCCGCCCCAGTGCGGGGGGACCGGGACCTGCGTGCCCTCGGGGTGGCGGGCGGCCAGGTCGTCGTAGCGGGCGAGCAGCTCCTCGCGGGAGGCGATCACCGAGGACTGGGGGCTGGCCCAGGCGCCGAGCCGGGAGCCGTGCGGGCGGGTGCGGAAGTACGCCACCGTCTCCTCGCGCCCGACGCGCTCGGCGCGGCCCGTGACGACGACCTGGCGGGCCGCCGGGTGCCAGGGGAAGAGCAGCGAGGCGTACGGGTTGTCCGCCAGCTCCCGGCCCTTGCGGGAGTCGTAGTTGGTGAAGAAGACGAAGCCGGCCGCGTCGTAGTGCTTGAGCAGGACCGTCCGGGAGGACGGGCGGCCGTCGGGGGTGGCGGTGGAGACGACCATCGCGTTCGGCTCGTGGATCGCCGGGTCCTCCGCGGCCTCCTTGAACCAGCGGGTGAACTGCGCGACCGGCTCGGGCGCGAGGTCGGCCGGGGTCAGCTCCGTGGTCCGGTACTGCTCGCGCATGTCGGCGGGGTCCGGGACCTCGCCGGCCGCCGGAAGGGCCGCCGGACAGTGCGTGGGGTCGTCGTTCACGGAATCGCTCACGGGGCCATTCTGCGGCAGCGGGCCAGTCTGCCCGGCACCGGAGGGCGCTAACCCTCTCCCGCCGGATCGGCGGAGTGTGCCGGATGTCACGCTTCCCCGCATCATCGGAACCGTACAGACTCTTCGGCTGGATGACTGTTGATTCCCGCCATCGACCAACCCCGTTGATCGATCATCGATAGAGGAGCCGCCTGATGTCCGACTTCGTACCCGGGCTTGAGGGAGTCGTCGCGTTCGAGACGGAGATCGCCGAACCCGACAAGGAGGGCGGCGCCCTCCGCTACCGCGGCGTCGACATCGAGGACCTCGTCGGCCACGTCTCGTTCGGCAACGTCTGGGGCCTGCTGGTCGACGGCGCCTTCAACCCCGGCCTGCCCGCCGCCGAGCCGTTCCCGATCCCCGTCCACTCCGGTGACATCCGCGTCGACGTACAGTCCGCGCTCGCCATGCTCGCGCCCGTCTGGGGCCTCAAACCGCTCCTGGACATCTCGCCCGAGCAGGCCCGCGACGACCTCGCCCGCGCCGCCGTCATGGCCCTCTCGTACGTCGCGCAGTCCGCGCGCGGCCAGGGCCTGCCGATGGTCCCGCAGAGCGAGATCGACAAGGCGCAGTCCATCGTCGAGCGGTTCATGATCCGCTGGCGCGGCGAGCCCGACCCGAAGCACGTCAAGGCCGTCGACGCGTACTGGACCTCGGCCGCCGAGCACGGCATGAACGCCTCCACGTTCACCGCCCGCGTCATCGCCTCCACCGGCGCCGACGTGGCCGCCGCGCTCTCCGGCGCCGTCGGCGCCATGTCCGGCCCGCTGCACGGCGGCGCGCCCTCCCGCGTCCTCGGCATGATCGAGGAGATCGAGCGGACCGGCGACGCCACCGCGTACGTGAAGCAGGCCCTGGACAAGGGCGAGCGGCTGATGGGCTTCGGCCACCGCGTCTACCGCGCCGAGGACCCCCGCGCGCGCGTGCTCCGCCGTACGGCCAAGGAGCTGGCCGCGCCGCGCTTCGAGGTCGCGGAGGCGCTGGAGAAGGCCGCCCTCGAGGAGCTGCACAACCGGCGCCCCGACCGCGTCCTGGCGACGAACGTGGAGTTCTGGGCGGCCATCGTCCTGGACTTCGCCGAGGTCCCGGCGCACATGTTCACGTCGATGTTCTCCTGCGCCCGCACGGCCGGCTGGTCGGCGCACATCCTGGAGCAGAAGCGCACCGGCCGCCTGGTCCGCCCCTCGGCCCGCTACACGGGCCCCGGCCGGCGGGACCCGCGCGAGATCGAGGGTTACGCCGACATCGCCGGCTGACCCTCGGGATGCAGCAGGAGCTCCGCGTGGTGGCGGGCCGCCACCGACGGGTGGGCGCGGAGCTTCCCCTTCAGGGCGTTGCGCCCGTACTCGGCGAACAGCGGGTTCGACGGGTCCGTGGTGATGCCCGGGGCCGTGGAGGCGTGCGGGAAGTCCAGCGGGGCGATCCGGGCGTCGAGCCGCGGGTTGTAGAAGAACGGGACGGAGAAACGTTCCGTCGCGCCGGGCGGGGAGACCACCCGGTGGTTGGTGGCGAGCAGGTAGCCGTTGGTGGCCACTTCGAGCAGCTCGCCCAGGTTGACGACGAACGCGCCCGGCAGCGGCGGCACGTCGTGGAAGTTCCCGTCCTCGCGCTGGACCTGGAGCCCGCCCACCTGGTCCTGGAGCAGCAGGGTCAGGAAGCCGTAGTCCTTGTGGGCGCCCACTCCCTGGTCGTCGCCCTCGCCGCTGCTGCCCGGGTAGCGGACCAGCTTGAGCTGCGGGTGGGCGTGCGGGCCGAAGATGTCGTCGTAGAAGTCCTCGGGCGCGCCGATGGAGGCGAGCAGCTCGTGCAGCAGGCGCGCGGCGACGCCGCTGAGGCGGTCGATCCAGTGCAGGGCGGCGGTGCGCAGCTCGGGGAGCGCCTCGGGCCACTGGTTGGGGCCTTCGAGCCACCAGTACGGGGCCTCCCAGGGCGCGGGGGCGTGCGCGGGGCGCTCGGCGCCGATGTCCAGCTGGTCGCGCCAGTCCCGGGCGCCCTGCGTCCGCTCGTCGCCGATGCGGGTGTAGCCGCGGAAGTGCGGCGAGTTGATGTTGTCGAGGGCGAGCCGGTCGGCCTCGGGCAGCGCGAAGAAGGCGCGCATCGCGGAGGTGAGGGCCCGCGTCTCGGCCTCGGTCACCCCGTGCCCGACGAGCTGGAAGAACCCCACGTCGTGGGCGGCCGAGTGGAGCTGGGCGTGGAGCAGCCTCCGGGCCTGCGGGCCGCGGTCGGCGGCGGAGAGGTCCACGATGGGGAGCTGCGAGGAGTACGAGCTGCTGGTCATGAGGTGTCCGCGGGGTCTACGGGTGCCCGGGACGGCCGCCGGGGGTGGGGCGGACGCCACGGGTGCCGATCTGCTGGGGCTCTGTGACGGGACCCGGAGGGGTGGGTGGAGTGGTACCCCGGAAGGTCTGGGAGGGCCGGGCGGGTCCGGAGGACCCGGGAGGCCGGGGGCCGGGGGTCCTGTGGGCGGGAGGCCCGGACCGGAGCGGCCGTGGGGGTCAGACGGAGCGTCGACAGCTCATGCTCGTGACGCGGACGAAGTCCACGTGGCGACGGCGTACGAGCGGAGGCATGCGGACAGGGTACTGCGAGGGGACCGGAAGGGGTGTGACGCGGGTCACGGGGCGGGGCGGTCTTCCCGATCGGGGGCGTGCCACCGCTCCGGCCCCGGAGCGCGCCGCTACTTCAGCGCCTCGTTCACCAGCCGTGCCCACTGGGACACCACGCGTTCGCGACGGGCGCGGTCGTCGGTGAGGAGGGTGGCGAGGCCGAGGCCGCGGGCCATGTCGAGGAGGCCCTGGACGGTCTCGCGGACGCCGGGGCGGGTCTCGTCGGCGCCCAGGACCTCGACGGCGATGCGGTGGGACTCGCGGCCGACGCGGGCCTCCAGTTCGGTGACGCGGGCGCGGAGCTGGTCCTCGCCGGTGGCGGCGACCCAGAGGTGGAGGGCGGCCCGGAAGAGGGGGCCGGTGTAGAGGTCCACGAGGGCGGCGACGGCCGCCTCGCGGTCGTCGGAGGGCAGCGCCCGCAGCGCCTGGGAGCGTTCCTCGGCGACGTACTCGACGGCGGCGGTGAAAAGGTCCTCGCGGGTGGGGAAGTGGTGCTGGGCGGCGCCCCGGGAGACGCCGGCCCGTTCCGCCACCACGGAGACCGTCGAGCCCGCCCAGCCGTGTTCGGCCAGGCAGGACACGGCGGCCTCCAGGAGCCGCTGCCGGGTGGCGCGGCTCCTGTCCTGCTTGGGTGCGGTCACAGCCGCCATGCGGGGTCCCGTCGTTCGAGGAAGGCCGTCATCCCTTCGCGCGCCTCGGCGGAGGCGAAGAGCGTGGCCGACCTCTGCACCAGGTCCTCCGCGTCGCGTTCGAAGGTCTCCAGGACTCTAGCGGTGACCAGCCGTTTCGATTCCCGCAGGCCCTGCGGCGACGCGGCGCGCAGGGCGTCGAGGATGCCGGGGAGGGCGTCGTCCCCGGCCGTCACCAGGCCCATGGCGATCGCCTCCGGCACCCCGAACCGCTCGCCCGTCAGGTAGTAGCGGGCCGCCGCGCGCGGTTCCAGCCTCGGCAGGAGGGTCAGGGAGATGACGGAGGGGGCGACCCCGATCCGTACCTCCGTGAGGGCGAAGTCCGCCCCCTCCCCCGCCACCACCACGTCGCACGCCCCGAGCAGCCCGAGGCCCCCCGCGCGCGCGTGCCCCGTGACCCGGCCGACGACCGGCTTCGGCAGCTCGACGATCCGCCGGAGCAGGGCCACGAAGTCGTACGGGCTCGGGGGCGCCTTCAGGTCGGCGCCCGCGCTGAAGGTGGTGCCGGCGTGGTCGAGGACCACGGCCCGTACGCCCGGGTCCTTGCCGCACGCGGCGAGCGCGTCGGCGAGCTCGCCGACGAGGGCGGCGGAGAGGGCGTTGCGGGTGGCGGGGGAGTTCAGCGTGAGGGTCGTGATGCCCCGTTCCTCGGACGTGGTGACGAGTGTGGTCATGCGCGCTGCCTCAGTTCCCTTCGGAGGATCTTCCCGGACGCTGCCCGGGGGACGGTGTCGACGAACTCCACGGCGCGGACCTTCTTGTACGGGGAGACGCGCGCGGCGACGTGCGCGACGACCTCCTCGGCGGTGAGGCCGGGCGCGGAGGGCTGGCGGACGACGAAGGCCTTGGGGATCTCGGTGCCGTCGGCGTCGGTGACGCCGATGACGGCGGCGTCGGCGACGCCCTCGTGGGTGAGGAGCAGCGCCTCCAGCTCGGCGGGGGCGACCTGGAAGCCCTTGTACTTGATGAGCTCCTTGACGCGGTCGACCACGAAGAGCCAGCCGTCGGCGTCGACGCGCCCGACGTCCCCGGTGTGGACCCACCCTTCGGCGTCGATCATGGCGGCGGTGGCGTCGGGGCGGCCGAGGTAGCCCTTCATGACCTGGGGCCCCCGGATGGCGATCTCGCCCTCCTCGCCGGGCGCGGCGTCCTTCGCGGGGTCGTCCAGGGAGAGGATCCGCATCTCGGTGGAGGGCAGGAGCCGGCCGACGGTGCCGGGCGGGGGCGTCTCGGCGTCGAGCGGGACGACGTGGGTGCCCGGGGACAGCTCGGTCATGCCGTACGCCTGCCGGACCGGCGGGAGCCCGAGCCGCTTCGAGCAGGCCTCGGCGAGGGCGGCGTCGAGCGGGGCGGCGGCGCTGACGATGTACTCCAGGGAGGACAGGTCGTAGTCGGCGACGGCCGGGTGCTTGGCGAGGGCGAGGACGATCGGCGGGGCGACGTACAGGCCGTTGATGCGGTGTTCCTGGACGGCCCGCAGGAAGGTGTCGAGCTCGAAGCGGGGCTGGACGACGACGGTGGCGCCCTGGCGGAGGGGCGCGTTCATGAGGGCGGTGAGGCCGTAGATGTGGAAGAAGGGCAGGACGGCGAGGATGCGGTCGCCCGGGCCCATGGGGATGAACGGCTCCAGTTGGGCCAGGTTCGTCGCGATCGAGGTGTGCGTGAGCATCACGCCCTTGGGTACCCCGGTCGTGCCGGACGAATACGGCAGGGCGGCGACGTCCTCGTCCGGGTCCACCTCGATCTCGGGGACGGGCCCGGTGGAGCCGAGGAAGGCCTGGAGCGAACGGACGGTCTCCCCCGCCGGCGGCTGGTCGCAGAGGAAGATCTCCTCGATCCCGCCCGCGAGTTCGGCCGCCGCGCGGGCGGCGGGGAGCAGGGGCGAGACGGTGACGATCCAGCGGGCGGAGGAGTCGCGGAGCTGCTTGGCGAACTCCTCGGGGGTGGCGAGCGGGTGGACGGTGGTGACGGCGGCGCCGGCGCGGGTGGCGGCGTAGAAGGCGATGGGGAAGAGCACGGTGTTGGGGCTGTGCAGGGCGAGCACGTCGCCCTTGCGGACACCGGCCTCGGCGAGCCCGGCGGCGACGAGCCGGTGGAAGGCGTCGACCTGGGCGTACGTGAGGGTGAGCGCGCCCTCCGCGCCGGAGCCGTCGACGAGGGCCGGGGTGTCGCCGTACTCGGCGGCGCGGCCGAGGACCGCGTCGTGGATGGGGAGCGAGACGGCCGGAACGTCCTCGTACGCGCTGTGGAACACCATGGATGACCCCCTGGAGAGGTGGAAGGTGAGCGCCAGGATCGCGGGTGGGGCGGCGACTTGGGGAGACCTTGTCAGTACCCCGTAGAACAATCAAGCACGCCTGCATGATTTTGGGGCGGTGCTCCGGGGTGGGTGGGCGGGCCGCCCCGGCCGCGACCCGGGCCCGTCCCCGTACGGCCAGGGCGAACGGACGCGTGGCGCTCCGGGCGGGCGCTCCGGTCCTCGCCCCTCTGATCGTCCGGGCGTCCGGGCGTCCGGACAGGCCCTAGACGCGGGTCGCCGGAGCGTTCCGGTCCAGGCGGGCACTCAGGGTGTCGGCGAAGTCCTCGGCACGGGACAGTTGGACGCGGAGCTTCTCGACCTGTTCGGCGGCGGCCTGCCGGTAGGTCCGTACGCGCTCCAGCAGCGCCTCGCGCTCGTCGGCGTCGAGGCGGCCGGTGGCGTTGGCGGCGTCTTCGGCGTCGTCGGCGTCGAGGCGGTCGGTGGCGTCCAGGAGGTCGCGCATCTGGTCCAGGGTGAAGCCGAGCGGCTTCATGCGGCGGATGACCATGAGGCGGGCGACGTCGGTCTCGGTGTAGAGGCGGAAGCCGCCCTGGGAGCGGGCGGAGGGGATGACCAGGCCGGTCTCCTCGTAGTGCCGGATGGTGCGCAGGGAGAGCTCCGTGCGCGCGGCGACCTCGCCGATCTGCATGTGCTTGCCGTCCACGCCCCTGTCCCTGACCCTTCCCGTCGTGGCGGGCCGCGTTCCGTACGACCCCGCCGATCTCTACTCTAACGTTAGGGTAGAGTTGCTGGTGAGGGCGGCCCGACCATCCCGCCGTTTCCGGGGCCGATGGCGCCCCCGGCGAAGATCCGATTCTTGCAGGAGAGCAGGAGAGAGCGTGCGCGAGTCCATGACGCCGGTCGCCGCCGCCTGCCCGCCGTGACCCTTCGCCCCTCGACGTGAAGCGCCGGCGTCCGTGTGCGCCGCCTCTCGTCCGTCCTCCACGACTTCCGGCCCCGTCCCGCGGGCCGTCCGCGGGGTGCCGTCCCGGCCCCCGCGCGTCCTTTCCGCGCCCCCCGCCCGCCGCAGGGGTGTGCCCGAGCACGACAGGTACGCGTCTCCTTGTCTTCTGCTGCTGTGTCCCCCGCCGCGCGGCTGCGCGGCCTCAAGCCCGACTGGCTGAACGATCCGAAGGTCTGGCGCACCGAGGTCCTCGCGGGCCTGGTCGTCGCCCTCGCGCTGATCCCCGAGGCGATCTCGTTCTCGATCATCGCCGGGGTCGACCCCGCGATCGGGCTGTTCGCCTCCTTCACCATGGCCGTCGTCATCTCCGTCGTCGGCGGTCGGCGCGCGATGATCTCGGCGGCGACCGGCGCCGTCGCCCTCGTCATCGCGCCCCTGAACCGCGAGCACGGCCTGAGCTACCTGATCGCCGCCGTCATCCTGGCCGGCGTCTTCCAGGTGGTCCTGGGCGCGGTCGGCGTGGCGAAGCTGATGCGGTTCATCCCACGCTCGGTGATGGTCGGCTTCGTCAACGCGCTCGCCGTCCTGATCTTCATGGCCCAGGTCCCCGAGATGCGCGACGTCCCCTGGGCCGTCTACCCGCTGATCATCGGCGGCCTGGCGCTGATGGTGTTCTTCCCGAAGATCACCACCGTGATCCCCGCACCGCTGGTCTCCATCGTCATCCTGACCGTCATCACCGTGGCGGCCGGGATCGCCGTGCCCACCGTGGGCGACAAGGGCGAACTGCCGTCCTCCCTGCCCGTGCCGGGCCTGCCGGACGTGCCGTTCACCCTCGACACCCTGACGACGATCGCCCCGTACGCCTTCGCGATGGCGCTGGTCGGCCTCATGGAGTCGCTGATGACCGCCAAGCTCGTGGACGAGATCACCGACACGCACTCGAACAAGACCCGCGAGTCGATCGGCCAGGGCGTCGCCAACATCGTCACCGGCTTCTTCGGCGGCATGGGCGGCTGCGCCATGATCGGCCAGACGATGATCAACGTGAAGGTCTCCGGCGCCCGCACCCGCGTCTCCACCTTCCTCGCCGGCGCGTTCCTGATGGTGCTGTGCATCGTCTTCGGGCCGGTCGTCTCCGACATCCCCATGGCCGCCCTGGTCGCGGTGATGGTCATGGTGTCGTTCGCGACCTTCGACTGGCACTCCGTCGCCCCGAAGACCCTCGGGCGGATGCCCCTCGGCGAGACCGCCGTCATGCTCGTCACGGTCGCCGTGGTCGTCGCCACCCACAACCTCGCCATCGGCGTCGTCGTCGGCTCGATCACCGCCATGGTCATCTTCGCCAAGCGCGTCGCCCGCTTCGCCGAGGTCGCCCGGCTCGTCTCCCCGGACGGCACGAGCGTCCTGTACACCGTGACCGGCGAACTGTTCTTCGCCTCCTCCAACGACCTCGTCGGACAGTTCGACTACGCCGCCGACCCCGACAAGGTCGTCATCGACCTGTCCGCCGCCCACGTCTGGGACGCCTCCTCCGTCGCCGCCCTCGACGCCGTCGAGACCAAGTACGGGCAGCGCGGCAAGAGCGTCGAGATCATCGGCCTCAACGATCCCAGCGCCGACCTCCACGGCAAGCTCACCGGCGAACTCGCCGGCGGCCACTGACACGGTCGCGAGCGGGACCCATGCCCGTACGCGTCCCGTGCCCGTACGCCGCCGAGCCGGAGGACACGCCGTCCCCGGTGCGCTCCGGCTCCTGGGCGGCGGGGCGGTGGGCTCCCTAGGCTGCCGCCGTGACGACCTCCCGGCCCGAACGGCCCCTGATACGCGTCCTGTACGACGAGTCCCGGCGGGACCTGCGGGACCCGGGCCACCCCCGTCCCGTACGGGTCTACCTGTGGGAGCCGGACCGTCCGGAGTCCGACCCCGCGCCGTTGGTCGTCGTGTCGCACGGGACCGGGGGCTCCGGCGGTGACATGGAGTGGCTGGCGGGGCCCCTGCGCGGGGCGGGGTTCCGGGTCGTCGCCCTCGACCACCACGGCAACAACCACGTCGACGGGTACGAGCCCGAGGGCTTCCTGCACGTGTGGGAGCGGCCCCGGGACGTGACCTTCGTCCTCGACGCGCTCGACCGCGAGCGGCCCCTCGGCCCGGTGGGCGCGGCGGGCTTCTCCCTCGGCGGCTACACGGCGGCGGCCCTCGTCGGGGCCCGGGTCGTCCCGGAGGTCCTGTGGGCGGTCCTGACGGGCGAGGTCCCGCTGCCGGAGACCCCCGAGTTCCCCGGCCTCCTGGAGGCGCTGCGCGCGAAGCACCCGGTGGACGAGACCTCGCGGCGGGCGCTGGACGCCGCCGGGGCGGACCTCTCCGACCCCCGCGTGCGGGCGGTCTTCCAGGTGGCCCCCGGGGTCGGCGGGCTCGTCTCCCCGGAGAGCCTGGCGGCCGTGCGGGTGCCCGTGGACATCCGCTGGGGCGGGGCGGACACCATCGCCCCGTACGGGACCGACACCCGGCCGTACCTGGAGAACATCCCCACCGCGAGCGGCCGTTCGGCCGGTCCCGACGTCCGCCACGACGACTTCTTCGCCGCGGAGCCCGCCGACCCGGACGTCCGCTTCCGGGTCGGCGGTGAGGCCGCCGCGTTCTTCCGGCGGCACCTCGTCTGAACGGGCCGTACCGGCGTCAGTTCTCGCAGCCCACGCCGTCGCCGTCGCGGTCGAGGTGGCGGGCGTAGCCGGGGTCGCCGCGGCGGATGGGGGCGGCTCCGGCCGCGCGGACGGCCGTGCAGTTGCGGTAGTAGACGTTCTCTTCGACGGCCTCCTGCGTGGGCTCCGGTTCCGGGGCCACCGTCGGCGGCTGGGTGGTGGGCCGGGGCTTCGGGGCCGGGGGCGGGGTCGGCTTCGGGGTCGGCTTGTGGAGGACCGTGTTCGGCGACGCCGGGCACGGGACGCCCGGCTCCGTCAGGTACACCACCGGCACCGCGGACGTGACCGGCGCGCCGGCGTCCGGGCGCTGGAAGCAGACCAGCCACGTGCCGTACTCGGCGGGGAGGTCCACGTCCTTGTAGGCGGCGTAGGCCCGGCCCAGGTTGGCGGTGACGATCGGCTCGGCGGAGGCGTAGGCGCCGCCGACGAGCGAGGGCATCACCGGGACCTCCTCCGTCTCCGACGGGGTGGGGGTCGGAGTCGGGGTCGGCGTCGGGGTGGGGCTCGGGGACGCGGTGGCCGTCGGCCGGTCCGCCTTCGTGTCCTCCTCCGGCGGGTCCTGGAGGAGGAGGGACAACAGGAACCACAGGCCCGAGAGCACGGTCGCCACGATCTTCTGCGACTTCTTCCAGAGGCTCGTCCAGGCCAGGGCTATGCCGGCCGGCGGGAAGATCACCAGCAGGGTGATGATCAGGGCGGGGTGCTGCCACCAGCGCCGGAGGGGCGGGGGCGCGGGGGCGTACGGGTGCGAATGCGGCGGCGGGTACACGTGCGTCTCCCCCGGTGAATGTGCACCGGTTGTGCACGAAGTGACGAGATCGTACACACGATGTTCACGAACGGGCACCCTCCGTACGGAAATCGAGACGCTGCGTGGAGCCGGGCGTTCCGCGGGTCTCGTACCGGACGGGAAGACGGCGCGGGACTGCCGGGAGCGGGCAGTGCGCGCGGTCGGGCGGGGCGGAAGGGTGGGGGCATGAGAACGAGCTCCAAGGTGCACGCCGTCCTCGCGGGTGGGACGAGTGCGCTGATGCTCCTGGTGGCCGGGCTGACCCTGCTGCCGGGGAGCCTCCCGCTGCCCTCCCCGAGGTTCCTGGCGCTCCTGAGCGGCGTCACCCTCTTTCCGCTCATGGGCTGGGCCTTCTTCCGGGGCCTCTTCGGCGGTTTCGACCGGGACCTCCATCGGCTCGCCTTCCGCTGCCTGCCCGGCCGGCCGCGACTCGCGCTCGTTGCCCTGATCGGCGCCGGTGTCGTGCTGTGCGCGGTGGACGCCGCCACCTCGGACAGCCGGCAGGACGCCGAGGTCCGCGACGGCCGGTACGTCGTCTTCGAGACGTCCGGCCGTCGCGGCACCGTCGAGGTCGACCGGCGGGAGTACGAGGCGGTGCGGGAGGGCGATCAGCGCGGCATGACGGTGATCCCGGGCACGGCACTCGCCGCTGTGGCCCTGTTCGTCCTCGTCACCGGCGAGGTCCGCCGGGCGGACGACGAGGCCGTCGAGGCCGCCAAGGCCGTCAGTACGACTTCGGCAGCCCCAGCGTCTGGTGGGACACGTAGTTGAGGATCATCTCCCGGCTGACGGGGGCGATCCGGGCCACGCGGGCCGCCGTGATCAGGCGGGCGAGCCCGAACTCCTTGGTGAGGCCGTTGCCGCCGAGGGTGTGGACGGCCTGGTCGACGGCCTTCACGCAGGCCTCGGCGGCGGCGTACTTGGCCATGTTGGCGGCCTCGCCCGCGCCGAAGTCGTCACCCGCGTCGTAGAGCTGCGCCGCCTTCGCCATCATCAGGCGGGCCAGCTCCAGTTCGATGTGCGCCTGGGCCAGCGGGTGGGCGACGGCCTGGTGGGCGCCGATCGGGGCCTTCCAGACCTGGCGCTCCTTCGCGTACGTCACGGCCTGCGCGAGCGCGTACCGGCCCATGCCGATCGCGAACGCGGCCGTCATGATCCGCTCCGGGTTGAGCCCCGCGAAGAGCTGGAGGAGTCCCGCGTCCTCGTCGCCCACGAGCGCGTCCTCGGGCAGGTGCACGTCGTCGAGGGTCAGCTCGAACTGCTTCTCGTCCGCGTCGAGTTCCATCTCGATGTGGCGGCGCCCGAAGCCGGGGGCGTCGCGCGGCACGATGAAGAGGCAGGGCTTGAGCCTGCCCGTCCGCGCGTCCGACGTGCGGCCCACGATCAGGGTCGCGTCCGCGATGTCCACGCCCGAGACGAAGACCTTCCGGCCGTTGAGGACCCAGCCCTCCTCGGTGCGGGTCGCCGTGGTCGTGATCCGGTGCGAGTTCGACCCGGCGTCGGGCTCGGTGATCCCGAACGCCATCGTCTTCGTGCCGTCCGCGAGCCCCGGAAGCCAGGCCCGCTTCTGCTCCTCCGTGCCGAACCGGGCGATGACCGTGCCGCAGATCGCGGGCGACACCACCATCATCAGGAGCGGCGCGCCGGCCGCGCCCGCCTCCTCCAGGACGATCGACAGCTCGGCCATGCCGCCGCCCCCGCCGCCGTACTCCTCGGGCAGGTTCACGCCCAGGTAGCCGAGCTTCCCGGCCTCGGCCCACAGCTCGGCCCGGTCGAAGCCGGGGCCGTGGCGCCGGCCGAGCGCGGAGACGGCCGCGCGGAGGGCGGTGAGTTCTTCGGTCTCGATCATGGTGCTCATGCGGACGGGTCCTCCTGTGCATCGGGCGGTACGACGGGCCGTTCTCAGGACTGCGCTTCGGGCCGTTCTTCGGTCCGTACGACGGCGAGCAGGGCACCGACCTCGACCTGGCGGCCGGGGGCGGCGTGGAGCGCGGTGAGCGTGCCGGAGGCGGGAGCGGTGACGCGGTGCTCCATCTTCATGGCCTCCAGCCAGAGGAGCGGCTGCCCGGCGGTGACCGCGTCGCCGACGGCGAGGCCGTCCGCGACCCGGACGACGGTGCCGGGCATGGGGGCGAGCAGGGAGCCGGGCGCGGTCTGCTCGCGCGGGTCGGTGAAGCGGGGGCGGGCGGTGAGGCGGTGGCCTCCCACGTGGACCGTTCTGTCCTCGTAGGCGGTCACGTCGAAGTGGCGTACGACTCCGGCCGTTTCGAGGCTCACCCGGTCCGGGGCCGCCGCCACGACCCGTACCCCTTCCGGCGCGGTGACCTCGTAGCCGCCGTCCCGCGTCGGCCGGTAGCGGACCTCGTGATCGCCGCCCGTCCCTCCGTACGTCCGCGTCTCGTCCTGCGAGCGGAGGTTGCGCCAGCCGCCGCCGAAGCGGCCCCGGCGGGCGGAGGCGGCGGCGAGCGCAGCGGCGACGGCCGCCGGTTCCGCGCCCTCCGGGGCGGTGGTGAGCGCGGGCAGGTTCCGGTCGTAGAAGCCGGTGTCGAGGCGGTCCGCCGTCGCGTACTCGGGGTGGCGGAGGGACGCGACGAGCAGGTCCCGATTGGTGACCGGGCCGTGGATGCGGGTCCGTTCCAGGGCGCGGGCGAGCTTGCGGACGGCCCCGTCGCGGGTGGGGGCGTGGACGGTCAGCTTGGCGATCATCGGGTCGTAGTGGACGCCGATCGCGTCCCCGGAGGCGTACCCGGTGTCGAGCCGGACCCCTCCCGGTACGTCGAAGAGGCGCAGGGCGCCCGTCTGCGGGGCCCAGCCCCGGGCCGGGTCCTCCGCGTACAGCCGGGCCTCGATCGCGTGGCCGCGCGGGGCCGGGGTCTCCGGCGGCAGCTTCGCGCCCTCGGCGACGGCGAGCTGGAGGGCGACGAGGTCCACCCCGTACACCTCCTCCGTCACCGGGTGCTCGACCTGGAGGCGGGTGTTCATCTCCAGGAAGTGCGCGCGGCCGTCCGCGACGAGGAACTCGACCGTGCCCGCGCCGACGTAGCCGACGGCCTTGGCGGCGCGCACGGCCGTGTCGAGGAGGGAGGCCTCCAGGGCGGCGGGCAGGCCGGGGGCCGGAGCCTCCTCGATCACCTTCTGGTGGCGGCGCTGGAGGGAGCAGTCGCGGGTGCCGAGCGCCCAGACCGTGCCGTGGGCGTCGCAGAGCAGCTGCACCTCGACGTGGCGCCCGTCCTCCACGTACGGCTCGACGAAGACCTCGCCGTCCCCGAACGCGCTCGCCGCCTCCGCCGACGCCGACTCCAACTCCCCCGCCAGATCGGCCAGTTCTCGTACGATCCGCATGCCGCGGCCACCGCCGCCCGCCGCCGCCTTCACCAGGACGGGCAGGTCGGACTCCGCGACCCGGGCCGGGTCCAGGGGCTCGATGCCGAGGAGTTCCTTGGCGCGGGTCTTCGACGCCATGGCCTCGATGGCGGCCGGGGGCGGGCCGATCCAGACGAGCCCGGCGTCGATCACCGTACGGGCGAAGTCGGCGTTCTCGGAGAGGAAGCCGTAGCCGGGGTGGACGGCGTCCGCGCCCGCCGCGAGGGCCGCCTTCACGATCAGGTCGCCGCGCAGGTACGTCTCCGAGGGCGCGGCCCCCGGCAGCCGTACCGCCGCGTCGGCCTCCCGTACGTGCAGGGCGCCGGCGTCCGCGTCGGAGTACACGGCGACGGTGGAGACGCCCAGGTCGCGGCAGGTGCGGAAGACGCGACAGGCGATCTCGCCCCGGTTCGCGACCAACAGCCTGGAGATCATGACTCGCCTCACATTCGGAAGACGCCGAAGCCGCCGCGCGCGCCCTCGACCGGTGCCGTGTGGATCGCGGAGAGGCACAGCCCGAGGACCGTGCGGGTGTCGCGGGGGTCGATGACCCCGTCGTCGTAGAGCCGTCCGGAGAGGAACATCGGCAGCGACTCGGACTCGATCTGCGCCTCGACCAGGGCCCGCAGACCGGCGTCGGCCTCGTCGTCGTACGGCTGCCCCTTCGCCGCCGCCGACGCCCGCGCCACGATCGACAGGACGCCCGCGAGCTGCTGCGGGCCCATGACGGCGGACTTGGCGCTGGGCCAGGCGAAGAGGAACCGGGGGTCGTAGGCCCGGCCGCACATGCCGTAGTGCCCGGCGCCGTAGCTCGCGCCCATGAGCACCGACAGGTGCGGGACCTTCGAGTTCGAGACGGCGTTGATCATCATCGCGCCGTGCTTGATGATGCCGCTCTGCTCGTACTCCTTGCCGACCATGTAGCCGGTGGTGTTGTGCAGGAAGACGAGCGGAACGTCCCGCTGGTTGGCGAGCTGGATGAACTGCGCGGCCTTCTGCGACTCGGGGCCGAAGAGGACGCCCTGCGCGTTGGCGAGGACGCCGACCGGGTAGCCGTGCAGGGACGCCCAGCCGGTGACCAGGCTCGGCCCGTACAGCGGCTTGAACTCGTCGAAGTCGGAGCCGTCCACGATCCGGGCGATCACCTCGCGCGGGTCGAACGGGGTCTTGAGGTCGCCGGGGACGATCCCGAGGAGTTCGTCCTCGTCGTATTTCGGCGGCTCCGCGAACGTCGGATCGGGGTGCGCCTTGCGGTGGTTGAGGCGGGCGACGATCCGGCGGGCCTGACGGAGCGCGTCGGCCTCGTCCACGGCGTAGTGGTCGGCGAGGCCGGAGGTCCGGGCGTGCATCTCGGCGCCGCCCAGGGACTCGTCGTCGCTCTCCTCCCCCGTCGCCATCTTCACCAGCGGCGGACCGCCGAGGAACACCTTCGACCGCTCCTTGATCATCACGGCGTGGTCGGACATGCCGGGGACGTACGCGCCGCCGGCCGTCGAGTTGCCGAAGACGACCGCGATCGTCGGGATGCCGGCGGCGGAGAGCCGGGTGAGGTCGCGGAAGAGCGCCCCGCCCGGGATGAAGATCTCCTTCTGGGAGGGCAGGTCGGCGCCGCCGGACTCCACGAGGGAGACGACGGGGAGGCGGTTGGCGTACGCGATCTCGTTGGCGCGCAGGGCCTTCTTCAGGGTCCAGGGGTTGGAGGCGCCGCCGCGCACGGTGGGGTCGTTGGCGGTGATCAGGCACTCGACGCCCTCGATCACCCCGATGCCGGTGATCAGGGAGGCCCCTACGGTGTAGTCGCTGCCCCAGGCGGCGAGCGGCGACAGTTCCAGGAAGGGGCTGTCGGGGTCGATCAGGAGCTCGATCCGCTCCCGGGCGAGCATCTTGCCGCGCTTCCGGTGCCGGGCCGTGTACTTCTCGCCGCCGCCCGCGAGGGCCTTGGCGTGCTCGGCGTCGAGGGCGGCGAGCTTGTCGAGCATGGCGGCGCGGGCGTCGGCGTAGTCGGGTCCGCCGGTGTCGAGGGCGGAGGCGAGGACGGTCACGGGGATTCCTCTCGGGAGGCCTTCGATACGGCGGTCACAGCAGTTCCTCCGGTACGTCCACGTCGCGCGAGCGCAGCCACTCGCCGAGGGCCTTGGCCTGGGGGTCGAAGCGGGCCTGGGAGGCGACGCCCTCGCCGAGGATCCCGGCGACGGTGAAGTTGAGGGCCCGCAGGTTCGGCAGCACGTGCCGGACGACGGGCAGGTCGGCCGTCTCGGGCAGCAGCGCGCGGAACCGCTCGACGGTGAGCGCGTGGACCAGCCACCGCCACTCCCCGTCCGTGCGGACCCACACGCCCACGTTGGCGTCGCCGCCCTTGTCGCCGCTGCGGGCCCCGGCGATCCGGCCGAGGGGGGCGCGGCGGACGGGCCCGTCGGCGGGCGGCTCCGGAAGCTCCGGCTCGGGTACGGGTTCGAGGGCGCGGGTGCGGGGCGGTACGGGAATCCCCTGACGGGTCCCGTCGGGGAGGACGGCCGTGTGCGGGACCTCGGCGGCGTCCACGTACACCGTCTCGAAGACCCCGTAGGGGGAACCCTTGGCGGGCGGGGCGGTGACGTGGAAGCCGGGGTAGCTGGCGAGGGCCAGTTCGATGGCGGCGCCCGTAAGGGTCCGGCCGACGGCGTCGGGGCCGGGGTCGCGGACGACGAGCCGCAGCAGGGCGCTCGCGGTCTCCTCGGTGCCGGCGTCGGGCCGGTCGGTACGGACGAGGTCCCACCGCACCTCCGCCGGACGGGACCCGCCCCGTACGAAGGCGTCCTCGATCTGGTCCCGTACGAGCGCGGCCTTGGCCTCGACGTCGAGGCCGGTGAGGACGAAGACGACCTCGTTGCGGAAGCCGCCGAGGCGGCTGAGCCCGGCCTTGAGGGTGGGCGGCGGGGCCTCGCCCCGTACGCCCTCGATCCTGACCCGGTCGGGGGCCTCCCGCGTGAGCCGCACGGTGTCGAGGCGCGCGGTCACGTCGGGTCCGGCGTAGCGGGCGCCCGCCGTCTCGTAGAGGAGCTGGGCCGTGACCGTGCCGACGTCGACCAGGCCGCCGGTGCCGGGGTGCTTGGTGATCACGCAGGAGCCGTCGTCGTGGAGTTCGGCGACGGGGAAGCCGGGGCGGCGCAGGAGGGCCGGGTCGTGGTCGCGGAAGAAGGCGTAGTTGCCGCCGGTGGCCTGGGTGCCGCACTCCAGGACGTGCCCGGCGACGACCGCGCCCGCGAGCCGGTCGTACTCCTCCGGGCCCCAGCCGAAGTACCACTGCGCGGGCCCGGTGACGAGGGCGGCGTCGGTGACGCGGCCGGTGACGACGACGTCGGCACCGGCGGCGAGGCAGGCGGCGATGCCGGCGCCGCCGAGGTAGGCGTTGGCGGCGAGGACGCCGTCCCGGGCGGGCAGCCGGTCGCCCTCGACGTGCGCGACCCGTACGGGCAGGCCGAGCTTGTCGGCGAGGGCGCGCAGGGCGTCGGCGAGGGCGGCGGGGTTGAGGCCGCCGGCGTTGGTGACGATCCGGGTCCCGCGCTCGTGGGCGAGGCCCAGACCCTCCTCCATCTGGCGCAGGAAGGTCTTGGCGTAGCCGGTGGCCGGGTCCTTGAGCAGGTCGCGGCCGAGGATGAGCATGGTCAGTTCGGCGAGGTAGTCGCCGGTGAGGACGTCGAGGTCTCCCCCGGGGCCGCCGCCGGTGAGCATCTCGCGGACGGCGTCGAAGCGGTCGCCGTAGAAGCCGGAGGCGTTGCCGATGCGGAGGACCATCAGGGCTCCTCGGAGGTGGCGAGGGCCTGACGTCCGGCTCCCGCCGGACCGGCGAAGGCCTGGGCGATGGTGAGCCAGTGCGCGGCGTCGGGGCCGTGGGCGGTGAGGGCGGTGTCGTCGCGGTGGACGCGCTGGGTGACGAGGAGGCAGAAGTCGAGGGCGGGCCCGGTGACCTTCTGGACGGCGCCCTCGGGCCCGTACGTCCACAACTCCCCTCCGGGTGATACGAGTTCCACCCGGAAGGGTTCGGCGGGGGGCTGCTCGCCCCGGACGAGGTAGGCGTAGTCGCGGGCGCGGTGACCGATCCAGGCGACGTGCCGGAGGCGAGCGGTCGGCGCGCGGACGACCCCGAGGGCGTCGGCGACGTCCTGGCCGTGGGCCCAGGTCTCCATCAGCCGGGCGGTGGCCAGCGCGGGGGCGCTCATCGGCGGCCCGTACCAGGGGAAGCGGGCGCCGGGCGGGGCGGCGCGCAGGGCCTCCTGGAGCCGCGCGCGGTCGGTGCGCCAGCGGTCGAGCAGGACGGCGGGCGGGAGCGCGGCCCCCTCCTCGGCGCCCTCGTCCACGAACCGGTCGGGGGCGGCGAGGGCCTTCTCCGTCTCGGCGGCGAAGGCGTCGGCGTCGGTGGCGGCGAGGAGGGCGGCCCGGTCGGTCCAGGCGAGGTGGGCGATCTGGTGGGTGATCGTCCAGCCGGGCGCGGGGGTGGACGTCTTCCACTCCTCCTCCCTCAACTCGCTCACGAGACGGTCGAGTTCGTCACTCTCGTCGCGCAGGTCGTCAAGGAGGACGACGGGGTCGGACACGGTGCGCTCCCCTCGGGGACGGGCGGTCGCGGGCACGGGCACGGTCGCGGATGCGACGCGGGCACGGTCACGGGCACGGGCCTTCGCGGAGGAGCATGGCAGCGGAGAGAGAAACAAGCAAGCGTGCTTGCTTTAGTTTCGAAAAGAGCTCGGAGCGAGCTCCGGGCCCGGACTCAGGTCCGGGTCCGCCGCATCAGCGAGGCGAGCGCGGTGGCGCCGACGACGAGAAGGAGCGAGCCCAGGGGGAGGATCGCGCCGGGCCGGTCGTCGATCGCGTCGATGCCGTTCCCGACGGCGACGACCCACCCGGCGGTCCCCACCAGCACCACCGGACCGACCTTCCGCTCCCCCGTGATCCGCATGCCGATCCACAGGACCAGCGGCATGAGCAGGAAGGTGTTGACGAGCGCCGAGGTGAACGCCTGCTGGGAGGAGTACCCGGGCCCGGCCCCGAGCGCTGCGGAGGCCTGGGCGGCGAGCGACAGGTAGAGGGTGTCGGACAGGACCAGATGGGACGCCGCGACGCCGACCGACGAGACGATCAGCGCCTTGAGCAGGCGCGGGGCGGCGGGGGCGGGTGCGGATGCGGGTGCTGCCATGCTCCCCAACTATACGCGCCGTGTATACACAGGGTTCATAGACCCTGGCCGAACAGGTTCGCAGCACAGGGGCGACCGATGAGTTCGGGCAGCGCGAGGAGTCTGATGGAGAACACCCGATCTCTGGAGACCGCCTCATGCCCGAACCACGCGTCACGGAAACCCGGAAAGCCCTGGAACAGGCGATCCACGTCGAGCGGTCGGCGCTCGCCCAGGACCTCGCCGCACTCGACGAGGCCCAGTGGGCGAAGGCGTCACTGTGCGAACGCTGGACCGTGGAGGAGGTCGTGGCCCATCTGACGGCAGGAGCCAGTACGGGGATGGGGCGCTGGCTGCTGAGCATGCTGGCAGCGCGGTTCGACCCCGATCTGCACAACGACCGACGGCTCGCACAGCACCGCGGCACCACGCCCGAAGAGACTCTGCGGCGATTCCGCGAAGTCGTCGCCGGGCGCACCGGGCCGACAGGACACACTGCGGCCTGGCTGGGCGAAATAGTCGTCCACGGCGAGGACATCCGCCGCCCCCTGGGGCTCGTGCGGACGCCCCCGGTGACCACGACGACCGCCGTGGCCCGGTTCTTCGCCGGCCGCGATTTCACCGTCGCGGGCAAGACCGCCCTCACGGGCCTGCGGGCCGAGGCCACGGACGGACCGTTCACCACCGGCTCGGGCGCTCCCCTCCGAGGGCCGACCCTCTCGCTGGTGATGGCGATGGCAGGCCGCGCGGTGGCCTGCGAGGACCTTGAGGGGGAGGGTGTGGCGATCCTGCGCGCCAGACTGCGCTCGGGCTGAGGAGGTCCCGGGCGGCGAAGCCGAGGGCGCACTCGACCACGCCCGCGCCCACGCCGCCCCGGGTCCGGCAGGGGCTCCGGTCCTCACCTCTGGACCCACCACGTTCCCGCCACCCCGGACGCGGTGGTGAACAGGGCGACGAGCCACCCGGGGACGCGCTGAACGGTCAAGTGCAGACCGCCGACGCGGAGTTCGAACGCGGGGCGGGTGTCTGCCTTCGAATTCATGCCTCCAGTGAAGCACTCCGCCACCCCCACCCGTCATGCGCTGTATGTGTACAAAACCGCGACTGCGCATGTGACGTTCTGGATAGGCTCGCCCCGCGAATCGGAGCTGTCGGCACCTGGATACAGACCGACCAGCACGCCACCTGGCCAGTACGCTTCCCGACCAGCACGCGCCCTCCCCTACATGCCCCACCCCCCATCCATGCCCCGCCCCACCCACCTCCCGGCCGGGCGCACCCCCATCCCCTCCCGAGGAGAGTCATGAAAACCGGTCACCGCGTTTCCCTGATCGGCGCCATGGTGCTCACGGCCGGGCAGATCCTCCTGCTGGCGATGCTCTGCTTCGTCGTCGTCTTTCTGGTCGCCGGCGGACTCGGCCCCGACGAGCCGGAGGAGACGGGACCGGCCCCCAGGACCCCGACCATGATCGTCTCGTTCACCTGCGGGGCCCTGGTCATCGCGGCGAACGCCTGGACGGGCCACGGACTCAGGAGGGCGATCGGCGGGACCCTGCCCCTGCGCACCGCGCTCGGACGCGCCACGGCCGTCCAGGCGGTGACGCTCGCGGGCTGCCTGGCGGTGGGCCTGACGCCCGCGGCCCTGACCGCCGTCCCGATCCTCGCCCTGCTCCTGGGCTGCAACTTCACCACGCGCGAGCGGTACGGGAGGAGGGCCGCGGCCTGAGGCCCGGCGACCCGGACGGCGGTGCCGACACGTCGGGTGGGCACGTCGGGTGGGCGCGAAAAGCGGCGCGCGGCCCGCACCTCCGCCAGGTGTACGGGCCGCGCGTCCTGCGTTCACCGGGCCCGCGGTACGGGGGGAACCACGGGCCCGGCGTTCTGGAGCGGTCCCACGCGCTCCCCCTCCGTGTGCCCGGGAAGTCCGGCGGCATGCGCGCCGCCCACGAAGTTTTCCGACCGGCCCCTACACCGGGGCGAAGCGCCGCGGTCGCGGGACGAGTTCGCCCCCGCAGTTGGGGCAGATGCTGCCCAGGGCGTCGGCGCACGGCACGCAGAAGCTGCACTCGTACGAACAGATCCGCGCGAGCCCGTCGAGCGGCAGGACAGCCACCCGACACCGTTCGCACCGGTCACGCATCTCCAGGGCCATGCGCCCGCTCCCCTCCTCGTACGGCTGTGTCCCCCATGCTCCTCACCCGCCCCGCCCGTCTCAACAGTCCGGTGGCCGGATTTCGACGGAATCGGGCCGCCCGTCGCGGCCGGCAGGGCGGCGGATAGCGTGCGGGCATGACGACGACGGGGAAGCGGCGGGTCCTGTACCGGCAGGGCACCGGGTTCTGGCGGATGACGGCGAAGTGGGCCCTGGTCTTCGGGGCCCTGTACCTGCTCGACGGCGGGCTGATCCGGTCGTGGGGCGACGCCCTGGTCTGGCCGATGATCGGGATCCTGCTGTGGGTGCCGTTCGGGATCGGCGGCGCCTGGTACCCGAGGAAGGACCACCTGGTCACCCTGACGACGCACGAGCTGCGCGTACGGCGCAAGCGGCTGCCGATGGACCGGGTGAACCTGCTGCACGTGGCGAGGCTGTGGCTGGAGGGCCGGTCGACGGCGGACGACCGGCCGGTGGCGGAGTGGACGCGGTCCGACCGGGTGGTGTGGGTGCCGCTGCACGACGGCCGCGCGTACGGCGTGGAGTTCCGCGACCCGGCCGCGTTCGCCAGGATCTTCGGCGACTTCGCGGTCGCCGCGTGCGGCGGCCCGGAAGCCGTCCGCGCGAGGGCCGCGACGACCACCTACCCGGACCCCCGCCCGATGCGAGCCCGCTCGTCCGACAACGGCTCCTGGGCGGACCTGCTGGACCTCTTCGACTGAACGCCGGGGACCGGCACCGAGCCGCGGAACGAACGTCCGCGGCCGGTGTCCGCACCGTCATCTTCCGATGTCGTCTCCGCCCCGGATCACTTGGCGACGAGCGGCGACCGCTCCCGCATGTAGCTGATCACGATTTCCCCGACCGCTTTGGTGACCCCTCCCGCGATCAGTGCCTTGATGCCCCAGCCGACGACGGGAAACCACACCAGCGCGGCTTCCGACGTGCCGCGCCCGGCCACGGCCCCGCCTATGGCCGCGGTGACTCCCTCGATGCTGAACGACTGCACCCGGTAGACCTTGGCGACGTCGTTCACCATCTTCATGTCCGCCATGCCGAGCACGAGCGTGCTGCCCGGCACCCAGCTCACGGCGGTGGCCGCCGCGCACCAGCCGTGCACGATGTTCCGGGCCTTCCGGTCCGCTTCCTCGATCGTCTTCACTGCCATGAGACTCCAGTCCTTTTCAAGGCCCCGTAGCCGTGCGGGCAGCACCCAGCCCGGTAGGGCCCACGGCATGCGATGAGTGGAGAGAGGGTGAAGCTCCTGGCCTCAGAAGAGGTCGTCGTCGAAGTCTTCGAAGTCGTCCATGGTGTCGACGTCGTCGGACGGGTCGTAGGCGGTGGAGTTGGACGTGTCGGAGTCGTCGTGGTCGGCCGTCGGGAAATCGTTGCCCGTCGAGGTGGCCGCGTCCTCGGACGGGCCGGGCTGTGCCTCACTTGCCTCTATGCGGTCGTAGAACCTTTCCGCGTCCGCGGCCATCTTGTCGGCGTAGGCCTGGTATTGCTCCGGTGTCATGCTGCCTGGATCGACTGACATGACCACCCCCCATTTCCCAGTGGCCCCCCTCCGGGGCTCCGCTCGCCCCGGGGGGGGAGGTATCAGCACATGGTGTCTGCCACTGGCACGTGCCGCTCAAACCCCTTTTCATCAAGCCACGTTGGGACACCTGCCGACATGCGAAGCAACTTGGGTGGGGCACGACAGCGGGGTGCCCGGGCGCGGGCGGTCAGCCGGTGAAGGGCTCGGGGCCGTCACCGATGTCTGGGCCGTCCACGGCGAGGTGCAGCGGGCCCGCCGGCGGACGGAATGACCCCGGGGCCGTCCGGACCGCCGCGGCCCCGGCCCTGATCCGCCGGACAGGCCCTATCCCTTCGCGCGGGTCGTGCGGACCGCGCCGATGCTCGCCGCGATGACGAGGGTGATGGCCAGGGCGTCGGTGGTGGAGAGGGCCTGGCTGAGGACGAGGAAGCCGGCCAGGGCCGCGACGGCCGGTTCCAGGCTCATCAGGATCGCGAAGGTGGGCGCGGGCATGCGGCGCAGAGCGAGGAGTTCCAGGGTGTACGGCAGGACCGACGACATCAGGGCGACCGCGAGGCCCAGGGCGAGCGTGGAGGGTACGAGGAGCCTGCCGCCCGCCTCCGCGATGCCGAGCGGCAGGCTCAGGACCGCGCCGAAGGCCATCGCGAGCGCGAGCCCGTCGGCCTGCGGGAAGCGGCGGCCGGTGCGGGCGCCGAAGACGATGTACGCGGCCCACATGCCGCCCGCCCCGAGCGCGAAGGCCGCTCCCAGCGGGTCCAGGCGGTCGAAGCCGCCCCCGCCGAGCAGGACGACGCCGACCAGGGCGAGCCCGGCCCACAGCAGGTTCGTCCAGCGGCGCGAGGCGACCACGGAGAGGATCAGCGGGCCGAGGACCTCCAGGGTCACGGCGGCGCCGAGCGGAATCCGGCTCGACGACTGGTAGATGAGGACGTTCATCCCCGCCATGGCGGTGCCGAAGGCGACGATCGTCCCCCAGTCCGCCCGGCCGTAGCCGCGGACCCGGGGCCGGCAGACGGCGAGCAGCACGACCGCGGCGAGCACGAGCCGCAGCGTGACGACGCCGAGGGCGCCGGCGCGCGGCATGAGGAGCACGGCGACGGCGGCCCCGAACTGTACGGAGAGCCCGCTCGTGACCACCAGGGCGACCGGCCCGAGCCGACCGCCCGGCGCCTTGTCCCGTACGGGGACTCCCCGAGGCTCCGCGGCCGTCGCCGTCGCGACCGGGGTCACGTCCTTGACCGGACTGTCCACCGGCTGCTCCTCCACACGACACGAGACACGACGTACGGCACGTACGAAGGTGCGTCGGGCAGGTCACCCGCCCGGCGCCACCTCACCGTACGGCTCCTCGCGCGGCAGCGGAAATGCCGATTGCGCTGCGTTTATGCTCCCGACGCATGAGCATCGAGCTGCGCCACCTCCGCTGTTTCCTCGCCATCGCCGAGGAGTCCAGCCTGACCAGGGCGGCCGCCCGGCTCCACCTCACCCAGCCCGCCGTCTCCCGCACGCTCGCCGCCCTGGAGCAGCACCTCGGCATCCGGCTGGTCGACCGCTCCACCCACCACCTGGCCCTCACCTCCGAGGGGCTCGCCTTCCGGGACCGGGCCGCCACCGCCCTCGCCGCCTTCGACGCGGCCGTCGACCCGGCCGGGCTCCGCCGCCGCCCCCTGCGCCTCGGGCACGCCTGGTCGGCGTTCGGCCCGTACACCACTCCCCTGCTCCGGCGCTGGCAGCGGGAGCACCCCGGCACCCCGCTCGAACTCCTCCGCGTCGACGACCGCACCGCCGGGCTCGCCCGCGGCGAGGTCGACGCCGCCCTGCTCCGGGGCACGGTGGAGGCGCCCGGCCTGGTCACCGAGGAGCTCGCCACGGAGCCCCGGGTGGCCGCGCTGCCCTCCGACCACCCGCTCGCCGCCCGGTCCCGGCTCGCGCTCGGCGACCTGGTGGGCGAGACGGTCGTCCTCAACACCGTCTCCGGCGCGACCACCCTCGCCCTGTGGCCCGCCGCCGCCCGCCCGGCGGCCACCCTGACCGTCGCCAACACCGACGACTGGCTCACCGCCATCGCCGCCGGCCGGGGCGTCGGCGTCTCCTCCGCCTCGACGGCCGCCCTCCATCCGTACCCGGGCGTCGCCTACCGCCCCCTCCCCGACGCGCCCCCGCTCCCGGTCGTCCTGGCCTGGCGCGACGCCTTCCCGCATCCGGCGACGGAGGCGCTGGCGGCGCTGGCCCGCGAGATCGTCGCGGAGACCGGTACGGCTCCCTGAAGCTCCGGTACGAGTCCTCCCGTACGGCTCCTCCCGTACGGGACCACCCGCTCCCCCTCACCGCGCCGCCGCCTCCTCCTCCAGCCCCTCCGCGAGCAGCTCCGCCACGTGCCGTCCCCGCCCGTCCGTCAGGTCGGCGATCTGCGTACGGCACGAGAAGCCGTCCGCCAGGACCGCGGCCTCCGGGGGCGCGTCCCGCAGGGCCGGCAGGAGCTGGTCCCCGGCGCAGGCGACCGAGACCTCGTAGTGGCCCGGTTCGAAGCCGAAGTTGCCCGCGAGGCCGCAGCAGCCGCCCGCCAGGTCGCCGGTGAGCCCCGCGCGGGCGCGCAGCCGCCGGTCGGCGGCGTCGCCCAGGACGGCGTGCTGGTGGCAGTGGGTCTGGCCGGTGACCGGGCGGTCGAGGCGGGGCGGGGCCCAGTCGGGGGCCAGCTCCTCCAGGGCCTCGGCGAAGGTGCGGACGGAGGTGGCGAGGCGGGCGGCCCGGGGGTCGTCCGGCAGCAGCTCGGGCAGGTCGGTGCGGAGGGTCGCCGCGCAGGAGGGTTCGAGGACGACGACGGGGAGGCCCCCGCTTGAGGAGTCCGAGGGGTCCACCACGTCCAGCGTCCTCCGCATCACCCTCCGCGCCGCCCCCAACTGCCCCGTCGACACGTACGTGAGCCCGCAGCACACCCGCCCCTCCGGCAGCCGCACGCCCAGCCCCGCGTCCTCCAGGACCCGGACCGCCGCCCGGCCGACCTCCGGGGACAGGTGGTCGGTGAAGGTGTCGGGCCAGAGGGTCAGGGCCGGCGGGCGGTCCGAGGCGCGCTCGGCGAACCAGGACGTGAACGACGCCTCCGCCACCCTCGGCAGCGCCCGCTCCGGCGTCACCCCCGCGAGCCGCGCCGCGAACGGCAGCCGCATCGCCGCGTTCAGGCCCCGCCCGAACACGTCCAGCCAGTGCGGCAGCCACCCCATCGTCCAGTGCGAGCGCGGTCGGCGCAGCAGGCCGAGCGGGCCCGCGTAGTGCCGGTCCAGGAACTGCGCCTTGTACGCGGCCATGTCGACGCCCACCGGGCAGTCGCTGCGGCAGCCCTTGCAGGACAGGCACAGGTCCAGCGCCTCGCGGACCTCCTCCGAGCGCCAGCCGTCGGTGATCACCTCCCCGATCGCCATCTCGTGCAGCAGCCGCGCCCGCCCCCGGGTCGAGTGCCGCTCCTCCCCGGTCGCGCGGTACGAGGGACACATCACGCCCGGCCCCGAACTCGGCCCCTCCACACGGCACTTGGCGACCCCGACGCACCGGGCCGCCGCCCGCCCGACTCCCACGAGCGGGAGGTCCGTCCCCGAAAGCCCCTCGAACCGCAGCCCCTCGTCCAGCCGCCCCGGCCGGACCAGCATCCCCGGGTTCAGGCCCCCGTCCGGGTCCCACACGTCCTTGACCGCGCCGAAGAGCCCGACCAGCTCCTCCCCGTACATCCTCGGCAGCAGTTCGGCCCGCGCCCGCCCGTCGCCGTGTTCGCCGGAGAGCGAGCCGCCGTGGGCGACCACCAGGTCCGCCACCGCCTCCGAGAAGCGGCGGAAGTGGCGTACCCCCTGCTCCGTCCACAGGTCGAAGTCGATCCGGACGTGGACGCAGCCGTCCCCGAAGTGCCCGTACGGGATCCCCCGGAGGCCGAATTCGGCCAGGAGGGGGCGGAATTCACGGAGGTACGCGCCGAGGCGCGCCGGCGGCACCGCGCAGTCCTCCCAGCCCGGCCACGCCTCGCCCCCGTCGAGCGCCCGGGTCGCCGTCCCCGCCGCGTCCTCCCGGATCCGCCACAGCGCCCGCTGCCCGGCCGGGTCCCGTACGACGGCCGCGTCCAGGGCGTCCGCCGCCCGGACCAGCCGCCGGGCCGCGTCCGGCCCGTCCACCTCGACGAACAGCCACGCCCCGCCCCGGGGCAGCCCGACGGCGTCCGGTACGAGGTCCGCCGCCATCCCCTCCACCGTCAACGGCCCGTACGGGAGCAGCCCCGGCGCCGCGTCCGCGGCCGCGCCCTCGTCCGCGTACCCGAGCACCACCAGTACGGGTTCGGCGGGCAGCGGAACGAGCCGTACCGTCGCCTCCGTGATCACCCCGAGCGTGCCCTCGCTGCCGCAGAAGGAGCGGACCACGTCCACGCCCCGCTCCGGGAGCAGCGCGTCGAGGGCGTACCCCGAGATCCGGCGCGGCAGTCCCTCCGGGTAGCCGGTCCGCAGCAGGGCGAGGTTCTTCCCCACCAGCTCCCGCAGGCCGGGCGGCGCGCCCCGCCCCTCCCGCCCGAGTGTCAACTCCGCGCCCCGGTAGGTCACCACATCGAGGGAGCGCACGTTGTCCGCCGTGGTGCCCCACGCGACCGAGTGCGCCCCGCACGCGTTGTTGCCGATCATCCCGCCGAGCGTGCAGCGGCTGTGCGTCGACGGATCGGGGCCGAAGGTCAGCCCGTACGGGCGGGCCGCCGCCCGCAGCCGGTCGAGGACGAGCCCCGGCCCGACGACCGCCGTCCGCTCCTCGGGGTCCAGGGAGACGATCCCGCCCATGTGCCGTGTGAGGTCGAGCACGACGCCGGTGCCCGTGGCCTGCCCGCCGATGGACGTGCCGCCGCCCCGGGCGACCACGGGCGTGCCGTGCGCCCGGCACACCTCCAGGGCCGCCGCGACGTCGGCGGCGTCGCGCGGGGCGACCGTACCGGCCGGAACGCGGCGGTAGTTGGAGGCGTCCATGGTGGTCAGGGCCCTGGCCGTGGCGGAGAAGTCGACCTCCCCCGCGACGGCCGAGCGCAGGGCGGCGGCGAGTTCGGACGCGTGTTCCTGGTGTGTTCCCACAAGTCCAGGATCTCGCGTCCCTCGTCTCATCGGGCGGACATCCGGCGACCGGCGCCTCCGCGACCCGATACCCTCCGCCTCGTGGCTGATATCCAGATTCCCGCTGACATCAAGCCCGCCGACGGCCGTTTCGGCGCGGGCCCCTCCAAGGTGCGTACGGAGGCGCTGGACGCCCTGGCCGCCACCGGCACCTCCCTCCTCGGCACGTCCCACCGCCAGGCTCCGGTCAAGAACCTGGTCGGCGAGGTGCGTACCGGCATCCGTGACCTCTTCTCGCTGCCCGAGGGCTACGAGGTGATCCTGGGCAACGGCGGCTCCACCGCCTTCTGGGACGTCGCGACCCACGGACTCATCGAGAACAAGTCCCAGCACCTGACCTTCGGCGAGTTCTCCTCCAAGTTCGCGAAGGCCGCCAAGCTGGCCCCCTGGCTGGCCGACCCGAGCGTGATCTCCTCCGACCCGGGCACCCACCCGGAGCCGGTGGCCGAGGCGGGCGTCGACGTCTACGCGTACACCCACAACGAGACCTCCACCGGTGTCGCCGCCCCGATCGAGCGGGTCGCGGGCGCCGACGAGGGCGCGCTCGTCCTGGTGGACGCGACCTCCGGCGCGGGCGGCCTGCCCGTCGACATCACCGAGTCGGACGTCTACTACTTCGCCCCGCAGAAGTCCTTCGCGGCCGACGGCGGCCTGTGGCTGGCGGCGTTCTCGCCCGCCGCCCTGGAGCGCGCGCAGCGGATCCACGCCTCCGGCCGGCACGTCCCCGAGTTCTTCTCGCTGCCGACCGCGATCGACAACTCGCTGAAGAACCAGACGTACAACACCCCGGCACTCGCGACCCTCTTCCTGCTCAACGAGCAGCTGAAGTGGATCAACGGCCAGGGCGGTCTGGACTGGGCCGTGGCCCGGACGAAGGAGTCCTCGGACGCGCTGTACACATGGGCCGAGGAGTCCAAGTACGCCTCGCCGTTCGTGACGGACGCGGCGAAGCGCTCGCAGGTCATCGGCACGATCGACTTCGCGGACGAGATCGACGCGGCGGCGGTCGCGAAGGTGCTGCGCGCCAACGGGATCGTGGACACCGAGCCGTACCGCAAGCTGGGCCGCAACCAGCTGCGGATCGCGATGTTCCCGGCGGTCGACCCGGCGGACGTGCGGGCCCTGACGGCCTGCGTGGACTACGTGATCGAGAAGCTGTAACCCCTCTCCCCCGAGGGAAAGGGCCCGGCACCGCACACGCGGCGCCGGGCCCTCCTGCGTGTACGTCAGCGGCTCAGGGCCTGGTAGCGGCGGACCGCGAGGGGCAGGAAGAGCGCCACGAGGGCGAGCGGCCAGACGACGGCCATGAGGACGGCGTGCTGCTCGATCCAGGAGCCGCCGCCCGCGCCCGGGTTGCCGAAGAGCTCGCGGGTGGCCGTCACGGTGGACGAGATCGGGTTCCAGGCGGCGACGGGCGCGAGCCAGGAGGGCATCAGGGACGGCGCCACGTACACGCTGGAGATCATCGTGAGCGGGAAGACCACGGCGTAGAGGGCGCCGGCCGCCTCCGCGTTCGGCAGCACGAGGCCGCACCACACGCCCGCCCAGATCAGGCTGAAGCGCAGCAGCAGGATCAGCCCGAAGCCGAGGAGCGTGGCGCCGGGGCCGCCGTTCGAGGTCCAGCCGATGGCGAGGGCGGTGGCGGCCAGGACGGTGAGTTCGGCGGTGGCGATCAGGAGGTCGGAGAGGGCGCGGCCGGTGGCGACGGCGGAGGGGGCCATCGGCATGGACCGGAAGCGGTCCACGACCCCCTTGCCGCTGTCGGTGACGACGGCCACGGCGGTGTTCATGAGCCCGAAGGCCATGGCCATGGTGAACATGCCGGGCATCAGGAACGCGCGGTAGTCGCCGCCGCCGGGCACCCGCATCGCGCTGCCGAAGACGAACCCGTAGAGCAGCACGGAGACGATGGGGAAGCCGAGCTGCCAGAGGATGGCGACGGGGTTGCGGCGGTAGTTGAGCAGGGTGCGGCGGACGAGGGTGAGGCAGTCGACGAGGGCCCAGTGGGCGCGACTGCCGGTCACGGGCGTGAGGGCGGTGCTCATGCGGCGGCCTCCTGGTGGGCGGTCTCCTGGAGGTCGGTCCCCTGGCCCGTCAGGCGGAGGAAGACGTCGTCCAGGGCGGGGCGGCGCAGGGCCAGGTCCTCGACGGCGATCCGCTCCTCCTGAAGGGTGCGCGCGACCTCGGTCAGGGCGGCGACCCGGTCGGTGACGGGGACGTGGACGCGCCGCTCGGCCTCGTCGGTGCGGGGCTCGGCGCCCGCGACCCGGGCGAGGACGGCGCGGGCGGCGGGCAGGTCGGCCGCCTCGGCGACGACGACCTCGACGCGGTCGCCGCCGACGAGGTCCTTGAGGCCGTCGGGACTGTCGTCGGCGATGGCCCGGCCCCGGTCCACGACGGTGATCCGGGAGGCGAGCCGGTCGGCCTCGTCCAGGTACTGGGTGGTGAGCAGCACGGTCGTACCGCCCGCGACGAGGGTGCGGACGGCCTCCCAGACCTCGCCGCGGGCGCGCGGGTCGAGGCCGGTGGTCGGCTCGTCCAGGAAGAGGACGGCGGGGGCGAGGATCATCGAGGCGGCGAGGTCGAGCCGGCGGCGCATGCCCCCGCTGTACTGGCCGGCGCCCTTGTCGGCGGCCTCGGCGAGGGAGAAGCGGTCGAGGAGTTCGGCGGCGCGGTCGCGGGCGCGGCGGGCGCCGAGGTGGAAGAGGCGGCCGAAGACCTCCAGGTTCTGGCGGCCGGTCAGGCCTTCGTCCACGGCGGCGTACTGGCCGACGAGCCCGATGCGGGCGCGGACGGCGCGCGGGTCGCGGGCGACGTCGGTCCCGGCGACCTCGGCGCGTCCGCCGTCGGCCCGCAGGAGGGTGGCGAGGATGCGGACGGCGGTGGTCTTGCCGGCGCCGTTGGGACCGAGGAGGCCGTGGACGGTGCCGGGCCGGACGGCGAGGTCGAAGCCGTCGAGGGCGTGGGTGGTGCCGTCCTTGCCCCGGTACTCCTTGCGCAGGCCTTCGGCGAGGACGGCGTACTCGGGGACGCGGGCGGGCGTACCGGTGCGTTCGGGCATGACGGCGTGCTGGGACACGGAGCCTCCGGTCGGTGCGGTCTCTCGGAACACGTAATCGAGTACACCGTACTCCATTACGAGTACGGTGTACTCAGTTTCAAAGCGGAGCGTTTTAAAGTGGCCGCATGACCAAGAGCAGCCTCGACCTCCTCTGGGGCACGGGCGACCGCCCCAGCCGCGGCCCCAAACCCGGCCTCACCGTCGACCGGATCGTCACGGCGGCGATCGGCCTCGCCGACGCGGAGGGACTCGACGCCGTCTCGATGCGGCGGGTGGCGAACGAACTGGGCGTGGGCACGATGTCGCTCTACCGGTACGTCCCCGGCAAGACCGAACTCCTGGACCTGATGCACGACCGGGTCCAGGGCGAGGCCCTGCCCGACGACCCGCCGCCCCCCACCCACTGGCGGGACACCGTCACGGCCCTGGCCCGCACCACCCTCGACCTCTACCGGGCCCACCCCTGGCTGCTCCGGGTCAACCAGGCCCGCTCCGTCCTCGGCCCGAGCGCCCTGCGCGGCCTGGAACTGTGCCTCGCGGGGCTCAAGGGCCCGCACGGCATGGGGCTGAGCGACCCCGAGACCATCTCGGTGATCATCACCGTGCAGGGGTACGCGGCGGGCACCGCCCGCATGGAGCTCCAGGCCTCCGAGGCCGCGCGGGAGACCGGGATCGGCGACGACGCGTTCTGGGAGGCGCAACGGCCCTATCTGGAACGGGCGATGCTCTCGGGCGACTACCCGCTGATGGCCGCGCTCGCGGACGACACCTTCTCCCGCGAGACCGACCACTTCGCCTTCGGCCTCGAACGGCTCCTGGACGGCTTCGAGACCCTGGTGGACCGGAGGCGGAAGGGGCCGGTGGACGAGGAGAAGAAGGGAGTCAGCGGCGCCTGACGAGCCGCTTGCCCGCCACCACCAGGAGCGTGGCGCCGGCGAGGACGAGGAAGCCGACGGTGACGTTCCCCTGCTCGCCGGGGCCCGGGACGGCGGACGCGGACGGGGACGGGGCCGCGGAGGCGCCGGGGGAGGCCGGGGCCTCCGTCTCCCGGCCGCCGCCGGACGGCGGGTCCACGCGCAGGACCCGGCTCTCCTTCCCCTCCGAGCCGAACATGAGGGCCGAGCCGTCCGCCGTGTACGTCACCGACTCCGCCTGCCCCTGGAAGGGCGCCCCCGCGGACGTCCCCTCGCCCTCGATCCGCCCGCCCTTCCAGACGTACTCACGGGCGCTGAAGTAGCCGCGCAGGACGAGCCGTTCGCCGTCCGGCGAGAAGGCGCCGTCGGTCACCCACGGCACCTCGCCCACGCGCCGGAAGACGTTGGTCCCGGACCGGGAGAGCCGCTCGGGCCCCGCGTACAGTCCGCCGCCGTCCTCGTTCTTGCTCGCGATGTACACCCGGCCGGTCTTCGGATGGACCATCAGGGCCTCGGCGTTGCGCGCGCCGTCGGCGTACTTCACGACGTACTGCTCCGCCGCCACGTTCTGGTCCTCGAGGACCTTCGGCTCGGGGAAGCGGTAGATCCAGACGTGGTCCCAGGAGCCGTCGAGGTTGTCGCCGATGTCGCCGACGTAGATGCTCCCGTCGGGGCCGACGGAGATCGCCTCCATGTCCCGGGGGGTGCCGACCCCCCGCATGGTCAGGGTCGCGACCGTCTCCCCCGTACGGGAGTCGACGCCGTAGATCAGGGGCGCGTCCTGGTCGTTGTGCGTCCAGTAGATCCCCGGGTGGGCGCGGCTCGCGGCGAGGCCGCTGGACTCGGTGATCCGGGCGTCCCGGATCGTGAAGTCCCGGTCGGGCTCCTGGCCTTCGGCACGGGCGTGAGCGGCCGGAAGCAGCACCAGGGCCGCCGCCGTACCGAGGGCGCACAGAGCAGATCGCATGCCCCAAGCCTGCCACGGGCGGCGACAACCCGGTTGACCATGATCGGTACCGCTGTCATGGTCGCGCCCATGCCTACCTTCACCGCCCCTGACGGCACGGAACTCGCGTACCACGACTCCGGCCCCGGATCCGGGGCCCCGCTGCTCTGCCTCCCCGGCGGCCCGATGCAGGACTCCGCCTACCTGGGCGACCTCGGCGGCCTCGCGGCCCGCCGCCGCCTGATCCGCCTCGACCTGCGGGGCACGGGGGCGTCCGCCGTACCGGCCGACCCGGCCTCGTACCGCTGCGACCGCCTGGTGGAGGACGTGGAGGCGCTGCGGAAGCACCTCGGCCTCGACGCCGTCGACCTGCTCGGGCACTCGGCGGGCGCCAACCTGGCCGCGCTGTACGTGACCCGGCACCCCGGCCGCGTGGCCCGCCTGGTGCTCGTCACGCCGGGCACGGCGGCGGTGGGGCTCGACACGCCCCCGGAGGAGCGGCTGACGACGGCCCGGCTGCGGAGCGGGGAGCCGTGGTTCGGCCCGGCGTACGCGGCCCTGGAGGAGGTCACGGCGGGGCGGGGCACGGCGGAGGCGTTCGGGGCGGTCGCGCCGTTCTTCCACGGGGCCTGGGACGAAGCGGCACAGAAGCGCCACGGCGAAAGCGACCGGCAGCGCAACGACGAGGCCGCGGCAGCCTACGGGGGCGAGGGCGCCTACGACCCGCCCGCCACGCGCGCGGTGCTCGCGGGGTTCGACCGCCCGGTCCTGGTGGTGGCGGGCCAGGGGGACGTGAACACCCCGCCGCCGACGGCCGCCGCGTACGCGGCGCTGTTCCCGAAGGCGGAACTCGCCGTCCTGGCCGGCGCGGGCCACTTCCCGTGGCACGACGCCCCGGAGGACTTCACGAGGACGGTGGACGCCTTCCTCACGACCTGAGACCCGGCCGGCTTCGGGGCCCCGTCGGCCCCGAGCCGCAACCGCCCGCCCCGCCCCACCCCTTTGCCGTTTCCGCAACAGGACTGGCCCCACGCGCAGGCGCTGCGCGACGGTGGGGTCATGGCAGACGACACCTCAGCAGAGGCCCTCCCCACCCTTCCCACCTTCACCGACGGCTACGTCGGCGACCCCTCCGTGCGCGACGAGTGGGACACCCGCTACTCCGAGCACCAGCAGCTCTGGAGCGGGCAGCCCAACGGGGCGCTCGTCGCCGAGGTCGCCGACCTCTCCCCCGGTCGCGCGCTCGACGTCGGCTGCGGCGAGGGCGCGGACGCCATCTGGCTCGCCCGCTCCGGCTGGGACGTCACCGCCCTGGAGGTCTCCGGGGTGGCCCTCGCCCGGGCCGCCGCCCACGCGCGGGACGCCGGAGCCGACGTCCGCTGGGTACACGCCGGACTGGCCGAGGCGGCGCTCCCGCCCGGCTCCTTCGACCTGGTCTCCGCGCAGTACCCGGCGCTGCTCCGCACGCCGGACGCGGCGGCCGAGCGCGCCCTGCTCGACGCCGTCGCGCCCGGCGGCGTCCTCCTGCTCGTCCACCACGCGGGCATGGACGAGCACCGCCCCGAGCACCACGCCGAGCGGGAGGACGACGCCTTCGACCCCGCCGACTACGTCTGGCCCTCGATGGTCGCCGCGCTCCTCGGCGACGACTGGCGGATCGAGGTGGACGAGGAGCGGCCCCGCGTGGTGCCCGAGGGCGGCGCGGGCGCCCACCACACCGACGACGTCGTCCTGCGGGCCCGCCGCCTGCGCTGACGCGCGGACGGACGGGCACTAGGGGGTGCCCCGGATCACAAAGAGCCCCGCCACCCGATCCGCGATGATGTGACCATGCGTTTTCTGTTCGTCGGCGACAGCATGACCATCGGACGCGTCGGCGACTGGACCTGGCGCTACCGGATGTGGCAGCACCTGGAGGCCACGCTCCCGGGCGGGTACGAGATCGTGGGCCCGCGCACGGGCCTGTACGACCCGGAGGACCCGGACGGCCCCCACGCCACCGAGGCGTACGCGGCCCCGGACTTCCCCGCCCCCGCCCGCCGGCACCTGGCCGGCTGGGGCGAGGGCTGGCTGCACATGGCGCCGGTGATCGGGGAGACGGTCGCGGCGACCGGGGCGGACGTGCTGCTCGTCTCCCTCGGCCTGATCGACCTGGGCTTCTACACGAACAGCGACCAGACGGACGAGAACGTCCGGGCCTTCGTCGGGGCCGCCCGCGCCGCGAACCCGCGCGTCCGGGCGGTCCTCCTCCCGGTCATCCCGAACGTCCGCGCCACCTACGACGCCCCCTTCGCCGCCGAGTGCGCCCGCTTCAACGACCTCCTCGCGAAGGCCGTCGCCGATCTGGACTCACCCGCCTCCCCGCTGCTCCTGGGGACGATCCCGGAGTCGTACGCCCTCCCCGCCGACACCTACGACGGCACCCACCCGGGCCCCACCGGCGAACACAAACTGGCGGCGGCCTTCGCGGACGCGATGCACCAGGCGTGGGGGCTGGGCGGCCCGTACGCGCCCGGCCCCTGACGGCCGGGCCGTCACCAGGCGAAGGCCTCCGGCGAAGGTCCGGGCCCGGGGAAGATCTCGTCGAGCGCGGCCAGCAGCTCCTCGCTCAGCTCGACCTCCAGGGCCCTCAGCGCGCCGGCCAGCTGCTCCGGGGTCCGGGGCCCCACGATCGGCCCCGTCACACCGGGCCGGGTGAGCAGCCACGCCAGGGCGGTCTCGCCGGGCTGGAGCCCGTGCTTGTCGAGCAGGTCCTCGTACGCCTGGAGCTGCGCCCGCGCGGCCGGGTCGGCGAGCGTGGCCGCCGCGCGCCCCTCCGTGCGCCGCTTGCCCTCGGCCTCCTTCTTCAGGACCCCGCCGAGGAGCCCGCCGTGCAGCGGGGACCAGGGGATGACCCCGAGCCCGTACTCCCGCGCGGCCGGGATGACCTCCATCTCGGCGCGCCGCTCGAAGAGGTTTTGAAGTGCTCTCCTCCCTTCGCAAGCTCAGGAAGGAGATTCCCGTCTACCTTGCGGTGACAGGCTTGACGCCGCGAGTGCGCCTGACGACTGCCCTCCCGGCAGCCGGGATCGCCACGTGGCCGATCCGGTACAGGTGCAAGACGTTCCGGGCTCCGTTGTGGTCGGCGTTGCCGGTCCATCCGCAGTCGGGGTTCTTGCACACGAACAGGGCCTGCGTCTCCCGGCTGCCGGGCGTGAGGAAGCCGCACGCGGAGCAGCGCTGGGAGGTGTAGGGCGCGGGGACCTTGACCAGGGTGCCGCCCTGGCGGGCGGTCTTGTACGTCAGCATGGTCACGGTGCGGCCCCATGCCTCCTGGAGGCTGGAGCGGTTGAGACCGGCTTTGGCTTTGGCCCCGTTGCGCAGGTATGCGCCGTTGTTCTCGGGGTCGGGCTTGGGGGCCGGGGTCTTGGCCATGTTCGTGATGTGCAGGTCTTCCACCACGATCACGCCGTACTGCTCGGCGAGAGCCGTGGTGGTCTTGTGCTGCCAGTCGATGCTGCGGCGCGTGGCTTTGGCGCGCAGGGCCCGGATCTGGTCGTAGGTGCGGTGCAGGCGTCGAGAGGTCTTCTCCTTCGGCTTGCGGAAGGTCTTGCGGTACGCGGCGCGCTGTTCCAGGCGGAGAAGCTTGGCCTTCTCGTCGGGGCTGAGCCACTTGTCGCGGTCGGAGGTGCCGTCAGACAGGCGGGGCGGCCGGCCGTGGTCGTGGTGGTTGCCGTCGGACAGGGCGAGGGGGATGCTGACGCCCATGTCGATGCCGACTTCCGGCCCCGGGTGGGGCTGGGGGGTGCGCTCCAGGGTGGTGATCCGGAAGGCGATGTGCCAGCCCAGGCCGTCCTTGACGAGGCGGGCTCCAGTGATCCGATGGTCGGTGTTCGCCGTCTTGCCGACGGGCAGGTCCTTGGTCCAGCGGAAGCGGACCCGGCCGACCTTGGGGATGTTGACCATGCCCCATCGGCGGTGGACGCGCTTGATCTGGAGGTCGCGGCCCTGCGGGATATCCACGGACATCACCGACCGGAACCGGCCCTTGAAGTTCGGGGCGTCGGCGCGCCCGCCCCAGCAGTTCTTCCACGCCTGGAAGTACGTCTTGAGGACGGCCTGCGCTGCTTGCGCGGGCAGCTTCCCGAGGTAGTCGAGGTCTTTGCGGGCCTGCCGGATCGCCGCGTCAGCGGCGGCCAGGGACCGCTTGTCCTTCGGCATCATCTGCCACCAGGAGTGCAGGCAGTTCCACATGGTGCGGGCCGCGTGCGCCTGATCGTCCATGCCCTGGAACTCGGCAGGCGACAGCGCCAGACGGGCACGGTGCCCGAACTGCCGCTTCTCTGTGCCGGGTTACGAAGTCATGCGATCACTCTGTCATTTGGTCCATGTCACCGAGGTGGAATCCTAACCCCGACGTACGCACCGGCCGTCACGTCGTCTACAACCTGCACGTTCACTTGGTTTTCGTCACTAAGTACCGGCGCAAGGCCATGACGGACGCCATGTTGACGCGATGCGAAGAGATCATGCGGGAGGTATGCTCCGCCGGTTCCTGTGGGGCGGCCACTTCTGGTCAGGCTCCTACTTCGCCGGCTCCTGCGGCGGCGCACCGCTGACCGTGGTCAAGCAGTACATCGAGAACCAGAAGCGTCCCGTCTGACCCTCACAGACGGAGGCGCAGCGAACTCCGGCGCTTCGCGCCTCCGGGCCAGGGACGCGCTTCACCTCCGCCCCAAAGGACGGAGCACTGCGCAAGGACCAGAGGTAGAGGCACTGCTCGCTCACGAGCCCGAGGCTTCCGCGCCGCGCGGCGATCTCGTTGGCCTGGGCGATCTTGTACCCGGGGAAGTTGGAAGACCCCGCGTACAGGATCTTCCCCTGCTGGACGAGCACGTCGACGGCCTGCCAGATCTCCTCGAAGGGAGTGGCGCGGTCGACGTGGTGGAACTGGTAGAGGTCGATGTGGTCGGTCCCGAGCCGCCGGAGGCTGCCCTCCACGGCCCGCCGGATGTTGACCGCCGAGAGCTTGTCGTGGTTGGGCCAGGCCTCCCCGTCGGCGCCCATGTTCCCGTACACCTTGGTGGCGATGACGGTACGGTCCCGCCGACCGCCGCCCTTGGCGAACCAGGAGCTGACGATCTCCTCCGTCCGCCCCTTGACGGTCCGTGCCATGACGGCGAACACGATCACCGGCCAGCTCATCGGCTACGCCCGCGTCTCCACCGACGACCAGGAAACGCAGCTTCAGTGCGACGCGCTGACGGCTGTGAGGTGCGCCCGCATCTTCTAGGACACTGCCAGCGGGAAGAACACCGACCGGCCGCAGCTCACGGCCGCACTGGACTACGCCCGACCGGGCGAAGTCCTGTGCGTGCGGAAGCTCGACCGGCTCGGCCGGTCGCTCATCAAGGGCCGCACACGGGACGGTCTGGAAGCGGCCAAGGCACAGGGCCGTACCGGGAGCCGCCCGTCTGCGGTGGACGAGGATGTACTCACCGTGGCCCCTGCGAGAAAGGCCAAGGGAGAGAGCGTCAGCACCATCGCCAAGGCCCTCGGAATCTCCCGTGCCACACGCTCGTACCGGCACCTGGGAGAAAGCGCCTGAGTCAAGCACACAGCAGTTTCAGACAGGCCCCCAGCTACGTCGTGAACGTACGACACTGCCCTACTCGGCCCGCACCACCATGGCGAACGACGTACAGATCCGCCGGAAGCCGCGATGGTTGCTCAGGCCGGTATGGCTCATGCACTCCACGTCGACCGCCGCGCTGTCCGTCGACGGCTCCGCCTTCCACTTGCAGTGCAGGCACTCCGCCTCATAGGTCACGTCCGCGTCCGGATGCTGTGTGATCCGGTGCGTCACGAACCGCAGGACCGTGCGCGCCATCACTCGGCCCCGTGGTCTTCCCGGAGGTGCGTGCGGAGCACGACGTTCGCGTCCGTCGCCTTCGAGTAGTCGCCGACCGATCGGGCGTTGGCTCGGGTCGCGGCGACGCCGAGGCACTGCCGACAGCCCGCGAAGGGGTTCGGATCTCCCTCCGGAAGGGTCAGGTTCACCGGCCCTGCCATCGTCGTCTTGGGTGTGCTCATCCGTGTGGCCTCCCGACTGTTCGCCTGCCGAAGGATGATCCCCTGGGGTGCGCACGGGATGGCGTTTCAGTCGCGTAGTCGACTGAAGTCATGCACGGCAAGCGGCGGACCACTCGGCGAGCCGTACCCGAAGGCCTTCTCCGAAGAGGGCGTGTTCCTCGTATCCGGCGAACTCCTTCAGGTAGGAAGGAACGTCTCGGCCGTCGCGGAGTACGAGGCTTCCCGCGGTCGTCTCGATGGTGACCAACGCGGCGTCGTAGATGGTGAACGTACTCAGGGGGGTTCGGGGCGTCGGCGCCCCTACGGGGATCACCCCGATCTGAACGTTCGGGAGGTAGGACAGGGACGCCAGCCGGTCCATCTGCTCGGCCAGTGCCAGTGGGGAGACCACCGGCCAGCGAACCGCCTGCTCGGTCAGGACGAACGTGAACCGCTTCGAGGCGTCGTAGAGGACGGCTTGCCGTCCCAGCTTCCCCGCCACTGCCTTGCTCGTGTCGGCCGTCGAGTGGGCCAAGCTCGCCCGTACGTACTCAGGTGTTGCCAGCAAGCCCGTAACCATCGAAAGCAGGAAGTACCGCATGTGCGTGGAGGACGCTTCGAGGGACTTCAGCTCGGCCTGTCTCGTACCGAGTCCCTTGCGCCGAAGTTCTCGGACGTTCCGCCACTCGGTGTTCGCCATCCTGGCGAGGGCGGACACCTCCGAGACCAGTTCCGGCGGAGCGTCCAGCGCTCGCAAGATCTGCTCGACGTCGACCAGGGACGGCCGTGTCCGGCCGTTCTCGATGCGAGACACCTTCGACTGGGACATGTTGCAGCGCGCTGCGAGCCGACCCCCCGAGAGGCCGGCTCGCTTGCGCAAGTCCCGGAGCAGAGAGGCGAGTTCGGTACCAGATTCGCCAAGCTGCTCAGCTTCGAACGTCACTCCGTCCCGCGTTCCGTGTACTCCAGGAAGGGAACCGACTCGGCAACGGCGATGCGCTGCCACTCGACGAACGGCGCAGGGTCACCCTCGTACAACTCCCGGCTGATCTGCGTTCCGTCGTCCTCGTACTTCATGAGAACGACCGTCGAGCGGTCGAACATCCAGAAGTCCCCGACATCCGGCAACGGGTTCTCCCGCTCGGTCACGTCAAGGATGCGGATGTCCTCCCCGGCGAGCACGTGAGAGGCGTAGTAACGCGAGAACTCGAAGCGCAGGTACTCGGAGAGCGGTCGAGTCAGGACGTGCACGCGCCCCTTGCTCTTCCCCTCGCCTCGCAGCCGCTTCAGGTCTTCCGTATACGCGGACGAGTAGGTGTCCGGGTCGACGCGCTTGCCTGCGCGGAAGGCTTCGAGCTCTTCCGCCTCCTGCGGTACGAGGTACTGGGGCAGGGTCTCCAGCCGCCATGCCTCGGACTGGAAGCCCCGGAGCATCGCCCGCCACTCGTCACCGTCCAAGAGCACGAACGGCCTCCCGAAGAACGCCCTCGGGGATCTCCACGAGCCCTTCCCCCTGCGGGGGCGTGAAGGCATCGGACACGTCGCCCTGAACCACGATGGAGCCGGAAGCGGTGCGGTAGACGTTCGGGCAGTCGTCCTCTCCGCACGTGCCGTTGCCGGTGAGCCGAGTCAGTTCTTCGCGTGCTATGCGAACCCCCTTGACTTGTCGGCCCGGTGGGGCCGCCTGAGACGACCGTACGGGGGCCATTCGCGGCCGTCCATGCACGGACGCGACTCATGCACGTTGTCGCATAAACGGGCGGCTGAGTGGTCGGCTCTTGCTTGGAGTGGGTTCGAAGCAGTTGGCTTGTGCCTCATGAAGTACACGCAGCTCGGACGCACCGGACTCAAGGTCAGCCGACTCGTCCTCGGCACGATGAACTTCGGCCCGCAGACGGACGAACCGACAAGTCACGGCATCTTGGATGCCGCGCTGGACGCAGGTCTGAACTTCGTAGACACGGCCAATGTGTATGGGTGGGGTGAGAACAAAGGCCGCACCGAGGAGATCATCGGGACGTGGTTCGCCCAGGGCGGTGGCCGGCGGGAGAAGGCGGTCCTCGCCACCAAGGTCTACGGCTCCATGTCCCACGACGGTGAGACCTGGCCCAACGAGGACCGGCTGTCGGCGTTGAATATCCGGCGCGCGGTGGAAGCCAGCCTCAAGCGACTCGGCACCGACTACATCGACCTGTACCAGTTCCACCACATCGACCGCCGCACTCCCTTCGAGGAGATCTGGCAGGCGATCGACGTCCTGATCACGCAGGGCAAGATCCTCTACGCCGGCTCGTCCAACTTCCCCGGCTACAAGATCGCCCAGGCCAACGAGACCGCCGCCCGCCGCGGCATGGTCGGCCTCGTCAGCGAGCAGTGCCTGTACAACCTCTACGAGCGCCGCGCCGAGATGGAGGTCATCCCGGCGGCCCAGGAGTACGGGCTCGGGGTCATCCCCTGGTCGCCGCTGCACGGCGGCCTCCTCGGCGGCGTCCTCAAGAAGGAGACCGAGGGCAAGCGCCGCACCGAGGGGCGCGCGGCGGAGACCCTCGCCGACCCGGCGAAGCGCGCCCAGTTCCAGGCGTACGAGGACCTCCTCGACAAGCACGGCCTCGCCCCCGGCGAGGTCGGCCTCGCCTGGCTCCTCACCCGGCCCGGCGTCACCGGCCCGATCGTCGGTCCGCGCACGGTGGAGCAGCTGGAGAGCGCGCTGCGCGCCCTGGAGCTGGAGTTGAGCGACGAAGTTCTGACGGGTCTGGACGAGATCTTCCCCGGCCCCGGCCCTTCGCCGGAAGCCTTCGCCTGGTAATCGACCAGGGCCTCGTGGGCATGGCCGTCGCCCGTCCTGCTGGGGCGGCGGCCACCACGTCACACGGGCGTCAAAGTGACTGATTCGCGTCGAAGAAGTTGAGTCCGGTGCGTCCGAGCTGCGTGTACTCCATGAGTCACCAGCCAACTACGTGGAGCGCACTCCAAGCAAGCGCCCGGCTACTGGCCCACCGCCGACGCCACGGCGACGATGGCGAACATCAGCACGAGAACACCGGCCATGATCCGGTTGCGAGTCTTCGGGTCCACCCTTCGAGGTTAACCCGCCCCGCTTCCGCCCCCTCCCAGGGGCCACGATCCGATCCTCTCGTACCGGGGCTGCTCCCCCTTCACCCCGCTCACCGGCAGCTCGGACCGTACGAGAACCAGCTCGTCCACCTCCCACCGGCCGCCCTCGAACCCGTCGAGCACGTCCAGGAAGGGCCCCATGGCAACCCCTTCCCCCCTCCCCCGTCCGACGGTCAGGTGGGCGCGGTACCGGCGGTGCTCCCCCATCGCGATCCCGGCCCGGCGCGCGGCCGCGTCGGACCGCTCGGCGAGGAGCCGCAGCGTGTCCAGGTCCCCGGCGACCCCGGCCCACAGCGTCCGCCGCCCGAAGTGCCCGCCCCCGTGGAGCCGCAGCGGAAAGACCGGCGTACGGGACGCGGCCCGCTCCAGCCGCGCCCGCACCTCGGGCAGCAGGGCCTCGTCCACCTCCCCCATGAAGGCGAGCGTGAGGTGCCACCCGTCCCGCGAGGCCCAGCGCACTCCCCCGGCCCCGGGCAGCCCCCGCAACCGGTCGACCACACGCCCGAGCTCGTCCAACCGCTCCGAAGGCGGCAGCACGGCGGCGAAAAGCCTCATGCGAGAAGTGTGGCACCCCCCGCGTACGCACGCCCCGACCGGCGGAGACGGCTTGCCCCCGGAAGCGAAGGCGGCCGATCATCGGCCCATGAGACCCGAAGTACAGGCGTTCGTCGCCGCCGGCCCGCTCCCCGACGAGGACGCGAGCGAGGAGGAGATCGACAGGCGCGTACGGCAGCTCGACGCGATCTCGAAGCCGGTCACCGCGGAAGAGGCCCGGGCACTCGTCTCCTGCTTCGGACCGGACGACTGCTACGGCGTCGCCTGGTCGCTCCTCCACCTCGTCGAGAGCGGACCGGACCCGGCCCTGACCGCCGACCCCGGACCGGACGCCGGCGAATGGCACCGGCGCCTCCACAACCGCGCCGTGAACGCGGAACCCGCCCCCTGACCCCGCCCGGGACCCCCTACCCTCACCCCCATGAAGATCCGTAGGGGTGGACCCGAAGACATACCCGCCGTGCTCACCGTCCTGGACAGCGCCGTCACGTGGCTGAACGGCAAGGGCATCACCGCCCAGTGGGGCACCGAACCCTTCACGGCCCGCCCCGCCGCCGTGCGGCAGGTCGAGGAGACGGTGGCCGAGGGCGACCTCTGGGTGGCGGAGATCGACGGCGCACCGGCGGGCACGATGACCCTGACCCCCCACCCGGGCAAGCACGTGCCCCCCGCCGACGAGCCGGAGGTGTACGTACGCCTCCTGGCGACGGACGCCCGCTTCCACGACCGGGGCGTGGGAGCGGCCCTCCTCCGGCACGCCGCCGAGGAAACCCGCCGCAAGAACGTCTCGCTCCTCCGCGTGGACTGCTTCGCGGGCAGCGAGGGCCGCCTGATCGCGTACTACGAGAAGCAGGGCTTCACCCGCACGGACACCTTCGCCGTGGGCGACTGGCAGGGCCAGATCCTGGAGCGGCGGGTCTGACGACGCCGTACGGGAGGGGGCGGGGCCTCCGTCACGGCCCCGCCGCCCGCCCCGGGGCTACGCCGCGGCGGTCAGGCGCTCCCGCGCCACGAACCGGACCTGCGGATGTCCCCGCCGCCACCCGACGGCGACCTTGAGCCCCCCGACCCGAGCGAGCACGAGCCCGACCACCACGGCGGCGACGAACGAGATCACCCCGCCCGTGGCGAACCCGACCCGGGCCCCGTACGCGTCGGTGACCCACCCGAGCAGCGGCGCGCCGATCGGCGTGCCCCCGGCGAAGACCATCATGTAGAGGCTCATCACCCGCCCCCGCATCGCGGGATCGGTGGCCATCTGCACGGCGGAGTTGGCGGTGACGTTGACCGTGAGCCCGATCATGCCGATCGGTACGAGCAGCAGCGCGAACAGCCAGAACGCCGGCGACAGGGCCGCCACGACCTCCAGCACGCCGAAGACGCCCGCCGCGATCACGAGCATCCGCAGCCGGGTGGTCCCGCGCCGGGCCGCCGCGAGGGCGCCCACGAGCGACCCGACGGCCATCAGGGTGTTGAGGAACCCGTACGTACCGGCCCCCACGTGGAAGACGCCGTCGGCGAAGGCGGTGAGCCAGATCGGGAAGTTGAACCCGAACGTCCCGATGAAGCCGACCAGCACGATGGGCCACACCAGATCGGGCCGTCCGGCCACGTACCGCAGCCCCTCCCGGAGCTGCCCCTTCCCCCGCGGCACGCGCTCCACCTTGTGGAGCTCGCCGGTCCGCATGAGCAGCAGGCCGACCACCGGCGCGGCGAAGGACAGGCCGTTCAGCAGGAAGGCCCACCCGCTTCCGACCCCGGCGATGAGGACGCCGGCGACCGCGGGCCCGACGAGCCGGGCGGACTGGAAGTTCGCCGAGTTCAGGGAGACGGCGTTGCGGAGCTGCTCGGGCCCGACCATCTCGGACACGAAGGACTGCCGCGCCGGGTTGTCGACGACGGTGACCATGCCCAGCAGGAAGGCGATCAGGTACACGTGCCAGACCTGGACGTGCCCGGACAGGGTCAGCACGGCGAGCGCGACGCCGCACAGCCCGAGGGCCGCCTGGCTGACGAGAAGGAGCTGCCGCTTCGGGTACCGGTCGGCGATGACACCGCCGTACAGGCCGAAGAGCAGCATCGGCAGGAACTGGAGGGCCGTCGTGATGCCGACGGCGGCGGCCGAGCCGGTGAGGCTCAGGACGAGCCAGTCCTGGGTGATCCGGGCCATCCACGTACCGGTGTTGGAGACGATCGCTCCGGTGAAGAACAGCCGGTAGTTCCGGATCCCGAGCGAGGAGAAGGTCCCCCCGCCCCGGCGGGTGTGGGTATCGGGTTTGTGGACGGGTGCGGAGTCTGCTCCGGGTCCCGTACTCAAAGTGCGTCGCCTCCTCGGCTCGGGGTCTACAGGTGTGCGAGCTTCTCCAGGACGGGGGCGGCCGCGCGCAGCTTGGCCCATTCGTCCTCGTCCAGGCCCTCGGCGAGCGCGGCCAGCCAGGCGTTCCGCTTGCGGCGGGACTCCTCGAGCATGGCCTCGGCCTGCTCGGTCTGGCTGACCACCTTCTGCCGGCGGTCGTCGGGGTGCGGCTCCAGCCGGACCAGTCCCTTGGCTTCGAGCAGCGCGACGATGCGGGTCATCGAGGGCGGCTGGACGTGCTCCTTGCGGGCCAGCTCGCCGGGGGTCGCGGAGCCGCAGAGCGACAGGGTGCCGAGCACCGACATCTCGGTGGGGCTCAGCGATTCGTCGACGCGCTGGTGCTTGAGGCGTCGGCCCAGCCGCATGACGGAGGAGCGGAGCGCGTTCACGGCCGCGACGTCGTCGGCGGTGCCGTGGGACAGGTCAGGCATGTTTATTAGCGTAACTCATTACTCTAACTAAAGACACCGGGCCCCCCGGACGTCGCACGGATCACACGGCACGCCCACACACACCCGCACGCGCCCCCGCCCGCGACAACACACACGGGCGCAGATCACGCTTCGGCATCCATGTATCACCCAAACGAGTGAGTCGGATCCAGAAAGTGACGCAAAGAAGCACCGGCTGCCCCGACCCTGACGGCATGGGATCGACAGTGCTCAGCCTGCGCATCGACGGTGAGCTGCTCGACCGGCTCAGGAGTCACGCCGCGAAAAGAGGAATGAGCGTCCAGGACTACGTGGCCCGGACGCTCATTCGCGAGGATTTCGACGAACGGTTCAAGACCGCCGTCGACGAGACGGAGAAGTTCTACGGCCCGGAGGGCGCGGAAGGTGCGGAGGCGGGGCAGGAGCCGCGGACGGCCCCCGCCCCGCCCCTGGATCACGTGAGGCCGAGCGCCGGCATCGCGTAGTAGAAGACGAACACCGCCGACACGGCGTACATGGCCGCCGGGACCTCGCGCCCCCGGCCGGCCGCGAGCCGCAGCACGCTGAAGGCGATGAAGCCGATGCCGATGCCGTTCGTGATCGAGTACGTGAACGGCATCATCACCATGGCCAGGAACGCCGGCACCGCGATGGTGAAGTCGCTCCAGTCGATGTCCTTGACCGAGCCGGCCATGATCAGGAAGCCGACCGCGAGCAGCGCGGGGGTGGCGGCCTGGGACGGGACCATCGTGGCGAGCGGCGTGAGGAACAGCGCCACGGAGAAGAGGCCGCCGGTGACGACGGAGGCGAGGCCGGTCCTGGCCCCCTCACCGACGCCGGCCGTGGACTCCACGAAGCAGGTGGTGGCGGAGGAGGAGGACGCGCCGCCGGAGGCGACGGCGAGGCCGTCGACGAGGAGCACCCGGTTGATGCCGGGGAAGTTGCCGTCCTCGTCGGTCAGCTCGGCCTCGTCGCCGACGCCGAGGATCGTGCCCATGGCGTCGAAGAAGCAGGACAGCAGCACGGTGAAGACGAAGAGGACGCCGGTCAGGACGCCGACCTTGTGGAAGCCGCCGAAGAGGCTGAACTCCCAGAGGAGGCCGAAGTCGGGCGAGGCGACCGGGTTGCCGGGCCACTCCGGGGTGGTCAGGCCCCAGGACGGGACGTCGGCGACCGCGTTGATCACCATGGCGACGATCGTCATGACGACGATCGAGATGAGGATGGCGCCGGGGACCTTGCGGACGATCAGCGCGAGGGTGAGCAGGGTGCCCAGGGCGAAGACGAGCACCGGCCAGCCGGTGAGGTGACCGTCGCCGCCGAGCTGGAGCGGGACGGTGGTGTGCGCGGCGTCGGGGATGCGGGAGACGAAGCCCGAGTCGACGAGGCCGATCAGCATGATGAAGAGGCCGATGCCGATCGCGATGCCCTTGCGGAGCCCGGCCGGGACGGCGCTCATCACGCGCTCGCGCAGTCCGGTCGCGACGAGCAGCATCACGACGATGCCGGCGAGGACGACCATGCCCATGGCGTCGGGCCAGGACATCCGGGGCGCGAGCTGGAGCGCGACGACCGTGTTGACGCCGAGGCCGGCGGCGAGGGCGATCGGGACGTTGCCGATGACGCCCATGAGGAGGGTCGTGAACGCCGCCGTGAGGACGGTGGCGGTGACGAGCTGGCCGCCGTCGAGCTGGTTCCCGTACATGTCCTTGGCGCTGCCGAGGATGATCGGGTTCAGCACGATGATGTAGGCCATCGCGAAGAAGGTGGCGAAGCCGCCGCGGACCTCGCGGGCGACGGTCGAGCCGCGCGCGGAGATCTTGAAGAAGCGGTCGAGGCCGGAGGACGGTTCGGGGGAACCGGACGGCTCGGGGGAAGGTGCCTTGGCGGTGGCCGTGGTGCTCATGGGAGTCCTCGTAGGAAAGTGTCCATTTTGGCGGTTCGTACGAAGAAAACCCGCCACAGGCAAACCGTTTCAGTATGAACACATGAACGAGCGCGAGTCCATCTCCGCGCGTAGACACCAATTTCCGACGTCCGGGCCGCCGCCTAGACTGGGCTCCATGGCGAAGTGGACACCGAAGCACGAGGCACCCGAGCCCCTGGAAGGGCCCGTCGTCGCCACCATCACCGGCGGAACGATCCTCTGGTTCGTCCTCTTCCTCGTCCAGGTCCCCTTCTACGGCTGGTTCGACGACCGGGACCTGACCTGGTGGGTGTGGACCTGCCTGGCCGGGGCCGGCCTCGGCCTCATCGGCATCTGGTACGTGCGCAAGCGCGACGCGGCGCTGAAGCGGCACGCGGCGGCGACGGAAGCGGGGGCCACGGCCACGGCGGGGGAAGCCCCGGAACGGCGGGCTCCGCGGTGACGCGCCGGTGACCCCGTACTGGTGACCCCGTAGTACCGCCCGTAGTACCGAGGGAGCACCCCCCTACGCCCGGGGTCCGACCCCCACCCCCATATCCCCCTCCGATCCCCCTCTCCGGCAGGTGAACGCCCGATTCCGGTCGTACCGTCGAGAGCATGACGCAGCGGGCGAAGATCGACACCGACAGCAGTGGGGCGGCGGGGGGCGGACCGCCCGTCGAGCACCGCCCGGCCGGGCTCACCTCCGCCGAGGTCGCGGAGCGGGTCGCGCGCGGAGAGGTCAACGACGTCCCCGTACGCAGCTCCCGCTCGGCCGTCGACATCGTCCGGGCCAACGTCTTCACCCGCTTCAACGCGATCATCGGCGTCCTGTGGGTGATCATGCTCTTCGTCGCGCCGATCCAGGACAGCCTCTTCGGCTTCGTGATCGTCGCGAACACCGGCATCGGCATCATCCAGGAGCTGCGCGCCAAGAAGACCCTCGACGGGCTCGCCGTCATCGGCGAGGCCAGGCCGACGGTCCGGCGCGACGGGACCGCCGCCGAACTGTCCACCTCCGAGATCGTCCTCGGCGACCTGATCGAGCTCGGCCCCGGGGACAAGGTCGTCGTGGACGGGGTGGTGGCGGAGGCCGACAGCCTGGAGGTGGACGAGTCGCTGCTCACCGGCGAGGCGGACCCGGTGGTGAAGAAGCCGGGCGACCCGATGATGTCGGGCTCGTTCGTGGTGGCGGGCGGCGGCGCGTTCACGGCCACGAAGGTCGGCCGCGAGGCGTACGCGGCGCAGCTCGCGGAGGAGGCGTCCCGCTTCACGCTCGTCCACTCCGAGCTGCGCAGCGGCATCTCCACGATCCTCAAGTACGTGACGTGGATGATGATCCCGACCGCGACCGGTCTGATCATCAGCCAGCTGGTCGTCAAGGACACCGACCTCAAGGACTCGATCGCCCGGACCGTCGGCGGCATCGTCCCGATGATCCCGGAGGGGCTGGTCCTCCTCACCTCCGTGGCCTTCGCGATCGGCGTGGTCCGGCTCGGCCGCAAGCAGTGCCTCGTGCAGGAGCTGCCGGCCATCGAGGGCCTGGCGCGGGTGGACGTCGTGTGCCTGGACAAGACGGGCACGCTGACCGAGGGCGGCATGGACGTGACGGAGCTGCGCCCGCTGAACGGCTCCGACGAGGCGTACGTACGGAAGGTCCTCGGCGCGCTCGGCGCGTCCGACCCGCACCCGAACGCCTCCCTCCAGGCGATCATCGAGGCCTGTCCGGAACCGGACGGATGGCGCTGCGCGGAGGCGCTGCCGTTCTCGTCGGCCCGCAAGTACAGCGGCGCGACGTTCGAGGAGGGCGGCGGGGAGGACGGTGGTCCGGAGTCGTCGTGGCTGCTGGGCGCCCCGGACGTCCTCCTGGAGGCCGGCGACCCGGCGCTCGCCGAGACCGACCACCTGAACGAGCAGGGCCTGCGGGTCCTCCTCCTGGCCCGTACGGACCGCGCGCCCGGCGCCCCCGGGGCGGCGGAGGCGGCCCGCCCGGCCGCGCTCGTGGTCCTGGAGCAGCGGCTGCGCCCGGACGCGTCCGACACCCTGGCGTACTTCACCGACCAGAACGTCGCCGCCAAGGTCATCTCCGGCGACAACGCGGTCTCGGTCGGCGCGGTGGCCGGGAAGCTGGACCTGCCGGGCGCGGAGCACACGGTGGACGCCCGCACGCTCCCCGAGGACCGGGAGAAGATGGCGGAGGTGCTGGAGGAGAACGCGGTCTTCGGCCGGGTCACCCCGCAGCAGAAGCGGGACATGGTGGCCGCGCTCCAGTCGAAGGGCCACACGGTCGCGATGACCGGCGACGGCGTGAACGACGTCCTGGCCCTGAAGGACGCCGACATCGGGGTGTCGATGGGCTCGGGCTCGGAGGCGACGAGGGCGGTCGCGCAGATCGTCCTCCTGAACAACTCCTTCGCGACCCTGCCGTCGGTGGTGGCGGAGGGGCGCCGGGTCATCGGCAACATCACGCGCGTGGCGACCCTGTTCCTGACGAAGACGGTGTACTCGGTGCTCCTGGCGGTCCTGGTGGTCTGCTCCCAGGTCGAGTACCCCTTCCTGCCCCGCCACCTGACCCTGCTGTCCACCCTGACGATCGGCGTCCCGGCCTTCTTCCTGGCCCTGGCCCCCAACAAGGAGCGGGCGAAGCCGCACTTCGTGCGCCGGGTGATGCGGTACGCGATCCCGGGCGGGGTCGTCGCGGCGGCGGCCACCTTCACCACGTACCTCCTGGCCCGCCACCACTACAGCGGCGCGGACGCCCTGGGCGCGGAGACCAGCGCGGCGACCCTGACCCTCTTCCTGGTCTCCCTCTGGGTCCTCGCGATCATCGCCCGCCCCTACACCTGGTGGCGCCTCGCCCTGGTCGCCACCATGGCCGGCGCCTTCCTCCTCGTCCTCGTCGTCCCCTGGCTCCAGGACTTCTTCGCCCTGAAGCTGGTCGGCACGACGATGCCGTGGGCGGCGGTCGCGATCGCGGCGACGGGCGCGGCGCTCCTGGAACTGGCCTGGCGCTGGGTGGACCGGAGGTTCCCGGCGTAGCCGCACGAATCCCCTGGAAGACGACTGGAGGACCGACATGACCCCGGAACTCTTCGCGGGCATCCCCGTGACCGACTACACCTCGGCCCTGCCCTGGTACGAACGGTTCTTCGGCGCCCGCCCCTCGTTCCTGCCGCACGACACGGAGGCGGTGTGGCAGCTCGCCGAGGGCCGCTACGCCTACATCGTCGAGGACCGCGAACGCGCGGGGAACGCCCTCCTGACGACCTTCGTCGACGACCTGGACGCCCGGGTCGCCGAACTCGCCCGCCAGGGCCTCGAACCCGTGCGGCGCGAGACCTACGACACCGTGACCAAGGTGACCTACCGGGACGCGGACGGCAACGAGATCGGCCTGGGCGGCGGGCCGCTCTGAGGCCGCCCGGGGGCGGACGCGACCGGCCGGTGCCGGCTCCAGCGGGTCGGCGGCCGGTCTCAGTCCGTCAGGAAGGCGCCCTCGCGGCAGGCGCGGCAGACGAAGACGTAGCCCAGTTGGCCGCCGAGGTTCATGGCGGTCTCCCGGGTCAGCCCCTCTTCCAGGTGCGCCGCGAACTCCATGGCGCCAGCGCAGGAAGGGCAGGCGGGCAGGCGGTCGTCCTCCAGGTAGGAGGGACTGCCTCCGAGCGACCCGAGCACTTCGCGCTGCTTCCCGAACCGTTCTCCCGGTTCGCGCCTCCACCCCTGGCGGGCGATGTCGTAGGCGTCGGGCTCGCCCTCCTCCTCGTCGGCCTCGTCGGGGTCGAACGCCACCCCGTGGACGCGGATGGCCGAGGTGACAGGCAGCAGGGCCAGCCCCGACTCGGGTACGGCTACGGGCCGCAGGCCCTCTCGGGGAAACAGGTGGACCCTGTTCGCGCTGGACCGCGCGTCCCAGAACTCGCACACGCCGGGATCGTTCTGGCACAGGAACACCGACAGGACGTCGTCCCCGACGGGAAGGTGGGCGAAGAACCGCAGCGGTCCGCCGCAGCCGCACACCGGCCAGACGAACCCGGCGGGAGCCAGCGGCACGCCCCCGGTGCGCGGGGCGTCGGAATCGGCCGGCGCGGGGCCGTCGTAGATCATCAGGTTCGTCTGCACGGCGAGAGGCTACCGGCGACCGCCGACAGGGCCCGCGAGACGGTGGCGCCGCCGTCCCCCCGTGCCCCGGCCAAGACAGAATGTCACTGTCCCCCGAAAGAATAAATCTATCGCGGCGGGAGTAGATTTTTTCTCCCGACGGGTCTAACGTTTTCCTCGTAACCCAGAAGTCGAAGGACGCGGCAGGGACGCACTGCCGCGTACGCAGGTCGAGAAGGTGCGGAACGGCGGCGGAGCGGCGGAGCCGGAAGTGACGGGTTCCTCCACTGGCCGCCGGGCCGGGCGGCCCCAGGGGCCGTGAGCGGTACCGAAGTGAAGTACACGGAAGAGAGAAGGAGCAGGACGCCATCAGGATCGCCCGGGCGAGCACGGCAGCCCGGGTACCGCAGGCCCCGGATTGGAAGGTGGTCCCCGGTCACGCAACCGCGATCCCCGCGGCCCCGCCCACGAGGCGGCACCCGCGGAACGAGAAACCCGGCGCAGTCGGCCGGTAGATGGTGTTGAAAGCTCGGGGCCCGGGCGCCGCTACGGCGTCCGGGCCCCTCGACGCGTCCCCGGAAGAAGAGGCCTATGCCCCCTCGCAGCACCCGCCCCGTCGACAAGTTCGACGACGACGACTATCCCGCCTACACCATGGGCCGGGCCGCCGAGATGCTCGGCACCACCCCCGCCTTCCTCCGCGCCCTCGGCGAACACCGCCTGATCACCCCGCTGCGCTCCGAGGGCGGCCACCGCCGCTACTCCCGCTACCAGCTGCGGATCGCGGCCCGCGCCCGGGAACTGGTCGACCAGGGCACCCCCGTCGAGGCGGCCTGCCGCATCGTCGTCCTCGAAGACCAGCTCGAAGAGGCCCAGCGCCTCAACGACCGGTACCGCCGCGCGGCGGCCGGCCCGCACCCGTCGACCACGGAGTGAACCGAGCACCGGCCGCACGGCGGGCTCCCCACGTCCTGGGCCCTGTGCGCACGTAGCCGGACAGAGGACTCGGCGGTGCCGAATTCGGCTGCGGCGGGCGCGCACACCCGCATACCGTGCCCCCATGCGGAACGCGCGTGCGAACGGTCCCCGGGGCTTCAGGTAGCCCGCCAGGAGATGCCTGGCGGTGGCTGCCCGATGGAGTTTGCCGTGGCCCGTACCGCTCATCACCCTTCCCTCGCCCGCCGGAGGAGTCCCGCCGACTGGCTGCCGGGGGATCCTCACCACGCCGTCGTGCTCTACGACCTGAGGTACGACGCCGGGGACCTCGCCGAAGCCGCCCGGGAGGCCCGGCGACCCCGCCCACGCCCGGTCCGGCGGGCGGTCGCGGTCCACTCGCTGCCCCGGCACCGCTGGGACAAGACCGTCGCGCACCGGGCCGCCGAGCAGGAGCGCCGGGCGCGACAGCTGCTCCGGAAGCGGGTCGGCACGGTCCTGGGCCTGGTGAACACCCCCGACGGCGTGCTCGACCTCGCCGCCGCCGAGTCCGTCGACGTACCGCCCGCCCGGCACCGGCACAGCGGGGTCTGGATGGCCTAGGACGTCCCCCGCGGGCCGGAGAGGAGGATTCGCCGGGTCGGGCGCTCGATGTGTGTGACGACGACGGAGACCTCCTCGCCCTCCCCGAAGTCCTCCGGCCGACCGGCGGCGGGGTACCCGTTGACCTCGCGGAAGGGGACCAACCCGAGGAGCCCCTCCCCGAGGTCGACGAAGGCTCCGACGGAGAGCACCTTCTCGACCGTCCCGCGCAGTTCCCGGCCCACCGGCATGCGGTCGGCGAAGGCCCGGAGGGGGTCGGGCCGCAGCGCCTTCAGGGACAGCCTGGCCTCCATGTTGTACGTGTCGAACTGGAGGAACTCGCAGGAGACGCGTTCCCCGACCGCCACGACGTCGTCCGGGGCGTCGAAGCGGACCCAGGACAGCTCGGCCATGCTGATGAACCCGGCACCGGGGAAGACCGGGTGGCCGGGCCCGTCGTCCAGGGCGACGAACACCCCGAACCGTTCGATCGCCGCGACGGTGCCGGTCAGTACCTCGCCGCGGTTCAACGCCTCCAGGAACGCCCGGAGTTCCGGGGCCTCCATCTGCTGGTCCATGCCCGGAACCCTGCCACACGGCCTCCCTCGGCGGCCCCTAGGAGGTGTCTCGCCGATCATGCCGGGCTCGCGGCCCCGGCCACGGTCCGCCGGACAGCCCCTAGTCGAACCACCGGTCCCGCGACAGTTCCTCCGTGCGGGTCGGGTCCTCCAGGAGGGCCGCGACCTCGAAGCGGCGGGGCCACTGGCCGGCGGCCCAGGCGAGGCCGGCGGCGACGCCTTCGAGGGTGGCGGCGTGGACGGTGCCGTCGGGGGTGCGACGCCAGTCGAGTTCGACGCCGCCCGCGCGGAGCTCCTCGTGCTCGACGTAGAAGCCGGGGGTGGCGGGGCCGAGGAGGGCCGTGACCGCGTCCGGGACGCCGTGCTCCTCGCCGGTCGTCGTGACCTCCGCCTCCACCGTCTCGCTCAGGCGGCGCACCTGGAACAGGTCGGCCAGGTCCACCGCGCGGGACGGGGAGACCGGGAGGAGCGGGAGCCCGGCCGTCAGGGGCAGGAGGTCCGGGGCGTCCGCCACCACCGCGTCCGCCGCGTCGACCACGGTCACGACCCCGTCCACGACCGCCCGCAGCTCGTCCGGGAGGGTCACCTGCTCCGGGTCCAGGTCCGCGAGGGCCGTGTAGAGGGCGTGCAGCTGCGGGGCCGACACCGTGCGGTCCGGGTCCGCCAGGCGGGTCAGGAGCTCGGCCGCGCCGCCCGGCTCGTCCAGGAGCGCGGGGACCGAGGTGCGGACGCCGAGGGCCCGCAGGACCTGCTCGTCCTCGAAGCCGGTCGCGTCGGCGGAGTCGTACAGGCCCATCAGGAGGGGGTCGGTGCCGGCCGCGCGCAGTCCGGCCGGGCGGCGCCCGTCCAGTACGGGGTGGTCCCGGAGCCACCAGGCCGTGTACGAGCGGACGGTCTCCGTCGTGCCGTCCGGCAGGAGGACCCGTACGGGATCGATCAGGGCGTCCCTCAGGGGCGGTGCGGCGAGCAGGGCGAGCGCCTGCGGCCAGGCGTCGTCGTCGACCAGGTCCAGGTCCCGTACGGCGACGATCTCCGTCGCCACCGGCGGCACCGGGGTCTCCGGGAGCCGGTCGAGGACGTCCTCGCACCACACGTCGACCGCGTCGAGGAGCCCGGCGTCGTCCGGCTCCGGGTAGTCGCCCTCGCGGGGCTCGATCTCGTCCGGGTCGAGGACGAGGTCGCTCGTACGGACCAGGGCGAAGGTGGCGAGCACCCCGCACGCGGTGAGGGGCTGCTCGCCCCAGCGGGCGGCCAGGTCCGCGTCCACGAAGGCGATCTCGTCCTCGCGGACGACGGCGGCGAAGGGCGAGCCGGGCAGGACGAGTTCGCTGGCCGGGGCGAGTTCGCCGTCCTCGTCGGGGAGGGCGAGCGCGCCCAGCCACGGCTCCTCGCCCGGGGCGAGGTCCGCGTCCCTGACCAGGGTGAGGACGGTCTCGGCCAGCTCCTCCGCGTCGAGGGCGTCGACGTCCTCGTCCCAGATCTCGCCCACGTCGAGGGAGGCCGCGACCGCGAGCCGCACCTGATGGGTCGTCAGGATCGCGCGGGGGGTGGCGGGCAGGGCGCCCAGCTTCTCCAGGAGCGGGTGGGCCGCGTCCGGGTGCGCCACCTTCAGGCCGAGCCGGGCCAGCTCGGGCGGGGTGCCCTCCTGCGGCAGCAGGACCTGGCGGGGGCCGATCGCCGTGCGGGACCGGGGGCCGTCGGCCTCCTCCGCCAGCGGCACCGGCAGGCCGGTGAGCCGGTCCGGGTCGACGCCCGCGAGGGAGTCGTACAGGCGCCACCACCAGCCGGCGGGCCGGTCCACCCCGGCCAGGCGGTCGATCGCCTCGGTCAGCGGCACCCGGCCGACGCCGAGCGTGCGCAGCTCCGGGCGGCGCTCCAGACCGGCCGGGAGGAGCGTCGGGAAAACCTCCGCGAGCACGTTCACGGTGTCCGCGCCCGCGCCCTCCACGACCTCCGCCTCGATCGGGCGGAGCGCGGGCAGCTCCTCGGTCGGGACGGCGGGCGCCAGGAACCCGACGCGCGGCAGCCGGTCGAGGATCGCCTCGCGCAGCGCCCCGTCGAGCGGGCCCTTGCCGAACGGGCCGGGCACGAGGTCGAGCGCGGCGGTCGTCACCGGCCGCCAGTCCGCGAGGAGTTCGGCGTACGCGTCGGCCGCCCGCTGCACCAGGAAGTCGGTGAGCGGCCCGGGCGCCGGGTGGCGGCGGGCGGTGTCGAGCGGCAGGGAGGCGATGAGGAGGGCGGGGATGCCCAGGGGCTCGTCCGTAGGGGTCGGGGCGTGCACGACGGGGGTGGTCTGCGGGTAGCGCGGGGCCCCCTCGTCGTCCACGGGTACGGCCCAGGTGACCGACCAGTGGGGGCGCAGGCGCTCCTCGACCGGGCGGTCCCTGAGGAGCTCGGGGTCGAGCGGGCCGCCGTGGCTGACGGTCCGCCAGCGGTGTGCGCCGTCCGCGGAGCCGCGGGTGGGGCCGGCGGCGGCCGTGCTCGCGGAGTCCTCGATGCGGACGTAGCCGTCGGCCTCGGAGCGGCGGAGCGTTCGTACACCTTCGGGTGTCTCCACGACGACCTCGGACAGACCCGGAAGAGTGAGCAGCAGGGCGTCGTCGATCGAGGAGAGCAGCCGCTCGGTGAGGTCGTGGGCGGCCGCGTCGCGCAGCGGCAGGACCACGACGGTGTCGTACCCGTCGGGCGCGGTGCCCTCGGCGGGCAGCGGCAGGCGCAGCAGCGGCACGTGGCCGTCGCGGCGGCGCAGCTCGTCGCCGAGGCCGGGGCTGTACCGGGCGGCGTCGGCGGCCAGTTCGCGGGCCTCGACGAGGGACCAGCGGACGCCGCCGTGGCGGCCGAGGAGGGCGGGCTCGTCGGTCACGGCGAGGACGGCGGCGAAGCCGACGCCGAAGCGGCCCACGGCCCCCGTGTCCCCCTCGCCGCCCTGCTCGCGCTTGGCGGAGGCGCGGAGGGTGGACAGCGACTCGACGCCCGTGGCGTCCAGCGGGGCGCCGGTGTTGGCGGCGGCGAGGACGGCCGGGCCCTCGCGGTCCGCCGGGTGCAGGGTGAGGCGGAGGCGGCCGGTGACGCCGGCGCGGCGGGCGGCGTCGGCGGCGTTCTGGGCCAGCTCGACGACCAGCCGGTCGCGGTAGCCGCCGAGGGCGAGGTCCTCCTCGGCGTTGGCGTCCTCGCGGAACCGGGCGGGCGAGGCCCCCCAGGCGTCGAGGACTCCGCGGCGCAGCCGCGCGGTGCCGAAGGGGTCGGTTCCGTCGGCCGTCGTCCGGACGCTGACGCTCACGTCTGACTCCACTCTGCGGGGCGGTGATTCGGGGCGGGACCGGTACGGTGCCGCTCCCCGGGCCCGAGGGCCCGGGGCCCGAAGGTACCGCGCCGCGGGGCACGCCCTTCCCGGCGGAGGGAGCCGCCCCCGCGGGAGCGGCCCGGGTCCGCCGCGAGTCCGCCTACGAGTGGCCCAGGTCCTCCAGGACCTCGTCCGGTTCCGTCGTGGAGCCGGAGTCCCTGGCGGGGCGCAGGGGGAAGGCGTCGACGGCCGTCGAGTCGTGGACCGGGGGCGCGGGACGCGGCGGCTTCGGCATGACGGCGGCCTCCGAGTGGCCCCCGCAGCCGTACGCCAGGGAGACGACCCGGCCGTCCGCCGGGGAGAACTCGTTGGCGCAGACGCCGAACGCCTGCTTCAGGGAGCCGGCGAGCGGCATCAGGAAGGCGCAGGACTCACAGGTCGCCGGGGCCGCCTGCGCCATCGGGGTCTTGGCACCGAAGGCCTCGTCCCAGCGGTCCGCGGCCGTGTGCAGGCCATAGCGGGACAGGACCCGGGCACGGCGCATGCCGAGTTCCTCGGCGACCGCGGCGATCGTCCCCCGCACGGGGGTACGGGTCACGATCTCGGCGTCCTCGGCGTCGAGGTGGTCCGACAGCTCCTCCGAGACCGCCGAGTTCGGCGGCGGCGCCTCCTCGCCGGTGTAGCCGGGCTCCAGGCGCGGGTCGTCCTGCTCGGTCGGCAGCAGGTCGCCCGGGCCCATGTCGCCGGGGCGCAGCCGCTCGCTCCACGGCACCCACTCGGGGGCGAGGAGGGAGTCGGGGCCGGGCAGCAGGACGGTTTCGTCAAGCGTGACGTTCTTGGCGCGGGAGGCGCGCGCGACGGTCACCGCCCAGCGCCAGCCCCGGTAGCCGGGCTCCTTGCACTCGAAGAAGTGGGTGACGACGCGGTCGCCCTCCGCGACGACCTCCACGTGGGCGCCCACGATCCCCGGCGCGGCCGCCTCCTCGGCGGCCTCCCGGGCGAGTTCCACCGCCTCGGCGCACAGGCGGTCGGGGGTACGCGTGGCTCGCGGGGCACGCGGGGTACCGCTTCGCGTCGTCGCAGCACTCACAGGTATCGCTTCTCTCCTACGCCGTCTCACAGGTGCGCCGGCCGGGAGGCGGGAGCGAAGCAACGGGCGGCGGGCGGAGCGGACCGGGGGGCCGCATCGACGTCCGCGCCCGACGTGTCTCGCGCGTCTCGGGCACACCTAACGCCATCCATTCTGCGGGATGCCGAAGAGGCGCGCGGCCGAGAGCTTCCGCCGGTGACGCGTTACGCACGCTACCCCGTTCGCGAGCCTCCGCCCACCTGCCCGCCCCAAGAGGCCCGCCGCCCCGCCCCGGGAAGGCCCTCCGCCCGCCCCGGGAGGGGCCCCGTCCGCGGCGCGCCTGCGGTGGGGCGGTACGGCTTCGGGTGGAACGGTACGGCCCCGGAGCGGCACGCCCCCGGCCGAGCCGTACCGCTCCAGGGGCCCGGCAGCCGTCCGCCCGCGTACGGCGCGCGTCCCGTCCCGGGGCGGGGGCGACACGCCCGGAGTGTGTGCCGGGTCCGGGGCGGGGCCCGGTGCGGTCCCGGCTCGTTCGCCGGGCCGCGGGCGCGTCCGGCGGGTCGGGTGTCTCCCGCGTCACGTCACGATTCGTCCCCCGACCTTGGGGCACTATGACGGGGTGGCAGCCGCACGGTCCCCCGCACGATCCGAGGATCACGCCGGGCCGCTCCGGAGAGCGGGCCGGGCGGTCGGGCGTGCCCTGCACCTGCCGTTCACCGGCACCGCGAAGGGCATCCGGAAGGCCACGCACGCGCACGGCGCGGGCGAGTCGGGGCTCGGCAAGCTGATCGAGCTGCACGCCGTGAACGGCGCCGGGGACGTCATGATCACCGTCGCCCTCGCCTCCACCGTCTTCTTCTCCGTGCCGACCGACGAGGCCCGCGGCCGCGTCGCGCTCTACCTCGCCATCACCATGGCCCCGTTCACCCTCCTCGCCCCCGTGATCGGCCCGCTCCTGGACCGCATCCCGCACGGCCGGCGCGCGGCGATGGCGGGCGCGATGGGGACCCGCGCGGTCCTGGCGATCATGATGTCCGGGGCCGTCGCGACCGGCGGCATCGAGCTGTACCCGGCCGCGCTCGGCGTGCTCGTGGCCTCCAAGGCGTACGGGGTGGTCCGCAGCGCGGTCGTGCCCCGACTGCTCCCACCGGACTTCTCGCTCGTGAAGGCGAACTCCAGAGTCACCCTGGCCGGGCTGCTCGCCACCGGGATCGCCGCGCCCGTCGGCGCGGGCCTCCAGATGATCGGCCCCGGCTGGCCGCTGTACGGAGCGTGCGCGCTGTTCCTGCTCGGCGTGTTCTGGGCGCTGCGGATGCCGCCCAAGGTGGACTCCGCGAAGGGCGAGCGGCGGGCGCACCTGCTCACCCACGGCGAGAAGAAGCCGAGCCTGCGGACGGTCGGCCCGGCCGTCCTGCACGGTCTGGCGGCCAACGCGGCCCAGCGCATGCTGTCCGGCTTCCTGATCTTCTTCCTGGCGTTCCTGCTGCGCGAGCACCCGCTCTCCGGGCAGAGCGCCGCCGTCTCCCTCGGCATCGTGGGCGTGGCGGCGGGCGTCGGCAACGCCTGCGGGACGGCGGTCGGCTCGCTGCTACGGGACCGGGGCCACGGCCCCGAGGTGATCATCGCCACGATGATCAGCATCGTGCTCGGGACCGCGATCTGCACGGCGATCTTCTTCGGCGGCGTGATGGTCGCCGTCCTCGGCGCGGTCGCGGGCCTCACCCAGGCCCTGTCGAAGCTGTCCCTGGACGCGCTGATCCAGCGGGACGTGCCGGAGGTGGTGCGGACCTCGGCGTTCGCGCGCTCCGAGACCGCCCTGCAGATGGCGTGGGTGGTGGGCGGCGCGATCGGCATCGCGCTCCCCCTGAACGGCACCCTCGGCATGTCCGTCGCCGCCGCGATCCTCGCCCTGGGCGCCCTCCTGGCCGTCCGCGGCCTCCTCGCGGCCGCCCGCCGCCGCCAGGGCCCGAAGAACCGCTCGAAGACGCGGGTGGCGTGACGGGCGAGGGGTACGGGGCGGTGCGGGGCGGCGCGAAAGGGGCCTCCCGGCGTACGGACGGCCCCGCCCTTCCCGTACGGACGGCCCCGCCTTCCCGTACGGATGGCCCAGCCCTTCTCGTACGCCGGGGCGGCACGCCGTACCCCCGCGTGGCGCGGAAGCGACGGCCCGATAGCCTTCGGCTCATGACCGTTGCGCTCTTCTCCGGCTCGCGCCGCCGGACCGCCGTCGCCCTCGGGGCCGTCTCCGCCGGGCTCCTCGTCCTCTCCGCCTGCGACAAGCCGACCCCGGTCGCGACCCTGACGGTCGGAACCGAGTCGGTCCACTCCGAGGCCGCCTGCTACAACGACGGCGACGCCATCAAGGAGTCGCAGGTCCAGGAGTGCCTGAACAAGAAGGCCGAGAAGACCATCACCGTCGCGGCCGACGACCGGATCCGCTTCGGCGTGGACCCCGAGGTCGCCGACAACGGCTGGACGATCTTCCTCGGCGGCGAGCAGGCCGAGGCCGAGCCGTACAAGAAGACCTACCGGACCATTTCGGCCGGCGCCTTCTTCTCCGCCCAGCCCGGCGAGACCGTGGACCAGACCCAGGTCACCATCGTCGAGAACACCGGCAAGAAGCTGACCGGCGTCTGGCACTTCCAGCTGAAGAAGGAATCCTGATCCGCCGGTGGTCCACCGGATCCTGATCGTGACGGCCGTGGCGGCGGAGGCGGACTCCGTCACCGCCGGCCTCACGACCGCCGCCCCGGAGCACGTCCCGCTGCCCGGGGGGCTCGCCCTGCGCCGCCACGCGGACGGGGACCGCGCGCGCGTCGACGTCCTCGTCGGCGGGGTCGGCCCCGCGGCCGTCGCCGCCGCGACGGGAACGGCCCTGGCGTACGCCGCGCTGACGGGCGGGGCCTCCGGGGAGCGTCCCTACGACCTGCTCGTCTCCGCCGGGATCGCCGGCGGGTTCCGGCCGACCGCCCCCCTCGGGTCCCTCGTCGTCTCGTCCGCGATCGTCGCCGCCGACCTCGGGGCGGAGACCCCCGACGGGTACCTCGCCGTCGACGCGCTCGGCTTCGGCCGCTCCGTCCACCCCGTGCCCGGGGAGCTGACCGGCCGGATCGCCGCCGCCCTGGCCGCCGAGGGCCTGCCGTGCGCCGTCGCGCCCGTCCTCACCGTCTCCACCGTCACCGGCACCGCCCGCCGCGCCGCCGAGCTGGCGGAGCGGCACCCCGGGGCCGCCGCCGAGGCGATGGAGGGCTTCGGCGTCGCCGAGGCCGCCGCCGCGTACGGCGTGCCCGTCGTCGAACTCCGGGCCGTGTCGAACGCCGTCGGCCCCCGCGACCGCGCCGCCTGGCGCATCGGGGACGCCCTGGACGCGCTCCGGCGGGCCGTCCGGCTCCTCGGCCGAACCGTCTTCGTGGAGGCGCCGTGAAACTGAAGATCGCCTACTCGCCCTGTCCGAACGACACCTTCGTCTTCGACGCCTGGGCCCACGGGCGCGTCCCGGACGCCCCCCGGCTCGACGTGACCTTCGCCGACATCGACGTCACCAACGGCTGGGCCGAGAGCGGCACCGACGCGCACGACGTCCTCAAGGTGTCGTACGCCGTGCTGCCCTGGATCCTCGACGAGTACGCCCTGCTGCCCTGCGGCGGCGCCCTGGGCCGGGGCTGCGGTCCGCTCGTCCTGACCCGGCACGCCGGGACCGGCGCCGACCTGGCCGGGAGGACCGTCGCCGTACCGAGCGAGCGCTCGACCGCGTACCTGCTCTTCCGGCTGTGGGCGGCCGAGGCCGTGCCCGGCGGGGTCGGCGAGGTGGTCGTGATGCCGTTCCACGAGATCATGCCCGCCGTCCGCGACGGCAAGGTCGACGCGGGGCTCGTCATCCACGAGGCCCGCTTCACGTACCAGGAGTACGGGCTGCACCGGCTCGCCGACATGGGCGAGCACTGGGAGACGACGACCGGACTGCCGATCCCGCTCGGCGCGATCGTCGCCCGCCGCTCGCTCGGCGCGGACACCCTCCGGCGGCTCGCCGAGTCGGCCCGTACGTCCGTGCGGATGGCCTGGGACGACCCGGACGCCTCCCGGCCGTACGTCATGGAGCACGCGCAGGAGATGGACCCGAAGGTGGCGGACCAGCACATCGGCCTGTACGTGAACGAGTTCACGGCCGACCTCGGCGAGCACGGCTACGCGGCGGTCCGCGGGCTGCTCACGCGCGCCGCGGCCGAGGGACTCGTACCGCCCCTCGGCCCGGACGCGCTCGCCTTCCCGTAAAACGGGTCAGACGTCGAGCTGGTCCGCGACCGCCCGCAGCAGGCCGGCGATCTTCTTGCCCGCCGCCTTCTCCGGGTAGCGGCCGCGCTCCAGCATCGGCGTGATGTTCTCCAGGAGCGTCGTCAGGTCCTGCACGATGGACGCGAGTTCGTCCGGCTTGCGGCGCTGGGCCGCGGCGACGGACGGGGTGGGGTCGAGGATCGTGACGGACAGCGCCTGGTCGCCGCGCTGGCCGGCGACGACGCCGAACTCCACCCGCTGGCCCGGCTTCAGCGCCTCGACTCCGGCGGGGAGCACCGACGAGTGGACGAAGACGTCGCCGCCGTCGTCACGGGAGAGGAAGCCGAAGCCCTTCTCGCTGTTGAACCATTTCACCTTGCCGGTAGGCACGTCCGTCCTCGTCCTCGTCGATGGGGATGGCAAACAGCGGGTCGACCGACCCGCCGGCACCAAGGCTAATGGTCCGGGGGCCGGTGACAAGACGTCGCCGATGTGTTCCTACGGCCTGGGAACTACCCTGGCCGAATGCGTGATGAAACCCCCGCCGTGCCGGTGGACGACAGTGCCCCGGGTGACGGCCTCGTCAAGGCCGGTGGCATCGTGTTCGTGATCGGCGCGGTCGCGACGCTGGTCACCGTGGCTCCGCTGTTCCTCGGGACGGACCCGTTCCCCACCGTCGCGTACACCGTCTCCATGCTGATGGGGGTCGGGTTCCTCGTCGCCGGCGCCGGTGTGATGCGCTCGATCGCGGCCCAGCGGCGCCAGGCCAAGGCGGGCGCGGGCGCGTCCGCTCAGGCCAGGTAGCCCTCCCACCAGGCACGGAAGTCCGTCAGGTCCGTCAGGACCACGTCCGCGCCGGCCTCCCGCAGCTCCTCGGCGGGGCAGGGGCCGGTCGCCACGGCCACCGAGAGGGCGTTCGCCGCGGCGGCGCCCCGGACGTCACCGGTGTGGTCGCCCACGTACACACGGGCGCCGTGGGCGCGCAGGGCCTCCGCCTTGCCCTCGGCCCACAGGCCGCCGACGACCGCGTCGGGCTCGATGCCGAGGCGCGCGAAGTGCAGCTCGGCGTGCGGGCCGTTCTTGGCGGTGACGACGAGCGTCCGGCCGCCCGCCTCGCGGACGGCCCGGAGCGCGTCCTCGGCGCCCGGCATCGGGACGGTGGGCTCGATCGCGTGCTCCGGGTAGAGCGCCCGGTAGCGGGCCGCCATCTCCGGGACGCGCTCCTGCGGGAACCAGTACGCCATCTCGTGCTCCAGCGGCGGCCCGAGGCGGGTCACGACGAGGTCGGCGTCGATCGCGACACCGGTGTCGGCGGCGAACGCCTCCCAGGTGGCCCTGATGCCGGGGCGGGTGTCGAGGAGGGTCAGGTCGAGGTCGAATCCGACGGTGAGGTGTCCGGGGGCGGGGGCTGAGGCGGGGGTCGAGGTCATGGGCCCATTCTGGGCCAGGCGTTCGGACGCGGGGGCGGGTGTCCAGGGCCGTGAGGTCGGCGCCCCGGAGGTCGCACGGGGTCCGAGACGCCTCAGGAGCGGGGAGCCGGGTGCCCCGGGGACGTGGAGTCGAGCGCGTCGGGGGCACGGGGCCGAGGTTGCTCAGGCGCGTCGGGCGGGCGTTTTCGTACGGGCGGGTCCGGGTGGTTCAGTGCTTGCGGGAGCGCCACAGCAGGAACAGGGCCGACGCGATCGCCGCCCCCCGCAGGACCCACGGCCACGTCTCCGCGACCGCCGCGCCCATCGCCTCCCCGCCCGGGGCCACCGGGTCGCCCCAGCGGCCCTGGACCCGCCCCCACAGCCAGAGCGCCCCGGAGCCGGCGGCGAGGCCCGGGATCACCAGGACCGCGCCCTTGACCTCGCCGGGGGTCAGCCGGCGGGAGGCGTACGCGAGGAGCCAGCCCGCGGCGAGGGCGAGGAGCGAACCGAAGACGGCGCCGCCGAGCAGGAGCAGGGCGGCGAGCAGCACGAAGGGGCTGGCGAGGCGGGGGCGGGGCGGGGCCTCCACCTCGGGGGCCGGTCCCGGCTCCGAAACCTGGGCGGTCTTGCGCGGGCGCAGGAGCCGGGCGAGCAGTCGGCGCTTCCCGGAGGCGGGGGCCCCGCCCTCCGCCTCCTCCTCGTCCTCCTCGGGGACGGGCGGCCGGAAGAGGTCCGGGCGCTCGACCCCGCCGACGAAGCCGGGGATGCCGTCGGCGGCGTCCTCCGTCCGCCACCAGTCGGGTTCCTCCGGGCCGTCGAAGGCGCCCCCGTCCATCCCGCCGTGGAACAGCGGCCGGTCCGGGGCCGACACGCCGGGGCGAGGAGCCGGGATTCCGGGCTTGTCGGGGGCGGGACGGGGGCGGGGCGCCCGGACGGCGGAGCCGGTGTCGCCCCCGCGCGGCTGCGGCACCGGGTCCCGGGTCTCCCCCGGTTTCCCGGCGCCCTCCGGCGCCCCCGCGCGGTCCACGACCTCGTCCGGGGTGCCCAGGGCGCCGAGGATGCCCCGTACCGCCGCGGGGGTCTCCTCGCCGTGGGTGGCGCGCCGGCGGTCGATCTCGTTCCGAAGGGTCGAGACGAGCCGCGCGCGGTCGCTCGCCGGCAGGTGGCGCTGCTGGGCCAGATCGCCGACCCGGCTCAGGTAGTCGTAGACCAACTGGTCGCTCTCGATGCCCACGGTGTCCCTCCACGGCCGGTTCGCCCGGTACGGCCCGACGTTAGCGCCTGCGCAGCGGTTAACGTGGTCCGGATGGGGATCGGCGAGCTCGACCGGGAGGCGCACGTGGCCGAGGGGACTGGCGCCGCGGCGCCCCGCACGCTCGCGGAGGCGCTCCGCGCGCGGGGCGACGAAGGACTCGCCGCGCTGCTGCGCGCCCGCCCGGACCTGCTGAACCCCGTACCGAACGACCTGACGCAGCTGGCGACCCGCGCCGGGACGCGGGGCTCGGTGGTGCGGGCCCTGGAGCGGCTCGACCGGTTCGCGCTCCAGACGGCCGAGGCGCTCGCCGTCGCCCCGGACCCGGCCCCGTACCCCGTACTCCTCGCCCTGCTCACCGGCGACGAGGGCGATCCGGCGATCGAGGCGGCGCTGCCGGGCGCGGTGGCGCTGCTGCGCGAGCAGGCGCTCGTGTGGGGCGAGGACGACCGGCTGCGGCTCGTACGGACCGCGCGGGAGCTGCTCTCGCCGTCGCCGCAGCACCCCTCGCCGACCGGGCTCGGGCCGACCGTCGCCGAGGCGACGTCCGGGATGTCGCCGGGCCGGGTGCAGGAGATCATCGCGGCGGCCGGGCTCCCCGCGACGCACGACCCGGTGTCGGCGGTGGCGGCCCTGACCGGGCTCTTCACCGACCGGGCCCGGATGGGCGCGCTCCTCGACGGGGCGCCGCCGGAGGCGCTGGCGGTCCTGGACCGGCTCGTGTGGGGGCCGCCGTACGGCGAGGTGACGGCGAACCCGGCCCCGCCCGTGCGCTGGCTGCGCGACCGGGGCCTGCTGCTCCCCGTGTCGGCGCGGACGATGGTGCTGCCGCGCGAGGTGGCGCTGCACCTGCGGGGCGGACGGGCGCACCGGGCGCCGGAGCCGGCGGCGCCGGAGGTGGCCGTCCTGCGCGAGCACCGTCCCCAGGTGGTGGACGGCGCGGCGGCCGGGCAGGCGTACACGGCGCTGGCGACCGTCGAGGAGTTGCTGAAGTCGTGGGACAAGGGGGGTCCGCAGGTGCTGCGGGCGGGCGGCCTCTCGGTACGGGACCTCAGACGGACCGCCGCCGCCCTGGACGTGACGGAGCAGGTCGCGGCCTTCTGGCTGGAGCTCTGCCACGGGGCGGGGCTGCTCGCCTCGGACGGGGAGGCGGACGAGCGGTACGCGCCGACGCCCGCCTACGACGACTGGCTGGACCTGCCGCCCGCCGAGCGCTGGGCCCGGCTCGTCACGCCCTGGCTCGCCTCGACCCGCACGTCGGGCCTGGTCGGCGGGCAGGACGCGAAGGGGCGCGCGCTCTCGGCGCTCGGCCCGGACCTGGACCGGGCGGCCGCGCCCGAGGTCCGGCACCGGGTGCTCGGCCTCCTGGCGACGCTGCCGCCGGGCGCGGCGGCCGACCCGGAGACGCTGTTCGCACGGCTGCGGTGGGAGCGGCCGCTGCGGGGGGCGGGTACTGCCGGTCCCGCGGGCTCCGGTGCCGAGGGCGCCGGCCCCGCCCTCCCCGACGACCTGCGGTCCCGGCTCGCGCGCTGGGCGCTCGCGGAGGCCGAACTGCTCGGGCTCACCGGCCGGGGCGCCCTGTCGGCCCCGGCGCGGGCGCTGCTCAACCTGCCGCTGGCCGAGGCCGCGTCGCCGGCCGACGAGGGCGGCGGGGTCGAGGAGTCGGTGGCCGCCGAGCGGGCGGCGACGCTGCTGGCGCCGCTGCTGCCGGAGGCCGTCGACCACGTGCTGCTCCAGGCCGACCTGACGGCGGTCGCGCCCGGGCCGCTGCGGCGGCCCCTGGCGGACGCGCTCGCGGTCCTCGCGGACGTGGAGTCGAAGGGTGGCGCAACGGTGTACCGGTTCACGCCCGGTTCCGTACGGCGGGCGCTCGACTCCGGGCTGACCGCGTCCGACCTGCACGACTTCCTCGCCGCGCACTCCCGCACGCCGGTGCCGCAGCCGCTCGCGTACCTGGTGGACGACGTGGCCCGGCGCCACGGGCACCTGCGGGTGGGGGCGGCGTCCGCGTACGTGCGCTGCGACGACGACACCGTCCTCGGCGAGATCCTGGCCGACCGGCGCTCGGCCGCGCTGGGTCTGCGGCGCCTGGCGCCGACCGTGCTCGCCGCGCAGACGGACCCGGCGGCGCTGCTCGACGGGCTGCGGGCGATGGGGTACGCCCCGGCGGCCGAGTCGGCGGAGGGGGACGTCCTGGTCACGCGCGCCGACGCGTACCGCACGCCCGCGCGTACGGCCCCCGTGCCCGTCCCGGAGGGGCCGCCCGCCCCGGACGCGACCCTCCTGCACGCGGCGGTGAAGGCGATCCGGGCGGGCGACCGGGCGGCGACGGCGGTCCGCCGGGAGCCGTCGGCCCCGACGCCGGCCGGTTCGCTCCCCCGGACCTCGTCCGCGGAGACCCTGGCGACCGTCCAGGCGGCCGCGATGACCGGCTCGGCGGTCTGGATCGGCTACGTGAACGCGGACGGCGCGGCGAGCCAGCGCGTCATCGCCCCGGTCCGCGTGGAGGGCGGCTTCGTGACGGGCTACGACCACACGGCCGACGAGATGCGCACGTATCCGCTGCACCGGATCACGGGGGTGGCGGAACTGGCGGACGACCAGGTGTGACGGGTCCGGGCCCCGCCCTCAACGGCGCGGGGCCACCAGGGCTCCGGGGTCGAGCTTCAGCGGGAACGGCGCCTCCACGGCCGTCTCGCGTCCGGCCTCGGCGACGAGCCGCTCCACGTAGTGGCCGTCCCGCAGCTCGGAGACGACGAGCGCGGGCACGGGCTCCAGCTCCAGGCGCCACAGGTGTTCGATGCCGGCCTCCGCGTAGTACGGCGGTTTGAGCAGCCGGTCCGTACGGCGGCCGGAGGACGACGGGGAGACGATCTCGACGACGAGGAGCACGGCGTCGGCGTCGCACGTCACCGGGTTCTCGGCGGCGGCAGCGGCATCGACCACCACGATGTCGGGGATGAACAGTCCGTCGGGAAGGACCACGTTCACGGCTTCGAGCACTTCGGCGGACGCGCCGGCCGCCTGGACCGCGGAGTCGAGCAGGTTCCACAGCCGCGACGAGGCCCGCTGGTGCAGGAATCCCGGAGCCGGTGACATCAAGAGTGCTTCCCCCATCAATTCGCGACGCTCACCACGGTCCTCCCCCAGAGCCAGGACCTCCTCTATCGTCCAAGGCCCGTAATGCGGATCGTGAGCCACGCCCATCTCTCGCCACCTCCCTCGCGCGGAAACCGGTGCCCCCAGTGTGGCAGCCCCTGCCGACATCGGCCCCGCATCAGGCAGACTGGAGGATTGGCCGTCGTCGGAGCGGCCCGGGAAGGATCTGATCGCGCGTGAACGGACCACTGATCGTCCAGAGCGACAAGACGCTGCTCCTGGAGGTCGACCACGAGCTGGCCGAGGCGTGTCGGCGGGCCATCGCGCCCTTCGCGGAGCTGGAGCGGGCGCCGGAGCACATCCACACGTATCGCGTGACGCCGCTCGGGCTGTGGAACGCGCGGGCCGCCGGGCACGACGCCGAGCAGGTCGTGGACGCGCTCGTGGAGTACTCGCGCTACCCCGTGCCGCACGCGCTGCTCGTGGACGTCGCCGAGACGATGGACCGGTACGGGCGGCTGACGCTCTCCAAGCACCCCGTGCACGGGCTCGTGCTCACCACCACCGACCGGCCCGTCCTGGAGGAGATCCTCCGGTCGAAGAAGGTGCAGCCGCTGGTCGGGGAGCGGATCGACCCGGACACCGTGGCCGTGCACCCCTCCGAGCGCGGGCAGATCAAGCAGACCCTGCTGAAGCTGGGCTGGCCGGCCGAGGACCTCGCCGGGTACGTGGACGGGGAGGCGCACCGGATCGACCTCGCCGAGGACGGCTGGAGCCTGCGGCCGTACCAGAAGCAGGCCGTGGAGGGCTTCTGGCACGGCGGTTCCGGCGTCGTCGTGCTGCCCTGCGGCGCGGGCAAGACGCTGGTCGGCGCCGGGGCGATGGCCGAGGCGAAGGCCACGACCCTGATCCTGGTGACCAACACCGTCTCCGCCCGGCAGTGGAAGCACGAGCTGGTGAAGCGGACCTCGCTCACCGAGGACGAGATCGGCGAGTACAGCGGGACGAAGAAGGAGATCCGGCCCGTCACCATCGCCACCTACCAGGTGCTCACCACCCGCCGGAAGGGCGTCTATCCGCACCTGGAGCTGTTCGACTCCCGCGACTGGGGCCTCATCGTCTACGACGAGGTGCACCTGCTGCCCGCGCCCGTCTTCAAGTTCACCGCCGACCTCCAGGCCCGCCGCCGCCTCGGCCTCACCGCCACCCTCGTGCGCGAGGACGGGCGCGAGTCGGACGTGTTCTCGCTGATCGGGCCCAAGCGGTTCGACGCGCCGTGGAAGGAGATCGAGGCGCAGGGGTACATCGCGCCCGCCGACTGCGTCGAGGTCCGGGTGAACCTCACCGACTCGGAGCGGCTCGCGTACGCGACGGCCGAGCCGGAGGAGAAGTACCGCTTCTGCGCGACGACGGCGACGAAGCGGAAGGTGACGGAGGCGCTGGTGAGGAAGTTCGCCGGGCAGCAGACCCTCGTCATCGGGCAGTACATCGACCAGCTGGACGAGCTGGGCGAGCACCTCGACGCGCCGGTCATCAAGGGCGAGACCTCGAACAAGGAACGGGAGCGGCTCTTCGACGCCTTCCGCACCGGCGAGATCAGCGTGCTCGTCGTCTCGAAGGTCGCGAACTTCTCGATCGACCTGCCCGAGGCGACGGTCGCCATCCAGGTGTCCGGCACCTTCGGCTCCCGGCAGGAGGAGGCCCAGCGCCTGGGCCGGGTGCTGCGGCCGAAGGCCGACGGCCACCAGGCGCACTTCTACTCGGTGGTCGCCCGGGACACCATCGACCAGGACTTCGCGGCGCACCGGCAGCGGTTCCTGGCGGAGCAGGGGTACGCGTACCGGATCGTGGACGCGGACGAGCTGCTGGCGCCGTAGCGCGCCGCTCAGTCCAGGGCGGCGAGGACCGGGGCCGCGAAGGCCAGGGCGTACTGGGCGGCGACGAGCGCGCGGCGGGGCACGGCGAGGGCGGCCGTGCCCGCGGCGGCGCCGAGGGCCAGGGACCAGAGGCCGGCCGTGAGGAGGCCGCCGCCCACGCCGTCGCCCTCGACGGCGTCGACGAGCCCGAGAACGGCGGTGAGCACCAGGCACCCGGCGAGGAGGAGGAACCCGCAGAGCGCGAGGACGCGGAGGGCGCGGGTGTTCGGGGCGGTGGGGTCGGGAGCGGTGGGGCCGGGGAGGTCGGTGGGGGCGGGGAGGTCGGCTGCGGGGGTCGTCGGCGTCGTCATGGGCCGATCACATCAAGGGGCGCCGGGGTGGCGCCAGGCGTCGCGGTACTCAGCCGGGCGGGGCGCGTACTCAGAGCGGGGCACCTCGGAAGGGGCACTCGGCAGGCCCCTGCTCGGAGCGGGCCACGCGGCAGGGCGCGTCCTCAGGTGGACGTGCGCTCGGGCGCGTACCTCGGGCGGGGGTCTCTCACCCCCGCCTCCGGCGGGCCGTAGTCGCCGAGGAGGACGACGCCGGCCGCGGCGCCGCCGAAGGCGCGTATCGCGCGGAGGGCGAGGCCCACGCGGTGGAGGCGGGGGGCGGTGGTCACGAGGGTGAAGGTCGTCGCGGACATGTTTCCATGATGCAATCCGGACATTGCGAACACATCGGCCTGAGGGTCGAGCCGGGGCGGGGCCGGGGTCCGACGTGAGGTCTACCCCGTCCCCTACGGGGTGGATCCCGGCGGAATCCGTTCGCACCGCGCCCCGCCCAGGGTCTACACTCGCCAGCTTCCCCGCCTCCCTCCGTGGAGAGCCGCCGCCCGGTCGGAAACCGGCGGCCACTTCGCCGTGTCCGTGTATCCGTCCCGGAGGCTCCGCCGTGTCCGTGTCCGTACCCGAAGTCGACCAGCCGCCGTCCGCCGACGATCCGCTCGCGCGCGAGCGCGCCCATCTGGCCGCCTCCCGTGCCGCCCTGCGCGCGATGCGCGAGGACGTGCAGGCGCTCGACATCAAGGACGTCACCGCGAACTGGGTGAACGCGGTCGTCCTGGAGCGGCAGATCGAGGACCGGATCAAGGCGCTGGCCGACCTGGCCGGGACGCCGCTGTTCTTCGGGCGGCTCGACTACCTGCACACCACGCAGGAGGGGCAACGGTTCTACATCGGGCGGCGGCACGTGCACGACGCCGACGGCGATCCGATGGTGATCGACTGGCGCGCCCCGGTGTCGCAGCCGTTCTACCGGGCCTCGCGCAAGGACCCGCAGGACGTGGGGCTGCGGCGCCGCTTCGGCTACACGGGCGGCGAGCTCACCGCGTACGAGGACGAGCACCTGTCCGACCCCGAGGAGCTGGAGCGCACCAGCCGGCTGCTCCAGGCGGAGATCGAGCGGCCGCGCGTGGGTCCCATGCGGGACATCGTGGCGACGATCCAGCCCGAGCAGGACGAGATCGTCCGGTCCGACCTGTCGGGGTCGGTGTGCGTACAGGGAGGGCCCGGGACCGGCAAGACGGCCGTGGGCCTGCACCGTGTCGCGTACCTGCTCTACGCGCACCGGGAGCGGCTGGCCCGCACCGGGACGCTGGTCGTCGGGCCGAACCGTTCCTTCCTCCAGTACATCGAGCAAGTACTGCCCGCACTCGGCGAGTTGGAGGTCAAGCAGGCGACGGTGGACGACCTCGTGGCGCACGTCGAGGTGCGCGGCACCGACGCGGCGGCGACGGCGGTCGTGAAGGGCGACGCCCGGATGGCGGAGGTGCTGCGGCGGGCGGTCCGCTCGCACGTGAGGCTGCCGGAGGAGTCCCTGATGGTGGTGCGCGGCTCGCGCCGCTGGCGGGTCCCGGCGTACGAGATCGAGGAGATGGTGCGGGAGCTGCTCGACCGGGACATCCGGTACGGGGCGGCCCGCGAGGCGCTTCCGCAGCGGATCGCGCACGCCGTGCTCGTCCGGATGGAGCAGGCGGGCGAGGCGCCGGACGACCGGGTGCAGAACGCGGTCGCGCGGAACGCGGCGGTGAAGGCGGTCGTGAAGGAGTGCTGGCCGCCGGTGGACCCGGCGAAGCTGGTGCTGCGGCTGCTGAGCGATGCCGGCTTCCTGGCCGAGCACGCCGAGGGGGTGCTGACGGAGGACGAGCAGAAGCTGCTGCTGTGGGACAAGCCGGCCCGGAGCGTGAAGACGGCGAAGTGGTCGGCGGCGGACGCGGTGCTCGTGGACGAGGCGAAGGACCTGGTGGAGCGGACGCACTCGCTCGGGCACGTGGTCCTGGACGAGGCGCAGGACCTGTCCCCGATGCAGTACCGGGCGGTGGGGCGGCGCTGCACGACCGGTTCGGCGACCGTCCTGGGCGACCTGGCGCAGGGGACGACGCCGTGGGCGACGGGGAGCTGGGCGCAGGCGCTCGGGCACCTGGGGAAGCCGGAGGCGGTGGTCGAGGAGCTGACGGCCGGCTTCCGCGTGCCGCGCGAGGTCATCGCGTACGCCTCGCGGCTGCTTCCGCACATGTCACCGGGGCTCGCGCCGGTGGAGTCGGTGCGGGAGAACCCCGGTTCGCTCGCGGTCCGGTCCAGTCGCGCGGAGGACCTGGACGCGGACGTCGTCGCGGCCTGCGTCGAGGCGCTGGGCCACGAGGGCTCGATCGGCCTGATCGCCGCCGACGCGCGGATCGCGCCGCTCGCGGAGGCGTTGGCGGCGGCGGGGCTCACGTACCTCTCGCCCGGTGAGGAGACGACGGCCGAGTCCCGGCTGACGCTGGTCCCGGCGTCGCTCGCGAAGGGTCTGGAGTACGACTACGTGGTCCTGGACGAGCCGGCGGCGGTCGTGGACGGCGAGCCCGACGAGCGGACGGGTCTGCGCCGGTTGTACGTGGCGCTGACGCGTGCGGTGTCGGGGCTGACGGTCGTCCACTCCGCGCCGGTGCCGGAGCAGTTGGGGGCAGTGTGACCGCCCCTCAGGGGAAGTCCGCCAAGGCCTCGACGTGGGTGCGGTGGGCGACGGACGCCAGGACCGGGTTCTTCTCCCGGTAGTACGCCTCGGTGACGACGCCCCAGCACAGGGCCCAGCCCCGGCCGCGGGCCCAGGTGGCGTCGTCGACGCGGGAGGCCTCGCGGAAGAGGGGGCGGGTGTCGGCGGTGAGGAGCGACCAGGCGGCCATCATGTCGCAGGCCGGGTCGCCCGTGCCGAGGCCGCCGAAGTCGATGACGGCGTGCAGGCGCCCGTCGCGGGTGAGGAGGTTGCCGGGGAGCAGGTCGGCGTGGACCCAGACGGGTGCGCCCCGCCACCGCGGGAGCCGGAGCACCGCCTCCCAGGCCTCGGTGACGGCGGCGGCGGCGAGCGTGCCGTCCGCGCCGAGGGCCGCGATCGCCGGGGCCATGGCGCCCTTCTCCCAGTCGGTGACCGGGCCGCCCCGGAAGGACCTCGGGCCGCCGGTCGCGTCCGCCGCGCGCAGGGAGACGCCGAAGCGGCCCAACTCGACTGCGGCGTGGGCGAGATCGGTGATCGGGGCGTCGTACGCGTCGTCCCCGTCGAGCCACCGGTAGACCGTCCAGGGCCGCTCGAAGCCCTCCCCCGGCACGCCGTGTCCGACGGGCTCGGGGACGGGGAGCGTCAGGTGCGGGGCGAGACGCGGCAGCCAGTACCGCTCCTTCTCGGCCTGCCCCTCGGTCCACTCGGCCTTCGGCAGGCGTACGGCGAGGTCGTCGCCGAGCCGGTACATGGCGTTGTCCGTCCCCGCCGAGTCCACGGCCCGCACGGGCAGGCCGGCCCATTCGGGGAACTGGGCGGCGATCAGACGCCGGACGAGGGCGGGGTCGATGGCGGGATCCATGGTGGGGGAAGCGGGCATGCGGGCGAGGCTAGTTGTCCGCGTGCGGCGGGGACGAAGGGTTTTCCGCGTGCGGTGAGGGGGCTTCCGTGTGCGACGGGGGCGGGGTGGCTTCCGTGCGTTCCCGTGGTCGGTCGAGGATCAAGTCGCCCGCGCGGACGAGGACTTCGAGGCGGGTGCGTCCCTCGTGGTCGGCGGCGAGGAAGTGGTGGCCGATCGCGACGCAGAAGGCGACGAGGCTGCGGGCCTCGACCTCGTCGGGGTCGGAGCAGAAGCTGCCGATCATCTCGCGCAGCAGCTCCATGCGCCGGTTGTCGACCCGGCGCAGGCGCTCGGCGACGGCCCCGTCGCGGCGGGCCCAGTCGCGGACCGCGAGGTCGATGGGGCGCAGCCGGTCGCCGGAGAAGGTGAGCATGCCGGCGAGGGTGATCCGCTCCCTGGCGTCGCCGTCGGCGCGGGCGACGCGGTCGATCACCTCGTCGGTGGCCTCCCGCTCCCAGGTGTCGAGCATGGCCCCGAGGAGGGCGTCTCGGTCGGCGAAGTACCCGTAGAAACCGCCCTTGGTGACGCCGAGTCGCTTGGCGAGGGCCTCGACCCTGACGGCGTCGGGGCCGCCGTCGGCGAGGGCCCGCAGGCCCTCCTCGACCCAGCGGTCACGGGGTGTGCGCGCAGCTCCCACGGTGTGTTCCACCTCACTCGTCGGCCGAATATACGCATCCGTACATCCGGCCTGGCATGGTTGTCGTACGTGACTTTTGTACGCCAGCGTATAAAGCGCGCACCAGGGGAAGGGCGGTACAGGCTCATGAAGCTTCCTGTCTCGGAGCACACCCGGCGGCCGTGGCGGATCCACGCGTACGCCCACGACTTCGCGGTCGAGGACGTCTGGTCCTACCGCACGCCCGGCGCCGGTCCCGACGACTTCCCCGTGATGCTCGCCGCGATGGTGGAGGACGGCGGGTTCTCGCGGCAGTCGGCGCCGGCCCGGTTCCTGTTCTCGGTGCGGTGGAAGCTGGGCGCCCTGCTGGGCTGGGACGATCCGCGGGCGGGCCTGGGGACGCGGGTGCGGTCGCTGCGCGAGCGGATGCCGGAGGAGCTGACCGGGACGGTGGGGTCCGAGCCCGGCGGCAGCCCGTTCACCCCGCTGTACGAGCTTCCCGACGAGTGCGCCCGCGAGCTCGCGAACAGGACCGTCCACACCGTCATGCACCTGGGGTGGGTCGAGGCGGCGGACGGCGACCACGAGCTGCGGATGGCGGTCCTGGTGAAGGCCAACGGGCGGTTCGGGAGGCTGTACATGTCCCTGATCGCGCCGTTCCGGTACCTGATCGTCTACCCGTCGCTGACCCGCCAGTTCGAACGCGCCTGGCGGGAGCGGGCGGCGGGGCGTTCCTGACGAGGGGTACGACGACCACGCACCGGCCCGTCAGGGCTCCCCCGTCAGGACTCCAGCGGCGCGTCCACCGCCTCGCGCCACGTGCGGACCGCGGCCGCCGAGACCGGGGCCGTCCAGCCCTCGGGGCGGGCCGCGCCGCCGATGTGGAAGGCGTCGAGGCCGGCCGCGCGCAGTTCGGGGAGGTGGTCGAGGCGGAGGCCGCCGCCGACGAGGATGCGGGCCTCGTAGCCGGGCTCGCCCGTGCGGGCGGCCTCGGCCTTGAGGGTGGCGAGGCCGTCGTCGACGCCGGTGGCGGAGCCGGCCGTGAGGTAGGTGTCCAGGCCCGGCAGGTCCGCGAGGCTCTTGCGCAGGCCGTCGCGGTCGGCGGCGCGGTCGATCGCCCGGTGGAAGGTCCAGCGGCAGCCGTCGAGGACGGCGATCAGCCGCTCGACGGCGACCAGGTCCGGCGCGCCGTCGGGGGTGAGGAAGCCGAGGACGAACTCGTCCGCGCCCGCCTCCCGGAGGTCGGCGGCGCGCGCCACGAGGGCGTCGACGCCCTCGGGACCGCCGGCCGAGAAACCGTCGGCGAGCCGGAGCATCACGCGCAGCGGGATGTCGACGGCGGCACGGATCGCGGCGAAGCCGGCCCCGGACGGGGTGAGCCCGTCCGCCGCCATGTCGGTGACGAGTTCGAGCCGGTCGGCGCCGCCGGTCTGGGCGGCGACCGCGTCCTGCTCGTCGAGGGCGATCACCTCAAGAACTGCACGGTTGCTCATCGAAGCCCATTCCTCCATGAATGACGGCTATAGGTCTAGTCCAATGACCAGCCTAGCCGTGCTCGTGGCCGCCCGCACCGTGCTCGGCCTCACCATCTGCGGAAACGGGTACCCCGGAACCGGCCGCCCGTACCGCGGGGGCCGACCGTACCGCGGGGGACGCCGTCCGCGCCTCCGCACCCTCCGGCCCACACGCCCGCCGCCCCCCGGTTCACATGCCCGCCGCCCCCTCCCGGTCCGCGTGCCCTCCGCCCTCGTGACCCGTGCGCTCGTCGACCACCGGGGTCTTCGCGGGGGCGTCGAAGGGGCCGACGGTCGCACCGACCCCGTACGCGGCCCCGAAGGTCGCGGCGAGCGCCGCGGCAAAGGCGGCGATCCTCACACCGGTGTTCATGACTGTTCTCCCATGGGTCCAGGTCGTCCGTGGATGGCGCGGGCAGTCGCGCACCGGACCGCCCTATGCACTTCACCATACCCCCGGGGGGTATCAAATCAAACCCGCGATCCGCTTGCCTTGGATACGGGAGGGGGGTATACATGGAGACAGGAACGGGTACCCCCCTAGGGTATCCATGACAGAAAACGCCAGAGGACGACAGAGACAGAGGAGAAAGCCATGGGCTCCTGCTGCACCCCCGACCACAGCTGCTCGACCGGCGCGGAGAGCGCGGGCGGCACGGCCGTCGCCGTCGCCGAGACGGTCACCGTCACCGACACCACGACCGCCTACGCCGTCTCCGGCATGACCTGCGGCCACTGCCGCACCGCGATCACGGGCGCCGTCGGCGCGCTCCCCGGCGTCGTCTCCGTGGACGTCGACGTCGCCGGCGGCCTGGTGACCGTGACCACCGGCGGCGCGCCCGACGACGCCGCGATCGCCGCGGCCGTCGACGACGCGGGCTACGAGCTGACCGGCCGCGCCTGACCGGCCCCGGTCCACCCGGGGCCCGGACCCCGCCGCCCCGCCCGGGCCCCGGACCCGCACCCGACCACCCCCGCACCCCGTCCCGTACCCCACGAGGAGCAGAGTCCATGGCAACGACGACATCCGGCACGGCTCAGGTCGAGCTCGCCATCGGCGGCATGACCTGCGCCTCGTGCGCGGCCCGCATCGAGAAGAAGCTCAACCGCATGGACGGGGTCGAGGCCACCGTCAACTACGCCACCGAGAAGGCGAAGGTCACCTTCGACGCGGGCGCGGGCGTCGGTGTCGGCGACCTCATCGCCACCGTCGAGGCCACCGGCTACACCGCCGCCGAACCCGAACCCCCGAGGGACGAGGCCGCCGACGCCGTCGACGCCGACGAGGAGCGGGCCGACGAGGAGCTGCGCCCCCTCCGGCAGCGGCTCGTCACCGCCGTCGTCCTCGCCGTCCCCGTCGTCGCCATGGCGATGGTGCCGGCCCTCCAGTTCCAGTACTGGCAGTGGCTGAGCCTCACGCTCGCCGCGCCGGTCGTCGTCTACGCCGCCTGGCCCTTCCACAAGGCCGCCTGGACCAACGCCAGGCACGGCGCGGCCACCATGGACACCCTGATCTCGGTCGGTACGGGCGCCGCGTTCCTGTGGTCGCTGTGGGCGCTGTTCTTCGGCACCGCCGGCATGCCCGGCATGACGCACCCCTTCGAGTTCACGATCGCCCGCACCGACGGCGCCGGGAACATCTACCTGGAGGCCGCCGCCGGCGTCACCGCCTTCATCCTGGCCGGCCGGTACTTCGAGGCCCGCTCCAAGCGGAAGGCGGGCGCCGCGCTCAAGGCCCTGATGCGGCTGGGCGCCAAGGAGGTCACCGTCCTGAAGGACGGCCGGGAGGTCACCGTACCGATCGCCGGACTCCGCGTCGGGGACCGCTTCCTGGTCCGGCCCGGCGAGAAGATCGCCACCGACGGGACCGTGGTCGAGGGCTCGTCCGCCGTGGACGCCTCCATGCTCACCGGGGAGTCCGTCCCGGTCGAGGTCGGCGTCGGGGACGCCGTCACCGGCGCCACCCTGAACGCCGGCGGCCGGCTCGTGGTCGAGGCCACCCGCGTCGGCTCCGACACCCAGCTCGCCCGGATGGCGAAGCTGGTCGAGGACGCGCAGAACGGCAAGGCCGCCGCCCAGCGCCTCGCCGACCGCATCTCGGCCGTCTTCGTGCCGGTCGTCATCGCGCTCGCCCTCGGCACCCTCGGCTTCTGGCTCGGCAGCGGACAGGGCCTCACCGCCGCGTTCACCGCCGCCGTCGCCGTCCTGATCATCGCCTGCCCGTGCGCCCTGGGCCTGGCCACCCCGACCGCCCTCATGGTCGGCACCGGGCGCGGCGCGCAGCTCGGCATCCTCATCAAGGGCCCCGAGGTCCTGGAGACCACCCGCCGGGTCGACACGATCGTCCTGGACAAGACCGGCACCGTCACCACCGGCCGGATGACCCTCCTCGCGGTCCACACCGCCGACGACGTGGACGAGAAGGACGCGCTGCGGCTCGCGGGCGCCCTGGAGCACTCCTCCGAGCACCCGATCGCCCGGGCGGTCGCCACCGGCGCGGCCGACCGGGTCGGCACCCTGCCCGTCCCCGAGGACTTCGCGAACGTCCCCGGCCTCGGCGTGCAGGGCGTGGTCGAGGGCCACGCGGTCCTCGTCGGCCGCGAAAAGCTCCTGGAGGAGTGGGCGATGGCCCTCCCGGCCGGCCTCAAGTCCGCGAAGGACGCGGCCGAGGCGGCGGGGCGGACCGCCGTCGCCGTCGCCTGGGACGGGGAGGCGCGCGCGGTCCTGGAGGTCGCGGACGCCGTCAAGGACACCAGCGCCGAGGCGATCCGGCGGCTGCGCGGGCTCGGCCTCACCCCGATCCTGCTCACCGGCGACAACCGGGCGGTCGCGGAGGCGGTCGCCGCCGAGGTCGGCATCGAGGAGGTGATCGCGGAGGTCATGCCGCAGGACAAGGTGGACGTCGTCAAGCGCCTCCAGGCGGAGGGCCGTTCGGTCGCGATGGTCGGCGACGGCGTGAACGACGCCGCCGCGCTCGCCCAGGCCGATCTGGGCCTGGCGATGGGCACGGGCACGGACGCCGCCATCGAGGCCGGCGACCTGACCCTCGTACGGGGGGACCTGCGGGCGGCGGCCGACGCGATCCGGCTCTCCCGCCGGACCCTCGGCACGATCCGCTCGAACCTCTTCTGGGCCTTCGCCTACAACGTGGCGGCGCTGCCGCTCGCCGCGGCCGGCCTGCTCAACCCGATGATCGCGGGCGCGGCCATGGCCTTCTCGTCGGTCTTCGTGGTCGGCAACAGCCTGCGGCTGCGGGGGTTCAGGGCGGCGGAGGGCTGAGGGACGGGGGTGTCGTACGGGTGCGGGGCTTGGGGCCGGGGCCGTCCGGGAGCGGACGGCCCCGGCCCCGTGGGCGTACTACCCCGTGACGATCCGTGCGACCGCGACGGCGACGCCGAGGTGGGCGGTGACGAGCACGAACCATTCGTAGGCGCCGAGGCGTGGGCGGTGGCGGGCCATGAGACGCCAGTCGTGGACCCCGAGCGCGACGGTGAACAGGAGCAGCGGGGCCCACAGGAGGGCCCACCAGGACCAGACCCCGCCGAACCTCAGCACGGCGCACACGATCGCGACGAGCAGACTCGTCAGGTACCAGCTCGGCTTCTCCGCGTCCGCCGTGCCGCTCTCCGGCGCACCGCCCCCCGCCGTACCGTCCTCCGGTGCCGCCACCGGGACGCTTCCTTCTTCCGCGCGCATCCGCTTCCACTCCCCGTACGCAGGTCGACGTACAGCCCCGGAAACGGCCTGGTCAGGGCCTTTCGGGCTGTACCGGCAACGTAACCCGGCGCGTTCGCCCGGTCAAAGGACCTTCGGGGTGGGGGCTTTCGCGACGAGGCGCGTTCGGGGAGCGGTCTTCCCGGTGCGTCCCTAGGATCGCCCCATGGCCTCTCACCCCTGCTCCCGTCCGGGGACCTCGTCCCTCTCCCTCTGGTCCCGGGGCTCGTTCCTCTCCATCGGTTCCGTGGGCTCGATGCTCTCCATCGGCTCGGTGGGCTCCTTCCTCTCCGTCGGATCGGTCGGCTCCGCCCACTCGTTCGCCTCGATCGGCTCCTGGGCGAGCGCCGGATCGGTCGGCTCGGCCCTCTCGGTCGGCTCGGTCCTGTCCTGGCGCTCGCGCGGCGGCCTCCTGGCGGCGGGGGCGCTCGTGGCACTGGCGGGAGCGGCGGCCCTGACCTCGGGGACACGACGGAACCGCTGACCGGCCGGACCGCTCACGCCCCGCCCTCAGACCACCACCCCCACCGCCAGCGCCACGATCAGCGCGCTCGACGCGAGGGCCGTCGCCAGGCGGCCTCGGGGGCCCGTGACGGCGCGGCCCAGGAGGGTGCCCGTGCCGGCCAGGAGGAGTTGCCAGCTCGCGGAGGCGGCGAAGGCGGCGAGGACGAAGGCGGTCGCTTCGGCCGGGCCCGTCGCCGGGCGGCCGCCGAGGACGAGGGCGGTGAAGTAGAGCACGGTCAGGGGGTTGAGGACCGTGATCCCCAGGAAGGCGAGGAACGCGCGCCGGGGAGCGGCCCGGAGCGCCCGTCCCGGGGCCGTACCGCTTCGGTACGCCCGTACGGCACTCCGCGCGGAGTGCGTCGCGAGGGCGACGAGGACCAGGGCCGAGCCCAGGCGCAGCGGGGTCGCCACCGGGGCGAGGAGGGGGACGAGGGCCGTGCCGCCGAGGACGGCGAGCAGGGCGTACAGCCCGTCGGCGGTGGCGACGCCGAGCGCCGCGCCCGCGCCCGTACGCCACGGGGAACGGGCCGCGACCGCCACCAGGTGGGCGCCGACCGCGCCGACCGGGATCGCGATGCCGTAGCCGGCGAGCAGGCCGGCCACCACCGCGTCCGCCGTCACGCGACGGCGGGGATCGCGCCTCCCGGGGTGCCGGCCCGCTGCTGTCGGCGGTAGGCGGCGCCGTCCTCCGTACGGGAGAGGAAGCCGCCGGTCACGAGGTAGCGGCGCAGGGCCGGGAAGTCCTCGTGCACGCCCTTCAGCGCCTCGTTGACCTCGGGCTCGCGGTAGGTCCGGCCGTCCTCGAAGAGGGTCGCGGCGAGGTGCGCGAGCAGCGCCTCGCGGCGGGCGGCCCGGCGCGGGATCGCCTTGAGTCGCCCGTCGGCGGCGAACAGGTCCGCGACGGAGAGGTCCGCGACGGAGGGCGGGGAGGAGGGGTGACTGGTCATGGACGAAGAGCCTGGTCCTCGGCACCCGTCCGCCGCAAAGGGTTTTCGACGGTCCCGCGTGCGCCGTCAGCGCAGGATGACGTTCACGGCCTGCTGCACCGTCGGCAGCATCGACGAGATGCCGGCCCGCTCCATGATCGGCCGCGCCCGCTCCACGAAGGCGAGGAACTGCTCCTCGGAGTCCCAGAAGTCCACGACCTTCCACCCCCCGTCCCCGTCGGGCCCGGCCGCGTGCGCGACGAGCCCGTCCGCCGGGAACCAGTCGACCCCCTCGAACTGCCGCATGACCTCTTCGTACTGCTCCCGGGTCCCCCCGGGGATCTCGACGGTGACGATGACGGCCATGGTGTCGCTCCTGTACGCGTGGGAAGGGTTCCCGGCCAGGAGACCAGCCGCCCCCGGGCTCCGCACGGGGGCGGGGCCGAACGGGCGAGGGGGCGCGTCGGGATCACACCGGGACGAGCCGCACCCGGGCGCCGCACAGCCTGCTCATGTCGTCGATGACCACGGGCCGCTGCTGACGGAGAGCGGCCTCCGCAACCGCCGCGATGAACGCGGAACCGGTGCGTTGCCCGCGCGAAGACACTCAGACCGTGTGCGTCCGCGCGAACGCGGTGAAGGCGGACCAGGCGGCCGGGGCGGCGGTCAGCTCGCCCCGGGCGTGGTCCTTGGTGTCCCGGACGTGGACGAGGGGGAGGTTGTCGGCGACCTCGACGCAGGCGTCGTTGGTGTTGCCGCTGTACGTGCTCTTGTGCCAGTTCGGAGAGGTCTCAGTCATCGTGTTCCTTCGCAATGGCACGCATCAGTTCGAGAGACGCCCGGACGCTCAGGGCATCCTGTTGCAGGAGATCATAGACCCGCTGAAACTGCAGGACCTCAGTGCGATCCTCGGTGTAACTGCCCGTGCTGAAACCCTCCGTGTACGCGCCTCGATCGCCTTTCGGAAGGGTGAGGAGCGCAAAGGAACCGGCTACGGGCACACCACGCATGGGGAACACCTGGATGTTCACGTTGGGGCGTTCGCACATGGTGAGCAGGTGCTCGATCTGCTCCCGCATCGCCTGCCTGCCCCCGGTCTCACGACGTAGACAGGCCTCGTCCAGAACGGTCACCATCCAGGGAGGATCGGGCCGTTCGAGAACGATCTGTCGCTCCAGACGGCCCTGCACGTAATCACCGATCAGGCTCGGAGCACCCGCGAGTCCGGCCTCCATCGCTCCGCGCGCGTAACCGGCGGTCTGGAGCAACCCCGGTACCACGATGGAGAATTCGTGAATGGCGGTGGCTTCGAGCTGGCGGCGCAGATAGATCTTCGCGTAGTCGCGGACGCTCTGCTGGCTCACGAGTTTCACCAGGTTCACCAAGGAGTCGGGCGCAAGCTGGAGTACGACCTCCAGCTTCTTCGCCAGGTCCCGGTCCGGCGGATCCTCGCCCCGCTCGATCTCGGAGATCCGAGTGGTGCTGCTGAAGACCTTCGCCGCCAGGTACGTCTGCGTCCACTCGCGCCCGAGCGCGAGCCGGGCTTCACGGACCATGTTCCCGAGGTACTGCTCGACGCTGTCACCGGGTTCTAGATCGTGCCGCCCTGGCATATGCCCCGTTCCCCACCTGCGCAATGGAACCCAACTCCTGGTGAGCGTAGGCCCGCACGCGCCATCGTGAAGGTGTCCCGGAGGAGATCCATCAGAAAGAGAGCCCTCCATGAGCGCACCCCTGCCCCCACCCCCCTCCCGCCCCGTCTCCGAGGCGGAGGCCACCCGTGTCTACCGCGACCTCAAGGACGCCATGGAGACCGCCGGACTCCCCACGAGCGGGCTCTACCGGGACGTCACGCGCGGGCCCGCCGGTGACGTCCACCGGTACGGGCTCGGGACCGTCGGCATCGGCGGCGCCAAGCGGCTCGCCGTGCTGCTGCGGACCGCGCGGGCGGCCGGCCGGTGAGGCACTACCGGGTCGGCGACGTCGTGACCGACGCACAGCGGGCGCTCACCGGGCAAGTCCGTTCTGTGAACGGGAACTTGCTGGTCCTGGTCCGCCCCAGCGGCTACCTGTGGGAGGCGGTGGCCGATCAGTGCTGGGCGGCGAGCCCGGAGGAGCGCGCGAGTCTGACGCCGCGCGGAGCCGTACGGATCATCAGCACCTCGCCGGGGAAGCCACATCCCGTGCCTGAATGATGATGTGACCGCGCGTCACACGAATGGGCGGTCTTCACTCCGCGCGCCTGTGCGGGCATATGCCACTGCGATACGTTCGCGGAAAACGGCCCCCGCCGATGACCTGAGACCCATCAGCGAGGGCCTGAACCACTAGTGGAAGAACGCGTCCCACCGTGATCTACCGGAACTTTAGCGCGCCCTCGCGCGGCTTCACCCAGTTCTCGCACGAGCTCATCCGGCACCCCCGGCTCAGCTCCCACGCCGTACGGCTGCTGACCTGGCAGCTCTCCCTTCCCGAGAACGCCCGCGAGACCCTCTCCCGTACCGCCGAACGGGCCGGGATCGGAGGAGACGCGTTCACCAAGGCCAAGCGGCAGCTCATCGCGGAGGGGTTCGTGCACGAGCGGCGGGTGCAGGTGGTCGGCGGCCGGTGGGTGACGCAACAGATCGTCTCCAACGTCCCGTTGAGCTGTGAACAGGCCGCCAAGTTCTTCGCCCGGGACCCGCGCCTCCTCCACCGGGCGTCCGCGAACCCGCAGGTCGCACCGGGTACCCGGAATCCGGCCGTCGGTTCACCGGCGAGCCCGCCCACCGGCGGTCATCCAGAAGAAGACCTCGGGGAGAACACCTCCAACCTTCCGGAGGAGCCGGAGCCGGAGGCAGAGGCAGAGGAAGTGGTGGAAGCGGCCGAGGCGGCGGCTCCGGCCGCCCACGACGAGCCCCCGACCCTCGAAGAGGCCCGTGCCCTCGTCGGCGTCCTCCCGATCCTCTCCCCCGCCCTGCGCCGCATCCCGCCCGGCATGCGCGACGAACTCGCCCGCCTCGCCGCCCGCTGGCTCGACGCCGGGCACACCTCCGCCGACATCCACGAGCACCTGCTGCGCGGCCTGCCCGGCGACGGGACGCCCGTGCACCGGCCCGGCGGGCTGGTCCGGTACCTGCTGCGGGACGTGCCGCCCCGCGACGTACCGCCCCTCGAAGTACCGCCCCGCGACGTACCGCCTCCGGTGCCCGAGGGGCCCCGGCTGTCCGCACGGCTCCAAGGCACGCGCGAATGCTCCGGCGACCACACCCAGCCGATGCTGTTCCGGCCCGTCGCGGACGAGGCGTACTGCCGGGAGTGCACGGCCGGGAACGGGCCCGGGACACGGCGCGGGTGCCCGCCCCCGGACACGGTGCGGGAGGGGCCGGGACGGGCTGTGATGGGACGATGAACAGCAGCCCCGGCTACCGGCCCCTCACGAAGGTCCTCCACTGGAGCGTCGTGGTCGCGTTCGCCGCGCAGTTCGCCGTCGGGTACGCGCTGGACGCCTCGGAGTCCGGGCGCGGACGGGGCCGGGGCCGGGGCGGGGAGCCCGGACGGGGACGGGGGCGCGGCGGTGACGGGTACGAGCCCTTCGGCGAGGACGCCCTGCTGACCGTCCACGTGCTCGTCGGGGCCCTCGTCGTCGTGCTGGGGGTGGCGCGGCTGCTGTGGCGGCGACACACCGAGCTGCCGCCCTGGGCGCCGACGCTCACGGCGTTCGAGCGCCGCTTCGCCCACCGCACGGAGGTCGCGCTCTACGCGCTGACGTTCGTCGTCCCCGTCACCGGCGCGATCCTCCTCGCCTCGGACGACGACGGCCTGCTGTGGGTGCACGTGACCGCGCAGGTGTGCTTCCTCGCCGCGCTCGCCTGCCACGTCGGCCTGGTCCTCAAGCACCAGCTCTTCGACCGCGACCGGCTCCTGCGCCGCATGCTGTGACCACACACCGCCCGCGCCCGGCGGGCACAATGCCCCCATGACCGCAGACCAGGACCCCGCGCTCCTCCGGCGCTGGAACGCCACCCTGCTCGCCGCCCGCGCCGGCCGCGAGGGGCCCGACCCCGCCCCGTACGGCCGGAACCTGCTCGCCCGCTGGGCCGAGCCGCAGCGCCGGTACCACACCGTCGACCACCTGCGGGCGGTCCTCGACCGCGTGGACGAGCTGACCGACCAGGGTGGGGAGGGCGGCGAGCTGGAGCTCGTACGGCTCGCCGCCTGGTTCCACGACGCCGTCTACCGGCCCGACCGCTCCGAGAACGAGGAGCGCTCGGCGGTCCTGGCCGAGAAGGCCCTCGCCGAGGCGGGCCTGACCCCGCACGAGGTGACCGAGGTCGCCCGGCTGGTCCGGCTGACCGTCACCCACGACCCGGACGACGGCGACCTCAACGGCGAGACCCTCTGCGACGCGGACCTCGCGGTCCTGGCGAGCGACCCCGACACGTACGCGCGGTACGCGGCGGCCGTCCGCGAGGAGTACGGCTTCGTCCCCGACGACGCCTTCCGCGAGGGCCGCGCCGCCGTCCTGCGCCACCTCCTCGACCTGCCCCGGCTCTTCCGGACGCCGTACGGGGCGGCGGTGTGGGAGGAGAAGGCGCGGGAGAACGTGGAACGGGAGCTGAAGGAGCTGACGGGAATGTCCGGAAAGGAATAGACACCGCTCCGGCCGACGTCAAAACGTAATGAGAAGGGCCGCCTACCGCCGGTAAGATCATTCTGCTCATTCTTCGCCAGCGAGAGACGCCAGGAAATCACCACATGAGACTGCGCAAGGCCCTTCCCGTTGCCGTCGTATTGCCGTCCCTCCTCGCGGTGTCCGCGTGCAGCGGCGAATCGTCCGACCCCGATGAGAAGAAGCCGAAGGCGAGCGCGGGGAGCACTCCGGGTGCGGTCGGCGCGGACGCGAAAGCCGCGGCCGAGGCGGAGCGGATAGGCGCGATGGCCCCGCAGGCCCTCGAAAAGGCCACGCTCTCCGGAAAGGAGAACGGCTTCGAGGCCAAGAAGGTGGCCGAGGCGGAGGTCGAGGCCGGCCGTGACATGAAGGCCGACAAGGCCGAGTGCCAGCCGCTGGCGAGCCTGGCCGGCGGTTTCACCCACATCCCCGCGGTGAGCGTCGAGCACCGCGCCCTCGAACCCACCGAGGCGAAGAACGCCACCATCGGTTCGATGTGGCTCGCCTCGCACTCGGAGACGAACGCCGCGAAGGTGCTGGCCGAACTGCGCACCTCCCTCAAGGAGTGCCCCGGCGGCTTCAAGACCCTCGGGCTGACCTACAAGGCGGTCCAGCCGGTGAAGGCCCCCGCCCTGGGCGACGAGTCCGTCGGCTACCGCATCACCAACGTCGTCGGGAAGCGGCACGTCACCATGACGTACACCGTGGTCCGCGAGGACGGCGTGGTCGCGGTCTTCTACGGCGTCAACATGCTGACCCCGCAGAAGAGCGCGATCCCCGAGGCGGTCGTCAAGGCCCAGTTGGAGCGGCTGGGCTGAGCGCCCGCCCTCTCCGCACACGCGAAACGCCCGGCCGGGATGCTCCCGGCCGGGCGTTCTCGTGCACTGCGTCAGTCACCGAGGAACTGGAGGTAACCGCTTCTCCGGTGGGCCCATCGCGCTCCCTCCAGCAGGAGCCGGAGCACGGGGGTCATCAGCTCCGCGGGAGTCTCCTCGATCTCGCGGATCAGCTGATACGCCTGCTTGGAGTTGAAGAGCGTTTCACGCCACTGGCTCACGCCCCAGCGGACCGCCGTCTCCGGCGCCCCGGTACAGAACCGGAGGAGGCTCTGCTCGTCGTCGTCCACGAACTCCGACTGGATCCTCCTTCCGCCGTCGAGCACCCGTACACCAAGACTCATCGGTCCTCTTCCTCCGAACTCTCGCCTGCTTGGGAGACATTCCTACTTGGGATACATGGTGATCGCGTCCCCGTACTTCGAAACGACGACCTCGACTATAGAGGTGTTCGGTCCGCCCGGGTATTTCTGTCCGATCACTCCGAGTCCGGGGTCGAAGGTGCAGACGTAGTACGCCGGCTCGGATCCCGGGGTCCAGCTGTTTCCGCACAGATCCTCGGCCTTGCTGAAGATCTCCTTGAGGCGGGCATTGGTCATGGACGCCGGCCACATTCCCTTTCCGGAATGGACATTGCTGCCACCGGGGAAGTGGTAGTCCCGGATGTCGTCGTAGAACCAGTCGTTGTCCACCACGGGCATGCACAGTCCGGGGATCTTCCAGTTCCCGAAGTTGTTGCCTGCCGCGGCGGCGGCAAAAGCGACCCGCTGGGCGGAGGCCTGCTGCGGGACCTCGCACGACGGGGCCTTCCTGATCTTCGCCATCACGCTCTGGTACTTCTCGACCAGGCGCTTGGCGATCTTCGTGGCGTCGAAGAAGGCGTCGATCGACTTGCCGACGGTGTAGAGCGCCTTGGCCACCGCGGGGATCTTCGTCACCGGGATGAGGAAGCCGGCCGCGTCCGCGAGCGCCCACATGCAGCTCTCGAAGTCCCAGGTGGACAGGCACTCCTTGATGTTGGTGACGCCGAACACCTCGAGCAGGATCGCACCGCCGTTGGCCTTGACCCACTCGATGACGTCCCCGGCAGCCAGGTCCCTGGCCGCCTTGTAGTCCTCCACGCAGGTCCGGCCGCAGATCTGCATCAGCAGGGCCTCGTCGTCGGCACTGAGCTGCGGCCCGTCGTACAGGGAGCCGGTGTCGACCTGCCGGGCGCGCTCTTCGAGGAGGCGCTTGCGCTCCTCCTCCTCCGCCCGCTCGGCGGCCTCGTCGGCCTCCTTCGCGAGCGCGTTCGCGTTCCCGGCCGCGGTCTCGGCCGCGACGGCGTCGTTCTCGGCCCTGGTGGCCGTGGAACGGGCGTCGGCCGCGTCCTTCTCCGCCGAGGTCGCCGCCGCGCGGGCGCTGGAGGCGTCCCGTTCGGCCTCGGTGGCCGCGCTGTCGGCCGCGGCCGCGTCGGCCTCCGCCTCACCGGCGGCGAACGACGCGTAGACGGCGTCCGTACCCGCCTGCATGGCGTAGCCGTCGGCCCGCTTGGAGGCCGCCTGGGCCGCCTTGGCGGCCTTCTCCGCCTCCGCGGCCGCCGTCTGCGCCCGCTTCGACGCCTTGGCCGCGCGCTCCGCGTCCTTGGCCGCCGCCGCTGCCGCCTCGGCGGCCAGCTTGTCGTCGGCGGCCGCCTGGGCCGCGAGGCGCTGCGCCTCGGCCGAGTACTCCGCCGCCTGGACGGCCTTCGCCTCGGCCGCCGCGGCCTGCTGCTGCGACAGGGTCAGCGCGTTCTGGCCCGTGAGGACCGCGAAGGCGGCCGACGCGTCGGTCTCCTGGTAGGGAGTGCCGATGGAGATGGCCTCCCGCGCCGGCTTGATGACCTGGGTCGCCGTGTCCCGCGCCGCGCTCGCCGCGTTGGCCACGGCGTACGCGTAACCGGCCGTCTTGGCCGCCCACTGGGCGGTCTTGACCGCCTCGGTGTGCGCCGCGGCCGCCTCCCGCTTCGCGACGGCCGCCGCGGCGGACGCCTTCTTGGAGTCGGCCTCGGCCTGCCGGGCGTTCACCGCCGCCGCCTCCGAGGCGTCGATCGCCTCGGCAGCCGCGGCACGCGCGGACGCGGCCGAACCGGCCGCGGTCAGGTAGGCGGCCCAAGCGTTGTCCGCCGACGCCCTGGAGCGTTCGGCGGCACCCTGCGCGCGGGTCGCGGCCGCACGGGCGTTGACGGCGGCGGTGGACGCCTCGTTGGCCGCCGCCCGAGCCTGGGTCGCGGCGGTGGTCGCGGTGGTGGCGGCCGTACGCGCCTCGGTCGCCGCCTGTCGGGTCTCGGCGGCGGCCTCGGTGCCTTCGGCCGCGTGCGCGGCCGCTTCGAGGGCCGCGGCCCGTGAGTCGGCCGCCTTCTTGGCGCGTTCCGCGGTGACCGCGCGGTCACGGGCCAGCCGGGCCTGTGCCTCCGCCTCCTCCGCCTCTGCGCGTTTGGCCGAGGCGGTGTTGCCTGCGGTCGTCGCGTCGGAGCGGGCGGAGCTCGCCCTGCTCTTCTCCTCCTGCGCGCGGGCCTCCGCCGCTCCGGCCTTCTCCCGCTCCGACTCGGCGGTCGCCCGCTCGGCGGCGGCGACGGCCCGCTCCATCTCGGCGTTGGCGCGCTCGGCCTGCGCCGTCGCGGCCGCCTGCTTGGCCTCCTGCTCCTCCCTCTCCGCGGTGGCCTGGGCCTCCTTGGCGGTCTTCAGGTTCGCCTCGGCCTCGGCGGCCTGCCTGTCGGCGCTGTCCGCCGCGGCCTTCGCCTGGGCGGCGGCCTCCTGGGCGGCGATGCGGTGGAACTCGGTCTTCACCGCGTGCGACTGGGTCTGCGCCAGTGCGTACAGGGTGTGGGACGTCGAGACCGTGGCGTTCGCCGCGTTCAGCGCCGTCTCCGTAGCCTTCGCGGCGGCCGTGGCGGCCGCGCCCGAGGCGCGGGCGACCTGGACCGACTGCTGGGCGTACATCAGGCCGCGACCGCGCGGCACCTCGGCCGCGTCCGCGATCGTCCAGGCCTGCTGCTGGGCGGTCACCGCGCGCTGCGCGGCGGCGTTGGCGGCGGTGGCCTGCTGCTTGGCGGTGGCGACGAGCGCCTGGACCCGGCCCCGGGCGTTCGCGAGGTCCGTGTTCGCCTTGTCGAAGAGGGCCTTCTTCGGCTTGTGGATGTGGTTCGGGTCGCTCTTCAGCTGGTCCTGCCAGTACTTCTGCCAGCGCAGGACCTGGTCGGCGCGCCACGCCTGGCCGATGGCCTCGACCATGTTGTCGGCGGCGGCCCGGGTCGCGGCGGCGGCGTCGGCCTCCGCCTGCACGATGATCGCGCGCGGGACGGCCTGGCCGGCGTACTCCGCCTCCCACTCGGCCGAGGCCTGCGAGGCGACCTCGCTCAGGGAGTTGCGCGGGTCCACCGGTTCCTGGTGGTTGCACGCGGCCCACTGCTGCTTGAGGTTCTCGACCTCGATGCGGAACTCGGCGGTGCCCTCGGGGACCTTCTTGCCGAGGAAGCCGCCGTGCTTCAGGTAGGAGGCGATGTCGGCGGAGGTCGTACCCCCGGAGAACCGGGTGTTCTCCACGTTGGCGTACAGCAGCATGAAGTCGGCCGCGGCGTCGTGCCAGGTGTCCTTGCCGCGGTTCTGCTCGGTGAGCTGCCGGGCCTTCGCCACCGCCTCGGCGCTGGGGTTGGTGTGGTCGTCCCAGCCGAGGCGGTGGGACAGCTTGGCCTGGGAGGCCAGGGTGAAGCCGAGGATGTCCGCGCCGAACTCGGGCGCGTGGAGCGTGATCCCGTCGTCGAACGAGCTCATCGCGTACGGGCGGTTGGCGTCCTCCAGGACGGCCTCGCGGGCCGCGATGGCGTCCATGAAGGCGTAACCCGCCTTCTCGTCCTGGTCCCGGGCCTGTCCGAGGGGCATGAACCCGATCCAGCCGACGTCGCCGATGACGGCGTCGAGCTGGGCGTTCGTGCCGGTCAGGCCCTCGATGGCCTTGGCCTTCATCTTGGCGCCGCCCGCGTGCAGGGCGACTCCGGCGAGGCACCTGTTGAGGCGCGGGGTGGAGCGGACGTCCTTGATGACGGCCGTCAGCTCGTGGAGCCGGCGCAGGGCGTCGTCGGCGTCGACGAAGATCTTCCGTACGCCGTCGGAGACCTTCTCGACCGCCTGGGCGAGCGCGGGCATGCGGCCCACGATCACCGCGGACGCGCTGATGTCGACGAGGTCCCAGAGGCAGTCCTCGACGTCGTAGCCGGCCAGGCACTTCTTGACCTCGGCCCCGTCGAGCTGCTCGAAGAGGATCTTCCCGCCGTTGGCCGTGGCCCAGGCGACGATGTCCACCGAGACGGCCGCGAGGCCCTCGCGGTAGTCGTCGACGCAGGTCTGGCCGCAGGCGTCGAGGAGGATCTTCTCCTCGCGCTCACCGAGTACCGGCCAGTTGGCGGCGCCGCCCTTGATGGGCGTGACGCCCTCGGCGAGCGCCTCCTTGTGGGCGGCCTCGTTCTTCTCGCGCTGTTCCTGCTCGGCCTTCTTGGCGGCCTCCTCGGCGGCGGTGCTGTCGCCCGTCGCGTCGGACGCCCTGTCCTCGGCGGCCTTGGCGTCCTTCTCCGCCTTGGTCGCCTTGTCCTGGGCTCCCTTGGCGGCGTCGGCGGCCCGGCCGGCCTTCTCGTTCGCCTCGGCGGCATGCCGCTCGGCGTCGGTCGCCTCGCGGTCGGCCTCCGCGGCGACCTCGTTCACCTCGTCCGCGACGAGGCGGGCGCCGACCGCTTCCTCACCGGCCTGCCGGGAGTGGTCGGCGGCGGCGTCGGAGGCGCTCTTCGCGCCCTTCCGGTCCTCGGCCGCGTCGGCGGCGGACGCCTGGGCGCGGGTGACGGCCTCGACGGCGCGCACCGAATCGCTCGCGGCGCGGGCGGCGGCCTCGGCGGCGAGCTTCGCGTCGCCGGTCGCCTGTGCGGCGGCCTGCTGCGCGGACTCGGCGGCGGCCGCCGCCTCGGTGGCCTTGGCCTCGGCCGCGGCGGCCTGCTGCTCGGCGATCGTCTTCGACGACTGGCCGACGAGCACGGCGAACGCGGCCGAGCTGTCCTTCTCCTGGTACGGAGCGCCTCCCGCGACGGCCTCGTTGGAGGCGGCGACCGCCTCCTTGGCGCTGTCGCGCGCGGCGAGCGCCGCCTGTCCGGCCGCGTAGGCGCGGCCGGTCACGGTCGCGGCCGACTTCACGGCCTCGACCGCGCTCGTCCCGGCGGCCACGGCCTCCTGCTCGGCCTTCTCGGCCAGCTCGGTGGCGTTCTCCGACGCCGTGGCGGCGTTGTCGGCACGGATCGACGCGTCCTGCGACGCGTCCAGGGCGACGGCCGCGGCGGTGTGTGCCGCGGAAGCCGCACCGAGGGAGGCGTGGTACGCCGCCCACGCGTTGCTCGCGTTGGCCTCGGCCCGCTCGGCGGCGCCCTCCGCGGTGGTCGCGGCGGTCCGCGCGCCGACGGCGGCGGTGGTCGCCTGATCGGCCGCGGTCTGGGCGGCGGTGGCGGCCTGGGCGGCCTGGTTCGCGGCCGTACGGGCGGTGGTGGCCGCCGCACGGGTCTCGGTGGCGGCGGCGGTGCCCTCGGCGGCTGCCGCCGCGGCTTCGAGGGCGGCGGCGTGGGCCGCGGCGGCCTGCTTCGCCCGGAGCGCGGCGACGGCCTTCTCGCGGGCGGTCTGCGCGGCCTTCGCCTTCTCGTCGGCGAGCTTGCGCTTCGCCTTGGCGTCGGCGGTCGCGGTCCCGGCGGTCGTGTCGGCGTTCTTGGCCGCGGTCTGCTGGGTCACGGCCCGCTGCTCGGCCTCCTGGGCCTTGGCGCGCTCGGTGGCGGCCTTGGCGCGGGAGGCGACGGCGGTGGCCTTCTCGGCCTGCGCCTTGGCACGCTCGGCGGTGGCGGTGGCGGCGGCGGTCTTGGCCTTGTCGCGCTTCTGCTCGGCCGTCGTCCGGGCGTCCTTCGCCGTCTTCGCGCTGTCGGCGGCGGCCCTGGCGTTGGCCTCGGCGCTGTCGGCGGCGGCCTTCGCCTGGGCGGCGGCCTCCTCGGCGGCGACGCGGCGGAACTCGGTGCTGATGGCGTGCGAGTCGGTCTGCGCCTTGGCCAGCAGGGCGTCCGCGTCCGCGACCGTCGCGTCGGTGGCGGACTTCGCGGTCTCGGTGGCCTTCGCGGCGGCGGCCGCGGCGGCGGCGGAGGCGCGGGCGACCTGGACCGACTGCTGGGCGTACATCAGGCCCCGGCCGCGCGGCACGTGGGTGGTGTCGGCGACGGCCCACGCCTCCTGCTGCGCGGTGGCGGCCCTCTGTGCCGCCGTGGCGGCCTTGGCGGCCTGCGCCTTGGCCGTGGCGGTCAGGGCGGTCGCCTTGGTGCGGGCGGCGGCCAGGTCGGCCGTGGCCTTGTCGTAGAAGGCCTGGTCGGGCTTCTCGAAGATGGTGTCGGGGTCGTTGGCGAGCGTGTCCTGCCAGTGCTTGCGCCAGGTCAGGATCTGCTCGGCGAGCCAGGCCTCTTCGATGGCTCCGACCATGGCGGTGGTGGCGGCCTGGGTCGCCGCGGCGGCGTCCGCCTCCGCCTGGATGATCGTGGCGCGCTGGGGGGCCTGTGCGGCGTACTCCAGCTCCCATTCGACCATCGCGGTCATGACCGGGGCGTTGAGCATGCGCCGCGGGTCCACCGGGTTCTGGTGGTCGCAGGCCGCCCAGGCCTGCTTGAGGTCCTCGACCTCCACGCGGTACTCGGCGGAGTCCTTGGCGGGCGCCTCGGACGCGAATCCGCCGCGCCGCAGGTAGGAGGCGATGTCGCTCGACGTGGTGCCGCCCGAGTAGCGGTCCTGCCCGACGTCCCGCAGCATCCAGTCGGCCGCGGCGTCGTGCCAGTCGTCCTTGCCCTTGTTCTCCTCGGCGATCGCGTGGGCGCGGGCGATCGCTTCGTCGCTGGCCTCGCTGTGACCGTCGTAGGTGAGCGGAACGGCCAACTGAACCTGTGCGAGCGCGGTGAAGTAGTCCACGTCCGCGCCGAAGACGGGCGCGTGCCACTCCATGTCGTCGTTGTCCCAGGCGGACCGGACGTAGGGCTCGTTGGCCTTGTTGAGCTCTTCGGTGCGCTTCGCGCTGGCCTGGTAGTAGGTCTGCCCCGCCTCTTTGTCGGCGTCCTGGGCCTGCCCGAGGGGCCCGTAGCCGATCCAGCCGACGCTGCCGACGATCTCTCGAAGCTGCTCGTTGGTCCCGGTCAGCCCCTCGATGGCCTTGGCCTTCAGCTGCGGGCCGCCGGTGTGCAGCGCCGTACCGGTGAGGCAGCGGTCGCGCCGCGGGTCCTGGCCGATGCTGTTGCGGGTGACCCCGGTGTCCTCCTCGGGCACCGGGTCGGCGAAGGCCGGAGGGGCCTGGAACACACCGGCCAGTACGGCCGCGGCGGTGGCGAGCGCCGTCGCGCCGGTGGCTCTGGCCAGGGTGGAGCGCATGCGACGCCGGCGTCTGCCGACGTCTCTGAACAATGACATGTCCGCCTTGCAATCTCTCGATCGTCCGGCAGCACTCTTTACATGGGCATGACAGACAGCGCCCACCGCACGGCCCGCGACCCCTTCGACACGACACCCGCCGGCGTGCTCGCCTCCCCACGAACCGGCGCTGCCGCTTGCCCTGTGACGATGCCACGCACGACCCCGCACGTGAAGATCAAATAATCTTCACCAATGCCGCACGCGACTTAGCTCGGGATAAAGCGCTTCCCTTGTTGATCATCTTGTTACCGGCCGTAAACAGGTTTTCGGCCACCCGTGGCGCACACGGCCGTCTCGCATCCCAAGACGCTCCGGCACCGAGGAATGACAGCAATCAATCACCGGTTGACGCATGTCATGCCCTCTCCCTCCGCCGAGCACGCGACACCCGCCCCCGCACCCGCACCCACCCGCATGCCGACGGCCGTCTACATCCTCGGCCTCTCCGTATTCGCGCTCGGGACGAGCGAGTTCATGCTCTCCGGGCTGCTGCCGCCCATCGCGGAGGACATGGACGTCTCCATCCCGAGCGCCGGGCTGCTCATCTCGGCCTTCGCCATCGGCATGGTGGTGGGCGCCCCGCTCCTCGCCGTGGCGACCCTGCGGCTCCCCCGCAAGACGACCCTGGTCGCCCTGATCACCGTCTTCGGCCTCGGGCAGGTCGCGGGCGCCCTCGCGCCGAACTACGGGGTGCTCTTCGCCTCCCGGGTCGTGAGCGCGCTCGCCTGCGCCGGGTTCTGGGCGGTCGGCGCGGCCGTCGCCATCGCGATGGTGCCGGTGAACACCCGGGCCCGGGCCATGGCCGTCATGATCGGCGGGCTCTCCATAGCCAACGTCCTCGGCGTCCCCGCCGGCGCCTTCCTCGGCGAGCACCTGGGCTGGCGCTCCGCCTTCTGGGCGGTCGGCCTCGCCTCCGCGATCGCCCTCGTCGGCGTCCTCACCCGCATCCCGCACATTCCGGTCCCCGAGACCCGGCCCCGGCTCAAGCGGGAGCTGACGATCTACCGCGACCGCCAGGTCCTGCTCTCGATCGTCGTCACCGCCCTCGCGGCGGGCGGCGTCTTCTGCGCCTTCTCGTACCTCGCCCCGCTCCTCACCGACGTCTCCGGGCTCGACAAGAGCTGGGTCTCGATCGTCCTCGGGCTCTTCGGCATCGGCGCCCTGGTCGGTACGACCATCGGCGGCCGGGTCGCGGACGCGCACCTCTTCGGGGTGATGCTCAGCGGCATCACCGCCTCGACCGTCTTCCTGGTCGCCCTGGCCCTCTTCGCCTCCAGCCCGGTCGTCACCGTCCTGCTGGCCTTCCTCCTCGGCGTCTCCGCGTTCTACACGGCCCCGGCGCTCAACGCCCGCATGTTCAACGTCGCCGGCGCCGCCCCCACCCTCGCCGGCGCCACCACCACCGCCGCCTTCAACCTCGGCAACACCGGCGGCCCCTGGCTCGGCGGCACCGTCATCGACGCGGGCCTCGGCTTCGCCTCCACGGCGTGGGCGGGCGCGGCGATGACGGCGGTGGGCCTCGGGGTGGCGGCGGTGGCGCTGAGGCTGTCCCGGCGGACGCCGGGCGACGGCCACGTCGTGGCCGGGAGCCCGGCCACGACCCCCGAGCGGGACGACCGGGAGTGCGCCCTGCCGGGCTGAGACGGAGGGGCGGCGGGGCGGGCCGGCGGGGGCGGGGCCAGGACGTGGGCCTCTTCGCGTACGTCTCCGTCCCCGCCCTTCAGCCCGCCGGCCGCCCCTCAGTCGGACGCCCCCCGGTCGGCCGCCCCTTCGGCCTCCGCAGGCCCGCCGCCGTGAGGCGGCGCAGGAGTTCCTTCGAGCCGACCTCGACCGCGCCGCCGGTCACCGCCGCCGCGTAGTGGTCGGCCGGGATGTCGTAGTGGTCGCGCTCGAAGGCGCGGCGCGGGGCGCCGATCGCGGCCGCGAAGGCGTGCAGCTCCTCGAAGGAGACGTCGCTGACCAGGTGGGACCACATGCGGCCGTGGCCCGGCCAGGTCGGCGGGTCGATGTACAGCGTCACGGTCGGGCCCCTCCCGCGGCCCCGGACCGCCCGCCCGCTCCGGCCCCGCCAGGCGCCTCGGTCCCGCCACGCACCCCCTGTCCGCCGCTCACCTCAGCCCGCCCACCGGCGCCACCACCACGCCCTGCTTGCCGCAGACCCAGTGCGGGTCCGGGCCCAGCTCCGGTTCCACGTCCAGGGCGTGCGGGTCGCCCGAGGCGCAGACGGGGCAGAGCGGCCAGCGTCCGTACCGTTCGAGCAGGGAGTCCTGCACGTCCTGGGCGACGAGCCCCGCCACGTACGAGACCCCCTCCGGCCACTGCTCGACCCACCAGCGCCGGTGCGTGACCGAGTCCTCCACCATCGAGACGACCTCGGCCGCGGCGACCTCGCGGGCCGCCAGGTCGGCCAGTACCAGCGCGCGGGCGGTGTGCAGCGCCTGCTCCACCGCGTCGATGTCGTCCATTCCCTCATTGTCACCCGGCCCGGGAGGAGGCGGGAAGGGCGAAGGCCGCTTCCGGATCCGGGGCCGGGAAGGGGCTTGTCGCCCCACCCTTCCGAAAGTATCTTTCAGGCGTGACCAATGACGTGAAGGAAAGTTTCACCAGCGACGCGCCCCCGGCCCCCGCCGCCCTCGCGGCCAAGGTGCGGACCCTGGCGCCCTCCATGACCCGCTCCATGCAGCGGGTCGCCGAGGCCGTCGCCGGAGACCCGGCCGGCTGCGCCGCCCTCACGGTCACCGGCCTCGCCGAGCTCACCGGCACCAGCGAGGCGACCGTCGTCCGCACCGCCCGCCTCCTCGGCTACCCCGGCTACCGCGACCTGCGCCTCGCCCTCGCCGGGCTCGCCGCCCAGCAGCAGTCCGGCCGCGCGCCCGCCGTGACCGCCGACATCGCCGTGGACGACCCCATCGCCGACGTCGTCGCCAAACTGGCCTACGACGAGCAGCAGACCCTCGCCGACACCGCCGCCGGACTCGACACCGTCCAGCTCGGCGCCGCCGTCGCCGCCCTCGCCACCGCCCGCCGCGTCGACATCTACGGCGTCGGCGCCTCCGGGCTCGTCGCCCAGGACCTCGGGCAGAAGCTCCTCCGCATCGGGCTGGTCGCCCACGCCCACAGCGACCCGCACCTCGCCGTCACCAACGCCGTACAGCTCCGCTCCGGCGACGTCGCCGTCGCCATCACCCACTCCGGCTCGACCGGCGACGTCATAGAACCGCTCCGGGTCGCCTTCGACCACGGCGCCACCACCGTCGCGATCACCGGCCGCCCGGACGGGCCCGTCACCCAGTACGCCGACCACGTCCTCACCACCTCCACCGCCCGCGAGAGCGAACTGCGCCCGGCGGCCATGTCGTCCCGGACCAGCCAACTCCTGGTCGTGGACTGCCTGTTCACCTGCGTCACCCAACGGACGTACGAGACGGCCGCCCCGGCCCTCGCCGCCTCGTACGAGGCCCTGGCCCACCGCCACGCGCCCCGCACCCGCTGAAGCCCCCGCACCCGCACCCGTAAAGCCCCGGCGCCGACGACGCCGCCGTACCGAAAGAGCCGCACGTGTCCGCTTCCGCCTCCGCTTCCACGTACTCCGAGCTCCGCGCCCAGCTCGCCACCCTCACCACCGAGGCCTTCCGTCCCGAGCTCGCGGAGATCGACCGGCTCCCGACGCTGGAGATCGCCCGGACCATGAACGGCGAGGACCAGTCCGTCCCCGCCGCCGTCGCCCGGCAGCTGCCCGCCATCGCCGCCGCCATCGACGCCACCGCCGAGCGGATGGCCCGCGGCGGCCGGCTCGTCTACATGGGCGCCGGGACCGCCGGCCGGCTCGGCGTCCTCGACGCCAGCGAGTGCCCGCCCACCTTCAACACCGACCCCTCCGAGGTCGTCGGGCTCATCGCGGGCGGCCCCTCCGCCATGGTCAAGGCCGTCGAGGGCGCCGAGGACTCCAAGGAACTCGCGGTGGAGGACCTCACCGCGCTCGGGCTCACCCCGGACGACACCGTCGTCGGCATCTCCGCCTCCGGCCGCACCCCGTACGCGATCGGCGCCGTCGAGCACGCCCGCGCCCTCGGCGCGCTCACCGTCGGCCTCTCCTGCAACGCCGACAGCGCGCTCGCCGCCGCCGCCGAACACGGCATCGAGGTCGTCACCGGACCCGAGCTGCTCACCGGCTCCACCCGGCTCAAGGCCGGCACCGCCCAGAAGCTCGTCCTCAACATGATCTCGACCATCACGATGATCCGGCTCGGCAAGACGTACGGGAACCTGATGGTCGACGTCCGCGCCTCCAACGAGAAGCTCCAGGCCCGCTCGCGGCGGATCGTCGCCCTCGCCACCGGCGCGCCCGACGAGCGGATCGAGGCCGCGCTCGCCGCCGCCGACGGCGAGGTGAAGAACGCCATCCTCATGATCCTCGCGGACGTCGACGCTCCCACCGCCGCCGGACTCCTCACCGGCTCCCGGGGCCACCTGCGCGCCGCGCTGCACGCCCGGTAGAACCGCACCCCTCCCCCACGCACAGCAAGGCACCACCGCACCATGAGCACAGACGACAAGAACCGCGCCGTCGCCGCCGCGATCCTCCCCCTCGTCGGCGGCGCCGGGAACATCACCTCCGTCGCCCACTGCATGACCCGCCTCCGCCTCGGCCTGCGGGACCGCTCGCTCGTCCGGGACGAGGAGCTCAAGGCCCTGCCGGCCGTGATGGGCGTCGTCGAGGACGACACGTACCAGATCGTCCTCGGGCCGGGCACGGTCGCCCGCGTGACCCCGGAGTTCGAGGCCCTGGTGGCCGAGGCGCCGGCCGCTCCCGCGGCGACGCCCTCCGCCGACGACCTCGCGGCGCAGGGCGCGGCGATCAGGGCGGCCCGCAAAGCGAGGAACCAGACCCCGTTCAAGCTGTTCCTGCGCCGGATCGCGAACGTCTTCGTGCCGCTGATCCCCGCCCTCATCGGCTGCGGCATCATCGCCGGCCTCAACGGCCTCCTGATCAACCTCGGTTGGCTGCCCGCCGTCACCCCCGCCCTCGCCGCGATCGCGAGCGGCTTCATGGCCCTCATCGCGGTCTTCGTCGGCTTCAACACGGCGAAGGAGTTCGGCGGCACCCCGATCCTGGGCGGCGCGGTCGCCGCGATCGTCGTCTTCCCGGGCGTCGCGAAGGTCGACGCGTTCGGCCAGACGCTCTCCCCCGGCCAGGGCGGCGTCCTCGGCGCGCTCGGCGCGGCAGTGCTCGCGGTGTACGTGGAGAAGTGGTGCCGCCGGTGGGTGCCGGAGTCCCTGGACGTGCTCGTCACCCCGACGCTCACGGTGCTGGTCTCCGGCCTGGTCACGATCTTCGGCCTGATGTTCGTCGCGGGCGAGGTCTCGAACGCGATCGGCGAGTTCGCCGACTGGCTCCTCGTCCACGCGGGCGCGGGCGCGGGGTTCGTCCTGGGCGGCCTGTTCCTGCCGCTGGTGATGCTGGGCCTGCACCAGGCACTCATCCCGATCCACACCACGCTCATCGAGCAGCAGGGCCACACGGTCCTGCTGCCCGTCCTCGCGATGGCGGGCGCGGGCCAGGTCGGCGCGGCGATGGCCGTCTACCTGCGGCTCCCGCGCAACGGCTCGATCCGCCGCACCATCAAGTCCGCCCTCCCGGCCGGCTTCCTGGGCGTCGGCGAGCCCCTGATCTACGGCGTCTCGCTGCCCCTGGGCCGCCCCTTCGTCACGGCCTGCGTGGGCGGCGCCTTCGGCGGCGGCTTCGTCGGCCTGTTCAGCATGCTGGGCACCAAGGTCGGCTCGACCGCGATCGGCCCGTCGGGCTGGGCCCTGTTCCCGCTCCTCGACGGCGACAAGGGCCTCGGCCGCACGATCGCGGTCTACGCGGGCGGTCTGCTCACCGGCTACCTGGCGGGCTTCGTGGCGACGTACTTCTGGGGCTTCGGCGCCCGGCTCCTGGAGGAGTTCGACGTGGACACGGACACGGGGCCGGAGACGGTGGTGGCCGCGTCGGCGGGCACGACGCCCCCGCCGGGCCCCGCACCGGAGCCGGGCCCGGAGCCGAAACCGGCCAAGCTCTGACACCCGTACGGGAAGCCCCCAGCCCGTACGGGAGAACCCGCCCCGTACGGGAAGCCCCCCACCGCTCCCTAGACTCCACCCCCATGACGACCACGCAGCGCATCGCCGCCGACCTCGCCCCCACCGGTGTCCTCCGCGCCTCCGTCAACCTCGGGAACCCGGTGCTCGCCCAGGGCACCCCCGAGGACCCCTCCGGGATCACCGTCGACCTGGCCCGGGAGATCGGGGCGCGGCTCGGGGTCGGGGTCGAGCTGCTCTGCTTCGACGCGGCGCGGAAGTCCTTCGAGGCGATGGCGGACGGGCGGGCCGACCTCTGCTTCCTCGCCGTGGACCCGGCGCGCGAGGCGGAGGTCGCTTTCACCGCGCCGTACGTCGTCATCGAGGGGGTGTACGCCGTGCCGCGCGGCTCCGCGCTCACCACGGTCGAGGAGGTCGACGCCCCCGGCGTCCGGATCGGGGTCAAGAAGGGGTCCGCCTACGACCTGTTCCTGTCCCGGACCCTCGCCCGCGCGACCGTCGTGCGCGGCGAGGAGGGCGTCGACGTCTTCCGGGCCGAGGGCCTGGAGGCGGGCGCGGGCATCCGGCAGCCCCTGACCGCGTACGTACGGGAGAACCCGGACGTACGGCTGATCGAGGGCCGTTTCATGGAGATCCGGCAGGCGGTCGGCACCACGCTCTCCCGCGCCCCGGAGACCCTGGCCTTCCTCCGCGACACGGTCGAGGAACTGAAGGCGAACGGCTTCGTCACGGATGCCCTGCACCGCGCCGGCCAGGACACCGGCCTCCTGGCCCCTTAGGGAACGCCCGTGGGCCCGGCCGTTCACGGCCGGGCCCACGGGGGGGTGGATCAGGGGTGGTGGATCAGTAGAGCTCCTTGAACCCGTTCCAGCCGCCGGTGCCGATCATGACCCGGGTGTCGTAGAGGCCGTTGCCGAGGTTGGTGTAGCGCCACAGCTTGCCGGTGGCCTTCTCGCGCGCGACCAGCTCCCCGCGCCCGTCGCCGGACAGGTCGCCGACGCCGACCAGGGACGAGTAGACGCCCCAGCCGCCACCGACCTTCGCCCGGACCGTCACGCCGCCGGTCGCCGTGCCGTAGTACCGCCACAGGACGCCCGAGGCGTCCATGCCGAGCAGGTCGCCCCGCCCGTCGCCGTCCAGGTCTCCGGCGCCCGCGATCTTCGTGTACAGCTTCCAGTTCACACCGATCCGGACCCCGGTCCGCAACCGCTGGTCGGCCGTTCCGGCGTAGAAGTACACGTCACCGGTCGACGCCTGACGGGCGATCAGGTCGGTGTGCCCGTCGCCGTCCACGTCCCCCGGCGAGGTCAGCACGTCGTACTGGCCCCAGCCCTTGCCCACCGAGACGTACGGCGAGGAGGCCGACACGAACGTCCCGCAGGCCGGCCGGTACGACCGCAGTTCGTCGCCCACGCGCGCGTACACGTCGTTGCAGCCGTCGCCGTTCGTGTCGCCCGACGGGACGAGGACCGTGTCCGCAGGGAACTTCGCGCCCGTACCGGCGATCCGGGCCGAGAGCCCGCCCGTGCCGTTGCCCTTGTAGAGCGAGACCAGGCCCGCCGGGTCCATCGCCAGCAGGTCGCCGAAGCCGTCGTCCCCGGCCGTGTCGCGCCACGCGGCGACGCCGCCGGTCACCGACACCGCGCCGGACAGCGCCAGGTCGGCGCCCTGCCCGTCGGCGGGCTTCGCGGTCAGCGTCCAGGTGTGGGCGCCGTTCACGACGGGCCGGCCCGCCGCGTCCTCGCCGTCCCAGACGGGGTCGACGATGCCCCGCGCCTCGCCGCCGGTCAGGGTGCGGACGACCTTGCCCGTGGCCTTGTCCTGGAACGTCAGGGTCCAGGACGCGGCGGGCTTGGACAGCCACCAGCGGGGCTTCCAGGACGCCGACCGGAGGTCGACGGACGTCGGCGCGTCGGCGTCGATGACGGCGATCCGGGAGGCCGGGACGCCGGACGGGACGACCCGGACCCGGCGGTCGTCGCCGGTGTAGGCGACGTGCCCGCCGAAGCGGTCGACGGTCCAGCCGGCGCGGCGGACGGTGTTCGCGCCGAGGTCGGCCGGGGTCGCGATCACGCGCCGGGGCAGGTCGGCCGCCTTTCCGCTGCCCGGGACCCCGTCGCGCAGGTCGACCAGGGTGAGGCCCGCGGCGTCCGAGCGGGAGACGAAGTAGCCGTCGCCGAGCAGCACGTCCTCCGAACCGACGGACACGAAGCGCTTGGTGGACCGGTCGTACAGACCGCCGCCCCGGACGTCCCACGACTCGTCCTGGCACTTCCAGTAGACCCAGCGGCCCACGGCCTGGAGGTCGGTGGGCGTGCAGCGGTTGGTGGTCGTGAACGACTCCCCGGCCGTCCCCGCCGGAAGGGTCTTGGAGGTGACGACGTCCGAGTCCGCCGTGGCGCTCCACAGGGTGTTGCCCCAGAGGGCCGACGTGACCGGTGCGCGCTTCTGGAGCACCGCGCCGGAGTCGGTGCCGCGGAACTCGACGACCGCCTGTTCGCCTCCCCAGCCCTGGTTCACGACGCCGAACCGGCCCGACAGGTCGACGACCTGGGGGCTGCCGAGCCCGGTCGTCAGGCGCGGCCCCCACGCGTCGGAGCCGTTCCGGTAGAGCATGGTCAGGTCCTGCTCGGTGCCCGCCTTGCGGCCGTGGTGGCCGTCGCCGCTCGCGAACATGGTGACGCAGTGGACGCGCCACGAGGTGCCGCAGTCGGCGTCCCTGCCGTTCACCAGGCCGTCGGTCGTGGAGCGCAGTTCCTCGGGCCGTCCGGAGGTCTTCAGCCAGGTGCTCCGGTAGCCGCCGAGGATGCCGCCCGGCTGGTACAGGTTCGACTCGTCGGCCGTGGTCAGGACGCCGCTGCCGAGGGAGATGCCGAAGGGCCTGGCCTCCATGTCCTCGATGTCCGCCAGGCGCTTGCGGGCGACGGTGCCGTCCGGGCCCGGAGTGAGGAGGTGGTAGCCCCAGTCGAGGGGCCCGCGGTCGGTGCGCTCCTCCGCGCCCGTGATCAGCAGCGAGCCGTCGGGCGTGCGGTGCACGGCCGTGGAGGCCACGGCCAGCAGGGACTTCCAGCTTCCCGTGCCGTCCCGCAGGACGAGGTGGTTGCCCCGGTACTCGTTGTTGCCGGGGTTGGGCGGGGCCACGGTGACGAAGGCGTCGCCGAAGCGCCGGACGACGTCGTCGTAGGAGGCCACGTCCCGCATGTCGAAGGTGACCGGGTCCGCGTCCAGGTCGTCGCGACGGTACACCTGGGCCTGGTCGCTCGACGGGGCGCCGAAGTGGAGGACGGTGTCCCGGTCGAAGGAGACGCTCTCGCCGTGCGTGGAGAGCGTCTTCACGCTCCCGCTCGCGAGGTCGACGACCCACCACCCCTGGGACATCGTGCTGCCCTCCCACTTGATGCCGCGGACGGCGATCGAGCGGGCGTCACCCTCGCCGACGGTGAGGTTCCAGCCCTCGGGGAACCCCTCCAGCTTCTGGTCCCGGACCTTTCCGTCCTCCGGGTGCAGCAGGTGCAGGCCCGTCACGGCGGTCTCGGTGCCGGTCCGGGTGAGGACGGTGTCGCCGTACGTCCCGACGTACGTCTGCCCCTCCGGGATCGGGACCACGGTCGTCGCACCGCCGCCGGCCCGCTGCTGGAGCGTCACGTACGGGGCCGGCCCCTCGGAGAGGACGGCCACGGTGTCGGAGCCGTGGCCGAAGTTCGCCGGGTACTCGGCGAAGCGGAACTCGTCGACGTCGTACGAGAGGGGCTTCGGCAGGCGGTGGTCGAGGACGGTCGCCCGTCCGGTCGCGTAGTCGATCCAGCGCAGCCGGTCGTCGCCCTCCTGCGCGGTGAGGAAGCCGGTGTCACCGGCGTTCAGGACGATGGTGGCGCGGGGCACGTAGCGCGCGCCCGCGCCGACGACCACGGCTTCGCCGGAGGCTCCGGACGGCGGGGTCGCCGCCCCGGCGGCACCCCCCGCGCCGACCGTCACCGCGAGGCCGACGGCGAGTGCGACACGGCCGGACGCACGCCGGCGCGGCCGTCTTTCCAACGGGCTGATCACGAAGAAGTCCCTCCCCAGGGCATACGGCACGGGGGAGGGGCCACATGGTCGGCCGCTCGTCCCCCGCGCGAGCAGGCCGACCCTAGCAGAGGACGACGCCGGCCGATCACCATTTTCGAACCCGTTCAACGACGGCTCGGGATCCGTGCGGAAACCCGTCCGGGCGGGCCCGGGAAAGGGCCTCCTCCGGGGCTCGGGGCGGCCTCCCGAGGGCGACGCCGCGTCCCGCGCCCCGCAGGACCCCGCCGTACGGGAAGGCCCGTCCGGCAGCCGTACGGAGCCTCCGCCGAAACCCTCAACACCCTTACTGACCTGGGGTTTTGGCGCCCGGATCGGTAAACTGGGGGACTTCGGAGGGGAGCCCGTATGGATACCGCCCATCGCCATGTCCGCACGCTCGACGACGTCATGACCCTGCTCGACGACCTGTTCCCGCCCGCCGCCGACCGCTGGTCGGGCGGGGGCTCCGGGTGGTGGGACGGGTTCTACGCCGACCGGGACAGGCCCGTGCCGTTCTTCGTCGCGAAGCCGGACGAGAGCCTGGTGTCGTACGCCGGGCGGGGGCTGCTCCCGGGCGGCGGGGGCCGGGTCCTCGACCTCGGCTGCGGGCCCGGGCGGAACGCCCTGTACCTCGCCTCGCTCGGGTACGAGGTGGACGCCGTGGACCTGTCCCCCGCCGCGATCCGGTGGGCGGAGGAGCGGGCCCGGGAGGCGGGCGCGGAGGGCGTGCGGTTCGTGCGCGGCGACGCCTTCGCGCCGGGCGTCCTGGAGGGGCCGTACGACCTCGTGCACGACTCCGGCTGCTTCCACCACCTGCCCCCGCACCGCCGCGTCGGCCACCTCGCGCTCCTCGACCGGGTCCTCGCGCCCGGCGGCCTCTTCTCGCTGACCGCGTTCGCCGCCGGGGAGGGCGGCATGGGGTCCGAGCTGCCGGACGCCGACTTCTACCGCAACGGGCGGCTCGACGGCGGCCTCGCGTACACCGACGACTCGCTGCGCGCGATCTTCGCCGACCTGGCGGAGGTCGAGCTGCGGCGCATGCGCGACGAACCCGCCGACTCGGCCGCCTTCGGCGAGTCCTTCCTGTGGGCGGGGCTCTTCCGGAAGGCGTGAAGGGTCCGTACACAACGCCCGAGGGCGGCACCCCCGGCAGGGGGTGCCGCCCTCGTTCGCGTTCAGCGACGAACCGCCGATCCCGGGATCCTGAGATTCCCGAGGATCAGAAGTCCATGTCACCGCCCGGCATGCCGCCGCCGGCCGGCGCGGCGGCCTTCTCCGGCTTGTCGGCGATGACGGCCTCGGTGGTGAGGAACAGCGCGGCGATCGACGCGGCGTTCTGCAGCGCGGAGCGCGTCACCTTCGCCGGGTCGATGATGCCCTCGGCGATGAGGTCGACGTACTCGTTGGTCGCGGCGTTCAGGCCGTGGCCGACGGGCAGGTTGCGGACCTTCTCCGCCACGACGCCGCCCTCGAGGCCGGCGTTGACGGCGATCTGCTTCAGCGGGGCCTCCAGGGCCAGCTTCACGATCGCGGCACCGGTGGCCTCGTCGCCGGAGAGGTCGGCCTCCAGCTTCTCGAAGACGGTCGACGCCTGGAGCAGGGCCACGCCACCGCCGGCGACGATGCCCTCCTCGACGGCCGCCTTCGCGTTGCGGACGGCGTCCTCGATGCGGTGCTTGCGCTCCTTGAGCTCGACCTCGGTCGCGGCACCGGCCTTGATGACGGCCACGCCGCCGGCCAGCTTCGCGAGGCGCTCCTGGAGCTTCTCGCGGTCGTAGTCCGAGTCGCTGTTCTCGATCTCGGCGCGGATCTGGTTCACGCGACCGGCGACCTGCTCGCTGTCACCGGCACCGTCGACGATGGTGGTCTCGTCCTTGGTGATGACGACCTTGCGGGCGCGGCCGAGCAGGTCGAGGCCCGCGTTCTCCAGCTTGAGGCCGACCTCCTCGGAGATGACCGTGCCGCCGGTGAGGATGGCGATGTCGTTCAGCATGGCCTTGCGGCGGTCGCCGAAGCCCGGGGCCTTGACCGCGACGGACTTGAAGGTGCCGCGGATCTTGTTGACGACCAGGGTCGACAGGGCCTCGCCCTCGACGTCCTCGGCGATGATCAGCAGCGGCTTGCCCGACTGCATGACCTTCTCCAGGAGCGGGAGGAGGTCCTTCACGGAGGAGATCTTGGAGTTGACGATCAGGAGGTAGGGGTCGTCGAGCGACGCCTCCATGCGCTCCATGTCGGTGGCGAAGTACGCCGAGATGTAGCCCTTGTCGAAGCGCATGCCCTCGGTGAGCTCCAGCTCCAGACCGAAGGTCTGGGACTCCTCGACGGTGATGACGCCTTCCTTGCCGACCTTGTCCATCGCCTCGGCGATGAGCTCGCCGATCTGGGTGTCGGCGGCGGAGATGGAGGCCGTGGAGGCGATCTGCTCCTTGGTCTCGACATCCTTCGCCTGCTCGAGCAGGGCGCCGGAGACGGCCTCGACGGCCTTCTCGATGCCGCGCTTGAGGGCCATCGGGTTGGCGCCGGCGGCGACGTTGCGGAGGCCCTCGCGGACGAGCGCCTGGGCGAGGACGGTGGCGGTGGTCGTGCCGTCGCCGGCGACGTCGTCCGTCTTCTTGGCGACTTCCTTGACCAGCTCGGCGCCGATCTTCTCGTACGGGTCCTCGAGCTCGATCTCCTTGGCGATGGAGACACCATCGTTGGTGATCGTGGGGGCGCCCCACTTCTTCTCGAGGACGACGTTGCGGCCCTTGGGGCCGAGGGTGACCTTGACGGCGTCAGCGAGCTGGTTCATGCCGCGCTCGAGACCGCGCCGGGCCTCCTCGTCGAACGCGATGATCTTGGCCATGTGAAGTGGTCCTCCCGGACATGGGGTGGATAACGCTCCAGGACCGCGCCGACGCCCGCGACGGACGGCCTCCGCGTGTCCGTGTGGTTCCTTGCCCCACCCGGCCGGCGGCCTCGTCTGCCCGATCCTCGTAGCACTCTCACCTTCCGAGTGCTAACGCCAATGATTAGCACTCGCCCTAGGAGAGTGCAAGCGACTCTCGGGTTTCGGGAGGGGGCACGGGGGGTGCGGGGGCGGTACGGACGCCGGAGGGGGTACGTCCGGGAACGCGTGAGGGGCCCGCCCCCCTGGGAAGTACCCCCGGGGATGCGGGCCCCTCGACGGCGTTGCGTCGGTGGCCGATCGCGCCGCGCTCAGACGGCGAGCTTGACCATGTCGGCCTGCGGACCCTTCTGGCCCTGCGAGATCTCGAACTCGACCCGCTGTCCCTCTTCGAGGCTGCGGTAGCCATCCATCTGGATCGCGCTGTAGTGGACGAAAACATCCGCACCACCGTCGACCGCGATGAAGCCGTAGCCCTTCTCCGCGTTGAACCACTTGACGGTGCCCTGAGCCATGCCTAACTCCCCTATTACTGGCCCTTGCGCGGGGCCGCACTTCACGAACCCCGGGTCAGACCCTGCGCCGGAACGCGTCGACCGCGGCTGAATGTATCTGCCCAACTGCCCTCTGCAACAGGCCATTCGGGCGGGAATTCTGGGCGGCGCGGAAAGGAGGATTGGGGAGATTCCCCTGAATCACGGGGCAAGTCGGGCCCGGCAAAAGACGCAGAAGGTACACAATGCGCGCACAGTTTGGCTGCTTCTTGTCAGGTCGGGGCGCGTTCTCATATGCACCCGGCATGAGCAGCGGAGGGGACTTCCCCAACTCTACCGCGCTCAACCATGCAGAATTGCCCCTTCCGCTTGTGGACGCGGAAGGGGCAATTCAATGAAACGGGACAAGGAGGCGGCCCGGGGAGGGCGGCGCTCCCCGCGGCTCAGCAGCCGCCGGCGACCGCCGGGATGATCGAGACGCCCGAGCCGGCCGGGGTGGCCGTCTCCAGGCCCTGCTCGAAGCGCACGTCGTCGTCGTTCACGTAGACGTTGACGAAGCGGCGCAGCTTGCCCTGGTCGTCCAGGACTCGGGCGGCGATGCCCGCGTGGTTCTTCTCCAGGTCCGCGATGACCTCGGCGAGGGTCGCGCCCTCGGCCTGTACCTCGGACTGCCCGCCGGTGTAGGTGCGGAGGATGGTGGGGATGCGGACGTTCACTGCCATGGCTTCTTGACCTTTCGGGGGACCGGAGGAGTTCAGCGGGCCAGGCCGGCGTCGCGGAACGCGTCCAGGCTCGGGCGGATGGTGGCGGTCGCCTGAGAGGTGTCGGCCACCGCGTCCAGGGTCTTGAGCCCGTCGCCGGTGTTGAGGACGACGGTGGTGAGCTCCGGGTCGATGAGGCCGTTCTCCACCAGCTTGCGCGTGACGCCGACGGTCACGCCGCCCGCGGTCTCGGCGAAGATGCCCTCGGTCCGCGCGAGCAGCTTGATCGCGTCCACGACCTGCTCGTCGTTCACGTCCTCCACGGCGCCGCCGGTGCGGCGGGCGATGTCGAGGACGTACGGGCCGTCGGCCGGGTTGCCGATGGCGAGCGACTTGGCGATCGTGTTCGGCTTCTGGGGCCGTACGACGTCGTGGCCGGCCTTGAAGGCGGCCGACACCGGGGAGCAGCCCTCGGCCTGGGCGCCGAAGATCTTGTACGGCTTGTCCTCGACCAGGCCCAGCTTGATGAGCTCCTGGAGACCCTTGTCGATCTTGGTGAGCTGGGAGCCGGAGGCGATCGGGATGACGAGCTGGTCGGGGATGACCCAGCCGAGCTGCTCGCAGATCTCGTACGCGAGCGTCTTGGAGCCCTCGCCGTAGTACGGGCGCAGGTTGACGTTCACGAAGCCCCAGCCCTCGCCGAGCGGGTCGCCGATGAGCTCCGAGCAGAAGCGGTTCACGTCGTCGTAGTTGCCCTCGATGGCGACGAGGTCGCCGCCGTAGACGCCGGCCATGACGACCTTGCCCTGCTCCAGGTCGTGCGGGATGAACACGCAGGAGCGGAAGCCGGCGCGGGCGGCGGCGGCGCCGACGGCGCCGGCCAGGTTGCCGGTGGAGGAGCAGGAGAGGGTGGTGAAGCCGAAGGCGCGGGCGGCCTCGATGGCCTGGGCGACGACCCGGTCCTTGAAGGAGTGGGTCGGGTTCCCGGAGTCGTCCTTGACGAAGAGCCTGCCGGGGGCGACGCCGATCTCGCGGGCGAGGTTGTCGGCCTTGACCAGCGGGGTCCAGCCGGGGTTCAGGTTCGGCTTCTCGGCGACGTCGGCCGGGACGGGCAGGAGGGGGGCGTAGCGCCAGATGCTGGCGGGGCCGGCCTCGATGCGCTTCCGCAGCTCCTCGGGGTCGCCGGCGGGCAGGTCGTACGCGACTTCGAGCGGTCCGAAACACAGCTCGCAGGCGAAGATCGGGCCGAGGGCGAAGACTTCACCGCATTCGCGACAGGAGAGTCCGGACGCGGGACCGAGGTCGACGGTGGTGGCGGGTGCGACGGTCTGTACAGCCATGGAGGCGAGGCCCTTTCTCCTCATCTTTCCCAATGACGAATTTTTCGCCTTGAGACGGATTTGGCACCTTCCCTAGCCGGGGACCTCGCTGGATGACGAGTGACCGACTGGAGGGTTGCCGGGGCTTCAACGGGCCGTTTCCCTCTGCCCCTCTGGATGAGCGGTATTCGATTGTGGGGAGCCCCGGGACTTTCGTTCCCGTGCTCCGACGCGGTCGCCACCCCGACGTGCGGGGGGTCGCTGCGTTGTTCAAGACTGTAACCGAAGGCCCGGGCGCTTGGACGGCCCGTCCGAACCGCGAGATGGAGATCACGTGCTGGAAGAGGTGGAGCGCTGGCTGTCCCGGCGGTCCTGGTCCGTGGCGGACCGGCCGCTGGAGCGGATCCTCGCCGCCAAGCGCTCGACGACGGTCAGCGTGGTGCTGCCGGCGCTGAACGAGGAGGCGACCGTCGGGGACATCGTGGGCGTGATCCGCCGCGAGCTGATGTCGGAGGCGGTGCCGCTCGTGGACGAGCTGGTGGTGCTCGACTCGGGCTCCACGGACCGCACGGCGGAGGTCGCGGCGGCGGCCGGGGCGCGGGTGGTCGCGCGCGACGACGTACTCCCCCGGATACCGGCCGTGCCCGGCAAGGGCGAGGTCCTGTGGCGGTCACTGATGGTGACGAGCGGGGACGTCGTGTGCTTCGTGGACGCGGACCTGCGGGACTTCTCGGCGGACTTCGTGACGGGGATCGTGGGCCCGCTCCTGACCGACCCCGAGGTGCACCTCGTGAAGGCGATGTACGACCGTCCGCTGGGCGATTCCCCCGGTCAGGGCGGTCGGGTGACGGAGCTGATGGCGCGCCCGGTCCTGAACCTGCACTGGCCGCAGCTGGCCGGCTTCGTGCAGCCGCTCGGCGGCGAGTACGCGGCCCGCCGCTCGCTCCTGGAGCGGCTGCCCTTCCCGGTCGGTTACGGAGTGGAGTTGGGCCTGCTCGTGGACGCGCTGCACACGGTGGGTCTGGACGGGCTCGCGCAGGTGGACGTGGGGGTGCGCAAGCACCGGCACCAGGACGGGCACGCCCTCGGCCGGATGGCGGCGACGATCTACCGGACGGCGCAGCTGAGGCTGTCGCGGGGGCACCTGGTGCGGCCGTGGCTGACCCAGTTCGAGCGGGGCGAGGGGGGCTTCGAGCCGCGGACGTACGCGGTGGACACGGAGGAGCGGCCGCCGATGGCGGAGGTCGCGGAGTACGCGCGCCGCCGCGTGGCGTAACGCGACCCTATGACCCGTTTTACATACATTCACTGTCCATGGGTTCCATGGACTTCGGACGAGGGCGTACGGGGCGTACGGGGCGTACGGGCAGGGTGCTGGCGGCGGCGGGCCTGACGGCGGTGGCGTGGGCGCCCACGGCGGCGGACGCGGCGCCGGTGCCGCCGGGCCCCGTCCCCGCCCACGCGCACGCGTCCCCGGCGCCGGGCGCACCGGCCGCACCGGGAAAGGCGAGAAGGGCGACCACTCCACCCCACCCCCGGGGCGGCGAGGAACGGCTCTGGCTGCTCGGCGGCCTGGTGGCGGCCTTGGCGGCGACGGGCCTGGTGGCGAGGGCGGCCCTGCGGGCCCACCCCGACCTCTGACCCCTCCCGGGCCCCTTGCGTGACCCAGGTCCCGCCCGTGACCCTGGGTGGCCGGAACCCCCCGTCTTGTATACGTACGTTTGAGCGTTTACGGGACGGGCTAGGTTCGCCACATGGCTTCTGTGCTCGTGGCATCCAACCGGGGTCCCGTCTCGTACGCGCTCGGCGGGGACGGCTCGCTCGACGCCCGCAGGGGCGGCGGCGGCCTGGTCTCCGGCCTGAGCGCCGTCTCCTCGCAGGACAGCGTGTGGGTGTGCGCGGCCCTCGGCGAGGGCGACCGGGAGGCGGTCCGGCGCGGGGTCGGGGAGCCCGGCGTCCGGATGCTGGACATCGATCCGGACGTGTACGCGGACGCGTACAACGGCATCGCGAACTCGGTGCTGTGGTTCCTCCACCACCACCTGTACGACATCCCGCGCGAGCCCGTGTACGACGCGGAGTTCCGGCGCCGCTGGGAGTCGTACCGCGCGTACAACCGCGCCTTCGCGGAGGCGCTGGCCGGGGCGGCGGACGAGGGGGCGGCGGTCCTGGTGCAGGACTACCACCTGGCCCTGGTCCCCGGGCAGCTCCGGGAGCTGCGCCCGGACCTGCGGATCGCGCACTTCACGCACACCCCGTGGGCGTCCCCCGCGTACCTGCGGATGCTGCCGGACGACATCCGCGAGGAGCTGCTGTGGGGCATGCTCGGCGCGGACGAGGTCGGATTCCACACCTGGGCCTGGGCCTCGGCCTTCATGTCCGGCGCGCACATCGACAGCGCGACGGGCGTCGCGGAGCCGAGCTTCCCGGCGGGCGACCGCCGGCGCACGGTGAACCACCGGCGGTGGGCCGGACCCGGCGCGAACCGCACCACCGAGGTCAAGGTGTACCCGCTCGGCGTCGACGCGGAGGAGCTGCGGGCGCTCGCGTACCGGCCGGCGGTGGACGAGCGGCTGGCGGAGCTGCGGGCCGAGGCCGGCGACCGGAAGACGATCGTCCGCGTGGACCGCACCGAGCTGTCGAAGAACATCCTGCGCGGCCTGCTGGCCTACCGGGAGCTCCTGACCACCCGCCCGGAGTGGCGCGGCCGGGTGGTGCACCTGGCGTCGGCGTACCCCTCGCGCCAGGACCTGGAGGTGTACCGCTCGTACACGGCCTCGGTGGCGGCCCTGGCGGAGGAGATCAACGCGGAGTTCGGCACGGAGGACTGGACGCCGGTCCTGGTCTCGGTGAAGGACGACTTCACGCGCTCCCTGGCGGCCTACCGCCTGGCGGACGTGGCCCTGGTGAACCCGGTCCGCGACGGCATGAACCTGGTGGCCAAGGAGATACCGGTGGTCTCGGAGCAGGGCTGCGCGCTGGTCCTCTCCCGGGAGGCGGGCGCGTACGAGGAGCTGCGCGAGGACGCGCTCACGGTGAACCCCTTCGACGTCTCGGAGACCGCCGAGGCCCTCCACACGGCCCTCACGATGCCCCACCCCGAACGCACCGACCGCACGAAACGCCTGGCGACGGCGTCCACGGCCCTGCCGCCGCAGCGCTGGTTCCTGAACCAGCTGGAGTCGCTGAGGGGCCCGGCGTAGGTCTCGGAGGAGTCCAGGCGACCGCCGGACCGCACCGCCACACGAACGCCCCTGAGGTCACCGCTCCCCTGATCGCGGTCTGCGCGGTGGTGCGCGAGCCCCTGCTGCACCTGTCGAACTACGCGGTGCCGGCCTTCGCCGCACGCCTGGAACGTCACGGCGGAGAGCCGGGATTCGAAGCGGTGCTCGCGTTCGACGCCGAGAAGCGGCCGGCGCGTTCCCGTCCGTACGGGCACAGCGGCGAGTGGGGCCCTCCTGCGGTCCGGTGGCTCCGCGGAGCAGGACGCGGCGGTCGTGGCGGGCTCGGGGGTCGCCCCCGACCGGTCGGCTCAGGACGTCCCGAACCAGGCCGCGCACCGCTCGGCCGGCTCCTCCACCGTCCCGGCCGCCCGGAAGGGGTCGCGCCCTGCGTACGGGCCGAGGTCGAAGAACGGGTCCGCGGCCTTGCCGCCGCGCACGTGCGTGCCGTGGAAGCGCACGGCCCGGTCCCCCGGCGACATCGCCCGTTCGGAGCCGCCGAGAAAGACGTGGACCGGGAGGGAGGAATCGTCCTCGGGGCGCGGAGGGATCGGGAAGAACGGGACGGGGCCGGCCGGATTCGAACCGGCGTCTTCCCACATGAGGTGAAGGCGCGACGACCACTGCGCTACGAGCCCCGTCCCGCCCGTGATCGTACGAGAAGCCCGCGTCCCGTCGCCTCCGGATATGCGGGCCCGGTCAGTCCCCCCGTACCTCCTCCACCGCCTCCGCCAGTGCCGTCAGGAAGTCCACCACGCCCGCCGGGCCCGGGACCGAGAGGTCGGCGCGGTCGGAGAGTTCCGGGACCTCGCCGGAGTCGCTGCAGACCAGCAGACCGGGCGTGCCGTCGGCGCGGAGCTTCTCCACGGCGGCGAAGGCCGGCAGGTCGCCCAGGTCGTCGCCCGCGTACAGCACGGAACCGGCGCCCGTCTCCCGTACGTACGAGGCGAGCGCCACGCCCTTGTCCACGCCCGGGGGCCGCAGCTCCAGGACCATCCGGCCGGGCTCAAGGACGAGGCCGTGGCCGGTGGCCAGGTCGGCGAGGGGGCCCTTGAGCGCTTCGAAGGCACCCTCCGGGTCGGCTGCCCTGCGGGTGTGGACCGCGACCGCGCGGCCCTTCTCCTCGATCCAGACGCCCTGCCAGGCCCCGGCCCGGTCGAGGAAGCCGGGCAGCTCGGCGCGGACGGCGGCCACGCCCGGGGGGACGGGGGCGGCCCGGACCGTGCCGGTGGCGGCGTCCCAGCGCTCGGCGCCGTAGTGGCCGAGGACGACCAGGCTCTCCAGGCCGGGGACGCCGGCGAAGCCGCCGTGACGGACGGCGACCCCGGCGGGCCGGCCGGTCACCACCGCGACGGAGGCGACCCGGGGGGCGAGGGCCGCGAGGGCGGCCACGGCGCCGGGGTGGGCGCGGGCCGACTCGGGGTCGGGCACGATGCCGGCGAGCGTGCCGTCGAAGTCGAGGGCGACGACGGTCTCCTGCGGCCGCGCGAGGATCGCGGCCAGGCCGTCACGGCCGGCGGACGTGGTCGGGTGCGGAAGGCTGTTGACCATGCTTCCGACACTACCCACGCGGGGCGTCCCCTACCTTCCGGATCTCCCGCCTCCCGCGCCCGCCTACCTCCTGCGCTGCCGCTCCTCGCGGATCCGGCGCAGGCGGTTGACCGTCACCGGGTCGTGGGCCAGGGCGCGCGGGTCGTCGAGGAGGGCGTTGAGGAGCTGGTAGTAGCGGGTCGGGGAGAGGCCCAGCCCCTCGCGGACGGCCCGCTCCTTGGCTCCGGGACCCGGCCAGGAGCGGCGCTCGACGGCGAGGAGGGCCTGCTCCTGCTCGGTGAGGGCGGCGGGGCCCCCGGCGGTCCCGGCCCCGCCGTCCTCACCCTGCGTCGCTTCCCGGTTCTCGCCCATAGGACCAACTTATTACTCGGCCGCCTCCGCCGCCGTCGCCACGCGTCCGATCGAGCCCAGGACCTCGGCGGGGCGCCCGTTCGGGGTGACGGCCTTGCCGATGTTCTGCTTGACGTTCTCGCTGACCTGGGCCCACGAGGTCTTGCCGACCGGCGGGAGCTGCGCGTCGGGGAGGACCTTGAGGAAGACGTGCAGGTTGGCGTGCTCGGGGTCGGTCTCCATGCGGGTGGAGGCGCTGACGGTGACCGGCAGCAGGTCGTTGTCCCCGGCGAACTTCAGGACGTTCTCGTCGTTGAAGGCGAAGTTCAGGAAGTCGCCGATCTCCTTGCGGTGGCCGTTCTGCTTGAAGCCCATGATCCAGTCGGCGACGCCCATGGAGGTCTTGGAGGGGCCGTCGGCGCCGGGGAGCGGGACCTGTCCGACCTCGACGCCCTTCTTCGCGGCCTCCTTGAGGAGCGAGGGGTGGCCGTTGAGCATGCCGACCTCGCCGTTCGCGAAGGCGGTGAAGGCGGCCTTGCGGTTGAGCTTGCCGGGGGCGACGGGGCCGGTGAGGTCCTTGCCGACGAGGTTGGTCCGCAGCCACTCGAAGGTGCGCACGTTGGTCTCGGAGTCGACCGCGTAGTGGTCGCTGGCGTCGGTCCAGCCGCCCTCGCCCGCGAGCAGCCACATCATGGCCTCGGCCTGGGCCTCCTCGGGGCCCAGCGGCAGCGCGAAGGGGGTGCGGACGCCCTCCTTCTTGAGCTTCCCGGCGGCCGCGGCCAGCTCGTCCCAGGTGGTGGGCGGCTCGACGCCGGCCTTCTCGAAGAGGGCCTTGTTGTAGAAGAGGGGGCGCGTGGAGGCGACGAAGGGCAGGCCGTACTGGGTCTTCTTGTGCTCGCCCGCGGCGGCGAGCCGGGGGAGGAAGTTGGCCTGGACGGGTATGGAGAGGAGTTCGTCGGCGGCGTAGAGCCGGCCGGCGGCGGCGTAGTCGGCGTAGGCGCCGATCTGCGCGATGTCGGGGGCCTCGCCGGCCTTGACCATCTCGGCGACCTTGCGGTCGACGTCGTCCCAGGACTCGACCTGGACCTGGACCTTGATCCCGGGGTGCTTCGCCTCGAAGGCGGCGGCGAGTTCGGTCCAGTACTTCTTGGTGGAGTCGCCGCCGGTCAGGTCGTACTCGGCGGCGACCAGCTTCAGGGTCACGTCGCCGGAGTCGCCGCCCAGGGAGCCGCAGCCGGAGACCGTGGCGGTCAGTCCGAGGGCCGCGACGGCCGCGGTCAGTCCAAGAAATCGTCGCCGCTCCACGGCTTCATCCACCCTTTGCTCGTCGTTGAGCTGCACTGAACTGCACGTTCGCTCTCGTCAGGGCCGCAAGTCTGCCCCGCGCGCGCCATAAGGTCTACACCACTCGGATATCACTTCCGCAACACCCTTTCCGAAATGCCGCGGATCGGACGCGCGAGGGAGACGGGGAGCGGACCCCCGCGCCGGGAATCGAATTTGTATCCGCTCGCAACAATCCTCGGCAGTGGACTAGACCTTTTGCCCCTCCGCGCGCCAGACTGTTCCACGTGAAACACGTCATCGCCCTGGATGTGGGCGGCACCGGCATGAAGGCCGCCCTCGTCGGGGCGGACGGCACCCTGCTCCACGAGGCCCGCCGCGCCACCGGGCGCGACAGGGGCCCCGAGGCCGTGGTCGAGACGATCCTCGGCTTCGCGGAGGACCTCCGCCTCCTCGGCCAGGAGCGGTACGGCGAGCCCGCCGCGGCCGCCGGAGTCGCCGTCCCCGGAATCGTCGACGCCGACAACGGCATCGCCGTCTACGCCGCCAACCTCGGCTGGCGCGACGTTCCCATGCGCGAACTCCTCAGCCACCGCCTCGACGGCATCCCCGTCGCCCTCGGCCACGACGTGCGCACCGGCGGCCTCGCCGAGGGGCGCATCGGCGCGGGCAACGGCGCCGACCGCTTCCTCTTCGTGCCCCTCGGCACCGGCATCGCCGGCGCCATCGGCATCGGCGACCGCATCGAGGCCGGCGCCCACGGCTACGCCGGCGAGATCGGCCACATCGTCGTGCGCCCCGGCGGCACCGCCTGCGGCTGCGGCCAGCGCGGCTGCCTGGAGCGGTACGCCTCCGCCTCCGCCGTCTCCCTCGCCTGGGCCGAGGCCGGCGGCGACCCGGAGGCCGACGCCGCCGACTGCGCGAAGGCCGTCGAGTCCGGCGACCCCATTGCCGTACGGATCTGGCAGGACGCCGTCGACGCCCTCGCGGACGGCCTGGTCACCGCGCTCACCCTGCTGGACCCCCGCACGCTCATCATCGGTGGCGGTCTCGCCGAGGCCGGGGAAACCTTGTTCACACCACTTCGGGCCGCGGTGGAGGAGCGAGTCACGTTCCAGAAGCTGCCCGCCATCGTCCCGGCGGCCCTCGGGGACACCGCCGGTTGCCTGGGCGCGGGCCTCCTCGCCTGGGACCTGCTCGCCGCCCAGCGCCCCACCGACTCGGAGGTTTCCGCCTGATGGCCGATCACAAGGTTCTCGCCGGCGCACACGTCGTGCTGCCCACCGGGATCGTCGAGAACGGACGCGTGATCGTCGACGGCGGCCGCATCGCGGGCAGCGCCCCCGAGGGCGCCGAGCGCATCGATCTGACCGGCCACTGGCTCGTCCCCGGCTTCGTGGACACGCACAACCACGGCGGCGGCGGCGCGTCCTTCACCTCCGGCACCGCCGAAGAGGTCCTCAAGGGCGTCCACACCCACCGTCTGCACGGCACCACCACCACCGCCGCCTCGCTCGTCACCGGCGACATGGACTTCCTCACCGAACGGGCCGGCCTCCTCTCCGAGCTGGCCGAGCAGGGCGAGATCGCCGGCATCCACTTCGAGGGCCCGTTCATCTCCCCCTGCCGCAAGGGCGCCCACGACGAGACGCTGCTGCGCTACCCGGACCCGGCCGAGGTCCGCAAGCTGGTCGACGCCGCCCGCGGCCGGGCCACGATGGTCACCCTCGCCACCGAACTGCCCGGCGGCCTCGACTCCGTGCGCCTCCTCGCCGACCACGGCGTGATCGCCGCCATCGGCCACACCGACGCCACGTACGAGCAGACCGTCGCCGCCATCGACGCGGGCGCCACCGTCGCCACCCACCTCTACAACGCGATGCCCGCCCTCGGCCACCGCGCCCCCGGCCCGATCGCCGCCCTCCTGGAGGACGAGCGGATCACCGTCGAGCTCATCAACGACGGCACCCACCTGCACCCCGCCGCCCTGGAGCTGGCCTTCCACCACGCGGGCCCCGAGCGCGTCGCGCTCATCACCGACGCCATGGACGCCGCCGGCTTCGGCGACGGCCGCTACATGCTCGGCACCCTGGAGGTCGAGGTGAAGGACAGCGTCGCCCGGCTCGTGGAGGGCGGCTCCATCGCCGGCTCCACCCTCACCCTGGACCGCGCCTTCAAACGCTCCGTCACCGTCGACGGCCTGCCCGTCGAGTCGGTCGTCCAGGCCATCTCCGCCAACCCGGCCCGCCTCCTCGGCGCGTACGACCGCGTCGGCTCCCTGGAGCCCGGCAAGGACGCCGACATCGTCGTCCTCGACGCGGAGTTCAACCTCCGGGGCGTCATGCGCAAGGGCGCCTGGATCGTGGAACCGGCGGTTCCCGCGACCGTCTGATCAGGAGTCATGCGGAAGGGCGGCGGGCCGGGGTCTGGGCCTGCCGCCTTTCCTTTGGCATGATCAGGGGCCGTCGGAACGTACGTTCCACAGGTCTTCACAGGGAGTACGGGGGGTGGACAGGTGATCGTGACGGTCACCCTCAACACGGCGCTGGACCTCACCTACCGGGTCCCCGCGCTCACCCCGCGCGCCTCCCACCGGGTCACCCAGGTGATCGAGCGCCCCGGCGGCAAGGGGCTCAACGTGGCCCGGGTCCTCGCCGCCCTCGGGTACGAGACCGTCGCCACCGGCTTCGCGGGCGGCGCCACCGGGGCCGTCCTGCGGGACGGGCTCGCGGCGACCCCGGTCCGGGACGAGCTGGTCGAGACGGCCGGATCCACCCGCCGCACGGTCGCGGTCGTCGACGCCGCCGACGGGGACACCACCCAGCTCAACGAGCCGGGGCCGACCGTCACCGCCGCCGAGTGGGACGCCTTCCGGACCCGCTTCACCGCGCTCCTCGACGGCGCCGCCGCCGTCGCCCTCTGCGGCAGCCTCCCGCCGGGCATCCACGTCGGCGCGTACGCGGAGCTCGTCCGGCTGGCGCGCGCCGCCGCCGTGCCCGTCCTCCTCGACACCAGCGGCGAGCCGCTGCGGCGGGGCATCGCCGCCCGCCCCGACCTGGTCAAGCCCAACGCGGACGAGCTGGCCCAGCTGACCGGCGCCCGCGAACCCCGCCGGGCCACCCTGGACGCGCGGCGCCGGGGCGCCCACGCGGTGGTCTCCTCGCTCGGCCCCGAGGGCCTGCTCGCCGCCACCCCCGAGGGCCTGTGGCGCGCGGCCCCGCCGGCCCCCGTCAAGGGCAACCCGACGGGCGCGGGCGACTCGGCCGTCGCCGGCCTGCTCTCCGGCCTGGTCGACGGCGTCCCCTGGCCGGACCGCCTGGTCCGCGCGGTCGCCCTCTCGGCGGCGACGGTCCTCTCGCCGGTGGCCGGGGAGTTCGACGCGGGGGCGTACGAGGAGCTGCTGGGACGGGTGAAAACGACGGAGGAGACCCCGTAGGGCCTCCTCCGTCAGAACCTCGTGAGCGCGCGCGTCAGCGCTTGCCGGTCTGTCCGGCCTCCAGGTAGACCTGGTCCAGGATCGCGTCGCAGGAGTCGCCCGGCTCGCAGGAGATCTTGAGCGAGTTGCTCGTCCCCTTCTTGAGCTTCACGTAGGAGTAGGTGTAGGTCCACCCCTTCTCCCAGTCGCCCTCGGGAGCCTGCGCCCAGTTGTTCATCCGGATCTCGCGGGGCTGCTCGCCGTTGACCGTCAGCGAGGTCTTCGCGTCCTTGCCGGGCACGCTGTACACGATCCGGAGCGTGTAGTCGCCGCTCTCGGGGACCTCCACGGTCCAGCTCGCGGAGCCGCCCTGGCCGTTGAAGACCACGTAGGCGCCGCCCGGGCCCTTCGCGCCCTTCACGGCCGTGTCGAGCTTGGCCGGGCCGCCCAGCTGGAGGGTGGCCGCGTCCTGCCTCGGCAGGTCGGTCGGGGTCGGCGTGGGCGAGCTGGGTTCGCCGCTCGGGGTCTCCGACGGCTGGGAGGACGCCGTCGGCGTGGGCGTGGTGCCGCCCGCCTTGTCGTCCTCGGGGTCCTTGTTCATGTTGGTGATCACCGCCGCCGCGATGCCGAGCACCACGACCGCGACGACCGCGACCGCGCCGATCAGCAGGCCCCGCGTGTTGGGGCCCCGGCCCGAGCCGCCGCGCTGCGGGGGCGGCGGGGTCTGGCGGGGCGGCTGGCCGCCGTAGGTCTCGGGCGCGGCGTACTGCGCGTGCGGCTGCCCGTACGGCGCCTGCTGCTGCGGCGGCACGTACGGCTGCGCGTGCTGCTGGCCGCCGCCGTACTGGCGGCGGTCGCCGACCGTTCTGACCTGGTTGTACGAGGTGCGGGGCACGCCCGGCTGAGCCTGGCCGGGGCCGGGGTAGCCGTAGCCGCCGCCCTGCGGGGGCTGCGCGCCCGCCGCCCGCCCGTCCTCGTACAGGTAGCCGAACGGATCGTCGTCCTCGGGCTTGTTCGAGCCGTCGTTACCGGCAGCCATCCGGGTCATCCTCTCCATGCTCGCCAGCCGTCGCCGACCGGGCGAGCCTACCCCGAACGGACCATTCCCCGACTCGGACCCTTGACCCGGAAGGGGGTGACGTGCACGTCAGCCGGCCCGGCGGTGGACCTTGGCGCGGGAGCGTTTCTCCACGTACATGCGCTGGTCGGCGGAGTTCAGGACCTCCTCCACGGACATCCCGCACTCGGCCCAGCCGATGCCGAAACTGGCCCCGACGCGGACCGCGCGCCCGTCCACCCGGATGGGCGGGATGATCGCGTTCCGGAGGCGTACGGCCAGGTCGGCGGCGTCGGCCGCGCCGAGGCCGTCGGCGAGGACGACGAACTCGTCGCCGCCGAGCCGGGCGACGGTGTCCCCGTCCCGGACGCCGGTGGTGAGCCGCCGGGCCACCTCGATGAGGACGGCGTCGCCGGTGTGGTGCCCGAAGCGGTCGTTGATCGACTTGAAGCCGTCGAGGTCGCAGAAGAGGACCGCGAGCCCCTTGGTGCCGTCGTCGGTCTCGCCGCCGGAGGGGGCCGTCATGTGGACGTGGTGGTCGTACGGGCCCGCGCCGCCCGCCGGCTCGAAGCCGAAGCCGTGCTCGTGTTCGTGCTCGTACGGCTCGTAGCCGGGGACCGGCCCGGGGCCGTGTCCGTACCCGTAGCCGTCGCCGTACGCGCCGGGGGCGTCCGCCGGGCGTTCGCAGAGCCGGGCGGAGAGCCGGGAGCGCAGCTCGGCGCTGTTGGGGAGGCCGGTGAGGGCGTCGTGCGAGGCGCGGTGGGCGAGCTGGAGCTCGTGGCGCTTGCGCTCCTCGATGTCCTCGACGTGGGTGAGGAGGAAGCGGGGGCCGTCGGCGGTGTCGGCGACGACCGAGTTCCGCAGGGAGACCCAGACGTAGGTGCCGTCGCGGCGGGCGAGCCGCAGCTCGGCCCGGCCGCCCTCGGCGGAGGTCCGCAGCAGGGTGCCGATGTCCTCGGGGTGGACGAGGTCGGCGAAGGAGTAGCGGCGCATCACGGAGGCGGGCCGGCCGAGGAGCCGGCACAGGGCGTCGTTGGTGCGCAGGAGCCGGCCGTGCTGGTCGCCGCCCATCTCGGCGATGGCCATGCCGGAGGGGGCGTATTCGAAGGCCTGGCGGAAGGATTCCTCACTGGCACGGAGGGCCTGCTGCTCCCGTTCGAGCCGGACCAGGGCCCGCTGCATGTTGGAGCGGAGGCGGGCGTTGCTGATGGCGATGGCGGACTGCGAGGCGTACATCTGGAGCGCTTCCTGGCCCCAGGGGCCGGGGTGCCGGCCGTTGCGCGGGCGGTCGACGGATATGACCCCGAGGAGCTCGCGGCCGGAGCCGGAGGCGTACATCGGGGCGTAGAGCCGGTCGTGGGGGTGCCACTCGTCCTCGAAGCGGGGGGCGGGGCCGTCGGTGTGCCACTGGGGGACGTCGTCGTCCAGCAGGACCCAGCCCTCGGTGTGCGGTATGAACCGCAGGTCGCCCCAGGCGACGCCCATGGAGAGGCGGCGCTCCCAGGCCTCGCGGGAGCCGACCCGGCCGGTGATCAGGGCCTCGGCGGCGGAGCTTCCGGCGAAGGCGGCGACGACGAGGTCACCGTCGGGGCGCACGAGGTTGACGCAGGCCAGCTCGTAGTTGAGCCCGGCGACCACGCCGTCCGCGACGGTCTGCAGGGTGTCCGCCAGGCTGCGGGCGGTGTTGAGGTCCGTCACGACCTGATGCAGCTGCCGCAGGGTCGAGAGACGGACGTACGGCTCCGACTCGGTCTCCATCGCTCGCCCTCCCCGAGACCTCGACAGCAACTCCAGGGTTCTGATCGGCTTCCTGTTGCACGTTGGCGTTTCGATATGTACTGCGATTGCCACTGAATCACAGTGAGCTGCGCAGCCGGTACACAGGGTCAACAAATACTGGCCGCTGTGACTCAAGTCACAGCAGGTCACGGCGGGTCGCACGGGGTCCGGCGGGGCCCTCGGCCGGGCTTCCGGCGGGGCCTTCCGCCGGGCCTCCCCCGGGGGTCCTAGGACCGGCGGGGGTGGGGACCTGGTCCCCCCGCCCGATGCGGCCGCCGGGCCGCCGTCCTAGCGTCGGGAGGGTGCTGCAGAAGACCGTCTCCCCGCCTCCCGTGACCGACCTGGCGATCCCCCATGCTGAGGGGGTGAGCAACGAAGAGTTCCGGGCGGCGATGTCCCGCCTCGCGTCGGGCGTGGTCCTGGTGACCGCGCACGACCCCGACGACGGTCCGCGCGGCGAGGACGTCGGCATGACGGCCACCGCCTTCACGTCGGTCTCGCTCGACCCGCCCCTGGTCCTGATCAGCCTCCGCAACGGCTCCCGCATGGACGACCTGCTCTCCGAGGTCCCCGTCTGGGCGGTCTCGGTGCTCTCCGAGAACCAGCGGCACGTCGCCGGGCGCTTCTCGATGAAGAACCGCGTCAGCGACCGGCTCCTCTTCGCCGACGTGCCGTACGTCCGGGGCGAGGCGAGCGGCGCTCCCCTCATGGGCGGCGCGCTCTCGGTCCTGGAGTGCCGCACCGAGAACCGCGTCGTGGCCGGCGACCACACGCTCGTGGTGGGCCGGGTCCTGACGGCGGGCGTGTCCCCGGCGGACGGCAGCGGGCCGCTGACGTACTTCCAGGGGAAGTACCGGCAGCTGGGCTGAGGGCCCTGACGCACTTACGGGGGCCGGGCCGGCGCCCCTCGGGGGCTCAGCCCCAGTCGCGGGACCGCCGGATGCGCTTGGTCTCCGAGCGCTGCTTCTTCTCCCGCAGCCGCCGCTCGTTGATGCCGCGCGGGATCTTCGTCGGCCGGCGGGGCTTCGGCGGCGGGGCCGTCGCCTCGGCGAGGAGGGCGGCCAGGCGGACCGCCGCCGTCTCGCGGTTGCGCCACTGCGAGCGGTGCTCCGAGGCCCGTACGGTCACGACGCCGTCGACCAGGCGGGAGGCGAGCCGCTCCAGGGCGCGGGCCTTCCACACCTCGGGGAGCGCGTCGGTGGCCGCGAGGTCGAAGCGGAGCTCCACCCGCGAGTCGCTGGTGTTGACGTGCTGTCCGCCCGGCCCCGACGAGCGCGAGAAACGCCACTGGAGCTCGGCCTCGGGGAGCGAGACGGAGCCGCGGATGGGATAGGGACCGGACATGCCCCCCATGTTCCCCGCACTGGGCCGTCGGAGTCATCCTGATTTCCGTCCGGGACGGTCCGGGGCGGAACGGGAACCGTCGGGGGGCCACGCGCGTTTCTCCAGGCGACGACACCACGATGAAAGGGACTTTCCATGGCTGTGAGCCTGTCCAAGGGCGGCAACGTCTCCCTGACCAAGGAGGCCCCCGGCCTCACCGCCGTCACCGTGGGCCTCGGCTGGGACGTCCGCACCACCACCGGCACGGACTTCGACCTCGACGCCTCCGCGATCGGCGTGGACGCCGCCGGGAAGGTCGCCTCCGACGCCCACTTCGTCTTCTTCAACAACAAGTCCACGCCGGACCAGACCATCGTCCACACCGGTGACAACCGCACCGGCGAGGGCGGCGGCGACGACGAGCAGATCAACGTCAACCTCGCGGCCCTCCCGCCGAACGTCGACAAGATCGTCTTCCCGGTCTCCATCTACGACGCGGTCTCCCGCTCGCAGAACTTCGGCCAGGTCCGCAACGCGTACATCCGCATCGTGAACCAGGCCGGCGGCGCCGAGCTCGCCCGCTACGACCTCTCCGAGGACGCGGCCACCGAGACGGCCATGGTCTTCGGCGAGCTGTACCGCAACGGCGCCGAGTGGAAGTTCCGCGCGGTCGGCCAGGGCTACGCCTCGGGCCTGGAGGGCATCGCCCGCGACTTCGGCGTCAACCTCTGACGTCCGGCCGGATCTCCTGACGTCCGACCGGACCCTCTGACGTCCGGTCGGGACTTCTGACGTCAGACCGGCCCGCGGGCCGGCACTCCGACGCCGGTCTCCGGAACCACACGTGTGGTTCCGGAGACCGGCGTCGTCGTTTCGTTTTGAACAAGTTTCCCGCGAACCCTCCCCGAGGAGGCGTTTCCCCCTCTAACGTGCGCCTCTTCGACCAGCTGAACGACCCTGTGGGGGGATCGATGTACGACAACGGCGAAGACGGCGGAGAATCCGGAGTCCGGAGCGGAGACGGACGGCGGCGCGGGCGGGGGGCCCGGGCGGCCCGACTGGTACGGCAGACGCTGGCGGGCCTGGCGCTCGTCGGCGTCACCGTCGCCTGCGGGCCCGTCACGACCGGCGACTCCCCCGCCTCCCCGACCCCGGTCCCCACCTCGGCGGCACCGACGCCGACCCCGACTCCCACGCCGAGCCCGTCCACCGCGGAGTCCACGCCCAGCGCCACGACTCCCCCGCCCACCACCGAGGCCCCCGCGCCGCCGAAGGCGAAGCCCACGACCCCGCCGCCGGCGACGCCGAAGGCGACCCGGGCCCCGAAGCCCACCACCGAGGCGCCCGCGCCGAAGCGCACCACGGCGGCCCCGACGGCGGCGGCCGAGGCCACCTGCGAGATCGTCTCCAACGCCGGAAACTGCTACAGCGCGGGCCAGTTCTGCCGGAAGGCCGACCTGGGCAGGTCCACGCACGCGGCCAACCGGCGCATGATCCACTGCGTGATGGACGGCGACCGCGCCCGCTGGAAGTACTGAACCGCTGACGCGGTGAAGGGGCCCGCCGGTGTCTCCGGCGGGCCCCTTCGCCTTGTCCGGGCGAGGCCTTCACCCCGCCCGCGCACGGCTCGTCAGGGCCGTTCCGGCCGCCCGTCCCCGTACAGCCACACGTCCCACAGCCCGTCGAGGTCCTTCCCCGCGATCTCCTCCGCGTAGGCGGTGAAGTCGGCGGTGGAGGCGTTGGCGTGGCGGTACTTCTCGGGCCAGCCGCGCAGGATCGAGTCGAAGGTCCCGTCGCCGACCGTCTCGCGCAGCTTGTGCAGGACCATCGCGCCGCGCTGGTAGACGGGCGGGGCGAAGAGGTTCGCGGCGGTGGGCGGGGCGGCCGGCGGGAAGGCCCAGTTGGCCTCCTGCGCGAAGGCCCGCTCGAAGGCGGTGCGGGCCGGGACGCCTCCGTACTCCTCCGCGTACAGCCACTCCGCGTACGTCGCGAAGCCCTCGTTCAGCCACAGGTCCCGCCAGGTCGCGGGGGACACCGAGTTGCCGAACCACTGGTGGGCCAGCTCGTGGGCGAGGGTCGTCCGGTCGAAGGAGGAGGCCGGGAAGACGGGCCGGGTCTGGGTCTCCAGGGCGTATCCCAGGGTCCCGTCCTCGGTGACGACCGCCCCGGCGGCCGAGAAGGGGTACGGGCCGAAGCGCCGCTCCTGCCGGGCGAGGAGTTCGGGGATCTCGGCCCGCAGCGCGGCGGTCCGCGCCGCGACCTCCGGCTCGGCGGCGGTCAGCACGGGCACGGTGCCGAGGGCGGTCGCCGTCCCCGTCTCGTACCGCCCGATCATGACCGTCGCGAGGTAGCTCGCCATCGGCTCGGGGGTGTGCCAGACGGTGGTGACGCGCCCGTCCGGCTCCGTGCGCCGCTCGGTCCTGACGCCGTTGGAGAAGGCGTCGGTCCCGGCGGGGACGGTGAGGGAGATGTCGTACGCGGCCTTGTCGGAGGGGTGGTGGTTGCCGGGGAACCAGGTCGCGGAGCCGGCCGGTTCGCCGACCGCGACGACCCCGCCGTCGGCGTCGCGCAGCCAGCCCTCCTCGGAGCCGTCCGCGTCCGTGATCCGCTCGGGCACGCCCGCGTACGTGACGGTGGCGCGGAACTCGGCGCCCTTCCGGATCTCCTCGCGCGGGCGGACCGTCAGCTCGTTCCCGGCCCGGTTGTGCGCGGCGGGCGCACCGTCCACGCGCGCGGCGCCGACCGCGAGCCCGGACAGGTCGAGGTTGAAGGCGCTGAGGTCCTGGGTGGCGCGGGCGGTGATCTCGGCGGTGCCGTCGAGCCGCCCGGTGTCCGGGTCGTAGGCGAGGGAGAGGGCGTAGTGCCGCACGTCGTAGCCGCCGTTCCCGAGCTTCGGGAAGTACGGGTCGCGGAGCCCGGCGGCCCCGGGGGCGCCCCGGACACCGGTGGCGCCGGCGCAGCCGCCCGCGAGCACCGCGAGGACGGCGAGGAGGGCGGCGGCTCCGGTGCGGGTCCGGTGACAGTGGCGGTGACGGCGCTTCACGGACCGATCGTAAGCAGCGGGAGTGCGGGAAAGGCCGTGGCGCCCGGCGGGGGGTCCGGGCGCCACGGCCGGTCAGGAGGAGCGGCCGGTCAGGAGGAGTGGTTACCGTCCGAGGGAGGCGACGCCCGCCCGGGCGAACTTCTCGTCCAGGTCGCCGGAGGGGGCGCCGGCGACGCCGATGCCGGCGACGGGCGCGCCCTTGGCGGTGACGGGGGCGCCGCCGGCCAGGAAGAGGGTGTTCGGGATGTCCTTGAGGGTGGGGGCGTTGGTGAGGCGCTTGGCCAGCTCGGAGGTCGGGGCGTTCCAGGAGACGGCGGTGTACGCCTTCTTCACGGCCGACTCGTAGGACTGCGGGCCGGCGCCGTCGCCGCGCAGGGTGACGAGGGTGTTGCCGTTGCGGTCCACGACCGCGACGGAGATCCGCTGGTTCTCCTTCTCGGCGGCCTTCAGGGTCGCCTGCGCGGCCTTCGTCGCCGCCTCGATCGTCAGGTGCGTCGACTGCTGGAGGTTGCCGTCGGAGGCGTCGGCGCGGACGGCGGCGGGGGCGGCGGCCGGGGCGGAGGCGTTCGCGGAGACCACGCCGAAGGTGCCGGCGGCGATGACGGCGGCGGCGGTGGCACCGAAGAGGATCTTCTTCATGGGGAACTCCGTGGGATGAGTGGTCCGTGGGACGAGTGGTCCGTGGGGTGAGGGCGCCGAGCGATCCGTTCGTCCGTCTCGCTCTGTCATCCATCCTGTGGCCGCTCCCGGGGCCTCCCGGTCCACGGTCCGGCTGCCCTCCGGGAGCGCACCGGTGGACGGCCGGGTCAGCCGATCGGTCGATGCCGGACTGGTCCCACCGGGCCAGGATGGTGGGGCATGCGCAGGTCGGAACGGTGAGCGGAGCGGAAGGGCCGGGACATGGAGGAGGGTGTGGAGCGGGGCATGGAGCGGGATCCCGACGCCCGCTGGCTGGCGCGGATCATGCACACCGCGTTCTTCCTGCTGCTCGGCGCCTCGCTCGCCCGCTTCCTGCTGCGGCACGACTGGGAGGCCCGCAGCCCCTGGATCATCGCGCTCACCGGCGCCCTCGCCTCCCTCTACCTCCTCGGCCCGGTCCTCGGCACCCGCGCCACCCCCCGCCGCATCGCCTGGCTGGGCACGGTCGTCGCCGTCTGGGTGCTCCTCGTCGTCCTCGCGCCCAGCTTCGCCTGGTGCGCGGTGCCGCTCTTCTACACGGGCCTGCGCACCCTCCCGGCGCGCGCCGCGCTCGGCCTGGTCGCCCTGCTCACCGCCTTCGTGGTCTTCGCGCAGGTCCGGCTCGCGCACGGCGGCTGGGACCCGAACCTGATCGTCGCCCCGCCGGCCGTCGCCGCCCTGGCCACCGGGGTGTTCGTGTACGCGGACCGGCAGGCGGCGCGCCAGCGGGCCCTGATCGACGACCTGATCCGCACCCGCCGCGAGCTGGCCGCGATCGAGCGCCGCGAGGGGACCCTGGCCGAGCGGCAGCGGCTCTCCATGGAGATCCACGACACCCTGGCGCAGGGCCTGTCCAGCCAGCAGATGCTGCTCCAGGCGGCGGACCGCACCTGGGACGGCGATCCGGAGACCGCCCGCCGGCACGTCCGTACGGCCGAGTCCATCGCCGAGCGCAACCTCGCGGAGGCCCGCCGCTTCGTCCACGACCTCGCCCCGGCCGACCTGGCCGGGGGCGGCGGCCTGGAGGAGGCGCTGCGGGGCCTGGCCGCACGGGAGTCGGCGGCGTTCCGGGTGGACGGGGCGCCGGTGCCGCTGCCGGACCGGGCGCAGTCGGCGCTGCTGCGGATCGCGCAGGGCGCCCTCGCGAACATCCGGGAGCACGCGGGCGCGGACTCGGCCGCCGTGACCCTGACGTACCTCGACGACCAGGTGGTCCTGGACGTCGCCGACGACGGACGCGGCTTCGACCCGGCGGAGCGGCCGGGCGGGGTGCGCGGCCACGGGCTGCCCGCGATGCGGGTGCGGGCCGAACAGCTCGGTGGCACCCTGACCGTCGAGTCCGCCCCGGGCGAGGGCACGGTGCTCTCGGCCGCGATCCCGCTCTCGTCCGATTCGTGACGCCCCTGCCCGATCCCGCCCGCCCCGCCCTCCCTGGAGTCGTGATGTCCTCCGTACGGATCCTGCTCTGCGACGACCACGTGGTGGTCCGCGCCGGGCTGCTCGCCCTCCTCGGCAGCACCCCCGACATCGACGTCGTCGGCGAGGCGGGCAGCGGCGAGGAGGCGGTCGCGATGGCGGCGAAGCTGAAGCCGGACGTCGTCCTCATGGACCTCCAGCTGGGCTCCGGCATCGACGGCGTGGAGGCGACCCGCCGGATCGCGCCGACCGGCGTCCACGTCCTCGTCCTCACCACGTACGACACGGACGCCGACATCACCCGGGCGATCGAGGCGGGCGCGACCGGCTACCTCCTGAAGGCCGAGCGGCCGGAGGAGCTGTTCGCGGCCATCCACGCGGCCGCGCAGGGCCGCACCGCCCTCTCGCCGCCGGTCGCCAGCCGGGTCATGGACCGGATGCGGGGCGCGGCGGGCCCGAGCCTCACCGACCGGGAGCGGGACATCCTCGGGCAGCTCGGGCGCGGCCTCGGCAACCGGGAGATCGCGCGGGCCCTGTTCATCAGCGAGGCGACGGTGAAGACCCACCTGGGCCGGATCTACGCCAAGCTCGGCGTGGACACGAGGGCGGGCGCGGTGGCGGTGGCGAAGGAGCGCCGACTGCTGCCGTAGGGACTCCCCTTCCGCACGCCTTCGCGGGGCATTCGCCTCACACCTCCCCCTCCACTGCTACCGTGCGTTACTTCCCGACAGCACGGTGTCATGACCCCAGTCCCAGTGGAGCGCACGTGAAGCTCGCGATCGTCGGCGGCGGCCCCGCCGGCCTCTACCTCTCGGTCCTGCTGAAGCGGCGGGACCCGTCGCACGAGATCACGGTGTACGAGCGGAACCCGGAGGGCTCCACGTACGGCTGGGGCGTCACGTACTGGGCCGGGCTGCTCGACAAGCTGCGCGCGGGCGACCCGGAGTCGGCGCGGGCCGTCGCGGACGCCTCCGTGACCTGGACCGACGGGGTCGCGATCGTCCGCGACGAGCGGACCGTCCACCGGGGCGACGCGGGCTTCGGCATCGGGCGCCGGCGGATGCTGGCGCTGCTCGCGGACCGCGCCCGCGAGCTGGGGGTGCGGATCGCGTACGAGCACGACGTGACCGGCCCCGACGCGCCCGAGCTGGCGGACGCGGACCTGGTCGTCGCCGCCGACGGGGTGAACAGCGCGCTCCGCGAGGCGTACGCGGACCACTTCGGCAGCGAGGTGACGAGCGGCCGCAACCGGTACGTCTGGCTCGGCACGACCAAGGTCTTCGACTCGTTCAGCTTCGCCTTCAAGGAGACGGAGCACGGCTGGATCTGGTGCTACGCCTACGGCTTCAGCGGCGAGCGCTCCACCTGCGTCGTGGAGTGCTCCCCGGAGACCTGGACCGGCCTGGGCCTGGACGCGCTCGGGGAGGCCGACAGCCTGCGCCTCCTGGAGAAGCTCTTCCACGACCTGCTCGACGGGCACGAGCTGATCGGCCGGGACCGGGCCGGGGAGCCCGCCCAGTGGCTCGCCTTCCGCACCCTCACCAACCGCGTCTGGCGCCGGGGCAACCTGGTCCTCCTCGGCGACGCCGCCCACACCACGCACTACTCGATCGGCGCGGGCACGACCCTGGCCCTGGAGGACGCGCTCGCCCTCGCGGACGCGCTGCACTCCCCCGCGCCGGACCTCGACACGGCCCTGACCCTGTACGGGAAGCGGCGCCGCGCCGAACTCGTCTCCGCCCAGAGCGCCGCCCGCTACAGCGCCCGCTGGTACGAGAACCTGCCCCGCTACATGCGCCTGGAACCGGCCCGGATGTTCGCCCTCCTCGGCCAGCGCCACTCCCCCCTCCTCCCGCACGTGCCGCCCCAGCTCTACTACCGCCTCGACCGCGCCGCCGACAGCCTGGAACCCCTCCGCCGCCTCAAGCGCTGGCTGGGGCCCCGGGTGGCGAGGGCGGTGCACGGACGCGATCGGTGAGCCGGGGCGCGTACGGGCCGGGCCCGGGGCCGGGGCCGTACGAACCGGTCCCGGGGCCGGGAGGTCCGGAGACGTACGAACCGGTCCCGGGACCGTGACACCATCGACCCCGTGCTCGACATCGGCTACTCCCTCTCGCGTCGCTTCCCCGACCCCCCGCAGACCGACTACCGCCGCGCGGACGTCCACGCGCTGCGGCACGACCTGTTCTGCGGGGACGTGTACCTCGCGGACACCGAGACCGACCGGGAGGTGTCCACGGCCTGGGGATGGGTGCCGGTGCTGGACTTCGCGTGGGCGCTCTGCGACATCGTCGAACAGCTCGACCGGGACCCGCGCGGGAGCCGGGCCGCGCAGCCGCAGTACGCGGAGCTGGACTTCACCGAGTCCACGGACCGGATGCTGTTCGAGCGCCGGTTCGGCTGGGTGGACGTCGAGGCCGACTGGATGCCGGGCGACGAACCGCCGGTGACCTTCGGCCACGCCACACTGCGCCGCGAGGCCCGCGACTTCCTGCACGACCTGATCGCGGACCTCACCGACATGCACGAGGGCCTGGCCGACAACCCGGCCGTCTGGTCCCTCCAAGCCCGCTTCCCCCGGCTGCCCTAGCTTTCCTCCACTCTCACCCCCAGCTGCGCCGCGAGCACCGGCGCCAGGTCGAAGAGCTGGGGCGACGAGATCACGGCGCCCGCCAGGGACTCCACCCCGCGCGCGATCTCCAGGCGCTGGGCGCCCCTCAGGTCCACGTCCCGCAGCCGGGCGCCCGTGAAGTCGGCCCCGGTCAGGGCGCAGTCCACGAACTCGACCCGTTCGAGGGCCGCGCCCCCGAAGTCCGGCTCGCTCAGCACGCACCCCTCGAAGACGACGTCCTTCAGCTTCGCGGACCGCAGGTTCAGGTAGTCGATCTTGCCGCCCCGGACCACCACCCGCTCCAGGACGGCGCCGTGCAGCTGCGTCCCGCCGAGCCGCGCCTCCACGACCTCCACGTCCCGCAGTTGCGCCCCCGCCAGGTCCGTCCCCACGCCCCGCACCCCGCTCAGCAGCGAGTCGAGGAGCCGCGCGTTCGTCAGCCGCGCCCCGTCGAGGACGCACTCCCGCAGCGCGCAGTCGAGGAACCGGGACCCCTCCCCCGACTGCCCGGTCAGGTCGAGCCCGGACAGCTCCAGGCCGTCGTAGTCCCCGTCCGCCTCCAGACCGCCCCCGTACGGCTCCAGGGGCGGCAGCCGCAGCTCCGGCCGCCGCGCCCCCGGCACCTTCCTCTTCCGCGTCGTCGCCCTCGTACCGTCGTTCGCCATCCCCCCATGGTGAGGTACGACACTGACAACGCCCCCGTGTCACGAACACGGACCCTCGCCCCGTCCCCGTACGGAACCCGAGAACGAACGAGGGAGAGCGCCATGCGGAAGCTCACGATCGTCGGCGGCGGCTTCGCCGGACTGACCGCGGCCGTCACCGCCGCCGAGGCCGGCACCGCCGTGACCCTGTACGAGGCCCACCGGACCCTCGGCGGCCGGGCGCGCACCGCCGACGGCCCGTACCGCACGAACGACGGCCCGCACGCCCTCTACAGCGGCGGCCCGCACTGGACCTGGCTCAAGCAGCGCGGCCTCCTCGGACCGCTCGCCCCGCTGCCGCCCGCCGAAGGGCTCCGGTTCCGCTTCCACCGCGGCGGCGCCCTCCGCCGCGTCCCGCCGCCCGGCCTGCTCCGCCAGTCCCTCCGTACCGCCCGGACGGCCCCCGTCGACACCGATTTCCGCACCTGGGCCACCGGGCTCGCGGGCGCGCGGACCGCCCGCGTCGCCGCCGCGTACAGCGGGGTCGCGCTCTTCCACCACGACCCCGGCGCGCTCTCCGCCCGCTTCGTGCAGGAGCGGCTGCACCGGGCCGCCGCCCTGCCGCCCGAGGCGCACTACGTGCGGGGCGGCTGGGGCGCGCTGATCGGGCGGATGGCGGACCGGGCGCGGGAGCTCGGCGTACGGATCGAGACCTCGGCCCGTGTCGACGCGCTGCCGACCGGCGGGGGCCCGGTGATCGTCGCCACCGCCCTGCCCGCCGCCGCCCGGCTCCTCGACGACCCCTCGCTGACCTGGGAGAGCGGCCGTACGGTCCTGGTGGACCTGGCGCTGCGGACCCGGAAGGGGGACCCGTTCGTCGTCTCCGACCTGGACGCGCCCGGCTGGATCGAGCGGTTCACCGCGCAGGACCCCTCGCTCGCCCCCGCCGGGCAGCAGCTCCTCCAGGCGCAGCTGCCCGTCGGCCCGGACGCGACGAAGGCGGACGGGGTCGCCCACGCGGAACGGCTCCTCGACCTCGGCTTCCCCGGCTGGCGCGAGCGGACGGTGTGGCGGCGCGAGTCGCTGTCCGGGGGACGTACGGGAGCGGTGGACCGCCCCGGCACCACCTGGCGCGACCGGCCGGCCGTCGACCGGGGCGACGGGGTGTACCTGGCGGGCGACCAGGTCGCGGCGCCGGGCGTGCTCTCGGAGGTGTCGTTCACGAGCGCGGTCGAGGCGGTGTCGCTGGCGCTGCGGGCGGGGCGGGTCGCGTACGGGACGCGGTGATCCGGGGAGTTCACGGCACGCCTTGACCTCAAGCGCGCTTGAGGTCGGAGGCTTTCCCCGTCGCCACCACGACCTCGTTCCGTACGACGACAGGGGAACCGTCATGCACGCCGTCCGCCTCCACGCCTTCGGGCCCGCCGAGAACCTCACGTACGAGGAGGTCCCCGACCCCGTCCCGGGCCCCGGCCAGGTCCGCGTCCGGGTCGCGGCGGCCGGGGTGCACCTCCTCGACACCGCGCTCCGGGAGGGCGCGCCGGGCCCCTTCCCGGCCCCCGCCGAGCTGCCCACGGTCCCGGGCCGCGAGGTCGCCGGCACGGTCGACGCGCTCGGGGAGGACACCGACCCGTCCTGGCTCGGCCGACGGGTCGTCGCCCACCTCGGCACGGCCCCCGGAGGGTACGCGGAGCTGGCCGTCACCGACGCCGCCCGGCTCCACGCCCTGCCCGACCACCTCGGCGAGGCGGAGGCCGTCGCCATGATCGGCACCGGGCGCACGACCCTGGGCATCCTCCGGTTCACGGAGCTGGGACCCGAGTCGGTCGCGATCGTCCCGGCGGCGGCCGGCGGCATCGGGACCCTGCTCGTCCAGTACGCCAAGAACGCCGGCGCCACCGTCGTCGGCCTCGCGGGCGGGCCCGCGAAGACGGCCCTGGTCCGGGAGAACGGCGCCGACCTGGCCGTCGACTACCTGGAGCCGGACTGGCCGGAGCGGGTCCGCGCGTACCTGGACGGGCCCCTCGGCGGACGCGCGGCCACGGTCGTCTTCGACTCGGTCGGCGGCGACGCCGGCCGCGCCGCCGTGGACCTCCTCGGCAAGGGCGGGCAGCACGTCGTCTTCGGCTGGTCGGGGGCCGGCCTCCACGACGGCGAACCGCTCGCCTTCACGCCGGAGGAGCTGGCGGAGCGCGGCATCACCTCGGAGTCGGTCCTCGGCCCGGTGATGATCGAGAAGGCGGGCGGCGACGTCCGGAACCTCGAACTCGCCGCCCTCGCCGCCGCGTCCGCCGGCACCCTCCGCCCGGCGGTCCACCGCTTCCCCCTCGCGGAGGCGGCGGAGGCCCACCGCGCCCTGGAGAACCGGGGCACGACGGGCAAGGTGGTCCTGATCCCGTAGAGACTCTCCTCAGCGGGTGTCAGACGGCCCCGACGACGTCCCAGGAGTGCGCCTTGAACTCCTTCAGGAAGTCGGGGTGGTCCTCCCACATGCGGGCGACGGACCGCAGCACGTCCCAGTTGTGTTCGAGGGCCTGGTCCACGACCTGCCGCAGCTCCGGGGCCGTCGCCCGCTTCTCCACGAGGCCGGAGACTGCCGACGCGGCCTGCACGGTGTAGCGGGCGGCCCGCAGCGCCCGGGAGGTGTCGTCCATGCCGAAGCCGTGGTCGCTGCCGTTCGCGGGGTCGAAGAGCGGCGTCAGGCGGGCCTCGATGAAGTCGGTGATCCGCCGGAAGCGCTGCTCGATGTCGTGGTCGTTGTTCATGGTCCTTTCCTACACTCCCGCGCCGCCGAGTTCCGCCAGGGCCCCGTCCGTCAGCCGGTAGACCGTCCACTCGTCCTGCGGGCGGGCGCCCAGGGACTCGTAGAAGTCGATCGAGGGCTTGTTCCAGTTCAGGACGGACCACTCCAGGCGCTCGTAGCCGCGCTCGACGCAGATCCGGGCCAGCTCGCGCAGCAGCGCCTTGCCGTGGCCGCCGCCGCGCGCCTCCGGGCGTACGTACAGGTCCTCCAGATAGATGCCGTGCACCCCGCGCCAGGTCGAGAAGTTGAGGAACCAGAGCGCGAAGCCGACCGGCTCGCCGGCCGCGTCCTCCGCGATGTGCGCGAAGGCGGCGGGCCGCTCGCCGAAGAGGGCCTCGTGAAGCTGTTCGGGGGTGGTGCGGACCTCGTCGAGGGCCTTCTCGTACTCCGCGAGGTCGCGGATCATGGCGTGGACGACGGGGACGTCGGCGGGGGTTGCGGTACGGATCATGGGGTCAGGGTGCCTCGGGCCGTGGCTTCCGGGCCAGCGGATTCCACGTCCTGGAACGGGCCCCTCACCCCCGCCGATCCCGTCACACGGAAGCTCAGGCCCGCCGCTCCTGTCCCACCGAAGATCACCCCCGCCGCTCCCGCAGGATCCGCGCCACCACGACCTGCCCCGCGTCCAGCGACGGCTCCCCGTCCTCGACGTCCCACAGCCCGTTCTGGAGGACCCGGCCCAGCGTCCACGCCACCGCGCGCCGCCGGTCCCCGACGACCTCGGCGAGCAGGTCGAACCGCCACAGCACCTCGTCCGGGTCCGGGTCGAAGCGGTCCACGAGGGCCGGCAGGAGGTCGAAGCCGGGGTCGCCGGCGAGCGGCTTGGGGTCGATCGACAGCCAGGGCTCGCGCCCGGCGGCCAGGACGTTCCCGAGGTGCAGGTCCCAGTGGAGCAGCCGGTCGCCCGGTTCGCCCGCGACCTCCCGTACCGCCGCCGCGCAGTCCCGCAGGACCGCCGCGTCCTCCGGGCCGAGCCGGGCGGCGGCCCCGGGGACCTCCGCGAGCATCCCGGCCGCGATGTCGCCGAGCGTGCGCAGGCCGGGCGGCGCGGGGACGGCCGTGAGCCGGGCGAGGAGACCGGCGACGATCCGCAGCGCCTCCCGGGTGTCCGCGAGGGACGACAGCGGCCGGGCCTCGTCCAGGCGCTCCAGGAGCATGGTCCCGGTGGCGGGATCGTGGTCGAGGAGCCGTACGGCGCCCGCCCCGTACCAGGCGCGAAGCCCGACCGGCTCGCCCTCGCTCTCCTCGTCGAGGAGCTGCATCTTCAGGGCGGCGGGCGTCCCGTCCGCGCGCCGCTCCACCGGCAGGACCAGCGAGGCCACCCCGTACATCGACGGCCCGGTGACCCGCAGCCCCCACCGGTCGAGGAACTCCGCGGCCGTCCGGGGCAGTCCGGCGACGAACGCCCGTCCCGCCTCCCCGTTGTACTTCGCCTGCGACCGCGCGAGTTCCTCCGGTACGTGGATCATGCGGACGAGCCTAGACACGGTGCCGGGCCTGGACACAGTGCCGGGCCCCGCGCGGAATCCCCCGTCACAACACCCGTACCCACAGGCCAGGGGGGCCGGGTAACGTCCCGCCCACACATTCGGAATCCAGAGGTGGACATGAGCACGGTCAACGGCGGCATCTCGTTCTGGTACGCGCAGGAGGGCGCCTCCGCCCCCCGCGAGCCGCTTCCCGGCGACACCGCCGCCGACGTCTGCATCGTGGGCGGCGGCTACACCGGCCTGTGGACCGCGTACTACCTGAAGAAGGCCGTGCCCTTCCTCAACATCACCGTCCTGGAGGCGAAGTTCTGCGGGTACGGCGCCTCCGGCCGCAACGGCGGCTGGCTCTACAACGGCATCGCCGGCCGCGACCGCTACGCCAGGCTGCACGGCCACGAGGCCGCCGTCCGCCTCCAGCAGGCCATGAACGCCACGGTCGCCGAGGTCGTGGACGTCTGCGAGCGGGAGAAGATCGACGCCGACGTGCACCGCGGCGGCGTCCTCGAAGTCGCCCTCTCCCCCGCGCAGCTCGTCCGCCTCAGGGACTTCCACGCGGTCGAGATCGCGTTCGGCGAGACCGACCGCGTGATGTACGGGGCCCGCGAGACCGCCGAACGCGTCCGCGTCACCGGCGCCGTCGGCTCCTCCTGGACCCCGCACGGCGCCCGCCTGCACCCGGTGAAGCTGGTGAAGGGCCTCGCAGCGGCGGTCGAGGCGCTGGGGGTCACGATCCACGAGTCGACCCCGGTCACGGAGATCAGACCGAAGCACGCGGTCACCCCGTACGGCACGGTCCGCGCCCCGTACGTGCTGCGCTGCACCGAGGGCTTCACCGCCTCCCTCGCCGGCCAGCGCCGCACCTGGCTCCCCATGAACTCCTCGATGATCGCCACCGAGCCGCTCACCGACGCGCAGTGGGAGTCGATCGGCTGGGAGGGACGCGAGACCCTGGGCGACATGGCGCACGCGTACATGTACGCCCAGCGCACCGCCGACGGCCGGATCGCGCTCGGCGGCCGGGGCGTCCCGTACCGCTTCGGCTCGAAGACCGACAACGACGGGCGCACCCAGCCACAGACGGTCGAGGCCCTGCGCGAGATCCTGGTCCGCTTCTTCCCGCAGCTGGCGGGGGTACGGATCGACCACGCCTGGTCCGGCGTGCTCGGCGTCCCGCGCGACTGGTGCGCGACGGTCACCCTCGACCGCTCCACGGGCCTGGGCTGGGCGGGCGGCTACGTCGGCTCGGGCGTCGCCACCGCCAACCTCGCCGCCCGCACCCTGCGCGACCTGATCCAGCAGGACTCCGGCCAGTCTGGCCCGACCGACCTGACGGCCCTCCCCTGGGTCGGCCACAAGGTCCGCAAGTGGGAACCGGAGCCGCTGCGCTGGCTCGGCGTGCAGACCATGTACGCGGCGTTCCGGGGCGCGGACCGCCGCGAGGCGCTGGGCCGTTCGGCGCGGACGGACCGGGTGGCGGTCCTGGCGAACAGGCTGAGCGGGAGGTAGGCCGGAGACGGGCGGGGACGGACGGAGACGGGCGGGAACGGACGGGAACGGACGGAGACGGGCGGGAACGAACAGGGGCGCGTCCCTCACCCCACCTCGACGCCGAAGTCCCCGACCAGCTCCCCGAGCCCCCCGCCGTACCCCTTCCCGCCGACCACGAAGTCCCAGTCACCGCCGGCCCGCCGCCGGAACGAGCCGAGGACGAGGGCGGTCTCCCCGGGCCGCCCGTCGGACACCTCCAGCCGGTCGAGCTCGCCGCCGGACGCGTCCCGGAGCCGTATCCCGGCCTCCGTGAACCCGCGGAGGTCGGCGTCCGGGTTGACCTCGGGGTCGACGGCGGCGACGAGGACGAGCCGGTCGGCGCGGGCGGGAAGCGCGTCGAACCCGACGCGGACGGCGGCGCGGTCGCCGGGGGCGGCGGTCACCGCGGCGACGGAACCGTCGGGTGTGGAGGGGTTGTTGTAGAAGACGAACCACTCGTCGCCGAGGACCCGGCCGCCCTCGCAGACGAGCGCGCAGACGTCGAGGGCGACGGACCCGCGCCACACCATCCCGAGCAGGTTGAAGTCCCCGGGGGGAGAGGACGGGGCGGGGGCGGGGGCGGCCCCAGGGGCGCCCAGCCTCCCCCGCAACCCGTGCTGCCGCAGCAGATCGACGAGCTCGTTCCCGGAGATCAGCGTCAGCGGCTTGCCCTCGGCGAAGGCGTAGGATCCGGGCCCGAACTTCGACGTCGTGACGAGGACGCCCTTGTTGGCGCCGGCGCCCTGCACGGTCCCGTAGAGGTCGCGCACGGCGGACGGCGGCACGGTGTTCCGGTACCGCTTCACCTGGACGACGATCGAGCCGCCGCTGATGGGGTCGGGGTCGAGGGCGTCGACGTCGACCCCACCGTCGTTGGAGCGGCGGGTGGTGACCGCCTGGAGCCCACGGGCCCGGAACAACTCGGCGACGAGCCCTTCGAAGGCGATGGGGTCCATGGACAGCAGATCGGGCTCCTCGCCGTCCCCCTGCACGACCACGTCGCCCCCGACCTGGTCGGGCGTACGGAACGGGGCGACGGCGACCCGCTCCTCGGGCTTGCTGGCGAGCCGCCCGGCGAGCGCGCCGGTCAGGCAGTCCACGGCGGCGACGAGTTCCAGGTTGAGCCGGTCGAAGTCCTGCCGGCCCACGACGACGGAGGCGACGCACACCCGGGAGGCGAGCCCGGTGGCCGGATCGACGCCGCTCACGTACCCGTTGAGGGCGACGGACTCCAGGGCCCCGAACCGGTCGGCGGCGAACAGCTCGCGCACGGCGAGCAGCACGCTCTGGGCGAGCACGCTGCGGTAGAGCGCCCGCCGCTGCGTGACGGGCCGCGCGACCTCCTTCTCCTGGTCGGTACTGGGCAGGTACTTGACGCCCTTGGTCTCGGGGACGACCTCGTAACCGGGCAGGTCCCAGTCGAGGACGAACCCGCGCCCGCCCCGGTCGTAGGCGGCGGAGACCTCACGGGGGAAGCCGTCGGGCCAGCCGCCGGAGGCGAAGAGCACGGCGGAGAAGTAATCGACGACGGTCTCGACGTCACCGCGGGCCAGGGCGTCGGCGGTCCCGGCAACTCCCCGGTTGTGCTCCCGGATTTCATCGATCCGGGCGGCGGCCCAGGCGTCGTACTCCCTCCGGTACGCGGCGAGCGACTCCAGGCGCCGCGCCTCGGCGGCCTGTGCGGCGTACCAGTCCCGCTCGAACCGGGCCCGCCCGTCGCGCCCGGAGTAGTGCCGCTGGTCGGGCATGGGTACGGGCTGCGCGAGGGCCCCGGGCGCGAACGGCTCGACCTCCTCGGCCCGCCGCAACGACTCCACGCGGAAGGCGGGCGCACGACACCCGGCGGCGAGCAGCCCTTCGAGCACGGCGACCCGCTCGTCAATCTCACGAGTCTTCCTCAAGGCGTCGGCGTCCCGGTGCCGCCGATAGGCGGCCCGCTGCTCCCGCTGCATCCGGGACACGTCCCGCTCGTACGCCCGCTGCTGCCGCTCGGCCTCCCGCTGCTGCCGCAACACGGCCTGCTGCTGCCCCTCCCGCTGCCGCTGCGCCACCCTCTGCTGCTCGGCCCAGATCCCGATCAGCCCCCCGGAACGCCGCCCCATGCGCGCACCCCTCCCCGAAAACACCCCGCGTCACGTGAACACCCCCGTAACGCCAGATTGTCCCGGACGCCGAAGCGCTTGCACACAGAAACTCCACACCCATTCCGGAAGTCCGCCCGGCCCGCGCCCCGGGCCATACTGCGTCCGTGCGCACAGACGGACGTTCCCACCTCCCCCTCCGAGCCGGCATCACGCTCGGCGCCGTACTCACCGCCCCACTGCTACTCCTGGCGGGCGGCTTCGCGTACGACCGCCTCGTACGACACCTGTACCGGGACGGAGGCCCGGGCCCGTACTCCAAGGAGGAGGGCTGGGTACACCCGGGCTACTTCGTGATGACCAACGACCTGGTACGAGCCCTGACTTGGCCGACCCGCAGGTGGAACGCTTCCCGGCTGACTAAGAACGAGCCGTCTACGAACGGGCCGACCGCGAACGGACCGACCTCCGAAAGCACAGCGTAAAGCCGCTGCACGACGACCGGACGGGAAACCGACCCAGCGTCGCCCCTCACCGACCCCGGGGAACCAAGCCCTCCGGCAGACCCGTGACGCGCCGAACGATCACCAGATAACCCGAGAAGCCGACACCCGGCACGGCCTTCGCCCACCCGTCCGCCTTCTCGACCGGGACCAGTACGGCCGTGCCCGGAACGGGATGGTTCACGTTGCCCGTGGAGCCCGGGAGCGCCCCGTAACGGCAGTGCACTTCAACGATCGACACCACCTCCACCAAGGTGGACGCGCACCCCTCCTCCTGACCGTGGTGCTCCTCGCGAAAGTCGATCCCCTCCGCACGCTCGCTGCCGACGATGTCGTCGTAGTCCGCCGGATCGGCCTCCAACAGCGTCCACGAGACGACGTCACCCGGCGCGAAGTCCTGCCCACAGCACTGGATCTGCCAACCATCGACCCAGATCGTCCATGTCATACCGCCATTGTCAGCCGAGGACCCCGACGACGTCCGCCCCCCTGCCCGACGCCCCCCGCTCTTCGGGACACGAGAGGAACAGATCTACCGAGCGAAGGACTCGACAAGGCCGGCGAACAGCACGGTGCCGAAGACGGCGAGGGCGATGAGCCCGACGACCAGCAGGGACACGACCACCGCGATCGCCATCATGATCTGCGTACGCCTCACGGCCGCCCGGTACGCGCTGTCGTCGTCCCATTCCTGATCACGCATGACAACCCCCTTTGGCCGGCCCCGTACAAGAAGCCGTGGAGCACCTCCGGGCACCCCCACAACACCCCACGACGGCGCTGCCTGGCACACCCGACTGGCACGATCACGACCGTGACAGACATCGAAGAACTCGTTCGCCGTGTGGCGGCGAAGGCCAAGGCCACTTCCACGACCTTGCCTCCCGCCGCCACCGCCGAGGAGGTCGCCGAGGCGGAGGCGATCCTCGGCTTCACCCTCCCGCCCCTGCTGGCGAGCCTGTACCGGGAGGTGGCCAACGGCGGCTACGGCCCCGATTACCAACTTCTCCCGCTGATCGGTGAGGGACACACGATACTGAGCGAGTACCGGTCCGAACGATCCGCCTCGGCCGAGGAAGAGACACCGTACTGGCCGGCGGACGTGCTGCCGATCCTCGACTGGGGCTGCGGCATGTACGCCGCGGTGGACTGCCGCAGCGAAACCGCCACGGTCCTCCTCTTCGACCCGAACCCCATGACGGACGACGGAGCCGAGGCCTGGTTCCTCGACGCCGAAAGCCTGACCGAATGGCTCGAAACCTGGCTCGCCGGAACGGGGTGGTACCGGGAGGACGCCGACGAGCACGAAGACGTGGCAGAGCCGACCCCGTGGGAAACGGCCGCCGCCCGGATCGCGGAGTGAACGAACCACGGGACGACCACTGAGCCCGCTCGACGCCGCGGCTACTCACAGGACCGCGTCCAAGGACCGACCGTCCCCGACCGCAGCCGTTGATGCCACCCGCAGATGTCGAAGACCCCCGACCACGATCGGTCGGGGGTCTTCGCGTTTCCCATCCACAGAGCCCCCTGTCGGGTTCGAACCGACGACCCCCGCTTTACAAGAGCGGTGCTCTGGCCAGCTGAGCTAAGGAGGCAGCCCGTGCAGTGTATCCAACGACGGTCCCGCGGTGGTCGGGAATCTCACGGGGCGGGGAGTGCTGACAGAACGGGCCGCGCCAGGTAGCGTCACCTCTGGTTCACCCAGGTGGACTAGACCTCAATCCTTCCTTTACTCGGATCGTCCGGCACGTTCCTGCCGGTGAAGGGACACATCACCATGGCTTCCGTCACGTTCGACAAGGCGACCCGGGTGTACCCCGGTGCCACCAAGCCCTCCGTCGACCAGCTCGACATCGAGATCGCCGACGGCGAGTTCCTCGTCCTCGTCGGGCCCTCCGGCTGCGGCAAGTCGACCTCCCTGCGCATGCTCGCGGGTCTCGAGGACGTCAACGCCGGCTCCATCCGCATCGGTGACCGCGACGTCACGCACCTGCCGCCCAAGGACCGGGACATCGCCATGGTGTTCCAGAACTACGCGCTCTACCCGCACATGACCGTCGCCGACAACATGGGCTTCGCGCTCAAGATCGCCGGCGTCAACAAGGCCGACATCCGCGCCAAGGTCGAGGAGGCCGCGAAGATCCTCGACCTCACCGAGTACCTCGACCGCAAGCCGAAGGCGCTCTCCGGCGGTCAGCGCCAGCGCGTCGCCATGGGCCGCGCCATCGTCCGCGAGCCGCAGGTCTTCCTCATGGACGAGCCGCTGTCGAACCTCGACGCCAAGCTCCGCGTCTCGACCCGCACCCAGATCGCGAGCCTCCAGCGCCGCCTGGGCATCACCACGGTCTACGTCACCCACGACCAGACCGAGGCTCTCACCATGGGCGACCGCGTCGCCGTCCTCAAGGACGGTCTGCTCCAGCAGGTCGACTCCCCGCGCAACATGTACGACAGGCCCGCGAACCTCTTCGTCGCCGGCTTCATCGGCTCCCCCGCCATGAACCTCGTCGAGGTCCCGATCACCGACGGCGGCGTGAAGTTCGGCAACAGCGTCGTCCCGGTCTCCCGCGACGCCATCGCCGCCGCCTCCGCCAACGGCGACACCACCGTCACCGTCGGCGTCCGCCCCGAGCACTTCGACGTCTCGGGCCCGACGAGCAAGGACGGCCTCGCCGTCACCGTCAACGTCGTCGAGGAGCTCGGCTCCGACGGCTTCGTGTACGGCTCCACCCGCGTCGGCGGCGAGGACAAGGACCTGGTCGTCCGCGTCGGCGGCCGCGACGTCCCCGCCAAGGGCTCCACCCTCCACGTCGTGCCCCGCGCCGGCGAGCTGCACGTCTTCTCCACCTCCACGGGCGCCCGCCTCAGCGACTGACCCGGGAAGAACCACCCGGCGGCCCCGCGTCCCCCCGGACGCGGGGCCGTTCGGCCATTCGGACTCCATAGAGGGGTTTACGGCGGGAAACCCCGGCATTCCGGGCCCCCGCCGCCCCGGAAGCCACTCCCCGCGTCAACACGGAATTCGAAAAGCCACCTCGAACCATCCCTCGCGAGGGTGACTAAATGTCGCCATATCACTACCTCCCGCTACGCTCGCCTGCGTGACCCACTCTGCCCGCCGAATCGGCCGCTCCCTCGCCCTCGTCCTGCCCGTCGTCCTGGTGCTCTCGGGAACGCTCGCGGTGTCCGCCGTTCCGTGGGCCGGCCAGGACTCCGCGACCCAGCTGACCGCGTCCGCCAAGGACGTCTCCGTCCCGGCCAAGTCCCGCGCCCCGCAGGACGTCCTGCGCGACCAGCTCCTCGCCGAGCTCCAGGCGAAGGACCCCGGCGTCGCCCTCACGCGCCTCCAGCGCGAGGTCGAGAACCGCCCCTCCCTCGCCCAGCACTGCATGTCGATCGCCCGCGACCTCGGCCGCGCCGCCGTCCAGCGCTACGGCCCCACCCGCGCCCAGTCCTTCTCCCGCCCGGTCTGCGACACCTCGTACGCGACCGGCGTCATGCGCGCCAGCTGAGCCCGTCGCCGCACGAGCCGAGCCGGGCCCGTCGCCGTACGAGCCAAGGCGGGCCCGCTGGCGTACGAGCCGAACCGCGCCCGTCACCAGGCGGACCGCGCCGGCCCCAGCACCGCGCGAACGGAGCCCGTACCGTCGAGATCGCGCGCCGGGCGCCTATCGTGCCCGTATGCACTCCACTCCGACGCAGGCCGTGGTCCTGGCGGGCGGCCAGGGCTCGCGGCTGCGCCCCTACACCGACGACCGCCCCAAGCCGATGGTCGAGATCCCGGGCACCGGGACCCCGATCATCGGCCATCAGCTTTCCTGGCTGGCCGCCGAGGGCGTCACCCACGCCGTCGTCTCCTGCGGTCACCTCGCCGAGGTCCTCCAGGAGTGGCTCAGGACCGCCGACCTCCCCCTGGAGGTGACCACGGTCGTCGAGACCGAGCCCCTGGGCCGCGGCGGCGGCCTCAAGTACGCCGCCCGGCGCCTCCCCTCGCCCGACGAGCCCTGGTACGCCACCAACGGCGACATCTGGACCCGCTTCTCGCTGCGCGAGATGGCCGCCTTCCACGCCGAGCGCGACGCCCTCGCCACCCTCGCCCTGGCCCGCCCCCGCATCCCGTGGGGCGCCGTCGAGACCGACACCTTCGGGCACGTCACCGACTTCATCGAGGCGCCGCCGTCGCCGTTCCTCATCAACGCCGGCGTGTACGTCTTCTCCGCCGACTTCACCGCGTTCCTGCCCGACCTCGGCGACCACGAACGGACCACCTTCCCCCACCTCGCCCGCGAGCGGCGCCTGGCCGGCTTCCCGCTGCCCCAGGGGGCGTACTGGCGGGCCATCGACACCGCCAAGGACCTCACCGAGGCCGCCAAGGAGCTGGCCGCGCAGAGGGCCTGACCCCTCGGTACGCACGAGAAGGGCGGCGCCGCCGGAAGCGGTGCCGCCCTTCTCCTGTGCGTACGGACGCGGCCTCAGCCCAGCAGGCCGCCGATCGGGTTCCGCGCGCCCCCGTCCCCGCCGCCCGACGTCGGGCCGCTCTCGGACGGGGTGCCGGTCGAGCCCGTGGAGCCGTCTCCCGACGTGCCGCCCGTGCTGCTCGGGGTGTCGCTGGTGGACGGCGGGGGCTCGGGGTTCGAGCGCGTGGGCGTACGGTCGCCGGCCCCGGTGCCGACGCCCTGCGTGGCGGTCGGGCGCTGCTCCTGGGTGCGGGTGGACTCGCGGGTCGGCTCGGACGTGCGCTCCGCCTCCCGGGTCCGCTCGCTCTTCGCCGGGGCCTCGGTCGTCTTCTCGGCGGTCGCGGCGGGCCGGGGCGTGGTCGTCGCCGGCTTGGAGGAGGTCTCGCCGCGCGGCTCCTGGAGCGGACGGCCGGGGAGGTGGTTGACCGGGTCGTCGTTGGGGCCCGGGACGGTGACCATCTCGGTGGAGCGGACCGCGCCGCCGAGGACGGAGCCGATGAGCAGGGTGAGGCCGACGACGACGGCGGCGAGGAGGGAGCCGCGGCGCGTCACGCGGCGCCGCAGGTCGAGCAGGTCGGCGCGGGGACCGAGGGTCCGCCAGGCCTCCCCGGCGAGGCGCCCGTCGACCGAGTAGACGGGGGCGCCCGCCATGATCAGCGGCGTCCAGGCGGCCAGGTAGATGATGTCGGCGGAGTCGTAGACCGGGACGCTCTTCCAGCTGACGGTGAGCAACAGCGCGGCGGAGAGCAGGGCGCCGACGACGGCGGCGACCCGCTGCCAGAGGCCGAGGATCGTGAGGACGCCGACGACGACCTGGAGGAACGCGACGGTGAGTCCGGCGCCGACGGGGTGCTGGAGGGCGAAGTCGCGGAGCGGTTCGGCGAGGGCCCACGGGTGGAGGGAGTTGAGCCACTTCACCATGGAGCCGCGCTCGCCGCCGTCGAAGTAGACGGGGTCGCAGAGCTTGCCCATGCCCGCGTAGACCGAGATGAGGCCGAGGAAGACGCGGAGCGGGAGGAGGACGACGCCGAGGTTCATCCGGCGGCCGGGGTAGTAGGCGTGCCGGACGGAGTCCTGCCCGTGCCGCCGGTCGGCCCGGCCGGGCCGCGCCCCCTCGCCGCCGTCCTCGCCTCCGTACGTGCCCCCGTCGCCGTACGCCTCCGGCTCGGGCCGCATCTCGTACAGGTCGTCGTAGGCGCCCTCGGCGCGCCGCATCGGGGGCAGCAGCGGTCCGGCGGGCACCACGGGGGTGGGCATGGTGTCGCCGACGCGCGGAATCGCCTGTGTGGCGCCGGTGTCCTGGCCCCCGTGGCCGCCGACCGGTTCGAGCGTGGCGACGGAGGACTCGCGCACGGCCTGGAGGAGGCCGGTCGCGCCCGGCGACGACTTCCCGGTCCACACGACGGGGCGCCGGCGCGGGCCGCCGCCCGCCCGGGCCGCGGCACCGGCCGCGACTCCGGCTCCGGACAGGGCTGCGGTACGGGCGCCGGCGGCGAACTTCGGCTGCGGGGCCGGCGCGAGCCGCACACGGAAGCTGGCGTGGTTCACGATCACCTGGGCGGGATCGGAATCCACCTTGACCATGCTCAGCGCGGGCTGATCGTCGAACCCCGGCCGGGGCGTTCTGGTGTCCACACTCATCTAACCGAGTGATCCGGGTTTAGGACACTGCCTTGACGGGGCGCAAATGTCCGAGACCCGTCAAGATCACGCCACGGCCGGGGCCGGGGTACTGCCGGGGCCGGTGTCAGCCCCTGCGGCGGCGGGCCGCCTCGTACAGCACGACACCGGCGGCGACACCGGCGTTGAGCGACTCGGCGCCGCCCGGCATCGGGATGCGGACGAGGAAGTCGCAGGTCTCGCCGACGAGCCGGGACAGGCCCTTGCCCTCGGAGCCGACCACGATCACGACCGGGCCGGACAGCGCCTCCAGCTCGTGGACCTCGGTCTCGCCGTCGGCGGACAGGCCGACGACCGTGAGACCGGCCTTCTGGTACTGCTCCAGACAACGGGTCAGGTTGGTGGCGCGGGCGACCGGGGTGCGGGCGGCGGTGCCGGCCGAGGTCTTCCAGGCGCCGGCGGTCATGCCGGCCGCGCGCCGCTCGGGGACGACGACGCCGTGGCCGCCGAAGGCGGAGACGGAGCGGACGACGGCGCCGAGGTTGCGCGGGTCGGTGACGCCGTCGAGGGCGACGATCAGCGGGTCGTCGTGGTCGTCGAACGCGGCGGCGGCCAGGTCCTCGGGGTGCGCGTACTCGTACGGCGGGACCTGGAGGACGAGGCCCTGGTGGTTCAGGCCGTTCGTCATCCGGTCCAGCTCGGGGCGCGGCGCCTCCATGATGTGGATGTTGCCGCGGCCGGTGGCGAGGTTCAGGGCCTCGCGCACGCGCTCGTCGTTGTCGATGAACTGCTGGACGTACAGGGTCGTGGCGGGCACGCCGTCGCGCAGGGCCTCGTAGACCGGGTTGCGGCCGACGACCATCTCGGACTGGCCCTTGCCGCCGCGGCGGGCGACGGGCTTGCGCTTGGCGGCCTGGCGCGCCATCGCGTTGGAGACGCGGTACGCCTTGTGGCCCTTGCGGTCCTCGGCCCTGGGCGTCGGGCCCTTGCCTTCGAGGCCCTTGCGCCGCTGGCCACCGCTGCCGACCGTCGCACCCTTCTTGTTCGACGTGCGGCGATTCCTGCGCTGGCTGTTCCCGGCCATGACTACCCGATTTCCTCTGCTGACGTACGAAGTCTGTAAGTGAAGTGTGCCGCCCGGAGGTCCGAGCGGCACGTCTTCTAACGGTTGCCCAGCGTCCAGCGGGGGCCGTCGGGGCCGTCCTCGACGGCGAGGCCGGACTGGTTCAGCTGGTCGCGGATCGCGTCCGCGGTCGCCCAGTCCTTCCGCTCGCGCGCCGACTCGCGCTGCTGGAGCACGAGCCGTACGAGGGTGTCGACGACGCCGTGGAGCTCCTCGCCGCCGCCGGACTCCTCGGCCCAGTGCGGGTCGAGGGGGTCCAGGCCGAGGACGCCGAGCATGGCCCGGACCTCGGCGAGGCGGGCGATGGCCTCGTCCTTGTCGTCCGCGGCGAGGGCGCTGTTGCCCTGGCGGACGGTGGTGTGGATGATCGCGAGCGCGTGCGGCACGCCCAGGTCGTCGTCCATGGCCTCGGCGAAGGCCGGCGGCACCTCGGCGGCGGGGGCGACGGGCGCCCCAGCCTTCTCGGTGGCGCGCTGGACGAAGCCCTCGATGCGGGCGAACGCCGACTCGGCCTCGCGCAGGGACTCCTCGCTGTACTCGATCATCGAGCGGTAGTGCGGGGTGCCCAGGTAGTAGCGGAGGACGATGGGCCGCCAGTTCTTCACCATCTCGGAGACGAGCACGCTGTTGCCGAGCGACTTCGACATCTTCTCGCCGCTCATGGTGACCCAGGCGTTGTGCACCCAGTACCGGGCGAACGTGTCGCCGAAGGCCTTGGCCTGGGCGATCTCGTTCTCGTGGTGCGGGAAGATCAGGTCGAGGCCGCCGCCGTGGATGTCGAAGGCGGGGCCCAGGTACTTGTGGGCCATGGCCGAGCACTCCAGGTGCCAGCCGGGACGGCCGCGGCCCCACGGGGTCTCCCAGTCGGGCTCGCCCGGCTTGGTCGCCTTCCACATGGCGAAGTCGCGGGGGTCGCGCTTGCCGGTGATGCCGTCCTCGGCGGGCTGGCGGAGGTCGTCGATGTCCTGGTTGGACAGCTCCAGGTAGCCCGGGAAGGAGCGCACGTCGAAGTAGACGCTGCCGTCCGCCTCGTAGGCGTGGCCGCGCTCGATGAGCCCGCGCATCATCTCGATCATCTCGGGGACGTGCCCGGTGGCGCGCGGCTCGTAGGTGGGCGGCAGGCAACCGAGGGCGTCGTAGCCGGAGTTGAACGCGCGCTCGTTCTCGTACCCGATGGACCACCAGGGGCGGCCCTGGTCCGCGGCCTTCGCGATGATCTTGTCGTCGATGTCGGTGACGTTGCGCACGAACGTGACGTCGTAGCCGCGGTACTCGAACCAGCGGCGCATGATGTCGAAGTTCAGCCCCGACCGGATGTGGCCGATGTGCGGGGCCGCCTGGACGGTGGCGCCACAGAGGTAGATCGAGACACAGCCCGGCGTGAGCGGGGTGAAGTCACGGATCTGCCGGGCGCTGGTGTCGTACAGGCGAATAGTCACCCCTCCAGGGTAGTGGGCGCGTGGTGGTGCCCCGCGACCTGCTCCCGGCCACGGGGCACGTTTTTCGCCGCTCCTACCGCCCTACGGGATAGACGAGGGCGGTCGCCAGGGCGGCGAGGCCCTCGGCGCGGCCGGTGAGGCCGAGGCCGTCCGTGGTGGTGCCGGAGACGGAGACGGGCGCTCCGGCCGCCTCGCTCAGCGCCTTCTGCGCCTCGTCGCGCCGCTTGCCGACCTTGGGGCGGACGCCGACGACCTGCACGGCGATGTTCCCGATCTCGTACCCCTCGGCGCGGACGATCCGGGCGGCCTCGGCGAGCAGGGTGGTGCCGGAGGCGCCGGACCACTCGGGGCGCGAGGTGCCGAAGTGGGCGCCGAGGTCGCCGATGCCGGCGGCGGAGAAGAGGGCGTCGCAGGCGGCGTGGGCGGCGACGTCGCCGTCGGAGTGCCCGGCGAGTCCGTACTCCTCGCCCTCCCAGAGCAGGCCCGCGCACCAGAGTTCGCGGCCCTTCTCGAAGGCGTGGACGTCGGTGCCGATGCCGGTGCGGGGAAGCACGGGCGCGTCAGAAGCCATCGTTGGCCCTCCTGCGGGCGAGTACGGCCTCGGCGAGGACGAGGTCGAGGGGGCGGGTCACCTTGAAGGCCTCTTCGTGGCCGGGGACGACGACGACGGGCGCGCCGAGCATCTCGACCATGCCGGCGTCGTCGGTGGCGCCCTCGCCGGTGAGGGCGACGGTGGCGTGGGCGTCGACGAGGGTGTCGTGGTCGAAGCCCTGCGGGGTCTGGACCGCGCGGAGGCGGGCGCGGACCGGGGTGGCGACGACCTGCTCGGGGTCGCCGGGCTTCTCCGCCGGCTCGACCTCCTTGACGGTGTCGGCCACGGGCAGCGCGGGGACGACGGCGACGGCCCCGTCCCGTACGGCCTCGATGACGGCGTCCACGGTGTCGACGGGGACGAGGGGGCGGGCCGCGTCGTGGACGAGGACGGTGGAGATGCCCTCGGGGAGCGCTTCGAGGCCGAGGCGCACGGACTCCTGGCGGGTCTCGCCGCCGGGCACGACCCGGTAGTCGGTCCGCTCGGGGAGGGCGTGGGCGTCGAGGAGGTTCTTGACCTCGGCGGCGCCGTCGGGGGGCGCGACCACGACGACGAGCGAGACCGCTCGGGAGGCGGCCATCGCGCGGACGGCGTGGACGAGCATGGGGGTGCCGCTCAGCGCGCGCAGCGCCTTGGGGGCGCCCGGGCCGAGGCGTACGCCCCGTCCGGCCGCCGGGATCACGACGGCGGTACGACGGGGACGCGCTTCGTCTGACATCGGTTGCACTCCGGCAGGTTTGTTTCCGCGGCCGACATGGGTATGGCCTTCACCGTGCCGGACGCTCCGCCTTGACCGGGCCCTTCCGTGACGACGGTCGAGGCGTTGCCGCCCAGCACAGGGGGTTCGTGCGTGCGGGGTTCCGCAAGGGTCTCAGGACGTACGGGCGGGCCGGACGCGGCCCGCGCCGAGGAGGCCCAGGGCGGCTTTCCCGTACGCGAACCGTACGCAGGCACGACGTACATACGCGAACATGCCGCAGCGCCCGGCGACGGCGCTGTGTGGATCACAGCACGCCAGCGGGCACCGCGGCATCGCTTCACTTGAGGAACGCGCTCCGGTGGAACCGGACCGCGCTCAGGACGCGAGGACCTCGTCGAGGAGGGCCTCGGCCTTGTCCTCGTTCGTGTTCTCCGCGAGGGCCAGCTCGCTGACCAGGATCTGCCGGGCCTTGGCGAGCATGCGCTTCTCACCTGCGGAGAGACCCCGCTCGCGCTCGCGCCGCCACAGGTCGCGCACCACTTCGGCGACCTTGATGACGTCGCCGGAGGCGAGCTTCTCCAGGTTTGCCTTGTAGCGACGGGACCAGTTCGTCGGCTCTTCGGCGTACGGCGCGCGCAGCACCTCGAAGACCCGGTCCAGCCCGTCCTGACCGACCACGTCGCGGACCCCGACGAACTCCGCGTTGTCCGCCGGCACGCGGACCGTCAGGTCACCCTGCGCGACCTTGAGCACCAAGTAGGTCTTGTCCACGCCTTTGATCTGGCGAGTTTCGATGGCCTCGATCAGCGCGGCCCCGTGATGGGGATAGACCACGGTGTCGCCAACCTTGAACGTCATGTGACAGGTACCCCTTCCGTGGCTATCCAGAGTAACACGGATACGGCTTCTTCTGAATGGCGTTTTCGCAGGTCAGGGCATATCTCGGGGCTTGGCAACCACGATGCGGACGTGCTGCGGAGAGCTTCCGGAAGGGGGTATCCGCAGGTCGGAGCGGCTGCGCGGACGGAGAGAAACGCGCACGTTACACCTAACCGGGCTCCCGCGAAGAGGGAGTGATGTCCCGTTTTGTCGGGTTCGGAGTGGCCTTCTTCACGTGCTCCGTTCGAGGATCGGTCACTCGTACGGATGCATCACGGGGCGATTCCCGGAATTGATCAGCCGAGACCGGCCGAGATCGGTCCGGGATTTCCCGGAGGGGTGGCTCCGGGGAATGCGCGACCGCCCCCGAATTGATCAAGGCGGTTATGTGAACAACAGGTCAATGGGTCGTGATCCGGCCACGCGGAGCGAGCACGGCGCCGCGCCGGGCGGTCCGGGGAGCCGGCGACCGGGGAGGGGTGCTCCTGCTTAGGGGCGGGTCGGGTGCGGGACGGAGAGTGCGGCTCGGTAACCTAAGCGCGCCGACACGCCTTGCGTCGGTCCGGTCACCCAGCCCGTCCGTCCGTACGTCCTAGGAGATGCCGCCGCCGTGAGCCGCAGCCTTCGACGCGGCGCCCTCGCCGCCACCGCCATCGTGTTCTCCGTCGCCGCCCTGTCCGCATGCGGTGCGGGCAACGACGCGCAGACCCTCCAGATCCGGCCGGACAACGCCGCCGTCACCGTGGACGACGTCAAGATCCAGAACGCCCTGGTCATCACGCAGCCCACGAGCGGCGTCAAGGGACCGGCCGCCGTCTCGGCCACGGTCTTCAACAACGGCCCCCAGCCGCAGACCCTCGACGCGATCACCCTGCCGGGCACCTCCGCCACCGTGAAGCTGACCCCGGCCGGCGGCTCCGGCGCGGTCACCGTCCCGGCCAACGGCTCCGTCGTCATCGGCGGCAAGGGCAACGCCACCGCCGTGATCGAGAACGGCACCGAGGCCGCCCGCCTCGGCGACGCGCAGGAGGTCGTCTTCAAGCTGAGCCGGACCGGCGAGGTGCCCCTGGAGGCCTTCGTCGTCCCCGCGAACAGCTACTTCAAGGAGTTCGGCCCGGAGGTCGTCCCCGCTCCCCCGACCGCCACGCCGTCCGCCTCGGCGTCGCCGTCGGGCGAGGCCGAGCACGGCGAGGACGCCGAGGCCGGCCACTGACCGCCGTACGCACGTGAGAAGGGGCGCCCCCGGTGGGGGCGCCCCTTCTCACGTATCCGCACGGCGGTGTCTACGGCTCGAACTTGTAGCCCAGGCCGCGGACCGTCACCAGGTAGCGCGGGGCGCCCGGGTCCGGCTCGATCTTGGCGCGGAGGCGCTTGACGTGGACGTCGAGGGTCTTGGTGTCGCCGACGTAGTCCGCGCCCCAGACCCGGTCGATGAGCTGCATGCGGGTCAGCACGCGGCCCGCGTTGCGCAGCAGCATCTCCAGGAGGTCGAACTCCTTCAGCGGCAGGTCGACCTTGCCGCCGGAGACCGTCACCACGTGCCGGTCGACGTCCATGCGGACCGGGCCGGCCTCCAGGGCCGCCGGGGTGACCTCCTCCGGCTCGCCGCGGCGGCGCAGCACCGCGCGGATGCGGGCGACCAGCTCCCGCGAGGAGAAGGGCTTGGTCACGTAGTCGTCGGCCCCTATCTCCAGGCCGACGACCTTGTCGATCTCGCTGTCCTTGGCGGTCACCATGATCACCGGGACGTTCGAGCGGCCGCGCAGCTGGCGGCACACCTCGGTACCGGGGAGGCCCGGAAGCATCAGGTCGAGGAGGACGAGGTCGGCTCCGTTGCGCTCGAACTCGTCGAGGCCGTCGGGCCCGGTCGCCGCGACGGCGACCTCGAAGCCTTCCTTGCGGAGCATGTACGACAGGGCGTCGCTGAAGGATTCCTCATCCTCGACGACGAGCACTCGGGTCACGGAAGGACCTCCGGGGCGGGAAGCGGTTCGGTCATGAGATCGGGGGTGGGCGAGGCGGGCCGGCGGTCCCGTGCGGAGCCCGCCTCGGGCAGCCGCAGGGTGAAGGTGGAGCCCTGACCCTCGGTGCTCCAGACGGTGACCTCCCCGCCGTGCGAGGCGGCCACGTGCTTCACGATGGCGAGGCCCAGGCCCGTGCCGCCGGTGGCACGGGAGCGGGCGGGATCGACGCGGTAGAAGCGCTCGAAGACGCGCTCCTTGTCCTTGTCGGGGATGCCGATGCCCTGGTCGGTGACGGCTATCTCGATGAGGTCGCCGCCGGGCGCGGCGACCTTGCGGGCCGCGATGCCGACGCGGGTGTGGGCCGGTGAGTAGTTGACGGCGTTCTCGACGAGGTTGCCGAGGGCGGCGGCGAGCTGGCCGCGGCTGCCCCAGACGTGCAGTCCGGCCGAGCCCCCGGAGGCCATGGTGATCTGCTTGGTGGTGGCGGTGTGCCGGGAGCGGTCGATCGCCTCGGCGACCAGCTCGTCCACGGACACCGGCTCGGAGTCCTCCAGCGGGTCGTCGTTCTGCACGCGGGAGAGGTCGATCAGCTCCTGTACGAGGTTGGTGAGGCGGGTCGCCTCGATCTGCATCCGGCCGGCGAAGCGGGTGACCGCCTCGGGGTCGTCCGAGGCGTCCATGACCGCCTCGGAGAGCAGGGAGAGCGCGCCCGTGGGCGTCTTCAGCTCGTGGCTGACGTTGGCGACGAAGTCCCGCCGCACCGCCTCGATGCGCCGGGCCTCGGTGAGGTCCTCGACCAGGAGCAGTACGAGCCGGGAGCCCAGCGGGGCGACGCGGGCGGAGACGGCGAGGGCCTCGCCGCGTCCGGTGCCGCGCCGGGGCAGGTCCAGTTCGACCTGCCGTATCTCTCCGTCGCGGCGGGTGTCGCGGGCCATGTTGAGCATGGGCTCGACGGCCAGCTTGCCGCCGCGGACCAGACCGAGCGCGTACGCCGCCGAGCTGGCCTTCACCACGGAGTCGCTCTCGTCGAGGACGACCGCGGAGGAGCGCAGTACGGACAGCACGGTGTCGACGCCGGGCGGGAGCACGGCGTCGGTGTGCAGCGAGGTACGGGTGGGTCGCGTCTGGTCGCGTTCGCTCCAGCGGAACGCCAGCATGGCGATCACGCCGGTGCACACGCCGGCGATCGCTGCCAATGCGGCGACCGCCGCGTTCACGTCCATGTCTCAAGGTTATGCGGGCTTCCGGGCGCTCTCCCAGCCGTCCGAGTGGCTGCTCGAACAGTCGTCGCCCAGAGTTCACCGTGGGGATGCGGTCGGTTCACTTGCCCCGGAGGGGGCGGTGGCGTGCGTCGCCCAGAGTTCACCTGGGAGACGGGGGCGGTTCACACGAGGGGGTGGAACCGGACGCACAGGGGGCCGAACGTGGGAGCGTGGGGTTCGGACCCCACCCGTACCCCGGGGCCTCCGGAGCCCCCAGGGCCTCCGGAGCCTTGCGGCTTTGCAGTTTTGCGGTTTTGCGTAGAGAGGGACAGCCATGCGGGACGCGTACCACGAGGAACTGGACTCGATCGGAGAGAGCCTGGTCGAGATGGCCCGGCTCGTCGGGTCGGCGATCGGGCGCGCCACGACGGCGATGCTCGACGCGGACCTGAAGCTCGCGGAGAGCGTGATCGCGGCGGACCAGAAGGTCGACGACCTCCAGCACGACCTGGAGGCGCGGGCGATAGCCCTGCTCGCGCGCCAGCAGCCGGTGGCGACGGACCTGCGGATCGTGGTGACCTCGCTGCGGATGAGCGCCGACCTGGAGCGCTCGGGCGACCTGGCGCAGCACGTGGCGAAGCTGGCACGGCTGCGGTTCCCGGAGTCGGCGGTGCCGCGGGACCTGCACGCGACCATCCTGGAGATGGGTCAGCTGGCGCAGCGCCTGATGGCGAAGGCGGCGGAGGTCATCATCACGAAGGACGTCGACCTGGCGCTCCAGCTGGAACAGGACGACGACGAGATGGACCTGCTGCACCGGACGCTGTTCCGGCACCTGATGGACGACCGGTGGAAGCACGGCATCGAGACGGCGGTGGACGTGACGCTGCTCGGCCGGTACTACGAGCGGTTCGCGGACCACGCGGTGTCGGTGGCGAAGCGGGTGGTCTACCTGGTGACGGGCGAACACGCGGACGAGCTCCAGGCGGCGGACGCGCCGGTGGAGGGGGCGTAGCCCCTCGCCGGGGCGGTCCGGGTCCGCGCTCGGGGGTGTTCGGGGGGGCGCACGGGTGTGCGGGCTCCGGTGCGCCGTTGATGCGCCCGTCCGGGTGGGCATGCAATGGGGGAAGGCGATCCGCGCCTCGAAAGGGAGGGACCCCCATGGCCGATTCCCCGATGACGACCGACTCCGGGACGGAGCCGCCGCGCGAGGCGACCCTGCTGCCCGTCCTCGGCGCCTGCGGCTGCGGCTCGGGCTGCGGCTGCGGCTGCCAGTCGGGCGGCCCGTGCCAGTGCGGGGGCTGCTCGGGCTGAGGCACGCGCAAGGGGGAGGGGTGCGGAGAACCGCGCCCCTCCCCCTTCATCGGATCTGCTGGAGGTCGAGCACCCCGACGACCTGCCGCCCGCTCGTCTCCCCGGTGGTACGGAACCCGAGCCGGCGGTAGAACGCGCCGGGTCCGTCGTCGCCGGGCTCCCAGGTCACGTACATCTGCGACACACCGCGCCGCCGCAGCTCGTCGGCGACGGAGAGCACGGCGAAGCGCCCGTACCCCCGTCCCTGCGCGTCGGCGGAGATGTTGAGCCGCCAGAGCCCACTGCGCCGATCGCTTGCGTCCTCGTCCCTCCACGGGAGGTCGAGGAAGGCCATGAGGAACCCGACGAGCCGCTCCCCGTCGAAGATCAGCCGCGGCCAGGCGGCCTCCCCGAAGGCGTAGGCCTCGGCGAGGGACCGCACGACGGGGGCGACGTTCCGCTCCTGGTGGGGGTGGACGCGGAGGTCGAGCGCGGCGTCGACGGTGGCGGGGGTGACCTGCTCCAGACGGAGTGACGGGTGGGGAACGTTGCTCATGATCCGAACGGTATGGGGGGTACCCGAATCCGTCGTGCGATTTACGTTCGTACGCCGGAATCCGACATCACCCGTGCAGGGCGAGGGTGCGGTCGCGAATCTGCCAGCCACGCCTCGACACGGCCTGTTGGACTGCTCGCGAAACGTACTGCCTTTCAGGGGACGGAACGTCATGCAGACCACCACCACCGCCGTTTCGGGCAACGGCACACCCTTACCCCACCGGTCTCCGCCGTCGGGGTGGCCGGCCGTGGTCTCGGTGATGCTGGGGATCTTCGTCGTCGTCACCACCGAGATCCTGCCGATCGGCCTGCTGACCTCGATCGGATCCGGTTTCACCGTCTCGGACGGGACGGCCGGGCTGATGATGACCATGCCGGGCTTCCTGGCGGCGGTCTCCGCTCCCCTGGTCACCGCGGCCACGGCCCGCTTCGACCGCCGGCTGATGCTGTGTCTGTTCATGCTCCTGCTGGCCCTTGCGAACTTCCTCGCCGCCGTGGCCCCCGGCTACTGGCTCGTCCTGGTCTCCCGGGTCATGGTCGGGATCACGATCGGCGGCTTCTGGTCGATCGGAGCCGGGCTGGCGGAGCGGCTGGTGCCGCCGGCCTCGGTCGGCAGGGCGACCGCAGTGATCTTCTCCGCCGTCCCTCTGGGATCCGTCCTCGGCGTGCCGGCGGGCACCCTCGTCGGAGACCTCGTCGGCTGGCGAACTGCCTTCGCCGTCATGGGAGTTCTGACGGTCGCCGTCCTGGCCATGCTGTTCCTGTGTGTGCCGCCGCTCCCTCCGGTCCGGGCCACGCGGCTGGGCGTGCTCGGCGGCATGCTCCGTGGCGGCGGCACGCGCTTCGCGCTCCTGCTGACGTTCCTCGTCGTACTGGCCCACTTCGGCGCCTACACCTACGTGACGCCGTTCCTGGAACGGGTCACCCGCGTCAGCGGTGGTCAGATCACGGTTCTCCTACTGCTCTACGGCGCCGCCGGCATCCTCGGCACCTTCCTGGGCGGAGCCAGGGTGGCCCGGCACCCCCGGGCCGTCCTCGGGCTCGCGGGCGCCCTGATCGCCGCGGCGACCCTCCTGCTGCCGGTACTGGGCCGGGGGACGGCCGGCGCGGTGACGCTGCTGCTCGTGTGGGGCCTCGCGTACGGCGCCGTACCGGTCGCGTCGCAGACCTGGTTCTCCAAGGCGGCGCCCCACGCCCCGGAAGCGGCGTCGGTCCTGTTCACCGCCTCGTTCCAGGCGACGATCTCCCTCGGCGCACTCACCGGCGGCCTCCTCCTGGACCGCACCTCCCCCTCCACGGTCATGCTGCTGGGCGGCTGCACCGCGGCGCTCATGGTCGTGGCGGTGGGGGCACACCGGGTCGGGCCGGACGGCGACGAGCGATCCTGAACGCGTCGGCGGTCCCGGACGCGAAGGAGCCCCCTGTCCGTGGTTCCGCCACGGGCAGGGGGCTCTCTCGTGCGTCAGGGCAGGGCTACTTCTGCTTCTTCTTCGTCTTGAAGCAACTCGGGCAGGAAGCTCTTGGAAACCTGACGCGATGGTCCCCGCAGTGCCCGACCGACCCACCAGGCGCTGTCCCGGTCCCTGGGCCTCGACAGTCGGGCGCCCCGGTAGACACGGGAAAACCACTACCCGGGCATCTGTATGACTGGCTACGCTCACCCTCTCTGAACAGCACAAATGTGGGGAACGCATGACACAGCAGTTCACCGACCGCCAGGGTCGGGCCGTGGTGCTCGAGGAGATCACGGAGGGCAACTGGCGCGATGTCGCCGACGTGGCGCCCACCGACGAGCAGCGCCGGTACGTGGCCGCGCTCGCGGCGCGCTACCTCCTGCTCTCCGAACGCGGCGAAGTGTGGACGTCCCTCGGCGTCCGCGCCGGTGACGACATCGTGGGCCACGTGATGTGGGCGTACGACGATGAAGAGGGCACCCATTGGATCGGCGGCATGGTGGTGAGCGCGGCCGAACAGGGCAAGGGGGTGGGCCGCGCCACCATGGGCGCCGTGATCGAGCGCCTGTCGGATCTGCCGGAGTGCCGGCAGATCCGTCTCTCCTACCACCCGGACAACACCTCAGCCGGCAGCCTCTACACCTCGTTCGGATTCCGGCCGACCGGAGACCTGGAGGACGAGGAGATCGTGATGGCGCTTCCGGTCAGTTAGGGCGTGTCCGGGCGACCATGCTCTGCCACAGCGATTCGTCCTGGCGATCAGTCCGCGACGAAGGGTGCGCAGCCGACCGGGACCTCGCTCACCTCAAGGTCTGAGAAGAGCAAGGTCAGGTCGTGCGCGTTCGTCTCGATGTGAACCTCGTGGAAGTCGATCCCCACAGCCTTCGACCAACGACGGGCAGCCTCCGAGTCGGGGCGGAGCTCGGCTCCGTACATCTCGTGATGCTTCGCGCCCCGGACGTACCCGCCCGGGTCTGGGTCAGCGGTTCCGCGGTCGAGGAGACGGTCGTCCAAGGAAGCCCGCCAAACGTCTGCGGACCGGAACGTCTCGCATCGGGCCTCGACGCAGTGGCGAAAGAGGTACCGCAGGTAGGTCTGCGGACTCCGAGGGCCGTTCCACAGGTTGATGACGACCTCGTAGTCACGCATGTAGCGCGGCCTGGACCTCCACGGAGCGGACGCCGTCGGCGCAGTCGAGAAGTCGCGCCAGGTGGCCAGGGCTCCGTCCACGTCGACGGCGGCTGGCTGCTGCACTGAGACCGCCGCCAAGCAGACCGTCAACAAGCAAGGAGACCAACCGACATGATCGAACGGGTCCGCGCCGTCCTCGTCACCCCCGACGACACGATGCTGGTCATCCGCCGCACCAGGCCCGGCATCCCCGAGTACCGGGTCCTGCCCGGCGGCGGCGTCGAGCCCGGCGACGCGTCCCGCGAGGCCGCCCTCCACCGGGAGATCCACGAGGAGATCGCGGGGAAGGCCGACATCGTCCGTCTCCTCCACACGCTGGAGTCCGACGACGAGCGTCAGCTCTTCTACCTCGCCCGCATCACCACCTGGTCCTTCGACGACCGCACCGGACCCGAGTTCAGCGCCGAGGGCCGCGGCGAGTACGCGCTGGAGGAGATCCCGCTGACCCTGGAAGGGCTCGACGGCATCGACCTCAAGCCCGAGGAGATCGCCCACGTCCTGCGGGACGCCATCAGCGCCGGGAGCCTCGGAACCGAGGCAACGCTCTGATCCGTCCCCGGCCCGGAAGACCGTCGCCGCCGCGCACGACGCGACCCGGCGGCCCGCACACGGCCCACGGAACGAATGAGCCCCCTCCCGGCGGAAGGAACCGCAGGGCGGGGGCCATTCGTGCGTCAGGGCAGGGCTACTTCTTCTTGCCCTGGTTCTTCACGGCCTCGATCGCCGCCGCCGCCGCCTCCGGGTCGAGGTACGTGCCGCCCGGGTTGAGGGGCTTGAAGTTCTCGTCCAGTTCGTAGGCGAGGGGGATGCCGGTCGGGATGTTGAGGCCCGCGATGTCGGCGTCCGAGATGCCGTCCAGGTGCTTGACCAGGGCGCGGAGGCTGTTGCCGTGGGCGGCGACCAGGACCGTGCGGCCGGTGAGGAGGTCCGGGACGATGCTGTCGTACCAGTACGGGAGCATCCGCTCCACGACGTCCTTCAGGCACTCCGTGCGCGGGCGGAGCTCCGGCGGGATCGTCTGGTAGCGGGCGTCGTGGGCCTGCGAGTACTCGCTGTCGTCGGAGAGCGGCGGCGGCGGGGTGTCGTACGAGCGGCGCCACAGCATGAACTGCTCCTCGCCGAACTCGGCGAGCGTCTGCGCCTTGTCCTTGCCCTGGAGCGCGCCGTAGTGGCGCTCGTTCAGGCGCCAGGAGCGGTTCACCGGGATCCAGTGGCGGTCCGCCGACTCCAGGGCGAGCTGCGCCGTGCGGATGGCGCGCTTCTGGAGGGAGGTGTGCAGCACGTCGGGCAGCAGGCCGGCGTCCTTGAGCAGCTCGCCGCCGCGCGTCGCCTCCTTCTCGCCCTTCGCGGTGAGGTTCACGTCCACCCATCCGGTGAACAGATTCTTCTCGTTCCACTCGCTCTCGCCGTGGCGGAGGAGGATCAGCTTGTACGGTGCGTCGGCCATGCGTACGAGCCTAATCGACCTCTGACGATTGACGCGCGTCGTCAATTGAGTGGTGTCCGGCATGAGAGATGCGTAAGTTACGCGGAGCCATATAGGGGCTTACGCACGCCAGGGGGCGCCACACATGTCCATCAGTACGCTCAGACGATCGGCCCGCGAGACGGTCTCCGGTCTTCCGCCCGGCTTCTGGTGGCTCTGGCTCTCCACCCTCGTCAACCGGACCGGCGCCTTCGTCCTCACCTTCCTCTCCCTCTACCTGACCCTGGAGCTCGGGCACTCCGCCTGGTTCGCCGGGCTCGTCGTCGCCCTCCACGGCCTCGGCGGCGTCGCCGGCTCCCCGCTCGGCGGCGTGCTCACCGACCGCTGGGGCCGCCGCCCCACCATGATCACCATGCACCTCGCGGCGGCCGCCTGCGCCGGCGCCCTCGCCTTCGTCACCAGCGCCTGGGGGATCGCCACCGCCGTCCTGCTGATGGGCGCCGCCATGCAGGCCGTCCGGCCTCCCATCAACGCCACCATCGCCGACATGGTCCCCGCCCACGACGTGCGCCGGGCCTACTCCCTCAACTACTGGGCCCTCAACCTCGGCTTCGCCATCGCCTCCCTCGGTGGCGGCGCCGCGGCCTTCCTCGGCTACCGCACCCTCTTCCTCGTCGACGCCGTCGCCACCGTCCTGTGCGCCGTCATCGTCTTCCTCCGGCTCCCCGAGACCCGGCCCGCGCCCCGATCCGGGCCGCAGGCCCCCACGGAGTCCGCCGCCGAGGAGAAGGTCAGCACCCTCACCGTGCTGCGCGACGCGCCCTTCCGGACGCTCGTCCTGCTCAACCTGCTCGTCTGCCTCGTGTTCACCGCGCCCTGGATCGGGCTTCCGCTCACCATGGCCGACCAGGGGCTCTCCGCCTCCTCGTACGGTGCCGTCATCGCCGTCAACGGCGTCGTCATCGTCGGCTTCCAGCTCCTCGTCAACAAGTTCACCGACAAGCGCTCCCCCGTCCTCCTCCTCGTCCTCTCCTCCCTCCTCTTCGGCCTCGGCACCGGCGCCACCGCCCTCGCCGGCTCCTCCGTCGCCTTCGCCGCGACCGTGGTCGTCTGGACCGTCGGCGAGATGATCCACGTCCCGACCAACGCCGCCGCCACCGCCCGCCTCGCCCCCGAGCACGCCCGCGGCCGCTACCAGGGCGTCATGGGCATGTCCTGGGCCGTCGCCGGGTTCGTCGCCCCGGTCCTCGCCGGCGCGATCGTCGACGGACCCGGGCCCGACGTCCTCTGGGCGGCCACCGCCGCGATCGGCGTCCTCGCCGCAGCCGGGTACGCCACCCGGCTGCGCAAGGCCCTCGCCGAGGACGAGGACGTCGTGGCCGCGCCCGTTCCCGTGCCCGGTCCCGTGCCGTCGCCCGCGCCCGCGCCCGTCGTCGTGAAGGGCGGGGACGCCGAGGACTCCCCCGTCAGAACCTGAGCCGTCAGAACCCGAGCTGCCGGCACCCGACCCGTCGGCGTCCGGCCCGTCGGCACCCGAGCCGCCGGCTTCCTCGCCTCACCGCCCCGTCCACTCCGCCCAGTCCTTCAACGCGAAGCCCCCGCCCTCCCTGCGCACCTCGGCCGCTCCCGCCCCGCCGAAGTGCGCGGGGACGACCAGTTCCCGCCGGTCCGCCGCCCGTTCGAGGATCCGGCGGCGGCTCGCCTCCGCCCCCGCCGGGCCCATGCAGAAGCAGCTCCCGTGCGAGGGGTCGAGGAGCTGTACGGGGCTGTGGACGAGGTCCCCGACGAACACCGCCCGGTCGCCCCCGGATTCGAGGCGCAGCACCGCCGAGCCGGGGGTGTGGCCGGGCGCCGGCTCCAGGGTCAGGTTCCCGTCGACGCGGTGCTCCCCGTCCCACAGCACCGCCCGGCCCTCGCGGTGCACGGGCGCCACGCTGTCCTCGTAGACCAGCCGGTCCTGCGCGCGCAGCCCGCCGCCGTACGCGTTCCCCGGGCCGAAGTGGGCGTCGTCGGCCGCCGGGAGGAGGTAGACGGCGTTCGGGAACGTCGGCTCCCACGCGCCCGGCGCGTCGCCGGGCCGGGTGTTCCAGCCGACGTGGTCCGCGTGCAGGTGCGTGTTCACCACCACGTCCACGTCCTCGGGCCGTACGCCCGCCCGTTCCAGGCTCCCCAGGAAGTCGTCCCGCCGCCGGTGGAAGAGCGGCGCGTCCGGGCGCTCGCGCCCGTCGCCCACCCCCGTGTCGACCAGGACGGTCCGGCCCCCGCTGCGCAGCACCCAGCTCTGCAGCGCCATCCGCGCGCTGCCGTCGGCCGGGTCCCAGTGGTCCGGCGCCAGCCACGCCTCGTTGTCCTCCCACAGGCCGGGCCCGGCCCCCGGCACGAGGTCGCGGGCGGGCCCGAACGGGCCCCGCCACTCCACCACCCGGATGATCTCGACGTCCCCCAGGACCATGCGCCGCGCGTTCTCGCCACTCGTGTCGTCGCTCATGCCCTCGACCCTAGGGAGGGTTCCGTGAGCCGCTCAATGCCCGTACGGCTCCTGTGGATACGCGTACGGCTCACTCCCCGGCGGCGGTACGGTGCCCGCATGGACGTGGTGAGCGACGCGATCTCGGCCGTACGGGTCGGGCGGCCCTTCTCCCACCGGGTGCGGACGGGCGGGCGCTGGTGCGCGCGGCTCGAACCGTACGACGGCGCCGGCTTCCACGTCGTCCTCGAAGGCACCTGCTGGCTGCTGCCCGACGGCGGCGACCCGGTCGTGCTCGGGCCGGGGGACGCGGTGCTGCTCCCGCACGGGACCGGGCACGTGATCGCCGACTCGCCCGCCGACGCGGAGACCGTCGCGCGGGCCGAGCCCTTCGTCCGCTGGGACGGCGAGGGTCCGGCGCGCGGGACCGTGCCCGCGCCCCGGCCGGGGGAGCCCGTGGTGGTGATGCTCTGCGGCAAGTACCGGCTCGACCGCAGCCACGCGCACCCGCTCCTGGCCGAGCTGCCCTCCCTCGTCCACCTGCGGGGCCGCGACGGGACCTCCCCCGAACTCCGGGCCGCCGTGAGCCTGTTGGCGTGCGAGCTGGGCGGGGAGGAAGCCGAGCGGCCCGGGTCCGGCATCGCGCTGCCCGGTCTGCTCGACCTGCTGCTCGTCTACATGGTCCGGGCCTGGCTGGACGGGGGTGCGGACGGGAGCGCGGGCGGCGTCTGGCCGGCGGCCCTCGGCGACCCGGTCGCCGCCGCCGCGCTGCGCGCGCTGCACGCCGACCCGGCCGCGCCCTGGACCGTCGACCGGCTCGCGGCCGAGGCGGGCGTCTCCCGCGCCACCCTGGTCCGCCGCTTCACCGCCCGCGTCGGCCGGGCCCCGATGACGTACCTCACCTGGTGGCGGCTGACCCGCGCCGCCGCCCTGCTCCGGGACGGCACGGAGCCGCTGGGCTCCGTCGCCCGCCGCGTCGGCTACAGCACGCCGTACGCGCTCTCGCACGCGTTCCGGCGCGAGTTCGGGGTCACGCCGGGGCGGTACCGGGAGGGTCCCGGGGTCGCGTTCAGTCCGTCGGCTTCGCCGGCGCGCCGTCCGGCGTCTTCGCCAGCAGGTTCTTGAACGCGTCCAGGTTCCGCGTCGACTCCCCCCGCGACACCCGCCACTCGTACTCGCGCCGGATCGACGTCGCGAAGCCGAGCTCCAGGAGCGTGTTGAAGTCGCCGTCCGCCGCCTCCAGGACCGAGCCGAGCAGCCGGTCCAGCTCCTCGGGCGTGACGGCGGCGAGCGGGAGCTTGCCGGTGAGGTAGACGTCGCCGAGCCCGTCGACCGCGTACCCCACCCCGTACAGCTTCAGGTTCCGTTCGAGGAGCCAGCGGTGGACGCCCGCCTCGTTCTCGTCCGGGTGGCGGACGACGAAGGCGTTGAGGGAGAGGGAGTGGCGGCCCGCGCGGAGGGAGAGCGTCGTGAAGAGCTTGCGCGTGCCCGGGAGCTTGACGACGTAGGAGCCCGGTCCGGTGGACTCCCACTCCAGCTCCGCGTCGTCGAGCGTGGACTCGATCGTCTGCCTGACGTCCTCGGCGGTCCTGTCCTCAGCCATGGTGGGAGCGTACGCGACGCCGGTTGTCGCGCAGCCGGTGGTCGTGCACGGCGGCCGTGTAGACGTCCGCCGTGGCCGAGGCCGCCGTGTCCCAGCCGAAGGAGCTCGCGTGGGCCGCCGCCGCCTCGCCCATCCGGGCCGACAGGGACGGGTCGTCGACGAAGCGGCCGAGCGCCCGCGCGTAGTCCGCCGGGTCGTGGCCCTGCACGAGGAAGCCGGTCACCTCGTCCCGTACGGCCACGGGCAGACCGCCCACCGCCGCCGCGACGACCGGGGTGCCGGCCGCCTGCGCCTCTATGGCGACCAGGCCGAAGGACTCGCTGTACGAGGGCATGACGAGGACGCTGGCCGCGCGGAACCAGTCCGCGAGCCGCTCCTGCCCCACCGGCGGGTGGAAGCGCACGATGTCCGCGATGCCGAGCCGGGCGGCGAGCTTCTGGAGCCCCTCCGGCTTGGCCAGGCCGCTGCCGCTCGGGCCGCCGACCACCGGGACGACCATGCGGGAGCGCAGGGACGGATCCCGGTCCAGGAGCCGGGCGGCCGCCCTGAGCAGGATGTCCGGGGCCTTCAGCGGCTGTATCCGGCCGGCGAAGACCGGGACGAAGGCGTCCTGGGGCAGGCCGAGCCGGGCGCGGGCGGCGGCGCGGCCGTCGGCGGGGCGGAAGCGGTCGAGGTTGACGCCCGGGTGGACGACCGCGATCTTGCCGGGGGCCGCGTCGTAGAAGCGGGCCAGCTCGTCGGCCTCCTCGGCCGTGTTGGCGATCAGCCGGTCGGCGGCGGAGACGATCTGGGTCTCGCCGATCACGCGGGCCGCGGGCTCGGGCGTGTCGCCCTCGGCGAGCGAGGCGTTCTTGACCTTCGCCATGGTGTGCATGGCGTGGACGAGGGGGACGCCCCAGCGCTGGGCTGCGAGCCAGCCGACGTGGCCGGAGAGCCAGTAGTGGGAGTGGACCAGGTCGTAGTACCCCGGGCGGTGGCCCGCCCACGCCTGCATCACGCCGTGCGTGAAGGCGCAGAGCTGGGCCGGCAGCTCCTCCTTGGCCAGACCCTCGTACGGGCCGGCGTCCACGTGCCGTACGAGGACGCCCGGCGTCAGCTCGACCACCGGGGGCAGGCCGCCGGTGGTGGCCCGGGTGAAGATCTCCACCTCGATGTCGATGGCGGCGAGGCGCCTGGCCAGCTCGACGATGTAGACGTTCATGCCGCCCGCGTCGCCGGTGCCCGGCTGGTGCAGCGGCGAGGTGTGGACGCTGAGCATGGCCACGCGCCGGGGGGTGCGGGGCCGGCCGGGAAGCCGGAGCCGGGCCGGCGCCGGGTGCCGGTGCCGGGTACCGGCGAACCGGGACACGTACTGGCTCACGTCGGCGGTCCTTCCGCTCGGGGGGCGGGACCGGGGGCCGGATCCCGGTGGGGGTCGCGGACCGGGGCCCTCGGTCTTCGGTGTTCGGTCTTCGGCTTTCGGGCTGAGCTGGTCGGGCTGAGCTCGTTCGGATTGAGCTGGTCGGGCTGAGCTGGTCGGGTCGAACCGGTTCGGGCTGACCCGGTCCGAGGCGAGCCGGTTCAAGCCGCCCCGGTCGGGCATGGCAGCTGGAGGGCGCGGTGCGTCCTCCAGCGGCGACAACGCCGGAACGGCTCCTTTCATTTCCGGCGGCGCGGGCGTTTTGCCAATTCATTGCCGGAGGGCGGAGCACGCGGCCCTCTCCCCCGCACCCCTTACGCTCTTGGCATGGCCCCGCGCACCACCCGCCCCGTCGGCACCCCGACCCGCGGGACCACCAACCCCAACCGGCTGCGCCGCATGGACCGCTGGATCGCCGCCGTCCACGGGGCCGCCCTGCGCGGCTCCCCCGGACCGCCGCTCGCCGTCGACCTCGGGTACGGGGCCGCCCCCTGGACCGCCGTCGAACTCCTCGCGCGGCTGCGCACCGCCGATCCCCGCACCCGGCTGTACGGCATCGAGATCGAGCCCGCCCGGGTCGAGGCCGCCCGGCCGTACGAGCACGAGGGGCTCTCCTTCCTGCACGGCGGCTTCGAGGTGCCGGTCCCCGGCCGGGTCGCCCTGATCCGGGCGGCGAACGTGCTGCGCCAGTACGACGAGGAGCAGGTCGCGGCCGTCTGGGAGCGCCTGTGCGGGCGGCTCGCCCCGGGCGGGCTGCTCGTGGAGGGCACCTGCGACGAGATCGGGCGGCGGCACGTGTGGGTGGCGCTCGGTCCGGAGGGGCCCCGCACGGTGACCTTCGCCACCCGGCTCGGTTCGCTGGACCGCCCTTCCGACCTGGCGGAACGGCTGCCGAAGGCGCTGATCCACCGGAACGTGCCGGGCGAGCCGGTGCACGCCTTCCTGCGGGACTTCGACCGGGCGTGGGCCGCGGCCGCCCCGTACGCCTCGCTCGGCGCGCGCCAGCGCTGGATCCGCTCCGTGCGCGACCTGGCGGCGGACTGGCCGCTGACGGACGGTCCGCGGCGGTGGCGCCAGGGCGAAGTGACGGTGCGGTGGGGGGCGTTGGCGCCCCGGGGGTGAACGGGGGACGGGCCCTCGGCCGGACGGCCGACCCCGCCCCGGCTCCCCCTGAATTCTCCGTACGCCGGGAACGCAACTCCCGTCCCACACGTCCCCCCTGGGGGGAACAAGTCCGACAGGCCTCTCTTCCCCTTGTTACTTTCCGGTTTCGCGTGGCACTATCGCCAAGGTCACCGCCGGGTTACCGACGGTAAATCAGTTGTGGGTCACCAGAGGGGGAGTTCGTGAACCGACGCCGCCGTGCCGCCGCGCTCACCGTGATCTGCGCCCTGGCCGTGCTGGCCTCTCCCGCCCTGACCCTCCAGGCCTCCGCCGCGCCGCTGCCGCCTCCCCCGCCGAAGAAGACCCTGGAGGAGGTGCGCAAGGAGATCGACGGCCTGTACCGGCAGGCCGCCGTCGCCACCGACGCGTACAACCTCGCCGAGGAGAAGGCCAAGGAGCAGTCCGCCGAGATCGTCCGGGTCAACCGGATGCTCGCGGAGGGACGCGAGAAGATCGACGGCCTCAAGGTCCAGGCCGGCGCCGCCGCCCGCGCCCAGTACCGCAACGGCGGTCTGCCCGAGGGCATGCAGCTCGTCCTCACCAACGACCCGCAGCTCTTCCTCGACGCGGCGGGACGCGTCAAGGAGGGCGCGAAGGCCACCAAGGACCTCCTCGCCGAGATGACCCGCCTCCAGGCCTCGCTGGACGTGTACGCCAAGGAGGCGAGCGCCCACTGGTCCAAGCTGGAGGCCAACCGCGTCCGCCAGGCCGCGGCGCGCAAGGAGATCAACACCAAGATCGACGCGGCCAAGAAGCTGGAGTCCGAGCTCGCCGCCGAGGAGCGGGAGCGGCTGCGCCGCCTGGAGGAACTGGCGCAGCGCGAGGCCCAGAAGACCTGGCTCCGCACCGGCGCGCTCACCGGCCTGAAGGCGGAGGCGACGGCGGAGGGCCGGAAGGCGGTCGAGTTCGCGACCGCCCAGATCGGCAAGCCGTACGGCTGGGGCGACGAGGGCCCCGACTCGTTCGACTGCTCCGGCCTCACCCAGAGCGCCTGGGGCTCGGCGGGCCTCCGGATCCCCCGCACCTCGCAGGAGCAGTGGCGGCTGCTTCCGCGCGTGGACGTGAAGGACATGCGGCCGGGCGACCTGATCGTCTACTTCGCGGACGCGAGCCACATCGGGATGTACGTCGGGGACGGGATGATGGTGCACGCGCCGCGCCCGGGGCGGAACATCACCCTCGCGGGCGCGGGCTCGATGGAGATCCTGGGAGTCGTCCGCCCGGTGTGACGCCCGAGGGGGCGGGGGCGGTGTCCGCGACGGGCCCGGGGCCCGCGGTGCCGGCTTCGAGCCCGCGCCAGGCCCCCGACCCGCGCCCCGCGACGGGACCCGCGTCACACGACCCCCGGCAGGACCCGCACCATCCTCCGGCTCGTCCCTCCCCGCCCCGCCTCCACCCCCGCCCGCGTGACCTTTCTCATTGCCCCCGGGTCCTCCCCGCCGGCCGTACGGGGACGAGTACCTCCCCTTCCGCGGCATATGCCAACCGCGACGCGCGCACTCACAGCTGATCTCCATTCCGCTGCGCGCCGCCCTACCGCTATGGTCCGGGACGGGCGGAGTGCCACCCGGCGCCCCGCGCATCCTCGGGGGGAGGGAAGGAAGACCGGACCGATGCCCGTATCCGTACCGCGTCAGAGAAACGTCTCTGCCGTCACGGGCCCCGGCGACGCCACCGACACGGACACGACCGCTACGGACGCCACCGATACGGACGCCAGCGCCATGGACGCCACCGCTATGACAGGCACAGTCACAGGCACCGACCGCACCGATCTGACCCTCCTGGTCGTCGAGGACGACCCGGCGGGTGCCCTCGCCGTACCCGAGCTCCTCGACGCGGCGGGCGCCGCCGGCACCCGGGTCCGCATCCGTACCGCCCGCAACCTCACCGAGGCCGAGCGGCTCCTCACCGACGACGTCCACTGCGTCCTCGTCGACCTCTCGCTGCCCGGCCCCCGGGCCGCCGCCGGCGACGACCCGCTCGCCCCGCTCCGGCACATCCTGCGCCTGGCCCCGCGCCACGCCGTCCTCGCGCTCGCGGCCTCGGCCGACGCGGAGCTGGCGGCCGAGGCGGTACGGGTCGGGGCCCAGGACCACCTCTTCCGCGAGGAGCTGGACGGGCGGCTGCTGAGCCGGGCCATCCGGTACGCGGTCGAGCGCAAGCGGGCCGACGCCGTACAGGTGAAGCTCACCGAGTCCCGGCTGCGGGCCCAGGAGAACGCCCGCCTGGAGCGCGGACTGCTCCCGACGCCGCTCCTGGAGGGCTCCGACCTGCGGTTCGCGGCCCACTACCGGCCCGGCCGGTCGCGCGCGCTGCTCGGCGGCGACTTCTACGACGTCGTCCGCACCCCGGACGGCACCGTCCACGCCATGATCGGCGACGTCTGCGGGCACGGCCCGGACGAGGCGGCGCTCGGGGTCGAGCTGCGGATCGCCTGGCGGGCCCTGACCTTCGCGGGTCTGTGCGGGGACGAACTGCTCTCCACGATGCAGCAGGTCCTGGAGCACGAGCGGGAGAGCGAGGAGATCTTCGCGACCCTCTGCACGGTCGACATCGCGCCCGACGGGCGCCGGGCGGGCCTGTGCCTGGCCGGGCACCCGTCGCCCCTGATCGCCCGGCAGGGGCGGGCGGCCCGGCTCCTCCCGTACGAGGACGGCGGCCCGGCCCTGGGACTGCTGCCGCGCGCCCGCTGGCCGCGCCGCCAGGTGGAGCTGGGCGGGGCGTGGAGCCTGCTCATGTACACGGACGGGCTGATCGAGGGCCGCTCGGCCGGGCCCGGTTCGCCGCGCCTCGGCCAGGACGGGATGGTCGCGATGATGAACCGGCAGCTGGCCGAGGGCCTGCGGGGCGAGGAGCTCCTGGAGGCGGCCGTGACGGAGGTCCGGTCCCTGAACGGCGGCGAGCTGACGGACGACGTGGCCGTCCTGGCCCTGGAAAGGGACAGGACCCGGGGATAGACAGCCCCGGGTCCTGTGCGCCCACTACGTTCTCCGGTCCGCTACCGGCCGCCGTTGTAGGGGCCGTACGGTCCGTCGCTGCTGGAACCGCCGCCGCGGGAGCCGCGGCCGCCGCCCGAGACCTGCGCGAGCGCGGGGCGCACGTCCACCATGAAGACGATGGCGGCGATCACTCCGGCGATCTGCAGGAACAGCATCGGCAGGAGCAGGTTCAGGACGAGGTTGACGCCCAGGATGATCAGCCAGAACTTCTTCGTCTGCTTGTCCGCGGCGCGGTAGGCGTCCTCGCGCGCCATGGCGGCGAAGACGAGCGCGGCGACGGCGAAGCCGGTGAAGACCAGGAACATCGTCAGGGAGAGGAGGGAATCGAATCCCGCGCGCAACATGCTGAGCACCGCCTAATGGGGATGGGGGGAGCGCCTCACGGTCAAGGTACCCGGTACGGCGCTCCGTGTACCCGTACGGGGGCCGCCCCTACTCCTTCTCGGCGGCGACCGACACCTTCTTGGCGGGCGCCTTGCGGGTGGAGGCCTTCTTGGCGGGCGCCTTCTCCGCCGCGGGGGCGTCGGCGACCTCGACCGTACCGACGGTCCCGGCGGGCTTCGGCTCCTCCTTCGCCTCCGCCCCGGGCTCGACGGCGATGGCGATCTCGGTGATCTCCTCGGCGGCCTCGCCGCGCCAGGTGCGGACGGCCTCCTCGCCGTGGGCGGCGACCTCCTCGTACTTCTCGCGCGCCTTGACCGCGTACTCGGCGGCGACGCCGACCCCGCGCAGGGCGAGGTCCTGGGCGGTCTCGCCGATCTTCTTGAGGTCGGTGTCGAGGACCTCGACGACCTCGGCGAACTTCGTCCGGGCGGTGGCCTGGGCCTCCTTGGCCTGTGCGGACACCTTCTCCTGCACGACCTTCGGGTCGGTCTTCCGGACGGCCTCGATGCGCGCGGGCGCCTCGGCGGCGATCTGCTCGAGCAGACCGGGCACCTTCCGGGCCTGGCGCACGGCGAGGTCGGCGGTGCCGGCGGCGAAGTAGAGGGGGGTACGCAGTTCGTCGATGATGGCCATGCTGGTGGTCCTCCCGGATGTGGCGTACGTACTAGCTCGAAGGCGGTTCGTCGGCATCGGGTGCGGGTGCGGGTGCGGACGCCGGCACGGTGCCGGGCACGGGCCCGGACTCGGACGCGGCCTCGGCGGCGTTCTCCTTGCGGAACGAGTCGTAGATCTGGAGCAGCACCTGCTTCTGCCGCTCGTTGATCGAGGGATCGGCCAGGATGACGGCGCGCGTCTCCAGCTCCTCCCGCTCCTTCTCGTCGAGGATCCCGGCCCGCACGTAGAGCGTCTCGGCGGAGATCCGCAGCGCCTTCGCGACCTGCTGCAGCACCTCGGCGCTGGGCTTGCGCAGCCCCCGCTCGATCTGGCTCAGGTACGGATTCGACACCCCGGCGGCCTCGGCGAGCTGCCGCAGGGACAGCTGCGCGGTCCTCCGCTGCTCGCGGAGGTAGTCACCGAGGTTGCCGAGATTGCCGACGTTGAGCGATGCCATGCTCCGACCATGCCAGCCCCTGCTAACTTTTGCAAGCGCCTGCTTGCAAAAGTCGCCCTCGCGTCGCCGGGTGCTTCGCGGCCGGGATCAGCCGCTCACGTGCAGCCCGAAACCCGTGCGGCCCGTGGGTTCCAGGCCCTCCTTCAGGTGCAGCGAGGGGAGCTCGTAGTCGCCGAAGTTCTGCCGTCGGAAGGGGATCGGCTCGGTCGACTCCAGGGTGAGCAGGCGCTGCTCCCAGGCCTTGGCGATGTCCGGGTAGTCCTCGACGGTCGTCCGGTCGGCGCCGTACAGCACGAACGGCGGCAGCACGTCGAGGCCCGGGTAGTGGAGGATGCCGTGCTGGATCGGGAACAGCAGGTCGTCGACGGGACCGTTGATCCCGCGCGCGGCGTAGTGCGACTCCGGGCCGCCGACGGTCACCGACAGCAGGGCCCTCCTCCCCGCGAGGGTGCCCTCGCCGAAGCGCTCGCCGTACTTGGTGTCGCTGTGCTCGCCGACGCCGTAGGCGAAGCGGTGGGTGAACACCCGGTCCACCCAGCCCTTGAGGATCGCGGGCATCGTGTACCACCACAGCGGGAACTGGAAGACGATCGCGTCGGCCCACAGCAGCTTCTCCTGCTCGGCGCGGACGTCCGGGGTGAGCGTCCCGGACTCGAAGGCCCGGCCCGAGTCCCGGGCCACCCTCAGCGGGCGCGAGGCCGCGGGGCCGTAGTCCTCGGCGTCCACGACCGCCTTCCAGTTCATCGCGTACAGATCGCTCACCCGCACCTCGTGCCCGGCGTCCGACAGCGTGGACACCGCGAGGTCCTTCAGCGAGCCGTTGAGCGACTTCGGCTCCGGGTGGGCGTGGACGATCAGCGTCTTCACGGGGACTCCTTCGGATCGGTTGCCTCCGATCCTGGGCGCCGCGCCGCCCGGTGTTCAGGGGCGCTCCGTCCCTCGGACGGGACTTCCTGGTAACGGCAGGGCCACCTTCGCGGGCGCGGGCGGGGACATACTGGGCGCATGGACGATCTCGCGGGCTTCCTGCGGACCCGGCGCTCCCGGGTCGACCCGGCGACCGCCGGCATCCCCACGGACAGCCGTCGCCGCGTCGAGGGGCTGCGCCGCGAAGAGGTCGCGCACCTGTCCGGAGTCAGCGTCGACTACTACGTACGCCTGGAACAGGGCCGCGCGACCCAGCCCTCCGAGCAGGTCCTCGACGCCCTCGCCCGCGTCCTCGGCCTGGACGAGACCGAACGCGGGCACCTCCACCGGCTCGCCCGGCAGCCCCGCCGCCGTGCGAAGGCGCCGGGCGGACGGATCCGGCCGGAGCTGCTGCGCGTCCTCGACCTGGTGTCCGGCGCACCCGCGCTGATCATGAACCACCGCCTGGACGTACTCGCCGGGAACCGCCTCGCCGGGCTCCTCTACGGGCTGCCCGTTCCCGGCCTGAACACCGCACGGCACCTCTTCCTGGAGGAGGCCGAACGCGGCCTGTACGCGGACTGGGAGAACTGCACCCTCGACGCGGTCGGGCACCTGCGCCTGGCCGCCGGCAAGTACCCCGAGGATCCCCGACTGGCCTCGCTCATCGGCGAGTTGGCGATGGGCAGCGAACGCTTCCGCCGCCTCTGGGCCCGCGCGGACGTACGCGCCCGCACCCATGGGCGCAAGGCGTACCGGCACCCCCTGGTCGGCCTGCTCGAACTGCACCAGGAGAACTTCGCGCTGCCGAACGAATCGGGCATCGAGCTGCTGGTGCTCTCCGCCGCTCCCGGCAGCGCCGCCGAGGACGGACTGCGCCTGCTCGCCGGCCTGGACGCCGACACCGGATCCGCGCGCCCCCCGGTGGACGCCCGGATCCACGAGTGATCCGACGGCGTGCCCGGGAACGCCCGCCGCGGGACGAAAGCCGCACGGTCGCGGAACTGCGCGGCCGGGCGGACGTGCTCGCCCGGGGTTCGATTCCCCGAGGAACGACGCAGCTCAGCACCGCGTACAGGTGAAGGTGCACAGAGCACGGCTCATCACCACGTGCAGATCCGGGGCGGCGAGGGCGGGTTCGGGGTCTTCCACATCGTCCACCACGTCAACCATGCAGGTCATGGAGGCCATGCAGGCCATGGCGTCCTTCCAGGCGGGGGAGCAGGATGCGGCAGCAGGGTGCCGGGAAGAAGGGCACGGTCCGGCGGCCGGGACGGGTGACGGCCGGGCTCGCCGTGATGACCGCCGGGCTGCTGCTGTTCCACCGGGCCGTGCCCGGTTCCCCCGGGAGTCTGCTGGAGTCCTTCCTGCCCTGGCTCGGCCTGGTGGTCGTGGTGCTGTTCGGGCTCGCGCTGCTGCGGCGTTCCCGCGTCGCGCTGGTGGTCCTCGTCCTGCCGGTGGCGGCCTGGACGTACGCGTTCGGCGGGCTGCTCCTGCCCGGCGAGGGGGCGGAAAGCGGTGCGTACGGTCTGGTCGTCGTGCAGCACAACGTGAGCGACGAGAACCCCGACCCGGCCGGCACCGCCCGCGCGCTGGCCGCCGCCGGGCCCGATCTCGTCGCCCTGGAGGAGCTGGTGCCCCCGGCGCTTTCCGTCTACGGGAGGACGCTCGCGCCGGAGTACCCGTACCACGCCGTCCACGGCACGGTCGGGCTCTGGTCGAAGCACCCGCTCACCGGCGTGCGCCCGGTGGACATCAGGCCCCGGGGGATCGACGGTCCCTGGGAGCGCGGGCTGCGGGCCGTGACCCGTACGCCGCGCGGCGACGTCGCCGTGTACGTCGCCCACCTGCCTTCCGTACGGATCGGGGCGGGCGGTCTGGCGTCCGCCCGGCGCGACGAGAGCGCCCGGCGGCTCGGGGACGCGCTCGCCGCCGAGGAGGTGCGGACGGTGGTCCTGCTCGGCGACCTCAACGGCACCGTCGAGGACCGCGGCCTCGACCCGCTGACCTCGCGCCTCGGCGTGGCCGCGCGCGGTCTCGCCCCCAGCTTCCCCGCCGCCTTCCCCGTGGCCCGCATCGACCAGGTCATGGCCCGTTCGGCCGCCGTCGGGCGCATCCGCACCCTGCCCGCCACCGGCAGCGACCACCTGCCGGTCCTCGCCCGGGTCGCCCTGCCCTGAGTCCTAGGGGGTGTCCAGCCACTCCGCCAAGGCCCCGAAGTCCGCGTCCGTGAGGCCGTCGCGGGGGTCCACGCGGTGGAGGAGGGCCCGGCCCGGGTGGTGGGCCGCCACCCAGGCCCGGTCGGCCCCGGTGATCTCGTCGTCCACCCAGACGAAGGGGCGGCCCGCCGCCCGGGCGACCAGGGGGCGGGTCTTCCAGTGGAGGCCGGTGCGCTCGCGCTCGGCCATGTCCTCGTCGGTCTCGTCCGGCCAGAGCACGACCGGCAGCTCCGGCAGGCCGAGCCAGGGCGCGACGTACGCGTTCGCGTCGTCCATCCACGTCGTCGCCCACACCAGCTCGCACCCCGTCGCCGCCAGGCGCGGCCCGAGCCGGGGGTCGATCCGCGCGAGGAGCGGGTTCATGCCCTCGTCCGGCCGGCCAGCGGGCGGGAGGTACGTCGGGTAGCCCCCGGGGCGCGGCGTCGACGGTCCTCCGAAGGGGATGAGAGGGCCGTCGACGTCCAGGAAGAGGAGGGGGGAGGGGGAAGGGTTCCCTCCGGGAGAGGGGGAGGAGTCGTCCCGGGGGCTCGGTCGGCGTGGGGGCACGTTTCCACCGTACGGGGGCGGAGAGGCCGTACCCCCGGCTCCGGCCCCCGTGCCGTGCCATCCTGGAGGGGTGAACCTGGAGGACCTGGCACGGCTGCGGCGCGCACGCGACACGATCGACCGCGACTACGCGTCGCCGCTGGACGTCCCGGCCCTGGCGAAGGTGGCCCTGATGTCGACCGGGCACTTCGCGCGGAGCTTCCGCACCGCCTTCGGGGAGACGCCGTACAGCTATCTGATGACCCGCCGCGTCGAGCGGGCCAAGGCCCTGCTGCGGCGGGGCGACCTGAGCGTGACCGAGGTCTGCTTCGAGGTGGGGTGCACCTCGCTCGGGTCGTTCAGCTCGCGCTTCACCGAGCTGGTCGGGGAGACGCCGAGCGCGTACCGGGCCCGTGACCACCGGGAGGGCGCCGAGATCCCCGCGTGCGTCGCCAAGGTCCTCACCCGGCCCCTCAGGAACGGGTGAGGGGCCGGGATTCCCTCGACAAGGGCCCCGAACGGTCAGGATCGGAGAAGCGGACTCCCCCGCCCCCGCCGTAGCGTCGGAGCCATGGACATCACCCTCTCCCAGTGCTTCATCGCCGTCGACGACCACGACAAGGCGCTCGCCTTCTACCGCGACGCCCTCGGCCTCGACGTCCGCAACGACGTCGCTTTCGAGGGGATGCGCTGGGTGACCCTCGGGTCGCCCGCGCAGCCCGGCGTGGAGATCGTCCTCGAACCGCCGCTCGCCGACCCGGGCGCCTCCCCCGCCGACCGGCAGGCCGCCGCCGAACTGCTCGCCAAGGGCCTGCTGCGCGGCGTCATCTTCTCCACCGACGACGTGGACGCGACCTTCGAACGGATCCGGGAGTCCGGCGCCGAGGTCCTCCAGGAGCCGTTCGACCAGCCGTACGGCGTCCGCGACTGCGCCTTCCGCGACCCGTCCGGGAACATGATCCGCTTCGCCCGCCGTCGTACCACCGGCTGATCCTCGCCCCGTACCCCGTCTCCCGGCCGTGGCAGCATGGCCGGGAGACGGGGGCGAAGGCCGACGGGAGGGCGGGCATGGCGGTCGAGCGGGTCTGGCTGGACGTTCCGTACGCCGAGAAGGACGAGGCGAAGCGCGGCGGCGCCCGCTGGGACCCGGCGGCCAGGCGCTGGTACGCGCCCCGGCCGGGGATGGCGGAGCTCGCCCGGTGGACCGCCGCCGCCGACGTGCCCGAGCTGCTGCCCGGGGAGGACCGGAGCCTCGGCAGCGGTCTGTTCGTGGATCTCGTGCCCCGGACCTGCTGGTTCACCAACGTACGGTCGTGTGTCGCCCCCGCCGACTGGGAGCGGCTGCGCCGGATGATCACCCGCCGGGCCGGGCTGCGCTGCGAGGCCTGCGGGGCGGGCGAGGACCGCGAGGCCCGGCGGTGGCTGGAGGCGCACGAGCGCTGGACCTTCGACGAGGCCGCCCGCGTCCAGACCCTCAAGCGGCTCATCTGCCTGTGCACCGACTGCCACACCGTCACGCACTTCGGCCTCGCGCAGGTGCGCGGCCTCCAGGACCGGGCCCTCGCCCATCTGCGGAAGGTCACCGGGATGAGCGAGGCGCGGGCGCGCGAGCACGTGGAGATCGCCTTCGAGGTCTGGGACCACCGCTCCCGCCACGACTGGGAGTTGGACCTCGGCATCCTCACCGGTGCGGGCGTCACCCTCGCCGCCCCGCCGAACGCCGACGCGCGCGCCCGGGTCGCGGTGGAGACGCTGAACCGGATGTCGAAGCGGCCGGGCGCCTGACCGGCCGGACGCCAGACCGTCCAAGCCGTCCTCCGCTCCGGTGACAATGGCCGCATGAGAGCCGACCGTCTCGTCGCCGCCCTGCTCTTCCTCCAGACCCGGCCCGCCGGGGCCAGGGTCACCGCCGCCGAACTCGCCGCCGAACTGGGCGTGTCGGAGCGGACGGCCCGCCGGGACCTCGAAGCGCTGGCGAGCTCCGGGGTCCCGGTCTACTCGCAGCCCGGCCAGGGCGGCGGCTGGGCGCTGGTCGGCGGCGCCCGCACCGATCTCACCGGCCTGACGGCCCCCGAGATCCGCGCCCTGTTCCTCCTGACCGGGCCGGACTCCGCCGCCGCGAACCCCCGCGTCCGCACCGCCCTGCGCAAGCTCGTGCGGGCCCTCCCCGCGCCCCTCCGGGAGGGCGCCGAGGCCGCCGCCCGCGCCGGGGTCGCCGACGGCACGGACTGGACGGGAGCGGAGGCGGAGGGAGAGCAACTCGCCTCGCTCCAGCGGGCGGTGGTGGAGGGGCGGGAGCTGCGGATCGGCTACGCCCGCCCCGGCCGGGAGCCGAGCGAGCGGACCGTGCAGCCGCTCGGGATCGCCGTGAAGTCCGGCGTCCGCTACCTCGTCGCGGACACCGAGGACGGGCTGCGCACCTTCCGCGTCGGCCGCGTCGTCTCGGTGGCCGAGACCGGCGCCCCCGCCGCGCGCCCCGAGGGCTTCGACCTGCCCACCGCCTGGCGCGCTCTCGCCGGCCGCATGGAGGACCGGATGGTCGCCGCGACGGTACGGGGCCGGGCCGCCCCCGGCGCCGAGGGCGTCCTGGAGGGCCTGTTCGACGGGCGGATACGGTACGGGGCACGCGCCCGGGACGGCTGGGCGCCCTTCGAGGCCGACGGTCCCTCCCCCGAGGCGGTCGCCGCCCGCCTCGCCGGCCTCGGCGCCCGCGTCGAACTCCTCGACCCGCCGGAGGCCCGTACCGCCCTCGCCCGCATCGGCGCCGAACTCGCCGCGCTGTACGGGGAGTCGGAGGTCGTACGTACTCCGGCAGCTCCCGTGCGCGCACGAGCGTCAGGCGTGACACGGCCCGGGTGAGCGCCCCCTACGGCCGGTTCGCGAGGACCGCGACCGCCGCCGGGGCCCGGCGGCCGGGCGTCCGGGGCGCCACCCCGGATCCGGCCGTCACGACGCGGCCCCCCGGCCCGCCACCAGGACCGCGACCCCGTCCAGGATCCGGTCCAGGCCGAAGCGGAACTCGTCCTCCGGCTCGTCGGCGACGTCCAGGGCGCCCGAGTCGAGGATCCGCGTCACCGCCGGGTACTCCTCCGGGGCCGCGAGCCGTCGCAGGGTGCGGGCGTAGCGGGCCATGACCTGCTCCGGCGGGTCGTCGCTCGCGGCGACCACGGCGGCGAGGTCGGCCGTCAGGACGGCCTCGTTCTTCACGTAGCCGGCCACCAGCAGGGTCACCGAGAGCACGGCGCCCTCGTCCAGGCCCGTCCCCTCCAGGGCGACGAGGGCCTTCTCCCACCAGGCGACCATGTTCGGGGTCGCGGGCGGCCCGGCGACGGGGACCCGCAGCAGCCAGAGGTTGCGGTGGTAGACCTCGCGCATCGCCCAGGCCCAGGCCGCCAGCGCCTCGCGCCAGTCGGCGCCGGGCGGGGGGAGGTGGTCGGGCGGGGCGCCCGTCGCGGCCTCCTGCATGAGGACGTACAGCTCACTCTTGGCGGAGACGTACCGGTAGAGCGACATGGTCGAGACGCCCAGCTCCTTGGCGACCCGGCCCATGGAGACGGCGTCGAGGCCCTCGGTCGAGGCGAGGGAGACGGCCGCGCCGACGATCCGGTCCAGGGTCAGGCTGGGCCTTGGCCCCTTGGAGGGCCGCTCCCGCACCCCCCAGGCGGCCTCGACCGCGGGCGGCAGGAAGGACCCGCCGCCGGCCGGGCCGCCCGCGCGGGGCCCCGGCCGGCCGCCCGGCTCCCGGTCCGGGCTGGACCCCGACCGGCCACCCGGCTCCCGGTCCGCCGCCCGGCCGCCCGTCCCGGTTCCCGCCCGCCCGTCGCCCCGGTCGCTTCCGCCGTCCGCCATGACCTTCCGCCTCCGCACCTCGTACGACCAGCCCCGCGGGACGCACACCGCCCGCACCACTCGCGACCCGTACGGCACGTACAGCGCGTACAAGCCCGCGCCCGCCGCCCGCAGGGCCCCGCACGCTTGACGTCCATCCTAGTAATGCGTAACCCTTACACAGTAACGCGTAAGGCATACGCAGTACCGGCGCGGCACTCCGCCGTGCCCTCCACGAGCCCAAGGAGCACGTCATGTCTCCGGCCGTCGAAGCCACCGCCCTGTCCAAGAGCCACGGCTCCGTCCGCGTCCTCGACTCCCTCGACCTGCGGGTCGTCGAGGGCACCGTCTTCGCCCTCCTCGGCCCCAACGGCGCCGGGAAGACCACCACCGTCCGCATCCTCGCCACCCTCACCCGGCCCGACGCCGGCCACGCGCGCGTGGCGGGGCACGACATCGTCACCGAGCGGTCCCGGGTGCGCCGCGCGATCAGCCTCACCGGCCAGTACGCCGCCGTCGACGAGACCCAGACCGGCGCCGAGAACCTGCGGACCGCCGCCCGGCTCTCCGGGCTCTCCCGCCGCGCCGCCGCCCGCCGGGCCGCCGAACTCCTCGAACGCTTCCGCCTCACCGAGGCCGGCGACCGGCTCGTCAGGACCTACTCGGGCGGCATGCGCCGCCGCCTCGACCTCGCCGCCGGGCTCGTCCGCGACCCCGGCACCACTCGGGTGATGTTCCTCGACGAGCCCACCACCGGCCTCGACCCGCGCAGCCGCCAGGAGTTGTGGGACGCGGTCCGCGAACTGTCCGCCGCCGGCACGACGGTCTTCCTCACCACCCAGTACCTGGAGGAGGCCGACCGGCTCGCCGACGACATCACCGTCCTCGGCGCGGGCCGCACCCTCGCCACGGGCACCCCCGCCGCGCTCAAGTCGCGGTACGCGGACCACCGGCTCGACCTCGTCGCCCGGGACCGGGAGGCCTATCTGCGCCTCACGTCCGCCGCGTCCCCCGTGACGGCCCGCTCCGTGACAACCACCCCCGTCACAACCGCTCCCGCCACGACCACCCCCGTCACGACCTCCCCCGACGCCCTCTCCCTCGGCGTCCCCACCGACGGCAGCGCCGCCCACGTCCGCGCGCTCCTCGACGCCCTCGACCCCGAGCGCCGGGACATCGCCCGCTTCACCCTCCACACGGCCACGCTCGACGACGTCTTCCTCGCCCTCACCGACACCACCGCCCTCGCCGTGAACGACAAGGAGCCCAGCCGTGCCTGACGCCCTCTCCGCCGCGAGCGTCCTCGCGGGCCGCGGCATCCGGATCAGCCGCCGCAACCTCGACGCCGTCATCACCTCGATGATGCTGCCGATCATGCTGATGCTGGTCTTCGTCTACTTCTTCGGCGGAGCCATCGACACCGGCACCCGGTACGTGACCTACGTCGTCCCCGGCGTCCTCGTCCTCTGCGCCGGGTTCGGCGCGGCGAGCACCGCCGTCACCGTCAGCGAGGACATGCGGCTCGGGGTCGTCGACCGCTTCCGCACGCTCGACGTCGGCGGCACGCCGTTCCTCGCCGGGCACGTCGCCGCCACCGTCACCCGCAACGTGCTCTCCACCGCCCTCGTGCTCGGCGCGGCCTTCGCCATCGGCTTCCGCCCGGCCGGAACCGCCGCCGGCTGGCTCGCGGCGATCGGGCTGCTGCTCGCCTGGATCACCGCCGTCTCCTGGCTGTCGGCGGCGCTCGGACTCGTCACGAAGACGGCGGAGGCGGCCGGGGCCATCACCTTCTTCATGATGTTCCTGCCGTACCCGAGCAGCGCGTTCGTCCCGATCGAGACCATGCCGAGCTGGCTGCACGGCTTCGCCGAGCACCAGCCGGTGACCCCGCTCATCGAGTCGATGCGCGGCCTGCTGCTCGGCCAACCGGCCGGTGACGCGCCGTGGATCGCGCTGGCCTGGTGCGCGGGCCTGCTGGCCCTGGCACTCGCCGCCTCCGGCTACCTCTTCCGCCTCCGTACCCGCTGAAGGGGGCGGGGCTCAGAAGATGTCGGGGGAGAACGGGCGCAGCGCGGTGCGGAACAGCAGCTCGGCGCGGGCCGCCGCCCCGGGCACCGCCTCCTCGACGCGCCCGAGCCGGGCGAGCCGTACCGCCGAGTGGTCGCCGAACGCCAGCGTCCCCAGCTCCGCGACGCCGAGGACGAGGTCGGCGGACGCGTCCGTACGGACGCAGGTGGCGCCCTCCGGCGAGGCGTCGAGGCGGAAGCGCCCGCCCGCGAGGCCGTCCGCGTCCCGCACGTCCAGGACCAGGGCGTCCGCCACCGGGTACGTACGGCCCTCCAGGAGCCGGGGCACGTCCAGGACCCGCACCCACAGCATGTCCGCGTGGGACACCGCCCTCGCCGCGCGCGGGTCCGGAAGCAGCTCCGGCAGCGGGTCGTCGGGCGCGCGGTAGCCGGAGCGGACGGTGGTCACCCAGTCCAGCGAGCAGAGGTAGAGCCACAGGGCGCGTTCGGCGGCCGGGGTGGCGGCGATCAGGTCCCGCACGGTCGCGGTGTTCACCGGCTGCTTGCCGTCGTCCCACTTGTCGTCCGAGCGGTACGACACGAACCCCTCGGGCTCGCCGGACTCCGACCGGTACACCGCGTAGTACGGCTCCGTCCACGGGTCGACCTGGAAGCCGAGGCCGGTGCCCTGCGCCCAGCCGCGCTCGGTCCGGTCGGTGACGCCGGCCCGGACCCCGGCGAGCCGGCGGTGCAGGTCGGGGCCGATCTTGCGGATCTCGTCGCCGTCGGCCAGGTCCACGCGGCCGCCGTCCCCGGGGCGGCCCGAGCGGCGCGGGTCGAGCCCGGCCCGCCGCAGGTCCACGCTCCACTCGGTGGTCCAGCTCGCCGGACCGAAGCCGAACCGGCCGTAGATCGGGTACTCGGCGGCGATCAGGGTCGCGAGCGCGTCGCCCCGCTCCTTCGCGACGGCCAGGTCGGCGCCCATCATGCGGCTCAGCAGGCCCTGGCGCCGGTGCGTCGGCGAGACGGTCACCTGGGTGATCGCGTCGGCGGTGAGGCTGCCCCCGCCGACCGTGCTGACCACCTGCCGGAACGAGCGGAAGGTGGCGACGGCCCGGTCCCGGTCGAACGCCCCGAGGGTCCGCGCCAGGTCCACGTGCGGCAACCGGTCGGCGACGTCCTCGTCCGGGACGACGGGCGGGCGGAGGAAACCGGTGCGCAGGGCCCGCAGCCAGTCGGGGAACTCGGACTCCGTCACCGCGCGTACGTCGACAGTCATGCCCCGACCCTATGCAGGGCCCGGACGGGCCCGCACGGGGTTTTCGAGCGCCCCGGAAACGGCCCCGAAGCGGCCCGGATACAGCCCCGCAGCGGCCCTGAAGCGCTCAGGAAGCGCCCCGGGAGCGGCCCCGCACCGGGTTTCCGGGCCCTCGGTGGCGGCCCGGAAGGCCTCAGGCCAGCAGGTCGTCCACCTGCGCCTCGCCCTCCCGGTACCGGCGGGCGATCTCCGCCCCGCAGTCGTCGGCCGTCCGCTGGAGTTCCTGCCGGCGCCGGGAGATCTGCTGCTCGTACCCCGCGAGCCGTCCCATTCCCGCGTGCAGCTCGTCGTCCGTACGGGCCGTCAGGTCCGACAGCTCGACCTCGGACAGCATCTCGGCCGCGAGCCGCCGGTACTCCTCCCCGCGCGGCGTCGAGAGCGTCACGTGCCGGGCCGACGTGCGGTGCCGGGAGGGCACGTCGGCGAGGATCTCGGAGAGCCGGTCGAGGACCGGGGCCTCCGGGTCGGTCCGGCGCGCCAGCTCGGCCCGCAGGATGTCGATCCGGCCCTGGAGCATCCGCCGCACGTAGCTCAGGTCGGCCTCGTCGCTCCGGGCGTCCCGGCGCAGCGCGCGCAGCTCGGGCAGCCGCAGCGTGCCGAGGTCCGGCTGCGCCCGGTCCGGCAGGGCGGGCTCGGAGGTCCGCTGCGCGGGCGGCCGCGTCACGGAGGAACCGCCCGCCCGCGTCAGCGGTACGGGACCGGACGGCGTGGGCCCGGTGCCAGGTGCACTCATGAGTTTCGTCCCCTCGACCGGTGCGGAGCCGCACCGCCTGACACGCATGGTGCCACTCCCACCCGGGCACGTGCAGGCGCTCTGCACCCGTTCGGCCCCTCCCCGATTCGGGTGGGTAGGTTGGGGCGCATGCGAGCAGTGGTGCAGAGGGTCGACGGCGCGAGCGTCGTCGTCGCAGGGGAGACCGTCGGTGAGATCGAGGGCGAGGGGCTGTGCGTCCTGGTCGGGGTGACCCATGACGACACCCCGGAGAAGGCCGCCCAATTGGCCAGAAAACTCTGGTCCGTCCGGGTATTGGACGACGAGAGGTCGTGCTCCGACGTGAACGCGCCGCTGCTCGTGATCTCGCAGTTCACCCTCTACGGAGACGCCCGCAAGGGCCGCCGCCCCACCTGGAACGCGGCCGCGCCCGGCCCGGTCGCCGAGCCCCTCGTGGACGAGGTCGTGGCCCGACTGCGCGAGCTGGGCGCGCACGTGGAGACGGGCCGCTTCGGAGCGGACATGCGCGTCTCGCTCACGAACCACGGCCCGTTCACGGTGATCGTCGAGGTCTGAGCCCGTCCGTCAGGGCTCGACGACGGTCTCCTGCGCGGCGGCCGTCGTCCCGGCGACCAGCGGGGCGTCCACGGGGACGTTCCGCTTCACCAGGGCGAGGGCGATCGGCCCCAGCTCGTGGTGGCGGACGGCGGTGGTCACGAAGCCGAGCTGCCGCCCGTCCTCGCCGTCGGAGGCGAGCCGGACGGGGGTGCCGTGGCCCGGCAGGAGCACCTCGCTGCCGTCCAGGTGCAGGAAGACCAGGCGGCGCGGGGGCTTGCCCAGGTTCTGCACGCGGGCGACGGTCTCCTGCCCCCGGTAGCAGCCCTTCTGGAGGTGGACGGCGCCGCCGATGAGGCCGATCTCGTGCGGGATGGTCCGGTGGTCGGTCTCGAAGCCGAGCCGGGGCCGGTACGCCTCCACCCGCAGCGCCTCGTACGCGAGGATCCCGGCCGCCGGGCCGTGCGAGGCGGCGAAGGACTCCAGGTCGGCGCGGGGCAGGAACAGGTCGCGGCCGTGCGGGGTCTCCCGTACGACGACGCCCTCGGGGACCCCGGCGATGGAGCCGGCCGGGAGGTGGACGACCGCGGTGTCCTCCGTGCGGTCGGCGACCTCGACCCGGTAGAAGAACTTCATCGACTCCAGGTAGGCGATCAGCTCGCCCTGCGTGCCCGGCTCGACGTGCGCCCACACCGTCTCGCCGTCGTCCACGAGGTAGAGGGCGTGCTCGATGTGCCCGTTCGCGGAGAGGATCAGCGCCTCGGTGGCCCGTCCGGGCGGCAGGTCGGTCATGTACTGGGTGAGCAGCAGGTGCAGCCAGCTCAGCCGGTCGTCGCCGGAGACGGCGACGACGCCGCGGTGCGAGAGGTCGACGAAGCCCTCGCCCGAGGAGAGGGCGCGCTGCTCGCGGAACAGGTCGCCGTAGTGCGCGGCGACGCCCTCGTCACGCCCCTCGGCGGCGACGGCGCCGGGCAGGGACAGCAGGGGGCTGGTCGTGGAATGTCGCTGCATGGGGAAAGCCTACGACTCCGTGTCCAGGGCGGGTCGGGGCCGGGGACGCAGAGGGGCCCTACTCCCCCGCCGGGGCCTCCTCGCGCTTCTTCGCGGCGCAGTCCCCGCACCGTCCGAAGATCGCGAAGTGCTTCATGTCCGTCTCGAAGCCGAAGGTCTCGCGGAGCTTGCCGGTGAACTCGGCGGCGACCTCGACGTCCGCCTCGATCACCCCGGAGCAGTCCCGGCAGACCAGGTGGAGGTGGTGGTGCCGGTCGGCGAGGTGGTACGTCGGGGCGCCGTGCCCCAGGTGCGCGTGGCTGACCAGCCCGAGCTCCTCCAGGAGCTCCAGGGTCCGGTACACGGTGGAGATGTTCACCCCGGAGGCCGTCCTGCGGACCTCGCAGAGGATGTCGTCGGGCGTCGCGTGCTCCAGCGCGTCGACGGCCTCCAGGACAAGCTGGCGCTGCGGCGTCAGCCGGTAGCCGCGCTGCCGCAGGTCGCTCTTCCAGTCGGTGCTCACCACGCCCCCCAGTGTAGGAGGGAGACCTCAATACGGGCTGCCCCCTCGGGCTTCCGTCCCGGTCTCCGCCGCCGTCTCCACGGAGCGCTATGCCCCCTCGCCCGCCGTCATCGTGTCGGCCAGGGCCTCCCTCAGCACGCGCGTCGCACGTACCACGTCCTCGTGTGCGCGAATCTTCTCGTCGAGGGCCCCAAGCACACGGCCCACCCGTCGCTGCTCCTCCAGGGGAGGAAGGCGTACGGGGAGTTCGCCGAGCAGCCGGATGGAGAGGTGCTGGACTCCGGTCGATCCGACAACGGCGCTCCGAATCCAGTCCTGTGCGGGAGTGGAGGACAGAAAAGCCAGCAGGTACCCGGGATCGACGGATCCGGACGCACCTGTCCTGAGCCGTATCAGGGAAGGGCCGCAGAGCCAGCCCTCCTCGTCCGGGGTGACCTGCGCGACCCGGCCCACTGTTCCGGACCTGGTCATCAGGAGGTCACCAGCGACGAGGGCGTAGTTCCTCCACCGAAGTGCGTCCTCCACTGTGATGTGCCGGGACGGGGACGAGGTCACCCTGTGACTTCCCAGGTCCACCGGTCGTACGACCGGCAGCCCGGCATCCGCATACTGATCGGGCTTCAGCCCGGGCATCCCGCCCTGGATGTGGCACAGCTCGGAGAGGGGTACGGTCCCTGCGCGCTGCGGCGGACGCATTCCGCTCACGTGTCCTCCCTCTCGAATCCGGACAGGATTTCGTCGGCATGCCTGTCGGCCTTCCTCGCCCGCTCGTCCCAGCGTGCGAGATCCGCGATCAGTCGGCCGATCCTCGCCCCGTCCGCGCTTCCCTCGCGCGCCGGCTTCACGGCCTCGACATGGAGGACGGGACTGAGCAGCCAGTCCCGAGCGGCCAAGGTGTCGGCGGACACCAACGCGCTGAATCCCTTCTCCCCGGAGAACGACTCCCCTCCTTCTCGCGCCGACCGCCACCGGCGGCACACATCGACGACGGACTCGACGTCCGCCGCGGAAAGGGTGCGCCGGACCCGGCCGGACATGGATCCGAGCGAGGCCGCGTCGACGAACAGCACCTCACCGGCCGCACCGGTCGGGCTGCGCAACAGCCACAGGGTCACCGGGATGCTCGTGGCCTTGCCGAAGAGCTGCGGCGGCAGGGCCACGAGTGCTTCGACGGCACCGTCCTCGACCATGGCGGCACGAAGGGCACGCTCGGCACGGCTCGCGGACTGCACGGCGATGTTCGGCATGAGCACGGCGGCCCTGCCCCCCGGAGCGAGGGCAGAGAGAGCCAACTGCAGCCAGGCGAAGTTGGCACTGCGTGCAGGAGGCGGGCCGTACCGGAAGATCCGCGCGTCCCAGCTCTCTTCCATGCGCTGGTTAAAGGGCGGGTTGCTCACCACTCCGGCGAACCGTTCACCGGCCCCGGACCACCATGCGCCGGGGACGTCGGCCGTCTCGATCGCATGAGGCACGTCGCGGAGGACAAGTCGCATCCGGGTCAGCACCGCGTCGGCTGGTTCACCGACCGCTCCACGCACGAAAAGCGACGCCTGAGACGTCCTGTCCGCGACGGCGGCGCAGGTGTCCAGAATCTCCCCTGTACGACAGAAGGGGTCGAGGATCGTCCGGCGTCGGCCCTCGAGGCCCGGCTCGGCCTCCTCGTCCTCGCCGTCGGCCTCGGACCCGAAGACCAGTTCCGCCATCAGACGGCGGACGGCGGCAGGCGTGACCAGGTCGTTGCCACGCCGCCCCTCGGTGCCACTGCGTTGTTCGATCAGCCAGTCGAGCGCCTCGACGGCCGTGTCCCGGCCCCAGTCCGCCTCCGCGACGAGGCCGGCCGCGTACGCGACGAACCTGTCGTACCGACGCCCCTCGGTCCGCGACGGTCCGAGAGGTGACCCGTCGATGCCGTCTTCCGCGAGTGCCTGCTGCACGGCCTGCCAGGAACCGTCGGGCGACGACGGCGCCTCGCCCCGCCGGGCGACGACGTACGTGACGGCGATCAGCAGGTCGAGGACCTGTTCCACACTGCCTTCGCCCCGGAAGTCGTCCAGGAGCCGCGTCAGCAGAGCCTGCGGATGGACGCCCTGCTCGCCCCCGAGAAAAGCCAGGAAGCGGTCCCCATAGGTCGTGCCCTCCGGCTCATCGGCTCGCAGGCCGTTGACCGGGATCCGTCGCATCGCCAGCCACGCGGCCACCTCGGAAACGTGGAATCGGTCGGCCTCCCCCGTACCGGCCGGCCCGCTGTCGACAGGGCGGGGGAAGTCGTCGTGGCGCCGGGCCCAGTTGGTGACGGCCGGCCGGTTGACGCCGGCGAGCCGGGCGATCTCCGACCGGGTGACCAGCCCCTCGATCGAGGCGTGCACGGTGTCCCCTTTCAGAACTGTGGGGGCCGTCGGCCACCCAACGCATCGGGCTTGGCCGCCAGGACCGCGGGGAACCGGTCCATCGAGCGGATCTCCTTGGCGAGGTCCTGGTTTACATACCCCATGATCCGGTAGAGCTTGTCATGGTCCTCGCGGAGATCGCGGTGGTGGATCGGCTCATGGTGCATGATGCGGTTCCGCAGCAGCACCAGCGAGTGGACCTGGTCGTCCAGGGCGTCCCTGCGCCCCCGGTAGCCGGGGAACGCCTTGTGCACGGCGGGTACCCAGAAGTACCGGTCGTTCGGCTTGGTCAGCAGGTGCCGCCAGAAACCGAAGGACAGTTCGGCGACGATCTCGTCCGGCGTACCGGTCTTGCCGCGCCCCCGGCAGACCCGCCGGGCTTCGACCACCTTGCCCATCCCCCGGTCGCCGAGCCGGGCCACGGCCCACCAGTCCGCACGTCCGTGGAGATCGGACAACCGGCGGTGGACGGAGTTGCGCAGGGCGACTTCGAGGCAGTGGAACGGACCGTAGAGCGCAGCCGAGGCCTCGGTGTTCCACCAGTACAGGCGGATGCCGGCCGGACGGTCTCCTCGCATGAACTCCGTGTACGCGTGGAGCCTGGCTTCGGAGAACGCCTCGGACATCCATGCGGGCAGCTCGTCGTCCTTCATGCTTCCCCCTTGTTGATTCGCGGACTGATGAATGGTTTGTGGCCTACGGCAACGCCAGGCGTTACAATGTTGAGGAACGCTTCAGGATCGCCTCTGTCTCGACATGCCTCCTGGAGCACGGCTTGTGAAACCCCCGGCCACGCCTCATGCGGCCGGGGGTTTCGCGTTTCCAACGATCCCGTGTTCATGACGGTATCTCAGACGACCACACCTTGCAAGTGGACTATGGTCATGTCAGATCTGTTAACCCCTCCCTTAATTTATTACCGGGGCCCAGCCATAAAAATGAATCACCACATATGAGTCAGGGCCCGTCCATCTGGACGGGCCCTGTGCCACCGGAGAAGTACGTCGGCCTAACGGAAGAAGGCGATGCCGTCGTCCGGCATGTCGGGCAGGTTGCGGGCCATCTCCGCGACCTCCTCCGGCGTGACGACCTTCTTCAGGTGCGCCGACATGTACGGGCGCAGCGGGACCTCGGGGGTCGCCTTCTCGCCCACCCACATGAGGTCGCTCTTGACGTAGCCGTACAGGCGCTTGCCGCCGCTGTACGGGCCCGAGGCGGCCGTCCGGGCGACGGCGTCCGTCGCCAGGTCGATCTGCGGCTTCTGGTCGGCGAGCTCGCCGTACCAGATCTCCACGACGCCCTGGTCGCGGACCATGACGACCTCGACCTTGCGGTCCTTGTCGATCCGCCAGTAACCGCTCTCGCTCTCCAGCGGGCGGACCTTCTCGCCCTTCTCGTCCAGGACCCAGGAGTGCGAGTGGTACTCCAGGAAGTCCCGGCCGTCGTGGCTGAAGGTCACGGACTGGCCGAAGTTGCACTTCTCGGCGCCGGGGAAGTCGGAGACGCCCGCGCCCTCCCACGTGCCGAGCAGGAACGCGAGGGGGACGAGGTCCGGGTTGAGGTCGGACGGGATCTCGATCATGAGCAGCTCTGGCGTTCTCTAGAGGGGGTTACCGCTGGCCCTGGTACAGCTTCTTCACGGTCAGACCCGCGAAGGCGAGCACGCCGACGCAGACCAGGACCAGCAGAGCTTCGAAGAAAATGATCACGGGGTGCTCCTCGACTGAGGTGTGAAGGCGGAACGGGCCGGACCCCAGCTTAGTGGCCCGGGGCCCGGCCCACTCGGTGAGGTGGGTCTCGGGGTGGACCGTCAGCCGAGCAGCTGCGCCTGGAGGACGAGGGTCTGCCGGAACGGCACGGTGGGCGCCCCGCCCTCACGGGTCTGGGTGACCACCGCGAGCGTGTCGCCCGCCCCGATGTGGGCCCACAGGGTCTCCTCCGGGCCGTACGGCGCCTTCTCCTCGTACGCGTACGCCGTCGCGTCCGGCACCCGGACGTCGCCCGCCACGCGGTCGAGGACCTCCGCCCCGTCGACGCCCTGGGGGAGGGCCTCGTCGGCGTCGCCGGTGAGGGCGCTGTCCAGGTGGTCGGCATGGGCGACGGAGGAGAACTTCAGCAGGAGGACGCGGGTCCTCGTGCCGTCCGGCGTCGTCCACGCGCGGCCCGTGACGTGGCGCAGGGCGACGTCGTCGAGGACCTTCCACAACCCGCGCACCCCTTGTCACGCGAGGGGTGCATGAGGTTGCGACGTCTCGCATTACAGTTCGGTACATGGCGAAGAAGCTCGTGATCAAGGTGACCGCCGGGGCCGACTCCCCCGAACGCTGCTCGCAGGCCTTCACGGTGGCCGCCGTGGCCGTCGCCAGCGGGGTCGAGGTGTCGCTCTGGCTGACCGGCGAGTCCTCCTGGTTCGCCCTCCCGGGCCGGGCCGCCGAGTTCGAACTCCCGCACGCCGCACCGCTGCCGGACCTGCTCGACTCGATCCTGGCCGGCGGGCGCGTGACGCTCTGCACCCAGTGCGCGGCCCGCCGCGAGATCACGGAGAAGGACGTCCTGGACGGCGTCCGCATCGCCGGCGCGCAGGTCTTCGTCCAGGAGGCGACGACGGACGACGTCCAGGCCCTCGTCTACTGATCCGCCGGGCGGGAGCCCCTACCGCTCCCGGTCCGCCGCACACGGCCTACCGCTCCCGGCGCTTCTTCCCGTCCAGTTCGTCCCACCACTCGTCCGACTGCGGGTCGCCGGAGGGATCGTCCCACCAGCGGTCCTCCGGGCCTCGGCGGTTGGCGATCATCGCGGCGACCGGGGGGATGAGCATGGCGACGACGCACATGGCGACGGCGGCCGGCGTCGAGAAGAGGCGTACGACGGCCCAGGCGCCCACGAAGAGGAACAGGCAGGCGCCCATCATCCAGAAGTAGACGTGGCGACGGCGTGCGTACACCCTTTCAGCCTACGTCCGGGCAGACCGAAGGGCCGTGCCCCAAGTCCCGGAATGGCGTCCAACCCCCCAGGAGGCACGGCCCTTCGGCCGATCAAACGTCGCGGGTCAGACCGCGATGGCGACCTCCGCGAGGCCACCCTTCTGCGCCACGACCTTGCGGTCGGCGGTGCCGCCCGGCACCAGGGCGCGGACGGTCCAGGTGCCCTCGGCCGCGTAGAAGCGGAACTGTCCGGTGGCGGAGGTCGGGACCTCGGCCGTGAACTCGCCGGTCGAGTCCAGGAGGCGGACGTAACCGGTGACCGGCTCGCCGTCCTTGGTCACGAAGCCCTGGATGGTGGTCTCACCGGGCTTGATCGTCGAGGCGTCGGGGCCGCCGGGCTGCGCTCCACACATGGTGTTCTGTCCTTACGGTCGAGAGGTCCGGAAGAGGGGAGGTCCGGAGGGGTTACTTGGCGGCGCCGAGCTCGATCGGCACGCCGACGAGGGAGCCGTACTCGGTCCACGAGCCGTCGTAGTTCTTGACGTTCGGGACCTCGAGGAGCTCGTGCAGGACGAACCACGTGAGCGCGGAGCGCTCGCCGATGCGGCAGTAGGCGATGGTGTCCTTCGCCAGGTCGACCTGCTCGGCCTCGTAGAGGGCCTTGAGCTCGTCGTCCGACTTGAAGGTGCCGTCGTCGTTGGCGTTCTTCGACCACGGGATGTTGCGGGCGCTCGGCACGTGGCCGGGGCGCTGCGACTGCTCCTGCGGGAGGTGCGCCGGGGCGAGGAGCTTGCCGGAGAACTCGTCGGGCGAGCGGACGTCGACCAGGTTCTGGGCGCCGATCGCGGCCACGACGTCGTCGCGGAAGGCGCGGATCGAAGCGTCCTGGGCCTTGGCCTTGTACGTGGTGGCCGGGCGGTTCGGGACCTCGGAGCCGTCGACCAGGTCGCGGGAGTCGAGCTCCCACTTCTTGCGGCCGCCGTCGAGGAGCTTCACGTCCTGGTGGCCGTAGAGCTTGAAGTACCAGTAGGCGTAGGAGGCGAACCAGTTGTTGTTGCCGCCGTAGAGCACGACCGTGGTGTCGTTCGCGATGCCCTTGGCCGAGAGGAGCTTCTCGAAGCCCTCCTGGTCGATGAAGTCGCGGCGGACCGGGTCCTGGAGGTCCTGGGTCCAGTCGATGCGGATGGCGTTGCGGATGTGGTTCTTCTCGTAGGCCGAGGTGTCCTCGTCGACCTCGACGAGGGCGACCTGCGGGTTGTCGAGGTTGGCCTCGACCCAGTCCGCGTCGACCAGGACGTCGCTGCGAGCCATGCTGTTCTCCTCCGGGGCAGTGTGCGGCGGTGTGGTGCGGGGTGGTGCGGGTACGCGTCGGAAGCGTGCGGCGACGGCGTACGGCTGCGCGAGATGCGGCCCCGACGTCGGTCGGCGGGCCGTGGGGAAGGCGGGGTCGGACGTCCCGCTCAGACGGAGCGACAGAGCATGGCGGCGACGCGGCACAGGTCTACTGCCCGCCGCTTCGTGAGATCCGCCTGTCGCTTCATGGCCCCGATCGTAGGGACGGACAGGCGGCCGTGTCACCGGTGTGTCGTATTTTGAGACGCGATCGTCCGAGATGTGGGACGCGATCACGGCGCGGGGCGGCCCCGGGCGCCTCCGTACCGAGGCGTCCGGTTACGTTTCTGCGGATCGGACGGCGTCGTCTCAGCATGTGACCAGCGGGTAGAAACGAGCCCCTCGCCGGTCCCGGGCGCTCAGCCCGCCAGGGAGACGTCCTTGCCCGAGACCGTGACCACCAGGCCCTCCGGGCGCGGCTCGACCTTCTCCACCTTCATGCCGGCGAGCACGTGCAGCGGGCGCTCGAAGTCGGTGCGGGCGCGGACCAGCTCCTCCACGCCCGGAATGCCCTCGCCCGGCACCTCGTCGGCGCGGAACCGGATCGTGTCGCCGTTCACGGCGGTCACCGTCGAGAGGACCGTGCGGGTCAGGGTGCGGCCCAGGATCTGGACGCTGCCGGTGACCTTCACCTTGCCGTTGCCGCCGTAGGCGACGGTGGCCTCGCGCTCGGAGGCGGCGGTGAGGTCCGCGTAGGAGATGAGGGCGGTGCCGGCCGCGGTGCCGGCTCTCGCGCCCGTCCAGTCGCCGGTCACGGTCACGTCCCGCAGGACGACGTCCAGCTCGCCGACCCGGATCTTCCGGTCGCCCGCCTGCGCCTGGATGCCGGTCGCCCGCACGTCCACCTCGTCGAACCGCTCGGCCGCGGCCTGGGTGAGGAAGGGGAAGCCCTTGACGTCGACCTCGATCGACTCGCTCCGGACGCCGGAGGCCTTCGTCCAGCCCGCCGCCTCCGACTCCACGTAGGACGCGGCCAGGCGGTCGATCCCGACGAGGGCCCCGCCGAGGACGACGGCCAGGATGAGCAGAATCCGCAGTGCTCGCATGCGTGGTGCGTCCCCCCGTGAAAGTTTTCGACCCCCGACACGAAGATCGACGTGTCGGGGGTCGGGTTGGTTCCCGCGCCCGGACAGGCCCTAGGCGCGGTGCGGAACGGCGTGTCAGGCCAGGGCGCGCCCCAGCAGGTACACGGCGGGCGCGGCGGCGGCCAGCGGCAGCGCGACGCCCGCCGTCATGTGGACGAACCGCGACGGGTAGTCGTAGCTCGCCGCCCGCAGGCCGACCAGCGCGCAGACCCCGGCGCCGAGGCCGAGCAGCGCCCCGGACGCGCCCAGGTCCGTGAGCCCCCCGGCCGCGATCCCGGCGCCCGCGGCGGCGAGCAGCGCGGCGCCGACGGAGACCGGTCCGGGCAGCGGGAGCGCCTTGGCGAGGACGGCGGCGGCGACCGCGACCCCGCCGACGACCACCGCGTCGGGCTCCGCGCCGAGGTGCCCGGTGGCGACCACGGTCAGGGCCGCCGAGACGACGGTGGCCATCAGGCCGTACATCCGCTCGTCCGGGTCCGCGTGGCTGCGCAGCTGGAGGACGAGGCAGAGCAGCACCCAGACGCCGAGCGTGCCCAGGATCGCGGGGGCCGCGTTCTCCCTGCCGGCGGCGAGCAGGGCGCCGTCGGCGACGAGGCCGCCGGCGAAGGCCAGGGCGATGCCCTGCCGGGCGGGCCACATGCCGTTGAGCCGGAACCAGCCGGCCGCGGTGAGCGCCTGGAGCAGGACCAGCGGGAGGAGCAGGCCGTACGGGCCGAGGGCGGCGCCGCCGGCGATCAGCAGGCCGAGGACCGCCGTCAGGGCGGCGGGCTGCACGCCGGGCTCGATGATCGGCGAGCGCCCCTCGGCGCGGGCCCGCTGGGCGTCGGTGATCCGGGTGTTCCCGGAGGTGGTCGGCGGGGAGTAGGCGGGCCCGTCGTCGAGGCCGGAGGCCGGGGCGGGCGCCGGAGCGGGCGCGGGGGCCGGGGTGTGGACCGGGGCCGGGGCCGGGGCCGGAGCCGGGGTGGCGGTCTGCTGCGGCTGGTACGCGCCCGCGTACTGCTGCTGTTCGTACGGGTGCTGCTCGTACTGCGGCTGCTGTCCGTAGGGCTGCGGCTCGTAAGGCTGCTGTCCGTACGACTGCGGCTGCGGCTGCTCGTACGCCTGAGCCCCGTACCCCTGCGGCGCGTACGGCTGCTCCCCCTGGGGCCGGGAACCGGGCCGGACGGCCGGCTGGTACTGGGTGTCCCAGGTCTGGCCCTCCCACGTCTGCGTGACGTCGGGGTCCTGCTGCCCGCCCGCGTACGGGTCGTGCGGCCGCTGCCCGCCCGCGTACGGGTCCGGCTGCCCGCCGTAGTACTGGTCGTTGCTCATTGCTCTGGGGTTCACCCTCCTGCGAACGGGGGGAGCACCTCGACCGTGCCGCCCTCGGCAAGCCGTACGGTCTCATGGCTCCGGGTGCCGACGGGGTCGCCGTCGACCAGGAACGAGCACCGCTGGAGGACCCGGACGAGCTCGCCCGGGTGCTTCGCGCGGGCGGCGTCCAGGGCCTCGGCCAGGTGCTCGGCGGCGTACGGCTCCTCGGCGACACCTGCGGCGGCCTTGGCCGCGGCCCAGTAGCGGATGGTTCCCGCTGCCATAGCGGCGCTCCCTTCGTTCGTGTGCGCGCCGCTCCCATGATGGGCCATGCGCGCGTGGGCCGGACCGGTGACCGCCGTCCCGGTGAACCGCCGCGACGCGGCCGCCGCGCCCCGCGCGACATTGCGTCCCGGGTGCGGGAAGTGAGCGAAGAGACATCCACCATGTGAAATCCGCCCTCTCCGCCGGAAGGCATCTGGGCTATTCTGCTGGGCAGAGGATCCGGGCGACGCAGCCACCGGGTCCTTTTGCGTTTTCCGACCGTTGTTACGGACGGATGAACAAAAGCTCTCAGGGCGCGAGAGCAGGCAGTGATCCGTACGAAGCAGTGCACGTCCTCGCAGGGACCGAGGAGGAACCGACCTTATGGGCGAGCGAACCGAGCACGATCGCATGACCACGACCGGGGCAGGTGGTGGGCGATGAGTTCACTGCTCCTCCTGACCAACGCCCTCCAGCCGTCGACCGAGGTGCTCCCCGCACTCGGCCTGCTGCTGCACAACGTCCGGGTGGCACCGGCCGAGGGCCCGGCCCTCGTGGACACCCCCGGCGCGGACGTGATCCTCGTCGACGGCCGGCGCGACCTCCCGCAGGTCCGCTCGCTCTGCCAGCTGCTGCGGTCCACCGGGCCCGGCTGTCCGCTGATCCTCGTCGTCACCGAGGGCGGCCTCGCGGCCGTCACCGCCGACTGGGGCATCGACGACGTCCTCCTCGACACGGCGGGCCCGGCCGAGGTCGAGGCGCGGCTGCGGCTCGCCATGGGCCGCCAGCAGATCGTCTCCGACGACTCCCCGATGGAGATCCGCAACGGCGACCTGTCGGTCGACGAGGCGACGTACAGCGCGAAGCTCAAGGGCCGGGTCCTGGACCTCACCTTCAAGGAGTTCGAGCTGCTCAAGTACCTCGCGCAGCACCCGGGCCGGGTCTTCACGCGCGCGCAGCTCCTCCAGGAGGTGTGGGGGTACGACTACTTCGGCGGCACCCGTACGGTCGACGTCCACGTACGGCGGCTGCGGGCGAAGCTCGGCCCCGAGCACGAGTCCCTCATCGGCACCGTCCGCAACGTCGGCTACCGCTTCGTCGCCCCCGAGAAGGTGGAGCGGGCGGCCGAGGAGGCCCGCGCCAAGGAGGGCGCGCGCACGAAGGAGGGGGCCGCCCGCGTCAAGGGCGCCACGGAGGACGTCACCCCCTCGGAGGACAGGAACGTGGCGGATGCCACAGTGCGACCTGCCGGTAGGTAGGTCCCCCCGCGTAGACTGCCGCGCGTGGCCAAGGTGACGCGGGATGACGTAGCTCGACTGGCGGGTACTTCCACCGCGGTCGTGAGCTACGTCATCAACAACGGACCCAGGCCGGTCGCCCCGGCCACGCGCGAGCGTGTCCTCGCCGCCATCAAGGAGCTGGGCTACCGCCCCGACCGGGTGGCCCAGGCGATGGCGTCCCGGCGCACCGACCTCATAGGCATGATCGTCCCGGACGCGCGCCAGCCGTTCTTCGCGGAGATGGCGCACGCGGTCGAGCAGGCCGCCGCCGAGCGCGGCAAGATGGTCCTCGTCGGGAACTCCGACTACCGGACCGAGCGCGAGATCCACTACCTGCGCGCCTTCCTCGGGATGCGGGTCTCCGGTCTGATCCTGGTCAGCCAGGGCATGAGCGAGCAGGCCGCGAGCGAGATCGAGGCCTGGGACGCGCGCGTGGTGCTGCTGCACGAGCGGCCCGAGGCGATCGACGACGTGGCGGTCGTCACCGACGACATCGGCGGCGCCCAGCTCGTCACCCGTCACCTCCTGGAGCACGGGCACCCGTACGTGGCGTGCCTCGGCGGCGTGCCGAACACCCCGGCCGTGGGCGACCCGGTCGCCGACCACGTCGAGGGCTGGCGGCGGGCCATGGTCGAGGCGGGCCGCTCCACCGAGGGCCGGCTCTTCGAGGCCCCGTACAACCGCTACGACGCCTACCAGGTGGCCCTGAAGCTGCTCGCGGGCCCGGACAGGCCGCCGGCCATCTTCTGCTCCACCGACGACCAGGCCTTCGGCGTGCTGCGGGCGGCGCGCGAGCTGCGGATCGAGGTGCCGACCGAGCTGGCCGTCGCGGGCTTCGACGACGTGAAGGAGGCGGGGCTCACCGACCCGCCGCTGACCACGGTGTACTCGGACCGCCCGGCGATGGCCCGGGCGGCGGTGGACCTGGTCCTCGACGACTCGCTGCGGGTGGCGGGCTCGCGCCGCGAGCGGGTGAAGCTCTTCCCGTCGGCCCTGATCGTGCGCCGCTCCTGCGGCTGCGACGGGGGCGGGCCGGACCCGGCGCCGTTCTCGACCCTGCGCTGAGACGCCGACTGCCGCACGGCCCTTTATATCGGGCATACGGGGTTCTGTCGGGCTTCTCAGCCGCTCCTCAGACGGTTCTCATGTACGGCTCCGAGAGTCTTCCCATGACGGATCACCAGGAGCAGCCGCAGCAGCCGTACTACCCGCCGAGGCCGCCGTACGAGCCGGACCGGGGCCCGTACGAGCCGTTCACGGAGCCGATCGCCGCCCAGCCCTCCGCCGCCGAGCCGTTCACCACCGAGCACGGCACCACGATCTGGCCGTCGGGCGGGCACGGGGGTCATGGCGGGCACGTCCCGCCTGCGGGTCCGGCACCCGCCCCCGTCCCGGGCCCCCGCCGCCGTGCCAAGCGCGGCGTGGGGCTCATGGCGGCCGTGGCCATCGCGGCCGCCGCGGTCGGCGGCGGCACGGCCACGCTGGTCCAGCAGCTCGCCGCCGACCCGGCGACGACCTCCGCCTCCGCCCCCGTGGCGGGCACGAACGTGGCGGCGCGCGGCGCCGGCACGGTCGCCGGGGTCGCCGAGGCCGTCTCCCCCTCCATCGTGGAGATCTCCGCCGCCTCGAACTCCGGCAAGTCCACCGGTTCGGGCGTGATCATCACCTCCGGCGGCGAGATCGTCACCAACAACCACGTGATCTCCGGCGCCTCCGAGATCACCGTGCGCCTGGACGACGGCAGGACCTTCCCGGCCGAGGTCGTCGGCACGGACCCCGACAAGGACCTGGCGCTGATCGAGCTGAAGGGCGCGTCCGGCCTGAAGGCCGCCTCGCTCGGCAGCTCGAAGGACGTGAAGGTCGGCGACGAGGTCGTGGCGATCGGCTCCCCCGAGGGGCTGACCGGGACCGTCACCAGCGGCATCGTCTCCGCCCTCGACCGGGACGTGACCGTCGCGAAGGACGAGGACCAGGGCCAGGGGCAGCGGCAGTACGACCCCCGGCAGGGGTGGCCGTTCGAGTTCGGCGGGCAGCAGTTCAACGGCGACACGGGCTCGTCGAAGACCACGTACAAGGCGCTCCAGACCGACGCCTCGCTCAATCCGGGGAATTCCGGCGGCGCGCTGATCAATATGAACGGCGAGATCATCGGAATCAATTCGGCCATGTATTCGCCCAGTTCTTCGAGCGGTTCCACGGCCGGGAGCGTCGGCCTCGGATTCGCGATCCCGATCGACACCGTGAAGGCCGACCTGGACGACCTCCGCTCGGGCGGCGACAGCTGAACGCGTGGGACGCTGCCTCCATGACGGGACAGCAGAACGAAGCCGAGCGGATCCTCGTCGTGGACGACGAGCCCGCCGTACGGGAGGCCCTGCGCCGCAGCCTCGCCTTCGAGGGGTACGGGACGCGGGAGGCCGTCGACGGGCTCGACGCGCTCGCCGCCATGGAGTCGTACGCCCCCGACCTCGTCGTCCTCGACGTGCAGATGCCCCGCATGGACGGGCTGACGGCGGCCCGCCGCATCCGGGCGTCCGGCTCGACCGTGCCGATCCTGATGCTCACCGCCCGCGACACCGTCGGCGACCGGGTCACCGGGCTCGACGCGGGCGCGGACGACTACCTGGTGAAGCCCTTCGAGCTGGACGAGCTGTTCGCCCGCATCCGGGCCCTGCTGCGGCGCAGCTCGTACGCGTCGGCGGCGTCCGCGGCCCCGGCCGACGACGTCCTCTCCTTCGAGGACCTGCGGATGAACCTGGCCACCCGCGAGGTGACCCGGGGCGGCCGGACCGTGGAGCTGACGCGGACCGAGTTCACGCTCCTGGAGATGTTCCTGGCGCACCCGCGCCAGGTGCTGACCCGCGAGCAGATCCTCAAGGCCGTGTGGGGCTTCGACTTCGAGCCGAGCTCGAACTCGCTCGACGTGTACGTGATGTACCTGCGGCGCAAGACGGAGGCGGGCGGCGAGCCGCGCCTGGTCCACACGGTGCGGGGCGTGGGGTACGCGCTGCGCGGAGGGGGCGGGGAGTGACGACGGTTCCTCCGCCCGCGCCCGCCGCCCCGCCCGGGCCCCGCTTCCGTCCGCTGGCCTGGTTCCGGTCCCGGCCGCTGCGCTCCCGGCTCGCGCTGCTGACCGCCGTCGCGGTGGCGCTCGCGGTGGCGGCGGTGTCGCTGGCCTGCTGGTTCGTGACGCGGGAGCAGCTGGAGACCGAGCTGGACTCCTCGCTGAGCGCCACCCGGCTCGACCCGGGCGGGGCGCAGAGCATCCTGTCGTTCTGCCGCCAGGGCACCGCGCCACCGTCGGTGGCGGGCTCGTACACGGTGCAGGTGATCCTCGCCGACGGGAGCGTGTGCACCTCGGGGGAGGCCGCGATCCCCGTCGGGCGCGACGACCTCGCGGTGGCGCAGGGGCGCCTGGAGGACGTCCTGCACACGGTGAAGGACGCCGACGGGCGCGAGATGCGGGTCTACACCTACCCGCAGGAGCGGGCGCCCGGGATCGCGGTCTCCCTCGCCCGGCCGCTCTCCGAGATCGACAACTCGATGTCCACGCTGCGCTGGGTGCTGCTCCTGGTCTCCGGGATCGGGGTCGTCGGCGCGGGCGCGGCCGGGCTGTGGGTGGCGCGGACGGGTCTGGAGCCGGTGAACCGGCTGACGGGGGCCGTCGAGCACGTGGCGGCGACCGAGGACCTGACGGTCCGGATCCCGGTGGAGGGCGAGGACGAGATCGCCCGTCTGTCGCGCTCGTTCAACGCGATGACGGCGGCGCTCGCGACCTCCCGGGACCTCCAGGCGCGGCTGATCGCGGACGCGGGACACGAGCTGCGGACGCCGCTGACCTCGCTGCGGACGAACGTCGAGCTCCTCGCGCGGAGCGAGGAGACGGGCCGGGCGATCCCGCCGGAGGACCGGCGGGCCCTGATGGCCTCGGTGAAGGCGCAGATGACGGAGCTGGCGTCGCTGATCGGGGACCTCCAGGAGCTGGCCCGGCCGGACGCGGGGCGCTCGGGCCCCCTCGGGGTGGTGCCGCTGCACACGGTGCTGCGGGCGGCCCTGGACCGGGCGCGGCTGCGCGGCCCGGAGCTGGCCTTCGTGACGGACCTGGCGCCCTGGTACGTACGGGCGGAGCCGGCGGCGCTGGAACGGGCCCTGGTGAACGTCCTGGACAACGCGGTGAAGTTCTCGCCGCCCCGGGGAACGGTCGAGGTGACCCTGATGCGGGGCGAGCTGACGGTCCGGGACCACGGTCCGGGGATCCCGGCGGACGAGCTGCCGCACGTCTTCGACCGCTTCTGGCGCTCGCCGTCGGCCCGCAGCCTGCCGGGCTCGGGCCTGGGCCTGTCGATCGTGGCGCGTACGGTCCGGCAGGCGGGCGGCACGGTCGCGCTGGCCCCGGCGGAGGGCGGCGGGACGGTGGCGACGGTCCGGCTGCCGGGGGCGCCGACGCCGCCGCCGGGCGGGGCCTCAGTTGTGCCGGAGGAGGGCTTCGACCAGGCCTGACCGGGTGTTCGGGAAGTCCAGGGGGACGATCCCGAGCCCGGTCCGGCCGGCCAGTTCGGCACTGTCGAGGAAGCCGTGGACGCGGGGGTTGAGCCGGTCGGAGTTCCAGCGGGGCGGGAGGTACGCGGAGGTGCTGACGAAGTTGACGTAGAGCCGCCCCGGTTGTGCGACGGCGGCTCGGAAGTGGGCCTGGATCTTCGGGTACTTGGCGTCGGGCAGCGCGTTCCAGTCGTCCTGGAGCGCGATCTGGGACCCGTCCCACCACTTCAGCCCCGGAAGGCCTCCGTTGTCGGCGATGAGGACGACCTTCCCGCGGGCCTCGCCGAGGAGCGGCAGCCGGTCCCCGATGCGGAAGAGGGGACGCCAGCCCCGGTTGTCCAGATAGTCGTCGAAGACCGCCCGGAAGGCGGCGTCGGACTCCTCGGAGTACTCCTGCTTGACCCGCATGAGGACGGTCTCGGAGGGGTGGGCGGCGAGGAAGTCCCGGCAGGCGATCAGCACGTCGCCGAACATCATGTTCTGGTACGAGGCCCCGTGGTGGATCGCGAACGAGCCCCCGGTCACCCGGCACCGCACGTCCAGGAAGCGAACACCGCTGTCCAGCTGCTGGGCAATGGTGCTGTTCTGGCACTCGCTCCAGGGCCCGCCGAACCGGGCGCCGGAGTCGTGCGTGCCGGGGATGGTGAGCCGCGCCAGCTCGGTCCCGTCCCCGTGCGCCCCCATCCACGCCCGCACGTCCACGGCCGAGGCGGAAGGCGCCCCGACGACCAGCGCGGCACCGGCGGCCGCGACCCCCACGAGGAATCGTCGTCGCTCCATGGCACCGCACTATGACAGGTCCACTTCAACCTCCGCCAGGGTGCGGCACGGGGGAAAGCGAAGGGGCGGCGGCCGGGAGCGGAGAGGGAGCGGCAACCGGAAACGCGAAGGGGCGGCAGGCCGCCGAAACGGTCCGCCGCCCCCCCCTTACGGGCTTACTTGATGACGGTGATGCGGTCCGCCGCCGGCACCGGCAGCGGTGCGGAGGCCGAGGAGTGGGCCGTCAGGTAGGCGGTGAACATGTCCAGGTCGGAGGCGCCGACCAGCTTGTTCTTGTGCTCCTTCAGGACGGTGAAGCCGTCGCCGCCGCCGGAGAGGAACTCGTTCATCGCGACGCGGTAGGTCTTCGCCGGGTCGATCGGCTCGCCGTTCAGGCGCACCGAGGAGACCACGACCCGGTCGGCGCCGGTCTTCGTCATGTCCAGGGTGTACGTGAAGCCCTTCGACACCTGGAGGATCTTCGGGGCCGCCTGGTTCGGGCCGCTGACCTGCTGCTGGAGCGCGGTGACGAGCTGGGCGCCGGTCAGGTCGACCGCCGTCATCATGTTGGTGAACGGCTGGACGGTGTACGCCTCGCCGTAGGTCACGACCCCGACGCCCTCGGCGCCGGACGCCTTGTGGGACAGCGGGGCGCGGATGCCGCCCGGGTTCATCAGGGCCAGCTGCGCGCCGCCCTTGTCGGCCGGGGCCATGCCCTCCAGCTGCGCGTCCGCGATCAGGTCGCCCAGCGGCTTCTCGTACGCGTCGATCGGGTTCTCGATGTCGGCGGCGATGTGGCCGACGGGGCGGTTGGCGATCGGCGCGGCCAGGGTCTTCCAGCGGTCGATCAGCCTGGTCATGTCACGCGCCGGCTTCACGTCACGGCTGACGACGTGGTTCGCGGAGGCGACGGCCGTGCGGACGATGTCCTTGGTGCGCCGGTCGTAGGTGAGCGTCGTGTCGGTGTAGAGCCGCCCGAAGGAGGCCGCCGAGGTGACCGTGCGCGGCTTGCCCGCCGGGTCCGGGATCGTGCACGCGTACGCCTGGTGGGTGTGGCCGGTGACCAGGGCGTCGACCTGCGGGCTGACGTTCTTGGCGATGTCCACGATCGGGCCGGAGATGCCGTTGCCGGGGCCCGGGCTGTCACAGTCGTAGTTGTACGCGCCCGAGGCGGGCAGCCCGCCCTCGTGGAGCAGGGCGACGATCGACTTCACGCCCTTGCGCTCCAGCACCTTGGCGTACTTGTTGATCGTCTCGACCTCGTCGCCGAACTTCAGGCCCTTGATGCCCTCGGCGGACACGATGTCGGCCGTGCCTTCGAGGGTGACGCCGATGAAGCCGATCCGGACCCCGTTGCGCTCCCACACGAAGTACGGGTCGAGCAGCGGCTTTCCGCTCTTCTCGTTCGTCACGTTGGCCGCGAGGTAGGGGAAGTCGGCTCCCTGGAACCTCTTGCCCTTCTCGAAACAGCCCTCGGTCGGGTGGCAGCCGCCGTTCTGCATCCGGGCCAGCTCGCGCGCGCCCTCGTCGAACTCGTGGTTGCCGACCGAGGTGACGTCGAGGTCGAGCCTGTTCAGCGCCTCGATGGTCGGCTCGTCGTGGAAGAGGCCGGAGACCAGCGGCGAGGCGCCGATCATGTCGCCCGCCGCGGCGGTGATGGAGTACGGGTGGCCCTGGCGGGCCTGCCGCAGGTGCGTGGCGAGGTACTCGACGCCGCCGACGCCCTCGACGGTCCGGGTCGTCCCGTCCTCGTTCAGGTGGGTCAGCCGGCCCGACGAGCCGGTCGGCGGCTCCAGGTTGCCGTGCAGGTCGTTGAAGGAGAGCAGCTGGACGTCGACCAGACGGCCCTGCCCCTTGTCGTGCCCGTGTCCGTGCCCGCCGCCGGACCGGTCGCCGACCGCGCCGGCCGACGGCATCGCGGCGACGAGCGCCCCGACCGTCACGAGCCCGGCCCCCGCGGCGAGGATCCGCCGCGCCGTCTTGTTCTTCCTGGGTGTCGCTGCCATCTGCCCTCTGTTCCCTCTGCACCTCTACGGGACGCACTTCCCGTATGCCGGTGCAGCCTAGGGTCAACGCGCGTAGCACAACAGGGGGGAGAGGATTACAAGACGGTTGCCGCCCGCTTTCCGCCGGGCGGCGCCGGGCCGCCGTAGGCTCGTTCCATGACTTCCGACGCGGCACCGGCCCTCGAACCCGGACGGCAGATCCACACGTACGACGAGCTCACGCCCGAGCAGGTCCAGGACGTATCGGAGCTCCTGGAGGCCGCCGACCGGGCCGACGGGATGCACGCCGTGTCCGAGCAGGGCCGGCTCTACCTGCGCAACGGACGGCGCGAGGGCGTGCGGCACTTCCTGCTGACCGTCGGCTCCCGGCTGTACGGGTACGCCCAGCTGGAGGAGACCGACCCGATCGAGGCCCCGGCCGCCGAGCTGGTCGTCCACCCCGACCGGCGCGGGCGCGGCCACGGGCGGGCGCTCGGCACCGCCCTGCTCGACGCCTCCGGCAAGCGGCTGCGCGTCTGGGCGCACGGCGGCAAGCCGGCCGCCCGGCACCTCGCCCAGGTCCTCGGCCTGACCCTCTTCCGCGAACTGCGCCAGCTGCGGCGGTCCCTGGTGCCGCTGGAGATCCCGGAGCCGGTGCTGCCCGAGGGCGTCACCGTCCGCACCTTCGTCCCCGGTCAGGACGACGCGGCCTGGCTCGCCGTCAACGCCGCCGCCTTCGCCCACCACCCCGAGCAGGGCTCCCTCACCCAGCGGGACCTGGACGACCGCACCGCCGAGCCGTGGTTCGACCCTAAGGGTTTCTTCCTCGCGGAGAAGGACGGGCGGATCGTCGGCTTCCACTGGACGAAGACGCACGCCGAGGAGCAGCTCGGCGAGGTGTACGTGGTCGGCGTCCTGCCCGACGCCCAGGGCGGCGGCCTCGGCAAGGCGCTCACCGCGATCGGCCTGCGGCACCTGGCGGCCCAGGGGCTGCCGACGGCGATGCTGTACGTGGACGGGGACAACTCGACGGCGGTGCGGGTGTACGAGGGGCTCGGCTTCGCCACGCACGAGGTGGACCTGATGTACCGCACGGAGTCGTAGACCCGTACGCGCGGTGCCGTAAGGGCTCGTGTTCAGGGGGCGGTTGACACCGCCCCCTTCCTTCCACCACCCTTTCACTACTTGATTAGTGAAAGGGTGGTGGAAGGGAACGTGGTCGAGTACCGCATCGACCGGCGCAGTGGCGTCGCCACCTACCTCCAGATCGTCCAGCAGACGAAACAGGCCCTCCGCATGGGCCTCCTGGAGCCCGGCGACCGACTGCCCACCGCACGCGAGGTCGTCGAAGCGACGGCCATCAACCCCAACACGGTCCTCAAGGCCTACCGCGAGCTCGAACGCGAAGGCCTCGTCGAGGCCCGCCGCGGCCTCGGCACCTTCGTCCGCGCCACCCTCGGCACCAACCCGGCCGACTCGCCGCTGCGCGGCGAACTCGCCGACTGGGCGCGCCGGGCACGGGCCGCGGGGCTCGAACGGGACGACGTGGCCGCGCTCTTCACATCCGTACTGAAAGAACACTTCGAGGGGGACGACGACCGATGACCGAGGACACCGCCCTGAGGGCGGAACTCCTGGGCAGGAAATACGGCGGACGCAGAGGCGGCTGGGCCCTGCGGGAGTGCGACTTCACGCTCCCCCGGGGGCGGATCTGCGCCCTCGTCGGCCCCAACGGCGCCGGCAAGTCCACCCTCCTCGCCCTCGCCGCCGGCCTCCTGCGCCCCACCGAGGGCACCATCGAGGCCCCCGCGCGCGAACTCCTCGCGTACGTCGCCCAGGACAAGCCGCTCCACCCCCGGCTCAGCGTGGACGACACCCTGCGCATGGGCCGCGAACTCAACCCCGGACGCTGGGACCCCGCCCTCGCCGAACGGGTCGTCGAGGGCGGCGGCTTCTCCTCCGGCACCCTCGTCCACCACCTCTCCGGCGGCCAGCGCACCCGCGTCGCCCTCGCGCTCGCCCTCGGCAAGCGGCCCGAACTGCTCCTCCTGGACGAGCCGATGGCCGACCTCGACCCGCTCGCCCGCCACCAGCTGTTGGGCCTGCTCATGGCGGAGGCCGCCGAGAACGGCACCACCGTCGTCATGTCGTCCCACATCCTCACCGAGCTGGAGGGCGCCTGCGACCACCTCCTCCTGCTCCACGGCGGCCGGATCCGCCTCGACGGGCCCGTCGAGGACCTCCTCGCCGCCCACACCCTGCTCACCGGCCCCGTCGCCGACCTCGCCCCGCACACGGTGGTCGAGTCCCGCACGACCGGCCGTCAGCTCACCGCCCTGATCCGCCGCGAGGGCCCGGTCGAAGGCCCCTGGGAGACCTCCGAACCCTCCCTGGAAGAACTCCTCCTCGCCCACCTCCGCACCCCCGAGGGAGCCGCAGCATGAGCACGCTCGCCCTGAGGGGTCCGTACTGGGTGACGGTCCGGCAGTACCGGCGGACACTGTGGCTGACGGGCGCGCTGGTGCTCGCGGCGCTGGCGGTGATCGGGGGGCTGCGGATCTGGGACCTGCAGTACCCGGACGTGTACGTGGAGGACGGCTACCAGCACGTGGCCGACGACAACAGCGGCTACCAGTTGCTGCGCGGGGCCATGGAGCAGTTCTCCGTGGCCATGGTCCTCCTCCCCTTCCTCACCGGCGTCTTCGTCGCGGGCCCGCTGATCGCCCGCGAGTTCGAGTCGGGGACGTACAAGCTCTCGCTCACCCAGTCGGTGAGCCCGGCGGCCTGGCTCCGCGCCAAGCTCCTCACCACGACCGCCGTCGTCGTCGGAACGACCCTGGTCCTCACCGCGATCTACCTGATCGGCTGGGGCCGGGTGTCGGGCACCTGGCAGTTCAGCTGGGCGGACCGCGGACCGTACGAGATCACCGGTGTCGTCCTCGTCTCGTACGTCCTCCTCGCCGTCGCCGTCGGCGCCCTCGTCGGCCAGCTGGTCCGGCGCACGCTCCTCGCCATGGCCGCCACCGGAGGGATCATGGGCGTGGTCATGCTCGTCCTCAGCTCCTTCCGGTGGGACTTCCTGCCGGTACGGACGGTCACGGGCCCGGCCCTGGAGAACGCCTCGACCCTCATGGTTCCCGGGGACGCCCTGCTCGTCGAGCAGGGACTGATCGGCGTCTCCGGGAAGCGGCTGCCCGGCTGGTTCTGCTCCCCCGACGCCCCGGCGGAGCACTGCCGCCCCGACGAAGGCATCGCCGCCCAGTACGCCGACTACCACCCCCAGTCCCACTTCTGGCCCACCCAACTCATCGAGTCCGGCATCCTCCTCGCCCTCGCCGCCCTCGCGGCCTACGCCGCCTTCCGCCTCCTGCGGGCCCGGCACCCGTAACCCTCCGTAGACACCTCCCGTAGACACCCTCCGTAAAAGGAAAAGGGGCGCGGGGCCCGCACACGGCCCCGCCCCCGATTCCCGTACGACATGTCGTCGTTACCGGCCATTCAGAAGCGCTTGCGACGCTCACGCAATGAAGCGCTCCGTGTCCGGCCTCCCCAAAGGGAGGCTTCCCTCCCCCGCGGCCCGCTCCGACGCGCCTGAGCAGCCTCTCGCGCGGAAGAATAGGGTCATGAGCCAGCAGCCCGCCGAGGTCCCGGTCCAGCCCTCCGCCGCCTCCGCGTCCTCCGCCTCCCTCGGATCCATAGCCGCGCACCGCCCCCAGGCGGTCACCGACCTCGACTCCGGTCTGGACACCGATCCCGACGCGTACGAGAGCGACGGCGCGCTCGGTGACGAACTGCCGCAGGGGCGGTTCCTCGACCGGGAGCGCAGCTGGCTCGCGTTCAACGAGCGCGTCCTCGAACTCGCCGAGGACCCCACGACCCCCCTCCTCGAACGGGCGAACTTCCTCGCGATCTTCGCCTCGAACCTGGACGAGTTCTTCATGGTCCGGGTCGCCGGCCTCAAGCGCCGCATCGCCACCGGCGTCGCCACCCGCTCCGCCTCCGGCCTCCAGCCCCGCGAGGTCCTCGACCTGATCTGGACCCGCTCGCGCGAACTCATGGCCCGGCACGCCGCCTGCTACCAGCAGGACGTGGCCCCGGCCCTGGCCGACGAGGGCATCCACCTGATCCGCTGGCCCGAGCTCACGGAGAAGGAGCAGGCCCGGCTCTTCACCCTCTTCCGGCAGCAGATCTTCCCCGTCCTCACCCCGCTCGCCGTCGACCCGGCCCACCCCTTCCCGTACATCTCGGGGCTCTCGCTCAACCTCGCCGTGGTCGTGCGCAATCCGGTCAGCGGCCACCGCCACTTCGCGCGCGTGAAGGTGCCCCCGCTGCTCTCCCGCTTCCTGGAGGCCTCCCCGCAGCGGTACGTCCCCCTGGAGGACGTCATCGCCGCGCACCTGGAGGAGCTGTTCCCCGGCATGGAGGTGCTCGCGCACCACATGTTCCGGGTGACCAGGAACGAGGACCTGGAGGTCGAGGAGGACGACGCCGAGAACCTGCTCCAGGCCCTGGAGAAGGAGCTCATGCGGCGCCGCTTCGGCCCGCCGGTCCGCCTGGAGGTCGAGGAGTCCATCGACCCGTACGTCCTCGACCTGCTCGTGCGCGAGCTGAAGGTCTCCGACGCCGAGGTCTACCCGCTGCCCGGGCCGCTCGACCTCACCGGCCTCTTCGGGATCTCCGGGCAGGACCGGCCCGAGCTGAAGTACCCGACGTTCGTCGCCGGCACCCACCGGGACCTCGCCGAGGTCGAGTCCGCGTCCGCGCCGGACGTCTTCGCCGCGCTGCGCGAGCGGGACGTGCTCCTGCACCACCCGTACGACTCGTTCTCCACCTCCGTCCAGGCCTTCCTGGAGCAGGCGGCGGCCGACCCGGACGTCCTGGCGATCAAGCAGACGCTGTACCGGACCTCCGGCGACTCCCCGATAGTGGACGCCCTCATCGACGCCGCCGAGTCCGGCAAGCAGGTCCTCGTCCTGGTCGAGATCAAGGCCCGCTTCGACGAGCAGGCCAACATCAAGTGGGCGCGCAAGCTGGAGGAGGCCGGCTGCCACGTCGTCTACGGCCTCGTCGGCCTCAAGACCCACTGCAAGCTGTCCCTGGTGGTACGGCAGGAGGGCGAGCTCCTTCGCCGGTACTCGCACGTCGGCACCGGCAACTACCACCCCAAGACGGCCCGGCTCTACGAGGACCTCGGCCTGCTCACCGCCGACCCGCAGGTCGGCGCGGACCTCTCCGACCTGTTCAACCGGCTCTCCGGCTACTCGCGCCGCGAGACCTACCGGCGCCTGCTCACCGCCCCCAAGTCGCTCCGCGACGGCCTGGTCTCCCGGATCACCAAGGAGATCGCCCACCACCGCGCCGGACGGCCCGCGTACGTGCGGATCAAGGTCAACTCGATGGTCGACGAGGCCGTCATCGACGCCTGCTACCAGGCCTCGCGGGCCGGCGTCCCCGTCGACATCTGGGTCCGCGGCATCTGCGCCGTACGGCCCGGGGTCGCCGGGCTCTCCGAGAACATCCGGGTCCGCTCCGTCCTCGGCCGCTTCCTGGAGCACTCCCGGATCTTCGCCTTCTGCAACGGCGGCGAGCCCGAGGTGTGGTTCGGCAGCGCCGACATGATGCACCGCAACCTGGACCGCCGGATCGAGGCCCTCGTACGGGTCTCCGACCCGGCGCACCGGGCGGCCCTCATCCGGTTCCTGGAGACCGGGATGTCCGACACCACCTCCTCCTGGCACCTCGGCCCGGACGGGAACTGGACGCGACACGCGACCGACCCCGAGGGACGGCCCCTGCGGCACGTCCAGGAGATGCTCATCGACGCGCGGAGGCGCAGGCGTGCACAACCCTGACCAGTCGCAGGACGTCACGGCGGGCGAGGTCCTGGCCCCGTACCTCCACGCGCGGGCCGCGGACTTCCTCCGCGGCCTGCGCCTGCACGGCGAGAGCGGCTCCGACACCGCCGGGGCGGAGGAGGCGGCCCGTACGCTGCGGGCCGCCGCCCGGCGGATCGGCGCCACCCTCCACACCTTCCGGCCGCTGCTCGACGGCCCCTGGGCCGACGACCTGCGCACCGAGCTGGCCTGGCTCTCGGGCACCCTGGCCGTCGAGCAGGCCTGCACCTCCCGGCTCGTCCGCCTGGTGGACGCGCTGTCCCGCCTGTCGAACGGCGGCGGGCCCGTCCCCGCCGCCCGCGGCAGCGAATCGGCAGGGCTCTCGGTCGGCGCGGCCCGGGCCGGCGCGCTCCTGGAGCGCCAGCTGACCCTGGCCCGTACGCGCGCCCACTCGGCGGCCCTCCAGGCGCTCGGCTCCGCCCGCTTCCACGCGGTCGCGGACGCCGTCGCCCTCCTCGCCTCCGAGGTGCCGCTCGGGCCCGCCTCCGCCGCGCCCGCCGCCGAGGTCCTGGACGCCTCCGCCGGGGTGGCCGAAAGGCGCCTCCTGGACGCGGTCGCCGCCCTTCCGCTGACCCGGGCGGCCCACCCGTACAACGCCGAGGCCCTCGCCCTGGCCGCCGGCGAGGCCCAGGACGCGCCCTGGCACCAGACCCGGCTGCTGCTCCGGCTGCACCGGTACGCCACCGAGGCCCTGTACGCCGGGGGCGAGCCGGACGCCGTCCTGTACGAGGCGGCCCGCGCCCTGGACCGGCACCGCGACGCCGCCGAGGCCGCGTCGGCCGCCGCCACGGCCGCCCGCACCCCCCGGATCGCCCCGGCGACCGCCTACGCCCTCGGCGTCCTCCACGCCGACCAGCGCCACGAGGTCGAAGCGGCCCGCTTCGCCTTCCAGCGCGCCTGGCGCAGAACGACGGCCCCGGTCCCATGACCCCCCGCGACACCCCGATCCTGGCGGCGGGCTGCGTCCTGTGGCGCCCGTCGCCCTCGGGGCGGGGGATCGAGATCGCGCTCGTCCACCGCCCCAAGTACGACGACTGGTCGCATCCGAAGGGGAAGCTGAAGCGCGGCGAGACGGCGGAGGAGTGCGCACGGCGCGAGGTCCTGGAGGAGACGGGCCGGCACTGCGAGCTGGGCGCCCGCCTCCCCACGGTCCACTACACGGTGGCGGGCCGCCCCAAGGAGGTCGCCTACTGGTCGGCCCGCGCCCTCACCGGCACCTTCACCCCGACCCGAGAGATCGACACCCTCCTCTGGCTCCCCCCGGACCGGGCCCGCCCCCGCCTGACCCAGCCGAGGGACCGCGAACTCCTGGACGCGGCGGTCGCGACCCGCCACTGAGCCGGACCGCCCCGGCCCGCCGCCGAGCCGGGCGCCCGCCGTCCGCTCCGGCGCCGGCCCGGCACCACCGCGCCACCCGGGACCCGCGCCGCCACGGCACCGCGTCACCCGCCCGCGCCCCCCACCCCCGGCCTTCCGGCACGGTTCACTTCCCGTTCACCCTCCCCCGTCGGCGGCTTCACCTGTTCTGCCTAATTTCGGCCTTACGAGGTGCTCGGAGCACAGCGAAGCACCCGCCAAACCGACACACGCCGCCGTAGAACGTTCAGGACACTCGGTCCGCGACAAGGCGGCTTCTGGAAGGAACACCCGAAAGTGAAGCTTTCGCGCAAGAACGGGCTTCGCGCCTCCGCGATCGGTGCCCTCGTCGTCTCCGGCGCCCTTGTCCTCTCGGCGTGTGGCTCGGACGACAACACCGCGACCCCGGACAAGAAGGACGGCGGCAGCACCTCGGCCGCCGCCTCCGACATCGCCTGTGAGGGCGCCAAGGGACAGCTTCTCGCCGCCGGCTCCAGCGCGCAGAAGAACGCGATGGACCTGTGGGTCAAGAACTTCCAGGCGGCCTGCTCCGGCGTCGAGATCAACTACCAGGCCATCGGTTCCGGCGGCGGCATCACCAAGTTCAACCAGGGCCAGGTCGCCTTCGCGGGCTCCGACTCCGCCCTGAAGGAGGAAGAGGTCGCCGAGTCGCAGAAGATCTGCAAGGGCGGCAAGGGCGTCAACCTGCCCATGGTCGGCGGCCCCGTCGCCATCGGCTACAAGCTGGAGGGCGTGGACAACCTGGTCCTGGACGCCCCCACCCTCGCCAAGATCTTCGACAACAAGATCACCAAGTGGAACGACGAGGCGATCACCAAGCTGAACCCGGGCGTCAAGCTCCCCGACTCCACCATCCAGGCCTTCCACCGCTCCGACGAGTCGGGCACCACCCAGAACCTGGGCAAGTACCTCTCCGAGGCCGCCCCGGCCGACTGGAAGCACGACCCGAAGTCGAAGTCGTGGCCCGCCCAGGGCGGCCAGGCCGCCAACGGCTCCTCCGGCGTCGCCACCGCCGTCAAGGACGCCGAGGGCTCCATCGGCTACTTCGAGCTCTCGTACGCCACCGCGAACAAGATCTCCACCGTCAGCATCGACACCGGCGCCGCCGCCCCGGTCGCCGCCACCTCGGAGAACGCCTCCAAGGCCATCGCCGCCGCCAAGGTCAAGGGCACCGGCAGCGACCTGGCCCTCTCCCTCGACTACGCCACCAAGGCCGAGGGCGCCTACCCGATCGTCCTCGTCACGTACGAGATCGCCTGCGACAAGGGCAACAAGGCGGAGACCCTGCCGACCCTGAAGGCCTTCCTCAACTACACCGTGAGCGAGGAGGGCCAGAAGGTCCTCGCCGACGCCGGCTACGCCCCGCTCCCGGCCGAGATCGCCGCCAAGGTCCGCACGATCGTCCCGACCCTGTCCTGACCCGCGGCCGGGGGCGGCCCCTCACCTCCCGTGGAGGAGCCGCCCCCGGCATCCGGTGCACCGCCGCCAGGAGCCGTACGACCCGTACCGGCCCCGCAGACCGGAGAAGCAGATGGCCACCACCACACCAGAGATCAAGAGGAGCCGGGGCGCCAAGAGCGCCTCCCGCCCCGGGGACCGCATCTTCAGCGGCCTCTCCCGAGGCTCCGGCATCACCCTCCTCGTCATCATGGCCGCGATCGCGGTCTTCCTCAGCTACCGCGCCGTCCTCGCCATCTCGAAGGACAGCACCAACTTCTTCACCACCTTCGAGTGGAACCCGGCCGGTGACCCCCCGGTCTTCGGCATCGCCGTCCTCGCCTTCGGCACCGTCGTCTCCTCGATCGTCGCGATGGTCATCGCCGTGCCGGTCGCGATCGGCATCGCGCTCTTCATCTCGCACTACGCCCCGCGCCGGCTCGCCAAGCCCCTCGCGTACGTGGTCGACCTGCTCGCCGCCGTGCCCAGCATCATCTACGGCCTCTGGGGCGCGATCTTCCTCGTCCCGTACCTGGCCGGCCTCAACGAGTGGCTCGACCGGTACCTCGGCTGGACGTACATCTTCGACAAGTCCCAGGACGGCGTCGCCCGCAACCTCTTCACCGTGGGCATCCTCCTGGCGATCATGATCCTCCCGATCATCACCAACGTGACCCGCGAGGTCTTCCTCCAGGTCCCGAAGATGCACGAGGAGGCCGCCCTCGCCCTCGGCGCCACGCGCTGGGAGGTCATCCGCATGTCGGTGCTGCCCTTCGGCCGCTCTGGCATCATCTCCGCCTCCATGCTGGGCCTCGGCCGCGCGCTCGGCGAGACCATGGCCGTCGCCGTGGTCCTCTCCCCCAGCTTCCTCATCTCGGGCCACCTGCTCGACCCGGGCGGCGGCACCTTCGCCCAGAACATCGCCGCCAAGTTCAACGAGGCCAACGAGTTCGGCCGGGACGCCCTCATCGCGTCCGGTCTCGTCCTCTTCGCCATCACCCTGCTCGTCAACGGCGCGGCCCGCTGGATCATCGGCCGCCGCAAGGAGTACTCGGGGGCAGCGGCATGAGCCACGCCATTCAGGACCGACCGCTCGCGGTGGCCCCGCGCCGCGGATCCCTCTCCCACGCCCGCCTCCCCCGCTGGACCCCGGCGGCCGTCGCCGTCGGCTCGGTCGTCGCGGGCGTCGGCATCGGCCTCGCCGCCGGCTGGCACAGCAAGGTCCAGTGGGGCCTGGTCTCGGCCCTGCTCTTCGTCCTCGTGACGTACGCCCTGACCAGCAAGGTCGAGGGCAGCCGACAGGCCAAGGACCGCGTCGCCACCAGCCTCGTCTGGGTCTGCTTCGTCCTCGCCGTCGTCCCGCTGCTCTCCCTCGCCTGGGTCACGGTCAGCAAGGGCATGGCCGTCCTCGACGGCTACTTCCTGACCCACTCGATGAACGGCGTCCTCGACGCCGAGGCCGGCGGCGGCGTCTACCACGCGCTGCTCGGCACCATCGAGCAGGTCGGCATCGCGACCCTGATCGCCGCCCCGATCGGCCTGCTGACCGCGGTCTACCTGGTCGAGTACGGCGGCGGGAAGCTCGCCCAGGCCGTCACCTTCTTCGTCGACGTCATGACGGGCATCCCGTCGATCGTCGCCGGCCTCTTCGTCCTCGCCACCTGGAACCTGATGCTGGGCTTCGGCCCCTCCGGTTTCGCCGGCGCGATGGCCCTCGCCATCCTGATGATGCCGGTCGTGGTCCGTTCCACCGAGGAGATGCTCAAGCTCGTCCCGAACGAGCTCCGCGAGGCCTCCCTCGCCCTCGGCATCCCCAAGTGGCGCACCATCCTGAAGGTGGTCCTGCCCACCGCGATCGGCGGCATCACCACGGGCGTCATGCTCGCGGTCGCCCGCATCACCGGCGAGACGGCCCCCGTCCTGCTCCTCGTGTTCGGTACGAAGCTCATCAACCCGAACCCCTTCGAAGGCGCCCAGTCCTCCCTGCCGCTCTACGTGTACGAGCAGTACGCGGTCGGCACCGACGCCGCCGTGGCCCGCGCCTGGGCCGCCGCGCTCGTCCTGATCGCCTTCGTCATGATCCTCAACCTGGTGGCCCGCGGCATCGCCCGCTGGAAGGCCCCGAAGACCGGCCGCTGACGCGGTCATCCTGGAAGTGAACTGATATGGCCAAGCGAATCGACGTCAGCGGCCTCTCCGCCTACTACGGCGCCCACAAGGCGATCGACGACATCTCGATGACCGTCGAGCCCCGCTCCGTGACGGCCTTCATCGGCCCCTCCGGCTGCGGCAAGTCCACCTTCCTGCGCACCCTGAACCGCATGCACGAGGTCACCCCCGGCGGCCGCGTCGAGGGCAAGGTGATGCTGGACGACGAGAACCTGTACGGCGCGAACGTCGACCCGGTCGCCGTGCGCCGCACGGTCGGCATGGTCTTCCAGCGCCCGAACCCCTTCCCCACCATGTCGATCTTCGACAACGTGGCGGCGGGCCTGCGCCTCAACGGCAACTACAAGAAGTCGCAGCTCAGCGACATCGTGGAGAGGTCCCTCAAGGGCGCGAACCTCTGGAACGAGGTCAAGGACCGCCTCAACAAGCCGGGCTCCGGCCTCTCCGGCGGCCAGCAGCAGCGCCTGTGCATCGCCCGCGCCATCGCGGTCGAGCCCGACGTCCTGCTGATGGACGAGCCCTGCTCGGCCCTCGACCCGATCTCCACCCTCGCCATCGAGGACCTGATCGGCGAGCTGAAGGAGCGCTTCACGATCGTCATCGTGACGCACAACATGCAGCAGGCCGCCCGCGTCTCCGACCGCACCGCCTTCTTCAACCTGGCGGCCGTCGGCCAGCCCGGCAAGCTGATCGAGCTGGACGACACGGAGCGCATCTTCTCCAACCCGAGCGTCCAGGCGACCGAGGACTACATCTCCGGCCGCTTCGGATAGCCCCTCCAGACCATGCGGCTCCGCCGCGTGGCGTCCTGCGGTGCTGCATGGCGGTGCCACCGCACGACGAAGGGCCCGGCTCCCCCACGAGGGGAACCGGGCCCGTTTCCGTACGGGACTCCTGTCCGACTATCCGAAGACCAGCTGCACCACGTAGAAACTCAGCGCAGCGACCAGCGCCGCCGCCGGCATCGTGATGAACCAGCCGAGAATGATGTTCTTGGCGACGCCCCACCGGACCGCGTTGACGCGCTTCGTCGCGCCCACGCCCATGATCGCGGAGGTGATGACGTGCGTGGTCGAGATCGGCGCGTGGAACAGGAACGCCGAGCCGAACATGATCGACGCGCCCGTGGTCTCCGCCGCGAAGCCCTGCGGCGGGTCCAGCTCGATGATCTTGCGGCCGAGGGTCCGCATGATGCGCCAGCCGCCCGCGTACGTACCGAGCGACAGCATCACCGCACAGGCGATCTTCACCCACACCGGGATGTCGTCGCCGGCCTCCTGCACGTCGGCGATGACCAGGGCCATCACCACGATGCCCATCGTCTTCTGGGCGTCCTGGAGGCCGTGGCCGAGGGCCATGCCGGCCGCCGACACCGTCTGCGCGATGCGGAAGCCGCGCTTCGCCTTGTGCGGGTTGGCCTTGCGGAAGATCCACATGATCGCGCACATCACCAGGTAACCGGCCACCAGGCCGACCACCGGGGAGACGAACATCGGGATGACGATCTTGTCGAGCACCCCGCCCCAGATCACCTCGGTGCCGCCGGCGAGCGCCGCGCCCACCATGCCGCCGAACAGGGCGTGCGAGGAGGAGGACGGCAGACCGAAGTACCAGGTGACCAGGTTCCAGATGATCGCGCCGACGAGCGCGGCGAAGAGGATGCCCATCCCCTTGTCGCCGGTGGGGGTCGCGATGAGCCCCTCACTGACGGTCTTGGCGACCCCCTGGCCCATGAAGGCGCCCGCGAGGTTCATCACCGCCGCCATCGCCAGGGCCGCCCGGGGCGTCAGCGCCCGGGTGGACACCGAGGTGGCGATGGCGTTGGCGGAGTCGTGGAATCCGTTGGTGTACGTGAAACCGAGCGCGACACCGATGGTCACGACCAGAGCGAAGGTGTCCACGAAGCCTCAGGACTCCTTGACCGCGATGGTCTCCACCGTGTTGGCCACGTGCTCGAACGCGTCCGCCGCCTCTTCGAGGACGTCCACGACCTGCTTGAGCTTCAGCACCTCGATGGCGTCGTACTTGCCGTTGAAGAGCTGGGCGAGCAGCTTGCGGTGGATCTGGTCGGCCTGGTTCTCCAGCCGGTTGACCTCGATCCAGTACTCGGTGAGGTTGGACATCGTCCGCAGGTTCGGCATGGCCTCGGCGGTCAGCTCCGCCGCCCGGGCCAGGACCTCGATCTGCTGCTCGACGCCCTTGGGGAGCTCCTCGATGTTGTAGAGGACGACCAGGTCGACGGCCTCCTCCATGAAGTCCATGATGTCGTCGAGGGACGAGGCCAGGGAGTAGATGTCCTCGCGGTCGAACGGCGTGATGAAGGAGGAGTTCAGCTGGTGGAAGATCGCGTGGGTGGCGTCGTCGCCGGCGTGCTCCGCTGCCCGCATCCGCTCCGCGATCTCGGCCCGGGCGGAAGGCTCCGCTCCGAGCAGTTCCATCAGGAGCTTCGAGCCCGTGACGATGTTGTCCGCGGACGCGGCGAACATGTCGTAGAAGCTCGTCTCCCTGGGGGTCAGACGAAATCGCACGTGAGGTCCTCGGGGTGCTGGGTTGGGTCAGGCTGATGCTAGGCGCATCATCCGGCCACGGCTAACCGGCGTCCTCTCAGTGTCGCCCATCAGGCACAGTGATCTGCACGGGCCCCCGCCCGGTTCGGCGGGGATCGGTACCATATACCCACGAGGGGTATACACCCCCTTTCTGGACAACGGGAGGACGCGATGACGACCACCGAGACGGACCAGGTCACCCCCGAGCCCGTCGAGGCCGTCGGGCCCGTCGAGACCACCGGAGCGGCCGGTCACGAGCCCGGCCACGAGCAGGGCGTGCACGGCTACCACAAGCAGAAGGACGAGCACCTCAAGCGCCTCCGCCGGATCGAGGGCCAGATCCGCGGCCTCCAGCGGATGGTCGACGAGGACGTGTACTGCATCGACATACTCACGCAGGTCTCCGCCTCCACGAAGGCGCTCCAGTCCTTCGCCCTCCAGCTCCTGGAGGAGCACCTGCGGCACTGCGTGGCGGACGCGGCGGCCAAGGGCGGCGGCGACGTCGACGCCAAGGTCGAGGAGGCCACGAAGGCCATCGCCCGCATGATGCGCACCTGAGGGGCGGCCCCGTACGGGGGCCGGCGTGCGCTCAGCGGCCCCGTACGGCCCGCTCCGCCGCCACCCTCAGCACCTCGTCTATCCGGTCGGCGCTCAGCCGCTCCCCGTCGGCGGCGGAGGCGGCGATGATCAGCTCGCCGCACAGCTCTATCTCGGCGAGGGCGACGCGCTCCTGGTCTGCGGGCACGGTCGCGGTACCGGGCGGGGCCACGCGCATCCACCTCTTCCTGCCGGCGTCGGTCTCCCAGCGGCCTCCCAGCGTAGGGACGGAGCCGCGCACCGCGCATGACACGTCTGGACCATTTGCCGATGGCCCGTGTCAGCCCTCGACCTTCCCGTCGTAGAGGTCCCGGCGGTCCGGCAGCACGACCCGGACGGGGACCCCGAAGCCGTACAGGAGCGTGGTCGACGCGACGGCGACCGTACGGCCCTGGTTGCTGAAGCTGAACTGGTGGCGGACCTTCCGCAGCCGCCCCTCCCCGTCCAGGTACGCGTCGAACGGCACCGCGTCGTCGGAGAACCCTTTCGCCGCCGCGGCGAGCGCCCCGCGCAGCTGCGGCGACGCGGCCCGGGCGGCGTGCGCGATGTCGGCGACCCCCCGGTAGTGGCCGACCTTCTCGCCCGCGAGCTCGACCTCGCCGACGTACGCGACCTCCCGGACGCCCCGCAGCAGTTCGGCCGCGGCGGCCGGGTCGGTGGCGCCGCCCGTGACGAGGTTCCCGTCGTCGAGGGCGGTGGTGTCGACGCGGACCCACTTGTCGGCGGGCACCCCGGCCCCGCGGTTCTTCATGTAGAGGGCGCCGGGGGTGAGGAGTTCGGTGATCGGCCGGTGGCCGCTCGTCCCCGCCGGGTCCCCGGGCAGCACCACCTGGAGGTGCCCGGTCCGGCGCCGGAAGTCGTAGCCGCCCTCGCCCCGGATGGTGACCCGGGTCCCGCCCGAGGCCATCTCCATGGCGGTACTGGCCTTGGCGGTGCCGGCCCGGGCCAGCGCGTCGGCGGCGCCCCGCACGGCGGGCGCGGGGTCGGCCGCGGGCTTCGGGTCCGGGGGCGCGGCGCACCCGGAGGCGGCGGCGGACCCGACGAGGGAGCCGACCAGGACGACGGTGGCGGCGATCGCCCCGCTCCCCCGGCCCTGCGGACGCCCGTACCCCTGCACCGTCATCGCCTGCCAACCCCCCGCGCCTCAGCGCTGTCCGCCCGGGACCGCCTCGCCCCCGGCCCGGGGGCGTCCGTTCCGGATAACGACGGCCCGGGCGAGCCGTCACGCGCAGTACGGTGGTCGCGTGCACGCGCAGGCTTCCTCCCACACCACCACCACGACGGAACGCGGCTCGTTCGCGCTGGCGCGCTGCAGCTGCGGCTGGTCGGGCCCGGCCCGCAGATCGAGGGACCGCGCCCGCACGGACGCGGCGGACCACGCCCGTACGGCGACGGACCCGGAGACGCCCTAGGGACTCCCCCCACTCGCCGTCAGGCGGCCAGGTCCTTGCGGTCCTTGCGGCCGGCCCCGGTGGACGCTCCGCCGACGCGGGACTCGGGGATGCCGACCGTCTCCGGGAGCCGCACCGCCTCGGCCCGCCGGGAGCGGACGAGACGGGCGCCGCGGCCCGAGCGGGCGACGGCGGAGACGACCGGGGTCAGCAGGGCGAGCGCGAGCGGGGCGAGGAGCAGCGCGACCGCCGTGCCGAGGGCGAGGCCGCCGATGACGTCGGTCGGGTAGTGGACGCCCATGTAGACCCGGGCGAAGCCCTCGGCGAGGGCGAGGCCGATCGCGGCGAGCCCGAAGCCGCGGTGGGCGACGAAGACGCCGACGGCGAGGGCCATCGCGAGGGTGGCGTGGTCGCTGACGAAGGAGAAGTCGGTCTTCCCGCCGACGAGGACCTCCAGGCCCCGGTGGTCCACGAAGGGGCGGGGGCGCTCGACGAAGCCCCGGATCGGGATGTTGACCAGGAGGGCGATCCCGGCCGCCAGCGGGGCCCAGACGAGACCGGCGACGGCCGAGACGGAGTCGGCGGGGGCGCCGCGCCGGCGGACGCTCCACCAGCACCCGAGCACGGTGAGGACGAGCGCGAGGACGATCCCGTACTCGCCGACGTACGCCATGACGCGGTCGAACCACGGAGGAGCGGACCTGGCCAGTCCGTTGATGTCGTAGAGCAGGCTGACATCGGGGTTCGAACCGTCCGATGCGAGTACAGCCATCTGCTGCGGCCCCTTGCTCTCGTGTCTGCGGTTTCCAACCCCCGTGGTCAGAGCGGTCGGATCAGGGAACGAACCGCCTGAGGCGTGCGTTCCGCTCTCTCCGGTGGATCATGAGGACGTTATCGAAGAGTGACGGCCGGCCGCAGCTCAGGGCCTGTGCATGACGGAGAGTTCCGGCCATGTCCCGTACGCCCCGAACGCCTCCCTACGTCTGCGGCGGGTGCGTGGGCAGGGCGGCGGCGCCCTCCGGGGTGACCCGGGTGGCGCCGAAGTAGTCCGGCGTGTCGATCCGGTCGAAGCGGATCACCGCCCCGGTCCGCGGCGCGTTGATCATGTACCCGCCGCCGACGTAGATGCCGACGTGCCGGATGGCCCGCGAGTTGGTCAGGTCGTCCGAGAAGAAGACCAGGTCCCCGGGGAGCAGCTCCTCGCGCGAGGGGTGCGGCCCGGCGTTGTACTGGTCGTTGGCGACGCGCGGCAGCGGGATGCCGACGGTGTCGTACGCGGCCTGGGTCAGCCCGGAGCAGTCGAACCGGCCGTTCTGCGCGGCCGTGCCCGTACCGCCCCAGAGGTAGAGGGTGCCGAGCTTCTGCTGTGCGAAGTGGATGGCGCCCGCGGCCTGCCGCGACGGGTCGACGCGGCCGAGGGGCCGGGCGAAGCTCTTCTCCAGGGACTTGATGATGCGGACGTAGTTCTGGGTCTCGCTGATGGGCGGGACCCCGCCGTGCCGGATCACCCGGTACGCGCCCGCGTTGTACGCGGCCAGCATGTTGCTCGCCGGGTCCCCGGGCACGTCCTTCACGTACGTGGCGAGCTCGCAGTCGTACGAGGCGGCCGACGGGATCGCGTCCTTCGGGTCCCAGATGTCCCGGTCCCCGTCCCCGTCCCCGTCGATGCCGTGGCTGGCCCAGGTGCCGGGGATGAACTGGGCGATGCCCCGGGCGTCGGCCGGGGAGACGGCCCGCGGGTTCCAGCCGCTCTCCTGGTAGAGCTGCGCGGCGAGCAGGGCCGGGTTGATGGCGGGGCAGAGGTTCCCCCAGCGCTGCACGAGCCCCTGGTAGAGGGCCGGGACGGCGCCCTTGGCGAGCGCCACGGTGCCGTTCTTCCCGCTGCCCGCGCCGGCGGCGAGGCCCGAGGCCGCGGAGTACGTGCCGACGACGAGCATGGCCACGAAGGCGAGGCAGACCCCGAAGACCCCGCCGGCCACCAGCCACGCCCTGCCCGCCCCGCGGGCCGCCCTACGCACCGTCAACCACCCCTCGGCCCATGGCAGTACGTCCGGGAAGCCAGTCTAGGCGGCGAAGCCCCCCGTGGGGACGGTGCGCGACGACCTCGTCACACGCGCCCTGCGTGCGCCGCCCGCCCGCCGCCCGCACGCCGCCCCAAGAGTGGAACAACGACGATCATTGCCCGGAGTCACCCTCCGTGATACACAGAGTGACCATACGCTTCTTCACACGAAAACCGGCCACGCCACCGCAGGTCAAGACGGTCAGACCGGTCAAGTGTGCGGGGATCGGGTAAAGAGAGCCGTCAAGCAGTCACACGCGAGCGGTTTCATCAGCGAAGATAGGGCGATGACCCGTGCCGTCCGAGAAGGGCGGCCAACAACCCATACAGGGGCGGTGAGTTACATGTACCTGGCGGCTGAAAAAGGCGACATCACCACCATTATCGGTGGAATCGCCCCGAACTGGGGGCCCTTCGGGAGCCTGGGCAACGAGGCCAAGATCATGATCGAGGTCGTGATGGCGGTGGCCATCCTGCTCTGCCTGGGCATCGCCATCTGGGGCGCGGCCAAGCAGCGCATCGGCGCGACCGCCCTCCGCGACACGTTCAGCGCGGAACAGGGCAAGGGCCTGATCGTGGCCGGCCTGACCGGCGTCTTCATCATCGGCTCGCTGGGGACGCTCTTCACCATCGTGTACGGGATGGCCGTCTGACGACCCGTCGGACCGACCGCTCCGCGACCCGCCCACCCGGATTGCCCACCTGAACCTGATGCCCAGTCCTGTTGCAGCACGGCCGTACCCGCGAACGAGTGAGGGGGCGTACCCGGCATGAGTCCCGGAGACGAGCACGACAGCTTCGGCGGCGTGGGCGGCTCGGGCCAGACCCGGACCCGCCTGCCCGAGGGCAACAGCGGCGACGTGTACGGCGCCGGCCGCCGCCCCGTCCGCAGCTCCCGCTCCCTCGTCACGGTCGTGGGCGTGGTGGTCCTCCTCGTCGGCGCCATCGCCCTCGCCAACCGCGGCGGGGGCGACCCGGCGGACCCGTCCGCCCCCCGCTCCGGCACCCCGGGCAAGGCGGCCCCCACTGCCGCCACCGGCGTCCCCCCGGTCACCACCAAGAACGGCCCGATCCCCACGGGCTACGCCCACGACGAACAGGGCGCCCAGAGCGCGGCGACGAACTACGCGGTGGCGCTGGGGTCGGCGGCGATGTTCACCACCGCCGGACGCGACGAGATCGTCACCACGGTCTACACCCCCGACGCCGCGGCCGCCCGCAGGAACGACCTCGACCAGGCCTACGGCTCCAGGGAACTCCTGGCCCGCATCGGCCTGGAGGCCGACGGCACGGCCCCGCAGGGCATGACGTTCATCTCCCGGGTCATTCCCGTGGGCTCCAAGGTGGAGAGCTACACCGCCGACCGGGCGACGGTGTCGGTCTGGTACTCGACCCTGTTCGGCCTCGCGGGCGAGACCTCGCGGAACCCCGTCTCCGAGGCCTGGTACACCGACACGTTCGAACTGCGGTGGGCCGACGGCGACTGGAAGGTCACCAAGACCACCCAGAAGGACGGCCCCGTGCCCGTCGCCCGCGACCAGCGGGCTTCCGCCGCCCAGGACATGGCGGACGCCGTCGGACAGTTCGGAGGCTTCACTTATGCCCGGTAAGCCCCTCGTCCGCGGCTCCTGGTTCGTCACCGCGTTCGGCGCGGTCCAGACGGCCGCCGTCCTGTTCGCCGACCGGGCCTTCGCGGACCCCACGCCACCGCCGACACCCACGCCCACGCCTTCCCCGAGCGCGAGCAGCAGGGGCTGCGACCTCCTCACGGGACAGGCCAGGGAGCACTGCGAGAAGGGAGAGACCGGCGGCGGAGGCACCCAGGACCCCCTCACCGACCCCACCACGGCCCTCGACCCCCTAACCTCCCTCTCCCGAGGCTTCGCCGACGCCGCCACCGCCACCATCGACTACCTCTCCAAGGCCGTCAAAGAGACCGCCGACGTGGACTTCACCAACATGGAGTTCCTCGGCCGCTACGCCGTCGTCTTCGCCGCCTCCACCGTCCTCACCCTCCTCCTCTGGCTCCTCGCCGTCGCCAAGCGAGCCATCCGCGGCGTCCCCCTCACCACCGCCCTCTCCGAAGCCATCGGTTTCCTCTGGCTGACGGTCCTCGCCTCCGCCTTCACCCCCCTGATCCTCTACACCGTCGTCAACGCCACCGACGCCGTCACCGAGGTCATCGCCTCCGGCACCGGCCAGCAGACCGACGTCTTCTTCGGCAGCTTCAAGGAGGCCCTCCAGAAGGGCGACAGCATCGGCGGCGGCCCCATCATGCTGATCATCGTGTCCCTGGTGACCGTGATCGCCGCCGGCGTCCTCTACCTGGAGCTGTTCCTCCGCGCCGTCATGCTGTACGTCGGCGCCCTCCTCGGCGTCGTCGTCTACTCCGGCCTCGTCGACAAGAACATGTGGGGCCACGTCCGCCGCTGGGCCGGCATCATGATCGCGATCATCCTGGTCAAGCCGGTCATCGTCATCGTCCTCGGCCTCGCCGGCGCCCTCTCCTCCGGCACCGGCCCCGACTCCTTCTCCGCCGTCGTCTCCGGCCTCGCGATCATCCTGCTCGCCATCTTCGCCTCCGCGATGATCTACCGCTTCGTCCCCGGCTTCGGCGACGAGATCGTCGCCTCCCGCAACAACCGCCTCCACCGCGCGGGCGAGAACACCGCCGCCGCCGTCATCTCCTCCCCCGCCTCCCTCGTCTCCCAGGGCATCAAGACCCACAGCTCCCGCGGCGACGGCGGAGGCGGCGGTCAGGCCTCCCCCGCCCCCCGCCCCGCCAACCAGCTCTCCGGCGGCATGGCCGCCCACAGCGGCCGCGGCGGCGCCGGAGGCGGCGGCGCGACACCGCCCCCCGCCCCCCGCAGCAGCAGCCCCACCGCGGGCACCCCGCACGGCAACCGCAAGAACTCTGGAGGTGCAGGGCGTTGACGACCCAGTCCCAGCCGGTCGCGCCCCGCCGCACGTATCTCATCGGCCGCGCCCGGCCGAACGCGATCGTCGGCAAGAACCGCGAGACCGGCGAGATCGCCCTGATCATCGTCGGCGCCTTCCTCGGCATGATGAGCGGACTCCTCGTCCCCTCCCTCCCCCTGCGGATCGCCCTCCTCGCGGGCCTCCCCATGCTCGCGATCGCCGCCGTGTACCTCCCGTACAAGGGCCGCACCTTCTACAAGTGGTACGAGATCAACCGCAGCTACAAGCGCATGCTCAAGCGCGGCACCGCCTACCGCTCCTCCGTCGTCGAGGCCGGCACCCGCCTCGACGGCCGCGAGGTCGAGATCGGCCCGCCCCCCGGCATCGGCCGCGTCGGCTGGCTCTCCGCCCCCTTCGGCCCCGACGAGATCGCCGTCCTCCTCCACGCCGACCGCCGCACCGTCACCGCCGCCATCGAGATCGAGGGCCCCGGCGTCGGCCTGCGCGACAGCGAGGACCAGGAGGCCCTCGTCGACCGCTTCGGCACCCTCCTCAAGCACGTCGCCAACGGCGACGGCTTCGTCACCCGCCTCCAGATGCTCGCCCGCACCCTCCCCGCCGACCCCGACGCGCACGCCAAGGACGTCGGCCAGCGCGGCGACCCGCACGCGCCCGCGTGGCTCCAGGAGTCCTACGACCAGCTCCAGTCCATGGTCTCCACCTCCAGCGAGCAGCACCGCGCCTACCTCGTCGCCTGCATGCACTACACCCGCGAGCTCGCCGCCGAGGCCAACGCCATGGCCCGCGCCGCCAAGCACGCCTCCGGCGCCCGCCGCCTCGACCGCGACGCCGGCCTCGCCGTCGTCATGGCCCGCGAGCTCACCGACATCTGCGCCCGCCTCGCCGAGGCCGACATCCGCGTCCGCCAGCCCCTCGGCCAGTCCCGGCTCGCGTCCCTCGTGCACTCCATGTACGACCCGGACCACCCCATCGACCACATCCAGGCCATGACGAAACGAAACGCCTGGCCGGCCGAGCTGGACGCGATGGAACCGACGTACCTGCAGGCCAAGACCCGCGAGTCCTCCACCCGCGCCCCCTGGTGCCACGCCACCGCCTGGGTCAAGGAGTGGCCGATGACCCCCGTCGGCGTCAACTTCCTCGCCCCGCTCCTCGTCCACACCCCCGACGTCATCCGCACGGTCGCCGTCACCATGGACCTGGAACCCACCGAGGTCGCCATCGAGCGCATGCTCACCGAGAAGACCAACGACGAGGCCGACGCCAGCCGCGCCGCCAAGATGAACCGCACGGTCGACCCGCGCGACATCGCCGCCCACGGCCGGCTCGACCAGCGGGGTGAAGATCTCGCCAGCGGCGCTGCCGGGGTCAACCTCGTCGGGTACATCACGGTGTCGTCGCGTTCGCCCGAGGCCCTCGCCCGGGACAAGCGCACGATCAGGGCCTCGGCCGGCAAGTCGTACCTGAAGCTGGAGTGGTGCGACCGCGAGCACCACCGGGCCTTTGTGAACACCTTGCCGTTCGCGACCGGCATCCGCCGCTAGGGCCGAAGGGGCACAGACCCATGCGAGATCCGCTGTCCGTCCTCACCGAGGCCTTCACCTCCTTCCTCTTCGGGAAGGTGGAGACGACCCGCCTGCCCGTCCGCACCTCCACCGGACAGGCCCAGGCCGTCTACCTGCCGACCGCCGCCCCCGGCCTCGGCGACTCCGGCGTCATCATCGGCCGCGAGGTCTACAGCGGCAAGGGCTACATCTACGACCCCTTCCAGCTGTACGGGCAGCAGCTCCCCGCCCCCCACTGGCTGGTCCTCGGCGAGTCCGGCAACGGCAAGTCGGCCCTGGAGAAGACGTACGTCCTCCGCCAGCTCCGCTTCCGCGACCGGCAGGTCGTCGTCCTCGACGCCCAGGGCGAGGACGGCGTCGGCGAGTGGAACCTCATCGCCCAGGAGCTGGGGATAACCCCCATCCGCCTGGACCCGATGGTCGCCAACGACGCCGGGATCCGCCTCAACCCGCTCGACCCGTCGATCACCACCACGGGCCAGCTCGCGCTGCTCCGCACCATCATCGAGGTGGCGATGGGCCACGGCCTCGACGAGCGCTCCGGCTTCGCGCTCAAGGTCGCCCACGCGTACGTGAACAACCACGTCACCGACCGCCAGCCGATCCTCACCGACATCGTCGAGCAACTGCGCCACCCCAAGGCCGAGTCGGCGGAGGCGATGAACGTCGCCATAGAGGACGTACGCGCCTGGGGCCTGGACGTCGCCCTCGTCCTGGACCGCCTGGTCGACGGCGACCTGCGCGGCATGTTCGACGGCCCGACGACCGTCGGCATCGACCTCGACGCGCCCCTGATCGTCTTCGACCTCTCCCACATCGACCGCAACTCCATCGCCATGCCGATCCTCATGGCGATCGTCGGCGTCTGGCTGGAGCACACCTGGATCCGCCCCGACCGGAAGAAGCGCATCTTCCTGGTCGAGGAGGCCTGGCACATCATCAACAGCCCGTTCGTGGCCCAGCTGTTCCAGCGCCTCCTGAAGTTCGGCCGCCGCCTCGGCCTCTCCTTCGTCGCCGTCGTCCACCACCTCTCCGACGTCGTGGACGGAGCGGCCGCGAAGGAGGCCGCGGCGATCCTCAAAATGGCCTCGACCAGGACCATCTACGCCCAGAAGGCCGACGAGGCCCGCAACACCGGCCGGGTCCTCGGCCTGCCCCGCTGGGCGGTCGAGATCATCCCGACCCTCACCCCCGGCATCGCGGTCTGGGACGTCAACGGCAACGTGCAGGTGGTCAAACACCTCATCACCGAGAAGGAACGCCCGCTCGTCTACACCGACCGCGCCATGACCGAGTCCTCGGTCACCGACCCGGAACTGGAGTGGGAGACCGAGCAGCGGGCAATGCTCGTCGAGCAGCAGATGAACGGCTCCTCGCAGTCCACGGTGGCGTAGGCGCGACGGGCCGGGCCCGGCGAGGCGGAACGGCAAGGCAGGTGGGGCGGATGGATCGGACGGACGCGGCGCGCAAGGGAGGCGGAGGGATCTCGGACGGGCTGCTGCTCAGCCTGTTCGTCCTCCTCCTCTGCCTGACGGTCCTGGTGTGGACGGCGACCGGCCTGGCGGGCCTGTTCGCCCACGGGTCCTGGCCGGACGGCGTCGCCTTCACCGGTACGCCGCCGGCCCTGCGCTCCCTGGCGACGGCCCCGACGGACCTCGCGGCGGCCTGGCCCGCCACCCCGCCGGACCAGCTGTCCGGGTACGGCCTCTTCTGGGGCCTCCTGATCGGCGAGGCGATGATCCTGGCGGTCCTCGCGATCTTCGTCCTGGGCACGGTGGCCCGCTGGCGCGCGGTCCGCAGCCACCGCAAGACGGGCACGTACGGGACTCCCGTACGGGAGTCCCACGAGGCCGCCCGTGTACGGGAGGAACGACCGCACCCGGTACGGGACGGGGCCCCGCCGCCTCCCGTACGGGACCACGACCGCCCCCACCCGGCGAGCGCCCCGGCCCCGGCCCCCACGGCGTTCACCGCCCCGGCGTCCACCACTCCGCCCGAGCACACCCGGGAACCCGCCCCCACCCCCCTGACCCCCGTACGGGAGACCCCGAGGCCGCCCCTCACCGCGACCGAGCCGCAGATCCCCCCGCAGCCCCGCCCCATCCCCGAGCCTGCGCCCGTCCACCCGGCCCCCGGTCACGCCCACGCCCACGCAGGATCCGGCACCCTCTTCGGCCCGCCCGAAGCCCGCCGCCCCGCCGCCGTGCAGGCGGTGCGGGACGCCGAGGGCCCGGTCCTCGTCGTCACCTCCGACCCCACCGTCTGGGCGGACACCAAGGACGCGCGCGGCAAGCTCGGCCCGGTCCTCGTCTACGACCCCGGGCACCTCTGCGACACCCCGGGCCGACTGCACTGGTCGCCCTCCGAGGGCTGCGAGGATCCGGAGACCGCCCAGGCCAGGGCCGCCGCCCTGCTCGCCCCGGTCCGCCCGCACTCCCGGCTCGACGCGGCGACCGCCGACACCGCGGAAACGCTCCTGCGCTGCTGGCTGCACGCGGCGGCCGTCGACGGGCGCCCCTTCCGGCAGGTGCACCGCTGGGCCCAGGGCTCGGACGCCCATGAACCCGTACGGGTCCTCCGCAGCCACCCCAGGGCAGTGTCCGGGCTGGCCGGGCTCCTCGAATCCGCCCTGACCGCGCACCCCGAAAGCCGCCGGCTGGCACAGGAGCTGACGGCCCGTGCGTTCTCGGCGTTCTCCACGGTCCACATCAGGGAGGCCTGCACCCCGAATCGAACGGATTCGCTGGCCCTGGCATCTTTCCTCCCCGAAGGGGGAACCCTCTACGTGGTGGGTGAGTCGATCGAGGACCCCCGCACCCACCCCGGCGCGATGCCGCTCCTGACGGCGCTCGCCGCAAGCGTGGTCGAGCGCGGCCGCCACATGGCCGCACGGTCATCCGGCGGTCGGCTCGACCCACCACTCACCCTGGTGCTCGACGACGTCGCCGCCGTCGCCCCGTTCCCCGCGCTCCCGGCCCTCCTGGCCGAGGGCGAGCCCCGGGGCCTTCCCACCCTGGCCCTGATGCGCTCCCGCGAACAGGCGAGAACCCGCTGGCCGAACGACGCCCTGGCTCCCCGGGGCTGACGCCCCTCAGCGGGCGCGCAGGGCGTCGAGGTGGGCGCGGGCAGCCTCGGCCGCGTGGGCGAACCAGTCCGCGATCACGGCGGTCTCCTCCGGGGTGTACCGGGCGAAGACCTGCTCCAGGCGCGCGTAGAACGGCCCGTACAGCTCGACGAGCCGCGCGGCCGCGTCCGGGTCGGCCACGACCCTCACCCGGCGCCGGTCGCCGGGGTCGGGGACGCGGTGGGCGTACCCGGCCTTCTCCAGGCGGTTGAGCACACCAGTCACGGCACCGGTGGTGAGGTTGGCGCGTTCGGCCAGGTCCCCGGCGGAGAGGGGCTCCTCGCCGGCGCCGAGGACGTGACCGAGGCAGGTCAGATCGGTCACGTTGACGCCGAGGGCCTGTGCGACCTCCTGCTGTCCGATCAGGCCCAGGGCCACGTACGCGTCCATCCGCTGGATCGCCTCACCGACGGTGGCCGGGGGGCGGCTCTTGCCCTGCACGCAGAGACTCCTTAGCATCTAAGTTACTTAGCTCGTGAGATAAAACGTCTCTCTCGTGCCTTCATCCTGCCCGCCCAGAACCCCTACAGGAGCCACCCATGAGTGCCCACGGCGACGTCGACCTCGGCCACACCCCGGCCGGCTGGACCGGAACCGCCTTCGCCGCAGCGGGCGCGACCGCCGCCGGGGCCGGGATCTGCCTGGACCGCGCCTGGCTCCTGTGGCTCGGCGCGACCCTGGTCGTTCTCGCCGCCGCCGCGACCTGGGTCCTGCACCTGGCGGGCTGGGGCAAACCCTCCGGCCCACGCCCCGCCGACCAGTGGGACTGGCGGGTCCGGGACACCACCGCCCGTGAGGGCCACCCCGACTGCCTGGGCTGTCGCCTGGCGGGCCGCCGCCCCCGCACGGAACCCGGGGAAGCGGGCGGCCGGCCCACGACGGAACACGCCTACCGCGCCCCGGAGCCCTCCGGCCGCTTCAGCTCGTACTCCACTTCCTCCGCCGAGCCGCTCCCCGGCACCGCGACCCGCTCGCCCGTCGGCGCGAACCCGAACCGCCGGTAGAAGGCCGCCGCCCGCGCGTTCTCCTCGTGCACGTACAGCCGCACCCGCTCGACCACCGGGTCCGTCAGCGACCAGGACCACTCCACGCCCGCCCGGAACAGCGCGTCGATCACACCCGTCCCGCGCGTCTCGGGACGCACGTACACCCCCACGACGTGCGTCTGATCGGCCTTCGCCGCCTCGCCGAACCCCGCCTCGTCCGAGGGCCGCTCCACGAGCAGCGTGATCGTGCCGGCCCAGGAGCCGTCCGGCCTCTCGGCCACGAACTGCCGCGCCTTCCCGTCACCGCCCTCGGACGACTTCTCCGCCCACTCCCGCCAGGAGGAGTCGGGCCGCTCGACGGCCGCCTCGTACGTGTCGAGGAACGCCAGGTGCGCGATCGGGTCCCGAAGGGCGTCGAGACGGATCTCGCGGGCCTTCTCCCACTCGTCGGCGCGGGGGGTGCGTATCAGGTAGTCGTCCATGAGCCCGATCCTGACGACGGACACACGCCCCTGGCAATCACATTTCCCGGGGCCACCGAAGGCCCCGTAAACGCAGGAAAGCCCCGCACCAGAGGTGCGGGGCTTTCCCACAATGATTGTTCGGCGGTGTCCTACTCTCCCACAGGGTCCCCCCTGCAGTACCATCGGCGCTGAAAGGCTTAGCTTCCGGGTTCGGAATGTAACCGGGCGTTTCCCTAACGCTATGACCACCGAAACTCTATGAAGTTCACGAACCGCCGCACCCCGCAGGGGGCGTGTTCGTTGCTTCAGAACTAACACAGTGGACGCGAGCAACTGAGGACAAGCCCTCGGCCTATTAGTACCGGTCAGCTCCACCCCTTACGGGGCTTCCACATCCGGCCTATCAACCCAGTCGTCTACTGGGAGCCTTACCCTCTCAAGGAGGTGGGAATACTCATCTCGAAGCAGGCTTCCCGCTTAGATGCTTTCAGCGGTTATCCCTCCCGAACGTAGCCAACCAGCCATGCCCTTGGCAGGACAACTGGCACACCAGAGGTTCGTCCGTCCCGGTCCTCTCGTACTAGGGACAGCCCTTCTCAATATTCCTACGCGCACAGCGGATAGGGACCGAACTGTCTCACGACGTTCTAAACCCAGCTCGCGTACCGCTTTAATGGGCGAACAGCCCAACCCTTGGGACCGACTCCAGCCCCAGGATGCGACGAGCCGACATCGAGGTGCCAAACCATCCCGTCGATATGGACTCTTGGGGAAGATCAGCCTGTTATCCCCGGGGTACCTTTTATCCGTTGAGCGACGGCGCTTCCACAAGCCACCGCCGGATCACTAGTCCCGACTTTCGTCCCTGCTCGACCCGTCGGTCTCACAGTCAAGCTCCCTTGTGCACTTACACTCAACACCTGATTGCCAACCAGGCTGAGGGAACCTTTGGGCGCCTCCGTTACCCTTTGGGAGGCAACCGCCCCAGTTAAACTACCCATCAGACACTGTCCCTGATCCGGATCACGGACCGAGGTTAGACATCCAGCACGACCAGAGTGGTATTTCAACGACGACTCCACCATGACTGGCGTCACGGTTTCACAGTCTCCCACCTATCCTACACAAGCCGAACCGAACACCAATATCAAACTGTAGTAAAGGTCCCGGGGTCTTTCCGTCCTGCTGCGCGAAACGAGCATCTTTACTCGTAGTGCAATTTCACCGGGCCTATGGTTGAGACAGTCGAGAAGTCGTTACGCCATTCGTGCAGGTCGGAACTTACCCGACAAGGAATTTCGCTACCTTAGGATGGTTATAGTTACCACCGCCGTTTACTGGCGCTTAAGTTCTCAGCTTCGCAACCCCGAAAGGTCACTAACCGGTCCCCTTAACGTTCCAGCACCGGGCAGGCGTCAGTCCGTATACATCGCCTTACGGCTTCGCACGGACCTGTGTTTTTAGTAAACAGTCGCTTCTCGCTGGTCTCTGCGGCCACCCCCAGCTCAGGAAGCAAGTTCCTTCACCAGTGATGGCCCCCCTTCTCCCGAAGTTACGGGGGCATTTTGCCGAGTTCCTTAACCATAGTTCACCCGAACGCCTCGGTATTCTCTACCTGACCACCTGAGTCGGTTTAGGGTACGGGCCGCCATGAAACTCGCTAGAGGCTTTTCTCGACAGCATAGGATCATCCACTTCACCACAATCGGCTCGGCATCAGGTCTCAGCCTTGATGTGTGACGGATTTGCCTATCACACGGCCTACACCCTTACCCCGGGACAACCACCGCCCGGGCTGGACTACCTTCCTGCGTCACCCCATCGCTTACCTACTACAAGTCTGGTTCGTCGGCTCCACCACTCCCCTTTGCCCGAAGGCTCCGGGGCGGCTTCACGGACTTAGCATCGCCTGATTCGATATTGGGCGTTTCAAAGCGGGTACCGGAATATCAACCGGTTGTCCATCGACTACGCCTGTCGGCCTCGCCTTAGGTCCCGACTTACCCTGGGCAGATCAGCTTGACCCAGGAACCCTTAGTCAATCGGCGCACACGTTTCTCACGTGTGTATCGCTACTCATGCCTGCATTCTCACTCGTGAACCGTCCACAACTCGCTTCCGCGGCTGCTTCACCCGGCACACGACGCTCCCCTACCCATCACAGCCTCCGTTGGGAGTACATGCTGCAATGACACGACTTCGGCGGTACGCTTGAGCCCCGCTACATTGTCGGCGCGGAATCACTTGACCAGTGAGCTATTACGCACTCTTTCAAGGGTGGCTGCTTCTAAGCCAACCTCCTGGTTGTCTCTGCGACTCCACATCCTTTCCCACTTAGCGTACGCTTAGGGGCCTTAGTCGATGCTCTGGGCTGTTTCCCTCTCGACCATGGAGCTTATCCCCCACAGTCTCACTGCCGTGCTCTCACTTACCGGCATTCGGAGTTTGGCTAAGGTCAGTAACCCGGTAGGGCCCATCGCCTATCCAGTGCTCTACCTCCGGCAAGAAACACACGACGCTGCACCTAAATGCATTTCGGGGAGAACCAGCTATCACGGAGTTTGATTGGCCTTTCACCCCTAACCACAGGTCATCCCCCAGGTTTTCAACCCTGGTGGGTTCGGTCCTCCACGAAGTCTTACCTCCGCTTCAACCTGCCCATGGCTAGATCACTCCGCTTCGGGTCTTGAGCGTGCTACTAAAAGCGCCCTGTTCGGACTCGCTTTCGCTACGGCTTCCCCACACGGGTTAACCTCGCAACACACCGCAAACTCGCAGGCTCATTCTTCAAAAGGCACGCAGTCACGAGACACAAGCAAGCTTGTGTCCGACGCTCCCACGGCTTGTAGGCACACGGTTTCAGGTACTATTTCACTCCGCTCCCGCGGTACTTTTCACCATTCCCTCACGGTACTATCCGCTATCGGTCACCAGGGAATATTTAGGCTTAGCGGGTGGTCCCGCCAGATTCACACGGGATTTCTCGGGCCCCGTGCTACTTGGGTGTCTCTCAAACGAGCCGCTGATGTTTCGTCTACGGGGGTCTTACCCTCTACGCCGGACCTTTCGCATGTCCTTCGACTACACCAACGGTTTCTGACTCGCCTCACAGCCGGCAGACTGTGAAAGAGAGATCCCACAACCCCGCATGCGCAACCCCTGCCGGGTCTCACACGCATACGGTTTGGCCTCATCCGGTTTCGCTCGCCACTACTCCCGGAATCACGGTTGTTTTCTCTTCCTGAGGGTACTGAGATGTTTCACTTCCCCTCGTTCCCTCCACATGCCCTATGTGTTCAGGCATGGGTGACAGCCCATGACGACTGCCGGGTTTCCCCATTCGGAAACCCCCGGATCAAAGCCTGGTTGACGGCTCCCCGGGGACTATCGTGGCCTCCCACGTCCTTCATCGGTTCCTGGTGCCAAGGCATCCACCGTGCGCCCTTAAAAACTTGGCCACAGATGCTCGCGTCCACTGTGTAGTTCTCAAACAACGACCAGCCACCCATCACACGACACTGCTGTGTCGCTTTACTGGGGCCGGCATCCACGAAGGCAGACCATGACGGCCGTACCCTCAGACACCCAACAACGTGCCAAGCGTGAGCCGCCGTCGGTGACTTCTTTCCACGCCGAAGCAGTACTCGAAGACCCTCAGGTCACACTCACGCCAACTAATCAACGTTCCACCCATGAGCTGACCGTGCAGAACGTTCGTCTGCATCCGGTGCTGTGCTCCTTAGAAAGGAGGTGATCCAGCCGCACCTTCCGGTACGGCTACCTTGTTACGACTTCGTCCCAATCGCCAGTCCCACCTTCGACAGCTCCCTCCCACAAGGGGTTGGGCCACCGGCTTCGGGTGTTACCGACTTTCGTGACGTGACGGGCGGTGTGTACAAGGCCCGGGAACGTATTCACCGCAGCAATGCTGATCTGCGATTACTAGCAACTCCGACTTCATGGGGTCGAGTTGCAGACCCCAATCCGAACTGAGACCGGCTTTTTGAGATTCGCTCCGCCTCGCGGCATCGCAGCTCTTTGTACCGGCCATTGTAGCACGTGTGCAGCCCAAGACATAAGGGGCATGATGACTTGACGTCGTCCCCACCTTCCTCCGAGTTGACCCCGGCGGTCTCCTGTGAGTCCCCATCACCCCGAAGGGCATGCTGGCAACACAGGACAAGGGTTGCGCTCGTTGCGGGACTTAACCCAACATCTCACGACACGAGCTGACGACAGCCATGCACCACCTGTATACCGACCACAAGGGGGGCACCATCTCTGATGCTTTCCGGTATATGTCAAGCCTTGGTAAGGTTCTTCGCGTTGCGTCGAATTAAGCCACATGCTCCGCTGCTTGTGCGGGCCCCCGTCAATTCCTTTGAGTTTTAGCCTTGCGGCCGTACTCCCCAGGCGGGGAACTTAATGCGTTAGCTGCGGCACCGACGACGTGGAATGTCGCCAACACCTAGTTCCCAACGTTTACGGCGTGGACTACCAGGGTATCTAATCCTGTTCGCTCCCCACGCTTTCGCTCCTCAGCGTCAGTAATGGCCCAGAGATCCGCCTTCGCCACCGGTGTTCCTCCTGATATCTGCGCATTTCACCGCTACACCAGGAATTCCGATCTCCCCTACCACACTCTAGCCTGCCCGTATCGGATGCAGACCCGGGGTTAAGCCCCGGGCTTTCACACCCGACGTGACAAGCCGCCTACGAGCTCTTTACGCCCAATAATTCCGGACAACGCTTGCGCCCTACGTATTACCGCGGCTGCTGGCACGTAGTTAGCCGGCGCTTCTTCTGCAGGTACCGTCACTTGCGCTTCTTCCCTGCTGAAAGAGGTTTACAACCCGAAGGCCGTCATCCCTCACGCGGCGTCGCTGCATCAGGCTTGCGCCCATTGTGCAATATTCCCCACTGCTGCCTCCCGTAGGAGTCTGGGCCGTGTCTCAGTCCCAGTGTGGCCGGTCGCCCTCTCAGGCCGGCTACCCGTCGTCGCCTTGGTAGGCCATTACCCCACCAACAAGCTGATAGGCCGCGGGCTCATCCTTCACCGCCGGAGCTTTCCACCCGCCGAGATGCCTCGGCAGGTCGTATCCGGTATTAGACCCCGTTTCCAGGGCTTGTCCCAGAGTGAAGGGCAGATTGCCCACGTGTTACTCACCCGTTCGCCACTAATCCACCCCGAAGGGCTTCATCGTTCGACTTGCATGTGTTAAGCACGCCGCCAGCGTTCGTCCTGAGCCAGGATCAAACTCTCCGTGAATGTTTACCCGTAATCGGGTGTGACACTCGCGTTGAGCGGGACAGCCAGACCGGAATAAGGCCGGCTGTCCACAGCGTCCTCGCTGTGTGTGCCACCCCGAAGGGGTGGACTTTTTCAAAGGAACCTCGACCATCCGAAGATGGACGGGGTATCAACTAATCTGGCGTTGATTTTTGGCACGCTGTTGAGTTCTCAAGGAACGGACGCTTCCTTCGTACTCACCCTCGCGGGCTTTCCTCCGGGCTTTTCCCTTCGGTCTTGCGTTTCCGACTCTATCAGATCTTTCCGACCCGATTTCCTCGGTGCTTTCCGGCCCCTTTCGCTTTCGCTCCGGGCCCTTCCGGCGGTTCCGACTCTATCAGATCCTTTCGGCGTCTGATTCCCAGTCAGCGGGAGTTGTCTTTCCGGCCGTTGGGCCGTTCCGACGTCTCAAACTCTAGCGGATTCTCCCGGCGACTCATAATCGAGTCTTTCGAAATGAATTTCGGCATGCCGAAATTCTTCCCGTGAGGGAGATCGTGCTGAGTAGAGGTGCCGCATCAGCGGCGGGAGTGGCTGTCGCAGAACCGTTCCGGCTCCGTGACAACTCGGAGAACACTACGCATCCGAAAGGGGCGTGTCAACCCCCTCCCTCCGACCTGCCCCGGGCCGCCGCCCCGTCGCCTCAGTCGAGGTCCGTCAGGCGGCCGCCGGCGTCGGGCTGGGTGTGCTCCACGCGGCGGAGGAGGCGGATGAGGACGTCGCCCAGGACGCCCTTCTCCTCCGCGGTGAGGTCCTGGAGGAGGTCCTCCTCGAAGGCCGTGGCCATGCGCATGGCCTCCAGCCACTTCGTACGGCCCTCGTCCGTGAGCTCCACGATCACGCGGACCCGGTTGTTCTCGTCGCGGTCGCGGGTGACCAGGCCCTCGCCCGCCATGCGGTCGATGCGGTGGGTCATCGCGGCCGGGGTGAGGCCCAGGCGCTTGGCCAGCTCGCCGGGGCCGAGCCGGTAGGGCTCCCCGGAGAGGACCAGCGTCTTGAGGACCTCCCATTCGGCGTTGCTGATGCCGAGGTCGGCGAGCTGGCGTCCGTACGCCACGTTCATCCGTCGGTTCAGCCGGCCGAGGGCGGAGACGACCTTCTCGACCTGGGGGTCGAGGTCGCGGAACTCGCGCTGGTAGGCGGCGATCTGCTCGTCGAGGCTCGGCTCCTGGAGGGCCTGCGGGCCGGACCGCTCGGGGTTTTCGGGCATGCGGCGAGTATCCCACGGACCTCGTTGGCGTCGAAGTCCTTCTATGTGTACAGTTGAGGAGTTAACTTTAGCTTTTAAGTCTTCAGGGTTCAGGGCTACAGGGCTGAACCCGCGACCGAAGTGGGTGAGTGTGACCAAGGCGAGGGGCGCGGAGATGCGCCGGATTCAGGCAGGCAGCGCGCTGAGCGCGTTCGGACTCGGCTTCACCGTGCCGTACCTCTATGTGTACGTGGCACAGGTGCGGGATCTGGGCGCGGCGACGGCGGGCATCGTCCTGGCCGTCTTCGCCATGGCCGCGCTCGTGGTGCTGCCCTTCAGCGGACGGACCATCGACCGGCGCGGGCCCGTGCCCGTGCTGCTCGTGGCCTCGGTCGTCGCCGCCGTGGGCGCGGTGGGGATGGGCTTCGCCTCCAGCGTGCCGACGGCCGTGGGGGCCGCGACGCTGCTGGGTGCCGGTACGGCCGTCCTCCAGCCGGCCCTCGCCACGATGATCGTCTGGTGCTCGACACCCGTCGGGCGCACCCGGGCGTTCGCCACGCAGTTCTTCCTGCAGAACCTGGGCCTCGGCGTCGGCGGTCTGATCGGCGGGCAGCTGGTCGACACCAGCCGGCCGGGCAGCTTCATCCTGCTGTTCTCGATCGAGGCGGCGATGTTCCTGGTGCTCGCCGGGATCGTCGGGGCCGTCCGGATGCCGGGCTCCCCCGCGCTCCAGGACGCCCGCCCGTCCGGGGCCGGCAAGGGCGGTGGCGTCCGGGCGCTGCTCGGGCACAAGGCGATGGTGCAGCTGTGCGTCCTCGGCTTCGTCCTCTTCTTCGCCTGCTACGGACAGTTCGAGTCGGGCCTCGCCGCGTACGGCACCGAGGCCGCCGGGATCCAGCCGTCCGCGCTCGGCCTCGCGCTCGCCGCCAACACGGCGGTGATCGTGCTGGCCCAGTTCCTGGTGCTGAAGTTCGTCGAGCGCCGCAAGCGGTCCCGGGTCATCGCGGCCGTGGGCCTGATCTGGACCGTCGCCTGGCTCATCGCCGGGTACGCGGGCCTCGGGCACGGCAGCCAGGCCATGGCGACGGCGGCCTTCGTCTCCACGTACGCCCTCTTCGGGCTCGGTGAGGCGATGCTGTCGCCGACCGTGGCCCCGCTGGTGGCCGATCTGGCGCCGGAGTCGATGGTCGGCTCGTACAACTCGGCCTTCGCCCTGGTGAAGCAGCTGGCGCTGGCCGTCGGTCCGGCCGTGGGCGGGCCCATGGGGGCCGCGCTGCACGGTCCGTACATCGTGACCTTCGTGCTCTTCTCGCTCGGGATCACGTTCCTCGCCGTCCGGCTCGGCAAGCAGCTGACCCCCGAGCAGAACCAGCCGTCCCTGGCCCTCCGGCCGTCGAAGGTCGTCGCCCGGCACGAGCCGGTCGAGAAGGACGTGCCGGTCGGGGCGTCCTAGTCCTTCAGGGCGAACTCGCACCAGACCGCTTTGCCTCCGCCAGGGGTGCGGCGGCTCCCCCAGGACGAGGCGATCGTCGCGATGATCGAGATTCCGCGACCCGCCTCGTCCTCCGTTTCCGCCCTCCGGCGGCGCGGCAGGTGGTCGTCGCCGTCCGTCACCTCGATGATCAGGCGCCGGTCGGTGCGGCGCAGTCGCAGGCGCATGGGCGGGGTGCCGTGCTGGAGGGAGTTGCCCACCAGCTCGCTGGTGGCGAGGACCCCCAGGTCGCGCAGTTCGACCGGGAAGCGCCAGCTGGAGAGGACCCCGGAGGCGAAGGCACGCGCGCGGGGGGCCGCCTCCACCCCGCCGAGGAGCTCCAGGGCGGCGTTGTGGAAGAGCTCCGCGTCCGTGCCCTCGCGGGAGGGGTGCTGGACGACCAGGACGGCGACGTCGTCGTCGTGCTCGGCGGTCACTCCCAGGGAGCGCAGGAGCCGGTCGCAGACCACCTGCGGGGTGCCGCTCGCGCCGGAGAGGGCGCGGGCCAGGGCGGCGACGCCCTCGTCGATGTCCTCGCGGCGCCGCTCGACCAGGCCGTCGGTGTAGAGGACGGCGGTGGAGCCGGGCGGCAGGGCGATGGAGCCCGAGGTGTGGAGCCAGCCGCCGGTGCCGAGCGGCGGGCCCGTGGGGTCCTCGGCCTGGCGGACGGTGCCGTCCTCGTCCCGTACGAGGATCGGGAGGTGGCCGGCGGAGGCGTACACCAGCTTGCCCTCGTTGGGGTCGTGGACCGCGTACACGCAGGTGGCGATCTGGCTGGCGTCGATCTCGGCGGCGAGGCCGTCGAGGAGCTGGAGGACCTCGTGCGGGGGCAGGTCCAGGCGCGCGTACGCCCGGACGGCGGTGCGGAGCTGGCCCATGCCGGCGGCGGCGCGGACGCCCCGGCCCATCACGTCGCCGATGACGAGCGCGGTGCGGCCGGCGCCGAGGGTGATCACGTCGTACCAGTCGCCGCCGACGGCCGCGTCGGTGCCGCCGGGCTGGTAGGTGGCGGCGATCCGCAGGTCGTCGGGCTGCTCCAGGTCCTGCGGGAGCAGGGAGCGCTGGAGGGTGACGGCGGTCTCGCGGTGCTTGCGCTCGCTGGCGCGCAGCCGCTCGGCGGCCTCGGCGTGGTCGGTGACGTCCGCGGCGTGGACGAGGACGGCGCCGCCGTCGAGCCGGGGGCTGTCGACGGGCAGGCAGGTGACCGTGTACGAGCCGCCGTCCCGGGTGCGGCGGGACTTGACCGTGCGGGGCTTGCCGCTGCGCAGCACCTGGTCCATGAGGGGCTCCAGGCCCAGGTCCTCGGCCTCCGGGCAGGTGGCGGCGACGGTGGCGCCGGGGGTGCGGGGGCCGAAGGCGGTGGCGTACGCGTCGTTGACGTACGCGATGCGGTGCTCCGGGCCGTACACGAGCGCGACCAGGCCGGGGAGGCGGCCGAGGAGCTCCCGTACGGAGAAGTCCTCCAGGGAGGGGACGTCCTCGGCGACGTCGGCCGGCCGCTCCGGCTGCTGCCCGTGCTCACCGCGGGCGGCGGGCACGGAGCCTTCGGTCCCCCGCGCCGTGCGGCGCTGTGTGCCGGGGAGCCGGGCGCTCCAACGGGTGAAGTTCACGGATCTGTATGCCTCGTGGTGTCGGTGCCGTGCAGAGTCACGCTGTGCAGGTGTGAGCCCACCTATGGTCACACGCCCAGTGTGGACGAGTGCACTGACAGTGATGTCAGGACGACGGCTCGTCGTCGTCTCCGGGGGGCGGGGAGGCGGCGAGTTCGAATTCGGCGCGGGGGTGTTCCAGGGAGCCGAGGGAGACGATCTCCCGTTTGAACAGGCCGGACAGGGTCCATTCGGCCAGGACCCGGGCCTTCCGGTTGAAGGTGGGGACCCGGCTCAGATGGTAGGCCCGGTGCATGAGCCACGCCGGGTATCCCTTGAGTTTGCGTCCGTAGACGTGGGCGACGCCCTTGTGGAGGCCGAGGGAGGCGACGGAGCCCGCGTACGCGTGCGCGTACTCCTCGAGCGGCTGCCCGCGCAGGGAGGCGACGATGTTGTCGGCGAGGACGCGGGCCTGGCGGACGGCGTGCTGGGCGTTGGGGGCGCACTCCCTGCCGGGTTCGCCGGAGGTCACGTCGGGGACGGCGGCGGCGTCGCCGGCGGCCCAGGCGTGGTCGACGCCCTCGACGGAGAGCCGGGCGGTGCAGCGGATCCGGCCGCGTTCGTTCAGGGGCAGGCCGGTGGCGGCGAGGAGGGGGGCGGGCCTGACGCCGGCGGTCCAGACGACGGTGCGGGTGGGGAGCCGGGTGCCGTCGCTGAGCACGGCGGTCCGGTCCTCGCAGGAGTCGAGGCGGGTTCCCAGGCGCACGTCGACGTTCCGGCCGCGCAGCTCGCGGACGGCGTACCGGCCCATCGTCTCGCCGACCTCGGGGAGGATCCGGTCGGAGGCCTCGACGAGGACCCAGCGCAGGTCGCCGGGCTTGATGTTGTGGTAGTACCGCGCGGTGTAGCGGGCCATGTCCTCCAGCTCGGCGAGGGCCTCCACGCCCGCGTAGCCGCCGCCGACGAAGACGAAGGTGAGGGCGGCGTCGCGGATCGCGGGGTCGCGGGTGGAGGAGGCGATGTCCATCTGCTCGATGACGTGGTTGCGCAGGCCGATGGCCTCCTCGACGGTCTTGAAGCCGATGCCGTGCTCGGCCAGGCCGGGGACCGGGAGGGTGCGGGAGACGGAGCCGGGCGCGAGGACCAGTTCGTCGTAGGCGAGCTCGACCGGGCCGGTGCCCTCCTCGTCGGTGGCGAGGGTGGAGAGGGTCGCGGTCCGCTTGGCGTGGTCGACGGAGAGGACCTCGCCGATGAGGATCCGGCAGCGGTCGAGGACGCGGCGCAGCGGTACGACGACGTGGCGCGGGGAGATGGAGCCGGCGGCGGCCTCGGGCAGGAACGGCTGGTACGTCATGTACGGCTCGGGGGTGACCACGACGATCTCGGCGGCGCCGGATCGGAGTTCCGCCCTGAGCTGCCGCTGGAGGCGCAGCGCGGTGTACATGCCGACGTAGCCACCGCCGACCACGAGAATGCGCGCAGGTTCGGTCACTGTCCCATGACGCACCCCCGCCCGTTGTTTGTCCACAGGCTCGACAAATTGTGTGACCGGGCGGGTACGGAGGCGCGGGGTGGCGCGCGAGGCGGGCGCGGGAGGATCCACCCTGGTCACGGAGGTCGGGGCGGGTCCGGCGGGGGGTGGGAAACGGGAGTGATCCGGTCCTTGCTCCGATCGGGGGGCGGACCGTGCGGAACACCCCCTTCTGAATTGACTCCGACTCAACTATGTTCGTACTTCGTCGGGGTGTCGGATGGGAGCGCGTGGACCGAAGCGCTCGTCGACCGGAAGCCCCGTGTCAGGGCGGGGAGTCTCCGGGGGGAGACATCATGAGCGGGGGAACGCTTATGCAGATGCAGGATTCACGTCGGCAGCCGGGCACCGGATCGGTGGCCGTCGACGACGCGCGTGCCGCGGGGGCCGTCGGCTTCGAGCGCGGCGCGCTGTCGCTGGGCGGCCGGTCCGCGCCGCTGCGGGTGGATGCGCAGCGCAATCTGGAGCACGTGCTGCGGGCCGCGCGCGAGGTGTTCGGCGAGCTCGGCTACGGGGCTCCGATGGAGGACGTGGCGCGTCGCGCGCGCGTGGGCGTCGGCACCGTCTACCGGCGCTTCCCCAGCAAGGACGTGCTGGTGCGCCGGATAGCCGAGGAGGAGACCGCGCGGCTGACCGAGCAGGCGCGGGCCGCGCTGGGCCAGGAGGAGGAGCCGTGGTCGGCGCTCTCCCGGTTCCTGCGGACCTCGGTGGCCTCGGGCGCGGGGCGGCTGCTGCCGCCGCAGGTGCTGCGGGTGGGCGTGGACGAATCGGTGCTGCCGGACGTCGCCGACGACGCGGACGAGGCGGCCCGGGTGCCGTACCAGCGGGGTGGTGACGGGCAGGCGGACGCGCGGGTGGTCGCGCCGCGCGGCGTGCCGGCCGAGGAGCGGGACGACGCGGGGGCCTCCGAGCTCCTGGAGGTCGTCGGGCGGCTGGTCGACCGGGCGCGGGAGGCGGGTGAGCTGCGGAAGGACGTGACCGTGGCGGACGTCCTGCTCGTGATCGCGACCGCGGCGCCGGCCCTGCCGGACGCGGTGCAGCAGGCGGCGGCTTCGGCGCGGCTCCTGGACATCCTGCTCGAGGGGCTGCGCTCCCGGTAGGGGCGGGACCTTCCCGCGGGCTCTTCCGGGAGGAGTCGTCTCCTCGCCGGGTGTGTGATCCGTGGTCCGGGCGGACCGACGAGCATGACACGAACGTGTGAGCGGTTACGCCCGGATACGGGAAGTCGCCCCGGACGAGTGGTATGTGGACGGGGCGCTTCGGCGTGCCCGCGCTCTGTGGCAGGCTTGGCCGGTGTTCGGTTCTGAGCATGCGTACGGGGGCTTCCGCGATGAGCGGTGAGGGTCGGGACGAGCCGTTGGGGAACAGCGGCACCGCGGAGGCCGGAGGCCTGCCCGCCCGGCAGGTGCCTAGCCAGGGCGGGCCGGTGGGGCCCTCGGGAGCGGCGGGTCCCTCGGGTCCTGCGGGAGCGGTGGGTTCCTCAGGAGGGGTAGGAGCGCCGCCCGGGTACGTCGATCCGGTCGAGGCGCTCGACGCGAGCGTTCCGCAGCAGCGCGAGGGGAAGTCCAGCGGGCCGGGTGCCGGGGACGGGGCCGGGGTCGTCGCGGGGGCGGCCACCGGGGCCGGGTCCGGTACTGGCGCCGGCGCGTACGACGGGGCCGGGTTCGGTGAGGCCGGTCCCACGGAGGGCGGCCTCGCGGAGGACGCGGGCGAGGGGGACGTCGAGGCCGAGGGCGTGCTTCCGCCGCCCCTCGAACTGCCGCCCTCCGACGCCGACCTCGTGCAGCTCATGCGGGACGGCGACGACTCCGCGTACGAGGAGCTGTTCCGCCGCCACTCCGAGGCCGTGCGCCGGTACGCCAAGACCTGCTGCCGCGACGCGCACACCGCCGACGACCTCACCGCCGAGGTGTTCGCCCGCACCCTCCAGGCCGTACGGGGCGGGGCCGGGCCCGAACAGGCGGTGCGCGCCTACCTCATGACCACCGTCCGGCGGGTCGCCGCGAACTGGGCCAGGACGCAGAAGCGGGAACACCTCGTCGAGGACTTCGCGGTGTTCGCGGCGGAGGCCGCCCGCTCCTCCGAGGTCTCCGACCAGGACACGATGGACCTCGGCGCGGACGTCCTGGCCATGCACGAGGCCGAGCAGTCGCTCGCCATGCAGGCCTTCCGATCGCTGCCCGAGCGGTGGCAGGCCGTGCTGTGGCACACCACCGTCGAGGAGGAGTCGCCGAGCGAGGTCGCCCCGCTCTTCGGGCTGACCGCCAACGCCACGGCCGTGCTCGCCAGCCGGGCCCGCGAAGGGCTCAAGCAGGCCTACCTCCAGGCCCACGTCAGCCAGTCCCTGACGGCGGGCGGCGACTGCGCCCGGTACGCGGACCGGCTCGGCGCCTACGCGCGCGGCGGGCTGCGGATGCGGGCCGAGCGCGGGCTGCGCAAGCACCTGGAGGAGTGCGCCAAGTGCCGGCTCGCCGCCGGTGAGCTGGCGCACGTGAACGCCGGCATCCCCGCGCTGCTGCCGGTCGCCGTCATCGGCTGGTTCGCCGCCGGGTACTCGCTCAAGGCCGCCGGGGTCGTCGCGGGCGGCAGCGCCGCCGCGGCCGGGGTCGGTGCGGCGGCCGCCGCCTCCGGGGCCTCGGGGGGCGCCGCCTCGGGCGGTGCCGCCGCCGAGGGACTCGGCACCCCGGCCAAGGTGGGGATCGCCGCGGCCGCGGCCGTCGCCGCTGCGGCCGGGCTCGTCTGGGCCATGGCCGGGGACCCGGAGCCCGTGGCCGCGCCCCGGCCCTCGCAGCCGGTCGTCATCCCGGTGGCGCCGCAGGAGCCCGCGCCCCCGGCACAGCCCGTACCGCCGGCCCCGCCCGCGAAGGCCGATGCCCCGGCGCCCGCGCCGACGACCGCGCCCGCCCCGGAGAAGCCCGCCCCGAAGCCGACGCCGAAGCCGGCACCGACCTCGAAGCCCGCGCCGACGCCGGAACCCGCCCCGCCGGCCCCGGAGCCGACGCCGAGGCCCACGCCGCCGGCGAGCCCGAAGCCCACCCCGAAACCGACGCCCGCCCCGAAGCCGAAGCCGACGCCGAGCCCCGAGAAGCCCCCGCCCGCGCCGCCGGCCGTCTACCCGGTCGACGAGCTGGACTACGAGATCTTCGGCGACGGCACCAAGCCCGAGGTGTCCATGGCGGAGAGCGGCTTCATGTGGCAGCGCAGGGGCCTGTCCGTCGGCGGCACCCGGTACGCGCACGGGGTGAGCGTCCACGCGCCGTCCTCGCTGGTCATCGACCTGAACCGGCAGTGCACGAGTTACGACGCGATGGTCGGCGTCGACGACCTGAGCGCCCTGTTCGGCGTCGGCGGCGTCCGCTTCTCCGTCTACGGCGACGGGCAGCGGCTCTGGCGGTCCGGCGTGATCGAGGCGGGCGACCCGCCGGTCCCGGTGCACGTCGACATCACCGGGCGCTCCAGGCTCCGGCTCGTGGTCGAGGAGGCCGGGCCGCTGGGGCGGGCCGCGATCGCCGACTGGGCGCGGTCCCGGATCAGCTGCTCCTGACGCCGCCCGGACCGGAAGAGTCCTTCACGGACCGGGAAAGTCCCTCACGGGCCGGAAGAGTCCTTCACCAGGGACAGGACCCCGTCGACGTCCAGGTCCTCGCCCACCGTCCGGGCGGCGGCGAGGCCCGGCGCGCCGAGGGCCGCGAGCGAGCGGGCCGTGACCGATTCCGCCTCCTCCAGCTCCGGGACCGAGCGGGGCAGTTCGCGGCGCCAGGAGTCCACGGCGGCCAGGACCGTGGCGGCGAGGACCGGTTCGTCCGCCCGGGACAGGGCTAGCGCGAGCCCCTGACCGAGCGTCGCGGCGATGAGGTCCGCGCAGCGGGCGTCCCGCGCGGCGCGCAGCGCGGTCGCGGCGGAGGCGACGGCCGCGGCGCCCCCGCCCCCGTACGCCTCGACGCGGGCGGCGAGTCCGATGACCGCGGCCGTGAAGTGCGGTGGCGGGCTCCCGGCCTCGACCAGGCGGCTCGCCTCCTCCACGTGGGCGCGGGCCGCCCCGATGTCGCCCCGGTGGAGGGCGATGGCGGCGCGGAGGAAGACGATGAAGGGCCGGGCGTCCCCGACGTGGTGGCGCTCGGCCTCCGCCGAGGCCTCGGCGAGACCCCGGTCGGCGGTCTCCGTGTCGCCGTGGCGGTAGGCGATCTCGGCGAGGCGGGCGAGGAGGAACGGGGCCTCGGCGTGGGCGCCCACCTCGCGGGCGAGGCGGAGCGCCTCCTCGTAGTCCGCCCCGGCCTCCTCGTACCGGCCGCGCATCATGCAGGCCTCGGCCGCCGCGCTCGCGATCTGCGCCCCCATCCAGCGGTCGCCGACCCGGCGGGCGACGCGGCGGAGTTCGGCCAGGTCCTCGTCCACGCCGGACAGGCCGCCGGGCATGTCGACGACCATGTGCGTACGGAACATCAGGGTGACGCCGACCTCCCAGTCCCCGCCGTGGCGGCGGCAGTTGGCGATGGCGGTGTCGAGCAGGCGCCGCATCCCGTCCGGTTCCTCGGCGTGGGTGCCGACGAGGGCTTCGGTGAACGGCCAGAGCAGACCGGGGAAGCGGGCGGCCTCGGGGCCCGGCTCGTCCCCGAACGCGGACCGCACCCGGCGGACCAGGGTGAGGGTCTCGGGGTCTTCGCGGAGCTCCGCGACGGTGTGGTTCTCGATCGCGAGGAAGAAGTGCAGCATCCGCAGGCGCATCCGCGGCCAGTACCGCGGGTCGGCCGGGTCGTCGGGGTCCTCGCCGAGGGCGACCGCGCGTTCGGTCCAGGCCAGGCCCTCGGAGCGGTGGTTGCGCAGCCACCAGAACCAGCCCAGGGCGAAGACGAGCCGGAGGGCGGCGGTCTCGTCGGGGGCGGTGATGAGGGTGCGGTGGAGGGCGGCGCGGATGTTGTCGAGCTCGCGCTCCAGCCGGTCGATCCAGGGCAGTTGCTCGCCGGAGCGCAGTCGGGGCTCTGCGGTCTCCACGAGGGCGGTGAAGCGGGCGGTGTGGGCGGCTTCGGCGGCGGCGAGCAGGGCGGGGGCCTCGGCGGCGCGCTCGGCCGCGTACTCGTGGATGGTCTCCAGGAGCCGGTAGCGCATCCCGCCGTCCTCGGTGGGGGTGGCGACGACGAGGGACTTGTCGACCAGGGCGCCCAGGGTGTCGGCGGCGTGCGGGGAGAGGGCCTCGGCGGCGGCGAGGTCCCAGCCGCCGGCGAAGACCGAGACCTGCCGGAGCAGGGTGCGCTCGTCCGGTTCGAGGAGGTCCCAGGACCAGTCGACGACCGCGCGCAGGGTCTGCTGGCGGGGCAGGACGGTGCGGGAGCCGGAGGTGAGGAGGCGGAAGCGGTCGTCGAGGCGGTCCGCGATCTGGCGGGGGGCGAGGAGGCGGAGGCGGGCGGCGGCGAGCTCGATGGCGAGCGGGAGGCCGTCGAGGCGGCGGCAGATCTCGGCCACGGCCGCGTCGCTGTCCCCGGTGGGGTCGAAGGAGGGGTGGACGGCGCGGGCTCGTTCGGCGAAGAGGCGGTGGGCCGGGTCGGGCGGGAGGGGTTCGACGGGACGGACCGTCTCGCCGGGGACGCCGAGGGGTTCGCGGCTGGTGGCGAGGACGCGGAGCCGGGGGCAGTGGGTGAGCAGGGTCTCGGCGAGGGCGGCGGCCGCGTCGATCACGTGCTCGCAGTTGTCGAGGACGAGGAGGAGGGGGCGGTCGGCCAGGTGCTCCACGAGGTGGGCGGTGGGGTCGTTCTGGAGGGGTGCGCCGTCGCGGGCGATGAGGCTGGTCTCGCGGAGGCGGAGCGCGGAGAGGACGGCGCCGGGGACGGCCCCGGGGTCGTCGAGCGGGGCGAGCTCGGCGATCCAGGCGGCGGAGCCGCCGGTCCGCAGCGCGGCCTCTTCTGCGAGCCGCGTCTTGCCGCTTCCGCCGGGGCCGGTGAGCGTGACGAGGCGGGAACCGGCCAGGTCGGTGCGGAGCGCGTCGAGCTCGGGTTCGCGTCCGACGAAGGAGGTGAGGCGGGGACGGATGTTGCCGGTGGGGGCTTGGGTGGGGGTCGGGGCGGCTGATGGGGCCGGTGCGGCTGGTGGGGCTGATGCGGTCAGCGGGACCGGTTCGGTCGGCGCAGTCGGTTCGGTCGGCAGGGCCGGTGAGGCTGATGCGGCTGGTACGGCCGGTGCGGGCAGGCCCGTGAGGAGTTCGCGGTGGAGGGCGGTGAGTTCGGGGCCGGGGTCGGTGCCGAGGGCGTCCGCGAGGGTGCGGCGGGCCGATTCGTACGCGGCGAGGGCGTCGGCGTGGCGGCCCTCGGCCCGCAGGGCGCGGATGAGGTGGGCGTGGAAGGCCTCGTCGTACGGGTACGTGAGGGTGAGCTCGGTCAGTTCCGGTACGAGTCCGTCGGTGGCGCCCCGGCGCAGGTCCGCCTCGACGCGGCGGCGCAGGGCGGCGAGCCGCTGGGCCTCGGGCCGGACGCCCGCCGGGCCGGGCAGGTCGGCGAGGGCGGGGCCGCGGAAGAGGCCGAGGGCCTCCCGGAGGAGGGCGGCGGCGGTGTCGGGGTCGCCGGCGTCGAGGCGGGCGCCCGCCTCTGCGGTCCGGCGCTCGAAGACGTACAGGTCGATGTCGTCGGGCCCGGCGGCGAGCCGGTAGCCCGGGCCGGGGGTGGAGGCGACGGCCTCCCGGCCGAGGACCCGGCGGAGGCGGCCGGCCAGGGCCTGGAGGGCGGCGGGCGCGTCCTGCGGCGGGGCGTCCCCGTACACGTCGTCGACGAGCTCGCCGACGGACACGGGCCGTCCGCCGCGCAGCGCGAGCGCGGCGAGGAGCGCGCGCAGCCGGGCACCGCCGAGGGGGAGGGGGGTGCCGTCGGGACGAAGGGCCTCGGTGGTGCCGAGGATGAGATACCGCACCGGTTCATTGTGGCGGCCGTGCCGCGCGGACGCCTCGGGGTTTCCCCGGGCCCGACCCGGAGTCCGCGGGCGTCGGAACTCGGCTGTTTCCAGGGTGGGGTTCAGGGGCGCGGGGATCGGGACGGGCGCCCCCGGCCTGTGGACGGTGTCGCCCGTCACCGAGTGGGCTGACGCAGATCTCTCCCTCGATCAGCTCCACCCGTGCCCCTTCGGGTTCCCGGGCGCTGCGCAGTTCGAGGAGCCGCTCCACCGTCGTCTTGAGGGCGTTCTCGCGCCCTGCGGAGCGTCACGCCGGCAGCGACCGCGACGCCGGGATCAAAGGCCCCTGGACCGCGCGGTGGGCGCGCGGTTCCGTGGTGTTGGTCCAGCAGGAGCCGCGGCGGGCGAGGAGGCGGCGGAGCCAGAGTTCGGTGGAGACGAGGTCGGCGAGGCCGTCGAGGGGGACGGGTTCGCCGTCGGCGGCGGCGCGCAGGGCCTCGCGGACGGTGCGGGCCTCGATCAGGCCCGCGTCCGCGAGGAGCGGCGCGTCGAAGAGGGCCAGGAGCTGGGGGAGCGCGGCGCGCAGGCCCGCGCGGGCGGCGGCGGCCGGGACGGCCGGGTGGGGGGCGCCCCAGCCGGGCGGCAGGTCGTGGACGCCGGCGCCGGTCAGGACCGTGCGCAGGACGCCGGCGCGGGCGTCCGGCTGGACCCGGAGCGATTCGGGGAGGGCGCGGCAGGCCCGTACGACCTGGTTGTCGAGGAAGGGGGCGTGCAGCCGCTGGCCGCGGATCTCGGCGGCCTGCTCCAGGACCCGGTGGTCGGCGGCGGCGCGGGCGAGGGCCGCACGCGCGCGTGCCTCGCCGGGGCGCTGGACGGAGGACGGGAGGGTCGCCGCCCGGTTCAGGCGAACCGATACTTCGGCCAGCGCCTCCCCCGTCAGCCAGCGCGCCGCCGGGCCCGGGCGCGACCAGGCGAGGGCGGAGAGGGACGCCTCCAGGGGGCCGAAGCCGTCGGGAGCGGCACGGTTGGCCTCCAGGACCCGGCGGGCCGCCGTCTCCAGGCCCGTGCGGTACGGGGTGCGGGCCAGCTTGCGGGCCGCCCGGTACACGGTCAGCGGCACCAGGAGCGCGCCCGCCGAAGGGCCCGAGGCCTTGGCGAGCGCGGTCACGGGGCGCACCAGGGAGCGGCGTCTGCGGTCCATCAGGAGGTCGGCGAGGCGCGCCGGGTGCGCGTCCAGGACCTGCTTGGCGCCCATGCCGGTGAAGTGGTCGGCGCTGCCGCCCGCGAGCCGCCGCCGGTGCCGTTCGGCGGTGACGAGCGCGGGTCCCGGCTCGTCGGTGAGCGGCCCGTCCAGGGAGGCGTACGGCAGGGCCTCCTCTCCGGCCGCGACGACCACGTGGTGCAGGCGCGGGTCGGCGGCCAGCTCCCGGGCCCGCTTCAGTTCGTCCTCGCGGTCCGCACCCGCGCGCGTGGCGAGGTCGTTGAAGGTGACGGCGAGCAGCCGCTCCCCCGCGCCCGTGCCGTGGCCCGTGATCGTGCCGGGGACGCCCGGGAGCCCGGCCGCCAGGAGGGCGAGGGTGCCGGAGGCGCTGCCGCCGGAGAGGTCGGCGCCGATGCCGGGCGCCGGGCCCGCGCCCCGGGCGGCGCGCCGGTCGGCGGGCCCCATGCCGGGGACCGGGCCCGGGTCGGGCAGCGGCATCTCGGGCGCGTGCCGGGGGGCGGTGAGCCGGGCCCGTACGGCCTCGACCAGGGCGTCCCTGACCCCTTCGACGGCCTGCCGGGGGTCGGACTCGGGGGTGGCGACCGCGAGCGAGGCGACCTGCTCGTACCCGGTGATCTCGCGCGAGCCCTCCCGCAGGATCAGCGCGTGGCCGGGCGGCACCCGGCGGACGCCCTCGTAGGGGGTGGAGTCGCGCAGCGCCTCCGGGGTCTCGGGGCAGGCGAGGAGGGCGCCCAGGTGGCCGATATCGAGCTGGGCCTCGACGAGGTCGGCGAGCGGGAGGGCGGCGGTGGCGTACGCGGTGCCGCCCTGCCACGGGGTGTGGAAGACCGGCCGGGCTCCGGCGAGGTCGCCCGTGACGGTGACGCGGCGGCCGGCCCTGACGACGGCGGTGTAGCTTCCCGGCCAGGCCGTGAGGTGCCGCAGGGCGCCCCCGCGCGCGGTGAGCAGTCCCCTGCGCAGTTCGTCGTCGCCGGCGGCGCAGCAGCCGAGGACGGCGATGTGGGTGTGGTCGTCGACGGACACGACCCTGACTTCGTCGGGGCGCCAGTCGCCGACCGCCCAGAGCGGGTCGGGGCCGCCCCACAGGAGCTGTGCGCCCACCGGTTGCACCGTGCGCCCCTCGGCCGCCGCCGTACCGGAGCCGTACGGGTCGGAGTTGTAGGGATCGGGGTCGTACGGGCCGGCGTTGTACGAGCCGGGGCCGGGGCTGTACGTACCGGAGCCGTACGGACCGGGGCCGGTCGCCGTGCCGGAGCCGTACGGGCCGTTCGCCGCTCCCGACCGTGCGCCCCCGGTCGTTGCGAAGCTCGCGGCGACACTGCTCCAGCCCACCAGCCATCGCATCGGCGCCTCCACGTCCGTTTCGGTGGGAGACATGCTGCCATGACAACGGCGCACGGGGCGGTGTCCGGGTGCACGCGCGCGAAAGCCGAATGCGCCCCTGGCATGGGCCAGTTGGGCACGTCCGACATTCGGCCGAATATCGACCGTGCCGGAAGGTTTGGGAAGCGATCGGGCACAAACAGGAGCGGCCCGTTCTCCACCGGCCGCCAGCTGACCGGGAGGCGTTTCCGCCTCCCGGCGCCGTCCGCCGCCCGCGGGGAATGGGGCGGCGGTGTCCCCCAGCCCACTGGTCCGGGACTCCGACCCCGGCCGAATGGGCCGACCCACGCGGTACCGATGGAAGCGCTCCCCCGCCGGCCGGACGAGAGCGCACGGCCGGGCGCACGGCCACACGGCCGGAGCACGCGTCACCCGGACGGCCCTCCCCGCCGATTGGTCACACAACAATCTCGCCATACGGAACACCGCCCCTTAACGGTAGGGATGCGGCGAACTACGCTGTGCTTACGAATGCCGCACGCCTATGCCCGGCGTCGTGGCAGCCGTCTGTGCTGTCGAGGGGTGGCGTCATGTCCAGGGAGCAACGCGGGCCGAACGAAAAGCTCGGCACGGTTCTCGCCCTCGCGGGAATCAGCAACGCCGGGCTCGCCCGGCGCGTCAACGACCTCGGCGCGCAGCGGGGGTTGACGCTCCGGTACGACAAGACCTCGGTCGCCCGCTGGGTGTCCAAGGGCATGGTGCCGCAGGGCGCCGCCCCGCACCTGATCGCCGCCGCGATCGGGCAGAAGCTCGGCCGGCCCGTGCCGCTGCACGAGATCGGGCTCGCCGACGCCGACCCGGCGCCCGAGGTGGGCCTCGCCTTCCCGCGCGACGTGGGCGAGGCGGTCCGCTCGGCCACCGATCTGTACCGGCTCGACCTCGCCGGGCGGCGGGCCGGCGGGGGCGGCATCTGGCAGTCGCTCGCCGGGTCGTTCGCGGTGAGCGCGTACGCCACGCCCACGTCCCGCTGGCTGATAACCCCGGCCGACCCGTCGGTGGAGCGGGAGGTCCCGCGCCCGGCGGCCGGCTCCCCGGCGGCGCCCGCGCCGGAGCACGCGCGCGTGGGCCACAGCGACGTCGCCAAACTCCGCGAGGCCGCCGAGGACGCGCGCCGCTGGGACTCCAAGTACGGCGGCGGGGACTGGCGCTCGTCCATGGTCCCCGAGTGCTTACGCGTGGACGCGGCCCCGCTGCTGCTCGGCTCGTACTCGGACGAGGTCGGCCGGGCCCTGTTCGGCGCGACCGCCGAACTCACCCGGCTCGCCGGCTGGATGGCCTTCGACACCGGGCAGCAGGAGGCCGCCCAGCGCTACTACATCCAGGCCCTGCGGCTCGCCCGGGCCGCCGCCGACGTGCCCCTCGGCGGGTACGTCCTGGCGTCCATGTCCCTCCAGGCCACCTACCGGGGCTTCGCCGACGAGGGCGTGGACCTCGCCCAGGCGGCCCTGGAGCGCAACCGGGGGCTCGCCACCGCCCGCACCATGTCCTTCTTCCGGCTCGTCGAGGCACGCGCGCACGCGAAGGCCGGGGACGGGGCCGCCGCCGCGGCCGCGCTCAAGTCCGCCGAGGGCTGGCTGGAGCGGTCGCGGGCGGGCGACTCCGACCCGACCTGGCTGGGCTTCTACTCGTACGACCGGTTCTGCGCCGACGCCGCCGAGTGCTACCGCGACCTGCGGATGCCGCGCGAGGTGCGCCGCTTCACCGAGCAGGCGCTGTCCCGGCCGACGGAGGAGTTCGTCCGCTCGCACGGCCTGCGGCTCGTCGTGTCCGCCGTCGCCGAACTGGAGTCCGGCAACCTGGACGCGGCCTGCGCGGCCGGCACGCGCGCGGTGGAGGTGGCGGGGCGGATCTCGTCGGCGCGGACGACCGAGTACGTACGGGACCTGCTGCACCGGCTCGAACCGTACGGGGACGAGCCGCGCGTCATGGAGCTGCGCGAGCGGGCCCGGCCGCTGCTCGCCGCCCCGGCGTGAGGCCCGCCCCGGGCGGCCCCCGGCCCCGCATGAACACCCGCCTCCGGGTGAACCGCGTCTCATGAGGCCGCGCGGGGTTTCACGGGATTGTCAGTGGGCCAGTGCAGTATCGGGGGTGGGAGGTGGGGCCGGTGTTCGACTGTGACGTGCTGGTGATCGGCGGCGGGATCGTCGGTCTGTCGACGGCGTACGCGCTGACGCGTGCCGCCCCCGGCACCCGGGTCACGGTCCTGGAGAAGGAGCACGCCCTCGCGCGCCACCAGACCGGGCGCAACAGCGGGGTGATCCACAGCGGCATCTACTACCGGCCGGGTTCCCTCAAGGCCCGGTTCGCGGTCGAGGGCGCGGCCGAGATGGTCAAGTTCTGCGCGGAGTGGGGCATTCCGTACGAGGTGACGGGGAAGCTCGTCGTCGCCACCGCGCGCGAGGAGCTGCCCCGGCTGCACGCGCTCGTGCAGCGCGGCCGGGAGAACGGCATCCCGGTGCGGGAGCTGGGCCCGGCGCAGATCAGCGAGTACGAGCCGCGGGTGCGGGGGCTCGCCGCGATCCACGTCGGCACGACCGGGATCTGCGACTACGGGGCCGTGGCGGAGCGGCTCGCCGAGGCGTCCGGAGCGCGGATCCTGTACGGCGCGGAGGCCGCCGTGATCGACCGGCGGCCCTGGGGCGTCGCCGTGCGGACGGCGGACGGGCGGGTGGTCCGGGCGCGGGTCCTGGTGAACTGCGCGGGGCTGCACTGCGACCGGGTCGCGCGGCTCGCGGGCGACGACCCGGGTATGCGGATCGTCCCCTTCCGGGGCGAGTACTACGAGCTGGCGGACCCGTCGCTGGTGCGGGGCCTGGTCTATCCGGTGCCGGACCCGGCGTTCCCGTTCCTCGGGGTGCACCTGACGCGGGGCATCGACGGCGGGGTCCACATCGGGCCGAACGCGGTGCCGGCGCTCGCCCGCGAGGGGTACGGCTGGTCCGTCGTCCGCCCGCGCGAGCTGGGCGCCACCCTGGCGTGGCCCGGCTCGTGGGCCATCGCCCGGGAGCACTGGCGGTACGGGGCGGGCGAGCTGCACCGCTCGCTCTCGAAGCGGGCCTTCACGGAGGCGGTGCGGCGGCTGCTCCCGGTAGTGGAGGAGTCCGACCTGCGGCGGGCCGCGCCGGGGGTGCGGGCGCAGGCGGTGCTGCGGGACGGGACGCTCGTCGACGACTTCCTGATCCGGGAGGCGGCGCGCACGGTCCACGTCCTGAACGCGCCCTCCCCGGCGGCGACGGCCTCGCTGCCGATCGGACGGGAGGTGGCGGGGCGGGCGCTGGCGTTCCTGTAGCCGTCGGCCCGTGCACGCCCGCGCGTACCCGCGTGCGGTCGTCCCCACCCGTAGAATCGGCCGCATTGTGTCTGAGCAGCCTGAGAACAGCCCGCGTCCCGTCGCCGACCCCGCCCCCCAGCCCGTCGCGCGGCGGGGCAGTCGGATGTTCGCCCCCGGGGAGGGTCCCCTGCCCGACCCCGCCGGTTCGCACCACGAGCGGCGGATCCGGAGCTTCCAGCCCCGGCGCAGCCGGGTGACCGCCGGGCAGGCCGAGGCCATGCTGAAGCGGTGGCCCGACTGGGGCCTCGACATCGACGGCAAGCGGGTCCTGGACCTGGACGAGATGTTCGGCGGGCTCCCGGTCGTCCTGGAGATCGGCTTCGGGATGGGCGAGGCGACCGCGCAGATGGCGGCCGCCGACCCCGGCACCGGCATCCTGGCCGTGGACGTGCACACCCCCGGCCAGGGCAATCTGCTCGGGCTCGCCGACCGCAACGGCCTCACCAACGTCCGGGTCGCCAACGGCGACGCGATCATCCTGCTCCGCGAGATGCTCACCGGCGACTCCCTCGACGGCTGCCGGGTGTACTTCCCGGACCCGTGGCCCAAGGCCCGCCACCACAAGCGGCGGCTGATCCAGCCCGATTTCCTCGGCCTCCTCGCGACCCGGCTCAAGCCCGGCGGCGTGCTGCACTGCGCCACCGACTGGGAGGAGTACGCCGAGCAGATGCTGGAGGTCCTCACCGCGCACCCGGACTTCGAGAACACGCAGGCCGACGGCGGCTACGCGCCCCGTCCCGGCTTCCGGCCCGTCACCCGCTTCGAGGGCCAGGGCCTGGACAAGGGGCACGTCGTCCACGACCTCCTCTTCCGGAGGAAGTAGCGCCGGGGAGGGCAGGGCGGGCCCGTAAGTACGTCGCCGCTGTCCGTGCGGGTCGTTAGGGTCGCTCACGTGTCGAACCCCGCCCCCGCCGAAGCCGGACCCGGGCCCGCGCACGGCCCTGAGCCCGCCCCCGCCGAAACCGGCCCCGGAACCGGGCACGGTCCTCGGCCCGGCCACGAAGCCGAAGCCGGTCCCGCGCACGGCCCCGAAGCCGCCCCCGTCCCCCACCGGGACACCGAGGAACCGGCCTTCCCCGCCGCGGCCGACCGGTCCCAGTGGCGCTACCGGCCGCGCCGGGCCTTCTGGCGCAGCCGGCTGGTCCGGGCGATATGCGTGGTCACCGTGCTCGCGATATGCGCCCTGGTCATCCTGGCGATGGTCCGCGAGCAGACGGGCACGCAGGGCTTCCTCGTCGGCCTGGGCCTCGCCGTGCTCCCCGTACCGCTGCTGATGGCGGCGTTCCGCTGGCTCGACCGGGTCGAGCCCGGCCCCTGGAAGAACCTGCTCTTCGCCTTCGCGTGGGGCGCCTTCGCCGCCGCGCTCGTCGCGATCCTGGCGAACTCCTTCGCGATCCGCTGGATCGCCACGGCCACCGCCGACCCGGACTCCGCCGGCCACCTCGGCGCCACCGTCATCGCCCCGGTGGTGGAGGAGAGCGCCAAGGCCGCCGCGATCCTGCTGCTCTTCCTCTTCCGGCGCCGGAACTTCGGCGGGCTCGTCGACGGGGTGGTGATCGCCGGTTTCACCGCGACCGGCTTCGCCTTCACCGAGAACATCCTCTACCTCGGCAACGCCTTCGGCGAGGACCAGGAGATCGGCGCCGCCGGCATCGGCATGGTGACCGCCGGGACCTTCTTCGTACGGGTCGTGATGTCGCCGTTCGCGCACCCGCTGTTCACCGTGCTCACCGGCCTCGGCTTCGGTTTCGCCGCGCTCGCCCCGCGCGGGAAGCGGCTGCGGAAGGTGCTACTGCCGCTCGCCGGACTGCTGCTCTCCATGGGCATGCACGCCGCCTGGAACGGCTCGGCCACCTTCGGCGGCCCCTGGATCTTCTTCGCGGTGTACGGGGCGCTCATGGTGCCGGCCTTCGGCCTGCTGACCTGGCTCGCGGTGTGGAGCCGGCAGCGGGAGCTGCGTACGGTCTCCGGGGAGCTCCCGGCGTACGCGGCGGCCGGCTGGCTCTCCCCCGCCGAGCCGCTCGCGCTCTCCTCGATGCGGGCCCGGCAGCTCGCCCGCTCCTACGCCGCCCGGACGTACGGCAAGCAGGGGGCGCGGGCCGTCAACGAGTACGAGTCCTTCGCGACGACCCTCGCGTTCCTGCGGGACCGGGCCCGGCGCGGTACCGCCGGGCCCGACTTCGCGGCCCGCGAGCAGGAGCTGCTGCACCACCTGTGGCAGCGCAGGACGGTCGCCTCGCCCGCGCTGACGTACGCGGCGCGGGCGACGGGCCGGGCGTGGACGCCGCCGCAGTACCTGGACTACAGCGGTTACAACCCGTACCGCAGTTAGCGGCCCGCGATCAGCCCTGGACCTCGGAGGCCTCGGACGCCTCGGTCAGGAGGGTCAGTTCCTCCTCCGTGAGTTCCAGGCCGGCGGAGGCGACCAGGGCCGGGAGCTGTTCGACCGTACGGGCCGAGGCGATCGGCGCGACGACCGTCGGCCGGGAGGCGAGCCAGGCGAGGGCGACGGTGGCGGGCTCGGCGCCGTGCGCCCCGGCGACCGCGTCGAGCGCGGAGAGCACGGCCCGGCCCCGCTCGGTGTCGAGGTGCTTGCCGGCCCCGGCGGCGCGGGCGCTGTCGACGGCGGTGCCGGGACGGTACTTGCCGGTGAGGAAGCCGGAGGCGAGGCCGTAGTACGGGACGGCGGCGAGGCCCGCCCGCTCGGCGGTCTCCAGGAGCGGGCCCTCGTAGGTCTCGCGGGAGACCAGGTTGTAGTGCGGCTGGAGGGCGACGTAGCGGGCGAGGCCCTCGGCCTCGGCGAAGTCGAGGGAGGCGCGGAGCCGCTCCGGGGAGATGTTGGAGGCGGCGACGGCCCGTGCCTTGCCGTCCCGCACCAGCTGGTCGAGGGCGGTGACGATCTCCTCGACGGGGACGGACTCGTCGTCGAAGTGGGTGTAGTACAGGTCGATGTAGTCGGTGCCGAGGCGGCGCAGGGACTCCTCGGCGGCGGCCTTGATCGTGGGGGCGGAGAGGCCCTTGAACCGGGGGTGGGCGCCGGCCTTGGTGGCGACGACGACGTCGTCGCGGTTGCCGCGGGAGGCGAGCCAGCGGCCGATGACGGTCTCGGACTCGCCGCCCTCGTTGCCCTCGGCCCAGGCCGAGTAGACGTCGGCGGAGTCGACGAAGTTGCCGCCGGCGGCGGCGTAGGCGTCGAGGACGGCGAAGGACTGCGCCTCGTCGGCGGTCCAGCCGAAGACGTTGCCGCCGAGGGCGAGCGGGAAGACGTGCAGGTCGGACGTGCCCAGCGTACGGAGAGAGGTCATGGGGTGGTCAACGGCCTCCGCCGCCGGGCCTATTCCGCGTGTTTCCGGGAATCCGGGGAGGAAGTTTCCGGGAATCCGGGAAGGGGTCAGACCGTCAGGCCCTTGGAGCGCAGCCAGGCCGCCGGGTCGACGCCGTCGCCGCCGCCGGGGTGGATCTCCAGGTGGAGATGGGCGCCGGAGACGTTGCCGGTGGCGCCGACGCGGCCGATCGTCTCGCCGGTGCCCACGGTCTGGCCGGCGCTGACCGTCATGGAGGAGAGGTGGCAGTACCAGATCTCGGTGCCGTCCTCCAGCTCCAGGACGATCCGGTAGCCGTAGGAGCCGGACCAGCCCGCCGACTTGACCGTGGCGCCGTGGACCGCCTTGAGCGGGGTGCCGGTGGGGGCGGCGAAGTCGAGGCCCGTGTGGTAGCCGGAGGACCACATGGAGCCGGACTGCATGTAGGTGGCGGTGAGGGAGTACGAGGAGAGGGGCATCGAGTAGCTGGCGGCGAGCTTGGCGAGGCGCTCGGCCTCGGCCTTCGCCCTGGCTTCCGCCTCCGCCTTGGCCTTGGCCTCCGCCTCGGCCTTCGCCTTCGCCTCGGCTTCCGCCTTCTCCGCGGCATCGGCCTTGGCCTGCGCCTCGGCGGCGGCCTTCTCGGCGGCCGCCTTCTCCGCCGCGGCCTTCTCGGCGGCGTCGGCGGAGGCCTGCTGCTGCTCGGCCTGCTGGAGGATGCGGGCGCGCAGGGCCTCGCCGGCGTCGGCGGCGCCCGGGGCTTCCGCCGTCGTCAGGCTCGTCCGCGTGACCTGGCCGGACCGCGAGGCCCGCTCGTCGGCCTCGGTGGTGTACGTGGCGGAGGTCAGCGGGTTCGGGTTGGCGCGGTCCGCGGAGACCGTCTCCCGCTCTTCCTGCGCGGGCAGGAGCGCGCCGACGCCGGGGAGGTCGTGGGCGTCGGGCAGGTTGAGGTCGGGGAGCGATATGGCGACCGGGGGCTTGTCCTGCGCGGTGGCGAGGCCGCCCGCGCCGACGGCGGCGATGACGCCGACGCCGAGGACGGTGGAGGAGCGGGCGAAGTTGGAGCGCTGCTTGACGACCCGGTGCCGACCGCCGGAGCGGGCCCGGTCGCGGAGGGAGTCCTCGGTGGGGTTCCACTCGGTGTCCGGGGCGGAGGGGGCCGCACCGCCGCCGAAAGCGTCGAAGGGGGCTTCGGGGGCAGGGGTGTTGGACGCCACGGAGGCGCGCTCCTTTCCTTCCTTCTCGCCTACCGGGTTAGCTGACGGGTTCGGAGCAGGAAGGTCTCCTACGGGCCCGGTCGCACGGGTGCGAAGGGCTCGATTCACCCCAAATGGTGGTTCCCCGGTTCCCTTTCGGGATTCGGCGCGTGCGCACGGTGCCGTCTCTTGCGACGGCTGGGACGACCGCGCTGCGTTATCGAACGTTAATAGACAGGGGGTCCCGATTCCAAGCCGCTCCTCTTGATCGTTCATTGAATTGGGAGGGATTGGTCCGACTTGACCCCCCTTCAGCAAGGCCGGATCCGGGAGCGACGAAACCTTCGATTTCTGACGGTTCATCAATTGTTATCGCAGGGAGACCTTTCGACTACCCCCGGTGACGGGGTCCTCCGGGTGATCGGGCGATCGGGGGGCGGCCGGCCGGCCGGGCGGGCGGTCAGCGCCGGGATCCGGACCCGCCGGGCGGCACCACCGGCATCGTGCGGCGCCGCTCCGGCTGCCCCGCCGTCGGGCGGTTCAGCGCGAGCAGCGCCATGTCGTCCGTCGCCCCGCCGCCCGTGTGGAGCCGTACGTCGTCCACGAGCGCGTCGAGCATCTCCTCCGGGCCCGGGAAGACCCGTCCGGCCAGCCGCTCCGCCGGGTCGTAGAAGACGCCCCGCGCGTTCCGCGCCTCCGAGAGGCCGTCGGTGTAGAAGAGCAGCGTCGTGCCCGGCGGGTACGGCCGGGCCTCGGCCCGGTCCGGCCACGACGCGAGGTCCCCCATGCCGAGGGGCAGCGCCGGCCGGCTCGGGTCGACCGACTCGACCCGCCCGTCCCCGTGCAGCATCAGCGGGGACGGGTGCCCCCGGTTGACGACCCGTACGAACCCGTCGAAGGTGCCGCTGCCGTCGGAGCGCGGGATCTCGGCCAGGACGGCGGTGGTGAACCCCTCGACGGCGTCGAGGCTGTCCCGCCGGGTGCCCTCCCGGTCCAGCGCCCGTTCGAGCCGCTGCGCCACGCCCTCCAGGGTCCGTTCCTGCTCGGCCGCCTCCCGGAAGGCCCCGATGACGACGGCGACGGCCTCGACCGCGTCGAGGCCCTTGCCCCGCACGTCCCCGACCACGAGCCGCACCCCGTGCGGGGTGTCCTGCACGGCGAAGAGGTCGCCGCCGATGAACGCGTCCGCCTGCGCCGCCTCGTAGCGGGCCGCGCACCGCAGCCCGCCGATCCGCTCGGCGGGCGTCGGCAGCACCGCCTTCTGCGCGGTCTCCGCGATGACCCGCGCCGAGGCGAGCCGCTCGCCGCTGCGGCGCACCACCCTGTTGATGAGGAGGGCGAGTACGGAGACCGTGAACACGGTCAGGGTCTCGGCGACGGCCGGGGCGCGGGTGACGTCGTCGCTGAAGAGGTAGAGGCCGACCGAGGCGAGGACGGCGGCGATCCCGGTGAGGAGGGTGACGAGCAGGGAGAAGAAGGGCGCGGCGACCAGCGGGGCGGCGGCGAGCATCGGGGAGGCGGTGTACGGGGCGGGGGTCGCCACGTCGAAGAGGACGCCGCCCGCGATGATCAGCGGCGGCAGCGCGCGGAGGAACCGCCGGGCGCCCCGGTACGCGGGACGGCCCCCACCGCCCCGTCTCCCGCCGCCCGCCGCTCCTAGGGGGTGCCCCACCGTTCTCTCCTGCCCGGTCCGCCCGGCCGCGGCCCCGTACCGCGCCCTTCCAGGGTGGCCGCCGCCCCGGCGGACGGCGACTCCGCACGGCCGACCGGCGTACGGGACCGTCCGGGAAGCCGGTGGGGGCCGCCCGGCGGCTACATGTTCCGCTCGGCGTAGACCGCCAGCGCGTCCCGGACGAGGACCGCGGTGCCCTCGCCGTGCTTGTCGTAGTTCTTGGTGAACCGGGGGTCGTCGACGTACATCCGGCCGAGGCCGACCACGTACTCCTTGGTCGGCGTCGTGGTGGTCGACAGCCACGCGACGTGGCGCCGCGCGATGGCCTGCACCTCGTCGCTGTCGGCGGCCAGGCCGTCCCGCGCCGCCCGTCCGAAGTCGCGGGCGATGCCGGCCTGCTCCTCGATGAACGCCCGCTTCTGCTCCTCGTCCAGCGAGCGCCACCACCGGTCGCCCTGCTCGTAGGCCTCGCGGCCCCAGCGGTGGGTGACCTCCTCCTCGTACCGCGTGTGGTCGAAACCGTCGAACACTTCGTCCGCCATGAGCTCTTCTCCGTTCTCCGTCTTGTGGAGGGTGGTCCGCACCGACGCGATCTGGCGTCCGATGCGCTCGCGCTCCTGCTCCAGGAGGGCGAGGTGGGTGCGCAGGGCGGCGGAGGTGTCCCGCTGGCCCGCGAGGACCTCGGCGATGGCGGGCAGCGAGAGCCCCAGCTCGCGCAGCAGCAGGATCCGCTGCAGCCGCACGAGCGCCGCCTGGTCGTAGTACCGGTAACCGTTCGCGCCGATCCGGCTCGGCTCCAGCAGTCCGCGCTCTCCGTAGTGCCGGAGGGTGCGGCTGGTGGTGCCGGCCTTCTTGGCGATCTCCTGGATCGACCACTCCATGTCGAGAACGCTAGATCTTGACGTTGCGTCAAGGTCAACCGGAAACGCCGGGGGAACGACGAAGGCCCGGATCCAAGAGGATCCGGGCCTTCGTTCGCTACTGAGTAGCGGGGACAGGATTTGAACCTGCGACCTCTGGGTTATGAGCCCAGCGAGCTACCGAGCTGCTCCACCCCGCGTCGGTGAACACGACTCTACGGCATGACCGGGGCGATCCTGAAATCGGTTTTCCTCGGCCCCTCCCGGCGGCCCTCCTACCGGCCCTTCCGCCGCCCTCCCGACGGTCTGCCTCAGCAGCCGCAGTCGCCGGTGTCGACCGGGGCCGTCAGCGGGTCGGCGGCCTTTTCCGCGGGGCCTTCCCAGGTCTCGTACGCGAACCCCTCCCGCACCCAGTACTCGAAGCCGCCCAGCATCTCCTTGACCCGGAAGCCCCGCTCCGCGAGGGCGAGCGCGGCGCGGGTGGCTCCGTTGCAGCCGGGGCCCCAGCAGTACGTGACGACCGGCACGGACCGGTCGAGCAGCTCCTCGGCCCGCTCGGGGATCAGCGCGGTCGGCAGGTGGACGGCGCCGGGGACGTGCCCCTGGTCCCAGGAGGCGGTGGACCGCGTGTCGACCAGGACGAAGCCGGGGTCGGTGCCCTCGGCCGCCGCGGCGGCGAGGACGGAGGCCACGTCGGAGACGTCGGCGTGGAAGGCGAGGCTCGCGGAGAAGTACGCGGCAGCGGCGGCGGGCGAGGCCGGCGGGGTGCGGAGTACGGGGTTGACCTGCGGTGTCGTCGTCATGATGAGCAAACTAGGGCCGACAGGCACCCCGCTGAAGGGGGAAACCACGGAGGTCGGCTGCTCCGGCCGGGGAATCCCGGGCGTTCGTGCCGGGACGGCGGGAATCTCATGCACCGAAACCCCGGCCCCGCTCCCCCTGTCACATGGACGGGCTCCGATCCGTCATGGAGGCATGACGGAGGCGAGCGTGGACGTGGGCATGATGGGCACGGTGGACCTGGTGGACATGAACGTGAACCCGCACGGCGACGAGGAACTCCTGGCCCGGCGCTTCGACGCCGACCGGGGGCACCTGCGGGCGGTGGCGTACCGGATGCTGGGCTCGCTGAGCGAGGCCGAGGACGCCGTCCAGGAGACCTGGCTCAAGCTCAGCCGCGCCGACGTCGGCGAGGTGCGGAACCTCAGCGGCTGGCTGACGACGGTCGTCGGCCGCGTCTGCCTGGACATGCTGCGCTCGCGCGGCTCGCGCCGCGAGTCCCCGCTGGAGTACTACGTCCCCGATCCGGTGGTCCGGGTCGGTGGGGCCGCCGACGCCGCGGCCGCCACCGACCCCGAGCGCGCGGCCGAGCTCACCGAGTCCGTCGGCCTCGCGCTCCTCGTCGTCCTGGAGACCCTGTCGCCGGCCGAACGGCTCGCGTTCGTCCTGCACGACATGTTCGCCGTCTCCTTCGACGAGATCGCGGAGGTCGTGGACCGCAGCCCGGCCGCGACCCGCCAGCTCGCCAGCCGCGCCCGCCGCCGGGTGCGGGACGCCTCCCCGGGCCCCGCCCCGGACGCGCGGCGCCGGCGGGAGATCGCGGACGCCTTCCTGACCGCCGCGAACGGCGGCGACTTCGACGGCCTCCTCGCGGTCCTCGACCCGGACGTGGTGCTGCGCGCGGACGGCGGGCGGCTCATGGCCGGCGCCTCCAAGCTGGTGCGGGGCGCCGAGACCGTCGTCGCGCAGGCCCTCGCGTACTCCCGGTTCCGCAAGGCGGCGCTGCGGGTCGTGGCCAACGGCGAGCCCGCGGTCCTGTCGGTCGTCGACGGGCGCCCGGCCGCCCTCATGGTGTTCACGGTCGCCGGTGACCGGATCGTCGAGCTCCACATCCTGGCGGACCCGGAACGGCTCGCAACGCTCGGCCTCACGGAGGAGGAACTGGCGCGGGCGGCGTACTGAACGCTTCCGGTGGGACTCCCGGTCGCTATCTCCGCCGGCGGGCCAGGGAGGCTCCGGCCGTCAGGGAGACGGCGGCGCTGGCGACGCCGAGGACGGCGCCCGCGGCGACGTCGCCCGGATAGTGCACGCCGGTGTGGACTCGGGAGTACCCCACCGTCGACGCCAGGATCCCGAGGGGGGCGGCGGCGGCGGGCAGCACCACCCCCACGGCGGTGGCGAAGGCGACCGCCGACGCGGTGTGCCCCGAGGGGAACGAGGCCGAGTCGGGCATGGGGACGTGCCGGCCCGCCACCACCCGGGCCGCCTCCCGGTCCGGCCGGGGTCTGCGCACGAGCCGCTTGCCCAGCAGGTTCGCCGCGGCCGAGGCCACCCCGATCGCCCCGACCCCGGCGAGCGCGGCCCGGCGCGGGCGGCCCGGGAAGAGGGCGAGCACGGCCGCGACGGAGAAGGAGATCTTGGAGTGGTCGGCCGTCCTGGAGAGCCGGCGCAGGGCCGTGTCCAGGGTGGGCGTGGGGGTGGCGGCCACGGCGGCGTACACGGCACCGTCGACGGCCCGGAGATCGTGCAGCACGGCTCGGACGGTCTCGGTGGGCGTGTCGTGGGTCATGCGCCGCTCCTCGGGGGTCGGTGGTGGGTGGGGAAGGCGAGTTCGGTGATGCGCCGCCAGTCCAGGGGCGGCCGCGGGGGCGTGGTGCCCGGCCGGTCCCGGGGCACGAGCACCCGCAGGGCGTGCGGGCGGAGGACGCAGACGACCGGGGCGGGCAGGACCAGCGCCTCGCCGTCGACGGCGACGGAGAGGGCGCCGTCACCGTTGTCGCAGGTGACCTCGACCCTGCGGGCCGTCAGGACGTTCAGGGCGGCCGCCTGGGTGCCCCGTACCGCCAGCTCGGCGGCCTGCATCGCCCCCTCCACCCGGACGCCGATCACGCCGAGCTCACCCCCGTCGAGGCGGGGTCTTCGGGCGGGGTCGGCACTGAGCGGATCGGGGGTGGCGTACGGATTGTTGCTGACCAGGAGCGCCTGCTGCGCGTCGAGCACGGTGCCGTCGACGACCGCGTCGACGCGGTCGCCCTCGCCGCCCTGGAGCAGGTCGGGCAGGGCGTCGAGGGCGGTGCCGGCCTTGGCGTCGCGGTACTCGGGGTGGTGGATCACGTCCGCGTACACCCCGAAGGAGACGGTGTTGACGAAGGCGCGGCCGGAGACCGAGCCGAGGTCGACCCGGAGCTCCTCGCCGTCGGTCAGGGCGTTCAGGCAGGTCGACGGGTCGGTGCGGTCGAGGCCGAGGTCCATGGCGAAGTGGTTGCGGGTGCCGGCCGAGATGACGAGGAACGGCAGGTCGTGCTCGGCGGCCACGGCGGCGACCAGCGCCTGCGTGCCGTCGCCGCCGGCCACGCCGAGCAGGTCGGCGCCCTCGGCCACCGCCCGCCGGGCGAGTTCGGTGACGTCGGTGTCGGCGGACGGGTCGAGGAGGATCACCCGGGCGCCCAGCTCCTCGGCCCGCTCGACGAGCCCGAACTGCTCGACCTTTCCGCCGCCGGACTTCGGGTTCATGATCAGGACGGCCTTCTCGGGCCGGGCCGCGGGCACGCCCCGCATCACCCCGCCCCCGTCCTCCTCCGGCCGGCGCAGGGCGGACCGGGAGCAGAAGAGGGCCACGCCCCAGAGCGCGAGCGCCACGAGGGCGTTCAGCCAGACGCCCCCGACGACGTACAGGGTGAGGACCGCGGCGGGCGCGGCCACCGCGAGCAGCGCGCCGAGCAGGCGCAGCGGCCCCCGGTGGGCGAGGAACCACCAGATGCCCACGGCCGACAGGGCGAGCCCCGCGAGCCCGCTCACCAGGATCAGCACCCCGCCGCCGCCCAGCGCCGTCAGCAGCACCACGACCGCGGCCACCGCCGCGAGCAGCGCGCAGCGCGCCAGCCGCCGGGCCGTCTTCGCCGGACCACCGGTTCCGCTCGCCGTCACCGTCCCCACCTCCACGTTCCGCCTCCACCTTTCCCCACCCCTCCGCGCCCCGCGCCCCGGACGAAGCCGTTCGGCGGAAGGGGTCCGCGCGGGAAAGACCTTCCGGCAGCGATGAGTTCCCGACCGCCGGGCCGTCCTCCCTCCCGTACCCCGCGGATTTCCTACCCCGAGGCGGGGAAGGCACCCGGGAAAACCGGCGGATCAGGGAGAACACGGGGGGTACCCGGAGGGCCCGGGCACCCCGGCCCCCGGGAAAACCCGGATTCCCGGCGAACCGGGAACCGGGACCGACACCAGGACCGGGAATCGGCACCGGCGACCGGGAATCGGCACCGGCGCCGGCACCGGACCGCAGGAAACAAGAACCACCAGAGCAACCGAGCCCCAAGAGCCAAGAGCCAGGAAGAGGACCGACCCCATGCGCATCGTCATCAGCGAGTTCATCAGCCTCGACGGCGTCGTCCAGGCCCCGGGCGGCCCCGAGGAGGACACCGACGGCGGTTTCGCCCACGGCGGCTGGTCGCACCCCTTCTTCGACCCGGAGGTGGTGGGCGGCGCGTTCGCCGAGGCGACGGAGCGGGCGGACGGCCTGCTCCTCGGCCGCCGCACCTGGCGGGCGATGGCGAACGCCTGGCCGGAGCGGGCCGGCGACCCCTTCGCCGACCGGATGAACGCGCTCCCGAAGTACGTCGTCTCCCACACCCTCGGCGAGGCCGACCTCGGCTGGCACAACACCCGGCTCGTCCACGGCGACAAGGCCGTGGACGGCCTCCGCGAACTCCACGAGGCCCCCGGCGGCGACCTCCTCGTCCTGGGCAGCCCCACCCTCGTCCGCACGCTCCTGGCCGAGGACCTGGTCGACGAACTGCGCCTGGTCGTCATGCCGGTGCTCCTCGGCGGCGGAAAGTCGATCTTCCCGGCGGACGGCGTCCTGCGCACCCTCGAACCGGTCTCCACCACGACCAGCCCCCACGGCGTGAACGTCTGCGTCTACCGCCGCCCGGAAACCGGCCGCCCGGAAACCCACTGACCGGAAACCCGCTGACCGAAGACCCGCCGCCCCGATCCCCCCCCCGGCCGGGAACGCCGAAGCGCCCCGCCGGCCGGAACCGGTCGGGGCAAGGCTCGTCCCGGGGATCGCCCGTGCCGTGGCGGAGGCGGCAGATCCGTGCGTTGCACCACCTCCTGGTCGGTTGCGGTGCCGACGGGATTCGAACCCGCGAGACAGATGGGAGCAGGTCCGCCCCGTCCCCGTCACTCGCCGTGGGAGGGACCTCGCCCACGGCGATCGCAATGGACCGCTCTGCCACAACACCGCAACCTGCGGAAACGCGCGCACTCCCGCTCCGGCCAAGCGTAGGGACACCGTTCTCTGCGGACGAATCTTTTTCGGGTCGCCGGCAACCGTGGCCGCACACTCACCGGGACACACCCGGCGGCGAAGCTCACGAAGGCACGACCGACGCCTACGGGGCGACAGTGCCGATGGCGCCCCGGCTGCCCCGGCGCGTACACCGAACGGTGCAGCCGGCCCGGCTGACGACACCGTCCGGTGTACGACCGGATGTCCGCATCGGGACGACGCGGCCGCCCCCACTCCCTCCCTAGGTTCTGGAACACCGGAACGACACCGAGGAGGACGGCATGACGGCGACGAACACGGCTCCGGCAGCAGGGGTACGGGCTCCGCTCACCCTGATCGGCACGGGGGCCCTGGCGATGGTGGCGGTGGAGACGCTCAACCCCCGGTACGACCTGGTGAGCGAGACCCTCAGCCGGTACGTACACGGCACGGCCGGCTGGCTGCTCCCGGCGGCGCTGCTGGCTGTCGGCGCCGCCTCCGCCGTCCTCGCGGTACGGCTGGGTGCCGGGACCCGACGGGCGGGGCGGGCCGCGCTCGTGGTGTGGACGGCCGGCATCCTGGTCGCGGGCCTCTTCCCGGCGGACCCGCCCGGCCACTGGAGACGTCCGTCCCTCTCCGAACTCGTCCACGGCAACGCCGCCTTCCTGGCCTTCGCCGCCCTTCCGACCGCCGCCGTACTGCTCCGCAGGACGCTCGTGGCGCGGCGGCCCGGCCTGCGCACGGCGCTGAACGCCCTCACCACGGCTTCGGTCACGGCCACGGCGGCGCTCGCCGTCTTCCTGGTCGACGTGATGGACGGCGGCCCGTCGTTGGGACTGGGCGGCGCCCCCACGCTCGTCGGACTCGTCGAACGCCTGGTACTCGCCGCCGACTTGGGGTGGGTCGCGCTCGCCCTGGTCGCGGCGGGCCCCCGCAACGGACAGGGGCGGAACCGTCGTGCATGATCGGCGCATGGACCGACCTGCCGTCCCCGCCCCTGCCGGTCCCCGAGCGGTACGGCTCATCGACGGGCTCCTCGCGGTCGGCACCGCCGTCGCCGTCCTGGCCAACACCGCCCGGCTCGGCGGCCGGCTGGAAGCCGCGGGAGCCCTGTCGCTCTCCCTGTGGCTGGGCCTGCTTCTTCTGGGGCGTTGCCGGTGGCCGCTCGCCGTGCTGCTGCTGAGCGTGCAGGCCGTCATCGTGTTCCGCACCTCCGGACTCACCGATGCCGGCTGGGTGTGGCCGGTCTCCGTCGCGTACGCCACCTTGGCCGCCGACGACCGGCCCGGCCGCCCCGGTCTGCCGTGGGCAGCCGGTGTCGGCCTGGCGGAACTGGCCTTCGCCGCGACCTGGGAGACGGCGGTCGGCGGTGCCACCCCGCGCGAGGCCCTCGTCTCCCTGGGCGCCGAGGCCCTGTGGCTGGCGGTGCTCCTCGCCGCCGCGACCGCCTACCGCAACCGCCTCCGCTGGCGCGCCGAACTCGACGAGCGCCTGCTACGGGTCGCCCGGGAGCGGGACCTGGAGGCAGGCCGGCGGATCGCGGAGGCCCGCCTGGACATCGCCCGCGAACTGCACGACGTCGTCGGGCACACCCTCACCGTCGTCGGGATCCAGCTCCGGGTCGCGGCCGAGGCCCTGCACGACTCGCCGGAGGAGGCGCGGGCCGCGCTCACCACCGCCCAGCAGGTCCGCGGCGAGGCCGTACGGGACCTCCGCGCGCTCGTCCACGTGCTGCGCGCGCCGGGGGAGGTCCCGGAAGACCCCGCGGCCGGGGTCCCGGAGGTCGCGGTGCTCGTCGACCGGATGCGGTCGGCGGAGCTGGACATCCGGCTGGAGACGGCCGGCGACCTCGCCTCCGTCCCCGCACCGGTCTCCCTCGCCGTCCACCGGATCGTCCAGGAGGCCCTCACCAACACGGTCCGTCACGCAGCGGCGTCACGAGCCGACGTCACCGTCCGGTGCGGCGGCGGACGGGTGGAGGTGAGCGTCACCGACGACGGCCGGGCCTCGGCGCGGACGCCGGGGGCCACCGGGCACGGGATGCGCGGGATGGACGAACGGGTCCGGGCGCTCGGGGGCGACTTCTCCGCCGGACCGCACGGCAAGGGCGACGGATGGGTCGTGCGGGCCGCCATCCCTGTGCCAGGCTTCCGCCCATGACGATCAAGGTGCTCCTCGCCGACGACCAGGCCCTGGTACGGGCGGGATTCGGCAGCCTCCTCGCCCGTGCCGAGGACGTCGAGGTCGTCGGCGAGGCGGGCACGGGCGACGAGGCGGTCCGTACGGCCCGCGCCGTCCGCCCCGACGTCGTTCTCATGGACATCCGCATGCCCGGCACGGACGGTCTCACCGCCACCCGGACGATCGTCGAGGACCCCGAACTGACGGCCTGCCGGGTCATCGTCCTCACCACCTTCGAGACCGACGAGTACGTCTTCGCGGCCCTGCGCGCGGGCGCGAGCGGCTTCCTCACCAAGGAGATCGAACCGGACGACCTGCGCCAGGCCGTCCGAGCGGTGGCGGCCGGCGACGCGCTGCTCTCGCCGAGCGCGACCCGGCGGGTGATCGAGCAGTTCGCACACCGTCCGGCAGCCCCCACCGACACCGCCGGACAACTCGCCGTGCTCACCGCGCGGGAACTCGAAGTGACCCGTCTGATCGCGACCGGCCTGTCCAACGACCAGATCGCCTCACAGCTCTTCATCAGCCCGCTCACCGCCAAGACCCACGTCACCCGCGCGATCGCCAAGCTCGGCGTCCGCGACCGCGCCCAACTGGTGATCCTCGCCTACGAGACGGGTCTGGTCCGCGCCGGCGGCTAGCGGCACCCCGAGCAGGAACCAGGCCGAGACGCTTCCCGAAGCGGTGAACGTCTGCCATCCGCCCACGCACGCGTCCGGGTACGACGAAGCGCCCCGGCCGGCCGAAGCCGGTCGAGGCGCCAAGTAGCAGGTCGGAGGAGGTTTCCTCGCCCCGCTGTCGGTAGGCCGTGTGGGACTCGAACCCACAACCAACGGATTAAAAGTCCGCTGCTCTGACCAATTGAGCTAACGGCCCGTGGACGAACACACCCGTGCAGCATAGCCCGAGAGACAGCCGGAGCCGATCGGGTATCCGACACCGGGCGCGCTGCGGGCCGACCGGAGGGGTCGGCGGGCGCGGAGGCGCGCGTACGGGAGGAGGGGACGTCCGTACGGGGACAGGGCCCGTACAGGCACCGGAGTGCTCGTACGGGCCCTGTTCGGGGTCCTACGCGGAATCAGCCGTGTCAGCCGTTGCGCTTCCAGCGCGGCTTGTCGTCGCGGCGGAAGGAGCCGCCGGCCGGGCCGGAGCCGCGGTGGTCGTCACGGCGGCCGTACGGGCGGTCGCCGCCCGAGCGGAAGCCGCCGGCCGGACGGTCGTCGCGACGGTCGCGGTTGAACGGGCGGTCGCTGCCGCGGTGGCCGCCGGAGGGGCGGTCGTCACGACGCTCGAAGGAACGGCCGCCGCGGTCGTCACGGTTGAAACCGCCCGACGGACGGTCGTCGCGACGGAAGCCACCGGACGGACGGTCGTTGTCACGACGCTCGAAGGAACGGCCACCACGGTCGTCACGGTTGAAACCGCCCGACGGACGGTCGTCACGACGGAAACCACCGGACGGGCGGTCGTCGCGGCGGAAGCCGCCACGGTCACCACCGCGGTCGTCGCGGTTGAAGCCGCCCGAGGGACGGTCGTCACGACGGAAACCACCGGACGGACGGTCGTTGTCACGACGCTCGAAGGAACGGCCACCACGGTCGTCACGGTTGAAACCGCCCGACGGACGGTCGTCACGACGGAAACCACCGGACGGGCGGTCGTCGCGGCGGAAGCCGCCACGGTCACCACCGCGGTCGTCGCGGCGGAACCCACCACGGTCACCGCCCCGGTCGCCGCCGCGGTCGCGGCGCTCGAAGTTGCCCCGCTCGTCGCGGAAGGACGGGCGCTCCTCGCGGCGCTGCTGCTCCTCGGCGCGCGCGGCGCGCTCGGCCTCGACGGCCGCCGCCGCGACCTCGGCCTCTGCGGCCTCGGTCACCTCGGCCACGGCCGCCTCCGGGTCCTCGCCGCGCTCGCGGGCGGCGCGGGCCACCAGGCGGTCGGCCTCCTCGCGGAGCTCGACGGCCCGGCGCTGGAGGCGCTCCAGCTGCTTGGTGAGGTCGACGACCTCGCGCTCGGCCTGCTTGGCGGAGTTGTTCGCGGAGTCGGCCTGGACCTCGGTCAGCGAACGGGCGCCGGTGATCTCGGCGACCTCCGGGTCGAAGGCGCCGGCTCCGCCGACGATGTGGCGCGAGGCGTCGACGCCCGCGTCCTCCATCAGGCGGAAGATCTGGCGGCGCTGGTGCGGCAGGGCCAGGGAGACCACGACGCCGGAGCGGCCGGCGCGGGCGGTGCGGCCCGAGCGGTGCAGGTAGTCCTTGTGGTCGCCGGCCGGGTCCACGTTCAGGACCAGGTCGATGCCGTCGACGTGGATGCCGCGGGCGGCGACGTCGGTCGCGACGAGCGCGTTGACGTAACCGTCCTTGAAGTCGGCCAGGGTCCGCGTACGGGCGCCCTGGGTCATGCCGCCGTGCAGCGCGTCGGCCTTCACGCCCGACTCGCGGAGCTGCTCGGCGATGCGGTCGGCGCCCAGCTGGGTGCGGACGAAGATGATCGTGCGGCCCTTGCGGGCGGCGATCGCGGCGGTGACCGGCGCCTTGTCCTTCGGCTTCACGACGAGGACGTGGTGGGTCATGGTCGTGACGGCACCGGCGGACGGGTCGACCTCGTGGGTGACCGGGTTCACCAGGTAGCGCTTGACCAGGCTGTCGATCTCGTTCTCCAGGGTGGCGGAGAAGAGGAGGCGCTGGCCGCCCTCGGGGATCTGGTCGAGCAGCTCGGTGACCTCGGGCAGGAAGCCCAGGTCGGCCATCTGGTCGGCCTCGTCGAGGACCGCGATCTTCACGGCCTCCAGGGAGCAGGCGCCGCGGTTGATGATGTCGCGGAGACGGCCCGGGGTGGCGACGAGGATGTCGACGCCGCGCTCCAGGGCGTAGATCTGGTTGCCCATGGACGTACCGCCGCAGACGACCTTCATCTTGAGGCCGAGCACGTCGCCGTAGGGCTGGAGGGCGTCCGCGACCTGCATCGCGAGCTCACGGGTCGGGGTGAGGATGACGCCGCGGGGCTTCTTCTTGTCGGTGTGGCCGCCCGCCAGGGTGGCGAGGAGCGGCAGACCGAAGGAGAGGGTCTTGCCGGAGCCGGTGCGGCCGCGGCCGAGGATGTCCTTGCCGGCCAGGGCGTCCGGGATGGTCGCCGCCTGGATCGGGAAGGGGGTGGTCACGCCGTTCTGCGCGAGCTTGCGCACGACGCCCTCCGGCAGACCGAGGTCCGCGAAGGTGATCGTGGGCTCGGCGGGCTCCTCGGACTCCTCGGCGGAGTCGTCGGCCTGGAACTCGGTCTCGGCCTCGGCGAGGGTGTCGGCCTCGATCAGGGCCTGGGCCTCGGCGTCGATCGCGACGGTCTCGGTGGCCTCTGCGGCCTCGACGATCTCGTCGTTCTCGGGCATGACGGCGTGGTCAGAACTGAAAATGGACATGCGAAATGCGAAACCTTCCGGAGTCTCGGCACGCGCCCGTCAACTCCGTGTTAACGCAAATCGACCGCCTCAATGCGGTCCAGCCACGGCTAGGGAGAGTACGCGCCACACGGCGCTCTTCTGTGTCGGCGCCGGGCAATGGGATCAAACGATCTACCACCATACGCACCCTCCCCCACCTATGGCAAATCGGACTCCCTCACACCGGCCCCACCTGCGGAGACGCCATCGGTTCCGGGGACGTGTCCACGCCTTCCCCCTCCGCGGCCCGCACGGCGCCCGTCCGGACCTCGGGGCCCGGGGCCGGCGGATCGGTGGGGTCCGAGGTCGGCTCGGGCGTCGGCTCCGGAGTCGGAACCGGCGGCTCCGGCGTGGGCTCGACGGGCGGCTGCGTCGGCTCCGGGACAGGCGTGCCCCCGCCGCCCGGCCCTCCCGTCCCGCCGTCGGCGCCACCGGTTCCGCCGCCCGCGCTCCCGCCCCCGTTCCCGCCGTCCCCGCCGCTGCCGCCCGCGCCGCCACCCGGCTCCTCGTGGCCGCCGGACGGCTGCGGCTTCGCCGTACCGCCGGAAGGACCGACGCCCGACGGGGCCGCGCCCTCCGTGGGCAGCGCGCCGCCGGACGGCGAGCCGCTCGGCACCGGGGTGCCCCTGCCCGCCCCCGTCACGTCCGGCCCTCCCCCGTCCGGCCGGCCGTTCCAGGAGCCGCCGCCCCCGTCCGGGAGGCCCGCGCCGCCGTCGGACTCGGCCGCCGCGCCCCGCTTCCCCCCGGACGCGCCGGGCCCCGGCTTCGCCCCGTCGTCGCTCACACTCATACAGCCGCTCAGGCCGGCGCAGGCCGCGACGGTCAGCACGGTGGCGACCCATCTCACCGGGGTGGGCAAATGGCGCACGGGGGCACCTCCAGGACACAACAGGCAGGAACGGAACGCGTCGCACTGCCCAACTCCCCCGCCCCCGCAAGGGACACGGGCCCCCACGCCAGGGAAACGGAACCCGCGCCCCCGCACGCCCCACTCGCCGTACGCCCCCACTCGCCGCACGGCCCACTCCCACGACCGCGCTCACACGGCCGCGCCCGTCAGCCGTAGCCCAGCGCGTGCAGTCGTTCGTCGTCGATGCCGAAGTGGTGGGCGATCTCGTGCACCACCGTGATCTCGGTCTCCGCGACCACGTCCTCGCGCGACTCGCACATCCGCAGCGTCGGCCCCCGGTAGATCGTGATCCGGTCCGGGAGGACCCCGGCGTACCACTCGCCCCGCTCGGTCAGCGGCGTCCCCTCGTAGAGCCCGAGCAGCTCGGGATCGTCGGCGGGCGGCTCGTCCTCCACGAACACGGCGACGTTGTCCATCAGCCGCGTCAGCTCCGGCGGGATCCGGTCCAGGGCTTCGGCGACAAGCTCCTCGAACTCCTCGCGCGTCATCTCCAGCACGCGCCCATTCTCCCCCGGACGGAAACCGTTTTGGCGATAGCGGCCGGCATCCCATATGCTTCTCACGTCCCCGACGCGCTGACGAAGCGCCCAGGTGAGCCCCTAGCCCTCATCGTCTAGTGGCCCAGGACGCCGCCCTTTCAAGGCGGTAGCACGGGTTCGAATCCCGTTGGGGGCACGTTTCAAACGTGTGCGAGACTTGTCTCGACACACCACAAGGTCCTGTGGAGCAGTTGGTTAGCTCGCCACCCTGTCAAGGTGGAGGTCGCGGGTTCAAGTCCCGTCAGGATCGCCGAGACCGGAAACGGTCTCGTGGCTGGGTAGCTCAGTTGGTACGAGCGATCGCCTGAAAAGCGATAGGTCGCCGGTTCGACCCCGGCCCCAGCCACAGGCAGAAGGCCCCGTTCGAAAGAACGGGGCCTTCGTCGTGTCCGGAGAAGCCCTCTGTAAACGAAAGCGGCGGCGGTACGGGGAAGGAGCCCGCGCCCCTCCCCCGTACGCGTCACACCTCCTCGCGCTCCTCCGTACGGTCCCCACCGTCCGTACGGCTCCCCCGCCGGCCCCGCACCGCGAGCGCCGTCGCCACCACGGCCACGACCGCGGCGAGCAGCGCCCAGTCCGGCACCGCCCGGCCGAGGGAGGCCACCCGCTCCTCCACTGCGAACGAGTCGTCCACCGACAGCAGGCCCGGCAGCGCGGTCGTCCCGTCGAAGACCAGGAACAGCGTGCCCAGGGCCACGAAGAAGAGGCCCGAGAGCACCGAGGTCGAGTGGAGCGCGAGCCGGCCGACCCGCAGGGGCCGCCCGCGCAGCCAGCGCCGCCGGCCCAGGTCGTACCGCTCCCAGAGCAGCGCCAGGACGAACAGCGGCACCGCCATCCCGAGCGCGTACACCGCGAGGAGCAGCCCCCCGTACGCCGGGCTGCCGCTCAGCGCCGCCACCGTCAGGACGCTGCCGAGGATCGGGCCAGCGCAGAAGCCCGCGAGGCCGTAGACCAGGCCCAGGGCGTAGACGGAGAGCGCCGAGGTGGGCCGGATGCGGCCGCTCGCCTCCGCGATCCGGCGGGAGGTGAAGCCCAGGCCGAGGATCTGGAGGACGCCGAGCCCCACGATCAGCCAGCCGCCGACCGCGACGAGCAGGTCCCGGTGGCCGTAGAAGAACCGGCCCGCGAAGGAGCCGGCCGCACCGAGCGGGACGAGGGTGGTCGCCAGGCCCGCGTAGAGGATGCCGGTCCGGGCGACCAGCTTCGCGCGCGTGTCGATGGAATACGCGAAGAAGGCCGGCAGGAGCAGGGCGCTGCACGGGCTGAGCAGGGCGAGCAGTCCGCCGAGGAAGGCGGCGAAGTATCCGATGCCGGAGGTCACCGGCCGGCCCCGGACGAGGACGGGGTCGCGGACGCGGAGGGCGTCGCAGGCTGCTGCGTCTTCGCGCGCTTCGCCGTCTTCGCCGCCGCCTCGATCGCCTCCGTGAAGGTCTCCAGGGGCTGCGCGCCCGCGATCGGGCGCCCGTTGACGAGGAAGGACGGCGTCGAGCTGGCGCCGAGCGCGTACCCCTGCTCCTGGTCACTGCGGACGGCCGCGCGGGCCTCCGCCCCCTCGGAGTCCTTCGCGAACCGGGCCGCGTCGGGTACGCCCGCCTCCTTCGCGAGGGCGGCGAGCCGGTCCTTCCCGAAGCCCTTCTCCTTGGCGTCCTCCGCGTAGGCGGCCCGGTGGAACTCCCAGAACCGGCCCTGCTGCCCGGCCGCCCAGGAGGCGCGGGCGACGGCCTCGGACTCCTCGCCGAAGATCGGGAAGTTCCGCCACTCGATGCGCAGGGTCCCGTTCTTCACGTACTTCTCCACCAGGACCGGCTCGGTGTCCCGGGCGAACTTCCCGCAGTAGCCGCACTTGAAGTCGGCGTACTCGATGAGCACCACGGGCGCGTCGGCCCGGCCCAGGGCGAGCCCGTCGGAGGCGTCCCGGCGGGCGTACGCCTCCAGCTCGGGATAGACGCCGGCGGCCGGGTCGGCGGAGACCTCCGCGGCGGAGGACGAACCGGAGGCGCCGGGGGTCGCGGGCTTGGTGGCGGTGTACGAGACGACGCCGAGCAGCACGGCGGCGGCCGCCACTCCGGCGACGATCGCGACCGGCTTGGCCTTGGAGGAAGCCTTGGGGGAGGTGGATGCGGACATGCGGAAGCGCTCCTGGAAGAGGGGAAGGAAGAAGAGGACGGCGAAGGGCGGCGGCCGTCCGTCTACACCCTCAGGACCGACAGCTCCACCGGCGACGGCGGTACGAGGTCGGGCGGCTCCCGCCCCGGCGCCGCCGACCGGGCACCGGCCGCGACCACGGCCCGGACCCCGCCCGGCGCCCGGTCGGCGGCGAGGACGGGCAGCAGCTCCGCGAAGCCGTGCGCACGCGGCGGTACGACGGGGGCGCCGGCCCCCGCCTCGGCGGGACGCCCCGGATCACAGCCGGGCACGGCGGCCCCGGGAGCGGAGACCATGGAGACCACAGGGGTCGCGGGGGCCACGGAAGCCGGGGGAACGGTGGAAGCGGCGGCCCGCTCCCCCGGCACCCCCCACACCAGCAGCCCCAGCACCAGCCCCAGGAGCGCGGCGAACGCCGCCGGCGCGCGGGTGGTGCGGAACATGCGAAACCTCTCCGGTCCGGTCGGCGTGCCCGAAATAGTACGCACCCCGCGCGACCGCCCCCGGGGGCACCGCTCGTAAATCGGTTCGCCGCTTCTCGTCCGCAGGTGCGATCCTGGATTCCGTATGTCTACTTCCTTCGCCGCCCTCCAGTCCGTCCTGGCCGGGGTCTCGCTGCGGGACTCCCACCGGCTCGGCCGTCGTCTCGAAGGCGCCCGCCGCATCCGCAAGCCCGAGGCCCGCGCGGCCGTCCTGGACGAGATCGCCGCAGAGGCGGCCAAGGCCAAGGAACGCGTCGACGCGCGCGCCGCGCGCGTGCCCGCCGTCACCTACCCCGAACAGCTCCCCGTCTCGCAGAAGAAGGACGAGATCCTGGAGGCGATACGCGACCACCAGGTCGTGATCGTCGCCGGTGAGACGGGCTCCGGCAAGACCACCCAGATCCCGAAGATCTGCATGGAGCTGGGCCGGGGCGTCCGGGGCATGATCGGGCACACCCAGCCCCGCCGCATCGCCGCCCGCACGGTCGCCGAGCGGGTCGCCGACGAGCTGAAGACCCCCCTCGGGGAGGCCGTCGGCTGGAAGGTCCGGTTCACCGACCAGGTGAACCCCGAGGCGACCTTCGTGAAGCTGATGACGGACGGCATCCTGCTCGCCGAGATCCAGACGGACCGCGAGTTGCGCGCGTACGACACGATCATCATCGACGAGGCCCACGAGCGGTCCCTCAACATCGACTTCCTGCTCGGCTACCTGGCCCAGCTGCTCCCCAAGCGCCCCGACCTCAAGGTCGTGATCACCTCCGCGACCATCGACCCGGAGCGCTTCTCCCGCCACTTCGGGGACGCCCCGATCGTCGAGGTCAGCGGCCGCACGTACCCCGTGGAGGTGCGCTACCGGCCCCTCCTCGAAGAGGACTCGGAGGAGTCCGACCGCGACCAGATCACCGCGATCTGCGACGCCGTCGACGAGCTCCAGGGCGAGGGGCCGGGCGACATCCTGGTCTTCCTCTCCGGCGAGCGCGAGATCCGCGACACGGCGGACGCCCTGCTCAAGCGGAAGCTGCGCAACACCGAGGTCCTCCCCCTCTACGCGCGCCTGTCGCACGCCGAGCAGCACCGCGTCTTCCAGCCCCACCCCGGCCGCCGGATCGTCCTCGCCACCAACGTCGCCGAGACGTCCCTGACCGTCCCCGGCATCAAGTACGTGATCGACCCGGGCACCGCCCGCATCTCGCGCTACTCGCACCGGACCAAGGTGCAGCGGCTGCCGATCGAGCCCGTCAGCCAGGCCAGCGCCAACCAGCGCAAGGGCCGCTGCGGCCGTACGTCCGACGGCATCTGCATCCGGCTGTACTCGGAGGACGACTTCCTGTCCCGCCCCGAGTTCACGGACGCCGAGATCCTCCGGACGAACCTGGCCTCCGTCATCCTCCAGATGACCGCCGCCGGGCTCGGCGACATCGAGAAGTTCCCCTTCATCGACCCGCCGGACCACCGCAACATCCGGGACGGCGTGCAGCTCCTCCAGGAGCTGGGCGCGATCGACCCGGCCGAGAAGGACCCGAAGAAGCGGCTCACCCCGCAGGGCCGCAAGCTGTCCCAGCTGCCCGTGGACCCCCGGCTCGCCCGGATGGTCCTGGAGGCGGACCGGAACGGCTGCGTCCGCGAGGTCATGGTGATCGCGGCGGCGCTCTCCATCCAGGACCCGCGGGAGCGGCCGGCGGAGAAGCAGGCGCAGGCCGACCAGCAGCACGCCCGGTTCAAGGACGAGACGAGCGACTTCCTCGCGTACCTGAACCTGTGGCGGTACGTGCGCGAGCAGCAGAAGGAGCGGGGTTCCAGCTCCTTCCGCCGCATGTGCAAGCAGGAGTACCTGAACTTCCTGCGGATCCGCGAGTGGCAGGACATCTACGCCCAGCTGCGGACGGTCGCCAAGCAGATGGGCATCCACCTCAACGAGGAGGACGCGCCGGAGCAGTCCGTGCACGTCTCGCTCCTGGCGGGTCTGCTGTCCCACATCGGTCTCAAGGACGTGAAGGACGGAGCCAAGAACGACTACCTCGGCGCCCGCAGCGCCAAGTTCGCGATCTTCCCCGGCTCCGCGCTCTTCAAGAAGCCCCCGCGCTTCGTCATGTCCGCCGAGCTGGTGGAGACCTCGCGCCTCTGGGCCCGGGTGAACGCCCGGATCGAGCCCGAGTGGATCGAGCCGCTCGCCCAGCACCTGGTGAAGAAGACGTACAGCGAGCCGCACTGGGAGAAGGACCAGGCCGCCGTGATGGCGTTCGAGAAGGTGACGCTGTACGGCGTCCCGATCGTCGCCGACCGGAAGGTGAACTACGGGCGGATCGACCCGGAGGTCTCCCGGGACCTGTTCATCCGGAACGCCCTTGTCGAGGGCGACTGGCGCACCCACCACAAGTTCTTCGCCGACAACCGCAAGCTGCTCACCGAGGTCGAGGAGCTGGAGCACCGGGCCCGGCGCCGGGACATCCTGGTGGACGACGAGACGCTCTTCGACTTCTACGACAAGCGGGTCCCCGAGCACGTCGTCTCCGGCGCGCACTTCGACTCCTGGTGGAAGCACAAGCGCCACGAGGAACCGGAGTTCCTCGACTTCGAGCGCGAGATGCTCATCAACGAGAAGGCGGGGGCGGTCACCAAGGACGACTACCCGGACTCGTGGCGGCAGGGCCCGCTCAAGTTCCGGGTGACGTACCAGTTCGAGCCGGGCGCGGACGCGGACGGCGTGACCGTCCACATACCGCTCCAGGTGCTCAACCAGGTGACGGACGAGGGCTTCGAGTGGCAGATCCCGGGCCTGCGGGGGGAGGTCGTCACGGAGCTGATCCGCTCCCTGCCGAAGCCGATCCGCCGCCACTACGTCCCGGCGCCCAACTTCGCGGGCCGCTTCCTCGACGCGGTCGTGCCCGTGCAGGAGCCGCTGACGACGGCGCTGGCGCGCGAGCTCCAGCGGATGGTCGGAGTGCCGCTGACGGCCGAGGACTTCGACTGGTCGAAGGTGCCCGAGCACCTCAAGGTGACGTTCCGGATCGTGGACGAGCGGCGCCGGAAGCTGGCCGAGGCCAAGGACCTGGAGACGCTGCGGCTCAAACTGCGGCCCAAGGCCCGCCAGGCCCTCTCCAAGGCCGCCGCGGCGGCCACGGGCGGCCCGGACGGCTCCGGCCCCTCCCTGGAGCGCGCGGGTCTGAAGGACTGGACGATCGGCACGCTCACGAAGGTCTTCGAGACCAGACGGGCGGGCCAGCCGGTCAAGGCGTACCCGGCGCTCGTGGACGAGGGCGACACCGTGGCCGTGCGGCTCTTCGACACGGAGGCCGAGCAGGCGCTCGCGATGTGGCGGGGCACCCGGAAGCTGATCATGCTGAACATCCCGGTGAATCCGGCGAAGTTCGCCTCGGACAAGCTGACCAACCAGCAGAAGCTGGCCCTGTCCTCGAACCCGCACGGCTCGATCCAGGCCCTCTTCGACGACTGCGCGACCGCCGCCGCCGACAAGCTGATCGCGGACCACGGCGGCCCGGCCTGGGACGAGGAGTCCTTCCGGAAGCTGTACGACAAGGTCCGCGCGGACCTGGTGGACACGACGGTGCGGACGGTGGGCCAGGTCCAGCAGATCCTGGCGGCCTGGCAGGCCTGCGAGCGGCGCCTGAAGGCCACGAGCAGCCCGGCGCTCCTTCCGAACCTCCAGGACGTGCGGGCGCAGCTGAATTGGCTGGTTCCCGCCGGTTTCGTCACCCGTACGGGGCTGAAGCGGCTTCCGGACCTGATGCGCTACCTGGTGGCGGTGGACCGGCGGCTCCAGCAGATGCCGACCGGGGTCCAGCGGGACACCACCCGGATGGAGAAGGTCCAGGAGATGCAGGACGAGTACGCCTGGCTGCTCGAACAGCTCCCGAAGGGGCGGCCGGTGCCGGCCGAGGTCACCGACATCCGCTGGATGATCGAGGAGCTGCGGGTGAGTTACTTCGCGCACGCCCTGGGGACGGCGTACCCGGTCTCGGACAAGCGGATCGTGAAGGCGATCGACGCGATGGCCCCGTAGGCCCGTAGCCCTGGAACCACGTGGACCGGTAGCCGGGTCCTCGCGGTCGGTGAGTTCGACCGGACCCGCTGACCTGCTGTACAGTCTCTCTCGCAGCCGCTTGAAAGAGGGCTGCGAGCAAGGTCCTGTGGAGCAGTTGGTTAGCTCGCCACCCTGTCAAGGTGGAGGTCGCGGGTTCAAGTCCCGTCAGGATCGCCTCGAAGACGAAGGCCCGCATCGTGAGATGCGGGCCTTCGTTGCGTTCCGGTGTCTTGACGGGGGCCCGCGCCCGCCGGTACTCCGGTCTTCAGGGAATCGGGGGCCCGACTGGAGGTGGTCGCGCATGGCCGCGGCGTCCGCAGCACGGCACGACACACGAGCACTGCTGCGCGCCCATCTGGCGGCCGCGTCGCGGTACGGGCACCTCACGCGCCACTGCGTGATCTGCCACCGCCTGCTGAGGCTCGCCATGGAGGCCCCGGAGACCTCGGAGACCTCCGAGGCCGAGGAGCGGGCCCAGGCTCAGGCGCCGGCCGTGGAGGACGAAGGCCCTGCCGACCCGTGACCGACGGCGCGTCGTGCGCCCTGCCCGGAGTGGCGGCCTTGACCTTGGCAAGAGTTCGCCCGTGTGACGGGTGTCACTGAAGGTCTTTCAGAAACCCCTTCACTTACACCCTCCCTACACCGGTCCGATTTAATCGGTGCAATTGCACCAGCGTCCACCGGGTGACGCCGGACACAAAAAATCGCGCTGGACCCGGCGGAGTCCAGCGCGATCATGTGACGAAGACCTGTTGGGGCAGGTGTTCGCCGGCAGAGCTAGGGGTGGGCCACCGGATTGGGGGATCCGGAAGGGCCCGGTGTTACGGGGTACTGCGGGGTGTCACGCGACCTCAGGCCTCGCTGCGCTGCTGCGGAATGCCCGCCAGCAGCGCGCGGACCTCGGCCTCGCGGTACCGGCGGTGTCCACCCAGGGTGCGGATGGACGTGAGCTTGCCCGCCTTGGCCCAACGGGTCACCGTCTTCGGGTCCACGCGGAACATCGTGGCGACCTCGGCAGGGGTCAGCAGCGGCTCGGCATCAGGGGTGCGAGCGGTCATGAGCGGCCTCCTCGGGAGAACCGAACCAATCTCGGTTCTTTCCTCTAAATTCTGCACCTTGACCCGCGTTGCCCGAAATGGCAGAAGCGGGCCGAGTCGGTTATAGGACGAACGGCTTGTCCTCGGCACTACAACTACACCATCCGTCCAGCCACGTCGGCCAAACCGATGGAATTGCCCTCGCAGGTGTTCATCAGCGGCGGAAGTCGATGGACCATGCCATAACGGACAGTCACGCGTCTGTGACGATCAGTCACAGGGCGATCAGGAGTCCTCAGACCCCCCATAGAGTGCAATGCTGAGCGTTCCGCCCAAAGTTGGGCGGAAGGAACCCTCCCCGGACTCCTTGTCCTATTTTGGCACGAGGATGGGTGATCGGCGCAAGGGTGCGTTAAGTGCTGTCCGTCACGCTTGAGCCAAAGGCCCGGATCGGGACCAACGTCCCCCGCCGGGCGGGAGCCGAAGGACCCGTGGACCGGAGGGAGGGGACGCGGAGGAGCCCCCGGGGCCGGTGGCTCCGGAGACCTCGAAGATCATTTACACCGGTCGGACATGTCTTGTCGATACCGACCTGACGAAGATGCCCGACTGGTGTCAGTTCGCGCACGGCGGCTTCCGGCCACGGTCGCCGATTCCCGACGCCCGTACCCCCTGCGAGGGAGTCGTACCCCTGCGACCCAAGGGGCCGTACTCACTCCGAGCGGTCGTCAGTTCGCGAACCGCAGGTCCCTGATGGTCCGCCAGCGCTCGGCCAGACGCCCGTACGCCTCGCCCGCCGCCTCGCCGTCCCCCGCCCGCAGTGCGGCGATCCCCTCCGCGAGCTGGGCCGCCGACCGTTCCTCCGCCAGCCACTCCTCCGGCACCGCGTGCACCAGACCGCCGAAGTCCAGCTCCACCAGGGCGCGCGGGTGGAACTCCTCCAGCCAGCGCCCCACCTCGATCAGACCCTCCGTCATGGGACCGTCGTCGATCGACTCCCGCAGCGCCCGCAGGGTCCGCGCGAGCCGGCGCCGCGCCTGGGCCATCGTCGTCCGGTACCGCAGCACCGGCGCCCGGCCCGCGCCGGCCCCGGCCTCTTCCCCTGCCCCGCCCTTCCGGACGCCCGGCTCGTACTGCCGGTCCTCGTCACCGAAAAGAGCGAACCAGCGCACCGGCACCTGCCAGACCGCCGTACGGATCCACGGGCGCGCGTCCGGGTTCCGCGCCAGCCAGCGCTCGTGGTCCGCCGCCACCTGGGCGCGCACCACCGGCGGCAGCATCGCGTCGAGCACCGGCCCCGGATACCCCTCCGCCACCAGCTCCTCCAGGGCCAGCCAGCCGCGCAGCCGGGTCCGCCACGGGCAGATCACCACCACCCCGTCCAGGTGCGCGACGAAGGCCTCGCCGCTCTCGTGCACCGGCACCGGCACCGGGGGCGTCGGCAGCAGGTCCGCGAGCGACCGGCGCAGCTCCTCCTGCGCCCCCGGGGTGCGGGGCCGCCGCGCGTACCGGGCCCAGTGGGACCGCTCCGGTTCGGGGAACGCGGCCAGCGGCTCGTACACCCGCAGATAGGACGCGTAGGGGACGAGGACCGAGGAGGCGACCGACATGTCGCGATCCTTCCACGGAGGTGCTCCCCGAGGGGGTGATCCTGCGCACTGCGGCTGATCTACGCCCAGGTAGCGCTTACCCTCTTGCCGAACTGGTCCCTCCCCCACCCGCAGGGAGGGTCGAAACCGCCGCTTCGTACTTGGGAGTCACCACCGTGACCGATGTGACCGGCGTTCCTGTCGATCCCGCAGACGTGCTGCACACCCTCTTCCGCTCGGAACAGGGTGGCCACGAGCAAGTCGTGCTCTGCCAGGACCGCGCGACCGGCCTCAAGGCCGTCATCGCCCTCCACTCCACCGCCCTGGGCCCCGCCCTCGGCGGCACCCGCTTCTACCCGTACGCCACCGAGGCCGAGGCGATCGCCGACGCCCTCAACCTGGCGCGCGGCATGTCGTACAAGAACGCCCTGGCCGGTCTCGACCACGGCGGCGGCAAGGCCGTCATCATCGGCGACCCCGAGCAGATCAAGACGGAGGAGCTGCTCCTCGCCTACGGGCGCTTCGTCGCCTCCCTCGGCGGCCGGTACGTCACGGCCTGCGACGTCGGCACCTACGTCGCCGACATGGACGTCGTCGCCCGCGAGAACCGGTGGACCACCGGCCGCTCCCCCGAGAACGGCGGCGCCGGCGACTCCTCCGTCCTCACCGCCTTCGGCGTCTTCCAGGGCATGCGCGCCTCCGCGCAGACCCTGTGGGGCGACCCCACGCTGCGCGGCCGCAAGGTCGGCGTCGCGGGCGTCGGCAAGGTCGGCCACTACCTCGTCGAGCACCTCCTGGAGGACGGCGCCGAGGTGTACGTCACCGACGTGCGCGAGGAGTCGGTGCGCCGGATCACCGACAAGCACCCGCAGGTGAAGGTGGTCGCCGACACCGACGCGCTGATCCGCGTCGAGGGCCTGGACGTCTACGCGCCCTGCGCGCTCGGCGGCGCCCTGAACGACGACACCGTCCCGGTCCTCACCGCCAAGATCGTCTGCGGCGCGGCCAACAACCAGCTCGCCCACCTCGGCGTCGAGAAGGACCTGGAGGAGCGCGGCATCCTCTACGCGCCCGACTACGTGGTCAACGCCGGTGGCGTGATCCAGGTCGCGGACGAGCTGCACGGCTTCGACTTCGACCGGTGCAAGGCGAAGGCCACGAAGATCTTCGACACCACGCTCGCGATCTTCGCACGTGCGAAGGAAGACGGGATTCCGCCGGCCGCGGCGGCCGACCGGATCGCCGAGCAGCGCATGGCGGAGGCGCGGCGCGGCTGAGCCGGGCCGGGGGCGGCCCGCCTCCGCGGGGGTGCTGGAGAGACTTCCCTCACCCTTGTCGGCGGGTCGTACCCCCAGAAGAGGTTAAAATCGCGACTGACCAGCGAGGAAAGGGCACCTCGAAGGTTCTGTACCGGGGTATGTGATGCGCACGGCGTACCGTAGACCCACGGAAACAGGTACCGTTGAAGCCCTACGGGCCGGTCTCTCCTTCGAGAGCCCGCTCCGAATCATGAACGCGTGTCAAGACTCTGGGGCCATCGAGCCCCGTCACCGAGGGGGTCGAGCCATGGGGCGCGGCCGGGCAAAGGCCAAGCAGACCAAGGTCGCCCGCCAGCTGAAGTACAGCAGCGGCGGGACGGACCTGACGCGTCTGGCCAATGAGCTGGGCGCTTCGACTTCGAGTCAGCCGCCGAATGGCGAGCCGTTCGAGGACGACGACGAGGAAGACGACCCGTACGCCCAGTACGCGGATCTCTACAACACGGACGACGAGGACGAGGACGACCAGTCCGGTCCCTCTTCATCCTCCTCGCGTCGCGCTTGACCTTCTGAACCACCGAAACCCGGTCCGGTACACCCGGCCGGGTTTCTGTGCTGTCCGCGCGGCCGCATCGCGTGCGGAGGCGGGACGCGGGCGGAGACGGCGATCGGGGGCGCCCCTGGAGGCACCCCCGACGACGTACGTCCTCCGGCCGGTCAGCTCGCGTAGTCCCCGACCAGCTCGGCGCCGGTGGCGCGGTCGCCGCGCTCGGTGATCTCGCCCGCCACCCAGGACTCGACCCCGCGGTCCGCCAGGGTCGCCAGGGCCACGTCCACGGAGTCGGCCGGCACGACGGCCATCATGCCGACGCCCATGTTCAGGGTCTTCTCCAGCTCCAGGCGCTCCACCTGTCCGGCCTTGCCGACCAGGTCGAAGATCGCGCCCGGGGCCCAGGTCGACCGGTCCACGGTGGCGTGCAGGCCGTCCGGGATCACCCGGGCCAGGTTGGCCGCCAGGCCGCCGCCCGTGATGTGGCTGAAGGCGTGGACGTCCGTGGTCCGGGTGAGGGCCAGGCAGTCGAGCGAGTAGATCTTCGTGGGCTCCAGGAGCTCCTCACCCAGCGTCCGGCCGAGCTCGTCGACCCGCTGGTCGAGGGCCATGCCGGCACGGTCGAAGACCACGTGCCGCACGAGCGAGTACCCGTTGGAGTGAAGGCCGGAGGAGGCCATGGCGACGACCGCGTCACCCGTACGGATGCGGTCCGAGCCGAGCAGCCGGTCGTACTCCACGACGCCCGTGCCCGCGCCGGCGACGTCGAAGTCGTCCGGGCCGAGGAGGCCCGGGTGCTCCGCGGTCTCGCCGCCGACCAGGGCGCAGCCGGCCAGGACGCAGCCCTCGGCGATGCCCTTGACGATGGCCGCGACCCGCTCCGGGTGGACCTTGCCCACGCAGATGTAGTCGGTCATGAAGAGCGGTTCGGCGCCGCAGACGACGATGTCGTCCATGACCATCGCGACCAGGTCGTGGCCGATCGTGTCGTACACGCCCATCTGGCGGGCGATGTCGACCTTCGTGCCGACGCCGTCGGTCGCGGAGGCGAGCAGCGGGCGCTCGTAGCGCTTGAGGGCGGAGGCGTCGAAGAGGCCGGCGAAGCCGCCGAGGCCGCCGAGGACCTCGGGGCGCTTCGTCTTCTTCACCCACTCCTTCATCAGCTCGACCGCGCGGTCGCCCGCCTCGATGTCGACGCCCGCGGACGCGTAGCTGGCGCCGCCTTCGGCACTGAGGGACTCAGACATGCTGGGAACTTTCGTGTCGTACTGCGGTTGCAGCGGTTGCGACGGGGTCTTACGGACGGTCTTACGGGCGGCGGAGCGCGTCGGAGGCCGCGGTGGCGGCCGGGCCGGCGGCCAGCTCGGTCTCCAGGAGCTGCTTGCCGAGCAGCTCGGGGTCCGGCAGCTCCATCGGGTACTCGCCGTCGAAGCAGGCGCGGCAGAGGTTCGGCTTCTGGATCGTGGTCGCCTCGATCATCCCCTCCAGGGAGATGTACGAGAGCGAGTCCGCGCCCAGCGACTTGCCGATCTCCTCGACCGACATGCCGTTGGCGATCAGCTCCGCGCGGGTCGCGAAGTCGATGCCGAAGAAGCAGGGCCACTTGACCGGCGGGGAGGAGATCCGGATGTGGACCTCGGCGGCGCCGGCCTCGCGGAGCATCCGGACCAGGGCCCGCTGGGTGTTGCCGCGGACGATCGAGTCGTCGACGACCACGAGCCTCTTCCCCTTGATGACTTCCTTGAGGGGGTTCAGCTTCAGCCGGATGCCCAGCTGGCGGATGGTCTGGGAGGGCTGGATGAAGGTGCGCCCGACGTAGGCGTTCTTCACCAGGCCGGCGCCGAAGGGGATGCCCGAGGCCTCGGCGTAGCCGATGGCGGCCGGGGTGCCGGACTCCGGGGTCGCTATCACCAGGTCGGCCTCGACGGGCGCCTCCTTCGCGAGGCGGCGGCCCATCTCCACGCGGGAGAGGTACACGTTCCGGCCGGCGATGTCGGTGTCCGGGCGGGCCAGGTACACGTACTCGAAGACACAGCCCTTGGGCTTCGCTTCCGCGAATCGAGAGGTGCGGATGCCGTTCTCGTCGATCGCGATCATCTCGCCCGGCTCGACCTCGCGGACGTAGCTGGCGCCGCAGATGTCGAGGGCGGCGGACTCGGAGGCGACCACCCAGCCGCGCTCCAGGCGGCCGAGGACCAGCGGGCGGATGCCCTGCGGGTCGCGGGCCGCGTAGAGCGTGTGCTCGTCCATGAAGACGAGGGAGAAGGCGCCCCGGACCTCGGGGAGGACCTTCGCGGCGGCCTGCTCGATGGTGAGCGGCTCGCCGTCCTCGTCCACCTGGCCCGCGAGGAGCGCGGTGACCAGGTCGGTGTCGTTGGTGGCGGCGACCCGGGTCGCGCGCCCTTCCTTCTTGGGCAGGTCCGCGACCATCTCGGCGAGCTGCGCCGTGTTCACCAGGTTGCCGTTGTGGCCGAGCGCGATCGAGCCGCGGGCGGTCGCCCGGAACGTCGGCTGCGCGTTCTCCCACACGGAGGCCCCGGTGGTCGAGTAGCGGGCGTGACCGACCGCGATGTGACCTTGGAGGGAACCGAGAGAGGTCTCGTCGAAGACCTGGGACACAAGGCCCATGTCCTTGAAGACGAGGATCTGGGAGCCGTTGCTGACCGCGATTCCCGCGGATTCCTGGCCCCGATGCTGGAGGGCGTAGAGCCCGAAGTACGTGAGCTTTGCGACCTCTTCACCCGGAGCCCAGACACCGAAGACGCCGCAAGCGTCCTGGGGGCCCTTCTCGCCGGGAAGCAGATCGTGATTGAGTCGACCGTCACCACGTGGCACGTTTCCGAGTGTAGACGGGCTCGACCACTGGTCCGAATTGAGGAAATCCGGGGTCGGCCCCACTCGTGCGATCGCACGAAATGATCATCTCGCGCTTGGAGAGGGCTACAAACCAGGCAGGGGAAGGGATTCCGGCTCCGGAGCCGCGAAAAGCGGACGCTCATACCGGCTCCGGAGCCGGCCCGCGATGTGACGGAGTTCGCAATCGGCGGGGAGTGCGGTCCCGGACGCTACGCGCGTCCGGCCGGCTCGGCGGTGGCGGTGAGGCCCTCGCCGGAGGCGTCGGTGAGCGTCAGGGTCCGGTGGTCGACCCGATAGGTGAGCGGCCCGTCGAGGAGCTCGTACAGCTTGGTCTCCAGCTTCATCTGGGGGCCCGTGCACATCATCCGGGTGGTGGCCGCCGGGCCCTCGACGGTGAGGGTCGTGGCGTCGGTCCTGGCGGTCGCGGAGAAGTTGTTGCAGCCCAGGTTTCCGGTGACCTTGCCGTCCTCGCCCAGGACGATCCGCGCCTTGCCCTCGCTGCCGGCGGGCAGGGAGGACGCGGTCTGCCCGGAGAGCAGGCTCTCGACCTTCCACGCGGTGCCGCGCAGCGGGGCGGGCCGCTCGGCGGTGAGCGCGAGCACGTTCCGTCCGTCGGGCGAGGTCAGGGTGAGGGTGTCGTTCTCCAGCGTGCCCTTGAGCTCCCCGGAGAAGGCCTTGACCAGCTGCTTCTCGAACCGCATCCGGTCCTCGGAACAGGCGATCTCGGTCATCGGCCCCGGGGAGGCCGTGAGGGTGTCGCCCTTCACGGCGACGGTGGCGTTGAAGGTGTTGCAGCCGCCGCTCCCCGTGACGCGGCCGTCCTTCCCGAACGCGACGCGGGCGTCGCCCGGGGCGTCGGACGTGCTCCCGTCGACGGTGACCTCGTCGACGGTCCAGTGCGTGCCGGTGAGCGGGAGGTCCGGGGAGACGGTGCCGGCCCCGGATCCGGAGCCTTGACCTCCTTCCGTACCGCAGGCGGTGAGCAGAAGAGCCGGGAGGAGCGGGACCAGGACGACGAGTGCTCGTGGCTTCGACATGGAAATGGGACGGCCGACCGGACGAGTCGGTTCCACGGGCCCCGCCCACCTGTACGAACCTGCCTGTACGGACTTGCCGGTATGGACCCGCCTGTACGGACCTACCTGTACGGACCCGCGGCGGCCGGTCGTCAGCCCATCAGGGGCAGCAGGTCCGCCAGGTCGGCGCGCTCGCCGCTCGCGCTCACCCGGGCCGCGTCCAGCTCCGCCGCCCATCCCGTGCGCCCGGTCGCGAGCCGGATCCAGGTCAGCGGGTCCGTCTCGACCACGTTGGGCGGGGTGCCCCGGGTGTGCCGGGGCCCCTCCACGCACTGGACGACGGCGTACGGCGGGACCCGCACCTCGACCGCCCCGCCCGGCGCCTCCACCGCGAGCACGTCCGCGAGGAGACGGGTGCAGGCGGCGAGGGCCTGCCGGTCGTACGGGATGCCGGCGCCGGTCGCCTCGTTCAGGTCGTCGGTGTGGACGACGAGTTCGACGGTCCGGGTGACGAGGAAGTCCCCGAGGGTCATGGCGCCGAAACTCAGCGGCAGGAGCCGGTCGTCGGCCGCACCCGTCACCGCCTCCTCGTAGTCGCCCTGTACGCGCGCGTAGAGCCCGGGCAGGTCGGAGGCATCGATCCCGCGCGTGTGCGCGTCGATCCGCTCGGCCGCCGACGCGGTCCTGGACGGCCAGTCGAGCAGGGCCAGTTCCCGCGCGGCCGGCGCGGGCGCGGCAAGCAGCTGTGGCACGGAGTCGATCATCCATGCGAGGTGCGCCGCCAGGTCCCGTACGGTCCACTCCCCGAGCCGGGTCGGCCCGTCGAGCTGTCCGGGCGTGAAGGCCTCGACGGCCTCCCGTACGTGCCGGAACTGGGTGAGGACGGCGGCCCGGGTCTTGGCCGGGTCGTAGCTGCGGGTGCGCTTCTTGGCCGGTGGCATGGGGCGAGGGTAGTCGGCGACGAGGACGGTCGGCGGAGGTCGGACCGAGCGGGCGTCAGGCTGGGCGAGGGTCAGGCCGGGCGGGGTCAGGCCGGGCCGGGGTCAGGCCGGGCCGGGGTCAGGCCGGGCCGGGGTGCGCGGCCGGTATCGACTCGAACGTCTCCTTGTTCTTCGGCACTCCGACACCGCGCCAGGTGAAGGGAACCCCCCTGGCCGTGTCCAGGTCAGGGCCGTTCATGAGCTGGAAGTGCAGGTGCGGTTCGGTGGAGTTGCCGGAGTTTCCGCACCGGGCGAGCTGCCGGCCGGCCGTGACCCGGTCGCCCGCCCGGACGGTGAGCGATCCCCGCCGGAGGTGGGCGTACACCGCGTAGGTGCCGTTCCCGAGGTCGAGTATCAGGTGGTTTCCGACGACCCGCCGGGCTCCCGCGAGGACGCGGACGGTGGCCTCGAAGAGCATCAGATAGAGGAAGGCGGGCAGCGAGTTGCGGCTGAGGTGGTCGCGCCGGCCGTCCTCGGCGTGCACGACGGTCGCGTCGGCGACCGCGAACAGCGGGGCGTCGAAGGCCGGAAACTCCTCGCTCCGGCAGGCCACCGGCCACAGCCACGCGAAGGAGGGCCGGGACCGCTCTCCGTCCTCCGCCTCCGCCACGATGTCGATGGCGTACGTCTGGCCGTACTGGTGGGTGCCGTGGCTGGGCGTCCGGTCCGCCGGGCTGTTGAGCGCGGTCCAGCGGCCGGCGACCGGCGGGTCCACCTCGACCGGTGGCCGCGCCGCCGCCTCGATCTCCTTGCCGGTGTGCCGGGCGAGCGCGATCCCGACCCCCACGGCGGCGATCAGCGGCAGCCAGCTCACGGCGTACGAGTAGGGCAGTCCGACGGTGAACGAGACGGCCATCTGGACGAAGAACAGCAGCCAGAGCGTGCGGTGGAGCACCACCGCGGTCTTGCGCGTGAACATGAGCGTTCCCCCTGAACGATCGTGGTCGACGGCTGTGGTCGGAGAACCGGCGGTTGTGGGCGAAGGGCTATGGGCGGGCCGCCGTGAAGGCCACCAGGAGCGGGACGACCCGGGCCGCCGGGACCTCGTAGCGGCCGCGCCCGGACGCGTGGAGCCAGCCCGCGCCGGTCAGTTGGCGCAGGTGGTGGTAGATCTGGCCGGTCGTGCCCGTCTCCGGGAGCTCGGCCAGCTCGGCGGCGGTGCGGCGGCCGCCGAGTATCTCCCGCAGCAGCCGGAGCCGTACGGGATGGCCGAGGGCGGCGAAGGAGTCCGCGGTCTCGGCCCAGTCCTCGTCGAGCAGCCGCTCGGTGAACGCGCCGAACTGCCACTCGTACCGCTCCTCGGTGGGCAGCCGGACCGAACCCGTGAAGAGCACCCCGCCGTCGGCGCCCCGCGGCCCCGCCTCGGCCAGCTCGGCCTTGAACCCCTCCAGGGCCCAGAAGTCCCCTCCGGCGGTCTCGGGGCGCGTGGGGGCCTCCATGCCCTCCAGTGCCGCGATGCGCCGCTCCAGCTCGGTGAACCGCTCTTCCATCTCCATGCGTACAGATTACGTAACTACGTAACTCCGTGCAAGAGTGAATCGGAGGAGAAACGACGAAGCCCCCGCCCGGACCCGAAGGTCCGGACGGGGGCTCCCGTACGTACTGCTCCTGCTCCGCAGAGGCGATCAGGCCAGCAGGCCCGGGATCGTCGCCTCGTGGGCCGCGCGCAGCTCCTCCAGGGAGAGCGCGAACTCGCCCTGCACGTCGACGGCGTCCCCGTCGACGACGCCGATCCGGGTCGCCGGCAGACCCCGCGCACCGCACATGTCGGTGAAGCGGAGCTCCTCGCTGCGCGGGACGGCGACGACCGCGCGGCCCGCCGACTCGCTGAAGAGGAAGGTGAAGGCGTCCAGGCCCTCCGGGACGACCAGGCGCGCGCCCTTGCCGCCGCGCAGGCAGGACTCGACGACCGCCTGCACGAGACCGCCGTCGGACAGGTCGTGCGCCGCGTCGATCATGCCGTCGCGGGAGGCCGAGATCAGGATCTCGCCGAGCAGCTTCTCGCGGTCGAGGTCCACGGCCGGCGGCAGACCGCCGAGGTGCTGGTGGATCACCTCGGACCAGGCCGAACCGCCGAACTCCTCCTTGGTGTCGCCGAGCAGGTAGAGGAGCTGGCCCTCTTCCGCGAAGGCGATCGGGGTGCGGCGGTTGACGTCGTCGATCACGCCGAGGACGGCCACGACGGGCGTCGGGTGGATCGCCACGTCACCGGTCTGGTTGTAGAGCGAGACGTTTCCGCCGGTCACCGGGGTGCCGAGCTGGAAGCAGCCGTCCGCGAGACCGCGGGTGGCCTCGGCGAACTGCCACATCACGTCCGGGTCCTCGGGGGAGCCGAAGTTCAGGCAGTTGGAGATCGCCAGCGGCTTGGCACCGGAGGCGGCGACGTTGCGGTACGACTCCGCGAGCGCGAGCTGCGCGCCCGCGTACGGGTCGAGCTTCGCGTACCGGCCGTTGCCGTCGGTCGCCATGGCCACGCCGAGGTTGGTCTCCTCGTCGATGCGGACCATGCCCGCGTCCTCGGGCTGCGCCAGGACCGTGTTGCCCTGCACGAACCGGTCGTACTGGTCCGTGATCCAGGACTTCGAGGCCTGGTTCGGGGAGGAGACGAGCCTGAGGACCTGGTCCTTCAGCTCCTCTCCGTTCTGCGGCCGGGGCAGCTTGCCGGCGTCGTCGGCCTGGAGCGCGTCCTGCCACTCCGGACGGGCGAACGGACGCTGGTAGACCGGGCCCTCGTGGGCGACCGTGCGCGGCGGCACGTCCACGATCTGCTCGCCGTGCCAGAAGATCTCCAGGCGCTCGCCCTCGGTCACCTCACCGATGACGGTGGCGATGACGTCCCACTTCTCGCAGATCTCCAGGAAGCGGTCGACCTTGCCGGGCTCGACGATCGCGCACATGCGCTCCTGCGACTCGCTCATGAGGATCTCCTCGGGCGAGAGCGTCGCGTCGCGCAGGTGCACGCGGTCGAGGTCGACCCGCATGCCGCCGGAACCGGCGGAGGCCAGCTCGGAGGTGGCGCAGGAGAGCCCGGCGCCGCCGAGGTCCTGGATGCCCGCGACCAGCTTCTCCGCGAAGATCTCCAGGGTGCACTCGATGAGGAGCTTCTCCTGGAACGGGTCGCCGACCTGGACGGCGGGGCGCTTGGTCGGCTTCGTGTCGTCGAAGGTCTCGGACGCGAGGACCGAGACGCCGCCGATGCCGTCGCCGCCCGTGCGGGCGCCGTACAGGATCACCTTGTTGCCGGCGCCGGAAGCCTTGGCGAGGTGGATGTCCTCGTGCTTCATCACGCCGATGCAGCCGGCGTTGACCAGCGGGTTGCCCTGGTAGCAGGAGTCGAAGACGACCTCGCCGCCGATGTTGGGCAGGCCCAGACAGTTGCCGTAGCCGCCGATGCCGGCGACGACACCGGGCAGCACGCGCTTGGTGTCGGGGTGGTCGGCCGCGCCGAACCGCAGCGGGTCGACGACCGCGACCGGGCGGGCGCCCATGGCGAGGATGTCGCGGACGATGCCGCCCACGCCGGTGGCCGCGCCCTGGTAGGGCTCGATGTACGAGGGGTGGTTGTGCGACTCGACCTTGAAGGTGACCGCGTACCCCTGGCCGACGTCCACGACGCCCGCGTTCTCGCCGATGCCGACGAGCATGGCGTCGTTGGCGGGGACCTTCTCGCCGAACTGCTTCAGGTGGACCTTGCTGCTCTTGTACGAGCAGTGCTCCGACCACATGACGGAGTACATGGCGAGCTCGGCGCCGGTGGGACGGCGGCCGAGGATCTCGCGGATGCGCGCGTACTCGTCCTCCTTGAGGCCGAGCTCCTTCCAGGGCTGCTCGCTGTCCGGCGTCTCGCTCGCGTGCTTGACGGTGTCGAGGCTCATCAGGCGTTGACCAGCTTCTTGAGGATCGAGGTGAAGAAACCGAGACCGTCCGTCTTGCCGGTGCCGATCAGCGGCTCGACGGCGTGCTCGGGGTGCGGCATGAGGCCGACCACGTTGCCGGCGGCGTTGGTGATGCCCGCGATGTCGCGGAGCGAGCCGTTGGGGTTGACGTCCAGGTAGCGGAAGGCCACCCGGCCCTCGGCCTCCAGCTCGTCGAGCACGCGCTCGTCGGCGACGTACCGGCCGTCCATGTTCTTGAGCGGGACCTCGATCTCCTGGCCCTCGGTGTAGTCCGAGGTCCAGGCGGTCTCCGCGTTCTCCACCCGCAGCTTCTGGTCGCGGCAGATGAAGTGGAGGTGGTTGTTGCGCAGCATCGCGCCCGGCAGCAGATGGGCCTCGGTGAGGATCTGGAAGCCGTTGCAGATGCCGAGGACGGGCATGCCCGCCTTCGCCTGCTCGATGATCGTCTCCATCACCGGCGAGAAGCGGGAGATGGCTCCGGCCCGCAGGTAGTCGCCGTAGGAGAAGCCGCCGGCCAGGACCACGGCGTCGACCTGCTTGAGGTCCTTGTCCCGGTGCCATAGCGAGACGGGCTCGGCGCCCGCCAGGCGGGCGGCACGCAGCGCGTCCTGGTCGTCGAGCGTTCCGGGGAACGTGACGACGCCGATGCGTGCGGTCACGACGAGGCCCCGGCGGTCTCCGTGGACTCCACCTTCACGGTGAAGTCCTCGATCACGGTGTTGGCGAGGAAGGTTTCGGCCATCTCGTGGATGCGGGCGAGGGCGGCGTCGTCGACCGGCCCCTCCACCTCCAGCTCGAAGCGCTTCCCCTGACGGACGTCGGCGATTCCGGCGAATCCCAGGCGGGGCAGTGCACGCTGCACCGCCTGCCCCTGGGGGTCGAGGATCTCCGGCTTGAGCATGACGTCGACTACGACGCGTGCCACTGGCACTCCCGGTGGTGTGTTGCGTGGGCGGTTCCTTCAGCGTACCTGCCTCCAAATTCTACGCGGGTAGAGATCTGAAGGATCCTACAAAAGGCCGGTGATCGACCCTCTCTCCCACCGCAGCCCGACCGACCCTCGAAGGCAAAATTCACGTGAAATATTGCGGACCGCATTGCACCGGGACACGCTGAAACAAATGGCAGGGCTTCACAATGCGACACCTGCCGCTGTAGAAAGGTTTCCAGAAGAAAGCAGCATTGTCCCGGCACAGCCGAACGGTCGGCATCGTCGCACGTCAAGGGCGCCACAAGCGCCCCCTACGACCTCGGCAGCCGCAGGAAAGGACCGATATCCGTGGCTCAGCGTGTGGTGGTCACCCTCTCCGATGACATCGAGGGCGGAGAAGCAGCTGAAACGGTCGCGTTCGGCCTCGACGGGAAGATGTACGAGATCGACCTGAATGCTGCCAATGCAGAGAAACTCCGCAAGGCCCTCGCGCCCTACCTCGCGGCCGGCCGCAAGATCCCCGCGCGGATCGGCGCGGGAGCCGGTGGCGCTTCCGGTGCCGGTGCCGGCGGTGGTTCCGGTGTCGGCGGTGGCCGGGGCCGGGTCGCGGCCGCGACGTACACGCACACCGACCTCGCCCCCGACCCTGCGGCGGTCCGCGCCTGGGCCCAGTCCAACAAGATGGACGTGCCCGCCCGGGGCCGGATCCCCAAGCGGGTCTACGAGGCCTTCCGCGAGGCGAGCTGAAGCCCGGGGGCTCGCGGAGGCGCCCCGGCGGGCTCGTGGGTGCCCCCCTCCCCGGGCGGTCTCTCCCCGGGCGCCCCCTCTTCGGACTGTCTCTCTCTGGGTGACCTCTCTCCGGACGACCTCTCTCCGGGCGGCCCCGCCCCCCGGGCGGACCGGCCCGCCCATCACCGCAGGCCGAACCGATTTGCATTGCACCCCAGGTGATCGGCTAGAGTCTGGATCACGCCGAGGGGCGAGGCCGGAAGGCCCCACTCCAAGCAGCGTGCGGGTGTAGTTCAGTAGCAGAACAGCCCCCTTCCAGGGGGAAGGCGCAGTGTGCAATTCCTGTCACCCGCTCTGCATCGCATTACCGACCACTCTTGTGGATCAGGTACAGTGGTGCTCGCACCGCCCGGTGAAAGCTGGTCGGGAGCAATGCGGACGTGGCTCAGTTGGTAGAGCATCACCTTGCCAAGGTGAGGGTCGCGAGTTCGAATCTCGTCGTCCGCTCAGAGTGCGAAGGCCCCGGTTCTCAGGAACCGGGGCCTTCGTCGTGCTTCCCCCCTATCGACCACCGCCCTCATGACATTTGTCAGAAGGGATCATGACAGCGCGCACTGCCGGGGGCCGTCGGCCGACAGGAGTCTGGACACATGACACCTGCGATCGAGGCGACCGACCTGCGCCGTACGTACGTCGAGGGATCCGGCCGGGGAACCGGCCGAGGGTCCGGCGGCTTCGAGGCCGTGCGCGGGATCTCCTTCGCCGTTCCACGGGGCGAGATCTTCGCCCTCCTCGGGACCAACGGCGCCGGCAAGACCTCCACCGTCGAACTCCTGGAGGGCCTCGCCGTCCCCAGCGCCGGCACCGCCCGCGTCCTCGGCCACGACCCGTACCGCGAGCGGTCCGCCGTCCGGCCCCGGATCGGCATCATGCTCCAGGAGGGCGGCTTCCCCTCCGACCTCACCGTGGCCGAGACCATACGAATGTGGGCGGGCTGCACCAGCGGTGCCCGTCCCGTCGGGGAGGCGCTCGCCGCCACCGGCCTCGCCGGGCGCGAGCGCGTCCGGATCAAGCAGCTCTCCGGCGGCGAGCGGCGCCGGCTCGACCTGGCGCTCGCGCTGCTCGGCCGCCCCGAGGTGCTCTTCCTCGACGAGCCCACCACCGGCCTCGACGCCGAGGGCCGCCGCGACACCTGGAACCTCGTCCGGCAGCTGCGGGACGGCGGCACCACCGTCCTCCTCACCACGCACTACCTGGAGGAGGTCGAAGCCCTCGCCGACCGCCTCGCGATCATGCACCGGGGCGAGATCGTGCTCTCCGGCACGCCGGCCGAGGTCACCGCCGCCCGCCCGGCCCGGATCCGCTTCACCCTCCCCGAGGGCGTTCTGGCCGCGCAGCTCCCGCTGCGCCTGCGGGCCGCCGAGACCGACGGCCACGTGGAGATCCGCACCCGCGACCTCCAGGAGGACCTCGCCGTGCTCCTCGCCTGGGCCGGGGAGGGCGGCATACGGCTCGACGGGCTCGACGCCCGCTCCGCCTCCCTCGAAGAGGCGTTCCTCGACATCGCCTCGCGCGACGGCTCGTCCGGGGGCGGCCTGCCGGGGGACGTCCTGACGGGGGACGCCCGGTCAGGGGACGCTCCGGCGGGAGGCGTTCCGGCCGGGAAGGTCCAGACCCACGACACCACAGCGCGTACCGACCGGCAGGAGGCCGACGCCCGATGAGCACCGCCACGACCACGTCCCCGGCCGCCGGGCCCGCCTCCACCGTCCGCGGCCGGCTCACCGCTCTCGGCCGGGCCGAGCTGACCCTCCTCCTGCGCAACCGGAACAACCTCTTCATCGCCCTGCTCATGCCGGTGCTGATGGTCTTCCTGCTGCGCTCCTCGCTCACCCAGCTCGACGCGGAGACCCTGCCGATCGGCGCCGGAGCGGCCACCCTCATCGGCGGCACCGGCATGGTCCTGCTCCTCGTCACCTACATGGGCCTCGTCTCCGCACTCGTCGCCCGCCGCGAGGAGCTCGTCCTCAAGCGGCTGCGGACCGGCGAGGCGAGCGACGCGGAGATACTCACCGGCTGCGCCCTGCCCGCGACCGCCATCACGCTCGCGCAGTGTGCCGTGCTGACGGCCGGCGGTATCGCCGTCCTCGACGTGCCCGCCCCCGCCCGTCCGGACCTGCTGCTGCTCGGCGTCGCCGTCGCGATCGTCCTGCTCGCCGGACTCGCCGCGCTCACCACCGTGATCACCCGCTCCGTGGAGAGCGCCGGCCTGACGACCCTGCCGCTCTTCCTCGTCTCCTGCTTCGGCTCGGGCCTCTTCGTGCCCCGCGACGCCCTGCCCCCGCTCGCCGCCGACCTCTGCGGGCTGCTGCCGCTCAGCGGCGTGATGGAGTTCGTACGGGCGGGCTGGCTCGGCACCGCGCACGCGGAGAGCCTGGTGGGTGCCGGGCTCAATACAGTGGCCTGGGGCGTCCTGACGGGGTGGGCGGTCCGCCAGTGGTTCCGCTGGGAACCGCGGCGCTAGAGCTCGGGAGGGGGAAGCCTGATGTCCAGGCTGACGGGATGGTGGTCCGGGCGCAGCAGCGCCGAAAAGGTCGAGCTGTACACACGGTGGACCTTCCACCTCTTCGTGCCGATCGAGCTGTTCGTGCTCGGCGGCATCCCCTTCAGCCACGGTGAGCGCGGCCCTCTCCCCGTGCAGGCCTCGGTCGGTCTGTTCCTCTGGATCGGTGTCCACGCCGTGCTCTGCGCGGTCCTCGCCTCCCGCGCCCTGGACCACACGACCGGGAAGCGGGAGCGGCCGGTCCGACTCGCCGTCACGGTGGCCGGCACCACCTTCGGCGTCGACCTCGCCCTGAACCTCCTGTGGGCGGGCGGGGCGCTGCCCGAGCCGGGAGTCAACGTGGGCATCCTCGCGGGGACCTCGATCTTCACGCTCTGCGCGCTCGTCCTCTGCCTCGGTCCGGTGCGGCACATGGCGTACGCGGTGCTCGGTACCGCCTTCGCCACCGGAGCCCCGATGGCGGCGGTCGGCAACGGGTTGGACATGGCGGCCGGTTCCGCCGTCGGCATACTCATCGGTGGCGTCTTCATCTCCGTGACCAGCGGATTCTCCTCCTGGCTGCTCCGGATCGTGCAGGAGCTGGAGCGTTCCCGGGACCTCAAGGCCCGGCTGGCCGTCGCCGAGGAGCGGCTCCGCTTCGGGCGGGACCTGCACGACGTCATGGGGCGGAACCTGTCGGTGATCGCGCTCAAGAGCGAGCTGGCGGTGCAGCTCTCCCGGCGCGGACGCCCGGAGGCGGTGGACCAGATGGTGGAGGTCCAGCGGATCGCGCAGGAGTCGCAGCGGGAAGTCCGCGAGGTCGTACGCGGCTACCGCGAGGCCGACCTGCGGGTGGAACTGGAGGGCGCGCGCGGAGTCCTCGGGGCCGCCGGGATCGCCTGCGCCGTGGACGCTCCGACGCTGGACCTGCCGCCCGAGGTGCAGTCGGCCCTGGGCTGGGTGGTCCGGGAGACCACGACGAACGTCCTGCGCCACGGGGACGCACGCCGGTGCGCGATCGTGCTCCGGTCCGAGCCGGGGGCGGTGCTGCTCACCGTCGAGAACGACGGGGCGGCGGACGCGGGTGCCGCGGCCGGCGCGGGGGCGACCGGCGCCGCGGGCGGGGCGGGGCACGGCGGGCGCGGGGCCGGGTCCGGACTCGCCGGGCTGCGGGAGCGGCTCGGCGCGGTGGACGGCACCCTGGACGCGGGGCCGTCGGCACCGCACTCGTTCCGCGTGACCGCCCGTGTCCCGCTGCCCCGCCCGGGGCGGGGCGGACCCGCGCGAAAACCCGGACCCCCGGCACGCCTCGTACCCGAGAAGTCGGAGAGGCGCGAGAACTCCGAGACTCCCGGGAAGCAAGAGGAGTACAGGGCGTACGGGAAGCGTGAGGGCCACGGGGGGCCTGGAAGACAAGAGAAGCGGGGGACGCACGAGAAGGAGGAGACGGTCGCGTGACCGTACGCGTACTGCTGGCCGACGACGAGCACCTGATCCGGGGAGCGCTCGCCGCCCTGCTCGCCCTGGAGGACGACCTCGTGGTCGTCGCCGAGGCCGCGACCGGACCCGAGGCGCTCGCCATGGCCCGTGCCCACCGCCCCGACGTCGCCGTGCTCGATCTCCAGATGCCGGGCCTGGACGGTGTGATGGTCGCCACTGCCCTGCGGGACGAACTCCCCGAGTGCCGCGCCATGATCGTGACCAGTCACGGGCGTCCCGGGCACCTGAAGCGGGCCCTCGCCGCGGGCGTCCGCGGCTTCGCACCGAAGACCGTCAGCGCCCAGCGGCTCGCCGAACTCATCCGTACCGTGCACGCCGGAAACCGTTACGTGGACCCGGAGTTGGCGGCCGACGCCATAGCGTCCGGGGACTCGCCGCTGACCGTGCGGGAGGCCGAGGTGCTCGAACTCGCCGCCGACGGAGCCCCCGTCGCGGAGATCGCCCGGCGCGCCTCGCTCTCCCCCGGGACCGTCCGGAACTACCTCTCGTCGGCCGCCGCGAAGGTCGGTGCCGAGAACCGTCACGCGGCGGTGCGTCTCGCGCGGGAGAAAGGTTGGGTATAGTGGTCTCCGCGCTACGGCGCATGCGGACGTGGCTCAGTTGGTAGAGCATCACCTTGCCAAGGTGAGGGTCGCGAGTTCGAATCTCGTCGTCCGCTCCACGAAGAAGCCCCCGGTCGATCCGACCGGGGGTTTTCTCGTTCCCGTACTAGCTCCAGGTGTTGCCGGTGAGGAGCTCGTACGCCTCGATGTACTTGGCGCGGGTCGCGTCCACGACCTCCTGCGGGAGCGCCGGCGGCGGCTGCTCGCTCTTGCGGTCCCAGCCGGAGGCCGGGGAGGTCAGCCAGTCGCGCACGAACTGCTTGTCGTACGAGGGCTGGGCGCGGCCCGGCTGCCACTGGTCGGCCGGCCAGAAGCGCGAGGAGTCCGGGGTGAGGACCTCGTCGGCGATGACGAGCCGGTCGCCGTCCGGGGTGCTCTCGAAGCCGAACTCGAACTTGGTGTCGGCCAGGATGATCCCGCGCTCGCGGGCGATGTCCCGGGCGCGGGAGTACACGGCGAGGGTCGTCTGGCGCAGCAGCGCGGCCGTCTCGGCGCCGACCTGGCGGGCGACCTCCTCGTACGACACGTTCTCGTCGTGGTCGCCCACGGCGGCCTTGGTGGCCGGGGTGAAGATCGGGGCGGGCAGCTCGGAGCCGTCGCTCAGGCCCTCGGGAAGGGCGAGGCCGCAGACCGTGCGGGACTCGTCGTACTCGACGAGGCCGGAGCCGGTGAGGTAGCCGCGGGCGACGCATTCGACCGGGACCATGTTCAGCGACTTGCAGACCAGGGTGCGGCCCGCCCAGTCGGCGGGGGCGCCGGCCGGCAGTTCGGTGGAGAGGACGTGGTGCGGGACCAGGTCGGAGAGGCGGTCGAACCACCACAGGGAGAGCCGGGTGAGGACCCGGCCCTTGTCGGGGATCTCGGTGGGCAGGACCCAGTCGTACGCGGACAGGCGGTCGCTCGCCACCATCACGAGGTCACCGGCCTCGTTCCGGTACAGGTCGCGCACCTTGCCCGTGTGGAGATGGGTGAGGCCCGGGACCTGGACGGGCTCGGGCTTTTCTACGAATCCGGACACGGTTCCTCCGCGTAGGTTGATCCAGGAGCGCTTCGATTCTCTCGCACCTGCGCGGATCACCGGCGGGCGGCCTCTCCGTACGGACCCCCGGTCCCTCCCCCGTACCCGGTCGGTATCCGGTCAGTCCCTCTTGCAGATGCGGTCGAGGAGGTTCGCGGTGGCGCGCTGGATCCGGGAGTCCACGTGGCCGGGCCGGTCGAGGGCGGGCGACCAGGCGAAGGTGCCGGAGGCGAAGACCCAGGCGCCGGACGGGGCCCGGTAGAGCGAGGTCTCCTGGTGGCGCAGCATCCCGTCGCCGTCCCGGTAGGGCGAGTGGGCGAGCAGGATGCGGCTCTCGTGCTCGGGGAGCGCGGTGCGCGGGAAGTACCGGTCGGCCTCGCCCGCGACCAGGCCCGGGATCTCGTCGCCGTCCCCGGCGCCGGTGGCCTCCCAGAGCCAGTGCTCGGCGTTCCGCACGACCATCGGGTGCGGTTCGGGCACCCGGCCCGCGTACTGGATGCCGAGGAGCTGCTGCTCGGGCCGGTCGACCTCGCGCCAGAGCGAGGGCCGGCCGGGTCCCTGGCGCTTGCGACAGGTGAGGAGGCGGTCGGGCACCCCGGAGGCCGAGGGGCCCAGCTCCACCTGCCAGTACATGGTGTTGGCGGAGAGGAAGACGAGCGAGGTGCCCTGGTCACGGGCGCGTTCGGCGGCCCGGCGCATCGACGCCGACCAGTACTCGTCGTGGCCGGGGAAGACCAGGCCCCGGTAGCGGCCCGGGTCGACGCGGCCCGCGTGCAGGTCGCGGGTCTCGGCGTACGCCAGGTCGTATCCGTAGCGCTCGGCCCAGCGGATGAAGTCGTAGGCGTGCCCGACGTGCAGCGGCAGCCCCGCGCCCGCGTAGGGGCGGTCGAAGGAGACGGTGACGGCCGCGTCCTCCTCGCCGAGCAGCCGGCCGTCCGCGTCCCAGGCGTGGTAGAGGCTGGCGCCGGTCCGCCCGTCCTCCGGGTAGAGGTTGTACGCCTGCCAGGTCACGTCCGGGAGGACGAGGAGCAGGTCCGCCGGGTGGTCGTCGCGGACCGTGAAGGGGACGTGGGAACGGTGCCCGTCGGCGGTGGTGAGGACGGCCACGTACGCGCCGATCGCCCAGTAGCTGGGGACCTGGAGCCGCCAGGACTGCCACCAGTGGTGGCAGGAGACCGTGCGGTCGACGATGAGCGGAGGGGGCTGGACGATCCCGGAGAGGCGCGGGCTGGTGGTGATCTTCGCGGCGCCGTGCCCGCCGTAGTGGCCGATCCGGTAGATGTCGACCGAGAACTGCTGCGGCGGGTCCACGGTGACGTGGAAGTCGATCGAGTCGCCCGGCGCGACGGCGCCGTCGGACGCGAAGCCCTTGATCTGGCGCCGGACGTCGTCGGCCGTGCGGGGGCCGCCGGTGCCGCCCCGGGCCAGGACCTCGTCCGCGTACCAGGGCACCATCTGGCCGGTGTCGTCGAAGTAGTTGTCCGAGCCGCGCAGCCAGGGCAGCGGGCCCTGGCCGAAGGGATCGGAGACGGCGTGCGCGAGCGCACCCGACTCCCACCGCCTGATCTGATCCGCCCCCATAGTGCGCCCCTCCCTCGACTCCCCCGGTCGGCCGGTCAGTGCCCGTGGATTCGTGCTTCTGTCAGTGATGGCCTCCAGCACATCACATAACGCACGCACTCCGTCACCGTTCGTCGTGAATTGACGAGAGTGGAAGACAAGGTTCCGCATGTGCCCCTGGTCTATGCCGGGGGCGTGCGCCCCTGGCGTGCTCCTCGGTGGTGGAGGTGGGTCAGACGAGCCGTACGGGCTTCTCGGGGCGTACGCCGGTGCGCGCGAGCCAGTCCCGCAGGGGCTCGGGGTCGCCGTCCTCCACGAGGGAGAGGACGCGGGGGCCGAGGTCCGTCGTCCGCTCGCCCCCGAGGAGCAGGGCGGGCCCGTCGAGCCAGTCGAGTCCGGGAACCGCCTCGGCGGTGTCCACGGCCGCGCAGCAGACCATCGCGGTGACGTGGTCGGCGAGCAGGTCGCGGCCGCTGCGGGGCGGCTGGAGCGGGAAGAGCGGCAGGGGGCCGTCGGGGCCGCTGACGCCCTCGTACGCGCCGACGCCCTCGTACGCGGTGGCCCCCCGGTCCGGGACCGGGGCGGCGGCCGCCGTCCGGTCCCGGGCGCTCTCGGCGGCGACCCGGGCCTCCCGGGCGGCCTCCTCCCGGGCGAGCAGGGCGCTGAGGGCGCCGGCGAGCGCGTCGGCGGCGGGGTTGGGCGGGGAGTCGTCGTCGAGGTCGTCGAGAGGGTCGAAGTCGGCGAGGTCGGCGGAGCCAGCGAAGTCGGCGGAGTCAGCGAGGTCGGCGTGATCGTCCTGATCGGCGGCGGCTTCGATGGGGGTTTCGGTGGCTTCGGCGGTGGCTCCAACAGCCGGACCGGGCGCCGTCATCGTCAAGCGGTCGATCACGCGGGTCAGGGTCGGGCCGTCGGTCGGGGGCGGGGCGCCGGGGCCGGCGGCGGCCGCGTCGATGCCGTCGAGGACCTGGTGGAGCCGGGCCGCGTCCGTGCGCCACTTCCGGTCCACGACCTCTTCCGGGTACTGGCTCCACTCCACCGGCGACCAGTCGGGGCCCGGCTCCGCCGGGCCGCCGTGGAAGAGGCGGGCGGCGAGCAGCGAGGCGGCCTCGTCCACCGCGCCGGGCTCCTCCAGGAGGTCGCAGGCCGGCCGTTCGCCGAGCCGCGAGGAGAAGCCGTCCGCGAGCCGGTCGCGGCGGGACAGCTCGGTCAGGGCGGAGACCACGCCCGCGTCGAGCTTGACGGGCCAGCGGCCCATGCGCCAGGCGGGCAGCGCGACCCGGGTCAGGAGGCGGTCCCAGCCCGCGTAGGCCAGGCCGACCTGCTCCTGCGCCACGATCCGTACGCCGTAGTCGACCTCCTGGGCGCGCTCCGAGCCCGCGGCGGCGACCCCGCGCTCCATCTCGGCCGCGTGTCCGCGACAGGCGCGCAGCAGGACGCGGGCGACCTGCCCGACGCCCCGGGCGCCGAGGCGGCGGACCGGGTCGAGGCCGGGCGTCCGGGGCACGGCGATCGCGGCGTCCAGGCCGCGGACGAAGCGGCGGGCGGCGGCTATGTCGGGGTGGGCGGCCGGTCCCGTGCCGGCGACGACGGGGGCGAGGACCGCCCGCAGTTCGCCGACGCGCATCCACCAGAGGAAGGGCGAGCCTATGACCAGGACGGGGGCGCCGCCGGTCCCGCCGCCCGCGTGGTGCGTGCGGTGGGCGCGGTGCGTACGGTCCTCCAGCCAGCTGTCGCAGTCCGGGGTCAGGGCTATCGCGGCGGGCGCCGGGACGCCGAGCCGGTCGGCCAGGTCCCGCACGAGCCGGTACAGGTCGGGGGCCGCGGCCTCGGCCAGCTCCACCGTCGGCGTGGCGGCCGGGCGGGCCCGGGCGACGACGAGGGCGACGGCCGTGGCGGCGAGGAGGACGACGACCGCGAGGACGGTCACGACCCAGCGGGCCGTGCCCCATCCCGTACCCGAGAAGTGGCCGGTGACCTCGCCCGCGTACAGCACGACGGCCACCGCGGCGGGGAGCACCGCGAGGCCCAGTGCCCTGCCGCGGACGCGGAGGACGGCGAGGGCCCGGGAGCGCGCGGCGCGCGCACCCCACTCCTCGCCGACGGCGGAACCGGTGCCGGACACGCCGCTCATCATCCCCTCCTGCCCTGGTCGGGACTGCCTGTGGCGGTGTTGGTCACTCCCCCACTGTGGCACCCGTCACTGACATCGCAATGCCGGTGGGCCAAGTGCCGGAACGCCTGCGCCGCACCCTAGTTGGGGTGGTGGCGGCCGTCATCCGGATGGCCCATCCGTCACTCGATGGAATGGCTTTGGGCAAAGGTGATGGCGTTCGTGCGGCCGTGCGGTGCACCGCACGGCCGCACGAACGGTCATGGAGAAAACGGAGAAGACGGAGAAGACGCGGAGAACAGCGGGCTCAGGCCTCGGCGGCCTTCCGCGCGATGTCCGTGCGGTGCTGGGAGCCGTCGAGCCGGATGCGGCCGACCGCCGCGTAGGCGCGCTCGCGGGCCCGCGCCAGGTCCGTTCCGGTGGCGGTGACCGAGAGGACGCGGCCGCCCGCGCTCACCACGGCGTCGCCGTCCCGCTTCGTACCGGCGTGCAGCACGTACGCGTGCGGGGCGTCCAGCTCCGCGATCTCCTCCAGGCCGGTGATCCGGTCGCCGGTGCGCGGGGTGTCCGGGTAGTTGTGGGAGGCGACGACCACGGTGACGGCGGCGTCGTCCCGCCAGCGGAGCGGGGCCTGGTCGGCGAGGGTGCCGTTGGCGGCGTTCAGCAGGACGCCGGCGAGCGGGGTCGCGAGCCGGGCCAGGACGACCTGGGTCTCGGGGTCGCCGAAGCGGGCGTTGAACTCGATGACCCGGACGCCGCGGCTCGTGATCGCCAGGCCGGCGTACAGCAGGCCGGAGAAGGGGGTGCCTCGCCGGCGCAGCTCGTCCACGGTCGGCTGGAGGACGGTCTCCAGGACCTCGTCGACCAGCTTCGGGTCGGCCCAGGGCAGCGGGGAGTAGGCGCCCATGCCGCCGGTGTTGGGGCCCTCGTCGCCGTCGAGCGCGCGCTTGAAGTCCTGAGCGGGCTGGAGCGGCAGGACGGTGGTGCCGTCGGTGATCGCGAAGAGGGAGACCTCGGGGCCGTCCAGGTACTCCTCGATGACGACGCGGTCGCACGCGAGCGCGTGGGCCCGGGCCGTGGCGAGGTCGTCGGTGACGACGACGCCCTTGCCGGCGGCGAGGCCGTCGTCCTTCACCACGTACGGGGCGCCGAAGGCGTCGAGCGCCTCGTCGATCTCCCCGGGGGTGGTGCAGACGTAGCTGCGGGCGGTGGGCACGCCGGCGCCGGCCATGACGTCCTTGGCGAAGGCCTTGGAGCCCTCCAGCTCCGCCGCCTCCCGCGAGGGGCCGAAGACGGGGATGCCGGCCGCGCGGACGGCGTCGGCGACACCGGCGACGAGCGGGGCCTCCGGACCGACGACGACGAGGCCGGCGCCGAGCTCGGTGGCGAGGCGCGCGACGGCGTCGCCGTCCAGCTGGTCGACGGCGTGCAGCTCGGCGACCTCCGCGATTCCGGCGTTGCCGGGCGCGCAGTGCAGAGCGGTGACGTCGGGATCGAGGGAGAGAGAGCGGCACAGGGCGTGTTCGCGGGCGCCGCCGCCGATGACGAGGACCTTCACGCCAGCCAGGGTAGCCCGCGGGAGGGGATGCCCTTCGTACGGGCCACCGAGCGAGACGCCGCTACTCGTTCGTGTATTCCTCCACAACCGTGGCGCCGAGCTCGCGCACGATCAGGTCGTGACCGGAGAGGGCCGAGTCGACCAGGTCGGGGTCGTCCTCCTCCGGAACGTCGTCCTCCGGCGCCACGGGCTGCGGCGCGGGCGGGGTGTGCGCGGGCGCGGACGGCGTCTGCGCCGGAGGCGGGGACTCCGGTCGTACGGGGGCGGGGGCCGCCTGCGCGGGGGGCGGGGGCGGCGGGGCCTGCTGGAAGGAGGGCGCCGGGGCAGGGGCGGGCGGCGGGGCAGGGGCCGGGGCTGCCGGGCGGCCGCCGAAGGGGGCGGCGGCGGGCGGCGGCGCGGCACCGCCCGAGGGGTCGACGATCGCCTCGATCTTCCAGTGGACGTTGAACTGCTCGGCGAGGGCCTGCTTCAGGACGTCCTCGCTGCCGCTGCTCGCGAAGTTGTCCCGGGCGCCGGCGTTGAGGAAGCCGAGCTGGAGGGTGGTGCCGTCGAAGCCGGCGACCTGCGCGTTCTGACTGAGCAGGATCCACGTGAAACGACGCCGGTTCTTGACGGCTTCGAGGATCTGGGGCCACAGGTTCCGCACCTGGGTGGTGTCGCCGCCGGTGGGGGCGGGCGCGGGCGCGGCCGGAGCGGGGGTCTGCGGGGCTTGTACGGAGGTGGGTGCAGGTGCGGGCGTGGAGGCGCCGGGCCAGGCGCCGGGGGTGCTGCCGCCGCCGGGCGCGGCCGCTCCGGGCCAGGCACCGGGCCGGGGCCCGGCGGGCGCGGGGGTCTGCGCCGGCGCTTGTACGGGTGGGGGCGGGGGCGGGGCCACGGGGGTGTGGGCGCCGGGCCCGGGGACGTACCCCATGGGGGGAGCGGTGGGCGCGGTGGGCGCGGAGGGTGCGGAGTGTTCCGGGGGCCCGGGGGTGAAGACGGGCACGGGGGCGGACACGACGGTCGCGGCGGCGGTCGCGGCGCCGCGCTCAAGGCGATCCAGGCGCGCCTGGACGGAGCGCTCGTCGTCGTAGGCGGCGGGCAGCAGGACGCGCGCGCAGATCAGCTCCAGCTGGAGCCGGGGGGAGGTGGCACCGCGCATCTCGGTGAGGCCGGCGTTCACGAGGTCGGCCGCCCGGCTGAGCTCGGCGGCCCCGAAGACGGAGGCCTGCGCCTGCATGCGCTCGACCACGTCGGCCGGGGCGTCGATGAGCCCCTTCTCGGCGGCGTCCGGCACGGCGGCCAGGATCACCAGGTCGCGCAGCCGCTCCAGGAGGTCGGCGACGAACCGGCGGGGGTCGTTGCCGCCCTCGACGACCCGGTCGACGACCTCGAAGGCGGCGGCGCCGTCACCGGCGGCGAAGGCGTCCACGACGGAGTCGAGCAGCGAACCGTCCGTGTAGCCGAGGAGGGAGGTCGCCATGGCATAGGTCACGCCGGCCTCGGCGGCACCGGCCAGGAGCTGGTCCATGACGGACATCGAGTCACGCACGGACCCGGCGCCGGCGCGCACGACGAGGGGCAGCACGCCGTCCTCGACGGGAATGCCCTCGCGACCGCAGACCTCGCCGAGGTAGTCCCGGAGGGTGCCGGGCGGCACGAGCCGGAAGGGGTAGTGGTGGGTCCGCGAACGGATGGTCCCGATGACCTTCTCGGGCTCGGTGGTGGCGAAGATGAACTTCAGGTGCTCCGGGGGCTCCTCGACCACCTTCAGGAGGGCGTTGAAGCCCGCCGAGGTGACCATGTGGGCCTCGTCGATGATGTAGATCTTGTACCGGCTGGAGGCGGGCCCGAAGAAGGCCTTCTCCCGCAGGTCACGGGCGTCGTCCACGCCACCGTGGGAGGCGGCGTCGATCTCGATGACGTCGATCGACCCGGGCCCGTTCCGCGCGAGGTCCTGGCAGGACTGGCACTCCCCGCAGGGCGTGGGCGTCGGCCCCTGCTCGCAGTTCAGGCAGCGGGCGAGGATCCGCGCACTGGTCGTCTTGCCGCAGCCGCGGGGCCCGCTGAACAGGTACGCGTGATTGACCCGGTTGTTCCGCAGGGCCTGCTGCAACGGGTCGGTGACATGCTCCTGCCCGATGACCTCGGCGAAGGACTCGGGGCGATAGCGGCGGTAGAGCGCGAGAGACGACACGTGTACGAGGTTATAGGCGCGCACCGACAACCCGGGAAAACCACCGGGACCGGGGCCACAGGGGCCGCCGGGGCCACAGGGACCGGAGCCACCGGCCCCTCGCTCCCCTCGGCCCTGGCCGCCTCAGCCCCCAGCCCTCGGCAAGGGCGCGCCCGGCAGATCGACCCCGCCGGCCCCGAGATCGTCCCCGGGAACGCAAGCGCCCCCCACGCACCCGCCAGAGCCGACCTACCCTTGCTGCCTTCCGGCCCTGGGGGAGTTCAGTCAGATAGCGCCGCGTGAGGGGCTTCGCCAAGACTACCCGATACCGACGGCACCGGGAGCCCGCACCTCCCATTCGGACCCCCCTCCGACCCCACCCGGGATCGAGTTCGCGAGCACCCCCCTCGGTCATGTAATGTTCCCGGCGGAGGATTCGCCTAGAGGCCTAGGGCGCACGCTTGGAAAGCGTGTTGGGGGCAACCCCTCACGAGTTCGAATCTCGTATCCTCCGCCAGTGCCTCACCGGGCACGATGTCGAAGGGCCCCACCGTTCGCGGTGGGGCCCTTCGACGTTCCTCAGCTCCCGTTGTCCTGGTTTTTGTCCACAGCGGTTGTTTCCGGTGCTCCCCAGATCGCCGCGCCGATCTTCCGGGCCACTTCCTTCAGGAGGTGGTCGGGGACGTGGAGGTAGCGCGCCCGCATCCGCGCGGCCCCTCCCGGCTCCCAGCCCATGATCTGGTCGATCACCCGATCGGGAACGCTCAGCAGCATCAGCACCGTGCCGGCGGTGTGCCGGGCGTCGTGCAGGCGGCCGTCACGGACCGCCGCGTCCTCCAGGAGCCGCTTCCAGTCGTGGTAGTCGGTGTTTGGACTCAGGGGCCCGCCCAGAGGCTTGGTGAACACGTAGTCCGATTTCGTCCACAGGTCACCGGCAATCTTGCGCTCGCGTTCCTGCTCGTCCCGGTGGGAGCGGAGCATCGCGACCAGCGGCCCGGGAAGGGGCACCGCCCGACGCCCGGCCCTGGACTTTGTGTTCTTGGTCTCGCGCCGGGTCTGGACTCGGTCCGGGCAGTAGCCCGCCTTCCGCCCGCAGGGGACGGAGTCGGAGCAGCCGTGGGCGTACTTCGGGCGGAGCCGGTTCCGGCGCAGCTTCAGGTACTCGTTGTCCAGGTCGACGTCCTCCCAGCGCAATCCCAGCGTTTCGCCCTGGCGCAGGCCGAGGGCCAGGGCGAGCATCCAGCGGGCACTGTTCCGCCGCTTGTTCACTTCGAGCAGCAGGCGTTGGACCTCCTCCACGGAGTACGGCTCGACCTCCTTTTCGTCCTCCTCCATTCGCGGGGGCTTGGCGAGTGCGGCCGCGTTCTTGCTGGCGTGGCCGCGCCGTACCGCCTCGCCCAGCGCGGTGCGGGCCGTGCGGTGCGCTTGGTGGGCGGTGCCCGCCTTGCTGCCGGCCGTCTGCATCCGGCGGTACAGGCTTTCCAGGTGCTCGGGCTCCAGGCGGTCGATGCGGTGCTTGCCCACACCGGGGACGAGGTGCACGCGGACCGCGACTTCGTACCCGTCGTAGGTGTTCTCGCTCACGACCGGCTTGGCGATGTTCTCGATCCAGTGGAGAAGCCACTTCTCGACGGTCCACGGCTTACCGGGCTGGCGCGCCGAACCTTCGTCGCGCTGCTTCTCCAATCGGCGGACCTCGTCCACCAATTCCTTGCGCGTGGGGCGGGTCAGGTGACGGCGGTAAGGCGTTCCGTCGTCCTTGTAACCCATCGGCACCCGGGCGTGCCAACGCTCGTCCTTGCCGAAGTAGATAGCCGATTCGCCATTGGCTCGGCGCGTTCGCTTCTTCTGTTCTTCCATCGTGTTCCCTTTAGGCGGCCGGCCGGTGGGCACGGCGAAGCTGGGCGGCGAATTCGATGACGGCCTCGGCGGGGACCCGGCGGAGTCGGCCGACGGGGACGGACTCCAGCTCTCCGGTGCGGATGTAGCGGTAGCAGAGAGTCCGGCCGATCTGGAGGCGGCGGGCGGCCTCCTCGACCCTCAGCAGGACGAGCGTGTGGTCGACTCGCGAGTCGAGGTCTCGGTCATTCATCCGGTGCACTCCTCCGGGCGAGAGGGGACGGCCTGCGGGCGCAGGCGGCGTGTGTGTCCGAGGTGGGAATTTCTGCGTCATCGCGTCATCTGCGTCATTCGGGGGTCTGACCTGCGGTTTCAGGTGACGCAGGGGTTGGAGGCCTGTGTCACCCGTGACGCACTCGTCCGTCACCGGGGTGACGCAGATGACGCAGGATGACGCAGGAATTCGGGCTCTGCGTCACCCCTGTCGGTGCAGGTCAGGTGCGGTTTTTGGGGCCGTGGTGACGTAGGTGACGCAGCGTCTTTCTACTTAGGAAAAAGACGGGGTTGTCTTTGTTGTTGTGCGCGCCTTCAGACGCGAATGGGGAGCCGCGAAGCGGCACGTCCCTTGGGCGGCGGCGAGCCGCCGAAGAGCAAGAGGAGCACCCCGTCGCCAGGGCGCGGCGTGCTCCTCTTGCCTGTGCGGCCGGAGCCACGTGGCGCGGGTTCTAGAACGCCTGCTGCTGCTCGTCGGCCGGGGGCGCGGGTCGGGTCATCTCGATGTAGCGGGCCGTCTTGGTGCGGCCCCAGTCGACCAGGAGGCCGCGTGCGGCCAGGACGGGTTGGAGGCGCTTGAGGCGGTCGGAGAGGACTTTGCCGGTGGTGGGCCAGCCCTTGGGTAGGGGCCGGAACTCTCCCTCTTCGGTGTAGAGCTGGGTGAGGGCGTGCAGCCACTCGGCCGACGTCATCCGCAGCTCGCTGCCGGGTTCGATGTCGGCGGCGCGCTTGAGGACGGTCTGGGCGAGGATGTCGCCCTCGATGACGTCATCGTTCAGGTCGTCCAGGCTCGCCCGGTAAGCGTCCAGCGCGCCGAAGTTCCGGGCCATGTCGAGCTGGGCGCATAGGTGGGCGAAGTCGGCCATCCGTAGGTCGGTGGGGATGTCGGCCTGCGCGGCGCGGACCTCGACGGCGAGGTCGAGGACGGAGCCGAGGATCACGGGCAGGGCTTCGGCGAACTCGCCCCACAGTTCCGCCTCGGTCCGCCGCACCCTGGGGCGTTCCAGGCGGAGGGGGAGGAGGCGTTCGGCGAGGTCGGGGCGGATGACGCCGACGTCGATGCCGGTGAGCAGCATCGGCCGGCGGTAGCGGGAGCGGACGACGTCTCCGTCGGTGAACAGGGCGCGCTTGATGTTCTCCGCGCCGGTGACGATGCAGCACATGAGGTCGGAGAGGTCGGGGCCGAGGTGGGAGAGGTTGTCCAGGCCGGTGATCCACCCGGCTGCGACGGCGGTGATCAGGTTCTCCTCGTCCTTCGGAGCCCGCCGGAGATCGCCGCTCATGCCCTCGATGATCCGCACCAGCATCTTCCCGGCCGTGGACTTGCCCGCCCCCTGCGGCCCGGTGAGGAACGGGGCGGGGACGGGGGCGTCGGGGCCGAGGCAGCCGATCAGCCAGGCGAGGGCGAGGGCCTCGCCCTGGGCGTTGGCGAAGTTGCACAGCCGCATCAGTCGGTCGATGCCCTTGCCGTCGGTGCCCTTGACGGGCAGGGGCAGTTCGCCGGTGAGCTGGGTGCGGCGCCAGCAGACCTCGCGGGGGTCGGGGGTGCGGATGTCCCAGCCGTTGGGGTGGATGCGGACGGACTGGCCGTCGTCGCGGCCGAGGTCGAGCCAGGTGGCGCCGTCGTATCCGGGGGCGACGCGGATGTGGATGGGCTGGACGTCCTCGGTGAGCGCGAGTGCTTCGATCAAGTCGAGTGCCTCCTTCAGGGCGGTTCCGTTGAAGACGCCGAGCCCGTCGCGGAACAGGCCGACCATGAGTTCCTGCCGGTGGCTGCCGGTGGTGCCCTGGGAGCGGATGGGGCGGGCGACGGGGTGGCCGTTGCGCTGGGCGTAGACGGTGCCGTCGACCGTGCGGAAGTAGCGGAAATGGGCCCGTGCGTAGTCGCTGATGATCTGGCGGGCCGGGTTCTTCTCGTCCTCAGACATGGCTACATCCCCAGAGCCGTGGTGGCGTTGGACCAGGCGGTCTCGCAGTGCCGGACGGATTCGCCCTTGACCTGCGCCGCCATGAACAGGCGCCCGATGTGCGCTTCGGTGAGGCAGCCGCAGCGGCCGTGTGCGGAGAGCACCGCGAGGAAGGTCCGGTACACCGTCGCGTGCACCCCGCTGGTGGCGGTGCTGATGCGCTGCTCCGCCATGGCGATGCCGCGCTCCAGGTAGACGGGTGAGCGGTGCTGGCACTTCCCGCCGCCTGCCGGAGCGGGCGCCGTGACAGCGCGGGGTGCGGGCCGGGCGGCGGGCTTTACCTTCACCAGCTCGTGCACGGCGGCGGGGACGTCGGTCATGGGGCCGGTGCCGGGTCCGAGCCAGCGGGCGTAGGACATCGTGGACTTGATGTCGATGCCGTCGCGGACGGCGTTCACCGACCGGACGGTGCCCCGGTAGATCCAGTGCTCCCCGCGCTTGGTCGCCACGGTCGTGGTGGGCGGAAGCACGGAGCGGGCCCAGTCGATGGCGGCCGGGTTGTCGAGGTCGACCACGGTCACGCCGGCACCGCCGGGGTGGTAACCGATCGCCCGCGCCCGCCGCCACGCCGCCGCCCACTGCGGGGAGCCGACGACGTTCGGGTCGGTGGTGGCCGCCGCCCAGCCGTGGCACGGCCACGGGCAGGCGCACGGGCCGGGGACCCGCATGTTCGGCCGTCCGCCGCAGGCGAGGTCCTCGCAGGCGCCACAGTTGCCGAAGGGCCGCTTGTCGGCCCGCAAGGGCAACACCGGCAAGCCGCCTTCGGCGAGGCCGAGGGCGGTGACGGGGATGCTATTCACGCAGTCACCCCCGCACGCACCTGGGCGAGGAACTGGGCGCCGATCCAGTGGGTGTAGGCGGGCGGGATGGCCTCAGTCAGTTCCTCGCGGACGTCGGTCCACGTGATGCCCATAGCCGCCTGCAACTCGGGCACGGAGGGCTTGCCGCCGCCGTTGCCGTACGCGGCGACATACGGGCCGTCGAAGAACTCGCCGTGCCGCCACCCCCGGACCCGTCCCCGGTGCTTGGGATGGGCGGGCCGAGTGACGGACCAGCGGCCGAGTTCGAAGTTGCGGTGCCGCAGCACCCCGAGGGAGAACTGCTCGCCACACAGGGTCAGGTCCTTGCGGATCTTGGCCCGCCCGTTGGGCTGCTCGATGACGTACGGCAGACCGGACGCCTCCAACAGCACCCGCGTGGGCGGGACGAGGTCGACGTGGGTACCGCCCCAACCCTTGGACCGGTTGGTGCCCACGGTCAGCGCGCATCCGGCCTGGCACGGCGGCGAGGTGTGGACGAGGGCGAACCGTTCGATCTCGCCGGTGGCGATCAGGTCCGCCAGGTACTCCAGGGCATCGGCCCGGATGAAGGCGAAGGGGTAGTTGGGGCGCGGGCGGATGTCGACGCCGACGACGTCGAACCCGGCCCGCCGGTAGCCCATGGCCGCGCCGCCGGCGCAGCAGAACAGGTCCAGCAGTAACGGTCGGGCGGCGTGCTCTCGCCGAATGTCGGTGGGTTGGGTCATGCTGGGTGTCTCCAGTTCTCTTGTCCGGTACTGGCAGACGAGAGCGGCCCCAGACTTTGGCGAGGCGGGGGCCGCTTTCGACATCCGTGGGGACCGCAACCGGAATCGGTGGTTGCGGTCGTTCAGGGAGGCGGAGGCACCCCTGCCGGATGGCCCGTGGAGGGGGTTTCCGCAGGTGGCGGCGGGGTGCCTCCCTACCTCCCTAGATCGCTGTTTCCGCAGGTCAGACCCAGAGAGGTGGGTCAGGGAGGGGGTGAGGGAGTTCTCCCTGCCTCCCTGCCGGTTCGGGGGTGCTTCCCTGTCAGGCTTCGGCGGAAGCGGAACCTTCGTCGTCGCGGTTGGCCAGGGCGCGGGCGACGCGTTCGCGGCCGACGACCATGCGGCCGTCGGACTTGTACGGCCCCGCCCCGGCCTCCTCCAACACCTGCTTGAGATCACCGGGCGTCCAGGTGCCGTAGGTCTTCTCGCTGAGCGCGGACAGCCGCTTGAGGACATCGGCCGTCAGCACGCGCGGAGTGTCTCCGAGGACGCCGAAGATGTCCGCGAGCGCGTCCCGCTCCTCGCCGGAGTCGATGACGTGCAGGGTGGTGACCCCGTCCCGCAGCGCCTTGGCCCGCTCCGCGATGACCGTCGCGGTCTCGGTGTCGATGTAGTGCGTGCGCACCGTGATGGAGGCCTGTCCGGCGGGGATCTTGATGCCGTCGGAGGCGACCACGACCGTGCCCTTGTCCAGGCCGGGGCGGAGCAGGTTGGGTGCCGCTCCGCCGTCGACCGCCTTGTCTCCCAGCGCCATGCGGGCCTGGGATTCGGTGCCCAGGGCGAGGGAGATGCGGGTGTGGGCGCCTTCGCGGACGAGCTTGGGGAGGTTCTGGTCGGTGGGGTCCTGCGTCCCCTCGTACAGCAACACGTCGACGGCGCGACCCTGGTTGTGGACCTTGCGGGCGGCCATGAAGTACCGGGAAGTGGCCTTCGAGCCGCCGTAGGGGCGGCCGTCGTCGTCCTTGACCGGGCACATGAACGCCACCTGTGCCTCGTCCACCAGGCCGATGAGCGGGTTGAACTTCGTTCCGGGCGGGGCCTGGAGACGCCGCTCCATCTCCGCCACCAGGCCCTCGACCATCTCGGTTGCCTCGATGACGTGCTCGTCGGTCGGGCCCTGGATCAGGACCGTGGCGAGCCCGTCGAACATGGCCCAGTCCCCTGCGCCTTTGAGGTCCGCGACCCGGAACTCCACCGACTTGTCCAGCGCCAGCCAGAGAGCGAGGGCGCGCAGGGCGGCGGTCTTGCCCTGGTTGGACAGGCCCGTGATGAGCAGGTGTCGCTGATACAGGCTCAGGGCCGCCGCGTCGCCGCGCAGGTCCTGGCCCCACGGGGCCTTGCCCTTGGTGTAGTCGGCGGTCAGCGTCTCGTCGGTGACCAGCGGGGAGGGGCCGATCGGCTCGTCCAGGGCGCCGGAGTCCGCGATCCACAGGCGGACGGTGCGGGCGGCGGTGGGCAGGGTGATGAACACCTCGTGCTCATGCCGGGCCAGGTTCTCCGCCAGCTTCCTGCGCCGCCCCTGCACCTCCTGCGTGGAGACACCGGAGGGAAGGGTGACGTCGACCTCGACGCCGCATCCGGCGATCCGGATCGGCCCGAGCATGGCCGCGCCAGCGTCGCCCATCTCGGTGATGGCCTTGCGCAGCGGCGCCACCCCCAGGTCCCGCAGCGCGGTCACCACGATGGACGGCGTGATCGGCGCACTGGCGTCGTCGCTGCGGGAGTGGGCGGGAAGGGCCCACTGCGGTGCGGCGGCGCGGTGGCGTCCGACCGCCCACACCCCGGCCAGGGCCAGCCACGGGCCGATCGCGACGAGCGGGCCCCAGAGGATGGTGATCAGGGTGACGAGCAGCCGGATCAGCTCCACCAGGGCCATGAGCGGAGTGACGACGTCGGTGACGTCCTTGTTCGCTATGGCCAGCGCGATGCCGATCGCGATCAGGACGCCGATCGAGCCGCCGGCGCCGTAGGCGGCGCCCTTGACCAGCTTCTCCGGGGCGGTAAGCAGGTCCATGCGCCGCTTGTGCCGCTCCGTGCGGAAGCGGTGCAGCCGTTCCTCCCACTCGCCCGCGGCTTCGTAGTTCCCGGCCGCTTCGGCCGCCCGCAGGAGGCGTTCGTAGCGGGCGCCGGTCCGCCCGTCCCACGCGCGGCGGGCCACGATGCGGGTGCCGCCGATCACGTAGGAGCCGTGGCGGACGCTGACGCGGGCCACCTGCCGGGTTCGCTCGTGCTTCACCGCACCCACCACCGTGCGACGGGTGCGGACGAACACCCACACCGGACGCGACTTCTTGGCGGGCTCCGGCACCGCCGTCAGAATCGGCGGAGGCGCGCTGGTCTGTTCGGGGTCGGGGTCCTTGAAGAGGGGGACGACGTTGTCGGTCATGCTGGGAGTGCTCCTGCTCTCTGCTGAGGGTGGGTAGGCCCGGGGTGGTCGGACGTCTTGGCGGAGGAACGGCCGCCCCGGGGCGGAGCTACTGGGACTTCTCGGCGCGCTTGCGGGCGCCGTCGAGGATGCGCTCGACCTTGCGCTCCAGGTCGGACCGGTCGACGTCCTCACCGGCGACGCAGCGCTTGGCCATGCGGGCGACGTACCAACCAACCTGCGCGTGCTCGGCGGCGGTCAACTTCGGGTACGGGTCCTGTGCGGTCATCGGTTCACCACTCCTCGGTGGTCACGGGGCCGGTAGGGGTGTTGGTGATGCCGCGCCCGTCCCAGGCGGCGGTGTCCTGGTCGGCGGTCTCGCCGGTGCTGTCGGTATGGGGGTTGGCCTCGCACCTGGCGGTCAGCGCCCTGTCTCCGGCCTGGGGCACGCTCACTTTCCCTTCCGGCCCCGGCGGACCTTGCCGATCGACTCGGCGGCGGCCTGACCCTCCGGGCCGCCGATGGACTTCACGACGCTCACGACGCCCCAGGCGAGGACGGTGGCGAGGAAGGCGAGCAGGGCCAGGTTTGCGGCGATGGCAGTCAGGGCGCCGACCAGGAGGGGGCCGAAGTAGACCCCAGCGGCGACGGTGCCGGCGCCGATGCCGGAGCCGAGCGCGATCCGCTGCACCGTCCGGTCGGGCGGGGCCTGGTGGATGTGCTGGTGTACCACCTGCGGGGCGGTGGTGGGCTGGATGGGGGTGGGGAGGTGGTCGGTGTAGGTGTAGGTGCCGTCGGGGAGTTGGACGACCCGGATGGGGTCGGGGAGGTTCGCCATGGGTTCTCCCAGGTCAGAGGTGGCCGTTAGAGTCACGGGTCATGGGGGATCAGCGGAGTCGTACGAAGCCGTGCAAGTGGTGTCGGCGGCCGGTCGCGTACCGGTCGTGGTGGCGCTCGCGCCGGTACTGCAACCGGTGGCACCAGACCCGGAAATGGATCTCACGGATCCTGGAACTGTTCGGCGAAGCCGCCAGTACCTAACCGCCGCTCAGACGGCATCCGGGAAAGCGCAAGGGGCGCACATGCCAAGCGAGGCGGGGATCCGGTATCCGGCGTCCCGCCCGCACTCCGGACACACCCGGCGGGCGGCGTTCGCGCGCTCCAGGGCCGCCCGCTTGGCCGGGGTCATGGGACGGACCGGGCGGGCCAGGTCGACCCGGTAGAGGTAGGCGACCAGCGGGCCGCGCCGCCGGCGGGGCCGTTCGAGCTGGGCCACCACCGGCTGACCACCCGGCCGGAGCCCGAGGGCACGAAGCTGCCGGAAGGTCGCCAGACCCTCCGGAGCCAGACGCCACCGGTAGACCGGCAGGGCAGTCATGCGGCTTCACTCCGCTCACCCTTGAGGGTGTCGCGCAGCCACCGGCCCTTCTCGGTCGAGGTGCGCAGGGCCTTACGGATGCCGTCGGCGGTCAACTGATCCACCGACCACGCCTCGGTCAACTGCCTCGCCTCCAGCAGGAGTTCATCCTTCGTGCGGCGCGGCTGAGACGACTTCGCGGCGGCGGGAACCCGACCGGTCGCCCGACGGCGCGGTGCCTGCTCGGCCGCGACCACCCGCACCACGGCCCGACCAGTCGGCTCCTCCGGCACGGGCGGGGCGGGCTCTTCCCGCTTGACAGGGCCGGGGTCGACCGGAGCAGGTTCCAAGGCCCGTACAGGCAGGTCAGGGGTAGACCGTTCCGTATGGCTCTGTTTCGATTCCTCCAGATTCTGAGAGTCGACCGGTCGGATGGGCCGATCGACCTCCAGGTCCACCGTCAGACCGGTCGGAGCGTCGACCGGTCCAGCGGCCAGGGCGAGGGCGGTCGGGGCGCCGAACATGTCGGCCAGGGCCGCGTCGGCTCCGTCGGTGACCCGCTGGCGCTGGACATCGAGCAGCCGATCGCCCAGGGCGAGGTCTCCGGCGCCGACCTTCCGCGCCAGCTTCCAGGAGGTCCGCTCCGACTTCGCCCGGACCTTCTCGTCGGGGTGGTTCGCGGCGCGGGCCCGGTGGTAGGCGAGGGCCTGCACGATCGCCGCCGCGCGGGCCTCGGACTCGGCGTCGCGACCGTCGCGGTAGACCACGATCCTGCGGGCCAGGAAGGCGGCGCCCTCGGCGGAGGCGGTCATGCCCATGGGGGTGAGGGCGTAGATGACCATCTCGCCCGGGGTCTTGGCGGCGGTGACGGACATGGCGGAGGCGGCGGCGGGAAGAGCCCACAGTCCCGCCCGGATCACCTTCGGCGAGGACTGCCCCAGCAGCGTCAGCCCGAGCAGCACGATCGCCAGCACGGCGGTCGCGCCCTCACCGGCCGCGACCGCACCCACCGCCGTGCCGGAGCCGAAGGCGGTTTTGATGTTGGTGAAGGTGCCGTACCCGCCGGCGCCGCCGGTGGCGAGCATCGGCACGAACGCGGCCCCCAACACGATCTTCTGGAGCCTGCTCAGCTCCTTGCCCGTGGCGCTCATGCCTCACCTCCCGGCGCGGGAGGGTTGGTCAGGCCGGTCATGGCGGCGATCTGATCGCCGGTGAGCTTGGTGTTCTCGTTCATGGTGTGGGCGACGGTGCGGATCTGAGGCCAGAGCCGGTCGATCCGGCGCCAGGCCATGCCCCGAACCTGGCCCCAGGACTTTCCGCCCGGCGGGACGTGTCCGATGCCGAGCCGGTAGCCCATGCCGGCGAGAACGTCGACGGCCTGGTCGCGGTCGTGGGTGCCGGGGCAGGCGGCGGCCCGCTCGGGCGTCCACAGGCCGTAGTCCATGAGGTAGCGGACCTGGGCCAGCGATCCGGCGGCGGCCTGCGCGGCGAACCGCCAGGGGTGGACGTCCTCGATCCGGGCAGCGCTGAAGTTCGTCCGGCCGGTGACCGTCGACTGCCCCGGACCGCTCAGCCAGGCCATGACCTCACTGGACACCAGGTGCATGCCGTGGACCAGAGCCAGCACCGCGTGCCCGGCCTCGTGAAAGGCCGTGCCTAGCAGAGCCTGGTCGTGAGTGAGACCCGTCCGGACACCGGCCCGGGGACGGCCTCGGTGGTCGACCAACAGGTCCCGGTCGGGAACGGCGGTGGTCAGCACGCGGCACCGCCCGACTGCGCCAGGCCGGCGCGGTTGGTCAGGTCCCGACGCTCGACCATCACCCGGTTGCGGGCCCGGCGGATGCGCCGCTCGTCCAGCTCGGTGACCGGGCGGTCCAGGGTCATGATCTGCGCGTCGAGCAGGTCGACCTCCGCCAGGATCAGCGGAAGTTCCTGCTCGATCGCGTCCAGCTCCGCATCCGACGGCTCACCGTCGAACGGGGTGGCCGTAACAACGGCCTGAAGTGCAACGATGGACTTCATTGGGTGTGTTCCTTCCAGACAGGAACGGCCCGAAACGAGGCCCCGGCGTCCTACCGCCGGGGCCTCTCGCCGTTGGAACCATCCGGCTCCCTGCCACCCCGCCCGTACGGCACCCCGCGAGGGGCCCGGACGGGCGGAGGAGGCAACCGGCCACAGCCACTTAGCGGCTGCGGAGGGGCTTCATAACGCTGTTCCATACGCGAGGACAGGACTCGCGTACGCCGCCCGCTTGTCGCTGGAGGGGGGCGGATGCCTCAAAGCACGCTGTTCAGTTCTCTAGGAGCTGTCGCTTCCATTGAGCCGTTTCAAGGGCTCTCCGGGCGCCGGGAGCAGCCCAAAGAAGGGCCTCCCTGCCCGCCAGTCGGTTCAGATAACCGCCCAGCGGGCACGTCCCTAAGGTTCCCTAGGGTTCCCTGCGGTGTCAAGCAGTAAGCTAGGGAACCTCAGGGATGTCACGAGAGGGAGCGAGCGACATGGCAGGCCAGGCCGACAATCGGGCGCCCTACGCGAGGATTGCTGCTCACTACGCTGAGCTGATCTCTACTGGTGAGCTTCAGCCGGGGACCCTCATGCCGAGCATCAAGAACCTTTCGGAGGAGTGGAAGGTAAGTACGGCCACAGTCGAGAAAGCCCTGCGTAAGCTGCGCAACGACGGACTCATTCGCGGAATCCACGGCATCGGTACAGAGGTTCTGGATCAACCCGCTCCCATGTCCTCCGGATCTCAGCGACAGGACCGGGGACGCCGTACAGGGTCTAGTTGGGGCGACGGAGAACGCTCCGACTCACACCAGGCCGCAGTGGTGCCGGCGCCCGCCGATGTGGCGCAAGCCCTGGACATTCAGCCTGGCTCCGAAGTGGTGCGCCGCAGCCGTGTCTATCGCGACCGCCACGGCATCGTCGCGCACAGCACATCGTGGATCCCCGCTCGCTACGCCGAGCTGATCCCGCAGCTGGCAACAAGTGAGCGCCTGATAGGGGGAACCTCGCTCCAGCTCATCGCAGAGGCGACGGGGCATCCGATCAGCCACCGCATTGACACAGCTTCCGCCTCTCTCCTGACTGCGGAGCATGCGCGACTCCTGGAGTTGGATCTCGACGACTCGCCCGCGGACCCGGTAGTCGTCATGACTGCGAAGTTCGTGGACAGCGAGGGCACCGTCGTTGAGTACGGCGTAGACCTTGGTGGCCCTGGGAGGACATGGCGGACGGAATCAGAGGTAGTCGCGTGAGCGGCGCGGACCAAGTGCAGAAGACCCCCGCACCATCCCGTCGGCCGTTCTGTGTCTTCATGGTCGGGCTCCCCGGATCCGGCAAGACCACCCTGTCCCGCGTCCTCACCGATCGCGGATTCGTGCGCCTGTGCCCGGACGAGGAGATGTTCCGCCGGCACGGCGTCTACGGGGTGGACTTCCCGCGAGGACTCTTCCCGACCCTGGAGCGTCCGGTCCTCGAAGACACGGCCGTAGAACTCAGGGCGCATCTGAAGGCAGGACACGACGTCGTGGTCGATCACGGCTTCTGGACGCCCGAGGACAGGGCAAAGTGGCGGTCGCTCGCCATCGAGGCAGGAGCAACTTCCCTCCTCGTCTACCTTGCTGTGAGCCACGACGAGTTGTGGGAGCGGGTCAGCAAACGCAACGAGTTCCACGCGAATGATCCCAACGCGATCTACTTCTCGGAGAGCGACCTCCAGCGATACCGCACCCGGTTCTTTCCCCCCGAGGCCGAGGAGTCGCACGTGCTGTACGACGGCAACCCCGCGACCGTGCTCGGCACCCTGGAGGGTTTGGGCTGACTCCTGGCGGCCCGACACCAGCAGCATGCACAACGCCAGATGTGTCCGCAGCCCGCGAGCCTGCCGATGGCCGCAGGGTACGGAAGTTCGGCCTGGTCGACCCAAGTTCCGAACAGGGGCATGCACCAGGCCTGCTCTTTCGAACTACGGGTTCCACAGCAGGAGACAGAGTAATAAGGTCTAGGCTAGCGAGTGAGGTTCGGTGACCCTTCCAGCAGGAACAGTCACGAAAGGAAACGGCGGAGAAGATGGCTCAAGCCCCACCCCCTTCCGGTTTGGCCCGCATCGAGAGTTTGCGCGTCAAGAACTATCGAGCTCTTCGCGACCTGCAACTTTCAGACATTACGCCGCTGACCGTTGTAGCTGGACCTAACGGCAGCGGTAAATCGACACTGTTCGACGTATTCGCATTTCTAGCCGAATGCTTCGATGATGGACTGCGACGCGCATGGGATAGGCGGGGACGCGGAAGGGAGATTCGCTCTCGCGGAGCTGAAGGTCCTGTAGAATTCGAGATCAAGTATCGAGAGCCAGGGCTGAGCCCCATCACTTACCAGCTTGCCATCGACGACGGCAAGCGCGGTCCAGAGGTCGTATCCGAATCTCTGCGATGGAGGCGCGGAAAGCAGTATGGACACCCCTACACATTCCTCGACTTCAAGAACGGCGAGGGCACCGTAATTACGGGAGACACGCCAGAGGAACGCGACACACGAATCACCGAAAAGCTGGACTCTCCTGACCTGCTCGCAGTCAGCACACTAGGCCAATTGGCAGCCCATCCACGGGTAAGCGCTTTGAGGCGATATATTACAGGGTGGTACCTTTCCTACATCTCGGCCAATGACACCCGGGGAATCCCCGAAGCAGGCCCACAAGAACGCCTATCCAAGTCCGGCGACAATCTTCCCAACGTGATGCAGTTCCTCGCCGAACAGCACGAAGACCGCCTAGAAGAGATTCTCTCAATCCTTGCGAAGCGAGTGCCGCAGCTTGAGAAGGTGAGGACAAAACCGCTGGACGACGGTCGTCTTCTTTTGCAGCTCAAAGACGCACCGTTCTCTGATCCGGTCCAATCTCGCTGGGCTTCCGACGGGACGCTCAAGATGCTGTCCTACCTGGTGGTCCTGTACGACCCTGAGCCGCCGTCCCTGATCGGCATCGAGGAGCCGGAAAACCATCTACACCCTAAGCTCCTTCCGGAACTCGCCGAAGAATGCAGGGCGGCCGCCGAGAGGAGTCAAGTTTTCGTCTCTACGCACTCCCCGTTCCTCGTAAACGGCATCCGCCCGAATGAACTCAGAATCCTATATCGAGACAAGGATGGATACACTCGCGCATTCCGCGTTTCTGATAGCGAGCAAGTCAGATCGATGATTCAAGCAGGAGCACTGCTGGGCGATCTATGGATGGAAGGGTACTTCAATGTAGGTGACCCCATCACCCGTAGAGGCCGGTGAGTGCACAGAATGCTACAACTCCTTCTGGAAGAGCCGAGTGCTGAAGTAGCGCTACGGATCATCATTCCTCGAATGATTCCTCATGCAGAAGAACACGTAAACTACGAGTTGCGCGTCTTCAGCGGCAAAGATGACCTCCTTCGCAAGCTCCCGAGCCGGTTGCGCGGTTACTCATCGTGGGCACGCAACTTTGACGTACGAATTCTAACTCTAGTAGACAGGGATGACGACAACTGCGTATCCCTCAAAGAGAGAATCAATCGGATTGCAGTCGATGCGGGTCTGAAGCTTCACCAATCTGGGAGCGCCGGATTTGGAGGATGCTTCAAGGCTCGAATCGCGTGCGAAGAAATCGAAGCCTGGTTCCTCGGTGACCCTGCCGCTATCAGAACTGCGTATCCGAAGGTTGCTAAGTCTTTTGAGCATCGTGCGGGCTTTCGTGATGTGGACGCGATTCGAGGCGGAACCTGGGAGAGACTGGAAAAGCTCCTCCAGGACGCCGGCTATTTCTCGAATGGACTCCGCAAGCTTGAGCTTGCCAGAACTCTGGCACCCTTGCTCAGCCTCGAAAATAACTCCTCCGCAAGCTTTAATCACTTCTGCAATGCTCTGAAAGAGATGTTCCCGGAGGATGACTCCACATGAACGGTGGGTGACTTCAACACCACGGGGCGCGGGGTCACAAAGCAGTCTCAAGGCGCACCGGGCGATCCGGCAGTGCGGATCAGGTGGACCCAGTAAGGCCGGACCACAGCTAGAGCGGCGGCTGCTGTCCCATGACGCGCTCAGGCGGTCTGGAGGCAGCCTGTAGGGCTGCGGCGCTGGACGGCCTCGCCCAGCGCCGCAGAACAGAAGCGCTTGGCGGCAACCCAAGGAAGGGTGCCGGGAGGACGGTCGTCAGACCCACGCGTTGTCCTGGTCTTTGTTCAGTACGCCATAGGACGCAGCCGTTCACCGGTATCCACGCACCGGACTGGACGGTCCCATGAACGCCCATGAACGCCCATGGATGGCGGAGCGGACAGTTGGAAAGCGTGTTGGGGGCAACCCCTCACGAGTTCGAATCTCGTATCCTCCGCAGCCGCCTGAACAGGCGAAACGAGAAGCCGAGCCGCAATATGCGGCTCGGCTTCTCGTCGTACTCCGGCTGCATTTCCGGTTGCGCTCACATGCATTCGATTCGGATGTTTCGGGCAACTGGGCCCCGCTCTCACGGCTTCGCTGATGCAGGTGCCCACCATCGGGGGAGTGCTGCCCCGTACGGCATCCGCGGATCGCAGGGGTACGACATCCTTGCAACCCCCCGGCGGGCCTCCCCGCCGCCATGGTCCTGATCCCGCGAGGTGCCCCGGCATGAAGCCCCGATCGACGCTGGCGACTTGGCTGGGCGGCCTCGACGGCTCTCGTCTGGCACGCGTGCTCGAGAGGCGGAGGGACGCGGCGGCCGCCCCGGAGCCGCGCTCGGTGGGGGAACTGGCCGAGCGCCTTCAGCGCCCGGGATCGGTGGCGCTTGCCCTGCCGCGGCTCGCGCAGCCACACCTCCAAGTGGCCGAAGCGCTGGCGGCACTGCGCGCGCCCGCGTCGCGCGATGCCCTGGCGGAGCTGCTGGAAGCGGCGGACGACGAAGCCGTCCGCGAGCTGGACGCCGTACTGGAGGCTCTGGCCGATCACGCTCTGGTCTGGTTCGACGGCGCGGGGAAGCTCCGCATGGCCGGAGCGTTGCGGCACGCATGGGACGCGCCCCTGGGTCTGGACGCCCCGCTGGAGGAACTGCTCACGGGCACGACCTCCGACGAGCTACGCGACATGCTGGCGGCACTGGGGGTCAAGCCGCCGGGCACCAAGTCGCAGCGGCTGGCCGCGCTCGCGGAACACCACGGCGACCCGGAGCGCGTCCTCTCCGTGCTCGCCGAGGCCCCTGCGGCGACCCGGAAGCTGCTGGAAGACCGAGCGGGGGCGAGACCCGCGCGGTTCATCATGTCCGGGAGTCCGGACCCCGATCCCGAACCCGAACCGGGCGCTCGATGGGCACTGGACCGAGGACTCCTGATCGAGGACCGTCACCGCTACGGTCCGGCCCGTATGCCCGCCGAGGTGGCGCTCGCGCTGCGCGGGCCCGGCCGGCACGCGCCGTTCCAACCCGTTCCGCCTTCCGTGGAACGGGTGTCCGTCGCCCCGGTGGATGTGGACCGCGAGGCGTCGGCCGTGGCCTCGACGTTCGCCGCCGGTGCCGCCTCGGTCCTGTCGGTCTGCTCGACGACCGCGCCGGCCCGGTTGAGGTCCGGCGGGATCGGTGCGCGTGAACTGGCACGGATCGGCAAGGCCGCCCACGCCGACGACGCCGTCGTACGCCTCGTCCTGGAAACCGCGTACGCCGCCGGCCTGATGGCCCGGAACGGCGACCACGTGGCCCCCACCGGGGCTTACGACGCCTGGGCGGAACAGGAACCCCCCGAGCAGTTCGCCGTACTGCTCCAGGCGTGGTGGAACCTGGCGCTCACCCCCACCCGGGCACGCGACGAGGACGGCAAGGCGCTCCCCGCGCTCGGCGCGCCGCCCTGCAACGGCTGTGTGCAGTCCCGCCACGGGCTGCTGGCCGCAGCCGCGCGGCTCCCGGCAGGGCACGGCGTGCGGGTCACGGCGGATCTGGGGCCGCTGATCGCCTGGCACCGTCCGTTCGCCGACTGCTCGCTCCAGGAAGACACGCCGTTCGCCACCGCGATCCGCGAGGCCGAACTCCTCGGCGTACTCGCGCGAGGTGCCCTGTCCGCCCTCGGCACCACCTGCGGACCGGCGACCCGGAGGCACCGGACGTCGAGTGCCGCCGCTTGCTGCCCTCGGCCACCGCGACGGCCCGGCTCGGCGCCGACCTCACCGCCGTCGTCACCGGCACCCCGTCCGCGCGGCTGGCCGCGCTCCTGGACTCCGTCGCCGACCGGGAGACCAGCGGCACGGCGTCGGTGTGGCGGTTCAGCGCCGCCGGCGTCCGCCGGGCCCTGGACGCCGGGCACACCCCCGAGGACATCGCGGCCGACCTGGCCGCCGTCGCCGCCGGGCCGCTCCCCCAGCCCCTGTCGTACCTGATCGCCGACACCGCACGAGGCCACGGGCGGGTACGCATCGCCCCCGCCGCCTGCGTCCTCCACGGCGACGAGCCCGCACTCCTGGCCGAACTCGCCGCCCACCGCAAGCTCGCCAAGCTCGGGCTGCGCCGATTGGCCCCGACGGTGCTGATCAGCCGCAGCCCGCTCGACGCGACCCTCGCCGCTCTTCGGGCCGAGGGATACGCCCCCGTCGCCGAGACCGACGAGGGAACGGTACGCATCGAGAAGACCCGGCCCCGGCGGGCCGCCGCTGCCGTTCCGGCTCCGCGCGGCTCCAGGGCGAGGGGCGCCGGCCGGACCGCCGCCCCGAGCCTGGCGAAGGGATCCGCCGACTTCGACCCGAGCGCGTTGGCGACCCGACTGCTGGCCGCCCCGGCCACGATTCCCGACCCGGCACCGTTCGAGGGCGGAGCGCCCTTCGCCACGGACACCGAGGAGATCGTCGCAGGGTGGGCGAAGCAACTGCCGTACACCGACGTCCGCCAGCTCGCCCACGCCATCGACACAGGTCAGGCCATCACCGTCGAGTACGTAGCCGCCTCCGGCAACCTCACAGTACGCACCCTCAGCCGCCTCGAACTCGCCCCGCCCCACCTTGAAGCCTGGTGCCACCCGCGAGAAGACGAACGCGTCTTCACGCTCTCCCGTGTCCACGGGGTCATGCCGACGTGAATCCATGACATCGATGAACCATGAGAGATATAATTACTTCCATAATTGATATACGGGAGGCGCACATGAGCCGGACAGTGATCGACCTCGATGACGAGCTGGTGGCAGACGTAGCCAAAGCCCTGGGCACCAGCACCAAGAAGGAGACGGTCAACACAGCCTTGCGCGAGGTACTGGAGAACAGGCGGCGGGCACTGGCCCTGACCCGCCTGCGCGCCGCGGCCGACGAAGGCGCGTTCGATCTGACGCTTCTCGAGGACAAGCGGAACTACCGACGGTGAACGCCGCGCTCTACCTGATCGACACCAGCGCCCTCGCCCGATTCATGCGGGGCGACGCGGAACAGTACGGCTGGGATCAGGCAGCGGCCGCCGGCCTGATCGCCACAAGCCCCATCACGGAGCTGGAGTTCTTCCACAGCGCCCGATCGGCCGCCGACCGGGCACGCGGCATCGAGGACATAAGGCTGCTCTTCGGTTGGGTCCCCGTCGACGACCGCGCTTACGACCGGGCCTGGCAGGTCCAGGAGGCCCTCACCAAGCAAGGCAAGCACCGCAGCGCAGGCGCAGTCGATCTCGTTGTCGCAGCGACTGCCGAGCTGCAGGGGCTCACCCTCCTGCACTGTGACCACGACTTCGAATGCATCGCCGCAGTAACCGGCCAGCCCCTCCAGTGGTACGGCCCGAAGGGCCGTAAGTAGTCGAGGGGTGGTTGCAGTCCTGGTTGCGTTCGCCTCCGTCCGGGGCCGTCCACAAGGAGGCGATGCACAGACTCCGTCGCAGGTCGGGACGCGCACGACCCTCGCCGGGCCCCTGTACGAACACTTTGAAAGCGTGGTGGGGGGCAACCCCTCACGAGTTCGAATCTCGTATCCTCCGCCACGGCTGAACAGGCGAAACGAAGGTCCCAACCCCCAGCGGCCGGAACCTTTACCTTCCTCCGTCGTCACGCCGGAGCAGGCGGTTCAGCTGTCGGCAACGTCGCCTGCCGGCACACTTCGCCACGACGTCCTGGAACTCGGGCGTTTGGTGCAGTGCCCCCTGGTCGTTCGTCAACTTCATGTCTCCCGTAGCCGGACCAGGGTCAGGGCCCTCGGGAAGCCGTTCTTGCGTACGCAGGCACTGAGCGCCTTGGCCTCGGTCAGGAACAAGGCCAGCACAGTCACGGTCGGCTCGGGAGCCGCAGCGGGAAGCTGGCCCCGGCACTTCGCCTCGGCTTCCGTCATGACGGCGAGTTCGTTCGCGTCTTTATCCACTTGGTCACGGTTCTGATTGGATGCACTCCGCCCAGGCCTGTTCGCCTTCGTTCGAGCAAAGCCGCCCTTGAAGCTTCACCGCAGGTGAGGAGGGTTAGGGCGCGGCCTACGACCGCCCCGTACGAAGGTTTGGAAGCTCACTGGGAACAATCCATCACCAGTTTGATTCTCGTACCTTCTGCCAGTGCATCGCCGGGATCATCAACGTTCCTGAACCCTCACGTCGCCTGCGCCCTGAGCCACGCCAAAAGAGGCTTTCTTGAAACTGGCCTCTTGGTTGACGGGTATGCAGCCCGAGACGGAGACGGCCAGGTTGACGACAGCAAGGGCCAAAACGGAAGGGACTACTGACAACCAGCCCACGCCCCCCTCAGCCAGCGCATCCTAATGATCACTCCTATGGGGTGAGGCTCAGCAAGATTACTTTATTCACCAGATCGAGGGGATAAACGCGGGAGGGACGTTCCTGCGTCATCGGGCATGCAGTAATCCCGATACTTTCTGTGGCGACCAACCCGAGTACGACGAGCAGAGGGTGTTTATGAGGAAGTTTACTGCAGCCCTGGTAACCGCAAGCCTGTTCTTTGGAGGGGCCGGAGTGGCGGTTGCCGACTCCTGGCACCCCCTCAAGGAACCCTTTACCACTACGGGGGCGAAGTTCCAATCTGTGGAGTACAAGTGGGAGCCTCCAGGTGAAAAGCGCGGCGCCTTCCGCTTCAGGGGTGTGCTCCGCGATACCAACGACCGCGACGGCCACAACGTCTACTTGCAGGCCAAAGCACACGACTACCGCTGGCAGCGCTTCGATGGCGTACAAAAGCGCAGTATCTCCATCGAGAAAACCGTTCATGACGGTGCGACCCGCTACACCAATACGGCTGACATGCGAGTTTGCAGGAACCGCGGCTCGCTGCGCCCGGACAACTGCTCGCACACCCGGACGTTCAGGCGCTAGCAGTCTTCACTTGGGGGCCGCCGACAGGTGGCCCCTCTCACAGGAAGCACACATCACGATGGACGTCATTCTCCGCGCCGAAGGCGTGGACCTCTTCTACGGTGAGCAGCAGGCCGTCATCGGTGCCGATTTCACGCTCAAGCGCGGCGAAGTGGCCGCCATCATGGGCAGTAGTGGGTCGGGCAAGTCGTCGCTGTTGTACTGCCTCGCCGGAGTTCTGCCGCCCACCAACGGGGCGGTGACCTTCGACGGGGAGCGGCTGTCCTGCCTGCCCGACGGGGAACTCAGCGCGCTGCGGCGTACGCGGCTGGGCTTCGTCTTCCAGTACGGGGAGTTACTGCCGGAGCTGACCGTCGAGGAGAACGCGGCGCTTCCTCTTCGGCTCGCCGGGATCAGCAAGGACCATGCCCACGCGATGGCCGGCCAGGTGTTGAAGCGGCTCGGGATGAGTGACCTGGTGCGGCGCAGGACCTCGAAGCTGTCGGGTGGCCAGAGTCAGCGTGTGGCGGTCGCCCGGGCGTTGGTTCACCGGCCGGACGTGGTGTTCGCGGACGAACCGACCGGGGCGCTCGACAGCGTCAACGCGGCTGCTGTGCTGGATGAGTTCCTTCAGCTCGCGCGGAGGCAGAAGACCGCGGTGGTCATCGTCACCCATGACGCGGATGTCGCCGCGAAGGCCGATACGCAGTACACGATGACGGACGGGGTTCTGGCACAGCGGGTGGCGGTGTGAATCCGTTCCTCCTTGGGATGCGCCTGCTGTGGGGCAGTGGGCGCAGGGGGCGGATCCGCTTCCTGTTGATGTCGCTTGGCTCAGCGCTGGGGGTGGCTTGCCTTGCGGCAACCCTCAGCATTCCCACCATCATCGCTGCCAACGATACCCGTGTAACAAATCGGGCGGCGTCCTCGGGCGAAAACGCGAATGTCGTCTATCAGCAGTTCCTCGACCCTTACGGAGCACGACCATTGCGGCGGGTTTTCATTGGCCGCACGGGCTCGAGCCCTGTGCCTGTTCCTCCAGGGCTGAACGATCTCCCTTACCCCGGCGAAGCGATCGTCTCACCTAAGTTAAAGGAGGTCTTGACAGCCAACCCTCGTGCCGCAGGACTCGTGCCTGGACGCGTAATCGGTACGATTGGGCCCGCCGGATTGGGGGGCCCGGATGAGCTGTACGCCTACATCGGTGTACCTGCCGCCAGCCTTCCCGAAGCAAGGCCGCTGGGGCGCTTCGGAGCCACGTACACACGGCACGAGATCATCGACCTGTCGACTCTCGACATCCTGCGATTCACTCTCGGGTGCATCGTGTTGCTCCCTCTCGTCACCTTCCTCTCCGTCTGCGCACGCCTTTCCGGTGAGTCCCGCGCACGCAGGCTCGCAGCCCTCCGGCTTGTCGGGCTTAGCGCAAAGGACACATTGCGGGTTAACGCGGGAGAGAGCGTGGCTGCAGCTCTCGTTGGCGCCGTGGTCGGGCTTCTCGCATATCTGGGGGTCAATGAGATCGTGGCTCGGGTCGGATTACCAGGGCTGCATTGGTATCCGGAAGACGGGCGTCCCGAAGGCCTGACGGTGGCTGCATGTTTGCTCGGATGTCCGATGCTCGCTTGGGCTGTTAGCCAGTTCAGCGCGCGGCGGGCGGTCCTGTCACCGATCAGTGTGCGTCGAACCGGTGAGCGAAAGCCTCCGAAGAAGTACGGCACATTGCTTTTGGTCCCCGGACTCGGGGTCATCGGCGGGTACTGCGTGGTCAGCGCGATGGGGCGAGACCCATCGGGAGGTACGGCCAGCGCTGTGCTGATTCCCGGCGCCGTCCTGGTGACCGGGGCTGGGCTCGTCTTCGGGCTGCCTCCCATCACAGCACGGCTCGCACGGCGGCTGGCCGGAATGGTGAAGTCGCTGCCGGTGGCATTGGCCATGCGACGTACGGAGGTCGATCCGGGATCGTCGTTGCGAGTGGTGACCGGCCTCGTGCTCCTGGTGTTCGGAACCTCACTTACCCAAGGAGTGCTCATCGAACTGGACCAGGTGAGCCGATCCACCAATCCTGTCCAGGAATACGCCCTCCCGCTCAACCAACTTGACGCTCGCCAGCGCCTAGAGGCGCTCAGGGTGAAGAACGTGAAGGCTCATGCATTTTCTTCTGTTTCATGGGAGGAAAATACAGAGGAATACAAACCTCGGACGTATGCCGTAGTAGCTACATGCGAACAACTCTCCTCATTCACCGCAAAAGCGAGAGGATGTGTCGATGGGAAGGTCCTCCGCCTCGAGGATGAAAATTTCCCCTTCGACAGCGCAGCTGTCCCGGGGAAGGTATTCCCGTTCCTGCTCAGCAACGGACAGAAGATCAACGTCGCCGTTCCACAAGAAAGCATCCATGTTCGCGCATACCAGCCTTCAGAATTCGCAGGACCGAGCCTCCTCATTCCTCCCTCACTGATCCCTCCGGATGTCGTCCTTGCCGAAGGGCGTCTTGTGCTCCTCAGTGACGCCGACCCCACCACCGTCCGCTCCGTCCTGGACGGTATCGGGGCCGTTGCCCCCACCGCCTCCGTGGAGCCCGTCGGGATCGTGATCGACTCGCTTGCGCAGTTGACCGTGATTCGGAGTCTGTTGGTTGTCGGGATGGTGCTCGGGCTGGTGATCGGGGTGGCCGCGTTCGTCGTGTCCGTGGCTGATCGGGCCATGGAGAGGCGGGGGCAGGTGACGGCGCTCGCGTTGTTGGGGGCGCGGGCCGGGACGTTGCGGGTGGTGCAGGTGGTGCAGGTGGTGCTGCCGTTGGTGGTGGGGCTGGGGGCGGCGATCGTGGCCGGGTGGCTTGCCGAGTCCAGTTATCTGATCACCGGGGGCGGGGCCGTGCACTGGGACTGGGAGGGGCTGCCGCTGCTGTTCGCCTGTGCGCTGGGGGTGGTGGTCGCGGCCGCGCTCGCCTCCGTGCCCATGGTGCGGCGGCACATCGATCCCGAGCACATTCGGCGGGACTGATCCCGGTACGGGAGGTCGGTCTTCCACGGCGGGCCGCGAGTGCGTGAACGCGCTCGTGGCCCATGTCATGCCGCCAGGCTGTGGGCCGTGCGGCGTTCGATCCTCGTCGTCAGGGCCAGGGTCGCCGCCGCCGCGGCCGTGCCCGTCGCCAGGGCCGTCCACCACAGCACCGCCGGGCCCAGGGTCGTGTAGACCGTGACGCCCAGGGTCAGGGCCGCGAAGCGGGCCGTCCCCCACACCCACCCGAAGGCGCCCTGGTAGCGGCCGCGGGCGTGCGCCGGGGCCAGGTTCGCGACGACGCTCGCCGCGATGCCGGCCACCACCACCTCGCCGAGGGACCAGACCACGACCGACACCGTGTAGCCGACGACCCCGTCCGCGAGGCCGGTGAGCGCCACGCCCACCGCGATCAGCGTGCCGCCCGCGCTCTGCACCGCCAGCTGCGGCAGCCTCGCCAGCCACGCCGTCGCGAACGGCTGGAGCGCCACCACCAGGATCGCGTTGACCGCCGCCATCGCCCCGTACACCGCCGGGGAGAGGCCGCTGTCGCGGATCGCCAGCGGCAGGGCCACCTCGGTGAGCGAGTACACGAAGAGCTGGGCTCCGAAGAGGGGGAGGATCAGGAGGGCCAGGCGGTCGCGGAGGAGCACTCCGTAGCCGATCTCCTTCCCCCGTCCCTCGGTCGAGGACGGGGCTCGCTCCGGCTCCTTCACGCGGAACGTCACCACCAGGGCGTACAGGAGCATCGCACCCGCGTCCACCGCGAAGAGCAGCCAGTAGCCGTGGGCCGCGAGATAACCGCCCAGGACTCCCCCGACCGCCGTCCCGATGTTCACGCCCCAGCCGAAGAGGGCGTACGCGCGCCGGCGCCGTTCGCCGTCCACCGCGTCCGCGAGGAGCGCGTACGCGGCCGGCGAGACGGTGCTGCCCGCCGCGCTGATCAGCAGCGCGGCCGCCGCCATCGTCCAGACGCCGGGCGCGAGGAACAGCGCCCCCTGCGCCGCCGCCGTGCCGATCAGGCCGATGAGCATGGTGGGGCGGCGGCCGACGCGGTCGGCGAGGACGCCGCCGACGGCGGGGCCGAGGAGGTGGCCCGCGCCCAGGGCGCCGAGGACGTACGAGGTGTCGGAGCCGGTCACTCCCCGCGAGGCGAGGAAGAAGACCAGGAACGGGGTGACGAGGTAGCCGAGGCGGTTGACGATCGTTCCGGCGAAGAGCGTCCAGACGAGGGGCGGGAGGTTGCGGAAGGTCGTGGGCATGGGGGGAGGTTGCTCTTTCCGCGTCCGTTCCCTCCAATGATTAAGGTGGAGCCGAATCCATTCGGGGACCGGCCGCCGCACCGACGACGCCTCGGGGGCACGTACGCATGGAATCCGGACTCGTCTTCTCCGCCGCCGACCTCGCCCAGACCCGGTTCGCCGTCTCCCCCCTCTGGGAGGTAGTCACCAGCTTCCGGGTCCTCGCCCAGCGGTCCGACTCCGCCCCGCACCAGCGCTGGGCCGCCCAGGTCCGGCCCCGGATCGCCCGCGCCGGGCTCGACCGCGGGCGGCTCGCCGCCCTCGTGCCCGCCGACGGATACCTCGCGGACTTCCTCAACCCCACCCCCGACGGGCCCTTCCCCACCCTTGCCGCCGAACTCGACGCCGTCCGCCGCACCCCCGCCGGGCAGGTGCGGAAAGACCTTCGGAAGCTCGCCCTGGACGCGCGCCCGGGAGCGGGGCCGTGGGGTGCCGGTGGCGGGGTGCTCCGGGCCCTTCACGACGATCCCGTCGCCGTCCTGCCGAAGGTCGCCGACGAGATCGAGGTCTACTGGGAACTCGCCCTCGCCCCCTACTGGGCCCGCATCCAGAAGGTCCTGGAGGCCGACGTCTTCCACCGGGCCCGGCAGGTCGCCGAGCACGGTTCGGCCCGGGTCCTGGGCGAACTCCACGAGACCGTACGGTGGGACGACGGCACCCTGCGCCTCGTACGGCGCCACTGCGCGCTCACCCGCGACCAGGCCGGCTCCGGGCTGCTGCTCGTGCCCTCCGTCTTCGTCTGGCCCCGGGTCCTCACCCGGACCGTCCACCCCGATCCGCCGCAACTCGCCTATCCGGCGCGCGGTTTCGGGGCCGTGTGGGAGCCCCGTACCACCGCCTCCACGGACGCCGTCGCCGCCGTCCTCGGCCGTTCCCGGACCCTGCTCCTCGCCGCGCTCGACACCCCCGCCTCCACCACCTGGCTCGCCGCCCACTCCGGGCTGTCCGCCGCCGGCGTCTCCCAGCACCTCATCGCCCTGCGGAACGCGGGCCTCGTCACCGCCCACCGCAGCGGACGCTCCGTCCTCTACGCCCGCACCTCCGTGGCCGATCAGCTTCTCAACCCCTAGGGCCTGTCCGGCCCTGACCCGCCGGACAGGCCCTAGTGCCGGGCGTCCAGGCCCGGTACCCCCAGGTCCGAGAGGCCGTCGAGGACCAGGTCGACGCCGACGGCGGCGAGCAGGAGGCCCAGGAGGCGGCCGAGGAGCTCGATCGTGGCGTGGTGGGTGTGGAGCAGGACCCGGGTCAGGAGCAGGACGCAGACCAGGTCGAGGGCGATGACCGCCACGTACGCCCCGACCACCGTCGAGCGCCAGCTGAAGCCGGAGCGGGCGGCCGCCTCGATGAGCACCGCCGTCAGGGCGAGCGGGCTCACCACGTACGGCATCAGCAGCTCGCGCACCCCGCTGACCAGGTCCGGGGCGTCCTGGTGGGGGCCGTCGGAGCCGAGGTGCATGCCGAGGACGAGGCCGACCGCGTAGAGGAAGAAGATCAGGCCGCCCGCGAGCTGGAGGGCGGGGGTGCTGATGTGGAAGAGGTCGAGCAGCCAGGGGGCCGTGACGCCGGCGAGGATGCCGACGAGGACGGCCGCGGCCGAGGAGATGAGGGCGATCTTCCGCAGCTGGCCGGCGGGGTGGACCTGGGCGAGGCCGGCGAAGGAGAGGAGCACCTTCGGCGGGCCGACGACGGAGAAGAAGGTGATGAAGGCGGCGGAGAAGGTGAATGCGTTCACGTCTGCATCATGAGGCGGCCGGGTGATTTCTTCCGTTTTCCGGGCGTACGTCCGCGCGGTGTCGGGCGCGGCGGCCCGGCTCCGGCCGTGCGGCCGTGCTGCGGTGAGGGCGGGGCGCCACACGCCGCCCCGGATACGGACACGAGCGCGTACACGTGCACGTGTACGCGTACGCGTACGCGTACGCGCGCCGAACGAGGAGGACGTCGTGAAGTACCTGGTGATGGTCCAGGGGTCGCAGGCCGACTACGAGGCGATGGCGGGGCGCGGCTCCGCCGGCAGTCCCGCCTGGGACCGGGCGGGGATGCAGGCGATGTTCGACCACATGAACGCGATCAACGAGGAGCTCACCGCGAGCGGCGAGATGCTCGACGCCCAGGGGCTCGCCGCCCCGTCCACGACCCGCTTCGTGACGGTGGACGACACCGGGAACACGGTCGTCACGGACGATCCGTACGCGGCGGCCGAGGGCGTCGTCGCCGGCTACTGGCTCCTGGAGTGCGCCTCCCTGGAGCGCGTGACCGAGATCGCCGCGCGGGTGGCCCGCTGCCCGGTCCCGGAGGGCTCCCCGGCGTACCCGGTGGTCGTCCGGCCGGTGGACGAGGTCGGTCCGAGCCTGGACTGATCCCGGGCCGGTCCTCCCCGGCGCCTCCCCGCCCCAACTGTTCGTCAAATTTTCACACTTTCCACTCGGCCTCCCGTTGCGGACGCTACGGTTCCCGTGGGACGTAGATCACATCGCGAGGGTCCGGGGGGACACGTGCACGAGATGCTCAAGGGCGCCAACATCGGGCTGGCCGCCCTCGGCGAGGACACCGGCGCGGTCGTCGTCGGGCTGAGCTGGAGCAGCGCGGCGGGCGACGGCGACGCCGACGTCTCGCTGCTGCTCCTCGACGGCGACGGCAAGGTGCGCGGCGACTCCGACTTCTACTTCTACAACCGTCCCGCCGCCGAGGACGGAAGCGTGCAGCTCCTGGGCAAGGTCCCGACGGAGAACGGCAGCGAGGACCGGATCAGCCTGGACCTCACGGCGATCCCCGAGGACGTCGCCAGGATCGTGGTGGCGGCGAGCCGGGACGGCGGCGCCCGCTTCGGCGACCTGGACGACCTGCGCCTGACGCTCACGGACGGGTCGGGCGAGCCGCTGCTCGGCTTCTCCATCACGGACGCCACGGTCGAGACGGCCTTCATCTTCGGCGAGCTCTACCGGCGGAACGAGGAGTGGAAGTTCCGCGCCGTGGGCCAGGGGTACGAGACCGGACTCGCCGGGCTCGCCACCGACTTCGGCATCACCGTCGAGGAGGAGGACGAGGGCGGTGAAGTGGGAGCGGCCGGTGAAGGTGGCGAGGCCGGAGTCGGTGGCCCGGGCGTCGGCGGTACGGAAACGGAAGAGGCCGTCGTCACGGTCCCGGCGCAGAGGGGTCCCGGCGCCGGTACGGATCCGGCGCCGGCCTCGGATCCGGTGGCGGTCCCGGCCCCGGCCCAGGCCCCGACCTCGGTCCCGGCCGACGGGGCGGTCGGCGGATCGGTCCCGGCCGCTGACGGCGGGGCCGACCGGGCGGCCCCGACCACCGCCCGGCCCCGTGGCACGCGTACGGCCAAGAAGAAGGTCACCCTCCCGAAGGCCCCGAAGAAGTCGCTGGCGGAGAACGACTCCTGGAAGCCCGCCCGCCTCTTCCCCGTGCCCTCCTACAAGAGCGACCGGGAACGCGAGGTGCGCGCCACGTCGGTGCTGCTCTCCGTGATGGCGGAGGTCCCGGAGTTCGGCCGGCGCCTCACCGCCGGGTTCGGGGCGCCCGCGGGCCGGATGCAGACGTTCACCGAGGTGTCGCTGCCCCACGGGGACAGCCCGAAGCGCCCGGACGGCGTCATCCGCGCGGAACGGGCCGGGAAGCTGTGGACGGCGCTCGTCGAGACCAAGACCAACGGCAACCCGCTGAAGTCCGAGCAGGTGCAGACCTACATGGACATCGCCGCGCGGCGCGGGTACGAGGCCGTCATCACCCTGTCCAACGACGTGGCCCTGGAGGGCAGCCCCCTCGTCCGGGTCAAGACGGACGGGCGGCGCAAGCACAAGGTGTCGCTCTGGCACCTCTCGTGGGCCGAGGTCGCCCACCAGGCCCAGATGCTGATCCGGCACGAGGGCGTCGGGAACGCGGCGCACGCCTGGCTCCTCCAGGAGCTGCTCCACTACCTCCAGCACGAGAACTCCGGCTGTCACGGCTTCCAGAACATGGGGCCGGCCTGGGTGCCCGTGCGCGACGGCATCGACGCCGAGACCCTGTGCCAGGGCGATCCGCGCGCGGTGGAGGTCGTGGAGAGCTGGGAGCGGCTGATCCGCCAGGTCTGCCTGCGGCTCGGCGGCGAGCTGGGGCAGAAGGCGCTGCCCGTGCAGCGGGCCCGGCGCGGCACCGACCCGAAGTCCCGCCGCGCCGAGCTGGCCGACCGGCTCTGCGAGGAGGGGAAGCTCTCCGCGGAGGTACGGGTCGACGGCGCGCGGAGCATCCTGTCCGTCACGGCCGACCTCCGCACGGGGAAGATCCGCACGTCCATGGACGTGCCGGCCCCGGACGGCGCCTACCCGCTCTCGGTCGCGAAGCGCCTCCTGCGATTCCTGGAGGAGGCCCCGGCCGACCTGCACGTGGAAACCCTGCTCGACGGACGGAACGGGCCGCGCGGAACGCTGGAGCGGCTGCGGCCGGAGCCGGGCGACCTGCTGCCCGGGGACGGTGCCGAGATCACCGGCTTCCGGCTCTCGCTCTTCAAGGGGATGGGCAGCGGGCGGGGCAGCGCGGAGACGGGGTTCATCCGCAGCGTCGACCAGGCCGTGGACCGTTTCTACGGGTCGGTCGTCGCCCACCTGGGGCAGTTCGAGCAGCGCCGACCCGGCCGGACGCGGCAGACGGCCGAGCCTTCCGGTACGGGGTGAACCTTCCGGTACGGGCTGAGCCTTCCCGTACGGGCTGAGCCTTCCCGTACGGGCTGAGCCTTCCCGTACGGGTCGAGCCTTCCCGTACGGGTCGAGCCCTCCGGGCTCCCGGCCCCGGCCCGGCGGCCACCGCCCGCCACCCGTCGGCCACCGCCCGCCTCCCGTAGGGGGCGCCTCTCACCCGTCGGCCGTCGGTGTGCTTCTCCGGATGTCATCCTTGGACTACGACGGAGCCCCGGGCCGGGGAGTACATCACCCTCCGGGGTATCTGTGGAGGAGACGTTGTGGAACTCGATCTCGCGGGCGCGGAGCTCAAGGCCGTACTGAACCGGCTGCGCCGGGCGCAGGGTCAGATCTCCGGGGTGATCCGGATGATCGAGGAGGGCCGGGACTGCGAGGAGGTCGTGACCCAGCTCGCCGCCGCCTCCCGCGCCCTCGACCGGGCCGGTTTCGCGATCATCGCGACCGGTCTCCAGCAGTGCCTGACCGACATCGAGGGCGGCCGCGAGAACGGCGAGGACCGCGAGGCCATGCGGGCCCGCCTGGAGAAGCTGTTCCTGTCCCTGGCGTGATCCCCCGCGGGGCGCCGGGGAACCTCAGGCGTCCGCCAGGCCCTTCAGGCGCTTCGTGATGCGGGTGAGGCGTTCGCCCTGGTAGCGGGCGGCGGCGAGGGAGTTCTCGTCGGGGGCGCCGTGGGCGCCCGGGTGGGCCGTCCCGTAGGGGTTGCCGCCCGCCGCGTACACCGACGGGTCGGTGAAGCCGGGCGAGACGATGACCGAGCCCCAGTGGTGGAAGGTGTTGTAGAGGGCGAGCAGCGTCGACTCGTTGCCGCCGTGGACGTTGTGGGCGCTGGTGAAGGCGGTCGCGGGCTTGTCCGCCATGACGCCCCGCTGCCACAGGCCGCCCGACGTGTCGATGTACTGCTTGAGCTGCGCGGCCACGTTCCCGAAGCGGGTCGGGGAGCCGAGGGCGTACGCGTCCGCCCACTCCAGGTCCTCCAGCGTGGCGACCTCCACGTCGCCGGTGGCGTCCACGTGGGCGCGCCAGGCCGGGTTCGCGTCGATCGCGGCGTCGGGGGCGAGCTCGGGGACCCGGCGCAGGCGCACCTCGGCGCCCGCCTTCTCCGCGCCCTCGGCGACGGCCTGGGCGAGGCGGTGGACGGTACCCGTGGCCGAGTAGTGGATGACGGCGACCTTGACGGACATGACGGACTCTCCTCGATCTCTTTCTTCGGTCACTTCTTCGGTCACTTCACGGCGGTCTCCCCGCGTCCGGTCGGCCGGGAGCGGGTCCGCCCGAGTAAACGGATGACTATCCGCATGCTCGGGACGAGGCTAATCGGATAGCAATCCGTTTTGCAAGGGTGGCGGGTATGCTCGGTTCCAGGGGCAGGACACAGAGACAGGACACAGGGGCAGAAGGGCAGGAGTCCGCAGAGATGAGCACCGAGAACCCGCGGGCCGAGGAGCGCGAGACGCGGACGGCGGCGCCCGCGCCCGGGCTGCTCCCCACCCTCGACGCCCCCGCCCCCGAGCGCGCCGACGCGGCCCGCAACCGGCGCAGGATCCTCGACGCGGCCGCCCGGATCGTCGCCGAGCGGGGCCCCGACGCCGTCACCATGAACCAGGTCGCCCACGCCAGCGGCATCGGCGTCGGCACCGTCTACCGCCGCTTCGGCGACGTCTCCCAGCTCCTGTGGGCGCTCCTCGACGACCGCGAGCGCCGGTTCCAGGAGGCGTACATGAGCGGCCCGCCGCCGCTCGGGCCCGGCGCCCCGACCGCCGAGCGGCTCGACGCCTTCCTCGACGCCCTGGTCGACCGCGTCGCCGAGCAGCGCGAGATCCTGCTCGCCGCACACTCCGCCGCGCCCCGCGCCCGGTACCACAGCGGCGCGTACCGGCTGATGCACACCCACGTCGCCCTGCTCATCGGGCAGCTCAGACCGGGGGCGGACGGCGCGCTCCTCGCGCACCTGCTGCTCGCGCCCTTCTCCCCCGACGTCATGCACCACCTGGCCGTCGAGCAGGAGCTGTCGGGCGAGCGCCTCAAGGCGGGCGTACGGGAGCTGCTCACCCTGCGGCAGGGCAGCTGACGGCCCGCACCCCGGAACCCGTCCGCACCCCGGAACCCGTCCACACCCTGGAACCCGGCTGGACCTGCGGGCCCCCGGGACCGCACGATCCCGCCATGACGACCGAGATCGCGACCGAAACCGAAGCGGAGGCGGGCCCCGGGCCCAAGACCTTCCTGATCCTGCACGGCTTCCAGAACCACCGGCCGCCCGGCCACTGGCAGCACTGGCTCGCCGGGCGGCTGCGGGAGCGCGGGCACGAGGTCCGCTACCCGCAGCTGCCCTCGCCGGACGCGCCCGTGCTCGCCGAGTGGCTCGACGCCCTGGAGGAGCACGGACGGCGGCCCGCCGACAGCGAGTTCGTGGTCCTCGCGCACAGCCTGTCCGTCCTGCTGTGGCTGCGGGCCGGGGACCGCAGGCCGGACGCCGACCGGGTGCTGCTCGTCGCGCCGCCCTCGCCGCCCGTGACCGCCTCCATCCCCGAGATCGCCGCCTTCGCCGACGGCCTCGACCTCACCGGGGCCGGCCTCGCGGCGCGCCTCGTGTACGGGGACGGCGACCCGTACTGCCCCGACGGCGCCGACCTGCACTACGGCCGCCCGCTCGGCCTCGACCTCGACCACGTACCGGGCGGCGAGCACCTCAACCCCGCCACCGGGTACGGGGACTGGCCCTCGGTCCTGGAGTGGTGCGAGGACCCGTCGGTGCGGGTGAGGGGTCGGTAGGATCGGCCGGATGCACCCGGGGACCGCACCATACGACCAGGGCCTGCTCGATGTGGGCGACGGCAACCGCGTCCACTGGGAGGTCTCCGGCAACCCGGAGGGCAAGCCCGCGCTCGTCGTCCACGGCGGGCCGGGCTCCGGCTCCTCCCCGCGCTCCCGGCGCCTCTTCGACCCGGAGGCGTACCGGGTCGTCCTCTTCGACCAGCGCGGCTGCGGCCGCTCCGTCCCGCACGCGAGCGACCCGGCCGCCGACCTGTCCGTCAACACCACCGCCCACTTGGTCGCGGACATGGAGCGGCTGCGCGAGCACCTCGGGATCGACAAGTGGCTGCTGTACGGGGGCTCCTGGGGCTCCACGCTGATCCTGGCGTACGCGCAGGCCCACCCCGAGCGCGTCACGGAGATCGTGATCGCCGCCGTCACCACCACCCGCCGCTCCGAGACCGCCTGGCTGTACGAGGGCGCCGGACGCTTCTTCCCCGAGGCCCACGAGCGCTTCCGGGCGGGCGCCGGGGCCGGTCCGGAGGTCGGGGCGGAAGGGCTGGTCAGGGCGTACGCCGCCCTGATGAACCACCCCGAGCGGGCCGTACGGGAGAAGGCCGCGGCCGACTGGTGCGCCTGGGAGGACGCCGTCCTCTCGGCGGAGGGCATGGGCACCCCGTACACCGACCGCGTCGACGACGCCCGGCTCGGCTTCGTCCGGATCTGCTCGCACTACTTCGCGCACGGCGTCTGGCTGGAGGAGGGCGCCCTGATCCGCGACGCGCACCGGCTCGCCGGCATCCCCGGCGTCCTGGTCCACGGCCGGCTCGACATGGGCGGGCCGCTAGCCACCGCCTGGGAGCTGGCCCGCGCCTGGCCGGACGCCGAGCTGCACGTGGTCGAGCGCGCCGGTCACCTGGGTGGCGAGGAGACCGGCCGCCTGGTCCTCTCGGCCCTCGACCGCTTCGCGCGGACCTGACCTCCGCAAAAGCGACGAAACCGGCCGACCCGTAAGGGAATTGAGAATTCCAGATGTCAATCCTGTTCGACCCGGCAGGAATTGTGGCGGATCTGTTCACAGAACGCCCCCGAGATCGCTAACTTCCCCTCAACCTCGTCCGTACCGGGAAGGACTTCTGTGAACGCATCCCAGCGCCGAGCCGCGGCCATCCTCGCCGCCGCCGCCCTCGCCGCCCCGCTGGTCCTCTCTTCCCCCGCCACCGCGGGACAGGACCCCACGGCCGCACCCGCCCGTGATGCCGCCAAGCTGGCGAAGAAGCTGGTCCGCGAAACCACCGCCAAGGACGCCTACAAGCACCTGCAGAAGTTCCAGGCGATAGCCGACTCGGCCGGCGGCCACCGCGCGGCCGGTTCGCTCGGGCACGACGCCTCGGCGGCGTACGTGTACACGCAGCTCAAGAAGGCCGGTTACCACGTCTGGTACGAGAAGTTCGACTTCGAGTACACGGAGACGCTGGCCGAGAAGGCCTCCGTCGTCTCCCCCGCGCCCCGCGCGTTCGACATCAAGGCCATGACGTACACCAAGTCCACCCCGGTCGGCGGCGTCAAGGCCGAGCTGGTGGCCGTGCCGGTCGACGCCGACGCCACCACCGGCTGCGAGCCGGGCGACTTCGCCGCCGGCGCCTTCACCGGCAAGATCGCGCTCATCCAGCGCGGCGGCTGCGCCTTCGCCGTCAAGCAGCAGAACGCCGCCGACGCCGGCGCCGTCGCCGCCGTCATCTACAACAACGCCGACGGCGTCCTCTCCGGCACCCTCGGGGACGCCGCCTCCGGGAAGATCCCCACCGGCGGCATCACCCTGGCCGAGGGGCAGGCGCTCGCCGCCGACCTCGCCAAGGGCCCGGTCACCCTCTCCGTGGAGATCCGCCAGCTCCAGCAGACGCGCTCCACCAACAACGTCATCGCGGAGACCAAGGGCGGCAACGCCGCCAACACCGTGGTGCTCGGCTCCCACCTCGACTCCGTCACCGCCGGCCCCGGCATCAACGACAACGGCTCCGGCTCCGCCGGCCTCCTCCAGGCCGCCCTGAAGCTGGCCGCGTCGAAGGACAAGGTCCGCAACAAGGTCCGCTTCGCCTGGTGGTCGGCGGAGGAGAACGGCCTCCTCGGCTCCGAGCACTACGTGAAGAACCTCACGGAGCTCGACAAGAAGGAGATCAAGCTCTACCTCAACTTCGACATGATCGCCTCGCCGAACTACGGCCTGTTCGTGTACGACGGCGACGACTCGGACGGCGTCGGCGCGGGCGCCGGCCCCGCGGGCTCGGCGCAGCTGGAGCGCGACATCAACGAGTTCCTCGACAAGAACGGGCACCCGCACGAGGGCACCGACTTCACCGGCCGCTCCGACTACGGCCCGTTCATCGAGGTCGGCATCCCCTCCGGCGGCACCTTCACCGGCGCCGAGGGCATCAAGACCGCGGGCCAGGCGGCCAAGTTCGGCGGCCAGGCGGGCGTCGCGTACGACGTGAACTACCACGCCAAGGGCGACGACCTCAGCAACATCAACATGAAGGCGTTCGACATCAACATCGACGTCATCGCCAACGCCGTGGGCACCTACGCCCACGACATCTCCTCGCTCCGCAAGCCGGTCGTCTCCGTCCCGACCACCGGCGACGCGGGCAGCGGCGGCGGCCTGCACGACGACCACCACGAGGTCACCGAGTAGGCACCGCCGGCCGGCCCCGGGGGCCCTCCTCCGGCGGAACGTCGCCGGAGGAGGGCCCCCGCCCCGTTCCCGGCCGGCCTTCCGGGGCCCCTTCCGGGTGACAGGGGGCGGACCCGGAGGGGAGGTCACGGAGAGCAGGTGTGGACCCGCCGCGGGCCGCCTCCCCGGCCGGTGGCGGCCCGTTCACGCGCGCGACGGCGCCCGATTTCCGGTTCGTCACCGTTTGCACCGGCATCCCACCGGGCGGGCGTGGCTGCGCCGGGAGCCGCTCGCCCGGTAGGCTTTCCGTGTGATCTTCAAGCGCATCGGAAACGGAAAGCCGTATCCCGACCACGGCCGGGAAAGCACCCGGCAGTGGGCGGACGTCGCCCCGCGCCCGGTCCGCCTCGACCAGCTGGTCACCACCAAGGGCCAGCTGGACCTGGAGACCCTGCTCGCGGAGGACTCCACCTTCTACGGCGACCTCTTCGCGCACGTCGTGAAGTGGCAGGGCGACCTCTACCTCGAGGACGGACTGCACCGCGCCGTCCGCGCGGCGCTCCAGCAGCGCCAGGTGCTCCACGCCCGCGTCCTCGAACTGGACTGACGGCCGTCCCCGGAACGGGTGGACGACCGGCCGGAACGGGGCGGTCGCTGACCCTTTCGGGGTCAGTTCCACCCCATCCGGACGCGATCACATGATCATCAAGTAGGCATCGCCGACGGGCGGCATTACGCTGCGTTCATGAGCATGCTCACTCCCCCCGGCATGGGCGGAAAGTACCGCATCACGGGGGACGTCTACCCGCGCATGCGCCGCCCCCACCGCCGGCGCAGGATCGTCCTCGCGGCCACCGCCGCCGTGGTCGTGCTCGGCGCGGCCGGCTGGGGCACACTGCAACTCGTCGACGTGTTCTCCGGCGACGCGGGCACGAAGGCGGCGGCCGGGAAACAGGCCGACTGCAAACCCGCCCCCACGCCGACCGCCGCACCGGCCGCGGCCCTGCCCAAGCCCGCGCAGATCACGGTCAACGTCTACAACGCGACCCCGCGCAGCGGACTCGCCAAGACGACGGCCGACGAGCTGGCGAAACGCGGCTTCAAGGTGGGCAAGATCGGGAACGCGCCCGCCGCCTACGACAAGAAGGTCCCGGGCGCCGGACTGCTCCTCGGCGCGCCCGCCGCCACCAAGGGCGCCTTCCCGGTCCTCGGCACCCAGCTCGCGGGCGCCACGACCAAGACGGACACCCGGGCGACGGCGGACGTGGACCTGATCATCGGGACCGCCTTCAAGAACCTGTCCCCGAAGACGACGGCGGACGCGGCCCTGGTCGCCCTGACCAAGCCCGCGCCCGCTCCGACCGGGAAGTGCTGAGGACCTACTCGGCCGAGCCGTACATGCGGTCGCCCGCGTCGCCCAGGCCCGGGACGATGTAGCCGTTCTCGTTGAGGCGCTCGTCGACCGAGGCCGTCACGACGGTGACGGGGGTGCCCGCCAGCTCGCGCTCCATGACCTCGACGCCCTCCGGGGCGGCGAGGAGCACCACCGCGGTCACGTCGTCCGCGCCGCGCTTGATCAGCTCCTGGATCGCCGCGACCAGCGTGCCGCCGGTCGCCAGCATCGGGTCCAGGACGTACACCTGGCGGCCCGAGAGGTCCTCCGGCATCCGCGTGGCGTAGGTCGACGCCTCCAGCGTCTCCTCGTTGCGGATCATGCCCAGGAAGCCGACCTCGGCGGTCGGGAGCAGCCGGACCATGCCGTCGAGCATGCCGAGGCCGGCGCGCAGGATCGGGACCACCAGCGGGCGCGGGTGCGACAGCTTCACACCGGTCGTGGTCGTGACCGGGGTCTCGATGTCGACCTGCTCGGTCCGCACGTCCCGGGTGGCCTCGTAGGCGAGCAGGGTGACCAGCTCGTCGGCGAGACGGCGGAAGGTCGCGGAGTCCGTGCGCTTGTCGCGCAGGGTGGTGAGCTTGTGGGCGACCAGGGGGTGGTCGACGACGTGGAGACGCATGACTCAACAGTAGCCCGCCCCGCACTGGCGTCGATCCGCGCCACTGGGGGAAGGTGGGGGCACACGGACCCGGTGATGGGGTGGTGTGGCAGATGTCCGACCTGGAAGGACCGGCCGAGGGACCCGCCGAGGGGGCGGCCCGGAGCCCGGTGACGGAGACCGACGCGGAGCGGCGCAGGCGCCGCGCCCAGTTCCTCCGCGAGCTGCACGAGGCGAAGGCCCTGCGCGAGCGCGTGCAGCCCCGGCGCGCCCGGGCGGCCCGGATGCGACAGGCCATGCGGATGCGGACCTTCCGCTGGTGAGGACGCGGACCCTCCGCCGGTGAGGACGCGGATCTTCCGCTGGTGAGACCGGAGGGGCGCGGGGACGCGCCGGGGCCCCGGAGACCCCCGGGGCCGGTGGTACGGGTGCGCCCCGCCGGATGCCGTACGACCGGCGGAAACGGGCCCGGACCAGCGGCGACGGGGCGGGTCCCGCCGTGCGCCCCCCGAGTGCGCCGGGGTCGCGCGCCCGCCCGATAGCGGGGACGTTCAGACTGATGCACGACGCAAGAGCCGAAGACCTCTCCTGCGGGCGCCGTTTCTGTCACGATGCCGAGGGGGCGGGGCTCAGGACCGCGCCACCGGAACGTCACACCTTCTGATCAGTGGGAGAGAGTCAGGTGTACTTCGCCGCACTGCTCGCGCGCACCGAAGACGGGTGGGAAGCGAGCGACACGGAGCTCGACGACGTGGAGACCCTGTCGGATCTGGTCGAGCTGGCCCGCGACGCCTCGGACGACGACACGGTGATCGTCTTCATCGAGCAGGAGGACGCGTGGTTCGGACTCGTCCGGATCGAGGGGGAGGAGGACCCCCGCATCTACGTCTCGGACGGGGCCGCCGCGGCGCGTTCCTCGTACGGGGAGATGCTCACCCGGGAGATCCTCGGTGACGATCCGGAGGACCTGATCGACGAGCTGGAGTCGCTGGACCTGGACGGCACGGAGGACGGGGAACCGCTCGACGCCGACGGTGACGAGGACGACGAGGCGGGCTCCGTGGCCGCCGAGGCCGTCCCGGCCGCCCCGGTGGGCGACCGGCTGATCCTGGCGGACCTCGGTCTGCCGCCGGCCGAACTGCTCGCCCTGGAGACCGACGCGCTCGCGGAGATCGCGGACGCGCTGGGCGCCGGCGAGGTCCTGGAGGCCGTCCGCTAGTGGCCCCCGCGGCACCTGTTCCCGGGACCGGCTCCGGTCCCGGACCGAACCCCGATCCCGACCCCGATGCCGGCTCCGGCCCCGTACGGGATCCCCTACCGGATCCTCTGCGGGACCCCTGGCGGGACGCCATGCGGCTCGCTCTCGACGAGGCGGACGCGGCCGGGCCGGCCGGTGACGTACCGGTCGGCGCGGTCGTGCTCGGCCCGGACGGGAAGGTCCTCGCGCGGGCGCACAACGAGCGGGAGGCGGCCGGCGACCCCACCGCGCACGCCGAGGTGCTGGCCCTGCGCCGGGCGGCCGCGGCGACCGGGGAGTGGCGACTGACGGGCTGCACACTGGTCGTGACCCTGGAGCCGTGCGTGATGTGCGCGGGCGCCCTGGTCCAGTCCCGGGTGGAGCGGGTGGTGTTCGGGGCCCTGGACGAGAAGGCGGGCGCGGCGGGCTCGCTCTGGGACCTCGTACGGGACCGGCGGCTCAACCACCGCCCCGAAGTGATCCACGGCGTCCTCGGCGAGGAGTGCGCCCGACAGCTGACGGCCTTCTTCCGCGACCGCTGACGTGCCCCGTGAGCCCTCTCCGACCTGCGGCGGGATACGGATTTCATCGCAGCGCCAGTTTCGGCTAAGCTCTCTCTCGGTAGCGTGTCCGAGCGGCCGAAGGAGCTCGCCTCGAAAGCGAGTGTGGGGAAACTCACCGAGGGTTCAAATCCCTCCGCTACCGCTTCGATCGAAGGGCCCGGTTCATCAGAACCGGGCCCTTCGGCGTGTACGGAGGCCGGTACGGAGCCAGTGCACGGGACCGGTGCACGGGCCTCCGGCAGGGCGGCGCCGGTCGGGGGGAGCGGCATCGGGGGGACAAGCCGCTCCCCCCGGTGAGAACCGGGCCCTCAAGTCCGCGCCGTCGTCGGGGGAGGCCTCGCGGCGCGGACCCCGCAGTGCGGGCCGGTTCCGGAGCCCTTCGGATTCCTGCCGGGTCCTCCGGGCTCGACATCCATACTGCGCGCACGGCACCCTTCCGGCGGGCGGCAAAAGTCCCCGTTCTCCGGGCCCTTGGTCCGTAAAGGCTCGGTTAGAGTGGCGCGGTCGTACGGCGGGGGAACTGGGGAGGGCGGAAATGGCGCAGGCGAAGAAGGTCGCGCTGTACGCGGTCGTGGTCTTTGTTCTGTACACGATCGTCACGTCCCCGGCGAGGGCGGCGGATCTGGTCCAGGTAGGGTTCGAGGGCATTTCCAGCGCCGCCCAGGGTGTCGGCGAGTTCATGACCGAACTCATCAATTAGGAGCCCTCCGTGATCCGCCATCTGGTCCTCTTCAAGCTCGACGACGGCGTCGCCCGTGACGAGCCGCGCGTCGTCGCGGGCGTCGAGGCGTTCCGGGCGCTCGGCGAGCAGATTCCGGAGCTGCGGTTCTGGGAGTGCGACTGGAACATCACGGACCGGCCGATCGCGTACGACTTCGCCATCAACTCGGCCGTCGAGGACACCGACGCCCTCCAGCGCTATCTGGAGCACCCCGCCCACCAGGCGGGTGTCGCCCAGTGGCGGGAATTCGCCACCTGGGTGATCGCCGACTACGCGTTCTGATCCCCGGTCACGACCGAGGCCCCCCGCCGTCACGGCGGGGGGCCTCGCGCCTTCCGGCCCCCGCCCACCCCTCACCTCTCCCCCCATTCGGCCCTCTCTTCCCTCCCTCCGCGTCCTCAACACGTGGTTATGGGGTGCTTGCACACAGTGGACATGTCTTGTGATGCTATGACCGCTTTTGACGGATGAGTTGACCGTAGTTGACACCAGTCGACCCAGCAGGACCAGCCAAAGAGGTGGCGTGAACGTGCCGGCCAGTACAGCACCTCAAGTCCCGCCCCAGCACGAGGCAGGCGGCCCGGAGACCCCGCGCACGCGCCCCCAGAGCACCCGCGGCGCCGACACCCGCGCCCTCACCCAGGTCCTCTTCGGCCAGCTCAAGAACCTGGAGCCGGGCACCCCCGAGCACGACCGGGTGCGCGGCGCCCTCATCGAGGCCAACCTGCCGCTCGTCCGGTACGCGGCCGCCCGCTTCCGCTCCCGCAACGAGCCCATGGAGGACGTCGTCCAGGTCGGCACCATCGGCCTGATCAACGCCATCGACCGCTTCGACCCGGACCGGGGCGTGCAGTTCCCGACGTTCGCCATGCCGACCGTCGTCGGCGAGATCAAACGCTACTTCCGGGACAACGTGCGGACCGTGCACGTGCCCCGCCGGCTGCACGAGCTGTGGGTCCAGGTGAACGGCGCCACCGAGGACCTGACGACCGCCCACGGGCGCTCCCCCACCACCGCCGAGATCGCCGAGCGGCTGCGGATCGGGGAGGACGAGGTGCTCGCCTGCATCGAGGCCGGACGCTCGTACCACGCCACCTCCCTGGAGGCTGCACAGGAGGGCGACGGGCTGCCGGGCCTGCTCGACCGGCTCGGTTACGAGGACCCCGCGCTCGCCGGGGTGGAACACCGGGACCTGGTCCGGCACCTTCTCGTACAACTGCCCGAACGGGAACAGCGGATCCTGATGCTGCGCTACTACAGCAACTTGACCCAGTCTCAGATCAGCCAGGAACTCGGCGTCTCCCAGATGCACGTGTCAAGACTCCTCGCGCGGAGCTTCGCACGATTGAGATCCGCAAACAGGATCGAAGCGTAACCGGAACGGGTAGACCGGTTCGGAGTAGTTCCGCGCCGCACCGGATGCCGTAAACCCCTTGTTTCCTGCGGATATGCGCAGACATTGTGTCGACAAGTCACTACAGCGTGTTGCCGACATGTGACATTCTGCTGGAAGCGCGTTTGCCGCAGCCCCACCGCCGGTATTCAGGTGGTGGCTGCGTTCCTCAGACGGTCGCGGCACCGCGACCGTCCGCGACCTCAAGGGGGTGGCATGTCCACAGAACTGGACAGCTCCAAGGTGCTCACGCTCACGCCCGTTCCCGTCGTTCCCGTGCCCACGCAGACGACGGCGCCGACGGCGCCCGAGAGCGCGGAGCCCACGCCCCCGCCGATGCCCGTCACGACCGGCGCCCTCGACACCCGCACCCTCTCCCGCTCCCTCTTCCTGCGGCTGCGCGCCCTGGACGCGGAGGGCGCGGCCGCCGACAGCCCGGAGCGGACCTACGTCCGCGACACCCTCATCGAGCTCAACCTCCCCCTCGTCCGGTACGCGGCCGCCCGCTTCCGCTCCCGCAACGAGCCCATGGAGGACATCGTCCAGGTCGGCACCATCGGCCTGATCAAGGCGATCGACCGCTTCGACTGCGAACGGGGCGTGGAGTTCCCGACGTTCGCGATGCCCACGGTCGTCGGCGAGATCAAGCGCTTCTTCCGCGACACCTCGTGGTCCGTGCGGGTCCCGCGCCGGCTCCAGGAGCTGCGCCTCGCCCTCACCAAGGCCGGCGACGAGCTCGCCCAGAAGCTCGACCGCTCCCCCACCGTCGCCGAACTGGCCGCCGTGCTCGGGGTGTCGGAGGAGGACGTGGTCGACGGCCTCGCCGTCGGCAACGCGTACACCGCCTCCTCGCTCGACTCCCCCTCGCCCGAGGACGACGGCGGCGAGGGCTCCCTCGCGGACCGCCTCGGTTACGAGGACACCGCGCTCGAAGGCGTCGAGTACCGCGAGTCGCTCAAGCCGCTGCTCGCCAAGCTCCCGCCCCGCGAGCGGCAGATCATCATGCTGCGCTTCTTCGCCAACATGACCCAGTCGCAGATCGGCGAGGAGGTCGGCATCTCCCAGATGCACGTCTCGCGCCTGCTCACCCGCACCCTGGCCCAGCTCCGGGACGGCCTCATCTCCGACTGACCCCCTTCGGACGGTCCTCGACCGGCCCCCTCGGACGGCGGTACGCCGACGAGGGGGCCGCTCGCCGTCCGGCGACCGCCGGGGAGCGGGCCCGGAGGGCCCGGAGAAAACAGAAGCGGGCCGGTCCGCGTGGTGCGGAGCCGGCCCGCCCTGGACGTGCGGGACGTGCGGGACGTGCGGGGGGCGCAGGCCGTACGGGACGTGCGTCGTGCGAGCTGTGCGAGACCTGCGGAACGGTCAGCCGAACGCGAGCCAGGCGACGCCCGCCAGGATCACGACGGCCGCGAACACTCCCGCGATCAGGCCCACCCGGGGGCCCGAGGAGGCGGCGACAGCCTGCGGCTGCTGCTGCGGGGCGCCCTCGTCGACGAAGGCGCGGAACATCTGGGTGCTGCCGGCGGGGTCGTAGGAGCCCTCGGGGCCCTGGCCCTGGCCGTACGGTGCTTGGGGGTTGTGTGCCATGGGCCAGGACCCTAGCGAAGTCGGCCGGGTCGCCCAACCCCGGCCGCCCCGCGACCCGCGCGAGGGGCCGCGCACGGCTCCTCGGCTCCCCTTTGCCGATTCTTTAGCGCTGTTTGACCGATTTAGTTTGCCTGGAGCAACCATCCATCTCTATGGTTGCCCTAAGCAACAAGATATGTGGAGTACGCGGTGGAGCACGCGATAAACACAGGAAACCGGTACGAGAACCTCGCCCGCCAGGTGAGCGCCATCGGGGCTGTGAAGCGCGGACTCGCGCGGACCCTGCCCGCCGAGTGCCCCGGCGGATCCGCGATCGTCCTCGCGCTCCTCAACCACCACGGGGACATGCGGATGGGCCGCGTCTCCGAGCTGATGGCCGTCGACATGTCGGTCAGCAGCCGTCACGTGGCCCACACCGTGGACCGCGGCTGGGTCGAGCGCCTGCCCGACCCCGCCGACCGGCGCTCCCGCATCCTCCATCTGACCCCGGCGGGCGAGTCCATGCTCGCCGTCCTCGACCGACGGCTGACCGACGTGCTCGCCCGCACCCTCGCGGAGTGGTCCGACGACGACGTCGAACTGCTCACCACCCTGCTCGCCCGCCTCCGCGATTCCTTCGGGGACTGCCGGGCCCACCACGCTTGAGAACGAAGGAAGTCCATGGCTAGCACCACACCAGAGACCGGTGTGCGCGGCGGGAGCGCAAAGGAGGGGGACCTCGCCTCCGGCGGCGCCCCGATGACGCACAAGCAGATCATGGAGGCGCTCTCCGGGCTGCTGCTCGGCATGTTCGTCGCCATCCTGTCCTCGACGATCGTCTCCAACGCCCTGCCGCAGATCATCACCGACCTGGGCGGCGGCCAGTCCGCCTACACCTGGGTCGTGACCGCGGCCCTCCTGGCGATGACCGCGACCACCCCGCTCTGGGGCAAGCTCGCGGACCTCTTCTCCAAGAAGCTGCTCGTCCAGATAGCCCTGGTCATCTACGTCGCGGGCTCGGTCGTCGCCGGCCTCTCGCAGAGCACCGGCATGCTGATCGCCTGTCGCGTCGTCCAGGGCATCGGCGTCGGCGGTCTGACCGCCCTCTCCCAGATCATCCTGGCCGCCATGATCGCCCCGCGCGAGCGCGGCCGGTACAGCGGCTACCTGGGCGCGACCTTCGCCGTCGCCACCGTCGGCGGCCCGCTCCTCGGCGGCGTCATCACCGACACCGACTGGCTCGGCTGGCGCTGGTGCTTCTACGTCGGCGTGCCCTTCGCGCTCATCGCGCTGCTCGTCCTGCAGAAGACCCTGAAGCTCCCCGTCGTGAAGCGCCAGGTCAAGGTCGACTGGGCCGGCGCCTTCCTCATCAGCGCCGCCGTCTCCCTGCTCCTCGTCTGGGTCACCTTCGCGGGCGACAAGTACGACTGGATGTCCTGGCAGACGGCCGTCATGGTCCTCGGTTCCGTCGCCCTCGGCGGGCTCTTCCTCCTGGTCGAGTCGAAGGCGAGCGAGCCGATCATCCCGCTCCGCCTGTTCCGCAACCGCACGATCACCCTGGCCTCGCTCGCCTCGCTCTTCGTGGGCGTCGCGATGTTCGCCGGCACGGTCTTCTTCAGCCAGTACTTCCAGCTGGCGCGCAACGAGTCGCCGACGATGTCCGGCGTCCTCACCATCCCGATGATCGCGGGCCTGTTCGTCTCCTCCACCGTCTCCGGTCTGATCATCACCAAGACCGGCCGCTGGAAGGCGTGGCTGGTCAGCGGCGGCGCCCTGGCCACCGGCGGCCTCGGCCTGCTCGGCACGATCCGGTACGACACGGAGTACTGGCACATCGCGCTCTTCATGGCGCTCCTCGGCCTCGGCCTCGGCATGATGATGCAGAACCTGGTGCTCTGCACCCAGAACCAGGTGGCCCCCGCCGACCTCGGCGCCGCCTCCTCCGTCGTCACCTTCTTCCGCTCCCTGGGCGGTGCGGTCGGCGTCTCGGCGCTCGGCGCGGTCATGGCCCACCGGGTCACGGACTACGTCAAGGAGGGCCTGGCCGAGCTGGGCCCGAAGGCCGCGGGCGCCATGGGCCAGGGCGGCACGGGCGGCGGCATCCCCGACATGGACAAGCTGCCGGCCCCGATCCGCACGGTCATGGAGGACGCGTACGGCCACGGCGTCGCGGACGTCTTCCTCTACTCGGCGCCGTTCGCGCTGCTCGCCTTCCTGGTGACGCTGTTCATCAAGGAGGTCGCCCTCAAGAGCGGCACGGTGAAGGCGGAGGAGAAGGCGGTCGTGGACGAGAAGGTCACGGCGAACGCCAGGTAGGAGAAGCTCCCGGCCGCGCTTCGAGCGGAGGCGCGGCCGGGTCGGTACGGAGCGGCGGGCAGGGGACGGCCCGCCGCTCCGTCGCGTTCCTGGGGCGTGTCCGGCGGATCAGGGTCGGACGGGCCCTACTCGCCCCGCGCCACCATCACCTCGATGCCGGCGACCAGGACGTCGAGGGCGTACGCGAAGTCCCGGTCCCAGATGTCGTCGACGCTGCCGTGCGAGGCCCGCTCGTCGAGGAGCTCCGTCATCGGTTCGAGCGCCTCGATGAACTGCGCGTCGTCCCGGAAGGCCTTGAGCGCCTCCCCGTAGAAGGCGTCCTGCGACATGCCGGCCTCCGCCGCCCGCCGCTGGAACTGCGACTCGATCGTCCCGTAGCCGTACACGAACTGGAAGACCGCCGACATCGCGCTCGGCCGGCGGTGCATCGGCAGTCCGGTGTCCCGGATCGCCTCGTGGATCCGGGCGCCGACGGCGATCGAGTTCGGCCCGATGTTCAGGTACTTGCCGGCGCACGGCGACATCCACGGGTGGCGGACCAGCATCCTCCGGTACTCCAGGGCCAGCGCCCGGAGCCGGTCGCGCCAGTCGCCGTCGGTGCCGATCGCGGCGGCGTCGACCTCCGCGTAGACCGAGTCGACGGCGTACTCGATGATGTCGTCCTTGGTGTCCACGTACCAGTAGAGCGACATCGCCGTGACGCCGAGCTCGGTCGCGAGCTTGCGCATCGAGAGGCCGTTCAGCCCCTCCTCGTCGAGCATCCGGATCGCGGCGGCCACGATCCGGTCCCGGTCGAGACCGGCCGGGCCACTCCCCCGGCGGGGGGCCCGGTCCTCCAGCCAGACGCTGGAACGCGCCGGGTCCTTGGCCCTGTCGGCTGCCTTGACCATCGCGTTCCTCCGTCTGTCAGCGGTCCGTTGGCCATGCTAGGGCGTGTCCGGAAAGTCCCGTCTGGCCGGCGGCGCCCGGCACGCACGCTCGCCGCGTTGTCGTCGGTCGCCATGGCACGCCATGACTCCCTCCTCCGCCTTGCGATCGCACGCACCGGACACCGCCGGCCCTGCCCTGACGGGCAGACGACGCTACTTTCCGGACACGCCCTAGGCAGCCACCGACGACTTGGGAGCCGTTGCCTTCTCCGCCCGTTCGGCCCGGCCGAGCAGGACCGCGGCGAGCAGGCCGCCCGCGAGGACGGCGACCGCGCCGACCAGCTGGCTGGTCTGGAGGCCGGAGGCGAACGCGTCGGAGACCCGGGCCCGTTCGGCGTCGCTCCCGGCCGCCGCGAGGGCGGCGGGCAGCGAGGTCGCGGTGACGGTGACGAGGGCGGCGAAGCGCGCGTTGAGCACGGCTCCGAGGACGGCGACGCCCAGGCCGTTGCCGAACTCGGCGAGGGTGCCGTTGACGCCCGCGCCCACCCCGGCCTTCTCCGGCGGGATCGCGCTCATGATGGCGTTGGCCATGGCCGGGTTGGAGACCGCGAGGCCGACGCCCATCAGGACCAGGCCCAGGAGCATCCCCCAGTAACTGCTCTCCGTGCCGCCGCCGATGAGGGCGATCGAGGCGAGACCGGCCGCGACGAGCGTCATGCCGACGGCCACGGTGGGCGCGGTGCCGAGCTTCATCACGATCCGCGGGCCGACGCCGGTCAGGTTGAGCGCGACCACGGTCAGGGCGAGCGGCGCCATCCGCAGACCGGCCTCCAGCGGCTCGTAGCCGAGGACGAACTGCAGGTGCTGGGTGAGCAGGAAGAGCGAGCCGCCCATGCCGAACATGACCAGGATCGCGCCCGCGACCGCGCCGACGAACTTCTGGTCGCGGAAGAAGTGCATGTCGAGCATCGGGTACGGGACGTGCAGCTCCCACCGGGCGAAGGCGGCGAGGACGGCGACGCCGACGAACGCCGGGACCAGCACCTCGGCGGAGGTCCAGCCGTGCTCGGGACCGGTGATGATCGCGTACACGACGGCGGTCATGCCGACGGTGGAGAGCAGCGCGCCGACCAGGTCGGGCCGCTCGCCCTGGGGGTTCTTGGACTCCGGGACCAGCTTGACGACGGCGACCAGGCCGACGAGCGCGACCGGGATGTTGATCAGGAAGATCATGCCCCACCAGAAGTGGTTCAGGATGGCGCCGCCGATCAGCGGCCCGGCGGCGAAGCCGAGCGAACTGACGGTGGCCCACAGCGCGATGGCCTTGACCCGCTCGGAGTCGTCGAAGATCTGCATGACGACGGCGAGCGTGGTGGTCATGAGCAGCGCGCCGCCGACGCCCATGCCCGCGCGGGCGGCGATCAACTGGGCGGTGGAGTCGGCGAGTCCGGCGGCGAGCGAGCCGAGGCCGAAGAGCGCGAGCCCGGCGGCGAGGAGCTTCTTGCGGCCGTAGCGGTCGGCGGCGTTGCCGGCGGTCAGGAGCAGGCCGGACTGGACGAGCGAGTACGCGTTGATCATCCACTGGATGTCGGCGGTGGAGGCGTGGAGTTCCGAGGTCAGCGAGGGGATGGCGACGCCGAGCACGGTGTTGTCGAGCAGCACGGTGAGCTGGGCCAGGCAGATGACGCCGAGGATCAGCCAGCGCTGAGGGTGGCCGCCGGGGGCGGCGGACGGATCGTTCGCGGCGGTCGTCGCCGTCATGGCAGCACTCCTTGTACGGTGTACGGGATAGGTTTCTCGTACACCGTACAAGGGCTCTCTTACACTGTATAGCGGTTATTTTCGGCCGTGCTCTCCGGTCACTTCTCCTTGGTCAGGTCGTAGAAGGTGGCGCTGCCGACCGTGGCCTTCTCGAAGGTCGCCGCGACCCAGGTGGAGATCTCGGAGTTGCCGCCGGGGCCACCGGGACCGCCGCCGTTCCCCTCCCCGCTGCCGATGAAGTAGTGGACCTTCCCCTCGGCGACGTACTGCTTGAACTGCGCGAGGGCCGGGGACGGGTCGCTGCCGTTGAAGCCACCGATCGCCATGACCGGCTTCTCCGTGGCGAGCTGGTAGCCGGCCGCGTTCTGGGCGCCGACCGTGGCCGCGACCCAGGTGTAGGAGCCGGCGTCCTTCAGGAGCGCCGCCTTGGCCTCCGCGCCGACGTTCGCGCCGTTGAGGAGGCCGCCCATGCCGCCGCCTCCGCCGCCCCCGAGGCCGGGGCGCTCGCCACGCGAGCCCTGGAAGCCGCCTTGGGGCATGCCTTGGGGCATTCCCTGGGGCGGGGTGCCGCCGGGCATCCGGCCCTGGCTCTGGCCCTGCCCCTGGCCTTGGCGCTGTCCCTGGCCTTGGCCCTGGCCGTCGAAGCCGCCCGGCATCTGGCCGCCCTGGCCGCCCTCCGGCATCCGGCCCCCGAAGCCGCCCGGGCCCCGGCCGCCCGACGGGCCCGCCGTCACGATGGAGCCCTGGTGGCCGGTGTCCACCGTCGCCAGGGTGTACGCGAAGGGGCCCGCGAGGCCCGCCGCCAGGCCGAGCCCCGCCGCCGCGAGCCCGAGGCGCCGGTCGACCCGGCCCGAGACGAGGAGCCCGAGGGCCGCGACGGCACCCGCCACCAGGACCGTCCAGCGCAGCCACGGCAGCCAGTCCGGCGTACGGCCGAGCAGCGTCCAGGCCCACCAGGCCGTCACCGCCGCCGTCACCGCGAGCGCCGCCGACGCGGCGAACCGGGTGCGCTCCTCCCACAGCACGGAGGCGCCCATGCCGACGAGCGCCGCGACGTACGGGGCCAGGGCGATCGTGTAGTACTCGTGGAAGATGCCGGCCATGAAGCTGAACACCGCGAGGGTGATCAGCAGCGCGCCGCCCCACACCAGGAACGCCGAGCGCGCGGTGTCCGTGCGGGGCGCCCGCCGGGTGACGACGAGCCCCGCGACGAGCAGGAGCAGCGCGGCCGGGAGCAGCCAGGAGATCTGACCGCCGACAGCGTCGTTGAACATCCGGCCGATGCCGGTCTCGCCCCAGCGGCCGCCGCCCGCGCCCCCACCGGGACCTCCGCCGCCGCCCACGCTGCCGGTCTCGTTGCCGTTGATGCGGCCGAGGCCGTTGTAGCCGAAGGTCAGCTCCAGGAAGCTGTTGTTCTGCGAGCCTCCGACGTACGGGCGGGAGGAGGCCGGCCACAGCTCGACCAGGGCCACCCACCAGCCCGCCGAGACGAGCAGCGCGAGCCCGGCGAGGGCCAGGTCACGAATCCGGCGCCCGAGCCCGCCCGGCGCGCACACCGCGTACACGAGGGCGAGCGGCGGCAGGATCAGGAAGGCCTGGAGGGTCTTCGCCAGGAACGCGAAACCGAAGGCCACCCCCGCCCCCATCAGCCACTTCACCGCGCCCGGCCCGCCCTCCAGGGCGCGCAGCACCCCGTACGCGGCGACCGTCATGAGCAGGGCGAGCAGCGCGTCCGGGTTGTTGAAGCGGAACATCAGGGCGGCGACCGGGGTCAACGCCAGGACCAGGCCCGCGATCAGGCCGGCGCCCGCGCCGAACCGGCGCCGGACGGCCGCGTACAGGACGCCGACCGAGGCCACGCCCATGAGCACCTCGGGCACGAGGATCTGCCAGGAGCCCAGGCCGAAGAGCCGGACGGAGAGCGCCATCGGCCAGAGCGCGGCCGGCGGCTTGTCGACGGTGATGGCGTTGGCCGCGTCGAGGGAGCCGAAGAAGAAGGCCTTCCAGCTCTCGCCACCGGCCTGGACGGCGGCGGAGTAGAAGGAGTTGGCGTAGCCGGAGGCGCTCAGGTTCCACAGGTAGAGCAGGCCGGTCGCGGCGAGCAGGCCGAGGAAGGCGGGCCGGGCCCAGGGGGCGTCCTCGGTGCGCCCGCGCCAGAAGCGGGCGAGGCGGTCGCTCCCCCTGGCGGCGGGTGCCGCGGGGTTCGGTGTGGTCATCGTTCGTTCCTCGTGGTGGACGCGGCAGGCGCGGTGGCCCGCTCGGGGAAGACCCAGAGCCGGAAGAGGAGGAAGCGCAGGACGGTCGCGGCCAGGTTGGCGACGATCAGGACGGCCAGCTCGGTGGAGTGTGACGGGTCTCCGGTCGCCGCGCCGAGGGCGGCGAGCGAACCACTGGTCAGGGCCAGGCCGATGCCGAAGACCACGAGCCCCTGCGCCTGGTGCCGGACGGCCCGGTCCCGGCCCCGCACCCCGAAGGTGAGTCGCCGGTTGGCCGCCGTGTTGGCGACGGCCGAGACGAGGAGGGCCCCGGCGTTGGCGAGCTGCGGGCCGAGGCCGAGCCGGAAGGCCGAGTACAGCGCCAGGTAGAGCAGCGTGGACAGGACCCCGACCGCGCAGAAGCCGAGGAGCTGGCGGGCGAGTCCGCCGGGCACGCCGCTGAGTTCGCGGTCCCGGGGGTCGTCCCCGAACGGCCGGGCGAGCCGGTCGAGCGGCAGCGAGCCGGTCGCGAGGGCCCGCCCCACCCGCCAGACGCCCTTGAGGTCGTCGGTCGCCGTCCTCACGATGTGCACGGTCGAGTCGGGGTCGTCGACCCAGTCGACCGGCACCTCGTGGATCCGCAGCCCGGCCCGCTCGGCGAGGACCAGCATCTCGGTGTCGAAGAACCAGCCGGTGTCCTCGACCATCGGGAGCAGCCGCTCGGCGACCTCGCGCCGGATGGCCTTGAACCCGCACTGCGCGTCCGAGAACCGGGCCGCGAGCGAGGAGCGCAGGATCAGGTTGTACGCGCGGGAGACGAACTCGCGCTTCGGGCCGCGCACCACCCGCGAGGAGCGGGAGAGGCGGGAGCCGATCGCCAGGTCCGAGTGGCCGGAGATGAGCGGCGCGACCAGCGGGAGCAGCGCGTTCAGGTCGGTGGACAGGTCCACGTCCATGTAGGCGAGGACGGGCGCGTCCGACGCCGACCACACCGTGCGCAGGGCCCGCCCGCGCCCCTTCTGTTCGAGGCGTACGGAGCGCACGCCGGGCATCTCGTCGGCGAGGGCCGCGGCGACGGCGGGCGTCGTGTCGGTGGAGGCGTTGTCGGCGACGGTGATGCGGAAGCCGTACGGGAAGGTCCGGGAGAGGTGCTCGTGGAGCCGGCGGACGCACGGCTCCAGGTCATTCTCCTCGTTGTAGACGGGGATCACCACGTCCAGGACGGGCCGTCCGGCGACGTCCACGGGCAGGTGTTCCCGGGCGGGCAGGGCGCCGGGCACGGGCCGCGCGATCGTTGGGGTTCGCATGCCCCAGACACTCGCCGCGGCGGCTGTCACGCCTGTGTGCCGAGCCTGTGCCCCGCCTGTGAGTCTCCGCGCGGGCCGTCGGCCGGGGCCTGCCCGGCCATGACGTCCAGGGTCTGCCCGCCCCCGGTCCTCCGGGCAGGCTCCAGGGGCAGCCGGACGGCGAAGACGGTCCGCCCGGGGGCGCTCGCCACCGTCACCTCGCCACCGTGCGCGAGCACGACCGCACGGACGATCGCGAGGCCGAGGCCGGTGGAGCCGGCGTTCCTGGAACGGGAGGCGTCGCCGCGCGCGAACCGCTCGAAGACGGAGGGCAGGAGCGCGTCCGGGATGCCGGGCCCGTCGTCCTCGACCTCCACGACCGCGTCCGGTCCCTCCGCGCGGACGCGGGCGGTGACCTTCGTGCCGGGCGGGGTGTGGGTACGGGCGTTGGCGAGGAGGTTGACGAGCACCTGCTGGAGCCGGGCGCCGTCCCCCCGCACCTCCGTCCCCCCCTCGGGGAGTTCGAGGCTCCAGCGGTGACCGGGCCCGGCGGCGCGGACGTCGCTCACGGCGTCCACGACCAGGGCGGCGAGATCGACGGGCTCGTCCGCGAGGGGGCGTCCGGCGTCGAGCCGGGCGAGCAGCAGCAGGTCCTCCACCAGGCCCGTCATCCGGGTCGCCTCCGACTCGATCCGGCCGAGCGCGTGCCGGGTGTCGGGGCCGCACTCCTCGCGGCCGCGCCGGGTCAGCTCCGCGTACCCCCGGATCGAGGCGAGCGGGGTGCGCAGCTCGTGGCTGGCGTCCGCGACGAACCGCCGGACCCGGGTCTCGCTCCGCTGGCGCGCGTCGAGGGCCGAGTGGACGTGGTCGAGCATCCGGTTGAGGGCCGCGCCGACCTGGCCGACCTCGGTACGCGGATCGGCCTCCGTCTCCGGGACCCGCTGGTGGAGCGCCACCTCGCCGCTGTGCAGCGGGAGCCGGGCGACCTGGGAGGCGGTGGCGGCGACCCGCCGCAGCGGGCGCAGGGCCACCCGGACGAGCACCGTCCCGGCGAGCGAGGCCGCGACGAGCCCGGCGCCGGTGACGCTCAGCTCGACCAGGACGAGGGTGGAGAGGGCGTCGTCCACCTCGGTGAGCGGGATGCCGGTGAGGAAGGTGCCGCGGCTGCCCTCCGCGTAGGCGACCCGATAGGAACCGAGGCCGCCGGGCAGCTCCACGGTGTGCGGCTCGCCGTCGCGCGGGACGGCGGCGAGGGCGGCCCGCTGCTCCGCGTCCAGCTTCTCGACGGGGAACCTGGGCCCGTCCGTACCGCTGCCCCCGGCCACTTCCGTCGAGTACCCGGCGGAGGTGATCTCCCCGTCGGTCAGGACCGCGCCGAGGGTCCCTATCGGGGCGCCCGGACCGCCGAGGAAGGCGAAGGGCTCCCGTTCCCGGCCGGGGTCGGGCACGGGTACGGGCAGGACGACCGGCGGCCCGGCGGCCCGCTGGGAGAGCCCCCGGACCTGCTCGTCGGCCTGGTCGTACAGGTACGAGCGGAACGCGATCGTCGTGACCGTGCCGATGACGGCCGCGACGACCGCGATCAGCGCGACCGCCGACACGACGAGCCGGGTGCGCAGCGACCAGGGTCGCCGCACATCCCGGCCCGATGGTGTGCCTCGCGTCACCGGCCGCTACTCCCCCGGCTTGATGAGGTAGCCGGCCCCGCGTCGGGTGTGGATCATCGGGGAGCGCCCCGCGTCGATCTTCCGGCGCAGGTAGGAGATGTAGAGCTCGACCACATTGGCCTGGCCTCCGAAGTCGTACGACCAGACCCGGTCGAGGATCTGCGCCTTGCTGAGCACCCGGCGCGGATTGCGCATGAGGTAGCGCAGCAGCTCGAACTCGGTCGCCGTGAGGTGGATCGAGTCGCCGCCCCGGGTGACCTCGTGGCTGTCCTCGTCGAGGGTCAGGTCCCCGACGGTGAGCAGCGATTCGCTGCGGGCCTGGGCGGCCCCGGACCTGCGGATGAGGCCGCGCAGCCGGGCGACCACCTCCTCCAGGCTGAAGGGCTTGGTCACGTAGTCGTCGCCGCCCGCCGTGAGCCCGGCGATCCGGTCCTCCACGGCGTCCTTCGCCGTGAGGAAGAGCACCGGTACGTCGGGCAGTTCGCGCCGGATCGAGCCGAGCAGGCTCAGTCCGTCGACGTCGGGCAGCATCATGTCGAGGATCTCGGCATCGGGCCGGAACTCGCGCGCGGAGCGCAGCGCGGCGGCCCCGTCCCCGGCGCTCATGACCTGCCAGCCCTCGTAGCGCAGGGCCATGGAGAGCAGTTCGGTGAGCGAGGCCTCGTCGTCCACGACGAGGACCCGGACGGCGGTTCCGTCGGCGCGGAGCATGTCGGCGCGGGTGCCGGGGCGGTCGCTCGTGCGGTGTCGGGTGACGGTCATGGGGCCCACGCTGACCGCCGCCGCTGAAAGGCCCCTTTTCCTTTCCTGTGAATTACCTGAGAAACGGCTGCCGTCGGCAGGCGTCCGCAAGGGTCGGTTTCACGTGAAACAGCACGCTCTGCGGTTCATCGAGCCGGTTTCACGTGAAACATCGCGGCTCCGTTCTCGTACAGCACCTTCCGGAGCCAGTCGTCCCCGAGCCCGAGGCGTTCGAGGGCGTGGAGCTGATGGGCGTATGGATACGGGATGTTGGGGAAGTCAGAGCCGAGGAGAACCCGGTCGCCGAGGTCGAGCAGCCGCTTGCGCTCCTCCTCGGGGAAGGGCGCCAGCCGCTCGCTGAAGTCGGTGAACGCCATGGTGGTGTCGAGGTGGACGCCCTCGTACCGCTCGGCCAGGGAGAGGAAGTCGCCGTACTCGGGCATCCCCATGTGCGCGACGATCACCCGCAGTCGGGGGTGGCGGGCGAGCAACCGTCCCATGGGGCCGGGGCCGGTGAAGTTTCCCGGGGTGGGCCCGGAACCGCAGTGGACGACGACGGGGGTGCCACTGTCCGCGAGGCTCCCCCACACCCCGTCGATCCGCTCGTCGTTCGGGTCGAACCCGCCGACCTGGAGGTGCACCTTGAAGACGCGGGCCCCGGCGTCGAGCGCTTCGTGGACGTAACCGCCGGCGCCCGGCTCGGGGAAGAAGGTCGCGGTGTGCAGGCAGTCGGGGGTACGGGCGGCGAAGTCGGCGGCCCAGGAGTTCAGCCAGGAGGCCATGCCGGGCTTGTGCGGGTAGAGCATCGCGGTGAAGGCGACCGCCCCGAACCCGCGCAGGAGGGCGAGCCTGCGGTCCTCTTCCTCGCGGTAGGTGATGGGCCACTCCAGACCTGTCAGGGGGCCGACGGCGTCGAAGTAGGCCCAGACCTTGTCGAGGACGTTCTTCGGCATGAAGTGCGTGTGCACGTCCACGAGTCCGGGAATCCCGAGCCGCGCGAGGAGCGCGGGAATGTCGGCGACACCGACCGCCTCACCGTCGGCCGTCCCGCTCGTACCGCCGGCCGTCCCGCTCGTACCGTCATGCGCGCTCATGGCCGTAACTCCGCTCGACCCTGCCGATGTGGACGCTGTAGCTGTCGTACCAGTGCTCCCGCCCGTACGCCTTGGCCTCCTGGTGCGCGGTGTGGAGTCGCCAGGCGTCGAGGGACTCCAGGTCGCGGAAGTAGGCGACGGTGATGCCGATGCCGCCGGGGGTGCGGGCGGACTCGTGGCCGAGGTAGCCCGGGATCTCCTCGACGGACCGCCGCATCCGGGAGGCGGTCTCGGCGTACCCCTCGGGCGCGTCGGGCCGGATCGAGGTGAAGACGGCGGTGTAGTAGGGCGGTTCGATGCCCGCCACCAGTTTCGGGGTCATGCGATCACCCTCGCGGGGGCCGGACCGGGATGTCCACGGCCCCCGGGCAAAGGGATCCAAGACTTTACGAAGCGGGCCCGGCGTCCGGGAACCGCCTCGGGAAACGCTCAGGGAACCGCCCGGGGGACCACGATCAGAAGAGCTCCCCCTGCGCGTCCGGGTCGCTCGCGGCGGCGGCCACCGCCGTCACCGGGACGGAGAACCCGTCCTCCTCCCCGGCCCGCCGGAGGGCCCATCCGCCCATGAGCCGGGTGTCGAGGGCGAGGCAGCGCCCGTCGGGGGCGAGGAGGTGCAGGTCGGGACCGGCGGCGGCGAGCAGCCGCCCGGCGACGGTGCCGCCGTCGGTCAGCTCGGTGACCGTGCCGGCGAGCGGCGGCAGCCCGTCGAGGCGGAAGGCCCCGGCGTGGTCGTGCGGCGCGAACTCCAGCGGCTCCAGGGTCTCGGTCCAGCCTCCGACCTCCCGGGCCCGCCGGTACAGCTCCTCGACCTCCCGGGCCCGGTCGGCGGCGGGCGGCAAGGGGTGCCGGGCGGCCCGCTTGCGCTCGTACGCGACCCGGTCGGGCACGCCGAGCGCCTGCCGCAGGACCTCCTCGGTGCGCCGGGCGGCCATCAGCGGCCCCCGGCCGAGCCAGCTGAACGCGACGGCGCCCTGTTCCAGGAGCCGGGCCCCGCCCCGGGCCTCGGCGGTGATCCCCACCTTGGTCATGCCGGGCCCGAACCAGGCCAGGTAGACGCGGTACGGCTGGGGGTCGTCGGCCACGGTGTCGGCCGCGACCGAGTGGGCCCGGTCGAGCCGGGCGCACTCCGCGCACATCCCTCCGGTGGCCCGGCCGGGAACGGCGGCCGCCAGGGGGCAGGGGTTGCCCCGGGCCCCCGGACAGCGCCGTACCCCGACGGCCCGGAAGGCGAGCGGCCGCCCGTACACGAGCGGGCTGACCTTCCCGCCCTCCCACCGCAGCCCCGGCTCCCCGCCGCTCCAGGTGATCCTCCGGCACCGCCACTCCACGCCCACGCCTCCCGACCGCGCCCTGTACGCCGCAGACGTCCAGTCTCCGCCACCCGCGTCCGGCCTCGGCGGGTCGGTCCGGGACTCAGGGCAGAACGTAGATCCTGGTCCCGTCCGGATCGGGCCCGCCGACCTCCCTCATGCAGCCGCGTTCGAGGAGGAGCCGTACGCAGTCGCGGACGCGCTCGCGGGAGAGGCCGGTGCGGCGGGTGACGTCCTGGGCGCGGTAGCGCACCCCGCCCCGGACGAGCCCGGGAGCGAGGCAGTCGGCGACCGTCCGCACGTCCCCGGTGATGGCCCAGGAGTCGACGAGTTCCCGCGGGCTGAGCGCGACGGCGGAGCCGGTGCGCTGGCGGGGCACGGCGAGCCGCTCAAGGGAGTCGGCGACCCTTGAGAGGCTCTGCCGGGTCTCGCGGAGCAGCTCCGCGTACTCGACCTGCTCGGTGGACACGAGGGCCCGCTCGTCGAGCCGCCCCTCCAGGCGTACGAGGACGTCGACGAGTTCCGGCGGCAGGAGGAACCCGGCGTGCACCGGGGAGGGTTCGAGTCCGTACCCGCCGTACCGCTGGACCGACGCCACGACCTCGGCCACCCACGCCCGGAACGGCCCGGCCTCCGGTCTGCGGCAGGCCCCGACGAGCTGGACGAGCCCCTGGAGGTTCACCATCCGGGTCGAGGCGCGGATCCCGCCCCGGCGGAGGTACGCCTCGTCGCCGGCGACCTCCCGCGCGGACGCCAGGCACTCCCGGGGCAGCGTCACCGTCCGCAGGGCCTCCCTCGTCCCCGCGTACCCCAGCCGTCTCGCCACGTCCACCACCGGGAACCAGTGGGCCCCGCCCGGCGCGGTCAGCCTCCGCAGGCGCTCTCCGGTGGCGGCGTACACCACGTCATCGATGTCGATCGCGTCCATCGATCATCACCTCCGCCTCGCAAGCTAGTCCGAAGGCATATTCAACTGACATGCAAATAAGACAGGTTCACCCAAAAGGGGAGGGTCCCGGGGCTTCCCCCGAGAACCCTCCCCTTCCCGCATCTCTTCCCGTGACGCCTACTTGGCGACGAACTGCGTGAGGATCGCCTGCACCTCGTAGATGTCGACCCCCTTGGTGAAGGTCTTCTGCACGGGCAGCTGACTGCCCGAGATCCAGATCTTCAGCTCGGCGTCGAGGTCGAAGGTGCCGGCGGTCTCGACGGCGAAGTGGGTGATGCTCCGGTACGGGATCGAGTGGTACTCGACCTTCTTGCCGGTGATCCCCTGCTTGTCGACGAGCACGAGCCGCCGGTCGGTGAAGAAGATCGTGTCCCGGATCAGCAGGTACGCGGCGTGCACCTGCTCCCCCTGCCCGAGCAGCCGCGCGTAGTCCTGCTGCGCCTGCGCCGGATCGATCGCGTGCGCGTTCCCGAAGAGCGCCATGTCCCAACCCCCTGTACGACAAAAGAACAATCACTCGACCCTAACCGCCGCACCAACGAGAAGCACGGCGGCCTTCCCGTGAGGGGCGGCGCCTCGCCGACGGGACGCGCGGATCAGGCCGTCACCTGCGCGTGGCGACGACGAGGCCGACGAGCGCGAGCACGGGTGAGAAGCGGTCGTCCGAGGACGATGCCGGGCCGGCCCACGGGTGAGTAAGGGCAGTCCCCGGTCGTGGCGCGGGCCCTGGGCTACAGCGGCTCGCTAGGCCGCCGAGGCGGCGACGGTCAACGCGTAGTCCACACCGGTCGAGAAGTCGCCCGAGCGTCCGCGGATCTTCAGGGAGTGCTTCCCGGAATCGAGGGGCGGCAACTGCACCCACAGACCGCACCCCGTAGCGGTGACGCGCCCTTCCTCCCCGGTGAGCGGGTTGCCCTGAACGCCTTGGACCGTGATCGAGTCGCCTTCGTAGGTCTCCGGCTCGACCACCTTGCCGTCAAGGAGCACGGTCCCCTGCGCCATGCCCATGAAGGCCGCGCAGTCCTGACGGTCTCCGAAGGTGTTGACGACAGGCGCAGCGATCGGACGACCACTGGGAACCTCGCACGCGCGCTCAACCTGACCGCCGAAGGTTCCGGCCAGGAACCACACGTCGTGCGGTTGATTGCGTCCGCACGCCCTCCCGTCCGTGTCGGCGACAGGGTTGGTCGCCTCGGGTTCCGAGGCCGCCCACGTCCACCATCGGCCTTGCAGCTCCGCAGAGGGGAGACGCGCGTTCTCCTTCGCGGGAGCGGTGCTCGGCGGAACGGTGTTCGCGGGAGCGGTGCTCGCCGGCGTCACCCGTCCCGTGCCTTCCGGGCCCGTGGCCGCCTGGTTCCCGCACCCCGCCAAAGCCGCCATCACCACAGCGGTCAGACCCGCCACTCCAGCCTTGAACTTCATACGCCCCTCCCGATCGGACGCGCCGCCGTGTCCCCACCCCGGCGCGACATGAGCGGACACGCTACCTGCGAGGCAGGACCGGGCCGCCTCCGGGCCGGTTGCTGCGCTTCACCGTTGTAAGCCCTGGAAACACGAGAGGCCCGGACTCTCGTCCGGGCCTCTCGTTCATGTGCACTCGGCAGGATTCGAACCTGCAACCTTCTGATCCGTAGTCAGATGCTCTATCCGTTAAGCTACGAGTGCTTGTTTTTCAGTTGTTGTCTTCGCTCCCCGGTCTTTCGACCCGCTCGCGGCGACAGGAAGAACATTACATGACTGCCGCCGTCATGTGAAATCCGATTGCCCCACCCCTTGTGACCTGCGGAAACGTCTCGACGGGTGGCGTGGGGGCAGGTCCCGGGAACGGCCGAAGCCCCGGCCTTGGGGCCGGGGCTTCGGTGTGGGGCGGAGGCGGAGGGATTTGAACCCTCGATGGGCTTTAAGACCCAAACCGCATTAGCAGTGCGGCGCCATAGACCGGACTAGGCGACGCCTCCATGCACCTCACGCATGCGCGGGTGGTGCGTGCAGATGATGACACAGGCGAACCGGCTGTCACCAATCGATTCTCACCGTACTAGTCCTCCGGGGTTCAGGGCAAAGCCCACCAGCGCGCGTACGAGCCCGCGCGCCCGCCCGGCGCACCCCCGTCCGGCGCAACGCCGTCGCGTCCGGGGCGTTAGACGGGGCGGGCGCGTCGTGCGTCCGTGCCCGTGTGTACCCGTACCCGCCTACCCGCACGTAGTACCTGCAGTACCCGTCGTACCCGCCGCTTCCCCGCGTCCACCGCGGGCCCGCGCCCCCGGAGATCCGCATGCTGCGCCGTATCGCCCTCGCCTCCCTCGCCACCGCCGCCGGGACCACCGGTCTCGGGCCCCTGCCGCCGCTGCCGCTGTTCGCCCCGTCGGCGCCCGACGCCCTGACCGTGGTCGTCTCCCGGAGCGGCCATCCCGAGGCCGACGGCACCTTCGAGCTGACCTGCGGCGACCGGCCCGGGGGCGACCATCCGGCCGCCGAGCGCGCCTGTGAGCGCCTGGAGCGGCTCGCGGCGGCGGACGAGGACCCGTTCCGGCCGGTCCCCGAGGACCGGGTGTGCGCACAGGTGTACGGCGGGTCCGTCCTCGCACGGGTGACCGGTACCTGGCAGGGGCGCGAGATCGACGCCCGCTTCTCCCGTGCCAACGGCTGCGAGATCGACCGCTGGGAGAATCTGGAGCCCGTTCTTCCCCTTGTCCGGAGGTGACCTCCCGGTGCCCTTCGGGACGGTCGTCCGGGGATGACGTGCGGAGATGCCGTGAGGGGACGGCGGTCGGGGGCGGCGTCCGGGGGTGTCGGCCGGAGGCTCCCTTAGACTCCTCTCCAGTGACAGGCCACGGCCCGAGGGGCAAGATGGGGCCGGCCGGTCGACAGGCCAAGCGCGTGCAGTGCGTCAGGGAGGAAGCGTCGTCGTGAGCAGCAGGCCATCCCGAGGCGCTGCTCGCCTCGCAGCCATACTCGACGCCCTCCCCGACGGCCTCGTGCTCGTCAACTGCAACGGCACGGTCGTCAACGCCAACACCATCGCCCTCGGCATGTTCGAGACGCCCGGCACCGCCCTCGTCGGGCGCGGCCTCCTCGACCTCCTGCCCGACTTCGACTCGCGCCTCATCCCCGGCTCCATGCGCCGCCCGGACAACACCGACGAGCGCGGCCGCACCAAGCCGACCCGGATGGTCGCCCGCCGCACCGACGGCGGCGAGTTCCCCGTCGAGGTGACCAGCGCCAGTCTGGAGGACGGCCGCGAGGCCTACGACTCGTACGGCGGCTACACCGGCGACGAGCTGCTCATGCTGGTCGTGCGCGACCTCACCGGCACCGTCGACACCGAGGCCGAACTCGCCCGCTCGCAGCGGCAGACCGAGATGATCCTGCGCGCCGCCTCCGAGGGCGTCGTCGGCACGGACACCGACGGCCGGGTCGTCCTCGTGAACCCCGCCGCCGCGCAGATCCTCGGCCACCGCGCCGGCGAGCTCGGCGGCCGGGAGCTGCACCCCCTGATCCTCGCCAAGCGCGCCGACGGCGAGCCCTTCCCGTACGAGGAGTCGCCGCTCGCGGACACCCTCAAGTCCGGGCGGAAGCACCGTGTGCGCGGGCAGGTCCTGTGGACGAAGAAGGGCGAGCGGGTCCCGGTCGACCTGACGACCGCTCCGGTACGGGACGGGGACCAGCTCGTCGGCGCGGTGATGACCTTCACCGACCGCAGGCCGTACGAGCAGCTCGTCGAGCAGCACGCCGCCGAGCTGGCCGACCGCGCCGAGCGGGCGGCGGCGGAGCGCGAGGCGCAGCAGGAGCGGTACGCCTCGCTCGCCGCCCGCCACGAGCAGCTGACGGCCGTCCTCGCCGAGTCGCTGCGCGGCCCCCTGGAGGAGCTGCGCACCCAGCTCGGCGCCCTGGCCGCCGACGACGCCGGGCAGCTCTGGCCCGAGGCCAACCAGGTCCTCCACCACCTCGCCGCCGGGTACGCCCGGATGACGGCGCTCGTGGACAACGTCCTGGGCTACCAGCGCCTCGACGCGGGCGCGGAGGAGCTCGACAAGCACGTCACGCTCCTCGACGGGGTCGTGTCGGCCGGCATCGACGGGGCCGTCGAGCTGATCGGGCCCGGCCGCGCGCAGTTCGCCGTGCACACCCCGCCCATCGAGGCCGAGGTGGACCCGGTCCGGCTCGCGACCGCGCTCGCGCACCTCGTCGCGGACGTCGCCGGCGTCGACGCGACCGGCCGGAACCGGGCCGCCGTCCCGGGCGCCGCGCCCGTCGACTCCACGATCGTCGTGGCGGCCGCCCAGCGCGGTGACGTCGTACGCATCGAGGTCCGCGGCCCGTACGCGGGCGGCGACCCGGTCCACGGGCCCGTCGTGCGCGGGATCGTGGCGGCGCACGGCGGTGTCGTGCAGACCCACGAGGTGCCGGGGACGAGCGGCGGCGCGTACGTCCTCGAAGTGCCGGTCGGCGCGGGCCGGGGCACGGTCCCGGCGCCCGCGCCCACGTCCCGGAACGACGCGCAGGCGGGGGGCCGGGAGGCCCTCGCGCTGCCCGCGCAGGCCTCGGGCCCGGCCCCCGAGGTCTCCGCCGCCGTTCCCTCTCCGGGTGCGGGGCCGGACGCGGAGGTTCCCGGTGGCGGGCGACGGCGGGCGCGGCGCGGCTCGACGGACGCCTTCCTGGAGAGCGCGGTCGCGGCCGGGGGCGACGCCCCGGGCGGTGCCGAGCCCAGCGGGCGGCGCCGTGCCCGTACCGGAGGGACCACCGCGGCCGATCTGATCCCGGCCCAGCAGAACGCGATCGCTCCCCCCGCGCCCGTCGCCCCGGGCGCTCCGGGCGTCTCGCCCGCCGAGCCCACCGGGCGCCGTCGGGGACGGCCCGCCGAGGGTTCCGTCGTGACCGCCGCCGAGGGCGCGCAGGGGCGCGCCGCGCTCGGCGCGGCCGTACCGCCGCAGGGCGTTCCCGTCGATCCCTCGGGCATCCCCGGAACCGGAAACGGGAGCGGGGCCGGAAGCGGTGCCTCACCCGCGTCCGCCCTGGCCCTGCCCGCCGTCGCCTCCGAGGAGGCCCCGGCGCGGCCGAGCGGGCGCCGCCGGCGCGCGCTGGCCGCCGCGCAGGAGCGGGCGGCCGCGGCCGAGGCCGGTCCCCGGACCCCGTTCGCGCTGCCGCCCGCCGACGCCGACCGCGAAGTACCCCTGCCCGCCGCGCCCGTGGCCGGTCCGCCGGCCGGTACGCCCGCCGGCCCGCTGCCGGTCTCCGACGAGGGACAGCACGAGGTGGTACGGGGCGTGCCGGGCGCGGATCACACGCCGCCGCAGCCCCACCCCCACGTCCAGACCCCGCTGCCGGCCCGGGCGCCCGACGCCTCCGCCCCCCTGCCCGCGCCCGCCGAACCGACCGGACGGCGCCGGGCCGTCGCGCCCCCGGCACCCGCACCCGCACCCGCACCGGAGCCTCAGCAGCCGCAGCCGCAGCCGCAGCCCGTCAACGGGACCGGTACCGGCTCCGTACCGCTGCCGCCCGAGCTGCCCATGCCGAGGGAGTCGACCCAGGGGCGGGCGTTCAGCGTCCGGACCCTCGGGCAGGGCGTGCCCTTCGTCCCCCCGGCCCCTGCGACTCCCCCCGCCGGCGCGATCCCTCCGGCGGCCCCGGCTCCCTCCGTACAGACTGCCCCGACCCCGACCCCGGCTCCGGCGTCGCCGACCGCTCCCGCCGCTCCCGCCGCGCCCTCCAACGGCTCCGGGCGGCGGCGGAAGCTCGCCACCCCGCCCGAGGTCGATCCGCCGGCCCCGGCGGCGCTCCCCGCGCCGGCCGGGACCGAGGCCAGGCCCCATCCGCAGCCCCAGGCGGAGGCCGCGCCGGGGTTCGCCCCGCCCGCTCCGCCGTCCGCCTCCCCCGCGTCCGAGGGCCGGGCGTACGCCATAGGGGCCCCTGCCGCGGGCTCCGCCGAGGGACCCGAACCGCTCGACGGTCCCGGCGGCGCGGTCGAGGTCGCCAACCGGCCCGCCCCGCTCCCCGTCGACGACGAGCTGCCCCCGGAGCCCCTCGACAACCCGCGCCGGCTCCTCGTCTGGCCCGCGCCCGACGTCTCCACGCAGCAGGCGCTGAGCGACCGCGGCTACCGACCGGTGATCGTGCACTCCCGCGAGGAGGTCGACGCGCAGATCGCCGCCTTCCCGGCCGCGCTCTTCGTCGACCCGCTGACCGGGCCCATCACCCGTACCGCGCTCCAGTCGCTGCGCCAGGCCGCCGTCGCCGCCGAGGTGCCGGTACTGCTCGCGGCCGGGCTCGGACAGGCGACCCGCGAGGCGGCGTACGGCGCCGATCCGGCCGTACTCCTCAAGGCGCTCGCGCCGCGCGACAGCGAGCAGCACCCGTCCCGGGTCCTGCTCATCGAGGAGAACGAGGACATCGCGGAGGCGCTCGCGGCCACCCTGGAGCGGCGCGGGATGCAGGTGGCGCGGGCGGCCACGGACTCCGAGGCGGTCACGCTCGCCACGCAGACGCAGCCGAACCTGGTGGTGATGGACCTGATGCAGGTGCGCCGCCGCCGGGCCGGGATCATCGACTGGCTGCGGGCGAACGGGCAGCTCAACCGCACCCCGCTCGTCGTCTACACCTCGGCCGACCTGGTCGAGGAGGAGCTGCCGAAGCTGTCCTCCGGCGAGACGGTTCTCTTCCTCGCCGAGCGCGCGAACAGCGCCGAGGTCCAGGCCCGGATCGTCGACCTGCTCGCGAAGATCGGCACCAACTAGGGCCCACCCGGCCATGATCCGCCGGACAGGCCCTAGGGCAGTACGGAGAAGGGGGAGGGCGCCCGGCGCCCTCCCCCTTCCTCACGTCCCGGCCGCTACAGCTGGGTCACGTCCAGCTCGCCCTCCGCGTACTGCTTGCGGATGACCTTCTTGTCGAACTTGCCGACGCTCGTCTTCGGCACCGCGGGCACGACCGCCCAGCGCTCCGGCAGCTGCCACTTGGCGATGCCGCCCTCGGTGGCGAGGAAGGCCTTCAACGTCTCGTAGTCCGCCGTCGAACCCTCCTTGAGGACGACGGTCGCGAGCGGGCGCTCGCCCCACTTCTCGTCGGGCACGGCGACGACGGCGGCCTCGGCGACCTCCGGGTGCGCCATCAGCGCGTTCTCCAGCTCGACGCTGGAGATCCACTCGCCGCCGGACTTGATGACGTCCTTGGCGCGGTCGGTGAGGGTGAGGAAGCCGTCGGGGCTGATCACGCCGACGTCGCCGGTCTTGAGCCAGCCGTCCTCGCTGAACTTGTCCTCGGGGCGGAGCGGTTCGCCGTCGACACCGCTGTAGTACGCGCCCGCGATCCAGGTGCCGCGCACCTCCAGCTCGCCGGCCGACTCGCCGTCCCAGGGCAGGTGCTCGCCGCCGGGGCCGACGAGCCGCGCCTCGACGCCGGCGGGGAAGCGTCCCTGCGTGACGCGGTAGGGCCACTCCTCGTCGGCGGTGAGGCCGGCCGGCGGGTGGGCCATCGTGCCGAGCGGGGAGGTCTCGGTCATGCCCCAGGCGTGGCAGAGGCGGACGCCGAGCTTGTCGTACGCCTCCATGAGGGAGGGCGGACAGGCCGCGCCGCCGATGGTGACCTGGGCCATGGAGGAGAGGTCGCGCGGGTTGGCGGTGACCTCGGCGAGCAGGCCCTGCCAGATGGTGGGGACGGCGGCCGCGTGCGTCGGCCGCTCGCGCTCGATCATGTCGGCGAGCGGGGCCGGCTGGAGGAAACGGTCCGGCATGAGCATGTTGATGCCGGTCATGAAGGTGGCGTGCGGGAGCCCCCACGCGTTCACGTGGAACTGCGGGACCACGACCAGGGTCGTGTCCTTGGCGGTGAGGCCCATCGACTCGGCCATGTTCACCTGCATGGAGTGCAGGTAGATCGAGCGGTGGGAGTAGACGACGCCCTTAGGGTCGCCGGTGGTGCCGGAGGTGTAGCACATGGCCGCGGCCGTGCGCTCGTCGAGTTCCGGCCAGTCGTACGTGGTCGGGCGGCCGGCGATCAGCTCCTCGTAGTCGTGCACGCGCGGGGCCGCGCCGTCCAGGACGGAGCGGTCGCCGGGGCCCGCGACGACGACGTGCTCGATCGTCGGCAGGTGCGGGAGCAGCGGGGCGAGGAGGGGGAGCAGCGAGCCGTTGGCGATCACGACCCGGTCGGCGGCGTGGTTGACGATCCACGCCAGCTGCTCGGGGGGAAGGCGGAGGTTGAGGGTGTGGAGGACGGCGCCCATGGAGGGGATCGCGAAGTACGCCTCGACGTGTTCGGCGTTGTTCCACATGAGGGTGGCGACCCGCTCGTCGCCGGTGACGCCGAGTTCGTCGCGCAGGGCGTGGGCCAGCTGGTGCGCGCGGGCCCCGGTCTCAGCGAACGTGCGGCGCTGCGGCTCGGACTCGCCCGTCCAGGTGGTGATGGTCGACTTCCCGTGGATCCTCATCCCGTGTTCGAGGATGCGGCTCACGGTCAGCTGTACGTCCTGCATGGTGCTGTACACGGGGCGTCCTCCCGGTGGGCGCTACGTGGCAGTAAGGGTGTGGAGATTCTGCGCACGTACCGCGCGGTATGTCACTACCTGGGAGTAGGGAAATTGCCAGTGATCACTGGCGGCGGAGGAGATCCAGGAGGGTGTGAGGGGGTTCCTCACCTCACCGGGGCCAGCTCGGGGTCCTCCCGGAGCTTGCCGAGCGCCCTGGACACCGCGCTCTTGACCGTGCCGACCGACACCCCGAGCACCTCGGCGGTCTGGGCCTCGCTGAGGTCCTCGTAATACCGCAGGACCACCATCTGGCGCTGCCGCTCCGGCAGCTTGAGGACCGCGCGCCACATGGCGTCGTGCAGCGCCTGCCGCTCGGCCGGGTCGGGCGACGGGAGGCCGGCCGGCTCGGGCAGCTCCTCGCACGCGAACTCGTCGACCTTGCGCTTGCGCCACTGCGACGTACGGGTGTTCAGGAGCGCGCGGCGGACGTAGCCGTCCAGGGCGCGGTGGTCCTCGATGCGCTCCCAGGCCACGAAGGTCTTGGCGAGCGCGGTCTGGAGGAGGTCCTCCGCGTCCGAGGGGTTGGCGGTGAGGGAGCGGGCGGTGCGCAGGAGCACGGGCCCACGCGCCCGTACGTACGAGGAGAAGGTCGTGTACGACGCGTACTGCGAGGCACCGGCGCAGACGGGGCCAGAGGGTGGCGGAGTCATGACTCCACGCTAGGAGGGGAGGCGGTCCGGCGGATCGGCCCCAGGTCCCGAACCGCCGTCCGCCTCAGGTTGTAGGGGGGAGGACGCCTCCACCTCCTGTGGGTGGAGTCCCCCGGGGGCCGGCTCAGGGTCGCGCCGGGGCCCGGGAGACGGCGGAGTGGACGGAGGGAGAGGCGGAGGAGCGGACGGTGGACGAGGAGGAGAGGGGGAGGGAGGAGAAGGAGAGGGAGGGGTCGGTGGACGAGGTGGCGGGCGCGGAGGCGGGCTCGGCGGAGGAGGAACCCGCACGCGCCGTGGTGAGACGGGCGACCGGGGCGTCCACCGCGTTGCGGTCGATCACGAGGCGGTGGCCTCCGTACGACTCGGTGACGTTGCCCGCGTACTGGTGGATCCGGGCATGCGGCGTCCAGGCCGCCGGGGCGAGCGTGGGCTCGGTGGCGAGGGCGGGCTTCCCCAGCCAGCGCGCGAACCACATCACGGCCGGCAGGTCCGCCGTGCCCGCCCTCCGCTGCGCCTCGACGTCCCTCACGCCCGTGTCCGCGCTGCTGTAGAAGCCGGGGAGGTAGCCGAGGCGGCGCACCTCGCGGTTCCACGCGCGGACGAAGGAGAGGGTGGTCGCGGCGCACTGCGCGTCCCCGCGCCGGTAGGCCTCGATGTCGAGGTAGAGCGGGCTGCTCGTGCCCAGGCCCAGGGCCCGCGCGGCCCGCACCGCGTCGCCCGCCTCCCGGGTGCCCTGGCCCCAGGGGTCGGAGCCGATGGCGAAGGGCTTCTTGGCGGGGGCCTCGACGCACGGCGCCTGGGAGCCGACGAAGACGGGCAGCAGCCGCCAGCCCATGGCCTGCACCGAGGAGACCCAGCCGGGGTTGAGCTCCCGCTGCCCGGGGCAGCCCCGGCCCCGGCCGCCGAAGTAGATCCCGACGGCCCCGTACGGCGAACCGCGCCAGGCCCGCATCGTCTCGACGGAGGGCGCCTCGCAGGTGTCGAAGGCCTTGCCGGTGAAGTGGACGAGGGTGGAGGCGGCGGAAGCGGCGGACACGGTGGAGCCGGAAGCGGTCGGGGCGGGGGCGCCGGGCGCGGGCGCTGCGGTCGTCGGGGGCGGGGCGGCGGTCGGTGCCGGGGCGTCGAGGAGCGCCGTCCCGGCCACCGCCGCCATCAGGGCGAAGGCCACGGCCCGCACCCCGGCGAGGGGAAGCGCGGACCGGGACCGTGCCGGTGCGGACGTCGTGGCGGACCGGGGCCGGGGCGGCGTGCTTGTGCTCATGACGCGAGTGAAGGACCGTCCGCCGTGCCCGGCCACCGCTGGGGCCGTTCCCTCGGCCGTACGCACCGGGGAACGACCCTTACGTGGGAACCCAGGCCCCGTCCCGGCTCCCGATGACCCGGCGGCCCGTACACCGGTACCGAAGTGCCGTCGCACGGAACGCCGTTCGTACTGTCGTGATGCCCCCCCGTCGGGCCGGTAGCCGTGACCCCCGCCCCCTCACCACGGAGGAAAAGCGAGCACCGGGAGGGACTGGGCGATGTGGGTGAAGCCGACGGGGGCGGTGCGGACGCGTGCCATGACTGTTCCTCCGAGAACTGAAGAGCCGGGAATCCGGGGAATCCGGAACCGGAAATCGGGAGCTCATGGGAGCTCCGCCGAATACCTGAAGCGTGGAGCGTGACTGAAATGCCTTCTCTTCCCGGGCGGTTGGCCCGCCGCCCCGGCCGTTGTGCTCGACGTCGCATCTGCAGAGTTGCCCACGGAATCCCCGGCGAACCGCCATGGAGCGGACGTTCCCTCGCAAGCGTGAGGACAGGCGGATAAACCCGGTCAGGGCGAAAAGGGGGCGGATCTCGGGGAGAGGCGGAGGAAGGTGGGAGGAAGGGGGAGGAATTCACGTTCCGGTTCGGGCGCGGCTCCTCCGCCCCCTAGGAGATACCCCCCGCGTCGCCCATGTTCCCCACGGCCTCCGCGAAGGCCCGGTACGCCGTTTCGTCGAAGAGGACGAACCGCACCTCCTCGACCTCGGTACGGGCCGCCCGCACCGTTCCGACGGCGATCCGGGCGCCGTCCGCCATCGGCCAGCCGTAGATCCCGGTCGAGACGGCCGGGAACGCGACCGTACGGGCCCCCAACTCGTCGGCCACCCGCAGGGATTCCCGGTAGCAGGAGGCCAGCAGCTCCGAGCGGTCCTCGTCCCGCGACCAGACCGGCCCCACCGTGTGGATCACGTGCCGGGCGGGCAGCCGGCCCGCCGTGGTGGCCACGGCCCGCCCGGTCGGCAGCCCCTTGCCGTAGTGCGAGGCGCGCAGCTTCCGGCAGGCGGCGAGGATCTCCGGGCCGCCATTCCGGTGGATGGCCCCGTCGACCCCGCCTCCCCCGAGCAGCGAGGAGTTCGCGGCGTTGACCACCGCGTCCACCGCCTCGGCGGTGACGTCCCCCTGAACGAGCACGATCCGCATCCCACGCCCCTCTCTCCCGAAGGCCCTTCGAAGGCCCCGGACCCTACGCCGCCCCTCGCGGAACGGCACCGCCATTACCACCTTCCCGCCCCCGAACCGCCCCCGAGGAACGGTGAACGGCCCGATGGGGGACGCGATGCATACGTACGGGATGACACCGGCCGAAGCGGCGTCACACGTATGGGTGGGCGTCGGAAGCCCCCGCAGCGGGTACGGGGCCGCCGTGACGACGAAGGCGGCGAATCCGGGCGAGGTCGGTCACGGCGGGTGAAATAGCCGGTGGGAAAGGTGTTTCCGGCTCTCATGGATCGCCGGAGTGCGCGTGTCTAACCCCAAGCCGACGCCTAAATTGTTCAGAATGTCACTTACTGCCCCAGTTGAAACTACGAAGTTTCGTTGCCGAGGAGCGTGTCATGCAGGTTCGCAGGTGGCTCCCTGACCAGCCCACCAGCATCGGCCGCCATGACTGGCCGGACGAGGGCGGCGAGGGAACTCATCTGCGACTGCGGGCCGGCTCCATCGTCGTACTCGACCGGCAGGCCTGGCGCGTCCTGGAGATCACCGGATACCCCGGCGACCAGTGGCCGGAGTCGTACGAGAAGGCCTGGCGCGACCACGTGGAGCTGTGGTGGCACGCCAACGAGCTGCGGCGGGCCAACAACCAGGCGGTCAAACCGGCCCCGGAGCGCGCCGAGTTCTACAAGCGCCCGGTGGTGCTCGTGCTGCGCAACGACAACCTGCCCCGGTCCGCGCCGAAGCACTGGTGCGCCCCCGCCAGCCAGGACTGGCAGGTCCTCCCCGAGCACTACGCGGTCTGCCGCGCCTGCGGCGAACTGCCGCCCTGCCACCACGGGGAGTACCCGCGCGAGGAGGGGCCGCGCAGGCCGGAACAGAGCGGCGGCATTCCGTTCCTGGTGCCGAAGGGCTGCTGCATGGGCTGCGCCGAGCAGATCAAACCCCGTATGCGGACGGTCCGTTTCCCGGGTCCCAACCTCTGGTACCCGGACCTGGGCGAGGACACCGCGGTCTTCCACGCGCGCTCCTCCTGCGAGGACCAGGTGGAGTGCTACCGCGCGCGGTGGCAGCAGGAGTACGAGCCGCCGGCCTCACGTCCGAACACGTCGGCGTTCCCGGGCTTCGACCACTTCGTCCTCCCCCGGGCCCGCCAGTCCCTGCCGCAGACCCCCCAGGCGCAGGCGGCACAGCTCCAGGCGCAGTCCCAGACCGCCCATACCCCGGCAGCGCACTCCCAGGTCCCGCAGTCGCCGCAGCCGGCACAGACCCCGCAGGCCGTGCAGCCCGTGCAGCCTGCGCAGCCCCAGCAGCCCGTACAGGCCCAAGCCCCGCAGGCGCAGAGCCCGCACGCGCAGGCGCCGCAAGTCCCGCAGGGGCCGCAGTCCCAGGTGACCCAGACGCCTCAGTCGCTCCAAACCCCGCTTCCGGCCTCGCACGCCCTCCTCCTGGCCACGGCCCCCCGTCCGGGGGAGGAGGCACACGTCTCCCTCGCGGCGGGGCCGACGGGGTCCACGGGCTCCGGCAGCTTCTCGCCCTCGTTCGAGGGATACCGCCAGGACCCGGAGCCCTACCCCGACCCCTACCCGATGCCCGACCCCTACCCGGCTCACGACTCCTACTCGACCCCCGATCCTTACCCCTCCCCCGACCCCCACCCGGTCCCCGCCGCGGACCCGGGTCCCGCGGGCCACGCGGTCCGGGCCGCCGAGGAGCTGAGCCGGACCCTGACCGACCGCCCGGCTTTCCACAACGCGGAGCAGGCGGCCCGTGTCATCGAGGAACTCACGGCGGCCGTACGGAACATCGCGCTCTGCCTCAACAACCCGCCGGCCCGCAACCACTCCTGAGCCCCGACCCGGACTCCGGGGACGCGTGAAGGCCCCCGACCGGTTTCCCGGTCGGGGGCCTTCACGTCGGCGGTGGGTGTGGGATTTGAACCCACGGTGACTCGCGCCACGACGGTTTTCAAGACCGTTCCCTTAGGCCGCTCGGGCAACCCACCCGCGCTCCGGACCGCTCGGCCGGGGCGGCTACAGCGTACCGGCTGGAGGGACGGTCCGGCGGCGGGCGGCGGATCGGCCCGGCGAAGCCGGGCGCGGACGCGTCAGCTGTCGCCGGTGCGCTCGCCCAGGACGACGGTGGTCGTGACCGACCTGCCGTCGCGCTCGTAGGTGATCTCCACCGAGTCGCCCGGCTTGTGGGTCCAGATCTCGCTGATGAGGGTGGGGCCGCTGTCGATCTGGTGGCCGCCGAAGCCGGTGATCACGTCGCCCGGCTTCAGGCCCGCCTTCGCCGCGGGGCCGTTCGGGGTGACCGAGGGAGTGCTGCCCGTGCCCCGCTCGGCGATCTCGGCGCCCTCGCCCTTGTCGTTCATGTTCACGGTCGCGCCGATCACCGGGTAGACCGGCTTGCCCGTCTTGATCAACTGCTGGGCGACGTTCTTCGCCTGGTTGACCGGGATCGCGAAGCCGAGGCCGATCGAACCCGCCTGGGACTGGCCGAAGCCGCCGCTGGTGGACTGGATGGCCGAGTTGATGCCGATCACCGCGCCGCTCGCGTCGAGCAGCGGGCCGCCGGAGTTGCCCGGGTTGATCGAGGCGTCCGTCTGCAGCGCGCTCATGTACGAGTTGCTGCCGCCGGTCCCGTCGCCCGAGGCGACCGGACGGTTCTTGGCGCTGATGATGCCCGTCGTCACCGTGTTGGACAGGCCGAACGGGGCGCCGATCGCGATCGTCGAGTCCCCGACCGCCACCTTGTCGGAGTCGCCCAGCGGGAGCGGCTTGAGGCCCTTCGGGGCGTTCGTGAGCTTCAGTACCGCCACGTCGTAGCCCTCGGCCCGGCCGACGACCTCCGCATCGTACGACTTGCCGTCGGAGAAGGTCACGGAGAGCGTGCCGCCGTCCGCGGCCGACGCCACCACGTGGTTGTTGGTGAGGATGTGGCCCTCCTGGTCGTACACGAAGCCCGTGCCCGTGCCGCCCTCGCCCTGGGAACCGCCCGACTTCGCCTTGATGGTGCCCACGCTCGGCAGCGCCGTCGCCGCGACCGCCGCGACCGTCCCCGGGTCGCGCTTGAAGGAGGCCGGGGTCTCGCCCGAGGAGACCGTGGTCGAGCTGATGCCGTCGTCGCCGCGCTCGGCCGCCCAGTAGCCGATGCCGCCGCCGATGCCTCCCGCGACGAGCGCCGCCGCCAGGACGGCCGCCACGAGGCCGCCGGTCCGCTTGCGCGGCGCGGCGGGAGCGGCGGGCACGGGCGCGTGCGGAGTGCCCCAGGAGGGGACGGTCGGCGGGGGCGGCGGCCAGCCGCCGGCCGGAGCCGCGTAGGCGGGAGCCGCGTGGGAGGCCGGGGCCCCGGAGGCCGTGGGGGGCTCGGCTGCGGCCGGTGCCGGCTGCGCCGCGTGCGGGGGCTGCGCCGCCCGGACCGTCGGGGCTTCCTGGGTCGCCGGGACTCCCTGGGTCGTCGGGGCCGGGTTCGACTCCGGGCCCGAGGTCGGGCCCGCTTCCGGGGCCGGAGGGGCCGACGGGGGTACGGGAGGCGTCGGAGGGACGGACGGAGCAGCCGGGTCCCCCGGAACCGCCTTGCCCTCGTTCTCGGTGCTCACAGCTCGCTCTCCTCGTTGACTGCGTTGACTGCCTTGACTGCCTTGACGCGTTGGCTGCCTTGACGGCTGGGCTCGACTGCCGAAACCGCACGGGTCGGTTCGGACCGTGTGCCCGGTGTGGCTGTTTTCGACCGCGTGAAGTTGGGGTCGCTCCGGCTCCAGGGTGCTGCGACCAGCTTTTACCACCGGACGTCAGGCCGCCGTAAGACGGAGCTGTGCGTTCGCACTCCATCCTTTATAAAGGACAGAACGGACAGGCTCGGTGTGCCCGCCGCGCCCCGCCAATGGCACCATGACGCGGTGACTCACGCACGGCAGCAACCGAACCGCGTCCCCGTCCAGGTCGTCGCCCACCGCGGAGCGTCCGAGGACGTACCGGAACACACCCTGGCCGCCTATGTGAAGGCCATCGAGGACGGCGCCGACGCCCTGGAGTGCGACGTCCGGCTCACCGCCGACGGGCACCTGGTCTGTGTGCACGACCGGCGCGTCGACCGCACCTCCAACGGCCGCGGAGCCGTCTCCACCCTCGAACTGGCCGCCCTCGCCGAGCTCGACTTCGGCACCTGGAAGGGCCGGGGCGAGTCGCCGGAGAGCCCCGACCGGCGGGCCCCGGGGTCCACCTCCGTCCTCACCCTGGAACGCCTCCTGGAGCTGGTCGCCGACGCCGGGCGCCGGGTCGAGCTGGCGATCGAGACCAAACACCCCACGCGCTGGGCGGGCCAGGTGGAGGAGCGGCTGCTCCAGCTCCTGAAGAGATTCGACCTCCACGCGCCCGCGTCCCCCGAGGATTCCCCCGTACGGATCATGAGCTTCTCGGCCCGCTCCCTGCACCGGATCGCCGCCGCCGCGCCGACGCTGCCCACCGTCTCCCTCGCCCAGTTCGTCTCGCCCCGGCTGCGCGACGGGCGGCTCCCCGCGGGCGCGCGCATCGCGGGCCCCTCCATCCGGATCGTCCGGCACCACCCGGCGGTGATCCTGCGGCTCCAGAAGGCGGGGCACCAGGTCCACGTCTGGACGGTGGACGAGCCCGAGGACGTGGAGCTCTGCGAGCGTCTTGGCGTGGACGCGATCATCACCAACCGCCCCAAGCAGGTGCTGACCCAGCTGGGCCGCGACTGATCCCCTCCCCGACCCCTTCCCCCCTCGTCTTTTCCTCACTTCCGTCCCATCTGCCACAGGGGACAAAGGGAACATCAGGGGTTACAGGGAGTGCACCGGCGCGTTCCGTCCGTACGCGATCGTCACGAGTGCCTCATCCCACGCCGATTGGCCGGTTTCCGGTCCAGGTCATCGGGGCATTCACACCGTGGCGTGGGGCAAAGGAGGTCTCGGGGGTGGCGTTGGTGGTGGCACAGGAGGTGCCCACGTCGTCGAGCATGGCCGTACCCCATGGCCCTGCGGGCGTGGGTGAGGCGCGGCACCGGATGCGGGACGAGCTGTACCGCAGCGGGGTCGCGGAATCGGTCGTCGACGACGCGGTGCTGATCCTTTCCGAACTGCTCAGCAATGCCTGTCGGTACGCCAGGCCGCTGGGGCGGGCGGATCGCGGCGACGGGGACGTACGGGCGGCCTGGCGGGTCGACCCGGGAGGCGGCCTGCGGGTCGAGGTCACCGACGGCGGCGGCCCGACGCGGCCCGTCCCGTCGACGCCCTCGGTCACGGCGCGGGGCGGCCGCGGGCTGAACATCATCAGCGCGCTGGCCCAGGACTGGGGCGTGCGCGACAGCGCGACCGGCGAGGTCACCGTCTGGGTGGTCGTCACCGGGGGACACCGCCGCGAGGACTTCGCGACGCACGTCGGCGGCGGTTCGGGCTTCGACTTCCTGGACGCGTACGACGACCTGGACTGACCCGCGCGGAGGGACGACCGCTCCGGCCACTTCGGAGCAGGCCTTCCGGCTTCCGCGGAACGGAGCCTCCCGCTTCCGGCAAGCAGGCGTCCCGGTTTTCCCGGAGCGGGCGTTCCGGGCTTTCCGGAGCAGGCGTTCCGGTTTTCCGGAGCCGTCCGCTCCGCCGAACGTGCGGCCCGCCTGAGGGGCGGTGGCGATCGGGGCGGCTAGGCTCGCGCCCGAAACAGCACCGCTGCACCAGCACTGCTGCACCAGCACCGCCGCGATCGGGAGAAAGCCACACCATGGCCAAGAAGCGCCCCCAGACGAAGGCCGGCAAGACCGGCCAGGCACAGGTCACGAACGGGGAGATCCCGGTCGTCGGCGCGCGCGAGCCGTGCCCGTGCGGTTCGGGACGCCGTTACAAGGCGTGTCACGGCCGGGCCGCCGCGCACGCCGTGACCGAGCTCGTCCAGCGCCCCTTCGAGGGCCTGCCCGGCGAGTGCGACTGGGTCGCGCTGCGCGAGCTGGTGCCCGCCGCCACCGTGCCGCTCACCCTGAAGGGCGGGCTGCCCGAGGGCGTGCCGTCCGTGACGCTCGCGACCGTGCTGCCGATGGCGTGGCCGGCGCTCCGCCGGGACGACGGCTCCGTCCTGCTCGCCCTGCAGAACGACTCCACCTCCGGCGACCTGGCCCGCGATCTCGCCGACACCCTCCAGCGCGCCCTGGAGGTCGAGCCGGGCACTCCCGTCCCCGCGCGCCGCGTGCCGGCCGAGGGCCCGCGCCTCCAGGACCTGCTGGACGCCGACGCCGCGTTCGCCCCCGAGGTGCACACGGGCTTCGAGTTCTGGATCCCGCAGTCGGCGGACGGCGCCGAGCCGGAGGTCGCCGCCTCCCTGGAGCGGGCCAACGCGGCCGCGATCCCGACCGTCCGCCTGACGGGCGTCGACTCCGCGTACTGGTGCGAGACCCCCGACAAGAACCACCTGCGCTGGGTCATGCCGTACCCGGAGGAGAAGCTCCTCGACGCGCTCGCCCGGCTCCAGGCCGCCGGATCCACCTCCCTCGGCCCGGACACCCGGCTCGTCGGCTCCTTCCGCGCCCACGGCCTCGTGGTGCCGGTGTGGGACCTGCCGACCTCCATGACCGCCGAGGACTGCGAGAAGCCGGCCGCCGAGTTCTTCGAGCGGCTGACCGGGGCGCTCGCCTCGGACGCTCCGCTCACGGCGGAGGAGCGGCGGGCGCGCGGCGGCCTCACGAACCGTCAGGTCACTCTCAGCTGATACCCCAGGCGGTATCGGTGACTGACAGACCGACCAGTCGGTGACTTCGACCACAACCTGGTCTTCGGACAGGTAAATCCCTGTCCGAATAACCGAGATCGAATTTGCGAACAGCAGATCTCTTGTTACCGTTCTGGAAGCCCGGTCGCTGGTGCATCCCCCGTCGCCAGCGACCGGGTCTTTCCATGTCCGCTTCCGGCCCGGCCGGAGCGTCCGACACTCAACTTCCTTCGCGGTCCGTCGTGTTGCTACCCGCCCGCAGCAGCAGCGGAGTGCTGCCGGCCTCGTCGGCGCCGGCGAATTCCGCCACCCCCGTATACGCCGCGACCGTGCCCGCGCCGCGTTCCCGGGGCGTTTCACAGGTGCCCGGTTCATCCTGCGCCGGGACCGCGCAGCGCACCTGAACGGTCCGCCCTCCGGGGGCCATGAGGGTCAGAAACGCGTCGAGTTCCTGCCCCGTGGCGTTGCGGTAGTACGCACGCGCCCAGACGTCGACCCCCTCGTTCAGGACACACGTCTGCGCCTCGACCCCACCGGGAGAGGCGAGTTCCGGCCCGCAGCGCGCGACCCGCTCGGAAACCGCCGGGGCGGGAGGGTCCGGAGAGACGGAAGGAGCGGGAGCGACGGCGGGGGGCTCGGAAGGGGCCCCGGCGGAGATCTCGGGAACGGTCGCTTCCGGCGTACGCGGCCCGGAACCGAGGCCCTTCCACAGGCTCCCGTCCTCTCCGGCCGGTTCCGCCGTCGCGACGAGCGGCAGCAGTACGGCGGCCGTGACGGCGGCCCCGAGGGCGACCACGCGGAGGTTCACCGGAGGCATCGGGCCCACCTGCTCTGCTCGGCTGGAGATCCGGAGATCCTGGACGGTGGGGCGAACATAGCGGCGGGCGGCAGGCGCCCGGACGGCCGCGCACCCGTTTCCCGTACGAGTCGGGCCGGGACGCACCCGTTCGGGTGAACGCCCGCCGCCCTGAGCCCCCAGCCCTCAGCCCTCAGTACGCCAGCCTGCTCCCGCCCCCCGGCATGCTCGTGCTCGCCTCCACCAGGGCGTCGACCACCGCCTCGACGTCCGGGAGCCACGGGCGGGCCGAGCCCGTGAGGGGGGCCCGCTCCCAGTGGACCTGGCCGGAGCCCGCCACCGAGGGCGGCAGCAACAGATAGCCGCCCTCACTGTGGAACCGCAGCGAACTGGGCACGCTGTCCTTCGCGTACAGCAGCTCGCCAAGCCGTTCCAGGTCGTACGGGGCGACGAGGATCGACCACCGGGTGGGGGTGGCGACGACCGGGCCGAGCCGCATGCCCGTCGCGTCGAGCGCGGCGAGGGCCCGGGCGCCCGCCGCGGCGGGGAGGCTGACCGCGCAGGGCGCGCCGCCGCCCGTGGCGAGGAGCACCGGGGCGTCCGGGCGCGCGGTCCACCACCAGCGGACCATGCGCTCGTCCGTGGTGGCGGCGAGCAGTCCGGGGTCGTAGGGGTGCGCGCCGGGCACCACGCAGCCGGGGTCGGGACAGGAGCAGGCGGGTCCCGGGTCGCCCGTACGGGCCTGCGACCTCAGGCCCGCGACCGTACGGGACAGCATCTTGAGGCCCGTGGCCGTACGGGGCGTCGTTCTCAGGCCCGCGCCCGGCAGGACGGGCCAGTTCCATTCGACGGCGAAGGTGACCGCCGCGTCGAGCCGTGCGGTCCTCGACCCGCGCCGGAACCGGAGCCTGCGTCGCCTTCCGAGGATCTCGCGCATGAGCGCTCGTTCCTTTCCGTTGAACGCCGAATTCCCAACACACCACGTGCAGATTCGTTCACCGTGCGTATCAGCGCGTACCGGGTCGGCGGGCGCCGGACCGCGTGGAAGCGGGGCCGGCCGAGCCGGAAAACCGCGTACAACCCGGTGGAGCCAGGTGGAGCCCAATGGAGCCAGGTCGGATCCGGAGCGGTTCAGAACACGTTCCCCGCCAGTCGGTGGCGGGCCGCGGCCTGCGGCGTGGAAGACGCCGGGGTCCCGCGTCACGTTCCGGGGCAGCTTCAACTGCCCCTGCCTGTCACCGTTTACGTACCCCGCACGCTCGGGATGACGCGCTTTCAAACGACGCCAGTCGACCGCAAAAGGTGCACACCGGGGGCAATTTTCGGCCAACTTCCCACTTACTTCAACCCTCTCGCACGACCTCACGGACACCACTTTTCCCCTGGGGACAATGCTGGACATCGCTCCTCTTGTGCGTGTACATGTGGGTACATCGAGCGGCGCAGGATGACATGGGGGTTTGCGATGCTATGGCGTCAAACGCACCGGTCGGAAAGCCGACTGACATGAGTTCCCCCCGTCTGCCGAAAGTGGCTGGAATCGATTCAACGGTTCCCGCGCCACCGGACACTGTGGCGCCCCTCCCCGGGGTCCCCTCGGCCGCGCCGCCTTCCGACGCGGCCCTCCCGCCCGGCGTCCTGATCCAGGACCGGCTGGCCTCCTGGGTCTCCGACCTCACCACTCTCCACGAACTCACCGAGCGCCTGATCAAGACCGACTCCCTCGACGGGGCCCTGCGCGAAATGCTCGGAGCCGGGGCCGCCCTCGTCGGCGCCCGCCGGGGCATGGCCGTCCTCGAACCCGCCGACGGCCTCGGCCCCACCAGCACCATCGGCCTCGGCCTGGCCCACGCCGACCTCGGCACCATCGAGACCGTCCCGCGCGGCTCGGGAAGTTACGGCCGCCTCCTCGACGGCCTCCCCGAAGCCGACCCGCCCGGAGCCGGTCTGCCCGATGCCGACCCGCCCGGAGCCGGCCTGCCCGGGAACGGCCCCACGGCTCCGCGTCGCCCCGCGCGCGTGCCCGAGCCGATCGCCATCCGCGACGTGCGCACCGAGGAGGGCCTCGACCCGCGCCACCGCGAGGTCGCCGCCCGCCTCGGCTACGCCGCCAGCTACGCCCTGCCCCTCGCCACCGAGGAGGCCGGCCGGCTCGGCGCGGCCGTCTGGCTCTACGACGAGCCCGCCGAACCCGACGAGCGCCGGCGCCACCTCATCGGGCTCTACGGCCGCTTCGCCACCGAACACCTGGCCCGGCTCCTCCAGGTCGAGCGCGCCCGCGCCCGGGTCGCCACCGTCGCCGAGGAGCTGCTCCCGAGCCGGCTCCCCCGCGTCCCCGGCGTCCGGCTCGCCGTCCGGCACCTCACCGGCCCGCAGGGCGGCGGCGACTGGTACGACGCGCTGCCGCTGCCCGAGGGCGCCCTCGGACTCGCCGTCGGCTCCGTCTCCGGGACCGGTCCCAGCGCGCTCGCCGCCATGGGCCGGCTGCGCGCCTCCCTGCGGGCGTACGCGGTGATGGAGGGCGAGGACCCGGTCGCCGTCCTCTCCGACCTGGAACTCCTGCTGCGGCTCACCGAACCCGCCCGCTCCGCGACCGCGCTCTTCGCGTATGCCGAGCCCGCCCAGCGCCGGATCGTCCTCGCCGGGGCCGGGCACGCCCCGCCGCTGGTCGTCGGCGACCACCGCACCGAGTTCGTGGAGACCTCGCTGTCGGCCCCGCTCGGGATGCTGACGTGCTGGGAGGCGCCGAGCGTGGAGCTCTCCCCCGCGCCGGGAGAAACGGTGCTGCTCTACACGGACGGGTTGCTGCGCCGTACCGGCGACGCCACGGACCGGGCCTTCGCCCGGCTCCACGCGGCGGCCTCGAGCGTGCCGCGGACGGACCGGTCCGACCCGGGCGCCGTCGCCGACCACGTCCTGCGGACCCTGCTGCCCGGCGGGCTCGACCCGGCGGTGGAGGGGGAGGACGTGGTCCTGCTCGCGGCCCGCTTCGAGTGAGGGTTCAAGCGGGATTCGAGTGGGGACGCGCGCGTGCCGGGTCCCTCCCGGTAAGCGGACCGTGACGTTCCGGTAATGGGTCTTCCGGCCCTGGGCCCCTTCCGTACGACCGTACGATGGTGGGGGTTCAGTGTCGTACCAGAGGAGGCAGACCCGTGGCCGAGGAGCTCACCCCGGAGACCCCGGAAGAGACCGAAGACCAGCCGATCAAGCAGCGCAAGAACGGCCTTTACCCGGGCGTGTCCGACGAGCTGGCCGAGAACATGAAGTCCGGCTGGGCCGACACCGAGCTGCACGGCCTGGAGCCGATCGCCCAGGCCGACCGGACCGCCGAGCGGCGCGCCGCGCTCTCCGCCCGCTTCCCGGGCGAGCGCCTGGTGATCCCCGCCGGGAACCTGAAGACCCGGTCGAACGACACCGAGTACGCCTTCCGCGCCTCCACCGAGTACGCGTACCTCACCGGCGACCAGACCCAGGACGGCGTCCTCGTCCTGGAGCCGACCGAGGACGGCCACGAGGCCACGATCTACCTGCTGCCGCGCTCCAACCGCGAGAACGGCGAGTTCTGGCTCGACGGCCAGGGCGAGCTGTGGGTCGGCCGCCGTCACTCCCTCGCCGAGGCCGAGCAGCTCCTCGGCATCCCGGCGAAGGACGTGCGCGAGCTCGCCGACGCGCTCAAGGAGGCCACCGGCCCCGTCCGCGCCGTCCGCGGCCACGACGCCGGCATCGAGGCCGCGCTGACCGACAAGGTCACCGCCGAGCGCGACGAAGAGCTGCGCGTGTACCTCTCCGAGGCCCGCCTCATCAAGGACTCCTTCGAGGTCTCCGAGCTGGAGAAGGCCTGCGCCGCCACCGCGCGCGGCTTCGAGGACGTCGTCAAGGTCCTCGACAAGGCCGAGGCCACCAGCGAGCGCTACATCGAGGGAACGTTCTTCCTGCGCGCCCGCGTCGAGGGCAACGACATCGGCTACGGCTCCATCTGCGCCGCGGGACCGCACGCCACCACCCTGCACTGGGTCCGCAACGACGGCGACGTCCGCTCCGGCGACCTGCTGCTGCTCGACGCCGGCGTGGAGACCGACGAGCTGTACACCGCCGACATCACCCGCACCCTCCCCATCAACGGCCGGTACACCGACCTCCAGCGCAAGATCTACGACGCCGTGTACGAGGCGCAGGAGGCCGGCATCGCCGCGGTGAAGCCCGGCGCCGCCTACCGCGACTTCCACGACGCCGCCCAGCGCGTCCTCGCCGAGAAGCTCGTCGAGTGGGGTCTGGTCGAGGGCCCGGTCGAGCGCGTCCTGGAGCTCGGCCTCCAGCGCCGCTGGACCCTGCACGGCACCGGCCACATGCTCGGCATGGACGTCCACGACTGCGCCGCCGCGCGCACCGAGGCCTACGTCGACACGACCCTCGCGCCGGGCATGTGCCTGACCGTCGAGCCGGGTCTGTACTTCCAGGCCGACGACCTGACCGTGCCGGAGGAGTACCGGGGCATCGGCGTCCGGATCGAGGACGACATCCTCGTCACCGAGGACGGCAACCGGAACCTCTCGGACGCGCTGCCGCGCCGCTCCGACGAGGTCGAGGCGTGGATGGCCTCGCTGAAGGGCTGACCTCCGCGTACGTTGGAACACGAAGGGCCTCCGCCGACCGACCGGCGGGGGTCCTTCTCCGTGTCCGTGCGTCCCGCGCGCCCCGGGCGCTCACGCCATGAGGAGGGACGGGGTGTCCTTCCACTTCAGGATCTTGTCGAAGCTGACCACCGCGCCGCCCCGGCCCGTGCGGTTGCCGAACTGGACGTGGTCGGAGAGCTCCTCGATCAGCCGCATCCCGCGCCCGTGCTCGGCGTCCGAGGGGGCCGCGGGGAGCTCCGCGTACGGGAAGCCCGGCCCCGAGTCGGCCACCTCGATGCGGCAGGTCTCGCCGTCCAGGTACGCCGTCACCCGGTACGCCCCAGGGAGCGCCCCGCCCGGCCCCGTGTCGGGGGCCGCGCCCGCGCCGCCGTGCTCGACCGCGTTCGCGCACGCCTCGGTCAGCGCCACGGACAGCTCGTACGACACGTCGGGATCGACTCCCGCCGTCTCCATCGTCCCCAGCAGAAGCCGGCGCGCGAGCGGCACGCTCGCGGCTTCGCGCCGCAGATGGAGTGACCACCAGATGCTCATGCTCCAGCCTCCCGGCATCGGCTCGGCGGACCGGTGGCCCGGCAGCCCGACGTACCGATACGTATTGCCGTACGGGGGCCTCCGTAAGCACCCGGGGGCGTCAAGAGCGCTCGTTCGGCGGATGTCCGGGTCCGGGGGCCGGTGTTATACCGCCCGGCCGACTGGTGCGGATCGCCGGATGAACCGGTGGCGTGCCGGTGCGGATCGCCGGGTCGGGCCGGTGCATGTCACCCCGAAGCGAGCCAAGGACGACCTTCCGGACCTGCCGTACCGCGGTGGGAGGCGTGGTGCGATGATGGGCCCGCCATGTCTGCCCCCGCGCTCGCTCCACGGCTGCTGAGGGCCGCGGTGTTCACCGCGGTCTGCGTCGTGCTGTCCGCGCTGGGCCACGCCCTCGCGGCGTGCGCGGGCGTCGCCCCCTGGTCCCTGGTCGCCGGTTTCCTCGGCGTCTTCGGGTGCGCCGTCCTCTTCGGCGGCCGCGAACGCTCCCTCGGCTCCGTCGTCGGCGCCCTCGCGGCCGGGCAGCTCGGACTGCACGTCCTCTTCGGCCTCGGGCAGCACCGGCTCGCCCTGGGCGCCCAGGCCGACGACGCCCTCGTCCGGGCGGCGGCGCGACTGGTCTGCGGGGCCGGGGCCACGTCCCTCACCCCCACCGACGCCACCAGGATCCTCACCGACGCCGGGCTCGACCCGGCCGCCGCGCACGCCCACGCGGGACACGGCGCGGCCGCCGCGCAGGCGGTCCCCGCCGACGGCCTGCTGCCCGGTCTGCCCATGCTCCTGGGGCACCTCCTCGCCGCCCTGGCCACGGGTTGGCTGCTGCGGCGCGGCGACCGCGCCCTCGGCCGGCTCGTCGAACTCTCCGAGCAGGGCGCGGCGGAGTTCGCGGAGCACACCCGGATCCGCTCCCTGCGGGCCGCGCTCCGTCTCGTACGGATGCTGCTCGCCGGGCTGCCGTCGGCGGCGCGCACCGCGCCCCGGCGGACCCTCCGCACGGCCTTCGACTCCTCGCCGCCGCCGGTGGCCGAGGCGCTCAGGGACACGGTGATCAGGCGCGGCCCGCCGGCCGCCGACTGCGTCCTCGCAGCCTGACGCGGTCCGCTCGACAGGAGCGGGGCCGCGTTCGTCCGCGCGCCTGTCCGGGTCTCCGTTCGGGTTCCTCCTTCGGGTTTCCCGTTGCAGGTCCTCCGCACCGGCTTTCCCGCTCCGGGTTCTCCGTACCGGCGTGCCGGGCGTCACCGTCCTGTTCCGTTCCTCTCCGAGCTGGAGTGTCCGATGAGCGTTTCCCGCATCCCCGCCCGTATCTCCACCCGCGCCGCCCTCGCCGGAGGCATCGCCCTCTCCTCCGTCGTGCTCCTCTCCGGCACCGCCTTCGCCCACGTCAGCGTGCAGCCGCAGGGCGAGGCCGCCAAGGGCGGCTACGCGACCGTCAACATCAAGGTGCCGAACGAGCGCGACAACGCCTCCACCGTGAAGCTGGAGGTCAACTTCCCGCTCGACCACCCGCTCGCCTCCGTCATGCCGCAGCCCGTCCCCGGCTGGAAGGCCGAGGTGACGAAGAGCAAGCTCGACAAGCCGCTGGAGCTGCACGGCAAGAAGATCAACGAGGCCGTCTCCAAGGTCACCTGGACCGCCGACGGCGCGGGCATCGCGCCCGGCTTCTTCCAGACCTTCCCGCTCTCCCTCGGGCAGCTGCCCGAGGACGTCGACCAGCTGGTCCTCAAGTCGATCCAGACGTACTCCAACAAGGAGGTCGTGCGCTGGATCGAGGAGCAGAAGGAGGGCGCGGAGGAGCCGCAGAACCCGGCCCCCGTCCTGAAGCTCTCCGCCGCCTCCGACGACCACCACGGCGGCGGCGCCACCGCGCCGTCCGCCACGGCCACCGCCTCCGCGGGGGAGAAGGCCGGTCACGACGGCAAGGCGGGCGACCACGAGGAGAAGGCCGCAGCGGCTTCCTCCTCCTCTTCCTCCTCCGACACCACCGCTCGGATCCTCGGCGTCATCGGCATCCTCGTCGGCGTGGCCGGCGTGGCCTTCGGCGTCCTCGCCGGCCGCCGCCGCTCGGCCTGACGGCCGCACTTCCTCCCGAAGGACACGGAAAGAAACAGCATGTCCGCACAGAAGACGAACACCCCCGAGTCCGAGGGCGGTCCGGCTCGTCCGGGCCGCCCGGGCCGACGCACCCCGCTGCTCATCGCCGCGGCCGCGATCGTCGCGGCGATCGGCATCACCGCGGCCGTCGGCCTCGGCGACGGCAAGACCTCCGGCACGGGCAGCGGTTCCGTCGCCGAGGTCTCCGGCGGCACGGACTCCACCGAGGCCGCGACCGTCCTGGACCGGCCGTACGACAAGCCCGCGCTCGTCCTCACCGACACCAAGGGCGAGAAGTACGACCTGCGCGAGCGCACCAAGGGCAAGCCGACCCTGGTCTACTTCGGCTACACGCACTGTCCCGACGTCTGCCCCATGACGATGAGCAACATCGCCATCGCCAAGAAGCAGCTCCCCAAGGCCGATCAGGACAAGCTCCAGGTCGTCTTCGTCACCACCGACCCCGAGCGGGACACCTCCGCCGAGCTCGCCAAGTGGCTGCCCGCCGCCGGCGACCCCTCCTTCACCGGTCTCACCGGCGACTTCTCCGCCATCCAGGCGGGGGCCCGCCGGATGGGCATCGGTATCGACCCGCCGAAGAAGGAGAAGGACGGCAAGGTCGTCTCCATGCACGGGGCCCAGGTGATCGCCTTCTCGCCCACCACCGACCAGGGGTACGTCCTGTACGGCGAGGACACGACCGCCGAGCAGTACGCCGAGGACCTGCCGAAGCTCATCAAGGGGGAGAACCCGTGAACCGCCGCACCACCGCCCTGTCCGCCGCCGTGGCGCTCGCCGCCTCGCTCGCGCTGACCGGGTGCTCGTCCTCGTCCGACGCGGCCGGGGACGGGAAGCCCGAACTGAAGGTCAGCGGCGCGTTCATGCCCAAGCCGGTGACGGACATGGCCGGCGGCTTCCTCACCATCACCAACGACGGTGACACGGCCGACCGGCTGACCTCCGTCACCAGCCCCATCTCGGACGACGTGACGATCCACGAGACGAAGGACCAGAAGATGCGGGAGGTGAAGTTCTTCGACATCCCCGCGAACGGGAAGCTCTCCCTGGCACGCGGGGGCAACCACATCATGTTCATGTCGCTGAAGGAGAAGCCCGAGCAGGGCGACAAGGTCAGCGTCGAGCTCCACTTCGAGAAGTCCGGCCCGATCAAGGTCGATCTTCCCGTCGAGGCCGCCAACCACAACCCGCAGCAGCACTGACCGCGTTGACGGAGTGACCCAGAGATGACGACCACCGCCCCGCGCCTCGGTACCGCCCTGGCCCGGCTGCTGATCCTCGCGGCCGCGCTCCTCGGCACGCTGCTCGCCGGCGCCGCGCCCGCGTCCGCGCACGCGGCGCTCACCGGCAGCGACCCGAAGGACGGGGCGGTGGTCGCCACCGCGCCCAAGGAGGTCAACCTGACCTTCTCCGAGCAGGTCGCCATGAGCGCCGACTCCATCCGGGTCCTCGACCCGGCGGGGCGGCGGGCCGACACCGGCGAGATACGCGACCTGTGCAGCGGCTCCATCGTCCGGTACGGGGTGGAGCTCCGCGCCGGGCTGCCCGACGGCACGTACACCGTGGCCTGGCAGACCGTCTCGGCCGACAGCCACCCCATCGCCGGCGCCTTCACCTTCTCCATCGGCGCCCCCTCCGCCACCTCCGTCGCCCTGCCCGACCGGGAGCCCGGCGGCGGACTCGTCGGCGCCCTCTACGGCATCGCGCGCTACCTCTCGTACGCCGGTTTCGCCGTCCTCGTCGGCGGCGGCGCCTTCGTCCTGATCTGCTGGCCGCGCGGCGCGGGCGTCCGCCCGGTGCAGCGGACGGTCGTACGGGCCTGGCTCACCCTCACCGGCGCCACGCTGGTGATGCTGCTCCTGCGCAACCCGTACACCGGCTCCGGCGAGCTCTCCGACGCCTTCGACCTGGCGGGCCTGAAGAGCGTCCTGGAGACGAAGACCGGGGCCGCGCTCACCTCCCGGCTGCTGCTGCTCGGCGCGGCCGCGCTCTTCGTGGCCGTCCTCTTCGGCGCCTACACCCGGCGCACCGACCCGAAGGAGAAGAAGGACCTCGTCTTCGGTCTCGGCATCGGCGGCGCCGTGGTGGCCACCGGAATCGCCGGCACCTGGGCCCTGGCCGAGCACGCCTCGACCGGCATCCAGCCGGGCATCGCCATGCCCGTGGACATCCTGCACCTCCTCGCCGTGGCCGCCTGGCTCGGCGGCCTCACCGTGCTGCTCATCGCCCTCTACCGGGCGCCCTCCGTCGAACGCACCGCGGTCGAACGCTTCTCCAAGGTCGCCTTCACCTCCGTGGCCGTCCTCGCGGCCACCGGGCTCTACCAGTCCTGGCGCCAGGTCGGCTCCTGGTCCGCCCTGACCGGCACCCGCTACGGACAGCTCCTCCTCGTCAAGATCGGCCTGATGGGCGTCCTCGTCGGGATCGCCTGGATCTCCCGCCGCTGGACCCAACGGCTCGCGGACCTGCCCTCGGGGGGCCTGTCCCCGGCCGACCTGTCCCCGGCCGACCTGTCCTCGGCGGAGAAGGAAACGGAGGGCGTCGAGGAGGGCGAAGCCTCCGAGGTCGACGAGACTTCCGAATCCGACGCGGTCCCCGAAGCCGACGCGGTCTCCTCGGTCTCCGAGGCCGAAGGGGCTTCCGGAGTGTCCCCCGACGTCGACCCCGAGCGGGCCGCCCAGCTCGCCCGGCAGCGGGCCGCCGTCGCCACCGCCCGGCGCAAGCGGGAGCGGGACGCCGACCCCGAGCGGTCCGGACTGCGCCGCTCGGTGCTGACCGAGGCCGCCGTCGCCGTCGTCCTCCTCGCCGTGACCACCGTCCTCACCACGACCGAGCCCGGCCGCACCGAGGAGGAGGCCGGACGGTCCACCTCCGCCTCCGGCCCCGCCGCCGTGCCCGACCGGCCCGTCGACGTCCGGCTGCCCTTCGACACCGGCGGCGTCGACGGCAAGGGCGTCGTCCGGCTCAGCCTCGACCCCGGCCGCACCGGTGCCAACGGGCTCCACATCTATGTCGAGCGCCCCGACGGCAAGCCGCTGGACGTCCCCGAGGTCAAGGTCGCCCTCACCCTGGAGGCGAAGGACGTGGGTCCGCTGCCCGTCGCCCCCGACCGCATCCAGGCCGGACACTGGAGCGCGAGCGGCGTGCAGATCCCGATGCCCGGCGAGTGGCGGATCCAGGTGACCGTCCGTACCTCCGAAATCGACCAGACCACCCTCGACAAGAACGTGAAGATCGGCTGACCCCCCGTGAGCGAGAGCGACACCAGCAAGCACGCCATCAGCGAGCGCGACAACCTTGAGATCTCCCGGCGGCGGCTGCTCGGCACCGTCGGCGCGGCGGGCGCGGCCGGCCTGGTCGTCGGCGCGGTCGGCGGCGCCGGGGTCTCGGCGGCCGTCTCCGGCGACGGCACCGCCTCCGCGAACGGTGCCGGAGGCCCGGCGGCCCTGACCACCGTCGGCTCGACCGAGGTGATGTTTCACGGGAAACATCAGGCGGGCATCACCACCCCCCTCCAGTCCCGCGGCCATCTGGTCGCCTTCGACCTCGCTCCCAGGGCCGGGCGCAAGGAGGCCGTCGCCCTGATGCGCCGCTGGTCGGCCACGGCGAAGACGCTGATGGCGGGCAAGGCCCCGGCCCGGGACACCGGGGTCGCGCTCGACGCGGGACCCTCCTCCCTCACGGTCACCTTCGGCTTCGGCCGCACCTTCTTCGACCGCACCGGTCTCGCCTCCCGCCGTCCCGCCGGACTGGACCCGCTGCCGGCCTTCTCCTCGGACGCCCTGGACCCCCGGCGCTCGGAGGGCGATCTGTGGGTGCAGATCGGTGCCGACGACGCCCTCGTCGCCTTCCACGCGCTGCGGGCCGTGCAGAAGGACGCGGGGGACGCGGCCCGGGTGCGCTGGCAGATGAACGGCTTCAACCGTTCGGCCGGCGCCACCGCGCGGCCCATGACCGCCCGCAACCTCATGGGTCAGGTCGACGGCACCCGCAACCCGAAGCCCGCCGACCCCGACTTCGACCGGCGGATCTTCGTCCCGGCCGGGACCACCGGCGCCGAGGCGTGGATGGCCGGCGGTTCGTACGCGGTGGTGCGCCGGATCCGGATGCTCCTGGACGACTGGGAGAAGCTGTCGCTGGACCGGCAGGAGAAGGTGATCGGACGCCGGAAGTCCGACGGGTCCCCGCTCACCGGCGGCACCGAGACCACCGAACTCGACCTGGACAAGCGCGGTCCCGACGGCGGGACGGTCATCCCCGACAACGCCCACGCCCGGATCTCCGCCCCCGAACAGAACGGCGGGGCGGCGATGCTGCGCAGGCCGTTCTCCTTCCACGACGGCATCGGTCCGGACGGGACGCCGGACGCCGGTCTCCTCTTCATCTGCTGGCAGGCCGATCCGCTCCGGGGCTTCGTCCCGGTGCAGCGCAAGCTCGACCGGGGCGACGCGCTGTCCCCGTTCATCCGCCACGAGGCCAGCGGCCTCTTCGCGGTGCCGGGCGGCCCCGCCGAGGGCGAGTACGTGGGCCAGCGCCTCCTGGAGGCGTGAGGCCACCCGGACGGCGACGGAGGCGAAACGCCGAGCCACCAGCGACGGGGCGGAAGACCGGCGTACGGACGGCGGGGCGGGACAACGGCGTACGGACGGCAGGGCGGAAGACCGGCGTACGGGTGACGGGACGAGGCGCCGGCGCACGTCCGCCGGGGGAAGGCGGTGTGCGGCGAGCGGCCGTCGGCGGCGCCCGAGGACCATTAGGGTGACGGTATGTCCGCCACCCGGTACACCTATCTCGGCCCCGAGGGCACCTTCACCGAAGCGGCGCTGCGCACGCTGCCCGAGGCCGCGACGCGGGAGCTCGTTCCCATGGTCTCGGTCCCGGCCGCCCTCGACGCCGTACGGAACGGGGAGGCCGCCGCCGCGCTCGTCCCGATCGAGAACTCGGTCGAGGGCGGGGTGACCGCGACCCTGGACGAACTGGCCTCCGGCGAGCCGCTGATGATCTACCGCGAGGTGCTCCTGCCGATCGCCTTCGCGCTCCTCGTCCGGCCCGGGACCGAGCTCTCGGAGATCAAGACGGTCACGGGCCACCCGGTGGCCCAGCCGCAGGTCCGGAACTGGCTGCGGAAGCACCTGCCCGACGCGGTGTGGGAGTCGGCCGCGTCCAACGCGGACGGGGCCCGGCTGGTGCGGGAGGGGCGCTTCGACGCCGCCTTCGCGGGGGAGTTCGCGGCGGCGACGTACGGGCTCGAAGCCCTCGTGACCGAGATCCACGACGCGGAGAACGCCGAGACCCGGTTCGTGCTGGTGGGCCGGCCTGCGCGGCCCGCGGCCCCGACGGGCGCGGACAAGACCTCGGTGGTGCTGTGGCTGGGTGACGATCATCCGGGTGCCCTCCTCGAACTGCTCCAGGAATTCGCGGTGCGCGGGGTGAACCTGATGCTGATTCAGTCCCGTCCCACGGGGGCGGGGATCGGGAACTACTGCTTCGCCGTGGACGCCGAGGGCCATATCGCGGACCGGCGGGTGGGCGAGGCGCTGATGGGGCTGAAGCGGATCTGCCCGAAGGTGCGGTTCCTCGGCTCGTACCCGAGGGCGGGCGTCGCGGTCGAGGACGTGCGGGCGCTGCGGCGCGGTACCTCGGACGGGGAGTTCATGGCGGCCTCCGACTGGCTGGCGAGGGCCCAGGACGGTCGGGCCTGATCCGAGAATGGCGGATCGCGCTCCGGAGGGTGCACGGTCGTCCACAGGTACGAACCAGTAGTCCTACCTGCATACTTTTCAGTTACCCACAGAGGTTATCCACAGGTATTCCGCTCGACCTGGGGACAAGTCGACACCGCACTCCGGCAAGGTCGACAAATCACCCCAGCCATTCCCCTCCTCCAGAGATGCCGTCCACAGCACTTCACCCGCGCCTTCGTCAGCACCCCCCGAGGGACCCACTCTTCGGAGTGAGCGATTCCCACCCGAATGGGTGTCTCGATGACGTTTGACCATGGATTTCCCGGGTGCGGAGAGGGAAAAGCCTGCGACCCTTTCCGTGATCCACAGGCTTTTCACACAGCCTGTGGATAACTGAATGCACTCGCCCCGCATCCGGCATTCCCAAGAGCGGCAATTCGGGCGAAAACCCGCACGCCCTCTTGTTCGGTGGGGGTGCGCCGACACGCACCGGTAGCCTGGTGGGGTGATTGACCTTCGCCTGCTCCGTGAGGACCCCGACCGTGTTCGCGCCTCCCAGCGCGCCCGTGGAGAGGACGTCTCCCTCGTCGACGCCCTACTCTCCGCCGATGAGCGGCGCAGGTCGTCCGGCGTCCGCTTCGACGAGCTCCGATCCGAGCAGAAGGCGCTCGGCAAGCTGATCCCCAGGGCCACCCCGGAGGAGCGCGCCGAACTCCTGCAGAAGGCCGAGCAGCTCAAGACCGACGTCAAGGCCGCCGAGGCCGAGCAGAACGATGCCGACGAGACGGCCAAGCGCCTGCTGCTCCAGCTCGGCAACATCGTCCACACGGACGTCCCGGTCGGCGGCGAGGAGGACTTCGTCGTCCTGGAGACGCACGGCACCATCCGCGACTTCGCGGCCGAGGGCTTCGAGCCCAAGGACCACCTGGAGCTGGGCGAGGCGCTCGGCGCCATCGACGTGGAGCGGGGCGCCAAGGTCTCCGGCTCGCGCTTCTACTACCTGACCGGCGTCGGCGCCCTCCTGGAACTGGCCCTGGTCAACGCGGCGATCGCCCAGGCCACCGAGGCCGGCTTCATCCCCATGCTGACCCCCGCGCTCGTCCGCCCGCGCGCCATGGAGGGCACCGGCTTCCTCGGCCAGGCCGCGGAGAACGTGTACCACCTGGAGAAGGACGACTACTACCTCGTCGGCACCTCCGAGGTCCCCCTCGCCGCGTACCACATGGACGAGATCATCGACGCCGACAAGCTGCCGCTGCGGTACGCGGGCTTCTCGCCCTGCTTCCGCCGCGAGGCCGGCACGTACGGCAAGGACACCCGCGGCATCTTCCGCGTCCACCAGTTCGACAAGGTCGAGATGTTCTCGTACGTCGCGCCCGAGGACGCGGAGAACGAGCACAAGCGCCTCCTGGACTGGGAGAAGCAGTGGCTGACCGGTCTGGAGCTGCCCTTCCAGGTCATCGACGTCGCCACCGGTGACCTCGGCGCCTCCGCCTCCCGCAAGTTCGACTGCGAGGCGTGGATCCCGACGCAGGGGAAGTACCGCGAGCTGACCTCGGCGTCGAACTGCGACAGCTTCCAGGCCCGCCGCCTCTCCGTCCGCATGCGCGACGAGCAGGGCGGCAAGAAGACGGTGCAGCCGCTGGCCACCCTGAACGGCACGCTGTGCGCCGTACCGCGCACGATCGTGGCGATCCTGGAGAACCACCAGCTGGCCGACGGTTCGGTGCGGGTGCCCGAGGTGCTCCGTCCGTACCTCGGCGGCCGTGAGGTCCTGGAGCCGATCGCCAAGTGAGCCCCTTCCCCTACCGCCTGGTCGCCACGGACCTCGACGGGACGCTGCTGCGGTCCGACGAGTCCGTGTCGGACCGTACGCGGGACGCGCTCGCCGCCGCGACGGCGGCGGGCGCCGCCCACATCGTGGTCACCGGCCGGGCGGTGCCCTGGACCCGGCACATCCTCGACGACCTCGGCTACGAGGGGATCGCGGTGTGCGGGCAGGGCGCGCAGGTCTACCACGCCGGCGAGCACCGGCTGCTGACCTCGCTGACCCTGGACCGGCAGCTCGCCGGGCTCGCCCTGTCCAAGATCGAGGCCGAGGTGGGCCCGCTGGCCCTCGCCGCGAGCCGCGACGGCCTGGAGGGCGAGGTCCTGATGGGCCCCGGCTACCGGGTCCACGAGGGTCCGCTGCCGTACGTGCCGTACGAGGACCCGTCGGAACTGTGGTCGGCGCCGCTCACCAAGCTCTACATCCAGCATCCGACGCTGACCGACGACGAACTGGCCCTGGCCGCCCGGGCCACGGTCGGCGGGCTCGTGGACATCGTCATGGCGGGCCCCGGCATCGTGGAGATCCTCCCGCTCGGCCTCAGCAAGGCGACGGGCCTCTCGCTCGCCGCGCGTCGGCTGGGCGTGAAGGCGGCGGAGACGATCGCCTTCGGCGACATGCCCAACGACATCCCGATGTTCGGCTGGGCGGCCCGCGGCGTGGCCATGGGCAACGCGCACGCGGAACTGCGGGCGGTGGCCGACGAGGTGACCACCTCGAACGAGGAGGACGGCATCGCGGTCGTCCTGGAGCGCCTGCTGGCCGGCTGAACCGGCCGGGGCAGTCAGAAAAAGAACAGAAAAGGGATCAAAAAGGAGGGGCGGCCCGCGCGGACCGAAGTCCTCGCGCTCGAAGCGGCCGCCCCTCTCCTCCGGGAGATCCCCCGTGTCCCCCGTACGACCAGTGTGCGCCGGGTCGCCGTTCGTGTGCGAACGGTTTTTCCGCGCGTCGGCGGGTAGCAGGCGAGGCCGGACAGCCACCAGGACCGCCGGCCACGCGCGCGTACCGGGTGACGAACGCGCCCACGGCCTGATCGGCCGGAACGGTTCGCCACCCGAAGGGGTACTGCCCGACGCCCTTCAGCGCCTGTCACCCGGATCCGCCGGGCCCGGGCAGCGCCTCAGAAATTGATCATGTGTCCGGCGATCCCGTGGATCGCCTCCTTCACGGCCTCGCCCAGGGTCGGGTGCGCGTGGACGTTCCGGGCGACCTCGTGGACCGTGAGGTCCCACTGCTGGGCCAGGGTCAGCTCGGGCAGCAGCTCGGTGACGTCGGGGCCGATCAGGTGGGCGCCGATGATCTCGCCGTACTTGGCGTCCGCGACGATCTTGACGAAGCCGGTGGCGTCGCCGAGGCCGTGCGCCTTGCCGTTCGCGGTGAAGGGGAACTTCGCGACCTTGACGTCGAAGCCCTTCTCGCGCGCCTGCTTCTCGGTCCAGCCGAAGCTGGCGATCTGCGGCTGACAGTAGGTGGCGCGCGGGATCATCGGGTAGTCGAGCTCCATCGTCTCGGCGTCCGCGATGGTCTCGGAGGCGATGACGCCCATGGCCTCGGCGGTGTGCGCGAGCATCAGCTTCGCGGTGACGTCGCCGATGGCGTAGATGTGCGGCACGGAGGTGCGGCAGCGGCCGTCGACGTCGATCGCGCCGCGCTCGGTCAGGGCGACGCCGGTGTTCTCCAGGCCGTAGCCGGTGACGTTCGGGGCGAAGCCGATCGCCTGGAGGACCTTGTCGGCCTCCAGGACCTTCTGGGCGCCGTCCTTGCCGGTGACGGTGACGCGGACCTGCGGGCCGGACTCGTCGATGGACTCGACGCGGGTCGAGGTCAGGACGTCGATTCCGAGCTTGCGGTACTGCTTCGCCAGCTCCTTGGAGACGTCCTCGTCCTCCAGCGGGGCGATGCGGTCGAGGAACTCGACGATCGTGACCTTGGTGCCGTAGTTGTTCAGGACGTACGCGAACTCGATGCCGATCGCGCCGGCGCCGGCGATGACGATCGACTTCGGGGCGTCCTCGGCGAGGATCTGCTCCTCGTACGTCACGACGCGGTCGGTGCGGGAGGTGCCCGGCAGCAGGCGCGGGGTGGCGCCGGTGGCGATGATGCAGTTGTCGAAGGTGATCGTCTGCGTGGTGCCGTCGGACTTCGCCACCTGGAGGGTGTTCGCGTCGAGGAAGGTGCCCCGGCCGTCGAACTCCCTGATCCCGTTCTTCTTCATCAGGTAGTGGACGCCCTTGACGCGGCCGTCCGCGACCGTGCGGCTGCGGCGGAACGCCTCCGTGTAGTCGAAGGAGACGGTGCCGTCGACCTTGATGCCGAAGGTCTTGGCCTCGTGGTTGAAGATGTGGGCCAGTTCGGCGTTGCGCAGCAGCGCCTTGGTGGGGATGCAGCCGACGTTCAGACAGACGCCGCCCCAGTACTTCTCCTCGACGACCGCGACCCGCTTGCCCAGCTGGGCGGCGCGGATGGCGGCGACGTAACCGCCGGGGCCGGCTCCGAGTACGACGACGTCGAAGCGGTCTGACATGACTGACTCCCGAGGGTGATGAGGGTGTGCGGTCCGCGTACGGCCCCACAGTAGTCCGGTGTCCTCGGGGTGGTGAGTTGTAGGATGACCGGGCAACCGGGCGAATGGAGAGGTCGGAACGGCATGGCACTCAGGGCGGCGGGACGGACCTCGCTGGTGGACTCCGCGGTGGAACAGCTCCGCGGTCAGCTCGCGGCCGGGGAGTGGGTGGTCGGCGACCGCATCCCCACCGAGCACGAGCTGGCGCAGCAGCTCGGGGTGGGGCGCAACACCGTCCGCGAGGCGGTCCGGGTCCTCGTCCACGCCGGGCTCCTGGAGTCCCGGCAGGGCAACGGCACCTTCGTCCGGTCCACCGCCGATCCGGCGGCCGTCCTGCGCGGGGTACGGCACGCGGGCGCGGCCGACGTGCTCGAACTCCGGGTCGCCCTGGAGGCCGAGGCGGCCCGGCTCGCCGCCGCCCGGCGCGACACCCACGACCTGCTGCGGCTGCGGGCCGCCCTGACCTCCCTGCGGGAGGAGGGCGACCGGGACGCCGACGCGGACCTCGCCTTCCACCTGGCGGTGGTCGGCGCGACCCACAACGCGGCCTTCGTGGAGGTGTACCGCTTCTTCTCCGCCCAGGTCCACGAGGTCCTGGTGGAGGCGCTCGGCGACCGGGAGATGCCACCGGTCGACATCGACGCCCACGAGGCCCTGGTGGCCGCGATCGAGGCGGGCGACCCGGAGGCGGCGGAACGACAGGCCCGCGAGCTGCTGCGGGAACCGATGGAGACGGTGGCGGCGCTGACGGGGCGGTCCCGATGAGCACCGGGGCACGGACGTCCGGTACGGGGGCGGACGCGTCGGCGCGCGTGACCGCACCCGACACCACGCCGGCCCCTGGTTCCAGGCCCGCTTTCGGCCCCGGGCCGGACTCCGCACCTGGCTCCACTTCCGTGTCCGGCTCCGCGCCGGACCCCGCGCCCGTGCTCGTCGACGCCGAGGCCGGGGGCCGGCCCTCGGCGGCCGGGGCGGCGGCCCGGCGCGCCCTGCTCGCGCATCCCGCCCTGCTCCTCGCCGGGATCGTGCTGGCCTCGCTCAACATGCGGGCCGCCCTGGCGAGCGTGGCTCCCCTGGTCGGCGAGATATCCGCCTCCTTCGGGCTCTCCGCGGCGGCGAGTTCGCTCGTCACCTCGGTGCCGGTGTTCTTCCTGGGCGCGGGCGCGGCGGTCGCGCCGTGGCTGGGCCGCCGGTTCGGCGCCGAGCGCGTACTGTTCGCGGCGCTCCTGCTGCTCGGCGCCGGCGTCCTCGCGCGCGTCCTGCCGTCCGTGTACGCGCTGTACGGCGGCGGGGTCCTCGTCGGAACGGCGATCGCCCTGCTCAACGTGCTCATGCCGGGCCTGATCAAGCGTGACTTCCCGGACCGGGCCGCGGCGATGACCTCGGTCTACACGGGCGCGATGATCGCGGGCGCCACGGTGGCCGCGGCGGCGGCCGTCCCCCTGGAGAAGGCTCTGGGCGGCGGCTGGGAGGCTTCTCTCGGGTTCTGGTCGCTGCTCGCCGCGGTGGCGGCGCTCGCCTGGCTTCCCCAGGTGCTGATCGCCCGGGGCCGCACGGGGCACGCGGTACGGGCCGTCCCGGCCGGCGGCGCCCTCCCGGTGAGCGTCTGGCGCTCGGCGCTCGCCTGGCAGGTCACCCTCTTCATGGGCCTGCAGTCGCTCTGGACGTACGTCCTGATCGCCTGGATGCCGACGATCTTCGTCGACCACGGGATGGACCGCTCCACCGCCGGTGTGGTCTTCGCCTTCAACAACCTGGTGCAGGTGGCGGGCGCCTTCGTGGTGCCGCTGCTCGCCGGCCGGATGCGGAGCCAACGCCCGCTGGTCGTGCTCGTCACCACGATGGTCGCGGCCGGTTACGCCGGCCTGATGGTGGCGCCGGTGGAGGGCGCCTGGCTCTGGTCGGCGCTCCTCGGCGTCGGCCAGGGCGGTGCGGTCGGGCTCGCCCTGACCCTGATCGTGCTGCGCTCCGGGGACGCGGTGACCGCGGCCGGGCTCTCGGGGATGGCCCAGACGGTCGGCTACCTGCTCGCCGCCGGCGGCCCGCTGGCGGCCGGCGCCCTCCACCAGGCCACCGGCTCCTGGACCGCGCCGATCTGCGTGGTCCTCGGCGTCTGCGCGGCGGCCCTGGCCGTGGGGCTCCTGGCCGCCCGGAACCGCACGGTCTGAGGAACGGGCCGAGGGCGGCCGGGCCGGGCCCGCCCGGGGTGGCCGGGCAGCCTGGATGGCGGGGCCCGCTCCGGAGGGACCTCCCGGCTCCGGGGGGCGACAACCCTCGGAGCCGTACCGCTTCCGTCCCCGCCTCCCGGGCCTACTCCTCGCCCGCCAGGGTCAGGCGGCGGAGCTTCTGGCCGGCGAACCAGGTCGCCGCGACCGTGACCGCCACCAGGAGGACCACCGCCGTGGGGAGCCCGACGTCGGAGGTGACCAGGCCGCCGCCGGTGACCTTCTCCGCGAGGGCGAGCGCCCACTGCTGGACGCTCAGGGTGCGGGCGCCCGCGATCAGGGAGCCGAAGAGGGTCTCCCACACCAGGGCGTAGACCAGGCCGATCACCACGGCGTGCCGACTGACCGTGCCGAGCAGCAGGAACAGGGCGCTGTACGTGATGGAGGCCACGAGCGCCGCCACCGTGTACGCCACGGCCACCTGCTGGCCGTTGCCGTTGAGGATGAACCCGGCGATCAGTGTCGGCACCGCCGAGAAGGCCATCGTCACCGCGATCGCCACGATCAGCTTGGTGAAGATGATCGTGGGCCGCTTCACGGGCTTGGACAGCAGGTAGACGATCGAGCCGTCGTCGATCTCGGGGCCGATCGCGCCCGTGCCGGCGATCACGCCGATCAGCGGGACCATCGTGGCCAGGGCGAAGCCGCCGAGGACGTCGGCCGCGGCCTGGTCGTCCGCGCCGTTGAGCACGCGGATCGCCGCCGAGATGACCAGCAGCATGGCGGGCAGCAGGAAGAGGATCAGGGCCCTGCGGCGGCCGAGGAGGGCCCGGTAGGTGAGCCGGGCGACTGTGGGGTTGTACATCGGTCGGGCTCCTTTCAGGCCGCTACGAGGTACGAGAAGACCGATTCGAGGGACTCGTCCGAGGGCGAGACCGTCAGGAGACGGATCCCCCGTTCGCGCGCGACCTTCGGCAGCAGTTCCGTGAACCGTCCGAAGTCGACCGCCTGGATGCGCAGTCCGCCGTCCGCGTGGTCGACCTCGATGCCGGCCGTGGACGGGTCGGCGATCAGCGCGGCCGCGAGGGCCCGGTCGTCGCTGGAGCGGACCAGGTAGCGGTGCGGCCGGTCCGTCATCAGGCGGCGGATCTTGCGGAAGTCGCCGGAGGCCGCGTGCCGTCCGGCCACGATCACCTCGATGTGGGAGGCGAGCTGCTCGACCTCCTCCAGGATGTGCGAGGAGAACAGGACCGTGCGACCGTCCGCGCCCATCCGCCGCAGCAGGTCCATCAGCTGCATGCGCTGGCGCGGGTCCATGCCGTTGAACGGCTCGTCGAGCAGGAGCACGGACGGGTCGTGGACGAGGGCCGAGGCCATCTTCACGCGCTGCCGCATGCCCTTGCTGTACGTGGAGACCTTGCGGTCCTGCGCGTACTCCATCTCGACCGTGGCCAGGGCCCGCTGGGCCTCCTTGGCGCCGAGGCCCTGGAGTTCGGCGTTGGCCACGACGAACTCGCGGCCGGTGAGGAAGTCGTACATCGCCTCCCGCTCGGGCACGACGCCGATGTCGCGGTAGACCGACTCGTTCTTCCAGATGGTCCGTCCGTCGAGGGTGACGGCGCCGGTGGAGGGGTCCAGGAAGCCGCCCATCATGTTGATCAGGGTGGACTTCCCGGCGCCGTTGGGCCCGAGGAGGCCGGTGACGCCGGGGCCCACCGTCATCGAGACGTCGTTCATGGCCACGACGTTCCCGAACCAGCGGGAGACGTGGTCGATGTGGAGCGTGGTCACGGTCCGACCTTTCGGTAGCGGCGCATCAGGATGCCGTACGAGCCGGCGATCAGCGCGAGGACGGCCAGCAGGTAGACCACGCCGAACCCGGCGCCCGGGCCCCCGAGCTCGGGGAACATGGACGGTGCGCCCAGGAAGGCGGTCTGCACGCCGTCGATGAGGGTGATCGGGGAGAACAGGCCGAGCCACTTGATGGCGCCCGCGTTCTCCGTGACGTAGGCGATGCCCATGAGCGTCGAGACCGCGCCGTACGAGATGGTCAGCACGCCGATGACGGCGGCGACGCCGAAGCCCCGGCGCGGGGTGAGGGCCGCCATGACGAGGCCGATGCCGCCGAAGAGCAGCGAGAGCAGCGCCACGGAGACGAGCCCCTGGCCGAACATCTTGGTCTGCTCGGCGAAGTCCATCTTGGCGAGCATCGAGCCGATCCACATGATCAGCAGCGGGACGGCCGTGAGGATGAAGAGTGCCGACGCCATCGCCCCGTACTTGGCGAGGACGTAGTCCGCGCGCTCGATCGGGCGGGAGAAGTACAGGGGCACGGTCCTGAACCGGAGGTCGCGGGAGACGGACTGGGGCGCCTGGGAGGCCAGGAAGATGCCGATGACGACCTGGAGGTAGATCGCGTACTGCGTGTACTCGATCGAGAGCTTGGTCTGCTGGGTGGCGACCGCGACGGCGACGATGATCAGCGCGGGGGCGCACATCACGCCGGCGAGCAGCATCGGCAGCACCTTCGACTTGGCGCTGCGGCCCAGTCCGTACGCGCCGCGCAGGGACTGCGAGAAGAGCGACCGGCGCGCGTACGCCCGGCCGAGGCGCGGGCCGTCGTAGGACCGGTAGCCGATGTTGTGGATCCGGGTCGTGTCGGGAGCGGCCTGGGAGGGCTGGGGGATCTGGGTGCTCATCGGGCCGGCACCTCCTCGTGCGGCGTGGACGCCTCGGCGGCCTCCGGGCGGAAGACCTCGGCGATGTGGTGGCGGCGCTGCTCCATGCGGACCAGGCCGAGGCCGAGCCCGGCGACGGTGTCGCGCACGAGGTCGTACGTCTCCTCGCCCTCCGCCTCCAGGAGCAGGATGTGGCCGGCGCCGGGGAGGCCCTCCTCCACGCCCGGGTGGAGGGTGACGCCGGCGGCGGTGAGGGCCGTGCGGAGGGCCGCCGTGCCGTCGGGGTGCTCGTCGGAGTCGGTGACCTCGACCGCGAGGGTCGTGGTGGTCCGGGTGAAGTCGCTGGTGGAGCTGGAGCGCAGGAGGCGCCCGCCGTCGATGACGACGACGTGGTCGCAGGTGCGCTCCAGTTCGCCGAGGAGGTGGGAGGTGACGAGGACGGAGATGCCGAAGTCGGTCCAGATCCGGCGGATCAGTCCGAGCATCTCGTCCCGGCCGACCGGGTCGAGGCCGTTGGTCGGCTCGTCGAGGAGGACCAGCTTCGGGTCGTGGACCAGCGCCTGGGCGAGTTTCACCCGCTGCTTCATGCCGGTCGAGTAGCCGCCGATGGGGCGGTAGCGCTCCTCGTACAGGCCGACGTGGCGCAGGGTGTCGGCCGTCCGCTCGCGGGCGGCGGTCGGGGGCAGCCCGGACATGCGCGCCATGTGGACGACGAACTCGGTGGCCGAGACGTCCGGGGGGAGGCAGTCGTGCTCGGGCATGTATCCCACGCGCTCGCGGATCTGGGGGCCGGAGGTCCGGACGTCGAGGCCCAGGACCTCCGCATGGCCCTCCGTGGCGGGGGAGAGTCCGAGCAGGATCTTGATCATCGTGGACTTGCCGGCTCCGTTGGCACCCACCAGTCCGGTCACACCGGGCCCGATGTCCAGGGAGAGCCGGTCGAGAGCGGTCACCCGGGGGAACCGCTTGCTGAGGCTTTCGGTCGCGATCACAGTCACGCTTCGAAGGTAGTGGTGCGCGCCACACGCGTCGTCAGACCAACGGCTCGATCTCTGTCCGACTACAGGAGTACAAGCGCGCGGGGACGGAACGGCGAAAGTCGTCACCTCGCGGCCGCCCGCCGCGCTTCCGGGTGACCCCGGGCGGACTTCCGGCGCACTTTTCCACAGGCCGTCGTCCGACCCCTTGACTCAGCCGCCGAGCATTGTCACATTCATCGATGTCAAGGTACGAACGCGGAGCGCGGTCGGACGCTCACGGGGACGGCGGGTGGCATGGCAACGGCAGTGAAAGGTGAACTCTCCGCGGAGCTGCGGGGATTCAGGGAAGTGCAGCGCCTCTCCTACGCGTGCGCGGAAGCCGTCGCGGCGCAGCTGAAGCCGGGTGTGACCGAGCGCGAGGCCGCCCGGATGCAGCGGGAGTGGCTGTACGAGCGAGGGGTCCGGGACTGGTTCCACCGGCCGTTCGCCTGGTTCGGGGACCGCACGGCCTTCGTGGACTTCAGGGTCCCGCTCCAGTTCTTCCCCACGAACCGGCGCCTGGAGGCGGGGATGCCGTTCATCCTCGACATGGCCCCGGTGTACAAGGGGTACACGGCCGACATCGGTTACAGCGGCTGCCTCGGCCTCGACCCCCTGCACGACAGGCTGCTCGCCGACCTCGCGGCCCACCGCGAACTGATCCTGCGCGAGGTGCGCGAGCGTCGCACGCTGCGCGAAATATACGAGGACGTGGACCGGCTCATGGTCCGCCAGGGGTACGCGAACCGGCACCGGGCCTACCCCTTCGGCGTCATCGCCCACAAGATCGACCGGGTGCGGGAGCGCCGCTGGGCGCCGACGCTCTTCGGCTTCGGCACCCAGGCGCTCAAGGGCCTGGCGAGCGACGCCCTGCACGGGCACCGGGACGGCTGGTCACCGCTCTGGTCGCCGTACAAGTTCTCCGACCACCCGCCCACGCCCGGGCTGTGGGCGGTCGAGCCGCACCTCGGGTTCCGGGGTACGGGCGCGAAGTTCGAGGAGATCCTGGTCGTCACCGACTCCCGGGACCCCGAGCAGAGCGCGTTCTGGCTGGACGACGATCTGCCGCACGTGCGGCGCTGGAACGAGGGAGCGGTCTGATGACGGAGCTCAAGGGGGCCCGGGAGCGCCGGGTCCGTACGGGCGGGATCGAGCTGTGCGTCGCCGAGCTCGGCGAGGCGGGCCGGCCGACCGTCCTGCTCGTGCACGGCTACCCGGACTCCAAGGAGGTGTGGTCGGAGGTCGCGGTCCGGCTGGCCGAGGAGTTCCACGTGGTGCTGTACGACGTCCGGGGCCACGGCCGGTCGACGGCGCCCGTGCCGCTGCGCGGCGGCTTCACCCTGGAGAAGCTGACGGACGACTTCCTGGCGGTCGCCGACGCCGTCAGCCCGGACCGGCCGGTCCACCTCGTCGGCCACGACTGGGGCTCGGTGCAGTCATGGGAGTTCGTGACCGTGCCGCGCACCGAGGGCCGGATCGCCTCCTTCACTTCGATGTCGGGGCCCTCCCTCGACCACTTCGGGCACTGGATCAAGCGGCGGATGACCCGGCCCACCCCGCGCCGGGTCGGGCAGCTCCTCGGGCAGGGCGCCAAGTCCTGGTACGTGTACATGCTGCACACCCCCGTGCTGCCGGAGCTGGCCTGGCGCGGGCCGCTCGGCAAGCGCTGGCCGCGGATCCTGGAGCGGGTGGAGAAGGTCCCGGCCGGCGACTACCCGACGTCCTCGCTGCCGGACGACGCGGCGCACGGGGCCTGGCTCTACCGGGACAACGTCCGGGCCAGGCTCTCCCGGCCGCGCCCCGACGCGTACGCGCACGCGCCCGTGCAGCTGATCGTGCCGACCGGTGACGCCTTCCTCTCCGACCGGCTCTACGACGACCTGGGCACCTGGGTGCCGCAGCTGACCCGGCGCACCCTGCCCGCCAAGCACTGGGTGCCGCGCACCCGGCCGGACCAGCTGTCCTCCTGGATCGCCGAGTTCGTCCGGGCCCACGAGGAGCCGGCGGCCGGGGCGCCGAAGCAGGGCGCGGTGTCGGTGAAGAGCGGGGTGCGGCCGGAGTACGCGGAGCGGTTCGGCGGGCAGCTCGTCCTGGTGACCGGGGCGGCCAGCGGCATCGGGAGGGCCACCGCCTTCGCGTTCGCGGAGGCCGGGGCCCGGGTCGTGGCCGTGGACCGGGACGCCGAGGGGGCGGTCCGTACGGCGGAGATGGCCCGGCTGATCGGGGCCCCGGAGGCCTGGGGCGAGGCCGTCGACGTCTCCGACGAGCAGGCGGTGGAGAAACTGGCCGCCAAGGTGGAGGACGAGTACGGGGTCGTCGACGTCCTGGTCAACAACGCGGGCATCGGGCTCGCCGGCTCCTTCTTCGAGACGTCGAGCGAGGAGTGGGCGCGGGTCCTGGACGTCAACCTGTGGGGCGTCATCCACGGGTGCCGGCACTTCGGGGCGCGGATGGTCGCGCGCGGCCAGGGCGGCCACATCGTGAACACCGCGTCCGCGGCGGCGTTCCAGCCCTCCCGGGCCCTGCCCGCGTACAGCACGTCGAAGGCGGCGGTGCTGATGCTCAGCGAGTGCCTGCGCGCCGAGCTGGCCGAGCAGGGCATCGGGGTGTCCGCGATATGCCCCGGCATCGTCAACACCAACATCACGGCGACCACGCGGTTCGCCGGGGTGTCGGACGCGGCGGAGGAGAAGCGGCGGCAGAAGAAGGCGTCCCGGCTGTACGGGCTGCGGAACTACCCGCCGGAGAAGGTCGCGGACGCGATCCTGGGGGCCGTCCTGCACGACCGGGCCGTCGTGCCGGTGACCCCCGAGGCCCGGGGCGCCCGCTTCCTCTCCCGGCTCAGCCCGGGCACACTGCGGGCCCTCGCGCGGTGGCAGCCGCCGGCGTAGGGGCCGGCGGGAGGGCGAGGACGGGGGCGGCGTGGGTCGGGGCCGGGACCGGTCGTCCCGCCCCGGCGGAGGACGGGTACGGCAGGGGGCGGGAACTGCGGAGTACGGGCACGGCGAAGGGCGGGTGTGGCAGGGGGCGGGTGCGGCGGTCGTACGATCCCTCGCAGGACGGGCCTCGCGGCGGCGGGGTGGTGGAAGCGGTCGGTGGGAGCGGGTTTGTCCGAGCAGTCAGCACAGCCGGAGTACCGGATCGAGGACCTCGCCCGTCTCAGCGGGGCCACGGTCCGGACGATCCGCGCCTACCAGGACCGCGGCCTGCTGCCCCGTCCGGAGCGGCGGGGCAGGGCGAACGTCTACGGGGACGCGCACCTCGCGCGGCTCCGGAGGATCGCCGACCTCCTCGACCGGGGCTACACCCTGGCCTCGATCAAGGAGCTCCTGGAGGCGTGGGACACCGGCCGGGGGCTCGGCGGGGTGCTCGGCCTGGTCGCGGAGGTCCACGGGCCGTGGACGGACGAGGAGGCGGCCCGGATATCGCGCGCGGAGCTGGACGCCCGCTTCGGCGGCACACCGGACGAGGAGGCCATCCGGGAGGCCGTGGAGCTGGGCGTACTGGAGCGGATCCCGGACCGGGAGGCGGAGGAGTACCTCGTACCGAGCCCCCAGGAGCTGGCGGTGGCGGCCGAGCTGTACGCGGCCGGGGTGCCGCTGACGGCGATCACCGGGCACCTGAAGGAGCTGCGGGGGCAGGTCGAGCACATCGCCTCCCGGTTCCTGGAGTTCACGACCGAGTACGTCTTCGCCCGTTATCTGGAGCACCGCCCGCCGACGGACGCGGACGCGGCCGAGGCGGCGGCGATGGTGCGGCGGCTCAGGCCGCTCGCCCAGCAGACGGTGGACGCCGAACTGGCGCGCGCCATGCGCCTGTTCGCCACCCGCCACCTCCAGATCCACCTGTCGCCGGACACACCGCCCGCGCAGGACGACGAGCCGCGCCCGGTGGCGCTGCCCGCCGGGACGGTCCGGGCCGTGCAGGGCCTGGTCGGGGCGGAGGGGGTCGCGGCCTTTGTCACGGCGGCCACGGAACGGGAGGTCCACAAGCGCACGTTGGACGCTCTCGCTTCACGCCATCACGAAAGTTACATAGACGATCAAAGCGGTCAATTGCCTTGAAATGAAGGCCTCGTTGTCCACAGAAACGCCAACCACCCTGTGGATAAACAGGCTTGGCTGTGGATCAAACCTGCCCGCCGGAAATCGCCGGAAGTCGCTGGAAGCCGCCGGAAACCATTGGTCGGGGCGATCCGCACTCCGGCATCCTGACCGGATGAGCCCACGACCACCCATGGACGAACGTCGCACGGTGAAGGTCTCCAAGTACCTCTCCAAGCACCTGCGCCACCAGCCCGAGCGCATCGGACTCGTCCTCGACGCACAGGGCTGGACCGAGATCGACGCACTGCTCCGGGCCGCCGCGGAGCACGGCTTCCCGATCAGCCGCGAGGAGCTCGACCACGTCGTCGCGACCAACGACAAGAAGCGCTTCGCCGTCGAGGGCACCCGCATCCGCGCCAGCCAGGGCCACACCGTCCAGGTCGACCTGGACCTGCCGGCCGCCGAACCGCCCGCGTACCTCTACCACGGCACGGTCGCGGACCGGCTCCCCGCCATCCGGGCGGAGGGGCTGCGGCCCATGGCCCGCCACCACGTGCACCTCTCCCCCGACCGGGAGACCGCGACCCGGGTCGGCGCCCGCCGGGGCCGGCCGGTCGTCCTGAGCGTCGACACCGGCGCCATGCACCGGGCCGGGCACGTCTTCCACGTCAGCGCCAACGGGGTCTGGCTGACCGACACCGTCCCGCCGGAGTTCCTCCGCCTCCCCTCCTGACCCCTCCGACCCCGCAGACACCTCCGGCGGCGCGGGCCGGGCGTCCCCGCGTGCCGGACGAATCCCCCGCCGGACCCGGGGAACACTGGGCGGATGGGAGAGATCCGGGTCGGAACCTGCTCGTGGACGGACAAGGCGCTGGTGGCCAGTGGCTGGTATCCGAAGGGGCAGCGTGACGCGGAGGGCAGACTGCGGTACTACGCCACCAGGTTCCCGGTGGTGGAGGTGGACTCCACGTACTACGGGCTGCCCAGCGGTCGCAACAGCCTGCTGTGGGCCGAGCGCACCCCTGAGGGATTCCGGTTCGACGTGAAGGCGTTCTCGCTGCTCACCGGGCATCCGACCCGGCCGGAGGCGCTGCCGGCCGACCTCCGCCAGGCCTTCGCGCGGCAGCGGGGGCGGGAGGGCGTCGACCCCGGGCTGCTCGACGAGGTGTGGACGCGGTACAGCGCGGCCCTCGCACCGCTGCGCGAGGCCGGGCGGCTGGGGACGCTGCTGTTCCAGTTCCCGCACCGGCTCGTACCGGGAGCGGCGGCGGTGGAGTTCCTGCGCCGGTGTCGCGAGCGGGCCGCCGGATGGCCGGTGGCCGTGGAGTTCCGGAACCCCGGCTGGTGGCGCGAGGACCAGGTCGACGCGACGGCCGCTCTCCTCCGGGAGCTGGACGCGGCCTCCGTGGCCGTGGACATGACGCAGACGCTGACCACGTCCGTACCGCCGGTCGTCCGGGTCACCTCCCCGGACCTCGCCCTGGTGCGCTTCCACGGCCGCAACACCGCCTGGGGCACCGGCACCAAGGAGGAGAGGTTCCGCCACGACTACACGCCCGAGGAGCTCTCGGAGTGGGTGCCGCGCGTCCGGGAGACGGCCGAGCGGGCGAAGGAGGTGCACGTCCTCTTCAACAACTGCTGCGGCGACGCGGCCGTCCGCGCGGCGGAGTCGATGCGGCGGCTGCTCGACCTCTCGTAGGGTCGAGCCCATGCGACTGAGCACTGTGATCCTGCCGATCGACCGCTGGCACGAGGGAGGCCGCGCGAAGTGGCGGCACGCCGAGGAGCTCGGCTTCCACACCGCGTACACCTACGACCACCTGTCCTGGCGGGCCTTCCGGGACGGCCCGTGGTTCGGCGCGGTGCCCACGCTCACCGCCGCCGCGGCGGTCACCGAGCGCATCCGCCTCGGCACGCTCGTCACCTCGCCGAACTTCCGGCACCCCGTGACGCTCGCCAAGGACCTGATCACCCTGGACGACGTCTCCGGCGGGCGGATCACCCTCGGCATCGGCGCGGGCGGCAACGGCTTCGACGCCACCGCGCTCGGGCAGGAGGCCTGGACGCCGAAGGAGCGGGCGGACCGGTTCGGGGAGTTCACGGCGCTGCTCGACCGGCTGCTGACCGAGGACGCGGTGACGGAGCGGGGCACGTTCTACGCGGCGGACGAGGCGCGGAACATCCCGGGCTGCGTCCAGCGCCCCCGGCTGCCGTTCGCGGTGGCCGCGACCGGCCCGCGCGGAATGCGGCTGGCCGCGCGGTACGGGCAGGCGTGGGTGACGACCGGCGACCCGAAGCTGTACGAGGAGGGGACCCCGGAGCAGTCGGTGGCGGCGCTGCGCGGCCAGGTCGAGCGGCTCGGCAAGGCCTGCGCCGAGGCCGGCCGGGAGGTGGCCGAACTGGACAAGATCCTGCTCACCGGCTTCACCCCGGACCGGAACCGGCCGCTGGAGTCCGTGGAGGCCTTCGTGGACTTCGCCGGCCGCCACCGCGACCTCGGCTTCACCGAGATCGTGGTCCACTGGCCGATCCCGGACTCCGACTTCGCCGCCGACCAGGCCGTCTTCGAGTCCATCGCCACGGAGGCCCTGTCCCGGCTGGGCTGACGCGCGACGCCCGCGCCTGCGCCTGCGTCCGTGTCCGACGGCTGCACGTCTCCGTATCCGTCTCCGTGTCCGTGCCCGACGACTGCCCCGCCCCCGTCAAGGATCCCGCCGCTCCGGGGCGGACAGGGCCGGGGCGGACAGTTCGAAGGCGGGCGGCTCGGGGACGGGCAGGGCCAGATCCGCCAGGATGTCGCCCACCAGGACCGGATCCCGTGCGGGCTGGTCCTCTCCGGTCCGCGCGCACGCGGAGCAGAGGGCCATGCCGAGGCTCGCGACCCACGTCCCGTACGGAGCGCAGCAGAAGTCGCACTCCTCGCTTCGCTGCCCCACGACCATGCCCCGCTCCCTCGGAGACGCCGTCAGTCCCCCGGAGCCTTCCCCGCCACCCGGGCAAACGAACGGATGTTTACGGCCATGTCCGAGCGAGCCGGAGATGACGCGGGAGGGGGCGGGCCGGCGCTCCCGGCGAGCGCGCGGGCGACGGGACCGGGGCCGGGGGCCACCGACCGACGATGGAGATCAAGAACCCACCGCGGACGGTCGTGGCCGGGAATCTCCCGTCCGAGGCTCGAATCCGGTCCTCCACCCCTCTTTTCCCACTCATATGTGCGGCTCCTCGCACGCCCGTGCGCGCGGTGCGGAAGAATGGTGCGGTGACCTTCTCCCGACCTTCGCGTTCTCCGCGTCCTTCCGCCCGGGTGCCCCGGCTGATCGCCACCGACCTCGACGGCACACTGCTCCGCGACGACAAGACCGTCTCCGAGCGCACGGTCGCCGCTCTCGCCGCGGCCGAGCGGGCCGGTATCGAGGTCTTCTTCGTCACCGGCCGGCCCGCCCGCTGGATGGACGTCGTCAGCGAGCACGTCCACGGACACGGCATGGCGATCTGCGCCAACGGCGCCGCCGTCGTCGACCTGCACGCCGGAGGCGCCTTCCTGGAGGTCCGCCCGCTGGAGCGGCCCGTCGCCCTGGACGTCGTCGAGGCCCTGCGCGTCGCCGCGCCCGGGACCTCCTTCGCGGTCGAGCTCACCACCGGCATCCACTACGAGCCGCACTACCCGCCCTTCTTCCTCGACCCCGGCGCCACCGTCGCCACCGCGGAGAAGCTCCTCTTCGAGGAGGAGGCCGGCGTGGCGGCCCCCGTGCTCAAGCTGCTCGCCCAGCACCCGGAGCTCGACCCCGACGTGTTCCTCGCGGTGGCCAGGGCGACCGCGGGAGACCTGGCCGCCTTCACCCGGTCCAGCCCCACCGCCCTCATCGAGATCAGCGGGCTCGGCGTCTCCAAGGCCTCCACGCTGGCCCTGTGCTGCGCCGAGCGCGGCATCACGGCCGAGGAGGTCGTCGCCTTCGGGGACATGCCGAACGACATCGAGATGCTCACCTGGGCGGGCCGCTCGTACGCGATGGGCAACGCCCACCCCGACGTGGTCACCGCCGCCACCGGCCTCACGACCGGCAACAACGAGGACGGCGTGGCCGTCGTCATCGAGCAGCTCGTCGCCGAGGCCCTCGCCGGGACCACGGGCCCGCGTTAGGACCTGTCCGCCCCTGGCCCGCGTGACCGGGCCCCTGGCCCGCCGGGACAGGCCCTTGGGCCGGGCCGCCGTACAGGACCCTGGCCCTCCGTAGAGAGCCTCCGGCCCTCCGAACAGGGCCCTGGCCCTCCGTACAGGCGTCCCGGCCCTCCCCGTACAGGCCTCTGATCCGCCGTACAGGCCCCCGGTCACGCCTCCGCGCCGGTCATGGCCGCGGGCCCTACAGCGGCGCCTCCCACACCACCGTCGTCCCCCCGCCGTCCTCCCCGATCCCCGGCCCGCACCAGCTCGCGCCGCCCAGGGACTCCGCCCGGCGCGCCAGGTTGCGCAGGCCGCTGCGCCGCCCGCCCGCCGGGATGCCGACCCCGTCGTCGGCGACCGACAGGCGCACCCCGGCGGAGCCGTCGGGCAGGGTGACGCCGGCGTCGACGACCACCTCGATCCGGCTCGCGTCGGCGTGCCGGAACGCGTTGGAGAGCGCCTCGCGCAGGGCGGCGACGAGGTTCTTGCCGGTGAGCTCGCCGACCGTCGCGTCGATCGCGCCGAGGAAGCGGTGCGCGGGCTTGAAGCCGAGCGGTACGGCCGCCATGTTGATCTCCCGCAGCACCCGGGTGCGCAGCCCCGACGGGGCCTCGGCGGGCCCCTGCTGGAGCGCGAAGATCGCCGTACGGATCTCCTGGATGGTCACGTCCAGCTCGTCCACGGCCTTGCCCACGCCCTCGCGCACGGCCGGCACGATCGACCTGCGCTGGGCGCTCTCCAGCATCATGCCGGTGGCGAAGAGCCGCTGGATGACCAGGTCGTGCAGGTCGCGGGCGATCCGGTCGCGGTCCTCGTACACGGCCAGGCGCTCCCGGTCCCGCTGCGCGTCGGCCATCATCAGGGCGAGCGCCGCCTGCGAGGCGAACTGGGTGGCGAGCGTCCGCTCCGTCTCCGTGAACGGGCGCCCGTCCCGTACGCGCGGCATGGCGAGCGCCCCGAGCACCCGCCCGCCGCTCTGCAGCGGAAGGATCATGCTCGGTCCGTACGTCGAGGTCATCGGACTGGTCATGCGGGGGTCCGAGGAGGCGTCCACAACGAAGACCGCCTCGCCCGCGAAGAGCTGCCCCACCACGCCGCTCTCGGGCGGGATCACCACGCCCAGCCACTTCGTGGACCGGGGCGAGGAGACGGCGACGACCTCCAGACCACCCTCCTCGGCGGGGAGCAGCACGATGCCCGCGTCCGCGTCGGCGAGCCGGCGGGCCTGTTCGGCGACGACCGTGAGGGCGTCGTCGGCGTCGCCGCCGGAGAGCAGGGCGGTGGTGACGGCGACCGAGCCGTCGATCCACCGCTCGCGCTGCCGGGCGGCCTCGTACAGGCGCGCGTTGCCGATGGCGATGCCCGCCTCGGTGGCGAGCACCCGGACCATGTGCACGTCGTAGTCGTTGAACTCGTCCCCGCCACGCTTCTCGGCGAGGTAGAGGTTGCCGAAGATCTCGCCCTGGACCCGGATGGGGACGCCGAGGAAGGACCGCATCGGCGGGTGCCCGGGCGGGAAGCCCGCCGCGCGGGGGTCCTTCGAGAGGTCGGCGAGGCGGATGGTCTGCGGGTCGCGGATCAGGGCGCCGAGCAGCCCCGCGTGGCCGTCGGGGCGGCGTCCGATCCGGCGGGCGGTGTCCTCGTCGACGCCGAAGGTGACGAAGTCGGAGAGGCCGTCGCCCTCGTCGTCGACGACGCCGATCGCCGCGTACCGGGCGTCGGCGAGTTCGGCGGCGGTCTCGCAGATGCGGTCGAGGGTGGAGTGGAGTTCGAGTCCGGTGCCGACCGAGCGCATGGCCTCCAGGAGCTGCGGCACGCGGGCGGTGAGCTCCGTGGACAGCCCCTGGAGGCTGCGGGTGGCCCGGGTGGCGGCTTCCAGGGGGTCCGGGGCGTCGGACTCGGCGGCGGTCATGGCATGAGCCTAGTAAGTCCCATTTAGCGAGAAAAGTCGGCTGTACTGGTCGTGGTGGCGGTCGTCGTGGTGACGGCGAGCAGATCGGTCGCCCTCTCCTGCTCCAGCATCCGGCGCAGCGGTCCGTCCACCGCCGCGAGCTCGGTGTACGGGCCGCGCTGCACGGTCCGGCCCCCGTCCAGGACGAGCACCTCGTCCACGGCGTCGAGGCCGTGCAGCCGGTGGGTGATGAGGACGGTGGTGCGGCCCTCGGTGGCCCGGAGCAGGTCGTCGGTGAGCGCGTCGGCGGTGGCGAGGTCCAGGTGCTCGGCCGGTTCGTCGAGGACGAGGACCGGGAAGTCGGCGAGGAGGGCCCGCGCGAGCGCGAGCCGCTGGCGCTGGCCGCCGGAGAGCCGCGCGCCGTGCTCGCCCACGAGGGTGTCGAGCCCCTCGGGCAGCCCGTCGACCCAGTCGAGCAGTCGGGCCCGGCGCAGCGCCTCGCGCAGTTCGCCGTCGTCCGCGCCGACCTCGGCGAGCCGCAGGTTCTCGCGCACGGAGCTGTCGAAGAGGTGCGCGTCCTGGGCGCAGAGGCCGACCAGGCGCCGGACCGCGTCCCCCTCCAGCTCCCGGGCGGGCACGCCGCCGAGCCGGTACATGCCGTGCTCCACGTCCAGGAACCGCAGCAGCACCTGGGCGAGCGTGGTCTTGCCGGAGCCGGAGGCGCCGACGACGGCGACCCGGCGCCCGGCCTCCAGGGTGAGCCCGAAGCCGGTGAGCGCCGGACGCTCCTGCCCGGCGTACCGGGCGGAGACCCCGGACAGCTCCAGGGGGAACGGACCCACCGGGGGAGCGGCGGGCGTGCGCGGCTCGTGTACGGGCACGGGGGCGTCGAGCACCTCGAAGACCCGGTCGGCACTGTGCTTGACGCGCTGCCGGTACTGGACGGCGAGCGGAAGTCCGGTCACGGCCTCGAAGGCGGCGAGCGGGGTCAGGACGACCACCGCGAGTGAGACCCCGTCGAGCCGCCCGTCCCGTACGGCCTGGACGCCGACGAGTGCGGCGGCCGCGACCGTCAAGCCGCAGGCCAGGGCGGAGAGCCCGGCCCCTAGCGCGGTGGCGGCGGCCTGCCGGGAGGCGATGCCGGTGAGGTCGCGGTCGGCCTCCCGGGTCCTTTCGATACGGCTCCGCAGCGCGCCGGCCACCGTCAGCTCGGCGCAGCCGCGCAGCAGGTCGGCCACGGCGGTCGCCAGGGAGCCGCGCGCGGGGGCGAGGCGCCGTTCGGCCCGGCGGGCGAGGGCCCCGCCGGCCGCAGGTACGGCGATCCCCGCGACCAGCAGGCCCACGGCGAGGACGGCTCCGGCCTCGGGCAGCAGCCAGGCGGTGAACCCGACGGCTCCGACGCCCACGACGAGCGCGGCGCCCGCCGGGAGCAGCCAGCGCAGCCAGTAGTCCTGGAGCGCGTCGACGTCCTGGACGAGCCGGGCGAGCAGGTCGCCGCGCCGCGTGCGCCCCAGCCCGGCCGGAGCGATCCGCTCCAGCCGCCGGTAGACGGAGACCCGCAGGTCGGCGAGCATCCGCAGGACGGCGTCGTGCGAGACGAGCCGTTCGGCGTACCGGAAGACGGCCCGTCCGATGCCGAAGGCGCGCGTGGCGGTGACCGCCATCATCAGGTGGAGGACGGGGGGCTGTTCGGAGGCCCGGGAGATGAGCCAGCCGGACACGGCCATGAGCCCGACGGCGGAGCCGAGGGCGAGGCTCCCGAGCAGCAGCGCGAGCGCCATGCGGCCCTTGAGCTCCCCGGCCATGTCCCGGACCCGCCGGAGCGCACCGCGCGGAGCCGCGCCGTCGGAGGCACTTCCCCCCACGACGGCGGCGGCCTCGGCAACCGTTTCGGTCACACCGGCCGTACCGGTCGCGGTACCGGACCAGACCACCTCTTCGGCCGTGCCGGGCGCCCCGCCTCCGGCCGCACCACCGGCCGACGGCGACGCCGTCGGTGCCACGGTGTTCGTTCCCAGGCTCACCACCCGGTCCGCCACCGCGAGCAGGGCCGGGCGGTGGACCACGAGCAGGACCGTCCGGCCGGCCGCGAGGCGCCGGACCGCGTCGACCACGCCCGCCTCCGTCTCGCCGTCGAGCGCGGCCGTGGGCTCGTCGAGCAGCAGCAGGGGCCGGTCGGCCAGGAACGCGCGGGCGAGCGCGAGCCGTTGCCGCTGCCCCGCCGAGAGCCCGGCACCGTCCTCGCCCAGCAGGGTGTCGAGCCCGTCCGGCAGCTCCGCGACGAACCCGTCCGCGCCCGCGTCCCGCAGGGCCTCCCGTACCGCCTCGTCGGAGGCGTCCGGGCGGGCGAGCCGTACGTTCTCGGCGATCGTTCCCGCGAAGAGGTACGGGCGCTGCGGCACCCAGGCGATCCGCGAGCGCCACGCCTCCGGGTCGAGCCCCGCCAGGTCCTCGCCGCCGACCCGGACGCTGCCGCCCGGCTCCGGGGCCGTGAATCCGAGGACCACGTCGAGCAGCGTCGACTTGCCCGCACCGCTCGGCCCGACCAGGGCCACCGTCTCGCCCGGCTCGACCGTCAGCGTCACCGCGTCGAGCGACGGCTCGGCGCGCCCCGCGTGGCGTACCGTCACGGCGTCCAGTTCGAGCAGTACGGAGTCCGGGACCGCGCCCGTCCCCCCGTTCCGTACCGGCTGCTCCAGGACGTCGAAGATCTCCTCCGCCGCCGCGAGCCCCTCCGCCGCCGCGTGGTACTGCGCCCCCACCTGCCGCAGCGGGAGGTACGCCTCGGGCGCCAGGATCAGGATGACGAGCCCGGTGTAGAGGTCGAGGTCGCCGTGGACGAGCCGCATGCCGATGGTCACGGCGACGAGGGCGACCGAGAGCGTGGCGAGGAGTTCGAGGGCGAAGGAGGAGAGGAAGGCGATCCGCAGCGTGCGCATGGTCGCCTGCCGGTACTCGGAGGTGATCGCGCGGATCGACTCGGCCTGGGCCTTCGCCCGGCCGAATATCTTGAGGGTGGGAAGGCCGGCCACCACGTCCAGGAAGTGGCCGGAGAGCCGCGAGAGCAGCTTCCACTGCCGGTCCATCCGGGCCTGGGTGTACCAGCCGATGAGGATCATGAAGAGCGGGATGAGCGGCAGCGTGACGACGATGATGGCCGCCGAGACCCAGTCCTCGGTGACGATCCGGGCCAGGACCGCCACCGGCACGACCACCGCGAGGCCCAGCTGGGGCAGGTAGCGGGCGAAGTAGTCGTCGAGCGCGTCCACGCCCCGCGTCGCGAGGGCGATCAGTGAACCGGCCCGCTGCCCGCCGAGCCATCCCGGTCCGAGCGCGGCGGCCCGGCCGAGGAGCCGCCCGCGGAGTTCGGACTTGACCGCCGCGCTCGCCCGGTGGGCGGCGAGCTCGGTCAGCCAGGAGACCAGCCCCCGTGCCACTGCCACTCCGGCGAGCAGCAGCAGGGGCGTGGCCAGGGCGGAAACCGACCGGCCCTCCTGGAAGGACCCCACCACGATCTCGGCGATGAGCATCGCCTGGGCGACGACCAGCACCGCCCCGACGAGGCCGAGCACGACCATCGCGGTCAGGAAGACGCGGGTGGCCCGGGCGTACCGGAGCAGACGCGGGTCGATCGGTTTCACGTGAAACATGCCCCTCTCTGAGCGCCGGACACGCCCTAGTGGGCGTCGGCGGTGTGGTGCTGCGCGTCGGCGATGTGCTGCGTACCGATCCGCTTGCGGAACACCCAGTAGGTCCAGCTCTGGTAGAGCAGCACCAGCGGGGTCGCGATCGCGGCGCACCACGTCATGATCTTGAGCGTGTACGGGCTCGACGACGCGTTCGTCACGGTAAGACTCCACTCCGGGTCGAGCGAAGAGGGCATCACGTCCGGGAAGAGCGCCAGGAAGAGCATCGCCACCGAGGCCGCGATCGTGATGCCCGAGAGCGCGAACGACCAGCCCTCGCGCCCCGCCCTGATGGCGGCTATCGCGCCGACGAGCGCCACCACCGCGATCACCATCGCCACGAAGCTGGAGGCGTCGCCGGTGTGGACCTGGGTCCAGATCAGGAAGAGGAGCGCGATCGCCGCCGTGACCAGGCCCAGCTTGAGCGCGAGCGCGCGGGCCCGTACCCGGATGTCCCCGACCGTCTTCAGCGCGGCGAAGACCGCGCCGTGGAAGGTGAAGAGGGTGAGCGTGACCAGGCCGCCGAGGAGCGCGTACGGGTTGAGCAGGTCGAAGAAGGTGCCCACGTACTCCATGTCCGCGTCGATCTTCACGCCCCGGACGATGTTGCCGAAGGCCACGCCCCAGAGGAACGCGGGGAGCAGCGAGGTCCAGAAGATGGCCTGCTCCCAGTTGCGCTGCCAGTTCTCCTCGGGCCGCTTCGCCCGGTACTCGAAGGCCACGCCCCGGATGATCAGGCAGACCAGGATGAGCAGCAGCGGCAGGTAGAAGCCGGAGAAGAGCGTCGCGTACCACTCGGGGAAGGCGGCGAAGGTGGCGCCGCCGGCGGTGAGCAGCCACACCTCGTTGCCGTCCCAGACGGGTCCGATGGTGTTGATGAGGACCCGCTTCTCGGGCCGGTCGCGGGCCAGCAGCTTGGTCAGGATGCCGATCCCGAAGTCGAAGCCCTCCAGGAAGAAGTAGCCGGTCCACAGGACGGCGATGAGTACGAACCAGACGTCGTGAAGTTCCATGCCTCGGTCTCCTGAGCCTCAGTACGAGAAGGCCATGGGCCGGTCGGGGTCGCGGGTGTCCCCGCCGATCTTGGTGGGCGGGTTGAGGTCGTCGTCGGTCAGCTCGGGCGGGCCCGCCTTGATGTACTTGACGAGGAGCTTGACCTCGATGACCGCGAGGACGGCGTAGAGCAGGGTGAAGCCGATCATGGAGGTGAGGACCTCGGCCTGGGAGACGCCGGGGGAGACCGCGTCCCGGGTGCGCAGCACGCCGTAGACGACCCACGGCTGACGGCCCATCTCGGTGAAGATCCAGCCCCAGGAGTTGGCGATCAGCGGGAAGAGCATCGTCCAGAGCGCGACGATCCAGTACCACCTGCCGATGCGGGGGCTGAGGGCCTTGTTCTTGAAGAGGACCAGGTTCGGCACCTCGTCCTCGCCCGTCCGCAGTCCCGGCGCCAGCATGAACTTCTTCCGGGTCAGCCAGAGGCCGATGAACCCCAGGGTCAGGGAGGCCATGCCGAAGCCGATCATCCAGCGGAAGCCCCAGTAGGCGACGGGGATGTTGGGCCGGTAGTCGCCGGGACCGTACTTCTCCTGCTCGGCCTTGTTGATGTCGTTGATGCCGGGGACGTACGAGGTGAAGTCGTCGTTCGCGAGGAAGGACAACAGGCCGGGGATCTCGATGGCGACCTTGTTGTGGCCCTTGTCGACGTCGCCGTAGGCGAAGATCGAGAAGGGGGCGGGCGCCTCGCCGTCCCAGAGGGCTTCGGCGGCGGCCATCTTCATCGGCTGCTGCTTGAACATGACCTTGCCGAGCAGGTCGCCGCTGATGGCGGTGCCGAGGCCAGCGATGATCAGGGTGACCAGGCCGAGCCGCAGCGAGGTCCGCATCACGGGGATGTGCTTCTTGCGGGCCAGGTGGAAGGCGGATATGCCGACCATGAACGCGCCGCCGACCAGGAAGGCCGCCGTGATGGTGTGGAAGAACTGGGTGACGGCCGTGTTCTGGGTGAGCACCAGCCAGAAGTCGGTGAGCTCCGCCCGGCCGCGCTCCTCGTTGATGCGGTAGCCCACCGGGTGCTGCATCCAGGAGTTGGCCGCCAGGATGAAGTACGCGGAGAGGACGGTGCCGATCGAGACCATCCACATGCAGGCGAGGTGGATCCTCTTCGGCAGCTTGTCCCAGCCGAAGATCCACAGGCCGATGAAGGTCGACTCGAAGAAGAAGGCGATGAGTGCCTCGAACGCGAGCGGGGCGCCGAAGATGTCGCCGACGAAGCGCGAGTAGTCGGACCAGTTCATGCCGAACTGGAACTCCTGCACGATGCCGGTGACGACGCCCATGGCGATGTTGATCAGGAAGAGCTTGCCCCAGAACTTCGTCGCCCTGAGGTACTTCTCGTTCTCCGTCCGCACCCAGGCGGTCTGGAGGCCGGCGGTGAGCGCCGCGAGGGAGATCGTCAGCGGGACGAAGAGGAAGTGGTAGACGGTGGTGATACCGAACTGCCAGCGCGCCAGGGTCTCTGGCGCCAGAGCGAGGTCCACGTCGCTTTCTCCTTACATCGCCGTGGTCACATCGGCGGTCTGCCCTGGCTTTACCACCCATAGGTGGACGAACCGGGGCACGCTTGTGAACGCGTTCACATTCACAAGCATTATGGCTCATACGAAATCCGTACTTGTCTCCGGGGGCCCTTTACAGGGCGTCTCCTTGCTCACACGTTCCCCGCACGCGGACGGCCCCCGCGAGCGGTTGCTCGCGGGGGCCGTCAGGTGCTTCCCGAATCAGCCGGCTCGGCTCAGAGCTCCTTGCGGAAGGCCTCCGCCGCCTGGAGGAACAGGTCGTTCGCCTCGCCCTCGCCGATCGTGACGCGCACGCCCTCGCCGGCGAACGGGCGCACCACGACGCCGTGCCGCTCGCACGCCGCCGCGAAGTCCGCCGTCCGCTCGCCGAGCCGCAGCCAGACGAAGTTCGCCTGCGTGTCCGGAACGGTCCAGCCCTGCCCCACCAGGGCCGCCCGGACCCGCTCGCGCTCGCCCACCAGCGAACCGACCCGGCCGAGCAGCTCGTCCTCGGCCCGCAGCGAGGCCACCGCCGCGTCCTGCGCCAGCTGGCTCACGCCGAACGGCACCGCCGTCTTGCGCAGCGCCGCCGCCACCGGCTCGTGGGCGACCGCGAAGCCGACCCGCAGCCCCGCCAGGCCGTACGCCTTGGAGAAGGTGCGCAGCACGGCGACGTTGGGCCGGTCCCGGTACAGCTCGATGCCGTCCGGGATCTCGGGGTCGCGCACGAACTCCTTGTACGCCTCGTCGAGCACGACCAGGACGTCGGACGGCACCCGGTCGAGGAAGCGCTCCAGCTCGGCCCGGCGCACCGCGGTGCCCGTGGGGTTGTTGGGGTTGCAGACGAAGATCAGCCGGGTCCGGTCGGTGATCGCCTCCGCCATCGCGTCGAGGTCGTGCACCTCGCCGTCGGTCAGCGGCACCTGCACCGAGGTGGCCCCGCTGATCTGCGTGATGATCGGGTACGCCTCGAAGGAGCGCCAGGCGTAGATCACCTCGTCGCCCGGGCCCGAGGTCGCCTGGAGCAGCGACTGCGCGACCCCGACCGAGCCGGTGCCCGTGGCCAGGTGCGAGACGGGCACGCCGAAGCGCTCCGCCAGCTCCTCCATCAGACCGGTACAGGCCATGTCCGGGTACCGGTTGAAGGTGTCGGCCCCGGCCACCACGCTCTCCAGGACCCCCGGCAGCGGCGGGTAGGGGTTCTCGTTGGAGGACAGCTTGAAGGCCACGGGCCCGCCCGCGGCGGCCGGCTTGCCCGGCTTGTAGGTGGGGACGCCGTCCAGCTCGGCGCGCAGCCTGGGGCTGCCGGTGTTCGTCCCGCTGGTCTCGCTCACAGTGTGGCCTCCTCGACCGTCCGTACCGCCAATACTGCTCACCTTAAGAGGATTCGACTCCGCTGCGAATGGGCTGTGGACAACAGGAGGGACACGGTCTCCCGACGACCTTCCGGTCGGTCCGGGGAGAGGGGGGCGCGCACCCGGGTGGCGTGCGCCGGTGGCGGGCGCCGTGGCGCGCGTCCCCCGTAGAGGTGAGTTGAGACCTCTCCGGGACTTCACCCCCTCGCCAGGCCCATGCCACCCGGCAGCCATAAACAACAGGTGGAATCATATAACTACCTTTATTTCAAAGGCACTTCATGGACATCGATCATGCAGAAACGTGCCTGTCAACGTCCGCATATGCGACCGTCCCGACCGCCCCTCGTCGCCCTACTATCGGCTCGCCATGACAGCAGCAGGGAAGCACCAGGTGAGCCGGGCACAGACCCGGGGGAGCCGGCAGGGCCGGGCGGGCATCCGGGACGTCGCCGCCGCCGCCGGGGTCTCCATCACGACTGTCTCCGACGCGCTCAACGGGAAGGGCCGGCTCCCCGACGCCACCCGCCGCCACGTCCGCGAGGTCGCCGACCGGCTGGGCTACCGCCCGTCCGCCGCGGCACGCACGCTCCGTACCGGCAAGTCGGGACTCATCGGCCTGACCGTGACCACGTACGGGGATGAACCTTTCACCTTCACCGAATTCGCGTACTTCGCGGAGATGGCCAGGGCGGCCACGTCGGCCGCGCTCGCCCGGGGCTACGCCCTGGTCATCCTCCCCGCCACCTCCCGCCATGACGTCTGGTCGAACGTCGCCCTCGACGGCACCGTCGTCATCGACCCCTCCGACCACGACCCCGTCGTCACCGAACTGGTCCGCCAGGGCCTGCCCGTCGTCTCCGACGGACGCCCCGCCGGTACCCTCCCGGTCACCGCCTGGGTCGACAACGACCACGAAGCCGCCGTCCTCGACCTCCTCGACCACCTCGCCGACGCCGGCGCCCGCCGCATCGGCCTCCTCACCGGCACCAGCACGGACACGTACACCCGTCTGTCCACCACCGCCTACCTGAACTGGTGCGCGCGGGTGGGCCAGGACCCCGTCTACGAGGCCTATCCGGCGCACGATCCGTGTGCGGGCGCCGTCGCGGCCGACCGGCTGCTCGCCCGCCCGGACCGGCCCGACGCCGTGTACGGCCTCTTCGACCCCAACGGGACCGACCTCCTCGCGGCCGCGCGCCGCTACGGCCTGCGCGTCCCGGACGACCTGCTGCTGGTCTGCTGCAGCGAGTCGGCCGGCTACGCCACCACCGAACCGCCCATCACGACGCTCTCGCTCAAGCCGCGCCGGATCGGCACGGCCGTCGTCCAGCTCCTCATCGACGCCATCGAGGGGGTCGAGAACGACGGGCCGGTCGAGCAGGTGATACCGACCGAACTCATCGTCCGCACCTCCTCGCAGCGCCGCCCGCCCCGCACGACGGTCAGCCCGCCGCGCTCGCCCGCGAAGGACTGACGGGGCCGTCCCCGCGACGAGGGCACCTCGAAGAGGACGTCTTCGAACACGCCGTTCCCGTCCCTGCCCGTGGACGGGAACGGCCAAACCGAACACCGCACCGGCCCCAACCCTGGACTGGACCTTCCTAATTCGGGCGAAACGACCGGTGAACCCGGAGTGGACCCGGATTCACCACCCCTGGTGCGTCACACAGGAGGACGCTCATTCCTATGATGGGCGGACGACACCGCGGACCACCCCGACCAGGCCGGTCCGCGATGTGCAGGGCATCGCGACGGTGGTGGAGGGGTCGATGACTCAGGGGGCCGGTCAGGAGCCCGTGGTACGCACGGCGACATTGCGTGACTTCCGCGTACCGCCGTACGCACGCGTGCCCGTGCAGAGCCATGCCGTCGAACCGTCGGGCCCGGAGCCGGTGCCCGCGTCGGCGGAGCACGCACACGCCGAACGCCCTGCGCCCTACCCGACCCCGGCGCACCACGCCGCCGCCCCGGGCGCCCACCCGGAGCCGCACGCCGCTCGGGCGCCGCACGCGGTCCCGGCCGAGCACGCGGCTCCGGTCGAGCACGCGGTCCCGGCCGGCCGGCCAGCCGCTGCCGAGTCCCTGCCCCCCGTCGCCCCCTCCCCGGTCGAGGCCGTGCCGGTGCCCGTGCCGATGCCGGTACGCCCCCCGGCGGCCGAAGCCGTACCACAGACGCCCGTACCGCGGGCACAGGCGCCCGCACCGCAGACGCCCCCGGCTCCGGCCCCGCAGCAAGTGCCTGCGGCCACCGCGCCCATGCCCGCCGACCCGACCCTCCACCTCGGCCACCGCGCCGCCGCGCCCCCCTACCCCGCCACCGCCCCGGCCGCCCCCGCGGCCCCCGTCGCCTCCGGCCACCCCGGGAACGCGTTCCCCGAGGGCGAGGTGCCCGAGGGGTACACGCCGACCGAGCGCGACCTGCCCGTCATCAACCGCGGCGACACCGTCCAGGTGAAGGTCTCCCCCGTGCCGGCCCCCGCCGGCGAGGTCCCGGCCGGTGACGGCCCCGGCCCGCTCTACGTCGTCGGCGACGTCCACGGCTACCTCGACGAACTCGTCGCCGCCCTCCGTGCCCAGGGCCTCATCGACGAGAACGGCGGCTGGGCCGCGGGCAACGCCCGCCTCTGGTTCCTCGGCGACTTCACCGACCGCGGCCCCGACGGCATCGGCGTGATCGACCTGGTCATGCGGCTCTCCGCCGAGGCCGCCGCCGCCGGCGGCTACTGCAAGGCCCTCATGGGCAACCACGAGCTGCTGCTCATCGGCGCCAAGCGCTTCGGCGACACCCCGGTCAACTCCGGCGCGGGCACCGCCACCTTCCAGGCCGCCTGGCTGCTCAACGGCGGCCAGAAGCAGGACATGGACCGGCTCCAGGACGTCCACCTCCAGTGGATGTCCCGGCTCGACGCCGTGGTGCGGGAGGACGACCACCTCCTCGTGCACTCGGACACCACCGCGTACCTCGAATACGGCGAGACCATCGAGGACGTCAACGACACGGTCCACGAGATCATCAACCGGAACGACGCGGACGAGGTCTGGGACGTGTTCCGGAAGTTCACCAAGCGCTTCGCGTTCCGCGACGACGGGGGACCGCAGGCCGTCCAGGAGCTGCTCACCACCTACGGCGGCAGCCGGATCGTGCACGGCCACAGCCCGATCCCGTACCTGCTCGGCCAGGTCGGCACCGAGGACGGCGAGGACGGCGGCGGCCCGGTCGTCGACGGACCGCACGTGTACGCCGACGGGCTCGCGATCGCCATGGACGGCGGAGTGACCATGGCCGGAAAGCTTCTGGTCGTCCAACTCCCCCTGAACGGCTGAGCGAAGACCGACCTATCACCCTGCGCATCCGGAGAGGGCGATTTCCGGAAACACCCTGTCAGCCCGCGGCGTCGCGGCCATAACATCGGTGCATCCGTAGCAGGCTCTCCTCCGTTTCCGCCCGCCCGGCCGTGTCTTCCGCTGCCGTCACGGGCCTACGGAGCATCGGGGGATGCACATGAACGTGGCTCCGCACCTGCTGACCGAGGACCGCGCCGAGTACGAGCGGGTCCTCGACGACGCACTGAGCACCGCCCACGCACGTCCGGAACTCGCCGGGGTCGGCTCCCGGCTCACGGTCGCGCAGCTCCGCGCGATGACGCTGAACGCGACGGCGCTCGTCACCTCCGCGGCCGCGAGCGAGTACGACCACTTCGTGAAGGTCCGCGAGCAGAACCGCGCGTCCGTCGGGGTCCGCGACCCGGACGCGCACGACCACCTCGGCACCGGCTCCGGCGCGGGCGTCGTCGCGATCGTCACCGTCATGGTCCCGGTCCTCGCGGGCGCCGCAGCCGTCATCTTCCTGCTGGTCGGAGCGGTGCTGCACGCCCTCGCCCCGACCGTGGCGTTCGGCGCGACCCTGCTCACCGCCGGTCTGGTCTTCGGCTCCCTCGCCGCCGCCGGTCTGCTCTGCGCGGCCGCCGGACTCCTCGTGACGGCCCTGCGCAACAGCCCGGTCGAGGTGAGCACGGGCGGCCCGCCCGCCGCTCCGGACGACGAGCTCTCCCGCGCCCGCGAGGCCTGGCGCCTCGCCCTCCTCGAACGCGGCATCCTCCCCTTCCTCCGCGACGCCCTCGCCGCCACCCCGCCGGACCCGACCGGCCCCTGACGCGCCGGGCCGGTCCGGCTCCCCAAAGGGCCACGGACGACCGGCCCGCGACTCCCCCGGGGGTCGCGGGCCGGCCCGCGCACGCCGAAGAGGTCCGTGCGCGGACGGGGTCCTACTCCGCCAGCGGCAGATAGACCCGGTTGCCGCTGGCCGCGAACTCCTTCGACTTCTCCGCCATGCCGGCCTCGATCTCCTCCTCCGTGCCGCCGTGTTCGCGGCGGATGTCCTGGGAGATCTTCATCGAGCAGAACTTCGGACCGCACATCGAGCAGAAGTGCGCGGTCTTCGCGGGCTCCGCCGGCAGCGTCTCGTCGTGGAACTCGCGCGCGGTGTCCGGGTCGAGGGCCAGGTTGAACTGGTCCTCCCAGCGGAACTCGAAGCGCGCGTCCGAGAGCGCGTCGTCCCACTCCTGCGCGCCCGGGTGCCCCTTGGCGAGGTCCGCCGCGTGGGCCGCGATCTTGTACGTGATGACGCCGGTCTTCACGTCGTCGCGGTTGGGCAGGCCCAGGTGCTCCTTGGGCGTCACGTAGCAGAGCATCGCCGTGCCCCACCAGGCGATCATCGCCGCGCCGATGCCGGAGGTGATGTGGTCGTACGCGGGCGCGACGTCCGTGGTCAGCGGGCCGAGCGTGTAGAACGGCGCCTCCTCGCAGATCTCCTGCTGGAGGTCGATGTTCTCCTTGATCTTGTGCATCGGGACGTGCCCGGGGCCCTCGATCATCGTCTGCACGTTGTGCCGCTTGGCGATCGTGTTCAGCTCGCCGAGCGTCTTCAGCTCCGCGAACTGGGCGGCGTCGTTGGCGTCCGCGATCGAGCCGGGGCGCAGGCCGTCGCCGAGCGAGTACGTGACGTCGTACGCCGCCAGGATCTCGCAGAGCTCCTCGAAGTGCGTGTAGAGGAAGTTCTCCTTGTGGTGCGCGAGGCACCAGGCGGCCATGATCGAGCCGCCGCGCGAGACGATGCCGGTCTTGCGACGCGCGGTGAGCGGCACGTACGGCAGGAGGACGCCGGCGTGGACGGTCATGTAGTCGACGCCCTGCTCGGCCTGCTCGATCACCGTGTCCTTGTAGATCTCCCAGCTCAGCTCCTCGGCCTTGCCGTCGACCTTCTCCAGGGCCTGGTAGAGCGGCACGGTGCCGATCGGCACGGGGGAGTTGCGCAACACCCACTCGCGGGTGGTGTGGATGTTGCGGCCGGTGGACAGGTCCATGACCGTGTCGGCGCCCCACTTGGTCGCCCAGGTCATCTTCTCCACCTCCTCCTCGATGGAGGAGGTGACGGCGGAGTTGCCGATGTTGGCGTTGACCTTCACCAGGAACCGCTTGCCGATGATCATCGGCTCGATCTCCGGGTGGTTGACGTTCGCCGGGAGCACGGCCCGGCCCGCCGCGATCTCCTCCCGCACGACCTCGGGGGAGACGTTCTCGCGGATCGCGACGTACTCCATCTCCGGCGTGATCTCGCCACGGCGGGCGTACGCGAGCTGCGTCACCGCCTGGCCGGAGCGGCCCCGGCGCGGCAGGCGGGGGCGGCCGGGGAAGACCGCGTCGAGGTTCTTGAGCCCGCCGCCGCGCGGCGAGGTGTGCTTGATGCCGTCGTCCTCGGGGCGGACCGGGCGACCCGCGTACTCCTCGGTGTCGCCGCGCGCGATGATCCAGTTCTCGCGCAGCGGCGGCAGACCCCGCCGCACGTCGGTGTCGACGGTGGGGTCGGTGTACGGGCCGGAGGTGTCGTACAGCGTGACGTCCCGGCCGTTGGTGAGGTGCACCTGCCGGACCGGCACCCGCAGGTCGGGGCGCGAGCCCTGGACGTATCCCTTGTGCCAGCCCGGCGTGCGGTCTTCCTGGCTGGTGGCAGGCGTGCGTGCATCCTGAATGGTCATGAGACCGATCTCCCTACGCCGGCATTACCCGGTAACAGGTTCGGCGGTCGGCGCAGCCTCCTCCCGTACGTACATCGGTACGCGCGTACGGTGATCAGCGCCCTCTCAGCCCGGTGCTCCGAGCTCCCGCGTGTGCAAAGGTGCCACCACGCTAGCGTCATCCCGGGCGTGCTGAACAGTGGGCCCCCGCCGTTCTTGCGATGATCGGTCGGTGACTTCCCCCCAGCAGACCCCCGAGCCGCACGACCACTCCCACGGTCCGGGACCGTCGTCCCACGGCCGCGGGCCCGATTCCGGGCCCGGCCAAGGGCATGGCCACGGGCCCGGGTCCGGGTCCGGCCATGGAGCCGGGCACGGGTCCGGCCACGGGCACAGCCACAGTCACGGGCCCGCCGCCCCCGTGTCCCGGCACCTGCGCAAGGTCATCGCCGCCGTCCTGGTCCCCTTCGCCGCCGCCGTCCTGGTCGGGCTCGTGGCCCTGTGGCCCGGCGGCGCCCCGCCGCACGAGCGCACCGGCGTCGGTTTCGACCGCCAGACCGAGCAGGGCAAGGTCGTCTCCGTCGAGCAGGTCGACTGCAAGTCCGTGAACGCCGGTCAGGTCCCGCCGACCGGCGACACCTCCACCCCGGAGGGGCGCGAGGCGGTCGAGGCCCAGCAGGGCGAGTGCAAGAGGGCGAAGGTCGAGGTCACCACCGGCCCGAACAAGGGCCGCGAGTTCACCGAGATCGTGCAGCCGGGCGCGCCGCGCCAACTGGAGGAGGGGCAGGGCGTGGTGGTGGCGTACGCCCCCGACGCCCCCTACGACCTGCAGTACGCGGTGACGGACGTGAACCGCAAGGTGCCGTTGGCGGTGCTCGCCGCCATCTTCGCCCTCGCGGTCGTGGCGGTCGGGCGGATGCGGGGACTGATGGCGCTGGTCGCGCTCGCCGTGAGTTTCCTGGTGCTGATGTTCTTCATCCTGCCCGCGATCCTGCAGGGGTCGAATCCGCTGGTGGTGGCGGTGGTCGGGTCGAGCGCGATCATGCTGATCGCGCTCTACATGTGCCACGGCCTCTCGGCCCGCACCTCGGTCGCGGTGCTCGGCACGCTGATCTCGCTGCTGCTCATCGGGCTGCTCGGCTCGCTCTTCATCGGCTGGGCCTCGCTCAGCGGCAACACCGACGACAACACCGGCCTGATCAAGGGGCTCTATCCGGACATCGACATGTCCGGTCTGCTGCTGGCCAGTGTGATCATCGGTTCGCTCGGTGTGCTTGACGACGTGACGGTGACCCAGACCTCGGCCGTCTGGGAGCTGCACCAGGCCGATCCGGGCATGGGGCCGCGCGGCCTGTACCGGGCGGGGATCCGGATCGGTCGCGACCACATCGCCTCGGTCGTGAACACGCTGGTGCTCGCCTACGCGGGCGCCGCCCTGCCGCTGCTGCTGCTCTTCTCCATCGCGCAGAGCAGCATGGGGACGGTGGCCAACAGCGAGCTGGTGGCCGAGGAGATCGTCCGGACGCTGGTCGGCTCGATCGGCCTGGTGGCGTCCGTACCGGTCACGACGGCGCTCGCGGCGCTCGTGGTCTCCGCCGACCGCGCGGAGGGGGCCGGCCGCCCGGGGACCGGCGGCCGGAAGCCCTCGTCGGCGCGGGGCGGACGCCGCCGCCGCGCCAAGTGACGGAAACGCGAGGGGTGGTGCGTCCGGTCCGTCGGCGTGCCGGCTCGGGGGGTCGGCTACGCAGAAGGGCCGGGAAGCGTCCGGGCAGGACCCGGATCAGAACGGCTCGGTGACGGTGCGTCCGTTTCAGGCCGGGCCGGCGCTCTCCCCGGCCAGGATCCGGCCGAGCGCCGCCTCCAGGTTGTCCTCGAAGTCGCCGAGTGCCCGTTCCTGACCGAGCGGAACCAGCTTGTCCGTACGGTCGAGGAAGGCGACGAGCGGTGGCGCGCTGGCCCGGAACAGGGCGCGGTCGCCGCCGACCTGGAGCCGGATGGAGACGTCCGAGAGCCGTTCGGGCTCGGTCGGGGCGATGTGGACATCGCCGTCTCCGCTGGGCCGGTTGATCCCGTCGAGCAGCAGCTCACGGCCGAAGGCCCAGGTCACGGGTGCGTCCCCGGGGAGGTGGAACGTCATCCGCACCGCGTAGGGATCCCGGGTCTCATACCGCAGTTCGACCGGGATCTTGAAGGAGAGCTCCTCGGAGACGAGGAAGCTCATCAGGACCTCGGCCTGAACCGACTCTCGCATCATGTACCCCGCAGTAGATGAAGCAGTTGTGTAAACACAGCTGCTGAAAGCTGTGACCGAAACGGCCAGGAATGATCCCCCGTGGCCCTCTTGACGCAATCGTGCTGTAAGCACTAGCAGATCACAAGGAGTGATTTTTCAGATACTGATAGAGAACGCGAGCGATCCGAAGAGCCTCCCGATCTCCGTGCGTAGTTGCTCGATCGCTGGGAGCAACCGTTCTTGCTGGTGGAGGGGGAGGGAAATGGCCATTGCGGCCGCCGCGGAGCCCGCCGTGATGGGGATTGCGGCGCAGACCGTGCCGAGCGCATATTCCTGACGCTCCACCAGGGGTTCCATTCTCCCCAAACCGCCCAAACGATCCAAAAGCGCACTCCGGTTACGCACCGTGTACGGCGTGATGGATTCCACCGGGTGGCGGTCAAGGTGGTCTTGACGAGCTTTCGGATCAAGTTGGCTCAAGATGCACTGCCCGATCGCGTGAGCGTGTGCCGTATCCCGGAAATCGGCCCATTCCTCCACTGCGGGGGCGGAGGGGGTGTCGGCGACGGCGACGAGCTCGACCTCTCCCTCCCGGTAGACGGCGAAGTAGATCGGGACGCCGATCTCGTCCCGCCAGCGGGCGAGAGAGTTTTCGATCTTGATGCGACGATTCTGCACAGCTCCGCCGACGGCCAGCCCGATGGCGGCGTCCCCCAGGACGAACACGCCCTTCTCGCGGAGCAGATAGCCCTCGTGCGTCAGGGTGCGGAGCAGGTGGTACGTGGTGGGCAGTGGAAGACCGGTCTCGCGGGCGAGCTGTTTCGCCGGGGCGCCGTCCGGGTGGGAGGCCACCGCCTCCAGGAGTCTCAGCGCGCGCTGCACCGAGCCGATCAGGGTAGGAGCGGTCGTCTGCGTAGCCGTGGCCAAAGGTCACCCCCAGGCGTGACGACGGATGCGTCGCACCCGCCCGCGGGGGCCGCCCCCGCGCCCGCCGGGCCTGGGAAACCGCTGGTCGGTAAGGAGGTCTACGCCTGTAGTCCCCATCGCGGCGGAGAGGTTCCACACTGTAGTGGGAGCCTTCGGGCCCCCACCCCGTTTAGCCCGGCCCGTTCCCCCGCCCGGGCTAACACTCTCTCCCCTGCCGCCGTACCGATGAGTGGCTCGTACTGCCGGGCCTCGGCCATCGGTCCCGGCACGTGCTGCCGGGAGGCGCTCTGTCCGCTCGTGCTACCAGTCCTCGCGCGACCGGCCGGAGGAGCTGAACTTCCGTACGACGTAGATCAGTCCGGCGACGAGGGCCACGAAGAGCAGCACCTTGAAGAGGAGACCGATCACGAAGGTCAGGACGCTGGTGATCAGTCCGCCGAAGACGAGCAGGGCGAGGGCGGGTATGGCGACCCACTTCACCCACCAGGGCATTCCCGCGAGCATCTCCCGTGCGGCCATCGTCCTACCTCGCTTCCGAAGAACCGTCCGCGCACTCCGCGCCGAACATCCTCAAGGCTAGGCGCCGGGAGGGGCTCTCGGGGGCCGCGGGGCCCCCGCTCTCCCCTGATCCGCCCCCTAGGGGGCCGGGGGCCGAACCGGCCGCGCGACCCCGAGCCGGACTCCGGGCCGCTCAGCCCTCCGGGGCCGGCTCTCCCCACTCGGCCCTTTGACCGCTCAGCTCTCCGGTTCCGGCCCGCCCCGCTCAGCCCTCCGAGACCGGTCCGCCCCGCTCAGCCCTCCGGGGGTGAGAACACCACCATGACCCGCAGGTCCTCGCTGATGTGGTGGAACTTGTGCTCCACCCCGGCCGGCACGTAGACCACGCTGCCGCGCGCCACCTGGGTCGTCTCCGTCCCCACCGTGATCGCCGCCCGACCGCTCACCACGAAGTACACCTCGTCCTGGCGGTGCGGCTGCTGCGGGTCCAGCTCCCCCGCGTCGAGCGCGTACAGGCCGACCGACATGTTCCGCTCCCGCAGGAACTGGAGGTACGCGCCCTTGTTCGCGGCACGCTCCGCCTCCAGTTCGTCCAGCCGGAATGCCTTCATCGCCCGTCAGCCCCTGCCCTCGGCCCGATCACGTCTGCCACGATCAGACACATGATGAATTTCGTAGTCAAGACGCTCGCGAACGCGGGCGCCCTGGGAGTCGCCATCTGGCTCCTCCAGGACATCACCCTGACCGGTGAGAGCACCGGCAAGAAGGTCCTGACCCTCATTCTCGTCGCGCTGGTCTTCGGCCTGGTGAACTTCTTGGTGAAGCCGGTCGTCCAGCTGTTCACGCTTCCCCTCTTCGTCCTGACGCTCGGCCTCTTCACCCTCGTGGTGAACGCCCTGATGCTGCTCCTCACCTCCTGGCTGGCCGACAAGCTCGACCTCAGCTTCCACGTGGAGGGCTTCTGGACCGCGGTCCTGGGCGGCCTGATCATCTCCGTCGTCTCGTGGGCACTGAACGTCGTGCTCCCCGACCGGGACTGAGTGGGCACCGTGACGCACGAGGAACACGCCTCCGGCCCCGACCGGAAGGCCGCCGCGCTCGGCGAGGGGACCCGCGCGGTGCGGGCCGGACTGCCCGAGCCGGTGAAGTACGAACCGACCCTTCCGGGGCCGGTGTTCGCCGCCCACTTCCACCTGCCGGGCGAGCCGACCGGCCCGTACACCTACGGCCGGGACGAGAACCCCACCTGGACCCATCTGGAGCGGGCGATCGGCGAGCTGGAGGCGCCGGGGGAGGAGGGCGTCGAGACGCTGGTCTTCGCCTCCGGCATGGCCGCGATCTCCGCCGTCCTCCTCTCCCAGCTGAGGTCCGGCGACGCGGTGGTGCTCCCGGCCGACGGCTACCAGGCGCTGCCCCTGCTCCACGAGCAGCTGCGGGCGTACGGCGTCGAGGTCCGCACCGCGCCGACCGGGGACGACGGGCAGCTCGCCGTCCTCGAAGGGGCCCGGCTCCTGTGGATCGAGACCCCGTCCAACCCCGGGCTCGACGTCTGCGACATCCGCCGTCTGGTGCGCGAGGCGCACGCCGCGGGCGCGCTCGTCGCCGTCGACAACACCCTCGCCACCCCGCTCGGCCAGCGGCCCCTGGAACTGGGCGCGGACTTCTCCGTCGCCAGCGACACCAAGGGCATGACCGGGCACGGCGACGTGCTGCTCGGCCACGTGAGCTGCCGCGATCCCGAGCGGGCCGCGGAGGTGCGGCGCTGGCGCAAGATCGTCGGCGCCATTCCCGGCCCCATGGAGGCCTGGCTGGCCCACCGCTCGCTCGCCACGCTCCAGCTGCGGATCGACCGCCAGTGCGCGACCGCCCTGGAGCTGGCGCGGACGCTCGCCGGCCGGGCGGACGTCACGGGGCTGCGCTACCCGGGCCTTCCCGACGACCCCTCGCACGCGGTGGCCGCCCGGCAGATGCGGCGCTTCGGTCCGGTGGTCTCCTTCGAACTGGCGGACCGGAAGCGGGCCGAACGGTTCCTGGAGGAGCTGCGGCTCGTGGACGACGCCACCAGCTTCGGCGGGGTGCGCTCCACGGCGGAGCGGCGCGGGCGCTGGGGCGGGGACGCGGTCGCGGAGGGCTTCATCCGCTTCTCCGTCGGCGCCGAGGACCCCGAGGACCTGATCGCCGACGTGCTGCGCGCCCTCGACGAGGCCGGTTCCACCGGCTGAGCAGCGGGTACGGGTCTCCCCGCGTGGAGCGGGGCGCTCCGAGCCTCCCCCCTCGTGGCTCGGAACGCCCTCGGTTCCACGCACGGAAACCGCCTGCACAAGGCTAGTTGACTCTGCGTCAGTGTCCAATCACGGTAGCGACAGAGACCTATCGACTTATTTATAGTTGGACGGTCCTGAGGCGCTGTCAGCCGACCGCCTGAGTCGAACGGCCCCACGGCCGGGAGGGGGCGGACATGGATCTTGCCCTACTACGGACGTTCGTCACGGTGCACCGGGCCGGCTCCTTCACCCGGGCCGCGGCCCTCCTGGGCCTCTCGCAGCCCGCGGTCACCAGCCAGATCCGGACGCTCGAACGCCAGTTGGGGCGCCCCCTCTTCCTCAGACGGGCGCGCGGCGTCACCCCGACCACCATCGGGGACGAGCTGGCCCACCGCGCCGCGCCGCACCTGGACGCCCTCGTGGAGATCACCGAGACCGGGCTCGACGAGGAGAGCGGCATCCGGACCCTCCACGTCGCCGGGCCCCCGGAGTTCACCGCGCTCCGCGCACTGCCCGCCCTCACCCCCCTGGTCGGCCAGGGCCTCGCCGTACGGACCTCCTTCCCGGTCACCATGGAGGAGGTCCTCGACGGCCTCGCCGCCGGCCACCACGACCTCGCCATCACCACCGCCCGCCCGCGCGGCGGCCTGCTCCACTCCACCCCGCTCTGCGACGAGGAGCACGTCCTGGTCGCGGCGCCGCGCTGGGCCGCCCGGCTCTCCCCCGAGGTGCTCCTGAGCAAGGGCGCCGTGGTCCTGGAGCAGCTTCCGGTGGTCGAGGTGCACGAGTCGCTGCCGTTCGTCTCCCGCTACTGGGCGAGCGTCTTCGAGACCGGGCCGGCCGCCGCCGCCACCGTGATCGCCCCCGACCTGCGGGCCGTACGGGACTCCGCCGCCTCCGGTGCGGGGCTCGCCGTCCTGCCGCGGTACCTGTGCGAGGAGGCCCTGGAGCAGGGGCGGCTCGTGGCACTCCTCGATCCCCCGGTGCCCCCGCTGCGGACCTACTTCCTGGTCGTACGGACGGGAACGCTCGCGCTCGCCCACCTCGCCCGGGCGCACGAGGCGCTGCTGGACGCCGCCGAGGACTGGTGAGCCTCGGGGGACCGGCGCGTTTCAGCCCACCCCTCACGGGCCATTTTCTTCACATGACCGAACGGCCCGTGATCAAGCGCACCGCACGCGCCATCCTGCTCGACGGGGACGACCTCATCCTCATCAAGCGGACCAAGCCGGGGATGGATCCCTACTGGCTCACGCCCGGCGGCGGTGTGGAGCCCACCGACTCCACCGTCGTCGAGGCCCTGCACCGCGAAGTGCTCGAAGAGCTGGGCGCCAAGATCACCGACGTGGTGCCCTGCTTCGTCGACACCGTCGAGCACATCGTCGACGGCGGGATCTCCGGCGTGAAGGTCCAGCACTTCTTCGTGTGCCGGCTCGGCTCCATGGACACCTCCCTGCGGCACGGGCCCGAGATCGAGGAGCCCGTCGGCGAGTACGAGATCGTCCGGGTGCCCTTCACCCGGGTCGGCATCGCGGCCGTGCACCTCGTCCCGCTTTCCCTGCGCCACTACCTCGACGGCAACATCGAGGGCGTCCGCGCGATGCACGCCCCGGACCTGGGCTGACCTGGGCCGGATCAGCCGGAGGCCGCGGGGGCCAGCTCGGCCAGGAAGTCGTGGCGGATGCGCTCCGAGGGGACTCCCGCTCCCCGCAGCGCGTCCACTCCGCGCCGGACCATGCCCAGCGGGCCCGAGAGATAGGCGTCGCGCTCTCCCCAGGGGCCGTAGCGGCAGACCGCGTCCGGAAGGTGTCCCTGCGCCTCGGTGACCGGGTGGACGGAGAGCCACGGGAAGGTCTTCTGGAGCCGCAGCATCGTGTCGATGTCGTAGAGGTCGTGCCCGCTGCGCGCTCCGTAGAAGACGTCGACCGGACGCCGGTCCCCGTGCTCGGCGACGTCCTCGACCAGGGCCTTGATCGGCGCTATCCCCGTGCCGCCGCCCAGACAGAGCAATCCGGTGTCCGTGGAGTGGTCGACCGTCATGGAGCCGCCCGGCGGCCCGAGCCGCAGCACGTCGCCGGGGCGCGCCCGGTGGACCAGCGCGTTGGACACCCAGCCGGCCGGGACGGCCTTGACGTGGAGGGAGAGCAGCCCGTCCGGTCGCGGTGCCGAGGCGAAGGAGTAGTGGCGCCAGATCCGCGGCCACCACGGAGTCTCCAGCGTCGTGTACTGCCCGGCGAGGAAGGGGTAGGGCTGGTCGGGCCGGAGCGTGACGACGGCGACGTCCGGGGTGCGCAGGTCGTGGGAGACCACCTCGGCGTGCCACCAGGCGGGGGCGGACCGCTCGTCCTCCGCCGCCGCGTCGATCATGATCTGGGAGATCGTCGTGTACGTGCGCACCCAGGCCGCCTGGGTCTCGTCGTTCCAGGTCGTCGTCGCGTACCGGGTGAGGGCTCCGATGAGGGCCTCGCCGACGGCCGGGTAGTGGGCGGAGTGGGTGCCGTACTTCCGGTGGCCCCTGCCGAGGTTCTCCAGGTACGCGGTGAGGGCCGGGGCGTCGTCCAGGTGCTCGGCCGCCGTCAGGAGGGCCTTGAGCAGCCGGTCCCGCTGGGTGTCCATGGCGACGGGGAACATGTCGCGCAGCCCGGGGTTCCGCACGAAGAGCAGGGCGTAGAAGTACGAGGTCATCCGGTCGGCGACCGGTGCGATCTCCGCCAGGGTGCGGCGGACGAGGAGCGCGTCGGCGGAGGGCCCTCGGGATGTCGGGGTTCCCTTCCCGTCCGTCATCGGGAGCTCGTGCTCGTCCGCGGCCTTCGCGTCCGTCGTGGGGGTCGGAGCATCCATCATGTGCCTCGCCTTGTGCTGGCCGGGCTTCCGTGAACGCAGCATGGGGGGTCCGACCACCTTCGGGGACGGAAAGCGGTGTTCTCGGTCCATAGGGCCGGTTTCCTGACTAAGCTGCGCTGTTTTGGACCAGGACTTTTCCGGCAGCCCTGGCGGGTCCGGCAGAAGCACAGCAAGGCCGCCCCACTTCGGGTTTCACGTGAAACATCGTTCGTGTCCACGGTTCGTATGCCACAGGGCGGGACGAACACTCCTCCGAGGAGCAACCAGATCCGGTAAAGCAGTGGACGGAAGATCAACGTGTCGGACAGCCTGAAAGGTATGCCGATTTCTCCCGCCGCCCTCGCGCAGCTTCCCGTCCGGCGCCTCACCCCCGGCGACCTCCTCGCCTGCGCCGACCTCTCCGAGAACCGCGAATGGCCCCGCGAGGAGCACAAGTGGGGCTTCCTGCTCACCGCCGGCACCGGGTACGGCATCGACGACCCCGCGGGCGAGGGACTGCTCGCCTGCTGCGTGGTCACCTCGTACGGACCCGGGCTCGCCGCGATCGGCATGGTGCTCGTCGCCGAGCGGTACGCACGCCAGGGTGTGGGACGCCGGCTCATGCGGCACGTCCTGGAGGAGGCCAAGGACACCCCGCTCACCCTGCACGCCACGGCGAACGGACAGCCGCTCTACGAACAGCTGGGCTTCACGGAGACGAGCCGTGCGGAGATGGTGCGCGGGCGCTTCACCTTCGCCGCGCCCGCTCCGTCCGTCCCGGTGCGCCCGGCGACGGCGGACGACCTCCAGGCGATCCTCCGCCTGGACCTGGAGGTCTTCGGTCTCGACCGCACCCATGTGATCACCCGGCTCCCCGCCTTTGCGGACCACCTCCGGGTCGCGGAGGAGGACGGCGAGATCACGGGCTTCGCGGCGGCCTGGCCCAATATGGACACCCATGTCGTCGGACCGCTGATCGCCCGGGACCCGGCCACGGCCAAGGCCTTGATCGCCTCCCTGGCCGCCGCCTCCGACCGTCCTCTGCGCACGGACATCGACGTGCGCCACACGTCCCTGCTGAGCTGGGTGAAGGAGAACGGCATCGACCCGATCGCCACGAACTCGGTGATGGTCCGCTCCCTGCCCGACCTCCCCGGCGACTGGCGCCGCCGTTTCGCCCCTCTCACGGTCGCGGCCGGATAGGCAGCCGCCACGACGTACCCCGGAGCCGGTGGCGCGCCCCGATCGACTCCGGGCATCCGGGCACAGATTTACTTGCAGACGCGCATTATTGCGTCTCATCCTTTACTCTGGATCCGAGCCGCTCCGGTGCCCAGGAGAGACCGAGGAGAGACCATGACCGCGACGGACCCCGCCCTCACCGCGCTCTCCCAGCGCTGGTGCGCCCTCTCCCTGCTGCACGGCAGGATCGAGTCCCACCTGGAGCGCGCCCTGGAGTCCCGTCACGGCCTGAGCGTGCGGGAGTACTCGCTGCTCGACGTCCTCAGCCGCCAGCACAACGGCCCCGGCGGGCACCTCCAGATGAAGCAGGTCGCCGACGCGGTCGTGCTCAGTCAGAGCGCCACCACCCGGCTCGTCACCCGACTCGAAGACCGGGGGCTGCTCACCCGCTACCTCTGCGCCACCGACCGGCGCGGCATCTACACCGATGTGACCGAGGCGGGCCTGAAGCTCCTCGAAGAGGCCCGACCCACCAACGACGGCGCCCTGCGCGAGGCCTTGGACGAGGCGGCCAAGAACCCCGAGCTGGCGCCGCTGGTCCGGGTCGTGGAGGGCGCGGGTGCCCCCGTCTGACCTCCCGGCGCGGAGACGGCCGGGCGTACGCTGCGCCCCATGAGCGATCTTGAGATACGTCCGACCACCGTGGAGGACCTTCCCGCCGTCGTCGCGATGCTCGCCGACGACCCGCTGGGTACGCAGCGCGAGTCCCCCGACGACCTCACCCCGTACCTCGCCGCCTTCGAGCGCCTGGCGAACGACCCCCATCAGCTCCCCGTCGTGGCCGTGCGCGGGGACAAGGTCGTCGGCACCCTTCAACTGACGATCGTCCCGGGGCTCTCCCGCCGGGGGGCCACCCGTTCGATCATCGAAGCCGTCCGCGTCCACGCCGACGAGCGCGGCAGCGGCCTCGGGACGCAGCTCATCGAATGGGCCGTCGAGGAGTCCCGCCACCAGGGTTGCAGCCTCGTCCAGCTGACCTCCGACGCCACCCGCACCGACGCCCACCGCTTCTACGAGCGGCTCGGCTTCGAGGCCTCCCACGTGGGCTTCAAGAAGTCCCTCTGACGTGTGCGTCCCGGTGCGCCGTTTCACGTGAAACACCCGGTTTCACGTGAAACGGCCATCTGACACTCAGAGGCCCCGCCAACCGGCCTCGTCCACGCCTCCCGGCACCGCGTCCCCCGGCTCGTACGGCTCGCGGGTGAAGACGAAGGAGCCGAGGTCGAGGTGGCTCACGCTTCCGTCCGGGCGCCGCACCACCCGAAGCGTCTCCCCTTCGTAGTAACCGTTCAGCCCGACCCAGTCGCCGTCGGGCAGCGCCCGGAACCGGGCCCGCCGTCCGGCGCCCTTCAGGGGTTCGAGCACCACACCGCGCTCGGGACCGAGCCGCAGCCCGTAGGCATATGTGCCCCAGTACCAGGGGCCGGTCAGGGACAGCAGCTCCGCGTCGACCTCCGCCGCAGGAAGGGGGCGCCACGGCTCCGGGAGCCTCGGCTCCGCCTCCGCCACGATCCGCACGAGATCGGCGGCCACGGCCCCCACCAGCGGCCCCGAGGTGGCATTGGCGAGGGCGATCCCCGCAAGGCCGTCCTCCACGCTCACCCACAGACAGGCGACGAAGCCCGGCAGGGAGCCGGTGTGGCCGATCAGGGTCCGGCCGTCCCGGCGAAGGAGCTGGAGCCCGAGCCCGTAGCTCCCCTCCCATTCCCCCTCGCCCGGCGCGGAGGCCGGGGCGCGCATCTCCGCCACGGAGGCCGCGCCGAGCACGCGTTCGTTCCCCTCCGCGAGGAACGCGGCGAACCGGGCGAGGTCGGCCGCCGTCGACCAGAGCTGGCCCGCCGGCGCCATCAGACCGAGGTCCTCGGACGGTTCGGGCAGCATCACATCGGCCCAGGGGTGCACCGCCCAGCCACCGGCGTGCGGGGCGACCGGTTCGCCCGTCGTACGGTCCATCCCCAGCGGCTCCAGGATCTCGTGCCGCAGCACCTCCTCCCAGGGCCGCCCGCGAAGCTCCTCGACCAGTGAACCGAGCAGGGTGTAGCCGGGGTTGGAGTAGTGGTGGCGGCGCCCCGGCGGCTGGAGGAAGGGCCGCTCCCCCAGGACGTCGGAGAGCTCCGGCCGCAGCGCGGCGGACGAGCGTTCCCACCACGCGCCGGGCGTCTCGGCCGCGAGTCCGCCGCCGTGGGAGAGGAGTTGAGCAATCGTCACCTCGCCGGCGCCCGTCCCCTTCAGATGCAGCTCCAGCGGATCGTCCAGCCGGAGGACCCCCTCGTCCCGCAGCCGCATCACCAGGACGGCGGTGAACACCTTGGTGATCGAGCCGATCCTGAACTGCGTGCCGGCGTCCGGCGTGTGGCCGTCCACGCAGCTGCGCGACCCGCTCCACACCAGCGCCCCGTCACGGACCACCGCACCCACGAGGGAGGGCGCCCGCCCCTCGGCCTGGGCCACCGCGACCCGGTGCAGCAGGGCCCGCGCGGTCCCGGGCAGCAAAGCTTCGAAAGATGTCGTCATGGCCCCATCCAACGCGATTCCGCGCGCCGAAAGCCCCATGCCCGGCCACAGGAACGTTCCCCCGACGAACCGGAGGGCCCGTCAGGTCTGGGCCATGTCCACGAAGCGGGAGTAGTGGCCCTGGAAGGCGACGGTGATCGTGGCCGTCGGGCCGTTTCGGTGCTTGCCGACGATGATGTCCGCCTCGCCCGCGCGCGGGGACTCCTTCTCGTAGGCGTCCTCGCGGTGCAGCAGGATCACCATGTCGGCGTCCTGCTCGATCGAGCCGGACTCGCGCAGGTCGGAGACCATCGGCTTCTTGTCGGTGCGCTGCTCGGGGCCACGGTTCAGCTGGGAGAGCGCGATCACCGGCAGTTCCAGCTCCTTGGCGAGGAGCTTGAGGTTTCGCGACATGTCGGAGACCTCCTGCTGACGGCTCTCCTGGCGCTTCGAGCCGCCCGACTGCATGAGCTGGAGGTAGTCGATGATGACGAGTTTGAGGCCGTTGCGCTGCTTGAGCCGCCGGCACTTCGCCCGGATCTCCATCATCGACAGGTTCGGCGAGTCGTCGATGTAGAGGGGGGCCTGGGAGACGTCCGGCATCCGGCGGGCCAGGCGCGTCCAGTCCTCGTCGGTCATCGTGCCGGAGCGCATGTGGTGGAGCGCGACCCGGGCCTCGGCCGAGAGCAGGCGCATCGCGATCTCGTTGCGGCCCATTTCGAGGGAGAAGATGACGCTGGGCAGGTTGTGCTTGATGGAGGCCGCGCGGGCGAAGTCCAGGGCGAGCGTCGACTTACCCATGGCGGGACGGGCCGCGATGATGATCATCTGACCGGGATGCAGGCCGTTGGTCAGCGAGTCGAGGTCGGAGAAGCCGGTCGGCACACCGGTCATCTCGCCGCTGCGGGAGCCGATCGCCTCGATCTCGTCGAGCGCCCCCTCCATGATGTCGCCGAGCGGCAGGTAGTCCTCGGTGGTGCGCTGCTCGGTGACCGCGTAGATCTCGGCCTGGGCCGAGTTCACGATCTCGTCGACGTCCCCGTCGGCCGCGTACCCCATCTGCGTGATCTTGGTGCCCGCCTCGACGAGGCGGCGCAGGACGGCGCGCTCGTGGACGATCTCGGCGTAGTACGCGGCGTTGGCCGCGGTCGGGACCGACTGGACCAGGGTGTGGAGGTAGGAGGCGCCGCCGACCCGGGTGATCTCGCCGCGCCTGGTGAGTTCGGCGCCGACCGTGATCGGGTCGGCCGGCTCGCCCTTGGCGTAGAGGTCGAGGATCGCCGCGTACACGGTCTCGTGCGCGGGCTTGTAGAAGTCGTTGCCCTTGATGACCTCCACGACTTCCGCGATGGCGTCCTTGGAGAGCAGCATGCCGCCGAGGACGGACTGCTCGGCGTCGAGGTCCTGCGGGGGGACGCGCTCGAAACCGGAGAGTCCGCCGTCCCAGGGGCCTTCGCCGCCCCGCTCGTGCTGGTCGTCCCGCCCGCGGCCGCGACCGCGCTCGCCTCGGGTACGGGTGGGCAGCCGGTCGCTCGGTCCGCTGTCGGCCCAGGGGTCGTCCAGGGCCTCGGGAACGCTCACCAAGCCACCTCCTCCGTCCGCTCCGCGGACCTAGCCGTGCCACTCTTTCACGCCACGGACCTGATCAGAGAGTGGCTTCGCGACCGCTTCCGGGACGTCGGGCGACGGACCAGGGTAGGCCTGTGGAGAGCTCCAGCCAATCCGGTTATCCACAGGCCCTGTGGGTGAACGCCCAGATGCTGTGGAGAACTTGCCGGATCCTGTGCACAGAGCAGGGGACAGCCTTGTGGACAAACTCATAGGCCTCTCCACAACACCCACGTGACCTGCACTTTTGCCATCCACCGGCTGTGGGGGAGAAAAAGTTTTTCTCCTGGGCCAAGATCAGAACAAACGGCCCACATCCGAAGCCCTCCACTGTCCACAGGTAAGGGTCATGAATGCCTTGTATCTCTTACCTGTGGAAGATTAGATTGCTCCCATGAGTCAGGCTCCCCCGACGTCCAAGGCCGTCCGTCGTCAACACGACCGCGAGATCGTCTCCCTCGCCCTGCCGGCCTTCGGCGCCCTCGTCGCCGAGCCGCTCTTCCTCATGGTCGACAGCGCCATCGTCGGCCACCTCGGCACCCCCCAGCTCGCGGGCCTCGCAATCGCCGCGGCCCTGCTCTCCACCGCCGTCAGCGTCTTCGTCTTCCTCGCCTACGCCACCACGGCGGCCGTCGCCCGTCGCGTGGGCGCGGGCGACCTGCCGGCCGCCATCCGACAGGGCATGGACGGCATCTGGCTCGCGCTCCTCCTCGGCACCGCCGTCGTCGCGCTGACCCTGCCCGCCGCGCCCTGGCTAGTCGACGTCTTCGGCGCCTCCGACACCGCCGCTCCCCACGCCGTCACCTATCTCCGGATCTCCAGCCTCGGCATTCCCGCCATGCTGGTGGTCCTGGCCGCCACCGGCGTCCTGCGCGGCCTCCAGGACACCCGTACCCCGCTCTACGTGGCGATCGGCGGCTTCACCGTCAACGGCGCGCTCAACCTAGCCCTGGTCTACGGGGCCGGGCTCGGCGTCGCGGGCTCCGCCTGGGGCACGGTCATCGCCCAGTGCGGCATGGCCGCCGCGTACCTCACCGTGGTCGTCCGGGGCGCCCGTCGCCACGGCGCCTCCCTGCGTCCCGACGCCTCCGGCATCCGGGCGTCCGCCCGGGCCGGCGTCCCGCTCCTCGTCCGTACGCTCTCGCTCCGGGCCGTGCTGATGATCGCCACGGCCGTCGCGGCCCGGCTGGGGGACACGGAGGTCGCCGCGCACCAGATCATCCTGTCCCTGTGGAGCCTGATGGCCTTCGCCCTCGACGCGATCGCCATCGCGGGCCAGGCCATCATCGGCCGCTACCTCGGCGCGGACGACCCCGACGGAGCCCGGCAGGTCTGCCGCCGCATGGTGCAGTGGGGCGTGGTCTCGGGGGTGGTGCTCGGCGCGCTCCTGGTCGTCGCCCGCCCGCTGTACGTCCCGCTCTTCAGCCGTGACACCGCGGTCCACGACGCCCTGCTCCCGGCCCTGCTAGTGGTCGCGCTCTCGCAGCCGATCGCCGGGGTGGTCTTCGTCCTCGACGGCGTCCTGATGGGGGCGGGGGACGGCCCCTATCTGGCCTGGGCCATGCTGCTGACCCTCGTCGTCTTCGCCCCGGTCGCCCTGCTGATCCCCGTCCTCGGCGGCGGGCTCACGGCGGTGTGGTGGGCGATGGCGCTGATGATGACGGTCCGGATGGTGACGCTCTGGCTCCGCGCCCGCTCGGGCCGCTGGATCGTCACGGGCGCCACCCGCTGACCCCCTGCGCTTCCCACTTCCCGTTTCACGTGAAACGGCGGAAGGCTCCCGAAACGGCGAAAGGGCCGCACCCCGAGGGGTGCGGCCCTTCCTCACTGCTGAGCGCAGACTGCCAGGGGCAGCGTTACGCGGCGACGACCTCGACGCCGAGCTTCGCGGCGACCTCGGGGTGCAGACGCACGGACACCTGGTGCGAGCCCAGGGTCTTGATCGGCGAACCGAGCTCGACGCGACGCTTGTCGACGTCCGGGCCACCCGCGGTCTTGATCGCCGAGGCGATGTCGGCCGGGGTCACGGAGCCGAAGAGACGGCCGGCGTCGCCGGAGCGGACGGCCAGGCGCACCTTCGTGCCCTCGAGCTGGGCCTTGATCTCGTTGGCCTGCTCGATGGTCGCGATCTCGTGGATCTTGCGGGCGCGGCGGATCTGCGCCACGTCCTTCTCGCCACCCTTGGTCCAGCGGATCGCGAAACCGCGCGGGACCAGGTAGTTGCGAGCGTAGCCGTCCTTGACGTCGACGACGTCGCCAGCGGCACCGAGGCCGGAAACCTCGTGGGTCAGGATGATCTTCATTAGTCGGTCACCCTTTCCTTATCGCGCGGTGGACGTGTAGGGCAGCAGCGCCATCTCACGGCTGTTCTTGACGGCCGTGGCGACGTCACGCTGGTGCTGCGTGCAGTTGCCGGTCACGCGGCGGGCACGGATCTTGCCGCGGTCGGAAATGAACTTCCGCAGCATGTTCGTGTCCTTGTAGTCCACGTACGCGGTCTTGTCCTTGCAGAACGCGCAGACCTTCTTCTTAGGCTTGCGCACAGGCGGCTTCGCCATGGTGTTTCTCCTGTGTGATCAAGAAGTGTGGGGTACGAGCTGCTTCGAGGCAGCGCCCTGGAGGGGCGTGTCCTAGAAGGGGGGCTCGTCCGAGTAGCCGCCGCCGGAGTTTCCACCCCAGCCGCCACCGCCGCCACCGGCCTGCTGGCCGCCGCCGGAGGGGGCACCGGTCGCCCACGGGTCGTCGGCGGGAGCACCGCCGCCACCCTGCTGGCCGCCGCCGGAGTTTCCACCCCAGCCGCCACCGCCGCCGCCCTGCTGGCCGCCACCGCCGCCGTATCCGCCCTGGCCGCCGCGACCGGTGGTCTTGGTGACCTTGGCCGTGGCGTTCTTGAGGCTGGGGCCGACTTCCTCGACGTCCAGCTCGTAGACCGTGCGCTTGACGCCCTCACGGTCCTCGTAGGACCGCTGCTTCAGCCGGCCCTGCACGACGACGCGCATGCCTCGCTGGAGCGACTCGGCGACGTTCTCCGCCGCCTGACGCCAGACCGAGCAGGTGAGGAAGAGGCTCTCGCCGTCCTTCCACTCGTTGGTCTGGCGGTCGAAGGTGCGGGGGGTGGACGCGATACGGAACTTCGCGACCGCCGCACCGGACGGGGTGAAGCGCAGCTCGGGGTCGTCGACAAGATTGCCGACGACCGTGATGACGGTCTCGCCTGCCATGGGGGAACCTCTCGGCGGGATTGCTTCTGGCTGCTGTGCTGCTACTCGAACCCGATGACCTCTGAGCGAGGAAAGCTCAGTGGGTCTCGGGACGGAGGACCTTGGTCCGGAGGACCGACTCGTTCAGGTTGAGCTGGCGGTCGAGCTCCTTGACGACCGCAGGCTCGGCCTGCAGGTCGATGACCGAGTAGATGCCCTCGGGCTTCTTCTTGATCTCGTAGGCGAGACGACGACGGCCCCAGGTGTCGACCTTCTCGACCTTTCCGTTGCCCTCACGGACGACGGAGAGGAAGTTCTCGATCAGCGGGGAGACAGCGCGCTCCTCGAGATCGGGGTCGAGGATGACCATCACCTCGTAGTGACGCATGTGGAACCCACCTCCTTTGGACTCAGCGGCCACGGTCGTTCCGTGGCAGGAGGGTCGTGATGCGTGAGCAACGGTATCCGCCGCCACTGACAGTCCCCCTCGTCGAACGCGTCGGGCGAGGGGCACCGCCGGGATCCCGGGAGGGACCTGGGCAGACACCGGTGCAGACCGTACAGCGTACCCGCACATCCGCTTCCGGTTGAAATTCCCTGGTGAAGGGACGCAATCTGTACACAACGGATGTCGGCGGCGCTAGGATGCGCCGCCGTCCGGCAAGCACGCCAGGAGGTGCCCCATGGCACAGGCAATGCGACGCGAACCCGGCCACTCCCTCTTCGCCACCGACGGCAAGCCCCACCCGCTCCAGGACACCCTGGTCGGCGTGACGCTGGTGCTCGGCGTCCTCGCCTTCGTCACCGCGCAGTTCCACAGCCTCCACCTGCTCAGCTCCTGGGCGGGCCTGGTCGGGATCCTGACCGGCGGGTACGGCCAGTTCATCTCCGCGACGACCCGCGAGCGCTTCCTCCTGATCGTCGGACTCGGCGCGTCGGCGATCGGCTTCTACCTCGGCATGGCCCACGGAGGCCTCTTCACCGGCGTCATCAACTGATCCGGCTTCCCGACGACCGGGCCCGGGGTCCGACAGCTGGCCCAGCCCTCCACCGGCCGCTCCGGGTCCCCCGACCGGCCCCGGGCCGCCGGGCGGGAACGAAGGGCGCGCAGGGCCGCACCGGAGCAGGTCCGGGCGGCCCCCGCGGCACGTCAGGGCCCGTACAGACATACGGGGCGCTGCCCGGTCGCAGTAGGCTTCGGCGCGAGAGCCGGAGCCCCTGACCGATGGGGACACACCTGCCGAGGAGCGCCCCGCATGAGCCTGACCCTGAGGACCATCAGCCGTGAGCAGCATCTGGCGTACATCCAGAGCCAGCCCGCCGCGAGCCACTGCCAGGTCCCGGCGTGGGCCGACGTGAAGACCGAGTGGCGCTCGGAGAACCTCGGCTGGTTCGACGGGAACGGCGAGCTCGTCGGCGTCGGTCTGGTCCTCTACCGTCAGCTCCCGAAGATCAAGCGCTACCTGGCCTATCTGCCCGAGGGCCCGGTCATCAACTGGCACGCGCCCAACCTCGACGACTGGCTCCAGCCGATGCTGGCGCACCTCAAGCAGCAGGGCGCCTTCTCCGTGAAGATGGGTCCGCCGGTCGTCATCCGCCGCTGGGACTCGGCCGCCATCAAGTCCGGCATCCAGAACCCGGACGTCAAGCGCCTCAAGGACGTCGAGGCCAGCCACATCGAGCCGCGCGCCTTCGAGGTCGCGGACCGGCTGCGGAGGATGGGCTGGCAGCAGGCCGAGGACGGGGGCGCCGGCTTCGGCGACGTGCAGCCCCGCTACGTCTTCCAGGTGCCGCTCGCGAACCGCTCGCTCGACGACGTCCTCAAGGGCTTCAACCAGCTGTGGCGCCGCAACATCAAGAAGGCCGAGAAGGCCGGCGTCGAGGTCGTCCAGGGCGGGTACGAGGACCTGGCCGAGTGGCAGCGGCTGTACGAGATCACGGCCGTCCGCGACCGCTTCCGGCCGCGCCCGCTCTCGTACTTCCAGCGCATGTGGACCGTCCTCAACAGCGAGGACCCCAACCGCATGCGGCTGTACTTCGCCCGTCACAACGGGGTGAACCTCTCCGCCGCGACCATGCTCGTCGTCGGCGGGCACGTCTGGTACTCCTACGGCGCCTCCGACAACATCGGCCGCGAGGTCCGGCCCTCGAACGCGATGCAGTGGCGGATGCTGCGCGACGCCTACGCGATGGGCGCGACCGTCTACGACCTGCGGGGCATCTCGGACTCGCTCGACGAGACCGACCACCTCTTCGGCCTCATCCAGTTCAAGGTCGGCACGGGCGGCGAGGCCGTCGAGTACGTCGGCGAGTGGGACTTCCCGCTGAACAAGCTGCTGCACAAGGCGCTCGACATGTACATGTCCCGGCGCTGATCCGGTCGCCGTCCCGACCCGGGCGCGGCACGGCCCCAGGACGTGCCGCCCCCGGTTCCGTACCCTCGTAGACATCTGTCACCCGTAGACACCCGTCACCCCCTGACACACCGCAGCCACCAGAAAGGTTCCGGGCCGGCCATGGCGCTCTCCCTGTACGTCGACACCGCTCGCTGGCGGGCGCACCAGAAGTCGGTCATCGACCAGTTCCCCGGCCTCGTCCCCGTCTGCAAGGGCAACGGCTACGGCTTCGGCCACGAGCGGCTCGCCGACGAGGCGGCCCGGTTCGGCGCCGACATGCTCGCCGTGGGCACCACGTACGAGGCCGCGAGCATCAAGGACTGGTTCAGCGGCGACCTGCTGGTCCTCACCCCCTTCCGGCGGGGTGAGGAACCGGTTCCGCTGCCCGACCGGGTGGTGCGCTCCGTCTCCTCCGTGGACGGCGTCCACGCCCTGGTGGGCGCCCGGGTCGTGATCGAGTGCATGAGCTCGATGAAGCGGCACGGCGTGCGCGAGGAGGAGCTGCACCAGCTCCACGCCGCCATCGAGGACGTGCGCCTGGAGGGCTTCGCCCTCCACCTCCCGCTGGACCGCCCGGACGGCACCGACGCCGTCGAGGAGGTCATCGCCTGGATGGACCGGCTGCGCAACGCCCGGCTGCCGCTGCACACCATGTTCGTGAGCCACCTGCGGGCCGAGGAACAGGCCCGGCTCCAGCAGCAGTTCCCGCAGACGCGCTTCCGCGCCCGCATCGGCACCCGGCTCTGGCTGGGCGACCACGAGGCCACGGAGTACCGGGGCGCGGTCCTCGACGTGACCCGGGTCGCCAAGGGCGACCGGTTCGGCTACCGCCAGCAGAAGGCCGCGTCGGACGGCTGGCTGGTCGTCGTCGCCGGCGGCACCTCGCACGGCGTGGGCCTGGAGGCCCCCAAGGCGATGCACGGCGTCATGCCGCGCGCCAAGGGCGTGGCGCGGGCCGGCCTCGCCACCGTCAACCGGAACCTGTCGCCGTTCGTGTGGGCGGGGAAGCAGCGCTGGTTCGCCGAGCCGCCGCACATGCAGGTGTCGATCCTGTTCGTGCCGGCCGACGCCCAGGAGCCCCGGGTCGGCGACGAGCTCGTGGCGCACCTGCGCCACACCACGACGCAGTTCGACCGCCTCGTCGAGCGCTGAGCGACCGGTCCGGGGCTCCGGTGGCCCCGGACCGGAAGCGGCCGTTCAGCCCCGGGAGTCCTGCTCCCGGGGAGCGCCCCACCTGACCCGCTGCGCCTCCTCGGAGGCCGGGGCGGCGTGCCGCGCCGGGTGCGCCGCGCCGCCCGCCACGAAGGCGTCCTCCGCCCCGTCCAGGACGCCACCCGAGGGGTCGTCCGAGCCGTCCTGCCGGACCGGGTCCTTCTCGGGCGCCAGGATGTCGCGCACGACCACCGCGCACAGGTACAGGGTGCCGAGCAGGTGCAGGACGACCGCGAACTGGTAGCCGTCGACCGGCAGGCCCTGCTTGTTGCCGCCCATCGTGAACGCCAGGTACATCCAGACGCCCAGGAAGTACATGACCTCGCACGCCTGCCAGATCAGGAAGTCGCGCCAGCGCGGCCGGGCGAGCACCGCCAGGGGGACCAGCCACAGCACGTACTGCGGCGAGTAGACCTTGTTGACGAGGACGAACGCGGCGACGACCAGGAAGGCCAGCTGGGCGAAGCGGGGCCTGCGGGGGGCCGTGAACGTCAGGTACGCGAGGGCGATCGCGGCCATGCCCATGAGCAGCAGCGCGTACAGGTTGGCCCGGTCGGGCGGGATCTGGTCGCCCGTGCGCTGGCTGACGAGCAGCCAGATCGAACCGAAGTCGACGTTCCGCTGCCTGCTGAAGACGTAGAACTGCTTCCACCCCTCCGGCGCGAGCAGCATCACCGGCAGGTTCACGACCAGCCAGGCTCCCGCGAAGCCGAGCACCGCGGCCCCGTACTGACGCCACTTCCCGGCGCGGCAGCAGAGCAGCAGCAGCGGGAGGAGGAGCAGTACCGGGTAGAGCTTGGCGGCCGTGGCCAGGCCCAGCAGGATCCCGGAGGCCATCGGGCGGCTCCGCGCCCACATCAGGACGGCGGCGGCGGTCAGCGCGACGGCGAGGAGGTCCCAGTTGACCGTGGCCGTGAGCGCCACCGCGGGCGCCAGGGCGACCAGGAGGCCGTCCCAGGGGCGCCGGCGGTGCGTCCGGGCCACGCAGACCGCGAGGACGGCCGCGCAGACCATCAGCAGACCGGCGTTGACCAGCCAGTACGTCTGCTCGCGCTCCGTCATGTCGCCGCCGCCCGGCGTCAGCCACGCCGCGACCTCCATGAAGAGGCCGGTCAGGACGGGGTACTCCAGGAACGGTATGTCGCCGGGCAGCCGGTCGAAGTAGGGGACCAGGCCGTCCGCGAAGCCCCGCCCGGAGAAGAGGTGCGGAATGTCCGAGTAGCAGGCGTGCGTGTACTGGGAGGTCGCCCCCCGGAACCAGGCCCAGTTGTAGCAGGGCAGCTTCTGCACCATGCCCAGGGCGAACATGCCGATGGCCACGAGGGCGACCACCCGCACCGGGGAAAGCCGTCCGGTGCCGGGCAGCGCCCGGCGCCCGTAGGGGCCGCCGATCAGTTCGCTGCCCGCGGCGGCCACCTCGTCCCGGTGGGTGGGGATGACCGTCTGCGAACGCTCCCGCGGCGCGCTCGTCTTCTGGAGGCTCGGCATGGGGGACATCCTGCCGTACGTCTCCGGGAAAACGGCGGGGCCGCCGCGGCCGGCCCCGTACGGAAGGTACGGAGCGGCCGCGACGGCCCGGAGGAGTGGCCCCGGAGGGGGTTTAGGGGAACCAGGACCCGTCGTCGGGTTTGTTCCCGCCCCCGCCCGGCCTGCCGCCCCCGTCGTCCGTCGGCGAGCCGGACGGGTCCGGGTCGCCGGTGTTCGTCGGTGTGCCCGTGGGCTCTCCCGTGTTGCCGCCCGGGTCGCCCGGGGTGTAGCAGTCGGGGTCCCAGATGCTGCAGGTCGTCTTGCCCGGCTTCGGCGTCCTGGTCGGCGTCGGGGGAGTCGTCGACGGAGTGGTCGGGGGAGTCGTCGACGGAGTGGCGGAATCGGTCGGCGTCGGGGAGGCCGTCGCCGACTCGGTCGCCGTCGGCGTCGGCGTGGGGCTCGACGCACCGCCGCCGAAGACGGGCTCGGCGTTCTCCAGCTTCTCGGGCTTGGGGAACTTGACCTTCGGGTCGTCCTTGACGGCCACGGACATGTAGTCGCGCCAGATCTGCGAGGGGAACGAGGAGCCGTGGATCGTCGGCTGGTCGCCCGTGCCGTACATCGCCTCGAACTTGCGGTCCTTCTTCGTGTCGTCGTCGTCGTAGCGGTACATGTCGATCGCCGTCGCCAGCTGCGCGGTGTAGCCCACGAACCAGGCCGACAGGTTGTCGTCGGTCGTACCGGTCTTGCCGGCCACGTCACGGCCGGGGAGCCGTGCCTTCCTACCGGTGCCCTCGTCATCGTCCACGACGTCCCGGAGGACGTCGGTGATGTTGCCGGCGACGGCCGGGGTGAAGGCCAGTTCGGGATCCTCCTTGTGCTTGTGCACGGTGGCGCCGTCCTTCTTCACCTCCCGCACGGAGTAGGGGTCGTTCTGCTTGCCCTGGTTGGCGAAGGTCGCGTAGGAGCCCGCCATGCGGATGGCGCTCGGGCTGGAGATGCCGAGGGAGAACGAGGGGACCTCGCCCTTGACCAGGGAGCTCTCCAGCAGGCCGGCCTTCACCGCGGCTTGCCGGACCCTGTCGATGCCGACGTCCATGCCGAGCTGGACGTAAGGCGAGTTGGCGGACCGGATCATGGCCCTGCGCAGCGAGATGTTGCCGTAGTCCTCCTGACCGTCATTGGTCTGGCGCCACTCCTCACCCTTCTCGTTGTGCCAGATCTCGCCGTTGTACTTCCGGACGACCAGCCCGTTCTTGCCGGAGTAACGGCTCTTGTCCGGGTCCACGATCGTGCGGGTGGAGGCGTCCTGCTCCGCGCCCAGATCCTTGTCCCGCACGCCGTCCGTCATCGCGGCGGCGAGCACGAAGGGCTTGAACGTCGATCCGACCATGGCGCCGGTGGCGTCGGCGTTGTTGGTGAAGTGCTTGGTGGCGTCGACACCGCCGTAGATGGCGACGATCTCTCCCGTGTCCGTGTCGACGGAGGCGCCGCCGAACTGGACGTGCGTGTCCGTCTTGGGACGCTTCTCGGGGTCGATGTGCTCGTCGTAGACCTTCTTGACCGACTTCTCGAGCGCGGCCACCTTGTTCTTGTCGAAGGTGGTGTAGATCTGGTACCCGCCGCGCTCCAGCTCCGCCTCGCCGAGGTCGAACTGGGTCTTGATGTTCGCCTTGGCGGTCCTGACGAGGTAGCCGATCTGACCGCTCAGCTTGGCGCTCTGACCGGGCTTCTGGAGCTTGGGGAACTCCGTGTACTTCGCCCGCTCCGCGGACGTGATGTGCCCGTCCTTCTCCATCTCGTCGAGGATCCACTTCCACCGCTTGGTGGCCCGCTCGGTGTTCTTCTCGGCGGTGGCGTTGGGGTCGATCTCGGGGTAGCCGGCCGGGTCGTAGTACGTCGCGCCCTTCAGCACCGAGGCGAGCAGCGCCGCCTGGCTGGGGTTGAGCTTGTCGGCGTCCGTGTTGAAGTAGGCGCGGGAGGCCGCCTGGATACCGTAGGCACCGCGCCCGTAGTAAGCAGTGTTCAGGTAGCCGGCCATGACGTTCTTCTTGTCGACCTCGTTGCCGACCTTCAGGGCGATGAAGAACTCCTTCGCCTTGCGGGTCAGGGTCTGCGACTGGTCGTCGAGGAGGTTGTTCTTCACGTACTGCTGGGTGATCGTCGAACCGCCCTGGGTCTGGCCGCCCTTGGCCATGTTCCAGATGGCACGCCCCATGCCCTTCGGGTCGATGCCCGAGTCGTCCCAGAAGGTCTTGTTCTCCGCCGAGATCACCGCGTTCTGCATGTTCTTCGAGATCTGCGGAAGCTTGACGATCTGGCGGTTGGCACCGTCGCCCGTCGCGACCATGACGGTCTTGTCGGCCCAGTAGTAGATGTTGTTCTGCGACTTCGCGGTGTCGGCCTCCTTGGGGATGTCCACCTGCGAGTACGCGAAGGCCGCCGCGCCCATCAGGCTCGCCACGAAGAACAGGAACGTGCCCGTCACCAGCCGCCACGAGGGCAGCCAGCGGCGCCAGCCGTACTTGTTGTGGCGCGGGTAGTCGATCAACCGCTTCTTGCCGGGTCCGCGCCCCTCCGGGCCGTCTCCCGGGCCGCGCCCCCCGCCGCCGCCACCGCGTCGGCCGCCACCGGACCCGCCGGGGCCGCCGGGACCGGAGCCGGCACCCTTCCGGCGGCTGCCGCGCTGGGCGGCCCGGCGGGCCTCCGCGCGTCCCCCGTAGGGGCGCTCCTCCCCGCCGTGGGAGGAAGGAGGTCCGTAGGAGGCCGAAGGGGCCCCCGTACCGACGTCCCGGACCGGGGCCGACCTGCGGCCCCCCGGCTGCTGGGCAGCGCGCCGTGCCGCCGCGCGTCCACCCGTCGGTGGCTGCTGCTGCGGCGCTTTGCGACGATGCTCGCTCATCGAACGACTACTCCTCGGGCAGGCGAGTACGCCTGGAAGCGGCAGTTGAGTTCCGGTCCCCCCGAAATGCGCACGGCCAGGACCCATCGGAGGTCCCCCCGTACCGCAGCCGGTCACCCGCAGCACTGACGCCCCAGGGCATCGCTCGGTTCCCGGTGGTCTGCATCCGCACAGACTACGCACGGCCAAAAACCGCCTGGAGTCCGAGTTCACCCCAAATCAGGCAAGTCGACTGCTGTGAATCGGTGATGTGACACCGGTCACGACGGGTCCACTTGTCGCCGCAGAGTGACCGTTCTATCGTGCTGATGTATCGAGTCGATACATCAGCACGGCATAAGGGCCACGGCACCGGAGGAGGCGAGGGATGAGCAGACGCTCCGGCATCCTCGAATTCGCCGTCCTCGGCCTGCTGCGCGAGGCCCCGATGCACGGGTACGAGCTGCGGAAGCGGCTCAACACCTCGCTGGGCGTCTTCCGGGCCTTCAGCTACGGAACGCTGTATCCCTGCCTCAAGACGCTGGTCGCGAACGGCTGGTTGATCGAGGAGCCGGGCAGCGCTCCCGAGGACACCCTCGCCGCGTCGCTCGCGGGACGCCGGACCAAGATCGTCTACCGGCTGACCCCGGAAGGTAAGGACCACTTCGAGGAGCTCCTCTCCCACACCGGACCGGACTCCTGGGAGGACGAGCACTTCGCCGCCCGCTTCGCCTTCTTCGGGCAGACCGAGCGCGAGGTGCGGATGCGGGTCCTCGAAGGCCGCCGCAGCCGGCTGGAGGAGCGCCTGGAGAAGATGCGCGCCTCCCTGGCCAGGACCCGCGAGCGCCTCGACGACTACACGCTTGAGCTGCAGCGCCACGGCATGGAGTCCGTGGAGCGCGAAGTGCGCTGGCTGAACGAGCTCATCGAGAGCGAGCGGGCGGGGCGGGACCGGCGATCCGGCCCCGGAACCGCCGCTCCGCACGACAACGATTCTGGAGAAACGGGCGGCCTGCCCCGGCACGGGGGCAGTACCCGGCCGGATCCGTCCGACGACACCACCACGTGAATCCCGCGCACAGCAGGGCTTCACACGATCACACAGGGAGCAACCGGAATGGGTTCGGTTCGCGTAGCCATCGTCGGCGTGGGCAACTGCGCCGCCTCGCTGGTCCAGGGCGTCGAGTACTACAAGGACGCCGACCCGGCGACCAAGGTGCCCGGCCTGATGCACGTCCAGTTCGGCGACTACCACGTCGGTGACGTCGAGTTCGTCGCCGCCTTCGACGTCGACGCGAAGAAGGTCGGCCTCGACCTCTCGGACGCCATCGGCGCCAGCGAGAACAACACCATCAAGATCTGCGACGTCCCGAGCAAGGGCGTCACGGTCCAGCGCGGCCACACCCTCGACGGTCTCGGCAAGTACTACCGCCAGACCATCGAGGAGTCCGCCGAGGAGCCGGTGGACGTCGTCCAGATCCTCAAGGACCGCCAGGTCGACGTGCTCGTCTGCTACCTGCCCGTGGGCTCCGAGGAGGCCGCGAAGTTCTACGCGCAGGCCGCCATCGACGCCAAGGTCGCCTTCGTCAACGCCCTCCCGGTCTTCATCGCCGGCACCAAGGAGTGGGCGGACAAGTTCACCGAGGCCGGTGTCCCGATCGTCGGTGACGACATCAAGTCGCAGGTCGGCGCGACCATCACGCACCGCGTGATGGCCAAGCTGTTCGAGGACCGCGGTGTCCGTCTCGAGCGCACCATGCAGCTCAACGTCGGCGGCAACATGGACTTCAAGAACATGCTCGAGCGCGAGCGCCTGGAGTCCAAGAAGATCTCCAAGACGCAGGCCGTCACCTCGCAGATCCCCGACCGCGAGCTGGGCGAGAAGAACGTCCACATCGGCCCGTCGGACTACGTGGCCTGGCTGGACGACCGCAAGTGGGCGTACGTGCGCCTCGAGGGCCGCGCCTTCGGTGACGTCCCGCTGAACCTGGAGTACAAGCTCGAGGTGTGGGACTCCCCGAACTCGGCCGGTGTCATCATCGACGCCCTGCGCGCCGCGAAGATCGCCAAGGACCGGGGCATCGGTGGCCCCATCCTCTCGGCGTCGAGCTACTTCATGAAGTCCCCGCCGGTGCAGTACTTCGACGACGAGGCCCTCGCCAACGTCGAGAAGTTCATCAAGGGCGAGGTCGAGCGCTGATCACGGCGCACGCCCGACGGCTGACCACGCCGCGCGGTTGACGATCGAGGGCCCCGGGCACTGCCCGGGGCCCTCCTCGTGTGTGAATCTTGCTGCCATGTCCGTCGTACGTGATCTGCGCGTACTCCTGCGCCTGCCGAACTTCCGCCGTCTGCTCGCCGTCCGCCTGCTCTCCCAGTGCGCCGACGGCGTCTACCAGGTGGCCCTGGCCGCGTACGTCGTCTTCTCCCCCGAGAAGCAGACCTCCCCCGCCGCGATCGCTTCCGCCATGGCGGTCCTCCTGCTCCCCTACTCCCTCGTGGGGCCCTTCGCCGGCGTGCTCCTCGACCGCTGGCAGCGCCGCCAGGTCTTCCTGTACGGGAACCTCCTGCGCGCCCTGCTCGCGTGCGGGACCGCGGTGCTCGTCCTCGCCGCCGTGCCCGACTGGCTCTTCTACGCCTCCGCGCTCTCCGTCACGGCCGTCAACCGCTTCGTCCTCGCGGGGCTCTCGGCCTCGCTCCCGCGCGTCGTCGACGACGAACGGCTGGTCGTGGCGAACTCGCTCTCCCCCACCGCCGGCACGCTCGCCGCGACCGTCGGGGGCGGTCTCGCCTTCGGGGTCCGCCTGCTGGCCGACGGTTCCGAAGCCGCCGTGGTGGCCTTCGGCGCCGTCCTCTACCTCTGCGCGGCCCTCGCCTCCCTGCGGATGTCCCGGGAACTCCTCGGCCCCGATCCGGACCTCGTGTCCCAGCGCCTCATCATGGCCCTGCGGACGACGGCCCACGGCCTGGCCGAGGGGCTGCGCCACCTCGCCGAGCGGCGGCCCGCCCTCCGGGCGCTCACCGCGGTGGGCCTCATACGGTTCTGCTACGGCGCCCTGTTCGTCACCGTGCTCATGCTCTGCCGCTACGCCTGGAGCTCCACCGAGTCCGAGGGCCTCGCCCTCCTCGGTCTCGCCGTCGCCCTGTCGGGAGCGGGCTTCTTCGCCGCCGCGGTGCTCTCCCCGTGGGCGGTCCGGCGGTTCGGCCCCTTCGGCTGGATGACCGTGTGCACCGCGTCGGCGGCCGTGCTGGAACCGGCACTCGGCCTGACCTTCGCCCCCGTCCCCTTCCTCGTCGCCGCCTTCCTCCTCGGACTCATCACCCAAGGAGCCAAGATCGCGACGGACACGGTGGTGCAGACGTCCGTGGACGACGCCTACCGGGGACGGATCTTCTCGCTCTACGACGTGCTCTTCAACGTCGCCTTCGTCGGCGCGGCGGGGGTCGCGGCGCTGATGCTGCCGCCCGACGGCCGGTCCGCCCCGCTGATCGTCCTGGTGGCCGTGATCTACGGATCGATCGCCGTGGCGCTGCGCGGGGAACGCGCGAAGGGGTGACGTTTCACGTGAAACACCACCCCCTCGATGAGCGTCCGGCGGCCGCCCGCGATGAACGTCCGGTGGCCGGTCGGGTGTTTCACGTGAAACACCGGGCCGACCACCACGGTCGGCTCAGTCCCGTGCCGCCCACCACTCCTTGAGCGCGGTGACGGCCTGGTCGTACTCCATGGGCCCGTTCTCCAGCCGGAGCTCAAGGAGGAACTTGTACGCCTGACCGATGGCCGGGCCGGGGCCGATGCCCAGGAGCTCCTGGATCTGGTTGCCGTCGAGGTCGGGACGGATCGCGTCCAGCTCCTCCTGTTCCTGGAGCTGGGCGATGCGCTCCTCCAGGCCGTCGTAGGCCCGGGAGAGGGCGGCCGCCTTGCGCTTGTTACGGGTGGTGCAGTCCGAGCGGGTCAGCTTGTGCAGCCGCGAGAGCAGCGGCCCGGCGTCCCGCACGTAGCGGCGCACGGCCGAGTCGGTCCACTCGCCGGTCCCGTAGCCGTGGAAGCGCAGGTGCAGCTCCACGAGGCGCGAGACGTCCTTGATCATCTCGTTGGAGTACTTGAGCGCGGTCATGCGCTTCTTGGTCATCTTCGCGCCCACGACTTCGTGGTGGTGGAAGGAGACCCGCCCGTCCTTCTCGAAGCGACGGGTGCGCGGCTTGCCGATGTCGTGCAGCAGGGCCGCGATGCGCAGCACCAGGTCGGGCCCGTCCTCCTCCAGGTCGATCGCCTGGTCGAGCACGGTCAGCGAGTGCTCGTAGACGTCCTTGTGCCGGTGGTGCTCGTCGCTCTCAAGGCGCAGCGCCGGCAGCTCGGGCAGCACGTGGTCGGCGAGGCCGGTGTCCACGAGCAGTCCGAGGCCCTTCCGGGGGTGGGCCGAGAGGAGGAGCTTGTTGAGCTCCTCCCGGATGCGCTCGGCGGAGACGATCTCGATCCGGCCGGACATCTCCTTCATGGCCGCGACGACCTCGGGAGCGACCTCGAAGTCCAGCTGGGCGGCGAACCGCGCGGCCCGCATCATGCGCAGCGGATCGTCGGAGAAGGACTCCTCCGGCGTGCCCGGCGTGCGCAGGATCCGGGCGGCCAGGTCCTCCAGACCGCCGTACGGGTCGATGAAGGTCTTCTCGGGGAGGGCCACGGCCATGGCGTTGACGGTGAAGTCGCGCCGGACGAGGTCCTCCTCGATCGAGTCGCCGTAGGAGACCTCGGGCTTGCGCGAGGTCCGGTCGTACGCCTCCGAGCGGTACGTGGTGACCTCGATCTGGAAGCGCTGGACGGTGTCCCCGACGCGGGCGTCCTTCTGGCAGCCGACCGTCCCGAAGGCGATGCCCACCTCCCACACGGCGTCGGCCCAGGGACGGACGATCTTCAGCACGTCCTCGGGGCGGGCGTCGGTGGTGAAGTCCAGGTCGTTGCCGAGCCGACCGAGCAGGGCGTCCCGTACCGAGCCACCGACCAGCGCGAGGCTGAACCCGGCCTCCTGGAAGCGGCGGGCGAGATCGTCGGCGGCGGGGGACACACGCAGCAGTTCACTGACCGCGCGGCGTTGCACCTGGCTCAGTGCAGTCGGGGTGTCTTCGTTGGCGTTCGGCACAACAGAAAAGGGTACGTGCCCCGGCTCACCGCGACGTCCCCGTTTTCCCGGGGCGGGGGCAGCCCGGCCGCCCGAGCGGGACCGCCGGCTTCCCTGGCGCGGGACCGCCTGCCGCCCCGGGCACGAGGCCACCTGCCACCCGGGGCACGAGGCCACCGGGCCGCGTCCGTCGGCGGCCGTTCGAAGATCGTCCGGAGCACTCCCCGGCACTTGCTCCCAGCATGCCTCGTTACCATGCCTGGACACAGCAACCGGGAACCACCGACACCACAGACAACGACGAGGACGGGCGAGCGCGTGGCCGAGGCGGCAGACATCAAGGGGACCGGTCCCTCACCTGCCCGCCGGTGGCTGCGGCGCACACTCACCGTCGCCGTCGGGGCGCCGCTCCTCACCGGACTGCTCCAGGCCCCGGTCGTCACCTCCCCCGCGGTCGCGGCTCCCTCGGCGACCGCGGCTCCCTCGGTGACCGCCGCCGAGGACGCCACCGGATCGAAGACCGTCGATGTGTCGATCGACACCCTGACCCCGAACACCCCCGTCGAGAGCGACACCGTCACCGTCACGGGCACGGTGACCAACCGGGGAAAGAAGGCCGTCACCGACGCGTCCGTCGAACTGCGCGTCGGTCCCCGGATGGACAGCCGCAGCGAGATCGAGCAGGCGACGAAGCGCACGGGCTACCGGGACGACAGCGACCCCTCTCCCGTGCAGGACGGCCCCACCGCCAAGATCCCCAAGCTGGGCGCCGGTCTCAGCTCGGACTTCTCCCTCTCCGTCCCGGTCGCCGACCTCGGGCTCGACGAGGCCGGCGTCTACCAGCTCGGCGTCTCCCTCACCGGCCAGACCTCGGACCGCCCCTACCCCCGGGTCCTCGGCATCGAGCGGACCTTCCTGCCGTACCAGCCCGAGCCCACCGAGAAGAAGACCCAGCTCACCTACCTCTGGCCGCTGATCGCCTCGGCCCACGTCTCGGCGGAGACCGCCACGGACGACCAGCGGACCCCGGTCTTCGAGGACGACGCCCTGGTGGCCGAGCTGCGGCCGGGCGGGCGCCTCGACCAGATGGTCTCGCTGGGCAAGAACCTGCCGGTCACCTGGGTGATCGACCCGGATCTGCTCGCCACCGTCGACGCCATGGCGAACGGCTACCGCGTCAAGGACGGCTCCCTGCACGTTCCCGGCGCGAACAAGGAGCTCGCCGAGCGGTGGCTGGACGAGCTGGAGAAGGCGGTGCAGGGGCGCAAGGTCGTCGCCCTCCCCTTCGCCGACCCCGACCTCGCCTCCCTGGCCCACCACGGCAAGGACGTCCCCGGCTCCCTGGGGCACCTCCAGTCGGCCACCGCCCTCGCCGGAGTGACGGTCGAGACCGTCCTCCACGTGCAGCCCTCCACCGACTTCGCCTGGCCGGTCGACGGAGCGGTCGACCCCTCCATCGTGTCGGTCGCGACCTCGGCCGGCGCCGACAAGGTGATCGCCCGCAGCGACAGCGTCCGCGACGACCTGTCCTACACGCCCACGGCGGCCCGTCCCCTGGGTAACGGCAGCACCACGGCCGTGGTGAGCGACGCGCTCCTGTCCACCGCCTTCGAGGGGGACATGGTCCGCGCGGAGGGGTCCACGCTCGCCGTCCAGAAGTTCCTCTCCCAGTCGCTCGCGATCACCCTGGAGCAGCCGGAGAAGCAGCGGAGCGTCGTGGTCGCTCCCCAGCGCATGCCGACCGTCGCCCAGGCTCAGACCATGGCGACCGCCCTGCGCGGTCTCTCCGGCCGGCGCTGGAGCCAGCCGAGCGACCTCGTCACGGCGGCCACGGCCGAGCCGGATCCGAACGCCTCCACCGCGGTGCCCAGCGGTTCGCGGTACCCGAAGAAGCTGCGGGACCAGGAGCTCCAGGTCCAGGCCTTCCGCGACATGAAGACCACCCGGGACGAGCTGAACGACTTCAAGGTCGTCCTGACGTTCCCGGACCGCGTCGTGACCCCGTTCGGCAACGCGATCAACCGTGAGACGTCGACGTCCTGGCGCGGCCGGACCAGAGCGGCCGCGATCTACCGGGGCAACGTCCAGGACTACCTGCAGCGGCTCACCAAGGGCATCCAGCTGGTCGACAAGTCGGACCTCACGCTCTCCGGCCGCAGCGCGACGATCCCCGTGACCGTCCAGAACAAGCTGGTGCAGGGCGTGGACCACCTGGTGCTGCGCCTCGTCTCCAACAACGGGAACCGGCTGAAGATCAACGGTGAGAGGGCCGCCGAGCTGCCCGTGAAGGTGGGCGCCGGGCACAGCCAGTCGGTGAAGTTCGACGCCACGGCCGCCGTCAACGGCCAGGTGCCGGTGACGGCCCAGCTCTACACCGAGGACGGCACCCCGTACGGGAAGCCGATGTCGTTCACCGTGAAGGTCTCCGAGATCACCCCCACGGTGATGCTGGTGATCGCCGGCGGTGTCCTCCTCCTCGTCCTCGCCGGTGTGCGGATGTACACCCAGCGCAAGCGGCTGGCCGCCCAGTCCGCCGAAGCCGAAGCGGCCGAGACCGAAGCGACCGACTCCGGCGAAGAGTCCGGGTCCGCCGAAGGGGCGGAGAAGGCCGGGGAGCCGGAAGAGGCCGGATCGGCCGAGCCGGGCCCGGAGCCGGGCGGGGGCGACGCGGACGGACCCGAGCAGCCGAGTGACCCGACACCGGACACCGGGCCCGAAAGCGGCGACCCGTCGGCCGCGGGTGAGAAAGTGGACCGTTGAGCGATGTCGTGGCCGGTCGGCCGGGGACGATGAGGTGGGGTTAACCATGAACGCGCCGTACGACGGTGACCGGGGCCAGGGTGCGGGCGGCACCCCGCCGTCCGGTGGGACGCCCGCGGCACCCTCGGGCCCCGGCCACCCTCCGGCCCCGCAGCAGGGCTCCCCCGCACAGCACCCGCCCGGGCAGGCCCCCTACGCACAGGACCCTTACGCGCAGGACCCGTACGCCCAGGGTCCCTACGCGCAGAACCCTTACGCCCAGGACCCCTACGTCCAGGACGCCTACACCCACGACCCCTACCGGGCGCAGGACCTCTCCGCGCAGGACCCGGTGAACGAGGCGCTCTACGACCGCGCCGCGCACCCGCCGCCGCCCCCCGGCACCTACCAGGACCCGCAGGCGCTCTACCAGCAGCCGGCCGCGCCCCCGCACGCCCCCGACCCCCGGGTGTGGGCGCAGACCCCGGCGCCGGAGCCCGACGGCCCCTCGCGCCACCTGCCGTACGGCGACGACGCGCGGACGGTCCAGTTCACCGGCGTCGACGACCTGGTGACCCGGGCGAGCGAGGAGAACCCCGAGCCGGACGCCTTCGCGCACCTCTACCGGGACCAGCAGGCCCCCGGCCAGGTGCCCCCGCCCACCCCGGAGCCGGACCCGCTGCCCGCGCCCGCTCCCAAGAAGACCGGCCGCGCCTCCGGACTGCTCAAGTCGAGCGCGGTGATGGCGGCCGGCACCCTGGTCTCCCGGCTGACCGGCTTCGTCCGCAGCCTGGTGATCACCGGCGCGCTCGGCGCGGCCCTGCTCGGCGACACCTTCACCATCGCCTACACCCTGCCGACGATGATCTACATCCTCACCGTCGGCGGCGGCCTCAACTCGGTCTTCGTCCCGCAGCTCGTCCGCTCGATGAAGAACGACGAGGACGGTGGCGAGGCCTTCGCCAACCGTCTGCTCACCCTGGTCATGGTGGCGCTCGGCCTGATCGTCGCCCTGGCCGTCTTCGCGGCGCCGCTGCTGATCCGGCTCATGTCGAACACCATCGCCGACGACGCGGCGGCCAACAGCGTGGCCGTCACCTTCGCCCGCTACTGCCTGCCCACGATCTTCTTCATGGGCGTGCACGTGGTGATGGGGCAGATCCTCAACGCCCGCGGCAAGTTCGGCGCGATGATGTGGACCCCGGTCCTCAACAACATCGTCATGATCGTCACCTTCGGCCTGTTCATCTGGGTGTACGGCACCTCCGCCGAATCCCAGATGGGCGTGCAGACCATCCCGGACGAGGGCATCCGCCTGCTCGGCATCGGCACCCTGCTCGGCCTCGTCGTCCAGGCCCTGGCGATGATCCCGTACCTGCGCGAGACGGGCTTCCGCTTCCGGCCCCGCTTCGACTGGAAGGGCCACGGGCTCGGCAAGACCGTCAAGCTCGCCAAGTGGACCGTGCTCTTCGTCCTCGCCAACCAGGCGGGTGTCCTGGTCGTCACCCAGCTCGCCACCGCCGCCGGCGAGGAGTCCGGCAAGAACGGCGCGGGCTTCCTCGCCTACTCCAACGCCCAGCTGATCTGGGGCATGCCGCAGGCCATCATCACCGTCTCCGTGATGGCCGCGCTGCTGCCGCGGATCTCCCGCGCCGCCCACGACGACGACCCGGGCGCCGTCCGCGACGACATCTCGCAGGGCCTGCGCAACTCGGCCGTCGCGATCGTCCCGGTCTCCTTCGCCTTCCTGGCGCTCGGCGTCCCGATGTGCACCCTGCTCTACGCCTCCAGCGGCATCGAGGCCGCCCAGGGCATGGGCTTCATCCTGATGGCCTTCGGCCTCGGCCTGATCCCCTACTCCGTCCAGTACGTCGTGCTCCGCGGCTTCTACGCCTACGAGGACACCCGGACGCCCTTCTACAACACGGTCATCGTCGCCGCCGTCAACGCGGCCGCCTCGGCCCTCTGCTACGTCGTCCTGCCTGCCCAGTGGGCCGTCGTGGGCATGGCCGCCTCCTACGGCCTCGCCTACGCGGTCGGTGTCGGCGTCGCCTGGCGCCGGCTCCGCAACCGGCTGGGCGGCGACCTGGACGGCACCCACGTGCTGCGGACCTACGCCCGGCTCTGCATGGCCTCCGTGCCCGCCGCGATCGTCGCCGGTGCCGTCGGGTTCGGTCTCCTGAAGCTCCTGGGCGAGGACGCGCTCGGCTCGCTCGTCGCCCTGGTCGTCGGCGGGGCCGTGCTCCTCGGAGTCTTCTTCGTCGCGGCCAAGCGCATGCGGATCACGGAGCTGAACACCCTGGTCGGCATGGTCCGCGGCCGCCTGGGACGCTGAACCGGAGGCCCCGCACAACCATCGGCGGGGACCGCGTGTCGTGCATGGCGTCCGACTGTGGGCACAATTGGCTTGGCTGTTGGATGTGGCGCAACGGATGGGGAGGCAGGAACGACGGTGGCGGAACGTAGCACGGCTGCCGTCGACGTGGCCGACAACAGCGGTGACGACCCGCTGACCGCGAAGGCGGGCAAGGCCGCGACCGACGGGGTGGCGGAAGAAGAGAAGACGGCGGAGAAGACCGCCGAGGCCACGGAGAACAAGGCGGTCGAACGACAGAGCGGCGAACAGCCTTCCCTCACGACTCCGGAACTGCACAGCGGCCACAAGCTGGCCAGGCGTTACCGGCTGGAGGAGTGCGTCACCCGCCTGGACGGCTTCAGCAGCTGGCGGGCCGTCGACGAGAAGCTCCGGCGCGCCGTCGGGGTCCACCTGCTGCCCGCCGACCACCCCCGGGCGCGCTCGGTCCTGGCCGCGGCCCGCTCCGCCGCCCTCCTCGGCGACCCCCGGTTCGTCCAGGTCCTCGATGCCGTCGAGGAGAACGACCTCGTGTACGTCGTGCACGAGTGGCTGCCCGACTCCGTCGAGCTGACCGCGCTGCTCGCGGCCGGCCCACTGGAACCCCACGACGCCTATCAGCTCGTCAGCCAGGTCTCCCAGGCCATGGCCGCCGCCCACCGCGAAGGCCTCTCCCACCTCCGGCTCACCCCGAGCGCGGTCCTGCGCAGCTCCACCGGCCAGTACCGGATCCGCGGCCTCGCCGTGAACGCCGCCCTGCGCGGCATCACGGCCGAGCGCCCGCAGCGCACCGACACCGAGGCCATCGGCGCCCTGCTGTACGCCGCGCTCACCCAGCGCTGGCCGTACGAGAACGACGCCCACGGCCTCTCCGGGCTCCCCAAGGGCGTCGGGCTGCTTCCCCCCGACCAGGTCCGCGCCGGCGTCCACCGGGGCCTCTCCGAGATCGCCATGCGCGCCCTCGCCAACGACGGGGCCACCGCCTCGCGCCAGGAGCCGCCCTGCACCACCCCGGACGAGCTGGCCAGGGCCGTCTCCACGATGCCCCGCGTGAAGCCGCCGGAGCCCGAGTTCGCCGCCCCGCCCGAGTACCAGCGCACGACGTACCAGCAGGGCACGTACGGGCGTCCGCAGCCGCATCCGGCGTCCACCCAGCCGGTCGTCGTCCCGCCGCCCCCGCTTCAGAGCCGCACCGGCCGCGCGCTGAAGTGGACCGTCTCCGCCCTCCTGATCGCCGCCCTGGGCCTGGGCAGCTGGCAGATCGCCGACCGCCTCCTGGGCCCGAAGGAGACCCCCAAGACTCCGGAGGCGACCCCGACGATCGTCACCGACGAGAAGCCGGCACCGCCCAAGCCGATCCCCATCAAATCCGCGCGCGACTTCGACCCGCTGGGCGGCGGCAGTGAGAAGCCCCAGGCCATACCGAAGGCCTACGACGGCGACCCCAGTACCTACTGGTACACCGACAACTACTACAGCGCCCGCTTCGGAAACCTGAAGACCGGCGTGGGCATGGTCCTCGATCTGGGCAAGGCGCAGAAGATCAGCTCGGTCGACCTGTCGTTCCTGGGAGACACCTCGGTGGAGCTGCGGACCGCACCCGCGGACGCGGAGTCGGAGCCGACCATGCCCAACGAGTACATCACCCGGGCGTCCAAGACCGGCAGCAACGTGACGCTGAAGCCCATCGCACCCGTCACCACCCGCTACGTTCTGATCTGGCTCACCGAGCTGCCCGCCAACGACGGGAACTTCCGAGGCAAGCTGACGGAAATCAAGATCCTGGGCTGACGACCGCACAGGGAGGGGGCTCACCGTTGGACGATCCGATAAACGAGGCCACTGACGACCAGGAACTCCTGGCCCGTCACGTCGGTGGGGATCCCGATGCCTTCGGTGAGCTGGTGCGGCGGCATCGGGATCGGCTGTGGGCGGTGGCCCTGCGGACCCTGGGGGACCGCGAGGAGGCCGCCGACGCCGTCCAGGACGCCCTGCTCTCGGCCTTCCGCGCCGCCCACACCTTCCGCGGCCAGTCGGCCGTCACGACCTGGCTCCACCGGATCACGGTGAACGCCTGCCTCGACCGGGCGCGCAAGACCGCCTCCCGCAAGACCTCGCCCGTCAACGACGACGACCGCTTCGAACAGTTCCTCGGCCCCCACGAGTCCGCCGAGGCACCCGTGGAGCGCCGGGACCTCCACCGCGAGGTCCTGGCCGCGCTCGCCTCGATCCCCGCCGACCAGCGGGCCGCCCTCGTCCTGGTCGACATGCAGGGATACCCGGTCGCGGAGGCGGCCCGTATCCTCGGCGTTCCCGCCGGAACCGTGAAGAGCCGCTGTGCACGAGGCCGGGCGCGCCTCCTGCCGATGGTCACTCATCTGCGCACGGACACCGTGGGTAACGAGGCCGCCGGAGGGGGAAGGAACCGGACGCCGGGGACATCCGTCCCACCGGTGCCGGGGCCGACGGACACCGGACCGACAGATCCAGCTGCTGTGAAGGGCGGAGGTGGGCGCACGTGACTTCCACGGCCGACAGGGCTGACACCACACAGCACCCGGACGTCTCGGAGATCTCCGACCTGGCCGAGGGGCTGCTCTCGCCGTCCCGTTCCGCGGCCGTACGCCGGCACGTGGACGACTGTCCCCTCTGCGCGGACGTACGATCCTCACTGGAGGAGATCAGGAGCCTGCTCGGCACCCTGCCCGGACCGCCCCGGATGCCCGCCGAGATCGCCGGCCGGATCGACGCCGCCCTCGCCGCCGAAGCCCTCCTCGACGCCACCGCCCCGGACGACGAGAGCGGCGCCCCTGTTTCACGTGAAACATCGCGCCCCTCCGTGAGGCCGACCCCTTCTTCCTCTCCTTCTCCCGCTCCGGTCTCGGACCGCCCCGCCGGGCGCCCCCGCGCGGCCACCGGCCCGGGTCGCCCCCAGCGGGCCCGCCGCCGGATCGCCCTGCTCTCCACGGTCGGCGCCGCCTTCGGTGCCGTGGTGCTCGGAACGAGCCTGTACCTCAGCCAGGCGGGCGACACGGCCGGTGACGGTGTGGCGAACGGGGTGAGGAAGGCCGACGCCTCCTCCGAGATCGCCGCCGCCCCCTTCTCCGGGTCGCCGGTCGAGGAGCGGGTCCAGGACCTCCTGGTCCAGGACAGGACGCTGCGGACCCCCCAGGGCGTCAGCCCCGAATCGATGTCCTCCGACACCGGAACCACGGCTCCCCGTCGGAGCGGGGAGGGCGCCGTTCCCGCGTGCGTCCTCGCCGGCACCGGCCGCACCGACACGGTGCTGGGCCACGAGCGGGGCGAGTACCGGGGGAGGCCCGCCTATCTCCTCGTCCTGCCGGACCCCGCCGACGCCGCACGGGTCCAGGCCTATGTGGTCGATGCCTCCTGCGCCGACCGGTCGGAGGGCGAGAGCACCGCCGAGGTTCTCCTCAGCAAGGCCTACCCCCGCTCCTGACCCCTCTTCCCGTCCCGGTCACGTGCCGCGCGGCGGTCTCGGGAATGCACGCCCCTTAGGATCCGTTGGGTGGGGTGAGCGACCGAGACAACCGCCCCCGTAGGCAGTGGCAGTCTGCAGAGACGAGGAAGAAACCCGTGAGCGACGTCCGTAACGTGATCATCATCGGCTCGGGGCCTGCGGGATACACCGCTGCGCTCTACACGGCTCGAGCGTCGCTGAAGCCCCTGGTCTTCGAGGGTGCGGTCACCGCCGGTGGCGCCCTGATGAACACGACCGAGGTCGAGAACTTCCCCGGCTTCCGTGACGGCATCATGGGCCCGGACCTGATGGACAACATGCGGGCCCAGGCCGAGCGCTTCGGCGCCGAGCTCGTCCCCGACGACGTGGTCGCCGTGGACCTGACCGGTGAGATCAAGACCGTCACCGACACCGCCGGCACCGTGCACCGCGCCAAGGCCGTCATCGTCACCACGGGCTCCCAGCACCGCAAGCTCGGCCTCCCCAACGAGGACACCCTCTCCGGCCGCGGCGTCTCCTGGTGCGCCACCTGCGACGGGTTCTTCTTCAAGGACCAGGACATCGCCGTCGTCGGCGGCGGCGACACCGCGATCGAGGAGGCCACCTTCCTCTCGCGCTTCGCCAAGTCCGTCACGATCGTCCACCGCCGCGACACCCTGCGCGCCTCGAAGGCCATGCAGGACCGCGCCTTCGCCGACCCGAAGATCTCCTTCGCCTGGGACAGCGAGGTCACCACGATCCACGGCGACCAGAAGCTCAGCGGTGTGACCCTGCGCGACACGAAGACCGGCGTGACCCGTGAGCTGCCGGTCACCGGCCTCTTCATCGCCGTGGGCCACGACCCGCGGACCGAGCTCTTCAAGGGCCAGCTGGAGCTGGACGACGAGGGCTACCTCAAGGTCGCCGCCCCGTCGACGCGTACGAACCTCCCGGGTGTCTTCGGCGCCGGTGACGTCGTCGACCACACCTACCGCCAGGCCATCACGGCCGCCGGCACCGGCTGCTCCGCCGCACTGGACGCCGAGCGCTTCCTGGCCGCGCTCGCCGACACCGAGAAGGTGGCCGAGCCCGAAAAGCTGGCCGAGACCCCCGTCGTCTGACCTCTGCCCTTTCCCCACCCACACCCCGCGAGTTCAAGGAGGCCACTGTGGCCCTGAAGTCTGTGACCGACGCCAACTTCGAAGAGGAAGTCCTCAAGAGCGACAAGCCCGTTCTGGTGGACTTCTGGGCCGAGTGGTGCGGTCCGTGCCGCCAGATCGCCCCGTCCCTTGAGGCGATCGCCGCCGAGCACGGCGAGATCGAGGTCGTGAAGCTCAACATCGACCAGAACCCCGGCACGGCCGCCAAGTACGGCGTCATGTCCATCCCGACGCTGAACGTCTACCAGGGCGGCGAGGTCGTGAAGACCATCGTCGGCGCCAAGCCGAAGGCCGCCATCCTGCGCGACCTGGAGGGCTTCGTCGAGGCTCCCAAGGCCTGATGCTCCTTCGCCGTTTCACGTGAAACATTCAGGTGAAACAGCAGCGGCCCGCTCCCTCACGGGAGCGGGCCGTTCTCGTGCCCGGAGCCGGACACGCCCTAGAGGGGCCGCAGGGCGGGCTCCTTCTGTACGGCTCCGAGCAGGCGATCCAGGGCCATCTCGACGTCCTCCTTCCAGGAGAGAGTCGTCCTGAGGTCCAGCCGCATGCGGGGAAAGGCATGGTGCGGCCGGACGGTCTTGAAGCCCACCGCGAGCAGGTGGTCAGCTGGCAGCACACAGGCCGGTTCCTTCCACCGGGCGTCCCCGAACGCCTCGATTGCCTTGAAGCCCCGCCGCAGCACGTCCTTGGCCACGGTCTGCACCATCACGCGCCCCAGCCCCTGCCCCTGATAGCCCGGCATGATCCACGCCGTCATCAGCTGGACGGCGTCTGCCGCCACGGGGCTCGTCGGAAAGGCCGTCGAGCGCGGCACATAGGCCGGGGGAGCGTAGAGGACATAACCGACCGGCACCTCGTCGACGTAGACCACCCGCCCGCAGGAGCCCCATTCCAGGAGCACCGCCGAGATCCAGGACTCCTTCTCCAGCTCCGAACGCCCCGCCTTCACGGCGGCCTCGCCGCTGACCGGGTCGAGCTCCCAGAACACACAGGAGCGACACCGCTTGGGGAGATCCGGAAGGTTGTCCAGCGTGAGCGGTACGAGCCGACGCCCCACGGCTGTTCCTCGCTTCCCTCGCCTTCGCGTACGGATGTGCCTCCCGAAATCGTATCGACCGGGCGATCAGGAGGACACCGTCCGCAGGCAAAGGGCGGGCCGCAACCCGGCGGGACCGGAGCGCGGCCCGCCCTCAGGAGCCTCGTGGAGGCAGGCAAGCGGGGAAGTACGTGGGTCAGCCCGTGACGCCCTGTTCCACGTTCTTCTGCTCCAGGACCCGGCCTTCGCCGGGAGCCAGGGTCGAGAGGATCCGTTCCAGGTCGTCCATGGAGGCGAACTCCACGACGATCTTGCCCTTCTTCTGCCCCAGGTCGACCTTGACCCGGGTCTCGAAGCGGTCCGAGAGCCGGGTGGCCAGGTCCGTGAGGGCGGGCGAGACACGCGCACCGGCGCGCGGCTTCTTCGGCTTGACCGCACCGGCGGTCTCCTCGGAGCCCATGAGGCTCACGATCTCCTCGACGGAACGCACCGAGAGGCCCTCGGAGACGATCCGGGCCGCCAGCTTGTCCTGGGCCTCCCCGTCCTCGACACCGAGCAGGGCCCGTGCGTGGCCGGCGGAGAGCACCCCGGCGGCGACCCGGCGCTGCACCGGAGGAGAGAGACGCAGCAGACGCAGCGTGTTGGAGATCTGCGGGCGCGAACGTCCGATCCGGTCCGCGAGCTGGTCGTGCGTGCAGCCGAAGTCCTTGAGCAGCTGCTCGTAGGCGTGCGCCTCTTCGATCGCGTTCAGCTGCGCCCGGTGGAGGTTCTCCAGGAGCGCGTCCAGGAGCATCTTCTCGTCGTCGGTCTCCCGGACGATCGCCGGGATCCGCTCCAGGCCCGCCGTCGTGGAGGCCCGCAGACGACGCTCACCCATGACGAGCTCGTAGCGGTCGCCGTCGGCCTTGCGCACCACCACGGGCTGGAGCAGACCGACCTCCTTGATGGAGGTGACCAGCTCCGCGAGGGCGTCCTCGTCGAAGATCTGTCGCGGCTGGTGCCGGTTGGGCACGATGGCGTCGATCGGGATCTCGGTGAAGTACGCCCCGGTAGGGGCCTTCGGCTCGGCCGTCTTCACGGCATCGGCCCATGCCACCGCCGACTCGGGAGACGGAGCGCTCTGCGGGATCAGCGAACCGAGCCCGCGCGGCCCCAATCCCCTACGTCGCTCACTCACTGAATTCCCTCCGACATGCTGCGCTGATGGTTCTGGTGCCCCACACGTGCGTGCTGGGCGTCATAGTTCACGGTGACACCCCGAAGGGCGATCTCACGAGCCGCTTCGATGTACGACAGGGCACCGCTGGAGCCCGGATCGTACGTGATCACCGTCTGTCCGTAGCTCGGCGCCTCAGAGATGCGGACGGACCGGGGGATGCTGGTCCGCAGCACCTCCTCGCCGAAGTGGGTGCGCACCTCCTCGGCGACCTGCGAGGCGAGCCTCGTCCGGCCGTCGTACATGGTGAGCAGGATGGTCGAGACGTGGAGCGTGGGGTTGAGGTGCCCGCGGACCAGATCGACGTTCTTCAGGAGCTGGCCGAGGCCTTCGAGGGCGTAGTACTCGCACTGGATCGGGATCAGCACCTCGGCCCCCGCCACCAGGGCGTTGACCGAGAGCAGGCCGAGCGAGGGCGGGCAGTCGATCAGGATGTAGTCCAGCGGCTGCTCGTAGGCCTGGATCGCCCGCTGGAGACGGCTCTCGCGCGCCACCAGCGACACCAGCTCGATCTCGGCACCGGCGAGATCGATGGTGGCGGGGGCGCAGAAGAGGCCCTCCACGTCCATGACGGGCTGCACCACTTCGGAGAGCGGCCGGCTGTCCACGAGGACGTCGTAGATCGAGGGGACGCTGGCGTGGTGGTCGATGCCGAGTGCCGTGGAGGCGTTGCCCTGCGGGTCCAGGTCGATGACCAGGACGCGGGCGCCGTGCAGGGCCAGGGAGGCGGCAAGGTTGACCGTGGTGGTCGTCTTGCCCACGCCGCCCTTCTGGTTGGCGACCACCATGACGCGAGTCTGGGCCGGGCGGGGAAGCCCCTCGCCGGCACGCCCCAGGGCCTCTACTGCCATCTGGGCAGCACGGCCGATGGGGGTGTCGTCCATGGGGGGCGGCGTTTCCATGGGAGGCGATGTTTCACGTGAAACATCGCCTCCCACCGATTCGGTTCGGGGGCCGGGGACCGGATCGGTCATCGGTCCCGCGATGTTGGCGTCGGACCGCAAGGATTCACTCTCCTCGACTTCGGGCTCGCAATGAGGAGAGCCTGCCATGCTTTCGGGGTCACGAACCAGCGAGGTCGGGGGTTCTGTGGATGAACCCACCTCTGTGGACATCTCCGTAACCCTCGCGGGTGGATTCACGCGGGGCCTACGGTCCCGGGGCGTGGCGGCTGTGCGACCACGACTGATGATCCCCTGAAGCAGCAAGCGATGTTTCACGTGAAACACCATGCCCGTGCCACCTCACCGGGACCGGGCGACACTCCGAAATGGGACGTATGCGACGCCCGTCGGCAGGGTTCTCCGCCGACGGGCTTCTGTCAGCGGCGTCGGCGGGTCTTGCTCGTCCGGGCGGCCTTGGCTCGCTTGGCGGCGAACCGCACGCCACCGGGGCTCTCACCGACCTCCACCCTGACGACGGTGGACAGGGGATCGACGATCCCCTCACCCACGTGCAGCACCGAGGTCTCCACCACGCCGAGCCGGGAGAGCGCGGCGCGAGCACCGTCGATCTCCTCCTGCGCGGTGTCGCCCTTGAGCGCCAGCATCTCCCCGTACGGGCGCAGCAGGGGAACGCCCCAGCCGGCGAGACGGTCCAGCGGGGCCACCGCGCGCGCGGTCACCACGTGCACGGGCGTGATCTTGCCGAGCATCTCCTCCGCGCGTCCCCGGACCACGGTCACGTGGTCGAGGCCGAGCAGCTCGACCACCTCTTGGAGGAAGTTCGTCCGGCGCAGCAGCGGCTCCAGAAGCGTGATCTTCAGGTCGGGTCGGACCAGGGCCAGGGGGATGCCGGGCAGGCCGGCGCCCGAGCCGACGTCGCAGACGGTGACGCCCTCGGGGACGACCTCCGAGAGGACGGCGCAGTTCAGCAGATGGCGTTCCCAGAGCCTCGGGACCTCGCGCGGGCCGATCAGACCGCGCTTCACACCCGCGTCCGCGAGGAGCTCGGCATACCGCACGGCCTCCGGGAAGTACTCACCGAAGACTGTCCGTGCCTGCTCCGGCGCCTCGGGGAGCTCCGCTGCCTCCGTCACGGGAACCGTCCTTCCGTACCGCACGCATGACGTGCGAGCGCACTGTGGTGGCTGACTATCAGGCTGACAAAGATCGGCCCCGCCTGCGAACAGACGGGGCCGGGACTGCGTGAGGGGTTCAGGCCGGGAGCACGACGACGAAGCGCTGCGGCTCCTCGCCCTCGGACTCGCTGCGCAGACCGGCGGCGGCGATCGCGTCGTGCACGACCTTGCGCTCGAACGGCGTCATCGGGTCCAGCTTGACCGGCTGCCCGCCGGCCTTCACCTCGGCCGCGGCCTTGGCGCCCAGCTCGGCGAGCTCGGAGCGCTTCTTGGCCCGGAAGCCGGCGATGTCGAGCATCAGACGGCTGCGGTCGCCGGTCTCCCGGTGCACGGCCAGGCGGGTCAGCTCCTGGAGCGCCTCCAGGACCTCGCCGTCGCGGCCCACGAGCTTCTGGAGGTCACGGCTGCCGGAGTCGCTGATGATCGAGACCGCTGCCCGGTCCGCCTCGACGTCCATGTCGATGTCACCGTCGAGGTCGGCGATGTCGAGCAGGCCTTCGAGGTAGTCGGCCGCGATCTCACCCTCCTGCTCGAGGCGGGTCAGGGTGTCGCCACCCTCGGCGGCGGCGGAGGTGGTGCCTTCCGTCACGGACGGGCTCCTTCTTGCGTCGGGGGGAGGCTTACTTCTTGGAGGACGGGTGCTTGGGGCGCTGCTGGCCCTTGCGCTGGCCGGTCTTGCCCTGCTGGCGGGAGCCGCCGGAGTTGGCACGGCTCGGGCGCGCGGGCTTGTCGCCCTGGGCCTCGCCCTTCGCACCGGTACCGGAGGCGCCGCTCTTGGCCGTGTCCTGGGGCTTCTTCTCCAGCGAGGGGGACGCCTTCTCGACGGCGGTCGACTCGGAGCCTTCCCCGGCGTCCTTGGAGACGGTCGCCTGGGCCGCGGCGGCCTGGCGCTGGGCCTTGGTCTGGCGCTTGGGCTGCTGGCGCTTGGCGGCGGCGCCCTCGGCCTCGGCCGGGAGGGCTTCGCCCTTGACCACGCTGCCGTCGGCCTGGGCGACGAACCCGGCCTTGGAGAGGCCTCCGAAGAAGCGGCGCTCGTTCTCGTTGCGGTCGCTGCCCTTGGCGACGATGACCTTGACGACGCTCTTCCGTCGGCGGCCGCGGACCTCGCCGTGGTGGGTGATGCTCTTGAGCAGGCGCTGGAGGTAGGCGTCCTGGGCCTTGCTGCCCGGCGTCGGGTTCTGGTTGATCACGTACATCTGCTGGCCCATGGTCCACACGTTGGTGGTCAGCCAGTAGACGAGGACACCGACGGGGAAGTTGACACCCATGACGGCGAAGATCACCGGGAAGATGTACATGAGCATCTTCTGCTGCTGCATGTACGGGGTCTTCACCGACAGGTCGACGTTCTTCATCATCAGCTGGCGCTGGGTGAAGAACTGCGAGGCCGACATCAGGATGATCATGACGGCGGTGACGATGCGGACGTCGGTCAGCGAGGCGTTGAGGGCCTCGACCTTCTCCGGGCTGTCCGTGAACTTCGCGGCGATCGGGGCGCCGAAGATGTGGGCCTGCCGGGCGCTGTCGACCAGCGCCTGGTTCATCGCGCCGATCTCCTTGCCCGACGCGATGTTGGACAGCACGTGGTAGAGGGCGAAGAAGAACGGCGACTGGGCCAGGATGGGAAGGCACGAGGAGAGCGGGTTGGTGCCCGTCTCCTTGTACAGCTTCATCATCTCTTCGGACTGACGCTGCTTGTCGCTCTTGTAGCGCTCCTGGATGGCCTTCATCTTCGGCTGGAGCGCCTGCATGTTCCGCGTCGACTTGATCTGCTTCACGAAGAGCGGGATCAGGCAGATGCGGATCAGGACCACGAGGGACACGATGGACAGACCCCAGGCCCACCCGGTGTCGGGGCCGAAGATCGCTCCGTACACCTTGTGGAACTGGACGATGACCCAGGAAACGGGCCAGGTGATGAAGCTGAACAGACTGGCAATCGTGTCCACTAATCAGGCTCCTTGAGCATTGGGCGAGGTCTCTGCGGCCGGGCTCGTCTCGGCGGTGGACCCGCCCTTGTCGCCGCGCAACGCGTTCCTCAGCATTTCGTGCCAGCGGGGGCGCTTCCGCGGGGGAACGTGGTCCACACCGCCGGGCGACCACGGGTTGCACCGCAGGATGCGCCAGGCGGTCAGGGCCGTGCCCTTGATCGCGCCGTGCCGGTCGATGGCCGTGAATCCGTAGTGGGAACACGACGGGTAGTACCGGCAGACGGGGCCCAGCAGGGGGCTGATCGTCCACTGGTACAGCTTGATGAGAGCCAGCAGCGGGTACTTCATCGCGTGCCCCCTCCCAGGAGCCGCCGGAGAGCGGCGTCCAGGTCTCGGGCCAGCTGTGCGTGATCGGCGTCGCCGGCTCCGGGCAACGCCCGTACCACCACCAGGCTACCGGGGGGGAGGGCGGAGAGGCGGTCGCGGACGAGGTGACGCAGACGACGCTTCACCTGGTTGCGTACGACCGCACCGCCCACGGCCTTGCTCACGACGAAACCCGCACGCGTCGGGGAAGCGCTCTCCCCAGGCGCGTGCGGGTCCGTTGCACCGCTGCGTAGGTGGACGACGAGGAGCGGGCGACCGGCCCGGCGCCCTCGGCGTACCGCGGTTGCGAAGTCCTCGCGCCGCCTCAGCCGATTCTCGGTAGGCAGCACGTCATGACCTGTTTAAGTGGATCAGGCGGACAGGCTCGCGCGACCCTTGGCACGGCGGTTCGCCAGGATGGCGCGGCCGGCACGGGTGCGCATGCGCAGGCGGAAGCCGTGGGTCTTGGCGCGACGACGGTTGTTCGGCTGGAAGGTGCGCTTGCTCACTCGGGGGCTCCAGAAATGATTCGGGTGGTGGCGGGACATCGCCTGGCTGTCACCGTGCGCCCACGAGTAGCTCGCAATACGCCCGAGTGCACCGCTTCGTGATCACGGAAAGTGATCTTTGCCCATCGGAGGCAGGCGGCAGCAGCCATCGACAACTCGACCTGGTTACGGTACGCGCGGCTACGCCATCCGGTCAAACCGACCTGTTGCCGCCCCCCATTGTGCACAGGCTGTGGACAACAACTTGAACCGCGTCAGTCCGCCCGACTACCGTGGGCGGACTCCACAATCTTTTCCGTTCTGTCCTCACCTGTCCTCAACGGGCCGGTCTTCCGGACTTCGATCCACCGTCCCCGAGAACCACACCTTCGTGGGACCTGCGAGAAAGCGTGCCCTGTGGCTGACGTACCTGCCGATCTTGCCGCAGTGTGGCCGCGGGTCCTCGAACAGCTCCTCGCCGAGGGCCAGCAGGGGATCGAGCCCAAGGACAAGCAGTGGATCGAGCGCTGCCAGCCGCTCGCCCTGGTCGCCGACACGGCCCTCCTGGCCGTGCCCAACGAGTGGGGCAAGCGCGTCCTGGAGGGCCGGCTCGCCCCGCTGATCAGCGAGACCCTCAGCCGCGAGTGCGGCCGGCCGATCCGGATCGCGATCACCGTCGACGACTCCGTCGGCGAGCCGGCGCCGCCCGCGCCCTCCGTGCCGCAGCCGCAGCAGCCCCGGTACGACGAGCGCGACCGGTCCGACGCGTACGACAAGCCGTACGAGAAGTACGAGGGGTACGGCCACCGGCCGATGTCCGACGACGGGCTGCCGAGCGCACGCCCGGCCTACCCGGACTATCCGCAGCCGCAGCGGCCCGACCCCGGCGCCTGGCCGCGCACCCAGGAGGACCTCTCCTGGCAGCAGCCGCGGCTCGGCGGCTACCAGGAGCGCGCGCCGTACACGGGGCCCGCCGAGCAGTCCCGGCAGACGCGGTACGACGAGCCCTCCCACGGCTACGAGCAGCAGCGGCCCGAGCGCGCCGAGCTGCCCGACCCGCCGGGCCACGCCGCGCGCTCCGGCCCCCGGCCGGGCGGCGGCCCGGTCCCCGGCCCCGGCGGCGTCCACGGCTCCCCCTCTTCCGGTCCCTCCGGCTCCTCCGGGCAGGGCTCCGGCGCGCCGGGCGAGCAGCACGCGCGCCTGAACCCGCGGTACCTCTTCGACACCTTCGTGATCGGTTCCTCGAACCGGTTCGCGCACGCGGCCGCGGTCGCGGTGGCCGAGGCGCCGGCGAAGGCGTACAACCCCCTCTTCATCTACGGGGAGTCGGGGCTCGGCAAGACCCATCTGCTGCACGCGATCGGACACTACGCGCGGAGCCTCTACCCGGGCACGCGCGTGCGGTACGTGAGCTCCGAGGAGTTCACCAACGAGTTCATCAACTCGATCCGCGACGGCAAGGGCGACACCTTCCGCAAGCGCTACCGCGACGTGGACATCCTGCTCGTCGACGACATCCAGTTCCTGGCGAGCAAGGAGTCGACGCAGGAGGAGTTCTTCCACACCTTCAACACCCTGCACAACGCGAACAAGCAGATCGTGCTCTCCTCGGACCGGCCGCCCCGGCAGCTGGTGACCCTGGAGGACCGGCTCCGCAACCGCTTCGAGTGGGGCCTCACCACCGACGTGCAGCCGCCGGAGCTGGAGACGCGCATCGCGATCCTCCGCAAGAAGGCGGTGCAGGAGCAGCTCAACGCCCCGCCGGAGGTACTGGAGTTCATCGCCTCCCGGATCTCGCGGAACATCCGCGAGCTGGAGGGCGCGCTGATCCGGGTGACGGCCTTCGCGAGCCTCAACCGGCAGCCGGTGGACCTCGGACTCACCGAGATCGTCCTCAAGGACCTGATCCCCGGCGGCGAGGACAGCGCGCCGGAGATCACCGCTCCGGCGATCATGGCGGCCACCGCGGACTACTTCGGCCTGACGGTGGAGGACCTCTGCGGATCCTCGCGCAGCCGCGTCCTGGTGACGGCCCGCCAGATCGCCATGTACCTGTGCCGCGAGCTGACGGACCTGTCGCTGCCGAAGATCGGCGCGCAGTTCGGCGGCCGGGACCACACGACGGTGATGCACGCGGACCGGAAGATCCGCGCCCTGATGGCGGAGCGGCGCTCCATCTACAACCAGGTCACCGAACTCACCAACCGCATCAAGAACGGCTGACGCCGCCGCCTCTCCTACGGGCGCTCCGGGATCTCTCCCGGGGCGCCCGTAGGCGTTCTTGGGGGCGTCCCCGGAGGCGTTCCTGGAGGCCTCCTGAAGGTCGCGCCGGGGTCGCGCGGGGGCCGCGCGGGGGTCATCGGCGGCCGACCACAGGCTGGGGACGGGCCGGGGACGGGCCGGCGGCGAGGCCGGGCCGTTCGATTGCGGCGTTCCGCTGGCGGGTTCTCCACAGATTGCGGAATGATCACCCGTCCACAGGGTGGGGACTGCGAAGTTATCCGGATTCTGTCCACAGGTCCGCCTGGTGACAGGCCATCCCACCAGCTCAGACCCCTGGGGAATTGTTGGCAAACGTTATCCACAGGATGTGGACAGAACTTTCGTCCACAGGGGGCCCAGAAGGTTGTCCACCGGTCACCCACAGGGAAGGGCCGGTTGCCCACAGCTTCTCCACAGCCCTGTCCACTGTTCGGCAACGAAACACCCGTCCTCACCCCGTGGAGTGAAAGGCGTCACACCAAGGGAGACGGTTGGGCTGTGGGGAACCCGGGTAAAGCTGGGGACGACGCTGGGGAGAACTCCCTGTGTCCTGTGTACGGGGTGTGCAGAACTTTCGGGTGTCCACAGAGACACCTGGTTTTCCACCGGTTCCACCCACAGGCACGGTGGATAAAAAACTGGGTCTGACCTGCGTGGACGGGGTTATCCACGGTTTCCACAGGCCCTACTACTACTCCCACCTAGAGTTAGCTCGGAATCCGCTTTGAAGTGGGGCCTGTGCACAACTCGGCGCCGGAGCCCCGAACGCCCCTCGTCCCGACTTGACCCCGAGCAGCACCGAGTGTCGGTGGCGTACGTCAGACTGGTTCCCGCAGTCGACGAAGAGCCAGCAACAAGCAGGAGGCGGTTCCGGTGAAGATCCGGGTGGAGCGCGATGTACTCGCGGAGGCGGTGGCCTGGGTGGCCCGCAGCCTCCCGGCCCGTCCGCCGGCGCCCGTACTCGCGGGCCTTCTGCTGAAGGCCGAGGACGGCGCCCTGAGCTTCTCGAGCTTCGACTACGAGGTCTCCGCGCGGGTCTCGGTCGAGGCGGAGGTCGAGGAGGACGGCACCGTCCTCGTCTCCGGCCGCCTGCTCGCCGACATCTGCCGCGCCCTCCCCAACCGTCCCGTGGAGATCTCCACAGACGGTGTACGGGCGACCGTGGTCTGCGGCTCCTCCCGCTTCACCCTCCACACCCTGCCTGTGGAGGAGTACCCGGCGCTGCCGGAGATGCCCACCGCTACGGGCACCGTCCCCGGCGAGGTCTTCGCCTCCGCCGCCGCGCAGGTGGCCATCGCCGCCGGCCGCGACGACACGCTGCCCGTCCTCACCGGCGTGCGCATCGAGATCGAGGGCGACACGGTCACCCTGGCCTCCACCGACCGCTACCGCTTCGCGGTCCGCGAGTTCCTGTGGAAGCCGGAGTCCCCGGACGCCTCCGCGGTCGCCCTGGTGCCCGCGAAGACCCTCCTGGACACCGCCAAGGCGCTCACCAGCGGCGACACGGTCACCCTGGCGCTCTCCGGCTCCGGCAAGGGCGAGGGCCTGATCGGCTTCGAGGGCGCGGGCCGCCGCACCACCACCCGCCTCCTCGAGGGCGACCTGCCGAAGTACCGGACGCTCTTCCCCACCGAGTTCAACTCGGTCGCGGTGATCGAGACCGCCCCCTTCGTCGAGGCCGTCAAGCGCGTGGCCCTGGTCGCCGAGCGCAACACCCCGGTCCGGCTGAGCTTCGAGCAGGGCGTGTTGATCCTGGAGGCGGGCTCCAGCGACGACGCACAGGCTGTGGAGAGGGTCGACGCGCAGCTGGAGGGCGACGACATCTCGATCGCCTTCAACCCGACCTTCCTGCTCGACGGCCTGAGCGCGATCGACTCCCCGGTCGCCCAGCTCTCCTTCACGACCTCCACCAAGCCGGCGCTGCTCAGCGGCAAGCCCGCCGTGGACGCCGAGGCGGACGAGGCCTACAAGTACCTGATCATGCCGGTGCGCCTCAGCGGCTGATGCCTTGCTCCGGGGCCTTCGTGGGGGCGTCGCCTGAGCGGCCGACCCCACAGGTGTGCACCCGCGTCCGGGCGTAGGCTCGGACGCGGGTACGAACCGCACACGACGCTTAAGGAATCATCTGATGGAGCTCGGTCTCGTCGGTCTCGGCAAGATGGGCGGCAACATGCGCGAGCGCATTCGCCGCGCAGGCCACACCGTCATCGGATACGACCGCAACCCGGACCTCGCCGATGTCCACAGCCTCGAAGAGCTCGTGGCCGAGCTCAAGGGCCCGCGCGTCGTGTGGGTCATGGTCCCGGCCGGTGCCGCGACCCAGTCCACCATCGACGAGCTGGCCGACCTGCTCTCCCCCGGCGACGTCGTCGTGGACGGCGGGAACTCGCGCTGGACGGACGACGAGAAGCACGCCGAGGAGCTGGCCGCCAAGGGCATCGGCTTCGTCGACTGCGGCGTGTCCGGCGGCGTCTGGGGCCTGGAGAACGGCTACGCGCTGATGTACGGCGGCGACGCCGAGAACGTGGCGAAGGTCCAGCCGATCTTCGACGCGCTCAAGCCCGAGGGCGACTTCGGCTCGGTCCACGCGGGCAAGGTCGGCGCCGGCCACTTCGCGAAGATGGTCCACAACGGCATCGAGTACGCGATGATGCAGGCCTACGCCGAGGGCTGGGAGCTCCTGGAGAAGGTCGACTCCGTCACCGACGTGCGCGAGGTCTTCCGCTCCTGGCAGGAGGGCACGGTCATCCGCTCCTGGCTGCTCGACCTGGCCGTCAACGCCCTGGACGAGGACGAGCACCTGGAGGGACTGCGGGGCTACGCCCAGGACTCCGGCGAGGGCCGGTGGACCGTCGAGGCCGCCATCGACAACGCCGTGCCGCTGCCCGCGATCACCGCCTCCCTGTTCGCGCGGTTCGCCTCGCGCCAGGACGACTCCCCGCAGATGAAGATGATCGCCGCGCTGCGCAACCAGTTCGGCGGCCACGCGGTCGAGAAGAACAAGTAATCCACAGGCTGTGCACCCGGCGGTGCGCAGCAGCCGGGGAAGGTCGGCGCCCAACCATGCACGTCACGCATCTGTCGCTGGCCGACTTCCGCTCCTACGCCCGGGTCGAGGTCCCGCTCGACCCGGGCGTCACCGCGTTCGTGGGCGCGAACGGCCAGGGCAAGACCAACCTGGTCGAGGCCGTCGGCTACCTCGCGTCCCTCGGCAGCCACCGCGTCGCCTCCGACGCCCCGCTCGTGCGGATGGGCGCGGAGCGCGCGGTGATCAGGGCCGCCGTCACCCAGGGCGAGCGCTCCCAACTGATCGAGCTGGAGCTCAACCCGGGCCGGGCCAACCGCGCCCGCATCAACAGGTCCTCGCAGGTCAGACCGCGTGACGTACTGGGCATCGTACGGACCGTGCTGTTCGCGCCCGAGGACCTCGCCCTGGTGAAGGGCGATCCCGGCGAGCGCCGGCGCTTCCTCGACGAGCTGATCACGGCGCGCTCGCCGCGCATGGCGGGCGTGCGCGCCGACTACGAGCGCGTGCTCAAGCAGCGCAACACGCTCCTGAAGTCGGCCGCGATGGCCCGGCGGCACGGCGGCCGGGCCATGGACCTGTCGACCCTGGACGTCTGGGACCAGCACCTGGCGCGGGCCGGCGCCGAACTGCTCGCCCAGCGGCTCGACCTCATCGGCGTACTGCAGCCGCTCGCGGACAAGGCGTACGAACAGCTCGCGCCCGGAGGCGGACCGATTCTGCTGGAGTACCGGCCCTCCGCGCCGGGCCCGGGGAGCACCCGCGAGGAGCTGTACGAGCAGGTGCTCGCCGCCCTCGCCGAGGTGCGCAAGCAGGAGATCGAGCGGGGCGTCACACTCGTCGGACCGCACCGGGACGAACTGCTGCTCAAGCTCGGGGACCTGCCGGCGAAGGGGTACGCGAGCCACGGCGAGTCCTGGTCGTACGCGCTCGCGCTGCGGCTCGCCTCGTACGACCTGCTGCGGGCCGAGGGCAACGAGCCGGTGCTCGTCCTCGACGACGTCTTCGCCGAGCTGGACGCGCGCCGGCGCGAGCGGCTCGCGGAGCTGGTGGCGCACGGCGAGCAGGTCCTGGTGACGGCCGCCGTGGACGACGACGTGCCGGACGTCCTGGCGGGGGCGCGGTACGCGGTGGCCGGCGGGGCGGTGGAACGCGTATGACCGTGGAGCGCGCATGAGCGAGGAAAACCGTCCCCAGCCTGTGGACAGTGCCGCGGCCCCCGGAGCCTCGGCGCCCGAGCCCTCGGGCGTCGACCTCGCCCGGGTCGCGCTGCGCGCCGCCAAGGAGCAGGCGAAGGCGCGGGGCGCGGCCGCGCAGCAGAAGAAGCAGGCCCGGCGCGGCGGCGGGCTGCGCTCCGGCGCGCGCGCCGACGGACGCGACCCGATGGCGCTCGGTGCCGCGATCAACCGGCTGATCACCGAGCGGGGCTGGGAGACGCCGGCGGCGGTCGGCGGGGTCATGGGCCGCTGGCCGCAGATGGTCGGCGAGGACCTGGCGAAGCACTGCGTACCGGTGAAGTTCGACGACGACCCGGACGTACGGGTGCTGACCGTGCAGTGCGACTCGACCGCGTGGGCCACGCAGCTGCGGCTCCTCGCGCCGAGGCTGGTCGCCCGGCTCAACGAGGACCTGGGGCACGGGACGGTGCGGATGATCAAGGTCCTGGGGCCCGGGACACCGCGGCGGGGGTACGGGCCGCTGCGGGCGCCGGGGTCGGTGGGGCCCGGCGACACGTACGGCTAGGGCGCCGGGCTGACCGGGTTCTCGGTGGCCGGTACTCCATATATGTGCGGGTCCTTCGGGGGCCTCGTTCTCGTGGTGCGGGTACTAGGGGAGGGCGCCGTGCGCATGGCGTTGTGCCCACCCTCCCCCCAGGCTTCGCCCGGGGGGACCCCACGCCCCGGCGGAACGCATGCCCGTAGCGGGGCGGAGTGCGTACCCCCGGCGCGGGCGATCGTTCTTTGACAACGTTCGCCCCCGGCGCCCACGCCGCGCTACGGCTCGAAGCGCTGGGTGGCCGTCAGGGGGCCCTGGAGCCCCTGTCCGGATATGGGGAGTCGTCTCGCTCCCGCTCAGGGCGGCACATGCGGACTCAGGCACCGGCAAACCCCCATGAGTGTCCGAGCTACCGGTAGACTGGAGACAATCCCGCCACCCTGCGGAACATGTCGAACGACGCAGCCGCTCCCGTATGCCCGGAGAACGGCCTGTGCTGTGCCAGAAAGGGCGCTTCGTGGCCGATTCCGGCAACCCCAACGAGAACAACCAGTACACCGCCAGCAACATCCAAGTCCTCGAGGGCCTGGATGCCGTGCGCAAGCGCCCTGGCATGTACATCGGCTCGACCGGTGAGCGCGGTCTGCACCACATGGTGCAGGAGGTCGTCGACAACTCGGTCGACGAAGCCCTGGCCGGCCACGCCGACACCATCGACGTGACGATCCTGCCCGACGGCGGCGTCCGCGTCGTCGACAACGGCCGCGGCATCCCGGTGGGCATCGTGGCCTCCGAGGGCAAGCCGGCCGTCGAGGTCGTGCTGACCGTGCTGCACGCGGGCGGCAAGTTCGGCGGCGGCGGCTACGCCGTCTCCGGCGGTCTGCACGGCGTCGGCGTCTCCGTCGTGAACGCCCTGTCCACCAAGGTCGCCGTCGAGATCAAGACGGACGGCCACCGCTGGACGCAGGACTACAAGATGGGCGTCCCGACCGCCCCGCTCGCCCAGCACGAGGCGACCTCGGAGACCGGCACGTCGGTGACCTTCTGGTCCGACCCGGACATCTTCGAGACGACCGAGTACTCCTTCGAGACGCTCTCGCGCCGTTTCCAGGAGATGGCCTTCCTCAACAAGGGCCTCACCATCACGCTCACCGACGAGCGCGAGTCCGCGAAGGCCACGGTCGGCGCCGACGACCCGGACGCCGAGGCCGCCGCCGAGCCGGCCGCCCGCACGGTGACGTACCACTACGAGGGCGGCATCGTCGACTTCGTGAAGTACCTCAACTCGCGCAAGGGCGAGCTGATCAACCCCACCGTCATCGACATCGAGGCCGAGGACAAGGAGCGCATGCTCTCGGTCGAGATCGCGATGCAGTGGAACTCCTCGTACAGCGAGGGCGTGTACTCCTTCGCGAACACGATCCACACCCACGAGGGCGGTACGCACGAGGAGGGCTTCCGCGCCGCGCTGACCACGCTGGTCAACAAGTACGCGCGCGACAAGAAGCTGCTCCGCGAGAAGGACGACAACCTCACCGGCGACGACATCCGCGAGGGTCTGACCGCGATCATCTCGGTCAAGCTCGGCGAGCCGCAGTTCGAGGGCCAGACGAAGACCAAGCTCGGCAACACCGAGGCGAAGACCTTCGTGCAGAAGGTCGTCCACGAGCACCTGACGGACTGGTTCGACCGCAACCCGAACGAGGCCGCGGACATCATCCGCAAGGGCATCCAGGCCGCCACCGCGCGCGTGGCCGCCCGCAAGGCGCGCGACCTGACACGCCGCAAGGGCCTCCTGGAGTCGGCCTCCCTGCCGGGCAAGCTCTCCGACTGCCAGTCGAACGACCCCTCCAAGTGCGAGATCTTCATCGTCGAGGGCGACTCCGCCGGCGGCTCGGCCAAGTCCGGCCGCAACCCGATGTACCAGGCCATCCTGCCGATCCGCGGCAAGATCCTGAACGTCGAGAAGGCCCGCATCGACAAGATCCTGCAGAACACCGAGGTCCAGGCGCTGATCTCCGCCTTCGGCACCGGCGTGCACGAGGACTTCGACATCGAGAAGCTCCGCTATCACAAGATCATCCTGATGGCGGACGCCGACGTCGACGGCCAGCACATCAACACCCTGCTGCTGACCTTCCTCTTCCGCTTCATGCGCCCGCTGGTCGAGGCCGGTCACGTCTACCTCTCCCGCCCGCCGCTCTACAAGATCAAGTGGGGCCGGGACGACTTCGAGTACGCCTACTCGGACCGCGAGCGGGACGCGCTCGTCGAGCTCGGCAAGCAGAACGGCAAGCGGATCCGCGAGGACTCGATCCAGCGCTTCAAGGGCCTCGGCGAGATGAACGCCGAGGAGCTGCGCGTCACCACCATGGACGTCGAGCACCGCGTGCTCGGCCAGGTGACCCTGGACGACGCGGCCCAGGCCGACGACCTGTTCTCGGTGCTGATGGGCGAGGACGTCGAGGCACGCCGCTCGTTCATCCAGCGGAACGCCAAGGACGTTCGCTTCCTCGACATCTGAGTCGGTCTCAGCTGACCGTACGAAAGGACTGACGACCAGCAATGGCCGACGAAAACACCTCCGGCACCACCGAAGAGCAGGAGCCCGTGCTGCGGATCGAGCCCGTCGGGCTCGAGACCGAGATGCAGCGCTCGTACCTCGACTACGCGATGTCCGTCATCGTGTCCCGCGCGCTGCCCGACGTGCGGGACGGCCTCAAGCCCGTCCACCGGCGCGTGCTCTACGCGATGTACGACGGCGGGTACCGGCCGGAGAAGGGCTTCTACAAGTGCGCCCGCGTCGTCGGTGACGTCATGGGCACGTACCACCCGCACGGCGACACCTCGATCTACGACGCGCTCGTCCGCCTCGCCCAGCCCTGGTCGATGCGGCTGCCGCTGGTCGACTCCAACGGCAACTTCGGCTCCCCGGGCAACGACCCGGCCGCCGCCATGCGCTACACCGAGTGCAAGATGGCGCCGCTGTCGATGGAGATGGTCCGGGACATCGACGAGGAGACCGTCGACTTCCAGGACAACTACGACGGCCGCAACCAGGAGCCGACGGTCCTCCCGGCCCGGTTCCCGAACCTGCTGGTCAACGGCTCGGCCGGCATCGCCGTCGGCATGGCGACCAACATCCCGCCGCACAACCTGCGCGAGGTCGCCGAGGGCGCCCAGTGGTACCTGGCCAACCCCGAGGCCGGCCACGAGGAGCTGCTCGACGCGCTCATCGAGCGGATCAAGGGCCCCGACTTCCCCACCGGCGCGCTCGTCGTCGGCCGCAAGGGCATCGAGGAGGCGTACCGCACCGGTCGCGGCTCCATCACGATGCGCGCGGTCGTCGAGGTCGAGGAGATCCAGAACCGCCAGTGCCTGGTGGTCACGGAGCTGCCGTACCAGACCAACCCGGACAACCTCGCGCAGAAGATCGCCGACCTGGTGAAGGACGGCAAGATCGGCGGCATCGCCGACGTCCGCGACGAGACCTCGTCCCGGACCGGCCAGCGCCTGGTCATCGTGCTCAAGCGCGACGCCGTCGCCAAGGTCGTCCTGAACAACCTGTACAAGCACACCGACCTCCAGTCGAACTTCGGCGCCAACATGCTGGCGCTCGTCGACGGCGTGCCGCGCACCCTCTCGCTCGACGCATTCATCCGCCACTGGGTGACGCACCAGATCGAGGTCATCGTCCGCCGGACCCGCTTCCGGCTGCGCAAGGCCGAGGAGCGCGCCCACATCCTGCGCGGCCTCCTCAAGGCCCTGGACGCGATCGACGAGGTCATCGCGCTGATCCGGCGCAGCGACACGGTCGAGGTCGCCCGCACCGGCCTGATGGACCTGCTGAGCATCGACGAGATCCAGGCCAACGCGATCCTGGAGATGCAGCTCCGCCGGCTCGCCGCCCTGGAGCGCCAGAAGATCGTCGCCGAGCACGACGAACTCCAGGCGAAGATCGACGAGTACAACGCGATCCTGGCCTCGCCCGAGAAGCAGCGGACGATCGTCAGCGAGGAGCTGGCCGCGCTGGTCGAGCGCTTCGGCGACGACCGCCGCTCCAAGCTCGTGCCCTTCGACGGCGACATGTCCATCGAGGACCTGATCGCCGAGGAGGACATCGTCGTCACCATCACGCGCGGCGGCTACGTGAAGCGGACGAAGACCGAGGACTACCGCTCGCAGAAGCGCGGCGGCAAGGGCGTCCGGGGCACGAAGCTGAAGCAGGACGACATCGTCGACCACTTCTTCGTCTCCACCACCCACCACTGGCTGCTCTTCTTCACCAACAAGGGCCGGGTCTACCGGGCCAAGGCGTACGAGCTGCCGGACGCCGGCCGGGACGCCCGCGGCCAGCACGTGGCCAACCTCCTCGCCTTCCAGCCGGACGAGCAGATCGCCCAGATCCTGGCGGTCCGCGACTACGAGGCCGCGCCGTACCTGGTGCTCGCCACCAAGGCCGGCCTGGTGAAGAAGACCGCGCTGAAGGACTACGACTCGCCCCGCTCCGGCGGCGTCATCGCGATCAACCTGCGCGAGCTGGACAACGGCGAGGACGACGAGCTGATCGGCGCCGAGCTGGTCTCCGCCGAGGACGACCTGCTGCTCATCAGCAGGAAGGCGCAGTCGATCCGCTTCACCGCCACGGACGACGCGCTGCGTCCGATGGGACGCGCCACTTCGGGTGTCAAGGGCATGAGTTTCCGCGAGGACGACGAACTGCTCTCGATGAATGTCGTCCGGCCCGGTACGTTCGTCTTCACCGCGACCGACGGCGGGTACGCGAAGCGCACCCCCGTCGACGAGTACCGCGTCCAGGGCCGTGGCGGCCTCGGCATCAAGGCCGCCAAGATCGTGGAGGACCGCGGCTCGCTCGTGGGCGCGCTGGTGGTCGAGGAGACGGACGAGATCCTCGCCATCACGCTGTCCGGCGGTGTGATTCGTACGCGAGTCAACGAAGTCAGGGAGACCGGCCGTGACACCATGGGCGTCCAGCTGATCAACCTGGGCAAGCGCGACGCCGTCGTCGGCATCGCGCGGAACGCCGAGGCCGGCGGCGACGACGAGGTCGACGACGCCGACGAGGCCGAGGGCGTCGTCGAGGTGTCCGAGACCGAGGTGGTCGAGGGCGGGACAGCCGAGGGCACGGAGTCCTCGGCCGGGGAGCACGAGGAGTAAGAGCGTGAGTGGAGCCACGGGCGCCGGATCGGCGGCCGCCGGAGCTTCTTCTGCAGGGGCCGGCGCGAACGGCGCCCGTGGTTCCGCCACGAACTCCCAGGGGGTTGCGGTGACGGACACTCGGGGGCAGCAGCCCTCGTACGAGAGCTACAACGGGCCGCTGCCCGGCGAGCGCGCCGGTGGGCAGGCGAGCGGGCCGTACCACCCGCCGCAGGCCTACGGCGCCCCGACGACGGGCGGCACGGCGGGCGGCCAGACCGGGGCCGTGCGCCGGCCCCGTACGGGCGCGCGCACGACGCCCCGGACGCGCAAGGCCCGGCTGCGGGTGGCGAAGGCCGACCCGTGGTCGGTGATGAAGGTGAGCTTCCTGCTCTCCATCGCGCTCGGCATCTGCACGGTCGTGGCCGCGGCGGTGCTGTGGATGGTCATGGACGCCATGGGCGTCTTCTCGACGGTCGGCGGGACGATCAGCGAGGCCACGGGCTCGAACGAGTCCAACGGCTTCGACCTGCAGTCGTTCCTGTCGCTGCCGCGGGTGCTGATGTTCACCTCGGTGATCGCGGTGATCGACGTGGTCCTGATGACCGCCTTGGCGACGCTGGGCGCGTTCATCTACAACCTGTCGGCCGGTTTCGTGGGCGGTGTCGAGCTGACGCTGGCCGAGGACGAGTAGTAGGCGAGAGGGACGCGCGGGGCCGGTCCCGGGAACGGATTTTGGGACTGGCCCCCACGTGCGCTAATCTTCAGGAGTCAGCGCGCGGGACACACACCGCAGAGCGCGGCGGGGCTATAGCTCAGTTGGTTAGAGCGCATCCCTGATAAGGATGAGGCCACAGGTTCAAATCCTGTTAGCCCCACTTTTCGATCGACCCGGACGGTTCATTCGTCCGGGTCGATTTCGTTTTCCCCGGGGTGAATCGGGGACGTCGTGGGTTTGAACCTCGCACAGGTCACCGATCGGTATCGGTCGATGTGTAGAGTGGGCGTCAGAAGTCTCCTACGTCAACGAAAGACGAGGTCGCGCGGTGAAGAAGCTTCTCCTGGTCGCACTGGCCGCCATCGGCGGGCTCCTCGTGTACCGCCAGATCCAGGCGGATCGCGCCGAGCAGGATCTGTGGACGGAGGCGACCGACTCCGTGCCCGCAGGTTCGGGTGTCTGAGACGAAGACCGTCTGTGGGTGAAGCCCCGGCCGCGCACCAGCGGGCCGGGGCTTCGCTCTGTTCCGGGGCCGTCCGGATCCCGCCCGGCCCTGTCGGCGGTTTGCCTGGGCGAATATGTTGCTTGCCCACGTGAAGAGGAAGCGATGAGGGGGAGCGCGTGAAGAAGCGGGCCGGCACCGGCAGGAGGGCGGGGGCCCTGATCGCGGCCGCAGCGGCGGTGGGCACGGTGGCGGGGCCGCCCGCCCAGGCCCGGGCCGCCGACGGGGAGGCCCTTCCGCCGTACGCCTTCGACGCCACCGCCCAGCAGGTCCGGGGCGCCGACTCCAGCTCGTACGCGCGGGAACTGAAGGCCGGGCAGACCTACCGCGACACGCTGGAGAAGGACGGCAAGGTCTACTACCGGATCGTCCTCGACGGAAAGCGGAACACGTACGTCTCCGCGGTCGCCGTCCCCAAGCCCGGCGGCAAGGTCGATTACGGCGACGGGTTCAAGGTCAGCATCCAGGACGACTCCGGCACCGAGTGCGGCTACCAGCAGACCGGCTTCTCCCCGGCCCGGTACACCCGCCCCCTCACCGCGTACGCCCGCCGCGTCGTGAACCCGGACGGCTCCGGCTGCCAGAAGCCGGGCAACTACTACGTGCTCGTCGAGCGCACCACGAAGGCGGGCTCCGACCCGGCCGCCTGGGACCTGGAGATCCGGCACCTGACCGAGCCGCTCCTGAAGAAGGCGGGGCCGACCGAGCTCCCGGAGGCCTGGCCGTCCGCCACGCCCGCGCCCCTGACGGGCGAGCCGAAGACCCGGCAGGGCGGCTCGGGGGTCTACGACGCGGCCTCGCTGACGCGGGGCGAGTGGCGGTCCGACATCCGGCCGGGACAGACCCTCTTCTACCGGGTCCCCCTCGACTGGGGACAGCAGCTCTTCGCCACCGCCGAGCTGGGCAGCAGCACCGCGGGCGACGACTACGTCTCCAACGCGCTGGTGCTCTCCCTCGCCAACCCGGCGCTCGGCCACGTCGACGACGGGACCGTCGGCTACAGCGGGAAGCAGACGACGCTGGCGCTCGGCCCGCAGCGGCCGGTGGCGCACGAGAACCGCACCGCGTACAACGAGGCGACGAGCGGGATGCGGTTCGCCGGCTGGTACTACCTGTCGGCCACGCTCAGCCCGGAGATCGCCAAGGAGTACGGCGACGGGCCGGTGCCGCTGACGCTGCGGGTGAACGTGCTGAACGCGGCGAAGCCCGGACCCGGGTACGACGGGGACCCCGGCCCGTTCGCCGTGACCGCCGGCGACAAGGAGGCGGCCGAGAAGGGGTCCAGCGGGGCGCAGGCGGACGAGGAGGCGGAGCGCGGCGACACCATGCGGCTGGTCGCCGCGGCCGGGCTCGGCACCGGGACGGTGCTGCTCCTCGGCCTCGGCGCGTGGACGCTGGTGGCGCGACGGCGGACGGCGTGACCCCTGCAGACCCTCAGAGCTGAGTGAGGGCCCAGAAGCCGACCGCGAGGCAGACGAGCGCGAGCAGGAGCACCGGGACCGCGACCTTCGGGGGCGGTCCCGGTCGGCGTACGGGGGCGGGCACGGGGGCCGTCATCGGCTGCGGGTACCCGTAGGGGCCGGGGGCCCGGGCGGGAGGAGCGGTGTACGGGCTGGTGGGGGCCGGCCCGTACGGGACCTGACCGTACGGTGCCGCCGGGGAGGGCGCCGGGCCGTAGGAGGGGGAAGGGGAGGGGGCCGGCTGCGCGACCGGCGGAGGCAGATGGAAGCTGCCCGTCTCGGAGGGGTGGGACGGGGGCGGGGTGACCGGCGCGGCCGGGTGCGGGGGGAGGTTCCGCGGCGGTACGGGCGGGGGGAGGGGGCGGCCCGGGTCGGTGGCCGTGGGGGTGCCCTGGTCGGCGGTCGTGGCGGGGGCCCGGCCGTCTTGACCTTCCTGGCCGTCCTGGCCGTCCTGGCCGTCCTGTGCGGGGCTCGTGTGGCCTGTGTGGTCCGCGTGGTTCTTGGGGCTCGCGGGGCCTTCGGGACCGAAGCCGGGCGGCAGGGGGCCGAGCTGGTCGAAGATCTCGACCGGCTCCTCGGCGGCGGTCGGCTCGGGCAGCAGCTCGACGGCTGCGCTCAGCGCCTTGCGCGCCCCCGTGGCCGTACGGAAGCGGGCCTGCGGGTCGGGCTGGAGCAGTCCGGCGAGCACCTGCCACAGGGGCTCGGGCATGCCCTCGGGGGCGCCCGGGGTGCCGTGCGTGAGGAAGTGCTCGACCAGGGCCTGGGAGTCCGGCTTGCGCCCCTGGAGCAGGTAGAGGGCGACCAGGCCGACGGCGAACAGGTCGGCGGTGAAGTCCGGTTCGGCGCCGAGGAGCTGCTCGGGCGCGAAGTAGCCGGGCGTCCCCACGACGTAGTTGGTCTCCGTGAGCCGGGGCTCGCCCTTGCGCATGGAGATGCCGAAGTCGGAGAGCCGCAGGTGCGGCCGCCCGGTCCCGGTGACCTCCAGGAGGATGTTGGCCGGCTTGATGTCCCGGTGGACGACCCCCTCGGCGTGCACCGCGGCCAGGCCCGAGAGCAGCTGGTCGAGGAGGACGCAGACGAACCGGGGCGGCAGCGGGCCGTAGTCCCCGATGACGTGGGCCAGGGAGCCGCCGGCCACCAGGTCCATGGTGAAGAGGACCTTGTCGTCGTCGGCGGCCCAGCTGGCCGGGGCGAGGACGTGCGGATGGTCGATCCGCAGCGCCTGCTCGCGGACGAAGCGGAGCAGGGTGTGGGCGTCGCTCTGCAGGAGCACCTTGGCCGCCACGTAGCGGCGGCGCCGGTGGTCCCAGGACCGCCACACCGCGCCCGCCCCGCCCCGTCCGATCGGGTCGATCAGCTCGTACCGCCCGGCGAAGACCTCACCCATCGTGCTGCGCCCGCTCCCCGTCGCTTCGTCTCTCCGCGGTCCCGGCCGGCCGCCGGGCCCGTCAGTTCTGGTGCGACTCGTAGTGGGCGACCGCATCCGCGGTGCGCCCGGCGCCGTACACCCTGAGGAACTCTGCCAGTTCCGGGTGGGCCGGGGCGAGGGAGTCGGCGGCGTCGATGATGTCGCCCGCGGCCGCGACGGAGCGCAGCAGGGACTGGATCTCGCGGACCACCCGGCGCACGGTCGGGGCGCCGGAGGCGGTGCCGGTCTGGCCCGAGCCGGTGAGGACGGAGCCGCCCTGCGACTTCTTGATCTCCTCCATCCGGTCCGTGGCCTCGGCGGCGCTGACGCTGCCGTCGGCGACCTGCACGGCGAGCTCCTGGAGGGCCTGGACGCGCTGGACGACGGCCGGGTTGCCGATCTTCGCCCGCTGGCCGCTCATCAGCTGGGACAGCATGGGCGCGGAGAGCCCGAGCACGGCCGCGAGCCTGGCCTGGTTGAGCCCGAGATCGTCGATCAGCCGACGGAAGAGCGCCCCCAGCGGCTCCCCGTACCAACTGCGCTGAAGCTCTCTGGCTCTGGCCGTGGCTTCCTGCTGCGCTGCGTCCATCACTTCTCCCCATCCCTGCGGTTCGCCACTGCGAACCTCGGTCAGCATCTTACGGAGCGTGGTCGCGGACCGGGAGTCCCAATCCTTTTGCCGGACATGGGGGGTGACCCGGTACGCTGTCCTCGTTCCGGGGCCTTAGCTCAGTTGGTAGAGCGCTGTCTTTGCATGGCAGATGTCAGGGGTTCGACTCCCCTAGGCTCCACTCCGGACGGACCCCCCTGACCTGCGGAAGCGCGGGCCAGGGGGGTCTTTCGTGTTTCCCGGGGCCCGGGACGGCGGGCGGGCGGCGGGTGCGGGGCCGTGGCGCTGGGTGATCGAGGGGAAAGTGGCCCATACGGACGGACCTCCAATGGACCAGGAGGGGCGGGCCACTCGGTTCTAGCGTCGTGTCCATGGCGAACGAGTCGGGCGCGCGGGAGCGGACGGACACGGCGGAGCGGTACGCGCGCGGGGGTGGTGGGCACGCGCGTGAGGGCGGCGGGCACGCGCGCGTGGAGGGGGCGTACTGGGGCGGAGGAGCGGCGGGCGGGGGCGCGCCCCGCGCGCTGGTGGTCGCGCAGTTCGTCAACGCGGTCGGGGACGGGGCCTTCTACGTCTCCTCGGCGCTCTACTTCACCCGGATCGTCGGGCTCTCCGCGCCGCAGATCGGGGCCGGGCTCGCGGTCGCCTGGGCCGTCGGATCGGTCGCCGGGGTGCCGCTGGGGCATCTGGCCGACCGGCGGGGGCCGCGCGGGACCGCCGTCCTGCTCGCCCTGACCACCGCCGTGTCCGTCGCGTCCTTCCTGGTCGTGCGCTCCTTCGTGCCGTTCCTCTGCGCGGCCGTCGTGTACGCCGCGGCGCAGAGCGGTCTCGCCGCCGCCCGGCAGGCCCTGCTCGCCGGGCTCGTCGGGCCGGCCGCGCGGACGCGGGTGCTCGCCCGGCTCCAGGCCGTCCTCAACGGCGGGCTGGCCGTGGGGGCCGCGCTCGGCGGGCTCGCGCTGCACGCCGGGACGCGGACCGCGTACCTCTCCGTCTTCGCGCTGGACGCGGTCGCGTTCCTGGCCTGCGCGCTGATCCTGGGCCGGCTGCCCTCGGGGACGGCGGCGACGACGACCGGCCCGGGGTCGGCGGGCGGCGGACCGGGGCTCGCGGTGCTGCGGGACCGGCCGTACGCGCTCCTCGCCCTCCTCAACGCCCTGATGCTGCTGCGGATGCCGCTCCTCAGCCTCGCCCTGCCGCTGTGGATCGTGGAGCGGACGGCGGCGCCCGGCTGGGCCGTGTCGGCGCTCTTCGTCCTCAACACCGGTGTGGTGATGCTCTTCCAGGTCCGTGCCGCCCGGTCCGTGACGGACCTCGCCACGGCCGCGCGGGCCGTGCGGTGGTCGGGTGCGGTCATGTGCGCCGCGTGCGCGGTCTTCGCGCTGTCAGGAGCGCTGCCGGGGTCGGGCGGTGGCGCCGGGGCCGGAGCGGCGGGGGCCGCGGTGGCGGTGCTCGTCCTCGGGGCCGTGCTCCAGGTCCTCGCCGAGATGCGGCACTCCGCGGGCGCGTGGCAGATCGGCTTCGCGCTGGCCCCCGCCGACCGGATCGGCCAGTACCAGGGCTTCTACGGCTCCGGCGTCCCCGTCGCCCGCACCCTCGGGCCCCTGCTCGTCACCACGCTGCTCATCGGCCGGGGCGTGCCCGGATGGCTGCTCCTAGGCGGGGTCTTCCTGGTCGCGGGGGCGGCGACGGGGCCCGCCGTGCGGTGGGCGGAGCGCGCCCGCTGATCCGTACGAGTGGTGTTCATCCGAAGAACTGCGCGCGGGCGGCGTCGCTCCGTGCCATTCCGGGGCGCAGGCACATCATGAGGAAGGTATGTAAAGCGCGCAACCCGAAATGAACCATCCGAGAACATCACGAAAGTGAGGGATCATGGCCACCGCCAAGGTCAAGCAGTTCTGGGCCGCCTTCATCTCCGTCCTCTTCGCCCTGCTCGCCTCCGTCGGCCTGGCGGGCACCGCCGCCGCGGCCCAGCAGCCCGCCGTTCAGCAGCCCGAGGAGCCGACCGCGCCCGCCGCTCCCGCCGCCGCGACCGCCTCCACCGCCGTCGGGGAGCGCGCCTCCGTCTCCGTACCGGCACAGCGGGCGCACCGGTGGCCGCTCGCCGGGGACCGGTCCCTGCCGCCCACCATCAAGCAGCGCATCGCCGCCGAGGCCCACGGTTCCTCCCCCACCGCGCGCCAGCGGTCGTCCGTGCCCGCCGCGGCCGAGAGCGACCCGGTCGCGCTGACGGAGCTGGCGCTCGCTTCGGCGGCGTAGGGCACGGGGAGACCACGACGTGCACTCCCCGCACCTCACCCACCGTGCGTCGGCGCATGGGGCGAACCGGCACCATGCGATGGACGCAGATGTAGAAGCAGACGTAGACGTAGACGTAGACCTGGACGCAGACGCAGACGCAGACGCAGACACAAACGCAGATGTGGATACCGGCGCTATCCGGACTCACCGGGACGCCAGACCCACCCGCGCCACCCGGCAGCACCCCGCGGGCCTCCGCACCGCGGTACGGCACGACCACCCGGCAGGGCCCCACGGGACCCGCGGGAGAGCCTCGTCCGGTCAGCGGCCCTCGTCGCGGCGCTCGGCGGCCTCCTGGGCGTCCAGTTCGGCGGCCTCCGCCCTGGCCTCGGTCTCCTTGGCCTCCACCTCCGGGTCGAGGACGGACCCACTGCCGTCGACGGACGTCAGTACGGTGACCTCCTCGTCCACCTCGGTGGCGGCGGGCGGCTCGACCAGCCAGTCGGGGTTGGACTGCTTGTCCCACCACTTCCAGGCGGCGAACAGGCCGCCGGCCACCGCGCCGAGGACCACGAGTCCCTTGGCGAGGCGCCCGGCCCTGGCCCGGCGCTCGTGCTTCTTCACGATCTTCCGGATGTCCTTCGGCGTCACCTGACCGCGCAGCGCGGCCCAGGCGGCCGTGGAACGCGCACCGGCCTCCTCCAGGACGGGTCCGGTCGCGGCGACCGCGCTCTCGACGCGCGGAGCGGTGTAGTCGGCCGCCTGACGGGCGGCCCGGCGGGTCTTGACCGCCGCACGCTGTGCGGCCGCGTCGACCCGCGGCGGCACCCGCGGCGCGACGTGGGAGTCGTACTGCGCACGGGCCTGCTTGGCGGCCTTCGAGAGCTTGGGCGCGATGACCTCCCGCGCCTCGTGCGCGTAGTGCGTGGCCTGGTCCCGAGCCGTCTCGGCGTAGGGCGCCACCGCTTCCGCGGCGTGCAGGACGCTCTCCTTGGCCGAACCTGTCGCGGAGCGCACGCTGTCCATGCGGGTCACGGGGTTCCTCCTCCTCGGTGGCGATGTCGGGTTTTCGCCTTTCCATCCTTTTCGAAATCATGCCCGCCGGATCCAGGTCCGGCATGTGGGGCGGGCATCCGGGGCATGCGAGGATCGTTCACTGCAGAGTCAGGCGTGACATCACGCGCCCCGAAGTGGACGGAAGGCGACCGTGGCCGAGCAGCTGTACGCGATCCTCAAGACGAGCCTGGGCGACATCGAGGTGCGGCTCATGCCGTTCCACGCCCCGAAGACGGTCCGCAACTTCGTCGAGCTCGCGACGGGCGAGCGCGAGTGGACGCACCCGGCCACCGGCGCGGTCTCCAAGGACCCGCTCTACGACGGGACGGTCTTCCACCGGGTCATCAAGGACTTCATGATCCAGGGCGGCGACCCGCTGGGCGACGGCACCGGCGACCCCGGCTACTCGTTCGCCGACGAGTTCCACCCGGAGCTCTTCTTCGACCGCCCCTACCTCCTCGCCATGGCCAACGCCGGCCCCGGCACCAACGGCTCGCAGTTCTTCGTCACCGTCGCCCCCGCCACCTGGCTGAACCGTAAGCACACGATCTTCGGCGAGGTCGTGGGCAAGAAGGGCCGGGAGGTCGTGGACGCGATCGCGGGGACCGCGACCGATCCGCACACCGAGCGTCCGCTCCGGGACGTGGTCCTCGAGTCCGTGGTGATCGAGAAGCGCTGAGCCGGAAGGGACGGGGACCCCCGCATGGACTCGCAGCCCGGTCTGCCGCGCTGTTACCGCCACCCGGAGACCGAGACCGGCATCAGCTGCGTCCGCTGCGACAGGCCCATCTGTCCGCATTGCATGGTCTCCGCCTCCGTCGGCTTCCAGTGCCCCGACTGCGTACGCGGCGGCTCGGGCACCGGTCACGCCCCCGACGCCAACCAGCCCCGGACGCTCGCGGGCGGCCGGATCGCCGCGGACGAACGTTTCGTCACCAAGATCGTCATCGCGATCAACCTGATGCTCTTCGTCGCCGTCCAGGCGGTGGGCGACCGGCTCGTCGACGACCTGGCGCTCATCGGGTACGCCTTCCTCCCGACCGGCGAGCTGGTCGGGGTCGCGGACGGCGAGTGGTACCGGCTGCTGACCTCCGCCTTCCTCCACCAGGAGATCCCGCACTTCCTCTTCAACATGCTGGGGCTGTGGGTGATCGGCGGGATCGTCGAACCCGAACTGGGCCGGATCCGGTACACGGCCCTGATCCTGCTCTCCGGGCTCTCCGGCTCGGCGCTCGCCTATCTGCTCTCCCCGCAGAACCAGTTCTCGCTCGGCGCCTCCGGAATCGTCTTCGGGCTGATCGGGGCCTGGGTCGTGCTCGCCCGCCGCCGACGGCACGACATGCGGCCGGTCGCCCTCTTCGTGGCGCTGTCCCTGCTGCTGACCTTCACCCGCCCGGGGATCTCCTGGGAGGCCCACATCGGCGGCCTGGTCGGCGGCGCCCTGGTGACGTACGCACTGGTGCACGCGCCCAAGGCACGCCGGAGCCTGGTGCAGTACACAGCCTGTGGACTGGTTCTCCTGCTCGACCTGGGGATCGTGCTCTTCCGATCGGCCGCGCTCGCCTGAGCGCACAGGGCTGTGGATGAGCTTCCGGGCGAGCTTTCCCCAGAGTTATCCACAGTGCGTGGCGAGGTCTCCCCACGCTGTGGGGAAAGCAGGGAAAAAGAACGCGCCCCTCACCTCTGACCTGGTGATTTCCCAGGGAGGCGAGGGGCGCGACGCGTCGTGCCGAAGGTGATCGCAGTCATACCGGCGTCAACCCGGTGCGAGTTATCCACAGATCTTCGTAAGTTATCCAGTGCTGTGCACAACGCTGTGGATAAACTCAGGGGAGAGCTTGACGGGCACCCGCCGCGGACGCTAGGACGCCACGGTGGGCGGCTGGACCGCAGCCGTGGAGACCCCGGCCGTGGAAGTCCGGGCCGCCGCTACTTCCACTGGGTGGAGACGCCGAAGCCGGCCGCGATGAAGCCGAAGCCCACCACGATGTTCCAGTTCCGGATCGACTCGATCGGCATGGTGCCGTCGGTGACGTAGAAGACCACGATCCACACCAGCCCGATGGCGAACAGCGCCAGCATCACCGGCGCCACCCAGCTGCGGTTGTTCAGCTTGATGTTCGTGGCCTGCTTGGCGGGCGGAGGCGTGAAGTCGGCCTTCTTGCGGATACGTGACTTCGGCACGAGGGACTCTCCTGTCGATGCGCTGCGTGACCGCGCAGGGAACTGTGGCTGGCGCCGGGATGTGACGAAGGAGGACGTCCGCGTCCTCCAGGCGTCCGTTAGCGTAGTGGTTCCGCGGCACCGAAGGGGATCAGGGTACGTTGAGCAATTCCGCCGGTACTCCCGAAGGGCCGGGCCGCAGTGCCACGTGGCGCCCCGTCCGGCTGCTCACCCTTGCCGTTTTCGCCCTCGCCGGTCTGATCTTCGTCACGAGCTTCAACACCGCCAAGGGCACCAACCTGCGCACGGACGCCTCCCTCCTCAGGCTCTCCGACCTGATCGAGGAGCGCAGCCACAAGAACGCCGGACTCGACGAGACCGCCGCCGCCCTCCGCTCCCAGGTGGACTCCCTCGCCTCCCGCGACGACGGCTCCACGCGCGCGGAGGACGAGGAACTGGCGGCGCTCGAAGCGGCGGCCGGCACCACCGAGATCTCCGGCTCCGGCCTCACCGTCACCCTCAACGACGCCCCGCCGGACGCCCGGGCCGCCCCCGGCTACCCCGAGCCGCAGGCCAACGACCTGGTCATCCACCAGCAGGACCTCCAGGCCGTGGTCAACGCCCTCTGGCAGGGCGGCGCCGAGGGCATCCGGGTCATGGACCAGCGGCTCATCTCCACCAGCGCCGTGCGCTGCGTCGGCAACACCCTGATCCTCCAGGGCCGCGTCTACTCGCCGCCGTACAAGATCACCGCCGTGGGTGACCGGGGGCGGCTGAGCAGGGCGCTGGCCGACTCCCCGGCGATCCGGAACTACCAGCTGTACGTCAAGGCGTACGGGCTCGGCTGGAAGGTCGACGAGCACCGGGCGGTCACCCTCCCCGGGTACGCGGGCACGGTGGACCTCCACCACGCGACGCCGGTCGGCTGACCGGACCCCGTTCGCGAGCCCGCCCGTTGTCCCCGGGCTCCCGTTGTCCACAGGCTTTGGACAGGCGGCCCCTCCCGGCCCCCTCGCCCCGTACTCTGGTCCCCGTAACGAACGGAAGGGGCGGTCGACGTCATGTACGGCTGGATCTGGCGGCATCTGCCGGGCAACGCGTGGGTGCGGGCGCTGATCTCCATCGTGCTGGTCCTCGCGATCGTCTACGTCCTCTTCCAGTACGTGTTCCCCTGGGCGGAGCCGCTGCTTCCGTTCAACGATGTGACGGTGGACGGCCAGTGAGCGCGCGAATTCTCGTCGTCGACAACTACGACAGCTTCGTCTTCAACCTCGTTCAGTACCTCTACCAGCTCGGCGCCGAGTGCGAAGTCCTGCGCAACGACGAGGTCGAGCTGAGCCACGCCCAGGACGGCTTCGACGGCGTCCTCCTGTCGCCCGGCCCCGGCACGCCCGAGGAGGCCGGCGTCTGCGTCGACATGGTCCGGCACTGCGCGGAGACCGGCGTGCCCGTCTTCGGCGTCTGCCTCGGCATGCAGTCGATGGCCGTGGCGTACGGCGGCGTCGTCGACCGCGCGCCCGAGCTGCTGCACGGCAAGACCTCGCCCGTCACGCACGAGGGTCGGGGCGTCTTCGCCGGCCTGCCCTCGCCGTTCACCGCGACGCGCTACCACTCGCTGGCCGCCGAGCCCGCCGCCCTGCCCGCCGAGCTCGAAGTCACCGCGCGGACCGAGGACGGCATCATCATGGGCCTGCGGCACCGCGAACTCCCGGTCGAGGGAGTGCAGTTCCACCCCGAGTCCGTCCTCACCGAGCACGGCCACCTGATGCTCGCCAACTGGCTGGAGGAGTGCGGGGACGAGGGGGCGGTCGGCCGGTCGGCGGGGCTCGCGCCGGTGGTGGGCAAGGCCGTCGCGTGACGACGGGCTCGCCGTGGTTCCGGGCTGCGCACGAGCCGGGGCAGGAGCCGATACCGGAGGACGGACGCGTACCGGAGGGCGGATACGCGCCCGGGGACGGGTACGCGCAGGGGAGCGGGCACGGGTCGGGGAACGGTTACGTACCGGGCGACGGTTACGCGCCGGAGGCGCAGCCGCACGGACCGGCGGCCCCCTACGGGCCCACTGACCCGTACGCCCCCGCCGACCCGTACGCGTCCGGCGCCGATCCGTACGCGCACGCGGAGCGGTACGGGGCTCCCGCCGACCCGTACGGGGCCCCGGGGACGTACGCCCCCGCGGAGCCGTACCCGCAGGCCGGGCCGCCGTACGCCGACCCGTACGCGCCCGCAGAGCCGCACGCGCGGCCCGGTGCGCATGCGCAGCCCGGCCCGTACGCGCCCGCCGATCCGTACGTACCGGACAATTCATCCGCCCCGGCCCAGTCGTATCCCCAGGAGCGGCCCTCCGGGCGCGGGACCGTCTCCCCCGAGGGCCCCTACGAGGCCCCCCACGGGCCGTACGGGGGTGAGGAGGCCCCGGCGCCCCGTCCGGACGAGACGGCCGTCCTGCCGGTCTCCGAAGGCCCTTCGGAGGCCTCGGGGAGGGAGCCGGGGAAGGATCCGGAGAGGGGGGCCGAGCAGGCCGCCCCCGGGCCCGGGCGGGCCGAGCGCCGCCGTGCCGCCAAGGGCGGCCGGGGGAAGAGCCGACGGGCCGCCCCGCCCGCCACCGCCGCGGCGAAGCCGGTCGCGTCCCTCTCCCGGGTCGAGGCCCGGCGGGCCGCCCGCGACGCCAAGGACAGCGTCGGCGTCATCGCCAGCCGGGTAGTCGGCGAGCTCTTCATCACCCTCGGCGTCGTCATGCTGCTCTTCGTCACCTACCAGCTGTGGTGGACGAACGTCCTCGCCGGCCAGGAGACGAGCCAGGCCAAGGAGCGGATCGAGGACACCTGGGCCAAGGGCGGGGACAAGGACGAGCCGGACGTCTTCCAGCCCGGCGAGGGCTTCGCCATCATGTACATCCCCAAGCTGGACGTCGTCGTCCCCATCGCCGAGGGCATCGACAAGACCAAGGTCCTCGACAAGGGCATGGCCGGCCACTACGCCGAGGGCAGCCTCAAGACGGCCATGCCCTCCGACAAGCAGGGCAACTTCGCGGTGGCCGGCCACCGCAACACGCACGGCGAGCCCTTCCGGTACATCAACCGGCTGAAGCCCGGCGACCCGATCGTCGTCGAGACCCGGAACGCGTACTACACGTACGAGATGGCGAGCATCCTGCCGCAGACCCCGCCCTCCAACGTGGCGGTGATCGACCCGATCCCGAAGGGTTCGGGCTTCACCGAGCCCGGCCGGTACATCACGCTGACCACCTGCACGCCCGAATTCACCAGCACGTACCGCATGATCGTGTGGGGCAGGCTCCTGGAGGAGCGTCCGCGCAGCAAGGGGAAGCCGGAGGCGCTCGTAGGCTGAGTCCCCACACCTCCGGACAGGACGACGGGACGACCTAGTGGCACGAGCGCGCAATTGGATCGCCGGGATCATCAGTCTCTTCGGCGAACTCCTCATCACGGCGGGCCTGGTGCTCGGTCTCTTCGTCCTCTACTCGCTGTGGTGGACCAACGTCCTCGCCGACCGCGCCGCCGACAAGGACGGCGCCCAGGTCCGCGACCACTGGGCCGACGACGCCCCGGGCGCGCTCGACACCCGGGACGGCATCGGCTTCCTGCACGTGCCGGCGATGGGCGACGACGAGGTCCTGGTGAAGCGGGGCACCGACCCCGACGTCCTCAACAACGGCGTGGCCGGCTACTACACCGACCCGATCAAGTCCGCCCTCCCGCAGGAGAAGCAGGGCAACTTCACGCTGGCCGCGCACCGGGACGGGCACGGGGCCAAGTTCCACAACATCCACAAGTTGAAGACCGGGGACGCGATCGTCTTCGAGTCCAAGGACACCTGGTACGTCTACAAGGTCTACAAGACCCTGCCCGAGACCACGAAGTACAACGTGGACGTCCTCCAGCCCGTCCCGAAGGAGTCCGGCAGGACCGGGCCGGGCCGGTACATCACGCTGACCACCTGCACGCCCATGTACACCTCGGACTACCGGTACATCGTCTGGGGCGAACTGGAGCGGACGGAACGGGTCGACCGCGACCGGACGCCCCCGGCGGAGCTGCGCTGATCCGCTGCCCGTGACGACGGGAGAGCCCCGGCATCCGACCTTCCGGATGCCGGGGCTCTCCCGTCGTACGGGGCGGGCGGTCAGTCGAACCAGCCGCCGCCACCGTTGTTGTTGCCGCCGTTGCCCCCGTTGTTGTCCCCGTTGTTGTTGTCGCCGGGGTTGCCGGGGAGGCCGCCGCCCGCGGTGTAGACCTCCACCGTGGAGCCGGTGTTGACGGGGGTGTTCGCGGGCGGGTTGGTGCCGAACACCAGCGCGTCCTCCTTGTCCGAACCCCTCTGGACGACCGTCAGGCCCATGCCCTCGAGCTGCGCCTTGACGTCCTTGAAGGGGCGGTTCCCGAGGTCGCCCGGGATCGTGACCTGGGTCTGCTGCGGGCCCTTGGAGACCTTCAGCTTCACCTCGGAGCCCCCTGCGACCGAGGCGTTGCCCTCCGGAGACTGCTCCAGGACCTCGCCCTTCGGCTTGTCGGAGTCCACCTCCTCGGTGACCACCACGAAGCCCAGGGCCTTCAGCTGCTGCTCGGCCTGCGCGAGCTGGTTGCCGACGACCGGCGGAACCGTGCTCAGCTTCTTCTTCGCGATGGTGATCGTCACCTCGGAGTTCTTCTCCGCCTTGGTGCCGCCGCCCGGGTTCTGGCGCAGGACCGAGCCGGGGTCCTCGTCGGACTCCTCCTCCTCGACCTTGACCTTGAAGCCCTTGTCCTCCAGGGACTTCGTGGCCCGCTCCTGGGACTGCTCCTGGACGTCCGGGACCTCCACGAGCGGCGCGCCCTCGGAGAGGAACACCTTGATCGTGCTGTCGGGCTCCAGCTTCGCGACGTTGTCCGCGACCGGATCCTGACGGCAGATGGCGCCGGTGGGCTGCTCGCAGCGTTCGGTGCCCGCCTGCGCCACCTTCAGGTTCACGTTGGCGGCGCGGTTCGTCGCGACGTCCAGCGTCTCGCCGACCAGGTTCGGCACCGTGACCGGCTCCGCGCCGTCCTTCTTGTCGAAGACCGCGACACCGATGAAGATCGCGCCGATGAGCACCAGGACGCCGGCGAGGGCCAGCAGGATCGTCGAGGTGTTCGACTTCTTCTGGCCGCCGCCGCGACGGCGGTCCGGACGGTCGTCGTAGCCGTAGCCGCCGTCGTTCGGGTTGATCGGGGGGAGCATGGCGGTCTGGCCGCCCGGGTCCGCCTGGCGCAGGGCCGTGGTCGGCTGGTCCTCCGGCGGGTAGCCGCCGTACCCCCCGCCGTACGCGGGCGCGGCCGCCATGCCCATCGCGGCGGCGGCCGCGACCGGCTGCCCGTCGAGGCAGGCCTCGATGTCCGCGCGCATCTCGTCGGCGGACTGATAGCGGTAGTCGGGGTCCTTGACCAGCGCCTTGAGGACGATGGCGTCCATCTCGGGCGTGATCTCGGGGTCGAAGTTGCTCGGCGGCTGCGGCTCCTCGCGGACGTGCTGGTACGCGACCGCGACCGGGGAGTCGCCGATGAACGGGGGCCGGACGGTGAGCAGCTCGTACAGCAGGCAGCCGGTGGAGTACAGGTCGGAGCGGGCGTCGACCTGCTCGCCCTTGGCCTGCTCCGGGGAGAGGTACTGGGCCGTGCCGATCACCGCGGCGGTCTGTGTCATGGTCATGCCCGCGTCGCCCATGGCGCGCGCGATGCCGAAGTCCATGACCTTGACCTGGCCGGTGCGCGTCAGCATGACGTTCGCCGGCTTGATGTCGCGGTGCACGATGCCGGCGCGGTGCGAGTACTCCAGCGCCTGGAGGATGCCGACCGTCATCTCCAGGGTGCGCTCGGGAAGCAGCTTGCGTCCGGAGTGAAGGAGCTCACGCAGGGTGGACCCGTCGACGTACTCCATCACGATGTACGGGATGGAGACCCCGTCGACGTAGTCCTCGCCGGTGTCGTAGACCGCGACGATCGCCGGATGGTTCAGCGAGGCGGCGGACTGGGCCTCACGGCGGAACCGGGCCTGGAAGGACGGGTCACGGGCCAGGTCGGCCCGCAGCGTCTTCACGGCGACGGTGCGGCCGAGCCGGGTGTCCTGGGCGAGATACACCTCGGCCATGCCACCACGGCCGAGCACCGAGCCCAGCTCGTACCGGCCGCCGAGGCGACGCGGCTCTTCCATAGCTAATCCAGCCCTCTCCGTCTGTCCCGACCGCACCCATGGGTGGTCCGGCGGTGTGTGCTGTTCGCGCATACGCTACCGGCCCCGGGCAGGCGTTCCGCCCGGGGCCGGTAGCTGATACCTGACCGGTACCTGGCCCGTACCGGGCCGGGACCGGGTGGGGGATCAGCCCCGGGTCTTCAGGACCGCCTTCATCACGGCCTTCGCGATCGGGGCGGCCAGGCCGCCGCCGCTGATGTCCTCGCGGTTGGTGCCCGCCGAGTCCTCGACGATGACGGCGACCGCGACCGGGGAGCCCTCGGCGGTCTTCGCGTACGAGATGAACCATGCGTAGGGGCGCTTGGCGTTCTTCTCGCCGTGCTGGGCCGTACCCGTCTTGCCGCCGACCTTCACGCCGTCCATCTTCAGGTCGGCGTTGCCGCCGGTGCCGTTGGAGACGACGTTCTCCATCATCTGCTGGAGCTTCTGGGCGGTCTCCTGCGAGACCGGGCGGCTCATCTCCTCGGGCTCGTTCTGCTTGATCAGGTCGAGGTTGGGCGCGCGGAGCTGGTCGATCATGTACGGCTTCATCAGCTTGCCGTCGTTGGCGATCGCCGCCGTGACCATCGCCATCTGGAGCGGGGTGGTCGCGGTGTTGAACTGGCCGATGGAGGAGAGCGCGTTGCCGCCCTTGTCGGCCTTCTTGTCGTAGACGGAGGCGGCGGAGCGGACCGGGGTGTACTGCTCGGCGTTGAAACCGAACTTCTCGGCCATCTCGACCATCTTGTCGCGGCCGACGTCGTCGCCGAGCTTGGCGAAGACCGAGTTGCAGGAGATCTCCAGCGCCCGGTTGAGGCTGGCGTTCGCGCAGCCGCTGGCGTGGTTGACCATCTCCCTGTTGGAGAGGGGGATCTTCCAGCCCTCGGGGGTGTCGGTCGGCGCGTTGATGTCGTTGACCTTGCCGTTCTCCAGTGCGGCGGCGGCGGTGACGACCTTGAAGACGGAACCGGGCGGGTAGATCTCGCGGAGCGCGCGGTTCAGCTTCGGCTTGTTCTTGTCCTTCTCCAGTGCGATCCACGCCTTCTCGTCCGCGCGGGAGTAGCCGGCGATGGAGGAGGGGTCGTACGAGGGCGTGGAGGCCATCGCCAGGATCTTGCCGGTGTTCGGCTCGATGGCGACGACGGCGCCGGTGTTCTTGCCGAGGCCCTCGAAGGCGGCCTTCTGCGCGGCGGCGTTCAGGGTGGTGACGACGTCGCCGCCCTTCTTCTTCTCGCCGGTGAACATGGCGAGGGTGCGGTCGAAGAAGAGCTGGTCGTCGTTGCCGGTGAGGATGCCGTCCTCGATCTTCTCGATCTGGGTGGCGTCGTAGGCCTGCGAGGCGAAGCCGGTGACCGGGGCCCACATGGGGCCGTCGACGTAGGTGCGCTTGTACTTGTAGTACTCGTCCTTGGAGTCGACGGAGCCGGTGATCGGCTTGTCGCCGACGATGATGTTGCCGCGCTCGTTGGCGTACCGCTCGATCCGGACGCGCTTGTTCGATGCGTGGGTGCTCAGCTCGTCGGCACGGACGAACTGGATCCAGTTGTCCCGCAGGAGCAGGGCGAGGACGAGCAGGCCGCAGAAGATCGCGACCCGGCGCAGCGGCTTGTTCACGGACGGACCACCTGGGTCATCTCGGCGTCGGGGGACGGGGCGGGCGCGGGCGCGGGACGGCGCGCGGTGTCGCTGATCCGGATCAGGATGCCGATCAGGGCCCAGTTGGCGATCACGGAGGAACCGCCGTACGCCAGGAACGGCATGGTCATGCCGGTGAGCGGGATGAGGCCCATCACACCGCCGGCGACGACGAAGATCTGGAGCGCGAAGGCGCCGGAGAGGCCCATCGCGAGCAGCTTGCCGAAGGGGTCGCGGGCGGCGAGGGAGGTACGGATGCCGCGCTCGACGATCAGCCCGTAGAAGAGCAGGAAGACCATCACACCGGTGAGGCCCAGCTCCTCGCCCACCGTGGCGAAGATGAAGTCGGAGTTGGCCGCGAAGCCGATCAGGTCGGAGTTGCCCTGGCCGAGGCCGGTGCCGAGGATGCCGCCGGAGCCGAAGGACATCAGCACCTCGGTCATCTGGTCGCAGGCGTCGACCTTGTCCGCGCAGCTGAAGGGGTCGGCCCAGGCGTCGACACGTGCCTGGACGTGGCCCGCGAAGGAGGCCACGCCGACCGCGCCCGCGACGGACATGCCCAGACCCATGACGATCCAGCTGGTCCGCTCCGTCGCCACGTACAGCATGATCACGAACATGCCGAAGAACAGCAGCGAGGTGCCGAGGTCGTTCTCGAAGATCAGGATGAGGAGGCTGACCGCCCAGATCGTCAGGATCGGGCCGAGGTCGCGGCCGCGGGGCAGGTAGAGCCCCATGAAGCGGCGGCTGGCCAGGGCCAGCGCGTCCCGCTTCACCATGAGGTAGCCGGAGAAGAAGACCGCGAGCACGATCTTCGCGAACTCGCCCGGCTGGATCGAGAAGCCGGCGACCCGGATCCAGATCTTGGCGCCGAAGCTGTCCGTGCCGAGGCCCGGCACGAGCGGCAGCAGCAGGAGGATGAGGGCGGTCACCATGGAGATGTACGTGTAGCGCTGGAGGACCCGGTGGTCCTTGAGCAGCAGCAGCACGCCCACGAACATGGCGATGCCGATCGCCGAGTACATCATCTGGCTCGGGGCGTCCGGGCTGAAGCTGCCGTACCGCTGCATCGAGGTGGCGATCAGCCGCGGCGACTGGTCGAGGCGCCAGATCAGCACCAGGCCCATGCCGTTCAGCAGGGTCGCGAGGGGCAGCAGCAGCGGGTCCGCGTACGGGGCCCACTTACGGACCACCAGGTGCGCGACGCCCGCGAGGAGGGCCAGGCCGAGCCCGTACCCGAGCATGCCGGCCGGGACCTTGCCGTCGATGGCCAGGCCGACGTTGAGGTACGCGAACACCGGGATGACGACGGCGAACGCGAGCAGCGCCAGCTCGGTGTTGCGCCGGCTCGGCGCCTCGATCGCGCCGATGGTGGTCGTGTTGGTGACAACGCTCATGGTGGTGAAAGGCCCCCCTACGGGTGCTTACTGCTTGCCGCAGTTCGAGGCCAGCTTCTGCTCCTCCCCCGTGAGGGTGGGACCCGGGGACGGAGCGGCTGTGGTGGGCTTGGAGTCGGGGGCGGTGCCGTCGGGCTTCTGGGCCGGCGGCTTGCTCGCCTGGTCGGCGGCCTGCTCGGCGGCGGCGCGGCGCTGCTCGGTCTTCTTGCAGGCGGAGGCCTGCACGGCCAGCTCGGCGATCTTCGTCCGGGCCTTGCCCAGGCTGCCGCCCGCGATCGTCTCCTCGACCTGCTTCCGCTGGTAGGCGGGGAGGTACTTGAGTTCGATCTCGGGGTGGTCCTTCTCGACCTTCGACAGCGAGATCCACGCCAGGTCCTGGCTGATCCCCTGGTAGAGCGCCACGTGCTGGTCCTTGGAGCCCACGAAGTACTGGGTCTGCGTCCAGCGCCAGCCGCCGTAGAGGCCGCCGCCGAGGAGGGCGAGGACCAGGATCAGGAAGAAGGAGCGCTTGAGCCACTTGCGGCCCTTGCGCGGCTTGACGAAGTCGTCGTCGGTGTACGACTCGAAGGAGCCCTCCGGGGGCATCCCGTCGTACCCGTGGTCGTCGCCGCTGCCGGGCGGGCCGAAGCCGCCGGCCGGGGGCTGCCGGTGGGCGGCGTGGCGGCCGAGCCCGGAGGCGCGGCCGGCCGGGGTCTGCATGGCCCCGCCGTCGTTCGGCTGGGACTGGTTCTCGGCGACCGCGCCCACGATGACCGGGGTGTCGCTGAGGTGGCCGGCGAGGGTGTCGCCGCCGTCGACGTCGAGGACGTCGGCGACGATCACCGTGATGTTGTCGGGGCCGCCGCCGCGCAGCGCGAGCTGGATCAGCTCCTGCACGGTCTCCTGCGGGCCCTGGTAGCTGGCGAGGGTGTCCTCGAGGGTCTGGTGCGAGACCACGCCGGACAGGCCGTCGGAGCAGATCAGGTACCGGTCGCCGGCGCGGACCTCGCGGATGGAGAGGTCGGGCTCGACGTGGTCGCCGCTGCCGAGCGCGCGCATGAGGAGCGAGCGCTGCGGGTGGGTGGTGGCCTCTTCCTCGGTGATCCGGCCCTCGTCGACGAGCCGCTGGACCCAGGTGTGGTCCTGGGTGATCTGGGTCAGGACGCCGTCGCGGAGCAGGTAGGCGCGCGAGTCGCCGACGTGCACCAGGCCGAGCCGCTGGCCGGTCCACAGGAGGGCGGTGAGCGTGGTGCCCATGCCCTCCAGCTGCGGGTCCTCCTCGACCATCATCCGCAGCTGGTCGTTGGCGCGCTGCACCGCCGTACCGAGCGAGGTGAGGATGTCGGAGCCGGGAACGTCGTCGTCGAGCGTGACGAGGGTGGAGATCACCTCGGAGGAGGCGACCTCGCCGGCGGCCTGGCCGCCCATGCCGTCGGCGATGGCGAGCAGCCGGGGGCCGGCGTAGCCGGAGTCCTCGTTGCCCTCGCGGATCATGCCCTTGTGCGAGCCCGCGGCGAATCGCAGCGACAGAGTCATGCGCACCTGCCCTGTCGACGCCGCATCGGGGTACGGCCGGTCTCGACCCACACTGCCCACCCTCCGGTCGCTCCGGTCACTTCAGTCGCTCCGGACGCGTCAGCCGCTCCGGCCGGGAGCGCGGCACGTCCCGCGGCGGGGACCGCCCCGGCTCGCTCGCTCCGCTCGCGCCTCTTCATGATGCAGCCACTACTTCCGCAGCTCGATGACGGTCTTGCCGATGCGGATCGGCGCGCCCAGCGGAATCGGCGTGGCGGTGGTGAGGCGGGCCCGGTCGAGGTACGTGCCGTTGGTGGACCCGAGGTCCTCGACGATCCACTGGCCGTCCCGGTCCGGGTAGATCCGGGCGTGCCTGCTGGAGGCGTAGTCGTCGTCGAGCACGATCGTCGAGTCGTGCGCCCGGCCCAGCGTGATCGTCTGGCCCTGGAGGGCGACGGTCGTGCCGGTGAGGGTGCCCTCGGAGACGACGAGCTTGGTCGGGGCGCCGCGGCGCTGGCGGCCGCCGCCCGTGTTCTGCTGCTGGCCGCGCTGCTGCGGGGGCGCGGAGGCCTGGCGCCCGGCCTGCTGGGGCCGCGCCTCCTGGCGCCGCGAACCGCGCTGGGTGACCCGCGTACCGAAGAGGTCACTGCGGATGACCTGGACGGCCACGATGACGAACAGCCACAGAACGGCCAGGAAACCCAACCGCATGACCGTAAGGGTCAGCTCTGACATTGCCCCCGCTTCACCCTTCGGCTTGCCGGTAAACGATGGTGGTGCTGCCCACGACGATCCGCGAGCCGTCGCGGAGCGTAGCGCGGGTGGTGTGCTGCCCGTCCACCACGATGCCGTTGGTGGATCCGAGATCCTGGATCGTCGAGGGCGTTCCGGTCCGGATCTCGCAGTGCCGGCGGGAGACGCCGGGATCGTCGATCCTCACGTCCGCGTCGGTGCTGCGGCCGAGGACCAGGGTCGGGCGCGAGATCTGGTGGCGGGTGCCGTTGATCTCGATCCAGCGGCGCACCTGGGTGCCCGCTCCGCCGTGGGTGGCGGGGCCGGGCATGGCGCCGGGGCCGCCGGAGGGGCGGCCCGCGGCGGTCGGCGGCCGGTGGCCGGGCGCGCCGGGAGGCGGGGAGGCGGGCATGGGCGGGGCGCCGGCCGGGGGGTACCCGTAGCCGTCGCGGCCCTGCTGCTGTCCGCCCGAGGGCGGCTGCGGCTGTGACGTACTCGACGCCAGCGTGCGGCTGCGGACGCGGTACAGGCCGGTGTCGAGGTCCTCGGCCTTCTCCAGGTGGACCTTGATCGGCCCCATGAAGGTGTACCGCTGCTGCTTGGCGTAGTCCCTGACCAGGCCGGCGAGCTCGTCGCCGAGCTGGCCCGAGTAGGGGCTGAGGCGCTCGTAGTCCGGTGTGCTCAGCTCGACGATGAAGTCGTTGGGCACGACGGTCCGCTCGCGGTTCCAGATCTGCGCGTTGTTGTCGCACTCGCGCTGGAGCGCGCCGGCGATCTCGACCGGCTGGACCTCGGACTTGAAGACCTTGGCGAAGGTGCCGTTGACCAGACCTTCGAGACGCTGCTCGAAACGCTTCAGGACTCCCATGGGGCACCTCCTCCGTCGTTGCCGTCCTGGTACTGCTTACTGATCGTATCCACGCGTCGGGAAATCGGCTGGTTCCCCTTCTCTGCCCTGTGGACGAGTGTCACCTCTCACAGGTTGCCCCCACGGATCGTAGAGGCGGCCTGTGGACAGTGTCCCGCACCCGGCTGTGGAAGCGGGGCTCGGTCCGGGGTCCGGGCGGTCCGTCCCCGTTCCTCCCCTCTCTCCCGAATCTCCTGCTCTCCTCCCACCGCCCCTCCCGGTCTCCTCCCACCCGCCTCTCCTGCTCCCCTTCCACCCGTCCCTCCCGGTCTCCTCCCGCCCGTCTCCCGCTCCTGCCGGCCGCCTGCTTCCGTCCCCGTCCACCCGCCTCCGTCCGCCCTACCCCTGTTCCGCCTCCCCTCACCCCCTCGCCTCCCTCGTCCTCCTCATCCCTTCCCTCCGGTCACCTTGGTCTCCGCGAGCGGAGCCGAAACAACGGATGTGAATCCACGGTCTGCGGCGTGCTAATCTTCTGATGTCGCCAGGCGCTCCCACCGAAAAGTGAGAGGGTCCGGAGCACACCCAATGCGCGGGTGGCGGAATAGGCAGACGCGCTGGATTCAGGTTCCAGTGCCCGAAAGGGCGTGGGGGTTCAACTCCCCCCTCGCGCACCAGGAGCATCGCTCCAGCTATACCGATGAGAAGGTCGGCACCATGAAAATGGTGTCGGCCTTCTTCGTTTTCGGGGCACTGTCGGGCCGGTGCTGTGAGGTACTCCACAAGGGGCGCGACCTTCGTCGTGGAGGGGCGAGACGAAAGAGGGAAGGCCGGCGGCGGGGCCGGTGCCTAGGGTGCGGGCGTGGACGCTATGTCGAAGTCGGGGGACCGGGGTTCGTACGGGATCGGGGCCGCACTCGCCGCCGGGTGGGCCCGGTTCGCGGTGCCCGGGCAGTGGTCGGGGCCCAGGACCACCGGTGAGGTGGCGCTCGCCGTGGTCGTGGGGCTGCTCGGCGCCGGGACCGAGGAGCTGCTGGGCGGCGAGGGGTGGCGGCCGGCGGGGGTGGCGGTCGCCGCCGCGGTCCTCTCGCTGCTGCGACGGCGGCTCCCCGCGAGCGTGCTGGTCCTGACGGCGGCGCTCTCGCCCTTCGTCGCCGGATTCGGGCCGCTGCTGATCGTGGCCGGCTGGTCGGCCGGCCGGTACGTCGCGAGCGCCGGGCGGGCGCTCGCCGCGTTCATCGCCGCCTTCGTCCTCGACGTCGGCGGGACGCTCCTGGACACCTGGGACCGGCAGCGGTTCTTCACCGTCGCCTTCATGGCGACCCTCTACTACTTGGGGACCACCCTGGCCCCCGGGCTCGCCCACCGCTACTGGACCCAGCGGCGGACCCTGCTGCACGCCCTCCAGGAGCGCAACGCCCAACTGCTGCGCGAGCGGAACATGGTGGCCTGGCAGGCGCGGCTGCGGGAGCGGCAGCGCATCGCCCAGGACATGCACGACAGCCTCGGACACCAACTGGCCCTGATCGCCGTGCACACGGGGGCCCTGGAGGTCGACCGGGAGCTGAGCGAGCGGCAGCGCGAGGCGGTCGGCGTCCTGCGGAACGCCTCGGTGACCGCGATGCACGAGCTGCGGGAGGTCGTCGGGATACTCCGCGACGGGGCCGGGGCGGCGGGCGGCCCCGCGGCGGCGCCCGCGCCCGCGGGGGACGAGACGGGGAGGGCGGCCCGGGGGACCGCCGGCATCGAGGGGCTCGTGGCGGCGGCCCGGGCGGCCGGCACCGAGGTCGGGCTGCGGCGGACGGGGAAGGAGCGGCCGCTCGCGCCGGCGGCCGACCACGCCGCGTACAGGATCGTGCAGGAGGCCCTGACCAACGCCTACAAGTACGCGCCGGGGGCGCCGATCGGCGTCGAACTGCGCTACGAGCCGGACGCCTTCGTGGTGGAGGTCGTCAACGAGGAGCCGGCGGGCGGGCCCGCCGAGGACATGGTGAGCGGCGGGCAGGGGCTGACCGGTCTCGCCGAGCGGGCCCGGCTGGTGGGCGGCATGTGCCACGCGGGCCCGGCCGACGGCGGTGGGTTCCGGGTGGCCGGGGTGCTGCCGTACGGGGCGGCGCCGGTCGCGGAGGAGGTGCCTTTGGTCGACGCGGCCGACGACTTCCGACAGCAGACCACGAAGCCGCTGGTGGGAGATGGTCGTCCGGTCGTGGTCGGACCGGCCGACTGGACTTTCACCGAGCGGGAGTTGGCGATGGCGGTGCGCGGGGGCAGGGGTACGGGGACGGGCAGGGGGGTCGCGCTGGGGTGCGGGATCGCGTTCGCGGCGTTCGTCCTGCTCCTGGTGGCGGGAGGCTTCGGCCTCTACTTCCTGGTCGGCTCGCTGGAGAAGGGGATGATCGAGCCCTCGGAGTACGAGGCGGTGAAGGTCGGGGCGACCGAGGAGGAGGTCAGGTCCCAGCTGCCCTCGGGGGACTCGATAGCCACGGTGGGCCTCCAGGATTCGGGGCCCGCGCGGCCGGAAGGGACCGAGTGCCTGGTGCTGCTGTCCTCGGAGACGAGCGAGAGCTGGGGCGAGGAGCCCGTTTTCCGGTTCTGCTTCAAGGACGGCAAGCTGATCGAGAAGAAGTCGTACATGGCCGAGCAGCGGTAGCGCGGCCGCTCGTACCGGAGCCGTGGGGGAGAAGCTGTGGCAGGGCAGCCCATCAGGGTCGTGATCGCCGACGACGAGCCGCTGATCAGGGCCGGGATCCGGATGATCCTCATCTCGGACCCGGACATCCAGGTCGTCGGGGAGGCGGCCGACGGGCGGGCGGCGGTCGAGGCGGCGCGGGCGCACGCCGCCGACGTGGTGCTGCTCGACATCCAGATGCCGGTCCTGGACGGTCTCTCGGCGCTGCCGGAGCTGCGGCGGGCGGCGCCCGGGGCCCGGGTCATCATCCTGACGACCTTCGGCGAGCGGGAGAACGTCCTGCGGGCGCTCGAACACGGCGGTGCCGGGTTCCTGCTCAAGGACACGGCGCCCGCGGAGCTGATCGGGGCGGTGCGGGCGGCCGCGGCCGGGGACGCGTATCTGTCGCCGGCGGCGACCCGGCACGTGGTGGAGCGGCTCGCCAAGGGCCGGGAGGCGGCCCGCGCCGAGGAGGCCCGGGGGCGGGTGGCGGCGCTGAGCGAGAAGGAGCGGGACGTCCTGGCGCTGCTCGGGGAAGGGCTGTCCAACGCGGACACGGGGAAGCGGCTGCACATGAGCGAGGGCACGGTGAAGACGTACGTGAGCCGGATCCTGGCCAAGCTGGACTGCGAGAACCGCGTCCAGGCGGCGCTGCTCGCGCGGGACGCGGGGCTGTAGTCGGTGGGGGCTTCCTGGTGGCGCCCCCTCGGTGGGAAGGATGTGGGGCCTCTCCGCGGGGCGCGGTGCGGGGCTTCCCGAGGGGGAGGGCGGGGGCGGGTCCGGGACCTGAGCCGGGGCGGCGCGGGGCCTGGGGGCGCGGGGCCCGGGGTCAGTTCGCGGGGTGGTCCGGGAGGCCGTTCGTGCCGGCGTCGTTGTAGCGCAGGAGGTACGCGGCGAAGCGGGCGAGGTCCTCGGCCGACCAGTCCTTGAGGCGCTCCTGGTAGGCCGCCTGGCGGTTCGTCCGGGCGGAGGCGAGGACCTTCGCGCCCGCCTCCGTGGCGTGCAGGACCTGTACGCGGTGGTCGTCGGGGGCCGGCCGGCGCTCCACGAAGCCGAGCTTCTCCAGGCCGGCGAGCTGGCGGCTGACCGTCGACTTGTCCAGCAGGTAGTGGGCCGCGAGGTCGGTGGCGCGGCAGCCGTGGCTCTCCTCGATGTGGGCGAGGAGCGTGTACGAGACGAGCGGGAGCTCGGGGTGGACCCGGGCCGCCGCGGCGCGGGCCCGGCGGGCGAAGGCCGTCAACTCGCGCTGGATGACGTCCAGGGACGCCTCGCGGGGTGGTCGCGCGCCGCCGGTCATGGGGGCTCCCTCGTCGTCGTGCGGGCGCTGTTCGCCCACCACGGACTTTCGGTTGTATAGTACAACGGTTCTTTAGTTGTAAAAGCCAACCATGGAGGTCTCGGTGTCCGCAGGACCGAACACCAGGGGAGCGTTGAAGCACGTCCTCGGGCATCTGCTCACCCCCCTGCTGATGTGTATCGGCATGGGGCTCGCCTACCTCGGCGCCTTCCACGCCCCCGAACCCCACGACCTGCGCGTCGACGTCGTCGGCTCGGGTCCCGCGACCCGGGTCCTCGCCCAGTCGCTCCAGGACAAGGGGGCGGGCGCCCTCGACGTGCGGACCGTCGCCGACCGGGAGACGGCCGTCACCGCGCTGCGCGAGCAGGGCAGCTTCGGCGCCTACGTGCCCGGCGAGAAGCCCGAACTCCTCGTCGCCTCCGGCTCGTCCGACACCAGCGCCATGGCGGTCGAGAAGGTGTTCACCGAGGTCGCCGCCGCGCAGGACGCCCCGCTGAAGGTCACCGACGTCGCCCCCACCGCCTCCGGCGACCCCACGGGACAGGGCGTCTTCTTCCTCCTGGTCGCCCTCAGCATCGGCGCGTACGCCTCGGTCGCCGTCATCGGCGGCGCCGGAGCCGTCCTGCCCATGCGGATCAGGGTCCTCCTCGCCGCCGGCATGTCGTTCGTCGTCAGCCTGGTCGGCACCCTCTTCGCCGGACCGGTCTTCCACCTGGTCGACCGGGGGCTCGGCGGGGTGTGGGCGATGTCCTGGCTGTACGCGGCGGGCATCCTGCTCGTCGGCGTCGGCCTGCACACCTTCCTGCGCCGCTGGACCACGCTCGGCGTGATGGTCCTCTTCGTCATGCTCAACTTCACCAGCTCCGGCGGCATCTACCGGCCCGAGCTACAGCCCGGCTTCTTCGGCGCCCTGCACGCCTTCTGGAACGGCGCGGGCTTCGTCGAGGGCGTGCGCGCCCATGTGTACTTCGGCGGCCACGACCTCGGCGGGAACGTCATCGTCCTCGCCCTCTGGCTCCTCGCCGGCGCCGCCCTCGTCGCCGTCGCGGGCCTCACGGAGAAGCGGCGTGCGAAGGCGGTCGCCGGGCCTTCTGTGGAAGGGGCCGGGGAGGAGAAGGCCGAGGCCGAGGAGGAGATGGAGGAGGCCGTCGCGGTCTGAGAACCGCCCGGCCCCGCGTCCGGGACGCGTTCGGAGGAGTTGTCCACAGGTGCTTGTCCACAGGGGGAGACGACCGCTCCGCGACGGATGTACGGTCGGGCCGAACGAGGACGGACATCGCATCGGGGGAGGGCGTCCCATGGACGTGATCACGGCTGTCGTGCCGGAACAGCGCGGTACCGACGGAGTTCGGGACGCTGATGGAGGGCGGGACGCGGGCGGAGTTCGGGAGGCGGAGCGCATCCCGTACGTGCCGGGGTTCGCGCGCCGGGTCGCCCCCGGGTCCGGCGCCTCCCTCAAGGAGCGGGGCAAGGCGCTGCGCGAGCGGGTGCCCCGCTCCTCGCACGCCCGGCAGGACCCCGTCGCCGACCGCCCGGACGCCGTCCGCGCCGTCGAGGAGTCGAACTTCGGCCGGGTCCCCGAGCTCACGCCGATACGGGTCGGCAGGATGGCGGCGAGCCCCTTCGCCTTCCTGCGCGGGTCCGCCGGACTGATGGCCCAGGACCTCGCCGGGACCCCCGTCACCGGGATCGCCGCGCAGATCTGCGGCGACGCGCACGCCGCCAACTTCGGCCTCTACGGGGACGCCCGCGGCCGGCTCGTCATGGACCTCAACGACTTCGACGAGACCGTCGTCGGCCCCTGGGAGTGGGACCTCAAGCGGCTCGCCACCTCCCTCGTCCTCGCCGGGCGGGAGGTCGGCGCGGACGAGGAGACCTGCCGGGCCGCCGCCTTCGACGCCGTCGGCGCCTACCGGCGCACCATGCGCCTGCTCGCCCGGCTCCCCGCCGCCGACGCCTGGAACGCGATCGCCGACGAGGAGCTGGTCTCCCACGCCGACGCCCACGACCTCCTCGGCATCCTGGAGAAGGTCTCCGCCAAGGCCCGCAACAACACCAGCGCCCGTTTCGCCGCCCGGTCGACCGAGGCCGTGACGGATGCCGGGGGCGGCGGCCGCAGGTTCGTCGACGCTCCCCCGGTGCTGCGGAGGGTCCCGGACGCCGAGGCGGCCCTGGTCGCCGCCTCCCTCGGCTCGTACCTGGAGACCGTGTCCGAGGACCGGCTGCCGCTCCTCGCGCGGTACGCCGTCCACGACGTGGCCTTCCGGGTGGTCGGCACCGGCAGCGTCGGCACCCGCTCCTACGTCGTGCTGCTCCTCGACCACCGGGGCGAGCCGCTGGTGCTCCAGGTCAAGGAGGCCCGGCCCTCGGCCCTGCTCCCCCACCTGCCGGCCGCGGGCTTCGCGGTGGAGGACGCGGGCCACGAGGGGCGGCGCGTGGTGCTCGGCCAGAAGCGGATGCAGGTGGTCAGCGACATCCTGCTCGGCTGGACGGACGTCGAGGGGCGGCCGTTCCAGGTGCGCCAGTTCCGCAACCGCAAGGGCAGCGTCGACCCCGCCGCGCTCACCGCCGACCAGGTCGACGACTACGGGCGCATGACCGGCGCCCTGCTGGCCCGCGCCCACGCCCACAGCGCCGACCCGCGCCTGATATCCGGCTACTGCGGAAAGAACGAGGAGCTGGACGAGGCCGTCGCCTCCTACGCCGTCGCGTACGCGGACCGCACCACGGCCGACCACGCCGACCTGCTCTCCGCCGTCCGCTCCGGACGGGTGGCGGCCGAGCTCGGCGTCTGACTCCGCGCGGGGCCGGGCCCTTGGCCCCTTACGCTGGGAGGGTGACGAGCCGGAGCGAGGACAGCGACGTGGACCAGGGCCTGGAGCAGGGCGCGGACACCGGGGGCGACGAGCGGCCCGAGGCGCGGCTCGCGCGTGCCGTGCGGGCGGCCGAACAGGCCCTGATCGAGTTCGAGATCGCCGTCGAGACCTTCCGGGTCGAGGTGGAGAACTTCTCCCGGCTGCACCACCAGCGGCTCGGCCCGATGTACGCCCGGCTGGACGAGCTGGAGGCGCAGATCGCCGAGGCCCGGGCGGCGCGCACCGGCGACCCGGAGGACCTGCGGCGGGCCCATGAGGCGCGGGCTGCGGTCATGCCGATGCCCGGGGTGGAGGAGCTGTTCCACGACTGGCTCGACACCGACGGCCTCTCCCCCGAGGCGGCCGCCATGCTCACCGAGCGGCCGGTCCAGCCGCCGAAGCGGGTCCGGCCCGGTGAGGAGGCCCGCAGGCTCTACCGCGAGCTGGCCCGCAAGGCCCACCCCGACCTGGCCCGCGAGGAGGACGAACGGAAGCGGCGCGAGGAGTTCATCACCCGGGTGAACGCCGCCTACGCCCGGGGCGACGAGGGCCTGCTGCGCGAGCTGTCCGCCGAGTGGGAGGCCGGACCGGCGCCGGCCGAGGAGCGGCCCGACGAGAGCGAGGAGCTGTACGCGCGCCTGGAGTGGCTGGCGGAGCGCAAGGACATGCTGTCGGCGCTGGCGCGCGAGCTGGAGGAGAGCGCGATCGGCGCGATGCTGCGGATGGCGCCGGACGACCCGGACCGGCTCCTGGAGGAGATCGCCGAGCAGCTGCTCGCGCAGGTCTCCGAGCGGGAGAACGAGCTGTCCGGTCTGGTGCAGTAGGTTTTTCCGTGCGCCCGAGCCCCTTCGGGCGGTTCTGACGAGAGAAGGCCGGTCCCATGAATGTCTCCCCGCTGCCCTCGGTGGACGCGGCTTCCGTGCCGGCCGATGCCCTGGTGCTGGACGTCAGGGAGGAGAACGAGTGGGCCGCAGGGCACGTCGAGGGCGCGGTGCACGTGCCGATGAGCGACTTCGTGGCCCGCTTCGGCGAGGTCACGGAGTCCCTGGCCGAGCACGGCCGCGCCTATGTGATGTGCCGCGTGGGCGGCCGGTCGGCGCAGGTCACGCAGTACCTGGTCCAGCAGGGCTTCGACGCGGTGAACATCGACGGCGGGATGCTCGCCTGGGACGGCGCCGGACGCCCGATGGTGACGGAGAACGGCGCCGAGGCGTTCGTCCTCTGACCCCCGGCCCCGCCCCGTGCCGTCCCCCGGCCCCGGCCTGAGCCGGGACCGGGCTCGTCAGCGGTCGAAGTCCAGCTCCACGTCGGCGGTGGTGGGGCGGGACTGGCAGGCCAGGACGTAACCGGCCTCCGTCTCGTCCGGCTCCAGGGCGAAGTTGCGGTCCATCCGCACCTCTCCGCCGACCACGAAGGCCCGGCAGGTGCCGCACACCCCGCCCTTGCAGGCGTACGGGGCGTCCGCGCGGGCCCGGAGCACGGTGTCCAGGAGCGTCTCGCCCCGCTCCACCGGCCAGGTCCCGGACCGGCCGTGCAGGGTCGCGGTCAGGGTGGCGTGCGCGGGGGCGTCGGCCGCCGGGGCCGCCGCGGGCGCGGAGCCGCCGTCGACGTGGAAGATCTCCTGGTGGATCCGGCCCCGGTCGACGCCCAGGTCGCGCAGCGCCCGCTCGGCGCCCTGCACCAGACCGAACGGGCCGCACAGGAACCAGCCGTCCACCTCGCCGACCGGCAGCAGCGCGGGAAGCAGCCCCGCGAGCCGCTCGCGGTCGAGCCGGCCCGACGGCAGACCCGCCTGCTGCTCCTCCCGGGAGAGCACGGTGACCAGCTGGAAGCGGCCGGGGTAGCGGTCCTTCAGGTCGGCCACCTCGTCCAGGAACATCGTGGACGCGGCGGTGCGGTCGCTCCGGACCAGGCAGAACCGGGCCTCCGGCTCGCGGGCGAGCAGGGTGGCCGCCATCGAGAGCACCGGGGTGATGCCGCTGCCGCCGACCACGGCCGCGAAGTACCCGGGGCGCGGGGCGAGCGTGAAGCGGCCCGTCGGCTCCATGACCTCGACCAGGTCGCCGACGGCCAGCTCCTTGAGCGCGTACGTCGAGAACGCGCCGCCGTCCACGAGCCGGATGCCGACGCGCAGGACGGGCGGCTCGCCGGCCGGGGCGGCGGGGGCGCAGATCGAGTACGTGCGCCGGACCTCCTCGCCCCGCTCGCCGGTGCGCCGCAGCGCGAGGTGCTGGCCGGGCAGGTGCCGGTAGGCCTCGCGCAGCTCGGGCGGGACCGCGAAGGTGACGGCCACGGAGTCGTCCGTGAGCCGCTCGACCTCGCTCACCCTGAGTGGATGGAACCCGGCCCGTCCCGCGCCTGAGGACACCATCTACAGCTCCTTGAAGTGGTCGAACGGTTCGCGGCAGGCGGTGCAGCGGCGCAGGGCCTTGCACGCGGTGGAGGAGAAGCGGCTCAGGAGCTCGGTGTCGGTGGAGCCGCAGTGCGGGCAGCGGATCGCGAGCGTCAACGGCACCGGGCCGCCCGCCGGGCCCTGGGGGCGCGGCGGGGCGATGCCGAACTCGGTGAGCTTGCGCCGCCCCTCCTCGCTGATGTCGTCGGTGGACCACGCCGGGGTGAGGACCGTGACGACGGAGACCTCCGGGACCCCGTGGTCGTGGAGGGCGCGCTCGATGTCGGAGGACATGGCCTCGATCGCCGGGCAGCCCGTGTACGTCGGGGTGAGGGTGACCTCGACCCGGCCGGGGCCGGTGACGTGGACGCCCCGCATCACGCCCAGCTCCTCCAGGGTGAGGACGGGCAGCTCGGGGTCGGGGACGGAGCCGGCGATCCGGCTCAGCTCCTCCTCCAGGGCCGTCATGGTCACCACGACGCCCCCGGGTGGCTGCGGTGCAGGTGCTGCATCTCGGCCAGCATCCGCCCGAAGGGTTCGGTGTGCAGGCCCTGGCGGCCCGCGCCCGCGCTCCAGGCGCCGGTGCGCGGCCCGGAGGGCACGGTGAGCGTGGCCCTGCCGAGGACGTCCGTCACCGACTCCAGCCAGGCGCCCTCCAGGGCCGCGTGGTCCACGTCGAGCCCCTCGACCGGCTGGAACAGCTCGCCGGTGTACCGCCACAGGGCCTCGCAGGCCCGGCTCATCCGCTCGTGGCTCTCGGGGGTGCCGTCGCCGAGCCGCAGCGTCCACTGCTCGGCGTGGTCCCGGTGGTAGGCGACCTCCTTGACGGCCTTCGCCGCGAGCCCGGCGAAGGGCCCGTCGCCGGAGGCCAGCCGCGCGTACAGCAGGTGCTGGTAGGTGGAGAAGTACAGCTGCCGGGCGATGGTGTGGGCGAAGTCGCCGTTCGGCTGCTCGACGAGCTGGACGTTCCGGAAGGAGCGCTCCTCCCGGAGGTAGGCCAGTTCGTCCTCGTCGCCGACGAGGGAGAGCAGGACGCGGGCCTGGCCGAGCAGGTCCAGCGCGATGTTGGCCAGGGCGACCTCCTCCTCCAGGACGGGGGCGGAACCGGCCCACTCCCCCAGGCGGTGGGAGAGGACCAGGGCGTCGTCGCCGAGGGCGAGGGCCGCGCCCACGGGCACGGCGGCGGTGGCGCTCCCGGAGGTGTCGGGGGTGCTCACAGGTGCTTCACCCCCTCCGGGATCTCGTAGAAGGTCGGGTGGCGGTAGGCCTTGTCGGCCGCCGGGTCGAAGAAGGGGTCCTTCTCGTCGGGCGAGGAGGCGGTGATCGCCGCGGAGGGCACCACCCAGATCGAGACGCCCTCGCTCCTGCGGGTGTACAGGTCGCGGGCGTTGCGCAGGGCCATCTCCGCGTCGGGCGCGTGGAGACTGCCCGCGTGGGTGTGGGACAGTCCGCGGCGCGAGCGCACGAACACCTCCCACAGCGGCCAACCGTCGCTCGTCATGCCTGTGCCTTCCCGTTGTTCCCGCCGGTGTGCTTCTTCGCGTGGGCCGCCGCCGCTTGCCTGACCCAGGCGCCGTCCTCGTGGGCCTGGCGCCGCCTGCTCAGCCGCTGGTCGTTGCAGGGGCCGTTCCCCTTGAGGACGTCCCAGAACTCGGTCCAGTCGATCGGCCCGAAGTCGTAGTGCCCGCGCTCCTCGTTCCACCGGAGGTCCGGGTCGGGGAGGGTGAGGCCGAGCGCGTCGGCCTGCGGCGCGGCGATGTCGACGAAGCGCTGCCGCAGCTCGTCGTTGGAGTGGCGCTTGATCTTCCAGGCCATCGCCTGGGCCGTGTGGGTCGACTCGTCGTCCGGCGGGCCGAACATCATCAGCGAGGGCCACCACCAGCGGTTCACCGCGTCCTGCGCCATGGCGTGCTGGGCCTCGGTGCCGTTCGACAGGGCGAGCAGCGCCTCGTACCCCTGGCGCTGGTGGAAGGACTCCTCCTTGCAGACCCGGATCATCGCGCGGGCGTACGGGCCGTAGGAGCAGCGGCACAGGGGGACCTGGTTGGTGATCGCGGCGCCGTCCACCAGCCAGCCGATCGCGCCGACGTCGGCCCAGGTCAGCGTGGGGTAGTTGAAGATCGAGGAGTACTTCTGGCGGCCGGAGTGGAGCTTGTCGAGCAGCTCGTCGCGGCTGGTGCCGAGGGTCTCCGCCGCGCTGTACAGGTACAGCCCGTGGCCCGCCTCGTCCTGCACCTTGGCCATCAGGATCGCCTTGCGGCGCAGCGAGGGCGCGCGGGTGATCCAGTTCGCCTCGGGCTGCATGCCGATGATCTCGGAGTGGGCGTGCTGCGCGATCTGCCGGACGAGCGAGGCGCGGTAGGCCTCGGGCATCCAGTCGCGCGGCTCGATGCGCTCGTCGGCGGCGACGGCGGCGTCGAACACGGCCTCGTGGGCGGCCGCCTCCACCGCGGCCGCGTCCGCCGAGCCGACCGTGCCCGCGCCGCCCGCCGTACCCGCGCTCCCTGCCGTTCCTGCCGTCACCGCAGTCATCAGATCCCCTACCGACCGATCGTTCGGTTCATTGGCTTCAATGGTGAGACGGCGGCCCGTATGGTGTCAACCCTGTGGATAACCGAGGTGGGCCGATCGGGATCGGGGCGGGATGGACGCGTACGTCGAAAAGGACGCGGTCGAGGCGGGGGACGACCGGCGGAGACCCCTGGAGGGACCACCGCCCGCGCCCTCGGAACCCGCACCCCCGAAGCCCGCCGGCACGACCAGTACGAACGGCACGACCGGAGCGTCCGGTACGGGCGGCGGGATCATGGCCCTCTCCCTGCCGTACCAGGTCGTCGTCGCCGTCGCGCTCGCCGTCACCGGCGTGTTCGCCTGCGTCCACCTCGCGATGGTCTTCCTGCACGTGGCGCCGTCCAACACGCTGACCAAGCAGAACGGCCAGGCCGTCGACGACTGGATCTACCCCGAGTTCGAGCAGAACTGGAAGCTCTTCGCGCCCAACCCGCTCCAGCAGAACGTCTCCATAGAGGTCCGCGCCGAGCTCGCCACCGCCGACGGCGGCCGCCGGACCACCGGCTGGATCGACCTCACGGCCCAGGACACCGGGGCCATCCGCCACAACCCGATTCCGAGCCACACCCAGCAGAACCAGCTCCGCAGGGCCGTGGACTTCTACTTCAACTCGCACAACGACGAGCACCGCCCCAACGGACTGCGCGGCCGCCTCTCGGAGCAGTACATGCGCCGGATCGCGGTGCAGCGGCTCGACGCCCTGCCCTCCCTCGCCGACTCCGACGTCCGGCGCATCCAGCTCCGCGCCGTCACCCGGCCCGTCCCCGCGCCGTGGTGGGGCACCGAGAAGTCGAAGTCCTCCCCCTCCTACCGCGACTTCCCGTGGTGGCGGATCACCGACGCCGACCGGTCCCCCGACGCCGGCGCGGACCCGAACCGCACGGACACGGCCCAGAACCGTACGGAGGAGGCCCGATGAGCGCCCCGGTCCCGACCCCGCCCCCGGCGCCCGTGTCCGCGTCCACGCGCGCGCGTGCCCGCGAGCCCTTCGACCGCCGGCTCGCCCGCGCCGTCCAGACCGTCACCGGCCGCTCCCTCGGCCCGTACCAGAGCGCGATCGTACGGATCGGCTTCTCGCTGACCTGGCTGCTCTTCCTGCTGCGCGAGCTGCCGCACCGGCACCGGCTGTACGGCTCCGAGAGCCCCTGGTCGTGGGGGATGGCCGAGCGGCTGATCGCCGACAACCGGGCCTTCACCGCGCTCCTGTGGTCGGACGGACGGATCTGGTTCGAGGTCGTCTACGGGCTCGCGGTGCTCTCCGCCGCCCTGCTCCTGGTGGGCTGGCGCACCCGGGCCGTCTCCGTGGTCTTCATGGCCGGGGTGCTGTCGCTGCAGAACCGCGCCGTCTTCGTGGGCGACGGCGGCGACAACGTCCTCCACCTCGCCGCGATCTACCTCGTCCTGGTCCGCTGCTCGCAGGTGTGGTCCCTCGACGCCCGGCGGGCGGCCCGTGAGGACCGCGCCGCCCGCGCCGGGGAGCCCCCGCGCCGCGACCTCACCGGCCCGCTGCTGTGGGTCGTGCTCGGCGGCTTCCTCGTGGCCGCCACCTGGTTCTCCGACGTCAGCGGCGAGTGGTGGATCCCGGTGCTGCTGTGGGTGCTCTGGCTGGGGAACGCGCTGTGGTGGCTGGTGTGCCGGTACGCCCCGGGGGAGCCCCGCACCCTGCTCGACGCCCTCGCCAACCTCGCGCACAACGGCGCCCTGCTCGTGCTCATGGCGGAGGTCTGCCTGATCTACGCCACGGCCGGCTGGTACAAGGTCCAGGGTTCGCGCTGGCAGGACGGCACCGCGCTGTTCTACCCGCTCCACCTCGACTACTTCACGCCCTGGCCCGCCCTCTCCGAGCTGCTCGCCTCCAGCGGGATCATGGTGATGGTGGTGACCTACGGCACGGTGATCGTGCAGGTCGCCTTCCCCTTCACGCTCTTCAACCGCAAGGTCAAGAACGTCCTGCTCGTCGCGATGATGCTGGAGCACGCCGGGATCGCCGTGCTCCTCGGCCTGCCGGTCTTCTCGCTGGCGATGATCTCGGCCGACGCGGTGTTCCTGCCGACGGTGTTCCTGGTGGCCCTGGGCGCGCGGGTGTCCCGGATCCGGGACCGGCTGCTGCGACGGGCGCCGGAGAAGGCACTGCCCGAGCAGCGCCGTGCGAACGGGGAAAGCCGTGCGGGCGAGCAGGACCCCGTGGACGAGCAGCGCCCTGCGGGCGGCGAGCAGGCCCCCCGTACCCTCGTCGGGTGAGCAGCACCGAAGAGAGGCCCGGGACCGGGCAGGAGACCGCCGGGGCCGAGCAGGAGCCCGTCCAGTACGACGAGGGGTTCGGCCCCGAGGTCGGCGTCGGGCCGCACCCGGAGCCGTGGCCCGAGGGCGAGCGGTACGACCCCGAGCTGCTCGCCGGCGGCGACCGGCGCAACGTCGTCGACCGCTACCGGTACTGGACGCGCGAGGCGGTCGTCGCCGACCTGGACACCCGACGCCACGACTTCCACGTGGCGGTGGAGAACTGGGGCCACGACTTCAACATCGGCTCGGTGGTGCGGACCGCCAACGCCTTCCTGGCCAAGGAGGTCCACATCGTGGGTCGGCGGCGCTGGAACCGGCGCGGCGCCATGGTCACCGACCGCTACCAGCACGTCCGCCACCACCCGGACACCGAGTCGCTGACCTCGTGGGCGGCGGCCGAGGGCCTGCCCGTCATCGGCATCGACAACCTGCCCGGCGCCGTACCCCTCGAGCGGACCGTGCTCCCCCGCCGCTGCGTGCTGCTCTTCGGGCAGGAGGGCCCCGGGCTCACCGAGGAGGCCCGCGCCCACGTGGAGATGGTCTGCTCGATCGCCCAGTTCGGCTCCACCCGGTCGATCAACGCGGGGGCGGCGGCCGCCATCGCCATGCACGCGTGGATCCAGCGGTACGCGGAGATCGAGACCCCCTAGGGCGTGTCCGGCGGATCATGGCCGGGGCCCCGGACGGCGGGACCCGGTGGGTCCCGCCGCATCGTGGCAGGTCAGGCCTGGCGGCGGACCTCCACCACCCGGAAGCGGTTGGAGACGAAGGCGCCGTCGCACAGGGCGGCGTTCGCCGCCGGGTTCCCGCCGGAGCCGTGGAAGTCGGAGAACGCGGCCGTCTGGTTCACGTACACCCCGCCCGTCAGGTTCAGCGACAGCTGGGCCGCCTCCTCCAGGCAGACCTCCTCCACCGCGCGCTCGACCTCCTCCGAGGTCGTGTACGCGCCGACCGTCATCGCGCCCTTCTCGCGGACCGTGCGCCGCAGCAGCTCCAGGGCGTCGGCGGTGGAGTCCACCGCGACGGCGAAGGAGACCGGGCCGAAGCACTCCGAGAAGTACGCGTCCTGGGCCTCCGGCTTGGATCCGTCCAGCTTCACGATCACCGGGGTGCGGACCACGGCGTCGGGGAAGTCCGGGTTGACCACCTCGCGGGAGGCCAGCGCCACCTCGCCGAGGTCGGCGGCGGCCTCCAGGCGCGCCTTCACGTCCGGGTTGACCAGGGCGCCCAGCAGGCCGTTGGCCCGGGCGTCGTCGCCGAGCAGGCCGTCGACCGCCGCCGCGAGGTCGGCCGTGACCTCGTCGTACGACTTGGGGCCCTGGTCGGTGGCGATGCCGTCGCGGGGGATCAGCAGGTTCTGCGGGGTGGTGCACATCTGGCCGCTGTAGAGGGACAGCGAGAAGGCCAGGTTGCCGAGCATGCCCTTGTAGTCGTCGGTGGAGTCCACCACGACCGTGTTGACCCCGGCTTTTTCGGTGTAGACCTGGGCCTGGCGGGCGTTGGCCTCCAGCCAGTCGCCGAAGGCGGTCGAGCCGGTGTAGTCGATGATCCGGACCTCGGGGCGCACGGCCAGGGTCTTGGCGATGCCCTCGCCGGGACGCTCGACGGCGAGCGCCACCAGGTTGGGGTCGAAGCCCGTCTCGGCGAGGACCTCGCGGGCGACCCGGACGGTGAGCGCCAGCGGCAGGACCGCGCGCGGGTGGGGCTTGACCAGGACCGCGTTGCCGGTGGCGAGGGAGGCGAACAGGCCCGGGTAGCCGTTCCAGGTGGGGAAGGTGTTGCAGCCGATCACCAGGGCGACGCCCCGGCCGACCGGGGTGAACTCCTTGCTCAGCTCCAGCGGGTCCCGCTTGCCCTGGGGCTTGGACCAGCCGGCCCGCCCGGCGGGCGTGCGGGTCTGCTCCGCGTACGCGTACGCCACGGCCTCCAGGCCGCGGTCCTGGGCGTGCGGGCCGCCGGCCTGGAACGCCATCATGAACGCCTGGCCGCTGGTGTGCATGACGGCGTGGGCGAACTCGTGGGTGCGGGCGGAGATCCGGGCGAGGATCTCCAGGCAGACCAGGGCGCGCGTCTCGGCCCCGGCGTCGCGCCAGGCGCCCATGCCCGCGCGCATGGCGGGCAGCAGGACGTCCAGGTCCGCGTGCGGGTACTCGACGCCGAGCTCCGGGCCGTACGGCGAGACCTCGCCGCCGGTCCAGCCGTCCGTGCCGGGCTGGTCGAGCTCGAAGCGGCCGTTCAGCAGGGACTGGTACGCGGCCAGGCCGGCCGCCGCGTCGAGCGAGCCGTCCGCCCCGTACGCCTTCGGGTGCTCGGGGTGCGGCGACCAGTAGGCGCGGGTGCGGATGGTGTCGAGCGCCTGGTCGAGCGTGGACCGGTGCTTCTCGGCCAGACGGTCGGTGGTCGGCTGAGCGGTGGCCATGGGTGGACCAACTCCTCGTCGAGCTGGGCAGGGAGACACGTACGGAGTTAGAGTAACCGAACGATCGGTCGGGACAAGGGGGTCCGCCGATCCTGTGGAAAACCCATCGGGGAGGATCACTCCCATGAGTGCCGACGTGACCGTCAGGGGGAGCGACGACGTGACCGCCAACGAGGCCGCCGCCGTGCAGCAGGAACGCGTTGAAGCCGTGGAGACGGGCCGGGTCGAGGTCGTGGAGCCGGACCCGGCCGGAGCCGCGGAGCCCGTCGGGCGGGACCGCGTCGTCGCCGTCGTCGGTACCGGGACCATGGGGCAGGGCATCGCCCAGGTCGCCCTGGTCGCCGGCCACCCCGTGCGCCTCTACGACAGCGCCCCCGGCCGGGCCGGGGAGGCCGTGGCCGCCCTCACCGCCCGCCTCGACCGGCTCGTGGAGAAGGGCCGCCTGGACGCGGGCGCGCGCGAGGCGGCCGTCGGACGGCTGCACGCGGCCGGGGAGCTAGCCGAGCTCGCGGACGCGGCCCTCGTCATCGAGGCGATCGTCGAGGACCTGACGGTCAAGCGGCGGCTCTTCGCCGACCTGGAGGAGGTCGTCGCCGGCGACGCCGTCCTCGCCACCAACACCTCGTCGCTCTCCGTCACCGCCATCGCCGGTGGCCTGAGGCTGCCCGGCCGGTTCGTCGGCCTGCACTTCTTCAACCCGGCGCCGCTGCTCCCGCTGGTCGAGGTCGTCAGCGGCTTCGCCACCGACCCGGACGTCGCCACGCGCGCGTACGAGACGGTGAAGGGCTGGGGCAAGACGCCGGTGCGCTGCGCGGACACCCCCGGCTTCATCGTGAACCGGGTCGCGCGCCCCTTCTACGCCGAGGCGCTGCGCGTCTACGAGGAGGGCGGGGCCGACCCGGCCACCATCGACGCGGCCCTGCGCGAGAGCGGCGGCTTCCGCATGGGCCCGTTCGAGCTGACCGACCTCATCGGCCAGGACGTGAACGAGGCCGTCACCCGCTCCGTCTGGGACTCCTTCCACCAGGACCCCAAGTTCACCCCGTCGCTCGCGCAGCGCCGGCTGGTCGAGTCCGGGCGCCTCGGCCGCAAGACGGGCCACGGCTGGTTCCCGTACGCGGAGGGCGCCGAGCGGCCCGAACCGCACACGGCCCCGCCGGCGAAGGCGCCGGAGAGGATCACCGTCCGGGGCGACCTGGAGCCCGCCGAGCCGCTGGTGGGGCTCTTCGAGGAGGCCGGGATCAAGGTCCGGCGCAAGGCCGGCGACGGGTACATCCAGCTGCCCGGCGGCGCTCAGCTCAGCCTGGCCGACGGCGAGACCTCCTTCGAGTACCCCGACGAGGAGATCATCTACTTCGACCTCGCGCTGGACTACGCGCGCGCGTCCCGAATCGTGCTGTCGACCGGCGAGCACACCTCGCCCGAGTCCCTCGCCGAGGCCGTCGGCCTCTTCCAGGCCCTCGGCAAGCAGGTGTCCGTCATCGGGGACGTGCCCGGCATGATCGTCGCCCGTACGGTCGCGATGCTGGCCGACCTCGCGGCCGACGCGGTCGACCGGGGGGTCGCCACCGCCGAGGACGTCGACACGGCGATGCGGCTCGGCGTGAACTATCCGCTGGGGCCGCTGGAGTGGGCCGGGAAGGTGGGCCACGTGCGCGTACGGGGCCTGCTCCTGTCGCTGCACGAGCGCTACCCGACGGGGCGGTACGCGCCGTGCCTGGGCACGGTCCGCCGGAGCTGCGCCGAGGAAGGACGGGAATCGCGATGACCACGGCGAAGCGCGACACGTACACCCCCGAGACGCTGCTCTCGGTCGCGGTGCGGGTCTTCAACGAGCGCGGTTACGACGGCACGTCCATGGAGCACCTGTCCAAGGCGGCGGGCATCTCCAAGTCCTCGATCTACCACCACGTGTCCGGCAAGGAGGAGCTGCTCCGGCGGGCGGTCAGCCGGGCGCTCGACGGCCTGTTCGCGGTCCTCGACGAGCCGGGGGCCGGGCAGGGCAGGGCCGTCGAGCGGGTCGAGTACGTCACGCGCCGCACCGTCGAGGTGCTGATCGAGGAGCTGCCGTACGTGACGCTGCTCCTGCGGGTGCGCGGCAACACGGCCACCGAGCGGTGGGCGATGGAGCGGCGCCGCGAGTTCGACCACCGGGTGGCCGACCTCCTGAAGGCGGCCGTCGCCGAGGGCGACCTGCGGGCCGACGTGGACATCCGGCTCGCGACCCGGCTGCTCTTCGGCATGATCAACTCGCTGGTGGAGTGGTACCGGCCGCACCCGGACACGGCGGCGGAGCGGCAGCGGATCGCCGGGACCGTGGTCCACCTGGCCTTCGACGGGCTGCGGACGGCCGGCTGACGTCCTCGGCGGGCCCGGCCCGGACCCGGCGGCCCGGATTCTCAGTGGCCTGGATCCTCAGCGGCCCGGATTCTCAGTGGTCCGGGTCGAGGTCCGTCTCCTCGAAGACCAGCAGGGTCCGGGTCGAGAGCACCTCCGGGATCGACTGGAGCTTGGTGAGCACCAGCTCGCGCAGGGTCCGGTTGTCCGGGGTGTGCACCAGGAGCAGCACGTCGAAATCGCCGCTGACCAGCGCGATGTGCGCGGCCCCCGGCAGGGCCTGGAGCTGTTCGCGCACGGTCCGCCAGGAGTTCTGGACGATCTTGAGCGTGATGTAGGCGGAGGCGCCGTGGCCGGCCCGCTCGTGGTTCACGCGGGCGCTGAAGCCCCGGATGACCCCGTCGTCGATGAGCCGGTTGATCCGCGCGTAGGCGTTGGCCCGGGAGACGTGCACCCGTTCGGCCACGGAGCGGATCGAGGCCCGGCCGTCCGTTTGGAGTATGCGCAGGATGTCCCGGTCGATCGCGTCCAGCGGGCGCGCGGGCGGGCCCGGCAGCGCCGCCGCGGGGGCCGGGGAAACGACCTGCTCCCATTCGTCGGCCATTTGTTCATCCGCCATGTGCCCCCGCCTCTCTCCGGTGGACGACCTGTTCTTATCCCAGGCTGTGGAGAACCGTTTGTCCACAGGCTGGAGGTGCCTGTAGCCAAAATGCCTCCACGACCGAACAATCGGTAGGTGAGGCGCACCACACTCGCGCCGCCCGCCTTCGGGCTTCATGCCCGCTCCCACGAGGAGGTGGACTCGTTGCAACAGCGCAGTTCGACAGTCCAAGAGCCGCCCGGCGCCGCCCCCGCCCGCCGGACCACCCCGCCGACGTGGCAGCCGCGCACCGACCCCGCGCCGCTGCTGCCGGACGCCGAGCCGCTGCGCGTGCTCGGCACGGACGCCGTCGCCGACGCCGACCCCGCGCTGCTGCTGCGGCTCTACGCGGAGCTGGTCCGCGGCCGCCGGTACAACACCCAGGCCACCGCCCTCACCAAGCAGGGCCGGCTCGCCGTGTACCCGTCCACCACCGGCCAGGAGGCGTGCGAGATCGCCGCCGCGGCCGTCCTGGAGGACCGGGACTGGCTCTTCCCCTCGTACCGCGACACCCTGGCGGCCGTGGCCCGCGGCCTCGACCCCGTCCAGGCCCTGACCCTGCTGCGCGGCGACTGGCACACCGGCTACGACCCGCACGAGCACCGGATCGCCCCGCTCTGCACCCCCCTGGCCACCCAGCTCCCGCACGCGGTGGGCCTCGCCCACGCCGCCCGCCTCAAGGGCGACGACGTCGTCGCCCTCGCCATGGTCGGCGACGGCGGCACCAGCGAGGGCGACTTCCACGAGGCCCTGAACTTCGCGGCCGTCTGGCAGGCCCCCGTGGTCTTCCTCGTCCAGAACAACGGCTTCGCGATCTCCGTGCCGCTCGCCAAGCAGACCGCCGCCCCCTCCCTCGCCCACAAGGGCGTCGGATACGGCGTCCCGGGCCGGCTGGTCGACGGCAACGACGTGGTCGCCGTCCACCAGGTGCTCACCGAGGCCGTGGCCCGCGCGCGGCGCGGCGGCGGACCGACCCTGGTCGAGGCCGTCACCTACCGGATCGACGCCCACACCAACGCCGACGACGCCACCCGCTACCGGGAGGCCGCCGAGGTCGAGACCTGGCGGGCGCACGACCCCGTCCTGATCCTCGAACGGGAACTGACCGAGCGCGGCCTGCTGGACGAGGACGGCCGGCGCGCCGCGGCCGAGGCCGCCGAGACGATGGCCGCGGAGCTGCGCGAGCGGATGAACGCCGACCCGGTGCTCGACCCGATGGACCTGTTCTCCCACGTGTACGCGGAGCAGACCACGCAGCTGCGCGAACAGGCGGCGCAGTTGCGCGCCGAGCTCGAAGCCGAGGGTGAGGCGTGATGACGACCGCGACGACCGGACCCAAGGCGTCCGGGGCCGGCGGGAAGGCCGGGAAGGCCAAGCCCGCCACGATGGCGCAGGCGCTCCAGCGCGCCATGCGCGACGCCATGGCCGAGGACCCGACCGTCCACGTGATGGGCGAGGACGTCGGCACCCTCGGCGGGGTCTTCCGGGTCACCGACGGACTCGCGAAGGAGTTCGGCGAGGACCGCTGCACGGACACCCCGCTGGCCGAGGCCGGCATCCTCGGCGCGGCCGTCGGCATGGCCATGTACGGCCTGAGGCCGGTCGTGGAGATGCAGTTCGACGCCTTCGCCTACCCCGCGTTCGAGCAGCTGATCTCCCACGTGGCCCGCATGCGCAACCGCACGCGCGGCACGATGCCGATGCCGATCGTCATCCGGGTGCCGTACGGCGGCGGGATCGGCGGCGTCGAGCACCACAGCGACTCCTCCGAGGCCTACTACACGGCCACCCCGGGCCTGCACGTCGTCACCCCGGCCACCGTCGAGAACGCCTACGGCCTGCTGCGCGCGGCCATCGCCTCCGACGACCCGGTGGTCTTCCTGGAGCCCAAGCGGCTCTACTGGTCCAAGTCCGACTGGTCCCCCGAGGCGCCCGCGTCCGTCGAGCCCATCGGGAAGGCCGTCGTGCGGCGCCGGGGCACCGGCGCCACCCTCATCACCTACGGCCCCTCGGTGCCGGTCTGCCTGGAGGCCGCCGAGGCCGCGCAGGCGGAGGGCTGGGACCTCGAAGTGGTCGACCTGCGCTCGCTGGTGCCGTTCGACGACGAGACCGTCTGCGCCTCGGTGCGGCGCACCGGACGCGCGGTCGTGGTCCACGAGTCGACCGGCTTCGGCGGCCCCGGCGCGGAGATCGCCGCCCGGGTGACCGAGCGCTGCTTCCACCACCTGGAGGCGCCGGTGCTGCGGGTCGCGGGCTTCGACATCCCGTACCCGCCGCCGATGCTGGAGCGGCACCACCTGCCCGGCGTGGACCGGGTCCTGGACGCAGTGGCCCGGCTCCAGTGGGAGGCGGGCAACTGATGGCCCAGGTCCTCGAATTCAAGCTCCCCGACCTCGGCGAAGGGCTCACCGAGGCCGAGATCGTGCGCTGGCTGGTCGCCGTCGGCGACGTCGTCGCCGTCGACCAGCCGGTCGTCGAGGTCGAGACGGCCAAGGCCATGGTCGAGGTGCCCTGCCCGTACGGCGGCGTCGTCACCGCCCGGTACGGCGAGGAGGGCACCGAACTGCCCGTCGGCGCACCGCTCCTGACGGTCGCCGTGGGCGGCACGGGGGGGCCGGGGCCCGCCCCTGCCGTGGAGCAGGGTGCCGGGGCGGCCGCCGAGCCGACCGGGACCGCCGCCTCCGCCGAGTCCGCTGTCTCGTCCGAGTACTCCGGCAACGTCCTCGTCGGGTACGGCACCGCCGGGCCCGCCGCCCGGCGTCGCCGGGTGCGGCAGACGGCCCCGGCCGCCACCCCCGCACCGGTCGCGGCCCCCGCCCCCGCGCCTGCTCCCACCCGACAGGGACCCGTGCCCGTCATCTCCCCGCTCGTGCGGAAGCTGGCCAGGGACGGGGGGCTCGACCTGCGGCGGGTGCGCGGGTCCGGGCCCGAGGGGCTGATCCTGCGCGCCGACGTGGAACTGGCCCTCGCGACCGCCCGGGACCACCGGGAGCCCGCGCCGGCGCCCGTCGCTCCCGCCCCCTCCGTCGCCCCCGCGGGCGAGCGGGTCCCGCTGCGCGGAGTGCGCGGCGCGGTGGCGGACAAGCTGTCCCGCAGCCGTACGGAGATCCCCGACGCGACCTGCTGGGTCGACGCCGACGCGACCGAGCTGATGGCCGCGCGGGCGGCGATGAACGCGGCGGGCGGGCCGAAGATCTCACTGCTCGCGCTCCTCGCCCGGATCTGCGTCCACGCCCTGGCCCGCTTCCCCGAGCTCAACTCCACGGTCGACACCGCCGCCCGGGAGATCGTCCGGCTGCCGGACGTGCACCTCGGGTTCGCCGCCCAGACCCCGCGCGGCCTGGTCGTCCCCGTGGTCAAGGACGCGGGGAGGCGGACGGCCGAGTCGCTGACGGAGGAGTTCGGGCGCCTGACCGAGGCCGCCCGGCAGTCCGCGCTCACCCCGGCCGACCTGACGGGAGGCACGTTCACCCTCAACAACTACGGGGTGTTCGGGGTCGACGGCTCCACGCCGATCATCAACCACCCCGAGGCCGCCATGCTCGGCGTCGGCCGGATCATCCCCAAACCCTGGGTGCACCGGGGCGAACTGGCCGCCCGTCAGGTGGTGCAGCTCTCGCTCACCTTCGACCACCGCGTCTGCGACGGCGGCACGGCGGGCGGCTTCCTGCGGTACGTGGCGGACTGCGTCGAACAACCGGCGGTCCTGCTCCGCACGGTCTGACGGCACCCGCCGCCACCCGGCCCGTCTCTCCCCGTGGGACGGGCCGGGCCTCGCGGCCCCCGGCGGCCCATACTGCTGGGGTGACCACCGCACACGACGCCGTCGTACTCGCCGGGGGCGCCGCCCGGCGCCTCGGCGGCACGGACAAGCCCGGGGTACGGGTCGGGGGCCGGACCCTCCTCGACCGGGTTCTCGCGCCCTGCGCCGACGCGGACCGGACCGTGGTCGTCGGGTCCCCCCGGCCGACCGGCCGCCCCGTCCGCTGGGCCAGGGAGGACCCGCCCGGCGGCGGCCCGGTGGCCGCCCTCGACGCGGGGGCGCGGGAGACGGAGGCCGCCGTCCTGCTCGTCCTCTCCGCCGACCTGCCCTTCCTGGACGGCGCCACCGTACGGAGCCTCCTCGGTGCGCTGGACGAGGACCCCGGGGCCGAGGCCGTGCTCCTCACCGACGCCGAGGGGCGCGACCAGCCGCTCGTCGCCGCGTACCGGGCCGGGCCGCTGCGCCGCGAGCTCGACCGGCTCGCGCACGAGCACGGCGGCCTCGCCCATCTGCCGCTGCGTCACCTCACGCACGGCCTCCGGCTCGCCCGGCTCCCCGCGGGCCCCCTCGCCTCCTTCGACTGCGACACCTGGGAGGACATCGCCACGGCCCGCGCCCGCATCAGGGAGCATGGGAGCGTGCTGGATGAATGGATCACCGCAGTCAAGGACGAACTGGGCATCGAGCTGGACGTGGACATCGACGTCCTGCTCGATCTGGCTCGCGACGCCGCCCACAACGTGGCCCGTCCCGCCGCGCCCCTGACCACCTTCCTGGTGGGGTACGCGGCGGCGCGCGCGGGCGAGGGCGGCCCCGAGGCGGTCGCGGAGGCCGCCCGCAAGGCCGCGGCGCTCGCCCTGCGCTGGGAGGCCGAGCAGGACGGGTCGGGATGAGCCTGAAGGAGCCCCCTCCCGTGGTCCCCGCGCCCCCCGGCGACGCCCCCGACTCCACCGGGCCCGCCGACGAGAACCCCGGGCCCGCCGGCGGTGCGAAGGCCGGGCACGCGCACCGGGCCACCGCCTGGCCCGAGGCGCGGGCCGCCGCGCGCCGCGCCGGAGCCGGGGCACGGGCCGGCCGGGAGCCGTCGGGGCTCCCGCTGGGGGAGGCGCTGGGCCGGGTCCTGGCAGGTCCCCTCACGGCCCTCGCCGACCTGCCGTCCTTCGACACCTCCGCCATGGACGGCTGGGCGGTCGCGGGACCCGGCCCCTGGCACGTACGCGAGGAGGCCGCCGTCCTTGCCGGGCACGCTCCGGCCGCCGCCCTGGCCACCGGGGAGGCGGTACGGATCGCCACCGGCGCCCCCGTCCCGCCCGGGACCACGGCCGTCCTCCGCACGGAGCACTCCCGGACCGAACGGCCCCGTAGCGAAGGCCCCGAACACCCCCGCACCGGCGAACCCCCGCGCGGCGGGCGGCTCCTCCTGCGCGCCCTGCGCGAGGTCGTCGGCGGGCAGGACATCCGGCCCCGGGGCCAGGAGTGCCGCTCCGGCGACGAACTGCTGCCCGCCGGCACCACCGTGACCCCCGCCGTCCTCGGCCTCGCCGCGGCCGCCGGGTACGACGCACTCCGCGTACTGCCCCGCCCCCGCGTGGAGATCCTGGTCCTCGGCGACGAACTCCTCACCGCCGGCCTCCCCCACGACGGGCTCATCCGGGACGCCCTCGGCCCGATGCTCGGCCCCTGGCTGGCGGCGCTCGGCGCGGACGTCCTCGCCACCCGCCGGATCGGCGACGACGCCGAAGCGCTGTACGCGGCCGTCACCGGCTCCACCGCCGATCTGGTCGTCACCACCGGGGGCACCGCCGCCGGGCCCGTGGACCACGTCCACCGGGTGCTCGACAAGGCCGGTGCCGTGCTCCTGGTCGACGGGGTGAAGGTGCGGCCGGGGCACCCCATGCTCCTCGCCCGCCTCGGCGCCGATCCCGCCCGCCCCCGGCACGTGCGCCACCTCGTCGGCCTCCCCGGCAACCCGCTCGCGGCCGTCTCCGGGCTCCTCACCCTGGCCGCGCCCCTGCTCGCCGCCCTGACGGAGCCCGCACCCTTCGCAGAGCCCGGGTCCTCCACGGAACCCGACCCCTCCACGGGACCCGGCCCCTCCGCAGAGGCCGAGCCCTCCACAGGCCCCGGGGCCCCCGCGGAATCCGGGGCCGGATCAGAGCCCCGTACCCCCGTGCCGTACCGTGTGCCCGTTCGGGACGAGGTGCACGGGCACCCCCATGACACACGGCTCGTCCCGGTCGTCCGCCACGGCGGAACGGCCGTTCCGCTGCGCTACAACGGTCCGGCCATGCTCCGCGGCATCGCTGCCGCGGACGGCCTGGTCGTCGTCCCGCCCGGCGGGGCACGACCCGGACAGGAACTGGACGTCCTCGATCTTCCCTGGCCGCCGACGGCGGGGGCCGTACCGGCCCAAGGAGCGTGTTTCACGTGAAACTTCCCAGTCGCGACGTGATGGCCCGCCACGCGGACGAGAAGATCAGCGGCCCCCGGGTCACCCTGCCCCGCCGGGAGGTGGAGCGGCCGCTGCGCCAGGTCGGCAAGCGGCTGCTCATGGCGCTCGGCGTCCTCGTCGTGACGATCTTCCTCGTCTACTTCGACCGCGACGGCTACCACGACAACGCCGACGAGACGCTCGACTTCCTCGACTGCGCCTACTACGCGACCGTGACGCTCTCCACCACCGGATACGGCGACATCGTCCCGTACAGCGACACGGCGCGGCTCGTCAACATCCTGCTGGTCACGCCCCTGCGCGTGCTGTTTCTGATCATTCTGGTCGGCACCACCCTGGAGGTCCTCACCGAGCGGACCCGGGAGGAGTTCCGGCTGAACCGCTGGAGGTCCACCTTGCGCGACCACACCGTCATCGTCGGGTTCGGCACGAAGGGTCGGTCCGCGATCCAGACCCTCTGCGCGACCGGGCTCAGCAAGGAGCAGATCGTCATCGTCGATCCCTCCAGCAAGGTGATCGAGACGGCGAACGCGGACGGTTTCGTCGGTGTCATCGGCGACGCGACCCGCAGCGCCGTACTGCTCCGCGCCGAGGTGCAGCGCGCCCGCCAGATCGTCATCGCCACCCAGCGCGACGACACGGCCGTCCTGGTCACCCTGACCGCGCGCCAGCTCAACCGGGGCGCGAAGATCGTCGCCGCCGTCCGCGAGGAGGAGAACGCGCCGCTGCTGCGCCAGTCCGGCGCGGACGCGGTCATCACCAGCGCCAGCGCCGCCGGACGCCTGCTCGGCCTCTCGGTGCTGAGCCCCAGCGCCGGCACGGTGATGGAGGACCTGATCCAGCAGGGCTCCGGCCTCGACCTGGTCGACCGCCCCGTGACCAAGAGCGAGGCGGGCAAGAGCCCCCGGGAGACCGAGGACCTGGTGGTGAGCGTGCTCCGGGGCCACCGCCTGCTCAGTTACGACGACCCCGCGGCCAGCCCGCTCCAGCTGACCGACCGGGTGATCACCATCGTGCGCGCCACGCCGGTGACCCGGCTCTCCACGCCTCCGGAGGACTGAGTCCGCCCGGCGGCCGGATCCACCACGGCGAACCCGCCCCGGCGGTGATCGCGGGAGTAGCCTCGCCGCCATGTATGCGATCACGATTCCGGAACCCGGCGGTCCCGAGGCCCTGGTCTGGTCCGAGGTGCCCGATCCCGTGCCCGGCGAGGGCGAGGTGCTCGTCGAGGTGGTGGCGAGCGCGGTCAACCGCGCCGACCTGCTCCAGCGCCAGGGCTTCTACGACCCGCCGCCCGGCAGCTCCCCGTACCCCGGTCTGGAGTGCTCGGGCCGGATCGCCTCGCTCGGCCCCGGGGTGTCCGGCTGGGCCGTCGGCGACGAGGTGTGCGCGCTGCTCGTCGGCGGCGGCTACGCGGAGAAGGTCGTGGTCCCGGCCGGGCAGCTCCTTCCGGTGCCGAAGGGCCTCGACCTGGCCACGGCCGCCGCGCTCCCCGAGGTCGCGTGCACGGTCTGGTCCAACGTCTTCATGATCGCCCACCTGCGTCCGGGCGAGACGCTGCTCGTGCACGGCGGCGCGAGCGGGATCGGCACGATGGCGATCCAGCTGGCGAAGGCGGTCGGAGCCCGGGTCGTGGCCACCGCCGGCAGCGCCGGGAAGCTGGCGCGCTGCGCCGAGCTGGGCGCGGACGTGCTCATCGACTACCGCGAGCAGGACTTCGTGGAGGAGCTGTCCAAGGCGACGGACGGGGCCGGGGCGGACGTCGTCCTGGACATCGTCGGCGCCAAGTACCTGGAACGGAACGTGAAGGCGCTCGCCGTGAACGGGCGCCTGGTGATCATCGGCCTCCAGGGCGGGGTGAAGGGCGAGCTGAACCTCGGGGCGCTGCTCGCGAAGCGCGGCGCGGTCATGGCGACCACGCTGCGGTCCCGTCCGCTGCGGGAGAAGGCGTCGATCGTCGCCGCCGTCCGGGAGCACGTCTGGCCGCTGATCGAGGCGGGCACGGTCCGGCCGGTGGTCGACCGCACGCTGCCGCTGCCGGAGGCCGCCGACGCGCACCGGGCGCTGGAGGCCGGCGACCACGTGGGCAAGGTCCTGCTCCTCGCGCCCGGCGCCTGACCCGGCGCGCGGTACGCAAGGGCCCGGCCCGCCCCGGGACCGCCTCCGTACGACCCGAAAGAGCCCGGCCCGTCCCGCGACCGCCTCCGGACGACCCGTACGACGCGCGTACGCCCCGTACGACACGAAAGGGGCCCGGCACACGCCGTGTGTGCTGGGCCCCTCCGCGTGCGTCCTTACAGGTACGGCCCCGAGCGGACCGCGTGGCCCGGGCCGTGGTCGTCGTCATCGTCGTGCCCGACGCCCGGCGGCAGCGCCCGGCGCATCTGCTCCAGCTGGGCGCGGGCCGCCATCTGCTGGGCGAACAGCGCCGTCTGGATGCCGTGGAAGAGGCCTTCGAGCCAGCCCACCAGCTGCGCCTGCGCGATGCGCAGCTCCGCCTCGGAGGGGATCGCCTCGTCCGTGAACGGCAGGGAGAGACGTTCGAGTTCCTCGACCAGTTCGGGCGCGAGCCCGTCCTCCAGCTCCTTCACGGAGCTGGCGTGGATGTCCTTGAGCCTGACCCGGCTGGCCTCGTCGAGAGGTGCCGCGCGTACTTCTTCCAGGAGCTGCTTGATCATGCTGCCGATCCGCATGACCTTCGCAGGCTGCTCGACCATTTCCGTCACCGGGACCTCGCGGGATTCGTCGTCGCCCTGAGTGCCGCCGAGCGCCATCCCGTCCTGTCCCACGATGAGGACCTGGGGGCTCTCCTGCGACCTGTCATTCCTCGGCATCTCCATGCCGCCATTCTCTCGTACACGTGCTTCACCACGGGGTGTGCCCCTGTACGAAGGTGATCCACCCTCGTACAGGGGCACAGATGGGCGGCGAAGGACGTCAGGTCGCCGCGCGCCGGGCCAGCGCGCCGCGCGAGCGGGTCACGAGGGCGGCGAGCAGGGCGGCGCCCAGCGGGACGGCGACGAGCAGGACGGCCAGCGTCTCCCATGGGACGACGATCGGCACGTCCGGCGGCGCCGTGTCGGTGCCGGTCCAGCCCTGGGCGATGCTCACCTCGTGGAAGCGGAGCTGGTCGCGCTCCTCGGTGAGCCGGAGCCCCACGGCGGGCAGCATCCCGGCGGCCGAGCCGAGGACCACGCCCATCGTGGCGACGACTCCGCACTGGAAACCGCTGAGCGTACGGCGGACCCGGGGCGGGGCGCCCACGGCGGCGAGCGTCTTCAGATCGGCCTCGGCGTCGGCCTGGGCGAGCCCGGTGGCGATGCCGGCGGCGCCGATGGTGACGAGGCCGGCGAAGATCGCCAGCGAGAGCAGGACGATGCCGTACTTGTTGACGAAACCTTCCTCCACGTGCAGTTCGACGCCGCTGGCGAGCTTGGCGATCTCGCCGTCGAGCTTCTGCCGCTGCTCGGCGTCCGGGAGCCGGTCCGTGCTGGCGTACATGCCCAGCGGCACGGTGGAGAGACCGGCGGCCTCGGCCGCGGCCGGGGTCATCAGGGCCTGGACGCCGTAGGACTTCTTGCCGCCGGGCACGAGGTAGGCGGGCACGGTGCTGACCTTGCCGGGCGCGGGGCGGCCCTCCTCCATGGCCTTGTCGGCGGCGGCGTTGTCGGTGATCTGCTTGAGCCCGACGGTGCCGTTCTTGTCGACCTGGGCACGGTCGAAGGTGACGACCTTGCCGTCGGCGAGGGCCTTCACGGCCGCGGGGTCGTCGACGCCGAGCACTTGGAGGAGCTTGGCGTCACCGACGAGCAGGCCGCCGTCGGCGCTGTACATCCCGCCGCTGGAGGACTCCTTGCAGCGCCAGTCCTCGGTGACCATCTTCCGCCGCTGGTCGGGGGTGAACCTCTCCGCGGGGTCCTCGCGGCCCGGGACCGCCACGTACAGCGGGCACTCGTTCGCCGGGGGCACGACGACCTCGAAGCGCCCGCAGCCCGGGTCGCCGCCCCACGGCGGGCAGCCGGGCTTGCCGACCGAGACGCGCTCGACGTCGGCGCGCACGTCGACGGGCAGGTACCGCTGGACGGCCTCGCGGACCGCCGGGACGTCCCGGCCGCCCTCCTCGCGGACGAAGGCCGCGGCGACGCCGTACGGCAGCTGGGGCTGGTACGCGGCCCTGTTCTCGGCCTCGCGGCTGGCCATGTACGTGGAGACGGCGACCGTCCCCGCGACGGCGGCGAGCACGGCGGCGACGGCCGGAGCCGTACGCCCCCGGTTGCGGACGGCGTCCCGCAGCGCGAGGCGCGGGGAGAGCGGCATCCAGCGGCCGACGCGTCCGAACAGGCCCACCAGGGCAGGGGTCATCGCGACCACGCCCAGCTCGGCGAGGGCGGAGCCGGCCGCCACCACGGCCACCTGCTCGGTGACGAGGGAGCCGAGGAGGGCGACGGCCGCGCCGATCACGAGGGCCACCAGGCCGATCACCGGCAGGACCCGGCTGCTGCGGCGGACACCGCGCCGGCCGGTGAGCGACGCGAGGACGCTCTGCCGGGAGGCGGTGATCGCCGGGACGATCGCGGCGAGCAGACCGGTCAGGACCGCGAGCAGCGCGATGGCGAGGAGTTCGAGCGGCCGGACGTCGAAGGAGCCGAACCGCTTCCCCATCGCCTCTTCGAGGAGCGGCTGGAGCGCCAGCGTCAGGACCACGGCGAGCACGGTGCCGACGACGGCCGCCGCGACGCCGATGACCAGACCGCCGCTCAGCACGATCGCCCGGATGTGGCTGCGGGCACCGCCGTTGGCGCCGACGAGGCCGAGCTGGCGGCGCGAGCGGCGGGCGCCGACCGCGAAGGCGGGGCCGGCGAGGAGGCAGATCTCCAGCATCGCCAGGCCCACGACGGTCGCGACCGCGGCGAGTTCGGCGGCGCGATCCGCGGACCCGGCCTCGTAATTGCCCCAGCCGTCCTTCTGGTAGAGCGGGACGTCGGCGTCGGCGGGCGGGGAGAGCAGCACGGCACGCGAGGTGACCATGACGCCCTTGGTGTTGATCTCCTGGACCTTGTTCCACGTGAAACCGCCGGCCTTCCGCACCAGGTACGAGACGGAGGACTCCGGGGCCGGCAGACCCGACTTCTCGACGGCCTTCGCGTACGGGGCGAGGAAGGCGCCGGGGAGCGCGTTGACCTGAGCGGTGTCGAGCGAGTCGGGAAGTTCGTAGGAGCCGACGATCCGGTACGGGCGGTCGAAGTTGCGAGCGGAAAGGGTCGATCCGATCGACAGACCGCTGCTCTCCAGGAAGTGCGAGGTCGCCATGACCTCGTCGCTCTTCTCCGGGTGACGCCCCTCCAGGAGCGTCATGATGCCCCGGGCGACCGGGTCGGACGCCTTCAGCTCGCGCACCTCGGTCATGAGCAGGCCGTGGGACGTGGTCAGCTTGGCCGACCCGACGCGGTCCGTGAGGACGGTGGAGCCCGCGGGGATGGCCTTGGTGACGTCGGTGGGGCCCGACGGCCACCGCTCGTCGTCCTGCTTCCTGGCGGGTGCGTTCATGTCACCGGCCGGGTCCTGGAGGATCGGCACGCCGCCCATCTGGGCGTCCCGGAAGCGCGCGTCGGCCGCGCCGATCGCCCGTTCCACCCGGTCGGCGGGAGACGGCTCCGCGCTGCGGAAGGTCAGGTCGAAGGCGCTGACGCCCAGGATGGGCAGGGCGATCATCGCGAGGACGAGGGCGCTGCGGCCCTTGGCGCGCCAGGCGTCACGGCGGGCTATGCGGATCGCGGCCCGCCAGGAGTGGAACCAGGTCTTCACGCCTCCGCCACCCGGCCCGAGAGGAGGGAGTCGGCCTCGCTGCGCACGGTCTGGTCGACGATGGCGCCGTCCCGCAGGAACACGACGCGGTCGGCCCAGGCGGCGAACCGCGGCTCGTGGGTGACGAGGACGCCGGCGGCGCCCGCGTCGCAGCGGGTGCGGAGCAGGGCGAGGACGGACTCGCCGGTCTCGGAGTCGAGGGCGCCGGTCGGCTCGTCGGCGAGGACCAGACGGCGGTCGCCGACCAGGGCGCGGGCGATGGCCACGCGCTGCTGCTGGCCGCCGGACATCTCGTCGGGGAAGCGGTCGGCGAGGTGGCCGAGCGACATCTCCTCCAGGGCGGCGAGGGCCTCGACGCGCGCCTTGCGGGCGGAGGTCCCGTCCAGCTCGCGGGGGAGGGCGACGTTCTCGGCGGCGGTCAGGGCCGGGATGAGGTTGTAGTCCTGGAAGACGTAGCCGATGCTGCGGCGGCGCAGGGCCGCGAGCTCCTTGATGCCGACCTTGGTGATGTCGGTGTCCTCGACGATCACCTCGCCCGAGGTGGGGGAGTCCAGGCCGCCCGCGATGGTGAGCAGGGTGGACTTGCCGGAGCCGGACGGACCCATGACGGCGACGAGTTCACCGGGGTACACGGCGAGGTCGATGCCGCGCAGGGCGTGCACCTCGGTGGCGCCCGAGCCGTGGACCCGGGTCAGGTTCTTCAGTTGCAGCACGGGCTGCTGTGCGGACATGGAAGGGTTCCCCCCTTGGCGTGCCGGGCGATCGGCCGGGCACGGAGCGTGCGGTGGAAGGTGGTGCGAAGGTGGTGCGTCGGACGTACGGAAGGGGCGCGGGCGAGCGGTCGGCGCGCCCCTCGGTCACGGGCGGCCGATCGGCCGCTGCGGGGTCATGAGCCGTCGTCCGCCGGGGTCACGGGTGGTCGGTCCGGGCGCCCGCCCGTACGGCGGGAGCGGGAGCCTCGCCATCGGGCCCGTCCGGCGCATTCGGCGCGTCCTGGGCCGACCGGGCGGTCGCCGAGAGGCGGATCAGCCGGGACTCGCAGTGGTCCAGCCAGCGCGCCTCGGCCTCCGTCTGGAAGATCAGCTGCTCCAGGACGAGCAGCCAGGCCACGTCGTCCCGCTCCCGCGCCCCGCCGCTCTCGACGGCCAGGAGCGCCTGGGCCTTGAGCCGGGTGTAGTCCTGCATCGCCTTCACGGTGTGCCGGCGCTGGGACTGGATGACGTCGCGGATGTCGACGCTCGGCGCGCCCACCGCCATGGCGAGCTTGATGGCCAGTTCGTCACGGGCGGGGCTGGTGCGGTCCACCGGCTTCTCGAACCAGGCCCTCAGCTCGGCCCGGCCGCCGTCGGTGATCGTGTAGAGCGTGTGCCCGGCCTCGTCCTCACCGCCCTGCGCGACCATGCCGTCGCGTTCGAGCCGGCTGAGGGTCGTGTAGACCTGGCCGACGTTGAGCGGCCAGGTGGAGCCGGTGCGGGACTCGAACTCCGTACGGAGCTGAGAGCCGTAACGCGGGCCGCGTTCGAGGAGGGCGAGGAGCCCGTGGCGGATGGACATACTCAGTATGTATACCGGGTATGTCGTCGCGGACAACCGACCTGAGGCGGAAGCGCGGGGTCCCACTCAAGGGGGACCCCGGCTCCCGCGACGGTTCAGCGGCGGCGCATCCGGAGTCCCAGGAAGCCGATCCCGAGCCCCATCAGGGCCAGCCCCACCCCCAGGGTGAGTACGGGAACCCGCTGGTGGACGAGGTCGGAGGCGGGCCCGCTCTCCGCCCGGGGCGCGACGGCGGGCAGGTCGGCGGGCACGGCCCCGGGCGACGCGGCCTCCTCCTCGCGTACCCCTCCGCCCTCCTCCTCGTGCTCCCACGGCTCCGATTCCGTGGCGGTTTCGGTACGGAAGCGGCTCTCCGAGGGCGTCGGGGCGGTCTCGGTGCGGCCGGGCCTGGGCCGGCCCTCGGCGGCGGGCCGCCCCGCGAGGGAGGCGTCCGGGGCGGGGGTGCCGGAGGGCTCGGCGGGCCGCACGACCGGGCGGCCCGCTCCGGGGCCCGCGGGCGCGGGAGCGGGCGGGACGGCGCTCCCGGGGCGCCCCGGCGGGGCGGAGGCGGACGCGGAAACGGGGGCGGACGCGGAGGCGGAGACGGGAGGGGGCGCGGAGGCGGAGACCGGCGTCGGGGCGGTCGTGGAGGGCGGACCCGGCGGGGGCGTGGCGGACCCGGAGGGGGGCGGGGACGCCGGGGAGGTGGCGCCCGTCCTGGTGTCCGCAGCGGCACTTGCCGTGGTGCTCGCCGTGGTGCCGCTCGTCGTGGCGCCGGGAGGTTCCGCCGTATGTGCGAGGGGCGCGGCGTACAGGGCGCAGGCGCAGGCGAACGCGCAGGTGAGCGCGGGGCGCGGGGCTCGCGCCCGTGCCCCGCCGCGTACTGGAGTCACCGGGTGACCCCCTCCCGTACCGAGCCGCCGAGGTGTCCGAATCAGCGTCACATGTCGGGACGATTCCGGCATCCGTTGGGCGTCCGACAGGCATCGGACGAGCGCTCGACAGGCTTTGAGAGGGCTCGCGGCAGGCCTTGGGGAGGCTCCTGGCGGGTCCCGTGCCTACTGCGGCGGGTTGCCCGTCGAGACCTGGAGGGTGAACTCCGCGTCCTTGGCGGTGATGTCCGTGCCGGACGGCGGGTACTGCTCCAGGACCGTGCCCTCGCCGTACGTCGCCTCGTCCACCGGCGTCTGGACCTTGACCTTCCACCCGGCGGCCTGGATGCAGTCCTTCACCGACTGGATGTTCTTGTACTTGAAGTTGGGCACCTCGAACTTCTCGGGGTCGTCGCTCGACTCCCTCGGCTGGGTGCACTTCTTCACGTCGACGGTCTTGGTCAGGTCGGGACCCTTGTGGCCCGGCGCCGCCGACTGGCTCTGCTGGGTTCCCGTGCCGCCGGCGCCGCCCGCCTGCGGGTCCTCCTTGCCGTCCTTGTTCAGGTTGAGCGCCAGGACCAGGCCGCCGATCGCGAGCACGGCGACCGCGATCGCGCCGACGATCACCGGCGTGTTCCGCCGGGAGCCGCCGCCCGCCGGGGCGGGCGCGTGCGTCTGAGGCACGTGCGTCTGGGGGGCGTACGGCGCGGGCGCGGGGGTCTGGCCGTACGGGGCGGGCGTCGGGGCCTGCTGCGGGTAGCCGTACGACGGGGCGGGCGCGGGGGTCTGGCCGTACGGGCCCGGCTGGGGCGTCGGCGGCATGTACGGCTGCTGCACGCCGTGCGGCCCGGGCGGCGGGGTCTGGCCGACCGGCGGGAAGACCGCCGAGCCGACGCCCGCGCCGCTGCTGACCGGCCCGCCCGTGACGATCACGGGGGCGCCGGTCTGCCCGGCCGACAGGATCCGCAGGCACTCGTCGCGCATGGCCGCCGCGCTCGGGAACCGCTCGTTCGGGTTCTTCCGGAGCGCGCGGGCGACCAGCGCGTCCATCGCCGGCGTCAACGAGCGATTGACGGAGGACGGGGCGACCGGCTCCTCCTGCACGTGTGCGTACGCGATGGCGAGCGGGGAGTCGGCGTCGAAGGGGAGCCGGCCCGTGAGCAGCTGGAAGAGCATGATGCCGACCGAGTAGAGGTCGGAGCGGGCGTCCACCGCGCGGCCGAGGGCCTGCTCGGGGGAGAGGTACTGGGGGGTGCCGACGACCATGCCGGTCTGCGTCATCGAGGTGACCCCCGACTGCATGGCCCGCGCGATGCCGAAGTCCATGACCTTGACCACGCCGCGCTTGGTCGTCATCACGTTGCCCGGCTTGATGTCCCGGTGGACCAGGCCCATCTCGTGGCTGACCTCCAGGGCGGCGAGCACGTCCGCCGTGACCTTCAGCGCCTTGTCGGCCGGCATCGCGCCGTACTGCCGCACGTCCGCCGCGAGGACCGAGCCGAGCGGCTGCCCCTCCACGTACTCCATGACGATGTACGGCATGACGGCGCCGTCGAGGGTGTCCTCGCCGGTGTCGAAGACCGAGACGATGTTGGTGTGGGAGAGCTTCGCGACGGCCTGCGCCTCGCGCCGGAACCGCTCGCGGAAGGACTGCTCCCGGCCCAGCTCCGTGTGCAGCGTCTTGATGGCGACCTGCCGGTCGAGGGCGCTGTCGTACGCCAGGTACACCGACGCCATGCCGCCCTCGCCGAGAAGGTCGCGCAGCTGGTACCGGCCGCCCGCGACCGAACCGCCCGCGTAGCGGCCCTGTCCGCCGTCCTGGCTCATCTGTGCTCCCCCTACACGCGCGCGTGGCGGCGTCGATATGGATTTCCCGGCCAAGTCTGCCCCAGGGCTGTGACACGTCAAGCCGGGTGCCCGTTACGTGACCCTCCGCACAGGAAGCGTTTCCGAACCGGTGCGTGAATGCGTCGAATTTGCACAGGTGTACGTGAACGGGGTTGGATGGCCGGTCCATCTCGGACCGTGATGTCCCACGGAGCCTGTAGCGTGACGACTGGACACGGCACGACAGACGACGGCGAGGACTGATGGCACCCGAATCCGGAGCAGGTGGCGGTGCGCCGGACGCGGCCGCGGAATCCTGGGGCGTCGGCGGCGTCGTCGGCGACGGGCGCTACCGCCTGACGCACCGTCTGGGACGCGGCGGCATGGCCGAGGTGTTCGCGGCGGAGGACGTACGGCTGGGCCGCACCGTGGCCGTCAAGCTGCTGCGCGCCGACCTCGCCGAGGACCCGGTCTCCAAGGCCCGCTTCACGCGCGAGGCGCAGTCCGTCGCCGGGCTCAACCACCACGCGATCGTCGCCGTGTACGACTCCGGCGAGGACCTGGTGGGCGGCCGGCCCGTGCCGTACATCGTGATGGAGCTGGTCGAGGGCCGCACCATCCGCGACCTGCTGCTGAGCGCCGAGGCGCCCGGCCCCGAGCAGGCCCTGATCATCGTCTCCGGGGTCCTGGAGGCGCTGGCCTACTCGCACCAGCACGGCATCGTGCACCGCGACATCAAGCCGGCGAACGTGATCATCACCCACGGCGGCGCCGTCAAGGTCATGGACTTCGGCATCGCCCGCGCCCTGCACGGCGCGCAGTCGACGATGACCCAGACCGGCATGGTCATGGGCACGCCGCAGTACCTCTCCCCCGAGCAGGCGCTCGGCAAGGCCGTCGACCACCGCTCCGACCTGTACGCGACGGGCTGCCTCCTCTACGAACTCCTCGCGCTGCGGCCCCCCTTCACCGGCGAGACCCCGCTGTCCGTCGTCTACCAGCACGTCCAGGACGCGCCGGTCCCGCCGTCCGACGTGACCGGGTCCGTGCCGCCTGAGCTGGACGGCCTGGTGATGCGCTCGCTCGCGAAGGAGCCGGACGACCGGTTCCAGAGCGCCGAGGAGATGCGCGGGCTCATCCAGTACGCCCTCCAGATGCTCCAGCAGCAGGGCGGCTACACCGGCACGTGGAACACCGGGCCGATCGAGGTCCACGACGGCGGGCGGACCCCGGCCGGCGGCGTGGCCGCGACGACCGCGATGGGCCACCCGATGCACGGGGAGACCGCGCAGCGCCCGATCCTCCCGCCGGTGAACCCCGACGACGGCGGCTACGACGGCGGTGCGGGCGGCGGGGGCTACGGCCAGGGCGGCTCGTACGGGTCGCAGGGCGGCGGCAACGGCGGCCGGGGCAAGGTGTGGCTGTTCGCCGCGCTCGCCGTGGTCGCGGTGGTCGCCGGGGTCGCGTTCGCCCTCAGCAAGGCGGGCGGGAACGGCGGCGGCGGTACGGAGAACAAGACGCCGACCGTCACCACCTCGCCGTCCACGAAGACCTCGGAGGAGCCCACGCCCTCGCAGGAGCCCACCCAGGACCAGACGCAGGACCCGGGCACGTCCAGCGGCGGTTCGACGCGGGAGCCGTGGACCGAGCAGCCGACGCGGCAGCCGGACTGGCCCACGGGCACGCCGACCACCGAGACGCCGACCGAGCCGGCCACCACGCCGCCGGTCGACCCCACGGACACGCCCACGAAGACGAGCGAGCCGACGACCCGTCCTCCGAGCACGCCCGCCACCGAGACGCCCGGCAACCCCTCCGGGGGCGGCGACGGCGGGGACGACGGCGACGACGGCGGCACGGGCACGCAGCCGCCGGCCACCAGCGGCGCCTCCGGCTGACGAAGGACCCGACGGCGGGGCTCGGGCCAGCAGGGCCCCGCAGGCACCGGCCTCACCCCGCGAAGGCCTCCCGCACCGCCTCGTACTCGCGGGTCCACCAGACCGCCAGGGCCGACACCGCGGGGAACTGCGCGTCGGCCCTCCGGTCGTGCAGCTGGTAGCGCCAGCGCAGGGTCCAGAAGTCGTTCAGGCGCTCCCACCACACCCGGTGCGCCGCCGCCGCCAGCTCGGCGCCGTCGGCGCCCGCCGCCCGCCGGTACGCGCGCGCGTAGGCCCGCACCTTCCCCAGGGCCAGCTCGCCCCCCGGCCGTACGAAGAAGATGGCGGCGGCCCTGACCGCCTCCTCGGCCCTCGGGCGGAGCCCGAGCCGGTCCCAGTCGACGATCGCGGCGGGCTCCGCGCCCCGGTAGAGCAGGTTCAGCGGGTGGAAGTCGCCGTGCACCCAGCCGGCGGCCGAGGCGGCCGGGGGCCGGTGGTGGGCGTGCCGGTCGAGCAGCGCCCGGCGCTCCCTGAGCCGGTGCTCGGCGAGCGCGTCGAAGCTGTCGCGGGGGCGGTGCGCGCGGACGAGGCGGATCAGCTCGTCGATGGCGCGGAAGGTGTCCTGGGGGTCCGCGCTCGCGCACGCGTCCGCGTCCGTCCCGCCGGGCGTCCCGTCGGGCCCGGCGGCTCCGGGGGCGCCCATGACCCGGTCGAGCGCGGTGTGGACCTGCCCGAGGAGGGTGCCGAGGCGGCGGCAGCCGCCGGTGGTGAGCTGGCCGCCGTCCCGGTGGCGGCCCTCGACCCAGGGGTGCAGGGCGTAGCAGCGGCCGCCGACGACGGCGACCGTGCGCCCCCGGGCGTCGGCGAGCGGCGGGGCGACGGGCAGCCCGAGGGCGTGCAGGCGCTGGGTGGCGCGGTGCTGGCGGGCGACGGTGGCCCGGTCGGCGGTGGCGGCGTCCAGGTGCTGCTTGAGGAAGTAGGTCCCGCGGGTGGTGGTGAGCCGGAAGCCCCGGTTGAGCAGCCCCTCGGTGACCGGCACGCAGGCCAGGGGCTCCCCGGCGTGCCGGTACCGGCGCAGCAGGACGCCGACGGGGGGCGCGCCAGGGGCCGTGGCCGTCCGGGGCGGCAGGATGCCGACGGGGCGGGCGGGGGGTGGCGGCGCGCCGGTCGGCGGGGCGAGGGTTTCAGATGAGCGCGGCACCCGCCAGATGTTAGATCACGCTGCGTGGTGAAGGCGTCGCCGTACGGAACGGGCCGCGGTCGGAACCCCGACGGCTTCGCTCGCGTAGTCGAGCGCGTGCACCGTCACGAACTGCGGTTCGATCCGCAGGTAGACCGGGACGAACGGCTCGCCGTCCACCCGCTCCGGCTCGGGCCCGAAGGCTGCGCGCTCCGCCGCGGTCGGCTCCACGACCCGCGCGGTGCCGCTGAACTGCACGGACCAGACGTGCTCGGTCCCCGAGCCGAAGTTGTCGGCCCCGTACGCGACCACGCCGCCGTCGCAGACGCGGTGGTAGCCGAGGCGCTCGTGCATCCGGAGCAGCACGCGGCCGTCGGCCACGACGTGCCGGGCCGGGGCGACGAAGGGCATCGCCCGCATGCTCGCCGCCACCCGCCCGTACGTCACGCGGTTCAGCAGCTCGATGGCGCGGATCTCGTCGGTGGACATGACGTCCACTCTCCGTCACCACCGGACGCCCGGAAAGGGGCCCCCGCCCCCTCGGGACGGGACGTAGGTCCCGAAGCGGACGGGGTGCGGGGGTTCCGAAACGGACGGACAGCGCGGGTCCCGAAGCCGACGGGCAGCGCGGGTCCCTGAGCCGACGGGCAGCGCGGGTTCCGAGGAAGACGGGCCGCGCGGGCCCGCAGCGGACCGGTTCAGCGCCGCTCGGCCTGCAGCCGCGCCACGTACGCCGCCGCCTGCGAGCGCCGCTCCATGCCCAGCTTCGACAGCAGGCTGGAGACGTAGTTCTTGATGGTCTTCTCCGCGAGGTGCAGCCGCTCGCCGATCGCCCGGTTGGTCAGGCCCTCGCCGATCAGGTCCAGGATCCTGCGCTCCTGGTCCGTCAGGTTGGCGAGCCGGTCGTCGCCCTTCGGGGCGTTCCCGTCGCGCAGCCGCTCCAGGACCCGGGCGGTCGCCACCGGGTCGAGCAGCGACCTGCCGGCCGCCACGTCCCGTACCGCGCTCAGGAGCTCGGTCCCCCGGATGGCCTTGAGGACGTAGCCCGAGGCCCCGGCCATGATCGCGTCGAAGAGGGCCTCGTCGTCCGCGTACGAGGTCAGCATCAGGCACTTGACGTCCTCGTCCCGGGAGCGGACCTCCCGGCACACCTCGACACCGCTGCCGTCCGGGAGCCGGACGTCGAGCACCGCGACGTCGGGGCGGGTCGCGGGGATCCTGACCAGGGCGTCCTCCGCCGTACCGGCCTCGCCGACCACCTCGATGTCCTCCTCCATGGAGAGCAGCTCGTGGACGCCGCGCCGGACGACTTCGTGGTCGTCCAGCAGAAATACCCTGATTTTTCCTTCTTCGCGCACGGGGTCAGTCTCACATATTGGCTCTTCCCGCGCCCGGGGTGCGCGGGATAACGTGCCGCTTGTTCCGGCGGCCCTCCAGGCCGTTGCCGACGCGCTGACCAGCCGCTGTTCCCCCTTTTCTCGATTTACTTGGAAATCCAAGCAAAAACGCAGGTCAAGAGGGGTTTCGCGGGAATGCCGCGCTGTGGGTAACGTGCCTATGACAGGGCGCTCGCCGGGGCACTTGTCACGCCCGACCCCGGCCGCGTCGCACCCACCCCGTGCGAAGGGTACGGATAAGGCGGAGAGCCGCACTGGCCTCACCGGCGAACCCGGGGGCCGGACCGACGGAGGAGCACGCACGTGACCGTGGAGAGCACTGCCGCGCGCAAGACGACGCGACGCAGCAGCGGCACCAAGCGCACCGCAAGCGCGAGCCCGAGCACCACCAAGAAGACGAGCACGCGCGCCGCGGCGGGAGCGACGGAGCCCGAGCTCGTCCAACTCCTGACGCCCGAAGGGGAGCGCGTCCAGCACCCCGACTACGACATCGACCTGAGCGCCGAGGAGCTGCGCGGCCTCTACCGCGACATGGTCCTCACCCGTCGCTTCGACTCCGAGGCCACCTCCCTCCAGCGCCAGGGCGAGCTGGGCCTGTGGGCCTCGCTCCTCGGCCAGGAGGCCGCCCAGATCGGTTCCGGCCGCGCGCTGCGGGACGACGACTACGTCTTCCCGACCTACCGCGAGCACGGCGTCGCCTGGTGCCGGGGCGTCGATCCGACGAACCTGCTGGGAATGTTCCGCGGCGTGAACAACGGCGGCTGGGACCCCAACAGCAACAATTTCCACCTGTACACGATCGTCCTCGGCTCGCAGACCCTGCACGCCACCGGCTACGCCATGGGCATCGCCAAGGACGGCGCGGACTCCGCCGTGCTCGCGTACTTCGGCGACGGCGCCTCCAGCCAGGGCGACGTCAACGAGTCGTTCGTCTTCTCCGCGGTCTACAACGCCCCGGTCGTGTTCTTCTGCCAGAACAACCAGTGGGCGATCTCCGAGCCCATCGAGAAGCAGACCCGCGTCCCGCTCTACCAGCGCGCCCGCGGCTTCGGCTTCCCCGGCGTCCGCGTCGACGGCAACGACGTCCTGGCCTGCCTCGCGGTCACCCGCTCGGCCCTGGAGCGCGCCCGCCGCGGCGAGGGCCCGACGCTCATCGAGGCCTTCACCTACCGGATGGCCGCCCACACCACCTCCGACGACCCGACCCGCTACCGCCGCGACGCGGAGCGCGAGGCGTGGGAGGCCAAGGACCCGATCCTGCGCCTCAAGGCGTACCTGGAGAACGAGGGCCACGCCGACGCGGCCTTCTTCGAGGAGTTGGAGGCGGAGAGCGAGGCCCTCGGCAAGAACGTCCGCGAGGTCGTCCGCGCCATGCCCGTACCGGAGCACATGGCGATGTTCGACAACGTGTACGCGGACGGGCACGCGCTCGTCGACGAGGAGCGCGCGCAGTTCGCCGCCTACCAGGCGTCCTTCGCGGACGGAGAGGCCGAGTAATCATGGCTGTTCAGAAGCTTCCCCTCGCGAAGGCGCTCAACGAGTCGCTGCGCACAGCCCTGGAGACCGACCCCAAGGTCGTCGTCATGGGCCTCGACGTCGGCAAGCTCGGCGGCGTCTTCCGGATCACCGACGGCCTCCAGAAGGACTTCGGCGAGGACCGGGTGGTCGACACCCCGCTCGCCGAGTCCGGCATCGTCGGCACCGCCATCGGCCTCGCGCTGCGCGGCTACCGGCCGGTCGTGGAGATCCAGTTCGACGGCTTCGTCTTCCCCGCGTACGACCAGATCGTCACGCAGCTCGCGAAGATGCGGGCCCGCTCGCTCGGCGCGGTGAAGGTGCCGGTCGTCATCCGCATCCCGTACGGCGGCGGCATCGGCGCCGTCGAGCACCACTCCGAGTCCCCCGAGTCGCTCTTCGCGCACGTCGCGGGCCTCAAGGTCGTCACCCCGGCGACCCCCTCCGACGCCTACTGGATGCTCCAGCAGGCGATCCAGAGCGACGACCCGGTCATCTTCTTCGAGCCCAAGCGCCGCTACTGGGACAAGGGCGAGGTCGACACCGAGGCCATCCCGGGCGAGCTGCACAAGGCCCGGGTCGCCCGCGAGGGCACGGACCTCACCCTCGTCGCCTACGGCCCGATGGTGAAGACCTGCCTGGAGGCGGCCTCGGCCGCCGCCGAGGAGGGCAAGTCCGTCGAGGTCGTGGACCTGCGCTCGATCTCCCCGATCGACTTCGACACCCTCCAGGCCTCGGTCGAGAAGACCCGCCGCCTGGTCGTCGTCCACGAGGCCCCGGTCTTCTTCGGCTCCGGCGCGGAGATCGCCGCCCGGATCACCGAGCGCTGCTTCTACCACCTGGAGGCCCCCGTCCTGCGGGTCGGCGGCTACCACGCGCCGTACCCGCCGGCGCGCCTGGAGGAGGAGTACCTGCCGGGTCTCGACCGCGTGCTCGACGCCGTCGACCGCTCGCTGGCGTACTGAGGAGAGCACCGTGACGATCCGCGAATTCAAGATGCCCGACGTGGGCGAGGGCCTCACCGAGGCCGAGATCCTCAAGTGGTACGTCCAGCCCGGTGACACCGTCACCGACGGGCAGGTCGTGTGCGAGGTCGAGACGGCCAAGGCGGCCGTCGAGCTGCCGATCCCGTTCGACGGCACGGTCCACGAGCTGTGCTTCCCCGAGGGCACGACGGTCGACGTCGGCCAGGTCATCATCTCGGTGAACGTCGGCGGCGGCGCGCCCCCCGCCCCGGCCGCCCCGGCCGCCCCGGTGACCGAGTCCGTGGCGGCCCAGGCCGTGCCGGCGGAGCCGGTCGCCGAGGAGGAGGACGAGCCGCAGGGCCGTCAGCCGGTCCTCGTCGGCTACGGCGTGGCCGCCGGCTCCACCAAGCGCCGCCCCCGCAAGGGGGCCGGGGAGGCCGCCCCGGCCGCCCCCGTCCAGCAGACGCCCGCCGCCGTCTCCGTACCCGAGCAGCTCAACGGGCACGCCGCGGGAGCTGGCCGGCCGCTGGCCAAGCCGCCGGTCCGGAAGCTCGCCAAGGACCTCGGCGTCGATCTGGCGACGGTCGTCCCGACCGGGCCGGACGGCATCATCACCCGCGAGGACGTCCACGCGGCCGCCGCCCCGGCGCCCGCACCGGCCGTCGAGGCCCCGGTCCCGGCTCCGGCCGCGCCGGTCCAGGCCCCGGCGCCCGTCGCCGCTCAGGCCGCCGCACCCGCCGCGGAGACCTCCGTGGCGTCGTCCGGCGCCCGGGAGACCCGTATCCCCATCAAGGGCGTACGGAAGGCCACGGCGGCGGCGATGGTCGGCTCGGCCTTCACCGCCCCGCACGTCACCGAGTTCGTGACCTTCGACGTCACGCGCACGATGAAGCTGGTCGAGGAGCTCAAGTCCGACAAGGACATGGCGGGCCTGCGGGTCAACCCGCTGCTCCTCATCGCCAAGGCCGTCCTGGTCGCGGTCAGGCGCAACCCGGAGATCAACGCGGCCTGGGACGAGGCGGCGCAGGAGATCGTCCTCAAGCACTACGTGAACCTGGGCATCGCCGCGGCCACCCCGCGCGGTCTGATCGTGCCGAACATCAAGGACGCGCACGCCCAGACCCTGCCCGAGCTCTCGAAGTCCCTGAGCGAGCTGGTCGCCACGGCCCGCGAGGGCAAGACGACCCCGGCGGCGATGCAGGGCGGCACCTTCACCATCACCAACGTCGGCGTCTTCGGCGTCGACACCGGCACGCCCATCCTGAACCCCGGCGAGTCCGCGATCCTCGCGGTCGGCGCGATCAAGCTCCAGCCGTGGGTCCACAAGGGCAAGGTGAAGCCGCGTCAGGTCACCACCCTGGCCCTCTCCTTCGACCACCGCCTGGTCGACGGCGAACTCGGCTCCAAGTTCCTGGCGGACGTCGCCGCGATCCTGGAACAGCCGAAGCGACTGATCACCTGGGCGTGACGCCCGGCGTGACGCCGTGAGCGTCGTGCCCGACGTGCACGGTTTCACGTGAAACCGGCGAGAAGGCGACAGACGGAGCCCCGTCCATCATGCGGACGGGGCTCTCTGTTGTACCCCTGTTGTATCTATGCTGTGTCCATGTCTTCCGCTCCCCCCGCCGCCGACCGCGTCTACACGCACGTCAAGCAGGCCGTACTCGACCGGCGTTACGAGGGGGGGACCCTGCTGACCGAGGGGGAGCTCGCCACGGCCGTGGGGGTGTCGCGGACGCCCGTCCGCGAGGCGCTGCTCAAGCTGGAGATGGAAGGGCTCCTGAAGCTCTATCCGAAGAAGGGCGCCCTCGTCCTCGCCGTCTCCGCGCAGGAGATCGCCGACGTGGTCGAGACCCGGCTGCTCGTCGAGGAGTTCGCCGTCCGCCGGGCCGTGCCCGCCCCCGCCTCCCTGATCGCCCGCCTCGAAGAGCTCCTGGAGGAGCAGAAGCGGCGGGCCGGGGCCGGGGACCTCGCGGCGGTCGCCGTCACCGACCGCTGCTTCCACGCCGAGATCGTCCAGCACGCCGGCAACCAGATCCTCGCCCGCCTCTACGACCAGCTCCGCGACCGCCAACTGCGCATGGGCGTCGCCGTGATGCAGTCCCAGCCCGACCGCGTCGCCAAGAACATCACCGAGCACGCCGAGATCCTCGACCGCATCAAGGCCGGCGACGCCGAGGGCGCCGCGCACTGCGTCCGCCAGCACCTCAGCTGGGTCAAGGTCCTGGTCCGGGGTGAGGCCCGATGAGCAACCGCAACGGCTACGGCTCCGCCGTCACCCTCCCCGGAGACCCGCCCGGCGGCCGCCGCGCCGCCCTCGTCTGGGGCGTCGGCGTCGCCGTCTACTTCGTCGCCGTCATCTTCCGCACCTCGCTCGGCGTCGCCGGACTCGACGCCGCCGACCGCTTCGACGTCAACGCCTCCGCGCTCTCCACCTTCTCGATACTCCAGCTGCTCGTCTACGCCGGCATGCAGATACCCGTCGGCCTCATGGTCGACCGGCTCGGCACCAAGAAGGTCCTGGTCCTCGGCGTCGTCCTCTTCACCGCCGGCCAGCTCGGCTTCGCGCTCTCCCCGTCGTACGGCACGGCCCTCGCCTCCCGCGCGCTCCTCGGCTGCGGCGACGCCATGACCTTCATCAGCGTCCTGCGGCTCGGCAGCCGCTGGTTCCCCGCCCGGCGCGGCCCCCTCATCGGCCAGGTCGCCGCCCTCTTCGGCATGGCGGGCAACCTGGTCTCCACCGTCGTCGTCGCCCGCGCCCTGCACGGCCTCGGCTGGACCACCACCTTCGTCGGCAGCTCCCTCGCCGGCGTCCTCGTCCTCGTCCTGCTGCTGCTCTTCCTCAAGGACCACCCCGAGGGGTACGAGCCCCAGCCGGCCCCGCACGCGGGCGCCGCCTACGTGCGTCGCCAGATCGCCGAGTCCTGGCGCGAGCCCGGCACCCGGCTCGGCATGTGGGTGCACTTCACCACCCAGTTCCCGGCCATGGTCTTCCTGCTCCTGTGGGGACTGCCCTACCTGGTCGAGGCGCAGGGCCTGTCGCGCTCCACCGCCGGGACGCTGCTCACCCTGGTCGTGCTCTCGAACATGGTCGTCGGCCTCGCGTACGGGCAGATCATCGCCCGCCACCACGGGGCCCGCGCCCCGCTCGCCCTCGGCACGGTCGCGGCCACCGCCCTGCTGTGGGGGACCACCCTCGCGTACCCCGGCGACCACGCGCCGATGTGGCTGCTCGTCACCCTCTGCCTGGTCCTCGGGGCCTGCGGACCGGCCTCGATGATCGGCTTCGACTTCGCCCGCCCGGCCAACCCGCCGGAGCGTCAGGGCACCGCCTCCGGGATCGTCAACATGGGTGGTTTCGTCGCCTCGATGACGACGCTCCTCGCCGTCGGCGTGCTGCTCGACGCGACCGGCGACGACTACCGGATCGCGTTCTCCTCGGTCTTCGTCCTCGAAGCCCTCGGCGTCGTGCAGATCCTGCGCCTCAAGGCCCGCACCCACCGCCGGGAACGCGAACGGCTCGTCGCCAGCCGCGTGGAGGCCGTGCACGTACCCGTATAGCGCACGGCTATCGGGGCGTCACCGCGAAGTTGTCGAGGATCGCCCGCGCCAGCCGCTCGTCGCCCTCCACCTTGATCCGGTCGGCCGCGTCGGCCGCCCGGACCCGGCCGCAGGCGAGGCGCACGTACGTCTCCCAGTCCGTCGCCAGCGTCACCGCCGGGCCGAGCGAGGGCGCGCCGTCGATCGACCCGCGCCCCTCCGCGTCCACCCGCACCGTCCGCAGGAACTCCACCGGACCGGTCACGTCGAACACCACCGCCGAGGAGGCCGGCGCGCCCGCGTCCTTGGCGACCACCTTCGGCAGCGCCTCCAGGAGCACGTCCCGGACCACGTGCGCCCCCGGCGAGTCCAGGTTCCCCGGCACCCCGAGCGCCGTCCGCAGGTCCTGCTCGTGCACCCACACGTCGAAGGCCCGCATCCGGTAGGCCGTTTCCAGGGTCTGCTCGGCGCCCAGCGGGGCCCGGATCAGATGGTCGGGCGAGCGGTTCTCGTTGCGCAGCTGCCGGGCCCGGCGGATCAGGACGTACTCCAACTCCGACGTCATCTCCGGCGCCGTGTGGTGGCGGCGCACATCGACCTGGACCTCCATGTAGCGCGCGAAGTCACTGCGTACGTGGTAGAGGTCGCGCGGCAGCGAGTGGATCGGCCGCGGGTCGCCGAGCATCTCCGTCTCCATGCCGATGACGTGCGACACGATGTCCCGCACCGACCAGCCGGGGCACGGGGTCGGCCGGTTCCACTCGCCCTCCACGAGCGGCTGCACCAGCTCGGCTATCGCCTCGACGGAGTGCGTCCAGGCGTCGGCGTTGTTCTGGAGGCTGGGATGGACGGTCACGGGACCCCTCGGCGGTTCTTCGGTGCGCGGGCTGAATAACACGACTGGGTGGGAGGCTCGGACGCTAAGTTACGCTGCCCGAAGGCACCCCGGCAGTGCTTTCGTGTGACGATCGTAGGCCGGTGTTGACGGCTCGAATGCCAGGACGGTGGTACTGTGCGCGCCTCGCTGATCCAGATCGCGGTAGACCCGGACGAACCGGTCGACGCCCGCCGTGCCCGCGCGGCCCGTCTCGTACGGGCGGAATCCGGCCACGCCGACCTCGTCGTCCTCCCCGAGCTGTGGACCGTCGGCGCCTTCGCGTCCGACCTCTTCGCCGCCGAGTCCGAGCCGCTGAACGGCCCCACCCACCGGGCGATGGCCGAGGCCGCCCGCGACGCCGGGGTCTGGCTGCACGCCGGCTCCTTCGTGGAGGCGGAGGCCGGCGCCCTCTACAACACCTCGCTCGTCCTCTCCCCCGACGGCGAACTCGCCGCCTCCTACCGCAAGATCCACCGCTTCGGCTTCGACCAGGGCGAGGCGGTCCTCATGGCCGCCGGGGAGGACCTGGTCACCGTCGACCTGCCGCACCTCACCGTCGGCGTCGGCACCTGCTACGACCTGCGCTTCCCCGAGCTGTTCCGCGGCCTGGTCGACGCGGGCGCCCAGGCCTTCGTCGTCCCGGCCGGCTGGCCCGCCCGCCGCCGCGCCCACTGGACCCTCCTGGCCCGGGCCCGCGCGGTCGAGAACCAGGCGTACGTACTGGCCTGCGGCACCGCCGGCACCCACGCGGGCGTCGAACAGGCCGGGCACTCGACCGTCGTCGACCCCTGGGGCGAGGTCCTGGCGGAGGCCGGGCCCGACGAGGAGGTCCTGCGCGTCGCACTCGACCCCGGCCGGGTCGCCACGACCCGCGAGGACTTCCCGGCCCTCAAGGACCGGGTCCTGGGCGTGGCGGCGCCGAAGCGGCCCTAGGACCCGTCCGAAGCAGGGCCCCGCCCGTCACAGCGTGATCGCGTGCAGGGCCGCCCGTACCGGCTCCGGTCCCGGCGTGTACTCCGCCCAGGCCGCCGCCAGCCGCCGCACCGCCTCCGTCAGCACCTCCGGGGCCGCCAGGAAGTGCAGCCGCAGGTGGCGGACGCTGCCGCCGAGGGCGTCGGCGGTGGCGCCGGGCAGGACGGCGACCCCGTGCCGGAGGGCGAGCTGCGCGAAGGAGACGCCGTCGCCGTGCGGGAGCCGCACCCACAGGGTCTGACCGCCCGCCGCCGGGGCGCAGGACCAGGACGGCAGCAGCCGGGCCAGCTCGGCCCGCAGGTGGTCGTGGCCCGCCCGGGCCGTCCGCACGCGGGCCGCCAGGACCGGGCCGAAACCGTCCAGGAGCCGGGCCGCCGCCAGCTGGGCCGGGACGTCGCTGCCCAGGTCGTGCAGGGCCTTCAGGCGGGCGAGCCGGGCGATCAGCGGGGCCGGGCCGCGTACCCAGCCGATCCGGAGGCCGCCCCACACCACCTTGCTGAGCGAGCCGACCGCGACCACCTCCCCGTACGCCGAGAGCGGCGTCCACGGCGCCCCGGCGTCGAACGCCAGGTCGGCGAGCGCCTCGTCCTCGACGAGCGGCACCCCGAGCGCGTTCGCCGCCTCGACCAGCCGGCGCCCGGCGAGCGGCGGGAGCACGGTCCCGGTCGGGTTCTGGAAGCGGGCCACCACATAGGCCAGGGCCGGACGGTGCCGCTCCATCAGCCGCACCGCCTCCGCCACGTCGACCCCGTCCGGGCCCACCGCCACCGGAAGCGGCACGGCCGCCGCCTCCCGGAACAGGTCGAGCGCCCCGGGGTACGTCGGCGCCTCCACCAGGACCCCGTCCCCGGGCGCGAGCAGCAGCCGCGCGAGCAGCGCGAGCGCCTGCTGGGCGCCGGTGGTGACCAGGACCTGGCCGGGCCCGGTCGGCACGCCCCGCGCCGCGTACCGCGCGGCGACCGCCTCGCGCAGCGCCCCGAGCCCGGCCGGGTGGTAGCCGAGGTCCCCGACGGGCAGTTCGAGGGAGCGGTACGCCTCCGCCAGCGCGTCCGGCGCCCGGTCGGGGGCCGCGCAGCTGAGCAGGATCACGTCGTCGGGGGCCTCCAGGAGGTGCAGGAAGAGCGGGTTCGAGGTCTCCCGCACCCGGGGCGCCCCCATAACCGGCCCGGCCCCTGTGCTTGCCCCGGCTCCCGTACTCGCCCCTGCCGCTGTCTCCGCTCCCGCCGACCGGAGCCGCCTCGCCAACAGCGCGGCCGGCGCCACCCGCGTACCGCTGCCCTGCCTCCGTACGAGCCGCCCCTCCTGCCGCAGCGCGTCGTAGGCGGCGACCACCGTCGTACGGCCCACGGCCAGGGCCGTCGCGAACCGCCGGTCCGGCGGCAGGAGCGTGCCCGGCGGCAGCACCCCCTCGTCGATGAGCCGGCGCAGCCGGGCGGCGAGCAGCAGGTACAGCGGCCCGCGCCCGGCGGACCAGCGCCCGAGCCGGGCGACCAGGACGTCGAGCGAGGGGGGAGGGGGAGGGGGAAGAGGAAGGGGAAGGGATTCGATTGGCTCCATCGCCGGACCAATCTGCCGGGATTGGACCTGGGAAGGCAAGCGCCCCTTTCCCAGACTGACTTCATGACCCGCCCCGACGCCCCGCCTTCCGCCCGCCCCCGCCCCGAGACCCCGCCCTCCGTCCACCCCCACCCCGACACCCTCGCCGTCCACCCTCCCCACGTCGAGGTCACCGGCAGCCGCCCCCTCGGCGTCCCCCTCCACCAGGGGCACGTCTTCGCGTTCGACTCCGCCGACGCCCTCGCCGAGGGCTTCACCTCCCCGGACGCCTTCCTCTACGCCCGCCTCGGCAACCCCACCGTCCGCACCCTGGAGGACGCCGTCGCCCGCCTCGAAGGCGGCGCCTCCGGCCTCTCCTTCGCCTCCGGCATGGGCGCGGTGAACGCCGTCCTCCTCTCCCTCCTCGGCTCCGGCGCCCACGTCGTCGCCCAGACCTGCCTGTACGGCGGCACGTACGCGGTCCTCACCGACCTCGCCGCCCGCTGGGGCGTCCACGTCACGTACGTCTCCGGCACGGACCCGGAGGAGGTGCGGGCGGCCCTGCGCCCCGAGACCCGCCTGCTCTACCTGGAGACCATCGCCAACCCCACCACCCGCGTCTCCGACCTGCCCGCCCTCGCCGCCGTCGCCGCCGAGGCGGGCGTCCCGGTCGCCGTCGACAACACCTTCGCCTCCCCGCTGCTCTGCCGCCCCCTCGACCACGGCGCCGACGTCGTGATCCACTCCGCGACCAAGTACCTCGCCGGACACGCGGACGTCCTCGGCGGGGTCGCCGTCTTCAAGGACCGCGAGCTGTACGGAAGGGTCCGCCGCCACGCCGTCGAACAGGGCGCCTCCACCGACCCGTTCGCCGCCTGGCTCACCCTGCGCGGCCTGCAGACCCTCTCCCTGCGCGTGGAGCGCCAGTGCGCCAACGCCGCCGAGCTCGCGGCCCGGCTCGCCGCGCACCCGGCGGTCGCCGCCGCCCGCCACCCGTCCCTCGCGAGCCACCCGGACCGGGAGGTCGCCGCGCGCCTGCTGCCCGCCGGGGGCGGCGGGGTCGTCTCGATCGACCTCGCGGGCGGCCGGGACGCGGGCCGGACCTTCGTGGAGGCGGTCCGGCTCGCCTCGCTCAGCGTCTCCCTGGGGGATGTGAAGACGCTGGTCATGCACCCGGCCTCCACCTCGCACCACCAGCTCGACGCGGCGGCCCTCGCGGCGGCGGGCATCGGCGCCGGCACGGTCCGGATCTCGGTCGGCATCGAACACGTCGAGGACCTGTGGACGGACCTGGAGCAGGCGCTGGACCAGGTCCTGAAGAAGGCAGCCTGACGAGGGGTCAGTCCTCCCGCTCCGCCATCCGGATGACGCACACCGCCACCGCGACCATCAGGGCGGCGTCTGCGTCCTCCCGGACCACGTTCACCGCGTACGTGTCGCGGACGCGGAACCACTGCCGGGAGACGTGGACCAGGAGCTCGCCCTCGTACTCGACGGTGAACTCCCGGTCCAGGATCCGGCCGCTGACGTCCAGCTCCGTGCCCTCGACCAGCGTCACCCGGTAGTGGTTGCGCAGCAGCGAGAGCCGCTTGCGGCGGACGGTCGCCAGCGTCCGGTCGTCGCGCTCGATCGTCATCGCGTCCCGCAGGCTGAACATCTTCTGCCGCAGGGTGATCAGGACCCGCCCCTCGGGGTCCTTCAGCTCCAGGGTGTCGCGCAGCCGCATGGCCTTGCCGTCGGCGAGGAAGGCGTGGCGGCCGTGCTCGTCCTCGATCCAGTAGTCGTCGCCGATCGCGAAGATCTTGTCCCGTACGAGATATTTCACCCGGTTACTCCTGCCCCGCCGCAGCCGCTTCTCACCCGAAGTAGCGGGTGAACGCGTCCGGACTCGCCCCGAGCATCTCCCCGAACGGCGAGTCGAGCTGATGGATCAGCAGCACCGTGAAGGCGATGAACCCGGACAGGCCCATCACCATCACCACGTGGGTCGCGCTCCGCTTGATCCCGAAGAGGAACATGAACGCGAGCGTCAGCACGCCGCCGATCAGCAGCCCCGTCCACAGCACGGGCGACAGCTGCTCCTGCGCCGCCGCCTCCCGGCCGCGCCGCGCGTCGTCCACGTAACCGAGCTGGGCCAGCAGCTCCTGGGCCGCGATCTGCTCGGACACCCGGTCGGAGCGGGTCACCTCGCCCGCCCGCCGCAACTGGTCGAGCAGCGTCCAGCCCGAGGCGCCGAGCGGTTCGCGGCCGGCCATCGCGGGCCACTCGACGTCCACGACGTGGCTCGCGTACGTCCGGGCCGCGTCGCGCACCGGCTGCCGCTGGGCGGGCGGCAGCGCGTCCGCGAGGAGGTACGTCTGGTGCAGGGCGCTCGCCTCGGCCTGGACGTGGTCGGAGGCGGCCGAGCGCGTCTCCCAGACGGAGACCAGGCAGAGGCCGAGGACGACGGCGTAGAGGACCGACACCATCATGGCGATGTACTCGGCCACGTCCTCGCGCGGCTCCTCGTCCTCCCCGGCCGGGAAGAGCCGGGTCTTGGCGAACACGGAGAGGGCGGCGACGAGCGCGACCCCGAGGACGACGACGAGGGTTTCGAGCAGGGCCACGGTCACTTCCTCCTACTGCCGAGGAGCGCGGCGGCGACGGCCGCCGGGATCAGGAGCAACAGCAACATCGTCGCCACCCCGAACTCCGCCGCCTCCCGCCCCCGCCGCCGCACCCGCCCGAAGAACCCCTCGTCGTCGAGCCCGTCGGCACGCCGGAGGGCGGGCGGGGAGGGGACGGAGGGCGGGGCGGTCGGTACGGCTCCGGGGGGTACGACCCCTGGGGGCACGCCCTCCGGGGGCACGCCTCCGGGAACGGCACCCGCACCGGGAACGACGGGACTCCCGAACCGCCCGGCGGCACCTGCGCCCGTACTCGTACCCGCACCCGCGCCCGCACCTGAGAGGGCGCCCGGAGCACCCGGAGCACCCGGAGCACCCGAGGCCCCTGGAGCACCCGGAGTCCCTGGAGCACCCGGAGTCCCTGGAACAGCCCCCTCCGCGGCCCCACCCGCCCCCGAAGCGCTCGGAGCCGAAGCCCTGGGAGCCGGGGGCCCGGGGGCGGCCGGCGCCCTGGGGGCCGGCGCCTCCCGCACCACGAAGACGGCCGAGGCCCCCGCAGTGAGGACCGGTGCCGAGACCCGTTCGCCGCCCGCCCCGAGCGTGGTCGCCCGGTCGCTGCCGGAGGCGCGGCCGGTGCTCCGGTAGGTCCCGGGGCGGAGCCGTACGGTCGCCCGGCAGAGGGCGGAGGTGTCCGGGGCGAGGACGGCCACGGTCCCGCCCTGCCCCCCGCAGTCGGGCGAGCCGGGCGCGAGGGCGAGCCCGGGGTCCTCGACCCGCACGGCGTAGAGGGGAAGGTTCCCCTGATTGGTGACGGTGTACGTAACGGTGGCCACGCTCGCACCCGACCCCGTCCCCGTCCCCGACCCCGGGTCCGCGACCACCACCTCCTCGGTGAGCCCCAGCGCCCCGGCGACCCCGGCGTACCCGGCGCGGGCGGTCGCGGTGAGCCGGGTGCGGAGGGAGGGGACGTCGCCCTCGGCCCGTACGGGATGCACGTGCCGCCCCGCCACCGCCCGGAAGCGGGCCACGCACTCCACCTCCTCGGCCGCGGGGAGCAACCCCGCCGGGCACCGCACGGACCCGGCGGGGGCGCCGGGGTCGAGGACCCGGACCCGGTGCAGGTCCGCCTCGCTCAGGTTCAGCAGCCGGTACCGCTTCACGACCCACGTCCCGACCCGTACCTCGGGCGGCCGGCGGTCGCTGTCGGCCCGGCCGTTCACGGTCACGGTCAGCCGCAGGCTCCCGTCCCCGACCCCGCCCGCCCACCCGGAACCCTCCAGGAGGGCGGACGCGAACAGAACCGCCACGAGTAACCCGGCACTCACCCGAAAGCCGGAATAGTCCGATGATCTGCCCACGTGCTCCATGCCCGCCATGCTGACCGGCCCCCACCCCGGAACCCGCCCCCGGACACGCCCTCCGCCCCCGCCCGACCCCCACTTTCCACCCGTACGGCACCCTTGGACCCATGAACGATCCCGCGCCCACCCCCGCGCCCCGACGTGCCCGTGTCCGCGCCCCCGAGCTGATCGGCAAGGGCGGCTGGCTGAACACCGGCGGAGAAGAACTCACCCTCGCCGACCTGCGGGGGAAGATCGTTCTTCTCGACTTCTGGACCTTCTGCTGCGTGAACTGCCTGCACGTCCTCGACGAGCTGCGCGACCTGGAGGAGAAGCACCGCGACACCCTGGTGATCGTCGGGGTGCACTCGCCGAAGTTCGTGCACGAGGCCGAGCACCAGGCCGTGGTGGACGCCGTCGAGCGGTACGAGGTGCACCACCCCGTACTGGACGACCCGGAGCTCGCGACCTGGAAGCAGTACGCCGTGCGGGCCTGGCCGACGCTCGTCGTGATCGACCCCGAGGGGTACGTCGTCGCCCAGCACGCGGGCGAGGGCCACGCCAACGCCATCCGGACCCTGGTGGAGGAGCTGGAGGCCGAGCACGGGGCCAAGGGGACGCTGCGGCGCGGCGACGGGCCGTACGTGCCGCCGGAGCCCGCCGCCACCGACCTGCGCTTCCCCGGCAAGGCGATCACCCTCCCCTCCGGGAACTTCCTGGTCTCCGACACCACCCGGCACCAGCTGGTCGAGCTGGCGGCGGACGGCGAGACCGTCGTGCGCCGCATCGGGGAAGGGGTCTTCCGGGAGCCGCAGGGCCTCGCGCAGCTCCCCGACGGCAAGGTCGTCGTCGCCGACACCGTGAACCACTCCCTGCGCACGTACGACCCGGAGAGCGGCGCGATCGAGCTCGTCGCCGGCACCGGGAAGCAGTGGTGGCAGGGGTCCCCGACCTCCGGCCCCGCCCTGGAGGTCGACCTGTCCTCGCCGTGGGACGTGGCCTGGTGGCAGGGGAAGGTGTGGATCGCCATGGCCGGCGTCCACCAGCTGTGGACGTACGACCCCGAGACCGGCACCGTCGGGGTCGCGGCCGGGACGACGAACGAGGGCCTGGTCGACGGGCCCGCCGCCGAGGCCTGGTTCGCGCAGCCCTCCGGTCTCGCGGCCGCCGGCGACCGGCTGTGGATCGCGGACTCCGAGACCAGCGCCCTGCGCTGGATCGACGCGGACGGGATCGTGCGCACCGCCGTCGGCACCGGCCTCTTCGACTTCGGCCACCGCGACGGCGACGCCGGCCAGGCGCTCCTCCAGCACCCGCTGGGCGTGACCGCCCTGCCGGACGGCTCGGTCGCCGTCAGCGACACGTACAACCACGCCCTGCGCCGCTACGACCCCGCCTCCGGCGAGGTCACCACCCTGGCCACCGATCTGCGCGAGCCGAGCGACGCGGTCCTGGTCGACGGGGACATCGTGGTCGTCGAGTCCGCCCGGCACCGGCTGACCCGGCTGCGGCTGCCCGAGGAGGCCGTCCGGGTCGAGGCGGTCGCCCACCGCACCCGGCGCGAGGCCACCGAGGTCGCCCCCGGCCGCCTCCGCCTCGACGTCGTCTTCCGCGCCCCGACCGGCCAAAAGCTGGACGAGCGCTACGGCCCCTCGACCCGGCTCCTGGTCTCCTCGACCCCGCCGGAGCTGCTGCTCGGCGGCGAGGGCACGGGCACGGACCTCTTCCGCGACCTCGACCTGAACCCGGAGATCACGGAAGGCGTGCTGCACGTCTCGGCGATGGCCGCCTCCTGCGACGACGACCCGGCCAACGAATATCCGGCCTGCCACGTCCACCAGCAGGACTGGGGCGTCCCGGTGAAGCTCACGGACGCGGGCGTCTCCCGCCTGCCCCTGATCCTCGCGGGCATGGACGAGCAGGGCTAACGCACGAGCCCCTGGTTCCCGGACGGGCGCCCCGCGGCCCCGTCCAGGCAGCCCTCCACCCAGGCGGCCGGGTCGTGGACGGCCCGGTCGCCGCCCTGCCCCTCCCGCTCCAGGCGCACGCAGCCCCCGGCGATCAGCGCCTTCGTCCGCGAGCCGTCCGCGTCGTACCCGCGGATCCGGGAGGCCAGGACGTACCCGCCCTCGTACGCGATGTCCGTGCCCCACGGCGGCCGGTCGTCGTACTCCCCGATCAGCAGCCCCGCCCCGGTCAGGGCGGCGAGCACGCCGACGACGGCGAACGGGACGAACTTCCGCGGCGGCGGACCCTCATGACGGTGCATGGGGACGAGCCTGCCGGGCGGGACCTTTCGCGGATGTTTCGCGAGCGGTCCCGGCCGGCGGGACTCGTGGCTCAGCCCTCCAGGAACGCCACCAGCGCGTTCGCGAGCAGGTACGGGTCCTCCGCACCGCACAGTTCGCGGGCGCTGTGCATGGAGAGGATCGCGACGCCGATGTCCACGGTGCTGATGCCGTGGCGGGCGGCCGTGATCGGGCCGATCGTGGTGCCGCACGGCATGTCGTTGTTGGAGACGAACGACTGCCAGGGCACGCCCGCCTTCTCGCAGGCGGCGGCGAAGACGGCCCGGCCGCTGCCGTCGGTGGCGTAGCGCTGGTTGACGTTCACCTTGAGGATCGGGCCGCCGTTGACGCGCGGGTGGTGCGTCGGGTCGTGCCGCTCCGCGTAGTTGGGGTGGACCGCGTGGCCGGTGTCGGAGGAGAGGCAGACGGTGCCGGCGAAGGCGCGCGCCCGGTCCTCGTAGGAGCCGCCCCGGGCGTACACCGAGCGCTCCAGGACGTTGCCGAGCAGGGGCCCCTGGGCGCCGGTGTCGGCCTCGGAGCCGTTCTCCTCGTGGTCGAAGGCGGCGAGGACCGGGATGTACGGCAGGTCGTCGCGGCCCGCGAGGGAGGCGAGCGCGGCGGTCCCGGCGTGCACGGACAGCAGGTTGTCCATGCGCGGCCCGGCGAGCAGTTCGCGGTCGCGGCCCAGGTAGGCGGGGGCCTCCACGGCGTGGACCATCAGGTCCCAGCCGGTCACGTCCTCGGCGTCGACGCCGGCCTCGGCGGCGACGAAGGAGATCAGGTCGCCCTCGTGGACGTCCCCGATGCCCCAGACGGGCTGCATGTGGCGCTGGCGGTCGAGCTTCAGGCCGTCGTTGGCCTGCCGGTCGAGGTGGATGGCGAGCTGCGGGACGCGCAGCAGCGGCCGGTCCGCGTTCACCAGGCGGTGGCTGCCGTCGCGGAGGGTGAGGCGGCCCGCGAGGCCGAGGTCGCGGTCGAGCCAGGTGTTGAGGAGGGTGCCGCCGTAGATCTCGACGGCGACCTGCCGCCAGCCCTGCGAGCCCAGGTCGGGGCGCGGCTTCACGCGCAGGTTGGGGGAGTCGGTGTGGGCTCCGACGATCCGGTACGGGGTGTGGGCGGCGGCGCCCTCCGGCACGTACCAGGCGATGATCGCGCCGCCCCGGACCACGTACTTCCCGCCGCTCGTCGCGTCCCAGGCCTCGGTCTCCTCGACCCGCCGGAACCCCGCCTCCTCCAGGCGCGAGGCCGCGTTCGCGACCGCGTGGTACGGGGAGGGGGAGGCCGACAGGAAGGCCATGAGGTCGTCGGTGTGCCCGCGGTCGAAGGGGCCGGCGGTGGTACGGGAAGCTGCGCTGCTCATGGGGTTCACCTTACGCAGGGGGCCGGGGGGGAGGCCGGGGTGCCCGGCAAGGCGGAACGGCCCGCCCCCCTCCCCGGGGACGAGCCGTTCCTTGTATGGACGAGAAGTGCTCCCGAACGCCCTGGGGCGTCCTAGAACGCGGCCTCGTCCAGGTCCATCAGCGAGCCGTCGACCGACTCGGCGAGCGCGCGCTCGGCGGAGACGCCCGGCAGGACGTTGGCGGCGAAGAACTTCGCGGCCGCGATCTTGCCCTGGTAGAAGGCGACGTCCTTGCCGGAGGCGCCGGCGGCCAGCTTCTCGGCGGCGACGGCCGCGCTCTTGAGGAGCAGGTAGCCGACGACGACGTCGCCGGAGGCGAGCAGCAGGCGGGTGGTGTTCAGGCCGACCTTGTAGATGTTCTTGACGTCCTCGCCGGTGGCGGTGAGGTCGGTGATCATCCGGCCGACGATGGCCTCCAGGTCGACGGCCGCCTTGGCGAGCGCGTCGCGGGCGCCGGCCAGCTCCTCGCCGCCGGTGCCGACCGCGAGGAACTTCTTGATCTCCTCGGACAGCGTGTTCAGGGCCGCGCCCTGGTCGCGCACGATCTTCCGGAAGAAGAAGTCCTGGCCCTGGATGGCCGTGGTGCCCTCGTAGAGGGTGTCGATCTTGGCGTCCCGGATGTACTGCTCGATCGGGTACTCCTGGAGGAAGCCGGAGCCGCCGAAGGTCTGGAGCGACTGCGCGAGCTGCTCGTAGCCCTTCTCGGAGCCGTAGCCCTTCACGATCGGGAGCAGCAGGTCGTTGAGGCCGTGCAGCGCCTTGGCGTCCTCGCCGGCCGCCTCCTTGATCGCGATCTCGTCCTGCACGGAGGCCGTGTAGAGGACGAGGGAGCGCATGCCCTCGGCGTACGCCTTCTGCGTCATCAGCGAGCGGCGGACGTCGGGGTGGTGCGTGATGGTGACCTTGGGCGCGGCCTTGTCCATGAAGTTCGCCAGGTCGGTGCCCTGGACGCGCTCCTTGGCGTACTCCAGGGCGTTGAGGTAGCCCGTGGAGAGGGTGGAGATCGCCTTCGTGCCGACCATCATGCGGGCGAACTCGATGATGAGGAACATCTGGCGGATGCCGTCGTGCTTGTCGCCGATCAGCCAGCCCTTGGCGGGGTGCTTGTCGCCGAAGGTCATCTCGCACGTGTTGGAGGCCTTGAGGCCCATCTTGTGCTCGACGTTGGTGGCGTACACGCCGTTGCGGGCGCCCAGCTCGCCGGTCTCCCAGTCGAACTCGTACTTGGGCACGAGGAAGAGCGAGAGGCCCTTGGTGCCGGGGCCGGCGCCCTCGGGGCGGGCGAGGACGTAGTGGAGGATGTTCTCCTCCATGTCGTGCTCGCCGGAGGTGATGAAGCGCTTGACGCCCTCGATGTGCCAGGAGCCGTCCTCCTGCTGGATCGCCTTGGTGCGGCCGGCGCCGACGTCCGAGCCCGCGTCGGGCTCGGTGAGGACCATGGTGGAGCCCCAGCGCTTCTCGACGGCGATCCGCGCGACCTTCTTCTGCGCCTCGTTGCCCTCGTTGTGGAGGATGCCGGCGAACGCCGGGCCGGAGGAGTACATCCAGACGGCCGGGTTCGCGCCGAGCAGCAGCTCCGCGTAGGCCCAGATCAGGGAGCGCGGGGAGACGGTGCCGCCGATCTCCTCCGGGATGCCCAGGCGCCAGTACTCGGACTCCATGAAGGCGTCGTACGACTTCTTGAAGGAGGCCGGGACCGGGGCGGTGTTGGTCTCGGGGTCGAAGACCGGCGGGTTGCGGTCGGCGTCGGCGAAGGACTCCGCGAGCTCGTTCTCGGCGAGGCGGCGGATCTCGTCGAGGATGCTCTTGGCGGTCTCGACGTCCATCTCCTCGAACGGACCGGTGCCGTACACCTTGTCGCGGCCGAGGACCTCGAAGAGGTTGAACTCGATGTCGCGGAGATTCGACTTGTAGTGCCCCATGGCGACGGCTCCGTAAGGCTCGGGGAGGGAGGTTCCTCTTACACATACCAGCGAGTAGCAAAACGCTCTCCACCATGATGCTACCCGTCAGTAATAAGAGCAACCCCTGACGGGCGTCTGTGACGCGCCTCGCCCTCCCGCCCCGTCCCGCGGGCCTCGCGGACCCTTTCCGCCCCGCCCGTCCCGCGCCTCGGACGTACCGGCGGGTAAGGGGCGCGGGCCCCCGACGGCCCCCCGCCGCTCGATAGGCTGCCCCCATGTACGGATACGGCCAGCACGCGGACGGTAGTGCCGCCCAGCAGCAGTACATCCCGCCCCAGCAGGGCGGGATGCAGGCCGGCATGCAGGGCGGCGTACAGGGCGGTTACGGGCAGCAGACCCCGCTCTACCCCGAACCCTCGCCCCCCTCCCTCGCGGACGCCGTGCGCGCCTTCACCACCGGCACCCTGGCCGCCGAGGACTTCCAGCAGATCTTCGCGACCTCCAAGGTCTACTGCCCGCGCGGCGACAACCCCGGCTTCCTGGCCCTGCACAACACCCAGCAGCCGGTCATCCCCATGTTCACCTCGCTCAAGGAGCTGCGGCGGTACGCGGGCAAGGAGTCGAAGTACTTCGTGATCACCGGCGCCGAGGTGATCGACCTCCTCCCGACCGGCTACGGCTTCGTGCTCGACATGGAGGGCGACCACCGGATGGTCTTCGACGCGAAGGCCGTGGAGCAGATGGTCGACTTCGCGATGCGGCGGATGTACGGCTGAGGCGCGGTCCGCGTGCGGCCGGGACGCCCGGGGGAATTCCTCCCGGGCGTTCCGCGTTCCGGGTGGCAGAAAGTTCAGCGTTCAACTAAAGTGGACGTGCAAGGTCGCCCAAGGAGGTCCCGCCATGCCCGCCGTGACTGTCGAGAACCCGCTCACCCTGCCGCGCGTCGCCGCCCCCGCCGACGCCCCGGCCCGCCCCGTGCTCGCCGTGACCACGGCCCCCTCCGGCTTCGAGGGAGAGGGCTTCCCGGTCCGCCGGGCGTTCGCGGGGATCAACCACCAGTACCTCGACCCGTTCATCATGATGGACCAGATGGGCGAGGTGGAGTACGCGCCCGGAGAGCCCAAGGGAACCCCCTGGCACCCCCACCGCGGCTTCGAGACCGTCACCTACATCATCGACGGCACCTTCGACCACCAGGACTCCCAGGGCGGCGGCGGCACCATCACCAACGGCGACACCCAGTGGATGACCGCCGGCGCCGGGCTGCTGCACATCGAGGCCCCGCCGGAGTCCCTGGTCGTCAGCGGCGGCCTCTTCCACGGCCTCCAGCTGTGGGTGAACCTGCCGGCCGCCGACAAGATGATGGCCCCCCGCTACCAGGACATCCGCGGCGGCCAGGTCCAGCTGCTCACCTCCCCCGACGGCGGCGCGCTGCTCCGCGTCATCGCGGGCGAGCTGGACGGCCACGAGGGCCCCGGCATCACCCACACCCCGATCACGATGATCCACGCCACCCTGCGCCCCGGCGCCGAGATCGGCCTCCCCTGGCGGGAGGACTTCAACGGCCTCGCGTACGTGCTCGCCGGGCGCGGCACCGTCGGCGCCGAGCGGCGCCCGGTCCACACCGGCCAGACCGCCGTCTTCGGCAAGGGAGGCGCCCTCACCGTCCGCGCCGACGAGAAGCAGGACGGCAACACCCCGGACCTGGAGGTCGTCCTCCTCGGCGGGCGCCCGATCCGCGAGCCCATGGCCCACTACGGCCCGTTCGTCATGAACACCCAGGCCGAACTGCGCCAGGCCTTCGAGGACTTCCAGGCGGGCCGCCTCGGCACGATCCCGGCGGTGCACGGGATGGGCGAGTAGGAGGTAGGGAGTACGGGGTACGGGGCCGGGGCGCGCGCTCCGGCCCCGTACGCGTACCCGGCCCCGCGTGCGCACCCCTTCGCTGACGAGTCGTCACCCGTACGGGCCGTCAGCGCGCGACGGCGCGCCGGGCGGCGTGGTCCGGTGGTCGGGTGCAGACGCCCACCACCGGAACGCTCCTTCCCGAACCCGTCCGCCGGGTCGCCGCCTGGTGCGCCGTCCTGCTGCTCGTCGCGGGGGTCGCCGCCGTCGGCGTCTGGCTGTGCGTCGTCTTCAAGACGGCCGTGACGCCCGTCCTGCTCGCCATCCTCGGCACCGCCCTCCTCGGGCCCCTCTACCGCCGCCTGCTGCGGATGAAGGTGCAGAAGTCCCTCGCGGCCGGGCTCACCGTCGTCGCCGTCCTCGCGGTCGTCGGCGGCGCCACGTACATCGTCGTCGCCGCCCTCATCGACACCGGTGACCAGATCGTCGCCTCGCTCCGGCAGGCCGCCGAGGACATCGCCAAGCACTTCGGCGCGGCCGGGACCTCCCTGGACGACCTCAGCCGGAACGCCGAGGGCCTGCTCAAGAAGTTCGGCGGCACCGCCGCCTCCGGGGTGATCTCCGGCATCAGCGTCGTCGGGCAGCTCATCGCCACCGCCGTCCTCGCGCTGCTCCTGATCTTCTTCTTCCTGCGCGACTCCGACCGGGCCGCCGGGGCCCTGCGCTCCCTCGTCCCCCGCGCGACCGGCGACACCGTCGAGGCCATGGCGCGCCGCGCCTTCGAGGCCGTCGAGGGCTTCATGCGCGGCACGACCTTCATCGCCCTCGTGGACGCAACCCTCATCGGCATCGGGCTGCTCGTGCTGCGGGTGCCCGGGGCGGTCGGGCTCGCGGCGCTCGTCTTCGTCACCGCGTACATCCCCTACCTCGGCGCCTTCCTCTCCGGCGCGGTCGCGGTCCTCGTCGCCCTCGCGGACCGGGGCTTCGTCATCGCCCTGTGGGCGCTCGGCGTCGTCCTCGCCGTCCAGGTCATCGAGGGGCACCTGCTCCAGCCCATGGTCCAGAGCCGCACCGTCCACATGCACCCGGCCGCCGTCATGCTCGCGATCACGGCCGGCGCCTCCGTCGCGGGCATCCTCGGCATGCTCCTCGCCGTCCCCCTGACGGCCGCGGCGACGGGGGTACTGGGGGGGCTGCGGAGCCGGTACGGGGAGGGGGGCGCGCCCGACGCGCCGGACACCCCCCAGGGCCTGTCCGGCGAATCAGGGTCGGACACCCCCTAGCCGCAGCAGCCCTCCGTCGTGCCCGGCTCGTCGAGCTCGAACCAGATCGACTTGCCCTCGCCGCGCGGATCGACCCCCCACGCGTGCGCCAGCATCTCCATCAGGACCAGGCCCCGGCCGCTGGAGGCCATCTCGCCCGGGTGGCGCCTGTGCGGCAGTTCGTCACTGGTGTCGGAGACCTCCACGCGCAGCCGGCGCGACGTCTCGCCGCAGGCGACCTCCGCGACCAGGAGGGCGTCGCCGTCCGTGTGCACGAGGACGTTGGTGACCATCTCGGAGACCATCAGGACCGCCGAGTCGAGCTGGTCCCCGTCCGCCCAGTCGTGCAGCAGCTGCCGCATCTGCTCCCGCGCCTCCGCGATCCGCTCCGGCTCCGCCTGGGCGATCGTCATCAGGGTGCGGCGCGGGGTCTCCCGTACGGTCCCGGCGGGGCGGCGGGAGAGCAGCAGGACGGCGATGTCGTCCTCGCGCCGGTCCGCGAGCGGGCCCGTGGTGTGGTGCGAGCCGGGGCCGTGGACGGCCTCCACGAGGGCGTCGGCGAGCTCTTCCAGGTCCTCGCCGTCGTGGGACTCCAGGAGCTTCCTGACCCGCTCCCAGCCGCTGTCCAGGTCGTGCCCGCCGGTCTCCAGGAGGCCGTCGGTGCAGATCATCAGGGTCTCGCCGGGGTCGAGGGTCAGGCGGGTGGTGGGGTAGTCGGTGTCGGGGTCGATGCCCAGGGGCAGCCCGCCGGCCGTGGGCCTCAGCAGAACCGTTCCGTCGTTCATCCGCACCGCCGGGTCCGGATGCCCCGCCCGCGCGATGTCCACCGTCCCCGTCTCCAGGTCCACCTCCAGGTACAGACAGGTCGCGAACCGCGGACCGTTCTCGCTCTCCCCGTCGTCGCCGTCCGTGATCCCGTAGAGGAAGCGCGAGGCCCGGGAGAGGACCGCGTCCGGCCGGTGTCCCTCGGAGGCGTACGCGCGCAGGGCGATCCGCAGCTGCCCCATCAGGCCCGCCGCCCGCACGTCGTGCCCCTGCACGTCCCCGATGACCAGGGCGATCCGGCCCGCGCCGCCCCCGTTCCCGCCGGGGCGCGAGGCGCCGCCGGGCAGCCGGATCACGTCGTACCAGTCGCCGCCGACCTGGAGCCCGCCGCCGGTCGGCACGTACCGCGCGGCCACGCGGATGCCGGGGATCCCCGGCCCCAGGACCGGCATCATCGTCCGCTGGAGGCCGAGCGACAGCTCGCGCTCCGACTCGGCCACGCCCGCGCGTGCGAGGGCCTGCGCCAGCATCCGCGCCACCGTCGTCAGCACCGACCGCTCGTCCGGCGTGAAGGCCACCGGGTGCTTGAAGGCCGCCATCCAGGCCCCCATCGTGCGTCCGGCGACGACCAGCGGCACGAAGGCCCACGAGCGGCGCCCGAAGCGCCGGGCGAGCGGCCAGGTCACGGGGAAGCGGCGCAGGTACTCCTCGGGCGACGGCAGGTAGATCGCCCGGCCCGTGCGGACCACCTCGGCCGCCGGGTAGTCGGTGTCGAGGGACATCGACGCGAAGGGGCCCTCGTCGTCCCGGCTCTGCCCGTGGTGGCCGATGATCGTCAGCCGGTCGCCCGCGACCCCGAAGACGGCGAGCCCGTCCGGCGAGAAGCCCGGCATGGACAGGGAGGCGGCCACCCGCAGCACCTCGGCCGTCGACCGCGCCTCGGCGAGCGCCCGGCCCGCGTCGAGCAGGAAGGCCTCGCGGGAGCGGCGCCAGTCGCCGGTGACCGGGGTGCGGGAGGCGGCGTCCGGCGCCTGCCCGGCGACCTCCTGGAGGGTGCCGACCAGCTGGTGGCCCGTCCCCTCGACCAGCGGCTTGGACCGGCTCCGTACCGTACGGATCACCCGCCCCTGCTCGTCCATGATCCGCAGCCGGGACTCGGCGAGGGTCTCCTCGGCGATGGCGAGGTTCACCACGCCGCCGATCTCGTTCCAGTCGACCGGATGAAAACGGGAGCGTACGGCCGCCTCGCTGAGCCGTACGGGCTCGGCGGGCAGCCCGAGCAGCCGGGCCGCCTCGGCGTCGAGCGAAAAGGTCCCGGACGCGTTGTCCCAGCGCCACAGGCCGGTCGCGATCGCGGCCAGGACGTCCTCGGTGCGCATTGCCCCACTTTATGAATATCGGACTGCGGGACGCCACCGACGGTGTCCGAGGAGCGATCCCGGCCCGGCCGGTAGGCTGGGAAACCTTGACACCGTCAAGCCCTTCCCCATCGATCCCGAAGACTGGATGAACGACGATGCATCGGTACAGGTCCCACACCTGCGGCGAGCTCCGCGCCTCTGACGTCGGCACCGACGTCCGGCTGAGCGGCTGGCTGCACAATCGGCGCGACCTGGGCGGCATCCTCTTCATCGATCTGCGCGACCACTACGGCATCACGCAGCTCGTCGCCCGTCCCGGCACCGCCGCGTACGAGGCGCTCGACAAGCTGACCAAGGAGTCCGTCGTCCGCGTCGACGGCAAGGTCGTCTCGCGCGGCGCCGAGAACGTCAACGCCGAGCTGCCGACCGGCGAGGTCGAGGTCGAGGTCGCCGAGGTCGAGATCCTGGGCGCCGCCCAGCAGATCCCCTTCACCATCAACGCCGACGACGGCGTCAACGAGGAGCGGCGCCTGGAGTACCGCTTCCTCGACCTGCGCCGCGAGCGCATGCACCGCAACATCATGCTGCGCTCGGCCGTCATCGCCTCCATCCGCTCCAAGATGGTGGCCCTCGGCTTCAACGAGATGGCGACCCCGATCCTCACCGCGACCTCCCCCGAGGGCGCCCGCGACTTCGTCGTCCCGTCCCGCCTCAACCCGGGCAAGTTCTACGCGCTGCCGCAGGCCCCGCAGCAGTTCAAGCAGCTGCTGATGATCTCGGGCTTCGACCGGTACTTCCAGATCGCGCCCTGTTTCCGCGACGAGGACGCCCGCGCGGACCGCTCGCCGGGCGAGTTCTACCAGCTCGACGTCGAGATGAGCTTCGTCGAGCAGGAGGACGTCTTCCAGCCGATCGAGAAGCTCATGACGGAGCTCTTCGAGGAGTTCGGCGGCGGCCGCCACGTCACCTCGCCGTTCCCGCGGATCCCGTTCCGCGAGTCGATGCTCAAGTACGGCAACGACAAGCCGGACCTGCGCACCTCGCTCGAACTGGTCGACCTCACCGACGTGTTCGCGCACTCGGAGTTCAAGGCGTTCGCCGGCAAGCACGTCCGCGCGCTCGCCGTCCCGGACACCGGCGACCAGCCGCGCAAGTTCTTCGACGGCCTCGGCGACTACGCGATCTCGCTCGGCGCGAAGGGCCTGGCCTGGATCCGCGTCGGCGAGGGCGGCGCCCTGACCGGCCCCATCGCCAAGTTCCTCACCGAGGAGAACGTCAAGGTCCTCACCGAGCGCCTGGGCCTGGAGCCCGGCCACGCCGTCTTCTTCGGCGCCGGCGAGTTCGACGAGGTCTCCAAGATCATGGGCCCGGTCCGGGTCGAGGCCGCCAAGCGCGCCGGCCAGTTCGAGGAGAACGTCTTCCGCTTCGCGTGGATCGTGGACTTCCCGATGTACGAGCGGGACGAGGAGACCGGGAAGATCGACTTCTCGCACAACCCGTTCTCGATGCCGCAGGGCGGCCTGGAGGCCCTGGAGACCCAGGACCCGCTGGACGTCCTCGGCTGGCAGTACGACATCGTCTGCAACGGCATCGAGCTCTCCTCCGGCGCGATCCGGAACCACGAGCCCGAGATCATGTTCAAGGCCTTCGAGATCGCGGGCTACTCGAAGGAGACCGTCGAGACCGAGTTCGCGGGCATGCTCCGCGCCTTCCAGTTCGGCGCCCCGCCGCACGGCGGCATCGCCCCGGGCGTGGACCGCATCGTCATGCTCCTCGCGGACGAGCCCAACATCCGCGAGACCATCGCCTTCCCCCTCAACGGCAACGCCCAGGACCTCATGATGGGCGCCCCCACGGAACTGGAGGAGGCCCGCCTGCGCGAGCTGAACATCCAGCTCCGCAAGCCGGTCGAGTCGAAGGTGGTCGAGGGCCGCCCGGTGACGGAGGCTGTGCATCCGGACGCGGCGCGGTAAGCAGTACGCCGTACTGACGAGAGGGGCCCGGAACCGTGGGTACGGTTCCGGGCCCCTCCCGCTTCCCGTCAGCCCGTCCGGAACGGCAGCCACAGATCGAGGCCCCACACGTCGCCGTCGCCGACGCGGGCGCTTACCGGGCCATCATGGCGACGGTCGGCTTGGTGTAGGAGGACCCCGCTGTCACATGGTGATGCGCCAGAAAAATCAGCAAGTGGTCGGCATAAGTCCTGGAGAACCTGGGAACAGCGCCCGGGCCTGCGACTCGTTGCTTATGTCCATGAGTGCCTCGGTGATACGAACAATATCCAAGCCCAAGGGCTGGCGTTTAGGGGTTTCTGTAGGTCAAGGACCTTGTTGATACCTCCGGGTCGGTAAGCGGTCGGCATGAGGCTGGACAGCGTCCTGGCTTGCTGGCCCACACCCCTTGGCGTGGGTCGGTTGTGGAAGGTGTCGCCACGGGGCCGAAAATGACAGCGCCCGCCCCTCGGAGGGCGTCACGGCAGCAACTGGGTTTGTATACAGCACCGTTGCTAAAATTGCTCAGGAGTCGATGATCGGGACGGGGGAGACGATGACGTTCAACGACGAGTGGGAACAGCTGGTTTCGGAGGCCAAGCAGCGTCGGTCCACAGGGATGCAGCTCAATCAGCTGGAGCCGGGATCCGCCGGTACCGGTGGCGAAGCCGGCGTGGATCTGGTGGTCACGCAGGACGACCTCGGAGCGGTTGGCCATGAGGCGTTCCTGCTCCACGGTGAGCTGCGCAAGAAGGCGGACATCGTGGGTGCGGGCGTCGATCGGAACGGCGAGGGCTCCACTGCCCGGGCGGCCAGGGAATTAGCAGACCGTAACCTGACCATGGGTGGCGAGCTCTACACCACGTTGTCGGTGTGGGACTCGCAGGTGAAAACCGTCCTGCAGATGTGCGCACACATCTCGAACCACCTGGACTACTCGAAGAAGATGCACGCCGATGAGGACGCCGCGATCGCGGCCACTCTTCGAGGCCGGGACGGGGCCGCTGTGCCGGTCTCCGCGATCACCACGTACGTGCGCTGACGGGGAGGCGGTACACCGATGGGCACTTTCACCTACTCCGACCTCATTGCATTGGATCTCGACAGGCTGAGCACCGCCGTCACGAACTGGAAGACGATGGCCGGGAGTCTCGCCACGCTGCAGACCGATGCCAGGGACGGTCTGCTGAAGAAGTCCGAAGGCGCCCGTTGGCAGGGTGTCAACGCGACGGTGACCAAGGACTTCGTCCGCAAGGCCGCCAAGGAATTCGCCGATCTGCACAAGGAAGCGCAGAGCATCCATGCCGTGCTTGCCGACGCACATGCCGAACTGTTGCGGATCCAGAAGAGGGCGAAGGCCCTGACCGACGAGGCACGCAAAGGCGACCCTGGCCGGTCTCCCGACCCCGACCACGGCCTGCTGGTGACGGACGGCGGGAACGGGACGGTAAAGGTCGTCGAGGCGGTGTGCGACGTGAAGGGAACCTCGCAGCGGACCAAGGACAGGATGCAGTGGTACGCCGACACCCTCACCGGCCTGGTCGCCCACGCTGCCGAGGTGGATGCCGCGGTCGGCCGAGCTCTGCGCAAATCCCACGGCGGTGACCCGCACAACGCCGGTCACGCCGCCTACACCTCGCTCGACGAGGATCAGCTACCGCGTGCGATGCAGCTCGCCTCACTCGGCGAGGACGCCAGTGGTGGACAGCGAGCCGAGTTGCAGCGGCTGTGGCAGTCGCTGAGTCCTGAGGCCCGTGCCGAGCTATGGAAAGCTCGGAAAGACGACCTGCTGGCAGCCGGACTGCTCAGTCCCACGGTCAAGAAGATCGCCCCGGACAGAGGTTCGGGGCGATACGGAGCGGAAGAACCCACCTTCACCGAGTTCTTGACCAAGGACAAGATGAGGATGCTCTCCTCGGGTTCCGACTGGCAGGGTATGAACGATGCCTCCCGGCATATGCAGCACTATCTCGAGAAGTCGGGTGAACCGCTGGATCTGCCCGTGGACAAGATGCTTCACGATGACGAGGGACTCCGTATCCATGCCGAGGAAGCGATTCGCGGAAAGCAGGACGCCTGGCGGGAACAGGCGTTGGAGGAGTTCCGGCGAAACGGCGGCCGGCCGGTCGCCGTCCCCGTGGAAACCTCCAACAGCGACTACACCTTCCCCCAGAACGAGCAGGCCAACTGGTTCTACGCGGTCGGTTCCACCCGTACGAACGTCACCGGCGTGGTGACCGTAGTATCCGGAGCCGACGGTGAGCCGAAGGTCGGACTCGACTATCAGGTCAACGCCTGGGACCGCTACAACTGGGACCAGGGCAAGGGCGTCGACATCGGCTTCCTCAACGTTCCGGATGGCCAACCGGCGCGACTGCACACCACCGGTCTTGCCCAGGAATTCGACATGCAGGGCAGCAGTTCCGTGAAGTACTACGATCTCGGTTCCACGACGTCGAACGACGATCCGCTGCCCGCACCGGACGATCCCGGCCGCGAAGGGACGAGGCAGGATCCGGACAGACAGAGGACGAAGCGTTGAGCCGAGTGACCACTGTAGTTCCGGCACCGGGAGGGAAGCGCCGACCGGGGGGCGTGCGCAGGACGCTCATCGTCCTCGGCGTGGCACTCGCGGTCGTGGTCGGGGGAATCATGGCTGTGGCCATGCTCGGCGACCGGGCCGTGTCCGAGACGGCGGCCAAGGAGAAGAACTGCTGCTGGGAGGAAGGAGTCACTCCCGCCGGGCTCAGTGCGCGGATCGGCATCAGAATCCCCGAAGGGGCCATGGACCGAAAGGCCGCGGTGAAGGCCAACTCCCGTCACGAGACGGGAATTCTGGCCTTCACTCTGCCCGAGGATGCCGCACATCGCTATCTCTCCCGGATGGTGCCCGAAGACACCAGGCTGATCGCCAACATCGCTCCGAAGCACGACGCGTACAAGGGGGACGCCCCGTTCACGCACCTGGAACTGACGGAGCCGGAGACGATCACCTCGAACCTCGGGAAGACCGCTCTCTGCCCCGAAGACACGGCCACCCCGGAGGGCAAGCACCTGCGCAGTTGCGTGGACATCTATGCCCATGCATTCGAACCGGGCGCCACGAGGATCTACGTCAGGTCCAGTGGAGGACTGGGGCAGTGAGCCCCCCGTAGGGCTCCCGTTGTGACGACGACCAGGCCAATGGCGTGGGTCGGGCTCCCTGCCTCCGGTACGGACAGACTCGTCCGTACCGGAGGCTTCTGTCGACCAGTGTGTTCTTGATGCGGCGCAGCCGGAGCATCTGCTCCCGCGGCAGGGACTGCCACCCGTCGGCCAGACGCGCGGCCGTCTCCCCCGGCGTGCCCAGGTTCCGCAGGACGTCCGCGCGGAGCGCGGGGAGGTCCCGGGCCGGGTCGGTGGCGTCGGGCCCGCACTCCCGGATCAGATACGCCCGTACGCGGGCCGAGCCGATCACCGCCTGCTGCGACCGTCCTCCCTCCGGATACACCCCCGGGAGCGCGGCGAGCGCGATCCGACCCCAGCGGATCCTGGTCCCGGCCGGGAGGTCCCCGTTCTGCATGCGACCGACGGCGAGGTCGCGCAGCTGCTCCCAGTCCTCCGGTGAGTGGGACCCCGCATCGGGTCCCACAGGGATCCGTTCCAGGTCCTCCAGCGAGGTACGGGGGAGCCCGCCCCGGTCGTCGTCGGGGCTCACGCCTCCGCCACCCCCGTGCCCGTCGCCTCCATCGCCTCCATCGTCACGCGGAACTCCCGTACAGCCGCGAGGCAGTCGTTCCGTGCCCCGCTGTCCGCAGGGAGGCTCGAAGAGCCTTCCTGCGCAAGTTCCTCGGCGGCGCGGAGAACCGTCTGCGCGAGGTCTTCGGCACGGACCCTGCCCACCGGTTTCCCCTTCGACGCGACCGAGACGAACCCCTTCCCGTCATGCCGGAAGTCGAGCCGGAACGACGAGCCGATGCCCGCGTACGAGAGGGTCCGCCGCTTACCGGAGAGCAGCGGCCCGAGCTGGTGGAGCAGGAGCGCCACCGACAGGTGGATCATCATCCCCTGGTCGGGGACGTGCCCCGCCGACACCACCCTTCCGCGCTCTCCCTCCCACACCATGTCCCCGAGGTCGAAGTCGTCGGGCTCTCCCTGCCCCGGGCGTACCGAGAACCTCACCGTGATCGTGGCCGGCGGCCCCTTCCGCCCCGTCACGCCGGACCGAGCCGACGGAACCCGTGTACGGCGAGAGGGAATGAGGACGAGAGGATGCCCGAGCGCAGATCGCCCGACAGGGCGGACGCGAGGAATCGGGTGCAGGACACGGAGAAGTGCTCCCACCGGGCGCCGCGCGCCTCGTTCACCATGACCGTCCACCCGTCCGGGTCGAGCCCGGGCCGGACGAGCCAGTACAGGCACTCTCCGTTGTCCGTGACCGCCCACGGGACGACCCGGGCCCCGTCGCCCGCCTCCAGCTCCGCCGGTTTCTCCTCGTACGCCCACAGGTCCTCCAGGTCCTCGGCCTGCTGATCGGCCCAGGTGAGGAGGTCGTAGTGCGCGTTGGGGCAGTCGGGTTCGAGGACGTACAGGTAGTCGTCCCAGTTGCTTCCGCCGTAGATGCGGACGAGTTCCTTGTAGTCGGCGGGCAGCCCGGTCCCGAGGGCACGCTCGATCTCGGCCCAGTCCTTTCGGCGGGGTACGTCCGGGGCCGGGGCGACCTGGTGAAGGGCTGCGAGAGCGTTGTTCATGACGGGATCGCTCCTGGAGGTCAGCAATCCGTACCCGACGAGAGGTACGAGCGGAAGCGGGCCACGGTCGATCCGGACGCCGTGAAGGCGAGGTACGAGCCCTCCGCCTCGACGGTCACCCGGACGTCCGTGCCCTCCCGGGGGTTCAGGGTGATCCCCGCGTCACGGGCGCTGAACTGCCAGCCGTTGAACCGCAGTCCGCGCACGCCCGTGAACTTCACGTAGATCTCGACGGTGTTGCACGCCCTGTCCGCCCAGGCGAGGGGCGGCCTCTCGGGGAGGGCGGTGGTCTCGAACATCAGGGTCACCGACGCGTCCCTCTCGTCGATCTGCGTGTAGTAGAGGCGGCACTCGTCCAGGTTCGGTGGCGTCGTGTACGCGTTCGTCACCTCGCCCGTCGCCCCGACGACGGTCGTCCAGTCAGACGCGCTCATGGAAGGTCTTCTCCTCGGGGCCCGGGACGGTCGTGAAGCGCCTCCTGTCGAGAGGCCTCAGGAAGAGGTGCGGGCCTCCGTCCGTGCCGTCGGGCGCGATCCCGAAGGCGCTCACGTGCCCGACGTGCACGGTGTCGTGGCTGGTGAAGCCGAGGTCCATCCCGGCGCCCCGCACGCGCACCCGCATCCGCCGGTCCCGGCCCAGGGGCTCCGCCGTGAAGGACGCGGTGGGTACGGGCGGCTCCCACTCCTCCAGGGCTAAGTCCTCCACCGCGAGGAACTGGAAGTGGCACTGGACGGTGTCGACGTCCGCGCCCCCCCACTCCGGCGGAACCTCCGCCGGGAAGGCCGACAGGTCTACGCGCAGCATGACCGTCGGCCCCCTCCAGGACAGGTTGACGGCCCGAGGCCGGAACGTGCCGAGGTGCGGGACCTCTCCGTACAGGCGGACGAGGTCTTCGGGGTTCACCAGGGTCGGGACGGCGGCCGTCATGGGGCCAGCCCTCCTATTCGGTCGTCTCGAAGGAGTGCGTGATGATCCAGTCGTCGTACTCCTCGACCGAGACGGCGCACATCGACCTCCCGTCCAGGGAGGCCGCGACGAACTCCTGGTTTCCGGTCGCGGCGGCGATGCGGGAGGGGAGGCGGGTGCCGATCGTGTCCCGCGTCCTGAGCCATCCTCTGGCCAGAGAACCCGCATAGGTGGCGAGCAGCAGGAACTCTCCGTCCCCGTCGAAGAGCCCCATCCGGTCCGCCTCCTCGTGCCAGAGGGCGTCCACCCGTTCCCGCGCGTCCGGGTCCTTCTGGGGAACTGTCCGGGTCGGCACCACCTCGAACCCCGCCATGGCGAAGAACGCCTTCCTGGAGTCCGGCGCGGTTTCCGGTATTCCTCCGTCCGCCTCCACCACGCCCTGCCGCCCGAGCGCCACCAGCAGGTCAAGGACCCTGCGGTCCCTGTCCACGTCCCGCTCCTCCATGTCCACCCCGTGCATCCGTACGACCGTCAGCCGCTCCGCCGTCATTCTCGTCGCGATCCCGTCGGCAGGCCACGCGGTTTTCACCATCCCAGTGGAATAAGGGAGTTGAGGTGTCAGGTGAGTGCACAGCTCGGCTCCCGGCAATCCGGAGACGTCCGTGGACGTGCCGGCCGTACACCGCAGGCGGTCCGGTTCCGCCCACGAGCCGCCGAGGGCGGTGAGTGTCGCGCGGAGGCGGGGAGGCATCTCAGGTCACCGCCCGGCGGGTCTTCCAGTCGTCCTCGCGCACGACGATCCGCTTCCCCGTCCCCTCGTCCGTCACCGCCCCCAGGACCCGCCCGTCCGGCGAGACCGCGAAGAACGCGGCGCGGCCGGTGGCGGCCAGGACGCGGGACGGCAGGGCGGTGCCGACGAGGTCCCTGACGCGGGCCCAGCCGATCTCGTGTCCGTTGGGGTCGGGCGGTACGAGGTGGAACTCGCCCTCCGGGGAGGCGAGCCGCGCGGCGCGCGTCAGCGTGTCCCACAGGTGGTCCAGCTCCGCGTCGGAACGGGCCAGGGCGGAGGGGTGACCCGGGCGCGCGCGGTCGGCGTAGTGGGCCCGCAGCGGTTCGGGGAAGTCGTCGGGTACGTCGTCGAGGCCGAGCAGCCGGAGCCCGCAGGCTTCGAGCCTTCCGCGCCAGTCGGGGGCCACCCGTACGGGGAGCGTGACGGTGTCGCCCGGCTCCGGGACGGCCACGAGGGCGTCCCCGTAACGGAGTTGGACGAGCGGGCCGCCGGAAAGGTGGACCTTGGCGCTGTGGGGCGGGGTGAGGGGCGTGACGGGGACGTCGTACTGCTTGATCCGGTCCAGCCTCAGCGTCCCCGTCATGCCCTTCGCGGCGAAGAACTGCCCGACCCGGGGCCGCCCTCCGACGCAGCGGACGACGCAGACGCCGCCGTCGGGGCCGTGGTCGAACGCGTGGTGCATCTGGAGCCGGTCCGCTTCCGGCGCGTCCATGGGGTCCCCTCCTCGTCTCCTCGTCGGTTACATATTCTCCCTTCGCCCCGCCGCCGTGCAGCTCCCGCACCTGCCCGGCTCCGGCCCCCGGAAGGCCAGGTCGCAGGCGTCGCAGTTCTGGAGGGGGTACGGGGCGGCCGGCGGGGCCTTCGCGCCGAGCGGCGGCAGGGGCGGGAGCATGTCGTTCAGCCGGTGGGCCAGGAGCGCGGCCGGGCGGTGCAGGGGCACCTGGGGCATGGCGCAGGTCAGGAGCAGGTGGACGGTGTCCGGCGTCAGGTCGCGTTCCAGCCAGGCGACGACCCCCGGCGCCAGGTGTTCGGTGTCGGTGGCGGACAGGTACAGGCGGGAGTCCTCGCGCCGCAGGCCGGCGAGGACGCCGAGGGCCGTCGGCAGGAGGTCGGGCCTCGGGTACACGGGCTGCGGTACGGCGGGCAGGGCGCGGCGCGGGGCCTCCGTGCGGCGGGCCGGGGCCCTGCGTTCCGTCTTCTCCTCCGGGTCGGACGACCGGCCCGGGTGGTTGCAGGAGATCGTGAGCGTGACGATCTTCCCGGTGTCGTCGCGGTTCCGCTCGCGGCGCAGGTAGCCGTGGGCCTCCAGCTCGCGCAGCCCGGCGGCGATACGGGCCGCCCCCTCGGGGAAACGCGCGGCGAGGCTCTTGATGTCGACGGCCGCCCCGCCGGGCAGCGACTGGATGTGCACGCCCAGGCCGATGGCCAGCAGCGACAGCTCGGCGTGCTGGGCGAGGTGGTTGCCGACCACCGTGAACCGGGTGGTGTGGCGGACGTTCTGGTGGACGACGCCACCGACACGACGGGGCCTCGAACCTCGCCCCGTGGGGCGGTTTTGCCCGTCGTTACGGGACGGGGAGAGGGGGCGCGCGCTAGTGTTCTGGATACCCATCAGGAAGCCCTATCTTCCTCGGTGGTCAGGCCCCCGCCTTTGGAATGCCAGTTCCGGCGGGGGCTGACTCATGTCTGCAGGCATATGCCAATTGCGCTGAGGATAGATCCGACAACCCGTCCCTCAACCAGCTGTTTCGGTAGTTTTCACTCCTGAGAGTGAAGGCTCACCGGGGCGGGAAGGGGTGGGGTTTGGTGAGGGTTCTTTCTCTCTTCTTGTTCCTTTGGAAGACAGCCCGAATCGCCGGAGCACGGGTTCCTGTGCTCCGGCCTTGGCGCCAGGTCGAGTTCGGCCCAGACCGTCTTCTGAGGTACGGGGCCGGGCGCGACGCCCCACCGGTCGGCGAGGGTGTCCACGAGGAGCAGACCGCGCCCCGACTCCGCCTCCCGGCAGGCCTGTTGCGGCCGGGGGAGGGCATTGCCCCGGGTGTCCGTCACCTCGATCCGCAGCACCTCCGGCGAGAGGCGGAGGGCCAGGCGGAAGTCCCGTCCGGCGACGCGGCCGTGGGTGACGGCGTTCGTCGCGAGCTCGGCGACCAGCTGCGCGGCGGCCTCGGTCGTGCCGTACGGCAGTTCGTACTCCCGCAGCCACTCGACGGCGAGCAGCCGGGCGAGCCGGGCGCCGCGCGGAGTGGACGACAGGAGGAGCCCGAAGTCCCGGGCGCCGGGAGGGGATTGGGTGGTGTTCTTCTGGTTCACGTCACCGAGCGTGGCCGCCCCTGGCTACCGTGAACAGTGACTCCACCGGTACGTAGGGTGACTGTCCGGAGCTTGTCCACCGCTGTCCGGTCTGTCCGAAGCCCCGTCACGGGTAGGGGCGACGCGGCCGAGCAGGACAGACGGAGGGGTGCGGAATGTCGGTGGAAGAGCCCAGCTGGGAGGTCGACCCGGACGACGACTGGGGCGTCGCGGTCATCGCCACCGTGGGGCGGCAGTTGAGGCTGCGGCGGGAGGCGGTGGGCATGCGGGCCGCGGAGTTCGCCGACGTGGTCGGTTATGGCGAGGACATGGTCTACAAGATCGAGGGCGGGAAGCGGATTCCGCGCCCCGAGTTCCTGGACAAGGCGGACGACATCCTCGGCGCGGGCGGGCTGCTGTCGGCCATGAAGGACGACGTTGCGAAGGTCCGGTACCCGAAGAAGGTCCGGGACCTGGCCAAGCTGGAGGCCCGGGCGGTCGAGATGCAGCTCTACGATCCGCTCAACATCCACGGCCTGCTCCAGACGCCCGAGTACGCGCGGGGGCTGCTCCTGATGCGGCGTCCCGCGTACACGCAGGACGAGGTGGAGCGGTACATGGCGGCGCGCGTGGCCCGCAAGACGGTGTTCGAACGGGACCCCGCGCCGGAGCTGAGTTTCGTACTGGAGGAGTGGACGCTCCGGCGCCCGCTGGGCGGGCGGGAAGCGCTGCGGCGCCAACTGGAACATCTACTGGAGGTGTCCGAGTTGCGGCAGGTGGAGCTCCAGGTGATGCCGATGGCGCGAGTGGAGCACGCAGGTGTAGACGGCGCTATCGAGGTGCTCAAGTTCGAGGACGGCTCGGCAGTCGGGCGGTCACCCGTGGTGGCTGGTGGAAGGCCGGTGACCGACCTGCGACAGCTCCGTATCCTGGAATTGCGCTATGGCATCATCCGGACTCAGGCCCTCACACCCAGTGAGTCCACCGACGTCATCCAGGGACTGCTAGGAGAGACATGACGCACAACGCCTCAGACGGGGATGTCTCTGACCTGGTGTGGTTCAAGAGCAGCTACAGCAGCGGCAGCGAAGGCGACTCCTGCATCGAGGTCGCCTGGCGCAAGAGCAGCTACAGCAGCAGTAGCGAAGGTGACTCGTGCGTCGAAGTCGCCACCACCCCCGCCACCGTCCACGTCCGTGACTCCAAGGTCGCGGACGGCCCGCAGCTCGCGGTCGGGCCCGGTGCGTGGGCCGGGTTCGTGGCGTACGCGGTCGGCGTCTGACGGGGGCGTCGGCGACTCGTCACACTTCCCCTCCCCACTCCGTCAGGGTGGTGGCCGGCCCGGTCGGGGCGGGTCTTCGGGAGTGTCGAAGGAGAACGCCATGTCCACCACCGCCACCGTCGTCACCGCCGTCGCCGCGTTCATGGCCGGGTTCTCCGGGGTCGCGGTGCTCGTGCGGGCCGGGTTCGTCGTCGGGCCGCTCGCCGCGTACGGGGTGCCCCGGGCGTGGTGGAACCGGCTCGGGGCCGTCAAGGTCGCCGGGGCCGGCGGGCTGCTCGTCGGGTACGCCGTGCCCGTCGTCGGCGTCCTGGCCGCCGTCGGGCTCGTCCTGTACTTCACCGGGGCCGTGGTCACGGTCCTGCGGGCCCGCGCGTACGGCCACGTGCCCTTCCCGCTGGTCTACATGGCGCCCGCCGCGGCCGTGCTCATCCTCGCGTGAGGGACTTCACCGCCGCGAGGAGCTCCGCGTCCGACAGGTCGCCCTCCTCGCGGAGGGACGGGTCGTGGGTGTAGTCCTCCAGGATCATGAAGACCTCGTTGAAGAGGGCGTACAGGGGACCGTGGAGGCGTTCACCGTTCGCCGTCGACGCCCGGCGGGCCGGGTGCCAGCCGAGGGCGAAGTCCGCCGCCGTGATCCTTCCGGACGCGAAGCCGTCGAGGAGGCGGAGCTGCTCCGCCGCCGCGCTGTCCGGGGCGACGTCGGCGGGGGTGCGCCAGGAGCGGCGCCGGGGCGGGTTCATGCGGGATCCGGCCGGGACCGGGGTCGGAGGGCCGGGGACAGCCGCGTCCATGGGGCCTGGCTTCCTTTCCGGCAGGCGAAGGCCGCCGCCCCGTGCGTACGGGAACGGCGGCCTCCGGGCGGGACGAAACGGGCGTCAGTCCTTCTTCGGCTCCTCCAGGCGCGGGAACAGCACCGCGCCCTTCGTCACCGTCGCGCCGGCCGGGAGCTGTCCCCACGTGGCCGCGTCCTGGACCGGCTGCGAGGCCAGGGCGCCCAGGGACGCCTCGGCGCCCAGGGAGTCCCAGAGGGCCTGGGAGGTCTCCGGCATGATCGGGTTGAGGAGGACGGCGACCGCGCGGAGGGACTCGGCGGCCGTGTAGAGGATCGTCGCCAGGCGGGCGCGGCCCTCCTCGGACTCGTCCTTCGCGACCTTCCACGGCTCCTGCTCCGTGATGTAGCCGTTGACCTGCTTCACGAAGTCGAAGATCGCCAGGATGCCGGCCTGGAAGTCCAGCTCCTCGCCGATCTTCGCGTCGGCGACCGCGACCGCCTTCGCCAGGCCCTCGTGGACCGCCTTCTCCGCGTCACCGTCGGCCGCCGACGCCGGCAGCTCGCCGCCGAAGTACTTGCCGACCATCGCCGCCACGCGCGAGGCGAGGTTGCCGTAGTCGTTCGCCAGCTCGCTCGTGTAGCGGGCGGTGAAGTCCTCCCACGAGAACGAGCCGTCCTGGCCGAACGCGATCGCCCGCAGGAAGTACCAGCGGTACGCGTCCACGCCGAAGTGCGAGGTCAGGTCCTGCGGCTTGATGCCGGTCAGGTTCGACTTCGACATCTTCTCGCCGCCGACCATCAGCCAGCCGTTGGCCGCGACCCGGCCCGGGACCGGCAGGCCCTGCGCCATCAGCATCGCCGGCCAGATCACCGCGTGGAACCGCAGGATGTCCTTGCCGATCAGGTGCACGTCCGCCGGGAACGTCTCCTCGAACTTCGCCGGGTTCTCGTTGTAGCCGACGGCCGTCGCGTAGTTCAGGAGCGCGTCGATCCACACGTAGATGACGTGCTTCTCGTCCCACGGCACCGGGATGCCCCAGTCGAACGTCGAGCGCGAGATCGAGAGGTCGTCCAGGCCCTGCTTGACGAAGTTCACGACCTCGTTGCGGGCCGACTCCGGCTGGATGAAGCCCGGGTTCGCCTCGTAGAACTCCAGGAGCTTCGGGCCGTACGCGCTCAGCTTGAAGAAGTAGTTCTCCTCCTTGAGGATCTCCACCGGCCTCTTGTGGACGGGGCACAGCTTCGTGCCGTCCTCCGCCTCGATGAGGTCGCCGGGGAGCTTGAACTCCTCGCAGCCCACGCAGTACGGGCCCTCGTAACCGCCCTTGTAGATCTCGTCCTTGTCGTACAGGTCCTGCACGAACTCCTGGACGCGGTCGGTGTGACGCTTCTGCGTGGTGCGGATGAAGTCGTCGTTCGCGATGTTCAGGTGCTCCCAGAGGGGCTTCCACGCCTCTTCCACGAGCTTGTCGCACCAGGCCTGGGGCGTGACGTCGTTCGCCTCGGCCGTGCGCATGATCTTCTGACCGTGCTCGTCCGTGCCGGTGAGGTACCACACCTTCTCGCCGCGCTGACGGTGCCAGCGCGTGAGCACGTCGCCTGCGACGGTCGTGTAGGCGTGGCCCAGGTGAGGAGCGTCGTTGACGTAGTAAATGGGGGTCGTGACGTAGAACGCCTTCGTCCCCTGCTTCTCGGATCCAGTGGCCGCCATGGTCGAAATCCTAACGGCCCCGCGAAGATCCCCTCACATCCTTAAACCCCGGGGAAGGGGCGGCGGCGCGGCTCGGTGAGGATGGGGGCATGCGTGTACTCGTAGCGGAGGACGAGCGGGTCCTCGCCGGGCTCGTCGCCACCGGGCTGCGGCGGGCCGGATTCGCCGTCGACACCGTCCACGACGGCGAGGACGCCCTGGAGCGGCTGGGCCTGTACGCGTACGACGTGCTCGTCCTCGACCGCGACCTGCCCCGGCTCCACGGCGACGACGTCGCCCGGCGGCTCGTCGCCGGCGGCTCCCGCACCCGCATCCTGATGCTGACCGCCGCCACGGCCGTCGAGGACCGGGTCGAAGGGCTCGACCTCGGCGCCGACGACTACCTCGGCAAGCCCTTCGAGTTCCCCGAGCTGGTCTCCCGCGTCCGCGCCCTGCGCCGCCGCTCCGCCCGGCCCCTGCCGCCGCTCCTCGAACGGGACGGGCTGCGGATGGACACCGTCCGCCGGACCGCCGTTCGCGACGGGCGCGACCTCGGCCTCTCCCCGAAGGAGTTCTCCGTCCTCCAGATCCTCCTGGAGGCCGACGGTGCCGTCGTCTCCGCCGAGGACCTCCTCGAACGCGCCTGGGACGCCCACGCCGACCCCTTCACCGGAGCCGTCCGCGTCTGCATGAGCAAGCTGCGGGCCAAGCTCGGGGAGCCGGGGATGATCCGGACCGTGCAGGGCGTGGGGTACGTGCTGTGAGCCCTTCCGGAACCGGATGCCTCGGGGCCGGGTCCACCGTCCGGACCCGGATCGCCCTCGTGTACGGAGGGGTCTTCCTGGTCCTCGGCGCACTGCTGCTGCTCGTGGTGAACCTGCTGGTCAGGGCCGGTACGGACGGGGAGAAGGAGGCGATCGTGGCGCGGGCCGGCGAGGTCGCCGTGGTCGAGGCGTACCGGATCGGGGACGACGTCGGCCGGGCCGCGAACGAGCAGATGCTCATGTGGTCCTGCCTGGCCCTGCTCGTCATCGCCTGCGGCGCCGTCGTCGTGGGCTGGTGGACGGCGGGGCGCGTGCTGCGGCCCGTCCACGAGATGACCGCCCGCGCCCGGCGCCTCTCCGAGCGGGACCTGGGCGGGCGGCTCGCGGTGCGCGGGCCCGACGACGAGCTGAAGGAGCTGGGCGACACGATCGACGCGCTGCTCGGACGCCTCGAGACCGCCTTCGACAGCCAGCGGCGGTTCATCGCCAACGCCTCGCACGAGCTGCGCACCCCGCTCGCCACCCAGCGCGCGGCCCTCCAGGTCGGCCTGGACGAGGACTGTGAGGTCCGGCGGATCCTCCTCGACACCAACCGGCACAGCGAACGCCTCCTCGACGGCCTGCTCCTCCTCGCCCGCGGCGAGCGGGGGCTCGCGGAGCGCGAGGACGTGCCCTTCGCCGAGGTCGTCGCGGAGGAGTACGAGGACGTGGCCGTCGCGGGGGACGGCGTCGTACGGGGAAGCCGGGTGCTGCTCCGGCAGCTCGTGCGGAACCTCGTGGCGAACGCGGTCGCCCACAACGTGCCGGGGGGCACCGTGGACGTACGGGTCCACGGGGGCGCCCCGACCGTCGTCCTGACCGTCGTCAACACCGGGCCCGTCGTTCCCCCGGACGAGGTCGAGAGCCTCTTCGAGCCCTTCCGGCGGGGGGCCGGGCGCGACCGGACGGGGCCCGGGGCCGGGCTCGGGCTCTCCATCGTCCGGTCGATCGCCACCGCCCACGGCGGGACCGCGACGGCGGTGGCGCGGGGCGCCGGGGAGGGCGGCGGGCTCGTGGTGACGGTGACCCTGCCGGCCACCGTCACCCGCCGCTCGTAGGGCTTACAGCTCCAGGCCTTCGAGCAGACCGCGGTAGAAGGCGGCGTGCGCCGTCCCGGCCGGGGTCGCGCCCGGGAAGTACGCGGCGGTACGGGGCGTGCCGAGCTTCCTGAGGTAGTCGAAGGCCTTGTTGTCCTCCTCGCCCCAGGCCACGAACCGCCAGTGCAGCGGGCGGTCCGCCGCCCCGGCGAGCGCCTGCGTGGCGGCCGTCTTCGCGTCCGGCGCGCCGTCCGTCTGGAAGACGACCAGGGCCGGGCGCGCGGGGTCGGTCTTCTCGTGGTGGGCGAGGACCTCCTCCACGGCGCGGTGGTAGTGGGTGCGGCCCAGGCGGCCGAGACCGGCGTTGATCTCCTCGATGCCGGTGGGGGAGAGCGTGGCGGGGGTCAGTTCGGCGGTGCCGTCGACGTCCGTGGAGAAGAACACGGCCGTGACGGCCGCGTTCTCGTCGAGGTGCGCCGCGAGCGCCACCGTCTGCTCGGCGAGCCGCTGCACGGAGCCGTCCTTGAAGTACCCGCGCATCGAACCGGACCGGTCGACGACCAGGTACACGGCGGCCCGCGCCCCGGCGAGCCCCTGCTTCTTCAACGCGGCCCCGGCGGCCTTGTACGCGTCGGCGAGGTGCGGGGCGACGGCCTTGACCTTGGCGAGGGAGAGCGCGGGGCCCGCGGCGGCCGGGGCGGCGACCCCGGCCCCTTCGGGAGCCTCGGGCTCCAGGGCGGTGATCACGGGGGCTTCGGGGGTGGGTACGGGGGCGGGGGCCTCCGGCGCGGGGGCGGCGACCACGGCGGGCTCGGGCTCCGGCTCCGTGACGGCTTCCGGTTCGGCCGGGGTGTCCGCGACGGCGGTCTCGGGCTCGGGTGCCTCTGCCGTGACGGTCTCGGGCTCGGGGGTCTCCGCCACGGCGGGCTCGGGCTCCGGCTCCGTGACGGTGACGGGCTCCGGCCCGGTCGAGGTCTCTGCCACGGCGGGCTCGGACTCCTGGGTGACGGCTTCCGGTTCGGTGGCGGTCTCCGTCTCGGCCGGGGCCTCCGCGACGGCGGGCTCGGTCTCAGGGGCCTCCGCGACGGCGGGCTCGGCTTCCGGCTCGGCCGGGGGCTTGGGGTAGGAGATCTCGACGGCCTCCACTTCTGCGGACAGCCCGGCCTCGTCGGTGCGCTCCTCCGGGAGGGAGACCTCCACGGGCTCCGCCTCGGGGACGGCCGCCGCGTCCCGCTCCGCCGCCTCCGCCGCGGCGGAGAGGACGGGGGTCTCCTCCTCCACGGACTCCGGGGTCTCCACGGTCTCAACGGCGCTGGTCTCCGCAGGAGCAACCGTCTCCGCCGATCGCGCCTTCGGGACCTGCGGGTTGTCGAAGGACGCCGCCACCAGGTCGTCCGCCGCCCGGCGGGCCTCCTCCTCCGGAGCCGCCGCCTCCCGGGGGGCAACCGGGGCCTCGGGAGCCACCGGGGCCGGGGCCTCCGGGGTTTCCTGGGCGACCGGCTCCGTCGTCTCACGCGACTGGGGCGGGACGGAGGTTGCCGGGGAGTCCTCGCGGTCCCGGCCGAACACCTTGCGCAGCATGCTCCGAATACCCATGGGCGAACCCTTTCGCATGAGTGGGGGTGCAGTGTGAATGTCCGTACTGGGCGTTTCGGGACTTTCATCCCTGGCCAGGGCGGATACGTAAGGTTAGCGGCCACTTCCCGCCACCTCCGTGCCCCGGTCGCCCCCGGTCGTCCCGCATTCATGCGGCGTTCATTCCACGGCCGCCCCCGTGCAGGGACCCGCACCTAGCGTCACCGCCGAAGACATCCCGACACCATGTCGGCGCAGTGCTGCGCCGGAGGAGGACGAAGTGCGCAAACTGCTGCCGCTCCTGAGCACGAACCCGCACGGAGGCGGCCGTTCCGCTCTCACCTGCCGTTACCGCTGCGGCGACGCCTGCTTCCACGAGGTCCCCAACACCAGCGACAACGAGTACGCCGGCGACCTCATAGCCGGGGTCCTCTCCCGCCGTTCCGCCCTGCGCGCCGCCGCCGTCGTCACCGTCGCCTCCGCCGTCGGCGGCGCCGCCGTCCTCGGCGAGGCCCCGGCCGCCGAGGCCCACGGCGGCCACGGTCACGGCCACCCGCCCGTCAAGGCCGACGGCGCCCGCGGCCTCCGCTTCGCCCCCGTCGCGCCCAACACCGCCGACAAGGTCACCGTCCCCTCCGGCTACTCCCAGAACGTGGTCATCCGCTGGGGCGAGCCCATCCTCCGCGGCGCACCGGCCTTCCACGCCGAGAAGCAGACCGCGAAGGCCCAGGCCGGCCAGTTCGGCTACAACAACGACTTCCTCTCCCTGCTGCCGCTCCCCGGGGAGCGCGACCGCCAGGTCCTCGTCGCCAACCACGAGTACACCGACGAAGTCCTGATGTTCCGCGGCTACGACCCCGAGAACCCGACCCGCGAGCAGGTCGAGATCGCCTGGGCCGCGCACGGCCTGTCCGTCGTCGTGGTCGAGGAGGAGCGCCGTACGGGCAGGCTGACGCCGGTCTCCCGTCACCACCTCAACCGGCGGCTGCACACCACCAGCGAGTTCCGGGTCACCGGGCCCGCCGCCGGGTCCCCGCTGCTGCGCACCTCCGCCGACCCGTCCGGCCGCAAGGTCCTCGGCACGCTCAACAACTGCGCCGGCGGCACCACCCCGTGGGGCACCACCCTCCACGGCGAGGAGAACTTCAACCAGTACTTCGCGAACGGCTCCAGCGCCACCGACAAGCGCTACGGCGTCGGCTCCGGCGCCACCGAGCGCAAGTGGGAGCGGTTCGACCGGCGCTTCGACCTGAAGCAGGAGCCCAACGAGGTCCACCGCTTCGGCTGGGTGGTCGAGCTCGACCCGTACGACCCCGACTCCACGCCCCGCAAGCGCACCGCGCTCGGCCGCTTCAAGCACGAGGCCGCGCAGCCCCGCCTCACCGCCGACGGGCGCCCGGTCGTCTACATGGGCGACGACGAGCGCTTCGACTACTTCTACAAGTTCGTCTCCTCGAAGCGGATGAAGAAGGGGAACTCGCGGGCCGCCCGCGAGCACAACCTCACCCTCCTCGACGAGGGCACGCTGTACGTCGCCAAGCTGACCGGCGACTCCCCGGCCGCCGAGGTCGACGGCACCGGAAAGCTCCCCAACGACGGCGAGTTCGACGGCTCCGGCGTGTGGATCCCGCTCGCCACCGGGAACGTCTCGCACGTCCCCGGCATGACCGCCGACGAGGTGTACGTCTTCACCCGCCTGGCCGGCGACAAGGTCGGGGCGACGAAGATGGACCGCCCCGAGGACGTCGAGCCCAGCCCCCGCACCGGCCGCGTGTACGTCGCGCTCACCAACAACACCGACCGCGGCAAGGCCGGCAAGGCGGGCGCGGACGAGGCCAACCCGCGCAACCTCAACAAGCACGGGCAGATCCTGGAGCTGGCCGAGCACTGGGACGACCCGGCCTCGGACGGCTTCGCCTGGCGCCTCTTCCTCGTCGCGGGCGACCCGAACGACCCGGCGACCTACTTCGCCGGCTTCCCCAAGGAGAAGGTCTCCCCGATCTCCTGCCCGGACAACGTCGCCTTCGACCCGCACGGCAACCTGTGGATCTCCACCGACGGCGCCCAGCTCGGCTCGCACGACGGCCTGTTCGGCGTCGCGGTGCAGGGCGAGCGGCGCGGTGAGCTGAAGCAGTTCCTGACCGTGCCGAAGGGCGCCGAGACCTGCGGCCCGGTCATCCAGGACCGGCGCGTGCTCGTCGCCGTGCAGCACCCGGGCGAGGTCGACGGGGCGTCCGTCGAGAAGCCCGCGTCCACCTGGCCCGACGGTCCCGGGAAGCTCGTCCGCCCGTCGGTCGTCGCCGTCTGGCGCACGGACGGGCGCGACATCGGCGTCTGACCGGGGCCGTAACCCGGGCCGTACAACGGAGCCGGTCTCAGTCGCGGGCCTGGGGGCACTCCACCCCCAGGCCCTCCCTGAACCGGGTGAACTGCTCCTCCGGGTCCCCCGTGTACGCCCACGGCACCCACGCCGCCCGCCGCCCCAGCATCCCCAGCAGCTCCCGTGCGATGTCCACCTGCCCCGCGTAACAGGCCGCGTGTGCGAGGAAGTTGAGGTCGCCGACCTCCTCGGGTGCCACCGGGAGCGCCGGGTCCCGGCCGCCGATCCAGCGGGCGTGCGTGCGGCGCAGTTCGGTCACCGCCAGCTCGTGCTTCCAGTGCTGGTCGAAGCCGCGCACCGGGCCCCGGCCCAGGGCCCCGTCCGCGATGTAGCGGTACTCCTCGACCCTGGCCACCTGCACCAGGACCGGCAGCGGGGAGCCGGGCGGCGCCACCCCGGCCGCGTCGCGCGCGAAGTCGTACATGCTGCCGTGCGTGCCGTGCCACCGCGCCGACCAGTACCGCAGCACCTGGATGTGCCCCTCGGTGTTGTACGGGTCGCGGCGCCTCAACTCGTCGAACCAGTGGCGCAGTTCGCGGCGCGGCACCCCGCCCTCGTACAGCCTGGCGACCGACAGGAGCGACACCCACGGCATCGGGTCGGCGGGCGCGGCCTCGGCAGCGCCCCGGCAGGCGTTCACGGCCGCGTCGATGCGGCCCCGGTCGACGGCCGCGCCCCGGCCGGCCGCGATGGCCGCGTCGAAGACCCGTACCACCTCGGTCGCGGCCCGCAGCACGGCGGCGTCCGGGTTGCCGGGCTCGGCGCCCCGCCAGGTCTCGACGGTGGAGCTGCCGGCGGCGGCGTGCGAGAGGAGCCGGACGCGGTGGGTGCGGCGCGCCCAGTCGTCGCCGGTGGCGGCGAGCAGGTCCCGTACGCCCTGCCAGCGGCCGATGACGATGTCGTGGCGCGCCTCGGTGAGCGCCCGGTCCCCGAAGTCCGGGTCGAAGTCGGGCGCGAAGCGCTCCGGACGCGAGGGGCGGGAGGAGCGCGAGGAGCGGCGGCGTACGGCCATCGGGACCTCCTTCGGGTGCGGCGGCCGGCGGAAACGGGGGTCAGAAGTCCGTCGCGTAGCTCTTGTCCCGGCCGCCCGTGCGCGCCCCCGGGGTGGCGGCCCCGGCGGCGGCCGAGGCGGCGAGGGCGCGGACGGCGTCGAGGCGGGCCGGGCGCCGGTAGTAGTCGCTGCCCTTCCGGGCGTACACGGCCAGCGGGACCGTGCCGAGGAGCAGGCCGCCGAGGCCGATGGCGAGGGCGGTGGTGGAGAGTTCGCCCAGGGACTCGACGAAGGCCCACAGCATGAACGCCGAGCCGAGCAGCGGCCAGAGCCCGCCGACCACCAGGTTCTTCACGGAGCGCAGGAGCAGGCCCTTGTAGGCGACGACGGCGGCGATGCCCGCCAGGCCGTAGTAGAAGGCGATCTGGAGGCCGATCGCGGAGACGGCGTCGCGGAGGATCTGCTGCACGGACCCGGCCGCCGCGGCGGCGGCGAAGAGCAGCAGCGCCGCCCCGCCGACCGTCGCGATCGCGATCCACGGCGTGTTCCAGCGCGGGTGGACGGTGCCGAGCGCGGCCGGCAGGGTCCGGTCGCGGCCCATCGCGAAGAGGGAGCGGGTGACCTGGATGAGGGTGGTCTCCAGGGTGGCGACGGTGGAGAGCAGTACGGCGACGACGAGGAGTTTGCCGCCGACGCCGGGCCAGACCTCCTGGCCGACGACGGCGAGGACGTTGGGTCCGGCGCGGCGGATCTCCTCGGAGCTCAGCAGCACGTTGACGGCGACGGTGATGGCCTCGAAGAGGACGAAGACGAAGCCGACGCCGACGAGCGCGGAGATCCCGGCGGTCCGGCGGCTGTTGCGGGTCTCCTCGCTGAGGTTGCTGGTGACGTCCCAGCCCCAGTAGTAGAACGCGGCGATCAGCGCGCCGGCGGCGAAGCCCCCGGGGCCGTCGAACTGGGCGAGGCCGAACCAGGACCAGTCGAAGGCGGTGGCGTAGCCCCGGTGGGCCACGGCGGCGAGGACGAAGCCGAGCAGGATCAGCATCTCGACCCCGGACATGATCAGCTGCGCCCGTACGGTGAGCCGGGCGCCGCCCAGGACGACGAGCAGCATCACCAGGAACCAGCAGGCGCCGACGGCCGCCGCGAGCGCGGTGTGGTCGGCGAGGCCCGGGGCGACCAGGGAGAGCGTGAGGGACCCGGCGGGCAGCGAGCCGGCCACCATGAAGACCGTGGTGGAGAAGACGAGTGCCCAGCCGGAGAGGAAGCCGAGGAAGGGGTGGAGGGTGCGGCCCACCCAGGAGTACGCGGCGCCGGCGTTGACGTCGATCCGGCCGAGCCGGGCGTACGCGAGGACGATGCCGAGCATGGGTATCGCGCAGTACAGCAGGGCGGCGGGGCCGCCGACGCCGACCGCGCCGAAGAGGACGGCGGTGGTCGCGGCGAGCGAGTAGGCGGGGGCGCTGCCGGCGACGGCCATGACGATCGTGTCGAAGGTGCCGAGGACATTGGGCTGGAGCCCTCTGCTGCTTGTGGTGGTGCGCATGGCGGATCCTCGGGGCGCGGGGGGTGAGACAGGGCGAAGTGGCGCGTCCGCCGCGTCGGTTGCCGGCGGTGGCGGGCGCGGATCACCGTGAATGGGCGCATCGTAGTCGCCGGGACGGCTTCCGGTAACGGCGGTGGGGAGGGTTCCGTTCCGTGACCGCCGGTAAGTTCCCCCGTGCGCCCCCGGAAGGGGGTTCACCGCAGGTCGGGACCGGCGATGGCGCGGGCCGCGCGGACCTCCTGGCGGAGCGGTTCGAGGACTCCGTTCTCGTCTCCGGGCAGTTCGGTGCGGACCTCCGCGAGGGTGTCGTCCGTCCGCAGCCCGGCGGCGAGTTCGCGCAGCTCCCGCTCCACCTCGGCGGCCTCCTCGGGCGCGGGGGCGGGGGCGCCGTGGTCGATCCGGATGCGGGCGGCGGTGGTGGCGTCCGCGATCCGCTCGACGGCGACGACCAGCGGCCACCAGGCGGCGGCGCGGGGGCCGGTCGGCGGGGGTTCGGTCAGGGCCCGCTGGAACTCGGAGCGGACGGTCGACAGGTCCCGGTAGAGCGCCCGGCGGGCCCGCAGCCGGGCGTGCGGGCCGGCGTCCCCGTCGGGGGAGAAGGAGCGGGCCACGTAGTCGGCGGTGTCGGAGACGGCGTCCGCGAGCCGGTCCCCGATCCGGGTGCGCCAGGACTCGGGCCAGAGCAGGTAGCCGGCGACGAGGGCGATCGCGCAGCCGAGGAGCGAGTCGTAGAGGCGGGGCAGGACGAGGCCGAAGCCCTGCTGGTTGAGGGTGTCGGAGAGCAGCAGGATCACGGGCGTGATGGCCGCCGTCTGGAAGGCGTACCCCTTCGCGGAGAACGCCGGGATCAGGGCCGCGAGCACCATCATCACGGGCACGTCCCACCAGCCGCGGGGCACCTCGGCGAGGACGAGGGCGGCCAGGAGGAGGCCGAGGGCGGTGCCGAAGGCGCGGAGTACGGCCCGGGAGAAGACCGAGCCGAAGTCGGGCTTCATGACGAAGGTGACGGTGAGGGCGACCCAGTACGAGCGGGGCACGGGGACCAGCGACACCAGGGCCTGCGCGAGGCCGATGCAGAGCGCGAGCCGCAGGCCGTAGCGCCAGGAGGCCCCGGAGAGGAGGACGGAGCGGGTGTTCCGGCGGATCCGGACGCGGAGGGCGGCGGGCCGGCCGAGCCGGTCGTCCACGTCGTGGCGCTCGGGGTCCGTCTCGCGGACGACGCCCGCCGCGTGCCGCAGCGCGTGGTCGACGGCCTTCTCCGAGGGGCGCTCCGGGGCGGGCAGGTCCGGCTCGGGGACGTCGGCGCGGCCCTCCTCGACGGCGTCCGCGAGGTCCCGCACGGCCGCAGGGACCGCCGGGGACAGCGGGCCGACGACCCGGGCCCGCAGATGGGCGGCGGGCGCGGCCTCGACCAGCGGGACGACGACGTTGAGCCGGGCGAGCAGCCGGACCGGGGCGGGCGCGCGGCCGTGCTGCCGGGCCCGGCGGGCCAGGACCAGGTCGTAGGCGTGGTTGAGGGCGGCGGTGACGGCCTGCCGCTTCTCGTCGTACGCGGAGGTCCCGGCGGCCTCGTAGAGGTCGGCGACCGCCCGGTAGGTGGCGGCGACGGCGGCCCGCTCGGGGGCGGCGCGGCGCAGCGGCCAGCCGAGGAGGGTGAGGACGAGGACGACGAACCCGCCCAGGGCGAGCAGCAGCGGGGCCGTCCACCACGGGTCGGGCATGGGCAGGCCCGCGCCGACGACGGCGTTGAGGAGCAGGAGGAGGCCGGAGACGGAGGCGACCGCGCCGATCGAGGAGATCATCCCGGAGACCAGCGCGACGCAGGTGAGGACGGCGACGGCGGCCCAGCCGTACCCGAAGACGAGGGTGCCGAGGGTGACGCCGACGGCCCCGAAGAGCTGCGGCACGGCGATGTTGAGGACCCGCATCCGGTAGGCGTCGGCGGTGTCCCCGATGACCCCGGACAGGGCGCCCATCGACACCAGCGCCCCGTACGCGGGCCGGTCGAGGGCCAGGCCGGCGGCGAGCGGCGCGGACAGGGCGACGGAGGCGCGCAGGACGGCGGCCCACGGGACCGGCGCGGGCGCGGGCCGCATCCCGGCGGTCAGCCAGGCGGGCGGGGCGAGCCGTCCGGCTCCTCGGGATCTCGCCATGCCCCCCAACGTACTGGCGGGGCGCCCGCGCGGCCCGGCGAGGTCGCACGGGCTCGGTCGGGGCGGCCCGCCAAGCGGGGAGCGGTCACATGGGCTCGGTGTACGCGGCCCGCCAGGCGGGGCGCGGGTCCGCGCCGGGGCTCGTCCAGTACTCCGTGCCCCGGACGATCCGGCCGTCGCGGACGGTCCAGAACGACACCGCGCGGAACGTCCCGACGCCCTCGTGCGGGACCTCGACCTCGGAGACGGCCTCGCCGTCCCCGGCCACGATCCGCAGCACCCGGACCGACCAGCCCTCGGGGTACTCGCGGTTCACCGCGACGTAGTCGTCCCGGCCGGTGATCCGCTCACCGCTGACCGGCCATTCGACCACGGCGTCCTCCGCGAGCAGGGCGGCCAGGCCGTCCCAGTCCCGCGCCTGCATCCGGTCCCACAGCGCCCCGACCACGTCCGACGCTTCGGTACTCGACGGTTCCATGCCGGGCACTCTGCCAGGGGGGTCCGACAACCGGCCTGCCACGGATGCTCAGTTGCGGTACGACTCCACCTCGGCGGCCGGGCGGAGGGTCGCCGTGTCGGGGTCCTCGCCGAACTCCTCCTTGGCGCGGCGCTGGCGCAGCAGGTCCCAGCACTGGTCGAGGCGCACTTCGAGGGCGGCCAGGCGGGCGCGCTCCTCGGGGAGGAGGCCGCCGGTGCGCTGCCGCAGGGAGCGCTCCTCCTCGACCAGGGCGCCGATGTCGTCCAGGATCTCCTCGTTGTCCATGCCTTCCAGCGTGGCCGATCAGCGCTCTCCCCGCAGGTCGAGGTCGGCGAGGACGGCCCGGTGGTCGGTGCCGTCGAGGTCGAGGAAGCGGACGTCGTCCACGCTGAACTCGTCGCTGACCAGGACGTGGTCGATCTGCACGTACGGCGGGACCGGGCCCTCCATGGGCCAGGTGGCGGCGCGGCTCTTCCTCGCCGCCCAGGCCGCGTCCCGCAGGCGCCCGTCCCTGAGGATCGCGCGGAAGGCGGCGTGGTCCTGGGAGGCGTTGAAGTCCCCGGCGATCAGCGTCGGGCCCGTGCGCAGGGCGGCGAAGTCCCGGATGCGGCCCAGTTCCCGCTTCCACACGTCCACCTGGCCGGGGAGCGGCGGCATCGGGTGGGCGAGCTGGACGCGCACGGAGCGCCCGGCGATCTCGGCCGTGGCGCCCGGCATCCCCATGGTCGCCGGGATCTCCCGCCAGTCGCGCAGCGGATGGGCGCTGAGCAGCACGGAGCCCTCCGATCCGCCGGCCTCGACGGAGGCGTGGTGGGGGAGTTCGTCCGCGAAGGCCGTGGTGAGGGCGCGTCCGCAGGCGCGGTCGCACTCGGAGACGTACACGAGGTCGGGGCGCTCGCGCCGGACGGTGGCGATCAGCGCGTCCGTGGCCTGGCCGAACTCGACGTTGGCGGCGAGGACGCGGACCCGGGCGACGGGGAGGCCGTGGCCGATGGTGGTCCACGTCGTGTACGGCAGGGAGCTCCAGGCGGTGGCGGCGAGGACGACGACGGCGGTGAGGGCGAGGCCCCGGCGGCGGGCGACGGCGGCCAGGAGCAGGCCGAGTCCTGCGGGGACGGTCAGCCAGGGGAGGAAGGAGAGGAGCTGCGGGACGGGCGTGATCCCGTCCGTGTCGAGCAGGCGGCAGGCGGTGACCAGGGCGGGCACGGCGAGCAGCAGCCCGCCCGCCCACGCGGCCGCGCGCCCGGGCCGCGGAACGGGTCCCGGGCCGGCGCCCGCCACGACGGCCCCGGGCGGGGGCTTCGGCCCGGACGACGGCTTCGGCGCGGCGGCGAGAACGGGGTCGGAGTCCACGCCGTTCAGTGTCGCAGGACGGACCCGGCGGACGGGGCCGTCCCCGGGTGCCGTACCCCCGGCTCCGTGCCTCCCCCAAGCCCACCCCTCCCCGGCCCCTCAGTGCCGCAGCGCCTGACCGATCTCCGCCTTCGTCGCGCCCGTGAGCTGCCGGTTGCTGCGGGCCGTGCCGGACTTGGACTTCCCCGGGGCCACGGCGTCGACGTTCAGGACGACGGAGTCGAGCAGTTTGCCCTCGCCGTCGCGGAAGTTGACCAGGACCGTGTAGTCGGCGTTCTGGTCCTTCGGGTTGGTCGCGGTGATCTCCGTGACCGTCCGGTCGCCGTCGGCGCGCGGCTCCCCGGCCTTCACGTCGGCCTTGGCGTCCACCCCGTCCTTGACCTCGTTCATCTTCTGCTCGGCGGCCGAGGCGACCGCGGCCGTCGCCGAGGAGACGGCACCGCCGGCCGCGTCCTTGGCGGCGTCGCAGCCGGTGGTGAGGGCGAGCGCCGCGGCGAGGGCCGCGGCGGCTCCGGCGGTGCGTCCCACGTCCCTCAGTACCTCTCGTCCGGGCCGTACGCCTCGTCCGTGGCCAGCGCCCAGATCACGAAGATCGAGACGGCCATGGAGAAGAGCGACCACCAGGGCTGGTAGGGCAGGAAGAGGAAGTGGAAGATGATGTTGAGGGAGGCGAGCACGATGCCCGCGACCCGGCCCCACTCGGCGCCCTTGAGGACGCCGTAGCCGGCGATCACGAGGACCACGCCCAGGATCAGGTGGATCCAGCCCCAGGTGGTGAGGTCGAACTTGAAGACGTAGTCGCCGACGCGGGTGTAGACGTCGTCCTCGGCGATGCCGGCGATGCCCTGGAAGATGTCCATGAAGCCGGTGACCAGCATGAGGACACCGGCGAAGAGGGTGCCGCCGGAGGCCCAGGCACCTGCGGTGCTCTGCTTGCGGGGCGGCGCTGCGTTCGGGTTGCGGGGCGGCGCCGCGTGCTGGCCCTGGCTCTGGCCCTGGCCCGGACGCGCGGTCCCGTCGTCGTTCTGGCTCATGGCCCCATCGTGGGAGCGTCCGCACGCCGGCGAACCTTCAGGCGGTCCGTTCGAGTGAACGCAGGAACGCCTCCAGGGCCGCGTCGAACTCCTCGGGCCGCTCCAGGTTGGGCAGGTGCGCGGCCCGTTCGACCACCACGAGCGCGGAGCCGGGGATCAGCGCGTGGGTCTCCTCCGCGTCGGAGACCGGGGTGTACGTGTCGTCCCGGCCGACCACGACGAGCGCGGGCACGGTGGCGGCGGCCAGCGACGCCCGGTAGTCGGGGCGCTCGGCCCGGCCGCGCAGGGCGGCGGCCGCCGCGACGGGGTCGGTTGCGCACATCATGCGGTGCACGTGGGGCGCGGCGTGCGTGTTGTACGGGGCGACCATCCGGTCCAGCACCTCGTCGGCGTACCCCCGCATGCCCTCGGCGAGGAGCCGGTCGGCCATGGCGTTCCGGGCCTCCTTCCCCTCCTCGGTCTCGGCGGCGGGGAAGGTGTCCGCGAGGACCAGGCCCCGGACGCGGCCGGGGTGGCGGCGGTGGAACTCCATGGCGATCTGGCCGCCCATGGAGAGGCCCGCGAGGACGCAGTCCTCGACGCCGAGGTGGTCGAGGAGGGCGGCCAGGTCCTCCGCGAAGACGTCGAGGCCGGTCGAGCCGGGGCTCGCGCCGAGCGGGCTGAGGCCGTAGCCGCGCAGGTCGGGGGTGATCACCCGGTGCGTGCGGGAGAAGCGGTCGAGCTGGGGTTCCCACATGGTGCGGTCGAAGGGGTGGCCGTGGACGAGGAGGAGGACGGGGCCGGAGCCCCGGTCCTCGTAGTGCGTCTCGGCGGTGGCTGTTCGGGAGACGGGCATGGCGGCAGGCTAGGCAGCGCCGACTTCTCGGTGCAATGAAAACTTTGCCCTCGGTGCAATGGGGCTGCGACGGAGGAGGGGTGCCCGTGGAGGAGTACCGGAGGATCGCGGACCGCGTCGAGGCGGCCGTACGGGACGGACGGCTGCGGCCCGGCGACCGGCTGCCGCCCCAGCGGGTCTTCGCCCGGCGGCACGGGATCGCGAACTCGACGGCGATCCGGGTGTACGGGGAGCTGGCGCGCCGGGGCCTGGTCGTCGGGGAGGTCGGGCGCGGCACCTTCGTCCGGGCGGCCCCTCCGCCGTCCGGGCCCGCGCTCGTCGAGGCGACCGGGGCCGCGCCCGTCGACCTCCAGCTCAACTACCCGTTCGTGGACGGCCAGCCGGAGCTGATGGCCCGCGCGCTCGCGGCCCTCGCCCGGCCCGGCGTCCTCACCGGGACCCTGGCCCGCCCGGCCGCCGCCGACGGCACCCCGGAGGCCCGCGACGCGGCCGTGTCGGTGCTCGCGAGGCCCGGCTGGGCCCCCGACCCCGGGAGCGTCCTCTTCGCCGGGAGCGGCCGCCGGGCCGTCGCCGCCGCGCTCTCCGCGCTCGTGCCGCCCGGCGGGCGCCTGGGCGTCGAGGAACTGACGTACCCGCCGCTCAAGGCCCTCGCCGAACGGCTCGGCATCCGGCTCGTGCCCCTCGCCCTCGACGCGGAGGGGGTACGGCCCGGGGCGCTCGCGGAGGCCCACCGGGCGGCGCCGCTCGCCGCCGTCTACCTCCAGCCGACCCTGCACAACCCGCTCGCGGCGACCGCCGGGGAGGAGCGGCGGGCCGCACTCGCCGCACTCCTGCGCCGGTTCGACCTGACGGCCGTCGAGGACGTCACCTGGGCCTTCCTCGACCCCTCGGCGCCCGCCCCGCTCGCCGCGCACGCCGCCGAACGCGTCGTCCTCGTGGACGGCCTCTCCAAGCGGCTCGCCCCCGCCCCGACCGTCGGCTACCTCGTCGCCCCCGGCCGGCTGCGCGCCGCGCTCGCGGAGGCGCTGCGCGCCGGCGCCTGGACGGCGGACGGCTTCGCCCTCGCCGCCGCCACCCGCTGGGCCGGGGACGGGACGGTCGCGGAGACCGTCGCCGCCAAGCGGGCGGACGCGGCGGCCCGGCACGCCCTGGTCCTGCGGCGGCTCGCCGGGCACACCTTCCGGACCTCCCCGTACGCCTACTTCTGCTGGTGGGAGCTGCCCGCGCCCTGGCGGGCCGAGACCTTCACGGCGGCGGCCGCCGCACGCGCGGGCGTGTCGGTCACCCCCGGGAGCGCCTTCGCGACGGGCCCGGGGGCGGCGCCCCGCGCGGTCCGGGTGGGCCTGGCCTCCCCGCCGCACGCCGTCCTGGACGACGCCCTCGCCCGCCTCGCGGCCCTCGCGGCGTCCGGACCCCGCTGATCCACTTGCGGCGCGCCGGTCGCGGGTGTGCCCTGGAGGGTGCGGGAACCAAGGGGTCAGCGGCGCCGCGCGCGCCAGAGACGAAGGAGCTCCTGCCATGGCCGCACACGCAGCGGTGCCCGCCCAGCGGCGCCGGATCAATACGCACGGCTGGGCCGGCCCGATCCTGGTCGGCGTCCTGTACGGCCTCTACGCGGCGACGGTCGCCCGCCACGGCGGCCCCACCACCCTGGGGCAGCTCTGGCTCGGCCTCGTCTCCGCCGCCGTGATCGCCGTGGGCATCCACGTGCTCCACCACCAGGGCCGGTCCCTGCGCCGCGAGCTGCGCGCCCCCGCGTGGGGCGTCCTGTCGGGCTGCGCGGTCGGGTTCCTCTTCAGCCTGTCCGGCGCCAGCGTCCTGTCGTCCAGCGGCCTCGGCCTGGCCGTCTTCGCGGTCAACACGGTCGCCGCCCACTACTCCTTCTACACGCACGAGGACGCGGCGGGCCGGCCCGCGCCCTACTGACCGGGGTTCCTACAGCACGGGGACGACGGAGGAAACCGCATGGCCGACCTCGCCATCGAGACCGAGGGCCTGGTCAAGGTCTTCGGCACCAACCGGGCCGTGGACGGCGTGGACCTGCGCGTCCCCGCCGGGACCGTCTACGGGCTCCTCGGCCCCAACGGCGCCGGCAAGACGACCGTCGTCAAGATGCTCGCCACCCTCCTCCGCCCCGACGGCGGCCGGGCCGGCGTCTTCGGCAAGGACGTCGTCAAGGACGCCGACGCCGTACGGGGACGCGTGAGCCTCACCGGCCAGTACGCCTCCGTGGACGAGGACCTGACCGGCACGGAGAACCTGGTCCTCCTCGCCCGGCTGCTCGGCCACTCCCGGCCCGCCGCCCGCGAGCGCTCGGAGCAGCTGCTCGCCGCGTTCGGACTCGCGGAGGCCGCCGACAAGCAGATCAAGAACTACTCGGGCGGCATGCGGCGCCGCATCGACATCGCCGCGTCCATCCTCAACACCCCCGACCTGCTCTTCCTGGACGAGCCGACCACCGGCCTCGACCCGCGCAGCCGCAACCAGGTCTGGGACATCGTCCGCGCGGTGGTCGCCCAGGGCACCACCGTCCTGCTGACCACCCAGTACCTGGACGAGGCGGACCGGCTGGCCTCCCGGGTCGCCGTCATCGACCACGGCAAGGTGATCGCGGAGGGCACGAAGGGCGAGCTGAAGGCCTCGGTCGGCTCGGGCTCGGTGCACGTGCGGCTCCGGGACCCCGGGCGGCGGCAGGAGGCCGAGCGGGTCCTGCGCGGCGCCCTGCGGGCCACCGTGCAGCTCGACCCGGACCCGGTCGCGCTCACCGCCACCGTCGACGGGCACGGGACGGACCTCGGCGCCGCCGAACAGGCGGCGCGGGCGCTCGCGGAGCTGGCGCGGGCCGGGATCACGGTCGACAGCTTCGCGCTCGGACAGCCCAGCCTCGACGAGGTGTTCCTGGCGCTGACGGACAGGAAAGGAACGGCGGCATGACCACCGTCTCCACCAACAAGGACACGCGCACGACCGACGCCGACTTCGAGGCCCCCCGGGCGGAGGAGCTGGCGGAACTGCTCGTCCGGCGCACCCGCCCGCCCCGCCCCGGCGCGCTCTCCGCCTCGATGACGTTCGGCTGGCGGGCCATGCTGAAGATCAAGCACGTGCCGGAGCAGCTGTTCGACGTGACGGCGTTCCCGATCATGATGGTGCTGATGTACACGTACCTCTTCGGGGGCGCGCTGGCCGGCTCGGTCTCCTCGTACGTCCAGTTCCTGCTGCCCGGCATCCTGGTGATGAGCGTCGTGATGATCACGATGTACACGGGCGTCTCGGTCAACACCGACATCGAGAAGGGCGTCTTCGACCGCTTCCGCACGCTGCCGATCTGGCGTCCGGCGCCGATGGTCGGCTACCTCCTCGGCGACGTCGTGCGCTATCTGATCGCCTCGGCCGTGATGCTGACGGTCGGCGTGGTCATCGGCTACCGGCCGGAGGGCGGGCTCCCGGGGGTGCTCCTCGGGGTCGTGCTGCTCCTGGTGTTCTCGTTCTCCTTCTCGTGGATCTGGACCATGTTCGGCCTGCTGCTGCGCAGCGAGAAGTCCGTCATGGGCGTCTCGATGATGGTGATCTTCCCGCTGACCTTCCTGTCCAACGTCTTCGTGGACCCGAGGACCATGCCGGGCTGGCTCCAGGCCTTCGTGAACAACAACCCGGTCACCCACGTCGCGAGCGCGGTCCGCGAACTGATGGCGGGCGGCTGGCCGGGCGTGGACATCGCCTGGTCCCTGGGCTGGTCGGCGGTCTTCGTCCTCGCCTTCGGCTGGGTGACGATGCGGTTGTACAACCGCAAGTAGCGGGCCCGGGGACGGTACGGGGGACGGTTGACCTTCCCCGCCGGGGAAGGTCGAGCATCGGTGGGGCCGGGCGCCACGGGGTGCCCGGCGGGGGAGGTGGCACGCCGGTGGAACGGCACGGACGGGACGGGGCGGGGAAGCGGTACGGAGCGGCCGGAGCGGCTGCGGTACCGGAACCGCTCATGACGATCGGGGAGTTCGCCCGCGCGTCCCGGCTCTCCGCCAAGGCGCTGCGCCGCTACGACGAGCTCGGCCTGCTCCCGCCCGCCCGCGTCGACGCGTACACCGGCTACCGGTACTACGCGGGCGCGCAGGTGGAACGGGCCCGGCTGGTGGCCTGGCTGCGGCGGATCGGGATGCCGCTCGCCGGGGTCCGGGACGTGTGCGCGCTGCACGGCACGGACCCGGGGGCGGCGGCCCGCGCGGTCCGCGCCCACTGGGCCCGGGTCGAGGCCGAGACGGCGGAACGGCGCGGCCTGGCGGCCTCCCTGCTGGACCGACTGGGAGGGAACACCGGGATGGACAACGACATGACGACCGCGGTCGTACGGCCCCACGCCCTGCTCGCCGCCGCGCTCTCGGAGTGCGGACGCGTGCGGGAGACGAACCAGGACCGGGCGCACGCCGGCCCGCGCCTGCTCGCCGTCGCGGACGGCTACGGCGCGGCGGGGGACCTGGCGGCCGGAGCCGCCCTCGCGGCCCTCTCCGCCGTCGAGGGGCTTCCGGCGCCCGGCGGCCGGGCCGGGGACCTGCTCAACGCCCTGGAGGACGCCGTGCACCGCGCGGACGCGGGGGTCGGCGCGGCGGCGCCCGGCTCGGGGACGACCCTGACGGCCGGGGTGTGGACGGGCTCCCGGCTCGCGCTCGCGCACGTGGGGGACGGGCGCGCGTACCTGCTGCGGGACGGGGACCTCGTACGCCTCACCCGCGACCACACCGCCGTGCAGGCGCGGGTGGACGCGGGCGAACTCGACCCGGCGGAGGCGGCGGCGCATCCGGACCGGGCGCTGCTCCTGCGGGCCCTCGACGGTGCGGAGGGAGGGTCCGTGCCCGATCTGAGCCTGCACGAGGGGCGGCCCGGGGACCGCTGGCTGCTGTGCACGGACGGCCTGTCGGCGGTCGTGCCGGATGCGGAGCTGCGGACCGCCCTGGCGGCCGGCGCGGGCCCGGAGGACACCGCCCGCGCCCTGCTCGCGCTCGCCGACGGGCGGGGCGGCCCGGACAACGCGTCGTGCGTCGTGGCGGACGTGCTGCCGGCGGACAGCGCCCGTACGGACTGGGGCCTGTCCGGCGGATCAGGGTCGGGTAGGCCCTAGACGGGCTGCACGCCCTCGCCCCGGACGACCACGACCGGGCAGGGCGCGTGCTGGGCGACCTGGGTGGAGACCGAGCCGAGGACGGCCGCACGGAAGCCGCTGTGGCCGCGGTCGCCGACGACGAGGAGGCTCGCGCCCTTCGCCGCGTCGACCAGGGCCTGCGCGGCGTTGCCGCCGACCACCGTGCGGACGGCGTCGGCGGCGGCCTCCGGGGTGAGCGCGTCGGCCAGGGCCTGGTCCAGGATCTGTGCGGCGAGCCGTTCGGGGTCGAACTCCGGGGGCACGCCCGGCATCAGCGTCGCCCACGAGGCCGGGTACTCCCAGGCGATGACCGCCTCCAGGGAGTCCCCGGTCAGGGCGGCCTGCCCGGCCGCCCACGTCAGGGCCTTGAGCGAAGGCTCCGACCCGTCCACGCCCACCACGATCCTGCCGGCCATCGCCGACCTCCGTCCGTCCTACGGCACATCTGCGCGATCCGCCTCCAACGTAACAAATCGGTTGGGCCGGGCGGTCAGTCGAGGCGCAGATCGGCCAGTTGGCGCTCGAACGGCACGACCTCGTCCTCGTCGGCCTCACGGGCCGGCCGGGCCGCGACCGCGTCCGCGAACTCGTACCCGGCCCGGTTGATCCTGGCCGGGAGGCCCTCCGTGTATTCGTCGCCGCCCGAGCCCCAGTCCTCCGAGGCCGCGTAGACGGCGGTCGGGACGGTGAGGGCCCGCAGGTAGGCGAAGAGCGGCCGCAGGGCGTGGTCCAGGACCAGCGAGTGGCGGGCGGTGCCGCCGGTCGCCCCGATCAGGACCGGGACGCCGGTCAGCGCGGTCGGGTCGAGCAGGTCGAAGAACGACTTGAACAGACCGCTGTACGAGGCCGTGAAGACCGGGGTCACCGCGATGACGCCGTCCGCGCCGGTCACCGTGTCGATCGTCTCCTGGAGCTTCCCGGAGGGGAAGCCGGTGACGAAGTGGTGGGCGATGTCGACGGCCAGGTCGCGGAGTTCGACCACCTCGACGTCGACGGCGTACTCCTGCTCGGCCAGCCGGTAGCGGGCGGCCTGGAGGAGCCGGTCGGCGAGGAGCCGGGTGGAGGAGGGGCTGCTGAGGCCGGCGGAGACGGCGACCAGCTTGAGGGTGCGCATGGGGTCAGACCTCCTGGGACTTCACGACGGCGGGGTGGAGCGGGGCGGTGGCGGGGACGCCGGCCGGGCGCAGGTTCGCGAACTCCTTGCGCAGCACCGGGACGACCTCCTCGCCGAGGAGGTCGAGCTGCTCCAGGACGCTCTTCAGGGGCAGTCCGGCGTGGTCGACCAGGAACAGCTGGCGCTGGTAGTCGCCCACGTACTCGCGGAAGGACAGGGTCCGCTCGATGACCTCCTGCGGGGAGCCGACGGTCAGCGGGGTCTCGCGGCTGAACTCCTCCAGGGAGGGGCCGTGGCCGTAGACCGGCGCGTTGTCGAAGTACGGGCGGAACTCCCGTACCGCGTCCTGCGAGTTCTTCCGCATGAAGACCTGGCCGCCGAGGCCGACGATCGCCTGCTCGGGGGTGCCGTGGCCGTAGTGCGCGTACCGCTGCCGGTAGAGCCGGACCATCTTCTCGGTGTGCTGCTTGGGCCAGAAGATGTGGTTCGCGAAGAAGCCGTCGCCGTAGTAGGCGGCCTGCTCGGCGATCTCCGGGGAGCGGATGGAGCCGTGCCAGACGAACGGCGGGACGCCGTCGAGCGGGCGCGGGGTGGACGTGAAGCCCTGGAGGGCGCTGCGGAACCTGCCCTCCCAGTCGACCACGTCCTCCCTCCACAGCTTGTGGAGCAGCGCGTAGTTCTCGATGGCGAGCGGGATGCCCTGGCGGATGTCCTGACCGAACCACGGGTAGACCGGGCCGGTGTTGCCGCGGCCCATCATCAGGTCCACGCGCCCGTCGGCGAGGTGCTGGAGGGTCGCGTAGTCCTCGGCGATCTTCACCGGGTCGTTGGTGGTGATCAGGGTCGTGGACGTGGACAGGACCAGGTTCTCCGTGCGGGCGGCGATGTGCCCGAGGAGGGTGGTGGGGGACGACGGGACGAACGGCGGGTTGTGGTGCTCCCCGGTCGCGAAGACGTCGAGTCCGACCTCCTCCGCCTTGAGCGCGATGGCGACGGTGTTCTTGATCCGCTCGTGCTCGGTGGGGGTGCGGCCGGTGGTGGGGTCGGTCGTCACGTCGCCGACGGTGAAGATCCCGAACTGCATCGTGCTCACCTCTCGCGTTGCCGGGTGCCTCTCCCGCTCCCGACTAGTGGTTGAATCTTAAATCATCTCGTCCAACGGTGCGAGCCCCCTCCCTATTCCGGGCCCCGGGAGCCGGGCGGCGGGCCCGTACGCTGGAGGGCATGACCGATCCCGGGACCGACGACGAGCGCTGGAAAGAGCGCGGCGTGATGCTCCGCGTCTTCGTGTACGTCTTCGCCACGCACGCCTTCGCCGGCTTCGTCTGGATCCTCTTCTACGTGGGGCAGCACGCCCAGAAGTGAGCACGGCCACGCGGAAGGGGAGGCCGGGGCTCCCGTAGAGTTCGGCGGCGTGGACGGTACGGGTGTGAACGGTGCGACGGGTGCGATACCGGATGCGCTGTCGGGTGCGGCATCGGGCGCGTCGTCGGACGCACCAGCGGGTGCGACAGCGGTCGTCGGGATCGGCGCGGACGGCTGGGACGGGCTCCCCGAGGCCTCCCGCCGCGTCCTGCGCGCCGCCGAGGTGCTGATCGGCGCCCCCCGCCAGCTCGACCTGCTGCCCGGCGGCGACTGCCCCGGCGAGCGGATCGCCTGGCCCTCCCCCCTCCGCCCGGCCGTGCCCGGCCTGCTCGCCGCCCACGCGGGACGCGCGATCGCCGTCCTGGCCAGCGGGGACCCCTCCTTCTACGGCATCGGCCGCACCCTCGCGGAGACCGTCGGCGCCGACCGGCTCCGGATCCACCCGCATCCGTCCTCCGTCTCGTACGCCTGCGCCCGGCTCGGCTGGCCCCTGGAGGAGACCGAGACGGTGTCCCTGGTGGCCCGGCCGCTCGCCGCCCTCGCCGCCGCCCTGCACCCCGGGCGCCGGGTCCTGATCCTGGGCGAGGGCCCGGAGACCCCCGCCGACGTGGCCGCGTACCTCCGGGACACCGGCTGGGGCGGCACCCGGATGCGGGTCCTGGAACAGCTCGGCGGCCCCCGGGAACGGCTCCTCGACGCGACCGCCGGGACCTGGCCGTACGAGCGGACCGACGCGCTCCACGTCCTCGCGCTCGACTGCGTACGCGACCCGGGCGCCCTGCGGCTCGGCGCCGCGCCGGGCCTGCCGGACGAGGCGTACGAGCACGACGGGCAGCTCACCAAGCGGTACGTGCGCGCCGCCACCCTCGCCGCGCTCGCCCCCGCCCCCGGCGAACTGCTCTGGGACGTCGGCGGCGGCTCCGGCTCCCTCGGCATCGAGTGGATGCGGACCCACCGCGCCTGCCGGGCCGTCGCGATCGAGAAGGACCCCGTGCGGGCCGCCCGCATCGCCCGCAACGCCGACGCGCTCGGCGTCCCCGCCCTGAGGGTCGTCACCGGCCCCGCCCCCGAGGCCCTGGCGGGCCTCCCGACCCCGGACGCGATCTTCGTCGGCGGCGGCCTGACCGCCCCCGGCCTGCTCGCGGCCTGCTGGGACGCGCTGCCCGCCGGCGGCCGGCTCGTCGCCAACACCGTCACGCTCGAATCCGAGGCGCTGCTCGCCGGGGCCCACCGCCGCCACGGCGGGGAACTCGTCCGGCTCGCGGTCGCCACCGCCGTCCCCGTGGGCGGCTTCACCGGCTGGCGACAGGCGATGCCGGTCACGCAGTGGTCCGTCACGAAAGGTTCTGAAGAGGGATGACCGTCTACTTCATCGGCGCGGGCCCCGGCGCGGCCGACCTGATCACCGTGCGCGGCGCGCGGACCCTGGCGAAGTGCGGGGTCTGCCTCTACGCCGGCTCCCTCGTCCCCGTCGAGCTGCTGGCCGAGTGCCCGCCGGACGCGCGGCGCGTCGACACGGCCCGGATGGACCTGGACGGGATCGTCGCGGAGATCGCCGCCGCCCACGAGGCGGGGCAGGACGTGGCCCGGCTGCACTCCGGGGACCCGTCGGTGTTCAGCGCGGTCGCGGAGCAGATGCGCCGCCTGGACGCGCTCGGCATCCCGTACGAGGTCGTGCCCGGCGTCCCGGCCTTCGCGGCGGCGGCGGCCGCGCTGAAGCGGGAGCTGACCGTCCCCACGGTCGGCCAGACGGTCATCCTGACCCGGATCGCGCAGCAGGCCACGCCGATGCCGGAGGGCGAGGACCTGGCGACCCTGGGCCGCAGCGGCGCCCTGCTCGTCCTCCACCTCGCCGCCCGCTACGTCGACCGGGTCGTCGCCGAGCTGGTCCCCCACTACGGCGCGGACTGCCCGGCCGCCGTCGTCGCGATGGCCAGCCGCCCCGACGAGGTGGTCCTGCGCGGCACCCTGGACGACATCGCGGAGCAGACGAAGGCGGCCGGGATCACGAAGACGGCCGTCATCATCGTCGGCCGCACCCTGGCGGCCTCGGAGTTCCGCGACAGCCACCTGTACGACCCGGCGCGCGACCGCCACACCTGCTGACGACCGCGCACGCGGCGCGCACGCGGAGGGGCCCCGGGGAGATCCCCGGGGCCCCTCCGTCACGACCACTCGGCTCAGGTGTTCGGCCGCTTGCCGTGGTTCGCGCCCTTCTTCTTCCGGGCCCGCCGCTTGTTGCCACGCTTCGACATGAGACTCCCTCTCGGTCGCTCGTCGGGTGTTCGCCGCCCAGCCTAGGGTCGGGCCTCCCGGTCCGCACGTCGTGCCGGTCTCACGCCCCCGGCCCCCGCACCGAAGACCGCCCCACCACCGTCCCCGCCCGGTCGATGCAGATCACGTCCACCGCGACCGGGGCGCCGCGCAGGACCGTCAGGGACTCGTCGCGGGCGCGGGCGGCGACCAGGTCGCCGAGGGGGACGGCGGCGGCCTCGCAGAGGCGGAGGGCGGCCAGGCCGGTGTTCGCGGCGGCGATCTCCGCCGCCAGGGCCTCGGACGCGCCGCCCGTGCGGGCCAGGTCCGCCAGGAAGCCCTTGTCGACCTGGGAGCGGGCCGAGTGCAGGTCCAGGTGGCCGGCGGCCAGCTTGGAGAGCTTCGCGAAGCCGCCGCAGACCGTCAGCCGGTCCACCGGGTGGCGGCGCACGTACTTGAGGACCGCGCCCGCGAAGTCGCCCATGTCGAGCAGGGCGATCTCCGGCAGGTCGTACAGGCCCGTCACCGTCCGCTCCGAGGTCGAGCCGGTGCAGCCGGCGACGTGCGTGAGGCCGCCCGCGCGGGCCACGTCCACGCCCCGCCGGATGGAGTCGATCCAGGCCGAGCAGGAGTACGGGACGACGATCCCGGTCGTGCCGAGGATCGACAGGCCGCCGAGGATGCCGATCCGGGGGTTCCAGGTGGAGCGGGCGATCTCGGCGCCGCCGTCGACGGAGATCGTGATCTCGACGTCGCCCGTGCCGCCGTGCGCGGCGGCGACCCGCGCCACGTGCTCGCGCATCAGCTGCCGGGGCACCGGGTTGATCGCCGGCTCGCCCACGTCGAGCGGCAGCCCGGGGAGGGTGACCGTGCCGACGCCCTCGCCAGCCCGGAACACCACGCCCGAGCCCGGCGGCAGGAGCCGTACCGTCGAGCGGATCACGGCCCCGTGCGTGACGTCCGGGTCGTCGCCCGCGTCCTTCACCACCGCCGCCATGGCCGTGTCCCCGGCGCGCTCCTCGGCCGTGAGCGCGAACGCCGGCGTCTGCCCCTTCGGCAGCGTGATCGTCACCGGGTCCGGGAAGTCCCCGGTCAGCAGGGCCGTGTACGCGGCCGTCGTCGCCGCCGTCGCACAGGCACCGGTCGTCCAGCCCGGGCGCAGACCGGTGTGCTTGAGTTGGGCCTCGCGCCCGCCGCCTGAACTCACGAAGGGGCTCCTGTGCACGTACTCATTCTCGGCGGGACCACCGAGGCCCGCGCCCTCGCGGGGCTGCTCCACCCCCGCGTCCGGGTCACCAGCTCGCTCGCGGGCCGGGTCGCCCGGCCCCGGCTGCCCGAGGGCGAGGTCCGGATCGGCGGCTTCGGCGGCGCCGACGGGCTCGCGGCCTGGCTGGGGGAGCACGCGGTGGACGCGGTCATCGACGCCACCCATCCCTTCGCCGAGCGGATCAGCTTCAACGCGGCCCGGGCGGCCGCCACCGCCCATGTTCCCCTGCTCGCCCTGCGCCGCCCCGGCTGGGTCCCGGAGGAGGGCGACGACTGGCGCGACGTGGGCTCCCTGGCGGCGGCCGCCACCGCCCTCGACGGCCTCGGGGACCGCGTCTTCCTCACCACCGGCCGCATGGGCCTGGCCGCCTTCGCCGACCGCCCGGAGTGGTTCCTGGTCCGCTCGGTGGACGCCCCCGAGGCCCCGGTGCCGGCCCGCACCGAGGTCCTCCTCGACCGGGGCCCCTTCACCCTCGACGGCGAACGCGAACTGCTGCGCCGCCACCGGATCGACGTCCTCGTCACCAAGGACAGCGGCGGCACGGCCACCGCCCCGAAACTGACCGCCGCCCGCGAGTCCGGCATCCCGGTCGTCGTCGTCCGCCGGCCCCCGGTCCCGGAGGGCGTACGGACGGCGACGACCCCCGAGGAGGCCGCCGCCCTGGTCCTCGGGTACCGAGTCCTAGGGCGTGTCCGGCCATGATCCGCCGGACACGCCCTGGCCGTACCGGCGCGGCGTCCACGTGATCGTGCGGCCGTCGCCGCGTTCCACCGCCCGGGTCTGCGAGGAGCCGATCAGGAGGAGGGTGCGCATGTCGACCTCGGAGGGGTCCAGGGTCTTCAGGGTGAGGACCCGGACCGACTGCTCGGGGCCGCCGACGTCGCGGGCGACGACCACCGGGGTGTCGGGGGAGCGGAGCTCCAGGAGGAGGTCGCGGGCGGCCGCCACCTGGTGGGTGCGGGACTTGGAGCCCGGGTTGTACAGGGCGATGACCAGGTCCGCGCCGGCCGCCGCGCGCAGCCGGTCCGCGATCACGTCCCAGGGCTTGAGGCGGTCGGAGAGCGAGATCGTCGCGTAGTCGTGGCCGAGCGGGGCGCCCGCCGCCGCGGCGGCCGCGTTGGCGGCGGTCACCCCCGGGAGGACCCGTACGGGAACGTCCGCGTACTCCGGTTCCGACGCCACCTCCAGGACCGCCGTCGCCATCGCGAAGACGCCCGGGTCGCCGCCCGAGACGACCGCGACCCGGTGCCCGCGCCGGGCCAGGTCGAGGGCGAACTCGGCGCGCTCCGACTCCACCTTGTTGTCGGAGCCGTGCCGCCGCTGCCCGGGGCGCAGCACCGGCACCCGGTCCAGGTAGGTGGTGTAGCCGACCAGGTCGTCCGCGTTCAGCAGGGCCCCGCGCGACTCCGGCGTCAGCCAGGGCGCGCCCGCCGGGCCCGTGCCGACCACGACGACCTCGCCCCGCTCCCGTACCGGCGGCTCCTCGTCGATGCGGGAGGGCAGCACGGCGACCGAGAAGTACGGGACCGACTCCGGGTCCACGTCCGCCAGGCGCTCCGTCCGCTCGCCCGCCATGAACGCCCGCTCCACGTACCGCGCGTCCTCCAGGCGCCCGGCCCGCTCCAGGGCCCGCCGCACGGTGGGGAAGGTGCGGCCCAGCTTCATCACGACCGCCGAGTCCGTGCCCGCGAGCCGGGCCGTCAGCTCGTCCTCCGGCAGCGTGCCCGGGACGATCGTCAGCACCTCCTCCGCCTCGCACAGCGGCTCCCCGAGCCGGGCGGCGGCGGCGCTCACCGAGGTCACGCCGGGGATCACGGTCGTGTCGTAGCGGTGCGCGAGGCGCTTGTGCATGTGCTGGTACGAGCCGTAGAAAAGCGGGTCGCCCTCGGCGAGGACCGCGACCGTGCGGCCCGCGTCCAGGTGGGCGGCGAGGCGGGCCGCCGCCTCCTCGTAGAAGTCGTTCAGGGCGCCCCGGTAACCGCCCGGGTGGTCCGTGGTCTCCACCGTGAGCGGGTACATCAGCCGCTCCTCGACGTGGTCCTCGCGCAGGTGCGGGGCCGCGATCGAGCGGGCGATGGAGCGCCCGTGGCGGGCCGAGTGGTACGCGACCACGTCGGCGGACGCGATGGCCTTCACGGCGGCGAGGGTCAGGAGGTCCGGGTCGCCGGGCCCGAGCCCCACGCCGTACAGCTTGCCGACGGTGCTTCCGGCCGGGGTCACGGTCACTGCTGGATCTCCGCTTCGTGCGCGAGGGCGTTGATCGCGGCGGCCGTCATGGCGCTGCCGCCGCGCCGGCCCCGGACGACGAGGTGTTCGAGGCCGAGGGTGTTCTCGGCGAGGGCGTCCTTGGACTCGGCGGCGCCGATGAAGCCGACCGGTATGCCGAGGACGGCGGCGGGCCGCCCCGCGCCCTTCGCGACCATCTCCAGGAGGTGGAAGAGGGCGGTGGGCGCGTTGCCGATGGCGACGACGGAGCCTTCGAGGCGGTCCCGCCACAGTTCGAGGGCGGCGGCGGAACGGGTGGTGCCCAGCTCGGCGGCGAGGGCCGGGACGGACGGGTCGGAGAGCGCGCAGAGCACCTCGTTGTCGGCGGGCAGCCGCTTGCGGGTGACGCCGCTGGCGACCATCTGCGCGTCGCAGAGGATCGGCGCGCCCGCCCGGAGCGCGGCGCGGGCGCTCGCGACGACGCCCGGCGAGTACGCGATGTCCTGGACGAGGTCCGTCATGCCGCAGGCGTGGATCATCCGGACCGCCACCTGGGCGACGTCGGCGGGCAGGCCCGTGAGGTCCGCCTCGGCGCGGATCGTGGCAAAGGAACGGCGGTAGATCTCCGTGCCGTCCTTCTCGTAGTCGAACATCCTGTTCTCGCTCATCTCGTTGTACGGGGCGCGGTGCGGGGTGCGGTACGGGCCGTGGTGACCGCGGGGGTCAGGTCGGTACGGGGGACGGGGGCGCCGTCGACCAGGTAGCCGCCGCCTGGGGCGGCGAGGACGTCGACCCAGTCGCCGTGCGGGTGTCCGCAGCGGCGCTCGCAGCCGGAGTAGTGGACGGGCAGGCCGGGACGGCCGGGGACCGCGTCCGCCCGCACGTCCGCGAGGGACTTGGCGCAGCCGGGCCGCCCGGTGCAGGCGCTGACGCCGACCCAGGGGGAGTCGGGGCGGGTGATCAGGCCGTGCGCCTCCAGGCCGGACAGCCGCCCGGGGTCCGCCCCGACGACGACGGCCCCGCGCCAGGGCGTGAACCGCACCTCGTCGGCGGGCAACAGGGCCCGCAGCCGGCCGGCGGTGAACCGGCCGAGGGGGGCGAGGACGTGGAGGGAGGCGGGGCCCAGGGGGCCGGGGGCGAGGGCGGGGGGTGCGCCGTGGGGCGGCAGGGGCTCCCGTACGGGCTCCGCCGCGATCCCGGCCGTCGTGAGCGCCGCCCGGACGTCCACCCCGGAGCCCTCCGGCAGTTCCCGGACGCGCCAGGCGCCCGTACCGGCTTCGCGGGCGGCGGTCAGGAAGGCGCGGGCGGCGGCGAGGGCGGCGCGCGGGGCGTCGGCGGCGGCCACGCGCACGGTCCGGTCGCCGAGGCGCAGGAGCGCGGCGCCGGGGGCCACTGCGACCAAGGTCACATCCCCGCCGAGGCCGGTGACGTCGCCGCGGCCGTCGTCCAGGACGAAGAGGAACCGGCCCGAGAGCGCGGCGGCCCAGGGCGCGGCGCAGAGCCGTTCGTCCAGCTCGCGGGCCCACAACTGCACGTCGGCCGCGCCGAGTCCGTCGAGTCCTGCGGCCGGGGAGGCCACGATGTTGCGGACGCGCTCGTGGGTGGGGGAGGGCAGCAGGCCCGCCTCCGCCAGGAGCGCCGCGAGCTCCGCCCCGCAGTCGCCGGCCAGGCCGCGCAGCTCGGCGTTCCCGCGCGAGGTGACGCTGATCCGCCCGTCGCCCAGGGTCTCGGCCGCGTGCGCCAGGACCTCGACCTGACGTGCCGTCAACCTCCCTGCGGGCAGCCTCAGTCGGGCCAGGTGCCCGTCGTCGGCGGAGTGCAGCCGCAGCGCCCCGGGGCAGGCGTCGCCGCGCTCCCGCGCACGGGGTGCGCCGGGGGCGGGCGTCGGGGTCGGGGTGGGCGGCATGGCGGCGAGCATACCCACGGGAAACCGAGGGCCGACGGGGTGTGACCGGCCTGACTCGGAGCGCCGGGCGGGGTGCGCGAGTCGGCCGTCCGGTCTTCCGGCGGGGGTGCGGCGGAGGCCCGCCCGGCCTGCCGGCGGGAACGAGCCGACGGGCCGTCCGGTCCTCCGGCGGGGTGTGCCGACGGGCTGTCCGGTCCTTCGGCGGGGGTGTGCCGACGGGCCGCTCGGCCCTCCGGCCGGGATGCGCCGCCGGCCGGGCCTCCGGCGCGGAAGCACCGTCCCGCCGTCCGCCCCCGGGCCCGGTGTGATCCGTCCGACCCTCCCGCTCCCTCCAGCCCCCACGGCCCACGATCTAGGATGCGAGTCGGCATGGGGTCCCAGGACCCCGGGGAGGAAGCCCGGTGAGATTCCGGCGCGGTCCCGCCACTGTGAGCCGGCCCGGCGCCATCGGGCCGGTGAGTCAGGAACTCCTGCCGTCCACACGACCACCCGGGGCGCGGACAACCCCGAGGAAGGCCTGCCTCGCCATGCTCCTGCTGCTGTCGCACTCCGACACCGACCTGCTCAGCGCCCGCGCGGCCGGCGGCCCGGTCGAGTACCGGTTCGCCAACCCCTCCCGGCTCCCGCTCGCCGATCTCGACGGCCTCCTCGACGGCGCCGACCTCGTCGTCGTCCGCCTCCTCGGCGGCCTCCGCTCCTGGCAGGACGGACTCGACGCGATCCGCGCCGCCGGAAAGCCGGTCGTCGTGCTCAGCGGCGAGCAGGCGCCCGACGCGCAGCTGATGGAGGCGTCCACCGTGCCCGTCGGCGTCGCCACCGAGGCGCACGCCTACCTGGCGCACGGCGGCCCCGCCAACCTGGAGCAGCTGGCCCGCTTCCTCTCCGACACCGTCCTGCTCACCGGCCACGGCTTCGAGGCCCCGGCCGCCGCCCCCACCTGGGGCCCGCTGGAGCGGACCGCCCGGGACGGGGACGGCCCGACGGTCGCCGTGCTCTACTACCGCGCCCACCACATGAGCGGCAACACCGCCTTCGTCGGCGCCCTGTGCGACGCGATCGAGGACGCGGGCGCGCGGGCCCTCCCGCTGTACGTGGCGTCCCTGCGCGCGCCCGAGCCGGAACTGCTCGACACCCTCCGCACCGCCGACGCCATCGTCACCACCGTGCTCGCGGCGGGCGGCACCAAGCCCGCCGAGGCGCAGGCCGGCGGCGACGAGGAGGCCTGGGACGCGGGCGCGCTCGCCGCGCTCGACGTGCCGATCCTCCAGGCCCTCTGCCTGACCGGTTCGCGGTCCGCGTGGGAGGAGAACGACGAGGGCCTGTCCCCGCTGGACGCCGCCAGCCAGGTCGCCGTCCCCGAGTTCGACGGGCGCCTGATCACCGTCCCGTTCTCCTTCAAGGAGATCGACGAGGACGGCCTGCCCGCGTACGTGGCGGACGCCGAGCGCGCGGCCCGCGTCGCCGGGATCGCCGTGCGGCACGCCCGCCTCCGGCACATCCCGAACGCCGAGAAGAAGCTCGCGCTGGTCCTCTCCGCGTACCCCACCAAGCACTCCCGCATCGGCAACGCCGTCGGCCTCGACACCCCCGCCTCCGCCGTCTCGCTCCTGCGCCGGCTGATCGAGGAGGGGTACGACTTCGGGCCCGCCGAGGAGCTGCCCGGTCTGGTGTCGGGCGACGGCGACGAGCTGATCTACGCCCTCATCGAGGCCGGCGGCCACGACCAGGACTGGCTGACCGAGGAGCAGTTGGCGAAGAACCCGGTCCGCATCCCGGCCGCCGACTACAAGCGCTGGTACGCCACCCTCCCCGAGGAGCTGCGGACGCAGGTCGAGGAGCACTGGGGCCCGGCGCCCGGCGAGATGTTCCTCGACCGGTCGCGGAACCCGGAGGGCGACATCGTGCTCGCCGCCCTGCGGCGCGGGAACCTCCTCGTCCTCATCCAGCCGCCGCGCGGCTTCGGCGAGAACCCGATCGCGATCTACCACGACCCCGACCTGCCGCCGTCCCACCACTACCTGGCCGCCTACCGCTGGATCGCGGCCCGCGCCGAGGACGGCGGCTTCGGCGCCGACGCCATGGTGCACCTGGGCAAGCACGGCAACCTGGAGTGGCTGCCCGGCAAGAACGCCGGCCTGTCCGCCGCCTGCGGCCCGGACGCGGCCCTCGGCGACATCCCGCTGGTCTACCCGTTCCTGGTCAACGACCCGGGCGAGGGCACCCAGGCCAAGCGGCGCGTGCACGCCACCCTGGTCGACCACCTGGTGCCGCCGATGGCCCGCGCCGACTCGTACGGCGACATCGCGCGCCTGGAGCAGCTGCTCGACGAGTACGCGCAGATCTCCTCCATGGACCCGGCGAAGCTGCCCGCGATCCGCGCCCAGATCTGGACCCTGATCCAGGCCGCCAAGCTCGACCACGACCTGGGGCTCGAAGAGCGCCCGGAGGACGACGGGTTCGACGACTTCCTGCTGCACGTCGACGGCTGGCTGTGCGAGGTCAAGGACGCCCAGATCCGCGACGGCCTGCACGTCCTCGGCGGCGCCCCGACCGGCGAGGCCCGGGTCAACCTGGTCCTCTCCATCCTGCGCGCCCGCCAGATCTGGGGCGGCACGCAGGCGCTGCCGGGTCTGCGCGAGGCCCTGGGCCTGGACGAGTCGGCCGCGACCCGCACCACCGCCGACGAGGCGGAGGCGAAGGCGCGCGAGCTGGTCGAGGCGATGGAGGCGGCGGACTGGGCGGTCGAGGCGGTCGAGTCGGTCGCGGCCGACCACGGCCCCGACGTCCGGGCCGTGCTGCGGTTCGCCGCCGAGCAGGTCGTGCCGCGCCTGGCCGCCACCACCGACGAGCTGGCGCACGCCGTCCACGCGCTCGACGGCGGCTTCGTCCCGGCCGGCCCGTCCGGCTCCCCGCTCCGGGGCCTGGTCAACGTCCTGCCGACCGGCCGCAACTTCTACTCCGTCGACCCGAAGGCCGTCCCCTCCCGGCTCGCCTGGGAGACCGGCCAGGCGCTCGCGGACTCGCTCCTGGAGCGCTACCGCACCGACAACGGCGACTGGCCGACCTCCGTGGGCCTCTCCCTGTGGGGCACGAGCGCGATGCGCACCGCCGGCGACGACGTCGCCGAAGCCCTCGCCCTGCTCGGCGTCCGCCCGCTGTGGGACGAGGCCTCGCGCCGCGTCAACGGCCTGGAGCCGATCCCGCTCGCCGAGCTGGGCCGCCCGCGCATCGACGTCACCCTGCGCATCTCGGGCTTCTTCCGCGACGCGTTCCCGCACGTCATCGGCCTCCTGGACGACGCCGTACGGCTCGTGGCCGGCCTGGAGGACGAGTCCGCCGAGGACAACTACGTACGGGCGCACGCGCAGGCCGACCTCGCCGAGCACGGCGACGAGCGGCGCGCCACCACCCGCATCTTCGGCTCCCGGCCGGGGACGTACGGCGCGGGCATCCTCCAGCTGATCGACTCCCGCGACTGGCGCACGGACGCCGACCTCGCCGAGGTGTACACGGTGTGGGGCGGTTACGCGTACGGGCGCGGGCTCGAAGGACGCCCGGCGCGGGCCGAGATGGAGACCGCGTACAAGCGGATCGCGGTCGCCGCGAAGAACACGGACACGCGCGAGCACGACATCGCGGACTCGGACGACTACTTCCAGTACCACGGCGGCATGGTGGCGACCGTCCGCGCGCTCAAGGGCACGGCCCCCGAGGCGTACATCGGCGACTCGACCCGTCCCGAGACCGTCCGCACCCGCACCCTGGTCGAGGAGACCTCCCGCGTCTTCCGGGCCCGCGTGGTCAACCCGCGCTGGATCGAGGCGATGCGCCGCCACGGCTACAAGGGCGCGTTCGAGCTGGCGGCGACCGTCGACTACCTCTTCGGGTACGACGCCACGACGGGCGTGGTCGCGGACTGGATGTACGACAAGCTGACGCAGGAGTACGTCCTCGACCCGGAGAACCAGGCCTTCCTGAAGGAGGCCAACCCCTGGGCCCTGCACGGCATCGCGGAGCGCCTCCTCGAAGCCGAGTCCCGCGGCATGTGGGAGAAGCCGGACCCGGAGACGCTGGCCGCGCTGCGGCAGGTGTTCCTGGAGACCGAGGGCGACCTCGAAGAGGGCGCGGACGGCTCGGACGACTGACGTAAACCCCTTTCACGCCGTCCCGTACGGCGTCACGGCCCGGCCGCCCGTGCGGCCGGGCCGTTTCGCGTTCCCGCACCACCGTCCCCCCGGCCTCCCTCAAACCGCATTGTTCTAATAGAGTGCGAACAAGGGAGGTTTTCATGAACCGTGCCACACCTCGTCTCCGCGCGCTCGCCGCGCTCCCCTTCGTGCTCGTCCTCGCCGCCCACCTGCCGGCGTTCGCCCTCTGGTACGACCGGCTGCCCGACCCCCTCGCCACCCACTTCGGCCCCGACGGCGGGGGCCGCGCCGACGGCTTCACCGGCCGCGCCGGCTACGCGCTCGTCAGTACGGCCCTGATCCTCGGCGTCGCCGTCGGCTGGAACCTCTTCGTCCGCCGGAACGTCCTCTGGGGCGCGTGGGCCACGGCCGGGTTCACCGGGACGCTGCTCGTCCTGATCCTGCGGGACAACCTGGACGCCGCCGACGCGGCCGAGGTCGTCTCCCCCCTCGCCAACCTCACCCTCGCGGCCGCCGGTGCCGCCCTCCTCGCCCTCGCCGGCCTGGCCCTGACCCGGCTCGTCCCCGAGGAGGAGCCGGCCGCCGGCCCCGGCGCCGCGGACGGCCCCCGGCTCCCGCTCGGCCCGAGCGAGGTCGCCGGCTGGTCCCGCGTCAGCGCCTCCCGGCCCCTCACCGTCCTCGCGGTCCTCGCCCTCGCCACCGTCCCCGTCACTTTGCTCCTGGCCCCGTGGCCCGCGGCCTGGCTCGCCCTCCTCGGCCTGGTGATCGGGGTGCCGGGGCTCGCCCTCGCCCGCGTCCGGGTCACCGTCGACCGGCGCGGCCTCACCGTCCGGCCCGCCCTCGTGCCCCGGCCCCGCGTCCGCGTCCCGCTCGCCGAGGTCACGGGCGCCACCGTCCGCGACGTCGACCCCGTCTCCGAGTTCGGCGGCTGGGGCTACCGGGTGTGGCCGCAGCGCACGGGCGTCGTCCTGCGCTCCGGCGAGGCCCTCGTCGTACGGCGGGACAGCGGGCGCGAGTTCGCGGTCACCGTGTCCGACGCGCACACCGCGGCCGCCCTCCTCAACACCCTGGTGGAACGGCGTGGGAGGCTCTGACCGTGCTCTTCCGCGTCGACCCGGCCTCGGCCGTCCCCCTCGGTGACCAGATCGCCGCCTGCGTGCGGGGCGCGCTCGCCGACGGCTCGGCCGTCCCCGGCGAACGCCTCCCGGCCGCCCGGGAGCTCGCCGACTCCCTCGGCGTCAACGTCCACACCGTCCTCCGCGGCTACCAGCGGCTCCGCGAGGAGGGCCTGATCGAACTCCGCCGGGGCCGGGGCGCCGTCGTCGTCCCCGGCGCCACCGCCCCCGACCGCGCCCGCCTGGTCTCCCGGCTGCGCGAGGCGGCGGCGGAGGCCCGCGAACTGGGCCTCACGGAGGAGGAGTTCCTGGACCTGGCCCGGACGAGCCTGGGGTAGCCGGGGCCTTCAGGCGTCAGCCCAGCTCGCGCACCGGCGCCCCCGCCAGGAACGCCTCGACGTCCTCCACCGCCTGCCCGAAGTACCGCCCGTAGTTGCCCTCCGTCACGTACCCCAGGTGGGGGAGGGCCAGGACGTTCGGCAGGGTGCGCAGCGGGTCGTCGGCGGGCAGCGGCTCCGTGTCGTAGACGTCGAGGCCCGCCCCCGCGATCCACCCCTCGCGCAGCGCCCGCAGCAGCGCCCCGCCGTCGACGAGGCCGGCCCGGGAGGTGTTGACGAGGTACGCGGACGGGCGCATCGCCCGCAGCTCGGGCTCCCCGACCAGGCCCCGGGTGCGGTCGGAGAGCACCATGTGCAGCGAGACGAAGTCGCCCTCCGCCATCAGCTCCCGCAGGTCCTTCACGTACCGCGCCCCGTGCTCGGCCGCCCGCTCCTCCGTCAGGTGCGGGCTCCAGGCGGCGACGTCCATGCCGAAGGCGAGGCCGATCCGGGCCACCCGGGCGCCGATCTTCCCGAGGCCGACGAGCCCCAGGGTCCGGCCGGCCAGGTCGGCGCCGACGGTGGACTGCCAGGGCCCGCCCTCCCGTACCGCCCGCGCCTCGGCCGGCACGTGCCGGGCCAGGCCGAGCAGGAGCGCCCAGGTCAGCTCGGTCGGCGGCGTGGGACTGCTCTCCGTGCCGCAGACGGTGACGCCCCGGGCGCGGGCGGCGGCGACGTCGATCGAGGCGTTGCGCAGGCCGGAGGTGATCAGGAGCCGCAGCCGGGGCAGCCGGTCGAGGAGCGCCGCGTCGACCGGCGTCCGCTCCCGCATGACGACGAGGACCTCGCAGTCCTCGACGGCGGCGACGAGCGCGTCCCGGTCGGCGATGTGCTCCCGCAGGACGCGCACCTCGACGCGGTCGGCGAGCGGGCTCCAGTCGGCGGAGGAGAGGGCGACACCCTGGTAGTCGTCGAGTACGGCGCAACGCAGCTTCATGAGGACATGATCGCGTACGGGCTCCGCCGGGGGAACGGGCGGGCCGCCCCGGGCCCCGGTCGGCCCCTTCGGCGCCCTCGCCGCTGAACCGCAGCGTGAAGCGGGCGAGTTCGCGGAGGAAGCCGTGGAGGGCGTCGGGGTCGGGGGCGGGGTTGGGGTCGGGTACGGGTACGGGGCCGGTGGCGGGCGGCGCGAGGGGAGGCCGCCCGCCGTCACCCACCGGCTTCCCGTCACCCACCGGCTCCCCGCCGCTCACCGGCGTACGGTGCCGTCCGTCTTGAGGTCCGCCAGTTCCTCCTCGAACTCGTCGAGCTTGTCGGGGCAGTAGACCTTCAGGACGATCCGCTCGGCCTCGACGGCCCGGTCGTCGGAGATGACCGGCCGCTGGCCGGGCCCGGTGGCGCCGTTGGACTGCCGGATCTTCCACAGGGCCGTCTTCAGGGCGTTGCCCGGCGCCTCGCAGACCTGCCCGCCGTCCGTGCCGAGCAGCCGCTCGACGGTGTCCGTGTCGGGGAAGGGGTATCCGGCCCTGACCAGCTCCTCCTGGAGCTGATTGGCCTTGGACAGCGTCTGGTTGTTCCTCTTCACGGACTCGTAGCGGATCAGGCCGGTGACGACGAGGGCGACCAGGATCAGGATCGCGCCCCAGTAGATCCACCGGTGCTCGGAGGCGAAGCGGGTGGGGCTCATGCCTGCCCTCCCTCGGTCGGAGCCGTGCCGGGAGCCGCGTCGGCCGTGCGCCAGTCCGGCTTGCGGAACTTCAGGAAGAGCGCCGGGATCAGCAGGACCAGGCCCACCGCCAGGAACATCGACTTGGGGTACTCCTTCGCCGGGTCCTTGAGCGAGGAGACGTGCACGGCGTTCATCTCCATGCCGGAGTACGACAGGAAGTTGTTGTCGATCAGGACGAGGCCGGCGAGGCCCGTCCACTGCGGCAGCAGGTGGTTCGCGTCCATCGGCGCGGCCGACGGGTTGCCCTGTCCGAGGAACACCGTGCCGAGGACGACGAGGACCGTGCCCGGCACGAGGGTCCCGATGATCAGGCCCCAGCTGGAGAGCCCGGCGAGGCCTTGGTGCCGCGCGAGGAGACCCACACGCCGGTCCAGTACAGGACCATGATCACGATCGCGGTGTAGAGGCCGTTCGAGGCGAGGGAGGGGTCGATGACGTACGCGATGGTGGAGGCCACGAAGGCCGGCAGGCTCGGGTAGTAGGAGATCGTCATCGCGAACTGGCACCAGACCGCGAGGAACCCGAGCGGCTTGGACAGCCCCTCGGACACCCAGCGGTAGACGCCGCCGCTCCAGCCGGAGGCGAGCTCGGCGGAGACCAGGGCGGTCGGCAGCAGGAACACGACGGCCGGGACGAGGTAGAGGAACACGCAGGCCAGGCCGTAGACGGCCATCGTCGGCGCCGCCCGCAGGCTGGCCACCGACGCGGTCGTCATCAGGGCCGGCGTCACCCAGGTGAGGGTGGTGGGCGCGGGCCGCACCGCCGCCGGCCGTGGCCGGGGGACGTCGGCCGGGGTGTCGAGACTGCTCATGGCCCTCCGGGCGCCGCGCGACGGACGATCACCCCACGCTCGGACGGCCCGGGAGGCGCGGCAACCGGGGGAGCCCGGACGGGTCAGGGCCTGCCCGGCGGGTCCTGTGCGGCCCCTCCGGCGGGACCTGCCGCCGGGCGCCGGGCCCGGTCCTCCGCCGGGCGCCCGGTCGGGTCCTGTGCCGTCCGCCCGGCGGGGTCCTGTGCCGCGCGCTCTTCCGCCGCCCGCCGGTACTCCGCGTTGATGCGCTGGGCCTCCTCCAGCTGGTCCTCCAGGATGACGATGCGGCAGGCCGCCTCGACCGGGGTGCCCTGGTCGACCAGTTCCCGGGCGCGGGCCGCGATCCGCAGCTGGTAGCGGGAGTAGCGGCGGTGGCCGCCCTCGGAGCGGAGCGGGGTGATCAGGCGGGCCTCGCCGAGGGCGCGGAGGAAGCCCGGGGTCGTGCCGAGCATCTCGGCCGCCCGACCCATGGTGTAGGCCGGGTAGTCGTCGTCGTCGAGTCGGTCGCCGAGCGGATTGTCCGCTGTCATCTGCACCTCTTCTGGGGGCCGCTTCGGGGCCCGGGCGCCGTGCGGCACCTGGGCCCCGGGGGAAATTCAACCACCGGAGGGCGCGCCGCCTAGAATCGGCTCTCATGTCGAAGCCTGACGAACTGCTGATTGACATTGCCGCCACGGTGGAGTCCGGGCAGAGCAATCAGATGTCCCTGACCGTGGTCGCGGGGGGCGTGGTCATCACCGGGCGCCTGGCCCCCGAGGCCCTCTGGAGAGAGCGGGTGTCGGAGGTCCTGACGGACTCGGCCCGGCTGGGCGAGTTCTCCGGGGTGTTCACCCCCACCGAACGGAAGGACGACGAACTTCCCACGCACCTCCACTTCCACCTGGCCCGGATCCTGCAGGGCACGGTGGGCATCCCCGAGACCGGCGGGATGTACCGCGTCGCGATCGCGGACGTCAGCGCGTGGACGGTGGGCGACTTCAGGTACTCCGACCACTGAGCCGCCGCCGACCGAACGACGTGGGCCCGACCAGTACGCACTGGTCGGGCCCACGTCGTTCGGTCGTCCGGTCGTCCGGTCAGACGATCGCGACGGTTCCGGAGGTTTCGACGGTTCCGGCGGGGAACGTGCCGCAGGTGAAGCCGAGGCGGGTCATGGCCCGTACGACCTCGCCGGCGCTGAAGTCGCGCCGGTCCTGGCGGGTGAGCACCGCGCCGACCTGCTTCGCGGGGTACTGGCGGCGGCCGATGGTGACGAACTCGCCGGTGCCCGGCTCGGGCTTGACGCCCTTCATCGAGTCCAGCACGCCGCTCTTCGTCAGGTCGAACGGGAAACGGGCGATGACACAGCGCATGATGCCTCTCGGGGGTGTCGGGGGAGTACGGGCTGGGGCGGCGGTTCAGTGGGCGGGCGCGACGGCGCCGACGACGTCCCGGAGGCGGAGCCGGTCCGTGTACGAGGAGGCGGCGCGTGCGGCGGCGAGCTGGGCCCGGGTGACCAGGCCGGTGGGCCGGTCGTCGCCGTCGCAGACGAGCAGCTGCCCGGTCCGGGCGGCGGCCATGACGGACAGGGCCACCTCGACGGTCATGTGGTCGGAGGCCTGCGTCGCGGCCTCGTGGGAAGGGGTCCTGCGGAGCGGCGGTGTCAGGGGGTGCCTCCTGCGGGGGAAGTGACGGGGGGACGTCGTACGGGGGAGCGCGACCGGCCCGGACGCGCCGGATGCCGGGCGTACCCGGGAGTCCGGGTGCGCAGGGCGTCCGGGGAGCGGGCGCTCCGGGGCGCCTGAGCGCGCGGGGTGCCGGGTGCTCCGGGACGTCCGGCGCGCCGGGTGCCGGGCGTGTCGGACGTACTCGGGCGTCCGGACGCCCCCGGTGTCCGGGTGCTCCGGATGGCCCGGGGCGCTTCCCGGCGGTCGTGCGCGCAGGCGCTACGCGGCGGCGGGGCGGTGGGGGCGGCGGCCCCGGCGGGAGCGGGTGGGGGCGCCGCGTCGTTCGCTCGCGGGGGCCGTGATGACGACGGGGACGCCGGACGGGGCCTGCGCGCCGGTGATGCGGCGCAGCTCGTCCCCGCCGGAGCGGACCTCGGTCACGCGGGGCCGGATGCCCGCGTCCGCCATGAGGCGGACCATGCCCCGGCGCTGGCCCGGGGTGACCAGGGTGACGACGCTGCCGGACTCGCCCGCGCGGGCGGTGCGTCCGCCGCGGTGCAGGTAGTCCTTGTGGTCGGCGGGCGGGTCGACGTTGACGACGAGGTCGAGGTGGTCGACGTGGATGCCGCGGGCGGCGACGTTCGTGGCGACCAGCACGGAGACGTGCCCGGTCTTGAACTGCGCCAGGGTGCGGGTGCGCTGCGCCTGCGACTTCCCGCCGTGCAGCGCGGCGGCCCGTACGCCGCTGAGGAGCAGGTCGCGGGTCAGCCGGTCGACGTCGTGCTTGGTGTCGAGGAACATGATCACGCGCCCGTCGCGGGCGGCGATCTCCGTCGTGGCGGCCTGCTTGTCGGAGCCGTGCACGTGCAGCACGTGGTGCTCCATGGTCGTGACCGCGCCGGCGGACGGGTCGACCGAGTGGACGACGGGGTCGTTCAGGTAGCGGCGTACGAGCAGGTCCACGTTGCGGTCCAGGGTCGCGGAGAACAGCATCCGCTGCCCCTCCGGCCGCACCTGGTCGAGCAGCTCGGTGACCTGCGGCATGAAGCCCATGTCGGCCATCTGGTCGGCCTCGTCGAGGACGGTGGTCTCCACCCGGTCGAGCGCGCAGTCGCCGCGTTCGACGAGGTCCTTGAGGCGGCCGGGGGTCGCGACGACGACCTCGGCGCCGGAGCGGAGTGCGTGCGTCTGGCGGCCGATGGACACCCCGCCGACGACGGTGGTCGTCCGGAGCCGCAGCGAGCGGGCGTACGGGGCGAGGGCGTCGGTCACCTGCTGGGCCAGCTCGCGGGTGGGCACGAGGACCAGGGCGAGGGGCCGCCGGGGTTCGGCGCGCTTCCCGGCGGTCCGGGCGAGCAGCGCCAGGCCGAAGGCCAGGGTCTTGCCGGAGCCGGTCCGGCCGCGGCCCAGCGCGTCGCGGCCCGCGAGGGTGTTCGGCAGGGTCGCGCCCTGGATCGGGAAGGGCACGGTCATGCCCTCGGCGGCGAGGGCGGCGAGCAGCGGGGCGGGCAGGTCGAGCGCGGCGAACGTCTCGACGGCCGGCAGCGCGGGGGTGACCGTCCGGGGGGGCGCGAACTCGGCGGGCGGGCCCGAGGGGGCCCGGCCGCCGCTCCGGGGACGGCCGCGGCCGGGGGGCTGCGAACGGGCGGAGCGGGCGGAGCCGGCGGAATGCGCGTGCGTGCGTGTGCGGTTCATGGCGAACCTTCCTCGATGCGGCGCGTATCAAGGAATTTCCGCGGCGGAAAGCGGCACGGACAATTGCGAGACAAGCCGGACCGAAATCGACGGGTCCTTCTATGCAAAGAGCTGGGGCCCGCACCCCAAGGTGCGGGCCCCAGCTCGTGCTGCGCGCGGCGCTCCGTGAGGAGCGCCGCGCGGCAGTGACAGCGTCAGGCGGAGACGATGTTCTCCGCGGTCGGGCCCTTCTGGCCCTGCGCGATGTCGAAGTTCACCTTCTGGCCCTCCTGGAGCTCACGGAAGCCCTGGGAGGCGATGTTCGAGTAGTGGGCGAACACGTCGGGGCCGCCACCGTCCTGCTCGATGAAGCCGAAGCCCTTTTCCGCGTTGAACCACTTGACGGTACCGGAAGCCATGTCTTTTCTCCTTCGGGGCAGTGCTCGGAAATCCACACCGTGCGGATTCCGTGTCGCCGCGATGATCGCCCCAGCCGGAAAGGACCGGCACTTCTCATGACCGTTGATGCTCATGCTTCGGGAACCACAACTGCAACTGATGTCGAAGGTAGCACGGTGAACGGCGGAGTGCGGTGTGAGTAATTCTTTCCGCGTGGTCCGGTGAGAAATCCTCACGGCGCGTGGTGCTGAATTCTCACTTCGCGGGAACAGATTTCTTCCGCCGGCTCGTCACCTCTTCACGCCCGAGTTCACCTCTTCATGCCCCAGCTCACCTCTTCACGCCCGAGACGACGAGGAACGGCGGGTGGTCGGCCTCCGCCGGGCGGCCGCCCAGGAGGGACGAGTGCCGGGGGAGGACGGGCTCGTGGACGTCCAGGTCGGTGAAGCCGGCCTTGCCCAGGACGTCGAGGTAGGTCCGGCACGGCCAGTGGTGGTCGGTCAGGTCGAGCCGCCCGGCGCCGTCCGGCAGTTCGAGGCGGGTCGGCCGCGCCTCGCCCTTGGTGTAGACGCGGCCGGGCTCGCCGGTGCGGAAGGTGGAGAAGCGGATGCCGGTGCTGCGCGGGTTGGCGTCGAGGACGGCGTACCGGCCGCCGGGGCGCAGGACGCGGTGGACCTCGGCGGCGATCTCGTGCAGGGTCTCGACCTCCCCGACGGTGACGTAGACGAAGCAGGACATGGCGGCGTCCACGGAGCCGTCGTCGAGGAACGCGAGGCGCCCGTCGCCCTCGATCAGCCGGTGCTCGATCCTCGGGTGCGCGTGCCGTGCGCGGGCGACGGCCAGCATGTGCGGCGAGACGTCGGCGGCCACGACCCGCGCGCCGGAGGCCTCGACGATCCGGGCGGCGACCTTGCCGGGCCCGCAGCCGTGGTCCAGGACCGTACGGACGGCGGAGGAGCCGATGCCGAGGGCGTGGAAGACGGCCGGGTAGCCGATGAGGCGCTCGGGGAGGTCGTCGTAGGAGTCGTAGCCCTCGGCGGCGTCGCCGGAGTCGGCTTCCTTCCATGCGGTGCTGTTGCTCATGCGGGTCGCCTTTCGGCCTCGGCGGGCAGGGGGAGCATCGACGCTGACAGGGGGAGCGTCGACGGTGATCCACTTCTCCCGGAACGTACTGCTTGTCCCCTGGTGCCGGTATCAGCCCGGCCGGCCGTGTCGAACTGCTCCGGGGGCGCCGTTCCCGCAGGTCGGGGCGGGTGCGGCGGGCCCGCCGGAGGCCGGTGCCGCCAGGACGTCACCCGTCCAACGGGTGAACCCCGGCCCGGCCCGTCGTACGGAACCGCAGGTCGGAGGGGGCGGGGCCGTCAAGGCGACGGGTGGAGGGGCCGGGGGCGCCCCCTCACCCGCCCGGGCCAAGCCCTCCCCCGCCGCCGGGCGCCGCCCCCGCCCCCGTGGGTTGATGGGAGGCACGGGGCCGCCCGCAGCGGGCGTGCCGTCGAGCCGTCGAGCGAAGGGGAAGCCGTGGCGCTCCACGAGATGAAGGCCCCGACGAGCACGGACGCGAGGACGGACGTGTTCGCCTCGCCGCTCAGCGAGCGGGTCCTGCCGAAGTACCGCATGCCCGAGGAGCCCTCCCTGCCGGAGGCCGTCTACGCGATGCTCCACAACGAGCTGCTGCTCGACGGCAACGCCGCGCAGAACCTGGCGACGTTCTGCACGACCTGGTCGGACGACGAGGTCCGGCGCCTGATGGACGAGTGCCTCGACAAGAACATGATCGACAAGGACGAGTACCCGCAGACCGCCGAGATCGAGGCGCGGTGCGTGAACATCCTGGCCGATCTGTGGAACGCCCCCGAGGTGGTGGGCGGCCGCGCCATGGGCTGCTCCACCACCGGCTCCAGCGAGGCCGCCATGCTGGGCGGCCTGGCCCTGAAGTGGCGGTGGCGGGAGCGGCGCCGGGCCGAGGGCAAGCCCGTCGACCGGCCCAACATCGTCGCCGGGCCGGTCCAGATCTGCTGGGACAAGTTCGCCCGCTACTTCGACGTCGAGCTGCGCCAGGTCCCGCTGGAGGAGGGCGCGACCGGCCTGCGGCCGCACCAGCTGCGCGAGTACGTCGACGAGAACACGATCGGCGTCGTCGCGATCCTCGGCGTCACCTTCACCTGCGACTACGAGCCGGTCGCGGAGATCGCCGCCGAGCTCGACCGGATCCAGGAGGAGACGGGGCTCGACGTCCCGATCCACGTGGACGCGGCCAGCGGCGGCTTCGTCGCCCCCTTCCTCCACCGGGACCTGGTCTGGGACTTCCGGCTCGAACGGGTCTCCTCCATCAACGCCTCCGGCCACAAGTACGGCCTCGCGCCCCTCGGCGTGGGCTGGGCGGTCTGGCGCACCGCCGACCTGCTGCCGAAGGACCTGGTCTTCGACGTCAACTACCTCGGCGGCGACCTGCCGACCTTCGCCCTCAACTTCTCCCGGCCCGGCGGCGAGATCGTCGCCCAGTACTACAACTTCCTGCGCCTGGGGCGGGCCGGATACCGGCGCGTCCAGGGGGTGTGCGCGGAGACGGCCCGGTACCTGGCCGGGCAGGTGGCGGAGATGGGCCCGTTCACCCTGCTGTACGACGGGCAGGGAGCGCTGCCGGCCGTCTCGTACACCCTCGCCGACCCGGCGGGCGCGGGCTTCAGCCTGTACGACCTCTCCGACCAGCTCCGGATGCGCGGCTGGCAGGTCCCCTCGTACCCGCTGCCCGCCGACCGGCAGGAGACCGTGATCCAGCGCGTCCTGATCCGGCACGGGGTGGGCCGGGACGAGATCGACCTGCTCGCCCGGGACATGCGCGACTCCCTGGAACGCCTCCGGCGGGGCAAGCCGGCGGACGAGGAGCGCGCGGGCTTCCACCACTGAGCCGGGTCCGGGGGCGGGCCGATCGAACCGGGGCCGGGGCCGATCGAGCCGGGTCCGGGATCGGTCAGGATCCGAGAAGCGCCGTCCGGGCGCCCGAAGTTAGCGTGAGGTCCATGGACATCACCATCCACACCACCTTCCTCCCGCACGACGACCCGGACGCCGCCGTCGCCTTCTACCGCGACGCCCTCGGCTTCGAGGTCCGCAGCGACGTCGGCGAGGGGACGATGCGCTGGATCACGGTCGGCCCGCCCGGGCAGCCCGGCACGTCGATCCTGCTCGCGCCGCCCGCCGCCGACCCCGGGGTCACCGAGGAGGAGCGCCGCGTCGTCACCGAGATGATGGCCAAGGGCACGTACGGCTGGATCCTCCTCGCCACCCCCGGCCTCGACGCCGTCTTCGCGAAGGTGAGGGACGCCGGGGCCGAGGTCGTCCAGGAGCCGACGGAGCAGCCGTACGGCATCCGGGACTGCGCCTTCCGCGACCCGGCGGGCAACCTGATCCGCGTCCAGGAACTCCGCTGACCCGTCCGGTCCGGAAGGAGGGGGTCGCCATGTGCCGTCCCGCGTGGGCCCGCGCCCGCATCGAGGCGCGGCGTTCGGAGGAGCCGGAAGGGTTCGAGGGGCCGGAAGAGTCGGAGGAGCCGGAGGGGCCGGTCCGCGAAGGGGCCGTGGGGGAGGAGTGCGCCGCGTCCGCACCTCCGGGCCCTCCAGGACTGCCGGAGCCCGGCAGTGTCCTCACGGCCGGCGGATGACGCGGTAGGAGCGCACCACCGGTGAGGGCGAGGGGGGAGGGCGGCATGGCGAGGTCGCGGAGCGGGGCGGTACGGGGGCACTCGGCGTACTGGGGGCCGGGTGCGGGTTCGCCTCCCTGCCGGCGCGCCTCAGGGCGCGACTCGTCGACGCGGCCTGGCCGGTCCGGCCCTGATCCCGGCCCCGGCCCCGGTACCGGCTCAGGCCCCCGTCCCCTCCCGCCGCTCCTGGCGCGCCAGGACCTCCGCGACGCGTGGCGGCCGGTACGACGGGCCCTTGAGGACCTTGCCGTCCTCGCGGAGGACCGGGCGGCCGTCCGGGCCGAGCTTCGACATGTTGGCGCGGTGGACCTCGGCGAGGACGGCGTCGAGGTCCACGCCGTGGACCAGGGCGGTGCCGTACGCGATGTAGACGACGTCGGCCAGTTCGTGCGCGATGTCCACGAGGCGGCCCCCCTCCGTCGCCTCCGCGACCTCGGCCACCTCCTCCTCCAGGAGCGCCTGGCGGTGCCGGGCCAGCTCCGGCGGGACGGCGGCCGGGCCGCCGGAACCGGTGCCGAGGCCGAAGGCCCGGTGGAACTCGCGGACCAGGTCCTGCGGGGTGGGGGCGGTCATGAGGCCTTCCTCTCGTGCAACTCTCTTCCTTTCCATGACGGTTGACTTCCCCCGAAGCGAAGTGCCGGGCGGGGGAGCACGGATGCGAGGCCCCGCCGCTTCCTCGCGCGGGACGGGCGCGGGACGGGCGCGGGACGGACGCGGGATAGGATCGCACCCCGTCGGGGAGGGGAACGCGGGGCTCCGGAAGATCCGGGGGCCCGAACGGAAACAACGGCGTCGCAACGCACGAGCACGGCCGCCCGGACCGTTCCGGCCCCCGATCGTGGAAATCGCCCGGAGCGGGTGTGCGCCCCACTCGTGCCGAGGACGGCGGAACCGGGCCACCGACCCCGAAAGGCGGGACCGTGCGCTTCCTGACCGTGCCGGGCTACACCGGCTCCGGACCGAACCACTGGCAGACCCACCTGGAGAACACCTACGAGGGCTTCTCCCGGGTGGTCCAGGACGACTGGGAGACCGTCGACCGCGACCGCTGGGTCGCCCGGCTCGACGAGGCCGTGCGCGCCGTCCACGGCGAGGTCTTCCTCGTCGGCCACAGCTGCGGCTCCGTCACCGTCGCCCAGTGGGCCGCCACGTGCCACGACGCGCGGGTCACCGGCGCCCTCCTGGTCGCCCCGGCCGACGTCGAGGCCCCCGGCGCGCCGGCCGCCATCCGCCGCCAGGCGCCCCTGCCCGCCTCCGTACTGCCGCTGCCGGTCCACCTGGTGGTCTCCGACGACGACCCGTACCTGTCGCGGGAGCGCGGCGCGGCGCTCGCGGACGCGTGGGGCGCCACCGTCGAGGTCGTCCCCGGCGGCGGCCACCTGGCCACCCGGGACGGCTACGGCCCCTGGGACCACGTGGCGACCCTGATCGCACGCCACTCCGGAGCAGTACTGAGGAGACGCCCGGGCGCGACGGCCGCCGGCGAACTCGCGGACGAGGGCGTCGTTTAGGCCGGGGTGCCTCCGTACTGGTCGTGCACGACGACCCCGTACCTCCGGCCGAACGCGTGGACCGCGTCCGGCAGACGGGGCGCGGAGCCGAGCGGGGAGAGCCGCCGCGTACGGATGCGGAGGACCAGGTCCGTCCATCCGTCGCGCCGTACGAGTTCCAGCGTCCTGATCCTGCTCCAGGGGATGACCACGAGGTTGCCGTGCGGGCCCACGCCGATGCCGCGGGCGTGGAGCGTGGGCCCGTCCTCGACCGTGCCGAGCAGGCCCAGGAACCGGACGTTCAGGAAGAAGGCGGTGACCCCGGTCGCCGCCGGGACCGCGACGGGGGGACCGTACGTGCCGCCCAGCACGGTGCCGAGGACGAGTCCGGCCAGGGCCGGCGCGTTGCGCAGGATCTGCCGGCCCCAGACGCGTTCGGGCACGTGGTAGACGGCGGTCGGGAGCGAGGGCGCCCGGGGGCGGCCCGCCGGCCGGCCGGTCACGCGGGCGCGGTCAGCCCCGCCACGGCCCTTCCCGGTCCGAGCAGTCGTGCACGGAGAGCTCGGCCACGGCGGCGTCCCGCACCCGTTCGAGGGCGGCGATGTGGGGCAGGACGTCCGGCAGGGGCGTGCAGAAGGTGACGGAGGCGGTCAGGAGGTCCTCGTCGAGGCCGCCGAACGACAGCGAGACGTACGCCCGTACCGCGTCGTCCCCGAAACGGTCCCGCGCCGCGCGCAGACAGGCGGCGGAGTACGCCAGGCACCGGCGCAGCAGCACGCGCGCCCGCTCGTCCACGGCGGCGGGCCCGACGGGGAGGTCGTGGTCCGTCATGCCGCGCCCGTTGACCGTGGTCTCCTCCGCCAGGCGGTCGGAGTGGAACCCGTCCCGCTCGGGCCGGAGGGCGGTCAGCACCCGCGCCCCGCTCCCGGTCGTCGACCACCCCTCCTCCACGACCTCCCGGAACAGCGGGGGCACGTCCGCCGGGGAGGGCGTGTCCGGCCCCGCGTCCGCCAGGAGCCGCCTCATCCACGGGTTGGTCCGCACGCCTCCCCCTCACCGCGTACGAAGGGGCCCCCGCACCTCACTGCGACGCGTCGCAACTCATGCAGCGGCTCACGGCCACCCGCTCGGTGTTGCCGTGGGTGGCGCGGAGCGGGTCGGAGGGGGAGAGGCGCCGCCACGCCCCGGCGGACGGTGCGGGCACCCAGCCGTAGTGGGGCGGCCGGACGTCGGCCGGTTCGATGTGCCTGCACCCCGGAAGGTGCGCCTTGCCGCCGGCGTGGACGATGATCGCGGCCGCCGGCCACCCGTCCCACACGCCGGCGGGCGCGCCACCGCGGGGCGTACGCGGGGCGCAGTCCGCGCAGTTGTGCATCTCGTGGCGCTCGCAGTACCGCATGCCCCCACCCTGTCAGCCCCCGGACCTTCCCACCAACCACCTCCCGGCTTCCCGGGCTCGGGCCGGTGCCGATGACGACGGGCGCGACGCTCGTCCGCGTTCATGGGGGTGGCCCCGATCCACCTCGTCCCGGCCGCCCCGGCCCCGGGGGCCGTGTGACCCGGCCCACATCGCCGGGAGCGATGACTCCGCCCCGTACCGCCGGTCGTACAAGCGAAACCACCGACGGAAGGAAGGCCCGCCATGGCCCACACGCTGACCGCCCCGCACGACGTCGTCTCCGGAGCGTCCGCACCGCGCCCGGCGGCACGCCGGGCCGCGAGCGGCGGCATGGCGGCGGGCCCGCTGTTCCTGGCGGCCGGGCTCGCCCAGGGCTTCGCGCGGGACGGCTTCGACTTCACCCGGAACGCGATCAGCCAGCTCGCCCTGGGCGAGGCGGGCTGGATCCAGACGGTGAACTTCGTACTCACCGGCGCGCTGCTGCTCGCCGGCGCGGCCGGACTGCGACGGGCGCTGCGCGGCGGTGCGGGCGGTACGTGGGGCCCGGCCCTGGTCGGCGTGTTCGCCGTCTCCTTCTGGGTCGCGGCGGCCTTCCCGGCCGACGCGGGGGCGGGCTTCCCCGCCGGGGCCCCCGAGGCGACCGCGATGAGCGGGCACGGAGCCGTCCACATGCTCGGCGGAATGGTCGGCTATCTCGCCCTGTGCGCGGCGTTCGTCGTCCTGGCCCGTCCGCTCGCCGCCCGGGGCCTGCGGGGCTGGGCCGTCGCCACCCGCCTCGTACCGGTGGTCGTCCTCGCGGGCTTTACGGCCTCGGCCGCCTCCGTCCTGGCCTTCACCGCCGGCGCGGGGCTCGGCCTGCTGTGGCTGGCCGCGGTGACGGCCCGCCTGACCGGCATCCCGGCGAACCGCTAGGGCCTGTCCGGCGGATCATGGCCGGAGCCGCGACGCCTGGCACGGCACCTCGCCGCGTTGCCGAAACGGCCCGATAGCTCCGCTATCGACCCGCCCCGGCGCCTTGCGAGGCACCGCACCAGACGACGCGGCCTACCCGACCCTGATCCGCCGGACAGGCCCTAGCCGACCGTCGCCCCCACGGGCATCATCGACACCACCAAGATCATCACGATCACCACGCTACGAAACGGGGACACCCATGAGCGCCGAAGTGAAGGGCCCTGCCAGCTACTTCCCGTCCATCGAGAAGAAGTACGGCCGTCCGATCACCGAGTGGAAGGACCTCATCCGCACCTCCCCGCTGACCAAGCACATGGAGCTCGTCAACTGGCTCAAGTCCGAGCACGGCCTGGGCCACGGCCACGCCAACGCCCTCGTCGCCCACACGCTCGCCGAGGACAGCGGCCGGTGAACGGGAGCGTGATCACGCCGTCCGGCTCGTGGTGACTCCTCCGAGCACCTCACGGAGTACGTGCCCCAAGACGTCCGGCCGCTCCAGGTGGACGTCATGGCCCGTCCCGGGGACGCTCAGGGCCACGGTCTCCGGCCGTCGCCGGAGCATCTCGCCGATCTCCTCGGGCGGGATGATGCCGACCTGGCCGAGGACGGCCAGGGTCGGGCAGGCCACCTTCGACCACTCGTCCCAGAAGGACCGCCGGGCGTTCTCCGCCAGCGATCCGACCATCACGTCGCGGTCGAAGCGCGGCCACCAGCCGCCGTCGCGCTCCACGAGGCCGGCCGCCCACCCCTCGCCGACCGGACCGCCGCCGAGGAACTCGACGGCGGCCTCCCGTGACGGGAACGGCCGGGGCCAGGCGTCGAGCCAACCCCCTATCTCCGCCTGTACGTTCGGGTTCGGACCGCCCGGACCGGCCTCCACCAGGACGAGGGCGCGGAAGAGCCCGGGGTGCGCGGCGGCGGCGAGCATGGCGGTGTGGCCGCCCAGCGACTGGCCCACCAGGACGGGCCGCCGGAGGCCGAGCCCTTCGAGTACGGCGACGACGTCCGCGACGTACGCGGACCGGGAGACGTTCCGAGGGCGGCGCTCACTGGCGCCGTGGCCGCGCTGGTCGACGGCCACGACCCTGTGGCGGGGGCTCAGGTCGCGGGCGACGGCGTCCCATTCGCCCGCGTGCCCGGCCAGCCCGTGCAGCAGGACGACGGGGGTCCCCGATCCGCCCCAGTCGCGGCAGGAGAGTCGGACGCCGTCGCGTTCCACGGTGCGTTCGGACCAGGTCATGCGGCCTCTTTCCCGTCCTGGAAGACCGGCTGTCGCGGTCTGGTGCTCGGCGGTGGTCGGCGGTGCTCGGCGGCGGTGATCAGCGGTGGGCGGCGAGGAAGACCCGGGTGCCGGCGGCGGCGTACCGGTCGAGGTCGGCCTCGGTGTGCTGGGAGCGTCCGGTGAACATGGCCCTGTTCACCGGAATCCACAGCAGCAGCCCGGAGAAGTGGTTCGCGGCCAGGAGCGCGTCGTCGATGCGGAGCAGCCCTTCGTCGGCCAGGCGCCGGAAGGTCGAGGCCAGACGGGCGAGCCCCCGCTCGAAGCCCTTCTCGTACCACTCGGTGCCCAGGTCGGGAAAGACGTCGGCGTTGGCGATGATCAGGCGCCGCAGCTGGATGACCCGGGGATGGGTGAGGGTGTCCAGGAACTGGCGGGCGAGCCGGGTCAGGTTCTCTTCCAGGGCGGCGGCGTCGGCCGGGACGTCGGCCAGCAGGTCGATCGCGGTGTCGAGCCGGTCGGTGGTCGCCAGGACGATCTCGGCGAAGAGCTTCTCCTTGTCCGAGAAGTGCTTGTAGACGGTCTGCTTGGAGACCGCGGCCAGCTTCGCGATGTCGTCCATGCTCGTCCCCGCGTACCCCTTGTCCAGGAACACGGCGGTCGCGGCGTCCAGGATCGCCTGGTGCTTGCGTGCCGAACGGCTGTCCATCTGCGTCTCCTTCTGTCCGGCGTTCCCCGCCCCCGAAGGGTACTGGACTGACCAGTACTCGTGTGAGTACTGTACCGTCCAGTTCCGAAGCGGTGGGGTCCTCCGGCCGAACCGCGTACCTATGGGGGTTCTCGCATGGACAAGGTCTTCTCGGTCGACGGCACGGCCATCGCCTTCGAGCGGCGGGGCGCGGGCCCGGCGCTGGTACTCGTCGGCGGCGCCTTCATGACGCGGCACGCGTCGGCGGAACTGGCCGACCTGCTGTCCGGACACTTCACGGTGTTCACCTACGACCGCCGGGGCCGCGGCGACAGCGGCGACGGGCCGTCCTACGACGTGCGGCGCGAGGTCGAGGACCTGGACGCGCTGATCGAGCGCGCGGGCGGAGAGGCCATGCTCTTCGGCATGTCGTCCGGCGCCGTACTGGCGCTGGAGGCCGCGGCCCGGGGGAGCGCCGTGACCCGACTGGCCCTGTACGAGCCGCCCTTCGTCACCGACGACAGCCGCCCGCCGCTGCCCGCCGACTACGTGGCCCACCTGGAAGGGCTCGTGGAGCGGGGCGCGTACGGCGACGCGGTGGCCTACTTCATGACCGCGGCCGTGGGCCTGCCGGCCGAGGCCGTCGAGGGCATGCGGCAGGCACCCTTCTGGGCCGACATGGAGGCCACCGCCCCCACGCTGCCCCACGACGGACGGATCATGGGCGAGACCATGTCCGGCCGCCCCCTCTCAGGCGACCGCTGGCGTACGGTGACGATCCCCGTCCTCGTCGGCAGCGGCGACGCGGGCGCGCCCCACATGCTCACCGGCGCGCGGGAACTCGCCGCGCTCGGCGGGAACTTCACCCTCCAGGTCTTCCCCGGCCAGGAACACGACATCGCCCCGCACCTCCTCGCCCCCGCCCTGACGTCCTTCCTCACCGCCGGGGCCCGGCCATGAGCAAGCCCTCCACCGGTCCGGTGCGCACGCCCCGGTGACGCGGAGACCCGCGGCGGACTCCTCCGCGCGGACACCGGTCGGTACCGCCCCGCCCGCCTTCGGCACACCGTCGCTCAGGCCCGGTTCGCGGTACGGCGAGAGCCCCGGCGGGCCCGGGGCGAGGCAGCGGGCCACCGCGCGGGCGGCCACTGCCGACGACGCGGGAAAGGGGGAGCAGTCCGCTCAGGGGGTGCTGTCCGCCGGGGCGACGCGGGCGAGTGCGCCGATCTCCAGCGCGGTCCACAGGGCGCCGTCGGGGCCGGGGGTGATGACGGTCGGCCCGCTGTCGGGGGCGAGGCGGTGGCTCGTCGGCTCCCGGCCGGGGACGAGGCGCCCGATCCGGTCGCCGTGGACGAGGGTGAACCACAGGGCGCCGTCCGGTCCCGTGGTGAGGGCGTAGGGTCCGGCCGCGGGGTCGGCCACCGCGTGCTCTTCGATGGACACCTGGGGCACATGGTTCAAAGGGACTTGTCCCATCCGTGTTCGGTGGCGATGCGGGCGATGTCGGCCGGTGTTCCGGCCATGATGGTGCGGGCGTGCTCGGTGACGAGGTCGGAGGGCCAGTCCCACCAGGCGGCGCGCCGCAACCGGTCGATGCCGGCGTCGTCGTAGCGCTGCCGGATCGGGTGACAAAGTGCTGCTCCTGGGGAGGGGTGTGACCGGGCTGCGGCGGAAGGGGGCCGGACTGCGGCCGAGGACCGCACTCCGCGATGGGGTGCGGTCCTCGGGGCGTGCGGTTACGAGGTCCAGCCGCCGTACGGCACGGTGATGAGTTCCATGGCGTGCCCCGCCGGGTCCATGAAGTACACGCCGCGGCCACCGTCGTTGTGGTTGACCGTGCCGGGCTGCTTCCGGTGGGGGTCGGCGTAGTGCTCGATGCCGCGCTGTCTGATCTGCGCGTACGCCGAGTCGAACTCCTCCTCGGAGATCAGGAAGGCGTAGTGCTGGGGGGTGATGCTGTCCGCGGGGACGGTGGCGAAGTCCAGGGTGACGCCGTTGCCCAGGGCGACCGCGATGAACGGACCCCATTCGGCGGTGATCTCAAGACGGAGAAGGTCCGCGAAGAACTCGGCGGACTCCCGGTTGTCCCGGGCGTGGACGATCGTGTGATTCAAATCGACTGACAAGGAATGCCTCCGAAGGCATGTCCCGACACCTCCATGCCTCACCCAGCCGGTGACCGACACGCGATGTCGCCGTAGACCCTAACCCCAACTCCCCAGTGAATCAAGAGGAGTTGGCGTGGGCTGCCTCTGCCGTCCGCTGTTCACCGCCTCTACGGGAACGAGGTCCGGGCCGTGGCGCGCGCCCGCAAGGAGGAGGACGAGCATCTGGTCGCCGGCCCGCCTGGAGGGCGCGACCCGTCCAAGGCCGCAGGTCGCCCTCGGCGGTGTGAGCCGAACGGCCGGGGCCAGTGCGGCGGCGCGGCAGGAAAGTGCAGGGCCCGTGCAGGAAGCTGACATGTCCAACAGGCCCGACGCTGCTGTCCCGATGGCATCGTCTTCCTTGTCGGAACGACCCGTCAGGCCAAGGGGGAAGCAAGTGAACGCCCAATCCAGGCGCCGTTCGGTTCACGTCAGGCCGGTCATCGTCTTGGCCGTGTCCGCGGCCATCGTCTGGGGATCGACAGGTACGGCCGGTGCCACCGCGGAGCATCGGCCCGTGCCGTCGGCGTCAACACGGGAAAACGCTTCGCACGACCTGGTGGGGCGGGCGCTCAAGAGATTGTGCGAGAAGCACACGGGCGACCGCGTGCTGCCGCTGCCCGTCAACCGGCTGTGCACGCCGGTCAACGGCTGGCAGTGAACCGACGGACCGGAAGAAAAAACAACGGGAGAAGACAGTGAAGAAGGCAATTGCCGGTGCCGGTGTGGTTCTCGGCGGCGTCGCCGCCCTGCTCGCCATGCAGGCCCCTGCCCAGGCCGCGGCACCGTTGGTGACCGCCTCCGCCGCTCAGACGGCCGAGCCGGAGATCGACATGAAGCCGATGTGGATCGGTTCCGTGGCCAAGGCCGCGGTCGTCCACGGCAAGGCACTGGCCGGCACCCAGGCCATCCGCAGCCAGGTCGGCAACGTGGTCCGGATCGCGAGCCTCGGTTCCGCCCCGGCGGACACCACCAGCAAGGGCGCGCCGTCCGTCGAAGAGGTCTTCGACAAGTGACGAGTCACCTCGTGACCAGGAGGGCGGTGCTGCTCGGCGGCGCCGCCCTCCTGGGCCTTCACTTCGCCCTCGCCGCCTTCTCCCAGGCCCCCGCCACCCCGTTGAAGGTCCGGCACTTCGACGAGGTGAAGGGCTACCTGAACCCCTACTTCGCACAGAACTGGATGCTCTTCGCGCCGGACCCGCTCGCCGACGACCGTGGCGTGCTGGCCCGGGCCCAGTGCCGGGACGGGAGCGTCACCGACTACCACGACGTCACCACCACCTACGTGCGCGAGGCACAGGAGAGCAGGTTCTTCCCCTCCCGCATGTCACGGTTGGTCTCCGCGCCGATGCAGTCCATCAACGCGACCGACCCGCTGCTCGACCGGCTGCGGGAGAAGCACGAGGACGACATCGCGAAGGACCGGAAGGACCGGAAGGACGGTGGGGGCGAGGTCCGCCTGATGCCGGAGGAGCAGAAGGCGCAGGACAACGCGGTCCGCTTCCTTTCCCGTTACTCACTGACCCAGATGCCCGACGCCTGCGGCGGTGATCCCCAGCGGATCCAGGTGCGCATGTACGTGCGCGAACTGCCGCCCTGGTCGAAGCGCAACGCCCCGGCGAAGGCCGGCGAGGACACGGTGCAGGTGCAGGACTTCGACTGGCTGAAGGCGGACGAGCTGCGGTGATCACCTCACTTCGCGCGCGCCTGCGCGCCCGGGCGAGCCGTTCCCTGACCTCGCTGGACCGGATCGGCTCCACGTCGTTCGCCGTCCTGGGAGTCTCCGGCACGCGGGTCCTGCTCGGCTTCGTCGGCTTCATGTTCTACGCCTCGCAGTACGCCGATCGGCACTATCTCTTCGGCCCCTCGGGCGTCGAGTCCTGGAGCCGTTTCCTCACCGTCCTGGACGAGACGGACACCTTCAGCCTCTACGCGGTCAGCACCTCGACGGCCTGGTTCGAGCTGGTCTTCCACCTCGGCATGCTGCTGGCGCTCGGGGTCACGCTGGGCGTCGGAGGACGACCGGTGCTCGCCCTGCACGGGGTGTTCCTGTGGTCGGTCTACCAACGGAACCAGTTCCTGCTCGACGGCGGCGACAACCTGGCGTACCTCGTCATCCCCATGCTGATGCTGACCCGCTGCTACGACAGGCTCTCCCTGACGAGCGGCCTGGCCGGGCGGGTCAAGGACCGGCTGCCCGCCGGGCTGCGCGCCGCACAGACCCCGTTGCACAACCTGGGCGTGCTCGCCGTCGCGGCGCAGATCTGCCTCGTGTACGTCACCAGCGGCCTCTACAAGGTGCAGGGCAAACTGTGGCAGGACGGCACGGCGCTCTTCTACATCATGCGCATCCCGGAGTTCGAACTCCCGGGATTCTCACGGCTGGTGTACGGGAACGATCTGCTGGTGATCGGCGGCACCTACGCCACCACCCTGTTCCTGGTCTACTTCCCCCTGGGAGTGCTCGTACCGAAGCTACGCCCCTGGGCGGCCGTGGCGTCGATCGGCTTCCACCTGTCGATCGCCTTCTTCATGGGGCTCACCGGGTTCGCCCTCACCATGGTGGCCTGCGACCTGATCTTCCTGAGCCGGCCGCTCTCCGCGGGGATCCGACTGGCGGGCCGGGTCCGCGACCGCGTCACGGCGGCCGTACGGGAACGGGCCGGACGGCCGGAACGGTCCGCCGTCACGGCGACGCGGACGGCCTCCGCCGAGAATGCTGGCTGATCGCCCGGACGGGGCGTACGACACGAACGGGAGTCAACTGTGGCGATGGTCGGACTGTTCTGGATCACCGCGGACGCGGTGTACGTGGGTGCCCCGCCGGGCACCGAGGGCCGCGGGGTGCGGCTGACCGAGCAGGGCGTGGAGGCCCGCGAGGCCGGTGACCACCGGACGTGGACGTGGGAGGAACTGCGCTCCGCGACCGTCGAGGGCGCCCCGGTGCGCGGCGTCTCCCGCCGGCGGCTGGCGCTCGCCGTGGAGGCCGTGCTCACGGCGGCACTGGGCGGCGTCGGCGAACCGCCGGAGATGCTGCTGCGGCTCGAAACCGCGTCCGGTACGGAGGAGTTGTCCGTCCACTCGGCCGCCGCCGGTGCGTACGACGAGGAGGAGTTCACCCTCTCCCAGGACCTCCTCGCCCGGTTCGTCGACGGCGACGCGTCTCCCCGGACGCTCACGAGGTGGGCAGGGGGCGCGGGCGATACGACCCCGAAGCCGCCCGAGCGTCGGGCGCTGCTGCGGAAATGGACCGGCGGATGAGGCGGTTCCCGCGCCCCGCCCCGATGCGCGCGACCTCCGGCACCGGCTCCGTACGGGCCGAGCACGGCCACGACCCGGACGCGTACGTGGAGATCGGCTCCCTCACCGAGGCGCTCACCGGAACCCCGCCGGCACGGCCGTCCGGGCGGTCGTGCACCGGCTCGGCGGCCGGCCCGGCCGGACGGACCGGGTCGGGCCGAAGCCGCTCGCCGAGGCGAAGAAGGCCCCGCGGGACCGAGGAGACCCCGAGATGACGGCAACCGGATGACGGCCGTCGACGTCACCGTCGTCGGCAGCGGCCCCAACGGGCTCGCCGCCGCGGTCACCATGGCACGCGCCGGTCTGCGCGTCGAAATCCGCGAACGTGCCGATGACATCGGCGGCGGGCTGCGCACCGCCCCGCTCTTCGACAGCGAGGTCGTGCACGACATCTGCGCCGCGGTGCACCCCATGGCCCCCGCCTCGCGGTTCTTCCGCGAGTTCGACCTCGCTGCCCGAGGGGTGGAACTGCTCCACCCTCCGATCTCCTACGCCCAACCCCTCGACGGGCGGCCCGCCGCACTGGCACACCGCGACCTCGCGGCCACCTGTGCCGGACTCGGCGCCGACGGCGCCCGGTGGCGCAGGCTCATGGAGCCCCTGGTCGCGCACAGTACGGGCGTCGTCGACTTCGTGCTGTCCGGGCAGCGGTCCCGGCCCGACGACCTCGCCGCCCCGGCCCTGCTGGCGTCGCGCGTCCTGCGTCACGGCAGCTCCTTCCACGGGTTCGCGACCGAGGAGGCGTCCGCGCTGCTGACCGGCGTGGCCGCGCATGCGGTCGGGCGGCTGCCCAGCCTCGCCTCCGGTGCGACAGCCGTGCTGCTCGGGCACCTCGGCCACAGCACGGGGTGGCCCCTGCCGAAGGGCGGCAGCACCGTCATCGCCCGCGCACTCGCCGACGACCTGGTGGCGCACGGCGGCCGTATCCGGACCGGAGCGCCCGTCGCCGACCTGCGGGAGCTGCGGGGCGCACGGGCCGTCCTGCTGGACGTGGCGCCGAAGGGGTTCCTCGCCCTCGCCGAGGACAGGTTGCCGACCCGCTACGCGAAGGCCCTGGCGCGCTTCCGGTACGGCCCCGGCGCGGCGAAGGCGGACTTCCTGGTCTCCGCGCCGATCCCGTGGCTCGACCCCGAGGTCGGCCGCGCGGGCACGGTTCACCTCGGTGGCAACCGTGCCACGATGCTGCGGCAGGAGACCCTCGCGGCGCGCGGTGTCCCGACCGACGAACCGTTCGTCATGCTCGTCGATCCCGCCGTCACCGACCCCGGACGGGAGGTGCGGGGCAGGCGGCCGGTCTGGGCTTACGCGCACGTGCCCAACGGCGACACGCGTGATCCGCTGCCGATGATCCGGGCCGCGATCGAGCGGCACGCTCCCGGCTTCGCGGACACGGTCCTGGCCGAGCGGGCCGTCACCGCCGCGGACCTCGAGGCGTACAACCCGAACTACGTGGGCGGCGACATCCTGGCGGGGGCCATCACGCTCACCCAGTCCCTGCTGCGCCCCGTGCCCCGGTTCGACCCCTACCGGACTCCGCTGCGCGGGGTGTACCTCTGCTCGGCGTCCACATCGCCCGGACCCGGCGTGCACGGCATGTCCGGCTACTGGGCCGCGCGCTCCGCCCTGCGGAACGAGTTCGGCATCCGTACGCCTCCGGTTCTCGGCCCGGCGTCATGAGCGGCGGGAACAGCGGCTCCGAGGTGGAGGTCCGTGTCGTGCGCCTGGCCGCGAACTCGCCCGCCGCTCCCCTGACGGTGATCCGCCTGTTGGCCCTGCTGCCACCGGACTGGCCCTGCTCCGCACGGGTGTCGGCGGACCGGATCACGCTGCGGGTCGGGGCCGGTCCGGACGCGGCGCGCGCGGCCGTGACCGGGGCGCTGCGGGACCGCGCGCTGCGCGGCTGGTCCCTGGCCGACGCTCACGAGTGAGAGGTCAGATCCAGCCACGCTCGCGAGCCAGCAGAGCGGCCTGCGGCCGTCCCACCGCGCCGAGCAGCTGCATCAGGTCAGCCACGTGGCGCCGGTAGCTGCGGACGGAGATGCCGAGTTCGCGGGCGCCGATCTCGTCCTTGCTGACCCGGCACATCGATTCCAGGACGCGCCGTTCCAGCTCGGTCGGCCGGTCGGGACCGTCGCCGTCCCCGTCGTGCGACGGAAGGGGCTCCGCCTCGCTCCAGATCTTCTCGAACAGGGCGAGCACATGGGCGACGAGACCGTCCTCACGAACGAGCAGTGCGCCGCGCGCGGTGTCATCAGGGTCCACGGGCACCAGGGCGGTGCTGCGGTCGTAGACGAGGACACGCTCGGTGACGGCCTGCGCGACCCGGATCTGCGCGCCCTGCGAGGCGAGTTCGCGCAGGTAGCCGACGGTGGGCGGATGGCCGAGTGCCATGCGCGGTACGACGCTTCGGATCCGCACGCCGCGCCGCAGGCAGCGCTGGTCGAGGGGACGGGCGTGGGCGATGTTCTCGGGCGTCAGCTCGACGTGCGGTTCGACCGAGAGGATCTCCTCGCGCGCGAAGAAGGCGAGGTCGTCGATCCGGGCGCGGATGCGCTCGACGTCCGCCAGCCGCTCGATGCGCGGAGCGGAAACCGCCTCCCTGGGCTGCTCCCGGCGCAACTCGGCGACCAGGTGCCGGGCTTGCGTGACCCGGGCGAGCTCCCTGTGGAGCTCCCGCAGACACAAGTCGGTGAGGCGGTCCACGGTGGTCTCCGGGTCCGCGGCCGCGAGCGCGCCCGGTCCGGTGCGGTTCAGCACCCCCAGCGCGCACAGGCGGCGCACGCTCGCGTCCACCTCGCGCCGATCCAGACCCAGCAGGGTGTGGATCTCGTCGTCGGAGGTGTCCGGATTCCTCAGGAAGTGCCGGTACACGGCCTCTTCAGGGGCGGACAGCCCCAGCCCGGACATGTCCGATCCCATCGCGTCGCCCCCGTACGTCCGCAGTCCCGGCCAACCCTGCGCACAGCGGCCAGGATGGTCGGTCCCGCCCTGGCGCGAGGCCATTCCGTGACAAAGAGTCTACCCGCGTGGACGGAGTGCCACTTCGACACCGGGCCGACCGGCCCGCACCGGTGTTGCCCAGGACCCTGAGCTTCTCGCACGACGGCGAAGCCCCAGGTCTCTGACCTGGGGCTTCGTCTCTACGAGCGGATGACGGGAATCGAATCCGCGCCACAAGCTGGGGAATCACCGCTGCTTCGGCCGTCCATCTTGGAGGGCGCGGACGGGGCACGTGCCGGCTCCCGCTCGGCGGTCCGGTGCGGCTGGACGGGTGTAGTTCGGCACCGGCCCCGGCGCCGTTTGCCGGAAGCGCCGCTCGGCCGGATTACATGGGCCTGCGCCTCGGCGTGGGGCGTGCCGGTGCCCTTCACGGTTCCGGACCCGACGACGGGAAGAGCACCATGGCAGAGCGCCACCCTCGTAACCGCACCGGCCGCGGCCCGCTACGTCGCGGGCTCGCCGCCGCCGCGCTCGCGGTCGGCATGCTGACGGCCTCGTCGGCCCCCGGATACGGCACCGGCCCGACCGCACCGGCGCCCGGCCCCCAGTTCACGCCCTTGACGGCGGCCGTGATGACCGAGCCGGCGCCGTTCCGCGCCACGGACGGCAAGACGCACCTCTCGTACGAGCTGCTCACCACGAACGCGCTGCCCAGCAGCGCACGGGTGAGGCTCGACCGCGTCGAGGTCCGGGACGTCCGCACGCGCCGGGTGGTGGGCTCGCTGAGCGGGCAGGCGCTGGCCGATGCCGCCAACCCGGTGGGCGACCCCCTGCCGGGTGCGGACGGGTACACCCCGGCGCCGCCGGGGCCGGTGCCGACCGTCATCCCGGGCTCCCAGCAGTGGGTCGTCTGGCTCGACCTGGTCCTCGACCGCGGTCAGCGGGTGCCCAGGGTCCTCGAACACCACCTCTCGGGCGCCGTCCTCACCGCCTCCGGCCCCTCCCCCTTCGAGGAGACGGTCCAGATCACCCCGACCGACCGCACCGAGCCGCTGAACCTGGACGCGCCGGTCCGTCCCGGCACCTGGTACTCCAGCGAGTCGTGCTGCGGCAACACCCACCACCGGCGCGGCCTCGGCCCGATCAACGGCCGCTTCTACGTGCCGCAGCGCTTCGCGATCGACTGGTACCGGGTCGGCGAGCAGGGGCAGACCTGGGAGGGCGACCCCGCGCGGCTCGCCAGCTACCTGAGCTACCGGCAGCCCGTCGTGGCGGCGGCCGGCGGCAGGGTGGTGGAGGTCCAGGACGGGATCCCGGACAACACGCCGCCCGTCACGCCGCCGGTCCCGCCGATCGAGGAGACCGTCGGCAACCACGTCACCGTGGAGGTCGCGCCCGGCCGCTACCTGCTCTACGCCCACCTGACGCCCGGCTCGATCGAGGTCCGGGAAGGCGACCACGTCGAACCCGGCCGGGTCCTCGGGCTGATCGGCAACAGCGGCAACTCGACCACCCCGCACCTGCACTTCCAGGTGATGACCACGCCCGAGTTCTTCCCGACCGACAGCCCGCCGTTCACCTTCCGGAAGTTCCGCGTCGTCGGACAGGTCGAACCCCGGATCTGGGACGACAACCTGGGCATCCAACCCACCGGCGTCCTCCCCATCACGCCCTCCCCGTACGACGGCCCCCACCACGCCCGCTATCCGCTCGACCGCGAGGTGCTGGAGTTCTGACCGCTCCCGGCCACCCCGGCGCGTGACGCCCGGAGAGGTCTGGACAACGACGAAGCCCCAGGTCTCTGACCTGGGGCTTCGTCTCTACGAGCGGATGACGGGAATCGAACCCGCGCCATAAGCTTGGGAATCACCGTCACTCGACTTGGCCAACCCTGGCTCGAGCTGCGAAAACGTGCTCCGAGACGGCTTTTCGAATGCCCTCGAACACTCCCCGAGCACCCCTGTTGACCGCTGTTCACCGCCTTGAAGGGCACGGCCGGGGCACGGTGCCGGAGGCGAACGGGACGCGGCGGCCGGACGGTTTCCCGACAGGGGGCGGTTCGGCGGCGAGATCGCGCGAGTACGGCCACCGGGCGCCGTCCGGCGGGCCGGCCGGGGAGGCTCGCGGTGTCGGCACCGGGCGTGCCGGGCGGGTGGGAGGTGGGTGCCGGTCATGAGGCCGACCCGTCCCCGGGCTTCCGTGAGGGGTACGTACGAGGCGCTCCCGGCACCTCCGACGCACTCCGCGCAGGAGCCCGGCGAGGGCGTACGACCGGGTCCCTCCTCGCGGCCGCGCCGCCTGACACGAGGGTTTCCGTCATCCACGCCATTCGACGAGGACGAGCGTCGCGTCGTCGGTGGTGGCCCCGTCACGGGCGCGTACGAGCGTGTGGGACAGGTCGCGCGCCACGGCACGGACGCTCCGGTCGGCCCGGTCCAGTCGGTGGACGCAGTCGATCAACCGGTCCTCGCCGAACTGTTCCCGTCCGCTCTCGTGCTCCTCGACCAGGCCGTCGGTGAAGCAGAGGACGCGGTCGCCGGGTTCGAGCGTCACTTCGCCGATCTGCGGCTGGTCCCCTCCGAAGCCGACGGGGAGGGTCGTGGGACTGTCCAGGCGGCGTACGACGCGGTGCTCGCGGACCAGCATGGGGGCGGGATGCCCGGCGTTGACCCACTGGAGACGGCCGGTGTCCGTGTCCAGCCGCATCATCTGCGCGGTGACGAAGTGGTCGGGGGCGAACTGCTCGGCCACGGCCCGGTCCATGAAGAGGTAGATCTCGGACAGCTCGACGCTGATCCGGCGGGCGTGCCGGTACGCGCCGATGGCCACGGTCGCCATGGTCGCCGCGTCCAGGCCGTGTCCCATCGCGTCGATCACGGCGAGGTGGAGGGCATCGCCGTTCAGGGCGTAGTCGAAGCTGTCGCCGGCCACGTCGTAGGCGGGTTCCAGGACCCCGGCGACCGCGACGCGGGGCATCGACATGGCCAGCGGCGGCAGGAGCGACCACTGGATCTCCGCGGCGACGCTCATCGGTTCGCCGCGGCGGGTGCGGAAGAAGAGGTCGGTGTAGCCGTTCTTGGTCTGCAACAGGTCGGCGACCAGACCCGCGACCCTGCGCAGGATGCGGCGGTCGTCGTCGTCGACCGCGTCCAGGGTGACGGCCAGGACCCCGGCCTGGTCGCCGCCGTCCAGCAGGGGCAGGTGGACCCGTACCCCCTCGGCCGACGCGGTCTCGACCGGGCGTGAGGTGAGGAAGCACCGGCCGGCATCCGAGTGGTCGACCGGCAGCGGCTCGCCGCCCGCCAGGCCTTCCCCGGGAAGGGGCACCAGCCTCTGCTGCCCGTAGTCCTGGAGCAGGATCTGCGACTCCCGGCCCCCGAGCCGGGCCAGCAGGTCGGCGACGGCGGGCCCGACCCGGTCGGGCGGCAGCTCGTGCGCGCGGTCCAGGAGCCCGCCCAGCAGCGCCTCCCCGAAGCCTTCCGAGCGGTCGGGGCCCCCGTGCTCGTACCGTCCGACGGTCATCCGGGGCCTCCAGACGGGCGGCGGGGCGACGACCGGGGCCGACGCCGGTGTGCGGTTCCGGCGGCACCGTGGTGCGGCTTTCAGGATGCTGCACGGCGGCCGGGGCCGCCACGCGTACCCGTCGGGGGGAGGGCGTCGTACCGTCCTGCCGTCGGGAACCGGTCAGGGTTCCTCGGAGTGGGGGCCGGTGCCGCTCGGGGGCCTGCTGGTGGAGAGCCAGGACCGGGCCGGGCCGGCGGTGCGAGTGGTGTCGACGGTGAGGTGGAGGCGGACGCCTCCGTCCGGAGCGGGGTAGCTGCGCTGCTCGCCGCCTGCGAAGCAGTGGCGGAGGACCTCCGCCACCGCGCGGGCGGCGTCCGGGGTGGCGGCGACGACGCGCACCTCGGCGTGTCCGGGGGCCGGCAGGGCTTCGGGGTCGTTGTGCTCCACGGCGGGCACCGTCCTTTCGCCCGGGACGCGTCCGCGAGCGCCCGGAGCGGGCCTGGCGCGCTTCCCGGTACGTCCACCGTACGTCCCCGGTGGTGCCGACCTCCTGCGTCGACGGAGCGGCGCACGCGCGGAACCCCCGGAGTACGGTGAAGGAAACGAGGCCCCGCACCGCCGGTCCGCACCCGTCGCGGTCACACCCCGGGCGGCAGCGACCTCCTGCAGACAGGCGGACCGGTCATGACCGACGCAGGCACTTCCCCCACGTCCCCGCTCCTCCTGCCCGACGAGGTCCACCGTGCCGTCCGGCCGGGCACCGCCCTGCTCCGCCTGGAGACGACGCGGTCCCGGCAGGGCCTCCTCGACGGCGCGTGGTGGCCGCGCACGCGCGACGTCGAACGGGAGTTCCCGCCCTTGGTCACCGCCCTGACCGAGCACCTCGGCCCCCTCACCCGGGTCGGCCTGGACGCCTCCGCCTGGAACGGCATCCCGACCCGTCTGACCGTCGACGGCCGGGTCGTCCACTTCGACTCCTTCCCCGTCGGCGACGACACCGTCCTCATCACCCGTGGCGACGAGGACCACTTCGCGCTGATGGTGGTGCCGCCGGACACCGAGCCCGAGGCCGCGCGCACGGCCATGGCCCGTGCGGTCCGTGCCGACAACGTGGCGCGGGCCGCCGAGATCCTCGTCGCCGTCCTTCCCTCCCCGACGACCGGGCCCGAGGAACCGTCATGACCCGGACCGCGAAAGGAGACCGGGCCCTGTGCTCCTGCCGCTCCGCCTGCCGTCACGCGGCCCGGTGACGGTTGGAGGGGCCCGGGTGAGGGCGAGACCCCGGGCCGCCCGACCCGGGGCTTCGTACGAGAGCGGACGAGGGCGCGCGACCGGTGCGCGTGCCCGTCGGCCCGGCCACGCGTCGCGCTCGGTCCGGGGGGCCGGCGGTGGGGAGAGGGCCTCAGTGCGCCGGGCGCCGGCGGTGCAGTACCGACCTCACGGCGAGGTAGAGGGCACCCACGACGAGGAGGAGCGTGCCGATGGATGCCAGGTACAGCATCCCGTCGACGGCCGCGCCGATGACGATCAGCGTGATCGCGGCGATCAGCAGGAGAATGAGGAGGACCATGGTGTGCCTCGGTTCGTGGACGCGGGAACCTCGCGGCGGCGGTCGTCACAACGGCCCCGGCGCATTCACTACGCCAGGGCCGCCCTTCCGGATCGCCGCACGTGAGAGTGCTCGATCCTGGTTCCATTGCATGACTTCGGGTGGGTTGGTGACGAAAGGTGGAGCGGGCCGCCGGGCGGGTCGTCCCGGGTGCTGGATGCACCGCCCGCGGCCTTCGGCCGGAGGAGTGGTTCGAGGGTCAGGACCGGATGCCCGTGCGTCTGCGGCCGGGCGCCTGTCCCGACAAACCGCGGGTGCTGTGACCCGGTGGCCGGGCGACGGCCGGGAAGGGATCGCCGAAGCGGTGGGCCGCGATGCGCGCGTCGTGCTGGGCGTTGAGCCGGTGGATCAGGAACAGGCCGAGCACGATCAGGGCGGCTCCCGCCGCGAGCGTGATCAGGATCTCCACGTCGTCACCTCCGCACGTTTCCCGGCAAGGAGATCATCCGTGCCCCGACGACCGGGTGCCGGAGGACCGGCGGGGCGGCCCCGCCATCGGTCTCCCAGGAGTCCTCGCGGCTTCGGGCGTCCCGTGCGCCGCGGCCGGCCGCGGCTTCGCCGGACAGCAGTGCGCCGGCGGTGAGGACGCCGCCGGGGACGGTGGCGGCGGCCATGAGCCGGGCTGCCGCGGCGGGTTCGGTCCCGGGCGGGATCACCAGCAGGTCGCAGCGGCCGACGGCGTAGGAGAGCAGGATCATCTTGTCGGGGTCCTGTTCGGTGAACCAGCCCACGTGCACGGTGTGCCCGGTGGCGGGGACCTTGTGGGGGACGACGGGCCAGCGGGCGGGGTTCACCGTGACGCGCGTGATGCGCCCGAAGCGGTCCCGCACCGCGTCGACCAGCGACGGAAGCTCGACTGCCAGATCGCGTGAGCGGGGCCACCAGGCGCCGTCCAACAAGGCGGGGGTGGTCCCCGGCGTCAGGGCCAGACGTGCCGGGAGCGGCGGAGCGATGGTGCTCATGATCGCGGACCCATTCCTGGGCCGCTCCGCGGAGCGGCCCAGTGTCTTGATCGCCGGAAACGACGTCCGCATGGCGGCGGATGTGCGAGTTACTTCCGGTAATCCCAGCCTACTGCGCCCCGCGGCCGGACGAGTGGTTCCCGGCGAAAGGGTTTCCGCCGGGCGGTTCCCAGGCGTCCGCCCCGACCCGGCCGGTCGGCCCGACGCGCTTCGACGGCGGGGAGCCGCCTGCGGGGCCGGAGCTCGTCAAGCGGAGTGCCGCGGGGTGGGGTTCCGGGATCTCCTCCGGGCGGGCTCCTACGATGTGCACATGGTCGCCCGCGATCCCCGACGGACCGGTTCGGGACCGGAGGAGGCGGTGTCCCCAGATGGCGCCGAAGCCGGCAGTGGCCCTTCCGCACCGGCGGCCGTGGGGCACGGGCCGGCCGGTCCCGCCCCCGGACCACGTCACGACGGTGCCGCCGAGGGCGCCCGTCCCGCCGCCGGTCCGGCCGAACTGGCCGCCGAGCTTGCGGAACAGGCCAAGCCGAGGCTGCGCGGCTGGCTCCACGCCGGCATGGTCCCCGTGTCGCTGGTGGCGGGCATCGTCCTCATCTGCCGTGCGGGGGAGCCGCGGGCCGTGCTGGCCTGCACCGTGTACTCCGCCACGGCCTGGCTGTTGTTCGGGACCAGTGCCGTCTACCACCTCGGCACCTGGGGGCCGCCCGGCGAGGCCGTTCTGCGTCGCCTCGACCACGCCAACATCTTCCTGATCATCGCCGGCACGTGCACCCCGCTCGCCGTCCTCCTGCTCTCTCCCGACCAGTGGTCCGTCCTGTTGTGGACCGTGTGGACGGGCGCGCTGGCCGGCATCACCTTCCGCGTCCTGTGGGTCGGGGCTCCCCGTTGGCTGTACACCCCCTGCTACCTGGCCCTGGGTTGGGCACCCGTGGGGTACCTGCCCGACTTCCTGCGGGGTGGCGGGGCGGCCGTGGTCTCCCTGATCGTGACCGGCGGCCTTCTCTACAGCGCGGGCGCGGTCGTCTACGCCCTCCGGCGCCCCGATCCCTCGCCCCGCTGGTTCGGCTTCCACGAGGTCTTCCACGCGCTGACCGTGGCAGCCTTCGCCGCCCACTGCGCAGCCGTCTTCCTCGCCGTCCAACGGTCATGACGCTCCGTCGGGAGCCTGATCTCGCCCGTGGGCCCCGGTGTCGGAGCGTCCCGTCGGCGTACGAGGGCGACGACCGGGCGCACGGACGGCCGGGGGCGGACCTCGCGCGGGCACGCGGGCTCGAGGCGTCCTGTCCGGGGCCCGGATCGCGAGGGGTGGGGGAGCGGTGGCCGGCCTCGACGGGGCGACGCGGGCGGTCCGCGAGAAGGCCGCAGGACGGACGCCACGGAGAGCGTGTGGCGCACGCGTGGTGCGCGGCTCCTGGACGGACTCGGACAGCGAAGAAGCCCCGGGCCAGTGGTCCGGGGCTTCACACAAGAGCGGATGACGGGAATCGAACCCGCGCCACGAGCTTGGGAATCACTCGGCACTTGGATGGACCAAGGGCATCTGACCTGTGGGAATACTGGTTCGGTGAAAAATCGGGTGCGACCGGTTACCGCAGTGGTGTGGGGTACGGGGGATATGACGATCGTTTTGAACGAGCCCGGCGTCGACGAGCTGACCGGGGCCGTGGACGCGCTCCGCGCATGGCAGGACGACCGGACGCCGCTGCAGCTCCACCCGGGGGACCTCGGCTGGGCCTGGGCCCTGGGCGCGGAGAAGCTGGCGGGTGCCGTACGCACCTGGAGCGCGGACGGGCGGATCATTGCCGTCGGTTACCTGGACGGCCCCGATGTGCTGCGACTTACGACCGCGCCGGACCTGCGACAGAACGAGGCCCTGGCACGTCAGCTGCTGGCGGACCTCGATGATCCGGAGCGCAGGGTCCTGCCACCCGGGAAAGTCGGTCTTGAGGTCCCCGACGGAGCCCTGCTCCGCGAGGTACTCCTGGAGGCGGGCTGGAACCTGGACGAGCCGTGGACGCCGCTGCGCCGCGACCTCTCCAAGCCGGTGGAGGACTCTGGGCTGCGTATCGAGGTGGCCGGTCCGCAGACGGCGGCAACGCGGACCGCGGTGCACCGCTCGGCGTTCGGCAGCCCGGTGTTCACCGAGGAGGTCTGGCACGTCCTGGCGGCCGGGCCGGTGTACGCCGATGCCCGCTGCCTGATCGGCTACGACGACCAGGACAACGCGGTGGCCGCCGCGACGGTCTGGTCGGCCGGACCAGGAAGGCCAGGTCTTCTGGAGCCGATGGGTGTCCACGCCGACCATCGCGGTCGCGGCCACGGGACGGCGATCAGCGTCGCCGCTGCGGCGATGCTGCGCGAGATGGGTGCTTCCAGCGCGCTCGTCGCCGCCGAGAGCTCGAACGTCGGCGCCGTCGCCACGTACAAGGCGGCCGGATACGATCCGTCGCCCGAACGGCTGGACGTCGTCAGGCCCGCCTGAAAGCAGGCTGCGGCCCCGGGTCAGGGCCGCGTCGCTGACCTGGCCGGAGCCGAACGCTCTTTGGGGACATGGGTCTCCGCGACAGCGACAGAGCCCGACACGGCAACACCGCCCCCCGTGTCGGCCGTCCTCGCCGTCCTGGTCGTGGGTGGGAACCTGCCCTCCGCCGGGTGGGCGGGCATCGCACGCGTCATCGCGTGCCCATGAGAAAGCCCCAGGTCGCTGACCTGGGGCTTTGCCGTGGAGCGGATGACGGGAATCGAACCCGCGCTACAAGCTTGGGAATCACCCGGCGTTCGAGGGCCTGCATAGCCTCTGACCTGCCGAGAAGATGGTCGGGAGCGATGTAGGAGTGGACTCGTCGGCCCCTCTGGTGACCGCTGTTTACTGCTCCTACTGGCACGTTGTGGCACGGGCTTCCGTCAGGGGGCCAGAGGAGGTGTCGCGCTTCTCCGGTGGGTGACGCCGGGCCTTCCAACGTCGGCGGGCCCAGTCGCCGGTTTCGCCGATGGCAGCCATCAGTGCGGCGGACGCGGCGCTTGCCGACTGCTCCGGTTCCGTCGTCCTCGGCACCGTGGAGCTTCTCCGGTCTGCGGCGGGCCGGGCCGTGGGGGATCCGCTCGCCACCGGACCCGGGGCTTCGGTGGCCGTCGCCGTCTTCACGGTGACCGCACAGGCGCGAGCGGTTCGAGCGGGGAGGCCGAATGTCTGACGGCCCGCCGCGTCTCACCCTGCCGACGGCTTCGGCCTCCGTACGTCGACGTACGGTCTGGCACCAGGCACGGGGTGCCTCCGCGGCCCTTCTGGGCCTCGTGGTGATCCTGCTCGCGGGGGCGATTCTCCTGGGCGTGGTGCCGGAGCTGATCGACGACGAGCGGGCGTATGCCGCGGCCTCTCCGTGCCCCGCTTCCACAGGCGGGGCCGAGGACTGCCTCCGTGAGGTGACGGCGACCGTCGTGAGAACGGTGATCAGGGACGAGGCTGAGTACGACGAATTCTCAGTGCGCCTCAGGGGCCTGGGGGAGGCCTCGGGCGACGTCGACACGGGCGCGCCCGGTCCCCTGCTCAAGGACCTGCGGCCGGGTGACGCCGTGACCTTCACGCTGTGGCAGGACTACGTGGTCGCGGTGGCCAAGGACGGCCGGTCCCAGGAGACGGCCGACACCCCCTGGGTGAGCCGCAGCTCGCGACCGCGGTGGGGCCGGCCCTGCTACCGGCCGGCGTCTTCACCGCCTGCGCCGGAGGGCGGGTGCTCACCCGGGCGCGCCGCTACGGGCGACGAGGGCTGCCCCGGCTCCTCGTGGTCCATGGCAAGGCGGCGTTCGGTGCGATGCTGTGCGCTGTGCCGGCCATGGTCGTGGGGGAGACCTCACCGGCGTCCCGCTTCAGATGGTCGCCTGGCTCGTTCTGCTGCCCGCGGTCTGGTGGTTCGTGCGCCGACGTGAGCTTCGGGGCCGGGGTCGACATGCCGCTCCGGCACTCCAGGACCGGTGAGCGCCGACTGACGGACGGTCGCGTCTCCCGGAACGCCGAAGCGGCCCGGTCACAGGAGGAGCAGCACCGCCACACCCCACAGCGCCGACACCACCACGAGTGGCGGTCCGACCGGCATGCCCTGCCGTCCCGCCGGTGCCTCTTCCAGCGGCCGTAGTTCCGGGTGGAGCAGCAGCGCCCGCAGCTCCTCGACGGTGCGCACCGCATGTGGCTCGCGGCCCAGGTGGCGCTCCAGCCATGCCCAGCCGGTGGGGGACAGCTCGACGGAGGAGTCCTCGGCCCGGCCGATCCGGATGCCGTCGTCGGAGTGGCGCACGGACGTGATCACGTTCCACGGGACCCGCCTTACGCGCCACGCCCCGGTCACCCACAGCCCGTCACGGTCGGCGGTGATCCGCCAGGTGAGCGCCGTCGCCACGACCGTCACCAGCCACGGCAGACCCACGACGAGCCACAGCCAGTGCCACGACGGTCCGTCCTCGAGCGCGGCCCAGATGCCGCCGCCCTGCACCAGCAGCAGGCCGAGACCCACGGCGCGCGACAAGCCGTGAGCCGTCCACGTGCGCGGGCCCGCCGAGGGCGTCATGCCGGCGGCGATCTCGTCGCGGGGCCGCTGCGGGTTCTCTCGCTCGTGGCGCCGCTGCCCGTGCCCCGTCGACCTCGGGCCGACCGGCTTCACCGCGGTGACACTGCACTGCACCGACACTTCGACGTCGTCTTCGTCGTCGAACGCGACGAAGGCGACTTCGGCGCCGGCGTGGGGGACGCCGTACAGAACGGCCTCCCGCAGCGGCGGGGGAGGATCCTCGCCCTTGAGGATCTCCGTGATCCTGTCGAGTTCAACGACGGCTGCGTCGCCGCCGTCCTCGTCCTCCTTTTCTTCCTCTTCTTCCTCGAAGGCGTACAGCGAATGGAAGTGCAGGATCGGCCGAAGGCCCTCCGGGTCGTCGGCCGCGAACACCCAGGTGCGGCCGTCGTCGTGCCCCTCGCGCACCAGCACGTGCAGCACCGGCAGCGGTTCGCGCCGCAGCCGCTGCGAACGCCTCCGTCCGTCCACGCCGTTGGCGAGGAACGCCAGCCCTGCGACGGAGCCGGCCACCGCCAGCAGCTCCCAGCCGATGGCGTCGTACGGCTCCGCGACCAGCGCCGCCCAGTCGCCGTCCACGACGATGTCGGCCCGGCTGCCCACGGGGAAGTCCTCGGGGTAGGCCGTCTCGAAGCGATGGGTACGCCCGTCGGCCTCCACTGTGACGATGTCGATGTCGTCGTCCTGCTCCAGGGCCGTGACCCGCCCGGACAGGCGCGTGGCTCCCGCGGCCCGCTCCTCGTACGCGTCGACGACCTGCTGCACCTGCCAGCAGCCGAACCCGGCGACGCCCAGCAGCAGGGCGGCCAGGACGAAGGAGAGCCGACCCCGGCGGAACGTCCGCGCGGCGGCGGGCAGTGGTTGCGCGACCGGCCCGGCCGCCTCCAGGGCCCGCGCCCGCTGCCGCCCGGCGGCGGCGAGTCGATGGATGAGCCCGGCGGTGGTGAACGCGACGGCCATCAGGAACGCGAGCGCGGACGGTTCGCCGAGCGCCGACGTGAAGCCGCCCTCCACGGCGAACCCCGTCAGCGTGGCCGCGAGCCCCGCGAGCGCGAGCCGCGGCTGCCGCCACACCCAGTACAGGGTCAGCAGCGACACGACGGCCATCCCGAGGCCCAGCCAGTCGGTGCCGCACGGGGCGGTGGACGTGCAGGGGGCGACGGGAGCCTCCGCGATGTCCCACGCCAGCGAGGCGACCAGCGCCGGCAGCGTCCACAGAGGGTGCGCCCACCGGGCGGGCGCGGCAGCGAGCCAACGCTCGGCGTTCGGAGTCCGCCACTCGGCGGTGCCGGGCGGTATGTGCTCGGCGGGCAACGGCACGGGAGGTCTGCTCACCCGCGCATTATGACCACGTGCGATGTACCGGACGGCTGGCGGGACTGCAGGAGGCCGGACACGAGCCGTGGTGTCCGGCCTCCTACCGCTTTCTCAGTCGGCCGACGGCTTGAGACGTGGGGTAGCACACCGCGCTCCATCGGTCGGGGGCATCCGCCGGCGACCAGCCATAGACGGCGCTCGGCCTTTCGCGGCCAAACGAAACGACCTCTTGCGGCGCCTGCACGGCACGCGAGCGCGGAGAGGTCTGGGCAACAACGAGCCCCAGGTCGCCGACCTGGGGCTTTGCAGTGGAGCGGATGACGGGAATCGAACCCGCGCTACAAGCTTGGGAATCACCGATGCCCAGCCGGGTAATCAAGCGCCTGACCTGCGGAAATGTGCTCTGCTGTGACGCTTCACGCTGCCCCGCCGACACCTGTCCTGACCGCTGTTCACCGCTCCGAAGGGCACGGCTGGGGCACGGTTCCACGAGGGTTGGACACCGGTGCATCGCGTTTCCACGCAGCAGGGCGCTGGGTGGGGTGATGACCCCGCTGTGCCCGACGATCCACTCCGCGTCCTACGGGTCCGTGACGGACCACGCGGAGCCGAGGGACGTGTTGCGGCGACCGCACGAACAGCTGCGGGCGTTCTGGCGAACGCCTGCTCCCGAAGCCGTGTGACACCCCGCCGCATGCCCCCGTACGCGACGTACGGTGTCCCGTGATCGTTCCCGTCTCGCGAAAGGCGCAGCACATGTCAGAGAGCGGCACGCCCGTGGAGATCGTCTCGGATCCGGTCGGTCGGATCGTCGGAGGCCGGGCCGAGGTCCGGGACGACGAATGGGGCGAGGTGTCGGCGGTGATCCGGCTGGACGAGCGGTTCGAGCCCGACGCGCTCGCGGGCCTGGACTCCTTCTCGCACGTGGAGGTCGTCTACCACTTCGACCGGGTACCAGTGGAGAAGGTGGAGACAGGGGCCCGGCACCCACGCGGCAACACCGACTGGCCGCTGGTCGGCATCTTCGCCCAGCGCGGCAAGAACCGCCCCAACCGTCTCGGGGTCTCCCGCTGCCGCCTGCTGCGAGTCGACGGACTCGACGTCCATGTGCAGGGCCTGGACGCGGTCGACGGCACCCCCGTACTCGACATCAAGCCGTACATGGCCGAGTTCGGCCCCCGCGGCACCACCAGCCAGCCCGAGTGGGCCACCGAGATCATGCGTGAGTACTACTGATCCCCTTGTGTCGGCGTCCTGACGACTCCGGCGCCGGTGAACCCCCCACTTGCTCCACGACGAAGCCCCAGGTCTCTGACCTGGGGCTTCGTTCACGAGCGGATGACGGGAATCGAACCCGCGCTATAAGCTTGGGAAGCTCATGTTCTACCATTAAACTACATCCGCGCAGCGGCCCGATGATCTCTGCCGCATCGTTGCACACTGTACCCCATGTGCCACCCGAGGCGAAGTCGTCGTCCCTCCGGTGCGTGTGCGGAGTGCCGTCCCGGGGAGGGGCCCGCGGTCGCCTAAGGTGGCTGTCTCGTCCACCGTATGTGTAGGGGAAGGGACTTGATGGGTTCCGTGGAGCGCACCGTCGTCCGTTGTGCCGAGGGGCACGTGTTCAGTACCGCCTCGTTCCCGCTCCAGCAGCTCGGGGCCGGGCGGATCGGGCCCGGGCGGCTCATCCGGTGTCCGCGGTGCGCGCGGCTGCGGCACGCGGTACCGGTGGAGCTCGAACGGCGCTGAGCCGGGAGCGCCTGGGCGCGGACCCTGCCGATTGGGGCAGGTCCGCGCCCCCTGCGTATCGTGGGGGCGTGCTTCTCTCAGACAAGGACATCCGGGCCGAGATCGATGCCGGACGGGTGCGCATCGACCCGTACGACGAATCCATGGTGCAGCCCTCGAGCATCGACGTGAGGCTTGACCGCTTCTTCCGGGTGTTCGAGAACCACCGCTACCCGCACATCGACCCCGCCATCGAGCAGCTGGACCTGACGCGCGAGGTCGAGCCGGAGGGCGACGAGGCGTTCATCCTGCACCCGGGCGAGTTCGTCCTCGCCTCCACCTACGAGGTCATCACCCTCCCGGACGACATCGCGTCCCGCCTGGAGGGGAAGAGCTCCCTGGGGCGCCTCGGGCTCGTGACCCACTCCACCGCCGGGTTCATCGACCCCGGCTTCTCCGGGCACGTCACCCTGGAGCTGTCGAACCTCGCCACCCTGCCGATCAAGCTCTGGCCGGGGATGAAGATCGGCCAGCTGTGCATGTTCCGGCTGAGCTCGCCCGCCGAGTTCCCGTACGGGAGCGAGCGGTACGGCTCGCGGTACCAGGGCCAGCGGGGGCCGACGGCCTCCCGCTCCTTCATGAACTTCCATCGGACCCAGGTGTGAGGCGGTCGCAGCCATGAGTGAAGTACGCGAGAACCTGACGTACGAGGGGTTCGGCCTCGCCGTCCGCGAGCTGGCGCAGACCATCGCCGACGACGGCTACGAGCCCGACGTCGTCCTCTCCATCGCCCGCGGCGGCGTCTTCGTCGCCGGCGGCCTGGCCTACGCCCTGGACTGCAAGAACATCCACCTGGTGAACGTGGAGTTCTACACCGGCGTGGGGACCACGTTGGAGATGCCCGTCATGCTGGCGCCCGTCCCCAACGCGATCGACTTCAGCGACAAGAAGGTGCTCATCGCCGACGACGTCGCCGACACCGGCAAGACCCTCAAGCTCGTCCACGACTTCTGCGTCGACCACGTCGCCGAGGTCCGCTCGGCCGTCATCTACGAGAAGTCCCACTCCCTCGTGAAGTGCGAGTACGTGTGGAAGAAGACCGACGAGTGGATCAATTTTCCCTGGAGCGTCGAACCGCCCGTCGTTCGTCGTGAGGGTCAGGTCCTCGACGCCTGAGCCCCCGGATCACGAGGAAGGCCCCCGCCGGGACGTCGGCGGGGGCCTTCCTCGTACAGCCGCTACGGCTCCTACAGCGTGCCCAGCTTGATCAGGCTCAGCAGCGCCACCAGCTGGATCGCCGACGCGCCCAGGGCCTTCGGCCACGGGAGGTCGTGGGAGCGGCTCACCATCACCGTGAAGAGGGCGCCCGCCGCCAGCCAGGTCAGCCAGCCGATGACCTGCACCAGGCCGTTCTCGCCGCCCAGGAAGAGGGCGAAGACCAGGCGGGGCGCGTCCGTGATCGACATGATCAGCATCGACAGGCCGACCGTGGGCTGCCAGGCGCCGTCGCCGCCCAGCTGGCGGGCCAGGGTGTGGGTGACCGCGCCCAGGATCAGTCCGCCGACGACGAAGCCGAGGGCGGTCATCAGGACGTACGGGACCGCCGTCGACAGGGTCGCGTCGATCGCCTCTTCGCGGGCCGTGTCGAAGCCGAAGATCGCCAGCAGGCCGTAGAGGAAGGTGACGATCAGGGCCGGGCCCCAGACGGCGTGGTCCCGCATCCGCAGGAACGTGTCCGCGGGGCGCAGCACGATGCCGCTCAGGAGGGCCTTCCAGTGCAGCCGGGGGCCCGTCGGGACGGGCGCCGCGCCGGCGTGGTGGTCCGTGGCCGGGCCGTAGGGGTCGTCCACGCTGAACATCTGCGTGTGGCCCGGGTTGTTCGCCGTGACCGCGTGCGGGTGCTGCTGCCCGTACGGGTCGCCGAAGTACTCCGGCTCGCCGTAGGGCCGCTGTCCGCCCTGAGGGGCGCCCTGCTGCCCGTACGGCGGCTGCCCCTGGCCCTGCTGGGGCCACTGCTGCCGTGCGGGGGGCGGCGGGGCCGCGTCGTACCCGTACGGCGCCTGCTGCGGTTGTCCTTGCGGGGGGCGGTTGTCCCGGCCGCGTCCGTTCCTGAATCCAGCCACGTCAATGAACGTACCCGCTTCCGCCGCCGGGGCGCTCCTTTGCGGCTGACCTGTGACATCCCCTAAGGGACGGTACGTACGGGAACGGCCGCCCCGCGCGGTGCAGTGCGGGGCGGCCGTTCTCCTGAACAGGTGCTTGCTTACGCGGCGGGCTCCGGCTCCGGCTCCGACTCCTCCGCCGGCTCCGGGTCGACCGGGGTCTTCACCGAGTCCAGGAGGAGCTGGGCGACGTCCACGACCGTGACGGACTCCTTGGCCTTGCCGTCGTTCTTCTTGCCGTTGACCGAGTCGGTCAGCATGACGAGGCAGAACGGGCAGGCGGTGGAGACGATGTCGGGGTCGAGGGACAGGGCCTCCTCGACGCGCTCGTTGTTGATGCGCTTGCCGATCCGCTCCTCCATCCACATCCGGGCGCCGCCGGCGCCGCAGCAGAAGCCGCGCTCCTTGTGGCGGTGCATCTCCTGCTGGCGCAGGCCGGGGACGGCGGACATGATCTCGCGCGGGGGCGTGTAGACCTTGTTGTGGCGGCCCAGGTAGCAGGGGTCGTGGTAGGTGATCAGGCCCTCGACCGGGGTCACCGGGATCAGCTTGCCCTCGTCGATGAGGTGCTGGAGCAGCTGGGTGTGGTGGATGACCTCGTAGTCGCCGCCGAGCTGCGGGTACTCGTTGGCGATGGTGTTGAAGCAGTGCGGGCAGGTCGAGACGATCTTCTTGGCCGACTTCGGCTTCTTCGTCGTCTCGTCCTCGTCGTCCTCGCCGAACGCCATGTTCAGCATGGCGACGTTCTCGGCGCCGAGCTGCTGGAACAGCGGCTCGTTGCCCAGGCGGCGGGGCGAGTCACCGGTGCACTTCTCCTCGCCGCCCATGATCGCGAACTTGACGCCCGCGATGTGGAGGAGTTCGGCGAAGGCCTTCGTCGTCTTCTTGGCGCGGTCTTCCAGGGCGCCGGCGCAGCCGACCCAGTACAGGTAGTCGACCTCGGTGAGGTCCTCGACGTCCTTGCCGACGATCGGGACCTCGAAGTCGACCTCCTTGGTCCACTCGACGCGCTGCTTCTTCGCCAGGCCCCAGGGGTTGCCCTTCTTCTCCAGGTTCTTGAGCATCGTGCCCGCCTCGGACGGGAACGCGGACTCGATCATCACCTGGTAGCGGCGCATGTCCACGATGTGGTCGACGTGCTCGATGTCGACCGGGCACTGCTCGACGCAGGCGCCGCAGGTGGTGCAGGACCACAGGACGTCCGGGTCGATGACGCCGTTCTCCTCGACCGTGCCGATCAGCGGGCGCTCGGCCTCGGCCAGGGCGGACGCGGGGACGTCCTTCAGCTGCTCCTCGGTGGCCTTCTCGTCGCCCTCCATGGTCTTGCCGCCGCCCGCGAGCAGGTAGGGCGCCTTGGCGTGCGCGTGGTCGCGCAGCGACATGATCAGGAGCTTGGGGGAGAGGGGCTTGCCGGTGTTCCAGGCGGGGCACTGCGACTGGCAGCGGCCGCACTCGGTGCAGGTGGAGAAGTCCAGGAGGCCCTTCCAGGAGAACTGCTCGACCTGGGAGACGCCGAAGACGGCGTCCTCGGCCGGGTCCTCCCAGTCGATCTCCTTGCCGGCGGTGGTCATCGGCTGGAGGGCGCCGAGCGCGGTGGAGCCGTCGGCCTTGCGCTTGAACCAGATGTTGGGGAAGGCCAGGAAGCGGTGCCAGGCCACGCCCATGTTGGTGTTGAGCGACACCGTGATCATCCAGATCATGGTGGTGCTCAGCTTGATCATGGCGGTGAAGTAGATGAGCGTCTGGAGCGTGCCGATGCTCAGGCCCTTGAAGGCCAGGACGAGCGGGTACGAGGCGAAGTACGCGGCCTCGTAGTGCTCGACGTGGTGGATCGCGCCCTCCAGGCCGCGCAGCACGTAGATCGCCAGGCCGATGGTGAGGATGACGTACTCGACGAAGTACGCCTGGCCCGCCTTGGAGCCGGCGAAGCGCGACTTGCGGCCGAGTCGGGAAGGCAGGCTCAGCAGCCGGATGGCCATCAGCGTGGCGATGCCGAGGATCGTCATCGTGCCGATGAACTCGATGTACAGCTCGTACGGCAGGAAGCCGCCGATCACCGGCAGCGTCCAGTCGGCCTGGAACAGCTGGCCGTACGCGGTGACGATCGTCGGCGGCAGGGTCAGGAAGCCGACCGCGACGAACCAGTGGGCGAAGCCGACGATGCCCCAGCGGTTCATGCGCGTGTGGCCGAGGAACTCCCTGACCAGGGTCACGCTGCGCTGGTACGGGTTGTCGGTCCGGGTCCCGGCCGGGACGGGCTGGCCGAGCTTGAAGTACCGGACGAACTGGCCGATGGCACGAGCCAGCAGGGCAACGCCGACCACGGTCAGCGTCAGCGACACAATGATCGCGGCGAGTTGCATGACGGGCTCCTCGAGCGGGCCCGCTCAGTGCCTGAGCTGAGCCTACTAAGCGGTAACTTATTTAGTCCGTGCTGAGATTACCCGCTCCGGGCCCGCTGATGCAGGGGCCCTCGCGGTGATCTGTGTCGCTCAGGCAACCCTTCCCGGGGTCCGGGCGACCCTTGCCGGAGCTCAGGCGACGCGCGCCGGGCGACCCGCCGCACGGCGTCTGCGCACTGCTGGAAGCGTACGCGCCAGGACGAGCAGGTCCGTCCCCAGCCAGTGGTGGTCCACATAGTGGAGGTCGAGCAGCTCCCGCTCCTCCCACGGCAGGTCCGAGCGGCCGCTGATCTGCCACGGTCCGGTGAGCCCCGGCCGTACGGAGAGCCGGCGGCGCCCCTCGCCCGCGCACTCCCGGTGGCCCGGGGTCAGCGGACACGGTCCGACCAGGGACATCCGGCCCGTGACGACGTGCAGCAGCAGGGGCAGCGCGGCCAGCGGGCTCCTGGTGCGGAAGGTCAGCATCGTGAAGGGCCGCCCCTCCAGACCCGCCACCGTCCGGCGGCGCAGCACCCCGCGGCCGGGGGCCGCCGAGCCGAGCGCGATCGAGAGGGCGACGACGGCGAGCAGGGGAAAGAGGACGACGAGGAGGACGAGCCCGCCCAGAACGTCGAAGCCCCGCTTGGCCACCGCGCCCCCGCGAACCGCCGCGCCTCCGCCGAGCCCCGTACCTCCGCCGGCTCCCACGCCCGCGTCGGCCCCCGCGTCTCCACCGACCGCCATTCCCCCACATCCTTCCGCGTGAGAATCATGGGATATTCGTGGAATATGCCCGCTTTGCCCGGGAAGGGGCACCCGGACTCTCTCACGGGTCCCCCTCCCGGGAGGGGGAATGACGCGCTTCTCCACCCCTCCGGACCGGATCTTTGAGTGAACCGGAAGGCGAAGAGTTGAGTCGCTTCGACTCAGGTCTGTTGACTCGGTCCCGGGAGTCGTGCATCCTTGAGCCAGTACCACTCAAGTCAGTCAGCTGGAGGAATCGAAATGGCACGTGCGGTCGGCATCGACCTGGGCACGACTAACTCCGTCGTCAGCGTTCTGGAAGGCGGCGAGCCCACCGTCATCACCAACGCCGAGGGCGCCAGGACCACGCCGTCCGTCGTCGCCTTCGCGAAGAACGGCGAGGTGCTCGTCGGCGAGGTGGCCAAGCGCCAGGCCGTCACCAACGTCGACAGGACCATCCGGTCGGTCAAGCGCCACATGGGCACCGACTGGAAGATCGAGATCGACGGCAAGAACTTCAACCCGCAGCAGATGAGCGCCTTCATCCTGCAGAAGCTGAAGCGCGACGCCGAGGCCTACCTGGGCGAGAAGGTCGTCGACGCGGTCATCACCGTCCCGGCGTACTTCAACGACTCCGAGCGCCAGGCCACCAAGGAGGCCGGTGAGATCGCGGGCCTCAACGTCCTGCGCATCGTCAACGAGCCGACCGCGGCCGCCCTGGCCTACGGCCTGGACAAGGACGACCAGACGATCCTCGTCTTCGACCTCGGTGGCGGCACCTTCGACGTGTCCCTCCTGGAGATCGGCGACGGCGTCGTCGAGGTGAAGGCCACCAACGGTGACAACCACCTCGGTGGCGACGACTGGGACCAGCGCGTCGTCGACTACCTGGTGACCCAGTTCCAGAACGGCCACGGCGTGGACCTGGCCAAGGACAAGATGGCCCTCCAGCGTCTGCGCGAGGCGGCCGAGAAGGCGAAGATCGAGCTCTCGTCCTCGACCGAGACCACGATCAACCTGCCCTACATCACGGCCTCCGCCGAGGGCCCGCTGCACCTGGACGAGAAGCTCACGCGCGCCCAGTTCCAGCAGCTGACCTCGGACCTCCTGGAGCGCTGCAAGGTCCCGTTCCACAACGTCATCAAGGACGCGGGCATCGCCCTCTCCGAGATCGACCACGTCGTCCTCGTCGGCGGCTCGACCCGCATGCCGGCCGTCGCCGAGCTGGTCAAGGAGCTGACCGGCGGCCGCGAGGCCAACAAGGGCGTGAACCCGGACGAGGTCGTCGCCATCGGCGCCGCCCTCCAGGCCGGTGTCCTCAAGGGCGAGGTCAAGGACGTCCTGCTCCTCGACGTCACCCCGCTGTCCCTCGGCATCGAGACCAAGGGCGGCATCATGACCAAGCTCATCGAGCGCAACACCACGATCCCGACCAAGCGGTCCGAGATCTTCACGACGGCCGAGGACAACCAGCCGTCCGTGCAGATCCAGGTCTACCAGGGCGAGCGCGAGATCGCGGCGTACAACAAGAAGCTCGGCATGTTCGAGCTGACCGGCCTCCCGCCGGCCCCGCGCGGCGTCCCGCAGATCGAGGTCGCCTTCGACATCGACGCCAACGGCATCATGCACGTGACCGCGAAGGACCTGGGCACGGGCAAGGAGCAGAAGATGACCGTCACCGGCGGCTCCTCGCTGCCGAAGGACGAGGTCGACCGGATGCGCCAGGAGGCCGAGCAGTACGCGGAGGAGGACCACCGCCGCCGCGAGGCCGCCGAGTCCCGCAACCAGGGCGAGCAGCTCGTCTACCAGACGGAGAAGTTCCTCAAGGACAACGAGGACAAGGTCCCCGGCGACGTCAAGTCCGAGGTCGAGGGCGCTCTCGCCGAGCTGAAGGAAAAGCTCAAGGGCGAGGACACCGCCGAGATCCGCACCGCCACCGAGAAGGTCGCGGCCGTCTCGCAGAAGCTGGGCCAGGCGCTCTACGCCGACGCCCAGGGCGCCCAGGCGGCCGGCGGCGACGCCGGTGCCGGCCAGGCGAAGGCGGACGACGACGTCGTCGACGCCGAGATCGTGGACGACGAGCCCAAGAAGGGTGGCCAGGCGTGACCGAGGAGACCCCGGGTTTCGAGGAGAAGCCCGACGTCCCCTCCGGCGCCACCCCTGACGACGCCGCCGAGGCCGTCGAGAACTCCGCCCAGGAGGACGCGACGGCCCCGGCCGGGGACGCAAGCAACCAGAAGCCGGCCTCCGACGCGGGCCTCACGGCCCAGCTGGACCAGGTGCGCTCCGCGCTCGACGAGCGCACCGCGGACCTCCAGCGGCTCCAGGCCGAGTACCAGAACTACCGTCGCCGCGTGGAGCGGGACCGGGTCACGGTCAAGGAGATCGCCGTCGCGAGCCTCCTGTCCGAGCTCCTTCCCGTGCTCGACGACGTCGGCCGGGCCCGGGACCACGGCGAGCTCGTGGGCGGGTTCAAGTCGGTGGCCGAATCGCTGGAGACCGTCGTCGCCAAGATGGGTCTGCAGCAGTTCGGCAAGGAGGGCGAGCCCTTCGACCCGACGATCCACGAGGCCCTGATGCACTCGTACGCGCCGGACGTCACCGAGACGACCTGCGTGGCGATCCTGCAGCCCGGGTATCGGATCGGCGAGCGGACCATCCGGCCCGCCCGCGTGGCCGTCGCCGAGCCCCAGCCGGGCGCGGCCCCGGCCAAGGACGAGAAGAAGTCGGCCGACGAGGAGAGCGGTGCCCCCGACGAGGGGTGACGCAACGATCGTCCGGAAGGAGGGACGTCGATGAGCACGAAGGACTTCGTCGAGAAGGACTACTACAAGGTCCTCGGCGTCCCCAAGGACGCCACCGAGGCCGAGATCAAGAAGGCGTACCGGAAGCTCGCCCGCGAGAACCACCCGGACGCCAACAAGGGCGACACCAAGGCCGAGGAGCGCTTCAAGGAGATCTCCGAGGCGAACGACGTCCTCGGCGACCCCAAGCGGCGCAAGGAGTACGACGAGGCCCGCGCGCTCTTCGGGAACGGCGGCCTCCGGGCCGGCGGTCCCGGCGGCGGCTCGTTCAACTTCGACCTGGGCGACCTCTTCGGGGGCGCCCAGGGCGGGGCCGGCGGCTTCGGCGGCGGCGGTGGCGGCATCGGGGACGTCTTCGGCGGCCTGTTCAACCGCGGCGGGGGCGGCGCCCGCAACCAGCCGCGGCGCGGTCAGGACGTCGAGTCCGAGGTGACGCTCAGCTTCACCGAGGCCATCGAGGGCGCGACCGTACCGCTGCGGATGTCCAGCCAGCAGCCGTGCACGGCGTGTTCGGGCACCGGCGACAAGAACGGCACCCCCCGGGTGTGCCCGACCTGCGTCGGCACCGGGCAGGTCTCGCGCGGCAGCGGCGGCGGCTTCTCGCTCACCGACCCCTGCGTGGACTGCAAGGGGCGCGGCCTCATCGCCGAGACCCCCTGCGACGTCTGCAAGGGAAGCGGCCGGGCCAAGTCCTCGCGCACCATGCAGGTCCGCATCCCGGCCGGCGTGAGCGACAACCAGAAGATCCGGCTGCGCGGCAAGGGAGCGCCGGGCGAGCGCGGCGGGCCCAACGGCGACCTGTACGTCGTGGTGCGCGTCGACGCCCACCCGGTCTTCGGCCGCAAGGACGACAACCTCACCGTCACGGTGCCGGTCTCCTTCACGGAGGCGGCGCTCGGCGGCGAGGTCAAGGTGCCGACCCTCGGCGGCCCCGCGGTCACCCTCAAGCTGCCCGCGGGCACGCCGAACGGCCGCACCATGCGCGCCCGGGGCAAGGGCGCGGTCCGCAAGGACGGGACGCGCGGAGACCTCCTCGTCACGGTCGAGGTCGCCGTGCCGAAGGAACTGGACGACAAGGCACGCGAGGCCCTGGAGACCTACCGCGAGGCGACCGCCTCCGAGGACCCGCGGGCCGAGCTGTTCCAGGCCGCGAAGGGAGCGTGACCCGGTGGAAGGGCGCCGACGCAATCCGTACGAACTGACCGACGAGTCGCCGGTGTACGTCATCTCGGTGGCGGCCCAGCTCTCCGGTCTGCACCCCCAGACCCTCCGCCAGTACGACCGGCTCGGCCTGGTCTCCCCGGACCGCACGGCGGGCCGGGGGCGGCGCTACTCGGCCCGCGACATCGAACTGCTCCGCCAGGTGCAGCAGTTGTCGCAGAACGAGGGCATCAACCTGGCCGGGATCAAGCGCATCATCGAACTGGAGAACCAGGTCGCCGCGCTCCAGAGCCGGATCGCCGAGCTGTCGGCGGCCGTGGACGGCGCGGCGGCGGCGATGCGGCAGCGCGAGGCCCAGGTGCACGCCTCGTACCGGCGCGACCTCGTGCCGTACCAGGACGTGCAGCAGGCGAGCGCGCTGGTGGTCTGGCGCCCCAAGCGCGGCGATTAGCCCCGTACTTCGTGCCGTGAGGCCCCCGTCACAGCCGTGGCGGGGGCCTCGCGCGTGTCTTCGGAGGATCAGGGGATCAGCTCGGCCACGATGTCGCCGAGCGTCTCCCACCACGGGGCGGCCCCGGTGCCGAAGGCGGCGGCGAGGGCGGTGCCGACGGCGACGTCGAGCGGTTCGGGGCCGCGGTCCGGCAGCCACTCGGGGTCCACCCGCCCGTCCCCGGTGGAGATCAGGGTGCCGAGCCGCCGCCCGTTCCGGGTCAGCCGGCTCTCCGCGTACGAGCAGGGGACGAGCCGGTGGCGGACCCCGCCGACGACGGCGTCCACCCGGTAGGAGCGGCGCAGCAGCCGTCCCCGGGCGGGGCGGAGGACGGCCGGGGCGCCGTCCACGGTGAGGGTGAGGAGGGCGGCCCTGCGGGTGCCGATCGGGATGTGGTCCGCGGGCTCGGTCCCCGGGGCCCTTACGAGCTCCACGACGGGCAGTCCCGGTCCGGAGACGCGCAGGGTCCCGGCGGCGCCGTCGAGTTCGATCCGCACGTCCGCGCCCGTGTTCCTGTCCATGGGGGTGTTCACTGAGCTGGGTCGTCCTGTTCGAGGATGCCCGACTGGGCGATGAGGTAGCCGAGCTGGGCCCGGCTGCCGCTGCCGAGGGTGGCGGCGAGCTTGGCGATGTGGGCCCGGCAGGTGCGCACGTTCATCCCGAGCCGGCGGGCGATGGCCTCGTCCACGTGCCCCTCCACGAGGAGCCGAGCGATGGAGCGCTGGACGCCGCCGATGCCGTCCACGGGGGGCCTGTAGGGGATCTCCTCGTCCCAGGGCACGCCGTGCAGCCAGAACTGCTCGAAGACGCCGACGAGGTACTGGACGAGCCCTTCGTGGCGCAGCTCCAGGGCGACCTGGCGGTCGCTGCGGGCCGGCACGAAGGCGACCTTGCGGTCCACGATGATCAGCCGGTCGATGATCTCCTCGAGGGTGCGCAGGACGAGCCCGTAGGGGGCGACCCGCTCGACGTAGGCCAGGGTGGCGGGATGGTGCCGGGCGGTGTGCTGGTAGAGCGTGCGCATCCGGACGCCCCGGTCGAGCAGGGGCTCCATGCGGCGCAGGGCCGCTTCGAGGGTCTCGGGGCGCCGTCCGCTGCCCGGCTGGACGGTGAGGAGTTCGGTCGTGCACTCGTTGATGACGCGGTCCAGCGTGGCGTTGATGACGCTGAGACCCTCGAGGACGGTGATGGCCTGGGTGGCGGAGGGGTCCGGCGTGTGGATGGCGAGGAACGGCTCGAACACGTCGGCCAGGGCGATGGCGTGCTGGCGGCGCGCCTGGATCTCCTGCTCTATGGGGTGGATGAGCTGGTTCAGGGCGATCGTGGGCGGGATCGGGTGCAGCCACCGGCTGTCGTCCGGATCCGGGTGCAGGAGCGACAGTTCCTTGAGGCAGGGGGCGGCCTCGGCCTCCGAACGGGCTATTCGGCCCGTGCGGAGGGCCTTCGCGTACAGCTCCTTGCCCACGGCGCACAGTTCCCCGCGACTGTGGTTATGTGCGGAATCGTCACATTCAAGCCCCATTTACACCCCCCCAGGGTTATGCATTACAGGAACATGATGCCCGGCTTGGGTGGTGAAAAGGAGCTGGTGTGAGCCATCGTCTAGAGCGCGGGGGGGAGGTAGTGATCAAAAGAGGTGGAGATCGGCCATGACCAGGATGGTTCGTGCACTTGGCGCCATAGCCGTTGCGGCGGCTGCTCTCGGTGCGCTCGCCGTTGGCGAGCCCTCGTGGGAGACGCATCCGGCGCACTCGGTGGCGGGGCAGAACGAGCCCTCGTGGGAGACCGCCCCGGCACGTGAGGTCCTCGCCAAGCCCGGTGAGCCCTCGTGGGAGGTCGCCCCGCTGGGTGAGCCCTCGTGGGAGACCGCGCCGGCACGTGAGGTCCTCGCCAAGGTCGGCGAGCCCTCGTGGGAGGTCGCCCCGCTGGAGGGCGAGCCCTCGTGGGAGACCGCGCCCAGGGGCGTCGGAGCGTGAGCGTCCCGCCGGACGACCGCAGGTTCCGGCGGGAGATGGCCTCGGCCTACCGCTCCGGATGGCACTTCATCGATCTCGCCACGGCCATCCCCCACCGTGGCGACTCGCTGAAGGTGACCCTCTTCGGAGAGCCGATCGTCGTCGCCCGGGAGCAGGACGAGGACGTCCGCGCCTACCGGTGCCTGCGCCGGCCGCGCGGCGCCCCGCAGCCCATCCGCTGTGCCATCCGGTACGGCATGATCTTCGTCAACCTCGACCAGCGCGACCACCAGCTGATCGAGCCCGAGACCATCACCGCCACCCCCCGCAGTGCCTGAGCGATCCCCCCGTCGTTGTAGGTCGCCCAGGCACTTCCCCCACACAGCGGCGCCATCGCGGACCTGAAACGCGATGGCGCCGCTGTGCTGCGCCCGTGTCCTTCCGGGCGCCCGCGCCCTTTCCGGAGCGCCCGCGTCCTCTCCGGGCGCCCCGGGGCGCGTCAGGCGCGGCCCATCGCCCGGGTGAGGGCGATCTCGATCACGACCCGGTCCGGGTTGGGGGTCGGGGTGCGGCCGTAGCGCTCCGCGTAACGGGCGACGGCGTCCTCGACGACCTCCGCCTCCGTACGGATCCGGGCGACGCCCTCCAGGGTGGCCCAGCGCCCCCGGTCGACCTGGCAGACCGCGACCCGCGCGCCGTCCGCGCCCGCCGCCAGGACGTTGGCGACCTTCCGGCTGTTCTTGTTGGTGATCACGCGCGCGTACCCGCCCTCGGGGTCGTACGTGACGCCGACCGCGACCACGTGCGGGGTGCCGTCCGGACGCGGGGTGGTCAGGGTGCACATGTGGTACTCGCGCCAGAAGCCGAGGTACGAGTCGGAGGGGTTCCTGGGATCCGTTGCCATGCCCGGAAACTACCCGGGGAGGACTCCCGCCGTTAACTTGAGCGGTACCGGCTCAACTTTGTGTACTCTGGAGGAGTCACAGAAGTCATGGAGTGGATCCGTACGGGATCCGCGCAGGCACCGCACGCCGAGGAGGAGCACCGCACATGGACGCCGAACTGACCAACAGGAGCCGGGACGCGCTCAACGCGGCGAGCAGCCGCGCCGTGTCCGAGGGGCACCCGGACCTGGCCCCGGCGCATCTACTGCTCGCCCTCCTCGCCGGTCAGGACAACGAGAACATCACCGACCTGCTCGCCGCCGTCGAGGCCGACCAGGCCGCCGTGCGCGCCGAGGCCGAGCGGCTGCTCGCCGCGCAGCCGAGCGTCGCCGGGTCCACGGTCGCGCCCCCGCAGCCCAACCGCGAACTGCTCGCGGTCGTCGCGGACGCCGCGCAGCGGGCCAAGGAGCTCGGGGACGACTTCGTCTCCACCGAGCACCTGCTCATCGGCATCGCCGCCAAGGGCGGCCGGGCCGGTGAGATCCTCGACCGGCAGGGTGCGAGCGCGAAGAGGCTCCTTGACGCCTTCGAGACGAACAGGGGAGGACGCCGGGTGACCACACCCGACCCGGAAGGGCAGTACAAGGCGCTGGAGAAGTTCGGCACGGACTTCACCGCCGCCGCGCGCGAGGGCAAGCTGGATCCGGTCATCGGCCGCGACCACGAGATCCGGCGCGTGGTCCAGGTGCTCTCCCGCCGCACCAAGAACAACCCGGTCCTCATCGGCGAGCCCGGCGTCGGCAAGACCGCCGTCGTCGAGGGCCTGGCCCAGCGGATCGTGAAGGGCGACGTCCCCGAGTCCCTGAAGAACAAGCGGCTCGTCTCGCTGGACCTCGGCGCGATGGTCGCCGGCGCGAAGTACCGCGGCGAGTTCGAGGAGCGCCTGAAGACCGTCCTCTCCGAGATCAAGGAGAGCGACGGGCAGATCATCACCTTCATCGACGAGCTGCACACGGTCGTCGGCGCGGGCGCCGGCGGCGACTCCGCCATGGACGCGGGCAACATGCTCAAGCCGATGCTGGCCCGCGGCGAGCTGCGCATGGTCGGCGCGACCACCCTGGACGAGTACCGCGAGCGGATCGAGAAGGACCCGGCCCTGGAGCGCCGCTTCCAGCAGGTCCTGGTCGCCGAGCCGACCGTCGAGGACACCGTCGCGATCCTGCGCGGCCTCAAGGGCCGGTACGAGGCCCACCACAAGGTGCAGATCAACGACTCCGCCCTCGTGGCCGCCGCGACCCTCTCCGACCGGTACATCACCTCCCGCTTCCTGCCCGACAAGGCCATCGACCTCGTGGACGAGGCCGCCTCCCGGCTCCGCATGGAGATCGACTCCTCCCCGGTCGAGATCGACGAGCTCCAGCGCTCCGTCGACCGGCTCCGCATGGAGGAGCTGGCCCTGAAGAACGAGACCGACGCGGCCAGCAAGCAGCGCCTGGAGAAGCTGCGGCGCGACCTCGCCGACCGCGAGGAGGAGCTGCGCGGCCTCACCGCCCGCTGGGAGAAGGAGAAGCAGTCCCTCAACCGGGTCGGCGAGCTGAAGGAGCGCCTGGACGAGGCCCGCGGCCGCGCCGAGCGCGCCCAGCGCGACGGCGACTTCGACACCGCCTCCAAGCTGCTCTACGGAGAGATCCCGGCCCTGGAGCGGGAGCTGGAGGAGGCCTCCGAGGCCGAGGCCCAGCAGGAGACCTCGAAGGACACCATGGTCAAGGAGGAGGTCGGCCCCGACGACATCGCGGACGTGGTCGGCTCCTGGACCGGCATCCCCGCCGGCCGCCTCCTGGAGGGCGAGACGCAGAAGCTGCTCCGCATGGAGGACGAGCTGGGCAAGCGGCTCATCGGCCAGTCCGAGGCCGTCCGGGCCGTCTCCGACGCGGTGCGCCGCACCCGCGCCGGGATCGCCGACCCCGACCGTCCCACCGGCTCCTTCCTCTTCCTCGGCCCGACCGGCGTCGGCAAGACCGAGCTGGCGAAGGCGCTCGCGGACTTCCTCTTCGACGACGAGCGGGCCATGGTCCGCATCGACATGTCGGAGTACGGCGAGAAGCACTCCGTCGCCCGGCTGGTCGGCGCGCCCCCCGGCTACGTCGGATACGAGGAGGGCGGCCAGCTCACGGAGGCGGTCCGCCGCCGCCCGTACAGCGTGGTGCTGCTGGACGAGGTCGAGAAGGCGCACCCGGAGGTCTTCGACGTCCTGCTCCAGGTCCTGGACGACGGGCGGCTCACCGACGGGCAGGGCCGGACGGTGGACTTCCGCAACACCATCCTGATCCTGACCTCGAACCTGGGCAGCCAGTACCTGGTGGACCCGGCGACCCCGGAGGACGTGAAGAAGCAGCAGGTCCTGGAGGTCGTGCGGGCCAGTTTCAAGCCGGAGTTCCTGAACCGGCTGGACGACCTGGTGGTCTTCTCCGCCCTCGACCGGGCCGAGCTGGGCCGGATCGCCCGGCTCCAGATCGACCGGCTCGCCAGGCGGCTCGCCGAGCGGCGCCTCACCCTGGACGTCACCCCGGAGGCCCTGGAGTGGCTGGCCGACGAGGGCAACGACCCGGCGTACGGCGCCCGGCCGCTGCGCCGCCTGATCCAGACGGCGATCGGCGACCGGCTCGCCCGCGAGATCCTGGCGGGCGAGGTCCGCGACGGCGACACGGTCCGCGTGGACCGGTTCGAGGACGGCCTGATCGTGGGGCCGGCGGCCCGCTAGCCGCAGGTCAGAGGTCGAAGGCCTTGACGCGTACGAGGGCGGTCCCCCCGTCCTCGTACGCGATCGAGACGTCCACGAACAGGACCTCGTCGTACGACGCCCGCACGCACACGTCCACCTCGCAGGAGTACGCGGTCTCCCCGGCCGGATAGGTGGCGGCCAGCCAGGCCCCGGCCCGGTCCGTCCGGAATTCGGCCTCGGCCACCGTGTCCTGCCAGTGCGCCGCCGTGCACCGGGCGTCCCGCGCGTCCGCCGGGAGCGTCCCCCGGGCGAAGGTCATCACGTCGGAGCAGTCGGCCGGTTTCGCCTCGCCGATCTCGTCCCAGGCCATCGCGCCCCAGGCCAGCAGGGCCAGCGGCCCAGCGCAGATCACCGTCATGACGGCTGTGGCCCAGACCCAGGTCCACGGCCGCGCCTTCACCGGCTTGCGTTTCGGTGCCTTCTCTTCCCCCATGTGCACCAGATCTTGTCAGCCCGCAGCGGATCGCGGGAGCGGGGGTTGCCACGGACCGCCCGGGATGGGAGAGGATGGCGAGCATCCGTACGAAGGGAAATACACGGTGAGCATCGACCCGTCCTCGATTCCGAATTTCGGGGGCCAGCCCCAGCCTCAGGCCGCAGGACCGGCGGGCCCCGTCGTCCCCGACCAGGACCTCGTCAAGCAGCTCCTCGACCAGATGGAGCTGAAGTACGTCGTCGACGACGAGGGCGACCTCGCGGCGCCGTGGGAGGAGTTCCGCACCTACTTCATGTTCCGCGGCGAGGCGGAGCAGCAGGTCTTCTCGGTCCGGACGTTCTACGACCGCCCACACTCGGCCGACGACCGCGCGAGGATCCTCGACGCGATCGACGACTGGAACCGCCGCACCCTGTGGCCCAAGGTCTACACCCACCTGCACGAGGAGGAGGACGGCTCCGCCACCCTCCGCCTCATCGGCGAGGCCCAGATGCTGATCGGCACCGGCGTCGCCCTGGAGCACTTCGTGTCCTCCACGGTGAGCTGGGTCCGCGCCTCCATCGAGTTCGACAAGTGGATCGTGGAGCAGTTCGGCCTGGAGTCCCCGGAGGACAAGGCCGAGGGCGACGAGGCCTGAGCCCCGCCCGAGCGCGAAGGAGCCCGGCCCCCGGAAAAGGGGGGGCCGGGCTCCTTTCTTCATGGCCTCAGGCCAGCCGCTTGAGGCGGGAGACGGCGTCCTCCAGGACCTCGGTCCGCTTGCAGAAGGCGAAGCGGACGAAGGGGGCGCCCTCGTCGCGGTGGTCGTAGAAGACGGCGTTGGGGATGGCGACGACGCCGGCGCGCTCCGGCAGGGAGCGGCAGAAGGCGAAGCCGTCGGTGGCGCCGAGGGGGCGGATGTCGGTGGTGACGAAGTAGGTGCCGGAGGGGCGGTAGACCTCGAAGCCCGCCTGGGCGAGGCCCTCGCTCAGCAGGTCCCGCTTGGCCGCCAGGTCGGCGCGCAGGCCATCGAAGTACGTGTCCGGGAGCCGGAGCGCCTCGGCGACCGCGTACTGGAACGGGCCGGAGGAGACGTACGTGAGGAACTGCTTGGCCGCGCGGACGGCCGAGGTCAGCTCGGGGCTCGCGGTGATCCAGCCGACCTTCCAGCCCGTGAACGAGAACGTCTTGCCGGCCGACGAGATGGTGACCGTGCGCTCCCGCATGCCCGGCAGGCTCGCGATCGGCACGTGCTCGGCGCCGTCGAAGACCAGGTGCTCGTAGACCTCGTCCGTGACGACGAGCAGGTCCCGCTCGACCGCCAGCTCGGCGACGGCCGTCAGCTCGGCCCGGGTCAGGACGGTGCCGGTGGGGTTGTGCGGGGTGTTGAGCAGGATCAGCCGCGTCCGGTCGGTGACGGCGGCCCGCAGCTCGTCCAGGTCGAGGACGTAGGCGCCCTCGTGGGGCCGGAGCGTGACGGGGACGCGGGTTCCGCCGGCCATCGCGACGCAGGCCGCGTACGAGTCGTAGTACGGCTCCAGGGCGATCACCTCGTCGCCCGGCTCCACCAGGGCGAGGAGCGAGGCCGCGATCGCCTCGGTCGCGCCCGCCGTGACGAGGACCTCCGCGTCGGGGTCGTACTCCAGGCCGTACCGCTCCCGCTGGTGGTCCGCGATCGCCGTCCGCAGCTCGGGGACGCCCGGGCCCGGCGGGTACTGGTTGCCCCGGCCGTCCCGCAGGGCGCGCACCGCCGCCTCCCTGACCTCCTCCGGACCGTCGGTGTCGGGGAAGCCCTGGCCGAGGTTGATCGCCCCGGTTCTCGCGGCGAGCGCGGACATCTCGGCGAAGATCGTCGTGCCGAACTCGGCGAGGCGGCGGTTGAGCGGCGGTCGTGTCATGCCCGCCATCCTGAGCCCAAGCTCTGGACTTGCTCAAGTGTGCTTTGGGCCGGGAACGGCATGGGAATCCCCCTCGCACAGAAGAACGGGGGCAGTACTCATGGCATTCATCATCGGCATCGTCCTGGCGGTCGCGATCGTGGTCGTCGTCGCGTTCGCCGCCACCGCGGAGAAGCGGCGCGTGGCCGCCGCCCGGCGCGCGTCCATCCGCAGGTCCGTCGCCGCGTACCGGGTCGCGGCCGCCCGCTCCGGGGGTACGAAGCGGAGCGGGCGCCGGAGGAGCGGCGGAGGCGGTGACAGCGGCGGCGGCTGGATCGGCGGCGGCTCCTGCGGCTCCGGAAGCTCCTGCGGCTCCGGAAGCTCCTGCGGGGGCGGCGGCTGCGGCGGCAGCTGAGCGGGCGGGCCGCCGGCCACGGGGGTGTCGGCGGCCCGCCGTCACAAGGGGGCGCGGTCGTCGGCGGTCCCGAGCACACGGAGTCGTCCGCCGGCGTGCGCCCCGGCGGTCGAAACCGGTTGAACAAGTGAACTGTGGGGTCCCCGAAGGGGTTGGAAACCACGGCAAGTTGGGTAAAAACGCTGCGAGTCGTCCGGCGTCCGTGGTTCTCTCGCTCCTGACAGAGACAGCCCTCGGACCGTGTGTGGACCCGAGCCGGCGATTCCCCACTCCCGGTGAAAACCCTCACCGGGGCGCCCCCGGCCCACCCGTCAAACCGTGTTTGCGGAGCCGACCCATGCTCACCACCCTGAAGACCTCCTACACCGACACGCGCGCGGCCGATCTGGCCTGGGCGCTCGGGCGCGAGCCGCTGCCCGCCCTCGCCGTCCTCGACCTCGAACTCTCCGGCGCCAAGCTCCAGTTGAGACTTCTCGGCGCCTCCCATCAGGTCCTCCTGGAGGAGGAGGGGCGCACGTGCTCGGAGACCGTGGCGTGCATGCCCGGCAGCAGCACCCCCCTCCCGCTCGGCGTCTCCAAGCGCGTCGGCGGCTGGGACTACGAATTCGCCGCGCGCGTCGAGACGCTCTCGGACGGCTCCTTCGCGGGCCGCGCGCAGGAGTTGCTCGCGCTCGTCGCCGACCACCCGAACGGACTCGCCGGCACCTTCCCCGGCTCCCCGCACGCCTTCACCGCCATGCTGGCCCAGCGCCACGAGGGGCAGGTGCGGTGGCGCACCTGGCACGCCTACCCGCAGGAAGGGCAGTTGGTGGTGACCAGGACCAGGATCGGTGCGCGTATGCCCGCCGCACTCTGATGCGCCCCCCGAAAGCCCCATGTGCACCCGTGTGGGTGACCAGGGGCGCTCGGGCCGTGACGTAGCGTTACCGCATGATCGAGCAGACCGTGACCGTGCCACCCGAGGAGCGGGTACGGCGGGAGCCCGCGCGGCGGCCCGTCCGGCCGCGCGAGGCGGTACGGTTCCCGGTCCTCGCGGTGGTCTTCGTCTGCGCCGCCTGCGGCCTGGTCTACGAGCTCGAACTGGTGGCGCTCTCCTCGTACTTGATCGGGGACTCGGTCACCCAGGCGTCCGTCGTGCTCTCCGTGATGGTGTTCGCGATGGGTCTCGGCTCGCTCCTCGCCAAGCGGCTGCGCTGCCGCGCCGCCGTCGGCTTCGGCCTGGTCGAGGCCGCGCTCGCGCTGGTCGGCGGCTGTTCGGCGATGGTGCTGTACGCGGCCTTCGCCTGGCTCGGCGAATCGCGGTACGTGGTCGTGGCGTTCTCGCTCGCGATCGGGGTGCTCATCGGCGCGGAGATCCCCCTCCTGATGTCGCTGATACAGCGCACCGGGCGGGAGCCGGGGTCCGGCGAGCCGGACGACGCGGCCGGGACGGTCGCCGACCTCTTCGCCGCCGACTACGTCGGCGCGCTGGTCGGCGGCCTCGCCTTCCCGTTCCTGCTGCTTCCCTGGCTCGGCCAGCTGACCGGCGCGCTCGTCACCGGCGCGGTCAACGCCGTCGCGGGCGGCGGGCTCGTCCTCTGGGTCTTCCGCCGCGACCTGACCGCCCGCTCCCGGGCCCTGCTCCTCGCCGTGAACCTGGGCGTCCTGGCCGTCCTCGCCACCGCGACCGTCCTCGTCGACGACTTCGAGCAGGCCGCGCGCCGGGCCGTGTACGGGGAGGACGTGCGGGTCGCCGTCCACACCGACCTCCAGGAGGTCGTGGTGACCGGGGGCCCGGAGGGGCCGCCCGACCTGTTCCTCGACGGCCGGCTCCGGGTCTCCGGAGAGGACGAGTACCGCTACCACGAGGCGCTCGTCCACCCCGCGATGAACGGGCCGCACGCGCGCGTCCTGATCGTCGGCGGCGGGGACGGGATGGCCGTCCGCGAGGTGCTGCGCCACCCCGGCGTCCGGTCCGTGACCGTCGTGGAGCTCGACCCCGGGGTCGTCCGCCTCGCCCGCACCGACCCGGCGCTCGCCCGGCTCAACGCGCAGGCGTTCCGCGACCCGCGCGTCCGGGTCGTCCACGAGGACGCCTTCCACTGGCTGCGGGGCGCCGCCGACCGGGTGCGGGAACGTTACGACGTGGTGCTCTCCGACCTGCCCGACCCCGGGATCACCCCCAGCACCAAGCTGTACTCGGAGGAGTTCTACGGGCTCGTGGCCCGGATCCTCGGCCCGTCCGGGCGGTTCGCCGTCCACGCGGGCTCGGTCACCGACCGGCCCCACACCTACTGGACGGTCGACGCCACCCTGCGCGCCGCCGGCTTCGCGACCCGGCCCTACAGCGCGAGCGGCCGCACCCCCGGCTTCGCCGCGGGCCCCGACCGCGCCGACCGCTCCGCCGGTACGGGCCCGGGCCCCTGCGACTGGGGCTTCCTCCTGGCCGTCCCGGGCGACCGGCCGCCCGCCCTCGGGCTCGCCCCCGGCGGCCCCCGGCCGCGCTCGCTCGACGCGGAGACCCTGGCGGACGCCGCCCGCCGCGCCGAACGGACCCGGGGGGCCGAGACCCCGCCCTCCTCGACGCTGGTGCACCCGCGGTACGGCGATTGAGGAGTGGAGGCGTCCGGTGCGGGGCGAACGGGCGACGCGGCGGCCCGCTCTGAGTAGGCTCGGCTCCCATGGAGCATGAGGTGTTCGTCCCGGTACCGGCCGAGGCCCTGCGCGCGACGCTCACGGACCCGGCCCGCGTGGTGCGCTGCGTGCCCGGTCTCCAGCGGGACGCCGACGCGGAGCCCCTGACCGGGCGGCTCAAGGTCCGGGTCGGCGGCCACACCATCACCTACCGGGGGGCGGTGCGGATCGTGGAGCGGGACGGCGCCATCACCTATGAGGGCGAGGGCACCGAGGCCCGGGGCAAGGGCGGGGCGGAACTGTCCCTCACCGTCGTCCTCACCCCGGTGGCCGAGGGCACGAACCTGAGCTTCACGGGCGCCCTGACGGCGACCGGCCGGCTCGCCGACGAGACGGACGAGACCCGGGCCACGACGGGCGCCCGCCTGCTCGACCGGTTCGTGGGGGCGGTGACGGGGGCCGCGGGGGAGACCGGGAGCGAGGGCGCCGGTGCCGGTGTCGATCCCGTACTCGACGTGCCTGACGCGCCCGACGTGCCCGACGTACTGGACGCGCTCGGCACCGAAGACGCCGAAGGCACCGGAGTCACCGAAGGCGCCGACGACGACGGTGTGGACGACGGCGTGGAGGAGCCCTCCGACCGCGCCCCCGGCCTCGACGCCCCGGTGCCGCCCCCCGCCCTCGACCCCCTCCCCGACGAGGGCTTCGGGGAGGCGCCGATCGAGTTCCCCGCCCCGCAGCCCGCCGCCGAGGCCGCCCACGCGCGCCGGACCATGATCGGCCGGAGCGCCGAGGAGGTCGACCACGCCCCGCCGCGCGGCCGGTACGCCCCCGTCCCCGCACCGGAGACGACCAGCGCCGGGGCCACCCTGCGCTGGATCGCCCCGGCCGCGGCCCTCGCCCTCGCCTCCGCCGTCGTCGTGAGCCGGGCCCTGCGCCGCCGCCGCTGAGAACGGCCGCGGCCCGGGGCGATCGCCCATCCTGACGGGGTGGACTTCGGGATGGGGCTCGACAGGGGTGGCTGGGACGAGGGCGGGGCCCTGCGGGCCGCGCTGGGGCGTACGGCCGAGGGGCTCGGGCTCGTCCTGCCCGAGTCGGACGGGGAGACGCGTCGCCTCGCGGAATACGTCGACGCGGGGCGCGGTCGGCGCGCGGTGGTGGTCCCACCCGGAAAGAGATGTCGGACTCTCCAGATGTACGTCCAGGACCACGGCACCCCCCTGGCCGGTGGATGGACCATGGACCTGGCCGAAGTGGCCAGGGCCGCAGCGGCGTGGACGGGCGGCGCCAGCCTCGGGGAGACCAGGGCGCGCGCCCCGTTCATCGAATTCAGGCCCTGGGCCCTCGACCACGAGCGGGAGCCGTTCGATCCCCCAGCCGGTGCTCCGTCGGCTGATGCCGGTCAACAGCCACTTCAACCTCTGGTTCTCCACCAGTGTCAAGGAGGCCCGGAAGGCGGGGATCGGGTACGGCATCCGCCCGTACGACGAGGACGGACTGTACGCGGTGCGGAACCGAGGCAAGCTGCTCGCACGCACCGGGACGGCGGAGGAGGCCGTCGCCGTCCTGGTGGCGGCCCTCCCGGAGGGGATCGGGCCGGCGCGCTGAGGCCGGAGGGTGCTCTTCGGGGCACCCCGGCGACGCCGCCGAACCGGTCGGCCGCGTTCCGTGCCCCGCGGGCTTAGGGTCGAAGCGTGAGCATGCAGACGCGACTGACGGCGGGCGACGCCGAGTTGACCATCAACCCCGACAACGGCTGCCGGATCGAGGGCCTGCGCATCGGCGGCACCGAGGTGCTGCGCCAGGGCGAGCGGTACGGGTGCTTCCCGATGGTGCCCTGGTGCGGGCGGACCGAGAACGGGCGCTTCCGCAACGGGGTCACCGTCCACCGGCTCCCGGTCAACGCGCCCCCGCACGCCATCCACGGCACCGTCCGCGACCTCGCCTGGAAGACCGCCCGCACCTCCGCGACCGAGGCCGTCTTCGTCTGCGAGCTGGGCGACCCCTGGCCGTACGGGGGCCGGGTCACCCAGGTCTTCGAGCTGGCCGAGGACTCCCTCGCCCTCCGCTTCGGCGTCGAGTCCTACGACGACTCGTTCCCGGCCCAGGCCGGCTGGCACCCGTGGTTCCTGCGCAACCTCGGGCGGGGCGGCCAGGACGTACGGGTCGACTTCGCGCCCGCCTGGCAGGAGGAGCGCGGCGAGAACCACCTCCCCACCGGCCGCCGGATCGACCCCCTCCCCGGCCCCTGGGACGACTGCTTCGGCATGCCCGACGGCGTCGACGTCACCCTCACCTGGCCGGAGGAGCTGGAGCTGAAGGTCACCAGCCGGGCCGAGTGGGTCGTGATCTACGACGAGCAGGCGGAGGCGGTCTGCGTCGAGCCGCAGTCCGGCCCCCCGAACGGCCTCAACACCCACCCGCACCTGGTCACCCCGATCGACCCCCTGGAGGTCGAGAGCACGTGGAGCTGGCGGCGCCTCTGACCAGGAGGCCCCTTAAGCTCAGGAGCATGACTGACGTACGCGCTGAGCTGCTCCAGCAGATCAAGGACAAGGCCGTGGTGCACGGCAAGGTGACCCTCTCCTCGGGTCGGGAAGCCGACTACTACATCGACCTGCGCCGGATCACGCTGGACGGCGAGGCCGCGCCGATGGTCGGTCAGGTCATGCTCGACCTCACGGCCGACCTGGACTTCGACTGCGTCGGCGGTCTGACCCTGGGCGCCGACCCGGTCGCCACCTCGATGCTGCACGCCTCCGCCGCGCGCGGGCAGCGCCTGGACGCCTTCGTCGTACGGAAGGCGCAGAAGGCGCACGGCATGCAGCGCCGCATCGAGGGCACGGACGTCAAGGGCCGCCGCTGCCTCGTGGTCGAGGACACCTCGACCACCGGCGGCTCGCCGCTGACCGCCGTCGAGGCCGTCCGCGAGGCGGGCGGCGAGGTCGTCGCCGTGGCGACGATCGTGGACCGGGGCGCCGCCGGTGCCATCGCGGAGGCGGGACTTCCGTACCTCACCGGCTACCAGCTGGGCGATCTCGGCCTGGCGTAACTGCCGCGAAGTCGTGACGTAGGACCCGGGTCGGGGGCGGAACGGCTCTGACCTGCACTTTTCGCCAGGGGCGGGGTGTTTCACGTGAAACACCCCGCCCCTCGGCGTGCCGGGCCCATGGGAGCCCGGACAAGAGTCTGGAAGGATGGGGGCGACGATGACGTCGCCCCCAGGTCAGGGACAGCAACAGCACACACCCCGCACATCACAAGGAGCGGACGAATGCCCATCGCAACCCCCGAGGTCTACAACGAGATGCTCGACCGGGCGAAGGCAGGCAAGTTCGCCTACCCGGCCATCAACGTGACCTCGTCCCAGACCCTGCACGCTGCTCTGCGCGGCTTCGCGGAGGCCGAGAGCGACGGCATCATCCAGATCTCGACCGGCGGTGCCGAGTTCCTGGGCGGTCAGTACAACAAGGACATGGTCACGGGCGCCGTCGCCCTGGCCGAGTTCGCGCACATCGTCGCCGCGAAGTACGACATCACGGTCGCCCTCCACACCGACCACTGCCCCAAGGACAAGCTGGACGGCTACGTCCGTCCGCTGCTGGAGGTCTCCGCCGAGCGCGTCGCCCGGGGCGAGAACCCGCTGTTCCAGTCGCACATGTGGGACGGCTCCGCCGAGACCCTCGCGGACAACCTGGCCATCGGCCAGGAGCTGCTCGCGAAGGCCGCCGCCGCCAAGATCATCCTCGAGGTCGAGATCACCCCGACCGGCGGCGAGGAGGACGGCGTCACCCACGAGATCAACGACGAGCTGTACACCACCGTGGACGACGCGATCCGCACCGCCGAGGCCCTGGGCCTGGGCGAGAAGGGCCGCTACCTGCTCGCCGCGTCCTTCGGCAACGTGCACGGCGTCTACAAGCCGGGCAACGTCGTGCTCCGCCCCGAGCTGCTCAAGGACCTCCAGGCGGGCGTCGCCGCGAAGTTCGGCAAGGCCGACCCGTTCGACTTCGTCTTCCACGGCGGCTCGGGCTCCACGGCCGAGGAGATCGCCACCGCCCTGGAGAACGGCGTCGTGAAGATGAACCTCGACACCGACACCCAGTACGCCTTCACCCGTCCGGTCGTGGACCACATGTTCCGCAACTACGACGGCGTCCTGAAGGTCGACGGCGAGGTCGGCAAGAAGTCCACCTACGACCCGCGCACCTGGGGCAAGCTGGCCGAGGCCGGCATGGCCGTCCGCGTGACCGAGGCGTGCGCCGCGCTGCGCTCGACCGGCACCAAGCTGAAGTAAGCACGTGAAGGGCGAAGGGCCCGGCACCCCGCTTCCCGGGGTGGCGGGCCCTTCGCATGCCGACGAGAGGGGCGAGAGGGCCTGATGTACGACTTCGACCGGGAGAACGACCGGCGCGGGACCTGGTCCGTCCAGTGGGACGGGATCGCGGACCGCTTCGGCGTGCCCGACCTGCTGCCCTTCACCATCTCCGACATGGACTTCGCCTCCCCGCCGGAGGTCCTCGCCGCCCTCCGCGAGCGCGTCGACCACGGGGTCTTCGGCTACACGGACTGGCGGCTCGGGGACTTCCGCGAGGCGATACGCCACTGGTACGCGAGCCGGTACGACACCGCGATCGACCCGGACTCCCTGGTGTACGCGCCCTCCGTGCTCAACCAGCTCTCGCAGCTCCTGCGGATGTGGACGGAGCCCGGGGACGGCGTGGTCGTCCACACCCCCACGTACGACGGCTTCCGCAAGGCCGTGACCGGGCTCGGGCGCGAGCTGCGCGGGGTCCCGGTCGGGGACGCGAAGGCCCTGGAGCGCGAGCTGGCCCGGCCGGACAGCCGGATGCTGCTGCTCTGCTCCCCGCACAACCCGACCGGCCGGGTGTGGACGGAGGCGGAGCTGACCGCCTTCGCGGAGCTGGCCGAGCGGCACGGGGTGAGCGTCGTCAGCGACGAGATCCACGCGGACCTGACCGCCGAGGGGCACCGGCACGTGCCGTGGACCCGGATCGCGGAGCGCGGCCGGGGGCGCCGCTGGGCGCTGGTCACCTCCGGCACCAAGGCCTTCAACTTCCCCGCGCTCTCCGGCTCGTACGGGATCGTCGGCGACCCCGACGAGCGCGAGGCGTTCGTGCGGCGCATGGAGACCGGCGAGGGCCTCGCCTCGCCCGCCGTGCTCTCGCTGACCGCCCACATCGCCGCGTACCGGCAGGGCGCGGCCTGGCTGGACGAGCTGCGCGGCTATGTCGCGGGCACGATGGAGCTGGTCCGGGAACGCCTTGCCGAGGGCCTGCCCGGGGTGGTCTGGGAGCCCCCGCAGGCCGGCTACCTGGCCTGGATCGACCTGCGGCCCCTCGGGATCGAGGAGACCCGGCTCCAGGAGGAGCTGGTGACGGCGGAACGGGTCGCGATCATGCCGGGCGGCACGTACGGCACGCCGGGTTTCGTCCGGCTCAACGTGGGCTGTCCCCGGAAGAAGGCGGAACGGGGCGTGGACGCGCTGATCAGGACGGCGACCCGGCTGCGGACGTCCTGAGGCCGTCGGGGCCGTCCGGGCCCCGGCGCTGAGGCAGACTGGCCCCATGGCCATCCACGAGAACCTGCTGGGGGGACCCGCCCCCACCCACCTGCCCGACGAGCCGGGCCCGCGCGAGCTGCTCGCGAGCGGCACGGCCCCGGCGGAGGTCGCCGCGAAGTACCCGACCTCCTCGCTCGCCTGGGCGCGCCTCGCCGACGACGCCTTCGAGGGCGGCCGGGTCGTCGAGTCGTACGCCTACGCCCGTACCGGCTACCACCGGGGCCTGGACGCCCTGCGCCGCAACGGCTGGAAGGGCCACGGCCCGGTGCCGTGGGAGCACGAGCCGAACCGCGGTTTCCTGCGCGCGCTGCACGCCCTGGCCCGCGCGGCCGGCGAGATCGGCGAGAAGGAGGAGTACGAGCGCTGCACGGCCTTCCTGCGCGACTCCTCGGAGACGGCGGCGGAGACGCTCGGCTGAGTCCGGCGGATTCCCGGGGCGGCGGCCGTTCGACGGCCGCCGCCCCGGCGCTTTCCCGAAGCCGCGCGTCTTTTCCGAGGAGTCGCTCGGAGAAGACGCGCGTTTTCTCGGAACCGACCCCGCGTTTTTCGAGTCTGTTCGAAAGGGGTCGGTACGATCCCCGGAACCGCAGGACCGACACACGCCGGTACCGAGGCCCCAGCTCCTCTTCCCCCACAACCGGCCGAAGCAGGGGAGAAGTCTGCCGTGGGCAAGCGCGCCGCATCCGCGTCCGGATCCGGATCCGCAGGACGGCGGCGGGCACAGAGCCGCCGGCGGAGGCGGGGCGGGAACAGACGCGGACCCGTGCGCCGGCTCGCCCTCCCCGCCCTGGTCCTGGCGTCCCTCGCGCTCGGCGGCGGCGCCGCCCTCGCGCACTTCAACGGCGGGACGGCCGACGACACGGCCGCCGCCCCGGCCCTCCCCGCCTCCGGCCCCGGGGCCGAGGACGCGGCCCCGGCGACCGCTCCGCCCGCGCCCCGGCCCACCACGGCGAAACCGACCCCGTCGCCGAAGCCGAAGCGGACGCCCGGGGCCACCCCGAAACCGACGCCGCCCCCCGCCCCGAAGCCGAAACCGACGTCCGGGGGCACCCCGAGGAAGGCCGACGTGCCGAAGTCCGGCCCCGGAACCTTCGCCACCGCCCGGGCCTCCGGCGCCCCCACCGGCGCGAGCGGCGAGCTGCGCCGCTACCGGGTCCAGGTCGAGCACGGCACCGGCCTGCGGGCGGCGGAGACGGCCGCCGAGATCCAGGGGATCCTGGCCCACCCGCGCGGCTGGGCCGCACACGGCCGGGGCCGCTTCCAGCTGGTCTCCGAGGGCGAGGCCGCCGACTTCGTCATCCGGATCGCCACCCCCGACACGGCGGACGCGCTCTGCCTGCGCGAGGGCCTCGACACCGGCGGCGAGCTGAACTGCGAGACCACCGAGGGCGTCGTCGTGAACCTGCGCCGGTGGATGCTCGGCTCCCCGACCTTCGCGGGCGAGCCCGCCGAGTACCGGCACCTGATCATCAACCACGAGGTCGGGCACGAGATCGGCATCCGGCAGCACATGGCCTGCCCGGGGCCGGGAAAGCCCGCGCCCGCGATGATGCAGCAGATCAAGGGCCTGGACGGCTGCGTTTCGAACGCTTATCCGTACAGCGAAGACGGGAGCTACATCACGGGGCCGATCGTGCCATGATGCCGTTGGGACGGCGTGCGACGGAGCGCGCCTCCCGAGGGGACCGGAGCTCCCGTGCCGCACGAGGTGCCGCACGGTGCGAGCGGACCGCTACCCGGTAGAACGTACCGAGGAGACAGAAATGTCCACCTTCCCGGGTTCTCCCGATGCCTCCGGGGTCTCTCCCGACCCCGACACCTCCGGAGCCTCTTCCGGCGCCTCCGGGACCTCTTCCGGCGCTTCCGGGGCCGACGCGGCCGCCGAGGCCCCAAACCTCGACTTCGCGGGCACGACGCCGTACGAGGACTACGTCCAGGCGGACGTCCTCACCCACCTCCAGCACCTCCGCTCGGACGACCCCGGCGAGATGGTCTTCCTGGTCACCACCCAGGTCATGGAGCTGTGGTTCACGGTGATCGTCCACGAGTGGGAGACCGCGAGCCGCGCCCTGCGCGAGGACCGCGTCCCCGTCGCCATGGACGCGCTCAAGCGCTCCGTGCGCGAGCTGGAGGCCCTGAACCACTCCTGGCACCCGCTCGCCCAGCTCACCCCCGCCCAGTTCAACTCCTACCGGGGCTCGCTGGGCGAGGGCTCCGGCTTCCAGTCCGCGATGTACCGGCGGATGGAGTTCCTGCTCGGCGAGAAGTCCGCGTCCATGCTCGTCCCGCACCGGGGCGCGCCCCGCGTCCACGCCGAGCTGGAGAAGGCGCTCCACGAGCCGAGCCTGTACGACGAGGTCCTCGGCCTGCTCGCCCGGCGCGGCCTGCCCGTGCCCGCCGCCGTCCTGAACCGCGACCTCGCGGGGCGGTACGAGCCCTCGCCCGAGGTCGAGGCGGTGTGGGCCGGGATCTACGCCGACCCCGACCAGAACGGCGAGCTGGTCCGGCTCGGCGAGGCCCTGAGCGACGTGGCCGAGCTGGTCTGGCGCTGGCGCAACGACCACCTGGTGGCGACCCGGCGCGCGATGGGCGCCAAGACCGGCACCGGCGGTTCGGCCGGTGTGGCCTGGCTGGAGAAGCGGGCCCAGAAGAACGTGTTCCCCGAGCTCTGGACGGCCCGCAGCCATGTCTGACCTCCTCAAGGGCCGCCTCAAGGACCAGCTCAAGGACCGCCTCAAGGGCCGTCGCGAGGAGCACCTCGAAGCCCGGGCCCGCGACCTCGACACCGCCGACGGCCTCGCCGGGCACCGCGAGAAGTTCGCCCTCGACGCGGACACCGTCTACCTCGACGGCAATTCGCTCGGCGCGCTGCCCGCCCACGTCCCCGCCCGCATGGCCGACGTCATCACCCGCGAGTGGGGCGAGCTGCGCATCCGCTCCTGGGACGAGTCCGGCTGGTGGACCGCGCCCGAACGGATCGGCGAGCGGATCGCGCCGATCGTCGGCGCCGGACCCGGGCAGGTCGTGGTCGGCGACTCGACCAGCGTGAACGTCTTCAAGGCGCTCGTCGCCGCCGCCCGTCTCGCGGGCGACGGACGCGACGAGATCCTGGTGGACGCCTCGACCTTTCCCACGGACGGGTACATCGCGGAGTCGGCCGCGCGGATGACGGGTCACCGGATCGTGCCCCTCGACCCGGCCGCGATGGCGGAGGCGGCGGGCCCGCGCACGGCCGCCGCGCTCGTCAACCACGTGGACTACCGCAGCGGCCGGCTCCACGACCTGCCGGGCATCACCGCCGCCCTGCGCGCGGCGGGCGCGCTCGCCGTCTGGGACCTGTGCCACAGCGCGGGCGCCCTGCCCGTCGGCCTGGACGCGCACGGGGTGGACCTGGCCGTCGGCTGCACGTACAAGTACCTGAACGGCGGACCCGGTTCGCCCGCCTACCTGTACGTCGCCGAGCGCCACCAGGCCGCCTTCGACTCGCCGCTGCCCGGCTGGAACTCGCACGCCGACCCGTTCGCCATGACCCCCGGGTACGAGGCGGCCGCGGGCGCCGTGCGGGGCCGGGTCGGCACCCCCGACATCCTCTCCATGCTGGCGCTCGAAGCGGCGCTCGACGTGTGGGACGGGGTCGCGGTCGAGGACGTGCGGGCCAAGTCCCTCGCCCTGACGGACTTCTTCCTGGAGTGCGTCCGGGCGTACGCCCCGGAGGGCCGGGTCGCGTCGGTCACGCCCGAGGCGCACGGCGAGCGCGGCAGCCAGGTCGCGCTGCGCTGCGCCGAGGCCCCGGCCGTGATGGCCGAGCTGATCCGGCGCGGGGTCGTGGGCGACCTGCGCCGCCCGGACGTCCTGCGGTTCGGCTTCACGCCGCTGTACGTCGGGTTCGCGGACGCGGAGCGGGCGGCGCGGGTCCTGGCGGAGGTCCTCGCGGACGTGCCGGCCGGCGCTCCCGCCGAGTAGGAGGCGCGTGGTCTCCGGCCGGTCGTACGGTCCGATGATCACCTGATCCGCGGGGCTCCGGTCCTGGTACCGTCCCCGCAGGTCAGGCCAATTCGGCCCCGTACCCGAGAGGTTGGAACAGCCATGGATCCCGCCGCGCGCGACGCCGCCGAAGAGGCGTCGGCCTTCTCGCACCCGGTCGTCGCCCCGGACGCCACCGCCGCGTACGGCGACCACCCCGACCAGGTGGTCGACTTCCACGCCCCGCGCGACGGGCGCGACCGGGCCCCGCTGGTCGTCGCCCTGCACGGCGGCGCCTGGCGGGCGCCGTACGACCGGGCGCACCTGTCGCCGTTCGCGGACTTCCTGGCCCGGCGCGGCTTCGCCGTCGCCAGCGTCGAGTACCGGCGCGGCGGCGGCCTCCCGCGCCAGGGCGGCACGGCCCCGGTCGCCGGGCGCTGGCCCGAGACCTTCGACGACGTGGCCGCCGCCCTGGACGCCGTACCGGAGCTGGCCGCCGCGCACCTGCCGCAGGCCGACACCGGCCGGATCGTGCTCACCGGGCACTCGGCCGGCGGGCAGCTCGCCCTGTGGGCCGCCGCCCGGCACGTCCTGCCCGCCGGCTCCCCGTGGCGGCTGCCGGCCCCGCCGCCGCTGCGCGGGGTCGTCGCCCTCGCCCCGATCGCCCACTTCGCGCGGGCGGTCGAGCTGGGGGTGTGCGGCGGCGCGGTCACCGAACTCCTCGGCGGCCCCGAGGCGTACGAGGAGCGGGCGGCCTCCGCCGACCCGGCCCTCCTCCTGCCGACCGGCATCGCGACCACCGTCGTGCAGGGCCGCGAGGACGTGGTCGTGCCGTACGCGGTGGCCGACGCGTACGCGGAGGCGGCGGCGAAGGCGGGCGAGACGGTCGGCCTGACGCTCCTGGAGGAGACCGGCCACTTCCCGCCGATCGACCCGGCGACGGACGCGTGCGCGGTGGTGGCGGAGGAGATCGCCCAGCTGGCCTGGTGACGGAGCCCGTGGCCCTTCGTAGTACTCAGGGCGGACGGGGAAGGATCCGTACGGAGCGGGACGACCCGCCCCGTACGGCCCCCGTACCGTAATCGGCGTGACTCAGACACAGACCCCCGGGACGAGCCGGGCCCCCGAGTTCCACCTGGTCCAGGCCGTCCTCGGCGGGCTGCGCCAGGAGCTCTTCGACGACGCCCTGGCCTACCGGCCGCTGGCACCCGTGGAGGCGACCAGCCGGTTGGCACGCCTCCTGCCGAAGCGGATACGGGCCCGCGCGGGGTTCTTCCCGCACGCGGTCGTCGCGTTCGCTGCCTTCATCGCCTTCGCCGCGGGGTACGAGAGCGTCGACACCCACTTCGCTCCGCTGGCACTCGTGGTCGCCTGCGCGCCGCCCGCGATCGTGCTGCTCACCCTGGTCCGGCCGGTCCTCGCCTTCTGGGCCTCGCTCGGTTCGGCACCCTTCATCGGCTACCTCAGCGACTACGACGGCGGCTGGCCCTGGTCGCACACGACGTTCTTCTCCCACCTGGTGGTCCTCACCGTGGTCGCCGCCCGCACCCGCCCCCGCACGGGGGTGTGGATGTGGGTCGTGACGGCGGGCTTCTGCCTCTTCACGGAGATGTTCCTGGGGACGGGGCGCGGCTCCGACTCCGTGCCGATGCTCTTCGTCTCGGCGCTCGTCCTGCTCACCGTCGCCGTCTTCCAGATCCGCCGCCAGGCCGACCGCGAGGTCACCGCGCAGCAGACGGTCACCGCGCAGGAGCGGTCGAAGCGGACCCTCCTGGAGGAGCGGACCACGATCGCCCGCGAGCTGCACGACGTCGTCGCCCACCACATGTCGGTGGTCGCCATCCAGGCGGAGGCCGCACCGTACCGGGTGGAGAACCCGCCGCCGGAGCTGGAGCAGGCCTTCCTCACCATCCGGGAGAACGCGGTCGCCGCCCTGACCGAGCTGCGCCGCATCCTGGGGGTCGTCCGGGCCGAGGACTACGAGGCGCCCGACGCCCCGCAGCCGACCCTGGCCGACCTGGACGCGCTGGTCGCGAACGTCCGCGAGGCCGGCCTCGACATCGAGAAGACGGTGACCGGCGCGGTGCGCGAGCTGCCGCAGGGCGTGGAGCTGTCCGCGTACCGGATCGTCCAGGAGGCCCTGTCGAACGTGCTGCGGCACGCGCCGGGCGCGGCGGCGAAGGTCGAGGTGTCGTACGTGCTCGGCGGCCTGGGCCTGCGGATCGCCAACGGTCCGGCGCGCGGCCTGGTGAAGCCGTCGCCGGGAGCGGGTCACGGCATCACCGGGATGCGGGAGCGTGTGACGATGCTCGGCGGTGAGATGACGGCCGAGGCGACCGACGACGGTGGCTACGAGGTGACGGCCTTCGTCCCCGTGAGCCGTGAGGAGGCGGTGTCGTGATCCGGGTGCTGATCGTCGACGACCAGATGATGGTCCGGGAGGGCTTCTCGGTCCTGCTCGGCGCGATGCCGGACATCGAGGTCGTCGGGGAGGCGGTCAACGGCCGGGAGGCGATCGCCCAGGTGGCGGCCCTCCGCCCGGACGTGGTCCTGATGGACATCCGGATGCCGGAGCTGAACGGCATCGAGGCCACGCGGGAGATCGTGGCGGCCGACGCGGACGCGAAGGTGCTGGTCCTGACCACGTTCGACCTGGACGAGTACGTGTACCAGGCGCTGCGCGCCGGGGCCTCCGGCTTCCTGCTCAAGGACGCCTCGGCCCGGCAGCTCGCGGACGGGGTCCGGGTCGTCGCGGCCGGCGAGGCGCTGCTCGCGCCGACCGTCACCAAGCGGCTGATCACCGAGTTCGCGAAGGCGCCGGGGACCTCCCCGCGCCCGCCGGCGATGGCGCAGATCGGGGAGCTGACCGAGCGCGAGACGGAGGTCCTGGTGCTGATCGCGCAGGGCCTGTCGAACGCGGAGATCGCGGACCACCTGGTCGTCGCGGAGTCCACGATCAAGACGCACGTGAGCCGGATCCTGGTGAAGCTGGGGCTGCGGGACCGGACGCAGGCGGCGGTGTTCGCGTACGAGGCGGGGCTGGTACGGGTCGGCGGGTAGCGTCCGTCCATGGACGCCCCCATGGATGCCGCCGCGTACGACCCCTGGTCGCCGGAGTTCGTCGCCGACCCCTACCCCGCCTACGCCGAGCTGAGGGCGGCGGGCCGGGCCCACTGGCACGAGCCGACCCGTCAGTGGCTGATCCCGCGCCACGAGGACGTCTCGGCGCTGCTCCGGGACCGGCGCCTGGGCCGTACGTACACGCACCGCTTCACGCACGAGGAGTTCGGCCGGGAGGCGCCGGACCCGGCGCACGAGCCCTTCCACACCCTGAACGACCACGGGCTCCTGGACCTGGAGGGCGCGGACCACGCCCGCATCCGGCGCCTGGTGTCGAAGGCGTTCACGCCGAGGACGGTGGAGAACCTGGCCCCGACGGTACGGCGCCTGGCCGCCGGCCTGGTCGGGGACCTGGTGGCGGCGGGCGGCGGCGACCTCCAGGCGATGGTGGCGGAACCGCTGCCGGTCGCGGTGATCGCGGAGATGCTGGGCATCCCGGAGGAGGACGAGGAGCGGGGGCTGCTGCGGCCCTGGTCGGCGGCGATCTGCGGGATGTTCGAGCTGAACCCGTCGGAGGAGACGGTGAGGCGGGCGGTGGAGGCGTCGGTCGAGTTCTCGGCCTACCTCCGCGAACTGTTCGCGAGGCGCCGCAAGACCCCTGGAGAGGACCTGATCTCGGCCCTCCTCGCCGTCCCGGAGCTGACGGAACAGGAGATGATCTCGACCTGCGTCCTGCTCCTGAACGCGGGCCACGAGGCGACGGTGAACACCACGGTCAACGGCTGGCGGATCCTCCTCCAGGAGGGCGTCCGCCCACGCCTCGAAAACTTGTCCACAGCTGTGGAAGAACTCCTGCGCTACGACACCCCGCTCCAGATGTTCGAACGCTGGGTCCTGGACGACATGGAACTCGACGGCCTGCTGATCCCCCGAGGCTCGGAGGTCGCCCTCCTCCTCGGCTCGGCCAACCGCGACCCGTCCCGCTTCGGCCCCACGTCCGACGCCCTCGACCTCACCCGCCCCGACAACCCCCACCTCGCCTTCGGCGCGGGCATCCACTACTGCCTGGGCGCACCCCTGGCCCGCCTGGAACTGACGACGGTCTTCGCCGAGCTGCTGCGGCGGGCGCCGGGGCTGCGGCTGGTCTCGGAGCCGGTGCGGAAGCCGGGGTACGTGATCAGGGGGTTCGAGGAGCTGGTGGTGGAGGTGTGACGGCCGGCTCGCCCGGCGAGGCCTTCCGGCCGTCCCGCGCCACCCGCTCGCGCCCGTGGAGCACGCCGGTCGTCGCGGAACTCCCGGGCTAGGCCGGGGCGCAGCAGGCGGAGGGCGTGTCCGCGGCCTTGGCGAGGGTGTCGGCGTCGGCCTTGACCACGTAGATCTCCCACGGCTCCTTGCCGGGGGCCGTGACCCAGACCTTGTCCTGGAGGGCGTAGCAGCAGGACGTGTCGTTCTCCTCGGCGGTGGTGAGGCCGGCGTCCTTCAGGCGAGTGGTGGCCGCCGTGACCTGGTCGGTGCTCTCGACCTCGACGCCGAGGTGGTCGAGCCGGGTGTCCTCGCCGGTCTCGCCCTCGATCAGGACGAGCTTGAGCGGCGGCTCGGTGACGGCGAAGTTCGCGTATCCGGGGCGGCGCTTGGCGGGTTCCACGCCGAAGAGCTTCGAGTAGAAGGCGATCGAGCCTTCGAGGTCGGCGACGCGCAGGGCGAGCTGGACGCGGGACATGACGGTCTCCCTGATTCGATGGATGTCGATACAGCGTGGCGAGATCGAGGTTGTCACCGGGATAGATGGATGTCAATATCGACGCATGTCGAAATGGGAACTGCCCCTGGTCGAGCGGGGCGAGGCGGAGGCGGCGGTCTGCTGTTCGCCCATGGTCCGGGAACCGCTGGACGAGGACTCCGCCGTCGATCTGGCCAAGATGTTCAAGGCCCTGTCCGACCCGGTACGGCTGCGCCTGCTCTCGCTGATCGCCTCGCACGAGGGCGGCGAGGCGTGCGTCTGCGACCTCACCGGCCCGTTCGACGTCTCCCAGCCGACGATCTCCCACCACCTGAAGGTGCTGCGCGACGCCGGCCTGGTCGGCTCCGAGCGCCGGGGCACCTGGGTCTACTACTGGGTCCTGCCCGCCGCCCTCGCCCGGCTCTCCTCGCTGCTGCGGACCCCGGCCGACGCCGTCCCGGCGGAGACGCCCTGATGGAGGCGTCGCTGCGGCGCCGCGCGCTCGCCGAACTGGTCGGCACGGCGGCCCTCGTGGCCGTCGTCGTGGGCTCCGGGATCCAGGCCGCCGAGCTGACCCAGGACTCCGCCGTCCGGCTGCTCGCCAACGCGCTGGCCACCGTCCTCGGCCTCGGCGTGCTGATCGCCCTGCTCGGCCCGGTCTCCGGCGCCCACTTCAACCCGGCGGTCACCCTGGCCCTGTGGTGGACCGGGCGCCGCGACGGCACCGGACCGACGCCGCGCGACGTCGCCGCCTACCTGCCCGCCCAGACGGCCGGGGCCGTCGGCGGCGCGGTCCTGGCCAACGCCCTGTTCGCCGGCCCCCTCGTCTCCCTCTCCACCCGCGACCGGTCCGCCGACCACCTCTGGCTCGCCGAGACCGTCGCGACCGGCGGCCTCGTCCTCCTGGTCCTCGGACTCGGCCGGACCGGGCAGCGGCACCTCGCCCCGGTGCTGGTCGCCTCCTACATCGGCGCGGCCTACTGGTTCACCTCGTCCACGAGCTTCGCCAACCCGGCCGTCACCGTCGGCCGGGTCTTCTCCGACACCTTCGCGGGCATCGCCCCCGCCTCCGTACCGCCCTTCGTCGCGGCCCAACTCCTGGGCGCCGGAGCCGGAGTCGCCCTGGCCGCCGCTCTGTTCGGCCGGACCCGTGGAGTCGTTCAGGTCCCCGAAGCCGGGACCGCTCCCGCCCCCGCCCCGTCCCAGGAAGTGCCCACATGACCCCCACCCCGCCCCCGCCCGTCCCCTCCGTCCTCTTCGTCTGCGTCCACAACGCCGGACGGTCCCAGATGGCCGCCGCCTTCCTCGCCCGCCTCGGCGGCGACCGCGTCGAGGTGCGGTCCGCCGGCTCCGCCCCCGCCGACGCCGTGAACCCGGCCGTCGTGGCGGCCATGGCCGAGGTGGGCGTCGACCTCGCCGCCGAGACCCCCAAGGTGCTCACCACCGAGGCCGTACGGGACTCCGACGTGGTCGTCACCATGGGCTGCGGCGACGCCTGCCCGTACTTCCCCGGCAAGCGCTACCTCGACTGGACGCTCGACGACCCCGCCGGCCAGGGCGTGGAAGCCGTCCGCCCCATCCGCGACGCCGTCGAGCGGCGCGTCCGCGACCTGCTCGCCGAGCTGGGCGTCGAGGCCCGCGCGTGAGCGACGCCGTACGCCTCGCCGCGATGCGCCCCGAGCACGCCGACCGGGTCCTGGAGATCTACCGGCTCGGCATCGCGACCGGGCACGCGACCTTCGAGACCACCGCGCCCACCTGGCCGGAGTTCGACGCCTCCCGCCTGCCGGACCACCGCCTCGTCGCCGTCGACCGCGCGGGCGAGGTCGTCGGCTGGGCCGCCGTCACTCCCGTCTCGGACCGCTGCGCCTACGCGGGCGTCGTCGAGCACTCCGTCTACGTGCACCCCGACGCCCGGGGCCGGGGCGTCGGCCGCGCCCTGCTCACCGCCCTGCTCGCCTCCACCGACGCCGCCGGCGTCTGGACCGTCCAGTCCGGGGTCTTCCCCGAGAACACCGCCAGCCTGGCCCTCCACCACCGCGCCGGCTTCCGCACCGTCGGCGTCCGCGAACGCCTCGGCCGCCACCACGGGACCTGGCGCGACGTGATCCTGCTCGAACGCCGCAGCCCGGTCGTCGGGACCGAACGACACCCGCTCTAGGAGAGCGGTTCTCGCCCCCTCGGCAGTCCCGGCCCTCACACCCTCGGCAGCCGCAACCCCCACGCCCCCGCCCGCACCGTCCACGTCCGCCGCCGCACCGGCCCCGTCAGGCGGCCGTCCGCGCGGTAGCGGAAGTCCGGGCCCGAGACGGTGAGGGTGTGGGCGGTGGCGCGGCGGGGCGGGGCGGCGGGGGGACGGACGGTCACCTCGGCCGTGCCGGCGACCGAGCGGGCCGTCAGGGCCTCCAGCGGGGCGTCCACGTCCGCGAGGAGGACGCCGTCCGCCTCCACCCGCAGGGGGTGCGTGCGGACCGCCGGGGGGACCAGGGTGCGGACCAGGGAGCGGCAGGTGCCCCAGACGGACGGGGCCGCCGGCGCCGGGACCGGGACGGCCGGGACCAGGAGGTCCCCGAGGACGACGCCGTCGCTGTCGTCCACCAGGAGGTCCAGGCGGCGCACCGCCCCCTCCAGGGCCGCCCGCGCCGCCGCCGGGGTCGAGGACGGCACGCCGAGCGCGTGCGCGACCTCCAGGGCCTCCGGGGCGCCGATCGGGACCAGGGAGAGGGCCCCCTCCGCGAGGTCCCGCTCGCGGTGCAGCAGGGTCACCGCGCGCAGCAGGGCGTGGTCGTCCCCGAGCAGTACGGGGCGCCGGGAGCCGCGCCGGGCCAGGGCCCGGGAGAATTCCTCCGGACCCTCCGGCAGGCAGATCTTCGCCTCCGCGCCCGCGGACAGGACATCCTTCGCGATCCGTACGGACTCGCCGTCGCTTCGGCGGGCGACCGGGTCGACGATGACCAGCAGCTGGTCGTGATCCGACACCTCGGTCCTTCCTCGGGTAGCATCTTTGTGCAAGAGCCCCTTGCGCTATTGCGCCAGGGGCTTCGTCTATTCCGGGGCACACCGGTGAGGCGGCGTACGCCCCCTGACCTTGGACATGCCCCACCCGGAAGGGGTGTACGCCTGTGCCCGCACTTGTGCTGCTCGGTGCTCAGTGGGGTGACGAGGGCAAGGGAAAGGCCACCGACCTGCTCGGTGGATCCGTTGACTATGTGGTGCGCTACCAGGGCGGCAACAACGCCGGCCACACGGTCGTCGTAGGCGACCAGAAGTACGCGCTGCATCTTCTCCCTTCCGGAATCCTCTCGCCGGGGTGTACCCCGGTGATCGGAAACGGTGTCGTCGTCGACCCGGCGGTCCTGCTCTCCGAGCTGAGCGGACTGAACGAGCGCGGCGTCGACACGTCGAAGCTCCTGATCAGCGGCAACGCCCACCTGATCACCCCGTACAACGTCACCCTCGACAAGGTGACGGAACGGTTCCTCGGCAAGCGCAAGATCGGCACCACGGGCCGGGGCATCGGCCCGACCTACGCCGACAAGATCAACCGCGTCGGCATCCGGGTCCAGGACCTGTACGACGAGTCGATCCTCACCCAGAAGGTCGAAGCGGCCCTGGAGGGGAAGAACCAGCTCCTCGCCAAGCTGTACAACCGGCGGGCCATCGAGGCCGGGCAGATCGTCGAGGAGATGCTCCAGTACGCGGAGCAGATCAAGCCGTTCGTCGCCGACACGACCCTGATCCTCAACAACGCGCTCGACGAGGACAAGGTCGTGCTCTTCGAGGGCGGCCAGGGCACCCTGCTCGACGTCGACCACGGCACGTACCCCTTCGTCACCTCCTCGAACCCGACCGCCGGCGGCGCCTGCACCGGCACCGGCGTCGGCCCGACGAAGATCAGCCGGGTCATCGGCATCCTCAAGGCGTACACGACCCGCGTCGGCGCCGGCCCGTTCCCGACCGAGCTGTTCGACCAGGACGGCGAGGACCTGCGCCGCATCGGCGGCGAGCGCGGCGTCACCACCGGCCGCGACCGCCGCTGCGGCTGGTTCGACGCGGTCATCGCCCGCTACGCCACCCGCGTCAACGGCCTGACCGACTTCTTCCTCACCAAGCTGGACGTGCTCACCGGCTGGGAGCAGATCCCGGTCTGCGTCGCGTACGAGATCGACGGCAAGCGCGTCGAGGAGCTGCCCTACTCGCAGACCGACTTCCACCACGCGAAGCCGGTCTACGAGATGCTGCCGGGCTGGTCCGAGGACATCACCAAGGCCAAGACCTTCGCCGACCTGCCGAAGAACGCGCAGGCCTACGTGAAGGCCCTGGAGGAGATGTCGGGCGCCCCGATCTCCGCCATCGGCGTCGGCCCCGGCCGCACCGAGACGATCGAGATCAACTCCTTCCTGTAAGCCTTCCGGAAGGAGTACGTGCGAGGGCCCGCCCCCGGTCACCGACCGGGGCGCGGGCCCCCGCCCGTTCTAGGAACGCCGCCGGTACTCGCCCGGCTCCGCGTCCACCATCGGGTACACCAGGAGCCGGTCCTCGCCCTTCCACTTCACGATCCCCAGGTAGCCGGAGCCGTTCTCGGCGCACTCCGGGTCCCAGGCGCCCCGGTCCCGCACCTGCGGGCCGATCACCAGCAGGTTCCCGGCGCCGCCGAGGAGGGCGGTGGAGCCGCAGGAGACCGTCTCGGGGGTGGGCGCGCCCTCCTCGTCCAGGCGCGGGAAGACGTCCCGGAACCGGACCACCTGCGTCCCGACCGGCCCCTGCGTGACCGTCACCCACGTGCCGTACCGCCCGTCCTGGTCCCCGTAGACCTCCGGCCGGGGGACGTTCTGCCACTCGCCGAGGAAGCGGGCGGGGACGACGGACGTGCCGGTGGGGGCCTTGCGGAAGGTGGCCTTCGCGGCGCCCGAGGTCCACTCCAGGACGTCGGGGGAGCGCAGGGCGAGGGTCTGGTGGGCGGCCGGGGTGCAGCGCGCGGCGGGCACGCTGGTCGTCACGTCGGACTCGCCGTACACGACCTTGTCCTCGTCGGCCGAGACGAGCCGGGAGCGGCCCATGCACAGGCGGTTCTCGGACACCTGCGTGTAGACGGCGTTCTTGGCGCCGGCCGGGCCCTGCGTGATCTCGATGCGCGCGGTCTCCCGGGGGTGGTCCTCGCCGCCCTGGAGCACGCCCTCCCAGGCGCCGAGGAAGGCGGCCGGGACGATCCCCGCGGGGGCGGGGGAGGTGCTGCCCGTCCCCCGCTTCCCCTTCCCGTCGGTACCGGTGGCCGGGCCCGGCCAGAAGGTGTACGCGGCGGTGGCCGCGGCCGCCACCGCGAGGGCCGTGAGGGCGGCGAGCAGGGCCCGGCGGCGCCGGGGACGGGACGGGGTGACGACGGGCCCGGTCGGGGCGGGGGGCGTGGCCCCGGACGGGTCGGCGGCGGCCCCGGGCAGGCCGGCGGACGTGGCCCCGGTCGGGTCGGCGGAAACGGGGGCCGGAGCCCCGGCGGCCGTACGGCCGGACCGCTCGGCCCCGGAGACCGCGCCCGCCCCCGCGTCCGGCCCCGCCTCCGCCTCCGCCTCCGCCTCCGCCTCCAGCAGCCGTGCCGCGTGTCGGCCCAGGCGGGCCAGGACGTCCGCCGGGAGCCAGGGGTCGGCGACCGGGAGCGTCCCGACCAGCTCGTCCGTCGCGGGGCGGGCCGCCGGGTCCTTGGCGAGGCAGGCCCGGATCAGGCCGGAGAGCTCGGGCGGCAGGCCCGCCAGGTCGGGCTCGTCGTGGGCGATGCGGAACATCGTGGCGTGGACGCCGCTGTCCGCCGTGCCGAACGGGGCGCGCCCGGTCGCCGCGTACACGAGGACCGAGCCCAGGCAGAAGACGTCCGACGCGGGCGTCAGGCGCTCGCCGCGCACCTGCTCGGGCGACATGAAGCCGGGCGAGCCGACGACGGCCCCGGTGGTGGTGAGGTTGCCGCCGTCGGCGACCGTGTCGAGGGCGCGGGCGATGCCGAAGTCGATGAGCTGCGGCCCGTCGACGGTCAGCAGGACGTTCGAGGGCTTGAGGTCGCGATGGACGAGCCCGGCGGCGTGGATGTGGCCGAGGGCGCGGGCGAGCCCGGACGCCAGGGTCCGTACGGTCTCCGTCGGCAGCGGCCCGTACTCGTCGCCGACCACCGTCCGCAGCGAGGGGCCCGGCACGTACCCGACGGCGACCCAGGGGGCCTCGGCGGAGGTGTCCGAGCCGAGGACGGGGGCCGTGCCCGTGCCGCCGACCCGCTCCAGGGCGGCGACCTCGCGGGCGAACCGGCGCCGGAACTCGTCCTGGGAGGCCAGTTCCGCGTGCACCACCTTCACGGCGACCGTCCGGCCCCCGGCCGAGCGCGCCAGGAACACCCGGCCCATCCCCCCGACCCCGAGGCGGCCGATCAGCCGGAACGGGCCGATGCGCACCGGGTCTTCCGCGTTCAATGGCTCCACGTCGTCAGAGCATGCCAGACCGGTCGGCGCCCGTCCCCGTGTCCCTTCGAGCGCTCCGGGCGCCCCGGGGGGCCTCACTCCTCCCCGCAGACCCGCAGCCCCTTCGGGGTCGCGCAGGGCAGGTGGCCGTGGACGCGGACGACGTCCTGGCCGGCGCCCCGGGTGAGGTAGGTGAGGAAACTGGCCGCCAGGGAGCCGGCCGGCGGCTCGCCCCAGGTGTAGGCGTACTCGATCTCCCGGTACGGGTAGTCGGACGTGCCCAGCTCGTCGACGTCGGCGTCGCGGCCGCCGATCGCCACCCGGTGCAGGCCCTTCACGGTGCCGCTCGCGCGCAGTTCGCCGTAGCCGACGGCCCCGGGGATCCGGGCGACGGCTTCCAGGACCTGTTCGGTGGAGTCGAGTTCGCAACGGGTCACCTTCGCCCGGGGGTCGTCGCGGTGCTCGCAGTCGAGGGAGGAGTGGGCCGGTTCGTTCTCCCCGAGGACCCGGCGCTGGAAGACCTCCCGGGTGCCGGAGCCGGCGTTCCGGCTCACCAGCCGGATCGGCAGGTTCGGGCCGCCGAGCACGCTCCAGTTGGTGACGTCGCCCCGGTGGATGCTCCGGATCTGGTCCCGGGTGAGGGTGGTGACGGGGACGCCGTCGTGGACGACGAGGGTGAAGAGGGAGACGGCGACCGGGGTCCCCCGCAGCTCCGGGTGGCCGTTCGGCTTGTGTCCGTCGGAGAGCGCGACGACGGCGGGCGGGCCCTTCTTCGCCGCGGCCGCCTTCTTCCCGGCGGCGTCCAGTTCCCGGACGCCGGTGGCCGAGCCGTGCGCGTCCACGAGCACCGTCGCACCCGCGCAGTCCTCCTCGTACCGCTTCGCGAGCTCCTTCGCGACGGGTGCGAAGGCCGTCGAGCCGGTGACGGTGAGGGTGCCCCGGGCGCAGCCGATCGGCGGCGGGACCTCCTCCCGGACGATGATCGCGGCGAGGGCGACGACGCAGGCGGTGAGGCCGACCGTGACGGACAGCGCGGCCCGGCTGAAGACGGGCGGCTTGTCGTCGGGGGTGAGGCTGCGGGTGGGGTGGACGCGGCCCTCGGAGATGCTGCCGTCGACCTCGACCGCGCCGCCGATCGGGCCGCCGCCGAGGAGGACGAGCAGCTTGTAGTAGGCGCCCCGGTTGAGCGGGACCTTCGGCAGGGCGATGCTGGTGGCGCCCTCGGCGGGGCCCGTCCAGGACTCGGGGAAGTGGCTGAGGAGCCGGGGGTGGTCGGGGGCGGTGACGACGACCGCCTTCACGTGCCGTCCCGTGAACTCCACGGTGAGCCCGTGGTCGTCCCCGTCCGTGTAGTGCTCGTGGGCGACGGACAGGGCGCCGTCGTTCTCGATCCTGAGCAGGACGAGGGTGGCGTCCTCCAGGCCGGGGCTGGCGTTGAAGTAGCCGCGCCGCACGGCCGCGCCGGTGCCGGTGCCGGTGCTGGCGGCGGCTCCGTTCGCCCCGTCGCCGATGGCCGTGTCGAGCTGGACGCGGTAGCCGATCCGCCGCTGGCGCAGCACCCACCACTGGTACCAGGCGACGCCGATCGAGACCAGGACGCCGAGGAGCGCGGTGACCACGGCGATGAGGTTCTCGGAGGTGAGCCAGTCCATGCGCGTGACGGTACGGACGCGTGTGCGGTTCCGTGGGGGGCGTCGCCACCCGTCACCTGGAGTTCTCCCTTCCGCAAGCCGGATTCCGGCCGCGTTCCCGAGAGCCCGCCCGGCCGCCTTCCCGATGCCCCTCCCGACGGCCCGCCCGGCCGCGTTCCCGGGGCGTCGCGCGGGCGGGTCATCAGCGGTTGCCGGGGGTGGGGAGCCTCTGTGTAATGGCCACGAGGGGGCTTCCGTACGAGGAGTACGCGAGCAAGCACGCGAGCAGTACACGAGCAGCACACGAGCGGTACAGGAGTGCCCCATGCGCGTCGTCGAAGTGATCTCCTACGGCGGACCCGAGGTCCTCAGGATCGCCAACCGCCCCGACCCGGAGGCCGGTGACGTCCCGGGCCGGGTGCGCGTACGGCTCAAGGCCGCCGCCGTGCACCAGGCGGACCTGCGGATCCGCTCCGGGCAGTGGGCCGCCTTCCTGGGCGAGCTGGCCCCGCCCTTCGTCCTGGGCTTCGACTTCGCGGGCGTGCTCCTGGACGCCGCGCCCGGCCTCCCCGAGGGGACCAGGGTGGCCGGTTTCATTCCCTGGGTGTCGGAGGGGACGGGCGAGGGCTCGTACGCGGAGGTGATCCGCGCCGCTCCCGAGTGGCTGGCGCCGATCCCGGACGACATGGACTTCACGACGGCCGCCTCGGTGCCGCTCTCCGCGCTCGTGGCGGCCCAGGCCGTCGACCTCCTGGAGCTTCCCGAGGGCGCCCCGGTCCTGGTCAGCGGGGCCGGCGGGGTGGTGGGCCGCTTCGCCGTCCAGCACGCCGCCGCCGCGGGCCACCGGGTGATCGCCCTCGCCGACGAGGGCGACCGGCACGAGCTGCTCGCCCTCGGGGCCGAGGAGCTGGTCCCGCGCGGCGACCCGGCGGACGTCGTCGCCAAGGTGCGCGCCCACGTCCCCGAGGGGGTCGCTGCCGTCCTAGACGCCGCGCTCATCGGCGCCCCGCTGCTGCCCGCCCTGCGGGACGGCGGGACCTTCGTCTCGGCCTCCGGGGAGCGGCTGCCGGACCGGGTCCGGGACATCGACGTCACCGCGATCCGCCCCCGCCCGGACGCCGCCCGCCTGAAGGGCATCCTGGACAGCGTCGCCGCCCGCGAACTGACCACCCGGACGGCCGACATCGTCCCCCTGGCCTCCGCCGCCGAGGCCCACCGCCGCGCGGAGGCCGGCCACCGGCCGGGCCGGATCGTGCTCCTGATCTGACCGCCCGTCCCCGACACGCCCTAGGGTCGGGGAATGCTGATCTGGATCAACGGGCCGTTCGGCGGGGGCAAGACGCAGACCGCGTACGAGCTGCGCAGGCGGCTGCCGGGGAGCGTCGTCTGCGATCCCGAGCACGTCGGCTTCGGCCTGCACCGCATGACGCCGCCGGGCCTCCGGGGCGACTTCCAGGACCTCCCGGCCTGGCGGCAGGGCGTGTACGAGGTCCTGGACCTGGCCCTGCGGAGGCACCCGGGCGTGGTGATCGCGCCGATGACGGTCGTGGAGCCCCGGTACTTCGAGGAGACCGTCGGGCGGCTGCGCGCGTCCGGCCACGACGTGCGGCACTTCGCGCTCCTCGCCGAGCGCGCGACGGTCCTGCGCCGGCTGCGCGAGCGCGGCTTCGGGCACGCGGTGCGGGTCCTGGGCGGGAAGGACGCCCCGCTGCGCCGGGAGAGCTTCGCCGTGTCGAGGCTCGACCTGTGCCTGGACCGGCTGCGCGGCGAGGAGTTCGCGGAGCACGTCCACACCGACCGCCTCACGGTCCCGCGGGTGGCGGACCGCATCGCCGCCTCGGCCGGCCTCGTCCTCGCGCCCGACACCGACGGCGCCCTCCGCGCCCGCCTGCGCCGGGCGGCGGTCGGCGCCCGCCACATCCGTTTCGACTGAACCCGCTTTTACAAAGGGGTAGTTCGCCCTCCCGATACCACTGTCACGATTTCTGGTCTAGACCTTGACAGGTCCAGACCAATCGCGCTTCGCTGGCCCTTCCCATCCGATCCCGGACCCCCCCACCCGGAAGGACGAGCGATGCTCCGCAAGTTGCTCACGCTGTTCGCCGCGCTCTGTACGGCCGTAGGCGTGGCCGTCATGCTCCCCGCGGCCTCGGCGGGGGCGGCCCCCGCCTGTGTGACCGCCTGGAACTCCTCCACGGTCTACACCGGCGGCAAGACCGCCTCGTACAACGGCCGCAACTGGTACGCGAAGTGGTGGACGCAGAACGAGCGCCCCGGCTCCTCGGACGTCTGGCGCGACGAGGGCGCCTGCGGCACCGGCGGCGGTGACGACGGCGGCCAGAACAACGGCTTCGTCGTCTCCGAGGCCCAGTTCAACCAGATGTTCCCGAACCGGAACCCGTTCTACACGTACGCGGGCCTCGTCAACGCCCTCAAGTCGTACCCGGCCTTCGCCAACACCGGCAGCGACACGGTGAAGAAGCAGGAGGCCGCGGCCTTCCTCGCCAACGTCTCCCACGAGACCGCCGGGCTCTACTACATCGTGGAGCAGAACACGGCCAACTACCCGCACTACTGCGACGCCGGGAAGCCCTACGGCTGCCCCGCCGGCCAGGCCGCGTACTACGGCCGCGGCCCGATCCAGCTCTCCTGGAACTTCAACTACAAGGCTGCCGGTGACGCCCTCGGCATCGACCTCCTGAACAACCCGTGGCGGGTCGAGCAGGACCCGGCCGTCGCCATGTCCACCGGCCTCTGGTACTGGAACACCCAGAACGGCCCCGGCACGATGACCGGCCACAACGCCATGGTCAACGGCGCGGGCTTCGGCGAGACGATCCGCTCGATCAACGGCACCCTGGAGTGCAACGGCGGCAACCCGGCCCAGGTGCAGAGCCGGGTCACCAGGTACCAGCAGTTCACCCAGATCCTGGGCGTCCCGACCGGCGCGAACCTGTACTGCTAGCGGTCAGTTCTGCCACGCGACGAACGCGGACCAGGCGGCGGGCTCCACGGCGAACGTGGGCCCGCCGTCCTGCTGCTTGGAGTCCCGCAGGTGCACGGCGTGCGGGCAGGCGGCGACCTCGACGCAGTCCCCGCCGTTGGAGCCGCTGTACGACGACTTGCGCCAGTCGAAGGCGACCTCGACGCAGTTGCCGCCGTTGTCGTTGCTGTAGCTGGACTTGAACCAGTGCAGGGTGTTGCTCATGTTCCCTCTCCCGCCAACCGCTCGATGAGGCCCAGTGAGGCGCGAGGGTCCAGGGCCTGTGCCCGGATCTTCGCATAACGCTGGGCGTACGTGCTCACCTTCACAGGGTCGGTGATCAGCACACTCTCGTCCTGGACTTCCATGTAGACGAGCCGGGTGTGCTCGTCGGTCTCCACCAGGTTCAACTCGCCTCGTGCCCCAGCGTTCTCCCCGCTCAGACCGACGTCCAGGGGCAGGACCTGGATCGTGACGTTCTTGCGCCGCGCGCACTCCAGTAGGTGGCGGTACTGCTCCCGCATGACCTCCTCGCTGCCGTACTTCCGCAGCAGCGCCGCCTCGTCCAGGATCAGCTCGATCAGCCGGAGCGGCTTCTTGTCGAAGATCGCCTTGCGGTCCATCCGAGCCGTGACCAGCTCCTCGACCCGCTCCTCCGAGGGCGTTGGGTACCCACCCGCGATCTGAGCCCGCGCGTACGGCTCCGTCTGGAACAGGCCGTGGATGTTGGGGGTCGAGTACAGGCACAGGCTCAGCGCCTTCTGCTCGATCTGCGCGTAGTCCCGGAACAGCTCCGGCAGCTTCTCCAGTCGTACGAGCGGACGCATCTCCGCGAAGATGCCCGTGCCGCCGCCGAGCGCCGCCTCCAGCTGCACCATCATGCCGTCGCTCACCGGCTGGGCCAGCGTCTCCAGCGCGCTGATCGCCGCGCCCGTGTACCCCATTCGGGCTCCGAGCTGTTCCTGCGTCAATCCTTCCTTCACCCGCATTCGTTTGACCACGGTGGCGACCATCCGTGCCACCGGGCCCGCCGTTTCCTTGTTCTCCGATCGCGCCATCCGCGTTCCCCAATCGAACTCAACCGGACTCAACTGTTCCCCGCCGAATTCGACTTCCTGTAGGGCGCGTTGGCGCAGGTCAAGCAGTTACCGACGCACCGTCAGCAGTCGTGGAAAACGCTAGCGTCGGCGCGGGAGCATGTCTCCGTGATTGAAGAGAATCGGGAAGTGAACGTGGACTGGATTCCAGTTTCCGGATTCCAACTCCGTAAGGCGGGCGTACAATTCGACGCCGTTCGAGTGGACGGCGACGACGGGCGTCGGCTGGCCGACTGGATGGAGGCGCTCACCGGCGGCGACCCGGGGCCGGTCGTCATCGAGGCGAACGGGCGGCGTGGGGTCTACTTCCTGGTCCCGCCGGGGACGACGGCGCACAAGCCGTGGCCGCGCGGGGTGACCCGCTTCAACGCGGGACCGGCGCACGTGAGCTACGTACCCGTGCCCGCGCTGACCGGCCGGACCTGGCCGCTCGCGTGGCGGTGTCCGCCGTCGGAGGCCGACCGGTTCGTGCACCCGCTGCTCCTGCGAAGCGCCGTCGCGGAGTTGTTCGCCTGCCGGAACGACCGGTGAACCGGCCGCCGGTGCTTGTATGGCGCGCATGAGAAACGGAGACGACGCCCCGGCCCGCTTCAAGGACCTCGCGATCGACGCGGTCGACCACCAGGCGCTGGCCGACTGGTGGTGCGCGGCGATCGGTTACGCGCGCAGTCCCATGGCCGACGGGAGCACGCGCCCGCGGGAGTGGCCGGTTCCCCTCGTGGACGGGGCGGGGGCCGGGCCGCTCATCTGGGTCAACCCGGTGGCGGAGGAGAAGACGGTCAAGAACCGCATGCACCTCGACGTGTGGGGGGACCCCGACCGGCTCGTGGCCATGGGGGCGACCGTGGTCCGGGCGCGCGACCACGAGATCGAGTGGTGGGTGATGGCCGATCCGGAGGGGAACGAGTTCTGCGTCTTCCCCGAACCGGACGCGACCGCCTAGGAGTCGCGCCCCGCCCTCTCCACCCCGTCGAGCGCCGCCGACAGCCGCTCCAGGACCCGTACCGTCTCCTCGAACGCCTCCGGGCCGCCCAGCTCCCGCTGGAGCAGCGCGGCCAGCTCCGCGTGGCCCGGGTCGATGCGGTGGACGGCCGCCCGGCCCTCCTCGGTGGGGGCGAGGAGCTTGGCGCGGCGGTGGGCCGGGTTCGGCTCGTAGGACGCCAGGCCCTCCCGTACGAGGAGGTCGGCCACCCGCTGGACGCTCTGGCGGGTGATGCCCATGACGCGGGCGATCCCGGCGACCGGCAGGGGTTCGGGGAGTACGGCGCCGAGGACCTGCCACCAGGCGGCGGTCAGGCCCGCCGGCTCGGCCAGCTTCTCCGAGACGGCGAGGAACTGGCCGTTCAGGCGGAAGACGCCCAGGGCCGTGCGGGACAGGGCGTCCTGCGGCTCGTGGCTCATCCGTTCAGTTCGGCGAAGGCCGCCGGGTCCGAGTCGTGGAAGAGGCGGAACCAGGCGTCCCGCTTCCCCTCGTACGCGCCGAGGCGGGCGAAGATCTCGCGGGCGAAGGCGACCGGCTCGGTCGGGCCCGCCGTGATGAGGTCGCCGTCCCGCACCGCGTCCGCCTCGACGTAGTGCTCGGCGCCCTGGTAGCCGGTGGCGGCCAGGTAGAAGGAGACCGCGCTGGTGTGGCGGCGGTCGTCGAGGAGGCCCTCGCGGGCCAGGCCCGCCGTCGCGCCGCAGATCGCGGCGACCGGGACCCCGGCGTCGAGGAAGGCGCGGGCCTTGGCGGCGAACGGGGCCAGCTCGTCGCCCTCGTCGTACTTCTCGGCCCCCGGCAGGATCAGCAGGGCGCTGTCCTCGGGGCGCAGGTCGTCCAGTGCGAGGTCGGGGACGATCCGGATTCCGGCGAGGGTGGTGACGGGCTCGCCGGCGACCGGGCCGACGGTCCTGATCGTGTGGCCCGCGCGGGCGAGCCAGGCCGTGGCGTGGCCGGTCTCCCAGTCCGCGAGGGTGTCGTAGACGGCGAGGTGGACGGTGGTGGTGCCGCTCTCGGATGTCATGACAGGAGACTGTCATCTCGACAGGATGCTGTCAATGATGGCGGCCGGGGGGCAACGTGTCGCGTCCCTCCCGGTCTCGGTGGACAAGATGGCCATGGCCCTTCCCACCTGCGGTTCCTTACCCTCGGCCGCATGACCCCTCACGCCGCACCCGACCCGCGGGCCGGAGCCGCCGTCAAGGCCGCCGACCGCGCCCACGTGTTCCACTCCTGGTCCGCCCAGGGCCTGATCGACCCGCTCGCCGTCGCCGGCGCCGAGGGTTCGTACTTCTGGGACTACGACGGCAACCGCTACCTCGACTTCACCAGCGGCCTCGTCTACACCAACATCGGCTACCAGCACCCGAAGGTCGTCGCCGCGATCCAGGAGCAGGCCGGGAGGCTCGCCACCTTCGCGCCCGCCTTCGCCGTGGACGTGCGCTCCGAGGCCGCACGCCTCATCGCCGAGCGCACCCCGGGCGACCTGGACAAGATCTTCTTCACCAACGGCGGCGCCGAGGCCGTCGAGAACGCCGTCCGCATGGCCCGCCTGCACACGGGCCGCACGAAGGTGCTCTCCGCCTACCGCTCGTACCACGGCGCCACCTCCACCGCCATCAACCTGACCGGCGACCCGCGCCGCTGGGCCTCCGACACCGGCTCCGCGGGCGTCGTGCGCTTCTGGGCGCCGTTCCTCTACCGCTCGCCCTTCTACGCCACCACGGAGGCGGAGGAGTGCGCGCGGGCCCTCCAGCACCTGGAGGACACGATCGCCTTCGAGGGTCCGGCGACCATCGCCGCGATCATCCTGGAGACCGTCCCCGGCACCGCCGGGATCATGACCCCGCCGCCCGGCTACCTCGCCGGCGTGCGCGAGATCTGCGACAGGTACGGCATCGTCTTCGTCCTGGACGAGGTCATGGCCGGCTTCGGCCGCACGGGCAAGTGGTTCGCCGCCGAGCACTTCGACGTCGTGCCCGACCTGATGACCTTCGCCAAGGGCGTGAACTCCGGTTACGTGCCGCTCGGCGGCGTCGCCATCAGCGCCGAGATCGCCGCCACCTTCGACAAGCGCCCGTACCCCGGCGGCCTGACCTACTCCGGACACCCGCTGGCCTGCGCCGCCGCCGTCGCCACGATCCGGGTGATGGAGGACGAGAAGGTGGTCGAGCACGCCGCGCACATCGGCGAGACCGTCCTCGGCCCCGGCCTGCGCGAGCTCGCCGAGCGCCACCCGTCGGTCGGCGAGGTCCGCGGCCTCGGCGTCTTCTGGGCCCTCGACCTGGTGAGGAACAGGGAGACGCGCGAACCGCTCGTCCCGTACAACGCGTCCGGCGAGGCCAACGCCCCCATGGCCGCCTTCGCCGCCGCCGCGAAGAAGCACGGCCTGTGGCCCTTCGTGAACATGAACCGCACCCACGCCGTCCCCGCCTGCAACGTCTCCGAGGCAGAGGCCAAGGAGGGCCTGGCGGCCCTGGACGCGGCCCTCTCGGTGGCCGACGAGCACACCGCGTAACCACCGGTACGGAACCGCGTCACCGCAGGTACGAGCGGTACCGGAGAGGTTCCCTCCGTCTGGACTAGGGTGTCCGGAACCGGACGGAGGGGACCCACCACCATGCCCGCGAGCGGAGCCGTCACCCGCAGCACCCTCAGTCGGCAGATCGCGGACGCTCTCCGTGACGAAGTGCTCGCGGGCCGTCTCGAGGCCGGGCGGGAGTTCACCGTCAAGCAGATCGCGGAGCAGTACGGCGTCTCGGCCACGCCCGTGCGCGAAGCCCTCGTGGACCTCTGCGCGCAGGGCCTCCTCGACTCCGACCAGCACCGCGGCTTCCGCGTCCACCAGTACTCCGTGGACGACTACCGGCGCATGGTCGAGGCCCGGATGCTCGTCGTGGACGGCATCTTCCGGCGCCGCGCCACCGCCCTCCCGTGCCCGCCCCAGGGCCCCGAGCCCGGCGTCGGGGTCGCGCTGGTCTCCGTGCGCCGCCGGGGCGAGGCCGCCGCGCGCGCGGCCCGCGCCGGCGACCTGGACGTCCTCATCGGGTACGACATCCGCTACTGGCACGAGCTGGGGCGCCTGGTCGCCGCCAACGACCACCTCGCGGACTTCCTGCACCGGCTCCGCGTCCAGGCCTGGGTCTTCTCCGTCCCCCACCTGCGCTCCGAACGGGACCTCCTGGGGTGGCTGTGGAGCGGGCACGTGGACCTGGTCGACGCGGTCACCCGCGGCGACGCGGACGCGGCCCTGGCGGTCGTACGGGCCTACAACGCGCACTCGCTGGAGTGGGCGGACCGGCTGGAGGCCCCGGAGCGCCGGGGCGGGGCCTGACCGTCGGCGCGGTTCTCGGGCGGCGGGGTCCGGCGGGTTGAGGGGGCGGCTCCGGGGGCAGGTCCTCAGCGGGTGGGCGTGGTCGGACGATCCGACTACCCTGGCCGTCCCTGCAACTGACGGAGAGCGAGCCTCCCTTGGCCTGTGACCTGTGGCTGGTCCCCCTCGTCGACGTGCTGTGCCACAGCCCCGACAACCCCTTCGCCGAAGAGATCGCTGCCTACGACGCCGTCCTCAGCGCCTCGGGCCTGCCGACCGTGCCCGTCTACGCGTACATGCCGGGGCTCTCCGGCGACGTCGCCCCGGTCGCCGGCTTCGACTACGAGGCCCTGCACTTCCTGCGCCGCGCCTACCTGCTCCAGGTGCACGGCCTGCCGGTCGAGCCGGTCGGCGAGCTCGGCGGGGACTACGAACAGCTCCTGGAGATGTTCGAGGCGACCGCCCAGCAGTCGCACCTGGTCTGGCACTACGACCACGCGGGCGCGTACGTGCCGGTCGACTTCCCCGCGCCGCTCGCCAGCGACGAGCTCCTGGAGGGCGGCGGTCCGCTCGGCTCCTCGCACGGCCTGCTGCGCGAGCTCCAGTTCGTGGCGCCCTCGATCGGCATCGACCCGGCGAACCCGCCGGCCGCCCCGCTGCCGCCGGAGCGGCCGACCGCCCTGGAGGAGCCGGCCGTCGGCCCCTCCCCGTACGACCAGGGGCCCTTCGCCCGGGAGCGGCACGTGTGGCTGGGGCTGCACGCGGCGGCGACCAGGAGCCTGGCCCAGGGCTCGATGATCATCCTGAGCTAGCCGCTTTGTTGCTCCCGGCGCCCCCGGGGGCCTCAGCGGGCCTCCGGGGGCCGCTGGCGCGGCATGTTCGGGCGGGTGCCCGGCGGCAGCGGGAAGCGCCCGCCCGACGGCGGGGCGGCCTCGGGCCGGGACGGCACCACGCCGACCGACTGGAGCGCCAGTGGCGCCGGACCCGAGCGGAACTCGACCATCCAGTCGGCGGTCTCCGCCCGTACCAGCTCCGTCACGTCCTCCGAGAAGCGGCGCAGCACGCCCAGACAGCGCTCGGCCGCCTCGCTGGCGGTGCCCTCCGTGGGCCCCAGGACCTCCCGGACGCTCTCCGAGGCCCAGTCGAACTGGAGCGCCTGGAGGCGCCGCTGCACCGCCTGCGCCGTCGCCACGTCCCTTATCCAGCCCGACGTCACCCCGAAGTACCGGTCGCAGGCCATGCAGGCGGCGCCCAGCAGCAGCGACAGGTAGCCCCAGCCGGCCGTGCCCGCCGCCACCCCGGTCAGGTCGAGCAGCGGCAGCGCGGCGCCCGCGATCACCCCGACGGCGGTCCCGATCCGCAGCAGGCGGGCGGCGCGGCGCTTCCACACCCGGTCGGAGAGGTACCACTCGGCGGTGCGCAGGGCGTTCGCCTCCACCCAGCGGTACAGCTCGTCGAGCCGTTCCGCCGGCTCGCCCCAGTCCCCCAGGGGGAAGGCCCTGCCGGTCAGGTCACGGCCGCCCGGATCGCGGCCGGTCAGATCACGGCCGGTCGGTTCGGGACGGACGTCTCCCCCGGGGTGCCCCGGCGGCTGCATCTCCGGCTGCTGGCTCACCGGGGGACTCCTCTGTTCGGCCCAGCGCCTCTGTTCGGCCCGGCGCTCGTGTCGCTCATGTCCTTCTGTGACGTGCGGTGCACGTGGTGCCTGCCCTTCCTACCGCCGAATGGAGGGCGATGGGCCCGGAATCCCGGGATTTCCGCCCACAAGGGGGTGTTGATCAGGTAGAGGAGCCCGCAGTTTCTCACTCGAAAGAGTGGTGGAGGCAGGGCGGGCGGGGAGCACGTAGGCTCGGCGTACCGAGCCAGACATATCGACCCGTGCACATCGACCCGTGCACATCGACCCTCAGGAGTGACCGTGATTCCCGGTGGCGGCCAGCCCAACATGCAGCAGCTCCTCCAGCAGGCCCAGAAGATGCAGCAGGACCTCGCCCGGGCGCAGCAGGAGCTCGCGGCCACCGAGGTCGACGGACAGGCGGGCGGCGGCCTGGTCAGGGCGACCGTGACCGGCTCCGGCGAGCTGCGCGGCCTGGTGATCGACCCCAAGGCGGTGGACCCGGAGGACACCGAGACGCTGGCCGACCTGATCGTCGCCGCCGTGCAGGCCGCCAACGACAACGCGCAGCAGCTCCAGCAGGCCAAGCTGGGCCCGCTGGCGCAGGGCATGGGCGGCATGCCGGGCCTCGGCTTCTGAGACCCGTGCGCGGGTCTGTCCACAGGGGCCGTCCGCGGGGTCGTCCGCAGCACCGCTCCCGTTGGGCTTCTAAGGCCCGGCCCCAGCCACTACCGTAAGAATCAAGCACACCCGAGAAGGGCGTTCCGTTGTACGAAGGCGTGGTTCAGGACCTCATCGACGAGCTGGGCAGGCTGCCGGGCGTCGGTCCCAAGAGCGCGCAGCGGATCGCCTTCCACGTCCTCCAGGCGGAGCCGACGGACGTCCGCCGGCTCGCGCACGCCCTCCTGGAGGTCAAGGAGAAGGTCAGGTTCTGCGCGGTCTGCGGCAACGTGGCACAGCAGGAGCAGTGCAACATCTGCCGGGACCCGCGCCGGGACGTGACCGTCATCTGTGTGGTCGAGGAGCCCAAGGACGTCGTGGCGATCGAGCGGACGCGCGAGTTCCGCGGCCGCTACCACGTCCTCGGCGGCGCGATCAGCCCCATCGAGGGCGTCGGCCCGGACGACCTGCGCATCCGCGAGCTGCTGGCGCGGCTCGCGGACGGCACGGTCACCGAGCTGATCCTCGCGACCGATCCGAACCTGGAGGGCGAGGCCACCGCGACGTACCTGGCGCGGATGATCAAGCCCATGGGCCTGCGGGTCACCCGGCTCGCGAGCGGACTCCCGGTCGGCGGCGACCTGGAGTACGCGGACGAGGTGACCCTGGGCCGCGCCTTCGAGGGCCGGAGGCTGCTGGATGTGTGACGACGGACGTACGACGGCCTGGACGTATGACGACGACCTGGATGTATGACGACCCAGCCCACGCGTGGGTGCTCCGAGGAAGGCAGTCCCATGTCTGACCCCACCTTGCACTCCGTCACGCAGGACCCCGACGACTTCGCGGTCCAGATCGCCGACTCCATCGAGAGCTTCATCGTCGCGACCACCGAGGTGGCCAAGGGCGACGAGCCGGGCAGCACGGTGCCCTTCCTGCTCCTGGAGGTCTCCCAGCTGCTCCTGGCGGGCGGGCGCCTCGGCGCCCACGAGGACATCGTCCCGGACGAGCGGTACGAGACGGACACCGGTCCGGAGCCGGACGCGGACGACCTGCGCGAGCGGTTCGCCGCCCTCCTGGAGCCGGTTGACGTCTTCTCCGAGGTCTTCGACCCGTACGAGCCCCGCAAGGCCCCCGTCCCGGCCCGGATCTCCGACAACCTGGCCGACGTCGTCGCCGACCTCAGCCACGGCCTGGCCCACTACCGGGCGGGCCGGACCAGCGAGGCCCTGTGGTGGTGGCAGTTCTCGTACTTCTCCAACTGGGGCCCGACCGCCTCGGCCACCCTCCGCGCCCTCCAGTCCCTCGTCGCCCACGTCCGCCTCGACCAGCCCCTCGCGGCCCTGGACGGCCTCGACACGGACGAGGACCTGGGCGACGACGACCTGGCGGAGGAGGCGGGCCGCGTGATGATCCAGGAGATCGCGGGACCGCTGGGGCTGCGCTCGCTGAAGCACTGAGATCGCGGGATCGCCGGGAGCGCCGGGAGCGCCGGAGCGCCGAGGCCGTCGGAGCGCCGGGATCGCCGACGGGTGACCGGGGCGTCACCGGGGCTTTTTCGCCCCGGTGATCACTTGCTGAGCAGGTTGTCTCAGCATGCGATACCTCGTAGGCGTTTTCGAGTCCCTCGTTAGACTGAGCCGATCGCAGCGCCGGCTGCGGCACAGACTGAGCGAGGAGCGCACGTGGGCCTTGTCGTGCAGAAGTACGGAGGCTCCTCCGTTGCCGATGCCGAAGGCATCAAGCGCGTCGCCAAGCGGATCGTGGACGCCAAGAAGAACGGCCACCAGGTGGTCGTCGTGGTTTCCGCGATGGGCGACACGACGGACGAGCTGATCGATCTCGCCGGACAGGTATCCCCGATTCCTTCCGGGCGAGAGTTCGACATGCTGCTGACCGCCGGGGAGCGGATCTCCATGGCCCTGCTGGCCATGGCGATCAAAAACCTGGGCCACGAGGCCCAGTCGTTCACCGGCAGCCAGGCCGGTGTCATCACCGACTCGGTCCACAACAAGGCGCGCATCATCGATGTCACGCCGGGCCGGATCCGCACCGCCCTCGACGAGGGCAACATCGCCATCGTCGCCGGCTTCCAGGGCGTGTCCCAGGACAAGAAGGACATCACCACCCTGGGCCGCGGCGGCTCGGACACCACCGCCGTGGCGCTCGCCGCCGCGCTCGACGCCGAGGTCTGCGAGATCTACACCGACGTCGACGGCGTGTTCACCGCCGACCCGCGCGTGGTGAAGAAGGCGAAGAAGATCGACTGGATCTCCTTCGAGGACATGCTGGAGCTCGCCGCCTCCGGCTCCAAGGTGCTGCTGCACCGCTGCGTCGAGTACGCGCGCCGTTACAACATCCCGATCCACGTCCGCTCGTCCTTCTCCGGACTCCAGGGCACGTGGGTCAGCAACGAACCGACAGGGGACTCCAAGGTGGAGCAGGCCATCATCTCGGGTGTCGCCCACGACACCTCCGAGGCGAAGATCACCGTCGTCGGCGTGCCGGACAAGCCGGGCGAGGCCGCGGCCATCTTCCGCGCCGTCGCGGACGCCGAGATCAACATCGACATGATCGTCCAGAACGTGTCCGCCGCCTCCACCGGGCTCACGGACATCTCCTTCACCCTCCCCAAGGCCGAGGGCCGCAAGGCCATCGACGCCCTGGAGAAGGCGAAGAGCGCGATCGGCTTCGACTCGCTGCGCTACGACGACCAGATCGGCAAGATCTCCCTGGTCGGCGCCGGCATGAAGACCAACCCGGGCGTCACCGCGGACTTCTTCCGCGCGCTCTCCGACGCGGGCGTGAACATCGAGCTGATCTCGACCTCCGAGATCCGCATCTCGGTCGTCACCCGCGCCGACGACGTCAACGAGGCCGTGCGCGCCGTCCACACCGCCTTCGGCCTGGACAGCGACTCGGACGAGGCCGTGGTCTACGGAGGCACCGGGCGCTGACCCCGCCCGGCCCTCCCCGGACCTTTCGCGACTCCCCCCGTACGGTGGCTCCCCCGGCCGCCCGTCCGGGGGGAGACGTGTGTCACGGATTTGTGCGATCTGTGAACGACCTGTGAGCAAAAAGGCGTCAGATATCCCTTGAACTGCGGTGATGTCCTGGACGACGATGCACTTCCCCCTTGCTGCAACCAGTAGTTGGGCGGGGCGCGTCTCTGCGGGCACCCATGGGCGTGTGGCGCCGGGCGCGCTGTGAAAGCGGGGCATCGGGGGAGAACGGTTACGCATGAGGACGAACAACCCGCCGTCGAAAAGGACGGCGAGCGCGTACAACCCTGCCCGGGGCAGGCGCGTCCAACAGGCGTGGCAGAGGTACTCGACATCGCGACCATCGCCCCGCTGCGCGGCGCGGGCACGGCGTTGCTCCCCGTACGGAGCGGCGTCGCCGACTCCGTACGCGGACCCGTCGTCGCCCCGTTCCGGCGCCCGCGGGCCCTCGGCGGAATGCCGGTGATCGCCCCCGTGCCCACCGATTCCCGGTCCCACCGGGTGGACGGCATCCCGTCGCCCCGCGCGAGCGACGAGGGCGCCCCGGCCGTCGGCACCACCGTCGACCACCTCACCGAGACCTACCGCGCCCACTACCGGTCGCTCCTCGGCCTCGCCGCGCTGCTCCTCGACGACACGGCCTCCTGCGAGGACGTGGTCCAGGAGGCGTTCATCCGCGTCCACTCGGCCCGCAAGCGGGTCCGCGAACCGGAGAAGACCCTCGCCTACCTGCGCCAGACCGTCGTGAACCTCTCCCGGTCCACGCTGCGCCGCCGCATCCTCGGCCTCAAGCTGCTCACGAAGCCGATGCCGGACATGGCCAGCGCGGAGGAGGGGGCGTACGACCGCCTGGAGCGCGACGACCTGATCAAGGCGATGCGCGGGCTCCAGCGGCGCCAGCGCGAGGTGCTCGTCCTGCGGTACTTCGCGGACATGACCGAGGTCCAGGTCGCCGAGACGCTGGGGATATCCCTCGGCTCGGTGAAGGCGTACGGCTCGCGGGGCATCGCGGCGCTGCGCGTCGCGATGGGAGCGGCGTCGTGAGCGGGACGCGCGGCGAGAGGGGCGGGGCCTCCGAGGAGGGGGCCGTCCCGGAGGACGGCGCGGCGCCGGAGGGCCGTGACCGCGGCCCCGGGGCCGCCGGGGACCACGGGGCGGGGGCCGAGGACCGCGCCGAGGACCACGGGGAGCCCGAGGAACGCGGGACGGGCGCCGGGGGCCGTAAGGTCACCGGGGGCTCCGGAGCCCGCGCCCGAGACGAACGTGACGATCTGAGTGGACAGCGCATGGTGAACATCGAGCCCGGTGCCGGCGAGGACGGCGGCGACGCCGGGGACGAGGAACTGGCGCTGCGGCGGATGCTCCACGGCGCCGTGGACGGCCTCGAACCCTCCCTCGGCTCGCTGGAGCACCTGCGCCGTGCCGTGCCCGCCCGGCGGGCCCGCAAGCGGCAGGCCGTCGTGGGCGCCGCGGCCGCCGCGGTCCTCATCGGAACGGCCGTACCCGCCTTCGTGCACGTCGCCTCCTCGGAGGGGACCACCACCGCCAGCCCCGTCAACGCCGGCCACGGCGAGGAGGCCCAGGGCGGCACCGGCGCCGAGACCGGCGTCGAGGGCGGCCAGAGCGTCAAGCCCCCCGCGGACAGCGCGTCCCCGAGCCCGGACGGCGGGACGGGCGTGACCGACGGGTCCTCCGGCGAGCCCGAGGACGGCGCCGGGGCCCCCGGCGAGGCCTCCGGGGACACGCAGGAGATCGCCCCCGGGGCCGACCGCTGCGCCTCCGGCCAGCTCGGCGCCGGCGGCGCGCAGGCCGGCGGACCCGACGCCGAGGGCAAGGTGTACGGCAGCTTCCGCGTCGTCAACGTCTCCGGCAGCGCCTGCGTCGTGGACGGCCCCGGGGCCGTCGGCTTCCAGGCCCGGGGAGCGGCCGATCCCGGGCGCATCACGGTGGTCCGGCACACCTCCGGCGACGCGGGCGGAGCCCTGGCCGGCGCCGCGCGGGAGTCCTCCCGGCTCCTCCTGAAGCCGAAGGGCTCCTACGAGGTGAAGTTCGTCTGGGTGCCGAGCGAGACCTGCCCGACGACCGGGGCCACCCCCACCCCGACGCCGACCACCCCCGTGGACCCGCCGACCACACCGCCCCCGACGCCCGCACCGACCGAGCCCACCGGCAACCCCGAGCCCAGCGGGGGCACGGGCCCCGGCGGTTCCGGCGGCAGCCCGGAGCCGGGCCCGGCCGACGGCGGCCCGGCGGCCCAGCTCGTCCTGACGGACGGCCCGGCGGACGGCAGTGTCGTCGTCAGCCACACCGCGGAGCCCGGCGGCCCCTCCCAGGCGGCCGTCGTCCCCAACGCCTGCTCCGGCACGGTCTACCGCACGGGCCTCCTGGACGCGTCCTGAGCGCGTCCTGAGGACCTGGTGGTCCTGAGGGCCCGGTGGTCCTGGTGGCCCGGTGGCTCCGTGGCCTCGGCGGTCTCGGCGGCCCTGGGGCTCCGGGTGCCTACAGCCCCAGCGCCGCGTCCCGGGAGGCCTCCGCCTCGCGGCGGACCAGGCGGAACCACATGAAGAGCACGAAGCCGGCGAAGACGAACCACTCCGCCGTGTAGCCCAGGTTCTGGAACGCCTTTGCGTCCAGGCCCGTGCCCGCCGCGGCCGCCGCCGGGACCGGCGTGAGACCGGCGGGGGAGTCCGCGAGGGTGATCCAGGCGTCGTAGACGTCGTCCGTCACCACGTTCACCAGGGACGCCGCGCTGATCATGCCGAGCTGCCCCTCGGGCAGCCCGCCGGCCGTGTTCACGCCCTTCGACCCCTGGTTCTCCGAGGCCTGGAGCGCGCCCACCACCGTGACCTCGCCGGACGGCGGGGCGGGCGCCCGCCCGCCCTCGGGGAGCCAGCCCCGGACCACCGGCAGGGACCGGCCGCCGTCCGTCCGCAGCAGCGTCAGGACGTACGACCCGGCCCGGCCGTCCAGCTCGCGGCCCGGCACGAGGAACTGGTCCCCGAACCGGCCGCGCGCCTCGGCCGCGCGGCCCGAGGTCTCCTTGTCCACCGGGAGCAGCGACTCCAGCGGCTCGGCCTTCGCCGCGCTCACGGCCGGCCGCTCCTCCGCCTCCTGGTGGGAGTCGACGCGGTCCTCGAACTTGCCCAGCTGCCAGGTCCCCATGAAGACGCAGAACGGGATCGCGAGGAGGACGAAGAGGTTGATCCCCCACCAGCGGGGAGTGTTCAGGAACCGGTACACGCCCCCCACGGTACGCAAGACCGCTCAGCCCCCCGTCGCCCGGGTGCCCGACCGCGGCCCGTCCGCCCCCGATCCGCCGGACGGGCCCTCGACCGGCCGGGTCCCCAGGTGCTTCGCGGCGAACGCCAGGTCCAGGGCGACCTGCTTGATCCGCTCCTCCACCACCAGGGAGCCGTGCCCCGCGTCGTACCGGTACACCTCGTGGACCGCGCCCCGGGCCGCGAGCCGGTCGACGTAGTTGTCGATCTGGCGGATCGGGCAGCGCGGGTCGTTCACCCCGGCCGAGATGTGCACCGGCGCCTTCACCGCGTCCACGTACGTCAGCGGCGACGAGGCCGCGTACCGCTCGGGCACCTCCTCCGGCGAGCCGCCCAGGAGCGTCCGGTCCAGCGCCTTCAGGGCCTCCATCTCGTCCTCGTACGCCGTCACGTAGTCCGCGACCGGCACCGCCGCGAGGCCGACCGCCCAGGCGTCCGGCCGGGTGCCCAGGCCGAGGAGGGTCAGATAGCCGCCCCACGAGCCGCCGGACAGGACCAGCCGCTCCGGGTCCGCGAGCCCGCTCGCCACCGCCCACTCCCGGACCGCGTCGACGTCCTCCAGCTCGATCAGGCCGACCCGGTGCTTCAGCGCGTCCGTCCACTCCCGGCCGTATCCCGTCGAGCCCCGGTAGTTGACCCGCACCACCGCGTACCCGTGGTCCAGCCAGGCCGCCGGGCCCGACGCGAAGGCGTCGCTGTCGTGCCAGGCCGGACCGCCGTGCACCTCGAAGATCGTCGGGAACGGGCCCTCGCCCTCCGCGGGGCGCTGCACGAGCGCGTGGACCCTGCCGCCGGGGCCCTCCACCCACACGTCCTCCACCGGCAGCGACGGCGGCGCCTTCGGGCCCGGCGGATCCAGGACGACCCCGCCGTCCGTGGACCGCACCACCGGCGGCTCGGCGGCCGAGGACCACAGGTACTCCACGCTGCCGTCCGGCCGGGCCGTCGCGCTCGACACCGTGCCGGCCGGGGTCTCCACCCGCACCAGGGCGCCGGTGGCGATCTCGTACCGCCACAGCTCGCTGCGGGCCTCGTAGCCGTGCACGATCAGCAGGCCCGAGCCGTCCGGACACCACTCCGCCGACACGTCGCCCGGCAGGTCGAGCCGCAGATCGGTCTCGGCGCCAGTCGCCACGTCCCAGAGCATCGGCTCCCAGCGCCCGCGCCGCTGGTGGCCGACGAGCAGCCGGGTGTCCCCGGCGGCCGGGGCGAAGCCGAGGACCGTGAGGCCCAGCTCCTCCGTGCCGCCCTTGGTGTCGTCCAGCTCCGCGACCGCGCTCCCGTCCGAGGCGCGCAGGACCCGCAGCGCCGAGTGCATCGCGTCCCCGTGCTCGGTGTGCTCGACCGCCACCAGCGAGCCGTCGTACGACAGGTCTCCGACCCCGGCCGACTCCCGGTGCCGGTAGATCTCGACCGGCTCGCCGCCCCCGGGCCGTACGAGATGGACCGTCGAGCCCTCCTCGTCCGTGGAGCGGCCCACCACGACCGTGCCCTCCCGGCCGATCGCGAGCCCCGCCGGATAGGAGGGGGCCAGGTCCGGCACGGCCGGCTCGTCCGCGCCGCCCGCGAACGGCTGCCGCATCCACACCCCGAACTCGTCCCCGTCGGTGTCCGCGAACCACCAGATCCACGCGCCGTCCGGGGACAGCGTCCCGTCCGTCGTCCCGTTCGGCCGGTCCGTGACCTGCCGCTGCTCCCCGGTCGCCCGGTCCCACGCGTACAGCTCGTACGTCCCTGTCGCGTTGGACACGAACAGCGAGCGGTCCGGCGCCTCCTCGGCCCACTCCGGCAGGGAGACGCGGGGCGCGCGGAAGCGCTGCTCCCAGACGGGCGCGTCGGGGCTCGCGGGGTTCTCGGGGTTCTCGCTCTCAGTCATGGCACCCATCATGCTCCGGCCGACGGACATTCGGGTCGCGTGCTCCGCAGCCTGTGGATAACCTCGCCGACATGGACTCTCCGACCCCCGAGGACCCCCACGGGGCCGACCGCGCGGGCGAGGACGTCCTGCGGGACTTCGAGGTCGCGGAGGTCGGGGACGTCACCGGGCGGACCCTGCTCCACCTCCCGTGCGGCACCGGCCTGGGCACCCTCTCCTGGGCCCGGCGGGGCGCCGCCCACGTCGTCGGCCTCGACCCCTCCGAGCAGGCCGTCGAGACCGCCCGCGCGCTCGCCGCCGACCTGGGCCTCACGCAGGACCGGGCCGCCTTCGTCGCCGCCGACGTGTACGACGCGGCCGAGGCCGTCCCCGACCGCGCGTACGACGTCGTCCACACCGGCGGCGGGGCGCTGCGCCGGCTGCCCGACGTCGAGCGCTGGGCGGAGACCGCCGCCGCGCTCGTCGCCCCCGGCGGCTTCCTCTACCTCGTCGAGCCCCATCCGCTGGCCGACGCCCTCGACGACGAGACCGGCAGCCGGATCGTGCACGACTACTTCGTCCGCGAGCACTTCGTCCGCGACCCGTGGACGGACACCGGGCCGGACGCGGACCCCGACACCGATCCCGACCCCGACCCCGACTCCGGAGGGGAACGGGCGCATCCGGTCGGCGAGGTCGTCACGGCGCTCGCGCGGGCGGGCCTGCGGATCGACTTCCTGCACGAGCACGACGTCTCGCCCGTTCCCCGCTACGGCGTCCTCCAGCGGCACGAGGACGGCTGCTACCGCTTCCCCGCGGACCGCCCCCGCGTCCCGCTGACGTACTCGGTGAAGGCGTCCCGCCCGGCCTGAACCCTCAGGGGCTCCGCTCCGGGCGCACGTGGTGCGTCCGCCGCCCGTCGGGCCCGAGGACCTGCGCCCCGATCTTGTGCGTGCGCAGCGAGAGCGAGGTGCCGGTGATCCGCAACGCCGGCGCGGCCCGCACGAGCGCCGTCGTCACCTCGTGCAGCTCGTCGACGGTACGGAGCCACATCGCGAGCGCCAGGTTGTACGGCCCGGTCACCGAGGTGACGAGCCGGGTCTGGCGCAGCCGGCCGAGCGCGGCGACCGTCTCCGGCACCTCGACGGGCGGGATGTCCGCCGTGACCAGCGCCCACATCGGGCGCCCGGAGAAGCGCGGCGCGGGCAGGCAGTGGTGGTGGAACGCGCCGGTCGCCGCCAGGACGTCCAGCCTGCGCCGTACCGTCGACTCGCTCGTGCCGCACTGCCGGGCGAGCTCGGCGGCGCTGCGGCGCGCGTCCCCCGCCAGCTCCGCGACGATCCGCCGGTCCAGGTCGGTGACGTACGGGTACGCGCGCGCGTGGGTCCGGTTCCGGCGCTCCCCGCCCGTCAGCTCCGTGAGGAGCTGGACCTGCCCGGGGGTGAGCTGGTCGATCCGCGACCGGTACGGGCGGTTGTGCAGCCGCGTGACGACCTGCGCCCGGCACCTGAGCACCCCGGGCAGGCGCCGCACCCGGTCGGCGAGGTAGGCGTCGAGGGCGTAGAGGTCCGGGGAGGCGACGAGCAGCACCAGGTCGGCGTCGCCGGTCACCTGGTGGACGCCGAGGGTGCAGGGGTCCTCCGAGAGTTCCCCCGCGGTGGCCTCGATGGCCCCGGCGACGCACTCCAGCTCCACCCACGCGTACAGGGTGGACTCCTTGCCGTGCCGGGAGGCGAGCAGGGAACTCCAGGCGTAGCCCTTGCCGCTGAGGTGCTCCCAGCGCCGGGCGAGGGTGTCGGGGCTCGCCTCCAGGACGGCCGAGAGCTGGGTCCAGCTGGCGCGCGGAGCCATCTGCAGTGCGTGGATCAGTGCCAGATCCGCCTCTCCCAGGACGGATTCCCCGGTATCCATGTGTCTCCTTGGCCGATCCCCGGCAAACCCCGCCCCCGGCTTCCGAGGCGCCCCAGGATGTGCACCTGGGCACGTGCATTCAATCCCGTGGCGGTGGCCTTCGCCATGACGTCGGGCACAACGCGCGAACACGGCGCGCGGGCACGGCCCGTGGACACGACGACCCGGAGCCCCGCCACGCGCGCGCGTGGGCGGGCCGGAACGGGGCCCGGCGGGAGCGGGCGGGGAACGAGCGGGAAATGAGCAGGGAAGGGCGGGGATGACGGGGCATCTGCGGGGGAACGGACGCCTGACCGGCCGACCGGCCGGGGAACCGGCCGCGGGCACGACCGGGCGTGTCCGGCGCATCGGGCACATCAGGGACATCGGGGGTGCCGGGAGCGCCGGGAACGCCGGGAGCGTCGAGGGTGCCGGGGCCGCCCGGGGCGGGGACACCGGGGGATCCGGGAGCGGGGGAGCCGGAGGCCTCGGCGGCCGTCCGGAGGTCGAGTTGCTGTGGGGCGAGCCCGTGACCGCCGGTCAGCTCGCCGCCGCCGAGAGCGGATACGCCCGCTGCGGACCCGAGGAACGGCTCCTGTGGGAGCGGCTCTCCGTCTTCGAGGGCGTCTTCTGCCGGGACGCGGTCCGCGAGGTGTGCGCCTCCGGCACGCTCCCCCCGACCCGCGTCCAGACGGTCCTGGACCGGCTCGCGCCCCTCGCGCTCCTGCCCGTGGACGACCTGTTCGACGGCGAGGAGGACGCGCCCCGCTACTGGATGCCGCTCCCCGTGCGCGCGGTGGGCGCCCGCAGGCTCACCGAGCGCGGCGACCGCCCGTCCGTGGTCCTGCGCCACCGCGGGTGGTGCGCCCGGCTCGCCCGGCGGGCCGCCGACCGCTGGCAGAGCGGGCGGCAGCTCGACGCCCGCGACCTCGCCCTGCGGGAACTCCCGGACCTGGCCGCCGCCATGGACCCCACGACCGCGCCGCTGTCCCCGGGCGCCGAGGCCGGTACGAGCGTCGAGACCGCGGTCTCCCTGTGGTTCCTGTGGGTGGCCTGCGGGCGGGTCGCCGAGGGCCGGGCCCGGCTGCGGCACGCCCTCGCCCTGCACCCCGGGCCGCCGCCCGCCCGCGCCCTGTGGCTCGCCGCCCACCTGGAGCTGGAGGCGGGCCGCCCCGAGGACGCCGACCCGCTCCTCGTCCGGGCCTGGGCGGCGGCCGTGCGCGACGGCGACGACCGCTGCCTGGGCCTGCTCGCCCAGCTGCGCGGCTCCACCGCCCTGTACCAGGGGCGCACGCGCGCGGCGGCGGCCGAGTTCCGGGAGGCGCTGGCCCTGACGGAGGTGCCGCCGGACTTCGGCCCCGGCCGCGAGATGGGCTGGGCCGGGCTCGCCCTCGCCCTCGCCCGCACCGACCCGGAGGCGGCGCAGGAGGCCCTGGACCGGCTGCCGCTCGAACGCGCCGGGCGGTGGGCCTGGGCGGGGCGCGACCTGTGGGCGGACGCCTGGGCGCACCACGCGCGTGCCGAGCTGCTCGCCTGGGACGGGGAGCGGGAGAGGGCCGCCGACCACGCCCGGCGGGCGCTGCGCGGCCATCTGACGCTCGGCTCGGCGGCGGGCGCGTCCTGCGCGGCCGAACTCCTCGCGGAGCTGCGGATCGCGACCGGGAGGCCCGTGGCCGCCGTCCACCTCCTGGGCGCCGTGGACGTGCTGCGGACCTCCGCCTTCGGCGACGCGTACCGCCCGGCGGCCTCCGCCGCGACGGCGCGGAGGCGCAGCGAGCGGGCCCTGCGGGAGGCGCTCGGCGGGGAGGGGCTGCGCCGGGCGCACGAAGAGGGCGCGCGCCTGGGCCTGTTCGCCCTCTCCGAGGAGCCCTGAGGGCCCTGAGGAGCCCCCTGGAAGCCCGGGGAGCCCTGGAGAGGGTCCTCACTGGTTACGGCGTCACGATCGGGAACCGCGGGTCCGGCTTCGTCACGTACGAGAGGAGGCGGGCGAACAGGGCGGGGTCGCCCTCCACCCCGACCCCCAGCTCCCCGGGCCCCTGCCCGCCGAGCAGGCCGAGGAGCTGCGGCTTGGACAGGGTCAGGGTCAGCCCGGCGGGCGTCCGGGGGTCGGTGACCGTCCGGTGGGTGAGGGCGCCGTTGTGCAGGGTGAGGCGCCGCCGCCCGCCCTCCGGGTCGTCCGTCAGGACCAGGTCCACGGTCAGGTCGTCGTCCCAGGCGCGCGGCCCGTCGATGGCGACGGCGAGCGAGTCGACCAGCATGGGGACGGTGAGGGCCGCCGCCATCTCGGGGTTGGTCATGTCGATCACCTCGCCGCTGATCCCCTCCCGCAGCTCCTGCGCCGAGGTGAGGTAGAAGTTGCGCCAGGGGCCGTTCTCGGAGCCGTGCCCGAGCCGTTCGTAGACGCCGGCGAGCACCTCCTTGGCCTCCTGGTGGACCGCGCTCGCCGGGCGCTCCTCGCCGACGGGGACCTCCGGGGCGGTGGCGAAGACCAGGTGGTTCAGGAGGGTGGCGGCGAACCGCAGGTCGCCCTCCTCCACGTACGCGCGTGCCTTGGCGAGCGTCTCGGCGGGGCCGCCCGCCACCGCCACGTACCGCTTCGCGAGCTCGACCGGCGGGTGCTCCCACAGGTGGGCCACGTTGCCGTCGAACCAGCCCAGGTAGCGCTGGTACACCGCCTTCGCGTTGTGGTTCAGGGAGCCGTAGTACCCGCGCGCGTGCCAGGCGCGGGCGAGCGCCGGCGGCAGCTCGATCGTCTCGGCGATCTCCGGCGCGGTCAGGCCCTCGTTGAGCAGCCGCAGCGTCTGGTCGTGCAGGTACGCGTAGAGGTCGCGCTGCTCGGTCAGGAACCGCACCACCTCGTCGTGGCCCCAGGTCGGCCAGTGGTGGGAGGCGAAGGCGACGTCGTACCGCCCGTGGAAGTACTCGATCGCCTCGTCGAGGTACACGGACCAGATCCGGGCGTCCCGGACGACCGCGCCGCGCAGGGTCAGGACGTTGTGCATGTTGTGCGTGGCGTTCTCGGCCAGGCACAGGGCGCGGAGGTCGGGGAAGAGGAAGTTCATCTCGGCCGGGGCCTCGGTGCCCGGCGTGAGCTGGAAGACGATCCGCAGGCCGTCGACCGTCTCCTCCTGGCCGGTCTCCGTGATGTCCACGGTCGGCGGGATCAGGCTGATGGTGCCGATGGAGGTGGTCTGGCCGAGTCCGGCGCCGATCTGGGCGTCCGGTGCCTTCGGCAGGTTCGACCCGTACATGTAGACCGCCCGGCGGGTCATGGCGTTGCCCGCGTACACGTTCTCGCTGACGGCGTGCTCCAGGAAGCCGGCCGGGGCGAGGACGGGGACGCCCTCCTCGGTGCCGTGGGGGAGGACGCCCCGGGCGCCGCCGAAGTGGTCGCCGTGCGAGTGGGTGTAGATCAGGCCGGTGACCGGGCGGTCGCCGCGGTGCTCCCGGTAGAGCGCGAGGGCCGCGGCGGCGGTCTCCACGGAGATCAGGGGGTCGATGACGACGACTCCGCGCTCGCCCTCGACCAGGGTCATGTTCGACAGGTCGAGGCCCCGCACCTGGTAGACGCCCTCGGTGACCTCGTAGAGCCCCTGCCGGGCGCAGAGCCGGGACTGGCGCCAGAGGCTGGGGTGCGCGGTGTCGGGGCAGTCCGCCTCCAGGAACCGGTAGGCGTCGCCGTCCCAGACCGTCCGCCCGCCGTCGTCCGTGACCGTGCCGGGGACGAGGGCGGCGAGGAAGCCCCGGTCGGCGTTCTCGAAGTCCGTCGTGTCCTCGAACGGGGGGAGGGTGTCGCTCATGGGCGGGTGCTCCGTTCCGCGCGGGCGGTGCTCGTCGTACCGGTACAAGAGGGTCCGGGAGGACGCGTACCGGTCCATCTGAACACCGGCCCCCCACGCGCGCACGCCGGAACCGCACCGGAGCGGGAAGGGGGCGGGAGGGGCGGGCCCTACCTACCCTGGGAGGTACGGAGGTGACCCATGAGACGACGGCACCACTTCCACATCGACCATCTCGGGCACTCGGTCTCCGTGACCGTGGAGACCGGGCACTCGGCGGTCGTCGACGTCCTGGTGGACGGCAAGGAGACGGCCCGGGTCACGATCGGGCACGACCGTCAGGTCGCCCTCCCGGTCGAACTGCCGACCGACCCGCCGACGACGGTGACCGTACGGGTGACGTCGGGCCCCGGCGTGCCGCGCTGCCTGCTGGTCCCGGCGGACGAGGGGGACCCGCTGGTGATGGCACCGAGGTCGTACTGAGCGGACGCGGGCGCGGGCGCACCTGCCGACCGGGGGCCTCAGGAGAGCCAGGCCATGCCGATCATCATGAAGACGACGAAGGCGATGGCACCGGCCACGGCCGCCGTCTTGCGCGGGCGGCGCCGGGAGAGCTCCGCGAGCCCGCTGCCGGCGGCCGGGCGCTCGCGCCGCCGGGAGGAGGGCGCGGCGGCCACGGCCGCGGTCGGCGGCGGGGTGGGGGCGTTCACGTGCCGGGGCAGGGGCGCGGGTGCGGGCAGGGGCGCGGGCCCGGCGTGGTGCCGCGGCCCCGGGGCGGGCGGGGCCTGGTGGTAGGAGCGCCAGGCGCCGGAGGAGAACCAGTCGGCGATGGCCTGCGCCGAGGGGCGCTGCTCCGGCTGCTTCGCCAGCAGGCTCAGCAGGTACGACTCGAACTCGGGCGGCAGCGCGACCCCGAGGCGCGTGGGCGGCGCCGGCGGGGTGTCGATGTGCTGGTAGAGCAGGGCGGTCGCGGTGTCCGCGCGGAACGGGGGTCTGCCGGACAGCAGTTGGTAGAGCACGCAGCCCAGGGAGTACACGTCGGAGGCGGGCGAGGCGGGCTGCCCGAGGGCCCGCTCGGGCGCCAGGTAGAGGCCGGTGCCCACGATCTGACCGGTCGTCGTGAGCGCGGCCGAGGGGTCGTCCACGAAGCGGGCGATGCCGAAGTCGGCCAGCTTCACGGTCCCTTCGGCGTCCACGAGCAGGTTCCCCGGCTTGATGTCCCGGTGCACCACGCCCTGCCGGTGCGCGGCGGCGAGCCCGGCGGCGGCGTGCGCGGCGACCACGGCGACCCGCTCGGGCGGCAGGACCAGGGGGTCGGAGGGGCTTCCGGCGAGGCTGTCGCCCTCGACCAGCTCCATGACGAGGAACAGCTTCCCGTCCCAGGTGCCGAAGTCGAAGACGCCCACCACGTGCGGGTGGCTGAGCCGGGCGGCGGTCTGGGCCTCCAGGCGGAACCGGTCGCCCGCGGAGGGGTCGGCCGCGTTCGCCAGCATCAGCTTCACGGCCACGGCCCGGCCGAGGACCTCGTCGGTGGCCTGCCACACCTCGCCCATGCCGCCCCGGCCGATACACACGTGAAGCCGATATCGGTCCGCGACCAGCACCTGGAGACCACCCTTTCGAAGATCGATCAACCTGACGGAAGGGAACCAGCGTAGAGCCGTGCGGTCGCGCTCCTCGCCGCGCTCCCCCTCCGAACGCCCTGCCGGTGCACGACATCCGTGGTGCGGGTGAACGGAAGGTGTCGCGGTGCGGCTAGCATCGCGCCCGAAAAGGCCTCCGGGGCTCTTCGAGGGCCGTTGGCGAACAGAGAACGGAGCGGACCGTGGCGCGACCGCGTGTGGGTGTGGCGGTACTGACGATGGGCACGCGTCCGACCGAACTGCGGGCGCTGCTCGACGCGGTGGCGGACCAGGACGAGCCGGCCGCCCGGATCGTGGTCGTCGGCAACGGCACGGGCACGCTCCCGGAGCTGCCCGAGGGCGTGACCGGGGTCGAACTCCCGGAGAACCGGGGGGTGACGGGCGGCCGGAACGTCGCGCTCGACACGCTCCGCTCGTTCGGCGACGTGGACGTGGTGGTGGACCTGGACGACGACGGCCTCCTCGTGGACCGGGACGTCTTCCGCCGCCTCGCGGACCTGTACGACGGGGACCCGGCGCTCGGCGTGGTCTCGTTCCGCATCGCGGACGAGACGGGCGAGACCCAGCGCCGCCACGTGCCCCGCCTCGGGGCGAAGGACCCGCTGCGCGGCGGCGAGGTGACGACCTTCCTCGGCGGCGGCCACGGCCTGTCGATGCGGATGCTCGACGAGATCGGCGGCTGGCCGGAGGACTTCTTCTTCGCCCACGAGGAGACGGACCTCGCCTGGCGGGCCCTGGACGCGGGCTGGAAGGTCGTCTACGAGCCGAAGCTCCTCCTCCAGCACCCGAAGACCAGCCCGGCCCGGCACGCCGTCTACCACCGGATGACGGCCCGCAACCGCGTCTGGCTGGCCAAGCGCAACCTCCCGGCCCTCCTGGTCCCCGTCTACCTCGGCGTCTGGACCCTCCTCACCCTGGCCCGCACCCGCTCCCTCCCGGGCCTCGGCGCCTGGTTCGCCGGCTTCGCCGAGGGCATCCGCCACCCGGCGGGCCCCCGCACCCCGATCCGCTGGTCGACGGTACTGCGCATGACGCGGCTGGGACGGCCGCCGGTGATCTAGCGGAGCCCGGGGGCGGGCCGCGGCGCCTTCCGGCGCCGCACCCCCCCCGCCCGGGACGGGAACGGACACCCGGGACAGAAACAGGTGAGGGCAGTTACTGAATCCAGTAACTGCCCTCACCTGGTGTTTCGGCTGTCGGGGTGGCGGGATTTGAACCCACGACCTCTTCGTCCCGAACGAAGCGCGCTGCCAAGCTGCGCTACACCCCGATGTCGCTGCTCTGTGCGTTCACGTCGCGGCGACATCGATTACTTTAGCCCACGCGCGCGCTGAGGCGAAATCCGGTATTCGGGGGCGTCGCCCCGGGGTCAGGGGCGGGCCGTCAGGGTGAGGAGGGTGGCCTCCGGGGGGCAGGCGAAGCGGACCGGGGTGTAGCGGTTGGTGCCGCAGCCCGCAGAGACGTGCAGGTAGGACGTGTGGCCCCCGGCCGTGTGGGTGGAGAGGCCCCGCGCCCGGTCCGTGTCCAGGTCGCAGTTGGTGACGAGCGCCCCGTAGAGGGGGACGCGGAGCTGCCCGCCGTGGGTGTGCCCGGCCAGGACCAGCTCGTACCCGTCCGCCGTGAAGGCGTCCAGGGAGCGCAGGTACGGGGCGTGGACCACGCCCACCGTGAAGTCGGCGTCCGGGTCCGGGCCGCCCGCCACCCGCTCGTACCGGTCCCGCTTGATGTGCGGGTCGTCCAGGCCGGTGAACGCCAGCTCGGCCCCCGACAGCTTCAGCCGGCCCCGGGTGTTGGTCAGGTCCACCCAGCCCGCCGCGTCGAAGGCGTCCCGCATCCCCTCCCAGGGGTTGTGGACGGCGCCGACGGCCGGCTTGTTGCCGTTGAGGCCGTGGCGGCCCTGCGCCTTCTCCAGGAGGTAGCGGGCGGGGTTGCGCAGCTTGGGGCCGTAGTAGTCGTTGGAGCCGAAGACGTACACGCCCGGGAACTCCATCAGCGGCCCGAGCGCGTCCAGGACCTCCGGCACCGCCTCGGTGTCGGAGAGGTTGTCGCCGGTGTTGACGACGAAGTCCGGGCGGAGCCCGGCGAGCGACTGGAGCCAGGCCCGCTTCTTGCGCTGGCCGCTCACCATGTGGATGTCGGAGACCTGGAGGACCCGCAGGTCGCCCATGCCCCGGGGGAGTACCGGGATCGTCACCCGGCGAAGCCGGAAGGAGCGGGCCTCGAAGCCCGCCGCGTAGACGAGTCCGGCCGCGGCCGTCGCCGTGAGGCCTGCCGTGATCTTCAGGGGGATCCCGTACCGTGCGCGCATCCCCTTATCGTCGCAGACCCGCGCGAGGGAAATGCGCGGGCGGTGGGGGTGGGGCACCTGCCACACTTGGGTCATGACCACGCTCAAGGCGAAGCTCCAGGACGACCTCAACGCCGCGATCAGGGAGCGCGACGAACTGCGCTCCTCGACCCTGCGGCTGACCATCACCGCGATCACCAAGGAGGAGGTCGCGGGCACGACCAAGCGCGAACTCTCCGACGACGAGGTGCAGAAGGTGATCGCCAAGGAGGCGAAGAAGCGCCGCGAGGCCGCGGACGCCTTCGAGCAGGGCGGTCGCCCCGAGTCCGCCGAGCGCGAGCGGGCCGAGGGCCTCGTCCTCGACGCGTACCTGCCGAAGCAGCTCGGCGACGAGGAGCTCGACGGGATCGTCGCGGCGGCCGTCGAGGAGGCGAGGGCGGCGGGCGCCGAGGGGCCGCGCGCCATGGGCGCCGTCATGAAGATCGTGAACCCGAAGGTGGCCGGCCGGGCCGAGGGCGGCCGGGTCGCCGCCGCCGTGAAGAAGCTGCTCGCGGGCTGATCCGCCGAGACGACAAAGAGAGAGGGCGCCCCCGTCATGCGGGGGCGCCCTCTCTCATTACGCGGTGGGGCCGGTATCAGTCGAAGATGCCCGGCGGGAGCGTGATCCCGGGGATGTTCGGCCTGCGGTCACCGGGCTTGCCGTCGCGGGGCTTGTTCGGCTTCCCCGGCTTGTTCGGGCCCTGCTCGCCCTCCTTCTCCTTGTCCTCGGGCTTGTCGGCCCGCGGCACGGAGACGGGGGTGAACGACGGGGTCTGTCCGGCATCCAGCGCGCCGGTCATCGCGATCTTCCAGATCGGACCGGGGAGGCAGCCGCCGCAGACCTTGGGGTAGTACTCACCGCCGATGGTGATCCTGAACATCGACGTGTCCTTCTCGCCGATGTCGTCGCCCACCCAGACCGCGGTGGACAGGTTCGGGGTGTAGCCGACGAACCAGGCGTCCTTGCGCTCGTTGGTCGTGCCGGTCTTGCCCGCGTTGTCGCGGTCGCTCAGACCGGCCTTCGTGCCGGTGCCGTCCTCGACGACACCCTTCAGCATCTGGTTGATGGTGTCGGCGGTCCGGTCGCTCATCGCCCGCGTGCACTTCGTCTGCGGCACGTTGAGCTTGTCACCGTTGGCGGCCTTGATCGACTCGATGGCGACCGGGGTGCAGTACAGACCCCGGTTGGCGAAGGCCGCGTAGGCGGACGCCATCGACAGCGGGGTGCTGACCTCGCCGCCGAGGGTGATCGAGGCGTTCTCCTCGATCGGCTTGCCGTCGCCGCGCTCGTAGCCCAGCTTCCGCGCCATCTGGACGGTCTCGCAGAGGCCGGCCTGCTGCTCCAGGAGCGCGAAGTAGGTGTTGATGGACTTGCCGAGCGCACCCGTCATGTCCCAGGTGCCGGCCTCTTCCTCCAGCTCGTTCTGCAGCTGCCACTTGTCGTAACCGGAGGGGGTGCCCTTGCAGGTGCGGAAGGAGCTCTTCTCCAGCTCGATCTTCCACGGCGTGGTGTAGGTCTGGGCGGGACTGATGCCCTTCTCCAGGGCCGCGGCGGCGGTGATCGGCTTGAAGGTCGAGCCGACCTGGAAGCCGTAGGTGCTGCCGCCCATCCGGTTGGATACGCCGAGGTTGAGCGTCGTCTCGTGCTTCTTCGGATCCAGGCCGTACGGGCGGGACTGGCTCATCGAGAGGATCTTGCCGGTACCGGGCTGGACCTGCACCACCGAGGCGGCGACCGGGTCGTCCTTGTTGACCTTCGCGGTGGCGGCCTCGTTGGCGGCGGCCTGCGCGCGCGGGCTGAGCGTGGTCTTGACGGTGAGGCCGCCCAGGTTCCACAGCTTCTGGCGCTCCTCGGACGTCTTGCCGAAGACCGGGTCGGTGAGGATCGTCTTGCGGACGTAGTCGCAGAAGAAGCCGGCGCCGTGGACGGCGGTGATGCAGCCGTTCTTCGGGGTCTTCACCTTCAGCTTCAGCGGGGCGGCCTTCGCCTCGTCCGCCTCGGCCTGGCTGATGTCCTTCACGTCGGCCATCCGCTGGAGGACCACGTTGCGGCGCTTGGTCGCCTCTTCGATGTCGTTGATCGGGTCGTAGCGGCTGGGCGACTGGACGAGTCCGGCCAACATCGCCGCCTCGCCGAGGTTCAGATCGGCGGCGTGCTTGGAGAAGTACCGCTGCGAGGCGGCCTCGATGCCGTACGCCTGCTGCCCGAAGAACGTGATGTTGAGGTAGTTCTCCAGGATCTTCTTCTTGCCCAGCTCCTCCTCGACCTGGATCGCGAACTTCAGCTCGCGGACCTTGCGGCCGATGGTCTGCTGGGTGGCCTGCGCGACCTTCTCGGGGTCGTCGCCGGCCTCCTCGACGAAGACGTTCTTCACGTACTGCTGGGTGAGCGTCGACGCGCCCTCGGAGACCCCGCCGGACTGCGCGTTGCGGTTGATCGCGCGCAGCACGCCCTTGAGGTCGACCGCCCCGTGCTCGTAGAAGCGCCCGTCCTCGATCGCGACGATCGCCTTCTGCATGTACGGGGAGATCTTGTCGAGCGGGACGACCGTCCGGTCCCGCGAGTACACCGTGGCGATCAGGCCGCCCTCGGAGTCGAGGATCTTGGTGCGCTGACTCAGCGGCGGGGTCTTCAGGTTGGAGGGGATCTCGTCGAACCCCTCGACCGTGCCCTTCGCGGCCAGCCCGAGTGCCCCGGCCGCGGGCAGGGCGATGCCTGCCAGCACGGCTCCGGCGAGCACACTGACACCGAGGAACTTGGCGGCCTGCTGGGTCCCGGTCAGACCACCGCCCGAGCGCTTCTTTGCCATGGGGGGCAGCCTAATCCGTAGACATGAGCGAACAGCGGGAGCGGGGGCCTCTCGGAGCGTTCGGGTACCGGACCGTGACATCCGGGCACGCGCGTGCGCCCAGGTTTCCATTCGCCGGACACGCGCCCAGGCCTTGGCCTAAGCTGCTCACAACTGTCACAGCAGTGCGGTCCGACAACAAGGCCCGGTTGTGACGACGGCATGAATTCCCGTGACCCGAAACGCGGGAAGCTCGTGTCCGATTCCGGCTCATGCGTCACGCGGTGTCCGAAGTGACACCGCTGAGGAAGGGCATATCCGCGGGGTATGTCCTTTATCCCACGCATGTCCATCGATCACTCCCCTGGGTGATCTGACGCGCACGCATAGTCCGTTCGGGCCATTCAAGATTGGGCCCGAAGGGGGTGTTGCGCTGTGCCCACCTTCCGTAACGTCCCAACTGGCAGCGGTGAATATGCCGCTGCCGCCGTGGGGGAGCCTCGATTCGGGAGAGGACGGCGCCGGTATGGGCTGGGTAGCTGACTGGAGTGCGCAGGCGGCCTGCCGCACTACCGATCCGGATGAACTTTTCGTGCAGGGAGCGGCGCAGAACAGGGCCAAGGCGGTGTGCACCGGATGCCCGGTGCGGACCGAGTGCCTCGCCGACGCCCTCGACAACCGCGTGGAGTTCGGCGTGTGGGGCGGCATGACGGAGCGCGAGCGCCGCGCCCTGCTGCGCCGCAGACCGACCGTCACCTCGTGGCGCCGGCTCCTGGAGACCGCGCGCACGGAGTACGAGCGCGGAGCGGGCCTGCTGCCCGTGGCGATGGACGACGACGCGACGTACGAGGAGTACGCGGCGGTCGGCTAGACGCGCCGGGGCGTGCGCCCCCGACGTGTGGGAGACGCCCCGGACGCGATCCGGGGACGACGGAGACGGCTCAGGCCGAGGGCGTTCGCCCGCCGGTGAGCCGGTCGCCGATGGCCCGCAGCCCGGCGAGGTCGTGCACATCGCCGGGCAGGGCGGCCACTTCGGCCACCGCCACCTCGGGGTGGCGCGCGGTGAAGCGGTCGCGCGTGTGCTGTTCCCGTGCGAGCACCCGCATGCGCTCGGCGTGCAGGCGGAGGAGTCCCGCGGTGAGCTGCCGTACGTCCACGGCGTCGAGTGCTTCGGTGCCGAGTGCTGCGGCGTCGTGTGTTTCGTCGCCGTGTGTTTCGTCGTTGCGCGCTTCGTCGCCGAGTACGTCGGCGTGCTGTGCGGCCGGACCGGTCGCGGCTGTGGGGGCAGCCTCGGACCCGGCTGGTGCGGCAGATGCGGCAGGTGTGGCGGCGGTGGCGAGATTGGAAGGCTCGGGGTCGGTGGCCGGGGAGCCACGCTGACCAGTCTTCCCGTCCCCCTGATCCACAATGCGGCCCTCGTCAAGATTTTCCGCGGCGGCCCGCGCCCGCTCCGCCGAGAGGCCGGCGGCCCCGCTGCCGTGCACCCGGTTGAGGACGAGACCGGCCAGCGGCATCTCCTCGGCAGCCAGCCGCTCCACGAAGTACGCGGCCTCGCGCAGCGCGTCCCGCTCCGGCGTGGCCACCACCAGGAAGGCCGTGCCCGGGGCCTGGAGCAGCTTGTACGTGGCGTCGGCGCGGGTCCGGAAACCGCCGAACATCGTGTCCATCGCCGCCACGAACGTCTGCACGTCCTTGAGGAACTGACCCCCCAGCAGCTTTCCGAGCGTCCCCGTCATCATCGACATGCCGACGTTCAGGAACTTCATCCCGGCCCGGCCGCCCACCTTCGCCGGGGCCATGAGCAGCTTGATGAACTTTCCGTCCAGGAAGGACCCGAGCCGCTTCGGCGCGTCCAGGAAGTCCAGGGCGGACCGGGACGGCGGGGTGTCGACGACGATCAGGTCCCACTCGTCGCGCGCCCGGAGCTGGCCCAGCTTCTCCATCGCCATGTACTCCTGCGTACCGGCGAACCCGGCCGACAGGGACTGGTAGAAGGGGTTCTCCAGGATCGCCCGCGCCCGCGCGGGGTCCGCGTGCGCCTCGACGATCTCGTCGAAGGTCCGCTTCATGTCGAGCATCATCGCGTGCAGCTCGCCGCCGTCGGAGCCCTTGATGCCCTCCACCTTGCGCGGGGTGTTGTCGAGGGAGCCGATGCCCATCGACTGCGCGAGGCGGCGGGCCGGGTCGATGGTGAGGACGACGACGCGCCGCCCGCGCTCCGCCGCCCGCACGCCGAGGGCCGCCGCCGTGGTCGTCTTGCCGACCCCGCCCGCGCCGCAGCACACGATGATGCGCGTACCCCGGTCGTCGAGCAGCGGATCCAGCTCCAGGAGGGGCGCGGTGTCGAGCCCGGCGGGGGCGGTGTCGCGCTCAGCGGCGGCCGGGGCGGGAGCCGCGTCGTGTCCGGCGGCGGGCCCGCCCGTGGCGGTGGTCGCAGTCTTCTCCGTCACGCGCCCACCCCTTGCCTCCGCAGTTCCTTCGCCAGCCGGTAGAGCCCCGCGATGTCTCCCCCGTCCCCCAGGTACGGAAGCTCGTACGCGGGGACTCCGATGCCCTCCAGGACGGCGCGCTGCGCCCGCTCCAGCTCCACCCGCCGGGCGTGCTCGGACGCCTGGTCGAGGAGCGGCTCGACCAGCTTCGTGGACCCCGCGACACCGACGGAGGCCAGGGCCCTCGCGATCGCCTCCCGGTGGTCGCCGGAGGCGGCCCGTACCGCGGCGGCGTCGAGGACGTGCGGCCGGACCATGTTCACCACGACCCGCCCCACCGGCAGTTCGGCCGCGCGGAGCTCCGCGATGCCGTCCGCCGTCTCCTGGACCGGCATCTCCTCCAGGAGGGTCACCAGGTGGACCGCCGTCTCGGGGGACTTGAGGACCCGCATGACGGCCTGCGCCTGGTTGTGTATCGGGCCGATCCGGGCCAGGCCGGCCACCTCGTCGTTGACGTTGAGGAAGCGGGTGATGCGGCCGGTGGGCGGCGCGTCCATGACCACGTGGTCGTAGGTCGGGCGACCGTCCTTCTCCCGCCGCCGGACCGCCTCGCACGCCTTGCCGGTCAGCAGCACGTCCCGCACGCCCGGCGCTATCGTCGTCGCGAAGTCGATCGCGCCGAGCTTCTTCAGGGCCCGCCCCGCGCTGCCCAGTTTGTAGAACATCTGGAGGTAGTCGAGGAGCGCGCGCTCGGCGTCGATCGCCAGCGCGAACACCTCGCCGCCGCCCGGGGCGACGGCGATCTTGCGCTCCTCGTACGGAAGCGCCTCCGTCTCGAAGAGCTGTGCGATGCCCTGCCTGCCTTCGACCTCGACGAGGAGGGTCCGCTTCCCCTCCGTCGCGAGGGCGAGGGCGAGGGCGGCGGCGACCGTCGTCTTACCGGTACCGCCCTTGCCGCTGACGACCTGGAGCCTGCTCACGCTGTCGAGCCTAACCACTGGCGGCCGCGCCCAATCAGGAGGCCGCCCCCGAGAACCTCCCTAGGGGACGTCTCGGGGGACGGCTCGGTGGAGCCGCCTCGGAGAGCCGCCCCCCGGCAGCGGATACAGTCGGGCCCATGACCAAGTGGGAGTACGTCACGGTGCCGCTTCTGGTGCACGCGACCAAGCAGATTCTGGACACCTGGGGCGAGGACGGCTGGGAGCTCGTCCAGGTCGTGCCCGGGCCGAACAACCCCGAGCAGCTCGTGGCCTACCTGAAGCGGCCCAAGTCGTGAGCGGGACCGTCGAGGCGAAGCTCGCCGAGCTGGGCCTGACCCTGCCGGAGGTCGTCCCTCCGCTGGCCGCGTACCAGCCGGCCGTGCAGTCGGGCGTCTACGTGTACACCTCGGGCCAGCTCCCGATGGTGGCGGGCAAGCTCCCGGTGACCGGCAAGGTCGGCGCCGAGGTGACCGCCGAGGAGGCCAAGCAGCTCGCCGCCACGTGCGCGCTCAACGCCCTCGCGGCCGTGAAGTCGGTCGCCGGTGACCTCGACCGCGTCAAGCGCGTCGTGAAGGTCGTCGGCTTCGTCGCCTCCGCCGCCGACTTCACCGGGCAGCCGGGCGTGATCAACGGCGCCAGCGAGCTGCTCGGCGCCGTCCTCGGCGAGAAGGGCGTGCACGCGCGCAGCGCCGTCGGCGTGGCCGTGCTGCCGCTCGACGCCCCGGTCGAGGTCGAGGTCCAGGTCGAGCTGACCGAGGCCTGACCGCCCCTCCTGCCGCACGCACGCGCGTGGGCCGGCCACCCCGCACGGGGCGGCCGGCCCACGCGCGCGTGGAGCCCCGGCCGGCGGCTCGCCCTCGTGCATTCCCGCGCTTGCGCATAGCATCCGGCCATGTCGAATGGTCAGTCGAAGCAGTCGAACGGTCAGTGGTACCCGCCGGAGTGGCCCGACCGCATCCGCGCCCTCGCCGCCGGCGAGCTGACCCCGGTGGAGCCCCGGCGCGCCGCCACCGTCCTGCTCCTGCGGGACGGGGCCGCGGGGCCCGACGTCCACATGCTGCGCCGCCGCACCTCGATGGCCTTCGCGGGCGGCGCGTACGCCTATCCCGGCGGCGGCGTCGACCCGCGCGACGAGCATCCGGTGCGCTGGGCGGGCCCGTCCCGGGAGACCTGGGCGGCCCGGCTCGGCCTCGACGACCCCGCGCAGGCCCAGGCCGTGGTCTGCGCCGCCGTGCGCGAGACGTACGAGGAGGCGGGCGTGCTGCTCGCCGGGGAGACCGCGGACGGGGTCGTCGGGGACACGACGGGCGAGGACTGGGAGCGGGACCGGGAGGCGCTCGTCGCCCGCGAGCTGTCCTTCGCCGACTTCCTCGACCGGCGCGGGCTCGTCCTGCGCTCCGACCTGCTCGGCGCCTGGGCCCGCTGGATCACGCCCGAGTTCGAACAGCGCCGGTACGACACCTGGTTCTTCGTGGCCGCCCTCCCGGCCGGGCAGCGCACCCGGAACGCCTCCACCGAGGCCGACCGCACGGTCTGGATCCGCCCGGCGGAGGCCGCCGCCGGCTACGACCGGGGCGAGCTGCTGATGATGCCGCCGACGATCTCCACCCTGCGTACCCTGGAGCCGTACGGGACGGCCGCCGAGGCCCTCGCGGCGGCGCAGGCGCGGGACCTGGCGCCCGTGCTCGCCCAGGCGCGCCTGGAGGGCGAGGAGCTGGTCCTGAGCTGGCCGGGCCACGAGGAGTTCACCAAGATCATCCCGTCCGGGGGCGCGCGATGAGCGACGCCGCCGCCCTGCCCGGACAGCCGCGCGGGCTCGTGGTCACCGGACCGGCGACCGAGCGGGCCGTGAACGTCCTGGCGCCCAACCCGTCCGCGATGACCCTCGACGGCACCAACACCTGGCTGCTCTCCGAGCCTGGCTCGGACCTGGCCGTCGTCGTCGACCCCGGCCCGCTCGACGAGGGGCACCTGCGGAACGTGATCGACACCGCCGGGAAGCTCGGCAAGCGGGTCGCGCTCACCCTGCTGACCCACGGCCACCCGGACCACGCGGAGGGCGCCGGGCGCTTCGCCGAGCTGACCCGGACGCCCGTGCGGGCCCTCGACCCGGCGCTCCGGCTCGGCGACGAGGGGCTCGGCGAGGGGGACGTGGTGACGGTCGGCGGCCTGGAGCTGCGGATCGTCCCGACGCCCGGCCACACCTCGGACTCGCTCTCCTTCCACCTGCCCGCCGACCGGGCGGTCCTGACCGGGGACACGATCCTGGGGCGCGGGACGACGATGGTCGCGCACCCGGACGGGCGCCTCGGGGACTACCTGGACTCGCTGCGGCGGCTGCGGTCGCTGACCGTCGACGACGGGGTGCGCACGGTCCTGCCGGGCCACGGGCCGGTCCTGGAGGACGCGCAGGGGGCCGTGGAGTTCTACCTCGCGCACCGGGCGAGCCGGCTCGCCCAGGTCGAGACGGCCGCCGAGAACGGCCTCCGTACGGCGCCGGAGGTCGTGGCCCACGTGTACGCGGACGTGGACCGGTCCCTGTGGCCGGCGGCCGAGCTGTCGGTGCGGGCGCAGCTGGAGTACCTGCGGGAGCGCGGGCTGATCTGAGCGCCGCCCCCGGGTCGGGGGCGGGTCGGGGTCCGGCAACGGGGGCCGGGGTGCGGCTGCCGGGACGCGGCATGGCCCGGGGAGCACGCCATGCTTTACGGTCCCTTTACGTCCGTTGTCTCGGCCATCGTTCCACCGGGGGGATTTCTCGTGTTCGTCCTGGCCATTCTTCTGCTCATAGCGGCGGTGGTGCTCTACTTCGTGGGGCGCTCCATGGACCGCTCCGCCCTCCGCCTCGGCGCGCTGGGCGCGCTGATCGCCGCCCTCCTCGCGGGCATCACCAGCGTCGTCCACGTGGTCGGCGCGTACGAGGTCGGCGTGCCGGTGACCTTCGGCAAGGTGGGTTCGCCCATGACGCCCGGCGTGAACGTGATCTCGCCGTTCACCACGGTCACCTCCTTCTCCACCCGCCCGGTGGACCTGAACCTCTCCGACCAGGACGTGGTCGAGGTCCGCTCCTCGCAGGGCGGTGTGATGGAGGCCGAGGTGACCGTGAAGTGGGCGGTCGCGCCGACCAAGGCCGTGGAGCTGTACCGGCTCGCCGGCAGCGAGGCCGCCATCCAGCAGCGGCTGGTCTTCCCGGACAGCCGGGAGATCGTGCGCAACGTCTTCGCCCGCCACACCAGCGAGGAGGGCTACAGCTCCGCCCGCGAGAAGATCAACGCGGAGATCGCCGCCCTGGTCAAGGAGCGCCTGGCCCCGCGCGGCATCGACGTGACCACGGTCAACCTGCGCAACGTGAAGCCGTCCAAGGCGCTGCAGGACCAGATCGACCGCAAGATCCAGCAGCAGCAGGCGACCGAGCGCGCCCTGGAGGCCGCCCGTACCGCCAAGGCCGAGTCCGACCGGCGCCGGATCGAGGCGGAGGGCATCGCCCGCGCCAACAAGATCCTCAACGACTCGCTGACCGACAAGGTCCTGATGAACCAGTGCATCGACGCCTTCAAGGAGGCGGCGGCGGCGAACCCGATCTACGCGGTGCCCTGCGCGAACGGCGGCTCCGCCCCGGTGATCGTGGACGGCACGAAGCGCTGATCCGGTAGGACGCGCGTACGTACGCGGAAGGCCGCCCCCGGGAGCCGGGGGCGGCCTTCTCCACGTGTACGCGCGTGCGTGCCTCCCGCTTACCGCGAGCGCTTCGCGAGGCGCTCCACGTCGAGGAGGATCACGGCGCGGGCCTCCAGGCGCAGCCAGCCGCGCTGGGCGAAGTCCGCGAGCGCCTTGTTGACCGTCTCGCGGGAGGCGCCGACGAGCTGGGCCAGCTCCTCCTGGGTGAGGTCGTGCACGACGTGGATGCCCTCCTCCGACTGCACGCCGAAGCGGCGCGACAGGTCGAGGAGCGCGCGGGCGACCCGGCCCGGCACGTCGGAGAAGACCAGGTCGGACATCTGGTCGTTGGTCTTGCGCAGGCGCCGGGCGACCGCGCGCAGCAGCGCGGTGGCCACCTCGGGGCGCGCGTTCAGCCAGGGCTGGAGGTCGCCGTGGCCCAGGCCGAGCAGCTTGACCTCGGTCAGCGCGGTCGCGGTGGCGGTGCGCGGGCCCGGGTCGAAGAGGGACAGCTCGCCGATGAGCTCGCCGGGGCCGAGGACGGCCAACATGTTCTCGCGGCCGTCGGGGGAGGTGCGGTGCAGCTTCACCTTGCCCTCGGTGACCACGTACAGGCGGTCGCCGGGGTCGCCCTCGTGGAAGAGCGCGTCGCCACGGGCAAGCGTCGCCTCACTCATCGAGGCGCGCAGCTCGGCAGCCTGCTCGTCATCGAGCGCCGCGAAGAGCGGGGCGCGCCGCAGAACGTCGTCCACGAGTTCTCTCCATACTGTCGACCTGCTCACGGGATCCGGATCCCATGATGCCGGACGTACAAAACAGTGCGATCAATCACAACAAGTTTGACGCACCGTGCCGCACTTCCGTACGTCAGGGGCCCGATCGGGGGCTGATCGGCCGTGCCCGGGGCAGATGTCGGTGGCGGCCCCTAGGCTGGCCGCGTGTCCAACTCGCCGGTGAGAGCGCAGGCCAAGGGGGCTGGAAGAGTGTCGGCCGAAAGTAATTCCGCCGTGGGCGAACACGGTGCGTCGAAACGGGCGAAGGCGACAAATCGGAAGTCTGCGCCCGAGCCGGGACGCGCGGCCGACTCCCGATCGCCCCGCACGGCCGAACCGGGGACGCCTCGCACGGCGGAGCCGGGGACGCCCCGCGCGTCCAAGCCCGCGTCGCCTCGCGCGTCCAAGTCCGAGTCGCTCCGGGCCGCCGAGCCGGGCACGTCCCGTGCCGCCAAGCCCGAGTCGCGGCTCGCGATGGTGCGCCGGGCGCGCCGGATCAACCGCGAGCTGGCCGAGGTCTATCCGTACGCCCATCCGGAGCTGGACTTCCGCAACCCCTTCGAACTGCTCGTCGCCACGGTCCTCTCCGCCCAGACCACCGACCTGCGGGTCAACCAGACCACCCCCGCCCTCTTCGCGAAGTACCCCACGCCCGAGGACCTCGCCGCCGCCGTGCCCGAGGAGGTCGAGGAGCTGATCCGGCCGACCGGCTTCTTCCGCGCCAAGACCAAGTCGATCATGGGCCTCTCCGCCGCCCTCCGGGACGACTTCGGCGGCGAGGTCCCCGGCCGCCTGGAGGACCTCGTCAAACTCCCCGGCGTCGGCCGCAAGACCGCCTTCGTCGTCCTCGGCAACGCCTTCGGGGTCCCCGGCATCACCGTCGACACCCACTTCATGCGCCTCGCCCGGCGCTGGAGGTGGACCGAGTCCGACGACCCGGTGAAGATCGAGGCCGAGGTCGCCACGATCTTCCCCAAGAGCGAGTGGACCATGCTCTCGCACCGGGTGATCTTCCACGGCCGTCGCATCTGCCACGCCCGCAAGCCCGCGTGCGGCGCCTGCCCGATCACCCACCTCTGTCCTTCGTACGGGGAGGGCGAGACCGACCCCGAGAAGGCGGCGAAGCTGCTCAAGTACGAGAAGGGCGGCTTCCCCGGCCAGCGGCTCAACCCGCCGCCCGACTACCCGGGCCGCCCGGCACCGCCCTTGGGTGCGAGCGGCTGAGCCCGACGCCCCCCGCCCCCTCCGACCGGGGGCGGGCCCCGGGAACGATCCCGTCCGTCCATCGCGTTGTGAACCAACGGGGGTGCCTATGACGCGCACTGAAGAAGAGACCCAGGGGCACGAGGCCCACGGGCCCGAGCCGCACGGATACGAGGCCCGCGGCCTCGTCAGCCGCGACGGCCTGCCCGCCTGGCTCGCCCCCGTCGACCGAGCCGCCCGCACCGTCCGGCCCGAGCAGCTGAGCCGCTTCCTGCCGCCCGCGAGCGGGGACGGACGCCAGTCCGCCGTCCTCGTCCTCTTCGGCGAGGGCGAGCGGGGCCCCGAACTGCTCCTCATGGAGCGCGCCGGCACCCTCCGCTCGCACGCCGGACAGCCCTCCTTCCCCGGCGGCGCCCTCGACCCCGAGGACGGCACCCCCGAGGACGGCGGGCTGCTGCGCGCCGCCCTGCGCGAGGCCCGGGAGGAGACCGGCCTCGACCCCGCCGGCGTCCAGCTCTTCGGCGTGCTGCCCCGGCTCTACATCCCCGTCAGCCGCTTCGTCGTCACCCCGGTCCTCGGCTGGTGGCGCGCCCCGAGCCCGGTCGACGCCGTCGACCCCGGCGAGACCGCCCGCGTCTTCACCGTCCCCGTGGCGGATCTCACGGACCCCAGGAACCGCGCGACCAGCGTCCACCCCAGCGGCCACAAGGGTCCGGCGTTCCTGGTCGAATCCGCCCTGGTCTGGGGTTTCACGGCCGGAGTGATCGACCGGCTGCTCCACTTCGCCGGCTGGGAGCTGCCCTGGGACAGGACCAGACAGGTCCCGCTCGACTGGCGCTCATGACAGGCTGACCCCGGGGCGACCGGAAACGAATCTGCGAGGCTATTGACGGTGAACGTGCTGGACATCCTGTTGCTGCTCGCCGCCGTGTGGTTCGCGATCATCGGTTACCGCCAGGGATTCGTGGTCGGCATCCTCTCGGTGATCGGCTTCCTCGGCGGCGGTCTCGTCGCCGTCCTGCTGCTCCCGGTCCTCTGGAACGAGCTGACCGACAACAGCGAGGTCTCCACCACGGCGACGGTCGTCTTCGTGATGATCGTCATCGTCTGCGCCTCCGTCGGCCAGGCCTTCACCACCCACCTCGGCAACAAGCTCCGCCGGCACATCACCTGGTCGCCCGCCCGCGCCCTCGACGCCACGGGCGGCGCCCTGGTCAACGTCGTCGCGATGCTGCTCGTGGCCTGGCTGATCGGCTCGCTCATCGCCAACACCACGATGCCCACCCTGGGCAAGGAGGTGCGCAGCTCCCGGGTCCTGCTCGGCCTGGAGCGGGTGATGCCGGAACAGGCCTCGGGCTGGTTCGCCGACTTCCGCTCCACTCTGGCCCGCAGCGGTTTCCCGCCGGTCTTCAGCCCCTTCGTCAACGAGCCCATCACCCCGGTCACGCCCCCCGACCCGGCGCTCGCGGACAGCCCGGTCGCCGCCCGCGCCCAGCGCTCCATCGTGAAGGTCGTCGGCACCGCGCAGAGTTGCGGCAAGGTCCTCGAAGGCACCGGCTTCGTCTTCGGCGAGCGCCGCGTCATGACCAACGCCCACGTCGTCGGCGGCGTCGACGAGCCGACCGTCCAGATAGGCGGCGAGGGCAAGCTCTACGACGCCAAGGTCGTCCTCTACGACTGGCAGCGCGACATCGCCGTCCTGGACGTGCCGGACCTCAAGGCCACGCCGCTCGTCTTCACCGACGAGGACGCCCGCAGCGGGGACGGCGCGATCGTCGCCGGCTTCCCGGAGAACGGCGCGTACGACGTGCGCTCGGCGCGCGTCCGGGGCCGCATCGACGCCCCCGGTCCCGACATCTACAGCCGCGGCGAGGTGAACAGGGACGTGTACTCGCTGTACGCGACGGTCCGCCAGGGCAACTCCGGCGGCCCGCTCCTCACCGAGGACGGCGAGGTGTACGGCGTGATCTTCGCCCGCTCCCGCGACGACGCGAACACGGGCTACGCCCTGACGGCCGACGAGGTCCGGGGGGACGTCGAGCGCGGCCTGGCGGCCAACCAGCAGGTCGACACCCAGGGCTGCGCCCTCTGAAGCCCCCGCGGCCCCCTCGTACCGCCGCTGCCGCTCACTTCCTCCGGAAGGTCCGGGGGGTCAGCCGCGGGTGTGCCTGAGCCGGGCCGAGACCCAGCGGGCCCGGCGGCGCAGGATGCGCGAGATCCCCACCCCTTGCACGGCGTGCGTACGGCCCGGCTCCGGAGGTCCGCCCCTTTCGAGGGGTCCCGGTCCGGCGGCCGAGCCGCGGTCGCGTGCCGTCGTGTCACCATAGTCGTGCGTCCAGCCCATACCCGGACGTCTGCCCGTGCCCCAAGGTCGGTAACCTCCCCGGGGCCCGCCAATTGGAGTATGCGCGAGGCACATGGCCGTTCGAGGCAACTCCGTTCGCCGGACAGGGGTCCGACGGTGCGTCAGCGACCTGCCCCGCGTTCCTTCAGCGGTCCGGCTCGGGGTCCTTCAGCCAGTTGACGAGCTCCGTGGTGAAGGCCGCCGGGTCCTCCTCGTGGGGGAAGTGCCCGAGGCCGTCGAAGAGCCGCCAGCGGTACGGCGCCTCCACGTACTCGCCCGAACCGGCCGCGCTGCGGGTCCGCATCACCGGGTCCAGGGAGCCGTGCAGATGGAGCGTCGGCACCCGCACCGGCCGCTTCATGCGCCGGTTGAACTGGATGCCGTCCGGGCGGGCGAGCGACCGCACCATCCAGCGGTACGGCTCGATCGAGCAGTGCGCCGTCGAGGGGACGAGCATCGCCCGCCGGTACACCTCGACCGCCTCCTCGTCGCCGGTCGGCCGCGGCCCCGACCAGTCCCGGATCAGCTCCCCCACGAGCGCGGCGTCGTCCGCGACGAGCCGGCGCTCCGGCAGCCACGGCCGCTGGAAGCCCCAGACGTGCGAACCGGCCCGCGACTGGGAGAAGTCGGAGAGCATCGCCGAGCGCCAGCGGCGCGGGTGCGGCATCGAGGAGACCACGAGCCGGCGCACCAGCTTGGGCCGCATCACGGCCGCCGTCCAGGCCAGGTAGCCGCCCAGGTCGTGCCCGACGAGCGCCGCGTCCGGCTCGCCGAGCGAGCGGACGACGCCCGTGATGTCGAGCGCCAGGTTGGCGGGGTCGTAACCCCGGGGCGTGCGGTCGCTGCCGCCGACCCCGCGCAGGTCCATCGCGACGGCCCGGAACCCGGCTTCGGCGAGGGCGGGCAGCTGGTGGCGCCAGGTCCACCAGAACTGCGGGAAGCCGTGCAGGAGCAGCACCAGCGGCCCGTCGCCCATCTCGGCGATGTGGAAGCGGGCGCCGTTGGCGGCCACGTCCCGGTGGGTCCACGGCCCGTCGAGCCGTACGGGTCCGCCGCCGGCGGTGCTGCTCTCGGGAAGGGTCATACGGACGAGCGTGCCACAACGGTGCCCTTGTCCAGGTCAACGGAGCCCTTGACCAGAGCCTTGGGCGCCTCGGGGCGCGGGTGCGGCTTGACGTTCTGCACGATCGCGGCCGTCCGCTTGGCGGACGCGATGGACTTCTCCGGCGGCTTGACCTTCTTGAACTTGGAGTACGCGAGGAGGCCGAGGAGCCCCGCGAGCAGCACGTTCGCCGTGAAGGAGAGCAGGAAGCACCAGACGAGGTTCCAGCCCCCGTTGCCGTTGTGCCCGCCGGTCCAGGTGTTGATGGCGTACGCGAGCGCGAAGCTCAGCATCGGCAGGGAGAACAGCAGCACCACGCCGGCCGCGACGCCCGCCGCGCTGCCGATCGCGCCGCGCTTGACGTCCTGCCTCAGCTCGGCCTTCGCCAGGGCGATCTCGTCGTGCACCAGTGCCGACATCTCGGCGGTCGCCGAGGCGACCAGCTGGCCGAGGCTCGGCTCGCCCTTGTCGTACAGGTCGCTCATCGCTGCTCCCTCTCCTCGTCTACGGTCCGACTCAGATCATGCCGGACGGTCGCCCTCCTCGCTCGATGCCCCCGCCAGTTGGGCGCGCTGTCGGTGTTCGGCGGCCTTCCGCTCGTGGATCGCGGCCATCCGGAGGTGGTATTCCGGGCTGTTCTCCTCGTAGATGTCCGGGATGCCGTCCTCGTCCTCGTCGCGCTCCTCGTTCGCGTAGAGCGCGCTGTACTTCCGGACCCGCAGCTTCAGCAGGATCGCGGCGAGGACGGCCGCGACGAGCGAGCCCGTCAGGACGGCGGCCTTCACCTGGTCGGTGAGGGCCGGGTCGTCGGTGAAGGCGAGTTCGCCGATGAGGAGCGAGACGGTGAAGCCGATCCCGGCGAGGGTGGCGAGGGCGAAGACGTCCGGCCAGGACAGGTCGGGGTTGAGCTGGGCCCGGGTGAAGCGGGCGGTGAGCCAGGTGCCGCCGAAGATGCCGACGGCCTTGCCGACGACGAGGCCGAGGACGACGCCGAGCGTGACCGGCTGGGTGAAGACGTCCCCGAGGGACTTGCCGGAGACGCTGACGCCGGCCGAGAAGAGGGCGAACAGCGGCACCGCGACACCGGCCGAGAACGGGCGGACCAGGTGCTCGATGTGCTCGCCGGGGGAGTGCTCCTCGCCCTCGCGGGTGGTGCAGCGGAGCATCAGGCCCATGGCGACGCCGGCGATGGTGGCGTGGACGCCGCTGTTGTACATCAGGCCCCAGATCACCAGGGCGAGCGGCACGTACACGTACCAGCCCCGGACCCCCTTGCGGAGCAGCAGCCAGAAGACGGCGAGGCCTGCGACGGCGCCGCCGAGCGCGGCGAAGTCCAGGTCCGAGGTGAAGAAGGCCGCGATGATCAGGATGGCGAAGAGGTCGTCGACGACGGCGAGGGTGAGCAGGAAGGCGCGCAACGCGGACGGCAGCGAGGTGCCGATCACGGCGAGGACGGCGAGCGCGAAGGCGATGTCGGTCGCGGTGGGGACGGCCCAGCCGTCGAGCGAACCGTCGCCCAGGACGTTGACCAGGGTGTAGACGAGGGCGGGCGCGGCCATGCCGCAGAGCGCGGCGACGACGGGGAGCGCGGCGGCCCGGGGGTCGCGCAGCTCGCCCGCGACGAGTTCGCGCTTGAGCTCGACGCCGGCGACGAAGAAGAAGACCGCGAGGAGGCCGTCGGCGGCCCAGTGCTCGACGGAGAGGTCGAGGCCGAGGGCGGCGGGGCCGAAGTGGAAGTCCCGCACGGTCTCGTAGCTGCCGCTCAGCGGGGTGTTCGCCCAGATCAGGGCCGCGACGGCGGCGAGGAGGAGCAGCATGCCGCCGACGGTCTCGGTGCGCAGGGCGTCGGTGAGGTAGCGGCGCTCGGGCAGGGGGAGCAGACCGAGGAACTTGCGGTCGGTGGGCGCGGACATGCGGGAGACCTCCGTCGGGCGGGCAGGGCGAAGCACATGCCGACCAGACTTCCCGGCGCACCTGGGTCCTTCTGTCGCGTTCCTGACGCGACCCACACCATACCCAAGGAGGCGGTGGGGCATCCGGTGAGAAGCAGCCTAGGGAGTTTCTCCCGGTTCGTCCCCTCGGGGAGGGCGTACGGGAAAGCCCGCTCCCGGACGGTGCTTTCCGGGGGCGGGCGTTCCCTTCGTACCGGCTCCGGCTCAGTCCTCGCTGGAGGTGGCCGGCAGCTGGGTCTGGATGAGCGACATGACCGAGGAGTCGGTCAGCGTGGTGACGTCGCCCAGCTCCCGGTTCTCCGCGACGTCGCGGAGCAGACGGCGCATGATCTTGCCCGAGCGGGTCTTCGGCAGCTCCGCCACCGGCAGGATCCGCTTCGGCTTGGCGATCGGGCCGAGGGTCGCGCCGACGTGGTTGCGCAGCTCGGCGACGAGGTTCTCGTCCTGGCTGGCCGTGCCGCGCAGGATCACGAAGGCGACGATCGCCTGGCCGGTCGTCTCGTCGGCGGCGCCGACGACGGCCGCCTCGGCGACGGACGGGTGGGAGACGAGGGCCGACTCGACCTCGGTCGTCGAGATGTTGTGGCCCGAGACGAGCATGACGTCGTCGACCCGGCCGAGCAGCCAGATGTCGCCGTCCTCGTCCTTCTTGGCGCCGTCGCCCGCGAAGTACTTGCCCTCGAAGCGGGACCAGTACGTGTCGATGTAGCGCTGGTCGTCGCCCCAGATGGTGCGGAGCATCGACGGCCACGGCTCGGTGAGGACCAGGTAGCCGCCCCCGCCGTTCGGCACCTCGTTGGCCTCGTCGTCCACGACGGTGGCGGAGATGCCCGGCAGCGGGCGCTGGGCGGAGCCCGGCTTGGTCTCGGTGACGCCCGGCAGCGGCGAGATCATCATCGCGCCGGTCTCGGTCTGCCACCAGGTGTCCACGATCGGGGTCTTGCCGGCGCCGATGTGCTCGCGGTACCAGACCCAGGCCTCGGGGTTGATCGGCTCGCCGACCGAGCCGAGGACCCGCAGGCTCGACAGGTCGAACTTCGCGGGGACGTCGTTGCCCCACTTCATGAACGTGCGGATCGCGGTCGGCGCCGTGTAGAGGATGGTGACGCCGTACTTCTGCACGATCTCCCAGAACCGGCCCTGGTGCGGGGTGTCCGGGGTGCCCTCGTACATGACCTGCGTCGCGCCGTTGGCCAGCGGGCCGTAGACGATGTACGAGTGGCCGGTGACCCAGCCGATGTCGGCGGTGCACCAGTAGACGTCGCTCTCCGGCTTGAGGTCGAAGACGGCGTGGTGGGTGTAGGCGGCCTGGGTGAGGTAGCCGCCGGAGGTGTGCAGGATGCCCTTCGGCTTCCCCGTGGTGCCCGAGGTGTAGAGGATGAAGAGCGGGTGCTCCGCCTCGAAGGCCTCCGGGGTGTGCTCGGCGGACTGGCGGGCGACGATGTCGTCCCACCACACGTCGCGGCCCTCGGTGAAGGCGGTGTCCTGGCCCGTGCGGCGGACCACGAGGACGTGCTCGACCTGCGGACACTTGGCGACGGCCTCGTCGATGGCCGGCTTGAGGGCGCTCGGCTTGCCGCGCCGGTAGCCGCCGTCGGCGGTCACGACCAGCTTGGCGTCGGCGTCCTGGATGCGGGAGGCCACGGCGTCGGCCGAGAAGCCGCCGAAGACCACCGAGTGGGCGGCGCCGACGCGGGCGCAGGCCAGCATCGTGACGGCCGCCTCGGGGATCATCGGCAGGTAGACGGCGACCCGGTCGCCCTTGCGGACGCCCAGCTCGGTCAGCGCGTTGGCCGCCCTGGAGACCTCGTCCTTGAGCTCGGCGTAGGTGATCGCGCGGCTGTCGCCCGGCTCGCCCTCGAAGTGGATGGCGACCCGGTCGCCGTGCCCGGCCTCGACGTGCCGGTCGACGCAGTTGTACGCCACGTTCAGCTCGCCGTCCGCGAACCACTTGGCGAACGGCGGGTTCGACCAGTCCAGGGTCTCGGTCGGCTCGGTGGCCCAGGTCAGCCGCTTGGCCTGCTCGGCCCAGAAGCCCAGCCGGTCCGCCTTGGCCTGCTCGTACGCCTCCGCCGTCACATTGGCGTCCGCCGCCAGCTCCGCAGGCGGCGCGAAGCGGCGCTCCTCGCGAAGCAGATTGGCCAGGCTTTCGTTGCTCACGACATCTCCCTTTCCCAGGGCGTCCTCTGTGCGTATGTGTCCCGCGTCATAGCTCACCAGTCAGATGCCCGGGTGACAAGAGTCTCCAGGGAATTGGTTTAGACCTGTGGGTGGCTTGATGTGGGGTGGCCCTTCCTCCCGAGCGGTGGGAGGAGGGGCCACACAGTCTCACGGACGGACGGCCCCGACGGTTCAGGGCGCGTGCGCCCCGGGGGACGGGATCACGTGCGCTCCGGGGCGCGAGGGCTCGTGCGCTCCGGGGTGTGGGATCGGGAGAGGGTGCCCGCTCAGAAGGCGTGCGCCGTTTCCAGCCGGGCCGACCGCTCGTCCGCCGGGTCGGCTTCCGGTTCGGCCTTCGGTTCGGCCTTCGGGTCGGCTTCCGGTCCGGGGGCAGGGCCGGTCGGCATGACGCGGGTGAACACCTCGTCGTAGGCGTCGTAGGAACCGTAGGAGTCATGGGCGCCGTGGCCCTGCGGCTCGTCCGCGCCGCCGAGCAGGTACGCCTGCGCCTCGCCCACGTGGAAGTACATCCCGTGCAGCGTGAGGCTGCCGTCGGCGAGCCGGCGCGCCACCGACTCGTACGCCCGCAGGTGCTCCAACTGCTGGACGACGTTGGTCAGGCAGAGCTGCTCGACCGCGTCGGCCGGCAGGCGTCCCGCGATGCGGGCCCATGCGTGGCGTCTGCTCGCCATCCGCTCCAGGCTGGGCCGGCCGTGCCGGAGCCAGCGGCGGAGCGGGGACGGCGGGTCGTCCGGACCGGCGTTCATGAGGGCCTGCATCGCGCCGCAGCCGGAGTGGCCGCAGACGGTGATCGACTCGACCCGCAGCACCTCCACCGCGTACTCGATCGCCGCCGCCACCGAGTCGTCCCCGCTCTCCTCGCCGGGGAGCGGGACGAGGTTGCCGACGTTGCGCACGGTGAAGAGGTCACCGGGGCCGCTCGACGTGATCATGCTGGTGACCAGGCGGGAGTCGGCGCAGGTCAGGAAGAGCTGCGAGGGGCGCTGGCCCTCCCGGGCGAGCCGGGCCAGCTCGTCCCGTACGAGCGGGGCGGTGTTCCGCTGGAACTTGCCGATGCCGCTCGCCAGCTTCAGCCCCGGCGCGGCCCTGTCCGCACCCGCCCCGTCGGCTTCGGCGGGCTCGGCCGGCGGCTCCCCGCACTGGTGGTTGTGCCAGGGGGTCCAGGGGCGGCAGCAGGAGTGCGGGGCCGCGCCGGGGGAGGGGTCGGCGATCCGGGTGCCGGCGGGGCCGGTCGTCTCGACCGTGCCGCCGTGGGCGAGGTGCCCGGCCGTCCAGTCGCTCAGCGTCTCGTACGCCGCGTGGTCCATGAACGACCCGTCCAGCTCGACCACCACGTCGGAACCGGACGGCAGTTGGTGCAGGGCCCGGCTCAGCCGGGGCACGGCGAGGAACGTCAGCTGGCCCCGGACGCGGAGGAGTTGGCGTCCGTCCCGCTCCTCGCGGGTGATCCGGGTGCGGGTGAGCCGGTGCAGGGCGACCGCGACGGCCACGCCGATGCCGAGGGCGACGCCCTCCAGGATGCCGATGAGGACGACTCCGGTCAGCGTCACCGCGTAGACGACGACTTCGCGGTGGCGGGTGATCGTGCGGATGTGGGTGATGCTGACCATCTGGATGCCGACCACCATCACGAGGGCGGCGAGCGCGGGCAGCGGGATCAGGTCGATCACGGGCACGAGCAACAGGGCCGCGAGCACGATCCACAGGCCGTGCAGCATGGTGGAGGCGCGGCTCACCGCGCCCGCCGTGACGTTGGCGACGCTGCGGACCGCGACCCCGGCGACGGGGAGCCCGCCGAGTGCGCCGGAGACCACGTTCGCCATGCCCTGTCCGGCGAGTTCGCGGTCGAGGGCGGTGCGCGGGATGCCCAGGCCGTGGTCCGGGCGGGCGGCGACGAGCTTGTCGACCGCGACGGCGGAGAGCAGCGACTGCACGCTGGTGACGAGGGTGATCGTGAGCACGCCGGCGGCGATGCCGAGGACCGGGCCTTCGGGCATCCCCGGCAGGGCGTGACTGCTCCAGGACGGCAGGTCGACGCGGGGCACGGCGAGTCCGGCGAGCACCGCCACCGCCGTCGCGCCCGCCACCGCGACGAGCGCGGCCGGGGCCTTGCGCAGGAGCTTCCCGGCGCGGCCCGGCAGGCGCGGCCAGCAGAGCAGCGCGACCACGGTGAGCGCGCTGATGGAGAACGCGGCCGGCTGGACGTGCGCCAACTGGGCGGGCAGCCCCAGGGCGTTGTCCACGGGGGAGCTCTGGGGGGTGCCGCCGAGCACGATGTGCAGCTGGGCGAGGGCGATGGTGACGCCGATGCCGCCCAGCATGCCGTGCACGATCGCGGGCGAGACGGCGAGCGCGGAGCGGGCCACGCGCAGGGCGGACAGGCCGAGTTGGGCGAGGCCGGCGAGGACGGTGATGGCGCAGGTGGTGCGCCAGCCGTAGAGCCGGATGAGCTCGGCGGTCACGACGGTGAGGCCGGCGGCGGGGCCGCTCACCTGGAGCGGGGAGCCGCCGAAGCGGCCGGCGACGAGGCCGCCGACGGCGGCGGCGACCAGTCCGGCCTGGAGCGGGGCTCCGGTGGCGAGGGCGATGCCGAGCGAGAGCGGCAGCGCGATCAGGAAGACGGCGATCGACGCGGACACGTCGACGGAGGCGATGCGGAAGCGGCGCGGTCCCCCCGGGGGGCTGTGCGGCCGCTGGACGCGGGGTCGGGTGGTCGTGCGGTCGGGGGTGCAGAGGGTCATGTTCCCGTCTCCTCCGGGGTGGCGCGGTCGCGGCTCGTGCGGAACGGACGTGGGGCTCGCGGCCGTGGATCACGGCGTACAGCGGCGGGATGTGCGGCAAGGGTCTCGACGCGAGACCTTCGAAGAAATCATCAACGCTCAGTAATGGGATCGTAATGGAGAGTAAAGACTCGGGCATTACTTTCCGGGCAAATGGGGCAGTGATTCACCTGTTCCAGTGATCGGAGGGCATTTTTCCGCTTGTCGTTTCATCTCCCCGGCCGTCGCGGTGCGACGTTGACGCCGCCCGTACGGAACCGAGGAGAGGTGGGCGGATGACAGCCGCCGGGAGAAGGACCACTGCCCAGAGGAGGGCGCTCGCCGCCGGCGCCCTCACCGTCGCCCTGATCACCGGCGTCGCCGGCTGCTCGGGCTCCGACGGCGACGCCACGAAGGGCACGCCGGGCGGCGGCCCGGGCGCCAAGAAGGGCCCGGCCGCGGCCCCGCAGACGGTGCCCCGGCTGATCGGCGACGGCTCGACCGCCTTCACCGGCGCCCAGCCGAAGCAGCCGGCCTGGCAGCGCCTCAAGCCGGGCGAGACCCCGCCGCAGTTCGTGGTCTTCTCGTGGGACGGGGCGGGCGAGGACAGCCAGAAGCTGTTCTCCCACTTCCGCCAGGTGGGCAAGAAGTACAACGCCACCATGACGTACTTCCTCAGCGGCGTGTACCTGCTGCCCGAGGAGAAGAAGCACCTCTACGAACCGCCGCAGCACAGCGCCGGCCGCTCCGACATCGGCTTCAACGACACCGAGGGCATCCGCGCCACCGTCCGCGAACTCCGCGGGGCCTGGCAGGACGGCAACGAGATCGGCACCCACTTCAACGGGCACTTCTGCGGTCCCGACGGCGGCGTCGGCACCTGGTCCGTCGAGGAGTGGAAGAGCGAGATCAACCAGGCCAAGTCCTTCGTCAAGACCTGGAAGACGAACGCCGGCCTGAGCGCCGAGCAGCCGCTGCCCTTCGACTACGACAAGGAGCTCGTCGGCGCCCGCACCCCCTGCCTGGAGGGCCGGAAGAACTTCGTCCAGGCGGCGGCGCAGATGGGCTTCCGCTACGACACCAGCGGCGTCAACGACCAGATCTGGCCCAAGAAGGACCTGGGCCTCTGGGATCTGTCGCTGCAGCTCGTGCCCGTCCCCGGCCGCGCCTTCCAGACGCTGTCCATGGACTACAACTTCCTGGTCAACCAGTCCCCCGGCACCACCCAGGGCGACCCCTCCCAGCACCGGTACTGGGGCAACCAAATGCGGGACGGCCTGGTGCAGGCCTTCGAACGCTCCTACCGGGGCAACCGCGCGCCGCTGATCATCGGCAACCACTTCGAGTCCTGGAACGGCGGCACGTACATGCGGGCCATCGAGGAGACCATCGCCACCGTCTGCGTGCAGAAGGACGTCAAGTGCGTCTCCTTCCGCCAGCTCGCCGACTGGCTCGACGCCCAGGACCCCGACGTCGTCGCCAAGATGCGCACCCTGAAGGTCGGCGAGGCCCCGGCGGCCGGCTGGAAGGAGTTCCTCTCCTCACCGGCCGCCCCCGCCTCCCCGGCGAAGCCGGTGGGCGCCGCCGCTCCCGCGGCGGGCTGACCCGGCCCGGAGGCGGCCGTTAGACCGCCAGCGGCTCGCCGAGCACGAAACCGGGGTCGACCTGCGCCGCCAGGTCGGCCCCGGTCTTGGCGTTGCCCCAGCTCTCCGCGTTCCGCAGGTGGAAGTGGACCATCTGCCGCGTGTACCGCTCCCAGTCGCGGTGGGCGTACGAGTCGTCCGCCGCGTCCTGGAGGGCCTGGAGCGACATGCGGTTCTCCGCCTCCAGGAGCTCGAAGCGGGACGGGCGGCCCTTCTCCATCGCGCGCACCCAGTCCGAGTGGCCCACCGTCACGAGCAGGTCCTCCCCGACCTCCTCGCGCAGGAAGTCGAGGTCGTCCGGGCCCTGCACCTTGTTCCCGACGACCTTGAGCGCGACGCCGAAGTCCCGCGCGTACTCCTTGTACTGGCGGTAGACCGAGACCCCCTTGCGGGTCGGCTCCGCCACCAGGAACGTCATGTCGAAGCGGGTGAAGAGGCCGGAGGCGAAGGAGTCCGAGCCGGCAGTCATGTCCACGACCACGTACTCGTCGGGGCCGTCGACCAGGTGGTTCAGGCAGAGCTCCACCGCGCCGACCTTCGAGTGGTAGCAGGCGACCCCGAGGTCCGACTCGGTGAAGGGGCCGGTCGCCATCAGCCGGACCTCGCCGTCGTCCAGCCGGACCGGACGCGCGCACGCCTCGTACACCGGATTGTCCTCGCGGACCCGCAGCAGCCGGGAGCCCGACCCGGGCGGAGTCGTCTTGATCATCGTGTCGGCGGAGACGATCCGCGGGTTGGTGCCCCGCAGGTACTCCTTGATGAGCGGCAGGTGCGCGCCCATCGCGGGCAGCGCGGCGGCCTCCGCCTCGGACAGGCCGAGCGCGACGCCCAGGTGCTGGTTGATGTCCGCGTCGACGGCGACGACCGGAGCTTCGTTGGCGGCGAGGTGGCGGATGAAGAGCGAGGACAGCGTGGTCTTGCCGCTGCCGCCCTTCCCGACGAAAGCGATCTTCATGTTCACCTAGGGTAGCCGCACGATCGCTTTTCGTGGTCGGGTTGCGTGAAGAAGACCACTCCATCGTGGGGCGGGGCCGTCGGGCGCGTAGCCTCCCTACCTATGAGTACGCACGCCTCTGACCCCCTGGCCGCGCTCGGCTCCCTGCCGGGCGTCGCCGACGCGGTGGACTCCGTACGCAAGGCCGTCGACCGGGTCTACGGACACCGCGTGATGCGCCGGCGCAGCAACGAGATCTCCTCCGAGGCGGCCCTGCGCGGAGCGCGCGGCTCGGCCGCCCTGTCCGGTGCCGACTGGGCCCTGGAGGAGGTCCGCCGGCGCACCGACTTCAGTGCCGACCCCGAGGCCCGCACGGTCGGCGCCGCCCTGCGCCTGAGCGCCGAGGCCGGACAGCTCCTCTCCATCTGGCGCCAGTCGCCGCTGCGCGTGCTCGCCCGCCTCCACCTGGTCGCCGCGGGCGAACCGGACGACTCGGTGGGTCGGCCCCGGCTGGACGGCGAGCGGGTCGACGAGCCGCTGATCGAGGGCCCCGTGCCGACGCCCGCCGAGGTCGCCGGACGGCTCGACGGCCTCGCGGAGCTGATCGTCGCGGGCAGTGGGGCCCCGGCGCTCGTGACCGCCGCCGTGGTGCACGGCGAACTGCTCGCGCTGCGCCCCTTCACCTCGCACAACGGCCTGGTCGCGCGGGCGGCCGAGCGGATCGCGCTCGTCGGCAGCGGCCTCGACCCCAAGGGGATCTGCCCGGCCGAGGTCGGCCACGCGGAGCAGGGCCGGGCCGCGTACCTCGCCGCTTTCGAGGGCTATCTGTCGGGGACCCCGGAGGGCATGGGGGCCTGGATCGCGCACTGCGGGCGCTCGGTCGAGCTGGGGGTCCGGGAGTCGACGGCCGTCTGCGAGGCGCTCCAGCGCGGCGCGGCCTGAGGGGTCGGGTCCGGGGCTTGGTCTCGGAAAGGGTTGCGGCGGTACCTGTACAGGTACCGCCGCTGGCACGTCCGCCCAGTTACCAAGCGTCCTCGATATGTGCCCATCAGGCCGGGAACTTTGCCCGTCGCCTGGTGCGGCTGGCCCGTAATCGACGGGTCGACGTCGCGTGGGTACCTGGCTTTCGTGCTAGGTCCGTGGGGCCTTCATGCTCAACAGGTGATCCTCTCGGATGTCCTAGGTCTCGCGGGCCTGATTCCTTTTTACTCCTCTTGGGGTGGAAGCGAAAGTGCTCGTCCCACTTCTTGGGGTTTCGTTCAAGTTCGGGCAAAGCCGACGGCGGTCCGAGGGGCCCCGAGGGCGGCCTGCCGGCGCCGGGCGGCGTACCAGACGAGCCCGGCTCCGAGGGCGGCCGCTCCCACGGCCGCCGCGGCGACGAGCGCGGGCCGGGGCGGCATCCGGAACTCGGGCAGCCGCTGCTTGAGCCGGACCGGCCTGCTGAAGGTGAGAACCGGCCATTCCCGGGCCACGGCCTCGCGGCGCAGCGCCCGGTCGGGATTGACCGCGTGCGGGTGGCCGACGGCCTCCAGCATGGGGATGTCGGTCGCCGAGTCGCTGTACGCGTAGCAGCGCGCGAGGTCGTAGCCCTCCGACTCCGCCAGCTCCCGGACGGCCTCGGCCTTCGTCGGCCCGTACGCGTAGTACTCCACCTCCCCGGTGAAGCAGCCGTCCTCGCCGACCACCATCCGGGTGGCGACGACCCGGTCGGCCCCGAGCATCTCGCCGATCGGCTCGACCACCTCGGCGCCGGAGGTCGAGACGATGACGACGTCCCGGCCGGCGGCGTGGTGGGCCTCGATGAGGGAGGCGGCCTCGTCGTAGATGATCGGGTCGATCAGATCGTGAAGGGTCTCGGCGACGAGCTCCTTCACCTGGGCGACGTTCCAGCCTTTGCAGAGCGCGGAAAGGTATTCGCGCATCCGCTCCATCTGGTCGTGATCGGCCCCGCCCGCCAGGAAGACGAACTGGATGTAGGCCGTCCGCAGGGCGGCACGGCGGCTGATCAGCCCGCCCCGGTAGAAGGACTTGCTGAAGGTCAGCGTCGAGGACTTCGCAATGACCGTCTTGTCCAGGTCGAAGAAGGCGGCTGCGCGCGGCAAGGAGTGGTTTTCCACGAGCCCGAGCATAGGTGCCCGCCATTCGGCGTACGCTGGGGCGCGTGGGTTTGCCTGAGAAGCCTCTCGGGTACACCATGGAAGTCACGGATCGTTCGCGACCGTGCTACCCCGGTCCGGCTCCTCCCCCCCCCGAGTCGGCCGGAGAGACGACCCCCGCTCTCCCCCCCGGCGGGGGTCGTCGCATGTCCGGAGCCGTTTCGGGCCCGCGTGGCATCGCCCGCTCCCTTCTCTTCGCCCCTCGGCCACGGGTCGGCCATCGGGCTGTCGCACTCTCGATTCCTCACTCAGAGTAACCGTCGGGATGCGTTCCGGGCAGTCTCCGGAGGGGTGACGCGGTTATTCACAGGCCCTCCCTTATCCACAGTTTTTCGTCGGGATCCCCACGATTTCCCGGGCGGCCCCACGGTGATTCCTGTCGCGAAGTTCGCGGACGGCAGGAATCACGAGAGGGGTGTGTGCCGTGGAGGCATCCAGGACTTCCGGGGCCGGGAGCACGGATCGGGGCTCGTCGGCGCGGGACGCCGGAGCGAGGGGAGCCTGGGCGCGGAGGCCCGGAGCGAGGGGGCCGGGGGCCGTGGGACCCGGAGGCGTCGGGCCCGGGGGCGTGGGGTTCGGAACGCGGGGAGCGGAGGCCCGGGGGCCGGAGGTGCCGGACGGGGACGAGGCGCGGCGGGCCGGACCGCTGATCGTCACCGAGGACCTCGGGCTGCTCGACGACCTCCTCCGGCTCTGCGCGGCGGCCGGGGTCGAACCCGAGGTGCACCACCGGGTGCCCGAGCGGGGGGCGGGCTGGACGGACCCGCCGCTCGTCCTGGTCGGCGACGACGCCGCCGCCCGCTGCCGGGGAGCGGTGCGCCGGCCGGGGACCCTCCTCGTCGGGCACGACCGGGACGACCCAGGGCTGTGGCGCCTCGCCGTGGAGATCGGCGCGGAGAGCGTGCTGCGGCTCCCGGACGCCGAGGGCCTCCTCGTGGACCGCATCGCCGACGCGGCCGAAGGAGCGGGCCGGCAGGCGCTGACCGTCGGCGTCGTCGGCGGCCGCGGGGGCGCGGGCGCCTCCACCCTGGCCTGCGGGCTCGCCCTCGCCGCCGCCGGGGCCGGACACCGCACCCTCCTCCTCGACGGCGACCCGCTGGGCGGCGGGCTCGACGTGCTGCTCGGCGGCGAGCGCGAGGAGGGCAGGCGGTGGCCCGACTTCGCCGCGTCGAAGGGCCGGCTCGCGAGCGGTGCCCTGGAGGAGTCACTGCCGTCGGTGCGGGGCGTCCGGGTGCTCAGCTGGGGCAGGGAGCCCGCGCCGCCGGTGCCGCCCGAGGCCGTGCGGTCCGTGCTCGCCGCCGCGCGCCGCCGGGGCGGGGTCGTCGTGGTCGACCTGCCGCGCGGGACCGACCGGCCGACCGCCGAGGCCCTGGCCCAGCTCGACCTCGGACTGCTCGTCGTGCCCGGGGAGTTGAGGGCGGTCGCGGCGGCCCACCGCACGTCCGCGGCCCTCGGGACGGCCGTGCGCGACCTGCGGGCCGTGGTGCGCGGACCGTACGCGACGGGACTCGACGAGCGGTGGGTCGCCGACGCGCTGCGGCTGCCGCTCGTCGGCGAACTCCCCTACGACCCGGGGATCGTCGCCGACCAGGACGCGGGCCTCCCGCCGGGCGCCGAGCCCCGGGGGCCGCTCGGCCGGTTCTGCGCCGCCTTCTGGGAGCGCGTGCTCACGCCCGGAGGTGCGGCATGACCGGCACCTGGGGCGAAGGCGGCGGCACGGGCCTGCTCGACGCCGTGCGGCAGCGGCTCGCGGCGAGCGGGGCCGAGCCCACCCCGGCCCGGGTCGCGGCGGCGCTGCGGGCCCAGGGGCGGCTGCTCGGTGACGCGGAAGTACTGGGAGCGGCAGAGGAGCTGCGGTGCGAGCTGATCGGCACCGGCCCCCTCGAACCCCTGCTCGCCGACCCGGCGGTCACCGACGTCCTGGTCTCCGCCCCCGACCGGGTGTGGGTGGACCGGGGCACCGGACTCGAACGGGCCCCGGTGTCCTTCCCCGACGCCGCCGCCGTCCGCAGGCTCGCGCAGCGGCTCGCGGCCGTCGCCGGACGCAGGCTCGACGACGCCCGCCCCTGGGTGGACGCCCGGCTCCCCGACGGCACCCGCATGCACGCCGTGCTGCCGCCGGTGGCGGTCGGCTCGACCTGCCTCTCGCTGCGGGTGGTGCGCCCGCGCGCCTTCTCCCTGGAGGAGCTGGCCGCGGCGGGCACGGTGCCGCCCGGCGGCGCCCCGGTCCTGCGGGCCCTGATCGACGCCCGGGTCTCGTACCTCGTCAGCGGCGGCACGGGCACGGGCAAGACCACGCTCCTCGCCTCCCTGCTCGGCCTGGTCGGGGAGCGGGAGCGGATCGTGCTCGCCGAGGACTCGGCGGAGCTGCGGCCCGACCACCCGCACGTGGTGCGCCTGGAGGCGCGGCCCGCCAACCAGGAGGGCGCCGGGCTCGTCACCCTGCGGGACCTGGTCCGGCAGGCGCTGCGGATGCGGCCCGACCGGCTGGTGGTCGGTGAGGTGCGCGGCGGTGAAGCGGTAGACCTTCTGGCCGCTTTGAACACGGGCCATGAAGGGGGCTGCGGGACGGTCCACGCCAACACGGCGGCGGACGTGCCGGCGCGGCTCGAAGCCCTGGGGACGGCGGCCGGGCTCGACCGGGCCGCCCTGCACAGCCAGTTGGCCGCCGGGCTCTCGGTCGTGCTCCACCTCGTGCGGGACCGGGACGGGCGGCGGCGGATCGCCGAGATCCACGTCCTGGAGCGCGACCGGGAGGGGCTGGTCCGGACGGTCCCCGCCCTGCGGTGGGGTACGGCCGGATTCGAGCGGGAGCGGGGCTGGGAACGGCTGGGGACGCTGATCGGAGGGGAAGCGTGGTGACGGCGGAGCCGGAGGCGGTACGGGCTGCGGCGCGGGGCGCGGCGGTGCTCTGCGCGGGACTCGCCCTGCTGTGGTGGGCGGTCGAGCGGCGGCGCGGGGCCGGCCGGGCGCGGGCGGTGCTCGCGGGCGGCCCGACCGAGGAGTCCGGCACCGACACGTGGGCGGTGGTGGTCGCGCGCTGGCGGGCCCGGCTGCGGGGGCGGCGGGCATGGCTGTGCCTGCCGGTGGCCGGGGCCCTCGCGCTGCTCGGGGAGTCACCGCTGCCGCTGGTGGCGGGGGTGCTCGCGGTCCCCCTGGTCGGGCGGCGGTTGCGGGCCGCCGGGCGGCGGAGGGAGCGGGAGGCGCGGGCCGAGCGGGTCGCGGCCCTGTGCGGGGCGGTCGTCGGAGAGCTGCGGGCCGGCTGGCAGCCCGCGCAGGCGCTGTCCTTCGCGGCCCGGGAGACCGGCGCCCTGGGCGGCGAGGAGGCCCGGGTGCTCGCGGCGGCCCGGTTCGGCGGGGACGTGCCGGAGGCCCTGCGGAGGGCGTCCCGGCAGGACGGCGCCGACGGCCTCGCGGGCATGGCGGCCTGCTGGCAGGTGGCCGTCGACGGGGGCGCGGGCCTGGCCGCCGGACTCGACCGGCTGGAGGCCTCTCTGCGGGGCCACCACGAGCAGCGGGAGCGGTTGCGGGCCGAACTGGCCGGTGCCTGGGCCACGGTGACCGTCCTCGCGCTGCTCCCGGCGGCGGGGCTCGCCCTCGGTACGGCGCTCGGGGCCGACCCGCTGCGGGTACTGCTCCACACCCCGGCCGGCCTGGGCTGCCTGGCCGTCGGCGGGGCCCTGGAGGCGGCCGGGCTGTGGTGGGCCGCACGGATCGTACGGGGAGGTGAGCGGGCGTGATGCCGCTGGACACCCTCCGGACGGGGGCGCTCCTGACGGCGGCGGTGTGCCTGTGCGCACAGGGTGTGCGCGAGGCGCTGCGCGAGCTGGGAGCACGCCGGACGCGGAAGCGGGCACGGAACCTCCTCGGAACGCCGGCACCGGTGCCGCCGGCCCGGAAAGTCCGGCCGGGTCCCTCGCGGATGGGCCTCTGGGCGGCCCCGGTCGTCGCGGCCGGCCTCGGCTGGGTGCTCCTCGGCGGGCTCGCCGGCCTGGGCGCGGGCGTGCTGGTGGCCTGCGGGGTACGGGGACGGCTTCGCGGACGTCGGGCCTCGGTCGATCGGGCCGACGAGGAGGAGGCGGCGCGCCATCTCCCCCTGGCGGCAGATCTGTTGGCGGCCTGCGCCGCCTCGGGGGCCGGGCCCGGGGAGGCGGCGGAGGCGGTGGGCCGGTCGCTGGGCGGTCCGCTCGGAGAGCGCCTGACCCGCACGGCGGCCGAACTGCGCCTCGGCGGCGAACCGGCCGAGGTGTGGCGGAGGTTCGGCGCGATACCGGGCGCTGCGGGGCTCGCCCGCTGCCTGGAGCGGTCCGGTTCCTCGGGAGCGCCCTCGGCGGAGGCCGTGGCCCGGTACGCGACGGCCCTGCGAGCGGCCCGCGCCCGCACGGCGGCGGCCGGGGCCCGCCGGGCCCAGGTCCTGATCAGCGCACCCGTGGGCCTCTGCTTCCTGCCGGCCTTCCTGGCGGTGGGGGTGGCCCCGGTGGTGATCGGCCTCGCGACGGGCCTGCTGCACGGATGAGAACGACCACGAGAAGACACGCACGACACACGGCACGAACGACCACAACACACGCACGACCACAACACACGCACGACCACGAGACATGCACGACCACGAGACACGACGGAACGAACGGGACGAGGAGAACGACATGGCGGGGACAGCGGCAGTGACGGCGGCGGCAGCGGCGGTGGGGACGCTCAAGGGGCGGGTCGGTGCGTGGTGGCGGTCGCGGTGGGAGGCCGCGCGTCGTGACACGGGAATGAGCACGGCCGAGTACGCGGTGGGGACGATCGCGGCGGCGGCGTTCGCCGCGGTGCTCTACAAGGTCGTGACCAGCGGGACGGTCTCGGGGGCACTGAACTCGATGATCGGGAAGGCGCTCGATGCGTCGTTCTGAGACGTGTCGTTCCGACCGGGGCTTCGCGACCGTGGAGGCGGCGATGGTCCTGCCCGTCCTGGCGCTGTTCACGGTGACCCTGCTCTGGTCGCTGTTCGCGGCCGCCGCGCAGATCCGGTGCGTGGACGCGGCGAGGGCGGGGGCGCGGGCCGCGGCCCGCTCGGAGCCGGTGGCCGCCGCGGAGGCGGCCGCGAGGACCGCGGCACCCGAGGGGGCCCGGGTGACGGTGACGCGCTCGGGGGAACTGTGGCGGGTGACGGTGGAGGCGGCGGCCCCCGGCCCCCGGGGCCTGGGCCTCACCCTGCGGGCGGAGGCGGCGTCCCTCGCGGAGGACACCGGACTCCTCGGGGATCTTGGTCCCGGAGGCCCGCCGTGAGGGCCCGTCGCCGCCCCGGAGACTGCTGTTCTGCCCGTCGCCGCCCCGGAGGCCGCCGTCCGGGTCGTCGTCTCCCCGGACGCCGCGGGGACCGGGGGGCGGCGACCGTGTGGACGGCGCTCGCGGCCTGTGCGCTGTGCGTGGTGTTCGGGGCGGTGCTCGCGCTGGGCCAGGCGGTGGTGGCCCGGCACCGGGCCGGCGGGGCCGCCGACCTGGCCGCCCTCGCCGCCGCCGACCGGGCCCTGTGGGGCGAGGCCGAGGCGTGCGCCGCCGCCTCCCGGGTGACCGGTGCGCAGGGCGCCGAGCTGGTGCGGTGTGCGGTGCGGGGCGAGGTCGCCGAGGTGACCGCGCGGGTGGTGCGCGGCCCGTACCGGCCGGAGGTCAGGTCCCGGGCGGGGCCTCCAGGGCTCCCGCCGGGTCCGCCGGCCGGTCCTTGGGCGCCCCCTCCGGTGCCTCCGGGCCATCCCGATCCGCCTGATCCTCCCGGCCCTCGCGACCCTCCCGGTTCTCCGGGGCTCCGCGGAGGAGTTCCGTGAGGAGGCGGACCGCGCCGCGCTTGTGGAGGGGGTCGTTGCCGTTGCCGCACTTCGGGGACTGGATGCAGGAGGGGCAGCCCGCCTCGCACTCGCAGGAGGCGATGGCCTCCCGGGTGGCCGCCAGCCAGGCGCGGGCCGTGTGGAAGGCCCGTTCGGCGAAGCCCGCGCCGCCCGGGTGCCCGTCGTACACGAAGACCGTGGGCAGCAGGGTGTCGGGGTGGAGCGGTACGGAGACGCCGCCGATGTCCCAGCGGTCGCAGGTGGCGAAGAGCGGCAGCATGCCGATGGAGGCGTGCTCGGCGGCGTGCAGGGCGCCGCCGAGGATCTCCGGGTTGATCCGGGCGGCGTCGAGCTGGTCCTCGGTGACCGTCCACCAGACGGCCCGGGTGCGCAGGGTGCGGGGCGGCAGGTCGAGCTTGGTCTCGCCGAGCACCTCGCCGGTGACGAGGCGGCGGCGGAGGAAGGAGACGACCTGGTTGGTGACCTCGACGGAGCCGTAGCAGAGGCGGCCGGCTCCCCAGGGGATCTCGGTGTCGGTGTCGAGGACGGCGATGGAGGTGGTGTCGCGGGCGGTGGTGGAGTACGGCGGGACGGCCTCCTCCACGAGGGCCACGGAGTCCTTCAGGTCGAGCTCCCGGACCAGGTAGGTGCGGCCCTGGTGGAGGTGGACGGCGCCCTCGTGGACGGAGGTGTGGGAGGCCGCCTCGTCGACCGTGCCGAGGAGGCGGCCGGTGCCGGCCTCCACGATCCGGACGGGGCTCCCGCCGCCGCCCCGGATGTCGGTGAGGTCGGCGGCCCGCTCGCGGCGGGTCCAGTACCAGCCGGTGGAGCGGCGGCGCAGCAGACCGGCCGTCTCCAGCTGGGGGAGGAGGTCGGGGACGGCCGGGCCGAAGAGGGCCAGGTCGGGTTCGGTCAGCGGCAGCTCCGCCGCCGCGGCGCACAGATGGGGGGCGAGGACGTAGGGGTTGTCGGGGTCCAGGACGGTCGACTCGACCGGCTGCTCGAAGATCGCCTCCGGGTGGTGGACCAGGAAGGTGTCCAGCGGGTCGTCCCGGGCGACCATGATCGCGAGGGCGCCCTCGCCCGAGCGGCCGGCGCGGCCCGCCTGCTGCCACAGGGACGCCCTGGTCCCCGGGTATCCGGCGATCAGGACGGCGTCCAGGCCCGAGACGTCCACGCCCAGCTCCAGGGCGGTCGTGGCGGCCAGGCCCAGGAGCTCCCCGGAGTGCAGGGACCGTTCCAGGGCGCGGCGCTCCTCGGGCAGGTAGCCGCCCCGGTAGGCGGCGACGCGGCGGGCCAGGGCGCGGTCGGTCTCGGCGAGGCGTTCCTGGGCGATCACCGAGATCAGCTCGGCGCCGCGTCGGGAGCGCACGAAGGCGACCGAGCGGACGTTCTGCCGGGTCAGGTCGGTCAGCAGGTCCGCGGTCTCGGCGGTGGCCGTGCGGCGCACGGGCGCGCCGCGCTCCCCGCGCAGCTCGGTCAGCGGCGGCTCCCACAGGGCGAAGACCAGCTCGCCGCGCGGGGAGGCGTCGTCGGAGACCTCCGTGACCGGCAGGCCGGTGAGGCGGCCGGCGGTCCGGGCGGGGTCGGCGGAGGTGGCCGAGGCGAGGAGGAAGACCGGCTCGGAGCCGTACCGGGCGCAGACCCGGCGCAGGCGCCGCAGCACCTGGGCGACGTGGGAGCCGAAGACGCCCCGGTAGGTGTGGCACTCGTCGATCACGACGTAGCGCAGGGCGCGCAGGAAGGAGGACCACCTGGGGTGGGAGGGAAGCATGCTCCGGTGCAGCATGTCGGGGTTGGTGAGCACGTAGTTCGCGTACTGGCGGACCCACTCGCGCTCCTCGACCGGCGTGTCGCCGTCGTGGAGGGCGGGGCGGATCCGGTTGCCGAGCGGGGCGGCCAGTTCCCGCACGGCGCGCCGCTGGTCGGCGGCGAGGGCCTTGGTGGGGGCGAGGTAGAGGGCGGTGGCCCCGCGCCCGTTGGGGGCCTCGGAGCCGTCCAGGAGGGTGGACAGGACCGGGGCGAGGTAGGCGAGCGACTTGCCCGAGGCGGTGCCGGTGGCGATCACCACGGACTCGCCGTCGAGGGCGTGCTCGGCGGCCTGCGCCTGGTGGGCCCACGGGTGCTCGATCCCGGCTTCCTGGATCGCCGCGATCACCTCCGGGCGGATGCGGTGCGGCCAGACCGCATGACGACCCGCCCGGGCGGGCATGTGCTCCGTATGAGTGATGCGCGCGGCTCGGCTCTCGCCCGAGGAGAGCCGGTCGAGGAGCATGCCGGGAGAGGGGCGGCTGCCCCTGTCCCCGGCGGGACGACTGGGGCGGTGATTCTTGGCCATCGGCGTCGAGTGTGTCACTGCCATGACGGACAATGCTTCCAAGGCGTCGTGCATGGCTGTGGGTAAGTGATTGAATGCCATCGCGGCTGGCAATCCGTTCCTCGGCCCCGTCCGGGAGACCCGGGAGAACGATCGCCCGATAGCAAGGTGCTGGAGGATCCGTGGACCTGTCCCTGTCGACTCGCAATGTGACCGGCGCTGGTGGTGACCGTACGGTCGTCGAGGTCGGTGGCGAGATTGATGTGTATACCGCGCCCAAGCTGCGCGAGCAGTTGGTCGAGTTGGTGAACGACGGCAGTTACCACCTGGTCGTCGATATGGAGAGCGTGGACTTCCTCGACTCCACCGGCCTCGGTGTGCTCGTCGGCGGCCTGAAGCGCGTCCGTGCCCACGAGGGCTCGCTGCGCCTCGTCTGCAACCAGGAGCGCATTCTCAAGATTTTCCGGATCACGGGCCTTACCAAGGTGTTCCCGATCCACACCTCGGTCGACGAGGCCGTCAACGCCGTCGACTGAGCCCAGGGGGTTCGCATGGCCACCGTTGAACTCCGCTTCAGCGCCCAGCCCGAGCACGTCCGGACGGCCCGCCTGGTGGCGGCCGCGGTGGCGCGCCGGGCGGGGGTGGACGAGGCGGTCCTCGACGAGGTGCGCCTCGCCGTCGGCGAGGCGTGTTCCCGTGCCGTCGGGCTGCACCGCAGCAACGACGTCACGACCCCCATCCGGGTCGTCCTGACCGAGGAGGAGAAGTCGTTCTCCATCGAGGTCGGCGACGAGGTGCCGGGCGCGGGGGTGGCGGCGGCCGATGCCGTCGGGGTCCCCGGCGCGCGCGCCGCGGCCCCGGCCGAGGACTTCGACGACGCCGACGGCGAGGACGAGATGGGCCTCGCGGTGATCCGAGGGCTCGTCGACGACGTCGAGGTGAGCGCCGGCGCGGACGGCGGCACCCTCCGCATGACCTGGCCGGTGAGCCCGGCGGACGTCCTGTCCTGAGACCTTTCGGTCCGGTGGGGTGCGGGAGTGGTAGCGGTTCGGGGAGAGGGCCTGTGTTGTGGGGCCTCTCCCCGTAACTCTTTCTTCCTTTTCTTCTGTCTTCGGGGCAGCCGCGCGGGGGTTTCCGGGTCCCCGTATGTGCCGGTTCGTCTCCCTATGATCCGTCCCCATGGACCGATCCGTCCTCATGGACCCCCCTTCCCTCGTCCCCCTCGCCGGGGCGGTGCTCACGAGTGGGAACCGGGCGATCGTGGTCGTCGTGGCGGCCGTCGCCCTCGCCGCGCTGGTCGTCGCGTGGTTCTTCACCCGCCAGGTGCTCGCGGCCGGCGAGGGGACCGAGCGGATGCGGGAGATCGCCGCCGCCGTGCAGGAAGGGGCCAACGCCTATCTCGGGCGGCAGCTGCGGACCCTCGCCGTCTTCGCCGTCGTCGTGTTCCTGCTGCTGTTCGCGCTGCCCGCCGACACCTGGTCGCAGCGCGCCGGGCGGTCCCTGTTCTTCCTGGTCGGGGCGTTGTTCTCGGCGTCCACCGGGTACGTCGGCATGCGGCTCGCCGTGCGGGCGAACGTACGGGTCGCCGCCGCGGCCAGGGACGCCGCCCCGGCACCGGGCGAGCCGGAGAAGGACCCGGCCGAGGTCGCGCACCGGGCCATGCGGCTCGCCTTCCGCACCGGCGGGGTCGTCGGCATGTGCACCGTCGGCCTCGGGCTGCTCGGCGTCTCCTGCGTCGTCCTCGTGTACGCCGCCGACGCGCCCAAGGTCCTGGAGGGGTTCGGGCTCGGCGCGGCCCTCATCGCCATGTTCATGCGCGTGGGCGGCGGCATCTTCACCAAGGCCGCCGACGTCGGCGCCGACCTGGTCGGCAAGGTCGAGCAGGGCATCCCCGAGGACGACCCGCGCAACGCCGCCACCATCGCCGACAACGTGGGGGACAACGTCGGCGACTGCGCCGGCATGGCCGCCGACCTCTTCGAGTCGTACGCCGTCACCCTGGTCGCCGCGCTCATCCTCGGCAAGGCCGCCTTCGGCGACCACGGCCTCGCCTTCCCCCTGATCGTGCCCGCGATCGGCGTGGTCACCGCCGTGATCGGCATCCTCGCCGTCTCCCCCCGGCGCACCGACCGCGGCGGGATGAGCGCGGTCAACCGCGGCTTCCTCGTCTCGGCGGTGATCTCCCTCGGGCTCGTCGCCGTCGCCGCCTTCACCTATCTGCCCTCCTCCTACGCCGCACTGGAGGGCGTCACCGAGCCCGGCCTCCGCGGGCACGACGGCGACCCGCGCGTCCTCGCCCTGGTCGCCGTCGCCCTCGGCATCGTCCTCGCCGCCCTGATCCAGCAGCTCACCGGCTACTTCACCGAGACGAACCGGCGGCCCGTACGGGACGTCGGGAAGTCCTCGCTCACCGGCCCCGCGACCGTCGTCCTCGCGGGAGTGGCCCTCGGCATGGAGTCCGCCGTCTACACGGCGCTCCTGATCGGCCTCACCGTGTACGGGGCGTTCCTGCTCGGCGGGGCCTCGATCATGCTGGCGCTCTTCGCGGTCGCGCTCGCCGGGACGGGCCTGCTCACCACCGTCGGCGTGATCGTCGCCATGGACACCTTCGGCCCGGTCGCGGACAACGCCCAGGGCATCGCGGAGATGTCCGGGGACGTCGAGGGCGCGGGCGCGCGGGTCCTGACCGACCTGGACGCCGTCGGCAACACCACCAAGGCCATCACCAAGGGCATCGCCATCGCCACCGCCGTCCTGGCCGCCGCCGCGCTCTTCGGCTCGTACCGGGACGCCATCGCCACCGCGGTCGCCGACGTCGGGGTGGAGGCGGGCGCGCTGACGCTCTCCATGGACATCTCGCAGCCCGACAACCTCTTCGGCCTGATCCTGGGCTCCTCGGTCGTCTTCCTCTTCTCGGGCCTCGCGATCAACGCCGTGTCCCGGTCGGCGGGATCGGTGGTGTACGAGGTGCGGCGGCAGTTCCGCGAACATCCCGGGATCATGGACTTCACCGAGAAACCGGAGTACGGGCGGGTCGTCGACATCTGCACCAAGGACGCGCTGCGCGAACTCGCCACGCCCGGACTGCTCGCCGTGACGGCCCCGATCGCGGTGGGCTTCGCGCTCGGCGTCGGCCCGCTCGGCGCGTACCTCGCCGGGGCGATCGGCACGGGGGCGCTGATGGCGGTCTTCCTCGCCAACTCCGGTGGCGCCTGGGACAACGCGAAGAAGCTGGTCGAGGACGGGAACCACGGCGGCAAGGGCAGCGAGGCGCACGCGGCGACCGTCATCGGGGACACCGTCGGCGACCCCTTCAAGGACACGGCGGGACCGGCGATCAACCCCCTCCTGAAGGTCATGAACCTGGTCGCGCTGCTCATCGCCCCGGCGGTCGTGCGGTTCGGGCACGGGGACGACGCGAACGCCGGGGTGCGGGCGGCCGTCGCCGTGGTCGCGCTGCTCGTCGTCATCGTCGCCGTCCTCCTCTCCAAGAGGCGCTCCGTGGACGTCTCCTGACGTGGCATCCGTCTCATTCACGGAGACGACGGGGGGCGTGAGCGGTCTCTCCCTTGGTTCAAAAGGCTTCAATACGGGAGGAACCAGTCGTACGAAAGGTGGAAGTAGCCCGTTCGGCGTGTATGTTCCGGGGCCGAGAGCCTTGGAAGGGACCGAACCGTTGAACAAGAAGCTTGCGGCCGCACTGTCCGGCGGCGCGGTACTGGTGCTCGCGCTGTCGGGTTGCAGCGGCGACGAGGGCAACAAGGTGGACGACTGGGCGAAGACGTTCTGCGACCAGGCCAAGCCCCAGATCCAGAAGCGCGCCGACGCCCACCAGATCATCATCTCGACGGCGGCCGACAGCAAGCCCGCCGAGATCCAGGCCGCGGACTCGAAGGCGTTCCAGGACATCGCCGACGCCGACCGCGCCCTCGCCAAGGCCGTCGAGAGCGCCGGCGCCCCGCCCGTGGAGAACGGCGAGAAGATCAAGCAGGACGCGGTCAAGGAGCTCAACGAGACCGCGGTGGCCTACGAGGGGCTGAAGAAGCAGGTCGACGCGCTCGACCCGTCGAACCAGCAGAAGTTCGCGGACGGCCTCCAGAACGTCGCCAACGGGCTGACCAAGATCGAGAAGATGGACCAGCAGGCCCTCGCCAAGCTGGAGGAGGGCGACCTCGGCAAGGCGATGGCCAAGCAGCCCGGCTGCCAGAAGCCCACCGTCTCGACCCCGCCGAAGCCCTCGGGCTCCGCCTCCCCGGGCGCCGGCTCCACCGCGGACGCGGGCGGCGCCACCGAGCCCTCCCGGGGTGCGTCGGCGAAGCCGGGCGGGGCGGCGACGGCCACCAAGAGCGAGGAGTAGGGCGCCCGGCGCTCCTGCTCCGGGGCGGCCGCCCCGGTGGCGGTCGGTGCGGGCGGTGGCCGATGCCGGTGGCTGCCGATGTCGGTGGCCGCCGATGTCGGTGGTGGCCGTCACAATGGAGCGGTGAGTACGACCAGCCTGACTCCCCGCCTCCCGGTGCCCGCGCACGCCGCCCGTCTGCGCGAGGCGCTGCTCGCCGCCGACTTCACCGCCGACGGCCTGCTCGACCTGCTCGGCGCCCCCGCCTACGCGGCGCTCGCCCGCAGCGAGACCGTGCCCGCCCTGCGTGCCACCGGCGGCGACGGTCCGCTGGAGACCCTCGTCCGGCTCTTCCTGCTCCAGGAGCCCGTCGAGCACGCGCGGGCCGCCGCCGCGCTCCCGCTGGACGAGGCCGTCGCCGACGGCTGGGTGCTCCGCGAGGACGACACCGTGCGCGCCACCGTCGACGTCCGGCCGTACGGCGGGCCCGACGGCGAGGACTGGTTCATCGTCTCCGACCTGGGCTGCGCCGTCGGCGGTGCGGGCGGCGTCGGGAAGAAAGGCCGCCAGGCAGGGGCAGCGGTCGTCCTCGGCGTCGGCGGCGCCTCCACCACCCTCGCCGGCATCACCGTCCGCACGCCGGTCTCCGCCGCGCTCGACCTCGGCACCGGCTCCGGCATCCAGGCCCTGCACGCCGCCCGGCACGCCACCCGGGTCACCGCCACCGACCTCAACCCGCGCGCCCTGGACTTCACCCGGCTCACCCTCGCCCTCTCCGGGGTCCCGGAGGCCGAGCTGGTCACCGGCTCGCTCTTCGAGCCGGTCGGGGACGACACGTACGACCTGATCGTCTCCAACCCGCCGTTCGTGATCTCCCCCGGCGCCGGACTCACCTACCGGGACGGCGGGATGGGCGGCGACGACCTGTGCCGCACGCTCGTGCAGCAGGCGGGCGAGCGGCTGAACGACGGCGGGTACGCCCAGTTCCTCGCCAACTGGCAGCACGTGGACGGCGAGGAGTGGCAGGAGCGGCTGCGGTCCTGGGTGCCGCGCGGCTGCGACGCCTGGATCGTGCAGCGGGAGGTCCAGGACGTCACCCAGTACACCGAGTTGTGGCTGCGGGACAGCGGCGACCACCGGGGCGACCCGGCCGCCTACCGGGCCGCGTACGCCCGTTGGCTGGACGAGTTCGAGGCCCGCAAGACGCGCGCGGTCGGCTTCGGCTGGATCACGATCCGGCGGAACGGAGCGGTGGCCTCCGGCGCGGTCGAGCCCTCGATCGTGATCGAGGAGTGGCCGCACCCGGTCGAACAGCCCCTCGGCCCCACCGTCCTCGCCCACTTCGAGCGCCAGGACTACCTGCGGACCCACGACGACGCGGCCCTCCTCGCCGACCGGTTCGTCCTCGCGCCCGAGGTGGTCCAGGAGCAGGTCGGCCTGCCCGGCGCCGAGGACCCGGAGCACGTCGTGCTCCGGCAGAACCGGGGCATGCGCCGCGCGACCCGGGTCGACCACGTCGGCGCCGGGTTCGCCGGCGTCTGCGACGGCACCCTCAGCGCGGGCCGCATCCTCGACGCCATCGGGCAGCTGATGGGCGAGGACCCGGTCCTGCTGCGCGACCGCACCCCGCAGGCGATCCGGCTCCTCGTGGAGGAGGGCTTCCTGCTGCCCGTCGACGGAGGGGCTTCGGGGGAGGGCGCTTGATACGGATCAGGTCGGGCGGGTGACACGGCTCGAACCGGACCGGGCCCCGTCCCGCTCGCCCGCGCGACCCCCGCCGTCCACCTGTTCCGTTTCCTCCTCGCCGCCCGGCTCGTGGCCGTCGGCGGAGCGCTCTCCCACCGGGCGCTGCCCGACCGGGCCACCCGCCGGTGTTCGTCGGAACTCTGCTGGTGGGACCGCTCCTTCAGGTTTCCTTCTTCGCCTGCCCGGGCAGTGAACCGGGTGTCGCCGACGATCTTCTCCAACCCATCGGAAAAGCCGCCCTCGCAGCTTCCGCCTCCTGCGTGGACGGCACCCTCGGCGCCGTCCCGCCCTCGCCCCGGCACCGGACTCCGCCGCGCTCGTCCTCGGCCTGCCCGCGCCCGCCGGGCCACGCTCGACGTGACGTGAGGAAAACGACGTCCGGAAAGAGGGGTGACATGGGCGACAGGAGAGGGGGCAGGTGGAGCGGCGGCAGGTCGAAGGAGGAGCGGGCGGCAGGGTGCCGCCGGCTGCACTCGTGAAACCCGGCCGGACGGCCCGCGGCGTTCACCCGGAGTTCGCGCCCGCGTCTTCCGGGGGTGCGAGCCTCCCCTCCGGGAGACGAACACCGCAGGTGAACGGAACGGGGTACGGGCATGGAGAGCGGGCCGGCGATCTTCGCGGGAGCGGCGTTCACGCTGTTCGGAGGCGCGCTGCTGCTGTGGACCACCGTGCGCGCCCTGCACCGCGAGCCCGTCGCCCACGGGATCCCCCCGCGCGCCGCCGTCGCGCTGACGAGCCTCTCCGGCGCCGTCTTCCTCACCCTCGGCGTCTGGTGCTTCGGCCGCCTCTGACCACCTTCTCCGGTTCCGCCGCCGCACCCCGGCGCGCGTCCCGCCCCGCCGGTCCGGGAGTCCGGGCGGCAGGAATGCCAGGACTCGGGTTACCGTTCGAGTGGCCGTTGCGGGCTTTCGCCGTTTGACACGGGGGCGGGTTGTACCGTCACACTCCGCAGCGACGGGAGCGTCACCGTCCGTGCCGCTGCCGTGCGTGCCCATGCCGTACGCGCCCCGTACGTGCCCCCGTACGTGCCCAGAGAGTGCCGAACCGGAGAGAAGAGCGAAGTTGTCCCCGACCAGCGAGACCGCACACGGCGGCCGCCGACTCGTCATCGTCGAGTCGCCTGCCAAGGCGAAGACGATCAAGGGCTACCTCGGCCCCGGCTACGTCGTCGAGGCGAGCGTCGGGCACATCCGCGACCTCCCCAGCGGCGCCGCCGAGGTGCCCGAGAAGTACACCGGCGAGGTGCGCCGCCTCGGGGTCGACGTCGAGCACGACTTCCAGCCCGTCTACGTCGTCAACGCCGAGAAGAAGGCGCAGGTCAGGAAGCTCAAGGAGCTGCTCGCCGAGTCCGACGAGCTCTACCTCGCCACCGATGAGGACCGCGAGGGCGAGGCCATCGCGTGGCACCTCCAGGAGGTCCTGAAGCCCAAGGTCCCGGTCCACCGGATGGTCTTCCACGAGATCACCAAGGACGCGATCCAGGCCGCCGTCGCCAACCCGCGCGAGCTCAACCAGCGCATGGTCGACGCCCAGGAGACCCGCCGCATCCTCGACCGCCTCTACGGCTACGAGGTCTCGCCGGTCCTGTGGAAGAAGGTCATGCCGAAGCTGTCGGCGGGCCGCGTCCAGTCCGTCGCCACCCGGCTCGTCGTCGAGCGCGAGCGCGAGCGCATCGCCTTCCGCTCCGCCGAGTACTGGGACCTCACCGGCACCTTCTCCACCGGCCGCAAGGGTGACGCCTCCGACCCGTCCTCGCTGGTCGCGCGCCTCGCGTCGGTCGACGGCCGGCGCGTCGCGCAGGGCCGCGACTTCGGCCCCGACGGGCAGCTGAAGACCGCGAACGTCCTCCACCTGGACGAGCGGAACGCGCGGGCGCTGGCCGCCGCGCTCGCCGACACGGCGTTCTCCGTGCGCTCGGTCGAGTCGAAGCCGTACCGCCGCTCCCCGTACGCCCCCTTCCGGACCACGACCCTCCAGCAGGAGGCGAGCCGCAAGCTGGGCTTCGGCGCGAAGGCGACCATGCAGGTGGCGCAGAAGCTGTACGAGAACGGCTTCATCACCTACATGCGTACGGACTCCACGATCCTCTCCGACACCGCCGTCGCCGCGGCCCGCGCGCAGGTCACGCACCTGTACGGCGCCGACTACCTGCCGGAGAAGCCGCGCGTCTACGCGGGCAAGGTCAAGAACGCGCAGGAGGCGCACGAGGCGATCCGCCCTTCGGGTGATCGTTTCCGCACCCCGGCGGAGACCGGGCTGACCGGCGACCAGTTCAAGCTGTACGAGCTGATCTGGAAGCGGACCGTCGCCTCCCAGATGAAGGACGCGACCGGGAACTCGGTCACCGTCAGGATCGGCGGCCGGTCCTCCGACGGCCGCGACGCCGAGTTCAGCGCCTCCGGCAAGACCATCACCTTCCACGGCTTCATGAAGGCGTACGTGGAGGGGGCCGACGACCCGAACGCCGAGCTCGACGACCGCGAGCGGCGCCTGCCGCAGGTCGCCGAGGGCGACGCGCTGGGCGCCGAGGAGATCACGGCGGACGGCCACGCGACCAAGCCGCCGGCCCGCTACACCGAGGCCTCGCTGGTCAAGGAGCTGGAAGAGCGCGAGATCGGCCGCCCGTCGACGTACGCCTCGATCATCGGCACCATCCTCGACCGCGGCTACGTCTTCAAGAAGGGCACGGCGCTCGTGCCGTCCTTCCTGAGCTTCGCCGTCGTCAACCTCCTGGAGAAGCACTTCGGGCGGCTCGTCGACTACGACTTCACCGCCCGCATGGAGGACGACCTCGACCGCATCGCGCGCGGCGAGGCCCAGGCCGTGCCGTGGCTGAAGCGCTTCTACTTCGGCGAGGGCGAGATCGCCGGCGGGAGCGGCGCGGCGGACGCCGGGAACGGCGACGGCGACCACCTCAACGGTCTCAAGGAGCTCGTCACCGACCTGGGCGCCATCGACGCGCGCGAGATCTCCTCCTTCCCCGTCGGCAACGGCATCGTGCTCCGCGTCGGCCGCTACGGCCCGTACGTCGAGCGCGGCGAGAAGGACGCCGAGGGCCACCAGCGCGCCGACGTCCCCGACGACCTCGCGCCCGACGAGCTGACCGTCGAGCTCGCCGAGGAGCTGCTCGCCAAGCCGAGCGGCGACTTCGAGCTGGGCACCGACCCCGTCAGCGGCCACCAGATCGTCGCGAAGGACGGCCGGTACGGCCCGTACGTCACCGAGATCCTGCCCGAGGGCACCCCGAAGACCGGCAAGAACGCGGTCAAGCCGCGCACCGCCTCGCTCTTCAAGTCGATGTCCCTCGACACGGTGACCCTGGAGGACGCGCTCAAGCTGATGTCCCTGCCCCGGGTCGTCGGCGCGGACGCCGAGGGCGTGGAGATCACCGCGCAGAACGGCCGCTACGGCCCGTACCTGAAGAAGGGCACGGACTCGCGGTCGCTCACCGACGAGGAGCAGCTCTTCACGATCACGCTGGAGGAGGCCCTCGCGATCTACGCGCAGCCGAAGCAGCGGGGGCGGGCCGCGGCCAAGCCGCCGCTGAAGGAGCTGGGCACCGACCCGGTCAGCGAGAAGCCCGTGGTCGTCAAGGACGGGCGGTTCGGCCCGTACGTGACCGACGGCGAGACGAACGCGACGCTGCGGACCGGCGACAGCGTGGAGACGATCACGCCCGAGCGCGGCTACGAGCTGCTCGCCGAGAAGCGGGCCAAGGGACCGGCGAAGAAGACCGCCAAGAAGGCCCCGGCGAAGAAGACCGCCGCGAAGAAGGCCGCCCCCGCCAAGAAGACGGCGGCGAAGAAGACGGCCGCGAAGAAGACGACGGCGGCCAAGAGCACGACGGCGAAGACCGCGGCGGCCAAGAAGACGACGGCCAAGAAGGCGACGGCTGCGGCGTCCGCTCCGGCTTCGAAGGCCGACCGGGCGGAGTAGCCGGCCTCCGGGACGACCGCGAAGAGGGGCGGCGGAGGGGCGGGGACCCAGGTCCCCGCCCCTCCGCCGCCCCTCCCGCGCCCCTTCGCCGCCCCTCCGTCACAGCCTCGTCCGGATGTTCGGGCGGAGGCCGCGGGGAGGAAGGCCGTCCGGATAGGGTGGACGGATGACGCGAGCAGAGCAGCCAGACCGTCTCGGCGATTCCGACGCCGCCCTCGTCGCGGATTCCAGGGAGCGCGCCGTACGCGCCCTCCTGCGCCACCAGCCGCTGCGCCGGCTGTGGAGCGCCCACCTGCTCGGCAGTACCGGCGACGCCCTCGCCCTCCTCGTCCTCGTCCTCCTCGGCTTCCAGGCCGCCGTGACGCAGGACGCGCTCGGGGGCGGCTACCGGGGGGCCGCGTTCGCCGTGGCCGCCGTCGTCGGCGCACGCCTGCTCGCCTCCGTCCTCTTCGGGGCCGTCCTCCTCGGACCGCTGATCGCCCTCACCGGGCCCGGCGGGAAGCTCGACCGGCGCTGGACCATGATCGGCGCCGACGGCGTGCGGATCGCACTCCTCGTCGTCGCGCCCCTGTGGATCGACTGGACCCCGGGCAGCGCCCTCTGGTACCTGCTCGGCACCGTCTTCGTCACCGGCGCGGCCGAGCGGCTCTGGACGATCAGCCGCGAGGGCGCCGCGCCCGCGCTGCTGCCCGCCCCGCCCCTGGAGGGCGCCGCCGTACGGCCGCTCCCGGACCACCTGGGCGCGCTGCGCCGGCTGTCCCAGCGCACCGGCTTCCTCGCCGTCCCGGCCGCCGCCGTCGTCCTGCTCGTCGCCGCCCTGGCCGGCGAGCTGCTGGGCCTCGGGATCGACTGGTTCTCGCTGCACCAGGCCGCCCTGGCCTCGTACGTCGCCGCCGGCCTGTTCGCCGCCTCCGTCACCGTCCTGTACGCGATGGCGCTGCCGGGCGGGGAGACGCCCCGGCCCCGCTCGCCCCTGGAGGGCCTGCGCCGACCGTCCGCGAAGAAGACCGCCAAGGCCGACACGGCCGACAAGGGAGACGCGGACGGCAAGGCCGACAAGGCCGGCAAGGGTACGGACTCGGGCAAGGGCGTCGGCACGGTCAAGGGCGCGACCAAGGGCGTCGACGCGGGCAAGGGCCGCACCGGCATCCTGCCCCTCCTCGTCCTCGCCTGCGCCACCGTCGCCGGGGCGATCGCCGCGGCCGCGTCCGTCGCCGTGCTCCACGCGGACGACCTGGGCGGCGGCCCCGTCACGTACGCCCTCCTGATCCTGGCCCTCAGCGGCGCCACCGCCGTCGGCATCCGCACCGCGGGCTCCGTGCTCCCCGCCCTGTCCCGGCGCCGACTGCTCGCCCTCGCGATCACCGTCACCGGGGTCGCCCTGATCGCCGCGGGCCTGGTCCCGGACACGGCGACCGTCCTCCTCCTCTCCGTCCTCGCCGGCTACGCGGCCGGGGTCGCCGCCAACACCGGCCACGTCCTGATCGACCAGGAGACCGAGGAGCCCCGCCGGGCCCGGACCACCGACCACCTCCAGGCCACCGCCCGCTTCGCGATGGGCATCGGCGCGCTCGCCGCCCCGCTGCTCGCCGCCGCGATCGGCCCGCACCGGCTCGCCCCCGGCGGCTCCGTCCTGGAGCACGGCGGCGCCGCCTTCACGCTCGCCCTCACCGGAGCCCTGCTGCTCCCGGTCGCCGCGCTCGTCCTCGCCAAGACCGACGACCGCGCGGGCGTCCCGCTCCGGCGCGACCTGCGCGACGCGCTGCGCGGCTCCGACCCGGCCCAGGCGCCCTCCCCGACCGGCTTCTTCATCGCCCTGGAGGGCGGCGACGGCGCCGGGAAGTCCACCCAGGTCCAGGTGCTCGCCGACTGGATCCGCGCCAAGGGCCACGAGGTCGTCGTCACCCGCGAGCCCGGCGCCACCCCGATCGGCAAGCGGCTCCGCTCGATCCTCCTCGACGTGTCGTCGGCGGGGCTCTCGAACCGCGCCGAGGCCCTGCTGTACGCCGCCGACCGCGCCGAGCACGTCGACTCCCTGGTCCGGCCGGCCCTGGAGCGGGGCGCGATCGTCCTCTCCGACCGGTACATCGACTCGTCCGTCGCCTACCAGGGCGCGGGCCGCGACCTGTCCCCGACCGAGATCGCCCGCATCTCCCGCTGGGCGACCGACGGCCTCGTCCCGCACCTGACCGTCGTGCTCGACGTCTCCCCGGAGACCGCGCGGGAACGGTTCACCGAGGCGCCCGACCGGCTGGAGTCCGAGCCGCCGGAGTTCCACGCGCGCGTACGGGCCGGTTTCCTCGCCCTCGCCGCCGCCGACCCCAGCCGTTACCTCGTCGTCGACGCCGGCCAGGAGCCGGAGGCCGTCACCACCGTCGTCCGCCACCGGCTCGACCGGATGCTGCCGCTCTCCGAGGCCGAGGTGAAGGCCGCCGAGGAGGCCCGCCGCAAGGCCGAGGAGGAGGCGCGGCGCAAGGCCGAGGAAGAGGCCGCCCGCAAGGCCGAGGAGGAGCGCCTGGAGCGTGAGCGCCAGGCGCAGCTCGCCAAGCTGCGCGCCGAGGAGGAGGAGCGCAAGCGGCGCGAGGAGGAAGAGGCGCGCCGCCTGGAGGCCGAACGGCAGGCGGAGGAGGCCCGGCGGAAGGCCGAGGAGGAGCGGATCGCCGCCGAACGCGCCGCCGAGGAGGAGCGCAAGCGCCTCGCGGCCGAGGAGAAGGCCCGCAAGGAAGAGGAGGAGCGGCTCCGCAAGGAGGCCGAGGAGGAGGCCCGGCTGCGGGCCGAGGCCGAGGCGCTCCGCCAGGAGAAGCAGCGCAAGGCCGAGGAGGCCCTGCTCCGCGCCGAGGAGGCCCGCCGGGCCGCCGAGGCCGCCGCCGCCGCGAAGGCGGCGGAGGAGGCCGCGACGAAGGCGGCCGCGGAGAGGCTGGCGGCCGAGGCCGCCGCGAAGGCCGCGGCCGAGCGGGCCGCCGCCGAACGCGCCGCGGCGGAGCAGGCCGCGGCCCAGCGGGCGGCCGAGGCGAAGGAGGCCCGGGAGCGGGCCGCCCGCGAACAGGCGGCCAGGGAGAAGGCCGCGGCGGAGCGGGCGGCGGCCGACGCCGAGGCCGCGGCCGAGCGGGAGGCCTGCGCGAAGGCGGCGGAGGCGGCCGAACGGGCGGAGCGGAAGAAGGCCGAGGCCGCCGCGCGGGCCGCGGCGGAGCGCGCCGCCCGCGCCGCCGAGGTGTCGGCGAACGAGGTCACCGTGCCGACGCCGGTCGTGAAGCCGGACGGGGCCCGTCCCGCCGAGCCGGACGCCCCGACCGTCTCGCCCGACGAGGTCACCGTGGCCACGCCGATCGTGCGCCTCGACGGGGAGCCCCGGCCGGAGGCGGAGACCGCCGTGCTTCCGCAGGTCCGCGACGAGCGGGGCGCGGACGAGACGGCCGTGCTGCCTCCCGTACGGGATCCCCGGGCGGACCGGGAGGGCCGGGATCCCCGGACGTCCGGTCGTCCTGCCGCTGCCGCCGACCGGCTGCCGAAGGACTTCTTCCGCGACGAGCGGGCGGCCGGCTCCGGTGGTGCGTCCCAGGACGAGCCGTACGGGGCGAACGACCGTACCCGGGAGCTGCCCCAGCTCGACGAGGACGGCCGGCCGCGCCGCCGCTCCGACTGGGCCGAGGAGACCCCGCTCGACGACCTGCCGACGCTGGCGGACGAGCTGTTCGGCCCGCACGAGGACGAGGACGAGGAGCCCCGGCGCCGCCGCTGACGCCGCCGCTCGACCCCTCTGACCGCTCCTTCCGGCCGGGGACCTTCGGGTTCCCGGCCGGCGGGCTTCGCGCGGGGGCTGTCAGAGGGCTGCCCCACAATGGAGGGCGTACCTGAGGAGGGGCAGACATGGCCGTATGGGACGACCTGGTCGGACAGAGCCAGGTCGAGGAGCAGCTCGCCGCCGCGGCGCGCGACGCCGACGCGTTCGTGACCGCCCACGAGACCGGCGGGCCCGCCCCCGAGGCCTCGAAGATGACCCACGCCTGGCTCTTCACCGGCCCGCCGGGGGCCGGCCGGGTCGACGCCGCGCGGGCCTTCGCGGCGGCCCTCCAGTGCGTGAGCCCCGACCGCGCGCTCGGCGGGGCGCCGGGCTGCGGGTTCTGCACCGGCTGCCACACGACCCTGGTCGGCACCCACGCCGACGTCACGACGGTCTCCGCCGTCGGTACGGAGATCCTCGCCCGCGACATGCGCGACACCGTCCGCAAGTCCTTCACCGCGCCCGCCAACGGCCGCTGGCAGGTCATCCTGGTCACCGACGCCGAGCGGCTCAACGAGAAGTCGGGCAACGGCGTCCTGAAGGCCGTGGAGGAGCCCGCCCCCCGCACCGTCTGGCTGATCTGCGCCCCCTCCCTGGACGACGTGCTGCCCACGATCCGCTCCCGCTGCCGCCACCTGAGCCTGCGGACCCCCTCGGTGGAGGCCGTGGCCGACGTGCTCGTGCGGCGCGACGGCATCGAGCCGGGGACGGCCCTGGCCGCCGCCCGGGCCGCCCAGGGGAACATCGGCCGGGCCCGCCGGCTCGCCACCGACGAGCGGGCCCGCGCGCGCCGCGCCGTCGTCCTCAAGCTGCCGCTGCGGGTCGCGGACATCGGCGGCTGCCTCAAGGCCGCCCAGGAGCTGATCGACACGGCGGCGGAGGACGCGAAGCAGGTCGCGGAGGAGATCGACACCAAGGAGACCGAGGAGCTGAAGGCGGCGCTCGGGGCCGTGCAGGGCGGGCGGATGCCGCGCGGCACGGCCGGGATGATGAAGGAGCTGGAGGAGAAGCAGAAGCGGCGCGGCCGCCGGACCCAGCTCGACACCCTGGACCTCGCCCTCACCGACCTGACCGGCTTCTACCGGGACGTCCTCGCCCTCCAGCTCCGCTCCCGCGCCCCCCTGGCGAACGAGGACGTGCGGGACTCCCTGGAGACGATCGCCCGCGACACCGCCCCGGAGCTGACCCTCCGCCGCATCGAGGCCGTCCTCGCCTGCCGCAGGGCCCTCGGCCGGAACGTGGCGCCGCTGCTCGCGGTGGAGGCGATGACGATGGCGCTGCGGTAGCGGGGCGCCCGGGAAGGAGGAGCCGGAAAGAGGGGCTCGTACACGTCCCGTACACGACCCGACACGATTGGACACGTTCCGTACCGGGCCGGATACGCTCCGGGGATGGACTCCAGGCGCTTGCTCCGTACGACCGCCGTGGCCCTCGCCTCGGCCGGGCTGATCCTCTCCGGCTGTTCGGGCGGGAGCGACGCCGCCGCGCCCCGCGGGACGGCCCAGGGCCGATCGGCGCCCTCCGCCGCGCCCGAGGCGCTGAAGGAGTTCTACGCCCAGAAGTTGAAGTGGCGCGACTGCGGGGTGGAGGGCTTCCAGTGCGCGACCCTGCGGGCCCCGCTCGACTACGCGAAGCCGGACGGGGAGGAGATCGAGCTGGCGGTCTCCCGGGTGCGGGCCACGGGCCCGGGGAAGCGGATCGGTTCGCTCCTGGTCAACCCCGGCGGGCCCGGCGGCTCCGCCGTCGGCTACCTCCAGGCGTACGCGGGCATCGGCTACCCGGCCCCCGTCCGCGCCCGGTACGACATGGTGGCGGTCGATCCGCGCGGGGTCGCCCGCAGCGAGCCGGTCGAGTGCCTGACGGGCCCGCAGATGGACGCGTACACGCAGGTCGACCAGACCCCCGACGACGCGGCCGAGACCGACGCGCTCAGCGCCGCCTTCAAGGACTTCGCGGCCGGCTGCGCGAAGCGCTCGGGGAAGGTCCTGCCGCACGTCTCCACCGTGGAGACGGCCCGCGACATGGACGTGCTGCGGGCGGTCCTCGGCGACGAGCGGCTCAGCTACGTGGGGGCGTCGTACGGCACCTTCCTCGGCGCGACCTACGCGGAGCTGTTCCCGGACCGGGTCGGGCGGCTCGTCCTCGACGGGGCGATGGACCCCTCGCTCCCCGCGCTCGACCTCAACCGCGACCAGACCGCCGGCTTCGAGACCGCCTTCCGGGCCTTCGCCGCCGACTGCGTCGGCAGGCCGGACTGCCCGCTGGGCACCGGGTCGGTCCCGGCGGCCGGCGAGGCGCTGAAGAAGTTCTTCCGCGCGGTGGACGCCGAGCCGCTGCCCACGGGGGAGAGCCGGAAGCTCGGCGAGTCCCTCGCCACCACGGGCGTGATCGCGGCGATGTACGACGAGGGCGCCTGGCCCCAGCTGCGCGAGGCCCTCGCCCAGGCGAAGGGCGGCCGGGGGGCGGGCCTCCTGGCCCTCGCGGACAGCTACTACGAGCGCGAGCCGGACGGCGAGTACGCCAACCTGATGGCCGCGAACGCCGCCGTGAACTGCCTCGACCTGCCGGCCGCCTACCGGGGCCCGGCCGACGCGGCGAAGGCCGTCCCGTCCTTCGAGAAGGCCTCCCCGGTCTTCGGCCGGGGCCTCGCCTGGGCGGCCCTCAACTGCACCTACTGGCCCTCCCCGGCCACCGGCCGCCCCCACCGCATCACCGCGGAGGGCGCCGCCCCGATCCTGGTCGTCGGCACCACCCGCGACCCGGCGACCCCGTACAAGTGGGCCGAGTCCCTCGCCGCCCAGCTCTCCTCCGGCACCCTCCTGACCTACGAGGGCGACGGCCACACCGCCTACGGCCGCGGCAGCGACTGCGTCGACACGGCGATCAACACCTACCTCCTCGAAGGCACCCCTCCCCGGGACGGAAAGCGCTGCTCGTAGGCCCTGTCCGGGGGTGGTCGGACCACCCCCGGAAACTGTGTAGACTTGGCGACGCCGCTGCACCCACCATGGGACGGCACGGCTTGCCGCCTTAGCTCAGTTGGCCAGAGCAACGCACTCGTAATGCGTAGGTCTCGGGTTCGAATCCCGAAGGCGGCTCCATGATGAACCCCAGGTCAGGCCAATGACCTGGGGTTTTCTCTTTTGGTTGGCCATGGGAATCAGCCGAAGCGGGCGCGTGTGACCTGTGCGTCGCAGGTCAGCGGCGTCCTGTGGAGTGGTGCAGAGGTTCGGGAGGGCCGGATTCCCCGGCCCGGAGGGCAGGCGGCGGACGGGCTCTTTCGCCGGTCCTCGCCGCGGCACACTGAGTCTCCCCCGCCGTGACGGGCCGTCACGGCCCTTGAGTTCCTCAGACGCGCCTGAGGCTCCGGCCCGCCGTGGGCGGAGATCCGGAGCCTCGTGGGTCCTGCGCGGACGCGTGGGTGGTGGGCCGGTGGTTACACGGCCGCCCGGCGGAAGCGGCTCAGGCTCGTCCACACCGTGCCGACCAGCAGCACGGCGAACCACATGGACACGACCAGGTGCGGGTGCTCGCCGGGGAAGCCCGTGCTGTTCGCCGTGGGGTTGCCCCACAGGTGGCGGCAGGAGTCGGCCACCGCACTGATCGGGTTCCACTCGACGACCGGACGGAGCCAGGCCGGCATCGCAGCGGCCGGGAAGACCGCGTTCGACAGGAAGGTGCAGACGACCAGGACCAGGGCGCCGATCGAGTCGATGGATTCGACGTTCTTGACCATCATCCCGAGGGTGATGCCGACCCAGACCATGACGAAGATGAACCCGCCGGCCACGGCGAAACCGGCCGCCACCGACAGCGGGTCGCCGTGCGGACGCCAGCCGATGGCCAGACCCACCAGCGTGATCACCGCGAGGACGGCGAGGCCGACCAGCAGATCGGCCAGCGCATGCGCCACCAGCACCGCGGCCCGCGAGATGGGCAGGGAGCGGAACCGGTCCATCAGTCCGGCCCGGAGGTCCATGGCGATGCTGATCGCGGTCGGCCCGATGCCGGCCAGACCGACCTGCACCGCGATGCCCGCCATCAGGTACTCCTGGTAGTCACCCCCCTGGGGCGCCACGATCGCGTCCTTGAAGAGGTAGCCCACCGCCAGCAGCATCACCAGCGGATTGAGCACGATCCCGACGAGCCGCCCCGGTGTACGGCGCAGATGGCGCAGCCGCCTGCCCGCCAGCGCGAACGTCTCCGTGACGGGGCGGCCGTTCGTGACCGCGGGAGGGGAAGCGGGGGCGTGTGCGACCTCCACGACCGGAGTTCGGGTGCTTGTGGCCATGGCTGCCTCTCCTCGGGAGCGCGGGTCGATCCGCCGCAGCTCCGCGTCGACGATCGCACCGACCTCCGCCTGCGGTTCCGGATGCATCAGATGTTCGTGGGCGTGCGGGAGTTCATGGACACGGACGGCTCCGGCGACATGACCGCCCCAGCGGCCGGCGGCGGTCCTCGTGTCCGCCGCCGAGCGCCCGGACGTCGCGACGAACAGCGTCATGTCCCCGTCGAAGCGGCCGGGTTCGTGGCGCTCGGCGAGTTCGACGTGGTGGCGCATCACCGTCACCAGGCGCTCGATGTCCTGCTCGGTCAGGGAGCCGAAGGCACCGCCGTGGCGCCGCAGCACTCCGGCGACCGCGGCCGGGTCCGGGGCTTCGCCGGCCGCCGCTTCCGGGTCCTCCCCGAGGTACTCCAGGAAGCGGCCGAGCAGTTCGTCGCGGTCGGGCAGCGGCCCGTCGAGCGCGTGGTCGTAGGGGAAGGCGTCCAGATTGGCGAGGTAGGCGACCTCGTCGCCGTCGGCCCGCAGCCGGACGGCCAGTTCGTGGGCGAGCAGACCGCCGAAGGACCAGCCCAGCAGGTGGTACGGGCCCTCGGGCTGCACCTCCCGGATGCGCTCCAGGTACGACTCGGCCTGCGCCTCGATGCTCGGCGCCGGCTCGGCCCCGCTCACCTGCGGCGCCTGGAGTCCGATGATCGGCCGTCGCTCGTCGAGGTACCCGGCGAGCCCGAGATAGGGCAGGCTCGTGCCCAGCCCGCCGTGCACGCAGAACAGCGGGGGCAGCGAGCCGGTCGGCCGGATCGCGAGCACGGGGGCGAACGCGTCCTGCGGGTCCTCGCCGAGCGAGCCGGTCCGCAACTGCCGGGCCAGGTGTTCCGCTCCCGCCGCGCGGCCGTCCACCAGGGCGGCGAGCGCGGAGGCCGTCCGCCGGGTGAACACCTCGGCCACGGTGAGTTCGAGCCCGCTCTTCGCGGCCCGGGCCACCACCTGGACGGTGCCGATGCTGTTGCCGCCGAGGGCGAAGAAGTCGTCGTCGACGCCGAGGGCGTCGAGCCCGAGCACGTCGGCGAAGGCCCGGACCAGCGCCTTCTCGGTCTCGGTGACGGCTTCGCGGCCGGCCGCCGCCCGCAGGTCGGGCGCGGGCAGCGCGTCCCGGTCGAGCTTGCCGTTCACGGTCACCGGCAGTTCGGGCAGGGTGACCAGCGCGGACGGCACCATGTAGTCGGGCAGCCGCCGGGCGAGCCGGTCGCGTACCTCGCCGTCCTCGACGGTGGCGCCGGGGACGGTCACCAGATAGCCGACGAGGGTCTGGACGCCCGGCCGGTCCTCCCGGGCGACCACCACGGCCTGCGCGATCCGCGGGTGCTCCAGCAGCACGCTCTCGATCTCGCCGAGTTCGATGCGGAAGCCGCGGAGCTTCACCTGGTGGTCGACCCGGCCGACGTAGTCGAGGGCGCCGTCGGCACGCCAGCGTACGAGATCGCCGGTCCGGTACATACGTGATCCCGCCGGGCCGTACGGGTCGGCGACGAACCGCTCGGCGGTCACGCCGGGCCGGTTCACATAGCCGATGGCGAGGCTCGTGCCGCCCACGTAGAGCTCACCGACGACTCCGGGCGGGACGGGGGCCAGGTGTCGGTCCAGGACGTAGACGCGGTGGCCGGCGACGGGCCGCCCGATCGGCGGGCGGCCGCCGGTGATCCGGTCGCTCGCGGTGGTGCACACGGTGTTCTCGGTCGGGCCGTAGAGATTGTGGAGCTTGGTGACCGGTGCCCAGCGCTCGGCGAGTTCCGGGGCCATCGCCGCCCCCGCCACCATCATCAGCAGCTCCTCGGGCAGGTGCGCCTCCTCGGGGAAGGCGTCCATGACCACGGGCGGCAGCACGGCGAGGTTGACCCGGTGCCGGGTGATGAACTCGGCCAGCGGCAGGCCGGCCCGCCGGTCGTCCGGAACCTGCACCAGAGCGCCGCCGACCAGCAGGGAGACGCACATCTCCCAGACGGCCGCGTCGAAGCTGAAGGAGGCGAACTGCAGGGCCCGGGTGTGCGGCCCCAGGCCGAAACGCTCCTGGTGGTCGGCGGCCAGGGCCGTCGCGGTGCCGTGGGAGACCAGCACGCCCTTGGGCAGGCCCGTGGAACCGGAGGTGTAGATGAGGTACGCCGGGTCCCGCGGGGTCGGCGGGTGGCCGCGCTCGGCGTCGTCGAGTCCGGCCGCGGAGTGGCCCGCGATCAGGGTGCCGGTGTCCGGGTCGTCCAGGACGAGGCACCGCGCCCCCGTGGAGGTCTCCGGTGGCAGGACTCCGGAGTCGAGCACGGCGGCCGAGGTGACCAGCAGGTGCGCTCCGGAGTCGGTCAGCATGTGGGTGACGCGGTCGACGGGATAGGCCGGGTCGACGGGCAGATACGCGGCGCCGGACTTGAGCACCGCCAGCACGGAGACCAACAGTTCGGGCGAGCGGTGCAGCACCAGGGCCACGAAGCGTCCCGGACCCGCCCCCCGGGCCAGGAGTTCGCGGGCGAGGCGGTTGGCCCGCTCGTCCAGCTCCCGGTAGTCGAGTGTGACCTCGTCGGAGACGAACGCGGGATGCCCGGCTCGGCGGGCGGCCCAGGACTCGAAGAGGCCGGGCACGGTGTCGGTGGACTCCACGGCGTGACGGGAGCCGGTGCTCCAGTCCTCCAACAGCCGTCTCCGCTCCCGCGGGTCCAGGACGTCCAGGTGACTGAGGCGTGCGGAGGGGGTGGTGACGGCCGCTTCGAGCAGGCGGAGGAAGGAGTCGACGATCAGCCGCGCCGTGCCGCGTTCGTACAGGTCCGTCGCGAACTCGAGGCGTCCGGCCAGGCCTTCACCGGGGCCGGCCTCGGTGAACTCGAAGACGAGGTCGAACTTGGCCGCCGTGGAGCCGGATCCGACGAACTCCGACTCCAGGCCGGGGAGGTCGAACGTCGGCCGATCGGTGTTCTGGAAGGCCAGCATCACCTGGAACAAGGGCTGCCGCGACAGCGAGCGAGCCGGGCTCAGCGCGTCCACCAGCCGCTCGAAGGGCAGGTCCTGGTGCTGGAAGGCGCCCAGGTCGGCCTCGCGGACGCGGTGCAGCAGCTGCTGGAAGGTGGGGTCGCCGCTGGTGTCGGTACGCAGCACGAGCGTGTTGACGAAGAAGCCGACCAGGTCGTGCAGCGCCTCGTCGGTGCGGCCCGCGACGGGCGAGCCGAGCGGGATGTCGGTACCGCCCCCCAGCTTGCCGAGGGTGGCGGCGAGGGCGGCCTGGACGACCATGAAGGGGCTGACCCCTGACGCGCGGGCCAGGCGGGTGATCCGCTCGTGGAGCCCGGGCGGGACGGTGAACGGCACGACGTCGCCCGCGTGGCTCGCGATCGGCGGGCGCGGACGGTCGCTGGGCAGGGCCAGTTCCTCCGGGATGCCGCGCAGGGCCTCCGTCCAGTACGCCAGCTGGCGACGGAGCAGGCTGTCCGGGTCCTCCTCGGAGCCCAGCTCCCGCTCCTGCCAGAGGCAGAAGTCGGCGTACTGGACGGGCAGTCCGGCCCGGTCGGGCAGCTCGCCCGCGGCGCGGGCACGGTAGGCGCGGGCGATGTCGGCGGCCAGCACCGGGACGGACCAGCCGTCGAAGGCGATGTGGTGGACGACCAGCAGCAGGACGTTGTCCCGCTCGCCGAGCGAGAAGAGCCGGGCGCGCAGGGGCAGCTCGCGGGTCAGGTCGAAGGGACGGTCGGCCTCCGCGTCCAGGAGCGCGTCCAGGGCCGGCTCGCCGCCGGGTACGGGGACGGGCTCCAGCGCGGGGCGGGATTCCAGGGCGTCGCGCACGACCTGACCCGGCTCCTCGCCGACACTCGGGAAGACGGTCCGCAGCACCTCGTGGCGCTCGCTCACGTCGGCCAGGGCGGCCCGCAGGGCGGCGACGTCGAGCTCGCCGCGCAGCCGGACGGCCAGGGAGACGTGGTAGCCGCCGGCCTCGGGGTCCAGACGGTTGAGGAACCACATCCGGCGCTGCATGTGCGACAGCGGCAGGAAGCCGGGCCGGGGCAGGGCGCGCAGCGGCGTGCGGGCCGCGGGCGTGGTGTCCAGGCGGGCCGCGAGCGCGGCAGGGGTCGGGTGATCGAACAGGGATCGTACGGACAGCTCCGCGCCGAGGGCGCCGCGTACCCGGCTCACCAGCCGGGTGGCCAGCAGGGAGTGCCCTCCGAGCGCGAAGAAGTCGTCGTCCACGCCCACGTCGGGCAGCCCGAGGACGTCGGCGAACAGCCCGCGGAGGATCTCCTCGACGGGGCCGTCGGCCTCCCGGCCGGCGACCCGCTCCAGCTCGGGTGAGGGCAGCGCCTTGCGGTCGACCTTGCCGCTGGGGGTCAGCGGGAAGGTGTCGAGAGGCACGAGGACCGAGGGGACCATGTAGTCGGGCAGCGCGTCCTTGACCCGCTCCCGGACGGCCGCGGTGTCCAGGGCCGGCGCGCCCCCGCCGGCGTCCCCCTCCGGCACCAGGTAGGCGACGAGCCGGGTGTCGCCGGGCCCGACCTCGCGGGCGACGACCACGGCGCGGGCGACCTCGGGCAGCTCGGTCAGCACGGTCTCGATCTCGCCGAGTTCGATGCGGTAGCCGCGCACCTTCACCTGGTGGTCGACCCGGCCGATGTAGTCGAGCAGCCCGTCGGAACCCCGGCGGACCAGGTCGCCCGTACGGTACAACCGGGTCCCCGCGGGCCCGTAGGGGTCGGCGACGAAGCGCTCGGCGGTCAGCGAGGGGCGGCCCAGGTAGCCGTGTGCCAGCCCGGTGCCGGCGATGTACAGCTCGCCGACGACTCCGCGGGGGACCGGCCGCAGCGCCTGGTCCAGGACGTAGGCCCGGGTGTTCGCGATGGGCCGGCCGATGGACGGGGCGCCCGGGCGGGTGCCGTCGAGGACCGAGGAGGTGGACCAGATCGTGGTCTCGGTGGGGCCGTAGACGTTGAAGACGGTGTCGGCGGCCTCCACGAGCGCGGCGGCCAGCGGCTCGCCGAGCGCCTCCCCGCCGGTCAGCAGGCGCAGGCCCGCGAGGCATTCGGGGGCGGTGGCGACGAGTGCCTGCCAGTGGCTCGGCGTGGCCTGCACGACGGTCGCGCCGCCGGCGGTGATCGCCGCCGCGAGGGCCGCCGGGTCCTGGACGGTGGCCCGGTCCGCGAGGACGAGGCCGGCGCCGGCGACCAGGGGGACGAACAGCTCCAGCATCGCGATGTCGAACCCGAAGGTCGTCACGGCGAGGAGGCGGTCCCGCCCGGTGACGGCCACGCGGCGGACCATGTCGTCGACGAGGTTGACGAAGGCGCCGTGCGGGACGACGACGCCCTTGGGGCGGCCCGTCGAGCCGGAGGTGTAGATGACGTACGCCGGGAGGTCCGGGCTCAGGCTCCCGCCGCGTTCGGCGTCGGAGAGCGGGCCGGCGGGCTGCCCGAGCAGTTCCGCCGCGGTGTCCGCGTCGTCGAGCAGGACGGTGGCGCCCGTCCACCGCAGGGCCTCCGCCGTGTCCGTGGTGCTCAGCAGCACGGTGGGCGCCGCGTCGTCGAGCATCAGGCCGATGCGGTCGCTCGGGTGGTCGGGGTCGATGGCCAGGTACGCGGCGCCGGTCTTGAGCACGGCCAGGGCGGCGACCACCAGGTCCGCGGAGCGGGGCAGGGCGAGGGCCACCAGGCCGCCGGTCCGGGTGCCGCGGCTGATCAGCAGCCGGGCGAGGCGGTCGGCGCGGTCCTCCAGGGCGGCGGCCGTCAGGGAGTCGTCCGCGCATTCCACGGCGACCCGGTCGGGGTCCGCGGCGGCGCGGTCGGCGATCAGCTCCGGGAGCAGCGCGGCCGGTGCGGGCGCCTCGGTCCGGTTGTACGTCCGCAGGACGAGCTCCCGTTCCTCCGGCTCGATCAGTTCGAGCCGGCCGAGCGGCAGGTCCGCGGCGGCCGGCACCCGGGCGAGCAGGGAGGCGAGGCGGTGGACCAGCAGGTCGGCCTCCTCGGCCCCGAAGAGCTCCGGGCGGTACTGGACCGTCAGTTCCAGTTCGGTACCGGGCAGGGCGACCAGGCTCAGCGGGAACTCGGTGGCGTTGCGGATGTCGGAGCGCCGCAGCACCAGGCCGGTCAGCGCGGTGAACGCGGCGCCGTCGGTCCTGGGGTAGTTCTGGAACATCACGGCGCTGTCGAACAGGCTGCCGACACCGACGAGCTCCTGTACGTCGGCGAGGCCGAGGTGGCGGTGCGGGAGCAGCTCGCTCTGCTGGTGCTGGAAGCCGGTGAGCAGCTCGGCCACGGTGCGCGTGGAGTCCAGGCGGACGCGGGCGGGCAGCGTGTTGGCGAACATGCCGACCATCGACTCGACGCCGGGCAGTTCGGCGGGGCGCCCCGAGTCGACCATGCCGAACACCACGTCGGTGCGGCCGGTCAGCCGGCCGACGAGGACCCCCCAGCAGCCCTGGACCACGGTGCCCAGGGTCAGCTCGCGGGAGCGGGCCCATTCGGTGAGGCGTGCGGTCTCCTCGGGGCCGAGGGCGGTGCTCACCGCCCGGGGGAGCGACGGCGCACCGGTCGGGTCGGGCGGGGCGACGTACGTGGGCTCGTCGACCGTGGCCAGGGCGGAGCGCCACGCGTCGCGGGCGGCGTCGCGGTCCTGCCGCGCGAGCCAGGCGAGGTAGTCGCGGTAGTGCGGTGCGGGGAGGGCGGCGCCCGCCTCCCCGGTCGCGTACCGGGTGAACAGCTCGTCCAGCATGATCGGCATCGACCAGCCGTCGAGGACGATGTGGTGGACCGTCAGCAGCAGCCGGAACCGTTGCCCGCCCAGCCGGACGAGGGTGCAGCGCAGCAGCGGCGGGCGGTCGAGGCGGAAGGGGCGGGCCCGGTCCGCCCCGGTGATCCGTTCCAGCTCGGCCGACTGCTCGTCCCCGGCGAGGGCGGAGAGGTCCACCGTCTCCCACGGCACGTCGACGTCGTGCGGAACGACCTGGACCGGTTCACCGTTGCGGCGGGTCCGGAAGCAGGCCCGCAGACCGGCGTGGTTCTCCAGCAGCCCGCCCAGCGCGGCCCGCATCCGGTCCTCGTCCAGCGGGCCGTCGAGGTCGGCCACCAGCTGCAGCACATGGATGTCGAGGCCCTGCTCCACGAAGTCCGCGTGGAACAGGAAGCCCTGCTGCAGCGGTGCGAGCGGCAGGAACTCGCTCTTTCGCGCGGATTTCACCGTGTGCTCTCTCATGACTCCAGCTCAGTGTCGAGTTCGTCCATCTCGTCGTCGCTCAGTTCCAGGAGCGGTGCCTGCGGCGTGGTGGCGGGCCGGGGCGCCGGTACGCCGGGCTCGGAGGCGGCGACGACGGCCGCGAGGGCGAGGGGGGTGCGGTGTCCGAAGACGTCCCGGGGGGTGATCACGATGCCGTGGGCGCGGGCCCTGCCCACGACCCGGATGGAGCTGATGGAGTCCCCGCCGAGGGCGAAGAAGTTGTCGTCGATGCCGACGGCGTCGACTCCGAGCACCTCGGCGAACACCTCGCACAGGGCCCGCTCGACCGGGTCGCGGCCCTCCCGCCGGGCGCCGGCGGCCGCCGTGTCGGCCGCTCCGGCCGGGTGGGGGAGGGCCTTGCGGTCCACCTTCCCGTGGGCCGTCAGCGGCAGTTCGGGCAGTGCGACCCAGACGGACGGGACCATGTACTCCGGCAGCGCCTCGGCGAGGGCGGCCCGGGTTCCCGCGAGGTCGTCGGCGTCCGGTGCCACGACGTAGGCGACGAGGCGGGTGGCCCGGGACGGGTCATCGAGGGTGGCCACCACGGCGTCGGTCACCCGCGGCAGGGCGCGCAGGGCGGCCTCGATCTCGCCGAGCTCGATCCGGTGGCCCCGCACCTTGACCTGGTGGTCACGGCGCTCCACGAACTCCAGCTGTCCGTCCGGCCGCCGCACCACGCGGTCGCCGGTGCGGTACATCCGGGCGCCGGGGGTCCCGGCGAAGGGGTCGGCGACGAAGGCGGCGGCGGTCCTGGCGGGGTCGGCGAGGTAGCCGCGGCCGACGCCGGCCCCGCCGACGTACAGCTCGCCGACCGTGCCCACCGGTACCGGGCGCAGCTCGTCGCCCAGGACGTGGAGGAAGGTGTTGCGGACGGCCGCGCCGATCGGCACCCGGGCACCGGGCCGGTCCTCCGCGTGCAGCACGGCGTGGGTCACGTCGTCCGAGCACTCGGTGGGGCCGTACGCGTTGACCAGGGGGATGGCGGGGAACCAGCCCCACCAGCGGTCGCACAGGTCGGCGGGGAGCGCCTCGCCGGTGACCACGAGCCGGCGCAGCCCGCCCGCGTCGGCGGCGGCGCCCGCCGCGTCCCAGGCCTCCAGGGCGGCCCGGAGCAGGGAGGGCACGACCTCCAGGACGGTGACGTCCTCGGCCGACACGACGCCGAAGAGGGCGTCGGGGTCGGCGGCGACCTCGCGGGGGACCACGCGGACGGTGCCGCCGACGACGAGCGGGGCCAGCATCTGCCAGACCGACACGTCGAAGGTGACGGGGGCGTTCTGCACGACCCGGTCCCCGGCGCCCAGGGCGAGGTCCTCGATCTTGGCCAGGAGGTGGTTCTCCATGCCGAGGCGGTGGACCATCGCGCCCTTGGGCCTGCCCGTGGACCCGGACGTGAAGATCACGTAGGCGAGGTCGCCCGGGAGGCCGGGAGGACGCGCGGGACCGTCCGGTGCCTCCGGTACGTCCTCGAAGCCGGGTGCCGTCTCCAGGATGCCCAGGCCGTCGCCGGCCAGGCTCACCACCTCGGCGGCCAGGCTCTCGCACCCCGGGCCCACCAGCAGGCACCGGGCCCCGGAGTCCGAGACCAGCGAGGCGATGCGGGCCACCGGGGCACCGACGTCCAGCGGGACCCAGGCCGCACCCGCCCGCAGGACGCCCAGCACGGAGCCGACGAAGGCCGCGCCCGGTTCGGCCAGCACCGCCACGAGGGAGCCGGGGCCCGCCCCGGCGGCGGTCAGCCGCCCGGCCAGCTCGTCCGACCAGCGGACGAGGGAGGCGTAGGAGACCTCGTGCTCCCCGTCCGCCACGGCGGTGGCGGTGGGGGAGGTCCGGGCGAACTCGCGTACCCGCTCCACCACTCCGCCGGGGATGCCGACGTCGGTGGCGCTCGTGGTGTCGTTCCACTTGCGCAGCAGCGCGCTCTCGTCCCCGGTCAGGACGTCGAGCCGGCCGGTGCCCCGGCCGGGTGCGGCGGCGAGGTCCAGGAGCAGCCCGCGGAAGCGCTGTGCGACGGCCGCGACCTCGTCACGGGTCAGGAGGTCGGGCGCGTAGTCGAAGCGGACCTCGATCTCCCGGCCGGGCAGGACGACCATGCTGAGCGGGTAGTGGCGGGCGTCGCGGGCCGTGACGTCGCCGATCCGCAGGCCGCCCCGGTCGGTGGCGGCGCCGCCGGCAGCCTCGGCCGGGGGGAAGTTCTCGAAGACGAGGGCGGTGTCGAAGGGCTCGCCGTACGCGGCCAGCGCCGGGCTGCCGGTGAGCATCTCGGCGAGCCCGAGGTGGTCGAAGTCCCGCAGGGCGGACTGGGTGTCCTGGAGCCGCAGCAGGAACGTTCCGACGGGCTCGCCGGGGTCGAGGGCCACCCGGACCGGCAGCGTGTTCAGGAACGGCCCGACGATGCTCTCCACGCCCGGCAGCGAGGCCGGCCGGGTGGACACGGTCGCCCCGAACAGCACGTCGGAGCGGCCGGTGAGCCGGCCGAGCAGCACGGCCCAGGCGCCCTGGAACACGGTGTTGGTGGTCAGGCCCTGGCGCGCGGCGAAGCCGGTGAGCTCGGCGGTCTCCTCGGCGGTCAGCCGCAGGGGCACGGACTCCGGGTCGACCGGCAGCCGGTCGGGTGCCGCTCCGCACAGCAGGGTCGGCTCCTCCAGTCCGGCGAGCGAGGCGGCCCACGCCGCCTTGGCCGCGTCGTGGTCCTGACCGGCCAGCCAGGAGAGGTAGGCGCGGAAGGGAACGGCCGGCGGGAGGGTTCCGGCGGCGTCCCCGCCCTGGTAGCAGGCGAGCAGTTCGCGCACCAGGACGGGCATGGACCAGCCGTCCACCAGGATGTGGTGCAGGGTCCAGACGAGGCGGTGGCGCTCGTCGTCCAGTCGTACGAGGACCCATCGCATCAGCGGCGGGCGGGTCATGTCGAAGCGCAGGAGCCGGTCGCCCTCGGCGAGCCGGTCCAGCTCGGCCCGCCGCTCGGCGGGTGCGAGCCCGGACAGGTCGACGCGGCGCAGGGGTACCCGGACTCCCGTGCGCAGCACCGAGACCGGTTCGCCCGATTCCCGGTGGTGGAAGGCCCCGCCGAGGCCGGGGTGCCGGTCCACGAGGGTGGCCAGGGCGCGCTCCAGGGCGTCCGCGTCCACCGCGCCGATCAGGTCGGCCGCGACCTGCAGGGTGTAGAGGTCGGTCCCCCGCCGGTCGAACTCGGTTTGGAACAGCATGCCGCGCTGCATCGCCGTCAACGGCAGCACGTCCGTGACCGCGGTGCCCCCCGGAGCGTCCTCGGCGTGCTCGATCCCGTCGATCTCCTCCTGGCTCAGCGCCACCAGGGGCAGGTCGGAGGGGGTGTGGCCGCCGGCTCCCGGAAGCTCCAGGTGGGTCACGAGGGCGCGCAGGGCCGCGAACCAGGCCTCGGCGAGTTCACGGACCTCCGTCTCGTCGAGGAGCCCGTCCGCCCACAGCCAGTCGGCGACCAGACGCGGGCCGTCGGCGTGGTCCTCGGTCACCGGGGTGACCGCCAGGACATGGCGCAGCGGGGTGTCCGGGTGGAAGCCGGTGGCGACGACCGAGGAGCCGCCGGCGTGGGTCCAGGGGCCGGCCGTCCCGTCGACGCGGAACCGGCCGAGGTAGTTGAAGCCGAGGCTCGGGGCGGGCACCGCGGCCAGCTGCCGGGCGGTGCGCGGGTTGAGGTGGCGCAGCAGGCCGTAGCCGATCCCGCGGTCCGGGACGGCGCGCAGTTGCTCCTTGACCCGCTTGACGGCGGTGGCGAGGGCGGGACCGGAGGCCCGGGCCTCCTCCCGGTCCAGGGCGCCGATGTCGAGGCGGACGGGGAAGACGGTGGTGAACCAGCCGACGGTACGGGAGAGGTCGACGTCGTCGGCGATCTGCTCGCGGCCGTGTCCTTCGAGTTCGATCAGGAGCGGACGCGCGGAGTCCGGCGCGGAGCGGCCGCGCCAGTCGGCGGCGGCCAGGGTGAGCGCGCCGAGCAGGACGTCGTTGATCTCGCCGTGGAAGGCGGCGGGCACCGCGGTCAGCAGGGCCGCGGTCTGGTCGGCGGGCAGTTCCAGCCGCAGTCGCCGGGCGGTGCCGTAGGTGTCCCTGGACGGGTCGAGCGGGCGGCTGCCGATCACGGACGGTTCGTCCTCGCGCTGTGCCTGCCAGTAGGGCAGTTCGGCGATGCGCGCGGGCGTGCGGGACTGCGCGGCGAGGGTGGTGGCCCAGCGGCGGTAGGAGGTCGCGACCGGCTCCGGGGCGGGCGTGCGGCCGGCCGCGGTGGCGGTCCAGGCCGCTTCCAGGTCGCCGGTCAGGATGCGCCAGGAGACGCCGTCGACGACGGTGTGGTGGGCGAGCAGCAGCAGGTGCGAGGTGGGGCCGGGGCCGCCGTGGAGGAGCACGGCCTGGAGCGTGACCCCGTCGGTCGGGGAGAGCCGGGTCCGCGCGGTGTCGGCCTCGGCCGCGACGAGCCGTTCCAGCGCGTCGGGATCGCCGGTGGCGCCGGAGGCGTCCACGACGCTGATCAGCCGGTCGGCGGCCACGGAGCCGCGCTCGGCGGTGTGCAGCGACCAGATGCCGGGCGCGGGCTCGGTCACCGTCAGGCGCAGCGCGTCGTGCCGGTCGAGCAGCGCCTGCAGGGCGGGGGCGAGGTTGCCGGCCGTCATCGCGGAGGGCACCCGGAGCAGGACGTGCTGGTTGAACTGCCCTGCGGGCCCGGAGAGTTCGCCGAGGTCCTCGGCGAGCTGGGCGATGATCGGAGTCGGCTCGACCTCGCCGACCCCGTCCTCGGCGGCGGTCGGGCCGGCGGCGGTCGGCACGGTCGCGCCGGTGGCGTTCGCCACGAGGGCGGCGAGCGCGGCGGGGGTCTTGAGGGAGAAGATGTCGCGGGGGGTGAGGACGATGCCCCGGGACCGGGCACGGCCGACCACCTGGATGGAGCTGATCGAGTCTCCGCCCAGGGCGAAGAAGGCGTCGTCCGCGCCCACCGTGTCGAGGCCCAGGACCTGGGCGAAGATCTCGCGGAGCACCTGCTCGGCGGGGTTGCGGGGGAGGCGGCCGCGCTGCCCGGCCGCGGCGGCCGGAACGGGAACGGGAACGGGGGGTGCGGCGGCGGTCTCGGCGGTGCCCGATCCGACCGGCGCGGGCAGCGCGCGGCGGTCGACCTTGCCGTGCGCGGTCAGCGGCAGCGCCGGAAGCGGGATCCAGCCGGCGGGAACCATGTACGAGGGCAGCAGGTCGGCCAACGCGTCCCGGACGGCAGCCGGTTCGGTGTCGGGAGCGACCAGGTAGGCCACCAGGCGGGCCCTGCCGCCGGGGTCCTCGAGGGCGGTGACGGCGACGTCGACGACGTGCGGAAGGGAACGCAGCACGGCCTCGATCTCGCCGAGCTCGACACGGTGTCCGCGGATCTTCACCTGGTGGTCGCGCCGCTCCAGGAACTCCAGCTGCCCGTCCGGGCGCTGGACCACGTGGTCGCCGGTGCGGTACATGCGGCTGCCGGGTACGGGCGCGAACGGGTCGGCCACGAAGGTGGCGGCGGTCTTGACCGGGTCCAGGAGGTAGCCGCGGCCGACGCCCGCGCCTCCGACGTACAGCTCGCCGATCGCGCCGGGGGCCACGGGCCGCAGGTCGTCGCCGAGGACGTGGAGCCGGGTGTTGCGGACGGGGCCGCCGATGGGCACGCGCACGCCGATCGGGTCGTTCACGCGCAGCACGGCGTGCGTGACGTCGTCCGAGCACTCGGTGGGGCCGTACGCGTTGACCATCGGGATCTCGGGGAAGCGCTGCCACCAGCGCGCGCAGAGGTCCGGCGGGAGGGCCTCGCCGGTCACGACGAGCCGGCGCAGGTTCCGGGCGGCCGGCGCGCCGGGGGCGGTGTCCCAGTGGTCGAGGGCCGCGCGCAGCAGCGTGGGGACGACCTCCAGGACGGTGACGTGGCCGTCGGTGGCCGTGGCGAAGAGGGCGTCGGGGTCGGCGGCGACCTCGCGGGGGACCACGTGGACGGTGCCGCCGACGACGAGCGGGGCCAGCATCTGCCAGACCGACACGTCGAAGGTGACGGGGGCGTTCTGCACGACCCGGTCGGCGGAGGTCAGCCCCAGGTCGTCGATCTTGGCGCAGAGGTGGTTGAGCATGCCGCCGCGGTGGACCATGGCGCCCTTGGGCCTGCCCGTGGAGCCCGACGTGAAGATGACGTACGCCAGGTCGTCCGGGACGCCGACCGGCGCGCGCAGCCCGTCCAGCGGCATCGGGTACGGGGTCAGGCCGCCGGGCAGCGGGTGGGTTCGTAGGCTGCCGTCGCCGAGCTCCGCGGCCAGGTCCTGCAGACCGGGCCCGACGAGCAGGTGGCCGATCCGGGCGTCGGCGATCAGGCCGTCGATGCGGGCGGCCGGCGCGTGTACGTCGAGGGGGACCCAGGCCGCACCCGCGCCGAGGACGCCCAGGACGGCGCCGACGAAGGCGGCGCTCGGCTCGGCGAGGACGCCGACCAGGGTGCCGGGGCCGACTCCGGCCGTGGCGAGCGTCTCGGCGAGCTCGTCCGCCCAGATCGCCAGTGAGGAGTAGGAGGCGTCCGTCGTGCCGTCGGTGACCGCGAGGGCGGCGGGCGTGGCGGCGGCGAACTTCCGTACGAGCTCCACCACGTCCTCCGTCGGCGTCTCGCCGTGGGGTCCGGTGCCGGCCGCCAGGAGGGCGTCGCGCTCCTGCTCGGTGAGGAGGTCGAGGCGGCCCAGGGGCGTGGCCGGGTCGACGGCGGCGAGGCCCTGCATGAACGCGCCGAAACGGCGCAGGTGGTCCACCACCTCGGACTCGGAGTACCGCTCGGGGTTGCCGTTCATGTGCAGTTCGAGGCTGCCGTCGGCGCCGTCGAGGACGGTGATCATGAGGTCGTCGACGATGCCGGTGGAGAGGTTGTGCAGCCGGGCCTCGCAGAGCCCGAGCCGGAACTCCGGTGTCTGCGGCAGCACGTTGATGAAGGGACCAAAGGGCCGCCGGTCGGCCTGCATGCCGAGGGAGCGGCGGATGCGCTCGGCCGGGTAGCGCTGGTGGCGCAGGGAGCGGGCGACCGCCTTCGAGGTGCTGCCCAGCAGCTCGGACACCGTGATCGCGGGCCCGACGCGGGCCGGGAGCGGCAGGTAGTTGGCCACCATGCCGGGCACCTTGCGCGCGGTGGCGGTCAGCCGCGCGGTCATGGGGAGGGTCAGGAGCACGTCGGCACGGCCGGCGGCCTTGCCCACGTAGGCCGCGGTCGCGGCGATGGCGAAGGTGGGCCAGGTGACCCCGGCGGCGGAGGCCGCGGCCCGCAGGCGCCGGGCGACGGCCGCGTCGAGTTCGTGGGTGCGGCGCAGGAAGCCGGTGCCCGGGACGGGGTCACCGGGAGCGAGGCTGACCGGTTCCGCCCCGCCGCCGAGGTGGGCCTCCCAGAAGCGACGGTCGCGTTCCAGGGCCGGCGACTCCAGGTACTCCGTCTCCTCCTGGAGCAGCAGGTGCAGCGGGGGCAGCGGGTCCCCCGGCAGTTCCTCGCCGGCGCTCAGCGCCCCGTAGACCTCGCTGAGGCGCCGGTAGACCGCCAGCCGGCTGTAGCCGTCGGACAGCAGGTGGTGCATGGCCAGGTAGAGCAGGGTGCGGCCCTCGGACACGCGGAAGAGGACCGTACGGAAGAGCAGCCCGCCGACGAGCTCGAACGGCCGGTGCAGGTCCTCGTCCATCAGCTTCAGCGCCTCGGCGACCGGGTCCGGGCTTCCGCTGACGTCCCGTACCTCCAGGGGAAGCCCGTCCAGCGGCTCGATCCGCTGCACCGGCAGTCCGTCCACGTCGAAGAAGCGCGCACGGGCGCATTCCGCCTCCTCCAGGACCACCCGCAGCGCGCGCCGGAGCAGCGGCTCGTCGAGCGGCCCGCTGACGTCCAGGTAGTCGGCCATGTTGTACGCGAGCCGACCGCTCGACAGCCGCTCGTCGAACCAGATGCCTTTCTGGGCCCCCGTCAGGGGCAGTTCAGGAAGGGCGGGCGAAGTCATGACGATCTCCATGAGTGCTGCGGACAAGGTGTGCCGGTGAGGACGACGCCCGCCCGGCGGCGCAGGACGTGCGGTGCGGAGGGACCCGGGTGCCGGGACGGAGGAGGGGTCAGTGGCTCTCGGCCGCCACCGCCTCCTGGAGGGCCCCGGGACCGTAGAGGTCGCTCACCCACTGGTCCTGGTAGACGGTGTCCAGGTAGCGCTCTCCCAGGTCGGGGGCGATGGCCACGGCCGAGACGTCCGCCGCGAGGGGGTGCTCGGCCAGCCACGCGGTGGCCCCGCTCACGACGGTCCCGGTGGAGCCGCCGAAGAGGAACCCGCGCCGGGCCAGCTGCCGGCAGGACCGGATGGTGTCGATCTCCGGCACGATGACCACGTCGTCCACGTAGGACTCGTCGAGCAGTTGCGGCCGTACGCCCGTCCCGAGACCGGGGATCATGCGGGTCTGCGACGGACCGCCGAAGGTGACGGAACCGGCGGCGTCGATCGCGACGATCCGTACCGAGGGCTTGTGCTCCCGCATGTAGCGCGCACATCCCATGAGCGTCCCGGTGGTGCCGGAGCCGACGAACAGGACGCCGAGGTCGGGAAACGCCTTCAGGATCTCCGGGCCGGTCAGTTGGTGATGGGCCATCCAGTTGTTCGGGTTGGCGTACTGGTTGAGCCAGACGGAATCGCTGACTCCCGCGCACAGTTCACGGACCCGCTGGATGCGGGCACCGAGCAGGCCGTCGACCGGATGCGGCTCGGTGACCACGTGCACCTCGCTGCCCAGGAGCTGCATGAGCTGGCGCGAGGCGAGGGTGCAGCGGGAGTCGGTGACGCAGATGAAGTGGTAACCCCGGTTGCAGGCGACGATGCTGAGCGCCACGCCCAGATTGCCCGAGGAACTCTCCACGATGGTCGAGCCGGGGCGGAGGTCGCCGGCGCGTTCCGCGGCGGAGACCATCGCATGGGCTGCCTTGAGTTTGATCGAGCCGGCGAAATTGAATCCCTCGCACTTCAGGATCAGACGTTCACCGACGACGGATGCGAGATCGACGTAGAGGTCGGTGGCATTGAATTCATGTGGGGCGGATATGACTTGAATGGGACACTCTCCACGTCGATGTGTCCGGCGGAGGTCGTCAACCAGCCGGCTCGCCTGCTGCTGAGATGTCTTCATCGGCCATGAGCGGTCAAATGCCCTTTCGGTATCGGACTCCGAAAGCTTGCCAAACGCCGCTGACAATCAGTTGACCAGACGCTGACCGCTTGTCGCGCCTTGCTTGCCCGTCACAACCGGGCGTTGCTAGCTTGTGGCCCCCGGAGCCCTGTCCCGACCGGGCCGGGGCTGATGGGGATCAGTGGGGGAAATGACATGCGTCTGGTGCTCGCGGAAGACCAGTTCCTGCTCCGCGAGGGGCTGACGCGACTATTGGAGCTGAACGAATTCGAGATCGTCGCCGCGGTCGGTACGGGTCCCGAGCTCACCCGGGCGCTCGCCGAACACGAACCGGACATCGCCCTCGTCGACATCCGGATGCCCCCCACGCACACCGACGAGGGGCTGCGGGCCGTCCTCGACGCCCGGCGCCGCCGGCCCGGCCAGCCCTCCCTGCTGCTGTCGCAGTACGTCGACCAGCTCTACGCGCGGGAACTCCTCGCCGACGGTGAGGGCGGGGTCGGCTACCTGCTCAAGGACAGGGTGTTCAACAGCTCCCAGTTCATCGAGGCGCTGCACCAGGTCGCCGCGGGCGGAACGGTCATGGACCCGGACGTGGTGTCCCGGATGATGAGCCACAACTCCCAGGACCAGCAGATCTCCCGACTCACCGATCGTGAGCGCGAGGTCCTCGGGTACATGGCCGAGGGCCGGTCCAACGCGGCCGTGGCGGCCGGACTGGTGATCACGGAGAAGGCGGTGGCCAAACACATCAACAACATCCTGGCCAAGTTGGACCTGCCGCCGTCGAAGGACGACAACCGCCGGGTCATGGCCGTCCTGACGTACCTGAACAGGGTCTGACCACCCGCGGGGGGCCCGTACGGCGTTCACGCGCCGACCTTCCCGGACCTCAGCCCCTGGAACAGGTTGAGGTGCTGGATGTTCCGGGTCCCCTCCATGAACTCGACTCCTCGCGCGTCCCGGACCAGCTTGTCCAGGAGCGGGTGGGACGGCCGGGCGGCGGGAGCGAGCAACTCGCAGGCCGCCAGGGTCGTCTCCTCCGCCAGCGCGCAGGCCCGGGCCTTCGCCGCGGAGGCGAGGTACCCGTCTCCGGTCGCGTCCACGGCCGACGCCGCCCGGTGGACCAGCGCCCTGGTGGCGTCGATCCGCCGGCCCAGCACCTCGATGCGGTCCCGGTCCTCGCCGCGCGCCCCGGCGTAGTGCTCCCGTACGTAGGCGTGGGCCGCCCCCGCGACGCCCAGGGCCAGTGCCGCGACCGTCGGCCGGAGCTCGTTGAACACCTGGACGGAGGCCCAGATGCCGCGCCGGGCGGGCGACAGATGCCGGCCGAGGACGCGGTCGCGGGCGACGACCGCCCCGTCGAGGGTGATCTGCCCGATCCGGGCCCCGCGGATCCCGAGGCTGTCCAGCGGCTCGGCGTGGTACCCCTCGGACTCGGTGTCCAGCAGGACCGCCGTCACCCCGAGCGGGCCGGGCCGGGTACGGGCGAACACGGTGGCGTACCGTGCGCGGGCGGCGTTGCCGACGTACCGTTTGGCGCCGGTCAGCCGCAGCTCGCCGTCCTCCTCGCGCAGGGAGGTGCCCAGCGCGGAGGCGTCCGATCCCCGATCGGGCTCGGTCAGCGCGAAGCACGTCCAGGTCGGGGCGGCGGTCATCCGGCCGAAGAACCACTCCTGCTGTTCCTCGTCGCCGAGCTTCGCGACCAGGACGCCCGACATGGACGGCCCCGGCGCGGCCAGGGTCATGCCGAGGTCACCGGCGGCGAACTCCTCCAGCACCACCGCCCGTTCCAGGCCGTTCGTGCCGTCGAAGCGGTACGGGCCCACGGCCGGCGGTTCCGTCGCGAAGGCGGCGGGTACGCCGAAGGTGCTCAGGAACCGTACTCCCGGCAGGTCGAGGCAGTCCTTGATCAGCTCGGGGTCCCGGTCCAGTTCCAGTGCGGCCGCGCGGAAGTCGGCCGCCCATTCGCGGGCCTGTCCGCGCAAGGCGGTCAGCCTGCCGTCCGGTTCGCTCACCTGTCCTCCTTCACGGGGTCGTGGATGTCGGCCAGCAGTTCGGAGGCCTCCGCCGTCGCTCCCGGCCCGTCCGCGAGGTATCCGTACGCGCCGAGCAGCCGCAGCAGAGACCGCCCGTTGCGGGTGATCTGCCCGTGCACGTTCCGGAGGAACGGGCCCTGCGGCCGGGTGCCGGAATCCAGCAGGGCGGACAGCTCCAGCTGCTGCGCGAGCGCCTCGGCCAGCTGCCCCTTGACCATGGGCTGCATCAGGACGGTGCTCTCGCCGCTCGGCCGGGCGGCCAGGTGGTCGACGCAGGCGTCGCGCAGGCCCTCGACCACCCCGAGGCGGAGCCGGAGCAGCTCGCTCCGGTCGAGGGCGCCGCCCCCGCCTTCGGGGGCGGGCCGCGGGTCACGGACGACCACGACCGGGCCCCCGGCGAGCGGGTAGCGGCGCAGGACCGTGCACCCCGCCGCCCAGTCCTCGGGCAGCAGGGCGAACCCGGACGGTCCGCGGGGTGCCGAGCGAGGGCCGTGCTCGCGCAGGAGCAGGCGCAGGGCGGGCGCGAGGCCCTCCCGGCGCGCCACGTCCTGGACGGGCGGTGCCGACGGCCGGGCGACGGGCACCGGTCCGTGATCCGTCGCCGTCATGCGGCCGCTGCCGGATCGACTCTGCAGACCGACAGGTCTCCCAGGACCGGGTCGTACTCGACGAGCAGCGCCGCGCCCCCGCCGGCCGCCGGAAGGCGCTCGGCGAGCGCGCCCAGCACGGACGTGCAGGGGTAGCCCTCCGGTGCCCGGCGCACCGAGGCCGCCGCCACCGGCAGTTTCCAGGCCGGATCGATCCCGGGACCCGCCGCCACCTCGGCGGTGCCCTCCGGGTCGAGTTCCCGGATCAGCGCGGCCAGCCGCTCGGGCACCTCCTGCGGGCTCAGCCCGCAGATCTGGCGCACCCGGCAGTTGTCCCCGGAGGCCTCCAGGACCAGGGCGACCGCGCCGTCCCCGGCCAGCCCGCGCGGGCCGGAGCCCGGCACGTCGTACGGCATGACGTGCTGGTCGAAGGCGAGGACCAGTACCCGCCGGAAACCGTGCCGGCGGGCGTAGTTCCGGGCGAGCGCGAGGGCGCTGAACGGGGCCGACGGCCCCTGGTCGGCCACCCCGAGGAGCAGCGGCCGGCCGGGCAGCCGCTCCGTCAGCGTGGGCGCGGTGAGCAGGGTCGGCAGGAAGTCCGGTGTGGAGTAGGCGAGGACCACGAGGTCGGTCTCCGGCTGCTCGCCCAGTTCGGCGAGCAGCTCGGCGCCCATGTGCTCGAAGGTGTTGCCCACCGCGGTGTCCAGGAGCTCCTCGCGGAGGGCCACACCGGCGTGCCCGGTGTGGCTGGGGAAGAACCGCCGCTCGGCGTCCTGGCCGAGCGCGGTGGTTCCGCGGCCGAAGGTCCGGTGGACGGCCTTGGTCACCGCGAGACCCGTACGGGGGGCCGGCCGCGTACCGGCGCCGGCCGGTGGCGCTGCTGCGAGCGACATCGTCAGCGGCCGAGCTCGGTGGTGATGAAGTCGGCGAGCGACTGCACCGTGGCGAAGTGGCTCATTTCGAGCTCGTCGGTGTCGAACTCCGCGTCGAGGAGTTCCTCCAGGCGCAGCAGCAGGTCGAGCACCCCGGTCGAGTCCAGGCCCAGGGTCTCGAAGAGCTTCGTGTCGGGGGCCAGGTCGCCCAGGTCGCGCTGGAGGACGGCCCCGAGGGCCTCGGTGATCGCGCTGACGACCTGCGGGCCGGCCGTGGTCTCGGTGGTCTCGGTCATGTGGATAGCGCCCTTTCGGCGTCGGTGCGGTGTGAGGGAGGTCGGCGGCAGGATCCGGACGGGCCCTGGGGCCCGTCCGGCAGGCCCTAGTGGTCGGCCGGCGTCAGGTCGAGCAGGTGCTGCTTGGCCAGCAGGTCCTCGGCGCTGTCGGCCGTGCGCACCAGGTGGGCGCGGCCCTCGTCGATGAGCACCTCGGCCGGGTAGCCGTGGCTCAGGAAGTTCACGGGCGAGGCGGTCGGCCCGTACGCCCCGGAACGCTCGACGCCGATCAGGTCGCCCTCGCGCAGCGTCGGGAGGCCGACCTTCTTGCCCAGCGTGTCGTTGGGCGTGCACAGGGGACCGGTGATGTTCCAGATCTCCGTGGCGGGCTCGTCGTAGCGGTTGAGCAGCCGGATGGGGAAGTTGCGCTTGACGAAGGAACCGATGCCCACGGCGGCCATGTGGTGGTTGGTGCCGCCGTCCGCGACGGCGAAGTTCTCGCCGAGCGAGGTCTTGGTGTAGCGCACGCGGGTCACGTACGTCCCGCTCTCCGCCACCAGGTACCGGCCCAGCTCCATGATCAGCCGGGTCTTCGGGTGGCTCTGCGCGAAGGCGTCCAGGACCGGGTTGACGGTCTCCGCCAGCACCCCGAGGTCCAGGTCGCGCTCGCCGTCGAAGTAGGAGACGCCCAGACCCCCGCCGACGTCGACCATGTCCAGGTCGAAGGCGTGGTGGTCGGCGATGCGGCCGGCCGTCTCCAGGATGCGGCGGGTGTTCTCCACGATCGCGTCCTCGCTGAGGATGCGCGTGCCCATGTACGCCTGTACGCCCATGAGCCGGATGTGGTCGAACTGCTTGCCGAGCGGTCCGGCGGCCAGCAGCTGGGCCTCGTCGATGCCGAACTGGCGCGGCTTGCCGCCCATGGTGAGGCCGGAGCCCTTGACCGCGAAGCCGGGGTTGACGCGCAGCGCCACCGGGGCCACCACACCGCGCTCCGCGGCGATCTCCTCGATCAGGTCCAGCTCGGGGAGCGATTCGCAGATGATCGCGTGGATGCCCTGGTCCAGGCACTCCGTCAGCTCGGCGCGGCTCTTGCCCGGGCCGAGGAAGATGATGTCGCGGGGCTGCACGCCGGCCTTGCGCGCGGTGAGCAGCTCGGCCATCGAGGAGACCTCCGCCCGGGCCCCGTGCGCGTGCAGCAGCGCGCACACCGAGACGTTGGGGTTGGCCTTCAGCGAGTAGAAGAACTCGAGGCGCGGATGCATGAGCTCGCGCAGTGCGGTGATCCGGGAGCGCAGGGCCTCGCCGTCGTAGACGTACAGGGGTGTTCCGAACTCGGCGACGAGGTCGGTGATGCGGAGGCCCTGCACCTGGAACTCGGCTGACTCGACTGTCATTTCTGTCCTTTCCACTAGGGTCGGGCGGAGCTCCGGACCCCGGAGGCGCCCAGCGCTCCGGCGGGTCCGAGCCGCGCGCCGACGGCTTCGTCCAGCGCGGCGAGCTCTTCGGGCGAATCGCCCATGACCAGACCGTAGAGACGGCCGTTGAACGGGCTGCCGGCCGACGAACCGGCGTTGACCGTGGCGTAGTTGTTGACGACCAGGCCGCTGCCGCCGGGGCGGTCGAGCAGGAGGTCGCCGAGCACCTGCCGCAGGGTGTCGAAGGGAAGCGCCCGCTCCAGGACCAGCGGGTAGTGGCGGGCGAGGGCCAGGCGGCCCTCGCCGAGCAGCTGCTCCTGGAGCCGTACCTGGTAGGTCGACATGTTGTTGCGGGCGTTGATCTCGATCACGGGGTACACCCCGCCGTCGGGGTCGAGCATGGCGTCCACCCCGACCACGCCGAAGAAGCCGTCGTCGGCGAGCCGGCGGCCGAGCAGCCCGGCGGCCGCGTCGATCACCTCGTGCTGCGCGGCCGTCAGGCGCGGTGGGAAGCGGTGCCCCTTGTGGACGCCGCCCTCGGTGATGGCCTCCTTGACGAAGTCGAGCCGGACGGCTCCGTCACGGGCGATGGTGAACTGGTAGTTCAGGTCGGCGACCTTCGCGACCTTCTCCTCCAGGACGAACGCGATGCCCTCGGCGCCCGACTTCCGCGCGGAGTTCGCGACCATCCGCTCCGTCCGCTCCAGGCGCCGGGTGCTATCGATCTCCGCGATGCCCTTGCCGGAGACGCCGTAGGCCTCCTTGAGGAGCATCGTGGTGCCCGCGTCGAGCAGTTCGGCGGCGGCGGCGACGGCGGTACGCAGTTCGCCGAGGGTCTCGCAGGCCCAGCCGCGCGGCTGGCGCAGGCCCAGCTCGTCGGCGACGCGGCGGCTGTAGACCTTGCTGTTGACCGCCTTGCACAGCTCGGCGGAGGGCGCGGCGAGGGCGATGCCCGCCTTGCCGGCGAGGTCCTCCTCCCACTCCGAGACGCCGTGCGGGGACAGCAGGGCGCCCTGCGCGCCGAGCTCGCCCAGGACGGCCGACAGCCGGGGGTCGGCCAGGGCGTCCTGGGTGACGGTGTTCCCGGGGTGCTGGCCGCGCACCACGTGCACGGTGGGGAGGCCGATGCCCAGCTCCCGGAGGTAGGCCAGGTAACCGGGGTCGGGTTCGGTCTTCAGGACGACGTGGTCGTCGACGTCGCCGAGCAGCAGCGCGAACTCGTCCATGCGGTTGACCACGGCGGTGTTGCCCGCGGAGGAGAGCCGGGGCAGCCCGGTCTCGCCGCGGGCCCACTGTTCCTCGACCTCGAAGTTTCCGAGGAAGACCAGGGCGCCCGACGGGCCGTCGGCCACCGCGGACTTCAGTCGCCGGTTGAATTCCGTGCCGGTCACCTCGGGCCTCTCTCGCTGTGGGTTCACGTCAGTGCTCCACGACCATCGCGGCGAAGCTCGCTCCGAGCCCGACCGAGACCATGAGGTAGCGGTCGCCGGGGTCGAGCCGCCCGAGTTCGGTGGCGGTGGCGTAGTTGATGAAGGGATCCGCGCCGAAGCAGTGCCCGGTCCGCGGGATGTTGTCCAGGAATATCCGGTCCACGGGTACGCCGAGCCGGTCGCTGAGCCTGACCCAGGCGATCCGGTTGACGTTGTGGGGGAGCACCAGGCTGATGTCCTCGGCGGTGAGCCCGGCCCGGTCCAGCGCGCTGCCCACGACCTCCATGAGGACGTCGGCGTACATCTCCCGGAAGCGGACGAAGGCCTCGTCGACCATGGACAGCCCGGGGTCGCCCACCGACACGGTCCTGGTCGCGAAGCCCAGGACCCGGTCCTTGGCGCCGTGAGCGGAGACCAGCACCGCCGCGGTTCCCTCGCCGGTGATGCCCATGCCGTCCAGGACCTGGGAGATCCGGCCGTGGGCCTTCTCCCCGACCAGGACCAGGGCCAGCGCGTCGGGGTCCTCCTCCTCGGCCAGCAGCATGCCCGCCACGTCGACGGCGAGCAGGCCCGAGGCGCAGGCCTGTTCGGTCAGGGCGAAGGTCCTGGCGTGGCGCAGGCCGGCCTCGCGGCGCACTTCGTGCAGCGGGCTCAGCGGGTAGGGCGACGTGAACCGCTGGGTCTTGGCCCGGAGCACGTAGCGGACCCGGTCCTCCCGGCCCCGCAGCAGGGACAGCTTCTGGACGGCGGCCAGCAGGCTCTGCGTCTCGGACTCGGTGTCGTCCCAGCAGATGTCGGACAGGCCGAAGCCTCGTCCGTAGCGGCGCAGTTCCGTATCGGTCAGGCCCAGGGCCTCCTGGCGGCTCGTGAGGGAAACCTGGGTGGGCCAGTGGCTTGATACTTCGGTCAGCGAGGTCACGGCTGGCCTGCTCCTCTCAGCGCGGTCGTCGAAAGAACAGGTCGGCACGGAGCGCTGAATGCGGACCACCGTGTCTTGACCGGCCGGGCGGTCCCCATGCACACCTGATCCCCCGAGCCGTGCGCTCCAAGGGGACGCTGATCAAGTTAGTAGGCCGAATTGACATGCCGCTGACCGAGCGCTGACGGCATTCGAGCGGCCGGGACCGGCCGGTTTCACGCGGACGCCTCCGTGTCCACAACACGCGAGATTCGCATGAACTCCCCTACTGGCAAAGGGAGATGGTCGGCTACTCTGCGACAGCCCGCCGCAGGACGCAGTCGGGGTCCGTGTGCACTCCGCGATTCCGGAACCGTTCCTTCACCGGCAGGCGCCGCCGACCGGTCGTCATACGGTCGGTTTCTTGCCACGGTCGTGTCATGGCGCCGGAGCGCATCCCGATTCCCAGAGGTGAGGAAAACCCATGTCCCAGGAGAGCCTGATCTTTCTCAGCCGTCCGGCCGTACTCGCCTGCCTGGACAAGCTGGACCCGGTCGAGGTCGCCGCGGACGTCCTGCGCGTCCAGGCCGCGGGGCGCACCGAGATCCCGGCCGAGGGCTACCTGCCCTGGACCAACAGCGACGGCGCCTACAGCCGCGCCATCGCGATGCTGGGAGCCCTGCACCGGGAGGAGGGCCCGGTGTACGGCATGAAGCTCATCAACGCCGCGGTGAACAACCCCTCCAAGGGGATCGAGCGGGCCGGCGGGCTGAGCTTCGTCTTCGACCCGGAGACCGCCCGGCCCAAGCTGATAGCGGAGGCCGGCTACCTGAGCGCCGTCCGTACCGCCGCGTACACGATGGTCAGTCTGCGGGCGCTCGGCCCGGAGCGGTGGGACGGCATCACGCTCATCGGCACGGGGGCCCTGGCCCGTGCGCACCTGGACCTGCTGGTGGGCGCCTTCCCCGACGTGCGCACGGTGGTCGTCTTCGACCTGTCCGTCGACCGCGCGGCGGAGCTGGTCGCCTGGGCGGACGGGAAGCACCCGCAGCTGAAGGTGACGGTCGCCGGCACGGCGGACGAGGCCATCAGGGCCACGCCCGTCACCGTCACGCTGACCACGAGCAGCGAACCGTACCTGCGTGCCGACCCGTTCGCCCCGGGGAGCTTCGTCGCACACGTCTCCCTCGGCGACCTCACCGAGGAGGTCTTCCTCGGGGCGCAGGCCGTCTACGGGGACGACCTCGACCTGATCGAGGAGAACCCGCGGCGGATCCTGGGCAGTCTGCTCCAGGAGGGGAAGGTGACCCGGCCGGGCACGGTGGGGGCTCCCGAGCGCGGGGCCGGCCGGTCCGTGGAGGGCACGCTCGGCCAGGTGCTGCTCGGTCAGATTCCGGCCATCCGGCCGAAGAGCGGCTATGTGGTGAGCAACCCGTTCGGCATGTCCATCCTCGACGTCGGGCTGATCGACGCGGTCCACCGCACGGCGCTGGACCTGGGTGTCGGTCAGCGGATCGACCTGCTGTGATGCCCCCGGGGCGCCCGTAGCCGGGCGCCCCGGGCCCGGTCGGCCCCGCACGACGAGTACCGCCGCGCCTCGAACGGCGATTATTGACAGATTGTCAAAGCCGTTCAGAACAATGAGCTTTCGGCCAGTCGAGGGAAAGCTCTGTTCGAATGGCGCATGCTAGGTTTACATTTGAGAAGATCAAGGTTTGGGGGCTGGATCGGCCTGTCGTGGCCGGCCAGACGCGATGAAGGCCGCGAGCCGCTCCAAACGACCGCAGTGTCCGGGGGGATTTCTTGCGTTCGACCAGTGGCTTGGCACGCCCAAATGCGACGTCACCCCTTCTTCGGCTCGCTCGGATTCCAGCCGACACCACCTCAGGGCGAGTGCCGTCGGAAGCGGAATGCGAGTCGACCATTTAGTGATCGAAGCATTTTGAACGGGGATCAGTGAAATCTTACCATCCGGTAGATACGCCACTCTCGATAGAGCTTCTCGGATCGACGCAGGTTACGGTGGGAAACCATGCCCGTAACCTCGGGGCGAACCGTGTGCGAACCCTGTTGGCGGTTCTGGCATTCACTCCCGGAGAGGTCGTATCGGTCGACCTCCTGATGGAGGAACTCTCCACCGACCAGGATTCCAAGAACCCGAAGAACGCGCTCCAGGCCAACATGCGCCGACTGCGGATCTCCCTGGAGAGCGTGACCGGTGTGCCGGGCAACCTGCTGGTGCGGACCTCGGCCAACGGGTACCTCCTCGACCTCCCGCCGGACGCCGTCGACGCGCACCGGTTCGACGGCCTGGCCACCCGGGGCTCCGCACTCCTCCACACCTCGCCGCACGAGGCGGCGCGGATCCTGGACGAGGCGCTCCGCCTCTGGCGCGGCCAGGCGCTCGCGGACGTGGCCGGCGGGCTCAGATGCAACGCCTACGCGAACCGGCTCGCCGGCCGCCGGCTCGGCGCGCTGGAGGACCTCTACGAGGCGAGGCTGAGCATCGGCCGGGAGGCCGCCGTCGTCAGCGCGCTGGAGCAGCTGGCCTGCGAGCACCCCGAGCGGGAGCGGATGGCGGAGCTGCTGATGCTCGCGCTCTACCGCATGGGCCGGCAGGGCGACGCGCTGGCCGTCTTCCAGCGGGTGCGTGCCTGGCTGAACACCGAACTGGGCCTGGAGCCGAGGAAGAAGATGCGACGGATCCAGGAGGCCATCCTCATGCAGGACCCGGCGATAGACGCGGGGTTGGCCTTCGCCGGCCGGTGACCGGTCCGGAGCCGTCAGGGAACGTCCAGCGGATCGACCAGGTGCCGCTCGACCAGGTCGACGGGCCCACGGGTCTCGACGGCGAGGGCCGCCGCGTACCCGGGGCCCGGCCGCAGGTCGGACATGGCGATGTCCGGCGGAGCGAAGTCGGCTTTCCACTCGGTCAGTTCCGCCGGCGCGTCCGGCCCGGACACGGAGATGCCCCGCAAGGAGGACGAGAGTCCCCGGCCGACGGCCTTGAGGATCGCCTCCTTGCGCGTCCAGTAGGTGTGGTAGGCCGCCGACCTCTCCCCGGGCGGCACGGCCTCCAGATCCCGTAGCTCCCCGGCGGACAGCACGCGGGGCGCCAGCCGTCCGACCTGCCGGGCGGAGATCCGTTCCACGTCGATCCCCGGCTCGGCGCCCTCGGCGAGCGCCAGGACCACGAGGCCGCCGGAGTGGGAGAGCGAGAACCTCGTGGTCGCGCCGGGGACCCGCGGCTTCCCGTGCGGGCCGCCGCAGTACCGGCACCGCCGGTCGAACGGTACGAGGTCCGGGGCGACACCGGTGGCGCGGCCCATCGCGGTCCGGACCAGAGCCCGCGCCGAGGCGAACCGCGCCCGGTCGGAGGGCTCCGAGAACTGCTCGTACCGGGCCCGCTCCTCGGCCGACATGAGCCCGCGGAGCCCGGCGCGGTCGAGCGCGGGCGCCCACAGCACCAGGCACGTGACCGCTGCCCGCTCCGGCATCCGGCTACGCCGCCCGGTGGGAGGTCAGCGTCAGGAACACCTCGTCCAGCGAGGGCCGCCGCTGGGCGAAGTCGGACACGGGGATGCCCGCCCGGTGCAGTGCGGCCGCCGCACCGGCGATGCCGGCCAGTCCGTCCCTCAGCTCGATGCCGAGGACCCCCCTCTGGTCGTCCCGGGTCAGCTCTCCGGTCAGTACCCCGTTCAGCGCGGTCAGCGCCGCGGGGAGGTCGGCGGGGTCGGTGACCGTGATCTCCAGGCGCTCCTCGCCCACCTTGCGCTTGAGTTCGTCGGCGGAACCCTCGGCGACCACCCGGCCCTTGTCGATCACCGCGATGCGGTCGGCGAGCTCGTCGGCCTCTTCGAGGTACTGCGTGGTCAGCAGGACGGTGACGCCCTCCGCCACGAGCTCCCGTACGACGGCCCACAGATCCAGCCGGCTCTTCGGGTCGAGGCCGGTCGTCGGCTCGTCCAGGAAGATGACCCGCGGGCTGCCCACCAGGGTGCTCGCCAGGTCCAGCCTGCGCCGCATGCCGCCCGAGTACTCCCGCAGCGGTCTGTCGCCCGCATCGGTCAGATGGAACCGGGACAGCATCTCCTCGGCCCTGGCGCGGGCGGCCCGGGTGCCCAGATGGAGCAGTCGGCCGAGCAGGACCAGGTTCTCCCGTCCGGACAGTTCCTCGTCCACGGCGGCGTACTGGCCCGAGAGGCCGATCCTCCGGCGCACCTCGCGGGGGTGCTTCGACACGTCGACACCGCACACCGTGGCGCGTCCTCCGTCGAGCCGCAGCAGCGTGCTGAGGATGCGGACGGTCGTCGTCTTGCCGGCCCCGTTGGGGCCGAGGAGCCCGAGCACGGTGCCCGCGGGGACGTGGAGGTCGATCCCCTTGAGGACCTCGTGGTCCTTGTAGTTCTTGCGGAGGCCCTCGGCCTCGATCGCCGCCGGTGCGTGAGCCGTCACGGGATCAGGCCCCGTGCTCGACGAGGCTCAGCGGGCGGAGGTCGGTCCAGTTCTCCTCCACGTAGCGCACGGCGTCCTCGCGAGCGGCATCGCTCAGCACCGGGCGCCAGCCCGCGGGCACCTCGGCGAAGGACGGCCACAGACTGTGCTGGTTCTCGTCGTTGACCAGCACGTGGAAGGTGCCTTCGGAATCGTCGAACGGGTTGCTCATCTTCGGTCGTCCTGTCTGTCCGTCGTGGTCAACTTCCGTGACCACTATGCTTGATGGGCACTGACGCGAGGCTGACGGACGGCTGATCGAGGGCGCGGGGCGGGGACCGTGGGGTCCCCGCCCCGACCGGGCCGCCGGCCCGCCGCGTGCGGATCAGACGCGGGCCGTGTCCCGGAACGTCTCCGCGGAGCGCCGCGACTCGGGGAGGCTGCCGGAGGGGCCGGTCCGCGACGGCCACCAGTTGGCCCGGCCGAGGAGGGTCATCGCGGCGGGCAGGACGTAGATCCGGATGATCGTCGCGTCGATGACGATCGCCACCGCGAGACCGACGCCGATCTGCTTCATCTCGATGAAGGTCAGCGTGCCGAAGGTGGCGAACACCGCGACCATGACCGCCGCGGCCCCGGTCACGACACCGGCGGTGCGGGTGATCCCGTCCACCACCGCGTTCTTCGTCGTCATGCCGGCGACCACGCTCTCCCTGATCCGGCTGACCACGAAGACGTGATAGTCGAGCGAGAGCCCGGACAGGATCACGAACAGCAGGATCGGCACCCAGGACACCACGTGCCCGGTCGAGGTGAAGTCCAGCAGGTCCTCGGCCCAGTTCCGCTGGAAGACCAGGCAGAGGAAGCCGAACGAGGCGGCGACGGACAGCAGGTTCAGCACCACGGTGGTCATGGCCACGACCACCGAGCGGAAGGCGAGCAGGATGATCAGGAACGTCAGCGCGAACACGCCCCCGATCACCAGGGGCAGCCGGCTGTTGAGGTTGGACGTGTAGTCCATGTCCTCGGCCTGCGCCCCGCCCACGGCGTACTCGACGCCCGGCACGCCCCGCAGCGCGTCCGGTACCAGGTCGGCGCGCAGGCGGGTGACGGAGTCACGGGCCGGGTCGGTGCCCGGGGCGGTCGGCGTGCCGGCTTCCAGGACCGCGCCGCGGCCGTCCGCGGAGTAGCGGATCCGGGGCGGGCTGTCCGTGGCGAACAGGGGGTCCTGCCGGACGGACTCGGACAGCCGGGTCATCCGGGCGCGCAGCTGCTCGCTCTCGCCGGCCGGAACCCGTACGGCGACGGTGTCGGTGTTCGCGGTGGAGGGGAACGCGTCGACCAGGCGGTCGTAGGTCCGCATCGTGCTCAGCGAGCGGGGGAAGTCGTCGACCTGCGTGGCCTTCAGGTTCATGTCCAGGGCGGGCAGCGCCAGGGCCACCAGGCCGCCGACGGCGACGACGAGGGAGATCAGCGGGCGCCGGGTGGCGGGGCGGAGGAGGAATCCCCACACACGGGGGGTTCCGTTGCGCTGCGAGAGCCGCCGAACGAGCGGGACGCGGGGGCGGTCGACGGCACGGCCGAGCTTGACCAGCAGGGCGGGGAGGACGGTGACCGCGGAGACCATCGCGACGGCGACCACGATGATCGCTCCGGTGGCCATGGAGGCCAGCATCACGTCACCGGAGAGGTAGAGGCCCGCGGCGGAGACGATCACCGCGATCCCGGAGACCATCACGGAGTGACCGGAGGTGGCGGCCGCGATGCCGACCGCGGAGGCCGGGTCGTAGCCGTTGGCGCACTCCTCGCGGTAGCGGCGCAGGTAGAAGAGGCAGTAGTCGACACCGACCGCGAGGCCCATCAGGACGATCACGTCCGTCACCATGCCGGGGTCCGGCACGAGATGGGAGGCCAGGGCCCACAGGCCCATCGTCGAGGCGACCGCCATCAGGCCGAGCAGTACCGGCACACCGGCCATGACGAGCGCGCCGAAGATGAGGAGCAGGATCGCCAGGGTCACGGGGACGCTGATCACGGTCGCCTTCTGGAGGTCCTTGGCGAGCCACTCCTGGAAGTCGTGCTTGACGGACGCGTCGCCGGCCTGCTCGATGAGAAGGCCGGGGTGCTGCTTCTGGGTGTCGGCGGTGGCCGTCAGGAGCGGGGTCACCCGGTCCGCGGCGGTGTCGGCGTCACCCTTCATCGAGACCTGGAGCAGCAGTGCCCTGCCGTTCGGCGAGCCGATCGGGTCGCTCACCGAGGCGACCTCGGGGAGGGCCGCCAGCCGTCGGCGCAGCTCGGTGGCCGCGGCGGTCCGCTCGGCCGTCTGCGCGGCGGTCGCCCGGTCGGCGCGGGTGCCGATCAGGATGTTCTCCGCGGCGGGGTTCCGCAGCCCGTTCTCCTCGATGAGCCGGGCGGCTTCGGCGGCCTCGCCGACCAGCAGGTCCTGGTTGGTGGCCTGCTTGGTCTCGATCACGGTGCCGATGGAGAAGGCGCCCACGACCACGACCAGCCAGAGGAGGATGGCCGTCCACGGATGGGTGGCGCCCCAGCGCCCCATCCGCGAGGCGAAGTGGCGATTGCTGACCGGCATGTCGAGAGGTCCTTCGGTCGGTGGTAAGAGCGTCGGGCACATGTCGTTTCCTGGAGCGGAGTGGAGCGGAGCCGGGGGTCAGGTCGCCGGGACGTCGTCGGTCGCGGAACCGCTGAGGAGTTCGCAGGCGATCTCGAAGGCGGCCGAAGTGGGGCCGCCCAGCGGGCTGGTGACCACGAGGAGGCCGTCGAAGGCGGCCAGCCGGCGCTCGACCCCGGCCAGGCCGGTGCCGTTGCGGGGGTCGGCGCCGCCGACACCGTCGTCGTGGACGGCGACCCGCAGGCTGTGGTCGGAGTACCGGATGTCGACGGTGGCCTCGGAGGCCTTGGCGTGCTTGGTGACATTGCTGAGCAGCTCGGCGATGGCGAAGTACGCGGCGGACTCCACCGGGGCCGGCAGCCGGCCGGGAATCGAGCCGGTGACGTGGACCCGCAGGGGGAGTTCCAGGCCGAGGGTGCGGATGGCGTCCACCAGGCCCCGGTCGGCGAGCAGCGGCGGGTGTACGCCGTGCACCAGGTCGCGGAGTTCGTTCAGGGCCTTGGCCGAGTTGTCCTTGGCCTCGGCGAGGAGGGCACGTACGGCCTCGGGGTTCCGCTCGACCAGGGACTCGGCGGCGGAGAGGGTCATGCCCAGGGCCACGAGACGCACCTGGGCACCGTCGTGCAGGTCCCTCTCGATCCGGCGCAGTTCGGTGGCGTTCATGTCCATGGCGTCGGAACGGGTGCTGGCGAGGTGCTCGACACGGTTGGTCAGCGCGGCACGGGTGGAGCCCAGCATCAGGCGCACCCAGCGGCCGTGCAGCGGCAGCATCAGGCGGGGCAGCAGGGTCAGGCCGGCCGCGAGCTCCACGAGGCCGAGGGCCCCCGCCAGGATCGCCGTGGTCTGGCTGTTCACGGGGATGAAGGTGAACCAGACGCCGTTCCAGGACTCGGGCAGGCCGTCCCACAGGAACGTGAGGCTCAGGCCCCAGAGTCCGCCCACGACCGCGGCCGCGGGGAGGAGCGCCATCAGGGGGCCGACCAGCGGGTTGACCAGGGCCCAGAGCAGGTCCCGCCAGGTGGCGCCGTCACCGAGCATCCGATGGGCCCGCTTCCAGGCCGGGCCGGGGGGAGTGGCCGGTTCGGGCAGGTGCGAGGACGCGACCCGGATGCCGGACCATTCCCCGGCCAGCCTGCGCTGGGTTCGCGCGTCCTTGCGGACCGCGTTCAACGCGCCCGGCAGGAGCGGGATTCCGATACCGACGAGGCAGAGGCAGACGATGAGCGACACCCACAGGAGCAGCAGCGCCTCGTAGATCGCCAAACCCGTCAGGGCCACGCCCCGCAGCATCATCGCCACGGAACCACCGAGGCTCCGGCCGGTCTTCTCGATCTCGCCCGTGCGTGCATTCATTTCCCGCCCTCACTTCGCACTTGCCGCTGTCTCGCTGTGTTCTCAGCATGACGATCGGCCGCACGGATCTCAGGGGTGCTAGTACCCCTCTTGCCGACCGGCCCGGCCCCGGTCGGGCCGTGCGGGGCGGTGCGGGGGCGCGTCGGGGCGGGCGTAGCGGGCGGCGATCGTGACGGCGCGTTCGTGCAGGGTCGTGCGGAGCCACTGGGGGGCGAGGACCTCCGCGTCGACGGCGTGCTGCCACAGGGCCCATTCGGCGTGGCGGGAGTCCTGGAAGATCACGTTCAGGCGTATCCAGCCGTCCGCGTCGGTCTCCTCGGCGCAGACGGCGAGGGCGGTGCCGACCAGGTGCTCGCGGCGCGACGGTTTGACCCGGACGAGCACGGCGACCTTGTCGCCGCCGGTCCGGAACCGCGCGTTGCGCTCCTGCCAGGCCCGGTCCAGATCGACCGTGTCCGGGCGCCGCGCGGGCTCGTCGAGCTCCTCGGCGGCCAGGACGCGCGACAGCCGGTACGTGCGGTCCTCGTCGGCCCGCCTGGCCAGCAGATAGCCCTGCTCGCGCACGGTGACCAGGCCGATCGGATCCACGGTGCGCCACTTCGGGGCCTGGCCCACGGCCTCGTAGCGGATGCGCAGCCGGTGTCCGGCGAGCACCGCGCGCCGGACCTCGGCCACGACGGCGTCGGACAGCTCCTCGGGGGCCACCCGGCGCGAGAGGAGGTCGGTCTCCGGGTCGACGAGCAGGCGCTGCGCCGCTCCGGCCGCGTCGTCCCGCAGGTTCTCGGGCAGGGCGTCGACCACCTTGAGCATGGCCGAGGCGAGCGCCGAGCCGAGGCCGAAGACCTGTGCGCCGCGCCGCGATCCGGCGACCAGCAGGGCGAGCGCCTCGTCGTGGTTCAGCCCGGTGAGCGTCGTCTGGAAGTCGGGCAGCAGCGCGAATCCGCCGTGCCGGCCGCGCTCGGCGTAGACCGGGACGCCGGCCACGGACAGCGCCTCGATGTCGCGCAGCACCGTCCGCGTGGAGACCTCCAGCTCACGGGCGAGCGCGTCCGCGGTCATCCGCCCGTGCCGGCGCAGCAGGAGGACCAGGGAGACCAGCCGGTCGGCGCGCATGAGAAAACACTAACGAAATACATGACCATAGGTGTCACGTTTTGTTGGCAGGCTCCTTCGCACGACGCCAGTTCCCGGCGGCTGCCGGGTCGATGGGCGTCCGTAGTGTCAGTGAACCGAACGGAGCAGGTGCGGCAATGGAACGTAACGCGGTCAACCCGGTGTCGTGGTCGGTCGAGATGGGCTTCAACCAGGGTGAGGTCGTCTCCGGGCACTCGCGCACCCTGTACATCTCCGGTCAGACGGCGATGAGCAAGGAAGGCAGGCCGGAGCACGAGGGCGACATGGCCGCCCAGCTGGCGCTGAGCATCGACAACATCGAGGCGGTCCTCTCCGAGGCCGGCATGTCCCTGGCGAACCTCGTCCGGCTGAACGTCTACACGACCGACGTCGACCTCCTCTTCCAGCACTACGGCGTACTGGCGGGCCGCCTGGGCGCCGCCGGCGTCGCGCCGACCACCACCATGCTCGGCGTGACGCGCCTGGCCATCCCCGGTCAGATGATCGAGCTGGAGGGCACCGCCGTCGCGTGACGCCCTTCGGAGCGCCGGCCCCGTGGACACGGGGCCGGCGCTTCGGTGCGCTCCCGGCGCCTACCGCTCCCCGTCGGGACCACCGGAACCTCCGGAACCGCCGGAGCCACCGGGGCCGCCGCCGCGGACGGCGCGGCGGAGCCGGGTCAGGCGTTCGCGCAGGGTGCGCTCCCCGCCGTGCTCCGTGGGGCGGTAGTAGTCCTTCCCCACCAGCTCGTCCGGCGGGTACTGCTGCTCCAGCACCCCCTCGGGCCTCCGGTGGGGATAGCGGTAGCCGACGCCGTTGCCCTGTTCCTTCGCGCCCGCGTACCGGCTGTACCGCAGGTGGGCGGGGACCTCGCCGACGGCGCCCGCCCGTACGTCGGACATCGCCTCGTCGATCGCGGTGAGCACCGCGATCGACTTCGGTGCCGTGGCCAGGTGCACGGTGGCCTGGGCCAGGGCGAGGCGCGCCTCGGGCATGCCGACGAGCTGGACCGTCTGCGCCGCGGCCACGGCGGCCTGCAGGGCCGTGGGGTCGGCGAGGCCGACGTCCTCGCTGGCGTGCACCACCAGCCGCCGGGCGACGAACCGCGGGTCCTCCCCGGCCACGAGCATGCGCGCCAGGTAGTGCAGCGCGGCGTCGGGGTCCGAGCCGCGGATCGACTTGATGAACGCGCTGACCACGTCGTGGTGTTGGTCGCCCTGCCGGTCGTAGCGCACGGTCGTCTCGGCGACGGCCCGCTCCACGGCCGGTACGTCGACCACCGTGCCGCCGGTGCCCGTCACCCCGTCGGCGCTCGCCTCCAGCGCGGTCAGCGCGCTCCGCGCGTCGCCGGCCGCGAGGCGCACGAGGGCGTCCTCGGCCTCCGGGGACAGGGTGACCGCGCCGTCGAGGCCGCGCTCGTCCCGCACCGCCCGGCGCAGCAGCGCGCGGAGCTCGTCCTCGGTCAGGTGCCGGAACCGCAGCACCAGCAGGCGCGAGAGCAGCGGGGACACCACCGAGAACGACGGGTTCTCCGTGGTGGCGGCGACGAGCAGCACGAGCCTGTCCTCGACGGCGCCGAGGAGCGCGTCCTGCTGGGTCCGGGAGAAGCGGTGCACCTCGTCGACGAACAGCACGGTCTGCCGGCCCTGGCGGCCCTGGCGGCGGCGCGCCTCGGTCATCGCGTCGCGCAGCTCCTTGACCCCGCTGGACAGCGCCGAGAGGGCGACGAAGTGCCGGGTGGCGGCGCCGGCGAGCAGGCGCGCGAAGGTGGTCTTCCCGGTGCCGGGCGGGCCGTGGAGCAGTACCGACACCGCCTCCCCGCCCTCCGCGAGGCGCCGGAGCGGCGCGCCGGGACCCAGCAGGTGCGTCTGGCCGACGAACTCGGCGAGCGTGCGCGGCCGCATCCGCGCCGCCAGCGGCCCGCCCGCCCCCGCGGGCTCCGCGGGGGGCGGGTCGTCCGCCCGTGCGGGCGGGGGGCCGTCCGGCGCCGGTAACGCGAACAGCCCGTCGTCCTCGGCGGCCCTCACTCCCCCCGCCCTTCGGTACGCGGCACGCCGTGGTGCCCGGAACGGTCGGGGGACGATGATCTGATGGACACGCGCGGCGGCCCTTCCTCCGTGGACAGGTCGGTCGTACGTCCCCGGCGGCTACGCGTACAGCGTGCCCCGGGCGACGACCACGGCGGACCCCGCCACCTGGACCGACTCGATCCGTTCCGGTGTCCCCGTCGCGCGGGCGCGCATCGTGGAGGGGCGCCCCATCTCGACCCCCTGGCGGATCTCGATCCACTCCCCGAACGGGATCAGTCCGTGCCGGGCCAAGTGTACGGGGAGCGAGCCCGCGGCCGAGCCGGTGGCCGCGTCCTCCACCACGCCGTAGGCGGGCGAGAACATGCGCAGCCGCCACCGGGTGCCGGATCCGGCGAAGCAGTTGGCCGCCATGTCGGGCAGCCTCGCGAGGATCCGCTGGTCCGGCTCCAGGGCGGAGAGCGCGGGCACGCCGTCCAGGCCGACGAACACGTGCCGCGGCCCGTTGTCGTAGACCTCGACCGGCAGGGTGCTGCCGGTGTCCGTCAGGTCGAGGGCGGTGAGCAGCTCGTCCGCGCGGTCGTAGGGCCCCCAGACGGGCAGGGGCTGCCACATGCCGGCCGCGACGGTGCGCCCGTCGTCGTCCCGCTCCAGTTCGAAGACCACGGTGCCCCTGGCGGTCTCCATCCGGAGGTCCTTCCCCGGGTGCGTCTCGCCGAGCACCACGGCCGTGCCCAGGGTGGGGTGTCCGGCGAACGGCAGCTCGTTCACCGGGGTGAAGATGCGGACCCGCACGTCGCCGTCCCCCTCGGCGGGGAGGACGAAGACGGTCTCGGACAGCTGCATCTCCCGCGCGATCCGCTGCATGCGCTCGGCGGAGAGGCCGGAGGCGTCCAGGAAGACCGCGGTCGGGTTTCCTTCCAGCGGGACGTCGGTGAAGACGTCGGCCACCACGTACTCGTACGTACCCATGGGTTCCGTTCTCCAAGGAGGGCGTCAGGGGCGTCGGGGGAGGGTCAGTGGGTGTCGAAGAGGTCCTGGTAGCGGGCGACCGCCTTCTCGGTGGCCGCGCGCTCGTCGGGGGTCGGGCGGAAGGGGTCCGCGGCCGGGGGCAGGGCGCCGAACCTGAGCAGGGCGGCCATGAGCAGCAGGCGCGCCTTGGTGGCCGTCAGGTTGTTGCCCGAGACGAACGTCGGATCGGTGCGGTAGGCCATGCCCCCGGTGTTGCCGCGGCCCGTGCGGACCACCGGCATGCCGGCGAAGACGGCGACGCCGAGCGCCGCGTTCCTCGTCGGATCGGCCATCCCGAACGGCGACATGCCCTCGCAGACGAAGCCCGACAGCGGCGCGCGGGCGAGGTTGGCGTCGATCCGGGCCAGGATCTCGACCTCCTCCTCGGCGACGGGCGGATCGTCGGTGCCGGTCCCGGTCGCCGCGTACCGGCTGTACTTGGTGATCGACACGTACGGCACGGCCTCCGGCACGAGGCCCCCGTCGTCCTTCGTCCGGACGTCGAGCGTGGTCACGCCGGTGTCCAGGCGTCCGGTCACGCCGGTCACCCGCTCGGGGAGCACGGTGAGGCGCAGCTCCGAGCGGTGGGTGTGCCTGCGGGCCGGCAGGTAGGTGAGCTGCGGGGGGCCGTAGCCGCCGAGGTCGGCGACCACCCCCCCGTGGCCGCCGGTGACCTCGTAGCCGCCCGGCCGGGCGTCGACCTTCGTCACGTCCCGGGCCGAGTAGACGAGTTCGTCGACGATCACGCAGGCGCCGACGCGGTCCTCGCCCCGCTCGTCCAGGGCGACGCCCGACGCGATGTACTTCACGCCGTCCACCACGTTGCGGTCGCCGTCGGCGCTCAGGGACTGGTGGCGGCGCTGCGCCGCGTGCCCGACCAGCGGCACCTTCGTGTCGATCAGCAGCCCGAGCCAGTACAGGGTCTCGTCGACGGTCGGGCTCCCCTCCAGCCACTGCACCCCGGCGAACTCGCCCGTGGCGAGGACCTCCTGGACCTGGTTGGTCGCCCGGGCGAGCTCCGCCAGGCCCGGCTCGCTCTGGAGGTGGTACGGGTAGTAGACGAAGAAGTCCCGCCCGAGGCGCTCGGATCCGGGGCCCGCGGTGGGGCCGCCGGACGGGGCGGCGCGGAAGAACGCGAAGTCGGCGAGGGACCGCAGCTCGACGGGGGTGCCGTGGTCGGCGAGGCCGAACCGCTCGATCTCCTCGTAGAGGCGGCGGGCGTCCGGGTAGAAGGTCTGGCGGGCCGCCTCCGGCGGCGCGTACGGGGACGCCGAGGTCTCCTCCCAGGCCGATCCGTCCGCCTGCCGCGCCATGTAGGGGAGCGGGTAGAGGCCGTCGGACGGGTCGAGTTCGACCACGTACACCGCGGTGGCGTCACCGGGCGGACGCTCGGCGTGGAAGGCGCCGTCCCCGTCGAGCCAGCCGTCCGGCGGGGCGTACAGGTCCGCCGCGTCCCCTTCGAGCGGGTGCGCGCTGAACGCCTCGACGTACAGCGTCGCGGGCGCCGCGAGCCGCTGGGGGCGCAGGACGTCGCGGCGGTCCGGACGGAGCGGAAGGCCGTGGCGCGCGCGGGCCTTGTTCGACGTGACCAGGTCCGGGGTGTTCAGGATCGTCGCCGTCGGCCCGGCGAACACCGCGATCCTCGGCCGCGCCGGACCGGCCCGCAGGACGTCGCCCGTCACAGCGGCCTCAGGTGCTCGACGGTGACGCCGTGCCGCTCGGCCAGCCGGCCGGCGATCAGCGACCGGTGGCACGCCTCGGGGTCCCGCTCGACGCAGAACAGCGCCGCGACACCGCTGTCCGGCAGCTCCTCCAGGACCGGGTCGAGGTCGGCCGGGTCGAGGATCTCGGCGGTGTAGCGCCGGGTGTACTCGGGCGCGAGCTCGCGCCGCGAGCGCTTGCCGACCCCCTGGCGGTCGTCCTCCGCGTACTGGAGGTGGCGCAGCTCGGTGGTCGGGGCGAGCTCGCGGTGGTGCCGGTAGGCGACCCCGGCCCCGGCGAGGGCCGCCTGCAGCCGGAGCGAGTTCGCCCAGGCGTAGTCCGGTCCGCGGACCCCGCGGCGCTGCCGCACGTCGAGCAGCAGGCGCACGTCCGCCAGCCGCAGTCGTTCCAGGAAGGAATCGCCGTCGAATCCGTAGACGCCGATCGTTGCCAGCTTGAACACCGAGGTCTCCTCCTCTCGTTACGCGGGGCGCGGTGCGACGATCAGGGCGGTCGTCTCCATGGGCAGCTCCGCGGTCCCGGCGATCTCCATGCCTGCCCGGCCGAGGAGCCGGGTGATCCTGTCGACGGTGCGGTGCTCGCCGCCCGTCGTCACCAGGAGGTGCAGGTCCCACAGGGAGGGCAGCACGGTGGGGTTCTCGTCCGCGACGAACCGGTCGAGGATCAGCAGCCGGGAGGAGGGGTCCGCCATGGCGCGCCGGCAGTGCTCGAAGACGCGGACGACGGCCTCGTCGTCGTGGCCGGCCAGCACGCGGCACAGGACGTACACGTCGCCGCCCTCAGGGACGCTCCGGAACATGTCGCCCGGCACCAGCTCGACCCGGTCCGGGCCGACGGCGGCGACCAGGTGCTCCCGCGCCTTGGGCATCATGTGCTCGCGGTCGAAGAGCGTGCCCCGGGCGTCCGGCACGGCCTCCAGGATCGTGGCGAGCAGCTGCCCGCCGCCGCCGCCCACGTCCACGACCCTCTTCCCGGAGAAGTCGAAGACCTCGGGCACCCGGTGGAAGAACATGCTGGCGGTGTTCATGGTGGCCTGGAACCGGCGGGCGACGGCCGCGTCCTGCCCCAGGTGGTCGTAGAACGGGCGGCCGTAGGCCACCTCGAACCCCGAGCTCTCGGTGCCGATGGCGTGGTGGGCGTGGCCCCAGGCGGAGTAGAACTCCTCGCCGTACAGCAGGCACATGTCGCCCAGGGAGCCGGGGCCTTCGATGAGGGCGGCGCTCACCCGGGTGCCGCGGTAGCCGGTGGAGCCGTCGCCCTCGAATATGCCCATGGCCACCAGCAGGCGCATCAGGCGGTGGACGCCCCCCTCGCTCGCCCCGGTCGCCTTCGCCAGCTCGGCGTCGGTGCCGAGACCCGCCTCGACGTGGTCGGGCAGTCCGAGTTTGACGGCGGTGTAGAGGGCCTGTGCCCTCCAGCCCCCGGTGATGATGTCGACCACGTCCCGCGTGGTCTGCACGTCGACTGTCATGGAGACCTCACCATTCCGACCCGCCGACCGGATCCGGTCGGCCCGCTTCGCCGCGGGGTCCCGCGGCACGACAGAGGTTTTCGGGCGACACGGGTCGCCCCCGGCGCGGGGCGGCGCCCCGACGGCGCCGCCCCGCACCGGGCGGTCTCAGGACCGCGTCCCGGTGATGTTGAACATCCAGGTGATGCCGAACCTGTCGACGAGCGTGCCGGCCTCGTCGCCCCAGATCTGCTTCCTGAGGGGCATCGCCACGGTGCCGCCGGCGGACAGCCCCTCGAAGTACTCGCGCAGGCCGGGGTCGTCGCCGCCGAGGTAGAGCGCGACGTTGGTGCCCGGGTCGAAGGGGACCCGCTCCGGGACGTCCCAGGCCATCACCGTGAAGCCGTCGGCGGTGGTGAGCGTGGCGTGCATGATCCTGTCGGCGTCGGGCGACTCCGACGAGCCGAAGTCGGCGAAGGTGCCCAGCTCCAGCTTGCCGCCGAGGACCTCGTGGTAGAACTCCATCGCCTCCCTGGCGTTCCCGTCGAAGGCGATGTACGGGTTGAGCCGAGATGCCACCTGATGCTCCTTGCTGTGGATGTGTACGGGCGGGCCGGCCGGAGGGCCCGGGGCGGGACCCCCGGGGCCTCTCCGGTGATCGGGGTCGGACGGGCCCCGAGGCTTGTCCGGCCCTAGGTGGGGATGCCGCCGCGGTCGATCCTCGGCACCTCGATGCCCAGCGCGCGCAGCTGCTGGAACGGGTTCATGAACTCGCGCTGCTGCTTGATCCGCCCGTCCTCCAGCAGGAACGAGTGGATGAAGTGGTTCCGGTAGTGGCCGGGCGGATAGGCCGGGTAGAGGATCTTCCCCTCGCCGTCGCACTCGACCCAGAACCGGTTGGGGTCCTGCGTGTCGAAGATCTCGACGTTCTTCCACTCCCAGTCGGGGAACATGCGCAGCGACCACTCGCCGTGCGCCTTGAGCTTCTCGTGCCCGTGGGAGTCGACCGGTTCGCCGGTGTCGCTGGTCCACAGGCCGGCGCTGCCGTCCTCGGTGAAGAGCAGGTAGCGCGTCAGCCGGTTCTCGCCCTTGCGGCTCATGTAGTCCGCGACGACGGCACGGTGCCGGGCGCGCAGGTCGAGGTCGGTCCCGAACCCCTCGGGCCGGGTGTCTTCCGTTCCCATCTCGTACTCCTCCATCCGTGGTGCGGGCGTGGGCGGTGACGCGGGGCGCGCGGCCGTGACCGGCCGCGGCCGCGTCAGAGCCGCAGCTCCGGCCGGTAGACGTCCAGCCAGGTGCTCAGGTCGAGCACGCGCTCCATGCCGTTGCGGACGTCGATCGGCATGGTGGCCGGGTCGTGCCGGGTGATCTCCTCCAGCCGGCCGCGGTCGACCAGGGCGAAGACCGGGTCGTCGGTCGTGAGCAGCTCCTTGGACTGCTGGAGGAGCGCATGGGTGTAGTGCGGGTCCAGCGTGGCCGGGTAGGGGGCCTTCACCCGCTCCAGCACCGACCGCGGCAGCAGGTCCGCGGTCGCGGCGCGGAGCAGGCTCTTCTCCCGGCCGTCGAAGGTCTTCATCGACCACGGGGTGTTGTAGACGTACTCGACGAGCCGGTGGTCGCAGAAGGGGACCCGGACCTCCAGCCCGACGGCCATGCTGATCCGGTCCTTGCGCTCCAGGAGCATCCGCACGAAGCGCGTCAGGTGCAGGTGGCACATCACCCGCATCCGCATCTCGTGGTCGCTCTCGCCCTCGGCCCGCTCGACCTCGCCGACCGCGTCGGAGTAGCGGTCGCGGATGTACGCGGGCAGGTCGAGGGCGGCGGTGATGTCGGCGTTGAAGCGGTCGGACACCTGCGCCCGCGCCCCGCTGACGAAGACCGCCATCCAGGGGAAGGTCTGCGCGGCCTGGACCTCCGGCTGGTGGAACCACCGGTACCCGCCGAAGACCTCGTCGGCGGACTCGCCGGACAGGGCGACGGTGGACTGCCGGCGGATGGCCTGGAACAGCAGGTAGAGCGAGGCGTCCATGTCGCCGAGGCTGAGCGGACTGTCCCGCGCGGTGATGACGGCCCGGCGCACGTCCGGGTCGGCGATCGCGGCGTGGTCGAGCACGATCGCCTCGTGCCGGGAGCCGACGTGCGAGGCGACCTCGAGCGCGTACGGGGCGTCCGTCGTGCCCCGCAGTTCGTCGGCGACGAAGTCGTCCTCCCGCCCGACGAAGTCCACCGCGAAGCTGCGCACCTTCTCGCCGTCCCCGCCGGGCCGGCCCAGCTCGGCGGCGGCCAGGGCGGTGATCACGCTGGAGTCCAGACCGCCGGAGAGCAGGGTGCAGCGCGGGACGTCGGAGACCACCTGGCGGGCGACGATGTCCTCGAGCAGTTCGCGCACGGTGGCGACGGTGGTCTTCAGGTCGTCGGTGTGCGGGCGGGTGGGCAGCGTCCAGTAGCGGTGCTCGCGCAGTCCGGAGCGGTCGACGGTGACCAGGCCGCCCGGGAGCACCTCGTTCATGCCGCACCACACGGAACTGCCCGGCGTCTGGGTGAAGCTGACCAGCTCCCGCAGTCCGGCGAGGTCGACGGCGCGGTCCGCCAGCGGGTTGGCGAGGATCGCCTTCGGCTCGGAGCCGAAGATCACCCCGTCGTCGGTGGCGTAGTAGTAGAGCGGCTTGACGCCCATCCGGTCGCGGATCATGACCAGCTTCTCGACCCGGGAGTCCCAGACGGCGAACGCGAACATGCCGTTGAGCCGTTCGGCGACCCCCTCGCCCCACTCCAGGTAGCCGTGGAGCACGACCTCGGTGTCGCTGCGGGTCAGGAACCGGTGGCCGCGGCGCAGCAACTCGGCGCGCAGCTCCGTGTAGTTGTAGACCTCACCGGTGTACGTGATGGTCACCGGGCCGTCGTCGGTGGGCACCACCATGGGCTGGGCGCCGCCTTCGAGGTCGATGACCGCCAGCCGCCGGTGCCCGATCGCCGCGTGCCGGTCGAGCCAGTTGCCGCAGGCGTCCGGGCCCCGGCAGGCCATGGTCTCCGTCATCGCTTCCAGCCGCGCGCGCTGCTGCGTCAGGTCCCGGTCGAACGAGACCCAGCCCGTCATTCCACACATCGACTTGCCTTTCTTCCTCTCGGGTGCACGGTCCGGAGCACGTTCACGGTTGGAGCCGGCTCGTACGCCAGCCGGAACCGTCGCGCTCGTAACGCAGCCTCCGGTGCAACCGGTCCTCCGGTTCGATCTGCCAGAACTCCACCGACGCGGGCTCCAGCAGGTAGCCCACCCAGCGGTCGGGCCGGGGCAGCGCCGTGCCGTCCCGGGCCAGTTCCCGGGCCCGCTCGCGCAGCGCGTCCTCGTCCAGGAGCGGCGCGCTCTGGTGCGCGAGCACCGACATCGGGTGCGTGGAGACGGGCCGCGCCGCCCACAGGGCGTCGGACTCGGCCCCGGGCAGCGGGCGGGCCTGGCCGCTCACGCTCACCTGGCGGCCGGCCTCGCGCCAGTAGAAGACCCCGGACGCCCGGCCCGACTCCGCCAGGTCCCGGCCCTTGCGGCTGTCGGTGTGGCTGGTGAACACCAGGCCCGTCGCCCGGATCTCCAGCGTCTGGACGATCCGGCCGGAGACGTCGCCGTGGGCGTCGACGGTGGCCAGCGCCAGGGCCCCCGGCTCGCGGACGGCGTCCGCGACGGCGCCGTCGAACCAGGCCTTGAGCAGCGCCATCGGTTCGGCGGGCGGGGTGGTGAACTCCTCGGCGGCCCGGGGCCGGGCCGGGGCGCTCACGGTGCCGTCCCGGCCGCGTCGTAGGCCAGACCGCCTTCGAGCGGCCCGCCGGAGTGGGCGCCCTCGACGACGGCCTCGACGTCGGACACCATCCGGACGGCCGGCGGACGTCCGATGAGCTCGGTGGCCCGGTTGGGCGGCATCGGGGCCGTCAGGTCGGCGTCGGAGTCCCACAGCATCACGGCGCCCCAGCGGTCGGTCGCCGGATCGGAGATCCAGAACTTCAGCCGCATGCCGGGGACCTCCGTCCACGGCTCCACGCCCTCGTCGCGCAGGTAGACGCGCAGGGAGTCGATGGTCTGGCCGGACCCGGCGAGGTCCCACCAGGCGATGGTGGCTTTCATGCGCTCAGTACCTCCGCGGTCTCCATCAGTGGCACGAGAAGCTCGGTCAGGACGCGTCCGCTGTCCCGGGTGAGCACGGATTCGAGGTGGAACTGCACCGAGCCGAAGTGCGGGCCGCGCAGGGCGTGCACCTCGCCGGTGCCGGGATCGCGGCAGACCTCCACCTCGCCGACGCCGGGGCACTCCAGCCGGCCGGTCCGCGCACGGGCCGAGTAGGAGTTGTAGAACCCCACGCGTTCGCGCGAGCCGAACAGGTCGATCTCCCGCTGGACGCCCTGGTTCGGGACGTCCCGGCGCCGCAGTTCGAGGCCGAGGCGCCGGCAGAGCAGCTGGTGGCTGAGGCAGACGGCCAGGAACGGCGCCCGCCGGTCCAGCAACTCCTCGATGGACGAGGTGAGTCCGGCCATCCTGGGGTGCCCGGCGTCCCGCGGGTCGCCGGGGCCGGGGCCCATGACGACCAGGTCGTGGGCGTCGAAGCGGTGGGGGGCGTCGAAGCCGTCGAGCTCCACGGTCAGTCCGAGGGCGCGCAGCTGGTGGACCAGCATCGCGCTGAAGGTGTCCTCGGCGTCGACGACCAGCGCCCGGCGCCCTTCGAGCGCCGGATGGGGCCGCGCGCGGTTCTCGGCCCCGCTGAGCCAGAAGCCCGCGATCGCCTCGTTGCGCCTGCCCAGCGCCTCCCGGACCAGCGGGTGCCCGTCGAGCCGCTCGTCGGCGCCCAGCGCCGCGAGCACCCCGGCGGCCTTGGTGCGGGTCTCGGCGACCTCGGCCTCGGGGTCGGAGTGCCGGACCAGGGTCGCGCCGACGCCGACCTCGACGTGCCCGGTGCCGTCGGCGTCCGGGCTCCGGATGTCGGCGGTACGGATGAGGATGGCCGAGTCCAGGGTGTGCGCGCCGTCGGCGTCGCGCCCGATGAGGGCCGCGACGCCCCCGTAGTACCCCCGGCCGCGGGGCTCGTGGCGGGCGATCACCCGGCAGGCGTTCTCCAGCGGACTGCCGGTCACCGTGGGGGCGAACATCGTCTCCCGCAGGATGTCCCGGGGGTCGAGGTCGCTGTGCCCCTCGATGGTGTACTCGGTGTGCGCGAGCCAGGCCATCTCCCGCAGGAACGGCCCGGACACGCGGCCGCCGCCCCGGCAGACCCGGGCCATCATCTTGAGCTCCTCGTCGAGGACCATGTACAGCTCGTCGGTCTCCTTGCCGTCGGTGAGGAACTCCATGACCTCCGACAGGACCGGTCCCGTGGCCGGGTAGCGGTAGGTGCCGCTGATCGGGGTCATGGCGGCGACGCCGTCGCGCAGGCTGACGTGGCGTTCGGGCGTGGCCCCGACGAAGGTGCGGTCGCCGGTGTGGACGACGAAGGTCCAGTAGGCGCCGCTCTCCCGGGTGAGCAGCCGGCGGAACAGGCTGAGCGCGCTGCGCGTCGAGTACCCGGCGATGCCGGTGACGAACGAGCGCTTGATGACGAAGTTGGAGCCCTCCCCGGTGCCTATCTCGTCCCGGAGCACGGCGCGGACGGTGTCCGCGTAGGCCTCGTCGTCGGTGTCGAAGTGCCCGCCGGTCAGGGCGATCGGCTCGTCCGGCAGCGCGTCGAGCACGTCGGGCACGCTGATCAGCCCCTGGTCGGTGACCTCCATCGCGAGCAGCGGCGAGCCGTCCTCGGCGGCGGCGAAACCGCGCTCGGTGATCTGCCGGTGGGGGACCAGGACCAGCGTCTCGTGCCGGGGCCCGTCCGGCCGCCCGGTCCGGTCGGCCACCGGGATGTCGGCGAGCCGGGCCGGGGTGCCGACCCGGCCGAGCAGGACCTCCACCCGGTCCGGGCCCAGGCTCTCGGGGCGGTGCAGCAGGGCGAAGGCTCCCGGGTCGGGGCCCAGCACCCGCCGGAGCAGCTCCGTGGGGTTCACCGGAACACCTCCTCCGTGGTCGTGACCACCGCGCAGCGGGCGGCGGCGTACGTGAGGGCCAGCCGGTGGTGGTCGGCGGAGAAGTCGCCGACGGCGTCGGCGACCAGGAACGTCTGGATGTCGTTGGTGAACGCCTCCAGGGCCGTCGCCACCACGCCGACGTGGGCGTACACGCCGCAGAGGATCAGCTGGTCGCGGCCCTGGGCGCGCAGTTGTTCCAGCAGGTCGGAGCGGAAGAACGCGCTGTAGCGCCACTTGGTGAGCACCCGGTCGGCCGGCGCGGGGGCGAGCTCCGGGACGATCTGGCGGTCGGTGGGGTCGACCCGCATGCCCGGTCCCCAGAAGTCCTTGAGCAGGCCGCGTTCCTCGTCCGTCATGCCGCCGGGCTGGGCGGTGTAGAACACCGGGACGCCGAGCCCCGCGCACCGCTCCCGCAGGTCGGCGCAGTGGCGCACCAGCGGGTCGCGGGTCTCCGGCGGGAAGGGCGCGAGGAAGTACCGCTGCATGTCGTGGACGAGCAGGGCCGCGCGGCTCGGGTCGGGTGTCCACTTCGCCGTACCGGCGGGCAGTTCGGCCGCCGTCGGCAGTGGATAGGCCGGTATCGGGGCTAGGCCCGCCATGCTTCTCCCTCCACTCGGTTCGTCTGCTTCCGCGCCGGCCGTTCCCGCGCGGTCCGTTCCCGCCAGGCCGCCACGACGGCTCTCGCCTGGCGGGGGTTGAGCCGCGGGTCGCACAGCGTCGTGTACTTGTCGCCGACCCGGCCGGTGTCGTGCGGGGTGTCGGCGCATTCGGTCACCGGGTCGGGGGTGGTCTCCAGGTGGATCCCGCCCGCTGTTCCGCCGGCCGCGCGCACGGCGTCCCGGAAGGCGGTGACCTCGCGGACGACCGTCTCCACGACGCGGGTCTTGCGTCCGTCGGAGGTGGCCACGGTGTTCCCGTGCAGGGGGTCGACCAGCCAGATCACCGGGTGTCCCGCGGCGCGCACGGCCCGGACCAGCGGCGGCAGCAGACCGGCTGCCGCGTCGGCGCCCATCCGGGCGATCAGGGTGAGGCGTCCCGGTTCCTTCCCGGGATCGAGGCGCTCGCAGAGCCCGAGCAGCTCGGCGACCGTCGTCCGCGGCCCGACCTTGCAGGCCACGGGGTTCACCACGTCGGCCAGCAGGGCGACGTGGGCTCCCCGGAGCTGCCGGGTCCGCTCGCCGATCCAGGGCCAGTGCGTCGAGGTGAGCGCGAGCCGGCCCTGCCGGTCCGGTCGCAGCATCGGGATCTCGTAGTCGAGGAGCAGGGCCTCGTGGCTGGTCCAGACGGGCGGGTCGGCGCGTGCCTCCGGTGTCGGACAGAGGTGGGCCATGAGCCGGCTCGCGGCGTGGTAGCCGGCGAGCATGCGCCGGGGGTCGGGGCGCCGGGCCTCCGGGTCCGGCTCCGGACCGTTCACCAGGTGCCCCCGGTAGACGGGGATCTCGATGCCGCCGACCGTCTCGGTCGGCGCCGAGCGGGGTTTGGCGTACTGGCCGGCGATCCGGCCGACCCGTACCACCGGTTGGCGGGTGACGGCGTTCATGACGCCGGCGAGTTCGTCGAGGAGTCCGGTCTTGCGCTCCGCGTCCGCCGCGGTGGATTCCGCGGGGTCCTCCGCGCAGTCGCCCGCCTGCACCACCTGCGCTCGGCCGGCGGCGACCTCGGCGAGCCGCTGCCGGAGCCGGTCCAGCGATTCCGTCTCCACGAGCGGGGGGAGGGCGGCCAGCGCCCCCCGGACCCGCTCGACTTCCGCGGGGTCTTCCCACGGGGGCTGCTGGTGTGCGGTAGAGGTCTGTAATTCTTCGAGCGGGATGACGTTCACATGTGCTCCAAACCTCCGGCCGGCCGACGCGCCTGTCCGTCGATCAATTCCCGATGACCGGCCGCCCGCGGATTTCCTTTCTTTCCGCGGGCAGCCGGAATTTCCTCGGAATGCACGTGATGCAAGGATTTTCGACGCCCGGCACGGCGGAGCGGAATGCGCGTGCCGGGTTCGCCGATCCGCCGGCCGGGCGAGGACGGGCCGGGGCGCCGGGACGGGCCGGACGCCGAAGCGGGTCGGGACGTCGGGCCGGGGCGCCGGGGCGGCCGGGTCAGTGGTGGGCGGCCGTGGGCGCCGGTCCGCCGTGCGGCGGGTACGGGTTGTCCTGGATGTAGAGCCAGGAGCCGTCCCACTGTTCCTTCACGGTGTCGCAGAAGGCGCCGGTGAAGGTCTCGCGGGTGCCGTCGGCCGCGTTCTGCGTCAGGGAGTAGTCACCCATGATGGACGCGGTGCGGTCGCGCGTCTTGCCGTCCCAGGTGCGCCAGCCTCCGGCGACCACGGTCTGGAGCGGGTTGACGGTGAGGACGGGGTCCAACTTGAACCACTCGATGTAGAACGCCCGGATCGCCGCGTGGCCCCGGACGATCGACCCGTCGTAGTCGACGATCGCCGCCTCGGGCTCGTGCAGGGCGATGATCCCCTCGACGTCCTTGGCCTTGATCCGCTCGCCCAGGAGCGTCAGCAGTTCGGCGGGGGTGCGCGCCGCCGTGCGCGTGCCGATGAGGTGCGACGGAGTCGTGGTGGTGGTCGTGGTCGTGGGATTGGCCGGCTTGCTCGCCGCCACCGCCTCGGGCTGTATGAAGCTGGGACCGATGAAGCTTCCCGTCGTTAAGACAAGGGCCGCGGCGACGAGCGGAAGGGTTTGCTTCATTTTGCTCATGGCATCTCTCCCCGTGATGGAGATGGCAAAAGGAATTGGCGACGCGCTCAATGCGTCGGGCTCGTCGGTCGGCCACCTTTTGCCATCCCGCCCCCTTGGTCGCGTTCATACAACAGTCCGTCACGGCCCCTGTCAACGCTCCTGAAATGTGGTGGTGGAAGTGATCCATTGCGCCGTCCGGAAGGCAAAGTGGAACATCGGACGCCCCGTCATGACCTGCGGAAATTCCGGATCCCGGAACACCGTCCGGACGGCGTTCGGTCGCCGTCCGTAGCCTGAATCACTCATTCCGGTGATCAAGGCGCGTTTTGTGCGGCTGACTTGTGGTGATATATCCACTCCCGAACGGCTCGGTGGGTGACACACGTCACATTGACGGATTCCGGTGCCTCGGTGACGTTCCGTGAACGGGGTCCGCGTCGAGGGTCAACGGAAGGTAAAGGGATCGCAATGCGATCTTGCTCGGATCCTCTCGGCTTCCTCGCAGTGATCTCCCCGAAGATCCTTTTGAGGAGCTTCGGCGGGGTGCCCGCCGGGTCGCCGGGTCAGAACACCGGCAGGGCCGTGAGGGTCGTGCCGTCCATGAGGACGACGCGGTCGGCGTCGCCCTCGATCCAGTAGGCCTCGGGGTTCCTGACGATCCGGAACACCCAGGTCGTCTCGTTCTCCGGGTCGAGGCTGAGGACGTTGATGCCGCCCTCGGTCCTGTTGACGGCGACCGACCACAGGCCGTTGCCCTGGACGACGAGGGGACCGTGCGGATCGCACTGGACGAGGCCGGCGTAGGGCCAGTCGGAGGGCCTGCCGGTCCGGAGGTCGAAGCGGAGGAGCACCTCCCTGGCGGACACGTACAGGTGCTCGCCGTGGAGGGTCGGCGAGCCCCAGAAGAACACCTGGCCCTCGGGCGGCTTGAAGTTCTCGGCCCGCCACACCTGCTTTCCGGTCACGACGTCGACGGCCGAGAGGTACTTCCCGCTGACGCACAGGAGACGGTCGGACAGGGCGACCTTGGGCCGGGCGCCCTCGGCCTGGTCGCGGAGCCGCCAGACGGTGCGGCCGGTCTTCGTGTCGAGGGTGAGGACGGACCCGTCCGGCACCGTGAGGACCAGCCGGCCGTGCGCCGCGAGGCCGCGCGCGCGGGACTCCGCGAGGAGGTCCGCGTCGACCCCGACGGTCCAGCGGACCCGGGCGTCGGACCGGCCGACGGCGCGCACCTTCCCGTCCTCGGTGACCAGGTACACGGCCTCGTCGTCCGAGGCGAGGAGCAGCGAGGCCTCCGCCGCGGGCGCCGTCCACTTGGGCGCGCCGGTCGAGGCGACGAAGGTGACGAGGGAGCCGTCCCGGCCGACGGCCGCCACGAGCCGGTCCGAGAGCGACAGGTAGCGGCCGCGGGGCGTCGTCCCCGGCGCCGACCACCGGACCGCCCCGTCCACGACGCTCCGCGCGGCGATGCCGCCCCCCGGCGCCCCGGTGACGACGACGTCCCCCGCGAGGAGGGGCGCGGGCGATTCCTTCGAGAGCGCCCCCGGGACGCTCCAGAGCGGGTCGGGCAGCTCGCCGAGGACGTAGTCGCCCTTCGCCGCGTCCAGGATCCCGGCCTTCGGCGCCGGTACGGCCGGGGGGATGTCGAAGGGGCCGTCCGGCTCCCCCCTGAGGACCCACCAGGCGGCACCCCCGCCGCCCGCCGCGAGGACGGCCCCGCCGGCCGCGAGGCCGGTGAGGAGCCGGCGGCGCGAGACGGGGCGCGGCGCGACCCCGCCCGGCAGGGTGGTCAGCCGGTGCAGGCCGTCCGCGCGGGCCGTGATGTCCCCCGCGAGCGGGCCCTGCCGCCAGACGCGCCCGGCGTTCCGGGGCGGGGCGGCGTACGCGGCGATCTGCTCCGGCAGCGGGCGGGCCGTCGGGTCCTTGGCGAGGCACGGGCCGATCAGCGGCCGGAGCGCGGGCGGCACGTGCTCCAGGCGCGGCTCGCCGTGGACGACCTCGTACTGCACGGCGGCGACGTGCGCGCCCTCGTAGGCGGGCCGCCCGCTCGCCGCGTACACCAGGACCGCGCCGAGCGAGAAGACGTCGGCGGGCGGGCCGACGCGCTGCCCGAGGACCTGCTCGGGCGCGCCGTAGCCGGGGGTGACCGGGACCTGTCCGGTGGTGGTGAGGGTGAGGCCGTGCTCGGGGCGGGCGATGCCGAAGTCGATGACGCGGGGGCCGGTCGCGGTCAGCACGATGTTCGCGGGCTTGAGGTCGCGGTGGACGAGACCCGCGGCGTGGATGTCGCGGAGCGCTCCGGCGAGCGCCGCCGCGAGGGCCCGTACCGTCGGTTCGTCGAGCGGGCCGTGGGAGGCGACGGCGTCCGCGAGCGTCGGCCCCGTCAGGAACTCGGTGGCGATCCACGGCCGTCCGCCCTCGGTCCGCGCGTCCAGGACGCGGGCGACGGAGCCGCCGGTGACCGCCCTGGCCATCTGCGCCTCGCGGACGAACCGCTGCGCGAGGTTCGCGTCGTGGCTCAGATGGGGGTGCAGCACCTTCACGGCGGCCGCGCGGCCCTCGCCGTCCTGCCCGACGTAGACCTTGCCCATGCCGCCCGCGCCGAGGACGGCGAGGACGCGGTACGGACCCAGGCGGATCGGGTCTCCGGATTCCAGGGGCTTCATGGCGGGTGCGGCTTTCCGTGAGCTCAGACGAGGGGGTACGCGGCGGTGTACTCGTCCCCGACGGCGATGAGCCGCCCGGCGGGGACGTGGGCGAAGTACCGGGCCCGGGCGGCCTTGAAGGGCCGGGACACGGCGCCGGTGCGCAGGTCCGAGGCGACGAGCCCGGTCGAGGACCTGCTGTAGAGGTGTACGGGGCCGACCACGGGCGGCACGTCGAGGTCCGCGCCCGCGACCGTACGGCCCTTCTCCGCCCACCGGACCTTGCCGGTGGCGGCGTCGAGCGCGACCGCGCCGCGCCCCTCCTCCACGGCGTACACCGTGTCCTCCCCGACGGCCGGCGGGCCGAACCGGGCCCCCGGGGCGTTCCCGTCGAAGCGCCAGGCCTGCTTGCCGTCGGCGAGCCGGAGCGCGACGAGTCCGCCCGCCGACGGGTACACGTGCCGGTCGTCGACGGCGAGGTGGGCCCGGTCGAACGCCGGCCGGTCGCCGTCGAGCGGCCGGTCCCACAGCGCCTCGCCCGTGCGGGCGTCGTGCACGGCGAGGCGCAGCCCGCCGTCCCCGGCCTGCTGGACGAGGACCAGGTGTCCGCCGGAGACGCGGGCGGACAGGAAGTGCAGGCGGTCGGACCCGTCCTGCCGGGCGGGCAGCGGGACCTCCCAGAGCTTCCGGCCGGAGAGGACGTCGACGGCGAGGAGGAACCACCGCTGGCCCTCGCGGAAGACGGCCTCCGTGGTCCGCCGGGGGCTCCGGCCCCCGGTCAGGTAGACGGCGTCGCCGGTCGCGCAGAGCAGCTGGGTCCCGTAGAGGTTCCCCGGCATGTCCTCGAACGTGCCGAACGGGGTGCCGGTCTCCCCGGTGGCGGGATCGACCGTGAAGACGCCGAGCGGGGCGGTGTCCGTGAGGAGGCCGTCGGCGGCGTAGAGCTTCCTGCCGTCCGTGGCGACCTTGCGCCTGAAGTAGACGTCGGGGTCGGACCACTTGGGCTTGCCCGTCACCGGGTCGAGCCCCTTCACGCCGTTCTCGCCCACGACGACCAGCCCGTCCAGGACGACAGGCGCGGGAGGGAAGGAGGGGACCACGGAGGCGGTCGGCACCTGCCAGAGCAGGTCCCACTTGGGCTGCTTCGGCGCGGGCGGCTGTCGCGCGGAGGTGCCGTCCGGCCGGGACCAGGCCCAGGCGCCGCCGCCGATCGCCGCCGCCCCGAGGACGGAACCCCCGCCGAGGAGCAGGAGCCTGCGGCGGGAAGGACCGGTCGGGGCATCGCCGGGGCGGGTCTCCGTGAGGGCGTCTTCGGTCGGGGCCGGGAGGCGCCGGGGCAGGGCGTGCCGGACGGCGCCGACGCGGCGGACGATCTCCCCGAGCAGCGGCTCGGGCAGGCGGGTGGCGAAGGCGTCCGGCCCGGGGTCCAGGAGGGCGGCGAGCCCGGTGGTGGTGGGGCGGTCGGCGGGATCCTTGGCGAGGCAGCGGGCGAGCACCGGGAGCAGGGCCGGGGGCACGCCGGTGAGGTCGGGCTCGGCGTAGCGGACGCGGTAGACGAGGTCGGCGTGCTGCCCGGTGCCGAAGGGGCCGTGGCCGGTGGCCGCGAAGACGAGGACGCCGGCGAGCGCGAACACGTCGCCCGCCGGGGCGTGCTCCTGCCCGGTCGCCTGCTCCGGGGACATGAACGCGGGCGTCCCGGCGGCGGTCCCGGTACGGGTGAGGCGGTCGTCGCCGATCGCGCGGGCGATGCCGAAGTCGATGACCTTGGGGCCGTCCGCCGTGACCATGATGTTGGAGGGCTTGAGGTCGCGGTGGACGACCTCCGAGGCGTGGAGCCGGCCCAGGGCCGCGCACAGCAGGGCCCCGAGGGCGCGCACCGCCGGTTCGGGCAGCGGCCCGGCGAGCGCGACGGCGTCGTCGAGGGGCGGCCCGAGGACGTACTCGGTGGCCAGCCAGGGGGTCTCGGCGAGCGGGTCGGCGTCGAAGACCCGGGCGCCGTGGACCGGGCCGATGACGCGGGCCGCGTCCACCTCCAGGCGGAAGCGGGTGCGGAAGCCGGGGTCGGTGGCGATGTGCGCGTGCATGGTCTTCAGGGCCGCGGTGCGGCCGGCGTCCGACCGGGCGAGGTAGACCGTACCCATGCCGCCGCTGCCCAGGCGCGCGATGAGGCGATGGGCACCGATCCGGTGCGGGTCGTCGTGGGAGAGCGGGGAGAGCATCGACCGTCAGTCCAGGGCGGTGGGGCGGGGGGAGCCGGGGGCGGGGTGCCCGGGTGCCGGGGCGGGGAGTTCGGCCGCGAGGACCCGCGCCGCCTGGCGCGCGAGCGCGGCGACCACGAGGGCGGGCAGGGGGCCGGGACCGTCGGCGCCGTCCAGGACGGTGGCGGGGTGCGGCGGGGCGTCGAGGACGGTGGCGGGGTGTGCGCCCCGGGGGCGGGGCCCGGCGACCGGGTGGGCGACCGGCTCCCATCGGGTGTTCGGCTCCAGCAGGGCGAGGACCTGGTGGGCCTGCGGGCGCGTCGCGGGGTCGCGGGAGAGGCAGGCCGTGACCAGCGACCGGAGCGGTACGGGGATCTCGTCCCGCTCCGGGACGGTGTGGCCGGTGGCCGCGTGGGCGAGCACCGCCCCCAGGGCGTACACGTCGCCCAGCGGGCGGGGCCGGCCGCCGGCCGCCTGCTCCGGGGCGAGGCAGCCGGGGTCGAGGCCCGGCGGACCGTCGCGCCGCTCCCCGTCCGGGCCCGCGGCCCGCACCGCCCCGAAGCAGCTCGCGCGGGGCCCGTCGGTGGTGAGCAGGACGGCGGCGGGGGAGAGGCCCGCGTGCGTCACGCCCCGGGCGTGGGCGGTGGCGAGGGCCCGGGCGAGGGCGGCGCCCAGGAACCGTACGAACGGTTCGGGCAGGGGGCCGCCGTGTGCGCGCAGGGCGGCGGGGAGCGGGAGGGCGGGGACGTACGGCGTCGCGCACCAGGGGAGTTCGGCCGTGCCGCCGACCTCGGTGACCGGCAGGAATCCGGGGAGCGAGAGCCTGCGGGCGCCCTCCGCCTCGACCGCCCAGCGGGCCGGGTCGGCGTCGGGGCGCGGGAGGGAGACGAGGAGGTCGCGGTCGCCGTCGGCGCTCCGGGCGACGAACCGGCGTACGGGAACGGCCCGCTCGGAATCCGCGTCGAGCCGCCCCAGGAGGACGTGGGACCCGGCCCACGGGGGGTCGTCGTGGCGCAGCGGTTCCATGCCCGTCCCCCCGGTCTGTGATGAGCCGGAACGATCCTACTCAGGGGGCTTCACCCGGACGGGGGGCGGGTGCGGGGCCTCGCGGGGCGGTCCTACGGGGGTACGGGAGCCTCACGCGGGCGGGTCCACGCGAGCACCGGGCCTCACGCGGGCGGGCCCTGCGCGGGTACGGGGTCCCACGCGGGCGGGTCGACACGGGTGCGGGGCCTCACGCGGGCGGGCCCTACCCGAGCACCGGCCCTCACGCGGGCAGGCCCTACGCGAGTACGGAGGCCTCACGCAGGGCGGGCGGGGGCCCCACCCAGGTACAGGGCCCTCCGGCAGGGCCGCCGGAGCCGCGGGCCACGCAGGCGGATCCGGCGGCGGGGACGTGCCCCGCCGCCGGATCCCGCTCCCGCGTGTCCGCGCTCCCGCGCGTCCCCGCGTCCGCCGCTCAGTCGCCGTGCCCGGTGCCCCCGCTGCCGAAGCCGCCGCTGGAGATGCCGCCCCACTTGCGCTTCTCCTCGTCCGGCGGCTGGGGCGAGGGCTCCGTGCCGGAGTGCTTCAGCTGGTACGGCATGAGCCGGTGCTCGGCGTCGGTCTGCGGCATCTCGGCCCCCTGCCGGTACTCGCTCGCCTCGCCGGGCAGGGAGCCGTCGTCCGGCCGGTGCGGCTGCTCCTCGGGCTTCGGCGGCGCCGGTTCGCGGGTGCGGACCCGGAAGCCGAACCAGAAGGCGCTGAGGAGGACGGCGACGACGACGAGTCCGCCGAGAACCTGTGCCAGACCGGACTGCCAGACTCCAGCCGCCAGGTTCTCTGCTGCGCTGAGAGTGTTCATGTCTACGGATTACCCGATTCCGCTTCTTTGGATGCGCCGGTCGGACACCTCTTCGGATTTATCTGAAACATATGCCCCTCCCCACCGCGTCAATGAGGTGTACGGCAAGGAGGCGCACGGCGACCACACGCCGTGACCGAGACGGCGCGACCGGGACGAGGAGGGACATGAGAAAGTCCCGTGCGGACGAGTTTCTGGAGTTCGCCTCCGCGCGCACGGGCCCCCTGTACCGCTCGGCATGCCTCCTGACCAGCGGCGACACCCACCTCGCCGAGGACCTCACGCAGGAGACGCTGGGCCGGATGTACGCCCTGTGGGGCCGCGTCGCGCGGATCGGGAACCCCGCCGCGTACGCCCAGACCGTGCTCGTCCGCACCTTCCTCAGCCACCGGCGGCGCCGCTCGGCCACCGAGCGCCCGCTCGGCGAGCTGCCGGACCGGATCTCCGAGACCGGTACGGACCCGGCGCTCCGGATCGCGCTCCTCGACGCCCTCGCCGGACTCGCGCCCAAGGACCGGGCGGTCGTGGTGCTGCGCTACTGGGAGGACCGCAGCGTCGAGGAGACCGCCGAGGCCCTGCACGTCAGCTCCGCCGCGGTCCGCACCCGGTCCGTACGGGCCCTCGCCACCCTGCGGAAACGGCTCGGCGGCACCCTCGCCGAACTGGCCGTCCGCTGACCGGACCCCACCCCGCCTCCGCACCCCCTTCCGCCCCGAACCCGAGACGGTGATCCCGCATGCCCCGAAACGACGGCCCCCACCCCGAGAACCCCCCGCACGACGCCTTCGAGGAGGAACTCGGCACGGTCCTGCGCCGCACCGGCGACGGCTTCGCCGCCGACGACCGGCGCGAGCTCGTCGAGGGCGGCCTCCGGCGCGGCCGGCGCCGCCTGGCGCGCCGGAGGCTCGCGGTGACCGGCAGCGCCCTCGCGCTCGTCGCCATGGCGGCCGGCGGGGTGTACGGCGGCCTGTTCTTCGGCCCCACCGGGGCGGTGGACACCGCGTCCGTGGCGGCGCCGCCGAAGCCGACCTCCGCCACCGAACCGACCGGCCCGCTGCCCGACACGGCGCGGATCCCCGTCAAGGAGGCCGCGGCCGTCCTCAAGGCCCACACCCCGGCCGGGCGGTGGACGATCGACAACGAGAACGGGCTGGGCCAGGGCGTCCTCGGCGTGTACGACGACGGGAACGGCAAGGCCGCCGTCACCGTCCTCCTCTCCCGCTCCTACGGACCCGGCGAGGCGGGCGAGGGCATGGTCACCTGCCCCGACAAGGCCCACGTGCCCGATGCCGAGTGCACCACCGAGAAGCTCCCCGGCGTCGGCCGGCTGATGCTCCTCCAGGGGTACGAGTACCCCGACCGGCGCGAGGACACCAAGGACTGGCGGGCGACCCTGCTCACCGAGGACGGCTTCATCGTCGACGTGAACGAGTACAACGCCGCCGCCGAGAAGGGCGCCCCGGTCAGCCGGGAGAACCCGCCCTTCACCCTCGCCCAGCTCAAGGCCCTCGTCACGGCCGACGCCTGGAGGCCGCTGCTCGCGAAGCTGCCCGAGCCGTCGCAGCCGGGCACACCGCCGAGCGCGCCCGACGAGCCCTCCGGCGAGGCCGTCCGAGCCACCCTGCTCTCCCTGCTCCCCAAGGGCCTGAAGGCGGAGGGCAAGGGCGGCCGGGACGACTACGGATACGTCAGCCTCCTCGTCGACGACGGCAAGGGCCGGAGCTTCGTCGAGGTCAACGTCCAGACCGGCATGGACGACGTCGCCGACCACCTGCGTGCCGTCGGAGCCACCACCCTGCCCGACGGGCGCCTGGTCGGGGTCACCCGGGAAGCCGCCGAGAAGGGCGGTGACGGCGTCGTCGCCCGGACCGTCGACACCCTCACGCCCGAGGGCTTCCGGGTCGTGATCACCACCCTCAACTCCGACGGCTACCGGGCCCCCGCCACGCGCGCCGAACCCGCCCTGACCGTCGAGCAGTTGAAGGCGATCGCCCTGAGCCCGAAGTGGCAGAAGCTGATCAAGTAGGACCGCGAGTACGGCGTACGGGGGCGAACTCCACCCCCGTACGCCCTACTTCGCGTCCGAGTACCGCTCCACCGTCGCCGTCGTGAACGGGAACCGCACCGGCGTCTCCCCGAACGTGATCCGCCCCGCCTCGTCCCCGGCCGCCCGGATCGCCTCCGTGACCGCCTCCGCCTCCTCCGCCGGGCAGTGCACGATCACCTCGTCGTGCTGGAAGAAGACCAGCTCCGCCCGCATCCCGGCGAGCGAGCGCCGCAGGGCCGCCAGCATCAGCAGCGCCCAGTCGGCGGCGCTGCCCTGGACGACGAAGTTCCGGGTGAAGCGACCCCGCGCCCGCGTGTTCCCCGAGGCGTACCCGGGAGTGAACTCGCCCTCCTCCACGACCGGTTCGGGGCCCTCCTCCTGGGGCAGGCCCGCCTCGTCGGCGTCGCCCGAGCCGACCGCGGGCGGGCTGGTCCTGCCCAGCCAGGTCCGCACGAGCCGGCCCTCCTCGCCCGCCTTCGCCGCGTCGTCCACGTACGCCACGGCGCGCGGGAAGCGGCGGCGCAGCGCCGCCAGGTTCTTCAGGCCGTCGCCGCTGGTCTGCCCGTAGATCGCGCCCAGGAGAGCGAGCTTGGCGTGCTCGCGGTCGCCGGAGAAGGCGCGGGCCGACAGCCGGGAGTACAGGTCGTCGGGGTGGCCCGCGACCTCCATCAGGCCCGGGTCGCGGGAGATCGCGGCGAGGACGCGCGGCTCCATCTGGTCGGCGTCGGCCACCACGAGCCGCCAGCCCCCGTCGGCGACCACGGCCCGCCGGATCACCTTCGGGATCTGCAGGGCCCCGCCGCCGTTGGTCGTCCAGCGCCCGCTGACCGTGCCCCCGGGCAGGTACTCCGGCCGGAAGCGGCCGTCCCGCACCCAGTCGGCCAGCCAGGACCAGCCGTGCGCCGTCCAGATCCGGTACAGCTTCTTGTACGCGATCAGCGGCTCCACCGCCGGGTGGTCGACCTCGCTCAGCTCCCAGCGGCGCGTGGACCGCAGCCTGATCCCGGCCGCCGCGAACGCCTTCACCACGTCGGCGGGCAGGTCGGGCCGGACGCGCCGCCCGAGGGCCGCGGACACCTCGGCCGCCAGCTCGGCCAGACGGCGCGGCTCGCCCCCGCCCGCGTACCGCTCGCCGAGCAGTTCGTTCAGCAGCTCCCGGTGCACGTCGGCCCGCCACGGCAGCCCGGCCCGGTGCATCTCGGCGGCCACCAGCATCCCCGCCGACTCGGCGGCCGTCAGCAGCCGCATCCTGCCCGGGTGCTCGACCCGGTCGTGGCGGCGCAGCTGCTCCGCGTAGACCGCGAGGAGCCCCTCGAAGGGCACGGCGGCCACCCGGCGCGGCTCGAACAGCGAGTCCTGCGAGCCGGGTTCGGCGGTGCGGGGCGGCGGATCGGGCGGTACGGGCGCGTTCCGCAGGCGCGCCCAGGCGGCGGCCGCCGAACGGGGCTCGCCGAGCCGCCCCTCGTACCCGAGGAGCAGCTGCTCGGCGCCCTCCACGTCGTAGCACCGCTCGACCCGCACCCCGGCGGCGAGCAGCCTCGGGTACACCTCGGCCGTCGACCGCCACACCCACCGGGCCACCTCCGGCCGGTCCCGCACGGCCGCCACCAGGTCCGGCTCGCGCCGCACCGGCCCGGCGGGCGCCCCGTCCGGGCCGAGGGGCGCGAGCAGCGCACCGTCCCCCTCCTCCTCGGCGGCCAGCGCCCACCTCTCGCTCATACCGGCGAGTCTGGCAGCCGCCACTGACAGAGCCGGGCCCTACGCTGGGGCGCGGACGCGGAGCGGATCCGGACGCGGAGGGGGAGGACGATGTACGCGAGGTCCCTGGGGGACGACGGGGCGGAGCTGTGCCCGCTCGAACCGTGGCAGGCGGACGAGTTCCTGGCGCACATGGACCGGGGGCGGGAGTTCATCGGCGCGCGCAACGGGCTCCCGGACGTCGTCACCGACCTGGAGTCCAGCCGGGCCTTCCTGCGGCTGTACGCGGAGAGGGCGGCGGCCGACACGGGCCGCATCCACGGCATCCGGCTCGACGGGACCCTGGTCGGCGCCGTGATCCTGCGGACGCTCGACACCCCGCGCGGCACGGCCGAGGCGGGCTGCTGGCTGGAGCCGGCCGCGACGGGCCGGGGCCTGGTGACCCGGGCGGCGCGGGCGCTGATCGACTGGGCGATCGAGGTGCGCGGGATCCACCGGGTGGAATGGGTCGCCTCCTCGGACAACGCGCCGAGCGTCGCGGTGGCCCGCCGCCTCGGCATGACCAGGGACGCGGTCCTCCGCGAGAGCCACCTCCATCGGGGCCGCCGCCACGACGAGGAGGTCTGGTCGGTCCTGGCCCCGGACTGGCGGGCGGCGAAGGCGGCGGGAACGGCCGGCTGAGCCCGGGACCGGGACGGTGACCCGGCTCCGACCCCGGCCACCGCCCCGTCGTCCCACCATGACCGGTCACCGGACCGCGCGCCACGCGAGGAGGGCGAGGGCTGCGACCATGGGGAGGAGGACGGGCACGGGGACGGAACGGGACGCGAGGACGGCGTGGGCACCATCGACAAGGCCTTCGGGGCGCTGTACGCGAGCGACGACGGCTCGCTCGACACGGCGGCCTCGCTGCTCGCCGCCGACCGGGGCGCGGACGCGGAACTGACGCGGCGCGGCGAGGAGTTCGTGAGGACGCTGTGGGCGCGCGGCTGGCAGCCCGCCGACCTCGTCCGGGCGGCCCGCCGGGACCTCGCGGACGAGCACGTACGGCTCCTCGCGGGCCTGATCAGGACGGAGACGGCGGGGTACGGGCGGCTGCCGCACCGCTGGGAGGCGCAGCTCGCCGAGCTGCCCGAGGACCCCGGCCGGCCGACGGACCGCTTCTCGTACGCGACCGCCGTCCTGGAGCTGTACCGGCTGCTCGTGCGGCTGCCGCGCCTGGACGCGGTCGGCCCGGCGCCGGGGGAGGCGCTGCCGCCGCCGGCGCCGGGGGAGCCCCGGACGCTGGGCCGGATCAGGGCGCTGCTCGCGAAGGCGGAGGCGACCGGGTACCCGGAGGAGGCGGAGGCGCTGACCGCCAAGGCGCAGGAGCTGATGGCCCGGCACAGCCTGGACGAGGCGACGCTCGCGGCGGGCGCGCCGTCCCCGGAGGCGCCCGGCGCGATCCGGATCGGGGTGGACCCGCCGTACGAGCAGGCGAAGGCGATCCTGCTGGACGCGGTGGCGACGGCGAACCACTGCCGGGCGGTGTGGAACGAAGCGCACGGCTTCTCGACGGTGGTCGGCTTCGAGTCGGACCTGGACCCGGTGGAGCTGCTCTACACGTCGCTGCTCGTGCAGGGGACGGCGGCGATGACGCGGGCGGAGGCGGAGCAGCGGGCGGGCGGCCGCAAGCGCACGAAGTCCTTCCGGCAGTCCTTCCTCCTCGCGTACGCGAACCGGCTGGGCGCCCGGCTCTCGGCCACGTCCCGCCGGGTGGCCGCCGAGGCCCCGACCCTCCTCCCGGCCCTCGCCTCCCGCGAGGCGGCGGTCACCACCCGCACGGACGAACTCTTCCCCGAGACCCGCACCACCCGCGTCCGCGCCGCCTGGGACGAAGCGGGCTGGACCCACGGCGCCACAGCCGCCGACCGAGCAACCCTCCACCCGAACCGCCGGGGGGTGGAGAACGGCTCCTCGGACAGCTCCCGGAGGCCCCGACACCAGGACGAATGACCGTTTCGTCCTGGATCGTGGATACGCTTCCCGCATGAGCTGGCTCCGGGCCCTGAAAGGAACCGCCCGCTCCGGGCTCGCCGTCGAGCGGAAGCGGCTGGAGCCGGTGGGGGCGGCGCGGGGTGCGCTGGGGCTCGCGCTCGTCGTCGGGGTCTCGCTCGCCCTCTTCGGCCCCGCCGTCGCCGTCTCCTCCGCCTTCGGCGCCTTCCAGGCCGCCATCGCCACCTTCCAGCGCTCCTGGCGCCCCCGCCCCACCCTCGCCCTCGCCTCCGGCGCCAGCCTCGCCGTCTCGACCTTCATCGGTTATCTCACCGCCGCCCACGACGGGCTCTTCCTCGCCCTGCTGCTCCTGTGGACGTTCCTGTCGGGCCTCGCCTGGGCCGCCGGCCCCACCGCCGGCCTCATCGCCTCCTCCAACGTGGCGATGATGCTGGTCACGGTCACCCTCCCCACCTCCGTCGCCACCGCCGCCGGCCACGCCGCCGTGATCTTCGCGGGCGGTCTCGTCCAGGCCGCCCTGGTCGCCCTGGTCCCGGTCCGCCGCTGGGGCGCCCAGCGCGACGCCCTCGCGGACGCGCTCGCCGCCGAGGCCGACTACGCCCGCCGCCTGCGCCACGACCCGGTCGCCCCCTTCGACCCCGTCCCGCTCATGACCGCCCGCAACGCCGCCGCCGTCACCCCCCGCCAGGCCCGTCGCCGCCCGCCCGAGCTGCACGGCTCCCGGGGCCTCGCGGAGCGCATCCGCCCGGTCCTGGCCTCGCTGGCGGACCCGGCCGGCGGCGTCCCCGGCGAGGGCCCGCAGCGCGCCCGGGTGCGCGAGCTGCTCGACGCGGCCGCCGCCGTCCTCGACGCCGCCGCGCACGCCGTCCGCCACGGCGAACCCGTCGCCCTGCCCGCCCCGGCCCTCGACGCCCTCCGCACCCCCGACACCGGCTCCGTCCTCACCGGCCCGCCCCGCCGCGCCGCCACGCGCCTCGCCGCGCTCCTCGGAGACGTCCTGGAGACCGCCGAGCCGCACGGCGAGACACCGATCCGCACGGGAGTGTCCCGCTCCCGGCCCACCCTCCTCCGCCTCGCCCCGATCGTCCTCGCCCAGGTCCGCGCCGAGCTGCGCCACGAGTCCCCGGTCCTGCGCCACGCGATCCGCGTCTCGGTGGTCACCGCCGCCGGCTACCTCCTCGGCACGGTCCTCCCCTTCGGCCACGGCTACTGGGCCCCGATGGCCTCGGTCATGGTGATGCGCCCGGACTTCTCGCAGACGTACGCCCGCTCGGTGGCCCGCTTCGGCGGCACCCTGGTCGGCGTGGGCCTCGCGACGGCGGTCGTCCGCTCGGCGCACCCGGGCACGTACCTCTCCGCCGGGCTCGCGGTGCTGTGCGCCTTCGGGATGTACCTGCTGATGCGGACGGGGTACGCGGCGAGCCAGGTCTGCGTCTCCGCGTACGTCGTCTTCCTGCTCGGCACGGCCGGCGAGGGCGTGGACCAGACCGTACGGGAAAGGGTCCTGCTCACCCTCCTCGGCGGGCTCCTCGCGATGCTGGCGTACGCCGTCTATCCGGCCTGGGAGACGCCCCGGCTGCGCGGCCGGCTCGCGGACTGGCTGGAGGCGATCGGACGGTACGCGTCCGTCGTCGCCGCTGGGTACGCCGACCCGGCGGGCCCGGCCGACCCCGAGGTGCGGGAGGCGCTCCTGCGGACCCGCGCCGCCCGGGTCGCCTGGCAGGAGGCGCTGGAGCGCGCGGCGCACGAGCCGGTGCGCCACCGGGGCCTGTCGCACGCGGCGGTGGAGCAGGCCGAGCACGCGCTCGGGGAGTTCGGCCGGGTCGCGATGCTCATGGAGGCCCATCTGCCCGACCGCGGCGCCGCCCCCCTCCCGTACGCCGCCGCCCTCGCCGAGGCCCTGCGCCGCTCGACGGAGCGGGGCGCGAAGGAGCTGCGCGAGCGCGGGGAACCGGACTGGGCCGAGCTGCGGGAGACGGCCGACGCCTGGTCCGGCGCGCCACCGGACCACTTCCTCCTCCACAAGGGCGCCGTCCTGCTCCTGGAGAGCCTGGACGAGCTCGCGACGGCCCTCTCGGAGACCACCCCGAGTCGCCGATAACCGCTGGTGGCACGCTCTGTCGCGTAGCCGCTACGCCACCCCCCGTGCACGTGCATCTGCTCATGCAGCGGCCGAGTGAACACAGCTATGATCCGAGGAAGTTGACACCTGCACCAAGCAACTCGGGAGCTACCAGTGCATCCTGCGCATCACGCGTACAACGGCATGGCGGCCACGGAGCTGCGCGGTGTCGTGTGGCAGAAGAGCAGGCACAGCAACTCCCAGGGTTCCTGCGTGGAGTTCGCAAAACTTCCGGGGGGAAACGTTGCCGTCCGCAATTCCCGCCACCCCGACGGGCCCGCGCTCGTCTACACGCCCGCCGAGATAGAGGCGCTGCTGCTCGGGGTGAAGGACGGGGAGTTCGACCACCTGGTGTGAAGCGCACGGACGCGAGCGAGGGCCCCGGCGGCGACCGCCGGGGCCCTCGCTGCATACGTCCGTCTACTCCGGGCCGATCCGGAACAGCGCCCACACCACCTTGCCCCGGAGCGTCCCCGCCAGCGGGTGCCAGCCCCAGCTGTCGCTGAACGAGTCCACCAGGAACAGGCCGCGCCCCGACTCGGCGGAGAAGTCCTCCTCGCCGCCGCGCGCCTCCGGGCTCTCCGTGCTGGGGTCGCGCACGGCGCACACCAGACGCGAGGCCCAGCGCATCAGGTGGAGCCGGACCGGCGGCTGCCGGCCGTCGTCCGGACCCGCGTCCGCGGGCACGGCGTGGCGCAGCGCGTTGGTGACGAGTTCGGAGACGACCAGGGCCACGTCGTCGAAGCGCTCCGACAGCTCCCAGCGGTCGAGCGTCGCGCTGGTGAACTTCCGGGCCCCGCGCACGGCTTCGAACCGCGCGGGAAGGGCGCAGGAGGCGGAGGTGGAGACGGCGCCGGGATCGATCGGCGGAAGGCCCTGCCGTAACGGCTCGAGCACGGTCGATCCATTCGTCCCCATGCGAGGCACTCCCGGGAATCGCGACTGTGGTGCGACAACACGACAACACGAACGAGTACGCGGCTGCGCGGGCCCCATGGTTCCGAATGCGCCCCCCGGATGCAAGGGCAGATGCACGTGCACGCGCCGGACCTGTCCAACCCTGTGCCTAATCTGTGCATAAGTCGTCCGCACGTGGGCGAACGGATGACGATTACAGGAAGGAAACTTCCCCGGATCTGCACACGTCGTGCCCGGGGATGCCCGGATCCCGTCGCCTTTCCGTAATCGAATGTGTACGCGCTGAAGCGTTTGGTGGCAGAATCCGGGGCTCGACGGGGGATTCGGCGGGGGATTCGACGGGGGTCGACACCGTAAAGGGGAGGCTGGGGCCGTGACCGCAGGCGAATCGGGCGGAGCGAACGGGAGCGTGGTGCGGCGCATCCTGCTGGGCTCCCAGCTGAGGCGGTTGCGCGAGTCGCGCGGGATCACCCGCGAGGCGGCCGGGTACTCGATCCGCGCGTCCGAATCCAAGATCAGCCGCATGGAGTTGGGACGGGTGAGCTTCAAGGCCAGGGACGTCGAGGATCTGCTCACGCTCTACGGGGTCGGGGACGAGGCCGAGCGCGGTGCCCTCCTCGGACTCGCCCGCGAGGCCAACGTCGCCGGCTGGTGGCACAGCTTCGGCGACGTCCTGCCCGGCTGGTTCCAGACGTACATCGGGCTCGAAGGCGCCGCCTCCCACATCCGCGTCTACGAAGTGCAGTTCGTCCACGGCCTGTTGCAGACCGAGGAGTACGCCCAGGCCGTCGTCACCCGGGGGATGCCCGACGCCCCGCGCGCCGAGATCGACCGCCGGGTCGCCCTGCGGCTCGAACGCCAGAAGGTCCTCGTCTCCGAGCGCGCCCCGCAGCTCCACGCCGTCCTGGACGAGGCCGCGCTGCGCCGCCCGTACGGCGACCGGGCCGTCATGCGCGGCCAGTTGAAGCACCTCATCGAGGTCTCCGAGCACCCCGGCGTCACGCTCCAGGTCATGCCCTTCAGCTTCGGCGGCCACGCCGGCGAGAGCGGCGCCTTCACCATGCTGAGCTTCCCCGAGTCCGACCTCTCCGACGTCGTCTACCTGGAGCAGCTGACCAGCGCCCTCTACCTCGACAAGCGCGAGGAGGTCGCCCAGTACCGCCGGGTGATGGACAGGCTCCAGCAGGACGGACCGGATCCGGCCGAAAGCCGGGACATCCTCCGGGGTCTCCTCCAACTCTCCTGACACATCAGTACGATGACGCCACATCAGGCGTATGAATTTCGTACATCAGTCGCAACGCGCGGGTAGCGGGTAGAGGGGTCTCCACACATGTCGCACTTCACCGACCTGGCCCACCAGTACATCGACGGCGAGTGGAAGCCGGGCAGTGGCTCGTGGGACATCATCGACTTCAACCCGTACACCGGGGAGAAGCTCGCCTCGATCACCGTCGCCACCGTCGCCGAGGTCGACCGCGCCTACCGGGCCGCCGAGCGCGCCCAGACCGCCTGGGCCGAGACCAACCCGTACACCCGCCGCCTCGTCTTCGAGCGCGCGCTGCGCATCATCGAGGACCGCGAGGAGGAGATCTCCGAGACGATCGTCGCCGAGCTGGGCGGCACCCGCCTCAAGGCGGCCTTCGAGCTGCACCTCGCCAAGGAGTTCCTGCGCGAGGCGGTCCAGCTGGCGCTGCGTCCCGAGGGCCGCATCCTGCCCTCCCCGGTCGACGGCAAGGAGAACCGCGTCTACCGCGTCCCGGTCGGCGTCGTCGGCGTCATATCCCCCTTCAACTTCCCCTTCCTCCTCTCCCTGAAGTCGGTCGCGCCCGCCCTCGCGCTCGGCAACGCGGTCGTCCTCAAGCCGCACCAGAACACCCCGATCTGCGGCGGCACCCTCGTCGCCAAGGTCCTGGAGGAGGCCGGTCTCCCGGCCGGCCTGCTGAACGTCGTCGTCACCGACATCGCCGAGATCGGCGACGCGCTCCTGACCCACCCGGTCCCGAAGGTCATCTCCTTCACCGGCTCCGACAAGGTCGGCCGACACGTCGCCACGGTCTGCGCCCAGCACTTCAAGCAGGCCGTCCTCGAACTCGGCGGCAACAGCGCCCTGATCGTCCTGGACGACGCCGACGTCGACTACGCGGTCGACGCGGCCGTCTTCAGCCGCTTCGTGCACCAGGGCCAGGTCTGCATGGCCGCCAACCGCATCCTGGTGGACCGCAGCCTGGAAGCCGAGTTCACCGAGAAGTTCGTGGCCAAGGTGAAGACCCTGCGCGTCGGCGACCCGGCCGACCCGGCGACCCACATCGGCCCGCTCATCAACTCCCAGCAGGCCGAGTCCGTCTCCTCCCTGGTCGACCAGACGGTCGCCGCCGGCGCCACCGCCCTGCTGCACGGCACGGTCGACGGCAACCTCGTCTCCCCGTCCGTCCTCACCGGCCTCGCCGCCGACTCCCCGGTCCTGAGCCAGGAGATCTTCGGCCCGGTCGCCCTGATCGTGCCCTTCGACGGCGAGGAGGAGGCCGTCCGGATCGCCAACGACACCCCGTACGGGCTCAGCGGCGCCGTCCACACCGGGGACGTCGAGCGGGGCGTGCGGCTCGCCAAGCGCGTCCGCACCGGCATGATCCACATCAACGACGGCACCGTGCACGACGAGCCGATCGTCCCCTTCGGCGGCGAGAAGCAGTCGGGCGTCGGGCGGCTCAACGGCGACTCGATGGTGGACTCCTTCACCACCCAGAAGTGGATCTCGATCCAGCACGGCCGCAGCCGCTTCCCCTTCTGAGTTCTTCCCCCGCCGGGAACGATCGAGGACAGTAACTGTCCGCAAGCCTCCGTAGCGTGGTCTGTGTCGGGACAACCCGGCACGGACCACATCCGGAAGGCGGACGTCATGGTTGCTCTTGTTCCCGCAGGGACCCCCGGCGACGAGCGCGGCACGCTCCTCGACTTCGTGGAGGCCCAGCGCGCCGCGCTGCGCCGGGTCGTCCTCGGCCTCACCGAGGAGCAGGCGGCGAGCACCCCCAGCGCCAGCGAGCTGAGCCTGTCCGGGCTGCTCAAGCACGTCGCCGAGGTCGAGCTCAGCTGGCTCCGGCTCGCACAGCAGCGGCCCAACGAGAAGCAGCGGACCCAGGAGACCTGGGGCGAGGCCTTCCGGCTCGTGGACGGCGAGACGATCCCGGGGGTCCTGGCGTTCTGGGCGGACGTGGCCAAGCAGACCGAGGACTTCGTCCGCTCGGTCCCCAGCCTGGACGAGACCTTCCCGCTGCCGGAGGCCCCCTGGTTCCCGAAGGACGGGCGGGTCACGGTCCGCTGGATGGTCCTCCACCTCGTCCAGGAGATGGGGCGCCACGCCGGCCACGCCGACATCATCCGCGAGAGCATCGACGGCAAGGGCTCCTACGAGCTGATCGCGGCCGAGGCGGAGGCGTCGGGGCGGTGATCGCCGCGCGTACCCTGGTCGGGATCGACCAGGAGGTACGTGGGATGTCGGCCATCCGTCTTCTCGTCCTGGGCGCGGTGCGGCAGCACGGCCGCGCCCACGGCTACCAGGTGCGCAACGACCTGGAGTACTGGGGCGCGCACGAGTGGTCGCACGCCAAGCCCGGCTCGATCTACCACGCGCTCAAGCAGATGGCGAAGCAGGGACTGCTGCGGGCGCACGAGGTCGCGCCGAGCACGGTCGGCGGCCCGCCCCGCGTCGAGTACGAGCTGACCGAGGCGGGCACGGAGGAGTACTTCGCGCTGCTCCGCGAGGCGCTGGCCGGCCACGACCAGAAGGCGGACGTCCTGTCGGCGGCCATCGGCTTCATGGTGGACCTGCCCAGGGCGGAGGCCGTGGAGCTGCTGCGCCGGCGGGTCCGGGCGCTCGACGGGTGGCGGACGACGGTCACCGACTACTACACGCCGGAGGGCGGCCCGGAGCAGCTCGGCCACATCGGCGAGATCATGCACATGTGGGTCGACTCGGTCGACGCGGGCAAGCGGTGGACGCTCGGCCTGATCGAGCGGATCGAGGCCGGGGCGTACGTGTTCGCGGGCGAGGGCGACCCGTTCGTGGGGGTGCTCGCGGAGGGCGAGGAGAACCCGTACGCGACCTGACCGGGGGATGTCCCCGGTGGATCGGGTCAGACCGACTCATCAAGTTTGACCAATGCTCCGCATGGGCATACCCTGCTCCGTCGGTGGCAACTGGTCAAGTTTGACTAGATTCTTTTCCGGAGGAAACGGATGAACACGGAAGCGATCCGCGTGGAGGGCGCGCGGAAGCGGTACGGGGACAAGGACGCCCTGGACGGACTCGACCTCACCGTCGGGCGCGGCACCGTCCACGGCCTCCTCGGCCCCAACGGCGCGGGCAAGACCACGACGGTGCGGATCCTGGCGACCCTGCTCCGGCACGACGAGGGCCTGGTCCGCGTCGCCGGGCACGACGTGCGGACCGGGGCCCGCGAGGTGCGACGGCGGATCGGGCTCCTCGGCCAGCACGCGGCCCTGGACGAGGAGCTGGGCGGCCGGCAGAACCTGGAGATGTTCGGCAGGCTCCACCACCTCGGCGCCCGGCGCGCCGGGACCCGCGCCGACGAGCTCCTGGAGCGCTTCGGGCTCGCCGACACCGGACGCAAGCCCGTCCGGCAGTACAGCGGCGGCATGCGGCGCCGGCTCGACCTGGCGGCGTCCCTGATCACCGACCCGGAAGTGCTCTTCCTCGACGAGCCGACCACCGGACTCGACCCGCGCGGACGCGCCGAGGTCTGGGAGTCGGTGCGCTCCCTGGTCGGCGGCGGCACCACGGTCCTGCTCACCACCCAGTACCTGGAGGAGGCCGACCGGCTCGCCGACCGGATCTCGGTCGTGGACCGGGGCCGGGTCGTCGCCGACGGCACCGCCGACGAGCTGAAGGCCCGCGTGGGCGCGGACCGGATCGACGTCGTCGTACGGGACGCCCACAGGCTCGACGAGGCGGCCGGCCTCCTCCCGGCGGCCCGCGCCGAGGTGACCGTGGACACCGACCGGCGGCTGCTCAGCGCCCCCGTGGCCGACCGGATGGAGTCGCTCGCCGGGACCGTGCGGGCGCTCGGGGCGGCCGGGATCGAGGCGGAGGACATCGCCCTGCGGCGCCCGACCCTGGACGAGGTCTTCCTGCGCCTGACGGACCGCGAGGCGAAGGAGGCGGCGGCATGAGCGCCTCGTACGCGGCGGCCGACTGCTGGACGATGACCCGCCGCGAACTGGCCCACTGGGCCCGGCAGCCGGTCCAGGTCCTGGTCGGCCTCGTCTTCCCGGTCATGATGCTGGTGATGTTCGGCTACCTCGTGGGCGGTGGACGGGCCGTCGACGGCGCGTACGTCGACTACCTGGTGCCCGGCATGCTCACCCTGACCATGGTCTTCGGCCTCGAAGCCACCATGACGGCGGTCGCCCAGGACCTGAACAAGGGCGTGATCGACCGCTTCCGCTCGATGCCGATGGCCGACGGCGCGGTCCTGGTCGGACGGGCGTCGGCGGACATGCTCCAGTCGGCGGTGGGCCTGCTCCTGATGACCGGCGTGGGGTACGCGATGGGCTGGAGGGCGGACGGCGGCCCCGGGGCCTTCCTGGGCGCCCTGGGACTGCTGCTCCTGCTGCGCTTCGCGATGCTGTGGATCGGGATCTTCCTGGCCCTGGTCGCGGGGCGGGCGGAGCTGGTGCAGGCGGTCCAGATCCTGGTCTGGCCCCTCGGCTTCCTCTCCAACGCCTTCGCCTCGCCCGCCTCGATGCCGGACTGGCTCGGCGCGGTCGTGGAGTGGAACCCCATGTCCGCGACCGCGACGGCGGTGCGCGAGCTCTTCGGCAACCCGGGCGGCGAACCGGGGCACGTGACGGCGGCGGTGGTGTGGCCGCTGCTGCTCCTCGCGGTCTTCTTCCCGCTGGCGGTACGGAAGTTCGGCCGGCTCGGGAAATAGGCGGGCGTCCCTTACCTCAACGACCGCCCGTTCTCGTCCAGTTCGAGCTGCGGGCGGCCGGTGACGATCAGCCAGGCGGGGAGCGAGGCCAGGCAGAGCAGGGCCAGCACGGCGGGGGAGGCGGCGAGGACGGCGCCGGTGAAGAGGCTGATCCAGCCCTGCCGGGTGGTGGCGAGCAGGACCCCGAGCACGGCCGAGGAGACGGCGACGGCCGGATGGACCTCGGGGACCAGGGCCTGGGTGAGCAGGCCGAAGGCGGCGCCGATGAAGACGGCGGGGAAGATCCGTCCGCCCCGGAAGCCGCAGGAGGCGGCGACGAGCAGGGCGACGAGCTTGACCACCGCCAGCTTCGCCAGCTCGCCCGAGGACCAGCCGCCGATGTTCGCCGTCAGTTCCTTGATCTCCTCCAGGCCCTTGAAGAGGGTCAGGTGCCCGCCGAGGGCCCCCAGGAGGCCGAGGACGAGCCCGCCGAGGGGCAGCATCAGCATCGGGTGCCGCAGCCGCCGGGCAGCGGCGTGGACGTACGGGAAGAGGTAGCAGGCGGCGAGGCCGAAGAGGGCCGCGGCGGAGGCGATCACCAGGGCCGCGAGCAGGTCCTCCCAGCCGGGGTCGGTCAGCGGCGGCAGCCCCAGGGCGAAGGTGGGCTCGGCGAGCAGCTGGGTGGTCATGGCGCCGGTGCCGGCGGCCAGGAGCGGGGCGAACAGGCGGTCCCAGAGGGAGCCGGGGCCCGGGTGCCCGGCCAGGGCCTCGGAGATGACCAGGGCGGCCGCGACCGGGGTGCCGAAGAGGGCGCCGATCGTGGCGGCCGTCGCGAGCGAGATCCAGGCGATGCCCGGCACGGCGGGCGCGAGCCTGCGGCCCGCCCAGTACGCGAGCGCGATGTTGGAGGCGATGATCGGGTTCTCGGGGCCCAGGCTGACCCCGCCGGCCAGCGCGAGGGTGCCGGCGAGCAGCAGCCCCGGCACCGCGCCCGGGGCGATCGGCGCCCCGCCGAGCCCCGTGGTCGCCGGGTCGGGCCCGGCGTGCCCGGGCGTCTTCCACACGACCAGGCCCACGGCGACACCGGTCGCCGTGAGCATGGTGATCATCCAGAGGGAGGAGTACCCGCCGATCCCGAGGGCGTCGGGCAGGTCCTCCCAGAGGACGTGCTTGAACTCCTCCGAGAGGGCGCTGATCCCCAGGAAGAGCAGCCCGGACCCCGCCCCGACCACGAGCGCGGGCAGGATCTGCGGCAACAGGACCCGCAGCGGGGCCTCGTCGGCGGCGGGGGAGGGCGCGGCCGGCGCACGATCGGTGGACACGGCCCCACCATAGGTGAGCAAAAGTCGTGAACCACCGAGATCGGGCCGAACCGCCCGAACCCACACCTCACGCCTGGGGAGCCCGGTGCGGTGCGGGGCCGAAGCCCCGCACCGACCCGCACCGCGCACCGCCCCGCGCCGCGGGCCCGCGCCCGGAACTCACACCCGGGGCGCGATCACCACCGCCGTGCCGTACGCGCAGACCTCCGTGCCCACGTCCGCCGCCTCCGTCACGTCGAAGCGGAAGGAGAGCACCGCGTTCGCGCCGCGCGCCCGCGCCTGCTCCACCAGGCGCTCCATCGCCTGGTTGCGGGTCTCCACCAGGGTCTTCGTCAGACCCTTCAGCTCTCCGCCGATCATCGACTTCAGCCCCGCGCCGATCTGGCTGCCCAGGTGCCGGGAGCGCACGGTGAGTCCGAAGACCTCGCCGATCACCTGCCGGACCTCGTGTCCCGGGACGTCGTTCGTCGTCACGACCAGTACTTCGGGGTGCGGACCCTGTCCGCCCCCGTACTCCTCGATGCCCATCGGCATACACCTCCTGATTCCACACTTTCTGCCCCGTGAGACCCTTCCGCATCCCCTGGGAACCCGGGTGGAACCGGGGGCGCCCGCCCCACGTTGATAGCTTGGGGCAGCCCGTCCCCAAGCCCCCACCGACCGCAGGAGCCCGGAACCCGTGAACACGCTTGCCCTCGGACCGAGCTGGCTGGACCCGGACTATTTGATCCAGACCTTTGGTCTGATCGGTGTCCTGGTGATCGTCTTCGCCGAGTCCGGACTCCTCATCGGGTTCTTCCTGCCCGGTGACTCGCTTCTCTTCACCACCGGTCTGCTCGTCACCACCGGGAAGCTCGACCAGCCGCTCTGGCTGGTCTGCACCCTGATCGTGGCCGCCGCGATCATCGGCGACCAGGTCGGATACCTCTTCGGCCGCAAGGTCGGACCCGCCCTCTTCAAGCGCCCCGACTCCAAGCTGTTCAAGCAGGAGAACGTCGAGAAGGCGCACGAGTTCTTCGAGAAGCACGGCCCGAAGTCCCTCATCCTGGCCCGCTTCGTCCCCATCATCCGCACCTTCACCCCGATCATCGCGGGCGTCAGCCGGATGAACTACCGCTCGTTCATCACGTTCAACATCATCGGCGGCGTGCTGTGGGGCGCCGGCGTGACCATCCTCGGCGCCTCCCTCGGCAAGATCGACTTCGTGCACGAGCACATCGAGAAGATCCTCGTCGGGATCGTCCTGCTCTCCGTGGTCCCGATCGTGATCGAGTACCTCAAGGCCCGCTCGCAGTCCAAGAAGGCCCGCGCGGCCGAGGGCGACCACGGCACCCCCGACCCCCAGCAGGGCTCCCGCGGCCGCCACGCCAAGCGGTAACCCGTACGAAGACGCAACGACGCTAGAAGCCCCTGGTGCGCTTCGCGGCCCGCCGGGCCGCCGCCGCACCGGGGGCCCGCATGAACAGGCGGGCCAGCTCGCTCCCCAGGTTCACGCCGATCGCGATCGCCAGCGCCAGCGCCGCCGCCTTCGCCAGCGACGCGAACCCCTGGTCCAGATTGTGCTGGGCGATCGCGAGCACCCCGAAGTACGTCGCCGAACCGGGCAGCAGCGGCCCGATCGCCGCCGTCACGTACGGCAGCGACGACGTGTGGTGGTACCGGGCGACCAACTGCCCGAAGAGCCCCACGAGCCCCGCCGCCACCGCCGTCGCCATCACCGCGGAGCCGCCCGCGGTCACCGCGATCGACGCGTACACCACCCACGCCACCCCGCCGTTCAGCGTCACGAACAGCACCGTCGCCCGCGACTGCTGCAACAGGATCGCGAACGTCGCGGACAGCGCCATCGACGCCAGGGTCTGCGTCACCGGCCGCTCCACCGCCCGCAGCACCCCCTCCGGGTTCAGCTGCGCGTCGAACTGCACCGCCAGGTACAGCACCGAGAGCACGCCCACCACGATCGCCACGAAGAAGTACATGACCTCCAGGAGCCGCGCCGAGGCCGTGATGTAGAAACCGGTCAGACCGTCCTGCACCGCCGCCACCAGCGCCCGCCCCGGGATCAGCGCGAACAGGCCACCCGTGATCACCGCCGACGGACGCAGGTCCGCGTGCAGCAGCGTCAGGAGCACCCCCATCGCCGCCGGGGGCATCGCCGCCACCAGGAACTGGTAGAACTCCGGCAGCCCCCGCCCCGCACACAGCCACGCCAGCCGGTCCCCGAGCACCGCGCCGAGCGCCGCCACGAAGAACACGGTCAGGCCACCGCCCAGCAGCACCGACGCCGCCCCCGCGAGCACCCCCGCCGCCGTCGTCAGCGCCCACCCCGGATACGGGTGCCGGTTGCGCCGGATCTCCGCCAGCCGCCGGTACGCCTCCTCCGGCGTCACCTCGTGCGCCTGCTCGTCGTGCGCCGGCGCGTTGATGTCCGCGATCAGCTGGTACACCGCCGCCAGCCGCGTGTAGTCCGTGCCCCGCCGCCGCACCGTCCGGTTCGCCGTCACCGGGTCGTCCACCAGCGACGGCTGGTACGTCACCGACAACAGCGTGAACGTCACCGTCGGCTCGCACCGGTCCAGCCCGTACGAACGGCAGATCGCGAACATCGCCGCCTCGACGTCCTCCGCGCCCTCCCCGCCCGCGAGCAGCAGCTCGCCGATGCGCAGGGTCAGGTCCAGGACGCGCGGCACCGACGGCCCCGACTCGTCCTCCTTGCGCGACGCCTCCGGCACCGGCCGCTCGCCCACCGGCAGCCGCAGCATGGTCCGCATCCGGTCCTGCCACGGCGCGTCCCGCGCCAGGCGCACCAGCGGCACCCCGTACGCCGGCGTGAACGCGGGCGGCGAGTTCTTCGCCGAGTAGGTGGCCGGGGGAGCGAACGCCGAACCCTCCGGCTCCGGACCGGACTCCGCCCGCAGCCCCGACGGCAGGGCGAACTCGGAGGTCGGGTGCTCCTCCTCCGGTGGCGCGGGCCGCTCCACCCCGGCCGGCGGGACGAACGCGCTCCGCGCCTCGTCCGACTGCGGTTTCCGGTCCTCCGGAGCCTCCCCGGCCCCGTCGTCCCGCACGTCCATCGAGCCGCCCGGCTCCGCCACCACTCTGCCGCCTCGCTCTCCCTGGGGAATCGTCGCTTCCAGTATGGGCGTGCGCACTCCGCGCGTGCGACGGGCGTGTGAAGGGGCCGCGACGGACACGCGAAGGGCGGCGCACCCCGAGGGGTGCGCCGCCCTTCACGCGATCAGGACCGGCGGGGCCGGAACCGGCTCAGTGGCCGCCCTGCTCCTTGGCCCGCGCGTACGACTTCTCGATCTCTTCCTCGGCCTCGGCGCGACCGACCCAGTCCGCGCCCTCGACCGACTTGCCCGGCTCCAGGTCCTTGTAGACCTCGAAGAAGTGCTGGATCTCCAGGCGGTCGAACTCCGCCACGTGGTGGATGTCCCGCAGGTGCTCCATGCGCGGGTCGGTGGCCGGGACGCACAGCAGCTTGTCGTCGCCGCCCGCCTCGTCCGTCATGCGGAACATGCCGATGGCGCGGCACTTGATCAGGCAGCCCGGGAACGTGGGCTCGTCCAGGATGACGAGCGCGTCCAGCGGGTCGCCGTCCTCGCCGAGGGTGTTCTCCACGTAGCCGTAGTCGGTCGGGTAGGCCGTCGACGTGAAGAGGCGACGGTCCAGACGGATGCGACCGGTCTCGTGGTCGACCTCGTACTTGTTCCGCGATCCCTTGGGGATCTCGATGAGAACGTCGAACTCCACGGGTGGCTCCTCCTGAATCAACACAAGTGAATGCTCGCGACACAGCGCGGTGGTTAAGTGTCCCTCACGCACGTGTGTGATCGCGAAAGGGGCTGGTCAGCAATGCCCGAGCCGAGGACCTGGCAGCTCACGGCGGGCTCCGCCGCCCTCGGTCTGGCCCTGGCCGCCGCGGCGGTGACCCTGGCCGGCCCGTGGGACTCCGGTCAGCGTACGGCCGAGCGGGCCCGCGCCGCCGCCCCCGCGGCGGGTGGCACACGTCACGCCCCGCCGCCCCCGGCCCCCGCCGCGCCCCACCGCCCCGCACCGGCCCCCAGCGCCCCCGGCGTCCTCGCCGCCCTGAACCCCGCCGCGCCCGCCGGGCCGTCCACCGGCCCCTCCGCCGGACCCGCCGACGCCGACCCCGGCAAGGGCCCCGCCGACCTCGCCGCCGTCCTCGGCCCCCTCCTCGCCGACCCCGGCCTCGGCCCCCTCCGCACCGCCTCCGTCGTCGACACCGCCACCGGGAAGCAGCTCTACGGCGAGGGCGCCACCACCCCCATGACCCCCGCCTCCACCGTCAAGATCGCCACCGCCGCGGCCGCCCTCTCCGCCCTCGGCCCCGACCACCGCATCCCCACCACCACGACCGCCGCCCCCGACGGGAAGACCGTCACCCTCACCGGCGGCGGCGACCCCACCCTCGACGACACGCGCCTCAAGGCCCTCGCCACCGACACCGCCCGCGCCCTCAGGGCCCGCGGCCACACCTCCGTACGCCTCGCCTACGACACGGGCCTCTACACCGGCCCCGCCGTCCACCCCATCGGCCCCAACGAGAACATCGCCCCCGTCACCGCCCTCATGACCCGCGCCGGACGCCTCGACACCAGCCCCAGCGGCCCCGCGCCCCGCAGCGCCGACCCCGCCCGCGACACCGCCACCGCCTTCGCCGCCCACCTCACCCGCGCCGGCGTCACGGTCACCGGCGACCCCGCCCCCGGCCCCACCCCGAAGGCCGCCCCCCTCGCCCGCACCCACTCCGCCCCCCTCGCCGACCTGGTCGAACGCACCCTCACCCACAGCGACAACGACCTCGCCGAAGCCCTCGCCCGGCAGACCGCCCTCGCCCACAAGCTCCCCGCGAGCTTCGACGGCGCCGGAAAGGCCGTCCGCGCCGAACTCGCCCGCCTCGGCCTCCCCGTCACCGGCACCCGCTTCGCCGACGGCAGCGGCCTCGACCGCAACGACCGCGTCTCCGCCGCCCTCCTCACCGGTCTCCTCACCCGCGCGGCCGACCCCGCCCGCCCCGCCCTGCGCCCCCTCCTCACCGGCCTCCCCGTCGGCGGCTTCACCGGCACCCTCGCCGACCGCTTCGACACCGCCCCCGCCGGAGCCGGCCTCGTCCGCGCCAAGACCGGCACCCTCACCGGCGTCAACACCCTCGCCGGCACCGTCGCCACCCCCGACGGACGCCTCCTCGCCTTCGCCTTCCTCGCCGGCCGCACCCCCTCCCCGTACCAGGCCCAGCCCGCCCTCGACCGCCTCTCCGCCGCCCTGACCGGACCCGACCACCCGTAGGGGCTGTCCGGCGGATCATGGCCGGGGCCGCGACGCCCGGCACGGCACCTCGCCGCGTTGCCGAAACGGCCCGACAGCTCCGCTGTCGAACCGCTCCGGCGCCTTGCGATGTACCGCACCGGACGCCGCGGCCCGTCCGACCCCGATCCGCCGGACAGCCCCAACCGGGTCCGTACCGAACACACACCGAACGCGCCCCGAGACCGTACGGTTGACACATGACGAGCATCGGTGGCGCAGGCACATCCGGGATGGTCGACTGGAACCTCGCGGTCGCGACCGCGACCCGCCTCGTACGGCCAGGACCCGACGTCGGCCGCGACGAGGCCCGCGCGGTCGTCGCCGAACTCCGCAGGCACGCCAAGGCCTCGGAAGAACACGTCCGCGCCTACACCCGGATGATCCCCGAGGGCCACGAACCCCCCGACACCCCCGTCCTCGTGGTCGACCGCGCCGGCTGGATCAAGGCCAACGTCGCCGGCTTCCGCGAACTCCTCACCCCCCTCCTCGGCAAGATGCAGGAACGCCGCTCCGCCGTCCCCGGCAGCGCCGTCCTCGGCGCCGTCGGCGGCAAGGTCACCGGCGTCGAACTCGGCATGCTCCTGTCCTTCCTCGCCTCCCGCATCCTCGGCCAGTACGAGACCTTCGCCCCCGCCACCCGCGACCTCCCCGCCGGAGCGAACGGCGCCGGACGCCTCCTCCTCGTCGCCCCCAACATCGTCCACGTCGAACGCGAACTGGAGGTCTCCCCGCACGACTTCCGCCTCTGGGTCTGCCTCCACGAGGAGACCCACCGCACCCAGTTCACCGCCGTCCCCTGGCTCCGCGACCACCTCCAGGGCGAAATCCAGACGTTCCTCGCCGCCACCGACGTCGACCCCGGGACCTTCGTCGAACGCCTCCGCGAAGCCGCCCAGACCCTCGCCGGCGGACGCCCCGAAGGAGAGGAGGGCGAACCCGCCCCCTCCCTGGTCGAACTCGTCCAGTCCCCCGAACAGCGCGAGATCCTCGGCCGCCTCACCGCCGTCATGTCCCTCCTCGAAGGCCACGCCGACTACGTCATGGACGGCGTCGGCCCCCAGGTCGTCCCCTCCGTCGCCGAGATCCGCGAGAAGTTCCAGGCCCGCCGCGCCCGCGGCGCCTCCCGCCTCGACCTCGCCCTCCGCAAGCTCCTCGGCCTCGACGCCAAGCTCCGCCAGTACCGCGACGGCGAACGCTTCGTCCGCGCCGTCGTCGACCAGGTCGGCATGGACGGCTTCAACCGCGTCTGGACCTCCCCCAACACGCTCCCCACCAAGAGCGAGATCGCCGCCCCCGCCGACTGGATCGCGAGGGTGCACCGTAAGGCAGACTCATGAGACGCATGGGGCGGACGGCACCAGAACGCCGGGCGACCCCCCGCCAATCACCCGTCCGAGGGACCCTGACCACGGGGTGAGGCGTGCAATGCTCGGGTAACGGCCGGGTTTCTGTCACCATCGACGCACTCTGAGTGACCGAACCCCCCATTCCGACCGTTAAGATTCCGACCGAGGCACCCCACCCCATTCACGAAGGGCACCGGACATGGGTCCCCATCCTGCGGTCGCGGCGATACGCCTGGCGGTCCGCCGCGTACTCCACGACGTCCTCACCGAACACCGGGCAGAGCAGCGAGCCGAGCACCGGAACACCCCTCCCCCCACCACGGCCGACCCGCACGCCCCCCTCGTGCTCGTCGCCTGCTCCGGAGGCGCCGACTCCATGGCGCTCGCCTCCGCCCTCGCCTTCGAAGCCCGCAAACTCCCCGTACGCGCCGGCGGCATCACCGTCGACCACGGCCTCCAGGAAGGCTCCGACACCCGGGCCGCCGAGGTCGCCGAACGCATGACCGCGCTCGGCCTCACCCCCTCCGAGGCCGTCGCCGTCACCGTCGGACGCGAAGGAGGACCCGAGGCCGCCGCCCGCGACGCCCGCTACGCCGCCCTCGACGCCGCCGCCGAACGCCACGGCGCCGCCGCCGTCCTCCTCGGCCACACCCGCGACGACCAGGCCGAGACCGTCCTCCTCGGCCTCGCCCGCGGCTCCGGAATCCGCTCCCTCTCCGGCATGGCCGCCGTCTCCGGCGCCACCCGCCGCTACCGGCGCCCCTTCCTCCAGCTCGACCGCCAGACCGTCCGCAAGGCCTGCGTCGCACAGGAACTCGCCGTCTGGGACGACCCCCACAACACCGACCCCGCCTACACCCGCTCCCGACTCCGCCACGAAGGCCTCCCCGCCCTGGAGAAGGCCCTCGGCAAAGGCGTCGTCGAAGCCCTCGCCCGCACGGCCCGGCTCTCCCGCGACGACGCCGACGCCCTCGACACCTGGGCCGCCGACGCCGAGACCGCCGTACGCGACGAGGCCGGCGCCCTCGAATGCGCCAAACTCTTCGGACTGCCCCCCGCCGTGCGCCGCCGCGTCCTGCGCCGCGCCGTCATCGCCGAGGGCGCCCCCGCCGGATCCCTCTTCGCCCGCCACATCGAGGAAGTCGACCGCCTCGTCACCGGCTGGCGCGGCCAGGGAGCCATCAACCTGCCCGGCCGCGTCGAAGCCCGCCGCCAGGGTGGCAGACTGGTCATCCGGCAAGGCTGACGCACGCTGCAACGAAAGTGACCCGGGTGAACGAGAAGGACATGGGCACCGACCTCCAGTCGGTGCTCATCACCAAGGAAGAGATCGACGCCAAGCTGACCGAGCTGGCCGCGAAGATCGACACGGAATACGCGGGCAAGGACCTGCTCATCGTCGGCGTCCTCAAGGGCGCCGTGATGGTGATGGCGGACCTGGCTCGCGCCCTGTCCACCCCCGTCACCATGGACTGGATGGCCGTCTCCTCCTACGGAGCCGGCACCCAGTCCTCCGGCGTCGTCCGCATCCTCAAGGACCTCGACACCGACATCAAGGGCAAGCACGTCCTGATCGTCGAGGACATCATCGACTCCGGCCTCACCCTGTCCTGGCTCCTGTCCAACCTCGGCTCGCGCGAACCCGCCTCCCTGGAGGTCTGCACCCTCCTGCGCAAGCCCGAGGCCGCCAAGGTCGCCATCGACGTCAAGTGGATCGGCTTCGACATCCCCAACGAGTTCGTCGTCGGCTACGGCCTCGACTACGCCGAGAAGTACCGGAACCTCCCCTTCGTCGGCACGCTCGCCCCGCACGTCTACGGCGGCTGAACCCACGGCCGTACGGGGAACCCGCACCGCCTTCCCTCCGTTGAACCACGGGAAGGCGGTCCCGGGCGACGATGCTGAGGTACCGTCCGAAGAACAGTTTTTTCACACCGCAGTACTCACAGCAGCTCTCACAGCAGCATTTTCCTACGGGCAGGAGGGACGGAGCGCTATCGCTCCGTATGGATGGACGTGAAGCGATACTTCCGTGGGCCGGTCATGTGGATCGTGCTGGCCGTCCTCGCCGTGGTCGTGCTGATGCAGGTCGTCGGCTCGTCCGAGGGCTACAAGACGGTGGACACCGGCAAGGTCGTCCAGGCGATCGACAAGAACCAGGTCAAGCAGGCAAAGATCACCACCGGCGACGAACAGCTCGTCAAGCTCGAGCTCGTCGACGGCCAGAAGATCGACAAGAGCGACAAGATCCAGGCCAGCTACATCGGCAGCCAGGGCGTCGCACTCGCCGACAAGCTCCAGGAGAAGTTCGAGGCCGGACAGATCGAGAAGGGCTACACCGTCTCCCCGACGAAGCAGTCGGCCCTCGTCTCGATCCTCCTCTCCCTCCTCCCCTTCGTCCTCATCGTGGTCGTCTTCCTCTTCCTGATGAACCAGATGCAGGGCGGCGGCTCCCGCGTCATGCAGTTCGGCAAGTCCAAGGCGAAGCTCATCACCAAGGACACCCCGAAGACCACCTTCGCCGACGTCGCCGGCTCGGACGAGGCCGTCGAGGAACTCCACGAGATCAAGGAATTCCTCCAGGAGCCCGCCAAGTTCCAGGCCGTCGGCGCCAAGATCCCCAAGGGCGTCCTGCTCTACGGCCCCCCCGGAACCGGCAAGACGCTCCTCGCGCGCGCCGTCGCCGGCGAGGCCGGGGTCCCGTTCTACTCGATCTCCGGCTCCGACTTCGTCGAGATGTTCGTCGGCGTCGGCGCCTCCCGGGTCCGCGACCTCTTCGAGCAGGCCAAGGCCAACGCGCCCGCCATCGTCTTCGTGGACGAGATCGACGCCGTCGGACGCCACCGCGGCGCCGGCCTCGGCGGCGGCCACGACGAGCGCGAGCAGACCCTCAACCAGCTCCTCGTGGAGATGGACGGCTTCGACGTCAAGGGCGGCGTCATCCTGATCGCCGCCACGAACCGCCCCGACATCCTCGACCCGGCCCTCCTGCGCCCCGGCCGCTTCGACCGGCAGATCGCCGTCGACCGCCCCGACATGCTGGGCCGCCTGGAGATCCTCAAGGTCCACCAGAAGGGCAAGCCGGTCGCCCCGGACGTCGACCTCGGCGCCGTCGCCCGACGCACCCCCGGCTTCACCGGCGCGGACCTCTCCAACGTCCTCAACGAGGCGGCGCTCCTCACCGCCCGCAGCGACCAGAAGCTCATCGACAACAAGGCGCTGGACGAGGCGATCGACCGCGTGGTCGCGGGCCCGCAGAAGCGGACCCGGATCATGTCGGACAAGGAGAAGAAGATCACCGCGTACCACGAGGGCGGCCACGCCCTGGTCGCGGCGGCCTCGCCGAACTCCGACCCCGTCCACAAGATCACCATCCTGTCCCGCGGCCGTGCCCTGGGCTACACGATGGTCCTGCCGGACGAGGACAAGTACTCGACCACCCGCAACGAGATGCTCGACCAGCTCGCCTACATGCTGGGCGGACGCGCCGCCGAGGAACTGGTCTTCCACGACCCGACCACCGGCGCCGCGAACGACATCGAGAAGGCCACCGCCACGGCCCGCGCGATGGTCACCCAGTACGGCATGACCGAGCGCCTCGGCGCGATCAAGTTCGGCGGCGACAACACCGAGCCCTTCCTCGGGCGCGAGATGGCGCACCAGCGCGACTACTCGGAAGAGGTCGCGGCGCTGGTCGACGAAGAGGTCAAGAAGCTCATCGAGACCGCCCACAACGAGGCCTGGGAGATCCTGGTCGAGAACCGAGACGTCCTCGACAACCTGGTCCTCGCCCTCCTGGAGAAGGAGACCCTGGGCAAGGAGGAGATCGCCGAGATCTTCGCCCCCATCGTGAAGCGCCCGGCCCGCCCGGCGTGGACCGGCTCCTCCCGCCGCACCCCCTCCACCCGCCCGCCGGTCCTCTCCCCCAAGGAGCTGGCCCTGACGAACACGGCGAACGGCTCGACCACCCAGGTCGACACCACCAAGGGCATCGACATCGCCCCGGTGGACCCGCCGTCCCCGGAGGACTGACCTCCCCGGTCGCCCGGCGGACCCGGAATGGATCCCGCGCCCCCACAGGTTTTAGCCTGTGGGGGCGCGGCCATTCGCGCACACAGGCATACGGAACGAGGCAAAGATGACCGACCCGGTGACGCTGGACGGCGAGGGCAGGATCGGCGACTTCGACGAGAAGCGCGCCGAGAACGCCGTACGAGAGCTCCTCATCGCGGTCGGCGAGGACCCGGACCGCGAGGGCCTGAGGGAAACGCCGGCGCGGGTGGCGCGGGCGTACAAGGAGATATTCGCGGGTCTGCGGCAGGAGCCCCAGGACGTCCTGACGACCACGTTCGACCTGGGTCACGACGAAATGGTGCTGGTCAAGGACATCGAGGTGTTTTCGACCTGTGAGCACCACCTTGTCCCGTTTCGTGGGGTTGCCCACGTCGGGTACATCCCGTCCACGTCGGGGAAGATCACCGGCCTGTCGAAACTGGCCCGTCTGGTCGACGTCTACGCCCGTCGTCCGCAGGTGCAGGAGCGGCTCACCACCCAGGTGGCCGACTCGCTGATGGAGATCCTGGAGCCGCGCGGGGTCATCGTGGTCTTCGAGTGCGAGCACATGTGCATGTCGATGCGCGGCATCCGCAAGCCCGGCGCCAAGACCATCACCTCGGCCGTCCGCGGTCAGCTGCGCGACCCCGCGACCCGTGCCGAGGCGATGAGCCTCATCATGGCGCGCTGAGCGCCACCACGGAGGAAAAGCCTCAGGCCCGGGCGCTGCCCGGGCCTTCGTCGTCGTCCTCCGGCAGCCTGCAGACGCGTTCCAGGAAGAGAGCGGCCGCGATGACGGCCAGGCCCGCCAGGACCGCGAGGGCCGCGTAGAGGGCCTGGTCGCGGCGGGCCGGGACGTCGAGGGAGCCGAGGAGGAAGACGCCCGTGCCGCCGTACATGCCGGCGACGAGGGCGGCGACCAGGGCGCTGGCCTGGCCGAAGACCACCGCGCGGGCCGCCATCAGGGGTTCGACGCCCTTGGCGCCGGGGCGGCGTTCCCGCTGGGCCCTGAGGCGGGCGCGGATCGAGAGGGCGGTCGCGGTGAGGACGACGGCGATCACGGCGAGGACGATCGGCGCGGCGACCGGCACGCTGGGGAGGGAGCCGACCGCGTCCCAGAGCCGGGCGCCGCCCCAGGAGAGGATGCCGGCCGCCAGGAACAGTCCGGCGAGCACCTTCAGCCGCAGTTGTTTCACCGGGTGTCCTTCGTGTGGTCGCGGGCGGTCTGCCACGAGCCTAACGACTACTCGGGCAGACGGAGTTCCAGGTCGGTACGGAGGGTGACGCCCTCGTCGCCGGCGGCGGAGAGGAGGGCGGCGACCGGGCCGTGGCCGGGGAGCTGGGCCTCGGGGTCCACGTCGTGCCAGGGGGCGAGGACGAAGGCGCGCTGGTGGGCGCGGGGGTGGGGCAGGGTGAGGACGGGGTCGTCGGAGACCACGTCCGCGTACGCGACGATGTCGACGTCGATGGTGCGGGGGCCCCAGCGCTCCTCGCGGACGCGGTGGAAGGCCTCCTCGACGGCGTGGGCGCGCTCCAGGAGGGAGGAGGGCGGCAGGGTCGTCTTCACGAGGGCGACGGCGTTGAAGTACGAGGGCTGGCTGCCGGGGTCGACGCCCCAGGGCTCGGTCTCGTAGACGGGGGAGACGGCCTTGACGCGGAGGCCGGGGGTGTCGGCGAGGGCGTCGACGGCGCCCTGGAGGGTCTCCAGGCGGTTGCCGAGGTTGGCGCCGAGGGCGAGGACGGCCCAGCGGGGGTTGGAGAGGGTGGTGTCGGCGGCGTCGACGGTCTCGACGACGGAGGCGGGTACGGGCTGGACGGTGGGGTCGCTGTGCGTCGCTTTCATCGTCGGCTCCGGGTGATCGTGATGGTGACGTCGTCGAAGGGCACGGTGATGGGCGCGTCCGGCTTGTGGACGACGACCTCCACCTCCTGTACCCCGGCATGGCGCAGGCACTGCTGGGCGATGCGTTCGGCGAGGGTTTCGATGAGGTCGACGGGCTCGCCCTGGACGACGTCGACGACCTCTTCGGCGACGATGCCGTAGTGGACGGTCTTGGAGAGGTCGTCCCCGGCGGCGGCGGGGCGGGTGTCCAGGCCGAGGGTCAGGTCCACGATGAAGGTCTGGCCCTCCTCGCGCTCCTTGGGGAAGACGCCGTGGTGGCCCCGGGCCTTGAGGCCGCGCAGCGCGACACGATCCACGCGAATCACTCCTGCTGTCGTAGTTCGGGTGGCCACGCAGCCGGGTGCGGACGGCCGGGTGTCCGGTGTCGAATCTACCCGCGAGGACCGACAGGGCGTGCCCGTGGGGGGCCGGGGGCGGGCGGAAGCGCAGGTCAGGAGGGTGGTTCGAGGTCGTCGGGGGCGGTTTCCGCGTTGTCCGGGCCGTCGTCTCCGGCGAGGACGGGGGAGGCGTGGTGGGACCAGAGGCGCCAGCCGTCGGGGGTGCGGCGGAAGACGTTGGTGGCGACGACGAGCTGTCCGACGAGGGGTCCGAGTTCGGCGCCGTCCTCGGCGGGGCCGCCGCTGAGGATGTTCTCGGTGCAGGTGACGAGGGCGGTGTCGGCGGCGAGGGAGATCTTGAGGTCGGTGAGGAAGAACTGGATGTACTCGGTGTTCGCCATGATCAGGGCGTACGAGCGGAGGACCTCGCCGCGGCCGGTGAGGACGGGCCAGCCGGGGTGGACGCAGGTGACGGGGGTGGCGTCGTCGTCGAGCCAGAGTCCGGAGACGGTGTCGAAGTCGCCGGTCTCCATGGCCTCGTAGAAGGCGGTGTTGGCGGCTTCGACGGCGGCCGCGTCGGTGGCGGGGGTCACCTGGCTCCTTCGACGGCGCGGGCGACCCGTACGGCGTCGGCGGTGGCCCGGACCTCGTGGACGCGGACGGCCCACGCGCCCGCGTGGGCGGCGAGGGCGGAGACGGCGGCGGTGGCGGCGTCGCGTTCGCGGGCGGGGGGCGGGGCGGCGCCCTCGCGGGCGAGGACGTGGCCGAGGAAGCGTTTGCGGGAGGCGGCGACGAGGAGGGGGCGGCCGAGGGCGCGCAGCTCGGGGAGGTGGGCGACGAGGGCGAGGTCGTGGGGGGCGAGTTTGGCGAAGCCGAGGCCGGGGTCGATCACGATGCGGTCGGGGTGGACGCCGCCGTCGACGACGGCTTCCATGCGGGTGCGGAGTTCGGTGACGACGTCGGCGACGACGTCGTCGTACACGGCGAGGCTGTTCATGTTCTCGCTGAAGCCGCGCCAGTGCATGACGACGAAGGGGACTTCGGCGGCGGCGACGGCGGGGACCATGGCGGGGTCGGCGAGGCCGCCGCTGACGTCGTTGACGAGGACGGCGCCGGCGTCGACGGCGCGGGCGGCGACGGCGGCGCGCATGGTGTCGACGGAGACGGTGACGCCTTCGGCGGCGAGGCCGCGGACGACGGGGACGACGCGGCGGAGTTCTTCCTCCTCGTCGACGCGGGTGGCGCCGGGGCGGGTGGACTCGCCGCCGACGTCGACCAGGTCGGCGCCTTCGGCGACGAGGTGGAGGCCGTGTTTGACGGCGGCCGTGGTGTCGAACCAGCGGCCGCCGTCGGAGAAGGAGTCGGGGGTCACGTTGACCACGCCCATGACCGCGCAGCGGTCCCACTCCGGCAGGCCCCGGGCCGTTCCCCGGTCGGTCGTCGTACTCATGGGTCCAGCGTAGGGCCCGGACAGGTCCTAGGCCGCGTGTGCTTTGTGCTCGGTGGGGGTGCGGGGGGTGAGGTGGGCGCAGGGGCGGGGGGCCGGGGTCGGGCGGCGGCGGGTGAAGGGGCGGGGGAGGGAGAGGTTCACGAAGCCTTCGGCCTGCAGGGCGGCGAGGCCGATGCGGGGCAGGTCGCGGGTGGTGCGGTAGACGACGAAGCGGGGTTCCCAGCGGGGCCGGAACTTGGCGTTGAACTTGTAGAGGGACTCGATCTGGAACCAGCGGGAGAGGAAGACGAGGAGTCCGCGCCAGAGGCGGAGGACGGGTCCGGCGCCGATCTTCTCGCCGCGGGCGAGGGCGGCGCGGAACATGGCGAAGTTGAGGGAGACGCGGGCGATGCCGAGGGCGGGGGAGGCCTGGAGGGCGGCGACGATGAGGAGCTCGTTCATGCCGGGGTCGGCGGAGCGGTCGCGGCGCATGAGTTCGAGGGACATGCCGTCGGGGCCCCAGGGGACGAAGTGGATGATCGCCTTGAGGTCGCCGTAGGGGGAGTCCGTGCCGGTGTCGTCCTCCTTGTGGGCGGTCGCTATGACGGCGTCGCCGTCGCCGGGGGCGCCGATGCGGCCGAGGGCCATGGAGAAGCCGCGTTCGGTGTCGGTGCCGCGCCAGTCGGCGGCGGCGCGGCGGATGCGCGCGAGTTCGGCGTCGTCGAGGTCGCGGACGCGGCGGACGCGGGTGGTGTAGCCGTTGCGTTCGATGCGTTTGACCATCTGGCGGACGTTGCGCATGGCCCGGCCGGAGAGGGAGAAGTCGGCGACGTCGACGATCGCCTCGTCGCCGAGTTCGAGGGCGTCGAGGCCGGTCTCGCGGGTCCAGACCTGGCCGCCGGTCTCGGAGCAGCCCATGACGGCGGGGGTCCAGGAGTGGATCTTGGCTTCGTCCATGAAGCGTTCGATGGCGCCGGGCCAGGCCTCGACGTCGCCGATGGGGTCGCCGCTGGCGAGCATGACGCCGGAGACGACGCGGTAGCAGACGGCGGCCTTGCCGCTGGGGGAGAAGACGACGCCCTTGTCGCGGCGGAGGGCGAAGTGGCCGAGGGAGTCGCGGCCGCCGTGCTGGTCGAGGAGGGCGCGCAGCCGGGTCTCGTCGTCGTCGGTGAGGCGGGCGGCGGGGTGCTCGGGGCGGAAGGCCAGGTAGATGGTGGTGAGGGCGGTGAGCATGCCGAGGGCGCCGAGGGAGTAGCCGACGGTCCAGTCGACGCCGTGGGTGTAGGCGACGGGGCCTTCGACGCCGAGGAGCCCGTACAGGACGTGTTCGAGGCGGTCGGTGAGGCTGGGGTCGCCGACGGTGCGGCGCGGGTGGGCGCTGACGATGACGAGGCCGAGGGCGAGGGAGCCGGCGCCCATGAGGATGAAGTTGGCGAGGGCGCGCCAGCGGCTGCGGGGGTCGGGGAGGGCGGCGAACTGGCCGCGGTGGCGCAGGAGGAGGGTGAGGAGGGCGAGGGAGAGGAGGACGCCGAGGATCGAGTGGCGCCAGACGAACTGGGCGGTGGCGCCGAGGGGGAGGAGGACGACGGCGGCGCGCCAGGCGCGGCGCTTGTGGCGCTTGAGGCCGTGGGCGAGGAGCAGGAGGAGGACGCCGGCGCTCAGGGAGAGGGCGGCGGAGAGGGGGCCGAGGGTGCCGGGGAGGACTTCGGCGAGGGCGTGGACGCGGCTGGCGCGGAAGCGGGGGAAGATTCCGGCGGCGATGTCGACGAGGCCGATGAGGGTGCAGGCGGTGCCGACGAGGGAGGGGACCTTCTCGGGCCGGGGGCCGCGGAGGATCCGGCGTACCCGAACCGGAACCGATCCTCTTTTGTCCCCATCTACCGTGACAGACATGGCTTCCCGTACTTCCCGTGGTCCTGCGCAGGGTCTTTGACTCCGGTCGGGCCCTGCGGCGCGTTCGGCGGGCCGTTCCGGCTGGTGCGCCTTCTAGGACGGCGCCGTACGGGGCCGGGTTCATCGGTTCACAGGAAATTCTCGGAAAGAAGGCTCGGTCGACTCATGGGTCTCACCAGTACCAAAGTCCTCGTGCTGGCGGTCGTGGCGGCCGTGGTGCTGTTCCTGGCCACGGTGCTGCTGTGGCCGCGGCTCGCGCGCGGCGGGTGGCGGTCGGTGGTGGGCAGGGTGGGCCTTCTGCTGCTGACCCAGGTGACGTTGTTCGCGGCGGTGGGTCTGGCGGCGAACCGGTCGTTCCTCTTCTACGGCTCGTGGGCGGACCTGTTCGGGCAGGAGCAGGACATGGGGGTGGTCGTGGACCACGGGGCCGGTTCGAAGGACCTGCGGGTGGTGGGGAAGCAGGCGGTGGACGTGCCGGGCGGCGGGCGTCCGGAGGTCGGCGGGCAGATCCAGAAGGTCGTGGTGGCGGGGGAGCGGTCGAGGATCGTCTCGCCGGCCTACGTGTATCTCCCGCCGGAGTACTTCCAGAAGGAGCACGCGGGGCGCACGTTCCCGGCGTCGGTGGTGCTCACGGGGTATCCGGGGACGGCGGAGAACCTGATCAAGGGGTTGAAGTACCCGAGGACGGCGTACGAGCAGGCGAAGCGGGGGCGGATGCAGCCGATGGTCCTGGTGATGCTGCGTCCGACGGTGGCGCCGCCGCGGGACACGGAGTGCGTGGACGTGCCGGGGGGTCCGCAGACGGAGACCTTCTTCGCGGAGGACCTGCCGAAGGCGGTGTCGGAGGCGTACCGGGTGGGGAAGGGGGCGCGGAGCTGGGGGTTCATGGGGAATTCGACGGGGGCGTACTGCGCGTTGAAGATCGCGCTGCACCATCCGGACCGGTTCGCGGCGGGGGCGGGTTTCTCGGCGTACTACCGGGCGGCGGAGGACGTGACGACCGGTGACCTGTTCCGGGGCGACGACCGGCTGCGCAAGCGGGCTGACCTGCTGTGGAGCCTGGACCACCTGCCGCAGGGGCGGTCGTCGTTCCTGGTGACGACGTCGCTGAAGGGCGAGGACAACCTGCGGGGGACGCGGGAGTTCGTCCGGAAGGTGAAGAGCCCGGCGGAGGTCTCGTCGATCACGCTGGAGAGCGGCGGGCACAACTTCAACACGTGGAACCGGGAGATTCCGCCGGGGCTCGTGTGGATGGGCGGGAAGCTCAGCGCGGGCTGACGTGCCCTTCCCGGGGGGTGGTGGCCCGGCGCAGGGCGCGGTGGACGCCGGCGGGGGTGAGGACGCCGAGGGGTTCGCCGTCGGGGCCGGTGACGGCGAGGCGGCCGGTGTCGTGCTGGAGGAGGACGGCGAGCGCGTCCTTGAGGGACGTGCCGAGGGGTACGGGGGCGGGGTCGCCGTCTCCGGGTCCTCCGGCCGGTACGGGGTCGAGGTCGGCCTCGGTGACGGGGGTGACGGCCAGGCGCTTGAGGCCGCGGTCGCTGCCGACGAAGTCCGCGACGTACGGGGTGGCGGGGGCGGCGAGGACGGTGGCGGGGGTGTCGAACTGCTCGATGCGGCCCTGTCCGTAGACGGCCATGCGGTCGCCCATGCGGACGGCCTCCTCGATGTCGTGGGTGACGAGGAGGACGGTCTTGCGGACGGTGGCCTGGAGGGCGAGGAACTCGTTCTGGAGGCGTTCGCGGACGACGGGGTCGACGGCGCCGAAGGGTTCGTCCATGAGGAGGACGGGCGGGTCGGCGGCGAGGGCGCGGGCGACGCCGACGCGCTGGCGCTGGCCGCCGGAGAGCTGGGCGGGGTAGCGGGGGCCGTAGGTGGCGGGGTCGAGGCCGACGAGGTCGAGGAGTTCGGCGGCACGCGCGCGTGCCGCGGCTTTCTTCCATCCCAGGAGGGAGGGGACGGTCGCGGTGTTGTCGAGGACGGTGCGGTGGGGGAAGAGGCCGACCTGCTGGATGACGTAGCCGATCTCGCGGCGCAGGGCGACCGGGTCGACGCCGGCGATGTCCTTCCCGTCGACGAGGACGCGGCCGGAGGTCGGTTCGACGAGCCGGTTGACCATCATCATCGTGGTCGTCTTGCCGCAGCCGGACGGGCCGACCAGGGTGACGAGTTCGCCCTCGGTGACCTCGAAGGAGAGGTCGTCCACGGCGGTGGTGCCGTCGTCGTACCGCTTGGTCACGTGTTCGAACCGGATCATGGTTCCCCATTCTGGGCCCTGGGCGGCGGGGGTGTGTGAAGGGCGTGTTGCCGCGTTGTGGCGACTCCGGGGGATTGTCGGTGGCAGGGGTTAGGGTCGTCCACACATGCGTTCGGGTGGGTGGAGAGCCCGGGGGGAGGGACTATGGGCGCGCCGAACTGTCTGGTCACGAACGACTGGATCTGCGGGGAGTACCTGCGCACCCGCCGCGGGGAGTTGACGGACGCGCTGCTCCAGCACGTGGGAATCACGGTCGCCTCGGTGCTGATCGCGCTCGTCGTCGCGGTGCCGCTGGCGCTGCTCGTGCGGGCCAGGCCCCGGTTCGCGGGCCCGGTCCTCGGACTGACCACGCTGCTCTACACGGTCCCGTCGCTGGCGATGTTCTCGCTGCTGCTGCCGTTCTTCGGGCTCTCGGCGGCGCTCGTGGTGACCGGTCTCGTGCTGTACGCCCTGACGATCCTCGTGCGGAACGCGCTGGCGGGCCTCGCGGCCGTGCCGGCCGAGACGCGGGAGGCGGCCCGGGGCATGGGGTACGGCTCGCTGCGGCTGCTGTGGGCGGTCGAACTGCCCCTCGCGCTGCCGGTCCTGATGGCCGGGGTGCGGATGGCGACGGTGTCCACGATCGCGCTGACGACGATCGGCTCGGTCGTCGGGCGCGGCGGCCTCGGCAATCTGATCGAGGACGCGCTGCCGACCTTCTTCAAGGCGCAGGTGCTCGCCGCCTCGGTGCTGTGCGTGCTGCTCGCCGTCGTCGCCGACCTGCTGCTCCTGGGCCTCCAGCGGCTCCTCACGCCCTGGGCCCGGATACGGACCGCGCCGGGGGGTGGGTGAGGTGGGGGTCGTGACGGACGCCTGGGGCTGGCTCACCACCGGCGCGCACTGGACGGGCGACGGCGGCATCGGACAGCGGCTCGCCGAGCACGTGTACGTGAGCGGGCTCGCGCTCCTGATCGCCTCGGCGCTCGCGCTGCCGCTCGGCCTGTGGCTGGGCCATCTGGGCCGGGGCGGGGCGCTCGCGGTGAACGTGTCGAACGTGGGACGGGCGGTGCCCGTCTTCGCGGTCCTCGCCCTGTTCATGGTGTCGCCGCTGCGGAACGCCGGTTACGTGCCGACCGTGGTGGCCCTGGTGCTGTTCGCGATGCCGCCGCTCCTCACCAACGCGTACGTGGGGGTGCGGGAGGTGGACCGGGCCGCGGTGCGGGCCGCCCGGGGCATGGGGATGACGGGCGGGCAGGTCTTCCTCCGGGTCGAACTGCCGCTCGCCCGGCCGGTGGTGACGACCGGCGTCCGCTCGGCCGCGGTGCAGGTGGTCGCCACGGCCACCGTCGCGGCGATGGTCGGCCAGGGCGGCCTCGGCCGGATCATCACGGCGGGGTTCGCCACGTACGACACGGGGCAGGTGGTCGCGGGCGCCGTGCTCGTGGCCCTGCTCGCCCTCCTGGTGGAGGGCGTGCTCGTGGGCGCGGACCGGCTCCTGCCGGGGCCGGGACGCGGTCCGGGCCGGGGGCACGCGCGCGTGCCGAAGAACAGAACGATCCGACGAAGCCGACTGGATGGGTGATCTCGTGAACAGGGTCTCGCGTGTCGCGGGCGCGCTGCTGGGCACGGCGGCGCTGACCGCCGCCCTCGCGGCGTGCGGCGGTGACAGCCTGGAGGACGGAAAGAACGAGGGCTCCGGGAGCTCCGGCGGCGGGTCGAAGGGCTCGCTGGTGGTCGGCGCGGCCGCCTTCACCGAGGCCAAGGTCCTCGCCGAGCTGTACGCACAGTCGCTGCGGGACGCCGGATACTCCGTCTCCATCACCACGGTGAAGAATCGCGAGCTGTACGAGCCCTCCCTGGAGAGCGGCGAGATCGACGTCGTCCCGGAATACGCGGCGACGATCGCGGAATTCCTCAACGCGAAGGTGAACGGGCCGAAGGCGCCCGAGGAGAAGCCGGTCGCCTCCGGTGACGCGGCGGCCACGGTCGAGGCGCTGCGGAAGCTCGCCGAGCCGCGCGGTCTGAAGGTCCTCGCGTTCGGAGAGGCGGTCGATCAGAACGCCTTCGCGGTGACCAAGGAATTCGCCGAGAAGAACAAGCTGACGACGCTTTCCGATCTCGGCGCGTCCAAGATCGAGGTGAAGATCGCCGCCGGTGACGAGTGCGCGGTGCGCCCCTTCTGCGCCCCCGGTCTGAAGAAGACGTACGGGATCGACGTGGCCGGGATCGACCCCAAGGGCGTCGGCACCCCGCAGGCCAAGCAGGCCGTGAAGGACGGGGTGGACCAGCTGGTCCTGACGACCACCACGGACGCCACGATCGAGAACTACGGCCTCGTCTTCCTCACCGACGACAAGAAGCTCCAGAACGCCGACAACGTCCTGCCCGTGGTCAACGCGAAGGACGCCGGTTCTCCCGAGATAGCCGCCGCCCTCGACAAGATCACCAAGGTGCTGACCACAGCGGATCTCGCCGAACTCAACCGCAGGGTGGATGCCGAGCGGGCGAAGCCGGAGGACGTCGCCAAGGAGTATCTGACGACGAAGGGGCTGCTCAAGAAGTAGGCGAAGCGCGGGGGGAGTCGGCCCGAAACGGAACCGGAACGGGCGATATCCACTTCCGGTGGCGAGAAGTGGCCAAGAGATTGCCGGGCCGACCCCCCACATGGCGCCTACGCACGGTAAATTTCAGGCCATGCCACGTGGACGCCACCGCCATTCCCCGCCTCTGCACAAGCTGCTGCCGCCCTCCGCGGTCGCCGGCGCCGCGGTCGTGTGCGCCGCGGCCGCCTGGCTGCCCGGAGACCTGGTGGTCGTGCGGCTGCTGACCGCCGCCGCGGCGGCCGCGGCCGTCACCGGCGCCGTCCTCATGCGCAGTTGGGACCGGAGCGCCGGACTGCGCGTCGCCGAGACCGAGCGGGCGCGCGCCGCCGACCAGTGGAGGGCCGAGGAGCGGATCGCCGAACTGGAGTCCGACCTCGAAGAGTCCCGCGCCCTGCGCGCCCGGCTCGACGCCAAGCTCCGCGCCAAGCGCGTGGAGCTCGCCGGACTGCGCGGCGAGCACGCCGACCTGCTCCGCCGCTACGCCACCGCCGAGACCGAGCGCGCCAGCGCCCTGGAGGGCCGCCGCGTCCTCGCCCTGGAGAGCGCGGGCGACACCAAGGCCCTCCCGGCCGCCGGCTCCGCGCTCACCCCGGAGGCCTTCCGCCGCGCCGCCCTGGCCCTGCGCGACCTCCCGCGCAACGCCGCCGCCCAGCAGGCCCGCCGCACCGCCGAGGCCGCCCGCGCCCGCGACCTCGCCGAGCGCGCCCGGGAGACGGAGGAGCCGCAGGGGAAGCACGCGGCGGCCGCCGGGACCGAGCAGCACACCCGGCCGGCCGCCCCCGCCCTCGCGCTCCCGCCCGCCGCGCCCGTACCGGTCGCCGCCGCGATCGTCCCGTACGCCTCCCGCAGGCCCGTCCCGCGCCCCGAGGGCGGCTTCGACTTCTTCGGCACGCAGAAGACGGCGGAGGCCATCGAGGCCGTGCAGAACACCGACCTCGCCGACGTCGTGGGCGAGGAGGTCCTGGCCGCCGGGGCCGCGCTCGGCACCCCGGCCCTCGTCCCGGCCACCGGCCCCGCCGCCGTCCCCGGCATCGGAACCCCCGTGCCGCCGCGGACGATCGGCCAGGTCATCGACCTGACCGCGCACGACGAGACGGAACAGCTCGACCTGGCGGAGCTGCGCGGGGCCGTGAACTCGTGACGCACCGCCTCGCCGACTTCCCCGCCGGTGAGGTCGCCCGCCGCCGGGACGAACTGCTCGCCCTGTGCGCCCAGGCCTTCTGCGGCGCGCCCTGGCACGAGCCGCCGCTCGGCGCCGTACGGACCGTGGAGCGGCTGCTCGGCTCGGCGGCCGGGCGGCCCGACTTCCGGGCCGTCGCCGCGTTCGGCCCGGACGACGAGCTCCTGGGCTTCACGGCCGGCTGGACCGACACCGTCCTGACCGGCCGGGAGCCCGCCTTCGAACTCGCCGAACTCGTCGTCGCCCCCGCCCACCAGGGCCTCGGCACCGGCCGCGCCCTCCACGACGCGCTCCTCGCCGCCCTGGCGCCCGGCTCACGCCTTCTGATGACCCTGGACGTACCGGAGTTGACGAAGCGGTACGAGCGCTGGGGCTGGTCCGTGTGCGACCGGCGCACGCCGGGCACGTCGGGGCGGGTGTACGCGGTGATGCGCCGCGAGGACGGATAGCGGCGGGTTCTGCCTGCCCTGCCTGCCCTACTTGCCCTGCCTGCCCTACTTGCTCTACCTGCCCTACTTGCTCTACTTGTCGATGTCGCCGACGACGAAGAAGAGCGAGCCCAGGATCGCCACCATGTCGGCGACCAGCGTCCCCGGCAGCAGCTCGGCGAGCGCCTGGATGTTGTTGAACGACGCCGAGCGCAGTTTCATCCGGTACGGGGTCTTCTCGCCCTTCGACACCAGGTAGTAGCCGTTCACGCCGAGCGGGTTCTCGGTCCACGCGTACGTGTGCCCCTCCGGCGCCTTCAGGACCTTCGGCAGCCGCTGGTTGACCGGCCCCGGCGGCAGCTCCTCCATCCGGTCCAGGCAGGCGTCCACCAGGCCCAGGGAGTTGTGCGTCTGGTCGAGCAGGCACTCGAACCGGGCCAGGCAGTCGCCCTCCTCCCGCACCGCCACCCGCAGCACGTCCGCCAGCTCCCCGTACGCGAGGTACGGCTCGTCGCGGCGCAGGTCGAAGTCGACGCCCGAGGCGCGGGCGATCGGCCCCGACACCCCGTACGCGTGGACCGCCTCCCGCGACAGGACCCCGATCCCGCGCGTACGGCCCCGGAAGATCTCGTTGCCGAGGACCAGCCGGTCGTACACGTCCATCCGCGAGCGCACGTCCGCGACGGCCTGCCGCACCCGGCCCGTCCACCCGGCGGGCAGGTCCTCCTTGAGGCCGCCGACCCGGTTGAACATGTAGTGCATCCGGCCGCCGGACGCCTCCTCCATCACCGCCTGGAGCTCCTCGCGCTCCCGGAAGGCGTGGAAGACCGGGGTGATCCCGCCCAGTTCGAGGGGGTACGAGCCGAGGAACATGAGGTGGTTGAGGACCCGGTTCAGCTCGGCGAGGAGCGTACGGGCCCACACCGCGCGCTCCGGGACCTCCATGCCCAGCATCCGCTCGACGGCCATCACCACGCCCAGCTCGCTGGAGAACGCGGACAGCCAGTCGTGGCGGTTGGCCAGCATGACGATCTGCCGGTAGTCCCGCGCCTCGAAGAGCTTCTCGGCCCCCCGGTGCATGTAGCCGACCACCGGCTCGGCCGACCGGATCACCTCGCCGTCGAGGACGAGCCGGAGCCGGAGCACGCCGTGGGTCGAGGGGTGCTGCGGCCCGATGTTCAGCACCATGTCGGTGCTCTCCGCCGCGCCGCCGATTCCGACCGTCGTCTCCGTCATGCGGCCAGTATCTCCCGTACGGGCCCCGCCCCCACGGCCCGTCCGCCCCGGGGCCACGGACCGGGCGGACCCGGGGCGCCCACGGGGGCGCCGGGCGGGTCCCGGGCGTCCGCCGGGCCGTCGGGTGGGCCTCAGCCGTCCGCCTGTCCGCGGGCCGGAGGCCCCGGCACCCGCCGGGTCAGCCAGAGGAAGTCGCCGAGGCCGCCCCGGGCGGTCAGCTCGGCCGCCTCGCCGGCCGAGGAGAGGGCCCGGACGTACCCGGCGGGGTCGGTGGAGGCGAGCGCGAGGGGCGGCCGGTCCCCGGTCACCCCGAGCCGCCGCAGCGCCTCCCGCTGCGTGACCAGCTCCGTGTCCGCCCCTCCGGAGGAGGCCGCCGCGCACGCGTCGAGCGCCACGTGGGACGTCAGGTCGCGGGAGCCGTCCGGGACCGGCGGCACCTCGCGGCCCGCGCGGAACCCGGTCAGGGAACCGAAGGGCGGCCGGGAGCCCCGTACGTGCGCGTAGTCCACGGCCACCGCGCGGCCCGCCGCCAGGGACGCCACCGCCGCCGCCCAGGCCTCGTCCCGGGGCCGCCCGATCTCGGCCCGCGCGCCGGGCTCCCGCAGCGGCCACCAGCGCTCCAGCCACTCCGCGTCCGCGCCGGAGACGGGCGCGCCGAGCCGCTCCGCACCGTCGGGCAGCACCTCCACGTACCGGACCGTGCCCGCCGCGTCGGCCTCGGCGACGTCCACCGGAAGGTTGTCCAGCCACTCGTTCGCGAAGAGCAGCCCCCGCGCCCCGCGCGGCGGCCGGTCCGTCCACTCCACCCGGGGGTCGAGCCCGTCCGGGCGGCCGGCGCGCTCGACCGCGTACGCCCGTACGGCGAGACCGCTCCCGGCGGTCGCCGCGAGCACCCCGGCGAGCAGCTCCCCGCGCCCCGCGCCCACGTCCACGAGGTCGACCTCGTCCGTCCCCAGCTCCTCCGCGACCTCGGCCAGGAGCCGGGCCACGGCCCCCGCGAAGAGCGGGGAGGCGTGCACCGAGGTGCGGAAGTGCCCCGCGGGGCCCTCGGGCCGCAGATAGAAGCCCCCGGGCCCGTACAGCGCCCGCTCCGTGGCCTCCCGCCACCCCCGCCACGTCTCATCCGTCACGAACCACAGTCTCCCCCTCGACCCCTGCCCGGGCCTCCGGGCCCCCGCCCGGGCCCCGACCCCCGCCCGGGTCGCGTCGGCCTTAGCCCAGGACGCTTCGGTCTCCGCCGGGCCCCTCGGTCTCCGCCGGGCCCCCCGCCCCCCCGCCCCCCACCCCCGTCTCCACCTCGGGGAGTACGGTCCCCGAGCCAAGGATCGGCCCCGCGGTTGATCCCCGGACCTTTCCCCTTCCCTACGCTGGGTGACGTGCAGCGCCTCTACGACTTCCTCCGCAGACACCCGACGGGCGTCGACGGCTTCTGGGCCCTCGTCCTCTTCGGGTTCTCCCTGCTGTGGGTGGGGTCGACCTACCCGTCGGTCGACCACCCCGTCGCGTACGGGGTCGTCGCCGCGCTCTTCTCCCTGGTCCTGGCGCTGCGCCGGCGGGCCCCGGAGCGGATGCTGCTGCTCACCGTCGCCCTCGGCCTGGCCCAGCTCGCCCTCGACCTGGAACCGTTCCTGGCCGACTTCGCCATGTTCGTGATCGTCTACACGGTCGCGGTGCACGACGGACCGCGCTGGGCGTCCCGCCTCGCCCTCGCCGGCGGACTGAGCGCCGCCACGCTCGCCCAGTTCAGATGGCCGGTGGAGGACCCCGCCTCCGGCCCCGCCAAGGTCTTCTTCACGATCATCATGACCGTGCCGTTCGCCCTCGCCTGGGTCCTCGGCGACTCCCTGCGCACCCGCCGCGCCTACTTCGCGCAGCTGGAGGAGCGCGCCTCCCGCCTGGAGCAGGAGCGCGAGGCCCAGGCCAAGGTCGCGGTCGCCGCCGAGCGGGCCAGGATCGCCCGCGAGCTGCACGACGTCGTCGCGCACAACGTGTCGGTGATGGTGGTCCAGGCCGACGGCGCCGCCTACGTCATGGACTCCTCCCCGGAGACCGCGAAGCAGGCCCTGGAGACCATCTCCACCACCGGCCGGCAGGCGCTCGCCGAGATGCGCAGGCTCCTCGGCATCCTGCGCACCGGGGAGCACCAGGAGGCCGGGGAGTACGTGCCGCAGCCCGACGTGGGCCAGATCGAGGACCTGGTCGAGCAGGTCAGGGGCGCCGGCCTCACCGTCGACTTCGCGATCGAGGGGAGCCCCCGCCCGCTGCCCAGCGGCGTCGAGCTCACCGCGTACCGGATCGTGCAGGAGGCCCTGACCAACACCCGCAAGCACGGCGGCCCGGACGTGGGCGCCAGCGTCCGCCTGGTCTACTTCGACGACGGCCTCGGGCTGCTCGTGGAGGACGACGGCCGGGGGGCGCCGCAGGAGATGTACGAGGACGGGGGCGCCGACGGGCGGGGCCACGGTCTGATCGGCATGCGGGAGCGGGTCGGCATGGTCGGCGGCACCCTGGACGCGGGCCCGCGTCCGGGCGGAGGCTTCCGGATCAGCGCCCTGCTCCCCCTCAAGCCCGCCCACTGACGACCCCTAAGGAACCGCTCCCATGCCCATTCGCGTGATGCTCGTAGACGACCAGGTGCTGCTGCGCACCGGCTTCCGCATGGTGCTCGCCGCCCAGCCGGACATGGAGGTCGTGGCGGAGGCGGGCGACGGCGCCGAGGCCCTGGAGGTGCTGCGGTCCACGGAGGTGGACGTCGTCCTGATGGACGTGCGCATGCCGCGCCTCGACGGGGTGGAGGCGACCCGGCGGATCTGCGCCCAGCCGGACCCGCCGAAGGTGCTGATCCTGACCACCTTCGACCTCGACGAGTACGCGTTCTCCGGCCTGAAGGCGGGGGCGAGCGGCTTCATGCTGAAGGACGTGCCGCCGGGGGAGCTGCTGGGCGCGATCCGCTCGGTGCACAGCGGGGACGCGGTGGTGGCCCCCTCGACCACCCGGCGGCTCCTCGACCGCTTCTCGCCGATGCTGCCGTCGACGGGCCGGGAGCCCGAGCGCAAGGAGCTGGGGCGTCTGACGGACCGGGAGCGGGAGGTGATGATGCTGGTCGCGCAGGGCCTGTCGAACGGCGAGATCGCCGCCCGGCTCGTCCTCTCCGAGGCGACGGTGAAGACGCACGTGGGCCGCATCCTCACCAAGCTGGGCCTGCGCGACCGGGTCCAGGTCGTGGTCCTCGCGTACGAGTCGGGGCTGGTCAGGGCCGGGGGCGGCGGCGGGGCGGCGTAGGACGGCCTCCCTTCCGGGGGCGCCTTTTCGGGTAGTGCCGCTCTCTATCGCAGCACCGACTCCAGGAAGTCGCTGCCCAGGCGGGCGGTGACGGCCACGTCGAGCTGGTGCAGGACGTACCGGCCGCGCCGCTGGGTGGTGACCAGGCCGGCCTTCTTCATGACCGCGAGGTGGCGGGAGACCTCGGGCGGGGTGATGCCGTACGCGTCGGCCAGCTCGCTCGTCGTGTACGCGCCCCGGGCGAGGCTGCGGCAGAGCCGCATCCGCATCGGGTGGGCGACCGCCTCCAGGCGCAGCTTGACCGCCTCCACGGGGGCGCCGCCGCCGAGGTCGCGGGTGGGCACGGGGTACTGGACCACCGGTTGGCAGCCGGGCGCGTGCAGCGCGAAGAGGTGCGGCCAGCCGAAGGCGGTCGGCAGAAACGTCACGCCGGTGCCCTCGGCGTCGGTGCGGCCCTGGACCAGCTTGTCCACGACGATCCGGGAGCCCTGCTCGTCCTCCTCCAGGGCCATCGCGGAGGAGGCGTCGGCGACGGCCTCGGCCAGGCCCTTGCGGCGCATCAGCTCGGTCTTGTGGCGTGCGTCGGCGGCGAGCTGGACCCGGACGCGGCGCCAGGTGTCGGCGAAGAACGCCTCGTCGCAGTCCTCCAGGAGCCGCCGGACCCACGCGCGCGTGCCGGGCGGGTCCGCGAGCATCCGCTCCACGAAGGCGGCCTGGCGCGGGCCGCGCGCGGCGGCCAGGTCGAGGGCGCGGCGGCGCATCCGCTCGTCCACGAGCGGGGACGGGGCGCCGTGCGTGTAGCGGCTGCTGCAGGAGATCTCCAGGGCCGCGCCCACGTACTTCTCGTCGTCCATCCGGTCGAGGTCGTCCAGCTCCTCGGCGAGGGTCTCGCGGGGGTGGGCGGGCAGCAGGATGTCGGACCGGGTGGAGCGCCACATGAAGTCGGCCTCGTGGAGCCGGTCCGCGAGCTCCGGCTTCAGCGCGGCGGCCGTGGTGGTGGTCCAGGCGTGCAGCCGGGCGTGGTGCGCCGGCTCCGCCAGGGCGTGCAGGGCGGCGCCCAGCTCGGCCAGGGGCGAGGGGCAGAAGGAGATCCGCTCGTGCGGCAGTCCGGTGATGTCGATGGTCACGCTCACCGTGCCATGGTGCGGGACGGACCGGGGGCGGTGTCGCGCCGATTGACGGGAGCCGTCAAACGGCGCCGACGGGCGGGCCCGGCCGCCGTTTGACGGGGCCCGTCAATCCGCGGGCCGGGGCGCCGGGGAGCGGCGCACGGTGGGGGCGTGAACGCGACGCACCAGTACCTCTTCGACACCGCCCGCGCCGCCCGGCTCGGCGATCCGCCGCCGCCCGCGCCCGGCACCCACGACCTCGCCGTCCTGCGGGCGGCCCGGGACCGGCACCGCTTCGCACGGGTCCTCGCGGGCCGCCCGGCCCGCGGCGGCCTCCGCACGGCCCTGAGCCGCGCGGTTCTGTTCGGCGCGGCCCTGTTCGGCGCGAGCCGGTCGGGCCCGTCCCGTACGGCCCCGGCCCCGGCGCCGTGCCGCCGCCCGGCCGACTGAGGCGCCGGGCCGCCGAATCGCCGGGGCGCCCGTCAGCCCCCGCCCCCTGCCCCCGTCAGCCCCCTGAACCGGTCGCCCCCGGCAGTCGCGACAGGAAGTCCCGTACCGCCTCCCGTACGTCTTCCGCCGTCCACTCCAGGCCCGGGCCCGCCACCGTCAGCTCCGTCCGGGCGACCCCCGGCGGGCCGCCCGCGCCCGGGGCGGACCAGCGGCGGAAGAGGACGGTGCCGGTGGCCTCCGTCTGGGCGAGGGCGGCGGCCGTCAGGGTCTCGGGGGCGTACGGCAGCCAGACCTGGAACTGGTGGGTGTGCGGAACCTCGGGGTGGACCCGGAACCAGCCCGTGCCCGCCTCCGCGAGCGCCTCCCGGACCGCGTCGGCCACCACGCGCGCGTGGGCCACGTACGAGGGCAGCCGGGGCAGCTCGACGTCCAGGCCCCGGAGCGCGGAGAGCGCCGCCGGGTACTGCTGGAAGACCCGGCCCCCGTACCGGTGCCGCCAGACCCTGGCCTCCTCCATGACGTCCTCGGGCCCGGCGAGCGCGGCCCCGGACTGCCCGCCGAGGGACTTGTAGAACGACACGTACACGCTGTCGGCGAGCCCCGCGATCTCCGCGAGCCCCCGGCCGAGGTGCGTCGCGCACTCCCACAGGCGCGCCCCGTCGAAGTGGACGACCGCGTCCCGCTCCCGGGCCGCCTCCACCACCTCCACCAGCTCCTCCCAGGTGGGCAGCACGAAGCCGGCGTCCCGCAGCGGCAGCTCCAGCATCAGCGTCCCGAACGGCTCCGGGTGGTCCCGCACCTCCTCGGCCGTCGGCGGCCGGGGCGCGTCGGTGGGGTGCGTGGTGCGGAGCCCGGAGACGGCCCCGAGCGCCCCGCCCTCGTGGACCTCGGGGTGGGCGAGCGGGTGGAGGGCGACGACGGGGCCGCCGGTGCGCCCGGCCCAGCAGCGCAGCGCCACCTGCTGGGCCATGGTGCCGGTCGGGAAGAAGACGGCGTCGGGCAGGCCCAGCTCCTCCGCGACCCGCCGCTCCAGGGTCTCCACGAGGCCGTCGCCGTACGCGTCGGGCGCCGCACCGCCGTGTCCGGCGGCCTCCGCCCATCCGGCCAGCTCGCGCAGCCGCTCCCCGACCGTGCCGTCCACGGGGGCGTGCCACAGCTTCCGCGCGGCCCCGCCCCACACCTCCGCCCGGTGGAGCCGGGCGGCCTCCTCGTCGCCGGGATCCACGGGACTACCGGTTTCCACAGGTTCCGCAGTTTCCATGGGGCGATCATCACACCGCCACCCACACCCTGTGGACAGCCACGGAAGGGCGCCCACCGCTGGCGTAGCATGACCAGAAATCGTCCGGTACCCGCCGAGGACTGGAACGGAAGGCCGTCCCCACCGTGAACGCACCATCAGCGCCAGAGCCCCGAGCCGAGGACCGACCCGCCCGGCTCACCGTCGGTGTCGTCGGCGCCGGCCGGGTGGGCCCCGCCCTCGCCGCCTCCCTCCGCCTCGCGGGACACCGCCCCGTCGCCGTCTCGGCGGTCTCCGACGCCTCGCGGCGCCGCGCCGCCGCGCTCCTGCCGGACGTGCCGGTCGTGGAGCCCGCGCGCGTCCTCGCCCTCGCCGACCTGGTCCTGCTCACCGTCCCCGACGACGCCCTGCCCGGCCTGGTCGAGGGCCTCGCCGACACCGGGGCCGTACGGCCGGGGCAGCTGCTCGTGCACACCTCCGGGCGGTACGGGGCGCGGGTCCTCGACCCCGCCCGCCGGGCCGGCGCCCTGCCGCTCGCCCTGCACCCCGCCATGACCTTCACCGGCACCGCCGTGGACGTGCAGCGGCTCGCCGGGTGCTCCTTCGGGGTGACCGCGCCGGAGGAGCTGCGGCTCGCCGCCGAGGCCCTGGTGATCGAGATGGGCGGCGAGCCCGAGTGGATCGCCGAGGAGGCCCGCCCGCTCTACCACGCGGCCCTCGCCCTCGGCGCGAACCACCTGGTCACCCTGGTGGCCCAGTCGATGGAGCTGCTCCGCAAGGCCGGGGTCGCCGCCCCCGACCGGATGCTCGGCCCCCTCCTGGGCGCCGCCCTCGACAACGCGCTGCGGTCCGGCGACGCGGCCCTGACCGGCCCCGTCGCGCGCGGCGACGCCGGCACGGTCGCCGCGCACGTGGCCGAGCTGCGCAAGCACGCGCCCGGTACGGTCACCGGCTACCTGGCGATGGCCCGTACGACCGCCGACCGGGCGCTCGCGCACGGCCTGCTCAAGCCCGAGCTGGCCGAGGACCTGCTGGGGGTGCTCGCCGAGCCCCCGACGGGCGCGACCGGCCCGACCGGGACCGCCGACGGGCCGCAAGGAGACGACCGATGAGCCTGCCCGCCCGCGGCCACGACCCGGCGCCCGCCGGGGCGTCCGCCTCTGCCGGAGCTTCCGCGTCGGCCGGGACCTCCGCCTCTGCCGGGACCTTCGCGTCCGCCGGAGCTCCCGCGTCCCCCACGCCCCCCGGGACCCCCGCGTCCACCGAGCCCCCCGCCCGGCCCGGCCTCCGGCCCGACCGCCTCGTCCCCACCGCCCAAGGCCTCCGCGACGCCGCCGCCCGGCACGGTGCCCCCGGGCGCAACGCCGTGGTCATGACCATGGGCGCCCTCCACGAGGGCCACGCCACCCTGATCCGCGCCGCACGCGCGCGCGTGGGGGAGGACGGCTTCGTCGTCGTCACCGTCTTCGTCAACCCGCTCCAGTTCGGCGCGGGCGAGGACCTCGACCGCTACCCCCGCACCCTGGACGCCGACCTGGAGCTGGCCCTCGGCGCGGGCGCGAGCGTCGTCTTCGCGCCCTCCGTGGACGAGGTCTACCCGGGCGGCGAGCCGCAGGTCCGGATCACCGCCGGCCCCATGGGCGAGCGGCTCGAAGGCGCCTCCCGGCCCGGCCACTTCGACGGCATGCTGACCGTCGTCGCCAAGCTGCTCCACCTCACCGCCCCCGACCTGGCCTTCTTCGGGCAGAAGGACGCCCAGCAGCTGGCCCTGATCCGGCGCATGGTCCGGGACCTGAACTTCCCGGTAGAGGTCGTCGGCGTGGAGACCGTCCGCGAGGAGGACGGCCTGGCCCTCTCCAGTCGCAACCGCTACCTGTCGGCCGGGGAGCGCCGCACCGCCCTCGCGCTGTCCCGCGCGCTGTTCGCCGGCCAGGAGCGGCTCGCCGCCCAGGAGGCGCTGCGCGCGCGGGCCGACGCCCTGCCGAACGGGCGGGACCGGGCCGAGAACCGGGCCGAGGCGCTCTCCCGGCTCGGCGAGGCCCGGGCCGCCGCCGACGCCCACGCGGTCGCGCAGGCCGCCGAGTGCGCCGGCCCCGGAGCCGTGCGCGCCGCCGCCCGCGCGGTCCTGGACGAGGCGGCGAAGGCGGAGCCGCCGCTGACCCTCGACTACCTGGCCCTCGTGGACCCGGCCGACTTCACCGAGGTCACCGACGACCACGCCGGGCAGGCGGTCCTCGCCGTCGCCGCGCGCGTGGGGAGCACGCGGCTCATCGACAACATCCCCCTGAGCTTCGGGCCCCCGAGCCCGGAATCCCCGACCCTCGGAGCCGCCACGTGACCGGAATACGGCTGCACGCCCCCGAGCCGGGCTGGGCCATCGACGCCGACGTCGTCGTGGTCGGCTCCGGTGTCGCCGGCCTCACCGCCGCCCTGCGCTGCACCGCCGCCGGGCTCCGTGCGGTCGTCGTCACCAAGGCCCGGCTCGACGACGGCTCCACCCGCTGGGCGCAGGGCGGCATCGCCGCCGCGCTCGGCGAGGGCGACACCCCCGAGCAGCACCTCGACGACACCCTCGTCGCGGGCGCCGGGCTCTGCGACGAGCGGGCCGTGCGGACCCTCGTCACCGAGGGCCCGGACGCCGTCCGCCGCCTCATCGAGACCGGCGCCGACTTCGACAAGACCTCCGAGGGCGAGATCGCGCTGACCCGCGAGGGCGGCCACCACCGGCGCCGGATCGCCCACGCGGGCGGGGACGCGACCGGCGCCGAGATCTCCCGCGCCCTGGTCGAGGCGATACGGGACCGGGGCGTGCGCACGATCGAGCACGCCCTCGTCCTGGACCTCCTCACGGACGCCGAGGGGCGTACGGCGGGCGTGACCCTGCACGTCATGGGCGAGGGCCAGCACGACGGCGTCGGCGCGGTCCACGCGCCCGCGGTGGTCCTCGCCACCGGCGGCATGGGGCAGGTCTTCTCGGCCACCACCAACCCGGCGGTCTCGACCGGCGACGGGGTGGCGCTCGCGCTGCGCGCCGGGGCCGAGGTCTCCGACCTGGAGTTCGTCCAGTTCCACCCGACCGTGCTCTTCCTGGGCGCGGGCGCCGAGGGCCAGCAGCCGCTGGTCTCCGAGGCGGTACGGGGCGAGGGCGCGCACCTGGTGGACGCGGACGGGGTCCGCTTCATGCTGGGGCAGCACGAGCTGGCCGAGCTGGCGCCCCGGGACGTCGTCGCCAAGGCGATCACGCGCCGGATGCGGGAGCACGGCACCGAGCACATGTACCTGGACGCCCGGCACTTCGGGGCCGAGATGTGGGAGCGGCGCTTCCCGACGATCCTGGCCGCCTGCCGCGCCCACGGCCTCGACCCGGTGACGGAGCCGATCCCGGTGGCCCCGGCCGCCCACTACGCCTCCGGCGGCGTCCGCACCGACCTGCGGGGCCGGACCACCGTCCCCGGCCTGTACGCGTGCGGGGAGGTGGCCTGCACGGGCGTCCACGGCGCCAACCGGCTCGCCTCGAACTCGCTCCTGGAGGGCCTGGTCTTCGCCGAGCGGATCGTGGAGGACATCGTGGCGGCGGCCCCCCGCGCGGCGGGCGCCCCGGTGCCCCACCCGGTCCCGGTGGTCCTGCCGCTGCCCGCGACGGACGCCCGGACCCGCATCCAGCGGATCATGACGAACGGCGCCGGGGTGCTGCGCTCGGAGGCCGGCCTGCGGGAGGCCGCCGCCGCCCTCGACGCGCTGCACGAGGAGGCCGTGGCGGGCGGTACGGACGACAGCAAGGCCGCCGAGCCGGGCGTGGACTCCTGGGAGACCACCAACCTGCTGTGCGTCGCCCGGGTCCTGGTGGCCGCCGCCCGCCGCCGCGAGGAGACCCGCGGCTGCCACTGGCGCGAGGACCGCCCGGAGCGCGACGACGCGCACTGGCGCCGGCACCTCGTCGTACGCCTGGAGCCGGACCGGACGCTCGACGTCCGTACGACCGACACGTACGACTTCCCGCGCACCGTCTGAGCCCCACCGCCACCCCCGACTCCGTCCCCACCGCCCGACCCTTCCACCCCCCACCGCCGACGCCCCCAGGGAGCCGCAAGTGAGCACGCCCGAGGAAGCCCGTCCCGAGCCCGTGGACGTCCCCCTCATCCAGATCAGCACCTTCGAGTCGGCCCCCGGGGACTCCGAGGAGGCCGGCGGCTGCGGCGACGGCTGCGGCTGCGGCGACCAGGAGTTCGAGTGCGGGCTCGACCCGGCGCTCGCCGAGCTGCTCGCCGACGCCGGCCTCGACCCGGTCCAGGTGGAGGACATCGCCCACCTGGCGATCGCGGAGGACCTCGACGGCGGGGTGGACGTGACGACCGTCGCGACCGTCCCCGAGGACGCCGTCGCCACCGCCGACTTCACCGCCCGCGAGGCCGGCGTGGTGGCCGGCCTGCGGGTCGCGGAGGCGGTCCTGTCGATCGTCTGCGCCGACGCGTTCGAGGTCGAGCGGCACGTCGAGGACGGCGAGCGCGTCGAGGCCGGGCAGAAGCTCCTGAGCGTCACCGCCCGCACCCGCGACCTGCTCACCGGCGAGCGCAGCGCGCTCAACCTCCTGTGCCGCCTCTCCGGCATCGCCACCGCCACGCGCGCGTGGGCGGACGCCCTGGAGGGCACGAGGGCCAAGGTCCGCGACACCCGCAAGACGACCCCGGGCCTGCGCGCCCTGGAGAAGTACGCGGTCCGCTGCGGCGGCGGCGTCAACCACCGCATGTCGCTGTCCGACGCGGCCCTGGTGAAGGACAACCACGTGGTGGCGGCCGGCGGCGTCGCCGAGGCCTTCAAGGCCGTGCGCGAGCTGTTCCCGGACGTGCCGATCGAGGTCGAGGTCGACACGATGCACCAGGTCCGCGAGGTCCTGGACGCGGGCGCCGACCTGATCCTGCTCGACAACTTCACCCCGGGCGAGACGGAGGAGGCCGTGGCCCTGGTCGCGGGCCGCGCCGTCCTGGAGTCCTCGGGCCGCCTCACCCTGGAGAACGCGGCGGCGTACGCGGCGACCGGCGTCGACTACCTGGCGGTCGGCGGCCTCACCCACTCCTCCCCGATCCTCGACATCGGCCTCGACCTGCGCGAGGTGCGGGCCTGATGCTGCTCACCATCGACGTCGGCAACACGCACACGGTCCTCGGCCTCTTCGACGGGGACGAGATCGTCGAGCACTGGCGGATCTCCACGGATCCGCGCCGGACCGCCGACGAGATGGCGGTCCTGCTCCAGGGCCTGATGGGCATGCACCCGCTGCTCGGCGTCGAGCTGAGCGACGGCATCGAGGGGATCGCGATCTGCGCGACGGTCCCCTCGGTCCTGCACGAGCTGCGCGAGGTCACCCGCCGGTACTACGGGGACGTGCCGGCGGTCCTGGTGGAGCCGGGCGTCAAGACGGGCGTCCCGGTCATCACCGACAACCCGAAGGAGGTCGGCGCGGACCGCGTCATCAACGCAGCCGCGGCGATCGAGCTGTACGGCGGCCCGGCGATCGTCGTGGACTTCGGGACGGCGACGACGTACGACGCGGTCACCGCGCGCGGCGAGTACGCGGGCGGGGCGATCGCGCCGGGCATCGAGATCTCGGTGGAGGCGCTGGGCGTGCGCGGGGCGATGCTCCGCAAGATCGAGCTGGCCCGCCCGCGGAACGTGATCGGCAAGAACACGGTCGAGGCGATGCAGTCCGGCATCATCTACGGCTACGCGGGCCAGGTGGACGGCGTGGTGGCCCGGATGAAGCGCGAACTGGTCGGCCCGAAGGGCGACCCGGACGACGTGACCGTGATCGCGACGGGCGGCCTGGCCCCGATGGTCCTCGGCGAGTCCACGGAGATCGACGAGCACGAGCCCTGGCTGACCCTGATCGGCCTGCGCCTGGTGTACGAGCGGAACGTCTCGCGCATGTAACCCGCGCGGCCGCCCCTGGAGGGGGGCGGCCGAACGGCTGCCACCCGGCGCGCCGTAATGATCCCTAAGCGAAAATTGTCCGATTAGCGCGTACCGTCGGCCCATGCCCACGCCATACGGATCCCGTGGCGGCATGGCGTTCAGCGCGGACGAGCTGCGTGTGCTCCGCCGCGCCCTTGCCATCGCCCTCCAGCCCGCCCCCCTTCAGCACGAGGACGTCCAGGACTGCCTGCGCCTGGCCGAATCCGTGGACGAGGCGGTACGCGAGGCCGGTCGGCTGCGCGCCTTCCTCCTCGCCGACCTGGCCCGCTACCGCGAGGCCCTGCCGGGCTCCCTCAGCGGCTACCTGGAGCTCCTCCGGGACGCGCTGGCCGCCGGGTACGACCCCGGGGCCGACGACCTCGCCGCCCTGCGGGCCCTGCGCCGCAACCCCGCCGCCGCCGAACTGCTCGCCCGCTGCCAGGGCCTCGCCGAGCGCTCCGTACGCGCGCGCCTGGCGCGGGTCGTCCAGGCCACCGCCCCCGCCGCCGACCGCGCCCCCAGGGCCCGGCTGCTCGCCCTGCCCGGCGGGCGCGCGGCGGCCGACGAGCCCAAGCCGACCCCGCCCGCCCCGGCGGAGCGCCCGGTGCCCAAGCCCTCCGAGGTGTTCCCGCCGCGCCGGCGGCCCGTTCCCCCGCCCCCGCCCGAGGAGCGGGCCGCCGGATAGCTACCCTGGTCGCCATGGAATACGTATCCGCGCTCCTGCCCCCCGTCGTGATGGCCGCGTTCTTCATCGCCCTCGTCGTCACGATCGTCAAGAGCCAGGGCGGTCCGAACAAGGCCAAGGAGGACGCGGCCGTCGACGCCGCCCTCGCCCGTGCCGAGGCGGCCCGGCAGCCGGACGGCTCCGCCGCCTCCTGACCCCGCCGGGGTTCCGCACCACCGGGGACGTACGGCCTCACGAGGTCGTGCGTCCTTTTTGCTTGCCCCGGATCGGTTTCACGCTGTTTCGCTCCGTTTTTCGGCGTCGATCGACCCTTGCCGACGTTTCGCGCACTATGGTGGCGCTGTGCCCCGTCCTTTGGGAGAGCTCGAAGACGCCGTCATGACGCGCGTGTGGCAATGGAACCGCCCGGTGACCGTCCGGGAAGTCCTGGAGGACCTCCAGCGGGAACGGTCCATCGCCTACACCACCGTCATGACCGTCATGGACAATCTCCACCAGAAGGGCTGGGTCCGCAGGGAAGTCGAAGGCCGCGCCTATCGCTATACGGCGGTCTCCACCCGAGCCGCCTACGCGGCCGCACTGATGAACGAGGACTGGGGCCGCAGCGACAATCCCGCCGCCGCCCTCGTCGCCTTCTTCGGCATGATGTCCCCGGACCAGCGCGAAGCGCTCGACGACGCCATTCGGATCGTCCAGCGGGACACCCCGCTCCCCGCGCCCCTGCCCGCCCCGCCCGGGGAGGGCGCCGGGGAAACCGGGTCCGAAGGGCGATAACGTCCCCCCATGCCGTCGTCCGACTCCCCGGCCGCCTCCGCGGCCACCGCCAAAGCCGTCACCGTACGCAGGGCCCGCACCGGTGACGTCGCCGCCGTCCGGCGCCTCGTCGATCCTTTCGTCCGGCGCGGCATCCTGCTCGACAAGGCGACCGTGACGCTTTACGAGTCCATCCAGGAGTTCTGGGTCGCGGAACGCGACGAGGACGCCGTCGTCGTCGGCTGCGGAGCGCTCCACGTGATGTGGGAAGACCTCGCCGAAGTGCGCACGCTCGCCGTCGATCCCGAGTTCAGGGGAGCCGGCGTGGGACATCAGGTGCTCGACAAGTTGTTGCACACCGCCCGATGGCTCGGGGTGCGGCGGGTATTCTGCCTGACCTTCGAAGTCGACTTCTTCACGAAGCACGGCTTCGTCGAGATCGGCGAGACGCCGGTCGACGGAGATGTCTACAGCGAGCTCCTGCGTTCCTATGACGAGGGAGTCGCGGAGTTCCTCGGTCTCGAACGAGTGAAGCCGAACACCTTGGGCAACAGCCGGATGCTTCTGCACCTCTGACCCGGAAGCGACCCGAACCGAACCCGAAGCGGACCCGAACCGATCCCGGAACGACGCCCCGAACCCGTGGGGAAGCCGTACGGAACCCGTACGGAAGCTCTCGGGGAACCCCGCCCGGAACCCTATGTCCGAATCGCGCACGTTTCCCGCGCCGCCGGGGTTCTGAACCTCTCCCAGGGGTTTGTGTTTTCCCGGCAAAAGCGGTTTCCTTTCCGCGTACTGCATTTTCGATGAAAGGAAATCCGGTGGCACAGAAGGTTCAGGTCCTTCTTGTCGACGACCTCGACGGCGTCGAGGCGGACGAGACCGTGACGTTCGCGCTGGACGGCAAGACCTACGAGATCGACCTCACCACCGCCAACGCGGAAAAGCTCCGCGGTCTGCTCGAGCCGTACACCAAGAGCGGCCGGCGCACCGGTGGCCGCACCACCGGTGGCCGCGGCAAGGGCCGCGCCGCGGCGACGGGCAGCCCCGACACCGCGAAGATCCGCGCGTGGGCCAAGGAGCAGGGGCTCAACATCAACGACCGCGGCCGCGTGCCCGCCGAGATCAAGGCGGCCTACGAGGACGCGAACCGCTGAGGCGACAGCTGCTGGGCCACCGGCCCCCGGGCCCGGGCACTCAGCAGCCGCACCCGGTGGCACTCGGCGGCGGCGGCGGCCACGAGCCGCACCAGGCAGGGGGCGCCCCCTCCGCCCCACGGCGCGCCCCGCAGGGCCGGGAGCGAGGCCTCGACCTCGCGGCCCGGCACGGGGGCCCGCAGCCACACCGCGGCGTCCGGCGCGCCGGAACCGCCCCGCCCCGGGGGAAGGGGCGCGGTCGTCCGGCCGCCGACCCCGAGCACCGAGAGGTCCAGGGCGATCCCGCCCCACTCCAGCCAGTCGAGCAGCCCCGGCAGCTCCTCCGCGCTCCCCGCGGCCACGAGCAGCCGCATCCGGGAGCCGGCCAGGGCCACCGGCCCGGTCGCCGGGCCCACCCGGCGCAGGACGCCCCGGCCGGCCGCGGCGGGCAGCTCCAGGACGTCGAAGCGCACCCCCGTGACCAGCGCCAGCGGCGGGCCCGCCACCGTCGCCCAGCCGAGCCCGTCCTCGTACCACCGCTCCGGACCGTCGTCGAGCGGCGCGCGGGGGGACGGGACGACGGGGGCCATGCCCGGGGAACTCCCGGGAGGGCGTCTTGGTTACGCCCCCGGAGCGGCCCGGCACCCGCCGCGCGGTGACGCACGGTCCCCCGGCGGACGCGCGAGGTGTCCGGGATGGGGCGTACGAGTGCATTCGAGCGCGCAAGGGTGTTCGCTGGTAGCGGAGGGAACCGGGGTGCACGGCATGGAGTGTCGGTGCTTACGGGTAAGACATTCCTAGTGGAGAGGGGTGGCCTCGCGGGCCTCGGCGTCTCACGTTCGCCATCGGCGTACTGAAGGCGCGGGTAACTACTTGGCCTGCGGGAACATCGTCTCGCACCATCGGGTTGGAGCATTTGTCGGCTGTTCGGCAGCAGGTCTCCCCACGGACAAGGGGGTGATCCGGACGGATGTCGGCAGTTGGAATGAGCGGTCCCCGCTTGCGGGACTAAGCTGCGGAAGGACAGGGAGGGGATCGACCCCTAACTGACTGACCGCTCTGAGGAGCGATTAACGATGTTCGAGAGGTTCACCGACCGCGCGCGGCGGGTTGTCGTCCTGGCTCAGGAAGAAGCCCGGATGCTCAACCACAACTACATCGGCACCGAGCACATCCTTCTGGGCCTTATCCACGAGGGTGAGGGTGTCGCCGCTAAGGCCCTGGAGAGCCTCGGGATTTCGCTCGAGGCGGTCCGCCAGCAGGTGGAGGAGATCATCGGCCAGGGCCAGCAGGCCCCGTCCGGGCACATCCCCTTCACCCCTCGTGCCAAGAAGGTCCTGGAGCTGTCGCTCCGGGAGGCCCTCCAGCTCGGCCACAACTACATCGGCACCGAGCACATCCTGCTCGGCCTGATCCGCGAGGGCGAGGGCGTCGCCGCCCAGGTCCTCGTGAAGCTGGGCGCCGATCTCAACCGGGTCCGGCAGCAGGTCATCCAGCTGCTCTCCGGCTACCAGGGCAAGGAAGCCGCCACGGCCGGCGGTCCTGCCGAGGGCACCCCCTCGACGTCCCTGGTCCTCGACCAGTTCGGCCGCAACCTCACCCAGGCGGCCCGCGAATCCAAGCTCGACCCGGTCATCGGGCGCGAGAAGGAGATCGAGCGGGTCATGCAGGTGCTGTCCCGCCGCACCAAGAACAACCCGGTGCTCATCGGCGAGCCCGGCGTCGGCAAGACCGCCGTCGTCGAGGGCCTGGCCCAGGCCATCGTCAAGGGCGAGGTGCCCGAGACCCTCAAGGACAAGCACCTCTACACCCTGGACCTCGGCGCCCTGGTCGCCGGCTCCCGCTACCGCGGTGACTTCGAGGAGCGCCTGAAGAAGGTCCTCAAGGAGATCCGCACCCGCGGCGACATCATCCTGTTCATCGACGAGCTCCACACCCTCGTGGGTGCGGGCGCCGCCGAGGGCGCGATCGACGCCGCCAGCATCCTCAAGCCGATGCTGGCCCGCGGTGAGCTCCAGACCATCGGCGCCACCACGCTCGACGAGTACCGGAAGTACCTGGAGAAGGACGCGGCCCTGGAGCGCCGCTTCCAGCCCATCCAGGTCGCCGAGCCGTCGCTGCCGCACACCATCGAGATCCTCAAGGGCCTGCGCGACCGGTACGAGGCCCACCACCGGGTCTCCATCACCGACGAGGCCCTCGTCCAGGCCGCGACCCTGGCCGACCGGTACATCTCGGACCGCTTCCTGCCGGACAAGGCGATCGACCTGATCGACGAGGCCGGCTCCCGGATGCGCATCCGCCGGATGACCGCGCCGCCGGACCTCCGCGAGTTCGACGAGAAGATCGCCGGTGTCCGCCGCGACAAGGAGTCCGCGATCGACTCGCAGGACTTCGAGAAGGCCGCGTCCCTGCGCGACAAGGAGAAGCAGCTCCTCGCCGCGAAGACCAAGCGCGAGAAGGAGTGGAAGGCCGGCGACATGGACGTCGTCGCCGAGGTCGACGGCGAGCTGATCGCCGAGGTCCTCGCGACCGCCACCGGCATTCCGGTCTTCAAGCTGACCGAGGAGGAGTCCTCGCGTCTGCTGCGCATGGAGGACGAGCTCCACAAGCGCGTCATCGGCCAGAAGGACGCCGTCATCGGCCTTTCGCGGGCGATCCGCCGCACGCGGGCCGGTCTGAAGGACCCGAAGCGCCCCGGTGGCTCGTTCATCTTCGCCGGCCCGTCCGGTGTCGGTAAGACCGAGCTGTCGAAGGCCCTCGCCGAATTCCTCTTCGGCGACGAGGACGCGATGATCTCCCTCGACATGTCGGAGTTCAGCGAGAAGCACACGGTTTCCCGTCTCTTCGGTTCGCCGCCCGGATACGTCGGCTACGAAGAGGGCGGCCAGCTCACCGAGAAGGTGCGCCGCAAGCCGTTCTCCGTCGTCCTCTTCGACGAGGTCGAGAAGGCCCACCCCGATATCTTCAATTCCCTTCTCCAGATCCTGGAGGACGGTCGCCTGACCGACTCCCAGGGCCGGGTCGTGGACTTCAAGAACACGGTCATCATCATGACGACCAACCTCGGGACCAGGGACATCTCGAAGGGCTTCAACCTGGGCTTCGCGGCCCAGGGCGACACGAAGTCCAACTACGAGCGGATGAAGGCGAAGGTCAGCGACGAGCTGAAGCAGCACTTCCGCCCGGAGTTCCTCAACCGTGTGGACGACATCATCGTCTTCCCGCAGCTGACCCAGGACGACATCCTCCAGATCGTCGACCTGATGATCAGCCGCGTGGACGAGCGCCTGAAGGACCGGGACATGGGCATCGAGCTCTCCCAGTCCGCGAAGGAGCTGCTCGCCAAGAAGGGTTACGACCCGGTGATGGGCGCCCGGCCGCTGCGCCGGACGATCCAGCGCGAGATCGAGGACACGCTCTCGGAGAAGATCCTCTTCGGCGAGCTGCGCCCCGGTCACATCGTGGTCGTGGACACGGAGGGCGAGGGCGAGGAGCGCAAGTTCACCTTCCGCGGCGAGGAGAAGTCGGCCCTGCCGGACGTCCCGCCGGTCGAGGCGGCGGGCGGCCCCGGGCCGAACCTGTCGAAGGACGCGTGACGCTGCGCTGAGCCTGTAGCGCGTAGTGAGGGGCGGCCCCGGAACCTGAACGGTTCCGGGGCCGCCCCTTTTCCGTTCAGAAGAGCGTGACCATGACGCGAGGCGGGAGGCACTCGGAGCCGCTTACGTTTCCGTAGACCCTCACCGTCTCCAGGTGGGACAGGGCGGCAAGCGGCTCCAGATCTACGGCGTCACCACCGGAGCCGTACACATGCAAGTGCCTCAGCCTGGCGGACGGAGGCATGAGGGGAAGTTCGTACAGTCCACCGGAGCGCTCCAGGCCCAGCACGACCGGGTCGCACAGGGACAGGAGCATGGCCGTCCGGTCCTCGGAGACCGTCTTCTCGATGCTCAGGTACGAGGGGGTCAGCCCGAGCCGGATCAGTTCCTCGGCCTGGTCATCGTCCTGAACGGTGAAGATGAGATCGCTCGGGTCGAGGTGCGCCACGATCTCCTCGGCATAGGAGCGGGGATCGAAGCGGTGCCACGACCAGATGAGCTGCGAGCGGACTTCCAGCGAAGTGCGCCGTACGAAGCGCGCCAGGTAGGGGAGTGCCGCATCCGTCGTGATGTGGGTCGCGGTGATCACCGAGTGGTACGCCTCCTCATCGGTCAGCTCCTCCGGTCCGGCCAGCAGGTCCAGCACCATGGGGCCGGCCTCCGCCAGTTGCCGGGCCTCCTCGGGCGACCGCGGCGGAATCACCTCCTCCGTCCGCCGCAGCACCTCCTCCCGGATCGCCGGGGGCACTTCCGTCGCGTGATCGAGCGCCGTCGCCGCGAGCAGCGTCAGCCGCAGCCGCACCCGGCGGTCCTCCGCCGCGTCCGCCGCCGACAGCAGCTCCCGCAGGATCTCCGCGCATTCGCGCGGCCGGGCGTGGCCCACCGCCATGCGGATCACGTCCTCCCACTGGTCGTCGGTGGCGTGGCGGACGAGGACGCCGATGTCCCAGTGGTCCACGAGGGCCTTCGCGGCCAGGTGGTCTTGGAAGGTGCGGTGGACGAACTCGACCGTGTCGGCCGTCGGCTCGCGCAGGAGGCCGCTGCGGTGGAGGAGGTGGGTGAAGACCTGGTCCGGGGGGTACGCCGAGGCCTCCGGGACCGCCGGGACGGCCTCGGTGACGATCGACGCGGCGTGCGCGCGGTCCATCTGCGTGCGCCCGTTCAGCGTCAGCCAGTACGCCAGGCGCTGGATCAGCTGGATCTGCGGGGCCTCGTCCAGGACGAGGCCGGTCGGGGTACCCATGTCCCGCTCCCGGTCCCGCCGGGACAGGAGCAGGGACAGGGCCGCCTCGTAGAGCGCCTTGCGGCCCCGGGGCAGGAAGCCGCGCCGGTCGCGGTGGAGGGCGCAGATCAGACCGCACATCAGGGGGTTGGTGGCGAGCTGGGCCACGTGCTCGGCGGTGCGCAGGGAGTCCAGGAGCGGCTGCTCGTACACGGCCGCGTCCGGCCCGGCGGCCTTGTGCCAGCGGCGTACGAAGGTGGCGACCTCCGCGCGGGCCATGGGCGCGAGGGTCAGTTCGGTGAAGCCGTCCGGGGCCAGCCAGTCGTCCCGTACGGCGGTGGGGCGCGAGGTGACGAGCCAGCGGTTGCCCTCGTACGCGTCGAGCAGGTCGCGCAGCCAGTCCCGGGCCCGGCCGCGCTCGGCCCCGGGGATCTCGTCGATGCCGTCGACCAGGACCAGGCCCCGGCCGGCCGCGAGGACCCGGCCGGTCCAGCCCTCGGGCGGGGTGAGCGGGCAGCCGGCGGCGGACAGGAAGCGGTCGGGGGAGGGCAGCCGTTCGCCGTGGCGGGTGAGGGTGCGCAGGGGCAGGACGAAGGGGACGCGACCCCGGAGGTACGCCATGCCCTCCGGCCGGTCCCCGGTCGCCGCCGCCGAGACCGTCAGCCACTGGACGAGGGTGGTCTTGCCGGAGCCCGCGAGGCCGCGCAGGAGGACCTTGTCGTGGCGGGCGAGGGCGAGGTCGGCGCGGACGGAGGGCTGTTCCCGCTGCCGTCCGGGCGCCTCGGGCGCGCCCTCCCCGCCGGTCGCCTCCAGGGACAGGTACGCCGTGTCCAGCGGCCACTCGTCCGGCGAGTGGTGCAGGTCGACGCCGTAGATGGTCAGGCGGCCGTGCTTCCTGGCGAGGTGGGCCAGGTAGCGGCGTTCGAAGGCCTCGTCCCGGGTCTCCGCCGGCGGCGTCCGGCGGATCACCTCGTCCATCTTCGCGAGGAGCTCGGCCTGGGCGCGGGTCTGCTCCACCAGGCTGCGGGCGATGAAGGTGGAGCGGCTGGTGAAGAACTCCAGGACGTGGAGGCAGGCCCACTCGGTCATGGTCTCCAGGTAGAGGACCGAGTCGGTGGAGAGGCCGTCGGGGGCCGGGGCGGCGGCCCGCAGCCGGCGGGCGAGGTCGCGGTGGCCGAGGCGGACGGCCTGGACGTCGTCCATGTCGAGGTCGCCGAGGGCCAGCAGGTTCGCGGCGAGGGCGTCGGTGACGGCCCCGGTCTCGTCGGCGGGGAACGGCGGCTCCCCGTCCCCCCGCCGGGAGCGCTCGACCAGGGTGGCCGCCAGCTTGCGGACGTCCTTCTCGGTGAGGGTGCGCTTCTCGCCCCGGAAGGAGACGAGGCCGGAGAGCCGCACCTCGGCGTCCTTGCGGACGAGGCCCGCTCCGGGCCCCTCGCTCACGAGGAGCTTCTTCAGGAGCGGGCCGATCGCGGCCGAGGCGAGGCGTGTGCCGATGAGTGCCGGTTCCATGGTGACCCCCTGTGTCTCCCCGAAGCGGTCAGCGTAGTGGGGGAGGGGTCCGGAGGGGCGTCCGAGGTGTGACCCAGGCCCCTTTCCGACCCCTTTTCCCGCTTTCGGATCCCCTTTCAGTGGCCCCCGTCACGTGACCCAGGTCCCACCGGGAATGGCTTTTCGCGTGACCCAGATCCCATCCGGAACGCCCCTCTGGTGACAAGGCGCACAGGGGTTTCGAGGGGTACTAACCGGAATAGTGGTGAACATTGGTGCTTATTTCGGACGTACGGGTACGAAGAGGCGGTCCGGGGGTGCCTGTGGGTCCCGGCCCGGTCCTGGAACGGCCTCCTGGCCGGTTCGGCGCCCCGAGACGTGCGGTTAAACCGGTTTTCTTGGGTGGTTATGTCCGATTTCGCAGCCCCCGCTCCCGGTCGTCAAGAGCTGAACTTCCCGGGTGATCGCTACGACGCCATGTCGTAGATGGGGTGTTTTGGGATGGCTGGGGGTCCGGGTTACCAAGGATGAGCAAGCCCGACGCCGCAGCGAAAGCGCGTCGGGTCCCGTACTCCCCGGAGGTTTTCCCCCGTATGTCGAAGCGCGTTATGAACCCCGCCACCCGTGTCGCCGCCGTCGCTCTCGCCACTGCCGGCCTGGGAGCGTCGCTGGTGGCCGGAGCAGGGTCCGCCTTCGCCGCCGAGGGCAAGGCCGTCGTCCCGACCGCCGCGACCGCGTCCGCCGCCGTCGCCGCCCAGGCCGAGACCCAGGCGCACCTCGCCGCCCAGGTGAAGGCCGCCGCCGCGAAGAAGACCGTCGCCGTGAAGGCGACCGCCGTCAAGGCCACCGCCACCAAGAAGGCCGTCACCGCCAAGAAGGCTCCGGCCTGGGTGAAGCCGGTCAGCTCCTACACCCTCAGCGCCAGCTACAACCAGGGCGGCGCCATGTGGGCCCACAAGCACTCCGGCCAGGACTTCGCCGTCCCGGTCGGCACCCCGGTCAAGGCCGCCGGCGCCGGCACCGTCGTGAAGGCCGGCCCGTACGGCGGCGGCGACGGCCCCGCGTACGGCAACGCCATCGTGATCAAGCACGCCAACGGCAAGTACTCGCAGTACGCCCACCTGTCGAAGATCCAGGTCAAGATCGGCCAGAAGGTCGGCGCCGGCCAGAAGATCGCCCTCTCGGGCAACACCGGCAACTCCTCCGGCCCCCACCTGCACTTCGAGATCCGCACCACCCCGAACTACGGCTCCGCCGTGAACCCGGCCGCCTTCCTGCGTGCCCACGGCGTCGGCATCTGATCCGCCGACCCGCTGTGAACCTATGAGGCCCGGTGGGCCTCGTCGATGAGATCGAGGGCGACCTCGAGGACGGCTTCGTGCTTCTCCTCGGGGTCGCCCTCGACGTTCAGCATGAAGAACGTGCCCGCGTGGAGCGTGAAGATCGCGCTGACGCAGCGGACCTTCTCCTTGACGGGGAAGTCGTCGTCGTACAGCAGGCGGGTCAGCGCCATCATGCGTTCCTTGAAGGTGAGCCCGACGCTCAGCTCGCGCACGGCGGCCTGGTTCTCCTGCATGAAGCGGAAGAGGGGTGCCGCCGCGAGCAGCGCCACCTGGTAGCGGCGCACGATCTCCCGCTTGGTCTCGATCGTGCGGGGCTGCTCCCCGGCCCAGTCGATCAGCTCGTCCATCGGCCTGGTCAGGTCCTGGAAGATCCCGATCAGGATGTCTTCCTTGGTCTTGAAGTGGTAGTAGAGCGCCGCCTTGGTGACGTCGAGGCGTTCCGCGATCTCGCGCAGGGAGGTCTTCTCGTAGCCCTGCTCCGCGAAGAGTTCGAGGGCCACGTCCTGGATGCGCTGACGGGTGTTGCCTCGGGCCATGGGGGCGCCCTCCACTTTCCAAAGAACTTACTTGACGACCGGCAAGTTACGGGCCTACCGTCCCTCAGTGTAGTAACTAGCCGGGCGGCAAGTAAGGGAATGGCATGGCGACGCGACAGAACGTTCAAACGGTAGAGGGAGAGGCACCACCGGCACGCAGCGTCCGTGTCGTCCTGCTCGCCCTCATGATCGCGATGCTCCTCGCGATGCTGGACAACATGATCATCGGCACCGCGATGCCGACGATCGTCGGCGAGCTCGGCGGCCTGGAGCACCTCTCCTGGGTCGTCACCGCATACACCCTGGCCACCGCCGCCTCCACCCCGCTCTGGGGCAAGCTCGGCGACATGTTCGGCCGCAAGGGCGTCTTCCTCACCTCGATCGTGATCTTCCTGATCGGCTCGGCGCTCAGCGGCATGGCCCAGGACATGGGCCAGCTCATCGGCTTCCGCGCGGTCCAGGGCCTCGGCGCCGGCGGCCTCATGGTCGGCGTGATGGCGATCATCGGCGACCTCATCCCGCCCCGCGAGCGCGGCCGCTACCAGGGCATGATGGCCGGCGTGATGGCCCTCGCCATGATCGGCGGCCCCCTCGTCGGCGGCACCATCACCGACCACTGGGGCTGGCGCTGGTCCTTCTACATCAACCTGCCGCTCGGCGCCGTCGCCCTCGCCATGGTCACCGCCGTCCTGCACCTGCCGAAGAAGCCGCGGAACAAGGACACCCGGATCGACTTCGCCGGCGCCGCGCTGCTGACCGCCGGCATCACCGCGATCGTCCTGGTCACCACCTGGGGCGGCACCGAGTACGCCTGGAGTTCGGCCACCATCGTCGGCCTCGCCGTCGGCGGCGTCCTCGCCCTCCTCGCCTTCCTGTGGGTGGAGACCCGGGCGAGCGACCCGATCGTGCCGCTGCACATCTTCCGCAGCCGCAACTTCACCCTGATGTCCCTGATCGGCTTCATCGCCGGCTTCGTGATGTTCGGCGCGGTCCTCTACCTGCCGCTCTTCCAGCAGTCCGTCCAGGGCGCCTCCGCGACCAACTCCGGACTGCTGCTCCTGCCGATGCTGCTCTCGATGATGGTCGTCTCGCTGGTCGCGGGCCGGGTCACCACCAACACCGGGAAGTACAAGGCCTTCCCCATCGCGGGCGGGGCCCTCATGACGGCCGGCCTCTTCCTGCTCTCCACCATGGACACCGGCACCTCCCGCCTGGTCTCCGGGATCTGGATGGCCGTCCTCGGCGCCGGCATGGGCTTCCTCATGCAGATCACCATGCTGGTCGCCCAGAACAGCGTGGAGATGAAGGACATGGGCGTCGCCTCCTCCTCCACCACCCTCTTCCGGACGCTCGGCTCCTCCTTCGGCGTCGCGATCATGGGCGCGCTCTTCACCTCCCGCGTCCAGGACGAGATGGCGGCCCGGGGCGGCTCGGAGCTGACGGCGCGGACCGCCCAGCTCGACGCGGCGAGCCTCGCCGAGCTCCCGGCCCGGCTCCGCGAGGCCTACCAGCACGCGGTCGCCGCCGGCACCCACAGCGCCTTCCTGCTCGCCGCGGCGGTCGCCGTCCTCTCCTTCGCCCTCGCCTTCCTCGTCAAGGAGGTGGCGCTGCGGGGTGCGGGCCCGGAGGCCGCCCCCGAGGCGGACGCGGACGGCCCGGCGAAGGCGAAGGTGTCCGAGAAGGTCTGAGACGCGCGCGTACGACGGTGGGGCCGGCCCTCGGAAGAGGAACCGGCCCCGCCGCCGTACCGGAGACCGCTACTGCTCCGGCAGCCGCAGCATCGGGAAACTGCCCGTGTTCGTCGGCGCGTGGTCCGGCAGCCACAGGACCGCGACGGCCCCGCCCACCCCGTTCGGCGCCGTCTCGGAGGCCACGTTCCGGAAGGTCAGCCGGGCGCCGAGGACCCGGGCCTGGCCCGACGCGATCGTCAGGCCCAGGCCGTGGCCCTGGCCCGCGCGGTCGCTCGACCCCGTACGGAACCGGCTCGGGCCCTCCCTGAGCAGGGTCTCCGGGAAACCCGGACCGTGGTCGCGGACGCGCACCACCCGGCCCTCGACCGTCACCTCCACCGGCGGCTTCCCGTGCTTGGCCGCGTTGGCGAGGAGATTGCCCAGGACCCGTTCGAGCCGGCGCGGGTCGGTGTTCACCCAGGAGTCGTGCACGACCCGGACGACGACCTCCGGGTCCAGGGTCCGCACCCGCCGCTCCACGAACTCCCCGAGCGCGATCTCCTGGAGCTCGGCCCGCTCCGACGCGCTGTCCAGCCGGGCCACCTCCAGGACGTCCTCGACCAGCGTCCGCATCGCCTGCGCCCGGTCCCGCACCAGCTCCGTCGGGCGCCCCGGCGGCAGCAGCTCGGCCGCCGTGAGCAGCCCCGTGACGGGGGTCCGCAGCTCGTGCGCGATGTCCGCGGTGACCCGCCGCTCGGCCTCGATCCGCTCGTTCAGGGCGTCGGTCAGGGCGTCCACCGCCCACGCCAGGTCGTCCGTCTCGTCCCGTACGACCCCGCCGACGGCCTCCCGCACCCGCACGTCCGTGTTGCCCTGGGCGACCCGGCCGGCCGCGACGGCCGCCTTCCGCAGCCGCCGCGAGAGCCGGCCGCCGATGAGCACGCCGAGCGCGCACCCGCCGAAGACCACCGAGACCGAGCCGATGACGAGCGCCCGGTCCAGATCGCCCATGATCTTCGCGCTGCGGTCGGCGAAGGGGATGTGGAGCGAGAGGACGTCGCCGTTGGCGAGCGGCACGGCCGCCCACACGTCGGGCGGGCCGCCGTGCCGGTGCTCCTGCACGTACGTGCCGCGCCGGTTGTCCCGCATCAGCCGGTCGAGCTCCCGCGGCAGCGCCGGATCGTTGATCTTGGTGCCGAAGCGGGGCTCCTTCGGCTTCGACGACTCGTACAGCCGCTGCGCGAAGAGCAGCCGCTCCATCTGCACCTCGCGCGCGTTGTCGAGCATCGAGATGCGGGCGGCGTTGTGCACGACCACGCTCAGGATGACCGCGATGAGGGCGCCGACCGCCGCGATGGCGACGGCGATCTTCCAGCGGATCCCGGTGCGCAGGGGAAAGGGCCTCACCCGCCCTGACCCCGGAGCTTGTAGCCGAAGCCGCGGACGGTCTCGATCCTGTCCTGGCCGATCTTGGCCCGCAGCCGCTGCACGTGCACGTCCACGACCCGGGTGTCGCCGCCCCAGCCGTAGTCCCAGACCCGCTCCAGGAGCTTGTCCCGGGACAGTACGGTGCCGGGCGCGGACGAGAACTCCAGGAGCAGCCGCATCTCGGTCGGGGTCAGCGCCACCGGCGCCCCGCCCCTCCTGACCTCCATGCCCTCGGTGTCGACCTCCAGGTCCCCGAAGACCAGCAGCCCGCCGTCCGCAGGCCCGTCCCCGGCCTCGCCGCCGCCGGCGTGCCCGAAGCGGCGCAGCACGGCCCGGATGCGGGCCATCAGGACCGAGCCGTCGAAGGGCTTGGTGACGTAGTCGTCCGCCCCGGCCTCCAGGCCGAGGACGACGTCGATGGAGTCGGCGCGCGCCGACAGCATGATCACCGGGACCGTGGACTCGTCGCGGATGCGGCGGCAGAGGCTGACGCCGTCCATGCCCGGCAGCATCACGTCGAGCAGGGCGATGTCCGGCCGCCGCGCCCGGAAGGAGTCCAGGCCGGAGAGGCCGTCGGGCATGGCCGTGACCCGGAAGCCGTCCCGCTCCAGGGCGAGCTGGGTGGCCTCACGGATGACGTCGTCGTCCTCGACGAACAGGACATGGGTTTCGGCCATCGTGGGTGTTCCTTCGGGGTCGTGCGCCGTACGTGTCTCTTCGGGGCCGGGTCTCTTCGGGTGCGGATCAGCCCGCGGGGGGCTCGCTCGGCGCGGGCTCCAGGCCCTCGCCCTCGCCGACCGACCGGCTGTAGTCGTTGTGGACCCAGTCGTGCTGGGTGAACCGGTTGCCCGACCAGCGGTAGGTGATCACGTCCTCGCCCGAGGGGTACGCGACCGGGTCGCCCTTCGCGTACACCTGCTTGGTGACGATCAGGTCGCCCCGGTCGATCGTGGAGTACACCCCCGCGTCCTCGGCCGCGAAGACGTTCTCGTACCCGTCGCTCAGGTTCCGGTAGACGTACGTGCCGATGCCGATGCCGTCACCGCAGGTCATCACGTTGACGACGACGTCGGGGGCGGGCGCGTCGGTGAGGTTGCCGTACGAGGCGTCCACCGGGTACGAGTCCGCCGCGCACGGCTTCAGGTCGGCCTTGACCTGCCGGCTGAGCTTCGGATCGGCCTTCAGCAGCTCGATCGGGTCCACCCGCTCCGCCGACCGGGGGCCCGGGGTGCCCGAGGGGGCGGCGGAGGTGGGGGCGGTCGCGGCGACCTCGTCCGTACGGGCCGCGCCCTCGTCGCGGGAGCCCGTGCCGCCGGTGGAGCAGGCCGCCAGGGAGAGGCCGAAGGCGGCGAGCCCGGCCACCGTCGCGGCGCCCGCCGCCCGGACGGCACGCCGAGGGCGGCGACGCCCGGCCGGGAGCCGGTCGCCGCCGCCGAAGCCGTCGAAGCCGGGGCCGTCGAAGGCGGGGCCCCCGCCGGGGCCGCCGTGTCTTCCGCCGTCGGCCCCGTCGTCGGGTCCGCCGTCTATGCCGCGCACCGCTCCCGCCCCCCTTCGTCGCCTCGCACGGTCGCCCGCTCCCCGGTCCGCCCCAGGGCGCGGGCGTCGAGGTCGCGGCTCTCCAGCTCCTGCCGGAGCCGGGCGAGCGCGCGGTGGAGCGTGGACTTCACCGTACCGGTCGACATGCCGAGCGCCGCCGCCGTCTCCTCCGTGCTCATCTGTTCCCAGTGGCGCAGGACGACGACGCTGCGCTGCTTCGGCGCGAGCACCTTCAGGACGTCCATCAGGAGGGCCCGGTCGGCGTGCTGCTCGGTCGCGTCGGCCACGCTCGCGTCGGGCAGCTGCTCGGTCGGCACCTCTTCGAGCTTGCGGGAGCGCCACCACTCGGTCCGGGTGTTGATCATGACCCGGCGCAGGTAGGCGTCGGCGAGGGACTTGTCGGCGATGCCGTCCCAGCGGCCGTACGTACGGGCCAGGGCCGTCTGGAGGAGGTCCTGGGCGTCGACGGGGTCGGCCACGAGACGGCGTGCGCTGCGCAGCAGGGCGTCCTGCCGTGTGCGTACGTACTCCTCGAAGTCGAGCACCTCACCGTGCCTCATCCGAACCGCCTCCATCCCCGTGACCTGCTTGTTCCCTCGTGTCCTGGAGGACGCTACGGAGCGGTTGTCACGGGGCTGTGCGGGGCAGCCGTCGGTGGACGCACGGCTACCCATCGGTTGTGTAACAGCGGGGGCGGAAGGGGTTTCGAAGAGGGGGACTCAGGAGAGCGGCAGGCGGTAGAAGCCGTCGTCCAGCGGCTCGACGAGGCCGTCCGCGACCAGGCCGTCCAGCGCCCTGGCCCGCTGCACCGGCTCGTCCCACACCGCGTCCAGGGCCTCGCGCGCCACCGGGTCCGCCGAGTCCCGCAGGACGGCGAGGAGCCGCCCCCGCACCTGCCGGTCGGTCCCGGCGTACGTCTGGCCGCGCCGCGGCGGGCCGTCGTGCGCCGGCTTGCCCGCGAGCCGCCAGGCGCACCGTCCGGAGATCGGGCAGCGCCCGCAGTCCTCGTTCTTCGCCGTGCACACGAGCGCGCCCAGCTCCATGGAGGCGGCGGCCCAGCGGGAGGCCGTCTCCTCGTCCTCGGGCAGCAGGGCGCGGGCGAGCCGCCGCTCGGCGGCCGTGGTGGCGTTCGGCGGGTACTGGACGCCGGTCGCCGCCCGGGCGAAGACCCGGCGCACGTTGGTGTCCAGGACGGCGTGCCGCTGCCCGTACGCGAAGGAGGCCACCGCCGCGGCCGTGTACTCCCCGACGCCGGGCAGCGCGAGGAGCTGCCCGTGGTCGCTGGGCACGTCCCCGCCGTGCCGCTCCGTTATGGCCGTGGCCGCCGCGTGCAGCCGCAGCGCCCGGCGCGGGTAGCCGAGCCGGCCCCAGGCGCGGACCGCCTCGCCGGGGGCCTCGGCGGCCAGGTCGGCCGGGCGGGGCCAGCGCGCGAGCCACTGCTCGTACACGGGCAGGACCCGGACGACCGGGGTCTGCTGGAGCATGAACTCGCTCACCATGACCCCCCAGGCGCCGGCCTCGGGGCGGCGCCAGGGCAGGTCGCGGGCGTGCTGGTCGAACCAGGCGAGGACGGGCCGGTGCAGTTCGGCGGGGACGGCGGGCACCCCGGGGATCCCGGGGGCCTCGGGGACGGAGGGCGTGTCGATGGAAGTCATGGCACCACCGATCCTGACACGGTTCCGGAGGGATCAGCGCGCGTCGTAGGGCGTGTGCCGACCCGGCCCGGGGTCCCCGTAGGGGGAGGCGGGGTTCTCGGGGGAGGCGCCGGGGTTCTCGTACGGGGCGGGGGCGCCGTACGGGGAAGCGGGGGCGGACCCGTACGGGGCCGAGGGGTCGTGGGCGGGCGCGGACCCGTACGCGGGCGCGGAGCCGTACGGAGGGGCCGGGTCGTACGAGGGGGCGGAACCGTAGGGGGTGGCGGAACCGTAGGGGGTGGCGGGGGCGGACCCGTACGAAGGGGCGGGGTCCCCGTACGGGGAGGCGGGGGCGGACCCGTACGGAGCGGCGGGGGCGGTGCCGTGCGGGGGAGCGGGGTCGAACAGGGAGGGCTCGGCCGGGGCGGGGGCGGGCGTACGGGGTCCCTGACCCGCGCACCACACGACCAGCGCGTTCCGGCTCGACCGGGCCGTCTCGACCAGGGACCGCACCGGCCGCTCGGCGAACCGCATCACCAGGAAGGCGACCAGGGCGCCGAGGAGCAGGCCGACCGTCACGTCGTGCGGGTAGTGCACGCCGACGAAGACCCGGGAGAAGGCCATGAGCAGCGCCATCGGCACGGTGAAGCGGCCCATGCCGCGCCAGGACAGGGCGAGCGCGATCGCGGCGGCGCCCGCGATGGCCGAGTGGTTGCTGGGGAAGGACCAGTCGCCGTAGGGCGGGCAGGTGACCAGCGAGGCGGGCGCCCCGGCGACCGCGCGGCACGGACGTTCCTCGTCGAACAGCGACTTCACCGACTCGCTCACCACGTAGCCGAAGGCGGTGGCGAGCGGGGCGAGCAGCGCGAGCGACATCGCCCGGCTCGAACCGTCGCGGGTGCGCCACCAGCCGGCCAGGAAGAGCACGCCGAAGAGCAGCAGTCCGGCCTCGGTCCAGACCTCGGCGAGCAGCTGGAACCAGTGCGGCGTGGCGTGGGCGAGGTCGGCGACGTCGAGGTACAGACGGTCGGAGAGGTCGAGGAGGGTGTCCATGGGGCACGACGCTAACCGGAATCCCGGGCGCCTCGCCCCGGGCCATCGGCCAGAACGACCCCCGACGAAAGTGGGGGGTGCCGATTCGCTCCGGTTGGACCCGTTTTCACTCGCGGACCCGGAAAAAGTTCCCGGAAAGAAGGGTGTGATCATCGGCAAAACTTGAGGTCTCGGGCGGCGGGTGGGGCGGGAGTTGGGCGCGATCTCTCGTAAGGTTCGGGTCGTGGGATCTTTGCGCAATCCGGTCGGGCCGCTTCCCTCCACCATCTACTGGCGTCGGAGGGCGGTGGCGCTGTGCCTGATCGCACTCCTCGCCCTGCTCACCGTGTGGGCCGTGACGTCCGGGGGCGGAGGCGGCGAGAAGCCGAACGACTCCGCCAACGGCTCGTCGCCCACCCCGCCCTCGATCACGCCCGGCCCCTCCGGTTCGGGTCCCGCGATCAGCCAACAGCCCGGCGGGCGCGACGAGTCGGACGAGGAGGACGGGGCCTCCGGCGGCAACGGCGGCGCGGAACCGGGCGGTTCGGGCTCCGACTCCGGCTCCGGCTCCGGTGGTACGGACGCGGGCACGGGCTCCGGGGGTGCGGACTCCGCAGGGCCGGGCGTCCCCGACGGGAACGGTGACGGCTCCGGCGACGGCGGCGCGGGCACCGGCGCGGGCCGGCAGCTCCCGGCCGACTCCCCGATCCCCAACTGCCCTGCCGGAGCGGTCCAGTTGACGCTCAAGTCCGTCAAGGTCACCTACGAGACGGGGGAGAAGCCCCGCTTCCAGCTCGTCGCGAAGAACACCTCGGCCACCGACTGCAAGGCCGACTTCGGGCCCCGCAGCGCGGTCCTGACGATCAGCGACGCCAAGGACGACGAGGTCTGGTCCTCCGCCCACTGCCCGCGCCCCGGCACCCCGCTCCTGCTGAGCCTCCCCGCGGGGGCGACCGTCACCCACACCGTGGAGTGGGACCGCGGGCGCAGCGCCCCGCAGTGCGCCACCGCCCCGGCGGGCAGGGCGGGCCCCGGAACCTACCTGGTGGAGGCCGCGATGCCGGGCGTCAAGATCCTCCCGGCCTCGTTCACGCTCGCCAAGGACTGAACCGGCCTCCGTACGTCCTCAAGGACTGCACCGGCCCCGTACGTCCTCAGACGTACCGCTCCAGGATCGAGGACTCCGCGAGCCGGGACAGGCCCTCGCGGACGCTGCGGGCACGGGCCTCGCCGACGCCGTCGACGGCCTGGAGGTCGTCGACGCTGGCCGCGAGGAGCTTCTGCAGCCCGCCGAAGTGCTCCACGAGCCGCTCGATGATCGCGCCCGGCAGCCGCGGCACCTTCGCGAGGAGCCGGTAGCCGCGCGGCGAGACCGCCGAGTCGAGGGTCTCGGGCGAGCCGCTGTAGCCCAGGGCCCGCGCCACGACCGGGAGTTCGAGCAGCTCGGTGTGGGTGAGCGCGTCCAGCTCGGTGAGCGCCTCCGCGACCGTCCGCGAGCGCTTCGCCGTCGGCTCCGGCACGTAGTCCCGGATCACCAGCTCGCGCTCCGGCTCCACGCCCGCGATCAACTCGTCCAGCTGGAGCGAGAGGAGGCGCCCGTCGGTGCCGAGCTCGACCACGTACTCCGCGATCTCGGTGGCGATCCGGCGGACCATCTCCAGGCGCTGCGCGACGGCGGTGACGTCCCGGACCGTGACCAGGTCCTCGATCTCCAGGGCCGAGAGCGTGCCCGCCACCTCGTCGAGCCGGAGCTTGTACCGCTCCAGGGTCGCGAGCGCCTGGTTGGCGCGGGACAGGATCGCGGCCGACTCCTCCAGGACCCGGCGCTCGCCGTGCACGTACAGCGCGATCAGGCGCATCGACTGGGAGACGGAGACGACCGGGAAGTTGCACTGCTTGGAGACCCGGTCCGCGGTGCGGTGGCGGGTGCCGGTCTCCTCGGTGGGGATGGAGGCGTCCGGGACCAGCTGGACGCCCGCCCGGTGGATCTTGGTGATGTCCTTGTCGAGGACGAGCGCGCCGTCGAGCTTGCACAGCTCGCGCAGGCGGGTGGCGGTGAACTCGACGTCCAGCACGAAGCCGCCGGTGCACATCGAATCGACCGCTTTGTCCAGGCCGAGCACGATGAGCCCGCCCGTGTTTCCCCGGAGGATCCGCTCCAGGCCGTCGCGCAGGGCGGTACCCGGCGCGACCGCGCTCAGAGCGGCCCGCATCAGCGCGTCACTGCCGGAGCCCGCGCCGGACTTCCCGGGAGCTGCTGCCCCGTCCTTGGCTGCCAACTGGATTCCTCCGGCTCGTACGGATGGGCGAGACCAGGGCAAAGTCTAGCGACACCACCCCGCCGCCCTCCGCCCCCGACCGAACGCGGGTGGTGCGAAAGGGGTCCCCACCCGGCACCGAAACCAACCCTTCCCCTCACGGGAAGCCCCACGGGACACCATGCCCACCCCTTGCCGGAACCTTTACCGACCCCTTGCCGGCCCCCTGCCCGAACCGGCGTCGAGCGCTTGCCGCCCCCTTGTCCGAACCGGCGCCAACCCCTTGCCGCCTCCTTGTCCGGACCCGCGCCGGGCGCCTCCCCGGCACCTCGCGGAAGCCCCCACCGCCCCGGGGCGCGGGGTCCAGGCCCGCCCCCGCCCCGTCCTACTGCTCCGCGCCCTCCGGCGCCTTCGCGCGCCGCCCGCGCGGCAGGACCCGCAGCGCGTCGCCCATGTCCGCGACCTCCGTCACCTTCATGCCCGGCGGGACCCTCCCCGGGTCCGTCGGGACCAGCGCGTGCGTGAAGCCGAGGCGGTGCGCCTCCGCGAGGCGCCGCTGCACGCCCGTCACCCGCCGGACCTCGCCCGCGAGCCCGACCTCGCCGATCGCCACCAGGTTCTTCGGCAGCGGGGTGTCGCTCGCCGCGGAGGCGAGCGCGAGCGCGATCGCCAGGTCGGCGGCCGGCTCGGAGAGCTTCACGCCGCCCACGGTCGCGCTGTAGATGTCCCGCTTGCCGAGCGCGCTGATCCGCCCGCGCTGCTCCAGGACCGCCAGCATCATCGACACCCGGGAGGTCTCCAGACCGGAGACGGTCCGGCGCGGGGAGGGGATCTGGGAGTCCACCGTCAGCGACTGGACCTCGGCGACGAGCGGCCGGCGCCCCTCCAGGGTCACCGTCAGACACGTGCCCGGCACGGCCACGTCGCGCCGGGTCAGGAAGAGCCCCGACGGGTCGGCGAGCCCCGTGATCCCCTCGTCGTGCAGCTCGAAGCAGCCGACCTCGTCCGTCGCCCCGTACCGGTTCTTCACGCCCCGGACCAGCCGCAGCCGCGCGTGCCGGTCGCCCTCGAAGCTCAGCACCACGTCGACCAGGTGCTCCAGGAGCCGGGGGCCCGCGATGGCCCCGTCCTTGGTGACGTGGCCGACCAGCAGCGTGGACATCCCGCGCTCCTTGGAGGCCCGGATCAGCGCCCCCGCGACCTCGCGGACCTGCGCCATGCCACCGGGCGCGCCGTCGATCTCGGGCGAGGCCACGGTCTGCACCGAGTCCAGGATCAGCAGCGACGGCTGCACCGCGTCCAGGTGCCCGAGGACCGCCGACAGGTCGGTCTCCGCCGCCAGGTACAGGTGGTCGTCGATCGCGCCGATCCGGTCGGCCCGCAGCCGCACCTGGCTCGCGGACTCCTCGCCGGTGACGTACAGCGTGCGGTGCTCGTCGCTCGCCGCCTTCGCCGCCACGTCGAGCAGCAGCGTCGACTTGCCGACGCCCGGCTCGCCCGCGAGCAGCACCACGGCACCGGGCACGAGCCCCCCGCCGAGGACCCGGTCCAGCTCGTCCACGCCGGTCGAGCGGGCGGTCGCCTGCCGGCCGTCGACCTGCCCGATGGGAAGCGCGGCGGTGGAGACCCGGCCCGCGGCGGTCGTCCGGACGGCGGGCGCGCCGTACTCCTCCACCGTCCCCCAGGCCTGGCACTCGGGGCAGCGGCCGAGCCATTTGGCCGTCTGCCAGCCGCACTCGGTGCAGCGGTAGGACGGGCGCTCTTTGGCGGATTTCGTACGGGCAGCCATGCGCCCCACCGTAGCCGCCGCCACCGACAACGGGCCCCGGCCCCGCGACCGGAGCCCGCACACCCCGTCCACCGGACGCCGGACCCCCGTCCTCTTTCGAGCGATACCTTCACCCGTAGGGATGAGAAGTGCGCGACCGGTACGAAGAACGCCGCCGCTCCTGCCTACGGTCGCCCAGTGACGAGCAGCAGGCTGGAAACCCCCGCACGCACCACCGGCGCACACCGGGCGCACCGCGCCACGGGCCAGGGACCGCGCACGCTCGGCCGCCGGCCCCCCGCCCGCTACGAGGCCGCCCTCGACGGCCTCTTCACGTACTGCCTCTCCGTGCTCTGCGACCACGACACGGCCACCGCCGTCCTCGGCGACGTCCTCGCCGTGGCCGAGCGCCACCACGGGCGCTGCCCCTCCGACGAGGACGGCCGCACGGCCTGGCTGTACGCCCTCGCCCGCTGGGCCTGTCTGCGCACCCTCGGCGAGCAGCGCCGCAAGCGCCAGGGCGCCCACACCGGCCGCCCCGCCGTCACCCCGCCCGAGCCGCCCCGGGTCTCCGCCGAGACCGCCGAGCGGCACCGCGCCGAACTCGCCCTCCTCGCCTGGCCCGAGGCGGCCGGCACCACCCCCGAGCAGCGCGAGGCCCTGGAGCTCGCCGTCCGCCACGGCCTCAACCACCGCCAGGTCGCCGCCGTCCTCTCCCTCGACCCGCTCGCCGCCCGCGAGCTCCTGGCCACCGCCGGCTGCGAGGTCGAGCGCACCCGCGCCGCCCTCGCCGTCGTCGAGACCGGCAGCTGCCCCACCGTCGCCCGGCTCACCGGCGACCACCGGGTGCTCCTCTCGGCCACCCTGCGCGCCGAGCTCGTCCGGCACGTGGACGACTGCCCCCGCTGCCGCCGCGCCGCCGAGCGGGTGGGCGCCGCCGGGCCCTGGCCCGGAGCCGGGGCCCTCCCCCCGGACCGGCTGCCGCTGGTCGAGGCGCCCCGGGCCGCCGCGTACATGGCGATGCTGCACGTGCCCCGCGCGCGTGCCGGCGCCCCCCGGTTCGCGCCCACCGGCTTCCCCATGGACCCGAAGGACCACACGGCCCGCCGCGACCGGATGCGGGCCCGCGCGGTGACCACCACCGTCGTCGCGGCCGTGGTCGCCGCCCCCGTCCTCGCCCTGTGGACCTCCTACCGGGGCACCACCGACACCGCCGCCCACGACGGGGGCCGGGTCAGCGCCCGCGAGACGGACGACGGGGCCGGCCCGGACGGGCGCCCCTACGACCGGTACGAGAACGCGGGCAGCGCCCGTGCCACCCCCGAGCCCCGCTTCACCCGGGGCAGCCGCTCCCCCGACGTCTCCGTCGAGGTGGTCAGCCCCGGCGGCCCCACCGGCCCCGGAACGCCCCCGAAGCCCGGCGAGGCCGCCCCCGGCTGGGTCACGGTCGCCGCGCGCGGCCACGGCGACCTGACCCTCCTGACGCTCACCGCCGCCGGCGGCTCGCCCGTCGCCTGGTCGCTGTGGACGGACGCGCCCTGGATCTACGTGAGCCGCGCCTCGGGCACGCTCCGCCCCGGCGAGCGGATCACGATCGAGGTCCGCGTCGACCACGGGCGCGAACCGGTGGACGGGTGGAGCGCCCGGGTCGGGGTGAACCCCTCCGGGGCGGTGGTGCGCATCACCGGGTCCGGGACGGGGCCCGTCTTCCACCCGGGCCCGGACGTCCCCCGGCCGCCGAGGCCGACGCCCCCGCCGCCCACGACGGAGCCGACCACCCCGCCCACGACCCCGCCGCCGACGACCGAACCGCCGACCACCCCGCCCCCGACGACGGAGGAACCCCCGCCGACGACCCCGCCGCCCACGACGGAGGAGCCGACCACCCCGCCGCCCACGACCGAGGAGCCCCCGCCGCCGACCACGGACCCGGGCACGACCCCGCCGCCGGAGACGGAGGAACCGGCCCCGTCCCCCTGAGGCCTCAGGCCCGCGGCGGGTCCGCCGGGTGCGGGGCCACGAGGGGCAGCTGCGAGGCGAGCCGGGCCTCGCACAGCCCGGCAAGGACCCCGTACGCCTCCTCGCCCATCATCTCGGTGAGCTCGGGCCGGTACGTGACGTACACCGGCTCTCCGGCGCCGTGCGCCGAGGTGGCCGAGGTGCACCACCAGTGCAGGTCGTGGCCGCCCGGGCCCCAGCCCCGGCGGTCGTACTCCCCGATCGACACCTGGAGCACCCGGGTGTCGTCGGGCCGGTCGATCCAGTCGTACGTCCGGCGCACCGGCAGCTGCCAGCACACGTCCGGCTTGGTCTCCAGCGGCTCCCGGCCCTCCTTCAGGGCCAGGATGTGCAGCGAGCAGCCCATGCCGCCCGCGAAACCGGGACGGTTCTGGAAGATGCAGGAGCCCTCCCAGCGGCGGGTCTGCCGGTCGCCGTCCTCGTCGAGCTGCGTCCAGCCCGTCTCCGTACCGACGTCGTGGAACTGCCACAGCTCCGGCGTGAGCCGGGCCACGTGCTCCGCGACCCGCTTCTCGTCGTCCTCGTCGGAGAAGTGCGCGCCCAGCGTGCAGCAGCCGTCGTCGGCCCGGCCCGCCTGGATGCCCCGGCAGCCGCTGCCGAAGACGCACGTCCAGCGCGAGGTCAGCCAGGTCAGGTCGCAGCGGAAGACCTGCTCCTCGTCGGCCGGGTCGGGGAACTCGACCCACGCGCGCGCGAAGTCCAGCCCCTTCTCGTCCGGTTCCACGTCCTTGCCCCGCTTCCCGGCGCCCTTGACCGCCCTGGCGGCGCTCACGTCCACCGCACGGGCGCTGTCTTTGTCCTGCTTCGCCTTTTTCGTCTTTGGCACGCTCTCCAGCGTATGCGGCGCGCGCAGTAGCGTTCCGCCCATGAGACTCGGAGTCCTCGACGTCGGTTCGAACACGGTGCACCTCCTGGTGGTGGACGCGCACCCCGGCGCCCGCCCCCTGCCCGCCCACTCCCACAAGGCGGAACTGCGCCTCGCCGAACTCCTCGACGCGCGGGGAGCGATCGCCCCCGACGGCGTCGAACGGCTGGTCGCGACCGTCCGGGACGCGCTCCACGCCGCCGAGGACAAGGGCTGCGAGGAGGTGCTGCCGTTCGCGACCTCCGCCGTCCGCGAGGCCGTCAACGCCGACGCCGTCCTGGCCCGGGTCAAGGACGAGACCGGCATCGACCTCCAGGTCCTCACCGGCGAGGAGGAGGCCCGCCTCACCTTCCTCGCCGCCCGCCGCTGGTTCGGCTGGTCCGCCGGCAAGCTCCTCCTCCTCGACATCGGCGGCGGCTCCCTCGAAGTCGCGTACGGCATCGACGAGGACCCCGACACGGCCGTCTCCCTGCCGCTCGGCGCGGGCCGGCTGACCGCCGGCTGGCTGCCGGGCGACCCGGCCGACAGCGCCGACGTGAAGGCGCTGCGCCGCCACGTGCGCGCGCAGATCGCCCGCACGGTCGGCGAGTTCAGCCGCTTCGGCCGCCCCGACCACGTCGTCGCCACCTCCAAGACCTTCAAGCAGCTCGCCAGGATCGCGGGGGCGGCCGGCTCGGGCGAGGGCCTGCACGTCCAGCGGATCCTGACCCGCAGGTCCCTGGAGGAGTGGGTGCCGCGCCTGGCCGGGATGACCGTCGTCGAGCGCGCGGCCCTGCCGGGCGTCTCGGAGGGCCGCGCCGGCCAGCTCCTCGCGGGCGCGCTCGTCGCGGAGGGCGCGATGGACCTCCTCGGCGTCGAGGAGCTGGAGATCTGCCCCTGGGCCCTGCGCGAGGGCGTCATCCTGCGCCGTCTGGACCATCTGCCGGAGGAGTGAGCGGAGGGCGTTCACGGCTCCGGGGCGGCCCGGCGTGACCCGAACCACCCTCCGGCGCCCCGGCCCGCCCCGTACCCTGTCTGCGTGGCAGAACCAGTGGTGCGCGTCCCGGATGCGAAGGTCGCCCTGTCGACGGCCTCGGTCTATCCGGAGTCGACGGCGACGGCCTTCGAGGTCGCCGCGCGCCTCGGCTACGACGGCGTCGAGGTCATGGTGTGGACCGACCCCGTCAGCCAGGACGTCGAGGCCCTGCGCCGGCTCTCCGACTACCACCGGGTGCCGATCCTGGCCGTCCACGCCCCCTGTCTCCTCATCACCCAGCGCGTCTGGTCCACCGACCCGTGGGTCAAGCTCCAGCGGGCCCGGACGGCGGCCGAGAAGCTCGGCGCCTCCACGGTCGTCGTGCACCCGCCGTTCCGCTGGCAGCGCCAGTACGCCCGCGACTTCGTGAGCGGCATCTGGCGGATGGCGGACGAGACCGACGTGCGGTTCGCGGTCGAGAACATGTACCCCTGGCGGTACAAGGACCGCGAGATGCTCGCGTACGCCCCCGAGTGGGACGTCACCAAGGACGACTACCGGCACTACACCGTGGACCTCTCGCACACCGCGACCGCCCGCACCGACGCCCTCGCCATGATCGACCGCATGGGCGACCGGCTCGGCCACGTGCACCTCGCCGACGGCCGGGGCTCCGCCAAGGACGAGCACCTGGTCCCGGGGCGCGGCACCCAGCCCTGCGCCGAGCTCCTGGAGCGGCTCGCGGTGACCGGCTTCGACGGGCACGTCGTCATCGAGGTCAACACCCGCCGCGCGATGTCGGCCGCCGAGCGCGAGGCGGACCTCGCGGAGGCCCTGGCCTTCACCCGGCTCCACCTCGCCTCCGCCGCCGGGCGCCCCTCCCGGACCCCGCGCCCGTGACGGGACCGGAGCAACCGTGACCGCCCAGGACCCCGGGGCCGGCCCCGCCCCCGCGACCGGCCAGAGCCCCGAGACCGGTACCGGACCCGAGGCCGGATCCGGTACCGGCCCCCAGGCCGCCCCCGCCCCCCGCCGCCGCGGCCGCCCCTCCCGCACCGCCGAGGAGAGCGGGCCGGGCGCCCGCGCCCGCATCCTGGAGGCGGCCCGCGACCAGTTCGCCGAGCGCGGCTACGACAAGGCCTCGGTGCGCGGCATCGCCCGCGCGGCCGGGGTGGACCCGGCCCTCGTGCACCACTACTTCGGGTCGAAGGACGAGGTCTTCGCCGCCGCCGTCGAGGTCTCCTTCGAGCCCGCGACCGTCGTCCCGGCGATCGTCTCCGGCCCCCGCGACGGCATCGGCGAGCGCCTCGCCCGCTTCTTCATCGGCGTCTGGGAGAACCCGGCCAGCCGCGCCCCGCTCCTCGCGATCGTGCGCTCCGCGCTGACCCACGAGGCGGCGGCCGCGGTCCTGCGGACCTTCGTGCTGCGGCGGCTCCTGGAACGGATCGCCGCCGAGCTCGACGTACCGGACCCGAAGTTCCGCGCGGAGCTGGCCGCCTCGCACATGATCGGGATCGCGATCCTGCGGTACGTGATCCGGGTCGAGCCGCTGGCCTCCGCCGACCCGGAGGCGATCGTCGCCCAGGTGGCCCCGACCCTCCAGCGCTACCTGACCGAGAGCTGACGGGTCCGCCTCCCCGGACACCTGACCGAAAGCTGAACACCCTGTCCGCCATGCGGACGCGCTGTCCAGATCTTGGTCCGGCGGCGTACGCTCGAAGGCAAGCACACCCGTCACGAGGAGCGAGCGACGATGCCCGAGCTGAGGTCCCGCACTGTCACCCACGGCCGCAACATGGCGGGCGCACGCGCCCTTATGCGCGCCTCCGGTGTACCCGGCGCGGACATCGGCCGGAAGCCGATCATCGCGGTCGCCAACTCCTTCACGGAGTTCGTCCCCGGCCACACCCACCTCCAGCCGGTCGGCCGGATCGTCTCCGAGGCCATCACGGCCGCCGGGGCCATCCCCCGCGAGTTCAACACCATCGCCGTGGACGACGGCATCGCGATGGGCCACGGCGGCATGCTCTACAGCCTGCCCTCCCGCGACCTGATCGCGGACAGCGTGGAGTACATGGTCGAGGCGCACTGCGCCGACGCCCTGATCTGCATCTCCAACTGCGACAAGATCACCCCCGGCATGCTGATGGCCGCCCTGCGCCTCGACATCCCGACGGTCTTCGTCTCCGGCGGCCCCATGGAGTCCGGCCGCGCCACCCTCGTCGACGGCACGGTCCGCACGCTCGACCTGGTCGACGCGATCTCCGACGCCGTGAACCCCAAGATCTCCGACGAGGACATCCTCCGCATCGAGGAGAACGCCTGCCCGACCTGCGGGTCCTGTTCCGGCATGTTCACCGCCAACTCGATGAACTGCCTGACCGAGGCCATCGGCCTCTCCCTCCCCGGCAACGGCTCGGTCCTCGCCACCCACACCGCCCGCCGCGCCCTCTACGAGAACGCCGCCCGCACGGTCGTGGACATCACCCGCCGGTACTACGACGAGGACGACGCCTCCGTCCTGCCCCGCTCGATCGCGACCCGCGCCGCCTTCGAGAACGCCATGGCCCTCGACATCGCCATGGGCGGCTCCACCAACACGATCCTGCACCTGCTCGCCGCCGCCCAGGAGGCCGAGCTGGACTACGGCCTGCCCGACATGGACGAGGTCTCGCGCCGCGTCCCCTGCCTGGCCAAGGTCGCCCCGAACGTCGCCAAGGACCGCACGTACTACATGGAGGACGTGCACCGCGCCGGCGGCATCCCCGCCATCCTCGGCGAGCTCTACCGCGCCGGCCTGCTCAACGAGGACGTCCACTCCGTCCACTCCCGCTCCATCAAGGAGTGGCTGGACGCCTGGGACGTGCGCGGCGGCTCCCCGACCGAGGAGGCCGTCGAGCTGTGGCACGCGGCCCCCGGCTGCGTCCGCTCCGCCACCGCCTTCTCCCAGTCCGAGCGCTGGGAGGCCCTCGACACGGACGCGGCCGGCGGCTGCATCCGCGACGCCGAGCACGCGTACTCGAAGGACGGCGGCCTCGCGGTCCTGCACGGCAACCTCGCCGCCGACGGCTGCGTCGTGAAGACGGCCGGCGTCGACGAGTCCATCTGGACCTTCGAGGGCCCGGCGGTCGTCTGCGAGTCGCAGGAGGAGGCCGTCGAGAAGATCCTCAACAAGCAGGTCAAGGACGGCGACGTGGTCGTCATCCGCTACGAGGGCCCCAAGGGCGGCCCCGGCATGCAGGAGATGCTCTACCCGACCTCCTTCCTCAAGGGCCGGGGCCTGGGCAAGACCTGCGCCCTGGTCACCGACGGGCGCTTCTCCGGCGGCACCTCGGGCCTCTCCATCGGCCACGCCTCCCCGGAGGCGGCCTCGGGCGGCGTCATCGCCCTGGTCGAGGACGGCGACCGGGTCCGCATCGACATCCCGAACCGCTCGATCGACCTGCTCGTCGGCGACGACGTCCTCGCCGCCCGCCGCGAGGCCCTCGGCGGGGTGTACGCGCCCAAGAACCGCGAGCGCAAGGTCTCGGCGGCGCTGCGGGCGTACGCGGCGATGGCGACGAGCGCCGACAAGGGCGCGGTCCGGGACGTGACCAAGCTGGGCTGATCCCGGCGGGACGGACGTACGCGAGGGGGCCCGGGGCTTTTCGAAGCTCCGGGCCCCCTCACGCGTACGCGTACGGAAGCGCGACCCGTACACCGGCTCCCGGAAGGCGGCCGACCCCTCCACGCGTACGCGTACGGAGGTCTACCGGAGACGGGGGCTCACCAGGCCCCCGGATCGCCCGCGTCCACCGCGAACACGGACCCGTCCGGCGCCGTCCCGAACACCCGGTCCCCGGCGACGACCGGCGCGGGGACGGTCGTCGCGTACCCGAGCCTGCCGTCCCGCAGCCGGGGCCGGGTCTGCCCGAGGAGGGCGCCGCGCGCGGTGTCGACGGCGAGCAGCCGCCCGTCGGAGGCGGAGAAGTAGAGCCGGTCGCCGGGGCCGGTGACGGGGACGGACACGGTGCCGGCGGCGGTCTCCAGCTCCCAGCGGACGCGGCCGCCGGGAGCGGCGGTGTCCAGGGCGGTCAGCCGGCCCGTCGGCGTCAGCAGGTAGACGGTCGTGCCCCGCACGGCGAACCGGGGCTCGTCGAGGAGGGACGGCAGCGGGACGCGCCGGGTGGACCCCGAGGCGGGGTCGTGGACGACGACGGCGTCGGTGCGCGAGTCGAGGTTCACGGACCGCAGGAAGAGGACGCCGTCCGCACCCGTGCCCACCGGGACGAGGTCTCCGTCCAGGCGCTCCTGCCAGGCGATCCCGCCGCTCCTAGGGCGCAGGGCGCTGACGAGGGTGTGGGTCCCGCCGGCCGAGTTCTCGAAGACGGGCAGGAGGCCGGTCTCCGGCGCGTACTGGCCGAGGCGCGGCGCGGAGTGGCCGCGCAGCGCGTGGTCCCAGAGGAGTTCCCCCGTCGCGCCGTCCACGGCTCTCACCGTGCCCGAACCGCCGGTGAGGACCGTGTCGCCCGCTCCCCGCACGCCGCCGTGGCGTCCGGACGCGCCCGTGTCCCAGCGGGGAGCGCCGTCGGTCCCGTACGCCCGCAGGCGGTCGTCGTCGGAGACGACGCCGAGCAGGCCGCCGGAGAGCGGCACGGGCGCGGAGTGCTTCTCGCCGGGGGGCGCCGGCCGCGACCAAAGCGTGCGGCCGGTCGCGGGGTCGAGCCGCGCCACGCCGATGCCCCGGCCCGAGCAGAAGAGGGCGTCGCCGACGTACGCGCAGGCGGGCGCGGCGGGGTCGCCGTCCTGTTGCAGCGGGGTCTGCCACCCGGCGAACGCCCCGGCGGCCCCGGTCCGGCGCGGCTCCGGCGCGGGATCGCCCCCGCCGGACGGGACGGCGGCGAAGACCGCGCCGCCGGCCAGGACGAGGAGCGCGGCGGCCGTGACGGCCCGGTGGGGCGGCCACCGGCGCCGGGGCCGGTTCGTGGTCATGCGTACCGGAGTGTCCGCCTCCCAGGAGGCCGGGGGCCGGGGCTCGGGAGCGGGCGCGGAGGGGGCCCGCCGCTGCGACGGCACGAACGCCGTCGCCTCGTACGAGGGCGGCAGCAGCGCCGCCATGATCTCGGCCGGGGACGGGCGCTCCGCCGGCTCCTTGGCGAGGCAGCGCGCGACCAGCGGGGCGAGGTCGTCCGGAACGCCCGTCAGATCGGGCTCGTCGTGCACGACCTGGTACGCGACGATGTACGGGCTGTCGGAGTCGAACGGGCCGTGCCCGGTCGCGGCGTGCACGAGCACGGACCCGAGGGCGAACACGTCCGCCGCGGGACCGACCTCCCGGGGACGCTGGAACTGCTCGGGCGCCATGAAGGGCGGCGACCCGATCAGCTTCCCCGTCTCCGTGTGCAGGTCGCTGTCCACCGGCCGCGAGATGCCGAAGTCGATGACCTTCGGCCCGGTGTCCGTGAGCAGCACGTTGCTCGGCTTGAGGTCCCGGTGGACCACCCCGGCCCGGTGGATGTCGCGCAGCGCCTCCGCGAGCCCCGCCGTCAGCCGGCGCAGCCCGGCGGGGGAGAGGGGCCCGTTCCGCTTCACCTGGTCGGCGAGGGTGGGGCCGGGGACGTACAGCGTCGCCATCCAGGGGCGTACGGCGTCGGGGTCGGCGTCCACGACGGGCGCGGTGAAGGCGCCGCTCACCCGGCGCGCGGCCGCGACCTCCTGACGGAAGCGGGCCCGGAACTCCGGGTCCTCCGCGTACTGCCCGTGCACGACCTTGACCGCGAGCCGCAGCCCGGAGGGAGAGGTGGCCAGGTGGACCACGCCCATGCCGCCCGCGCCGAGACGGGCCTGGAGGCGGTACGCGCCCGCGTACTCGGGTCCTTCTGCTTCCCGGTCGGCACCGGCATCGCGCAACGGCGGCATCGCCCACCCCCGTGTGGTTCCCCGTCGAGTCCGCGCGCGTGCGCGACGCACGGAGCCTATTCCATGGTGCGTGCGATGTCGGAGGGGCTTGCTAGCCTGCGCGTCGCAGAGAGCGAATTCCAACGGGGGAGGCCGTCATGGCTGTCGAAGAGTCGAGCACCACCGCGGAACCGGACGAGGTGGTCTCCATGAGCGTCACGCGCTATCCGATCGCACCCGGCTACCGGGTCAACGTGCGCTCCGGCCCGGGCACGAAGTACGGCATCGTGCGCACGCTCCCGCTGGGCGCGAGCGTGCCGATCTACTGCCAGACGCCGGGCGAACGGGTCGCCGGCCCGTACGGCACCTCGAACATCTGGGACAACATCGCGAGCGACGAGTTCGTCTCGGACGCGTACGTGAGGACCGGCAGCGACGGCTACATGGCCCCCCGCTGCGGCTGACGCCGGGACCGCCACCGGCACGACGGGCCCCCGGGACGGCACCGCCCCCGGGGGCACGTCCCCGACTCCCGCGCGCGCACGGGCCGCGACGGCTCCGTGGCACGGCGCCGCGCCCGACCTGCCCGGACGCCGCCCGGGGATAATCGACCTCGTGAGCGACGACGAGCAGACCCCGCGTACGGCAGGCGGCACGGCGGACGGAAAGACCGCCGGGAGCGCCGCCGGAAAGACCGCCGCCACCGGCGGCCCCTCCGCCGGACCCCGCCCCGAGGAGATCCGTTTCTTCGGCACGACCTGGGTCGACCACAGCGGCCACTACGCACTGCGCCGCGCCGGCCTGGCCGCCGGTGCGCTCGCCGCCGCCGTCGCGGCCTGCTTCGTGCTGCGCTTCGCCTTCCAGGGCCTGCAGATCGCGAACACCGGCGGCCTCGTCAACGGCCTGGTCATCGTCATGTTCGCGGTCTGCAGCGCCATCGCCTGCCGCAAGACCTGGGAGGGCTTCCAGCGCCGGCCGGACGACCCGGCCCGCGAGGACTCCCTGCGCAGCCTCAAGGCGATCGGCTTCATCGGCTCGCTCCTCGCGTACGCCGCCCGCTGCCTGACCGAGGCGCCCGGCGAGAAGCTGCACCGCGCCGAGTACGAGGCGGCCCTCGCCCGCTACGAGAAGCGCCGGGGCTCCCGCACGGGCAACCCGGCAGCCCGCAGGAAGCCCAAGCGCGGCAAGTAACCCGACACCTTCCGGAAGCTTGACGGCCGGCACCCCCAGGCCCACTATTCATCACATGATGAATTATTCGGCGGACGGGAGCGGCGACCGGTCCGAAGCCGACGACACCGAAGCCGACGACCTCGAAACCACCGACCCCACCCCCGCGGCGATCACCGCCCGCTCCCTCACCGCCGTCCGCGGCGACCGCACCGTCCTGCGCGGCCTCGACCTCACCGTCCCGGCCGGCCGCATCACCGGCCTCCTCGGCCCCTCCGGCTGCGGCAAGACCACCCTCATGCGCGCGATCGTCGGCACCCAGGCCAAGGTCGGCGGCACCCTCACCGTCCTCGGCCGCCCCGCCGGCGACCCCGCCCTGCGCTCCCGCATCGGCTACGTCACCCAGGCCCCGTCCGTCTACGACGACCTCACCGTCCGGCAGAACCTCGACCACTTCGCCGCCGTCCTCCTCCCCGGCCGCGCCCACCGCCACGAGCGCCGCGCCGCCGTCGAACGGGCCGTCGCCGACGTCGACCTCACCTCCCGCGCCGACTCCCTCGCCGGCCGGCTCTCCGGCGGCCAGCGCAGCCGGGTCTCCCTCGCCGTCGCCCTCCTCGGCGCCCCCGAACTCCTCGTCCTGGACGAACCCACCGTCGGCCTCGACCCCGTCCTCCGCCGCGACCTGTGGGACCTCTTCCACCGCGTCGCCGCCGACCGCGGCACCACGCTCCTCGTCTCCTCCCACGTCATGGACGAGGCCGAGCGCTGCCACCGGCTCCTCCTCATGCGCGAGGGCGAGATCCTCGCCGAGGACACCCCCGAGGCCCTCCGCCGCCGCAACGACACCCCCACCGTCGAAGAGGCCTTCCTCCACCTGGTCGACGCGGCCGCCTCCCGCGAGAACCAGGATCAGCACCAGAACCAGGAGCCCCGGCCATGAGCAGCGCCCGCACCCTCGCCACCGCCGCCCGCGTCCTGCGCCAGCTGCGCCACGACCCGCGCTCGATCGCCCTCATGCTCCTCGTGCCGTGCGTGATGCTCTTCCTGCTCCGGTACGTCTTCGACGGCAGCCCCGGCACCTTCGACACCATCGGCGCCTCGCTCCTCGGCATCTTCCCGCTCATCACGATGTTCCTGGTGACCTCCATCGCCACCCTGCGCGAACGCACCTCCGGCACCCTGGAACGCCTGCTCGCCCTCCCCCTCGGCAAGGGCGACCTCATCGCCGGCTACGCCCTCGCCTTCGGACTCCTCGCCGTCGTCCAGTCCGCCCTCGCCACCGGCCTCGCCCTCTGGTTCCTCGGCCTCGACGTCGTCGGCTCCCCCTGGCTCCTGCTCCTGGTGGCCCTCCTCGACGCCCTCCTCGGCACCGCCCTCGGCCTCTTCGTCTCCGCCTTCGCCGCGTCCGAGTTCCAGGCCGTCCAGTTCATGCCGGCCGTGATCTTCCCCCAGCTCCTCCTCTGCGGCCTGTTCACCCCGCGCGACCGCATGGCCCCCGCCCTCGAAGCCGTCTCGAACGTCCTGCCCATGTCGTACGCCGTCGACGGCATGAACGAGGTCCTCCGCCACCCCGAGGTCACCGGTGCCTTCGTCCGCGACGTCCTCGTCGTCGCCGGCTCCGCCCTCCTCGTCCTCGCCCTCGGCGCCGCCACCCTCCGCCGCCGCACGGCCTGACCGCCCCTCGGACACCCACCGCACCACCACGACCCCCGGTGCGAGGATGACGACACGTACCCCCTCCGGCGAGGTGAACAGAGCCATGACCCAGACCGTCGCAGTCCTCGGCACCGGCAAGATCGGTGAAGCGCTCCTCAGCGGCATGATCCGCGCCGGCTGGCGCCCCGCGAACCTCCTGGTCACCGCCCGCCGCGCCGAGCGCGCCGAGGAGCTCCGCACCCGCTACGGCGTCGAGACCGTCACCAACGCCGAGGCCGCCAAGCGCGCCGACACCCTCATCCTGGCCGTCAAGCCCCAGGACATGGGCCGCCTCCTGGACGAGCTCGCCCCGCACGTCACCGCCGACCGCCTCGTCGTCAGCGCGGCAGCGGGCATCCCCACCTCCTTCATCGAGGAACGCCTCACCGCCGGCACCCCCGTCGTCCGCGTCATGCCGAACACCCCCGTTCTGGTGGACGAGGGCATGTCCGTCATCTCGGCCGGCAGCCACGCCACCCCCGACCACCTCGCCCACACCGAGGAGATCTTCGGCGGCGTCGGCAAGACCCTCCGCGTCCCCGAGTCCCAGCAGGACGCCGCCACCGCCCTCTCCGGCTCCGGCCCCGCGTACTTCTACTTCCTGGTCGAGGCCATGACCGACGCCGGCATCCTCCTCGGCCTGCCCCGCGCCCAGGCCCACGACCTCATCGTCCAGGCCGCCATCGGCGCCGCCGTGATGCTCCGCGACAGCGGCGAGCACCCGGTCAAGCTCCGCGAGGCCGTCACCTCCCCGGCCGGCACCACCATCAGCGCCATCCGCGAGCTGGAGAACCACGGCGTACGGGCCGCCCTCATCGCCGCCCTCGAAGCGGCCCGCGACCGCAGCCGCGAGCTCGCCTCCGGCAACGGCTGACGGCCCGCGCCGCCGCCGGGGCCACCGAACCCCGGCGGCTCGGGATCAGGCGGAGGCCCCCCGCACCACGTCCTCCGTGCCCACCACCTTCGCGAACCCGCCCCCGTGCAGGGAGACGGCCGTCGCCCGCGTCAGCTCGTCCGCGCCCGCCGTCCAGCCGTACGGCCCCTCCAGGTCGAAGGTGTGCATCGCGTCCAGCGGGAACACCACGTCGTATCCGAGGTTCCCGCCCATCCGGGCCGTCGTCTCGTTGCACATGTTCGTCTGGATCCCGACGACCACGATCTGCCCGACCCCGTGCCCCCGCAGCCACGCGTCCAGGGACGGCTCCCCGTAGAACGCCGAGTTCACGGACTTCACCACGAGCAGCTCGGGCCCGGAGCCCTTCCCCCGCCGCTCCTCCACGAAGTCCTTGAAGTCGTTCCCCCCGTGCCCCGCCCGCAGCGGCGACCGCGACCCCTCCGGCGAGTCGTGCCGCACGAAGACGACCGGCCGCCCGGTCTCCTGCCACAGATCGATCAGCACGGCGATGTTCCGCTCCGCCTCCGGATTGTTCCGCCTCCCCCAGTACTCCTCCTCGAAGCCCTTCTGCACGTCCACGACCACCAGCGCTGCGTTCTCCGCGATCTCCATGCCGACGATCCTTCCGCCGCCGGGCCTCGCGCCCCAGAGGGTGGAATGCCACCGACCGATGGTTTACTGCCACCCATGGCGCCGCCCCCGGAACCCCACCCCCAGCGCATCGCGCTCCTCGCCTTCCCGGGCGTCCGCGCCTTCGACGTCTCCGTCATCACCGAGGTCTGGGGCAGCGACCGCGCCCTCCGCGGCGTCCCCCCGTTCGCCCTCCACCGCGCGGCCACCGACCCGCACACCCCGGTACGCCTCCGGGGCGGCCTCACCCTGACTCCCGACCGCCCCCTGACCTGGCTGCACGACCTCACCCCCACGGACCTCGTGATCGTCCCCGGCATCGAGGACCCGGACGCCGACGTCCCGCCCCCGGTCCTCGACGCCCTCCGCCGCGCCCACTCCACCGGCGTCCCGGTGGCCTCCCTCTGCGCGGGCGCCTTCGTCCTGGCCCGAGCCGGCCTCCTCGACGGGCGCCGCGCGGTCACCCACTGGCACCTGGCCCGCACCCTCGCCGCCCGCCACCCGGCGGTACGGGTCGAACCCGACGCCCTCTTCGTGGAGGACTCCGGCATCTGGACCTCGGCCGGCACCGCGGCGGGCATCGACCTCTGCCTCCACCTCGTCCGTACGGCCCACGGCGCCGAAGCGGCCGCGACGGTGGCCCGCTCCATGGTCACGGCCCCCTTCCGTACGGGGACCCAGGCCCAGTTCATCGAGCACCCGACCCCCCGCGCCGACCGCGACGCCGACGCCCTCGCCGCCGTACGCGCCCACGCCCTGGCCCACCTCTCCGAACCCCACACGGTCGCGGGCCTCGCCGCCGTCGCCGGCATGTCCCCCCGCTCCTTCGCCCGCCACTTCCAGGCCACCACCGGCACCACCCCCCTGCACTGGCTCATCACCCAGCGCGTGGCCGCCGCCCAGAAGCTCCTGGAGCTCACCGACCACCCCCTCCCCGAGGTGGCCCGCCGCGCCGGCTTCGGCAGCGAGGTCACCATGCGCCAGCACTTCGCCTCCCACCTCTCCACCAGCCCCCGCGCCTACCGCAACGCCTTCCGCCACCGGGCCCCGGACCAGGCTTGACACGACCTCCCCGCCTCCGTAGTGTTCTCCGAGTTGTCCGACGTGAGCACCGACCCCGGTCGGCCCCGGACAGCCATTCCGCAAGAACCACAGAAGCCGACAGCGCTTTGCCGCGCCGTCATGCTTTCCGCGCGTTTTTGCGAAATGAGGAATCCGCGTTCGAAGGTTTGGACGCCGGCCCCCGATTAGCGTCGGAGGCGGGGAATCCGCTAAAGTCTCACTCGTCGGAACGGCCCAACAGCCGGAAAGACAACTCCCGCTGACTGGGAATCAGACGCCGAAAGGATCTGATAGAGTCGGAACCGCCGGAAGGGCCCGGAGCGAAAGCGAAAGGGGCCGGAAAGCACCGAGGAAATCGGGTCGGAAAGATCTGATAGAGTCGGAAACGCAGGACCGAAGGGAAAAGCCCGGAGGAAAGCCCGAGAGGGTGAGTACGAAGGAAGCGTCCGTTCCTTGAGAACTCAACAGCGTGCCAAAAATCAACGCCAGATTAGTTGATACCCCGTCCATCTTCGGATGGTCGAGGTTCCTTTGAAAAAGTCCACCCCTTCGGGGTGGCACACACAGCGAGGACGCTGTGGACAGCCGGCCTTATTCCGGTCTGGCTGTCCCGCTCAACGCGAGTGTCTCACCGGATATCCGGTAAACATTCACGGAGAGTTTGATCCTGGCTCAGGACGAACGCTGGCGGCGTGCTTAACACATGCAAGTCGAACGATGAAGCCCTTCGGGGTGGATTAGTGGCGAACGGGTGAGTAACACGTGGGCAATCTGCCCTTCACTCTGGGACAAGCCCTGGAAACGGGGTCTAATACCGGATACGACCTGCCGAGGCATCTCGGCGGGTGGAAAGCTCCGGCGGTGAAGGATGAGCCCGCGGCCTATCAGCTTGTTGGTGGGGTAATGGCCTACCAAGGCGACGACGGGTAGCCGGCCTGAGAGGGCGACCGGCCACACTGGGACTGAGACACGGCCCAGACTCCTACGGGAGGCAGCAGTGGGGAATATTGCACAATGGGCGCAAGCCTGATGCAGCGACGCCGCGTGAGGGATGACGGCCTTCGGGTTGTAAACCTCTTTCAGCAGGGAAGAAGCGCAAGTGACGGTACCTGCAGAAGAAGCGCCGGCTAACTACGTGCCAGCAGCCGCGGTAATACGTAGGGCGCAAGCGTTGTCCGGAATTATTGGGCGTAAAGAGCTCGTAGGCGGCTTGTCACGTCGGGTGTGAAAGCCCGGGGCTTAACCCCGGGTCTGCATCCGATACGGGCAGGCTAGAGTGTGGTAGGGGAGATCGGAATTCCTGGTGTAGCGGTGAAATGCGCAGATATCAGGAGGAACACCGGTGGCGAAGGCGGATCTCTGGGCCATTACTGACGCTGAGGAGCGAAAGCGTGGGGAGCGAACAGGATTAGATACCCTGGTAGTCCACGCCGTAAACGTTGGGAACTAGGTGTTGGCGACATTCCACGTCGTCGGTGCCGCAGCTAACGCATTAAGTTCCCCGCCTGGGGAGTACGGCCGCAAGGCTAAAACTCAAAGGAATTGACGGGGGCCCGCACAAGCAGCGGAGCATGTGGCTTAATTCGACGCAACGCGAAGAACCTTACCAAGGCTTGACATATACCGGAAAGCATCAGAGATGGTGCCCCCCTTGTGGTCGGTATACAGGTGGTGCATGGCTGTCGTCAGCTCGTGTCGTGAGATGTTGGGTTAAGTCCCGCAACGAGCGCAACCCTTGTCCTGTGTTGCCAGCATGCCCTTCGGGGTGATGGGGACTCACAGGAGACCGCCGGGGTCAACTCGGAGGAAGGTGGGGACGACGTCAAGTCATCATGCCCCTTATGTCTTGGGCTGCACACGTGCTACAATGGCCGGTACAAAGAGCTGCGATGCCGCGAGGCGGAGCGAATCTCAAAAAGCCGGTCTCAGTTCGGATTGGGGTCTGCAACTCGACCCCATGAAGTCGGAGTTGCTAGTAATCGCAGATCAGCATTGCTGCGGTGAATACGTTCCCGGGCCTTGTACACACCGCCCGTCACGTCACGAAAGTCGGTAACACCCGAAGCCGGTGGCCCAACCCCTTGTGGGAGGGAGCTGTCGAAGGTGGGACTGGCGATTGGGACGAAGTCGTAACAAGGTAGCCGTACCGGAAGGTGCGGCTGGATCACCTCCTTTCTAAGGAGCACAGCACCGGATGCAGACGAACGTTCTGCACGGTCAGCTCATGGGTGGAACGTTGATTAGTTGGCACAGTCAGGGACGAGAAACCGCTAGTACTGCTTCGGCGTGGAACACGGGATTCGAGGAACGGACTGTGCCTGGCACGTTGTTGGGTGTCTGAGGGTACGGCCGTCTGGTCGTCACCTTCGTGGATGCCGGCCCCAGTGAACTCACCGCGTGCGGTGAGGTGGTGGGTGGCTGGTCGTTGTTTGAGAACTACACAGTGGACGCGAGCATCTGTGGCCAAGTTTTTAAGGGCGCACGGTGGATGCCTTGGCACCAGGAACCGATGAAGGACGTGGGAGGCCACGATAGTCCCCGGGGAGCCGTCAACCAGGCTTTGATCCGGGGGTTTCCGAATGGGGAAACCCGGCAGTCGTCATGGGCTGTCACCCATGCCTGAACACATAGGGCATGTGGAGGGAACGAGGGGAAGTGAAACATCTCAGTACCCTCAGGAAGAGAAAACAACCGTGATTCCGGGAGTAGTGGCGAGCGAAACCGGATGAGGCCAAACCGTATGCGTGTGAGACCCGGCAGGGGTTGCGCATGCGGGGTTGTGGGATCTCTCTTTCACAGTCTGCCGGCTGTGAGGCGAGTCAGAAACCGTATGGATAGGCGAAGGACATGCGAAAGGTCCGGCGTAGAGGGTAAGACCCCCGTAGCTGAAATTCATGCGGCTCGTTTGAGAGACACCCAAGTAGCACGGGGCCCGAGAAATCCCGTGTGAATCTGGCGGGACCACCCGCTAAGCCTAAATATTCCCTGGTGACCGATAGCGGATAGTACCGTGAGGGAATGGTGAAAAGTACCGCGGGAGCGGAGTGAAATAGTACCTGAAACCGTGTGCCTACAAGCCGTGGGAGCGTCGGACACAAGCTTGCTTGTGTCTCGTGACTGCGTGCCTTTTGAAGAATGAGCCTGCGAGTTTGCGGTGTGTTGCGAGGTTAACCCGTGTGGGGAAGCCGTAGCGAAAGCGAGTCCGAACAGGGCGCTTTTAGTAGCACGCTCAAGACCCGAAGCGGAGTGATCTAGCCATGGGCAGGTTGAAGCGGAGGTAAGACTTCGTGGAGGACCGAACCCACCAGGGTTGAAAACCTGGGGGATGACCTGTGGTTAGGGGTGAAAGGCCAATCAAACTCCGTGATAGCTGGTTCTCCCCGAAATGCATTTAGGTGCAGCGTCGTGTGTTTCTTGCCGGAGGTAGAGCACTGGATAGGCGATGGGCCCTACCGGGTTACTGACCTTAGCCAAACTCCGAATGCCGGTAAGTGAGAGCACGGCAGTGAGACTGTGGGGGATAAGCTCCATGGTCGAGAGGGAAACAGCCCAGAGCATCGACTAAGGCCCCTAAGCGTACGCTAAGTGGGAAAGGATGTGGAGTCGCAGAGACAACCAGGAGGTTGGCTTAGAAGCAGCCACCCTTGAAAGAGTGCGTAATAGCTCACTGGTCAAGTGATTCCGCGCCGACAATGTAGCGGGGCTCAAGCGTACCGCCGAAGTCGTGTCATTGCAGCATGTACTCCCAACGGAGGCTGTGATGGGTAGGGGAGCGTCGTGTGCCGGGTGAAGCAGCCGCGGAAGCGAGTTGTGGACGGTTCACGAGTGAGAATGCAGGCATGAGTAGCGATACACACGTGAGAAACGTGTGCGCCGATTGACTAAGGGTTCCTGGGTCAAGCTGATCTGCCCAGGGTAAGTCGGGACCTAAGGCGAGGCCGACAGGCGTAGTCGATGGACAACCGGTTGATATTCCGGTACCCGCTTTGAAACGCCCAATATCGAATCAGGCGATGCTAAGTCCGTGAAGCCGCCCCGGAGCCTTCGGGCAAAGGGGAGTGGTGGAGCCGACGAACCAGACTTGTAGTAGGTAAGCGATGGGGTGACGCAGGAAGGTAGTCCAGCCCGGGCGGTGGTTGTCCCGGGGTAAGGGTGTAGGCCGTGTGATAGGCAAATCCGTCACACATCAAGGCTGAGACCTGATGCCGAGCCGATTGTGGTGAAGTGGATGATCCTATGCTGTCGAGAAAAGCCTCTAGCGAGTTTCATGGCGGCCCGTACCCTAAACCGACTCAGGTGGTCAGGTAGAGAATACCGAGGCGTTCGGGTGAACTATGGTTAAGGAACTCGGCAAAATGCCCCCGTAACTTCGGGAGAAGGGGGGCCATCACTGGTGAAGGAACTTGCTTCCTGAGCTGGGGGTGGCCGCAGAGACCAGCGAGAAGCGACTGTTTACTAAAAACACAGGTCCGTGCGAAGCCGTAAGGCGATGTATACGGACTGACGCCTGCCCGGTGCTGGAACGTTAAGGGGACCGGTTAGTGACCTTTCGGGGTTGCGAAGCTGAGAACTTAAGCGCCAGTAAACGGCGGTGGTAACTATAACCATCCTAAGGTAGCGAAATTCCTTGTCGGGTAAGTTCCGACCTGCACGAATGGCGTAACGACTTCTCGACTGTCTCAACCATAGGCCCGGTGAAATTGCACTACGAGTAAAGATGCTCGTTTCGCGCAGCAGGACGGAAAGACCCCGGGACCTTTACTACAGTTTGATATTGGTGTTCGGTTCGGCTTGTGTAGGATAGGTGGGAGACTGTGAAACCGTGACGCCAGTCATGGTGGAGTCGTCGTTGAAATACCACTCTGGTCGTGCTGGATGTCTAACCTCGGTCCGTGATCCGGATCAGGGACAGTGTCTGATGGGTAGTTTAACTGGGGCGGTTGCCTCCCAAAGGGTAACGGAGGCGCCCAAAGGTTCCCTCAGCCTGGTTGGCAATCAGGTGTTGAGTGTAAGTGCACAAGGGAGCTTGACTGTGAGACCGACGGGTCGAGCAGGGACGAAAGTCGGGACTAGTGATCCGGCGGTGGCTTGTGGAAGCGCCGTCGCTCAACGGATAAAAGGTACCCCGGGGATAACAGGCTGATCTTCCCCAAGAGTCCATATCGACGGGATGGTTTGGCACCTCGATGTCGGCTCGTCGCATCCTGGGGCTGGAGTCGGTCCCAAGGGTTGGGCTGTTCGCCCATTAAAGCGGTACGCGAGCTGGGTTTAGAACGTCGTGAGACAGTTCGGTCCCTATCCGCTGTGCGCGTAGGAATATTGAGAAGGGCTGTCCCTAGTACGAGAGGACCGGGACGGACGAACCTCTGGTGTGCCAGTTGTCCTGCCAAGGGCATGGCTGGTTGGCTACGTTCGGGAGGGATAACCGCTGAAAGCATCTAAGCGGGAAGCCTGCTTCGAGATGAGTATTCCCACCTCCTTGAGAGGGTAAGGCTCCCAGTAGACGACTGGGTTGATAGGCCGGATGTGGAAGCCCCGTAAGGGGTGGAGCTGACCGGTACTAATAGGCCGAGGGCTTGTCCTCAGTTGCTCGCGTCCACTGTGTTAGTTCTGAAGCAACGAACACGCCCCCTGCGGGGTGCGGCGGTTCGTGAACTTCATAGAGTTTCGGTGGTCATAGCGTTAGGGAAACGCCCGGTTACATTCCGAACCCGGAAGCTAAGCCTTTCAGCGCCGATGGTACTGCAGGGGGGACCCTGTGGGAGAGTAGGACACCGCCGAACAATTTTTAGCCTCAACCCCCGGACATTGTCCGGGGGTTGAGGCATTTTTGCGTTCCGGACCAGTTCTACGCTGGTGCCATGCGATACGACTTGGTCATCTTCGACAACGACGGTGTGCTGGTGGACAGCGAGCCGATCTCCAACACCCTGTTGGCCGGCTACCTGACGGAGCTCGGACACCCCACCTCGTACGAGGACTCGTTGCGGGACTACATGGGGTCCGCCATGCACCGCGTCCACGACCTGGTCGAGGAGCGGACCGGGCAGCGGTTGCCCGCGGACTTCGACGACGTCTTCCACGCGCGCGTCTTCGCCGCGTTCCGGGCCGAGTTGGAAGCCGTGCCCGGAGTCGAGGACGTGCTGAAGCGGCTCGTCGCGGCCGGTGTTCCGTACTGCGTGGCCTCCTCGGGGAGTCACGAGCGGATCAGGGTCGGGCACCGGAAGACCGGGCTCGACGCCTGGTTCCGGGACGAGAACGTCTTCAGCTCCGAGGACGTCGGCCGGGGCAAGCCGGCACCCGACCTGTTCCTGCACGCCGCCGCGCGGATGGGCGTCGAGCCCGGGCGGTGCGTGGTCGTCGAGGACAGCCGGCTCGGCGTGCAGGCCGCGATGGCCGCCGGGATGGACGTGTACGGGTTCACCGCGATGACCCCCGAGGAGAAGCTCGCCGGGGCCCGGGGGTTCTTCCGGAGGATGGACGAGCTCCCCATGATTCTGGGGATGTGATCTCCCCGCCGCCCAGGCCTACCCAGGGGTAGTTTTCGGTCGTACGCTGTGCCGCCATGACGGATGCGCGGTTGCGGCGTGGGCGGGGATCCCTGGCGTTCGGATTCTTCGTGCAGGGGGTCACCTTCGCCCTGCTCGTGACCCGGATACCCGCGATCCAGGACCGGTACGGGATATCCGACGCCCTGCTGCCCGCCTTCCTGGCCGCCGTGCCGATCCTCGCCGGAGTGGCGAGCGTGGTGACCGAGAAGGTCGTCGCCCGGGTGGGGCCGGCCGTGGTACTGCGCTGGTCGCAGCCCTTCGTCCTCCTGGCCCTGCTCGCCGTCGGCGCCGGTACGGAGCTGTGGCAGGCCGCCGTCGCCCTCGGGTTCTTCGGGCTCGCCGTGGGCGCCCTGGACGCGTCCATGAACATGCTGGGCGTGAGCCTCCAGCGGGCGTACGGGCGGAGCATCATGCTCGGCTTCCACGCCTCGTACAGCCTCGGCGGGATCGTCGGGGCCTCGCTCGCCTGGGTCGGGGCGCACTGGCACCTGTCGCTGTTCACGTCCTATCTGCCGGTCGTGGCCGTCCTGTTGCCCCTCGCGCTCGTCGGCAGCCGGTGGTACGTGGCCGGTGGCGACGGTCCCGTACCGGAGGAGAGTACGGAGAAGGGGAGCGGTGCGGTCGCGTTCACGCTGCTGCTGCCGCTCTGCCTCGTGATGACCTTCGCGTACATCGGGGACTCGACGGTCGCCAACTGGAGCGCCAAGTACCTCCAGGACGTGCTGCACGGCTCCGAGGAGCTGGCGACCGTGCCGTACAACGCGTACATGGTGACGACGCTCCTCGGGCGGGCCGTCGGGGACTTCGGGGTGCGCCGGCTCGGGGCCGCGGCGGTCGTGCGCGGCGGGGCCGTGCTCGCGGCGCTCGGATTCGGGCTCGTCGCGGCGGCGCCGGGCGCCTGGGCGGGGATTGCCGCGTTCACGCTCCTCGGGCTCGGGCTCAGCGTGCTCGTGCCGCAGACCTTCGCCGCCGCCGGGCGGCTCTTCCCCGGGAACAGCGACGCGGCCGTGGCCCGGCTCAACGTCTTCAACTACGTCGGGTTCCTCATCGGATCGCCGCTCGTGGGGGCGCTCGGGGACGCGTGGAGCTACCGGGGCGCGATGCTGGTGCCGATGGTGCTCGTCCTGGTGACGGTGGTGTACGCCACGTCGTTCGGCTCGCGGGGCGCCCGATACGGTGGCGGGCATGAGCGGCCGCGCACTGTTGATGTGGGATGAAGCTGTCACGCAGTACGACTTCGGGTCCGAGCATCCGATGGACCCGGTACGGCTCGCGCTGACGATGTCGCTGGTGCGGGCCTACGGGCTCGACCGGGCGGTCGACGTGGTCGCGGCGAAACCGGCCGGGGACTCGACGCTGCGGCTGGTGCACCGCGAGGACTACGTGACGGCCGTGCGGGCGGCCTCGGCCGATCCGCGCCACGCGGACCAGGCGTACGGGCTCGGCACGGTCGACGACCCGGCGTTCGCCGGGATGCACGAGGTGTCGGCGCTGATCGCCGGCCAGTCGGTGGGCGCGGCGGAGGCGATCTGGCGCGGGGAGGCCGCGCACGCGGTCAACTTCTCCGGCGGGCTGCACCACGCGATGCCCGGGGCGGCCGCCGGCTTCTGCATCTACAACGACGCCTCGCTCGCCATCGCCCGGCTGCTCGAACTGGGCGCGGAGCGGGTGGCGTACGTGGACGTGGACGTGCACCACGGGGACGGGGTGCAGGCGGCGTTCTGGGAGGACCCGCGGGTCCTGACGGTCTCGCTGCACGAGCACCCGAGGACGCTGTTCCCGCAGACCGGCTGGCCGGAGGAGACCGGCGCGCCGGGGGCCGGCGAGGGCGGGGCCGTGAACGTGGCGCTTCCGGCCGGGACCGGGGACGCGGGGTGGCTGCGGGCCTTCCACGCGGTCGTACCGGAACTGCTCGCGGACTTCCGGCCGCAGGTCCTCGTCACGCAGCACGGGGCGGACACGCACTTCGAGGACCCGCTCGCCCACCTGGCGGTCTCCCTCGACGCCCAGCGGGCGGTCCAGGAGGCCTGCCACGAGCTGGCGCACGAGCACGCCGGCGGGCGGTGGCTGGCGCTCGGCGGCGGCGGGTACGCGGTGGTCGACGTCGTCCCCCGGTCGTGGACGCACCTGGTGGGGATCGCGGCGCACGCGCCCGTGGACCCCGCGTCGGTGATCCCCTCGTCGTGGCGGGACGAGGTGTACGCGCGGACGCGGCAGTTGGGGCCCGCGCGGATGACGGACGGGCGCTGGCCGGTGGACTTCCGGGAGTGGGCCGAGGGGTACGACCCGGCCGACCGGCTCGACCAGGCGGTGATCGCGACCCGCAAGGCCGCCTTCCCGCTGCGGGGGCTGCTGGCCTAGGGCCCGTCCGGGGAACGCCCCGCCGGAAGTTACGCCGACGGTGGGGCGTCCGGGAGGTTCCGGCCCCCCGGCGGGCGTGTTCCGGCAGCATCGGGAGGGTGTGGAGTACCGGGGCGCTGCGGGCGCATCTGTTGGCGGCGGGGTTGGCGGGCGCGGTGGCGACCCCGCGGGAGGAGAACCTGCGGAGCTACCGGCTCTTCGCCGCGCGCGACCCCCGGGTGCTGCTCGGGCTCGACCCGGTGCGGCCGTGGGACGAGGCCGCACTGCTGCGGCTCATGGCCGAGAAGTGCGGGGTCTCGGGCGACCCGGAGCACCGGTCGGGCCCCGACGCCATCGACCCGGAGCGCACCCTGCGGGGGCTCGACGCCTTCGCGGCGCGGCTCGGCGCGGCGGCGGCACGGAGGGTTCCGGTGCTCCTGGGCACGGGCCATCCGCACCGGCTGCTCGGTTTCTACGCCGCTCTCGCAGACGCGTTGTCGGCGGCGGGATGTCTTGTCCTCACCCCCGCGCAGGGGAGATGTGTCGACATGACGACCCGGTTCGGCGTACGCACGTACCTCCTCGACTACGTCCGGGGGGTGGCGTTCGTACGGGAACCCGGACCGCCCGGGGACGGGCGCGCACCGGGGGCGCACTCCCATTCGCCGCTACCGGTCAGGGCCGCCCTGGAGAGCGCGGCCGACTCCGGCGGGCCGCTTCCGGAGCTGGTGGTCGGGGACCACGGATGGGTCTGCGGGGCAGGTCAGCTGGGTATCGAGGCCATCGGGCTCGCCGACACGGACGATCCCGCGCCGTTCGTCGGGGAGGCCGAGGGGCAGGTGTCGGCGGTGGTTCCGCTTGACGACGGCGTGCGCTCCGCCTCGTACCTCCCGCTGACGCGCTATGTACTCAATCGGGCGCGTCTGTCACGGTAAACGGCCGGTGGTGGCTCCTCTTCCCCACTCGTACCACCCGCCCCTAGTCTGGATCGTGAGCGCTCGGCGACGAAGAGTCACCGGAGGGGAAGCCGGTGGGCGTCGCGGCGGAAGGTACAGGTGGGTCATGGCTGCTGGCGATCGACCTCTCAACGAGGTCAAGTTTCTGACCGTGGCGGAAGTCGCCTCGGTGATGCGCGTCTCGAAGATGACCGTGTACCGCTTGGTGCACAGCGGTCATCTGCCGGCGATCCGGGTGGGCAGGTCCTTCCGGGTGCCGGAACAGGCGGTTCACGAGTACCTCCGGGAGTCCTACGTGGGGGTGGGGACCGCGTAGCGAGCGCGCGGCACGTCACCGGGAAAGCCCGGGAGGACCCCGGGCGTCCCCCGGGGGAGCCGGATATTGCCCTCGGATTACGACCGGGGTGCTCGGGACGGTAGGCTAGGCCGACGTAGGTCGTGTGGGCCCAGACGCCCCGCACCGATTTCCGCCGAGGCGGGAATGTTCCGAGAAGTGAGCGAGGGTAGTCGTGGGCTCTGTTATCAAGAAGCGGCGCAAGCGGATGGCGAAGAAGAAGCACCGCAAGCTGCTCAAGCGCACGCGCGTTCAGCGTCGCAACAAGAAGTAAGGCGACCGCTGCACCGCAGCATTCAGTGCGTCGGGCGTGGCCCTTCACCGTTCGCGGTGGAGGGCCACGTCTTTTGTCGCGCGGAAATCCGGAAGCGCTACGGTGGCGACCTACGGAACCGGCAGAACCGGTGGAAGCTCTCCACGGAAGACGACGGAAGACGGACGGAAGGCGCTGATCTTGGGCAAGGTCGTGCTCGTCACCGGTGCCGCCCGGCACCTCGGCGGCCGCTTCGTGCGGCGGATCCAGCGGGACCCCGAGGTGGACCGGGTGATCGCGGTGGACGCGGTCGAGCCGGCGCACCCCCTCGGCGCCGCCGACTTCGTACGGGTGGACATCCGCCGCCCCGAGATCGCGAAGGTCCTCGCCGAGCACGACGTCGACACGGTGGTCCACCTGGACGTCACCGGGACGGCCCTCGGCGGGGGCGGCCGGACGTCGGTCAAGGAGACCAACGTCATCGGCACCATGCAGCTGCTCGGCGCCTGCCAGAAGTCGCCGCGGATCGCCCGGCTCGTCGTCAAGTCCAGTACGAGCGTGTACGGCTCCGCGCCGCGCGACCCGGCCGTCTTCACCGAGACGACGCCCGCGAAGGCGCTGCCGAGCGGGGGCTTCGCGAAGGACGCCGTCGAGGTCGAGGGGTACGTACGGGGCTTCGCCCGGCGCCGCCCGGACGTGGCCGTGTGCGTGCTGCGGTTCGCGAACATCCTGGGCCCCCGGATCGACTCCCCGCTGACCGAGTACCTGGCGCTGCCCGTCCTGCCGACCGTCCTCGGCTACGACCCGCGGCTGCAGTTCGTCCACGAGGACGACGTGATCGACGTGCTGCGCCTGGCGGCGCACGAGCCGCGCCGGGCCACCCAGAACAGCGGCACCTTCAACGTGGCCGGGGACGGGGTGCTGCTCCTCTCCCAGTGCGCGCGGCGGCTCGGCCGACCTACGGTGCCGGTGCTGCTCCCGGCGGTCACCTGGGTGGGGACGGCGCTGCGGACGGTCGGGGTCACCGACTTCGCGCCCGAGCAGATCCGGCTGCTCACGCACGGCAGGGTCGTCTCGACGGTCCACACCCGCGAGGTCTTCGGCTTCTCGCCCCGGCACACGACGGCGGAGGCCTTCGCGGACTTCGCGCGCAGCCGGGGGCGGGGGCTGCTGCCGCCCGAGGCACTGGCCGGGGCGGTGGACCGGCTGGCCGCCCGCGTGGCCCCCGGGGGCCCTTCCGGAGTTCCCACAGTTCACGACGGCGCCTGAGGAGGCCCGACTGCGATGGCGGACGCCAAGGTCATTCCCTTCGACGACGACCGCTCACGGGCCCGTCGCCGGCCCGCCAGGGCCGACGGCGAGACGGCGGCCGTACGGGCCCTGCCGGGGCCGCAGGAGCCGGAACCCCCCGCCTCCCCGGGGGCGGAGGAGCCGGCCGCGCCCGACGTGCCCGTCACCGCCGGGCCGCCGGCCGCCCGGGGCGACTGGGAGCGGCGGCTCGCGGGCGGGCTCGCGTTCCTGCGGCGGCGGATCACCGGCGAGTACGAGGTGGACGAGTTCGGCTACGACGAGGAGCTGACCGACCAGGTCCTGATGTCGCTGCTGCGCCCGCTGTACGAGAAGTACTTCCGGGTGGAGGTGAAGGGCGTCGAGAACATCCCCGACAAGGGCGGGGCGCTGATCGTCGCCAACCACTCGGGGACGCTGCCGCTGGACGGCCTGATGATGCAGGTCGCCGTCCACGACCACCATCCGGCGGGGCGGCACCTGCGGCTGCTCGCCGCGGACCTGGTCTTCGTGCTGCCGGTCGTCAACGAGCTGGCGCGCAAGGCGGGGCACACCCTGGCTTGTGCGGAGGACGCGGAGCGGCTGCTGCGGTCCGGTGAGATCGTCGGGGTGATGCCCGAGGGCTTCAAGGGGATCGGGAAGCCGTTCGGGGAGCGGTACAAGCTCCAGCGGTTCGGGCGGGGCGGGTTCGTCTCGACGGCGCTGCGGGCCGGGGTGCCGATCGTGCCCTGCTCGATCGTGGGAGCGGAGGAGATATACCCCATGGTGGGGAACGCGAGGACGCTGGCGCGGATCCTCGGCCTGCCGTACTTCCCGCTGACGCCGACCTTCCCGTGGCTGGGGCCGCTCGGGGCGCTGCCGCTGCCGACGAAGTGGACGATCCAGTTCGGGGAGCCGATCCCGACGGACTCCTACGCGCCGGAGGCGGCGGAGGACCCGATGCTGATGTTCAACCTGACGGACCAGGTGCGGGAGCAGATCCAGCACACGCTCTACAAGCTGCTGGTGCAGCGGAGGTCGGTGTTCTTCTGAGCCTCCGGCCGTCCGGGTCCAGCGCATGAGAAAGGGGCACCCCCCGTCCGTGGGGGCGCCCCTTCCTCTTGTCAGCGAGCGTCCTCGCTGTCGATGCCGAGGCCCGGAAGCAGACCCGGCAGGATGGGCGGGATGGTGACGTCGGGGACGTCCGGGACCGGCTGGTCCGCCGCCGGTGGGGACGTCGGCGTCCCGGTCGGGGAGGGTTTGAGCAGTCCGCCGGTGCCGCCGCCGATGAGGCCGTCGTCCTGCGGCGGGGCGGTGGTGCCGGGGGCCGCGCCCGGGCCGGCGTCCGTGCCGGGTCCCGACGGGCGGGGCGCGCTGGACGGGTCGCCCGAGGAGGGCGTCTCGCGGCCGGTCGGCGGACGCTGGGTGTCCGTCTCCCGGGAGCCCTGCGGCGTACTGGGACTGCTGCGGGGGCCCTCGGTGCCGGCCGCGCCCTTCTCGGGGGTGCGGGGGAGCACCGACTGGAGCGGCTCGACCTCTTCGTCTATGGCGTCGAAGACGTGCGTCACCTCGCTGCCGACGTCCGCGAGCTGGACGGGGAGCCGGTCGCGGAGGCCGTCCCAGGTGTCCCGGTGGGCCTGGGCGAAGGAGTTGAGCCGGGCCATCGGGGCGATGGCGCCGTCCCGCTCGTACGCCTGGCGGAGCAGCCGGTGGCCCTCGGAGGCGTCGTGCTTCATCCCGCCCAGGACGCGCCGGATCTCGGCGAGCGACTCGTGGTCGAGGTCGCCCGCGCGGCCGCGCTCCATGAGGCGGCGGGCCTCGCTGAGGCGGGTGGAGGCCTGGTCGAGGTAGATGCCGCCGCGGTCCGCGTCGTCGTCCGCCATGCCCAGCTTGATGTCCTCCATCCCGCGCTTCAGCCCGTAGAGCGAGTCACCGGGGAGGGCGTCGGAGCTGGCGGCGGCCACGCCGCCGAAGGCTCCCGCGGCCACACCGACCGTGAGGCCGCCGGCGGCGAGCCCCTTGGACCAGCGGGAACGCGGGCGCAGCTTCCGGAGCGGGGACGCCCGGTGGGCTCCCTTGCCGGTGGACGTCCGCTGCTCCGGGACCGTGGGGCCCGCGGCCGCGCTCCCCTCCATGAGCATCGCTTCCATGGCGGCGACCAACTGGGCCCGCTGCACCACTTTGACCTCGGGGTCCAGCTGCGGCTTGGGCAGCTCGCCGAGTCCGTTCGCCAAGGCCAGGAGCCGTCCCTGCTCCGCAGGTTCGGCCGGTTCGGCCGGGGTCTCGGGCTGCTCGGCCGCAGCGCCCTCGGACGCCCGGTCCTCCAGGGCCTGGGCGAAGGCGTTCGCCCGCCGGTGCGCCGATACGTTCGCGATCACTGGCGGCACCTCCTCTCGTCATGACGGTCGACTCCCCGGGGTGTCCGGAGGGTTGCACACCTTGAGCGCGGCCACACGAAAGAGTGAGTGGCTGCGGGCATGGCGTGACCACAGGGAGCCTGCATCCCGCACAACGAGCGGCGCGGCACTTGGGTTACGCGCGAGAGATGATCGGACCAGTGCGTCATCGGGGCGTCACCGACTGTGAGTTGGACGGGGGTCGGGGGACGTGTGGGGGAGTGGGGCGGGGGAGCGGGGGACGGGCCGCGGACGGGGGCGGGACGGGCGCGCGTGGGGGGCGCCGGGCGGTCTGCGGGCGTCGCCGGGTGTCGTCGGGTCAGCGGGCGTCGTCGGGGAGGAGGCGGGCCAGGGTGCGGACCGCCCGGTACTGGAGGGTCTTGATCGCCCCCTCGTTCTTCCCCATGACGCGGGCGGTCTCGGCGACCGAGAGGCCCTGGAGGAAGCGCAGGGTCACGCACTCCTGCTGCTGGGGGTTGAGGCGGCGGACCGCGTCGAGGAGGGCGGCGTTGGAGAGGGACTCCAGGACGGAGTCCTCGGGGCTGCGCTCCACCTCGTTGGCGTCCAGCATCTCGCCGGTGGTCACTTCGAGGCGGAAGCGGCTGGACTTGAAGTGGTCGGCGACCAGGTTCCGGGCGATGGTGACGAGCCAGGCGCCGAAGTCGCGGCCCTGCCAGGTGAAGGTGGAGATCCGGCGCAGGGCGCGCAGGAACGTCTCGCTGGTGAGGTCCTCCGCCGTCGCCTTTCCGCCGACGCGGTAGTAGATGTAGCGGTAGACCGTGTCGCTGTACTGGTCGTACAGGCGGCCGAAGGCCTCGGCCTCGCCCGCCTGGGCCCGTTCGACGAGGTCCATCATGCGGGCGCTGTCGCTGTCCGCGGCGGGACGGCGGGAGGCGGTCGAGGTGCCGGACCGGGCGCCGCGTCTGCCCACGGCGGCGCCGCCGTCGGCCAGGGCGTAGCAAGGCCCGACGGGTGCCGGTGCGGCGAAGGCGAAGGCGGGGACGGGGCCGGCGTACGCGGTGGGGACGAAGCCGCGCAAGTGGTCCAGGACCGTTGCGCGCAGCGTGGCCAGGCCCGAGGTGTCAACCCCGACGTGTGGGTACACGGGACTCCCAGAGGCAGAGCTTCCATCACGTGCAGTGCGGGACCGTTCACCCGTCGTGGCGACGTGAGGGGTCCTTTGTGCGTCTGAGGAGAATAACGCTTCGTACAGGCAGCGCTACACCCAGTTGCAGAAATCGCCGGTTCCGTCGCATCTGTTACTGCTTGCAGTCGGATCAAGGTCCAGTTGGTGACTGGTTGTTGATCGGTCTGCTTTCGAATCTGATCGCGTGCACGTTGTGTTGTGCTCAAGTGAGAGCTGCGTGCGTGATCGGGGCCGCTGCGGGGTAAGGGGCCGGGAATGCCCGGGAGTCGACCTGTGCGGTGCTGTTCGACCACGGACGGGTGAGGGGGCCTGGTCCGGGGTTGTCGCAGATGATCGCAGCCGAAACGTATCGGCGGGCGGGGAGGCCGGGCGTCAGTGGCGGCGGCGGTGCAGGGCGACCGCGGCGGCCGTGCCGCCGGCCAGCGCGCCCAGGCCCGCGGCGGCGGGGATGCCGACCTTGGCGGCCTTGCGCCCGGTCCGGTAGTCGCGCAGCCGCCACTCCCGTTCCTTCGCGTGCTTCCGGAGCTTGGTGTCCGGGTTGATCGCGTACGGGTGCCCGACGAGCGAGAGCATCGGGATGTCGTTGTGCGAGTCGCTGTACGCGGCGCAGCGGCCCAGGTCCAGGCCCTCGGCGGCGGCGAGCGCCCGTACCGCCTCGGCCTTGGCCGGTCCGTGCAGGGGCTCGCCGACCAGCCGGCCGGTGTAGACGCCGTCGACGGACTCGGCGACCGTGCCGAGCGCGCCGGTCAGGCCGAGCCGCCGGGCGATGATCGTGGCCGTCTCGACCGGGGCGGCCGTGACGAGCCACACCTTCTGGCCCGCGTCCAGGTGCGCCTGGGCCAGGCCCCGGGTCCCGGGCCAGATGCGGTCGGCCATGTACTCGTCGTAGATCTCCTCGCCGATGCTCATCAGTTCGGAGACGCGGTGGCCCTTGACGATGGACAGGGCGCTCTCGCGGGCGTCCTGCATGTGCTCGGGGTCCTCGACGCCGGCGAGCCGGAACCAGGCCTGCTGCCAGGCGAAGCGGGCGAGTTCGCGGCGCTGGAAGAACTTCCGCTTGTACAGGCCGCGGCCGAAGTGGAAGATCGCGGCGCCCTGCATCACGGTGTTGTCGAGGTCGAAGAAGGCCGCCGCCCGCACGTCGCCGACGACCGGGAACTCGGGCTCGGCGGGCGGTTCGGCCGAGGCCTCCTCCCGCTCCCGTTCCAGCTGGAGCGAGGTCTTGCGCGCTGCCTCGGCAGCGGCCTCGCCTGCGAGGACGCTGCGCGCGGTGGCGGAGCGCCTACGTGGGGTGAGCCATCCCAGAGCGGCCATGCCGTGAGCATAGCCAGTCTGTTCGGTACTTCCCGACTTGTGACGATGCGGCGGCGTGAACAGTGCGGGGCCCTCCTGTTAATCGGGTCACTTGATCGGGGGTCACTTGACCGGGTCGCGTCCGGAGCGCGTTCCGGCGGGGTGGCCCCGGTGCGGCGGCGGGACAGAATGGGCGCCATGTTCGGACGGAAGAAGAAGGCGGACGCCGGGGCGCGGACCGTGACCCTCATCGGCAGGCCGGGATGCCATCTCTGCGACGACGCGCGGGCGGTGGTCGAGGCCGTGTGCGCGGAGACCGGGGCGTCCTGGGAGGAGAAGGACATCACGCGCGACGAAGACCTTTACCGGGCGTACTGGGAGCAGATCCCCGTCGTCCTGGTCGACGGGGAGCAGCACACCTTCTGGCGGGTGGACGCCGACCGGCTCCGGCGCGAACTGGGTGCGTGACCGAAACCCGGTTACCATCGTGGACGTTTTGTTGGGTTTCGGGGGCGGCACCGTGAGGAGAGTGTGCGGTTTTGCCCCCTTCGGGTTCTCGACGCGCCGAGCTCTCCGGTGGTTCCCCGGCGACGGGAACCAGCCGCGTGACCCCGGTCACTTTGGCCGGACAAAACGGACACCATCTTTGTGCACGCGTTCACAAAGACATAGCCTGCATTCGACGGGGCGGTCTTGGGACATATGGCCGCCTGCAGCCCCGCTCATCCCGCAGGAGCACCGTGGCAACTGGCCGAACTCACCGACCGGCGACCCGTAGCCGAGGAATTCCCGAGGCCACCGTCGCCCGGCTTCCGCTGTATCTGCGCGCGCTGACCGCGCTCTCGGAGCGTTCCGTACCCACGGTCTCCTCCGAGGAGCTCGCGGCCGCTGCGGGCGTCAACTCCGCGAAGCTGCGCAAGGACTTCAGCTACCTCGGCTCCTACGGCACCCGCGGGGTCGGCTACGACGTCGAGTACCTCGTCTACCAGATCTCCCGCGAGCTGGGCCTCACCCAGGACTGGCCCGTCGTCATCGTCGGCATCGGAAACCTCGGCGCCGCGCTCGCCGGCTACGGCGGCTTCGCCTCCCGAGGCTTCCGCGTCGCCGCGCTCATCGACGCCGACCCCGCCATGACCGGGCGGCCCGTCGCCGGCATCCCCGTCCAGCACAGCGACGACCTCGAGCGGATCATCGAGCAGGACGGCGTCTCCATCGGCGTCATCGCCACCCCCGCCGGCGTCGCCCAGCAGGTCTGCGACCGCCTCGTGGCCGCCGGCGTCACCTCCATCCTGAACTTCGCCCCGACCGTGCTCTCCGTGCCCGACGGCGTCGACGTGCGCAAGGTCGACCTCTCCATCGAGCTCCAGATCCTCGCCTTCCACGAGCAGCGCAAGGCCGGCGAGGACGCCGGGGCCGACGGCGACGCGGAGCACACCCCCGCCGTCGTACCGCCCGCCCCCCGCGGCGCCACGGGCGCCGGCAGCCGCAAGGGACCCGACGGGGACGTCCCCGCCGTGATGCCGGCATGAGCCTCCTCGTCGTCGGACTCAGCCACCGCAGCGCCCCCGTCTCCATCCTGGAGCGGGCCTCCCTGCCGGCCGACACCCGCTCCAAGCTCCTCCAGGACACCCTCGCCGCCGAACCGGCCACCGAGGGCACCGTCCTGGCCACCTGCAACCGCATCGAGCTCTACGCCGACGTCGACAAGTTCCACGCCGGCGTCGCCGAGCTGTCCACGCTCCTCGCCCAGCACAGCGGCGTCGGCCTGGACGAGCTCACCCCCTACCTCTACGTGCACTACGAGGACCGGGCCGTCCACCACCTCTTCTCGGTGGCCTGCGGCCTGGACTCCATGGTCGTCGGCGAGGGCCAGATCCTCGGCCAGATCAAGGACGCCCTCGCCCTCGGCCAGGAACTCCACACCGCCGGACGCCTCCTCAACGACCTCTTCCAGCAGGCCCTGCGGGTCGGCAAGCGCGCCCACAGCGAGACCGGCATCGACCGCGCCGGGCAGTCGCTCGTCACCTTCGGGCTCCAGCAGCTCGCCGACGGCCAGGACGTCGACACCTGGGCCAAGGGCAAGAAGGCCCTCGTCATCGGCGCCGGCTCCATGTCCTCCCTGGCCGCCGCCACCCTCGCCCGCTCCGGCGTCGCCGAGATCGTCGTCGCCAACCGCACCCTCGCCCGCGCCGAACGGCTCGTCCAGATCCTCACCGAGCCCGGCGGAACGGGAGTCGCCGCACGCGCGGCCGAGATGGTTGCCGTCGGCGACGAACTGCGCGGCGCCGACGTCGTCGTCTCCTGCACCGGCGCCACCGGACTCGTCCTCACCGGAGACGACGTCGCCGACGCCGTACGGGACCGCGAGACCCCCCTCGCCCTCCTCGACCTCGCCATGCCCCGCGACATCGACGCCGCCGCCCACCGCCTCCCCCGCGTCCGGCTCGTCGACATCGAATCGCTCGCCGAGGCCTCCGCGGACGCACCCATGGCCGCCGACGTCGACCGGGTCCGCGCCATCGTCGCCGACGAGGTCGCCGCCTTCGGCGCCGCCCAGCGCGCCGCCCACATCACCCCCACCGTCGTGGCCCTGCGCGCCATGGCCGCCGACGTGGTGACCAGCGAGGTCACGCGCCTCGAAGGCCGGCTCCCCGGCCTCGACGAGAAGCAGCGCGCCGAGATCACCCAGACCGTGCGCCGCGTGGTGGACAAGCTCCTGCACGCGCCGACCGTGCGGGTCAAGCAGCTCGCCAGCGAGCCCGGCGGCGCCGGGTACGCGGACGCGCTGCGGACACTCTTCGACCTCGACCCGGAGACGGTCGCCGCCGTCAGCCGGGCCGACCTGAATGACGCCGACGTCAAGAACCGAGGGCGAGTATGACCGAGAGGGCACTGAGGCTCGGGACCAGGCGCAGCAAGCTCGCCATGGCCCAGTCCGGGCACGTGGCCGACGCCGTACGGCAGCTGACCGGCCGGCCCGTCGAGCTCGTGGAGATCACGACGTACGGGGACACCTCCCGCGAGCACCTCGCGCAGATCGGCGGCACCGGCGTCTTCGTCGCCGCCCTGCGCGACGCGCTGCTCGCCGGCGAGGTGGACTTCGCCGTCCACTCGCTGAAGGACCTGCCGACCACCCCGCACCCCGACCTGGTCGTGGCCGCGATCCCCCGCCGCGAGGACCCCCGCGACGTGCTGATCGCCCCCGCCGGCACCACGCTCGACCGGCTCCCCGAGGGCGCCCGGGTCGGCACCGGCTCGCCGCGCCGCACGGCCCAGCTGCACGCCTACGCGCGCAGCCACGGCCTGGACCTGACCTGCGTCCCGATCCGGGGCAACGTCGACACCCGCGTCGGCTACGTCCGCAAGGGCGAGCTGGACGCGGTGGTCCTCGCCGCGGCCGGACTCAACCGCATCGGCGGCACCGAGGAGCTCATCGGCTCCCTCGCCCTCGACCACCTCCCGGTCGACTCCGTGCTGCCCGCCCCCGGCCAGGGGGCCCTCGCCGTCGAGTGTCCGGCGTCCGACGCCGGACTCGTCGCCGCGCTCTCCGCTCTCGACGACCCGCACACGCGGGTCGCCGTGACCGCCGAGCGCTCCCTGCTCGCCGCCCTGGAGGCCGGCTGCTCCGCACCCGTGGGTGCGCTCGCCGACCTGCTGGCCGACGACCCCGGTCACGGGCAGGCTGTCACCGAAATGCGCCTGCGCGGCGTCGTCGGCACCACCGACGGCTCGACGCTGGTGCAGCTGTCCACCACCGGACCCGTACCCACCTCGCACGACGAGGCCATGGCGCTCGGACGCGTACTCGCGGACGAGATGCTCGCCAAGGGTGCGGCCGGTCTTATGGGGGAGCGAGCACTTTGAACCCCACCAGCCCGACCACCAGCCCCCTGTCCCCGGCCTTCGCGGGCCACGGACACGTCACCTTCCTCGGCGCGGGACCGGGCGACCCCGGACTCCTGACCCTCCGGGCCGTCGAGGCCCTCGCGGGGGCGGACGTCCTGATCGCCGAGCCCGAGGTCCTCGACGTCGTCCGCGGCCACGCGCGCGCGGGGGTGAGCACGCCGGAGCTGGCGGTCGTCGACGAGGCGTCAACAGCCGCCGGTGTCCCCGTGTTGAGGGATGCGGCCAATCTTGTCATGGAGGCCGCGAGGGGCGGCAGGCGGGTCGTCCGTGCGGTGACCGGCGACCCCGGCCTCGACGGCAACGCGGGCGCCGAGATGCTCGCCTGCGCCGCCGAGGGCATCCCCTTCGAGGTCGTCCCCGGCGTCGCCACCGCCGTCGGCGTCCCCGCGTACGCCGGCGTACCGCTGCGCGACGCCCAGGGCACCGACGTGCGCTTCGTCGACGCCCGCACCGCCGACGAGCGGTGCTGGAGCGAGGTCGGCGCCTCCGACGGCACCGTCGTCGTCTCCACCACCCTCGACGCGGTGGCCGCCGCCGCCGGCGAGCTGGTCGCGGCCGGCCGCAAGCCGGACACCCCGCTCACCGTCACCATCGCCGGTACGACCACCCGCCAGCGGACCTGGAACGCCACCCTCGGCACCATCGCCCAGGTCTTCAAGCAGGGCAAGGTCCTCCCCTCACCCGAGGGCCACCGGCCGGTCATAGCCGTGGTCGGCGAGCGCAGCGCCCCGGCGCAGCGGGACCAGCTGTCGTGGTTCGAGTCCAAGCCGCTCTTCGGCTGGCGGGTCCTCGTGCCGCGCACCAAGGAGCAGTCCGCCTCGCTCTCCGACCAGCTGCGCTCGTACGGCGCCGTGCCGCACGAGGTCCCGACCATCGCCGTCGAGCCGCCGCGCACCCCCCAGCAGATGGAGCGCGCGGTCAAGGGCCTGGTCACCGGCCGCTACGAGTGGATCGCCTTCACCTCCGTCAACGCCGTGAAGGCCGTCCGCGAGAAGTTCGAGGAGTACGGGCTCGACGCCCGCGCCTTCGCCGGGATCAAGGTCGCCGCGGTGGGCGAGCAGACCGCCGCCGCCCTCGTGGACTTCGGCGTCAAGCCCGACCTGGTGCCCAGCGGCGAGCAGTCCGCCGCCGGACTCCTGGAGGACTGGCCGCCGTACGACCCGGTCTTCGACCCGATCGACCGCGTCTTCCTGCCGCGCGCCGACATCGCGACCGAGACCCTGGTCGCGGGCCTCATCGAGCTCGGGTGGGAGGTGGACGACGTCACCGCCTACCGGACCGTACGGGCCTCGCCGCCGCCGGCCGACACCCGCGAGGCGATCAAGGGCGGCGGCTTCGACGCGGTCCTCTTCACCTCGTCCTCGACCGTGCGGAACCTGGTCGGCATCGCCGGCAAGCCGCACAACGTCACCGTCATCGCCTGCATCGGCCCCGCCACCGCCAAGACGGCGGAGGAGCACGGCCTGCGGGTCGACGTCCTGTCGCCCGAGCCGTCCGTCCACAAGCTGGCGGAGGCCCTCGCGGACTTCGGCACGCGCCGCCGGGAGTCCGCCCTGGAGGCGGGCGACCCGGTGACGCGGCCGAGCGAGCGGCGACCGGGTGCGAGGAGACGGCGCACCACCTAGGGGTTCTCCGGGGTGCGGGTCCTTCACGGGCCCGCACCCTTCGCGCTGCCCGGGGGCTTTTCGCGGCAACACCCTGTCGGCAAGTGCACCGCTCGCGCGGGCGTAGCCTCGGGCGTATGAACTCGTACGGATCCTTTCCCGGGGCGCGGCCGCGGCGGCTGCGGACGACGCCCGCCATGCGGCGGATGGTGGCCGAGACGCGGCTGCATCCCGCCGACCTGATCCTGCCCGCGTTCGTGCGCGAGGGGATCACCGAACCCGTGCCGATCGGGGCCATGCCCGGCGTCGTCCAGCACACCCGCGACACCCTGCGGAAGGCCGCCGTGGAGGCGCTGGAGGCCGGGGTCTCCGGGATCATGCTCTTCGGCGTGCCCGAGGACGCCAAGAAGGACGCCGCCGGCACCGTCGGCACCGACCCCGACGGCATCCTCCAGGTCGCCCTCCGGGACGTGCGCGCCGAGGTCGGCGACGACCTCGTGATCATGTCCGACCTGTGCCTGGACGAGTTCACCGACCACGGCCACTGCGGTGTCCTCGACGCCGACGGACGGGTCGACAACGACGCCACGCTGGAACGGTACGCCGAGATGGCCCAGGTCCAGGCCGACGCCGGCGCCCACGTCGTCGCCCCCTCCGGGATGATGGACGGCCAGGTCGGCGTGATCCGCGACGCCCTCGACACCATCGGCAAGGAGGACGTCGCGATCCTCGCGTACGCCGTCAAGTACTCCTCCGCCTTCTACGGCCCCTTCCGCGAGGCCGTCGGCTCCTCCCTCCAGGGCGACCGCAAGACCTACCAGCAGGACCCGGCCAACCTCCGCGAGTCGATGCGCGAGCTCGCGCTCGACCTGGAGGAGGGCGCGGACATGGTCATGGTCAAGCCCGCGGGACCGTACCTCGACGTCCTCGCCAAGGTCGCCGACTCCGTGGACGTACCGGTCGCCGCCTACCAGATCAGCGGCGAGTACGCGATGGTCGAGGCCGCCGCCGAGAAGGGCTGGATCGACCGCGACAAGGCCATCCTGGAGAGCCTCACCGGCATCCGGCGGGCCGGCGCGCAGATGATCCTCACCTACTGGGCGACCGAGGTCGCGCAGAAGCTCGGCCGCGGCGTCTGACCGGCCCTGGCTGGTGGGGGGCCGCCGGTCGGCGCACCCTGGAGGGGTAGCCGACAGGTCCCCCCTACCTCGCCGGAGGTGGTCCTCATGATGCACACGCTGGTCGGATGGCACGTGGAGATGGAGTTCCAGGAGGAGGGCGACCGGACACGGGCCGCCGCCATGGTCCGGCTCGGCGACGGCACCGAGTTCCGGGCCCACGGCACCGCGAACCGGCACCCCTCCGATCCGGACCAGCTGCGGGTCGGCGAGGAGATCGCCGGAGCGCGCGCCCTGATGGACCTCGCCTCGCAGCTCCTCCAGAAGGCCCACACGGAGATCGACGAGGTCTCCGGACGCACCTCGCACGCCATCCGGTGACACGGTGACGCCGACGCGCCGCGCCCCGGGAACGGGACGCGGCGCGTCGGCGGTGATCTGCGGGATCAGAGGCTCGGGACGTCCTCAGCTCAGGGCGTCCTCCATCGAGCTCTGCCAGTACGTGACCCGGGTGGTGCTGTCCGTGTACGTGCCGGCCGGCAGCTCCAGGACCGCCGGGCCCCCGGCCGAACCCGCGTCGTCGCGCGGGGCGAACCACACGGTCAGCTTCTTCGACGTCCGGCCGTGGTTCCCGCTGCCGTCGGCCGCCGACAGGATCATGGCCGCGTACGCGCTCTCGCCCGGGAACAGGGTGACCACCGCCTGCGGCTTGCTGCCCCGGTCCACCGCGACCGCCGCCTGCCCGTCGTCGAGGCGCAGCACCGGGGCGTGGTAGGCGCTGCACGCCGTGCGGCCGGTGTTGGTGACGGTGAGCATCGCGTGGTTCAGCGGGCGGCTGAGGGGGCTGTAGACGACCCGCACGGCCGACGCGTCGCACGGGCGGTCGGCGGTGTCGGCGGTGTTCGGGGTGCCGGTGGTGTTCTTCCCGCCGCCTTCGCCCTTGCCCTTGCCGTTGTTCTTACCGGGGGCAGGGGCTTCGGCGGTGCCCTGCGGGGAGGTGCTCTTGCTGCCGGAGGCGTCCGTGTCCGTCGGAGCGGGGGCGGGGGCGGGGGCCGACGTCGGCGTGGCCGCCGGTGCCTGCGTCGTCGGCGTGGCGGTGGCCGGCGACGAGGCCCGGCCCTCGTCCCGCGTCCCGCCGCCCGAGCCCTGGCAGGCGGTGAGGGAGAGGACGGCGGCGGTGGCGGCCGCCGCGGCGGCGATGCGGATGCGGTGCGTACGCATGGTGGAACCCCCGTGGGTGTCGTTGCTTTTCGGTCTGTCTCCGGCCGCCGCACCGTCCGTGGACCGGTGCCCTGCGGCGTGGCCCCAGGTTGCGGGGCGGCGGATTCCGGCCGCAACGCCGAACGGACCATGGGGGACGCCGGAACGCTCACGGGTACGGTGACCAGCGGGAACGGCCTCTGCCTGGAACGCCGTCCCGGGACGCGAGGACACCGAACACGGGGAGGGGCGCGGTGGCGACCACGCCGGAGGCCCAGGAGTTGGGCGCGCTGCTGCGGCGGCTGAAGGAACGTTCGGGGCGCAGTTACGGGGTGCTCGCCGGACGCCTGCACGTCAGCACGTCGACCCTGCACCGGTACTGCAACGGGGACGCCGTACCGGCCGAGTTCGCGGCGGTCGAGCGGTTCGCGCGCCTGTGCGGGGCCGAGCGCGAGGAACTGATCGAGCTGCACCGGCGCTGGATCGTCGCGGACGACGCGCGGACCCGGAGCCGGTCGGGGGTGGGGACGAGGCCGGTCGGGGCGGATCCGGGCCCGGAGCCGGAGCCGGTTGGGGCGGAGGCGGACCCGGAGCCGGTAGCTGAACCTGAACGGGCGGCTGGACCTGAGCCGGTAGCCGATCCTGTGCCTGTGCCTGTGGCGGCGCCCGCGCCAGCTCCGGTGCCTGAGCCGGTGCCGGTGCCTGCGCCTGAAACGGAAGCCGTTCCGGACGTGTCCGACGAGCCCGGCGAGCCCGGTGCGCCCCGGCGGGGCGGCGCGCGCCGTCGCCGCGTGCTCGTCGCGCTCGCCGCCGCCGTGGTCGTCGCGGTGGCCGTGCCGGTCGCCGTGTTCGCGTCCGGTGGCGGGGGAGAGCGGCCGGAGCGGGCGGCCCCGGCGCCCGCCCCGTCCGGTCCGGCGACCGGCGGCACCCTCCCCGTACGCCCCGGTCCCGCTTCGTCCCCGGCCGCGACCCCGACCCCGTCCGGGACTCCGGCCGGATCGCCGTCCCGGCCGCCGGACGGCAAGGGCGCCCCGGCCTCCCCGGCCCCTTCGCGCACCCCGTCACCGGCCGCCTCGCGGTCCGGCGCGCCCGCGACCGGGGGTGCCCCGCTGCGCGTCGGCATCAGCTCGTACAACTGGGACCATCCCTGCGGCCAGTACTACCTGCTCGACCGCGCCCCCGGCACCGTGCCCCCGCCGCCCCCGCCCCAGGACCACCGGAGCTGGGCGCGGTCGCTCGGCGCGGTGGACGGCGGCGGGATGCGCCTCGAACTCACCGCCACGGGCCGCACGGCCGACTCCGTGGTGATCACCAGGGTCAACGTCCGGGTGGTGGGCCGCTCCGCCGCCCTGCCCTGGTCGGCGTTCTCGATGGGCGAGGGCTGCGGCAGCGGCGTCACCCCGCAGACGTTCGCCGTGGACCTCGACCGCCCCCAGCCCGGCGTCCGCCCGGTCGCCGGCCGGAACGGCGACATCACCGTCCCCGCCGAGGACTTCCCCTACAAGGTCGCCTCCGACGACCCCCAGGTGCTCCGCTTCGACGTGACCACGAAGGCCCACGACGTCCACTGGTACCTGGAGGTCGAATGGAGCAGCGGCGACCGCAGGGGCACGATCCGGGTCGACGACGGAGGCCGCCCCTTCCGCACCAGCGCGACCGCCGGGCGTCCCTCGTACGTCTGGTGGGTGGACCCGGGCGAATGGCGCCCGGACGAGTGGGACTGAAACGCGGAACGGGCACCCCTCGCACGTGCGAGAGGTGCCCGTCGGCGCGCGGGGGACCCGGCGGCCCCGGGGATCAGAGCCGCTCGGGCGTCCGGATGCCCAGGAGCGCCATGCCCTGGTGGAGCGTGCGGGCCGTCAGGTCGCAGAGGAACAGCCGGTTCTCCGCGACCTCCCGCGCCGGCTCCGGCTTGACCACCGGACACTGGTCGTAGAACGTCGTGTACAGCGAGGCCAGCTGGTACAGGTACGCGGTCAGCTTGTGCGGCGCGTACTCCGCGGCCGCCTCGGCCACCGTCTCCGCGAACCCGTCCAGGTGCAGACCGAGCGCACGCTCCGCCGGGGCCAGCTCCAGCTCCGGGTGGGCGACCGGGGTGCGGTCGCCCGCCCGGCCGAAGATCGACCTGATCCGCGCGTACGCGTACTGGATGTACACCGACGTGTCGCCGTTCAGCGACACCATCTGGTCCAGGTCGAACTTGTAGTCCCGCGCGGCCGACGTCGACAGGTCGGCGTACTTCACCGCGCCGATGCCCACGTACTGCCCGTTCTCGACGATCTCCGCCTCGGTCAGCAGCTCCTTGCCGGTCTTCTCGCGGTAGTCGTCGGCCTTCTCCCGGACGACCGACGTCGCCCGCTCCACGGCCTCGTCCAGCAGGTCCACAAGCCGGACCGTCTCGCCCTCACGGGTCTTGAACGGCTTGCCGTCCTTGCCCAGGACCGTGCCGAACGCCAGCTGGTGCGCCTTCACCTCGTCGTTCAGCCAGCCCGCCCGGCGGGCCGTCTCGAACACCATCTTGAAGTGCAGCGACTGCCGCGCGTCCACCACGTACAGCAGGGACGTCGCCTTCAGGCTCCCCACCCGGTCCCGGATCGCCGACAGGTCCGTCGCCGCGTACCCGAAACCGCCGTCCGACTTCTGCACGATCAGCGGCACCGGATTGCCGTCCGGGCCCTTCACGTCGTCGAAGAAGACGCACAGCGCGCCCTCGGAGCGGACCGCGACGCCCTTCTCCTCCAGGAGCCGGCAGGTCTCCGCCAGCATGTCGTTGTAACCCGACTCGCCGACCACGTCGGTGTCCCGGATGTCCATGTCCAGCTTGTCGAAGACCGAGTAGAAGTAGATCTTCGACTCGTCCACGAACCGCTGCCAGAACGCCAGGGTCTCCTCGTCACCGGCCTGGAGGTCCACCACCCGCGCGCGGGCCCGCGTCTTGAACCCCTCGTCCGAGTCGAACAGGGCGCGCGACGTCTTGTAGAGCCTGTCCAGGTTCGACATGGCCTCCTCGCCCGACACCTCCGACTCCGAGGAGTGGTCCAGCTCGTGCGGGTGCTCCACCAGGTACTGGATGAGCATGCCGAACTGGGTGCCCCAGTCGCCGATGTGGTGCCGCCGGACCACCGTCTCCCCGGTGAACTCCAGGATCTCGACCATCGCCGCGCCGATCACCGCGGACCGCAGGTGGCCGACGTGCATCTCCTTCGCCACGTTCGGCTGCGCGTAGTCGATCACCGTCGTGCCCGCCGACTCGCTGAACGGCACGCCGAGCCGCGCGTCGGCGGCACGGGCCGCCAGGGTCTCCACGATCGCCCGGTCGGTCACCGTGATGTTCAGGAAGCCGGGCCCCGAGACCTCGACCTCCTTCAGGACGTCGTTCGCCGGAATCGCCTCGACGACCTTCGTCGCCAGCTCACGCGGATTGCCCTTGAGCCGCTTGGCGAGCGCCAGGATGCCGTTCGCCTGGAAGTCGGCCCGGTCGCTACGTCGCAGCAGCGGGTCGGCGGACGCGGCCTCCGGCAGGGCTGCCGAGAGTCCGTCCGCGAGGCGCTGCTGCACGGTCGAAGCGAGGGAAGGGACCGAGGCCATGAGCTTCCGTTTCCGTCGAGAGGTGTCCGGTGGTCTATTTCGCTTGTCAAGTGTCCCATGGGAGAGCAACGTGTTTTCCCCGCCTGTGGACAACAGGGACCCGCGGAGAACCCGGAGCCGTGGACGATCCACGCCTGTGGACAACCCCGTGGCCCGTCGTTCCGTCTGGGACAATGACAGACGTGAGGCCCGACGCAGGGCACCGAGGGATTTACGGAAAGAAGGACGTACCGACCGTGGCTCAGAGCAGCACCGAGACCGACTGGGTCTCCCGTTTCGCGGACGAGGTCATCGCCGAGTCGGAGCGACGTGCGCCTGGCAAACCGGTCGTCGTCGCCTCCGGACTCTCCCCCTCCGGCCCGATCCACCTCGGCAACCTCCGCGAGGTCATGACCCCGCACCTGGTCGCCGACGAGATCCGCCGCCGCGGCCACACCGTCCGCCACCTCGTCTCCTGGGACGACTACGACCGCTACCGCAAGGTCCCGAACGGCGTCGAGGGCGTCGACGAGACCTGGGCCGAGCACATCGGCAAGCCCCTGACCTCCGTCCCGGCCCCCGCCGGCTCGCCCCACCCCAACTGGGCCGAGCACTTCAAGGCCGCCATGGTCGAGTCCCTGGCCGAGCTCGGCGTCGAGTACGACCCGATCAGCCAGACCGAGCAGTACACCGCCGGCACCTACCGCGAGCAGATCCTGCACGCCGTGCGCCACCGCGCCGACATCGACGCCATCCTCGACCAGTACCGGACGAAGAAGGCCCCGAAGAAGCAGACCCAGAAGCCCCTCGACGCGGCCGAGCTGGAGGCCGAGGAGGGCTCCGGCGCGGCCGCCGAGGACGACGGCTCCGGCGGCGGCGCCGGCTACTTCCCGTACAAGCCCTACTGCGGCCGGTGCGAGAAGGACCTCACCACCGTCACCTCCTACGACGACGACACCACCGAACTCGCCTACACCTGCACCGCCTGCGGCTTCGCCGAGACGGTGAAGCTCAGCGAGTTCAACCGCGGCAAGCTCGTCTGGAAGGTCGACTGGCCCATGCGCTGGGCCTACGAGGGCGTCGTCTTCGAGCCCTCCGGCGTCGACCACTCCTCGCCCGGCTCCTCTTTCGTCGTCGGCGGCCAGATCGTCCGCGAGATCTTCGACGGCGTCCAGCCCATCGGCCCCATGTACGCCTTCGTCGGCATCAGCGGCATGGCCAAGATGTCCTCCTCCCGAGGCGGCGTCCCCACCCCCGCCGACGCCCTGAAGATCATGGAAGCCCCCCTGCTGCGCTGGCTCTACGCCCGCCGCAGGCCCAACCAGTCCTTCAAGATCGCCTTCGACCAGGAGATCCAGCGCCTCTACGACGAGTGGGACAAGCTGGAGGCCAAGGTCGCCGACGGCACCGTCCTGCCCGCCGACGCCGCCGCCCACTCCCGCGCCGCCCGCACCGCCGCCGGCGAACTCCCCCGCACCCCGCGCCCGCTCCCGTACCGGACCCTGGCCTCGGTCATGGACATCACCGCCGGACACGACGAGCAGACCCTGCGGATCCTCACCGAACTCGACCCCGACAACCCCGTCACCTCCCTCGACGAGGTCCGGCCCCGCCTCGACCGCGCCGAGAACTGGATCACCAACCAGGTCCCGGCTGACCAGCGCACCATCGTCCGCGACGAGCCCGACACCGAGCTCCTCGGCTCCCTGGACGACGAGGGCCGCGAGTCCCTCCGCCTCCTCCTGGACGGCCTCGACACCCACTGGTCGCTCGACGGACTCACCACCCTCGTCTACGGCGTCCCGAAGGTCATGGCCGGACTCGACCCCGAGGCCAAGCCCACGCCCGAGCTCAAGCTCGCCCAGCGCGCCTTCTTCGCCCTGCTCTACAAGCTCCTCGTGAGCCGCGAGACCGGCCCCCGCCTCCCCACCCTCCTCCTCGCCGTCGGCGCGGACCGGGTGAGGAAGCTCCTCGGCGCCTGACGCACACGGAGACACGGAAAGGGGCCGCCGCCCGGAAACCTCCGGGCGGCGGCCCCTTTCCCGTATCGCCGTATGCCGTACGGATCAGGTGGTGTGGCGCGCGGCGAGCGCCTCCTGGACGCCCGCCCGCACCTCGAAGATCAACTGCTGGGCGTGCTCGGGGTCGTAGTACTCCTGACCGCCGTGCTCCGCGGCCACCCGGTCCGCGGCCTCCGCCGCATCCATGACGGCCTCGTGCTCGCGGGCGTACTCCCACACCAGGTCGTGGACGACCTTGTGGAGCCGGCCGCCCCGCGGGTCCTGCTCCCCGGCGTCCCCGTCGGCGTACTCCCCGACCCGCTCCTGGTGCTCGGCGTACCCCTCGGCCCCCTGCGGAACCGGGCCGTACACCGGCTCCGGCCCCTCGACGCCCTGGAGGTTGTACGTACCCGTGTACGCCTTCGGGGAGACCTCCGGCGTGTCGAACCACGGGCTGTCGTGGTTCACCGGCAGCACGACCGGGACGTCCGGCCGCGGAAGCCCGGCCTGCTGCGGAAGCTGCTGCGGCCCCTGCGACGCCTGAGCCTGCTGCGACTGCTGAGGATGCTGGAACTGCTGCGGCAGCTCGGACTGCTGCGGCGACCGGGCCGACTGAGGCGCCTGGGACAACTGGACCGGCTGAGGCGACTCGGACTGCTGAGGCAACTGAGCAGGCTGAGCCGACTGGACAGGCTGAGCCGACTGGACAGGCTGCGGCGACTGGGACGACGGAAGCTGCTCGTACGTCTGCCCCGGCTGCGGAGGCAGCACCGCCGGCTCGATGCCCGCCGCCGCCAGACCCGCCGCCGCCGTCTCCGCCAGCGGCACCCCGTACCGCGCCAGACGCAGCGGCATCAGCGCCTCCACCGGCGCCTTCCGCCGCCAGTTCCGCCCGAACCGGGCCTGCAGCCGGGCCTGGTAGATCATCCGCTCCTGCTCCAGCTTGATGACCTGCTCGTACGAACGCAGCTCCCACAGCTTCATCCGCCGCCACAGCCGGAACGTCGGGATCGGCGACAGCAGCCACCGGGTCAGCCGCACGCCCTCCATGTGCTTGTCGGCCGTGATGTCCGCGATCCGGCCCACCGCGTGCCGCGCGGCCTCCACCGCGACCACGAACAGCACCGGGATCACCGCGTGCATGCCCACGCCCAGCGGATCCGGCCAGGCCGCCGCGCCGTTGAACGCGATCGTCGCCGCCGTGAGCACCCACGCCGTCTGCCGCAGCAGCGGGAACGGGATCCGCAGCCACGTCAGCAGCAGGTCCAGCGCGAGCAGCACACAGATGCCCGCGTCGATGCCGATCGGGAAGAAGTACGAGAAGGTGCCGAAACCCTTGTGGACCGCGAGCTCGCGCACGGCGGCGTACGAACCCGCGAAACCGATCCCCGCGATGATCAGCGCACCGGCGATGACGAGGCCGATGAGTACCCGGTGTGTGCGTGTCAGCTGCATCGCGGCCACCCGCGACCCCTCCCGTCGTTCGACATCTCGCGCGCACAGAGTGGCACATGTGAACGAAGCCCGCCCCGGGGGAGGGGCGGGCTTCGCATGAATGTACTGTTTTGTGCCTACTTGTTGGCCGCCGCGACCGACGCCACGGCCTCCTTGGCCGCCTTGACCGCACCGTCCGTGATCGCCTTCTCCGTCGGAGTCGGCGCACCCGAGTACCCCGCGCCGTTGTACGACAGCAGGACCAGCACGTTGCCCGTACGCGCCACGATCGACGTGTACACGAAGTTCACGCCCGTCTTGTTCTCCTGGTACGTCACGGCCTTCGCCTCGTCGCCGATCCCCGCGGCCACCGACGTCCGGAGGTTCTTCGCCCCCGCCGTCCCCTCGACCTTGGCGACCTCCTTCGCGAGGTTCTGCCCCGCCCGCTCCTGACCGCTGCCGAGCGTGGCGTCCGACTCGTACCGGTAGAACGACACGTCCAGCCAGCGGTACTGCGAACCCTTCACGCCCTTGTCGTCCAGACCGTTCCACGAACAGCCGCCACGGCTGGCCAGATCGCTGGAGACGGCCGGCGTCCCGTTCTTGGTCTTCGCCTTCGGCACCAGGACCTCGGTCGTCTTCGCCGAGACCGACTGGCAGACCTGGGGCAGCTTCGCGAACTTCGCCGGCTCGACCGCCTTCGTCGTCTGCGAGGGCGAGGGGGTCGCGGACGCCGACGCGCCCGTCTTCTCCTGCGCCTTCGGCTTCCCCGAGTCACCGGAGTCGGAGGAGCAGCCGGCGACGACGAGCATCACCGGGACGGCTGCGCAGGCGAGTATGCGGGTGAGTCGCGGAGCTGATCGCTGCATGGTTCCTTCAGTCGCTTGTCGTACGGTCCGGCTGTCGTGCAGTACGGCTGTCGTACGGTCCGGCTGTTCTGCGGTACGGCCATGGGCCACGGCGACACGTTACGTGGTCGCCACCCGCTCACGGAGCGGCGCCGAACGACTACTCCTCCAGGCGGTCGGCGAGCAACCGGGCCACCTTCCGGGCCCTTTCCTGCAGTTCCCCGCTGTCCGGCGCCCCGGCGAGACCGACGGCCTCCTTCCGGTAGGACACCGTCACGATCACGTTGGATGTGCGGAACACCACGCTCACGGACCGCTGACGACTGCTCGCCCTGGGCTGGCCGAGGACGTCGTCGAGGTACGCCACGTCACCCAGCCCCTCCAGGACGCGGGGCTCCAGACCGGTGGGGGAAGGGGCACCGGACGGCGTCGGCCCGCCGGAGGCCGAACCGGTGGGCGTGGGCGCGGTCGGAGCCGTGGAACCGGGCGGGGCGGATGCGGGCGCGTTCACGGGGGTCGCGCCGCCGGTGACCGCCTGCTGCGAGGGGCCGCCCGTACCGGCCGTGCTGCCGGGGGGGCCGGTGGTGGGCGTGCCGCCCGTCTCGGGCGGCGCGGTGGGCGGCAGCGGAATGTTCGCCGCGAGCTGCTTGCGGACGTACACCTCCTGCGCCCGGTCGTCGTCGCTGACGGCGGAGTCGTACGAGACCACCCGCTCGATGTCGAGCGAGAGGCGGTGCGAGGCCTCCGGGGTGTCGGCCCGCCACGAGCAGCCGACGCGCCGGTCGGTGTCGTACGTGACGGCGGCGGTGCCCCGGTACGCCCGGTCGCGCTCGGGGTCGGGCAGGGCGGCGGCGCCGGGGAGCAGCTCCTGGAGGACGGCCCTCGGGACGGCGCCGCAGGGCTCGAAGAGGGTGCGGTAGCGGCCGGGGGGCGCCGCGGAGGCGGCGAGACCGGCCTTGGCGTCGACGGCGACGTCCTCGGAGGGGGTGCCGGAGGAGCAGCCGACGAGGCCCGCGGCGAGGCCGAGGCCGAGCGTGAGGCCGAGGGCGGTACGAGCCGTGGACCCGGTGCGGCCGGGGGCGTACCTCTTTCGCTGCACGGTCCCAGGCTCCCTTCTCCCGAAGACTTTCCCGAAAACTGTTTGCCGCGCGAACCCGGCCGATGGACACAATGTCTATCGCACACGCTGCCGTTGATGCCGGTCCCCTGTCACCTGTACGGGCTTTGGCTCCGGTTTTTGCGTTATCGGTCTTTTCGGGGGAATCGAGGGAGTATGTCGTACGTAGAGGTGCCGGGGGCGAAAGTACCGATCCGGATGTGGACCGACCCCTCCACGGTCGAGGGCGGCGCCATGCAGCAGCTCCAGAACGTGGCGACGCTGCCGTGGGTCGAGGGCCTGGCCGTGATGCCGGACGTGCACTACGGCAAGGGCGCGACGGTCGGCTCGGTGATCGCGATGCGGGGCGCGGTGTGTCCGGCGGCGGTCGGGGTGGACATCGGCTGCGGCATGTCGGCGGTCAAGACCTCCCTGACGGCCAACGACCTGCCGGGCGACCTCTCCCGCCTCCGCTCCAAGATCGAACAGGCCATCCCGGTCGGCCGCGGCCTCCACCGCGAGGCGGTGGACCCGAAGCGGCTGTACCAGTTCCCGACGGCGGGGTGGGACGACTTCTGGTCGCGGTTCGACGGGATCGCGGATGCGGTGAAGTTCCGGCGGGAGCGGGCGGGGCAGCAGATGGGAACGCTCGGATCAGGCAATCATTTTGTAGAATTCTGCGTTGATATGTCCGATTCGGTGTGGCTCATGCTGCATTCCGGATCCCGGAACATCGGCAAGGAGCTGGCCGAGTACCACATCGGCGTGGCGCAGAAGCTGTCGCACAACCAGGGGCTGGTCGACCGCGACCTGGCGGTGTTCGTCGCGGACACCCCGCAGATGGCGGCCTACCGGCACGACCTCTTCTGGGCGCAGGAGTACGCCAAGTACAACCGCGCGATCATGATGGCGCTCTTCCAGGAGGTCGTCCGCCGGGAATTCCGCAAGGCCCGGGTGACCTTCGATCCGGTGATCTCCTGCCACCACAACTACGTGGCGGAGGAGCGGTACGAGGGCATGGACCTGCTGGTCACGAGGAAGGGCGCGATCCGGGCCGGCTCCGGGGAGTTCGGGATCATCCCGGGCTCGATGGGCACGGGCTCGTACATCGTGAAGGGCCTCGGGAACGTGGCGTCCTTCAATTCGGCCTCGCACGGCGCGGGCCGGAAGATGAGCCGGAGCGCGGCGAAGCGGCGCTTCACGACCCGGGACCTGGAGGAGCAGACGCGGGGCGTGGAGTGCCGCAAGGACTCCGGCGTCGTGGACGAGATCCCGGGCGCGTACAAGCCGATCGAGAAGGTGATCGACCAGCAGCGGGATCTGGTGGAGGTCGTCGCGAAGCTGAAGCAGCTCATCTGTGTAAAGGGCTGAGGTCCGGAACGGACGGCGGAGCGGCCCCCCGGCACCATCGTGCCGGGGGCCGCTCCGCCGCTGTCGTACGGGTCGCGGGGCGTCGTCACAGCTCCCGGTGGACCTTGGTGTTGGAGGCCTGGGCGCGGGGGCGGACGACCAGGAGGTCGATGTTGACGTGTGGGGGGCGGGTGCAGGCCCAGGTGATGGTTTCGGCGACGTCGTCGGCGGTGAGGGGGTCGGGGACGCCGGCGTAGACCTTGGCGGCCTTGTCGGTGTCGCCGCGGAAGCGGGTCGTGGCGAACTCGTCGGTCCTGACCATGCCGGGGGCGATCTCGATGACGCGGACGGGGGTGCCGACGATCTCCAGGCGCAGGGTCTCGGCGAGGACGCGGGCGCCGTTCTTGGCGGCGACGTAGCCGGCGCCGCCCTCGTAGGTGCCGTGGCCCGCGGTGGAGGAGAGGACGACGACCGTGCCGTCGCCGCTCGCGGTGAGGGCGGGGAGCAGGGCCTGGGTCATGTGGAGGGTGCCGAGGACGTTGACCTCGTACATGCGGCGCCAGTCGTCGGGGTCGCCGGTGGCGACGGGGTCGGCGCCGAGCGCGCCGCCCGCGTTGTTGACGAGGACGGCGAGGGTGCGGAAGGCGGTGGCGAACTCGTCGACGGCGGCGCGGTCGGTGACGTCGAGGGCGTAGGCGGTGGCCTGGTGGCCGGCGTCGTTGATCTCGGCGGCGAGGGCTTCGATGCGGTCCTTGCGGCGGGCGGTGAGGACCACGCGGTAGCCGGCGGCGGCCAGCTGCCGGGCCGTGGCGGCGCCGATTCCGCTGCTCGCGCCGGTGACGACGGCGATGGGGGTACCGGGGGCGGTCATGGCGTGCTCCTCGCGCAGGTGATCGACGGTGTAGCCCGGCCAGGATAGGTGGGGCGGCGGGCGCGGGGGCGGGGCGGTCGATCCGGCGCCGGTGAACGACCGCCGCCGGTGACCCGTGCGTCTTCCGGTCCGGTGCCTAGCGGGTCGTCGCCCCGCCGAACTCCCTCACCGCGTCCGTGACGATCGCCTCCAGGCGCGCGTGGTGGGCGCCGCGCCAGTAGACGCGTTCGCACGCGACGCACTGGGCGAACACGTCGTACGTCTTCTCCGTGCCCTGCTCCAGGCGTTCGCGCACCGCGTCCTTGTCGGCGCCGCTCAGTTCGCCGTTGCAGGCCGTGCAGCGGGTCCAGGGGGCGAGGGGCGGTGCGAAGCGTGCGAGGACGTCGCGGAGCTGTTCGTCCGGGCGGTCGCTGTAGACGTAGGCGCCCGCCCACAGTTCGCGGCGGCGCAGCAGGCCGCGGTCGCGGGAGAGCATGACGCGCCGTTCCCGTGCGGAGAGCGCGGCCAGGGCGGGGTCGCCGATGTCCTCGCTCTCGTAGGCGGCGTCCACGCCGAGCAGGCGCAGGCGGCGGGCGAGGGTGCCGAGGTGGACGTCGAGGAGGAAGCGGAGGGGTGCGCCGGGGACCTGTTGGGGGCGGGTGACGTCCTCGACCTCGACCGTCTCGCCGGCGCCCGGGACGTACGAGGCCTCGACGGGCCGTCCGTCGACCAGGAGCCGTCCGGCCTCGGTGAGGGGGACGCCCAGCGATTCCACGACGTGGCCGAGGGAGGAGGCGCCGTCGGTGGTCACGGGGGTGGGGCCGCCGCGCCGCTCCGCCGAGACGAAGAGCCGCAGGCCGGGGGCGAAACTGATCTGGATCTCCGGTCCGTTCACGGGGTCAGGATCGCATCGGGGCGGGCGGGCCGCCAGGTATTTCGGCGCTGGTGGGCGGGGGTGCCCGGCCGGTCCCGCCCCTTCGTTCCGCCCCGTGGTCCCTGCGGTACCGTCCCGGCATGAAGATCATCGATCTCGAGCCGGGCGATCCGCGTCTGGAGGGCGACCTCCTGCCGGTCCTCTCCGAGCTCCGTCCGCACCTCACCCCGGAGCTGTTCCGCGAGGTGTACGAGGGCGGGTACGGGCAGGGGCTGCGGTTCAGCGCCGCCTACGCGGACGACGGGCGCTGCGTCGGCGCGGCCGGCTGGCGGATCGTCGTCAACACCAGCTCCCTGCGCAAGCTGTACGTGGACGACCTGGTGACGGCGGCGGCGGACCGTTCGGCCGGTGTCGGGCACGCGCTGATCGCCCACCTGGAGGGGCGTGCCCGTGCGGCGGGCTGCCACGAGCTGAACCTGGACTCCGGCACCCACCGCACCGGGGCCCACCGCTTCTACCTGCGGGAGCGCTTCGACATCGTGGCGTTCCACTTCACCCGGCCGCTCGCCGGGCCGGATCAGGCCTCCTGAGCCGACGGTCCCAGGTCGAGCCGCCAGTCGTTGCAGCGCATGAGGCGGCCGGGCGGGTACTCGAAGTCCCGTTCGCCGCGCGGCTGGAAGCCGGCCTTGCGGCACACCGCGTTCGAGGCGGTGTTGTCCGAGGACGGGAAGGCGTGCAGGTGCCGGCGGCCCTCCGCCGCGTTTCCCGCGCCTGCCGCCCGGCCCTTCGCGCCCGCCGCCCGGGCCTCCGCGATCACCGCGCGCGTGGCGGCCGTCGCCACGCCCCGGCCCTGGAAGCCCGGCAGTACGGCCCAGCCGGTCTCGTACACCGGCTCGTCGTCCCAGGTCTGGGCCCAGAAGCCGATGCTGCCCACCGGGGCCTCCTCGGGGAGCAGCACGATCCGGAACATCCTGCCCGCGCCGGGGTCGGCGGCGCTCAGGTCCACGTACCGCCGGTGGCGTCGTACGAGCTGTTCCCCGGTCTCCGGGCCGCCGAGGTGGGCGGTGAGCTCCGGGGCGTTGAGGGCGCGCAGCAGGCCGGCGTCCTCCTCGGACCAGGGTTCCAGGCGTACGGGCGGGGCGGCGTTCTCCATCTCCCCACGGTAGGTCACGGCACCGACGGGCCCCGGGCGTACGCGGTCGGCGGCACCCCGATCGTCGTCGTGAAGTCCCGTACGAGGTGGGCCTGGTCGCTGTAGCCGAGTTCGGCGGCGAGGGCGGCCCAGTCCGGGGTGCCGGTCGTTCCGGCGGCCTCGGCGCGTTCCAGGGCCTCGTGGATCCGGTAGCGCAGGATCACCCACTTCGGGCCGACTCCGACGCGGTCGGCGAAGAGGCGCTGGAGGGAGCGGGCCGACAGGCCGGAGGCGGCGGCGAGTTGGGCGGCCCGGCGGATCGTGCGGTCCGAACGGGCCAGTTCCACCAGCTCCATTGCGTGGTCGGCGGCCGGGTCGGGGGCGGGGCCGCGGGCGAGGAGGAAGGCGTCGAGCGCCGCCACGCGCGCGTGGTCCTCGTCGGGGGTGAGGACGGCGGCGGGGGAGTCCGTGGCGTCGGGGAAGGCGTCGGTCAGGGGGACGCGGCGGCCCGTCCACGTCGACACCGGCCGCGCGGGCGCGAAGGGCCGGAAGCCGCCGGGGCGGAACTGGATCCCGCAGACCCGGCCCGTCCCGGTCAGCTCGTGGGTGAACAGGCCGAGCCCGATCCCGGCGACCTCGGCCGACGCGTGCCCCGTGGCCGGCGGGCCGTACCGCTGGAAGACGACGTTCACCGAGGGGTGCGGGACGACGTGGCTCGTGTACGGCTCCGGGAGGTCCCAGTCGATCAGCCAGTAGTGCTCCAGGTGGGCGCGCAGTTCCGGGGCCGGGAGGTGGCGGCGGAAGCGGACGCGGGAGAGCAGTCCGGCGGGGTCGACGATGCCCCGGGTGTCCCGGCGGGGGGCGGAGGCGGACATGTTCCGCATGCTAGGGCCTGTCCGGGGCGTCGCCTGTCGTGTTTCTTCAAGACGGGAAGGGCGGGCTTCCGTAGCGTCGGGAGCATGACGAACGAGGCCCAGCTCCGCATCGGTGACCTGCTCCGTACCGCCGCCGACGACGCCGTTCCCGTGGTCGGCGGCGTCGCCGACGCGTCGCTCGGCGCGCCCACGCCCTGTGCCGAGTACGACGTGCGCGCCCTGCTCAACCACCTCTTCTCCGTCGTCGTGAACTTCCAGGCCCTGGCCGCGAAGGGGACGGCCGACTTCTCCGAGACCCCGGACCGGGTCGCCGGGGACGGCTGGCGCGAGTCGTTCGCGGCGGAGGCCGGGAAGCTGGTCGAGGCGTGGTCGGCGCCCGGTGCCGAGGAGGGCACGACCGGGGCGATGGGGCTGCCCGCGCGGACGGTCGGCTCCATGGTGCTGCTCGATCTGACCGTGCACGCCTGGGACCTGGCCCGTGCCACCGGGCGGGCCTTCGCGCCGGACCCGGCCGTGGTGGCGGGCCTCGCCGGGGAGGTGGAGCGGATGGCCCCGATGGCCCGGCAGGCCGGTGTCTTCGGGGACGCCGTCGAGGTGCCCGGGGACGCCACCGCCTTCGAGCGGCTGCTCGCCGTGACGGGTCGCGACCCGCGCGCCCGGTAGGCCGCCCCGGGTCAGCGGGGGCGGTGCACGGGGCCGGGGGAGAGGCGGGCGGCGACCTGGCCGAAGGCGTGCTCCTCGGCGGGGGTCAGCGGGACCGACTCCTGCGGGTGCCAGACGCGCTCCAGCGGGACGCCCGCCCGGGCGCGGCGGGCGCGGGCGCGCAGGCCGAGGGCGAGGCACGTCGCCGTCGAGACGGCGAGCAGGCCGGCGAGCGTGAGCGCACGGGGGTCGGAGAACCGGCCGGGCAGGGGCATGGCGCACTCCAGGGCGTGAGGGCCGTCCGTACGCGTGCGCTCCGGCGGGTGGTGGCGCGCCCGTGCGGCGGCGGGGCGGTTGCTACGGCTTCCTCTGCTTCCTTCCGACGTGTTCAGTCAACACCTCCCGGGGGCCTTTCGGCAGGGGGAGGCGGGGCCGGGGCGCGGGCACGGGGGCGCACGCCCTCTTGTGCGGATCGGACAACCGTTCCAAGGTGGCGGAACAGGGAGATTCCGGCCGGGGAGGGAGCAGCCGCATGTCCGGAACGCAGGCATGGGGATTCACGGACGACAGGGGTACGCAGCTGGGGGCGGCCCGGGTGCCGAGGCGGGTGGTCGCGTACGTACGGGCCGGGGCCGCCCTGTACGACCTGGGGGTGATACCGGTCGCGGTGTACGGCTCCGGGCACGACGGCGACGCGTACGACCCGGCGAAGGCGGGGGTCCTGGAGGCGGTCGGGGTGCCGTACCTCGGGCCGGGGCGGGCCCTGGACGAGGCGGTGCTGCGGGAGCTGCGGCCGGACGTCGTGGTGGACGTGACGTACGACGGGAAGAGCCCGTACGCGCTGGACGCGGCGCTGGTCGAGCGGCTCGGGGTGCCGCTCGTGGCCCTCTCGGTCGGCAACGAGCTCGACCTGCCGGCCGTCCTCGACCGGTTCGCGGCGCTGGCGGCCGGCCTGAGGATCGACGGCCGGGAGGGGGCGGGGCCGGAGGGCGTGGGGGCGGAGGCTACGGAGCCGGGGGCGGCGGACCCGGCGGCCCCCGTTCCCGTGGTCGTCGGTTCGGACGCCGTCGGGCCCGAGATCGTGACCCCCGTGACCGCGAGTCCGGCGACCGGGCCCGGTCAGGGCGCCGCCCTCGCGGAGTTCGAGGCCGCCGAGGCCGCGCTGCGGGAGGCGGCGGCCCGGAGCGGCCTCGGGGTGCTCGCGCTCTCCGGGGCCGGGCCCGAGCAGGTGCACCTGGCGCGTCCGCACGCCTGGCCCGAGCTGGCGTGGCTCGCCGGGCTCGGCGTCCGGCTGCTCGACCCGGGCCCCGGGCCCGGCGCCAACTGGCTCACCGCCGACTGGGTCCGGGCCGCCGCGCTCCGCCCCGACCTGGTCCTCTTCGACAACCGGGAGCACGCCACGCCCCCGTACGCCCTCCCGGGCGGGGTCCGGCTGGCTCCCTGGAACCCGGAGACCCCGCCCAGCCCCGCCGCGTACGCCCGCTTCTTCCGCGATCTCGCGGAGGCGCTGGCGCCCTGACGGGGAGGGCCGGGTTCAGGCCGGGGTCGCCGTGAGGCGGGCGCGGAGGGAGTCGGCGAACTCCTCCGCGCGGGCGAGCTGCGCCCGCAGTTCGGCGACGCGCTCGGCGGCGGCCTGCTCGTAGCGGCGGACGCGGGACACGAGCGCGGCCCGCTCGTCCGGGTCGAGCTCCGTGTCCGTGCCCGGGCGGTCGGCGGCCAGCCGGTCCACGGCCGTGAGGAGTTCGCGGGTCTCGTCCAGGGTGAAGCCGAGCGGCTTCATCCGGCGGACCACCATGAGCCGGGACACGTCCTCGTCGGTGTAGAGGGGGAAGCCGCCGGGGGAGGCGGCCGACGGGACGACCAGGCCGCTGTCCTCGTACTGCCGGATGGTGCGCAGGGGCAGTTCGGTCCGTGCGGCGACCTCGCCGATCTGCATGGGCCGGCCGGCCGTTCGTACTCCGCTCACGCGTCAGTCCTTCCCAGGGCGTACGACTTTCGGGCATTCCATAGCATTCGTCCTAATTTCAGCACTTATGGAAGCCGGAAGTGCGGAGAAACGCCTGCTCGTAGGCCGTCCGCCCCGGAGAAGGGCGGGAGGAAGCCGGAAGGAGAGCGGGGAGAAGGGGGCGCGTGGGTCGGGGCCCCGGCCGGAGGCCCCGTCGTGCCGGCGCGTCACCGCGTCACCGCGTCAGCGGGTCACCGCGTCCTCGCGGCCACATCGGGAAGTCTCACGGCCGCACCGGGAAGTCTCGCGGTCACACCGGCAAGTCTTACGGCCACACCAGGCAGTACGGCTGGTGTCCCGCCTCGTGCAGGCGGACCGAGAAGTCCTGCCATTCGTGGAGCAGCTGGTAGACGTCGAAGGCGTCGCGCGGGCCGCCGCGGTCCGGGACCGTGGACCAGATGAAGGCGGCGGCGCCGACCGACTCCTCGCCTATCCCGCGCAGCGGGTCGACGACGGTCATCGGCAGCTTCACCACCGCGTAGTCGGGGTGCAGGACCACCAGCTCCAGCGGGGGCACCTTGTGCAGGGGCATGCCCTGGATGCCGGTGAGGACCATGGCCGCTATGGTCTCCGGCTTGATCTTGGTGAACATGCCGCCCATGCCGAGCTCGTCGCCGCCGAGCTCCTCGGGACGCATCGAGATCGGCACGCGGGCCGCCGTGGCGCCGTCGGGCGCGCCGAAGTACTTGTACGTCACCCCCAACCGGCCCCTCCCGCCCCCGGCGTCCCGCTCGTCCCGGGCGTCCGGAGGGCCCTGTCTTCCCGGAGCGTCCGGGATCGGGTCGTCGGTCCGCCGGCGCCGGTGCCTTCCCCGCCGGGCAGACTCCGGACCCAGGTCGTCCGTCCCCTCGCCCGGTCCGCCACCGCGATGCATATCTCCACCCGACTGCTTCTTCTCGGCAACACGACCCCGCCGCGCAACCCGATCATCGTGACAGTGACCTCCCCCGCGCTCGTACGGTGAAACACCCGTCCGCGAGAACGCCGTGGCCTCTGACACCATGGATTCCGTGAGCCATCCCTATGACGCCCCAGTTTCGCAGACGCGGAGGGTCTACGCCCCGGCGTAACGCACAGGAGGCCCACGCCGTCCCTCCGTCCCCGATGTCGTCACCCACGTCGTTCTCGCAGGTCAGGATCACAGTGCCGTATTCATACGAAGCCCCAGTCTCACAGACGCTTTTCGACCGCGCTTCCCTCGTGACGCCCGGCGGCGTGAATTCACCGGTGCGTGCCTTCCGGGCCGTGGGCGGAACGCCCCGGTTCATGGTGTCCGGTTCCGGTCCGTACCTCACCGACGCGGACGGGCGGGAGTACGTCGACCTGGTCTGCTCGTGGGGACCGATGATCCTCGGCCACGCGCACCCGGAGGTCACCGCCGCCGTGCAGGCCGCGGTGGCGCGCGGCACCTCGTTCGGCACCCCCGGTGAGGGCGAGGTGGCGCTCGGGGAGGAGATCGTCGCGCGCGTGGAGCCGGTCGAGCAGGTGCGCCTGGTCTCCTCGGGCACCGAGGCGACGATGTCCGCGATCCGGCTCGCCCGCGGGTTCACCGGGCGCGCGAAGGTCGTCAAGTTCGCGGGCTGCTACCACGGCCACGTGGACGCGCTGCTCGCCGCGGCCGGCTCCGGTCTCGCCACCTTCGCGCTGCCGGACACGCCCGGCGTGACCGGCGCGCAGGCCGGCGACACGATCGTGCTGCCGTACAACGACCTGGAGGCGGTGCGGGCCGCGTTCGCCGCGCACCCGGGCGAGATCGCCTGCGTGATCACCGAGGCCTCGCCGGGCAACATGGGCGTCGTCCCGCCGGCCGAGGGCTTCAACCAGGGCCTGGCGGACCTGTGCCGGGAGAACGGCGCGCTGTACGTCTCGGACGAGGTGATGACCGGGTTCCGCACCTCGAAGGCCGGCTGGTACGGCGTCGACGGCGTGAAGCCGGACCTGCTGACCTTCGGCAAGGTCATGGGCGGCGGCTTCCCGGCGGCGGCCTTCGGCGGCCGGGCCGACGTGATGGGGCACCTGGCCCCGGCGGGCCCGGTCTACCAGGCGGGCACGCTCTCCGGGAACCCGGTCGCGACGGCCGCCGGGCTCGCGCAGCTGCGGCTGCTCGACGACGCGGCGTACGCGACGGTGGACGCGGTCTCGAAGGAGATCCGCGGCCTGGTCACGGAGGCGCTGTCCAAGGAGGGCGTGGCGCACCGGCTGCAGACCGCCTCCAACATGTTCTCGGTGTTCTTCACCGCCGACGAGGTGCGGAACTACGACGACGCGAAGAAGCAGGAGGCCTTCCGCTTCAACGCCTTCTTCCACTCGATGCTGGCCGACGGGGTGTATCTGCCGCCGTCCGCGTTCGAGTCCTGGTTCGTGTCGACGGCGCACGACGAGCGGGCGGTCGAGCGGATCGCCGCCGCCCTGCCGGCCGCCGCCCGCGCCGCCGCGGAGGCGACGGCATGAGCGACGTGAACAGCGTGGACGCCGTGGACGACGCCGTGAAGGGCGTGGACGACGCCGTGAACGCCGAGAAGCCCGTGGGCGACGACGACATCACCGTCGTCCACCTGATGCGCCACGGCGAGGTGCACAATCCCGACGGCGTCCTCTACGGGCGCCGCGCCGGCTACCACCTCTCCGAGCTGGGGCGCCGGATGGCGGACCGGGTCGCGGAGCACCTGGCCGACCGGGACGTCACCCACGTCGTCGCCTCCCCGCTGGAGCGGGCGCAGGAGACGGCGGAGCCGATCGCCAAGTCCCACGGCCTGGACCTGGCCAGTGACCCGCGTCTCATCGAGGCGGCGAACGTCTTCGAGGGCAAGACCTTCGGCGTCGGGGACGGGGCGCTGCGCAGGCCGGCGAACTGGAAGCACCTGACCAACCCGTTCCAGCCGTCCTGGGGCGAGCCGTACGTCGAGCAGGTCGTGCGGATGATGGGCGCGCTCGACGCGGCGAAGGACGCGGCGCGGGGTCACGAGGCGGTCTGCGTCAGTCACCAGCTGCCGATCTGGATCGTCCGCAGCTTCGTGGAGAAGCGGCGGCTGTGGCACGACCCGCGGCGGCGGCAGTGCACGCTGGCGTCGCTGACCTCGTTCACGTACCGGGGCGACAGGATCGTCTCGGTGGGGTACAGCGAGCCGGCCCGGGACCTGGTCCCGGCGCACCTGCTCGCGGGCGCGAAGCCGGTCAAGGGGAAGTCGAAGGCCTTCGGGGCGTAACTCCGGCCCGAAGGCGGGCCCCGGCCTTGACGGACCGGGGTGAAGGGCGTTCGGATGATGTTCATGTCATCCGAACGCCCTTAAATTTTTGTTCTATTTAACGGGAACCCCCGTGTTCCTCCCCGCATCTCACTGTTTGTCGGTTTGGATGACATTCAGTTCATACGTCAGCGCGAATGGGGACGACATGCGCGAGATCAGCGGGATCACTCGAAGGGGGCTCCTCGGGGCGGGCGTCGGAGCGGCGGCGGCGATGGGCCTCGCCGCGTGCAGCACCTCGGACCAGGACAAGACGGGTCGCCCCGGACCCGAGAAGCCCGGCAGGGGCGGTGACGCCACGGGCGGCCCGGGCACCGCCACCCCGACCGGTCGGCCCGTGCGGCTCATCGGCGACGGCTCCACCGCCGACACCGGCAAGCAGCCCCGCCAGCCCGACGCCCCCGTCCCCCTCGAACCCGGCCAGACCCCGCCCCAGTTCGTGGTCTTCTCCTGGGACGGCGCCGGCGAGGTCGGCAACGGTCTCTTCCCCCGCTTCCTCGAACTGGCCAGGAACCACGACGCGGCGATGACCTTCTTCCTCTCCGGGATCTACCTCCTCCCCGAGTCGAAGAAGAACCTCTACCGCCCGCCGAACAACCGCGTCGGCGCCTCCGACATCGGCTACCTCAGCGACGACCACATCAAGGACACCCTGAAGTACGTCCGGCAGGCCTGGCTCGACGGGCACGAGATCGGCACCCACTTCAACGGGCACTTCTGCGGCGGCTCCGGCTCCGTCGGCAACTGGACCCCGGCCCAGTGGCAGAGCGAGATCGACCAGGCCGTGAAGTTCGTCACCGAGTGGAAGACCAACAGCGGCTGGACCGAGATCGACCCGCTGCCCTTCGACTACTCCAAGGAGCTCGTCGGCGGCCGCACCCCCTGCCTCCTCGGCCAGGACAACCTGCTGCCCACCGCCAAGCGGCTCGGCTGGCGCTACGACGCCAGCTCGCCCGGCGGCCTCCAGACCTGGCCCGTCAAGCGCCAGGGGATCTGGGACCTCCCGCTCCAGGGCGTGCCCTTCCCCGGGCACTCCTTCGAAGTCCTCTCCATGGACTACAACATGCTGGCCAACCAGTCGAAGAACACCACCAAGGGCATGCCCTCGCGCTACCCGGGCTGGCGCAAGCAGGCGACCGAGGCGTACCTCGCCGGCTTCACGCGCGCGTACGAGACGAATCGCGCGCCCTTCTTCGTCGGCAACCACTTCGAGCAGTGGAACGGCGGCATCTACATGGACGCCGTCGAGGAGTCGCTCAAGGGGATGGCGGGGAAGAAGGACGTCCGGCTCGTCTCCTTCCGGCAGTTCGTGGACTGGCTCGACGTCCAGGACCCGAAGATCCTCACGAAGCTGCGCGGCCTGGGCGTCGGACAGAAGCCCGCCGGCGGCTGGAACGCCTTCCTCAAGGCCGCCTGATCATCTCCGAGTCCCGGGGCCGCTTGATCGTTCCCGTGGGCCCGCTCGCTTAGGCATCCTTGACAAGGTGCTTTACGGGCACGTAGGGGGGTGCCCAAGATCCCCCAAACGCCCATGCGAAACTTTTCACATGAGCCTCAGCCGCGCCCCTCGACGCACCCTGTTCGCCGTCGGAGTGCTGACCGCCGCCCTCGCGCTCTCGGCCTGCAGCGACGGTGACGGCGGCACGTCCGGCGGTGGCGGCACCAACTTCGTGACCAACAAGGGCGGCATCTCCACCGCCCCCAAGGGCCAGCGCGCGACCCCGGGCGAGCTCGCCGGCGAGACCCTCGAAGGCGAGCGGCTCGACGTCGCCGACCTCAAGGGCAAGGTCGTCGTCCTCAACGCCTGGGGCTCCTGGTGCGGCCCCTGCCGCGCCGAGGCACCCCACTTCGCGAAGGTCGCCGCCGACCTCAAGGGCAAGGGCGTCGAGTTCGTCGGCCTCAACACCCGCGACGCCAACAAGCAGCAGGCGCTCACCTTCGAAGAGGACTACAAGGTCCCCTACCCGAGCCTCTACGACCCCGCCGGCAAGCTGATCCTCTTCGGCTTCCCCAAGGGCACCCTCAGCCTCCAGGGCATCCCCTCCACCGTCGTCCTCGACAAGGAGGGGAAGATCGCCGCCCGCGCGCTCCTGGCCCTCGACGAGAAGAAGCTCCGCTCGATGATCGACCCGCTGCTCGAGGAGAAGTGAGCCGGTGAACGAGACGGTCACCAGCGGAGCCCTGCTGCTCGCCCTGCCCCTCGCGGTCCTCGGCGGGCTCGTCTCCTTCTTCTCGCCGTGCGTCCTGCCGCTCGTCCCCGGCTACCTCAGCTACGTGACCGGCGTCACCGGCACCGACCTCGCCGAGAGCCGCCGCGGCCGGATGACCGCCGGCGCCGTCCTCTTCGTCCTCGGCTTCACCGCCGTGTTCGTCTCCGGCGGCGCCCTCTTCGGCTACTTCGGCTCCACGCTCCAGGAGTACCGCTCCACGCTCACCACGGTCCTCGGCGTGCTCATGGTCCTCATGGGCGTCTTCTTCCTCGGCCTGATGCCCTGGCTCACCCAGCGCGAGTTCCGCTTCCACAGGAAGCCCGCCGCCGGACTGATCGGCGCCCCGGTCCTCGGCGCGCTCTTCGGCATCGGCTGGACCCCGTGCATCGGCCCGACCCTCGCCTCCGTCAACGCGCTCGCCCTGGAGCAGGCCAGCGCCGGACGCGGCGCGATACTCGCCTTCGCGTACTGCCTCGGCCTCGGCGTACCGTTCGTACTCGCCGCCATCGCCTTCCGCAAGGCGCTCGGCGCGTTCGACTGGGTCAAGAGGCACTACGTCTGGGTCATGCGGATCGGCGGCGGCATGATGATCGTCACCGGGGTCCTGCTCCTCACGGGGGCGTGGGACAGCATGGTCGCCACGATGCAGGGCTGGTCCGACGGTTACACGGTGGGGATCTGAGTTCCATGAGCAAGACCGACACGACGGAGAGCACCGCCGCCGACGAGGCGTCCGGCGCCGCGCTGTCGACCGCCCCCCGGGAGGACCGCGAGGACACCGCCGTCGGCGGCCCCACCCTCGGGTTCACCGGCTGGCTCCGCTGGTTCTGGCGGCAGCTGACCTCCATGCGGATCGCGCTGCTGCTCCTGCTGCTGCTCTCCCTCGGCGCCGTCCCCGGCTCCCTCGTCCCGCAGACCAGCGCGGACGAGATGAAGGTCCAGGACTTCAAGGCCGCCCACCCCACCCTCACGCCGATCTACGAGAAGCTGCAGTTCTTCGACGTCTACGGCTCGGTGTGGTTCTCCGCGATCTACCTCCTGCTGTTCGTCTCCCTCATCGGCTGCATCGTCCCGCGCACCTGGCAGTTCGTCGGCCAGCTCCGGGGCCGGCCGCCGGGCGCCCCCCGCCACCTCGACCGGCTCCCCGCGTACACCACCTGGCGCACCTCGGCCGGGCCCGAGGAGGCCCGGGAGGCCGCGCTCGCCCTCCTGAAGAAGCGCCGCTTCCGCGCCCACCGGGTCGGGGACGCGGTCGCCGCCGAGAAGGGCTACCTGCGCGAGGTCGGGAACCTGTCCTTCCACATCGCCCTGATCGTGATGCTCGTCGCCTTCGCCTGGGGCGTCCTCTTCAAGTCCGAGGGCGGCAAGCTGATCACCGAGGGCGACGGCTTCTCCAACACCCTCACCCAGTACGACGACTTCAAGTCCGGGTCCTGGTTCGGCACCGACGACCTGGAGCCGTTCAGCTTCAAGCTGGACTCCTTCGAGGGCACGTACGAGAAGAGCGGCCCGCAGCGCGGCACCCCCCGCACCTTCGAGGCGGCCGTCACCTACACGCGGGGCGGCGCGGACAGGAAGACGGTCATCCGGGTCAACGAGCCGCTGAAGATCGGCGACTCCAAGGTCTACCTGATCGCCCACGGCTACGCGCCCGTCGTCACCGTCAGGGACGGACGCGGCAAGGCCGTCTTCCACGGCGCCGTGCCGCTGCTCCCGATCGACAACAACATCACGTCGACCGGCGCGATCAAGGTCATGGACGGCTACCGCGACAAGAACGGCAAGAAGGAGCAGCTGGGCTTCAGCGCCCTCTTCGTGCCGACCTTCGCGGGAGCCGGCCAGGGCACGATGTTCTCGCAGTTCCCCGCGCTCGACTTCCCCGTCCTCGCCCTCACCGGCTACCACGGCGACCTGCGCGTGGACTCCGGACTGCCGCAGAACGTGTACCAGCTGGACACGTCCAAGATGACCCAGTTCAAGATCGACACGGGGACCGGCGTCGCCCAGCGGATGCGGCCCGGCGAGACGATGACCCTCCCGGACGGCGCCGGCTCGATCACCTTCGAGAAGGAGATCAAGGAGTGGGCGAGCTTCCAGATCTCGCAGCAGTCGGGCAACGGCCTCGCCCTCGCGGGCGCGCTCGCCGCCATCGCGGGCCTGTCCGGCTCGCTCTTCATCCAGCGGCGCCGGGTCTGGGTCCGGGCCGTGCGGGGCGAGGACGGCACCACCGTCGTCGAGATGGCCGGCCTCGGCCGCAGCGAGTCCGCGAAGCTCCCCGAGGAGCTGGCCGACCTGGCGGTCGCGCTCACGGCCCAGGCCCCGCCCGCCGCGGAGACCCCGCGGGCCGACCCTGAGTCCGTACGGGACACCACGAAGTCCGCACCGGACACCGCCGCACCGGACACCACGGACGCCGTACGGGACACCACGAAGTCCGCACCGGACACCACGCACCCGGCGGACGCACCCGCGGAAGACCCCGCCCCTTCTGGAGAGGCTGACAAGTGATCCTCGCCGCCACGACCGACGAGAGCCTGGCGCGGATGAGCGACGTGCTCATCTACTCCTCGATGGCCGTCTACACCCTGGCCTTCTTCGCCCACATCGCCGAGTGGGTCCTCGGCAGCCGCAGCAAGGTCGGCCGCACCGCCGCCGCCCTCACGGCGGGGGCCGGGGCCGCCCAGGCCCCCGCCGTGACCGTGCGGGTCAAGCAGGGCGGCTCCACCGCCGTGCTCGACAAGCCGAAGGTCGTCACCCGGACCGCGGCCGGCGCCCGCGACGTGCCGGACGGCCCCGGCGCGGCCGGCGGCACGGTCAAGGGCGACCTGTACGGCCGGATCGCCGTCTCGCTCACCGTCCTCGCCTTCCTGGTCGAGGCGTCGGGCGTGGTCACCCGGGCGCTCTCCGTGCAGCGGGCCCCCTGGGGCAACATGTACGAGTTCTCCACCACCTTCTCCACGGTGGCGGTCGGCACGTACCTGGGCTTCCTGTTCGCCAAGAAGAACGTGCGCTGGATCGGCCTGCCGCTGGTCACCACCGTCCTGCTTGACCTGGGCGTGGCCACCACCTGGCTGAAGACGCCCAGCGACCAGCTGGTGCCCGCGCTCGACTCGTACTGGCTGTGGATCCACGTCTCCACCGCGATCTTCTGCGGCGCGGTCTTCTACCTCGGCGCGGTCGCCACCCTGCTGTACCTCTTCCGCGACTCGTACGAGAACAAGCTCGCGAACGGCGGGAACCCCGGCGCCTTCGCCCGCTCGGTCCTGGAGCGGCTGCCCGCCGCGGCCTCGCTCGACAAGTTCTCCTACCGGGTGAACGCGGCGATCTTCCCGCTGTGGACCTTCACGATCATCGCGGGCGCGATCTGGGCCGGCGACGCGTGGGGCCGCTACTGGGGCTGGGACGCCAAGGAGGTCTGGTCCTTCATCACGTGGGTCGGGTACGCCGCGTACCTGCACGCGCGCGCGACGGCCGGCTGGAAGGGCCGGAAGGCCGCGTACATCGCGCTCGTCGCCTTCGCCTGTTTCCTCTTCAACTACTACGGCGTGAACATCTTCGTGAGCAGCAAGCACTCCTACGCCGGAGTCTGACCCCCGGCCCGCACTGGCACCCCTTCCGCCCCTGGGTGACGCTGGAACCATGAGCGAGATACCCCGGGGCAGGAGCGAGACCCACGACGGCGACACGCACCTGCTGCGCTTCACCGTCGAGCTGCCGCACCCGCCGTCCGAGGTCTGGACGGCGGTCACCACCCCCGAGGGCCTGGCGCGCTGGCTGTGCGCGGCGGACCCGCTGGAGCCCCGGCTCGGCGGCCGGGTCGTCCTCCACCGGCTGACCAGCGGCGACACCGAGGACCCGGGGCGGGTGACCGCCTGGGACCCCGGGAGCGTGGCCGAGTACACGGTCGATCCGACGCACGGCCGGATCCGGTTCCACCTGGAACCGGGCCCGGGAGCCGGCGCCGACGGATCGACCGTGCTGCGTTTCACCAACGAGCTGCGGGGCCCGCCCGAGCACCGCCTCGACCGGCTCGCCGCCTGGCACGACCACTTCGAATGGCTCGCCCGCGCCCTGGACGGGCACCCCGCCGACTGGCGGGAGCGGACGACCGAGCGCTGGCTGCACCTGCGGGAGCTGTACGAGCGGGACGAGGCGCCCTGGCCGAAGTGGGAGCCTTAGGGCCTGTCCGGCGGGTCAGGGTCGGACAGGCCCTAGCCCCTTCCCGTACGGTCAGCCCCGCTTCGGCGGCAGGCAGGGAGCCACCGGCGGGTGTCCCTCCGGCCAGGCGATCTGGACGAAGCGCTGGGAGCCGTTCGGGGCCAGTTCCACGATCGGGACCGCCTTGTTGTACGGGTTGCCGTAGTTGTCCAGGCAGATCCAGCCGCTCGCCCCCTCCACCCGCAGCGAGCCCTTGACCTGCGGCCACTGGGTGGCCACGTCGGCCGCCGCCGGGTGGCGGGCCCCCTGCGGGGTGGCCTGGCGGATCGCGTGGACGGCCGTCGCCATCGCGTCGTACGCGACGATCGCCTGCCCGTCCGCGAGCGGCGGCGGTTCCTTCGCGTCCCGCGTGACGTCCTTCAGGAAGGTCTCGTACGCCTTGGGGGAGCCGCCCGTGGCCGGGACCTCCCGCCCCTCCGCCGGCACCCAGGCGTCCGGGTGGGCGAGCGCCGCGTAGCGCACGGTCAGCTTCGACCGCAGGGCCCTCCGGTCGAGCTTCGCGTCCGCGCCCAGGTAGGAGCCCTCGTCCCCGGTGAGGACGGTGAAGGACCGGTGGGTGCAGCCGCGCGCCCCGAGCGCGTTGATGAACTGGCGCAGCTGGGTGTGGCGGCCCGCGAAGAAGATGGTGTCGACGCGGGTGTCGCAGATCAGGAGGGTGATGTTGCGGAAGGTGTTGGCGGTGGTGCCCTCCTCGTTGGGGTCGGGGGGCGAGGTGAACAGCTCGGGGGCGTGCGGGGTGCCCTTGAGGGTGGCGGCGAAGGCGGCCTTCAGGGTGTCCGTGTAGTGGTCGCCGCTGCGGGTGTCCTGGACGAGGAGCGCCTTGGTGGCGTCCACCTTCTTCCCGAAGTTGGCGAGGGCCTTCGCCTCGTCGCCGTTGGTGGGCGAGACGCGGGCGAGGCCGGGGTAGCGGTCGTTCCCGGGGGCGTTGGCGATGTCGTCGGCGGTGATGGTGGTGCCGACGACGGCGATCCCGGCCCCGGTGAGCGCGGTCACCGCCTCCCGGACCTCGGTGGAGGAGGTGGCGACGCCGGAGACGGCCCGGAGGCGGTCGGCGGAGTCCTTCATGGCGATGAGCCGGTCGACGGTGGTGCGCCAGTGGGCGTTGCCCTTGCCGGTGTTGGCGAGGACGACCCGGATCTTGGGCAGCTCCTCGTTGGACTCGTGGTTGGCCCGGTACTGGTAGGCGTGGGCGCCCCGCAGCTCGTTCAGCATCTTGATCCGCATGCCGCCGTCGGTGGAGGTCAGCGGCAGGAGCAGGGCGACGGTGACGTGGTCGTCGGGCTTGAGCGAGGCGTTCTCGGCGCCGATGGCGCGGGCGATGTCGCCCAGCTCGCCGACCCCGAAGTCGTGCCCGTCGCCGTTGACCCCGATGCACTCCGTGCTGCCGGCGGGGCGCTCGACGCCCGCCGCGCAGGAACGGTCCTCCGGGGTGGTGAGGCGGACGACGCCGTACCCGCCGAGGCCCAGGACGACGGCGGCCGTGACGAGGGAGGCGACGAGCTTCTGGCGGGGGGTGCGGACGCGGCGGCGGAGCCGGTCGAGCGGGCGGGCGGCCGAGGGGTCGGTCACGCGGTCGGGCATGGCGTCAGACTCCGTCCTCGCGGCCCGGCGGCAGCGAGGGCTCCCGCCAGGCGCGGATGTCGCGCGGCCAGTGGGTGGCAGCGTCCCAGAGCGAACCGCTGTCCGACAGATGGCGGCCGGAGAGCCGGCGCAGCTCGTACGCGAGCCGGTCGGCGACCTCCTCGTCGGGCAGTGCGAGCGGATCGGTGAGCAGCCATACGGCGTGCAGCAGGCGCCGCAGGGCGAGGTGCAGTTCGGTGCCGTCGGCGTCGAGCCCGTCGGGCAGCTCGTCCGGCGGGGCCTGGCCGAGGGCGACGGCCCGGCGCGGATCGGGCCCGGTCGCGCCGCGCTCGCGCGGGTACGGCGCGGAGGCGACGAACCGCAGCCGCCCGAGCCAGCCGAGGACGTCCGGCTCGGGGAAGGTGGCCCGCAGATGGGTGACGGCGTCCTCGGTGAGCCCGAGCGCGAGGTCGTGGTGGAGCCGGTACGGGCCGGGCTCGGGCCCGTAGTGCCGGCGCAGGGTCTCGTGGACGGCGTGCCAGGCGGCGTAGCGCGGGTGGTCGCCGTCCTCGAAGCGCAGCCGGTGCAGGAGCAGGGCGCGCAGCAGCGGGTCGGCGACGAAGTGCCGGGAGCCGGGCGCGGACGCGGCCCAGTCCTCGGCGCGCAGCCGGTCGCGGACGCGCAGCGCCACGTCCCCGTCGCGGGACTCGGAGGGGAGCCGGGCGTGGGCGAGGACCCGGGCGGAATCCTCGTCGTGGGCGGCGGCGAGCACGGCGTACGGGCCGGGCCGGGGCACCGGCAGCAGCTCGGCGAGCAGGGCGGGCGCGACGGGCACCGGCGGGGAGTCCTCGCGCAGCTCCACCGTCAGGTCGAGCAGCCGGCCGGGGGTGAGCTCCGGCTTCAGGCCGGCGGGGGCCTCCCCGGCGGCCCGGCCGAGGAGCGCCACGCCCAGGGGGCGGCCGCCGGTCAGCCGGTGGACGGCGCGGGGGAGTTCGGCGGGGGTGCGGCCCGCTGGGTCGTGGCGGTCGAAGGCGCCGCGGGTCTGGGCGGGGGAGAGCGGGGTCAGCTCGACGACGAGGATGCCGGAGCCGACGCTCTCCCCGCGCGGGCAGGGCGCCCGGTGCGCGGTCTCGGGCAGGCGTAGCCGGGTGGCCTGGCGCAGCGCCTCGTGGTCGCGGACCCGGGAGGCGGCGAGGACGACGAGCCGGTCCCGGCGCCCCTCGGCGGAGCGGGCGCGCAGAATCGGTTCGGCCAGCTGCCGGCCGAGCGGTTCGTGGGCGTTGTCGAGGAGGAGCAGGGGCCGGCCGATGCGGGTGCCGCGCCGGAGCCCGGTGTAGGCGTGGTGCAGGTCCTCGGTGAGCGCCCCGACGAGAAACGCTTCGGCCTCCTGGCGCCTCCGACCTCCCTGCTCGAAGTCGTTGGCGAGCTGCTGGAGCCCGGCCTTCCCCCGCCCCCCGGCGTTCCGGTATCCGCCGTACCACCCCTCGGCGGACCGCTGCATCCGCCCGAACACCTCCTCCAGGACGGTCTCCACGGTCGCCTCGGCGAGCACCCCGGCGAGCGGGGCGGCGGTCTCCGCGAAGGTGGCGGCGAGCTTGGCGAGGACCTTGCCGACCCAGTGGGCGGCGGCGCCCCGGGTCGGATCGACGGTCGCGAGGAGCGGCCCGAGCCGCTGGAGGTCGCGCCGGGCCCGCTCGTCGTCCTCCCGGGACCAGCCGATCGCGGCGACGGCCACGAGCCCGAGCGAGAGCCGCGGGAACCGCACGGGCCGGGCCCCGAGCACCCTGGGCGAGAACTGCACGGCCAGCTCGGCGAGCGCGCCGGTGAGCGGGGTCCAGCCGGGCCCGTGGTCGGCGGGCGGCTCGACGTGGGCGCAGTCGAGCAGCGCGAGCGGGGTGTACCCCCGGTACCGGTTCCGCACCTCTTTGAGCAGCGCGGTCTTCCCGGTCCCGCGCCCCCCGGTGAAGACGGTGACCGGCGGATCGTCCCCGTGCTCGTACGCCACCCGCGCGCCCCCGTGCCGGGTCAGCCCGCAGAGCCGCGCGACCAACCCGCCGTCGTCCAGGACCGCTTCACGGCCGTACAGCTCTCTGTCCAAGCCCCGCCACCCCCGTAACAGTCAACTCAAGGATATCGACGGTGTGTTGGGAAAGGGGTCGGCTTTTCGAGTCTGTTGTGGGGGTGTTGCGGGTCTGTGGCGGGAGGGGGGGGTTCAGGGGCGGGGTCTCACTCCTCCGGCAGCGGGTCGGCGACGAAGGTCCCCTTGCCGTGGACGGTCAGGATCAGGCCGCGTTCGCGCAGGACCCGGGCGGCGCGGCGGACCGCCAGGTAGGCCACCCCGTACTCCTCGGCGAGGTCGCGCTCGGCGGGCAGGCGGGCGCCCGGCGCCAGCTCTCCGGCCGCGACACGGGCGGCGATGTGGTCGGCCACGGCGACGTAGACCAACTGGGGACCCTGCGGGTCGAACTCGGGAATCTGGCTGCGGTCGGTCACCCGACCAACGTAAGCACCGACAACCTGTGCGAACCACTAGTAAGCTATACAGAGCTATACATGCCTCCTAGGGTGGGTGACGTGAAGACCCCGGCGAGGTGGCAAGACCTCCCGGGGCATGGCCACCAACTGCTCAAGGAGTTGATGACGTGCGGAACCCTATCGCGCGCGTACTGGGCCGGGTCTGGATTCCGGTCCTCCTCTGGCTGCTGATGCTGACGCTTCCACCCACCGGCAGGCACCGCCCGGCCCGGACGGCCCACCGCCGCCCGGCCTCGCCGCCCCGCCACCGGGCCCCCGCCCCGCGCTCCCCGTACGCCAGGGAACAGACGATGCCCCTGGACGGCGCCCGCTCGCCCCTCACCCGCCCCTACCTGGTGACGGCCACGTCACGCGCGGCGCAACGCAGGCGCCGGAGGGCGTTGTGGCTGGCGACGGTCGGGGTGGACGTCGACCACCGGAACATCCACGCGGGATGCGCCAGGTGAGCCGCTGCGGGGCACGGCGTTCCGTGCACGCCGTCGCGGAGGCGGTGCGCCCGGTGTGGGCCGGCTCGGTCTGCGTCCTCGGCCCGGGCCACGACGGTCCGCACCGCGACCGCGCGGGCGACGGCTGGTGGGTGACGCCCGAGCTCGCGGACGCGGTGAGCGTGTCCCTGCTGACCCACGTCCTCGCATCCGGCCCCGAACCGGAGTACCGCTCACCGCGCTGCATCGTCGGCCGCCACGCCCACTGCCGGGACCACGTCCCACGCGAGAGCGACGTCCCCGGGGTCCGGTACCTGGTGTGCGGGTGTCCTTGCCATCCGGGGGCTCCGGGCCTGCCCGACGACTGACCGCAAGGCGCCGGCCCGGCCGACGGCGGTCGGACCGGCGCGCCTTCCGCCGTACAACTCCCTTTCTGTAAAAGCCCATTCGCGTTCCCTCGGGATTGCTCCGATCCCGTTCCGGAGGGTGCGACGCGGCGGTACGCTCGGAACGCCCCGCGGTCGCGCGGGGGCGGGGTGGAGGATCACGGGGGTGGACGAGTTGCCGCTGGACCATCGCTACACCCTCGCCGTCGGGTGCCGGGTCGGCGTGGAGAGCAGGGCGGGCACGATGACGGTGCACTGGAGCGTCGCCACGCTGTCGTCACCGGAGATGCGCCGACCGCCGGAGAAGGAGGCGCCGGTCGCCTTCGAGTGCCCGCGCTGCGGGAAGCCCTTCGTGGCCCTCGTGGAAAGCACGGCCAAGGCCCGGCGCAAGAGACTGGTCCACCTGGCGGTCGGCCTGCTGCTGTTGCTCTCGCTGCTCGTCACGCTTCCCATGGCCTTTCACCTCGGAGGCCAGGTCCGGGAGGAGAACGACCCCTCGATGAACCCCATGGTCGTCCTGGTGCCCCTCGTCGCCGTGGCGCTCGTCGCGGGGCCGACCTTCTTCATGACCGGCCGCCGCTACGAGGGCGTCAAGAAGCACCGACTGGTCCTGCCCGACGGCAAGCGGACGAGGCTGGTCCAGGGCCACCGCTTCAACTGACCGGCCGGGGCCCGTCCCTCACACCGCCACCCGCTCCTCGTACGGGAACCGCGCCAGCGGTGCCTCGGTGTGGAAGAAGGTCCTCGCGCGGAGCAGGGCCTCCTCGTCGGCGCGGACGCGGCCCGCGCGGGAGCCCGTGCCCGTCAGGACGCCGCCGAAGCGCATGCGGAGGTAGGCCGCCGAGTGGTGCAGGGAGGTGACCAGGCCCTCGGCGACGACGTGTTCGTCGTGGGCCAGGGCCGTCACGCCCCACAGCGTGCCGCCCGCCATGCGCTCCTTGAAGTCCGAGCCGGGGACGTTCAGCCAGCCCGACCAGTGGTCCAGGTAGCGCTTGGCCTGGGCGGAGAGGCTGTACCAGTACAGGGGCGAGACGATCACCACGTCCGTGGCCTCCACCGTCGCCTCCAGGAGCAGCTTCTCCGTCCCGTGCGTCGGCGGGCCCGTCTCCTCGTGCCGCCCGTCCCGGAAGTCCGGCAGCGGCAGCTCGTTCAGGTCCACCCAGCGCTGCGGGACGCCCGCCGGCAGGTGCGCCGCCGCCTCCCGGGCCAGGATCTCCGAGTTGCCGTCCGGGCGGGAGCTGCCCAGGACGAAGAGGAACGAGCGGTTCGAGAAGTCCGGGGAACCCGGGGCGTGCGGGGTGTCCAGGGGCATGGCTGGGGCTCCGTCTCGTCGGGGGTTCTCCGGTGTCCGGTGCCAACTCCGGCTTCCGCGCGGGTATTCCGGCGCCCGCGGCCCGGTCCCGTCCGTCGCCCGGCCCCGCCCGTCCCCCCGCCCCGGCCCCGCCCGCCCCCCGTCACCCCGCCCCGGTCCCGTCCCCCGTCGCTGCCGCCGATCGGCTGAGGATCCGAGGCCCTACCGGCCCGGTGCGCGAGTGGCCGGGGGCGGAGGGCCTAGCTTGCGGAGTGCCGCGCTTCCGCGGAACTTCCCCCCGAACCGAGAGGTCCTCCATGCGTTCCCTGCTGACCGCCTTCGCCGTCGGTGCCCTCGTCCTCGGCGGTGCCGGTGCCGCCAGCGCCGACGTGCACGTCGCCTACGAGGCGGAGCCCTCGTACACGATCGTCTTCGGCGACTGGCTCCAGTTCGCGGGCGGCGACGTCTTCAACGCCGGCCACGAGAACACCGTCGGTTCCGACAACTGAGACCGGGGCGGGGGCCTCCTCAAGAGGCCCCCGGGTCCGTCAGGCCTCGTTCTCCTCGCCCCGCTCGCGCCGCTTCAGCTCCTCCTCGCGGCGCCGCAGGTCCGCCTCCCAGTCCTTGAGGAGGTCGTCGTCGTCCTCGGCCTTCGCGCCGGGGCCGTCGTCCTTGAGGGACTTCAGGAACTCCGGGTTGTCGTCGGGGGCCACCCAGCCGCCCGCGCCCCGGCCGCCGCCGGCCCGGCCCCTCGGCCCGCGCTCCTTGCCCGCGACGATCCAGCCGATCGCGCCGACGATCGAGAACAGCAGGATCACGATCGCCCACACCGGCTTCGGGAGGTGCTTGACCTCCTCCTCCGGGGTGTTCAGGCAGTCGATGAAGGCGTAGATCATCAGCGCCAGCGGCAGGATGAACAGCAGCGCCCTGAGCATGTGGGACAGCCCCCTGGAAGCGGTGGCGGGGGCGCGCTTGGGCGGCCCCGGTGACAGGTCCAGGGTAGCCGGTGACCGATACTTGCCCCTATGGCTTACGACGATCTCCGCTCGCTGCTCAGGGCCCTCGAGCGTGATGGCGACCTCAAGCGCATCAAGGCCGAAGTCGACCCGTACCTGGAGGTCGGGGAGATCGTCGACCGCGTGAACAAGGCGGGAGGCCCCGCGCTCCTCTTCGAGAACGTCAAGGGTTCCTCGATGCCGCTGGCGATGAACGTCTTCGGGACGGACCGCCGGCTGCTCAAGGCGCTCGGCCTGAAGTCGTACGGCGAGATCAGCGAGAAGATCGGCGGGCTCCTCAAGCCGGAGCTGCCGCAGGGCTTCGTCGGGGTCCGCGAGGCCTTCGGCAAGCTCGGTTCGATGGTCCACGTGCCGCCGAAGAAGGTGAAGTCCGGCGACGCGCCCGTGCAGGAGGTCGTCCTCACCGGCGACGACGTCGACCTCGACAAGCTGCCCGCGCTCTTCACCTGGCCGAAGGACGGCGGCTCCTTCTTCAACCTGGGGCTCACGCACACCAAGCACCCCGAGACCGGCGTCCGGAACCTCGGCCTCTACCGGCTCCAGCGGCACGACAAGCGCACCATCGGCATGCACTGGCAGATCCACAAGGACAGCCGGAACCACTACGCGGTGGCGGCCGAGCGCGGCGAGCGGCTGCCGGTCGCGATCGCCTTCGGCTGCCCGCCGGCCGTGACGTACGCCTCGACGGCCCCACTGCCCGGCGACATCGACGAGTACCTCTTCGCCGGCTTCGTGCAGGGCAAGCGGATCGAGATGGTCGACTGCAAGACCGTCCCGCTCCAGGTCCCGGCGCAGGCCGAGGTCGTCATCGAGGGCTGGCTGGAGCCGGGCGAGATGCTGCCGGAGGGCCCCTTCGGCGACCACACCGGCTTCTACACCCCGCAGGAGCCCTTCCCCGCGCTGAAGATCGACTGCGTGACGATGCGGAAGCGCCCGCTGCTCCAGTCGATCGTGGTCGGCCGGCCGCCGACCGAGGACGGGCCGCTCGGCCGGGCGACGGAACGCTTCTTCCTGCCCCTGCTCAAGATCATCGTGCCGGACATCGTGGACTACCACCTGCCGGAGTCCGGCGGCTTCCACAACTGCGCGATCATCTCGATCGACAAGAAGTACCCGAAGCACGCGCAGAAGGTCATGCACGCCATCTGGGGCGCGCACATGATGTCGCTGACCAAGCTGATCGTCGTGGTCGACAAGGACTGCGACGTCCACGACCTGCACGAGGTCGCCTGGCGGGCCCTCGGGAACACCGACTACGCCCGCGACCTCACCGTGGTGGAGGGCCCGGTCGACCACCTCGACCACGCCTCCTACCAGCAGTTCTGGGGCGGCAAGGCGGGCATCGACGCCACGAAGAAGCTTCCCGAGGAGGGCTACACCCGGGACGGCGGCTGGCCGGACATGGTCGAGTCCGACCCGGCGACGGCCGCCTTGGTCGACCGGCGGTGGAAGGAGTACGGGCTGTGACCACCGCCGCCGTGCCCGGCGCGCAGCCGGGGCGTACGAAGGCCTTCCTGCGGCTCGTCATGATCGAGCACTCGGTCTTCGCGCTGCCCTTCGCCTACATCGCCTCGCTCACCGCGATGTTCCAGACGGACGAGCGGATCCACTGGTGGACGCTGCTGCTCGTCACCGTCTGCATGGTGGGACTGCGGACCTTCGCCATGGCCTGCAACCGGATCATCGACCGCGAGATCGACGCGCGCAATCCGCGCACCGCCAACCGGGAGCTGGTCACCGGGGCCGTGTCCGTGCGGTCCGCGTGGACCGGGGCCGGGATCGCCCTCGTGGTGTTCCTGGGGGCCGCCGCCCTGCTCAACCCGCTCTGCCTGGCGCTCGCGCCGCTCGCCGTCGTACCGATGGTGGTCTACCCGTACGGGAAGAGGTTCACGAACTTCCCGCACGCGATCCTGGGGCTCGCCCAGGCCATAGGGCCGATCGGGGCCTGGCTGGCGGTGACCGGGGAGTGGTCCTGGGACGCGGTGATCCTGGGGCTCGCGGTGGGCGTGTGGATCGGCGGCTTCGACCTGATCTTCGCCTGCCAGGACGTGCAGGCGGACCGGGCGCACGGCGTGATGTCGGTCCCGGCCCGCTTCGGGATCCCGGCCGCCCTGTGGGGCGCGCGGGGCTCGGCGGTCGTGACGACCGGACTGCTCGTCTGGTACGCGCTCGCCACCGGCGCCGGGGCCTTCTTCTGGATCGGCCTGGCGGTCGTCGTGGTGGCGTTCTGCTACGAGCACACGATCGTGAAGCCGCACGACCTGTCCCGGCTGAACCGCGCGTTCTTCACGACGAACGGCTTCATCGGGATCTCGTTGTTCGTCTGCGCGCTCCTCGACCTGCTGGTCCGCGGGCTCACCCCGTAGCCCCGACGTCCCGGACCCGTCCCGCACCGCCCCGGATCGTCCCGGACCCCTCACGGATAGGCTCGACGGCATGAACGACGGCAAGCGCACCCCCTGGATCGTGGGGGTTTCCGGGGCGTCGGGCACGCCGTACGCCGCCGCCGTCCTGAGGGGACTGCTCGCCGCCGGGGAGAGCGTCGACCTGGTCGTGTCCCGGGCCTCGCGGCTCACCCTGCTCGACGAGACCGGGATCTCCTTCCGGGACGCGCACTGGCGCGAGGACCTGGCGGCCTGGCTGGCGCGCGGCGCCGACGGGAAGCCCGACACCTTCGACGTGGACCTGGACGACGTGCGGTACTGGCCGGCCGGTGACCTGGGCGCGGGCCCGTCCTCGGGGTCGTACCCGGCGAAGGGGATGCTGGTGGTGCCCGCCTCGACCGCCGCGGTGGCGGGAGTGGCGCTCGGGCTCTCGAAGGACCTGCTGCAGCGGGTCGCGAGCGTGACGCTGAAGGAGCGGCGGCCGCTGGTGGTCGCCGTGCGGGAGACCCCGCTCAACGGGCAGACGCTCAAGCACATGGTGGCGCTGGACGAGGCGGGCGCCGTGGTGCTGCCCGCCTCTCCGGCGTTCTACGCGGGGGCGACGCACATCCAGGACCTGGTGGACTTCGTCGCCGGGCGGGTACTGGACGCGGCGAAGGTGCCGCACCGGTTGTACCGCCGCTGGGAGGGAGAGCTGGGTGCGGCTCTCCGGTCCGATTAGCGCTTCTTCGCGCGCTTCCGGGGAGCGCGCTCCGAGGCGGGGACGGGCTGGTGGGCACGCGAGCGGTCGGCCAGGTCCTGCAGCTCGCGCATGCGGGCACGGGCCATCTCGATCGTGTACACGGTGAACACCACTCCTGAAATCCTGAGAGATCGACTCTGATCCGCCGACTCTGATCTTCTGAAAGAATCACAGGGTGTCGACCCCTGTGTACCTTAGATTCTATACCTAAACTCGCGGTATCGCTGGACAATGGAAGGCTTCATACCTATGGACGCCGTGGACAGGCAGCTCATCCAGGCCCTGCGCGAGAACGGACGTGCCTCGTACGCCGAGCTCGGCCGGCTCGTCGGGCTCTCCGGCCCCTCCGTCACCGACCGCATCAACCGCCTGGAGGCGGCCGGGGTCATCACCGGCTACCGCGCCACCGTCGACGCCGCCTCGCTCGGCCTCGGCGTCACCGCCCTCATCGGCATCTCGCTCTCCGACGCCGCCGACCACGAGGACGTGGCCCGCCGCCTCAAGGACCTCGCCGAGATCGAGGACTGCTGGTTCATCGCCGGCGACGACTCCTTCATGCTCAAGGTGCGCGCGAACGACGTCGACGGCCTGGAGAAGACGATCCGCCGCCTCAGCGGCACCAAGGGCGTCTCCCGCACCCGTACGACCATCGTGCTCTCCACCAAGTGGGAGAACCGCGTCGGGGAACTGCCCGAGGAGGACTGAGGAAGACCGGGGGAGGACCGGGGAGGGCGGAGGGGGGTCGGCGGCGGGGCTGAGAGTACGGTGAACAACGAAGTCTGATTTCGGAGAAAAGGGAGGCGGCCGCATGGACGCGGGGCTCAAGCGTGAGCTGGAGCAGAAGGTCCGGGACGGTGAGCGGCTGAGCCGTGAGGACGGCATCGCCCTGTACGAGTCCGACGACCTCGCCTGGCTCGGCGGTCTGGCCCACGAGGTCCGGACCCGCAAGAACGGCGACGTGGTCCACTTCAATGTCAACCGGCACCTGAACATGACCAACGTCTGCACCGCCTCCTGCGCCTACTGCTCCTTCCAGCGCAAGCCGGGCGAGAAGGACGCGTACACCATGCGCATCGAGGAGGCCGTGCGCCTCGCGAAGGCGATGGAGAACGAGAACCTCACCGAGCTCCACATCGTCAACGGGCTGCACCCCAACCTGCCCTGGCGGTACTACCCGCGCTCCCTCTCCGAGCTGAAGAAGGCCCTCCCGAACGTCTCCCTCAAGGCGTTCACGGCCACCGAGATCCACCACTTCGAGACGATCTCCGGGCTCTCCGCCTCCGACATCCTCGACGAGCTGATCGAGGCCGGTCTGGAGTCGCTGACCGGCGGCGGCGCCGAGATCTTCGACTGGGAGGTCCGGCAGCACATCGTGGACCACCGCACCCACTGGGAGGACTGGTCCCGGATCCACCGGCTCGCCCACGAGAAGGGGCTCAAGACCCCCTCGACCATGCTCTACGGCCACATCGAGGAGCCGCGCCACCGCGTGGACCACGTGCTGCGGCTGCGCGAGCTCCAGGACGAGACGAACGGCTTCCAGGTCTTCATCCCGCTGCGCTACCAGCACGACTTCGTGGACATGAAGGACGGCAAGGTCCGCAACAAGCTCCAGGCGCGCACCACCATGGCGACCGGGGCCGAGGCCCTGAAGACCTTCGCGGTCTCCCGGCTGCTCTTCGACAACGTGCCGCACGTCAAGGTCTTCTGGGTCATGCACGGCGTGCAGACCGCGCAGCTCGCGCTCCAGCACGGCGCCGACGACATGGACGGCTCGGTCGTCGAGTACAAGATCACGCACGACGCCGACAACTACGGCACGCCGAACAAGCTGGGCCGCGAGGACCTGCTCGAACTGATCCGGGACGCCGGCTTCCGGCCGGTCGAGCGGAACACGCGGTACGAGATCATCCGCGAGTACCCGGGCCCGGACGCGGAGCTGCGGGAGTCGCCGCAGCCGATGCGGGTCTGATTCCCGGGGCGAAAGGGCCGGCGAGGGGTTCCTCGCCGGCCCTTTCTCATGCCTCCGTGCGCTCCACCGGGATCCACAGCTCCGCCCGCGCCGTCGTCCAGTCCTCCGACGGCTGTACGGAGAGCAGCTCGGGGCCCGGCCGGCTCGCGTACGGATTGGACGGGAACCACTGGGTGAAGACGTCCCGCCAGAGGTACTGGAGGGCCTTCGGGTAGGGGCCCTCGTTCTCGAAGACGGCCCAGGTCCCGGCGGCCACGTCGAGCGCGTCGAACTCCTCCGGGACGTCGGCGCCGCTCACCGCCCCGTGCCAGTAGTCCAGCTCGGCGCCCTCCTCGCGGCTGTCCGAGAGGTGGGTGACCGCCGACAGGACGCCCCCGGGCTCCCCGTCCGAGAGGCGGGCGAGCCGGGCCAGGCCCTCCCGGCCGATGGACCGGATGTGGGCGGCGATCGCCGGGTTCTCGCCCTCGTGGACCAGGGGGACCCGGGCCCCGCGCCCGACGATCCGGAAGGCGTCCTTCTCCACGATCCTGTACCGCATGCTGCTGTTCCCTTCGACGACGAGGCGGAAGGACATGCGCGGCTGGGAGCGCAGCGCGGCCCCGGTGCGGCGGGCCTCTCCGGGGCCGACGCCGTGCACCGCGCGGAACGCGCGGGCGAACGCCTCCCCGGAGCCGTAGCCGTACCGCACCGCGACCTCCAGGAGCGTCCGCTCGCCGGCGAGCACCTCGGCGCCCGCGACGGTGAGCCGCCTGCGCCGCACGTACTCCGACAGCGGCATCCCCGCGAGCGCCGAGAACAGGCGCCGGAAGTGGTACTCCGAGGTCGTCGCGATCCGGGCCAGCTCGGCCGGGTCGAGGTCGCCGCGCAGGTGCTCCTCGATGTGGTCGAGGGCCTGGTTCAGCCGCTCCAGCACGGGGGCCGTCCTTCCTTTTCCGTGTCCTCACCGTAGGAAGGGACCGGGGGGCCGGACCCGACATCCTGTGCCCGGTCCGGTCGGGTGGGCCGGTCCGTCAGGTCAGGGGGAGGAGCATGACGATGTCGTCGCGGTCGTCTCCGGGGGCGACCCGGATCGCGCCGGGGACGCGGCCGACCTCCTTGTAGCCGGACCTGGCGTAGAAGCCGTCGACGCCGGTGCCGCCCCGGCAGGTGAGCCGGATCGCCTCGATCGCCTCGAAGCCCTCGGCGGTGCGGGCGGTGCGCTCGACCGCCGCCATGAGGTCGCGGCCGTGCCCCCTGCCCTGGTGACGGGGGTGGACCATCACGGTGTAGAGCCACACCCAGTGCGTCATCAGGGGGTGGGTGTTGAAGGTGAAGAAGGCGGTGGCGGCGACCTCGCCGTCCTCGTCGCGGCCGACGAGCAGGCGGGTGTCGCCACGGGCCATGTCGACGAGGTGCCGGAGCAGGGCGGGGCGGATCTCGTCGGGGGTCACGGGCGGGACGAAGCCGACGGCGCCGCCGGCGTCGGAGACGTCGGCCCAGAGGGCGAGGACGCCGTCGCGCAGGGCGGGACCGACCGCCGGGTCCATCTCGAACGTAAGGGTCATAGCTGAGATTATCCATTACTTAGCGGGTGCTCAAGAGGGCCGGTACCGGGGGCCCGGCGGTCCCGTGCTTCACTGGGAGGACGCTCGTCCCGTATGGGATCTTTTCGGAACAGGAAGAGTGGACTCACATGCTCCGTTACACGGTGCTGCGGCTCGGGATCTTCGCCGGGTGCTTCCTCGCCCTGTGGGGCCTCGTCTACGTCGGCGCGCTGCCGCGCGGCCTGGGCGACTCCAACCTGCTCTGGGTCCTCGTCCTCTCCATCGTCGTCTCCGCCCCGCTGAGCTTCGTCCTCCTGCGCGGGCAGCGCGACGAGATGAGCGCCGAGATCGTGGAGAAGGTCGACCGAGCGAAGGGGCGCCTGGCCGAGAACCGGACCCGGGAGGACGTGTAAGGGTTCCGTAAGGTTCCTCACACATTTCACCCCGGGCGGGAGCTTCCAAGGCTCCTGCCTGGGGTTCTCTGCGTTTCGGAGGCGGCGGGACGCTCCCGCACCCCAAAGAAGAGCTTTGAGGTTCTCAAAGTTCAAGTGTTAACGTGTTCGACATGAAGACCGCAGCGCGCCTCACCGACGCCGCGAGCAACCCGCTCGTGGCGCGCCTGCACGTCGATCTCTGCCGCTGTATGTCCGCGGCCTGTTGTCGCCGCGAGCTCTGACCTCCCCGGCAGCATGCAGCGGCCCCGCGCACGAACGCGCGTGTGCGCCGCACCCCCGTCCCCGTATTCCCCCGATACGCCCTGTGGAGTGTGTCTGTGTCCGCGTCCGTTTCCGAGGCCTCCGGGGCCTCCGAGGCTCCTGAGTCCAAGCCCTCGTCCCGGATACCCAAGGTCCCCTTCTGGGCCCAGATCATCGTCGGTCTGGTCCTCGGCGCCCTGCTCGGCTGGATCGCCCGCAGCCAGGACGTCTCCTGGCTGAAGGAGACCCTCGGCCAGGTCGGCGACATCTTCGTCCAGCTGCTCAAGCTGGCCGTCGCCCCGCTCGTCTTCTTCGCGATCCTGGTCTCGATCACCAACCTGCGGAAGGTGAACAACGCCGCCCGGCTCGCCTCCCGCACCCTGCTCTGGTTCATGATCACCTCCCTGATCGCGGTCGCCATCGGCCTCGCGATCGGCCTGATCACCAACCCGGGCGCCGGCACCGGCCTCACCCCGCAGGACGGCAAGATGCCGAAGCGCGAGGGCTCCTGGATCGACTTCCTCACCGGCATCGTCCCGACGGACGTCATCACGCCCTTCACCGAGCTGAACGTCCTCCAGATCGTCTTCATGGCCGCCGTCGCCGGCATCGCCGCCCTGAAGCTCGGCGACCGCGCCAAGCCGATCCTCGCCCTCTCCGAGTCGGTCCTCGAACTGCTCCAGAAGGCCCTGTGGTGGGTCATCCGCCTCGCCCCGATCGGCACCGTCGGCCTCATCGGCTTCGCCATCGCGGACTACGGCTGGGAGCTGATCGGCAAGTACGCCACCTTCACGGCCGACGTGTACGTCGGCTGCGCGATCGTCCTCTTCGGCGTCTACCCGCTGCTGCTCGCCACCGTCGCCAAGGTCAGCCCGGTCCAGTTCTTCAAGGGCGCCTGGCCGGCCATCCAGCTGGCCTTCGTCTCCCGCTCCTCGGTCGGCACCATGCCGCTCACCCAGAAGGTCACCGAGCGCCTCGGCGTCCCGAAGGAGTACGCCTCCTTCGCCGTCCCGTTCGGCGCCACCACCAAGATGGACGGCTGCGCCGCGATCTACCCGGCGCTCGCCGCGATCTTCATCGCGCAGATCTTCGACGTGCAGCTCGGCATCCAGGACTACCTCCTGATCGCCTTCGTCTCGGTGGTCGGCTCGGCGGCCACGGCCGGCCTGACCGGCGCGACCGTGATGCTGACCCTGACCCTCTCCACCCTGGACCTCCCGCTCGCGGGCGTCGGCCTCCTGATGGCGATCGACCCGATCATCGACATGATGCGCACCGCCACGAACGTCGCGGGCCAGGCGCTGATCCCGGTGATCGTCGCCGCCCGCGAGAAGATCCTCGACCACACCGCGTACGAGAACGCCTCGTCGTCCCCGATCGACGACCCGACCGAGACGCGGACCGAGGACGAGAAGGTCCTGGTCGCGGCCTGACCGACACGTAACGGCTCCTGGTGCCCCCGTCCCCTGCCGGGCGGGGGCACCGGGGTCTGTCCGGCGGATCACGGCCGGGGCCGCGACGCCCGGCACGGCTCCCCCGTAGCCCTTCGGGCACGGGAGGTGCCCCCACGCCGCGTTGCCGAAACGGCCCGACAGCTCCGCCATCGACCCGCTCCGGCGCCTTGCGAGCCTTCCCCCGGGCCCTTGCGGGCCCGGGGAGACCCCATGCACCGGACGCCGCGTCCTGCCCGACCCTGATCCGCCGGACAGGCCCTAGGCTGCTCCGGGGGTGTTCGAAAGATCTTGGAAGCGGCGGGAAGCAGGGAGTGGGCGTCATGGCCGACGGTGCGAAGGCGCGGCGGCTGCCGCGTGCCGTGAGGGAGCGGCAGATGCTGGACGCGGCCGTGCGGAGCTTCGCGCGGCACGGGTACCAGACGGCCTCCATGGACGAGATCGCCGAGCTCGCCGGGGTCTCCAAGCCGCTGGTGTACCTCTATCTGAACTCCAAGGAGGAGCTCTTCACCGCCTGCATCCGGCGGGAGGCCGAGGCGCTGCTCGCCGCCGTGGCCGCCGGGGTCGAGGGCCGGGAGCTGCCGCCCGACGAGCGGCTGTGGGCGGGACTGCTCGCCTTCTTCACGTACGCCGCCGAGCACCCCGACTCCTGGGTGGTGCTGAGCCGGCAGGCCCGGACGCAGGGCGAGCCGTTCGCGACCGAGGCGTCCCGGATGCGGGAGGAGATCGCGGTCTACGTGGCGGGGCTCATCGGCGAGGCGGCGCGTGAGGCGCACGGAGCCGCGACGATCACGGAGCGGGACGTGACCGCGCTCGCGCAGGCCCTGGTCGGTTCGGCGGAGTCCCTGGCGACCTGGGCGAACGAGACGCCGGGCGTGACGGCGAAGGAGGCGGCCGCGACGCTGATGAACTTCGCCTGGGCCGGGCTCGGGAACCTCATGAAAAGCGAGCGCTGGTCTCCCCGTTGAGCCTTACCGCACAGTAAGGTTACTGACTGGTTAAATCGGCGGGGGCTTCAACGCGCCTGTACGGCACACCGGTTCGGCCCCGCTCGCCCGTACGTCCCGCTAGCCCGCACGTCCCTGTACGTCTCTGTACGTCCCGCAGTCCCCGCACGTCCCCGCACACCTCGTACGCCCCGCACGTCCCAGTTCGTCGCGAAGACCGAGGAGCCGCACGTGTCCGTCGTCACCGCCGCAGCCGGGACCGAGCCGGTCGAACCGCACAAGCTCCTGGTCGACGGGGAGGTGCGGGAGGTCTCCGTCCCCGCCCTGGCCCCCCGGATCGCCCGCGGCTCCCTCGCCGACCTGCCCTACGACAACGCCCGCCAGGACCCCGACACCCCCCTCTTCTCCCGCAAGGGACCGGAGGGCGAGTGGTACGACGTCCCGGCCGGCGTCTTCGCCGCCGAGGTGCACGCCGTCGCCAAGGGCCTCGTCGCCCACGGCCTCCAGCCGGGCGACCGGCTCGCCCTCATGGCCCGCACCACCTACGAGTGGACCCTGCTCGACTTCGCCGCCTGGGCCGCCGGACTCGTCACCGTCCCGATCTACCCCACCTCCTCCGCCTTCCAGACCCGCTGGATCCTCCAGGACTCCGGCGCCGCCGCCTGCGTCGTCGAGGACCCCGAGCAGGCCCGGCTCGTCGCCGCCGAACGGCGTCAGCTCCCCGGCCTGGCCCACCTCTGGGCGATCGACACCGGCGCCGTCGAACTGCTCCGCCGGGCGGGGGAGCGGGTCTCCGACGAGGCCGTCGCCGCCCGCCGGGGGCTGCTCACCCCCGAGACCATCGCCACCCTCGTCTACACCTCCGGCACCACCGGCCGCCCCAAGGGCTGCGCCCTCACCCACGCCAACTTCTTCGCCGAGGTCGACAACGCCGTCCGGCTCCTCCACCCCGTCTTCGTCTCGGAGACCAAGGAGCCCCCCGCCACCCTCCTCTTCCTGCCGCTCTCGCACGTCTTCGGGCGGATGGTCTCCGTCGGCTGCGTGCGCGCCCGGGTGCGGGTCGGGCACGCGCCCTCCGTCGAGGGCGACGGCCTCCTCGCCGACCTGGCCGCCTTCCGGCCCACCTTCCTCCTGGCCATCCCGTACGTCCTGGAGAAGGTCTTCAACACCGCCCGCGCCACCGCCGAACGCGGCGGCAGGGCCGCCTCCTTCGACCGGGCCGCCCGGGTCGCCCGCCGCTACGGCCAGGAGGCCTCGCCCTCGCTGCCGCTGCGCGCCGCCCGCGCGCTCTACGACCCGCTGGTCTACCGGCGGATACGGAACGCGCTCGGCGGACGCGTGAAGTACGTGATCTGCGGCGGCTCCCCGCTCGGCGCCCGGCTCGCGGAGTTCTTCGCGGGCGCGGGCGTCGAGGTCTTCGAGGGGTACGGCCTGACGGAGACCACGGCCGCCTCCACGGTCACCCCGCCGCGCCGCCCGCGCACCGGGACCGTCGGCTGGCCGCTGCCGGGCACCGCCGTCCGGATCGCCGACGACGGCGAGGTCTGGCTCAGGGGCGGCCACGTCTTCGCCGGGTACTGGGACGCGCGGCGCGGGGCGGCCGTGCCGTACACCGACGACGGCTGGTTCCCCACCGGCGACCTGGGCTCGCTCGACGCCGACGGCTACCTGCGGATCACCGGCCGCAAGAAGGACCTCATCGTCACCTCGGCCGGCAAGAACGTGGCCCCCGCCCCGCTGGAGGACTGGCTGCGGGCGCACCCGCTGGTCGCCCAGTGCATGGTGCTCGGCGACGACCGCCCGTACGTCACGGCCCTGATCACCCTGGACCACGAGGGCCTGTCGCACTGGCGGCGGATGCGGGGCAAGGAGCACCTGGCGCTCTGGGAACTGACCCGCGACGAGGAACTGCTCGCCGCCCTCCAGCGGGGCGTGGACGACGCCAACCGGCTCGTCTCCCGCGCCGAGTCCATCCGCGCCTTCCGCGTCCTGACCACCGACTTCTCGGAGACCTCGGGCCACCTGACCCCGTCCCTGAAGCTCCGGCGGGGCGCGGTGCTCCGGGACTTCACGCGGGAGGTCGAGGAGATGTATCCGGCGGGGAGCGAGTAGGGGGCGGTCGACGGGCTTTACGGCCAGAGGAGTTCACGGGTCCAGCCGTCGGGCGACGACGGGTCGCGGCGGTAGCGGAGGCGGACGTGGCGGCGGCGTTCGTCGCCCTGGAAGAACTCGACCTCGTCCGGTTCGACCGTGTACGGGGTCCAGGTGGGGGCCGGGGCGTCAGGCTCCGCCTCCGCCCGGTGCCAGGCCGCCGCGCTCGCCTCCGCCAGGGTCTCCGGGGAGTCCAGGACCTCGCTCTGCCGGCCCACCAGGGCGGCCGCGAGGGCGCCGGTGGTGCGGGCGTGGAGGTCCTCGTACGCCTCCTCGGGGGTGCCGGTGGCGACACGGCCCCTGACCCGGACCTGGCGGCCCTGGACCGGCCAGTAGAAGCCGAGCGCGGCCTCCGGGCGGGCGGCGAGCTGGCGGCCCTTGGCGCTGGTGGAGTGCGAGGCGAAGTGCCAGCCGCGCGCGTCGGCGCCGTGCAGCATCACCACCCGCACGTCGGGGCGGCCGTCCTCGTCCGCGGTGGCCAGGAAGGGGGTGTGCGGCTCGGACTGCCCGGCCGCGACCGCCGCCGTGAACCAGTCGTGGAAGAGGGCCAGCGGCCCGGGCGGGGCGCCCGCCGGGTCGAAGGCGGGCAGCGCGGTGTCCCAGACCCGCAGGGAGCGCAGGGCGCGGTCGAAGTCGGTCGTCATGGGGTCACGGTAGTCACGGGGGGCGGCAGAGACGGCGACGCCGGCGGCGGTCCGTGGGTGCGGGCCGCCGCCGGCGTCGGCGACAGGACGGGTGAAGGAGGGGTTCGGCTATCTGGTCGGCTTCTTGCCGGTGATGCCCAGGTGCACCAACAGGGCCAGGTTCGGCTTGAGTTCGGCCTGCTTCACGCCCCAGGTCTGGAAGCCCTTCTGGTGCCCCGCGACCGCGGCCAGCATCGTCACCAGGGAGCCGGCCATCGCGGCGGGGCTGACGTCCTTGTCGACCTTGCCCTTGGCCTGGAGCTCCTTCACCGCGTCCGTCAGGGAGTTGGTGACCGAGTTCAGGAGCTTCATCCGGATCTTGTAGAACCGCTTGTCTCCCTCGGCCGCGCCGAGGTCCACGACGCGGAGGATCGCGTCGTGCTTCCGCCAGAAGTCCAGGAAGCCGTCGACCAGTTCCTCGGAGGACTGCCAGCCGGCCTTGCCGACCCAGGAGCGGCCGGAGGCGAGGTCGGCGAGGCCGGCGCCCTCCTTCGCCATCTCCTCCGCGATCTCCAGAACCGCCCCCTCGACGTCCGGGAAGTACTGATAGAACGTCGCGGGTGAAGTACCCGCCTTGCGGGCCACGTCGATGACCTTGACGTCCCGGTAGGGCGAGGAGCTGAGCATCTCACCGAGGCAGTCGAGCAGCTTCTGCCGCGTCGCCTGACCGCGTCGACCGGCCACGCGGCCGTCGACGGTGCGTACTTGTCCTGTCATGCCGTCAGCTTACCGACGGGGCCTCGGGGCGCGATTCGGCCGACTGCAAATGGGGTGCACCCCCGTGCGTCCGCATTGTGCGAGGTGGGCGCGGGTGCGGCGCGGAGGGTGAGGGGAAGGGGACGGTCGGTATTGAGCCAATCTCGGCGCCGGGGAGGGGCGGGCGGTGCCGGGGGCGCGAGGGCCGAACGGGGGATCCCGTACCCGAATAGAGTTATGAACAGTCTGTGGACAACTTCGGTGGACAACCCAAGCACCACAAGGGTCCCACCCCGCCGGACCGCCCCTCCGCCCGCCCGCCGGGTCGCGCGCGGCCGGTGCCGCCGTCCTAGCGTGGAGCCATGGCCGTACGTACTGAGGGCACCCCGTGCTGGGTGGACGCGCAGCTCCCCGACCTGGAGGCGGGCAAGCGCTTCTACGGCGAGCTCTTCGGCTGGACCTTCGACCCCGACCGCGACGAGGCCCTGCTGCGCGGGCGCCGGGTCGCCGGGCTCGTGCCCAAGCGGGACGGCCGCATGCCCACCACCTGGACCGTCTACCTCGCCACCGAGAACGCCGGCACCCTCGCCGCCCGGATCAGGGCCGCCGGCGGCCGGATGGTCATGGACCCGTACCCCGTCGGCCCCTTCGGCGTCCTGGCGCTCGCCGCCGACCCCGGCGGCGCCGTCTTCGGCCTCCGCCAGGCGGGCGACGACGACGGCTTCGCGGCGGTGAACGAGCCGGGCGCCTTCTGCTGGATGGAGGTGTACACGCGCCGCCCCGACGCCGTCGACACCTTCTACGCCACCGTCTTCGGCTACCTCGGCCGCCAGGCCGACCCCGAGGAGGAGGGCGCGGGCCCCGACCTCGACTACCGGATCTGGTCGCCGCCCGGCTCCCGGCCCGGCGACGACAGCGCCTTCGGCGGCCGGGCCGTGATCACCGACGACTTCCCCGCCGAGATGCCCGGCCACGTCCTCACCTACTTCTGCGTCGAGGACTGCGACCGGGCCTGCGACACCACCGTCCGGCTCGGCGGCCGGGTCGTCGCCCCGGCCCGCGACACCCCGCACGGCCGCGTCGCCGTCCTCCGCGACAATCAGGGCGCCCTCTTCGCGGTGCTCGCCGAGCCGGAGGACGGACCGGCGACCGCACCCCGCACCGCACCGGAATCGGACGGTACCGACCGGTAAGCCCGCACCCGTCCCGCCCGGGGCACCCCGTACCGGCCCGCCCCCCGTACCGGGCGACACCCCGATCCGCCCCCGGGTTCGCCACCGGGCCGCCGGACAGGAAGAATCAGGGCCACGGGGCTGTACCCTCATGGCCCGTACGGGGAGGTGGCAGGCAAGTGGAGCAGCTGACGCAGCACGACCCGAGACGCATCGGGCCCTTCGAGGTGCTGGGCCGGCTCGGCGCGGGCGGAATGGGCCTGGTCTATCTCGCGCGCTCGGCCTCGGGCCGGCGCGTGGCGATCAAGACCGTGCGCACGGAGCTCGCGGAGGACCAGCTGTTCCGGGTCCGCTTCACCCGGGAGGTGGAGGCCGCCCGGGCCGTCTCGGGCTTCTACACGGCCGCCGTCGTCGACGCCGACCCGCGCGCCGCCGTGCCCTGGCTGGCCACCGCCTACGTACCGGCGCCCTCCCTCGAAGAGATAGTGAACGAGTGCGGGCCGCTCCCGGCCCAGGCCGTGCGCTGGCTCGCGGCCGGCGTCGCCGAGGCCCTCCAGTCCATCCACGGGGCGGGCCTGGTCCACCGCGACCTCAAGCCCTCCAACGTCCTCGTCGTCGAGGACGGCCCCCGGGTGATCGACTTCGGCATCGCGTCCGGCGTCTCCAACACGCGCCTGACCATGACCAACGTCGCCGTCGGCACCCCCGCCTACATGTCGCCCGAGCAGGCCCGCGACTCGCGCAGCGTCACCGGCGCCAGCGACATCTTCTCGCTGGGCTCGATGCTGGTCTTCGCCGCCACCGGCCACGCGCCCTACCACGGCGCCAACCCGGTCGAGACCGTCTTCATGCTGCTCCGCGAGGGCCCCGACCTGGAGGGCCTGCCCGACGAGCTGCGGCCCCTCATCGAGTCCTGCATGCAGATGGACGTGGCCCGGCGGCCCAGCCCGGCCGACCTCCAGGCCCAGCTCGCCCCGCACCTCTTCGGTCCCGGCAGCGACGACAGCGGCACGGCCTCGGCCTGGCTGCCGCTGAGCGCCACCGCCATGATCGAGCGGCGGCGCGGCGGCAACCGGCCGGTGGCCGCGCCGCCCGTCCCGCCCGTGCCCCCGCCGCCGGCGGACCCGCCGGGCCCGTTCCCCGACCCGTACGGCCCGGACCGCGGGCCCGGGAACGGCGGCCGGCCCGAGCCCGCCCCGGCCGGCGGCCGGCACGCGGGCCCCGCCGGGAGCGCGGGCGGCCCCGTGCGGCTCGGCGGCGGGACCGTGCCCATCGGCCCCGGCCCCCGGGTCGCCGACACCCGGGCGGCGCTCGCCGTCGGCCGGGGCGCCGACGCGGGCCCCGCGACCGGCTGGATCAGGCCGCCCGGCGGCGGCCCGCACGGCGCCGAGCCCGGCCCGGCGCCCGGCTCCCGCCCGCTGAACGTGCCCGCGCAGGGGGCCGAGCCGACCCCGCCCCCGCCGGAGCCCGGCCACTGGCGGCCCTGGCGCTTCCGCATGTCCAACGACGTCTGGGGAACCCCGGTCGTCGACGGCGACCTGCTGTACGTCACCTCCTTCGAGGTGCACGCCCTGGACACGGGCAGCGGCCGGCGCCAGTTCAAGACCCGGGACGTGGCCTGGTCCATGGCCGTCGCCGGGGGCCGCATCCACGCCTCCGACGGGCCCACCCTGTACGCCCTCGACGCCGGCGACGGCGGCGAGCGCTGGCGGCTGCGCACCGACGCCTGGGTGTACGCGCTCAAGGTCGACCGGGGCACGGTCGTCACCGGGACGCGCGGTGGCGGGGTCCAGGGCTGGGAGGCCTCCAACGGCGCCAAGCTGTGGGAGGTCACCGGGGCCCAGACCGACTTCGAGACCCCGGAGGCGGGGCCCGTCGTGCACGGCGACACCGTGTACGTGTGGCGGGACGCCCGGCTGTGGGCCCTCGACGCGCGGACCGGGGCGGAGCGCTGGTCGTACCCGATCGGGGACGCCGCCTCCTGCGGGGGAGTACCCGTACGGGTGGCCCCGGCCGAGGACGGCTACGTGTACGTGGCGGCCGGGACCCGGGTCCTGTCGATCGACATCGCGGCCGGGCACGTCCGCTGGCACTTCGAGGCGCCGGCTGTCTTCCTCTCCCCGCCGGCCTTCGCGCCGGGCCCGGCCGTCACCGGCGGCGGGGTGTACCTCGCCGACCACCTGGGCACGGTGTACGCGCTCGACGCCACCACCGGGCAGGACCGCTGGCGGATCGCGACCGAGCAGCGCCAGTCGGCCGAGCCGGTGCTCGTCGCGGACGGCAACGTGCACGTGGGCAGCGGCAGCGCGCTCTACACGCTCGACGCGGTCACCGGCACGCCCCGGTGGCGGTTCGCGGCGGGCGGCGAGCTGGTCGGCTCCCCGGTGGTCGCGGACGGCCGGATCCACTTCGGCTCGGCCGACCACGTCCTGTACACCCTGGACGCGACCGGCGGGCAGCTGCGCTGGAAGCTCGCGACCGGCGGCGAGATCACGGGTTCGCCGGTGGCGAAGGGCGGGGTGGTGTACGCGTGCAGCAAGGACCGCTGCGTGTACGCGCTGGACGCGGTGAAGGGCACGGCGACGGGGCGGGGGGCGGCGGCGCCCCGCTGACGACCGGCCGACCGGCGGCCCGGCGGCTCAGCGGGGCCCGGTGCCGGGCCCGCCCTGGTCCGGGCCCCGGTCCCGGTCCGGGTCTTGGCCCTGATCCGGCCCCTGACCCCACTCCCGGCCCTGATCCCGGTCCCGGCCCTGTCCGGGGACGTCGAAGGTCCGGGTCGGCTCGGACCCGTAGGGGTCGTACGGGTCGTAGGGGCCGGGGGAGGAGGCCTCCCGGGGATCGCCCGCGGGCGCCCCGTACGGGTCGGACACGGGCGTCGCGCGGGGGTCGGGCCCCGACGGGGGCGCGTACGCCCTCGGTTCCTCCGGCTCCCTCAAGACCTCCCGCCGGTCCTCCCGCCGCTCCCTCTTCCGTCTCCGCCCCGACATCACGAGCGCGCCGAGCAGCAGCAGGATCCCGCCGCCGAGGGCGTTCGCGACCCCGTCGCCGAGGCCCGTGCCGTCCCCGCCGACGGTGAGGCTGCCCTCGTACTGCCCGACGCGGACCATCCAGAAGACGGTGAAGCCGAGGACGACGAGCCCGGCGAGGGCGACGAGGAGCCGGGAGCGGAGCACCAGGCCGACGAGGGTGAGGAGGGCGGCGAAGGCGAAGGGCAGCAGGAGCGACCACCAGAGGTCGGCCTTCGCCTCGCTGATGCCGGTGAACAGCTCGTCCAGGGCGTAGTCGCGCCCGTGACGGCCGTCGTACCAGGCACGGAAGGGGCTCAGAACGGCGGCCGTCGCTCCGGCGAGAGCCAGGACGGCGCCGGCGACGTTGCGGATCATCGAAGCGGCCTCCAGGGTGGTCCGGCTCTCGCTCCCGACGCTACGCCGGGTCGGAGGGACCCGCCACGCGGCCCGGGGACGGGTGCGGGCCGTCGGAATCGAGCCGTTCCGGCGGCGGGGCCTGGTGGCCCGCGCGTACCCCCACGACAATGACCCGATGCGTTCCCTCACCCGTCCGGCGGCCCTGGCGGTCTGCCTCGGAAGCGTCCTCCTGGTCTCCGGCTGCTCCCCGGCGACCTCCCGGGACGCGGACCCGGACCGCCGGGACCCGAGCGTCACCCCCGGGCCCACGGTCACCGCCACCGCCGCCCCCGACGAGGCGTCCCGGACCGCCGAGCGCTACCGCCGGTCCGGCGGGGCGGAGGACGTGTACGGGATCCAGCGGGCCGCCGGCCCCGGGGGCGTTCCCCTGGTGACCGTGTGGACGCGCGGGGAGGAACGGGACGCCGGGCGGTTCGACGCGCTCGAGGTCTCGGTCGCCGGCTACCTGGAGCGCGAGGAGGGCGTCTCCCTCGAACGGGGCTACCTGATGGACGTCTTCGGCCCGGACGGCTCGCTCCGGCACCGCCTCGACGCGCGCCCGTAGCCGGACGTGCCGAAGGGGCCGGGCAGTTGCCCGACCCCTTCCTGTGCGGTGGTCCGACCGCGTCGCGCACGGGCCCTGTCGGGCGGATCCCCCCTGGTTCCGCCGGACGTCCCCCGAGCCCGTGTGCTCCCCCGTCGACCGGACCCGTCCGGCCCCGGCGGCTCCCCCGAAGTCGCCGCCGCGACCGTTCCCCGTCGGGAGTGGACTAGTCGGCCGGCTTCGCCACGTGCTCCTCGTCGCCCGTGACCTTCTCGGTGATCGCGCCGATCGCCGGCTCCGAGGTGGCGTGCATGTCCTTGGTGGTGACGGCCTCGTCGGCCGGGCCGGTGATCTTCGCGGTGATCGCGCCGACCGCGGGCTCCGAGGTGGCGTGCATGTCCTTGGTGGTGATCGGGTCCTGCTTGATCGAATCGGTCATGCTCGTCAACTCCTGCGTGTGATGTCCGTGTCGTGAGGAGATTCGCCCGGCCGTTCCCCCGTTGGACAGCCGGGCGAATCTCCGGGGCCGATCACCCTAGTACTCCCGGGTGGTGGCCCTCACCGACGATCCGTCTGCCCCCCGACGCGACGGCTCGTCATGGGGAAGAGCATGCCGTGCGGCGATAAACGAACGATGAACGCCCTGGCAGCCGCGGTCACGCGGCCGTCGCGGGGACGAGGAGCGCGCGGACCTCGTCGGCCTCCGGAGCGCCGAGGCCCTCGAAGATGCCCAGCGCCTCCTGCCAGCAGACCACCGCCCGGCCGCTCTGCCCGATGCCGAAGAGGCCCCGGCCCAGGACGGTGAGGACGTTGCCCCGACGCCACTCGCCGCCGATGCCCCGCAGCACGGTGAGGGCCATCTCGGCGTTCGACGCCGCCTGTGCGTGCCGGCGCGCGGCGAGGTCCACCTCGGACAGCCGGAAGAGGGTCATGCCCTCCCACAGCCGCTGCCGGCTGTCGGCGAAGACCGCCAGCGCCTCGCGGAGGTGTTCGGCCGCCGAGGCGAGCTGGTTGTCCTGGGTGAGGGCGAGACCGAGGGCGTACCGCCCGTTGGCGCCCCGGAGGGCGTGCCCCATCGCGTCGTAGATGCGGGTGCCCTGCCTGGCGAGGGCTATGGCGCTCGACGTACGGCCCATGGCCAGGTGGATGCGCGACAGGTTGCAGAGGGCGCTCGCCTCCCCCGGCTCGTCCCCGATCCCGCGGAAGCGCTCGATCGCCCGGGTGAGGTGCTGCTCGCCCTCCGCGAAGCGGTTCTGGTACAGCGCGATGATCCCCCGCGCGTTGGCGGACCAGCAGGCCGGCACCGGGTCCCCGGCCCGTTCCGCGTGCGGCAGCGCGAGTTCGGCGTCGCGGTCCGCCTCCTTGAAGCGGCCCGCCGTGTGGTGGACGCCCGCGAGGACCATGAGGGCGCGGCCCTCGGTCCTGGCGTCCGCGCGGGTGCGGGCGGCGTCGCGCACGACGACGCCCGTGGCCTCGAACTCCTTGGAGTTCGCCCCCGACTCGCCGAGGTCCAGCGACGCCCACAGCAGGTCCACCCCCCGCCGCAGCGTCGCCGGTGAGGCGGCGGACCGGCGGACCGTGGCCAGGAGGCAGTTGGCCTCGGCGTAGAGCCAGTCCTGGGCCTCGTGGCGGTCGGTGAAGGACAGGCCGTCGTACTCGGTGGGCTCCAGGTGGTCCACGAGCCGGTCGCCGGGGCGCTCGATGGCGTACACGCGGGCGGCGGTCGACAGGTAGAAGTCGAGGAGCCGGGAGAGCGCCGCCTCCTTCTCCGACGGCGGCTGCTCGTCCCTCTCCGCGCACGCGCGTGCGTAGAGCCGGACCAGGTCGTGGTACCGGTAGCGGCCCGGGGCCGCCGATTCGAGCAGGGAGGTGTCGACCAGGGCCTCCAGGAGGTCCTCCGTGTCCCAGAGCGGCAGGTCCAGGACGGCGGCCGCCGCCGCGAGCGAGATGTCCGGCCCGTCGGCCAGGCCGAGGAGGCGGAAGGCGCGCGCCTGGGCCGGCTCCAGCTGCCCGTAGCCCAGCTCGAACGTCGCCTTGACCGCCAGGTCCCCCGCCTGGAGCTCGTCGAGCCGCCGCCGCTCGTCCGCCAGCTTCGCCGCCAGGACCGACACCGTCCAGGTGCGGCGGGCCGCCAGCCGGGACGCGGCGATGCGGATGGCCAGCGGCAGGAAGCCGCAGGCCGCGACCACGTCGAGCGCGGCCTCCCGCTCGGCCCGCACCCGCTCCTCGCCCACGATCCGGGTGAAGAGCTGCAACGCCTCCTCCGGGGACATCACGTCCAGGTCGACCAGGTGCGCCCCGGCCAGGTCCACCATCCGGATCCGGCTGGTGACCAGCGCCGCGCAGCCCGCCGTACCGGGAAGGAGCGGGCGGATCTGGGCCGCGTCGCGGGCGTTGTCCAGGAGGACCAGGACCCGGCGCCCGTCGAGCGTGGAGCGGTAGAGCGCGGCCCGGTCGTCCAGCGAGTCGGGGATGGCCGAGTCCGGGGTGCCGAGCGCGCGCAGGAAGGAGCCGAGGACGGTCTCGGGCGCGGCGGCCCGGGACCCGGCGCCCTGGAGGTCGACGTACAGCTGCCCGTCCGGGAAGTGCGGCCGCGCCTCGTGGGCCACGTGCACGGCGAGGGTCGTCTTGCCGACGCCGCCGATGCCCGCGAGCGCCGAGACCGCCATGACGTGCCCCTCGGCGGTGGCGAGCCGGGCGCCCAGCTCCCGTACGAAGGAGGCGCGGCCCGTGAAGTCCGGCACGGTCGCCGGCAGCTGCGCCGGGCGCGCGACGGGCGCGGCGGCCGGGGCGGGCTCCTCGACGGGCCGGGCCAGCTCGGCGTCGGCCCGCAGGATGCGCTGCTGGAGCCGGGAGAGCTCGGGGTTCGGGTCGACGCCCAGCTCGTCGGCGAGGAGCCGGCGCGTGTCGGCGTACACGGCGAGCGCCTCGGCCTGCCGTCCGCCGCGGTAGAGCGCCAGCATGAGCAGTTCGCGCAGGCGCTCGCGCAGCGGGTGCGCGGCGGTGAGCGCGGTCAGCTCGGAGACGGCCTCGGCGTGCGCGCCGACCTCCAGGTCGATGTCGAGCCGGGTCTCCAGGAGGGTGAGCCGCCACTCCTCCAGGCGGGTGCGCTGGGCCTCGGCGTACGGGCCGGGCACGGAGGCCAGGACCTCGCCGTCCCACAGGTCGAGGGCCTCGGCGAGCCGCGCCCGGGCCGCCGCGCGGTCCCCGCCCGCCCGCAGCTTCTCGGCCTCGCCGGCCAGCTCCTGGGCGGCGGTGAGGTCGAGTACGGCGGCGGAGGCGCGCAGGGCGTAGCCGCCGGACTCGCTGACCAGGACCTCGGGGCCGAGGGCCTTGCGGAGCCGGGAGGCGTAGGTGCGGACGGCGGCGAGGGCCTGTGAGGGCGGTTCCTCGCCCCAGAGGGCGTCGATCAGCTCGGCGGCGGTGGCGGTGCGGCCGCCGCGCAGGAGGAGGGCGGCGAGCAGGGCGCGCTGCTGCGGCGACCCGGTGGGCACGGCCTCGCCGCCCCGCCAGGCCCGTACGGGGCCGAGCACCCCGAAGCGCAGCGCCCCGTTGCCGTTGCCCGCGCCGCGGTGCGCGTCCGCGCCCTCGTCCGCCCCGGCCGGGGCCTCCGTACCTGCCGCGGCCTCCGTACCCGCCGGGCTTTCCAGGGCTGCCGGGGCGTTCCCGCCCGTTTCCGCAGCCCGCTGCGCCGGGACTCGCGGCCCGTCCTCACGGTCCATAGCTCCCCCTGCCGTACCGCTGGTTTCGCCCGGGACAGTCTGCCTTGTCCGGGGGGAGTCCGTCAGCATCGGGTCGGCCGGAGCGGGGGCGTTGCCGGACCGTTGTACGGGGCGTCGGCCGGCGTCTCGGCGGGGGCGGGCAGCATCTCGCCGGGAGACGGGCGGGGGGCGACCGGACCCCGCCGCACGCCCCGCCCCCGCTCTCTCCCCGCCGAAGCCCCTGGTGGCACCCCCCGGCCCCCGAGCCCGGCCCACGAAAATTTCCTCGGGAAAATTTAGAAACGGACATTTCGGGCCACGCTGCGGTTCCCGCATATCGGACGCCGATCGACGGACCTACCGGTTGGTCGGGTGGTCCGGTTGGTCGATCTTTCAATCATTGGCGAGTGCCCGCTCAGACCCCATCAATGCAAGGCGGTAATCGACCGGTCACGCGGATTTCAATCTTTCGGGTAGGGAAACCGCAGCATTTAACGTCCTGTTCATGACTCAGGTGGAAGCACGGCCGCTGGCCGGAGACACGGTAAGGGGCGTCGACGCCCCGGGCGACACCCACGGCGTGCGCACCAAAGGCCTCGGCGGGAACTCCGTCGGCCTCCTCGGCAGCGCCGTCATCGGCGTCTCCACCGTCGCCCCCGTCTACTGTCTGACCTCGACGCTCGGCTCCACCGCCGGCGAGGTCGGGCTCCAGATGCCCGCCGTCTTCCTCGCGGGCTTCCTCCCGATGCTCCTCGTCGCCTTCGCGTACCGGGAGCTCAACAAGGCCATGCCGGACTGCGGCACCTCCTTCACCTGGACCGTGAAGGCCTTCGGGCCCAAGATCGGCTGGATGTGCGGCTGGGGCCTGGTGATCGCGACGATCATCGTGCTCTCCAACCTGGCCGGCGTCGCCACCTCGTACTTCTGGCTCCTCGCGGGCGAGATCACCGGCAGCGAGTCCGTCGCCGCCCTCGACGGCAACAAGGCCGTCCACATCGTCACCTGCCTCACCCTCATCGCCGCCGCCACCGCGATCAGCTACCGCGGCATGACCGCCACCAAGGGCGTCCAGTACGCCCTCGTCGGCCTCCAGCTCGTCGTCCTCGCCGTCTTCGTCGGCATGGCCCTCACCAAGGCCGGCTCGTTCGAGACCTCGGTCGACTTCTCCTGGTCCTGGATGAACCCCTTCGCGGTGCAGTCCTTCGCCGCCTTCACGGCCGGACTCTCGCTCTCGATCTTCATGTACTGGGGCTGGGACGCCTGCATGGCGACCAACGAGGAGACCACCGGCAGCGAGAAGACCCCCGGCCGCGCCGCCCTCATCGCGATGGTCGTCCTGGTCGGCTCGTACCTGGCCACCGGCATCGCCGCCCAGATGGCCGTCGGCTCCGGCGAGCAGGGCCTCGGCCTCGCCAACCCGGAGACCTCCGACAACGTCTTCGCCGCCCTCGCCGGCCCGGTCATGGGCCCCACCCTCGGCGTCCTGCTCTTCGTCGCGGTCCTGGCCTCCGCCGCCGCGAGCCTCCAGACGACCTTCATCCCGGTCGCCCGCACGGTCCTCGCGATGTCCACGTACGAGGCGCTGCCGAAGTCCTTCACCGAGGTCCACCCGGTCTTCAAGACCCCCGGCCGGGCCACGATCGTGGCGGGCGTCGCCACCGGCGCGTTCTACACCGTGATGACCCTGGTCAGCGAGCACGTCCTGGTCGACACCATCTACGCCCTCGGCCTGATGATCTGCTTCTACTACGCGCTGACGGCCTTCGCCTGCGTCCGGTACTTCCGCAAGGAGCTGTTCCGCTCCTTCCGGGACTTCGCCTTCAAGGGCCTGATGCCGCTGCTCGGCGGCCTCATGCTCACCGCCGTCTTCGGCAAGACCCTGTACGACATGTGGGACCCGGCGTACGGCTCCGGCTCCGCCGTCCTCGGCATGGGCTCGGTCTTCGTGATCGGCGTCGGCCTGCTGCTCCTCGGCGTGGTGATCATGCTGGTCATGCAGCGCCGCAGCCCCGCCTTCTTCCGCGGCGAGGTCCTGACCAGGGAGACCCCGTCCCTGGTGGTGGCCGACTGAGCGGACCGGCGTACTCCTGAGTCGCGGAAGACGCGAAGGCGGCGGGCCCGTGGGGGGTCCCGCCGCCTTCGTACGTCCAGCAACGTACAGGGGCTCAGAGCTTCGGCAGCAGCCGCTCCACCGCCGCGTTCGCGGGCGGCAGGCCGGGCGTGCCGGCCGGTGTGGCCCCGGGGTCCAGGACGCCGCTGAGCGGGACGACCGAGGGCAGGTTCACGCCGCCGGTGTCGGCGGCCGCGGTGCCGGCGGCCCCCGCGGCACCGGCGGCGGCGAAAGCGGTCAGGGCCACGGCGGTGAGGATCCTCTTCATGCCCGCTCCAACGCGGGGCGGGCGGGTCCGGTTACGACCTCGCCGGGACGGCCCCGTACGGTCAGATCGCCACGCCGGCCGGCTGCCGGACGGTGACGTTCAGCCGGTTGAAGAAGTTCGTCAGGCTGATCATCAGCACGATCGAGGCGAGCTGCTTCTCGTCGAAGTGGTCGGCCGCCGCGTCCCACACCGGGTCCGGCACGGCGTCCGTGCTGTCGGCGATGCGGGTCGCGTGCTCGGCGAGCGCGAGGGCCGCCCGCTCCTCGTCCGAGAAGTGCGGGGACTCGCGCCAGGCGGAGACCGCGAACAGCTTCTCGTCGCTCACGCCCGCCTTCCGGGCGTTCCTCACGCCGTAGTCCACGCAGAAGCCGCAGCCGTTGATCTGGCTGGCCCGCAGGTGCACGAGCTCCAGGATCTCCTCCGAGACCCCGCCCTGGCGGGTGGCCTTCACGAGGCCCTGGATCGCGGGGCCGGCTTCGGACAGGACGTAGGCGGGGTTGGTCATGCGGGCCTCGGGGGTGTGCGTCATGGTGATCGCTCCTCGGCGTCTCGTTCGGGGTGTGCCTTCACCGCAACGACGGAGCGGGGGCCGGGGATGTGACACGACCGGAGGACTTTCCCCGAAATTCTTTCCCGGCCCCGGAACGATCCCCGTGCCCCGTGCCCCGTGTCCCGCGCCTTTACGCCTCCGGCTCCGCGATGAGGGCGGTCGCCACCGTGCGGAAGCCGAGCCGGCCGTAGAGCCGGGCCACGTCCGCGTCCGAGGCGGACAGGAACACCAGCTCCGCGCCCCGGGCGCGGGCGTCCGCCACCAGGGCGGCCGTGACCGCGAGGCCGAGCCCCCGGCGCCGGGCCGCCGGGACCGTGCCGACGCCGACGACCTCGGAGACGCCTCCCACGGGCTGGTGCTGCCCGGCCGCGAGGGCGGCGGCCCCCTTCGTACCGCCCGCCGTACCGTCCTCCGTGTCGTCGAAGGCCGCAGCGAGCCGGGTCAGGCCGGCCGTGATCCGGGCGGCGGTCCGCTCGGCGGTGCCGGGCTCGGGCGGGAAGCCGAAGGCGGCGTACGGGGCGGCGACGGCGCTCTCCAGGCCCGGATCGTCTGCGTCCACCATTCGTACGGTGACGCCCGCGGGCTCCGGTACGGTGAGGGGCGCGCCCTCCAGGAGCATCAGCGGGTGCTCGTGCACGGCGAGCCCGCTCGCCTCCACGGCCGCCCGCAGCCCCGGCGCCGTCTCCGCGACCCACTCGAAGGCCTCGGGCACCCCCAGCTCCCGCTGCCGGGCCCGCACCCGCTCCACGGCCGCGACCGGGACCTCCCCCTCGTGCCCGAGCGCGGGCCGCGCGTAGAAGGGCCAGCCCTCCCCCTCCCGTACGAAGAGGGTCAGCGGGCCGAACTCCTCGGCGCGGGCGGAGGACCGGGGGACGGCGTCGTAGTACGCCTCGATTCGCTTCAGCACCGGGCCACGGTAGGGGAGGGGTGAGAGGGGCGCAGCCGGTTTCTCCGGTGCGCGCGCCCGCACGGGCCTCGGAAAACCCCGCCCCACCCCCTACCGTGCCGGTATGCGGATCTCGACCACGATCTTCCTGACCGACGAGACCATCACTCCGGTGCGCCTGGCGCGCGAGCTGGAGGAGCGCGGGTTCGCCGGGCTCTACCTGCCCGAGCACACCCACATCCCCGTCGAGCGGACCACGCCCTACCCGGCGGGCGGCGAGCTGCCCCGGGAGTACGGCAGGACCCTGGACCCCTTCGTCGCCCTCGGGCAGGCCGCCGCCGTCACCGAACGCCTCGGGCTCGGCACCGGCATCACCCTGATCGCCCAGCACGACCCGATCGCGCTCGCCAAGCAGGTCGCCACCCTCGACCACCTCTCCGGCGGCCGCTTCACGCTCGGCGTCGGCTTCGGCTGGAACAGGGAGGAGGCCGCCGACCACGGCGTCGAGTGGGCGTCCCGCCGGAGGCTCGGCCGCGACCGGATCGACCTGATGAAGGCCCTGTGGGCCCCCGAACCCACCGCGTACGCAGGGGAGTCGGGGGAGTCCGTGCGCGCCTCCGAGGCCTGGCCCAAGCCGGCCGGCGGCGCGCCCCGGATCCTCCTCGGCGGGGCGGCGGGCCCGAAGCTCTTCGCGCAGATCGCCGCGCAGGCCGACGGCTGGCTGCCGATCGGCGGCCGGGGCCTCGCGGACGCCCTCCCGGCCCTGCGGACGGCCTGGGAGGAGGCGGGCCGCGACCCGAAGGCCCTCCGGGTCGTCCCGTACGCGGTCCTGCCGAACCCGGACAAACTCGCGTACTACGCGGACCTCGGCTGCGAGGAGGCCGTCCTCCAACTGCCACCGGGGGAGGAGGGGGAGGTGCTGGGGGTGCTCGACGGGTACGCGCGGTACCTGTGAACGCCTGACCGGGTGCCGTGTACTGGGAGTCGGCGCCGAGGGCCGGGGGCGGGGGGGCCGGGACCCGGGCCCCCTCCCCCCGCCCGCTCGTATGCTCGCTCCATGACCGATCACCAGGCAGCACGTCCCACCGAGAACGCCATGCGACGGGCCCTGAGGCGGGCCAGGGACGGGGTCGCGCTCGACGTCTCCGAGGCCGCCGTGCTGCTGCGGGCGCGCGGGGACGACCTGGCGGACCTGGTGGCGTCCGCCGGGCGGGTGCGGGACGCCGGTCTGGAGGCGGCCGGGCGGGCGGGCGTCATCACGTACTCCAAGAGCGTGTTCGTTCCGCTGACCCGGCTCTGCCGCGACAAGTGCCACTACTGCACCTTCGTCACCGTCCCCGGCAAGCTGCGCCGGGCCGGGCACGGGATGTTCATGTCGCCCGACGAGGTCCTGGACGTCGCCCGGCGCGGCGCCGAACTCGGCTGCAAGGAAGCCCTGATCACGCTCGGGGACAAGCCCGAGGACCGCTGGCCCGAGGCGCGCGAGTGGCTCGACGCGCACGGCTACGACGACACGATCGCGTACGTGCGGGCCATGGCGATCCGGATCCTGGAGGAGACCGGGCTGCTCCCGCACCTCAACCCCGGGGTGCTGTCCTGGACCGACTTCCAGCGCCTCAAGCCCGTCGCGCCCTCCATGGGGATGATGCTGGAGACGACCGCGACCCGGCTGTGGTCCGAGCCCGGCGGCCCCCACTACGGGTCCCCCGACAAGGAACCGGCCGTACGGCTCAGGGTCCTGGAGGACGCGGGCCGTTCCTCCGTGCCCTTCACCTCGGGGCTGCTCCTCGGCATCGGGGAGACCCTGGAGGAGCGGGCCGAGTCGCTGTTCGCGCTGCGCCGCGTCGCCCGCGCGTACCACTCCGTCCAGGAGCTGATCATCCAGAACTTCCGCGCCAAGCCGGACACGGCGATGCGCGGGATGCCGGACGCCGAGCTGGACGACCTGGTCGCCACCGTCGCCGTCGCCCGGCTCATCATGGGCCCCTCCGCCTGCCTCCAGGCCCCGCCGAACCTGGTCGACGCCGAGTACGAGCGACTCATCGCGGCCGGCATCGACGACTGGGGCGGCGTCTCGCCGCTCACCATCGACCACGTCAACCCCGAGCGCCCCTGGCCGAGGATCGAGGAGCTGGCCGAGCGCTCCGCCGCCGCCGGCTTCGAGCTGCGCGAACGCCTCTGCGTCTACCCCGAGTTCGTCACCCGGGGAGAACCCTGGCTCGACCCCCGGCTCCTCCCGCACGTCCGCGCCCTCGCCGACCCCGGGACCGGCCTCGCGAACCCCGACGCGCCCGTGCGCGGCCTGCCCTGGCAGGAGCCCGACGAGGCCTTCGCCGCCACCGGCCGCACCGACCTGCACCGCACCATCGACACCGACGGCCGCACCGGCGACCGGCGCGACGACTTCGACGAGGTGTACGGGGACTGGGAGGCGCTGCGCGAGGCCGCCGCCCCCGGGATGGTCCCGCAGCGCATCGACACCGACGTGCGCGAGGCGCTGGCCGTCGCCGCCGACGACCCCACCCGGCTCACCGACCCGCAGGCCCTGGCCCTCCTGCACGCCGACGGGCCCGCCCTGGACGCCCTGACCCGGATCGCCGACGACCTGCGCCGTGACGTGGCCGGCGACGACGTCACGTACGTCGTCACCCGGAACATCAACTTCACCAACGTCTGCTACACCGGCTGCCGCTTCTGCGCCTTCGCCCAGCGCCGCACCGACGCCGACGCGTACACCCTCTCCCTCGACCAGGTCGCCGACCGCGCCCAGCAGGCCTGGGAGGTCGGCGCGGTGGAGGTCTGCATGCAGGGCGGCATCCACCCCGACCTGCCCGGCACCGCCTACTTCGACATCGCGCGGGCGGTGAAGGAGCGCGTCCCCGGCATGCACGTGCACGCCTTCTCCCCGATGGAGGTCGTCAACGGCGCCTCCCGCACCGGCCTGTCGATCCGCGAGTGGCTGACGGCCGCGAAGGAGGCCGGGCTCGACTCGATCCCCGGCACCGCCGCCGAGATCCTCGACGACGAGGTCCGCTGGGTCCTCACCAAGGGCAAACTGCCCACCGCCACCTGGATCGAGGTGATCACCACCGCCCACGAGCTGGGCCTGCGCTCCTCCTCCACGATGATGTACGGGCACGTGGACCAGCCCCGGCACTGGCTCGGCCACTTCCGCACCCTGGCCCGCGTCCAGCAGCAGACCGGTGGCTTCACGGAGTTCGTGACGCTCCCCTTCATCCACACCAACGCGCCCGTCTACCTCGCCGGCATCGCCCGCCCCGGCCCCACCGTCCGCGACAACCGCGCGGTCACCGCCATGGCCCGCCTCCTCCTCCACCCGCACATCCCCAACATCCAGACCAGCTGGGTGAAGCTGGGCGCGGAGGGCGCCGCCGAGATGCTCCGCTCGGGCGCCAACGACCTGGGCGGCACCCTGATGGAGGAGACCATCTCCCGCATGGCCGGGTCGAGTTACGGCTCGTACCGCTCGATCAAGGACCTGGAGGCCATCGCGGAGGCGGCGGGCCGCCCGGCGAAGCCCCGCACCACCCTGTACGGGGAGGTCCCGGAGGAGCGGCGGCGCGCGGCGGAGGCCTCCGACGGGCACCTGCCGGAACTCCTCCCGGTACTGCCTGCGGAGTGAGGAGGCCGCTCCCTCCGTGACGGGCCCGGGACCTGACCGACTGTGGTCAAAACCGGACCGAAGGGCGTCGGAACACATAACGTTCCGTCCCCCGGACGGGCACATCCGGTCCATTACAGTGCGGCGAGGGAACCGACAGCGAACCGCCGACCGGGGGAGGGCACGTCGTGGCCACGACAGCCGCAGCCGTGTGGGGCCGTGCCGAGCAGCAGGACTTCCGGGCCCGGGTGCGGGGCTGTCTGCTCGGCGGGGCGCTCGGCGACGCGTTGGGGGCGGGCGCCGACGGAACCTCCCTCGCGGAGCTGCGCGAGGCCCACGGACCTGACGGACTCACCGACCCCGTCCCCGCGTTCGGCCGCCGGGGCGCCGTCACCGCCGCCACCCAGATGACCCTCTTCACCGTCGACGGCCTGATCCGCGCCCAGGTCCGCCGCGACACCGGCGCCTGGCACCCGCCCACCGACGTCCACCGGGCCCATCTGCGCTGGGCCGCCACCCAGCGCGACTGGGGCCCCGACGAGCGCCGCAAGGACAACGGCTGGCTCGCCCGCGAGGAGTGGCTCTACACCCGCCGCAACCCGCCCCGCGCCTGCCTCACCGGCCTCGGCGACGAGCACCTGGGCACCCCCGACAAGCCCAAGAACCCGGAGGCCGGCGACTCAGGCGCCCTCGTCCGCTCGGCCCCCTTCGGCCTGCTCGTCGGCTGGGAGCCGGAGCTCGTCCACCGGCTCGCCGTGGAGTGCGCCGCCCAGACCCATGGCGCCCCGGCCGCCCTGCTCGCGGCCGGCGCCTTCGCCGTCACCGTCCACGGCCTGGCCCGCGGCGGCCCCGTGGAGGCGGCGGTGGCCGGGGCCCTGGAGCGGCTCGCGGACCACCCCGGCCACGAGCCGGTCACCGAGGCGCTCGGCCGCGCCCTCGGAGCCGTACGGGAGGGGGTGCCGGACGCGGAGCGGGTGGCGGCCCTCGGGGCGGCGGAGGACCGGGCCGAGGGGCAGCTGGCGGCGGCCGTCTACTGCGCCCTGGTCGGCGAGGACGTACGGCACGGGCTGCGGCTCGCCGTGAACCACGACGGGCCCTCGTCGGTGACCGGCGCGCTCACCGGGGCCCTGCTGGGCGCCCTGCACGGCGACACGGCCCTCCCGCCGGCCTGGCTGGCCGATCTGGAGGGCCGCGGGACGGTCCTGGAGCTGGCGGACGACTTCTCGATGGAGATGACCCAGGGCGCCGCCCTGCACACCCCGGCGGAGTCCGCGCCGGGCTGGCTGGCGCGCTACCCGAGGGGCTGAGCCGCGCGCGGAGGGCGTTCCGGAAAAGGACCGAGCCCCCTCGGCCAGGACGGCGGACCGGACGAGAGGGCTCTGTTCGTCGCGCGGGTGGCGGCTCGCGCGCACCCGGGGCCCTAGAGGGCCCCGTTGCTCACCTCGCCGACGAAGGCGTTCCAGGAACCCGGTCCGAACGAGAGGGACGGGCCCTCGGGGGCCTTCGAGTCCCGCACCGCGATCGCGGCCACGACGGGGGACTTCACTTCGACGCAGGCCCCGTTCCCACCCGAGTAGGAGGACTTCGTCCAGGTGTCCGTACCACCCTGCATAATCGCCATGCTGCTCAGCTCCGGTTCTGCCAGTTTCTGCCAGTGGGGTGTGTCGCGCCAACGTTCTTGACGACGTGATCGACGCTACTCGCCGGTCCCGGGCGACGGGACCGGCGTTCACACGTCCGAGTGGCATATTCCAACTGGGCTTCCGTGGGAGCGATGACCGGGTGTACCGTGCCTGCCCCTCGGTCCGGGTCTCAGCCCTGGGCGTGCTTCTTGGCCATCTTGGAGATGAACTCCCTGGTCTGGTCGACGTTCAGCGCCTGCGCCCGCAGGTGCTCGTACATGACGCTGTACTTGCCGACGTCCTGGGCCTTCTCCAGGTACAGGTCGCTCGTGACGCCCTCGATGTAGACGACGCTGGAGTCCGAGGCGTCCGGGAACTCCAGGATCGAGTACTGGCCGCTGATCCCCGGGTGCGCGCCCATGTCGAACGGCATCACCTGCACGGTGACGTGCGGCAGCTGCGACTGTTCGAGCAGGTGCTCCAGCTGCTGCACCATCAACTGCCGGCTGCCGACGATCCGGTGCAGCGCGCCCTCGTCGATGACGGCCCAGAGGCGCAGCGGGCGCTCCTCGTCCCGGATCCGCTCCTGGCGGCGGGTGCGGACCTGGACCCGCTTCTCGATGTCCGCGGGCGTCGACTCCGGCAGCGCGCCGGCGATCACGGCCTCGGCGTACTCGTGGGTCTGGAGCAGTCCGGGGATGATCTGCGGCTCGTACATCCGCAGGCTCTCCGCGTCCGTCTCCAGACCGATGTAGACGCTGTACGGGATGTCGCCGAAGGCGTGCCACCAGCCCTGCTGGCGCGAGTCCTTGGCCATCTGCATGAGGGAGTCGACCATGCGCTCGTCCTCGACCTCGTACACGCCGCACAGGTCGCGGACGTCGCGCTGGCTGATGGAACGGCGGCCGTTCTCCAGACGGCTGATCTTGGACTGGGAGACGAGGAGGCGCTCGGCGACCTGCTCGGCCGTCATGTTCTTCGCCTCCCGGAGCTTGCGCAGCTCCTGGCCCAATCGGCGTCGCCTGACGGTGGGGTTGACGTTGGACGCCACGGAAACTGCACCTCCGGCTGTCTGCTGCGTAGCTGTGAGTGTCTACCGCTTGGCAGACTGCCACCAAAGGCCGTGTGTGCGCTGGGAAACGGGGACAACGCACATGTGCGGGGCGGTCGTCCAGACCGCCCCGCACTGTTGTGCGGCTCCCGGGATGGTTCGTGCGGCGCCTTGTCGCCGCGGTGCCGTGGTGCTCAGTGCGCCGCCGCGCGGGCCATTCCGCCGTGTGGCTGCGCCGGAACGCCCGGGGCGCTTCGGCGCGGTTGCGCCCCCGCGCCGTTCTGGACGTCCATCACGGCGTGCGCCACGAGTCCGCCCATCGGGTCGTGCCGGATCAGGTCGCGCAGCCGGGACCGCGACGACCGTCCTTCGTTGCCGGGGTAGAGGTGCTTGCCGAGACCGACCGCATGGGCCAGCGCGGCGAGCGCCGCGGTCCGCGGGTCCGGCGGTACGCCGGTGCGGATCGCACTGTCCAGCCGGGCACGGATCTCCCGACTGATCGCCGTGTCCGTCGCCTGGTAGCGAGTCGTCGGCAACACCCCGCACATCTGGCCCTCCACGGCATGCACCATGCCGCATCGCTCCAGATGCGAGAGATACGTCTGACGGAGCCCCAGTCGGGGCCCGCCTATCCAGTGGACGGCCCGGACCGGGCTGCCGCGCCTGCGCAGCAGTTCCAGTGCGGAGTCCAGTGTCGGATCTCCGGTCGGCCGTGGCATCACCACGGCGATACGATCCCCGTCAGGGGCTATCCGGCCTGCCAGCGCCAGCTCCACTAGCTGTGCTCCGGCCAGGCCGAGGTCGAGCGACTGCGGCTGCGCTGTGGTACCCGTGGTCGGGTCCAGAGCGAGCAGCAGAAGCTCCTCCGGAATAGTTCTGCGGCTCCTGCCCATCCATGCCTCCCCGCGTGGATGAATGACAGGGTGACCCCTCTCACATTCATCTGTCGAGAGCGCCCGGGTGGTTCATCCGGGAACCGGTAGGTATGTCGTTCTCGTCTAGCACGGGGGCCAAGGGGTTCACACAGGACACTGGTAGACGGTTCGGACGTACGTATGACGCATGGAGGAGGCACGGTGGCGGGCGAGTCCCCCGACAGGGCGGAGCAGCAGGGGTCGTCGGAGACGACGGCGGCCTCGGGCGGCGGCGGCCGGGATCCGCGGCTTTCCGTACTCCGGGAGTCAGCGCCTTCGGAGCCGTCGGAGCCCTTGGGGGACTCGGAGGGCGGGGACTCGCCGGTACGGGTCGACCAGCCGACCGCCGTGTTCAAGAACCTGACCCCGCGTACGCCCGAGGGCGACGCCCCGAAGGGGGCCGCCGGGGCGGAACCGGACGAGGAGGCGGGGGCGGAGTCGGCGCCCGAGCCGGAGTCCGCGCACGAGACGGAGTCCGCGCACGAGTCCGCGTCTGCGCCCGAGCCCGGGAGCGAGCGGCTCAAGGCGGCCGTGGCGGCGTGGGTCGCCACGGCGGCGGAGGAGCCCGGGAAGGCCGAGGGGGAGCCTGCGGCGCCCGAGGAGGCCGCGGACGGTCCCGGGGAGGACGACGAGCCGGCCGGGGAGCCGGAGGACGCCGCCACGGCCGGGGAAGAGCCGGGCCGCGAGTCCGGCGAGGACGGCGAGGGCGGGGCGGCGGCCGAGAAGCCGGCCGAGGAGCCTGCCGCGCCGGTGAAGGCCGAGACGTCCGCCGACGAGACCGACGAGACGGACGAGACGGACGAGACCGAGGGCGAGGCGCCCGCCGACTCCTGGTTCGCCGCCCGGAAGGCGCCCGCCGGGGCGAAGGCCGAGTCCGAGAAGGCCCCGGCGCCCGCCGAGGGCTCCAAGGGCTCTGAGGGCTCTGAGGGCTCCGGAGACGCCAAGGCTCCCGAGGCCGGCCTCGACGCCTCCGGCGGTCCCTCCGAGGGCGCTTCCGGCGACGCGTCCGACGACGCCTCCGCCGACGAGAAGCCGGTCGACCAGCCGACCGCCATGTTCAAGATGATCCGGCCGCCGGTGGACCAGCCGACGACCGCCCTGAAGCTCCCGGCCGGTCCGGCGGGCGCGGGCGTCGGCACCGACTCCGTATCCGACTCCGACAGCGAGCGCACCAGCACCTTCCTGCCGCTGCGGCCCGACATCCCGGCCGAGCGGAAGGCGCCGGAGGCCGAGTCCGTCGAGCCCGCCCCCGCGCCCGCGTCCGCCTCCGTGCCGCCGGCGCTCGCCGAGCCGGAGCGGACCCGGCAGCAGCCGCTGCCGCCGCTCCCCCCGCTCGACCTGCTCGCGGAGCTGACGAACACCCCGCCCCCGCCGCCGAGCCCGCTGCGGACGACCCTGCGCCGGATCCGGATCTGGACCCCGCTGGTCCTGCTCCTCATGATCGTCTTCGTGATCGCGCAGATGGTCCGCCCGCTGCCCGCGCCCGCCCTGAAGCTCTCCGCCGCGCCGACCTTCACCTTCGAGGGCGGCGAGCTGAAGATGCCGTGGCCCGGTGAGGGGCAGGGCGCCGTCGAGGTCGAGGGCGTCGGCTCCATGGGCACGTACGGGCCCCAGAAGCCGGCCCCGATCGCGTCCGTCACCAAGACGATGACGGCGTACGTGATCCTCCGCGACCACCCCCTCAAGGGGAAGGAGAAGGGCCCCGAGATCGAGATCGACAAGAAGGCCGCCGAGCAGGGCAAGGCGGAGCACGAGTCGACCGCGGCGGTCCAGGAGGGCCAGACCTACTCGGAGAAGGAGCTGCTCCAGCTCCTGATGATCCCCTCCGCCAACAACGTGGCCCGGCTGCTCGCCCGCTGGGACGCCGGCTCCGAGGCCGCGTTCGTCGAGAAGATGAACGCCGCCGCCAAGGACCTGGGCATGACCCAGTCCACGTACACGGACCCGTCCGGCCTGCTCGACAGCACGGTCTCGACGCCGCAGGACCAGCTGAAGCTGGCGAAGGCGGTCATGCAGTACGACGTGTTCCGCGAGATCGTGAACACGCCGAACGTGACCATCGACGGCATCCCCGGGCGGATCGAGAACAACAACAGCATCCTGCTCAAGCCGGGTGTGGGCGGCATCAAGACCGGCTCCTCCACCCCGGCCGGCGGCAACCTCCTCTGGTCGGCGAACACCATCGTCGACGGTCAGAACCGCCGGATCCTCGGCATCGTGATGGGGGCCAAGAACGCCAAGTACCTGGGCGACAAGCTCCAGCTCTCCATCGACTACAGCTACGAGCTGATCAAGCAGGCGCAGGAGGACGTCGCCTCGGCCCCCGTGGTCCGCAAGGGTCAGGTCCTCGGCTACGTGGACGACGGCCTCGGCGGGAAGACCCCCGTGGTCGCCACCAAGGAGCTCAAGGCGGTCGGCTGGCCGGGCCTGAAGGTCGAGCTGGAGCTCACCGACGGCGGCAAGGCCGTCCCGCACAGCGGCAAGGCGGGCGACGTCGTCGGCCAGGTGTCGATCGGCACGGGCGCCGGGAAGGTCAGCTCCCCGGTCGCCCTCCAGACCGACCTGGCGGAGCCGGGCTTCGACAAGAAGCTGACCCGCGTGGGCTGAGCGGCGCGGCCGGAGGGCCACCCGCTCGGATGGGCGCCCCGGTTCTCCGGGGCGTCCTGCTGTTAGCGTTTCCGGGGGACGAGAAGCACGCGCGGGCCTCCGCGCGGGGTGAGACGGGACGTACGGGAGAGGGCCGCAGTGACCACCGCCGAGCCGACACGCGCCGACCGCGCGGACTCCTCCCCGCCCGACCCGCACCCCGACCCGCTCTCCGGCTCCTCCGCCCCCTCCGGGGCGCCCACCGGGTCCTCACCGTCCACCGGGTCCTCACCGTCCTCCGGGGCCGGCGGGTACTCGGCGTCCACCGGGGCCACCGGGCCCTCCGTGTCCACCGCGGGCGCGGAGCCCGTTCCCGCCGCCGCGCCCAGCACCCCTTCGCTCTCGCGAATACCGCTACCGGCACAGCGGCCCGCCCCGGAAGCGACCGCTCCGGTGCGGCGGCGGAAGCGCCGTCACACCGTCATGGTGGCCACGGGGCTCGCCGCCCTGACCCACGTCCTCTGGTTCTTCCTCTTCGCGAACAGCGGCGGGGACCTGGCCGCGCAGGACGCGTGGGCCGAGTTCGTCGGACGGCACCCGGACTCCGCGTACAACCTCGCCTGGTACGGCGGGATGCACCCGGTCTCGTACAGCGTCGTCTCGCCCTACCTGATGTCGCTGCTCGGCGTCCGCACCACGATGATGATCGCCGGGACCCTGTCGGCCGCGCTGACCGCGCTGATCCTGGTGCGGGTGCGGGCGGTCCGCAATCCGATGGCCTGCGCGGTCGCGGGCGTCTTCGCCTTCCTCTGCAACGCCCTGTCGGGCCGGGTGACCTTCGGCCTCGGCATGATGTTCGCGCTCGGCGCGGTCGCCGCCGTCTTCTGCTGGCCGCACCGCTGGCGCCGCAAGCGCTGGGCGAAGGCCGTGGTCGCCGCCCCGCTCGCCGGGCTCGCGACCGCGTGCAGCCCGGTCGCCGGGCTCTTCCTCGGGGTGGCGGCGGCGGCGCTCTTCCTCAACAAGCGGCGCCCCGGCGCGTACGCCCTCGGCCTCGCGCCCGTGGCCGTGGTCGCCCTCTCCTCCTGGCTCTTCCCCTTCTCGGGCACGCAGCCGATGGCCTTCGGCTCGGCCGCGCTGCCGATGGTCTTCGGGGTCCTGGTCTTCTTCCTGGTGCCGAAGGACTGGCGGACGGTCCGCACCGCCGCCGCCGTGTACACGGTGGGCACCTTCCTGACCTGGGCGATCGACTCCCAGATCGGCTCGAACATCTCGCGGCTCCCGATGCTCTTCGCCGGGGTCGTGCTGCTCGCCGCCCTGCCGTACACCGCGCCGCGCTCGCGCCGCTGGTACGCGCTGCTGCTCGCCTTCGCGGGTCTGAACCTCTGGATCGGCTTCAAGAGCGTCGACGACGTCATCCGCACCGCCCCGGACGCCTCCTGGGCGCGCGAGCTGGCGCCTCTGGTCAACCAGCTCCAGGTGCGGGGCGCGGGCAAGGCGCGGGTCGAGGTCGTGCCGGCCTCCAGCCACCGCGAGTCCTCCGCGCTCAGCCCGTACATCAACCTGGCGCGGGGCTGGAACCGGCAGGCCGACATGGAGCGCAACCCGCTCTTCTACGACGACACCCTCAACGCCGTGAACTACCAGGACTGGCTCGACCGCTGGGCCGTCCACTTCGTGGTCCTGCCGACCGGCGCCCCCGACTCCGGCGCCGAGCGGGAGGCGGAGCTGGTCGACAAGGGCCTGCCCTACCTGGAGCAGGTCTGGTCGGACGAGAACTGGCGCCTGTACGAGGTCGCGGACCCGACCCCGCTGGCGGAGCCGCCCGCCCGGGTCGAGAGCGTGGCGGCGAACGAGGTCGTCATCCGGGTCGACAGCCCCGGCCGGGTCCTCATCCGGGTGCCGTACTCGCCGTGGCTCGCCCTCATGGACGAGAACGGCGACAAGATCGCGCCGCCGCAGGAGACCGAGGAGTCGAAGGCGGCCCGCGAGGAGTCGGAGACCGAGCTGCCCAAGGTCTTCGCCAACGAGGAGGGCTGCCTGTTCCGGACGGAGGCGGACGCGCAGGGCGACGAGTGGACGGAGCTGGTCGCGCCGAAGGCGGGCACCTACAGGCTCGGCTCCCCGTACAAGCTCTCCCGGGGCACGGCCTGCCCGGAGGAACTGCGCTGAGCCGCCGCCCATAGGGGCCGGGCGCCTCCACCCGAGTCGCGAAAACGGACATCCCGGACAAGGATGTCGGTGCGTGGACCGCGGCGCCCCGCACGGCGCCTTCTGGAGGTGGACAGGGATGTCCGAGCTCATCGTCATCGGCTACGACGACCCCGCCGAGGCCGAACGGGCCCTCGGTACGGTGCAGGACCTGCAACGGGACCACGTCGTGCGCCTGAACGGGCTCGCGACGGTCTCGGTCGACGCCGACGGGCGCACCCACGTCGACACCTCCAGCCGCGTCGTCGCCTCCACCGCCGCCACGGGCGCCCTGTGGGGAGCGATCTTCGGCATCCTGTTCCTGCTGCCCGGCGTCGGCCTCGTGACGGGCGCGGCCCTGGGCGGCCTGGTCGGCAGGCTCGCCAGGTCGGGCGTCGACGACCGTTTCCGCGAGCAGGTCGGCGACCTGCTGAAGCCGGGCTCGGCGGCGGTCGTGATCATGGCGTCGAAGATCACGGACGACAAGTTCACTGCGGCGATGCAGCCGCACGGCGGCACGGTCCTGAAGACCTCGCTCAGCGACGAGGACGAACGGGAACTGTCGGAACAGCTCACGGGCCGACCGGACGGCCCGGGCCCCGTCCACGTCTCCGACACGGCCCCCTAGGGCGTGTCCGGCCACCGCGACCTCGCGAGTCGGGGCCCGGGCCCCGCCCCGTACCTCCGAGGACCTCAGACCCTCAGGCCCTGAGGTCTGTCCCTCCCCCACCCGAAAGGCCTCCCATGCACCCCGCGCTCAGCGCCGACGCGCTCGCCAAGCTGCGCCAGCCCCGCCCGTACCCCGCCGTGTCGCTCGTGATGCCGACGCACCGCCGCGAACCGGACAGCTCGCAGGACCCCGTACGGCTGCGCAACCTCCTCGCGCGGGCCGAGAAGGCTCTGGACGAGGACCCGGGCGTGACGCGGGAGCGGCGCGCGGACGTGCTCGACCAGCTGGAGCGGGCCGCCGCCGAGATCGACCTCGTGCACGCGGAGGACGGCCTGGTGGTCTTCGCGGCGCCCGGCGAGCACCAGGTGTGGACGGTGGCCCGGGAGGTGCCGGAGCGGGTGGTCCTCGCGGACACCTTCCTCACCCGCAACCTGGTGGCCGCGCAGGCCGCCGAACGCCCGTACTGGGCGCTGACCGTGGCCGCCGACCGGGTCGCGCTGTGGAGCGGCGGCCCGGAGCGGACCGTCGAGCACACGGGGGACGGCTTCCCGTTCGAGCGGAGCCTGGAGCCCCAGGACGTGGAGCGCGAGGAGCGCGTCGGGGACGTGCCGAGCACCTTCCAGGACGAGGACACGCGCGCCTTCTTCCGGGACGCGCACCAGGCGCTGCGGACCGTCCTCGCCTCCGAGCCGCGCCCGCTGTACGTGATCGGCGAGGCGCCCGCCGTCTCCCTCCTGGAGGAGACCGGGGCCCTGCCGCAGGGGACGACCCCGGTCCGGCAGGGCGGCCTGGGGCACGGGCCGGCGGAGGCCGTGCGGAAGGCGGTGGAGCCGCTGACCGACGCCCACGAGGCGGCCCTGACGACCACCGTCCTGGCCGAGCTGGACGCGGCCCGGGGCCGGCGGGAGTACGCCGGCGGCCTGGACGAGGTGTGGCGGGCGGCGAAGGAGGGCCGGATCCACCTGCTCGCCGTCGAGGAGCACCACCGGGCGGTCGTACGGGACCACGGCGACCACCTGGAACCGGCGGAGGCCTCCGACCTCGACGCCCGCGACGACATCGTGGACGAGATCGTCGAACAGGCCCTGGAGACCGGGGCCGAGGTGCGGTTCGTACGGGACGACTCCCTGGCCGACGCCGCCCGCATCGCCGCCGTACTGCGCTACTGACCCCGGGAGACCCCATGAGCACCACACCGTCCCGCACCGCCGGGAAGCGGCTCCGCAACCGGGCGGCGGGCGCGGCCGTCGCCGTCGTCGTCACCGCGCTGGGCGCGGCCGGCCTCGTGTCCTGCGACTCGGGCGGGGACGAGGGCGGCGCCCCGGCGTTCAGCGACGCCCCCACGGCCCCCGGCACGGCCTCGTTCTCGGGCGGGGCCCCGTCCGCCCTCGCCTCGGCGGCGGAGTCGGCGGCCTCCGCCGCGCGCGAGTCGGCGTCGTCCGCGGCGGCCTCGGCGTCCGCGCGGGAGTCCGAGCGGGCGGCGTCGATCGGGGCGGAGACCGAGCGCTCCCGCAAGCAGGCCGAGGAGGCGCTGAAGGGCGTGCAGGGCCGGGGGAACGCCCTGGACGAGGTCGCGATGACGGGCAAGCCGAGGGCCGACACGAACAACCTGCTCACCGTGGTCGTCACCATCACCAACAAGACGGACGAGGAGGCGTCGTACGCGGCCCAGGTCGACTTCCTCGACCCGTCGGGGAAGGTGGTCGAGACGCAGTTCGTCGGCGCCGAGGACCTGGCGCCGGGCGCGCGGAAACAGCCCCTGGTCATCAGCAGGCAGCCGGCCGAGCCGGTCCTGACGCCGAGGCTCACCAAGGCGCAGAGGTACTGAGCCGCCACCGCCCCCCGTACGGAGGAGACCCGCATGTCCGAACTCGTCGTCATCGGCTACGACGACCACGCCGTGGCCCGCAAGGCGTTCAAGGCGGTCCAGCGGCTCCGCGACGACCACGTGGTCGAGCTGAAGGGCCTCGCCGTCGTCCGGGTCGACGAGGACGGCGAGACCCATGTGGACACCCCGGCGAGGACGGAGGAGATCGCCCTGTCGGCCACGGCCGGGGCGCTCTGGGGCCTGGTCCTCGGCATGGTCGTCCTGACCCCCGGCATCGGCCTGGTGGGCGCGGCCCTCGGCGGCCTCGTCGGCAAGCTGAACCAGATGGGCGTCGACCGCGGCTTCCGCCAGAAGGTCAGCGACCTCCTGGCCCCCGGCGCGGCCGCCGTCGTGATCATGGCCTCCAGGATCACCGAGGACCGCTTCGCCGCCGCCATGGAACCCTTCGGCGGCACCGTCCTCAAGACCTCCCTCCCGGAGGAGAGCGAACGGGAGCTGGCGGAGCAGTTGACGGGGGCGGGGACGGAGACGGCCTGAGGCCCGCCGCCCGCCCCGAGGAACGCGGAAGACCCCCGCCCACGAGGGACGGGGGTCTTCGATGCACGGGCCCGCCGCGCGGGCAGCGCCCCGGCGGGATTCGAACCAGCGACAGCCGCTTCAGGAGACCCTTCCGGGCAGGGCCGTGACCCTGGAAAACGTTCACTTGTGCGTGCCTGACCTGCGGAAACGTGCCCTCGCCCTTTCGCAGTACTTCCCGGCCCAATGTGTGCTGCGGACGGTCGTCATGCCGGGGTCGTCGCGGGTGGTCCGGCCCGGCCGGACGCCCTTCGGTCTGCCGACGGGCCGGTCTCCGGCTGCGGCAGGTGGTGTGGCTCTCGAAGGGCTGAGCAAACGGTCCGGACGCCGTTAACCTGGGATCAGCAGAAGCGCGCGGCCCGATTCAGTGGAGGGGATGCCGATGACCACCGCCCCAAGCGAGGTTCCTCACCCACCGCACTCGACGGCGCACCCGCTGCGGACCATTCGTGACATCCGGGACTCCCTGCCCGATGACCAGCGCAGGCACTTCGACGCGGAACTCGCCGACACGGCGATCGAGGCTCTGCCCGAGATGTTGCACCGCTGGGTGGCGTTGAGCAACGACGGCTTCGAGGAGTTCCTGCTCTCCCGGCCCTTCGAGGGCATGGAGTTCGGAGCCCGCTCCTACGACGAGCAGCCGGACGCCGAGTGATCTACCTGCTCGACACGAACGTCGTCGCCGAACTCACGGCGCGGCCCAAGCCCGACCATCGTGTGCTGGCCTGGTTCCGGTCCACGCCCCGGCCCAACCGCTTCCTCGGCGTGATCACCGTGGCCGAGATCGAGGCAGGCGTGGACGCCACGGCGGATCCGGTGCGCAAGGCTCGCTACGGCCAGGCGCTCGCCGCCGTGCGGCACGAGTACGCCGGACGCATCGCACCGATCGGTGAACCGGAAGCGGCCGCGTACCTGAGCATCCACAAGGCGCTGAAATCAGCCGGTGCCGGCATCGACCCACCGGACGCGCTGATCGCCGCCACGGCCTTGGCCAACGGCTGGACGGTGGCCACCCGCAATACCAAGCACCTCGCCCGGACCGGCGCCATGGTGATTAACCCTTGGGAACAGTTGGTCTGATCAGGCCGTGAGAGGCCGCCGACGTTGATGGCAGAGGCCGCCCGGGGAAGTCCCCGGGCGGCCTCTGCGGTAGTGCCCCCGGCAGGATTCGAACCTGCGACACCCGCTTTAGGAGAGCGGCTTTTATGTAGCCTCTGATCAGCTTCGACGCTCTCGGTAGAGATCGTTTAGGGGTCATTTCGGGGTCTGGCGCTATCGCACCTTCCGAAGGTCGACCCGACCCCACAACGTCCTCTTCTCCAGGGTACCCATCGCCCTCCAGAACACCTCCTCCAAGCCGTCGAGGCGCTCCTGCCGCATGTCGGGGGTCGGCCGCTGATAGTGCCGCTTGATCCCGGGGCGCCGGTGGCCGGCCGCCTCGAACGCCAGCGGCTCCTTCACGCCGATCTGCGCCTGGAGGGTGTCGTGGAGACCGCGCAGGGCCCGCATGTCCAGGCCGGGCAGGATCGGTTCCCAGGCCGCCCGGTACGACACGCCCTGGCGCTTCTCCCGCTCCTCGCGCCCGTCGCACGCCGGTCGCATCACCCGGGACCAGTTCCCCCGGCGCCAGGGCTTCCCGCTCGGCGTCGTGAAGACGTGCGGGTGCGGCCAGTCCGCCAGGTGGTAGCGGAGGAGCGTCGCGAGGAACGGCGGCACGTCGACATCACGGGTGGACCCGTCGTTCTTCGTCGGTTCGAGCTGGAGCCGGTACCCCAGCTTCTCGCCGTCCGGACCGCGCTCCTCGTACTCGGCGTACTCCTGCACGATACGGATGATCGGGCAGACGTACTCTCCGGCGCCCCAGGGCTGTCGACGGGTCAACAGGACGCTGTCCCGGTGCAGTCCGAGACCCTCGCCCCAGCGGAACCCGAGGAACCCGGTAGCAAGGACGTGGAGCCCGCGTCCGGGCCCGAGGCGCTCGGCCACCAGGATCACGTCCTCGGGCCGTACGGTTCCGTCCGTGCCGACCTTCGACGGCTTCGGGGCCGCCATGTCCGCCGAGGTGTCGCGCGTACGGCGCCGGCCGAAGAGCGGGTTCACGGTGAGGTACCCCGCGTCTACGGCTGCCGTCATGATCGTGGACATGAGGGAGACGCAGTGCCCGCGCGTGACGTCCTCGCAGCTCATCGTCATCTGCCAGGAGTCGACCTCGAACCACGTGATCGCTCCCATCGGCACGTGCTCCCAGCGGGGGAGGATGTGAGACTCCAGCCGCTCCCAGCGGGTGCCGTTCGTACGGCCGCGCTTCCGTCGTGTGGACATGAACGTCCGCGCGAAGGTGCCGAAGGTGGTGGACCGCTTCCGCGGGTCCACCCACATGCCGATGGAGATGAGCCGTTCTTGCTCGCGGCCCCAGTCCTCGGCTGCCTTCTTCGTGTCGAAGCCGGACTCACTGCCAACGCTGCCATCCGGCTCGAAGAACCTGGCTCTCCAGGTGAACTGCTTCGTCTTCCGCCCGTCGCGGACCTTGAAGACCTTCTCGGCGTGCGCCAAGGGGAACCCCCTGAACATGAAGGGGCCTGCCGCGTCGGTCGGCGATCCGGCGGCAGGCCCGAGACTGGATCCCGACCGCTACGGCCGGGCGCGTCGGTGGCTACTGCTCGGCTTGGACTGCGTCGAGCACTCGCCGGACGATGGCCTCGGGCACGTCGGTATGCACCCAGAGGATGGGCCGCTCTCCGGAACGGTCCAGGACCATCTTCACGCCGCGCGGGATCGAGTGAACCCGCTCCACTGTGATAGCGATCCGCACGCGGACCCCCCATGTGCCTGTTGGGTGACCCCCCGTAACAGGTGCCTCACATAGAACCACATTCAACAGAGTGTTGGCGAGGAATGGGGAGGTGTTCGGGTGCTTATACGTCAGGTCTACGCCTCGTCGGCGAGGCCTTTCAGCTTCCGCTGGGCACGGGCCCACTCCTGTAGAGCGTCCGCAAGCTCGGCGCGCTCCTCGGCGCTCCGAGGGCCGACGGCCCGGCCGACCACGACCACGTTCAGACCGCCGGGCAGCTCCAGGACCTCGGTGTCGACGAGGTCCCCCTCGGCGAGGGCCTGCTCGACACGGGCCGGCAGGTCTCGACTCCGGCCGACAGGTTCGCCGCTACGCACGTCGGCGAAGACCGGTTTCCCGCCAGCGAGAATGAGGCGCGGGGACTCGGGGGTCCAGCCGAAGACGCGCGCGACCCTGTCGAGAGAGGGCGGCCACGTGGTGAAGGGTGCGCCCGCCTCCAGACGCTGGAGGGTGGAAAACCCGATGTCAGCCGCCGCCGCGAGCTCCTTCTGAGTCATGCTGCGGGCCTTGCGGGCCGACTTGATCTCGGTGGCGAGAAGCCCCCAGTCCTCATGCATGGCCCCATGATGCCTCACGGTGAGGCAACACCGACAGATGCCCTTTGGCTATTGACCAGTAAAGACCGGTCCCCGCGCCCCAAAAGTGTTGCCTCGCGTGCGCCCTTGACTCCCTGAACCCACGCGAACACCTCCCGATGCCTCGCGAACACCTTGCCGCGAGGTATCGGGAGGGGTACTGTCCACCTCGTGAAGACGAACGGAGCCGCAATCCGGGCTCTCCGTGCGGCTCGCGGGTGGTCTGTCCGACACCTCGCGCACCTCGCGGAGATGCATCCCAGTCACCTGTCCCGCCTTGAGCGCGGGCTCAGGGGCGCCAGCGAGGACGCACTCACCGGGATCGCCAGGGCTCTGGACGTACCCCGCGATGCCATCACCAGGGAGTCACCGTGACCACCGCCACCATCGAGCCGTCCGCGCCCGACGCGGGCCTCGTCGCCGCCCTCCAGGCCGCGCTTACCGACCTCGTCGCCCAGATGAACCCGCCGCTGGACCCCGAGCTCCGCCTCTACACGCCGGCCGAGGCCGCCGTCCTCCTCGGGGTCACGGAGAACTGGGTCGCCGAGCGGATCAAAGCCCGCCGGATCCCGTTCACCAAGGTCGGCCGCTTCCCCCGGCTCGCCGCCCGGCACATCCGCGCGATCCAGGACGCGGGCGAGGTCGACCCCTTCACCCGCCGCACCCGCCGCGCCTCCTGAAACGAGCCCCCATGAACGCCTTCGACAGCGTCCTGCATGTGGACCTGGAGGGGAAGCGCGCCCGGTACGAGTGCGTGCGCCCCGACTGCCCCCAGCCCCGCGTCGGCCCCGTCACTGTCCTCCGCGACGGCCTCGACACCGTCCGCGCGTTCATCGCCGACATCCGGTCCCAGCACCCCGCCCAGTACCACGGAGAGACCACCAAGTGACCGACGTGCAGACCACAGGCCTTCGGGCCGCCGCAGCCGAGCTGCACGGCGCGGGCCTGTGCGTCCTCCCCATCAAGGCCGACGGAACCAAGAAGCCGTCCGTATCGTGGCTCCAGCACAAGGTCGAGCGGACCACGCCCGAGCAGCACGACACATGGTTCGGCGGCGACCGCCCCCGCGGTATCGCCATCCTCTACGGCAAGGTCTCCGGGAACATCGAGCTCATCGAGTTCGAAGGCCTCGCCATCCGCGAGAACCTCCTCGACAAGGTCACCGAGGTCATGGAGGGATCCGGCCTCGGCGAGCCCTGGGCCGCCATCCTCAATGGCTGGGTCACGGAGTCCCCGTCGGGCGGCCGGCACTACCGCGTCCGCGTCGAGGGCGGCGAGGTCCCCGGCAACCGGAAGCTCGCTTCCAGGCTCGCCCGTGAGGACGAGTACACCGAGGCGGACCGCCAGCAGCTGCGCGAGCGGCCCAACGCGCGCATCGTCCGAGTCCTGATCGAGACCCGGGGTGAGGGCGGGTACGGGCTCGTCGAGCCGTCGAGCGGCACCGTGCACGCCACCGGTCGGCCGTACGTCCGCCTAGCGGGCGGCCCTGACACCATCCCGGTCCTGAGCGCGGACACCATGGACGCGATCCGGTCCGTCTGCCGGATGATGGACCAGCTGCCCCGCCCCGAAGCGCCGGCGGCTACGGCCCCTCGTCCGGCGCCGCCCCGGCCCGACGGCACTCTGCGGCCCGGCGACGACTTCGAAGCGCGCGCCGACTGGGCGGAGATCCTGCGCGGTATCTTCCGCCCGCTTCACACCAGGGGCACCGAAACGTACTGGGGATGGGCCGACGGCGTCGGCGGCGTGAAGGCAACAACGGGACGTGACGAGCACGACCGCTTGTTCGTCTTCGCCACCGGCAGCCATTTCGCACCCGAGACGCCCTATAGCAAATTCGGCGCCTTCGCGCTCCTGAACCACGGTGGCGACCACAAGGCGGCCGCCCGCGACCTGGCCCGCCAGGGCTACGGCAGTCACCCGCCCGCCCCCGTCCAGCCCGCCCCTACCCCTGCCCCGGCCACACCGCCCGCCCCCTCTGCGGTAACCGAGCAGGACGACCAGGCGCCCGAGGAGCGGGCGCCGGACGACCCGCGCGGCTACGACTACGCCGGCGCCTTCGGTCTGCCCGACACCGTCCGCACGCCGTACGACTACCGGCTCACGGGCCGAGGCGTGGAGGTCCTCAGCACCAGCGGAGAGAACTGGCTCCGTGTCACCTTCGCCCCTCTGGTGGTGACGGCCACGTTCGAGGACCCCGAGGGTGACCAGTACGTGGAGCTCTCGTGGATCGACCGGAGCCTCGGGCGGCCCCGGCGGATCTCCCGCATCGTCAGCCGCGAGACGGCGAAGCGGGGCCGCAAGCTGATCGAGACCCTCGGCTCCTCCGGGTTCCCGGCCGTCGAGGGCGACGCGAGGGCCGTCGAGAAGTGGCTCGCCGAGTTCGAGTCCAACAACGTGGGCCGCATCCCCTCCGAGCAGCTGGCCCGCTGGCTCGGCTGGCAGGACGACGGGACGTTCGTCTGCTCGCCCGAGGACGGGATCAAAGTCGATGTCCCGTTCGAGGAGCAGCGCGGGCCCGCTCGCGCACACGCCAGGAAAGGGACGCTGGAGGAGTGGCAGGCGACCATCGAGCAGCTCGCCGACTACCCGGTTCCGCGCGTCGCCGTCGCTGCCGCGCTCGCCGCGCCGCTGCTCAAGCCCTTGGGGTTGAACAGCTTCACCCTGGACATCTCCAGCCGCTCCACGAAGGGCAAGACCACGGCCTTGCAGGTCGCGCTCAGCGTGTGGGCCGACCCGTCCGAGCACGCCTCGGCGATGAGTAACTGGCGGACGACCCTCTACGCGATCGAGAAGCGGCTCAACCTGGTGCGCGGCATCGTCACGGTCTTCGACGAGACCATGGCCGTGACGGATGACTCGCTCATCGACGAGGTGCTCTATCAGCTACCGATGAACCACGGAAAGGCCCGGTCCGGCGGGGCGTTCGGCAACATGCTGCCCTGGGAGACCATTCTCCTGTCGTCCGGCGAGCGGCCGGCGCTCTCCTTCACCACCAGCCAGGGCGCGGCGGCCCGCATCCTGGGGACGACGATCGCTCCGTTCGGGGACGGCGGCGGCGCGGTCGCCGCAGCTGCCCGTGAGGGCGTCCTCGCCAACCACGGGCACGCCGGGCCGGAGTTCATCCGCTACGTCCTCGGCGGCCTGGCCCAGCCCAACGGCCCGAACAAGCTCAAGGAGCACCACCGCACGCTCGTCGACGAGTTCCGCGGCGGCGGCGACATGACGAACCGGCGCGCTCCCATGGTTGCCGTCCTCGTCCTGGCCGAGGCCCTGGCGTGCCGGGCAGGACTCCTGCCGTACGAGCCGCTCTCCCACGACGTGTGGCGCACCCTGTTCACTGCCCATAACCCCACCGACAACCGGCCTGAGATGGCGCTGGACGTCCTGCGCGAGTACGTGGCCGGACACGCCCACGAGCTCTACACCACCACCCGGACCGCCCTCGGCGAGCGACCCCCGTACTCCGGCTGGCTCGGAGTCCTGTCCACCGACAAGGACGGCGTGACCGAGGTGGCACTCCTGCCCGAGCGCGTCCGCAAGATCCTTGCCGAGGCCGACTACTCCCTCGACGCCGTGGTCGGCAGCTGGGTGGATACCGGGTACGTCAAGACGCTCAAGAGCCAGCGGCCCGCCCACCTCGTCCCGCGTCGATTCGACGGCGCCCGCGCAAAGTGCCTCGTCTTCACACCGGCCGGCATGCCCTTCGGCGACCACGACGAGGCCGCATGAGCACCATCGGAGCGGGCGGTACGCACACGCTGCGTACCGCCCAAGAGGTCGCATCGCCGCAGGTCAGCAATGTTTCCACCTCCGTTGGAGGGGCGGTACGCACTCGCCAGGAAATGGCACCCCTCGGGCATGGGCGCGCGTGCGTGTGCGTGCGTGCGTGCCTGCGCACATCGACCCCTGTCTGTTCCTGAGTACCTGCGTACCACTAGCTCCAGAGAGAGACATAACAGCAGGTCAGAGCCGCTTTAGACCCGGTACGCAGCCGGTACGCAGCCGGTACGCAGCGCGTACCGCCCTCTCCTCCCACCGAATCGAGGTGTCCCAATGTCCTTCACCCCTCGCCCGTACCAGCTCGACGCAATCAACTCCCTCAGAGAGGGGTGGGCGAACGGCCACACCCGGCTGGCAGTTGTCCTGCCGACCGGCGCCGGCAAGACGGTGGCCTTCGCCCACCTCGCCCACCAGATGCTCGACAACCTCGGCGGACGTCGAGCGCTCGTCATCGCACACCGTGAGGAGCTGCTCGAACAGGCCGCTTCCAAGCTCCTCGCGGTCGACCCCATGCTGCGGGTCGGCATCGTCAAGGCCCAGCGTGACGACCACGCCGATGCCGACGTGATCGTGGCCAGCGTGCAGACCCTGGCCGTCGCGCGACGCCGCGAGGCGATCCGGGACATCGGCCTGATCATCGTCGACGAGTGCCACCACGCCGCGGCCCCCACCTACATGGAAGTCCTGCGGCACTTCGGTGCTTGGGACGGCACGCCCACGGCCGGGTTCACCGCGACCATGACCCGCACCGACGGCGGCCTCGCCGAGGTCTGGGAGGACGTCGTGTTCACCCTCGACATCCTCGACATGATCAGCGACGGGTACCTGTGCGACGTCCGTGGCAAGCGGGTCACCGTCGACACCCTCGACCTCGACACGGTCCGCGCCCGGGGCGGCGACCTCGTCGACGGCCAGCTCGGCCGCGCCCTGGAGGACTCCGGCGCCCTCGACGCCATCGCGAAGGCGTACGTGGACCACGCCCCGGACCGGCCCGGTGTGGTCTTCACCCCGACGGTCGCGACCGCGCAGGCCGCCGCCGAGTCCCTGCGCCGGGCCGGGATCACGGCGGCCCCGGTGTGGGGCGACATGGGCCGCGACGAGCGCCGCGCGACCCTCGCCCGGTACGAGGCTGGGGACGTCCAGGTCCTCACCAACTGCATGGTGCTCACCGAGGGGTTCGATGCGCCGCACACGAGCTGCGTGGTGGTTGCCCGGCCGACCAAGTCGCCCGGCCTGTACGTGCAGATGGTCGGCCGCGGGCTCCGGCCGGCCCCGGGTAAGCGGGACGCGCTCGTCCTGGACGTGATGGGCTCCTCGACCCGCCACAAGCTCGCGAGCATGGTCGACCTCACCGCGCGCGAGGTCGACACGGTCGAGGAGGGGCGGAGCCTGCGGGAGGCCGTCGAGGAGGCCGCCGTCGTCGCCGAGCGCCGCCAGCTCGCCGCCCGCGTCGAGGCCGAGGAGATCAACCTTTTCGGCAGCAGCGGCGTGCGCTGGCTCCGGACCCCGTCCGGCGTCTGGTTCATCCGGGTGGGCAGCGATCAGGTGCTCTTCCTGGCCCGGGTCCCGGACACCCGCCTGTACCGGATGCGCCGCTGGACCACGGTCGGCGGCATCGAGGCGCCCCGCGAGGACGTCGCCCGGCCGCTCGCCGAGGCCCTCGCCTGGCTGGAGGACCAGGCCCGGCGCCTCGCCCCGACCGCGCTCGTCGCACGGCAGGCCGGGTGGCGGAGCCGCCAGCCGTCCCCGAAGCAACTCGGCCTCTGCCGGCGCCTCGGCCTCACGGTCCCGCGCGGCAGTACGGCGGGCGACGTCGCCGACCTGATCGACACCGACCGCGTCGCGTCCGTCCTCGGCTCCCTGATTCTCCCCGCCGCGTGAACGCCCGGACCTGCCGCTAACAGGTCCGGGCGCACCACCCATCCCACCACAGATGAGGAAGACCTGATGATCGACCTTCGCACCCCCCAGTCGCGCCGCTGCCGCCGAGTCTTCGTGCACGACCAGGCCCCCGACGTGACCGACCTGTTCGCCGGGCTCGGCGGCGCCTCCACAGGTCTCGCCGAGGCGGGCTACCGAATTCGCCTGGCCATGAACCACGACCGCATCCAGGTCGCCGCCCACCAGGCGAACCACCCGGACACCGTCCACCTCGTCGAGGACATCAACGCGTACGACAAGCGGTCCCTGCCGCGCACCCGAATCCTGTGGGGCTCCCCGATCTGCACCGAGATCAGCCCCGCCGGCGGGCGGCGCCGCAACCGAGGACAGCTCACCCTCGACGGCCACACCCCGGGCAAGTTCGAGCGGACCCGGGCGACCGCCCTCGACATCATCGCCGCCACCGAGGTCCACCGGTACGACGTGATCCTTTGCGAAAACGTCGTGGAGTTCGCGCTCGACTGGGCCCTGTTCGACTGGTGGCTGAGCGGCATGGAGATCCTCGGCTACAACTTCCAGATCGTGTGCGCCTCGTCCGCGCACCTCGGTGGCGGTGACAACCTCCTCGCGCCGCAGCACCGGGACCGCCTCTACATCGTGTTCACCCGCAAGGGGATCCCGCTGCCCGACCTGGAGGTCCGTCCGGAGGCCGTGTGCCCCGGCTGCGGTCCGGTCCGGGCGCGGCAGGTCTGGCGCAACCCGCGCCGCCGGAAGATCGGGAAGTGGGGGGTGCAGTACGACTACCGGTGCCCGAACCGGGAGTGCGGCCACCTGATCCTCGACCCGACGGTCCGGCCGATCTCCGAGGTCATCGACTGGGACAGGCCCGGGACCCGGATTGGCGACGGCCGCCCGGACCGGAAGGTGTTCACCCCGTACGCCGAGTCCACGCGGGCCCGGGTCGCGGCCGGCCTGGAGAAGTTCGGGCACGCCCCGCACGTCGCCGTGCTCCGCCGGAACACCTCGCCGGTCGCGGTCACCGAAGCCGTCCCGGCCGTCTCCGCCCAGGGCAAGCACCACGCCCTGATCGTCCCGAACGGCAGGAAGGGCGCGGTGCGTACGGCGGCCGAGCCTCTCACCACCGTGGCGTGCAAGCCGCACCACAGCCTCGTACGCCCGGCGCCGACGGTCGACGACTGCACCCTGCGGATGCTCACCCCGCGCGAACTCGCCTCCGCCCAGCGCTTCCCCGCGGACTACGTCCTCCCGGACTCCTCGCAGGAAGACCAGATCCTCGGCGTCGGCAACGCCGTCTCGGTGAACGCCGCCCGCTGGCTCGGCGAGCGCGTTCTCGCCGTCCTCGCCTGACCCTCACCCGCCCACGGGGCCGCCCCGCACCCGGGCGGCCCCCACACCCCGGAGCACCTCATGAGCAACCGACACGACCCCACGCGCAAGGCCCGCGTTCGCGAGCGGGAGGAGCGCCGTACGACCCTCCGCGTCCTCCTCGGCCGCCTCGACCGGCTCTCCGCCGCCGAGGCCGCGCTGCTCCTGGAGTACGTGACCGCCGAGCTCGACGCGTCCGACGAGCTGCGGCGACGGCTGATCGGCCTGGAGCAGAGCTCCGAGCAGATCCACAGGCGGATTCGCGCCGCCGAGGACGCGATCGTGGAGGCCGAGGTGGCCCGCGACCGGCTCGCCGGCTACCTGAACGCCGTCCGCCGCGAGCTCGGCGGCGAGGTCCTCTGGCCCGACGTCCCGTACGCCGTCCGGCGGCTCGTCGCCGACCGGCCCCAGACCGCCCGCGCCCACCCGGAGGAGCTGTGACCCCCTGCCCGATGTGCGACACCCACCCGACCACCGGCTACCTCTGCACCAGGTGCACCCGCACCCTCGACGAGCAGCTGCTTCGGATGCCCGCCCTGTACCGCGCGCTCGGCGCCTTCCTGCCGCCCGCAGCCCGGGGTACCCAGCACGGCGGCCGGGGCCCGGCCGCCGAGGCGCCGCTGCCCGTCGCCGAGCACGTCCTCGACCTGCGCGGCCCCGGAGGCATGGTCGGCGTCCTGGAGAGGCAGCGCGCCGAGCTGCACGCCGCCCGCGGCTGGGCCGAGCCCGTCCTCGGCGTCGGCATCCTCAACCGGATCACCCTGGCGGCCGGGGCCCTGTCCCACTCCCTCAGCTGGGCCGCCGAGTCCTGGCCCGCCGCCGGCGACCTCGCCCGCGCGATCCGGGACCTGCACGGGTCGGCCGCGAGCGTCGTGCACCCGCGCCTGGCCGAAGAGCGCGGGACCCGGCTCGGGATGTGCCCGCAGCTGGTGAGCGAGGACGAGGCCGACGGCGTGTGCGGCGCGGTCCTGCGGCACTTCCCCGGGGACCGGACGGTGACGTGCCGGTGGTGCGGGACGGTGTACGAGCCGTCCGCCTGGACCGCGTTGCGAGAGTGGATCGACTACGAGGAGGCCGAGGCCAAGGACCGTCTCGCGCAGGCCGGGTAGGCGCCGCCCGGACATGACGAGGCCCCCGCCGGAGATCCGGACGGGGGCCCTCGTGCTACTCGGCGGCCGGCGGCTTGCCCTTCAAGTCGGTACGCCACCCCGGTCTTGTGACCCGGCCCGCGAAGTAGGGACGGGCCAGGCGGTAGTCCACGGCGCTCGCCCGGCCGATCTTGACCACGGGCGGGAACTCCGGGTCCTCCCGGGCGAGCTGGGACACCCGTTGATGGCTGATCCTCTCCACGACTCCGTCGGCGACCAGGCGGTCCGCCAGCGCGCGCAGTGACAACATCTCTGGCCCTCCTTCGGGCTCGGTCATGGCACCATCTTCCCTGACCTACTAGCCATATGACTAGGAGGTCGCTACGCTCGATTCGCACCAACAAGTTGCCCCGGCCGGTGTGTGAGAGCCCGGCCGGGGCGCGCCCACCCCTGACCAGACAGGAGCAGGCACATGGAGCGTACCCACGCCCCCCGTACGGAGCCCAGCCCCCCGCCCACCCGCCGCGTCATCGCCACCGGCTGGGTCCGCCGCGCCCCGAGCACCGTCACCCACGAGGAGGCCCGCCGTGGCTGACCTCCTCGCCTACGAGCCCGAACCCACCCCCGAGCCCGACCGCACCCCGCGCGACAACCGGATCGTCACCGCCCCGGCCACCCCGGCAGCCTGCGCCGCCGACTACGCCGACGGGGCCCGGGTCCGAGCCGAGCTCGACAAGCAGATGAGGACGGGGCGATGACCACTGTGTCCACCGAAGGCCTCGACCAGCTGCACGACCCGGAGCGCGCCGTGCTCCCGATCCTGCTCTCCGTCGACACCGCCCGGCGCCTCGCCCGCGAGGCCGTCGCCGAGTGCGCGGCCGCCGACCCCCACAGCCTCGGCGCCATGCTCATGGCCGCCACGACCCTGGACTACCGGCTCCGCTCGCTCCTCGCCGCCCTCGACGCCGAGGAGGGCCGGTGAAGAACCTCAACGCCTTCCGAGCCCTCGCGATCGGCGCCGGTGTCGTCATCATCGCCCTGACCGGCGCCGCGTTCTGGCTGTCCTACGCGCACCTCGCCGAGGTCGCCCTCGGGCACGGCCTCGGGCAGGCCCCGGCCCGCGCGTGGGCCTGGCCGGCCACGCTGGACCTGTTCATCGTCGCGGGTGAGCTGCTGATGCTGCGGGCCGCCCTGGCGAAGCGGGTCGACGGCTGGGCCATCGCCCTGACCGCGGTCGGGTCGGTCGGCTCCATCGTCCTGAACGTCGCCGGGGTGACCGGCACCCGCGACCCGGGCACGGTGCCCGTCCTCGACTACGTCGTGGCCGCCGTACCGCCCACGGCCGCGCTCCTCGCGTTCGGCGCCCTCATGCGGCAGATCCACCAGGCCCTCGCCAAGCGGGAGACGCCGGCCGCGCCGGACACCCAGCCCGAAGCGACGGCCGAGGCGCCCGAGGCCGTCGCCGAGGAGGCCCCCGCGCTGCCCGAGGTGGTGCCGGCCGGTGTCCGGCTGCTGCCGCTGACCGCCCGGCCCGAGCCGGTCACCGAGGCGCCCGCAGTGGTCACCCGGCCGGTCATCTTGCTGCCCGCCAAGACGCCTATGTGGGACGACTTCGCGACAGGCGAGATGACCGCCCTGGAGCCCGCCCGGCCGACGTACCGGCTGGACTCCTTCGAGGAGCGGCTGGTGCCCGTCGACCCCGTCGAGGAGGTCACGGCGCAGGCCTCGGCGGTACCGGCCGAGCAGCCCCGGCAGGTGGTCACCGAGACGGTCGCGCTCAGCCCGACTGAGCTGCGGAAGAGGGCCCGTGCCCTGCACCGTCAGGCGGTCAGGTCGGGGGCCCGCGGGGTCACCATCGAGCAGCTGCGGGACGAGCTGAACCTGTCCCGCCGCGAGGCGACCGAGCTCCGCCGCCAGGTGGTCACCGAGGGGGCATCGTGAGCGACATCGAGAAGGCCGCCCGGGACGCGGTCGACGCCCAGGCGAACGCCGAGCAGGTGGCCATGGTCCTGGCGATCCTCCAGGCACAGCAGCTCACCCCGCAGCAGCCCGTCCAGGCGCCGGCGCCGGTGCAGCAGCAGAGCCCCGCGAAGTGGGTCGCGGTCGGTGTGGCCGCCCCGTTCCTCGCGGTGTCCCTCGCCGTCGGGTTCGTGGCCGTCGCCGTCTCCGCCGTCGCGGTCACCATCTGCGTCCTCGTCCTGCGCGGCCTGTGGATCGACATGCAGAAGGACCGCCGCCGCTGACCGGCTGCCCGCGGCCCCCGTCTCGCACGGGGGCCAAGGGGAGCCGGGACAGCCCCGGCCGATTCGAAAGGACCATCGTCATGGGCTTCTTCAAGGACAAGGCCGCCGAGATCAAGCGCGACGCGACCTCCAGCAACCCCGCCGACATCGAGCGGGCCGCCGACACCCTCGCCTACGCCCTCGCCGAGGGCGGCGGCAACGCCCTCCAGAACCTCGACGCCCTCACCCGGGCCATGCAGGAGAACAACAAGAAGGGCCGCCGGTGATGAAGGACCCGTACCCCAAGCTCACCGCCCGCGAGCACGCGCAGGTCGCCTGGTGCGTCGCCCGCATGGCGAAGCGCTCCGTGGCCGGTGAGCACGTCGACCGGTCCGACCTGGAACGCAAGGTCGACGGCATCCTCGACGGCGCCCGCAAGCGCGCCGAGCAAGCCAAGTAGCTACGCCCTGGGGCGGCCGGACGACTTGCCGGAAGCACGGCCGCCCCGGGCCCACCCACCCTCGTGAGAGCAGGAGTGCCCATCATGACCGAGATCATCGACCGGCCCGTCAACGGGCACGCGGTCGCCGCCGTGAACCTGCTGAAGCCGAAGTACACCGTGACCGCCGAACCACCGGCGCCCAAGCCCGAGGGCGAGCAGGAGGGTGTCGAGGCGGTCGACCGGCCGGACAACCCGCTCGCCGACTGGTTGACCGTCCCCGACGAGCCGGTGCTGCCTCCGTGGGCCCGCACCCCGGCCCTGCTCAAGGCCAACACCGTCGCGCTCGGTCGGCTGTGCTGGTGGCACACCCGCTTCCACGGCATCCGCGTGCCGAAGTACGCGGTCAAGACCGTGTGGCTGACCGCCCGCGGCTTCTACCGGGCCACCACCGGCCTGTGGCCCACCCTGTCCGCGCAGGACCACACCGCAGTCGTCCAGGCGCTCCGGGCCCAGTCCAAGGCCAAGCCCGAGGACGTCGAGCTGGCGGCCCGGCTCCAGATCGCGCACGGCATCCGCACCCGGAGCCGCCGCTGGCGCTTCGGCGCCGCCGCCGTCGGCGTCGCCACGGCCGCGCTCGGCATCTACCTCGCCCCGCCGCTCCTCCAGACCGGAATCACCGGGGCCATCGCCGCCCCGCTCGTCTACCTCGGCCGCGGCGAGAACGTGCAGCTGCTCGACCAGGCCGCCCCGCCCATCCGCGTGGACATGTCCGCGCAGCAGCTCAACGACGCGCTCAGGGCGTCCGGCCTCCTCAAAAGCGGCCGCGGAGACGACGACGGACCGAAGGTCAGCTGCATCATGGGCCCGGTCCGCGACGGCCGCGGCTGGGCGGTGGTCTTCGACCTGCCGAAGGGCGGCGGGAAGACTGCTGCCGACGTCCTGGCGAAGCGCACCACCATCGCCGCCGAACTCGGCGTAGACGAGATCCAGGTCGTCATGTCCCGCGTCCGCGCCGCCCAGGGCGGCAACGCGAGCAGGGTCTCGATGTGGGTCGCCGACGATGACCCGTACCTCGCCGACCCGGTTCAGTCCCCGCTCGCCAAGGCCACGCGGGTTTCCATCTGGGACCCGATCCCCTTCGGCCACGACGCGCGCGGCAACCGGATCTCCGTGCCGGTGGTGTGGCAGTCGATGTTCTTCGGCGGCCTACCGAGGCGCGGGAAGACGTTCACGCAGCGGCTCATGACCGCCGCTGGCCTGCTCGACCCCTACGTGCGGCACTACGTCGCCGACTTCAAGGGCGGACAGGACTGGATGCAGATGCGACAGGTTGCCCACCGCCTCGTCCTCGGCGCCGAAGACGACGCCATCGCGGCGTTCAAGGCCATGCTCGCCGAGCTGCTGACCGAGATGGAACGCCGCTTCGCGATCCTGCGCGAGCTCCCGACCAGCATCTGCCCCGAGGGCAAGCTCACCCCGGAGATCGTCGAGCGCTACAACATGCCGTTCATCTTCTTCACCGTCGACGAGCTCCAGGAGGCGTTCATCGCCGTCTCCGACGAGAAGGAACGCAAGGCGATCATCGACGACATGGCGCGCATCGCCCGCCGCGGGCCGGCCGCCGGGTTCATCTCCAACTACGCCTCCCAGCGCCCGGACGCCGAGTCCGTGCCGACGAAGCTGCGGGAGATCATCACCATCCGCGCGTGCACGCAGGTCACCGACCAGACGTCCTCCGACATGGTCCTCGGCAAGGGCAAGGCGTCCATGGGCGCCGACGCGTCGGTGCTCTCCGAGGACCACAAGGGCGTCGTCGTCCTGGTCACCGGGCCCGCGTCCTTCGCCACGGTGAAGAACGACCTGCTCACCACCGCCGAGTTCAACCAGCTGTGCGCCAAAGGCCGGGCGCTGCGCAAGGACGCCGGACAGCTCACCGGCGAGGCCGCCGGCGACGTCGTCACCGAGGCCGCCGAACACGGGCACCGCATCCCGCCCGTCATCTCCGACGTCCTGGAGGCCATGCGGCACGCCCCCAGGATGTTCACCCGCGACCTGCTCCAGCGGCTCGTCAACCTCGACGAGGACACCTACGGCGACTGGGACGCCGAGAAGCTCGCCAAGGAACTGGAACTCGCCGGCGTGAAGCGCTCCAGCAAGCAGGTGAAGATCGACGGCACCAACGGCGCCGGGTACCAGCGGCGCGACATCGAAGGCGCCGTCCCCTTCACCGAGCAGCCCGGGTAGCGCCTTCCCCCACTACCGACCGGCCGGGGCCGGACCTGTCACCGACGGGTCCGGCCCCTTCCGCGCGGGCGCCGAAAGTAGCGGGACCCCTTTACCCCGGTCACGGGGGCGGTAAGGGGCGCTGACCTGGGAAGTAGCGCGGGTAGCGGGGCCCGTCGGCACGGCGAGAGAAGGCCTCCAGGGCCCCTGTCAGTGCCCGGCCGTACCGTGGCCACATCAGCATTGGACTGATTGCGGACAGGCTGCCCGCGCTGCTCGAAGCGCCCCACCGGAACAGCGCCCGGTGGGGCGCTCGCGCGAGATCATGGACACATGAGCGAGTACGTCCAGCCGCCCGCCGGCACCCTCACCACATCCCTCGCTGCCCTCGCCGCCGGAGTGCAGCCCGCCACCATCCGCGACTGGGTACGACGCGGCATCCTCACCCGCTGCGGCGGCTCCCCCCTCCGCCCCGTCTTCCGCGTCGAGGACGTTCAGGCCGCCCGCGCCGCCGCCAAGCCCCGCAGCGGGAAGACGAAGGCGGCTTGACGTGCGCGGATAGATGGGCCACGCTTTCGGCCTACAGTCATGCCCGGAAACGGGCGCTACGACGGCCCCGACCACCCCTCCCGGTCGGGGCCGTTCGCGTACCTGGAGGCACCCATGGCCCGCATCCAGATCCTTCACCTTCCGGCCGATGACCAGTACGCGACTCACGGGACCGGCCTGGCCGTCCCGTTCGCCCTCGTCATCGATCAGGTGACCCCCAAGGAAGAGGAGCTCTTCATGCGGTCCAGCGGCAGGCTGGACGGCTTCGCGAAGGTGTGCGGCGCACGCGGCACGCTCGTGGTCACCGGCACGCTCGACGTGGCCTGATGCCCAGCCGTCCGCCGTCGAGGTGCGGCGCCTGCCGCAAGCTCCGCACTGCGGGCGGCCGGTGCGGCTGCTCCCGCCCCTCCCAGCGTCAGGCCGCCGCCACCCGGGCCGAGTGGTCCTGGGTGTACGCCGACCCGCAGTGGGCGCTCCTGCGTGATCAGGTCCTCTCCGAGGAGCCGCTGTGCCGGGCCCAGTGCGGCCGGCCTCCGAGGGTGGTCGACCACATCCGGCCGCACCGCGGGGACCCGCTGCTCGCGTTCGACCGCGCCAACCTCCAGGCCATGTGCAAGCCGTGCCACGACGCCAAGACGGCGCGAGAGACAGGGTTCGCCGGGGCCGGGCCCAAGCGGGTCGGAGCCGTCGAGGTCACGCTCGTGTGCGGCCCGCCCTGCTCGGGGAAGACGTCGTACGTACGGGAGCGGGCCGAGCGCGGGGACCTCGTCGTCGACTGGGACGCCCTCGCCCAGGCGCTGGGATCCCCCCACCCCCACGACCACCCCCGCCCCCTCGTCCCCTTCATCGCCGAGGCCCGCGACGCCGTCGTGGCCCGCCTGGAGCGGAGGCACGACGTCGCTCGCGTGTGGATCATCGCGACCGCGCCGCGCGCCTCCGACCGGGCCCACCTCGCCCCCGAGGGCGCGCGCACCGTCCTGCTCGCCACCGCCGAGGACGAGTGTGTGCGCAGGGCGAGACGCGACGACAGGCCCCCCGGTACCATCGACGCCATCGAGACCTGGTGGCGCACCTACCGCGCCGACCAGACCGCTCCACCGAGGTGATCGCGCAGGGACCCCGAGCAGGGCGTCCGCCCCCCAGGGGGGTTGCGGATCTTGCCGGTGGGGCGGGGATTCAGCGCAGGCGGGGGTGTCGCGCGCGTGACCGCGAGTTTCGGCCGCCTTCCTGAGGATCCTGTAACCGCCCGGCCACCTGCGGGTGGCGGGTGCCTGACGCCCTGGAGGTGACCATGGGAGCCCGTGGCCCGATCCCCCAGCCGGACAACGTCCGTGCCCTGCGCGGCAACCCCGGTGGCCGGCCCGCACCGCAGCGGGTCACCGCCGCCCCCTCTGTCCCCGACATCCCGTCGTGGCTGGACGACGAAGGGCAGGCCGAGTGGGCCCGCGTGGTCCCGCAGCTCGACGCGCTCGGCGTCCTGGCCAAGGTGGACCGCGCGGTCCTCTCCGCGTACTGCGCGGCGTGGTCCAAGTTCGTGGCGGCCGAGCAGCTGCTCCAGGGCGACGATCTCGTGGCCGAGCGGCGCGCGGGCAACGGCCCGGCGAAGAACCCGGCGTGGCAGATCTGGCGGGAGGCGGCGACGACGGTGGCGGCGCTGGCGCGCGACCTCTTCCTGACCCCGAGCGCGCGCCTCCGATCGGTGAAGCCGGAGGCAGCGGATGACCAGGAGGACGACATCCTCGACTGAGGCACGACGCGCGCAGCTCACCGCCGAGATCGACCAGGCGATCGCCGGGTGGGTCGAGGAGGGGCTCGTCGACTCCACGGAGTGGATGACCCAGGGCCGCCGGCCGCTGCTCGCCACCCCGATACCGGCGCCGCCCGGAACGTGGTTCGACCGCCTCGCCGTCGAGCGCGTGCTGAAGTTCTTCCTGCTGCTGAAGCAGCTCATCGGCCGCCACGCGGGCCGCGAGTTCCGGCTGATGGACTGGCAGGTCCGTTACCTCGTCGCCCCCGTCTTCGGTCTCAAGCGGCCCGACGGCTACCGGGTCATCAGGACCGTGTGGTTCGAGATCCCGAGGAAGAACGGCAAGAGCACGCTGTGCTCCGGCCTCGGCCTGTACCTCGCGTTCGCGGACCGCGAGCAGGGCGCCGAGGTGTTCGCGGCGGCCGGCGACCGCGAGCAGGCGGGCATCGTCTTCCGGGCCGCGGCGAACATGGCCGCAGGGTCACCGCCGCTGCGGAAGAAGCTCGGGCGCCGGGGCATCCAGAAGAAGATCCTGGAGCACCCGGTCACGCACTCCATCTTCCGGGCCCTGTCCTCGGAAGGTCTGCGCGCGCACGGCCTGAACGTGCACGGCGGGATCATCGACGAGGTCCACGTCCACAAGAACCCGGACGTCGTCGACGCCCTGGAGACCGGCGTCGGCTCCCGCACCCAGCCGCTCATCGTGTTCATCACGACAGCGGACGACGGCGGCGAGCTCGGCTCCATCTACGCCACCAAGCGCGAGGAGATCGAGACCCTCGCGGGCGGGCACGCCGAGGACCCCACCGTCTTCGGCGTCGTCTTCGGAGCGGACGACACGGTCGAGGACTTCGACCCGTTCACCGAGGACACCCTGCGCACGGCGAACCCCGGCTACGGGATCACCGTCCTGGCCGACTACCTCAAGGGCAAGGCGGCCCAGGCGAAGCGCTCGCCGCAGCAGCTCAACCGGTACCTGCGGCTGCACCTGAACGTACGGACGAAGCAGACCACCCGGTGGCTGTCCATGGACGCCTGGGACGCCAGCGCGCGCACGCCCTCGGGTGTGCCGGTGCCGGTGGACCTGGACGCGCTCGCCGGCCGGGACTGCTACGGCGGCCTGGACCTGTCGAGCACCACGGACTTCACGGCTTTCTCTCTGTGGTTCCCGCCGGTCACCGACGACCCGACGGAGCCGTACATCTGGGTGCCGTTCTTCTGGCTCCCCGAGGACAACCTGAAGGACCTGGAGCGGCGCACGAAGGTGCCGCTGCTGCGGTGGTCCAAGACCGCCGCGCACCTCGGGCCGGCGCTTCGGATCACCGAAGGAAACGTCGTCGACTACCGGGCCGTACGGGCCCTCGTCACCGACGAGGTCGTGCCGCGGTTCAACCTGCTCGCCGTCGGCTACGACCGGTGGAACGCGACCGAGACCGTCTCCGAACTGGCGGACGCCGGGGTGGAGATGGAGCAGGTGTCGCAGGGGTACGCCGGGTTGAACCAGCCGTGCCAGCAGCTGGAGCGCTATGTCCTGTCCGGCCGGGTCTCGCACGGCGGGCACCCGATCCTGCGGTGGCACGCGGACTGTGTCGGCATCAAGGCCAACGCGGACGGCTACGTGAAGCCGGTCAAGCCCGACCGGAAGGTGTCGTCCAAGCGGATCGACGGCGTCGCCTCCGGGCTGAACGCGGTTGCCATGCAGCTGCTGCGAGCCGAGCCCGAGGAAGTCCCGGAGCCGAGCATCCGGATTATCAGCTGACCCGAGGGGGTGCGTTGTCGTGAGCGAAGAAGCCCAGTGGGTGTGCGAGGCCATCGGCCTGGCGTGTGGAGCGACCGGGGCGGTCCTGCTCGCCGCGTGCCTGTGGGGCGCCGTCGGCGCCGCCGTCACGCTGCTCGTCTTGGCCGTGGTCCTGGTGGCGCTCGGCAACATCCCGCGGAAGGGTGACAGCTGATGCCCGTCCTGCGTGCTCTGTTCCAGGCCCGGCGACCGCAGAAGCGGGCCAAGTCGCTGCCCTCGCTCACCTCCAGGGCGACGGCGGCCGGGATCAACGTCACCCCCGAGCGGGCCCTCCAGGTCGCCGCCGTGTTTTCCTCCGTGCGGCTGCTCGCCGAGACCGGCAGCATGCTGCCGGCCGGGGTGTACGAGCGGAAGGGCGGCGCCCGCCTCCCGGCGATGGAGCACCCCCTCGCCCCGCTGCTGACCTACCAGGCCAACCCGCAGCTGGAGGCCGGGGAGTTCTGGGCCCAGGTCCTGGGGTGGATGCTCATCCGGGGCAACGCGGCCGTCTACGTCGAGCGTTCGAACGGCGGCCTGCCGGTGGGCCTGTGGCCGGTGGCCTGGACGAGCATCGAGCCGCGGCGGGTGAAGGAGACCGGAGAGCTCGTCTACAAGATCACGCTCGACGGCGACGAGTGGGCGCCGATCCGCGAGGAGGGCGGCCTCGTCCGTCGGGAGAACCTGCTGCACTTCAAGGCGTTCGGCGTCGACCCCGTCGAGGGCCTGTCCCCGATCGGCATGGCCCGCCAGTCCGTGGCCACCGGCTACGCCGCCGCCTCGTACATCGGCAGCTTCTTCAAGCGCGACGCCTCCCCGGGCGGCCTCGTGTCCGTCCCGGGGAAGCTGGACGATGCCCAGTACGAGCGGCTGACCCGCCAGTGGAAGGACCTCCACGAGGGGTTCGAGAACGCCCACGGCCTGGCGCTCCTGGAGGCCGGCGCCAAGTGGGAGAAGACGTCGCTCAGCCCGGCGGACGCCCAGTTCCTGGAGGTCTACAAGCTGACCCGCGCGGAGATCGCGGGCATCTTCGGTGTCCCGCCGCACATGATCGGCGACGTCGAGCGCTCGACGTCGTGGGGCTCGGGCATCGAGCAGCAGTCCCTCGGCTACGTCATCTACTCCCTGCTCCCGTGGCTGACCCGCCTGGAGCGCACGGCCGGCCGCCTGCTCGGCGACCCGTCCCTGTATCTGAAGTTCAACCCCGACGCCCTTCTGCGCGGCGACACCCCGCAGCGGTTCACCGCCTACGCGCAGGCCAAGCAGTGGGGGTGGATGTCCACCAACGAGATCCGCGCGAAGGAGGACGAGCCGCCGGTCGAGGGCGGGGACGACCTCCTCGTCCCGCTCAACATGCAGCCGCTCGGCAGCTCGGCGCCGCCCGCGCAGCGCTCGCTTCCCGGCCGCCACGTGCGGGCGGGCGATACGGCCGAGACGCCGTCCGTGGAGGACATGCCCTCGTGGATCACCCGCCACTACGAGGCAATCTCCACGTTCTTCGCCGAGCAGGGCGACCGGGTGCTGGCCGCCCTCGGCCTGACCCCGGACGCGTCGGCCGAGGACCTGATCGACCTGACGGCCGACAACGAGGAGCTGACCGAGCTCCTGTTCCAGCTGGCGCGGAGCATGACGGCCGAGGTCGGGGCGGCGACGGCGGCCGAGCTGGGCGGGACGTTCGTCGTCGAGGAGACCACGGCCGCGCTCGCGGCCTCCTCGGCGGCGACGGCGACGAACATCAACGAGACCACCGTCAAGAAGCTGGCGAGCACCATCGACCTGAAGGCGGCCCCGGCCGAGGTGCGGACCGAGGTCCGCGCCATGTTCGACGGCATGTCCGAATCGCGGGCGCGGGTCCTCGCGCAGGCCCGCGTCTCCCAGACCGCCAGCTTCGCCGGTCACGAGGGGGCGAAGCAGGGCGGCGCCCTGACGAAGACGTGGCGGGTGTGGGACCCCAACCCCAGGAAGACCCACGCGCGAGCGGACGGCCAGACCGTCGGCATCCGCGAGGAGTTCAGCATCGGATCCCGCCAGGGCCGGTGGCCGCACGATCACCGCCTGGGCGTCGACGAGATCGCCGGGTGCACGTGCCGGCTCCAGTTCAACAAGTAGAGGAGGCGCCATCGTGCGCACACGTGAGGTCCGCGCCTTCCCGCTGACCGACCTCCAGGTCCGGGCCGCCGACGAGGAGGCGGGCACCCTCGCCTTCCGGGGCCGGGCGATCGTCTACGACTCTCTGTCCGAGGACATGGGCGGCTGGCGCGAGCGCATCATGCCCGGCGCCGCGACCCGTACCCTCGGCCTGAACCCGGACGTGCGGTTCCTGATCAACCACGACCCGAACCTCCTGCTCGCCCGCACGGCGGCCGGCACCGCCTCGCTCGTCGAGGACGACGCGGGGGTCCTCGTCGAGGCCGACATGGCGAGCGTCTCCTACGCCCGGGACCTGGCCGTCTCCCTGGAGCGCGGCGACATCAACCAGATGAGTTTCGGGTTCTGGGTGACCGCCGACGGCTGGGCCGGGAACACACACGAGGTCTTCGGCATCGACCTCGACGGCGGCGACGTGAGCGTGGTGACGTACCCGGCTTTCGCCGCGACGTCGGCGGAGCTCCGCTCGGCCGCCGCCCGGCAGCTCGGGCAGGCGCCGCGCGAGCCGGACCCCGAGCAGATCACCCGCGCGCTCGCCGAGACGCGCGCGGGCAAGGTCCTCTCCGCCACCAACCGCGAGCTCGTCCAGAACGCGCGCGACGCCCTCGACGAGCTGCTCGCCGCCGCCGACCGCTCCCGCCCGAACGACGCGTATCCGCTGGAGCGCGCCCGGCACAAGCTGCGCGAGTACGAGCTCCTCGCCCAGCTCTGACCTGCTTCCCGGCCGACCGGCCCGGGACCACCCCACCACCCCATCACCGTGAGGAGAACCCCATGCCCACCAGCGTGGAGCTGCGCCAGCAGCGGGCCGGCATCGTCGAGTCGATGCGGGCCATCACCCAGACCGCCGAGGCCGAGAACCGGGGCCTGACCGGCGAGGAGCGCACGGCCTACGACCGGCACGAGACCGACTTCACCGGCCTGACCGAGCGCATCGAGCGCCAGGAGGCCGAGGAGCAGCGGGCCGCGCAGATGGCCGAGCCGATCCGCCGCGGCGCGAACCGCCCGGACGACGGCGGCCCCGGCGGCGACGAGCAGCGCGCCCAGGAGCGGCGCTCCGCGTTCTACCAGGCGCTGCGCCGGGGCCTGCCGCGCATGGCGCCCGAGCAGCGCGCGCTCGTGGAGAACGCGGCCGGAGAGATCCTCGTCCCCGAGGACCTGGAGACCGAGATCAACCGCTCCCTGCCGGAGCTCACGATCATGCGAGGCCTCGCCTCCCAGCGGTCGATCTCCAGCAACCGCGTGCGGCGCCGGTCCCTGGCCGAGGTGTCCGTCGGCTGGGGCAAGCTGGAGACCAACGAGCAGACGCTCACCGACTCCATGCCCTCCGCCCCGACGGACGAGTACACCTACGTCGAGGACCTCTACGGCCTGGCCAAGGTCGGCGAGGACGAGCTCGACGACTCCGACGTCAACCTCGACAGCTTCATCCGCGACTCCTTCGCCCGCGCGTGCGCCGAGGCCGAAGACACCGCGTTCACCATCGGCGGCGGGCACGCGGCCCACCAGCCGGTCGGCTACATGACCGCCGCCGGCGGCGTGCCCACGGTCACCGCGGCCGGGGCCACGGCCATCACGACCGACGACATGATGGCGCTGATCTACGCCACCCCCAAGCAGTACCGGCGGAACGGCAAGTTCACCATCCCGTCCGGGACCGAGCTGGCCATCGCCACCCTGAAGGACGCCGATGGCCGGTACCTGTGGCAGCCCAGCATGCAGGCCGGCCGCCCGAACACCTTCCTGGGGTTCGAGGTCGAGAACCAGGAGGACATGGCGGCCGTCGCCGCGTCCGCCCGGGTCGCCGCCTTCGGCGACTTCAACGCCGGGTACCGGATCTACGACCGGCAGGGCATGACGGTGAAGGTCCTCACCGAGCTGTACTCCGAGGACGGCATGGTCGGCTGGAAGATCCGCAAGCGGGTCGGCGGCGACGTCGTCCGCCCGCAGGCCCTGCGGATCCTCGTCATGAAGGCAGCCTGATGAGGATCCGGATCGTCTCCGTCGCCTCCGTCGCCGACGGCGCCGGCCACCGCTACAGCAACGGCCAGACCGTCACCGTCGACGACGACCTGGCCCGCTCCTGGATCGCCGCCGGGCACGCCCGCCCGGCGACCCGCGCGGCGGGCCGGGACGGCAACCGCGCGCGGGCCTCGGCCGCCCGCAAGGCGAAGGCCTCCGAGGACGCCAAGGCCACCACGGCCGAGGCGTCCCCGGAAGCCGAGGAGCCCGAGGAGCGCAAGGCGCCCGCGCCGCGCAAGCGGACCGCGACCAAGCGCGCCCCGCGCACCGCGAAGAAGCCCGACACCGACGACGAGTAGGGGGTGAGCCGTGGCCGCACCGTGGGCCACCCCCGAGGAGCTCCGGGTCCACCTGGGGCTCCCGGTCATCGACGAGGTGCGGGCCGCCGAGAAGATCGCGGCGGCCGAGGTCGTGATCCGAGGCGGCATCCGCCAGACCGTGGATGCGGTCGGGAACGACGTACTGCACCTCGTCGGCAACGGCCGCCGGGTCATCAACTTGCCGGAGATGCCCGTCACCGCCGTCCTGTCCGTCACGGTCGACGGCGGCCTGCCGCTGCTGAGCACCGGCTACCGGGTCAACCGGCACGGCATCCTCACCGCCCTGTCCGGCGTGTGGCCGCTGGACGCCGACGTGGTGGTGGTCTACAGCCACGGCTACGAGGTCCTGCCGCCACTGTTCAAGCAGGTGTGCCTCCAGGTTGCCGGCCGTGCCTGGGTCCATGCGTCGACCGCCGTGGCGGCCGAGTCCCTCGGAGACCGGTCGGTCACCTACGACAAGGAGCGCACGGGCGAGGCGCTGACCGCCTACGAGGAACGGCTCCTGGAGCCGTACGCGCGCGGCCCGGAGAGCAGGTGAGCGTATGGACATCGCGCACCTGCTGAACCGGGTTCTGGAGGTCTGGCGCACGGTCCGGTCCCCGGACGGCGGGGGCGGCTGGGAGACCGCCCTGGTCCGCCAGGCCGACGTGTTCGCGAAGGTCGACCAGCCGTCCGCGGCCGAGCAGCTGCTCGCGCAGCAGGGCGGCGCGGAGCACACCCACTCCGTCTACCTCCTGCCCGGCGCCGACGTGCGGCGCGGCGACGAGCTGCGCGGCGGCAGCCAGACCTTCCGCGTCGTGTCCGTCGTCGAGCCGTCCGCACCCGTCTACCGAAAGGCCGAGTGCCACCTCGTCGAGAAGGAAGGGGCCTGATCATGGCCGCACTGCCTATTGTCCTCGTCCCGGTCGCGGGCGGCGTCAGCCTGGAGGGCTCCGACATCGCGGCGTCCTCCGGCGGCGACACCGCCCCGGTCGGCGCCGGCCGGTTCCTGTACGTCCGCAACGGCGGCGCCTCGTCGAGGACCGTCACCATCGCGACGCCGGGGACGGTCTCCGGTCTGCCCATCGCGGACGTCACGGTGGCCGTGCCAGCAGGCGAGTCCAAGATCCTGCCGCTGACCTCGCTCGTACGGGGCGCGAACGGGCGGGCCGCGCTCAGCTACGACGCCGTCACCGACCTGACGGTGGCCTGCTTCGAGCTGGAGCGCTGATGGCCCGCCGCCGGGGCGGCCGGAGCCCGGCCCGGGTCCGCCTCCAGGGCCTGGAACGGATGCGCCGCGACCTCGACGGGCTGGCCGCCGTCGTCATGGAGGGGTCGCTCGCCGCCGTCGAGGCCTCCGCCGAGGCCGTACGCGCCGGCACCCGCGCGCGCGTACGGGTGCGCACCGGGAACCTGCGCGACCACGTCGGCATCTACTACGCCCGCGGCGGCCTGTCGGCGAAGGTCGGCTGGAAGGACCGCACCGACTGGTACGCCACGCAGCACGAGCTCGGCACCCGCCGCATCCCCGCTCAGCCCGCACTCGGCCCCGCCATCGAGGAGGAGCGCACCAAGTTCGAGGACCGGCTCCGGGCGGAGATCAACCGGAGGCTGCCGTCGTGACGACACCCCCGGTCCCCGCCCCGCCGTCCTGGCCCATCCAGAAAGCCGTGTACGCCCGCCTGACAGGCGATCCGCAGCTGGCCGACCTCCTCGCCGGAGGCGTGCACGACTACACCCCCGAGGACACCCCGTATCCGTTCGTCGTTGTGGGCGAGGCGATCGACACCCCGGACAACCGGCACGGCGGCTACGGCTGGCAGACCGTCCTCACCCTGCACACGTGGACCCGCGCCGAGGGCAACGGGCAGGCCTTCGCCATCGGCGCCCGGCTGACTGCCCTGCTCGACCACCAGCCGCTCACCCTGCCCGGCTACGACCACCTCGTCACCCGGTACGAGTACGGCCAGATCCTCACCGACCCCGAGCCCCCCGGGGACATCCGCCACCTCGTCCTGCGGTACCGGATCGTCACCGAGCAGCCCACCTGACCCCGCCCCGTGGCCCGACGGCCCGGGGCTCGCCCATGCCCGAGGAGGCACCCATGCCCGGACGCGACGCATTCGGCACGATCCTGAAGCGCGGTGACGGCGCCGGCCCCGAGGTCTTCACCGCGCTTGGCAACGCCACCAACCTTTCCGGCCCGAACCTGAGCCGCGACACCCTCGACGTCACCTCCCACGACTCCCCGAACCGGTACAGGGAGTTCGTCGGCGGCCTGATCAACGCGGGCGAGGTGTCCATCGACATCAACTACGACCCCGACCTCCACGACGTCCTTGTGGAGGACCTGGAGGACACCGAGCCCCGCAACTACCAGCTGGTCTTCCCCGCCCCGATCACCGCGACGTGGAACTTCAGCGCGGTGATGACCGGCTTCCAGAGGACCGCGCCTTTCGACAACAAGCTCACGGGCACCCTGACGTTCCAGGTGTCCGGTAAGCCGACCATCACCTGAGGAGGACCCCCACATGGCACTTCTGACCGCCGAGCAGATCGGCGCCGCCGCCGACCGCCGTTACGAGGACGTCCCCGTTCCCGAGTGGGGCGGCGAGGTCCGTATCCAGTCGATGAGCGGCACCGACCGCAACTCCCACCAGGCCGAGACCGTCATCCTCGGGCCCAACGGCCGGCCCAAGGGCGTCGAGCTGCGCGAGCAGTACGCCCGGCTCCTGGCCCGCTGCCTCGTCGACGAGCAGGGCCGCCGCCTGTTCGTCACCGACAAGCAGATCAAGGCCCTGGGTGAGAAGGACGCCGGGGTCCTGGAGCGCCTGGCCAAGGTCGCCAAGCGGGTCAACGGGCTCGGCGAGGAGGCCGTGGAGGCCGCGGCGGGAAAATCCGAAGCTCCGCCGACCGGCAGTTCTACCACCGGCTAGCGGCGCACCTGGGGGCCCGGTCCATCCGGCACATGCTCGCCGATATCGACTCCGACGAGCTCACCGACTGGCTGGCCTACGAGCAGGTCACCGGCCCCCTCGGCCCCACCCGCGCCGACGTCCTGCACGGGATCCGGGCCGCCGTCACCGCCAACTCGGTGGCGGGCAAGGGCCGCAAGGCCACCCCGAGGGACTTCATCCCCACGTGGGACCAGGCGCCGCCCTCGCCCGAGGACATGTTCGAGACCGTCCGCACCGTGACCGCGCTCCTGGGCGGCACCGACCACACCGCGGGAGGCCACGATGCCGACGCTCAGTGAGCTGCTCGTCGAGGTCGGTGTCGACGCGGGCGACCTCACCGCCGGAACGGACGAGGCCGCCGCCGATGTGGAACGCGCGCTCGACGGCATCGCGGACGCCGCCGAGCAGGCCGGCCGGGACATCGCCGACGCCACCGGCCGCACCGAGGCCGAGCTCGGCGACGTCGGCGACGCCGCCGAGCAGGCCGCCCGGGACGTCGCCGACGCCGCCGGGGACGCCGCCCGCGCCCTGGACGAGATCGGCGACTCCGCCCAGCAGGCCGCCCAGGACGCCGACCAGGCGGCCCAGGACACCGGGGCCAGCCTCCAGGGCATCGCCGCCGGGGCCGCCGGCGCGGCCGTGGGTGCCGCGTTCATCGTCGGGATGACCTCGGCCATGGACATGAAGGGCGCCACGGCCAAGCTCACCGCGCAACTGGACCTGACCGCCGAGGAGGCGGAGAAGGCCGGCGACGTCGCGGGCGACGTGTACGTGGCGGGGTTCGGCGAGTCCATGGACGACGTCTCGTCCGCCGTCGGCGCGGTCGCCTCCCAGCTCGGCGGTATCGGCGCCGTCGGCGAGGAGGAGCTCGGCAGCCTCACCAAACAGGCACTCGCCCTCAGCGAAGTGTTCGAGTTCGACGTGAACGAGGCCACGCAGGCCGTCGGCACCATGCTGAAGACCGGCCTGGCCAAGGACGGCCAGGAAGCGATGGACCTCCTCGCCGCGACCGCGCAGAAGCTCCCGCCCGCCCTGCGCGAGGAGCTGCCGGTCCTCACCCGCGAGTACGGCGAGTTCTTTGATCAACTCGGTTTCACCGGGCCCGAGATGATGGGCCTGCTCACCGAGGCCGCGAAGAACCCCACCTTCGAGCTCGACAAGATGGGCGACGCCCTGAAGGAGTTCACGCTCCTGATGGCGGACACCGAGGCCGTCAAGGAGCCGCTGAAGGAGCTCGGCCTCGACGTCGCCAAGATCCAGAAGATGATGAACTCGGGCAAGGGCACCGAGGCGTTCGACATGGTCACCACCGCCCTGCGGAAGGTCGAGGACCAGACCAAGAGGACCAGCCTCCAGGCCGCTCTCTTCGGCGGCCCCGGCGAGGACATGGGCAACGCCCTGCTGAACCTGAAGGCGACCGGCGCCGACGCGGCAGCAGGCCTGGACATGGCGGCCGGTTCCGCCGAGAAGATCACCACGACCATGGAGGAGTCCAAGAGCCTCGACTCCGCGTGGCGCGACCTGTCCACGACGCTCGGCGAGATGTTCCTCCCCTACCTGATCGAGTTCTCCGAATGGGTCTCGGAGAACCCCGAGCTCGTCGAGGGCCTCGTCGTGGGAATCATGACGTTCGCCGTGGCCATCGGCATCATCACCGCCGCACAGTGGCTGTGGAACATGGCCCTGCTCGCGTTCCCCGGCACGTGGATCATCCTCGGGATCATGGCCCTGATCGCCGTCATCGTGCTGGTCATCGTCTACTGGGACGAGATCGTGGCGGCCACGTCCAAGGCCTGGGACGACATCACCGAGAGCCTGGGCGAGGCCTGGGACTGGTGCGCGGACGCCGCCGCAGGCCTGTGGCACGACCTCACCGAGCCCTGGATCACCGGCTGGCGCTGGCTGGACCGCAACATCTTCCAGCCCATCGGCCGGTTCTTCACCGAGACCCTGCCCGGCTGGGTCGAGGACGGTACGGCCGCCGTCGAGGACTCATGGAACGACCTCACCAACTGGTTCAGCGCACTGCCCGGCCGTCTGGCCTCGATCGGCTCCGGCCTGTGGTCCTGGATCACCAACGGGCTGAAGGACGCCCTCAACAGCGCGATCTACCTCGTCAACATGGGCATCTGGTCCATCAACAACAGCCTGATCGCACAGGTGAACCGGCTGCCCGGCATCGACATCCCCTCCATCCCCTACATCCCGTTCCTCGCCGAGGGCGGCGTCACCACCGGAGCGACGCTCGCGGTGATCGGCGAGGGCCGCGAGCAGGAGGCCGTCCTGCCCCTGTCCGTCCTCGACGGCATGCTCCGCAGCGTCGCCGGGCCCGTCGTCCAGGTCGGCAGCAGCTCCCAGGAGCAGCGCGTCGTCCTGGAAGTACGAGGGGGCGAGGACGAGTTCGTGAAGTTCTTCCGCGCCGTCGTCGACACCAAGGCGGCCGGGTCCGTGATCCGCCTCGGAGAGGGGTAACCGATGCCGAGCCTGCCGCCGCCGCGCACCACCGAGCTCTTCTACGACGGCGCCTGGCACCCCGTCAGCGTGCGGGAGGCCGACGCCGTCACCATCACCCGCGGCCTCACCGGCAAGGGCACCCGCGCGGAACCGACCGCCGCGACCATGCGGCTCGGCAACCGCCACGGCGAGGTGTCCGCGCACGACCCGGCGGCCCCGCTGTACGGGAAGATCGGCCGCAATACCCCGATCCGGGTGAGCGTGGACGCGGGCCGCCCGTACCTGCTGCTGCCGGGGGACACGACCTCGGCACTCACCTGCCCGGACTCGCCGGACCTGGCCGTGACCGACCTCGACCTGCGGATGGAGATCGCCCCCGAGGACTACACCGCAGGCCAGGAGCTCGCCTCGCGCAGCGTCGGCGGCCAGTACTCCTGGGCCTTGTGGCTCACCACCAACGGCATGCAGCTGTACTGGTACCCGGACGGGACCGCGGGCAGCCAGATGGCCGCCGGCACCGGGCAGGTGCTCTCTGCGGGGCCCGGGCACCGCATGGCCCTGCGCGTCGTCCTGGACGTCGACACCGGCTCCGGCCGTCACGGCGTCCACTTCTACTGGGCGCCGCGCATCGACGCGGCCGTGTGGCACCTGCTGAGATCCACTACCTACCCCGGCACCACGGCCGTCTACGACGGCACCGCCGGGCTGCGGCTCGGGCACTTCCCCGGCCACACCGGCCCTGGGCTGAAGGGCCGCTTCTACGCCTTCGAGCTGTGGGACGCGGCCACCAACACCCGCAAGGTGGCCCTGGACTTCACCGGGGCCGTCGCGGGTGCCAGCAGCTTCACTGCCCCCGACGGCCGGGTATGGACGACGGCCGGCGCCGCCACCCTGTCCAACCGGCATACGCGGCTGGAGGGGGAGGTGCCCGCGTGGCAGCCGGAGCGCCACATCTCCGGGGCCGACTCGACGGTGCCGATCACCCCGGCCGGGATCCTGCGGCGGCTGGGCACGGGGAAGAAGCCGCTGCCGTCCGCGCTGCGGCGGGCCATCACCTCGCTGGGCCCAATCGAGTGCTGGCCGCTGACCGACGGCGTCTCCGCGACCTCGGGCGCCCCGCTCGTCGGGACCGCCCCCGCCCTGTCCTCCGGCGGTCTCAGCCGCTTCACGTGGGGCGCGGGCAGCCTGAACGAGTGGACCGAGAAGGTGCTGCGCGTCGACACCGGCGCGGCCAGCGACATGACCGCGGACTGCCCCCCGTCGGCCACGGCCGTGAACGAGTGGGCGGTCGACTGGGTCCGCGCCGGCACCGGGAACCTGGAGGTGATGCGCCTCTACGACCGCGGCACCGGCAACGGCAAGCTGCGGTGGACCGTGACCGCGGACAGCGCGGCCAACAAGATGTCCGTGTGGGTCGACCAGATCGAGCTGGAGACCGGCTCCTACCCGGTGGACGTCACCGACGCGAACATCTTCGACGGCCGGCCCCACCACATCCGGCTCCACACCTGGATGTCGGGCACCGACCAGCGCTGGGCCCTCCACATCGACGGCGTCAACCGGGTGAGCGCCTACGTGACGACGCCCGGCACCGCGCTGGAGGTCGTCCAGTACACCGCGCTCCTGGGATCGTCGGGCTCCGGGGCGGTGTCGCTGGGGTACGTGACCTACTGGGGCGCCGCCCCGCCCTCGTCCGCATCCCTGTACGGGGCCCTGACCGGGCACGTGGGAGAGCCCGCCGGGCGGAGGATCGCCCGCGTCTGCGGCGAGCAGGGCGTCCCCGTCGTGGTCAGCGGCGACCCGTTCGACACCGAGCCGCTCGGCATCCAGAGCATGGCTCAGTTCCTCGACGTCCTGGAGGCCGGGAGCAAGGCCGACATGGGCCTCCTCCTGGACCGCCGCGACGCCCGCGCGCTGCTCTACCGGACCCGCCGCTCCCTCTACACCCAGGCCCCCACCGTCACCCTCGACTACGCCCAGGGCCTGATCAGCGGCGAGTTCAAGCCCATCGACGGCGACCGCCTCACCCGCAATGTCATCACCGTCAAGCGGGCGGAGGGCTCCGAACACACGGCCACCCTCACCACAGGCCGGATGTCGGTGCAGGACCCGCCCGCTGGCGTCGGCGAGTACGAGGAGGAGGAGACCGTCTCGCTCGCGGCCGATGAGCAGACCGTCGGACAGGCCTGGTGGCGGCTGCACCTGGGCACCCACGAGGGCCTGCGCTACCCGCAGGTGACCGTCGACCTGGCCAATCCGCGCGCCTACCAGCTCGCCGCCCAGCTCCTGGCGGCCGACGTCGGCGACATCCTGCGGCTGGAGAACCTTCCGGCCGAGTACGGGCGCGGGCCGGTCGACCTCCTCATCCGCAGCTACACCGAGGAGATCGGCGACCGGGCCTGGAAGATCACGTTCACCTGCGACCCGGGCCGCCCCTGGACCGTCGGCGTCTACGACACCCCGGCCCACGGGAAGTACGACACCGCCGGCTCCCAGCTCACCACCGCGGCGACTGCCACGGACACCACGCTGCTGCTCACCCCGACCATCGGCCTGCCCTGGACCACGGACCCGGCCCAGTTCCCCATCGACCTCCAGGTCGGCGGGGAAGTCGTGCGGGCGAGCGCCATCCGGGGCGTGATCGCCGACTCGTTCGGGCGCGTCGAGGCGTCGGGGTGGGGCACGGCGGAGTCCGGGCAGCCCTGGACCCGCTCGGGCGGCACCGCGTCCGAGTACCTGGTCACGGGCGGCGTCGGCGTGCACGCCACCGCCGTCCGCGGCGGCCTGCGCGCCACCACCGTCCCGGTCACCGTCGCCGACATCGACCTGCGGGCCGACGTCTCGATGGCCGTCGTCCCCGCGGGCGGCACCGCCGAGATCCACCTGATGGCCCGCCGGGCGAGCACCTCCGACTACTACACGGGCCGCCTGCTCGTCGCGGCCGGCGGGGCGATCACCCTGTCCCTGCGGAAGGTCGTCGGCGGCACGGAAACGCAGCTGGCGGCCTTCTCGACGGGCCTGACCCTCGGCGCGGGCAGCTGGTACACCCTGCGGCTGTCGGTCCAGGGCACCGCGCTCGCGGCCAAGGTCTGGCCCCGGGGCACGCTGGAGCCGCCGTGGCAGGTGACGGCAACCGACGGGAGCCTCACCACTCCCGGGGTCGCCGGTATCCGTACCGTCCTGGGCTCCACCACCACCAACCCCCTCCCGGTCAACTTCAGCTTCGACAACGTCTCCTCGACGCCGCAGCAGGCGACCGTCACCCGCTCCGTCAACGGGGTCATCAAGCCGCACGGCGCCGGGGCCGCCGTCTCGCTCGCCCACCCCGCCGTCTACGGACTCTGAGAGGAGGCCCCCGTGCCCGACCCGATCGCCTACCCGGGCCAGACCATCCCGGCCGCCCACATCAACAGCCTGGTACAGCCGCATGTCCAGGCGCTCGTCAGCGCGTTCACCGTCCCGACCGGATCGTCCACCTACACACCCGTGGCCTTCACCGGCACCCTCTCCGGCAACCACTCCGGCATGTGGGCACCGGCCCAGGCCACCCGCCTGGTCGCCCCGACCGCCGGCGTCTACCTCATCCACGGCGGCATCACCTGGCCCGGCTCGCTCAGCACCGCGGACGCCCGCGGCGAGATCCGCGCCAACGGCGCGGGCACCCCCGCGCTGGGCACCCGCGTGGGCACCCAGCGCGGCAGCGCGGGCAACATGCAGGTCACCGCCACCGGAGTCGTCACGCTGGCCGCAGGCGGCTACATCGAGCTCCACCTCAACACCCAGAGCGGCTCGAACATCAGCGCCGTCGTCACCCTCGGCATCACCCGCATCTCTGCCACCTGACCCGGAGGTACCCATGCCCGCATTCCCCGGCTTCGACCAGGCCGGTGTTGCCTACGACATCCAGCTGTGGCACCCCGAATGGGGCCCGACCCACATCTCCGTCGGCATCCCCAGCTACCCCGCGAACGTCTTCGACGACCAAGCCGTGGACGTGCTGATCCGCCAGTTCGCCGCCGACCTCCTGCCGACGATGAACGGAGAGAAAATCCTCGACATCACCCGGCTGGAGACCCACGCCGAGACGTGGCGGCCCCCCGAGCCGGAGCCCGAGCCGACCCCCTGACCCCGCCCGCACCCACCCCGCCCCGGCGCCACCACGGCCCGGGGCTTCGTCGTTCCTGGAGGACCCATGGCCGCACCACTGTCCGCCACCCGGCTCCTGGCCGCGCTCCGTGCCGAGGGCTGCACGGTCGTCGAGCACCCCGGGTGGTCCAGCCACAACCGCAACCACAAGGGCCCCTTCGGCCCGGTGCACGGCGTGATGATCCACCACACCGTCACCAAGGGCACCGCCACCACCGTCCGCATCTGCCACGACGGGTACGCGGGCCTGCCGGGGCCGCTGTGCCACGGCGTGATCGCCAAGGACGGCACCATCCACCTGCTGTCCTCCGGTCGCGCGAACCACGCCGGCCTCGGCGACGACGACGTCCTGGACGCCGTGATCGCCGAGCGCCCGGCCCCGGCCGACGACGAGACCACCACGGACGGCAACCGGTACTTCTACGGGTTCGAGTGCGAGAACCTCGGCGACGGCTGGGACCCGTGGCCAGCCGTCCAGCTGGAGGCGATCGAGCGCGCGGCGGCCGCGATCTGCCGCGCGTACGGCTGGGGCGAACGGTCCGTCATCGGACACCTGGAGTGGCAGCCCGGGAAGTCCGACCCGCGCGGCTTCTCCATGGGCTCGATGCGGGCGCGGATCGCCGAGCGCCTCGACCGCGTCGCGCCGGAGCCGCCGAAGAAGCCGACGCCGCCCGCGCCCAAGCCCGCCCCGGTCAAGCGCCCGCCGTTCCCCGGCCGCGCCGCCTTCGCCCTCGGGCAGTCGAGCCCCGCGATCGAGCAGCTTGGCCGCCAGCTCGTGAAGCGCGGATTCGGGCGGCACTACCGCGTCGGCCCGTCCCGGCAGTGGGGCGAGGCCGACCGCAAGAACGTCGCCGACTTCCAGCGCTCCCGCGCCGAGCTCCGCGGCGACGCCGACGGCTACCCCGGCCCCCTCACCTGGCACCTGCTCTGGTCCTGAAAGGCACCCCACCATGTCCGACGCCGCCAAGCGCACCGTGCGCACCGTCCTCCAGACCGCCCTCGGCATCGCGATCGTCCTGCCCGCGATCGTCTCGGCGGCCGGCATCCCCCAGGCCCTGCCCTGGGTCGCCGGCGCCCTCGCCGTCGCGGGCGCCCTCACCCGCGTGATGGCCCTGCCCGGCGTCCAGCGGCTCCTCCCGTCCTGGCTCCGCACCACCGAGGCCCGAGACCGTACGGTGACCCTGAACCTCGGCCACCACGGCGACGACTTCTCCGAGTTCTTCAAGAAGGCCGTGCAGCGCCGGGACGGGGAGGACGGCCGCCCGTGACCACCGGCATACCGGGCCTCGACAGCGCGGCCGCCATCGCGGCCGCCCTCGTCGCCCTCGGCGGCGCCGCCGCCCTCCTCTACCGCTGGACCCGCAGCCTCCGGCAGTTCCGCCGGCGCATAGGCCAGTTCTTCGACGACTGGTTCGGCGTGGAAGGTCGCCCCGGAGTCCCCGAGCGCCCCGGGGTCATGCAGCGCCTCGGCTCCCTCGAGGAGAAGGCCGCCGACATCAAGCACGAGGTGCGGCCCAACTCGGGCGGCAGCCTCCGGGACGCCGTCGACCGCGTCGACGCCCGTACCAAGCACCTCGACAAGCCGTGACCGCGCCCTCTCCGCTCCGGCGGAGGGGGCGGTTTCGTCGTATCCGGGGTCAGTCCTCGGGGTGCGAGACGAAGGTCCCGAGACCGACCTCGGTACGGACCCGGCCCTCCGCCTTCAGGTGGGCGAGGACTTTCTGCGCAGTGGACGCCGCGACCCCGAACTCGGCGGACAGCTCGACCACGGAGGGGACCCGGGCATCAACGGGGTACGTGCCGTCGGCGATGCGCTGCTCGATCACCGCGACAATCTGCCGCCACACAGGGCGGGTCCGGTCCAGGTCGGTACTCATCCGGTCGACGCTAGGTAGCTGCGGTGTACCGTGCGACCGCAGTATGGTGCGGTAGACCCCGGTAGACCACACTGGGGAGAGAACAGACCCCCGCGACCGTGCGACCGGTCCGGGGGTGCGGACGAACCCTCGGGAGGTCTCGTCATGACCCACGCTACCCAGCCCCCCCCACCCCGTACAGGGCCCACGGTGCTGCGGCCGGACTGCCAGTTCGACGAGCACAAGTGGTGCAAGCCCGGCGCGGTCTACGTCGGCACCACCGAGGTCTTCCCGGCGAAGCGCTGTGACTGCCCCTGCCACAAGGGGGCCGAGTCGTGAAGCGCTGCCAGGCCTGCGGGTACGTCATCGACGGCGAGGCCCGCGAGGAAACCCCCGTATCCACGTCCGGCGCCCGGCCCACCGTGTACTGGCACCAGACCGCCGCCGAGTGCACCGCCGCGAAAGACCAGCGGCTCGTCTCCCCGGTACAGCGCCAGCTCCGGCGCCTCTGATCCCCTGCTCGTCCGTGGTCACGGCGGACCACGGCCGAGCAGGCCCAGACCGCCCCGGCCGGCGTCCCCCGTCGCCGGCCGGGGCTACTGCACGAGCTCCGGGAGGGGGACGCCGACAGCGTGCGCGATCTGGAGCAAGAGGCCGAGCCCCGGGTCGGATGTGCCGTACTCGATGCGGTGGATGGTCTTGTGGTCGACGCCGCAGAGGTTGCTGAGCTCGACCTGGGACAGGTTCGCGTGTTCACGGGCGGCGCGGATGCGGGATCCGATCGCCTGGCGGCGGCTGAGGACCCACGCAGGCTGTTCGGAGGGCATCCCTCCAAAGTCCGGCGACCATGATCATTCTGTCTTTACCTGACAAGGTAAAAAGTTTGATCTTGGAAGGGTTCGGGGAGTACCCGTAGACGTGCCTCCAGGGGCACACGAGCGCGAGCCCCGCCTGCGATGATGCCGCGGGCGGGGCTCGCTCATTCAGGCCTTCGCGCGGGCCGCCCACCGCCCGTACCAGCCCATGAGCTGATACGTCGTGGAGACGCCCAGGGAGGCCTTTGCCTCCGTGAGCTCCGCTGCCAGGGTGCGCGGGCTGATTCCCACCTCCCGTGCGGCCGCGCGGGAGTCGAGGCCCGCGTCGAAGAGGGCCAAGATGTCCAGCTGCCGCGGCGATAGCCGTATGTCGCCAGCTTCCGCGAGCGCCTCCGACCACCACCGAGCCCTCTCCCAGAGGCGGTCGAATCCGGCTCGCGCCCATGCGACCGTCGCCCGATCGCGGACGTGCCATCCGCTGTGCGATTCCGTACCCGCGATCACGTGATCGTCGATGAAGAGATTGTCGTTGTCGATGATGACCATGCGTTGCTCGCGCGACGGGGAGACCTTGATCTGGCCCCCGGCCTCCATGAAGGCATCCGCGTACTCCCGCGTTGCCTCGTCCATGAGCGCTGCGAGGCCGTACACCAGGCGCATGCCGATGCGCCCGCTCCAGAGCAGGGCCAGGCTCCGGTCGCTCCCCAGCTGGCGCGCGCCCGCGTTCCGTTCGGCGGGCGGCGTCGGCTGCACGCTGCAAATCTCCGCCGTCGCGAGCGCGGAGACGGACCCGAGCCGGTCGTTCACCTGCGCCATGGTGGGCAGCAGCTCGGAGCCTGGGCCCCCGTACAGCCGGTGAGCCTCGAAATGGGCGTAGAGGCCCTCGATGACGGGCACCTGCCGCATCCGTTCCAGGCTCCGGGCGAGCGCTTCCTGCTCTTCGGCGAGGAGCCGCTGCGCGGCCGCTCGCGGGTCGATCGCGACCCAGCGAGTGATGTCGTACGGGTCTCGGACGACGAGCCCCCTGTCCGCCAGTCGGCGAGCGCTCTCCTCGTCGGCCGACCCTCCGCCGGCGATGGCCTTGTAGGCCACCTGTTCCTCCGGTGACAGCGGCTGCTCGGCTATCCCGTTGTGCGTTTGCACGATCCCACCCCTTCGCAGCGCGTTGCGATTCGTCGCATCGCGTGATGTTGCAGCGCCCCAGGTCTAGATCCTGGCATAGGCGCGTGGCACCCTCGTAGGGAACGAGAGATACGTAAGCTTGTTCGAAGAAAGGGCTTCCTGTGACTCGAATCAAGGTGATCAAGGCGCTCGCCGCTGCGGCGCTCGCCGCTGCCGCAGTGGCCGTCCCGGTATCTGGCGCGACTGCGGCCGACGAGGAGCGTGTCACCTCGACGGAGGGCGACATCGGCTGGGGTGCCCCGCCGGCCTCTCCGACGCCGACCGCGTCCGTTCCGCCTGCCGCTCCGGCCGGTGACATCGGCTGGGGCTGAGCGGGTACGCGCACCGGTAGTCCCCCTAGGCGTGCCGGCCTCTGCACCTGGTGACCCCCCGGACGGGTCCGGCACAAAAGAGCGGGCCCCCCGACCATGATGCGGTCGGGGGGCTCGCCGTCTTTGTGCCCTTGACCTGGGCGGACAGCATGATCATTTAGGGGGGATTTAGGGGGCGCCGCACCCCGCGAACCCCCCTGAAGACCCTCTGAGTCCCTGTGAACGCCCCGCCCCTGATCAGTCGATATAGCCTCTGACCAGGGGCGGAGCGGTTCTACCAGCGTGCCCCCGGCAGGATTCGAACCTGCGACACCCGCTTTAGGAGAGCGGTGCTCTATCCCCTGAGCTACGAAGGCGGGGGCTTGGGGGACCTCGGAGGAGATCCAGGGGTGGATCTTCGGCGAGGAGGCCAAGCCCGTCGGTCGGACGCGAAGCGGATCCCGTCGGGGGGCATCGCCGCCCGGCGGGAGCCGTGCCGACGGCCGACCAGGGAACAGGGTAGCGGATGGGCGTCCGGCCGGGGGGCCGCGTTCCCCAGGACGGCTCGTGGGGCTGGGGTGACCTGTGGTTTTGGTGGGACGGCCGGGGATGGCGTGGAGTCCCGCCGCGGTCGGTCCGGCGGGCGTCGGCGGGGCGGTGAAGACGCCGTCGGGTTCGCCCTCGGGGCGCTCGTCGTGGAGGCCGCAGTGCGAAGCCCGCGGCAGGGGCTCGGAGGGAAAACCTGTGACAGGGGGTGCTTGTAGGAAAAGATGGGTGGTGGCATGTATGGACCGGCCGCCGAAGATCGTCAAGGGTTGACCGGTTGACGGCGTTCCACGAGAGCGGGTCGATGCCACGGCGGAGCCGCCGTGCACGGGGAAGGAAACTGATGGCCTGGGATGAATGGGAGCAGCTCAAGTCGGAGGCCGCGGGGCAGCGGTCCACCGGGATGCAGCTGAACCGCGTGCCGGACGAGAGTCCCGGCGGCGCGCCTCCCGGCGGTGACCTGAAGGCCGACCAGCAGGACCTCGCCGCCGTCGGCGACTCGGCGTTCCGGCTCTTCGACAACCTGGGCAAGTACGGCCGCGACGCCTGGTCCGTCAGCCAGTCGGCCGCGAGGGACCTGAGCACGCAGGGCTTCGCCCTGGGCGGCGCGCTCGACCACGTGCAGGAGCGCTGGGAGAAGCAGCTCAAGACCCTGCTGGACGCCTGCGCGCACATATCGAACCGCATGGACTTCACGCAGAACGCGCACGCCGGCGACGAGCACTACGTCTACGGGATCGTGAGCAGCATCGCGACGCTGGACGAGGGCTTCACGGAGAGGACGCAGCGCTGATGGACCTCGAAACGCTGCGACAGGGCAGCTTCGGGCAGCTGAGCCAGGCCATCACCGCCTGGAAGGGCGTGGTGGACAAGCTCAAGACCCTGGAGACCGACGCCCGGGACGACCTGAAGGCGAAGGCCGACAAGGCGAACTGGGCCGGGGTGAACGCCACGGTCTCCCGCGAGTTCATCACCAAGACGGCGGGCGAGTTCGCCGACGCCCACACGCAGGCGAAGAGCATCCACGACATCCTCAAGGACACCCACGACGAGCTGGTGAGCTACAAGCAGCAGCTCGAGCAGGCGCTGGAACGCGGCCGCAAGAAGAACCTCACGGTGGCGCAGATACCCGGCGGGTTCACCGTGACGATGATCATCCACCCGGACCGGGCCGCCAAGGGCCACGAGGTCCCGGACCACTCGCCCCAGGACGCCGAGCACCTGCGCGACGACATCCAGGTCATCCTGGACCGGGCCACCGAGAGCGACTCGACCGCCGCGACCGTCCTGCGCGCCCTCGTCGACCAGGCCGGGGCCGGTTTCTCGGGCGCCGAGTACGGCGATCGGGACTCCGCGATCGACGCCCTGCGCAAGGCCGAGGAAGCGGCCAAGCTGTTGAAGGAGAAGGGCGACGAGATGTCGCCCGAGGAGTTCCGGAAGCTGAACGGGCTCCTCGCCTCGTACCGGAACGACCCGCTGTTCCAGGAGAAGTTCGCCACGCAGGTGGGGCCGAAGGCGATGCTGGAGTTCTGGGCCGACCTGTCGAGCCCCGACAGCACCAAGGACCTGACCCGGACCCAGCTCGCCCAGCTCGGCGACTTCCAGAAGAACCTCGGGTTCGTCCTCGGCGGCGCCACCCAGTCCGACAGCCCCGCCATGCGGCAGTGGGAGAACGACATGGTCAAGCTGGGCGGCGAGCGGTTCCACACGCGCACCGGGGACGCCTACGGCTTCCAGATCATGAGCAACCTCATGCGCACCGGCGACTACGACGACCGGTTCCTCAACAAGTACGGCAGCGAACTCGTCGCCACCGAGCAGAAGATGAAGATCCCGGACCGGTTCTACCTGATGGAGCCGTCCCTGAAGATGAACTTCATCGGGGACGCCGAGTTCGGCCGCGATCCGATGACCGGCTTCATGACAGCGCTCTCCAACAGCCCTGACGCAGCTACGCAGTTCTTCAACACGACGGAACCTCAGGACAACGCGAAGTGGGTCTTGAAGGAGCGCCCGTCGTTCGACGACTCCCCCCTGAAGGACGGCCCGAACGAATCCCTGGACGCCACGGGCAAGGCGATGTTCGCGGCGGTGTCGGGCGCCACCGGGCCGGACGCGCCCAAGTCGGAGTTCGGGGAGCACCCCCCGGAGCGGCGCGAGGCGATGAAGCGCACGCTGGACATCCTGGCGAGCACGGGCAACGACTTCCCGGCCGAACTGCGGGACGACATGGCGTACTCCATGGGAAGCCACAGCGACTGGGTCCACAAGTCGATGAGCAGCCCTCTCGTCAAGCACGAGCTCGACTCCGGGCAGCTGATGGAGGTCAGCAAGCAGATCTCCAGAAACCAGGAGTCGTACACCCTCCTGAACAAGCAGATGCACGGAGCGATAGCCGCCGACATCTACACGGAGAAGACCCATCCGGAGGACAGCCTGGACAGGGCGGGGCGCACCATCGGCTTCCTGGAGGAAGCCCGCTACCAGGCGACGAACGACGAGAAGGGCGAGAAGCTCGCCGACGCCTCGTGGGAGAAGGCAGGGAGGTACCACGTGATCGGCGGCCTCGTCACACCATGGCACCCGGCCGGCGACGCGGCCCAGCGCGTGGTGGACCTGATCACCTCGAAGATGCTGGAGGACGAGCAGAACCGGATCAACGCCGATGCCACCAGCGATCACACCAAGACCTATGAGAACCGCAGGTTCGAACTGCAGAAGCTCGCGGACATCTGGTACCAGGAGAACAAGGAATGGGCGGAGGACCCGACGCACGAGGGATTCTCGAAGGAGCACGGCGTGTACGCCCAGATCGAGGGCTCCGCGAACGACGGCAACAAGAAGGCCGAGGGAGTGGCGGGCGTCCAATGACGGGGTCAACACGTCGCGGGGTGGCGTACGCACTCGCCGCCGTCGTCTCTTTCTCCCTTACCGCGTGCGGCGGGGGACGCGAGTACGCAGTCCCGGAGCAGGCCTGCGGGATCACCGTGGACCGGACGGCGCTCGACCCGTTCCTGCCTGACGGGGAGGAGATCGAGGTCGTCGGCGGCTCCCTCGTCGAGACGGGTGAGGACACGCGCGGCCACTGCGAGATCCGGGTGGACGGCAAACGGGCCGTGTACCTCCGTGTCGGCAAGGTGGACAAGCTCTACGACCCGATGGACGAGGTGGACGCGTTCCGCTTCACCAACCGGGAGAAGATGAGCGGCCTGCCGTTCCCGGGCGAGGGAGCGCTGGGTGACGCCGCGGCCATGGTGAACACGGGGTGCACGGCACCCGGAGCTGCGTACCTCAGTGTTCTCGTCACAGTCGACGGCACGGCGGACGACGAGGTCGCCGAACGCCGCAAGAACATCGAGGCGTTCACCTTCGACTTCGTGCCGGAGGTGAAGAAGGCCCTCGGCTGCACGGTCTGACGGGTCCGGGTCGCGGAAGTGCCGTCCCCCTCCGCGCGGTGCGGGCACCCGCCGGTGGAGGCCGCCCCCGGCTCCTCGGGGTGAGCGGCCTCCGGCGACCGGGCCTCAGGCCGCTTCCGTGCCCGCCGGGAAGGGCGGGGCGGGCGCCGGCCGGCTTCCCGGGCTGGCCGCGCACGCGACCAGGTCCCGCCGCAGCGCCTCCCACCACAGGTCCTCGCCGTCCGGGCCGGTGAGGAAGTGGGCGGCCGGCAGGCTCCGCGACCGGAGGCGGTCGGTCTCGTCGCGCCAGGCGAGGGTGGAGCCGGCCGGGATCGCCGCGTCCTCGGTGCCGTGGTACAGGAAGACCGGGCACCGCAGGCGCGCGTACGAGGAGGGCCTGAGGTAGCTCTCGCTCGCGTGGAGCTCCGCCCGGATGGCGGGGAGGAAGAGCTCCAGGAACTCCTCCTCGACCTCCAGGTCCGGGCTCATCCCGCCGATCTCGGCCAGCTCCGTGAGGAGTTCCGCGTCGGCCATCGCGCGCCAGCCGATCGGCGGCAGGGGCGTGGCGGGCGCCCGCTGGCTCGCCGCGAACACGGCCTCCACCCGCTTCCCCGCCGCTTCGAGGCGCGCGGCCACGTCGTACGCCACGAGCGCTCCGTAGCTGAGTCCGGCGAACGCGACGCGCCCGCCGGCCGGGAGCTCCGCGCCGAGCGTCCGCAGCACGTGCGCGCTGACGGCGGCGACGTCCGGGAAGGGCTCGTCGAAGAGCCGGCCCTCCCGGCCCGGCAGGTCGGGAAGGACCAGCTCGACGCCGTCGGGCAGGTCGTCCCGCCAGCTCCGGTAACGCCCCATCCCGCCGCCGGCGTGCGGGAAGCACACCAGGGTCAGGGGGTGCGGGCCAGACATGTGACACCTCCGTCGTTCGATGGTTGACCGATCCGGTACGGCACCGGTCGCCGGTACTGGCGCCGTCAGCGCCTCGCGCCGACGGGAGCCGCCGGGCCGATGCAGCTGAGCAGTTCGTTCAGCGCCTCGTAGAAGCCCGTGATCTCGGCGACCTCGTTGTACAGGTACGCGGAGACGCGCAGGATCTCGCCGCCGGCCAGGCCGGTGACCAGGGGCTGCGAGCACATGTGGCCGCTGCGCACCATGTAGCCGTACGAGTCGCTCAGCATGCGGGCGACGTCCCCGGTCGGGACGCCCACGTCCAGGCGGAGGCTCACGAGCCCGATCCGGTCGGTCAGCTCCGCCGGGCCGACGAGGCGGACCCCGGGGCTGGTGAGCGCCCCGCCGACCAGCGCCGCCGCCAGGTCCCGCTCGTGCCGGTGGAGCGCCCCGGGGTCCAGGGCCTCCAGGTACCGGACGGCCGCGCCGGACCCGATGACGGAGGCGATGGCCGGCGTGCCCGCCTCGAAGACGTAGGGCGTGCGCCGGTCGACGCTGCCGTCGAGGTCGACCCAGTCGACCATGCCGCCGCCGACCGCCAGCGGGCGCAGCCCGGCGAGGAGGCGGCTCCGGCCGAAGAGGACGCCCACCCCGGTGGGGCCCAGCATCTTGTGCATGGAGAAGGCGAGGAAGTCGACGTCCAGCTCGCGCACGTTGATCCGCTGGTGGGGCAGGGACTGGGCGGCGTCGAGGACGACGACCGCGTCGGTGGCGGAACGGATCTCGGCGATCAGCTCGGCCACCGGGTGGACGACGCCGGTGACGTTGGAGCAGTGGGTGAGCGCGACCACCTTCGGCCGGCCGCGCAGGAGCTCCCGGAAGTGCTCGCGGTCGAGCCGGCCGTCGGCGTCCACCCGGGTCAGGGCGAGCCGGCCGGCCCGCCGCCACGGCAGCATCTGGGAGTGGTGCGCGTCCATGCAGCCCACGACGTACGCGTCCGGGTCCAGGTCGAGGCCCTGGGCGACGAGGTTGAGGGCCTCGGTGGTGTTGCGGGTGAGGACGACCTCGTTCGCCGAGGCCCCGAGGTGGTTCGCGATCAGGACCCGGGACGCCTCGTAGGAGTCGGACGCCTCCTCGGACAGCCGGTGCTTCCCGCGGTGGATGTTGGCGCCGTTGGTCTCGTAGTACTCGGTGACGGCCCGGATGACGGAGTCCGGCTTGAGGGTCGTGGCCGCGTTGTCCAGGTAGGAGATGCCCTCCCCGTCGATCTTCCGGCGCAGGGCCGGGAAGTCGTCCCGGTGGCTGTGCTGCACGCTCATCACGCACCTTCCGCGGATATCTGGGAGACGCACGGCTGGAACTTGCCGCTGCGCTCGCCGGCGATGTACTCGACGGCCTCGACCCGGACCGGGTTCGGGGCCAGGGCCCCGGTGAGGCGCAGCGCGAGCGCGGCGGTCTCGTCGGGCCGCGCGTCGGCGTTGGGGACGTACCGGAAGGTGCACGCACCGGTCCGGTCCTGCTCCAGCTTGTAGAGGTCGATCCCGGGGGCGTCGCCGACCAGCGCGTCCACGGCGCCCGGGGTGACGGTCCGGCCGTCCGCCAGCCGGATCATGTGGGTGGCCCGGCCCTCGATCCGCACCAGCGGCAGGTCGCTGCCGCAGTCGCAGCGGCCGCCCAGCGGGGTGAAGTGGTCCCCGGTGGCGTAGCGGATGCGCGGCACCAGGCCGTCGTCGACGGTGGTGACGTACAGCTCGCCCGTCTCGCCGTCCGCCACCGGCCTCCCGCCCCGGACGAACTCCACGTGGAAGTCCCGGTCGTTGATGTGCCGGTGGCCGAGGTGGCACTCGAAGCCGAGGTATCCGAGCTCGGACATGCCGATCATGTCGCCGATCGGCAGCTCCGGGCCCATGAACTCCTCGATCTGGCGCCGCGCCACCCGGGTCATGAGGGTGTACCCGCACACCACGTGCAGGCGGCGCGGCGAGGTGATGGTGCGGCCGAGCCGCCGGGCCCACCGGGTCAGGAACGCGAAGTGGGTGGGGTCCACGACCAGCAGGTCGGGCTCGTACAGCTCGATCTCGTCGAGGGCCTTGACGATCTGCCACTCCGGGGTGGCCAGCAGGTCGTGGGCCACGGTCAGCACGAGGGTGCCGTCCGCGAGGATCCGGTCCTCCATGGTCGAGAACCCCGTCGCGCACTCGACGTCCGAGCAGTTCGGCGGTGCGAAGCGGCAGATCTTCGGGCGGCTGCCGGGGCGCCACAGCTCGTCGAAGCGGCGGTTGACGCCGAGGGCGGTCGCCTGCCGGCGCGCCAGGTCGTACGAGAGGATGGCGCTGTTCAGCCGCTCGCCGGAGGTGCCGGAGCTCTGGAAGCGCATCACGTGCGGCGAGTTGAGGGTGTAGCCCCTGGCGAGCACGCCGGCCGGGAAGTTGCGCCGGTAGTGGGACTTCGAGGTCGGCGGAAGCCTCAGGAGGTCCGCCGGTTCCCGGATGTCCGCGGGCAGCAGGCCGTTGGCCTCCATGTGCTTGCGGAAGAACACGGTGTTGTCGAAGGCGTACGCGATCTCTTCCCGCACGGCCTCGAAGACGGTCGGGTCGGTCATGCCATCGCCACCAGGACGGAACGGTCCCCGGAATAAGGGTTCCTGCCGTGCGAGAACTGCTCGTTGTCGACGATCATGACGTCGCCCGCCTCCCAGGGCAGGGCGATCTCCTCGGCCGCGTAGGCCTCCCGGACCCGGGCGAGGTCCGCCGGGTCCAGGGGCGTGCCGTCGCCGTACAGGGCGTTGCGGGGCAGCTCGTCCTCGGCGAACTCGGCGCGCAGCTCGCGCTCGACGTGCCCGGGGAGCGAGCTGACGTGGAAGAGGTGCGCCTGGTTGAACCAGACCCTCTCGCCGGTCGCCCGCGCCGTGAGGGTCGCCTGCACCACGTGGCGGGTGCGCAGCCGTTCGCCGCCCAGCCACTCCGCCTCGATGCCGTGCCGGGCGCAGTAGGCGTCGACCTCGGCGCGGTCCCCGGTCTGGAAGACCTCCTGCCAGCTGAGGTCCATGCCGTGGCCGAAGTTCCGCACGTACATGACGCCGTGCCGCTCGAAGCGCTCCCGGGTGTCCTCCGGGAGGCGGGCGAGGACGCGGGCGCCGTCCGCGACGGGCGTCTCGCCGCCGGTGGCGGCGGGGACGACGCAGGTGAGGAAGAGCGTCGCCGGCCAGGCGTCGGTGTACGACATCTCGTTGTGCTGGGGGATGGTCTGGTCGGCCGGGTACTCGGTCGAGGTGAAGACGTTGCCGTCGACGCGGCGGCGCGGCGTGGAGCGGTTGTCGTAGTCGCGCAGGCCGCCGTCGAGGCCCGTGGCGAGCTCCGCGAGGCCGGCGGCGCCGAGCGGGGCGAAGCCGCGCAGCAGGACGGCGCCGTGCGCGTCGCGCAGCCGGGCCAGGGCGCCGCCCGAGCTCGCCAGCCACTCCCGCGCGTCGAGTCCGGGGACGGTCGGCGTGACGAGGACCGCCCGCGTCCCCCCGGTCAGTGGTGCGGTGCGGACCAGGGTCTCGCCGCTGACCGCGACGGACCTCCGGGTCCGGTTGAAGCGCCCGCTCGGGGCGGTGCCGTCGGTCCGGGTCAACACGCCTCTGCCTCCTTCTTCTCCAGGAGCTGGTCGATGTACGCGGCGAGTTCCGACACGACGGGGAACTCGAAGAGGTTGCGCAGCTTGAACCCCACCTTGAACTCCTCGCGCAGCCGGGCGACCAGCTGGGTGGCGAGCAGCGAGTGGCCGCCGATGTCGAAGAAGTCGTCGTCGGCGCCGACCCGGCCGAGGAGCAGCAGCTGCGCCACGATGCCGGCCACGGCCTTCTCGGTCGGGGTGCGGGGCTCGGTGTACGAGCCGGAGCCCTGGGTGTAGAAGCCCGGTTCGGGCAGCATCGAGGCGTCGATCTTGCCGCTGCCGGTCAGCGGGAAGGCGTCCAGGGCCACGAGGTGGGCGGGCAGCATGAAGTCCGGGAGGCGCTCGGCCAGGTACGGGCGGAGCCACTCCGCGGAGCCGCGCTCGCCCTCGGCGTCGATCAGGTAGCCGACGAGGTGGGCGCCGGTGCTCTCGCCGGCCTCCACGACGAGGCCGCCGGTCACGCGCGGGTGGGTGCGCATGACGGCCTCGATCTCGCCGAGCTCCACGCGGAAGCCGCGGAGCTTGATCTGCCGGTCGACGCGGCCGAGGAACTCGACGGTGCGGTCGGGCAGCAGGCGCGCCTTGTCGCCGGTGCGGTACATCCGCGCCGCCGGGTCGGGGACGAAGGGGTCCGCGACGAATCGTTCCCGCTGCTCCTCGGTCGGGTTCAGGTAGCCCTGGGCCACGGAGGAGCCGCCGATCCACAGCTCGCCGGGGACGCCGGCCGGCAGCGGCCGGCGCTGCGGGTCCAGGACGTAGGCCCGCGCGTGCCGCATCGGGGTGCCGAGCGGGACGCTGGAGGCCAGGGCGGCCAGGTCGTCGTCGGCGGTGGCCGGGCCGCACAGGACGCCGACCGTGGTCTCGGTCGGGCCGTAGTGGTTGTACAGGCGGCAGTCGCCGAGGTAGCCCTTGAACAGGTTGAACCAGCCCCAGCCGAACGGCTCGCCGCCCGCGACCAGCGCCCGGCGCGGCATCAGCCGCTCCGGCGCCTCGGCCACGGTGAACAGGGCCTCCAGGTGCGAGGGCGTGATCTTGAGGAGGTCGTAGCTCTCCGCGGAGAGCAGTTCGGCGAGCGCCTGCGCGTCGGCGGACACCTCCGGGGCGACGACGAGCAGTTCGCCGCCGGTGAGCAGCGGCGGGAACAGGGCCGTGTTGCCGAGGTCGGTGCCCAGGGTGCCCAGCGCGACCGAGGAGACCGGGCCGGTCAGCCCGAGCCGGTCGAGGACGCCGTCGAGGTAGGCGGCGAGCTGCCCGTGGCCGATGAGCACGCCCTTCGGCGTACCGGTGGAGCCCGAGGTGAAGATGACGTACGCGGGGTCGTCGTCGGACGTCGTGACGTCGGGGCGCTCGGCGCCGCGGCCGGCGCAGACCGTCAGCTCCGCGTCGAGGAGGACCGTGTCGCACTCCGGCGGGAGGGCCGGGGCGGTCTCGGCGGTCGCCACGACGAGGCCGTGGCCGATCACGGCGAGGACGGCGGAGCGGCGCTCGGCCGGGAGGGCCGGGTCGATCGGCACGTAGCCGCCGCCGGCCTTGGCGATCGCGAGCATCGCGACGACCGCCAGGTCCGAGCGCTCCAGGCAGAGCCCGACCAGCGCGCCGGGGCGCACCCCGCGTCCGGCGAGTTCGCCGGCGAGCCGGTTGGCGGCCTCGTCTAGCTCGCGGTGGCTCCAGGTGCGGCCGGCCGTCCGCAGGGCCGGGGCGTCCGGGGTGCGCTCCGCGGCCTCCTCGGCCCGCCGGTGCCAGTGCGCGGCCGGCCGGTCCTGCGGCCGGGCCGGGTTGGTGGCCTCGACCAGCTCCCGGGCGGCCCGCTCGTCCAGCATGGCCAGGGCGGGCACGGCGGCGCCGAGGTCGCCGGCCAGGGCCTCCAGGGCGGCCCGCAGGCAGACGAGCAGCGCCTCGGCGCCGCCGTCGGCCATGCCGAGGGTCTGGTGGCGCAGGACGAGGCGGAGCTCGCCGTCCGCGGCGCGCGCCGCCAGGGCGACCTTGTGGGCGTCGTCGGCGGGCTCGATCCACAGGCCGGTGAAGGCCGGCGCGGGGTCCGCGGCGAAGCCGGCGGCGTCGTGGAACGAGAAGCCAGGGAGGCCCGAGGCGTGCCGGGCGGCCGGGTCCACGGCGCTCTCGTCGGCCTGCTCGAAGGTGTCGAGTTCGAGGTCGACCGCGCGCAGCAGGTCGCCGAGCGTCGTCGTGTCGGAGACCGACGCGAGGACCGGTACGGACGTCTCGAACAGGCCGATCGAGCCCTGCACCTCCTGGAAGGGGCGGCGCGCGAGCAGGGCCTCGACCGCCAGGCGCTCCGGGCGGCCGGCGGCGTGCCAGAGGGCGGCGGTCCAGCCGGTCAGCAGGACGGCGGGCAGTCCGCCCGCGCAGTCCTCGCCGAGGCGGCGCAGCCGCTCGGCCAGGGGCGCGGGGACCGTCCACTCCAGGGCGGACCGGTCGGTGTCGTCGGAGAGCAGCTCCAGCGGCAGGTTCAGCGGCGGCAGGGCGGCCAGCTCGGCCTCGCGGTCGGCGGCGAGTTCGCGCTGCCGGGGGCTCGGGGCGCCCTCCTCGGCCTGCCACTGGGCGTAGTCGGCGTACTGGACGATGTCGTCGCGGCTCCAGGGCGAGCCCGCGAGCCGGGTGGCGCAGGCGTCCCGCAGGTCCCGGAGGAAGACCTCGGCCGAGACCGTGTCCATGCTCGCCCGGGGCGCCGACACGATCAGCGAGCGCTGCCCGTCGGTGCCGGTGAAGACGGTCAGGCGGACGGCCTCCGCCCGCTCGTCGCCGGTGCCGGCCTCCGTCGCGCGGGCCTCCTCGCGGACGAGGGCGGCGAACGCGGCGGCGTCGCCGGAGCGCTCCGCGACGAGGACCCGCGGCTCGTCCTCGATGACCATGAGCACGGCGCTGTTCCCGCCGAGGACCTTGCGGTAGGCGGTCCGCAGGCTCTCGTGCGCGGTGACGACGTCCCTCGCCGCGTCGGCGAGCACGCCGGGGTCGAGGGCGGCGGCGAGGGTCACCCCGGCGACCCGGCGGCCGGGCCGGCCGCCCGTGGCCGGGCCGAGGAGGTGCTGCTGCTGCTTCGACAGGCGGAAGCCTTCCCAGGTCTGCGTCATCGGCTCGGCTCCGGTTCGATCCACAACTGCCCCTTGGTGTGCGTGTTCCATGTGTCGACTGCGTCCGGTCCGAGGTACTCGGCGGCGATCTGCCAGAAGCCCGCGTACTCGGCCGGGAGGTTGAGATGGGAGTGGCCGACCTGCTGCGGCATGTGGGCCAGGACGTCGCCGAGCTTCATCCGCAGCAGGTCCAGGAACTCTTCGCGGTCCATCGGGATGTCCTCGCCGGTCCGCCGGTCCTTGAGGGCCGGCTGTCCCGTGGGCCGCATGATGTTGCGGAAGCTCTTGCCGAGCGACGCGTAGTTCATGACGGAGAAGCGGTGGATCATCTCCTCCACGCGGGGGCCGACGAAGCCGCGGACCTCGGCGCGCTTCGCCTCGGGGATGGACTCGACGTTGTCGTTGTGGAGTCCCTCGGTGCCGTAGACGCCGTGGAAAAGGCCCGCGAGGCAGACGTGTTCGCCGGCCTTCATGTCCTGGAGGATGGCGCACGCCCGGAACATGTGGTCCAGGAGCGTCTCGTCCTGGTGCGCGACCTTGTGCAGCCCCAGCCGCAGCAGGTCGTCTCGGTATCGCTCTGCGTCAAGCATTCATTCTTCCTCGGCTGTCTCGGGGCCGCCGGCGCCCGGTGCGGGCGCCGGCGGACGGGTGGTCCTCATCCCTCGTGGGTCCTCGTGCCTGGCTGGTTCTCATGCCTCGCGCACGGGCACCCGCCGTGCCGGGGTCCGCTTCCAGGTCCGCTTCCCGCGGGTCCCGTCGCGGCCCTCCCACAGGTCCTCCAGGGCCCGGTTGATCCGGCTGAGGGGCGTGTCCGGCGCGGTGGACAGCAGCGTCACCAGTGCGTGCAGGCAGTGGGTCAGCCGGCGGACGGTGGCGTCGGAGAAGAGACCGGTGCGGTAGTCGATGCCGCCCTCCATGCCGCCGTCCGCGGTGGCGACCAGGGTGAGCTTGATGTCGTGCACCGAGAGCAGGAACTCCGCCTCCAGCTCCTCGGCGCGCACGCCGGGCACGTCCCACTCGGGCAGCGGCACGTCCTCGAGGAGGAACCAGGTGCGGTACACCGGCGCCGACTCGCCCGCGCGCCGCGCCGGCCGGACGGCCTGGACGACGTGGTCGAACGGCACGTCCTGGTGGGCGTACGCCTCCAGGGCCCGCTCGCGGACCTCCCCCAGCACCTCGGCGAAGGTCGGGTCGCCGGTGAACCGGGTGCGGATCGCGAGGCTGTTGACCAGGAACCCGATCGTGTTCTCCAGCTGCGGATGGGCGCGGTGGCCGGCCGGCACGCCGACGACGACGTCCTGCTGGCGGCACCACCACTGGAGCAGCACCTGCCAGGCGGCCAGGTACCCCATGAACGTGGTCGCCCGCCCGCTCGTGCAGACCTCCCGGAAGGCCGAGGCCACCGCGGGTTCGACCGTGACGGGCGCGCGGCTCCCCTCGATCGCCCCGGAGTCCTCGACCACGCCCTCGGTGGGCAGCGCCAGGACGGGCAGCGCGGCCAGTTCGCGGCGCCAGAAGTCGATCTGCTCCTCGAACGCGCCGGACGCGGCCTGCCGGGCCTCCCACACCGCGACGTCGGCGTAGCCGACGCCGGGCTCGGGCAGCACGGCCCCGGTCCCGCTCCGGTACAGCGCGCCGATCTCGCGGACCATGATCGAGGTGGACCAGGCGTCCCACACGATGTGGTGCACGGACACGACCAGGACGTGCCGCTCCGGTCCTTCCCGCAGCAGCCGGACCCGGAAGTGCGGGCCGCCGGAGAGGTCGAAGGGCGTACGGGTCTCCTCGGCGATCACCCGCTCGGGCGCCAGCTTCTCCGGGTCGTCGGCCACGTCGGCGAGCTGGAAGTCCAGCGCCTTGCCGGAGCCCGGGACCTGGCGCGGGCCGTCCCCGGCCGCCTCGAAGGTCAGCGACAGGACGTCGTGCCGCTCCACGAAGAGCTCGAACGCCCGGCGCAGGGCCTCGACGTCCAGCGGGCCGGTGAGGCGGAACGGCTGGACCAGGTTGTACGTGGTGCTGCCGGGGGAGAGCTGCTCGTGGAACCAGAGCCGCGACTGGGCGGCGGTCAGCGGGACCGGCCCGGTGCCGTCGGGCCGGCGGACCGGCCCGTCCTGGGCGTCCGCCCCGGCACCGTCCCGTACGGCGTCGATCGCCCCGGCGATCCGTTCCAGCGTCGGGTTGTCGAAGATGACGCGGATCGGGATCTCGACGCCGAGCGCCTTGCGCAGGTGCACGACCGTGCGCATGGCGGTCAGCGAGTCGCCGCCGAGCTCGAAGAAGTGGTCCTGCCGGCCGACGCGCTCGACCTTGAGCATCTCGGCCCACACCCCGGCGACGGTCCGCTCGACGTCCGAGGCCGGCGGCTGGTACGCGGCGGCCTCGGCCGGCTCGTCCGGCACGACCAGGGCCTTGCGGTCGACCTTGCCGTTGGCGGTGAGCGGCAGTTCGGGGAGCGCGAGGACGGTCTCGGGCACCATGTAGCCGGGCAGCTTGGCGCCGAGGAACTCCCGTACGTCCGCCGGGACCGGCCTGCCCTCCTCCGGGACGACGAACGCGATCAGCCGCTTGGCGCCCTGCGGCCGGCCGTGGACGACGGCCACGGCGCCCCGGACTCCGGGGTGCTGGAGCAGCGCCGTCTCGATCTCGCCCAGCTCGATCCGGTAGCCCTGGATCTTGACCTGGAAGTCCTCGCGCCCGAGGAACTCGATCTCGCCGCTGGGCAGGAACCGGCCCAGGTCGCCCGTCCGGTACAGGCGCTCGCCCGTCACCGGGTGGCGCACGAAGCTCGCGGCGGTCTTCGCCTCGTCGCGGAGGTAGCCCTCGGCCAGGCCGACGCCGCCGATGTAGAGCCGGCCGGGGACGCCGGTCGGGCGCGGCAGGAAGTTCTCGTCGAGGACGTGGAAGGTCTGGTTGCGCATCGGGGAGCCGTACGGGATGGACGGCCAGTCCGCCGGCACCTCCCCGACGGGGTGCAGGATCGACCAGATGGACGCCTCCGTCGCACCGCCGAGGCTGACGATCTCCGGCGTGCCCAGGGTGCGCCGGACGCGCTCCGGCAGGGTGACGGGGAACCAGTCGCCGCTGAGCATCACCAGGCGCAGCGCGTCGCTGGTCGTCCCGCTCACCGTCATGTGCTCGACCAGCAGCTCCATCAGCGCCGGTACGGAGTTCCACAGGGTGACGCCGGCCCGTTCGGCCAGCTCCAGCCAGACCGCGGGGTCGCGGTGCGCGGCCGGGTCGGGGACCACGACGGCGCCTCCGACGGCCAGCGGGCCGAAGACGTCGTACACCGACAGGTCGAAGCTCAGGGACGACAGGGCGAGCGTCCGGTCGTCGGGGCCGACCGAGAAGCGGTCGTTGACGTCCACGACCGTGTTGAGGGCGCCGCGGTGGCTGATCATCACGCCCTTGGGCACTCCGGTCGAACCGGAGGTGAAGATCACGTAGGCGAGGTCCCCGGGGGTCGTGGCGGGCCGGGCGGCCGGCTCCGGGCCCGGGTCGGACGGCAGCCCGTCCACGGCGAACACCGTGCCGTCCGGGCCCAGCGGGCCGGACATCCGGCCGGCGATCCAGGACTGGGTCAGCACCGCGCGGACCCTGCCCTGTTCGAGCAGGAAGCGGACGCGCTCCTCGGGCAGCTCCGCGTCGACCGGCAGGTACGCCGCGCCCGACGCCAGGATGCCGAGGACCGCGGCGCTCTGCTCCCAGCCCTTCTCCATGACCACGGCGACCAGGTCGTTCGGCCGGACGTCCAGTGCGGTCAGGCGGGCGGCGATCACCCGGGCGCGGCCCGCGAGTTCGCCGTAGCTCAGGGTCCGGTCGCGGGTGATCACGGCCGGGCGGTCCGGGGTGCGCCCGGCGCGGGCGAAGAACGGCTCGTGGAGCAGGCCGTCCGGCAGGTGCCCGTCCGTCCGGTTGTACGCCTCGCGGTGCCGCGCGTCCTCGGCCGGCAGCAGCGACGGCAGCGGCAGGCCCCAGCACTCGTCGGACTCGGCCAGCCACCGCAGCAGCTCCAGCGTGGCCCCGTGGACCGAGGCGACCAGACCCGCCGGGAACAGCTCGTCGACCGCGTCGATGTCCAGGACCAGGTCGCCGTCCTGCTCGAAGACCTGGGCGTCGATCCACACCTGGGGCGTCTGGGAGATGCTGAACACCTCCTCGCCGAGCCCGGTGTCCTGGCCGTGGTCGAGGAAGAGACTGGTGAACACCGCCGGCATGGCCGCCTCGGGGCGCACCCGCTTCAGCTCGCGCAGCACCCGGACGCCGCTGAAGAGGCGGTGGTCGATGTCGGTCAGCAGTTGGTCCCGGACCGCGCGGGCGCGCTCGGCGAAGGTGTCGCCCGCGGTGGTGTCGACCTCCAGCAGGGTCACCGAGGTGAAGTCGCCGACGACGGCGTCGACGCCCGGGTGGAGCGGAAGCCGGTTGGCCATGGGCAGGTTGAGGGTGAACCTGCGGTGCGTGGCCCAGGTCGCCATGGCCTCGCCGTACGCGGCGACGAGCAGCGCCGTGGGCGTGATGCCGCGCCGGGCGGCCGCCGCCTTGACCCGGTCCCAGCGCTCCTTGTCCAGGGTGCCGCCGACCCGGCTGAAGCGGGGCGTGTCGATGGTGCGGGGGTCGCGGGCCAGCGGCAGGTCGGGGGCGGGGGCGAAGTCCGGCAGCCGTTCGCGCCAGTACGCCTCCGCGCGCCGGTACAGCCCGGTCTCCTCCAGGCTCCGTTCGGCGAGGACGTAGTCGCGGAAGGAGAGCGCGGGCTCGGGCAGTTCGGCGTCCGGGTCGCGGTAGAGCGCGGAGAGCTCGCCGAGCAGCAGGTTCGAGCTGCGGGCGTCGGTGATCAGGCCGTCGATGCTGTAGTGCAGCCGGGTGCGGTCGCCGTCCATGCGGCTGGCGCGCAGCTCGAACAGGGGCCACCGCTCGGGCGCGAAGACCTGGTGGGACATGGCGTCGCGGGTGGCCTCCAGGGCCGCCGTCGCCTCGTCGCCGGGCAGCCCGCGCAGGTCCTGGGTCTCGATGACGTAGTCGGGGACCTCGGGGAGGATCCGCTGCTCGCCCTGCGGCAGCACGATCGCCCGCAGCATGCCGTGGCGCCGGATCAGCCGGCGGAACGCCCGCTCAAGCCGGGGCAGGTCGAGGCCGGTCGCCTCGAACTCCTCGTAACCGTGCATGCCGACGTTGCCGATGTCGAAGACGCCGGTGCGGCCGATCCAGTAGGCCTGCTGCACGTCGGTCAGCGGGAAGGGCTCCGCCTCGGCGGCGGGGTCGGGCGTGATGACCGGCAGCGCCTCCGGCGCGCCGGCCTCCGTGCCGGCCCGCGCGGCGTCCACGGCGCGGGCCAGGCCGCGGACCGTCGGCCGCCCGATGAAGTCGCGCAGGGAGATCTCGACGCCGAAGAGGCCGCGGATCCGGGTGACCAGCTGGGTGGCGAGCAGCGAGTGGCCGCCCAGCTCGAAGAAGCCGTCCTCCGGTCCGACGGACGCGAGACCGAGGAGGTCGGTGAAGACCGCGGCGACCTCGCGCTCGGTCGGGTCGGTGAGGGCGGGGGCGTTGTGTGGCGCCTGCGCGGCGGCCGGGGCTTCCTCGGTCGCCGTCTCCTCCGTGGCGGTTCCGGCGCCGGGGGTTCCGTGGCCGCATCCGCAGCCGCCGGGGGCCGTGGCGCGCGGCGGATCGACCCAGCACCGCTCCCGCTCGAAGGGGTAGGTGGGCAGGACGGTGCGCAGCGGCCGGGCCTCGCCGGACAGGGCCGCCCAGTCCACCGGGACGCCCTCGCACCAGAGCTGCCCGACGGCCCGCGGCAGGTCCGGCGCGTCCGGGGCGTCCGGACCGGCCGTGGTCGGCAGCGACGCGACGGCGTCGATCCCGGCGGCGCGGGCCAGCCGCGTGAGCACCTGGCCGGGACCGGCCTCCAGGAGGACGGCCCCGGTGTCGCGGACGGCCGCCAGGGCGTCGTCGAAGCGGACCGTGGCGCGGATCTGGCGCGCCCAGTACGCCGGGCTCGTGGCCTCCTCGTCGGTGATCCAGGTGCCGGTCACGTTCGACACGAACGGGACGCGCGGCGGCGCGAGTTCGATCCGGGCGGCCTCGTCGGCGAAGGCGGCGGCCGCCCCGTCCATGAGCCGCGAGTGGAAGGCGTGGGAGGTCCGCAGCCGCTTCGAGACGACGCCGCGCCCGGCGAGCCGCGCCTCGAAGGCCGCGACGGCCTCCTCGGTGCCGGCCACCACGCACTCGCGCGGCCCGTTGACGGCGGCCAGGTCCAGTCCGTCGGGCAGCTCCGCGAGCTCGCCCTCCGGCAGCGGGACGGCGGTCATCGCCCCGGTCGGCGCGGCCTGCATCAGCCGGCCGCGCGCGGCGACCAGGCGCAGCGCATCCTCCAGGGACATCACGCCGGCCAGGCAGGCGGCCACCAGCTCGCCCACGCTGTGCCCGACCATCGCCGTGGGGCGGACGCCCCACGACTCCCAGAGCCGCGCCAGCGCGTACTCCAGGACGAAGAGCGCCGGCTGCGCCAGCGAGGTCTCGTGCACCGCGGCCCCGTCCTCGGGCGACCGCCCGCCGAGCCCGAGCACCGACCGTACGTCGACGCCGGCCAGCGACAGGAGCAGGGACGCGGCCCGGTCGGCCTCCGCCCGGAACACCGCCTCCCGCGCGTACACGGCGCGGGCCATGCCCGCGCGCTGGGCGCCCTGCCCGGGGAAGGCGAGGACGGTCGCCCGGTCCCGGGGCTTGTCGCCCGTGCCGTGGGCGGTCAGGAGCCCGGCGTCCAGCGCCTCGACGGCCTCGGCGACGCCGCCCGCGACGACGTAACCGCGCCGGGGGAGCTGCCGGCGGCCGTGCCGCAGGGTGTGCGCCACGTCCTCGACGCGCTCCTCCGGGTGCGCCCGCAGGTGCTCGGCGAGCCGGGCGGCGGACGCCGCGAGCGCGGTGGGGGTGGCGGCGGACAGGGGCAGCACGTGCCGGACGCCGTCCTCGGTGCGCGGGGCGCGCGGCGCCCGGGCGGGCGCCTCCTCCAGGACGACGTGGGCGTTGGTGCCGCCGATGCCGAAGGAGCTCACGCCCGCGCGCAGGCGCTCGCCCCGCCACGGGGACAGCTCCGTGTTGACGTAGAACGGGCTGTCTTCCAGGCCCAGTTCGGGGTTGGGGCGCTCGAAGTGCAGCGAGGGCGGCAGCTGCCTGGCCTTGAGCGCGAGGACCACCTTGACGAGGCCGACCACGCCGGCCGCCGTGTCCAGGTGCCCGACGTTGGTCTTGACCGAGCCGAGGGCGCAGCTCCCGGCCGGCCCGCCGTCGAAGACGCGCTTGAGCGCGGCGACCTCGACGGGGTCGCCGAGGGCCGTGCCGGTGCCGTGGGCCTCCACGTACGAGACGGTGGACGGCTCCACGTCGGCGACGGCCAGGGCCTCCGTGATCACGTCGGCCTGGCCCTCGACGCTCGGCGCGGTGAAGCCGACCTTGCGCGCGCCGTCGTTGTTGACGGCGGAGCCGCGGATCACCGCGTGGATCACGTCGCCGTCGGCGAGGGCGTCCTCGAGACGCTTGAGCACCACGACGGCGGCGCCGCTGCCGGCGACGGTGCCGTCCGCGGCAGCGTCGAAGGCCCGGCAGTGCCCGTCGGACGACTTGATGCCGCCCGGCTCGTGGCGGTAGCCGCGGCGCTCCGGGATCACGGTGGCGCCGCCGGCGAGCGCCACGTCGCACTCGCCGCCGTTCAGGGCCTGGCAGGCGGTGTGGACGGCGACGAGCGAGGTCGAGCAGCCGGTCTGGACGCTGACGCTGGGCCCGCGCAGGTCGAGCTTGAAGGAGATCCGCGTCGGCACGAAGTCCTTGTCGTTGCCGAGCGAGGTCTGGAACTCGCCGACCCGGGCCACCAGGTCGCCGTTCGGCAGCAGGTTGCGGTGCAGGTAGGCGCTCTCGCCGACGCCCGCGTAGACGCCGGTGACCAGGTCCGTCCCCTCCACGGGGCCGCCCGCGTGCTCCAGGGCCTCCCAGGCGCACTCGAGGAGCAGCCGGTGCTGCGGGTCGAGCATCTGGGCCTCGCGCGGCGAGAAGCCGAAGAAGGCGGCGTCGAAGCCCTCCACGTCCGCGAGCACGCCGAGCCGGCGCACGTAGTCCGGGCGGGCGGCCTCGTCGGGCGCGACGCCGGCGGCGAGGAGTTCCCCGTCGGTGAACGTGCTGATCGACTCGACGCCGCCGGCCAGGTTCCGCCAGAAGGCCTCCGGGGTGTCCGCCCCGGGACATCGCAGGGCCATGCCCACGACGGCGACCGCGCCCGCGGGCGCCGCGCCTTCGTCCGTGATCTCGTTCGTCATTCCTGTCTCCAAGGTTTCGGACGTCACCGCGTGGTCCTCCGCGGTGTCCGTGCGCGTGTGTGCGCCTTGCGTGCGGCGGCCCGGCGGCGCCCCGCGTCCCCGGTCGCGGCGGGGTCCTCCTCGCCCTCGGCGAGGTGCCGGGCCAGGCTCCGGACGGTGGGGTGTGCGAACAGGTCCACCACGGGGATCTGCCGTCCGAGCCGTTCGGTCAGCCGGGCCTGCACGCGCAGCAGGAGCAGCGAGTGGCCGCCGGCCTCGAAGAAGTTGTCCTCCGCGCCCACCTCGTCCACCGCCAGGACCTCGGCCCAGACGGCGGCCACGAGGCGTTCCGCCTCGCCCCGGAGCGGGGCGCGCGCGGTGCCGCCCTGCGTCGCGGGCGCGGGCAGGGCGCGCCGGTCGGTCTTGCCGCGCTCGCCGCGCGGCAGCGCGTCCATCAGGACGAGCGCGGCGGGCAGCATGTACTCCGGCAGCCTCCGGGCGAGGTGCTCGCGCAGCTCGGCGTCGGTGACGGGCCCGGAAAGGGCGGCGTAGCCGACCAGGAGGGGCTTGCCGGGCACGTCCTCGCGGAGCAGCGCCGCCGCGTCCCGGACCCGGGGGTGCGCGGTCAGGGCGGCCTCGATCTCGCCGAGCTCGATCCGGAAGCCGCGCAGTTTCACCTGGTGGTCGGTGCGGCCCAGGAATTCGAGGGTGCCGTCGGCGGTCGCGCGGACCCGGTCGCCCGTGGCGTACATGCGCTCGCCCGGCGGCCCCCAGGGGTCGGGCGGGAAGGCGGCGGCCGTCCGCCCGGGGTCCCCCAGGTATCCCTGGGACACGCCGGGGCCGGCGAGGAACAGGTCGCCGTGGACGCCGCGCGGGACCGGCCGCAGCCGCTCGTCGAGGACGTACGCGCGGACGCCGGGCAGCGGCCTGCCGATGGGCACGGTCGTGCCGCCGCCCGGCTCCCCGGGTGCCGGTTCGTACAGCGTGGCCGTGATGGTGGTCTCCGTCGGGCCGTACGCGTTGATCCAGCGCACCCCGGGGGGCGCGGCGGCCCGCCACTCGGCGAGCCGTCCGGCGTCGACCCGTTCGCTGCCGACCACGACGAGCCGCAGCCCGGGGCAGTCGGTCACCGGGTGCCGGTCGAGGACGGCGACCCACTCGTGCCAGTACGAGGCGGGGAGGTTGAGCACGGTCAGCCGGTCCCGCCGGGCCAGGCCGGTGAGCTCCGCGATCCCCGGCACCGGGCCGGCCGGGAGCAGCACCACGTGGCCGCCCCGGATCAGGGTGCCGAACAGCTCCTCGGCGGCCACGTCGAAGCCGAGGGAGGCGAACTGGAGGACCCGGTCGTCCGGGTGCAGGCCGTACCGGTCGGCGACGGCCCCCAGCGTGTGGGCGAGGTTGGCCTGGCTGACGCACACGCCCTTGGGGGCGCCGGTGGTCCCGGAGGTGTAGAGGACGTAGGCCGTGGCCCCCGGGGGGACGGCGGGGAGCCCGGCGGCGTCCCCGGCCGGGTCGGTGGTGCCGTCCCGGGAGTCCCCGGCGTCTGCGGCGTCTCCGGCGGGGCCGTGCAGGGCCTCCTCGACGGTGAGGAACGGGACGGTGCCGCCCGCCCGTCCGGCGGTCGCGGCGGACCCCAGGACCAGGGCGGCCTCCGCGTCGGCGACCACCCGGTCGAGCCGGTCCCGTGGCGCCCCGGCGTCGACCGGGACGTAGGCGGCGCCGGTCTTCATGACCCCGATCAGCGCGGCCGGCCAGGCGAGGGAGCGCTCCAGGCACACCACGACGCGGCTGCCCGGCCCGACGCCGAGGGCGCGCAGGCGGCGGGCGATCCGGTCGGAGCGGGCGGCCAGTTCGGCGTGGGTCAGCGACCGCCCGTCCTGGCTGACGGCGGTCCGCCCGCCCCAGCGCGCGGACGCGTCGGCGAGGAGGTCCAGCAGCGTGCCCGGGGTGTCGGCGGCGCCGGTGCCGGGGCCGCCGACGAGGGTCTCCAGCTCGGCCCCGCCGAGCATCGACAGGGCGTGCAGCGGGGTCTCCGGCGCGGCCAGGGCGGCTTCCAGGAGGGTGGTGAAGTGCCCCGCGAACCGTTCCACGGTCGCCCGGTCGAACAGGTCGACGTCGTACTCGATCGCGCCGCGCAGCTCCCCCGACTCCAGGGAGGACTCCTCCCAGACCAGGGTCAGGTCGAACTTCGCGACCGAGGCGGCGGGTTCGCTGACCGTCATGGCGAGGTCCGGCGCGACCGGCACCTCCCGGGGCACGTCCTGCATCGCCATCATCACCTGGAACAGCGGCGTCCGGCCCGGGTCGCGGGGCGGCCGGACGGCCTCCACGACGTGCTCGAACGGCACGTCCTGGTGCTCGAAGGCGCTCAGGACGCCCTCGCGGACCGCGGCGAGGAACTCGGCGAAGGTCTGCTCCTCGTCCCAGCGGGAGCGGAGCACCAGGGTGTTCACGAAGAAGCCGATCAGGTCCTCGACCTCCGGGCGGGTCCGGCCCGACACCGGGGTGCCGACGCTGACGTCCCGCACCCCGGCGTACCGGCCGAGGAGCAGCGAGAAGACCGCGAGCAGGGTCATGAACCGGGTCGTCCCGAGCCGGGTGCCCACCTCGCCGAGCCGGGCGGTCACCTTGGCCGGGAGCCGCACCGGGACGGTGTCGCCGGCGTGCCGGGGGAGGGCCGGGCGGGGCCGGTCGGCGGGCAGGTCGAGGACGGGGGGCGCGCCGGCCAGGCAGTCGCGCCAGTACCCGAGCTGTACGTCGCGGACCGGGCCGTCCAGGAGGGCGCGCTGCCAGGCGGTGTAGTCCGGGTACTGCACCGGGAGCGGCGGCAGCGGGGCGGCCCCGCCGTCGAGCGCGGCCCGGTACAGGGCGGTGAGGTCCCGCAGGAGCACGCCGACCGACCAGCCGTCGGAGACGGCGTGGTGCAGGGTGACCAGGAGGACCGCGTGCCGCGCGTCCAGGCGCAGCAGGCGGAAGCGGGCGAGCGGCCCGGCGGAGAGGTCGAAGGGCAGCGCCGCCTCGGCCCAGGCGCGCTCCTCGGCGGCCGCGGCCCGTTCGGGCCCGGGAAGCCGGCCGAGGTCCTCGGCGGTCCAGGCCGGTTCGCCGGCCGGGTCGACCGTCTGCACGGGGTCGCCGCCGTCCGTGGCGGTCAGCCGGGTGCGCAGCGAGGCGTGCCGCCGCACCAGCTCCCGCACCGCGGCGCGCAGGGCGTCCGGGTCGAGGTCGCCGGTCAGGGTCAGGGCCAGGGGGACGTTGTACAGCGGGCCGCCTGAGGTCAGCCGGTCGAGGAACCACAGGCGCCGCTGGGCGAAGGACAGCGGCTGGGGCGCGGGGCCGGCGGGGAGCAGCGGCGGGGCGGTCCGGGCGGACCCGGCCGCCGCGGCGCGCCGCGCGAAGGCGGACACCGTGGGCGCCTCGAACACGCTCCGCGGGCCGATGTCGGCCCCGAGCCCGGCCGCGACCCGGCCGGCGGCCTGCGCCGCCAGCAGGGAGTTCCCGCCGAGCGCGAAGAAGTCGTCGTCCGCGGAGAGTTCCGCCCGCCCCAGCAGCTCCGACCAGACCCGGGCGACCAGCTTCTCGGTCGCGCCCCGGGGCGGCACGAAGGCGCGGGACCGGGCCTCGTCGTCGCCCGTCGGCTCGGGGAGCGCCGCGAGGTCGGCCTTGCCGTTCGGCGTCACGGGCAGCTCGTCGAGGCTCACGTACCAGACGGGGACCAGCGCGGCGGGCAGCCGCTCGGCCGCGAAGGAGCGCAGGGCGCGCGGCTCGGCCCGCTCCCCGTCCGCCGGGACGACGTAGGCGGCCAGCGCCCGCCGGTCGTCCTCGCCCCTCGGGACGACGACCGCCTCCCGGACGCCGGGGTGGTCGCGGAGCACGGCCGCGATCTCCCCGGGCTCGATGCGGACGCCGCGGATCTTCACCTGGGCGTCGGCGCGGCCGAGGTACTCCAGGGTGCCGTCGGCGCGCCAGCGGGCGATGTCCCCGGTGCGGTAGAGGCGTTCGCCGGTGCCGAACGGGCTCGGTACGAACCGTTCCGCGGTCAGGCCGGGCCGGCCGGTGTAGCCGCGGGCCAGGCCCGGTCCGCCGATGTGCAGCTCGCCGGGCAGTCCGACGCCGGCGTGCCGGCCGCGCCGGTCGAGGACGTACAGCTCGGTGCCGGTGATCGGCCGGCCGATCGGGATCCGGTCCTCCGGGGCCGGGTCGCCGACGTCGTGGCGGCTCGCGATGGTGGTGCCCTCGGTCGGGCCGTAGGCGTTGACGAGGCGTACGCCGGGGGCGGCCCGCCGCACCGCGCGCACCCGGCGCACGTCGGCGGCCTCACCGCCGAAGAAGAGCGTGCGCAGCGGTGCGAACATGCCCGGGTCGGCGTCGGCGCACTTGTGGAAGACGGCCGTGGTGAGCAGCATCGACGTGATGCCGTCGGTCTCGACGCGGCGGCGGAGGGCTGCGGGGTCGAGGACCTCGTGCTTGGGGACGCCCACCAGCCGGGCGCCGTTCAGGAGCGCCCCCCAGATCTCGAAGGTGGCGGCGTCGAACGAGGTGTTGGCGACCTGGCCCACCACGTCGGAGGGGCCCCAGTCCAGGTAGTCGGTCCCGCACACCAGGCGCACGATCCCGCGGTGGGTGATGGCGACGCCCTTCGGGCGGCCGGTCGAGCCCGAGGTGTAGAGCACGCACGCCCGCTGCTCGGGGTGCGGGCGCGCGGGCCGGCCCGGGGGGCCGCCGGGCCCCGCCTCCGGCGCGTCCCACGCCTCCAGTTCGTCGAGCCGGACCACCGCGACCCCGTCGCCGAAGGCGACCTCCCGGTCGGCGATCACCAGGCGGGTCCGGCTGTCCTCCACCATGTGGGCCAGCCGGGCGTGGGGGTGGCCCGGGTCGAGCGGTACGTACGCCGCGCCGGCCGTCAGCACCGCGAGCATCGCGACGACCAGCGCCGACGAGGCCTCGACGGCCAGTCCGACGGTGTCCTCGGGGCGCACCCCGCGGGCCAGCAGGGCGTCCGCCGCCCGTTCCGCGCGGGCGCGGAGCCCGGCGTGGGTCAGGGTGCCGTCCGGGAACACCAGGGCCACGGAGTCGGGGTCCGCCGCCGGGTGGTCGAGGAGCGCCTCGACCACGCTGCGGGGGGCGGTGGCCCGGGCCGGCGCGGTGCCCCAGGCCGTGAGCAGCGCCCGCTCCTCGGGCGTGGTGTGCCCGAGGGCGTGGAGCGGCGAGCCGGGGGCGGCCAGGGCGGCTTCCAGCAGGGTCGCGAACTGCGCGGCGAACCGTTCGGGGGTGGCGCGGTCGAACAGCGCGGGGTCGTACGCGAGGGTGCCGGACCGGATGCCGTCGGCGGCGGGCGCGTCCCAGAGCAGCGCCAGGTCGGCGAGCGGCGCGGGGCCGGCGCCCCGGGGGCCGGTCAGGGTCCGGAACGGCGTGGGGGTGTGGGGGGAGTCGTCCGGACGGGGCGGCGGGGTGTCGGCGGATTCCGCCAGGGTGTCGCGTACGGCGGCGACGAGGTCGGCGAAGGTGTGGGCCTCGTCCACGTGCGCGTGCAGGGGGGAGGGGGTGGTCGGGGCCTCCGGGCCCTCCGGAGCCGTGATCCCGACGACGACGTCGGCCGTGCCCGAGTAGCGGCTGAGGAGCAGCGCGAACACGGTCGTCAGGACCGTGAACCGGTCGGTGCCGAGGGTGTCGGCGACCCGGTCCAGGCGCTCCGCGACCGGTCCGTCGAGCGGGACCGTCACCGAGTCGCGCGCCGCGCGGCTCCCGGCGGTCCGCCGGCGGTCGGTGGGGAGCCCGGGCGCGGACGGCTCGTCGGGGAGCCGGTCCCGCACGGATGCGATGGCCGCCACGTCGGGTTCCTCCTTCGAAGGGGGTGGCACGGAAGGGTCGGGATCGGACAGGGGCGCTAGTGGGAGCCGACGGGGCTCGGGTCGTCCGTCGGGGTCTCCTCCGGCATCTCCAGCCGGCGCATCCGGCGCACGGGGGAGAGCAGCACGATCAGCGAGGGGACGAAGAGGCCGATCGCCGAGATCACGACGGTCTCGCGCAGGCCGAGGCCGGTGGCGAGGGCGCCTCCCATCAGGGAGCCGACGGCGAGGGTGCCCCAGGAGAGCGAGCGCACGGTCGCGTTGACCCGGCCCTGGAGGTGCTCGGGCGTGATCGTCTGGCGGAAGCTGATGACGGTCACGTCCCACACGGGGATGCCGAAGAAGCCGATGAAGGTGGCGACGCCGGCGAGCACGGCGGCGCCGAGGGAGTTCCCGTCGACGGTGGCCAGGAGGAGGAAGCCGAAGCCGGGGAGGGCCACGGCGGAGACCAGCGTCGGGCCGACGCCCAGCCAGGTGATCAGCCGGTCGGACAGCAGGGCGCCGACGAGACCGCCGACGCTGCCGACGGCGACGATCAGGCCGACCGCGGTGGAGCTGAGCCCCGCCTCGTCGATGAGGTAGAGGAAGTACACGGCCATCACCGAGCTGAAGAACAGACTCAGGAAGAAGACGGCGATCGTGCACCAGCGCAGCAGCGGGTTGCGGCCGACGAGGGAGAAGCCCTCGCGCAGCGAGGCCCAGACCGACTGCTTGCCCTCGGCGTCGGCGCCGGCCTCGGGCCGGGGCGCCTCGTCCGCCGGCAGCCGCAGCAGGGTGAGCGCGGAGACCAGGTAGCTGACGGCGTCGACGGCGATCACCAGGGGGGCGCTCAGCACGCCGATGAGACCGCCCGCGATGCCCGGTCCGGCGACCTCGGCGGTCGAGGCGGAGGCCTGGAGCCGCCCGTTGGCCTCCATCAGCCGGTCCTTGCCGACGAGCCCCGGGAGGTAGGACATGTAGGCGATCTCGAAGAAGACCGTCATGACGCCCACCAGGAACGTCACGAGGAGCAGCTGCGCGATCGTCAGGATGTCCAGGAGGTACGCCACCGGGATCCACGCCAGCGCGGCGAACCGGATCAGGTTCGCGCCGATCAGGAGGGGCCGCCGGGCCCTCCGGTCCACCAGGACGCCGACGAACAGGCCGAACAGCAGGAACGGCAGCGATTCGAGGGCGCCCAGGAGGCCCGCCTCCATCGGGGTCGCGTCGAGGACGACGACCGCGGTGAGGGGCAGTGCCACGTAACTGATCTGGGTCCCCAGGAAGGAGACCGACTGGCTTGCCCAGAAGAGGGCGAACGCCCTGTTCTTGAAGAGGGATCCGGGCGGGCGGGTTGCCTCCACGGCAGACCTCCAGATTCGGCGGGGTGGGCGACCGGGCGTCGCACGGGGGCGTCGCTCAGTCCAGGGCGTCGACCAGGCTCAGCGGTCGCATGTCCGTCCAGTGCGCGTCGACGTGGGCGACGCACGAGGCACGGTCGGCCGGACCGTGGACGGGGGTCCAGCCGGCCGGCGGCGGGGCGAACTCCGGCCAGAGCGCGTACTGGCCCTCTCCGTTCACCACGACGACACAGCGGTCCTGGGCGCCCAGGGTCGGATCCGGCATCGGGTTCTCTCCTCGGGTCGCCTGACGGGGAAGCGACGCGCGGCACCGTGCCAGGTACAGGCAGGAGTTTGCCGCGCTGATGACATCACCTTTCCATGATGGTCATGGGTTTGGCAATGTCTTGCCAGAGCTGTGCCCAAGGGTTAACGTGACGTCCTGTCCGACTCGGACGACACGGTGCCGGCCGGCGCCGCGCCTTCTCCGCTCCCTCCGCCGACAAGGGGGACGGTGGGCCCGGCCATCCGGTCACCGAACTTCTCGCTCGCTTCATTTGGGGGTATTTGTCATGCGATGTACGCGTCGAATCGCGGCTGTTCTGGGTCTGTTCGCCATCGTCCTCGGCGTGGGACACGCCGATGGCGCCGGAACGGACGAGCCGCTCGGCCGCACGGTCGCGCTCGCGGGTCACGCGGCTCCGATGATCGACTGGCCGTGACGGCCGTCGTCGGACCGCTGTGGCGGGCACCAGGACGCCACCTGGTGACTGCCTCGCTTTTTGCCAAAAATTGACAAATGCTTCTCCGATAGGCAAGCTGTCAGTGACAGGGGGTGGGGGAAGGCGCGATCGCGCCTTCCCCCACCCCCTTGTTCCATCGGCAAGGAAGGTTTCAGCGGTGGTCGATCAGCCCCACTTCGGCAGGCGACTGCGCATGCTCCGGCAGGAACGGGGGCTGTCCCAGGCGCAGTTGGCAGACGGAGCCATGTCCCCCGGGTACCTCTCACGACTGGAGTCCGGCGCCCGCCCTCCCACGCCCAAGGTCGTCGCCCAGCTCGCCGAACGGCTCGGCGTGGCCGAATCGGCCTTCGCCGCCCCGTCCGCCGCGGACCGGGAGCCCGTGGAGGACCTGGTCAAGGCGGTCACCGCGGAGAGCGGCGCCGCACACGTCGGCGAACTCCTCGACCGCGTCGGCGCCGAGCGGACCGGCCTGGGGGCCCCGCTGCGCTGGCTGGCCCTGTGGGCGCGGGCCCGGATCCGGCGGGACGACACCCCCGACGAGGACCTGCTCGCCCAGGGCGAGGAGCTGCTGCGCATCGCCGAGGAGAGCGGGATCCCCGAACTGCGGGCCCGCTCCCTGGTCCTCGTCTCCCGCCTCCACCGGTCGCTCGGCGACGTGAAGGCGGCCCACGACCTCGCCGCCGCCGCCTACGCCGTCGCGATCGAGCACGAACTGCCGCAGGCCGACGCGGTCCGCGCGCTCATGGTCCTGATCTCCACGGAGGCCGAGTCGAGCCGGCTGCCCGACGCCCTGAAGCACGTGGCGGACCTGGAACTGCTCTCCCGGGACACCTCGCGGCCCCTGCGGGTCGAAGCCCTGTGGACGGCCGCCGGCGTCTACGTCCGGCACGGCAACCACACGGCCGCCGAGGCCCGGCTCGCCGAGGCCGTGGAGCTCGGCAGCAGCCGGGACGACCTCGTCCTGTGGATGCGGCTGCGCTTCGCCGCCGCCTCGCTCCGCCTGCAGATGCACCCCTGCCGGCTCGAAGGGGCCCGGCAGGCCCTCGACGAGGCCGAGCCCGCCGTCGCCCTGGTCGGCACCGCCCGGCAGCGCCTCGAATTCCGTACGATCCGGGCCCACGCGCACTTCCACGCCGGGGAGATCGGGGCGGCGCGCGCCCTGTGCGAGGAGATCGGCGCCGAGGCGCGGGGGCTGGAGTTCCGCGACCGGGTCCGGTTCGACGTCCTCGCCCAGCTGATCGAGATCAGGTCGGGGCACGTCGACGCCGGTGTCCGGGCCATCGAGACGCTGGCCCGGAAGGCCCACGAGACGGGCCACATGGACCTCGCCGCGGAGATCTGGAAGAACCTCGCGGAGACCCTGGCCCTCGTCCGGTCGGCGTGACGGACCGCCCCCGGACGCCGAAGGGCGAAACCACGACGTCGGGCCCCGGCAGAAGCCGGGGCCCGACGTCATGAGGGGCGGAGGGCGAACGGCGGCGCGGCGCGTACCGGTCAGCGCGCCCGGCGCGGCGGTACGAGCACCGCGCAGCCGAGCAGCGCGAGCGCGGCGCAGCCGAAGCACGCCCACAGCCCCGGCGCACCCACCCCGAAGGCGCCGGGGGCGGCGCTCTGGAGACCCGCCGCCACCGCGACGCCGAGCGCCCCGCCGGCCTGCTGGCAGGTGACCAGGGCCCCCGAAGCGGTGCCCTGGTCCGCCGGCCCCGCGGCGGCGCTGGCCAGCATGACCGCCGCCGGGTAGGCCACGGCGATGCCCGCGCCCACGAGGAGCGCGGCGGGCAGCAGATGGGTGGCGTAGGAGCCGGACGGCACCGTCGTGTACAGCAGTTGACCCGCGGCGATCACGCCGAGCCCGAGGAGCAGCAGCAGCGCCGGCGGCCTGCGGTCGGCCAGCCGGGCGGCGGGCGTGGACAGCACGCCCACGGCGACGCCCTGCGGCAGGAAGGCGAGACCGGCGGCGAGCGCCGACCAGCCCTGCCGGTCCTGGAGATCGGTCGCCACGAGGAACATGGCGCCGGTGACGCCCGCGAACGCGCCGCCGAGCGCGACGCAGGCCGCCGCCATGCGCCGGTCGGCCACCAGACCGAGCGGCAGCAGCGGGGCGGCGGCCCGCCGCTGCACGGCGAGGAACACCAGGAGGGCGAGCAGGCCCGCGCCCGCGACCGCGGCGACCCCGGCGACGGGCGCCGCGCCGACCCGCCCCACCCCGTGGACGAGGGCCGCCAGGCCGCCGGTGACCAGCAGCGCGGAGCCGTAGGGCAGGGGGCGCCGGACCGCGCCCGTGGCCTCCGGGGGGTCGGGGAGACGGCTGCCGAGGGCCAGGACCAGGACGGTCAGCGGCACGTACAGGACGAAACCGCTCCGCCAGCCGAACAGTTCCGTGAGCAGCCCGCCGCTGACGACGCCGAGCGAGAAGCCCACCGCCCCCATCGCGCTGAAGACGCCGAGCGCGCGGTTGCGCGGGGAGCCCTCCGGGAAGCTCGCGACGATCAGGGACACCGCGGCCGGCGCGGTGATCGCGGCGCCCGCGCCCTGGACGGCCCGGGCGAGGACCAGGAGGAGCGCGTCATGGGCCAGGGCCGCGCCCAGCGACCCCAGGCCGAAGACCGCCACCCCGGCGAGGAACACCCGCCGTCCGCCCCACCGGTCGGCGCAGCCGCCGCCGGCCAGGAGCAGACCCGCGTACGCCACGAGGAACGCGCTCGCGACCAGTTGCAGCTGGTCCGGGCTCGGCGTCAGATCGGCCCGGATGTCGGCCAGTTGGACGTTGATCGCGGACAGGCTCATGCCCTCGAAGAGCACGGCCGTGCACAGCACGAGCAGGGTCGTCCAGGCCCGCCGGTCGAACCGGAAGGCGGCATCGGCCTGCGGGGACGTCGTGGTCATGCGGATTCCTCGCGGACGGGCGTACGGGTTCCCCGCGCGGCGGGAGGGGACGGCTCGGCGCCGGGGGGAGCCCCGCCGGCCAGGGAGGACCGGGCGAGGCGGTAGGCCGCCCCGAGGTCGTCCCCGTCGTACCGGTGGCGGGCGAGCCCGCGCAGGGTGGCGTCCGCGTTCACGGCCACGGTGTGCTCCAGTACGCGGAACAGCGGCACGTCCGACACCGAGTCCCCGTACGCGGCGCAGGCCTCGCGGCCCAGACCGAGCCGCGCGCGGATCCGCTCGACGGCCGGGACCTTGTCGGCGGGGGTCAGGATGCCGGCCGGGTCGGGTGCGCCCCGCAGCGGCAGCGGCGGGAAGACGGAGGCGACCACCTCGTCGACGCCGAGCGCCGTCAGCCGCCCGGCGAAGAAGTCCGGGGACATGGTCACGACGACCGCGTGCTCGCCGCGCCGCCGGATGTCCGCCAGGACCTCCGGCAGCCCGCCGATCCACGGGGCCGCGTCGAACGCGTCCGCCACGACCTCGGGCGTCAGCTCCGCCCACAGCCGGCACACCGCCGCGGCGAAGCCGCGCGTGTCGAGCGTGCCGGCCGCGAACTCGCCTTCCAGGAGCAGCAGTTCGGGAAGCCGGTCGAGCCGGCGGGCGATCTCCAGGCTCGCGGTGGTGCCGCGCAGCAGCGTGCCGTCCAGGTCGAAGACGTGCAGCCGGCTCACCGGACGGCACCGGTCCCGGCGGAGGCGCCGTCCGCCGGGTAGTACGTCCAGCCGGGCGGTCCCTGCTCGCCGCGCCAGGCCGCGAGCAGGGCCGCGCTCGCGGGGAAGAGCGGAGCGGGCAGCTCCTCGGGGGAGGCCCACACCCAGCGGTCGAAGACCTCGGGCTCCGGGGTGGCGGGCACGGGCTCGGGCGCGATCGCACGGGCCACCACGCCCGCGGTGACGTGGGTCCGGCCGGCGCCGGTGTGCAGCGCGACGGTGAAGACGCGCGCGTCCGTCGCCCCGTCGATGCCGCACTCCTCCGCCGTCTCGCGCAGCGCGGCCTCCTCGAAGGTCTCGCCCGCCTCCACCGAACCGCCGGGCAGACACCAGGACGGCGCCTCGCCCCGCTTGATCCGGTGGCCGATCAGTACGGCCCCGTCGGCCCGCAGCAGCAGCGTACCGACCCCGACGACGGGCCGGGGGCGCGGGTCGGGTCCGTCGGTCACCGGGCGCCCGCCAGGTCGCGCAGGGCGGAGTCGGCCGCGTAGTGGCCGCTGATCATGGCCGCGACGATGCCGCGGAACAGGCCGCACGCGTCGCCGGCGACCCACGCGGGGGCGTCCGCGAGGCGCAGGTCGCCGTCGACCCGCGGGTACCAGCCCACGCCCTCCAGGGTGGGGCCGATCAGCTGCGTCTCCTCGTCCCGGATGACGGGGAAGGCGTCGGCGAGGCGGGACAGGCCGCGCACCATGATCTCGCGCAGCTCCGGACCGTAGACCCGGTCGAAGGTGGCGACGGCCTCCGGCTCGCCGTCCACGAGCGCCGTCATGGGGACGGTGAAGTGGGACGCCTCGTCGGCCATCGCGGCGAGGGCGGGGGCCATGGCCCGGCGGGCCACCTCCTCGTCCATGATCCGGGTGTTGAAGCCGACGTTGGACCGGCCGGTGGGCGGGCAGTCGGAGCGGCCGGACACCGTCCACAGGCCCTGGGTCTCGGTGAGCGCGGCCTCGCCGTCGCGGCAGGCGCAGAAGGTGCGCCACTCGACCCCGCCGTCCTCCTCGCGGAAGCGCAGCTTGGGGTCGAGCTGCTTCATGTCCCGGAAGAACGCGCGGTCGGCGGGCTGCTGGATGCGGAAGCCCACCTCCAGGCGCCGGAACGAGTGCTCCGAGGTCAGCGTGTCGAGGCCGAGCGGCCCGAACCGGCCGCTCGCCAGCAGGAGCCGGCGGGCGACCAGCTCGGACTCCTGCCCGTCGGCGCCGCGCAGCACCAGCCGGAACGCGTCGGCCACCGGGTCGTAGGCGGTCTTCACGACCTCGGACCCGGTCAGGACCGTGGCGTCGGTCGCGGCGACCATGTCCTCCGTGAGCCGCAGCCGGGCCTCCAGCGACAGGTAGTCGGAGGGGTACTCCTTGAGCACCCACTCGCCGGAGCCGACCGTGTACGCGGTCGGGTCGGACGGGTACGGCGGGGTGTCGAGGCCGTAGGAGCCGAGGAGTTCGCAGGTCCAGTCGTAGGCGGCGCGCAGGTCCTCGGCGCGCGGCAGCGTCCACAGCTCGCTGGCGGACGGGAAGAAGGAGAACTTGCCGTCGGAGAACAGGCCGGCGCCGCCGTGGCCGCGGGTCAGGTCCTCCGCCGCGTAGCGGTCGCGGGCGGTGACGGGCTTGCCGCCGTCGACGAGCGCGACGCGGTACGGCGATCCGGCGAGGCGGTGGGCCGCGGCGAGACCGGCCGGGCCGGCGCCGACGATGACGAGGTCGAAGGTGTTCACGATGCTCCAAACGGGCAGGACCGACCGCGCCCGGGCAGCGGCGGGCGTGCGCGGCGCGGCGGTGTCGGATGGTCCGCGGACGGGTGGGCGGCGCGAGGGCCGGGTGCGCCCGCGGTTGGTCGAGGAGTTCTTCGGGTGGTCCGCGGATGGACGGGTGGCGCGAGGGCCGGGTGCGCCCGCGGTTATGCGAGGAGTTCTTCGAGGTCGGGGAGGCAGTCGCCGCAGCCGGTGTTGGCGCCGGTGGCGAGGCGCAGGGCCGGGACGTCGCGGGCGCCCGAGCACTTCGCCGCCAGGATCGCGCTCTCCGGGACGCGGGCGCAGAGGCAGACCAGTGGGTCCTCCGCCGGCGGGCAGATCGTCACGGGCGGGCCTCCAGGGTCTCGCGCAGCAGGCCGAGCGCCCGGTCGAGGACGTCCGTCATGACGTCCAGGTCGCGGTCGTCGACGACGAGCGGTGGATGGATGTTGATGACGTCCGGGGCCATCCCCGTCGAGGCGACGACGAGCCCGGTGTCCGGGTCGGCCGTCAGGCACAGGCGCCGCAGCGCGGGCGCGTGGTCGCCGGTCAGCACCAGGCGGGCCGCACCGCCGAAGGCCCGGCAGCCGCTCACCAGGTCGGGGTGGGCAGCCCGGAGCTTCTCCAGCCGGATCGTCATCCGGTCGGCGAGCCGGTCCATGTCCCCGGCCGGGTCCGCCCAGCCGTCCCAGCGGTCCAGGACGGCGCGGACGACGCCCAGGGCGTGCGGGATGCCGATGTACGTGGAGGAGTGGCTGCCCGGCCGGTAGGTGGCGGGGTCGGCGAGCGGTTCGCGGGCCCAGACGGCGCTGAGCGCGGCGGCCCCGTTGGTCAGGGCCTTGCTGGCGACGACCACGTCCGGGGTGACGCCGGCGCGCTGGAAGCCCCAGCGCGGGCCGGTGCGGTGCATGCCGGTGAAGATCTCGTCGGCGATCACGACGGCGCCGTTGTCCCGGGCGTGGGCGACGGCGGCGCGCAGCAGCGCGGGGTCGGGCTCGGCCATGCCGCCGACGTTCTGGACGGACTCGAAGACGAAGGCGCTCACCTTGCGGGCGAAGCCCCTGCCGCCGACGCCGGAGAGTTCGGAGCCCCACCGGCTGGCCGCCGCGACGCATCCCGCGCCGCAGCCGGCGGTGGGGGACGCGGCGGCGTGGGGGCAGCGCCCGCAGTCGGGGCTGGGCAGGCGCACCACCTCCAGGCCCCAGGCCGCGAGGAGTTCGCGGTAGCGGGGGCTGGAGCTGAGCATGCTGGTGACGCCGGAGCGGCCGTGGAAGGCGCCTTCGAAGACGACGACGGTGCCGGGTCCGACGGCGCTGAACGCGATGCGCAGGGCGGTCTCCATGCCCTGGGCGCCGCCCAGGTCCAGTTCGACCCGGCCGGGCGCGCCGACGGCCTCGCCGAAGAGCCGTTCGAGGCGCTGGAGCACGTCGAGCCGGAGGTCGGACTCGCAGAACGACGGGAGCGCGGGCATGTCCTCGCAGTACGCGAGCGCGTCGCGCAGGATCCGCTTGTCGTAGCCCCAGGCGACGGTGCCGTTGGCGGCCTCGGCGTCGAGGTACGGGCGCCCGTCGGCGGCGTGCAGGTAGCCGCCCTCGGCGCGGACGAAGCGCGGCACGTGATCGGCCCGGTAGATGAGGTTGCCGGCGCCGGCGTACGGCGGGACGGTGACGGTCATGCGGCTGTCGCCTCCTTCGGCGCGGGGTGGGGGGTGGAGCGGCTGTCGGTCTCTTCGGTGCGGCCGTCGGTTTCTTCCGTGCGACGGGAGGCGGTGGTGCGCCAGGCCCCGGCGGGCGTGGTGGCGATGAGCGGCGCGACGCCCTCCTCGTTGCAGTGGATCCAGCCGGTCAGCACGGTGAGCACGTCCCAGCGGGCGTCGCCGTCCGGGAGCGGGGCCCGGCGGAGCAGGCGGAGCCACTCCTCGATCCGCGCCGGGTCCGCCGCCTCGCGGGCCCGCGCGCCCCACGGCCCGTCCAGCGCGGCCAGCCGGTCGAGGCTCGCGTCGAGCCGCAGGTCGTGGGCGGGGGTCTCGGCCTCGGCGGCGCGCAGCAGCGTGCGCAGGGTCTCCTCGGCGGCGGCCGGGTCGGCGGGCGCGGTGCCGAGGAGCGGCCCGGCGCACCAGGCCCAGCCGGTCTGGTACGAGAAGAGCTGCAACTCCCGTGCCACGTCGGCGGGTTCGTCGGCGGTGTGCATGAAGTTCAGCAGCCCGTTGACCCGGCCGACGCGGGTCCGCAGGTCGCCGCTGCGCGCGGCGGAGGGCTCGGCGGAGCCCTTGGCGGCGGTGAGGCGCACGCTGGCCGGCAGCTCCCGGTCCGTCCCGCGGTCCTCCAGGAGGACGAGCAGGGAGGGGCCCGAGGACAGCAGCGGGTCCACCAGCGCGATCCGCTGGGCGGAGGCCGCGTTGAACTGGTACCGCCACAACTCCCGTACCAGGAGCGGGTCGAAGCGCACGGTGGTGGCCGCGACCGGGTGCCAGCCGAGGTCCCGCAGGATGCCGAGGACCGGTGCGCAGCGGCGTCCGGCCACGGCGTCGGGCTTCAGGACGACGAAGGTGTGCCGGTGCAGCGCGTCGGTCCCGAGGGCGGGGGCGAGCGAGGCGAGCGCCTCGCGCATGTACGGGTCGTGGCGGTAGGCCTCGGCCTTGCGGGGGTCCCGCGTCAGGGAGTCCAGGGCGCGGGCGTCGACGGCGGAGTGCGACACGGTCTCATCTCCCTGCGGGTGCGGGTGCGGGTGCGGGTGCGGGTGCGGGTGCGGGTGCGGCCGGCGCGGTCAGGCGTCTGCCGCCCAGGGGCAGCGGGGCGCCGTCGAGGAGGACGACGCGGCTTCCGTCGGGGTGCGTCCCGGGGGCCAGGGCGAGGGAGCCGGCGGCGAAGGCGCGGACGGTCCACTCCAGGCAGGGCCGGTCGCTGAGCAGCTTCTGGTCCCGTTCCTGGGCCGGGGCGTCCCCGTCGGGCCGGACGGGGACGGGCGGCCCCTGGCACAGGACGGCCCCGCCGTCGTGGCTGCCGTCGACGAGGAAGCAGGAGGTACGGGTGGTGGGGTGGCCGAGCCGCATGGCCTCGGCCACCGGGTCGTTGCCGATCAGCACCCGGCGGTGCCGCGCGTCGAGCACGGTGAGGTCGCCGGGGTGCTGGTTGATCATCCGCCCCTGGTAGCGGGTGAGCAGGTCGCCCTCGATCCAGCGGTGGTAGGCGAGGACGACGAGGTCGAGGGGGCCGTTCTCCTCCTCCCAGGCGGCCATGCGGGCGTCGAGCCCGTCGTGCCACTGCCGGGCCCGGCGCCGGTAGGCGGCGCGGGCCTCGGGGGTGACGGCCCGGGAGGCCGTGCCGCAGTACGCGTCGAAGTCGCCGGTCCAGGCCTCGACGCCGCGCTCGCGGGCGACGGCGAGGGCCGGGGACCGGGTGCCGTGCGAGGCGACGAGGGCCACCCGGTACTGGTCGGGCTCCGCGTCCTGGAGGTCGAGCAGGGTGCGCAGGTTGGCGCCGGTGGCCGAGACGAGCACCCCGATCCGCAGCGGCCCGCTCCCACCGACCCGCCGCAGCGGCATCGGACCGGGGGCGTCCACGGAGCCGTACGGAGAGGTGGAGGCGTCCGGGGACACGGCGGCGTCCGGGAGGGCCGAGGCGGCCGGGGAAGCGGAGGCGGCGGTCCGCGTCACGCCGCGTCCGCGACGTCGAGGGCGGCCCACTGCGCCCGGGTGGCCGCGAGCATGCCGTCCGGGAGCTGGCCGGCCTCCAGCGGGGCGAGTCCGAAGGCGCGGTGGGCGGTGCCGGCGGCGAGGTCCCACAGCCCGTCGCCCTTGAGGTCCCGGCCCATGGCGTTGCGTATCTGCTGGGCCAGCGGCTGGGATCCGGCCGCGACGATGCCGCCGGACTGGTACCACAGGCCGTTCTCCTCGCCCTGGGTGAGGTCCTGGCCGCCGAGCCGCGCGGAGTCGCAGCGGTCGGTCATCATCATGGAGTTCTCCAGGCCCATCAGGGTGACCGCGCGGCTCGCGATGGCCAGGTCGACGTGTTCGCCGTCGAAGTTGATGCAGGCGGCGATGCGGCCGGCGGCGGCCTCCCGCATGATGGCCGCGGGCACCGGCCCGGCGATCTCGTCCATCGCGTCCAGGGTCCAGCCCGGCAGGTCGTAGGAGGCGAGGGTCGCCTCGCGCGCCGCGCGGGCCCGGGTGGTGCGGAAGGCGTGCCGGATGTTCAGCGGCATGTCGTTGAAGAGGTGGTCGGTCACGACCCGCGCGCCGGTGCCGTTCCACTCGGAGGCCCAGGCGATGTCGACGATGTCCTTGACCAGCCGGGCGCTCAGGAGCGGGTCGGTCCGGGTGAAGTGGCCGAGCGCGGGCCGGACCCCGTTGCCCAGCAGCATGGGGACGACCCAGTCGAACCCGGGGTGGCGCGCGGAGGTCTGGCCGTGGAAGTCCGAGGCCGGCGAGAAGGCGTCCGGCGAGAGGACCATGTAGCACAGGCCGTACTCGCCGAGGCGGGCCAGCCGCTCCCACTCCGAGCGGGTCGGCGCCCAGACGGTGTCGGCCGGGGTGCCGCCGTGGCTGGAGAGCAGCGGACCCTCCAGGGCGACGCCGACGACGTGCGGGATCCGTCCGGCGCGCCGCATCGCGTCGTAGCGGCGCATGAACCTCTCGAACTCGCCCAGCCGGTGGTGGTGCAGGTACAGCGTCGGGATGCTGAGCACCCCCTCCCGGGCGCAGATCTCCTCCAGGAGTTCGAGGTCGAGCCGGGAGAACTCGGAGAAGTCCACGCCGGCAAAGCCGTGGCAGTGGACCTCCACCGGAAGCAGCGTCGCGTGGGACTGCTCGGCCGGGCCGGACGGGTTCGCCATCGATCATCCCTCTTCGTGTTGCCGGTTTCTGTCAAGAAGCCTTTGACAAATGTTGCCTGACTGGGCGGGAGGCTTGACCATACCACCGTGCCGTTCCAGGGCAAGGGGCATCTGTGCGTGACATGGAAGCGGACCGCCGACGGGCCCATGTACCGGGAAAAGCCTGCTGAAAGGGGAGGTGTAGGCCTTGACTGGCTTGTCAGAGTTGCCTACGTTGACTTGGCAATGACTGGCAAAGCCTGTCAAGGAAGTCGAAGGAGGGACCGTGTCGCACCAGCTCGTGGTGTTCGACAACAGCGGTGTCCTGGTGGACAGCGAGACGCTCGGCAACCGCGTCCTCGCCGAGGCGCTGACCGCCGAGGGCGTGCCGACGCCCTTCGCCGACGCCGTCGAGCACTACCTGGGCAAGTCCTTCGCCGACGTGCTCGACACGGTCCGCCGGCGCACCGGCACGCCCCTCCCGGACGACTTCGGCGCCCGTTTCCACGCCCGGCTCTTCGCCGCTTTCGAGCGGGAACTGGCACCGATGCCCGGCGTCCACGACGTCCTGGACGAGCTCGACGCCCGGGGCGTGCCCTACTGCGTCGCCTCCAACGACACGACCGACCGCATCCGCGTCACCCTCGGACTCACCGGCCTCGCCCCCCGGCTGGCCGACCGGGTCATCGGCGCGGACCAGGTGGCCCGCCCCAAACCCGCCCCCGACCTCTTCCTCCGCGCCGCCGCCCACCACGGCGTGGCCCCCGAGCGGTGCCTCGTGGTGGAGGACAGCGCCCGCGGAGTCGCCGCCGCCCGCGCGGCCGGCGCCACCGTCCTCGGCCTGGCCGTCCTCACCCCGCGCGCCCGGCTCGCCGACGCCCACCGCGTCCTCGGCTCCCTCGCCGAACTGCGCGCCCTGATCCCGTCCCTGTGCGCCGCCCCGAGGCCCCCGGAGGCCCGCCCGTGACCGACGACCGTCTCCTCGGCCTGCACGTCCTCGACCTCGACGGCACGCTGCTGCGCTCCGACGCCACCCTCGGCGACTACGCCCGCGACGGACTCAACGCCCTGCTCGACGCGGGTACGGCACTGACCGTGGCCAGCGCCCGCAGCGCCGTCGCCATCCGCGAGCTGCTCGCCGGGGTCCGGCTGACCCTGCCCGTCGTCGAACTGAACGGGGCCTTCCGCACCGACCTCGCGACCGGACGCCACCTGGCGCACGCCACGCTCGGCCCGGAGACCGCCGCCGCCGCGCTGGACGCGCTCGCCCGGCTGGCCGCCGAACCCGTGCTCACCACCTGGGACGGCACCGCCGACCACGTCCTGCACGGCCCCTGCGACGACCCCGCGACGGCCTGGTACATCGAGGAGAAGCGGGCGTACGGCGACCCGCGGCTCCGCCGCTGCCCCGACCCGTACGCGGCGGTCGCCGGGGCGCGCACCGCCCAGCTCGTCGCCTTCGTCCCGGACGCCGGGGCCGACGCCGCGGCCGACGCGCTCCGTACCGCCCTCGGTGACACCGCAGGGGTCACGGCCGCCGCCAACCACTACGCACCCGGCTGGACCGAGATCCAGATCGCCCACCCGGAGGCCGAGAAGGGCCTCGCGGTGCGCCGGCTCGCCCGCGAGGCCGGACTCGACGGCGCCCGGCTGACCGTCTACGGGGACCACCTCAACGACCTGTCCATGTTCGCCGTGGCCGACCGCGCCGTCGCCCCCGCCAACGCCCACCCCCGCGTCCTCGCCCGCGCGTCCGTCGTCACGGCCCCCAACGACGAGGACGGCATCGTCCGGTACCTGCTGGACGGCCACCTGCCGGACGGGGACACCCTGGACGCACACCTGCCGGACGGAGCCCCGTCGTGCTGATCGTCCTGGAAGGCATCGACGGCAGCGGGAAGACCACCGTGGCGCGGCTGGTCGCGGAGGCGCTCGGCCCCGACGGGGCCGTCCCCGCCGGCAAGAAGGAGGTCGGCGCCGTCGACCCGGCCACCGCGGCCCGCGCCGCGGCCCTCCGCGACCTCGTCTGGTCCTCCCCCGAGGCGCACGGCGACACCTACGGGGCCGCGCACTGGATCCTGCTGATCGCCTCCTGGTACGCGGGACTCGCCCGGCTCCGGCCCGAGCTGACGGACGCGGACACCGTCACCGTGATGGACGGCTGGTACTACCGGAACATCGCCAAGACCCTGATCCGCGAGCCCCTCGACCCCCACTGGGTCGAGTCGCTCTTCGCGCCCGTGCCGGAGCCCGCGCTGACCGTCCTCCTCGACGTCGACCCGGAGGTCGCCCGGTCGCGCCGCGACACGTTCAAGGACACCGAACTCGGCCGCTGGGACGGCTTCACCGGCCCGCCGCACGAGGCCTTCCGCGACTACCAGTCGGTCGTCCGCCGCGCCCTGCTGCGCATGGCCGCGGAGCGCGACTGGCTCGTCCTCGTCCCGCACCCGGACGACCCACCGGAGCACACCGCGGCGGCCGTGGTGGCCGCGGTGCGCACGCTGAGGAGAACCCCATGAGCCCCACCCGCGACCTGGTCGGCACCTCCGACCTCGACATCTTCGCCGACACGCTCGCCGACGTCGCCGCCGGGCGGCGACCGGCGGACGAGCTCGACCGGCTGCCCGCCGCCGACTCCCCCCTCGCCCTGCGGCTCCGCCGGGCCTACGGGGAGACGCTCGCCGCCGGGGGCGGGCCGCAGCCCGAACCCCTCCCGCACCAAGGAGAAACCGTGATCGACTACCTCGACCGGCTCACCGTCGACTGGTCCGACTTCGAGAGGGCCGGCGAGATCACCCGCGACGTCGTGCACCGCCTCGCGGACGACAAGGAGTCCCTGCGCAAGCTGGTCTACGACGTGGAGAACAAGCCGGAGCTGCTCGCCATGTGCGAACGGCACCAGCTGCTCGACTACATCGTCCTGTACGACGCCCTCGACCGCGGCGTCCGGCTGCGCCTGCACATCTCGACCGAGGACCACTTCGACCGCCCGCACGACCACCGGTTCTCCTTCTCCAGCCGCATCGTGGCGGGCGGCTACACCCACACCTGGTACCACTTCGACGGCGACCTCTACGCCGAAGGACCCGACCCGGAGGCGCGGCGGTACCTCAGCCGGCACAACCCGGACCCGCGCGCCGAGGGCGTGCAGGAGCGGCTGACGCCGCACATCGTCCGCCGCGAGGAGCCGGGCAGCTGCTACACGCTGCACCACAGCGCCCTCCACACCACGTTCACCACCCCCGACACCGTCTCCCTCTTCCTGCGCGGACCGGTCGAGAAGGACCGCTCCGTGATCATGGACAAGGCGGAGGGCACCCTCTGGTGGCGCTTCGGCCGCCAGGACGAGCCCGAGGAGCGGCGCCGGCAGAAGGCCATGGGCCTCGACGCGTACCGCGAGATCCGGGAGCGACTGGAGAAGCTCGGCGTCATCTGACGCCCGGCCCGCCCCCTTCCCCTCCGCACCGGACGACCGGTGCCCCTCAGAGAGAGAACCGCCATGACCGTCGAGACGGCAGACCGGGTGCACGTCAACAACACCGTCGTCGAGCTCTTCGAGAACGTCGGCCCCATCGACTGGGACGACCTGCCCGCCGCCGCCGAGCTGACCCAGCGGCTGATCCGCGAGTTCGCCGCGGACAAGGCCCTCTTCCGCCGGCTCCTCCTGGCCGTCGAGCACGACCCGTACCTGTGGGCCAAGTGCGAGGAGGACGTGGTCGAGGACAAGATCGTGCTCTGGGACGACGTGGAGAAGGGCCTGCGCATCAGGCTCCGGATGTCCACCGACCACCAGCAGCAGCTCGCCCACAACCACCGCTTCTCCTTCACCAACCTGGTGCTGCGCGGCACCTACCTGCACCGCAACTACGTGGCCCGCAACGGCTTCGACGAGAACACCCTGCCGGACGACGTCCAGCCGCTGATGCTGCACGAGGACCGCGCGGGCGAGTGCTTCACCATCCACCACAACGCCCTGCACTCCACCCCCTTCACCGAACTGGGCACCATCTCCCTGGTGCTGCGCGGCAACCCGGTCAAGGACCGGGCGCCCGTCATGTTCAAGGAGGCCCGCGGCCGCGAGGAGGCGCTGCGCCGCCACCAGGAGGACCAGGAGGCGACCGGACGCGGCGAGCTGTCCGAGATCGAGCCGGAGACGGCCGAGGTCGGCACCATGTTCTGGCGGGTCGGCGAGGACCGCGAGTCCGCCGAGCGCCGCGCCGAGCGTCAGATGACCAAGGAGAAGTACCACTTCTGGTGCCGCCGACTGGAAGAGCTGGGGATCATCTGAATGCCCATCCGACGGCTCACCCCGGGGCGGGGAGCGCTGCGCTACGGGGTCGTGGGCCCCGGCGGCCACGCGCGGGAGAACCTGCTGCCCGCCCTGGCGGTACTGGACGGCGCCCGGCTCACCGCCGTGGCGGCCCGCCGGCCCGAGGCCGCCGAGGAGGCGGCCCGGCGCTGGGGCGCCGAACTGTGGACCGAGGACTGGACGGAGCTGCTCGACGGCCCGGCCGGGCCCGTGGTCGACGCCCTGGTCGTGGCCGGCTCCCCGGAGCTGCACGCCGACGTCCTGGAGCGGGCCCTCGCCGCGGGCGTCAGCGTCTTCGCCGAGAAGCCCCCGGCGCCCGACACCGCGACGCTGGAGAAGCTGGTCGCCGCCGAACGGGCCGCGCCGCCCGGCACGGTGGCGTTCGTCGGCTTCAACTTCCCCCACGGCCAGTCCTACCGGAAGCTCCGCGACACCCTGCGCCCGCACGGAGAGCTGCGCGCCCTGGACGTGCGGCTGGTCTCGGCCAAGCCGACCGCGCCGGTCTGGGGCTGCGCCACGGTGGAGGACAGCCTGCTCCAGGGCCTCGGCACGCACGCCGTCGACCTGGCGCTGCGCGAGCTGGGCGTCCCCGACCGGATCACGGCCCGCCGCGCGGACATCGACGCGCGGCGGACGGCGATCCGCGTCTTCCTGGAGTACGCGGACGGGCGGCTCGCCACCCTCCTCGTGGGCAACTACTCCAACCGCCTCGAATACCGCTGCGAGCTGGTGACCGAGGAGGGGGTGGTCGGCCTCCTGGACGACTTCAACACCCTGACGGTCGCCCGGCCGGCGGATTCCCCCGGCGCGGGCGCCCTGGACGGCAAGGAGACCCTCCGGTACGACTGGCCCGCCCGGCGCGGCGGTTACGGCCGCACCGGCTACGCCACCGAGCTGGAGGCCTTCCACCGCGCCGTCGTACGGGGCGGGCCCGGCGACTCGCCGCTCTCGTCCTGCCTGGAGGTGTACCGGGTCCTCGACGAGGTCCGCCGGCAGACGGGGGCGCGCGCGTGACCGCCGTCCCGTCCCTGGCGGGACGCACCGCGCTCGTCACGGGCGGCGGCAGCGGCATCGGCCGGGCCGTGGTCGTCACCCTCGCCTCGCTCGGCGCCCGGGTCGCGGTCAACCACCCGCCCGGCGCGGCCCCTGCGCCGGACGGCGAGGAGCTGCCCGACGGCTGCTTCGCGGTGCCGGCCGACGTCCGCGACCGGCGTCAGGTGTCCGCCCTGTTCGAGACGGTCGGCCGGCGCTTCGACCGGCTCGACATCCTCGTCAACAACGCGGGCGTCTTCCCGCGCGCGCAGGTCCTGGACATCGACGAGGCGGGGTGGGACCTCGTGCTCGACACCAACCTCAAGGGGGCCTTCTTCTGCTCCCAGGAGGCGGCGGCGATGATGGTCCCGCAGCGCTCGGGACGGATCGTGAACGTGGCGTCGAGCGCGGCCCTCACCGGTTCGCCGAAGGGCGCGCACTACGCGGCGAGCAAGGCCGGGCTCGTGGGCCTCGGCAAGTCGCTGGCGCGGGCGCTCGGCGGGTACGGCATCACGGTGAACACCGTGGCGCCGGGGGTGACGCGGACGGCCCAGCCGGGCCTGGACGAGGACGGGTTCCTGGCCGAGGGCCGGAAGGTCCCGCTGGGCCGGGTGGCCCGGGCCCAGGACGTGGCGGACACGGTCGCCTTCCTGGTCGGCGACGCGGCCGGCTACCTCACCGGGCAGACGCTGGGCGTCAACGGCGGCACGGTGATGGTGCCGTGAACCCGCACGAGACCGCACCGACCGGTTCCGTGCGCGCCGCGCCGACCGACTCCGCGCCGGCCGCGCCCGCCGGTCCCGCGCCGACCGACCCCGCGCCCGCCGCCTCCGTGCGCGCCGCGCTGGTCGAGCGGTGGGGCGAGCCGCTGCCCCGGGTGCGGGCCAAGCTCTCGCCGGTGCTGCACCCCTGGCTGCGCCGCTTCGTCGAACTGTCGCCGTACGTCGTGGTGGCGAGCGCGGACGGGGACGGGCGCTGCGTCGCCTCGCCCCGCGGCGGCGCCCCCGGTTTCGTCCGGGTCCTGGACGAGCGGACGCTGTTCCTCCCCGAGGAGTCCGGCAACCGCCTGCTGCAGACCCTGGGGAACCTGGAGCGGAGCCCCGGCGTCGGGCTGCTCTTCCTCCTCCCCGGCATGCCCGAGACCGCCCGGGTCAACGGGCGGGCCGAACCGCTGACCCGCGGCGACCCGCGGTGGGCCGCGCTGCCCCTCGACGCGGCCGAGCGCGAGCGCCTGCTCTGGGGCTCGCTCGTGCACGTCGAGGAGGCCTACTACCACTGCGGGCGGGCCGCCCGGTTCGCCGAGCTGTGGGACACCGCCCGGATCAACCGCAACCAGACGGATCCGCCGCTGCCCAAGCGGCCGGCCCCGGTCATCGAAGGGGAGAAGCATGTGCGGCACGGTCGGCCTGTTCATGGGGTGCGCGGCGGTGAGCCTGTGCCCGAAACAGGCGCTGTTCGCCCGGCGGGATGACCCGGGCGGGGCCGTGGACGGGGCGGGGGCCGCGGTCCACGCCAAGGCCGGCGAGGACGGAACCGACGCGTACGCGAGCCCGTTCCGCAACTGGTACGAGCGGGCCACGGTCCGCTCGGCGGACCGCCGGGAACTCGGCCCGTCCGCCGCGGACCAGGGCTTCTTCGCCCCCGAGCTGGTGCCGCTCGCCTCCCACCCGCTGATCGCGGACCTGCGCGGCGAACGGCCCGACATCCACCGCGACGTGCTCGTCCGCCACCTCTACCGGTACCTGGACTTCACGGCCAAGCTGGAGCACCTGGTGGTCAACCGGACCGTGCTCGGCATCGCCCACGGCACGATCGGGGTGCGGCTGCCCGAGGCCATGCGGCTGGACGCGTTCAAGATCTACTGCGACGAGGCGTACCACGCGCTGTCCTCCGCGGACCTCGCCGCCCAGGTGCGCCGGGCCACCGACGTCCGCGCGGAGCTGCCCGAGGTGCCGTACTTCGTCACCCGCCTGGAGCGGTACCTGGAGGAGACCCCGGACGACCTGACGGCCCTCACCGAGATCCTCTTCGTGATCGTCTCGGAGACCCTCATCACGGCCCAGCTGTCGGAGATGGGGAACGACCGGAGCATCGTCCCGGCGGTCCGCGAGGCCGTCCGCGACCACGCCCTGGACGAAGGCCGCCACCACGCCTACTTCGCGGTCTTCCTGCGCCACCTGTGGGGGCAGCTGACACCGGCCACCCGGCGCCGCGCGGCCCTCCGGGTGCCCCGCCTCATCCGGATATTCACGGACCCCGACGTGCCGTCGGTGGAGAGGGAGGTCGTCGGTTACGGATTCTCCCGCGACGACGCCCGGCGGATCGTCACCGAACTCTTTCCGGACGCGGCCGTGACGGCTTATGCGAAAACCGTCTCCCAGCAGACGGTCCGGCATTTCGCCTCGGTCGGGGCACTGGACGACGAGCAGGTGCGCGCGGAATTCGCCGCGCACGGACTGCTGTGAAGCAAGGACGGAAGGACAGGCTGATGACAGACACGATCACGGCCGAGGACGGCCCCCGCCTCCTCGGACTGCTGCGCGAGCGGGGGCTGCTGCCGGACGGACACCTGTGCGTGTACGCGGCCGGCTCCCTGGTGCGCGGCTGGGGCAACGCCACGAGCGACCTCGACCTCTACGTGGTGACCGACGGGCCGGCCCGCCCGGAGGGCGTGGAGGACTTCCACCCGGTGGCGCTGTCCCCGGACCGCGTGCCGGTGGCCGTCCCCACCCTCGGGGACCGTCGCGGCGACGTCGAGTACTGGTCCGCGGACCAGCTCGGACAGCTCCTCGCGAAGGTCTCCTGGGAGGCCTACCGCGAAGGGCGCGACGTCGGCGCCACCGTGAGCCAGGTGGAGCGCGACGCGCTGGTCAAGCTCGGCCACGCGGTGGCCCTCGACGGCGCGCCGTGGCTGGCGGAGCGGCAGCGGACGCTGCGGGAGTCCGCCTTCGGCCGGACGATCGCCGCCCGGAGCCTGGACCTCGCGGACACCTTCGCCGAGGACGCCCTCGGCCAGCTCGGCGCGGGGGACGCGGAGAGCGCGCTGCTCACCGCGAAGCTCGCCTTCGGGTACGCGGCGGACGCCCTGCTCGCGCACCACGGGGAGTACGGCACCACGGCCAAGTGGCGGTCGAAGAAGTACCGGGCCGCGGCGCCGGCCGTGCTGCCCTTCGAGCGGTACTGGCGGATCGAGACCATGCGGGACTACGACCCCGGCGACCCGGGCCGCTGGATCGAGGACGTCATCGGCTGCGTGCGGCGCGTCTCGATGGAGGTGGAGGTCTGATGCCGGCGGAGGTCCACGGGCGCGCCGTGCCCCGGCACGGCCTGGAGGTCCGCATCCGGTCCTCGGAGGGCGCGATCCTGCTCGCCCGCTACGACCAGGCGTACGAGCTGCCCGAGGTGGCGGCGTTCATCTGGCGGCGGATCGACGGCACCGGCCGGGTCGAGGACATCGCCCGGGCGGTCGCCGAGCGGTACGGCATCGACGCCGGCACGGCGCTGACCGACACCGCGGAGATGCTCGCCTGGCTGCTCGACGAGGAGCTGATCCGGCTCGGCGACTGACCGGAAAACCTCCTGAATTCCTTCCCCCACGGGGTCGGAAAAGCCGTTCTCGAATTTCGGGAACGGCTTGGAGGCATTTCCTTTTTCGGGGCCGGAAAATAAATTCTGGATCGGGGTTGCGGGGCTTCCGGAATTCCTCCTAGCATCATCTCGTCAACACCGCACCGGATCAGCCGGGGCGGTGGATTCCGATAATGATGAGGTGCTTTCTCATGCAGCAGTACACCAAGCCGCAGGTGCAGAAGATCGACTTCTCCCGCGTCATGATGAACAACCGCTGAATCCAGTAGCGGACCGGGGCGCCTCTTCTTCACCTTCGGAGGCGCCCCTCCTCTTTTCCACCCACCAGAAAGGAACGGGAGCATGTGCGGACTCGGCGGTCTGGCCCGTATCGACGGGCAGGACCTCGGTGTCGAAGCCGACGCGATCCTGGCGACCATGGCCCGCACGCTGGCGCACCGCGGACCCGACGAGGAGGAGCTGCTCCGCCGCGGACGGGTCGGCATGGCCTTCACCCGGCTCTCCCTGGTCGACCCGGAGAACGGCGGCCAGCCGCTCTACAGCGAGGACCGCTCGGTCGTCCTCATCGCCAACGGCGAGGTCTACAACCACAAGGAGCTCAGCGCCACGCTGCCGGCCGGGACCCGCTTCCGGACCGGCTCCGACTGCGAGGTCCTCGTGCACCTCTACCAGCAGAAGGGCCTGGACTTCCTCGACGACGTGCGCGGCATGTTCGGCCTCGTGCTGTGGGACCGGCGCCGCGACGTCCTGCTCCTCGCCCGCGACCACTTCGGGGTGAAGCCGCTCTTCTACACCCGCGACGAGCACCGGATCGCCTTCGCCTCCGAGATCAAGGCGCTCTTCGCCGACCCCGCCACCCCGCGCCGGGTCGACTGGGACGCCGCGCTGGTCAACCCCACCGTGACGTCCGCCCCCTCGCTGGACCTCGCCCCGCCCACCACCTACTTCGAGGGCGTCGAGTCCGTCCCGGCCGGCACCGTCCTGGAGATCGACCTGCGCGACGGCGCGACCCGGCGCCACACCTACTGGTCCCTGCCCGACTTCGACGGCGACTCCACCCGCACCGACGCGGAGATCGTCGGGGAGTTCCGCGACCTGCTCGCCGACTCGGTGCGCGCCTGCGCCACCGCGGACGTGTCCATCGGCCTCTTCCTCAGCGGCGGCGTCGACTCGGCCGCGGTCGCCGCCCTCGCCGCCGGCACCACGGACCTGCAGACCTTCTCCGTGCTGAGCGGCTCGACCGTGGTCAACGGCGACGCCCGGCACGCCCGCCTCGTCGCCGACAAGCTCGGCGTCGCCAACCACCAGGTCCGGTTCGACGCCTCCCACGTGCCCACGGCCGAGGAGTGGAAGCGGCTGCTGTGGCTCACCGAGATGCCGACGTGCAGCCCGGAGCAGTACTACAAGCACGAACTCCACCGGTACGTGCGCGCCGAGCACCCCGAGATCAAGGGCATGCTCCTGGGCGCCGCCGCCGACGAGTTCTGCGGCGGCTACTCGACCACCAGCGTCGGCGACGGCGGCTGGCGGGCCTTCGAGGGCGCCCTCGGCGGACTGGCCCGCCGCGGCAGGCTGGAGGACGGCCGCCCCCGGCTCGCGGCGTGGTGGGAGGGGGCCGAGGGCGGCCTGCTCACCGACGCGGCCCTCGGCCCCGCCCGCGACCTGTTGGGCCGCGACCCCTACGGCGCCTTCGTGGCGGCGAAGATGCGCGACGTCGAGCAGTTCAACTGCTGGCACGAGGACCGCACCGCGGCCGGCAGCGGCACCGAGGCCCGCGTCCCCTTCCTCGACCGCCGCCTCGTCGAACTCGTCGCGTCCATCCCCGCGGCCCGGCGCGAGCGCCTGCTGTGGGACAAGGCCATCGTCCGCGAGGCGGTCGCCGACCTGCTCCCGCCCGAGGTGGTCCACCGCCCCAAGGTGCCCTTCTTCTACGGCGAGGGCATGCAGCACACCCACCGCCCCTTCATCGGGATGCTCACCCGCGACGGCGGCGCGCTCGTCGAGGAGGCCCTCGCCACCCCGCGCGGCCGGGAACTGCTCGACGCGGACCGGGTCCGGGCCCTGCTCCGCCGCCTGGCCGACGCGCCGCTCTCCGCCCACGTGGAGCGGCTCCTGCCGCTGCTCAACCTGTGCCTGCTCGACACGATGGTCGCCGAACTCCCCCCGCCGCTCGTCGAGACCGCCGTACTGCTGCCCGCCGTGCGCCCCGCCCACCGGATCACCGACTGGGACACCGAGGCGCCGCGCGTCGAGGAGCTGGTGTTCGCGGCGCCGCGCTGGACGCCGGACAGCGTCCTGGCCCTCGCCGACCACGTCGAACTGCTCCGGGACGACGCCGGCACCGCGTACCTCGCCGTGGACGGCTCCCTGGAGTACGTGCTCGGGCCCGACGACCCGTGGACGGCCCTGCTGCGCTCCCTCGACGGCACGCGCACCCTCGCGGAGGCCTGCGCGGCCCTCGACACCCGCCCCGAGGCGTTCCGGAACCTGCTGGACGACTCCCTCGACCTCGGCCTGCTGCGCCCGACCGCCGCGCCCGCGCCGGCCACCACCCCCCACGACTGAGACGGGAACACCGATGACCACCGACCTGGCGATCGAGGCCGTGGACCTGGCCCGCTCCTACCGGACGCGGACCGGGTGGCTCAAACCCCAGCGCAAGACGATCGACGCCGTCAGGGGCGTCTCCCTGGAGGTGGGCCGGGGCGAACTCTTCGGCCTGCTCGGCCCGAACGGCGCGGGCAAGACCACCACGATCAAGATGCTCAACACGCTGCTCCTGCCCACCTCCGGCAGCGCCCGCATCCTCGGGTACGACGTCGCCCGGCAGCCCCTGGAGGTGCGCCGGCGCATCGGCTACGTCTTCGGCGGCGACCGGGGCCTCTACGAGCGGCTGTCCGCCCTCGACAACCTGCGGTACTTCGCCGAGCTGTACGGCGTCGAGCCCCGCGAGCAGCTGCCCCGCATCCACGAACTCCTGGAGACCGTCGGTCTGAAGGGCCGGGAGAAGGAGCGCGTCGAGGGCTACTCGCGCGGCATGCGGCAGAAGCTCCACATCGCGCGCGGCCTGCTCCACCGCCCCGACGTCCTCTTCCTGGACGAGCCGTCGATCGGCGTCGACCCGGCCGCCGCCCGCGAACTGCGCCGGACGGTCGCCGACCTGGTCCGGGGCGGCACCACCGTCCTGCTGACCACCCACTACATGGCCGAGGCCGACGAGCTGTGCGACCGCATCGCGGTCATCGCCTCCGGCACGGTCCGGGCCGAGGGCACGCCCAACGAGCTCAAGGACCGGGTGCGCAAGCTCGACGTCCTGGAGATCCAGGTCCACGACGCGGTCGGCGAGGAGCACCTGCGGCGGCTGCGGGAGATCGAGGGCATCGAGCGGGCCACCGCCGAGACCGACGGCACGGTCGACGTCGTGACCGTGCACGCCCTGCCGTCCCACGGCAGCCACGCGTCCGTGCTGGCCGCCCTCGCCGACCTGCGCACCGGCAAGGTGACGACGCGCGAGCCCACGCTCGAGGACGCCTACCTCTCGATCATCGACGACACCGCGGCCACGGGGAGCGAGGCATGACCGCATACGGCACCTCCCGCGGCCCGTACCGCTTCTGGCGGCTCATGGCGGTGGGTCTGCGCACCCACGTCCTCCACCTCTCCCGCTCCGGCGTCGAGCTGGTGATGGCCGTCTTCTCGCCGCTCGTCTACGCGACGCTCGCGGTCTACCTGTTCAAGGCCGGCGACCACCCCGACCGGCTGCTCCAGGCGGCGGTCGGCGCGGGCCTGATGGGCGTCTGGTCCGCCGTCCTCTTCGGGGCCGGCGGCGCGATCCAGGAACAGCGCTGGATGGGCACGCTCGAAACCCTGGTGTCGGCGCCGACCCGGTTCTCCCTCGTCCTGCTGCCGATCACCTTCGCCACCGCGTTCGTGGGCCTCTACTCGCTCGTGGCCACCGTGGCGTGGGGCGTCCTGCTCTTCGACATCCCCTTCGCCCCGGCGTCCCCCGGACTGTTCGTCCCGGCGATGCTGGTGTGCGTCGTGGCCCTGGGCATGATGGGCATCCTCATGGCGGCCACCTTCGTGCTGCTGCGCAACGCCAACGCCCTGGCCAACGCCCTGGACTACCCGGTGTGGATGTTCTCCGGGGTGCTCGTCTCCACGGCGACCCTGCCGGAGTGGACGCGCCCGGTGACCTGGGCGCTGCCGACGAGCTGGGCCGCCCGGGCGATGCAGGCGGCCACCAACGGCGGAGAGGTCCTGGTGCCGTCGCTGGCGGCCCTGGGCCTGGGCGCCTGCTACGTGGCGTTCGCCCTGATCGCCCTCGTCTGGGTGGAGCGCCGCGCCCGCGGCGCGGGCACCCTCGCACTGACCTGAGCGCCGGAACACAGCGGAGACACGGTGATGACTGCACTGACGCGCGCCTTGCGCCTGACCTTCCACGGTGGGGGCCTGTCCTACCGGGCCCTGTTCAACTGGACCACCCCGCCCATGTTCATCGGCACCCTGCTGGTGAGCCCGCTGTTCCAGATCTTCTTCTTCGTCCACGTCGGACGGAACCTGGGCGTGGCGGACGACCGCTTCTACCTGCTGGGGAACGCGGTGCTCGCGACCAGCGTGCCCTGCGTGTACGGCGGGATCATGGCCGTCGCCAACGAGCGCCGGTACGGCACGCTGGGGGCGGTGCTGCTCAGCCCGCGGTCCCGGGGGCTGATCTGGGGCGGCCGGGTCCTGCCGTACGTGCTCAACGGCTTCGTCGTCATGGTCTTCATGATGGGCGTCGGCTCCCTGCTCCTCGGTCTCTCGCTGCCGGCCTCGGTGCTGCTGGGCCTCGCACAGGTCTTCGTGGTGGCCGCGGCCTCGTGCGCGCTCTTCGGGCTCGCGCTCGGCGCGCTGGCGGTCCGCATCCGGGACGTCTTCGTCATCTCGAACGCCGCCTTCACCCTGCTGCTCCTCTTCAGCGGCGCGAACCTGCCGGCGGAGGCGATGCCGGGCTGGATGAGCGCGGTGGGATCGGTCCTGCCGCTCTCCCACGCCATCACCGCGCTGCGGGCCCTGTTCGACGGCGCGTCGACCGCCGAGATCTGGACAAGCCTGGGGCTGGAGGCGGCGGTCGCGCTGGGGTACGCGGTACTGGCCTACGGCCTGCTCCGCTTTTTCGAGTGGCGCAGCCGCGCGAACGCCGCGCTGGACGTGATGTGACCCGATCCGGTCACCCGATCTGACAAACTTTGACAAGTATTGCCAAAGATCATCGGCCTGATCTAATCTCCTCTCGAACGCGCCGACCGGGACTTCACCTGCGCGGCGTTCCATTCGGCGCACACCGGCCTGGCCGGAAGTGCGCCACTGGCAGGGGGGAATGAAAGATGAGGATTGTTCGGCGACTGACCGGCGGTGTTGTCGTACTGCTGGCCGCCGCGGCGATCGCCGGCGGATCCGCTTTCCCGGGGGATTCCGCCGCATCGGCGCCGCAGGCCGCAGCGGGGGTGATCGTGATCGACTGGCCGTGACGGCCGGAATGCGCCGGGTGAGCAAAGGGTTGGCTTAATTGCCCCGATGGGCAATATTTGCCAGTCGATGACCCGGTGTGGAAACATGAGGGGGTGGGTCATTGGCGACCCGCCCCCTTTTCGGATCCCCCCGAATCCCGGAAAGGCGGAGAACAGCTTCCCGACAGAGGTGCACAGTGCTTGAGCAGCCCGGATTCGGCAAGCGGCTGCGTCAGCTGAGACAGCAGCGCGGCATTTCCCAGGTCACCCTCGCCGGAACGGGAATGTCGGCCGCATATCTGTCGAGGCTCGAATCCGGCAGCCGCCGCCCCACCGAACACGCCGTCGGCTACCTGGCGGAACGACTCGGCATCTCCGTCGACATGTTCGAGGACGACCGGCCCGAGGACAGCCTCACCGAGGTCGTCGCGGTCGTCGCCGCCATGCCGGAACGCGATCTCGACGCCGGGACCGGAACCCTCCTCACCGAGGCCCTGGAGGCGGCCGGCGAGGCGGACGACCTGACCCGCTGGCACGCCCTCGCCCAACTCGCCCGGGTGCACGAGGTGCTGGGCGACTTCCGCCGGGAGCGCGAGGCCCTCGCCGGCCTCGACGAACTCGGCAGGAGGCTCGGCCGCGCCGCCCTGCAGGGCCGCGCCCGGCTCAGGCTCGCGCACTGCGACCGCGACCTCGGCGACGTGAAGTCCGCCAGGGACGCGGTGGTCGAGGTCCTCGGCGACGAACGCCGGATGCGCATCTCCGCCGCCGACTCCGTACGCGCCCGGCTCCTGCTGGCGTCCTGCCAGGCCGAGCTCGGCGACCTCGCGGAGGCCGCGCGCCTGGTGGACGAGGTGTGCGGCTCGCTGGAGGGGGCCGGCGGCGCGCTGGCGGCCCAGGCGTACTGGAGCGCCGCCACGGTGGCCGCCCGGCAGGGCAACGACGCCCGCGCCGCGGAGTGCCTGACCCGGGCCATGGAGGTCGTCGACAGCCGCGACGACCTCACGCTCTGGCTGCGGCTGCGGCTGGCGGGCGCGTCCCTCTCCCTGGCGGCCGACCCGCCCCGCACGGCCGAGGCCGAAGAGTTCCTGGAGGCCGCCGAGCCCGCGCTGCGGCTCATCGGGAGCCCCCGGCACCAGCAGGAGATGTGCTTCCTCCAGGCGAAGCTGGCCTTCCACCAGGGCCGGCCGGAGCGCACGGAGGAACTCCTCGCCTCCGGAGAGGACGGCAAGCACCTGCTGTCCTACCGCGACCAGGTCCGGTTCGACGTGCTGCGCAGCCTCGTCGCGCTCCGCTCGGGCGACCGGGGCGTCCTCGACCGCCTCCGGGAGATCGCCGCACAGGTCCAGACGGCCAACATGCCGGACCTGGCGGCCGAGGTCTGGCGCACGGTCGCCCAGAACACGATCTGAGCACCCCGGGGGAGGCGCCCGCCCCCGGTTGACCTCCCGAACCGGAGCCGCCTAGCGTCGGCTGTCCGACGGGGGCGAGCGCGTGGGAGGTGGCCCGGTGGCCGACGGGATCGGGAGGCTGACGGCCGACGGGGCGCCCTTCGCCGTCGAGGACGGGACGTACGCGCACGGGCCGCGGACCCTGCGGGAGTTCGTGGAGGCGACCTGGGCCTACGGGGACCGGACGTTCCTCGTGCACGAGGGCGCCCGCACGACCTACCGCGAGTTCTTCGACGAGGCCTGCGGGCTCGCCCGGCGGCTCCTCGGCGCGTACGGACTCGTGCCCGGCGACCGGGTCGCCCTCGCCCTGCGGAACCTCCCCGAGTGGCAGGTCGCCTTCTGGGCCGCCCAGCTCGCCGGACTCGTCGCCGTACCCCTCAACGCCTGGTGGACCGAGGGCGAGTGCGCGTACGCGCTCGACGACTGCGCGCCCCGCGCGCTGCTCGTGGACGGGGAGCGGGCCGGGCGGACGCGGGCGTGGGCCCGGAAGCGGAAGGTGCCCGGGATCGTCCTCCACGGCCCGGCCGGGGAGGGCTTCGACGCGTACGTGCCCGACCGCGACCCGCACCTCGGCCCGCCGCCCGTCGACGTCCTCCCCGAGCACGACTCCACGATCGTCTACACCTCCGGCACCACCGGCCGCCCCAAGGGCGCCGTCGCCACCCACCTCGCGCAGGCCGGGGCCGCCATGAACCCCCGGTACTTCGCCGCCGCCGCGGCCCTCGCGCGCGGAGACGTCCCCGGCACCGGGCCCGCGCCCGTCTCCCTGACCACCTTCCCCTTCTTCCACGTCGCCGCCTTCACCTCCTTCTACGGCGTCATGGCCGCCGGCGGGACCCTCGTGACGATGCGGAAATGGGACGCCGGGGAGGCCCTCCGGCTGATCCGGGAACACCGCGTCACCCACTACGCGGGCGTGCCCACCACCGCCCTCCAGCTCCTCGAACGCGCCCGGAGCGACGGCGACCCGCTGGAGAGCCTCACCCTGCTCAGCACCGGCGGCGCCCCCGCCCCGCCCGGCATCGTCGCCGGGCTCACCGAGGCGTACGGGGAGCGCGTCGAGCCCCGCAACGGCTACGGGCTCACCGAGACCTGCGGCGGCGTCCTGGCGCACTTCGGCGCCGAGTACCGCGCCCACCCCGGCAGCGCCGGCCGCCCCTCGCCCACGACCGAGGTGCGGATCGACCGGCCCGACGCGCGGGGCGTGGGGGAGCTGTGGCTGCGCGGGCAGTCCCTGGTCCGGGGGTACTGGGAGGACGAGGAGGCCACCCGCGCCGCCTTCACCGACGACGGCTGGTTCCGCACCGGGGACCTCGCGCGCGTGGACGCGGACGGACGCGTCTCGATCGTGGACCGGCTCACCGACATGGTGGTCCGGGGCGGCGAGAACGTGTACTGCGTCGAGGTCGAGGCCGCCCTGCACGCGCACCCGGACGTCCTCGACGCCGCCGTCCTCGGCGTCCCCCACCCCGTCCTGGGGGAGGAGGTCGTGGCCGTCGTGCGGCGGCGGCCCGGGACGGCGCCGGACCCGGAGGCCCTGCGGGCGCACGTCGGCGGGAGCCTCGCCGCCTTCAAGGTGCCCGCCCGCGTCCTCGTACGGGAGGAGGAGCTGCCCCGGAACCCGACGGGCAAGATCCTCAAGCGGGAGCTGCGGGGGCTGTTCGAAGGCGGGGAGCCGGTGGGCCGGGAAGCGCCCGGTCGCGGGTGACGGCTCGGTCCGGGGTGACGCTCAGTCCCGGGTGACGCGCACCCGGTACGCGCCGTCCGCGCCCTCGTGCAGCACCGTGATCCGGACGCCGTTCGCGCGGTCCGTGAAGCTCTCGCCCGGCCCGTACGGCGCGTCCGACAGCTCCGCGTGGACGTTGGCGCGGCGCGTGCAGCCGCCGCTGGCCCGCTCGCTGTCGGAGACGGTCACCGGGCCGTGCCCGGTGTCGACGTCGGACTCGACGCGGTAGACGAGGACGCCCCGCTCGCACACGGCCTCGTCGTTGCCGCCCGGGCCGCGGACCTCGATCGCGTACCCGGAGGTGCCGGAGAGGGGGACGAACGCGAGCTTGGGGCCGCCGGGCTCCGCGAGCGGGGTGAGGTCGTACTCGGTGGTGCCGGCGGCCGAGGCGCAGTTCACCTGCTCGTTGTCGAGCCAGCCCAGCTTCCACTTGTGCCAGCCGAGCAGGTCGTTGTTGGCCCCCCAGTCCTCGGACATGATGTCCCAGTGCCCCACCGAGCCGCCGCCGTCGGCGGTGTAGAGGTCGGGCAGGCCGAAGACGTGCCCGTTCTCGTGCGGCAGGACCCGGTAGCCGGTCTCCGCGAAGCTGCCGGAGCCGTCGTCCTGGCGGCTGTAGACGAAGGACGTGTTGGCCAGCGGCACGCCGTCGGCGTACGGGGCGTCGTCGTTGCCGGAGAAGGTCACGGACAGGACGGTGTCGAGGGCCGAGGGCCCGGCGTTCGGCGTCACCAGGACGTTGACCAGGTCGTACGCGCTGAAGTCCACGCGCTCGTCCGCCGCCTTCACGATGTCCTCGACCAGGGAGCGGTAGCCCGGCTCGTACGGGGAGCCGCGCTCGATCCCGTACGCGGAGAACGCCCGGGGCATCCGCAGCCAGTCGGGTATCGGGGCCTCGGCCCGGTAGTGCAGCCGGCCGTACGAGCTGACGCGGAACCAGTCGGCGGTCTGCGGGAAGAACTCGCGGAAGCGGCCCATCGCCGTGCCGTCGCCGACGGCGTCCGGGAAGTCGATCATCAGGTTGAGGGCCCTGACGAGGCCCGTGGAGTGCACGTACCCGGGGGCGGTGGGCAGCCCCTCCGACATCTGCACGCCCATCGTCGTGGCGATGCGGCACGGCGCCAGCTGGGCGCTGGTGGGCGCGGCGGCGACGGGTCCCGCCGAGGCCGGGACGGGCTCCGGCAGGGTGGTGCTCGCGGAGGCGAGCAGGGTGAGGGAGAGGGTCGTGGTCGCCGCCAGGGCGACGGGTCTGCGTATCCGTCGGCGGGGGTGCTGCATGCGTCGCCTCTCCGGTGGGGGCAGGTCGGCGGACGGGCCGTTTCCGCGTGCGGGCGGGATCCGCGCTGTCCGATCAGCCTGTGACGGGCGGTTCGGGCGCGCGCGCCGGGTGGCCCGATCGTGGGTATTCCGTGAAACGAGGATTGTGTGACCGGGGTCACAGGAGTGGCCGGAAATAACCGGGGAGTGCGCCCCCGTTTACGCCTGTGTCGAGCGAAGCGGGGAACCTTTCCCCGGATGCGTCCTCCGTGGACGGGCTCGACCCGCAGAACCAGCCGCACCCCGACGACCCCGTGATTCCGAGGAGGACGTGACGTGACCAGTGACACCGGCACCGCGACCGCCCGCCGCGCGCCCCGGCCGCGGGCCGACGCCCTGCGCAACCGCGAGCGGATCGTGACGGCGGCCCGCGAGATGTTCGTCGAGTCCGGCTCCCAGGTGCCGTACGACGAGATCGCGCGCCGCGCCGGCGTCGGCAACGCCACGCTCTACCGGAACTTCCCCGAACGCGCCGACCTCGTCCGCGAGGTCGTCCTCTCCCTCATGGCCCGCGTCGCCGAGCTCGCCGAGCGGGCCGCCGCCGAGGAGGCCGACACCTTCGCCGCCCTGCGGCGCTTCGTCCACGGCGCCGCCGACGAGCGCGTCGGCGCCCTGTGCCTGATGCTCGACGGCGCCTTCGACCGGGACCACCCCGACCTGGTGGCCGAACGCGACCGCCTCGAAGGGGTCGTCCAGGGGATCGTGGACCGGGCGCAGCGGGCCGGCCGGCTCCGCGCCGACGTCGGCGTCGGCGACCTGATGCTGGCCGTCTCCCAGCTCACCCGCCCGCTGCCGGGCACCGCCTGCGCCGCCTTCACCCCGTTCGTCCACCGCCACCTGCAGCTGTTCCTCGACGGCCTGGAGGCGCCCGCGCGCTCCGAGCTGCCCGGGACGACCGCCACCCTGGAGGCCCTGAGGCGCGACTCCTGCCCGTCGTGACCCTTCCGTAGGCCCTCGCCGAAGGCCCCTGTCCCGGGGCCCGGGCGCCCGCACAGACTTACGTCCTTTTTCCGCCAGTACGCACCAAGAGGTGGCTCCACCCATGCCGAAAATCGCCGGCACCCCCGCGCGCACCGCGCCCACGCCCGACCCCGGGCGCTGGAAGGCCCTGGTCTTCATCGCCCTCGCCCAGCTGATGGTCGTCCTCGACGCGACGATCGTGAACATCGCCCTGCCCTCCGCCCAGCAGGACCTGGGGATCTCGGACGGCAACCGGCAGTGGGTCATCACCGCCTACGCCCTCGCCTTCGGCGGCCTCCTCCTCTTCGGCGGCCGGATCGCCGACCTGTGGGGCCGCAAGCGCACCTTCGTCGTCGGCCTGGCCGGCTTCGCCGCCGCCTCCGCCCTCGGCGGGGCCGCGACCGGCGAGGCCACGATGCTCGGCGCCCGCGCGCTCCAGGGCGCCTTCGGCGCGCTCCTCGCGCCCGCCGCGCTCTCGCTGCTCGCCGTGACCTTCACCGACGCCAAGGAGCGCGCCAAGGCCTTCGGCATCTACGGCGCGATCGCCGGCGGCGGCGGCGCCGTGGGCCTGATCCTGGGCGGCTTCCTCACCGAGTACCTGAACTGGCGCTGGACCTTCTTCGTCAACATCCCGTTCGCCGTGGTCGCCGCCGTCGGCGCGTACCTCGTCGTCCGCGAGCCGGCGGACGGCCGCAACCGCTCCCCGCTCGACGTCCCCGGCGTCATCCTGTCCACGCTCGGCCTGGTCGCCCTCGTGTACGGCTTCACCCGCGCCGAGTCCGAGGGCTGGAGCGACGCCGGCACCGTCGGCCTCTTCGTCGGCTCCGCCGTGCTGCTCGCGGCCTTCGTGCTCACCGAGGCGCGCGTGAAGTCCCCGCTGCTCCCGCTGCGCGTCCTGACCGACCGCAACCGCGGCGGCGTCTACCTGTCGCTCGGCCTCGCCGTCATCGCGATGTTCGGCCTGTTCCTCTTCCTCACGTACTACCTCCAGATCGTGAAGGGGTACTCGCCGGTCAGGACGGGCTTCGCGTTCCTGCCGATGATCGCGGGCATGATCGTGGGCTCGACCCAGATCGGCACCCGCCTGATGACCCGGGTCCCGCCGCGCCTGCTGATGGCGCCGGGCTTCCTGACCGCCGCCGTCGGCATGCTGCTCCTCACCCAGCTGGAGATCGGCACCTCGTACACCGGTCTGATCCTGCCCGCGCAGCTGCTGCTCGGCCTGGGCATGGGCACGGCGTTCATGCCGGCGATGTCGCTCGCGACGCACGGCGTGGACCCGCGCGACGCCGGTGTGGCCTCCGCGATGGTCAACACCTCGCAGCAGGTCGGCGGCGCCATCGGCACCGCCCTCCTGAACACGATCGCCGCCTCGGCCACCACCGCCTACCTGGCCGACCACGCGGCCGGCGCCACCACCCCGGCGGCCCAGAAGCTGCTCCAGCTCCAGGGCATGGTCGAGGGGTACGCGGCGGCCATCTGGTGGGCGGTCGGCATCCTGGCCGTCTCGGCCGCGATCGCCTTCGCGCTCATCAACACCGGCAAGCCGGAGGGCGGCGTGGTCGCCGGGTCCGGCACGGGAGCGGACGACGAGGTGAGGATCCCGGTCGTCGCGCACTGACCGCCGGAACCCCCGTGCCCCTGCCCTGGCCCCGCGTACGCGCGCACTCGCGTACTCAGCGGAGCCAGGGCAGGTCCGCGTCCGGGTCCGTCGGTTCGAGGCCCTCGGCCATCACCCGCATGATCTCGCCGAGCTGCTTCACCTGCTCCGCGGAGAGCCGGTCGAACAGGGCCTGGCGCACGGCGGCCACGTGGCCGGGCGCGTTCCTCCGCAGGACCTCCATGCCCTCGTCCGTGAGCCGGGCGAACTGGCCGCGCTTGTCGGAGGGGCAGTTCTCGCGCCGCACCCAGCCGTTCTTCTCCAGGCGGGCCACGGCGTGGGAGAGCCGGGAGCGGGTGATCTTGGCGTCCTTGGCCAGCTGGGTCATCCGCATGCGGCGGCGGGGCGCCTGGGAGAGCTGGACGAGCAGGCCGTAGTAGACGTGAGGCATTCCGGCGTCGCGCTGCAACTGGCGGTCGAGGTGGTCCTCCAGGAGCGTGGTGGCGTGGAGGTAGGCGCGCCAGACGTGGTGCTCCTCGTCGGTCAGCCAGCGGGGTTCGGTCATGTCTCCCATGGGTCCCATCGTACGACTCATTCTTGAAAGTTGAACTAAATGGGGCTAAGGTGCCTGTCCATAAGCTTGAAGTTTCAAGAACCATGGAAGGTCGAGGTGGTCGCCATGCAGGTCACGCCGGAACGGATGCCCGCCCTCTACCTGTCCCACGGCGCCCCGCCGCTCGCCGACGACCCCGTCTGGCCCGGCGAGCTGGCCGCCTGGTCCGCCGGCCTGCCGCGCCCGAAGGCGATCCTGATGGTCTCCGCCCACTGGGAAGAGGCCCCGCTCGCCCTCGGCGCCACCGAGACCGTCCCCCTCGTGTACGACTTCTGGGGCTTCCCCGAGCACTACTACCGGGTCGCGTACGCGGCCCCCGGCGCGCCCGCGCTCGCCGAGAGCGTCCGCAAGCTGCTCCGCGCGCCCGGCACGCCCGTGCAGGACGTCCCCGACCGGGGCCTCGACCACGGCGCGTACGTGCCGCTCGTCGAGATGTTCCCGGACGCCGACGTCCCCGTGCTCCAGATCTCCCTGCCCACCCTCGACCCGCGCCGGCTCATGGACGTCGGACGCCGGCTCGCCCCGCTGCGCGACGAGGGCGTCCTGATCGTGGGCAGCGGCTTCTTCACCCACAACCTGGCCGCGCTCCGGCACCCCGGGGGCGGCGTGCCCGGCTGGTCCGCCGAGTTCGACGCCTGGGGCCACGAGGCCCTCGCCGCGCGGGACGTCGACGCCCTCCTCGACTTCGCGCACGCCTCGCCCGCCGGACGCCTCGCCCACCCCCGCACCGAGCACTTCGCGCCCCTCTTCGTCACCCTGGGCGCGGCGGACGCGGCCGGGGACCTCGACGCCGGGCGGTCGGTGATCGACGGCTTCTGGATGGGCCTGGCCAAGCGGTCCGTGCAGTTCGGCTGACCGTCCCCGGGAGGCAACCGGCCGCCCTCGCCCCGCGTCTGAAGGGGTGGCGCCGGATGTGAGCGCGGTCTCACCGACAGTGTGGTCGAGGGCCCCGTGAGCGACGCCGCAGCCCCCTCCGTGCCCGGTCTGACCTGCGCCTCCGCCGGTTCCGGCGGCATGCCCGCAGGGGCGGAAGCCGCGCAGGATACTGCATGATCGCGAAAATCCATGTGCCGGGTGGGAATTCTGTCCTGATTCCAGTCGTTGTTTCCGTCGGATGCAGGGCACCCGAAAGGGTGTCGCGACCTACTCAGCAAGGGAGCACGCATGGCAACCCGTGCCGTCGCCCGCCGTCAGACCTCCGCGAAGAGCGGGGCGGAGCGGGCGAGCAGCGTTCGCGCCGTGGGCGGGGAGATCGCCGACCGCGACCTGGTCGGCATGTACCTCGACGAGATCGCGCGCACGCCCCTGCTCGACGCCGCCAAGGAGGTCGAGCTCTCCCAGACGATCGAGGCCGGGGTCTACGCCCGGCAGATCCTGGACGAAGAGGTGGAGAGCGAGGCGGGCGGCGCGTCCCGCGAGGAGCTGGAAGCGCTGGCCGCCGAGGGCGAGCGCGCCAAGGACCTCTTCATCAAGTCCAACCTGCGGCTCGTGGTGGCCGTCGCCCGGCGCTACCCGCGCAGCGGGCTCCCCCTGCTCGACCTGATCCAGGAGGGGAACGCGGGCCTGGTGCGCGCGGTCGAGAAGTTCGACTACGCCAAGGGCTTCAAGTTCTCCACGTACGCCACGTGGTGGATCCGGCAGGCCATCACCCGCTCCATCGCCGACCAGTCCCGCACCATCCGGCTCCCCGTCCACCTCGTGGAGGAGCTCGGCCGGATCCGGCGCGTGCAGCGCGAGTTCAACCGGGAGCACGGGCGCGAGCCCGAGCCCGCCGAGATCGCCGCCGAGCTCGGCTCGACGCCGGAGCGGGTCGTGGACGTCATGGACTGGGCGCGGGACCCCGTCTCGCTGAACATGTCGGTGGACGACGAGGGCGAGACCCAGTTCGGCGACCTCCTGGAGGACACCTCGGCGGTCTCGCCGGAGCAGTCGGTGCTCACGCTGCTGCGCAGCGAGGAGCTGGACGACCTCATCGACAAGCTGGACCACCGGACGGCCTCGATCATCCGCATGCGGTACGGCATCGAGGACGGGCGCGAGCGGACGCTGACCGAGGTCGGCAAGGAACACGGCCTGACCCGCGAGCGGATCCGCCAGATCGAGAAGCACGCGCTCCTGGAGCTGAAGAAGATGGCCCGCGACACGGGCTTCGACGCGGTGGCCTGAGGCCTTTCCGCGGTCGGCCCGGGGGGCCGGGGACGACGCCCGTCCCCGGCCCCCGGCCGCGCGCCTACCCCCGCACCGACGCCGCGAGCCGCCCCGCCAGGCCCTCCACATATGCCCGCAGCGGCTCCGGTCCGTGGACGGTGAAGGGGGCGTCGACCAGGGCCAGGCGCAGCGCCAGCCACTCGACCGAGTCGGCGGTCCGGGCGCGCAGCCGGCAGGTCGCGGGGCCCGTCGCGGCCGGGGCCAGATGGGCCGGGAGGCGGGCCGTCACGAAGTCGGCCGGGGCCTCGAAGGAGACGTCCAGGTCCAGCTCCGGCTGCGACCGGGCCGTCGAGCGGGTGAGCATCTGCGCCGCGTCGTCCGCCGGCAGCTCGCGCGGGGTGAAGCGGGCCCCGGTGGCCAGCGGGTCGCTGACCCGGTCGACCCGGAAGGTGCGCCAGTCCGCGCGCCCCAGGTCGTACGCCACGAGGTACCAGCGGTATCCGGTGGAGACCAGCCGGTACGGCTCCACCAGGCGCTTCGTCTCGGCGCCGTCGCCCGCCCGGTAGCCGAAGCGCAGCTTCTCCCGCCCGGTGACCGCGCCCGCGAGCGCGGTCAGGGTGGCGGGCGCGACCGTGGCGCCGTCGCCCCGGGTCAGCGGGATCGTCGCGTTCTGGAGGGTGGAGACCCGGTGCCGGAGCCGGGCGGGCAGCACCTGCTCCAGCTTCGCCAGGGCCCGTACGGAGGCCTCCTCGACGCCCTCGATGGCGTGCCCGGCCCCGGCGCGCAGGCCGACCGCGATGGCGACGGCCTCCTCGTCGTCGAGGAGCAGCGGCGGCATGGCCGTACCGGCGACGAGCCGGTAGCCGCCCACCGCGCCCAGGGTCGCCTCGACCGGATAGCCGAGGTCGCGGAGCCGGTCGATGTCCCGGCGGATGGTGCGCGGGGAGACCGAGAGGCGTTCGGCGAGCTCGCTTCCGGGCCACTCGCGCGGGGTCTGGAGGAGCGACAGCAGATGCAGGAGTCGTGCCGGAGTGTCCGTCATGCCGTCCAGGATGCGGCCGATCTAGGACACGACCTGACCTATATGACTCCTATCTTTCTTCGTATGAGTTCACACGACGCCGTCACGGACGCGGCGAACCCGGCCGGGCCCGGCACCGACTCCGGCGACAAGCGGCGCTGGATAGCCCTCGCCATCGTCATGACCGCCGCCTTCATGGACCTGGTCGACGCCACGATCGTCAACATCGCGATCCCCAGCATCGAGCGGGACCTCGGCGCCTCCTTCGGGGCCATCCAGTGGATCACCGCCGGGTACGCGCTCGCGTTCGCCGCCGGACTGATCACCGGCGGGCGGCTCGGCGACATCTACGGCCGCAAGCGCCTCTTCCTCCTCGGCACCGCCGGCTTCACGCTCGCCTCGGCGCTCTGCGGCTTCGCGGCCGGCCCGGAGATGCTGGTCGCCTCCCGCCTCCTCCAGGGCGCGGCGGCCGCGATGATGGTGCCGCAGGTCCTGTCGATCGTCCACGTCACCTTCCCGGCGCACGAGCGCGGCAAGGTCTTCGGGCTCTTCGGCGCGATCGTCGGCCTGGGCGCGGTCTCCGGCCCGCTGCTCGGCGCGCTGCTCACCCAGTGGAACATCGCGGGCCTGGAGTGGCGCCCGATCTTCCTCATCAACCTGCCGGTCGGCATCGCCGGCCTGCTCCTGGGCCGGAAGTACATCATCGAGTCCAAGGCGCCGAAGGCCCTCCGCCTCGACCTGGTCGGCGTGCTCCTGGTGACGGCCGCGCTGCTCATGCTGATCTACCCGCTGACGCGCGGCCGCGAGCTGGACTGGCCGATGTGGGGCCACCTGATGATGGCCGGCAGCCTGCCCGTCTTCGGCATCCTCGTCGCGTACGAGAGGTACAAGACGCGCAAGGACGGTTCGCCGCTCGTCGAGCTGTCGCTGTTCAGGGTGAAGAGCTTCGCGGCCGGCATCGCCGTCCAGCTCACCTTCGGCATCGTGATGGGCATCTTCTTCCTGGTCTGGACGCTCTACATGCAGATCGGGCTCGGCTGGACCCCGCTGCGGGCGGGCCTCACCGGGGTGCCGTTCTCGATCGCCGTCTCGGTGGCCGCCGGCCTGTCGGTGCAGAAGCTGGTGCCGCGCTTCGGCCGCAAGGTGCTCCAGGCGGGCGCCCTGACGATGACGGCGGGCGTCCTGCTCTACCTCTTCGAGGCGGGCCGGTACGGGACGGGGATCTCGTCCTGGCAGATGGTCCCGCCGCTGGTCGTCATGGGCCTCGGCATGGGCCTGATCGTGGCGCCGCTGACGGACGCGGTCCTCTCGGAGGTGCCGCGCGAGCACGCCGGCTCGGCCTCGGGCCTGATCAACACCACCACGCAGATGGGCAACGCGCTCGGCCTCGGCCTGGTGTCGGTCGTCTTCTTCGGCGTGATCGACGACGAGCGCCTCGGGAAGGCCCCGGCGGAGACGGGCGCGGCGTTCGTCGACGCCTTCCAGAACTCCCTGGGCTGGGTGACGGGCGTCCTCGCCGTGATCTTCCTGGTGATGTTCGCGCTGCCCGCGAAGCCGAAGCAGCACCTGGAGGGCGGCGGCGACGAGCCCGCCCCGGAGCCGGGCGTCGAGAAGGAGCCGGCGCTCACGCACTGAGCGCGACCTCTTCGGAAGGGCCCTCGCCCCGGGAGACCGTCCCGGGGCGAGGGCCCTTCCGCACGCACGGGCGTACGGGCTTACGGTCCTACGGGCGGGGCTCAGCGCACCCGGGCGCGGGACTCCATCGCCCCGCGGGCCGTGTCCTCGTCCTCGTACACCTCGCACATGTGACGCCCGTCGGGGGTCGCCGTGTGCTCGACCTCCCAGAGGCTGACCTCGCTGCCGTCGAGCAGCAGGAACTGGTGCTCGTAGAGGGTGAAGCCGGCGTCCCGGCCGCCCGCCACGGGGCAGTGGCGCCCGAACGCCTGCGTGATGTGGTGCGCGAAGGCGAGCCGGAGGCGGCGGGCCGTCTCCTCGCCCGGCCGGTCCGCGTTCTCCGCGCGCCGCAGGACGCGGCGCGCGTGGTCGGCGGAGTTGTCCGGGACGTACATCCGGGGCTGGGCGGGTATCGGGCGGGCGAGCAGGGCGCTCAGCAGCTCGAAGTCGTCGTCCTCGTCGAGGACGCGCCCGTCGGCGTACTCGGCCGACCAGCGCGTCGGCGGCCCGGAGGGCAGCCGGGAGGCGGCGAGCCGGGCCTCCGCCTCCTCCGTGTACAGCTCGTGCCGTTCGACGCCGTCCCGGCCGGCGTCGTGCACCAGCTCCCACAGGCTGAGGGTGCTGCCGTCGGCGAGCAGATAGGTGTGGCGGTGGGTCGTGCGGTGCAGCGACGCGCTGTGGTGCGAGGAGTGCAGCGCGCTGGAGTGCGCGAGCGCCGTGGCGAGGCGCTCGACGGTCGGATCGGGCAGGTCGAAGGAGTTGAGCGCCCGGCCGAGGAGCCGCTCGACGTGCGCCTCGGTCGTCTCGTACGGATCGGGGTGATCCTGCGGATCGTTCAAGGGGATCTCCAGGCCGTCGCCGCATGTCACTTGGTGCTTGCTTAACGTAGTCCCTGGGTCTGACATCGTGTCCGGTGTTCCGGCAAAACGAAAGGAGTACGGGGGAAGTTCCCGCCCTTCCCTCCCCAACTCCCTTCCCCTTAACGGGAGTACGGTTCCGCCTGCGGTCCGTACAGCTCCCGGTACGAGGGGAAGTCCCCGCCCGGGCCGCGCAGGCCGCCGGGGGCCGCGAGCAGCGCGCGGACGATCGCCCGGGTCACCAGGTCCGCGCCCGCCGCCAGGATCGCGTTCAGGGCGAGCGGACCCGGCCCCTCCGGCAGCTCCCGGGCGCCGGTGGCCAGGGCGAAGACCGTGTCCCCGTCGTTCATCAGGTGTACCGGCCGCACGGCGCGCGCGATGCCGTCGTGCGCCGTGCCCGCCACCTTCCGCGCCTGCGCGCGGGTCAGCGCCGCGTCCGTCGCGACCACGGCGAGCGTGGTGTTCAGCGGGGGCGGGGCCGCCGCCGCCCGCGCCTCCGCGAGCCGCCGCAGCGCCGCCCCGTGCACCTCCGGGTCCGGGAAGACGGTCCTGCCGTCCTCGAAGTAACTCCCGTACGGAACGCCCGTCGTCGGGTCCACGGCCGCACCCACCGCGTTCACCACCACCAGCGCCCCGACCGTGATCCCCGACTCCAGGACCGCGCTCGCCGTCCCGACGCCGCCCCGCAGGCCGCCGACCACGGCCCCGGTGCCCGCGCCGACCGCGCCCGTGTCCACGCGCGCACGGTCGCCGCTCGCGTGGGCCGCCTCCGCCGCCGCCCGGCCCGTCGCCGCGTCCGGCCGGGCCGCGAAGTCGCCGCCCCGGCCCAGGTCGAAGACGCACGCGGCGGGCACCACCGGCACCACGTGCGACGGATCGGGGCCCACCCGCACGCCCCGGTGCCGCTCCGCCAGCCAGGCCGCCACCCCGGAGGCGGAGTCGAGGCCGTACGCGCTGCCGCCGGTCAGGACGACCGCGTCGATCCGCGCCACCACGTTCCTCGGGTCCAGGGCGTCCGTCTCCCGCGTGCCCGGCCCCCCGCCCCGCACGTCCACGGCGGCCGTCACGCCGCCCTCCGGGGCGAGCACCACCGTGGTGCCGCTCAGCGCCCCGGGCCCGGCCACGCGCGCGTGCCCCACGCGCAGCCCGCCCACATCGGTGATCCCGTCCTGGCCGTCCGTCGTCTTCCCGGGCTCCGTCATGCGCCCTGCCTACCACGGGCCCCCGTCCGGTGCTCAGGCCCCGGCGCCCCGCGTCGCCGGGTTCCGGGCGGTCAGGACCACCCCGGTCGCGACGGCCGCCGCCGCGACGAGACCGGCCGCGAGGACGGCCCAGCGGCCCGCGAACGAGCACATCAGGATCGCGAGCGCCGCCACCGGCAGGACGAGCTGCTGGGCGGTGCCGACCTTGAAGTAGCGGGCGTGCAGCAGCCACACCAGGAGCAGGAAGAGGGCCGACGGGATCGTCACGGCGGCCGAGGCGGAGAGCGTGGAGACGTGCGCCTCGCCCACGGCCTGCTCGACGGCGATCTCCAGGCCCGCGCCGATGGCGGCGGCCGACATGAGGAGCGGATAGTGCCCGTATCCCCAGAGGAAGGCCTGGCGGCTGGAGGTCAGCCGGTCGTGGGCGGGCACCACGAAGTAGACCCACCAGGCGGCGAAGACGAGGAGCAGACCGCCCGCGGCGATCGGCAGCAGCTCGTCCAGGGCGTCGTTCTCCACGATGCCGGACTTCACGGCGACGGTCGCGGCGGCGACGGTCTCGCCGAGCACGATGATCGTGAACAGGCCGTACCGCTCGGCGATGTGGTGCGCGTGCCAGGCGCTGGTGGAGGCCCGCTCCGCGTACAGCGGCACGGCCAGCTCGGCCAGTGCCATGACGAGGAAGACCCACGCGCGCGCGGGTTCGGGAGCGAGGAGCAGCCCCAGCCAGCCGACCTGGCACAGCAGCACCCCGCCCGCGTACCGGTGGCACATCGTCCGCTCGGCCGGGTCGGTCGCGTGGCGGGCGGCACGCGTCCACTGGAAGGCGAGGGCGAGCCGCATCACGAGGTAGCCGAGGTACACGACGAGGAAGTCGTGCTCCTCGAAGGCCCGTGAGACACCGGCGGACAGGATCAGCACGCCCGCGATCTGCACGAGGGTGACGACCCGGTAGAGGACGTCGTCGTTGTCGTACGCGGAGGCGAACCAGGAGAAGTTCATCCAGGCCCACCAGATCGCGAAGAAGACCATCGCGTAGTTCGCGATGCCCGAGCCCGCGTGCCCCTCGGCGACCGCGTGCACCAGCTCGGCGCCCGCCTGGGCGACGGCGACGACGAAGCACAGGTCGAAGAAGAGCTCCAGCGGAGTGGCGGCCCGATGGGCCTCCCCACGGGAGCGGGCCGTGAGAGGAAGGAGAGGTCTAGTCATGGGCACAGCACATCAGGGGCCGGTCCTTTCCGGCCACCTGCCACACGCGTCACCGGCCCGACCAGGTCGTCCCCGCCCTCCGGCCCGGCCGCCCCCACCCTCGGTCAGCCCGCCCCCGACCCCCGCTCACGGACGTCCCTTCATGCCGCCCCGGCACCTCCTCGCGCCGTCCCCGCCCCCGGTCAGATCCCCCGAGCGCGCCCGGTCTTCCGGGCCCGTGGCCTGAACTCCGTCCGAGCGACGTCCGCACCACGCCGCCCCCGTAAAAGCCGCGAAACGTATCATTCGGCCTTACCGTGGCCGCGTGACCGAGCCACCGCAGACCGCCGAGCCGACCCCTCCACCGGGCGGGCCCGCCCGCACCCCCGGCGCCACCGACCCGGCCGCGGCCGACCCGCCGCAGAGCCCCGGCGCCGTGCGCCGCCGCGCCTCCCTGGTCGGCGCGGTCGTCTCCGCCCTGCTGGTCGTCGCGATCGTCCTCGGCAGCCGCCTGCTCCGCGACTTCGACTCGGCCCTCCTGCCCTACGCCGTCGCCACCGTCTTCCTCGCCTTCGGCGTCGCCTACCGCTACACCGTCTGGATCTCCGCCCCCGGCGCCCGCCGCCTCTTCCGCAAGGGCTGGGGCTCCTTCTTCTCCGTCGCCAACTTCCGCAGCGCCCCCACCGCCCTGCCGAGGATGATCGCCACCTACCTCGGCTTCCAGAAGTTCCTCGGCGCCCGTTCCCACGCCCGCTGGGCCGCCCACCAGCTCATCTTCTGGGGCTGCCTGCTCGCCGCCGCGATCACCTTCCCGCTCACCTGGGGCTGGTTCACCTTCACCTCCTCCACCGGCGCGGGCCCCGGCTACGAGATGCGGATCTGGGGCTTCAAGATCCTCGGCTTCGACTCGCTCAGCGTCCTCGGCTGGCTCATGTTCCACGGCCTCGACATCGCGGCCGTCCTCGTCATCCCCGGTGCCGGCTACTTCCTCTGGCGCCGCATGAAGGACCGGGGCGCCATCACCGGCCAGCGCTTCGCCTACGACCTGGTGCCCCTGCTCGCCCTGATCGTCATCTCCGTGACCGGGCTGCTGCTGACCTTCTCGTCGATCTTCCTGCACGGCGGCGGCTACGAGTTCCTCGCCGTCCTCCACATGGTGTCCGTCGTCTTCACCCTGATCTACATCCCCTTCGGGAAGTTCTTCCACATCGTGCAGCGGCCCGCCGCCGTCGGCATGCAGCTCTTCAAGTACACCTCCAGCCGCAAGGACGAGGGCGGCGAGGTCTTCGCCTGCCGCCGCTGCGGACGGCCCATCGACACCGCCCCGTACGTGGAGAACCTCCAGGGCACCATGCGGGACCTCGACCTCGGCTTCGCGGACTGGGCCGAGTACTGCCCCCGCTGCAAGCGCGTCCTGCGCGGCACCGCGTACCTCGACCACGTGAAGAAGGGCTTCAAGTGAGCGCCACCGACCCCGCGGCCGACCCCGCGGCCGTCCCCGGGACCGTCCCCGGGACCGTCCCGGGGCGGCCCCTGTCGCTCGACCCCTCCCTCGCCCCGCCCGGCTCCCGCAACTTCCGCGACGCCGGGGGCATCCCCGCCGACCGCTGGCACGCCGACCAGAACGAGGAGACCCTCGTCCCCACCCACTGCTGCTTCTGCGGCGTCCAGTGCGGCATGTACCTGCGGGTCGACCACCGCGGCAAGGTCTTCGGCGTCGAACCCCGCAACCACGACATCAACCGGATGCGGCTCTGCCCCAAGGGCATCAACGCCTACCAGCAGGTCAACCACCCCGACCGGCTCACCGCCCCGCTCATGCGCCGCAACCGCGACGAGGAGTTCCGCGAGGTGAGCTGGGAGGAGGCCCTCGACCACACCGTCGCCGAGATCCGCCGCATCCAGAGCGAATACGGCGACGACGCCTTCGGCCTCCTCGGCGGCGCCAGCCTCTTCTCCGAGAAGACCTACCTCGTCGGCAAGTTCGCCCGGGTCGCCCTGAAGACCAGGCACGTCGACTACAACGGACGCCTCTGCATGGTCTCCGCCGCCGGCGCCAACAAGCTCGCCTTCGGCATCGACCGCGCCGGCAACCCCTTCTCCGACATCCTCCTCACCGACTGCCTCCTCATCGCCGGCTCCAACGTCGGCGAGTGCTTCCCCGTCATGACCCAGTACGTGTGGGGAGCCCGCGACCGGGGCGCCACCCTGATCGTGATCGACCCCCGCGAGACCGCGATCGCCCGCACCGCCGACGTCCACGTCGCCCTCAAGCCCGGCACCGACTCCGCCTTCTTCAACGCCGTCCTCAACGTCGTCGTCGCCGAGGGCCTCACCGACGAGGCCCACCTCGCCGCCCACACCACCGGCTGGGACGAGGTCAAGCGGACCGTCGCCGAGTACCCGCCGTCCCGCGCGGCGCGGATCTGCGGCGTCCCTGAGGAGCAGATCGTCCGGGTCGCCCGCATGTTCGCCGGCGCCGACCGGGCCATGGCCTGGCACGCCCGCGGCATCGAGCACCACTCCCAGGGCGTCGAGAACTGCCTCACCGTCATCAACCTCTGCGTCGCCACCGGCAACATCGGGAAGCCCGGCGCCGGCTACGGCACCATCACCGGCCAGGGCAACGGCCAGGGCGGCCGCGAACACGGCCAGAAGTCCGACCTCCTCCCCGGCGGCCGTTCCATCACCAACCCCGAGCACCGCCGCCAGATCTGCGAGATCTGGGGCATCGACGAGACCGAACTCCCGGCCGCCGGAACCTCCATGATGGAGATGGTCTGGCAGATGCAGCGCCAGGAGATCCGCGGCCTCATCGGCATCTGCAACAACCCCTTCGTCTCCCTCCCGAACTACGCCACCGTCAAGAACGGCTACGACACCCTCCAGTTCCACGCCCAGTTCGACTTCTTCCTCTCCGAGACCGCCGCCAACGCCCACGTCGTCCTCCCCGTCACCGTCTGGGCCGAGGACGAGGGCGTCATGGCCAACGCCGAGGCCCGCGTCGTCAAGCACAACAAGGCCCAGGAACCCCCCGCCGGGGTCCGCACCGACACCTGGGTCATGTGCGAACTCGCCCGCCGCCTCGGCGCCGGCGACAAGTTCGACTTCCCCGACTCCCGCTCCGTCTTCGAGGAGCTGCGCGTCGCCTCCGCCGGAACCGTCAACGACTACTACGGCATCACCTACGAGCGCCTGGAGCAGACCGGCGGCATCGCCTGGCCCTGCCCCACCACCGACCACCCCGGCACCCCCCGCCTCTTCGAGGACGGCCGCTCCTACCACCCCGACGGCAAGATCCACCTCCAGACCGTCGAGTGGCACCCGCCCATGGACCCGTACAGCGAGGAGTTCCCCCTCTCGCTCACCACCGGCCGCACCGTCGCCCACTTCCTCTCCGGCAACCAGACCCGCCGCCTCGCCGGACTCGTGGAGCAGACCCCCCGGCCCTGGGTCGAGGTCCACCCCTCCCACGGCTTCCGCAACGGCGACCCCGTCCGCGTCGTCACCCGCCGCGGCAGCGAGGTCTTCCCCGCCCTCGTCACCGAGGCCATCCGCCCCGACACCGTCTTCGTGCCCTACCACTGGCCCGTCCCCACCGCCGCCAACGCCCTCACCATCGACGCCCTCGACCCGCGCTCCAAGATCCCCGAATACAAGGTGTGCGCCGCCCGCGTCGAGGCCGCCGAACGCATCGACGAGGTCCCCGCCCCGCCCACGCCCCCCGGCCGGCCGGCCTACCCGGAGGCCCAGGTCTCCCGCACCGACCCGCTGCCCCCCACCTCCCCCCAGGGCCGCGGCACCGCCGAGAGGAGCTGACCCGCACATGATGGGCCGCACGATCTTCATCGACCCCGGCCGCTGCATCGGCTGCCAGGCCTGCGTCTCCGCCTGCCGCGAATGCGACTCCCACCGCGGCAAGTCGATGATCCACCTCGACTACCCCGACGAGGGCCACTCCGTCGCCTCCCTCCCCACCGTCTGCATGCACTGCGAGGACCCCGTCGCCCCCTGCGCCGAGGTCTGCCCCGCCGACGCGATCCTCGTCACCCCCGACGGCGTCGTGCAGCAGGCCGACACCACCCGCTGCATCGGCTGCGCCAACTGCGTCAACGCCTGCCCCTTCGGCGTGCCCAAGATCGACCTCCAGGCCAAGCTCCAGATGAAGTGCAACCTCTGCTACGACCGCACCGCCTACGGCCTCGCCCCCATGTGCGCCACCGTCTGCCCCACCGGCGCCCTCTTCTACGGCACCGTCGACGAACTGCGGGCCGAGCGCCCCGGCGTCCAGGTCGCCGACTCCTTCACCTTCGGCACCACCACCGTCTCCACCGGGGTCGCGATGGTCGTCCCCGCCGACAAGGTCCAGTGGCCGGTGCCCGGCGGGCTGCCCGTCGTGGAGATCAACGGGAAGGACGTCCGTTGAGCGTCACCGACCCCCAGCCGCCCGCCCCGGACCCCGGCACCGACGCCGCCCAGGACGCGCTCCACGACCGGATCGCCGCCGACTCCCTCACCACCCGCCGCGACTACCTGCGGATCGTCGCCACCGTCTCCGGCGGCCTCGCCGTCGGCGGCATCGGCGTCGCCTCCGGCATCCTGCACCGGCACGGCGACAGCGACGGCGCCCCCGAACCGAAGCGGATCGCCGACCGCATCCTGCCCGGCGACTCCCTCGCCTTCCGCTACCCCGGCGCCGACGACCGCGCGGTCGCCGTCCGCCTGGAGGACGGCACCCTCGCCGGCTACTCCGCCGTCTGCACCCACCTCGCCTGCGCCGTCCTGTGGCGCAAGGACCGGGGGAGCGAGGGCGAGCTGTACTGCCCCTGCCACGAGGGCGTCTTCGACGCGCGCACGGGAGAGGTCACCGCCGGCCCGCCGCCCCGGGGCCTCCCGAAGGTGCTCCTCGTGGAGGAGACCGACGGCAGCGTCTGGGCGGTCGGCACCGCCCGCTCGGGCGAGAGCGCCCGCGAGGGCCTGTGCCGCGAACTCGGCCCGGACCGCCCGGACCTCGCCGCCCGCCTGGGCTGCCCGGGCGCCTCGGCCGAGAGCGCGGGAGCGGGTACGCGTACGGGGGCGGGCACGGGCGCCGGTACGGGTGCGGGTACGGACACGGGCGCGCGGGTGCCGGAGAGGAGCGAGCGGACATGAGCGAGAGCCCCTTCCCCCGCGACCCGGAGGCCCCGGACCCGGCCCCGGGCCCGACGGAACCGCCCCGGCCCCCCGCGTACACCCCGGGCAGCGTCCAGCCGCGCCTGAACCGCCCGCTGCACGAGCGCTACCCGCAGACCCGGCCCACCAGCGGCTACGGCGATCCCCGGATCCGGCACACCGGGCCGGGACCGGGAGCCGGCGCGGAGCAGGAGCCCGAGCGCTCCGCGAAGCTGACCGCCCGCCTCGTCCTGGCGCTCTCGGTCGTCGTCGGCCAGCTCTGGGGCCTGACGATCGTGGTGAACGAGTGGATGTCGGGCGACACCGGCACCGCCTGGTGGGGGGCGGGCTTCCTCGTCCTGTCGTTCCTCGTGGTCCTCGGCCTCTGGCTGCTCGACCCGAAGGACCGCTGACCCCGGGCCCCGGACGGAGAGGGCCGCGGATCGTACAGGCGCGGAACGGCGCGGCGGGCGTACCCTGAAGGGATGAGCACCGCCCCCGCCCACGGCCCGCGAGACACGGAGCGACCCGGCGCGCCCGCCCGCCCCGAGGGCAGGCCCAGGCCGGCCATCGTCTTCGACGATCCGCTGGACCGCCAGTCCGCGGACGACACGGACCGCGGGTGGGGCGAGCGGCCTCCTACCGGTGGCGACAGCGCCGCCGACCTCGCGCGCTTCCTCGACGAGAAGCCGCCGCACCACCTCTGAACCCGGCGCACGACGCCGGTCAGGAGGTGGGGTGTGCCCCCGTGCCACCACCGGCGCCCGAGCCCGAACCGGGACCGGAGCCGGGCCCCGCACCCGGAGCCGTCCCCGTGCCCGTCGCGGGGCCGCGCTGGGCGACCAGGTGGTCGCGGATCTCCTTGAGCACCTCCAGCTCGCTGACCTCCATCGTCTCCTGGACGCCCTCCTTCGCCTTGTCGTGCGCGGCGCGCTTCGCGAGGATCTTCGCCATCGGCAGGACCATCAGGAAGTAGACGACGGCCGCGGTGATCAGGAAGCTCAGCACCGCGCTGAGGACCAGGCCCCACTGGAGCTGGATGCCCTGCATCTCGCCATTGACCACCTGGCAGGGGTCCTTGATGCAGGTCGAGTAGCTCTCCAGGTCCTTGGTGCCGAAGGCGCCCACGACCGGGTTGATGATGCCCTTGACCACCGAGTTCACGATGTTCGTGAACGCGGCGCCGATGACGACCGCCACCGCCAGGTCGATCACATTGCCGCGCATCAGGAAGGCCTTGAAGCCTCCCAGCACGGTTTCCTTCTTCGCCACCAAGGTGCCTTTCGTCTCCGTCACTCGTGCTGCGTGCCGTGCCATTACGCCGTGCCCGGAGCGAGGGCGTCCAATCCGTACACACGGGACGGTTACTCGACAGGGTGTGCGTGCGAATCAGCACACGATCACCGCCAGCCGGGACGTGACACCGGCGCCCGCCAGCGTCGCGGCCGTCGCCCGGGGCACGGAGAGGACGACGAGCGCCCCCGCGTCCGGGACGTCCCCGTCCGCCCGGGGGACCTCGGTGACCCGGGCTCCCGACGCCACCACCCGCGCCTCGCCCTCCCCGCCCGGCGGCGCGTGGGGCGCGGCGATCACGTCGACCCGGTCCCCGGGCCGCAGCAGCCGCACGGTCGCGGCGTCGGCGATCCGCACCGGCGCGGACACCAGGGGAACGGCCGGCGCGGGGCGCGCGGGGGAAACGGCGGCGGCCTTCGTACTCCCGGGCGACGGCCTGCCGCTCACGGCTCCCGCCACGGCCAGCGCCGCCGCCATCAGCGCCAGGAGCACCACCGGCACCCGCCGCCCCCGCCGCAGCGCCCTGCGCAGGTGCGGTCGGGCACCCCGTACCCGTACGGGCTCGAAGGCCGGCACCGCACAGGGCGCCGGCACGGAGACGGGGGAGAGCGAGTCGTTCGTGGTCGTCATGGGACGCCGCCTGTCCGGAGAAGGAGAGAAGGAGGGGAAGCGGCCCCCACTCTCCTCGCCCCGCCACCGTCCCGCTCCGACCTGGGGATCACCCGGCGCCTGTGGAAAACTCCCTCACCCTCCCGAGTGACCCGCCGCCCCCTCCTCACCGGCCCCGGGCACGCCCGAGGCGGCCCCGGACACGCCTGAGGGCCCCGTCGCACGCGACGGGGCCCTCAGGAAAGAGCGGGATCAGGCGGCCGAGCTTCCGGTGCTCGACGAGGACGTCGAGGAGGAGGAAGAGGACGACGACGAGGCCGCCGCGGCCGGCTTCGCGTCCGACGACGAGGCCGAACCCGACGAGGCCGGGGCCGACGTCGAGGACTTCGACGAGGACGACGCCGGCGAGCTGCTGGACGACGAGCCGCGGCTGTCGTTCCGGTAGAAACCGGATCCCTTGAAGACGATGCCGACGGCCGAGAACACCTTCTTCAGGCGGCCCTTGCAGCTGGGGCACTCGGTCAGCGCGTCATCGGTGAACTTCTGCACCGCCTCGAGGCCTTCGCCGCACTCGGTGCACTGGTACTGGTAGGTCGGCACTTGACTTCCTCCTGGCACTCACACTCATCGAGTGCTAACGACGATCCATAGTGACGTATTCCGTGGTCTCAGTCCACCGCCACCGGCACGCGGTGACCGATACCACGCGCCGCGACCCGGCTCGCCTCGCGCGGCTTCAGCCGCGACCGCAGCAGGACCAGCGTGGTCAGGGCCAGTGCCGTGCCCGCCAGCGGCACCAGGAATCCGGTGCTCGCGCCGTGGGCGTCGGCGAGGCGGCCGGCGACCGTGACGGCCGCCGCCTGGCCCAGTGCGACCGCGCCGGTGAGCCAGGTGAAGGCCTCCGTACGGGCCGACGCCGGGATCAGGGTCTCCACGATGGTGTAGCCGGTGATCAGGGCGGGCGCGATGCACAGGCCCACGACCAGGCCCAGGGCGCCGAGGAGCAGCACCGAGTGCACGGACCACAGCAGGGACGCGGCGACGGTGAGGCCCGCGTAGCCCAGGATCAGGCGGCGGAGGGGGCCGGTCTTCCAGGCGACGGCGCCCATGGCGATGCCCGCGAGCATGTTGCCGGCGGCGAAGACCCCGTACAGCAGGCCGTTGACGCCGGGGTTGCCGATCTCCTCGCTGAAGGCGGTGAGGGAGACCTGCATGCCGCCGAAGACGGAGCCGATGCCGAGGAAGGCGACGATCAGGACGCGGACGCCGGGCACGGAGAGCGCCGAGCGGTGCGGCTCGGAGGCGTGGGACGCGGCCGGGCCGTACGCGGGCTGGGTGGCGCGCTGCGCGGCGAAGAACAGGCCGCCGACGAGGGTGAGGCCGGCCTCGGCGATCAGACCGGCGGCCGGGTGGACGCCGGTGCACAGGGCGGTGGCGAGGACGGGGCCGACGACGAAGGTGAACTCGTCCGTGACGGACTCGAAGGCCGCGGCCGTCGGCATCAGCGGGGTGCCGTCGAGCTTGGCCGCCCAGCGGGCCCGGACCATCGGTCCGACCTGCGGCACGGAGGCGCCGGCGGGCACGGCGGCCAGGAACAGCGCCCAGAGCGGGGCGCCGGCCAGGGCGAGGACCACGAGCAGCGAGACGGACGCGGTGTGGACGAGGACGCCGGGGACCAGGACGGCGCGCTGGCCGAACCGGTCGGCGAGCTTGCCGCTCTGCGGCGCGAAGAGCGCCATGGAGACGCCGGTGACGGCGGCGACCGCGCCGGCGCTGCCGAAGGAGCCGGTGGTGTGCTGGACGAGCAGGACGATGCCGATGGTCAGCATCGCGAAGGGCTGCCGGGCGGCGAACCCGGGGAGCAGGAAGGACAGCGCGCCGGGGGTGCGCAGCAGCTGTCCGTAACCGGGCCGCTTGCCCGTGTCGGGCCGCTTGTCGGTGTCGACCGTGCCCGTGTTGACCGTGGACGCCACGGTCCTTGCCTTTCCGCCGCCTGGTAGCGCTCCCCGTGCACGGTGGTGCGGGTGTCGCCGAGAGCTGTCCTCATGCGCGGAACTGCGGTAGATACCGGGCCGGCCCCACTGCGGAGGGGCGCCACGGCCGCCATACGGTCGCGCCAGCTCTGCGTCAGGCAGAGTTGGTTCGATCAGGTGTGCCTTCATGGTACAGGGAGGGAGCGACCTCCCGCCTGGGAAACGCTCCCTCCCCTTCATCGATTCCTGCGATCACGGGGACTGTGTGTCCTACGTCTCAGTCGCCGACCGTCAGCGCGCGGGCTTCTTCTGCCGCTGCCCGGACCGCTGCCCCGTCCGATGGAACCGCGTCTCCGTCCCCGGTGGCGGGCCGAGTGCCGTCGAGCCGCCCCCCGTGCCGAGCCAGCCGGCCAGCTTGCCGCCCTGCCCGACCGCCCGCAGCCGCCGCTCCGTGGCGTCCCGCACCGGGTCGGTGGCGACGACCAGGAGTTCGTCGCCGTGCCGCAGGACGGTCGCGGGCCCCGGTACGAAGCTCTTGTCCTCCCGTACGACGAGGGTGACCGCCGCTCCGGCCGGGAGGCGCAGCTCGGCGACCTCCACGCCGTGCATCCGGGAGCCCTCCGGGATGGCGACGGAGAGCAGGTGGCCGCGCAGCCGTTCCAGGGGCGCGGACTCGACGCCGAGGTCGGAGGCGTCCGAGGAGGCGCCGAGCCTGAGCGCCTTCGCCAGCCAGGGCAGCGTCGGGCCCTGGATGAGGGTGTAGACGACGACGAGGACGAAGACGATGTTGAAGATCCGCTCGCTGCCCTCGACCTGCGCCACCATCGGGATGGTGGCGAGGATGATGGGGACGGCTCCGCGCAGGCCGGCCCAGGACATGAGGGCCTGCTCCTGCCAGGGGATGCGGAACGGCAGCAGGCTGACCAGGACCTCCAGGGGCCGCGCGACCATCGTCAGGATCAGGCCGATGACGACGGCGGGCCAGAAGTCGTTGATCAGGTCGTGCGGGGTGACGAGCAGGCCGAGCAGGACGAACATGCCGATCTGCGCGATCCAGCCGAGCCCCTCGGCGAAGCCGCGGTTCGCGGGCGCGTGCGGCAGCTTGGCGTTGCCGAGGATCATCGACGCCAGGTAGACGGCGAGGAACCCGGAGCCGTGGGCCAGGGCGCCGGCGGCGTACGCGACGACGGCGATGGCCATGACGGCGATCGGGTAGAGGCCGGAGGCGGGCAGGGCGACGCGTCGCAGTCCAAGGGCGCCGAGGAAGCCGACCGCGATGCCGACGGCCGCGCCGATGGCGAGTTCCAGGGCGATCTCGCCGAGGAGCACGTACCAGTGGTCGATCGGTCCAGCGGTGGAGAAGGCGACGACCAGGATGACGACGGGGGCGTCGTTGAAGCCGGACTCGGCCTCCAGGGTGCCGGTGACCCGTGAGGGGAGGGGCACCTTGCGCAGCACGGAGAAGACCGCGGCGGCGTCGGTGGAGGAGACGACGGCGCCGATGATCAGGGCCTGCCGCCAGTCCAGGCCGACGAGGTAGTGGGCGCCGGCGGCGGTGACGCCGACGCTGACCGCGACGCCGACGGTGGAGAGGACGGCCGCGGCCGGAAGCGCCGGCCTGACCTCCGTCCACTTCGTGCCGAGGCCGCCCTCGGCGAGGATCACGACGAGGGCCGCGTAGCCGATGACCTGCGTCAGCTCGGCGTTGTCGAAGGCGATGTTGCCGATGCCGTCCTGCCCGATGGCGACGCCGATCCCCAGGTACAGCAGGAGGCTGGGGAGGCCGCTCCGGGAGGAGATCCGCACGGCCGCGACGGCGATCAGCAGCACGAGCGAGCTGACGAGCAGGAGTTCGTTGAGCTGGTGGACAGTCAGTGGCCGGTCCTTCCCCTCATATGCGGCTGGATCGTTCCTTCAGCGGACGACACTTCGTTACCTTACCTAATCTTTAACGTTTCCTTGACGCGTTCCCGATGGCTCACCCGCTCACCAGTACGGTTCTCTTCCTGACACCGCGTCCGAGCCGTCCGGACGCTGCGCCTAAGGTGGCTCCCGTACTCCAGGACCACCCTGCCCCTCGAAGGACAGCGATGCCCTCCAACACGTCCGCGCCCCCCGCCAAGAAGAAAGGGCGGCGTGCCCGCCTGCTCCTCGTCCTCCTGGTCCTCGTGCTGGTCGCGGGCGTCGGGGCCGGCGGTTACTGGGGTGTCAGCACCGTCCGGGGCTCGTTCCCGCAGACCACCGGCGAGATCCGCCTCGACGGCCTCTCGGGCCGGGTGGAGGTGAAGCGGGACGCCCTCGGGGTCCCGCAGATCTACGCCGACAACGAGACGGACCTCTTCCGCGCGCAGGGCTACGTCCAGGCGCAGGACCGGTTCTACGAGATGGACGTGCGCCGGCACGTGACCGCGGGCCGCCTCTCCGAGATGTTCGGCGAGGGCCAGGTCGAGACGGACTCCTTCCTGCGCACCCTCGGCTGGCGCCGGGTCGCGCAGGAGGAGTACGACAAGGTCCTGTCGGCGGAGACCAAGAAGTACCTCCAGGCGTACGCGGAGGGTGTCAACGCCTACCTGAAGGGCCGGGAGCCGGGCGACGTCTCCGTCGAGTACGCGGCCCTGGCCCTCACCAACGACTACACGATCGAGCCGTGGACCCCGGTCGACTCGGTGGCCTGGCTGAAGGCGATGGCCTGGGACCTGCGCGGCAACATGCAGGACGAGATCGACCGCTCGCTGCTCACCAGCCGGCTGACCCCGGCGCAGATCAAGCAGCTCTACCCGGAGTACCCGTACGCGCTGCACCAGCCGATCGTGGACAAGGGCGGGGTGGACGAGTCCACCGGTAAGTTCGACCCCGCGGGCAAGGGCGGCGACGACGAGCTGGGGACGGGCGAGACCCCGGGCACCAACCCGGCCGGCTCGGAGGGCTCCGACGGCTCGACCGGGACCGGCGGCTCGGAGAACGGCACCGGCGACTCGGACGGCATGACGTCCCAGCTCGCCGCCCTCTCCGAGGTCCTCGACGGCGTCCCGGACCTGCTCGGCCCCAACGGCAACGGCATCGGCTCGAACTCCTGGGTCGTCTCCGGCCGCTACACGACCTCCGGCAAGCCGCTGCTCGCCAACGACCCGCACCTCGCGCCGCAGCTGCCGTCCCTCTGGTACCAGATGGGCCTGCACTGCCGCTCGGTCTCGGCCACCTGCCGCTACGACGTCTCGGGCTACACCTTCTCCGGCATGCCCGGTGTGATCATCGGACACAACGACAAGATCGCCTGGGGCCTCACGAACCTCGGCGCCGACGTCACCGACCTCTACCTGGAGAAGATCGGCCCCGACGGCTACCTCGTCGACGGCAAGGTCAAGCCCTTCACCACCCGCGAGGAGACCATCAAGGTCGCCGGCGGCACCGACCGCAAGATCACCGTCCGCTCCACCGAGCGCGGCCCGCTCGTCTCCGACCGCTCCTCCGAGCTGGAGACGGTCGGCCAGAAGGCCCCCGTCGGCAACGCCGCCCCCGACCGCGGCACCGGCTACGGCGTCTCCCTCCAGTGGACCGCCCTCCAGCCCGGCAAGTCGATGGACGCGATCTTCGCCATCGACCGCGCCAAGGACTTCGCCTCCTTCCGGGCCGCCGCCGAGAACTTCGAGGTCCCCTCCCAGAACCTGGTCTACGCCGACACCGAGGGCCACATCGGCTACCAGTCCCCGGGCAAGATCCCGCAGCGCACCAAGGGCGACGGCACCCTGCCCGCGCCCGGCTGGGACTCCTCGTACAAGTGGAAGGGCTACATCCCCTTCGAGAAGCTGCCCTACGAGTACGACCCGGACCGCGGCTACATCGTCACCGCCAACCAGGCCGTGATCGACCCGAAGAACTACCCCGACCTGCTCACCGAGGACTGGGGCTACGGCTCGCGCAGCCAGCGGATCAACGACCTCATCGAGTCGAAGATCAAGGACGGCGGCAAGATCTCGCCGGACGACATGCGGACCATGCAGACCGACAACCGCAGCGAGATCGCGACCCTGCTCAACCCGCTCCTGCTCAAGATCGACATCGCCGACCCGCACGTCCGCGAGGCGCAGAAGCTCCTGGAGGGCTGGGACTACACCCAGGAGCCCGACTCGGCCGCCGCCGCCTACTTCAACGCCGTCTGGCGCAACGTCCTCAAGCTCGCCTTCGGCAACAAGCTGCCCAAGGAGGTGCGCGCCGAGGGCGATTGCATCAACGTGCGCCCGGCCGACGCCACCGGCCCGGTCGACGAGCAGAACAAGCTCGTCCGCGAGTGCGGCCAGCGCGACCCCGACTCGGCGCAGCCGGACGGCGGCGACCGCTGGTACGAGGTCATCCGCCCGCTCCTCAAGCAGGAGAAGAGCGCGTGGTGGACCACCCCGGGCAACCGCACCGACCAGGCCACCGAGACCCGTGACCAGCTGCTCGCCCGCGCCATGAAGGACGCGCGCTGGGAGCTGACCGCCAAGCTCGGCAAGGACGTCTCCACCTGGAGCTGGGGCCGGCTGCACCAGCTGACCCTGAAGAACCAGACCCTCGGCACCGCCGGACCCGGCGTCGTGCAGCGGCTCCTCAACCGCGGCCCGTGGAACCTGGGCGGCGGCGAGGCGGCCGTCGACGCCACCGGCTGGAACGCGGCCGGCGGCTACGAGGTCATCTGGGTGCCGTCGATGCGGATGGTCGTCAACGTCGGCGACTGGGACAAGTCCCGGTGGATCAACCTCACCGGCGCCTCCGGCCACGCCTTCCACACGCACTACACCGACCAGACGGACGCGTGGGCGAAGGGCGAGCTGTACGACTGGGCCTACGGCAAGGAGGCCGTGGACGCGGCGACGAAGGACACGCTGGTCCTCAAGCCGTAGCGATCAGGCCGTGGCGGAGGACGCGCCGGTCCTCAAGCCGTAGGCGCGGCGGCGGCCCGGAAACGGATCACCGCCTCCGGGGTCACCACCGCGTGCACGGGGTGGTCGTGCGGTTCCTCCGGGACCCGCCCGACCACCTCGTCCGCGTAGAGGAGGACCACCAGGGCCGGGTCCCGCCCGTCCCGCACGAGCCGGGCGAGGACCCGGTCGTACGAGCCGCCGCCCCGCCCCAGCCGCATCCCGCGCGCGTCCACCGCGAGCCCCGGCAGCAGCACCGCGTCCGCCGCGCACACCGCCTCCGGGCCGAGCCGGGGCCCGACCGGTTCGAGGAGCCCCCGGCCCGCCCGCGCGAGCCGGTCCGGACCCTCGTACGCGGCCCAGTCCAGGTCGTTGTCCGGGAGCAGCACCGGCAGCAGGACCCGCACCCCGCGCGCGTGGAGCGCGTCGAGCAGCGCGCGCGTGCCCGGCTCGCGGCCCACGGACACGTACGCGGCGACGGTCGACGCCCCGGCCAGCTCGGGCAGTTCCGCCCCCTGCCGGGCGAAGGACTCGGCCGATTCCACGAGGAATTCGGGGAGCAGCGCGGCGCGGGCCCCCAGAAGTCGGCTGCGCAGCAAGGTCTTTTCGGACGTCTCCGGTGTCATGGCGATCCTCTGTGAATACGCGAAGCTCTTGTAACTGCCTTTATGTGGAGGAAGTTAATCGGAGCCACATCTTTCTCTCATTCCGAACCGTTAGGGTGCACCGCATGAATCAGTCGCTCCCCAGGCTCGGCCGGATCAGCAAGGCTGTCATCCCGGCCGCCGGCCTCGGCACCCGCTTCCTCCCGGCGACCAAGGCGACGCCGAAGGAGATGCTGCCGGTCGTCGACAAGCCGGCCATCCAGTACGTCGTGGAGGAGGCCGTCGCGGCCGGCCTCTCCGACGTGCTGATGATCACCGGCCGGAACAAGCGTCCCCTGGAGGACCACTTCGACCGGAACTACGAGCTGGAGGAGGCCCTGAGCCGGAAGGGCGACGCCGAGCGCCTCTCCAAGGTCCAGGAGCCCAGCGACCTCGCCACCATGCACTACGTCCGCCAGGGCGCCCCGCGCGGCCTCGGCCACGCCGTCCTGTGCGCCGCCCCGCACGTCGGCGACCAGCCCTTCGCGGTCCTCCTCGGCGACGACCTGATCGACCCGCGCGACCCGCTGCTCGCGCGGATGGTGGAGGTCCAGGAGCGGGAGGGCGGCAGCGTGATCGCCCTGATGGAGGTCGAGCCCTCGCAGATCCACCTGTACGGCTGCGCGGCCGTCGAGGCCACTGCCGAGGGGGACGTCGTGAAGGTGACGGATCTGGTCGAGAAGCCCGGCCCGGGCGAGGCGCCCAGCAACTACGCGATCATCGGCCGCTACGTCCTGGACCCGGCCGTCTTCGGGACCCTGCGGGAGACCGAACCGGGCCGCGGCGGCGAGATCCAGCTGACCGACGCCCTGCAGAAGCTCGCCTCGGACGAGAAGATCGGCGGCCCGGTGCACGGCGTCGTGTTCAAGGGGCGCCGCTATGACACCGGCGACCGGGGCGACTATCTGCGTGCCATTGTCAGACTCGCGTGCGAACGTGAAGATCTGGGACCGGACTTCCGGGCCTGGCTCCGGAGATACGTCAGCGAGGAGATGTAGGCCTTGAGCAGCAGCACGGCACCGTCGCCGTCCCACGACGACCACGACCACGGGAAGGGGGCCGCCGACCCCTGCGCGGGCCCGGCCCGCGACCTGTGGACGGTCGACGAGCACCTGGCCGACGTCCTCGCCTCCGTGACCCCGCTCGAACCCATCGAACTGCAACTCCTCGACGCCCAGGGCTGCGTCCTCGTCGAGGACGTGACGGTGCCGGTCGCGCTCCCCCCCTTCGACAACAGCTCCATGGACGGCTACGCGGTCCGGGTCGCCGACGTCGCCGGGGCCACCGAGGAGTTCCCCGCCGTCCTCACGGTGATCGGCGACGTCGCGGCCGGCGCGGACGGCCTGCCCGAGGTCGGCCCCGGCCAGGCCGCCCGGATCATGACCGGCGCCCCGCTGCCGCCCGGCGCCGAGGCCGTCGTCCCCGTCGAGTGGACCGACGGCGGCACGGGCGGGGGCGCGGCCACCGGCATGAGCGCCGCCAGCACCTCCCCCGGGGGCGCCGCCGGCGAGGTCCGGGTGCACCGCGCCGCCGAGGCCCGCGCCCACGTGCGCGCGCGGGGCAGCGACGTCCGCGCGGGCGAGCTCGCCCTGGCGGCCGGCACGGTCCTCGGGCCGCCGCAGATCGGCCTGCTCGCCGCCATCGGACACGGCACGGTCCGGGTGCGGCCCCGCCCCCGGGTCGTCGTCATCTCCACCGGCAGCGAGCTGGTCCAGCCGGGCGAGCCGCTGGGCCCGGGCCAGATCCACGACTCCAACAGCTTCGCGCTCGCCGCCGCCGCCCGGGACGCCGGAGCCCTGGCCTACCGGGTGGGGGCCGTCGCCGACGACGCGGAGTCGCTGCGCTCCGCCATCGAGGACCAGCTCATCCGCGCGGACCTGCTCGTGACCACGGGCGGGGTGAGCGTCGGCGCGTACGACGTGGTGAAGGAGGCGCTGACCGCCGACGGCGAGGTCGACTTCCGCAAGCTGGCCATGCAGCCGGGCAAGCCGCAGGGCTTCGGCGCGATCGGCGCCGAGCGGATCCCGCTGCTCGCCCTGCCGGGCAACCCGGTCTCCTCGTACGTCTCCTTCGAGCTGTTCGTCCGGCCCGCGATCCGCGCCCTGATGGGCGTGGAGGACCTGCACCGGCCCCGGGTGCGCGCGGTCCTCGACGCGGACGGCCCCCTGCGCTCCCCGGCGGGCCGCCGCCAGTTCCTGCGCGGGGTGTACGACCGGGAGACCGGCGCCGTCACTCCCGTGGGCGGTGCCGGCTCCCACCTGATCGCGGCCCTCGCGCACGCGGACTGCCTGGTCGTGGTCCCGGAGGAGACGGAGAGCGTGGACCCGGGCGCCGAGCTGGAAGTGGTCCTCCTCGGCTGAGGGGGCCGGTGTGGGGGTACGGTGTCTCGTCCCACACAGCGACCGGGAGTGTCACGGCCATGAGCACGCAGCAAGGTCTCACCCACATCGACGAGGCGGGTGCGGCCCGCATGGTCGACGTCTCCGCGAAGGACGTCACGTCCCGCACGGCGCGCGCCAGCGGACGGGTCCTCGTCTCGCCGCGCGTGATCGAGCTGCTGCGCGGCGAGGGGGTCCCCAAGGGCGACGCGCTCGCGACCGCCCGGATCGCCGGGATCATGGGCGCCAAGAGGACCCCGGACCTCATCCCGCTCTGCCACCCGCTCGCCGTCTCGGGCGTGACGCTCGACCTGTCGGTCGCGGACGACGCGGTCGAGATCCTGGCGACCGTGAAGACCACGGACCGCACGGGCGTCGAGATGGAGGCCCTGACGGCGGTCTCGGTCGCGGCCCTGACGGTCGTGGACATGGTGAAGGCGGTCGACAAGGGCGCGGTCATCTCCGACGTGCGGGTGGAGGAGAAGACGGGCGGCAAGTCGGGCCACTGGACGCGGGGCGAGTCGTGACCCGCGCCGGACGGGTGGCGGGCACCCACGAGCACCCGGAGCCCACCGGGCCCGCGGAGACCCCGGCGGACGCCTACTCGGCCCTGGTCGTCACCGCCTCCAACCGGGCGTCGGCCGGGGTGTACGAGGACAAGGGCGGCCCGCTGATCGCCGAGGCCCTGACCGCGCTGCGGTTCGCGGTCGAGGGCCCGCAGGTCGTCCCGGACGGCGAGCCCGTCGAGGCGGCGCTGCGGGCGGCCGTGGACGCCGGGTACGACCTGGTGGTCACCACCGGCGGCACGGGCATCTCGCCCACCGACCTGACCCCCGAGGTGACCCGCCGCGTCCTGGAGCGGGAGATCCCGGGCATCCCCGAGGCCATCCGCGCGTACGGCCGGGAGAAGGTGCCGACGGCGGCGCTCTCCCGGGGCCTCGCCGGGGTCGCGGGCCGCACCCTGATCGTGAACCTGCCGGGCTCGTCGGGCGGCGTGCGGGACGGCCTGGCCGTCCTGGAGCCGCTCCTGAGGCACGCCGTCGACCAGATCCGCGGCGGCGACCATCCGAGACCGTCGTGATCCCGTCCTGGCCCGCGGTCCTCGCCGACGGCGAGGTGGTCCTGCGACCGATAAGGATGCGGGACCACGCGGCCTGGCGCGAGGTGAACCGGCGCAACCGCGAGTGGCTGCGCCCCTGGGAGGCGACGGTCCCGCCGCCGCCCCCGGGCGGCCCGGCCACCCAGCGCCCGACCTACCGTCAGATGGTGCGCCACCTGCGGTCGGAGGCGAACGCGGGCCGGATGCTGCCGTTCGTGATCGAGTACCAGGGGCGGCTGGTCGGCCAGTTGACGGTGGCCGGGATCACCTGGGGTTCGATGTGCTCGGGGCACGTGGGGTACTGGGTGGACAGCGCGGTGGCCGGGCGCGGGGTGATGCCGACGGCGGTCGCGCTCGCCGTGGACCACTGCTTCCGCACGGTCGGCCTGCACCGCGTCGAGGTGTGCATCCGCCCGGAGAACGGCCCCTCGCGCCGGGTCGTGGAGAAGCTGGGCTTCCGCGAGGAGGGGCTGCGGCCCCGCTACCTCCACATCGACGGGGCGTGGCGGGACCATCTGGTCTTCGCACTCACGGTGGAAGAGGTGTCGGAAGGACTGCTGAGGCGCTGGCGCCAGGCAAGAATGAAATAAGTGTTCGAATTCAGTCGGGAGTTGACGGTCAATCGATCTGAACAATCACAAAAAAGTTCAGTGATATCAGCCAGATCGTGCGACACACCGGGCCAATTGGCCTATGGCCTCCCGTGAACCCCTCTACCGTGTGAACCGTGAGCAGCAGCGGCCTCATCTATGCAGTCATCGTCGGGGCCTGGGCCGCCTACTTGGTACCGATGTGGCTCCGCAGGCAGGACGAGCTGAACGAAGCCCGTCCGACGGAACGCTTCAGCACCGCCATCCGGCTGCTTTCCGGACGGGCGGGCATGGAACGCCGTTACGCCAAGGAGCTCAAGGAGCGGGACCGTACGGCGCAGGGCCCGGCACCCGACGTGGACCCGGACGCGGCGACCGAGCACCTCAGCTCGGTCGACGTCCGGGCCTTCTCCGCGCCCGCGGCCAGGACGGAGGCGCGCCTGGAACTCCCGGACCGCGCGCCGGACCCCGAACCCGCGCCCGCGGGTCCCGGGGCGGAACGGGGCGCCGCCGAGCGCGCCCGCCGCGGCAAGGTCCTCGCCCGGCGCCGCCGCACCACGATCGTCCTCTTCCTCGCCTTCACCCTCGGCGCGGTCGTCGCGGCCGTCGGCGGCCTCCCCTTCCTGTGGGCGCCGGCCGTCCCCGCCCTGCTCCTCAGCGCGTACATCGTCCACCTGCGGATCCAGGAGCGGCGCCGCTTCGTGTACGTGATGGACCGGCGCCGCGCCGAGGCGGCGGCCGCCCGGCTGCGCGAGAGCCGCCGCCCCGCCCCGACGCCCGAACCGGAGGCCGACCAGGCGCCCGCGACGGCCCCGGCGGTCTCCCCGCAGGAGGCGGACCGGCGCGCCCTGGTCGAACAGACCGACCACGCCGAGTGGGTGGACCAGCAGCGCGAGCGCCGCCCGGCCCGCGGCGACAGCTGGGACCCGGTCCCGGTCCCGCTGCCCACGTACGTCACCGCCCCGGTCGCCCCGCGCGCGTCGGGCGGCGTCGACATCACGGATCCGGAGACCTGGAGCGCGGCCCGCTCCTCCACGGCGGCCGACCCGGCCCCCGCCCCGTCCCCCCGCAAGCGCCCGGCCGCCCCCCGCCGCGACCGCGACCACGGCCGCACCCCCCTCTTCGACCAGTACGCGGACGACGACCGCCCCCGGGCCGCCAACGAGTGACCCCGGCGGGGCGGGCCCTGAGCTCCCGCCCATGGACATGGACGGATACGCGCGCCTCACGGCCCGGATCGAGAAGGCCTGGAGGGAATTCGACGACCCGGCCACGCCGCACCGGGACTTCCGCCTGGACGAGATCAGCGACCTCCTGGAACCGGCCCCGCTGACGCAGGAGGACACCGAACGGATCGTCGGACGCATGGCCCGGATCGCCCTGTCCGACGACGAGGACAGGGGCGTCGTGGAAGCCGCCCTGCACGCGATCAGTACGGCGGGCACGCGCTACACGCTCCCCCTCCCGCTGGTGGAACCGCTCGCCGACGCGGCGGACCGCTTCGACCCCCCGCTCCTCGCCTACGTCCTGTCGGCCCTCGGCTCCACGTACGACAAGGCGGCGATACCGCTCGCCAAGCGGTTCCTCGACCATCCCCACCCCGACATCCGCCGGGAGGCGGAGGACGCCCTGACCGAGATCAGGTGGCGGTACCGGCACGAGCTGATCCGGGGAGCCGTCCCCGACGCCCTCGGCTGACCTGCGGCGGAAGCGATTTTTGTTCTCGCCGATCGGGGTGCTAATGTTTCACACGTCGCAAGGGCCTGTGGCGCAGTCTGGTAGCGCACCTCGTTCGCATCGAGGGGGTCTGGGGTTCAAATCCCCACAGGTCCACAGACAAACGGAATCCCGTCCGATCGGAAGATCGGGCGGGATTCCCGCTTTTCCGGCGAGGCGACGCGGAGCCCCGGGCCGGGCCGGGGCACTATGCGGAGCGTGACCCACAGCTCGAAGGACCGGTGGAACGAGCTCGCGCTGTTCCTGGTGGTGACGGGTGCCGGCGTCTTCGCCCTGTCCTCCCTGGCGGATCTCCTGATCGCCGATCAGGACCCGACCGTCAACGGGGTCCTCGTCGTCCTCCCCAGCGTCCTCATCGGACTCGGCACCGCGCGGGCCTACCGTCGCCGCCGCACCGCGGGCGGGGGCGGCGGCTGACGGGCCCGGCGCGTCAGGCCAGGGGCTTCGCGTAGCAGCGGCTGTTCTCGTAGTCCCGGTAGTGGCCGAACTTGACGCACGGGGCGTAGCCGCTGGAGGTGTAGAGGGCGATGGCCTCCGGCTGGGCGGTGCCCGTCTCCAGGACCATGCGGGTGCGGCCGGCGGCGCGGGCGTCGGCCTCCAGGGCCGCCAGGATGCGGCGGGCCAGGCCCAGGCCGCGAGCCTCGGGGATCACGTACATGCGCTTGAGTTCGGCGTCGCCGTCCGCGTACCCCTGGTCGTTCGCGTCCTGCGTGCGCCAGCCGCCGGTGGCGAGGGGGTGGCCCTCCGGGTGGTACGCGAGCAGGTAGAGGCCGCGGGGCGGGACGAACATCCCGGCGTCCAGCGGTGTGACGTCGCCCTCGTCGCCGTAGCGGACGGCGTACTCCGCCTGGACCTCGTCGTTGAGTTTGACGGCGTCGGGGTGGTCATAGGGGGTGGGACGGATGTTCATGCGTTTCATCGTACGTGTGTGCGGGTGGCGGGTGTCGGTATTCTCCCGGGATGCTCACTGTCACGACAGCTAACGTCAATGGACTCCGCGCCGCCGCCAAGAAGGGCTTCGTCGAGTGGCTGGCCGGGACCTCCGCCGACGTCCTCTGCCTCCAGGAGGTGCGCGCCGAGGAGGCCCAGCTGCCGCCGGAGGTGCGGGCGCCCGAGGGCTGGTTCGCCGTGCACGCCCCCGCCACCGCCAAGGGGCGGGCCGGCGTCTCCCTCTACACCCGGCGCGAGCCGGACGCGGTCCGGGTCGGCTTCGGGTGCCTGGAGTTCGCCGACAGCGGCCGGTACGTCGAGGCCGACCTGCCCGGCGTGACCGTCGCCAGCCTCTACCTGCCCTCCGGTGAGGTCGGCACCGAGCGCCAGGACGAGAAGTACCGCTTCATGGGCGAGTTCCTGCCGTACCTGAAGGACCTCCGGGCCCGGGCCGCCGCCGAGGGGCGCGAGGTCGTCGTCTGCGGCGACTGGAACATCGCCCACCGCGAGGCCGACCTCAAGAACTGGAAGGCCAACCAGAAGAAGGCCGGCTTCCTGCCCGACGAGAGGGAGTGGCTGAGCCGGGTCCTCGACGGGGACGACGGCGGGTACGTGGACGTCGTCCGCGAGCTCCACCCCGACCAGGAGGGCCCCTACTCCTGGTGGTCCTACCGCGGGCGCGCCTTCGACAACGACAGCGGCTGGCGCATCGACTACCAGATCGCCACGCCGGGGCTCGCCGCCAGGGCCGTGAAGGCGTACGTCGAGCGGGCCGCCACCCACGACGAGCGGTGGAGCGACCACGCGCCCGTCACCGCGGTCTACGACCTGTAGGCCGGAGGTCTCAGGGGCTGTCGCGCAGGCGGCGGTCCAGGGCCATCGACAGCTCCGCCTCCACCACGCTCTTCGCGAGCGGGCGCAGCCGCCACAGGTCCTCCTCGGCCGCGTGGGAGCGGAGCAGCTCGGTGAACAGCTCCGCGAGCGCCTCGGCGTGCTCGCGGACCCTCGCCCCCGCCTTGAGGACCTCCGCGAGCGGCACGCCCTCGCGGACGAGCGCGGCGGAGACGTCCAGGAGCCGGCGGCTGATGTGGACGATCTCCTCGCCGTCGGTGACGAGGTAGCCGAGGTCGAGGGCGGCGGCCAGGTTCTCGGGCGTGACCTCGCTCGCGAAGTGGTCCGCCAGTTCCTCGGGGGTGAGCCGGACCGGCTCCTCCTCGCTGGGGACGTCGATGGCGAGGACCTCGCGGACGTTCCGGCCGCTCTCGAAGGCGGTGGTGAGGTCGGCGATGCCGTTGAGGGTGTGGCCGCGCTCCAGGAGGGCGGCGATCGTCCGCAGCCGGGCCAGGTGCTGCTCGTCGTACCAGGCGATCCGGCCCTCGCGGCGGGGTGGCGGGATCAGGCCGCGCTCGCGGTAGAAGCGCAGGGTGCGCACGGTGATGCCGGCCGCCGCGGCCAGCTCCTCCATGCGGTACTCGCGCACGCCCCCGTCGGCCGGTGCGCCCGCCGACGGGCCCGTGCCCGTGTCCGCCGGTGCACCCGCCGATGCCCCCGAGCCCGCCGCACCGGCGCCCGTGCCCGCCGGAGCGCCGCCCGCGCCCGGCCCCCCGTGTTCGCCCGTTCCGGGACCCGATCCTTCTGCCACGTCCGCCAGCCTATGTTGTACCGCCGGTAACTTTCCCTCGTCGTACCCCTACCGCTCGGTAGGGAGCTGCTCTACAGTCCCCACCATGCCAGTGATTGCTGGCGGAATCGGGCCGGGCGCACGGGAGGCGGCATGGCGAAGCACGAGCACGCACGGGTGGCGGTGATCGGATCGGGATTCGGGGGCCTCGGGGCCGCCGTCCGGCTGCGCCGCGAGGGGATCACCGACTTCGTGGTCCTGGAGCGGGCCGACTCCGTCGGCGGCACCTGGCGCGACAACAGCTACCCCGGCTGCGCCTGCGACGTCCCCTCCCACCTCTACTCCTTCTCCTTCGCGCCCAACCCGGACTGGCCCCGCACCTTCTCCGGACAACGCCACATCCGCGCGTACCTGGAGCACGTCACCGACACCTTCGGCATCCGGCCGCACCTGCGCCTGAACCACGAGGTGCTGCGGATGGAGTGGGACGCCGACGCCTTGAGGTGGGAGATCGAGACCAACTCCGGGTCCTTCAGCGCCGAGGTCGTCGTCTCCGCGACCGGCCCGCTCTCCGACCCCAAGATCCCCGACATCCCGGGGCTCTCCGACTTCCCCGGCAAGGTCTTCCACTCGGCCCGCTGGGACCACGACTACGACCTCACCGGCAAGCGCGTCGCCATGATCGGCACCGGCGCCTCCGCCATCCAGATCGTGCCCGCGATCCAGCCGCAGGTCCGCAGGCTCACGCTCTTCCAGCGCACGCCCCCGTGGGTCATGCCCCGCATGGACCGGAACATCACCGGCGCCGAGCGCCGGCTGCACCGCGCCCTGCCCTTCACCGCGACCCTCCGCCGCGGCCTGCTCTGGGGCATCCGCGAGCTCCAGGTCGGCGCCTTCACCAAGCACCCCGGCGAGCTGGGCCTGGTCGAGAAGCTCGCCAGGGCCAACATCGCCCGGGCGGTCAAGGACCCGGCGCTGCGGGCCAAGCTGACCCCCTCGTACCGCATCGGCTGCAAGCGCATCCTGCTGTCGAACACGTACTACCCGGCGGTCGCGCAGCCCAACGTCGACGTCGTCGCCTCCGGTCTGCGCGAGGTCCGCGGCTCGACCCTGGTCGGCGCCGACGGCAGCGAGACCGAGGTCGACGCGATCGTCTTCGGCACCGGCTTCCACGTCACCGACATGCCGATCGCCCCGCGCGTCATCGGGGCCGACGGGCGCTCGCTCGCCGACGTCTGGAAGGACGGCATGGAGTCGCTGCGCGGCGCCACCGCCGCCGGCTTCCCCAACTGGATGACGATCATCGGCCCCAACACCGGCCTCGGGAACTCCTCGATGATCCTGATGATCGAGTCCCAGCTGAACTACATGGCCGACTACCTGCGCCAGCTCAACGTCCTCGGCGGCCGCACCGCCCTCGCCGCCCGGCCCTCCGCCGTGAACGCCTGGAACCGCAAGGTGCAGGCCCGGATGGAGCGGACCGTCTGGAAGTCCGGCGGCTGCGAGAGCTGGTACCTCGACGCCAACGGCCGCAACACCACCCTCTGGCCCGGCACCACCGGCGAGTTCCGGCGCGAGACCCGGCAGGTCGACCTCTCCGAGTACGAGGTGATCCGCGCGCCCAGGACCGCCCCCGCCGCCGCGTCCCGCCCCTCCCGCACGAAGAAGGAGGCCGCCAAGTGAGCGACCGCACCGCGAACCGGCACCTGACCCCGCTCCCCGGGGCCCGCGAACTCACCGTCACCTCCACCGACGGCTCCCGCATCCACGTCGAGGTGTACGGCCCCGAGGGCGCCCCCGCCGTCGTCCTGGCCCACGGCTGGACCTGCTCCGTCGCCTTCTGGGCCGAGCAGATCCGGGCCCTCGCCACCGACCACCGGGTCATCGCCTACGACCAGCGCGGCCACGGGCGTTCGCCCGACCCCGGCCCCGGCGGCTACTCGACCACCGCGCTCGCCGACGACCTGGAGGCGGTGCTCTCCGCCACCCTCGCCACCGGTGAGCGGGCCGTCCTCGCCGGCCACTCCATGGGCGGCATGACGATCATGGCCGCCGCCGAGCGCCACGGCCTGCGCGACCACGCCGCCGCCGTCCTGCTCTGCTCCACCGGCCCCTCCCGGCTGACCGCCGAGGCCACCGTCGTACCGCTGGGGCCCGGCGGCCTGCGCACCCGCCTCACCGCGGCCGTCCTCGGCTCCAAGGCGCCGCTCGGGCCGGTCAACGCCGTCTCGAAGAAGATCCTCAAGTACGCGACGATGGGCCCCGGTTCGGCGCCCGAGAAGGTCGACGCCTGCGCCCGGATCGTGCACGCCTGCCCGCGCGGCCCGCGCCACGGCTGGTCGCAGGTCCTCGCCGGGCTCGACCTCGAACGGGGCGTGCGGGCGCTGCGGCTGCCGGTCGCCGTGCTCGTCGGCACCGCCGACCGGCTCACCCCGGCCGCCCACTCCCGCGCGATGGCCGAGGCGCTGCCGCACTGCACGGGCCTGGTCGAGCTGACCGGCATGGGACACATGACCCCGGTGGAGGCCCCCGAGGCCGTCACCGCGCAGATCCGCGAACTGACCCTCACGTACCTGGGCGTGAAGGACACCACCACCGTGAACGCCAAGGAGGACGCATGAGCAGGGTCGGTCTCGAAGGACAGGTCGCGGTCGTCACCGGAGGGGCCCGCGGCGTCGGCGAACTCCTCGCCCGCAAGCTCTCCGCGCGCGGCGCGAAGATCGCGCTCGTCGGCCTGGAGCCCGAGCAGCTCAAGGAGGTCGCGGGCCGGCTCCACACGGAGGCCGACTGGTGGCACGCCGACGTCACCGACCACGAGGCGATGGCCCGGGTCGCGGCCGAGGTGAAGGAGCGGTTCGGGAAGGTCGACATCGTCGTCGCCAACGCCGGTGTCGCGTCCGGCGGCCCGTTCGTGGACTCCGACCCGGTCTCCTGGCGGCGGGTCATCGAGGTCAACCTGATCGGCGGCGCCGTGACCGCCCGGGCGTTCCTGCCCGTCCTCATGGAGTCCCGCGGGTACTTCCTCCAGATCGCCTCGCTCGCCGCGATCACCCCGGCCCCGATGATGACGGCGTACTGCGCCTCCAAGTCGGGCGTCGAGGCCTTCGCGCACAGCCTGCGCGCCGAGGTCGCGTACAAGGGCGTGAAGGTCGGCGTCGGCTACCTCTCCTGGACCGACACGGACATGGTGCGCGGCGCCGACCAGGACGACGTCATGCGGGAGCTGCGCCAGCGGTTGCCGTGGCCGTCGAACCGCACGTACCCCCTCGGCCCGGCCGTCGACCGGATCGTCGCGGGCATCGAGCGGCGCTCGCCGCACGTCTACGCCCAGTGGTGGCTGCGCGGGATGCAGTCGATCCGCGGCTACCTGCCCGGCGTGATCGCGACCGTGGGGCAGCGCGAGATGAAGCGCTTCGAGCCGCGCCTCGGCTCGGTCTCGAAGGGGCTCGTGGGGGCGGGCGGCGCGGCCGACGAGCAGGAGCGGACGGAGAAGGTCTGAACGGAGAGGGTCCGGGCGGAGAAGGCCTGGGCGGGGCCCGGGGTTCACGGTCCGTGACTGATCGAAATGCGTGGAATGTCCGCCCGTGCGAGGCTGATCGAGGCCGGGGACACGACGTCCCCCACCTCGCTAGGAGAACTTCGATGGGTATGAAGGACCAGTTCAAGGGCAAGGCCGAGCAGCTCAAGAACCAGGCCAACGAGGCCATGGGCAAGGCCAGGGACGAGGCGTCCGAGCGCGCCTCCCAGGGCCGCGAGCGCTCCGGTGACGAGGCCCGCGACGCCCGCCAGCAGGTCCAGGACCGCGCGGACCGGGCCCGTAACCGCCAGGCCTGACCCGGCTGTTCCACGCGAAGGGCGCACCCGGCACGCCGGGTGCGCCCTTCCGCGCGTTCGCCCGCGAGGGCCGCCCCCTCCACGCGCGCCCGTGGTCCGGAGCGAAACCGCTCGTCCCGCGCCCCGGTTCTCCGTACGGTGGCGCCCATGGCCGCACTCGAACGACTCCGACCCGACCACGCCCCCGCCCTGCTCGTCTTCGAGCGGGAGAACCGGGCCTACTTCGCCGCGTCCGTGCCCGACCGGGGCGACGCGTACTTCGCCGGGTTCGAGGAGCGGCACCGGGCGCTGCTCGACGAGCAGGAGGCCGGGACGGTCCACCTCCACGTGCTCGTGGGGGAGGGCGGGGAGGTCCTCGGGCGGTTCAACCTGGTCGACGTCGCCGACGGGAGCGCCGAGCTGGGCTACCGGGTCGCCGAGCGGGCCGCCGGGCGCGGGACGGCGACGGCCGGGGTGCGGGAGGTGTGCCGGCTGGCCCGCGAGGAGTACGGGCTGAGCCGGCTGACCGCCGTCACGACCCTCGACAACCCGGGGTCGAGGGCCGTGCTCGGGCGGATCGGGTTCGGCGCGGTCGGCAGCGTGGTGCTGGACGGCCGGCCGGGCACCTCGTACGAGCTGGATCTGGCGTACGGGGCCGGGTAGGGGTTCCGGGGCCTACCCCTCCGGCCTCGGCGGCAGCTTCGGCCGGGAGCGGTCCGGCAGGTCCTCGTACGCCGGGGGGCTCGCCGCCGGGGTCTCCGCGAGGAGCGCGAGGGCGACGTGGACCGCGTCGTCCAGCTGGGCGTGGCGGCCCTCCGCCCAGTCCAGGGGGGTGCGCAGGACCGCGAGGTCGGGCTCGACGCCGTGGTTCTCCAGGGACCAGCCGTACTCGGGGAACCAGGCCGCGTTCATCGGCACCGTGATCTGCGTGCCGTCCCCGAGCCGGTGGCGGCCGGTCATGCCGACGACCCCGCCCCAGGTGCGCTGCCCGACGACCGGCCCGAGGCCGAGCAGCTTGAACGCGGCGGTGATCATGTCGCCGTCGGAGGAGGTGGCCTCGTCGGCGAGGGCGACGACGGGGCCGCGCGGCGCGTTGGAGGCGTAGCTGACGGGCTGGGCGTTGCGCGTGAGGTCCCAGCCGAGGATCCGGCGGGTCAGCTTCTCGATGACCAGCTCGCTGATGTTGCCGCCCGCGTTGCCGCGCACGTCCACGATGAGGGCCGGCCGGGAGACCTCCATGCGCAGGTCGCGGTTGAACTGGGCCCAGCCGGAGCCGCCCAGGTCGGGGATGTGGAGGTAGCCGCAGCGCCCGCCGCTCAGCTCGCGGACCACGGTCCGGCGCTTGGCGACCCAGTCCTGGTAGCGCAGCGGGCGCTCGTCCACGAGCGGGACGACGGCGACGCGCCGGGCGCGCCCCTCGCCCTCGGCGGGGGTGAAGGTCAGCTCGACGGTGGTGCCGCCGGTGCCGGAGAGCAGCGGGTACGGGCCGGTGACCGGGTCCACGGGCCGCCCGTCGACGTGGGTGAGGACGGCGCCCTCGCGGATGCCCGTACCGGCCAGCGGGGAGCGGGCCTTGGAGTCGGAGGACTCGCCGGGCAGGATCCGCTTCACCGTCCAGCCGGCCTCGCGGGGCACGAGGTTGGCGCCGAGCAGGCCCATGGGCCGCTGGTAGTGCGGCGGGCCCTCGTTGCGGCGGGCCGGGGTGACGTACGCGTGCGAGGTGCCCAGCTCGCCCATGACCTCGCGCAGCAGGTCGGCGAACTCGTCGGGGGACGCGACCCGTTCGACCAGCGGCCGGTACTGGTCGAGGACCGCCGTCCAGTCCACCCCGCCCATGCCGGGCTCCCAGAAGTAGGCGCGGACGATCCGCCCGGCCTCGTCGAAGGCCTGCCGCCACTCGGCGCCCGGGTCGACCTCGTGCAGGATGCGCCGCAGGTCCAGGTAGACGGTCGAGTCGCCGTCCCCGGCCTCGGTCGCGGGCACCGCCCGCAGCTCGCCCTCGTCCGCGACGACCAGTCGGGTGCCGTCGCCGCTGACCGCGAACCAGTCCAGGTCGGAGGCGAGTTCGCTCTTGCGGGCCTTGGTGATGGAGAAGTGCTCCAGGGTGGGGCGGCCCGAGGTGTCGGCCGGGTTGGCGAAGGTCTCGCCGAGCGCGCCCGAGATGGGCCAGCGCAGCCAGACCAGGCCGCCGCCGCTGACCGGGTGCAGCGCGGAATACTTGGAGGCGGCCACCGGGAACGGCGTGACCCGCTCGGCCAGGCCCTCGATCTCCACCGTCACCGTGCCCTCGGCCGGGGCCGTGTCGTCGTCGGCCGGGTCCAGGCCGCCGGCCGCCGGGCGCCCGTCCGGGAGCAGCGCGAACGGGGACGGGGTCGCGGAGGAGAGCGGTACGAGGTAGGGGCGGCAGCCCAGCGGGAACGACAGGTCGCCGGTGTGCACGTCGTACACCGGGTCGAAGCCGCGCCAGGAGAGGAAGGCGAGGTAGCGCCCGTCCCGGGTGAAGACCGGGTTCTCGTCCTCGAAGCGCCCGTTGGTGACGTCCACGACCGTGCGGGCGCCGGGGCCGGAGATCCGGGCCATCTTGATCGAGCGCAGGGAGCGGCCGATGCCGGGGTGGGACCAGGTCAGCCAGTCGCCGTCGGGGGAGAAGGCGAGGTCGCGGACGGGCCCGTTGACGGACCTGATCAGCTCGGTGACCTCGCCGTTGGACTCCTCGGTCGCGTCGAGGAGGAGGAGCCGGCCGTCGTGGGAGGCGAGGGCGAGCCGCTCGCCGTCCGGGTCGGAGACCAGCTCCTCGATCCGCCCGAGGTCCCCGGAGGCGAGCCGGCGCGGCGGCCGGTCGCCGCTGGCGCGCGGCAGGTGGGCGACCTCGACGGCGTCCTCGCCGTCGGCGTCGGTGACGTAGGCGACCTGGCCGCCGCTGCCGAGCATCTCGGGCAGCCGGACCCGGACGCCGGGGGAGTCGATGATCGTGCGGGCCGGGCCGTCGCGGTGCGTCAGCCAGTACAGGCTGCCCCGGACGGAGACGGCGCTGGCCCGGCCGGTCTCGTCCACGGAGAGGGAGTCGATGTGGTGGGCGGCGGGCACCTGGTAGCACCGCCGGCCGACCCGCTGGCCGCCGAGCCGCACTGCGAGGCGGCGGGGGCGCGAGTCGGGGGTGAGGGCGTCCACGATCCACAGCTCGCCCGCGCACTGGTAGACGACCCGCCGCCCGTCGCTGGAGGCGTGCCGGGCGTAGAAGTCGTCGTGGTCGGTGTGGCGGCGCAGGTCGGTGCCGTCGGGCCGGCAGGAGTACAGGTTGCCGACGCCCTCGTGGTCGGAGAGGAACGCGATCCGGCCCCCCACGGCCATCGGGCAGTCCAGGTGCCCGCCGAGGTCGGCCAGCAGCCGCGTGCCGTGCAGCCAGAGCCGGCCGGTGGCGCCGCCCAGGTACCGCTTCCAGGCGGCGGGCTCGTGCGGCGGCTTGCCGGTGAGCAGGAGCGTGCACCGCTCGCCGTCGTGGCCGGGGGCGGTGATGTCGTCGGTGACGGTGATGTCGGAGACCGGCCCCCAGGGCAGCCGGCGGCCCGGGGTGCCGTCGGTGGGCACGGTGTAGGCCCAGGAGTAGTACGAGAAGGGCTGACCGTGCGAGGAGACGGCCAGGATGTCGGAGCGGCCGTCCTTGTCGGGGGGCGTCCAGCCGCAGACCCGGGTGTCGGTGGAGCCCCAGTAGGTCAGCCGCCGGGCGGCCCCGCCGCCGACCGGCACGAGGTGGATCTCGGGGTCGAGGCTGCGCCAGTTCGTGTACGCGATGTGGCGTCCGTCCGGCGAGAAGCGCGGGTGCCCGACCCGGGTCCGGTCGACGGTGAGCCGCCAGGCCCGGCCGGGGTGCTCCCCTTCGGCCGGGAGGGGGGCGACCCAGAGGTCGTCCTCGGCGGCGAAGCACAGCAGGTCGTCGTGGAGGTGCGGAAAGCGGAGATACGCGACGTCGTCACTCACCTCCCCATGCTTTCCGCGCGGAGGGGGCGTGGCAACTCGTACGTGTTTGCGGGCGTCTTCGGGTACGTGGTCCGGGTGTGGCTCAGAACACGTACGAAACGGTTTCGTTTCGCTGGAGGCGGGGGTACCGTCGTACTGTACGAAACGGTTTCGTTCGCACTCTGTCGATCCGCTGGGCAGGAGACACGGCATGGCACGCAGCAGGCTCACCCCCGAGCGGGAGTCCGAGCTGTACGCGGCCGTGCTCGACCTCCTCCGCGAGGTCGGCTACGACGCCCTCACCATGGACGCCGTCGCCGCCCGCACCCACTCCAGCAAGGCCACCCTCTACCGCCAGTGGGGGAGCAAGCCCGAGCTGGTCGCCCGGGCGCTGCGCGCCAACAAGCCGTCCGACCTCTCCGAGATCGACACCGGATCGCTGCGCGGCGACTTCCGGGAGATGCTCGAACGGACCGACGACTGCCAGATGGAGAAGGACTCCGCGCTGATGCGGGGTCTGGCCCATGCCGTCCACGACAACCCCGACCTGCACCGGGCGCTGCGCGAACTCCTCATCGAACCCGAGATGAACGGCTTCGAGGAAGTGCTGCGCCGGGCGGTCCGCAGGGGCGAGGTCGACGCCGGGAACCCGGCGCTGAAGCTCGTCCCGCACATGCTGATCGGCGCGTTCGTCGCCCGCCCGCTGATCGAGGATCAGCCGGTCGACCACGCGTTCCTCAGCGTCTACGTCGACGCCGTCGTGCTCCCCTCACTCGGCGTCTGAGCCCCACGGGGCCGCCTCCCCGGAGGCCCCGGCACCACCCTCTCCACCTGACGTCGCGCCGCTCACGCCGTCGGGCCGGCTCCCCATGCCCTTGTCCCTCAACACCGGGAGTACGCCCCCGTGGCCACGTTCCTGTACAAGCTCGGTCGTTCCGCCTTCCGGCGCCGACGGCTCGTCGCCCTCCTCTGGGTGGCGCTCCTCGCGCTCGCCGGCGTCGGCGCCGCGACCGCGCCCGCCGCCACCTCCAGCTCCTTCTCGATCCCCGGCACCGAGGCCCAGCGCGCCTTCGACCTGCTCGAAGAGCGGTTCCCGGGCGCCGGGGCCGACGGGGCCACCGCCCGCATCGTCTTCAAGGCCCCCGAGGGCCGGAAGGTGACCGACCCGGCCCACAAGGCCGTCGTCGAGGAGACCGTCGCCGCGCTCAAGTCGGGCTCGGACCAGATCGTCTCGGTCGCCGACCCGTACACCACGCAGGCCGTCTCCCAGAACGGCTCCACCGCCTACGTCTCCGTGGCGTACAAGGTCAACGCCATGGAGCTGACCGACGGGACGCGCGAGGCCCTGAAGCAGGCCGGCGAGCAGGCGCAGGGCAAGGGCCTGACGGTCGAGGTCGGCGGCGACGCCCTCCAGACCATGCCCGAGACCGGCGCGGGCGAGATCGTCGGCGTGGTCATCGCCGGCATCGTGCTCGTCATCACCTTCGGCTCGCTCGTCGCCGCCGGACTCCCGCTGCTCACCGCGATCATCGGCGTCGGCATCGGCGTCTCCTCGATCACGGCGCTCGCCAACGTCCTCGACCTCGGCTCCACCACCTCCACCCTCGCGATGATGATCGGCCTCGCGGTCGGCATCGACTACGCCCTCTTCATCGTCTCCCGCTACCGCGCGGAGCTGGCCGAGGGCCGCGACAAGGAGGAGGCCGCGGGCCGCGCGACCGGCACGGCCGGCTCCGCCGTCGTCTTCGCCGGACTCACCGTCGTCATCGCCCTCGTCGGCCTGGCCGTCGTCAACATCCCGATGCTGACGAAGATGGGCTTCGCCGCCGCCGGCACGGTCGTCATCGCCGTCCTCATCGCGCTCACCCTGATCCCGGCCCTGCTCGGCTTCGCCGGCGACAAGGTCCTGGGCCGCAAGCAGCGCAAGGGCGCGGAGGCCGGTGCGGGCGAGGGCGCCGCCACCGGCGAGGAGGCCAAGGAGGGCAAGCCGAACGGCGGCACCCGCTGGGCCCGCTTCGTCATCCGCCGCCCCGTGCTCGTGCTCCTCGTCGGCGTCCTCGGCCTCGGCGCGATCGCCGTGCCCGCCGCCTCCCTGGAGATGGGCCTGCCGGACGACGGCGCCAAGCCGGTCTCCACCAGCGAGCGCCGGGCGTACGACATGCTGTCCGACGGCTTCGGCCCCGGCTTCAACGGCCCGCTGCTCGTCGTCGTGGACGGCGACAAGGCCACCGCCGACAAGACCGTCTCCGCGATCAAGAAGCTCGAAGGCTGGGCCGCCGTCACCCCGGCGACCCCGAACAAGGCCGGCGACGCCGCGATGATCACGGTGGTCCCGAAGGACCGCCCGTCCTCCGTCGCCACCGAGAACCTGGTCCACGACATCCGCGGCGCCACCGGCGACGACGTCCTCGTCACCGGCGCCACCGCGATGAACATCGACTTCTCGCAGAAGATGAACGACGCCCTGGTGCCCTACCTGGCCCTCGTCGTCGGCCTCGCCTTCCTGCTGCTGACCCTGGTCTTCCGCTCGGTCCTCGTCCCCCTGAAGGCGGCCCTCGGCTTCCTGCTCTCGGTGGTCGCGGCCCTCGGCGCGGTCGTCGCGGTCTTCCAGTGGGGCTGGCTCGGCAGCCTCTTCGGGGTCGAGCAGACCGGCCCGATCATGTCGATGATGCCGATCTTCATGGTGGGCGTCGTCTTCGGCCTCGCGATGGACTACGAGGTCTTCCTCGTCACCCGGATGCGGGAGGCGTACGTCCACGGCGAGCGTCCCGGCGAGGCGATCGTGACCGGCTTCCGGCACAGCGCCCGGGTGGTCACCGCCGCCGCGGTGATCATGATCGCGGTCTTCTCCGGCTTCATCGGGATGACCGACCAGATGATCAAGATGATCGGCTTCGGCCTGGCCGTCGCAGTCCTCTTCGACGCCTTCGTGGTCCGCATGGCGATCGTCCCGGCCGTCCTCGCGCTGCTCGGCCACAAGGCCTGGTGGCTGCCGAAGTGGCTGGACCGGCTCCTGCCGAACGTGGACGTGGAGGGCGAGGGCCTCGCCAAGCACGTCGACGGGGCCGGCTCGGAGGAGAAGCCGGACCTCGTGAAGGTCTGACGCCTCCGGCTCCTGACGCCTTCGGCCCTTGAGGCCTCCGGCAGTACCCCCGACGCCGTCGGCGTGTCGTCTCAGCGACGCGCCGACGGCGTTCGCGTGCCCGCCGTACGGGAGGCCCCGGCGGGGCCGGAGGAGTACGTGTGGCGGAGGAAGCGGAGCAGGGCGGCCGTGTCGAACTGGACCACCTCCACCCCCTCCTCCGTGTGGAACTCGACCACCGTCTGCACCCGGCCGCACGGCCAGACGCCGATGTCGCCGCGCCGGGTCGGGGTCCGCAGACCCGTCTCCAGGAGGGCGCGCGGGAAGGACCACTCGACGGCGCCGGGGAAGACGAACCGGACGGTCGCGGGGGAGTAGCCGGGGTCGTAGCGCAGGGCCACCGGGACGGGTCGGGAGAGCGGGGCGTCGGTGATGATCCGACCCTTGGCACGGTCGTCGACGGCGGGGGCAGGGGCGGTGGCCATCGGTGGCTCCTGACGTTTTGTCCTTCTATAAGCCAATGTGGCACTTCTTCCCCGTGATCGCACGGCTCATGCGGGGAAAGGTGCGGCCATGATGTGACCCATGCGCTCTTGCAAGCCCTTCGCAGGAGCGCCCATCATGCCGACGTGCATGTACCTGACGGATTCATCAACGCCCCCGTATCGGCCGTCGCCGGTGTCGTCGCCGCCGGCGCCGTCGCCGTCAGCCTGCGCGGGGCCCGCCGCGAGCTTGGGGGCGCCTCCCGTGCCGAAGGCCACGGGGGAGAGCGGACGGCTCCGCTCGCCGGGCTCGTCGCGGCCTTCGTCTTCGCCGTCCAGATGCTGAACTTCCCGGTCGCCGCCGGGACCAGCGGACACCTCCTCGGCGGCGCGCTCGCCGCGATACTCGTCGGCCCCTGGACCGGCGTCCTGTGCATCGCGGTCGTCCTGCTCATGCAGGGCGTCCTCTTCGCGGACGGCGGGCTCACCGCCCTCGGCGTGAACATCGACGTCATGGGCGTCGTCACCGTCGTCACGGCCTACGCGCTCTTCCGGGGCCTCGTCCTGGTCCTGCCGCGCACCCGCCGCTCGGTGACCCTCGCCTCCTTCGTCGCCGCGCTCGTCTCCGTACCGGCCTCGGCCGCCGCCTTCACCCTGGTATACGCGGTCGGCGGCACCACCGACGTCCCCCTCGGCAAGGTCCTCACCGCGATGGTCGGCGTCCACGTCCTCATCGGCATCGGCGAGGCCGTCATCACCATGCTGACCGTCGGCGCGGTCCTCGCCGTCCGCCCCGACCTGGTGTACGGCGCGCGCGGCCTGACCGCCCCGCTCAAGCTCCGGGTGGGCGGCGAGCTGGTCGACGCCGCGCCCGCGACCCCGGCCACCCCGGCCTTCGCCGGCTCCCCCCGGAAGCTGTGGATCGGCGGCGTCGTCACCGCCCTCGTCCTCGCCGGCTTCGTCTCCTTCTACGCCTCCGCCAGCCCCGACGGCCTGGAGAAGGTCGCCGCCGACCAGGGCATCGACGCCAAGGCCGAGGAGTACGAGCACGCCACCGCCGACTCCCCGCTCGCCGACTACGGCGTCCGGGGCATCGCCGCCGAGCGCCTCTCCGGCGGCCTGGCCGGCGTCATCGGCGTGGGCGCGACCCTGGCCGCCGGCACCGGCGTCTTCCTGGTCGTCCGCCGCCGACGCACCGCCGCACCGGAAAGCGCCTGACATGGGTGCGGGCCACGCCCACAAGCTCTACCGGCACGGGCACTCGCCGGTCCACGGGCTGCCCCCGCACACCAAGATCGTCGCCGCCCTCGGCTTCGTCGTGGTCGTCGTCTCGACGCCCCGCGAGGCCGTCTGGGCCTTCGCCGCGTACGCCGCGCTCCTCACGGCCGTGGCGGCGAAGGCCCGGATCCCGGCCGGCTTCCTGCTGAGGCGGCTCCTCGTCGAGGTGCCGTTCGTCGCGTTCGCGCTGCTCATGCCGTTCGTCGTGCCCGGCGAGCAGACGCAGGTCCTCGGGATCTCGCTGAGCGTCCCCGGCCTGTGGGGAGCCTGGAACGTCCTCGCCAAGGGCACCCTCGGCGTCGCCGCCTCCGTCCTCCTCGCCGCCACCACCGAACTGCGCGCCCTGCTCCTCGGCCTCCAGCGCCTGAAGCTGCCGCCGCTCCTCGTCCAGATCGCCTCCTTCATGATCCGGTACGGCGACGTCATCACCGACGAGATGCGCCGCATGTCCGTCGCCCGTCGCTCGCGCGGCTTCGAGGCGCGGGGCGTGCGCCACTGGGGCGTCCTCGCCAAGTCCGCGGGCGCGCTCTTCATCCGCTCGTACGAGCGCGGGGAACGGGTCCACCTGGCCATGGTCAGCCGCGGCTACACCGGCACCATGCCGGTCCCGGACGAGACGACCGCCACCCGCGCCCAGTGGGCGCACGCCGCCGCGCTGCCGCTCACCGCCCTCCTGATCTGCCTCCTGGGATGGACCCTCCGATGACCCCTCCGCCCTCCCTCGACGTCCGCGGCCTCGCGTACGCCTACCCCGACGGCCACCAGGCCCTCTTCGGGGTGGACCTGACCGTCGGGCGCGGCGAGCGGGTCGCCCTGCTCGGCCCCAACGGCGCCGGCAAGACCACCCTCGTCCTCCACCTCAACGGCATCCTCACCGGCGGCGCGGGCACCGTCACCGTCGCCGGGCTCCCGGTCGGCGGGAAGCACATGGCCGAGATCCGCCGCAAGGTCGGCATCGTCTTCCAGGACCCCGACGACCAGCTCTTCATGCCGACCGTCCGCGAGGACGTCGCCTTCGGCCCGGCCGCCGCCGGACTGCGCGGCGCCGAACTGGACGCCGTGGTGCGGCGGGCCCTGGAGCGGGTCGGGATGGCGGAGTACGCGGACCGGCCCCCGCACCACCTCTCCTTCGGGCAGCGCCGCCGGGTCGCCGTGGCGACGGTCCTCGCCACGGAGCCGGAGATCCTCGTCCTCGACGAGCCGTCCTCCAACCTGGACCCGGCCTCGCGCCGCGAACTCGCCGACGTCCTGCGCTCCCTGGACGTCACCGTCCTGATGGTCACCCACGACCTGCCGTACGCCCTGGAGCTCTGCCCGCGCGCGGTGGTCCTCAGCGAGGGCGTCATCGCCGCCGACGGGCCGACCGGCGCGCTCCTCGCGGACGGGGAGCTGATGGCCCGGCACCGCCTGGAGCTGCCGTTCGGCTTCGTACCTCAGTCGGTGGCCTGAGCCGTTCCGAGGCCCCGGAATCGGCCCCCCACGTGCCGCGTTGCACCATGGGGGGTCGGAGCACGGCAAGGCGAGGAGCGGGAACGTGGACGTCCGGGGCACGGTGGCGGCGGGCTGGGAGCCCGTCCGGGACGCGTTCCTGCGCAACTTCGAACAGCGCGGCGAGCGCGGGGCGGCCGTCGCCGTCCATCGCGACGGCGTGCGGGTCGTGGACCTGTGGGCGGGCGCGAAGGACGGCGACGGGGAGGCCGCAGAGGCGGGTGGCGGTGGCGCGGACGGCGCCGGCGCCGGTGGCGGGGCGCCCTGGACCGAGGACACCGCCCAGGTCGTCCGCTCGGCCACCAAGGGCGTCGCCGCCGCCGTCCCCCTGCTCCTCCACCAGCGCGGCCTGCTCGACCTGGACGCCCCCGTGGCCGCGTACTGGCCCGAGTTCAAGGCGGCGGGCAAGGACCGCGCGACCGTACGGGACCTCCTCGCGCACCGGGCCGGCGTCCCCGTCCTCGACCGGCCGCTCACCCTCGCCGAAGCCGCCGACCTGCCGACGGCGACGGCCGCGATCGCCGCCCAGGCCCCCGTCTGGGAGCCCGGCACCGCCCACGGCTACCACGCCCACACCTTCAGCTGGCTGCTCTCCGGCCTCGTCCACCGCGTCACCGGCCGGACCGTCGGCCGCTGGGTGGCGGAGGAGATCGCCGACCCGCTCGGCCTCGACCTGTGGATCGGACTCCCGGACGCGGAGGCCCACCGGGTCGGCCGCATCGGCCCCGTCGAGGAGGTCGAACCGCCCGGGAGCGGCGCGCTCAGGCTCCGCCCCAAGCGCGCGGTCACCGAGGCCTACCGGGACCCCGACTCCCTCACCCGCCGCGCCTTCGGCGTCATCGACCCGAAGCCCGACGAGAACGACCCCGCCTACCGGGCCGCCGAACTCCCCGGCTCGGCCGGCGTCGCCACCGCCCGCGCCCTCTCCCGCTTCTACGCCGCCACCCTCGGCCCGGTCGACGGCGCCGAGCGCCTCTTCGCCCCGGAGACGCTCGCCCTCGCCCGTACCGAGGAGTCCGCGGGCCCGGACCGCGTGCTGCTCGTCGGCACCCGCTTCGGCCTCGGCCACATGCTGCACGGCCCGGCCTCGCCGCTCCTCGGCCCGTCGTCCTTCGGCCACCCGGGCCGCGGCGGCTCCCTCGGCTTCGCGGACCCCGACTCCGGGACCGCCTTCGGGTACGTCACCAACGGCATGCGCAAGACGGTCACGGCGGACCCGCGCGCCCAGGCGCTCGTGCGTGCGGTGGCGGCGGTGGCGGGCGTAGGGTCGATCCGCAGGTGACAGAGGCGAGTTGACGCGAGACAGCGAGGAGCGGCCGCATGACCACGGATGCCGTGGGGACCGAAGGACCCCTGACCGGTACGACCGACACGTACGAGAAGCTGATCGCCCTGCTGGAAGAGCGCGGGGCCGCCCACCGGGTGCTCGAACACGCCCCCGAGGGCGCCACCGAGGCGGTCAGCGCGCTGCGGGGCAACACGCTCGCGCAGGCGGCCAAGTGCATCATCGCGATGGTCAAGATCGGCAAGAAGGAGAAGCGGTTCGTCCTGGCGGTCGTCCCCGGCGACCGCCGGATCGACCTGGCGGCGGTGAAGGCGCTGTACGGCGGCACGTACGTCTCCTTCGCCTCCCCGGAGATCGCGGAGGACCTCGCGGGCTCCCCGAGCGGCACGATCCTGCCCTTCGCCTTCGACGAGCGGCTCGAACTGATCGTGGACCCGGACCTTCTCGTCCACCCGGAGCTCTACTTCAACGCGGCCAGGCTGGACCGTTCGCTCGCCCTCTCCACCGAGGACTACCGGGCGATCGCGGAGCCGCGCGTGGAGCGGATCTCGACGGCCTGATGCGTACCCCGGGCGGTCAGGCCGTCGACGGCGTCAGCGCGAGGACGACACCGAGGCCGACGAGCACGGCGCCGATCGCCTTGTTGAGCACGGTCTGCCGCCGCAGCAGCCGGGCGCGCAGGCTCTCCTGCGAGAAGAGCAGCGCGGCGAGCGAGAACCACACCAGGTGCGCGAGCGACATGAACAGGCCGTAGCCGGCCTGCTGGAGGACGGGGGTGTCGGCGCTGACGACCTGGGTGTAGGTGCTCAGGACGAACAGCATGGTCTTCGGGTTGAGCGCGTTCGTCAGGAAGCCGGTGCGCAGCGCCCCCGCCTTCGACATCCCGCCCCCGTCCGACAGGTCGATGTCCGCCCGGGGCCTGGTGACGAAGGTCCGGTAGCCGACGTACACCAGGTAGGCGGCGCCGATCAGCTTCATCGCGGTGAAGAGCGCCGGGGTCCTGGAGAGCAGCAGTCCCACGCCCAGCATGGTGTACGTGACGTGGACGAGGACGCCGAGGGCGATGCCGACGGCGGCGAGGACCCCGGCGGTCCGCCCGTACAGATAGCTGTTGCGGACGGTCATCGCGAAGTCCGCGCCGGGGCTGATGACGGCCAGGACGGTGATGACCGCGACGGCGACGAGCTGACCCATGGGCACGACAGTAGGTGATCACGGGCGCGCCGGGCGACCCCTTTCACTTGCCCGGTCCTCTGGCGCGGCCGTCGCCGCCGATGCTGTGATCACCCCATGGAGCACACGGAGCATGCGGGACGCATCGACCTCGGGACACGACTCGACGGGTACGGAGTACTGATCACGGGCGCGGCGCGCGGCATCGGCGCGGCGACCGCGCGGCGCCTGGCGGCGGAGGGCGCGCGGGTCCTCGTCACGGACGTGGACGAGGAGGCGGCGCGGGCGACGGCGGCGGAGGTGCCGGGGGCGGAGGCCGTACGCTGCGACGTGTCCGACCAGGGGTCGGTGGACGCGGCCGTGGCGTACGCGGTGGAGGCCTTCGGCGGCCTCGACGTCCTCGTGAACAACGCGCTCGGGCCAGTGGCCCCCGACCGGGACCGCTTCGAGGAGGAGCCGGACGAGGTCTGGGCCGTCCAGCACGACGTCACGTTCATGGGGGCGGTGCGCTGCTCGCGGGCGGCGCTGCCGCACCTGGCGGCGGGCGGGCGCGGGGCGATCGTCACGATCGGGTCGGTCAACGCGGAGGCGGACTTCGGCAACCACGCGTACAGCGCGGCCAAGGCCGGACTCGCCTCCTTCACCCGGACCCTGGCGGGGGACGCGGCGGCGCGCGGGGTCCGGGTCAACCAGATCAACCCGGGCACGATCGCGACCCGGGCGTGGGAGGGCAAGGAGACCGGCCTCGCGGCCCTCGCCGAGCGGGTCTACCCGCTGGGCCGCGTCGGCACCCCCGAGGACATCGCCGCCGCCGTCGCCTTCCTCGCCTCCCCGGACGCCTCCTGGGTCACCGGCACGGTCCTCCGCGTCGACGGCGGACTCCTCGCGGTGAACCGGCACTTCGCGGAGGTACTGGGCGACTGAGGGGCGCCGGGGGCGAACGGGCCCGTGTGAAAACGCTCCGACCGAGCAGGCGCAGGAGAGGAGAAGTGCGGGAACGGACGAAGAGAGGACGCGATGAGCACCATCCAACGACCGGTCCACGGCAGCGCCGCCGACGCGTCGGTGGGCGACCTCGTCTCGCGGGCGTCGCAGCAGCTCTCGGAGCTGGTACGCGACGAAATGCGGCTCGCGCGCGCCGAGATGACGCAGAAGGGCAAGCGGTACGGGGCGGGCGGCGGCCTGTTCGGCGGCGCCGGCCTGGTCGGCGTCCTGGCCGCGCAGGCCCTCGTCGTCGCCGTGATCGCGGCCCTCGCCCTGGTCCTCCCGATCTGGGCCTCGGCCCTGATCGTCGCGGTCCTGCTCGCGGCGGGCGCGGCGGGCATGGCGGCGGCCGGGAAGAAGCGGATCGAGGAGGCCGGCGCGCCGACCCCGGAGCAGACCATCGACAACGTCAGGGCCGACGTGGCCGAGATCAAGGAGAGGGCGCACCGATGAACCACCGGACGCAGGGCGGCAGGACCGCGAACGACCTCGGGGAACTGCGCGAGCAGGCCGAGCACACCCGCGACGAACTCGGGCGCACGGTGGAGGCGCTGGCGGCCAAGGCGGACGTCAAGGCGCAGGCCGAGGAGAAGGTCGCCGCGGCACGGGAGAAGGCGGCGGTCGCGGCCGAACGCGCCAAGGAGAAGGCGGTGGTGGCCGCCGACCTGGTCAAGGAGAAGACGGCGGTCGCCACGGAGCAGGCCAAGGAGAAGGCGGCGGTCGCGACCGAGCAGGTCAAGGAGAAGACGGCGGCCGCCACGGACCTGGTCAAGGAGAAGACCCCCGACCCGGTCCTGGAGAAGGCCGAGGCGGTCGCGCAGAAGGCGAAGGCCAACAGGACCCCGCTGGTCGCCGCGACCGCGGCCCTGGCCGGCTTCCTGCTCGTGCGCCGGATCGTCCGGGGCCACCGCGGGCGCCGCTGAGCGACACCGGCACTGACGCGTGCCCCGGCCCCGGGGGGATACCTCCCCGGGGCCGGGGCACACGGGTTCCATGAACGGACACCATGCGCGCCCCGGCAGCAGCACCATGTTCGGCTCAGCCCTGACCCCGCCGACCGACCGCCCCGCGGCCAGGCACTCCCGACCGGGCAGGCTCACCACCCGCCTGCGCCGCCGGTTCCTGGCGTACGGGGCGGTCGAGTTCCTGTCCACGCACGTCCCGGACGACCCGGGCCCCGGCGAGGAGCGCCTGCTCCTGGTCCACGCCCGCCAGGTCGTCGGGGAGATCCACTACCGGATGTGCGCCCGGTGCGCCCGGGGCGTCATCACCGACGTCGCCCTGGACGAGCGCTTCCGGGGCAGCGGCCTGGGCACCCGGGCCCTCTCCCACCTCCGCGCCCGCCACCCGGGCACCACCTGGCACAGCACCCTCACCCTCCGCGCCACCCGCGACCTCCTGCGCCGCATGCGCATCCCGACGACGGCCCCGGGCCCGCTCTGCGCCCACGCGGCCTGACGGCCGCCCCGCTCACTCGGGAACGAGCCGCCCGGTGAACCCGGCACCCCGAAGCCGCTCGTACGCGGCGACCACGTCCTCGGGGATCTCCTGCTCGATCATGAACCCCCGGGCCGGGTAGACGATCAGCCGCTGCACGGCCCCCACGAGCATGTCGAGGACGAGCCGGGCGTCGCCGACGGACGTGACGTACGCGCCGAGCGCCAAGGGGGTGGACGCGCTGACGACCTCCACCTCCGGCCAGAGCCGCCGGGCGGTGGCGTACGCCCGCCGCTCCTCGTACGGCTTGCTGACGAGCAGTACGGACGACACGTCCACGCCCCGCTCCGCGAGCAGTTCCCGGGAGAACCGGATGTTCTCCCCGGTGTTCCGCGCCCGCGTCTCCACGAGCACGACTTCCTCGGGCACCCCGCCCTCCACCGCCCGCTCCCGGTAGTGCACGGCCTCGCCGCGCGGCATCCGGTCCCGGGTCGTCGGGCTGGTGGCCCCGGTGAACACGATCAACGGCGCCATGCCCCGCCGGTACAGCTCCACCGCCACGTCGGCCACCCCGAGATCGTGACTCCCGAGCCCGACGGCCACGGAACAGGGCCGAGGCGCGTGCCCCATCCGCTGGAAGTCCCAGAGGAGCCGGGCGTCGGCCATGAACCGATCGGGGATCACGGTGCTTCCTCCCGGGCGCTGTCGGGAACCTCGAACTCGTAGGACCAGGCGAACCGCGTGGCCGCGTGGACGCCGACGGCGAACTCCACGACGGTGCCGTCCGCCGTGTACGCGGTCCGGTGCAGCTCCACGACCCACTCGCCCGGCGCCAGCCGCAACTGCGCGGCTTCCTCGGGCGTGGCCGTCCGGGCGTGCAGTTCCTCGCGCATGCGGTCGATCTCGTACCCGGCGTCGTAGAGCACGCGGAAGCCGCCACCACGTCCGGCGGGGCCGGGGGCCGGATCCACGAGCCGCGTCCCCTCGACGTGCTCGGGACGGTAGTAGCTGGTCAGGGTGTGCGTCGGTCGACCGTCCTCCTTGACCAGGCGCGCCCTCGCGTAGACGTCCGCGCCCTCGGGTACGCCGAGCGCGGAGGCGACGGTCGCGGGTGCGGTCGTACGACTGACGGTCTGGGTCTGCTCCCCGCGTCTGTACGCACGCCCGGAGGCGACCCGGTCGGCGATGAACGCGACCTCGTCGCCGTCGCGCCACTTGGCCTTGTCGTACCGGGCGATGCCGAGCCGCTTCAACGGCGCCTGATGGCGCACGACGGTGCCGTGACCCCGGGACGACGTGACAAGCCCTTCGGCTTCCAGGGCCTTGTAAGCCGCGTGAACGGTGGACTTCGACCCCTCGCCGGCCTCCACCAAGTCCCGGATGTGGGGAAGCCGCTGACCGGCGGCGTACTCGCCGCTCCTGATGCGTTCGGCCAGTTTGTCCGCGAGTTCCCGCCACTTGGGTGTCACGCCAGCTCCTTTCAACGCTTCAGTCAAACACAGTCCCAGGACTGTTGACAGTCTCGGGACTGTGCGTCACTGTTGCCTCTGCGTTCCGCAGTCCTAGGACAGTGAGTAGGTGAGCTGCGGAATGAACGGACCCCCACGACCGAGCGACCGGTCTGGGGGCATGGCCAACGCTTCGAGGAGCGTCACGTGAACAACCCTATTCACCTTGCCGGCCCGGCTCCGAGTCCGTTACCGCCTCGGATCGACCGCGGTGAGGAGGTGGCCTGATGGACACCGCTTCGGTGAAACCGCAGAACGCCGAGTCGATCGTGTTGCGTTGGCGACAGACGGCCAAGAGTGTGCCACTTGCCCGACACGAGCTGCGCCGGACGCTGGAACGGTGGGAGTGGGGCGCCATCGAGGGTGTCGCCTCGCTGGTCCTGTCCGAGCTGTTGACGAACGCCGTGCGCCACGGCCGGGTGCCCGGCCGGGAGGTCGAGACGCGTTTCATCCGACTCCCCGGAGGACTGCGGGTCGAAGTCCATGACGCCTCGGAGAGACGGCCCGCGATGGCTCTTCCGGCCGAAGAAGGAGCGGAAGGCGGGCGGGGGCTCCCACTGGTCGACACCCTTGCCGCGAGATGGGGCGTCGAGGACCGGAGCGGCCCCGGCAAGCTGGTGTGGGCCGAGCTGCCCGTGGATGGTGAACCGTGGTGATGCGGGCGGGGGATCGTACGGTCGACTGCTGCGAGGGAGGGTGCAAGAACTTCAAGGGGGTTACTGGCGCGGAGAGTTGAGCCCTCGTGCCCGGACCGAAGCCGAATGACAGGCTTGCGTCTGAACGTTCGGCCGGTCGGAGCGCGTGACGAGCGAGGTCACTCCGCAGGCTCGCGCACGTCCACCAGCGTGCCGCCCGCATGGGTCACCAGCGTCTTCGGGTCGACCGCGAAGACCGTGTGCGGGGTGCCCGCCGCCGCCCACACCACCTCGTGGGCGAGGATGCCCCGATCCGCGAGCACTCGGGTCCGGGTGCGGTGGCCGAACGGCGGGACGCCGCCGATCGCGTATCCCGTCGTCTCCCGGACCACCTTCGCGTCGGCTCGGGTCACCTTCTCCGCGCCCAGTTCCTCCCGTACCCGTTCGACGTCCACCCGGGACGCGCCGTCCATCAGGACGAGCACCGGCACCCCGTCCGCCGCGAAGACCAGGGACTTCACGATCTCCGCGACCGCGCAGCCGATCGCGTCGGCGGCCTGCTGCGCGGTGCGGGTCTCGTCGGGGAAGCGGCGGACCTCGACGTCGAGCCCCAACTCCTGGAGAGCGGAGGCGAAGAGGGGGTAGGCGGTGCGGTCGGTCGTCATGGGGGGGACGCCAGCGGTCCGTGTACGGGCCACGCGATCGGCTTTCACTCCTTGAGAGGCCCGGCCCCGCCGCCCGCTCAGCCCGCCTTGAGGACCTGCGCCACCACCGGGCCCGCCGCGTCGCCCCCGTGCCCGCCGGCCTGGACGACGGCCCCCGCGGCGAGGTCGCCGGAGTAGCCGGTGAACCAGCTGTTCGACGTGCCCTGGTTGTCGACCTCTGCCGAACCCGTCTTCGCGCCCTTCGGGGACGGCACCCCCGTCATGGCCTTGGCCGCGGTGCCGCCGGGGGTCGTCGCCGCCCTCATCATCGTGCTCAGCCCCGAGGCGATCCCCCGGGGCAGCCGCTCGGCCGTGGCGAACTCCCGGTCGCCGTACTCCTTCGCCACCAAGTACGGCTGGCGGAAGCCGCCGTTCTTCACGGTCGCGGAGAGCGAGGCGACGTTCAGGGCGTTCATCGTGATCTTCCCCTGGCCGATGTACGAGGCGGCCGTCTCGGGTCCGTCCGACGCGGGGACGCTGCCGTCCGTCGGCGTCGTCGGGACGCCGACCTCCCAGGTGGCTCCGATGCCGAAGTAGCGGCGGGCGGTCTCGCCGAGGGCGGTGTCCGCGATGCCCTTCTTGTTGAGCGGGGTGATCGCCTTGATGAAGGCGGTGTTGCAGGACTGGCGGAACGCCTCGGTGAGGGTGCCGTTCTTGATCTCGAAGCGGTCCAGGTTCTGGAAGGTCCTGCCGAGCCACTGGACGTCGGGCGGGCACTCCACCCGGTCGTCGGGGCCGGCGATCCCGTGCTCCATCATCATCGCCGCCGTCACGATCTTCATCGTGGAGCCCGGGGCCTGCTGCCCCTGAAAGGCCGCGTTGAAGCCCTCCGCCGGGCTGTTCGCCACCGCCCGTATCGCGCCCGTGGACGGCTCGACCGCCGCCACGGAGGCCTGGCCGTACGTCTTGACCGCCTTCTCGGCCGCCGCCTGGACCTTCGCGTCGATGGTGGTCTTTATGGTGCCCGGCTTCCCCTGCCGCAGGACCAGGAGGGGGGTGTCGGCGACGGACTCGCTGCCCGAGTCGATCCAGGTCTCGACGCCGGTCGTGCCGCCCGCCTGCGCCCCGTACCGCTGCCGCAGGGTGTCGATGACGACGCCGAGCGAGGGGTACTTCTCCTTGGTCAGCTCGGCCCCGTTCCGGTCGACGGCCTTCACGGAGGCGACCTTCGCGGTGCCGGTGCGCAGGGTCGCGCCGGCGGTCAGCTTCGGGTGGAGGACGGCCGGCCGCCACTGCACCAGCGGCCGGCCGGTGGTCTGGCCCCGGACCACCGTCAGCTCGGAGGCGTACGCCAGGTCCTTGGACACGCCCTCGTACGAGACCGTCGCCCTCACCGTGAACGGCACCTTCGTGCCGACCGGCGTCCCCGGTGTGATCACCGCCTTCGAGACCTTCGCGCCCTCCTTGTAGGCGAGCAGCGCGGGGCCCGCCGTGACCGGGTCGTTCGTCAACTGGGCGGCCTTGTCGGACTCACCGGCGGCCCAGGCCGCCAGGAACTCCTTCGAGACGGCCGTCGTCTCCTCGGCGGTGACCGGCCCCGATCTCTTCTCCGGCGCGGCCTCGCTCCGGGTGTTCACGGTCGAGTCGCCGCCCGTGACCCCGTTCCACAGGTTGTAGCCCCCGTAACCGACCCCGCCCGCGACGACCGCGAAGACCCCTCCGACGATCGCGACCTTGGCTCCACTGCGCATGACTGCGTTTCCCTCCCCGTGTGGACCCACGAGTCAAGCAGTGGATTCCCGGGGGTGTCGAGCAACATTCTTTATGTCCGTCACACCCGTCCCGGAACCGTTACACCCACGTGTCCAGCCACATCCGCCCCCGCCAGTCCTCCAGCGGGATCGGCGTTCCCGTGCAGATCGGCCAGAAGTGGATGAAGCCTCGCGAATCCCGGCCCGTACGGCCCTGACCAGCGACTCCTCCGGCTTCTGGGGCCGCCGTGCCGAGGCTGGGCCGTCCCTGGGCCGTGACGGTCGCAAGCAGGGCGACCTCGGCGACCTTCGTCCGGTAACCGTTTCGTCGGCGGCGGATGGTTTTCGTCCTGGTACGGCAGCGGACCTTGCCGGGTGTGGGAAGGGCCCCCGCGCGGAAGCGGAGGCCCTTGCGAGGGTCAGAAGGCGCCGTTCAGGTCCTGCCAGTCGCCGCCGCCGAGCCAGTCGCCGGCTCCGAGGCCGCCCCTGCCCGTACCCGCGTACCGGTACAGCATGCCGTCGGCGGCATTCGTCGCGATGAGGTCCGGGCGGCCGTCGCCCGACCAGTCGCCGTTGGCGATGAGCGTCGGCATGCCGTTCCAGCCGCCGCTGCCGACCAGCACCCGCGCACCGAGCGCACCGGCCTTGCCCGGGTAGAGCCAGAGCTTGCCGGTCGACGCCTCGCGGGCGTACAAGTCGGCCCGGCCGTCGCCGTTCATGTCGCCGACGCCCGCCAGGGCGTTCATGCCGTTCCAGCCGCCGGTGCCGATCAGCTTGCGCGCGCCCAGGGTGCCCGTGGAGGTGCCCGGGTACAGCCACAGCTTCCCGGTGGACTTCTCCACCGCGAGCAGGTCGGAGCGCGCGTCGCCGGTCAGGTCGCCGAACGCGGCGATCCGGCTCATGGTGTTCCAGCCGCCGCTGCCGATCAGCTTGCGCGTGCCGAGGCCGCCGGTCCCGGTGCCGGGGTAGAGCCACAGCTTGCCGGTGGCCGCCTCGCGGGCGATCACGTCCTCGCGGTTGTCCCGGCTGAAGTCGCCGTGCCGGACCATGGCGTTGAAGGTGTTCCAGCCGCCCGTGCCGACGAGTCGGCCGCTGCCGTCGACGCCGGGCAGGAACCACAGGCGTCCGACCAGGTCGCGGACGAGGACGTCCGCCCTCCGGTCGCCGTTCATGTCGCCGAATCCGGCGGCCTTGGGCGAGGTCTCCGAGATCCAGTAGGGGTACGCCGGCCCCTCGCACTCCCGGATCGTGCGGACGATTTTCACCGAGCTGACGGACCTGCTGGCGATGGTGGTGGTGTAACCGTCGTTCCCGTACCGTCCGGCCCCGTCCTCGTAGTTCGGCTCGTCAAACGTGCAGGCGAAGCCCGGCGTGCGGTTGATGATCAGGCGGAACTTGTTGTCCCACGTGCCCAGCGTGGCTTTACTCGACTGCGTCTTGAACATCGACCCCGTGCTGTCGGTGTTCGCCCACGCACAGAAGTACCCCGTGGGGCAGTCGCTCACCGCGGCCTGCGCGGGCGCGGCGCCCGCGCCGAGCAGGCCGAGCGAAGTGAGTCCCAGCGCGGCGGCCGTGGCGGCCAGACGCCGGAACAGGGGTGTACGCATGAATTCCCTCCCTGATGTGACGCGTGCATGATTCAACGCGCCACAGCGAGGACCGTATCCGCAGGCTTCCGCCCGCCGCTACGCGGTTTCATCGCCCCATCGGCCCCCACTGACAGGTACGACGGCAGAAGGCCCGCATGCACGACCTTTGGTCCGGTACGGCGACGGTGTTTGCCGCTGTGGACGAACGGGTTGGCCTTTGACGTGGTGACGAGCGGTGACGGCGTCGGCGAACGCCGTGGCCGCCACCTCGCTCACGCCCCGGACCTTGCTCTTGCCTGCGCGGTGGCGGAACCGGTGGGCCGGCTCCCGGGCCGTCCGAGGGCCGTCGGCAGCCACCGCGAGCCACCAGCGACAACCGATGGGGCGCGACCACCGGTCGCGCCCCATCGCCACGTTCTCCCCGCTAGACCCACGTGTCCAGCCACATCCGCCCCCGCCAGTCCTCCAGCGGGATCGGCGTGCCCGTGTAGATCGGCCAGAAGTAGATGAAGTTCCAGACGATGAGGAGGACGAGACATCCCGCCGCCACCGCGCCGAAGGTGCGGCGGCGTTCCGTGGAGCCCCGGGGGCCGATGAGGGCGCCCAGCATCATGGCGACCGCCAGGCACAGGAACGGGACGAAGACGACCGCGTAGAAGAGGAAGATGGTGCGCTCCTGGTAGAGGAACCAGGGGAGCCAGCCGGCCGCGACGCCGCAGGCGATCGCGCCCGCGCGCCAGTCGCGGCGGAAGGCCCAGCGCCACAGGACGTACAGGATCGCGAAGCAGGCGGCCCACCACAGGAGCGGGGTGCCGAGGGCCAGGACCTCCTGGGCGCACTTCTCCCCGGCGTCGGCCGGGCAGCCCTGCGTGCCGGGGGCCGGCGACTCGTAGAAGTACGAGACGGGGCGGCCGAGGACGATCCAGGACCAGGGGTTCGACTCGTACGTGTGCGGCGAGGTCAGGCCCACGTGGAAGGAGTAGACCTCGGTCTCGTAGTGCCAGAGGCTGCGCAGCCAGTCCGGCAGCCAGCTCCAGGTCCCGCCGCCGTGCAGCTTGTCCTGGTCGGCGGCCCAGGTGCGGAAGTAGCCCTTGTCGCCGACGATCCAGCCGGTCCAGGTCACCAGGTACGTCACGATCGCGACCGGCACCACCGACACGAACGCCGGGACCAGGTCCTTCCTGATCACCGAGACGTACGGGCGGACCGCGCCGGCCGTGCGCCGCCCCGCCACGTCCCACAGGACCGTCATCAGGCCGAAGGCCACCATGACGTACAGGCCGTTCCACTTGGTCGCCGCCGCGAGCCCCAGCATCACGCCGGCCGCGATCCGCCACGGCCGCCATCCGAACCGCAGGGACTCCGCGATCTCCGCGTCCGGCCGCAGCACCCCCTCCTCGTCCTCCGGGAGCGCCGCCGCCAGCCGTTTCCTGACCCGGTCGCGGTCCAGGACGAGGCAGCCGAAGGAGGCGAGCACGAAGAACATGAGGACCTGGTCGAGGAGCGCGGTGCGGCTCATCACGAAGTGCAGCCCGTCGACCGCGAGCAGCAGGCCCGCCAGGCAGCCCAGGAGCGTCGAGCGGAACAGGCGCCGCCCGATCCGGCACAGCATGAGGACCGACAGGGTGCCGAGCAGGGCCACCATGAAGCGCCAGCCGAACGGCTCGAAGCCGAACAGCTTCTCGCCGACGCCGATCACCCACTTGCCCATCGGCGGGTGCACGACGTAGCCCGGGTCGGTCGGCACGACGACCGACCCCGGGTCCCGCAGGATCGTCCCGTCGACGTCCTTCGGCCAGGCCCCCTCGTACCCCTGGTTGATCAGCGCCCAGGAGTCCTTGGCGTAGTACGTCTCGTCGAATATCACCGCGTTCGGCTTGCCCAGGTTCCAGAACCGGAGGAGCCCCGCGACCGCCGTGACCAGGAGCGGACCGCCCCAGGCGAGGAGCCGCCACAGCCGGTCGGCCTGCCCGGGGCCGACGCCGAGGAGCGACCACACGCGCGCGGAGGGACGGGTGTACGGGGGGTCGAGCCGCTCCCGCAGCCCGACGGGGGCGGCGCTTCCGGCGGGCGGCGCGTAGCCGAAGCGCCGGAGCCGCTGCTGCCACGAAGAGGGCTCTGCCACGGACTGCCGGCCCTCCAGGGTCTCGGGTGCGGTACTGGTCACCGCGCCATCGTAGGGAACGCGCCTGTGCGAGTCGCCTGTCCGGGCTGGGAGGATGGCACCTGTGACAGGAACGCTGGTACTCGCAGGGACCCCCATCGGCGACATCGCGGACGCCCCGCCCCGGCTCGCCACCGAGTTGGAGAACGCGGACATCGTGGCCGCCGAGGACACCCGCAGGCTGCGCGGCCTGACCCGGGCGCTCGGCATCCACACCTCCGGGCGCGTCGTCTCGTACTTCGAGGGCAACGAGTCCGCCCGGACGCCCGAGCTGGTCGAGGCCCTGGTCGGCGGGGCGCGGGTGCTGCTCGTGACCGACGCGGGCATGCCGTCCGTGTCGGACCCCGGCTACCGGCTCGTCGCCGCCGCCGTCGAGGAGGGCGTCAAGGTCACGGCCGTGCCCGGCCCGTCCGCCGTCCTCACCGCCCTCGCCCTCTCCGGCCTGCCCGTCGATCGCTTCTGCTTCGAGGGCTTCCTGCCCAGGAAGGCCGGCGAGCGCCTGGGACGGCTGCGGGAGGTCGCGGACGAGCGCCGGACCCTCGTCTACTTCGAGGCCCCGCACCGCCTCGACGACACCCTCGCCGCGATGGCCGAGGTCTTCGGCACCGACCGCCGGGCCGCCGTCTGCCGCGAGCTGACCAAGACGTACGAGGAGGTCAAGCGCGGCCCGCTGGGCGAGCTGGCCGCCTGGGCGGCCGAGGGCGTACGGGGCGAGATCACCGTCGTGGTCGAGGGCGCCCCCGAGACCGGGCCCGCCGAACTCGACGCCGAGGAGCTGGTACGCAGGGTGCGGGTGCGCGAGGAGGCGGGGGAGCGCCGGAAGGAGGCGATCGCCGCCGTCGCCGCTGAGGCGGGCCTTCCCAAGAGGGAGGTGTTCGATGCCGTCGTCGCGGCAAAGAACGCGGCAGCGCAGGCTCCCGGAAAAGCCGCGCAGAGCCCCGGAAACGGTAAAGGGCTAACCTGAAAGGCAAAGCCGAAACCGGCGCCGGGACTCTTCGCAGGGCGCTAGGCAAGGGAAGGGCCAAAAGCCCCCCATGGTTCGACCCGCGCCGATGCGCTCCGGCCCGAAAAGGCGTCCACTGATCAGTGGAGAGGAGCTGGCATGAGCGAGATCACCGGCACCGGTACATCCGTCGTCCACGAGGCGTACGCCTTCGCCTGCATGCGCTGTGGATACGGCTGGGAGCAGGCGTACGACATCGAGCACCACGTCGACGCCGCCGGCCAGGAATTCGTCGTCTACAAGGCCGGGGGAGAGCGGGTGCCGTCCCCGCTGTCCAGCCCCACCTGCTTGAACTGCGGCGGCCACGTCGTCCGGATCATGCGGGCGGGGCAGGTGTCCTCGGTGCTCGACCTGATCGCCGCGACGGAGAAGCACGGACGCGGATCCAAGGAGACCAAGCCGATCGGGCCCGCCGGGCCCATCGGGCAGGAGCTGACCGAGGGCCCGGACGTCCCGCCCGTGCCGCACCACTGGCACCTGTCGGACCTGCTGCACCCCTTCCGCAGGCGCGGCTAGCGGAAAAGGGCGCGTCCCCGGCGCTCGTGGTCCTCGTACGATCGGGGCCATGAGTGCCAAGGACGCCCCGCCGCCGCTGCCCGAACCCCTCCTCGTGGAGGTCGCGGACTCGCACACCCATCTGGACATGCAGTCCGGGACCGTCGAGGAGGCCCTGGTGAAGGCCGCCGCCGTCGGCGTCACCACGGTCGTGCAGGTCGGCTGCGACGTGAAGGGCTCCCGGTGGGCCGCCGAGACGGCCGCCGCCCACGCCAACGTGCACGCGGCCGTCGCCCTGCACCCCAACGAAGCCCCCAGGATCGTTCTCGGCGACCCCGACGGCTGGTCCCGGCAGGGGGCGCGCGAGGGCGGCGGGGACGCGGCCCTGGACGACGCGCTCGCCGAGATCGACCGGCTCGCCGCCCTGCCCCACGTGCGCGGCGTCGGCGAGACCGGCCTCGACTTCTTCCGCACGGGACCCGAGGGCGTCGCCGCGCAGGAGCGCTCCTTCCGCGCCCACATCGAGATCGCCAAGCGGCACGGCAAGGCGCTCGTCATCCACGACCGGGAGGCCCACGCCGACGTGCTGCGCGTCCTGGACGAGGAGGGCGCCCCCGACCGGACCGTCTTCCACTGCTACTCCGGCGACGCCGAGATGGCGGAGATCTGCGCGGCCAAGGGCTACTACATGTCCTTCGCCGGCAACGTCACCTTCAAGAACGCCCAGCCCCTCCGGGACGCCCTCGCGGTCGCCCCCCTGGAGCTCGTCCTCGTCGAGACCGACGCCCCCTTCCTCACCCCGGCGCCCTTCCGGGGCCGCCCCAACGCCTCGTACCTGATCCCGGTCACCGTCCGGGCCATGGCGGAGGTGCGCGGAATCGGGGAGAACGAGCTGGCGGAGGCGATCGCGGTGAACACGGCCCGCGCGTTCGACTACTGAGCGCGAGGGCGCCGCACCTACTGTCACCGATCCATAACGGTTACGGGAAGTAGTCGGGTCGCCGTGGAGCGTGACCGGGGTCGGGGCTAGGGTCCCGGCCTCGTGAGCACTTCCCAGGGCAGTCACCGGGCCGGACGCCGGGGCGGCACACCCCCCGCCGGTCTCTCCCTGCACGAACAGCCGACGCAGGCGGCACCGCTGGTGGTGCCCGGGGCCGCCCCCGGTACGGCCCCCGGCACCGTTCCCGTCGCCGTCCCCGGCCAGGGCACCCGCGCCGGGGCCCGCCGCGCCGCCCGCCGCCGCAGGGCCTCCGGGCCCGCCACCGGCCCCTCCGGAGCCCCCGGGCTCGCGAAGTCCGCCGGGGACGGGCTGCGGCGGCTCGTCCCGCAGGCCCTCGTCGTCGCCTTCCTCGCCGGCGGCACCACCGCCTTCGTCGCCGACGACAAGACCGTCCGGCTCTCCGTGGACGGCGTCCCGCGCACCCTGCACACCTTCGCCGACGACGTCGGGGAGCTCCTCGACGACGAGGGCCTGGCCGTCGACGGGCACGACATCGTCGCCCCCGCCGCCGGCCACGCCCTCACCGACGGCGACGAAGTCGTCGTCCGCTACGGGCGCCCGGTCACCCTCACCCTCGACGGGCGCCGCCACCGGGTGTGGACGACCGCGCGGAACGTCGAGGAGGCGCTGCGGCAGCTCGGGGTCCGCGCGGAGGGCGCCTACCTCTCGGTCTCCCGCTCGGCCGCCATCTCCCGGCACGGCCTCGCCCTCGACGTGCGCACCGAGCGGGCCGTCACCTTCCTCGCCGACGGGCGCGAGCGGACCGTCCGCACCAACGCCGCCACCGTCCGCGAGGCGCTCGCCGAGTCCGGGATCGTCCTCGCCGGGCAGGACGCCCTCTCCGTCGAGCCCGGCTCCTTCCCGCGCGACGGCCAGACGGTCGCCGTGCTGCGGATCACCGACAGCAGGCGGGTGCGCGAGGAGACCGTCCCGTACGCCGTCGAGCGGGTCCGCGACCCGGAGCTCTTCGCCGGGACCGAGGTCGTCGAACGGCAGGGCGTCCACGGCCTGCGCCGCGTCACGTACGCCCTGCGCACGGTCAACGGCGTGCAGGGACGGCCCCGCCGGATCGGCGAGGAGCTGGTCCGCGAGCCCGTCAGCCGCACGGTGCGGGTCGGCACCCGCCGCCCGCCCGCCTCCGTCGCCGGCACCGACGGCCTCGACTGGGCCGCGCTCGCCGCCTGCGAGTCCGGCGGCAGGCCGGACGCCGTGGACCCCTCGGGGACGTACGGCGGGCTGTACCAGTTCGACCCCGCCACCTGGCGCTCGCTCGGCGGCACCGGCACCGCCCAGGAGGCGCCCGCCGCCGAGCAGACCTTCCGCGCGAAGAAGCTGTACGTGCAGCGGGGCGCGAGCCCGTGGCCCCACTGCGGGCGCAGGCTGGGCGGGTGAGCGGCGGGTCGCGGAGCGGGGCGTGCGACAAGGCGTGCGGCGGGTCGCGGGGCGGGGCGTGCGACGGGCCGGGTGCCGGGCAAGCCCTAGTCTGTACTGGTGAGCGACACCACCGGTCCCGAAACCCCCGACGCCCTCCTCGGCCCCGCCGACATCCGTGAGCTGGCCGCCGCCCTCGGCGTGCGCCCCACGAAGCAGAAGGGCCAGAACTTCGTCATCGACGCCAACACCGTCCGGCGGATCGTCCGCACGGCCGGGGTGCGCCCCGACGACGTGGTGGTGGAGGTGGGGCCCGGCCTCGGCTCCCTCACCCTGGCCCTCCTGGAGGCCGCGGACCGGGTGACCGCCGTCGAGATCGACGACGTCCTCGCCGCCGCGCTGCCCGCCACGATCCAGGCCCGGATGCCCGCGCGCGCCGACCGCTTCGCGCTCGTGCACTCCGACGCCATGCTGGTCGAGGAGCTGCCGGGCCCGGCGCCGACCGCGCTCGTCGCGAACCTGCCGTACAACGTGGCCGTGCCCGTCCTGCTGCACATGCTGGAGCGCTTCCCGACCATCGAGCGGACCCTCGTCATGGTCCAGGCCGAGGTCGCGGACCGGCTCGCCGCCCGGCCGGGGAACAAGGTGTACGGGGTGCCGTCGGTGAAGGCCAACTGGTACGCCGAGGTGAAGCGGGCCGGCGCGATCGGCCGCAACGTCTTCTGGCCCGCGCCGAACGTCGACTCCGGCCTGGTCTCCCTGGTCCGCCGCACCGAGCCGCTGGCGACCACCGCCACCCGGCAGGAGGTCTTCGCGGTCGTGGACGCGGCCTTCGCGCAGCGCCGCAAGACCCTCCGCGCGGCCCTCGCGGGCTGGGCGGGCTCCCCGGCGGCGGCCGAGGAGGCCCTGGTGAAGGCCGGGATCTCGCCGCAGGCGCGCGGCGAGTCCCTGACGGTGGAGGAGTTCGCGCGGATCGCGGAGGCGAAGGCATGAGCGGCGGTACGGAGCCGGTGCGCGGCGGTACGGGCGAGGGGCGGCGGTCCGTCACCGTCCGCGTCCCCGCCAAGGTCAACGCCCAGCTCGCGGTCGGCGCGGCCCGCCCCGACGGCTTCCACGACCTGGCCAACGTCTTCCTCGCCGTCTCCCTGTACGACGAGGTGACCGCCACCCCCGCCGAGGCCCTGACGGTCACCTGCGAGGGCCCGGACGCCGACAAGGTGCCGCTCGACCGCACCAACCTCGCGGCCCGCGCCGCCGAACTCCTCGCCGCCCGGCACGGCATCGCCCCGGACGTGCACCTGCACATCGCCAAGGACATCCCGGTCGCCGGCGGCATGGCGGGCGGCAGCGCGGACGGCGCGGGCGCGCTGCTCGCGTGCGACGCGCTCTGGGGCCTGAACACTCCCCGCGCCGAACTCCTCGACATCTGCGCGGAGCTGGGCTCCGACGTGCCGTTCAGCCTCGTCGGCGGGGCCGCGCTCGGCACCGGCCGCGGTGAGAAGCTGACGGAGCTGCCGGTGGGCGGCGCCTTCCACTGGGTGTTCGCCGTCGCGGACGGCGGGCTCTCCACCCCGGTCGTCTTCGGCGAGTTCGACCGGCTCACCGAGGGCACCGACGTCCCCGAACCGGCCGCCTCCCCGGCCCTCCTGGAGGCCCTGCGCACCGGTGACACCACCGCCCTCGCGGGCGCCCTCGCCAACGACCTCCAGGCCCCGGCGCTCTCCCTGCGCCCCTCGCTCGCCGCGACCCTGGCGGCCGGCACGGAAGCGGGCGCGCTCGCCGCCCTGGTCTCCGGCTCGGGCCCGACGACCGCGTTCCTGGTGAAGGACGCGGAGGCGGCACAGGCGGTCGCCGCCGCCCTGACCGCCTCGGGCACCTGCCGCACGGCCCGCACGGCGACGTCCCCGGCGGCCGGGGCGACGATTCTGCCGGACTGACACCTTCCCTTCACCCGCGCCTGCCACCCTGGCCCGCCGGACCGGACGGGCCGGGGCGGCGGGCCAGGGGGAACGTGAAGAAGCGGCGGAAGCCGGTGCCGGCACGGGTACGGCCGGTGGCGCACGCCCTCGTGACGGGGGCGTGCTGCTGGGCCTCGGTCCTCTGGCTCGTTCACGGCGAACCCCCGGCACTCCTGCCGGACCGGATCCCGGTCCCGCTCTTCCTCGTCGTCGTGCCCGGCCTCATGGTCGACTCCGCCCGGGCCCTCGTCCGAGGCCTGCGGGACCGGCGGCCGGAGCCCCCGTACTCACCCGGCAGCTGAGTACCCGCGCCCTGTTCCCGGACCGGGCCCCCGCGGGACCGTACCCCCATGGGAAGCAGCAGCACGGGAAGCCCCGGCACGGGAAGCGGCAACCGCCTCCGCGCGCGTGACCTCGCCGCCGTCACGCCCGCCACCCGGGACCGGTACGTCGATCTGCTCCGGGTCGCCTCGCTCGCCGTCGTCGTGCTCGGGCACTGGCTGATGGCGGCGGTCGGCCCGGACGGGCAGGTCGGGAACCTGCTGGCGGTCGTGCCCGAACTCCAGGCGGTGACCTGGGTGTTCCAGGTCATGCCGGTGTTCTTCTTCGTCGGTGGCTTCTCGCACGCCCTCGCCCGCCGCTCCCGCCCCCGGTACGCGGAGTTCCTGCGGGCCCGGCTCCAGCGGCTGCTGCGGCCCACCATGGTGTTCGTCGCCGTGTGGGGCGCCGCCGCGCTCGTGCTCCCGCTGCTCGGCGCCGACGGCGGGCTCACCGGGGTCGCGCTGCGGCTCGTCACCCAGCCGCTCTGGTTCATCGGGATCTACCTGGCGATGGTCGCCCTCACCCCGCCGCTCCTGAAGCTGCACGAGCGGTGGGGCTGGGGCGCGTTCGCCGTGCTCGCGGGCGGCACGGTCGCCGTCGACCTCCTGCGGTTCGCCGTACACGTGCCGTTCGTCGAGTTCCTGAACTTCGCTTTCGTGTGGCTGGCGGTCCACCAGCTCGGCTTCCTGCGCGCCGACGGCATGATCCGCCGCCCCGCCCTGCTCGCCGGCGCGGGCCTGGCCGGCGCGGCCGCGCTCGTCGCCCTCGGGCCGTACCCGCTCTCCATGGTGGGGATGCCGGGCGAGAAGGTCTCCAACATGGCCCCGCCCACGCTCGCCCTGCTCTGCCACGGGCTGTGGCTGGTCGGCGCGGTCGAGCTGCTGAGGGGGCCCGGGGCCCGGTTCGCCGCCCGCGCCGGGGTCTGGCGGGCGGTGGTCGCCGCCAACGGGGTCGCGATGACCGCGTTCCTCTGGCACCTGACGGCCATGCTCGGGGTGTACGGGGTGCTCCTCGGCTCCGGCGTGCGGCTGCCCGAGCCCGCCTCCGGGGCCTGGTGGGCTCAGGTGCCGCTGCGGCTCGCGGCGGCGGCCGTGCTCGCCGCCCTCCTCGTCGCCGCCTTCCGCCGCTTCGAGGCCCCGGTCCCGCCCGCCCCGGCGACCGGGACGGGCGGCCCGCTCGCCGCGCTCGGCATCACCCTCGCCCTGCTCGGCGTCCTCGGCCTCTCCCTGACCGGCTTCGCCGGGCTCCTGGACGGTCACACGGCGACCCTGATCGTCCTCCCGGTCACGGCCCCGGCCGCCGTGGCGCTGATCCTGGCGGGCTGGCTGGCCGTGGAGCGGGCGGGCCGGGCGGGCCGGGCGGGCCGGGCGCCCGGGGCGGTCACCGGCCGGTCGCGCTGAGCGCCACCAGGCCCTTCGTCCCCATCGCGTACACCTTCCCGCCGCCCGCCCGGAACGCGCGCAGCACGCCGCTGCCGACCGAGGTGGACAGCCGGTACGTCCAGCGGGCCCGGCCGTCCGCCGCGTCCAGGGCCCACAGGTGCCCGCCGGCGGTGAGGTAGACGGTGTCGTCCGCGCTCTGCAGCACGGGCAGGCCGCCGCCCCCCTGCTCCAGGGTGTCGACCGAGCCCGCCCAGCGGACGGCGCCGGTGCGGGCGTCGAGCGCGTACACCCGGATCGCGAGGGCGGTGGGGGCCATGGCGGCGGCGTAGACGGTCTTCCCGTCGGGGCTCGCCACCACCGTCTTCAGCGGGACCTCGGGGGAGGACCAGACGACGTTCCCGTTCGCCGGATCGACCGCGTGGAGCCGGTCGGAGACGTGGAGGAACAGGCCGCCCGCCGAGACGTACGGCCCGTCCCGCCACGGCGTGTGGCGGCCCTGCAGCAGGACGTCGTACGAGCCGGCCGCGGCCTCGGCGCCGGGCGAGGGCTGCTCCCAGAGGAGCTTGCGGGTGCGCACGTCGAGCGCCGCGATCTTCTGCGCGCTGCCGTCGGTCTGCCGGCTCGCCCAGAACAGGCTGGTGCCGGAGGACGGGACGAGCAGCTGCCCCTGGGGGTACTTGACCTCCGGGTCCGTGAGGATCACCTGCCAGCCCTTCCGGGTGGCCGGGTCCAGGGACCAGACGAACGGGCCCGAGGCGATCGTGAACCCCTTCTTCGGGTTCTTCGGGTCGAAGCCGCCCGTGCTCGCCGTCCCGTCGACGTACACCCGCCCGTCGAGCATCCCGACCACGGACACCTGGTTCGACGTCTCGTACGGCAGCGGGACGGTCCACGCCTCGGCGCCGGTGTCGAGGCGGACGGCGCGCAGGACCTGGGAGAGCCCGCTCGCGCCCTGCCGCATCACGCCGTACACCGTGCCGCCGCCGACGGTCGCGACGAGCCCTCCGCCGTAGGCGCCGGTGGACAGCTCCGCCGGGTGGGCCAGGGGACCCCATTTCTTGCGGCCCGTGCCGTCGAAGGCCCACATGTTCTTGGTGCTGAGGGCGACGATCGTGTCGCCCTCGCGCAGGAGCTGCACCAGCGGCTCGGAGACCGGCGCCGTCCACAGGGGCTTCGCCGTGGTCTTCGTGCCGAGGGGGCGCTCGGGGTCGGTGAGGGCGGGGCCGGTCTCCTGCTTCCCGGCCTGCGGCTTCCCGTCGGCCTTCTTCGGGTCGTCGCCCCCGTCCCCCGCGAGCCAGAGTCCGAGGCCGGTGCCGCCGCCCGCGAGGGCCGCGGCGCCGCCCGCCAGGCCGAACAGCACCAGCCGGCGGCGGCCGGGGTCGGGGACCGCGGGCGGCGCAGGGGGAGCGGCGGGGACGGGCGGCGGGAACGGCAGCGTCGGCCCGGTGGCCGGGGCCCCGGCGGGAGGAGCCGGGGGCGCGGCCGGGGCCGGGGGAGGGGGAGGGGTCGGGGTCACCGAGGGCGCGAGGACCGAGGCGGCCTCCTCGATCATCGCGATCAGGGCCGGCGGCAGCCACGCGCCGGAGGTCAGGGGGGCCGCCCCCCGCTCCACGATCCCGACGATCTGCCGGGGCGTGGGCCGGTCCTCCGGGCGTTTCGCCAGGCACGCGGCGACGAGCAGCCGCAGCCCCTCGGGCACCCCCGACAGGTCCGGCTCCTCGTACACCACGCGCCGCAGCACGTCCGTCGGCGCCCCGCCGTCGAAGAGGCCCGCGCCCCGGGCGGCGAACGCCAGGGTCGAGCCCAGCGAGAACACGTCGCTCGCGGGCCCCACCGGGCCCGCCACGGCCTGCTCGGGCGACATGTACGCCGGGGTGCCCAGGATCATGCCGGTGGCGGTGAGCGCCGTGCCGTCGACGGCCCGCGCGATGCCGAAGTCGATGAGGTGCGGCCCGTCGAGGGCCAGCAGGACGTTCCCGGGCTTGAGGTCGCGGTGGGTCAGGCCCGCCGCGTGGACCGTCTCCAGGGACGCGGCGATCCCGGCGGCGAGCGCCCGCAGCGCGTCCTCCGGCAGCGGGCCGTGGGCGGCGACCGCCCGGCCGAGCGAGACGCCCGGCACGTACGCGGTCGCCATCCACGGCACCGGCCCGTCGGGGTCCGCGTCGACCACGGGCGCCGTGAACGCGCCGGACGCGGCCCGCGCGGCGGTGACCTCGGCCCGGAACCGGGCCCGGAACGCCTCGTCGGCCAGCTCGGGGCGGATCAGCTTCACGGCGACGGTCCGGCCGCCCGGCGAGCGGCCCAGGTAGACCGCGCCCATGCCGCCGGCGCCGAGCCGGCCCAGGAGGGCGTACGGGCCGATCCGGGGCGGGTCGGCGGGATCCAGCGGTTCCAGCGGGCTCATCCTCAGGCTCCGTTCGCGTCGAGCGCGGCGACGGTCGTCGCCGCGACGTCGGAGACGCACAGTCTCCGGTCACCGGCACTCCAGGCGATCTTCAGGAGGTCGCTCCCCTTGAAGCCGCCGTACTTCCAGCGCGCCGCGCCGCTCGCGGCGGAGAACGCCCACAGCGTTCCGTCGGCCCCCATCCGGTACACGTTCCCGTCGGCGTACAGCAGCCGGGCGCCCACGCCCCCGAGGGACCCGCCCTCGGGCTCGACGGGCAGCGGGGTGCGCCAGCGGGCCTTCCCGTCCGCCGCGCCCAGGGCGGCCAGCGACAGCCCGCCGTCCCCGTCCTGGAGGAGGACGAAGACGGTCTCGCCCTTCTCGTCGGTCGCGCAGCCGCCGCCCCGGGCGGAGGCGGGGACGACCTTCGGCACCTTCCACACCGCCCGGCCGTCCGCCGGGTCCAGGGCGGACAGCGTGCCCTGCTTGTCGGCGGCGAGGAAGTACCGTCCGGCCGCCCCGACCAGGACGGCGGCCGTCTCCTTCGTCCAGGCGGTCTTCCCCCCGGCGTCCAGGGCGACGAGCTGCTGGGTGTCGGCGTACAGCAGGCCGCCGCCGCTCTGCGGCAGGCCCCAGAAGACGGGCAGCGCCTCGGGGGTGTGGACCCAGGCGGTCCGGCGTCCGGCCAGGTCCAGCGCCCACACCGCCGTCGAGGTCGTGCCGCTTCCGGCCTGCAGCATGGGGGAGAGGAAGGCGCGGCCCCCGCGGACGCCGGGGAAGGAGAGCACGCCGATGGCGGGCGGGTCGTCCAGGAGCGTCACCCGGGCGTCCTTGCCGTCGGTCATGCGGACGGAGAGCACCCCGGCCCGGGAGCCGGACAGCGCGAACCTCGATCCGGAGACGTACAGCCGGTCGCCGTCGACGGCGGCGAGCGTCTGCACGTTCGGGCCCGCCACGGAGGGGAGCAGGTCGTGGTCCCCGACCTTCACCGTCCACGCCGTACGGCCCCGGCGGTCGAGCCCCACGACCGTCTCCGGCATCACGCAGGCGACGATCCCGCCGCCGGGGAGCACCTGCGCGACGGAGGCGGGCAGCCGCGCCTGCCAGGCCAGCTTCGCGTCGGGCACCGCGTCGGCGGACGGGCGGGGCGACGCCGTGCCCCCGCCGCCTTTCGCGCTCCCCCCGGCGCCGCCGGAGCCTTCGTCGGTGCTCCCGCCGCCCCGGGCCAGCGCCCAGGTGGCCCCGGCCGCGGCGGCGACCGCGCCGGCGGCCAGGCCGAGGAGCAGCCGCCGCCGGCCGTTCGGCCCGGCGGGCGGCGCGTCGGCGGGCGGCGGGCCGGACAGCGGCCGCGTCGGGGCCGTACCGGGCGGCTCGGAGCCCGCCGGACCGGACTCGGGACCCGACGGGCCGGAGGAGTACGGATCGGAGGAGGACGGACGGGAGGAGTACGGGTCGGTGGCGGCCGGCTCGGCGGCGGGCGGCAGCTCCGCCGCGAGCGCCGCCCGCAGCGCCAGGACGTCGGCGGCGACGGGCTCCGGCAGCCAGCCGTCCGAGAGGCGCGGCATGTCCACCGGGGCGCCGCCGGGCCGGGCCCCGGCGAGCAGCGCGAGCCGGGGATCGGAGGGCGCGCCGGGGTCCGCGCCCGCGACGGCGGCGATCACCTCGCGCGGGGCCGGGCGCTCCTCCGGGTCCTTGGCCAGGCAGCGCTCGACCAGCGGCCGCAGGCTCTCCGGGACGGCCGACAGGTCCGGCTCGGTGTGCACCACCCGGAACAGCACCGCCGCCCCCGCGCCGTCCCCGAAGGGGCTCTCCCCGAGGGCGGCGAAGGCGACCGTCGTCCCGAGCGAGAACACGTCGCTCGCCGGGGTGAGGTGCTGCCCGAGGGCCTGCTCGGGGGACATGTACGGGGCCGAGCCGATCACCGAGCCGGTGGAGGTCAGGGTCGTGCCGTCGGTGGCCCGCGCGATGCCGAAGTCGATGACGTGCGGCCCGTCGAGGGCGAGGAGCACGTTCGCCGGCTTCAGGTCCCGGTGGACCACCCCCGCCGCGTGCACCCCCACCAGGGCCTCCGCGAGGCCCGCCGTCAGCATCCGCAGCGCGGCCTCCGGCAGCGGCCCGTGGGCGGTGACCGCCCGGCTCAGCGGGACGCCCGGCACGAACGCCGTCGCCATCCACGGCACCCCGGCGTCCGGGTCGGCGTCCACGACCGGGGCGGTGAACGCCCCCGACACCAGCCGCGCCGCCGCCACCTCGCGCCGGAACCGGTCCCGGAACCCGTCGTCCCCCGCCAGGTCCGGCCGCACCACCTTCACGGCCACCGTGCGGCCCCCGGACGAGCGCCCCAGGTACACGGCGCCCATGCCGCCCGCGCCCAGCCTGCCGACCAGCGTGTACGGGCCGACCTGCCGCGGGTCGCTCCCGGCGAGTCGTTCCATGCGTGACATCCCTCCCCCGTGAGGTCCGCGGATCGGGGCCGCCCGGCCCCGATCCGCCGGAGAGACCCTAGTGGTGATCACCCCGGCGGGAGGGGCGTTCGCGCGGACCGGCCCGGATCGGATGCCGCCCGCACCCCACCCCGTCAGTGACGGAGAGTGACGGGTCGCCCCACGGTCTACCCTGGACGTCGATCGATCACCCCGTACAGGAGTCAACGTGGCCGTCAACCTGGTCAATGTCGAGAACGTCAGCAAGGTGTACGGCACCCGTGCCCTGCTCGACGGCGTCTCGCTCGGCGTCTCCGAAGGGGACCGGATCGGGGTCGTGGGGCGCAACGGCGACGGCAAGACCACCCTCATCCGGATGCTCGCCCGCCTGGAGGAGGCCGACACCGGTCGCGTCACCCACAGCGGCGGCCTGCGCCTGGGCGTCCTCACCCAGCACGACTCGCTCGACCCGGAGGCCACCGTCCGGCACGAGGTGATCGGCGTCATGGCCGACCACGAGTGGGCTGGCAGCGCCAAGATCCGCGACGTGCTCACCGGCCTCTTCGGCGGGCTCGACCTGCCCGGCTTCGAGAACGGCCTGGACACCGTCATCGGCCCGCTCTCCGGCGGCGAGCGGCGCCGGATCGCGCTCGCCAAGCTCCTCATCGAGGACCAGGACCTCATCGTCCTCGACGAGCCCACCAACCACCTCGACGTCGAGGGCATCGCCTGGCTCGCCCAGCACCTGCAGAACCGGCGCTCCGCGCTCGTCTGCGTCACCCACGACCGCTGGTTCCTCGACCAGGTCTGCACCCGCATGTGGGACGTGCAGCGCGGTGACGTGCACGAGTACGAGGGCGGCTACTCCGACTACGTCTTCGCCCGCGCCGAGCGCGAGCGGATCGCGGCCACGGAGGAGGCCAAGCGGCAGAACCTGATGCGCAAGGAGCTGGCCTGGCTGCGGCGCGGCGCCCCCGCCCGCACCTCCAAGCCCCGCTACCGCATCGAGGCCGCCAACGAGCTGATCGCCGACGTGCCGCCGCCGCGCGACACCAGCGAACTGATGAAGTTCGCCAACGCGCGCCTGGGCAAGACGGTCTTCGACCTGGAGGACGTGACCGTCACCGCCGGGCCCAAGGAGCTGCTCAAGCACCTCACCTGGCAGCTCGGCCCCGGCGACCGCGTCGGCCTGGTCGGCGTCAACGGCGCGGGCAAGACCTCACTCCTGCGGGCCCTCGCGGACGCGGCCCGCAGCGGCGGCGAGGTCCAGCCGCCGGCCGGCCGGATCGTCGTCGGCAAGACCGTCCGGCTCGCCTACCTCTCCCAGGACGTCACCGAGCTCCCCGGCACCCTGCGCGTCCTGGAGGCCGTGCAGCAGATCCGCGACCGGGTGGACCTCGGCAAGGGCCGCGAGATGACGGCCGGGCAGCTCTGCGAGCAGTTCGGCTTCTCCAAGGAGAAGCAGTGGACGCCGGTCGCGGACCTCTCCGGCGGCGAGCGCCGCCGCCTCCAGCTGCTGCGCCTGCTCATGGACGAGCCGAACGTCCTCTTCCTCGACGAGCCCACCAACGACCTCGACATCGAGACCCTGACCCAGCTGGAGGACCTGCTCGACGGCTGGCCGGGCTCCATGGTCGTCATCTCCCACGACCGGTTCTTCATCGAGCGGACCACCGACAGGACGTTCGCCCTGCTCGGCGACAAGACGCTGCGGATGCTGCCGCGCGGCATCGACGAGTACCTGGAGCGGCGCCGCAGGGCCGTCGAGGCGTCCGTCCCGGCGCCCGCCGCCGCCCCCGCGCAGCCGAAGCCCGGCGTCTCGGCCGCGGACGCGCGCGCCGCGAAGAAGGAGCTGCAGAAGGTCGAGCGGCAGCTCGACAAGGTCTCCGAGAAGGAGGCGAAGCTGCACGGGCAGATCGCGGACAACGCCACCGACTTCGAGAAGGTCGCGAAGCTCGACGCCGAGCTGCGCGAACTCGTCGCGGAGCGTGAGGAGCTGGAGATGCGCTGGCTGGAACTGGCCGAGGACGCATAACGAGGGCATCACAGGCCGGTCCTCCCTTGGGAACAAGGGGCGGACCGGTCGCTTTTGCGCCATGGCGTGGGTGGTAGAAAGAAAACCCGTTCACGCCTAGGGGGAACCAGCCATGTCGCAGCCGCCCAGCAACCAGCCGCCGGGGGGCTTCGGAGCCCCTCAGGACCCGAACCAGTCCCCGGGCCAGTCCCCGCAGCAGGGACAGCCGCCCGTGCCCCCGGTCCCGCCGGGCCCGCCCACCCCGCCGCAGGGCCCGCCGCCGGCCGCGCCCGGCCCGTACGGGCAGGCCCCGCAGCCGGGGGCCGGCTACGGCTACCCGCAGCAGCCGGGCCAGCAGCCGGGCCAGCCCGGCCCCTACGGGCAGCCGGTGCCGCCGCCCTACGGGTACCCGCAGCAGGGCCAGCAGCCCGGCCCGTACGGCCAGCAGCCCGGCCCCTACGGCGGCTATCCCACCCAGCCCGGATACCCCGGCGCCCCGACCCCGCCGCCCGGCGGCGGTCCGGGCAAGAACCGGACCGCGCTCGTCGCCGGTGTGGCCGCCGCGGCCGTCCTGATCGCCGCCGTCACCACCTGGGCCGTCGTCGGCGGCGGTGACGACGAGAAGGACCCGGTGGCCCGGCCCACCGCCACCGCGGCCCCGACCTCCGGCGCCCCCAAGCCGTCCGAGTCGGTCGACGAGGGCGACGGCTCCGGCGACGGGCGCAACGGCGAGGAGGACCTCAACGCGGGCCGCCAGGACGGCGAGGCCAAGGTCAACTGGCTGACGAAGAACACCGTCGACCTGCCCCGCAACGGCGCCGACGTCAAGGGCCCCTGGATCGTCGGCGACACCGTCGTCAAGGCCATGTACAAGAGCGTCGAGGGCTACGACCTCACCACGGGCGCCGTGAAGTGGACCGTCCCGCTGCCGTTCCAGCTGTGCGCGGCCCCGACGGAGCCCTCCGCGAACGGGATCATGGTCTTCGGGTACGAGGAGAGCGCCAAGGACGGCGCCAAGTGCACCGAGCTCCAGCAGATCGACCTGAAGACCGGCAAGCCCGGCTGGAAGAAGGCCGTCCCGAAGGCCACCGGCTTCTTCGCCTTCTCCGACAACACCCTGGCCATCAGCGGCAACACGGTCACCGCGGCCGGCTCCAGCAGCGCGTACGGCTTCTCGCTCACCGACGGCCGGCAGCTCTTCACCGGCCCCACCACCGGCTGCAAGCCCTTCGCCTACGCGGGTGGCAAGAAGCTCGTCGCCGCCATGAACTGCTCCTCGGGCAGCGGCGGCAAGAAGGTCCAGGCGGTCGGCGAGGTCGATCCCGACACCGGCAAGCCGAAGTTCACCTTCCAGCTGGAGGCCGGCTGGGAGGTCGACAAGGTCTACTCGGTCGACCCGCTGGTCGTCTCGGCCACCCAGCGCGAGCCGAAGAAGTGGGGCATCTTCTCCCTCCGGGCCGACGGCAAGCTCCGCTCGAACATCCAGGGCGGCACCGACAAGTTCGCCCCCTCGTGCGGCGGCAGCTTCGTCATCTTCGGCAAGAACCTCCAGGGCTGCACCGGTGTCGCGGCCGACGCGAACACCTTCTACATGGCCACCGAGACCGGCTACGGCAAGGCCAACGAGGTCGTCGCCTTCGACCTGAACAACGGCAAGGCCAAGTGGCGCTCCAAGGCCCCCGGCGAGCAGACCGTGGTGCCGCTGCGGATGGAGGGCTCCGAGGTCCTGACGTACGTGAAGTCCTCGTACAACAAGGGCGGCGCCGTCGCCACCATCGCCCCGACGGGTGGCGCGCCGAAGATCCTGCTCCAGCACCCGGCCTCCACCGCGGAGATCGAGAACAGCTTCTACAGCGCCGGCTACGCCTACGGCAACGGCGCCTTCGTGGTGGCGAGCGGACGCGTCTCCGCCACGAACGACAAGGAAGAGAAGCTGGTCAAGACGATGATGGCCTTCAGCAAGTGAGGTACACGGACCGATGACGCAGCCACCCCCGCCCCCGCCGAACCAACCGCCGGACCCGCAGGGCGGCTTCGGGGCCCCGACGCCTCCGCCGCAGGATCCCGGCTACGGCCACCCGCAGCAGTCCGGGCCCGGTTACGGGTACCCGCAGCAGCCCCCGGCCGACCAGGGCTACGGCTACCCGCAGCAGCCGCCGACGGCCCCGTACGGCTACCCCGGGCAGCCCCAGCCGCCCCAGCCCGACCAGGGCTACGGCTACCCGACGCAGCCGCAGCAGCCGCAGGCCCCGTACGGCTACCCCACGCAGCCGCAGCCGCAGTACGGCGCGTACCCGCCCGTCCCGCCCCCGGCCCCCGGCGGCGGCAAGAAGCTGTCGGCACAGCTCCAGATCGTCATCGCCGCGGCCGTCGCGGTCGCCCTGATCGTCGGCTTCGGCATCTGGTACGCCAACTCCGACGGCTCCGAGGAGGCCAAGGGCCCGGACGGCACCACACAGGGCCCCGCGACCGGCGGCGGTGACACCGGCGGCAAGGGCGGCGGCGGTGGCGGCGGCAAGGAGAAGGTGCCCGCCAATACGCAGGCGAAGGTGGCCTACAAGATCGACATCCCGAAGGTCCCGGACGTCACCGACGTCTCCGGCTCCTGGATCACCGACAAGGCGTTCGTGAAGCCGGGCCTCGACTCGCTGGTCGCCTACGACCTGGACAAGGGCGGTGTCCTGTGGACGCTGCCGCTGACCGGCCAGATGTGCGGCGCCTCGCGGCACGTCAGCGCCGACGGCAAGCTGCCGATCCTCTTCGAGGCCACCAAGCGGGTCGCGCCGCGCTACTTCCAGCCGTGCACCCAGGTCGGCGTGGTCGACCTGAACACCGGCAAGCTGGTGTGGTCCGACGCGGTCTCCGTCGGCGACGACAAGGCCCGGCTCAGCGAGGTCACGCTCAGCGGGACGACCGTCGCGGCCGGCGGCACCGACGGGGGCGCGGCCTTCGACCTCGCCAGCGGCAACCCGCGCTGGAAGCCGAAGGACGAGGGCGACCGCTGCTACGACCTGGGCTACGGAGGCGGCCCGGCCCTCGTCGCGGTCCGCAAGTGCGGCACGTACGACAACCCGAGCGTCCTGATCCAGAACCTGGACCCGGTGTCGGGCAAGCCGCTCTCGCAGTTCAAGATGCCGGCCGGCGTCAAGTACGCCTCGGTCGTCTCCAGCAAGCCGCTGGTCGTCGCGGCCGACGTCGGCGAGAGCGCCGGCGACGGCAGCGGCATCTCGGACTTCTTCTCGATCGACGAGACGACCGGGAAGCTGAAGGCGAAGATCACGGCGGACGCCGAGCAGTACGCGGCCCGCTGCCGCACGACCCAGGTCGAGTCCTGCACCCAGGCGCTCGTCGGCAACGGCAAGCTGTACGTGCCGACCGAGGAGCACGAGGGCAGCACGGGCGAGTACGGCTCCGAGACCAACGAGATCATCGCCTTCGACCTGGCCACCGGGCGCATGGCGCCGGAGAAGGCCGACGCGGGCGACCAGTACACCTTCGTCCCGATGCGGATGGACGGCGCCAACATCATCGCCTACAAGGAGGCGCCGTACGACAAGGGCGGCCGGATCGTCTCGGTCGACGGGGCCACGATGAAGGAGACGCTGCTCCTGGAGAACCCGGCGGACAAGACGTCCCAGAACCCGGAGCGGAGCTTCAGCCTGAACGGCGCCGACCTCCGGTACCAGGACGGCCGGTTCTTCCTCTCGGACAACCTGATCAGCAAGCCCCGGGAGTCGAGCACCGGCTCCAAGGACTACCTGCTGGTCTCCTTCGCCGTCCCGCGCTGACGGCGGACCGCACGGCCCGCGGGCCCCTCCGGACCACCGGAGGGGCCCGCGGGCGTTCCGATGTCCGGGATTGGCGGGATACGGGGCGGGGGAGCGTGTAGCTTGCCGGGTTCAGGCCCGCCGGAGCTCCGGCGCGCCTCGGAGAAGGGGGAATGACGGGGATGGGCGTACGCCTCGTGGTGGTCGACGACCACCGGCTGCACGCGGAGGCGCTCGCCTCGGCGCTCAAGCTGCGCGGGCACCGGGTGCTCGCGGCGGCCGCGCCGGTGGCGGGAGCGGCGGAGCTGGTGGTGGGCCGGGCACCGGAGGTCTGCCTCCTGGGCACGGCGGCGCCGGACGGTCCGGGGGTCTTCGACCCGGTCGTGCGGATCAAGCGGGAACGGCCGCAGGTGGCCGTGGTGGTGCTCGGCCCGGTGCCGTCGCCGCGCGGGATCGCGGCGGCGTTCGCGGCCGGGGCCTCCGGATACGTCCGCCACGACGAGCGCATCGAGGGCGTCGAGCGGGCCCTGGTGAAGGCCAGGGCGGGGGAGTCGGCGGTGGCGCCGCAGCTGCTCCAGGGCGCCTTCGCGGAGCTGCTGCACCCGTCGGAGCAGCCGGACGACGAGGGGCAGCGGCTGCTGCGGCTCCTGACGCGGCGGGAGGTGGAGGTCCTGGTGCGGGTCGCGGAGGGCGAGGACACCCAGGTGATCGCGGTGGGGATGGGGATCGCGCCGAGCACGGCGCGGACGCACGTGCAGCGGGTCCTGATGAAACTGGGCGTCGGCTCCCGCCTGGAGGCAGCGGCCCTGGCAGCCCGCACGGGCCTCCTGGACCGAGCGATCCCGGGCCCCAGGGACGCCTCTTAGGGCGCCCGCCCGGAGCTTGTCCGGCGCCTGCCCGCCGGAATCGCGAGAATCCCGCCCCGCCCCGGGCCGGGGCCGGCTTCGCCATTGACGGCGATGTTTGAATGTGATTTTTTGTGCGGGATTCTGTTTGATCGCGCTTGGTTCTGCCCGGAGGGCATCCCGTGAAGAAGACCGTCACCACGCTCGCCGACGGGCGCGAGCTCATCTACTACGACGCGCGCGCGGACACCGTCCGCGACGCCGTCGACCCCCGCCCCCTCACCCGCGTCGTCTCCCGCTCCGAGATCCGGTACGACGAGCTGACCGGCGACCCGGTCACCGTCGCCTCCCACCGGCAGGACCGCACCTACCTCCCGCCGGCCGACGCCTGCCCGCTCTGCCCCTCCCGGGACGGACGCGAGAGCGAGATCCCCGAGAAGGGCTACGAGGTCGCGGTCTTCGAGAACCGCTTCCCCTCCCTCTCCGGCGGCGTCGGCCGCTGCGAGGTCGTCTGCTTCACCGACGACCACACCGACTCCTTCGCCGACCTCACCGAGGAGCGGGCCGCCCTCGTCCTCGACGCCTGGACCGACCGCACCGCCGAACTCTCCGCCCTCCCCGGCGTCGAGCAGGTCTACTGCTTCGAGAACCGGGGCGCCGAGATCGGCGTCACCCTCCCCCACGCCCACGGCCAGATCTACGCCTTCCCCTACGTGACGCCCCGGACGGCCGCCATGAGGCGCCGGATCGACGCGCACCGCGAGGCGACCGGCCGGAACCTCTTCGACGACGTCGTCGCCCGGGAGAAGAGGGACGGCGAGCGGGTGGTCCTGGAGACCGACCACTGGATCGCCTTCGTGCCGTACGCCGCCCACTGGCCGTACGAGGTGCACCTGCACCCCAAGCGGCGCGTGCCCGACCTGCTCGCCCTCGACGGCGGCGCCCGCACAGAGTGCCCACAGGTCCTTCTGGAACTCTTGAGGCGCTTCGACCGGATCTTCGGCCCGGACGCGCCGCCGACCCCCTACATCGCCGCCTGGCACCAGGCGCCGTTCACGGACGGGCGGCGCGAGGACTTCGGGCTCCACCTGGAGCTCTTCACCGTCCGACGGGCCCCGGACAAGCTCAAGTTCCTCGCCGGCACCGAGTCCGGCATGGGGGCCTTCATGAACGACGTGCGGCCGGAGGACGCGGCCCGACGACTCCGAGAGGTGGCAGACGCATGACGCGGCAGAGGTATCTGGTGACGGGCGGGGCGGGGTACGTGGGCAGCGTCGTCGCCGCCCACCTCCTGGAGCGGGGCCACCGGGTCACCGTCCTCGACGACCTCTCCACCGGCTTCGCCGAAGCCGTCCCCGAGGGCGCCGAGTTCGTCGAGGGGCGCGTCCAGGACGCCGCGCGGTGGCTCGACGGCTCCTACGACGCCGTCCTGCACTTCGCCGCCTCCTCCCAGGTCGGCGAGTCCGTCGAGAAGCCCGAGAAGTACTGGGAGAACAACGTCGGCGGCACCACGGCCCTGCTCGCCGCCATGCGCACGGCCGGGGTCCGCCGCCTCGTCTTCTCCTCCACCGCCGCCACCTACGGCGAACCGGAGACCGTGCCGATCCCCGAGACCGCCCCCACCGCCCCCACCAGCCCCTACGGGGCGACCAAGCTCGCCGTGGACCACATGATCGCCGGCGAGTGCGCCGCCCACGGCCTGGCCGCCGTCTCGCTGCGGTACTTCAACGTGGCCGGGGCGTACGGCCCGTACGGCGAGCGCCACGACCCCGAGTCGCACCTGATCCCGCTCGTCCTCCAGGTCGCCCTGGGCCGCCGCGAGGCGATCTCCGTGTACGGCGAGGACTACCCGACCCCGGACGGCACCTGCGTCCGCGACTACATCCACGTCGCCGACCTCGCCGAGGCCCACCTCCTCGCCCTCGACGCGGTGACGGCGGGCGAGCACCTGGTCTGCAACCTGGGCAATGGCAACGGCTTCTCCGTCCGCGAGGTGATCGAGACCGTCCGGAAGGTCACCGGCCACCCGGTCCCCGAGACCGTCGCCCCCCGCCGCCCCGGCGACCCGGCCGTCCTCGTCGCCTCCGCCGACACCGCGCGCGAACGGCTCGGCTGGACCCCCTCCCGCCCCGACCTGGCGGACGTCGTCGCCGACGCCTGGGCCTTCGCCCGGAGCGGAGAAGGAGAGCGCCCGTGAACGTCGCCACCGGATTCCAGAGCCTCTACGGGGCCGCCCCCGACGGGGTCTGGGCGGCCCCCGGGCGGGTCAACCTCATCGGGGAGTACACCGACTTCAACGACGGCTTCGTGCTGCCGCTCGCCCTGCCGCACACCGCCGTCGCCGCCGTCTCCCGCCGCGACGACGGCGTCCTGCGCCTGCACTCGGCCGACGTCGACGGCGGGATCGTCCAGCTCGATACGGACACCCTGGAGCCGCTCTCCGGCGGCGGCTGGGCGGCCTACCCCGCCGGGGTCGTCTGGGCGCTGCGGGAGGCCGGGCACCCGGTGACCGGCGCAGACCTGCACCTCGCCTCGACCGTGCCGACCGGCGCCGGACTCTCCTCCTCGGCCGCCCTGGAGGTCGTCACCGCGCTCGCCCTGAACGACCTGTTCGGCCTCGGCCTCTCCCGGCCCGAGCTGGCCCGGATCGCCCAGCGCGCCGAGAACGCCTTCGTCGGCGTGCCCTGCGGGATCATGGACCAGATGGCCTCCGCCTGCGCGCTGGAGGGCCACGCCCTCCACCTGGACACCCGCGACCTGTCGCACCGCCAGGTCCCCTTCGACCCGGCCGCCGAGGGGCTGACGCTGCTCGTCGTCGACACGCGCGTGAAGCACGCGCTCGGGGACGGCGCGTACGCCGAGCGGCGCGCCGGGTGCGAGGCGGGCGCGCGGGCGCTCGGCGTGCGCGCCCTGCGCGAGGTCGACGCCGCGCGTCTGCCCGACGCGCTCGCCCGGCTGGACGACGAGACGGTACGGCGGTACGTGCGGCACGTCGTCTCGGACAACGCGCGCGTGGAGCGCGTGATCGCGCTCCTGGACGCCGGGGACCCCCGGGCGGTCGGTCCGGTCCTCACCGAGGGCCACGCCTCCCTCCGGGACGACCTGCGGGTCTCCTGCCCCGAACTGGACCTGGTGGTCGAGGCGGCGAACGCGGCCGGGGCGCTCGGCGCCCGGATGACCGGCGGCGGCTTCGGCGGCTCGGCCGTCGTCCTGGTGGGGACCGACCGGGCGGAGAAGGTCGCCGCCGCCGTCGAGAAGGCCTTCGCCGCGGCCGGGCACGCGGCCCCGGGCGTCTTCCCGGCCGTCCCGTCGGCGGGCGCCCGCCGCGTCCGGGGAGCGGAGGCCTCTCCGTAGACGGGCCCCGCCGCCTCTGAGGAGCCCTTTCCGGCCGCCGGCCGCCGGCGGTTCCGGTCTCCGCCCTCGGCAGTTCCCCGTTTCGGCCCCCGCCGTGACCCCCCGCCCCTACCCTGAGGGACGGCGTCGGCGGGGGCCGGCGCCGTTCAGGGGGCGCGACCCGCCGGGTACGGCGCCGTGAGCGGGGTATCCATCCACGCACGGCGGCGGCCGTGTCCCACGACGGACCCGCCCCCGGCGCCGTGCCCGCGCCGGTCCGTTCCTCGACGCATGGGGGTGTCCGTGGCACGTATCCGGGTCCTGGTGGTGGACGACCACCGGATCTTCGCCGAGTCGCTGGCCGCCGCCCTCGCGGCGGAGCCGGACGTCGACGTCGCCGCGGCCGGCAGCGGCCCGGCGGCCCTGCGCTGTCTGGAGCGCGGCGCGGCGGAGGGGCGCAGGTTCGACGTGCTTCTGGTCGACGCCGAGCTGGGCGCGGGCCCGCCCGGCACGGCACCGGCCCGCGCCGTGCCCGACGACGCCGAGGGCGCGGTGGACGGGATCTCGCTGGTGGCCGGGGTGCGCCGGGTGCAGCCCGCCGTCCGCACCGTCGTCCTCGCGGAGCGGGACGACCCGCACCGGGCCGCGCTCGCCCTCCAGGCCGGGGCGTCGGGCTGGGTCGCGAAGGACTGCTCGCTCCAGCGGCTGCTCGCGGTGGTCCGGGGGGTCCTCAGGGACGAGACGCACCTGCCTCCGGCCCTGCTGACGGGTGTCCTGCGGGAGCTGACGGCGGCCCGCAAGCACCGCACGGACAGCGAGCGGCTGGTGGAGTCGCTGACCCCGCGCGAGCGGGAGGTGCTGCGCTGCATGGTCGCGGGCCTGGGCCGCAAGGCGGTCGCCGAGCGCCTCTTCCTCTCCCCGCACACCGTCCGCACCCACATGCAGAACGTGCTGGGGAAGCTGGGCGTGCACTCGACCCTGGCGGCGGTGGCCCTGGCCCGCCGCGCGGGCGTGGGCCCGGCGGAACCGCTGCCCGCGGCCGCGGCCGTACTAGCCGGGGATGTTGTCGAACGGGGCGGTCAGCCGGCGTAGCAGGGCGGCCAGTTCGGCGCGCTGGGCGCCGGAGAGCCGGGCCAGGATGGCGCGCTCCTGGGCGAGGAGCCCGGCGAGCGCCTCGTCCGCGCGGTCGCGGCCCTCGGGGGTGAGCCGGACGAGGACCCCGCGGCGGTCGCTGGGGTCGGGCAGCCGCTCGACCAGGCCCTTCTTGGCGAGCCGGTCGATGCGGTTGGTCATGGTCCCGGAGGTGACCAGGGTCTGGGTGAGGAGCTGGCCGGGGGAGAGCTGGTAGGGCGCTCCGGCGCGGCGGAGCGAGGTGAGGACGTCGAACTCCCAGGGCTCCAGCTGGTGCTCGGAGAAGGCGAGCCGACGGGCGCGGTCGAGGTGCCGGGCGAGCCGCGAGACGCGGCTGAGCACCTCGAGCGGTTCCACGTCGAGGTCCGGGCGCTCGCGGCGCCATGCTGCGACCAGTCGGTCGACCTCGTCCTCCATGACGATCAGTGTAGAGGGTCTGTTGACATAAAGTCTCTTGATGGCAAGTTTCTTTACTTAAAGATTCTTGTCACCAAGATATATTTCGCTGGACTATGGGGAAGGGACCCGGCCGGAACACCGTTCCGTTTCGGCCATTCGTTCCAGCAAGGGGGCTTCGAACATGCATTCCGTGGAATCCGCCGCACCCACCTGGGATCCACAGCAGTACCTCCGCCACTCCGGACACCGCGCCCGGCCCTTCCTCGACCTGCTCGCCCGAATACCCCGGCTGCCGGCCGGAGACCGGCCCGCCCGCATCGCCGACCTCGGCTGCGGCCCCGGCAACGTGACGGCCCTCCTCGCCGACCGGTGGGCCGACGCGCACATCACCGGGTTCGACCTCTCGCCCGAGATGCTGGAACGGGCCGACAAGGACTGGGCGGGGACCACCCGGGGAGGCGGCTGGATCGACTTCCGGCCCGCCGACGCCGCCCACTGGACCCCGGACGAGCCCTACGACCTGATCGTCTCCAACGCGGCCCTCCAATGGGTCCCCAACCACCCCGAGTCCTTCGCCTCCTGGATCGACGGACTGCGCCCCGGCGGCACCTTCGCCTTCCAGGTCCCCGGCAACTTCGTCTCGCCCAGCCACGCCCTGCTCGGCGAGCTCTGCGACACCCCCGAGTGGCGCGACCGCCTCGGCGATCAGGGCCGCCGCTTCGTCCACGTCCTCGACACCGCCGACTACCTGAACCGCCTCATCGGCCTCGGCTGCGAGGCGGACGTCTGGGAGACCACGTACTGCCAGCTCCTCCAGGGCGAGGACCCCGTCCTCGACTGGGTGAAGGGCACCGCCCTGCGGCCCGTCCTCACCGCCCTGGACGACGACCGGGAGGCGGCCGACGCCTTCCTCGGCCAGTACCGCGCCCTCCTGCGCGAGGCCTACCCGCCCGGTCCGCACGGAACCGTCTTCCCGTTCCGGCGGATCTTCGCCGTCGCCCGCAAACCGGCCTGAACGCGGGCGGGGTGAACGCGCGGGCGCCCCGCACCGGAGGTCCCGGTGCGGGGCGCCCACGGCCCTCGGGCCGTCACGACATGGTGTTGTAGATCCCGTAGCCGTAGCCGATCCTGCTCCGCGCCGTGAACTTGCCCGGCGTGGTGTTCAGGTAGGAGTACAGGTCGCCGTTGGAGGCCACGCCGAGCAGGTCGCCCTTGCCGTCGGCGTTCAGGTCGCCGGGGGCGACCAGCTTGGTGTACGTGTTCCAGCCGGCGCCGATCTTCGCCCGGCCCTTGAACGGGGTCGTCGCACTGCCCGTGCCCGCGTACAGGTACAGATCGCCGCCCGGGGTGCGGGCCACGATGTCGGCCCGCCCGTCGCCGGTGTAGTCGCCCGCGCCCACGAGCGCGTTGTACGCGCCCCAGCCGGTGCCGACCTTGATCCGGGTCGCGAAGCCGGTGCCCCAGCCGTTGCCCTTGTACAGGTAGAGGACGCCGGCCTTGTCCCGGGCCAGCAGGTCGCCCCTGCCGTCGCCGGACAGGTCGCCCGGGCCCACGAGCGCGTTGTACGCGCTCCAGCCGGAGCCGATGTAGGCGTTGTCGACGTAGAGGCCGTTCTGGTAGATCTGCGCGAGGTCGGACGAACCGTCCGGGTTCAGCGTGGACAGGTGCGTGAAGACGGCGCCCGCCCAGTTGCCCGTGTCGCTGGCCTGGTCGCGCTTGCCGATCTGACCGGTCGTGGTGCTGCCGTACCAGAACAGCGTCCCGGCCTTGTCCCGCGCGTAGAGGCCCTCCTTGGCGCCGGTGACCGGGATGTTGCCCGCGCCGCCGAACTGCGGGACCCCGGCCCACCCGCCGGCCGTGCCGATCTGCCGGCGGGCCGAGAAGGTGCCGTCGCCCTTGCCCGTGTAGTACCAGAAGGTGCCCTTCAGGTCGCGGGCGATCATCTCTCCGTTGCCGTCGTGGTTGTCGTCGCCGACGGGGAAGATCTGGTTGTAGCCGTTCCAGCCGACGCCGATGGACCGGCGCGCGGCGAACGGCGACGACTTGTCGCCCTTGCCGGCGTAGAACCACAGACCGCCGGAGGCGTCACGGGCGACCAGGTCGGCCCAGCCGTCGCCGTTGTTGTCGCCGATGCCGAGGAGCTGGTCGTAGACGTTCCAGCCGACGCCGATCTTCACGCGCGCGGAGAACGGCGCGTAGCGGTTGCCGGTGGCGTAGTACAGGTACAGGTCGCCGTTGTGCTCACGGGCGACCAGGTCCGCACGGCCGTCGTCGTTCACGTCGCCGGGCGCCAGGACCTTGTTGTAGATCTGCCAGCCCCCGCCCTGCCAGGCGTACGACGCGTAGGTGGGCGTGGCGTCCGTGTACAGGGAGAGCACGCCGTGCGCCGAGAGCGTCAGGACCTCGGGGCCGCTGGCGTCCCCGTCCTGGTTGCCGATCGGGATGACGTCCTTGACGGGCTCCGAGGTGTCCCCGAGGAAGGGCCCGTCGCTCGTCGGGGTGTTGGTGTAGAGGTTTCCGTTCCAGGCGCGGTAGATCAGGTCGCTGTACCCGTCGCCGTCGAAGTCCGACAGCTGGGGAGAGGCGCCGACGCCGGTGGTGGCCGCGGCGCCCGCGCGGGGCGCGCCGGCCGTCGGCCGCTCCAGGACCGGCGGCGGGGTGAAGGCGGTCGCCGACTTCTCGGCGACCGGGCGGGGCGAGGGCTCGTCGGCCGACGCCGGGGTCGCGAGCAGCATGCCCGCGGAGAGGGCGAGGGCGGTGCAGGCCGCGAGGCGCGCACGCGTGGAGGACACAGAACGCAAAAGATCCCCCCCAGGGATCAGAATGACAGTGGACCGGGGAGGGGCTCTGCGACACGTCCGCACGTCGAAGACACGTGCGAGGGGCGAACACCCTCCCGGCTGTGGCAGGAGCATATCCCCTCGGTGCGACAGGGCATCAACGAATATGCCCGGCAACCGGAGACCCCTCCGATTGCCGGGCCCGCCCCTTCCGGCCCCGGGGGCTCCCGCCCTCCGTCAGCTCTTCCGGTGCCCTATCAGCCGCGGTTTCTGCTCCAGGCCGTCCAGGCCGTGCCACGCCAGGTTCACCAGGTGCGCCGCGACCTCCGCCTTCTTCGGCTTGCGGACGTCCAGCCACCACTGGCCCGTCAGCGCCACACTCCCCACCAGCGCCTGCGCGTACAGCGGCGCCAGCTTCGGATCGAACCCCCGCGCCTTGAACTCCAGGCCCAGGATGTCCTCCACCTGCGTGGCGATGTCGCTGATCAGCGACGCGAACGTGCCCGTCGACTGCGCCACCGGAGAATCCCGCACGAGGATCCGGAAACCGTCCGTGTAGTTCTCGATGTAGTCCAGCAGCGCGAACGCCGCCTGCTCCAGGAGCTCCCGCGGATGCCCCGCCGTCAGCGCCCCCGTCACCCCGTCGAGGAGCTGCCGCATCTCCCGGTCGACCACGACCGCGTACAGCCCCTCCTTCCCCCCGAAGTGCTCGTACACCACCGGCTTGGAGACCCCGGCCTTCGCCGCGATCTCCTCCACCGAGGTGCCCTCGAAGCCCTTCGCGGCGAACAGCGTGCGGCCGATGTCGAGCAGCTGCTCCCGGCGCTCCGCGCCCGTCATCCGCACCCGGCGCCCGCGCCGGGGAGGCTTCTGCTCTCCGCCGCTGCCGCCACTGCCGCCGGTCCTGCCCTCGATCGCCACGTCCTCCATCATGCCGCGTCTGCGGACACGCTCTGGCGCCGGGCTTCGATGCGGGACTTCGCCGGCCAGCGCACGTCGTACGCCCAGCCCGCCTTCTCGAACCAGCGGATCAGCCGCGCGCTGGAGTCGACCTGCCCGCGCAGCACCCCGTGCCGCGCCGACGTCGGGTCCGCGTGGTGCAGGTTGTGCCACGACTCGCCGCAGGACAGCACCGCCAGCCACCACACGTTCCCCGAACGGTCACGCGACTTGAACGGGCGCTTGCCCACCGCGTGACAGATCGAGTTGATCGACCACGTCACGTGGTGCAGCAGCGCCACCCGCACCAGCGAGCCCCAGAAGAACGCCGTGAACGCCCCCCACCACGACCACGTCACCAGACCGCCCACCAGCGGCGGGATCGCCAGCGACACGATCGTCCACAGCACGAACTGGCGCGAGATCGCCCGGATGGCCGGATCCTTGATCAGATCGGGCGCGTACTTGTGCTGCGGCGTCCGCTCCTCGTCGAACATCCAGCCGATGTGCGCCCACCACAGGCCCTTCATCAGCGCCGGAACCGTCTCCCCGAACCGCCACGGCGAATGCGGGTCGCCCTCCGCGTCCGAGAACTTGTGGTGCTTGCGGTGATCCGCCACCCAGCGCACCAGCGGCCCCTCCACCGCCAGCGACCCCATGACCGCCAGCGCGATCCGCAGCGGCCGCTTCGCCTTGAACGACCCGTGCGTGAAGTACCGGTGGAAACCGATCGTGATCCCGTGGCAGCCGATGAAGTACATCGCCACCATCAGACCGAGGTCCAGCCAGCTCACCCCCCAGCCCCACGCCAGCGGCACCGCCGCGAGCAGCGCCAGGAACGGCACCACGATGAACAGCGACAGGGCGATCTGCTCGACCGACCCCTTCTTGTCACCGCCCAGCGTGGCGAAGGGCAGCGCCCCGGCGCCGTCCGGACTGTCCGGCGCCTCGGGCGCCGAGGTCATCTCGGGGCTCATGGTCATGGGTCTCCCTGGGGGTGAGGGGCAGAAGGGGTGACGCGCGCGGAAACGCGCACGTGAACGGTCCCGTGGCTACGGCTCCGTAACCTACGGTGTCGTAAGTATGGCAGCGTCGTGGCGCGCGGCAAGAGGGCACAAGAGGGCCCCGGCCGCCACCGGAGGGACGGCCACCTATCCTTGGTGCGTCGGACAGCGCGGTCCGCAAGCCTCCAGAACACCTCCAGACGTGCTCAAACACTGCAAGGAGCCGCACCTGTGAGCAGTGCCGACCAGACCCCCACCGCCAGCACCGAGCTGCGCGCCGACATCCGCCGACTGGGCGACCTCCTCGGCGAGACCCTCGTCCGCCAGGAGGGCCACGACCTCCTCGACCTCGTCGAGCGCGTCCGCGGCCTCACCCGCGAGGACGGCGAGGCCGCCGCCGAGCTGCTCCGCGGCGTCGAACTCGAGACGGCCGCCAAGCTCGTGCGCGCCTTCTCCACCTACTTCCACCTCGCGAACGTCACCGAGCAGGTCCACCGCGGCCGCGAACTGCGCGAGAAGCGCGCCGCCGAGGGCGGCCTCCTCGCCCGCACCGTCGACATGCTCAAGGACGGCGACCCCGAGCACGTCCGCGAGACCGTCAAGAACCTCAACGTGCGCCCCGTCTTCACCGCGCACCCCACCGAGGCCGCCCGCCGCTCCGTCCTCAACAAGCTGCGCCGGATCGCCGCCCTCCTGGAGACCCCGGTCGGCCAGGCCGACCGGCGCCGCACCGACCTGCGCCTCGCCGAGAACATCGACCTCATCTGGCAGACCGACGAACTCCGGGTGGTCCGCCCCGAGCCCGCCGACGAGGCCCGCAACGCCATCTACTACCTCGACGAGCTCCACGCGGGCGCCGTCGGCGACGTCCTGGAGGACCTCGCCGCCGAACTGGAGCGCGTCGGCGTCGAGCTGCCCGCCGGCACCCGCCCCCTCACCTTCGGCACCTGGATCGGCGGCGACCGCGACGGCAACCCCAACGTCACCCCCCAGGTCACCCGCGACATCCTGATCCTCCAGCACGAGCACGGCATCACCGACGCCCTCGAACTGGTCGACTTCCTGCGCGGACTCCTCTCCAACTCCATCCGCTACACCGGAGCCACCCCGGAACTCCTGGAATCCCTCCAGCGCGACCTGGAACTCCTCCCCGAGATCAGCCCCCGCTACAAGCGCCTCAACGCCGAGGAGCCCTACCGGCTCAAGGCCACCTGCGTCCGGCAGAAGCTCGTCAACACCCGTGAGCGCCTCGCCAACGGCACCCCCCACCAGGACGGCCGCGACTACCTCGGCACCGCCGAGCTGATCCACGACCTCACCCTCATCCAGACCTCCCTGCGCGAGCACCGCGGCGCCCTCTTCGCCGACGGACGCATGGACCGGGTCATCCGCACCCTCTCCGCCTTCGGCCTCCAGCTCGCCACCATGGACGTCCGCGAGCACGCCGAGGCCCACCACCACGCCCTCGGACAGCTCTTCGACCGCCTCGGCGAGGAGTCCTGGCGCTACGCCGACATGCCCCGCGACTACCGGCAGAAGCTCCTCGCCAAGGAGCTGCGCTCCCGCCGCCCCCTCGCCCCCACCCCGGCCCCCCTCGACGCCGCCGGAGAGAAGACCCTCGGCGTCTTCCACACCGTCAAGGAGGCCTTCGAGCGCTTCGGCCCCGAGGTCATCGAGTCCTACATCATCTCGATGTGCCAGGGCGCCGACGACGTCTTCGCCGCCGCCGTCCTCGCCCGCGAGGCCGGCCTCGTCGACCTGCACGCCGGCTGGGCCAAGATCGGCATCGTGCCGCTCCTGGAGACCACCGACGAGCTCAAGGCCGCCGACGTCATCCTCGACGACATGCTCGCCGACCCCTCCTACCGGCGCCTCGTCTCGCTCCGCGGCGACGTCCAGGAGGTCATGCTCGGCTACTCCGACTCCTCCAAGTTCGGCGGCATCACCACCTCCCAGTGGGAGATCCACCGCGCCCAGCGGCGCCTGCGCGACGTCGCCCACCGCTACGGCGTCCGCCTCCGCCTCTTCCACGGCCGCGGCGGCACCGTCGGCCGCGGCGGCGGCCCCTCCCACGACGCGATCCTCGCCCAGCCCTGGGGCACCCTGGAGGGCGAGATCAAGGTCACCGAGCAGGGCGAGGTCATCTCCGACAAGTACCTCATCCCGTCCCTCGCCCGCGAGAACCTCGAACTGACCGTCGCCGCCACCCTGCAGGCCTCCGCCCTGCACACCGCGCCGCGCCAGTCCGACGAGGCCCTCGCCCGCTGGGACGCGGCCATGGACACCGTCTCCGACGCCGCCCACACCGCCTACCGCAAGCTCGTCGAGGACCCCGGCCTGCCGGCGTACTTCCTCGCCTCCACCCCCGTCGACCAGCTCGCCGACCTGCACCTGGGCTCACGGCCCTCCCGCCGCCCCGGCTCCGGCGTCTCCCTCGACGGACTGCGCGCCATCCCGTGGGTCTTCGGCTGGACCCAGTCCCGCCAGATCGTCCCCGGCTGGTTCGGCGTCGGCTCCGGCCTCAAGGCCCTGCGCGAGGCCGGTCTCGACCCGGTCCTCGGCGAGATGTACGAGCGCTGGCACTTCTTCCGCAACTTCCTCTCCAACGTGGAGATGACGCTCGCGAAGACCGACCTGCGGATCGCCCGCCACTACGTCGACACCCTGGTCCCCGACGACCTCAAGCACGTCTTCGACACCATCGAGGCCGAGCACGAGCTGACCGTCGCCGAGGTCCTCAAGGTCACCGGCGGCGAGAAGCTCCTCGACTCCAACCCGGTCCTCCAGCAGACCTTCGCCATCCGCGACGCCTACCTGGACCCGATCTCCTACCTCCAGGTCGCCCTCCTCGACCGCCAGCGCGCGGCCGCCGAGCGCGGCGAGGACCCGGACCCGCTCCTCGCCCGGGCCCTGCTCCTCACGGTCAACGGCGTGGCGGCGGGCCTGCGCAACACCGGCTGACCCCCGCCGCACGCATGACGAAAGCCCCCGCCGGGTCTCCCCGGCGGGGGCTTCCGTCGTCCGTCACGGGACGGGGTGCGTCAGCCCTGCTGCGCCTTGCGACGGCGGGTCACCAGGACCGCGCCGGCGGCCGCGAGGGCCAGGGCCGTGGCGGCGATGACGCCGACCGGGGCGCCGGAACCGGTCTCGGCGAGGTTGCCCTCGTCCGTGCCGCCCGAACCACCGGTGGTCGCCTCACCGCCGGTCGTCTCGCCGGTCGTGGCCCCACCGGTCGTGGCCCCACCGGTCGCCGTCTCGCCGGTGGTGCCGCCCGTGGTGGTCTCGCCCGTGGTCCCGCCGGTGGTCGTCTCGCCGGTCGTGCCACCGGTCGTGGTCCCGCCGGTCGTGGTCTCACCGGTCGTGCCACCCGTGGTGGTCTCGCCCGTGGTCCCGCCGGTCGTCGTCTCGCCGGTCGAGCCGCCCGTGGTGGTCTCGCCCGTGGTGCCGCCCGTGGTCGTCTCGCCGGTCGTGCCACCCGTCGTGCCGCCGGTCTCGGTGGCCGGGCAGGTGTGGGAGAGGTTGAACCAGCCCTGCTTGACCGGCGCGGAGGTCTCGGCCGTCGCCGAGACCAGCTTGGCGCCCGGCTGCGAAGCCACGTACGCGTGCTTGTCGGACGGCGGACCGAAGACCGTGACGGTCTGCGTGCCACCGGGCTCGAACGTCACGGTCAGCTCGGTGAAGACGGCGGAGTCGCCCTTGCCGCTGCCCGGCAGCACGAAGTGCCAGCCGTCCTGGCTCGTCGGGACGTTCCCGCAGACCTTCTCCTGAGTGCCGAACTCCGAGGCGGTCAGCGGCAGGTCCTTCACCTGGTGCAGGGGAAGGGGCTTCGGGCCGTCCGCCGCGAGGGCGGCGGGGGCCAGAACGAGGGAACCCGCCATGGCCGCGACGAGCGCGGCAGCGGATATGGAGGAGCGTCGCATGTGCAGTCGTCCATCTGGGATGAGGGAAGCCGTGGGGGGCGGCGAACGCAGACTATCCGTCCCTTAAGGGAGCCTTATAGTCGGAGTACCGTAACGATTGCGCCAGGAGCCGACGCGAACCGGCCACGACTCTCCCCGTCCCCCTCAGAGCGCGAAGAACGTCGCCACCAGCAGCCCCCCGCCCAACCCCGCCAGCGACCACGCCGTCCGCGGCAACCGCAGCCCGCCGCCCACCAGCGGCGCCGCGAGCAGCAGCGCCCCGCCCAGCGGCAGCCAGGCGTGCAGCCCGCCGCCCCAGCCCGCCCGCACGCCCTCGTCCGTACCCGGCTTCACCACCACCGGGACCGTCATCCCCGGCCCCGCCGCCACCGACCGCCCTATCGACAGCGTCCGCCGCTCCGCGCCCGGATCCCCGGGCACGTACGGCCCGCTGCACGCGTCCTCGCCGCAGGCCGTCACCGTCAGCGTCCCGTGCTCGCGCCCCTTGCCCAGCAGCACGTGCTGGGCCGAGGCCCACGAGGCCCACACGCCCGCGACGACGAGGAGCAGGGCGACCAGGGCCATGGCGGCGTTACGGACGTGCGTCATGACCCGCGATCGTACAGCCGTACGGGCGCGGGGCCGGCCTCAGGAGTTGTACGCGGACTGCGCCCGCTCCAACCCCTCCGCCACCAGGCACTCCACCGCGTCCGCCGCCCGGTCCACGAACCAGTCCAGGTCCTTGCGCTCCGTCGACGAGAAGTCCTTCAGGACGAAGTCCGCGACCTGCATCCGGCCCGGCGGACGCCCGATCCCGCACCGCACCCGGTGGTAGTCGGCCCCCATCGCCTTCGTCATCGACTTCAGACCGTTGTGCCCGTTGTCCCCGCCGCCCAGCTTCAACCGCAGCACCCCGTAGTCGATGTCCAGCTCGTCGTGGACCGCCACCACGTGCGCCGTCGGCACCTTGTAGAAGTCGCGCAGCGCCGTCACCGGACCCCCCGACAGGTTCATGTACGACATCGGCTTCGCCAGCACCACCCGGCGGCTCGAAGGCCCCGGCGGACCCATCCGGCCCTCCACGACCTGCGCCTGCGCCTTCTGCGCCCGCTTGAACGAGCCGCGCATCCGCTCCGCGAGCAGGTCCACCACCATGAACCCGATGTTGTGCCGGTTGGCCGCGTACTCCGGCCCCGGATTGCCGAGGCCGACGATCAGCCAGGGCGCGTCGATGTCGTCCGTCATGTGCGTCAGGTCTCCTCGTATCCGCAACCCGTGAGCCGGTTGCATCCGTACCCGTACAAGGGAAACGGGGTGACGGGCCGCACGGCCCGTCACCCCGTCACATCAGGCAGAGCCCGAGGCTCAGGCCTCGGCACCCTCGGCGGTCTCGCCCTCGGCGGCCTCGGTGGCCTCGCCCTCGGCGGCCGGCTCCTCGGCCTGCGCGGCCAGGACCTGGAGGACGACGGCGTCGGCGTCGGTCACCAGCGTGGTGCCCTTCGGAAGCTCGATGTCCTTGGCGAGGACGGAGGCACCGGCCTCCAGGCCCTCGACGGAGACCGAGAAGGACTCGGGCAGGTGGGTGGCCTCGGCCTCGACCGAGAGGGTGTTCAGCACGTGCTCCAGCAGGTTGCCACCGGCGGCCAGCTCGCCCTCGGCCTGGACCGGAACCTCGACGGTGACCTTCTCGCCGCGCTTCACGAGGATCAGGTCGACGTGCTCCAGGAAGCCCTTCAGCGGGTCGCGCTGCACGGCCTTCGGGATCGCCAGCTCCTGGCCCTTGCCCTCGATGTCGAGGGAGAGCAGGACGTTCGGCGTACGCAGGGCGAGCAGCAGCTCGTGGCCCGGGAGGGTCAGGTGGACCGGGTCCGTGCCGTGGCCGTAGAGCACGACGGGGACCTTGTTGTCACGGCGGATCTTGCGGGCGGCGCCCTTGCCGAACTCCGAACGGACGGAGGCGGCGATCTTGACCTCGGACATGGTGCACTCCTCGTAGAAGGTGACGGAAAGCGGGGTCACCCGGCCACGACTGGCGATGGCCTGCTACGAAGAGCGCGTCGATAACGGACCGCCGCGACCCTCCACGGGTACGGCCTCCCTCGCCGAGCAACCCCGGCAGTCTACCCGCCGCCCCCGCACCGCCCAAATGGATCAGCACGGACCGGCGGGAGCACGGGAGAGGGCCGCCTCCCCACCGGGGGAACGGCCCTCCCTGCTACTTCTCCGGGGCTCAGTGCTCCTCGAAGAGGCTCGTCACCGAACCGTCCTCGAACACCTCGCGCACCGCACGCGCGATCGTCGGCGCGATCGAAAGCACCGTGATCTTGTCCAGCTCCAGGGCACCCGGCACCGGCAGCGTGTCCGTGAACACGAACTCGCTCACCTTCGAGTTCTTCAGACGATCGGCCGCCGGACCCGACAGGATGCCGTGCGTCGCCGTCACGATCACGTCCTCCGCGCCGTGCGCGAACAGCGCGTCGGCGGCGGCGCAGATCGTGCCACCGGTGTCGACCATGTCGTCCACCAGGACGCACACACGGCCCTTCACGTCACCGACGACCTCGTGCACCGTCACCTGGTTCGCGACGTCCTTGTCACGCCGCTTGTGCACGATCGCCAGCGGCGCGTCCAGACGGTCGCACCAACGGTCGGCGACCCGCACGCGACCCGCGTCCGGAGAGACGATCGTCAGCTTCGAACGGTCCACCTTCGCACCCACGTAGTCCGCGAGCACCGGCAGCGCCGACAGGTGGTCCACCGGACCGTCGAAGAAGCCCTGGATCTGGTCCGTGTGCAGATCCACGGTCAGGATCCGGTGCGCACCCGCCGTCTTCAGCAGGTCCGCCACCAGACGCGCCGAGATCGGCTCGCGACCACGGTGCTTCTTGTCCTGACGGGCATAGCCGTACGACGGGATGATCACGGTGATGCTCCGGGCCGAAGCCCGCTTCAGAGCATCGATCATGATCAGCTGCTCCATGATCCACTTGTTGATCGGAGCCGTGTGGCTCTGGATCAGGAAGCAGTCCGCACCACGGGCCGACTCCTGGAAGCGGACGTAGATCTCACCGTTGGCGAAGTCGAACGCCTTGGTGGGAACGAGGCCGACGCCCAGCTGGTGCGCCACCTCCTCGGCCAGCTCGGGGTGGGCGCGGCCGGAGAAGAGCATCAGCTTCTTCTCGCCGGTCGTCTTGATCCCGGTCACAGCACTGTCTCCTCAGACGTGTTCTCTGGCCGCGATCCGCGCTCCCGTGCGCGTGAGCGAACCAGCCGAATTTGTGTGCACGTATCACGGTACGCCGAGTTCGACGCACCTGTTTCCGGTCAGCTTTCGACCGCGGACCCCTCCGAGCCGGCCTGAGCGGCCTGCGCGGCAGCGCTGCCGGGCCGCTTCCGGGCGACCCAACCCTCGATATTCCGCTGCTGGCCCCGCGCCACGGCCAGGGCACCGGCCGGCACGTCCTTCGTGATCACGGACCCGGCGGCCGTGTAGGCGCCGTCCCCGATCGTGACAGGAGCCACAAACATGTTGTCCGAGCCGGTCTTGCAGTGGGACCCGATCGTGGTGTGGTGCTTCGCCTCGCCGTCGTAGTTCACGAAGACGCTCGCCGCGCCGATGTTCGTGTACTCGCCGATCGTCGCGTCGCCCACGTACGACAGGTGGGGCACCTTCGTGCCCTCGCCGATCGTCGCGTTCTTCATCTCGACGTACGTGCCCGCCTTCGCCTTCGCACCCAGGCTCGTCCCCGGACGCAGGTACGCGTACGGGCCCACGGAGGCGCCCGCGCCGACGGTGGCCGAATCCGCCACCGTGTTGTCCACCCGGGCGCCCGCGCCCACGGTGGTGTCCTTGAGGCGCGTGTTCGGGCCGACCACGGCGTCCTCGCCCACGTGCGTGGCACCGAGCAGCTGCGTACCGGGCAGGATCACCGCGTCCGGCTCGAAGGTCACCGTCACGTCCACGAACACCGACGCCGGGTCCACGACCGTCACGCCGGCGAGCATCGCGCGCTCCAGGAGCCGCCGGTTCAGCAGGCCCCGGGCCTCCGCCAGCTGCACCCGGTTGTTGATCCCGAGGATCTCGCGGTGGTCGGCGGCCACACAGGCGCCCACCCGGTGACCCGCCTCGCGCAGGATCGACAGCACGTCGGTGAGGTACTCCTCGCCCTGGCTGTTGTCCGTCCGCACCTGGCCCAGGGCCTCGGCGAGCAGCTTCCCGTCGAACGCGAAGACCCCGGAGTTGATCTCCTTGATCGCCCGCTGCTCGTCGGAGGCGTCCTTGTGCTCGACGATCTCCGTCACCGCGCCCGTCGCCGCGTCCCGCACGATCCGCCCGTAACCGGTGGAGTCGGGGACCTCGGCGCTCAGCACGGTGACGGCGTTGCCGTCGGCCGCGTGGGTGTCCGCCAGGGCGCGCAGGGTGTCGCCGGAGAGCAGCGGGGTGTCGCCGCAGACGACCACGACGGTCCCCTCGGGCGCCGCGCCCAGCTCCTCCAGGGCCATGCGCACCGCGTGCCCGGTGCCGTTCTGCTCCTCCTGGACGGCGGTGCGGGTGCCGGCGTAGTGCTCCTCCAGGTGCCCCCGCACCTGCTCCCGGGCGTGCCCGACGACCACGACGAGGTGCTCGGGCTCCAGCTCCCGCGCGGCGGACACGACGTGCCCGACGAGCGAACGCCCGGCGATCTCGTGCAGGACCTTGGGGGTCTTCGACTTCATGCGGGTGCCCTCACCCGCTGCGAGGACGACGACAGCTGCGGGGAGGTTGGCGCTCACGGAATGCCCTTCGGCTTTGGGTGGTGGACGCACGAAGGATACCGGGGGGTCCGGGGGCGGACATGGGTGCGGGTCCTGACCGTGGAGGTCAGGACCCGCGACGCATAGCTCCCCTGCCAGGACTCGAACCCGGACATAGGGTACCAAAAACCCTAGTGCTGCCATTACACCACAGGGGATGGCATATGGGTCCAAAACGGACATGTCGTCAGCTCTGGGCCCTGGCGGCCTCCACTATGCCGTACCAGGCCCCCTCCATGCGACGGTAAAGCTCCGAGCCTCCCGTGACGTAGACGACGAGGCACCCTCGATATGCCTCCGCGGTGTTCTTCCGGACGGTTTTGGGGTTGTGGCGCTTCAGGGTGGCCCTCTGGAATGCCGACGCGTCGACCCCGGCCAGTTCCGCCCAGAACCTCTCGGCCTCCGCGACGTCCGCGCTCTCGTGGATGCCGACCCGGAAGCGCAGCCGGCCGGGCGTGACGCCCAGGAGGTCCAGCCATCGCAGGTAGAGGGTGATGACGTTCGGGTCGCTGTTGATGAACTGGAGGACCTCGCGCCGTCTGTATGTCTTGTCCTTGGCGCCCTCGGCCCAGTAGAGCGTCACCCCGGCGATGAACAGCTCCCGGTCCGTCAGGGCTCCGACGGACTCGTGCGCCAGTCGCTTGGTCTCCTGCCGCTCCTCGTCCTGCGTCGCGCGCAGGCGTGCGAGGCCCGCGTTCATCCGGGCCCGGCGCTCCTCCTCGGTGTAGCGGGGTTCCGGCTTCGGCAAATCCCGGACCCACAGGGAGATCGAGCTCTTCGAGCAGCCCAGCTCCACCTGGATCCGGTCGTACGTCCAGCCCTCCAGGCGCAGCTCGCGGGCGCGGGTGCGCAGGTCGTCCTTGGCGTTCGGGCGCTTGGTCCACTCCGGTGCGGGTTCGCCCTTCACCAGGCGGTGGAGGAGGTCGTTGTTGTAGACCTTCAGCCGGTCGCGGATCTGCCGCAGGCTGAGGCCTTCGCGGCGGAGGGCGACGGCCTGTTCCTGAAGGGTCTCGAAGTCGGCGTACCGGCTCGTCTCGGTTGTCATACGAACACCCTCGTCCGGAATCCGGACGTCCACGTCGAAAACTCTGGCGATTCAGCAGTTCGAAGGACTGGTGTGCGCAAGGTTGACGGAGGGCGTGTCGGGGGCGGGGCCGCCCGTAGGGTGGTGGGCATGACCGTAACGGGGGCAGAACGGGGCGCCGCGGGCGTCGGGAATCGGTGGTGGGGGAGACGGCGGAGCGCCGTCTTCGACGTCGGGCTCGCGGTCGTGTCCGCGCTGGAGTGCGGGCTCGAAGGCATCGGCTTCGCGGAGAAGGCCGCGCTGCCCGTGCCCCTGGGCGTGGTGTTCGGGCTGCTCGTCGGCTCGGTCCTCGTCGTGCGCCGCCGCTGGCCCATCGCCGTCGTCCTCGTGTCGATCGCCGTCGCGCCCGCCGAGATGGGCTTCCTGATGGGGATCGTCGGTCTCTACACGCTCGCCGCCTCCGACGTGCCCCGCCGGATCACCGTCGTGCTGGCCGGGATGTCCACGACGGCCGTGTTCGTCGTGACGGTGGTCTCGCTGCGGCAGGACATCGCCCGCGCCGAGCTGGAGACGAGCGCGTGGTACGTGCCCGGCATGGCGCTCCTCCTGACCCTCGGGCTCAACGCCCCGCCGCTCCTCCTCGGCCTCTACATAGGGGCCCGCCGCCGGCTCATGGAGAGCCTGCGGGAGCGGGCCGACAGTCTGGAGCAGGAGCTGTCCCTGCTCGCGGACCGGGCCGAGCAACAGGCCCAGTGGGCGCGGCAGGAGGAGCGGACCCGGATCGCCCGCGAGATGCACGACGTGGTCGCGCACCGGGTGTCGCTGATGGTCGTGCACGCCGCCGCGCTCCAGGCGGTGGCCCTGAAGGACCCGCAGAAGGCGGTGAAGAACGCGGCCCTCGTCGGCGACATGGGCCGGCAGGCGCTGACCGAGCTGCGGGAGATGCTGGGCGTGCTGCGGGAGGGGGCCGTGCCCCCCGCCCCGGCGCCGGTGCCGCTGGCGGCCGTCGGGCGGGCCGCCGCCGCTGCCGCCGAGGCCGCCGCCGACGACGGGCCGTGCCTGGACGCCCTGGAGGCGCTGTGCGAGCAGTCGCGGCTCGCGGGGGCGGTCGTGGAGCTGATGGTGATGGGGGAGGTGCGCGCGTACCCGCCGGAGGTGGAGCGTACGGCGTACCGGGTGGTGCAGGAGGCCCTGACCAACGTCCACAAGCACGCGGCGGGCGCCGAGGTCGTGGTGCGTCTGGCGCATCGCGGGACGGAGGTCGCGATGCAGGTGGAGAACGGTCCGTGCCCCTCGGAGGAGGGGGGTGCCGGTGTCGGTCTGCCGAGCGGGGGGAACGGGCTGGTCGGGATGCGGGAGCGGGTGTCCCGACTGGGCGGCGCGTTCGTGTCGGGTCCGACGGACGCGGGCGGCTTCAAGGTGTCGGCGGTGCTGCCGGTGGGGGAGCCGGGGGCGGCGTAGCCCGGCGGGGCCCTTTTCGTCCCGGTACCAGTTCCCCTGTGCGCTCCCGTGCCAGTTCCCGTACGCGCCCCCGCATTCGTCCCCGTACGTCCTACCCCGCCGTCAGCCGGGTCGGCTGTGCCCCCGTGATCAGGGTCGAGAGGGCCGCGTCGATGTCCTTGCCGAGGTACCAGTCGCCCGCGTGGTCGAGGCTGTAGACGCGGCCCTCCGCGTCCATCGCCAGGATCGCCCGGTGGTCGCCCTCCTCGCCGAGCGGGGCGAGTTCGGTGTCCAGGGCGCGGCCGAGGTCCGCGAGGGTGCGGGAGAGGTGGAGGCCGGCGAGCGGGTCGAAGCGTACGGCGGCGGGGGCTATCTGCCGGCCGTGCCCGGGCGCGGTGATCCGCAGGCCGCCGAACTCCGCCCAGGCCTCGACGACGGCGGGGAAGACGCTGTGCCGGTGGCCGGCGGGGGAGACGTGGGCGCGCAGGGCGTCGGCCCACTCCTCGGCGAGCTTGATGTCCCAGCGGCCGGGCTGCCAGCCGGCCTCGCGGAGGGCGGCGTCGACGTTGACCGGGAAGCGGGTGGTGCTGAGGTGGTCGGGCATGAGGGGTGCGGTCAGCCGTTCTCGACAGGCGTGGTGGGATCGACGGCGCGGACGCCGAAGTGGGCGAGCATCGCCGTGCAGGAGCGGCAGGGCGGCGCGTAGCTGCCGTGCAGCGGGTCGCCGTCCTCGCGGATGTGCCGGGCGGTGAGTTTGGCGTGCTTGAGGGAGCGGCGGGCCTCGCCGTGGGTGAGCGGCTTGCGCTGGGCGCGCTTGGAGCGCCCGCCCTCGGTGGCGGCGAGGTGCCGGGAGAGCAGGATCGCCTCGGGACATCGCCCGGTGAACCGTTCCCGCTGGCCGCTGGTGAGGGTGTCCAGGAAGTCCTGGACGAGCGGGTGGAGGGTGGGCGGGCGGTCGCCGCGGCCCGCGGTGCCGGTGAGGGTTTCGCCGCGGACGGAGAGGGCGGCGCCGACGGCGGGGAGGATTCCGTCGCGGCGGTGACGCAGTAAGGGGGCGCGGCCGGCCTCGGCGCTGCTGCTCCAGTTGAGGCGTGGGTCACCCTGTGTGGGCGTCGTTGCTGCGTGCATGGTGCTGGTCTTCCCCTCCTGCAATCCCCCCGAGTTGCGTGGACAGCCTGCCAAATGGGGAGCCATATGGGGAAGCTGGGGCGCCGAAACGGGCTTTCGGTGTGTCGGAATCATGGTGTGCCTGTCATGGGGTCGTGACGTTTGGTCACCGTCGGATCGGGCCGGTTCGGCCTCTTGTGGCAGCGCATAGGCTGTGCGGCATCAGTCGGCGGCAGTCAGCGGTCCGGCTGTCGGTAGCAGTCAGCGACGCCATGCAGGGGGCAACCGCCATGACGACAGGTCGGCTCGGGCAGGACACCGCGCCACCGAACGCGGCCTACGCCGGGCAGGTCGTGCACTTCCCGGATCCGGTCCGTGCTTCCCGGCACCCTCGTGGGGTGCGGGTGGACGGGCGCGGTTATCCGGATTTCTCGCCGTACGCGCGCGCGGCGGCGGAGATCGCGGATCCGCCGGAGGGCTTCGGCGTCGACGAGCTGCGGCTCACGGACTACGTGTCGGCGAACGCGGCGATGGCCGCGACCGGTCACGAGCTGTGGGACACGATTCCGGCGGTGGCGACGCCGCACGGCTGGACCTGGCACCACGTGGCGCACAGTCGTCGGATGGAGCTGGTGCCGGTCGAGGTGAAGGCGTTGCTGCGGCACCACGGCGGGGTGGCGACGGCGGCCGTGGACCAGGCGAAGCGGGGGACGCGTCCGTTGCAGGAGACGCGGCCGGCGCACTTCGGGCTGCCGAAGGGCCGGGTGTCGGTGTCGGAGCAGCAGCTCCAGGGCGTCGAGGAGGACCTGGGCTACCGGCTTCCGGGGGCGTACCGCACGTTCCTGAAGGCGGCGGGCGGGTGTGCTCCGGTGGGGGCGGCGCTCGACGCGGAGCTGGGGCTGCTGGTGGACCAGCCGTTCTTCACGGTGCGGGAGGAGGCCGGGATCAACGACCTCGTGTACGTGAACAAGTGCCTCCGTGACCATCTGACGAAGGACTATCTGGGCGTCGCGTTCGTGCAGGGCGGTCTGATCGCCCTGAAGGTGCGGGGGAGTGCGGTCGGTTCGGTGTGGTTCTGCGCGTACGACGACGCGCGGGACGCCGGTGAGGTCGCGGCGGGCTGGTCGGTGAACGAGCGGGTGGAGCGGTTGCTGCTGCCGTGCGGCGCGGACTTCGACGCGTTCCTCCAGCGGCTGGCGGGCAATCCGCCGGAGCTGGAGACGGTGGCGAACCTGATGGTGGACGGCGGCTTCGCGCGCGCCGTGCCCGTGGTCCCGGTGGGGGAGTGAGCTGGCTGTGGTGACGTTCGCGCAGGCGCAGGAGCGCGCCGAGGAGTGGATCAACGGCGATCTGCCGGGCTATCAGCACCGTGAGGTGCGGGTGCGGGAGTTCGGGCTGGGGTTCGTGGTGTGGGCGGAGGACCGCGAGGGCGGTCCGACGTCGGACGGCGGGCGCCAGCGGCTCGTGATCGCGCGGGACAGCGGTGAGGCGACGCTGTGGCCGGGGCTGCCGGTGGGCGAGGTGATCCGGCGGTACGAGGAGGAGTACGGGTCCGTGGAGGAGGTGCCGGCCCAGGCGGCGGTGCCGGCGGCGCGGATCGATCTGAACCAGACGTCGTTCCTGCTGACGCCGCCGGAGTGGTTGCAGGACGCGGCGGACAAGATCGGGCTGCCGAGGGAGGAGTCGCACGCGTCGCAGGAGAGCGCGAGTGCGGCGGGTCCGGTGGACGACGTGTCGGACGTGGTGGAGGGGGTGGGGGCTGCGGGGCCGGTGCCGTCGTCGGCGTCGGTGGCGTCCGTGGCGTCTTCCGAGTCCTCCGAGTCCTCCGAGTCCTCGGCGTCTTCCGCGTCCTCGGTTTCCACGGCCTCTTCGCCGTCCTCGGCTTCGGCTTCGTCTTCGGGGGGTTCGGGAGCTTCGGTGGCTTCGGGGGCCTCCGATTCCCCGGTCTCTTCCGCTTCCTCCGAGTCGTCGGCCGTCTCGTCGGACGGGGCCTCGTCCCCGTTCTCGTCCTCACTCTCGTCCTCGTCCTCGGCGGATTCTTCGCCGGTGTCGGAGGAGTCCGGGGCGTCGGACGCCCCGGTGGCGGACCCGGCCCCGGCCTCCGGCCCGGAGGCCGGGACCCCGGCCCAGGGGACCCCCGCCCAGGGGACCGCCTCCGGGCCGGCGCCCGGGGCGACCCCCGCTGCCGCCCCCGACGGCGACGACGCCTACGTACCGACCGCGATGGACGGCGTCCCCGCCTCCGCGCCCGTGCCGCCGTTCGCGCCCCCGCCGCCCGTGGTTCCGGCGGCCCCGCCCGCCCCCGCGCCCGTGGCCGGGCCGTGGGTGGACGCGAACGCGAGTTCCGGTGGCGCGGACGGGGCGGTGCCGCTGCCCGCGACCGTCTTCGCGCCGCCGTTGACGGGGACGGACGACGAGGACGCCCCGCCGCCGGTGGTGGGCGCCGACGCGCCGACCGCGCTGATGAAGGGCGGCAGCGCGCTGCCGCCGACCGCCGTGGCGCCCCGGCTCGACCCGGCCGCGCCGCCCCCGCCGGGCGCCACTCCGGCCGCTCCGGCGACCCCGCCGCCTCCGCCGTCCGGGCCCTCGGGTGCCGGGGACATCGCGGACGCCGCGACGAGCAAGGCCACGCCGCCGCCGAAGAGCGGTCGTGGTCCGGCCGGTCCGCCGCCCCCGCCGGGCGTCCCGGGCGTGCCGGGCGCGTCGTCGGGCGGCAACGCGTACATCCCGACGCAGCTGGTGTCGCAGCTCGGGCCCGACGGGCCCCAGCCGCCGGCGCCGCCCGCGCAGCCGGGTCCGCCCGGTCCTCCCGGTCCGCCGCCCGCCCCGCCGGGTCCGGTGACGCCGCCGCAGCCGGTGCACCACGCGGCGACGATGCTGGCGCAGCCCGGTCCGGCCGGTCCGGGCGCGCCTCCGCCGCCGCCCCCGCCGCCGGGCGTGCCCGGTACGCCTCCGGGCGGTGTCGCGCACGCGGCGACGATGCTGGCGCATCCGGGTCCCGGTGGTCCGGCCGGTCCGCCGCCCCCGCCCGCCCCGGCGCCGCCGGTGCACGGCGGGCACACGCCGCCGCCCGTGCCCGGTCCCGTACCGCCGCCCGCGTACGGGTATCCGCAGCAGCCGACGGGTCAGCCGACGGTCGGTCCCGGTTACCAGGCGGTGCTGCGGTACCGGGCGCCGGACGGTTCCGAGGCGCAGATCATCCGGCGTTCGGCGCCGGGCACCCCGCATCCGGAGTGGCAGATCCTGCACGAGCTGCGCGCGATGAACGTGCCGCCGCAGCAGGTGCTCGAACTGCACACGGAGCTGGCGTCCTGCGAGCTGCCGGGCGGTTACTGCGCGCGGATGATCCGGGAGACGTGGCCGCAGGCGCGGATCACGAGCATCGCCCCGTACGGTCGTGATCACGCGGGCCGCCAGCAGGGCATGCGGCAACTGCTCACCCACCAGGGCGAGTTGCACCAGGTCGCGGATGGACCGGCGCGACCCGCGCCGGTGCGGGCGCCGCTGCCGCCGGTGCAGCCGGCGCCGCCGGTCCCGCCGGAGGCGATCGCGCAGGAGCTGGCCGGGGCGTTCGGTCCGGGGATCCTGCGCTTCGACCAGCGGGCGGTGTCGCGGCAGGGCGTGCCGGAGCTGGTGGCGCGCACGCTGGTGTGGGCGGGGCTTCCGGCGGACTTCGGTCCGTTCTTCTGGGCGCAGCCGGCGGTGCCGGTGGTGCCGACGCTCGCGGAGCTGGCGGCGCAGCGGCAGGTCGCGGCCGCGCCGGACGCGAGTTCGTACCTGGTGCTCGGGTCGGACTTCGGGCGGGCGATCTGCGTCCAGTACGGGACCGCGCACATCGTGGCGGTGCCGGTGGAGGCCGGTCCGGGCGGGCAGTCGGTGCCGCCGCAGTTCGTGAACACGGGGCTGCCGGAGTTCACGCGCTCGATGGCGCTGCTGGGCCGGATGTGGCGGCTGCGGTTCGGGCTGAACCCGGAGCAGGCGGGCCGCTGGACGGTGGACTTCCAGGCGCAGTTGGCGATGCTGGACCCGGCGGCGCTGGCGTCGCCGGAGAACTGGTGGTCGGTGCTCCTGGAGCAGATGTGGGACGGCCTGCTCTGACCGTGCCCGGCCGACGGCCGGACGGGATGTGACGAAAGGCGCTCGGCGTGTGTACACGTTGGGCGTCTTTTGTCCGTTCTGATGGCGCATCCTGGAAGTTCCGGCCAGAGGGAAGGGACGTCAGGGATGGGTTTCGCTGTCGGGCGGGGACGGAGCTACCGCCCCGAGCAGGTCGACCGCTTCCTCGCCGCGCTCTCCGCCGAGCGCGACGACGCCCGGGAGCGGGCGGTGCTGCTGACCGCCCTGGTGGCGGAGCGGGAGACGGAGCTCGCGGGGCTCCGTGCGCTCGTCGAGGGGCTGCCGCCGCAGCGGTACGAGTCGCTGGGCGAGCGGGCGCGGAAGATCCTGGAGTTCGCCGAGGCGGAGGACGAGGCGCTCGTACGGGCCGCCGAGGCGGACGCGCAGGCCCTCGCGGAGGCGGCCGACGCGGCGGCCCGGGAGGCGGCGGAGTCGGCGCGGGCGTACGCGGAGGGCGTCCGCGAGGCGGCGGAGGCGGAGGCCCGCGCGACCCTGGAGGCGGCCCGGAAGCGGGCCGGGGAGCTGACGGCGGAGGCGGAGCGCGAGGCGGAGGAGCTGCGGTCGGCGGCCCGGGAGGCCTTCGAGGAGACCGAACGGCGCGCGGCGGACCTCCTTGCGGAGCAGGCCGCCGGGCAGAAGGCGGTACGGGAGGAGACCGAGCGCGAGGAGCGGGCGCGGGTCGCCGAGCTCGACGCCCGTCACGAGGAGCTGCTGGGCCACGCGGACGAACGCCTGGCGGAGGCCCGCCGGTCCCTGTCGGAGACCGAGGAGCAGGCCCGGCACGGCCAGGAGGACGCGGACGCGAAGGCGGCGGAACTCCTGACCGAGGCCCGCCTGAAGGCCGAGCGGACCGAACGCGCGACGGAACGGGTCCTGCGGGAGCACGAGGAGGCCCGCGACGAGATCCACTCCCACATGGAGCACATCCGCAGCTCCCTGTCGGCCCTGACGGGCCGGGGTCCGGAGGAGGCGCCGGAGGACGGCCCGGAGGGGGAGGACGACCGGTGACGGTTCCCGGAGGGCGGGGAATCGGGTCGCGCGGCGCCGGACCGCCCGTCTAGCTTCCCACCCATGATCATGAAGCTGACGGCCGTCACGCTCGACTGCGCCGACCCCCTGGCCCTGGCCGACTTCTACCACCGGGCCACCGGTCTGCCCGTCCACGAGCGGTCGGACGCCGAGTTCGCGGGCCTCGCCCGGGGGCCGGCCGGGGCCGGTCTCTTCCTCGGGTTCCAGCGCGTCGAGGGCTACCGGCCCCCGTCCTGGCCGGGGCGGGACGTCCCGCAACAACTGCACCTGGACTTCGACGTCGACGACCTGGACGAGGCCGCGGCCCGCCTGGTCGCCCTGGGCGCGACCGTTCCCGCCGACCAGCCCCGCCCGGACCTGTGGCGGGTCGTCCTGGACCCGGCCGGGCACCCCTTCTGCCTGACGGTCCCGCGTACCGCCTGAGGGTCCTCAGGCGAGGACGCACTCCGCCCACACCGTCTTCCCCGGCCTCAGGAGTCTCGGGCACCAGCCCCAGCGGTCGGCGAGCCCGTCCACGAGTGGTCAGTCCTCCCGCCCCGTCCCCTCCCCCAGCACCGGGAAGCGGCGGGGCGCGAGGGTGAGCAGGGCCAGGAGGGCCAGGGCCGCCGCCCCCGCCGCGCCCAGGTAGACGTAGTCCACCGCCGCGTCCACCGCGCGGCGCAGGGCGTCGGTCGTCGCGGGTGGCAGGGACTCGGGGGAGTCCAGGGAGCGGGCCAGGGTGTCCAGGTCGCCGTCGCCGCCGAGGCGGGCCGCCAGGACGCCGTTCGCGACGGCGCCGAAGACGGCCGCGCCGACGCTCTGGCCGACCTGGCGGCAGAAGAGGACGGACGCGGTGGTCGTGCCCCGCTCCTCGTACGGGACGGTCGACTGGACGCCGACCATCAGCGGCAGTTGGAAGAGGCCCAGGGCCGCGCCGAGCAGCAGCATCAGGAGCGCCGGCTGCCAGGGCTCTCCCGGGAACGGCAGCAGCGGGAAGGCGAGCAGCACGACCAGCGCGCCGGACATGCCGAGGATCGCGGTGAGCCGGAAGCCGATGCGGGTGTAGACCCGGTTCGAGAGCGCCGCGCTCAGGGGCCAGCTCAGGGTCATCACCGACAGGACGAATCCGGCCGCGATCGGGCCGAGCCCCAGGACGGACTGCGCGTACGTGGGGAGGAAGACGGTCGGGGCGACCATGAGCAGGCCGAGGGCCCCGAGCGCCAGGTTGACGGCGGCGATCGTACGCCGGCGCCAGACCCAGCCGGGGATGATCGGCTCGGCGGCGCGCCGCTCCACGAGGACGGTCACGGCGCCGAGGACGGCCGCCCCGCCGAGGAGCCCCAGGGAGGGCGCCGAGAGCCAGGGCCAGGCCACGCCGCCCTGCACGAGGGCGGTGAGGAGCAGGGCGCCGGTCGCGAAGACGCAGAGCGCGCCCGCCCAGTCGATCCGTACGCGCGCGCGTGGCTCCGTTCTCCGGGCCTCCGCCCGTGCGCCCGCGCGTGCCCGCGTACGTACCCCCGCGCGTACCTCCGCCTCCGCCCGCCACGGCTCCACCAGGTACCGGCAGATCAGCCACAGCGCCACCAGGCCGACCGGCAGGTTGATCAGGAAGATCCAGCGCCAGTCGGCGTAGCCCGCGAGGAGGCCGCCGGCCGCCGGGCCCGCGACGGCGGAGGCGGCCCAGACTGAGGAGAGCCTGGCCTGGATCTTCGGGCGCTCCTTCAGCGGGTACAGGTCGGCGGCGATCGTCTGGACCGTGCCCTGGAGCGCGCCGCCGCCGAGGCCCTGGACGACCCGGAAGGCGATGAGGGACGCCATGTCCCAGGCGGCGGCGCACAGCAGGGAGCCGACGAGGAAGAGGACGACCCCGGCGACCAGGACCGGCTTGCGGCCGAAGGTGTCGCTGAGCTTGCCGTACACGGGGAGGGTGACGGTGACGGCGAGCAGGTACCCGGAGAACAGCCAGGAGAAGACGGAGAGCCCGCCGAGGTCCCCGACGATCTGCGGGACGGCCGTGGACACGATCGTGCCGTCGATCGCGGCGAGCCCCATACCCAGCATGAGCGCGGCGACGACGGGTCTCCGGCGGGCCGGTGCGGGGGTGGGGGCCGGGCCGGTTCCGGTCCGTGTCGTCGACGGCTCGGTCACCGTACGCACTTCCTTTCTTCGTACACCTAAATTCTCGGGTGACAGCGTGCCACTCGCACCACGGGTGGAGAAGCCCCTAGGGGTTTCTCCCCCATAGGGGCCAGGGGTCGTTCGTACCGGCGGAGGACGAGAAGTCCCGTTCCGCGTCCTTAACTTGAACCTACAAACCCACCATCGTTCCGATCCGAGGAGAAGACCGTGACTTCGGCTGTGACCACCCCCAGGCCCGGGGGAACCGGAGGGGCTACGGCCGTCGCCGCGCGGGCGCGGCAGGTCGTGAAGGCGTACGGCTCCGGGGAGACCCGGGTCGTCGCCCTCGACGCCGTCGACGTGGACATCGCCCGCGGCCGGTTCACCGCGATCATGGGGCCCTCGGGCTCCGGCAAGTCCACCCTGATGCACTGCCTCGCCGGGCTCGACACCGTCACCAGCGGGCAGATCTTCCTGGACGACACCGAGATCACCGGCCTCAAGGACAAGAAGCTGACCCAGCTGCGCCGGGACCGGATCGGCTTCATCTTCCAGGCGTTCAACCTGCTGCCGACCCTGAGCGCCATCGAGAACATCACGCTCCCGATGGACATCGCGGGCCGCAAGCCGGACGCCGACTGGCTGCGCCGGGTGGTGGACACCGTCGGGCTGTCCGAGCGGCTGGGGCACCGGCCGAACGAGCTGTCCGGCGGCCAGCAGCAGCGCGTGGCCGTGGCCCGCGCGCTCGCCGCCCGGCCCGAGATCATCTTCGGGGACGAGCCGACCGGAAACCTCGACTCGCGGGCCGGCGCCGAGGTCCTCGGCTTCCTGCGCACCTCGGTGGACGAGCTGGGCCAGACCATCGTCATGGTCACCCACGACCCGGTCGCCGCCTCCTACGCCGACCGCGTCCTCTACCTCGCGGACGGGCGGATCGTGGACGAGATGGAGCGACCCACCGCCGAGGCCGTCCTCGACCGCATGAAGGACTTCGACGCGCGCGGGCGGACGTCATGAGCGTCCTCAAGACCTCCCTGCGCAACTTCCTCGCGCACAAGGGGCGGATGGCGCTCTCCGCCGTCGCCGTCCTGCTCTCCGTCGCGTTCGTCTCGGGGACCCTGGTCTTCACGGACACGATGAACACGACGTTCGAGAAGCTCTTCGCCACCACCGCCTCCTCCGTCACCGTCAGCCCCGAGGGCGCGGCGGGCGAGAGCGACGTCCCGCAGACCGGGCGGCCCGAGGCCTTCCCCGCCGCGCTCCTGGACAAGGTCGCGAAGGCGGAGGGCGCCCGGAACGTGCAGGGCGCGGTCACCTCCCTGAGCGTCACCGTCGTGGACGCGAAGAACAAGAACGTCGGCCCGACCGGCGGCGCCCCGACGATCGCCGTCAACTGGACCCCGAACGAGCTGCGTTCGGTGGAGATCGCCTCCGGCCACGAGCCGCGCGGCCCCACCGACGTCGTCGTGGACGCCGCCACCGCCGAGAAGCACGGCCTGAAGCTCGGCGACGAGCTGCGGACCATCTCCGTCACCGGCGACTTCACCGCGAAGATCTCCGGCATCGCCGAGTTCAAGGTCACCAATCCCGGCGCCACCCTCGTCTACTTCGAGACCGCCACCGCCCAGCGCGAACTGCTCGGCAAGGAAGGCCTGTTCACCCAGATCACGGCCGACGCCGCACCCGGCGTGAGCGACGAGGCCCTCAAGGCGAACGTCGCCGCCGCCCTCGGCGACGGCTACAAGCTCCAGACCGCCGCCGAGGCCGCCGACGCGGGCCGCGAGGAGCTGGCCGGCTTCCTCGACGTCATGAAGTACGCCATGCTCGGCTTCGCCGGGATCGCCCTCCTCGTCGGCATCTTCCTCATCGTCAACACCTTCTCCATGCTGGTCGCCCAGCGCACCCGCGAGATCGGCCTCATGCGGGCCATCGGATCGAGCCGCAGGCAGGTCAACCGCTCCGTCCTCATCGAGGCGCTGCTCCTCGGCCTGGTCGGCTCGGCCGCCGGCGTCGCGGCGGGCGTCGGCCTCGCCGTCGGCCTGATGAAGCTGATGTCCGCCGTGGGCATGGAGCTCTCCACCGGCGACCTCACCGTGAAGTGGACGACCCCCGTCGTCGGCGTCGTCCTCGGCGTCGTCGTCACCGTCCTCGCCGCCTACGTCCCGGCCCGCCGCGCCGGGAAGATCTCCCCGATGGCCGCCCTCCGCGACGCCGGCACCCCCGCCGACGGCAGGGCCGGCCGGGTCCGGGGCGGCATCGGCCTCGCCCTCACCGCCGCCGGAGCCGCCGCCCTCGTGGCCGCCACCCGCGCCGAGGAGGCCGCCCCCGGCTCCGCCTGGCTCGGCCTCGGCGTCGTCCTCTCCCTGCTCGGCTTCGTCGTCGTCGGCCCGCTGCTCGCCGGCGTGGTCGTCCGCGCCCTCGGCGTCGTCGTCCTGCGGGTCTTCGGGCCCGTCGGCCGGATGGCCGAGCGCAACGCCCTGCGCAACCCGCGCCGCACCGGCGCCACCGGCGCCGCCCTCATGATCGGCCTGGCGCTCGTCGCCTGCCTGTCGGTGGTCGGCTCCTCCATGGTGGCCTCCGCCACCGAGGAGCTGGACCGCTCCGTCGGCGCCGACTTCATCGTGCAGTCCGGCACCGGGCAGCCGATCGTCCCGCAGGCGCAGGCCGCCCTGGAGAAGGCCCCCAGCATCGACCACGTCACCGAGTACGTCACCGAGTACAAGTGGCTCGACGCCACCATCACCGACCCGCGCGGCAAGAAGGCCGAGGAGGGCCTGGCCGCCACCGACGCGACGTACATGCGGGACCTGCGCCGGGAGACCACCGCCGGGCGGCTCGCCGACGCCTACGGGCCGGACGCCATGTCCGTCGGCAGCGACTACGCCACCGAGCACGGCGTGAAGGTCGGCGACGTCCTGACCGTCGCCTTCAAGGGCGGGAAGACGGCGAAGCTGAAGGTCGCGGCGATCACCGCCGACCAGGGGAACGTCGACAACGGCGCGATGTACACCGACATCACCACCGCCGCCCGCTACCTGCCCGCCGACCGGGTGCCGCACAGCCTGCTCCTCCTCGCCAGCGCGAAGGACGGCCAGGAGGACCAGGCCTACCAGGCCCTCAAGGACGCGCTCGCGCCCTACCCGCAGTACAAGGTCAGCAACCAGGCCGACTACAAGAAGGACCTCCAGGACCAGGTCGGGCAGCTGCTCAACATCGTGTACGGGCTCCTCGCCCTGGCGATCGTCGTCGCGGTCCTCGGCGTCGTGAACACCCTGGCCCTGTCCGTCGTCGAGCGGACCCGCGAGATCGGCCTCATGCGGGCCATCGGCCTCTCCCGCCGCCAGCTGCGCCGCATGATCCGTCTGGAGTCCGTGGTCATCGCCCTCTTCGGCGCGCTCCTCGGCCTCGGCCTGGGCATGGGCTGGGGCACCGCCGCCCAGAAGCTCCTGGCCCTGGAGGGCCTCGGGGTCCTGGACATCCCCTGGCCGACGATCCTCACCGTCTTCGTCGCCTCGGCCTTCGTGGGCCTCTTCGCGGCCCTCGTCCCGGCGTTCCGGGCGGGGCGGATGAACGTCCTGAACGCGATCGCGAGCGAGTAGCGGTCGTACGGGGGACGGGTACGGCCCCGGTGCGCGCAGCACCGGGGCCGTACGGCTGTCCGGGTGGCTCAGACGGTGAGCACGGGCACGTCGTACCGGGGGATGTGCTTGTCCCGGGTGACGAGGGTGAGCCCCTCGGTCTGCGCCTGGGCGATCAGTATCCGGTCGAAGGGGTCGCGGTGGTGGGCGGGGAGGCGGCCGGCGCGGATGCCGTGCTCGGCGGTGACCGGGAGCGGCCTGAGCTGGCAGTCGCGTGCCAGTTCCGGCAGCTCGGCCGGTCCGTCGAGCTTGCCGAGGGACTGTTTGACGGAGAGCTCCCACGGCGTGACGGCGCTGACGTACGCGTGCTCCTCCGTGTCGAGGAGGTTCTTGACGTCGTCGGAGAGCTGCGGGGAGTCCAGCAGCCACCAGAGGACGACGTGCGTGTCGACCAGCAGCTTCACTCCGCGGGGCCTTCCGCGTCGAGCCCGAAGGCCTCGGCGAAGCCGGGGTCGTCGGAGAGGTCGTCGAAGTCGTCGTGGAGGACGACGGGCGCGGTGAGGGAGCCCCGGGCGGTGCGCCGGACCTTCCCCCGGAGCGGGATCACCTTCGCGACCGGCTCCCCGGACTTGCTGATGATCACCTCCTGGCCGGTCGCGACCGCCTCCAGGATCTTGGAGAAGTGGGTCTTCGCCTCGTGGACGTTGTACTGCCGGGGGGACTGCCGGGCTGCTTCCATCGCGGCCTCTCACAGCTAGGCGGAGCAAGAGTGGACTAAGTACCGGACTAATCCTAGTCCTGTCAGAAGCCCCCGAACCAGCCGCTTCACCCTCCCGAGTGGCCGGGTTCCTTCGGGCGAGTGACAGTGGCACGTCGTAGGCTGGGGACGCCCGGGCCGAACGCGTCCGGGACCACCCGGCCCGTGCGACGTGTCGGGCCGTTCGCGTTGTCCGCACCTCCAGTTCCGGGATGGAAAGCCCCATGAGCCTGCACGGTCTGCTCGACGCCGTCGTCAAGGACGCCGCCCTCGCCGAGGCGGTGAAGGCCGCCGCCGACGGCAACCGGCCCCACGTGGACCTGGTCGGGCCGGCCGCCGCGCGCCCCTTCGCCGTGGCCGCGCTCGCCCGGGACTCGGGCCGCCCGGTGCTCGCGGTCACCGCGACCGGCCGGGAGGCCGAGGACCTGGCCGCCGCGCTGCGCTCGCTCCTCGACCCCGACACCGTCGCCGAGTACCCCTCCTGGGAGACCCTGCCGCACGAGCGCCTCTCACCCCGCTCCGACACCGTCGGCCGCCGCCTCGCCGTGCTGCGCCGCCTCGCGCACCCGAGGGACGACGACCCGGCGGCCGGCCCGGTCAGCGTGGTCGTCGCGCCCGTCCGCTCGGTCCTCCAGCCGCAGGTCAAGGGCCTGGGAGACCTGGAACCGGTGGCGCTGCGGTCGGGGCAGACGGCCGATCTGAACGAGGTCGTGGAGGGCCTGGCGGCCGCCGCGTACTCCCGGGTGGAGCTGGTCGAGAAGCGCGGCGAGTTCGCCGTGCGCGGCGGCATCCTGGACGTCTTCCCGCCCACCGAGGAGCACCCGCTCCGGATCGAGTTCTGGGGCGACGACGTCGAGGAGATCCGTTACTTCAAGGTGGCCGACCAGCGGTCCCTGGAGGTCGCCGAGCACGGCCTGTGGGCGCCGCCCTGCCGCGAACTGCTGCTCACCGACTCCGTACGGGAGCGGGCGGCGGCCCTCGCCGTGGAGCACCCGGAGCTGGGCGAGCTCCTGAACAAGATCGCGGAGGGGATCGCGGTCGAGGGCATGGAGTCCCTGGCGCCCGTCCTCGTGGACGACATGGAGCTGCTGCTCGACGTGCTGCCCGCAGGCTCCATGGCCGTGGTCTGCGACCCCGAGCGGGTACGGACCCGGGCGGCCGACCTGGTCGCCACCAGCCAGGAGTTCCTCCAGGCCTCCTGGGCGGCGACCGCCGGCGGCGGCGAGGCCCCGATCGACGTCGGCGCCGCCTCCCTGCGGGGCATCGCGGACGTCCGCGAACGGGCCCGCGAGCTGGGCATGCCCTGGTGGTCGGTGTCGCCGTTCGCGGCCGACGAGGCCGACACCGACGGCGACGTCCTCGCCCTCGGCATGCACGCCCCCGAGTCGTACCGGGGCGACACCGCCCGCGCGCTCGCCGACACCAAGGGCTGGCTGGCCGAGGGCTGGCGCACGGTCTACGTGACGGAGGCCCACGGCCCCGCCTCCCGTACGGTCGAGGTCCTGGGCGGCGAGGGCATCGCCGCCCGCCTCGACCCCGACCTCACCGACATCGCGCCCTCGGTCGTCCACGTGGCCTGCGGCTCCATCGACCACGGCTTCGTGGACCCGGGCCTGAAGCTGGCCGTGCTCACCGAGACCGACCTGTCCGGGCAGAAGGCGGCCGGCAAGGACGGGCAGCGGATGCCCGCCAAGCGGCGCAAGACGATCGACCCGCTGACCCTGGAGGCCGGCGACTACATCGTGCACGAGCAGCACGGCGTCGGCCGGTACGTCGAGATGGTCCAGCGGACCGTGCAGGGCGCCACCCGCGAGTACCTGCTCGTGGAGTACGCGCCCGCGAAGCGCGGCCAGCCCGGCGACCGGCTCTACATCCCGACCGACCAGCTGGAGCAGGTCACCAAGTACGTGGGCGGCGAGGCGCCGACCCTGCACCGGCTCGGCGGCGCGGACTGGACGAAGACCAAGGCGCGCGCCAAGAAGGCCGTCAAGGAGATCGCGGCCGACCTGATCAAGCTGTACTCGGCGCGGATGGCGGCCCCCGGCCACGCCTTCGCCCCCGACACCCCCTGGCAGCGCGAGCTGGAGGACGCCTTCCCGTACGCGGAGACGCCCGACCAGCTGTCCACCATCGCCGAGGTGAAGGAGGACATGGAGAAGACCGTCCCCATGGACCGCCTGATCTGCGGCGACGTCGGCTACGGCAAGACGGAGATCGCGGTCCGGGCGGCCTTCAAGGCGGTCCAGGACGGCAAGCAGGTCGCGGTCCTCGTGCCGACGACCCTGCTCGTGCAGCAGCACTTCGGGACCTTCTCCGAGCGGTACTCGCAGTTCCCGGTGAAGGTGCGGGCCCTGTCCCGCTTCCAGTCGGACACCGAGTCCAAGGCGACCCTGGAGGGGCTGCGGGACGGCTCGGTGGACATCGTCATCGGCACCCACCGCCTCTTCTCCTCCGAGACGAAGTTCAAGGACCTCGGCCTGGTCATCGTGGACGAGGAGCAGCGCTTCGGCGTCGAGCACAAGGAGCAGCTGAAGAAGCTCCGGGCCAACGTCGACGTCCTCACCATGTCCGCCACCCCCATCCCCCGTACGCTCGAAATGGCGGTCACCGGCATCCGCGAGATGTCCACGATCACCACCCCGCCGGAGGAGCGGCACCCGGTCCTCACCTTCGTCGGCCCGTACGAGGAGAAGCAGATCGGCGCCGCGATCCGGCGCGAACTCCTGCGCGAGGGCCAGGTCTTCTACATCCACAACCGGGTCGACTCCATCGACCGGGCGGCGGCGCGGCTGCGCGAGATCGTGCCAGAGGCCCGGATCGCGACCGCCCACGGCCAGATGTCGGAGCAGGCCCTGGAGCAGGTCGTGGTCGACTTCTGGGAGAAGAAGTTCGACGTGCTGGTGTCCACGACGATCGTGGAGTCCGGCATCGACATCTCCAACGCCAACACCCTCATCGTGGAGCGCGGCGACAACTTCGGGTTGTCGCAGCTCCACCAGCTGCGCGGCCGGGTCGGCCGGGGTCGCGAGCGGGGGTACGCGTACTTCCTGTACCCGCCGGAGAAGCCGCTGACGGAGACCGCGCACGAACGTCTCGCGACGATCGCCCAGCACACCGAGATGGGCGCGGGCATGTACGTGGCCATGAAGGACCTGGAGATCCGGGGCGCGGGCAACCTGCTGGGCGGCGAGCAGTCCGGCCACATCGCGGGCGTCGGCTTCGACCTGTACGTACGGATGGTCGGCGAGGCGGTCGCGGACTACCGGGCCTCGCTCGAAGGCGGCGCGGAGGAGGAGCCGCCGCTGGAGGTCAAGATCGAGCTGCCGGTCGACGCGCACGTGCCGCACGACTACGCGCCGGGCGAGCGGCTGCGCCTCCAGGCCTACCGGGCGATCGCCTCCGCCAACTCGGAGGAGGACATCAGCGCCGTACGCGAGGAGCTGACCGACCGCTACGGCAAGCTGCCCGAGCCGGTGGAGAACCTGCTCCTGGTGGCGGGGCTGCGGATGCTGGCCCGCGCCTGCGGGGTCGGCGAGATCGTCCTCCAGGGCCCGAACATCCGCTTCGCCCCGGTCGAGCTGCGCGAGTCCCAGGAACTGCGCCTCAAGCGCCTGTACCCGCGCACGGTCATCAAGCCGGCCGTCCACCAGATCCTCGTCCCGCGCCCGACGACGGGCAAGATCGGCGGCAAGCCGGTGGTGGGCCGCGAACTGCTCGCGTGGACGGGGGAGTTCCTGACGACGATCCTGGGGTCGTGACGTAGACGGGTAGTGGCCGGTTCTATAGAACCGACCACTACCCGAGCAGGGCTCAGAGCAGGTCCGGGTCCACCGCCTCCGCCATCGCCCGGTAGCCCGCGTCGTTCGGGTGGAGCCCGTCGCCCGAGTCGTACGCCGGGAGGAAGCGGTCCGGGTCGGCCGGGTCCGCCAGCGCGCGGTCGAAGTCGATCACCGCGTCGTACGCGCCCGAGGTGCGGACCCAGTGGTTGAAGGCGTCCCGCACGGCCTCGTTGGCCGGGGAGTCGTAGCCGGAGCCCTTGACGGGGGTGAGGGTCGCGCCGACGACCCGCAGGCCCCGGGCGCGGGCCTCGCGGATCAGGGCGAGGTGCCCTTCGGCCAGCTGCTCGGCGGAGACCCCGGGGGCGGCCCCGGCGGGGGAGCCGGGCGGGCGGAACCCGATGTCGTTGATGCCTTCGAGGAGGACGACGGTCCGGACGCCGCGCTCGGTGAGGACGTCCTTCCGGAAGCGGTCGAGGGCCTTCTCGCCGGCCCGGGGGCCGTCGCTCAGGACCCGGTTGCCGCTGATGCCGTGGTTGAGGACGGCGCGGGGCCGGCCGGCGGCGGCGAGGCGTTCGGCCAGCTCGTCCGGGTAGCGGCCGTCCGCGTCGGGCGTGGAGCCGACGCCGTCGGTGAGGGAGTCCCCGAAGGCGACGACGCCGTCGCGGCGCCCGGCCTCCCGGCCGCCGGACACCTCGACGCCCGAGAGGAGGTACCAGGAGCCGCCCGTCTCCCGGAAGGCCTCCCCGGACGCGTCGGCGCGGTGGTCGCCGGCGGCGCGGTACGCGGTGGCCGAGGCGACGCGGTGGAAGGTGGCGGGCCCGGTGGCCTCCGCCAGGTGGAGGGTGACGGCCAGCGCGTCGAAGGCCTCGACGGGGAACCGCGCGGCGTCGCTGAGGAGGGTGCCGCCGACCGGGACCGTCGCGGACTCCCGGCCGCCGAAGCGCAGGTGCCGCACGGAGCCGGGCTCGACCGCGCCGCCGCGGGCCGCCCGCGCGACGGTCGCGCCGGCGATCCGCAGCGGGGTGGAGCCGTAACGGTTCGTCAGCTCGATCCGGGTCCGGTCGCCGCCCGCGGTCACCCGGACGACCTGGCGGACCGTGTGGTCCTCGAAGCCCCGCGGCGACCAGCCGGGCGCGGAGGGCGCCTGCGGGGAGGCGGCCCAGGCGCCGCGCCAGACGGAGTCCTGCCGTCCGGTGGCGACGGCGGACGGGGTCGAGGCGAGGGCGACCGCGATGAGCAGGGCCACGGCGGTGCGGCGGAGGGGGTGCGGGGTTCCCATGCCGTCGATGATCACCCGTCCACGCGCCCGTGCCCCTCCTCTTCCCTCTCCGGCCGCTCCCGGGAGTGTCGCTCCGCGAAGAGCAGGCCGGCGAGGGAACGGAAGTACTCCTCCGGGTCCCGGCCGCCCAGCGCGTCCGTCACGTTCCGGGTGAGCAGCAGCGTCGCGAAGCCGTGGGCGAGCGACCAGGCCGCGATGCCGGCCTCGCGCGCGTCGGGGACGTCGGCCAGGCCGGCGACGCCCGCGCGGAGTTCGGCGGAGGCGCGCTCCTTGGCGGCGAGCAGGGCAGGGTCGTCGGCGCGCAGCAGCTCCGGCCGGAACATGACCTGGAAGTGGGCGGGGTGCTCCACCGCGAACCGCACGTACCGCACGCCCCGCTCGCGCAGTTCGGGCGTGCCGGCCAGGGCCCCGGCGAGGAGGTCGTAGCCCTCGGCGGCGACGGCGGTCAGGAGGCCGGTGCGGTCCTTGAAGTGGTGGGCGGGCGCGGCGTGCGAGACGCCCGCGCGGCGGGCGAGGTCCCGCAGGCTCAGCGCCCCGGGGCCCTCGGCGGCGATGACGTCGAGGGCGGCGGCGAGGACGGCCTGCCGCAGGTCGCCGTGGTGGTAGGTGCTCCGGGTCGTCATGGGACCAGCCTAGCCCCCATCTAGTCATTGACAAGTTCACGGGCGGGGCACAATCTTGTCAGTGACAAGACGCAGAGCGACCGTGAGGGAGAAGGCCGTGGAACCCGGACGCGCACGCCAGATGTGGCACCTGCTCGAACCCCTGCACGCCCTGCTCTACTACGCCCCCGAGGCCTTCGAGGAGGCCGCCGCCCTCGGGTACGACACCGGCGAGCGCTGGCCCTCCTACTTCGCCTGGCGGGCCGCGCCCCTCGGCGCCGCCGGGCCGGTCCGCGTGGCCTCCGCCTTCTACAGCTTCAGCCCGGCGACGGTCACCCGGTACGTCCCCGCCGCCCGGCCGGCCGCCGACCCCGCCGACGTGCTCGCCGCCCGGCTCCGGGCCGTCGACCGCACCCACCGGGCCGTCCTCGGCGAGGACGCGGTCGCGGACCCCGGCCTCGCCGAGGCCGCCGCGCTCGCCCGCCGCGCGGCGGAGGCGGCCGGGACCGCCGGCCGCCCGCTCGCCGCCGCCAACGCCGCACTGCCCTGGCCCGACGCCCCGCACCTCGTCCTCTGGCAGGCCGCCACGATCCTGCGCGAGCACCGGGGCGACGGGCACCTCGCCGCCCTCCTGGCCGCCGGGCTCGACCCGGTCGAGTCGCTCGTCTCCTTCGCGGCGGTCGGCGCCGCGCCCGAGGCCGTCTTCGCGAGCCGGGGCTGGTCCGCCGCCGAGTGGTCCGCCGCCCGGGAACGGCTCACCGCCCGGGGGCTCGTGGACGCGGACGGCACGGCCACCGACGCCGGACGGGCCCTGCGGGCCGAGGTCGAGCGGCGCACGGACGAACTGGCCGCCGCCCCCTGGGCCGCCCTCGGCCCCGAGGACACCGACCGGCTCGCCGACCTGCTCGGCGGCCCCTGGCTCGCCGCGATCGGCTCCGGCCTGCTGCCCGCCGAGAACACCCTCGGCATCGGCAAGATGTGACACAACGGTACGAAGCGGTTCTCGTCGTCCGTCCTAGGATCTGAAGGATGCTGACGTACCGAAGGACCCTCGCCACCCCGGCCCTCGTCGCCGCCGCCCTCATAACCGCCGCCTGCTCCCCCGGGACGGACGGCGGCACGGGCGGCAGGACGGCCGCGCCCGGGACGGCGCTCGCCGCCGTGGACACCCTCACCGTCAAGGGCCGCGCCCCCAAGACGGGTTACGACCGGGACGCGTTCGGGCGCGGCTGGGTGGACGTGGACCGCAACGGCTGCGGCACCCGTGAGGACATCCTCAAACGGGACCTGACCGGCGTCCGGTACACGGACGGACACTGCAAGGTCGCCTCCGGCACCCTCGCCTCCGACCCGTACACCGGCACCGCCGTCCCCTACGTCCGGGGCCGCAGCAAGGTCGACATCGACCACGTCGTGGCGCTCTCCGACGCCTGGCAGAAGGGGGCGCAGCAGTGGAACGCGGAGACCAGGCGCCGCTTCGCCAACGACCCGCTGAACCTCCTCGCCGTCGACGCCGCCACCAACCGCCGCAAGTCCGACGGCGACGCCGCGACCTGGCTGCCGCCGAACGGCGCGTACCGCTGCGCGTACGTGGCCCGGCAGGTCGCGGTCAAGAAGAAGTACGGGGTGTGGGTGACGGAGGGCGAGCGGGACGCGATGAAGCGGGTCCTGAACGACTGCCCGCAGCAGAAGCTTCCGTAGGAGGCCGGCCCGGCGGGAAGGTCTGCGGGAAGACCGCGGGAAAAACGGTTGGTCACCGCCGGAACGATCTTTACCCTGCCGTCATGGACCTGAACATATCGACCCTCGCCGAACGCCCCGAACTGGAAGGGCCGATGTGGGACATGCGCCACCTCTGGCCCGAGTTCATGATGCACGACCCGGTGGGCTGGGCGAACATGGGCCAGATCGTGCGGCAGCTCCCCGAGTACGTGCTCGTCGCCACCGACGCCGACGGGAGGTTCGTCGCGCGCGGGTTCAGCGTCCCCTTCCGGATGGACCTGGACGGCCGCCGCGCGCTGCCCGACCGGGGCTGGGACGAGGTGCTGCTCTGGGCCTTCTCGGACCTGAAGCAGGGCCGGGAGCCCGACACGGTCAGCGCCATCGAGATCACGGTCGACAAGGCCTTCCTGGGGCAGGGCGTCTCGCACCGGATGCTGACCGCCCTGCGGGAGAACACGGCCGCGCGCGGCTTCTCCGAGCTGGTCGCCCCGGTCCGCCCCAACGGCAAGCACCTGGAGGCCGGCGCCTCCATCCACGAGTACGCCTTCCGCACCCGCGCGTCCGACGGCCTGCCGCACGACCCGTGGCTCCGCGTCCACGTGCGCGCGGGCGGCACGATCGAGGCGGTGGCCCCGGCGTCGATGACCGTCCCCGGCTCCGTCGACCAGTGGCGGAAGTGGACCGGCCTCCCCTTCGACACGGACGGCCCGGTCGAGGTCGGGGGCGCGCTCGTCCCGGTCCACTGCGAGGCCTCGCGCGGTTACGCGGTCTACGTCGAGCCGAACGTGTGGGTCCGGCACCGGATCTGACGCGCCCGTACCGCCGCGCGTCCGTACCACCGTGAGCCCGTGAGCCCGTGAGCCCGTGCGGTCGCGTGTCCGCGCGGTTGGGTGCACGCGCGTGTGAGGGGGGCCGCTCCCCTCCAGCGGCCCCCCTCACGTGCCCCCCGTCGGGGCCGGCCCCCCCCCGGGTCCGGCCCCGATCGGCCCCTGGACTGTCCCCCCCCGGGCTCAGTCCAGGTCCGCGATGTCCTTCGCCGCCGGGGCCTTCGCCGTGACCGGCTTCCCGTACTGGGCGAAGGTGATCGTCCCCGGCTCGTCGCCGCCCTTCGTGACGATCTTCAGGACGTACGGCGTGCCCTCCGTGGCCACGTACACCGTCCTCGTCACGCCGCCGTCCGGCTCCGTCAGCGCGAGCGCCTTCTGTCCGCCGACGGTGGTCTCCTCGCCCCGGGCGACACCGCTCGCGCCCTTCTCGAAGTCGCCGAGGAGCTCCTTCGCGTCGCACATCGACACGACGTCCTTCGCGTCGGGGTCGGAGGCCGGCGTCTCGACCCAGCGGCCCCTGAGGGTCTTGAGCATGGCCTCCCGCACCTCCGGGGACTCGCCCTCGGCCTGCTCGTTCAGGGACGTCTCGTCGAAGCGCAGGTACACGTTCTTCTTGTCGACCTTGAGCACCTCGGTCGTGGCGGCCGCGCCCGTGGTCAGCGTGCCGACGCACTTCCCCGTGCCGTCGAAGGAGAAGTGGGCCCTCGTCCGCTCGCCCTCGGACGTCGTGTCGGCCTCCACGGTCAGGGACGTCGCCGCGGCCGTCGCCGCGAACGCCTTGTCGGCGATCTCCGACCCGGTCAGCCCGGCGAAGGGCCCGGCGGGCTTCGCCTCCTCCGAGGACGTCGGGGATGCCGGGGACGGGCCGCAGGCGGCGGCACCGGCCGCGACGGCGGCACACAGGAGGGCGGCGACGGCGGCACGGCGGGCGCGGGGGCGGGTGGGGGTGGGGACGGGGGCGCGCATGGTGGTTCTTCTCCGGGAGAGGGGGGTGTGTACGAGAGAGGGTGAGCGTACGGGGAGGGGGTGTGCACGGGGAGGGCGGGGCCCCGGGGGCCCGGTCCTCACGGGTGCCGGCCGGGTCAGCCGAGCTTCAGCTCCCACTGGGAGGCGTTGTAGTCGAAGCCGGGGTTCACCTCGACCGTCAGGTTCTTGGCGTCCTTGGGGACGTCGAAGGCGACGGTGAGGGTGGCCTTCTTGCCGGGCAGGACGGTGCCCTGGAAGCCCGCGCCGACCTTCTCGTCGAAGATCTGCTCGGCCGCGACGCCGTTCGTCCCGGCGCGGCCGGACAGCGTGACGAGGGCGGCGTCGAACTTCTTCTTGCCGCCGTTCTCGATGACGACGGTGACCTGGTACGCCTTGTTGCCCTCGGTGTGCCCGGCCGCGAACTCGCTGGGCTTGTACGCCTTCGGGTCCGAGACCGTGACCTTGAGGTCGTCGTCGTAGACCGAGGTGTCGCCGTCCGCCAGGTTCTTGGCCGCCGGGTCCTTGGGCGCGGTCTCCTTGATGGCCTTGTCGATCTCGTCGACCGCCTCGCTGACGGCCGTGAACGTGATGACCGCGCCGACGACCGAGAGGATCAGGGCCGCGAGGCCGAGGAGCGCGCCGGTGAGCGCCACTCCCTTGTTGTTCGCCTCGCCGCGCTTCACGCGCCCCTTGCCGACGAGCCCGAGGATCAGGGCGATCAGACCCAGGATGCCCGCCAGCCAGAAGAGGAGCGGCACGATGCCGGAGAGCGTGCCGATGATGCCGAGGATCAGGGCGGCGGTGCCGAGGCCGTTGCGCATGACCCGGTGCGGGGCGGCAGGCGGGACCTGGGTGTCGTACGACATGGGTGTGTCCTCCCGGACATTGGAGATGTCTGGTGCGATGGATCAATCACAACAGAGCTTGTGAACCGAGTCAACACGGTTCACGAAAAAGAGGTCGGACCACACTGTGAAGTGGTGCCGTCCCGCCCCGTCGGTAGGATGGGTGTCACACGAGAGTCGCCAGCGGGCCAGCCAGGGGAGACGGGTCAGATGCCGGAGAACGCAGCGGACGCGGGTGCGGCGGAGAAGGACGCGGACGCCTCCGCCACGGAGACCGCCCCCGCCGCAGAAATCGCCCCCGCCACGGAAACCACCTCCGCCACGGGGACCGCCCCCACCGAGGTGACCGCCGCCGGGATCGCCCGGCTCGCCGGGGTCGGCCGGGCCGCCGTCAGCAACTGGCGCCGCCGCCACGCCGACTTCCCCAAACCCGTCGGAGGCACGGAGGCCAGCCCCTCCTTCGCCCTCGCCGACGTCGAGGAATGGCTCCGCGCCCAGGGCAAACTGGCCGAGGTCCCGCTCAAGGAGCGCGTCTGGCAGCAGGTCGCGGGCCACCCGGCCGGCGCCGTCACCGCCCTCGTCCACGCCGGCTGCGCCCTCCTCCTCGTACGGGACCGGTCGGCGGCCTGGCCCTCGCTCGCCGCCCTCCCCGACGAGCGGCTGACGGAGGTGCTGCCGGTCGCCCTGGAGGAGACGCTGACCGAGCGCCTGGGCCCCGGGCGGGCCGTCCTCACCCCCACCTCGGGCGCGCTCGCCGTCTCCCTGCCGCTCCTGCGCGGGGCCGCCGAGCTCGCGGCCGACACCGGCGCCCGCCAGGCCTTCGAGTTCCTGCTCGGACGTCACCTCGACGCCAATCCGCGCCAGTACACGCTCACCCCGCCCGGCCCCGCCGCCCTCATGGCGGCGCTCGCGGCCCCCGCGCCCGCCGGCGAGGGCGCCGCCCCGCTCACCGTCCTCGACCCGGCCTGCGGCACCGGCGGACTGCTCGGCGCGGTCGAGCGCCCCGGCGCCGTCTGCGGCCAGGACGCCGACCCCGACCTCGCCGCGCTCACCGCCCTGCGCCTGGCCCTCGCCGCCGACGCCGACATCCGGGTCAGGTCCGGGGACAGCCTGCGCGCCGACGCCTTCCCGGCGCTCGCGGCCGACGCCGTCCTGTGCCACCCGCCGTTCAACGAGCGCAACTGGGGCCACGAGGAACTGGCCTACGACCCGCGCTGGGAGTACGGCTTCCCGGCCCGTACGGAATCCGAGCTGGCCTGGGTGCAGCACGCCCTGGCCCGCCTCCGCCCCGGCGGCACCGCCGTCCTGCTCATGCCGCCCGCCGCCGCCTCCCGCCGCTCCGGCCGCCGCATCCGCGCCGACCTGCTCCGCCGGGGTGCCCTGCGCGCGGTCGTCGCCCTCCCGGCCGGCGCCGCGCCCCCGTACGGCATCCCGCTCCACCTGTGGGTGCTGCGCAAGCCCGTCCCGGGCGGCCGGCCCCCCGCCGAACTCCTCCTCGTGGACACCGCGTCCGAGCACGCCGGACCGGGCCGGGAGGGCCGCGACCGGCTCGACTGGCCGGCCGTCCGCGCCGCCGTCCTGGACGCCTGGGCGCCCTTCGACCGGGACGGGACCCTCGCCGGGACCCCGGGCGCCAGCCGTTCCGTCCCCGTGATCGAGCTCCTCGACGACGACGTCGACCTCGCGCCCGCCCGCCACCTGCCGCCCCCGGCCGCCGCCGAGGGCGCCGCCCAGCTCGCCGGGGTGCGCGAGCGCCTGACGGAGACCCTGCGCCGCACCCGCGAGCTGACCCCGCCGCCCGTCACCGACCCGCCCGCCACCGGGGCCGGCCGGCCCACCACGACCGTCGGCGAACTGGCCCGCGCCGGGGCCCTGGTGCTGCGCGCGGGCGGCGCGGGCACGGCCCCCGCCTCGGCCCCCGTCGCCGTCCTCACCGACCACGACGTCCTCGCCGCCCAGCCGCCCTCCGGCACGCTGCCCGACGGCCCGCCCGAGGACCCGGTCCTGCTGGCCGCCGGGGACGTCGTCGTCCCGGTCCTCGGCGGCGGGGCGGCCGTCAGGGTCGTGGACGCCACCGCCGAGGGCGCGGCCCTCGGCCGCAACCTCCAGCTCCTGCGCCCCGACCCGGCGGCCCTCGACCCCTGGTTCCTGGCCGGTTTCCTGCGGGCCACCGCCAACACCCGGCAGGCCAGCAGCTACGCCTCCACCGCGACCCGCCTCGACGTCCGCCGCCTCCAGCTGCCCCGCCTGCCCCTGGCCGAACAGCGCCGCTTCGGCGAGCGGTTCCGCGCCCTCGCCGCCTTCGAGGAGTCCCTGCGCCAGGCCTCCCGTCTCGGGGACCAGCTGGTCCAGGGCCTGTACGACGGTCTGGCGGACGGCTCCGTGGCCCCCTGACGGCACCTCCGCTCCTCATCTCTTCGACAACGGTTCCGGGTATCCCGGAACCGTTGTCCGTATGGGTGTATACGCTCGTCCTCGCACCCCATCCGTCCGAGCAGGAGCAGCAGGATGTACGGCCCCACGCAGGTCCCGCAGGTTCCGCGGCCGCCCGGGAGTTCCCTCTCCGGTGGCCGGATCGCGCTGCTCGTCCTCTTCTGTCTCCTCGCACTGTTCAGCTGCGGCTTCCTGTCCTGGGCCCCGCTGATCCGGCTCGCGTGCGTCACCCGCAGGACGCGCGACTGGGTGGTGTGCGGCGTGCTGTTCGCGGTGTCGGCCGGACTGTTCTCGTACGCGGCGGCCACCGGCGACAAGGAGACCGGCACCGCCGAGTCCTTCATCGCGGTCGGCGTGATGGTGTCCCTGGTGGCGGGCTCGATCGCGTACTACCTCTTCGGGGAGATCCGCCACGCGGAGCGGCAGCGCACCGCGCGCGCGTACGGCCCGGTGGGGTACACGTACGGGAGCAACGGCGGCGCCGTGACCGTCCCGCGCGCGGACGTGCGCCCGAACCCGTACATCGGCCCTGCCGCGCACACGCCCGCCACCCACACGCCCACCCCGCACACGCCCGTCGGCCCGGCGCCCGCCGTGCCGGTCGTGTCCGGCCCCGCCACCCCCGTGCCCCAGCCGCCCGGCCCCCGCATCGACCAGGTCCGCGCCGAGCTGGACGAGCTGAGCGACCTCCTGCGCAACAGGGACGCGGGCGAGCCCCGGGACGGCGGCGGCGCCCGGTGAACGGACGGGTCGTCGGCGGGCGTTACGAGCTCGCCACCGTCGTCGGCCAGGGCGGCATGGGCCAGGTCTGGACGGCGTACGACGGACGCCTGGACCGCCGGGTCGCGGTGAAGCTGCTGCGGCCGGCCGGCATGAACGGCCAGGCCTCCTCCGCCGACGAGCTGCGCCGCCGCTTCGTGCGCGAGTGCCGGGTCACCGCGCGCGTGACCCACCCCGGCCTGGTGACCGTGCACGACGCGGGCAGCGAGGGCGAGGACCTGTACCTCGTCATGCAGTACGTGGAGGGCGCGGACCTCGCCGACCACCTCGCCGAGCACGATCCGTACCCGTGGGAGTGGGCGGTGTCCGTGGCCGCGCAGCTCTGCGCGGTGCTCGCCGCCGTGCACGCGGTGCCGATCGTGCACCGCGACCTCAAGCCGCGGAACGTGATGATCCGCCCGGACGGGACGCTGACCGTCCTCGACCTCGGCGTGGCCTCCGTCCTGGACACCGACACCACCCGGCTCACGCACACCGGCTCGCCCATCGGCAGCCCGGCGTACATGGCTCCGGAGCAGGCCATGGGCGGCGCCGTCGGCCCGGCCACCGACCTGTACGCGCTCGGCGTGCTGCTCCACGAACTCCTCAGCGGGAACGTGCCGTTCTCCGGCTCGACCGCGCTCGGCGTGCTGCACCGGCACCTGTACGACCCGCCCACCCCGCTCCGGCAGCTGCGCCCCGAGGTCCCCGAACCGCTGGAGGCGCTGGTCCTCCGGCTCCTCGCCAAGGACCCCCGGGACCGGCCGGACGGCGCGCACGAGGTGTACGAGCACCTGCTGCCGCTGCTGCCCGCGCGCGGGGCCCCGGCGGGCCCGATGGACCCGACCCGGCCGTTCCTGCGCCCGCACGCGCCCTGGCCGGACCGCGCGCAGGCCCCGGCGGACCCGGTGCGCCCCGTCCCGGTCCCGCCCGTCCCCACGCCCCCCGTCCCGGTCCCGCCCCTGCCCACGCACGCGCCGACCCCGGTCCCGGGCCCGGCACCGCAGACCGACCCCCGGGTGTACGCGCAGCCGGGGCCGTTCGCACGGCCGGACGTCGCCGCCGCCGTGGACGAGGTCAAGCGGCTGCTCGCGGAGGGCTCGCTGACCCAGGCCGTGGACGTCCTCGGCGGCATCCTGCCCGCGGCCGAGGCCGAGCACGGGGAGCGGTCGCCCGTCGTCCGCATCCTGCGCAAGCAGTACGCGTCGACGCTGATGGACGACGGCCAGTACCGGCGCGCCCTGCCGGAGCTGCGCCGGCTCGCGGCGGACCGGCAGGCGGAGGCGGGCCCGGCGGACCCCCAGACCCTCCAGTTCCGCTACGACGCGGCGCTGTGCCTGGAGCAGCTGGGGGAGACGGCGGCCGCGCTCGCGGAGTTCCGGTCGGTCCTGCCGTACTACGAGCGGGAGGCCGCCCGGGCCTTCGACATCCGGCAGCGGATCGGACTGCTGCTCCTGGCGGCGGGCGAGCACACGGCCGGCCGGGACCAGCTCCAGCGGCTGCTGTTCGACGCGGAGCGCGCGTACGGCCCGTACCACCCGCTCCCGGCGGAGCTGCGCAGGGCGCTGGACCACCAGCGGATGATGGGCCCGCGTCCCTGAGGGGGGCCTTCGGCAACGGAACGGCGTCCCTGACGGGACGGCAGGATCACGACTCGGCAAATGATCGGCAAGTGGATCTTCGTGATCCTTTTTGCCGTTTTTGGTACATGTAACGTTCGCGTCTGATCATGTCCATACCCGCAAGGAATCCCTCATGACGACGCCGCCCGCGCCCTTCCCCTCCGAGCAGCAGCCCGCCCCCGCGAAGAAGGGTTCCGCGATCCTCAAGAAGATCGGCGGTGTCGTCGTCGCGATCGCCATCGCGATAGGCGTGAAGCTGGGCCTCCCGCACCTCACCGGCGAGGCCCCGGTGCACGCCGAGGCGGGCGAGTGCGTCACGGTCACCGGTCCGGACAACGACCCGAAGGTCGACACCGTCGACTGCTCCTCCGGCAAGGCCGACCTGTTCAAGGTCGTCAAGGTCATCGACGACACCTTCGACGTGAACAAGTGCGGCGAGGAGCTGTCGGCGCTCGCGCAGCAGCTCGACTCGGACAAGTTCGTCCTCTGCCTGGAAGAGGTCGCCGCGAAGTAAGCGCGCGCGTACTCCTCGAAAAGGGCCGGAACCCGTGGCGGGCTCCGGCCCCTTTCGCATTCCGCCCTCGTGTGAGGGCGCGGGTAGCGTGCACCCGGTGGAGAACGAAGAGACCGCGACGAGCGGACCGACGAAGCCCGAGGTCGCCCTCCCGGACGGCGACGCCCCCACCGAGCTGACGACCCGGGACCTCGTCGTCGGGGACGGGGCCGAGGCGAAGCCGGGCGGGGTCGTACGGATCCACTACGTCGGCGTCACCTTCGCCACCGGGAAGGAGTTCGACTCCTCCTGGGAGCGCGACGAGCCCTTCAAGTTCGCCGTGGGCGGTGGCCGGGCCGTCAAGGGCCTGGACCGGGGGATCAGGGGAATGAGGGTCGGCGGCCGGCGCGAGATCGTCGTCCCCCCGCGCCTCGGCTACGGCAAGCAGTCGCCCTCGTCCCTGATCCCGGCCCACTCGACCCTCGTCTTCGTGGTGGACCTGCTCTCCGCCACGACCTGACCCGGCCGGTGGCGGTGGCCTGCGACGTGGTGGGCCGCGATGCGGCGGGAACGCGCGGCCGGTGCGCGCGCTGCTCCACGGGCCCGTACCGGATCGGCGCGCCCTACGACCCGGCCGTGCGCGACGTCCTGTAAGTACCGGGAGAAAGTACCAACCCCACCCCACCTGCTCTGAGGGATCACACCTGGGGGGCGCCGAGCGGCGCGTCACCCGTACGAGCTAACTTGCCCAACTTCGTTGCATAACGGGGAGGTTGTCTGGCATATGCTCGCGGCTACCGAACTGAAAATAGGTCGGCCCCCACCGGGAGCTCTCACCCTCCCTGCAGGGGCCTGGCCATGAGGAAGCCTTAGAGAGAGTCCCTTCCCCGATGGATACCCAGCACCTTAACGCGGGCTGCCCCCGTGCGGGCGTGATCCACGCCAACACCCCCCAGACGAGGCGCTACACCGTCGTCGGCAACCACCTCGCGCAGCACGAGCACCTCTCGCTGACCGCGATCGGACTCGCCGTCCACATCCAGTCGCTGCCCACCGGTTCCCCGGTCGGCATCAAGGAACTCGCCGCCTGCTTCCCGGAGGGCGAGATCCGCATCGCGACGGCCCTCCGCGAGCTGGAGGCCCACGGCTACCTCGCCCGCACGCGCGTCCGCCGGCCCGACGGCCGGATCACGACCCGTACGGTCTCGTACAACCAGCCGCCCGGGGAGACGCCCCGGGACCCGGAGCCGGACCCGGACCCCGATCCCGACCCGGACAAGGCCCCGGTGCCCGCACCGGAGCCCGAGCCGGTACGCCGGGAGGTCCCGGACCTCCCCGAGGGCCCCGCCGCCGAACTGCTCCTCGACCTGCGGCGCCACGACCCGCGCCTGCTGCTGTCGGTGCGGGACGTACGGCACCTGGTGCCGGGCGTCGAGGCGTGGCTCGCGCGGGGCGCCGCCCCGGACGCCGTCCGCCGCACCCTGCTGGCCACGCTGCCGGACGACCTCGACCATCCGGCGGGCCTGCTGTCCTACCGGCTGGCCAACCTGCTCCCGCCGCCGCTGCCCGCAGAGCCGCCCGCCCCGAAGGCGGACCCGATCCAGTTCTGCGACAAGTGCGAGGAGGTCGCCTTCCGGGCCCCGGAACCGGGCCCGTGCCCGCGCTGCCGCGAGGCGGCCGGAACGGCGGCGGCCTGAGCCTCAGGCCCCGCGCTTGACCCCGTCCACGAAGGACGCCCAGGCGTCACCCCCGAAAACGAGCGCGGGCCCGTCGGGGACCTTGCTGTCACGGACGGGGACGAGGGGGAGGCGGTCGGCGACCTCAAGGCACTGGCCGCCGTCGTCGTTGCTGTAGGAGCTCTTGCGCCACGTGACGGTGGTCAGATCGATGGCTCGCACGATGCTTCCTCCAACGTCTTCATGATGAACTTCCTCGAATCGGCCGGGGAAAGGGCCAGATCGCGGACGAAATCGTATCGAATCTGGAGTCGGTCGACGGCGGCCGTTTCCTCGACGACCTGACCGGAGTGAGAGGTCTCCACCCAGGCCACCGTCCGGCCGTCCGTGGGCTTCAGGAACATCACGTCCGTGCCGCCGAGGGGGTGCAACCCGGCTGAGTGGAGCACCACTTGGATGGTCACGTTTCGACGCTCACCGGCGGCGAGAAGGTGTTCCAACTGCTCCTGCCACTGGGCCCGATCCGGTAGCGGCGTGAGAAGCACCGTCTCCGAGAGGATCGTGCGGAACGAGGGGGACTCCTCGCCCTCCAGCAGGGCGCGCCGTCCCAATCGGGCCTCGATCTGCCGGGTCAGTTCGTCACCCTTGAAGCTGCCCCACCCCAGCAAGGTGTGCGCGTACGCCTTCGTCTGGAGCAGGCCGGGCAGCAGGTAGGGCGCGTAATGCCACAGGCTGATCGCTTCGGCCTCCAGTGTCATGTATCGGCGGTACTGCTCCTTGAACTGGGTCGGGTCCCCCAACGCCAGTTCCCACAGCGTCAGTAACAACCCCGGCGTCCCGTAGTATTGGTCCAACGCCCGTACGACCTCCGGGCCGCCCAGCGTCTCCCCGTTCTCCATCTTCGAGAACAGGGACCAGTCCCAGCCCGCGACATCGCCCAGCTTCCGCAGGGTCAGGCCCCGTTCGGCCCGCAGGGACCGCAGTTCCTCCGCGAACCGCTTCCTCGGCTCCTGGCTCCGGCCCGTGACCGCCCGTCTCGCCGGCATGGCGCGCCCTCCCCTTGTGGAAGATGTGGAACTACCTGCGCCACCTGCAGAAGTACCGCCCGACCGCGCTCTTCGTTCCCTCGAACCGGGACATCCTCGTCTCGTACCCGGAACACGCACGGTAGTCCACCCATGGCGCTCCGCGCAGGCGGTGGAAGGGAAGGAGAGAGGGCGCATGGAGTCGCACGGACCGGAGCGCGGGGCGCTCGTGTACGACCGGGTGGCGTGCGTGGTGGGGGAGTTCCGGGGGAGGGCGGGGCCGTACGCGATGCTGCGGCCCGTGGGCGGTGGCCGGGAGTGGCAGGCGGACCCCGCCGACCTGCGCCCGGCCACCCCCGCCGAGCGGCTGAGCGCGGGCGTGCGGGCGGCCAACGACCGGGCCCGCGCGGGCGCGGAGGCGACGGGCCCGGTGCCGGACCTGAGCCGGCCGCCCCGTCCCGTACCGCACTACGTGGCCTGTGCGCTGCTCGTACGGGAACGGCGGGAGGCGCGGGAGCGGTTCGACCGCAGCGCGGAGACGGACGCGAACGTCCTGATGCGCCGCCACCTGAGCCGGGACCACCCCTGACCACAACCTTTCGCACCACCCGGGGGTCATGGGTGGGAGGCGTCACGAGGACCACCAGGGAGCGATCGCCGCATGACCGAAGAAACCGCAGTCCGGAGCCGGAAGGCCCGGTTCTCGCCGCGTGCGATGACGCTGGCGGCCGGGTGTCTCGTCCTGGCCGCGGCGGCGGGCCGGTGGGCCGGTCAGGACGGAGGACTGCTCTGGGTGGCCCGGCTGTTCGACCATCCGCTGCTCTTCGGCCTCCTGGTGACGGGCCTGCTGGCTGCGGCGCTGATCGTCGCGGTGCGCAACCTCGTCGTCCGCATCCTGACCTGGGTGGCCCTCGGGCTCGTCCTCCTGGCGTCCTTCCCGTTCTTCCTCTTCGCGGCCTTCGGGGCCGCCTCCGAGACGTCGGACACGGCGGCCCCCGGGCGCGACGACCGCAGCCTCGTGGTCGAGGAGGGGGCGGACATGATCGACCCGCTGTGGTGGGTCTACGTGGACGAGGGCCGGGGGCCGTTGACGCGGCGCTGGCAGGTGGGCCGCTTCAACGGCGACGCCGCCGACAACGCCCTCGCCGAGGCCTCCTGGGAGGGCCCCGACCGCCTCCGCCTGGTCACGGGGTACGCCGAGGACGGCACCGAACAGGTCCACCTCGTCGACCTCGACCCCGAAACGGGCCGCCCGTCCCGCACGGTGACGATGGGCTGAGGCATCCCTCGTGCGGACCGAACCGAACGGACCCGCGTCCGCGTCGGCGGAGGCCGCCTTCACGCCGGGGAGCGGAACCGGCGCGAAGGCGGCGGGCGGACGCGGGCTCAGGCGTTCTTCGGGGACTGCGGTTCGCGCCGCATCGCCCACAGGACCGGGCCGCCGCCCGGCAGGCTGAACTCGTCGCGGACGACGAAGCCGAAGTGCTCGTACACCGGCAGGTTGTCCGGCTTGGAGGACTCCAGGTAGACCGGCAGGCCCGCCGCGTCGGCCTTGGCGAGGCCCGAGCGGAGGAGGGCGGAGCCGTGGCCCTGTCCCCGGGCGGCGGGGTCGGCGCCGATGACGGCGAGGTACCAGTGGGGCTCGGTCGGGCCGTGTTCGGCGGCGGCCGTGACGGCGTCGCGGAAGGCCCCGGCCCGGTCGCCCAGGATCTCCTGGAGCTCCCGGATGGTGTCCGCGTCGGGGACGGCCTTGTCCGCGCCCTCGGGCGACACCCAGAAGGCCGCCGCCGCGTCGGTGCGCTCGCACACGCCGTGGAGGCCGTACTGCCGGGTGAACAGTGTGGTGAAGTACCGGCCGAGGCCCGCTTCGCGGGTGGCGTCGTCGGGGAAGAACCAGCGCATCATCGGGTCGTCGCCGAAGGCGGAGGCCAGCGTGCGGCTGACCGCCGGAGCGTCGTCGATCACGGCCGTCTTCGGTGCGTTCGTTATGGGCATACGGGTCATTCTGCACCCGTGTCGATCTTGGTCCGTCAGGGGGTCCGGGTCGGTCGGGCGGTGCGGATCAGGCGGATCGCGGCCGCGACGGGGAGGGCGACCCCGGCCGCGAGGAGGACGAGTACTTCGATCGGGCCCATGCGGCCGGACACCCCGAAGAGGACGAAGGCGAGCGGGTTGAGGACGACGAGGGCGGTCGCGAGGAGCTTGGTGCTCCGCGTCCACGCGTCCGAGGACCACAGCAGGCCCAGGCCCAGGATCAGGACGAGCAGGCCGAGGAACGGGTCCACGTACCCGGCGACGCCGGTGAGGCCGAGGATGACGGCCGCGCGGGTCGTACGGCCCTTATACCCTCGGGGGGCGTCGATCGACGGACCCCGTGCGACGATCCCCCGGTGACCGAACAGACCGCCGTGCCCGGCGCCGTACGGACCGAACGCCTCGACCTCGTCCCCCTCTCCGTCGCGCACGCCGGGGAGATGGCGGAGGTCCTGGCCGACCCCGCCCTGCACGCCTTCATCGGGGGTGCCCCGCTGAGCCCGCCCGAACTGCGGGCGCGGTACGGGCGGTTGACCGCCGGATCGCCGGACCCGGCCGTGGCCTGGCACAACTGGGTGGTACGGCTCCGCGCCGAGGACCGGCTCACCGGCACCGTCCAGGCGACCGTCACCGACGGCGGCCGGGTCGCCGAGGTCGCGTGGGTCGTCGGCACGGCCTGGCACAGGCGGGGGATCGCGCGCGAGGCGGCCCGGGCCCTGGTCGGACTGCTCGCGGCCCGGGGCGTACGGACCGTCGTCGCCCACGTCCACCCCGACCACACGGCCTCCGCCGCCGTCGCCCGCGCGGCCGGGCTCGCGCCCACCGACCGCGTGGAGGACGGGGAGGTCCGCTGGGAACGGCGGCTGGACCAGGAGGTGTCCGACCCTGATCCGCAGGGCACGCCCTGAGGCCCGTCCGGCGCGGGCTTGGACCCCGGATGTCCGGGTACCCGGCGGGAGAGATCGTCCGGGAGGGTTCTGTTGGCCATACACGGAGGAGGAGTCCTCCTCTCCGTCTGCGCGACGGCGTGCGCCGCCGTGATCGGCGTCCGCCAGGCGCGCAAGGAGACGCGGGAGGCACGGGAGGCGCGGGAGTCGGTGTGGCGCGCGCCGACCCCCGGAGCGGGGGCGGCGGGCGGAAGAGCCGTCTTCGGTGCCGTGGCGCTGCTCGCCCTCGTCCCGTTCCTGCTCGTCACGCTCTCGCACGGGTACGGGGCGGAGAGCCGGATCTCGGCCGTCCCGTTCCGGGAGATCCTGGACGCGTCGGCCCACGCCGACCTGGACCTCTCGGACGTCCGGGCCGTCAACCTCGTCGGCAACGTCCTGCTGCTCGTCCCCTTCGGCGCGGCCGTCGCGTTCCTGTGGTCGGGCCGCCGGCGCGTGCTCAAGACCTCCCTGGCCGGCGCGGTGTTCTCCCTCATCGTCGAGGTGGCGCAGTACGTGCTCTCGCTGGGCCGCGTCTCGTCCGTCGACGACGTCCTCCTCAACACCGCCGGGGCCGCCCTGGGCGCCTTCCTCGTCCGGCGCTGGACCGGGAGGACGCGGGCGCGGCGGCTCACCCTGCCGAGGCCCTCCCGCGCCGGCGGAAGGACCTGAGCCCGACGCGGAACAGCAGGACCAGCCCCGCCGCCGCCCCCGCCGCGAGCCCCGCCCGCAGCCCCGGTGGGCGGAAGGAGCAGGCCAGTTCCGTGCGGCCGGAGCCGAGGGGGACCGCCAGGAGGCCGCCGTACGGGGCCGGTTCGGCGTCCTCGCAGCGCCAGCCCGCTATCTGCGGGGCCGCCACGACCGCCGTGCCGCCGCCCGGCGGGAGGACGGCCCGTATCCCGGACGGGGTGACCTCGACCGAGGTCGCCGCGCGGGCGCGCAGGGCCGCGACCGCCGCCCGCAGCCGCTCGTGGTCCAGGCAGCCCAGCTCGCCGGGGCCCGGGAGGGACGGCCGCAGGCCGGGGGTCCGCTGGAGGCCCAGGGACACCATCGCCGCCTGCCGCTTCGGCCGGCCGCCCAGGAGCCGGACCTCGCGCTCGCCCAGGCGGGCCGGGCCCGTGGCGTCCGGGGCCCAGAGGAACACCTCCGTACCGACCCGGCACGCGCCCGCGTGCGGAGCCTCGTACACCCGGGAGCCGAGCAGGAGTTCCTGGTTCCGGAAGGGCGAGCGGCCGTGGACCGGGGGCGGGCCCGGCGGCCGTACCGTCACCAGCGGCAGGCGCGTGTCCGTACGGACCACCCCGCCGTCCCGCCAGCGCGCGCCCACCCCGAACAGCGCGTCCGTCACCGGATTGTCCAGGCCCTGGAGGTTCCGGCCCCGCGATGTCCAGCCGCCGCCGAGCGCGTCGAGCGTCGCCGTGAGGACCGCCGGGGTGTGGCTGCTGTAGTACGCGGCGCCCTGCCCGCCCAGGAGGAGCGGGTCGTTGCCCGCGATCCGGGGCAGGCCCGGGTCCGTGCGGTACGCGGGCCAGCCGTCCGCCGCCGCCAGGGCCGCCGCCCGCCGTTCCTGTTCCGGGCCGAGCGGCGGGTAGTCGTCGAGCCGCACGAGCCGTTCCCGGTCCGCGTACGCGGTCGTCGCCGCCGCCTGGCCGAGCAGCGTGCCCGTCACGAGGAACGCGGCCAGCACGCCGTACCGGCCCCGGCGGGGGAGGAGCAGGGCCGCCGCCACGGCCGCGAGGCCCGCGCCCGCGAGGACGAGTGCCCAGGGGGTGAGGACCGGGCTCGGCAGCGCGGCGAGCGCCAGGACCAGGACGACCGCCGAACCGCCGACCACCGCGCGGCGGCCCGGAAGGACGCCGGCCGGGGCGTCGTGGGCCGCGACCGACTTCGTTCCGTCGGCCACCGCGCGCCGATCGGCGGACGGCCCGCCGCCGCGCGTCAGTGCCGTCCAGGCCGTCAGGACCAGGACCCCGGAGAGGACGAACGTCTGCCGGTACGGGCTGCCGTTCGGCGTCGCGAAGGCGTGCCAGAGCAGATGCGTCGGACCCCACTGCATCGACGCCGCCACCGCCGCGCACAGCCCCGGCCACAGCCACCGCTCCCGGCCCGGCACGTCCCGGCGGAACAGCAGGGTCCCCGCGAGCAGCGGGACCGCCGTGCAGACGAAGGCCGCCGGGGTCGCGAAGCCGTACGTCACCGGCAGCAGCCGGGCGAGGAAGTCCGTCCCGGCCACCGGCGCGAACTCCCGCACCAGGCCCGGGTGGGCCTGCCGGGAGCCGAGGAGCACCGGGAGGAGCAGGGGGGCCGCGAGGCCCACCCCGATCCCCGTCGTCACCGCCGCCCGCCCCAGGGTCCGCACCCGGAAGGAGTCCGTCGCCGCCAGGCGGACCAGCAGGACCAGGGCCGCGCCCAGGGTCGCCATGTACGCCGTGTAGAAGTTCGCGCACCAGCAGACCGCCACCACCAGCGGGCCCAGCAGCGGCCGCCGCCCCTCCCGCACCCACTCGCCCACCAGGCAGAGCAGCGGGAAGGCGATCAGGCCGTCCAGCCACATCGGGTTGTACGTGCCCTCCGCCAGCGACCAGCCGCACAGCGCGTACGAGGCGCCCAGCACCGCCGCCCACCACCAGGCCCCCGGGCCGAGGCGGCGCAGCAGGAACGCCGTCGCCGCCGCCGCGACCGCCGTCTTCAGGACCGTGATCGCGTACACCGCGTACTCGACGTCCCCGCGCGGGAGGAGCGCCACCAGCGGGGCGAACGGGCTCGACAGGTACGTGCCGTAGTCGGGCAGGAAGCTCGTCCCCCAGCCCGCCCGCCAGTCGAACAGGAGCCCGCCGTCCGCCCGGCCCCGCAGCAGGTCCCACAGGTGCGCGTGGAACGGCACGAACTGGTTGGCGAGGTCGTTCACGGCCCGGTGGCGCGGCCCGAAGGGGAAGACCCGGGCGACGGCGTCCCCGCCGCAGACGGCGACGACGGAGAGGAGGGCGGCCAGGAGGCACGCGCGGCTGTTCTTCGGCATGACGGGTCGAATATGCCAGCGAAAACGGGCGAAACCGGGGGCCGGGAAGGCAGTTCACGCGATGGTCGCCCGGAGGTCACCCACGGCCCCCGTGGGGTACGGGCGGCGGGAGGAACGCGTGGGGCGGGCCGACACCCGGGTGACGGGTGAGTCGTTGGGGGAAACAGTCGCTCCGAAGTGGTGGCTCCGGCCCCGGCGACTCCCTACCATCGATCACCGCAAGGTCGTCCAACTGACGCACGACCAGCCCGGGAGGCTCCTTTGCACCGCCGCACGCAGCCCCACACGTACCGTCGCACGCAGCAGCCCCGCACACCCCGCCGCACCGCGCTCGCCGTCTCCGCCGCGCTCCTCGTCGCGGCCCCGCTGCTCACCGCCTGCGGCAGCGACGCGCACCCGGGGGCCGCGGCCGTCGTCGGCGGCGAACGCATCGACGTCGCCAGCCTCCAGGCGCAGGTGAAGGACGTCCGGGACGCGCAGGCGGCCTCCCCGGAGTCCGCGCAGCTCGTCGCGGCCACCGGCGACCTCGACCGCCGCAAGCTCAACAGCATGATCTTCGACCAGGTCGTCGAGGAGGTCGCCCGCGACCACGGCGTCACCGCCAGCCGCGCCGAGCTCCAGCGGACCCGCACCGCCTTCGTCCGCCAGAGCGGCGGCGAGGACCGGCTCGCCGCGGCCCTCCTCCAGGAGCAGGGCGTCGCCCCCGACCAGATCGACGGCGTCGTCCGCCGAAACGTTCTCCTCAACAAGATCGCGGCCGAGGTGGGCGCCGACGACAGCCCCGAGGGCCAGAAGAAGCTGACGGACGTCTTCACCGCCGCCTCCAAGGACCTCGGCATCGACGTGAACCCGCGCTACGGCGCCTGGGACGACGCCCAGATCCAGCTGGCCACCGCCACCCCGCCGTGGCTGCGCCGGATCAGCCAGGACCCGAACGCGGCGGGTGCGGGGGCCTGAGGCCGGCTTCCGGGGCCGGTGCCTGCCTACGGGCAGGTCCGGGTAGGTTCGGGGCGTGACTTCCGAAAGCCCCGGCCGCGTCGTCCTGCTCACCGCCAGCCACCGCGTGGCCCCCGGACTCCTGTCCTGGCCCGCCTGGCAGGCGCTGCGCGCCGCGGACCGGGTACTCTGCCCCGACGAGCACCACCCCCAGCTGCCGTACCTGCGGGAGGCGGGCGTCTCCGTCGAGCACGCCCTGCCCACCGCCGAGGAGCTGGTCGAGGCCTGCGCCGGAGGCCGCACGGTCCTGCTGCTCGCCTCCGGCGAGGGCGACCGGCGCCTCACCGACGGCCTCGCCCGGCTCGCCGGCTCCGGCCGGATCGCGATGCCGGAGCTCGAACTGCTCCCCGGCTCGTACGACCTGCCCGGCGCCCGGCTCCTCGACCTCGTCCAGGTCATGGACCGGGTCCGGCGCGAGTGCCCCTGGACCTCCGCGCAGACCCACGAGGGGCTCGTGAAGTACGCCATCGAGGAGGCGTACGAGCTGGTCGAGGCCATCGAGGACGAGGACCGGACCGCGCTCCGGGAGGAGCTGGGCGACGTCCTGCTCCAGGTCGTCTTCCACGCCCGGATCGCCGAGGAGGACCCCGAGGAGCCGTTCTCCGTGGACGACGTGGCCGGGACCCTGGTCGAGAAGCTGATCCACCGCCACCCGCACGTCTTCGGGGACGCGACCGCCGAGACCCCCGAGGACGTCCACGCGCACTGGCAGCGGACCAAGGCCGTCGAGAAGCGGCGGGAGTCCGTCACCGACGGCGTGCCGCTCGGGCAGCCCGGCCTCGCGCTCGCCGCGAAGCTGGCGGGCCGGGTGCGCGCGGCCGGTCTCGACGTGGACCTCCCGGCGGACGGGGGCCTTCCGGGGGACGGCGGCATCGGCTACGAACTCCTCGCCCTCGCCGCCCGCGCGGAGGCGGCGGGCGTCGACCCGGAGACGGCGCTGCGGGCGGCGGCCCGGACGTACCGGGACGCGATCCGGACGGCGGAGGGGCTGTGAAGGCGGCCCCCGCGGGCGGTCTCGTCCTGCTTCTGGTGGTCTTCGCCTGGGACGCGGCGAGCACCGGTACCCCCGGCTGGGACCGGGCGGTCTCCGGCGCGGGCGCGGTCCTGCTCGTGGGCCTGCTGGTGCGGCGGGCGGTGCGCCGCCGGCGCGAGGGCTGAGGTTCCGCGCGGGCCGTCCTCTTGTATGCCGCCTTCGCGCGGGGCGTCCCCTTATACGTCCTCCTCTTGTACGAGACAGGGGCAGGTCGTACGGGACGGCGGCCGGCGCCCGTACACCCGCCGGGGCGCCCCGGGGCGCGCTGTACCGTCGGGGGGTGAGTGACAGCACCGCCCCGACTCCCGAGCCCGACCCCGCCCAGGACTTCTCCCGCGCTCCCGCACCGGGCCCCTCCCACGCCCCCGCCCAGGACCCCGCGCCCGAGCTCTTCACCTGGGAGTTCGCCACCGATCCGTACCCCGCCTACGCCTGGCTGCGGGAGCACGCGCCCGTGCACCGGACGACGCTGCCCAGCGGGGTCGAGGCCTGGCTCGTGACGCGGTACGCGGACGCCCGGCAGGCCCTCGCGGACCAGCGGCTGTCCAAGAACCCGGCGCACCACGACGAGTCCCCGCACGCCAAGGGCAAGACGGGCATTCCGGGCGAGCGCAAGGCCGAGCTGATGACCCATCTGCTCAACATCGACCCGCCCGACCACACCCGGCTGCGGCGGCTCGTCTCGAAGGCCTTCACCCCGCGCCGGGTCGCCGAGTTCGCCCCGCGCGTCCAGGAGTTGACCGACCGGCTCATCGACGCGTTCGTGGAGAAGGGGAGCGCGGACCTCATCCACGAGTTCGCCTTCCCGCTCCCCATCTACGCCATCTGCGACCTGCTCGGCGTGCCCGAGGAGGACCAGGACGACTTCCGGGACTGGGCCGGGATGATGATCCGCCACGGCGGAGGCCCGCGCGGCGGCGTCGCCCGGTCGGTGAAGAAGATGCGCGGCTACCTCGCGGAGCTGATCCACCGCAAGCGCGAAGAGCCGGGCGACGACCTGATCTCGGGGCTCATCAAGGCCTCCGACCACGGCGAGCACCTCACCGAGAACGAGGCCGCCGCCATGGCCTTCATCCTTCTCTTCGCGGGGTTCGAGACCACCGTCAACCTGATCGGGAACGGGCTGTACGCGCTCCTCCGCGATCCCGGACAGAGGGGACTCCTCCAGGACTCCCTCGCCGCCGGCGAGACCGGGCTCCTGGAGACCGGGATCGAGGAGCTGCTGCGGTACGACGGGCCCGTGGAGATGGCGACCTGGCGGTACGCGACGCGGGCGCTGACCATCGGCGGACAGGAGATCCCGGCGGGCGACCCGGTGCTCGTGGTGCTGGCCGCCGCCGACCGGGACCCGGAGCGGTTCGACGGGCCCGACGTGCTCGACCTCGCCCGGCGCGACAACCAGCACCTCGGGTACGGCCACGGCATCCACTACTGCCTCGGCGCGCCCCTCGCCCGCCTCGAAGGGCAGACCGCGCTCGCCACCCTGCTGACCCGTCTGCCGGACCTGCGGCTCGCCGCCGATCCGGCCGAACTGCGGTGGCGCGGCGGGCTCATCATGCGCGGTTTGCGCACGCTTCCGGTGGAGTTCTCCCCGTCCGTACCCCTCTCGTACGGTGACGGCCCGTCAGAAATGTGATCTTCATGTGATCGGGTGGCCATCGACTTGTGACGAGCGTTCGAATGCCGCTACGTTTCGCCGCAGTCTCAGCCGTCACGCGAAAGGCGTACCTATGCGTTCCGGGAACGGACGACACCGTCGCCCCCGTCAGGCCCCCGCCATCGTCGTCGCCGCGGGCGTGACCGGATCCGCCATGGCGCTGCCCCTGCTCGCCACCGGATCCGCGTCCGCCGCCGACGCCGCCACCTGGGACCGCGTCGCCGAGTGCGAGTCCGGCGGCCAGTGGACCGCCAACTTCGGGAACGGGATGTACGGCGGCCTCCAGTTCACCCAGGGCGACTGGGAGCGCCACGGCGGCCTGGCGTACGCGCCCAGCGCCGACCTGGCCAGCCGCGCCCAGCAGATCGCGGTGGCCGAGAAGGCCCTCGCCGGGGGCAGCGACGCCTGGGGCACCTGCGCGCCGATCGCCGGTCTGACGAACGACGGGAAGCCCACCGGGGTGGACCCGGGCCCGGCCGCCGCACCGACGCCCTCCGTGGCGCCCGTACCCGAGTCGGCCTGGAACTCCGGCGCGCCGGGCGCCTCCGCGACCACGCCGTCCACCGGGGCCCCGGAGTCCTCCGCCACGCCGTCCGCCCCCTCCACGGCGCCGGCCGCGCCGTCGGCCCCCGCCGACCCGACCGCGCCGGCCACCTCCGCCACGCCGACCACCCCCGCCACGCCGTCCGCGCCGTCCGGGTCGGCGAACCCGACGGACCCGGCGGACCCGACGCTTCCGGCCGACCCGACGGCCCCCGTCGCCCCCGATGAGTCCGTTACGCCCGGTACGTCTGTTACGCCCGGTGTTCCGGGAGATGAGGGAGCGTCGGTCGCGCCCGGCACGGGCAAGCACCGGGGCGAGGCGGCTCCGGAGGAAACCGACAACTCGGACACCTCTGCTGAACCCGGGCGACATGCCTCGGACAAGGGCAACTCGCCTGAAGGTGTCGAATCGGCCCCGGGTGCTGGCGAAGCGAAGAATCCGGACGCAACGGACAGTCAGGGCTCTTCGGGTGAATACGTCGTGCGTCCGGGTGACAGCCTTTCGGGCATCGCCCAGGCGAACGAACTCCCCGGGGGCTGGGCCGCCCTCTACGACGCCAACAAGCGGACCGTGGGCATCGATCCGGACCTCATCCTCCCTGGTCAGAACCTCGACCTGACGCCGGGTTCGGTCTCGGAAGCCGGGTAGTTCATGGGCTTATGTCCGCTTCCGGACGAGTGAGACATGGGTCTCTTTGTCCCAACTGGCGTGTCGCGCCCGCAAACTCCGCTTCCGTCATCTCCCACCTGCGCAAACAGTCCCCTCCGAAGGGCAAGAAGAGGCGAAATTCGTCGTATGAGCCTCTTTGAACTTCGGAGGGTTCTGTGTCTACGGTCGTCACCGCTCGCCACCGCGGGCCCCGTCGACCGAAACGCCGAATCCTGCCGTCGGCCGATGGGAACAGTCGTCGCGCAAGCGCCGAAGGCAGGAGCGGGGGACCCAAGGTAAGCGCCGGGCCCGGCCGTCGAGAGACGGCCGACGACCGGCTTGGGGTGAAGCCGCGTGCTAGGACACGCGGCCGGGCAACTCTTCGGCCCGAACCCGACAGCTCACCTCGCAGGCGTCGGTGAGGAGAATCCCCATGCTGTTTTCCGTCAAGGGCAAACACCGCCGTCCCTCCAAGGCCACCCAGCTCGCCGCGCTCGTCGGCGTCACCGGTGTCGCCGTCGCCGCCCCGCTGATGACCGCGGGCACCGCCTCGGCCGCCACCGCCTCCGAGTGGGACCGCGTCGCCCAGTGCGAGTCCGGCGGCAACTGGTCCATCAACACCGGCAACGGCTACTACGGCGGCCTCCAGTTCTCGGCCTCCACCTGGGCCGCGTACGGCGGTACCGCCTACGCCCCCACCGCCAACCAGGCCTCGAAGTCCCAGCAGATCGCCGTCGCCGAGAAGGTCCTCGCGGGCCAGGGCAAGGGCGCCTGGCCGAGCTGCGGCGTGGGCCTCTCCGGCGCCTCCTACGACGGCGGCTCCGCCGAGAGCGCCCAGCAGGAGCAGCCGAAGCAGAAGAAGCAGCGCACGACCGAGCAGCCGACCACCCGCAGCGAGCAGCGCCAGGCCCCGAAGAAGGACCGCCAGGCCGCTCCGAAGGCCGCCAAGAAGACCGTCACCACCCCGACCGGCAAGACGGTCGCGAAGGGCGACGGCGAGTACAAGGTCGTCGCCGGCGACACCCTCAGCAAGATCGCCGAGGCGCAGGGCGTCAAGGGCGGCTGGGCCGAGCTCTTCGAGCTCAACGAGGACGTCGTCGAGAACGCCGACCTGATCTACCCGGGCCAGCAGCTCCACCTGAAGTGAGCCCGGCGGGTCGCGTGAGTCCGGCGGCTCACGCGCCCCCGATGACCCTCCCGCGGTGACCACCCCGGTCCGGCGCGCCCTTCCCCCGTGCGCGCCGGACCGGGGTTCCCCCTTTGGAGGGGCCCCGCGGCACCCCTCCGGCGGCCCACCTGACGGTTACCGATCAGTAGATCCGGGCCCCTTCGCCCCCTTATACGTGCCCTCGGGTCCTTTTTCGTCCCAGGGGGCGGGCGCCCGGCCGGTCGGAGCCTCCGGGGCGGTTAGGCTCTTGTCGCAAGGCCAAGCGACCCCGCATCGACCTTGCGTCACATCCAGCGTCACATCCCAGAAGGAGATGCTCGTGCCGTCCATCGACGTCGTCGTAGCCCGGGAAATCCTGGACTCCCGAGGCAACCCCACGGTCGAGGTCGAGGTCGGCCTCGACGACGGCAGCACCGGCCGTGCTGCCGTTCCGTCCGGCGCCTCCACCGGTGCGTTCGAGGCCCTCGAGCTCCGCGACGGTGACCCCAACCGCTACCAGGGCAAGGGTGTCGAGAAGGCCGTCCTCGCCGTCATCGAGCAGATCGGCCCGGAGCTCGTCGGCTACGACGCCACCGAGCAGCGCCTGATCGACCAGGCCATGTTCGACCTGGACGCCACCCCGGACAAGTCCTCGCTCGGCGCCAACGCCATCCTCGGCGTCTCCCTCGCCGTCGCGCACGCCGCCTCCGAGGCCAGCGACCTCCCGCTCTTCCGCTACCTGGGCGGCCCGAACGCGCACCTGCTGCCCGTTCCGATGATGAACATCCTGAACGGCGGGTCGCACGCCGACTCCAACGTGGACATCCAGGAGTTCATGATCGCCCCGATCGGCGCGGAGTCCTTCTCCGAGGCCCTCCGCTGGGGCACCGAGGTCTACCACACCCTCAAGTCCGTCCTGAAGTCCAAGGGCCTCTCCACCGGCCTCGGCGACGAGGGCGGCTTCGCCCCGAACCTCGGCTCCAACCGCGAGGCGCTCGACCTCATCCTCGAGGCGATCAAGCAGGCCGGCTACGTGCCCGGCAAGGACATCGCGCTCGCGCTCGACGTCGCCGCCTCCGAGTTCTACAAGGACGGCAAGTACGAGTTCGAGGGCAAGGCCCGCTCGGCCGCCGAGATGACCGAGTACTACGAGGAGCTCGTCGCCGCGTACCCGCTGGTCTCCATCGAGGACCCGCTGTTCGAGGACGACTGGGCCGGCTGGAACGTCATCACCGAGAAGCTCGGCGAGAAGGTCCAGCTCGTCGGCGACGACCTGTTCGTCACCAACCCGGAGCGCCTGGCCCGGGGCATCGAGGAGAAGTCCGCGAACGCCCTGCTCGTCAAGGTCAACCAGATCGGCTCGCTGACCGAGACCCTCGACGCCGTCGAGCTGGCCCAGCGCAACGGCTTCAAGTGCATGATGTCCCACCGCTCCGGCGAGACCGAGGACGTCACCATCGCCGACCTGGCCGTCGCCACCAACTGCGGCCAGATCAAGACCGGCGCCCCGGCCCGCTCCGAGCGCGTCGCCAAGTACAACCAGTTGCTGCGCATCGAGGAGATCCTCGACGACGCGGCGGTGTACGCCGGCCGCAGCGCGTTCCCGCGCTTCAAGGGCTGACACCCGCTCTCATCCGTACGTCCCCGTACTCGGTCCCGTACCGTGTGCGGGGACGTCCGCGTGAACAGGGGAGGCGACACGACATGGCCGTGAAGGACCGGGACCGGTTCTCGACCGCGACCCGGCTCAGGCTGCTCGGCGAGCAGACCGCCGCCCGTGTCTACCGCTCCCAGACCCGTCGCCAGGCCCGCCGCTCCCGGCTCACCGGCCGCGCGGCCTTCCTCGCCCTCGTCGTCTGCTCCCTGGTCGTGGCCCTCGCCTACCCCATGCGCAGCTACGTCTCCCAGCAGGGCGAGATCGCCGAGCAGGAGCGCCGGGCCGCCGAGGCCGCCCGGCGGGTGCAGGAGCTGAGGGACGAGAAGGCCCGCCTCCAGGACCCGGCCTACGTCCGCCGCCTCGCCCGCGAGCACCTGCACTACGTGCTCCCCGGCGAGACCGGCTTCACCGTGAACGACCCCGGCGCGGAGCAACGGCCCCGCGCCGACCAGGGGGCGGCGGACCGGCCCTGGTACGACAACCTCTGGGACGGCGTGGACAACGCCGACCGCCGCTGACCTCCCGTACGACCGACGACCGACGACCTAGGCAAGCAAGGCAGACATGCAAACGCCCCCTCCGCAGACCGAACGCACCGAGCCCACCGAGGCGGACGTCGCCGCCTTCGAGCTCCAGCTCGGCCGGCCGCCCCGCGGCCTGCGCGCCATCGCGCACCGCTGCCCCTGCGGGCAGCCGGACGTCGTCGAGACCGCGCCCCGGCTCCCCGACGGCACGCCGTTCCCCACCACGTACTACCTGACCTGTCCCCGGGCGGCCTCGGCCATCGGCACCCTGGAGGCCAACGGGGTCATGAAGGAGATGCAGGCCCGGCTCGCCACCGACCCGGAGCTGGCCGACGCCTACCGGGCCGCGCACGAGGACTACCTCGCCCGCCGCGACGCCATCGAGGTCCTGGAGGGCTTCCCGAGCGCCGGCGGCATGCCGGACCGGGTCAAGTGCCTGCACGTCCTCGTCGGCCACTCGCTGGTCGCGGGCCCGGGCGTGAACCCGTTCGGCGACGAGGCCCTCGCGATGCTGCCGGAGTGGTGGGCCAAGGGCCCGTGCGTCACCCCGTGCGGGGCGCCGAAGGAGGAGGACGGCTGGACGGTCGAGGGCGACCGGGACGGCCACTTCGCCTTCAAGCCGATCGACGCCGACGCCGACGCCGACGCCGACGCCGACGCCGACGCCGACGCCGACGCCGACGCCGACGCCGACGCCGAGGGTGAGGGCAAGTGACCCGGGTTGCCGGAATCGACTGCGGTACGAACTCCATCCGCCTCCTCGTCGCCGACGTGCACCCGGAGACGGGCGAGCTGGTCGAGCTGGACCGGCGGATGACGATCGTCCGGCTCGGCCAGGGCGTGGACCGGACGGGCCGGCTCGCCCTCGAGGCCCTGGAGCGCACCTTCGCCGCCTGCCGCGAGTACGCCGCCGTGATCGAGGAGCTGGGCGCCGAGCGGATCCGCTTCGTCGCCACCTCCGCCTCCCGCGACGCGGAGAACCGCGACGAGTTCGTGAACGGGGTCGTGGAGATCCTCGGCGTCGAGCCCGAGGTCATCACCGGCGACCAGGAGGCCGCGTTCTCCTTCGCCGGCGCCACCTGCGAGCTGCCCGGCACCGAGACGTACCTGGTCGTGGACATCGGCGGCGGCTCCACCGAGTTCGTCACCGGCACCGACCACGTCCAGGCCGCCCGCTCGGTGGACATCGGCTGCGTCCGGCTCACCGAGCGGCACGTCCGCCACGACCCGCCGACCGCCGAGGAGATCGAGGCGATCCGCGCCGACGTCCGGGCCGCGCTCGACCTGGCCGCCGAGGCCGTGCCGATCGACACGGCCGACGTCCTCGTCGGCCTGGCCGGCTCCGTCACCACCGTCGCCGCCCTCTCCCTGGGCCTCCCCGCGTACGACTCCGAGAAGGTCCACCACTCCCAAATCTCCGCCGAGCAGGTCGCCGAGGTGACCGACCGGCTCCTCGCCTCCACCCACGACGAGCGGGCCGCGATCCCCGTGATCCACCCCGGGCGGATCGACGTGATCGTCGCCGGGGCGCTCGTCCTGCGGGAGATCGTCGAGCGCGTCGGCGCCCGCGAGGTGGTCGTCAGCGAGCACGACATCCTCGACGGAATCGCCCTCTCGGTCGCGTAGCGCACCGCGCGGACCTCCATGGGAAGGCTCTATGCGTCGCATAGAGGGGCGCTATCGAGCCTTCCCACGGGCTTCCGCCGGGAAAGTTCGTGAAGTTCTTCACAAGGAAAAGGGCCCTGAGGGTGCCCGAAGGGGGTCGTTGGGCCCTCCGAGGGGCGCCCCAGGGCCCTTTCGCAGGCGCGGAGGCCGATCCGCCCGGTGTTTCCATCGCGTGAACGGGGCCTCCGGTTCAGGGTTAACGGAGGCTCTCCGGACCAGTTCACGGGGGGTGAACAACGTTCGCCACTGCACCCCGGTTCCTTTGCAGGAACATGACGTGGATCACGTGGGCGGCGGAGTGTAGCAGAGGTGTCCACCAAGCTTGTGAAGGGGCGCACGAACACACCCCCCGGACGGGGTGGATACTCGATCCCATGAGCACCACGGAGCGTCCCAGGATCCTCGTAGTAGGCGGCGGGTACGTAGGCCTGTACGCAGCTCGGCGCATCCTCAAGAAGATGCGCTACGCGGAGGCGACCGTCACGGTCGTCGACCCGCGGTCGTACATGACCTACCAGCCCTTCCTCCCCGAAGCCGCCGCCGGCAGCATCTCCCCGCGCCACGTCGTCGTCCCGCTGCGACGCGTCGTCCGCGGAGCCGAGGTGCTCACCGGCCGGGTCACCACCATCGACCAGGACCGCAAGGTCGCCACGATCGCCCCGCTCGTCGGCGAGGCGTACGAGCTGCCCTTCGACTACCTGGTCATCGCGATGGGCGCCGTCTCCCGCACCTTCCCGATCCCCGGCCTCGCCGAGCAGGGCATCGGCATGAAGGGCATCGAGGAGGCCATCGGCCTGCGCAACCACGTCCTCGAGCAGCTGGACAAGGCCGACTCGACCACCGACGAGGAGGTCCGCCGCAAGGCGCTGACCTTCGTCTTCGTGGGCGGCGGCTTCGCCGGCGCGGAGACCATCGGCGAGGTCGAGGACCTGGCCCGGGACGCCGCGAAGTACTACCAGAACGTGTCGCGCGAGGACATGCGCTTCGTCCTGGTCGACGCGGCCGACAAGATCCTTCCCGAGGTCGGCCCCAAGCTCGGCCAGTACGGCAAGGAGCACCTGGAGAGCCGCGGGATCGAGATCTACCTCGAGACCTCCATGGACTCCTGCGTCGACGGCCACGTCGTGCTGAAGAACGGCCTGGAGGTCGACTCCAGCACGATCGTGTGGACCGCCGGCGTGAAGCCGAACCCGGCGCTCTCCCGCTTCGGTCTGCCGCTCGGCCCCCGCGGCCACGTGGACTGCAACGAGAAGCTCCAGATCAACGGCCTCGACTACGCGTGGGCCGCGGGCGACAACGCCCAGGTCCCCGACATGGTCGGCCGCCGCGCGGGCAACCCGAACGCCTGGTGCCCGCCGAACGCCCAGCACGCCCTGCGCCAGGCCAAGGTCCTCGGCGACAACGTGGTGGCCGGCATGCGCGGCTTCCCGCAGAAGGAGTACAGCCACGCCAACAAGGGCGCGGTGGCCGGACTCGGTCTGCACAAGGGCGTCGCCATGATCGTCATGGGCAAGGTGAAGATCAAGCTCAAGGGCCGTCTCGCCTGGTACATGCACCGCGGCTACCACGGCATGGCCATGCCGACCTGGAACCGCAAGATCCGCGTCTTCGCCGACTGGACCCTGGCGATGTTCCTCAAGCGCGAGGTCGTCTCGCTCGGCGCCATCGAGTCGCCGCGCGAGGAGTTCTACGAGGCCGCCAAGCCCGCCCCCGCCCCGGCCGCCCCGGTGCAGGAGAAGGCCAAGGCCTCCTGAGGCTCCGGCCGTAAGAGTCGCAGGAGCAGGACCGCAGTACCCGCCATACCCGTAGTACCCGCAGTACCCCCGCAAGGGCCGTCCGCCATCCGTGGTGCGGACGGCCCTTCGCGTGTTTTGCCGACTCGTTGCACCGCACCGGGAGTGCCGGTGCCCACCGACGGTGTTCCCCTGGTGACGGACATTTCTGGGGCACTGATCACGGAGGTGGCACCATGGCCGACGCCGCGACGCGGCTGACGACTCTCGCGGAAGAACTCCTCGGAGGACCGCTCCCGGTCCGGCTGCGGGCCTGGGACGGCAGCGAGGCCGGACCCGACGGCGCCCCCGTCCTGGTCGTCCGCGACCGCCGCGCCCTGCGCCGGATGATCTGGAAGCCCGGCGAACTGGGCGCGGTCCGCGCCTGGGTGGCCGGGGAACTCGACGTCGAGGGGGACCTGTACGAGGTCCTGGACCGGCTCTCCGGAATCCTCTGGGAGCGCGACGCCGACTCCCCGGGCCTGCTCGCCGCCGCCCGCGACCCCCGGCTGCGCGCCGCCGCCCGTTCCCTGCTCGAGCTCGCCGGACCCCTGCCGCCGCCCGCGCCGCCGGCCGAGGAGGTCCGCGGCCGCAGCGGCGGCCGGCACACCAGACGCCGCGACCGGCAGGCGATCAGCCACCACTACGACGTGGGCAACGACTTCTACGCCCTGGTCCTCGGACCCTCGATGGTCTACTCGTGTGCGTACTGGACCCCCGGCGGCACCCTGGAGGAGGCCCAGCGCGCCAAGCTCGACCTGGTCGCCCGCAAGCTGGCCCTGAAGGAGGGCGACCGGCTCCTCGACGTGGGCTGCGGCTGGGGCTCCATGGCCCTGCACGCCGCCCGCGAGTACGGCGCCCGGGTCGTCGGCATCACGCTCTCCCGCGAACAGGCGGCCCACGCCCGCAAGCGGATAGCCGAGGAGGGCCTGGCGGACCGGATCGAGATCCGCGTCCAGGACTACCGGGACGTCACCGACGGCCCGTACGACGCGATCTCCTCCATCGGCATGGCCGAGCACGTAGGCGCCGTGAAGTACCGGGAGTACGCCGACACCCTGTACGGGCTCCTCAGGCCCGGCGGGCGGCTCCTCAACCACCAGATCTCCCGGCGCCCCGAGCCCGACGAGGCCGCCTACGCGATCGACCCCTTCATCGACGCGTACGTCTTCCCCGACGGCGAACTCGCGCCCATGGGAGGTACGTTGACGACCCTGGAGGACGCCGGGTTCGAGGTCCGGGACGTGGAGGCCCTGCGCGAGCACTACGCCCTCACCCTGCGCCGCTGGGTGGCCAACCTGGAGGCGGAGTGGGACCGGGCCGTCCGCCTCGTCTCGCCGGGCCGGGCCCGCGTCTGGCGGCTCTACATGGCCGCCTCCGCCGTCTCCTTCGAACGCAACCGGATCGGCGTGAACCAGTTTCTCGCCGTGAAGACCCCGACGTCGGGGACGAGCGGGCTGCCGCTGCGGACGCGGGTCTGGGACGAGAAGGCCTGACCCCGGCGCGCGTACGGGGAAGGGCCGGCCTCCCGGACGGGGAGGCCGGCCCTTCGCCGGTGGTGCCGCGGGCGGTTACTCGGTCTTGATGGCGGCGAGCATGTTCAGGCGGGCCGCGCTGCGGGCCGGCCACAGCGAGGCGAGGACGCCGACCAGACCGGCCAGGACCAGGAAGACGCCGATCCGCTCCCAGGGCAGGACCAGGGCGTAGCCCGGCAGGCTGTTCTTGAAGGTCTCGCCGATCGCCCAGCCGAGGAACGCGCCCAGGCCGATGCCGACGATCGCGCCGAACACCGAGATGACCACGGCCTCCAGACGGACCATCCGCTTCACCCGGCGCCGGTCGAGACCGATCGCGCGGAGCATGCCGATCTCCTGCTGGCGCTCGAAGACGGACATCGCGAGGGTGTTGACGACGCCGAGGACGGCGATGATCAGGGCCATGCCGAGCAGGCCGTACACGATGTTCAGGAGCATGTTGATCGGGCCGCCGAAGGCGTCGCGGATGTCCTTGTGGTTCATCACCGTGATGCCCGGGTTGTCGCCCATGGCCTTCGACAGCGCCTCGGCGTTGGCGGCGGAGGCGCCGCCGTCCATCGCGACGTAGACCTCCCGCGTGTAGGGCTGCTGCTCGTGGGCGTTGATCAGCTTGCGGTCGATCATGACGGGGGAGACGAACTCGCTCTCCTCGTAGATCGCGCCGACGGTCAGCTTGTCCTTGGCCTTGTCCAGGTACTCGACCGGGACCGTGTCGCCGACCTTCAGGCCGCGCTTCTCGGCGGTCTTGTCGGCGATCGCGATCTTCCCCTCCTTGAGCGAGGCCAGCGAACCGTTCACGACGTGGAGGTTGAGGACCTTCTCGATGTCGCCGGGGGTGACGCCGGAGGCCGAGACGTACGAGCCCTCGATCTCCAGGGCGCCGGCCTGCTGCGGGGAGACGGCCGTGACGCCGGGGGCCTTCGCCAGGGCGGTGATGGCCTCCTCGCCCAGGCTGTCGCCGCTGGCCATGACCACCATGTAGTCGGCCTTGATCTGGTCGACGGTCATCTTGTCGATGGCCGCGCCGACGGTCGCGCCGAGCACCGAGAGGCCGGTGACCAGGGTCAGGCCGATGGCGAGCGCGGAGGCGGTGGCGCCGGTGCGGCGCGGGTTGCGGACCGCGTTCAGGCCGGCGAGCTTGCCGGAGATCCCGAACAGGCCGACGAAGAGCGGGCGGATCAGGGCGATCACGGGCCGCGACAGCATCGGGATCAGCACGATCACGCCGATGAGGGTGAGGAACGCGCCGCCCGCGATGAGCATGCGGCCGGTGTCGCCGCCCTTGCCCGCGCCGAGCACGATCAGGACGACGCCGAGCGCGGTGAACGCGGCACCGATGGAGTTCCGCACGACGAGCGACTTGGTGCTCGCGGTGGCGTGCACGCTGTTCATGGCGGCGACCGGCGGGATCTTCGCGGCGCGGCGGCCGGGCAGCCAGGCGGCGAGCATGGTGATCAGGACGCCGACGGTGAACGCGGAGACGACGGGCGCGGGGCCGATGACCAGGCCGCCGGCCGGGATCTTCAGGTCGAAGGCGTTCATGGCCGACCTGAGCGCGACCGCCAGGCCGACGCCCAGGGCGAGGCCGACGGCCGAGGCGACCAGGCCGACCAGACCGGCCTCGGCGAGGACGGAGCGGGTGATCTGCTTGCGCGAGGCGCCGACCGCGCGCATCAGGGCCAGTTCCTTGGTGCGCTGGGCGACCAGCATCGTGAAGGTGTTGGAGATCAGGAAGACGCCGACGAAGAGCGCGATGCCCGCGAAGCCGAGCAGCGTCTGGTTGAGGGCCCCGAGCCCGGCCTCGATGTCCTCGGCCTGCTTGTCGGCGAGGGCCTGCCCGGTCTGGGCGGTGGCCGCCTTCGGGACCACCTTCAGGACCTCGTCGAGCAGCTTGTCCGCCTGCGCGCCGGGGGCGGCCGTGACGGTCAGGTCCTGGAAGTAACCGGGCTTCAGGTAGAGCTTCTGGGCCACGGAGGTCTCGAAGAGGACGAGGCTGCCGCCGGCGTTGACGGCGCCGTCCTCGGTGGTGAAGACGCCGGAGAGGACGTACTCCTTCACCGGGCCGTTGGTGGCCACGCGGACGGTGTCGCCGACCTTGTAGCCGCCCTTGTCGGCGGAGTCCCGGTCGAGCGCGATCTGGTCGGCGCGGACCGGCCCGGTGCCCGAGGCGAAGTCGTACGCGCGGTCCTTGCCGTCCTTGCCGGGGGCGAAGTTGGTGCCCTTGTTGGACCAGCCGACGCCGATCAGCTTGCCGTTCTTGTCGGGCACGCCCGCGAAGCCGCCGACGCGCGGGGCGACGGAGGCGACCCCGTCGAGCCCGGCGACCTCGTCGACGTCCTTCTGGGAGAGGCCGGGCGCCTGCCGGGCGTCCTCGGGGTTCGGGTACATCTCGACGGCGACGGCGACGTCGTCGTAGCTCTTCGCCGACTGGTTGCGGAAGGCCTGGGAGAGGGTGTCGGTGAAGACGAGGGTGCCGGAGACGAAGGCCACGCCGAGCATCACGGCGAGGACGGTCATCAGCAGTCTCGCCTTGTGCGCGAGCACGTTGCGCAGGGCGGTACGGAACATGGGGTGTCCTGAACGAAAGGGGAGCGGGCGGGTATCGGGGCTGCTGGGCGGGGCCGTACCGGTTCGGGTCCGGTTCCGGCGTCCGCGCGTCAGCTCGTACGGCCCTTGGCGTCGAAGGCCTTCATGCGGTCGAGCACGCCGTCCGCCGTCGGGCTCAGCATCTCGTCGACGATCCGGCCGTCCGCGAGGAAGATCACGCGGTCCGCGTAGGAGGCGGCGACGGGGTCGTGGGTGACCATGACGACGGTCTGGCCCAGCTCCCGGACCGAGTTGCGCAGGAAGCCGAGGACCTCGGCGCCCGAGCGGGAGTCCAGGTTTCCGGTGGGCTCGTCGCCGAAGATGATCTCGGGTCGGGAGGCGAGCGCGCGGGCCACGGCCACGCGCTGCTGCTGGCCGCCGGAGAGTTCGGTGGGGCGGTGGGTGAGCCGGCCGGAGAGGCCGAGCATGTCGATGACCTGCTGGACCCACTGCTTGTCGGCCTTGCGGCCCGCGATGTCCATCGGCAGCGTGATGTTCTCCATGGCCGTCAGCGTCGGCAGCAGGTTGAACGCCTGGAAGATGAAGCCGATCTTGTCCCGGCGCAGCTGGGTGAGGTGCTTGTCCTTCAGGGTGGACAGCTCGGTCTCGCCGATCCGCACGGAGCCGGAGGAGAAGGAGTCGAGGCCGGCGACGCAGTGCATGAGCGTCGACTTGCCGGAACCGGAGGGGCCCATGATGGCGGTGAACTCGCCCTGCCGGAAGTCCACGGTGACGTGGTCGAGCGCGACCACCTGGGTCTCGCCCTGTCCGTAGACCTTCGTCAGATCCGTGGCGCGGGCGGCCACCGCGGTGGCGCGGGACACGGTGGGGGAGGTGGTCACGAGGAGGACTCCTGTCACTGATGGGCTGTTTCGGGAACCCCTCCATCGTGTCGAGCGTTCCGCTCCGGGACGTCCGCCCACGTGCCCGTTCCCGGGGCAGTCTCGAGTCGGACCGGGGCCCCCGCCCCTCCTCCTGAGGTATGACCGGACCCCCGAGAGCCGCCGCCCGGGGGCCTCCGCGCCGAGGTGACACAAATGCGACGACTTTTCGTCATTCCCTGGGGTGCCGGTTTGCGCCTGCGACCCCGGTCACAGTTCGCCGAAAAGGCCCCCACCTGCGCTGACGCACCCTCAGACCTCAATAAAATAAGACAACATCAGGGGCGATGTTCAGCTGAACGAGGGAAGCGCCCCGATAGGCTCATGTGCCAACGCGGAGGTTCGCGACGCCCGGATGGTGGAATGCAGACACGGCGAGCTTAAACCTCGCTGGCCTTCGGGCCGTACCGGTTCGAGTCCGGTTCCGGGCACCACCGATGACAGTGCCGCCGACCGGCGGGGGCGTCCGTTCTCCGCCGGCCCGCCGGGGCCACGGGAAGGCCGGGACGTACCCCTGAGGCACCCCGGACGTGCCCCTGAAGCGCCCCGGACGCACCCTGACGCGCTCCTGGTCGCGCCGCGCGTACGGAGTGGACCGCTCCGTTCCGGCCGCTCGCCCGCCTGCTCATCCGGCCGTCCGTCCGGGCGCCCGCAGTGCCCCCGGGAGCCGTCGACCACCCCTGTTACCCTAAGGTCCCCTCCGCCTCCTGTTAGGTTCTCATGTCGACATGAATATCCTGAACCTTTCGGCAGTGCCCTCTCAGCGGCGCGCACCGGAAGGGGGTGGCACGGCACCCGGAAGAAAGGTGCCGAAATCGGCGGATCGGTATTCGAGGAAGCCCGCCCTCCTCCTTTCCGGGATTTTCTTCCTGGTCTATCTGGCCCTGTCCGCCCGGCGTCACGCGATACACCTCACGACCGGATACGACCTGGGTATCTTCACCCAGATAGCGAAGTCCTACTCGGAGTTCACGGCTCCGTACGCGCCTCTCAAGGGAACCGGGTACAACGCGCTCGGGGACCATTTCCACCCGATCCTCGCGATTCTCGGACCCGTCTACAAGGTCTTCCCGTCGAGTTACACGCTCCTGGTGTGCCAGGCGGCCCTGGTCGCGGTCTCCGTCATTCCGATCACACTGTGGGCCCTCGACGTGAAGGGACCGAAATTCGCCTATTGGATCGGAATCTCCTACGGGGCCTCCTGGGGCATCGCGGAACTCGTCCAGTTCGACTTCCACGAAGTGGCCTTCGCGGTGCCGCTGCTCGCGTTCTCCGTGTGCGCCGCCGGCCGCGAGAGGTGGCGCGCGGCCGTCCTCTGGGCGATCCCCCTGGTCCTGGTCAAGGAGGACCTGGGGCTCACGGTGGCGGCGATCGGCGCGTACGTCGCCTGGAAGGGGCCCCGGCGCGCGGGGATCGCGCTGACCCTCTTCGGCGTGGTGGCGACGCTCCTCGCGATGTTCGTCGTCCTGCCGTCCGTCAATCCGCTCGGCGAGTTCGCCTACTGGCCGCCAGCCGAACCCGAGGAGAAGAGCCTCCTGGTGAAGGCCGCGGCGACTTTCTGGCCGCCGGTCAAATGGCTCACGGTCCTCATGCTCCTGGCCCCCACCGGATTCCTGGCGGTCCGCTCCCCGCTGCTGATCGTCATGCTCCCCACCCTCGGCTGGCGCTTCACCTCCGATTTCCCCAACTACTGGGGAATGGACTTCCACTACAGCGCGGTCCTGATGCCGGTCGCCTTCGCCGCCGCCGTCCACGCGGTCGCCTCGGGCCGGACGATCACCCGCAGGCTCCTGCACGCCGGAGTGATCGGCGCGGTGGCCACGGGCGTCACCTTCTTCACCGCCCCGTTCCACGAACTCGTGCTGCCGCGGACCTGGGTCGCGTCCGAGCACGTGCGCGTGACCGACGAAATCCTCGGGAAGATCCCCGACGGCGCCACGGTGGCCGCGTCCAATCGCCTGGCGGCCCAGCTCGCGTACCGGACCACCGTCAGCGAAGTGTGTCTCTTCCCCCGTTCCTTCGTGCCGAAGGAACCGCCCCGGTGGATGGTCTACGACAACGCCGATCCGTCCGACCTGGAATGCGCCGTCGGAAAGTCCCTGGAATCGTCCGCCCCGCACGTCCCCGGCTACCGGATCGTCGAGCGCCGGAGCGGGATCACCCTCCTGGAGCGGGTCGGAGGCCCTACGGGACGGCCCTGAGGACCGGGCCGGCCGGGCCCGGGCACACAGCCGCGGCGGAGGGTGCGTACACCCCGCGCCACCGGGGAGGAAGAGCGAGAAGATGAGGGAAAGATCCTCCCCGGGCACTAGGGAGTTTCTTTTGCCTACGCATTACCCTTGACGCAAGGCCGCGCCGTGCGGTCCGCCATGGAGGAGTGAGATGAGGAGCAGCAACCCGGTCTTCTCGCGACGGGGGTTCAGCCGCGACAACGGCTACGCGGGCTTCAACGCGCAGCAGCCGCAGGCCGGGGGCCCCGCCGTCGGAACCAACCCGTACGCCACCGGCAACCCGTACGCCGGGGACGCGACGAACCCGTACGCGACCAACCCGTACGCCCCGCAGGACACGCAGCTCGGCGCCCCGCAGCAGGCCCGCGGCAACGTGATGACGATCGACGACGTCGTGAGCCGCACGGCCATGACGCTCGGCACGGTCGTGCTCACCGCCGTCCTGTCCTGGCTGCTGCTGCCGGTCGACCCGGCCAACCTGGGCAAGTCCTACGGCATCGCCATCGGCGCCGCCCTGGTCGCCCTGGTCCTGTCGCTCGTGCAGTCCTTCAAGCGCAAGCCGTCGCCCGCGCTGATCCTGGGCTACGCCGCCTTCGAGGGCGTCTTCCTCGGAGTGATCTCGGCCGCCGTCTCGACGTACATCGCCGACGGCGTCGTCATCCAGGCGGTCCTGGGTACCATGGCGGTCTTCGCCGGCGTGCTCATCGCCTACAAGATGGGCTGGATCCGGGTCAACCGGCGCTTCTACGGCTTCGTGATGGCCGCCGCGATGGGCTTCATGCTCCTCATGGTGACCAACCTGCTGTTCGCGGTCTTCGCGGGCGGTGACGGCCTCGGCTTCCGCAGCGGCGGCCTGGGCATCCTGTTCGGCGTCATCGGCATCATCCTGGGCGCCTGCTTCCTCGCCCTCGACTTCAAGCAGGTCGAGGACGGCGTGAACTACGGCGCGCCGCGCGAGGAGGCCTGGCTGGCCGCCTTCGGTCTCACCATGACCCTGGTGTGGATCTACCTGGAGATGCTGCGTCTGCTGTCGATCCTCCAGGGCGACGACTGACGCACGCCCCCGACTCGGGGGGAAGGGCCCGTCCGGCATCGCGCCGGGCGGGCCCTTCCGCGTTCCCGGACCCGTTGGCGGGAGGCCCGGGGCGGCGCGTAGGGTCGCGGGGTGCTTGATACGAGTGACCTGACCGCCGCCGTGGAGCGGTTCGCCGACCGGCTGCGGGCCGCCCCGCAGAGCCGCCTCCAGCGGGGCGCGGCGGCCGAGGGACTGGCCCTCGCCCGGGAGCTCGCGGTGCGCGCGCAGCGCGTCGAGGACCCCGACCGGGAGCCGAGGACCATGCCGGACGCCGGGATCTTCACGGTGGCCGACCAGCTGGCGGTGGCCGGGAGCGACCTGGCCGAGGCACTGCGAACGGCCCCGGCCGGCCCCCGCGAGGGGGAGCTGGACGAGGCCGTGGGGCTCGTACGGGAGGCGGCGGAGCGCTCGGGGCTGTAGAGGCCGTTTCCCGGCCTACATGGAGGCGATCACGCGGTCCGCGAGGATGTAGACGTTCTCCTCGTCCGTGTCGCCGTACGAGAAGGTCAGGGCGAAGGCGCCGGAGACGCCCGAACCGCCGAGCAGGACCGGGATCCGACCCGCGCGCAGGGCCTCCGCCAGGCGCTCCGCGGTCTCGCGGTGCCCCGGGGTCATGCAGAGCGTGGTGCCGTCCGCGAAGACGTACACGTCCAGGGTGCCGAGCGGGCCCGGGCGGACGTCGGTCAGGGCCGTGCGCGTGTCGGCCAGCTCCTCCAGGCGCGCCACCGTCCGCTCGTGGTCGGTGACGACCGGGGTCTGCACCGGCACGAAGTCCGGGTGCGAGGGGTGCCGGCGCCGGGCCGCGGCCAGCTCCGGGGAGTCCTCGGGGAACTCGTCCACCGGCTCCACGGCGCCGTCGAGCGCCGCCGCCTCGGCCTCCATGGCCTCCAGGGCCATCGCCTCCAGGCCCACGAAGTCGCTCTGGCGCGGCACGAAGAAGGAGCCGTCCTCGGCGGGACCGCCGAGACCGCCCAGCAGGGACGGTGCGTCGGCGGCGTCCCGGGCCTCCTGCGCGGCCCAGAAGGCCCGCGCCTCGGCGAGCTCGCGCTCGCGCTCCTCGGCCAGGGCCTCCGCGACCGCGGCCCGTATCTCGGCGGCGGGCGTGGCGCGGGCCGCGGGGACCGTGGCGCCGTGCCCGGCGGCGAGCTCGCGCCGCAGGGCGGTGACCTGCTTGCGGAGACCGTGGACGGCGTGCAGGGCGGCAGCGCCCACGGCCGCGGCGGCGGCCGTGGTCAGCAGCAGGGCAAGAGGCATGGCGCTCACTGACGTACTCCCGATTCCGAGTCGATCCCCCGACTTCCTACCTCAGCTTGTCGTGAGGCGGGGGCCGCTGTCAGTGCATTACGTCACGAATTGGACAGGTATTTCTGCCGGGCGTTTGGTCCCGAAACCGCTCTGACCTGGGAAAACGAACTCCCCCGGGATGTAGGTCACATCCTGGGGGAGATTCGGTCACGGCTGGGACGCGACGTGGTTGGCCGCCGTCCAGGAGGAGAGCAGGGTTCAGCTCAGCCGCTCGATGACCATCGCCATGCCCTGGCCGCCGCCGACGCACATGGTCTCCAGGCCGAACTGCTTGTCGTGGAACTGGAGGCTGTTGATCAGGGTGCCGGTGATGCGGGCGCCGGTCATGCCGAAGGGGTGGCCGACGGCGATGGCGCCGCCGTTGACGTTCACCTTGTCCAGGTCCAGGCCCAGCTCCTGGTAGGAGGGGATGACCTGGGCGGCGAAGGCCTCGTTGATCTCGGCCAGGTCGATGTCGTCGATGGTGAGGCCGGCGCGCTCGAGGGCCTGCTTCGACGCCTCGACCGGGCCGAGGCCCATGATCTCGGGGGAGAGGCCGGAGACGCCGGTGGAGACGATCCGGGCCAGCGGGGTCAGGCCCAGCTCGCGGGCCTTGGTGTCGGACATGATCACCAGGGCGGCGGCGCCGTCGTTGAGCGGGCAGCAGTTGGCGGCGGTGACCAGGCCGTCGGGGCGGAAGACCGGCTTGAGGCCCTGCACGCCCTCCAGGGTGACGCCCGCGCGCGGGCCGTCGTCCGCCGAGACGACCGTGCCGTCCGGCAGCGTCACCGGGGTGATCTCGCGCTCCCAGAAGCCGTTCTTGATGGCCTGCTCGGCGAGGTTCTGCGACCGTACGCCGAACTCGTCCATCTCCTGGCGGCCGATGCCCTTGAGGCGGGCCAGGTTCTCGGCGGTCTGGCCCATGGCGATGTACGCGTCGGGGACGAGGCCGTCCTCGCGCGGGTCGTGCCAGGTGGAGCCCTCGGAGGCGGCGACCTCGGCGGTGCGGGCCTCGGCCTCGGCGAAGAACGGGTTGTGCGTGTCGGGCAGGGAGTCCGAGTTGCCCTTGGTGAAGCTGGAGACCATCTCGACGCCGGCCGAGACGAAGACGTCGCCCTCGCCCGCCTTGATCGCGTGCAGCGCCATCCGGGAGGTCTGGAGCGAGGAGGAACAGTAACGGGTGATGGTGCAGCCCGGCAGGTGGTCCATGCCCATCTGCACGGCCACGATCCGGCCCAGGTTGTTGCCCTGCTCGCCGCCGGGCAGACCGCAGCCCAGCATCAGGTCGTCGATGTCGCGCGGGTCCAGCTCGGGCACCTTCGCCAGGGCGGCCTGGACGATGGTCGCGGTCAGGTCGTCCGGGCGCAGGTCCTTCAGGGAGCCCTTGAAGGCCCGGCCGATGGGGGAACGGGCGGTCGAGACGATCACGGCTTCGGGCATCACGGCTCCATGAGGGTGCGGAGTGAGCGGACTGAAAGGGAAGTTACCCGTACGTACCGCACGGGGTCACCGGGACGGACGTGTGATGCGGGCCTCTTTTCTAAGCGGTTGCTCAGGAAGGGCCGCTCCTTCGGGAACGGCACCTGCCGGGGGTTTGTTCCCGGGCCCCCGGGCTCCCGCCGGACGATCAGTTGGCGGGGGCCTCCGACGCGGGGGCCTCCGGCGAAGGGGCGGGTTCCGCCGGGGCCCCGGCGGCCTCCGCCTCCGAGGCGACCGGCAGCCGCCGCCTGCGGCGGTGCTTGAGCAGGGCCCACGGCGCCCGGGCGCCCGTGACCTCGGTGCCCGCCTCCCGCGCCGCCTCGGCCGCCGCCTTCGCGACCGGCAGCATGTTCTCCCGCCGCGCCGGCTCCAGGCGGTCCGCCTCCGGCCACGCGCCGAGCACCGCGCAGACCGTCGGCAGGACGGCCATCGCCGCCGTCGCGTACCCCTCGGCCGAGGGGTGGAAGCTGTCCACCCCGAACATCTCGCGCGGGTTCGCCGCGAACTCCGGACCGAGCAGGTCGCCGAGCGACACCGTCCGCCCGCCCTGCTCCACCACCACGATCGTCTGCGCCGCCGCCAGCTGCCGCGACGCCCGCCGGGCCAGCCAGCGCAGCGGCTGGTAGACCGGCTCGATCGTGCCCAGATCCGGGCAGGTGCCGACGACCACCTCCGAGCCCGCCGTCCGCAGCCGCCGCACCGCCGCCGCCAGGAGCCGCACCGACTCCGTCGCCGGCATCCGGTGCGTCACGTCGTTCGCCCCGATCATGATCACGCAGACGTCCGGCGGCCCCAGGGGCTGCGAGAGCAGCAGCGACACCTGCCGCTCCAGGTCGTCCGAGCGCGCCCCCGACAGGGCCACGTTCCGCAGCCGCACCGGCCGCTCCGCCACCGCCGCGAGCCCCGAGGCGAGCAGCGCGCCCGGGGTCTGGCCGGTGCGGCGCACGCCCTGGCCCGCCGCCGTGGAATCACCCAGAAGGGCCAGCCGCAGCGGGTCCTCCGTCCCGAACGCCCGCCCGTACAGCCCGTCCGCCGCGGGCGGCAGCGGGGCCGCCCCGCCGCCCACGGTCCGCTTCGCGATGTGCGCCTCGGCGAGCAGGACCCCCACCGTCGCGACCCCGAGGAGCCCGATGCCCCCACCGCCGTACGCCGCACCCGCCGCGATCCGCCGCGCCACCCTCGCCCTCGACATGGGGCCGTCACCTCCTTCAAGCCGTTCAGGGTGTAACTGCCCCGTAACCCGCTCCGACTACGCATACGCTGGCCACACCATTACGGAGACCCCGGAGATTACGGTGCAATTCCACGACTCGATGATCAGCCTCGTCGGCAACACCCCGCTGGTGAAGCTCAACCACGTCACAGAGGGCATCCAGGCGACCGTCCTGGCCAAGGTCGAGTACTTCAACCCCGGCGGCTCGGTCAAGGACCGGATCGCCCTGCGGATGATCGAGGCGGCCGAGCGCAGCGGCGAGCTGAAGCCCGGCGGCACCATCGTCGAGCCCACGTCGGGCAACACCGGCGTCGGCCTGGCGATCGTGGCCCAGCAGAAGGGCTACAAGTGCATCTTCGTCTGCCCCGACAAGGTGTCGCTCGACAAGATCAACGTGCTGCGCGCGTACGGCGCCGAGGTCGTCGTCTGCCCCACGGCCGTCGACCCTGAGCACCCGGACTCGTACTACAACGTCTCGGACCGGCTCGTGCGCGAGACGCCGAACGCGTGGAAGCCCGACCAGTACTCCAACCCGAACAACCCGCGCTCGCACTACGAGACCACCGGTCCCGAGCTGTGGGAGCAGACGGACGGGAAGATCACCCACTTCGTCGCGGGCGTCGGCACCGGCGGCACCATCTCCGGCACGGGCAACTACCTCAAGGAGGCCAGCGGCGGCGCCGTCAAGGTCATCGGCGCCGACCCCGAGGGCTCCGTCTACTCGGGCGGCTCGGGCCGTCCCTACCTGGTCGAGGGCGTCGGCGAGGACTTCTGGCCCAGCGCGTACGACCGGAAGGTCGCCGACGGGATCGTGGCCGTGTCCGACAAGGACTCCTTCCAGATGACCCGCCGCCTCGCCAAGGAGGAGGGCCTCCTCGTCGGCGGCTCCTGCGGCATGGCCGTGGTCGCGGCCCTGGAGGTCGCCCGCGAGCTGGGCCCCGACGACGTCGTGGTCGTGCTGCTGCCGGACTCCGGCCGCGGCTACATGTCCAAGATCTTCAGCGACGAGTGGATGGCCGACTACGGCTTCCTGGAGGACACCACCTCCGCCACCGTCGCCGACGTCCTGCGCCACAAGGAGGGCGGCCTGCCCTCCCTCGTCCACATGCACCCGGACGAGACCGTCGGCCAGGCCATCGAGGTGCTGCGCGAGTACGGCGTCTCCCAGATGCCCATCGTGAAGCCGGGCGCCGGTCACCCCGACGTCATGGCCGCCGAGGTCGTCGGCTCGGTCGTCGAGCGCGAACTGCTCGACGCCCTCTTCACCAAGCGCGCCTCCCTGGAGGACCCGCTGGAGCGGCACATGAGCGCGCCGCTGCCGCAGGTCGGCTCCGGCGAGCCCGTGGCCGACCTGATGGCCGTCCTGGGCGAGTCCGCCGATGCGGCGATCGTCCTGGTCGAGGGCAAGCCGACCGGCGTCGTCAGCCGCCAGGACCTGCTGGCCTTCCTGGCGGGCGGCACCGCGAAGTAGGTCCGGGAGCGGGCGTACGGCGCCGCCGGGTGGGCTCGGGAGCGGGTCGCGCGGGGGTGTTCGCGCAACTGGTACGAGCGCGTCACGTCCGCGCAGCACCCGCTTAACACGGGTCCGGCAGATTGTTCCTCGTCGGCGTCACGGACTTCCGGAGCGGCTCCCGGGCCTCCAGAGACGCCGCGGACGCGGACCGGCCCTGACCCGGGCCCGTGTCCCTCGCGGGGACCGCCGTCGTCCCGCCCCCCGGCAACGGGGGTGCGGCGGTCCCCGCGCCAAGCTTCGCGGAAGGGCCCCCGCCGGTGCGGGGGCCCTTCCGCGTGTCTTTTCCGTGTCCTCTTTCCCGACCCCGCCCGCCCGCGATCGTGCATATCCTTATGCAGAGTGACGGGTGAGTGAATAGGTGAAAGGGGAGGGCGACGTGAGCGACAGCCCGGCCGGTCGGCTCCAGGCCCTCTTCGAGGGGCATCGGCTGACGCCGACCCAGCGGCGGATCGCGCACTGCATGGTGCGGCGGGCCGGAGACGTGCCGTTCCTGTCCAGTGTGGAGCTGGCCGAGCTCGCCGGGGTCAGCCAGCCCTCCGTCACCCGCTTCGCCGTCGCCCTCGGCTTCGACGGCTACCCGGCGCTCCGCCGCCACCTGCGCGAGGTCGCGCCCCCCGAGGCCGGAGCGGGGTCCGGCGGGGGCGAGGAGCACAACGAGTACCAGCAGGCAGTCCTCGCCGAGATCGAGAACCTCCGGCACCTCGCCGGACTGCTCGCCGACCCCGGGCCCGTCGAACGGGCCGGCCGGCTGCTCGCCCGCTCCCGCCCGCTGCCCGTGCTCGGGCTGCGGGCCGCCTCCTCGCAGGCGCGTGGCTTCGCCTACTTCGCCGCCAAGGTGCACCCGGACGTGCGGCTCCTCGACGAGGGCGGCTCGATGCTCACGGACCGCGTCGACGCGGCCGTACGGGCCGGGGCCACGGCCCTGCTCTGCTTCGCGCTGCCCCGGCACCCGCGCGAGGTCGTCGAGGCCCTGGAGTACGCGCGGGCGGCCGGGCTCGCGGTCGTGACCGTCGCCGACTCGGCGTTCGCGCCCGTCGCCGCCCACAGCGACCTGCTGATCCCGGCCGCCGTCGGCACCGGGCTCGCCTTCGACACCGCCTGTGCCCCCATGATGCTCGGCCGGGTCCTCCTGGAGGCCATGGCCGACGAACTCCCCGACGCGCAGGCGCGTCTGGAGGAGTTCGACACGAAGGCGGCGGCGCGGGGCCTGTTCGTCGAGTAGCCGGCCGGAGCCTTCCGGCCGTCAGACCTCCAGCTCGTTCTCGATCTTCTTGAGCTGGTGGCGGGCCATCGCCAGGTTCGCCCGGTCCTTGTGCAGGGCCAGGTAGAGGAAGAGGCCGTTGGTGTTGCGGCCCTTGAGCAGCCGGATCAGGTGGTAGTGGGTGCCGAGGGTGATGAGGATGTCCTCGATCTCGTCGTTCAGGCCCAGCATCTCCATCGCCCGGACCTTGGCCCGGACGACGTCGGTGTTCCCGGCCGCGGCCACGTTCAGGTCCAGCTCCTTGCCGCCGCCGATCGTGCCGAGCGCCATGCCGCTGGTGTAGTCGACGAGGGCAGCGCCGATCGCGCCGTCGATGGAGGCCGCTTCCTTGAGGGAGGTCTCGGTGTTCGCCATGGTGTCGTACTTCTTCCTTCTGGGGTTACGGACTTCTGGGTTGCGGGCTTCGGGGATTGCGGGCTTCCGGGGTGCGGGTTTCAGGAGGTGCGGGCCCTGGGGGCGCGGGCTCCCCGGCTACGGGCTCCCGGGGCGGCGGACCTCCCGGACCGGGGGTCCCGCGGCGGGCGGCGGCTTCCCCGGGAGCGGGGGCCTGCCCGGGTACGGGGGCGGGAGCTGCCCCAGCCGGTTCGGCTCCCTGCGCTCCAGGGCGCCGTCGACCAGCTCGCCTATCCGGGCGCTGGACCGGCGGGCCTCCAGATGGAGCCGCCCCACGTTGATCCGGGGCTCCGCGAGCAGCGTCAGGACGGCCGAGCCGCCCGCCGCGTACGTCGCCACGTAGCCGCTCTCGCCGCGTACGAGCAGTTCGCGGAAGCGGCCCTGACCGGTGGAGTCGGTCAGGCGCTGGCCGACGCCCAGCGCCGCCGCGGTCAGCGCGGCCACGCTCTCGGCCTCGCCGTCCACGGTGTCGTGGGCCAGGACGAGTCCGTCGGCGCTGGCCGCCAGGGCTCCGGTGAGCTGGGGCAGCCGCGCCCGCAGCCGTCTCAGCTCGCCGAGGACCTCGGCTTCTGCCGTCATGAGCTGTCTCCTCTCGGCGCGCATGCGCAGGGCACGCCTCATCACAGGTGTGCCTCCAGGGCGTCACGGAGCCGGCGCAGCAGGGCGATGTCGGGATCGGGCACCGGCAGGACGGGTAAGAGGGCCGGTGCCGGTGGCACGGGGTCGGGGTCGGGCGTCAGCGGGGTCTCGACGAGACCGGCGGCGGCGAGCCTCCGTACGTCGAGGAGCGTGTGGAAGGCGGGGCGGCCGAGCAGCCGGGCCAGCTCCGCCGGGGTCCGCTCGCCGTCGGCCGCCGCGAGGAGGGCGCGCTGCCGGGCCCCCGTGGTCTGGCCGGGGGCGGCGGGGCGGGGGACGACCGGGGCGGTGTCCACGGCGGGGTAGGGCCAGACGGCGTCGAGGAGTTCGCGGCGGCGCACGGTCTCGCGCTCGACGGCCTCGGCCGAGACCGGCCGCACCGTCCCGAACCAGTGCCCCACCCCGTACCGGAAGCGGGTCGGCCCGCTGGTGGGGGAGAGGGCGAAGAAGGCCGCGTCGAAGACGGCGCCGAGGTGGCAGATCTCCAGCTCCCCGTCCTGGAGCCGGCCGCTGTCGACCAGGAAGCGGCCGACCGCGCGGTGGGCGCCGGCCCGGTCGACGGCCTCGTCCCAGTTCTCCCGGGGCAGCCGGCCGCCGGTGGTGAGCAGGACGTCGACGCCGGGGGCGGCGGGGCTCTCGGCGTGTACGACCCGGCCGTCCACCAGGTAGAGCGTGCCGTGGTCGCGCAGCAGGGCGCCGGTGGCCTTCTCGGCGGCGAGCCGGACCAGCATCGGGGAGACGGGGGTGGCGACCGCGCTCATCCGAGGACCAGCTTCTCGGCTATGTCGCGGAGTCTCATGCGGGCGAGGGCGAGGTTGCCGGTCTCGCGGTCGAGCCAGAGGTGGAGGAAGACGCTGCTGTCGAAGGAGGTCTCGACGAAGCGGAGGACGTGGTAGCCGGCCCGGGTGGTGACGATCAGGTCCTCGACGGGGGGCCCGCCGGCCTTCTCGGGTCTCCCGTCGTCCCCGGACCCTCCGGCCCCGCCGGTCCCTCCCGCGTCGTCGTCCGTTGCCAGGAAGGTGTCGAATTCGGCCGCCGAGCGGGCCAGTTCGGCGGTCTCGGCGGCCGTGGTCTCGTGGTCCCCGACGGGCGACTCGCCCGCCGTTCCCAGCGCGAGGCCGCTGGTCCAGTCGACCAGGGAGGCGCCCCGAGCACCCGGTAGGGTCATGGCCTCCGTCAGGCACTCGTCGATTCCGGGCACGCGGATTCCCCTCCCGATGCGGCGTGCGAACGTGCGGCAGTAACGGTGACGCTACTGAACGTTCCGGTCCGTGGGAGGTGTTCTGGCATTTTCCATCGGAACATGCCCGGGTCTGACGGAAATTGATCCCTCGTTCATGGCGGACATCTGCCACGGCGCCGTGTCAGGCCCGGGACTCCACGGCGCGCGCGATGTCCGACAGGTCCTTCGCGAGCGCCTTGGCGACCGCCTTCGCCCCGAGGCGGGCGAACGCCCGGCCGAGGAGACCGGGGGCGCGCCCGTGCGCGGGCCGGGCGGAGAAGGACATCCGCAGGACGGTGGACCCGGTCCCGTCGGGCGCGAGGGTCAGCTCGGAGACGTAGTGCGTGCCGTGGGAGTCGGCGACGGTGACGTACCGGTCGGGCGGCTCGCACGCGGTCACGGTCATCTCCTCCGTGGCCTCCCGGCCCAGCATCCGGCGGGTCTCGCGCCAGCGCGTGCCCACGCCGAAGCCGCCCGGGGTGAGCACCTCCACCTTCCGGACGCCGGTCAGGAAGCGGGGCAGGTCCGGCAGGTCGGTGATCGCCTCCCAGACCGGCCCGGGGGAGGCGGCGACCCGCCGCTCGACGACGACGGAGGTGGTGCCCGCGTCCGTTCCGGTCATGTCCTCACCTGCCGCGCCTTCGCCTGTCGTGCCCTCGCCCGTCGCGCCTTCACCGGTCATGTCCTCATGGAAGCCGGGGCTCCGGGGCGGCGCTACCGGACGGCCGGTCCTCGTCCCGCCCGCCCGGGGGCCGTACCAGCGCGTCCGCCAGGTCCCCGCCCGCCTCGGCGACGATCTCCTCGGGCGTCTGGGCCCTCCGTACGGCCGTGAACGTCACCGTCCCGTCCTCCGCCACGGCGAAGCCGTGGACCCCCGGCCGGGGCAGGCTGTTGTACGCGTAGTGGTGGGCGAAGTAGTACGCGCCGGTGTCCGGCACCGCCACCACGTCCCCCGGCCGCAGCAGCGGCAGCTCGCGGCCCGTGGCGATCAGGTCCCCGGCGAAGCAGGCGGGCCCCGCCACGTCCTGGACGGCGGTCTCCCCGGTGCGGGGCCGGCCCTCGGAGTCGTACGCGAGGACGCGCAGCGGCCAGGAGCCGGGGGCGTAGACCGTACGGGTGGCGAGCTGCACGCCCGCGTGGGTGACGGCGATCGGGCGGCCCCCGGAGGTCTTGGTGTACTCCACCCGGGCGAGGACCGTGCCGTGTTTGGCCAGAAGTGAGCGCCCGAACTCGGTGACGAGCCGGTAGCGGCCGTCGAAGAGGCCGGGGACGGTGTCGGCGAGCAGCCGGGCGTACTCCGCGTACGTCGGCGTCTCCTCGTCGGAGGCGAAGTTCACCGGCAGTCCGCCGCCGATGTCCAGGGTGTCGACCTGCTGCCGGCCGGCGGCCCGGTTGATCTCCTCGGCGAGCGCGTACGCCGCCCCGACCCCCTCCGCCATCAGGGCGAGCGGCACGCCCTGGGAGCCGGTGTGGGTGTGCAGCCGGGTCAGCCAGGGGCGGTCCAGGTAGGCCTGGACGACGGTCTTGCGGGCGCCCTCGTCGCGGAGCGCCACGCCGAACTTGGAGGTGGCGGTCGCGGTGGAGAGCGCGCCGATGGAACCGGCTCCGACCTGCGGGTTCACCCGGAGGCCGAGGGGCGAGGCGGTGGGCCCGGCGGCCACGAGGGCGTCGAGCCGGTCCAGCTCCTGGAGGCTGTCGGCGTTGACCGCGACCCCGAGCGCGAGGGCCCGGCGCAGCTCGTCCGGGGTCTTGGCGGGGGAGTCGAGCACGGTGTGCTCCGGCGGGACCCCGGCGGCGCGGGCGAGGGCCAGCTCGCCGGGGCTCGCGACCTCGGCCCCGATCCCGGCCTCGTGGAGCAGGCGCAGGACGGGGACGAGCGGGGCGGCCTTCACGGCGAAGGCGTGCAGCACGGGAGCGTCGGTGACGGCGGCGAAGGCGCCGGTCAGGGCGGCGGCGGAGGCGCGGATGCCGGCGGTGTCGAGGAGGGCGACGACCGGCTCGGCGGGGGAGAGGAGTCCTTGGTCGACGGAGGCGCGGACGGCGAGATCGCGACGGGAGGAGGCCATGGGACCCATGGTGGTCCATCGGGTGCGGGAGCGGGAGGGCGCCGGGTCTCCCGTGCCGGTGCGGCACCGCGTGGGACCGCGCGATGAGGGCGGGCCCTGTTGACTACATCTATTCATGCCGCCAGGATGTGAATATCTGAACGACATTCGAGGAGGCACCGCCATGTCAGGACCCCGCCCCGTACGGGCCCCGCGCGGTACGGAACTGAGCGCCCTGGGATGGCAGCAGGAGGCCGCCCTCCGGATGCTCCAGAACAACCTGGACCCCGAGGTCGCCGAGCACCCCGACAAGCTCGTCGTCTACGGCGGCACCGGCAAGGCCGCCCGCGACTGGCGCTCCTTCGACGCGATGGTCCGCACCCTGCGCACCCTCAAGCAGGACGAGACGATGCTCGTCCAGTCCGGCCGCCCGGTCGGCGTCATGCAGACCCACGAGTGGGCCCCGCGCGTCCTCATCGCCAACTCCAACCTGGTCGGCGACTGGGCGAACTGGGAGGAGTTCCGGCGCCTGGAGCAGCTCGGCCTCACCATGTACGGCCAGATGACGGCCGGCTCCTGGATCTACATCGGCACCCAGGGCATCCTCCAGGGCACGTACGAGACCTTCGCCGCCGTCGCCGCGAAGCAGTTCGGCGGCACCCTGGCCGGGACCATCACCCTGACCGCCGGCCTCGGCGGCATGGGCGGCGCCCAGCCGCTCGCCGTGACGATGAACGACGGCGTCGCCATCTGCATCGACTGCGACCCGCGCGCCATCGAGCGCCGCATCGAGCACCGCTACCTGGACGTGAAGGCCGACAACCTGGCCCACGCCCTCCAGCTCGCGACCGAGGCCCGCGACGCGCGCCGCCCGCTCTCCATCGGCCTCCTCGGCAACGCCGCCGACCTGCTGCCCCGCATGCTGGCCGAGGGCGCCCCGATCGACATCGTCACGGACCAGACCTCCGCCCACGACCCGCTCTCCTACCTCCCCGTCGGCATCGCCTTCGAGGACATGGCCGACGCGGCGGCGAAGGACCCGGCCGGCTTCACCACCCGCGCCCGCGAGTCGATGGCCCGGCACGTCGAGGCCATGGTCGGCTTCATGGACGCGGGCGCCGAGGTCTTCGACTACGGCAACTCGATCCGCGGCGAGGCCCAGCTCGCCGGCTACGACCGCGCCTTCGCCTTCCCGGGCTTCGTCCCGGCTTACATCCGCCCGTTGTTCTGCGAGGGCAAGGGCCCGTTCCGCTGGGCCGCCCTCTCCGGCGAGGCGAGCGACATCCACAAGACGGACAAGGCGATCCTCGACCTCTTCCCGGAGAACGAGTCCCTGCACCGCTGGATCAAGATGGCCGGCGAGCGCGTCCACTTCCAGGGCCTCCCGGCCCGCATCTGCTGGCTCGGCCAGGGCGAGCGCGACAAGGCCGGCGCCATGTTCAACGACATGGTCGCCGACGGCACCCTCGCCGCCCCCCTCGCCATCGGCCGCGACCACCTGGACTGCGGCTCGGTCGCCTCCCCGTACCGCGAGACCGAGGCCATGCTCGACGGCTCCGACGCCATCGCGGACTGGCCGCTCCTGAACGCCATGGTCAACGTCGCCTCCGGCGCCTCCTGGGTCTCCCTCCACCACGGCGGCGGCGTCGGCATGGGCCGCTCCATCCACGCGGGCCAGGTCTCGGTCGCCGACGGCACCCCGCTGGCGGGAGAGAAGATCCGCCGCGTGCTGACCAACGACCCCGGCATGGGCGTCATCCGGCACGTCGACGCGGGCTACGACATCGCCGAGCGGGTCGCCGACGAGAAGGGCGTCCGCATCCCGATGCGCGAGGGCGACGACGCTTCCGGGGCCTCCGCGTGAGCGAGACCTTCCACGCCATGTGGCGGTCGCTGCGGCCCCTCGGCCGCAGCGCCGCCTCCGGTGGCTACCGCCGCTACGCCTGGACGGACGCCGACGCCGACTGCCGCCTCTGGTTCCGGATGCAGGCCGAGGCCCGCCGCCTGGACGTCGAGACCGACCGCAACGGCAACCAGTGGGCCTGGCTCGGCGACCCCACGGCCGGCGACGCCGTCGTCACAGGCTCCCACCTGGACTCCGTCCCCGACGGCGGCGCCTTCGACGGCCCCCTCGGCGTCGTCTCCTCCTTCGCCGCGCTCGACGAACTGCGCGCCCGGGGCGTCTCGTTCAAGCGCCCCCTCGCCATCGTCAACTTCGGCGACGAGGAGGGCGCCCGCTTCGGCCTCGCCTGCGTCGGCTCCCGCCTCACCGCCGGACGCCTGACGAAGGAGCAGGCGTACGAGCTGCGCGACGCCGACGGGATCAGCCTCCCGCAGGCCATGGAGGCCGCCGGGTACGACCCCGACGCCATCGGCCCCGACCCGGAGCGGCTGGCCCGCATCGGCGCCTTCGTGGAACTGCACGTCGAACAGGGCCGGGCCCTCGACCTGTCCGGCGACGCGATCGGCATCGCCTCCTCCATCTGGCCGCACGGCCGCTGGCGGTACGACTTCGCGGGCGAGGCCAACCACGCCGGCACCACCCGGCTCGTGGACCGCCGCGACCCGATGCTCACCTACGCCGAGACCGTCCTCGCCGCCCGCCGCGAGGCCGAACTCGCGGGTGCCGTCGCCACCTTCGGCAAGATCGCGGTCGAGCCGAACGGCGTCAACGCCATTCCCTCCCTCGTGCGCGGCTGGCTCGACGCGCGCGCCGCCGACCAGGACGCCCTGGACGCGGTCGTCGCGGGCGTCGAGACGGCGGCCCGCGACTACGCCGACCGCCACGGCATCGACCTCACGGTCGTCCGCGAGTCCTTCACCCCGGTCGTGGACTTCTCGCACGCCCTGCGCGACGAACTGTCCCGGATCCTGGGCGACGCGGCCGCGAGCGCCACCGGCACCACGGGTCCTTCGGGCAAGGTCCCGGTCCTCGGTACCGGCGCGGGCCACGACGCGGGTATTTTGTCCGAATCGATCCCGACCGCCATGCTGTTCGTACGCAATCCCACGGGCGTCTCGCACTCCCCGGCCGAGTTCGCGGCCGAGGACGACTGCCTGGCCGGGGTCCGCGCACTCGCCGACGTACTGGAGGAGCTGGCGTGCCGCTGACGACCACGTACTGGCTGGAGCACGCCTGGCTCGACCCCACCGTCGAGCCGGGCGTCGCCCTGGAGACGGCGGACGGCCGGATCACCTCGGTCCGCACGGGCGTGGAGACCCCGCCCCCGGGCGCGGAGGTCCTGCGCGGCCTGACGATCCCGGGCCTGGCCAACGCCCATTCGCACGCCTTCCACCGCGCCCTGCGCGGCACGGTCCAGGTCGGCTCCGGCACGTTCTGGACCTGGCGCGACACCATGTACAAGGTCGCCCAACGCCTCACCCCCGACAGCTACTTCGCCCTCGCCCGCGCGGTGTACGCGGAGATGGCGCTCGCCGGCATCACCTCCGTCGGCGAGTTCCACTACCTCCACCACGCCCCCGGCGGCACCCCGTACGCCGACCCCAACGCCATGGGCGAGGCCCTGATCGCGGCCGCCGCCGAGGCCGGCATCCGCATCACCCTCCTCGACACCGCCTACCTCTCCTCCGGCTTCGGCGCCCCGCCCGAGCACCACCAGCTCCGCTTCACCGACGGCACGGCGGACGCCTGGGCCGAGCGGGCGTCGGCGCTCAAGGAGCGGGACGGCGTACGGATCGGGGCGGCGATCCACTCCGTACGGGCCGTTCCGGCGGACCAGCTGGCCACGGTGGCCGACTGGGCCCGGCGGCGGGAGGCCCCCCTCCACGTCCACCTCTCGGAGCAGACCGCCGAGAACGACGCCTGCCTGGCGGCCCACGGCCTCACCCCCACACAACTCCTGGCCGAACACGGCGTACTGGGCTCCCGGACCACGGGCGTCCACAACACCCACCTCACCCCCGGCGACGTCGCCCTCATCGGCTCGTCCTCGACCGGCACCTGCATGTGCCCGACGACCGAACGCGACCTCGCGGACGGCATCGGCCCGGCGGTGGACCTCCAGCGCGCCGGCTCCCCCCTCTCCCTGGGCAGCGACAGCCACGCGGTCGTGGACATCCTCGAAGAGGCGCGGGCCATGGAGCTCAACGAGCGCCTGCGCACCCACATCCGCGGCCACTGGACGGCGGCCGCGCTGCTGCGCGCGGCGACCGCGGACGGCCACGCGGCCCTCGGCCGGCAGGAGGCGGGCGAGCTGACGCCGGGCGCCCTCGCCGACTTCACGACGATCGCCCTGGACTCCGTCAGGACAGCGGGACCGGCACCGCGTCTGGCAGCCGAGACGGCGGTATTCGCAGCGTCGGCAGCGGATGTGCGTCACACGGTCGTGGGCGGCCGCCACGTCGTACGGGACGGGGTCCACCGGTCCGTACCGGACGTGCCCCGGGCCCTCGCCGACTCGATCGCCGCCCTGCGCGGCTGAAGGAGACACCCCTCACCATGAACACCGGCCCCGAGACGAGGAACAGCGCGGCGGCGACCTCCGCCCCCACGAGTGCGAACAGCGCCGTGGCGACGCCCGCCACCGCCATCGTCAACATCGCGAGCCTGGTCACCAACGATCCCTCCCTCGGTGACAGAAGTTTTCTGGGTCTGATCCAGGACGCGGCCGTCGTCGTAGAAGGCGACCACGTCGTCTGGGTCGGTGAATCCAGCAAAGCACCCGCCACTGACAACCGGGTCGACGCGGCCGGCCGGGCCGTGATCCCGGGCTTCGTGGACTCCCACTCGCACCTGGTCTTCGCGGGCGACCGCACGGCCGAGTTCAACGCCCGCATGTCCGGGCAGCCGTACGAGGCGGGCGGCATCCGCACGACCGTGGCGGCGACCCGCGCGGCGAGCGACGAGGCCCTGTCGGCGAACGTCGCCCACTACCTGCGCGAAGCCCTCGCCCAGGGCACGACCACCTTCGAGACGAAGTCCGGCTACGGCCTGACGGTCGAGGACGAGGCCCGCGCGCTGCGCATCGCCGCCGAGCACACGGACGAGGTCACCTACCTCGGCGCGCACATCGTCTCCCCGGACTACGCCGACGACCCGGCGGCCTACGTCGACCTGGTGACGGGCGAGATGCTCGACGCCTGCGCCCCGTACGCCCGCTGGGTGGACGTCTTCTGCGAGAAGGGCGCCTTCGACGGCGACCAGGCCCGCGCGATCCTCACCGCCGGCAGGGCGAAGGGCCTCCACCCCCGCGTCCACGCCAACCAGCTCTCGTACGGCCCCGGCGTCCAACTGGCGGTGGAGCTGGACGCGGCGAGCGCGGACCACTGCACGCACCTGACGGACGCGGACGTGGACGCCCTGGCCTCGGGGAACACGGTCGCCACCCTCCTCCCGGGCGCGGAGTTCTCCACCCGCGCCGAGTGGCCGAACGCCCGCCGCCTCCTGGACGCGGGCGTCACGGTCGCCCTCTCCACCGACTGCAACCCGGGCTCCTCCTTCACCTCCTCCGTCCCCTTCTGCATCGCCCTGGCGGTCCGGGACATGGGCATGACCCCCGACGAGGCGGTCTGGTCCGCCACGGCCGGCGGCGCCGCGGCCCTCCGCCGCACCGACATCGGCCGCCTCGCACCCGGCACCCGGGCCGACCTCACCCTCCTGAACGCCCCGTCCCACGTCCACCTGGCCTACCGGCCGGGTGTGCCGCTGGTGTCGGAGGTGTGGCGGAGGGGCGTGCGGGTGGCCTGACGGGGTGACGCGGATCAGAAACGGCAGGTCACCGTCCGTTTGGCCACGGTCCGTGTTGAGTACGGGTACTCATGTGGGCGGCCGTCGTCCGCTCGCATGATCCCCGCATGAGAACCCCGAACCGCTTCACGAAGACCGTCCTGGCCGTCGCGCTCGGCGGCATGGCCCTGACCGCCTGCGGCACGGAAGGCCCCACCGGCGGTGCCTCCGCCAAGGCGTCCGCCGTGGGCGTCGGCGCCTCGAAGGCCCCGACGCCGAAGCGGTCCCTCCCGTCGGACGGCCTGGCGACGCATCCCGACCCGGAGCTGCGCTACCTGGCCGTGTCCACCCGCATCCTGGACGACTGCGACCCGACGACGCCGGTCGAGCCGACCCCGGAGGGCACGATCCCGCCGCGGCCCCCGCGGAAGGCCGGTCCTCTCCCCCTGGACGCCCCGAAGCCACCGTCCGACCCGGAGCCGGCCCCCACCAGGACCGGGCCGATCGAGGAGGTGCCGCTGGACCCCCTGGACAAGTGCGCCGGCGCCGCGCACGCCGCGCGCGTCCTCACGGCGTTCGACGGCACGGGCCCGGCCGACTACGCGGGCCTGCGGAAGAGGCTGACGAGCCTGGACTACCCGCCGTTCCGCATCCACCGGATGCCCGACCACGACGGCTCGCCCCGAGCCCGCCTCGACCTCCGCTTCATGGGCAACAACCTGGCCCTGGAGATCACCGGCACCCGCGACGGGGTGAGCGTCGAGTCCTTCGGAGCCCCGGAGACGGAAGACGTCCGCATCACGGACGTCAGGCGCAAGCAGAACCCGGCCGCTTCGACCTCGTGACCGGCCCGGTCCGCCCCGGATCAGCCCGGGGCCTCGTCGAGGAGCAACTGCAACAGCCCCACCAGGGTCGCCCCGCTCACGATCTCGCGGCGGGCGATCATGCCCCGGACGTCCGCGAGGGGGATCCACTCGACGCGGTCCGACTCGTTGGGTTCGGTCGGCGGGCCCTCGTACGCGGCTCCGGCGGCGCGGAAGACGTGGTGCCGGGAGTCGGTGATGCCGTTGGCCGGTTCCGAGTAGATCAGCGGGGTCAGGGGGCCCGGGCGCCAGCCCGTCTCCTCCAGGACCTCGCGGGCCGCCGCCTCCGCCGGGGTCTCGCCGTCCTCGACCAGGCCCATGGGCAGCTCCCAGGCCCAGACGTCGGTGACGAAGCGGTGGCGCCACATCATCAGGACCTCGCGGCGGTCGTTGACGACGGCCGCGACGGCGAGGTCACGGAGCTTGACCACGTAGTACTCGTCCCGCTGCCCGTCGGGCCGCTCGACGTCGGCGAGCCACAGGTTCACCCAGGGGTACTCGTGGAGCGGACGCTCCCCGTGGACCTTCCAGCGCACGGCGGCTCCCCTCAGGCCCGGTGGCCGAGCACGTTGACGACCCGGCCGTCCGGGTCCCGTACGAAGAAGCGCCGGACGCCCCACTCCTCGTCCGTCAGCGGGTGCACGACCTCCGCGCCCGCCGCCCGCACCGCCGCGTACACCGCGTCCACGTCCTCCACCTCCACGCTCAGGTCGGGGGAGACGGGAGCGGTCAGGTCGGCGCCCATCAGGCTGATCTGGGCGGCGGGCACGGCCGGCGAGGCGAGCGTCGCGATCCAGCCGTGGTCCATGACCTGCTCGAAGCCGAGGAGACCGTAGAAGTCCCTGTTCTCCTCGGGGGACTCGGTCCGGAGATTGGGGACTGCGCGGCGCACGCTCATCGGGCACTCCTGAACATCGGGAACGTTTCGTAGGGCTCGTTCTCGGAGGTGAGGACGAGGACGTACTCCTCACCCGCCGTCGTGGCGACCTCCCGGAGACGGGCCAGGGCCTCCGCCCCCGTCGCCCGCGAAGCCCTCCGGCGCGGCGCCCGACGCGAGGTGGACCTCCTCGACGTGGTCCCCCCGGCCCGGCTCGAAGTCGCCCGGCCGCGCCAGGTACCGGGCCGCGTCCTCGTTCTCGCGAACGGCGGCGAGCAGTGATCCCATGGCCGCACCCTAGACGCTGCCGCCGCCGGCCCGCCCGTGGACGTCAGCGGAACTCGTGGACCACCCGGATCTCCCCCACGATCTGCGCGTTGAACTCCTCCAGCTCCTCCGCCGGCACCCACAGTTCGAGGATCGTCCGCCCGCCCGCCTGCCGCACCGGGTACCTGCGCAGGAACTCCGCGTCCACCTCGAAGCGCGTGACGAAGCCCGCGCCGTCGTGCTTGACGTTCCAGTCGCGGGCGATCCGGATCGCGTACTCCTCGTTCATCACCGGATAGAAGATCGGCTGCTCCGGAAGCCGCGGAGGCCAGGCGCGCCAGCCCGACTCCCGGACGAGCTCCAGCTCCACGGGGCCCGTGGGGCGCCAGAGGGTCGTCGTCGGGCGGTGGGCGGTCATGGCGGTGCCTTCTTCCGGAAAAGGGGAGCTCAACGGTAGCGACGGTCCTCGCGCCGCGGCCACGGGGTTTCCAGAACGGCGGGCGGCAAGTGCGGGCACCGGCAGGGGACTTCGTCGTGTCCCCACCTTCACGGGTTGGTCACGGAAAGACCGAGTATCCCTGTCTCTGAGCGTTGCGGACCGGTACCGTCCTGTCCTGGCAGGACTCAGGGGGGAAGACCGGGGGGTCGGCAGGGTGAGCGCTGTCCGCATGCGGATCGTGAGGCCGGGGGAGCTGGGCGCGCGCGAGATCGAGGCGTGGCGGGAGCTGCGCGCCAAGTCCGGCGCGCCCGCCAATCCGTTCATGGAGCCGGAGTTCACGCTCGTGGCCGCCGAGGTGCGGCCCCGGGCGCGGGTCGCCGTCTGGTGGGAGGGGGACGAGCCCGTCGGGTTCTTCCCGTACGAGAAGGGGCCCTTGGGGCAGGGTCGGGCCATCGGCTTCGGCGTCTCCGACAGCCAGGGCGCCGTCCTGCGGGACGGGTTGCGGCCCGACGCGCGCGCCCTGCTGCGCCGCTGCGGCCTCGCCGGCTGGCAGTTCGACAACCTGGAGGCGGGCCAGCCCCTCTTCGAGGGCGCCGCCGTGGAGTCCTTCGCCTCGCCCGTCATCGACGTCGGCGAGGGGTACGCCGCCTACGAGGCCCTCCTGCGCGTCCAGTCCCCCAAGTTCCTCAGGACCACCCTCGCCAAGGAGCGGCGGCTCGCCCGCCGCACCGACGGCGAGGTCCGCTTCGTCTTCGACGAGCGCGACCCGGCGGCCCTGCGCACCCTCATGGCGTGGAAGTCCGCCCAGTACCGCAGGACCGGCCGCCGCGACCGCTTCGCCAAGGAGTGGATCACCGCGCTCGTCCGCCGCCTCCATGCCCTCCGTGCCCCCGGCTGTTCCGGTGTGCTCTCCGTGCTCTACGTCGGCGAGCGGCCGGTCGCCGCCCACTTCGGGCTCCGCTCCGCGACGGTGCTGTCCTGCTGGTTCCCCGCGTACGACCCCGAGTTCGCCAAGTACTCGCCCGGTCTCGTCCTGCACCTGCGGATGGCCGAGGCCGCGGCCGCCGCCGGGATCGGCATGCTCGACCTGGGGCGCGGCGACGCCGAGTACAAGGACGCCCTCAAGACCGGGGAACTGACCGTGTACGAGGGGGCCGTCGTCCGGCCCGGCGCCCGCGCCGCCCTCCACTGGGTGGGCCGCGAACCCGCGCGCCGCCTCCACGGCTTCGTCCGCGAACGCCCCGCCCTCGCCGCCCGCGGCCGCGCCGCCCTCAACCGGATCGCCCGCCTGCGGGGCGGGCGTTGACCCTCCCGGACCCGCCCCCGCTCCTGTCCGTACGTCCCTCGGGAGACCCCCGTTGAACCGCCCCGTCCCCGTCCCCCTTCCCCGCCCCCTCTCCGTCGCCGAGCTCGACCTCGCCGCGCCCGACGGGCCCGTCCTGTCGTTCCGGCCCGCGCCCGGCGGCCCCGAGGTCGAGGGCGGTGACGTCTACGCGCTCGTACGGCTCCGGGGGCGGCCCGCCGCCACCGTCGTCGGGACCGTCCCGGACGGCGAGGACCCCGCCGACGTGCTCGCCGCCCTCGCCCGGGAACGGCTCACCCGGCCCGCGCTCCTCTCCGACGCCGAGCGGTTCGCCGAGCGGTTCGCGGAGAGCCGGGAGGAGGGCGGCGCGGGCGCCCCGCCCCGCCCCTCCGTCGTCGTCGCCACCCGCGAGCGGCCCGGGCAGCTCGCCCGGGCCCTCGACTCGCTGCTCGACCAGGACCATCCCGACTTCGAGGTCGTCGTCGTCGACAACGCGCCCCGGACCGAGGACACCCGGGACCTGGTCGTCCGGAAGTACGCCGACCGCGTCCGGTACGTCCGCGAGGACGTGCCCGGTCTCGCCGCCGCCCACAACGCCGGTCTCGCCGCCGTCCGGAGCGACGTCGTCGCCTTCACCGACGACGACGTCATCGCCGACCCGCACTGGCTCACCGCCCTCACCGAGCCCTTCGCCGACGACCCCGGCCTCGGCTGCGTCACCGGACTGATCCTGCCCGCCCGGCTCGCCACCCCCGCCCAGGTCCTCCTCGAATCGCACGGCGGCTTCGCCAAGGGCTTCGCCCCGCGGCTGTACGACCCGGCCCGGCCGCCCGCCGACGAACCGCTCTTCCCGTTCACCGCCGGCAGCTTCGGCTCCGGCGCCAACATGGCCTTCCGCACCGACGCCCTGCGCCGGGCCGGCGGCTTCGACCCCGCCACCGGCACCGGGACCGCCGCGAAGGGCGGCGACGACCTGTACGCCTTCGTCGCCGTCCTCTCCGCCGGCTTCCGCCTCCGCTACACCTCCCGGGCCCTCGTCTGGCACCACCACCGCGACACCTGGCAGGACCTGCGGAACCAGGCGTACGGTTACGGCGCCGGCCTCACCGCGTACCTCACCGCGACCCTGGTCCGCCGTCCCCGTCTGCTGCCCGCGCTCCTCGCCCGGCTGCCGCGCGGCCTCGCGCACGCCCGGACGATGACCGCGCAGCGGGGGGAGGCCGGGGGCGGCGTTCCCGGCGAGCACGGCGCCCACCACCACCCCTGGCCTCGCAGCCTCTCCCGACTGGAGCGACGCGGCATGCTCTACGGCCCGATCGGCTACGCCAAGGCCCGCCTGCGGAAGGCGGGTCCCCGATGACGAGCACGCCCGGACGCCCCCGCGCGCCCCGCGTCCTCATACCCGTCCTCCTCTACCACGCCGTGATGGAGGACCCGCCGGACTGGATCGCCGAATTCACCGTCTCGCCCAAGGAGTTCGCCGCCCAGCTCGACGCGATCGTCGCCGGCGGCCGCACCGCCGTCACCGTCGGCACCCTCGTCGAACACCTCACCACCGGCGCCCCGCTGCCGCCCCGGCCCGTCGTCCTCACCTTCGACGACGGCTTCGCCGACCTCGTCGGGCCGACCGCAGAGGCGCTCGCCTCGCGCGGCCTCCCGGCCACCGCTTACCTGACCACCGGCGCCATCACCCCCGGCCGGCCCTGCCTGCTGCCGCCCGCGCCGATGATGACCCTCGCCCAGGCCCCGCGCCTGGAGCAGTACGGGATGGAGGTCGGCGCCCACACCGTCACCCACCCGCAGCTCGACACCCTCGCGCCGAACGCCCTGCGCCGCGAACTGCGCGAGGCGAAGACGGTCCTGGAGGACGTCCTCGGACACGAGGTCACCCACCTCGCCTACCCGCACGGCTACAACAGCCCGGCCGTCCGGCGGGCCGCCGAGGCCGCCGGGTACGCCTCGGCGGTCGCCGTGCGGCACGCGCTCAGCTCCGGCACGGACGAGGTCTACCGCATCGCCCGGCTCATCCTCCGCCGGAGCCACACCGTCGCCGACGTCGAACGGTGGATGGAGGGGCGGGGCGCGAAGGCCGCGCCCTACCCGGACTCGCTGCCCACCGTCGGCTGGCGGATGTACCGCAGGGCCCGCGCCCTGCTCAAGGGGCCCGGGTTCGCGGGCTGAGCGGCGCCCGGAAGAGCGAGTCAGAGATCATCAACACCGTCCTTCGAAGCCGGTGTTGGACGCACCGACAAGACCGAAGTACCTTCCGTACTTCGCCGAAGGGGACAGTTCGTGGGGGGAGAGGCCGTGCAGCATCAGGTGCCCGCACCGGTGACCGGGAGTGGTGCGCCGTCGCAGCCCTCCACGACGGGCCGGGAGGGGGAGGAACGGGAGCCCCGGACATCCCAGGAATCCCAAGAGCCCCGGGAGGCCCCGGAGCCCAAGGAGCCCGCCACCGGAGGCGAAACCGGAACCGGGACCGGGCGCGGAAGCGGAACCGGCATACCCGCCCGCCTCTCCGCCGCCCTCCGCACCCCCGACGCCCTCAACCTCCTCCCCCTCCTCCTCGCCGCCGCCCTCTGGGCCTGGGCCCTGCCCCGGATCGACTTCCGGAACATCGCGGAGTTCGGTCTCCTCGACCGCTTCCCGCTCACCTTCTACGCCTCGCTCGCCGTCCTGACCGGCGGCTTCGTCCTCACCCTGCGCCGGGCCGGCACCGCCCCGCTCTGGCCCGCCACCTACTGCGCGGCCATGCTCTTCGCCCTCAAGGCGCCGCCCGCGATCCTCTACGACAACGTCCGCTACGCCTGGGCGTCCAAGCACGACGCGATCATCAGCCGCCTGCTCGACCAGGGGACCGTCCACCCCGGGACCGAGCTCTCCGGCGGCATGTCCGCCTACGACCAGTGGCCCGGCTTCTTCTCCCTGGACGCGGCCCTCGTCCGCGCCTTCGGCGTCGACGCCGCCGCCTCCTTCATCAACTGGGCCCCGGTCGCCCTCGGCCTGCTCACCGTGCCCGTCCTGATCCTCGTCTACCGCACGTTCAGCGACGACTGGCGGCTCGTGTGGACCGGCGTGTGGATCTTCCAGCTGGCGAACTGGGTCGGCCAGGACTACCTGTCCCCGCAGGGCTTCTCGTACCTGCTCTACCTCACCGTCTTCGCCGTCGTCGTCCGCCACTTCGTGCTGCCCGGCTCGGCGGGCCCGCTGCGCGACCGCAGCGCGCTCGACCCGGCCGCCGCCGCCGTCCCGCCGCCCACCACCACCCGGCAGCGGGCGATCGCCGTCCTGATCCTGCTGCCGGTCATCGCGACCATCAACGCCAGCCACCAGCTGACCCCGGTCATGCTGTGCGCGACGCTCTTCGCCCTCTGCCTCACCCGCCGCTACCGCAACATCGGTCTCCTCGTCACCAGCGGCCTCGTCATGCTGGCCTGGAACCTCACCATGGGCCGGGAGCTGTTCCTCGAAACCCTCGGCACCCTGCGCGAGAAGGCCGGCGACCTGCTCGCCAACTCCCGCCCCGGCTTCGCGGGCGACCCCACGGGCCCCGGCCCCGAGCTGGTCGGCAGCGCCAACATCCTGATGGTGCTCTCCCTCGGCGGCCTCGCCGTCGCCGCCGTACTGCTCCGCCGCAGGCTGGCCCGCAGCGCCCTGCCGCTGGTCCTGGCCGCCGCCGCGCCGCTCCCGGCGTTCGCCGTCAACGACTACGGCGGCGAGATGGTCTTCCGCGTCTACCTCTTCGGCCTGCCCGGCTCCGCCTTCTTCGCCGCCGCCGCGCTCGTCCCCGCCGTCGGCGCCGCGAGCCGCGCCGCCGCGACCGCCCGCCGCGTCGCCGCCGTCGCCCTGCCCGTCACCCTGATCGCCATGCTGGCCGGCTTCCTGCCCTCGTACTACGGCAAGGAGGGCATGCACTACGCGTCGCCCGGCGAGACCGCGCTCACCCGCCGCGCCTTCGACCGGGCGCCCGAGGGCTCCCTGTTCCTCGCCGCGACCGGCGCCTTCCCCGACGCGTACTACCGCTACGACCGGTACGAGCGCTGGTTCTTCACCGAGCAGGAGGTCGACGAGAACCTGCGGATGCTCCAGGACCCGGCCTCCTACCTCGCCGGCGGCATCCCCGAGGGCAAGCCCGCCTACGTGCTCCTCACCCCCACCCAGGGCGAGGCCGTCATCGGCGAGGGCTACCTGCCGGCGGGCGGCTTCGACAAGCTCCGGGACGCCCTCAAGCGCTCCCCGCTCTTCGAGGTCGTGGAGGAGAGCGAGTACGGGCTCGTCCTGCGCCACCGGCCCGCCACCACCGGATGACCCCCCTCCGTCCACCGCGGACACCCGACCACGAGGAGCAGGTGCACCCCATGGCCCGTCCACGCCTGACCCCGCGCGTCCAGCGCAGAGCCGCCCTCGCGGCCTCCGGCTGGATCGCCCTCGCCGCGACGGCGTTCCCCGGCGGCTCCCCGCTGCGCTGGATCCCCGTCCTCGCCTTCGTCGTCCTCGCGCCGGGCCTCGCCCTGCTGCTCCCGCAACCGGTGGGCCTCCGCCCCGGCGCCCGCCTGGAGGCCCTGGCGCTCGCCGCGCCGGTCAGCCTCTCGGTCGCCACGCTCACCGCGACCGCCCTGTTCCTGTCACAGGCCTTCTCGCTCACCTTCTTCCTGGTGGTCCTGGCCCTCTTCGTGACCGTCGCCTCCGTCCTGCCCGGCGTGCCCCTCCCGGCCGCCACGCGCGGGGCCGTCGAGCGCGACGGCGCCCGCGCGCCCCTCTTCCGCAAACGAGCGGCCGGTGGCGGCGGATGACCGGACGGCACGGGGGCTCCGGCCCCGCGACCCGGATCGCCGTCGCCCTGGCGGCCGTCGGCGCGCTGACCGCCGGGATAGGGGTCTGGTCGACCCTCGGCGAGGGGGAGGACTGTGCCCCCGACGCCGCCCTCGTCTCGCCCTGCGGGGCCTGGTGGGGCGCGTACGTCCCGTACGACGAGGACAGCTCGCTCACCCGGCCCGTGTACGCCTTCGAGGAGAAGATCGGCCGGAAACTGGACCTCGTCTACACGTACCACGACATGTCGGGGAGCGAGGCCGACGGGCAGCTCCTCACCCCCGACGAGGTCGAACTCGGCCGCGACCGGCTCCTCATGCTCGCCTGGGAGTCCACGGTCTGGACCGAGAAGCACCACGCGAACTGGACCGAGACGCAGCTCGGCTGGAAGAACATCGCCGCCGGGAAGTACGACGCCTCCGTCATCGACAAGCAGGCGCTGCGCGTCAAGGAGTACGGCAAGCGGGTCTTCTTCTCCTTCGACCAGGAGGCCGACTTCCGCATCCCGGAGGGCGCCGGGACCCCCGAGGAGTACGTGGCCGCCTACCGGCACGTCCGCGACCGCTTCGAGGCGCTGGGCGTCACCAACGCGGTGTGGGTGTGGACCGTCTCCGGCTGGGTCGGCAACGCGGAGACGATGAAGCGGCTGTACCCGGGCGACGAGTACGTCGACTGGATCGGCATGGACCAGTACAACTACTACCTCTGCCACAAGTCGCCGGACTGGCTGGACTTCGACCGGAGCCAGCGCCCCGGTTACGACTGGATGCGGAAGAACATCTCCGCCGACAAGCCGATCATGCTCTCCGAGTTCTCCACCGCCCCCGACCCGGAGCGGCCCGAGCGGCAGCGCGACTGGTACGCGAAGATCCCGGAGGTGGCGCCGACGCTGCCGAAGGCACGCGCGTACGTGCACTGGAACCAGGAGGTCCCCGGGCCCGGCTGCGACCTGAGGGTGAACGAGGGGCCGGGCCTGGAGGGCTACCGGATCGCCGGGCAGGACCCGTACTTCCGGCAGGACGTGCCCGACCGCTGACCCCCGGGCCGGAAGCTCGGCGGCGGCCGGGCCGGAGGCGCCCGGGTCAGCGCCGGCCCCCCGCGAGCCCCCGGAAGGCGCACACCACCATCGTGGTCCCGGCCAGGCCCAGGAAGAGCGGCAGCGGGGCGGCGGCGAACGCCTGCTGCCCCGCCCAGCCCGCCCAGACCAGCACCCACACCACCCCGGCCGTGACCCGCGCGCCCACGCCGAGCACCCGCAGCAGCACGGCCGCGAGCAGCAGGCACAGGGCCTGGAGCGCGATAGGGACGACGGCCCGCTCCACGCCCTCGCCCAGGAGCGCGGCGCCGGGCCCGGCCGCGTCGGCGGGCCGCAGGCCGAGCAGCGGCGGGGCGGTGTGCAGGGCGAGGAAGGTGGCGAGCAGGACCGTCGCGGCGAACCCCGGCCGGAAGGCGCGCGGGACCGCGGCGGCGCCCTGGAGGGCGACGAGCAGCAGCCCGGCGAGGAGCGTGACGGGCGGCAGCGCGGAGAGCAGCCCGGTGCCGGACAGCTCCTCCACGTCCAGCTCGGGGGAGCGGACGAGCGGGAACCAGAAGAGCCCCGCCGCCAGGCCGAGCAGCAGCCACAGCGGGGTCGCCCACCGCTCGGAGGACCCGGCCGCCGGAGCCTCGGGGGCGGGCGCGGGCCGCCGCTCCTCCTCCGTCCGCTCCGGGGGTACGAAGACGGGGATGCCGAACGCGGGCGTCACCGAGTCGTGCGCCCCGCGCAGATAGGCGCTCTCGCGCGCCCAGTTGGTGCCGTACCCGTCGTCGGAGGCGACGGGAGTCTCCCGGGCCTCCGGCGCCCGGCCCTTGAGGACGGCCCGCAGGCCCGGCACGCACGCCGCCGCCATCACCGTCATCGAGCCGAGGACCGCGATCCCGGCGCCGCCGATGCCGTACGGGCCGAGGAGGGCGGCCGCGCTGCCGAGGACCAGGACGCACATGGTGCCCTGGACGGCGGCCAGCATGCCGGTGCGCCCCTGGACGCGCAGCACCCCGATGTACAGCTCGACGGCGACCCGGGGGAGCGCGGCGGCGGCCAGCAGCCGGAGCACGGTCGTGCCGTGCTCGGCGTAGTCGCCGCCGAAGGGCGCGAGGATCAGCGGGGCGAAGACGACGAGGACGAGGACGACCGGGACGAGCAGCAGCGCCATGCGGCGCAGCGCGCCCCGTACCCCCTCGGCGAGGGAGTCCGGGCTGTGCGAGGCGTGCGCGGTGAGCGAGGAGGCCATGTTGATGGCCATGAACTCCATCGTGCCGCCGACGGTGTACGCCGTGTAGAAGAAGGCGTTGTGGGCGGCGTCGAAGCGGACGGCGACCATCACCGGCAGCAGGTTGATCATGGCGAGGCTGAAGAGCGCGCCGACCGAGTCCCCGGCCATGAAGCGGCCGATCTCGCGCAGGCTCGGCGGCTCGCGGTCCCGGTCGGCGCGCGCCTGCCGGGGGATGAGCCTCCGGAAGACGAGCCAGGCGAGTGGGACGACGGACAGGGCGATCGCCGCCGACCAGGAGACGAAGACGCCGAGCACGGGCACGGCGGCGGCCAGGGCGACGAGCAGGACCAGCTTGCCGAGCGAGAAGACCGCGTTGCCGACGGGGACCCAGATCGCCCGCCGGAGGCCGGTGAGGACGCCGTCCTGGAGGGTGAGCAGCGCCCAGCCGACGCAGGAGGCGGTGAAGAAGAGCCCGGCGGAGAGGGTGCCGAGGGGGGCGTACGAGGGGCCCCACCAGTCCAGGGTGAGCAGGAAGATCCCGCAGGCCACGGTGACGACGACGGTGCTGACCAGGTACAGGCGCAGGACGAGCGGCCCGGTGGCGCGGCCCGCCCGGGGCACGTACCGGACGACGGCGCCGATCATCGTGGTCGCGGTGAGGGAGGCGAGGAGCCGCTGGGCGGCGATGGCGGCGGAGCCCTGCCCCACGGCCTCCTCCGTGTAGTAGCGGGCGGCGACCAGCCAGAAGCCGAGGCCGAGGGCGGCGGAGACGCCGGTGGAGAGCATCAGGGCGTACGCGTTGCGGAACAGGGAGCTCTCGCCCGGGCCGTCCCGGTCGGCGGGGGGCTCCGGCGCGGCGCCCGCGGGCTCCCCGGCCGCGGGACGGTCGGTGTCCCGCAGCCGTACGGTCTCGCTCACCGGGCGCCGCCGGGGGCGGTCGACAGGTGCGCGGGGCGGATTCCGGCGGTACGCAGGGCGGGCAGGACCTCGTCCGCGCGGCGCGGGTCCACCGGCAGGGCGTGCCGGGCGAACCAGGCGGCCCGCTCCGGCGCGGGGGAGGGGTCGGTGAAGCGCTCGCCCGCGTAGGCGTCGAGCGGCGGGTCGTAGAGGTAGCCGGTGGTGATCCGGCGCCGGGCGAGGGCGGCGACGGCCGCGTCCCGGTCCTCGACGAGCAGCGGCACCCGGAAGAGGGGCTGGGCCTCCGCGCCGGCCCCGGCGGCGGAGCCGTACTCGCTGGCCAGGAGGCGGGCGGTGCCCGCGCGGTGGGCGGCGAGGACGCCGTCGAGCCGGGCCAGCCGGCGGCCGGTGCGGCGCAGCTTGGCGGGGCCCGGCCGGAGCCGGTAGGCGTGCATGTCGACGCGTATCCAGGGGTGGAAGGGTTCGAGGGCGGGCGCGGCCGGCAGGGCCCGTTCCAGGGCGTCGGGGCGGAGCGGCATGCGTATCTCCTCCCGCTCCTCCAGGCCGAGCGTCCGCAGCGCGGCGCGGGCGGCCCCGGTCAGGCGCAGTCCGCGCACGGCGGCCTCCGCGTACGGCCGTATCAGGTGGGCGAGTTCGGCGGTGGGGCGGGTCGGGCGCAGCAACGCGTCGCGGGCGGCGGCCAGTTCGTCGCGCAGGGCCGGGTCGGCGAGGGCGAGGAAGCCGCCGGTCTTGGCGTGGACGTGCTTGGAGAGGCTGAAGACGGACGCCTCGCCGTACGTGCCGACCGGGCGTCCGCCGACGGTGGAGCCGATCGCGTGGGCCGCGTCCTCGATCAGGGGGATGCCGAGCCGGTCGCAGCGCTTCCGCAGCTCCGGTGCCGGGTCGGGGTTGCCGTACAGGTTGGTGGTGAGGACGGCGGACAGGCCGCTCCAGACGGAGGTGGGGACGGCCGCCGCGTCGACGGAGCCGTCGCGCGGGTCGAGCGGCGCCTGCACCGGGCGCAGACCGGCGGCGAGCACGACGAAGAAGATGACGTCGTCGTTGACCGGTGACATCAGGACCCGGCCGCCGGGCTCGCACCAGTGGCGCAGCGCGAGGTAGAGGCCGAAGCGGCACGACGGCACGTAGAGGCACTCCCGGCCCCCGAGCCGGCCGCGCATCGGCTCTTCCAGTTCCGCGTACGCAGAAACCATGTGATTCCCCCCTGAACCCCGGGCTCAATGTGGCCCATTCCGGACGGCACGTCAACAACGCGCCTCCGGTCGCCCGCACGGTGGTGCGCGGAAGGGCCCGTCCAGGGTCGGCAGACCGTGAACGGGCCCTTTCCGTCGCCGTCTTCACGGCTGCGGCCATTCTGAAGACTGTGGCCATTTTGGCGGCTCGGGGCGGGAGCCGGAGGTCATTCCTCCAGAGTGAGGCCCTGGCGCAGCCGGGTGAGGGTGCGGGCGAGCAGCCGGGAGACGTGCATCTGGGAGATGCCCAGCTCCTCGCCGATCTCCGACTGGGTCATGCCGGAGACGAAGCGCAGGGAGAGGATCTGCCGCTCGCGGGAGGGCAGCGAGGCGATCATCGGCTTGAGGGAGGCGATGTACTCGATGCCGGCGATGGCGTGGTCCTCGTAGCCGAGCCGGTCGGCGAGCGCGGCCTCGCCGCCTCCGCCGTCCTCCTCGGTGGGCTGGGCGTCGAGCGAGCTGGCGGTGTACGCGTTGCTCGCCGTCATGCCCTCGACGACCTCCTCCGGCGCGATGCCGAGTTCCTCGGCGAGCTCGGCGACGGTGGGGGAGCGGTCCAGGCGCTGGGACAGGGTGTCCGTGGCCCGGGCGAGGTCGAGGCGGAGCTCCTGGAGCCGGCGGGGTACGTGCACGGACCAGGAGGTGTCGCGGAAGAAGCGCTTGATCTCGCCGATGATGGTCGGCATCGCGAACGTGGGGAACTCGACGCCGCGGGAGAGCTCGAAGCGGTCGATCGCCTTGATGAGGCCGATGGTGCCGACCTGGACGATGTCCTCCATCGGTTCGCTGCGGGTGCCGAACCGGGCGGCGGCGAAGCGGACCAGGGCGAGGTTGAGTTCGACGAGGGTGTTGCGGACGTACGCGTGGTCGTGGGTGCCCTCCTCCAGCTCCGCGAGGCGGGCGAAGAGGTCCTTCGACAGGGCGCGCGCGTCGACCGGTCCTATCCGGTCGAGGGGCTGGTCGAGCAGCCGCTCGGCGAGCCCGTCGGGAAGGGGGGCGGTGGGGGTGGGACGGGCGGACAGGGTTGTCGACGGCGCGTCGGGGGTACGCGGGGCGTCGAGCCGGGGTGACATGGGTCTCCTTCGGGTTCTTCTCGCAGCGGTTTGCGGCGCCTCCAAGCCGGCCGTTTCGGGTGTTCTCTCTAGCCCTACCTGCTCGACCCGGAAGGTTGCAAGTGCCATTAATCCCGTTTGTTCCGTTATGAGATGGACCCTGTGTGCATCGAGGCCCGCTCCGCTTGTAGTGTTCGAGGACGTCAGTCGGCATCCGCGAGAGCGAGAAGAGGCACGGCCATGGACCGCGAACACAACGGCAGCGCACTGCCCGCGCGGCTGCGGGTCGAAGCGCGGTCCGTGGGGGAGAGCGAACTCCTCACCCCGGTGGGCGAGCTCGACCACCACACCGCCGAACTCCTGCGCGAACCCCTCGACGAGGCACTGGACGCCGGCCGCGCGCGGCTCGTCGTCGACTGCACCGGTCTGGAGTTCTGCGACTCGACCGGGCTCAACGTGCTCCTCGGCGCCCGGCTGCGGGCGGACGCCGCCGGCGGCGCGGTGCACCTGGTGGGGATGCGGCCCGCGGTGGCCCGGGTGTTCCACATCACGGGCGCGGACACCGTCTTCACCGTCCACGACACGCTCGCGACGGCACTCCCCGACTGAGCCCCGGCCCGCGCGGACCCGGCGCCCCCGGCGCCCGGACCACCGCGCCCCGGCCCCGCACGCCCCGTACGTCCTGCCCCCTGTCCCGTCGATCGGTGAGGTGAAGCGCTGATGGACCAAGCTTCCGACGTCCGTACGCTCGCCCTCGGCGGGACCAGCGGCACGGTGCCGCTCGCCCGCGACTTCACGCGGACGGCGCTCCACGAGTGGGGCTGGCTGCCCGCCCCCACCGCCGACCGCAGGGCCGCCGCAGAGGACGTCCTCCTGGTCGTCTCCGAACTGGTCACCAACGCCTGCCTGCACGCCGACGGGCCCGAGAGCCTGCGCGTCCTGCGGCTGCCCAAGGTGCTGCGCCTCGAAGTCACCGACCGCGGCGCCGGCCAGCCCGCCCCGCGCACCCCGCACCGCGCCGGGCGCCCGGGCGGCCACGGCATGTTCATCGTCCAGCGCCTCTGCCGCGACTGGGGCATCGACCGCACCCCCGGGGCCCCCGGCAAGACGGTCTGGGCCGAGATCTCGGCCCCCGGCGACTGACGGCCGCCGGAAGCCCCCGAGAACGACGGAGGCCGCCGCACCGGATCGGTGCGGCGGCCTTGCTCGTGAAGCGGGGGGGCAGCGTCAGTGGACGTCGCCCATGAGGTTCTGGACCTTCTTGCGGTACATCCAGATCGCGAATCCGGCCAGGACCGCCAGGGCCGCCTCCATCGCGATGATCCCCGTCCCGTTGAGGTCGACACCCGCGATCGACAGCAGACCGGTGGTGCAGTCACCGGCGGTGACCGCGAGGAACCACACGCCCATCATCTGGGAGGCGTACTTCTGCGGCGCCATCTTCGTGGTGACGGAGAGGCCGACCGGGGAGAGGCACAGCTCGCCGATGGTCTGGATCATGTAGATCGTGACCAGCCACATGGGGGAGACCTTGGTGCCGTCGCCCGCCATGTTCATCGGGACGATGAAGACGAAGAAGGAGGCACCGACCAGGACCAGGCCCATCGCGAACTTCACGATGGTGTTCGGCTCCTGGTTCTTGCGGGCCAGCCACAGCCACAGCCAGGCGAAGACCGGGGCGAGCGCCATCACGAACAGCGGGTTCAGCGACTGGTACCAGGTGGCCGGGAAGCCGAAGCCGAAGATGGTGCTCGCGGTCTTGTCGTCCGCGAACAGCGACAGCGTCGAGCCGCCCTGGTCGTAGATCATCCAGAAGATGGCGGCGGCCACGAAGAACCAGATGTAGCCGGTCACCCGGGACTGCTCGCCGGAGCTCAGGTCCTTGTCGCGCTTGATGCGCGCCAGGACGGCGACCGGGATGATCAGACCCGCGAGGGTGATCGGGACCATCGCCCAGTTCAGGGTGTACATGCCGAGGGCGACCACGGTGCCGTAGAACACGGCGGCCACGGCGACGACGACGACGGTCTTCGTGAGGACGGCCTTGCGCTCCTCCGGAGACAGCGGGTTCGGGACCTCGCTGCTCTTCGGGTTCAGCGTCTTGGCGAAGGCCAGGAAGACGGCCAGGCCCAGGCCCATGCCGACGGCTGCCAGGGCGAAGCCCAGGTGCCAGTTGACCTTCTCGCCGACGGTGCCGATCACCAGCGGGGCGAAGAACGCGCCCAGGTTGATGCCGACGTAGAAGAGCGTGAAGCCACCGTCGCGGCGCGGGTCGTCCGCGTCCTTGTACAGGTGGCCGACCATCGTCGAGATGTTGGCCTTCAGCAGACCGGAGCCGACCGCGACGAGCGCGAGGCCGACGAAGAACATCGCCTGGCCGGGGACGGCCAGCGCGACGTGGCCGAGCATGATCACGGACGCGGCTATCGCGACCGTCTTGCGAGCGCCCCAGACGCGGTCGCCGAACCAGCCGCCGGGCATGGCCATGAGGTAGACCATCGAGACGTAGACGGAGTAGATCGCCGTCGCCGTCGCCGCGGTCATCGCGAGGCCGCCGCCCTGGCTGCCCGTGGCGGCGTCCACGCCGCCGGAGACCAGGTACAGGACCAGAAGGGCCCTCATGCCGTAGTAGGAGAAGCGCTCCCACATCTCGGTCATGAAGAGGGTGGCCAGGCCCCGGGGGTGGCCGAGGAACGTCTTCTCGTACTCGGGAATCCCGGTAGAGGACGTCGTCAGGCTGGACGCCATGTCGATCCTTGCTCTGTCGGGACGCGCTCGCCTTGTGAGCGGGGTGCGCCCGGTGGGGGAGGCCGGCACCGGCGGAATCGGGGGACTCCACCGGGATCCACGCCCCGGGGACCGCGTCGTAGCGTCCCGGGACCCGGCCCACAGGTCATTCGACGTCGTCGAGGACGGCCGGGCCGACCTCACGCAGAAAAGAGGACCCCGGCCCGCCTAACCGGCCAAAGGTCCTCGAAAACCGCAACAGACGTCTCGCCACCATACGACACGACACTGCCGGATATGGAAGGACTTGAGACATGGATCACAGGCAGAATTGCAACCGTACAGCTTCATTCGAAGGTCACACACAAGATGCCCACACGATCCACAGGGTCCACCCGGGTCCCGTCGATCCCACCCCGGCCCGGGGGCCGTGCGGACTACCATCACCCCATGACCCGTGTACTGCTCGCCGAGGACGACGCATCCATCTCGGAACCGCTGGCCCGCGCCCTGCGGAGAGAGGGGTACGAGGTCGAGGTCCGCGAGGACGGCCCCACCGCCCTCGACACCGGCCTCCAGGGCGGCGTCGACCTGGTCGTGCTCGACCTGGGCCTGCCCGGCATGGACGGCCTGGAGGTCGCCCGGCGGCTGCGCGCCGAGGGGCACGCGGTCCCCATCCTGGTCCTCACCGCGCGCGCCGACGAGGTCGACACCGTCGTCGGGCTCGACGCGGGCGCCGACGACTACGTCACCAAGCCCTTCCGGCTCGCCGAACTCCTCGCCCGGGTCCGGGCCCTGCTCCGGCGCGGCGCCACCGAGCCCGTCGTCGCCCCCTCCACCCACGGCGTGCGGATCGACGTCGAGTCGCACCGCGCCTGGATGGGCGAGGAGGAGCTCCAGCTCACCGCCAAGGAGTTCGACCTGCTCCGGGTCCTCGTCCGGGACGCCGGCCGGGTCGTCACCCGCGACCAGCTGATGCGCGAGGTCTGGGACACCACCTGGTGGTCCTCCACCAAGACCCTCGACATGCACATCTCGTGGCTGCGCAAGAAGCTCGGCGACGACGCGGCGAACCCGCGCTACATCGCCACGGTGCGCGGCGTCGGCTTCCGCTTCGAGAAGAGCTAGTCCCCGAGAGAAGAGCCGGACCCGAGAGAAGCAGTCGTGCGCCGCCGTCTGATCAACTCCACGCTCGCCGTGGTCCTCGTCGTCATCGCCGTCTTCGGCGTCTCCCTCGTCATCGTCGAGACCCGCACGATCGCCGGCAGCGCCCAGGAGAGCGTGGACTCGGAGGCGCTGCGGATCGTCTCCATCGTGGACAGCCGGCTGATCGGCGGCGAGCCGGTCAACCCGGACATCCTCGCCGAGCAGAGCGGCGCCAAGCGGTACGCGCAGATCCTCATCCCCGGCCGTTCCCCCATCTCCATCGGGGAGCGGCCCGAGGGCGACGTCATCCGGGGCACCGCCGAGGGCGAGCGCGGCGAGACCGTGATCGTCGAGGAGTCCCGCTCGGCCGTCACCGCCGAGGTCGGCCGCACCCTCCTGATCATCGGCGCGGTGGCCCTGCTCGCCGTCGTCGCCGCGGTCCTCCTCGCCGTACGGCAGGCCAACCGGCTCGCCTCCCCGCTCACCGACCTCGCGGAGACTGCCGAACGCCTCGGCTCCGGCGACCCGCGCCCCCGGCACAAGCGGTACGGGGTGCCCGAGCTGGACCGGGTCGCGGACGTCCTCGACGCCTCCGCCGAGCGGATCGCCCGGATGCTCACCGCCGAGCGCCGGCTCGCCGCCGACGCCTCCCACCAGCTCCGCACGCCCCTCACCGCGCTCTCCATGCGCCTGGAGGAGGTCGCCCTCGCCGACGACCTGGACACGGTCAAGGAGGAGGCGACGATCGCGCTCACCCAGGTCGAGCGGCTCACCGACGTCGTGGAACGGCTCCTCACCAACTCCCGCGACCCCCGCACCGGCTCCGCCGTCGCCTTCGACCTGGACGAGGTCGTCAAGCAGCAGATCGAGGAGTGGCGGCCGGCCTACCGCAGCGCGGGGCGGGCCATCGTGCACTCCGGCAAGCAGGGGATGCGGGCCGTGGGCACCCCGGGCGCGGTCGCCCAGGTCCTCGCCGCCCTGATCGAGAACTCGCTCATGCACGGCGGCGGCACGGTCGCCCTGCGGACCCGGGTCACCGGCAACCAGTCCGTGATCGAGGTCACCGACGAGGGACCGGGCGTCCCGGCCGACCTCGGCGCGCGGATCTTCGAGCGGGCCGTCAGCGGCCGCAGCTCCACCGGCATCGGCCTGGCGGTCGCCCGCGACCTCGCGGAGGCGGACGGCGGGCGCCTGGAACTCCTCCAGCAGCAGCCGCCGGTCTTCGCGCTCTTCCTCGGCCGGGAGGGCAGAAGCGTCTCGGAGCGGCCGTCGGACCGCCCCGTACGCTGAGGAGTCCCGGTCAGACCCGGTCGGGCTGGCGGCGGGTCGCCTGCCGCGGCGGCGCCTGCTCCAGGAACGATTCGGCGGTCTGCACGGCCTCCTTCGCCGGCAGGGCGCGGAAGACCCAGGTGCGGTACGACCAGAAGCGGAACAGGGTCGCGATCCCGATCCCGAAGAACTTGAAGAAGTTGCTGGCCAGCGGCCCGTCCCAGCCGAAGCCGTACGTCGCCGTGTAGAGCAGCCCGTTCTGGATCACCAGGCCGATCAGGCTGAAGACCAGGAAGAGGGACATCTCCTTGGTGCGCCTGCTCTTGTCCCGGTCGCGGTAGGTGAAGTACCGGAACCCGACGTAGTTGAACGCGATCGCGACCACGGTGGCGATGACGCTCGCCCGCACGACGGGCAGGTCCGTGAAGTGGCGCACGAGGTTGAAGACCCCGAGGTCCACCAGGACCCCCACGGCCCCCACGGCGCCGAACTTCGCGACCTCGCGGAAGAGCCGGTCGAGTCGCGCGCGCAGCGCGCCGGGTTCACTCATGGTGATGGCTCTGTCCCGTCCGTCCGGGTGACGCCCGGGTGACGTCAACCAGTCCATGCTAACCAGGGCCTCTGGCACATGCCGGTGTACCGCGTGAACCATGGCCGAACCTCACCCCCGCCGCACCCGTCGCGGACGCCCCCTTGTGCCCGTCCCTTGTGCCAAGACACAGGCGGACGAGTGTTCCCCGGTGGTGCGGATACCCTAAGAGGGTGACGTTTCCGGTAGTCGGCATGGTCGGTGGCGGACAGCTCGCCCGTATGACCCACGAGGCGGGCATCCCCCTCGGCATCAAGTTCAAGCTCCTCAGTGACACTCCGCAGGACTCCGCGGCCCAGGTGGTGAGCGAGGTCGTCATCGGCGACTACCGCGACCTGGACACGCTGCGTGACTTCGCGCGCGGATGCGACGTGATCACCTTCGATCACGAGCACGTCCCCACCGAGCACCTGCGCGCCCTGGAGGCGGACGGCATCCCCGTCCGGCCGGGGCCCGACGCGCTGGTGCACGCGCAGGACAAGGGGGTGATGCGCGCCCGGCTCGACGCGATCGGCGCGCCGAGTCCCCGCCACCGCATCGTCGCGGACCCGGCGGACGCGGAGGCCTTCGCGTCCGGGGTCGGGGGCTTCCCGATCATCCTCAAGACCGTGCGCGGCGGCTACGACGGCAAGGGCGTCTGGTTCGTGCGTTCGCCCGAGGACGCCCGCGACCCCTTCCTGGCCGGCGTCCCGGTCCTCGCGGAGGAGAAGGTCGACTTCACGCGCGAGCTGGCGGCCAACATCGTCCGCTCCCCGCACGGCCAGGCCGTCGCCTACCCGGTCGTGGAGTCCCGCCAGGTCGACGGCGTCTGCGACACCGTGATCGCCCCCGCCCCCGACCTGTCCGAGGAGCTGTCCGGGCAGGCCCAGGAGCTGGCGCTGCGGATCGCCCGCGAGCTGGGCGTCGTCGGCCACCTCGCCGTGGAGCTCTTCGAGACCGCGGACGGCCGCATCCTCGTCAACGAACTGGCGATGCGCCCGCACAACTCCGGCCACTGGACCCAGGACGGCGCGATCACCTCGCAGTTCGCCAACCACGTCCGGGCGGTCCTCGACCTCCCCCTCGGCGATCCGCGCCCGCGCGCGCCGTGGACCGTGATGTGCAACGTCCTGGGCGGCGACTACCCGGACATGTACTCCGCGTACCTGCACTGCATGGCCAGGGACCCGCAGCTCAAGATCCACATGTACGGCAAGGACGTGAAGCCCGGACGCAAGGTGGGCCACGTCAACACCTACGGCGACGACCTGGACGAGGTGCTGGAACGCGCCCGCCACGCCGCCGGCTACCTGCGAGGGACGATCACCGAATGAGCACCAGCCCCGTCGTCGGCATCGTCATGGGTTCGGACTCCGACTGGCCGGTCATGGAGGCCGCGGCCCAGGCCCTGGACGAGTTCGAGATCCCGTACGAGGTGGACGTCGTCTCCGCGCACCGGATGCCGCGCGAGATGATCGCGTACGGCGAGGAGGCCGCCGGGCGCGGGCTCAAGGCGATCGTCGCGGGCGCGGGCGGCGCCGCCCACCTGCCCGGCATGCTCGCCTCCGTCACCCCGCTGCCCGTCATCGGCGTCCCCGTGCCGCTGAAGTACCTCGACGGCATGGACTCGCTGCTCTCCATCGTGCAGATGCCGGCCGGCGTCCCGGTCGCCACGGTCTCCGTCGGCGGCGCCCGCAACGCGGGCCTGCTCGCGGCCCGGATCCTCGCCGCGCACGACCCGGCGCTCCTCGACCGGATGCGCGCCTTCCAGCAGGAGCTGAACGACCAGGCGACCGAGAAGGGCAAGCGGCTGCGCGCCAAGGTCGAGGGCGCCGAGTCCTTCGGCTTCGCCCGGTGACCGCCGCCGACCGCCTCGCCGAGGCGCGCGAGCTGCTGGCCGACCACCCGGTGGTGGACGGCCACAACGACCTGCCGTGGGCCCTGCGGGAGCACGTGCGGTACGACCTGGACCGCATGGACATCGCGGCCGACCAGACCGGCGCGCTCCACACCGACCTGGCCCGGCTGCGGGCCGGCGGCGTCGGCGCCCAGTTCTGGTCGGTGTACGTGCCCTGCCGGTTCACCGGGGACGACGCGGTCAGCGCCACCCTGGAGCAGATCGACGTGGTCGACCAGCTTTTGGAGCGGTACGCGGCGGACCTCGCGCCCGCGCTGACGGCGGACGACATGGAGGCGGCCCGCAAGCAGGGCCGCATCGCCTCCCTCAAGGGGGCCGAGGGCGGCCACTCGATCAACAACTCCCTCGCCACCCTGCGCGCGCTGCACGCCCTGGGCGTGCGCTACATGACGCTCACCCACAACGACAACAACGACTGGGCGGACTCGGCGACCGACGACCCCGGCGTCGGCGGGCTCTCCGCCTTCGGCCGGCAGGTCGTCCGCGAGATGAACCGCTCCGGCATGCTCGTGGACCTCTCGCACGTGGCCGCCACGACCATGCGGGACGCCCTGGACGCCACCGCCGCGCCGGTGATCTTCTCGCACTCCTCGGCCCGTGCGGTCTGCGACCACCCGCGCAACGTGCCGGACGACGTCCTGGAGCGGCTGCCCGCCAACGGCGGCGTCGCGATGGCGACCTTCGTGCCCAAGTTCATCCTCCCGGCGGCCGTCGAGTGGACCGCCCGGGCGGACGAGAACCTGCGGGAGCACGGCTTCGACCACCTCGACACCACCGCCGAGGCGATGGCGCTGCACCGCGCCTTCGAGGAGGCGAACCCGCGCCCGGTGGCCACCGCCGCCACGGTCGCCGACCACCTCGACCACATGCGCGAGGCGGCCGGAATCGACCACATCGGCATCGGCGGCGACTACGACGGCACGGCCTTCACGCCGTCGGGCCTGGACGACGTCGCCGGCTACCCGAACCTGATCGCGGAGCTGCTGCACCGCGGCTGGTCGCGTCCGGACCTGGCCAAGCTGACCTGGTCCAACGCGGTCCGCGTCCTGCGCGACGCGGAGGACGTCTCCCGCGACCTGAGGGACCGCACGGCCCCCTCGAACGCGACGATCGAGTCCCTGGACGTCCGGGGGGCCTGACCGCCCCCCGGACCCGCTCCTACCGGTCCACGCAGAGGCAGAACGGGTGCCCGACCGGGTCCGCGTACACGCGGAAGTCACGGTCGGGCCCGCCCGCGTCCAGGAGCTTGGCGCCGAGGGCGAGGACCTGCTCCTCGCCCCGGTCGAGGTCGTCCACGGTCAGGTCCAGGTGGAACTGCTGCCCGCCCTCCTCCTCGGGCCAGCGCGGCGCGACGTACCCGGAGACCTCCTGGAAGGCGAGCTGGGTGCCGTCGTGCCCGGAAAGGACCACCCAGGAGTCCCCCTCCTCGGAGTCCTCGGAGACCCGGGGGGAGCCGCCGAGGATCCCGGCGTAGAAGGTGGCGAGGGACAGCGGGTCGGGACAGTCCAGGACGACGGAACGCAGCGTGGCGACGGGCATGGCTCTCCTCTTTCGCAGGGGCTCCGCGCGGGTTCCGCGGAAGCGGGGAGTGTTCTCCTGTCCCCGCCTACCCACTCCGACGCCCGGCAAGGCCCCACGCCCCGGACAGGCCCTAGCTCTCCAGGAGCTTCAGTTCCTCTTCCGTGAACCGGGCGGTGCAGACGTCCTCCGTAGCCGTGACCGAGGTCACGTGGACCGCGCCCATCTCGTTGTGCTGGGCGAAGAGGGTCCATCCCCGCTTCTTGTACGCGGCCATGAGCACGAAGCCCTCCTCGTCGAGCGGTGTCCGCTCGACGGCCTCGTGCTCCTTCCAGCCGCGTTCCGCGAGGGCCGCGAGCACGGCGCCGAACCGCCGTTCCGTCTCGGCGGGGGCCGCCGCGCCCTTCGTGAGCACGGGCATCCAGGCGACCGAGCAGGCGGCCATCCGGTTCATCAGGTCCTTCCGCCTCCGCTCCTCGGCGGTGGGCGGGCCGTCGGACGGATCCCCGGCCGGGCCGTCGTACGTCGGGGTCCCGGCCTTCTCGCCGCCGGACAGGCCGACGGCCTCGCCCGCCGCGTCCAGGTCCGCCCCGACGGCCTCCCCGCCGAAGGCGGCGGCCGGGCCCTCCGCCCCGCCGCCGCACCCGGTGACGAGTGCCGCGCCGACGGCGAGCGCGGCGGCGGTCCGTACGCATCTGTTCACAGCGGCGCGCATGCGCTTGTCCCCCCTGGTTTCCCGGCGCTACGCCCGCGGACGCCCCATCGCCCGGTACGTCCAGCCCGCCGCCCGCCACCGGGCCGCGTCGAGCGCGTTGCGGCCGTCGAGGACGATCCGGGCGGAGACGGCCCCGCCCAGCTCCGCCGGGTCCAGCTCGCGGAACTCGCGCCACTCCGTCAGGTGCAGCACCACGTCCGCCCCGCGCACGGCCTCCAGGGCCGAGTCCGCGTACCCCAGGGTCGGGAAGAGGCGGCGGGCGTTCTCCATGCCCTTCGGGTCGTAGACGGTGACCTGGCCGCCCTGGAGGTGTATCTGCCCGGCCACGTTCAGCGCGGGGGAGTCGCGGACGTCGTCCGAGTCCGGCTTGAAGGTGGCGCCGAGGACGGCGACCCGGCGGCCCAGGAAGGAGTTCCCGCCCAGGGCCTCGCGGGCCATCTCGACCATCTGGCCGCGCCGCCGCATGTTGATGGAGTCGATCTCGCGGAGGAAGGTCAGCGCCTGGTCGGCGCCCAGCTCGCCCGCCCGGGCCATGAACGCCCGGATGTCCTTCGGCAGGCACCCGCCGCCGAAGCCGATGCCGGCCCGCAGGAACTTGGCACCGATCCGGTCGTCGTGCCCGATGGCCTCCGCCAGCTTGGCGACGTCGCCGTCCGCGGCCTCGCAGACCTCCGCCATCGCGTTGATGAAGGAGATCTTGGTGGCGAGGAAGGAGTTCGCGGCGGTCTTCACCAGCTCGGCGGTCGGGAAGTCGGTCACGACGAACGGCGAGCCCTCGCCGACCGGCACCGCGTACACCTCGCGCAGCAGCTTCTCGGCCCGCTCGCCGCGCACGCCGACCACGATCCGGTCCGGGTGCAGGGTGTCGTCCACGGCGAAGCCCTCCCGCAGGAACTCGGGGTTCCAGGCCAGCTCGACGCCGGCCGGGAGCAGGGCCGCGAGCCGCTCGGCAGAGCCGACGGGCACGGTCGACTTGCCGACGACCAGGGCCCCTTCCCGTACGACCCCGGCGAGGGAGGCGAAGGCGGCGTCCACGTAGCTCATGTCGCAGGCGTACTCGCCGTGCTTCTGCGGGGTGTTCACGCAGACGAAGTGCACGTCGCCGAAGGCGCCGACCTCCTCCCAGGAGGTGGTGAACCGCAGCCGGCCGCTCGACCCCTCGATGCCGGCCACGTGCTTCGCGAGCAGCTCTTCGAGCCCCGGCTCGTACATGGGGACCCGGCCGGAGGACAGCAGCTCGATCTTCTCGGGCACGACGTCGAGCCCCAGCACCTCGAAGCCCAGCTCCGCCATGGCCGCGGCGTGCGTGGCGCCGAGGTAGCCGGTGCCGATCACGGTGATCTTGAGGGCCATGCGGTACTCCAGAGGGGTCGGGCGGAATGCCTGCCCGAGCATAGCCGTGCCCTGGTCGGAGGCTCGGGCACGCCCTACCATTTGGGTTACTTAACGGTAGTTAGCAAGCGTGGGAGTGAGTGAGCGTGGCAGGTTCTCGCGATTTCGATCTGTACCGTCCTTCGGAGGAGCACGACATGCTCCGGGAGTCGGTGCGTGCGCTGGCGGAGGCGAAGATCGCGCCGTTCGCGGCGGAGGTGGACGAGGAGGGGCGGTTCCCGCAGGAGGCCCTGGACGCGCTGGTCGCCAATGACCTGCACGCGGTGCACGTGCCCGAGTCCTATGGGGGTGCGGGGGCGGACGCGCTGGCGACGGTGATCGTGATCGAGGAGGTCGCCCGGGTGTGCGGGTCCTCGTCGCTGATCCCGGCGGTGAACAAGCTGGGCTCGCTGCCGGTGGTCCTGTCCGGCTCGGAGGAGCTGAAGGCGAAGTTCCTGGGCCCGCTGGCCAAGGGCGACGCGATGTTCTCCTACGCCCTCTCCGAGCCGGACGCCGGCTCGGACGCGGCCGGGATGAAGACCCGCGCGGTGCGCGACGGCGACTTCTGGATCCTCAACGGCGTCAAGCGGTGGATCACGAACGCCGGGGTGTCGCAGTACTACACGGTGATGGCCGTCACCGACCCCGACAAGCGCTCCAAGGGCATCTCCGCCTTCGTGGTCGACAAGGACGACGAGGGGGTCTCCTTCGGCGCGCCGGAGAAGAAGCTGGGCATCAAGGGCTCCCCGACCCGCGAGGTCTACCTCGACAACGTCCGCATCCCCGCGAGCCGCATGATCGGCGCGGAGGGCACCGGGTTCGCCACCGCCATGAAGACCCTGGACCACACCCGCATCACCATCGCCGCGCAGGCCATCGGCATCGCCCAGGGCGCCCTGGACTACGCCAAGGGCTACGTCAAGGAGCGCAAGCAGTTCGGCAAGCCGATCGCCGACTTCCAGGGCGTGCAGTTCATGCTCGCCGACATGGCCATGAAGCTCGAAGCCGCCCGCCAGCTCACCTACGCCGCCGCCGCCAAGTCCGAGCGCGTGGACGGGGACCTGACCTTCTTCGGCGCGGCGGCCAAGTGCTTCGCCTCCGACGTCGCCATGGAGGTCACCACCGACGCCGTCCAGCTCCTGGGCGGCTACGGCTACACCCGCGACTACCCCGTCGAACGCATGATGCGCGACGCCAAGATCACCCAGATCTACGAAGGCACCAACCAGGTCCAGCGCATCGTCATGGCCCGCAACCTCCCGTAGGCACGGCACGGAGAAGGGCGCCCCCGTCACACGGCGGGGGCGCCCTCACTCAGTCGGCCGGTCAGCGGTTCGACTCGACCGTGACCTTCTCGTCGTTCCTGATCTGCTCCACCAGCTGCTTCACCTTCGGCATGTCCCACTTCAGGGACCCCTGCGGCGCGGTGCCCGCGATCGGCATGTTCATGGACCTGCCGTCGCCGCCGCTGATGCCCTTCATCGCGAAGAACATCTTGCCGAGGTCGTACAGCGACATGTCCTTGTCCACGATCAGCGTGTCCAGGCCGGCGCCCAGCGTCGGGTACAGCGCGAACGGGTTGAGGATCGTGCCCGGCGTCGCCGCCTGGTTGGCCAGGGCCGAGAGGAACTTCTGCTGGTTCTTCGTGCGCGCCAGGTCCGACTCGGCGAACGCGTACCGGGTGCGGACGAAGGCCAGGGCCTGCTCGCCGTTGAGGGTCTGCGTGCCGGCCTGGAAGTCCGCGCCGGACTTCTTGTCCTTGAAGCCCTTCTCGATGTTCAGCTCGACGCCGCCGAGCGCGTCCACGATGTTCGCGAAGCCGGCGAAGCCGATCTCCGCGTAGTGGTCGATGCGCAGCCCGGTGTTGTACTCCACGGTCCGCACGAGCAGCTCGGGGCCGTCCATCGCGTAGGCCGCGTTCAGCTTGGCGCCGCCGCGGGCCGGGAACGTCTTGCCCGACTCGGAGCCCACGAAGTTGGGGATCGTCACCCAGGAGTCGCGGGGCAGCGAGACCATCGTGTTCCCGCTGGAGCAGGCCGCGAGGATCATCATCGAGTCGGTCCGCTTGCCCTCGGCGGAGCCGGTGTGCAGCTTCTTCTTCTCCTCGGCCGTCATGCCCTCGCGGCTGTCGGAGCCGACGATCAGGTACGTGGTGCAGTCGCCCTCGGAGGGGCGCTCGATGACCTTGGAGAGGTCCACCTCGTTGCGCATCTGCGAGCTGGCCCAGGCGTACGTGCCGATGCCCCAGGCGAGGACGCCGACGACGAGGACGATCGAGCCGACCTTGATCCGCTTGCGCCAGTCCGGGGCGGGACCGGTGCCGGAGCCGCCGGAGCCCGGGGGCGTGTACTGCGGGGGGATGCCGCCCCGGTTGCCGCCGCCCTGGGCGCCGCCGTAGACCTGCCCCGTGTTGTAGCCGGAGTCGTAGCCGGTGCCCTGCGCCTGCGTGAAGCTCGGGTTGTGGCCCTGGTCGTAACGGGGCGGCTGCTGCGGAACCTGCGGGCGCTGCACGTGGCTCATCCTGCGGGGACCCTCGGGCTGGGGGTTCGCGGGGCCGCGGCCGTATCCGCCGTCATCGGGCCAGTCATTCATGTGGACCAGTGTGCCGGGCGGGGGTTTCCGGGCGACAGACCGGGTGGAGGATCGGGGCGGGGCTGTTGCCAAGCTGATGCAAAGCGGACCGAACGGGGGCGTCGCGGGGACCCGGCATAAGGTGGAGGGCATGACAGATCAGGGCGATATCCCGGGCAAGCCCACCTCGGCCTCCCGCACCACCCTCAGCCACATCATGACCAGCCACGACACCAACCTCCTGGGCACGGTGCACGGCGGCGTGATCATGAAGCTGGTGGACGACGCGGCGGGCGCCGTCGCGGGCCGGCACTCGGGCGGGCCCGCCGTGACCGCCTCCATGGACGAGATGGTCTTCCTGGAGCCGGTCAGGGTCGGCGACCTGGTGCACGTGAAGGCCCAGGTCAACTGGACGGGCCGGTCCTCGATGGAGGTCGGCGTACGGGTCATGGCCGAGCGCTGGAACGAGTCCACGCCCGCCACCCAGGTCGGCTCCGCCTACCTGGTCTTCGCCGCCGTCGACGCGGAGGGCAAGCCCCGCCCGGTCCCGCAGGTCGTTCCGGAGACGGAGAAGGACAGGCGCCGCAACCAGGAGGCCCAGATCCGCCGCACCCACCGCCTGGCCCGCCGCCAGGCGATCAAGGAGCTGAGGGAGCGCCGCGCGGCGGAGGGGTACGAGGACTGAGGGGTACGGGCCCGGGCCCGCCCCCGTACCCACGGCTCGGCCCGCCCCGGCCCCCGTACCCACGGCTCGGCCCGCCCCGGCCCCCGTACCCACGGCTCGGCCCGCCCCGGCCCCCGTACCCACGGCTCGGCCCGCCCCGGCCCGAGGGGCCGAGGAGCTACGGGCACACCACCCGGTCCCCCCTCACCGCCTCGAACGGCTTCTCCGGCTCCTCCGTCCGCACCGCCCGCACCCCCTTGTAGTCCGCCCCCACGACCACCCGCAGCGTCCCGCCCCTGCCCGCCACCGCCTTCAGCTCCGCGCCCGGCAGGGCCGCCGCCAGGGACTTCGCCGAGCGGTCCCAGCGAGGGTCGTACTCCACGACCGTGCGCGCCCGCTCCGTCCCCGCCGCCGTCCTCGGGGCCCCGGTGGTCGCGAAGCCGGTCGCGCGCAGCGCGTCGTCGGCCTTCCGGCCGAGGCCGGCCGTCCGGGTCCCGTTGTAGACCTGCACCCGGACCGTGTCCGGCGCCACGTCCACCACGACGTCCTTCGGCGTCTTCGCCGGGGCCGGCGGCTGCGCCGAGGCGATCGGCCGGTCCTCCCGCAGCGCCTGGAAGAGCTGCTGCGCCTTCGCCGCGTCCCACTTCACCGTCGAGCCGATGCCCTTCACGGGGAAGCTCATGTCCCCGACCGGCACGGACACGAACTCCGACGACGCCGGGGTGAAGCCGCGCATCGCCTTGGAGAGCGACAGCATCTGGTCCGTGCCGAAGCCCTCGTCGGCCCGCACGGAGCCGAGCATGCTCGTGGCCACCGCCCGGAACCGCACCGGGTTGAACAGCACCCCGCCGCTCGTCACCCGCTCCACCAGCGCCGCCAGGAACTTCTGCTGCCGCTGCATCCGCCCGATGTCGGCGGCCCCGTCGATGTGCCGGGAGCGCACGTACTGGAGGGCCCGCCCACCGTCCAGCTCATGGGTGCCGGGGGCCAGGTCGAGCCCGGTGTACGCGTCCTTCAGCGGCTTCGTCGTACAGATCCGCACCCCGCCGACCGCGTCCACGGTCCGCATGAAACTGGTGAAGTCGACCTCCAGGTAGTGGTCGATCTTGACGCCGGTCATCGACTCGACGGTCCGCACGGTCAGCGCGGGCCCGCCCTCCGCGTAGGCCGCGTTCAGCTTCACCGGGTGCGCCTGGTGCTTCTCGCCGCTGGTGAGGTCGGTGTGCTCGGGCATCTCGGCGTACGAGTCGCGGGGCAGGCTCACCACGCTCGCCCGGTCCCGGTCCTCCGAGATGTGCACCAGCATCACCGTGTCGGTGCAGTTGCAGGGCGCGCCGCCCAGCCGGTACTTCGCCCGCTCCTCCGGGGTGATCCGGTCCCGGCCGTCCGTGCCGACGACGAGGACGTTCGTCCCGTGCCCGGCCAGCGGCCGGTTCTTCATGTCCTTGAAGGGATCGACCCGGGTGAGCCCGGTGTCCAGGCCGGTCACCAGCGCGTGCCCGATCCCGCCCGCCGCGAGGACCGTCACGGAGAGCGCCGTCGCCATCCGCATCCCCCACCGCCGCCGCGGCCGGCGCGCCGGTACGCGGCGGGCGGCGGGCCGGGGACGGGGCGTGCGGGGCGGTGTGGGCACGGACGGACACCTCCGCGGGTGGGACAAGGGGGCCGTGAGCACCGTAGTCCCATACGATCAGCGCAAGGGAGCGCCACCCGTGCGGCGCGCACCCGTGTCCCCCGTTCGCGGTAACGTGGCGGGCGAAAACACCGTCTCCGTCTCGCGGGGGACGCCCCCCGCACCGCCGAGGAACCATGCTGCCCCCCGTCTCCGTGATCATGCCGGTCCTCAACGAGGAGCGGCACCTGCGCAACTCCGTCCGCCACATCCTGGAGCAGGAGTACGACGGCGAGATGGAGGTGGTGATCGCGCTCGGCCCGTCCACGGACCGCACCGACGAGATCGCCGCCGAACTCGTCCGCGAGGACCCCAGGGTCCACACCGTGCCCAACCCCACGGGCCGTACGCCCGCCGCCCTCAACGCGGCGATCGCGGCCTCCCGCCACCCGATCGTGGTGCGCGTCGACGGCCACGGGATGCTCTCCCCGAACTACATCGCCACCGCCGTGCGGCTCCTGGAGGAGACCGGCGCGCAGAACGTCGGCGGCATCATGCACGCCGAGGGCGAGAACGCCTGGGAGGACGCGGTCGCCGCCGCGATGACCTCGAAGATCGGCGTCGGCAACGCCGCCTTCCACACCGGCGGCGAGGCGGGCCCCGCCGAGACCGTGTACCTGGGCGTCTTCCGCCGCGAGGCCCTGGAGCAACAGGGCGGCTACAACGTGGAGTTCATCCGCGCCCAGGACTGGGAGCTGAACTTCCGCATCCGCGAGGCGGGCGGCCTGATCTGGTTCTCGCCGGAGCTGCGCGTCCAGTACCGCCCCCGGCCCTCGGTGAAGGCCCTCGCCAAGCAGTACAAGGACTACGGGCGTTGGCGCCACGTGGTGGCCCGCTACCACCAGGGCTCCATCAACCTCCGCTACCTGGCCCCGCCGACCGCCGTCTGCGCCATCGCCGCCGGCGTGGTCGTGGGCGCCCTCGTCACCCCGCTCGGCTTCGTGGTCCCGGCCGGCTACCTCGCCGCGATCACCGTCGGTTCGGTCCCGGCGGGCAAGGGCCTCCCCCTCAAGGCCCGCCTCCGGATCCCGGTGGCCCTCGCCACCATGCACATGTCCTGGGGCTACGGCTTCCTCACCAGCCCCCGCTCCCTCGCGAAGAAGGTCATCGCGAGCCGCCGCCCGGCGGTGACGGCGGGGGAGACGGAGACGGTCTGAGGGCCGTACCCCTACGCGTACGCGTGAGAACGGCGACGGCCGGGCCCCTTTCCGGGGCCCGGCCGTCGCCGTGTGTCGGGGGAACGGGTCAGCTCTTCCCGTCCCACTGGTAGACCGAGTAGACGTCCATGCACTCCGCCTTGTCGTCGGCGCCCTCGGGCAGGTCGCCCGCGGTGTGCGTCGGCCTCTTGTAGACCGCGCCCTCGCGCCAGTCGGCGCCGACGATCAGCTTGATGCCCTCGGCCTTCGCGTCGATCCGGACCGCGGACTCGGGCAGCCCGAGCGCCACGGCCACCGCCTGGGCGTTCGCCTTGCCCTTGTCGCCGGCGTCCTTGGGGTAGACGACCACGGTGTCCTTGCGGGGGCCGCCCTCCGAGGAGGACTCGGCCCGGGTGAAGCCCTTGCCCCGGAGCGTCTCGGCCAGCGTGCCGGCGCGGCCCTGGACGGCGGCCTCGTCGTTGCCGTCGGTGCCGTTGACGATCGTCACGTCGTAGGAACCGGGGGCGTCGGCGGGCACCTTCGGCTTCGCGGAGGCCGTCGGCTTCGGCTTGCCGCCGTTCTTGTCGTAGGCGATGTCGTCACGGAGCATCGTCCACATCTTGTCGGCGGACGCCTGTACCGGCTCCAGCCACGCCTTGGGGTTCCCGGGGTAGGGCTTCGTCGGGATCGTCGCCGTCGTCAGGCGGTCGATCTTGACGTTCTTGAGCTGCATCGACAGGTCGAAGAGCTTCTTCACGCTCTTGATCTCGTCGGAGACCTGGAGGGCCCGCGTGGCGGTGTCGGCCAGGCCCATCAGACGGCCGGTGTCGGTCCAGGCGTTCTGGCTCTGGAGCTTCTTCATCATGCCGTTCATGTACATGTGCTGGGCCTTGGCGCGGTTCTGGTCGCTGCCGAACGCGTGCCGGGTGCGCAGCCACTGGAGGGCCTGCTCGCCCTGGACCTCGGTGGTGCCCTTCTTCAGCTTCAGGCCCGAGCCGCCCTTCACGTCCCGGGTCGACTTGTCGTGGACGCCGGTCTTCACGCAGACCGGGACGCCGCCGATCTCGTCGGCCATCGCCACGACACCGTTGAAGTCGACCATCATCCAGTGGTCGACGTAGACCCCGGTGAGGTTCTCCCAGGTGGTGAGGGTGCAGCCGGGACCGCCGCGCTGCAGGCTCTCGTTGATCGGCCGGTTGGTCGTGGCCGGGTAGGTCGTGCCCTGCTCGTCCTTGCACTCGGGGATCGGGACGACCGTGTCGCGGGGGATGGAGACGATCGAGGCGTTCTCCCGGTCCGCCGAGATGTGCAGCAGCATCTGCACGTCGGCCAGCGGCTTGCGGTCCCGGTCGTTCTTGCCGCCGCCCAGGGCGACGTTCTTCTCGTCGCTCCGGTCGTCCGAGCCGATCATCAGGATGTTCAGCGGGGTGTCGCCCAGCGCGTTCGGCGCGGCCTTCTTGACGCCGCTGTTGCCGCCCGCGCGGCTGCCGCCGCGGATGTTGCCGTTCAGGTGCTCGTAGTACAGGTATCCGGCGCCGGCCGTCCCGAGTATCAGCACCGCCAGGGTGATCGCCACCCAGCGCAGCGCCTTGCGCTTGCCGGCCTTCTTGTCGGCGCCCTTCCGGGGGCGTCGCCGCGAGCCGCCGCGGCGGTGGCCGCTACGCGCGTCACCGGCCGCCGCGCCCCGCCGCCGCTCCGCGCGGGTGGTCCCGCCGGAGGACTCGCCGGAGGCCTCCGGCGAGTCGGAAGGGTCGGCGCCGGTCGCCTCGCCGGCCCCGTGCAGATCGTCGTCCCAGCCCAGTTCACGGGCGCGCGGCACGCTTCCCCGCGTCCCCTCCCCACGCACGCTGCTCTGTCCCACCCCAGGTCCCCTCGTGAATCAGGCGCGCGCCGAGCCCCGGTGGTTCCGGGTCACTTGGCGCACACCTGCTTGTCGGCTTCTACCTTCTCGACGTCCGGCGCCTTCGCCGGGCCGTTGACGGGCACCCCCGCGCCCTTGAAGTCGGCGCCGAGGACGAGCGTCATGGGCTCCATCTCCCCGGCGTCCTGCGTGCCCGGCTTGAGCGCCGTGGCGGGCAGACCCATCATGTCCGCGAGCGCGCGGGCCTGATCGGCCTGGTTCGGTGCGTAGGCGAGCGTGGTCTTCGCCGCCTTCTCGGGGGCGTTGCTCTTGTTGGCCGAGCGGAGCACGCCCTGCTCGTTCTGCAGCCAGTTCAGGGTCGACTGGGCCGCCCCCTGGATGCCGCTGCCGTTGTAGACGTCGACGCGCACGTCGGCCGCGGTGGACCGCGCGCCCTGGAGGAGCTTCGCCTGGGCCTGCGCCTGGGCGTTCTTGGCGTCCTGCTCCTTCTTCTTCACCTCGGTGAAGGAGACGTCGCCCCGGATCATCTCGAACACCTGCGGAGCCTTGGTGGAGTCGAGGACCACGGTCGCCCTCTTGGTCGGCGGCTCGTCCGGGTTGTCGACCACCGGGACGGTCATGAAGCTGATGTTCTTCAGGTCGACCTTCCCGATCTCCTTGGCCAGTGAGGTCAGCTTCAGCGCGCTTCCTATCCCCTTGTCCACGGTGAGCGCCTCGGTCGCCGCGTTCGCGACCGAGAGCAGCTGCGTCGGGCTGCTCAGGGTGTCTTCCTTCAACTGGCGCAGCATCGAGGCGAGGAACTGCTGCTGCATCTTGATGCGGTCCAGGTCGCTCTCGTTGCCGAGGCCGTGGCGGTTGCGCAGGAACGCGAGCGCCTGCTCGCCCTGGATCCGGTGCTCGCCCGCGGGAAGGTTGAGCTTGGAGTAGTTCTTGTCCTGGATGGGCTTGGTCAGGCAGACCTCCACGCCGCCGACGGCCGCCGACAGCGTCTTGACGGCGTTGAAATCGACCATCATGAAGTGGTTGATCCCTATGCCGGTCATCTGCGTGACGGTGCGCATCGTGCAGCCCGGGTCGCGGCCGTTCACGCCGAACGACTCGTTGAACTTGGTCTTCCCGACCGAGCCGGGGATGACCTTGGTCGAGCCGTCGGGCTGCTTCGTGGGACAGTCCGGGATCTCGGTCTTGAGGTCCCGGGGGATGCTCAGCGCCGTCGCGTTGGTCCGGTCCTCGGCGATGTGGATGAGGAACGTGGTGTCGGCGTGGCCGGTGACGTTGGTCTTGTTCCCGTAGCTCTCGTTGCCCTCACCGGTGCGGACGTCGTTGCCGATGATCAGGATGTTGAGCGGGCCGTCCATGCCGGGCGTGTCGAGCGCCGCGTCGCCGACGTCCACCGTGCCGATGTTGCCGTTGAGCTTGTTGTAGAGCAGGTACGCGCCGGTGGCGCCGCCCACGAGGACGAAGGCCATCGCGCCGCCGGTCCACATCAGGACCTTCTTCTTGCGCGAGGCGCCCTGCTTGGGTCGGCGGCGGCTCGGGGGCGCCTGCCGGCCGCCCCGGGTCTGCTCGGGGACCCGCCGCCGGCGCTGGCCGGGGACGGGGGCCTCGGTGGCGGTGGAGGTGCGGCTCCCGGTGGCGGTGGCGGTACCGCCCTCGGAGCTCTCGGCCGCGGCGGTCCCGGTCGCGGCGGCGGGGGAGCCGTGGGACCGGGACGGGGTCGCCGACTGCCCAGCGGAGTGGTCCAGTCGCAGTTCGTAGTTGCCCGTCTGCGGGTTGAGTACCCACTGGTCGGCGGGGTCGATCTCGTCCGCCCGTCCACGGCTGTGCGCGTCCACGGTTACTCGAGTCCTCCGTCGGTGCCACGCGAGGCGCCCTCCCCCCGGGCGCCGCTTTCTCGGTCGTTCGATCCCTGGTGAGTGTGACGACCACGTGGTCGGGGTACACCGGATCGGGTCACACTATCCGCCCAGTTCAGCGCGGAGCGACGTCCGTGACAAATTCCACGCGCCTTACAACCGGGCAATCCGCCCAAACCGCAACCCTCTTGCCCCTCCCCTTGGCCCACCTTTTACCCGCCCTCCCCGCGCCCCGGTCAGGAGCAGATCCCCTCCGCCGCGTTCCGTCCGGTGAACGTCGGCGTCGGAGCCGGGCTCGGGGAGGCCTCCGCGTCGGACCTCCGCTCCTCGTCCTTCTCGCCGGGCGTCACCACCACGGGCCTGTCCTCCCGCAGTTGCTCGAAGAGCTGACTCGCGGCGGGCTGCACCAGTTCGTCCCGGTTCGCGTTGTACGTGTACGGGCGCCGGGGGACCGTGAGGAACTGCACCCGCTCGGTCGGGATCGCCCGCATCGAGCGCGCCAGGTCGTACAGGTCCCGCAGCGAGTCGAGCCCCGCGTCGGTCGTGATCGACTTCGTGGCCGCGTCCAGGACCGGATAGAGCCTGGTCGGGTTCAGCAGGACCCCGTTGCTCTGCACCTTGTTGACGAGGGCGCCGAGGAACTGCTGCTGGCGGTCCATGCGTTCGGTGTCGCTGCCGTTGCCGAGCGACTTCCTGGCCCGTACGAAACCGAGGGCCTGCTCCCCGTGGAGCGTCTGGCGCCCCGCCGGCAGCTTCAGATGCGCGTCGGGGTCGTCCACGGGCTCCTTGAGGCAGACCTCCACCCCGTCCACGGCGTCCACCATCTTCTTGAAGCCCTGGAAGTCGATCACCATGTGGTGGTCGATCCGCGTCCCGGTCAGCTTCTCGACGGTACGGATCGTGCACGCCGTACCGCCGACCTCGAAGGCCAGGTTGAACTGCGCGAACTGCTCCCGGGTGCGGGACCCGTCGGGCTCGCGGCAGCTCGGGACCGTCACCATCAGGTCGCGGGGCAGGGAGACGGCGGTCGCGCTCCCCTTCCCCGCCGCCAGGTGCAGCAGGATCACCGTGTCGGAGCGCTCGGTCCCCTTGTCCCTGCCGTACCGCTCGTTCCCCTCGCCGGACCGGGTGTCCGAGCCGATGAGCAGGATGTTCCGGGCGGCCGTCGAGCTCGCGGGCGGCCGCTCCTTCTCGTACCTGCGCAGCTCGTCGGCGGCGGTGGTGTCCGTGGTGATGTTGCCGTCGAGCTTCCGGTAGAACCACCAGCCGGCCCCGGCCGCGCCGAGCAGGACGACGGAGACGCCGAGGGCCGTCCAGCGCAGCCAGTGGCGGCGCCGCTTCCCGGGGGCGCCGGGCCCCGGCCCCTCCGGGGCGCCGGCCGCGTCGCCCGCCGCCGTGCCCCCGGAGGCCCCGTCCTCGGGTGCCGGGGGGTCCGGTTCGGCGGGCGTGCCTGCGCGGTCCGTCACGTCTGCGTCCGTCCTTCGTGGCGTCGGCGGCGCGCCGGACGGCCGCCGGCCGTGGGAGGGGCCGGCCGGGCCCGACGCGTGGTGGTGCGGAAGGAGACGACTCCCCTCCACCGATCATCCACCGGACCGGGCGCGCGAACCCGGGGACCCGGCCCGACGCTGGGCCGAACGGGTGCGGTCGCGCCGGGGCGGCGGGGCTCGTACGACGGTGGGGCTCACCCGGCGGTGACGCGTGCGCGGCGGCGGGGCTCACCCGGCGAAGGGCCTCACAGGGCGGTGTCCGTCACCCGCTCGCTCTCCACCCGCTTCTCGAACGCCTCGGGCGCGAGCCGGTCCAGGTTCCGGCACAGCACCACCGAACCGCCGGCGGCGAGCGGCGCGTACAGACCGGTCGAGACGCCGGTCCAGTCCCCGTAGCCGAGCCCGGAGAGCAGCCGGGAGCCGGGGGCGAGGCCGAGCGACGCCGCGTCCACGCGGGCCTGCGCGACGAGTTCGACGCCACTGCGCTCCACACCGCCGACGACCAGGGCGGGGGCGTCCGGATCGACCGGTACGAACGGGGCGAACCGGTCGCCCTGGCTCGGGACCTCGACCGCGTAGTCCGCGTAACCGGCGGGCGCGGCGGGGAACCGGCGGCCCAGCGGCGCCAGGGAGAGCGCGATCCGCTCCCCGGAGCAGGCGAGGCCCGCCTCCAGGGTCTCCGGGCCCGCGACCACGACGTCCGCGCCGGCCGGGTCGCCGCCGAGCTCGACGGTCACGCCCACCGAGGAACAGGCGAGCAGCCAGACGGCGGTCTGCCAGTGCGCGGGCAGCAGCAGCGAGACCCGGTCGCCGGGTCCGGCGGACAGCTCGCCCTGGATCAGGTTCGCCGTCTTGGCCACCCAATTGGCGAAGGTGGCGACGGACAATTCCACCCGTTCACCGGTGGCGTCGTCGTAGAAGGTGACCAAGGGGCGGGCGGCGTCCGCGGCGAGCGCGGATCGCAGCAGGTCGGCGGGGGTGCGGTCGCTGGCGTTCACGCCGGACAGCGTACGCGGGAGGGCCCGCCGGGGTCCGCCGTACCGGTGACGCCGTCCACCGGTCGGACCGATCGGCCGCCGCTTTCCGGGCGGTGTCCCGCCGCGCGGAACGGCCCGGCGGTACGCACGATCGGCCCATGCGTGCCTCACTCGCCTCCTCGATCGCCGTCACCTGCGCGGCGGTACTCGCCCTGCCGGTCTCCTCCGCCGCGCCCGCGGCGGCCGAGGTGCTCGTGCAGCCACCGGCGGCCTCCGCGCTGCCCCCCGCGCCCGACCTGCCGGGCTCCACCCAGTCCCTGCCGCTCGGCCCGCTGGGCCCCTCCTCACGGGCCGGCGGCTCGGGGGACCAGGGCCTGCCCCGGCGTGACGTCAAGCCCTTCTCGCTCGTGGGCGTGGTCTGGGACGACCCCAGGGCCCCGCTCCACGGCACCGTGCAGGTCCGCACCCGGGCCACCGGCACGGACACCTGGTCGGAGTGGCAGGACGTGGAGACCCACAACGACGAGCACGGCGCCGACCCGGACAGCGCGGAGGGCACCTCGCGGGCGCTCCGCGGCTCCACGGCCCCGCTGTGGGTGGGCGACTCGGACGGCGTCGAGATCCGCGTACGGGCGGAGGCGGGCGGAACGGGCGGCGCGCCGCCGCTCCCGGCCGGCCTGCGCCTGGAACTCGTGGACCCGGGCGATGGCCCGGAGACGCAGACGGACACGGAACCGGTCCTGGAGACGGAGCCGGGTACGGATACGGGTACGGAGGTCGAGCAGGTCGCGGAGGCCGCCCCGCCGCAGACCCGTACGGCCCCGGCCCCAGCGGCCCCGGCCGGTGCGACGGCCGCCGTGGCTCCCGCCGACGCGACTTCGGCCGCCGTCGCACCGGAGGCCCCGCTGCCCCCGGCCCCGACACCGGCCCCGGCCGCCACCGTCCCTGCGGCCACCCTGGCCGCCCCCTCGGCCTCCGGCGCCTTGACCGCCCCGCCCCTCTCCGGGCTCCTCGCGGGCCTGGGCGCGATCAACGCGCAGCTCACCCCGTACGCCGCGCCCTGGCTCCCGGCCCTGTCGAAGGAGGCGACCGAGGCCATCGCCTCGTACCTGCCTCCGTTCCTGCCCCGCACGCCGGCGTCCGGCGCCGAGGCGCAGGAACCGGCCAAGACCCCGGTCCAGGCGGCCGCGCCGTACATCGGCCCCCGTCCCGCGATCGTCACCCGCAAGGGCTGGGGCGCGGACGAGTCGATCCGCGAGAAGACCTTCGTCTACACGAACACGATCAAGGCGGCCTTCGTCCACCACAGCGCCACCGGCAACAACTACACCTGCGCCCAGGCCCCCTCCGTCCTGCGCAGTATCTACCGCTACCACGTCCTGAGCAGCGGCTGGCGGGACTTCGGCTACAACTTCGCCATCGACAAGTGCGGGAACATCTACGAGGGCCGGGCGGGCGGCGTGGACAAGCCGGTGCTCGGCGCGCACACCCTCGGGTTCAACACCAGCACCATGGGCATCGCCGTCCTCGGCACCTTCAGCACGACCGCCCCGCCGGCCGCCTCCGTGACCGCCGTCGCCCGTCTGACGGCCTGGAAACTGGGGCTCCACGGGATCAACCCGAAGGGGTCGGTGACCCTGACCTCGGGCGGCGGGAACCTGTACGCGAAGGGCACGAAGGTCAAGTTCAACGCCATCGCCGGACACCGTGACGGATTCGCCACGGACTGCCCCGGATCGCTTCTGTACGGCAAGCTCGGCACGGCCCGGACGAGCGCGGCGTCGTACCAGGGGAGGTAGAGGGGGGACCACCGAGGCAACCCTCTGCATAAACTGACCGGTCATATCGCAGGGACGACCGAAAACGGACGTGCCGACGGCCCCGGACAGGAAGCAGAGACGACAAGGTGACAGAAGCGATCCTCCTGGTCGGTGGCAAGGGGACACGGCTGCGGCCCCTCACGGTCAACACGCCCAAGCCCATGGTCCCGGCGGCGGGCGTCCCCTTCCTGACGCACCAGCTGGCCCGCGCCCGCGCCGCCGGCGTCGAGCACATCGTGCTCGCCACCTCCTACCTGGCCGAGGTCTTCGAGCCGCACTTCGGCGACGGCTCCGACCTCGGTCTGAGCCTGGAGTACGTCACCGAGGAGGAGCCGCTGGGCACCGGCGGCGCGATACGCAACGTGGCCTCGCGCCTGCGCTCGGGGCCCGACGACCCGGTCCTCATCTTCAACGGGGACATCCTCACGGGCCTCGACATCGGGGCCCTGGTGGAGACCCACTCCTCCTCCGGCGCGGACGTCTCGCTCCACCTGACCCGGGTGGACGACCCGCGGGCCTTCGGCCTCGTCCCCACGGACTCCACCGGCCGCGTCACGGCCTTCCTGGAGAAGCCGCAGACGCCCGAGGAGATCGTCACCGACCAGATCAACGCGGGCGCGTACGTCTTCCGCCGCTCGGTCATCGACACCATCCCCACCGGGCGGCCGGTCTCGGTGGAGCGCGAGACCTTCCCGGAGCTCCTGGCCTCCGGCGCCCACCTCCAGGGCATGGTCGACTCCACGTACTGGCTGGACCTCGGCACCCCGCAGGCCTTCGTGCGCGGCTCCGCCGACCTGGTCCTGGGCCGCGCGCCCTCCCCGGCCGTGCCGGGCCGCTGCGGCGACCGCCTGGTGCTGCCGTCGGCGCGCGTCGCCCCCGACGCCAAGCTGACCGGCGGCACGGTCGTCGGCGCGGACGCGGTGGTCGGCGCGGGCGCCCGCATCACGGGCTCCACGCTCCTCGCGGGCGCGGTCGTCGAACCGGGCGCGGTGATCACCGACTCCCTGATCGGCGCGGGCGCCCGCATAGGCGCGCGTACGGTCCTCAGCGGGGCGGTCATCGGCGACGGCGCCCGGGTCGGCGCCGACAACGAACTCCGCGACGGCATCCGCGTCTGGTGCGACGCCACCCTCCCGGCGGGCACGGTCCGCTTCTCGTCGGACCAGTAGGGGCGGAGGAGGACGGAGGAGGACAGCGGGGGCACCGGAGGCTCCCGCCCGACTACGCTCGTCCCCATGGCCGGCCGCTTCCCCCAGAAACCCACCACCGCACCCGTGCGGGTGACCGGCCGCACCCCCGCACGGCACACCCGCTCCCACCCCCTCCCCCCGGGAACGGAGCTCGCCCTCGTCCTCGGCCCCCTCCGCCGGGGCCCGGCGGACCCCGCCTACCGGGCGGCCCGGGACGGCTCGTTCTGGCGGGTCAGCCGGACTCCGGAGGGCCCGGGGACCCTCCGGGTCACCGCCCGGGACGGCGTCGCGGAGGCCCACGCGTGGGGCGAGGGCGCCGCCTGGCTCCTGGACCGCCTCCCGGCGCTGCTCGGCGCCGAGGACGACCCGGCCGCCTTCACGCCCCGCCACAAGCTGCTCGCCGCGGTCCACCGGCGCCGCCCCGGCCTGCGCCTGCTCCGCACCGGCCTGGTCCTGGAGTCGCTGATCCCGTCGATCCTGGAGCAGAAGGTCACGACGGACGAGGCGTACCGGGCCTGGCGGCTGCTCGTACGGAAGTACGGGGAGCCCGCGCCGGGCCCGGCTCCCGACGGCATGCACGTCATGCCGGACGCGCGCGCGTGGAGCCTGATTCCGTCCTGGGAGTGGCACCGCGCGGGCGTGGACGACAAGCGGGCCGCGACGATCCTGCGCGTGTGCCGGGTGGCCCGCCGCATGGAGGAGGCCGCGGACATGCCCCCGGCCGAGGCCCGGAAACGCCTGGAGCTGATCCCGGGCGTCGGCCCCTGGACGAGCGCCGAGGTGGTCCAGCGCAGCCACGGCGCCCCCGACGAGGTCACCACCGGCGACTACCACCTGCCCGGCATCGTCGGCTGGGCCCTCGCGGGCGACCGCACGGCCGACGACGCGGCCATGCTCGCCCTCCTGGCCCCTTACGAGGGCCAGCGCCACCGGGCCGCCCGCCTGATCCTCCTCAGCGGCCGCATCCCGCCCCGCAGGGCACCCCGCATGACCCCGGGGAACATCGCGGCCCTCTGACCCCGCGGGGCCGGGCTCACCGCACCTCGACGAACTCCGAAGCCCTCCGTGCCGCCCGTTCCCGGGGCGGGGCCGCCGGGTGTCCGATCGCGACCGCACCGAGCGGGTCCCAGGTGTCCGGCAGGTCGAGGACCTTCCGTACGACGTCCCGGCAGAACATCGTCGAGGACACCCACGCCGAGCCGAGCCGTTCGCCCGCGAGCGCCACCAGGAAGTTCTGTACGCCCGCGCCCGCCGCGACCAGGAACATCTCGCGCTCGGCGGTGTCCCGGCGCGGGTCGCCGTAGTGGTGGGAGCCGTCCATGACCAGGCACGGCACCGCCAGGTGGGGCGCGTTGCGCAGGACGTCCCCGCGCCGGACCCGCTTCGCGATCGACTCCTCGGACTTCCCGTCCCGGCGCAGGTCCGCGATCCACGCCTCCCGCATCGCGTCGAGCAGCCGCGTCCGCGACTCCGCCGACTCCAGGAGCACGAACCGCCACGGCGTCGTGTGGTGCGGGGCCGGCGCCGTCACGGCGGCGGCGACCGCGCGCCGCACCGCCCCCGGGTCGACCGGCTCGGCCGTGAACTCCCGTACGGTCCGCCGCAGCGTCACCGCCTCCCGTACGGCCTCGGAGGTGCCCAGCCGGAACATGTCGTCGGCGGCGCTCCGCACGAGCGCGCGTGCCCCCGGCTCCCCGTCCCCGCCCACCACGTGCGGCAGGCCCCGGACGACGGCCACCGGGAGCCCGGCCGCCTTGCCCTTCACCAGGTCCCCGGCGGCGGCGAGTTCGTCGGCGGTGGCGACCACGGTCGCGCTCAGCGGGTTGCCGTGCGCGTCGGTCCCGCCGCGCAGGTCGTCCAGGACCCGCACCCCGGCCGCCCCGATCGCCACGTCCGTGAGCCCGCCGCGCCAGGGGCGCCCGAAGGTGTCCGTGACGACGACGCCCACGTCCACGCCGAGCGCCCCGCGCAGCCCCTCGCGGATCCGGCGGGCAGAGGCGTCCGGGTCCTCGGGCAGCAGGAGCACCGTCCCGGCGGGGGTGTTGGAGGCGTCGACCCCGGCGGCGGCCATGACGAGCCCCTGCCGGTTCTCGACGATCCGCAGGGTGCCGCGCCGCGCGACCACCCGTACCGTCTCGGCGTCGATGGCCTCCTCGCGGCCGGCGGCGGCGACCAGCCGCCCCTCCGCCTTGCTCACGATCTTGGAGGTGACGAGCAGCACGTCCCCGTCGGCGAGGTCCGGGGAGGCGGAGGCGATCAGCTTGGCCAGGTCGTCCCCGGCCGCGACCTCGGGCAGCCCGGGCGGCGCCCAGACCCGGTACGAGGGGGCGGCGGTCACCCGCGTACCTCCTCGGCCAGTTCGAGCGCCGCGCGGGCCATCGCCGCCGTGGCGTCCACGTCCGTCATCATCAGCGGCACCGCCCGGCAGGCGATGCCCGCCGCCTCGACGTCCGCGACCGCGCCCGCGTCCACGGTGTCCACGAGCCAGCCGTCGAGCAGCTCGGAGCCGTAGTGCCGGGCCACCGCCGCCGCCGTGGACTCCACGCCGACCGCCGCGAGGACCTTGTCGGCCATCCCGCGCACGGGCGCGTCCCCGACGATGGGGGAGAGGCCCACGACCGGCGCCGCCGCGGCGGCGACCGCCTCGCGGATCCCGGGCACGGCCAGGATCGTGCCGACGGACACGACCGGGTTGGACGGCGGGAAGAGGATCAGATCGGCCTCCGCGATCGCCTCCAGGACCCCCGGCGCCGGCTTCGCGGCCTCCGCGCCGACCGGCACGACGGCCTTCGCGTCCACGGAGGCGCGCAGCTTCACCCAGTACTCCTGGAAGTGCACCGCCCGCCGCTCCCCGTCGACCTCGATCGCCACGTGGGTCTCGACGCGGTCGTCGGACATGGGCAGGAGGCGTACGCCGGGCTGCCAGCGGGCGCACAGCGCCTCGGTGACGGCGCTCAGCGGATAGCCCGCGGCCAGCATCTGGGTGCGGACGATGTGGGTCGCGAAGTCCCGGTCGCCGAGGCCGAACCACTCGGGCCCGACGCCGTACGCCGCGAGCTCCTCCTTGACGGTGAAGGACTCGTCCGCACGTCCCCAGCCCTGCTCCTCGTCGATGCCACCGCCGAGGGTGTACATCACCGTGTCCAGGTCGGGGCAGACCTTCAGCCCGAAGAGATGGATGTCGTCACCGGTGTTGCCGACGACCGTGATCTCCGCGTCCGGGGCGGCCCGCCTGAGGCCGCGAAGGAACCGGGCACCACCGATGCCGCCTGCCAGAACCACAATGCGCATGTACGGCAGTGTGTCAGGCGACGATCACTCCCGGCGCGGCCGGGGCGGGGGCGCACCGCGCGCGGAGCGACTCGTGCATGGGCATCTCGGTCAGGCCCGGGAAGTAGACGTGCAGGCTGACGGCCGGCTCCAGGGAGTCGTTGACGACCTCGTGGACGTACCCGGGGGCGAACACGCGCTGCGCGCCGCCGGCGAGGGTCCGCACGCCCCGGTCCGTACGCTCCGTCAGCTCGCCCTCCAGGACGGTGAGGACGCCGGAGGAGACGCCGTGGTCGTGCAGCCCGCTGCCCTGCCCGGGCACCCAGGAGAGCAGCCAGACCTCGTAGCCGGGTCCGGTGCGCAGGCGGTGGTACCAGCGGGTGGTGGCGTCGTACTCGACGTGCGGGGCCCACTGGGAGCGGTCCTCGGCGATCGAGCGCGCGAGGCCGACGAAGTCGGCCACGGTCACGGGGTGGACGCGCTCGGGCTGGAGGAGGTGGGGGACCTCCATGATGTCGCCGGCGATCTGGAGGTCGCTGTCCATGTTCATGGGTGGGGTGGTTCCTCAGCAGAAACGGAATGCGGTGGGGGGTCACGGGAAGAGCGGTGACACGGGAGACGCGGGTGACGCTGGGGGAAGAAGCTGGAGCTCTGCGGCATCAACAGCTGGGACAGCAACAGCAACAGCGCGCCTGGACAGCGCGGCGGAACCCACGGCTGTGGGTCGCGGAGGGCGCTGCGGTCGCTGGCATGCCACCAAAGGTGGCCGGAGGGGCACCCGACTGTCAACTCAATGCCCGATTTGGCGGTAATGTTTCACCTCATCCGGTTCTCCTTTCTGGAGAAAGGTTTGCTCATGCGCGGACCAGGAGAGATGGCGCTTCGACCGTGCCCGTGAACGTGGTCGTGCGCGCGTGTCGGTCCGGACAGGAGGCGGCTCGTGACCCGACTGTGATCCGGATCGCTTCCGTGGCTGGATCGCAACAAGATCCACGTCCCGGTCGTCCTCCCTCATGGAGGCCGTGCCGCACGGTCACGCCGGTGGCATGTGTCACGGTTTTTGGTGATTTGAACACTTACCGCATACGCTTGGTTCCGCAGAGTGAATACGGGGCCCAATAGCAGATCTCAGCTTGACTCGCACAGAGCACGAACTTGTAATTTCACTCGTGTCGTTCGGCCGTGTTCGCACGGCACATCCACGGGGACGCACAGAACAGACGAGGGGCGCAGATGACCGAGTTGTTCCAGGAACTGCTGGTCGAGGACGCGGACGAGGAACTCGGCTGGCAGGAGCGCGCGCTGTGCGCCCAGACCGATCCCGAGTCCTTCTTCCCCGAGAAGGGCGGCTCGACCCGCGAGGCCAAGAAGGTCTGCCTCGCCTGCGAGGTCCGTTCCGAATGCCTCGAATACGCCTTGCAGAACGACGAGCGCTTCGGCATCTGGGGCGGTCTCTCCGAGCGCGAGCGGCGCCGCCTGAAGAAGGCCGCCGTCTGAACCGCCGCTGTCCGAAAAGCTCCCTGAACCGCCGCCCTCGACGCCGGCCCCCGACCGCGTCCGGACCCCCGAGCCGGGACGCGCCCCCCGGGACCGCGCAGAGACGCGCGCATCAGGACGCCCCGAACGGTCCGCCCCCCGTGCATCCCCGTACGGACGGCGGACCGTTCCGTGTGTCCGGGGCGTTCCGGCCGACCCCCCGGGCCGCCGTGCGGTCCGAGCCCCCGGCCCCTCTCCCCGCGACCGTTCCGTCCCCTCTGTCCACAGGGGCCCGGGAGCTCTGTCCACAGGGCGGCGGACCGCTCCGCGCACAGCCGTTAGTGTGGGCCTCCGTCCGAGACGCTCCCCACGCCCCCCGCGGGCGACCCCCGGCCGGAGGGCCCGTAGCTCGATGTCCTCAACTCCTGAGTTCCCGCGACACGTCGTCACCGCCGTGCTCGTCACCCACGACGGCGCCCGCTGGCTGCCCGACGCCCTGGCCGGCCTGCTCGCCCAGGAACGCCCCGTGCAGAACGTGGTCGCGGCCGACACCGGCAGCGCCGACGACTCCGCGCGGCTCGTCGCCGAAGCCGTCGGCGACGACCGCGTCCTGCACCTCGCGCGCCGCACCGGCTTCGGCGCCGCCGTCGAGGAAGCGGCCCGCACCGCGCCCGTGCTCGGACCCGAGGACCTGCCCTACCTGAAGCGCCCCAGCGGCTGGGACCCCGTCAGCCACACCTGGAACGACGAGGCCTACGACCTCCCCGAACTCCCGCACGGCGAACCGGTCCAGTGGCTCTGGCTCCTCCACGACGACTGCGCGCCCGAGCCCGACGCCCTCGCCGAACTCCTGCGCGTCGCCGACGCCGACGCGTACGCCGCCGTCGTCGGCCCCAAGCTGCGCGGCTGGTACGACCGCAAGCAGCTCCTGGAGACCGGCGTCTCCATCGCCCGCAGCGGCCGCCGCTGGACCGGCCTCGACCGGCGCGAGCAGGACCAGGGCCAGCACGACCAGGTCCGCTCCGTCCTCTCCGTCTCCACCGCCGGCATGCTGATCCGCCGCGACGTCTTCGAGGAACTGGGCGGCTTCGACCGGCGCCTGCCCCTCATGCGCGACGACGTCGACCTCTGCTGGCGCGCCCACGCCGCCGGCCACCGCGTCCTCATCGCCCCCGACGCCGTCCTGCGGCACGCCGAGGCCGCCGCCCGCGAGCGCCGCACCGTCGACTGCGCCGGCCGCACCGCCGCCAACCCGCACCGCGTCGACAAGGCCGGAGCCGTCTACACGCTCCTCGCCAACACCCGCGGCGCCGCCCTCCCGTACGTCTTCGCGCGGCTCGTCCTCAGCACCCTGCTCCGCACCCTCGCCTACCTCGTCGGCAAGGTCCCCGGACAGGCCGTCGACGAGGTCATGGGCCTCCTCGCCACCCTGCTGCGCCCCGAGAAGATCCTCGCCGCCCGCAAACGGCGCAAGAACCCCGCCGTCGCCGCGAGCGAACTCCGCCCGCTGTTCCCGCCGCCCGGCGCCACCGTCCGCGCCGCCGCCGAACAGCTCGCCGCCAACTTCGGCGGCGACGAGGCCGACTCCGGCGGCTCCCGCCACGGCGTCGTGGAATCCGGCCCCGGCGGCGACGACGCCGACTACCTGGAGATCGAGCAGTTCGCCCGGCTCAAGAAGATCGCCCGCAGACCCGGCCCGGTCCTCTTCGCCCTCCTCCTCGTCGTCTCCGTCGTCGCCTGCCGCAACCTCTTCTCCGGCGGCTCCCTGGCCGGCGGCGCCCTGCTGCCCGCCCCCGACACCGTCTCCGGACTCTGGTCCCGGTACGCCGACGCCTGGCACCCCCTCGGCACCGGCGGCACCCAGTCCGCCCCGCCCTACCTCGCCGTCCTGGCCGCGCTCTCCGCGCTGTTCCTCGGCTCCACCTCCACCGCCCTGACCCTGCTGCTCGTCTGCTCGGTCCCGCTCGCCGGCTTCACCGCGTACTTCGCCTCCCGGGGCATCGTCGAGTCCCGGCTGCTGCGCGCCTGGGGCGCCGTCGCGTACGCCTTCCTGCCCGCCGCCACCGGCGCCCTCGCCACCGGCCGGCTCGGCACCGCCGTCCTCGCGATCCTGCTCCCGCTGATCGGCCGCGCCGCCGTCGCCGCCCACGGCTTCAACCGGCCCGACCGGGGCAGCTGGCGCGCCACCTGGGCGTACGCCCTGCTGCTCACCTTCACGACCGCGTTCACCCCGGTCGTCTGGCCCCTCGCCGTCCTCCTCGGCCTCGGCGTCCTCGCCGTGCGCCGCTCCGACATCACCGCGTACGGGCTCCGCTTCCTCGCCGCCGTCGGCACTCCCCTGCTCGTCCTCGCCCCCTGGTCGCTCACCCTCCTGACCGACCCCTCCGCCTTCCTGCGCGAGGCCGGCGTCGACCTGCGCACCGGCACCGCCGGCGCGCTGGACCTGCTCGGCGCCAGTCCCGGCGGCCCCGGCACCACCGGCGGCCTCCTCCTGATCGGCCTCGTCCTCGCCGGACTCGCCGGACTGCTCCGCGAGGAGCGCCGGCTCGCCGTCCACGCCGCCTGGGCCGCCGCCCTCGCCGGCCTCCTCTTCGCCGCCCTCACCAACGGCGCGGGCGGCACCGGCTGGGCCGGGCCCGCCACCCTCGTCTACGGCGCCGCCCTCATCGCCGCCGGCATGATCGGCGCCGAGGGCGGACGCACCCGCGTCGCCGCCCACGGCTTCGGCTGGCGCCAGCCCGTCGCCGCCCTGATCGCCCTCGCCTGCGCCGCCGGCCCCGCCGTCGCCGCCGCCGGCTGGATGATCGGCGGCGCCGACGGCCCGCTGACCCGCCGCGACCCGGTCCAGGTCCCGGTCTTCGTCGCCGAGGAGAGCACCACCCGCGACCAGCCCCGCACCCTCGTCCTCGGCGGCTCCGCCCCCGGACGGGTCGCCTACACCCTGGTCCGCGGCTCCGGCGCCCGCCTCGGCGACGCCGAACTCACCGCCACCGCCGCGGGCGACCCGCACCTCGACCGGACCGTCGCCCTCCTCGTCGCCGGCTCCGGCGCCGACCAGACCGAGCAGCTCAGCGGCTACGCGATCCGCTACGTCCTCGTACGGGACGGGGCCCCGCGCCAGATGAGCCGCGTCCTCGACGCCACTCCCGGCCTCAGCCGCCTCAGCCAGATCGACGGCAGCGCGCTCTGGCGCGTGGACCGCGAGATCGCCCGCGTCATGATCGTCCCGCCCGCCGCCGAGGACGGGGCCCCGGCCGCCGGAGGAGCCGCCGAGGAGACCGCCAAGGCCGTCTCCGTCGCCGCCGGCCCCGTCGAGGTGCACACCGAGGTCCCCGCGGGCCCCGCCGGCCGCGTCCTGCGCCTCGCCGACCGCGCCGACGAGGGCTGGACCGCCGCCCTCGACGGCAAGGAGCTGAAGCGGACCACCGTCGACGGCTGGGCCCAGGGCTTCGAGCTCCCCGCCCAGGGGGGCCGCCTCGACGTCACGTACGACGAGCCGTTCACCCACACCGTGTGGATCTGGACCCAGGTCGCCCTCGGCGTCGTCCTGCTCGTCCTCGCCCTGCCCGGCCGCCGCCGCGAGATCGACGACGACCTGCCCGACGAGGAGCTCGCGATCCCCGCCCAGGCCGCCGAGGGCGACGGCCGCCGCGCCCGCCGCCTGCGCGCCGCCGCCGAGGCGGAGGCGGAGGCCGCCGGACAGGCCCCCGCCGACGCGCCGGAGCACGGGCCCGTACCGATCCCGGAGCAGCAGTCCCACGCACCCGGGGACGAGCACCGGGAGCGGGACTGGGACGGCGGGTACGACCCCGCCTACGCCCAGGCCCCGGCCGGGGACCACGCCCGGGACCAGCCCTACGCCGACCAGGGCTCCTACCAGGAGTACGCGGCCGACCCGTACCAGCAGCAGCCGTACGCGTACCCCCAGCAGGGCTACGACCAGCAGGGCTACGAGCAGCAGTACGACCAGCGGCAGTACGACCCGCAGGGGTACGGGCAGCAGCAGTACGGCGGGCAGGACCACGACCCGCGGCAGCAGGGCCACGACCCGCAGCAGTACGACCCGTACGGCTACGGATACGGACCCTCCCAGGGCCACGAGACCGAGCAGCGTCCCGACGGGAGCAGCAACCAGTGAAGCGCACGACCCTCTCCCTGATCGCGGGCGCCACGGCCCTCGCCGCCGTCACCGGCTTCGCCGCCCTCACCGCCCCCGAGGGCACCGCCGCCCCCGAGGCGGCGAAGGCCACCACCCGGCTGCCGGTCGAGCGCGTCGGCCTGGCCTGCCCGGCCCCGAGCACCTCCGAGGTGGCCGAGACCGTCTACACGTCGTACACCCCGGCCGGAACGGAGGCCGGAAAGGCACCGGAGGCCGGCAAGGACGGGGCCGGGCAGCCCACGGCCCTCCTGAGGCCCGCGGCGGGCGCGACGGCCGACGGCGGGGCCGGCGACGGCAAGAAGCCCGCGGCGGCCAAGGCCCCCGCCACCGTCACGGTCCCCGGCAAGCCCGTCACCGCCGAGGCGGACGGCGCGGCCGTGCCCGCCCTCACCGGCTCGGCCACCGGTGCCCTCGCCCCCGGCTGGACCGTCCAGCAGACCACCGTCGTCCCGGCGGGCGGCTCCCGCGGCCTCCTCGGCCTCACCTGCGGCGCCCCCGACACCGACTTCTGGTTCCCGGCCGCCTCCACCGCCCAGGCCCGCCACGACTACGTCCACCTCACCAACCCGGACGACACGGCCGCCGTCGCCGACATCGAGCTGTACGGCCCCGAGGGCCTCCTCAAGTCCCAGTTCACCGAGGGCATCCCGGTCCCCGCCCACTCCACGGTCCCGGTCCTCCTCTCCACCCTCACCGCCGACGCCCCCCAGCGGGACGTCACCGTCCACGTCACCACCCGCAGCGGGCGCATCGGCGCGGCCGTCGGCGTCGCCGACGACAAGCTCGGCAGCGACTGGCTCTCCGCCGCGGCCGACCCGTCGGGCAGCGCCGTGCTTCCCGGCATCCCGGCCGACGCCGCCTCGGTGCGGCTCGTGGTCTTCGCCCCCGGCGAGGACGACGCCGACCTGAAGGTCGAGCTGTCCACCGCGAACGGCGCGATCGTCCCGGCGGGCGCCGACGCCCTGCACGTGAAGTCCGGGATGACGACCTCCATCGACCTGCCGGACCTCACCCGGGGCTCGGCGGCCTCGCTGTTCCTCAGCCCCGAGGACCCGAAGCGGCCCGTCCCGGTCGTGGCCGCCCTCCAGGTGGTCCGGGGCAAGGGCGACAAGAGCGAGATCGCCTTCATTCCGGCGGCGGGGGCGATCTCCGCCCGCGCGACGGTCGCCGACAACCGCGCCAAGGCCTCGACGCTCGTCCTGACCGCCCCCGAGGCCGACGCGCAGGTCAAGGTCACGGCCTCGGCCGGCTCCGGGGTGGGCGCGCCGGTCACGAAGACGGTCACGGTCAAGGCGCGCACGACGACCCCCCTCGCCGACCTCGCCCCCCAGGGCCTCAAGGGCGCCTACGCGCTGACCGTCGAACCGGTCTCCGGCGGCAAGGTGTACGGGGCACGGACGCTCACCGTGCCGCAGGACGGCGTCCCGATGTTCACCGTCCAGACCCTCGCCGACGACCGCGGCACGGTCGAGGTCCCGTCGGCCCACCAGGACCTGGGGGTACTGGACTGAGGCCAGGGCCCGCCACGGGTGAAACCGCCCCCCTGCGGGTGAGACCGGAGGGGGCGGAGCCGTACGACCACGGGCTCGGCCCTGCGCGGCTCAGCCCTGCCCGTACGCCCGCCGGCCCGGACCCGGCCCAGCTCGCCCGTACGCCCGTCGCCCCGGCTCAGTCCTGCCCGTACCGGGGATCGACCGACTCGGGGGAGAGCCCGAGGAGCTCGGCGACCTGCTCCACGACCACCTCGTGGACCAGGAGCGCCCGCTCGTCCCGGCTCTTCGAGCGGATCTCGACCGGCCGCCGGTAGACGACCACCCGGGCGGGCTCGCCCTTCTCCGCCGGGACCGAACCGCCCAGCGGCACCGTCTCGCCCGGCACGGACGGCGGCACCTCCAGGACCAGGAACTCGACGTCGGCCAGCTGCGGCCAGTGCCGTTCGAGGCGCTCCACCGAGTCGAGGACCAGATCGCGGAAGGTGTCGGCCCGGCTCGCGGAGAGCGGCACCTGCGGCGGCGCGACGGGACCCCGCATCCCGCGGCCGTGCCGGTCGCGACGGCGGACCCGGGGCTCCGCCGGGGACTCCGCGGGACGGTGCTGGGGGCTCGGCGGCACAGGACTGTCCATCACTGACGCAGCGTAACCCTCATCGGCCCTCCGTACCGTGGCGCGTCCTCGCCACCCTCCCCGGCGCGCCGGGCCCGCTCCCGGACCGCCCCCGCCTCCTCCCCGCCCCTCCTGTCGGGACCTGAGCGTTCCGGCCGTTCGAGTGCCCGATCCGGCGGCCCGTCGCGATCGGCCATCTGGCCCTGATTGACCGGATTCGTATCCCAGACTGTCCGAATCTCCACCTGCCCCGGGACCCGTGCGACGCCTTCCCCGCAGGTCGGAACGGGCGCCTCGCACAGGGGTGTGGCGGAGTTCACACCACGACACGGCGGAGTGACCTGAGGGAGAGTCGTCGCGGCCCGCTCAAGAGTGCGGTACCGTCCAACGTCGTGAGCCCTGTACGTCGCTGTTCGCGCACCGCGTGCGGCCGCCCTGCCGTCGCGACACTGACGTACGTCTATGCCGACTCGACTGCGGTCCTCGGCCCGCTCGCCACCTACGCCGAGCCCCACTGCTACGACCTGTGCGCCGAGCACAGCGAGCGCCTCACCGCCCCGCGCGGCTGGGAGGTCGTGCGGCTCTCCGACGGATCCGCCCCCTCCCGCCCCAGCGGCGACGACCTCGAAGCCCTGGCCAACGCGGTACGGGAGGCGGCCCGCCCCCAGGAGCGCGCGGCCGGAGCCGGCGGCAAGGGCGGCGGGGGACGCGGCGGCGACCCCATGGAGGTCGGACGCCGCGGACACCTCAGGGTGCTCCGTTCCCCCGACAACTGAACCGGCGTCCGGACCGGCCTCCGTACCGACGACCGGACGGGGCCCGAGCCCGGCGTCCGGAAGACAACCGGGCGCAACCGGCCACCGTCCGCATCCCACCGCCCCACTCCGGGTAGTTTTGGCGTTCCGTACACGCGCCGCACACGCGTGCCCAGAACTCAGGAGGGTGGATCCGTGACTGCCGATCTGTCGCAGATCGTGAAGGCGTACGACATCCGCGGAGTGGTACCCGACCAGTGGGACGAGACGCTCGCCGAACTCTTCGGCGCCGCCTTCGTCCGGGTGACGGACGCGGACGCGATCGTCGTCGGCCACGACATGCGCCCCTCGTCGCCCGGCCTCGCGAGCGCCTTCGCGCGCGGCGCGGCCCGCCTCGGCGCCGACGTCACCCTCATCGGCCTCTGCTCCACCGACCAGCTGTACTTCGCCTCCGGCAGCCTCGGCCTGCCCGGCGCGATGTTCACCGCCTCCCACAACCCGGCCCAGTACAACGGCATCAAGATGTGCCGCGCCGGAGCCGCCCCCGTCGGCCAGGACACCGGCCTCGCCGACATCCGCGCCCTCGCCGAGGAGTGGTCGGAGAAGGGCGCCCCCGAGGCCGCCGCCACCCCCGGCACCGTCACCGAGCGGGACACCCTCCAGGACTACGCCGCCCACCTCAAGGGCCTCGTCGACCTCACCGGCATCCGCCCGCTCAAGGTCGTCGTGGACGCGGGCAACGGCATGGGCGGCCACACCGTCCCCACCGTCTTCGACGGCCTCCCGCTCGACACCGTCCCGATGTACTTCGAGCTCGACGGCACCTTCCCGAACCACGAGGCCAACCCCCTCGACCCGAAGAACATCGTGGACCTCCAGGCCCGCGTCCGCGAGGAGGGCGCCGACCTCGGCCTCGCCTTCGACGGCGACGCCGACCGCTGCTTCGTCGTGGACGAGCGCGGCGAGCCGGTCTCCCCGTCCGCGATCACGGCCCTCGTCGCCGCCCGCGAGCTCGCCAAGCACCCCGGCGGAACGATCATCCACAACCTGATCACCTCCTGGTCCGTCCCCGAGGTCGTCCGCGAGCAGGGCGGCGAGGCCGTCCGCACCCGCGTCGGCCACTCCTTCATCAAGGAGGAGATGGCCAAGACCGGCGCGATCTTCGGCGGCGAGCACTCGGCCCACTACTACTTCCGGGACTTCTGGAACGCCGACACCGGCATGCTCGCCGCGCTCCACGTCCTCGCGGCCCTCGGCGGCCAGCAGGGCACCCTCTCGGAGCTGGTCGCCGCCTACGACCGCTACGCCTCCTCCGGCGAGATCAACTCCACCGTCACCGACCAGGCCGCCAGCACGGCCCGGGTCAGGGCGGCGTACGAGGGCGGGGACGGGATCACCCTCGACGAGCTCGACGGCCTCACCGTCACCGCCGCCGACTGGTGGTTCAACCTCCGCGCCTCCAACACCGAGCCGCTGCTCCGCCTCAACGTCGAGGCCCGCGACGAGGCCACCGTCGCCCGCGTCCGCGACGAAGTCCTCGCCCTGGTCCGGGCGACGGACTGACCCCGCGCCCCACCGCCGGGGAACGGGGCGCCCCCCGTTCCCCGGCGGTAGGCTGACCTGGCCCGAAGGCCCGGTCCCGAGGGCAGCACCACCACCGTTCGCCCGCAGTTCGTCCGAAGGGACCACCCCATGCCGCTCGAAGCCGGCCTCCTGGAGATCCTGGCCTGCCCCGCGTGCCACGCCCCGCTGAACGACCGCACGGCGGACGAGACCCCCGAGCTGGTCTGCACGGGCACCGACTGCGGCCTCGCCTACCCGGTCCGCGACGGCATCCCCGTCCTCCTCACGGACGAGGCCCGCCGCCCGGCGTAACCGGCCCCGAGGACACCGAGCCGACCTGACCCGGCACGACCGCCGTTCGCCGACCGGAGCCGGGGCCGCCACGAGCGGCGGACGCCGACGGCGGGCACCCCTTACGGGAAGGCCCGCACCCCCGTACGCGGTGGTACGGACGGCGCGGGTGGTGCCGAGGGGAACCGAAGGGCCCGGTGGAGGCCGGGCGCACCCGGAACCCCGCCCCGCAAGGGCCACCCGCACCGGCACCCACCGCCCCGCTCCGCACCCCCGCCCGAGGGGTCCCACCGACCCCGCTCACCCCGGGAGGCACCAGATGCTCGACGAGACCCTCCTCGACTCCCCGGACGGCCTCGCCCTGGCCGACCGCCGCGGCCTCCTGCGCGGCGCCGCCGAAGCCGGCGCGCGGGTGCGGACCGCCACCCGCCACGCCGCCGACGCCGGCATCGCGGACCTCCGCCCCGAGGGCCGACCCCGCACGGTCCTCGTCGCGGGCCCCGGCACCGCCGCCACCGGCGTCGCCGACCTGATCGGCGCCCTGGCCGGAGCCTCCGCCCCCGTCGTACGCCTCCGCCCCACCGGCGTGGCCCCCGCCGCCGGCGCCCTGCGCTGGGCGCTGCCCGGCTGGGCCGGCTCGGTGGACCTGCTGCTGCTCCCCACCACCGACGGCTCCGAACCGGGCCTCGCGCTCCTCGCCGAGCAGGCGTACCGCCGGGGCGTCACGGTCGTCGCCGTCGCCCCCCAGGGCTCCCCGCTCACGGAGGCGGTCAGCGGCTCGCGCGGACTGTTCGTCCCGATGGCCGTCGCCCCGAACGAGGCCCCCGACGAGTACGCCGAGAACATCGCGGCCAGCCCCGGCGCCCTCTGGGCCCTGTTCACCCCGCTGCTCGCCCTCCTCGACCGCGTCGGCCTCCTGGAGGCGCCGCCCGAGGCCCTGGAGAAGGTCGCCGACCGCCTGGACCGGACGGCCGAACGCTGCGGCCCGGCCATCGCCACGTACAGCAACCCGGCGAAGACCCTCGCCGCCGAGCTGGCGGACTCGCTTCCGCTGATCTGGACCGAGGGCAGCGCCGCGGGCCCGGCCGGCCGCCGCTTCGCCGCCGTACTGGCGGAGCTCGCCGGACTGCCCGCCCTCGCCGCCGAACTTCCCGAGGCCCTGCCCGCGCACGGCGTCCTGCTCGCCGGCGACTACGCGGCGGGCGCCGACCCCGACGACTTCTTCCGCGACCGGGTCGACGAGCCGCAGGCCCTGCGCGCCCGGGTGGTCCTGCTCCGCGACCGGCCCGCCGGCGGCCTCAGCGCCGCCCCCGCCGCCCGGGAACTGGCCCTCGGCCACGAGACCGCCGTCAGCGAGCTGGAACCGGAGGAGGGCGGCGACCTGGAGACCCTCGCGGAACTCCTCGCCGTGACCGACTTCGCGGCCGTCTACCTGGCCCTGGCCACCCGAGGCACCCCGGCGCCGTAACGGGCGACCCCCGTGGGCACCGGCCCCGTCCCCGGACCGCGACCCCGGGCCATGGGCTTCGGCCCCGGCCCGCCGGCCCCGAGCCACTGGCCGCGGAACCACACCACACCGCACCGCCTCGTACCGCCCGCACCACCTCGCGCCCCACCCGTACCGCAGGCCCCGGACCCCGACCCCGACCCCGACCCGGGCCCGGCCCCCGGCCCCGTACCGTCCACCACCCCGTCACCCACCCGTCACCCGCCCCCTGTCATCTGTCTCCCGTGTCCCCCGACACCCGCACACCCACCACCCACCCGAGGAGCTGGCAGGCACCATGGACCGCCTCGTCAACACCGTCCGCCCCTACGCCTGGGGATCCACGACGGCCATCCCGGAACTCCTGGGCACCGCCCCCACCGGCGAGCCGCAGGCCGAGATGTGGATGGGCGCCCACCCCGGTGCCCCCTCCCGCACCGAGCGCGGCCCGCTGCACGAGCTGATCGACGCCGACCCCGTACGCGAACTGGGCGAGCGGACCGTCGAGAGGTTCGGCCCACACCTCCCCTTCCTCTTCAAGATCCTCGCCGCCGCCGCACCGCTCTCCCTCCAGGTCCACCCCGACCTCGACCAGGCGCGCGCCGGATTCGCCGCCGAGGAGGCCGCGGGCATCCCGATCGACGCCCCGCACCGCACCTACAAGGACGCCAACCACAAGCCCGAACTGATCTGCGCCCTCACCCCCTTCGAGGGGTTCTGCGGCTTCCGCGCCCCCGCCGACGCCGCCGACCTGATCGCCGCGCTCGGCGTCGACTCCCTCAAGCCGTACGTGGACCTGCTGCACGCCCACCCCGAGGAGGCCGCGCTCCGCGAGGTCCTGACGGCCCTGCTCACCGCCGACCCCGAGGAGATGGCGCACACCGTCGCCGAGGCCACCGCCGCCGCCGACCGCCTCGGCGGCGCCCATGCCCCGTACGCGCGCCTCGCCCACCACTACCCGAGCGACCCCGGCGTCGTCGCCGCCATGCTCCTGCACCACGTACGGCTCAAGCCCGGCGAAGCCCTCTACCTCGGCGCCGGCGTCCCGCACGCCTACCTCGACGGCCTCGGCGTCGAGATCATGGCCAACTCCGACAACGTGCTGCGCTGCGGCCTCACCCCCAAGCACGTCGACGTCCCCGAACTCCTCGAAGTCGTCCGCTTCGACCCCGCCGACCCGGCCGTCCTGCGCCCCGAGGCCTCCCCGTCGGGCGAGGAGGTCTACGAGACCCCGACCGACGAGTTCCGCCTCTCCCGCTTCGTACGGGCCGAGGGCGCCGCCCCCAACGACCTCACCGCCCCCACTCCCCAGATCCTGCTGGCCGTCGCAGGCCGCCCGACGGCGGGCGACCTCCCCCTCGCCCCCGGCGAATCCGTCTTCGTACCGGCGGGCGAACGCATCCAACTGACCGGAGCGGGTACGGTCTTCCGCGCCACCGTGGCGGCCTGATGCGACAATGACCGGCCGAACCGCGGCGATCGAGCCGGAGCACCGACGAAGGGAACCCGTACACCCATGAGCGCGTCAGGCGGAACCAAGGCGATCGTGGCGGCACTCGTCGCGAATCTCGCGATCGCCGCAGCCAAGTTCGTGGCGTTCCTCTTCAGTGGTTCGTCCTCGATGCTCGCGGAGAGCGTCCACTCGCTAGCCGACTCCGGCAACCAGGGCCTGCTGCTCCTCGGAGGCAAGAAGGCCCGGCGCGAGGCCACCCCGCAGCACCCCTTCGGCTACGGCCGCGAGCGCTACATCTACGCCTTCCTCGTCTCCATCGTGCTCTTCTCCGTCGGCGGCATGTTCGCCATCTACGAGGGCTACGAGAAGATCCACGACCCGCACGAGATCGAGGCCTGGTACTGGCCGGTCGGCGTCCTCGTCTTCGCGATCATCGCCGAGACCTTCTCCTTCCGCACCGCCATCAAGGAGTCGAACCCGCTCCGCGGCAACCTCTCCTGGAAGGAGTTCGTCCGCCGCGCCAAGGCCCCCGAGCTCCCCGTCGTCCTCCTGGAGGACCTCGGCGCCCTCGTCGGCCTCATCCTGGCCCTCGGCGGCGTCGGCCTCGCCATCCTCACCGGCAACGGCGTCTGGGACGGCATCGGCACCCTCTGCATCGGCGTCCTGCTCATCCTGATCGCGCTCGTCCTCGCCGCCGAGACCAAGTCGCTGCTCCTGGGCGAGGCCGCCGGCACCGACGAGGTCGCGAAGATCGAGGCGGCCGTCGTCGACGGCACGACGGTCACCCGCCTCATCCACATGCGCACGCTCCACCTCGGCCCCGAGGAACTCCTCGTCGCCGCCAAGATCGCCGTCGCGCACGACGACACCGCCACCGAGGTCGCGCACGCCATCAACGCCGCCGAGGAGCGCATCCGCGCCGCCGTCCCGATCGCCCGGGTCATCTACCTGGAGCCCGACATCTACAGCGAGAAGGAGGCCGCGGCGGGCCCCGATCCGTCCGCGACCCCGGGCGGCCCGGGCCACCACTGACCCGCCCCTCCCGCCCCTCCACTGCCGTCGGCAACGGCCGGATCCAGCCACCGACGCCATCCCTGCCGGGCCCCCGGACCACGTACACCACCCCGTACGTACGGACCGGGGGCTCCGGCGCGTTCGGGCCCGGCCCCGGATCGCCCCGGCCCACCCCGGTGGACGGGCCGAAGCCGGGCCGGGGACGGGCCGGGGCTCAATGCGGACTGTGGCCCGCGGTGCCGATCGGTGTAGATTCGTGACCAGCCAGACGTCGCTGCTGATGGCGGTCGGGCGGTCCCGAGGACCGGCCGAGGGAGAGAGGGCCTCCGACGACGGCACCATGGAAGTCCGGGCATTCGTGTGCCCAGGACCACCACCGTGGTGCCCTGCGCCCGAACGACCCTCGTACCCGACCCATGAGGAGCAGCCCCGTCATGACGACCGCAGCCCACCAGGACTTCAAGGTCGCCGACCTCTCCCTGGCCGCCTTCGGCCGCAAGGAGATCACCCTCGCCGAGCACGAGATGCCCGGCCTGATGTCGATCCGCCGCGAGTACGCCGAGCAGCAGCCGCTCGCCGGCGCCCGCGTCACCGGCTCCCTGCACATGACCGTGCAGACCGCCGTCCTCATCGAGACCCTGGTCGCCCTCGGCGCCGAGGTCCGCTGGGCCTCCTGCAACATCTTCTCCACCCAGGACCACGCCGCCGCGGCCATCGCCGTCGGCCCGAACGGCACCCCGGAGAACCCCCAGGGCGTCCCGGTCTTCGCCTGGAAGGGCGAGACCCTGGAGGAGTACTGGTGGTGCACCGAGCAGGCCCTCACCTGGCCGAACTCGCCCACCGGCGGCCCGAACATGATCCTGGACGACGGCGGTGACGCCACCCTCCTCGTCCACAAGGGCGTCGAGTTCGAGAAGGCCGGCTCCGCCCCGGACCCGTCCACCGCGGACAGCGAGGAGTACGCCCACATCCTGCGCCTCCTCAACCGCACCCTCGGCGAGAACCCGCAGAAGTGGACCCAGCTGGCGTCCGAGATCCGCGGCGTCACCGAGGAGACCACCACCGGCGTCCACCGTCTGTACGAGATGCACCGCGACGGCACGCTGCTGTTCCCGGCCATCAACGTGAACGACGCCGTCACCAAGTCGAAGTTCGACAACAAGTACGGCTGCCGCCACTCCCTGATCGACGGCATCAACCGCGCCACCGACGTCCTCATCGGCGGCAAGACCGCCGTCGTCTGCGGCTACGGCGACGTCGGCAAGGGCTGCGCCGAGTCCCTGCGCGGCCAGGGCGCCCGCGTCATCGTCACCGAGATCGACCCGATCTGCGCGCTCCAGGCGGCGATGGACGGCTACCAGGTCACGACCCTGGACGAGGTCGTCGAGACGGCCGACATCTTCATCACCACGACCGGCAACAAGGACATCATCATGGCCGCCGACATGGCCAAGATGAAGCACCAGGCCATCGTCGGGAACATCGGCCACTTCGACAACGAGATCGACATGGCGGGCCTGGCGCAGATCCCCGGCATCGTCAAGGACGAGGTCAAGCCGCAGGTCCACACCTGGACGTTCTCCGACGGCAAGGTCCTCATCGTCCTGTCCGAGGGCCGTCTGCTGAACCTCGGCAACGCGACCGGACACCCCTCCTTCGTGATGTCGAACTCCTTCGCGGACCAGACCCTGGCCCAGATCGAGCTCTTCACCAAGCCGGAGCAGTACCCGACCGACGTCTACACGCTGCCCAAACACCTGGACGAGAAGGTCGCCCGCCTCCACCTCGACGCGCTCGGCGTGAAGCTGACGACCCTCCGCCCGGAGCAGGCCGCCTACATCGGCGTCCAGGTCGAGGGCCCGTTCAAGCCGGACCACTACCGCTACTGACGACACCTCGCGGAGAAGATCCGCGGGAGACATCCGTAGAGGAACCAGGCAGGCCCCCCGCACCCCCGTGTCGGGGGGCCTGCCCCGTCCCGCCCCCGCTACAGCTCCTGGAAGCCACCCGAGGACCCATGCCCCGCGGCCGTTATTCGCTCCATGACCCGCACGACCACACCCCCCTCGGCGAAGAACACTTCCACTGCGCACCGGGCCCCTCCGGCTGGCGCTACGTCGCCCAGACCACCACCCCTTCCGGTGACCACCGGGGCTCTGTCGACCTGGCCGTCGACGAACTGGGCCGCCCCATCCGCCTCGAACTGCACGCCGCCGGCTGGCAGGTCCGCGGCGCGGCCCTCGACGGCGTCACCTGGGTCCGCACGGACCCCACCGGAGCCGACGCCACCGAAGGCAATGTGCGCGCCCACGCCTTCACCGGCGGCTCCCCGGCCTTCCTCGTCGCCCTCACGCGACTCCTGCGCCTCACCCCCGATTCCCCCGAGACCCGTGTCAGGCTCGTCGCCTTCACGGACCCGGTGCTCGCCCCCCTCACGGTCGACCAGTCCTGGGCCCTGCTGAGAAGTGAAGCGCACCCCACTGACAACGGCCCCCTGACGGTGGACGAGTACCAGGTCAGCGCCCTGGACACGGGCGAGCGCCACACCGTCCACATCGCCGGGGACGTGGTCCTCGCGGCCCCCGGCATCGAACTCGAGGACCTCGACACCCCGCCCTCGGCCTTCCCCTGACCGAGGACCCGCCGTACGTCAGGCGGGAGGGGCGAACCCGGTGGCGGGCGGCCCGTCCTCACGGGAGGAACCGACGGCGGGCGCGGAGGCCGGGGGAGCACCCGTACGCGGACCGGCCGACGGACCGGCCGACGGCTGGACGGGCGGGGCGACAGGAGAAAACCCCGAGGGAACAGCCGCAGCCGGAGCGACGCCGGCCCCACCACCCCCGAACCCACCCGGGACTCCGGCCTCGGTCCCGACCCCGGTTCCAGTTCCGGTCCAGACCCCGGCTCCAGTTCCCACCCCGACCCCGCCCCCGGCCTCCGCGAGCGCCCGCCGCGCGTCCCGCGCCTGCCGCTCGGCCACCACACCCGCCAGATACGCCTCCGCGGGCACCCCCGCCGGCGGAGGCGTCCCCGTCCGGGCCACCAACTGGCCGGCCAGCCGCTCGGCGAGCTGCCGCCCCACGCCCGGATCGAGTTCACGCGCCCGCGTGAGGTACTGGCGTATCTCCAGCCACAACCCCTCCGGCACCGCCGAGAGGTCGAGCCCGGCGAACCGCCCCACCAGCCACGGCGGCGGAGGAGGCACGGGCAGGACCCGCGCCGCGGGCATCCGCTCCCGTACGACCAGGGTCCCCGCGAACACGTCCCCGAGCCGCCGCCCGCGCTCGGACACCAGCGACGCGACGCAGGCGACGACGCCGAACGTCATCAGGATCTCCACGATCCCCATGGCCCCCCGGACCAGCGCGTGCCGGAACCGGATCGGCCCGCCGTCGTCCCGCACGACCCGCAGCCCGCAGGCCGTCTTCCCCAGCGACCGCCCGTGGGACAGCGTCTCCACCGCGATCGGCGCCCCCACCAGGACCAGCAGGAACGCCGCGACGGACACGGCCGCCACCGCCGCCTCGTCCAGCGAGGCCGTGGCGACCACGAGCCCGATCATGACCAGCACGTACGCGGCCCACACCACGACCAGGTCGATGAGCACCGCGAGTGCCCGACTCGGCAGCCGCGCGGGCTGCAGTCCCAGTACGACGGCATCGCCCGTCACCACACCACTCACGGCACCCACCCACCCTTCTCCGGCCTTCCCGACCCCTCCGAACGCCAGTCTGCCAAGCTGACCCCCAGCGCGCCGCAGTAGTACGGACCCGTCCGCAGCCAGTCCTGGAGCAGCAGCCGATCATGGACCTCGACGTCTACGTCACCGCCCACCGCGCGGAGTGGGAACGCCTCGACCAGCTCCTGGGCCGGGGCGGGAAGCTCACGGGCGCCGAGGCGGACGAACTCGTGGCCCTGTACCAGCGCGCGGCCACCCACCTCTCGATCGTGCAGTCCAGCGCCCCGGACCCCATGCTCACGGCCCGGCTCACCCAGCTCGTGGCCCGCGCCCGCGCCACCGTGACCGGCACCCGCCGCTCCTCGTGGCGCGACGCGACCCGCTTCCTCACGGCCGGCTTCCCGGCGGCGGTCTACCGCTCCCGCCACTGGTGGATCCCCACCGCCGTCCTCTCCACCCTGCTCGCGGTCCTCATCGGCTGGTGGATCGGCACGCACCCGGAGGTCCAGGCCTCGATCGGCGCCCCCGCCGAACTCCGCGAGATGACTCGCCCCGGTGGCCAGTACGAGACGTACTACTCCAGCCACCCGGCGGCCTCCTTCGCCGCCCAGGTCTGGACGAACAACGCCCAGGCCGCCGCCATGTGCCTGGTCCTGGGCGCCTTCCTGGGGATCCCGGTCCTCTGGATCCTCTTCCTGAACATGCTGAACCTCGGCGTCGGCATCGGCCTGATGTCCTCCGCGGGCCGTCTCGACGTCTTCCTGGGCCTGGTCCTTCCGCACGGCCTGCTCGAACTGACCGCCGTCTTCGTGGCCGCCGGCACCGGCCTCCGCCTGGGCTGGACCGTCATCGAACCGGGCCCCACCACCCGCCGCGCGGCCCTCGCGGAACGGGGCCGCGCGGCCGTGGGCATGGCCATCGGCCTCGCCCTGATCCTCTTCGTCTCGGGCCTGATCGAAGGCTTCGTCACCCCCTCCGGCCTGCCGACCTGGGCCCGCGTCACCATCGGCATCGCCGCCGAACTGGCATTCCTCGCGTACGTCTACGTCCTCGGCGGCCGCGCCTCCCGCGCCGGCGACCGGGGCGACCTGGAGGAGCCCGACCGCAGCGCCACGCTCCCCACGGCGGCCTGATGTGCGTACGGTCCCGCTGAGCTGCTAGTCTCCTCCGGTGCCCGCAAAAGCCGTTGACACGGTGACTGCGGGGAGGTAGATTTGAACAGTTGCCTGGAGCTGGACAGCTCGGCAGCAACCAAGTAAAGTCTCATCTCGCTCCGGTCGGGAATTTCGATTCCCCGGAGCCGCTTCGATTCTTATCCGAATCACGAAAGCCACCGATTAGGTCGGCCGGAATGAATCTGATAAAGTCGGAACCGCCGAAAGGCCCCCGGAGTGAAAACGAAAGGGACTGGAAAGCACCGAGGAAATCGGGTCGGAAAGATCTGATAGAGTCGGAAACGCAAGACCGAAGGGAAAAGCCCGGAGGAAAGCCCGAGAGGGTGAGTACGAAGGAAGCGTCCGTTCCTTGAGAACTCAACAGCGTGCCAAAAATCAACGCCAGATTAGTTGATACCCCGTCCAGCCGGTTCCGGTTGGTCGAGGTTCCTTTGAAAAAGTCCACCCCTTCGGGGTGGCACACACAGCGAGGACGCTGTGGACAGCCGGCCTTATTCCGGTCTGGCTGTCCCGCTCAACGCGAGTGTCTCACCCGATTACGGGTAAACATTCACGGAGAGTTTGATCCTGGCTCAGGACGAACGCTGGCGGCGTGCTTAACACATGCAAGTCGAACGATGAAGCCCTTCGGGGTGGATTAGTGGCGAACGGGTGAGTAACACGTGGGCAATCTGCCCTTCACTCTGGGACAAGCCCTGGAAACGGGGTCTAATACCGGATACGACCTGCCGAGGCATCTCGGCGGGTGGAAAGCTCCGGCGGTGAAGGATGAGCCCGCGGCCTATCAGCTTGTTGGTGGGGTAATGGCCTACCAAGGCGACGACGGGTAGCCGGCCTGAGAGGGCGACCGGCCACACTGGGACTGAGACACGGCCCAGACTCCTACGGGAGGCAGCAGTGGGGAATATTGCACAATGGGCGCAAGCCTGATGCAGCGACGCCGCGTGAGGGATGACGGCCTTCGGGTTGTAAACCTCTTTCAGCAGGGAAGAAGCGAAAGTGACGGTACCTGCAGAAGAAGCGCCGGCTAACTACGTGCCAGCAGCCGCGGTAATACGTAGGGCGCAAGCGTTGTCCGGAATTATTGGGCGTAAAGAGCTCGTAGGCGGCTTGTCACGTCGGGTGTGAAAGCCCGGGGCTTAACCCCGGGTCTGCATCCGATACGGGCAGGCTAGAGTGTGGTAGGGGAGATCGGAATTCCTGGTGTAGCGGTGAAATGCGCAGATATCAGGAGGAACACCGGTGGCGAAGGCGGATCTCTGGGCCATTACTGACGCTGAGGAGCGAAAGCGTGGGGAGCGAACAGGATTAGATACCCTGGTAGTCCACGCCGTAAACGTTGGGAACTAGGTGTTGGCGACATTCCACGTCGTCGGTGCCGCAGCTAACGCATTAAGTTCCCCGCCTGGGGAGTACGGCCGCAAGGCTAAAACTCAAAGGAATTGACGGGGGCCCGCACAAGCAGCGGAGCATGTGGCTTAATTCGACGCAACGCGAAGAACCTTACCAAGGCTTGACATATACCGGAAAGCATCAGAGATGGTGCCCCCCTTGTGGTCGGTATACAGGTGGTGCATGGCTGTCGTCAGCTCGTGTCGTGAGATGTTGGGTTAAGTCCCGCAACGAGCGCAACCCTTGTCCTGTGTTGCCAGCATGCCCTTCGGGGTGATGGGGACTCACAGGAGACCGCCGGGGTCAACTCGGAGGAAGGTGGGGACGACGTCAAGTCATCATGCCCCTTATGTCTTGGGCTGCACACGTGCTACAATGGCCGGTACAAAGAGCTGCGATGCCGCGAGGCGGAGCGAATCTCAAAAAGCCGGTCTCAGTTCGGATTGGGGTCTGCAACTCGACCCCATGAAGTCGGAGTTGCTAGTAATCGCAGATCAGCATTGCTGCGGTGAATACGTTCCCGGGCCTTGTACACACCGCCCGTCACGTCACGAAAGTCGGTAACACCCGAAGCCGGTGGCCCAACCCCTTGTGGGAGGGAGCTGTCGAAGGTGGGACTGGCGATTGGGACGAAGTCGTAACAAGGTAGCCGTACCGGAAGGTGCGGCTGGATCACCTCCTTTCTAAGGAGCACAGCACCGGATGCAGACGAACGTTCTGCACGGTCAGCTCATGGGTGGAACGTTGATTAGTTGGCACAGTCAGGGACGAGAAACCGCTAGTACTGCTTCGGCGTGGAACACGGGATTCGAGGAACGGACTGTGCCTGGCACGTTGTTGGGTGTCTGAGGGTACGGCCGTCTGGTCGTCACCTTCGTGGATGCCGGCCCCAGTGAACTCACCGCGTGCGGTGAGGTGGTGGGTGGCTGGTCGTTGTTTGAGAACTACACAGTGGACGCGAGCATCTGTGGCCAAGTTTTTAAGGGCGCACGGTGGATGCCTTGGCACCAGGAACCGATGAAGGACGTGGGAGGCCACGATAGTCCCCGGGGAGCCGTCAACCAGGCTTTGATCCGGGGGTTTCCGAATGGGGAAACCCGGCAGTCGTCATGGGCTGTCACCCATGCCTGAACACATAGGGCATGTGGAGGGAACGAGGGGAAGTGAAACATCTCAGTACCCTCAGGAAGAGAAAACAACCGTGATTCCGGGAGTAGTGGCGAGCGAAACCGGATGAGGCCAAACCGTATGCGTGTGAGACCCGGCAGGGGTTGCGCATGCGGGGTTGTGGGATCTCTCTTTCACAGTCTGCCGGCTGTGAGGCGAGTCAGAAACCGTATGGATAGGCGAAGGACATGCGAAAGGTCCGGCGTAGAGGGTAAGACCCCCGTAGCTGAAATTCATGCGGCTCGTTTGAGAGACACCCAAGTAGCACGGGGCCCGAGAAATCCCGTGTGAATCTGGCGGGACCACCCGCTAAGCCTAAATATTCCCTGGTGACCGATAGCGGATAGTACCGTGAGGGAATGGTGAAAAGTACCGCGGGAGCGGAGTGAAATAGTACCTGAAACCGTGTGCCTACAAGCCGTGGGAGCGTCGGACACAAGCTTGCTTGTGTCTCGTGACTGCGTGCCTTTTGAAGAATGAGCCTGCGAGTTTGCGGTGTGTTGCGAGGTTAACCCGTGTGGGGAAGCCGTAGCGAAAGCGAGTCCGAACAGGGCGATTTTAGTAGCACGCTCAAGACCCGAAGCGGAGTGATCTAGCCATGGGCAGGTTGAAGCGGAGGTAAGACTTCGTGGAGGACCGAACCCACCAGGGTTGAAAACCTGGGGGATGACCTGTGGTTAGGGGTGAAAGGCCAATCAAACTCCGTGATAGCTGGTTCTCCCCGAAATGCATTTAGGTGCAGCGTCGTGTGTTTCTTGCCGGAGGTAGAGCACTGGATAGGCGATGGGCCCTACCGGGTTACTGACCTTAGCCAAACTCCGAATGCCGGTAAGTGAGAGCACGGCAGTGAGACTGTGGGGGATAAGCTCCATGGTCGAGAGGGAAACAGCCCAGAGCATCGACTAAGGCCCCTAAGCGTACGCTAAGTGGGAAAGGATGTGGAGTCGCAGAGACAACCAGGAGGTTGGCTTAGAAGCAGCCACCCTTGAAAGAGTGCGTAATAGCTCACTGGTCAAGTGATTCCGCGCCGACAATGTAGCGGGGCTCAAGCGTACCGCCGAAGTCGTGTCATTGCAGCATGTACTCCCAACGGAGGCTGTGATGGGTAGGGGAGCGTCGTGTGCCGGGTGAAGCAGCCGCGGAAGCGAGTTGTGGACGGTTCACGAGTGAGAATGCAGGCATGAGTAGCGATACACACGTGAGAAACGTGTGCGCCGATTGACTAAGGGTTCCTGGGTCAAGCTGATCTGCCCAGGGTAAGTCGGGACCTAAGGCGAGGCCGACAGGCGTAGTCGATGGACAACCGGTTGATATTCCGGTACCCGCTTTGAAACGCCCAATATCGAGCCCATTAATGCTAAGGCCGTGAAGCCGCCCCGGAGCCTTCGGGCAAAGGGGAGTGGTGGAGCCGCTGACCCAAGGTGGTAGTAGGTAAGCGATGGGGTGACGCAGGAAGGTAGTCCAGCCCGGGCGGTGGTTGTCCCGGGGTAAGGGTGTAGGCCGTGTGATAGGCAAATCCGTCACACATCAAGGCTGAGACCTGATGCCGAGCCGATTGTGGTGAAGTGGATGATCCTATGCTGTCGAGAAAAGCCTCTAGCGAGTTTCATGGCGGCCCGTACCCTAAACCGACTCAGGTGGTCAGGTAGAGAATACCGAGGCGTTCGGGTGAACTATGGTTAAGGAACTCGGCAAAATGCCCCCGTAACTTCGGGAGAAGGGGGGCCATCACTGGTGAAGGAACTTGCTTCCTGAGCTGGGGGTGGCCGCAGAGACCAGCGAGAAGCGACTGTTTACTAAAAACACAGGTCCGTGCGAAGCCGTAAGGCGATGTATACGGACTGACGCCTGCCCGGTGCTGGAACGTTAAGGGGACCGGTTAGTGACCTTTCGGGGTTGCGAAGCTGAGAACTTAAGCGCCAGTAAACGGCGGTGGTAACTATAACCATCCTAAGGTAGCGAAATTCCTTGTCGGGTAAGTTCCGACCTGCACGAATGGCGTAACGACTTCTCGACTGTCTCAACCATAGGCCCGGTGAAATTGCACTACGAGTAAAGATGCTCGTTTCGCGCAGCAGGACGGAAAGACCCCGGGACCTTTACTACAGTTTGATATTGGTGTTCGGTTCGGCTTGTGTAGGATAGGTGGGAGACTGTGAAACCGTGACGCCAGTCATGGTGGAGTCGTCGTTGAAATACCACTCTGGTCGTGCTGGATGTCTAACCTCGGTCCGTGATCCGGATCAGGGACAGTGTCTGATGGGTAGTTTAACTGGGGCGGTTGCCTCCCAAAGGGTAACGGAGGCGCCCAAAGGTTCCCTCAGCCTGGTTGGCAATCAGGTGTTGAGTGTAAGTGCACAAGGGAGCTTGACTGTGAGACCGACGGGTCGAGCAGGGACGAAAGTCGGGACTAGTGATCCGGCGGTGGCTTGTGGAAGCGCCGTCGCTCAACGGATAAAAGGTACCCCGGGGATAACAGGCTGATCTTCCCCAAGAGTCCATATCGACGGGATGGTTTGGCACCTCGATGTCGGCTCGTCGCATCCTGGGGCTGGAGTCGGTCCCAAGGGTTGGGCTGTTCGCCCATTAAAGCGGTACGCGAGCTGGGTTTAGAACGTCGTGAGACAGTTCGGTCCCTATCCGCTGTGCGCGTAGGAATATTGAGAAGGGCTGTCCCTAGTACGAGAGGACCGGGACGGACGAACCTCTGGTGTGCCAGTTGTCCTGCCAAGGGCATGGCTGGTTGGCTACGTTCGGGAGGGATAACCGCTGAAAGCATCTAAGCGGGAAGCCTGCTTCGAGATGAGTATTCCCACCTCCTTGAGAGGGTAAGGCTCCCAGTAGACGACTGGGTTGATAGGCCGGATGTGGAAGCCCCGTAAGGGGTGGAGCTGACCGGTACTAATAGGCCGAGGGCTTGTCCTCAGTTGCTCGCGTCCACTGTGTTAGTTCTGAAGCAACGAACACGCCCCCTGCGGGGTGCGGCGGTTCGTGAACTTCATAGAGTTTCGGTGGTCATAGCGTTAGGGAAACGCCCGGTTACATTCCGAACCCGGAAGCTAAGCCTTTCAGCGCCGATGGTACTGCAGGGGGGACCCTGTGGGAGAGTAGGACACCGCCGAACAATCATTGTGGGAAAGCCCCGCACCTCTGGTGCGGGGCTTTCCTGCGTTTACGGCCCTTTCAGACCGCCGCGCCCCATCACAGGCGGCCGGCCGCCTTCAAGGCGAGATACGCGTCGGCCAGCGCCGGAGCCAGGTTGTCGGGAGTGGCGTCGACGACCGTGACGCCGTGGCGTCGGAGCTGGTCCGAGGTCCGGGCGCGCTGCGACTGCGTCTGGGTGGCCGCAGCGGCCTCGTACACGCCCTCGAGCGTGCCGCGGTTCGCGGCCATGCGGGCGATGTGCGGATCGGCCACCGAGGCCACCAGGAGCGTGTGGCGCTGGGTGAGCTGCGGCAGGACGGGGAGGAGGCCTTCCTCGATCGGAGCGGCGTCAAGGCTCGTCAGGAGGACGATCAGGGAGCGGCGGGGGGCCCGGGAGAGCGCGGTCGCGGCCAGGCCGCGGGCGTCGGTCTCCACCAGTTCCGGTTCGAGCGGGGCGAGGGCATCGACCACGGCGGGCAGCACGTCGCCCGCGGAGCGGCCCTGGACCTGGGCGCGGAGGCGACGGTCGTAGGCCAGGAGGTCCACCCGATCGCCGGCGCGGGAGGCGAGCGCGGTCAGGAGGAGGGCCGCGTCCATGGAGGCGTCCAGGCGCGGGACGTCGCCGACGCGGCCGGCCGAGGTGCGGCCGGTGTCCAGGACGATCAGGACGTGCCGGTCGCGTTCGGGGCGCCAGGTGCGGACGGCGACCGTGGTCTGCCGGGCCGTGGCACGCCAGTCGATCGAGCGGGTGTCGTCACCGGGCACGTACTCGCGGAGGCTGTCGAACTCGGTGCCTTCCCCACGGGTCAGCACGCTGGTGCGGCCGTCGAGCTCGCGGAGCCGGGCCAGGCGGGACGGCAGGTGCTTGCGGCTGGTGAACGGAGGCAGCACCCGGACGGACCAGGGGACCTCGTGGTTGCCCTGGCGGGCCGCGAGGCCGAGGGGGCCGTACGAGCGGACCGTGATCCGCTCGGCGCGGCGGTCGCCCCGGCGGGTCGGGCGCAGGGTTGTGGTGAGGCGGCGGCGCTCGCCGGCGGGGACGGTGATCCGTTGGCGTGAGGCGGACTGCTCGGTGCCGGGGAGCCAGCTGCTGGGCGGCCAGGCGTCCCTGAGCTGGGCGCGGAGGCGGCGGCGGGACGGGTTGGTGACCGTGAGGTGGACGTCCGCCGCGTCACCGAGTCGAACGGATGTGTCACCGCTTCGGGTGAATTGGAGCGTTCGTACTGGCGCGGCCAGGGCGTAGTCGCACAGTATTGCGAGTGAGAGGGGCGCGTTCACCGCAAGCATCCCCGTCCAGCTGGGGGCGAGGATGCCGACGGGGAGCGATCCGAGGGCCGCGAGCAGCGCGGTTCGTCCGGTGAGGGCCATGGGGCGCCGTTCTCAGCGGGGGACGGGGACGTGGGCGAGGATCGAGTGGATGACGGAGTCGGGGGTGACTCCCTCCATCTCGGCCTCGGGCCGCAGGTGGATGCGATGACGCAGGGTGGGGAGAGCGAGGGCCTTCACGTCGTCCGGGGTGACGTAGTCCCGGCCGGTGAGCCAGGCCCAGGCGCGGGCGGTGGAGAGCAGGGCGGTGGCGCCTCGGGGAGAGACCCCGAGCGTGAGCGAGGGGGATTCACGCGTGGCACGGCAGATATCGACGACATAGCCGGCGATCTCGGCGGAGACCGAGACCTTGGCGACGGCGGCCCGGGCGGCTTCGAGCTCGGCGGGGCCCGCGACGGGGCGGACGCCGGCGGCCTTCAGGTCGCGGGGGTCGAAGCCCTCGGCGTGGCGGGTGAGGACCTGGACCTCGTCCGCGCGTGAGGGCAGGGGGACCGTCAGCTTCAGCAGGAACCGGTCCAGTTGGGCCTCGGGGAGGGGATAGGTGCCCTCGTACTCGACGGGGTTCTGGGTCGCCGCGACCAGGAACGGCTCGGGCAGCGGGCGCGGGGTGCCGTCGACCGTGACCTGACGTTCCTCCATGGCCTCCAGAAGGGACGACTGGGTCTTCGGGGGCGTCCGGTTGATCTCGTCGGCGAGCAGCAGGTTGGTGAAGACCGGGCCCGGCTGGAAGGAGAACTCGGCGGTACGGGCGTCGTAGATCAGGGAGCCGGTGACGTCGCTCGGCATCAGGTCGGGGGTGAACTGGACGCGCTTGGTGTCGAGTTCGAGTGCGGCGGCGAGCGCGCGGACCAGCAGGGTCTTGGCGACTCCCGGGACGCCCTCCAGGAGGACGTGCCCCCGGCAGAGCAGGGCGACGACGAGACCGGTGACGGCGGGGTCCTGGCCGACCACGGCCTTCGCGATCTCGGTGCGCAGGGCCTCCAGGGAGGCTCGGGCGCCGTCCGAGTTCGTAGCGGTCTCGGAGGTCGGGGCGCTCATGAGGTGCGTACCTCTCTTTCGAGGGCGTCGAGTTGGTCCGCCAGGCGGATGAGGGTGGAGTCGTCGGCGGGGGCCGGGCCGAAGAGGAGGTTCTTGGGGTCCGCGGTGATCTCGGGGAGACGAGCGGAGAGCGCGGGAAGGAGGAGTTCGGGGGAGTGGGCGTCCCGGGTGGGGACGCCCAGGAGCGGGGCGAGCCGGGTGCGGGTCGCGGTGCGCAGGACGGAGGCGGCGCGGTCGCGGGCGTTCGCCTTGCGGTAGAGGCGGGCGCGGCCCTCGGTGGCCTCGGAGGCGCGGAGGGCGACGGGGAGCCGTTCGGTCACCAGGGGGCCGAGGCGGCGGCCGCGCCAGACGGCGGCGAGCAGAGCCGCGAGCGCGAGCTGGAGCGTGCCCCACAGCCAGCCGGAGGGGATGAGCGCGAGGAAGTTGCCGGTGGTGTCGTCTTCGGGCGCGTCGGCGGAGGCGTCGTACAGGGAGGGGAGGTACCAGACGAGATGGGGCCGGGAGCCGAGGAGTTGCAGGGCGAGCGAGGCGTTGCCCTGCTGGTCGAGACGGGCGTTGTGGAGGATGTCGGGCGAGCCGAGGAGGACCGTGTCGGTGGTGCCGTTGCCGGGGAGGCGGACCAGGGTCGGCAGGCCGTCGGAGGGGTAGCAGGAGTCGGCGGTGGTGCCGGGGGCGACCTCGTAGCGTTCGCCGCCCAGGTCGGCGCTGCCGGCGCGGGTGGCGGCGGGCAGGGCGCAGGCGGGTTCGAGGTCCGTGACGGCGGTGTCGGGGGCGCTGGTGATCCCCGGGGCCAGGGTGCGGAGGGAGGGGGAGCCCGGGCCGAGGAGGACCGTGCGGCCGGCGGAGTTCGCCATGGTGGAGCGGAGTGTGGCCTGTTGGGCGTCCGTCAGCAGGTCCGGGGCGGCGACCAGGAGGGTGGTTCCGGGGTTCGTGGCCGCCGTGGCCTCGTCGAGGGTGGTGGCGAGGGTGAGCGTGACGCCCCGCTCCTTGAGGAGTTCGGCGACGGCCCGGCTGCCGTGGGGGTCGGTGGAGCGGGGGTCGAGGGCGCCGCGAGGCTCGGTGGACTGGACCGTCGCGAGGACGAGGCCGCCGATCAGGATCAGGGTGACGACGAGGGCCGCGCCCCGGGCACGGGTCCAGATCTGGCGGGCGGAGAGGGCGGTCGACGTGGTGCCGGGCGGGGTGGCGCCGGAGGGGTCGGCGGCGGTCGGCGTGCTGCCGGTGGTCGCGCTGCTCATGAGGGCGCCCCCGGGGAAGCGGTGTCGAGGGTGGGGCGGGTCCGCCCCAGGGCGGTGTCCAGCTCCTCGACCCGGCGGTACGCCGGCTCGTCGGCGGTGCGGCCGCCGTATGTGACGTCGTCGAAGGCGCGGGCCGCGAGGCGCAGGGCGTCCGCGTGGGATGGCAGGGAGCGGCCCGCCTCGGCGGCGGCCTCGTCGGCGGTGCGGCCGGGGCGGGGGTCGAGCAGGGCGCGTTCTTCGAGGGAGCGGACGACGGCCCGCATCCGTTCCTGGACGGCCTCGTTCCAGCGGCCGGCGGAGGCGTGGCGGGCGGCGGCCGTCCGGTGGTCGCGGGCGGAGCGGGGGCCGTCCGCGAAGAGGGAGTCGCCCGCGGCGGCGGGCGTCCTGCGGGGGGTGCCGAGGCGCCACCAGAGTGCGGCGACGAGCGCGACCACCACGAGGGCGATGACCACGAGACCGAGCGGACCGCCCGGGGCGACCCCGGACGCGGAGTCGAAGAGCTTGTCGAGCCACTCCCAGAGGTGGTTCAGGCCGCGCTGGAGGAGGCTCGGGTCGTTCTCGTGGTACATCGGGTCGGACAGCTCCCGCTCCGCCGCCTCGCGGGCGGGGACGCGGGAGATGTCGACCGGTACGTCGCCGTCGGCGCGCGGGCGCGCCGGCGCCGTGGCCGTTCCCCCCGTGACCGTCACGCCGTCAGCCCCCGACGGCCCGGGTGCCGGGCGCGGGGCCGGGGTCGGGGCGGCCCGCGGCCCGGATCAGTTCGAGGTCCAGGGCCTCCCGGCGGATGCGCTGGTCCACGTAGAGGAGGACCGTCACACCGGCGGAGAACGGGTAGGTGATCGCGCTGGTGATCACACCGCCGATGCCCGTGACGATCAGGAACGGCCAGCCGATGGCGTCGGGGGAGCCGGAGAGCACCCCGGAGAGGGCCTCGCCGTCGACGATGAGGCCGATGACGGCGAACGGGATCGCGATGATCATCGTGAACACGAAGACCAGCAGTTGCGTGAGCAGGGTGATGCCGAAGATCCGCCACCACGAGCCCTGCACCAGCTTCGCCGAACGCTTCAGGGACTGGACCACGCTGCCGCGCTCCAGTATCAGGGCGGGGGAGGAGAGGCTGAAGCGGACCATCAGCCAGATGTTCAGCACGAGGGCGCCGAGACCGCCGAGGAGGGTCAGGAGCACACCGGGGGCGCCGCCGAGCAGGAGCCCCGGGAGCAGGCCGACCGCCATGATGGCGGCGCTCAGCACCGGGAGCAGCAGGGTCAGGCCGAGCAGCTGGAGCAGACGCGGGCGGGACTCGCGCCAGGCGGCTCCCAGGGTGATCGGGCGGCCGAGGGCCGCCTTGCTGACCACGACGGCCAGCAGGGCGCTGCTGATCAGCAGCGCCACCAGGGAGACGACCATGGTCGGCCCCAGGCTGATCAGGGAGGCCTGGGTCGAATCGATGAGCTGCTTCAGCGCCTCGGCGGGGGTGGCGTCCGGGTCGGCCTTCGGGGCCGGCGGGACGAGGTAGCGCTGGACCAGGATCTGGGTGACCTGGGCGAGCACCGCGAGCACGGCCATGACGGGCAGCACCGTGCGCCAGTAGGTGCGGAGGGTCTTCACCGCGCTGTCGAGGATCTCGCCCATGCTCAGCGGGCGCAGCGGGATCACGCCCGGCTTCGCGGCCGGCGGCCTGCCCCACTGCGCGGGGGAGGGCGGGGCGCCCCAGTTGCGGCCGGGGCCGGGGGGCGGGTTCTGACCGGTGGGCGGGGACCACCGGCCGGCGGGCGGCTGGTCCTTGGACCACTGGGAGGTGGAGCCGTTCACGTCGGCCGGGCCGGCGGGCCGGGGAACGCCGGGGCCGTCCTGGTCGCCGGAAGGGGCGGATCCGGGCGAGGTCCGGCCCGGAGTGTCGTTCACGGTCGTCCACCTCGTGGGAATGGTCGCGGTGCCGGATCGGCGAACCGGCTCGGTCACGGCGGCCGACACCTGAACACGGCGGCGGGCCGGGTGCCATCGTGCCACGCGGGACCCGCCAGTGGGCGGGAGCGGTCTCGTCGTTCGTAGCTTCGTCCGGACCTTCATTGTGCGGGCGGCAGACGGCACACTGTGCGGATGCCCGATCCGGCCGCGCGAACCGTGCGGCAGCGGGCCGAGCGGGTCGTTCTCCACAAGATCACGACCCTGACAGGGGGAAGCGCTGTGGGACAGGTCACGGCAGGTAACGATTGGCTAATGGGATGATGTCGATATGAAGGGACGCGTTCTTGTCGTCGACGACGACACCGCACTGGCCGAGATGCTCGGCATCGTGCTGCGGGGTGAAGGGTTCGAGCCGTCGTTCGTCGCGGACGGTGACAAGGCGCTTGCCGCTTTCAGGGAGGCGAAGCCCGACCTGGTGCTGCTCGACCTGATGCTGCCCGGCAGGGACGGCATCGAGGTGTGCCGGCTCATCCGGGCCGAGTCGGGAGTGCCGATCGTCATGCTCACGGCCAAGAGCGACACGGTCGACGTGGTCGTGGGCCTGGAATCCGGCGCCGACGACTACATCGTGAAGCCGTTCAAGCCGAAGGAGCTCGTCGCCCGCATCCGGGCGCGGCTGCGGAGGTCCGAGGAGCCAGCTCCCGAGCAGCTCACCATCGGGGACCTGGTCATCGACGTGGCCGGGCACTCCGTGAAGCGGGACGGCCAGTCCATTGCCCTGACCCCGCTCGAGTTCGACCTCCTGGTCGCGCTCGCGCGCAAGCCGTGGCAGGTCTTCACCCGTGAAGTCCTCCTGGAGCAGGTGTGGGGCTACCGGCACGCGGCCGACACCCGGCTGGTGAACGTGCACGTCCAGCGGCTGCGCTCGAAGGTCGAGAAGGACCCCGAGCGCCCGGAGATCGTGGTGACCGTCCGTGGCGTCGGTTACAAGGCGGGACCGAGCTGACATGAGCAAGGGCAGTGCTGCTCCGAAGCCCGGGGACCCGGGAGGCCGTACGGGGCGGGCTGCCGGACCGGGGCGGGGGGGCTCGCGTTCCGGCCGTCCGCCGCGCGGCGGACGGCTCCTCCAGGACGGTTCGCGGGGAGGGCGGTTCTTCCGGCTCTTCGCGCGCTGGATCCGCCGGCCCCTGCTGCCCGCCGTGCGCCTGTGGCGGCGGAACATCCAGCTGAGGATCGTCGCGGGCACCCTGCTGATGTCCCTCGGGGTCGTGCTGCTGCTCGGCATCGTCGTCATCGGGCAGGTCCGCAACGGGCTGCTCGACGCCAAGGAGAAGGCCGCCCAGAGCCAGGCCGCCGGCGGGTTCTCCGCCGCCCAGGACCGGGCGGCGACCACCCCCGCGACGCCCGGGCAGCCGGACGACGGGCGGGACGGCGCCTCCGTGAACTGGCGCTCCACGCTGGTCGAGCAGCTGGCCAGCGGCGGGCAGAGCGCCTTCAACGTGGTCGCGCTCTCCCTCGACACCGGTGACACCGCGAGCCGTGGCGTCCGGGCCTCCGGCGAGGTCGACCCGGTCGCGAGCATCCCCGGCGACCTGCGGCACTCGGTGGCGCAGAGCACCGAGACCTTGCAGAAGTTCACGCGGATCCACTACACCAGCAGCAAGGCGTCCGAGCCCGGCCTGGTGATCGGCAAGCGGCTGAACGACGCCGAGGGCACCCAGTACGAGCTGTACTACCTCTTCCCGCTGTCGCAGGAGGACGACTCCCTCGCCCTGGTCAAGGGCACCCTGGCGACCGCCGGGCTCTTCGTCGTGGTGCTGCTCGGGGCCATCGCCTGGCTCATGGTGCGCCAGGTCGTCACGCCCGTGCGGATGGCCGCCGGGATCGCCGAGCGGCTTTCGGCCGGGCGCCTCCAGGAGCGGATGAAGGTCACCGGCGAGGACGACATCGCGCGGCTCGGCGAGGCCTTCAACAAGATGGCGCAGAACCTCCAGCTCAAGATCCAGCAGCTGGAGGAGCTGTCGCGGATGCAGCGGCGGTTCGTCTCGGACGTCTCGCACGAGCTGCGCACCCCGCTGACCACGGTCCGGATGGCGGCCGACGTCATCCACGAGGCCCGCGTCGACTTCGACCCCGTCACCGCCCGCTCCGCCGAGCTCCTCGGCGACCAGCTCGACCGCTTCGAGTCGCTGCTCTCCGACCTCCTGGAGATCAGCCGCTTCGACGCGGGCGCGGCCGCCCTGGAGGCCGAGCCGATAGACCTGCGGCAGGTCGTGCGCCGGGTCATAGGCGGCGCCGAGCCCCTCGCCGAGCGCAAGAACACCCGGATCGTGGTCGTAGGCGACCAGCAGCCCGTGGTGGCCGAGGCGGACGCCCGCCGCGTCGAGCGGGTGCTGCGCAACCTGGTCGTCAACGCCGTCGAGCACGGCGAGGGCCGGGACGTGGTGGTGAAGCTGGCCGCCGCGGGCGGGGCCGTCGCCGTCGCCGTCCGCGACTACGGCGTCGGACTGAAGCCGGGCGAGGCGACCCGGGTGTTCAACCGCTTCTGGCGCGCGGACCCGGCCCGCGCCCGTACGACCGGCGGCACCGGACTCGGCCTGTCGATCGCCGTCGAGGACGCACGGCTGCACGGCGGCTGGCTCCAGGCCTGGGGCGAGCCCGGTGGCGGTTCGCAGTTCCGGCTCACCCTGCCGCGTACGGCGGACGAGCCGCTGCGGGGCTCCCCGATACCCCTGGAGCCCGAGGACTCGCGCCGCAACCGCGAGCAGGCCGCCGGGCAGGCCCGGGAGAGCGCCCGCCGGACGGCGGTGCCGGCACAGTCCGCCGGGGACCGGCAGCCGCTCCCCGTACCGCCGAGGCTGCCCGGGGCACCCCGGGCGACCGTCGATCCGACGGCGCTGCCCGGCAGCGGTGCCCGGGTGGTGGCGCGGGCGGCCGCGGACACCGACGGCCACGCGTCGGGTACGGCGGCGGCCGGCCGCAACGGGAACGGAAGCGGGAACGCGGAGCAGGAGGACGGGACACGTGGGCGCTGACTCCCGAACGGAGCACGCGGGGCGGGGACGGATCGCACGCTCGACGCTGCTGGCCGCGTGCGGCGCGCTCCTGGCGGGCGGCTGCGCCTCGATGCCCGACAGCGGGAAGGTCCAGACGGTGAAGGGCTCCAACACGGGCGACTCGCAGGTGCGGGTCTACGCCGTGGCCCCCCGCGAGAACGCGGACCCGGGCGAGATCGTCGACGGCTTCCTGGAGGCCATGACCAGTGACGACCCCGAGTTCGCCACCGCCCGCAAGTACCTGACGAAGAAGGCCGCGGCCACCTGGAAGCCGGAGCAGAGCATCACCGTGCTCGCCACCGCGCCCAGCCGCAAGCAGACCGACCGCAACGCCGACCCCGACAAGGAAGGCCGGATCTACTCGCTCGCCGGCCGCAAGATCGCGACCGTGGACGCCCGCCACGCGTACCAGCCGATCAGCCCCGCCGATTACCTGTGGTCGATCCAGGTCGTGCAGCAGCCGACGGCGGGCGGCAAGGGCAAGGAGTGGCGCATCGACAGCCTCCCGCCCGGCCTGGTCCTCGGCGAGGCCGACTTCCTCCGCAACTACCGGTCGGTCAACAAGTACTACTTCGCCTCCGGGGAGAACTGGGTCGTCGCCGACCCCGTCTACATCCGGCAGCGGCAGGACCCGGTCACCCGCATGGATCCGGTGACCCAGACCGTCCAGGCGCTGCTCGACGGTCCGACGAACTGGCTGAAGCAGGCCGTCGACTCCAGCTTCCCCTCCCGCACGCGGCTGAAGGACGGCGTCACCACCCTGACGACGGACGACCAGTCCACGCTGAAGGTGCCGCTCGAGTTCCCGGGGGACCGGGTCGACGGGACGGCGTGCCGGCGGATGGCGGCGCAGCTGCTGTTCACGCTGCGCGACCTGCCGTCCGTGCGGGTCGAGCAGGTGGAGCTCCTGAACAAGTCGGAGTCGCAGTGCCGGCTCGGCAGGGGGCAGGCGGCCGAGTTCGCGGCGGTCCAGGAGGCCGACCTCGACGAGAAGCCGTACTTCGTCGACGAGCACGGCAAGCTGAAGAAGCTGGTGCTCGCGGGCAAGGAGACGGCCGCGCCGGTCGACGTGCCGGGGCCGCTCGGCAAGGGCTCGTCGCCGGCGCTCGGTTCGATCGCCGTCGACCGGGGCGAGACCCGGGCGGCCGGGGTCGACAGGCCCGGCCAGCGGCTGTTCGTCTCCTCGATCGCCACGGAGGCCGCCACGGAGGAGGGCTCCCGGCAGCCGGTCCTGTCCAGCAGGGGCGTCCGGCCCGAGGACCGTCTCTCCGCGCCCAGCTGGGGCGGACGGGGCGATCTGTGGGTCGCCGACCGGAACCCCGCCGAGCGCCGGCTGTGGATGGTGCCGGGCGGCACCGGGGAGCCCGTCGAGGTCCGCACGCCGTGGCTGGAGGACGACCGGATCGAGTCGCTGCGGGTCTCCGCCGACGGCGTCCGGATCGCCCTGGTGGTCAAGCGGGGCGAGCGCACCACCCTGCAGATCGGCCGGATCGAACGGCGCACGACGGACGGGGAGAGCACCGTCTCGGTGGTGGACCTCCAGCCCGCCGCCCCCCGGATGGAGTCGGTCACGGCCGTCTCCTGGGCCGGGCCCAGCCGGCTCGTCGTGGTCGGCAAGGAGGCGGGCGGCGTGCAGCAGATCCGCTATCTCCAGACGGACGGCTCGACCTCCGCGACCTCGGTGCTCCCCGGTCTGAACGGGGTGACCTCGGTGTCCGCGCCGCACACCGAGTCGCTGGACACGCCCATGGTGGCCGACTCCGAGGACGGCATCGTGCGGCTGCCGCCGGGGACGAACTGGCAGCCGGTGGTGAAGGACGGGGACTCGCCGGTCTACCCCGGGTAGAGCCCCTCCCCGCAAGTGCCCGTGCCCGCCCGCGCGGGGCGCACCTGACGTACTCCGGGTGCCGGGGGCGGCGGTCGGCGAGGGGTTTTCCACAGGGGTGGCCGGGGAGCGCGGGAAGGCGCACAGTGGAGCCATGCGGGGGTGGTGGCGCGAGATCGCCGGGCTGGTGCTGCCGGTCGCCTGCGGAGGCTGCGGCAGACCGCGGACCGAGCTGTGCCCGGAGTGCGCGGCGGCGCTGACCGGGACGGGACCGCGCCGGGTGCGTCCGGCGCCCGAGCCCGCCGGCCTGCCCGCGGTCCACGCGGCCGCGCCGTACACCGGTGCCGTACGGGAGGTGCTCCTCGCCCACAAGGAGCGCGGGGCGCTCGGGCTCGCCGGGCCCCTGGGCGATGCCCTGGCCGGGGCCGTGGAGGCCGCCGCCGAGGCCGTGGCGGGCGCCGGGGGAGGGCCGCTGCTCCTCGTACCGGTGCCGTCCTCGCGGCGCTCCGTGCGGGCGCGCGGGCACGATCCGACGCGGCGGATCGCCCTGGCCGCGGCCGCCCGGCTGCGGCGGGCGGGGCGGGACGCGCGGGTGGCGCCCGTACTACGGCAGCGGCGGTACGTGGCGGACCAGGCCGGGCTCGGGGCGCGCGGGCGGCTCGCGAACCTCTCCGGGGCCCTGGAGGTCGTGCCGGGCGGTGCGCGGCTCCTGGCGGCGGCACGTGCGGGAGGGGCTGCGGAAACGGGAAACCCGGCGGGGACGGTGGTGCTCGTGGACGACCTGATGACCACCGGCGCCTCGCTGGCGGAGGCGGCCCGCGCCCTCGGAGCCGTACACCTTTCGTTCATTTCTGAAATACCGCACGGTTTAGCGGCCGCTTCCGCGCAGCACGGATTCGAACAGCGGGCGGCGGCTGTGATCGCATCTTCTCCCGCTTCGTTCGAAATAAACCGGAACTCTCCAAGATCTTGGATCGTTGCAGGTGGTGAGAGGTGAAAACGCCCGAACGGAGGTATGTCGCGGCAGCGGGTGCCGACACCCGTCCGAAGGGGCTATGTTCGGTTGTGAGGAATGGCGAAAGCCGTCCCCTCACCGAATACATGGTTGCGCCTCTGGACAGGAGTTCAGGGCGAATTAACCTCCTGGCGAAGGGGTGGGGATCTTCCCGACCGGGGAGGAGGAGGTGAAAGTCGCCGAGTCCGAGCTCCGGTAATCCATCCGGAGTCTGGTGCAAAGGGAGATGCCCGGCGGCCGAGGAGCCGATCCGGGCGATCCGGGAACGGAGTTCTGCGTGGACATCGTCGTCAAGGGCCGCAAGACCGAGGTGCCCGAGCGGTTCCGCAAGCACGTGGCCGAGAAGCTGAAGCTGGAGAAGATCCAGAAGCTCGACGGCAAGGTGATCAGCCTCGACGTCGAGGTGTCCAAGGAACACAACCCGCGGCAGGCCGACCGGTCCGACCGCGTGGAGATCACCCTTCACTCCCGCGGCCCGGTGATCCGGGCGGAGGCTGCGGCAGGCGACCCGTACGCAGCGCTCGACCTCGCCAGCGACAAGCTCGAGGCGCGACTGCGCAAGCAGCACGACAAGCGGTACACCCGCCGTGGCAACGGCCGGCTGTCGGCCGCCGAGGTCGGGGACGTCGTGCCCGGCGTCGCCCAGTTCGACGGGGACGGCCGGCTCGTCGTCGACGAGACCGACGAGGTGCCCACCAAGATGGTGGGCTCGATCGAAGTCCAGGGCGACGGCCCGCTGGTGGTCCGCGAGAAGACCCACAAGGCCGCACCGATGACGCTCGACCAGGCGCTCTACGAGATGGAGCTGGTCGGGCACGACTTCTATCTCTTCGTCGACTCCGACACCAAGCAGCCGAGCGTCGTCTACCGGCGACACGCGTACGACTACGGCGTCATCCACCTGGAGAGCGACCCGCTCGCCGAGAGCAACCCGCTCGCCGAGGGCGGCGGCGCCGGCGGTGCGCTCGGCGGCTGACCGCCGTCCCGCACCATCCACACCTCACGGTGCCCCTGGAGCGCGTGGCGCGCCCCCAGGGGCACCCCCGTGCGCCCGAGGATCGACCCGCATCCGCCGGGGCATGAAATCATGGCGTGCACGCCAACCGGTGCTTCCTGGGCACCGGTTGGAGGACCGGAAACGAATTCAGGCCACGGCCTTCAGGGGGAGGAACGATGGCGGACAGCTTCGGGCCGGTGCTCAGCGGGCAGGAGCACGGTGAGTCGGTCCCGGAGGGATCGGATTCGGACAGCGGTGCGTCCCGCGAGGAACCGATCCGGGTCCTCGTCGTGGACGACCACGCCCTCTTCCGGCGCGGTCTGGAGATCGTTCTCTTCCACGAGGAGGGCATTCAGGTCGTCGGTGAGGCCGGTGACGGGGCCGAGGCCGTCGAAAAGGCGGCCGATCTGCTGCCGGACATCGTCCTGATGGACGTGCGGATGCCCCGGCGCGGCGGCATCGAGGCGTGCACCAGCATCAAGGAGGTGGCCCCCAGCGCGAAGATCATCATGCTGACGATCAGCGACGAGGAGGCCGACCTCTACGAGGCGATCAAGGCGGGGGCCACCGGCTACCTGCTCAAGGAGATCTCCACCGACGAGGTCGCGACGGCGATCCGCGCGGTCGCGGACGGGCAGTCGCAGATCAGCCCCTCCATGGCGTCCAAGCTCCTCACCGAGTTCAAGTCGATGATCCAGCGGACCGACGAGCGCAGGCTCGTGCCCGCGCCCCGGCTGACCGACCGCGAGCTGGAGGTCCTCAAGCTCGTGGCGACCGGGATGAACAACCGGGACATCGCCAAGGAGTTGTTCATCTCCGAGAACACGGTGAAGAACCACGTCCGGAACATCCTGGAGAAGCTTCAGCTGCACTCCCGGATGGAGGCGGTGGTGTACGCGATGAGAGAGAAGATCCTGGAGATTCGCTGAGGCTCCCGCCCGGGGACGCTCCTGCCGGGGGTCCGGGGGTCCGGGGGTCCGGGGGTCCGGGGGTCCGGGGGTCGCCCCCGGGGGGATGCAGTGCGATGAGAGAGAAGATCCCGGAGATCCGGTAGCCCCGGTGCGTCCGGGGCCGCCGCGGCTTTCGGGCCTCAGCCCAGTTCCCGTACCAGCTCCGGGGCCAGGGTCGGGAGGTTCACGCGGTCCGGGAGGATCGTGACCGTGTCGCAGCCGACCCACTCGGCCGCCTCGCGCAGGGCACGGGCCACCGCCGGGACCGCCTTGGGGCCGTCCAGGGTGATCTGGCGGGCCACCAGCGTGCGGCCCTCGCGCGCCGGGTCCACCCGGCCCACCAGGCGGCCCCCCGCAAGGACCGGCATCGCGAAGTAGCCGTGGACCCGCTTCTGCTTCGGCACGTACGCCTCCAGGCGGTGCGTGAAGCCGAAGATCCGCTCCGTGCGGGCCCGCTCCCAGATCAGCGAGTCGAACGGCGAGAGCAGCGTCGTGCGGTGCCGGCCGCGCGGCTCGGTCGCCAGGGCCGCCGGGTCCGCCCAGGCCGGCTTCCCCCAGCCCGCCACCGTCACCGGCACGAGCCCCGACGCCTCGACCGCCGCGTCGAACTGCTCGCCCTTGAGCCGGTGGTAGTCGGCGATGTCCGCGCGCGTGCCCACGCCGAGCGCCTCGCCCGCCTGCCGCACCAGACGCCGCACGCACTCGGCGTCGTCCAGGTCGTCGTGGCGCAGCGCCTCCGGGATCGCCCGCTCGGCCAGGTCGTACACCCGCTTCCAGCCGCGCCGCTCGACGACCACCACCTTGCCGTGCATCAGCGCCCGCTCCACGGCGATCTTGGAGTCGGACCAGTCCCACCACTCGCCCTTGTTCTTCGCGCCGCCCAGCTCGGTCGCCGTGCGCGGGCCCTCGTCCCGCAGCTGGGCGATCACCTTGTCGTACGCCCCGGGGGACAGCTCGTGGCCCCAGTGCGGGCGGTCGCGGTAGGCGCGCCGGCGGAAGGCGAAGAGCGGCCACTCCTCGACGGGCAGCACGCAGGCCGCGTGCGACCAGTACTCGAAGGCGTGCGCCCCCGTCCAGTACGCCTCCTCCACCGTCGTGCGGCCCACGGCGCCCAGGCGCGCGTACGGGATCAGCTCGTGCGAGCGGGCCAGGACCGAGATGGTGTCGAGCTGGACCTGGCCGAGGCTCCGCAGCACCCCGCGCACGCCGGCGCGGCGGTCGGGCGCGCCCAGGAACCCCTGGGCGCGCAGCGCGATCCTGCGGGCTTCGTCGGCGGACAGTTCGGCGGCGGGGCGCGGCACAGTCGTCATGACCGCACCCTAGGCCCCGGCACTGACAGCCCGGGAACGGCGGCCCGGCACCGGCGGCCGGAGCGGGAGCGCGTCAGGTCACCGGGTGCTCGCGCGCGGGCAGGTACGGCAGGGGGCTCGGCAGGCCGAAGTCGGAGGGGAGCAGGGCGCCGGTCCAGCAGTCCCGGAGCGTGCCCTTGTTGGGCAGGCCGGCGCGCTGGACGCCCTCCACGACGAAGCCGACGCGTTCGGCCACCGCGCGCGAGCCGGTGTTGCCCACCTCGGCGCGCCACACCAGGCGGGTGCAGCCGAGGCCGGTGAAGGCCCAGTGGGCCAGGGCGCGGACGATCTCGGTCATGTGGCCGTGGCCGCGGTGGTCCGGGGCCAGCCAGTAGCCGACCTCCCAGATGCCCGGGCCGCGGTTGCTCAGGCCGGCCGCGGCGAGCAGCGGGCCCCCGGCCAGCGGCTCGGCGGCGAAGGTGTACTCGGTGTCCTCGCGCCAGCCGTCGGGCACCAGGCGGTTCAGGAAGAAGTCGGCGTCCTGCCGGGTGTAGGGGTCGGGGACGGTGGTCCAGCGCAGGATGGCAGGGTCCTGGCAGATCGCGTACACGGCGTCGGCGTCGCCCGGGACGGGGTTGCGCAGCCGCAGGCGGTCGGTGGTGAGGGTGATCGGCTCCATGCGGGGATTGTGGTGACCGGGCCGGGCCGAAGCGAACACTTTTCGGATGGGGCGGCACCTTCCGCCCACCTCGTGCGTTCTCCTTCCGGGCGGGCGTACGGCTCCGGCACTGCGGGCCTCCCTGTGGGAGGGCGGTCTCGCTTACGATGGCCGTTGCGGTGGGGACCACCTGCCGTGCCCCGCGCTCGTGTCCATGACAAGACCTAGTGCCAGGCCCGACCGGCAAGGAGACCAGCCTCAGTGTCCGTCTTCAACAAGCTCATGCGTGCAGGCGAAGGCAAGATCCTGCGCAAACTGCACCGCATCGCGGACCAGGTCAACTCCATCGAAGAGGACTTCGTCAACCTCTCCGACGCCGAGTTGCGGGCGCTCACCGACGAGTACAAGCAGCGGTACGCCGACGGTGAGAGCCTCGACGACCTGATGCCCGAGGCCTTCGCGACGGTGCGCGAGGCCGCCAAGCGCGTCCTCGGTCAGCGCCACTACGACGTCCAGCTGATGGGCGGCGCCGCCCTCCACCTCGGCTACGTCGCCGAGATGAAGACCGGTGAGGGCAAGACCCTCGTCGGCACCCTCCCGGCGTACCTCAACGCGCTCTCCGGCAAGGGCGTGCACCTGATCACGGTCAACGACTACCTGGCCGAGCGCGACTCCGAGCTGATGGGCCGGGTCCACCGCTTCCTCGGCCTGAACGTCGGCTGCATCCTCGCCAACATGACGCCGGCCCAGCGCCGCGAGCAGTACAACTGCGACATCACCTACGGCACGAACAACGAGTTCGGCTTCGACTACCTCCGCGACAACATGGCGTGGTCCAAGGACGAGCTCGTCCAGCGCGGCCACAACTTCGCCTGTGTCGACGAGGTCGACTCCATCCTCGTCGACGAGGCCCGTACGCCGCTGATCATCTCCGGCCCCGCCGACCAGGCCACCAAGTGGTACGGCGACTTCGCCAAGCTGGTCACCCGCCTGACCAAGGGCGAGCCCGGCAACCAGCTGAAGGGCATCGAGGAGACCGGCGACTACGAGGTCGACGAGAAGAAGCGCACCGTCGCCATCCACGAGGCGGGCGTCGCCAAGGTCGAGGACTGGCTGGGCATCGACAACCTCTACGAGTCGGTGAACACCCCGCTCGTCGGCTACCTGAACAACGCCATCAAGGCGAAGGAACTGTTCAAGAAGGACAAGGACTACGTCGTCATCGACGGCGAGGTCATGATCGTCGACGAGCACACCGGCCGCATCCTCGCCGGCCGCCGCTACAACGAGGGCATGCACCAGGCGATCGAGGCGAAGGAGGGGGTGCCGATCAAGGACGAGAACCAGACCCTCGCCACGATCACCCTCCAGAACTTCTTCCGCCTGTACGACAAGCTGTCCGGCATGACCGGTACGGCCATGACCGAGGCCGCCGAGTTCCACCAGATCTACAAGCTCGGCGTCGTCCCGATCCCGACGAACAAGCCGATGATCCGCAAGGACCAGTCGGACCTGATCTACCGGACCGAGGTCGCCAAGTTCGCCGCCGTCGTCGACGACATCGCGGAGAAGCACGAGAAGGGCCAGCCGATCCTGGTCGGCACCACCTCCGTCGAGAAGTCCGAGTACCTCTCGCAGCAGCTCTCCAAGCGCGGCGTCCCGCACGAGGTCCTCAACGCCAAGCACCACGAGCGCGAGGCCAGCATCGTCGCCCAGGCCGGTCGCCGCGGGGCCGTCACCGTCGCCACGAACATGGCCGGCCGCGGTACGGACATCAAGCTCGGCGGCAACCCGGACGACCTCGCCGAGGCCGAGCTGCGCCAGGCGGGCCTGGACCCGGTCGAGCACGTCGAGGAGTGGGCCGCGGCCCTGCCCGGCGCCCTGGAGCGCGCCGAGAAGGCCGTGAAGGCCGAGTTCGAGGAGGTCAAGGAGCTCGGCGGCCTGTACGTCCTGGGCACCGAGCGCCACGAGTCCCGCCGCATCGACAACCAGCTCCGCGGCCGTTCCGGCCGTCAGGGCGACCCCGGCGAGTCCCGCTTCTACCTCTCCCTCGGCGACGACCTGATGCGCCTGTTCAAGGCGCAGATGGTCGAGCGCGTGATGGCCATGGCCAACGTGCCGGACGACGTGCCGATCGAGAACAAGATGGTCACCCGCGCGATCGCCTCCGCGCAGTCGCAGGTCGAGACGCAGAACTTCGAGACCCGCAAGAACGTCCTGAAGTACGACGAGGTCCTCAACCGGCAGCGCGAGGTCATCTACGGCGAGCGCCGCCGCGTCCTGGAGGGCGAGGACCTGCGCGAGCAGATCCAGCACTTCATGGACGACACGATCGACGACTACATCCGCCAGGAGACCGCCGAGGGCTTCGCGGAGGAGTGGGACCTCGACCGCCTGTGGAACGCGTTCAAGCAGCTCTACCCGGTGAAGGTCACCGTGGAGGACCTGGAGGACGCGGCCGGGGACCGGGCGGGCATCACCGCCGAGTTCATCGCCGAGTCCATCAAGGACGACATCCACGAGCAGTACGAGGCGCGCGAGAAGCAGCTCGGCTCCGAGATCATGCGCGAGCTGGAGCGGCGCGTGGTGCTGTCCGTCCTGGACCGCAAGTGGCGCGAGCACCTCTACGAGATGGACTACCTCCAGGAGGGCATCGGCCTGCGCGCCATGGCGCAGAAGGACCCGCTGGTCGAGTACCAGCGCGAGGGCTTCGACATGTTCACCGCCATGATGGAGGGCATCAAGGAGGAGTCCGTCGGCTACCTGTTCAACCTGGAGGTCCAGGTCGAGCAGCAGGTCGAGGAGGTCCCGGTGCAGGCGGCCCCCTCGCTCGACAAGGGCGACGCGGTGCCGGCCGGTGCCGGGCGTCCGGAGATCCGCGCCAAGGGGCTCGACGCCCCGCAGCGGCCGGACCGGCTGCACTTCTCCGCGCCGACCGTGGACGGCGACGGCGGCGTCGTCGAGGGCGACTTCTCCTCCGGCGAGCCGGACTCCGGCGACGGACTGACCCGCGCGGAGCGCCGCAAGGCGCAGAAGAACGCGGGCGGCGGGCGCCGTCGCAAGAAGTGACGCGCTGAGCCTTCGGCGTACGAGGGGCCGTCCACCCGGTGGGGTGGGCGGCCCCTCCGCCGTCATGTGCGGTGGGCGGCGGCCGTGCCCAGGCCGTCGAGCTCCACGGCCGCGCAGCGCCAGCGCTGGTCGTCGCCGCGCTCCAGGCGGAACGCCATCGCCCGCACGCGGGCGCCGGTGGCGATGGTCGCGAAGGCCTCGACGGCGCCCTGGGCGGGGTGCGCCTGGACCGAGCAGCGGCGCAGGACCGGGCGGGGGCCGGGCGAGCGCAGGGGCGTCCCCGGGGCGAGCCGGACGAGCTGCTCGTACGCCTCTCCGAGGGTGTGGCCGAGCATCCAGTGCACCGGCCGCTCCCCGCTCAGGACGGCGAGCAGGCGCTCCGCGAAGACGGTGTGCGGCGGGAGCGCGCGGGGCGCGCCGCGCCCGGGCGTACGCGGGCGACTGCCCGCGCCCCCGCGCGGCCGGGTACCGGCGGGCCCGCCGGGGGCGGTACGGGGGCGCGGGGCGCGGGGGCGCCGGGAGTCGCCCGCGAGGGGAAGGGGTACGACGGCCGGTGCCGGAGCGGGGCCGACGGCCGTGCCCGTGGCCGGGAAGGCGCCGGCCGCGGCGCGGTCGGTGGTGGGCGAGGTGGCCGGGAGCGCGGCGGGCATGGCCGCCCGGGGCGCGGGGACGGTGGCCGGAGCCGTGTCCGGGAAGGCGGGTGCGGGGGGCTGTGTCGCGGTCGTGCTGGGGATGTCGGCCGGGGGTGTGGCGGGCGCGGGGGTCTGTGTCGCGGTCCCGCTGAGGGTGTCGGCCGGGCGCGTGGCCCGGACAGTGGCCGACGGCGTCGTGGCGGTCGTCGTGAGCGTGGCGGTCATGGAGGTCCCCTGTCGTTGCGTAACCGGCTGGTACCAGTCAGTAACTACCGTTGGGGATCTTGTACGGCGGAGGCCCGGGGGGTCGCAAGGGGACGGACGTTCCCGGGTGGGTCGGAGGAGGATCACCTATCCGGGTGACGCGGTCGGAAATCGGGTCTCCGGGGTGCGGCGTACGGGCTCCCGGGGTGGACGGACGGCAACTTCGGGCCGCCGCCCCGAAGGGGGACTCCGCACGTATCCTGGGATCTCTCCCTCTACGAAAGCGGCCAGTCGATGCGCGTCTACGTCCCCCTGACCCTCCCCGGTCTCGCACAGGCGCACAAGGCGGGCGAGCTGGGTCCCGGCCCGCTGACCGCCTATGCCGTGACCCCCGCGCTGCGCGAGTGGTACGCCTCCGACGACATCGAGGAGCTGGAGTACGCGGCGCTCGGCCGGGCCGCCGCCGCCTCCCTGCGGCTGCTCGCCGCCGACCCCGGGGCGCCCCGGCGCCGGATCGTCGTCGCCGTCGACGTGGCCGACAAGGACGCGGTCGCGGACCCCGACGCGATCGGTGCGGTCCGGATCGCCGGAGCCGTACCCCTGTCCAAGGCCGCGGCCGTGCACGCCGATGCGGACGAGGCCGAGGCGGACGTCAGGGCGGCGGCGGACGCGCTGGAGGCGGCCGAGCGGGGCGACGACGACGCGCGGTCCGCCGTGGACGGCGCCGAGGACCACGAACTGCTGTGGTTCGGGGTGCAGGAGGTTCCCGCGCTGCTGGGCTGAGGCCCCGGAGCGCCTTCCGGAGGCCTCCGGGCTCTTCGCCGTCCGAGGCTGCGGGTACCGTCCTTCCATGGGGAAGCACGGAAAGCACCTGGTCTGGGACTGGAACGGCACGCTGCTCGACGACATCGACGCGGTCATCGGGGCGACGAACGCCGCCTTCGCCGAGCTGGGGCTCGAACCGCTCACGCTGGAGCGGTACCGCGAGCTGTACATGGTGCCGGTGCCCAAGTTCTACGAGCGGCTCATGGGCCGGCTGCCCACCGACGCCGAGTGGACCCGCATGGACGGCGTCTTCCACCGGCACTACTGGGAGCGGGCCGAGAGCTGCGGCCTGACCCTCGGCGCCGCCGAGCTGCTCGCGGCCCGGCAGGCCTCCGGCTTCACGCAGTCGCTGCTCTCGCTCGCCCCGCACTCCGACCTCGTCCCCCTCGTGCGGCGGCACGGGATCGCGGAGCGGTTCCTGCGCATGGACGGGCGGCCCGACGCCTCCACGGACGGCAAGTCCGGGCACATGGTGCGCCACCTCGCCGCCCTGGAGGGGATCAGGGTCGAGCAGGTGGTCGTCATCGGCGACGCGGCGGACGACGCGCTCGCCGCCGCGCACGTCGGCGCGAAGGCCGTGCTCTACACCGGCGGCTCGCACAGCCGCGCCTCCCTGGAGCGGGTGGGGGTGCCGGTGGTCGACTCCCTCGCGGAGGCGGTCGCCGTGGCGGAGGAGCTGGTCTGACCGCCCCTCCGCCCCGTACGACCATCCGTACGACCGGAGCCCTCAGCCCCTCGACCTGAGGACCTTCAGGAACTCCCGCATCCAGACCGGGTGGTCCGGCCACGCCCGGGAGGAGACCAGCAGGCCGTCCACCACGGCCGCCGTGTCCTGGAAGGACGCCCCCGCCGCCTGCATGTCGAGCTCCAGGGCCGGATAGGCCGTGACCCGGCGCCCCTCCAGACCGCCGGTCGCCGCCGTCAGGAGCGGGCCGTGGCAGATCTGCGCGACCGGCTTGTCCGCGTCGAAGAAGGCCTTGAGGATCTTGCGCAGCTCCGGGTCGTTGCGCAGGTACTCCGGCGCCCGGCCGCCCGGGATCACCACCGCCGCGTACGCCCCCGGATCCACCTCGGAGAAGGCCAGGTCGGCGGGCCAGGTGTAGCCGGGCTTCTCGGTGTACGTGTCGAAGCCGGGCTCGAAGTCGTGGACCACGAACCGCAGCGTCTTGCGGGCCGGGGCCGCGATGTCCACCTCGTACCCCTCCTCCAGGAGACGCTGGTAGGGGTACAGCACCTCCAGCGACTCCGCCGCGTCCCCGGTCACGATCAGGATCCTCGCCATGGCTCTCCCAGCTCGCAGAAGGTCGGATGCCGTGCCCTGAGGACATGTGTCGCTGTCCATAACGTCAAACTTCCACCCCCTCTTTTGTACACATACGGCTCATGACGGGGCGGGGGTCGGGAGCGATAGGCTTTCGTCGTGATCAGCGCGATACGCCGAGGGGGCAGTGAAGCCCCCGGCTGCCGCCCGACCCGCTCCGGCGGCCGGGCCGACCGTGCGTGCGCCGATCCCCTCCGCCCGGACGCGCCACGGCCAGTGGCCGACGACGATCCGGGCTTCTCTCATCCGGGCATGACGCCGTCTTCCACGGGAACACGGCGTGGAGGCGTGGTGCCCTTCCTTCCACCGATGTCGCGCAACGGCGCGCGGCCAGGAGTCAGAGGACATGCAGACCAAGCTGGACGAAGCCAAGGCCGAGCTGCTCGAAAGGGCCGCCCGGGTAGCTGAGCACAGCCCGGTCGGGGGGCGACTCCCGACGGGGCCGGACGGTTCGGGCGAGCGCCCGGACGGCGACACCGTGCTCGAGTACCTCCAGCGCTACTACCTGCACACCGCGCCCGAGGACCTGTCCGACCGGGACCCGGTCGACGTATTCGGCGCCGCCCTCTCCCACTACCGCCTGGCGGAGAACCGTCCGCAGGGCACGGCGAACGTGCGCGTCCACACCCCGACGGTCGAGGAGAACGGCTGGACCAGCAGCCACTCCGTCGTCGAGGTCGTCACCGACGACATGCCCTTCCTCGTCGACTCCGTCACCAACGAGCTGTCCCGCCAGGGCCGCGGCATCCACGTCGTGATCCACCCGCAGGTCCTCGTCCGCCGCGACGTCACCGGCAAGCTCATCGAGGTCCTGTCGGCCCAGATCGAGGGCGAACTGCCGCACGACGCGCTCACCGAGTCCTGGATCCACGTCGAGATCGACCGCGAGACCGACCGCGCCGACCTCAAGCAGATCACCGCCGACCTGCTGCGCGTCCTGTCCGACGTCCGCGAGACCGTCGAGGACTGGGAGAAGATGCGCGACGCCGCACTGCGCATCGCGGACGGCCTCGCCGACGAGCCCACCGCCTCCGACCTGCGCCCCACCGAGGTGGAGGAGGCCCGCGAGCTGCTGCGCTGGCTCGCCGACGACCACTTCACCTTCCTCGGCTACCGCGAGTACGAGCTGGTCGACGGCGACGCCCTGGCCGCCGTGCCCGGCACCGGCCTCGGCATCCTGCGCTCCGACCCGCACCACTCCGGCGACGACGAGGGCCACCACGCCCACCCCGTGTCGCCCTCCTTCAGCCGGCTGCCCGCCGACGCCCGCGCCAAGGCCCGCGAGCACAAGCTGCTGATCCTGACGAAGGCCAACAGCCGGGCGACCGTGCACCGGCCCTCGTACCTCGACTACATCGGCGTGAAGAAGTTCGACGCCGCCGGCAACGTCGTCGGCGAGCGGCGCTTCCTCGGCCTCTTCTCCTCGGCCGCCTACACCGAGTCCGTCCGCCGCGTCCCCGTCGTCAAGCGCAAGGTCCAGGAGGTCCTGGCCGGCGCCGGCTTCTCCCCGAACAGCCACGACGGCCGCGACCTGCTCCAGATCCTGGAGACCTACCCGCGCGACGAGCTGTTCCAGACCCCGGTCGACCAGCTCCAGTCCGTCGTCACCAGCGTCCTCTACCTCCAGGAGCGGCGCCGGCTGCGGCTCTACCTGCGCCAGGACGAGTACGGCCGCTACTACTCGGCCCTCGTCTACCTGCCGCGCGACCGCTACACCACCCGCGTCCGGCTGCGGATCATCGACATCCTGAAGGAGGAGCTGGGCGGCACCAGCGTCGACTTCACCGCCTGGAACACCGAGTCGATCCTCTCCCGGCTGCACTTCGTCGTCCGCGTCGAGCCCGGCACCGAGCTGGCCAAGCTCACCGACGCCGACGTCGAGCGCATCGAGGGCCGGCTCGTCGAGGCCGCCCGCTCCTGGGCCGACGGCTTCGGCGAGGCGCTCAACGCCGAGCTGGGCGAGGAGCGCGCCGCCGAGCTGCTGCGCCGTTACGGCCACGCCTTCCCCGAGGGCTACAAGGCCGACCACTCGCCGCGCGCCGCCGTCTCCGACCTGGTCCACCTGGAAGCCCTCGCCGACAGCGACAAGGACTTCTCGCTCTCCCTCTACGAGCCCGTCCTCGCGGGCCCCGGCGAGCGCCGCTTCAAGATCTACAAGACGGGCGACCAGATCTCCCTCTCCGCCGTCCTGCCGGTCCTCAACCGGCTCGGCGTCGAGGTCACCGACGAGCGCCCCTACGAGCTGCGCTGCGCCGACCGCACCCACGCCTGGATCTACGACTTCGGCCTGCGGCTCCCGGCCACCAACGGCAACGGCGTCACCCTGGGCGACGACGCCCGCGAGCGCTTCCAGGAGGCCTTCGCCGCCACCTGGACCGGCGAGGCCGAGAACGACGGCTTCAACTCCCTCGTCCTCTCCGCCGGCCTGAACTGGCGCGAGGCGATGGTGCTGCGCGCCTACGCCAAGTACCTGCGGCAGGCCGGCGCGACCTTCAGCCAGGACTACATGGAGGACACCCTCCGCAACAACGTCCACACCACCCGGCTGCTCGTCAACCTCTTCGAGGCGCGGATGGCGCCGGAGCGCCAGCGCGCCGGCACCGAGCTGATCGACGCGCTCCTCGAAGAGCTGGACGCCGCCCTCGACCAGGTCGCCAGCCTGGACGAGGACCGCATCCTGCGCTCCTTCCTCACCGTCATCAAGGCCACCCTGCGCACGAACTTCTTCCAGAAGGACAGTGAGGGCCGGCCGCACTCCTACGTGTCGATGAAGTTCGACCCGCAGGCCATCCCCGACCTGCCGGCCCCGCGCCCCGCCTTCGAGATCTGGGTGTACTCGCCGCGCGTCGAGGGCGTCCACCTGCGCTTCGGCAAGGTCGCCCGCGGCGGTCTGCGCTGGTCCGACCGGCGCGAGGACTTCCGCACCGAGATCCTCGGCCTGGTCAAGGCGCAGATGGTGAAGAACACCGTCATCGTGCCCGTCGGCGCCAAGGGCGGCTTCGTCGCCAAGCAGCTCCCGGACCCGAGCGTGGACCGGGACGCCTGGATGGCCGAGGGCATCGCCTCGTACAAGACGTTCATCTCGGCCCTGCTCGACATCACCGACAACCTGGTCGCGGGCGAGGTCGTGCCACCGGTCGACGTGGTCCGCCACGACGAGGACGACACCTACCTGGTCGTCGCCGCCGACAAGGGCACCGCGACCTTCTCCGACATCGCCAACGGGGTCGCGGAGGCGTACGGCTTCTGGCTCGGCGACGCGTTCGCCTCCGGCGGCTCGGCCGGCTACGACCACAAGGGCATGGGCATCACCGCCCGCGGCGCCTGGGAGTCCGTCAAGCGCCACTTCCGCGAGCTGGGCCACGACACCCAGACCGAGGACTTCCGCGTCGTCGGCGTCGGCGACATGTCCGGCGACGTCTTCGGCAACGGCATGCTGCTCTCCGAGCACATCCGCCTGGTCGCCGCCTTCGACCACCGGCACATCTTCCTCGACCCGAACCCCGACGCGGCCGTCTCGTACGCCGAGCGCCGCCGCCTCTTCGAGCTGCCCCGCTCGTCCTGGGCCGACTACGACACCTCGCTGCTCTCCGCGGGCGGCGGCGTCCACCCCCGCAGCGCCAAGTCGATCCCGATCAACGCGCAGGTCAGGGCCGCCCTCGGCATCGAGGACGGGATCACCAAGCTGACCCCGGCCGAGCTGATGAAGGCGATCCTCCAGTCGCCCGTCGACCTGCTGTGGAACGGCGGCATCGGCACGTACGTCAAGTCCTCGGCCGAGTCGAACGCCGACGTCGGAGACAAGGCCAACGACGCCATCCGCGTCGACGGCCAGGACGTGCGCGCCAAGGTGATCGGCGAGGGCGGCAACCTCGGCGCGACCCAGCTCGGCCGCATCGAGTTCGCCCGCTCCGGCGGCCCCGAGGGCCAGGGCGGCAAGGTCAACACCGACGCCATCGACAACAGCGCCGGCGTCGACACCTCCGACCACGAGGTCAACATCAAGATCCTGCTCAACGGGCTCGTCGCCGAGGGCGACATGACCGTCAAGCAGCGCAACAAGATCCTCGCGGAGATGACCGACGAGGTCGGCACGCTCGTCCTGCGCAACAACTACGCGCAGAACACGGCCCTGGCCAACGCCGTCGCCCAGTCGCCGTCCCTGCTCCACGCCCACCAGCGGTTCATGCGCCGCCTGGGCCGCGACGGGGCCCTCGACCGCTCCCTGGAGTTCCTGCCCAACGACCGGCAGATCCGCGAACTCCTCAACAACGACAAGGGCCTGAGCCAGCCCGAGCTCGCCGTCCTCCTCGCGTACACCAAGATCACGCTGGCCGACGAGCTGATCGGCACGGAGCTGCCGGACGACCCGTACCTGACCGGGCTGCTCCACGCGTACTTCCCGACGCTGCTGCGCGAGCAGTTCACCGAGGCCGTCGGCCACCACCCGCTGCGCCGCGAGATCGTCACCACCGTCCTGGTCAACGACACCGTCAACGCCGGCGGTTCGACCTTCCTGCACCGCCTCCGCGAGGAGACCGGCGCGTCGGTCGAGGAGATCGTCCGGGCGCAGACCGCCGCCCGCGTCGTCTTCCGCCTCGGCCAGGTCTGGGACGCCGTCGAAGCCCTCGACAACCGGGTCCCGGCCGAGATCCAGACCCGGATGCGGCTGCACTCGCGCCGGCTCGTCGAGCGCGGCACCCGCTGGCTGCTCAACAACCGGCCGCAGCCGCTCCAGCTCACCGAGACCATCGAGTTCTTCGCCGAGCGCGTCGAGGAGGTCTGGTCGCGGCTGCCCGAGCTGCTGCGCGGCGCGGACCTCGACTGGTACCGGTCGATCCTGGACGAGCTGACCGGGTTCGGGGTGCCGGAGGAGCTCGCGCGGCGGGTCGCCGGCTTCTCCTCCGCCTTCCCGGCGCTCGACATCGTCGCGATCGCGGACCGGACCGGGAAGGACCCGCTGGAGGTCGCCGAGGTCTACTACGACCTGGCCGACCGGCTGCGGATCACCGACCTGATGGACCGGATCATCGAGCTGCCGCGCGACGACCGCTGGCAGTCGATGGCCCGCGCCTCGATCCGCGAGGACCTGTTCGCCGCGCACGCGGCGCTCACGCAGGACGTCCTGACGGCCGGCGGCGAGAACGCCGGCCCGGAGGAGCGGTTCAAGGCCTGGGAGGAGAAGAACGCGGCGATCCTGGGCCGCGCCCGGACGACCCTGGAGGAGATCCAGGGCTCGGACACCTTCGACCTGGCGAACCTGTCGGTGGCGATGCGGACGATGCGCACGCTGCTGCGCTCGCACAGCTAGGAGTACGCGCGCGAGGGGCCCCGCCGGTTCTCCGGCGGGGCCCCTCGCCGTCCTCTATTCCTCCCGCGCGGCGGCGACCGTCGAGGTCCACAGGCGCCGGGCGGCGAGCAGGGCCGCCGCGAGCAGCAGGCCGTTGCGGAGCACCATGACGGCCAGGCCCGTGGGGGTGCCGTCGATGACGTCGAAGTAGAGCACGGGGTACGCGAGCGCGCTCAGCGCCGCCGCCGGGAGCAGCAGCAGCGCCACCGGGCGCATCACGGTGTCCCGGGAGGTCAGGCAGACGGCGGCGAGCCCGAGCAGCCAGATCATGTACTGGGGGCTGATCACCCGGCTGGTGACGGTGAAGAGCAGGACGGCGGCGAGGGCCGTGTCGTACGGGGTGGCGGGGGTCCAGCGGTGCGCCCGGACGCGCCAGACGACCAGCCAGCCCAGGGTGGCGACGGTGAGCAGCAGGGAGAGGTGGCCGAGGGTGGAGACGTACGGGCCGACGTACTCCAGCGCGCCGTAGCGGAACTCGACGCTCCCCGGCCAGGCGCCGGCGGACCGGGCGAGTGCGAGGGCCGTGCCGCCCAGGGACTCGATCTGGATGCCCCGGTCGCCCTGTTGCCGCAGGAAGCCGAGCGACTCCGAGAAGAAGAGCGCGAGGGTGGCCAGGAGCACGACGGCGGTGACGGCGGCGGCGGTCCACGCCTCCCGGGTGGTACGGCCCCGGGGCGTGCCCAGGAGGGCGAGCGCCGGCCACACCTTGACCATGGCCCCGATCCCGGCGAGCGCCCCGCCGAGCTGGTGGGCGGCGGTCCGGCGTGCGGTGAGGGCGAGCAGGGCGAGGACGGCGAGGGCGGTGGTCTGGACGTCGTACCGGGCGAGGGGCAGGTGGAGGAGGAGCGGGAGGCCGCAGACCCAGACCCAGGCGCCGTGGGTGAGGCGCGCGCCGTCGGCGCGGGCGAGCGCGAGGGTGACGACCGCGTCGGCGAGGAGGGTGAGGGCGACGAAGGCCTGGAAGTAGGTGAGCCAGGGGAGGACGCCCGGGGACATGATCACGAGCCCGGCGCCCGGCGGGTACTGCCAGGTGGCGTCGCCGGGCGGGAAGGTGCCCGCGGTGAATTTCCCGTACCAGTGCTCGTAGAGGGTCACCTCGCGGGCCACGCCACCGATGCCGAGGTCGTCGCGGAGCAGCAGCAGGAGCATGCCGGCCCGGGTGAGGAGCCAGACGGCGGCGAGCGCGATCCGGGGGCCGCTGCCGACCGTGACGAAGGTGGCGGAGGTGAAGGTGTCCGAGGTGAAGGGGGAGCGGGTGAGGGCGGGGGGTTCGGTGCTCGTACTGGTGGGGCCGGAGGCGTGTCCGGACGCGGGGGAGCCGGGGGGCTCGGTGCCGGCCGGGTGGGGGGTCTGCGCCGGGTGGGGGGTCTGCGGCTGATCGTTCGTCACCCCACCGCACTTTAGACCGTAATGTCGTTTTTGCCGGTGGTCTTCGCCCCTGACGCGGTGAACTCCTCGTACGCCGCCACCACCTCCCGCGCCGGGCCGTCCATCCGGAGCCGCCGTGCTCCGCGAGGACGTGACCGAGGCCATCCGCACCGCCGTCTTCGAGGAGCTCGCGGCCGTCGGCTTCGCCCGGATGTCCATCGAGGGGATCGCGCGCCGCGCGGGCGTCGGCAAGACCGCCGTCTACCGGCGCTGGAAGTCCAAGCTCTCCCTCGTCCTCGACCTCGTCGGCGCCTTCGCCGCCCAGGGCCTGCCGGCGCCCGCCACCGGCTCCCTGTACGGGGACGTGCGCGCCCTCCTGGAGGTGGCCGCGCAGGCCCTGAGCCACCCGGTCGCCTCCCGGGTCGTCCCCGACCTCCTGGTCGAGGCCGCCCGGCACCCCGAGATCGCCGACGCCGTCAAGGCCGCGCTGCTCGACGGGCAGCAGGGCGTCGTCGCCCGGATCGTCCGCGAGGCCGTCGCGCGCGGCGAACTCCCCGAGGGCGCCGACCCGGACCGGGCCCTCGACCTGGTCGCCGGACCGCTGTACTGGCGCCTCGTCGTCGTCCGCACCCCGCTCCCCCCGGGGTACGTGGACGACCTCGCGCGCTCGGCGGTGGCGGCGCTCAAGGGCTGACCCCGCACGGGGAGGTCACTTCACCGCGCCCGCCATCACCCCCGACGCGAACTGGCGCTGGAACGCGAAGAACACCGCCAGCGGCACCACCATCGACAGGAACGCGCCCGGGGCGAGCACGTCCACGTTGTTGCCGAACTGGCGGACCTGCTGCTGGAGCGCCACCGTGATCGGCGGCGACTGCGAGTCCGCGAAGATCAGCGCGATCAGCATGTCGTTCCAGACCCACAGGAACTGGAAGATGCCGAGCGAGGCGATCGCCGGGCCGCCCAGCGGCAGCACCACCCGGGTGAACAGCCGGATCTCGCCCGCCCCGTCGAGCCGCGCCGCCTCCAGGAGTTCGCGCGGGATCTCCGCGAAGAAGTTCCGCAGCAGGAAGATCGCGAACGGCAGGCCGAAGGCCGTGTGGAAGAGGACCACCCCGGCGGTCGTCTCGAAGAGCCCGACCACCCCGAACAGCTTCGACACCGGCACCAGGGCGACCTGCACCGGCACCACCAGCAGGGCGACCACGCCCAGGAACCACCAGTCCCGGCCGGGGAACTCCAGCCACGCGAACGCGTACCCGGCGAACGAGCCGATCACCAGGACCAGCAGCGTGGCCGGGACGGTGATCAGGACGGTGTTGAGCAGCGAGCCGGTGATCGTGTCGTTCGCGAGCAGATGGGCGTAGTTCTCCGTGGTCAGCCGGGCCGGGGCCGTGAACACCTCCCACCAGCCGCTCGCCGCGATGTCGGACGGCGAGCGGAGCGAGGAGAGCAGCAGCCCGACCGTCGGCATCAGCCAGAACAGGCCCGCCAGGACCAGGAAGACCCGGACCGCGCCGGACGCGGCCAGGGACGCGAGCCGCGCCGCCGGGGAGCGCGAAGGCCTTGCGTCGGTCGTGCTCATCGGCGGGCCTCCCTGCGCATGCGGCGGATGTTGAGGACCATCACCGGGACCACCAGCAGGAGCAGCAGGACGGCGATGGCCGAGCCGACCCCCAGGTCCGCGTCCGTGCCGAACGACGAGCGGTACAACTGGAGCGCGAGCACGTTCGCGTCGTCCTGCGCCGAGCCCGGCGCGATCACGAAGACCAGGTCGAAGATCTTCAGCACGTTGATCATCAGGGTGACGAGGACGACCGCGAGGACCGGGGCCAGGAGCGGCACCGTGATCCGGCGGAACACCTGCCACTCGTTCGCCCCGTCCACCCGCGCCGCTTCGAGCAGTTCGCGCGGCACGGCCGCCAGCCCGGCCCCGATCAGGACCATCGCGAACCCGGCCCACATCCACACGTACGCCCCGATGATCGCGGGCGTGACGAGCGACGGGCCCAGCCACTCGACGCCGTTGTACTGTTCCCGGAAGTTGCTCGCGGGCAGCCGGAGCAGGGCCCCGTCCGCGCGGTCGGCGGGCAGCGCGAACGTGCCGTCGGCCGCCGCCGTCGCCGTGGCGACCACCTTCCCGTCCCGTACGGCCTCGATCCGCAGGCCCGCGAGGCCCCGTTCGGCCGGATCGACCTCGTTCGGCCGCCCGCCGCCGCCCCGGGTGAAGTCCAGCCAGGCCGTGCCGGTGACCGTGCCCGGGTCCGTGCCGGCGGGCTCGGCGGCCGGGCGCGCGCCCTCCGGCATCTGCGCCGGCGCCACCCCGACCAGCGGGAGGCGTACGGGCCGCCCGGCCCGCACCGGCTCCTTCGTCACGAACGCGCCGTCCCCGGCCGCCTTCAGCGGGTGCACGGGCAGCGGTCTGGCCTTCGGGAAGACGGAGGACTCGGCGAAGGTGTCGTGGACGCCGACCCAGACGGCGTTCGCGACGCCCCGGTCCGGGTCCTGCTCGTACACCAGCCGGAAGATGATCCCGGCGGCCAGCATCGAGATCGCCATCGGCATGAAGACGAGCAGCTTGAACGCGGTTCCCCAGCGGACGCGTTCGGTCAGGACCGCGAAGACCAGGCCGAGGGCGGTGGCGACCGCGGGGGCCACCACCAGCCAGACCAGGTTGTTCTTGACGGCCGTGCGGAGGGAGTCGTCGGTGAACAGGGACAGGTAGTTGTCGAGGCCGACGAAGGAGGAGCCGGAGCGGTCGAAGAGCGAGCGCTGGACGGAGTACCCGATCGGGTAGACGACGAGCGCGCCGAGCAGGAGCAGGGCGGGCAGCAGGAAACCCGCCGCCACGATCCTGCTCCGTCGCCCGTCCCTTCGGGTCCCCTCCGTTCCGGTCGTGCTCCTCGCGCGCGTGGCGGTGGTGGAGGACATGGCCGGGACCTCAGCCCTTCGCGGCGGCCCGGTACGCCTTCGCCGCGTCCGCCTCGAGCCGCGCCTGGGTCCCGGCGACGTCCTTCGGGTTCTTCAGGAAGTCCTGGAGCGCCTTCCACTCGCCCTTGCCCGGCGTCCCGCCGAACGACTGCGGCATCTGGTCCGACATGTCGAAGCGGAAGTCGTCCCCGGCCCCGACCAGCGCCTCGGCGATCCCGCGCTGGACGTCGTTCGGGTACGCCGCCGGGTCCAGGTTCTTGTTCGGCGAGAGGAAGCCGCCCGCCTCCGCCCAGATCTTCGCCGCGTCCGGGGAGGCGAGGAAGGCGAGGAGCGCCTGCGCGCCCCTGGTGTCCTTGAGGGCCACGGCCGCGTCGCCGCCCGTCACCACGGGCACGGTCCCGGCGTCCCCGACCTTCGGGAAGGGGAAGGCCTTCGCGTCCGTGCCGATCTTCGCCTCGGTCTGGGCGATGTTGACGGCCGCGAAGTCGCCCTCGAAGACCATCGCGCCCTTCGGCTCGGCGCCGCCCGTGAAGGTCTGCGTGACCGAGGCCGGGTACTCCGTCTGCAGCGCGCCGCTCGTGCCGCCCGCGAGCAGCGACGGCTTCCCGAACAGCTCGGCGAGCGTGGTCAGGGCGGCGGTGACGGACGGGTCCGTCCACTTGATCTCGTGCTTCGCCAACTGGTCGTACTTCTCCGGGCCCGCCTGGGAGAGGTAGACGTTCTCGAACCAGTCGGTGAGGGTCCAGCCGTCCGCGCCGCCGACCGAGACCGGGGTGACGCCGGAGGCCGAGACGGTCTCGGCGGTGGCCAGGAACTCCTTCCAGGTCTTCGGCTCGGTGGCGCCCGCGTTCTCGAAGACGGCCGTGTTGTACCAGACCAGGGACTTGTTGGCGGCCTTGAAGTAGACGCCGTACTGGGTGCCGTCCACCGCGCCGAGCTCCTGCCAGCCGCGCGAGTAGTTCGCGGCGAGCTGGGCCTTCGCCTCCGGGCCGACCGGTTTCAGCCACTTCTGGGCGGCGGCCTGCTGGATCGCGCCCACCTGCGGGAGCATCGCGACGTCGGGCGGTGAGCCGCCCGCGATCTTCGTCCCGAGGAAGTTCACGATCGGGTCCTGGGCGGGCACGAACGTCACGGTCGCGCCGGTCCGCCGCTCGAACTCCTTCAGGACCTTGGTGAAGTTCTCCTGCTCCGGGCCCGTCCAGACGGCGGCGACCTCGATCTTCTCGCCCTTCAGGGAGAGGTCGCCGGTGGGTTTCGCCTCCGGGTCCTTCGTGCCCCCGTCGCCGCAGCCCGCGAGGGCGAGCGCGGCGAGCGTCGTGAGTGCCGTGAAGGTCACCGCGGCCTTGCGTGGACGAAGAGTTGTACGCATCGCTGCCCCGTCTCTTTCGTGCGCTGAGCTGTCCCGTGCCGACAGGTCTACGCCCGGTGATGCGGGGCCGCAATACCGCCTTCCGTGTCAAGTGGACGATCGTGATTGCCTCGTGACGTGACGTCAGGAGGTGTTTCCGGAGGGTTTCAGGTGTGGGCGACGGGGGAGAGGGGCGGCACGGGAGTCGCCTCCACCGAGCGGGCCGCCCGGTCGAGCGCGCTCGCCAGGAGGGCCAGGTCCGTCGGCCCGTTGCCCAGCTCGCGGACCGGGCGACGGGTGGGCGGATCGCCCATCCGCTCCCACTCCAGCGGGACGACCGTCGGCCGGAGCGTCGCCGTCCGGGGGATCCGGCCGGTGACGCGGCCCGTCTGGAAGGGGGTCACCCGGCCGTCCGGGTGCCCGAGCCGGCCCCGCCCGGCCGCCGGGACGTCCGGTCCCGCCGTCACCGGGGGCGCGTCGAGCACGATCCGCAGCCGGGCGCTGTGGACCGGCTCGGTGTCGGCCGTGCGGTCGGGGCGGGCCGAGGCCACGACGAGGTGCACGCCGAGCCGCTCGCCGTGCCGGGCGACGGCCTCCAGGGCCCGCACGACGGACCCGGCGGCCGGCCGGCCGGGGGCGCCGAGCGCGGGTGCGACCAGGGCGTCGAAGTCGTCGACCAGAACGACCAGCCGGGGCAACGCCCCGGCACCCCGAACCCCTGCGGCCTCACCGGAACCCGATCCCGAAGCCGGGGTGGGCCGGGGAATCCGGACACCGGTGTCCTCGCCCCGGGGGACGCGCCCGCTGGGCCGATCGGCGAGATCACCGGCTCCGGTACGGGGCACGCGCCCGCTGGGGCGGTCGGTGAGGTCGCCGTCGCCGGTGCGGAGGGTGCGGCTGCTCGGGTGGCCGTTCAGGTCGTCGGCCCCCGTACGGGGCACGCGTCCGCTCGCACGGCCGTCGAGGTCGCCCTCGCCCGGGTACGGGCTCCGGCTGCTCGTCCGGGCGCCGAGGTCGCCGTCGCCGGTGCGGTAGGTGCGGCTGCTCGGGCGGCCGTTCAGGTCGTCGCCTCCCGCACGGGACACCCGTCCGCTCGCGCGGCCGTCGAGGTCGCCCTCGCCCGTCCGGGGCGTGCGGCCGCCGGAGCGGTCCTCCGGACCGCCCCCGCCGTCCCGGCGCGGCAGCCGTCCGCTGGGCGTGTCGGCCAGGAACGCGTCCGCCCCGTCCCGTCCCGGGCCGCTTCCGGGGCGGGGCACGCGCCCGCTGGGGCGGTCGGTGAGGTCCCCGTCGCCGGTGCGGAGGGTGCGGCTGCTCGTACGTCCGCCGAGGTCGCCGGCCCCGGTGCGGGGCACCCGTCCGCTCGGGTGGTCGGTGAGGTCATTGGCTCCGGTGCGGTAGGTGCGGCCGCTCGGGTGGCCGTTCAGGTCGTCGGCCCCCGTACGGGACACCCGTCCGCCCGCGCGGCCGTCGAGGTCGTCCGCGCCCGGGTACGGCGTGCGGCTCGACGGGCGGGTGCTCCGGCTGCTCGGGAGGGCGCCGATCGTGCCGTCGCCCGTGCGGAGGGTCCGGCCGCTCGGATGGTCGCCGGTGTCCGGGAGCCGGACGGTCGCGCGGGCGCCCCGGGGGACGGACTCCGCCGCGCTCGGCGCGCGCTGCCCGATCAGCCGCTCGGCCACCTGCGGGGCGCGGGCGCCCCGGCGGTCGGCGAAGGGCGTGTCGCCCAGGAGCTCGGCCCGCCGCTTCAGCTCGGCGCCCAGCGCCTGCGCGAACTCCCGCATCCGGACCGGGTCCGAGGCGACCAGGTGCTCGGTGACGTGCGGCAGCTCCGTGCAGGCCGCGAGTCCTTCGCCGCGCTCGCCGCCCGCCCCGTCCACCAGGAGCAGGCCGAGCCGGTCGGGGCGGCCGCCCGCCGCGAGCGAGGCGGCGATCGAGCGGAGCAGCTCCGTGCGCCCGCTGCCCGCCGGGCCCTCGATCAGCAGGTGCGGACCCTCCTGGGTGAGGTCTACGGCCAGCGGGCCGCGCGGGCCCGCGCCCAGGACGGCCGTCCCCTCCCCGGCGGAGGCCCAGCGGGCCATCAGGGAGGCGGGGGTCGCCCGGGCGAGGCCCAGCTCGTCGAGCAACCGGGAGGACGGGGGCAGCGCAGCGGCCCGCCCGTGCGGCGCCGCCGGGGTCTCCGGCCGCAGCGGGGCGAGCGCCCGCCCGAACCGCTCGGCCCAGGCGACGGAGACCGCGTCGACCACGCCGACGGTCCCGTGGCCCGCCACGCGCCCGCCCGCCGTCCGCAGCAGCCGCAGCGCCGTCGCCACGTCCCCGCTGAGGAGCGCGGCGGCCCCGCACTCGCGGAACGCCAGGGACGCGGCGCACGCGGCCTCGTAGGTCGCGGCCACCGGCGACACCGGGGAGGCGGAGGGCGCCTCGGCCAGACAGAGGAGGTGGATGCCGGCGGCCGCCCCGGCCCCCGCGAGCCGCGCCACGGTCTCGCGCAGCGCCGCCGTGCCCGGGTCGCCGTCCACGACGACCACCGTCCGGGGCCCCTCGTAGCGGGCGGCGGCCTCCGCGACGGACGCGCGGTCGGCGCTGGGCCAGCCGGGCCCGAGCGGGCCGTCGTCGAGCCGCCGGGTCAGCTCGGACGTACGCGCGTGGGCCTGCTCGCGGTCGTACGCCAGGAGCAGCCGGCAGTCCTGGCCGTGGGCCGGCCGGACGTGCGGGAGCCAGCCGAGCCAGCCCCAGGCGCGGCGCCGCTCCTCCAGGGGGCGGTTCCGGTCGGCGCTGACGAGGACGACCTCCAGGTCGGAGGGGGAGTGCAGGGCGGCGAGCTGGGCCACCACCGAGCGGGCGAACCCGGCGAGCCGGTCGCCGGGGCCCGCGAGACCGAGCGAACCGGCCTCGCGCAGCCCGACGGTGACCGGCACCCCGGAGAGCTCGGCGCGGTCCGTGGTGCCGAGCCGCACCACCAGGGACTCGGGGTGGTCCGGGTCCCGCTCCCAGAGCCGGGGGCCGGGGCCGAGGGCGGTGAGCAGGACGGTGGCCGGGTCGGGCCAGGTGTCGGCGCCCGGCCCGGGACCGCGGGTGCCGGTACCCGCGTCCGGTCGGGCGCCCGCGTGCGTCTCGGGGACCGGCCGGGGCCCGGCGGCGGGGGCCTGGGGCTCCTCGCGGCCCCCGGCGAGGCGCCGGGCCCACGCGCCGAGCCCGCGCCTGCCGCCCGCCCGCGGCGCGGCCTGATCCGTCGAGACCCCGCCGCCACTCCCGGTGCCGCCGTGGCCGTACGGGTCGCGGGAGTCGCCGTCGCGCCCGCCGTCCCCGTGCCCGTCGGAGCCGTACGAGCGCGGGTCGTGGGCGGAGCCCTGCGCACCGCCGTACGGGTCGCTGTGCCCATCGCCGTGGCCGCTGTCGTACGAGCCGCCCCGGCCGCTTCCGTACGAGCCGCCGTGACCGCTTCCGTACGAGCCGCCGTGACCGCTTCCGTGCAGGTCGCCGCGCCCGCCGCCGTACGGCTCGCCCCGACCGTTCCCGTACGGGTCGCCGTCGGCCGTACCGCCGCCCCCCGCGTGCGCGTGCCCGCCCCCGTGGGTCGTGTCGTCGGCCGCCGGGCCGATCGGGGCCGCCCCGAGGCCGCCCGCCGGGCGGACCGGCCCGCCGGCTCCGCGCGTGAGCCGCAGGTGGCCCTCGCCGTCCGGGGCCGTCGTCACCGCGGCCGTACCGCCGGGGAGGCCGTCGTCGGGGCCCGTCAGGCGGAGGGCGGACTCGCCGAGGCGCAGCAGGGCGCCGGGGCGGAGCCGGACCGGGCGCTCGCCGACGGGGGAGCCGTCGAGGGTCGTGCCGTTCGTGGAGCCGCGGTCGGCGACCGTGACCCGGCCGTCCGCGCCGACCGTCACCGTGCAGTGCGCGCGGGAGACGTCCGGGTCGTCGAGCGGGACGTCGGCGTCGACGGAGCGGCCGATCCTGACCGTCCCGCCGTGCAGCAGGTGCACCCCGCCCGCGTCCGGCCCCGCCACCACGTGCAGCCGGGCGGCCGCGGTCTCCCCGGCCCGGTCGTCCGGCCCGGGGACCTGGAGCGAGAGCACGGCGCCGTCGACCAGCGGGGGCTCGCCGAGCACGCAGCGCCGGGCGTCCAGCCGCTCCGCGCCCGCGTGGAGCACGGTCGTGCCCGAGGCGGAGGTCTCGGGGCCCGTGACGGCGGCGGCCAACTGGGAGGCCACGGCGGAGAGCGCCGTCCCGGCCGGGGCGGTGACGAGCACGTCGCAGGCGCGCGCGGCGCCGTGGCCGGCGTGCGGCGCGAGGACGGTCAGCCGGATCTGCATCGCCGTCAGCGGTCCCTTCTGCGCGACGTGCCCGGCAGGGGAACCGCCCGTGTCTCCCCCCACCCGGCACGGACGCGTCGTCCGGTACAGGTCGGCACGGCGCGGGGCTCCCGACCCCATCGGTGCGACGTGCTGGAGGCATCCTCGCACCTGCCACCGACAGCGCGCCCGCCGGTCGGCCACAAGTGATCTTGAATGGTCGGCAGTGGGCGCGAAAATGCCCGGTTGGGCATGCCTTCGGAACGTGTCCGGCAACCGTCCCGCACGGAGAAGCGTCTTCTTCCGGACAGGACCGGGGTACGTTCCGGACATCTTCGGTCAGGGCGCACCCCCGGGAGCGCCCCGCGGACGCCCGGCCGGCGACCCGTCCGGACCGGCCATGATCGGCCGCGCAGGCCCTAAAGTGGGTCGGACACCCGGACGGGTCACAACAGAGCACAGGGACCGCGGGGACAGCACCGGAACCACCCCAGGACCACGATCAGCAGGGAGCGCGTGACGTGCGGCCTATCGGCAGCAAGTACCTGCTCGAGGAGCCGCTCGGCCGCGGCGCCACGGGCACCGTCTGGCGAGCCCGCCAGAGGGAGACGGCGGGCGCCGAGGCGGCCGTGGCCGGCCAGCCCGGCGAGACCGTCGCGATCAAGGTCCTCAAGGAGGAGCTGGCCAACGACGCGGACATCGTGATGCGCTTCCTGCGCGAGCGGTCCGTGCTGCTCCGGCTCACCCACCCGAACATCGTGCGCACCCGCGACCTGGTCGTCGAGGGCGACGTCCTCGCCCTCGTCATGGACCTCGTCGAGGGCCCCGACCTGCACCGGTACATCCGGGAGAGCGGACCGCTCACCCCGGTCGCCGCCGCCCTCCTCACCGCCCAGATCGCCGACGCGCTCGCCGCCAGCCACGCCGACGGCGTCGTCCACCGCGACCTGAAGCCGGCCAACGTCCTGCTCGCCGAGCAGAACGGCGAGATGCACCCGATGCTCACCGACTTCGGCATCGCGCGCCTCGCCGACTCCCCGGGCCTGACCCGCACCCACGAATTCGTCGGCACGCCCGCGTACGTGGCGCCCGAGTCCGCCGAGGGGCGCCCGCAGACCTCCGCCGTCGACATCTACGGCGCCGGCATCCTCCTCTACGAGCTGGTCACCGGCCGCCCGCCGTTCGCGGGCGGCACCGCCCTGGAGGTCCTCCACCGCCACCTCAGCGAGGAGCCCCGCCGCCCCTCGACCGTGCCCGGCCCGCTGTGGACGGTCATAGAGCGCTGCCTCAGCAAGGACCCCGACCGGCGCCCGAGCGCCGTGAACCTGGCCCGCGGCCTGCGCGCGGTCGCCGCCGGCATCGGCGTGCACGCCACGCCCGCCCAGATCGAGGCGGCGGAGGGCGTCGGGGCGCTCCTGGCCCCCGACCCGGCGCCCGCGCCGGTCCCGGAGACCCCCGGGGCCGCCGACCCGACCCAGGTGATGTCCCACGGCGCGCCCGGGGCCGCCGACCCCACCCAGGTGCTGCCCGCCGGGGCCGGGGCGCCGCAGTACGACCCCGCCGGCGCGACCAGCGTCCTGCCGGCCGGCGGCCCGGGCGCCGCCGACCCGACGGCCGTCCTGCCCCCCGTGCCGCCGAACCCGCCGCAGGGCGGACAGGGCGAGGATCCGCACCCCTGGCAGAGCCAGCTGCGCGCCGCCCGCGACCGCAACGAGCAGACGCAGGTGCAGTACCTGGACCCGAGCGAGGACCCCCTGCGCCGGCGCCCGCAGCGCCGGCCGCAGCAGCCCCCGCACCCCCCGCAGAACCAGCAGCCTCCGCAGAACCGGCAGCAGCAGCCCCCGCCGTACCAGCAGCAGCGGCCGGCCCCGCAGCGGCCCGCGCCCCAGGCGTACCAGCCGCAGCACCAGCCCCAGCAGTACGCGCCCCCGCCGCCGCCCGCCCCGCAGCAGCAGTACGCCCCGCCCCGGCAGCAGTACGCGCCCCCGCAGCCGCCGCCCCAGGCCCCCGCGCCCCGCGAGCCGCGCCCGCCGCGCGAGCCGCGCCGGCGCAGCGCCAACCCGGTGCGGATCCCGGGCCTCGGCTGCCTCAAGGGCTGCCTGGTGATGATCGTCCTGTTCGTGGTCGCCGGCTGGCTCGTCTGGGAGCTGACCCCGCTCCAGAGCTGGATCGCCGAGGGCAAGGGCTACTGGGAGGCGATCGGCGACGGCGTCTCGTCCTTCACCACCTGGGTCTCCGACCTGTTCGACAGCGCGAGCACCGGCACCGGCACCAGCTCCGGAAACACGGGTGCTACCGGCGGTACGGGACAGTAATACTGTTGATTTGTCGACTTCCGAGGGGTGTTTTCCCCTCGGAAGTGACGACCGGCGCCCGCGGACGCGTACGTTTGGCGTGAACCGCAGCCGCTGAGGGAGCAGTCTTGGCACGGAACATCGGCAGCCGCTACACCGCCCACCAGATCCTCGGGCGGGGCAGCGCCGGAACGGTGTGGCTCGGCGAGGGCCCCGAGGGGCCCGTCGCCGTCAAACTGCTGCGCGAGGACCTGGCCTCCGACCAGGAGCTCGTCGGCCGCTTCGTCCGCGAGCGGACCGCCCTGCTCGGCCTCGACCACCCGCGCGTGGTCAAGGTCCGCGACCTCGTCGTCGACGGCAACGACCTCGCCCTCGTCATGGACCTGGTGCGCGGCACCGACCTGCGCACCCGCCTCGACCGCGAGCGCCGCCTCGCCCCCGAGGCCGCCGTCGCGATCGTCGCCGACGTCGCCGACGCCCTGGCCGCCGCGCACGCCGCCGGGGTCGTCCACCGGGACGTCAAGCCCGAGAACATCCTGCTCGACATGGAGGGCCCCCTCGGCCCCGGCGGCGCCCACCCCGCCCTCCTCACCGACTTCGGCGTCGCCAAGCTCATCGACACCCCCGGCCGCACCAAGGCCACCCGGATCATCGGCACCCCCGACTACCTCGCCCCCGAGATCGTCGAGGGCCTCCCGCCGCGCGCCGCCGTCGACATCTACGCCCTCGCGACCGTCCTGTACGAGCTGCTCGCCGGCTTCACCCCGTTCGGCGGCGGCCACCCCGGCGCGGTCCTGCGCCGCCACGTCACCGAGACCGTCGTCCCGCTCCCCGGCATCCCCGAGGAGCTGTGGCAGCTCCTCGTGCAGTGCCTCGCCAAGGCCCCGGCCTCCCGGCTGCGCGCCTCCGAGCTGGCCGCCCGCCTCAAGGACGTCCTGCCGCTGCTCAAGGGCATCCCGCCGCTCGACGTGGACGAGCCCGACGCGGAACCGGCCCCCGAGCCGTACGAGGAGGACGGGTACGCCACCACGACCGGCGCCGCCGAGCCCGGCCCCCGCCGGGCCGCCGTCCCGCTCGTCCCCGGCGCCGCCCCCGACTCCCACCGCGACACCCACACCTCCATGCGGGTCCCGGCCCCCGACGAGCTCTCCGGGGGCCCCCTGGGCACGGCCCGCGCCCCCCGCCCGGCGGGCGCCCGCCGCCCCGGCTCGGCCCGCCACAAGGCGGACGCGGTCCGCAAGCGCCGGATCGTCCTCGCCGTCGCGGCGGTCGTGCTCGCGGGGGCGCTGGGCGTCGGCGGCTACCTCGCGGCCTCCGGCGACGGGGAGACCCCGCCGCAGGACACCAAGCAGTCCTCGCCGCTTCCGTAGGGTCCGTGGACCCGCCGGGACACCCCCCGGCGATCACGGGTTCGGCTCCCCGCCCGGAGCCGTTACGCTGGACGCGTGGCAGTCGTCGATGTATCCGAAGAGCTGAAGTCCCTCTCCTCGACCATGGGGTCGATCGAGGCCGTCCTGGACCTCGAGAAGCTGAGGGCCGACATCGCCGTGCTCGAAGAGCAGGCCGCGGCCCCGTCCCTGTGGGACGACCCGGAGGCGGCGCAGAAGATCACGAGCAAGCTTTCGCACCTCCAGGCCGAGGTCCGCAAGGCCGAGACCCTGCGCGGGCGGATCGACGACCTCGGGGTGCTCTTCGAGCTCGCCGAGGAGATGGACGACCCGGACACCCTCGCCGAGGCCGAGGCGGAGCTGGTCTCCGTCCGCAAGGCCCTGGACGAGATGGAGGTCCGCACCCTCCTCTCCGGCGAGTACGACGAGCGCGAGGCCCTGGTCAACATCCGGGCCGAGGCCGGCGGCGTCGACGCCTCCGACTTCGCCGAGCGGCTCCAGCGCATGTACCTGCGCTGGGCGGAGCGCCACGGCTACTCGACCGAGGTCTACGAGACCTCGTACGCGGAGGAGGCCGGCATCAAGTCGACCACCTTCGTGGTGAAGGCCCCGTACGCCTACGGCACCCTCTCCGTCGAGCAGGGCACCCACCGCCTCGTGCGCATCTCGCCCTTCGACAACCAGGGGCGCCGCCAGACCTCCTTCGCGGGCGTCGAGGTCCTGCCGGTCGTCGAGTCCTCCGACCACGTCGAGATCGACGAGTCGGACCTGCGCGTCGACGTCTACCGCGCGTCGGGCCCCGGCGGCCAGGGCGTCAACACGACCGACTCGGCCGTGCGCATCACGCACATCCCGACCGGCATCGTGGTCTCCTGCCAGAACGAGCGCTCCCAGATCCAGAACAAGGCGAGCGCCATGAACGTCCTCCAGGCCAAGCTCCTGGAGCGCCAGCGCCAGGAGGAGCGCGCCAAGATGGACGCGCTCAAGGACAGCGGCAGCTCCTGGGGCAACCAGATGCGCTCGTACGTCCTCCACCCGTACCAGATGGTCAAGGACCTGCGGACGGAGTTCGAGGTCGGCAACCCGCAGTCCGTCCTGGACGGCGAGATCGACGGCTTCCTGGAGGCGGGCATCCGCTGGCGCAAGCAGCAGGACCGATAGTCCCGCGCCCCCTCCTACCGGGCCCCGCACCGTGCCGGTGCGGGGCCCGGTCCCGTTCCGCCGCATTCACTGCTTATTCGCTGCCGCAAGCAAAAGACGGGCCGTCAGGACGCTTTGTCGACAAGGGAACTGACGCCGTGAGGCCCGTGGTTCAGGGTTTACGTCACAGTTGCATCAGCGCATGTCGGTCACCCGGTGATCTTTCGGGCATCGCACGCGCAACGACCTTGACGCTTCTTCGGAAACTCGGAAGGGTGGCGTACTGGCATGCGCATTTCTGGGGCGCGTGTGAACGGGGGCCGGTCCAGTCGTGACGCCGCCCCTGCCGCGCAGGCCCCGAGCGCTGCCCCATGACGAGATGAGCTACTGGGGGTAGCAGCCAGATGACCAACAAGACGCGGGTCCGCCTGGTGCGGGTCGCGGCCAGTGCCGTGATCATCGCCGGTGCGTCCCTGACGGCGGCCGGCGCCGCACAGGCCGTCAACAACGACGACGAGATCGCCAGCCTGAGCGTCGGTGCCCTGAGCGATCCGTGCGAGGAAGTGGGCGGCATCTGCGACCCCGGCGGCGCTGCTGCTGACGGTGGCGCGGCTGCCGATGGTGGCGCGGCCGCTGATGGCGGTGCGGCTGCCGACGGTGGTGCGGCTGCCGACGGTGGCGCGGCCGCCGACGGTGGTGCCGCTGCCGACGGTGGTGCGGCTGCCGATGGTGGCGCTGCGGCTGACGGCGGTGCGGCCGCTGACGGTGGTGCGGCTGCCGATGGTGGCGCTGCGGCTGACGGTGGTGCGGCCGCTGATGGCGGTGCCGCTGCCGACGGTGGTGCTGCCGCTGACGGTGGTGCGGCTGCCGATGGTGGCGCTGCGGCTGACGGTGGTGCTGCCGCTGACGGTGGTGCGGCTGCCGATGGTGGCGCTGCGGCTGACGGTGGTGCTGCCGCTGACGGTGGTGCGGCTGCCGATGGTGGCGCTGCGGCTGACGGTGGTGCTGCCGCTGACGGTGGTGCGGCTGCCGATGGTGGCGCTGCGGCTGACGGTGGTGCTGCCGCTGACGGCGGTGCCGCTGCCGACGGTGGCGCGGCTGCCGACGGTGGTGCCGCGGCCGACGGCGGCTCCACCACCACCAACGGTGGGACGTCCGGCAACGGTGGTTCCTCCACCGACGGCGGTGCCGGTGACTGCACCGTCGACGGCGTCGAGTGCGTCAGCAGCGGTGGTGGCAACAACCCCGACACCGACAGCGCCGACACCGCCGGCTCGCAGCCCGTGCAGCAGGGGCAGGCCAAGGAGGAGCTCGCCGAGACCGGTGCGGCCGAGACCTCGTTCCTGATCATCGGCGCCGCGACCATGATCGCCGGCGGCATCGGCTTCCGCATGCTGCCGCGCCTCGTCGCCGGCGGCCGCGCCGCCGCCTGACGGTTCCGTGCGTGACGAAGGGCCGGGGAGGCTTCCTCCCCGGCCCTTCGGTCGTACTCCGGCTCGTACGCGCCGCACAGGCGGCCTTGGGGCCTGCCCGGCGGGATCAGGGCCGTACGGGCGGCTCCTAGGCCGTACGGACCGCCGCGAGCAGTGCGATCGCCGCGAGGAGGGCGACCGCCAGGGTCAGCAGCATGGCGGGGGAAAGACCCTGGGGGGTCAGTCGCTCCCGGTTCGCGCGGCAGACGGGGCAGCGGCCCTCGGCGACCGGGGCCGCGCAGTTGGCGCACACCAGTCGGTCGTAGGTCATGCGCTCTCCTCCTCCCGCACTGGGGTACCCACCAGGGCAACGACCGGAGGGGTCCGGACGTTCCCCTACCACTGTGCCAGCTCCGCGCCGTTTCGGCGCGCCCCGCCGGCCCGTCGTGGTCCGCCCGGAAGGGCGAAAAGGATATACCGCGCAAGCCAGGACCGCGACTGCGAGGGCCGTCCCCGGTCGCGTAAGGTCACGCACACCTACTCCCGGCCGACCGTGGTGCATCCGTGATCCGATTCGACAACGTCTCCAAGTCCTATCCGAAGCAGAACCGCCCCGCGCTCCGGGACGTCTCCCTGGAGATCGAGAAGGGGGAGTTCGTCTTCCTCGTCGGTTCCTCCGGCTCCGGAAAGTCGACTTTCCTGCGCCTGCTCCTCCGCGAGGAGCGCGCCAGCCAAGGCCAGGTGCACGTCCTCGGCAAGGACCTGGCCCGGCTGTCCAACTGGAAGGTGCCGCACATGCGGCGCCAGCTCGGCACCGTCTTCCAGGACTTCCGCCTGCTGCCCAACAAGACCGTGGCCCAGAACGTGGCCTTCGCCCAGGAGGTCATCGGCAAGCCGCGCGGCGAGATCCGCAAGGCCGTGCCGCAGGTGCTCGACCTGGTCGGCCTCGGCGGCAAGGAGGACCGGATGCCGGGCGAGCTCTCCGGCGGTGAGCAGCAGCGCGTCGCCATCGCCCGCGCCTTCGTGAACCGCCCGATGCTGCTGATCGCCGACGAGCCCACCGGCAACCTCGACCCGCAGACCTCGGTCGGCATCATGAAGCTGCTCGACCGCATCAACAGGACGGGAACCACCGTCGTCATGGCGACCCACGACCAGAACATCGTCGACCAGATGCGCAAGCGCGTCATCGAGCTGGAAAAGGGCCGCCTCGTCCGCGACCAGGCGCGCGGCGTCTACGGATACCAGCACTGAGCCTGTAGCGAGTAGGAGAAAGCAGACCCATGCGCGCTCAGTTCGTGCTCTCCGAGATCGGCGTCGGCCTCCGGCGCAATCTCACGATGACCTTCGCCGTCATCGTCTCCGTGGCCCTCTCGCTCGCCCTGTTCGGCGGCGCGCTGCTCATGCGCGAGCAGGTCAGCACGATGAAGGACTACTGGTACGACAAGGTCAACGTCTCCATCTTCCTCTGCAACAAGGCCGACGCGGCCACGGCGGGCAAGTGCCCCAAGGGCGCGGTCACCGGCCAGCAGAGGGAGCAGATCGAGGCCGACCTGAAGAAGATGGACATCGTCGAGTCCGTCCAGTTCGAGACGACCGACGAGGCGTACAAGCGGTACAAGGAGCAGTACGGCGACACCGCCCTCGCCTCCGTCGTGACGCCGGACCAGATGCAGTCCTCGTTCCGGGTCAAGCTCAAGGACCCGGAGAAGTACAAGGTGGTCGCCACGGCCTTCGCCGGCCGGGACGGCGTCGAGTCGGTCCAGGACCAGCGGAACATCCTGCAGAACCTCTTCGACCTGATGAACGGCATGAACATCGCCGCGCTCGGCGTCATGGGCCTGATGCTGGTCATCGCGCTGATGCTGATCGTCAACACCGTGCGCGTCTCGGCCTTCAGCCGCCGCCGCGAGACGGGGATCATGCGGCTCGTCGGCGCGTCCAGCTTCTACATCCAGATGCCGTTCATCATGGAGGCCGCCTTCGCGGGGCTCCTCGGCGGCGGCGTCGCCTGCGTGCTGCTGCTCGTCGGCCGGTACTTCCTGATCGACCACGGCATCGCGCTCGCCGACAAGGTCCAGCTGATCCAGTTCATCGGCTGGGACGCCGTCTTCGCCAAGCTGCCGCTGGTGATCGCCATCGGGCTCCTGATGCCCGCCCTGGCGGCTCTCGTCGCGCTGCGCAAGTACCTGAAGGTGTGAGAAGGCACCCTCGCCGGCGGATGGCGTCGTACGGCCAAAGCCCGTGCGGCGCCCTCGCCTTGTCCTAGAGTGGGCGACATGCCGGACGGCACCGACCTTCTCTGTACCCGGCCCCGCGGAGTGCTCCGCGGGGCCGTTCTGACGTTCGTCTTCGCCGGCGTCCTCGCCACCGCCGCCGCCACGGGCTCGCTGCCCCGGCAGGAGCCGGCGGCCGGGCGGGCCGGGGCGCCCCCGGGCGCGGAGCGGGCGGCCCGGGAGCGCGCGCCCGTCGACAGCGCCGCCCTCAGGCGCGCCGCCGCCGCGGCCATGGCCGACGGCAAGTCGGGCAAGGAGGCCGCCGAGGAGTTCGTCAGCCGCAGCGGCGACCGCTGGGGCGCGGTGTACGACAAGCGGGAGTACGAGGAGTTCGAGCAGTCCCTCGACGGCTCCTACACGGGCGTCGGGCTCTCCGCGGGCCGGGCCGACGGGGACCGCGTCCGGATCACCCGGGTCCGGGCCGACGGCCCCGCCGCCCGGGCCGGACTCCGCGTCGGCGACCGGCTCGTCTCCGTCGACGGGCGCCCGGTCGACGGGCTCTCCGTCTCCGAGGCCGTCGCCCTGCTGCGCGGCGACGGGGTGCCGGGCTCGTCCGTCGCCCTGCGGGTCGAGCGCGGGCGCACCGCCTGGACGCAGACCCTGCGCCGGGCCCGGCTCGCGACGGACCCGGTGACCGTCCGCCGCCTCGACGACGGGGCCGTACTGATCCGGGTCGAGGCCTTCACCAAGGGCGTCGGCACGCGCGTGCGGGACGCGGTGCGGGAGGCACCGGCCGGCGCCGGGGTCCTCCTGGACCTGCGGGGCAACGCGGGCGGCCTGGTCGCGGAGGCCGCCACCGCCGCCTCCGCCTTCCTGGACGGCGGCCTCGTCGCCACGTACGACGTGGAGGGCGAGGAGCGGGCCGTGTACGCGGAGGGCGGCGGCGACACCGAGCGGCCCCTGGTGGCGCTGGTCGACGGGGGCACGATGAGCGCGGCCGAGCTGCTCACCGGCGCCCTCCAGGACCGGGGGAGGGCCGTCACGGTCGGCTCCCGGACCTTCGGCAAGGGCTCGGTGCAGATGCCGAGCACCCTGCCCGACGGCTCGGTCGCCGAGCTGACCGTCGGCCACTACCGCACCCCCGCCGGGCACGCCGTGGACGGACGGGGCATCACCCCGGACCTGTCGGCGGACGAGCGGGCCGAGGAGCGGGCGAGGACGGTATTGAGTGGCCTCGGAGGGGGCTCGTAGTGCGAAAATGACCGCACTATGGCAAAGGGAATCGTGAACGTGCAGGGCAAGCCTGCCAAGAAGAGCCAGGACAAGGCGCCGGAGCGCAAGCTGATCGCGCAGAACAAGAAGGCGCGGCACGACTACCTCATCATCGACACCTACGAGTGCGGTGTGGTGCTCATGGGCACCGAGGTCAAGTCGCTGCGGATGGGACGGGCCTCGCTGGTCGACGGCTTCGTCCAGATCGACGACCACGAGGCGTGGCTGCACAACATCCACGTCCCCGAGTACATGCAGGGCAGCTGGACCAACCACTCGGCCAAGCGGAAGCGGAAGCTGCTGCTGCACCGGGAGGAGATCGACAAGCTGGAGGCGAAGTCGCAGGAGACGGGTCACACGATCGTGCCCCTCGCGCTGTACTTCCTGAACGGCCGGGTCAAGGTCGAGATCGCCCTCGCCAAGGGCAAGAAGGAGTACGACAAGCGCCAGACCCTGCGCGAGAAGCAGGACACGCGCGAGACGAACCGCGCCATCGCGGCGGCCAAGCGGCGCCAGCGCGCGGGCCAGTCCCTCTAGCCGGCGACCCGGCCCCCGGGAATACGCTGGCGACGGCCGCCGTTGGTCACGTACGATGGGGCACGCACCCCACGGCGGGTGCGACCTTTGAAAAATCAACATGGGGATGATCGGTTTCGACAGCGGATACCGATGCAGAGGAAGCGTGTCGAGGAAGCGGCAATGATCTCGTAAACCATATGTCGCAACCAATAATCGCCAACTCCAAGAGCGATAACTCCCGCTTCGCCCTCGCTGCCTAATTTCAGGTAACGAACAGAAGCCTCTGTGAGGAGCGTCAGCCCGGGGATGGTCCCGACCCGGATCCTGGCGTCATCTAGGGATCTAAACCTCTAGCCCCGGTCACGGGGGTTGGAGGGAAACCAAACAGTGACTGAGCCCGTCGGAGACTTGTCCGCGTGATCTCCGGGGCCGAGAAACTCGTAGCGGACTGCACACGGAGAAGCTCTGTTTCCGTACCGTTGGACGCGGGTTCGATTCCCGCCATCTCCACTCATCCCATGTGGGCGAAGGCCCGGTGGTCACCACGACCGCCGGGCCTTCGTCATGCCTGCGGCCGCGTCCCGCGCCGCACACAGGGCCAGCGCCGTCGTCGCCGCCGCGAGCGGGATCAGGAAGCCGAAGGACGGGAACGGGGCGTGGTCGGCGGCCCAGCCGCCGGACGCCGAGCCGGTCGCGATGCCCGCCAGGAGGGCGGTCACGGCCAGGGTCATGCCCTCGTTGAGCCGGTCCGCGGGCGTGAGGCGCTGGACCAGGCCCATGCCCGTCACCATCGTCGGGGCCGTGGCCATGCCCGCCACGAGCAGACCGGCGGCCAGGGCGAGCAGCGAACCGGCCGAGGCGGCGAGCAGCGGCAGCGCCATCAGGACCGTCATCGCCGCCAGGCAGGTGCGCAGGCGCGCCGTGCGGCGGGCCCGGCCGTAGAGCAGGCCCGCGGCGCAGGAACCCGCCGCCTGGAGGGCGAGGACCGGTCCGGCGACGGGCCCGTCCACGTACGCCAGCGTCACCACCTCCATCGAGCCGAAGACCGCCCCGGTGGCCAGGAAGACCGCGAGCAGCGGGACCATGCCGGGCGCGCGCAGCGGGGAGCCCGCCGGGGTGCGCGGGGCGACCGGCGGCTCGGTGGAGCGCTGGGCGGCGAAGAGGAGCGTCCCGCCGAGGAAGAGGGCGGCCGCGGCGAGCGTGCCCGCCTGCGGGAAGAGCGCCGAGCAGAGGACGGCGGCGAGCACCGGGCCCAGCATGAAGCAGAGCTCGTCGGCGGCCTGCTCGAAGGAGTTCGCGGTGTGCAGCGCGCCCGGGTCGTCCCGCAGCAGGTGCGCCCAGCGGGCCCGGGACATGCCGCCCGTGTTCGGGGAGGTGGCGGTGAGCGCCACCGTCGCGAAGAGCGCCCAGACCGGGGCCCGTTCGTGGACGCACAGGGCCAGGACCAGATGGCCCAGGGTGGCGTACGCGGCGGCCGGGACCGCGATCCGGGCCTGGCCGTGGCGGTCGACCAGCCGGGCGATCAGGGGCGCGGTGACGGAGCCGACGGCGAGCCCGGTGGCGGTGACCGCGCCGGCCAGGGCGTAGGAGTCGTACACCGCCGCGATCATGATCACGGCACTGACGCCGAACATGCCCGCGGGCAGCCGGGCGATCAGCCCCCAGGCGGCGAAGGCGCGGGTGCCGGGACGGGCGAAGAGGAGGCGGTAGGGGTTGCGGGCGCCGACGGCCGGGCGGCCGGGGCCGCCGGCCTTACGGGCGGGGTCGTCAGTCGTACGGACGGGGGCGTGCGGGCGGGGACTGCTCGTCCTGGTGGCGGGGACGTACGGGCGGGCGGTGTCGGTCGTGCGGGCGAAGTCGTCGTAGCGCGGCGCGAGCGCCGGGCCCGCCGGGGTCAGGGTGAGGTCCGGTTGCGGCATGGACCAAGGTTCGGGCGCGCCGTCCCGCCCGGTCCAACACCTGATCGGTGGCCATTCACGCACCCGTGTTGTTGAATGCGGCGGTGCCCCCCTCGTACGACACCGACCCCCGCCTCCTGCGCGCCTTCACCGCCGTCGCCGAGGAGCTGCACTTCACCCGCGCCGCCGCCCGGCTCTACGTCGCCCAGCAGGCCCTCAGCCGGGACGTCCGGCGCCTGGAGCGCGAGCTGGGCGCCGAGCTGTTCGTCCGGACCACCCGGCAGGTCTCCCTCACCCCCGACGGCGAGCGCCTGCTGCCGTACGCGCGCCGGGTGCTCGCCGCCCACGACGAGCTGGGAGAGGCCTTCCTGGCCGCGTCCCGGCCCCTCCTGGTCGACCTCAACAGCCCCGGCCTCGCCCACGAGCGCGTCCTGCGCCGGGCCCGCGAACTCGCCCCCGACCTCGAACTGATGGCCCGCTACGAGAGCGGCCTCACCGGCGCCGCGCGGGCCGTACTCGCCGGGCACCTCGACACCTCCTTCGGCCGCTACGGCGGCCTCGCGGCCGATCTGAGGGCGGGGCTCGGCTCCCAGTTCGTACGGTACGAGCCGATGGCCGTGATCCTGCCCGAGGACCACCTGCTCGCCGGCCTCCCCGAAGTACCGCTCGCCGCGCTCGCCGGGGAGCGGATCTACGCCGGGGCCGGGAACGAGCGCACCCCCGAGTGGACCGACCTCGCCGCCCGGCTCTTCGCAGGCCGCGGCATCGAACTCTCCCCGCCCGCCCCGCTCGCGGTCGGCAAGGAGGAGTTCCGCCGGATCATGGCCAAGCACCGGCACCCGGTCCTGGCCGTCGTCGAGTTCCCGCCCATGCCCGGCTGCGTCCTGCGGCCGCTGGTCGATCCCGTGCCCCTGTCGCCCGTGAGTCTGGTGTGGCGCAAGGGGCTCCGCCACCCCGGCCTGGACGCCCTGCGGGCCGCCGCCGCCGAGATCGGCGCCCGGGAGGGCTGGCTCGTCCGCCCGCCGGACTCCTGGCTGCCGGAGGACGAGCCGGGGCTGCCCGTACGGCCGTAGGGAGGGCCGGGGCTGCCCGAGGCCCCGGACGTGCCACGCGCGCGTGCCCCGCTCACAGCGACCCCGCCCCCCGGGTGAGAGCAAGGTTCCGCCGACGTCACCTCGCGGCACCGGGCTGAAACGCGGCCTCCCTAGCGTCGTTCGCAGGTGGACCGGGGCTGTGGACGCCCCAGGACCCGACCCCGCGGAGGTGCGACATGGGCGGCCGGTGGATCGAACGGTGGGAACCGGAGGACGAGGTCTTCTGGCGTGAGGAGGGGGAGCGGATCGCCCGGCGGAACCTGCTCTTCTCCGTCCTCTCCGAGCACATCGGCTTCTCGATCTGGAGCCTGTGGTCGGTCATGGTCCTCTTCATGGGACCGGAGTACGGCGTGGACCCCGCCGGCAAGTTCTTCCTGATCGGCACCGCCACCTTCGTCGGCGCGCTGATCCGGATCCCGTACACCTTCGTCGTCGCCCGCTTCGGCGGCCGGAACTGGACGGTCTTCAGCGCCCTGCTGCTCCTGCTGCCGACCGGCCTCGCCTTCGCGGTCATGGAGCCCGGGACGTCGTACACCACCTTCGTCCTGGTGGCGGCCCTCACCGGCGTCGGCGGCGGCAACTTCGCCTCCTCCATGACCAACATCAACGCCTTCTTCCCGCTGCGGAAGAAGGGCTGGGCGCTCGGCCTCAACGCGGGCGGCGGCAACATCGGCGTCCCCGTCGTGCAGCTCGTCGGCCTCCTCGTCATCGGGACCGCGGGCGCGATGCACCCCCGGATCGTGCTCGGCGTCTACCTGCCCCTGATCGTGGTCGCCGCCGTGTGCTCCGCGCTCTTCATGGACAACCTCGCCCCCGTCAGGAACGACACCGGGGCCGCGAAGGAGGCCGTGCGGGCCCGGCACACCTGGATCATGGCCTTCCTCTACGTCGGCACCTTCGGGTCCTTCATCGGCTACAGCTTCGCCTTCGGCCTGGTGCTCCAGACGCAGTTCGGCCGCACCCCCCTCCAGGCCGCCTCGCTCACCTTCATCGGCCCCCTGCTCGGCTCGCTCGTCCGGCCCGTCGGCGGCTCCCTCGCCGACCGGCACGGCGGCGCCCGCATCACCCTGTGGACCTTCGCCGCGATGGCCGCCGCGACCTCCGTGGTGATCTACGCCTCCGTGATCGAGTCGCTCGCCGTCTTCCTCGCCGGCTTCGTCTGCCTCTTCGTCCTCAGCGGCCTCGGCAACGGCTCCACGTTCAAGATGATCCCGGCGATCTTCCTCGCCCAGGGGCACCGGAAGGGGCTCGCGGGCGAGGCCGCCGAGGCGTACGGCCGGCGGCTCTCCGGCGCGTCCATGGGCATCATCGGGGCGGTCGGCGGGCTCGGCGGGCTCGGCATCAACCTGGCCTTCCGCCAGTCCTTCCAGACCTCCGGCACCGGCACCGCCGCCTTCGTCGCCTTCCTCGTCTTCTACGCGGCCTGCATGGGCGTCACCCGTGCGGTATACCTTCGACGTCCGGCGGCCGTGCCCGAGACCGCCGAGGCCGTCACGGAGCCGGAGCCCCGGCCCGGTTACGCGAAGGTGTGATCCACGGTGCCCGGCACGGACCGTAACGACCAGGAAATACGGACGAACCGCGTCCGTCACGCGTCCCCGTCAGGCTCTGCGTCCATGGACGAGCAAGAACACGGCCCCCTCGCCGGCTTCACCATCGGCGTCACCGCGGCACGGCGCGCGGACGAACTCATCGCCCTGCTGCGCCGGCGCGGCGCCGCCGTCGTCCACGGGCCCGCCCTGCGGATCGTGCCGCTCGCCGACGACACCGAACTCCTCGCCGCCACCAAGGAACTCATCGACCACGCCCCGGACGTCGTCGTCGCCACCACGGCGATCGGCTTCCGGGGCTGGGTCGAGGCCGCCGACGGCTGGGGGTACGGCGAGGAACTCCTCGCCGTCCTGCGGGACGTCGAACTCCTCGCCCGCGGGCCGAAGGTCAAGGGGGCCGTACGGGCCGCCGGACTGACCGAGTCCTGGTCGCCGTCCTCGGAGTCCATGGCCGAGGTCCTCGACCGGCTCCTCGCCGAAGGGGTGGCCGGCCGCCGGATCGCGCTCCAGCTGCACGGGGAGCCGCTGCCCGGCTTCGTGGAGGCGCTGACGGAGGGCGGGGCCGAGGTCGTCGGCGTCCCCGTCTACCGCTGGATGCCGCCGGAGGACGCCGGTCCGCTCGACCGGCTCCTCGACGCGGTCCTCGCCGGGGGCGTGGACGCGGTGACCTTCACCAGCGCCCCGGCCGCCGCCTCGCTGCTCTCCCGCGCGGAGGAGAAGGGGGCGCGGGCGGAGCTGGTCGAGGCGCTGCGGCACGACGTGCTCGCGGTGTGCGTGGGGCCCGTGACCGCGCTGCCGCTCCAGGCGGAGGGCATCGGCACGTACCAGCCGGAGCGCTTCCGGCTCGGGCCGCTCGTCCAGGTCCTCTGCACCGAGCTGCCCGCCCGCGCCCGGGTCCTGCCGGTGGCCGGGCACCGCGTGGAGATGCGCGGCCACGCCGTCCTCGTCGACGACGCCCTGCGCCCCGTCCCGCCCGCCGGCATGGCCCTCCTCGGCCTCCTGGCCCGCCGCCCCGGCTGGGTCGTCTCCCGCGCCGACCTCCTGCGCGCCCTGCCGGGCGCGGGCCGCGACGAGCACGCGGTGGAGACGGCGATGGCCCGCCTCCGCACCGCCCTCGGCACCCCGAAGCTGATCCAGACGGTGGTCAAGCGGGGCTACCGGCTGGCCCTGGACCCGGCGGCGGACGACAAGTACGACGGGTAGGCACGGGCGGGAGCCGACGGAGGCGGGCGCGCGGGGGCGGGCCCGGTCGGTGACACGATGTGATGAACCGAAGAGCGTTCGTGGCCGGAAGCGGGGCGGCGTTCTACCGTGTGACTGCGACCGGCGCGTACGACACGGGCGGCGGGGAGGACGACGGGGCCTCCCGGACACGGGCCGGAGCGGAAAGGGGGAGCCGCGGTGCTCGAGAACCTCGGCCGGTACGACGGCGCGCACGGCGACTACTGCAAGACGCACCTGTGCTGCCGCTGCCAGCAGCGGGCCTGGACGACCCGGCTGGGCGACGAGCGGCTCTGCGGGCTGTGCGCCTCGTGCTGCAGGGAGTGCGGCCGGGCGCCGGCACGGCACCTCGAAGGGCTGAACAACGGGCTGTGCGCCGAGTGCCGGGGCCGGTGCGCGCGCTGCGGCAACAGGAACCCGGAGCAGGGCACCTGCCCGTGCCGCACCTGGCGGAAGGGGCCGGGGAACGATCCGATCGCCTTCATCATGCAGGGCTTCCCCCAGCCCCTGCTCCAGGCGCTCGGCCACCGGTTCCCCCGGAGCCTGCCCGACATCCTCTTCGGCGAACTCGACCACCGCACCCCCGCCCAGCTCCTCGCCCGCGTCGAGAGGCGCTGGCACACCCGCTGGTCGCACGCCATCCACGAGCGCGACGAGGACGACCGGCGGCGCTGGTCCCCGCAGGAGATCGCCGAGTTCCTCGTCGGCCGCGGCCCCTGCCGGAACCCGGCCTGCGAGGACGGGTACCTCATCCACGACGACACGCCGTGCGGCCACTGCCGGCAGCCCGAGCACCGCTTCGTCCCGGGCACCGCCGAGACCACCTCCACCGGCGAACACGCCCGCAGAACCGCCGCCGAGATCCGCCGTGCCCTCCTCGCCGCCCGGACCGACCGGAAGAGGAAGCCGGACGTCCACACGGGCACGGGCATGGGCACGGGCACTTGGCCGCATCCGTCGCAGCGGGACCGGTAGCGCCCCGCCTGCGACGGGCCGGTGGAGGTGGTGAGGGGTGCCCGCCTGACACGGTGGCTTCCGGTGGCGTACGCTCGACGGCTGCCCAGTGCACGTGAGAAGGGGGCCTTAGGTGGCCGCGCAGGAAGCCGTGGACACGGTCAGGGACCGTGAGATCGGTGTCGAGCAGGAACATCTTGACCAGGTCTACCGCCGGCTGGAGGAGAAGATCCACGAGGCGGAGTTCCTGATGGACGACGCCGCCAAGCGCGGACAGGTCGGCACGCCCGGAGCCCTCGCCGAGCGCGACGCCCAGGTCTTCCGGGCCGGCATCCACCTCAACCGGCTCAACAACGAGTTCGAGGACTTCCTCTTCGGCCGGATCGACCTGCTGTACGGCAAGGACGGGAAGAAGGGGCCCGACGGCGCCTACACCTCCGTCGAGCCCGCCGAGGACGCCGTACGCCCCGACAACACCGCCGACATCGGCGAGACCCTCCACATCGGCCGCATCGGGGTCCTCGACTCCGACTACGCGCCGCTCGTCATCGACTGGCGCGCGCCCGCCGCCGCGCCCTTCTACCGGTCCACCCCCGTGGACCCCGGCCGGGTCGTGCGCCGCCGGGTCATCCGCTCCAAGGGCCGCCGGGTCCTCGGCGTCGAGGACGACCTGATGCGCCCCGAGCTGCGGGCCACCCTCGCCGGGCGCGAGCTGCCCGTCATCGGCGACGGCGCCCTGATGGCCGCCCTCGGCCAGGCCCGCAGCCACACCATGCGGGACATCGTCTCCTCCATCCAGGCCGAGCAGGACCTCGTCATCCGGGCGCCCGCCGCCTCCGTGACGTACGTGGAGGGCGGCCCCGGCACCGGCAAGACGGCCGTGGCCCTGCACCGGGCCGCGTACCTGCTCTACCAGGACCGGCGGCGGTACGCGGGCGGCATCCTGATCGTCTCCCCGACCCCGCTCCTCGTCTCGTACACCGAGGGCGTCCTGCCCTCCCTCGGCGAGGAGGGGCAGGTCGCGATCCGCGCGGTCGGCTCGCTGGTCGACGGCGCCGAGGCCACCGCGTACGACGACCCGGCCGTCGCCCGGATCAAGGGCTCCTCCCGGATGCTCGCCGTCCTGCGCAGGGCGGCCCGGGGCGCCCTGGAGACCCCCGCGCCGAAGGATCGGCAGCCCGGTGCGGGAGAGGACGCCGGCACCCCGACCCGGCTGCGGGTCGTCGCCTTCGGGCGCCGCCTGGAGCTGGAGGCCGACGAGCTGCGGCGCATCCGCCACAACGTCCTCGGCGGCACCGCCCCCGTCAACCTGCTCCGCCCCCGCGCCCGCCGGCTGCTGCTCGACGCGCTGTACGCCAAGTCCGGCGCGGTCGGCCGCCACAGCGACCCCGAGCTGGCCGCCGAGCTGCGCTCCTCCTTCGACGAGGACGTCTCCACCGAGGACTCCTTCCTCGGCTTCCTCGACGCCTGGTGGCCCGAGCTGACCCCCCGGCAGGTCCTCGGCGCGATGGCCGACGAGCGGCGGCTCGGCCGCTGGGCCCGCCGCATCCTCAACCCGGGGGAGGTCCGCAGGCTCGCCCGCTCGCTGCGCCGCCCGGAGCTCTCCGTCCACGACGTGGCCCTCCTGGACGAGCTGAACACCCTGCTCGGCGCCCCGGCCCGGCCCCGGAAGAAGCGGGAGTACGACCCGCTGGACCAGCTCACGGGCCTGGAGGAGCTGATGCCGGTACGGGAGGAGAGCCAGCGGGAGCGGGCCGAGCGGCTCGCGGCGGAGCGCACCGAGTACGCGCACGTGATCGTGGACGAGGCCCAGGACCTCACGCCCATGCAGTGGCGGATGGTCGGGCGGCGCGGCCGGCACGCGACCTGGACGGTGGTCGGGGACCCGGCGCAGTCCTCCTGGTCCGACCCGGACGAGGCGGCCGAGGCCCGGGACGAGGCGCTCGGCTCCCGGCCGCGCCGCCGCTTCGAGCTGACCGTGAACTACCGCAACCCGGCCGAGATCGCCGAGCTGGCCGCCAAGGTCCTCGCCCTCGCCATGCCGGGCAAGGAGTCGCCGCGCGCGGTCCGCTCGACCGGCGTCGAGCCCCGGTTCGTCGCGGTCCCGGAGGGGGCCGGGGACGCGAATCTGGCCGAAACCGTACGTTTCGAGGCGCGGCGGCTGCTCGACCAGGTGGAGGGCACGGTCGGCGTCGTCGTCGCCATGCGGCGGCGCGAGGAGGCCGCCCGCTGGCTCGCCGAGCTGGGCGACCGGGTGGTGGCGCTCGGCTCCCTGGAGGCCAAGGGCCTGGAGTACGACGCGACCGTGGTCGTCTCGCCCGCCGAGATCGCGGACGAGTCCCCGGCCGGCCTGCGGGTGCTCTACGTGGCCCTGACCCGGGCGACGCAGCAGCTCACGGTGGTCGCGGGGGCCGGTGACCTGCCGGACGGGGAGGGCGTGCCGGACCTGCTGCGGGACTGAGGCCCCGGCCGTCCCGTCGGCTGTTTTCAGGCCGATCCGCGGCGCTGGAATCGCCGGCGGGAGGGGTTTGTTAGCCTGGGTGTGGCACCGGCCCGATCCAAGCCCCCGGGCCCAACCTTCGTCCCTCAGAGGGACCACTTGCCGCGAGGCGAGCATGGCGGGTCGGTGCCACCTAGTACGTAGCTACGAAGTTGAGGTCCCCGTCACCCCTGGTGGCGGGGACCTCTTCTGTTTCCCGGGCCTCTCTCGTATGGTGGAAACTACTTTCCGAAAACAAAATGACCGCATTACCTGCTACTCGCTGGTAGGTGCGACCATCGGAGGGCGCCGCCGGGCAACCAGCCGGGGCGGCGTAGCAACGAAGCTCAGGGAAAGCAGAGGAACTCGGCCATGGCAACGGCGCCCAGCGTCTCGTACTCGATGACGGTCCGGCTGGAGGTTCCCGCGAGCGGGACCGCGGTCTCCCAGCTCACCACGGCGGTGGAGTCGTCCGGCGGATCCGTCACCGGCCTCGACGTGACCGCCTCCGGCCACGAGAAGCTCCGCATCGACGTCACCATCGCCGCGACCTCGACGGCCCACGCCGACCTGATCGTGGAGCAGCTGCGCGGCATCGAGGGCGTCGTCCTCGGCAAGGTCTCCGACCGCACCTTCCTGATGCACCTCGGCGGCAAGATCGAGATGGCGTCCAAGCACCCCATCCGCAACCGCGACGACCTCTCCATGATCTACACCCCCGGCGTCGCCCGGGTCTGCATGGCGATCGCCGAGAACCCCGAGGACGCCCGCCGCCTCACCATCAAGCGCAACTCCGTCGCGGTCGTCACCGACGGCTCCGCCGTCCTCGGCCTCGGCAACATCGGCCCCAAGGCAGCCCTGCCCGTCATGGAGGGCAAGGCCGCCCTCTTCAAGCGCTTCGCCGGCATCGACGCCTGGCCGATCTGCCTGGACACCCAGGACAGCGACGAGATCGTCGCGATCGTCAAGGCCATCGCCCCCGGCTTCGCGGGCATCAACCTGGAGGACATCTCCGCGCCCCGCTGCTTCGAGATCGAGGCCCGGCTGCGCGAGGCCCTCGACATCCCCGTCTTCCACGACGACCAGCACGGCACCGCCATCGTCGTCCTCGCCGCCCTCACCAACGCCCTGCGCGTGGTCGGCAAGGGCATCGGCGACGTACGGGTCGTCATGTCCGGTGCCGGCGCGGCCGGTACGGCCATCCTGAAGCTGCTGATCGCGGCGGGCGTCAAGCACGCCGTGGTCGCCGACATCAAGGGCGTCGTGCACGCGGACCGCGAGGACCTGGTCGAGGCCCCGGCCGACTCGCCGCTGCGCTGGATCGCGGACAACACCAACCCGGAGGGCGTCACCGGCACCCTCAAGGAGGCCGTCTCCGGCGCGGACGTCTTCATCGGCGTCTCGGCCCCGAACCTGCTCGACGGCGAGGACGTCGCCGCCATGGCGGAGGGCGCCATCGTGTTCGCGCTCGCGAACCCCGACCCGGAGGTGGACCCGGCCGTCGCCCGCCAGACCGCCGCCGTCGTCGCCACCGGCCGCTCCGACTTCCCCAACCAGATCAACAACGTCCTGGTCTTCCCGGGCGTCTTCCGCGGCCTGCTCGACGCCCAGTCCCGCACGGTCAACACGGACATGATGCTGGCGGCCGCCGCGGCCCTCGCCGACGTGGTCACCGAGGACGAGCTGAACCCGAACTACATCATCCCGTCGGTCTTCAACGACAAGGTCGCGGGCGCGGTCGCCGGAGCGGTCCGCACCGCGGCGAAGGCGGCGGGCGGCGGAGCGGCCCCGGCCGCGCTCTGACGCGGGCGCCGGGCGCGGGCACGGTCCCCGGGCCCGGCCGTCCGCCGTGGGCACCGGGCGCGGCGCTGACGGCGCGTCGCGATTCGCGGTGGCGTAAACCCGCCTTTAGGGTTGCTTTTCGACTCCGCGTGGTTCGCGGGGAGTCGACAGAACGTCACCACCGCGGGGTTCCGGTGCTTTTCGCGCGACCCGCGGGGGTGCCGGATTGGCGTTCCCGCCGCTGGTGGGGGCAGGATGCGTGTTTGGGCGCGAGGGTCTGTCCATGTGACCCGGGTCCGGGGACTGTCCGAAGGCCCTGGCAGCATCGGCTTCGCTGTACCCAATCGCGCGGCTTCCGCCGCGTGGCACGCCTCACAGGCAAGAAGAACACGGGAGTAACAACATGAACCGCAGTGAGCTGGTGGCCGCCCTGGCCGACCGTGCCGAGGTGACCCGCAAGGACGCCGACGCCGTGCTGGCCGCTCTCGCCGAGACCGTCGGCGAGGTCGTCGCCAAGGGCGACGAGAAGGTCACCATCCCCGGCTTCCTGACCTTCGAGCGCACCCACCGTGCCGCTCGCACCGCTCGTAACCCGCAGACCGGCGACCCGATCGACATCCCGGCCGGCTACAGCGTGAAGGTCTCCGCGGGCTCGAAGCTCAAGGAAGCCGCCAAGGGCAAGTAAGCGGCCTGTAGGCGAGGAAAGGGCGGCCACCCCAGTAAAGGGGTGGCCGCCCTTTCGTACGCCTGTCAGAACGCCCTGTACGGCTCCACGCGCGTGTGGAGCCGTACAGGGCGTTTCCGTGGCGCCGCTAGACCAGCGCGCTGCCCGGCAGCTCGACCTTGGCGCCGAGCTCGACCAGCTTCTCCATGAAGTTCTCGTAGCCGCGGTTGATCAGCTCGATGCCGTGGACCCGCGAGGTGCCCTGGGCCGCCAGCGCCGCGATCAGGTACGAGAAGCCGCCGCGCAGGTCGGGGATGACCAGGTCGGCGCCCTGGAGCCGGGTCGGGCCCGACACGACCGCCGAGTGCAGGAAGTTCCGCTGGCCGAAGCGGCAGTCGGAGCCGCCCAGGCACTCGCGGTACAGCTGGATGTGCGCGCCCATCTGGTTGAGGGCCGAGGTGAAGCCGAGCCGCGACTCGTACACCGTCTCGTGGACGATGGAGAGGCCGGAGGCCTGCGTCAGGGCCACGACCAGCGGCTGCTGCCAGTCGGTCTGGAAGCCGGGGTGCACGTCCGTCTCCAGGGCGATCGCGTTGAGCGAGCCGCCCGGGTGCCAGAAGCGGATGCCGTCGTCGTCGATCTCGAAGGCGCCGCCGACCTTCCGGTACGTGTTGAGGAAGGTCATCATCGAGCGCTGCTGGGCGCCGCGCACGTAGATGTTGCCGCCGGTCGCCAGCGCCGCCGACGCCCAGGAGGCAGCCTCCAGGCGGTCCGGGAGCGCCCGGTGGGTGTAGCCGTCGAGCTTGTCGACACCGGTGATCCGGATGGTCCGGTCGGTGTCCATGGAGATGATCGCGCCCATCTTCTGCAGGACGCAGATCAGGTCCTCGATCTCGGGCTCCACGGCCGCGTTCGACAGCTCGGTGACGCCCTCCGCGAGCACCGCCGTGAGCAGCACCTGCTCGGTCGAGCCGACCGAGGGGTACGGCAGCCGGATCTTGCAGCCGCGAAGGCGCTGCGGGGCCTCCAGGTACTGCCCGTCCGCCCGCTTCTCGATCGTCGCGCCGAACCGGCGCAGCACGTCGAAGTGGAAGTCGATCGGCCGGCCGCCGATGTCGCAGCCGCCCAGACCCGGGATGAAGGCGTGGCCGAGGCGGTGGAGCAGCGGGCCGCAGAAGAGGATCGGGATGCGGGACGAGCCGGCGTGGGCGTCGATGTCGGCGACGTTCGCGGACTCGACGTGCGTCGGGTCGAGGACGAGCTCGCCGGGCTCGTCGCCCGGGCGGACCGTCACTCCGTGCAACTGGAGCAGTCCGCGGACCACGCGGACGTCACGGATGTCTGGCACGTTGCGCAGGCGGCTGGGGCCGCTGCCGAGCAGGGCGGCGACCATCGCCTTGGGCACGAGGTTCTTCGCGCCGCGGACGCGGATCTCGCCCTCCAGCGGGGTGCCGCCGTGGACAAGCAGTACGTCATGGCTGTCTGTGCCGGTCATGAATCTCGCGTTCCGAAAGTGGGTCCGACGGGGGGCCAGTGAAAAGGGTAAGGGCCCATGGAACCTCGTTCGGATGCTCGGGGGGACCCCTCAGACGTAATGAATCCGGTACAACACCCTCCGTTCTCGCGCTCTTGCGGAGCGTCACCGTCCGGTTGCCCCGGCGGCCCGGTCGCGCCGCTCCGCCCCGTCCCCTCTGAACTGCGGCGGCCCCCGGCCTTCCCGCGTTCGCGCCCGACGGGCCACGCGAACGCCGAAGATGCGGGATCATGTCTCGCATGACCGAGGTGTCCTCGCTCACAGGACGGCTGCTCGTGGCCACCCCCGCCCTCGCGGACCCGAATTTCGACCGCGCGGTGGTGCTGCTGCTCGACCACGACGACGAGGGCTCGCTCGGCGTGGTCCTCAACCGGCCGACGCCGGTCACCGTCGGTGACGTCCTCGCCTCCTGGGCGGACCTCGCCGGCGAGCCCGGCGTGGTCTTCCAGGGCGGCCCCGTCTCCCTCGACGCGGCCCTCGGCGTCGCCGTGATCCCCGGCGACGAGGGGCCGCTCGGCTGGCGGCGGGTGCACGGCGCGATCGGCCTGGTCGACCTGGAGGCCCCGCCCGAGCTGCTGGGACCGGCGCTCGGCTCGCTGCGGATCTTCGCCGGGTACGCGGGCTGGGGCCCGGGCCAGCTGGAGACGGAGCTGGGCGACGGGGCCTGGTACGTGGTCGAGTCGGAGCCCGGCGACGTCTCCTCGCCGACGCCCGAGACGCTCTGGCGGCAGGTGCTGCGGCGGCAGCGCGGGGAGCTGGCGATGGTCGCGACGTACCCGGACGACCCGTCCCTCAACTGACGCGGCGTATCCGGACGAGACCCGTTCCCCGGTCGGCGCGGTGTGCCCGGACGCTCCGTTCCTCGCCTGGCGCGGCGTGCCCGGACGCCCCGTCCCCGCCTGGCACGGCGTATCCGGAGGGCCCGTTCCCCGATCGAGGGGCGGGCCCTTTCGAGGTGGTGGGGAGGGGGCTCCAGGGGTTCGAAGTGACGCTCGCCTGTTCGGAGAAGAGCGTGGTGCGTACGATAATCCGACCCCCGAGCCCACGAGGCGCCCCGACGATCAAGAGATGACCACGTGCCTGTCATGACCGCCGCCCGGAGCATCCGGGTCCCGAAGCGGGCGTCCGCCGAATCCGTCGGAGCCGCGCTGCCCACCCGTCTCGACTCGCTCACGGGTCTGAGATTCTTCGCGGCGTTCGCCGTGTTCGCCCACCACTTCACGGGCGTCGGCAACAAGACGGGCTACGGCCTGGCCCCCTCGATCTTCCCGTACTCGGAGATGGGCGGCCACGGCGTCACCTTCTTCTTCGTCCTCTCGGGATTCCTGCTGACCTGGGTGTACAAGCCCCGCGAACACCCGATGGCCTTCTACATACGCCGGGTGGCGCGCATCTGGCCGGCGTCCCTGGTCGCCGCCGCGCTCGCCTACTACGTCTTCTACGTCCGGGCCGAGCAGGCCGTGGAGTGGAAGTCGTTCATCGCCTCGCTCTTCCTCGTGCAGAACTGGCTCCCCGAGGCCACCCCGACGCTCCCGGGCAACCCGGTCACCTGGACCCTCAGCGTCGAGATCCTCTTCTACGCCCTGTTCCCGCTGCTCGCCCGCTTCGTCGTCCGGATGCGCACCCCGCTCCTCGTCGCCCTGACGGTCGCCGGCCTCGTCGGCATGTGGGCGGTCAACTGGTGGGCCTTCGAGAGCTTCGACCCCGCCGCGGCCCGCTGGGTCATGCGCCACCCCCTCGTCTACCTGCCGCAGTTCCTCCTCGGCATGACGGTCGCCCTGCTGATCCGCCGCGGCGCCCGCTTCCCGCTGCGCCCGTTCGTGCCGCTGGCGCTGCTGCTCGCCTACGTCTACGGCTACTTCCAGCTGCGCGCCCGGCTGTCCTCCGGTTACGACGCGCAGCTGGAGTACATGCTGCGGCCCACGATCGCCGTGCTCGCCGCGCTGATCATCTTCGCCTTCGTGCAGCGGGAGATCGCGGGTCACCGCGGCCTCCTCAACAAGAAGCCGCTCGTCCTGCTCGGGGTGTGGTCGTACGCCTTCTACCTGCTGCACCACGCGGTCATCCGCTTCTCCATCTACGAGTGGGGACGGGTCCCCGACAAGGACTCGGCGCTCTTCGCCATGCTCGGCATGGGCCTCGTCGTCCTGGCGATGTCCTGGGCGCTCTACCGCTTCGTCGAGGAGCCCGTCAACCGCTGGCTGGTGCGGCGCATCCCCGCCCGCTGGAAGCCCGCGCCCCCCGCCTCCCCGGTCTCCCCGGCCGGCCCCGAGGTCCCGGCCCCCCGGGCCGCCTCCGACGCCCGGACGGCCCGTTGAGCGCCGTCGGCGGGGCACGGGTTCCCGCGCCCGCATGGGTACCCTTGGGTCCCATGAGCACTCTCGAGCCCGAGCGCGGGGCAGGTACGGGGACCCTCGTCGAGCCGACGCCGCAGGTGTCCCACGGTGACGGCGACCACGAGCGCTACGCCCATTACGTCCAGAAGGACAAGATCATGGCGAGCGCCCTGGACGGCACGCCCGTCGTGGCGCTGTGCGGAAAGGTCTGGGTACCGGGGCGCGACCCCAAGAAGTACCCGGTCTGTCCGATGTGCAAGGAGATCTACGACTCCATGGGCGCCGGCGGCGACAAGGACAAGGGCGGCAAGGACAAGAAGTAAGTCAGGTCCCGACGTCGGGGAGATCCGGTGACGGCCCCCGTCGTGCGTGCTTCGGCGCGCACGGCGGGGGCCGTTCCGTTTTTCCGTCCCGGTGGAGTGCGTCCCCGTTGCGTAGGGTGCTTTCCCCGGTCACGGAGTGGTTGAGGTGGTCGAGACCTCTTGTCGGGCCGCCCGGAGTCCGCCTAGCCTCACGCGTGTTGTGCAGCGCGAAACGCTCATTGCACATGCTGCAACGCACGCACCTGGAGGGGAACCGCCATGAAGCTTCCTGCCCCCGTCACCGCCACGGCCGCCGTACTCCTGCTGGCCGGGCTCACCGCCACCGCCTGCGCGCCCCAGACCTCGAACGGGAAGGCCGCGACGGACGAGAAGAGCGGCACCCTGCGCGTCTGGCTCTTCCAGGAGGTGAGCAACAAGCCCAAGGAGAAGGTCGTCGAGGAGGCCGTCGCCGCCTTCGAGAAGCGGAACGCGGGCGCGAAGGTCGAGGTCGAGTACATCCCCGTCGAGACCCGCGCCCAGCGCGTCAAGGCCGCCTTCAACGACCCGAAGTCGGCCCCCGACCTCATCGAGTACGGCAACACCGACACCGCCGGATACGTCAAGGACGGCGGCCTCGCCGACATCAGCGCCGAGTTCGCCGCCTGGGACGAGGCGAAGGACACCGACGCCACCGCCCGCCAGTCCGCCACCGTCGGCGGCAAGGTCTACGGCGCCCCGTTCTTCGTCGGCGTCCGCGCCCTCTACTACCGCACCGACGTCTTCCGGGAGCTGGGCCTGACGGCCCCCAAGACCCAGGCCGAGCTGGTCGAGACGGCCAAGAAGATCCGCAAGGCCAGGCCCGAGCTGTACGGCATCGCCGTCGGCGGCGCCTACACCTACGGCGCCATGCCCTTCGTCTGGGCCGCCGGCGGCGAACTCGCCACCGGACGGGGCGACTCGTACAAGGCCGCCGTCAACAGCCCCGAAGCCCTCAAGGGCATCACCACGTACACCTCGCTCTTCGGCGACGACAACTGCCCGGCCGCCAAGTGCGCCCAGATGGGCGGCAACGCCACCGTCACCGCCTTCGCCTCCGGCAAGGCCGGCATGGCCATCGGCGGCGACTTCAGTCACGCGGCCGTCGAGGCCGGCACCGTGAAGGGCAAGTACGCCGTCGTCCCGCTGCCCGGCACCACGCCCGGCTCGATCGCCCCCGCCTTCGCCGGCGGCAACAACATCGGCGTCCTCAAGAGCAGCTCGCACCGCACCCTCGCCGTCGACCTCCTCAAGTCCCTCACCGGCAAGGAGACCCAGGGCCGGCTCTTCGACGCGATGGGCTTCCTGCCCACGTACACCGACACGCGCGCCGCCGCCGCCCGGCGGCAGCCCTTCGTGAAGCCCTTCACCGACACCCTCGCCGCCGGCACGAAGTTCGTCCCCGCGTCCCCCGGCTGGGGCCAGATCGACGCCTCCCTCGTGCTGCCCACGATGTTCCAGGAGATCGTCAGCGGCCGTAAGGACGTCAAGGCGGCGGCGGACGACGCCGCGAAGAAGATGGACGCGGCCTTCGCGCCGGCCGGCTGACCCCCATGACCACCCGGCTCACCCCGCCCGTCGAGAAGCGGCCCGCAGCGGCCGCGGGCCCCGCCCCCGGGACCCGCGGCCCCCGGCGCCCCGGCGCCTGGACCCCCTGGCTGTACCTGCTGCCCGCCCTCGTCGTCCTCGGCGCGCTCCTCGTCTACCCCGTCTACCAGCTGGGCCTGATCTCCTTCCTGGAGTACACCCAGGCCCAGGTCAGCGGCGGCGAACACACCTCGTTCCAGGGGTTCGGGAACTACGCGACGCTCTTCTCCGACCCCCAGTTCTGGCAGGTCCTCCTCGCCACCGTCGTCTTCGCCGCCGCCTGCGTCGTCACCACCCTCGCCGTCGGCTGCGCCCTCGCGGTCCTCCTCACGCGCGTGCGTGCCCTGCCCCGGCTCGTCCTGATGATGGCCGCGCTCGGCGCCTGGGCCACCCCCGCCGTCACCGGCTCCACCGTCTGGGTCTTCCTCTTCGACCCCGACTTCGGCCCCGTCAACCGGCTCCTCGGACTCGGCGACTTCTCCTGGACGTACGGGCGGTACAGCGCCTTCGCCCTCGTCCTCCTCGAAGTCGTCTGGTGCTCCTTCCCGTTCGTGATGGTCACCGTCTACGCGGGCATCCGGGCCGTCCCCACCGAGGTCCTGGAGGCCGCCGCCCTCGACGGCGCCTCCCAGTGGCGGATCTGGCGCTCGGTCACGGCACCGATGCTCCGGCCCATCCTGGTCGTCGTCACGATCCAGTCGATCATCTGGGACTTCAAGCTCTTCACCCAGATCTACGTGATGACGAACGGCGGCGGCATCGCCGGCCAGAACCTCGTCCTCAACGTGTACGCCTACCAGAAGGCCTTCGCCTCGTCCCAGTACAGCCTGGGCTCGGCGATCGGCGTCGTCATGCTGCTGATCCTGCTGGCCGTGACGCTCGTCTACCTGCGCCTGCTGCGACGCCAGGGAGAAGAACTTTGAACGCTCTCCGGACACTGGGCGTCAGGCGCCCCGGGCGCCTCGCCGCCGAGGCCGCCGCGCTCCTCGTCGCCGCCGCCACCGCCTTCCCGCTGTACTGGATGGTCCTCTCGGCCTTCAAGCCGGCCGGCGAGATCCAGTCCACGAACCCGCGCCCCTGGACGCTCTCGCCGTCCCTGGACTCCTTCCGGCGCGTCTTCGAACAGCAGGACTTCGGCCGCTACTTCCTCAACTCGCTGATCGTGGCGGTCACGGTCGTCCTCGCCTCCGCGCTCATCGCCTTCCTCGCGGCGACCGCCGTCACCCGGTTCCGGTTCAGGTTCCGGACGACGCTCCTGATCATGTTCCTGGTCGCCCAGATGGTGCCCGTCGAGGCGCTGACCATCCCGATGTTCTTCCTCATGCGGGACTTCGGGCAGCTCAACACCCTCGGCTCGCTGATCCTGCCGCACATCGCGTTCTCCCTGCCGTTCGCGATCTGGATGCTGCGCGGCTTCGTCCGGGCGGTTCCGGAAGCCCTGGAGGAGCAGGCCCAGATCGACGGCGCGAGCCGCACCCGGTTCCTGTGGCAGATCCTCTTCCCGCTGGTCTTCCCCGGCCTGGTCGCCACCAGCGTCTTCTCGTTCATCTCCACCTGGAACGACTTCCTCTTCGCGAAGTCGTTCATCATCAGCGACACCTCGCAGTCGACCCTGCCCATGGCCCTGCTCGTCTTCTTCAAGCCCGACGAGAACGACTGGGGAGGCATCATGGCCGGCTCGACCGTGATGACCGTCCCGGTCCTCGTCTTCTTCGTACTCGTACAGCGCCGCCTGGTCTCGGGCCTCGGCGGGGCGGTGAAGGACTGACGCGATGACCGATTCCATGGACCTGATCCCGGCGCCCCTGTCGGCCGAACACCGGGGGAGTGCCCCCGGGCACGTCACGCTCGACGCACGGACCGTGCTCGACGCCGGGCCCGGCACCGAGGGCACCGCCCGCCGGCTGCGGGCCGACCTGGGCGCCGCCACCGGGCTGCCGCTCCCCGACGGAACGGGGGAGCGCGCCGTACGCCTCCGGATCAGCGAGGAGGTGGCGCGGGAGCACGGCCCCGAGGGGTACCGGCTGACCACCGGGGCCCCCGGCGCGGCCGTCCTCGTCGAGGGCGGCGGCCCGGCCGGGGTGTTCTGGGGGGCCCAGACCCTCCGCCAGCTCCTCGGCCCCGACGCGTACCGCCGGGCGCCCGTGACGGACCGGGCGTGGACCCTCCCGCACACCACGGTCGAGGACCGGCCCCGGTTCGGCTGGCGCGGCCTCATGCTCGACGTCTCCCGGCACTTCACGCCCAAGGACGACGTCCTGCGCCTGCTCGACCTCCTCGCCGCCCACAAGCTGAACGTCCTCCACTTCCACCTCACCGACGACCAGGGCTGGCGCATCGAGATCGAGCGCCACCCGAGGCTCACCGAGGTCGGCTCCTGGCGGGCCCGCAGCAAGTGGGGCCACCGGGCCTCGCCGCTGTGGACCGACACCCCGCACGGCGGCTTCTACACCCGCGACGACATCCGCGAGATCGTCGCCTACGCCGCCGAGCGGCACATCACCGTCGTCCCCGAGATCGACCTCCCCGGCCACTCGCAGGCCGCCATCGCCGCGTACCCCGAACTCGGCAACACCGACGTCGTCGACACCGCCGCCCTCACCGTCTGGGACACCTGGGGCGTCAACCCGAACGTCCTCGCCCCCACGGAGGAGGTCCTCCGCTTCTACGAGGGCGTCTTCGAGGAGGTCCTGGAGCTCTTCCCGTCCCCCTTCGTGCACGTCGGCGGCGACGAGTGCCCCAAGGACCAGTGGAAGGCCTCCCCGGCCGCCCAGGCCCGCATGAGGGAACTCGGCCTCGCCGACGAGGACGAGCTCCAGTCCTGGTTCGTCCGCCACTTCGACCGCTGGCTCACCGCCCGCGGACGCCGTCTGATCGGCTGGGACGAGATCCTGGAGGGCGGACTCGCCGAGGGCGCCGCCGTCTCCTCCTGGCGCGGCTACGCGGGCGGGATCGCCGCCGCCGAGGCCGGGCACGACGTCGTCATGTGCCCCGAGCAGCACGTCTACCTCGACCACCGGCAGGCGCCCGGCGAGGACGAGCCGATGCCCATCGGGTACGTCCGCACCCTGGAGGACGTCTACCGCTTCGAGCCCGTCCCGCCCGGCCTCTCCCCGGAGGCCGCCGCCCGCATCCTGGGAACCCAGGCCAACGTCTGGACCGAGGTGATGGAGAACCGCTCCCGCGTCGACTACCAGGTCTTCCCCCGCCTCGCCGCCTTCGCCGAGGTCGCCTGGTCCGCGCTCCCCGCCCCCGGGGAGCGCGACTACACCGGTTTCGAGCGCCGCATGGACACCCACTACCGGCGCCTGGACGCCCTCGGCGTCGACTACCGGCCCCCCGCCGGACCCCTGCCCCGGCAGCGGCGCCCCGGAGTCCTCGGCAGGCCCCTGGAAGGAACGCCCCCGAACGTGTGAGGCCCTTCGCGGCCCCGTCACCCGGGAGCGGTGAACCCCGCCGTCCAAGAGCGGCGAAACGGAACTCCCCGCCGCTCCCGGGACGTCCCGGACGGAACAGTCCTTCGCGGACCCTCGCGCCGGACGGCCCGGAAGATGTGCCAGAGTTGCCACGTCCGGCCTGTGAGCACGTACGGTACGCCCACACGCAGGCGCGACGGCCGGGCACAGTCGGGGACCGCCGGGACACCGGGAAGGGGCAGCGGGTTGACCACGCACGCACCACAGACGGCGCAGGCCGTGACGCTGCCCGCCTCGCTCGACGAGGCCGTCGCGGCGCTCACGGCCATGCCGGCGGCCGTCCCCGTCGCCGGCGGCACCGACCTCATGGCCGCCGTCAACAAGGGCCAGCTCAGGCCCGCCGGACTCGTCGGCCTGAGCCGCATCAACGAGATCCGCGGCTGGCAGTACCAGGACGGCCACGCCCTCCTCGGTGCGGGCCTCACCCACGCCCGCATGGGCCGCCCCGACTTCGCCGCCCTCATCCCGGCCCTCGCCGCCGCCGCCCGCGCGGCCGGGCCGCCGCAGATCCGCAACGCCGGCACCCTCGGCGGCAACGTCGTCACCGCCGCGCCCACCGGCGACTCGCTGCCCGTCCTCGCCGCCCTGGAGGCCGACCTCGTCGTCCTCGGGCCGCTCGGCAGCCGCGAGATCCCCGTCTCCCACCTGCTCGCGGGCCGCGACCTGCTCGCCCCCGGCGAGCTCGTGGCCTTCGTCCGGGTGCCGCTGCTCCACGCCCCGCAGGTCTTCGTCAAGGCCACCGGCCGCACCGGCCCGGCCCGCGCCACCGCCTCCGTCGCCGTCGTCCTCGACCCGGCCCGGCGCGGGGTGCGCTGCGCGGTCGGCGCCGTCGCGCCGATGCCGCTGCGCCCCCTGGAGGCCGAGCGCTGGATCGCCTCGCTGGTGGACTGGGACAACGACCGGGGGCTCGCGCCGGAGGCGCTGACGGCGTTCGGCGAGTACGTCGCCGCCGCCTGCATCCCGGACCCGCAAGGGGGCGAGCAGCTGCCCCCGGCCGTACTGCACCTGCGGCGCACCGTCGCCGCACTCGCCCGACGGGCACTGGGGAGGGCACTCGCGTGAGCAGCGACGAACAGCAGGGCAACCAGGGCGGCTGGGAGCCGATCCCGCAGAGCGAGGGGTACGACGGCGACGCGACCGCCTTCGTGCAGCTGCCGCCGGACTTCATGCTGGACGGCGTGCCCCTGGAGGCGCCCGGCCACGGCTACGTGCCGCCGATGATCACCCCGCTCCAGCCGCTCTCCCCGCCCCCGGCGACCGACCCGGGGGCCACCGGCGGCTGGCCGGTCCACCCGCCGGTGGAGGCGGAGCCGGTACGGCCGTACTTCGACCACGCGCAGGGCCAGGGGTACGGGCCGGAGCAGGGCTACGAGGCCGGGCAGCCGCAGGGGTTCGAACCGCCGCAGGGGTACGAGCAGACGCAGGGGTACGAAGGGCCGCAGGAGTACGAAGGGCCGCAGGGCTTCGAGCGGCCGCAGGGCTTCGAGGGCGACCAGGGCGGTTTCGAGTACTTCGAGCAGCAGGGCGCGTCCTTCGACCGGCCCGACGACGGGTCCGGGTACGGCGGGCAGGACCCGCACGCCACGGCCGAGTGGCGCTTCGCGGAGACGGCGGAGCACGCCCCCGCGCCCGCGCCGGCTCCCGGCCCCGGTGACACGGGCCAGTGGCAGATCCCCGCCGAGGCCCCGGCGACCCTTCCGGGCGGCGCGCCCGCGCCCTGGGCGCTCCGGGAGGAGCCGGAGCCCGAGGCCGGGCCCGAGCCGGAGGCCGTCGAGGAGCACGCGGAGGAGTACGCCGGGGAGCCCGCCGCCGAGGACGCGGCCCCGGAAGCCGTACAGGAGGCCGTACGGGAAGCCCCCGAGGCTCCCGGCGCCCCCGGGGCGGGCCCGGGCCCCGAGGCGGCTCCCGAAGCCGCGCAGGACGCCCCCGGAGCCGTACCGGAGGCCCCCGGCCCGGACGTCCCCGAAGCGGATCCGGTCCCCGACGCGGACGCCGGTCTCCGCGCGGAGACCGTCCTCGACACGGACGTTCCCGACCCCGTGCCCGCCGTCGCGGCGGAGGTCCACGCCTCCACCGACAGCGACGAACACCCCCACACCTCGTACACCCTCCGGGTCAACGGCGTGGACCGGCCCGTCACCGGCTCCTGGATCGGCGAGTCGCTGCTCTACGTCCTGCGCGAGCGCCTCGGGCTCGCCGGGGCCAAGGACGGCTGCTCGCAGGGCGAGTGCGGCGCGTGCAACGTGCAGGTCGACGGGCGGCTCGTGGCCTCCTGCCTGGTCCCCGCGGCGACCGCCGCCGGGAGCGAGGTGCGGACGGTCGAGGGCCTGGCGGTCGACGGCGAGCCCTCCGACGTGCAGCGGGCCATGGCCCGCTGCGGCACCGTCCAGTGCGGCTTCTGCATCCCCGGCATGTGCATGACCGTGCACGACCTCCTGGAGGGCAACCACGCCCCCACCGAACTGGAGACCCGCCAGGCACTCGCCGGCAACCTGTGCCGCTGCTCCGGCTACCGGGGCGTCCTCGACGCCGTGAAGGACGTCGTCGCCGAGCGCGAGGCCGCCGCCGCCCACGCGCCCGAGGCCTCCGGCGACGCCCGCATCCCGCACCAGATCCCGCACCCGCACGACGGAGGCAAGGCGTGAGCAGCGACGCGACCACCGCCGTTCCCACGGTCACGGTCACGGACGTCCCCGGGCCCCTCGGTCCCCTCGGGCAGGAGCCGGCCGCCCACGGCCTCGGCGCCTCGCTCCCGCAGGCCGAGTCCCGGGCGAAGACCGAGGGCACCTTCCCGTACGCCTCCGACCTGTGGGCCGAGGGCCTGCTGTGGGCCGCGATCCTGCGCTCCCCGCACCCGCACGCCCGGATCGTCTCGGTCGACACCTCCGCCGCCGTCGCCATGCCGGGCGTACGGGCCGTGGTGACCGCCGCCGACGTGCCGGGCGCGGCCACCTACGGGCGCCGGGTCGCCGACCGGCCGGTCTTCGCCTCCGACCTGGTCCGGCACCACGGCGAGGCCCTGGCGGCCGTCGCCGCCGACCACCCCGACACGGCCCGGCTCGCCGCCGCCGCCATCGCCGTCGAGTACGAGGTCCTCGAACCGGTCACCGACCCCGAGAAGGCGTTCGCGGCCGAGCCGCTGCACCCCGACGGGAACCTCATCCGGCACATCCCGCTCCGCTTCGGCGACCCGGAGGCGACCGGTGAGGTCGTCGTCGAGGGCCTGTACCGGATCGGGCGGCAGGACCCGGCGCCGATCGGCGCCGAGGCCGGTCTCGCCGTCCCGCGCCCCGACGGCGGCGTCGAGCTCTACACCGCCTCCACCGACCCGCACACCGACCGGGACCTGGCCGCCGCCTGCTTCGGCCTGACGCCCGAGCAGGTCAAACTGGTCGTCACCGGCGTCCCGGGCGCCACCGGCGACCGCGAGGACCCGGGCTTCCAGATCCCGCTGGGCCTGCTCGCGCTGCGCACCGGCTGCCCGGTCAAGCTCACCGCCACGCGCGAGGAGTCCTTCCTCGGACACGCCCACCGCCACCCCACCCTGCTGCGCTACCGCCACCACGCGGACGCGGAGGGGCGCCTGGTGAAGGTGGAGGCGCAGATCCTGCTCGACGGCGGCGCGTACGCCGACTCCTCGTCCGAGTCCCTGGCGGCGGCCGTGGCCTTCGCCTGCGGCCCGTACGTCGTCCCGCACGCCTTCGTCGAGGGCTGGGCCGTCCGCACCAACAACCCGCCGTCCGGGCACGTGCGGGGCGAGGGCGCGATGCAGGTGTGCGCCGCGTACGAGGCGCAGATGGACAAGCTCGCGGCCAAACTGGGCGTGGACCCGGCCGAGCTGCGCATGCGGAACGTCATGGCGACCGGCGACCTCCTGCCCACCGGCCAGACGGTCACCTGCCCGGCCCCGGTCGCCGAACTCCTCTCCGCCGTACGGGACTTCCCGCTGCCGCCGCTGCCCAAGGACATCCCCGAGGGCGAGTGGCTGCTGCCCGGCGGCCCCGAGGGCGCGGGCGAACCCGGCGCGGTGCGGCGGGGCGTGGGCTACGCGCTCGGCATGGTCCACATGCTCGGCGCGGAGGGCACCGACGAGGTCTCGACGGCGACCGTACGGGTCGCGGACGGGGTGGCGACGGTCATCTGCTCGGCCGTGGACACCGGTTCGGGCTTCTCCACGCTCGCCCGCCAGATCGTGCAGGAGACCCTCGGCATCGAGGAGGTGCACGTCGCGCCCGTCGACACCGACCAGCCGCCCGCCGGACCGGCCGCCCACGGCCGGCACACCTGGGTCTCGGGCGGGGCCGTGGAGCGGGCCGCGAAGATGGTCCGCACCCAGCTCCTCCAGCCGCTCGCCCACAAGTTCGGCATGTCCACCGAACTGCTCCAGATCACCGACGGCAAGATCACCTCGTACGACGGCGTGCTCTCCACGACGGTCACCGAGGCGCTCGACGGCAAGGAGCTGTGGGCCACCGCCCAGTGCCGCCCGCACCCCACCGAACCCCTTGACGACGCGGGCCAGGGCGACGCCTTCGTGGGCCTCGCGTTCTGCGCGATCCGCGCGGTCGTGGACGTGGACGTCGAACTCGGCGCCGTACGGGTCGTGGAGATGGCCGTCGCCCAGGACGTCGGCCGGATCCTCAACCCGGCCCAGCTCGCCACCCGCATCGAGGCGGGCGTCACCCAGGGCGTCGGCGCGGCCCTCACCGAGAACCTGCGCACCGCCCGCGGCCTGGTCCGCCACCCGGACTTCACCGGCTACGCCCTCCCGACCTCCCTGGACGCCCCGGACGTCCGGATCGTCAAACTGGTCGAGGAGCGCGACGTGGTGGCCCCCTTCGGCGCCAAGCCCGCGAGCGCCGTCCCCGTCGTCACCTCCCCCGCCGCCGTGGCGGCGGCGGTCCGCGCGGCCACGGGCCGCCCGGTCAACCGCCTCCCGATCCGCCCGCAGGCGGCGGTGGCGACGCCCAGCGCTTAGGGCCCGTCAGGGTCTCCTCCGTACCGGCGCCGGTACGGAGGAGACCCGGCTCACTCCCCGTACACCGGCATCGCCGCGATCCGGCCGCCCCGGACGAGGAAGACGCGGTTGCCTCCGCCCGCCATCCGATAGGTGCCCCCGCCCGGCATGCTGAGGGAGAAGAGGGAGTCGCCGGTCTCCTTGTGGACGGCCCTGAGGTAGCTGCTGTCGGGGGCGTGCAGCCAGACCGTCGCGCCCTCCACGGCCGGGGGCGCGAGCGTGCCGGGGCCCTTGGCCTCCAGGTCCACCTGCCACGCCTTGTCGTCGTTGAGGTAGGCCGACGAGCTGTTGTAGCGGTGGGCGTGGGCGGCGTTGACCGCGAAGACGGTGAAGCCGTCCGCGACGGGGGAGCCCCAGCCGACGCCCTTGTCCGCGGCCTCCTCCTTCCAGAGGAGGTCGCCCCGGTCGACGCGGCGGGCGATCAGCGTGGGGCCGCCGAAGTAGACGATGTTGCTGCTGAGGGACGGGAACTGCCCGCCGGTGCCGTGGCCCGTGAACTCCCAGGCCTTCTCGCCCGTCTCGGTGTGGAGGGCCGCGGCCCTGCCGTCCCTGCCGTGGATCACGAGCCGTCCCTCGCCCACGAGGGCCCGCGCGGGGCCGTTCGGGGAGCGGGGCGAGGTCATGGGGCGGGTCCAGGCGGTGGCGAGGGTCCAGGCGTCGACGGCCCGCACCTCGTTCTCCTTCGTCACCAGGTAGACGCGGGTGCCGTCCGACGCGAGAACGGCGGCCGCGTCGGACCCGCTCCGCCAGACGGACCGGCCGGTGGAGGCGACGAACGCGCACAGGGCGCCGCCCTTGTCCACGCCGACGACCATCCGGTCCGCGACGGAGACGAAACCGGCGCCCGCGTCGACCTCCTCCGCCCGCCACCGCTCCTTCCCGTCCGTGACGGACAGGGCGAGCAGGCCGCCCCCCTTCGCCCGTACGACCACCACGTCCCGTACCGGCAGCGGCGGTTCGTCCCCGGGCGCCGCCCCGCCGACCGGACCCCACAGGGGGTCGGGGGCCTGGCCCGGTTCGAGGTCGACGGCCGAGACGAAGGCCGCCTCGGGGGTCGCCGCGGCCGGCGGCACGTCGGCGGTCGACACCCCCCTGCCCCGGCTCAGCCACCAGGCGCCCGCCCCGCCGCCCGCGCCCAGGACCGCCACGCCCACGGCGGCGCCGGTGAGGAAGCGCCGCCGGGACGGCGAGCCGGACCCCGGCACGGTGGCGTCGGCGGGCGCCGCCAGGCGCTTCACCTCGGCCTCGCGCCGCTTGACGTCCTCCGCCAGCGGCCCCTTGCGCCACACCCGGTCCGCGCCCTTCGGCGGCGCGAAGGCCGCGGCGATCCGCGCGGGCGCCGGACGGAGCGCCGGGTCCTTCGCCAGGCACGGGCCGATCAGCTCCCGCAGCTCCGGCGGCACCCCGTCCAGGTCCGGGGCGCCGTGCACCACCTCGTACTGGAGCGCCGCCACGTGCGCGCCGTCGAAGGCGCGCCGCCCGCTCGCCGCGTACACCAGGACCGCGCCGAGCGAGAAGACGTCGGCGGGCGGGCCGACGCGCTGCCCGAGGACCTGCTCCGGGGCCCCGTAGCCGGGGGTGACCGGGATCTGCCCCGTGGTGGTGAGGGTGAGGCCGTGCTCGGGGCGGGCGATGCCGAAGTCGATGACGCGGGGGCCGGTCGCGGTCAGCACGATGTTCGCGGGCTTCAGGTCGCGGTGGACCAGGCCTGCGGCGTGGATGTCGTACAGCGCCCGGGCGAGCCGGTCGGCGAGCGCGCGGACCGCCGGCGGATCCATCGGTCCGTACGCGCGGACGGCGTCGTCCAGGGTCGGCCCGGCGAGGAACTCGGCCGCGATCCACGGCCGCCCGCCCTCCGTGTGCGCCCCCAGGATCCGCGCCACGCCCGTGCTCGTGACCGCCCGCGCCATCTCGGCCTCGCGGACGAACCGCTGGGCGAGGTGCGGGTCGTGGGCGAGCTCGGGGTGGAGGACCTTGACGGCGGCGGGCGTCCCGGCGCCGTCCCGGCCGACGTAGACCTTGCCCATGCCGCCCTCGCCGAGGACGCCGAGGAGCCGGTACGGGCCGAGCCGGAGCGGGTCGCCGGCGGCGAGGGGCTGAGGGGTCATGGGGATGCTTCCGGGTAGGGGATCTTTTTCGGGGGAGGGGGCGGACGGGTTCGGGTTCGGGTTGGTCAGGCGAACGGGAGGGACACCACGGTCTTCTCTCCCGCCCCGAAGAGCCGGGTCCTCCCCTTGTCGGTCACGAAGCGGTTCGCCTCCGTCCGGAACACCCAGTCCGAGCGGTAGCCGTCCAGGGCGACCGCGTTGAGACCGCCCCGCACGGGCGTGTACACGTACTTCTCGCCGACCACGGGGGTGGCGAAGAAGTACGGGGCCAGGGGGCGCCCGGACGGCGCCTCCGCCCGGTGCCTGCGGCCGTTGTCGGCCCCGACGGACACCAGGCCGGGGGTCTCCCTCTTCTCCTGCGCGTGGACCAGGCCGTTGGCGACGGCCGGCACCCCGTACGAGGTGGTGGCGGAGCCGGAGCCGTACTCCCAGGCGACGGAGCCGTCCGTGAGCCGCAGCGCCCGCAGCCGGTCGCCGCCCAGGTAGACGTGCCGCTCGTCGGTCACCAACTGGCCGGGGATGTACGAGGAGGAGTCCTTCAGGGGCAGCCGCCGCTGCCACAGCTGCCGGCCGGTGCGCAGGTCGCGCGCCTGGACCAGGAAGGAGTCCAGGTCGTCGCTGTTCTTGCCGAGGACCAGCCGGTCGCCGACGATCCGGGAGAGCCAGGGCCGGACGTTGCCCCAGGCGTACGGCTGCCGCCACAGCTCCCGGCCCGCGCGCACGTCGACGGCGATCAGGTGCCAGCCGACGTCGTCCCGGTCCCCGGTGACGTCCCAGTCGCCCCGCCGGGAGGACGCGAAGAGCACGCCGTCGGAGGCGGTGAGGAGTTCCGTTCCCTTGTAGGAGCCCTCGAAGCCCTTCAGGTCGATCGTCCGGGACGTCCCCCCGCCGCCGAGGGCCCCGCGCGTACGGAGGTGGAGGACGCCGGGGCCCTCGAACTCGCCGCTCGACATGTAGAAGACCGTGCCGTCGGTGGTGACCTGAGAGGGCTCCATCACCGCGCTCTCGGACCAGAGCACGGTGCCGTCGCGCATGTCGAGCGCCCGGAACTCCGTGGTCTCGGCGAAGCCGACGACGCCGTCCGCGACCAGCGGGGTGATCCGCTGCTCGCGGTCGAACGCCTTCCCCTGCCACAGCGGCGCGGGCGCCCCGTCGGCGGCCGTCGTGGCGGGGACGGCGGTGGGCCCGGCGGACCCTCCGCCGGCCGGGGGGCCGTCCTGCCGCCCGCTCCGCCACGCCCACAGGCCGCCGCCCGCGCCCGCCGCCCCGAGCAGGGCGGCGCCGCCCACCGAGAACAGCCGGCGGCGGGAGAGCGGGGCGGCGGGCACGGTCTCCGCCGCGACGGGCCCCTCCGGGGCCGGGAGCCGGTGCGGGGCGTGCAGCCACACGTCGGTCGCCCGGCGGCCGATGTCGGCGAGCACCAGCGGGGGCAGGTGGTCCGCGAACTGCCCGTGCCCGTCGTGCAACCGCTCCACGAGGACGGCGGTGGTGGGGCGGGCCGCCGGGTCCTTGTCGAGGCACGCGGTCAGGAGCGGCAGCAGCGCCTCCGGTACGCCGGTGAGGTCGGGTTCGGCGTACCGCACGCGGTACAGCAGGTCGGCGGGGGAGCCGGTGCCGAAGGGGCCGTGGCCGGTGGCCGCGAAGACGAGGACGCCGGCGAGCGCGAACACGTCGCCCGCCGGGGCGTGCTCCTGCCCGCTCGCCTGCTCCGGCGACATGAACGCCGGGGTGCCGGCCGCCGCCCCCGTGCGCGTGAGGTGGTCGTCGCCGGCCGCGCGGGCGATGCCGAAGTCGATGACCTTCGGGCCGTGGGCGGTGACGAGGACGTTCGAGGGCTTCAGGTCGCGGTGGACCACGTCCGAGGAGTGCAGCTGGGCGAGGGCTCCGGCGAGCGCGGCGCCCAGGGCGCGGACGGTCGGCTCGGGCAGCGGGCCGCCGAGCGCGACGGCGTCGTCCAGGGGCGGCCCGAGGACGTACTCGGTGGCCAGCCAGGGGGTCTCGGCCAGCGGATCGGCGTCCACGACGGCCGCGCCGTGGCGCGCGCCGATGATCCGCGCCGCGTCCGTCTCCAGCCGGAACCGGCTGCGGAAGGCGGGGTCGGCGGCGAGCCGGGCGTGCACGGTCTTGAGGGCGACCGTCCGGCCGCCCGGGGTGCGCGCCAGGTAGACCGTGCCCATGCCGCCGGAGCCGAGGCGGGCGAGGAGACGGTACGTGGCGACGACGGCCGGGTCGTCGTGGGTCAGGGGCGACAGCATGAGGTCAGGTCCGTGCGGTCCGGGGGCGGGGGCGTGTTCGAGGCGTGCGGGGGTCGGGGACGTGTTCAGGGGCGTACGGGGACGGTGGCGGCCCGCTCGGGGAGCGGCGGCAGTTCGGCGGCGAGGAGTTCGGCGGACTGGCGGGCGAGCGCGGCGACCACCCGGCCGGGCAGCCACCCGGGCGCGAGGAGCGGGGCGCCGGGCACGGACGGGGCGAACGCGGCCGCCAGGGCGGCGGCGGTGGGCCGGTCGGCGGGGTCGCGGGCCAGACAGGCGGAGACCAGCGGCCGCAGCCCGGGCGGGAGTTCGTCACGTTCGGGCACGGTGTGCCCGGTGGCGGCGTACGCGAGGACGGCGCCGAGCGCGAACACGTCCCCCGGCGGGCGCGGCCGTCCTCCGGCCGCCTGCTCGGGGGCGAGGGCGCCGGGGTCGATCCCGGGCAGCCCGGCGCGCGGCTCGCCGTCGGGCCCGGCGGCCCGTACCGCTCCGAAACAGCTCAGCAGTGGCCCGCCGGCGGCGATCAGCACGGCGGCGGGGGAGACCCCGGCGTGCGCGAGGCCCCCGGCGTGCACGGCGGCGAGCGTCTCGGCGAGCACGCCCCCGAGCCCCCGCACGGCCGCCTCGGGCAGCGGCCCGCCGTGGACGGCGAGGGCGACGGGGAGGGGGAGGACGGGGAGGTAGGGGGTGGTGTACCAGGCTTGACCGGCGGAGGAGTCGGGGGCGCCGGATATGGCTCCACCCCCGGCGAAAGGCGCCGACACCTCCGTCACCGGAGCGATCCACGGCCCCGCCAGATGGCGCCCCGCCTCCGCCTCCGCCGCGAAGCGGACCGGGTCGGCACCCGGCAGCGGGACGCTCAGCAGGACCGTGCGCCCGTCCCGGCCACGGGCCACGAACCGGCGGCAGGGGACGGCGGAGCCGGGCGGATCGAGGCGGGTGATCAGCCGGTACGGCCCGATCTCCCGCGCGGACTCCCGCTGCGCGCGCGCCTGCTCCACCGGCTCGTCTCCCCCGTCGCTCCGACGCCCCGGGGCCACCGGGGCGGGAACGAGCCTACCGAGAAGACGACAGGCCCCGGCCACGGGAGGGGGCGGTGGGCGGACGCCGGCCTCCGGACGGCCCCTACACGTGCAAGGCGAGCCCGGTCCGGCGCGAGGCCGTGCCGGGCGACCCCGCGACGGGCCCGGTCCGCACCGCCGGAGAGGTGAACGCCCCCGACTTCTGGTGACTGACATGAGCCGGTGGCGCGTGGCGTCACTCGTCGGCACGGGTGTGCGCCGGCCCCGAGTCGTAGCGGTCGAGGAACTCGTCCGGCGGGACGTCGAGCGCGTGCAGGCGGGAGAACACCTCCGTGCCCGCGCCCACCTCCTCGTCGCCGTCGGAGATCCGGTAGACCTGCACCATGTCCAGGACCTCGAAGCCGTCCTCCGCGGCGTACTCGTCCGCCTCCCGCTCGGCCAGCTCGACGGCCTCGTCGAGGGACCGCGCCCGGAACAGCACGACGCGCTCCTCGTAGGGGCGGCTCTCCGGGCTCGGCCACCGGTAGAAGGTCCTGGCGCCGTACCACGCCATCGGTTCTCTCCTCATCGCCGGTCCGCCGCATCCCCTCGTACGAAACCGTGATCATCGTCCAGGGGGTCCGCCCGCGCAACGGGTTTCGCCCCGGCCCGCGCACGACGACGGCCCCGGACCAAGAGGACCGGGGCCGTCGAAGGGACGTGGAGACCGTGGCGGGAATCGAACCCGCGTAACCCGCTTTGCAGGCGAGTCCCTGAACCACTCGGGCACACGGTCCTGTGACGAACTGGTACGACCGTAGGGGGCGGTCCGAGGGGGCCTCAAGGGTTCGCGGGGCCGTGCCACGCGACTGCCACACGCCCGCAACACTCCGTTCGCGGTCGTAGGACCGAGGACCGAGTGATCGCCGGTCTTCCGACAGGGGTCATTCAGGTCTACACCTCTTACTCTGGGGGGATGAGCGCCCTCGAACCCCGAGACGCCGGCACCGACGCCGCCGTCCCGAGCCCCGGAACCGGACCCCGTGCCGACCAGCCCGCCGACAGGGGGTCCGTCCTCGACCCGGACCACCGGGCGCTCAGCATCGGCATCGTCTCCGTCGTCCTGCTCATCGCCTTCGAGGCGACCGCCGTCGGCACCGCCATGCCCGTCGCCGCCCGCGAGCTGAACGGCGTGTCCGTCTACGCCTTCGCCTTCTCCGCGTACTTCACCACCAGCCTCTTCGGCATGGTCCTGGCCGGACAGTGGTCCGATCGCAAGGGGCCGCTCGCGCCCCTCGCCACCGGCATGTCCGCCTTCGCGGCCGGACTGCTCCTCTCCGGGACCGCCGGCCTCATGGGGACGTTCGTCCTCGGCCGGGCCGTGCAGGGCCTCGGCGGCGGCCTCGTCATCGTCGCCCTGTACGTGGTCGTCAGCCGCGCCTACGACGAGCACCTCAGGCCCGCGATCATGGCCGCCTTCGCCGCGAGCTGGGTCGTCCCCTCCGTCGTCGGCCCGCTCGCCTCCGGCACGATCACCGAGCACCTGGGCTGGCGCTGGGTCTTCGTCGGCATACCGGCCCTCGTCGTCCTGCCGCTCGCCCTCGCCCTCCCCGCGATCCGCCGCACCGCCTCCGGCCCCGCCGACCCGGAGGCGCCCGTCGCCCCCTGGGACCGGCGCCGGATCCGGCTGGCGCTCGGCATCTCCGCCGGCGCCGGGCTCCTCCAGTACGCCGGGCAGGAACTGCGCTGGCTCTCCCTGCTGCCCGCCGTCGCGGGCGCCGCGCTGCTCGTGCCCGCCGTGCGGGGGCTGCTGCCGCGCGGCACCTACCGGGCCGCCCGCGGCCTGCCCTCCGTCGTCCTGCTGCGCGGGATCGCCGCCGGGTCCTTCATCGCCGCCGAGTCCTTCGTGCCCCTGATGCTGGTCACCCAGCGGGGCCTGAGTCCCACCCTCGCCGGGCTCTCCCTGGCCGTCGGCGGCCTCACCTGGGCGCTCGGCTCCTGGATCCAGTCCCGGCCGTGGACGGAGCCGTACCGGGAACGCCTCGTCGTCCTCGGGATGGTCCTGGTCGCGCTCGCGATCGCGACGGCCCCGAGCGTCCTGATCACCGCCGTGCCCGCCTGGACCGTCGCGGTGGCCTGGGCCCTCGGCTGCCTCGGCATGGGCGCGGTGATCTCCTCCACGAGCGTGCTCCTCCTGAAGCTCTCCGCCCCCGAGGAGGCGGGCACGAACTCCGCCGCCCTCCAGATCTCCGACGGCCTCTCCAACGTCCTGCTCCTCGCGGGCGGCGGCGCCGCCTTCGCGGCCCTCGGCGGCGGCGCGGTCGGCCACGCGGTCACCTCCCACACGGCCGCCACCGGCTCCCACCCGGCCGCCTTCGCCGCGGTCTTCCTGCCGATGGCGGGGGTGGCGGCGGCGGGGGCGTGGGTCGCCACGCGGCTGCACGGGGAGCCGGTGCGGTCCGGGGACCCGAAAGCCCCCTGACACCATGTGGTACCGCGCGGTACCATGGCGTCATGGCTGGTCTCAACGTCAGGTTCACCGAAGAAGAGCTGGACGCCCTGCGCGAGCGGGCCGAGGCGGAGGGGCGCAGCATGCAGTCCTTCGCGCACGACGCCGTGATCCGGGCCATAAACGAGCACTCCCGCCTCTTCGACGAGGCGGCCGAGCACGTGCTGAAGGTCAGTGAGGAGCTGAACCGGAGGCTCGCGTGACGTACTACCTCACGCTCCCCGAGGTCCTGAACCTCGCGCAGCGGCTCGGCGCGGACGAGGTGCGGGACTACGGTCTCCTCGACTCCGCCCTGGCACGTCCGCAGTCGAGCGTGTTCGGCCAGGACGCCTACCCGGACGTCTGGCAGAAGGCCGCGGCGCTCATGGAATCGCTCGCCCGCAACCACGGACTCGTGGACGGGAACAAGCGCATCGCCTGGTACGCGACCTGGGTCTTCCTCCACATGAACGGACACCCACTGGACTCGGCCTTCGACGTCGACGAGGCGGAGGCGTTCGTCCTGGACGTCTGCCAGGGCGCCCTCGACGTCCCCAAGATCGCCGCGCAGCTGCCCCGGTTCGCGCGCTGACCGCCCCGACGTGAGCTGGATCGCACCCGGATGGGAGACCCCCCGTCGGGTACGAGGTCCGGGCCGGGCCGCCGGTAAGGTGGCCCGGTTGTCATATCTGGACGAGCGTCGAACCGGAGATCGTGACTACCACCGCCCCCTCCTCACACCACCTCTCTCCCGCCTTCCCCGGCCGCGCCCCCTGGGGCACCGCCAACAAGCTGCGAGCCTGGCAGCAGGGCGCGATGGAGAAGTACATCCAGGAGCAGCCCCGCGACTTCCTCGCGGTCGCCACCCCCGGAGCCGGCAAGACCACCTTCGCGCTGACCCTCGCCTCGTGGCTGCTCCACCACCACGTCGTGCAGCAGGTCACCGTGATCGCGCCCACCGAGCACCTGAAGAAGCAGTGGGCCGCGGCCGCCGCGCGGATAGGGATCAAGCTGGACCCGGAGTACAGCGCGGGGCCGCTCAGCAAGGAGTACGACGGCGTCGCCCTCACCTACGCGGGCGTCGGCGTGCGGCCCATGCTCCACCGCAACCGCTGCGAGCAGCGCAAGACCCTCGTCATCCTGGACGAGATCCACCACGCCGGAGACTCCAAGTCCTGGGGCGAGGCCTGCCTGGAGGCCTTCGAGCCCGCCACGCGCCGCCTCGCGCTCACCGGCACCCCGTTCCGCTCCGACACCAACCCGATCCCCTTCGTCACGTACGAGGAGGGCAACGACGGCATCCGCCGCTCCTCCGCGGACTACACGTACGGCTACGGCAACGCCCTCGGCGACGGGGTCGTCCGGCCGGTCATCTTCCTCTCCTACAGCGGCAACATGCGCTGGCGCACCAAGGCCGGCGACGAGATCGCCGCCCGCCTCGGCGAGCCGATGACCAAGGACGCGGTCTCGCAGGCCTGGCGCACCGCCCTCGACCCGCGCGGCGACTGGATGCCGAACGTGCTGCGCGCCGCCGACCAGCGGCTCACCGAGGTCCGCAAGTCCATCCCCGACGCGGGCGGCCTCGTCATCGCCTCCGACCAGGAGTCGGCCCGCGCGTACGCCAAGCTGATCCGCGAGATCACCGGCCACCGCGCCACCCTCGTCCTCTCCGACGACGCGGGCGCCTCCGGCCGCATCGACGAGTTCAGCGAGAGCGACGACCGCTGGATGGTCGCCGTCCGCATGGTGTCCGAGGGCGTCGACGTCCCGCGCCTCGCGGTCGGCGTGTACGCGACGACGATCTCGACCCCGCTCTTCTTCGCCCAGGCCGTCGGCCGCTTCGTGCGCTCCCGCAGGCGCGGCGAGACCGCGTCCGTGTTCCTGCCCACGATCCCCAGCCTCCTCGGCTTCGCCAACGAGATGGAGGTCGAGCGCGACCACACCCTCGACCGGCCGAAGAAGGCGGGCGAGGACGAGGACCCGTACGCCGAGTCCGAGAAGGAGATGGCGGAGGCCGAGAAGCAGCAGGACGAGGACACCGGGGAGCAGGACATGCTGCCCTTCGAGGCCCTGGAGTCCGACGCCGTCTTCGACCGCGTCCTCTACAACAGCGCCGAGTTCGGCATGCAGGCCCACCCCGGCAGCGAGGAGGAGCAGGACTACCTCGGCATCCCCGGCCTCCTCGAACCCGACCAGGTGCAGCTCCTCCTCCAGAAGCGCCAGGCCCGGCAGATCGCGCACAGCCGCAAGAGGCCGGACAGCGAGGCGGACCTCCTGGAGCTGCCCGCCGAGCGGCGGCCCGTCGTCTCCCACAAGGAACTGCTCGAACTGCGCAAGCAGCTCAACACGATGGTCGGCGCGTACGTGCACCAGAGCGGCAAGCCGCACGGCGTCATCCACACCGAGCTGCGCCGGGTCTGCGGAGGCCCGCCGAGCGCGGAGGCCACCGCCGGGCAGATCCGGGAGCGGATCAAGAAGGTCCAGGAGTGGGCCACGCGGATGCGCTGAGACCCGTGCCGCCCCGAGTGACCGGAGGCCCGTACACCGCTGTGTACGGGCCTCCGCCGTCCCGCCGCGACGCGGGACCGGGCAACCGGCCGACCCCCTCCGCGCACCCCGCACGACATAGCCGTTCTTGTCCGCCGAAGTCCTTCCTCCGGCCGACGAAGGACCCGAACCGTCTTCATCCGGTCGCCGGCGCCCGGATTCTGGACGAGGTCTTCCGCTGAGCGGAGCGGGTCGCTACTGTCCCGGCTCAAAAGCATTCGCCCCGTGGCAGCGCCGCCGCGGAGCGCAGCCGGTGTACCCCTTCCTGCCGGCGGCCTCTGACGTGCGTCGCCGCGGGACCGGCGAGGCAACCCCGTGAGAGTCCCGCCTCCATCTCACTCCGAAGGAGAGGGCGTCGTGACCGCGGAGACCTCCCAGACGCTCGACCGGGGACTCAGAGTCCTCAAACTGCTCGCCGACACCGACCACGGCCTGACCGTCACCGAGTTGTCCAACAAACTCGGCGTGAACCGGACCGTGGTCTACCGCCTCCTGGCCACGCTCGAACAGCACGCCCTGGTCCGCCGCGACCTCGGCGGGCGCGCCCGCGTCGGCCTCGGCGTGCTGCGGCTCGGACGCCAGGTCCACCCCCTGGTGCGCGAGGCGGCGCTGCCCGCGCTGCGCTCGCTCGCCGAGGACATCGGGGCGACGGCCCACCTCACCCTGGTCGACGGGGCGGACGCGCTCGCGGTCGCGGTCGTCGAACCGACCTGGACCGACTACCACGTCGCCTACCGGGCCGGCTTCCGCCACCCGCTGGACCGGGGCGCGGCCGGCCGCGCGATACTCGCCGCCCGCCAGGGCGGCCTGACCGAGCCGGGCTACACCCTCACCCACGGCGAACTGGAGGCCGGCGCGAGCGGCGCCGCCGCCCCCCTGGTCGGCGTGACGGGCGTCGAGGGCAGCGTCGGCGTCGTCATGCTCGCCGACGCCGTCCCCGAACGCGTCGGCCCGAGGGTGGTGGACGCGGCCCGCGAGGTCGCGGACGCGCTGCGCTAGGGCGCGCGGCGGCCGGGTGCGCGTACGGGCGCGTGCGGGCGTACGGCAGGGCGGTACGCGTACGGGCGTACGGGGCGGGCTCCGTCGCCACGGCCGCCCCGCCCTCGCCCCCGGTCGCGTCCCGGTCCGTGCGGCCCTGCCGCCCCTCCGGGGCCGACGCCGGTACGGTCCGCGCCCCCGGCCCCGTACCCCCGGTCCGCGCCCCCCGCCCCGCACCCCCGCGCGTCCCAGTAGATTGGGGGCGTGCTCTCCCGTCTCTCCCGTCCCCGTGCCCTCGCGCTCTGCGCGCTGCCCGTCGCCGGGCTCTTCGCCGTCGTCGGGTTCGCGCCGTTGCCGTACGCGATCGCGCAGCCCGGTACGACCGCCGACGTGCTGGGCGAGGACAAGGGGAAGCAGGTCATCACGATCACCGGCGCCCCGGTCCGGGAGACCGAGGGGCAGTTGCGGATGACGACGATCCTGGCGACCGGCCCGTCCGCGGACATCCGCTTCGGGGACGTGGCCGACGCCTGGTTCCGCACCGACCGGGCCGTCCTGCCGAAGGGCTCCGTCTACCCGTCGGGGAAGTCGGACGCGGAGGTCGAGAAGCACAACCTCGGGCAGATGAAGCAGTCGCAGGACGCGGCCGCCCTCGCCGCCCTCGGCTATCTGAAGAAGGACCCCGAGCAGGTGAAGGTGACCCTGCACCTCGCCGACATCGGCGGGCCCAGCGCGGGCCTGCTCTTCTCCCTCGGCATCGTGGACAAGCTCGACGGCGACGGGGACGGCGGCGACCTCACCGGCGGCCGGACCGTCGCCGGTACGGGCACGATCGCGCCCGACGGGAAGGTCGGCGCCGTCGGCGGGGTCTCCCTCAAGACGCAGGCCGCCGCCCGGGACGGCGCCACCGTCTTCCTGGTGCCGAAGGCGGAGTGCTCGGACGCGGAGGCCGAGCTGCCGAAGGGGATGCGACTGATCCCGGTCACCGCCCTGAACGACGCGGTGGCCTCCCTCAGGGCCCTGGAGCAGGGGCAGGGGGCGAAGGTTCCGTCCTGCTGATCTCCTCGGCATCGGTGGGGGCGGGCCCGGCGTCCATCTCCCGCCACGCCGGGAACACCAGCGGCGACAGCGTCGCCAGGAAGTAGAGCGCCCCGACCCCGAGCAGCGTCGCCGCCAGGCCGGCCCGCTCGACCAGGAGGCCCGCCGCGAGGCCGCCCAGCGGGGTCGTGAGCAGCACCCCCGCCGTGCTCGCGCCCATGACCCGGCTGCGGAGCCCCTCGGGGACCCGCTCGTACATCACCGTGGACAGGATCGGGTTGAGCACCCCGACGCCGAACCCGGACGCCGCGAGGGTCACCAGGAGCGGGGCGGTGGTGTCGGTGAGCGCGGCCACCACGTACGGCGGGGCGCCGCCGACCAGGAACCCGGCCGTGAACACGGCCCGGCGCGGGAGGCGCTCCCCGAACGCCCCGTAGAGCAGCGCTCCCGCGAGGGCGCAGCCGCCGAAGACCGAGGCGAGCAGGCCCTGCGCGGCGGGACCGCCCAGCTCCTGCCGGGCGTGCACCGGCAGCAGGACCGAACTCCAGCTCTGGCTGAGGCCGTTGGTCACCATCACCATCACGGTGATGCCGAGCAGCAGCCGGGAGCGGAACAGGAAGGCGTACCCCTCGCGCAGGTCGGCCCGGTAGCGGGCGGGGGAGAGGGGCGGGCCGTCGCGCACCGGCTCCGCCGCGGGCACCCCGCGCAGTCCGGCCAGGACGAGCAGCGCGGAGAGGACGAAGGTCGCGGTGTCGAGGAGCAGGACCGTGTCGGCGCCCAGGAACGCGACGAGCAGCCCGGCGACGGCGGCGCCCGCCATCCAGGCCCCGCGCGACACGGCGTCGTACAGGCTGGCGGCCCGGGGGAGCGGGGTTCCGGCGTGCCCGGCCAGGTCGGGGACCAGGACGCGCCGGGCCATCTCGCCGGGCGCGTGGCACAGGCCGTTGACCGCCATCAGGGCGCACAGCATCCAGAACCGCAGGATCCCGGCGTGGTGCAGGAGCGGGATCGCGGCGAGCGCCAGGCCGCAGACCAGGTCGGAGGCGACGCTGACCCGACGGCGGCCGAGCCGGTCGACGACCGGGCCGCCGGCGAGGGCGGAGACGAGGACGGGGAAGGCGGCGCAGAAGGCTACGAGCCCGGCCTTGCCGGGGCTTCCCGTGGTCTCCAGGGCGAACCACGGGACCCCGATGAGGGTGAGCGCACTGCCGGTGATCGAGACGGCGTTGGCGGCCAGGACGGTGGCCAGTGGCCGTACGTCCTTCTTCTCCGGGCTTCCCCCCGGCGCGGTCACGCGGCGAGGCTGACCGGGCGGTCGGCGGGCGTCGCGAGCCGCAGGCCCAGCTCGACCAGGCGCCGGCCGAGTTGGACGCGGAGGGTGGGGGATTCCCCTGCGTGGCAGGGGCGTTCGGCGGCGCGGTGGGCCTCGGCGGCGGCCAGGGCGTGCAGCTGGAGGTGGATGTCGGCGTGCATGTGCGTGGTCCTTCCGTGTGCGTACGGGGGATTCGGCGGGCGGTGCTCTCAGTCCTCGCGCTGCGGGAACGCGTGCAGGTGGACCCGTACGCGCTCGGCGTCCGGCGCGTCCTGCTCGGGGGCGGTCCGGTACTCCTCCATCAGGGCGTGCACCTTCTCGCCGAGCTCGCGCAGCTTCGCGGGCGGCAGCCGCAGCGTGAAGTCGCTCATGTCGGCGGAGCCGAGCCACTTCTGGCCCCAGTCCTCCCGGGTGCCGAGGTAGGTGTTCAGCTCCTGGGTGTGGATGTTCGCGATCTCGTGCATGTAGACGTCGACGGCGCCCCGGACCTCCGGGTCCTCGTTCCGGTAGAGCGACTCGTCGAAGGCCGTGCCGCCCGCGACCGCCTTCCACCACCGCTCCCGGCCCTTGCCGCGCTCCGGGTCGTCCTCCACGAAGCCGTGGGCGGCGAGCTGGCGCAGGTGGTAACTGGTCGCCCCGCTGGACTCCCCGAGCCGCTCGGCCAGTTGGGAGGCGGTGGCGGAGCCGTGGCGGCGCAGGGCGCGCAGGAGCTGGATGCGGAGGGGGTGCGCGAGGCCGCGCAGGGAGCGGGGGTCGAGGGGGTGGACGACGTGTTCGGCGGGACGCTTCCCGGGGGTCTCCCCGGTGCGCTTCTCGGGCTCGGGCATGTCCTGAGCGTAGACATGCAAAGGAATGCTTGCAAGTGTTTCTTTGCAAGCATTCCTTTGGACGTTGCGGTCCTCTACGCCGGCGGCTCCCCGCTCGCCGCCTGCTCCACCAGCGGGATGATCCGCAGCGGCACCGGGTTCTCCATCACGATCGCCGTCGACGCCCGCACGATCCCCTCGAACCCCACCACCTTGTCGATCACCCGCTGGAGGTCCGCGTTCGAACGGGCCACCAGCCGGCAGAGCATGTCCCCGTGGCCCGTGGTCGTGTGCAGCTCCAGGACCTCCGGCACCGTCGCGAGGTGTCCCCGCACGTCCGCGCCCTGCCCCTGCTTGATCTCCAGGGTCGCGAAGGCCGTCACCGGGTAGCCGAGCGCCGCCGGGTCCACCTCCGGCCCGAACCCCCGGATCACCCCCGACCCCTGGAGCCGGTCGAGCCGCGCCTGCACCGTCCCCCGCGCCACCCCGAGGCGCCGGGACGCCTCCAGGACACCTATGCGCGGCTCGCGCGCGAGCAGCGCGATCAGCCGCCCGTCCAAATGATCGATCGCCACAGCGGCCCCTCCGTGGTCAGGATGTACAAGTCGCCCGACCATCCTGGCGTGTCGCTGTACAGACTGACCAGGGAAAAACCAAACTCTTGCGCACCTTGCCGAACGAAGGGACATTGCTGCCATGACTGAGACCATCCACCACACCCCCTCCACGGCGCGGCAGGCCGATCCCTTCCCCGTGAAGGGAATGGACGCGGTCGTCTTCGCCGTCGGCAACGCCAAGCAGGCCGCCCACTACTACTCCACCGCCTTCGGCATGAAGCTGGTCGCCTACTCCGGACCGGAGAACGGCAGCCGCGAGACGGCGAGCTACGTCCTCACCAACGGCGCCGCGCGCTTCGTGTTCACCTCCGTCATCAAGGCCTCCACCGACTGGGGCCGCTTCCTCGCCGAGCACGTCGCCGAGCACGGCGACGGCGTCGTGGACCTGGCGATCGAGGTCCCGGACGCCCGCGCCGCCTACGCGTACGCCGTCGAGCACGGCGCCACCGGCATCACCGAGCCGCACGAGGTGAAGGACGAGCACGGCACCGTCGTCCTCGCCGCCATCGCCACCTACGGCAAGACCCGCCACACCCTGGTCGAGCGCTCCGGCTACAGCGGCCCGTACCTCCCCGGCTTCGTCCCCGCGAACCCGATCGTCGAGCCCCCGGCCAAGCGCACCTTCCAGGCCATCGACCACTGCGTCGGCAACGTCGAGCTCGGCAGGATGAACGACTGGGTCGGGTTCTACAACAAGGTCATGGGCTTCACGAACATGAAGGAGTTCGTGGGCGACGACATCGCGACCGAGTACTCGGCGCTCATGTCGAAGGTCGTCGCGGACGGCACCCTCAAGGTGAAGTTCCCGATCAACGAGCCCGCGATCGCCAAGAAGAAGTCCCAGATCGACGAGTACCTGGAGTTCTACGGCGGCGCCGGCGTCCAGCACATCGCCCTCGCCACCAACGACATCGTCGCCACCGTGCGCTCGATGCGGGCCGCCGGCGTCCAGTTCCTGGACACCCCCGACTCGTACTACGACACGCTCGGCGAGTGGGCCGGCGAGACCCGGGTGCCGGTCGAGACCCTGCGCGAGCTGAAGATCCTGGTCGACCGCGACGAGGACGGCTACCTGCTCCAGATCTTCACCAAGCCGGTCCAGGACCGCCCGACCGTCTTCTTCGAGATGATCGAGCGCCACGGCTCCATGGGCTTCGGCAAGGGCAACTTCAAGGCCCTGTTCGAGGCGATCGAGCGCGAGCAGGAGAAGCGCGGCAACCTCTAGGGTCTGTCCGGCGGATCAGGGTCGGACGGACCCTGGGAGCCGCCACGCACGCGCGGGGAGGGGGTCCGGGGCAGCACCCCGGACCCCCTCGCCGCGCCACCGACCGGGCCGGCCCGGGCCCGGCCGCCCGCCGGCCCGGCGTCCGGCCCCGGCGTTCCGGCGGGACACGGGGCTCGCCCGGGACGCCACCCTTCAGGACGGCCGGGTACGCGCGCGCACCTGACCACACGCGCGCGTACCCGGCTCCCCGCGCCGTCCGAACCGCGCCTACGCGCGCGTACCGGCCCCCGGGGCCGGCTTCTCCGTGCCCGCCGCCTTCTCCGTACGCGCGGCCCCCACCCCCTCCGGCAGTTCGTCCGGCGGCTCTCCGACCGCCGCGAGCGCCGCCTCCGCCCTCGGGGCGTGCAGGGGCGAGAAGGACGGGTTGATCCGCAGGGCCTCCGCCAGGTGGCGGCGGGCCGGGCCCCGGAGGTCCAGCGCCCGCTCGATCTCGCCCCGGTGGTACGAGAACAGGGCGCTCCGCAGCCCCTCGTCGGTGGCCCGCTTCGCGTACTCCAGGGCCTCCTCCGCCCGCCCCGACCGGAACAGCGCCCAGCCCAGCGCGTCCGCCACGCCCACCGAGCGGTGCCCGCGCGCCCACTCCGCCCGCAGCCGGACCACCGCCGCCGCCGGGTCGCCGTGGTCCGCGCCGAGCAGCCCCAGGGGCACCGCCGCCCGCGCCCACGTGCCCGTCCGCAGCCGCTCGTACAGGCCCCGCGCCTCCGCGTCCCGGCCCAGCGACTCGGCCAGCTCGCCCGCCTCCAGGACGTACTCCGGCAGCGGCAGCCGGGCCAGCGCCGCCCGCCACTCCCGTACCGCCTCCTCCGCGCGCCCCAGGGCCGCGAGCGCCCGCGCCCGGCCCGCGAGCGAGGGCCCGTGGTCCCGGACGAGCCGCAGTGCCGCCCCGTGCCGCTCCAGGGCCTCCTCCGGCTCGCCCCGCTCCCACGCCAGGTCCCCGAGCCGCCCCAGGGCCGCCGCCTTCTCCGCGTCCGCCTCCGCGAGCGCCGCCGCGTCCAGGGCCGCCGCGTCCGCGTCCTCGCGCCAGCCCCGGTCGCGGTACGTCTGCGCGGCCCGCGCGCGCACCACCGCGCCCGCGTGCAGCTCCTCCAGCCGCTCCATCGCCTTGCGCGCCGCCCCGTAGTCCCCGAGGCCGTTGTACGCGTCGATCAGGACCGGGTACACCGGCCAGCGCCCCGGCTCCGCCTTCCGCACCCGCTCGCCCCACTCCCGGGCGGTCCGCCAGTCGCCCCGCGCCCCCGCGAGGGCCCCCAGGCCCAGCTGCGCGGCCGTGTTGCCGCGCGCGGCGGGCCGCTCGGCCAGGGAGCGCCGCAGCGCCTCCTCGGCCCGTGCGTAGTCCCGTGCGTCCCCGAGCCGCGTCCCGCGCTCCGTGTACGCCGCGCCCAGCTCCGCCCAGGCCGCCCCGTCGTCCGGGCGCGCCCACAGCCACCTCTCCCGGTCCGCGATCAGCGCGGCCAGGTCCGGGAGCGACGCCTGCGCGCCCGCGCGGGCCGCGATCACCGCCCGCTCCGCCGGTCCCGGCGGCCGCGGCGTCCCCCGGCCGAGGAGTTCCGGGGCGTACAGCAGCGCCGTCGCCGCGAGCACCGCGCCCGCGCCGGCGGCGAGGACCGTCCTCGACACGTTCTGGCTCTTCACGGCACTCACTGTGCTCCCGGCCCCGCCCGTACGAAGAGCACACGGAGCGCCCGCTCCGGCGGGTTCACACCGATGGCCCCGGGTGCCACGCTGGACGCATGGACGATCTCCGGAGGCAGCACCTCCAGACACCGGGGCGGGACGACCTCAGGTCACGGCTCCACGCGCGCCTGCTCGCCGGACTGCCCGCCGAGGCCCTGCTCACCGACCCGGACGTGACGGCCTCCTACGCCCACGACATGGCGAGCTTCTGCACGGCCGGCACCCCCGCGGCCGTCGTGCTCCCGCGCACCGTGGAACAGGTCCAGCACGTCCTGCGCACCGCGACCGAACTCCGCGTCCCCGTCGTCCCGCAGGGCGCCCGCACCGGCCTGTCCGGCGGCGCCAACGCCACCGACGACTGCATCGTGCTGTCCCTGGTCAAAATGGACCGGATCCTGGAGGTCGACCCCGTCGACCGGATCGCCGTCGTCGAACCGGGCGTGGTCAACGCCGTCCTGTCCCGGGCCGTCGCCGAGCGGGGCCTGTACTACCCGCCGGACCCCTCCAGCTGGGAGACGTGCACCATCGGCGGCAACATCGGCACCGCCTCCGGCGGCCTGTGCTGCGTCAAGTACGGGGTCACCGCCGAGTACGTCCTCGGCCTCGACGTCGTCCTCGCCGACGGGCGGCTCCTGACCACCGGCCGCCGCACCGCCAAGGGCGTCGCCGGATACGACCTGACCCGGCTCTTCGTCGGCTCCGAGGGCAGCCTCGGCGTCGTCGTGAAGGCCGTCCTCGCCCTCAAGCCGCAGCCCCCGGCGCAGCTCGCGCTCGCCGCCGAGTTCCCCTCCGCCGCCGCTGCCTGCGCCGCCGTCTGCGCGATCATGGAGCGCGGCCACACCCCGTCGCTCCTCGAACTGATGGACCGTACGACGGTCCAGGCCGTCAACAGGATGGCGCGCATGGGTCTGCCCGACACCACCGAGGCGCTCCTCCTGTGCGCCTTCGACACCCCCGACCCGGCCGCCGACCTCGCCGCCGTCGGCGAGCTGTGCGCGGCGGCGGGCGCCACCGAGGTCGTCCCGGCCGCCGACGCCGCCGAGTCCGAACTCCTCCTCCAGGCCCGCCGGCTCTCCCTCACCGCCCTGGAGACCATCAAGTCCGCCACGATGATCGACGACGTGTGCGTGCCGCGCACCCGGCTCGCCGAGATGCTCGACGGCACGGCGGCCGTCGCGGAGAAGTACGGCCTGACCATCGGCGTCTGCGCGCACGCGGGCGACGGCAACACCCACCCCGTCGTCTGCTTCGACCACACCGACGAGGACGAGTCGCGCCGGGCCCGCGAGTCCTTCGACGAGATCATGGCGCTCGGGCTCGCCCTCGGCGGCACGATCACCGGCGAGCACGGCGTCGGCGTCCTCAAGAAGGAGTGGCTGGCACGCGAGTTGGGGCCGGTCGGCCTGGAGCTCCAGCGCGGGATCAAGGCGACCTTCGACCCCCTCGGCCTCCTCAACCCCGGAAAGCTCTTCTGAACCCTCCCGGCAAGGGCCCGCGTACAAGGGCCTGCGCACCGGATCAGCGCTCGCCGTCCTGCGACTCGTCCGACGGCCACGGGTCGCGCAGCCACAGGTCGTCGGCGGCCACGGTGGTCGCCAGCAGCTCGGCGAGCCCGTCGTCGATGCCGAGCCGCTCCGACTCGGTGCCCGGCGGCACCGCGCGCAGGGTCCGCTCCAGCCAGGCGGACACCTGCGCGGACGGGGCCTCCAGGAGGGCGTCGCCGTCGGGGGAGGAGAGCGCCATCAGGATGACGCTGCGGCTGTCCACCTTGGTGGGCCAGATGCGGACGTCCCCGTGGCCGCAGGCCCGGAAGACGCCCTCCACGAGCAGTTCGCGCGCGAAGGTCCAGTGGACCGGGTGGTCCGTGCCGACGTGGAAGGTGATGTGGACGGCGTACGGGTCGTCGGTCCGGTAGGCGAGCCGCGCGGGCACCGGGACGGCGCGCTCGGGGGAGAGCACCAGCTTCAGCTCCAGCTCGCGCTCGACGGTGGTGTCGTCCGTGTTCTGCATGGTCGTACTCCTTCTCGCGGAGGGCCCCGGGCGGGCCTTCACCAGGAGAGAGCGGGGTGCCCGCGACTCATTACGCGACTTCGGGAAGTTTTTTTCGGGAAGTTTTTTCCGGCCCGTGTGCCCCCGGAAGTCCCGGGCATGCTCCTCGGGAGGAGAGAGCCGCAGGCATCGGCCCGAACATCACGGGGAGTGATCGATTCCGGGGCGCGTCGCTCGAAGGCGGCCTTTCTCGCGGGCTCTTTCTTCTCTCGGCGACGTTCTTCGTTACTGTCATCCCTGGGCGCGGCACGCCCGGCGCGCTGCCGTGCGGATCAAAGGCGTTGTGACTGAACGGAGTCGGGGCAGTGGCTACTCCTCCTGGAGGCGGCGGAGAGGTACCGCAGGCGGGGTACTACCCGGACCCGTCCATTCCCGGATACATCCGGTACTGGAACGGGGGCGCGTGGGTCCCCGGCACGAGCCGGCCCGCCCCCTCGGAGGGCGACGTCCCGCCCCACCCGCCCGCCGCCGCGGTCCCGGCCGGCCCGATCCTGGCCCCCGGCCCCGCACCCGCCCCGACCCCGGCCGCCGCGCCCGAACGGCCCGCCACCCCCTCCGTACCGGCCCAGGCGCAGGCCCCGGACCCGACTCCGGCGCAGGCCCCGGCCCGGTCGCAGCCCCAGGCCCCGGCCCAGGAGCAGGCGCCGCACGTGCCGGCCCAGGCGTCCGCCCCGGCCCCCGCGCCCGTGGCCGCGCAGGCCCCGGCGCCCGCCCGGACGCCCGCGCCCGCCCCCGTGCCCACGGTGGAGGAGACCGGGCCCGTCTTCTTCGACGAGGAGACGCCCCCGGCGGAGCCCGCCTCGGCCTGGCAGGCGGACACCTCCCGGCAGACCGGCTTCGGCGGCGACCGCGACCGGAAGGTCTCCTGGGGCGCGCCCCGCACCCCCGACCCGCGCACCCCGGCGGAATGGCCGGTCGCGGGCGAACAGGCCGAGGCGCAGGCCCCGGTCCAGGCCCAGCCACAAGCCCCGGCCCCCGCCCCGGCGGACCCCCGCCCGACCGGGGGAGCCGCGCGCCTCGGCGGCATGCCGGTCACCCCGATCCCCACCCCGGCGCCCCAGCCCCGGCCGACCCCGGAGCCCGCACCGGCCCCCGTACCGGCCCCCGCCCCCGCCACCCCCTCCTGGGCCCAGCCGCAGACACAGCAGCCCCAGCCCCAGCCGCAGGCACAACCCCAGCTCCAGCCCCAGCAGTCCCAGGAGCAGCAGCCGGTCGTCCCCTGGAAGCCGCCGGTCGAGGACCCCTTCCTCCAGGCGGCCCGCGCGCAGGCCTCCGCGCGTCCCGCCGGTCTCGGCAGGCGCCTGGTCGCCCGCGTGATCGACTCCGTCGTCACGGGCGCGCTCGCCGGCGCGGCCGCCTTCCCCTTCGTGACCGCCGCGCTCGACCACATCGAGGGCAAGATCGAGGCGGCCCGGCAGTCCGGGACCACCGTCCAGGTCTGGCTGGTGGACTCGACCACCTCCGTCCAGTTCGGCATCGTCCTCGCCGTGCTGCTCGTGATCGGGCTCCTGTACGAGGTGCTGCCGACCGCCAAGTGGGGCCGCACGCTCGGCAAGAAGCTCTGCGGGATCCAGGTGCGGGACATCGAGGCGCACGAGCCGCCGACGTTCGGCGGGGCCCTGAAGCGCTGGCTCGTCCACAACCTCCTGGGTCTCCTGGTGGTCGGCGTCCTCAACGTCCTGTGGTGCGTCTTCGACCGCCCCTGGCGCCAGTGCTGGCACGACAAGGCGGCCCGCACCTTCGTGGCGCGCTGACCCGGCGGGGACCGGGCCGGTGCCGGGTCCCCCGAACGGGCGGCGATTCCTTGCGGGGGCGTCCCGCCCGGGATGCACTGCCCCCATGAGCACCGACCAGCCGCCGCCCGGTCCGCCGCCCGACGACGACCCGTTCCGCAAGAGGCCGCAGGAGCCCCCGCCGTCCGCCGGCGGCCAGCCGCCGCCCGCCGGTCCGCCCCCCGAGGGCCCGCCGCCGGGCGGCCCTCCGCCGGGCGGTCCGCCCCCGCCCGGGAACCCGTACGGCTCCCCGTACGGCGGCGGCGGAGGCTCCCCGTACGACAACAACATGCCCCCGCCCCCGCCCCCGTACGGAGGCGGCTACGGCGGCGGGTACGGCGGGACCGATCCGCTCGCCGGGATGCCGCCGCTCGCCGACTCCGGCCGGCGCATCCTCGCCCGGCTCATCGACTGGATCATCGTCGCGGTGCCGCTCGCGATCATCGGCATCCCGTTCAAGGTCTACGACCGGGTGTCGTCCGACGACGACTTCGGCGACGCGGTCAACAGCTTCAACGGCGGGGGCCAGCTGGTCTTCCAGCTCATCACGATCGTCGCGTACGTCGCCTACGACACGATCCTGACGGCCAGGAACGGCCAGACCCTCGGCAAGAAGCTGATGAAGCTGCGGGTCGCGATGCTCAACGACGGCTCGACGCCCCCGATGAGCCAGTCGCTGCTGCGCGCCGTCGTGCTGTGGCTGCCCGCGCTGATCTGCTGCGCCTGTCTGTGGCCGCTGCTCCTGCTGATCCTGATCCTGGTCGACAAGCCCTACAAGCAGGGCCTGCACGACAAGGCGGCGAAGACGGTGGTGGTCTCCGTCCCGCGGTAGGACCTCACGTCCCGCGGGTCACGAACCGATCCGGGTCCCGGCACTCCCGCCCACGCGCGCGGCCGGCACCCGGATCTCCTCGTTCCCGGAGGTCCCGGAGGTCCCGGAAGCGGACCGGACCGGTGCGGAGGTCTTGACGGGCCCCGCCCGCCCCGGCATCGTCACCGCCACGAGCACGCCGAGCAGCAGTCCGGCGGCGCACGCCGCGGCGATGCCGGGGAGCGTCGTCGTGCCGGAGAGCAGCAGGGCGACGGTCGCGAGGACGACGGTGGCCGAACCGTAGGTGAGCTGTGCGGCGTTCGGACGCTGCATGACGAGTACCCGCCCCTCAAGACATCGCTGCGACTCTACGACGGTGGATGCCCGGGGGGAACGAGGGGTAAGCACGACCTCACCCGGTGCCGGTGCACGGGGGGCGCACAGGGTCATGCGATCGTCAAAAATCCTCCACGGTGCGCCCATCGGGCGTCCGATTACCGGGAAACCGCTCCCACATAGTGCAGTTGGTATGTGCAAGTCAAGATCTGTCTTTTCTTGCCTCACTCCGGTCGAATGTCGTCACTTGTGACGCGCGACCCGCCGGGCGGACACCCCACCTTCGGTCCGTGAGTGCGGGCGCCGGGGAGGACTACATCAAGTGACCAACAGACGACGGGCGATCAGAACGTCCGCAGTCGTCGTGGCGCTCGCGGCCACCGCCGCCACCGCCTCGACGTTCACCACCGCGTGGGCCCACAACGACGGCAACGCCGCACCGGCCGACGTCCGCCACGACCCGGCGCCCGGCGCGCCCGGCGCGGCGGGCATCGACAAGACGGCGGTCGACCACGACCTCGAGGGCCCCTTCAGCGAGCAGCAGGCGCAGCAGCGCAAGGCCGCCCTGGAGCAGGTGCTCAGCGGCAAGAAGAAGGTCGAGCGCCGCGGTGGTTCCCAGGTCGTCAAGCTCGACAGCAAGAAGTACGTCGAGCTGGGCCGCGAGAAGACCGACAAGATCTTCACGATCCTCGTCGAGTTCGGCGACAAGGTGGACAGCACCACCCTGGTCGACCGCGCCGACGACGACACGACCGAGCCGAAGCCGAAGTTCGGCGGCACGCCCGGCCCGCTGCACAACCAGATAGCCAAGCCGAACCGCAAGAACGACAACTCCACGGCCTGGCAGAAGGACTACAACCAGGCGCACTTCCAGGACCTGTACTTCGGGACCGGCAAGGACGCCAAGGGGCAGCCCAAGCAGTCGCTGAAGACCTACTACGAGAGGACCTCCTCCGGCCGTTACTCGGTCGAGGGCGCGGTCTCCGACTGGGTCAAGGTCGAGTACAACGAGGCCCGTTACGGCTCGAACTACTGCGGCAACAGCAACTGCGCCAACGTCTGGGACGCCGTCCGCGACGGTGTCACCGCGTGGACCGCCGACCAGAAGGCCAAGGGCCGCACCGACGCCCAGATCAAGGCCGACCTGGCGCAGTACGACCAGTGGGACCGGTACGACTTCGACGGCGACGGCAACTTCAACGAGGCCGACGGCTACATCGACCACTTCCAGATCGTCCACGCGGGCGAGGACGAGTCGGCGGGCGGCGGCGCCCAGGGCGGCGACGCCCTGTGGGCCCACCGCTGGTACGCCTACGGCACCAACGCGGGCAAGACCGGCCCGGCGAACAACAAGGCCGGCGGCACGCAGATCGGCGACACCGGCATCTGGGTCGGCGACTACACGATGCAGCCGGAGAACGGCGGCCTCGGCGTCTTCGCGCACGAGTACGGCCACGACCTCGGCCTGCCGGACCTGTACGACACCTCCGGCCTGCCCGGCGCCGAGAACTCGACCGGCTTCTGGTCGCTCATGTCCTCCGGCTCCTGGCTCGGCCGCGGCAAGGACGCCATCGGCGACCTGCCCGGCGACATGACCGCCTGGGACAAGCTCCAGCTCGGCTGGCTGAACTACACCAAGGTGGCCGACGAGGCCCGCAAGTGGAACTCCACCCACAAGCTGGGCGTCGCCGCGTACAACACCAAGAACCCGCAGGCGCTCGTCGTCGAGCTGCCGAAGAAGTCGGTCACCACCGAGATCGTCGCGCCCGCCGAGGGCAACACGCAGTGGTGGAGCGGCATGGGTGACGACCTCAAGAACACCCTGACCCGCTCGGTCGACCTCACCGGCAAGACGTCCGCCTCCCTGGAGCTCCAGGGCTGGTACGACATCGAGCTCGACTACGACTACCTGTACGCCGAGGTCTCGACCGACGGCGGCTCCAACTGGACCGCCCTGGACGGCACCGCCGACGGCAAGCAGATTCCGCGCGACGCCAGCGGCGCCCCGGCGCTGACCGACGTCTCCGGCGCCCACAAGAAGCTCGTCTACGACCTGAACGCGTACGCGGGCAAGAAGTTCGACCTCCGCTTCCGCTACCAGACGGACGGCGGCGCGGGCGGCAAGGGCTTCACCGCCGACGCCATCACCGTGACCGCCGACGGTGCCGCCGTCCTCTCCGACAACGTCGAGAACGGCGACAACGGCTGGGCCGCCAAGGGCTTCTCCCGCGTCGGCAAGGGCTTCACCAAGGCGTACGAGCAGTACTACATCGCCGAGAACCGCCAGTACGTCTCGTACGACGAGACCCTGAAGGTCGGCCCGTACAACTTCGGGTTCACCGGCGAGAAGTCCACCTGGGTCGAGCACTACCCGTACCAGAACGGTCTGCTCATCTGGAAGTGGGACCTCTCCCAGAAGGACAACAACACCGCGGTCCACCCGGGCCAGGGTCTGATCCTTCCGGTCGACGCCCACCCGTCCCCGCTGAAGTGGAAGGACGGCACCCTGATGCGCAACCGCGTCCAGGCGTACGACTCCACCTTCGGCACCTTCCGGACCGACGCCCTCCAGCTCCACAAGGCGGACGTCGCGACCTTCGTGCCGTCGCTCAAGGGCAACCCGGTCTTCGACGACCGGAAGGGCACCTACTGGTACAAGGAGACCGAGCGCGCCGGTGTCAAGGTAACTGACACCAACACCAAGATCGAGGTCGTCAAGGAGCCGAAGAACGGCGAGACGATCACGGTCCGCGTGGGTCCGTCCACGAAGTAACCGATAAAACCGCAGGTCAAAGCATGATCGGCCGTCGCCCTCTAGCGGGCGGCGGCCGATCGTGTTTAGGTGCGTCTGACGCTTTTCTTATTGACACCGACCACGGGGGAGTGGTTCCGCATGCCCAACGGAGGGTTCTGCAAGCTGCCGGGAGGCAGCGTGGTCGTGGCCATAGGGCTGCCCAGTCCGGCCGGCGACGGCGCCACCGTCCGCTTCCTGGTCCACGCGGCGAACCGGGCCCGCGCCCTGACCCGGCTGCGGAACCTGGGGCTGCGCGCGGTCTACCTCCGGGGGAACACCGAGCCGCCCACGCCGGACGAGGTCACCGCCGTCCTGCACCACCCCGACGGCCTGCTGTGGAAGTCCACCCCGGGCGCCGCCCAGGAGCTCTGGCACCCGGCCCGCTCCCTGCCCAGGGAGCCTGCGGTGCGGGACGCGCCCGCGGGGATCGTGCCCCGGGGCCGCGCCGCGTAGGGCCCCCTCCGGGGCCTCAGACCACCGGCTTGCCGGTCAGCTCCACGCCCGCCGCCCGCAGCTCCTCCAGGGCCCGCTCCGTCGTCGCCTCGGCCACGCCCGCCGTCAGGTCGAGCAGCACATGGGTCCGGAAGCCCTCCCGGGCCGCGTCCAGGGCCGTCGCCCGGACGCAGTGGTCGGTGGCGATGCCCACCACGTCGACCTCGGCCACGTCCCGCTCGCGCAGCCACTCCGCGAGCGTCAGACCGTTCTCGTCCCGCCCCTCGAAGCCGCTGTACGCGGCGTCGTAGGCGCCCTTGTCGAAGACGGCGTCGATCGCCCCGCTGGCGACGGCGGGCGCGAAGTTGGGGTGGAAGCCCACGCCCTCCGTGCCCGCCACGCAGTGCACGGGCCAGGAGGTGACGTAGTCCGGCTCCTCGCCGGGCGCGGCGAAGTGCGCCCCCGGGTCCACGTGGTGGTCGCGGGTGGCGACGACGTGCCGGTAGGAGGTGCCCGCCGTCTGGCCGACCAGGTCGGTGATGGCGGCGGCGACGTCCGCCCCGCCCCTCACCGCGAGGCTGCCGCCCTCGCAGAAGTCGTTCTGAACGTCCACAACGATCAATGCGCGGTGCATGGCGGGTGTCCTTAGGGCGTCGGAGGGGGTGGGATCGAGACTAGAGACTTCCCCTCCCCTTCGGGAGGGGGGCGCCCCGGGCCACCGGGGCGGCTACGCCGTCCTGCGTAGGCGCGGGGGCCGGGGCGTACGGGCCGGATCGTACGGACCGGGTCGTGCGGATCGGCCGGCGCACGCCTCAGGCGTACTCGGTCGGCAGCACGGGCTCGCCGCGCGACAGCTGGACCGCCGACATCGGCAGCCCGGCGCGGGCCGCGATGTGCCGGTTCCTGGCGGCCTCCAGCGGCTCGCGTCCCACCACCTGCCCGTTCTCGACCAGCCGAACCAGCAGCTGCCGGTCGGCGAGGTCCGCCGGGACGGGTCCGGTGCCCACGACCTCCGCCTCGGCGACGCCGGTCGCGTCGGTCCTGCGGGCCGCCCACTTGCGCCCGCCGACCGAGGCCTTGCCGCCGAGGGACTTCTTGGCCACCGGCACCAGCGGCGCCTTCGGGTCGGCCGAGGCGGCCCGCGCGACCAGCTTGTAGACCATGGAGCAGGTCGGGTGGCCGCTGCCGGTGACCAGCTGCGTGCCCACCCCGTACGCGTCGACCGGGGCCGCCGCGAGGGAGGCGATGGCGTACTCGTCCAGGTCCGAGGTGACGACGATCCGGGTGTCCCGGGCGCCCAGCTCGTCCAGCTGCGCCCGCACCCGGTGGGCGACCAGCAGCAGGTCGCCGGAGTCGATCCGGACGGCCCCCAGCTCGGGCCCGGCCACCTCGACGGCGGTCCGCACGGCCTCGGCCACGTCGTAGGTGTCGACCAGCAGGGTCGTACCGCGCCCCAGGGTCTCCACCTGGGCCCGGAAGGCGTCCTTCTCGCTGTCGTGGAGCAGGGTGAAGGCGTGGGCGGAGGTGCCGACGGTCGGGATGCCGTAGCGGAAGCCGGCCGCCAGGTCCGAGGTGGAGTCGAAGCCGCCGACGTAGGCGGCGCGGGAGGCGGCGACGGCCGCCAGCTCGTGGGTGCGCCGGGCGCCCATCTCGATCAGGCCCCGCCCGCCGGCCACGGCCGACATGCGGGAGGCGGCGGCCGCGATCGCCGAGTCGTGGTTGAGGATCGAGAGGATCACGGTCTCCAGGAGCACGCACTCCGCGAAGGAGCCCTCGACCCGCAGGACGGGGGAGCCGGGGAAGTAGACCTCGCCCTCGGGGTAGCCCCAGATGTCGCCGGTGAAGCGGTAGCGGGACAGCCACTCCAGGGTCGGCCCGTCCACGATGGAGCGCTCGCGCAGGAACTCCAGGACGGCCGGGTCGAAGCGGAAGTTCTCGACGGCGTCCAGGACCCGCCCGACGCCCGCGAGGACCCCGTAGCGCCGCCCCTCGGGCAGCCTCCGGGTGAAGACCTCGAAGACGGAGCGCCGCTCGGCGGTGCCGGCCGCGAGGGCCGCCCGGAGCATGGTCAGTTCGTACTGGTCGGTGAAGAGCGCGGTCGACGGCACGTCCACCGGCAGCCCAAGGTCCGCAGCGTTCATGCCGGTGATGCTAGCGCAGAAATCGTCAGAGTGACGATTTCTAGTTCCGCGCCCGCGGTGGAGGCGTGGCCCCGTTTGTGCGAGGGGCCCCCGGGGATGGCAGCATGGGGGGAGTGAGCGTCGCGCCTATTGAGATCGAACGTACGGAACCGGCCGAGGAGGTCTCCGCGGTCGTCGAACCGGACGTGCCCTGGGTGACCCTCGTGCACAACGACCCGGTCAATCTGATGAGCTATGTGACGTACGTCTTCCAGTCGTACTTCGGATACTCCAAGGACAAGGCGCACAAGCTGATGCTCGACGTGCACCACAAGGGCCGCGCGGTGGTCTCCAGCGGCACCCGCGAGGAGATGGAACGGGACGTGCAGGCGATGCACGGCTACGGCCTCTGGGCGACCCTCACCCAGGACCGCGGCTGATGGCCGGCCGCTTCGAGGCCCTGGCCGGCGGCGGCGCGGCCGTCGCCCTCGACGACGTCGAGATCTCCATCCTCCGCTCCCTCGCCGTGCAGCTCATGGAGCTGATCGGGCCGGGCGACGAGCCCGCCGCCGACGCGGACCCGCTGGCCGCCCTCTTCGCCGAGGGCCCCAGCGAGCCCCCGTCCGACCCCGCCCTGCGGCGTCTCTTCCCCGACGCGTACGGGGACGACACCGAGGAGCTGCGGGCGGCCGCCTCCGACTTCCGCCGCTACACCGAGAACGACCTGCGGGCCCGCAAGCGCGAGGACGCCCTCGTGGTGGTGCGCGCCCTGGACTCCCTCTCCGCCGAGGCGGCGGGGGAGGGCGGCGCGGTCCTCAAGCTCTCCCCGGACGAGTCCCGGGCCTGGCTCGGCACGCTCAACGACCTCCGGCTGACCATCGGGACCCGCCTGGAGGTCTCGGACGACGAGGAGAGCGAGCGGCTCTACCGGCTGCCGGACTCCGACCCGCGCAAGCCGATGGTGATGGCGTACCTCTGGCTGGGCGCCCTCCAGGAGTCCCTGGTGGAGACCCTGCTGTCCTCCTCCTGAGGGCTCCCGCCCGGGAACCCCCCCGGGGGTTCGCGAGACGGCGTGTTCGCTCAGCGGACGCTCAAATCCGGATAACGAATGCGTTATCAGAGCGTCCTCTTGGTCCTCTTGAATCCGGTACGTCCGTATTTTCATGTGACCCGCGCCACGCGCATCTCCCTCGATCTCCGCCCACCCCGTGATAGATCTTCACGACCGCTCGGGGACGCCACCCCTGTTTCCCGAGGGCGCTCGGGCCGGCTGACCGCCGGTGGCACTCCATCCACATCCGGGGGGATCAGGATCTGATCCGCGGCAGACGCACACGCAGTCGCGCGGATCAGCATGGAGAAAGGCGCACCACCATGACCTCTGTGCAGGTCGACAAGCAGCACGACGGCACCGACGGGGCCGTGGGCGGCGGCGAGGGCTACCAGCGCGGCCTCGGCGCCCGGCAGATCCAGATGATCGCGATCGGCGGTGCCATCGGCACCGGCCTCTTCCTCGGCGCAGGCAAGGCCATCCACAAGGCCGGCCCCAGCCTCATCCTGGCCTACGCGATCGCGGGCCTGGTCATCTTCTTCATCATGCGGGCCCTGGGCGAGCTGCTCATGTACCGCCCCGTGTCCGGCTCCTTCGCGGAGTACGCGCGCGAGTTCATCGGCCCGTTCTGGGGCTTCGTGACCGGCTGGACGTACTGGCTCTTCTGGGTCGTCACCGGCATCACCGAGGTCACCGCCGCGGCCACCTACATGACGTACTGGTGGAACATCCCGCAGTGGATCTCCGCCCTCGTCTTCACCGTGATCCTCTACGGCGCCAACCTGATCTCCGTGAAGCTCTTCGGCGAGCTGGAGTTCTGGTTCTCCATGGTCAAGGTCACCGCCATCATCGGCATGATCCTGATCTGCGCCGGCATCCTCACCGTCGGCTTCTCCGACGCCGGGGACACCGCGACCGTCGCCCACCTGTGGAACCAGGGCGGCTTCTTCCCGAACGGCGTCGGCAGCACCCTGATGACGCTCCAGATCGTGATGTTCGCCTTCCTCGCCGTCGAGCTGGTCGGCGTCACCGCCGGCGAGTCCAAGGACCCGAAGACCGTCCTGCCCAAGGCCATCAACACCGTGCCGTGGCGCATCGCCGTCTTCTACGTCGGCGCGCTGATCATGATCCTGTCGGTCGTGCCGTGGACCGAGTTCCAGCCGGGCGTCTCCCCGTTCGTCGCCGCCTTCGAGAAGATGGGCCTCGGCGTCGGCGCCGCCATCGTCAACTTCGTCGTCCTGACCGCGGCCCTGTCCTCCTGCAACTCGGGCATGTACTCCACCGGCCGCATGCTGCGCGACCTCGCGCTCAACGGCCAGGGCCCGAAGGTCTTCACCAAGCTGACCAAGAGCGGCACCCCGCTGCTCGGCCTGACCTTCTCGGCCTCGCTGATGCTCGTCGGCGTCTGGATCAACTACGTCGCCCCCGGCAAGGCCTTCGAGTACGTCGTCTCCTTCGCCACCATCTCCGGCATGTGGGCCTGGATCATGATCCTGGTCTGCCAGATCCGCTACCGGGCCAAGGCGAACCGCGGCGAGCTGCCCCAGTCCACCTTCAAGGCCCCCGGAGCCCCCTTCAGCAGCTGGTTCGCGCTCTTCTTCATCGGCATGGTCATCGTGATGATGGGCATCGACGAGGGCGCCCGCGTCTCCCTCTACTGCGCGCCGGTCTGGGGCCTGATCCTGGGCGTCTCCTACCTGGTCCTGAGGTCCCGCGACCCCGAGGGCGCGGCCTTCGCCAAGCGCTCCTGACACCGGGCACACACGCACCCGTCCCAGCATCCGGGCCCTCCCGTACCACCCCTCGGTACGGGAGGGCCCGTCTGTCTATCCTGTCGCCATGCTGACCATCACCCGGGCCCTGTACGACCAGATCGTGGAACACGCGCGCGCGGACCACCCGGACGAGGCCTGCGGCGTCGTCGCCGGCCCGGCCGGCAGCGGCCGCCCCGAGCGGTTCGTCCCCATGCTGAACGCCGCCCGCTCGCCCACCTTCTACGAGTTCGACTCCGCGGACCTGCTCAAGCTCTACCGCGAGATGGACGACCGGGACGAGGAGCCCGTGATCGTCTACCACTCGCACACCGCGACCGAGGCCTACCCGTCCCGCACGGACATCACGTACGCCAACGAGCCGCACGCCCACTACGTCCTCGTCTCCACCGCCGACACCGACGGCGCCGGACCCTTCCAGTTCCGCTCCTTCAGCATCGTCGAGGGCGTCGTGACCGAGGAGGACGTACAAGTCGTCGAGGCCTACGCGTAGGACCACGGGCGGAACGCCGATGAGACACTGACGCGAAACCAACGGACGGCAGGACCCAGGAAGCCGGTGCGAATCCGGCACGGTCCCGCCACTGTGACCGCCTCCTGCGAGGCGGAAGCCAGGAACTGACCTGCCGTCCGCCCACCACCGATCGGGGACGTGGAAATCCCCGGAGGAGGATCGCTCCGTCATGTCCTGGCGCCGCCCCCTGCTGCCCGCCGCCCTCTCGGCCGCCGTCCTGGTCCCGCTCCTCGCCGCCTGCTCGGCCGACCCCGCGCCCGGAGCCGCCGACAAGCCCGCGAAGGCCGCCCCCGGCTTCCCGTACACCGTCACCAACTGCGGTGTGAAGAGCACCTTCCAGGCCCCGCCGAAGCGCGTGGTCACCATGAACCAGCACGTCACCGAGATCATGATCGCCCTCGGCCTGGAGAAGTCCCTCGTCGGCACCGCCTACCTGGACGACGCGGTCCTGCCCGCCTACAAGAAGGCCTACGACTCCGTCCCCGTCCTCGCCGAGGAGTACCCCTCCAAGGAGGCCCTGCTCGCCGCCAACCCCGACTTCGTCTACGGCGGTTACTCCTCCGCCTTCGACGCCAAGGACGGCCGCAGCCGCGACGACCTGAGGAAGGCGGGCATGTCCACCCGCCTCAACGGCGAGTACTGCCCCTCCGGCAAGACCTCCGTGGACGACCTCTACCAGGAGGTGAGCGAGGTCGGCCGCACCTTCGGCGTCCCCGACCGCGCCGAGAAGTGGATCACGGAGGCCCGCGCCACCGTCGCCGCCAACGAGAAGCGCCTCAAGGACCTCCCGCCCGTCCCCGTCTTCGTCTACGACAGCGGCGACAAGACCGCCTTCACCGTCGGCGGCAAGGGCATCGGCAACGAACTGATCACCCGCGCCGGCGGCCGCAACGTCTTCTCCGACCTCGACAAGGCCTTCGGCGACGCCGCCTGGGAGGAGGTCGTCGCCCGCAAGCCCGAGGTCGTCGTCATCTACGACTACGGCTCCACCACCGTCGAGCAGAAGAAGAAGCGCCTCCTGGACGACCCCGCCCTCAAGGACGTCCCCGCGATCAAGAACCGCCGGTTCGCCGTGATGCCCCTCTCCGACGCGGTCCTCGGCGTCCGCGTCCCCGCCGCCGTCGAGAAGCTGGCCGCCCAGCTCCACCCGGCCACCGCCCGATGAGCACCGGGACCCGCGCCCCGAGCACCACGGAGAAGCGGGCCGTCCCGGCGCGGGTCCCGCGCCCCCGGCCCCCCGCAGGCCGCCTGCGCCACTCCGCCGTCGTCGCCGGACTCCTGCTCGCCCTGGCCGCCGCCTGCCTCGCCTCCCTCGCCCTCGGCTCCGTCCGCGTCCCGCCCGGCCAGGTCATCGACGCCCTGACCGGGCGGGCCGGCCCCTCCCCGTACCGGACGATCGTCCTCGACGTACGACTGCCCCGGCTCCTGCTCGGCGTCGTCGTCGGCGCCGGGCTCGCCGTCGTCGGCACCGTCCTCCAGGCCCTCGTCCGCAACCGGCTCGCCGACCCCTTCCTCCTCGGGATCTCCTCCGGCGCCTCCGCCGGAGCCGTCCTCGTCCTCGTCGTCGGCATCGGGGGAGGGATCACCACCACCCTCGCCCTGCCCGCCGGCGCCTTCGCGGGAGCCCTGCTCTCCCTCGTCCTCGTCTACGGACTCGCCCGCCGCGGCGGCACCATGACCGGCCCCCGGCTCGTCCTCGCCGGCGTCGCCGTCTCGTACGTCCTGTCCGCCCTCACCACCCTGATCCTGGCCGCCGCCGGCCGCCCCGAGCACTTCCGCGAGGCGCTGTACTGGTCCCTCGGCGGCCTCGGCAGCGCCCGCTGGGACACCCTCGTCCTGCCCGCCGCCGTCCTGCTCCTCGGCCTCGGCGTCCTGCTCGCCCTCGCCCGCCCGCTCGACCTGCTCCTCGTCGGCGAGGAGGACGCCACCGTCCTCGGCCTCGACACCGCCCGCTTCCGCGCCGCCGTCTTCGTCCTCGTCTCCCTCGTCACCGCCGTCATGGTCGCCGCGAGCGGGGCCGTCGGCTTCATCGGCCTCATGGCCCCGCACGCCGCCCGGCTCGCCGTCGGCGCCCCGCACCGGCGCCTCCTGCCCGTCGCCGCGCTCGGCGGCGCCCTCGCCCTGGTCCTCGCCGACCTCGGCGCCCGGACCCTCATCGCGCCCCAGGACCTCCCCGTCGGCGTCCTCACCGCCCTCGTCGGCGGCCCGTTCTTCCTCTGGCTGATGCGCCGCCGCCCCGAAGGAGCGCCCCTGTGACCGAACTGCGCCTGGAGGGCCTCTCGTACGAGGGGCGCCTCCGCTCCGTGGACCTCACCGTCCGCCCCGGCGAGACCGTCGGCCTCATCGGCCCCAACGGCAGCGGCAAGACCACCCTCCTGCGCTGCGTCTACGGCACCCTCGCCCCCACCGCCGGACGCGCCCTCCTCGACGGCGACGACCTGCGGGCCCTCGGCCCCAAGGCCCGCGCCCGCCGCGTCGCCACCGTCCCCCAGGACACCGGCACCGACTTCGAGCTCACCGTCCGCGAACTGGTCGCCCTCGGCCGCTCCCCGCACAAGCGCTTCTGGGAGGGCGACACCGCACCCGACCGCGAGCACGCCGACGCCGCCCTCGCCCGCGTCGGCCTCACCGGCTTCGCCGACCGCCCCTACCCCACCCTCTCCGGCGGCGAGCGCCAGCGCGCCCTGGTCGCCCGCGCCCTCGTCCAGGACCCGGCCCTGCTCGTCCTCGACGAACCCACCAACCACCTGGACATCCGCCACCAGCTGGACGTCCTCTCCCTCGTCCGCACGCTCGGCACCACCAACCTGCTCGCCCTGCACGACCTCAACCTGGCGGGGGCGTACTGCGACCGGATCTACGTCCTGGAGCGCGGCCGGGTCGTCACCGGCGGCACCCCCGCCGAAGTCCTCACCCCGGCCCTCCTCGACGCCGTCTACGGCGTGGACGCCGAGGTCGTCCCGCACCCCAGGAGCGGCGCTCCGACCGTCGTCTACCTGCACGGTCCGACAGGCGGTCAGGAAGCATCCACCATGTGAGATCACATTCCGAAACCCGGACCGGGAATCGATACGATGAGCCCATGGTTTCCCACGACGTGAGCGAAGAGACTCCGGGCACGGTCATGCTCGTAGCCCGCCTGCACGTCGACCTGGGCCGCCTCGCCAGCGCGATCTGTACGGGCGGAGCACCGGCCCGCCCGGTCCGCGCCGCGCTCTGAGCGGCCCGCCGGACGCCCCCTCACCGTACGACCCCCTCCGCGCGGGGCCCCAGCAGCGCGCCCACCACGCCACTTCCGACAGGAGCCCACGCCATGGCCATCGAGGTCCGCATCCCGACCATCCTCCGCACCTACACCGACGGCGCCAAGGCCGTCGAGGGCAGCGGCGGGACCCTCGCCGAGCTCTTCGCCGACCTGGAGACCCGCCACACCGGGATCGAGGCCCGCATCGTCGACGGCGACAAGCTCCGCCGCTTCGTCAACGTCTACCTCAACGACGAGGACGTGCGCTTCCTCGACGGCATCGACACCAAGCTCGCCGACGGCGACAGCGTCACGATCCTGCCGGCCGTCGCCGGTGGCATGGTCTGATCCGGATGCGCTACGACTCCCCGCTGGCGGCGGTCGGCAACACGCCCCTGGTCCGCCTCCCCCGGCTCTCGCCCTCGGACGACGTCCGGATCTGGGCGAAGCTGGAGGACCGCAACCCCACCGGCTCGGTCAAGGACCGCCCCGCGCTCCACATGATCGAGCAGGCCGAGAAGGACGGCCGGCTCACCCCCGGCTGCACCATCCTGGAGCCGACCAGCGGCAACACCGGCATTTCCCTCGCCATGGCCGCCAAGCTCAAGGGCTACCGCATCGTCTGCGTCATGCCCGAGAACACCAGCGAGGAGCGGCGCCAGCTGCTCGCCATGTGGGGCGCCGAGATCGTCCCGTCCCCCGCGGCGGGCGGCTCCAACACGGCCGTCCGCGTCGCCAAGGAGCTGGCCGCCGAGAACCCGTCCTGGGTGATGCTGTACCAGTACGGGAACCCCGACAACGCCGGTGCGCACTACGCCGGTACGGGCCCCGAGATCCTCGCCGACCTGCCCTCGATCACCCACTTCGTGGCCGGGCTCGGCACCACCGGCACCCTGATGGGCGTCGGCCGCTACCTGCGCGAGCACAAGCCCGACGTCAAGATCGTGGCCGCCGAGCCGCGCTACGACGACCTCGTCTACGGCCTGCGCAACCTCGACGAGGGCTTCGTACCGGAGCTGTACGACGCCTCCGTCCTCACCACCCGCTTCTCCGTCGGCTCCGCCGACGCGGTCACCCGCACCCGCGAACTCCTCAAGGAGGAGGGCATCTTCGCGGGCGTCTCCACCGGCGCGGCCCTCCACGCGGCCATCGGCGTCGGCAACAAGGCCGTCAAGGCGGGGGAGAGCGCGGACATCGCCTTCGTCGTCGCCGACGGCGGCTGGAAGTACCTGTCCACCGGCCTCTACACGGCCGCGACGACCGAAGAGGCCATCGAGACGGTCCAGGGCCAGCTCTGGGCCTGACCCGCTCCGGTCAGCTCGCGAGATGACGGACCCGGTCCCACAGGGCCGGGTCCACCTCTCCCACCCTCCGCCGGAAGTCCGCCACCGGCACGGTCCGCAGCTCGTCCGTCTCCAGGAAGCTCGGCCGCCCCCGCGCGTCGCCCACCGTCCCCGGCGGCAGCGCGATCACCCCGGGCCGCTCCTCGTGGTGCTTGCTGGTGATCTTGGCGACGAGCGCGCCGCCCCCGCGCACCGCGAGCACCAGACAGGGCCGGTCCTTCGACCCGGGCCCGTCCTCGAAGGGCACGTCCGCCCACCAGATCTCCCCGGCCTTCGGACCCCGGCCCTTGCGGGGCTCCGCGGGCCCGTCCGACGGCCGGGCCGGGGGCCGTGTCCGCCCCGGCGGCCGGGTCCGCTCCGGAGCGCGCCGGGAGGAGGGGCGGCGCGGCGACCGCTTCCGCCCGTCGACGACCGCCACCACCAGCGCGAGCACCACGACCGCGACCAGCGCGGGCCACCACGACGTGTCCATACCTCACGACGGTACCGGCGCGCGGTTCCCTCCGCCGTGGCGGGGCGGCATCCATCCGAACCGGTGACAGAGCCCGTGAGTTCGCCCACAACCGGCCACCGCGAAGGAGCGACGGGCCCCGGTGCGCCTTACGCTCGACAGACCGCACAGCCTCCCCTCCCCTGCGCATTCCCGCACCCGTCCACGGAGGTTCACGCTCCATGAAGCTCACCGTCGTCGGCTGCTCGGGGTCGTTCCCGTCCGCGGACTCGGCCTGTTCGAGCTACCTCGTCGAGGCCGACGGCTTCCGGCTGCTCCTCGACATGGGCAACGGCGCCCTGGGCGAGCTGCAGCGCCACATCGGTCTGTACGACCTCGACGCGATCTTCCTCAGCCACCTGCACGCCGACCACTGCATCGACATGTGCGGGTACTTCGTCGCCCGCTACTACCGGCACGAGGGCGGACGCTGCGACGCGATCCCCGTCTTCGCCCCGGAGGGCGCCGAGCAGCGGCTGACCACGGCGTACGCGGACACGCCGTCGCCCACCGCGATGGGCGAGGTCTTCGACTTCCACACCCTGAAGTCGGGCAGCTTCGAGCTCGGCCCGTTCTCCGTCCGTACGGAGAAGGTGTGCCATCCGGTCGAGGCGTACGGCATCCGGGTCGAGCACGGCGGCCGCTCGCTCGCGTACTCCGGGGACACCGGCACCTGCGAGGCGCTGCACGAGCTCGCCGAGGGCGTCGACCTCTTCCTCTGCGAGGCCTCCTTCACCCACGGCAAGGAGGACGTCCCGGACCTGCACCTCAACGGCCGCGAGGCCGGCGCCCAGGCGGCCCGCGCCGGGGTCGGCCGCCTCGTCCTCACCCACATCCCGCCGTGGACGGACGCCGAACGGAACCTGGCGGACGCGCGCGAGGTGTACGCGGGGCCGTCGGAGCTGGCGAGATCGGGCGCGGTGTACGAGGTCTGAGGACGCGCCGTACGGGCACGGATCCGCGTACGGACACGGGGAAGGCCCCGGAACCTGGACGGTTCCGGGGCCTTCCCTCCGTACGGGGCGGGACTCACGCCTTGGTGAGGTCCTCGACCTCCTCCTCGGGCTCGCGGCCCGGGGTGGGGAGGTTGAACTTGGTGATCGCGAAGCGGAAGACCACGTAGTAGACCGCCGCGAAGACGAGACCGATCGGGATGATCAGCCACGGCTTGGTCGCGTGCGTCCAGTTCAGGGCGTAGTCGATGAAGCCGGCCGAGAAGTTGAAGCCCGCGTGGACGCCGAGCGCCCAGGTGACGGCCATCGAGACGGCGGTCAGCACGGCGTGCAGGACGTACAGGAGCGGCGCGATGAACATGAAGGAGAACTCGATCGGCTCGGTCACGCCGGTGACGAACGAGGTCAGACCCAGGGAGACCATCATGCCGGTCACGGCCGCGCGGCGCTCCGGACGGGCGGTGTGCGCGATCGCCAGGGCGGCGGCCGGGAGGCCGAACATCATGATCGGGAAGAAGCCGGACTGGAACATTCCGGCCGACGGGTCACCGGCCAGGAAGCGCGGGATGTCACCGTTGACGACCTCGCCGGCCGCGTTGGTGAAGTCACCGATCTGGAACCAGGCGACGGTGTTCACGAACTGGTGCATGCCGATCGGGATCAGCGCGCGGTTGACACCGCCGAAGAGGGCCGCGCCGCCGGCGCCGAGACCGGTCATCCACTCGCCGAAGCTGGAGATGCCGTCGCCTATGGGCTCCCAGACGAGGCCGAAGAACACGCCCACGACGAGGCCGACGAAGGCCATGATGATCGGGACGAGCCGGCGGCCGTTGAAGAAGCCCAGCCAGTCGACGAGCTTGGTGCGGTGGTACTTCTGCCACAGCACGGCGGCCAGCAGACCCATGACGATGCCGCCGAGGACACCGGGGTCGTTGTACTTCGCGGCGATGTCCGCGCCGTCCTGGACCTTCGCCTCGACGACGGGGAAGGCCTGGAGGACCTTGCTGTAGACGAGGAAGCCGACGACCGCGGCGAGCGCGGTGGAGCCGTCGGCCTTCTTGGCGAAGCCGATGGCGACGCCGACGCAGAAGAGCAGGGGAAGCGCGCCGGTGATGGCGCCGCCCGCGTTGCCGAAGACGGCGGAGACCTTGTCCCAGCCGAGCCCGTCGGCGCCGAACACGTCCGGCTGGCCCAGTCGGACCATGATGCCCGCGGCCGGCAGCACGGCGATCGGCAGCTGCAGGCTGCGACCGACCTTCTGCAGGCCCTGGAACAGGCCGGATCCGCGCTTCTTCGCGGGAGCGGCGGCCTGGGCGGTGGCCGTACTCATCAACTTCCTCCAGTAAGGCAAGGCGCCGCCAGAGGACAGTGAAAGGGGGTGACGGCGGCGTCTCGTGGAACGCGGTGGTCTGGACCGCGTGGTCTACACCAATGAGTGGTGTAGACCAGTTTTAGCACGCGCGACTTAGATAAGGAACCTGTGAATTCTCACCCGCTCGGACACGCTCCGTAGCGGGCGCGGAAAGGCCCCCGGACCGTGGGGTCCGGGGGCCTGGTGCGGGACTTGCCGCAGGGGGTGCGGCGGGGCTACCGCGGGCTCACTTCACGTTGTCCCGCTCCATCTCCGCCTCCACCTCCTCCGGCTCGCGGCCGGGCGTCGGGAGATTGAACTTGGTGATCGCGAACCGGAAGACCGCGTAGTACACGACCGCGAAGCCCAGACCGATCGGGATGATCAGCCACGGCTTCGTCGCGAGGTTCCAGTTGATCACGTAGTCGATCAGACCGGCCGAGAAGCTGAACCCGTCCTTCACCCCGAGCGCCCACGTCACCGCCATCGAGACGCCCGTGAGCACCGCGTGGATCGCGTACAGCACCGGGGCGATGAAGAGGAACGAGTACTCCAGCGGCTCCGTGATGCCGGTGACGAACGAGGTCAGCGCCACCGACAGCATCAGACCGCCGACCTCCTTGCGCCGGTGCGGCCTGGCGCAGTGCGTGATCGCCAGTGCCGCCGCTGGCAGCGCGAACATCATGATCGGGAAGAAGCCCGTCAGGAACTGGCCCGCGTCCGGATCGCCCGCCAGGAACATCGGGATGTCACCGTGCACCACCGTGCCGTCCGGCTTCGTGTACGTGCCGAACTGGAACCAGATGGGCACGTTCAGGAACTGGTGGAGGCCGATGACGAGCAGCGCCCGGTTCGCCACGCCGAAGATGCCCGAGCCCCACGCGCCGAGTCCGACCAGCCAGTCGCTGAAGCTCTCCAGGGCGTCGCCGATCGGCGGCCAGATCCACAGGCAGAGCGCGGCGAACGCGATCGCCACGAACGTCATGATGATCGGGACGAGCCGGCGGCCGTTGAAGAAGCCCAGCCAGTCGACCAGCTTCTTCCGGTGGTAGCGCTGCCACAGGTACGCGGTGAACAGGCCCATCAGGATGCCGCCGAAGACACCGGGGTTCTGGTACGTGTACCCCGCGAAGGCGTCGTCCGCGCCCAGGCAGCCGCCCACGATGTCCCGCGTCCCCTCCGGGCAGTCCTTCGGGAACTGGCGGAGCACCGTGTAGTAGACGAGGAAGCCGACCACCGCCGCCAGCGCCGTCGAACCGTCCGACTTCTTCGCCATGCCGATCGCGACGCCGATGCAGAACAGCAGCGGCAGACCGAGACTGCCGTCGAGCAGCGCGCCGCCCGCGCCCGCCATCACCTTGGCGACGTTGTCCCAGCCGAGGCCGTCGGCACCGAAGACGTCCGGCTGCCCGAGCCGGTTGATGATGCCGGCGGCCGGCAGGACGGCGATGGGCAGCTGGAGGCTGCGGCCCATCTTCTGGAGGCCCTGGAAGAGACCGCTGCCCCAGGACTTCTTCGGCGCGGCCGCGGCGCTGTCGCTACTCATGGGCGTCCTCCCTGCCCGGAACAAGCCGGGTGCGCGTCTCGTTGCACACTGGTGTAGACCAGTTGCGGTAGGCTCCGGGAGCCCGCTGAGGACAGGCCGCCGGTGATCGTCATCATTCGGCAGAACGGCGGCACTCGCTCGCGAAGTTGGGCCAACCGTGGGTTACCGTGGCAAAGCGGACCGCAGGTGCGCCGAGATTCGCGTCCTCGCGAACGGAACGGACAGGGAGAAACACATGGCCACCAAGGCTGAGAAGATCGTCGCCGGGCTCGGCGGCATCGAGAACATCGAAGAGGTCGAAGGCTGCATCACCCGCCTGCGCACCGAGGTCGTGGACCCCGCCCTCGTCGACGAGGCCGCCCTGAAGGCCGCCGGCGCCCACGGCGTCGTGAAGATGGGCACCGCCATCCAGGTCGTCATCGGCACCGACGCGGACCCGATCGCCGCGGACATCGAGGACATGATGTGAGGACCTGACGCGAGCCACCGGCTCGCGTCGGCGGGGCCCGTTCCGGCAGGGGAACGGGCCCCTCGCCGTATCCCGATACGCTCCTCCCATGTCTCGCATCGACGGCCGTACCCCCGAACAGCTCCGCCCCGTCACCATCGAACGCGGATGGAGCAAGCACGCCGAGGGCTCCGTCCTCATCTCCTTCGGCGACACCAAGGTCTTCTGCACCGCCTCCGTCACCGAGGGCGTCCCGCGCTGGCGCAAGGGCAGCGGCGAGGGCTGGGTCACCGGGGAGTACTCCATGCTCCCCCGCTCCACCAACACCCGCGGCGACCGCGAGTCCGTCCGCGGCAAGATCGGCGGCCGCACCCACGAGATCTCCCGCCTCATCGGGCGCTCCCTGCGCGCCGTCATCGACTACAAGGCGCTCGGCGAGAACACGATCGTCCTCGACTGCGACGTCCTCCAGGCCGACGGCGGCACCCGCACCGCCGCCATCACCGGCGCGTACGTCGCCCTCGCCGACGCCGTCGCCTGGGCCCAGTCCAAGAAGCTGGTGAAGGCCGGTCGCAAGCCCCTCACCGGCACCGTCGCCGCCGTCTCCGTCGGCATCGTCGACGGCGTCCCCCTCCTCGACCTCTGCTACGAGGAGGACGTCCGCGCCGACACCGACATGAACGTCGTCTGCACCGGCGACGGACGCTTCGTCGAGGTCCAGGGCACCGCCGAGGCCGAGCCCTTCGACCGCAAGGAGCTCAACGCCCTCCTCGACCTGGCCTCCGGCGGCTGCGCCGACCTGGCCGAGATCCAGCGCAAGGCCCTCGACGGCACCCTCTGAGGAACCCTCCCGGGCGCCACGGCGTCCTGACGGGCAAGGGGCGCACGGATACGATCCGTGCGCCCACACGTCCCGCCCCGGGGAGGACCCACCTTGAAGCGCCGCATCGCACTCGCCGTGGCCACGGCCGCCACGCTCACCGCCGTCCTGAGCGGCTGCGCGGCCCTCGACACGGCCATGGACTGCGTCAAGACCGCCGACGCGATAGCCACCTCGGTGAGCAAGCTCCAGCAGGCCGTCTCCAGCGCCTCGAACGACCCGACGCAGATCGAGGAGGCCCTGACCTCCATCTCCACCGAGCTGGGCAACCTCAAGGACACCACCGACAACGCGGACCTCTCCAAGGCCGTCGACGACCTCACCAAGGGCGTCGAGACCGTCCGCACGGCCGTGAAGAACGGCGACACCACCCCGGACATCACGCCGGTCACGGACGCGGCGAGCGAGGTCACGAAGGTCTGCACCCCGGGCTGACGAACCGGACCCGCGGTCCCGGGATAATCGCCCCCATGACCCGTCTGATCCTCGCCACCCGCAACGCGGGCAAGATCACCGAACTCCACGCGATCCTCGCCGACGCGGGCCTCGACCTCGAACTCGTCGGCGCGGACGCGTACCCGGAGGTGCCCGACGTCAAGGAGACCGGCGTCACCTTCGCGGAGAACGCCCTCCTCAAGGCCCACGCCCTGGCGCGGGCCACCGGCCTGCCCGCCGTCGCCGACGACTCGGGCCTCTGCGTCGACGTCCTCAACGGCGCCCCGGGCATCTTCTCCGCCCGCTGGTCCGGCACCCACGGAGACGACCGCGCCAACCTGGACCTGCTCCTGGCGCAGCTCTCCGACATCGCGGACGAACACCGCGGCGCCCACTTCGCCTGCGCCGCCGCCCTCGCCCTCCCGGACGGCACGGAACGCGTCGTGGAAGGCACCATGCCGGGCACCCTCCGCCACGCCCCCGTCGGCACCAACGGCTTCGGCTACGACCCGATCCTCCAGCCCGAGGGCCACGACGTCACCTGCGCGGAACTGACCCCGGCTCAGAAGAACGCGATCAGCCACCGCGGCAAGGCGTTCCGCGCGCTGGTACCGGTGGTGCGGGAGCTGTTGGGCTGAGCCCGGAACGGGAAACGGCCTGCGCGTCGGTTGCTCGACGTGCAGGCCGTTCTGGTGCGGCCGGAGGGACTCGAACCCTCACGGGATTTCTCCCACGGGCTCCTAAGGCCCGCGCGTACTGCCAATTTCGCCACGGCCGCGTGCACAGCCATGGTAGCGGTCACACGGTGTCCGTCTGCGGGGTGCTTCGACGCTTCCCCCGGCACCAGGTTTCGACTGCAGCGTCCGGCGCCGCCCGCCACTCTCCGCGACACTGAGGCAGCGCATCAGATCCGCCCATCCCGAGGCGAACGGCCCGCGCCGGAAGCAACCGGTGCGGGCCGTTCATGCGGAAAGCAGGCTCAGAACTTCGGTTCCGGGGCGCGGGACAGGACCATTTCCGCCGCCTCCTCGGGGGTCTCCACCGACGGGGGCGAGCCCTCCAGGGGCTGTTGGGCCGTTTCCTTCATGCAGGCGACGGCGACGACGCCGACGAGGGCCGCGCCCATCGCGTAGTACGCCGGCATCAGGTCGTTGCCGGTCGCGCCGATCAGGGCCGTGATCACGAGGGGGGTCGTGCCGCCGAAGAGGGACGTGGAGAGGTTGTAGCCCACCGACAGGGACCCGTAGCGGACGTCCGTCGGGAAGAGGGCCGGGAGCGCCGCCGACATCGTGCCGAGCATGCAGACGAGCGACAGGCCGAGCATCAGCATGCCCGCCGTGATCGCCGGGATCCCGCCCCGGCCGATCAGCAGGAACGCCGGCAGGGAGAGGAAGAGGAAGCCCAGCATGCCCGCCATCAGGACCGGCTTGCGGCCGAACCGGTCGTTCAGCCTGCCGACCCGGGTGATGACCAGCATGAGGAGGACCATGACCAGGACCAGGATCAGCAGGCCGTGCGTCTCGCTGTAGCCGAGCTCGTCCGAGAGGTACGTCGGCATGTAGGAGAGGACCATGTAGTCGGTGATGTTGTACGCGCCCACCAGCGCCACGCACAGCACCAGCATCGGCCACTGCTGCCGGAAGATCTTCGCCAGGTCGCCCTTGGTCGTGGTCTCCACCGCGTCCGCCGCCTCCGACGGGTGCGCCGCGTCGGACTCCAGGCGCTGGAAGGCCGGCGTCTCGTCCAGCCGCATCCGCAGGTAGAGGCCGACCAGGCCCAGCGGCCCCGCCACCAGGAACGGCACGCGCCAGCCCCACGCCTCCATCGTGTCGGAGCCGAGCCACGCGGTGAGCGCCGTCACCAGGCCGGCCGCGCCGACGTACCCCGCCAGGGTGCCGACCTCCAGGAAGCTGCCGAAGTAGCCGCGGCGCCGGTCGGGCGCGTACTCGGCGATGAAGGTCGAGGCCCCGCCGTACTCGCCGCCCGTCGAGAAGCCCTGGAGCATCCGGAAGGCGATCAGGAGCGCCGGCGCCCAGAAGCCGATCGAGGCGTACGACGGGATCAGGCCGATCGCGAAGGTTCCGACCGCCATCAGGATCATGGTCAGCGCGAGGACCTTCTTGCGGCCGATCCGGTCGCCCATCGGGCCGAAGAACATGCCGCCGAGCGGGCGCACCAGGAAGGCGACCGCGAAGGTCGCGAACGACGACAGGAGCTGGACGGTGTCGTTCCCGGACGGGAAGAAGACGTGTCCGAGGGTGACGGCGAGGTAGGCGTAGATGCCGAAGTCGAACCACTCCATGGCGTTGCCGAGCGAGGCCGCCTTCACGGCCCGCCTGACCGCCGCCTCGTCCGTCACCGTGATGTCGGTCCGCCGCAGCCGGGGCTGCTTGCGCCGGCTGACGGCCCTGAAGAGCCGGGGGTGGCGTCTCAGGGCCTCGGGGTCGGCCGCGGGGTCGTTGTCGGTGGCCGGCATGACCGTCAGTCCTCTCTGCGGGAAACACACACAAGAGGCTCTTCTGCGCGGTCATGGAGTTCGCAAACGGGAATCGGCCGGAAGTGCGATTCCCGTCACACCGCGGGGGGAACTCAGGCCTCGACGCCCAGGTCCCGGATGATCTTGGCGACGTGGCCGGTGGCCTTCACGTTGTAGAGGGCGCGCTCGACCTTGCCCTCCTCGTCGACGACCACGGTGGAGCGGATCACGCCGGTGACCGTCTTGCCGTACAGCTTCTTCTCGCCGAAGGCGCCGTACGCCTCCAGGACCTTCTTCTCCGGGTCGCCGACCAGGGTGACCTTCAGGTCCTCCTTCTCGCGGAACTTCGCCAGCTTCTCCGGCTTGTCCGGGGACACGCCGATGACGTCGTACCCGGCGCCCGCGAGCAGTTCCAGGTTGTCGGTGAAGTCGCAGGCCTGCTTGGTGCAGCCGGGGGTGAGGGCGGCGGGGTAGAAGTAGACGATGACCTTGCGGCCGAGGTGGTCCGCGAGGGAGACCTCGTTGCCGTCCGCGTCGGGCAGGGTGAAGGCGGGGGCGGTGTCGCCGGGCTGCAGTCGCTCGCTCATGGCTCTCCTCGGGAAACGTTCGCGTACGCGTCCAGAGCCTAATGGGGGTGTGGGGCGACCCTTCGGCGGCGGAGCTGACAGACTGTCCACCAACGACCGGATCACGACGATCACGGCGATCACGACTACGGAGGCAGTGCGGTGTCGGACGCCAGGACCCCTGCGCAGATCGAGGCGGACATCGTCCGCCGGCGCGAGCAGCTCGCCGTCACTCTCGACGAGATCGGCATTCGAGTGCACCCGAAGACGATCATCGGGGACGCGAAGGCGAGGGTGGCCTCGACGGTCGACCAGACCGCCGGCCGCGCCTTCGTCGCCGTCAACCGGGTCGTCTCGGACGTGAAGGCCCGCTTCACCCACGCGGACGGCACGCCCCGCCTGGAGCGCGTGGTGCCGGCGGCGCTCGCGGTCGTCGCGGTCGTCGGTCTGATCGCCACGGCGGGGCGCAAGGCCGGGAAGTGACGGCTCCGGGCGCGACCGGTGCGGTCGTCGCGGCCGGTGCGACCGGTCGTGCGGACGGTGCGGCCTGTCGTACGGCCGGCTCGGCCCGTCGTGCGGCTCCCGTGCACGGGCGACACGCCCGGCCGGGTAGGTTCACCCCGTGAGCGAGAACACCCACGACAAGCTGCCCATCCGGATGCTCCACGACCGGGTCCTGGTCCGTACCGACTCCCCGGAGGGCGAGCGGCGCTCCGGCGGCGGCATCCTGATCCCGGCGACCGCCGCCGTCGGCCGTCGCCTCGCCTGGGCCGAGGTGGTCGCGATCGGCCAGAACGTGCGTACGGTCGAGACCGGCGACCGGGTCCTGTACGACCCCGAGGACCGCGCCGAGGTCGAGGTGCGGGGCGTCGCGTACGTCCTGATGCGGGAGCGCGACCTGCACGCGGTGGCGGCGGACCGGTTCCAGGGGACGTCGGACTCGACCGGGCTCTATCTGTAGGCGCAGAATCCCGTGAGGCCCCGGTGACCATGGTCACCGGGGCCTTCCGTCTTCCTTTGCTAGCCTGGAGGGACCCCGACGAGACGCGCCGTACCGGGTACACGACAAGACGACGCACCCCTGTTGTTCCGTCTCACGGAGGTGTCGTCATGGCCTGGGTCCTTCTCGTCGTCGCGGGTCTGCTGGAAGTCGCCTGGTCGATCGGGATGAAGTACACCGAGGGCTTCACCCGCCTGTGGCCGAGCGTGTTCACCGGCGCCGGGATCGTCGTCTCCATGCTGCTGCTTTCGCAGGCGGCGAAGACGCTGCCGATCGGTACGGCGTACGGCGTGTGGGTCGGCATCGGCGCGGCCGGTGCGGCGGTGTTCGGCATGGTGGTGCTGGGGGAGCCGGCGACCGCCGCCCGCATCTTCTTCGTCTGTCTGCTGCTCGTGGCCGTGGTGGGCCTGAAGGCGACCTCGGGTCACTGACCTCACCGACCTCACTGACCGTCCGGCCGGTGGGCGGGCGTCCCCCGTTCGGCGGTACGAGGTCCGGCCTCCCGTCCGGGGGCGTCCGGGCCGGTGCCCCGGGCCGGGGCCGCCTCCGGGCCCGCCTCCCCGGTCACGTACTCCTCCGTGCCGTCCGGCACCGGCGCCAGTACCGAGGTCGGCGCGGGCGTCGGCGTCGCGGACGAGCCCGCTCCGGCCTCGGCCCCCGGCATCGGCCGGAGGTCGAAGTCGCGCGGGGGCGTCCCGGCCAGGGCCTCGCGGGTGAAGCGGCCCCAGATCTCGGCGGGTGCCCCGCCGCCGGCGACCCGTTCCTCGCCGAGCGCCCCGTAGAGCGGTTCCTGGTGTCCCGTCTCGGGGTCCTGGCCCATCAGCGCGACGACGGTGGCGAGTTCCGGGGTGTAGCCCGCGAACCAGGCGGCCTTGTCGTCCTCCGCCGTGCCCGTCTTGCCCGCCGCCGGGCGTCCGGCGCTCCGCGCGGCCGTTCCCGTGCCCGCCTCGACGACGCCCCGGAGGACCGAGGTGGTGGTGTCGGCGGCCTCCCGGGTCACCGCCTGGCGGGGTTGGAGGGCGGGCAGCGCCAGCTTCTCGCCGCCCCGGGTGACGCCCTCGACCAGGGTGTACGCGCCGAGCCTGCCGTGGGCGGCGAGCGTGGCGTACGCCGTGGCCATGTCGAGGACGCTGGCGGTGGCGGCGCCGAGCGCGATGGAGGGGGAGGCGGTGAGGTCGGGGGTGGAGCCGGGCAGGCCGAGGGCGATCGCGGTCCGGCGCACGTGGGCGGGGCCGACGTCGACGGCCATCTGGGCGTAGACGGCGTTCACCGACAGGTCGGTGGCGGTGCCGACGGGGATCACGCCGTAGCTGGCGTCGTCCTCGTTGGCCGGGTCGTACGGGCCGCCGCTCCAGCCCTCCACGGGGCGCCGGTTGGTCCCGTCGTACAGCGTGGAGGGGGTGATGGGGCGGCCCTGCTGGGTGCGGGCGCCGCTCTGGACGGCGGCGGTGAGGACGAAGGGCTTGAAGGTGGAGCCGACCTGGTAGTCGCGGCGGGTGGCGTTGTTGACGTACTGGCGGGTGTAGTCGATCCCGCCGTACATCGCGAGGACCCGGCCGTTCGCCGGGTCGACGGACGCCGCCCCGACGCGCACGAAGCGGTCGGCGGGGTTGCGGTCGGGGTCGAGGCGGGAGACGACCCGGTCCTCGACGGCCTCGGCGAGGGCCTCCTGCTTGGCGGGTTCCAGGGTGGTGGTGATGCGGAAGCCGCCGCCGGCGAGGGTCTTCCGGTCGACGATCCCGCGGCTGGTCAGGTACTCCTCGACGGCCTGGACGACGTAACCGCGCTGCCCGGACAGGGCGGTGACGGAGCGTGCGGTCTGCGGGTCGGGGAAGCGGAGGGCGGCGCGGTCGGCGCGGCTCAGCCAGCCCTCGGTGACCATGCCGTCGAGGACGTAGTGCCAGCGGGCGACGGCCTTGGCCCGGTTCTGGGGGTGGGTGGTGACGTCGTAGGCGCTGGGAGCCTTGAGCAGGGAGGCGAGGTAGGCGCCCTCGGCGGTGTCGAGGCGTTCGACGTCCTTGCCGTAGTAGGCGCGGGCGGCGGCCTGCACGCCGTAGGCGTTGCGTCCGAAGTAGCTGGTGTTCAGGTAGCCCTGGAGGATGTCCTGCTTGCTCTTCTCGCGGCCGAGCCTGATCGCGATGAAGAACTCCTTGGCCTTGCGGCTGACGGTCTGCTCCTGGCCCAGGTAGTAGTTCTTGACGTACTGCTGGGTGATGGTGGAGCCGGACTGGCGGCCCTTGCCGGTGACGGTGTGCCAGGCGGCGCGGACCATCGCCTTGGGGTCGACGGCCCGGGAGGTGGCGAAGTCGCGTTCCTCGGCGGCGAGGACGGCCCGCTGGAGGGTGAGCGGGATCCGGTCGAGCCGGACGCTCTCGCGGTTGACCTCGCCGTCGCGGGCGAGGGGGGTGCCGTCCCGGTAGAGGTAGACGTTGGACTGGGCGGTGGCGGCGGCGTTGGCGGGCGGGATCTCCACCAGGAGGTAGCCGGCGGCGAAGGCGCCGGCGAGCAGCAGCGTGCCCAGGAGCAGGGTGCCGAGGAGGCGGCGGAGGAAGCGCCGGAAGGGGCCGCGGCGGCGGGGCGCGGGGGCGGTCGCCCGGCCGGTCGGGGGCAGGGTGGGATCCCTCGGCTCCCAGCCCGGGCGGGACGTCCGGGGGGTGCCGTTCGGGTCGCTCGCGCCGGAGCCCGTGCCGGGAGAAGGGGACGAGGAGAGGGACATGGCATCACATATTGCCCGTAATGCACCAAAAGTCATGAAAGCGACTCGAAGGTAACGCGACCGAGGCACACGACGCGGGCGCGGCGAGAAAACCGGTCGCGACGGGCACGGCCCTCCCGCTAGGGTCGTGCGCTTCGTCCCCGTTCACCCCCTTGGAAGTTCACCCCCTCGGCAGTTCACCCCTCGGAAAGGGAGCTCCATGCTGCGGCTGTACGCGACGGTGGCCGCGGGAGGGTTCCGGCGGTACGCCACCTACCGGGTGGCCACGGCGGCGGGCGTCTTCACCAACAGCGTCTTCGGCCTCGTCCTCTCCTACACGTACATCGCCCTCTGGGACGAACGGCCCCACCTCGGCGGCTACTCCGTGGACGACGCCCTCGCCTACGTGTGGATCGGGCAGGCCCTGCTCACCGTCTGCGGCCTGATGGGCGGCGGCTTCGAGGAGGAGCTGATCGAGCGGATCAGGACCGGGGACATCGCCGTCGACCTCTACCGCCCGGCCGACCTCCAGGCCTGGTGGTTCTCGGCCAACGCCGGCCGGGCCGCCTTCCAGCTCCTCGGCCGGGGCGTCGCCCCGATGACGCTCGGCGCGCTCGTCTTCGGCTTCACCCTGCCGTCCGGACCGGCCGGCTGGGCGGCGTTCCTGCTCGCGGTGGCGCTGGGCTCGGTGGTCGGCTTCGCGCTCTGGTACCTGGTGGCGATGAGCGCGTTCTGGCTGCTCGACGGCCAGGGGGTGGTGCAGGTGGCCTGGCTGGGCGGCCTGTTCTTCTCGGGGATGCTGCTCCCGCTGAACGTCTTCCCCGGCGCCCTGGGCGAGGTCGCCCGGATGCTGCCCTGGGCCTCCCTCCTCCAGGTGCCGGCCGACGTCTACCTGGGCAAGTACGAGGGCGGGGAGCTCGCGGGGGCGTACGCCTTCCAGGGCTGCTGGGCCCTGGTGCTGCTCGGTGCGGGCCGGGCGGCGCAGGCGATGGCGACGCGGAAGGTGGTGGTGCAGGGTGGCTGACGCGACGACCGGCCTTCCGGACGAGGTCCACGCGCGTACGTACGGACCGGGCGACCCGCCCCGTACGTACGACGGCCGCGACGACTCCTCCCGTACGTACGACGGCCGCGACGACTCCTCCCGTCCGTACGGCGTCCTCGGCGACTCCCTCCGCACCTACCGGATGGTCGCGGCCATGTGGATCCGCTCCACGATGACGTACCGCTCCTCCTTCGCCCTCACCCTCTTCACCAGCTTCTGCGTCACCTTCTTCGACTTCGTCGTCATCCTCCTGATGTTCGGCCAGGTGAAGGGGCTCGGCGGGTTCTCCTTCGCGGAGGTCGCCTTCCTGTACGGGACGGCCGGCACCGCCTTCGGGATCGCGGACCTGACGATGGGCTCGCTCCAGCGGATGGGGAAGCGGGTCAGGGACGGCTCGCTCGACACCTTCCTGATGCGCCCGGCGCCGCTGCTCGCGCAGGTCGCGGCGGACAAGTTCGCGCTGCGCCGCTTCGGCCGGGTCGCGCAGGCGCTGCTCGTCCTGGTCTGGAGCCTGCTCCTGCTCGACGTGGCGTGGACGCCGGTGAAGGCCGTGCTGCTGCCGGTGACGGTGGTCTGCGGGGCGGTGATCTTCGCCGCGGTGATGGTGGTCGGTGCGTCCGCGCTCTTCTGGATGCAGGACGCGGCCGAGGTCACGAACTCCTTCACGTACGGCGGGAACACCCTCCTCCAGTACCCGCCGTCGATCTTCGCGCAGGAGCTGGTGCGGGGTGTGGTGTACGTGGTGCCGCTGGCGTTCGTGAGCTGGCTGCCCGCCCTGTACGTGCTCGGCCGGCCGGCCCCGGCGGGGGTGCCGGACTGGGCGGCGTTCGCGTCGCCCCTGGTGGCGCTCGTCTGCTGCGGGGTCGCGGGCCTCGCCTGGCGGGCGGGGATCCGTTCGTACCGATCGACGGGAAGCTGAGGCCATGACCGTGACCGAGCCCTTCATCCATCTGGACGGGCTGGAGAAGACCTTCACCGTCCGCCGCCGGGCGGGCCTGGTCCGCCGCGAGAAGCGGGAGGTCCGGGCGGTCGACGGGATCTCGTTCGGGGTGGAGCGCGGCGAGATGGTCGGCTACATCGGGCCCAACGGGGCCGGGAAGTCGACCACCATCAAGATGCTGACCGGCATCCTCACCCCCAGCGGGGGCCGGCTGCGGGTCGCGGGCATCGACCCGTCCCGCGAGCGGACCCGGCTCGCCCGGCGGATAGGGGTGGTCTTCGGGCAGCGGACCACGCTCTGGTGGGACCTGCCGCTGAAGGACTCGTACACGCTGATGCACCGCATGTACCGCATCCCCGACGCCCGCTACCGCGAGAACCTGGACCGCTGCGTGGAGCTCCTGGACCTGGGGGACCTGCTCGACGTGCCGGTGCGGCAGCTGTCGCTCGGCCAGCGGATGCGCGGCGACATCGCGGCGGCCCTGCTGCACGACCCGGAGGTGCTGTACCTGGACGAGCCGACGATCGGCCTGGACGTGGTGTCGAAGGCGAAGGTGCGGGAGTTCCTGCGGGACCTGAACGGGGAGCGGGGCACGACGGTCCTCCTGACCACCCACGACCTGACCGACATCGAGCAGCTCTGCTCCCGGGTGATGGTCATCGACCACGGGCGCCTGATGTACGACGGCGAACTGGCCGGGCTGCACGAGGTGGGGGAGAGCGAACGGCTCCTGGTGGTGGACCTGGAGCGCGAGCTGCCCCCGATCGAGGTGCCCGGTGCCCGCTTCGTACGGGCCGAGGGACCCCGGCAGTGGCTCGCCTTCCCGGCGACGGAATCGGCGGCCCCGCTGGTCGCCGCGGTGGCCGCCGCGCATCCGCTCGTGGACCTGTCGGTGCGGGAACCGGACATCGAGGCGGTGATCGCGAAGATGTACGGGGGAACTCGGGAGGAGCGCCGGGAGTCCCTGAGGTAGGAGGTCGACGCATGGTGAGTTTCTCGTACACGGCCGCGGACGAGGAGAAGAGCAGGGGCGTCCGGCGCATGAAGGCGCTGGCGACGTCCCTGCTGCTCCTCGTGGCGGTGGTCTACGCGCTGGCGACGTGGGCGCGGAACTCCGGGGCGGGAGCCTGGGCGGGGTACGTCGCGGCGGCGGCGGAGGCGGGGATGGTGGGCGCGCTCGCGGACTGGTTCGCGGTGACGGCCCTCTTCCGGCACCCGCTGGGGCTGCCGATCCCGCACACGGCGATCATCCCGAAGAAGAAGGACCAGCTGGGCACGTCGCTCGGCACCTTCGTCGGCGAGAACTTCCTCTCCGCCGACGTCGTACGGGGCCGGCTGACCGCCCTGGGCATCGGCGGCCGCCTGGGCGCCTGGCTGGCGGAGCCGGCGCACGCCGACCGGGTGGTCGCGGAGCTGTCCACGGCCCTGCGGGGCGCGCTGACGGTGCTGCGGGACGCGGACGTGCAGGCGGTGGTGGGGGAGGCGATCACCCGGCGGGCGGAGTCGGCGGAGATCGCGCCGCCCCTGGGCAAGACGCTGGAGAAGGTCGTCGACGACGGCGCCCACCGCCGGGCGGTGGACCTGATCTGCGCCCGCGCCCACGACTGGCTGGTCACCCACGGGGAGTCGGTGATGGACGCGGTCCAGGGCGGGGCGCCGGGCTGGACGCCGCGCTTCGTGGACAAGCGGATCGGCGAGCGCGTCTACAAGGAGCTGCTCCGCTTCGTCACGGAGATGCGGGACATGCCGGGGCACCCGGCGCGCGGGGCGATCGACCGCTTCCTGGCGGACTTCGCGGTCGAGCTCCAGTCCGACACGGACACCCGGGCCCGTGTCGAGCGCCTGAAGTCCGACCTCCTGGCCCGCCCGGAGGTCCAGGACGTCATCGCCTCGGCCTGGTCGTCGGTCCGCTCCCTGATCATCGCGGCGGCCGAGGACGACCACAGCCAGCTCCGCCTGCGCGCCCGCGCCTCCCTGATCTCCCTGGGCCGGCGCCTCTCCTCGGACGCCCGCCTCCAGGCGAAGGTGGACGGCTGGGCGGAGGACGCGGCGGCCTACCTCGTCACCACCTACCGCACCGAGATCACGTCCCTGATCACGGACACGGTCGCGAGCTGGGACGCCACCCAGACGTCGAAGAAGATCGAGGCGAACATCGGCCGCGACCTGCAGTTCATCCGGATCAACGGGACGGTGGTGGGGGCGCTTGCGGGGCTGCTGATCTATACGGTGAGCCACGGGTTGGGGGGCTGAGCCCCCCGTTGTGTGGGCTCAGTCCTTGTCGCGGGTGACGGCCCAGGAGGCGGCGGCGACGGCCCCGGCGACGGAGAAGACGGCGGGCCAGGCCCCGATCTTCTTCGCGAGGGGGTGGGACCCGGCGAACGCGGCGACGTAGGCGGACGTCAGCCCCACGGAGGCCTTCGCCCCGCCCACCCGCTGCCACTCCCGGGCGGCCACCCCACCGGCCACGGCGAGCACGGCCCCACCGAGCGGCCGCTTCTTGGTCCACCGCGCGACGGCGTACCCGCCGACGAGCCCGGCGGCGGCGGTGACGGGGGAGGGGATGCGGGGCATGGCGGGGCCTTTCGGATCGACGGCTCGTTCTGCGAGCGTAACCCTCCCCGGTACGCCGCGGACACGTACGGTCAGAGCCGGTCCGCGCGACAATGGCCACCATGAGAGTGCTGGAGACGACCGCGGCGACGAGTTCCCGGATGAGCAGACAGCGCAGTCGGGACACCGATACGGAGAAGGCACTGCGAAGCGTCCTGCACGCTGCTGGGCTCCGTTACCGCGTTCACCGGCGTCCCCTGAAGGGGGTCCGGCGAGAGGCGGACATCGTCTTCGGCCCGGCCAGGGTCGCTGTGTTCGTCGACGGATGTTTCTGGCACGGATGCCCCGAACACGCGACGTGGCCGAAGCGGAACTCCGAGTTCTGGCGCCAGAAGATCGAAAAGAACAGGGTCCGCGACGCCGATACGGACGCACGCTTGGAGGCGGCAGGCTGGGTGTCCTTGCGAGTCTGGGAGCACGAAAGTCCCCAAAAGGCCGCAGCGCGAGTAGCGGCGGTCGTGCAAGCGCGACGGCGCCCGCGAGTGCCCCGCGTACCAACCCGCGCTCACTGATATTTGACAGCCTCTACTCCGTCAAATCGCGGGTGGTAGCCTGCTCGCCGGATGCGTGAGCCGGAGTGCACCTCGGCCTACGCGTCTTTCCGTTGTGAACGATGAGCTTCCGGGGGATACGCGTGACGGAACCGCAAGGCGAGGAGTTCGGCCCTTGGTTGGTGCGCCAACTCGCGCGATCCGACATGAAGCAGGCCGATCTCGCACAGCGACTTGGACTCACCCGAGCCGCCGTCTCCGCGTGGAGCACCGGACGTGCCGAACCTCGTGCGGAGACCAAGCGGGCCATCGCCGCCGTGTTCGGGATCGATCCGGCTTCGGTCCACAACCGCACAGAGGACGTGGCCTCCGCGTTGCCTCGCCAATGGCACCATCGGCCGGCCCATGCCGACGGCGGTCGTGAGTACGGCAACGCCGCGGCCTTCGCTTTCGACGCCGATCTCTCCGTCCTCGCCCGCGAAGCGACCCAGAACTCGCTCGACGAGCGTCACGACCCTGCGGCGCCGGTCCGTGTCCGATACGTGCTGCACGAGCTCACCGGTGAGCACCTCGACGTTTTCCTCGCCGCGATGCGGTGGGACGAACTGCGTCCCCACTACGAGGCGGCCGCGGTCGGCGGACAGAAAGTGTCCCGTAGCCTGCGAGCCGCACTCGACGACTTGGACGAGCAGCGTTCCCTGTTGTTGCTTCGGGTTGAGGACTACAACGCCGCCGGTCTCACCGGCCCCGAGTACCAGGACGGTCGATACGCGGCTGTGGTGCGTCGCCAGCTCGACAGCCACAAGCAGGTGGGCGGTCGGGCCGGCGGTTCGTACGGACTGGGCAAGGCCACTCTTTGGGCTACCAGCCGGTTGGGCCTCGTCCTCGTCAACTCCACGCTCGCCGTCCCGCACGAGGGGCGGTCCGAACGCCGTGTCGTCGGGCGGCTCGACCTCCCCTGGCATGAGCTCGACGGCAAGGCGTACGCCGGTCCGGCCTGGTTCGGCGAGGCGGAGCCCGGCCCCGTTCACAAGGGAGTCTCCCGGTCCTGGTGGGCCGGCGAGGACGAGGTGCGCGACCTTCACCTCGGCAGGGCGAGCGGAGACCCCGGCACCTCCTTCCTCATCGTCGGCGCCCACGATGCTTCGGGTGATGCCGAAACCCTCCAGGAGATGCACGACAAGCTGGTCCGATCGCTTGCCGACGGATTCTGGGCGACCATGATCGGGGGCAAGGCTGCCGGAGCGCTGATGGAGGCGAGCGTCACCACCCTCCGCAACGGACACGTGCTCGTCCCCGAGGAGCGTGTCGATCCGCACAGCCATCATCCCGCGCTCGGTCGTGCCCTCCAGGCGTACCTCGACGGGGAGACGGTAACCGAGCTGACCGCCGGCGATCAGGTCGCGCTCGCGGAAGTACCCCTTGTCGTCTCCCCGCTCAAGGGGCGGGGCCGTGCCAGGGACAAAGGGCGCGAGCACCGCGCCGTCCTTCTGCTCACCTCGGCCGCTGATCGGGACGAGCGACACAGCCGGGTCGTCTGCATGCGCGGTAATCGGATGACCATCACCGAACAGCGCCCCCGAGAACTGCCTCTCGGCACAGCACCGTTCCAGGCCGTCCTGCTCGCCGGATTTGCCACGGGCAGGGAGGGCGAGGACGTGGCACTTGCCGAGGCTTTCCTGCGTGCCTCCGAGCCGCCCGAGCACGATCGTTGGGACCGGACCGAGGAACTCACCTCTCTTTACGAGCGGGGCGCCCTCACTCGACTCAAGGAATTTCGGGCGGAGATAGACAAGGCCGTACGGGGTTTGGTCGGACGACGGGAGACCGCTCGCTCCGACGGTCCCGCCGCCCTGCGCGAGTTGCTCAAGTTGGATGGTGGCACCGGAGGAACGGGCGGGGGAAAGCGTGCGCAAGGCTTCCCGGTCGTCCGTAGCGTGCAGGCCCGCGTCGAGGAAAGCGGGGCCTGGAACGTGACCGTCGGCCTCAAGCTTCCCGATGCCGAGGACCCCTGGGTCCTCACTCCCGTGGCCAAGTTCGACGTGCGTTCCGGCGGTCGTCCAGCTGTCGGGTGGGCCGTGCTTGCTGCCTCCGACGACTGCCGTGTGGAGAACGGCAATCTCGTCGTCGACGCCGGTGTGCGAACCGCCGTGTTCACCGGAGTCACCGACCCCACGACCCACCCCGTCCGAGGGCGTCTCGCCCGCCTCGTCATCGATGTCCAGAAAGCCCGTGGAGGAACGGCATGAAGCCCGTCCACCCCTACCCGACTCTCTTCGGCGACATCGAACTCGACGTGCTCTCGATCGCCGTCGATGGGACTTTTCCACTCCCGTATGCGCATGTCTCCAAGACCGAACGGGCTGTGGCACTCCACCAGTCGGGTCGGGAGGACTGGGAGTTCTGCACCCTTCGATTGCAGGCGACGCTCCCCGAGGCCGAGATCTCGACAGGCGAGTGGACGGATGTCGTGTGTCTGGCCGTCCTCACGGAGAAGGCGACGAACGCCCGCACCACCACGCGTCTGCGAAGGACGCCCGACGGTGTATGGAACGGCGACATCGACCTCCATCGAAGCCGTTATCTCGATCGCGCGGTTCTCGGTTTGACCGTCGTGGCCACCGTCGACGGGGTCGCCGGCCGTGTCATCGGGACCACCGCGCAGGACTGGTACCTGGATCTGAAGGGAGCGACCCCCGTTCGCCAACGCCAGATCGAGATCGTCGAAGTGGACTTCCGTGAGGGGCCCGAGGAATGGCTCCGCCCTTACAGGGACGCTCCGTGGATCGTCGAGACCGCAGGTGCCGTTCCCACCGTCTACCTCAATAAGGCATCCGCCGACGGGCTCGTCGACATGCTCAGTGGCAGTGGAGGCGGTCCGGCCGAGCGCATGCTTCGGGACCTGACCTCTGGGCAGATCGCGCAGGACGCGTGGACCGCCATGTTCCACACGGCCATCAGCGACCTCGACGTCGACGAGGACGGCACTCCCGTCATGCCGACGGGCTGGCGTGAGGCCGTCCTCCGGATGATGCTTCCCGACGTGCTCCCCGGCCGACAACTCACCGACGCCCTGTACGACATCGAGGAACGCCGGGACAAGGGGTTCGGTTGGTCCGAGTTGCAGACGACGATCCAGTACGCGGCGGGCAGACGAAGCCGGATCGCCAAGAAGCTGACCAACGCGGTGCGCGCCGTCGACGCCGCGGACAGGAGTGGTGCCCGATGAGCCCTCTCGCCCCCGTTGACGTGCCCCTTGTGTTCGCGCTGCTTCCCGACGCTGCCGTCACCAAGCACCTCAGCCGAGGTGTTCAGTCAGGGCTGGAACTTCCGCCGCAGGTGGCGCTCGCCCGTGCCTGCGTCGCGTACGACTCGAGAACCGCCGAGCGCAGGCACACCGCACCTGTCCGCGAACTCCTCGACGAGGCCATGAGGCGCTTCGCCGCCGACCGTTTCGCCGTCGACGGCTGGCTGGCTCCCCGGCTCCACGCGACCTTGCGCTTGACCCGTGCCGAGGCTGCCGACAGTCGTCTCTGGAACCACCTGGCCATGATCGTCGCCCCGGACTACGTCGTCTGGCGTCACAAGGGCGCCGACACCGCCGACGGCAAGGGTATCGCCACCGCCGCCCGCTTCAGCGGCCCTCACTACACGCAGACGTTCTCCCGCCTGTGGTGGGCGGCCGAATTGTTCCGTGACGGTCACGACTACCGACCCGTCGTCACCGCTTGTCGACTCCAGGACATCCTGAACACCACGCTGCGCTTGGACGTCATCGATCACCGGCCCACGGCCCAAGCCATGATCCATGTCATCGGCGGCCTTCTCGACACGGGGGTCGCCCGCCCCGGTGACCACGTCAACGCCCTCTCATCTGCTGTGAACACGGCCGGCAGTACCTTGATCTACGACGTTCTGGCGGAGGACCCCGAACCCGACGCCGACGAACTGCTCGACTGGATCGAAGCTGGCGCCGGGGAGGCGGTGGATTGGGACCGTCTGCCGGAAGGCCCCCGCGACGGCCGTGTCAAGAGGGCGTCGGTCGAGGCGTTGATCCCTCTCTTCGAGGAGCTGCACGCCGAGGCCCCCTTGCGGAAGCGGAAGTCCGACAAGGGGGACGGCGAGCCGGAAGCCTCCGTTCCCGCCCCCAGGCTTTCCGGGGTATCGCTGGCGAAACCCTCGGATTCCGTCCTGGCGCCTGATCAGCGCGCGTAGTCGTCCGCCGAACCGATGACGGTATTCAGGACCGCTTTGCCCAGCAGCGGTGGGATCGCGTTGCCGATCTGCTGGGCGACGGCCCGGCCCGACCAGGGATAGTCGGCGGGGAACGTCTGCAGGACGCCTGCCTCGGCTTCCGAGAAGCGGTCGATCTTTCCATCGGGTGTGACGACCCTGTTCCGGGAGATCTTCCCGGTGACGGTGAAGGCGGGCTGGTCGGACGAGCGACGTCCGCGGGCCTTGGGGTCGCCACCGGTGCCGTAGTTCGAGATGACCTCGAAGGGGGTCGGACGATCGAGGACCTCGGACATGGGGACCCAGGGCTCCAAGCCTCGATCGCCCTGTTCGCGGGGGACGTCCTTGCGGAACGGCCGGTGAGTGGGTTTCGGCAGCTCGACGATGTGGTTCAGTCGTGCCGCGAGGATGGCGCGGCGGCGTGTCTGCGGGACGCCGAACTGTTCCGTGTGGAGCACCTCAGGAACGGCCACCCAATAGCCGTGCTCGGACAGGATCTTCCCGTACTCCTCCCATACCGGGAGGACCGCCGGTACCTGCTCCAGCACGATCGCCTCGTAAGGGCGCCCGTCACGCAGCGCCTCCAAGGCCCAGCGGAGCGGCTCCAGGACGAGGCCGGTGCGCGGGTCGTCGAGTACAGCGAGTTCGGACCTGACGTCCTCGCCGTGCGCCATCCGGCGGGCAAAGCCGATCACCTCGTCCAATGCGGCGCGGCCCGCACCGCTGCCGGCTACGGAGAACGTCTGGCACGGCGGGCCACCTGCGAGCACCGTGGCGTTCGGGAACTTGTGCGGGCCGAAGTCGCGGACATCGCCCTGCAAGGTGAGGAGCCCGGCGGCGGCCCGTGTATCACACGCATCCTGGTCGAACTCGATCCCCGTGACCTCATAGCCGAGCTCACGTGCCGCCACGTCGAGCCCGCCGGGCCCGGCGAACAAGTCGACAATCTCAGGGCGTGGCACGTGGTCTCCAGAAGGGTGGTGTGTTCGGCGGGGGAGCGCGGAACCCCGGCAGCGTCACAGGTTACCCGCAGCCCTCGTCAAGTGGCGAAGCTGTCGGAGGTCGACCCCGATCGGCCGGAGGTGACGGATTTCGCACGTATCGATCAGCACTTCAACGCGGCTCCGATCGCCTCGCCCAGCGCTCGTCCGACCGGAGGAGGAGTGGCATGGCCGATCTGTCGATACCGGACGGTCTTCCGGCCCGCGAAGGACCAATCGTGCGGAAACCCCTGAAGGATGGCGGCTTGGCGTGTGGTGAGGGGCATCATGCCGGTGCGGCCCCGCTCCGGATTCCAGACGAAGTCCGGGCCGGGGACGTCGTCGGCGATCGTGGCACCGTCCACGCCCATGCGTGCCCACGCACGTTTGGTGCCCGTCGGGCCCAAGTCCCCGCCGCCCCGGTTCCAGGAGCCGCCGACCAGTTTCGGGGCCGGTCGGTCGGCCTGAGCCGCCCATGCCGTGGCCTGGAGCCAGCCGCGGGAGCCCATGGACATGCCGAGTGCCTCCCCCACGGTCCGGTGGCGTGTGACCGAAGCCACAGGATGCGTGAAGGACCCCAGTCGCCCGTCCTTGAACGCGACCAGAACTCCTTGTTTCCGATCTTGTGGTACCCCGAAGTCCGCCGCGTTGAGCACGAACCAGCGGAGGTCGTATCCGAGGTGGACGAGTTCCTCGGTGATGTACTCGCGGATCGGTCCGTAGGCGGGTTTGGTGACGAGGTCGGGGACGTTCTCGATCAGCAGGGCCCGAGGTCGTACACCGTGCATGAGCATGACGGTGGCCTTGAGCACCTCCAGCTCGTTGTTCCCCTCTGCACGGCGGACGGAGGCGGCAGCCTTGACCTGGGGGAGCCCGGCCGCGAGCAGGTCCACGTCGTAGGTCTGCTGGTGGTCTACGGGGTCGAAGTCCAGAAGGTCGATGTCGAGCACATCCCAGGCCGGCCGGTTCGCCCGGAGCGTCTCACAGGCGACGGTCCGATTGTCGAGGAGCAGCACAGGGTCGAAGCCGGCCTGCTCCAAGCCAAGGGCAAGTCCTCCGGCACCTGCGCAGACGCTCAGAGTGCGCAGGCGCGTCTTCTTGTCGGTGATCACGATTTTCGTCGTTCCTCGTTCGGTCGGCCCGCATGTCGTGCCGGGTGAGACTCACGGTCGGCCGGTCGCTCCCGGCGCCGTCGTATCGATGATGGCGACACCTTCCTGAGAGGAATCGACGGTGGTGAACCGCAGCACGCGACCGTCGTCGCTGCGGGCCGAGGCCGGGGCGACGAAACCGAAGGCCATCACGATCCGATTCGGATCGAGTGCGTCGCCGTCCGTGAGACCGGCCCGGTGCACGGACTCGACGATCGGATACAGGACGAGCACGCCCCGGCGCGGGGCAACCAGGCTTTCGACCGTCGCGTCACCGGAACTCGGAAGACCACCCGCGATGCGCTTGGCCGCCGAACGGTGCTTCATGTCGCTGATGGCGCCGAAGAGCGGGTCGCGACGTCGGTCACGAGCGAAGTAGGAGTACACGCGCCCGGTGGCGCCGATCCGGATCCGTCGATTCGGCTGGGCGTGCTGGGGAGCGAGTACGACCCAGTCGTCGACCTGAGCAGGGCCGTCGGTGGTGATCTCCCGCAGATAGTCCAGGTGTGGGGCGAACTGCGAGGGAGCCCCCCACCGCACACGGGAGACCAGGTCGAGGAACTCCTCGGCGTCCAGACGGCCCGTGAAGGCTGCGTATCGGTGGGTGACGCCCTCCTGGGGGAAAACATGGGAGAGCTGTACCGGCTCGGTGGACAGGGACTCCAGGACAGGCGTCCACAGGTTGGTGTTGTGCCGGAGGTCGGAGACCTTCGCCGGGTAGGCCGTCGGTTCCTGCCACTGGCCGGGCGAGCGGAGAGTGACCAGACGCGAGTTGTACATCTTGTTCGGGCTGGTCGGCTTGAGCCACGGGATGTGCTGGGACACCAGCGGAGGCACCTTGTCCGGGGTGATCTGGGGCCGCCCGTCGACCGTCACCGAGTACTGTGCCAGCTCCGCGCGGAACGCCTCCTCGTCACGGCAGATCGCCTCGAAGCCCTCATAGAGGTCGATCTCCTTCCTGCCCACGGTCTCCTGGCGGCCCAGGTAGAGCCGCACCAGGTCGCGGTAGCCCTTGCGGAAGCCGAACCAGCGCCCCATCTGCATGAGCGTGGAGGCATTGCCCGCGCGGCGTCGAAAGTACGAGACGGTCAGACCCTCGACGGTGAAACCCCGTGCCAGCTTCTGTCCGCCGATGAGAATCTTCCAGATCGACCGCTTGTCGAAGTCGGCCTCGCCGGTCTCGATGTCCTTGTCGCCATTGACCACGATGATCGGCTTGTCGTCGCCGCCGATCCGAATCGCGGCGGGACCGATGTACGGTGCGAGTTCCTCGAACGACGCGGGAACGGCCTGACCGTCGGCGCGTACGGCGGAGACCGGTGCGATGTCCGTGTCGAACAGGTTGCGCAGACGCTCGCGACCGGTGGGGCCGAGATAGCCGGCGTTCCACCACAGCCGGGTGACGCGACCGAGCAGCTCGCGGTGTACGTCCTGTCGGACGGACTCGTGGATCAGCATCGTGTGATGCTGGAAGTAGCGGTCGCCGAGAGCGCCCTTGTCCTCGCGGTACAGCTTCATCGCGGCGGTCAGTACGAACATGTCCATGGCGCGTTCGAGGCAGGTGTCGTCCTCGTCGTCCTCCACCACGATGGAGCGGACGTGTGCCATCTCGTTGGAGTTCTCGTACGTTCGCTCGGTGTCGGACAGGTCCGCGTCGAGGTCGTGGAAGTCGCGTGCGCCCATGTACTCGTACGGGCGCGGCAGCGAGATGATGAAGTCCTTCGGGAAGATGTCCTGGGCGTCGCTGGGGTCGACGAAGACGTTCGCGAAAGGCGTCGCGGTGTAGCCCACGTACTGGGCGCGAGGCAGCATCTGCAGGAGCTCGGAGATCTTCTGGTTGATCGCGGTCCGCTCCGCGTTCGGCTTGGCCAGATCCGAGGTGTTCACCGATGCCTCGTCGGACTCGTCGTCCACGATCAGGACCGGGATCTCGGAGAGCGGAGTCTTGATCTTCCGCAGGTCCTTCACCAGCTTGTTCAGGACCTGCTTGTTCTTCTTCACCACCATCAGACGAGCCGCCGTACGGTGGAGGTTGCGAGGGTCGTACAGCGGGAGACCTGGTTCCTGCTTGTCGTACTCGAGCGCGACGATTCCCCTCAGAAGGCTCTGGTAGTCATCGTCCCGGCTCGTCATCCGATGGATGTCGAAGGCGCCGAGGGACGACGGGAGCGCGCCGAAGGCGGTGAACTTTCCTTGGCTCCAGGCGGGGTCGTCCGCATAGTCGGATTCGTACTCGCTCGCGCCGCGCAGGATGTTCTCACGGCCGACCAGCTCCATGTCCAGTCGGCGCTGCGTCTGGGCGCGCAGCATGTTCAGGGTGCCGCCGAGGACGATGACGAGGCGATAGCCGGCGTCGACCGCCTTGGCGATGACACCGGCGAAGTTGGCCGTCTTGCCTGACTGGACGTAGCCGACTACCAGCCCCTTCGACTGGTACGCCTCGGGCGCTGTCGGGTCGGCCAGCCGCTCCACGACACGATCGGTCGCCTCGTCGAGACCGGCGACGACCTCCTCGGGCCACCCCTTCTCCGTCAGCAGTTTGCGATACGCGGGCCAGTACCAGGGGCGTCCCTGGAGGGCCTGAGGGATGTACCAAGGCGTGTGCTCGGAGCTGATGACGACCGCGCTGGCGGCCTTGGAGACGGGAACGAGGTCATCGAGCAATTTGCGGGTTTCGTCACTTACGCCGAGCAGTGTGTACACGTCGGCCCGCCGTCCGTCCGTACGGGGAGGGTGGGTCGACCAGGCGACGTTCTCGTTGTGGTCCCAGCGGGTGAGGGGCTTGCGCCAGACCTCCACCAGGGGGTCGGTGGAGTGTGCCACGCGGAGCACCGAAAGGAAGTCCGCTTCGGTGGCGTACTCGGCGGCTTCCGGCGAGAGGTCCTCCGCCTGGTACTCCAGGGCGCGTACCAGCCGCTTCGGCTTTCCCGAGGTCATGTCGCCGAGGGCGCGGTGGTGCAGTTCGAGACGGATGCCGGCTGCGGTGTCGGGACTGGTCATCGGTTGTTCCTCGGCTGTCGGACAGGAGAGCGGTGATCGTGGAGGTTCAGGGGAGGCGGAGACCGGCCAGGCTCACCGGAGCGCCTGGGGTGGGCGCGATTCCGGTGACGTCGGTTTCGTAACGCACGGCGGAGATCCGCTCGAATGTCGCGGCGGTGATCAGCGCCCTGTCGAGGCGTGGTACGGATTCGGCCGCGAGGACCAAGGCCTCGTCCCGCGGCGCCCAGCGTTCGTCGTCCATGCGCGTGGACGACCACCCGGACCGCTCCAGGGCGGAATCCAGCTTGAACAGGGCCGATGGAGCATGCTCCGCCACGGCCCTCCGTACAGTCCGGGCCGATTCCGCGAGCGTACGGCCGCCCGCCCCACCACGGGTCAGGCGAAGCGAGGCGAACCACAACGGGCGGCCCGGGGCAGCCTGCAACTGTCCGATGCCGTGGATCACATGACGCCGCCGCTCCGAAGCGGTCGTCTTCACCTCGATGTCGAAGTCCGACAGTGCGAAGTCGTGTTCCTCTCCATACGGGCCGGTCCACGCCTCGACGGCCGTCTCCCAGCCGTACGTCTCGGCGAGTCGGGACAGAACCGAAAGCTCGCCCAACAGTCCGATCCGTCGTTCGACGCTCATGCCTCGCGGCCGGTCGAGCAGCGAGCTCCAGCCTTCCACGGTCTCGGCGAAGGCCGAGTCGAGTGAACGATTCCGTACGACGATCCGATCGGCTATCGCGAGCGCCATGTCATGGAAGTCGCGCATCAACTCCACTCTGGCGGTGCGGATGCGCGCCATTCGCATCCCCCCGTCCATGGCCACCTGATCGATGACGACGGCGGGCAGTGGGGAACGAGGCGGTCGTCGGTTCCGGCCGAGTTCGACAAGGAGGGCGATGTCTTGGCCGCCGTGCCCTATCTCGTACGTGACGACGGGGTGCCGGTCGGCGGGTGACAAGCGGTATCTCGTGCCGAGCCGCTCTCCCAGATACTGTTCGACAGTGGTCCATGCGAGCGTCGGAGCGCCCGTGGGATCAGTCATCGTCCGTCCCCCGGTTCAGCTCGGCCCGGGCCGCCGCGACCAACACGGACTGCCACAGTTGCAGATTGTCCTTCTCGCGACTGCCGCTGTACTCCTTTTCGAAGATCCCGTGGAGCAGCAGGTACATGAGGGACTTGAGGGTCGGCGCGTCGTTGAGCCCGCCGCGCCGGCCACCGAGGATCGCGGCTCGATAGTGCTGGTTGAGAACGATCGTCCGCGTCTCGCGGTCGATCTCGAAGAACGCGCTGTTGTCGATCTTCTGCCAGCGAATGGCGATCGGCTCTTCACCAGGGATGAGCGGCAACTCGTCCTCGATCGCCTCCCGCACGGAGGCCTCGAAGCCCTTGCCCGCGGGGATCACCGACTTGCGGGTCGTACCGGACCGCTTCCGGGCTTCTCGGTACGTCGTGTCGGCGTCCGCCACGTACGCGGAGAACGTGCGTCCGGCACCGTCCGTAGCCGACTCCAGGGCGGTTACGAACTCCGGAGAGGTGTCGACGCCGTCCTTCTTCACCGTGAGACGGAACACTTCGGAGGCGACAGCGGTGTCCGGCAGGTCCACGGCGACGCGTGCGAGCGCGAGGTGCTGTTCGGGCTGACGAAAGTTGTTCCAGCCGCCGGCCTGTACCAGGCGATCGTGTCGGTAGAAGTAGAAGCCTTGCCGGTCGATAACGCTGCCTACCGCCTTGAACTCGTCGTTATTGGACTTGGGCGGCCATATGTGGGCGGTCAGGGTGACCGGGCCGATCGAGGGGACGTTCGCGGTGAAGGCGCGTGCGTAATCGGGGTGCCCACTGACCGGGTAGGCGAACGGGTCGAGCGGCTGGACACCGAAGTTCATGTACTCGACGCCGGTGGTCACGTCCTCGACGGCGATGGTGATGTTGAAGTCCTCACGTGCCAGGAACCGGTGCAGGTGCAGACCCAGGTGGAGTCCCAACTTGTTGATCGTACGGTGCAGGTACCGATCGGTCTGGCCGCCACCGCCGGTCCGAGGGAAGTCCTTGACCGCGTCCCAGCGGATGATCGTGCCCTGCCAGACGATCGGACAGTCGTAATACCGGTCGATGAGCTGCTGCGCGTAGGCCGGTGCGACGATGTCGCACTGGTAGCCGATGACGGCCCGCTCCATCGTCCAGCGGCGCCCGGCCGGAGCCGCAGCCCGCGTACGTCGCACTTTGCTGACGACCGTGACCGCGCCGGCATGACTGAGCGAAGCGGCCTTCAGGCCGGTGCCGAACATGCCGAGAGCCTGGGCATCGTAGTCGCGGCGACCGCCTACGGTCATCGCGACGTCCAGCTCCTCCTCGTCCATCCCCTTGCCGTCATCGACGACGAGCAGGCTGACGAGTCTGTCCCCGTCACGCAGGAAGTGGATCACGACGTCCTTGGCACCGGCGTCGATGGAGTTGTCCACCAGGTCTGCCACGGCGGCCTCGAAGCCGTAGCCCTGGCTGCTGAGCGCCTCCACGTAGCGGGCGTCCGGAGGCAGGTGCTTGCTCCCCGTGGTGGGTACCTCGAACTGCCAGTCAGTCGTCATGTCGGGCCTTGGTGTATGTGTACTACATCCGGTCAAGCGCGACCCTAATGGACGGTACCGACATCGAGGCGTCGATTCCGGAGTGCGGACCCGGTCTACCGGAGGGTGACCGCGTCCCCGTGACACTTCCCGTACGTCTCCCCCGACCCGCACCAGCACTCCGCCCCCCGCGCCGGCGGCCACGCCGTCGCTCGGGCTCGGGCGGCCAGGGTGGTGGCGTACTGGGGGAGGAGGTCGGCGTTCGAGGGGTGGGTGGATTCCGAGGCGGCGAAGGCCTCGTAGGAGGGGACCGTGGCGCGGACGATGCCCAGGTTGGGGGTGCCGGCCTGGGCGAGTTCGCGGAGGGAGGCCTCGATGTCGGTGAGGTGGGCCGTGTAGGTGGGGTACTCGGCCTCCAGCTCCGGATAGGCGGCGAGGAGCTCGTCCAGTTCCCGTTCCGGCCAGTGGAGGACCGCGACCGGGAAGGGGCGGGAGAGGGCCGTGCGGTAGGTGCCCAGCTCGGAGCGGAGGCGGGCGATCTCGGCCTGGAGTTCCGCCGGGTCCTCCGAGCCCAGGGACCAGAGGCGCTTCGGGTCGTGCAGCTCGTCCAGCGGGACCGCCCCTGTGTGCAGCCGGTCCGCCAGGGCGTCCCAGTCGTCGTGCGGCAGCGCCAGCATCCGGCGGACCCGGTGCCGGGTCGTGATCAGGGACCGGGTCGCGTGGGGGAGGTCGTCCGGCGAGACCAGCAGGAGTCTCGCCGCCTGCGTCAGGGTCGCCTCCGCCTCCTCCAGCTCGTCGTGGGCCTCCAGCGTCTCCGCCGCGATCTCCCACGGCGCCGCGTCCGACGGCCGGGCGACCCGGAGCCCCTCGATGATCGCCCGGGCCTCGGCCTCGTGCCCGTACTCCCACAGGTTCGCCGCCTTCAGCGCCCTGATCAGGTGCGGGTCCGCCGGCTCGGACGACAGGAGCTCGTCGTAGAGGGCCGTCGCCCCCGGGCGGTCGCCCGCCAACTCCAGGTGGGCCGCCGCCCGGAGGTACAGGGGCTCCCGGTCACCCGGGTACTGCGCGGCGGTGCGCAGCAGACGCTCGGCTTCGGTGATGTGGGCTGCAGGCGTGTCGGGGCGCATGCGTCCCACCGTACTGCTGTACGGCCCCGGAGAGTTGGCGCGTCCGTGCTTGTCGTGTCCCGGGCGGGGTGGGGGCGCGCCGCCTCCTTCGGCTTACCTGCGGGGTTTTTCCTCCGCGTCTCGTATCCCTCCGCGGAGAGTGGGTGATCTCTCTTTTCAGGGCCCTATCTTCTCGCCAGTACGAGCGTCAGCGCCGCCCCCGCCAGTGCCAGCGCCGCCGACGCCGCGAGGGCCGCGTCCGGGCCCGCCGTCGTCAGGGCGAGCGTCAGGGCCACCCCGGCCGAGGAGCCGATGTAGCGGGCGGTGTTGTTGGCACCCGAGCCCATCGCCGCCCGTTCCGGCGGTACGGAGTCGACCGCGAGGCGGGGGAGCGCCGCGTTCAGGAGGCCGCTGCCCACGCCCGCCACCAGCAGGCCGGGGAGGAGGCGCCACGCGCCCGCGTGGTTCTCCAGGGACCCCAGGAACGTCAGCACGCCCGCCGCCGACAGGACGAACCCCAGGGTCAGTTGGTGCGCGGCGGAGAGCCGGGCCGCCAAGCGGCGGGTCTGGAGGGCTGCCACGAAGGACGTTCCCGACCAGAGGAGGAACAGCCAGGCCGTGTCCAGTGCCGACATCCCAATGCCTGCCTGGAGCAGTGTGGGCACCACGCTGAACAGGCCGATCACCGCCAGGCCCGTGAAGAGCGCCCCCAGCGTCGACGCCAGGAACGCGGGGCGCCGCAGCAGCGCCAGGTCGATCACGGGGTTCTTCCTCCGGGTCTCCACCACCGCGAACAGGGCCGTCAGGGCGGCCGAGGCCAGGAGCAGGAGGCCCACCCGGGGGCGCAGCCAGCCGTCCCTGCCCAGGGTGAGCGCCGTGAGCAGGGCCGCCAGGGCCAGACCGAGGACGAGGGCTCCCGTGACGTCCGGGCGGGGAGCCGCGGTTCCGCCCGGGGCCGCCGCCGGCCTCGGCAGCCATCGCGCTCCCGCCGCCGCCGTCACCAGGGCCCCCGCCCCGAGCGCTCCGTACGCCAGTCGCCAGTCCGCCAGGCTCAGCGCGCCCGCGAGGAGGGGCCCCAGGGCGATGCCGCCGCTCACCGACGCGCCCCAGACGCCCGTCGCCCTGATCCGGTCCCGGCCCGCCGGGTACGCGTGGGCGAGCAGGCCCAGGCTGCCCGCGAGGACGGCCGCGCTCGCCGCGCCCTGGGCGATCCGGGCCGCCGTGAAGGTGGCCGTGGAGCCCGCGAGGGCGCCGAGCGCGGTGGTGAGGCCGAGGACGAGCGTGCCGAGGAGGAAGACCCGGCGCCGCCCGTACGCGTCGGCCAGGCCGCCGGCGAGCAGGAGGAGGGCGGCGAGGCCGAGCGGGGTGCCGTTGAGCAGCCAGGCCTGGGCGGAGGGCGGCGTTCCGAAGGCCGCCGCCACGGCGGGGAGGGTCGGCATCGGGGCCGTGTAGTTCATCAGTGCGACGGCGGTCGCGGTCGCCGTCACGGCGAGGACGGCCCCCGGGCGCCCCTCCCGGGGTGAGACGGGGGTGGGGGCGGGGGCTCGGAGCAGGGGCGTTCGGCGTGGCACGGGGCGTCCTCCACCTGTCGACGGCTCGGTAAGTTCATTGAACGAACCGAAGATAGCAGCTTGGTTCGTTCAATGAACCCGCTTCGGTACGATGGATCCCATGGCCCTCGGCAAGGACTACGCCCAGCAGCAGTGCTCCATCGCCCGCGCCCTCGAAGTGGTCGGCGAGCGCTGGACCCTCCTCCTCGTGCGCGACGCCTTCTACGGCGTCCGGCGCTACAGCGACTTCCTCGCCCACCTCGGCGCCCCCCGCGCCGTCCTCGCCGCCCGCCTCCAGGCCCTCGTCGAGATCGGCGTCCTCGAACGGCGGCGCTACCAGGAGTCGCCCCCGCGCGACGAGTACGTCCTCACCGAGCGCGGCCTCGCCCTCTGGCCCGTCCTGTGGTCGCTCGGCTCCTGGGCCCGGACCGAACTCCCCGGCACCCTGCCGATGCGCCACTTCCACCACGCCGACTGCGGCACCGAACTCGGCCCCGGCGGCGCGTGCCCCGCCTGCGGCCTCCCCGTCCCGCCCGCCGACGTCGAGATGCGGCCCGGCGCCGGGCTCGACCCGGACCCGGCCGACCCCGTCGGCCGCGCCCTCCTGCGACCCCGGCGCCTCCTCGTACCCCTGGAGACCGCCTAGATCGAGGGGCGGGGCGCGGGAACTTCCCCCTTCCGTCGTGCGTCTTCATGGCGGAGAGGCCGGTGGTTGCGGAGGAGGTGACGGGATGACGGGCAAGACCCCCGCCCCGCGGGTCCTCGCGCCGCTGCTCTTCCTGCTCGCGCTCGCCGGGCTGCTCCTGTCCGACGGGGTCGGCGGGCTCGCCGGAGCCGGTGTCTCCGCCGCCGTCGCCCTCGCCGCGGCCACCCTCGTCCACGCCCTGTCCGGCGCCCGTACGGCTCCGGCCGTGCCGTCCACCGCCGTCCGCACCGCCATCCGCGACCGCGAGCGGCGCACCGCCTTCCTGCCGCAGCGCGACCCCGACGCCGCGGGTCGCCGCAGACCCCGGGCTCCCGGCCGTCCCCTCCCGACGGCCGCGTAGGGAGCTCCCCACCCCCCTTTTTTCCGGGACCCCGCGCGGATCCGTCATGCCGAGAAACACCTCTCCCCGGCACGACGAGACCCCACGGAGGGCTCCCCCATGTCCACTCTCACGTCCCTGTTCGCCGCCCTGGTCGAGCGGCTCGCCGAGCTGCTCCAGCCGCTCTTCGCCACCACCGCCACCGCCGCCGCGATCGTCCTCTTCACCGCGCTCGTACGGCTCGCCGTCCACCCGCTCTCCCGGGCCGCCGCCCGCGGCCAGAAGGCCCGCACCCGCATCGCCCCGCAGCTCGCCGCGCTCCGGAAGAAGCACGCCAAGAACCCCGAGCGGCTCAAGAAGGCGATCCTGGACCTGCACGCCAAGGAGAAGGTCTCGCCCTTCGCCGGCATCATGCCCAGCCTGCTCCAGGCCCCCGCCTTCCTCCTCATGTACCACCTGTTCGCCGGCGACCGGATGGCCGGGCACGCCCTCTTCGCCGCCCCGCTCGGCGACCGCTGGGCCGACGCCCTCTCCCACGGCGGCCCGTTCGGCCCGGCCGGGCAGGTCTACCTCGTCCTGTTCGCGCTCGTCACCGCCGTCGCCGCCTTCGGCTACCGCCACACCAAGCGGCAGCTCGCCGCCCAGCCCCTCGACCTCGGACAGCCCACCCCCGGCGCCGGCGCGATCACCAAGGTGATGCCGCTGCTCTCCTTCGCCACCCTCGTCACGGTCGCCGTCGTCCCGCTCGCCGCCGCCCTCTACGTCGTCACCAGCACCGCCTGGACCGTCGTCGAGCGGGCCTTCCTCTTCCGCACGCCGAAGGAAGACGCGTCCGGCGGCGCCGTCGCTACTCGCGCGTAAGGGTCCACTGCGTGGTCGGGGTCTTGCAGAGTGGCCCGTTCTCTTGGAGGATCGACCAATCCTCCGATGGCCGCACTCCATCGGCCGGGGCACCCCAGGGCCCTCCCGGGCCCACCTCGACCACAGGGAGAAGACCATGAAGCTGCTGCGTGTCGGCCCGCCCGGAGCCGAGCGTCCCGCCCTCCTCGACCAGGGCGGCACCCTCCGCGACCTCTCCGCCCTCGTCGACGACATCGACGGCGGCCTGCTCGCCGACGCCGCGGCCCTCGACCGGATCCGCGCCGCCGCCGGCGCCGGAGTGCTGCCCCCGCTCGACGCCACCGGGCTGCGCGTCGGCCCGCCCGTCGGCCGGATCGGCAAGGTCGTGTGCATCGGCCTCAACTACCACGGGCACGCCGCCGAGACCGGCCAGGCCGCCCCCGCCGAGCCCGTCGTCTTCCTCAAAGCCGCCGACACCGTCGTCGGCCCGGACGACACCGTGCTCGTACCGCGCGGCTCGGTGAAGACCGACTGGGAGGTGGAGCTCGCGATCGTCATCGGCCGCACCGCCCGCTACCTGGAGACCGACGAGCAGGCCCTCGCGCACGTCGCCGGGTACGCGGTCGCCCACGACGTCTCCGAGCGCGAGTTCCAGATCGAGCGCGGCGGCACCTGGGACAAGGGCAAGAACTGCGAGACCTTCAACCCCCTCGGCCCCTGGCTCGTCACCGCCGACGAGGTGCCCGACCCGCAGGCGCTCTCCCTCCGCCTCTGGGTCAACGGCGAGCTCAAGCAGGACGGCCACACCTCCGACCAGATCTTCCCGGTCGCGGAAGTCGTCCGGTACGTCAGCCGGTTCATGACCCTGTACCCGGGCGACGTCATCAACACCGGCACGCCCGCCGGCGTCGCCATGGGGCAGCCGGAGCCCAAGCCGTACCTGCGCCCCGGCGACGTGGTCGAGCTGGAGGTCGAGGGGCTCGGCCGGCAGCGCCAGGAGCTCAAGGGGGCCTGAGGCCGGCGGAGCCGACCGGGCCGGTACGGCCGGTGGACCTGTAGGGCCGTCAGGAGGGTGCCCCGCCTGGGCCCTTCCGTTGTGAAAACGGCGACGTCCCGCGTGGGGCGTCGCCATTTTCATGCGCATTTTGCATATTGCCCGATATGGAACGAATTGCGCACGCGCAGAGGCGGGACCGGCGTCGCCTCGCCCTCATCGCCGCGTCCACCGTCGCGGCCACCGCCCTCGTCGGCACCCTGGCCGTCAGCGGCCACGCCGATCCCCTCCCGGGCGGCCTCGGGCCCTGCCTGCCGGGCAACTGCCCGGCCACGTACCCCGACCTCAACAGTGGTCCCGTCCAGTACCGCGACAACAACATCAACGTCTTCGTCGGCGGTGACTTCCTGGTCCGCGAGGCCGCGGCCGAGGCCGAGGGCAAGGTCGTGGTCCTGGGCGGCTTCGACATGAACAAGCGCGTGGGCGCCTCCGCCGTCTACAACGTCGGCATCGTGGGCGCCGGATCCCGCGTCCCGCCCGACAACGGCACCGACTTCCTCACCGTCGGCGAGGACGTGACGGTCGCCGCCGGGCAGCGCCTGCTCACCGAGGAGGGCACGGTCAGCGGCGTCACGCGGTACGGAGGCGCCCTCTCCGGCACGGTGATCCCGGACCCGGTGCAGGACGACGACGCGGCCGCCCCGTACCTCTCGCTCCGCGACCGGCTCACCGACGCGAGCCGGTGTTACGCCTACGTCGACGGCGCCCACCGCGCCACGACCGGCACCGCCGTCAACAGCGGCTCGGAGACCCTCTTCACGGGGGACGGCGCCTCGACGCTCCAGGTCTTCGACGTCGACTTCGACATGGAGTCCACGAGCGGCGGGCAGCAGAACATCCGCTTCCAGGGAGTCCCTGCCGGGGCGACGGTCCTCGTCAACGTCTACGGCGCCGACCGCACCGTCGACACGTACATCAACCAACTGCCGGAGGGTCTCCGCGAGCGGGTCCTGTGGAACTTCCCGGACGCCACGGCGGTGAAGTTCGAGGGGACGGCCCAGTTCGCGGGCAGCGTCCTGATCGGCAACCAGGCCAGCACGGCGACCGTGACCATGCCGGGCACGAACGGCCGCTTCTTCACCACCGGCAACCTGACGCACGCGTCGGAGACGACCGGTGGCGGCGGGCAGGAGATGCACGCCTATCCGTTCAACGGGGACCTGCCGTCCTGCGCGGACCCGACGCCGACTCCCACTCCGACCGAGCCGACCCCGACTCCCACGGAGCCCACTCCTACGCCCACGGAGCCGACTCCCACGCCCACGGAGCCGACCCCGACCCCGACCGAGCCCACGCCGACCCCGACGGAACCCACGCCGACCCCGACGGAGCCCACCCCGACTCCGACGGAACCCACTCCTACGCCCACGGAGCCCACCCCGACCCCGACCGAGCCCACGCCGACCCCGACGGAACCCACTCCGACGCCTACGGAGCCGACCCCGACTCCGACGGAACCCACTCCGACGCCTACGGAGCCGACCCCGACTCCGACGGAACCCACTCCGACGCCTACGGAGCCGACCCCGACTCCGACCGACCCGACGCCCACGCCCACGCCGACTGACGGCGGGTACGGCGACGACACCGGCGGTACGGGGGACTCCGGCGGCACCGGTGGGCCCGGCGGCCCCGGTGGGCACGGTGATTCCGGCGGTACGGGTGGACCCGGCGGTCCCGGCGGGCACACCACCTCCGGTGGTTCCAACGGGGCCGGCGGCCACGGAAACACCGGCGGTCACAGCAGCACCGGCGGTCACGGGAGTTCCGGCAGCACCGGTGGTTACGGCGACTCCGGCAGTGACTCCGGCGGCGGCCACGGTCCCCACGGTGCGAACGGTGAGCTCTCCGAGACCGGAGCCGGCACCGGGAAGATCGTCATGGGCGCCCTGGCGGTCGTCCTCGCCCTCGGCGGCGGCGTCCTCGTGATGATCAGCCGGCGTCGGCGCCGTACGAGCTGAGCAGTCGCTCCAGCGCCTCGACGACCAGGGCGTGATCCTCGGCCTGCGGCAGCCCCGAGACCGTGACCGAGCCGATCACTCCCGCGCCCTCGACCCCGATCGGGAACGAACCGCCATGGGCGGCGTACCGGTCGGGGTCGAGGCGCGAGGACGCCTCGAACGTCGTCCCCTTGGCCCGGAACCGGGCCCCGACCAGGAACGAGCTCTCCCCGTACCGCTCCACGACCCGCCGCTTGCGGTCGATCCAGGCGTCGTTGTCCGCGCTGGAACCCGGCAGCGCGCAGTGGAACAGCTGCTGCGCCCCGCGCCGTACGTCGATCGCCACGGGCGCCCGCCGCTCCCGGGCCAGGGAGACCAGGAGCGTGCCGAGCGTCCAGGCGTCCTCGTACGTGAACCGGGGGAGGGTCAACCGGGCCTCCTGACCCTCCAGTTCCCTGACCTCGGAGCTGCTCACGGCGCCACCGTGATCCCCTCGCGGGCCGACCGCCGCGCCGCCTCCAGGACGTCGAGCGCGTCGGCGGCCTCGTGTGCGGTGACCGGGTTCGGGCCGGTGCCGCGCAGGGCGGCGGCGACGGCCGCGTAGTACGCCGGGTAGGCGCCGGGCAGCGACTCGACCGGGGCGCCGCCGCCGGTCAGCGGCGACTCGCCCGCGCCGAGCCGGCCCCACAGCTCCTCCGGCTCCGCGCCCCACGCCGAGCCGGGCTCCGGCCGCAGCCCGTCGCGCAGGGCGGCCTCCTGGGGGTCGAGTCCGTACTTCACGAAGCCCGCGCGCTGCCCGAGCACCCGGAACCGGGGGCCGAGCTGGGCGGTGGTGGCGCTCACGTACAGGTGGGAGCGGACCCCGTTCGCGTGGGTGAGCGCGAGGAAGGTGTCGTCGTCGGCCCCGGCGCCCGGCCGCCGCACGTCCGACTCGGCGTACACCGAGACCACCGGGCCGAAGAGGACGAGGGCCTGGTCCACGACGTGGCTGCCCAGGTCGTACAGGAGCCCGCCGATCTCCTCCGGCGCCCCCGACTCGCGCCAGCCGCCCTTCGGCTTCGGCCGCCACCGCTCGAAGCGGGACTCGAAGCGCTGGACCTCGCCGAGCGCGTCCTCGTCCAGGAGCCGGCGCAGGGTGCGGAAGTCGCTGTCCCAGCGGCGGTTCTGGAAGACCGAGAGCAGCAGGCCCCGCTCCTCGGCGAGGGCGGCCAGCGCGCGCGCCTCGGCGGCGGTCCCGGCGAGCGGCTTGTCCACGACGACCGGGAGGCCCGCCTCCAGGGCGGCCGTGGCGACCTCGACGTGCGTCTTGTTGGGGGAGGCGACGACCACCAGGTCCAGCTCCTCCGCGCCCGGCGCCCACAGCTCCTCGGGCTTCGCCACCACCCGTACGCCCGGGTGGGCGGCGCGGGCCTCGGCGGCCCGCTCGGGGTTGCCGGTGGTGACGGCGGCGAGGACGAGGTCCTCGGAGGCGGCGATCAGCGGGGCGTGGAAGACGGAGCCGGCCAGGCCGTAGCCGACGAGTCCGACGCGGAGGGGGGTGCGGGGGGAGTCGGTGCCAGTCATGCTCCTCACTTAAGCAACGCTGTTGCCAAACTGCAAGCGGCGGCGACAATGGGGGCGTGAGGAAAGACCTGGGCGGAGTGAACGTACCGGCGCTGCGCAGCCACAACACCGCGCTCGTGCTCGACCTGCTGCGCGGGGCGGGGGAGGGCGGGATCAGCCGTCTGGAGCTGGCCGAGCGGACCGGGCTCACCCCGCAGGCCGTCAGCAAGATCACCGCGCGGCTGCGCGCCGACGGCCTCGCGGCGGAGGCGGGCCACCGGGCCTCGACCGGCGGCAAGCCCCGGACCGTCCTGCGCCTGGTGCCCTCCGCCGCGCACGCCGTCGGCGTCCACCTCGACCGGGACGAGCTGACCGTCCTCCTGGCCGACCTCGCGGGCGCCCCCGTGGCCCTCCGCCGCCGCCCGCTGGACCTGGGTGCGGGGGCGGGGCCGGTCCTGGACGCGGTGACGGAGGAGGTACGGGGGCTGCTGGGGGAGTGCGACGGGGGCGATGGGGGCGGGGCTGGAGCCCGGACCGTCCTCGGCGCCGGTGGCCCCGGTGGCCTCGGCGCCGCCGTCCTCGGCGTCGGGGTCGCCATGCCCGGGCCCCTGGACCACCGGGCAGGGGTGCCCGGCCGGGTCACGGGCTTCCCCGAGTGGGCCGGCCACCCGGTCCGCGACGAGCTGGCCCGGCGCCTCGGACTCCCCGTCGTCCTCGACAAGGACACCAACGCCGCCGCCCTCGGCCTCGCCCTGCGGCCCGGCGCGCCCGGCTCCTTCGCCTACGTCCACCTCGGTACGGGTCTCGGCGCCGGCCTCGTCCTCGGCGGCGCGCCGCTGCGCGGGGACAGGACCGGGGCGGGCGAGCTGGGCCACCAGACCGTCCAGCTCGACGGTCCGCCGTGCGGCTGCGGCGGGCGCGGCTGCCTGGAGGCCCTGTGCCTGGCGGCGGTCGCGCGCGGCGAACGCGCCGGGGCCGCGCGGGTCCTGGGCGTGGGCGCCGCCAACCTCGTACGGCTCCTCGACATCGACCAGGTCCTCCTGGGCGGCCGGGCGGTGCTCGCCGCGCCGGAGGTCTTCGCGGACGGGGTACGGGAGGTCCTCACCGGCCTCGGCCTGACGACCCCGGTGGGCGTCGTCGCGGAACGGGACGCGGTGGCGGAGGGCGCGGCGTGGCTGACCCTGGCGCCGGTCTTCGGAGCGGAGACGGGCCGCCTTCACGGGCTTTACGGGGGCGAGCCGACGGAGAGGCGTTGACTCGCTGGATTCGCTGGACTCGCCGGACTCGCCGGACTCGCTGGACTCGCCGGACTCGCTGGACTCGCCGGACTCGCCGGGCCTGCCGGACCCGTTCACCCCGCCGGGCCCACTCGCCCCGCCGGGCCCACTCGCCCCGCCTGGCCCGTTCACCTCGATCGATCCGATGATCGGAAAGTAGGCCGATCGGGCGGATTCCCGGTCCTTCCGGAGCAGCCCCCGGTGTCGCCGCCCGCCCCGCCCCCTCCCGCGTGGCAGCGTCGCGGCCGTCCCCCTGCCCGCGAACAGCAAAGGCACCGGCACCATGGCATCCGTACCCCTGCGTCTGCGCAGCGTCCGCGCCGTGACCGTGGCGACCGCCGTGGCGGCCCCCTTCGCGCTCGCGGCCCCCGCCCCGGCGACAGCGACGGCGACGACGGCGACGACAGCGACGACGGCAACGGCCCCCGCTCCCGCGGCGACCGCCCCGGAGCCGGGGGCCCCCGCCCCCGAACCCCCCGGCGCCCCCCGTCCCCCCGGCGCGCCCGCCATCCCCGCCCCCGACCCGCCCACCCCCACCTGCGGCACCCCGGACGACGACGCCTTCCCGCTCGACACCCGCATCCACCCCGGCCCGGCCGGCTACGCGGCGGGCGGTCCCTTCCAGGACTGGCGCCTCGACCTCACGAACACCACCGGCTCGCCCTGCTCCGGCATCCACCCCGTGCTCGTCCTCGCCGACCGCGACCGGGCCCTCCGGCCGGAGCAGATCCGCTTCGAGTTCCACGACGCCGGGGCCGCGCGCTGGCACCCCGTGGCCTTCGAAGGGACCTCGGAGGCCGAGAACGTGGGCGTCTTCACCGACTTCGGCGGCTTCGCCGTCCCCGCCGGCAAGACCCTCACCGTCCCCGTACGCCTCGCCTTCCGCGCGGGAACGGCCCCCGGCGAGGTCGTGGTCAACGCGGCGATCGTCCAGCGCCGGGGCGCGGACGGGGACTGGATCGGGGACTCCGGCGACTACCGCCTGACCGTCGGGCCCGCCGACCCGGGCGCCCCGGTCGAGCCGCCCGGCTCCACCGCCCCGCCCGCGACCACCGCCCCGGCCGACCCCGCCGAACCGCCGAAGACCGTGAAGCCGCCGGAGCCTCCGAAGCCATCGAGGCCGCCGACATCGCAGAAGCCGCAGAAGCCCGCGGAGCCGCCGGAGCCTTCGGGGTCGGCGGACCCGGCCGGGCCCGCCGCCACGGCCGGATCGACGCCCCCCGGAAAGCCGACCGGCTCCGCCTCGCCCGCCGTGCCCGTACCTTCCGCCCCGTCCGCCGTACCCACCCGACCGTCCCCGTCGGAGGAGGTACCCACCACCGCGCCCGTCCCCGTCCCCGTCCCCGAACTCGCCCACACCGGACGGGCGTCGGACGCCCGGGCCCGCGCCCTGGCCCCCTTCGCCGTCGCCCTGGTCCTGCTCGGAGCCGTCCTCGTCCGCGCGGGCCGCCGCCACCGGCGGTCCTGAACCGCGCTCCCCGCGAAGGCCCACCACCCCCGCGCCACCCTCCGTACACCTCCCCGTTCACCCCCGTCTGCGACCATCCCCCGGTGAACTACCAGAGCACCCCCGGCGCCCCCGTCCGCTCCGGCGTCCCCGAGCACGGGCGCGTCCCCAAGTACTACGCCGTCAAGGCGAAACTCGCGCTGATGGTGGACGAGTTGGGGGAGGGCGGGCCGCTGCCCACCGAGCGCGACCTCGCCGTCCGGTACGAGGTGTCCCGCGAGACCGTCCGGCAGGCGATCCGCGAACTCCTCCTGGAGGGGCGGCTGCGCCGCCAGGGCCGGGGCACGGTCGTCGCGGGCCCCAAGCTGGAACAGCCCCTCTCGCTCGCCAGCTACACGGAGGGCGTCCGCCGCCAGGGCCGCCGTCCCGGCCGCAGTCTGATCTCGCTCGACCGCTTCCCCTGCCCCGAGGCGCTCGCCCCCGAGGTCGGCGCCGAACGCGGCGAGTCCGTCTGGCACATGGAGCGGGTGCTGCTCGCCGACGACGAGCGGGTCGGCCTGGAGAGCACGTACGTCTCCGAGGCCCGCGCCCCGCGCCTGGACGTCGACTTCGACCCGGACTCCTCCTTCTACGCGTACCTCCACGACCGGCTCGGCATCGCGTTCGGCGACGCCGACGAGCGGATCGAGACCGTCCTCGCGACCCCGCGCGAGGCCCTGCTCATCGGCACGCCGCCCGCCCTCCCGATGCTCCTGCTCCACCGCGTCTCCCGGGACACCGCCGGGCGCCCCCTGGAGCGGGTCCGCACCCTCTACCGGGGCGACCGCTTCAGCTTCACCACCCACCTGGGCCGCCAGGACTGACGGGAGAGGACCTTCGTCCCGGAACCCCACGGCATCACAAAACGATAACGGGTCTGGTCCAAGTTTGGCGGCCCGTTCACCGTCCCGTCGTCCACCCGCCCGGTCCGGGTCACCCGCCCCCGCGACCGTCGTCGGCATGAAGGTGATCGTCGTAGGAGCCGGCGTGGTGGGAACCATGCACGCCTGGCACGCAGTGGAACGCGGCCACGAGGTCGTACACATCGAGCGCGAGGCCGAGGCGCGCGGCGCCTCCCTCCGCAACTTCGGCCAGATCTGGGTGAGCGGCCGCGCCGGCGGGGAGGAGCTGGACACCGCCCTGCGCGCCCGCGAACTCTGGGAGGGCATCGGCGCCCGCGTCCCCGGACTCGGCTTCCGGGCCATCGGCTCCCTCACCCCCGTACGGAACGACCTCGAACGCGCCGTCGCCGAGGCCGCCGCGGCCCGCCCCGACGCCGCCGCCCGCGGCTACGAGCTGCTCACCGCCGACGAGGCCCGCGCGGTCAACCCGGCCCTGCGCGGGGAGTTCGAGGCCGCGCTCTGGTGCGAGCGGGACGCCGCCGTCGAGCCCCGCACCGCCCAACTCGCCCTCCGCGAGGCCCTCCTCGCCACCGGCCGCTACACCTTCCTCCCCGACCGCGAGGTCCGCGAGGTCGTCGGCGAGCGCGCCGTCCGCGACGACCGGGGCGAGGTCCACGGCGGCGACGCCGTCGTCCTCTGCACCGGTGCCTGGCTCTCCGGCCTGGTCCGCGAGGTCGCCGGCGAGATCCCGGTCCGCCGGGTCCGCCTCCAGATGATGCAGACCGACCCGCTCGGCGAACCGCTCACCACCTCCGTCGCGGACGCCGACTCCTTCCGCTACTACCCGGCCTACGCCTCCGGCGCCCTCGACGCGCTCAACGCCGGCCAGGCGCAGGACCCCACCGCCGCCGCCCACCGGATGCAGCTCCTCATGGTCCAGCGGCTCGACGGCGGACTGACCATCGGCGACACCCACGAGTACGAGCACCCCTTCGCCTTCGACACCCTCGAAGACCCCTACGAGCACCTCACCCGCGTCGTCGAGTCCTTCCTCGGCCGCCCGCTGCCGAAGGTCCGGCGCCGCTGGGCCGGGGTGTACGCGCAGTGCGTCGACACCACCCGGGTCGTGCACCGCCAGAAGGTCCGCGACGGCGTGTGGCTGGTGACCGGACCCGGCGGCCGGGGCATGACCTGCTCTCCGGCCATCGCCGAGACGACCGCGAACGAACTGGGCTGGTGAACCCCATGAGCACGCACACGAAGAACACGTACGGCCTCGTCGTCCTCGACATGGCCGGCACCACCGTCGCCGACGACGGCCTGGTCGAGCAGGCCTTCACCGTCGCCGCCGAACACCTCGGCGAGGACCCGGCCGCCATGATCGGCCACGTCCGCGCCACCATGGGCGAGTCGAAGATCTCCGTCTTCCGCCACCTCCTCGGCGGCGACGAGCGGCGCGCCCGGCAGGCCAACCTCGCCTTCGAGGAGGCGTACGGAGAGCTCGTCGCCGACGGCAGGATCGCCCCGCTCCCCGGCGCCGCCGAGACGATCGCCGTCCTCCAGGAGCAGGGCAGGACCGTCGTCCTCACCACCGGCTTCGCCCGGGTCACCCAGGACGCCATCCTCGACGCCCTCGGCTGGCGCGACCTCGTCGGCCTCACCCTCTGCCCGGCCGACACCGGCGGCCGGGGCCGCCCGTACCCCGACATGGTCCTCGGCGCGTTCCTGCGCACCGGGGCCGTGGACGACGTGCGCCGGATCGCGGTCGCCGGCGACACCTCGTACGACATGCTCTCCGGCGTCCGCTCCGGCGCCGGGATCGTCGCCGGCGTCCTCACCGGCGCCCACGACGAGGCCGCGCTGAAGGAGCACGGCGCCACCCGCGTCCTCGCCTCCGTCGCCGAACTGCCGGAGCTGATAAGGGAGTACGAGGCATGACCACGGAAGTGCGAGGGGCGATCAAGGGGGCGCGGGGGACGACCAGCGGCATCCGCTTCGACGCCGTCTCCGTCGCCTACGGCCCCACCACCGTCCTCGACTCCCTCGACCTGACCGTGGAGCCCGGCGAGGTCATGGCCCTCCTGGGGCCCTCCGGCTCCGGCAAGACGACCGCCCTGCGGGCCGTCGCCGGGTTCGTCCGGCCCGTCTCCGGGCGGGTGTTCATCGGGGACCGGGACGTCACCGATCTGCCGCCGTACCGGCGCGGGATCGGCATGGTCGTCCAGCAGTACGCCCTCTTCCCGCACCTCAGGGTGGACGCCAACGTCGCCTTCGGCCTCAAGGCCCGCAAGGTCCCGAAGGCCGAGATCCCCGGCCGGGTCGCCGAGGCCCTGGAGATGACCGGCATGGCCGACTACGCCCGCCGCCACCCCCGGGAGCTCTCCGGCGGGCAGCAGCAGCGCGTCGCCATCGCCCGCGCCCTCGCCGTACGCCCCGACGTCCTCCTCCTGGACGAGCCGCTGTCGGCGCTCGACGCGCAGCTGCGCTCCGGGATGCTGGCCGAACTGGCCCGGCTCCACCGCGAACTGCCCGACGTGTCGATCCTGTACGTCACCCACGACCAGGTCGAGGCGCTGACCCTCGCCGACCGGATCGCCGTCATGGACCGGGCCCGGCTCCGGGACTGCGGCACCCCGCAGGACCTGTACCGCAGGCCCCGCACCGAGTTCACCGCCTCCTTCGTCGGCAACGCCAACCTGCTGCCGGTGACGGTGGACGCGGACGGGGTGGCCCTCGGCGGGACGGAGCTGAAGGTGGAGACCGCCGGAGCCGCCCCCGGCTCCTCGGCCACCCTCTGCGTCCGCCCCCACCTCGTCGGCCTCGGCGACGGCCCCAACGCCCTGCGGGGCCGGATCGCCGAGGTCCAGTGGCGCGGCTCCACCCACCGGCTGTACGTGGAGGTGGCGGGCCACCGGGTGAAGGCGGACGTCCGCGAGCTGCGCGAGACGCCTCCGCTGGGCGCCGAGGTCACCCTGCACTTCGCACCCGAGGACGCGGTCCTGCTCACGGCGGGGGTGACCGAGGGCCCGGGGACGTCCGACGGCTCCGGGACGTCCGGCGGCTCGGAGGTGACCGATGGCTAGCGCCGTCACCACGACCGCCCCGCCCCCGACCCCGACCGCCCCCGCCCCGGCGGCCCCCCGCGCCCGGAAGCCCCGTACCACCCCCGCCTGGGTCTGGGCCCTGCCCCCCGTCGCCGTCCTCGGCCTCGTCTTCCTCTACCCGCTCGCCCTCGTCGTCCGCGAGTCCCTGGCCCCCGGCGCGTACGCCGACGTCCTCGGCTCCGCGTCCTTCCGCGACGCCCTCGTCACCACCGTGTGGATCGCCGTCGCGGCCACCGCCGGCTGTCTGGTCCTCGGCTTCGCCCTCGCGCTCGTGATCGCGTTCGTGCCCTTCCCCGGCGCGAAGGCGGTGGCGAAGTTCATCGACGTCTTCCTCTCCTTCCCGTCCTTCCTGATCACGCTCGCCCTGCTCTTCCTCTACGGCACGGTCGGCATGGCCAACGGCATCTGGACCGACGTCACCGGCGCCGCCACCGGCCCCTTCCGGTTCCTGACCACCCCGTGGGGCGTGCTGCTCGCGGAGATCACGTACTTCACCCCGTTCGTGATGCGCCCGCTGCTCGCCGCCTTCTCGCAGATGGAGACGGCCCAGCTGGAGGTGGCGTCCTCGCTCGGCGCCCGGCCGCTGCGGATCGTCCGGCGGGTGATCCTGCCCGAGGCGCTGCCCGCGCTCGCCGCCGGCGGCAGCCTCGTCCTCGTCCTGTGCCTCAACGAGTTCGGGATCGTCCTCTTCACCGGCGCCAAGGGCGTCACGACCCTCCCGACGCTCGTCTACGGCAAGGCGATCCTCGAATCCGACTACGCCGCCGCCTGCGTCGTCGCCGTCGTCAACGTCGTGCTCTCCACCGGTCTGTACGCCCTCTACCGGGGGGTGAGCCGCCGTGCTGGTGCATAGCCGTACGGGCAGGTGGACGGCCTGGGCCCTGTTCGCCGTCCTCTTCGTGCCGCTCTTCGCCCTGCCCCTCCTCGTCGTCCTCGCCGCCTCCTTCGCCACCCACTGGTCCGGCGCCTTCCCCTCCGGCCCCACCACCGCCCACTACGCGGCGGCCGTGCGCGGCGAATCCCTCCAGGCCCTGACCACCAGCCTGGTCACGGCCGTCACCGCCAGCCTGGTCGCGCTGACCGCCGGCACCTGGGCGGCGCTCGCCTCGGCGGCCCTGGGGAAGCGGGGCCGGCGGATCGTGGACGCGCTCTTCATGCTGCCGGTCGCCGTGCCGTCCGTGGTGGTCGGCCTCGCCGTCCTCGTCGCCTTCTCGCAGCCGCCGGTGCTCCTCAACGGCACCCGCTGGATCGTGATCCTGGCCCACACCGTGCTCGTCACGGCCTTCGCCCACCAGTCGGTGTCGGCCGCGATCCGGCGCCTGGACCCGATGTACGAGCAGGCGGCGGCCGGTCTGGGCGCCCGCCCCTCGTACGTACTGCTCCGGGTGAAGCTCCCGCTCCTGCTGCCGTCCCTGAACGCGGCCGCCGGGCTCTGCTTCGCCCTGTCCATGGGGGAGCTGAGCGCCACGATGATGCTCTACCCGCCGGACTGGACGCCCCTGCCGGTGCTCGTCTTCACCGCCACCGACCGCGGCTCCCTCTTCACCGGCTCGGCGCTCGCCGTGGTCCTCATGGCCGCGACGCTGCTCGCCCTGCTCGCCGTCTCCCGCGTCCGCACCAAGGCCTCGTACCGCTAGGAGAGAACAACGTCATGCGTACCCTGCTTACACACGCCAAGCCGGTCGCCGCCCTCACCGGCGCCCTCGTCCTCGCCGCCTCCCTCACCGCCTGCGGCGGCTCCTCCGACGCCTCCGACGAGAAGGTCGTCACCGTCTACAGCGCCGACGGCCTCAAGGGCGAGGCGGGCGACGGCTGGTACGACAAGGTGTTCGCGGACTTCGAGAAGCAGACCGGCATCAAGGTCAAGTACGTCGAGGGCGGCTCCGGCGAGATGGTGCAGCGCGCCCTCCGCGAGAAGAGCAACACCCAGGCCGACGTCCTCGTCACCCTGCCGCCCTTCATCCAGCAGGCCGGCTCCAAGGGCCTGCTCCAGGCGTACGCGCCGCAGGGCTCCGACCGGGTGGACGGCGCCGACAAGGCGCCCGACGGCACCTGGACCTCGATCGTCAACAACTACTTCGGCTTCATCCACAACAAGAAGGAGCTGCCCACCGCCCCCAAGTCCTGGGAGGAGCTGCTCGACGCCACGTACAAGGACCGGCTCCAGTACTCCACCCCCGGCGTCGCGGGCGACGGCACCGCCGTCCTCATCAAGGCCATGCACGACTTCGGGGGCCGCGAACCGGCCATGGAGTACCTGAAGAAGCTCCAGGCCAACAACGTCGGCCCGTCCTCCTCCACCTCCAAGCTCGCCCCCAAGGTGGACAAGGGCGAACTCCTCGTCGCCAACGGCGACGTCCAGATGAACTTCGCCCAGTCCAAGTCCATGCCGAACCTCGGCATCTGGTTCCCGGCCAAGGGGGACGGGAAGCCCACCACCTTCGCCCTGCCGTACGCCGCCGGCCTGGTGAACAAGGCCCCGCACGCCGAGAACGGGAAGAAGCTCCTCGACTTCCTGCTGAGCGAGGGCGCCCAGCGCGAGGTCAGCGCCGTCGGCGGCGGCTTCCCGGCCCGCAAGGACGTCAAGCCCACCGACGCCAACGCCCTCGCCCTCGGCAAGCTCCTCGAAGGCGTCGAGGTCTTCGAGCCGGACTGGGCCGACATCGACGAGAACCTGACGACGTACGTCGACGCGTGGAAGTCCGCCACCGGAAGCTGAGAGTTCACCGTACGGCCCCTGGAACGCCCGCGCGGATCGCGGAAGGATAACGGGTACGGACCAACTGCCTCGGAAAAGAAGGGGGTTGGCCCGTACCCGCATCTCTTCCACGGACTTCCACGGAGGACTCCGACATGCCGATCACCGGCATCCCCCGCCGCACCGTCCTCACTGCCGCCGGTGCCACCGCGGCCGTCGCCGTCACCGGACTGGCCGCCGCCCCCGCCGCCCTCGCGGCCACGAACGCCACGACCGCCGCTCCGACGCTCCCGAACGGCACCAGCAAGGACAAGGTGCTCGTCGTCGGCATGGACGGCCTGCGGTACGACCGGATCGACGCCGCCAAGGCCCCCACCCTCAAGTCCCTGATGGCGAACGGCACCTTCGGCCGCTCCCTGCTCTACGCCAACCCGATGGCCGCCACCTCCTCCGGCCCCGGCTGGTCCACGATCTCCACCGGCGTCTGGCCCGACAAGCACGGCGTGAAGGACAACACCTTCGCCGGGAAGAACTACGGCCGGTATCCCGGCTTCCTCGCCCGTCTGCACCAGGTCCGCCCCGGCCTCTCCCTCTTCGCCGCCGTCGACTGGCCCGAGCTGGACACCCACGGCACCGTCACCCCCGGCGCCGACGCCAAGCTCGTCTACGACAACAACTACGTCGTCAACGACAAGGTGATCACCGACGCCACCGAGGACGTCCTGCGGAACCAGAACCCCGACGTCCTCTTCGTCTACTTCGGCGAGACCGACGAGATCGGCCACAACCACGGCGCCGCGCACAGCAAGTACCTCGACGCCATCGACGTCCAGGACGCCTACCTGGGCCGGCTCCTCGCCGCGATCAAGGCCCGTCCCTCGTACGCCTCGGAGCGCTGGACCGTCATCGTCACCACCGACCACGGCCACACCGACGCCGGCGGCCACGGCGGCTCAGCCGTCGAGGAGCGGCGCACCTTCGTCCTCGCCCAGGGCCCCGGCATCGCCGCCGGCGCCCGCCCCATCGACACGCGCCTGGTGGACGTCGCCGCCACCGTCTTCCACCAGCTCGGCATCGTCCCCGACCCGTCCTGGGGCCTGGACGGCAAGCCGATCCAGGAGCGCTCCACCGACCCCTTCGACACCCTGTACGGGTCGCTGACCGGCCGCGTCGACGAGACCGGCATCCCCGCCGGGGTCCTCGGCTTCACCCGCACCCCGCCCAGCGGCTGGTCCGTCATCGACAACGCGATGGGCACCGGCGGCGTGACCGAGTGGCGCGGCTGGTCCTTCGCCACCGACGAGTTCTGGTCCCGCACCCAGCGCGACCAGTCCCGCGAGCTGAACGTGCGGGCCCGGGGCGTCTTCGCCGTCGCCGACTCCGACGAGTGGGCCGACAAGTCCTTCTCGGGGACGTACGACTCCACCCTGGTCACGCCCGCGCACAGCGTCTCCGGCGCGTCCTCGGTCACCCTCGGCTTCACCACCCTCTACCGCCAGGAGGGCTCCCAGACGGCCCAGGTCCTGGCGAGCTTCAACGGCGGCACCCCGACCGTCGTCAAGAGCTACACCGCCGACGTCCTCTCCCAGCCCCAGTCCCTCACGGTCCCGGTCCCCTCCGGCGCCTCCACCGTGAGCTTCCGCTTCCGCTACACGGGCTCCAACAACTGGTACTGGACGATCGACGGGGTGAAGATCACCACATCCTGATTAGGCTGTGGGCGTCGCCACAGCGCAGTCGCGGCGCCCCAGCACCCGTACGACATGCACGGCAGGAGTCCCGCACCCATGGCAGAGCGCAAGCCGATCGAATCCTGGCTCACCGACATGGACGGCGTCCTCATCCACGAGGGCGTGCCGATCCCCGGCGCCGACGCGTTCATCAAGAAGCTGCGGGAGACCGGGAAGCCCTTCCTGGTCCTCACCAACAACTCGATCTACACCGCCCGCGACCTGCACGCCCGCCTCTCCCGGATGGGCCTCGAAGTCCCCGTCGAGAACATCTGGACCTCCGCCCTCGCCACCGCCAAGTTCCTGGACGACCAGCGCCCCGGCGGCACCGCGTACGTCATCGGCGAGGCCGGTCTCACCACCGCGCTGCACGACATCGGCTACGTCCTCACCGACCACGACCCGGACTACGTGGTGCTCGGCGAGACCCGCACGTACTCCTTCGAGGCGATGACCAAGGCCGTCCGGCTCATCAACGCCGGGGCCCGCTTCATCTGCACCAACCCCGACGAGACCGGCCCCTCCCTGGAGGGCCCGCTGCCCGCCACCGGCTCGGTCGCCGCGCTCATCACCAAGGCCACCGGCAAGGAGCCGTACTTCGCGGGCAAGCCGAACCCGCTGATGATGCGCACCGGGCTCAACGCGATCGGCGCCCACTCCGAGTCCAGCGCCATGATCGGCGACCGGATGGACACCGACATCCTGGCCGGTCTGGAGGCGGGCATGCAGACCTTCCTCGTCCTGACCGGTCTGACGACCACGACGGAGGTGGACCGCTACCCGTTCCGCCCGTCCAAGGTCGTCGACTCGATCGCGGACCTCGTCGACCGCGTCTGACCTGCGGGAAGGGACCCGGTCCGAACGCCCGATCGGGTCCCTCCGGATGCGGAAAGCACCGGAACGGGTGACCCTGGCAGCACCAGGAGGTCACGATGCGTTCAGGTCCCATTGCTCTCCGTGCCGCAGGGGCGGCCTTGGTGCTCGTCCTCGCGCCCGCGGCCGGCGGCGCGCACGCCCACGACGGGGTGCGGGTCACCGTCACCCCGTCCACCGCCTCCCCCGGCGGCGACGTGGACGTCCGGGTCGAGGGCTGCAAGGGCACGGCCGGTGCCGCGAAGTCCCGGGCGTTCACCACCGAAGCGAAGCTCGTCGGCCGGGACGGCGGAAAGCACCCGATGTACGGCGACGCCACCCTCAGGTCCGGGCTCGCCGACGGTACGTACGAGATCGGCGTCTTCTGCGACGGCCACGAGCACCACGACGCCGGCGCCGTACGGGTCGAGCGCCGCGAGCCGACCCACCGGCCCACCCACCACCCGACCCACGAGCAGCCGACCCACCACGCGACCCCGGTCGCCCCGGTCCGCGCGGGCGGGGGCGGTGCCGCCGCCTTCGCCGCGCCCGCCGCCCCCGGCGTCGCCCAGGCCGTCGGCGAGGACGGCCTCGGCACCCCGTACACCGTGCTCGGCCTCGGCCTGGCCGCCCTCGCCGCCGTGGCGGTCGCCCTCCGCAGCTCCCGCCGCCGCACCGACGGCTCCTCCGGCACGGGTACGGGGACGGGCGCGAGCACGGGTACGGAGTGACGGTGCCGTCCGGCCCCCGCCCGGCGGGCACCGGGCGACTCGTCACCGGCACGGCCTGGGCGCTGCTCTTCCTCGGCCTCTGGCTCTGGGGCGGCGGGACGGTCGAGGGCTCCCTCGGCAGTTCGGGGCCGACCACCGGCGACATCGCCGCCGTCGGCCGCCCGCCCGGCGCGGAGCTGCCCCCGGCCCGCGCACCCCTCGCGCCCGCCGAGCCCCGGTGGATCGAGGTCCCCTCGCTCGGCGTCGACGCGCCCGTGGTGGCGCGCGGCCTGGACGCCACGGGCGCCGTCGACCCGCCGCCGTTCGCGACGCCGGGCACGGTGGGCTGGTTCGGCCCCGGCACCCAGCCGGGCGCGGCCGGGGCGGCCCTCTTCGTCGGCCACGTCGACACCGAGACCCGCCCGGCCGTCTTCTACGGCCTGAGCGCGGCCCGCCCCGGCGCGAAGGTCCTCGTCACCCGGGCGGACGGCTCGATCGCCGAGTTCACGGTCGACGACGTCCAGGTCTTCCCGCGCGAGGACTTCGACGCCACGAAGGTCTACGGCCCCCGCGAACCCGGCCGCGCCGAGCTGCGCCTGATCACCTGCGGCGGCACCTTCGACCGCGAGGCGGGCGCCTACACGGCGAACGTGGTGGTGTCGGCGTACCTCACGGGAGGCTGAGCGACCCGAGGAACGACCAAGGCCCCCTCACCATCGGTGAGGGGGCCTTGACCTTGCGTGCGCCGCCAGGGACTCGAACCCCGGACCCGCTGATTAAGAGTCAGCTGCTCTAACCAACTGAGCTAGCGGCGCCTGCTGACAGAGAGAACTCTACCCGACGCGAAGGCGTGCTCCTGACCAATAACGGTCGTCCCCGGCCTGTCGGACGGTCGTATCGGTCCTTCGATCCGTCAAAATGTGATTTATCGGAACAGTTGTGACATTGGGGCCCCTGAACGACGGTCGAAAGATCTTGACGAGTGTGGAGGGGAATCGCATGAGCGTGCCGATCTTCGAGGAGTTCGAACCGGCGGCCGACTGCGCCTGCCCGGGCTGCGCCCGGCAGCGGCGCGACCTCGCCCTCGGCCTGCCGGTCCGGTCGGGCGGCCACCCGGCGGCCCACGGCGCCCGCCGCGCCCTGGTCCTGGTCACGGCGGCGGGGGTGGTCCTGGGCGGCGCCGGCGCCGCGACCCCGCTCTCCCGCCCGACGGGGGCACCGACGGACACGAAGCCGTCCGACACGCCGCCGCCCGGCGACGCGGCGACCGGGGTGACGGTGGACGTGGACGTGGACGTGGACGTGTCGGTCGGCGTGTCGGACGCGGGAGGGACGGGCCCGGAGGAAGGCGGGGCGACGCCCTTGGACCCCACTCCCGTCACCGCACCCGTGCTGGCCCCCGCCCCCGCCCCCACCGTCGGGCCCGACACGCCGCAGGGCGGGCGGGGGCCGCTGCACGGCGCGCCGGGCCCCGGCCCGACGACCGGCCAGGCCGCGACCGACACGCTGCGGCCGACGACCCGTGCCGAGATCATCGACCGCGCCAAGCTGTGGGTGGCCGCGCAGGTCCCGTACTCCATGGAGAAGTACTGGACGGACGGGTACCGCCAGGACTGCTCCGGGTACATCTCCATGGCCTGGAACCTGCGCAACAACGAGTGGACCGGCAGCCTCGACCGCTTCGGCGAGAAGATCGACCGCGCCGACCTCCAGCCCGGCGACATCCTGCTCTTCCACAACCCGGCCGACCCGAACCGGGGCTCGCACGTCACGATCTTCGGCGGCTGGACCGACTCCACGCACACCTCCTACACCGCGTACGAGCAGACCAAGCCGCGCACGCGGAAGAAGACGACGCCGATGGCGTACTGGGAGCACTCCGACCGGTACGCGGCCTACCGCTACAAGGGCGTGGTGAGCGGCGACGGCACCGGCGCCGGGGGCGGGGAGACGACCGCGGTGCCGCCGTTCCCCGGCGCGGCGCAGTTCGGGCCGGGGAAGAAGAACGCGCACGTCACCCGGCTCGGGCAGCTGCTCGTCGCGCGCGGCGGCAAGAAGTTCTACGCCGTGGGGCCCGGCCCGCAGTGGACCGAGGCGGACCGGCGGGCGACCCGGGCGTTCCAGCAGGCGCAGGGGTGGAAGGGCAAGGAGGCGGACGGCCTGCCCGGGCCCGACACGTGGGAGCTGCTGGTGACCGGCAAGGGCCGGAGCATCGGCGGTTCGAGTGGTTCGGGCGGTCCGAGCGCGCATGCGACGCCCTTTCCCGGGCGTGGCTACTTCCGTCCGGGCCAATCCAACGCATATGTGGAGAAGCTGGGCGAACAACTGGTGAAGCGGGGCTTCGGCAAGCACTACCTGTCGGGGCCCGATCCGCGCTGGACGGAGGCGGACCGCCGCAACGTCGAGGCGTTCCAGCGGGCACAGGGCTGGCGCGGCGGAGCGGCCGACGGCTACCCGGGCCCGGAGACCTGGCGGCGCTTGTTCCGATGACCCCGAGAGCATGAGGTGGACCCCGAATGACGGCACCGACCCCGAACCCCGCGGACTCCGGCGCGGCGGCCTCGCGCGACGCGGCCCGCACGGCGAGACGCCTGACGGACGGCACCCTTCCCCGCACGACCCCACCCCGCACCCCACCGGGGGACCACCAGCCCCAGCCCCCGACCGATACACCGGCCACGGCGCCGACTGCCCCGCCGAGCCCGGCGCCGACCGGCCCGCCGCCCTCGGCGCCGACCGATCCACCGGCCCCGGCCGCTTTGTCGGCTCCGCCACTGGCCGGTTTGTCGGCCCCGGCGTCGGACGTCCGCACGGCCCCGGCACCGGCCGGCCCGCCGGCTCCGGCACCGGTCAGCCCGTCGGGCCCGGCATCGGCCGATCCGTCGACCCCGGCATCGGGCGACCGACCGGCCCCGGCCGGTCCGTCGACCCCGCCGCCGGCCGACCGGACGGGCCCGGAGCCGACTGCTCCGGCGACCTCGGCGGCCGATGCCCCGGCGGCTCCGGTGACCGGTGCTTCCGTGGGCCGGGCGTCCGAGGCTTCGGTGGTCCCGGTGGCCGGTGCTTCGGCAGGTCAGGCGTCCGATGCTGCGGCGGCTCCGGTGACCGGTGCTTCGGCAGGTCAGGCGTCCGATGCTGCGGCGGCTCCGGTGACCGGTGCTTCCGTGGGCCGGGCGTCCGATGCCTCGGCGGCTCCGGTGGCCGTTGCTCCGGCGGGCCGGTCGGCCGGTGTTCGGGCGGCCTCGGTGACCAGTACTCCGGCAAGCGCGGCAGCCGGCGCCCCGGCGGCCGGTACTTCGCCGGGCCGTGCGACCGACACTCCGGCGGTCCCGGTGACGGGCACCCCCTCGGGGCCGAAGGCCGACGTCCCGGCGGCGGGGGCTTCCGCTCCGGCGGGCGGGTCGGGTGGCTCCGTTTCCGGTACGGAGTCGGGTACGGGCGCGGGTTCCGCGTCCGGTACGGCTCCGGGATCCGCCCCGGCGGCCGGATCCCCGGCCGCCACCGCCGTGCGGACGGCGGTCCGCACCTCCCCGCCGAAGGCGGACGCGTCGGCTTCCGCCGAGAAGCCGGCCCGTACGTCCCCGCCGGGGGAGTCCGCCGGGTCCCGCCTCGCGGGCGCGGCACCGGCGGTGCGCGTGGAGCTGCCGACCCGTACCACCCCGCGGGCGACGCCGACCCCGACCGCCGGGGCACCGGCTCCCGCCGCCCCGGCGAAGGCGAGCCCCGCGTCCGGACCGGCAGCCCCCGACAAGGAGGCCGGTAAGGAAACCGGCAAGGAACCCGGCAAGCAAAAGGGCGCCCCCGCCCCCGCGTCGCCGGCCGCGCGGAGCGGCACGGCCCCGGCCCCGGCGGACGGCCGCCCCGCCCCCGCGTCCCCCGCAGCCCCCGAAGAGTCCTCCGCTCCCGACTTCGGGCGGATCAAGGGCGCCCGTGTCGCCACCGTCGCGCTGCCCGTCGCCGGGGTGGTGCGGGTGGCGCGGCGGAAGAACGTGATCGGGACCGAGACCACCGGCTCCATCCCCGTACACCTGCTCTTCCGGGACGAACCGGAGACCGCCGCGGCCCCCGGCGCGAAGGACGACGACGGGGGTCCCGACACCGTCGCCATGGCCGCGCCCACCGCCCCGGGGAGGACCCGAGGGCCCGGCATCCCGGGCCCCTCGAAGACCCCGGCCCCGGGCCGTACCGGCGCGGCGGCGAAGGGCAGGGCCCGGCACGCGGCCCCGCCGCCCTCCTCCCGTCCGGCCCCCACCGCCGACCCCGCGCTCGTCGAGCGCCCCGGGTCGGTGCTGCCCGGCTGGGCCGGGGTGGTCGGCGGGGCCCTGGCGCTCGCCTGGTGCGCGGCGGTCGTGTGGTGGACGGGCGCGGTGCCCGACGAGGCGGCGCGGATGCTGCGGCTGCCGGTCCGCCCGTACTACGGCGTCCACCTCGGCCAGTGGGCCCTGCTCGCCCTCGGCGTCGTGGCCGTGCTCTTCGCGTTCGGCGGCCTCGGCCGGGGCCGGGTCGGGTACGCCTGGGTCCTGACGCTGTTCGGGGACTACCGGGGCACGGTCCGCCGCACCGGCCTGATCTGGGTCAGCCCGCTGCTGCTGCGCCGCCGGGTGGACGTGCGGCTCCGGCACTGGCGCAGCGAGCCGCTGCCGGCCGTGGACGCGCGGGGCACGGCGCTCGACGTGGTGGTCCTGGTGGTCTGGCGGGTCCGGGACACGGTCCGCGCGTCGCTCGGGGTCGACGGCCACGAGGAGTACCTGCGGGAGCAGGTGGAGGCGGCGATGGCCCGGGTGCTCTCGCAGCTCCCGGCGGACGCGTTCCACGAGGACGCCCCGACGCTCCGGGACGCGGAGGCGGTCGGCGAGGCCCTGACGCGGATGCTGTCGGCGGAGTGCGCGCCGGTCGGTCTGGACGTCTTCTCGGCGCAGCCGACGCGGATCGAGTACGCCCCGGAGGTCGCGACGGCGATGCGGCGCAGCCGGATCGCGGCGCTCGACGCGAAGCACCGGGACACCGTCCTGACGTCGGTCGTGGACGCGGTGGACGACGTGGTCCACCGGCTGACCAGTCGTGGTCTGGTGGAGCTGGACGACTACGAGCGCAAGACGCTGGTCAAGGACCTGACGGTGGCGTTCTACACGGGAAGGGCGTCTTCCGCCGAGGGCGCCTGAAGGGATGGACAGCGCCAAGTTCCGTCCATACCTTGTTACTTGGTCCAGACCAAAATGCGTCACCGTCGTACGGCAAGAGGCAAGGAACCGAAGAGCAGGGAAACACCCGCACCATCCGTACGACCCGTACGACCCGCACGCGTGCAGCACGGCCCGACAGAACCCCCCCACGTTCTCTGGAGCGACAGCATGCGCAAGAAATCCATAGGCGCGACGGCGGTGGCGCTCGGCGTCGCCGGCGTCACCCTCCTCGGCACCGGCAGCGCCGGCAGCCACGGCTACACCGACTCGCCGATCAGCCGCCAGAAGCTCTGTGCCAACGGCACCGTGTCCAACTGCGGCAACATCCAGTGGGAGCCGCAGTCGGTCGAGGGGCCCAAGGGCTTCCCGGCCGGCGGGCCCGCCGACGGGAAGATCTGCGCCGGCGGCAACGGCCCGTTCGCCCAGCTCGACGACCCGCGCGGCGGCACCTGGCCGGCGACGAGCGTCACGGCGGGGCAGAGCTACAACTTCCGCTGGCAGTTCACGGCCCGCCACCGCACCACCGACTTCAAGTACTACATCACCAAGAACGGGTGGAACCCGAGCCAGCCCCTCACCCGGGCCGCCCTCGACCCCCAGCCGTTCCTGACCGTCCCCTACAACAGCCAGCAGCCGCCGGCGACCCTCTCGCACTCCGGGAACCTCCCGGCGGGCAAGTCGGGCCGCCACCTCATCCTGGCGGTGTGGACGGTCGCGGACACCGCGAACGCCTTCTACGCCTGCTCGGACGTGAAGTTCTGACGCCCGGGCGCACGTAGTCCAACCCCGCACGAGCACGACGAAGAAGCCCCCCGCTTCCGCGAGGGGCTTCTTCCGTCGGTGCGCCGCCAGGGACTCGAACCCCGGACCCGCTGATTAAGAGTCAGCTGCTCTAACCAACTGAGCTAGCGGCGCCTGCTGACGGAGAAAATACTACCCGGTCCCCCGGGGTGCTCGTGACCGCCCGCCCCGGCGGCCCCCGGGAGCGGGGTCAGAGGGCCAGCGAGAGGACCACCGGGGCGGCCCTGCGGTTGAGCGTGTCGGCCGCCGCGCGCAGCCGGTGGGCGTGCTCGATCGGCAGGGAGAGCGCCAGGCAGCCCACGGACGCGCCCGCCGTCAGCGGCACGGCCGCGCAGACCGTGCCCACCGCGTACTCCTGGAGGTCGAGCACGGGGACGGTGGCCGGCTGGCTGTCGAGCTTGGAGAAGAGGATCCGCTCGCTGGTGATCGTCCGGGAGGTCAGCCGGGCGATCTTGTGGCGGGAGAGGTGGTCGCGCCGCCCGTTCTGGTCGAGCTGGGTGAGCAGGCACTTGCCGACGGCGCTGGCGTGCGCCGCCGAGCGGAAGTCCACCCACTCGTTGACCTTGGGCGTGCGCGGGCCGTCGGCGAACTGGGTGATCTTGACCTCGCCGTCGATGTACCGGCTGATGTAGACGGCCGCGCCGACGGAGTCGCGCAGCTCGGTCAGGGTCTCCTGGAGCTTGGCCTCCAGGGCCTCGCGGCGGGTCAGGCCGGAGCCGAGGAGGACCAGGGAGTCCCCGACGACGTAGGCGCCGTCGGCGACCTGCTCGACGTACCCCTCGCGGCGGAGCATCAGGAGCAGCGAGGAGAGATGGGCGATGGGAAGTCCGGTCTCGCGGGCGATCTGGGCGTCGGTCACTCCGCCGCCGTGCCGTGAGACCGTCTCCAGGACGCGCAGGGCGTACTGGACCGAGTGGAACGGCGCGGTGGGCTCGGGCTTCAGCGCCACGGTTTCCCCCTACCAGGTTGTGACCGCAAGCTTTCGTACCACGATAACCGCCAAGGACCGCCCACGGGGCGCCTGTTGGCGAGAATGATGCGGAGGATCCGGGCCCTCATCTGGGACGCGGCACTCTGGCATATGCCACTGTCACGCGTGCTCCGCAGACCCTCAGGTCAGGGGCGTGTGCCTCCGTGTTCGCGCGTGCGTTCGGACCGGTGCGGACGGAAGATTTTTTGCGGGGAAGCGGACGCGGCGGACCCCCTCCCGGTGGCCGATAACGCACCGGAGGGGGGTGGCGGGAACCCGTCGCCACTCCGAGGGGGCGCGCGAAAAGCGCACGAGGAGCGCGTAAGGGGGGCGCGTGAAGGGGTGCGCAGCGGTACCGAGGAGGAGCGTGCGGCAGCACGCGGGGGCGTGCGCGGCAGGGCGCGGCAGGGCGTGCAGCGGCGCGTGGGGGGCGCGCGGAATAAGCGGAGCCCCCCTCCTGTTCTTCCCCCCAGTATTCGCACGTGTGCCGAGGAGGGCCCCGACGGTGACCGACACCATTCGAGGAGAGGCGCGGGGCACCGCGCCCGTACCGCTGTCCGTACTGGACCTGGTGACCGTCGGCAGCGGGCGGACCGCGTCCCAGGCCCTCGCCACCAGCGTCGAGCTGTCCCGGCTCGCCGAGCGGCGCGGCTTCCACCGGCACTGGGTGGCCGAGCACCACTCCATGCCCGGGGTCGCCTCCTCCTCCCCGGCGGTCATCCTCGCCCACCTCGCCGCCCACACCCGGCGCATCCGGCTCGGCTCGGGCGGCGTCATGCTGCCCAACCACGCCCCGCTCGTCGTCGCCGAGCAGTTCGGCACCCTGGAGGCCCTGGCCCCGGGCCGGGTCGACCTCGGCCTCGGCCGCGCCCCCGGCACCGACGGCGCCACGGCCGCCGCCCTGCGCCGCACCGACCGCCTGAACGAGGGCGCGGACGATTTCCCCGAGCAGCTCGCGGAGCTGACCCGGTTCCTGGACGACGACTTCCCGGACGGGCACCCGTACGCCCGCATCCACGCCGTGCCCGGTCCGGTGCAGGGCCCGAAGGGGCGCCCGCCGATCTGGCTGCTCGGCTCCTCCGGCTTCAGCGCCCGGTTGGCCGGCGTGCTCGGACTGCCCTTCGCCTTCGCCCACCACTTCTCGGCCCGGAACACGGTCCCGGCGCTCGACCTCTACCGGGACTCCTTCCGCCCCTCGGAGGTGCTCGACGCCCCGTACGCCCTGATCGGCGTCTCGGCGCTGGCCGCCGACGAGGCGTCCCAGGCCCGCCGCCAGGTCCTCTCCGGGGCCCTCGCGATGCTGCGGCTGCGCACCGGCCGGCCCGGTCTGGTGCCGACGCCGGAGGAGGCGGAGGCGTACTCCTTCAGCCCCGCCGAGCGGGAGTTCACGGACGGCTGGCTCGCGAACGTCGTGTACGGCACCCCGGACGAGGTCCGCACGGGCCTGGACGACCTGCGCAAGCGCACGGGCGCCGACGAGCTGATGCTCACGGCCAACGCGCACGGCGGGGAGGCGCGGCTGCGGAGCTACGAACTGATCGCGGACGCGTACGACCTGCCGGAGGCCGCCGGGTAAAACCTGGATTTCCGGGGCCGGTTGGTTCACGGTCGAACGACCCACGGGCCTTCCCTAAGTGAACCTTAAACCGCTCGTCACCGATGGTGGCGAGCGGTTCCGTTTTGTGCTGCGCGCCTCTGACAAGGGCTTTCTCCCGTCAATTGGTCTAGTCCTCAATCTGGTTCAGACCATTGACTCACCGTTCACGCGGCGGATATCACTGCTCCAGCTCTTGTACGGCACCACCCAGTACCCCCCATCCGGAGGCCGCACGTGCACCCCCGTAAGTCATTGATCGCCGCGCTCCTGAGCTCGGCCCTCGCCGCAGGCGCGCTCGCCGCGACCGCCGGACTCGGCTCCGCCCAGGCTGCCCCCACGTCGACCACCGCCTCTACGGGCAACGTGCGCATCGCGTACTACGACCAGTGGAGCGTCTACGGCAACGCGTTCTACCCCAAGCACCTCGACACCCGGGGCATCGCGAGCCAGCTGGACGTCATCAACTACTCGTTCGGCAACATCCACCCCACCAACCTCACCTGTTTCATGGCCAACAAGGCCGCGGGCGACGACAACAACCCCAACGCGGGTGACGGTGCGGGCGACTCGTACGCCGACTACCAGAAGTCCTTCAGCGCGGCGGACAGCGTGGACGGCGTCGCCGACAAGTGGGACCAGCCGATCGTGGGCGTCTTCAACCAGTTCAAGGAGCTGAAGGCGAAGTACCCCCACCTGAAGATCAACATCTCGCTGGGCGGCTGGACCTACTCCAAGTACTTCCACGACGCGGCCAAGACGGACGCGAGCCGCAAGAAGCTCGTCTCCTCCTGCATCGACCAGTACCTCAAGGGCAACCTGCCGGTCGAGGGCGGCTTCGGCGGACCGGGCACGGCGGCCGGCATCTTCGACGGCATCGACGTCGACTGGGAGTACCCCGGCTCCTCCGGCGGCCACCTGGGCAACCACTACGGCCCCGAGGACAAGCAGAACTTCACCCTCCTGCTCGCCGAGTTCCGCAAGCAGCTCGACGCGTACGGCGCGGCCAACGGCGGCAAGAAGTACCTGCTGACCGCGGCCCTCCCGGCCGGCCAGGACAAGATCAAGTACATCGAGACGGACAAGATCGGCGCGTACCTCGACTACGCGAACATCATGACGTACGACATGCACGGCGCCTGGGACGGCGACGGGCCGACGTACCACCAGTCCCCGCTGTACCCCTCCCCGAACGACCCGACCGACCCGATCGCGCCGGGCACCGAGAAGTACACGATCGACTCCGCCATCGACTCCTGGATCGACGGCAACCCGGCCTACGGCATCGCGGGCGGCTTCCCCGCCGACAAGCTGACCCTGGGCTACGAGTTCTACTACCGCGGCTGGAAGGGCGTCCCGGCCGGGACCACCAACGGCCTCGCGCAGCCCGCCACCGGCGGCTCCGGCGCCCGCCCGCTCAGCCAGCAGGCCGGCATCGCGCACTACAAGGAGCTCGGCGGCATCGTCGACAACGCGTCGACCACCTTCTGGGACGACCAGTCGAAGTCCTCGTACTTCTACAAGGACGGCGAGTTCTTCACCGGCCTGAACCAGAAGTCCATCCAGGCCCGCGTGGACTACGGCAAGCAGCGCGGCCTGGCCGGCGCGATGATGTACTCCCTGCTCGGCCTGGACGAGAACGCCACCCTGCTGAAGCAGATCAACACCGCGCTCGGCGGCACCACCACCCCGCCCACCACCCCGCCGACGACGCCTCCCACGACGCCGCCGACCACCCCGCCGACCACGGAGCCCCCGGCCGGCTGCGGCTCGCTCCCGGCGTACGTCGCCGGCACGGTCTACAACACGGGCAACGAGGTCTCCCACAACGGCCGCAAGTACAAGGCCAAGTGGTGGACCCAGAACGAGGCCCCCGGCACCACCGGCGAGTGGGGCGTCTGGCAGGACCTCGGCGCCTGCTGAGTGCCCGTCCCCCGCTGAACCCCTCATGACCGCTGCCCCCGCCCGGAATGTCCCTCCGGCCGGGGGCAGTTCCATGTGCGGGGACGGCCCCGCCCGGGACGTCCGCCCGGGCGGGGCCGTCGCGCGTACGGCTCCGGGGCGCGCCGCTCAGGCCGGCAGCGGCTCCGTGCCGATCAGCTCCGCGATCCGCTCCGGGGTCACCGCCCGCGAGTACAGCCAGCCCTGCCCCGTGTCGCAGCCGATCCGCCGCAGCCGGCTGGCCTGCCCGGCGGTCTCCACGCACTCGGCGGTGACCGTGAGCCCCAGCCGGTGCGCGAGCCGCACGAGCGCCTCGACGATCAGCTCGTCGGCCGCGTTGGCGTGCTCCTCGTCCTGGAAGCCGCGCACGAACGAGCCGTCCAGCTTGAGCACGGAGACCGGGAGCCGGCTCAGATAGGCGAGGTTCGAGTAGCCGGTGCCGAAGTCGTCGATCGCGATCCGCACCCCCATGTCGCTCAGCGCCTGGAGCGCCTGGAGCGGCCGGCCCGCCGAACCCATCACCGCCGACTCGGTCAGCTCCAGCTGGAGCAGGTGCGGGGCGAGCCCGGTCTCCGCGAGGATGCCGGCCACGTCCGCGACCAGGTCGGAGTCCCAGACCTGCCGGACGGCCACGTTGACGCTCACGAAGAGCGGGCGCTCGCGCGGGTGGTCCTTCTGCCACTGCCGGGCCTGGCGGCAGGCGGTGCGCAGGATCCAGCGGCCCAGCTCCACGATGGAGCCGTCCTCCTCGGCGATCCCGATGAACCGATTCGGCGGGAGCGGGCCGAACTGCGGGTGGTGCCAGCGCACCAGCGCCTCCACCCCGCGCACGGCCCCGTCGGCCAGGTCCACGAGCGGCTGGTACTCCAGGGCGAACTCCCCGTCCTCCACGGCCGGCCGCAGGGTGGAGGAGAGCGCCTGCCGGGTCATCCGGTGGGCGTTGCGTTCGGGGTCGAAGAGGGTCCAGCGGGCCTTGCCGTCCGCCTTCGCCCAGTACAGCGTGGTGTCGGCGGCCTGCATCAGGGCGGTCGCCGTCGTCCCCCGGCCGGAGCGCTCGACCACGCCGATGGAGGCGGAGACCGAGAGCCGCTGCCCGGCCAGGTCGAAGGGCTCCTGGAGAGCGTCGAGCACCGAGCGCGCCAGGTCCGTCAGCTGCTCCGTACCGGTGGAGTCCTCGACCAGGATCGCGAACTCGTCCCCGCCGAGCCGTGCCACCAGATGGCCGCCGCCGCGGGTGTAGCCGTCGCTGTCGGCGCACTCGGTCAGCCGCCCGGCGACGGCGGCCAGGAGCCGGTCCCCGACCCGGTGGCCGAGGGTGTCGTTGACCGCCTTGAAGCCGTCGAGGTCGATGTAGCAGAGGCCGATCCGCCCTGTTCTGCCATAGCCGTACGACTCGTACGACTCGTAGGACTCATGCGGCTCATGCGGCTCCCGGGGTGCGGCGGGCTCCTCCAGGGCGGCCGCGAGGCGCTCGAAGAAGAGGGTCCGGTTGGGCAGCCGGGTCACCGGGTCGTGCATCTGGAGGTGGCGCAGGCGCGCCTGGAGCTCGCGCCGGTCGCTGATGTCCGCGATCGACAGCAGGACCCGCCGGTCGCCGGGCACGGGGGCGACGGTGACCTCGGCCCACAGCGAGCGCCCGTCGGCGTGCTTGAGGCGGCGGGTGCAGCGGAAGCGGGAGCGGCGGCCGCGCAGCACCTCGCGGTACGCGTGCCAGGTGCGCCCGTCGGAGGCGAGGTCGACCAGGTCGGCGGCGGCCTGCTCGCGCAGCGCCCCGGCCTCGGTGCCGAGGAGGGCGCCGAGGGAGTCGTTGGCCGCGACGACCACGCCGTCCCGGTCGACGAGGGCCATGGCGAGCCGGGCGACCCGGAAGGCGGCGCGGTAGTCGCGGAGCTCGGCCTCCCGGCGCCCGGCGTCACGCTCCGTGAGGGCGGGCTCGGCCGTGTGTGTCTCCGCCGGCTCTGGGTGCACCGGTCCTTCGGGGGTTCCGCTCACCGCTCGCTCCCGTAGTGCAGTCGGGCCGGTCGCATTGGGACGGGACGGTCGGCCGAGGAAGAGTGAGCCGATCATAGGGCCAGGCCGGGCGGCCGTTCCAGCTCCGGGGTGCCCCCGGAGGCCGTCCGGCGCTGTGAGGATCCCCACCGGACCACCCTGCCCGATCGTTTCTGCCCGGCTCTGACACGGGTCGATGAGGAGGTGATCGATGGTGACTTTCCGTGAGGCGATTTGCTTCCGTGTCGCGTCGACACGGCACCGCGCACTCACTCGACCGGGGCAATGGAAAAGTGCGAAATTAAGCAAATCACCACAAGGTGGGTGAGGTGTCCCGCATTCGTGATCCGGAGGTCCATGTGAGGGGTCAGCAGCCACCCGGAGGAGCGGAGAGGCGCCCGCGGCTGCGTGCCGGCGCGGCCGCCTTCACCTCGCTCGCGGCCCTGGCCGCCACCGGGCTCGTCGCGGGCCCCGCGGTCGGCGTGCCCGCCGCGAACCCCTGCGTCCTGCCCCGCACCCAGGCCCACCACTCGCTCGGGCTCGACACCTGGAACGGCTCGTACCCGCGCCCGGACCGGGACCTCGACGCGGTCATGGTCTTCCTGTCCTTCCCGGACTCCGAGCCGCTCGCCACGCCGGCCGAACTCGCCGCCGACCACTTCCCCGGCACCAGCGAGTTCTTCGAGCGCGCCTCCTACGGGCGCTTCACCCTGACCCCGCACGCCCGCACGACGTGGACCCCGATGCCCCGCGAGTCGGGGGAGTACGACATACGGCGGGACTGGGCGGCCGGGAAGCGGGCCGAGTACCTGCGCGACGCGGTCGCCGCCGCCGACGCGGACGTCGACTTCTCCCGGTACGACATCGTCTACCTGGTCGCGGACCCGGACGCGCCGGGCGTGGACTCCGACGCGACCAAGGTCGTCAACCTGGAGCGCCCGCTGGAGGTCGACGGCACCGAGATCCGGCGGGTCGTCACGGTCTTCGAGCGGCACCCGCCCGACCGCAACGTCCTGGCCCACGAGACCGGCCACGTCTTCGACCTGCCGGACCTCTACCACCGGCCGGAGGACGGCAAGGGCGACTGGGACACCCACGTGGGCGACTGGGACGTCATGGGCAGCCAGTTCGGGCTCTCCCCGGACCTCTTCGGCTGGCACAAGTGGAAGCTCGGCTGGCTCTCCCGCGCGCAGGTGGCCTGCGTCCAGGGCCCGGAGTCCCGGATCGTCGCCCTGGAGCCGACCGACGCCCCGGCCGGGGACGGCGGCACGCTCGGCACCCGGCTCGCGGTCGTCCGCACCGGCCCCGACAGCGTCCTCGTGGTCGAGGCCAGGGGCGACACCGGGAACAACGCCGAGACCTGCACCGAGGGCGTGCTCGTCTACCGGGTGCGCGGCACCACCGCCTCCGGGGACGGCCCGGTCGAGGTCGTGGACGCGCACCCGCGCACCGAGGCCTGCTGGGAGCGCTCGGTCTACCCGCCGCTCGCGGACGCCCCGCTGGAGGAGGGGGAGACCCTCACCGTGCCCGGGTCCGGCGTCCGGGTCGAGGTCATGGACCGGTCGGGGTCGGACGTCTGGACGGTCCGGATCACCCCGGCGGACCGGGACTGACCCCAGCCCCTCCCGTACACGAAGAAGCCCCCCGCTTCCGCGAGGGGCTTCTTCCGTCGGTGCGCCGCCAGGGACTCGAACCCCGGACCCGCTGATTAAGAGTCAGCTGCTCTAACCAACTGAGCTAGCGGCGCCTGCTGACGTCGTAGACATTAGCACCCGGATCGGCGGGAGGAAAAATCGATACCCGCACGTCGGCGGCGGAGACCGCCCGGACGGCCCGCACGCAGGCCCAGAGCACGACCTCGGGGCCGGGCAGCCACGGGTGGCGGGTGTCGGGGGCGACCAGCCAGCGGGGCCCGGCGGAGCCGGAGGGCGCGAGCGGCGGCACGGTCACCGCGTCCCCGAGGCCGTGGCAGAGCGGCCGGGGCACCGCGTCGCCCCACTCCTCCCAGTCGAGCAGGGCGGGCAGCCGCTGGGCCGTGCCGGGCGCGGCGAACAGCATCATCCGGCCCCGGTGGACCGCGACGGGCCCCGACCCCGGGCCCTCCGTCCACAGTTTGTCCAGCATCCGGCGCCCGAAGACCGGGTCCACGTTGACGACGTCGAAGACCGTCCCGCAGGGCAGCGCGGCGGGCGAGGTCGGCCGGGACTCCCAGCGGGCGAGCGCGGCCCCCCGCCCGCCGGCGGCCGAGGCCAGCCAGGAGGCCCCGTCGGCGGTCACCCGGGCGGTCTGGTGCCGCCCCTCGTCGCCCTCCCGGAGGAACCGGAAGATGTCGTACGGGATCTCTTCGCGCAGCCACGTCGTCATGCGTCCAGGTGTACCGGGAGTGACGGAACGGTTTCCAAGGGTTCCCGGAATCCCGGACAGGAGGGGGGCGGGGGGAGTATCGTGCGCCCTCGGCATATGCCAGGGGTGGTTTTTCGGTCAGCACACACGCCTCCGGCCATGTGCGCCCCCGCCGCGCGCCCCCACGCTCCAGGGCGACGGCCACGCGCCCCCGCGAGCCCCGGCGCCGCCCCGCTCCTCCGCCGATCCGCCCGCCCGGCGCCGACCCGCTCGCCCGGCGGCTCAGAGTTCTCCGCCGACTCGCCCACCCTCCGCCGACTCGCCCGCCCGACGGCTCAGTCCTCCGTCGGCCGCCCGTCCGCCCGGATGAGGTCGCGGCCGAACTCGATCATCTTGCGGGCGTAGTCCTCGGTCCACCGGGCCCGCTCGGCGACGTCCGCCACCTCCAGCCGGTCGAACCGGCGCGGATCGGCCAGCTGCGCCGCCGCGATCGCCTGGAACTCGGTCGCCCGGTCCGCCGCGGCCCGGAACGCGAGCGTCAGCTCGGTCGCCCGGGACAGCAGCTCCCGGGGGTCCTCCAGGGACTCCAGGTCGAAGAAGTGCTCCGGATCGGCGGACGCCTCGGCAGGCTCGAAGATCAGCGGCGCCGGCCGAAGCCGTCGCTGTCCGCCCCGCTCCGCGGATTCCGCCATCGTCGTTCTCCTCTTCGCGCAGGTCTCGTACGGGTCTCGCACAGGCGCGCCCCCGCGCGGGCACCGCCGCGCACGGACACGGCCCGGAGTCCCGGGCCGTCCTCCATTGTCCCGCGCCCCGCAAGGGCGCGAACTCCGGGCCGCGCGCCCCCGCGCCCCGCGTCAGCCGTCGAGGCCGCGCAGCAGCAGCCGCAGCCCGCCGAAGAACTCCTGGTCGCGGTCCACCCCGCCGGCGTCGCGCGCGGTCTTCGCCAGGTGGGGGTAACGGTCCTCGGGCAGCGCGGCGATGACCGCCGTGCCCCCGCCGGCGAGCGGCCCCAGGTGTTCGAGCCCGATCGCCCCGGTGACGTACGCGTGGAGTGCGCGCAGGGCGACGACCCGCCGCCCGCCCGTGATGCCCGCCTCCGTGAGGATCCCGAGCACGGTCTCCGACCAGCGCAGCCCGCCGGCCGCGCGGTGCCGGTGGGCGAGGGTGAGCGGGACGGCCTCCGGGTGCGCGGCCACGCTGTCGCGCAGCCGCCCGACCAGGACCTCGATCCGCTCCCGCCAGGGGGCGTCCCCGGGGGGCGGGGTGGTGTCGACGGCGTCCAGGACGCGGTCGACCACGAGCCCCTCCAGCTCCTCCCGGTCGGTCACGTAGCGGTAGAGCCCCATGGGGCTCATGCCGAGTTCCTTGGCGACGGTGCGCATGGAGAGGGCGGCGAGGCCCTCGCGGTCGATGACGGCGAGGGCGGCGGCGGCCAGCCGGTCCTGGGTGAGGGTGCGGGGTCGTGGCATGACGGTTGACAGCGTACGGCCTACGCCTATCTTGTTAGGGGTACGCCGTACGCCTAACAGTTCCGTGACGCCCCGCGATCCCGTGAGGGACGTCCCGTGCTCCTCCGAGGAAGGTGTCCCATGCGCACCCGACCGTCCCGCACCCGGCTGGAACCCGGCGCCTCCGTGCCGGTCCGCACGCTCGTCCCGGTCCTCGGCCCCCCGCTGACCCTCCCCGACCCCGACCGCCCGGTCCACGTCCAGTTCCGGCGCTTCGCGGGCTGCCCGGTCTGCAACCTCCACCTGCGGTCGGTGGTCCGGCGACACGAGGAGATCGAGCGGGCCGGGATCCGGGAGGTGGTGCTCTTCCACTCGCCCGCCGAGGAGCTCCGCGAGCACGTGGCCCACCTGCCGTTCGCCGTGGTCGCGGACCCCGGCAAGCTGCTGTACGCCGAGTTCGGCGTGGAGGCCCACCGCAGGGCCCTGCTCGACCCGCGCGGCTGGCCCGCGATCGTCCGCGCCGTGCTGAGCGGCGCCGTCGAACTGGTCCGGGGCCGGGGGCGGCTGCCCGCCGCCGCCCAGCCGGGCGGCCGGACCGGTCTCCCCGCCGACTTCCTCGTCACTCCCGGCGGCCGGATCGCCGCCGTGAAGTACGGCGAGCACGTCTACGACCAGTGGTCGGTCGACGAACTCCTCCGCCACGCGGCCGAACTGCCGACGGCGACCGCCTGACCGGAGCCGGGACCCCGGTCCGCGCCCGGCGGATCACGGCGTCCAGACCACCCGGTGCTCCTCCAGGTGGGAGAGGACCGCGTGGTTCGCCTCCCAGCCGTCCGGGAACGACACCGCCGCCCCCAGCTGGACCGGATCCGTCGACGGGTGCTCGTCCAGGAGCTCCGCCACGCCCGCGCGGCACACCACCACGCACGCGTGCCGGTGCCGGGAGGCCAGGACGCACAGGCGGCCCGTCTCCAGGTGGAAGGCGGTCGCGTCCGGCCGGCCGGACAGCGGGTGGAGGACCACCGTCACGTCGTACTCGCGCCCCTGGAGCCGGTTCGCGGTGTCCACCGTCACCCCGGACACGCCCAGCTCCGCGAGCGCCGCCCGGACCGCCGCCGCCTGGTCGCGGTGGGCGGTGCCGACCGCGATCCGGTCCGGCGTCAGGGGCACGGGGGCCTCCGCGCGCTCCGAGACCGCCGCCCCGTCCCGGTCCAGGAGCCGCCGCACCACCAGGGCGATCGCGCCCACCGCCTCCGGGTCGGTGCGCGGGGTGTGCCGGGCCGGGAGTTCGAGCAGGCCCCAGCCCGACTCGGCCGCCTCGTCCAGGACCCGGTCCGGGCCCGAGCCGTCCGACGGCACCCCGAAGGACAGCTTCCGGTCCCCGTGCCCGGTGCCGCTGCGGAACGGCGTGTACGGGTAGAACGCGTCCGACACCAGCGGCGCCGCCGACGCGGGCAGTCGCCAGGAGACCGGAAGCCGGTGCTGCGGCAGCTCGGGGTTGTGCGCGAGCAGGGTCGAGACCGCGCTCGCCGACGGGTCGTACGCCAGTCCCGCCCACTGCTCCGCGCCCACCACCGAGAACGGGTCCAGCTGCCCCGGGTCGCCCACGAACAGCGCCCGCTCGAAGAGCCCCGCCACCGCGAGCAGCGCGTCCGAGCGCATCTGGTACGCCTCGTCCACGATCGCGTGCGCCCACGGCTCGACGTTCTTCACGTGCCCCCACTTGGCGGCCGTCGAGAGCACCACCGGAAGCCCGGCCAGATCGCCCGCCTTCGCCGACTTCCGTACGTTCTCCAGGGCGTCGAGCGCCTTGTCGTACGGGTCGGAGTCGCTGGAGTGCAGCCGGCCCACCTCCAGGTCCGGCTCCTTCTCGGCGAGCCGCAGCACCAGGTCGTCCACCTGCGCGTTCGTCTGCGCGACCACCATCAGGGGGCGTCCGGCGGCGGCCAGTTCGAGGGCGGCCCGCACGACGAGCGTCGACTTGCCCGCGCCCGGCGGGGAGTCCACGACCACGCCCCGCGCGGTGCCGTGCAGGGTGTCCGCCAGGATGGCGGCCGTCGCGCGGCCGGCCTCGGCGGAGGGGTCGAACACGGTCACGGCACGTCCTCGGGCATCACGGGATCGAACACGGTCACAGGGGCGAACACGGTCACGGGATCGAACAGGGTCACGGGGGCGAACACGGTCACAGGGGCGAAGACGCTCACAGCACGTCCTCCGGGGTCACGGGATCGGGCAGTTCCACGGCGTCCGTCCGGGGCGGGCCGCCGTGCGTCCAGGGCGTCTCCTCCGGGTCCGGCAGCTTCGGCCCGCCCCGCTGGTCGTGCTCGAAGAGCGTCCAGGCGATCCGCTCGCCCTTCTCCGGCACCGAACCCTCCGCCGGCTCCTTCGACCGGCCCATCCGGTCCAGGACCCGCAGCACGAGCGAGCCGTCCTCCTCGTACCGCACGAACTCCGCCGCCTGCGGCTTTCCTTCGAGCGAGCGGTACACCTTCACCCGCTCGGCCAGGTGCGGCCGGTCGTCCGTGCGGACCGTGAGCAGCGGCCGGGGCGCGGGCCGCTTCGACTCCGTCCACGCCATCACCACCTCCACCACCTCCGCCGCGAACGCCTCGCCCGCGAGCCGCCGCCCCGCCAGGACCAGCGGGTCGTCCAGGGCCTCCTGCGCCTCCAGCTGGCCCTGCGCCTGCTCGCGGGCGGCGAGCTTCTGCGCCGCCGTCACCGCGTCGTCCCGGCGCGGCTGCGGCGGCTCGCCGGCCGCGACCCGGTCCCGGTGGGCGGTGAAGGACCAGCGGTCCCGGGTCCAGCGGTCCGCGACCCTGGCCCCCTCCGGCAGCTCCCGCAGCAGGCCGACCGCCCGCCACACCGCGTCCCACGTCGGCTTCAGCTGCGAGACGACGAGTCGGCGCACCTCCCGCTCGGCCGCGAGGAGTTCGCCGAGGGCCCGCTCGGCCGCCTCGGGGTCCTCGGCCGCGCCGGACGCCTGCCGGGCCCGGTCGTACCGCTCGATCGCGGGCGCGAGCAGCCGGTTGTCGAAGGCCGGGTCCGTGGCGGGCCCGGCGGGCGGGCAGAAGAGCTGCCCCCGCTCGTCCCGGCCCGCCTCGGCGCGCAGCGCCCCCTCCCGGCCCGGCACCCCGTCCGCCGGGTCGATCCACGCGAGCAGCGCGCCCAGGTGCTGGTCCTCCAGGGAGGACTGGCCGGTCGCCCAGTGCCGGTTGAGCAGGTCGGTCGCCGCGAGCAGCAGCGACGAGCCGGGCACCCGGGCCCGCTCCCCGAAGTGCGTCAGCCAGCGCCCGAGCAGCGGCACGCGCGGCGGGGCCGGGAACGGCGTCTCCGGGTCCTGCTCGGCCGTCCGCCGGAACCGCGTGGACCGCCCGAGGAGCCGTACGTACTCGATGCCCGCCCGGCTCGGCACGATCAACTGCGGCGCGTCCGCGCACAGTTCGACCTCGACCCGCACCTTCTTGCCGGTCTCGGCGTCCGTCTCGTTGCGCTCCACCAGCTCGACGGCGTCCGTGAACGCGTCGACGTACGGCAGGACCTCCTCGGCCAGGTCCGCCAGGAACGTGAACCGCAGGTCCCGGTCGCGGGGCTGGGGCACCACCAGGAGCCGCGGCTCCCCGGGGTCGGTGCCGACGAGCGCGCCCAGCGGGGCGCCCGCCTCGCCGGCGGTGGTCAACGGCACCAGGACGAGCGGACGTTCGGAGACGCGCCGGTGCCGCACGGTGGCGAGCGGCCGCGCCCGGCCCGACTCGACGGCCTCCATCCGGGCCAGCGTGGAGATCAGCGACATGCGAGGCCCTCCCGGGGCGCGGTGCGGGAAAGGGGCGTCAGCAGGGGCATTCGACGTCCTCCCGGGGAGTGCGGGCGGGCGCCGAGGCCAGCGCCTCCTCGCGCAGCGCCCTGGCCCGGCGCAGCGCCGCCACCGCCGGGTCGTCCGGGTCGCCGGCCTCGCCGCGCGCCGCCGCCAGGACCGCGCCGACCGTCGCCAGGCCGCCCAGTTCGCCCCGTACCGAACGGCCCAGGGTCTCCACCGCGCCCGCCTCCCGCGACCGCGCCCGGCAGTGGAAGGCCAGCTCGCAGGCGGCCAGACACTCCGGCGCGTACTGGTGGGGCACGGACTCCACCGAAGCCGTCAGCTCCTCCGGCGAGCGCTCCGCCACGTCGAAGCTGACGCCCTCCGGCAGGGCGGCCGCGATCTCGTCGATCCGGGTGAGCCGGTCCAGCTGACGCCGGGTCACCGACCGCTGCTTGCGCACGTCCACGACCGAGGCCGTCGGCACGTTCGAGAAGTCCTTCGGGCAGACCAGGAGCACCGAGTGCGCCACCCGCGCCCCCTCCGTGACCGCCGCCACCCGCTCCAGTGCCAGCACGTACACGGCGGCCTGGCGGGCCGCCGCGCCCACCTTCGCCGCGTCGGCCGAACCGTCGATCGTCGGGAAGGACTTGATCTCGACCACCGTCCACCCGCCGCCGGGCCGCACCACCACCGCGTCCGGCTCCAGGTAGACCGGGGAGCCCGCCACCTCCAGGGCCAGCAGCGGATGGTCGAGCAGCGTCCAGCCCCCGGCCCCGGTCGCCTCCCGCAGCGCGAGCGCCGTACGGGCCACCCGGCCCTCGGGCCCGGCCGCCGACAGATCGGGCACGGACACCTCGCCGGGCTCCTCCACCCCGAGCAGCCGCAGCAGTTCGCGGCCGCCGTCCGCCTTCACCTTCGCCTCGAAGGAGTTGCCCCGCACGATCGCGAACTGCGACTGCCCGAACGGGGCCGGGGAGCCGAGCTTCGCGGCGAGGGCGGACTTGTCGACCCCCGCGCCGTCGAGCAGGGCGCGCCGCCGGCAGCCGGGGTTGGCGGCGAGCGCCGCGAGTGCCCGCGCGTCCAGCGGACGCGGTGGGACCCCCGGTCCGCGCAGCTCAGCGAGCAGGTGTCGACGTGTCGTCTGCGGCGGTCGCGACGGACCGCTGTCCGGGGATGTGCTCACCCGCGAAAGTCTCGCATCCCCCACTGACAACCGGAGGGGCTTCCCCCGTTCCGCTCCCCGCTCCCACCCCGGCGCGCAGCCGGTCGACCACCCGCAGCGCGTGCGGCGCGAGCAGGTACCCGGCCCCCATCACGGCCGCCCCCGCGACCGCGTCGAGCAGGTAGTGGTTGGCCGTGCCCATCACCACCACCGTCGTGAGCAGCGGATACGCCACCCCGAGCGCCTTCAGGAGCGGGGTCCGCCCGTACCGCCACAGCATCACCCCGCACCACAGCGCCCACCCCACGTGCAGACTGGGCATCGCCGCGTACTGGTTGGTCATCCCGCCGAGCCCGCGCGGCGCGCTGGCCTCGCCGCCCCACCAGCCGTACGCGCTGAAGTGGGCCATCGTGTCGGTGAATCCGTGCGCCGCGTCGAGGAGTCGGGGCGGGCAGGTGGGCAGCAGCGTGAAGCCGACGAGCCCGAGCAGGGTGGCGGCCATCAGCCAGGCGCGGGCCGCCCGGTAGTGCGCGGGCCGCCGCCGGAACAGCCACACCAGGACGGCCGGGGTGACCAGGTAGTGCAGCGAGGCGTACGCGAAGTCCGCCGGGATCCCCAGCGCCGGGACGTCCGTGAAGAGCCGGTTCAGGGGCCGCTCGGCGTCGATCCCCAGCAGCCCCTCCAGGCGCAGGATCGCGAGCCCGTGGTCGACGGCCGCGGCCTCGTCGCCCCGCACGAGCAGCCGCCCCCCGGTGTAGGCCGCGTACACGACCCCGATCAGCGACAGCTCGGCCCACCAGCGTGGCTTGCGCATGGACAAGGTCCCTCCCGTCGGGCGTACGGCCCGGGGGAGGGGACGCCGGGCGGCACCCGGGGGTTGCCCGCGTGTCGCCCCGAATTCAGGTGGGCGATGATGGAAGGAGCACGTCCGCACCGCGAACCTCTGGAGAGCCTTCCCATGGCACCGCGCATCCTGCTCGCCCGGCACGGCCAGACCGAGTGGTCGCTCCTCGGCCGGCACACCGGCAGGACCGACATCCCGCTGCTCGAAGAGGGACGGCGCGGCGCCAAGCTGCTCGGCGAGCGCCTGCACCGCGGCCCCTGGCGGGGCCTGCCCGGCACGGAGGTGCGCACCAGCCCCCTGGTCCGGGCGAGCGAGACCTGCGCCCTCGCCGGTTTCGGCGACCGCGCCGAGCCCTGGGACGCCCTGATGGAGTGGGACTACGGGGCGTACGAGGGCCTCACCCCGCCGCAGATCAAGGAGCGGCGGCCGGACTGGTTCATCTGGCGCGACGGCGTCCCCGACGGCGAGACCCTGGCCCAGCTGTCGGACCGCGCCGACGAGGTCGTGGAGTGGGCCCGCTCCGCCGACCGGGACGTCCTGGTCTTCGCCCACGGGCACATCCTGCGCTCCATCGGCGCCCGCTGGCTCGGCGAGGACGTCTCCTTCGCCGCCCGCATCCGCCTCGACCCGACGAGCCTCTCGGTCCTGGGCTGGGCGTACGGCGACCCGGCGCTCGAACGCTGGAACGACACCGGGCACCTGGAGCAGTAGCCCCTTCACTCAGCGGGTGGCCGCCAGCACCCGGCCCGTCTCCGCGAGGAGCGCGCGGATGCGGGCCGAGGCGATGCCGTCGAGGGAGTCCACCACCCGCCGCGCCTCCTCCGCCGCCTCGTCCGGACGGCCCGCGTGCGCCAGGCCCTCGGCGAGCTGGGCGCGGTAGAGCGCGAGGTTCCGGGCGAAGTGCGGGTTCTGCAGGACCGTCGCCCGGTGGGCGTGGCGGACGGCCCGGCCCCGGTCGCCGAGCACCGACCAGCACTGGGCCTCCTGCGCCTCCCGCTCCGGCTCCCCGAAGAAGGACATCCACTCCGGGTCGCCGTCGGCCGGGCCCCGGTCGAAGAAGGAGTGGGCGCGGCCGAGTGCCTGCTCGCAGGCGGACCGGTCGCCGAGCGCCGCCCACCCGCACGCCTCCCGCAGCGAGAGCAGGGAGAGCAGCCGGGCCGACCCCAGGGGCTCCGCGGCCCGCAGCCCGGCCTGCGCCGCCCGGACCGCCTCCCGGTGCCGGCCGGTGTCCCGGGCCAGGAACGAGGTGTTGCAGAAGGCGTGCGCCTCCAGGGCCGCGTTCCCGGCCACGCGCGCGGTGGCCAGGGCCTCGGCGTAGTGCGAGCGCGCGTCCTCGTGCCGGCCCGAGTCGTGGGCCAGCCAGCCGACGGAGAGGGAGAGTTCGCCCGCGCCCGCGTGCAGCCGGTCCTCGGTGGAGCGGCGGGCCGCCGTCCCGGCGTCGAGCAGCGCGTAGGCGGTACGGAGCGGCTGGGCGGCCATCCTGTAGAGCCCGTCGGCGCCGTGCCGGTCGTCGAGCAGTCGGATCCGCCGCACGGCGTCCTCGACGGTCCGCACCTCGGTCTCGCCGACGCGGTGGGTCCCGCGGGGGCTGGGGATCGCGACGGCGGGGCCGCCGAGTCCCAGCGAGGCGGCCGCCAGGGTGGCGGAGCCGCTCGTCATGAATGCGCGACGCAGCACGTCGCTCTCCTCATCGTTCCGGGTCGTGGGGGCGCCGGGGGACGAGGCCCCGGCCGGGACGGTCTGCCGCCGGCCGCGCACCGTCTCCCGCGCGGAGAAGCCCAGGTCGGAGAGGCCGAGGCCGGGGAACATGTGCAGGAAGACCCGCTCGTACGCGTAGTTGGGGCAGCGGATCTCGCCCGCCTCCACGCGTCCGATGTAGCGGGCGTCGCACGCGACCTGTTCGCCGATCTCCCGCGCCGCCCGGCGGACGGCCGCGGCGAACTCCGCCGGCGACTGCTGCCCGCGGAGCCTGCGGAAGGCGAGGTTGGGAACTGCCCGTGACATCGCCATGGCCGAGCCCTCTCCTGGTGCTGCCGGGTGGTCCGGCGGCAGAAACGTACCCGCTGTGACCGAATGACTACGCCGAGTTTGGCTACAAACCGGATATCTCGCCTGCGATCTGCCATGAACTGCCATCCTTTGCGGCGGGAAACCGCCGTAGCCGTTGACGCGCGCGGGCGTTGAACCGTAAGGAGAGACGGAACGTGTCTCCTCATGGAGCGAGGAGGGGTCCCATGTCGGAGATCGGTTCACAGTCGGCCGCCCGGCCCGCGCCCGCCCCGGGCGCCGACGCGGAGTCCGCCGCCGGAGCCTGGGACCTGGTCACCGTGCCGGTCCGCCAGGGCCTGGAGGCCGTCGACATCCTGCGCCGCACCGGCGCCCCCGCCGTCGGCCCGGTGGTGCACGACGGCACCTGCGACACCCTGGGCTTCCTGGTGCCGCCCGGCACCGCCGCCGCCTGGGACGTGCCGGGCAGCGCGTGTACGCGCACCTCGGGCCGGGGCCTGCGCCTCCCCGAGCTGCCGGAGCTGCCCGAACCGGCCGGTGGCGCCCCCCGCCCGGCCGGCTGGCTGCTGCCCCCCGGCGACACCGACCCGGTCACCGACCCCGTCGTCCTGCGCCGGGCGCTCGGCGAGGCGGCCCGGCTCATCGAGGCGGCCGACGGCTGCCGCTGAGCCGGCGGCTGCCACCGAGTCGACGGCTGCCGCTGAGCGGCCGCGCTCCCCGGCGCGTCGCACGCGGTCCGATCGTCCGATAATGGACCGATGGCCAGGAACAATCAGCGCGACCGGGCGGCGACGACCCCCGTCTCCGAGACCGTCGACGGCGGTCTCGCCGAACTCGTCCCCGACCGGGAGCGCCCGCGCGCCCGGACGCTGCTCCTCGACGGCGCCCCGCAGTCGCACGTCGACCCGGACGACCCGACGTACCTCTCCTTCGAGTACCAGCGGCGCCTCGGCCACGTCGTGGACCTCGCCGCCCCGCCGAACCGCCCGCTCCAGGCCGTGCACCTCGGCGGCGGCGCCCTCACCCTCGCCCGGTACGTCGCCGCCACCCGGCCCCGCTCCACCCAGCAGGTCGTGGAGCTCGACGAGGCCCTGGTCCGGTTCGTCCGCCGCGAACTGCCGCTCGACCCGGGCGCCCGGATCCGGGTCCGCTCCACCGACGCCCGCGCCGGCCTCGCCAAGGTCCAGGACGGCTGGGCGGACCTGATCATCGCGGACGTGTTCGCCGGAGCCCGCACCCCCGCCCATCTGACCAGCACCGAGTTCCTCGCCGAGGTGCGGCGGGCGCTGCGGCCCGGCGGCCTCTACGCGGCGAACCTGGCCGACGGCCCGCCGCTGACCCACCTGCGCGGCCAGATCGCCACCGCCGCCGCCGTCTTCCCCGAACTGGCCCTGACCGCCGACCCGACCGTGCTGCGCGGCCGCCGCTTCGGCAACGCGGTCCTGGTCGCCTCCGACCGGGAGCTCCCGATCGCCGAACTGACCCGCAGGGTCGCCACCGACCCGCACCCGGGCCGGGTCGAACACGGGCGCGCCCTCGCCGACTTCGCCGGGGGAGCGGCACCGGTCACCGACGCGAGCGCCAGGCCGTCACCGGCCCCGCCCGCGTCCGTCTTCCGCTGAGCCGCCTCCGGCCGGGGCGTCAGACCGCCCGGTCCTCGATCTCCACGCGGGGCGCGGTGTCGTGCCACACGCAGAAGACCGACAGCTCGCGGCCGTCCCGGGTGAAGGTCACCCGGATCCAGGTCGTCTGCTTCCACACCTGCATCTGCCAGCCCGAGGCGGGCGTCGCGGAGACCAGTTCGGCCGAGGTCTCCCCGAGGTCGAAGGCGACCCGGCCGCCGTCCACGGCGTAGCTCTTCACGTTCGCGCCCGAACCGGACGCCGATCCGGAGCCGGACGCCGAGCCGGGGCCGCCGTTCGCGTCCGGGCCGGAGTCCGTCCTCGGCGGCGGGGCCGCCGGGGTCTCCGCCGTCGGGCTCGGCCGCCGCGACGGCGTGCCGGACGGGGTGGCCGAGGGCGTCGGTCCGCCGCTCGGCCCGGTCGCCGGCGCGGTGGACGCGGACGGCCCGTCTTGCCCGGGATACCGGGTCGAGGAGGTCAGCGGACCGGCGTCGGGGTCGTGCGTCCCGTCCGCGGCCCAGAGCGGCATGGGCAGCGCGCGCGGCGGGTCGTACACGGTTCCGGACAGCACCGTGTGCACTCCCCACCAGGACAGGGTGACCGCCGCGCCGGTGGCGAGTGACCAGGCCAGGGCGTGAACCAGTCCTCTTCGCACCGGCCCATACTGCACCACCCCCGGCCGTTCCGGATCAGGGGGTGCACATTGTCCGACGATCGGTCCGCATGGCGTACGGTGCCGCCCATGGCATGTGTGCTCGTGGTCGAGGACGACCCGTTCGTGCGCTCCGCCCTCATCCGGCAGCTCTCCGAAGCGTCCCACACGGTACGGAGCGTCGGCACGGCACTGGAGGCGTTGCGCGAGGTCGCCCATTTCCGTTTCGACGTGGTCATACTCGACCTCGGACTCCCCGACCTGGACGGGTCCGAGGCGCTCAAGATGCTGCGCGGCATCACCGACGTACCGGTGATCATCGCGACCGCCCGCGACGACGAGGCCGAGATCGTACGGCTCCTCCACGCGGGCGCCGACGACTACCTCGTGAAGCCCTTCTCCGTGGACCACCTCTCGGCCCGGATGGCCGCCGTCCTGCGCCGCGCCCGGTCCGGCGCCGGCGAGGCCCCGCCCTCCCGGGTCATCCGGGTCGGCGGGCTCACCGTCGACCCGCTGCGCCGCCAGGCCGAGCTGGACGGCACGCCCCTGGACCTGACCCGGCGCGAGTTCGACCTGCTCGCCTTCCTCGCCGGACGGCCCGGCGTGGTCGTCCCCCGCAAGGAACTGCTCGCCGAGGTGTGGCAGCAGTCCTACGGCGACGACCAGACCATCGACGTCCACCTGTCGTGGCTGCGCCGCAAGCTGGGCGAGACGGCCGCCCGGCCCCGCTACCTGCACACCCTGCGCGGGGTGGGCGTGAAGCTGGAACCGCCCGGGGAGCCCCGGCCGTGAGATGGGCGCTCGTCAAGGTGTGCCTGGCCGTCACCGCCATGGTCGTGGTCGCCTTCGCCGTCCCCCTCGGGCTCGTCGTCAAGGAGATGGCCCGCGACCGGGCCTTCTCCAACGCCGAGCGGCGGGCCGCCGGGCTCGCCCCCGTCCTCGCCATCACCACCGACCGCGACGAGCTCGACAAGGCCGTCGCCACCACCGAGGACGGGGCCGCCGGCCGGCTCGCCGTCCACGTCCCCGCCGAGGCGCCGGACGGCGCGCCCCTGGAGATCGGCACCCGCCGGGCGGGGGAGAAGGAGCTCACCGCCACCCGGGAGCTCGGCCGGGCCTCCATCACGGAGGTCCCCGGCGGCTTCGCGCTGCTCCAGCCCACCGCGCTCAGCAGCGGCCGGGTCGCGGTCGTCGAACTCTTCGTCCCCGAGGGCGACGTGTCCAACGGCGTCGGCACCGCCTGGCTGGTCCTCGCCGGGGTCGGCGCAGCCCTGATCGTCGGCTCCGTCGCCGTCGCCGACCGCCTCGGCGTCCGCATGGTCCAGCCCGCCCAGCGGCTCGCGGGCGCCGCCCACGACCTGGGCGAGGGGCGGCTCGGCGCCCGGGTCCCCGAGGAGGGGCCGCCGGAGCTCAAGTCCGCCGCCGTCGCCTTCAACTCGATGGCCGACCAGGTGATCCAACTCCTCGCCAACGAACGGGAGCTGGCCGCCGACCTCTCCCACCGGCTGCGCACCCCGCTGACCGTCCTCCGCCTCAACGCGGCCTCCCTCGGCTCCGGTCCGGCCGCCGAGCAGACCCGCGCGGCCGTCGAACAGCTGGAACGCGAGGTGGACATCATCATCCGTACGGCCCGGGAGGCGAAGCCGCAGACCCAGGCGACCGGCCCCGGCGCGGGCTGCGACGCCGCCGAAGTGGTGCGCGAGCGCATGGACTTCTGGTCGGCGCTCGCCGAGGACGAGGGGCGCCGGGTGCGGGTCGCGGGCGTCGAGCGCCCGGTCCGCATCCCGGTCGCCCGGCCCGAACTCGTCGCCGCGCTCGACGCGCTCCTCGGCAACGTCTTCCGGCACACCCCGGAGGGCACGGCCTTCTCCATCGACGTCCACAACGGCGAGGACGCCGTCATCGTCCTGGTCTCCGACGCGGGCCCCGGCATCGCCGACCCGGCCGCCGCCCTGGCCCGGGGCAACAGCGGCGCCCGGGACGGCTCCACGGGCCTCGGCCTCGACATCGTGCGGCGCGTGGCGGAGGGCACCGGCGGCGACGTCCGCATCGGCCGCTCGGTCCTCGGCGGTACGGAGGTACGCGTCTGGATCGGCCTCGGGGGCCGCGCCGGCACGGCCACCGCGACCGGCCACCGGGGCCACCGCCCGGCCCGCCGCAGGCGCGGGGGCACGGGGGCGCGACGGGCCCGCGAGAGCTGAAACCCGGCCCCGGGACCCGGCGCGCTCCCGGGGCGGGTCCGGAACACCGGTGCGGCCCCGGCCCGGGCGAAACCTTTTCTGGCCCCGATGGGTCCCTTAAGCGGACCCTAAGGATCCCCGGCCCCGCCCCCGATCCGCCGCTTTGTCCGTTCCCCGCTCGCTAGCGTGCTGCCGCACCCCACTCCCGTACGCAGAGGCAGGCACGCCATGGGCACCCGTTCGCATCGGCGCAGGGCGAGTACGAGGACCAAGGTCGTCGGAGCGGTCGTCACGGCGGCCGTCGCCGGCGGCGCGGCCTTCGCGTTCACCGGCACCGCCCAGGCCGCCTCCGTCGGCGCCGCCTACACCCGGACCAGCTCCTGGACCGGCGGCTACACCGGCCAGTACGTCGTCACCAACGAGACCTCCGCCGCCCAGTCCGACTGGACCCTGGAGTTCGACCTGCCGGACGGCACCACCATCGGCTCCCTCTGGAACGGCGAGCACACCGTCTCCGGCCGGCACGTCACCGTGAAGCCCGCGAGCTGGAACCGGCAGCTGGCCCCCGGCCGGTCCGTCACCGTCGGCTTCGTCACCTCCGCCGCGGGCGAGGCGGGCGACCCCGCGAACTGCCTGATCAACAAGGCGTCCTGCGCGTCCGGCGGCCCCGCCCCCACCCCCAGCGGCCGCCCCACCGACCAGCCCACGGCCACCGCCACCCCCACGGCCCAGCCGACCCCGACCGCGTCCGCCACCACGGCCCCCGCGCCGACCCCCACGCGGACGCAGACCCCGACGCCCACCCCGACGGCCCCCGCGACCGGCGCGAGGTTCGCCCCGTACGTCGACACCTCGCTCCACCCGGCGTACGACCTGCTCGCGACCGCCGACGCCACCGGCGTGAAGGAGTTCAACCTCGCCTTCATCACCTCCGGCGGCGCCTGCGCCCCGCTGTGGGGCGGGGTCACCGACCTGGCGAACGACAAGGTCGCCGCCCAGATCGGCGCCCTGCGCGCCGAGGGCGGTGACGTCCGCGTCTCCTTCGGCGGCGCCGCAGGGCACGAGCTGGCCCTGAACTGCTCCTCCGCCTCGGCGCTCGCCGCCGCGTACGGCAAGGTGATCGACCAGTACGAGTTGACCAAGGTCGACTTCGACGTCGAGGGCGCGGCCCTGCCGGACACCGCCGCCAACACGCGCCGCTCGCAGGCGATCGCGCAGCTCCAGAAGTCCCACCCGGGCCTGGACGTCTCCTTCACCCTGCCGGTCATGCCCGAGGGCCTGACCCAGCCGGGCGTGGACCTGCTCGCCGACGCCAAGCGCAACGGGGTCCGCGTCGACGCCGTCAACATCATGGCGATGGACTACGGCCCGGCGTACAGCGCCGACATGGGGACGTACGCGATCCAGGCCGCGACCGCGACCCAGGCCCAGATCAAGGGCGTCCTCGGGCTCTCCGACGCGGCGGCCTGGAAGGCGGTCGCCGTCACCCCGATGATCGGTGTGAACGACGTCACCACCGAGATCTTCACGGTGGACGACGCCACTCAGCTGGTCGACTTCGCGAAGTCCAAGGGCATCGGCCGGCTCTCGATGTGGTCCTCGACCCGCGACAAGCAGTGCCCGGACGGCGCCGTGAACCGCGCCGACGCCACCTGCTCCTCGATCCTCCAGCAGCCGCTCGCCTTCACGAAGGCCTTCGCCGCCTACCGCTAGGCCCTACCGCCAGGCCCGCCCCGGGCCTCCCGCAAGCCACTGTGCCCCCCACCCCGCGCGCCCCGGTCGTCCCCCTACCCCCCGACCGGGGCGCGCCCCCCTTTTCCCCTTCGCCACCGGGGACACGACCACGGACACGACAGAGGCCCCGGTTCTTCCGAACCGGGGCCTCTGTCACACAGGGTGAGTAACGGGACTCGAACCCGCGACATCCTGGACCACAACCAGGTGCTCTACCAGCTGAGCTATACCCACCATGACCGGCGGTTTTCCCGAAGGTTTCCCCGACCGGCCGAGAAGAAGTCTACAGGGTCCTGGAGGGTGCTCGCGCCCGCGTTTCCCGGAGGGGCGTTCGAGGGCGCGAGCGGGCGGTCAGTCCCCCGTCACGCCGGGATCACTCCGAGGGGAGGACGTGGCGCGCCGCGATCCGCTTCGCGGTCTCCGAGTCGGGGCCGGGCTGCGGGACGAAGACCGCCTCGCGGTAGTAGCGCAGCTCGGCGATGGACTCGCGGATGTCGGCGAGCGCCCGGTGGTTGCCGTTCTTCTCCGGACTGTTGAAGTACGCCCTCGGGTACCAGCGGCGGGCCAGTTCCTTGACCGAGGAGACATCGACGATCCGGTAGTGCAGGTGGCCCTCCAGGGCGGGCATGTCGCGTGCGAGGAAGCCGCGGTCGGTGGAGACCGAGTTCCCGCACAGCGGCGCCTTGCCGGGCTCCTTGACGTGCTCGCGGATGTAGGCGAGGACCTGGGCCTCGGCGTCGGCGAGCGTGGTGCCGCCCGGCAGCGCGTCGAGCAGCCCCGAGGCCGTGTGCATCTGGCGCACGATCTCCGGCATGGTCTCCAGGGCCGCGTCCGGCGGGCGGATCACGATGTCCACGCCGTCGCCGAGCACGTTCAGTTCCGAGTCGGTGACCAGCGCGGCCACCTCGATGAGTGCGTCGTCCGTCAGCGAGAGCCCGGTCATCTCGCAGTCGATCCACACCATGCGATCGTTCATGCGTCCACCTTAGGGCCTGTCCGGCGGATCATGGCCGGGGCCGCGGCGCCCGGCACGGCACCTCGCCGCGTTGCCGAAACGCCTCGATGGCTCCGCTGTCAGACCGCTCCGGCGCATCGGATCCGGCCCGGAAGCCCGACGGGCGCCCGGGGGAGGTGTCCCCGGGCGCCCGTCGTTCCTGCGGTGCGCGGCTTGTGGCCGCGCGGGTCTCTCGGTTACGGCGCGCTGCGCTGGCCCGGCAGGGAGGGCCGTCCGGACGCGTACGCGTCGGACTGCGGCTTCCCCGGCTCCAGCGCCGGGCCCGGCCGCCGTACGCCGGCCGCGATCTGGGCGGGCACGACCGGGTCGAGCACCGTCGTACCGACCTCGCCCTGCGGGCGCCGGGCGCGGTACGCCGCCCGGTAGGCCGCCGGTGAGGAGCCGAGCTGGCGCCGGAAGTGGCCGCGCAGCGCCACCGGGGAGCGGAAGCCGCACCGGCCCGCCACCTCGTCGACCGAGTAGTCGGAGGTTTCGAGCAGTCGCTGCGCCTGGAGCACCCGCTGGGTGATCAGCCACTGGAGCGGCGCCGAGCCCGTGAGGGAGCGGAACCGGCGGTCGAACGTCCGCCGTGACATGTACGCGCGCGCCGCGAGGGTCTCCACGTCGAACTGCTCGTGGAGGTGTTCGAGCGCCCAGGCGACGACCTCGGCCAGCGGGTCGGCGCCGATCTCCTCGGGTAAAGACCTGTCGAGGTAGCGCTCCTGACCGCCGCTGCGCCGCGGCGGGACGACCAGGCGGCGCGCCAGGGCGCCCGCGGCCTCCGTGCCGTGGTCGGTCCGCACGATGTGCAGACACAGATCGATTCCGGCCGCGGTGCCGGCGGAGGTCAGCACGTCCCCGTCGTCCACGAAGAGCTCCCGCGGGTCCACGTGGACCGACGGATAGCGCTTGGCGAGCGTCGGCGCGTACATCCAGTGCGTGGTCGCCGGGCGGCCGTCGAGCAGTCCGGCCGCGGCCAGGACGAACGCCCCGGTGCACAGCCCGACGATCCTGGCCCCCTCCTCGTGTGCGCGGCGCAGCGCGTCGAGCGCCTCCGGCGGCGGCGGCGAGGTGATCGACCGCCAGGCCGGGACGACGACGGTGCCCGCCCGGCCGATGGCCTCCAGGCCGTACGGCGCGGTGAGTTCGAGCCCGCCGGTGGTCCGCAGCGGTCCTTCCTCGCCGGCGCAGACGAGCAGCCGGTAACGTGGCACTCCGGCGTCCTGCCGGTCGATGCCGAACACGGAGAGCGGGATGGAGCTCTCGAAGATGGGGCCGCCGCTGAACAGCAGCACCGCGACGACTTCGCGACGGCGGCGCCCGGACAGTTTCCGTCCGGCCTCCGCTGCGGTGGAGTCCTGGCTCATGACGCTAAGCCCCCCTCGGTGTTCGCGTCTCCCTGGTCGTGTCGCTCCTGCACGTTTCCCCTCGGTTTTGCACGAGACCCCAGTCTTCGGTACCCATGATCGAATCTACTGCGTCCCGTGGCGCCGGCGTGACAAGTTCTCCATCCGGTGGATTGTCGACAAGGCAACTTGGCGTGAAGCGATCGATCGCGGGGAGGCGCGCGCGGAGGCCCCCGAGGGGCGCGCCGGGGTGGTGAACGCCCCGGTACGCGGGGGGTGTGACCCCCTGGGACGGGGGTTCCGGGGGTGTCGGCGCCGAGGTTGGCCAATCGTTACGCCAAGGACGCGCCGGTCGCCGTAAGTTGGCTGAAAACGTATGGGCTCGGGTGTGCGAGCCTGTCAACTCGAAGGGGGTCCGGAGCGTCCGGGAAGCCCCTTCCCGGTTAGCGCCGGTGCCCTCCGTGCGGGGTCTCCGCGCGGAGACCCCGCTCCGAGCGCCGCAGCAGCAGCCGGCAGGCCGCCGTCACCGAGACGAGGCCGAGCGCGGCCCCGGCCGCCCCGGCGAGCGAGGTGCCGTAGACGACGAGCACCACCGGGACCAGGGCGCAGCAGAAGACCGCCCAGCGGACGACGTCGCCGGCGGCCTGCTCCCCCGCGCCCCTCCTCCCTCCCGCCCCCGCGCCCGCCCCGGTGTCCGCGGGAGGGGCGTCCGTACGGCGGTGGGCGCGGGGCGCGGGGCGCGTCGGGGGCGCGGCGAGCGTCGGGGTGGGGGTGACGGAGGAACGGGCGGCGGCGGTCGGCGGTACGGGCACGGGCGCTCTCCCTGCGGCGGTGGGGTGGACCTGTGGCAACGAGGAACGGAACGTTCCGGTCACTCTCGGCGACGTCCGTTCGGCCCCGTACGGGTGTCCGGCGCGGCCCCCGGGTGGACGCCTGTAGGACACAACCGGCATTGCCAGATCCCGAACCGCTCGTGCATGCTCCCTGGAACGCCGCGCGCGAGCGGTGTGCCCGCCGGGCTCGACGCGGTGGGCCCTGGGCAGGAGAGGAGTGCCGCCGTACCCTTGGGGGTATGGGCTTGGGAAGATGATTCCCGGACACAGCTCCGCCGCCTCCCGTCGTTCTTCTCCTCCTTCTCCCGTCCCTTCCCACGAGGACCCTCTTCGCCGAGACACCGATGGCCGGTCACGAATTCCCCGAACCCGCGGACCGCAAGCGCGTCGCCGACTCCACGGTCGACCCCCTCGCGGTCGAACAGCCCCGTCATGCCTGCGACCCGGCCTTCCGGCACGGGGTGGTCGTCGGCTTCGACGGCTCCACGTCCAGTGAGCGCGCCCTCGCGTACGCCATCGGCATGGCCCGCCGCTCCGGCTCCGGCCTGATCATCGTGCACGTGGCCAACCGGCTGCCCACCACGGTGTGGGCCGGCTGCGAGCCCCCCGTCTTCGTGGACGTGCCCGACCACCGCACCGAGGTCCTCGGCCTGGAGCTGGCCTGCGCCGAGCACCTCGCCGAGGTGCCGTGGATCCTGGTCGAGCGCGGCGGCGACATCTGCCACGAGCTGGAGGAGGTCGGCCGGGAGTACTCGGCCGACGCGATCGTGGTCGGCTCCACGCACGGGATCGTCGGGCGGATCTTCGGCTCGGTGGCCGGCCGCCTCGCGCGCCGCGCCCAGCGGCCCGTGGTCGTCATCCCGTAGCCGCTGTCCCGTTCCCGTACTTCTCCCGTCACTCCCTCAACTGCCGTCATCCGGCCATAATTTCGGCCTTCCTCAGGTGAATTGTGTGCTTGTGAAGGGTAGATAAAGGCCACGGAACACAGCAGCTCACGCAGCACGACTGCGCATCTGAAGGGAGCCCGCCGTGGACAACGACGTCGCCGCGGGAAACACCAGCTCCACGCTCGGCCACCTCGCACTCGGACTGACCCTCCTGGCCTTCGGCCTGGGCGGCACCGGTGTCATCGACAACGTCGCGGCGACGGACGCCGCGGGCCTCGCCACCTGGGTCGGCGGGGTGACGCTCTTCCTCGTCGGCCTGCTCGCGCTGCGCGCGGGCGGCACCCGGGAGGGCACGGCGTACACGGCGCTCGGCGCCTTCTGGTTCACCTGGGGGACTGCCGTCGGCGGCGGCGCCTCGGCCGACGCCGTGGGCGTCTTCCTGCTCCTGTGGGCGCTCCTCGCGCTCACGCTGACCCTGGCGGCCTCGGGCGGCGGCCTCTTCGGGCAGGGCGTGTACGGGCTGCTGTTCGTCGCGCTGCTGCTGCTCGGCACAGGCGCCCTGGCCGACAACGGCGGCCTCGGGAAGGCGGGCGGCTGGATCGCCGCCGTCGCCGGACTGCTCGCCTGGTACGGGGCCACGGCCGCCGTCGCGGGCTGGCCGACGGCGCTGCGGCGCCGGGCCTCGGGCGAGAGCGCCCCGGCCACGAGCTAGGCCGGAAAGTGCGTCGGTCCCCGTGCACGGGAGGTGTGTGCACGGGGACCGACGCGTGTCAGGTCGGGCGCCGGGGGACAGGCCCGGCGGCGACGGGTCCGGGGGACAGGCCCGGGCCCGCCGCTACTCGACCGTGACGGACTTGGCCAGGTTGCGCGGCTTGTCGATGTCGCGGCCCATGGCGAGGGCGGTGTGGTACGCGAAGAGCTGGAGCGGGATGCCCATGAGGATCGGGTCCAGCTCGTCCTCGTTCTTCGGGACCACGATGGTGTGGTCGGCCTTCTCCTGCGGCTGGTGCGCGACCGCGAGGATGCGGCCGCTGCGGGCCTTGATCTCCTCCAGGGCGGCGCGGTTCTTCTCAAGGAGGTCGTCGTCGGGGACGATCGCGACCGTCGGCAGGGCCGGCTCGATGAGGGCGAGCGGGCCGTGCTTCAGCTCGGAGGCGGGGTAGGCCTCGGCGTGGATGTAGGAGATCTCCTTGAGCTTGAGGGAGGCCTCCAGGGCGACCGGGTAGCCGCGCACGCGCCCGATGAACATCATCGACTGGGCGCCCGCGTACACCTCGGCGAGGCGCTTGATCTCGTCCTCGCCCTTGAGGATCTCCTCGATCTGGGCGGGCAGCTTGCGCAGGCCCTCGATGATCCGCTTGCCGTCGGTGACGGACAGGTCGCGGATGCGGCCGAGGTGCAGGGCGAGCAGTGCGAAGGCGGTCACCGTGTTGGTGAAGCACTTGGTGGAGACGACGCAGACCTCGGGGCCGGCGTGGACGTACACGCCGCCGTCGGCCTCGCGGGCGATGGCGGAGCCGACCACGTTGACGACGCCGAGGACGCGGGCGCCCTTCCGCTTGAGCTCCTGGACGGCGGCGAGCACGTCGTAGGTCTCGCCGGACTGGGAGACGGCGATGTAGAGGGTGTCGGGGTCCACGACCGGGTTGCGGTAGCGGAACTCCGAGGCCGGCTCGGCGTCGGCGGGGATGCGGGCCAGGGACTCGATGAGCCCGGCGCCGATGAGACCGGCGTGGTACGAGGTGCCGCAGCCGAGGATCTTGATGCGGCGGATGGTGCGGGCCTCGCGCGGGTCCAGGTTCAGGCCGCCCAGGTGCACGGTGGAGAAGCGGTCGTCGATCCGGCCGCGCAGGACGCGGTCGACCGCGTCGGGCTGCTCGGAGATCTCCTTGTGCATGAAGGTGTCGTGGCCGCCCATGTCGTAGGAGGCGGCCTCCCACTCGACGGTCTCCGGGGTGGCGGTGGTGGTGGCGCCGGAGGTCGTGTAGGTGCGGAAGTCGTCGGCCTTGAGGGTGGCCATCTCGCCGTCGTCGAGGGTGACGACCTGGCGGGTGTGGGCGATCAGGGCGGCGACGTCGGAGGCGACGAGCATCTCCTTCTCGCCGATGCCGAGGATGACCGGGGAGCCGTTGCGGGCGACGACGATGCGGTCGTTGAAGTCGGCGTGCATCACGGCGATGCCGTAGGTGCCCTCGATGACCTTCAGGGCCTCGCGGACCTTCTCCTCCAGGGTCTCGGCCTGGGAGCGGGCGACGAGGTGGGTGATGACCTCGGTGTCCGTCTCGGAGGCGAAGACGACGCCGTCGGCCTCCAGCTTGGCGCGCAGCTCGGCGGCGTTGTCCACGATGCCGTTGTGGACGACGGCGACCTTGTTCTCGGGGTCCAGGTGCGGGTGCGAGTTGACGTCGCTCGGCGCGCCGTGGGTGGCCCAGCGGGTGTGGGCGATGCCGGTGGTGCCGGTGAACCGCTTGGGGACGCGGGCCTCCAGGTCGCGGACGCGGCCCTTGGCCTTGACCATCTTCAGGCCGGAGGCCTTCGGGCTGGTGACGACCATGCCGGCGGAGTCGTATCCGCGGTACTCCAGGCGCTGCAGGCCCTCGAGCAGCAGCGGTGCCACGTCGCGCTTACCGATGTAACCGACAATTCCGCACATAAAGGTGAAACCCCTCCAGGTCAGTGGATGTACTCGGCCGTCCGGGCCGTCCTTCGGGAGCCGGGGAGGCTCAGCCGTACACGATCCGGCGCAGCTGCCGGAGCGAGAGCTCCTGCGGTGCGACGGCCCGGTGTGGCAGCTCCGCCGCGATCCGTTCGAAGATCTCGGCGTTCACGGCCCCGCCGGCCTGCAGCTCGCGGTGGCGGCGGCGGACGAACTCCTCGGTCGTCTCGTCGAAGTACGCCAGCACGTCGAGCACCACCCGGGCGGCCTCACCGCGCTGGAGCGCGGTGCTGCGGACCAGGTGGTCGATGAGGTCGTCGTGCGACGGGCGGCGTTCGAGCACCCGTGAATATTGAGGGCTTCCCCCCTCCTCGCGCAAGAATCCTGCCCGAAATCGGGCAGGGATCACCGATTCCCCCTCCGATTCGGACGATTGGCCTAGACCTTGGCCGCCGGTGGGCGCGCCGGTGAGCGCGGCGGTACGCAATGGCATGGTTCGGATATAGACATGGCAGACGCGTCGACCACCCGAAGGGGAGCCCGCCCGTGAGACAGCGCCGAAGGATTCCGCGCCTGATCGGATCCCTGCTCCTGGTCGCGGCCGCCGGTGTCGGCTGCGGCGAGGCCGCCGCCGAGGCCGACGACAAGGCGCCCGCCCCCCGGGCCGCCGAGCCCGAGGTCCGCCCGCTCGGCCGCATCGTCCCCGTACCCGCCTCCGTCGCCCCCGGGGGCGAGCCCTACACCCTCACCTCCGCCACCCGCATCGGGGTGAGCGCCGGCTCCCGCGAGGCCGGGGAGGTCGGCGCCTACCTCGCCGAGCTGCTCCGGCCCGCCACCGGCTTCCCGCTGCCCGTCGTGGACGAGCAGGCGGCCCGCGGCGGCATCCGGCTCCGCCTCGGCCCCGGCGACACCGCCCTCGGGGACGAGGGCTACCGGCTCCGCTCCGGACCGGACGGCATCACCCTGACGGCCCACCGCCCCGCCGGACTCTTCCGCGGCGTCCAGACCCTGCGCCAGCAGCTCCCCTCCGCCGTCGAGCGCAGGAGCGTCCAGAACGGCCCCTGGAAGGTCGCGGGCGGCACCATCACCGACACCCCGCGCTACGCCCACCGGGGCGCCATGCTCGACGTCGCCCGCCACTTCTTCACCGTGGACGAGGTGAAGCGGTACATCGACCAGCTCGCCCTCTACAAGGTGAACACCCTCCACCTGCACCTCTCCGACGACCAGGGCTGGCGCATCGCCGTCGACTCCTGGCCCCGGCTCACCACGTACGGCGGCTCCACCGAGGTCGGCGGCGGGCCCGGCGGCTTCTACACCAAGGAGGAGTACAAGGAGATCGTCCGGTACGCCGCCTCCCGTCACCAGGAGGTGATCCCGGAGATCGACGTGCCGGGCCACACCAACGCGGCCCTCGCCTCCTACCCCGAGCTCAACTGCGACGGCGTCGCCCCGCCCCTCTACACCGGCACCAAGGTCGGCTTCAGCTCCCTGTGCGTGCCCAAGCCGGTCACGTACGACTTCGTGGACGACGTGATCCGCGAGATCGCCGCCCTCACCCCCGGCCGCTACCTCCACATCGGCGGCGACGAGGCCCACTCCACCAGCCACGCCGACTACGTGGCCTTCATGGACAAGGTCCAGCCGGTCGTCGCCAAGTACGGCAAGAAGGTCATCGGCTGGCACCAGCTCACCGGCACCGCCCCCGCGCCCGGCGCCCTCGTCCAGTACTGGGGCCTCGACCGCACCCCCGCCGAGGAGAAGGAGCGGGTCGCCGCCGCCGCGCGCAGCGGCACCGGCCTGATCCTCTCGCCCGCCGACCGCACCTACCTCGACATGAAGTACACGAAGGAGACGAAGCTCGGCCTCGCCTGGGCCGGATACGTCGAGGTCCGCAGGTCGTACGACTGGGACCCGGCGGCCTACCTCCCCGGCGCCCCCGCGAGCGCCGTCCGGGGCGTCGAGGCCCCCCTCTGGACCGAGACCCTCGCCACCACCGACGACCTCGACGTCATGGCCTTCCCGCGCCTTCCGGGCGTCGCCGAACTTGGCTGGTCCCCGGCCGCGACCCACGACTGGGACACGTACAAGGTCCGCCTCGCCGAACAGGCCCCGCGCTTCGAGGCCCTGGGCATCGACTGGTACCGCTCGCCGGAGGTGCCCTGGCCGGCGCCGTAACGATCCGTTGAAGGGGAACGCCCGGCCGGGACCCGCCCGGCCGGGCGTTCCTTCGTGTGCGCGGAGGCCGAATCGACCGGACGGGAACGGGGAGACGGACGGCGATCACGACGAGGCCGGAGGCGCTGGACCATGGTGGACTTATCGGTACTGCCGGGCTACATCGCGGTGATCCTGCTCTTTCTCGGCCCACCCGGGCCCGACATGGCCTACATGCTCGCGGTGGGCCTGGAGGGCGGCCGCCGGGCCGCGCTGAAGGCGATCCTCGGCATCGGGACGGGCATGAGCTTCTACGCCACCGCCGTCGTCGCCGGGCTGGGGGAGATCGCCCGCTCGCACCCGTCGGTGCTCGACGCGGTGAGGATCGTGGGCGCGGCGTACCTGCTGTGGCTGGCGTGCGCGACCCTGAGGAGCGCGCGCCGCGCGCTCGGCGGACACGGCGACGTCGGGGCGGGCCGGTGGTACCTGCGCGGCCTGCTGATCAGCCTGACGAACCCGAAGATCATCCTCTTCTACCTCGCGGTCCTTCCGCAGTTCCTGGGCGACGCGGAGGCCCCCGGGGCGCAGATGGCCCTCCTCGGCGCGATCAACGTCCTGATGGAGGTGGTCCTCTACGGGGGCATCGGGATGCTGTCGGGCTTCTTCCGCACACGCCTCACCGGCTCGTCGAAGGCGACGGTCGCGCTCAATTACGGCGCGTGCGTGGTCTACGTCGTGCTGGCGGCGACGATCTCCGTCGAGGTCCTCCTGGCGTGAGGGTCGCCCTCTTCGGCTTCGCCGCCGCACGGACGGGCCCCTCAGCGGGCGCCGAACCCGCCGTCCCGGACGCAGGCCACGAAGGTGGCGAAGGCGGGGGCGGGGAGGTCGAGAACGGGCCCGGCGGGCTGCTTGGAGTCCCGGACGGGGACAGTGCCGCGGGTGGGGACGAGGTTGGTGGCGACCTCGACGCAGTTGCCGCCGTTGTTGCTGTAGGAGGACGTGAACCAGCGGGGGGTGTCGGTCGTCACGAGGTGCCCTTTCGCGCTTCTTGGATCGCGGCCACGGATTCCGCCTGGGAGAGCGACGCGGCCTGAAGCTGATGGTGGGCCGTCAACATGGGCACTACGGACGTCATTTGCCGGTCGAAGTGCCCCTGGGCCTGCGACTCGGTGTAGCCCACCATGGATCGGTCGGCGAGAGTGAGCAGGTTGACCGGCAGGTCGAACGTGCGGCGCTCTCCTATGGCGTACGGGGCGATCTGGAGCAGGGCGTTGGGGCTGTCCGCGAACTCGGCGAGCCGTTCCAGTTGCGCATCCATCACCTTGGGGCCGCCAACGGGGCGACGGATGCAGCTCTCGTCCATCACCACGAAGATCATGGGCGGCTGGGTCCGCTCCAGTGCCGCATGTCGCGCCACTCGCGCTCGAACGACTCTTTGGTTCCGGTGAGGCCGAAGACCTGATCGGCTCTGCGCGAGAACGGCAGGGTTGGCGATTTGCGACCAGTTTCGAGTGCGGAGATGTGCTGACTGGAGCAGCCCATGGGTTCGGCTAGGTCCTCCTGGGTCCAGCTTCGCTCCTCCCGCATCCTGCGCAGATGCGCTCCGTAAGCCGCCTGAGGGCTGGATTACGGCCTTAACTCCTTGCGGTCGACCATGACTTGCCCTTCGTATCGGACTAGTTGAAGAGAAGCCGACTCTGGTTCACGCCAGACACTCCTGGTAGTGGATTCGCTACAGAGAGGAGTGGTCGTGCCCGTGTGCAACAACCCCTCGTCCCTCCCCGTCGCCGGCGTCTTCGTCGCCGACGCCGGTGGGGAGACGGTCCGGCTCGGTCAGGTCCCCCGTACGCAGAGCGGGAGCGTGTACGTACGGCCTCCGGGTGGCGGGGCCGAGTGGGCCGCCTTGCCCGGGGACCTGCGGGCGCCGACCGGGGAGGAGTGGGCGCGCATCCGGGTCCTCACCACCCCCGTGCTCGTCCTCTCCGCCGACCGCGGGCTCCGGCCCCGGCCCGAGCCGGTCCCCGACTGCACCCCGTGCGCGTATCTGGTCCAGTGGTTCGACCACTGCACGCGCCGGGGGCCGCAGCGTGACGAGTCCGCCGCCGTGGACTGCGCGGTGGAGAACCGCAACCACCCGCACGACCCGCCGAAGATGACCCTGAAGAGGGGCGCCCCGCCGGAAGAGCGGTGCTGACCTGCGTAAACGGGTCCGGTTGAGGTTCTCCGCCCTCCCGGGTGAACCCCCACGAGACTCCGCTCCCTCGTTCCAGAGGCAGCGGTCACGTCCCGCCCCCGGTGATGTCCGGCAAGACCGTCCGGGGGCGGAACGCGCAACGACGGCAACGCGGAGAGCCGCATCACGCTCGCCGAACTGCACGGCGGCGGATACGCGCTCGGTGACAGCGAGCCCGAGGGGCCGGCCGGGAGCTGCGGATGAGCGCGGAGAAGATCACCGCCTTCGCCCGTGGCTGGATCGCCAGGGCCGACGCGAACACCTGACCTGGAGCCGGGGCCCGCACTTCGCGTGTGAGCCTTGGCCGCTTCTTCCTCCCACCCGCACACCTGTAACTGATCGTTTCGGAATCAGCTTCGTAGCCCACCGGCTGGTCGAGGGGCTGACCGGGCGCTCGGCGTGGGGCTGGCGGGAGTACCGCGGCCCGTACCGCATCCAACGTCTTGCCGGCCCCGCAGGAAGACGGTCGCTCGCCATTGCTCGGCCTGCGACGGACCGCGACCCGTCAGGTCGGCATTCAGTGTCAAATGTCTTATCGGGAAACACGGTTGGAGGGTGCGATATTGCCCATGCCGCCCCGAAACCGATGTGACATCCTGACCGGGTGTGCACTCGCGTACGCATTTGAGCACATGGTCAGACTCACGGGGGCGAGAGCGATGTCATTCGAAGAGGAGTGGGCCGGCCTCAAGGAGGCTGCGCTTGCCCGACGGCAAGCTGCTGCGCAGATGCAACTCAACCAGGCCCCGACAGGCGGCGACCGCCCAGGGAGCCTGACAGGCCCGGGGGACGGTTACTCAGTCAACGCAGCGTCACTTGATGGCAGTTCACACCTGCTCATGGAGATCGCCGGACTCCTCTACGAGGGCCGCATGGACGGCGAGAACGCAACCCAGGCCCGCATGCCCCGCGCGCACGCGGATGTTGCCGCGCAGGTGGACATGCTCGCTCGGTTCGCCAAGGATCAGTACGGCGACATGGTCGCGCTGCTCGCATCCCTGTCGACGAAGCTGAAGTCCGCCGGCAACAATTACACGACCGTGGACAGGGACGTACAGGGCCAGATGAATGCCATGCTGGACTGCGGCCGCTTCGTGCCGCCGGAGAACAGGTGATTTGCTGTGGCATACCGTGACGATGTCCAGTTCCTCGAGGACGCGAACCCGACGCTCATCGATCGCAATGCCGCCGAGTTCCGGCGCCTCCATACACTCATCGAGTCGACCGACGACGCCTTCCGCAAGGCCGGAAAGGTCGAGTGGGTGAGCGAGGCCCGCGACCTCTACGTCAGGAGGCTCGGTGAGAGCAAGAGTCTGGCAGATGCGCTCTCGGAAGCCTTTCGCAAGGCCGGCTCTGCGCTGGACAGGTACGCCGATGCGGTCACCACCGCCAAGGTGCACTACGAGAACGGACAACACACCGAGGGCAGACTCTCCGAGGTGATGGCCCGTGAGGCTCAGGCCGTCACTCCCACCGCGCGGGCAGCAGAGCCCTTGCGACAGTGGGAGGATCTGCGCGCGAACACGGGGCGCTGGACTGGCTCGCCGAAGCGAACGTGGACGTCGACGCGATCCGGGAAGACGCTGAGCGCTACTACAACCAGACCAAGGACCACTACGGTGACGCGCTCCGCGTCGAGTCCGCCGCGCGGGAGCTGTGCGTTGCCGACCTCAGGGCGGCGTACAAGTCGATACCCGACTACCAGGGGACTCTGCCCGATGCGGCCGAGTTCCTGAAGAACCTCGGACCCCTGCAGAAGGAGGCCCGCGAGGCGAGCGACAACCCGAATACACAGTTGCCGGGCTCCGGGCCCAAGGTCGACACGATCCCCATCATGGGCCGCGACGTGGTCGTCTCCGAAACGCTCTACCGCATCCAGACGCGCGTGGACGGCCTCCCCGAAGGACAGGGCAACAACTACTGGCTCCCGTCGAAGGACGACGAGGGGCGCCGCTCGTACATCTCCGCGAACAAGGAGCTCATCAAGGCCGCCGCCGAGGATTCAGGGCTTCCGCCGGAGATGGTCGCAGGGATCGCCTGGCAGGAGGTCCAGGGCGACCCCGGTCTGCTGGACGACTTGGCCTACGAGGGGCGCAAGATCATTCCGGGCAGTGAGGATCCCGACCGGACCTCCATGGGGCCCATGGCCATCCAGGTGCGGCGTGCCGCCGAGGTGCTCGGCTACGATCCGCACAATCTCACGGATCTCCTGCGGAGCACCGTGGTGAACGCGATCAAGGATCCGGGCACGAACATCTTCATCGCCTCCGAGTACCTCGCCCAGTTGAAGGCCGAGAGCAGCTTCGCCGACGTACCACCGGAACAGATGACTCGCGCGCAGATGCAGGAGTTGGCCGCCCGCTACAACGGGGCCCCTATTACGAGACCGACGCAGCCCAGGCATACGGTCGTGGCTTCGGCAACAGGCTGGATCAGGCCAGGGAGGCGATGCGGTGAACGACGTCACGAGCCCTGCTGCACCAGGGCGCCGCACGGCTACGGGGAGGCTCCCCGGCCGGATCGGCTCCGCCGTGTGCGCCGTGGTGCTCCTGGTGGCGCACTTCGGCACGGCGTATCTGCTTCTCCTTGCCTACGCGGCCGAGCCGGCGGGGCCCTGGGACACGGAGACGGTCTCTCACTCGGGCTTCGCTGCGGGCACGGCGCTGGGGGTGACTGTCGTCGCGGCACTGCTGACCGTGCTGTTCGTGAAGGCACAGTGGCTGCGACGGTGGTGGTTCGTCGTGCCGACGGTGACAACCCTGGCCGCCCTCCTGCGACTGACCGTTTTGGCCCCGGAACTCTAAGGTCCTCGTGGACTTCGCGCTGCGGGCGGAGATTTCCCCGACCTCCTTGCCGGCCGCATCCGACGCGGCCATCCGGTGGACCCGCGAGTACCTGATCGGGGCGCTTCTGCTCCTGGAGGCCGGGCACCTGGCCGATGATCAGACGCGGTGAAGTACCGGCCGACCACCCGCCGATCGAGATCAAGGACTGGCTGCGGCGGTCCGCCGCGCAGGTGGCGGCCACGTACACCGGCGTGGAGGAGGCCGTTTCCTGGATCGAGGGGGAGCTGACCCAGAACCCTCCCGTGGACCAGGAGCACTTCCCGGTCTGGGACCGGCTCCAGCGGGTCCGGGAGAGGCTGCGGCTGACGGCCGGGAACGACGTGGTCCTCGGCTACTGCTCGAAGGCGCAGCAGTACGTGTCGCGCGCGCTCATCGCCTGCCCGCGCGAGGACGGGGACTCCTGCCCCTACGGAGGGGCGTGACCGTCGGCAGGGAAGAAAAAGGCGCGGGCCCCGGCGGAGTGACCGTACTCCGTCGGGGCCCGCACCGGTCTCGGGACGGTTCTCGGGTCAGGCGAAGCGGGTGATCGGGTTCGCCAGGTCGCCGACGAGCTGGAGGGCCGCCGACGGGTCCGAGAGGTCGACCATCTGCTTGTTGTTGCGGAGCTGGAGGCGGTTGAGGGCCGACAGGGCGAAGGTCTCCGCGAACATGTCGTACCGCTCGAAGCGGGCCGCGAACTCCGGGTGCTCCTCCTGGTAGCCGCGTACGCACTCCGCGACCGTGCGCCAGAAGTCGTCCTCTCCGAGGACGCCCTCCGCCGCGAGGGTCGCCGCCATGAAGCGGAAGAAGCAGTCGAAGACGTCGGTGAAGACCGAGAGGAGCTTCATGTCCTCCGGGACCTCCGCGCGGACCCGCTCCACCGCCGGCGGCAGGACCGCGTCCGGGTCCATGACGACGATCTCCTCGGCGATGTCCTTGAAGATCGCCCGCACGACCCCGCCGCGCTCGTCCAGGACCAGGATCACGTTCTCGCCGTGCGGCATGAACGCCAGGTCGTACGCGTAGAAGCTGTGGAGGACCGGGAGGAGGTAGGCGTCCAGGTACCGGCGGAGCCAGACCGTCGGCTCCTCGCCCGACTCCGCGATCAGCGCGCCCGCGAAGGACGCGCCCGCGTGGTCCACGTGCAGCAGCGAGGCCATCGTCGCCAGGCGCTCGCCCTCCGCGAGGGACGGCACCGGCGACTCGCGCCAGAGCGCGGCCAGCATCTTGCGGTAGGGGGAGTAACGGTCGGTGGCGGCCTCGTACTCCAGGTGCCGGTAGCCGACGGCCGCCCGCTCCCGGATGATCGAGAAGCGCGCCGACTTGAAGACGGAGTCGTTCTCGATCAGGTCGTGCAGCCAGTCGTTGATCGCCGGGGTCGCCGCCATGTACGCGGCCGAAAGACCCCGCATGAAGCCCATGTTGAGGACCGACAGGGCCGTCTTCACGTAGTGCTTGGCCGGGTCCGAGGTGTTGAAGAACGTACGGATCGACTGCTGCGCCAGATACGTGTCGTCGCCCTCGCCCAGATACACCAGGCGCTCCTGCGCCACCTCGGCGGCGAAGGTGACGGACAGCTTGTTCCACCACTGCCAGGGGTGCGCCGGCATCAGGAGGTAGTCGGCGAGGTCCAGGCCGCGGGCGGCCAGGGTCGCCGCGAAGCCGTCCACCGCCGCGTCGCCCAGCTCGGCGCGGACGAAGGTCTCGTAGTCGATGCCCGCCCCGGCGGTGAAGGCGGCCCGGTCGCGGCGGGCGGCCAGCCAGATCAGGCGGATGTCGCTCGCGGCCTCGGGGGCGTACGCGCGGAACTCGTCGACGCCGAAGCCGAGCCGCCCGTTGTTGGCGACGAAGCAGGGGTGGCCCTCGGTCATCCCGGTCTCGATCGCCTGGAAGCCGGCGCGGGCCAGGTCGGCGGAGGAGACCTGCGGCTTGGTCGCCTTGTAGGCCGTGCCCGCCAGGGTGGAGGAGATCTCCTCCAGGTACACCGGCAGGATCTCGTCGCTCAGCCCCAGGGCGCCGCGCAGCTCGGTGATGAAGAGCAGTGCGTCCAGGGGGAGTTCGTCGTCACCCCGGTGGCGGGTGATCGACGCCGGGTCGACCTGCCAGTGGTCGAGGGCGTACCGGTCGGCGGCGAAACGGTACGCGGTCGCGCCGTCGTCTGACAGGACCTCGTACCGGCCGTCGCCCAGCGCGCGCGGGTCGAGCAGCCGCTCGTGGGCGAACTCGGCCAGGCCCTTGCGGATCAGCGCCCGGTTGGCGTCGGCCCAGCGCCCGGGGGTGAGGTGGGCGACGGGGTCGGTGGTCTGCGGAACGGTGCTCATGCGGCGGCTCCCACGGCGGCCTCGAACTGCGCCCGGGTGCAGAAGCTCAGCAGCGCCTTCTTCTCCGGCTTCTGGATCTCGCGCTCGGGCACGAAGCCCACGGCCGCGTTGAGCGCGTGCACGGCCTTGTTGGCGACGTCGGGCTCGACCACCACGCGGGCGGTCGCCGGGTCGGCGAACAGCTCCGCCATCACGGCGGTGATCACCTTGCGGGTGAAGCCGTGCACGGGGGTGTCGGTGGGCGCGACCAGGAAGTGCATGCCGACGTCGCCCGGCTGCGGCTCGTAGAGCCCGACCAGCTCCAGGTGGGCCGGGTCGTAGCGCTCCATGAGGATCGCGGGGACCCCGTCGACCAGGCCGATGAACGCCTCGTGGTGCGGGTTCGCGGCGAAGGCCGAGTACTCGCGCACCACGTCCTCCAGGCTCGCGTCCTGCATCATCCAGAAGGCGGCCTTGGGGTGGGTGACCCAGCCGTGGAGCAGCTCCGCGTCCTGGACGGGGTCGAGCGGGCGGAAGCGGACGGTCATACGGAGAACTCCTGGAAGGCGATGGTCTTCTCGACGGGGTAGTGCTCGCGGCCCAGCATCGCGGCGATGATGCGGGCGTTGCGGTACGCGCCCATGCCCAGGTCGGGCGAGGTGATCGAGTGGGTGTGGACGCCGGCGTTCTGGAGGTAGACGCCGCGGCCCGTCGTGTCGATCGCGTAGTCGCGCGCCACGTCGAAGCGGCCCTGACCGTCCCAGCGGAGGCGGTCGCGGACCGGCTCCAGGAAGGCGGGGACGCTGTACTTGTAGCCGGTGGCCAGGATCAGGCCGTCGGTCTCCAGGGCGAAGTCCTTCTCCTGCTCCTCCTGGCGGAAGCCGAGCGCGTACGTGCCGCTCTCCTCGTCGTACGCGGCGGTGTGCAGCGCCGAGTTGGTGAGGAGCCGGGTGGGCACGGGGCCGTTCAGGTTCTTCTGGTAGAGCAGGTCGAAGATGGCGTTGATCAGCTCGCCGTCGATGCCCTTGAAGAGGCCCTTCTGCTCGGTCTCCAGGCGGTAGCGGGTCCGCTCGGGCAGCGCGTGGAAGTAGTCCACGTACTCCGGGGACGTCATCTCCAGGGTGAGCTTGGTGTACTCCAGCGGGAAGAAGCGCGGGGAGCGGGTCACCCAGTTGAGCCGGTAGCCGTGGACGTCGATCTCGCTCAGGAGGTCGTAGTAGATCTCGGCGGCGCTCTGGCCGCTGCCGACCAGGGTGATGGTCTTCTTCTTCTGGAGCTCCGCCTTGTTCGGCAGGTAGCGCGAGTTGTGGATCAGGTCGCCGCCGAGGTCCCGGCAGGTCTCGGGGACGTGCGGCGGGGTGCCGGTGCCGAGCACGATCCGGCGGGCGCGGTACGTCGCGCCGCCCTCGGTGGCCACCTCGTACACCTCGGCGGCCTCGTCGAAGGTGACGGCGGTGACCGTGGTCGAGAAGCGGACCGAGGTGAGCCGGTCGGCGGCCCAGCGGCAGTAGTCGTTGTACTCGGTCCGCAGCGGGTAGAAGTTCTCCCGGATGTAGAACGAGTACAGGCGGCCCTTCTCCTTCAGGTAGTTGAGGAAGGAGTACGGCGAGGTCGGGTCCGCGAGGGTGACCAGGTCCGACATGAACGGGGTCTGGAGGTGGGCGCCCTCCAGGAACATCCCGGAGTGCCACTCGAAGCCGGGCTTGGACTCCAGGAAGAGGCCGTCCAGCTCCTCGATCGGCTCGGTCAGGCAGGCGAGTCCGAGGTTGAACGGACCGAGGCCGATGCCGATGAAGTCGTGGATCCGAGCCGCGTCGCGCGCGGTCGTCTCGTGTGCGGCCGTCTCAGGCGTGGACAAGGTTCTCTCCCAGGTACTGCTCGGCGTGGCCGGCTATCAGATCGAGGACGGCCGCGATGTCGGCGGCGGTGGTCTCGGGGTTGAGCAGGGTGAACTTGAGGTACTGGCGGCCGTCGACCCTGGTCCCGGCGACGACGGCCTCGCCGGAGGCGAACAGGGCCTTGCGGGCGTGCAGGTTGGCCCGGTCGACGGCCTCGGGGTCGGCGTCGCCGGCGGGGACGTAGCGGTAGACGAGCGTGGAGAGGCTCGGCTCGACCACGACCTCGTAGCGGGAGTCGGCGGCGAGCAGCGCGTGGCCCTGCCGGGCCAGGTCGCAGACCTCGTCGAAGAGGCCGCCGACGCCGTCGGCGCCCATCACCCGCAGGGTCATCCAGAGCTTGAGCGCGTCGAAGCGGCGGGTGGTCTGGAGGGACTTGTCGACCTGGTTCGGGATCTTCTCGGCGACCGTGCGGAGCGGGTTGAGGTAGTCCGCGTGGTACGTCGCGTGGCGCAGGGTGGCGCCGTCGCGGACCAGGAGCGCGGAGGAACTCACCGGCTGGAAGAAGGACTTGTGGAAGTCGACGGTGACCGAGTCGGCCCGCTCGACGCCGTCGAGCAGGTGACGGCGGGTGGGGGAGGCGAGCAGTCCGCAGCCGTAGGCGGCGTCGACGTGCATCCAGGTGCCGTACTCGTCGGCCAGCTCGGCGATCTCGGGCAGCGGGTCGATGGAGCCGAAGTCGGTGGTGCCGGCGGTGGCCACGATCGCCATCGGGACCAGGCCCTCGGCGCGGCAGGCGGCCAGCTCGGCGGCGAGGGCGGTGGCCCGCATCCGCTTCTCCGCGTCGACCGGGACGGAGACGACGGCCCCGGCGCCGAGGCCGAGGAGGCCGGCCGACTTCTGGACGCTGAAGTGGCTGCACTCGGAGGAGAAGATCCGGAGCTTCGACAGGTCGTCCGTCTTGGCCTCCTGGCGGGCGAGGAGCAGCGCCTGGAGGTTGGACTGCGAACCGCCGCTGGTGAACACGCCGTCGGCGGCGGGCCCGAAGCCGGCCCGGCCGGCGGTCCAGTCGATCAGCCTCCGCTCGATGAGGGTGCCGCCGGCGCTCTGGTCCCAGGTGTCCAGGGAGGAGTTGACCGCCGAGAGGACGGCCTCGCCGACGACGGCGGGGATGACGACCGGGCAGTTCAGGTGGCCCAGGTAGCGGGGGTGGTGGAAGTAGACGGCGTCGCGGAGGTAGACGTCCTCCAGCTCTTCGAGGGCGGCGGAGACGTCCCCGAGCGGCCGGTCGAGGTCGACGGCGTCGATGACGGGGGCCAGCTCGGCGGGGGTCGTGCCGGTGAACGGCCCGCGCACCGAGGCGAGTTTGTCCGCCACCCGCTCGACGCCTTCGGTGACGGAGCGACGATAGCTCTCCGCCGTGGTGCCGTTGAGCAGGTGGGAGCGCATGCGGGGACCCTTTCGGGAGGAAACGCCGGGGACGTGGGGGATCGCCGGGGGAACGCGATCGGCGGAATGTAGGTGAGCCTAACCTAATTTTTTTGCGGTGAGCACCCTCAAACCTCCCCGGGCGGGGCCGGTTTGAGTGAGATGGATTACGTGGCGGGGCGGAGGGGCGGGAATCGCGGCGGCCTTACGCCTGGTCGCGGGCCGTCTCGTCGCGCGCCGCGTCCTCCCGCGTCTCGTCCGGCACCTCGCGCAGGGCGTCCTCGGACAGGCCCCTGCGCCAGTACCCGACGAACGTCACCCGGCGCCGGTCGAGCCCGCGCTCGCGCACGAAGTGGCGGCGCAGCGCCTTCACCGACCCCGATTCGCCCGCGATCCAGACGTACGGGGACGCTCCGGGCAGTTCGGCGCCGCGCACCGCGTCCACGGCGGACGGCGCCCCCTCCTCCCGTACGAGCCAGGTGACCTCGGCGTCGGCGGCGGTGGGCAGTTCGGTCCGGTCGCCGGGGTACGGGACCTCCAGGAAGACCCGGGCGCGGGTCCCGGCCGGCAGCCACTCCAGGATCGCCGAGGCCGCCGGGAGGGCCGTCTCGTCCGCCCAGATCACGACGGAGTCGGCGTCCTCGGGCGGCCGGAAGCGGACGGCCGTGTTGTCGGCCACGGCGGGTCCGAGGACGACCACCCGGTCGCCGGGCCCGGCGCCCGCGGCCCAGCGGCAGGCCGGCCCGCCGTCCTCGTGGAGCGCGAAGTCGACGTCGAGCTCGTCCGGCCCGGTGCGCTGCTCGCGGACGGTGTACGAGCGCATCACGGCCCGCTCCTCGTGGGGCATAGCCCGCCAGGCGCCGAGGATCGCGTACATGTCCTGCCCGTCCAGGGGCGGCAGGACGGGGGCCTCCTGGCCGGGGTGCGGCAGGAAGAGGGAGAGCGACTGGTCGCGGCCGCCGGCGGCGAAGCCCTTCAGGTCCTCCCCGGTGAAGGTGACCCGGACCAGGGACGGGCCGAGGCGCCGCGTCCGGTCGACCCGGAGCGAGAAGAACCGGAAGGGGGCGGTCTCGGCGTGCGTCATGGGGCGGGCACCTTTTCGGTACGGGGTCTCCCGGGCGGGCGGGGCCGTCTCGATCGACGGCGAATGTAGGTTAGCCTAACCTCATATTCTCTGATCGGGCGGGGTGCCCCGCGGCCGGGCCCGGACACGACGGAGCCCGCCGCCCCCGCACGGGGACGACGGGCTCTCCCGCGCGGGATCAGGCCGACAGGCCCAACTCCCGCGCGATCAGCATCCGCTGGACCTCGCTCGTGCCCTCGCCGATCTCCAGGATCTTCGAGTCGCGCCACATGCGGGCCACCGGGTACTCGTTCATGAAGCCGTAGCCGCCGTGGATCTGGGTCGCCTCGCGGGCGTTGTCCACGGCCACCGTGGAGGAGTACAGCTTCGCGATGGCCGCCTCCTTCTTGAACGGCTCGCCCAGGACCAGGCGCGAGGCCGCGTCCCGCCAGCCGATCCGGGCCATGTGCGCCCGGGTCTCCATGTCCGCGATCTTGAACTGGATGGCCTGGTTGTCGCCGATCGGGCGTCCGAAGGCGTGACGTTCCTTCGCGTACTTCACGGACTCGTCCACACAGCCCTGCGCGAGGCCCGTCGCGAGCGCCGCGATGGCGACCCGGCCCTCGTCCAGGATGCGGAGGAACTGCGCGTACCCCCGGCCCTCCTCGCCGAGCAGGTTCCCGACCGGCACCCGGACGTCGTCGAAGGACAGCTCGCGGGTGTCCGAGGCGTTCCAGCCGACCTTCGAGTACGGGGCGGCGACCGTGAAGCCCGGGGTGCCGGAGGGGACGATGATCGAGGAGATCAGCGGGCGCCCGTCCGGCTTGCGGCCGGTGACCGCCGTGACCGTCACCAGGCCGGTGATGTCCGTGCCGGAGTTGGTGATGAAGCACTTCGAGCCGTTGATCACCCACTCGTCGCCGTCGCGGACGGCCGTCGTGCGGGTGCCGCCCGCGTCCGACCCGGCGCCGGGCTCGGTCAGGCCGAACGCGCCCAGGACCTCGCCCGCGCACAGCCTCGGCAGCCACTCCCGCTTCTGCTCCTCGGTGCCGAACAGGTGCAGCGGCATCGCGCCGAGCGAGACGCCCGCCTCCAGGGTGATGGCCACCGAGGAGTCGACCCGGGCCAGCTCCTCCAGGGCGATCCCGAGGGCCAGGTAGTCGCCGCCCATGCCGCCGTACTCCTCGGGGAACGGCAGCCCGAACAGGCCCATGCGGCCCATCTCGCGGACGATCTCGTACGGGAACTCGTGCCGCTCGTAGTAGTCCCCGATCTTCGGGGCCACCACGTCGTGGGCGAACGCCTCGACGGTGCGGCGGAGTTCCTGGTGTTCGGCGGAGAGCCGGTGGTCGAGGGACATGGGTTCCTTCACTCCTTGTGGGAGAGGGCGCGGACGGTGCGGGACGGGCTGGGCCGGCCCAGTTGTTCGGCCATCCACACGCTCGTGGCGGTGAGGGCGGCCAGATCGACCCCGGTCTCGATGCCGAGGCCGTCGAGCATCCACACGAGGTCCTCGGTGGCGAGGTTGCCGGTCGCGCTCTTCGCGTACGGGCAGCCGCCGAGGCCGCCGGCGGAGGCGTCGACCGTGCTCACCCCGTGCCGCAGCGCGGCCAGGGTGTTGGACAGGGCCTGTCCGTAGGTGTCGTGGAAGTGCACGGCGATGCGGGAGGTGGGGACGCCCGCCTCGTTCAGCGCGGTCAGCAGGGCCTCGACGTGGCCGGGGGTCGCCACGCCGATGGTGTCGCCGAGGCTCAGCTCGTCGCAGCCCATGTCGGCCAGCGCCCGGGCGACCCGGACGACCTGCTCGACCGGGACCGGGCCCTCCCACGGGTCGCCGAAGCACATCGACAGGTAGCCGCGCACCTTCAGGCCGGCCTCTATGGCCCGGACGACGGTCGGCGCGAAGAGCGCGAGGGACTCGTCCACGGTCCGGTTCAGGTTGGCCTTGGCGAAGGACTCGGTGGCCGAGGCGAAGACGGCGATCTCCCGGGCGCCGAGCGCGAGGGCCCGGTCGAGGCCGCGCTCGTTCGGCACCAGGACCGGCAGGCGGACCGGGAGGTCGCGGACCAGCGGGAACAGGTCCTCGGCGTCGGCCAGCTGGGGCACCCACTTGGGGTGCACGAAGCTGGTCGCCTCGACGGTGCCGAGCCCGGCGGCGGCGAGGCGGCGGACGAACTCCGCCTTCACCTCGGTCGGGACGGCCCCCTTCTCGTTCTGGAGGCCGTCGCGGGCCCCCACCTCGTGGATCCGGACCCGGGCGGGGAGCCCGGCGCCGGGGACGGTCATGGGCAGTCCGGTGGTCACGCTTCCTCCCCGGAGGTCTCGTGCGGGGTGACGACGGCCAGGACCTGGTCCATCGCGACGGCGGTGCCGGGCGTGACGTCCAGCTCGGTGACGGTGCCGGCGTGCGGGGCGGAGATGACGTGCTCCATCTTCATCGCCTCCACGACGAGCAGGCTCTGCCCGGCCTCCACCTCGTCCCCGACGGACACCTTCACCACGGTCACGGTCCCGGGCATCGGCGCGGCCAGCGTGTCCGCCCCGCCGCGCCCGGCCCCGCCGAGCGCCGCCTCCACCGGGTCGTGGTCCAGCACGTGCCAGGAGTCGCCGTCGCGGCCCAGCCAGGCGCCGGCCCGGTGGAACGTGTGGGTGACCCCGTCCACGACGACCGTCACCGAGGCGTCCGCGACCCGGGCGCCGGGCGGCGCCTCCACCGTCACCGGTTCGAGGCCCGGTACGCGTACGGGGAAGGCCGGCGGGTTCGGAGTGCCGCCCAGGCGCCAGCCGTTCGGCACCGAGAAGGGGTCCGTCCAGCCGTCCCGGGGTGCCGGGGCCAGCTCCGCGAGCCGTACGGCCGCCGCCGCCGCGTACACCTCGGCCGGTACGTCCTTGGGGACGAGCCCCTCGGCCTCGCGCTCCACCAGGCCGGTGTCGAGGTCTCCGGAGGCCACGTCCGGGTGGGCCAACAGCCTCCGCAGGAAGCCCGCGTTCGTCGGGACGCCCAGGGTGACCGTGTCCGCGAGGGCCGCGCGCAGCCGGCGCAGGGCCGTGGGGCGGTCCGGGGCGTGCACGATGACCTTCGACAGCATCGGGTCGTACAGGCTGCCGACCTCCGTGCCCTCGCTCAGGCCCGAGTCCGTCCGCGCGCCGTTGCCCTGCGGCTCGTGCAGCGCCAGGACCGTGCCGCCCGACGGCAGGAAGCCGCGAGAGGGGTCTTCGGCGCAGATCCGGGCCTCGATGGCCCAGCCGTCCAGCCGGACGTCCTCCTGCGCGAAGGGCAGCGGCTCACCGGCGGCGACCCGCAGCTGCCACTCCACCAGGTCGATGCCGGTGACCAGCTCCGTCACCGGGTGCTCGACCTGGAGCCGGGTGTTCATCTCCATGAAGCAGTACGAGGCGGGGTCGCCTCCCGGGACGATGAACTCGACCGTGCCCGCGCCCACGTAGCCGCAGGACCGGGCCGCCTCGACCGCCGCCGCGCCCATCGCGGCCCGGAGCTCCGGGGTCAGGAGGACGGACGGGGCCTCCTCGATGATCTTCTGGTGGCGGCGCTGGAGCGAGCACTCGCGCTCCCCGAGGTGGATCACGTTGCCGTGGGTGTCGGCGAGGACCTGGATCTCGATGTGCCGGGGCCCGTCGATCCACCGCTCCACGAGCAGCGTGTCGTCGCCGAAGGAGGCGCGGGCCTCGCGCCGGGCCGCCGCGATCTCCTCGTCCAGGACCGCCAGGTCCCGCACGAGCCGCATGCCCTTGCCGCCGCCGCCCGCGCTGGGCTTGAGCAGCACGGGCGCGCCCAGCTCGCGGGCGGCCTCGGCCAGTTCGGGGTCGGCGGCGCCCGGGACCACGGGCACGCCCGCCGCCTTCACGGTCTCCTTGGCCCGGATCTTGTCGCCCATCAGGGAGATCGCCTCGGCGGACGGGCCGATGAAGACGAGGCCCGCCTCGGCGCAGGCCCGCGCGAAGCCGGCGTTCTCGGCGAGGAAGCCGTAGCCGGGGTGGACGGCCTGCGCGCCGGTGCGGCGGGCCGCGTCGAGCAGGGCGGGGACCGACAGGTACGACTCGGCGGCCGGCGGCGGACCGATCCGCACCGCCGTGTCCGCCTCCCGCACGTGCCGGGCGTCGGCGTCCGCGTCGCTGTACACGGCCACCGAGCGGACGCCGAGCTCCCGCAGGGTGCGGATGACCCGGACCGCGATCTCGCCCCGGTTGGCCACAAGAACGGTGTCGAACATGCTCCGAGAACCCCTCACATCCGGAATACGCCGAACTGGGGGTCTCCCAGGGGCGCGTTGGCACAGGCGGTCAGGGCGAGGCCGAGAACCTGCCGGGTCTCCAGGGGGTCGATGACCCCGTCGTCCCAGAGCCGGGCGGTCGCGTAGTAGGCGCTGCCCTGGGTCTCGTACTGCTCGCGGATCGGGGCCTTGAAGGCCTCTTCCTCCTCCGCGCTCCAGTCGTCGCCGAGCTGGTCGCGCTTGACGGTCGCGAGGACGGAGGCGGCCTGCTCGCCGCCCATGACGGAGATCTTGGCGTTGGGCCACATCCACAGGAAGCGGGGGGAGTACGCCCGGCCGCACATCGAGTAGTTGCCCGCGCCGTACGAGCCGCCGACGACGACGGTCAGCTTCGGGACCCGGGTGGTGGCCACGGCCGTGACCATCTTGGCGCCGTGCTTGGCGATGCCGCCGTGCTCGTATGCCTTGCCGACCATGAAGCCGGTGATGTTCTGCAGGAACACCAGCGGGATGCCGCGCTGGTCGCACAGCTCGATGAAGTGCGCGCCCTTCTGGGCGGACTCGGCGAACAGGATGCCGTTGTTGGCGACGATCCCGACCGGGTGCCCGTGGATGCGGGCGAAGCCGGTGACGAGGGTCTGCCCGTACTCGGCCTTGAACTCCTGGAAGCGCGAGCCGTCCACGACCCGGGCGATGACCTCGCGCACGTCGTAGGGGGTGCGGGAGTCGACCGGCACGGCCCCGTACAGCCCGTACGGATCGACCTTCGGCTCCTCGGCGGGCTCGACCGACCAGGGGAGCGGGCCGCGCTCGGGGAGGGTGGCGACGATGTTCCGGACGATCCGCAGGGCGTGGGCGTCGTCCTCGGCGAGGTGGTCGGTGACGCCGGAGATCCGGGAGTGCACCTCGCCGCCGCCCAGCTCCTCGGCGGTGACGACCTCGCCGGTCGCGGCCTTCACCAGGGGCGGGCCGCCGAGGAAGATCGTGCCCTGGTTCCGCACGATCACGGCCTCGTCGCTCATCGCGGGGACGTACGCGCCGCCGGCCGTGCAGGAGCCGAGGACGGCCGCGATCTGCGGGATGCCGGCGCCGGACATCCGGGCCTGGTTGTAGAAGATGCGGCCGAAGTGCTCCCGGTCGGGGAAGACCTCGTCCTGCATCGGCAGGAAGGCGCCGCCGGAGTCGACCAGGTAGAGGCAGGGGAGTCGGTTCTCCAGGGCCACCTCCTGGGCCCGCAGGTGCTTCTTCACCGTCATCGGGTAGTACGTGCCGCCCTTGACGGTGGCGTCGTTCGCGACGATCACGCACTCGCGGCCCGAGACCCGCCCGATGCCCGCGACGACGCCGGCGGCCGGGGCCTGGCCGCCGTACAGGCCGTCGGCCGCGAGCGGGGCCAGTTCCAGGAACGGCGAGCCCGGGTCGAGGAGCGTGTCCACCCGGTCCCGGGGGAGCAGCTTGCCGCGCGCGGTGTGCCGCGCCCGGGCCTTCTCGCCCCCGCCCAGCGCGGCCGCCGCGAGCTTGGCGCGCAGGGTGGCGGCCAGCTCGTGGTGGGCGGCCTCGTTCGCCTGCCAGGCCGGCGAGGCGGGATCCGCCGCACTCGACAGCACGGGTGCCTGCTGCATCGACCGATCTCCCTTGTCCGGTTAATGAGCGTTAACGTATGGCGGACAGGTTAACGACCGCTAACGGGGTTGTCTAGAATCGATGCCATGGCCACGACTACCACCGCCGGCGGCAGGATCGACGCCCCCACGCGCCGCGAGCAGATCCTCAAGGAGGCCGCCCGCCTCTTCGCCGAGCGCGGTTTCCACGGCGTGGGCGTGGACGAGATAGGGGCCGCCGTCGGCATCAGCGGCCCCGGTCTCTACCGGCACTTCCCCGGCAAGGACGCGATGCTCGCCGAACTGCTCGTCGGCATCAGCGAGCGGCTGCTCGACGGCGGCCGGCTGCGGGCGGGGGAGGCGGGCGGCGACCCCCGGGCCCTGCTCGGCGCCCTCATCGACGGGCACATCGACTTCGCCCTCGACGACCGGCCGCTGATCATCCTCCACGACCGGGAGCTGGACCGGCTCAAGGACGAGGACCGCAAGCGGGTCCGCAAGCTCCAGCGGCAGTACGTCGAACTGTGGGTGGCGACGGTCCGCGAGCTGTACCCGGACGCCCCCGAGAGCGAGGCCCGCACCGCCGTCCACGCGGTCTTCGGCCTCCTCAACTCCACCCCCCACCTGGCCGCCCTCGGCCGCCGCCCCATGGAGCGCCTGCTGCGACGCCTTGCCCACGGGGCCTTCGGGGCGCTGGCGGCCGGCTGAACCCGTCCGGGGGCCTCCGGGCCGCCGGACGGCCGGCCGGCCCGCCGCCGGGGGACCCGGAGCGTCCAGGAGGCGGAATCCGGCCCCCGGTGGCCCCGGGGCTCGGACAGAATGTGGGGCATGCCGATACTCAGCCGCCCCGCCCTCGTCGAGCACCTCGTCCGCACCCGGATCGCGGGAGACGTCGCCACCCCGCGCGACAACAACCTCTCCCACTACCGGAGACTCGCCAACGGCGACCGGCACTACTGGCTCGGGCTCGAACTCGGGGACCGGTGGGCCGACGAGCAGGACGTGCTCGCCGTGATGGCCGAGCGGTGCGGCGTCGTCGACGACCCGGCCCACCGGACCGGCCAGGACACCATCGACCCCGAGCTGACCGTGGACGCCCTGGACCGGATGGCCGCCCGGCTGCGCAAGGCCGCCGAGGGGCGGGAGCGGGTCCTCTTCGCGACCGGCCACCCCGGCTCCCTGATCGACGTCCACAGCCGCGTCGCGGCCGCGCTGCGCGCCCGGGGCTGCGACATCGTCCGCATCCCCGGCGGCCTGATCGCCGACGAGGGGTACGTCGTGCAGTTCGCCGACGTCGCCGTCTTCGAGCGGGGCGCCAGCCTCTGGCACACCCACTCCCCGGAGCCGATGAACGCGATCCTGGACGGCCTGGAGGTCCTGGGCGAGCCCGCCCCCGACCTGGTGGTCGCCGACCACGGCTGGGCCGGGCGCGCGGGCCAGCGCGGCATCGACTCCATCGGGTACGCCGACTGCAACGACCCCGCCCTCTTCCTGGGCGAGGCCGAGGGCACCATGCAGGTCACGGTCCCGCTCGACGACCACGTCCTGGACCCCCGTTACTACGAGCCGCTGACCGCGTACCTGCTCGACGCGGCCGGTCTGGGCTGAGCCGCCGGTTCAGTCCCTCTCCCGCCCCCGCCGCCCCCCGCCCGGCGTCGGGTCCAGGTACACCCGGCGGACCGCCGGCACGCGCGCGCGGAGGCGGGTCTCGGCCTCCTCGCAGGCCCGCTCGACCTCCTCGGCCGGGACCCCGTCCCGGAAGTCGATCTTCGCGGCGACCAGGGCCTCGCCCGGCCCCTGGATGAGGGTCGTGAGGTCGAGGACCGCCTCGACCTGCGGGACGGCGAGCAGCTCCGCGCGCACGGCGTCCCGCATCTCCTTCGGCAGCGGGCGGCCGACGAGCAGTTCGGCGTTGGAGCGGCCGAGCACCCAGGCCACGTACACGAGCAGCGCGCCGATGAGGATCGAGGCGACGCCGTCCCAGACGCCGGAGCCGGACAGCTGCCCGCCCAGCAGGCCGCCCGCCGCGAGCAGCAGGCCGACCAGGGCGGCCGAGTCCTCCAGGACGACCGCCTTGACGGTGGTGTCGGGGGTGCGCCGCAGATAGGTGAAGAAGGGGGACTTCCGTTCCCTCGCCTCGGCCCGGACCTGCCGGAGCCCGGTCCGCAGCGAGAAGCCCTCCAGGACGAAGGCGACGGCGAGGACGACGTACGAGACGAGCGGGTCGCCCAGTTCCTCGCCGTGGGTGAGGGTGTGGATCCCGTCGTACACGGAGAAGACCGCGCCGCCGACGAAGGTCGCGACGGCCGCCAGCATCGCCCAGACGTACCGCTCGCCCGCGTACCCGACCGGATGGTCCTCGTCGGCCGGCTTCCCGCTCCGCCGGAGCGCGGTGAGCAGCATGATCTCGGTGACCGTGTCCGCGAGGGAGTGGGCCGCCTCCGACATCATCGCGCTCGACCCGCTGACCAGGCCCGCGACGGCCTTGGCGGCGGCGATCCCGAGGTTCGCCGCCGCCGCCACGATCACGGTGAAGGTGCTCTCGCCGTTCCCGTCGCCCGTGTCGCTTCTTACCTCTCGTCCCATGATCGGAACGTATGCCCGGTCACGGGCGCGGCACGCGAACGACACCCTCCTGGATGACCGAGATGGCCAGCTTCCCGTCCCGCGTCCAGATCCTGGCCTGCCCGAGGCCGCGCCCGCCGGCCGCGGACGGCGACTCCTGGTCGTACAGCAGCCACTCGTCGGCCCGGAAGGGCCGGTGGAACCACATCGCGTGGTCGAGGGAGGCCCCCACCACGTCCCCGACGGCCCAGCCGCCCCGCCCGTGTGCGAGCAGGACGGAGTCGAGCAGCGTCATGTCGGAGACGTACGTCGCCAGGCAGACGTGCAGGAGCGGGTCGTCGGCCAGTTTGCCGTTGGTGCGGAACCAGACCTGTGAGCGCGGTTCGCGCGGCTCCCCGACCGAGCCCCACGGCGGGGTGTCCACGTACCGCAGGTCCACGGCCGCCCGCGCCTCGACCAGGCGCCGGGCCACGTCCTCCGGCAGGTGCCGGGGCAGCATCTCGGCGGCCGTCGGCAGCGATTCCGGGTCCGGCGCGGCCGGCATGTCCGCCTGGTGGTCGAGCCCGTCCTCGTACGCCTGGAAGGAGGCGGAGAGGTGGAAGATCGGCTGCCCGTGCTGGACGGCGACGACCCGGCGGGTGGTGAAGGAGCGCCCGTCCCGGATGCGGTCGACCGCGTACACGATCGGCGCGCCGGGGTCGCCGGGGCGCAGGAAGTACGCGTGCAGGGAGTGCGCGAGGCGATCCTCGGGCACGGTCCGGCCCGCCGCCACCAGCGCCTGGGCGGCCACCTGGCCGCCGAAGACGCGGGGGACGAGCGCGGACCGGGACTGCCCCCGGAAGATGTCCCGCTCGATCCGCTCCAGGTCGAGCAGATCGAGCAGGGCGTCCAGGGCCCCGGGGGTGTCCGGGGCGGCCTGGATGCCCGGGGCGTCGTGCGCCTCGGGCACTTACAGGCCCATCGACTTCGCGATGATCGACTTCATGATCTCGCTGGTGCCGCCGTAGATGCGGTTGACGCGGTTGTCGGCGTACAGGCGGGCGATCGGGTACTCGTTCATGTAGCCGTAGCCGCCGTGCAGCTGGAGGCAGCGGTCGATGACGCGGTGGGCGACCTCGGTGCAGAACAGCTTGGCGCTCGCGGCCTCGGCCGGGGTCAGCTCGCCCGCGTCCAGGGCCTCCAGGGCGCGGTCCGCGACGGCCTCGGCGGCGTCGACCTCGGCCTGGCAGGCGGCCAGCTCGAACTTGGTGTTCTGGAAGTGCGCGACCGGCTTCCCGAAGACCGTGCGCTCCTGCACGTACTGCTGCGCGAAGCGGACGGCGGCCTTGGCCTGCGCGTAGGCGCCGAAGGCGATGCCCCAGCGCTCGGAGGCGAGGTTGTGGCCCAGGTAGTAGAAGCCCTTGCCCTCCTCGCCGAGCAGGTCCTCGACGGGGACCTTGACGTCGACGAACGCCAGCTCGGCGGTGTCGGAGGTCTTCAGGCCGAGCTTGTCGAGCTTGCGGCCGATCGAGTAGCCCTCGGACTTGGTGTCCACGGCGAAGAGCGAGATGCCGAAGCGGCGGTCCTCGGCCGACGGGGCGGAGGTGCGGGCGCAGACGATCACGCGGTCGGCGTGGACGCCGCCGGTGATGAAGGTCTTGGCGCCGTTGAGGACGTAGTGGGTGCCGTCCTCGGAGAGCTTGGCGGTGGTCTTCATGCCCGCGACGTCGGAGCCGGTGCCCGGTTCGGTCATGGCGAGCGCCCACATCTCCTCGCCGGAGACGAACTTCGGCAGGAAGCGCTTCTTCTGGTCCTCGGTGGCCAGCATCTTGATGTACGGCAGGGCCAGGAGGACGTGGACGCCGGAGCCGCCGAACTGGACGCCCGCGCGCGAGGTCTCCTCGTAGAGGACGGCCTCGAACTTGTGGGTGTCCAGGCCCGCGCCGCCGAACTCCTCGGGCACGTTGATGCCGAAGATGCCCAGCTCGCCGAGCTTGTAGTAGAAGTCGCGGGGCGCCTGGCCGGCCGCGAACCACTCGTCGTAGACCGGGACGACCTCGGCCTCGATGAAGGCCCGGATGGTCTCCCGGAACGCCTCGTGGTCCTCGTTGAATACGGTACGGCGCACGAGCCGCCTCCTTCGGTTCCTGTCCTGGTCCGGCCGGTCGCTCCGACGCCCGGGCATCTGCCTAAGCGCTTGCTCAGCCTTTACCGGACGAAGTTACCCACCGGTCACCCGCTCTGTCCAGACTCCGCGGCTGTGATCCAGCGCCCTTCGACGGTGTCGTACGCGTACGCCGGCCTCCCCGCGATCCCGCTCGTACGGAAGGGCTTCCCGCCATCCGTGATCCTTACCGTCCCCGACCGGTCCCCGCTGCTCCATTCGAGCTCCAGGTACCAGCGGCAGTCGCAGCCCGCCGTCCGCGCGGAGACGAGCAGCTCCTCGGGGTCGGAGGCGGTGACCTTGTACGGGAAGGACACGGCCGGGATCGTCCGGGACTCGGCGCCGGAGGCGTCGTGCCCGTCGACGGGCCGGGCGAGCGGGCGCGGCCGGTCGAGGTCCACGGCGAAGTGGCGCGGGGTGACGGCGCCGCCGCAGCCTTCGCCCATCCGGTACGCGTCCCACGGCGGCGGCGCGGCCCGGCCGACCACGCGGACGTGCAGGGCGTGGAGGACGACGGCGGTGGACGGCGAACGGCCCTGGACCGTGACCCGCACCAGCGTCTCCCCGCCGTGCACGGCCCCGTGCGCCCCCGCCCACGCCCTGGCGTCGGCCGTGACCGGCGGCGGGGCGACCGCGCGCGGGGCCCGGTCCACGAGGTAGGTGTGCCCGCAGTCGCCCTGCCAGAGCTGGGAGCCGATGGTCCAGGTGAAGGGGAGGGGCTGTTCCTTTCCGGGGGAGGGGGAGGAGGTGGGTGCTGTGGTGGGGGCGGAAGGCGTGCGGGAGGGGTGGCCGAGCAGGGCGGCGGCGAGGGCGAGCACGACGAGGGCTACGGCGGCGGTGACGAGGAGGGGGGCGGGGAGGGAGGGGGTGCGGCGGGGGCGGGGCGCCTCCGGCGCGGCCGGGGCCGGTTCGGGGGCGGGGCTCGGTTCCGGCGCGGTCGGTTCGGGGTCCGGGCTCGACACCGGCGCGGACGGTTCCGGTTCAGGTTTCGGCTCCGGGCTCGGCTCCGGCGCGGACGGTACAGACGTAGGCGCGGGCGTAGGTACGGGCGGAGCCGCCCGGCGGCGGGCGCGGTCCGCCTCCGTCCAGGCCGTCTCCAGGGCCCGCCGCTCCTCCTCGTCCGCCCCGCACAGCAGGGCGAGGCGGTCGACCACGGCGTACTCCTCCGGGACGGTCGCGCCGGAGCAGTAGCGGTGGAGGGTGGACGCGCTGACGCTCAGGCGCCGGCCCAGCGCCTCGTAACTCCTCCCGTCCCGCGCCTTCAGCGCGCGCACGAGCCGTGCGAACTCCTCGACGGCGGTGTCCTTCGGCATTCCATCCCCCTTGACCGTGCGTCCCACCCTTCACGTCCTTGCACGTCAGCGGGGGTGGAATGGTTCCGGGACGGGTGAAGGGCGCGTCGCCGTTGCGGGAGGCGGGCGCCGCCCCCGACGCTGGTGGAGCACTGACCGAACGACCCACGGGGGATCCACCACCATGAACAAGCTCCGCACCGCGTTCGCCGCGACCGCCGCTGCCGCCCTGGGCCTCGCGGCCCTCGCCACGGCCCCGGCGCAGGCCGCCGCCCAGCCCGCCTTCCTGGCCGCCTCCCAGATGCCGCCGTCGTCGACGCCGTGGACCGCCACCCAGGTCTTCGCCGGCGTCCCGGAGAACGGCGGGGTCCTCTGCGCCCCGTACAAGATCCCGGCGCAGAACACCCGCTACCGCGAGTTCAGCACCGAGCTCGACACCAACGGCGTCCAGGTCACCACCGTCGCCCGCACCGAGGCCGACGCCGTGAAGCTGGTCGCCACGCTCCGCAAGGCCCTCGCCGGCTGCGGGCCCCTCCTGGAGCAGCAGAACCCGGGTCTGGACGCCGTCAGCGCCTACCACGGCAAGCTCGCCGTCGAGGAGGGCGCCTGGGTGTACAGCCTGGACACCGCCGACCCGCAGATCGGCAGCACCGACGTCCACCTCTTCTCCGTCGGCCGCGACGGACGCACCGTCACCCTCGTCCGCTGGGGCCAGATGGGCGACCTGAAGGACGCCCCGCTGAAGGCCTTCCGGAAGACCACGACCACCGCCGTGAACAAGCTCTGGCCCTGATGTTCCCCGCACGGAGGTCTCCGGATCCGGCGATGTGAGAGGTTGCCGGATCACGGGGAACTTCGACGGGGAGTGGGCGGCGGCGCCCGAGGCGGTCAGACGCCGGCGTACGAGGCGCTGACGGCCGGAGGGCCGGCCGCGGCGTCCTTCACCGGCGTGGGGGAGGTGAGGTTCCTGGCCCCCGACCCCTGGGCGCTCGCCACGGGGAACGACGGCTCCTCGGGCGTGACGGGAACGGACGATCAGCCTCACTGGCCCGTGGCGGCGAACGTCATGTTCCTCCGGAGCGTCTCGGCGGCCGCGCCGGAGGGGAAGGTACCGGAAACCCTGGTGCGCTGCCGGGATCCGGAGCCCGAGACGGCCCGCCTCCACGACTCCTTGCCCCCGGGGCTGCCGCCTTCCACGGGGACGGAACCGTGGTTGGCGGAGCTCTGGCCCGCTCTGAGGGATGCCGCGACCGCCCGCCGGTTCCGGGTGCGAGGCTCGGGGTCGCTGCTCGATCGCGGGAAGCGAGCGCTTCGCTCCCCCCTTTGATCACGCCGGTGTGCCCGGGTGCATGATGTGCCTGGACACAGGGGGACGCATGACGCAGACCACGCCGCCGACATGGGAGCCGACACCGCCGGGGGCTCCTGGGAATCCGGGTGTGCCGCCGCAGGGGTTCATGCCCGTGCGGCCTCCGGACGGCGGGAACGCCGCGGTGTTCACCGTCGGGGCTGTGGCAATCGGGGCCGAGGCCGTGATCGCCGCGCTGGTCGGCATCCTGTACAGCTTGCAGTTCGAGTCCCACGGAGGCGAAGGCGGCCTCGGATGGCTGTTCGGCGCCGTATTCGCGCTCGTGCTGCTGGCAGTCATTTCGACGATCGCAGGGCTGGTCGGTTCGGCGACGGCGGTGCTTCCCCTCGTCCTCCTCGGGCGTGCGGTGGCCCGCCGTACGGGTCGGCGCGACAGCTGGCGGCTCACCCTGGCCACTGTGGCGGTCGTCGCCGTCGCCCTCGCGCTGCTCATCGGCTCCTGCATCCTCCCGGCCGGCTTCGACGGCCCCGGCGACCTGCTCGTTTACCCCGTCCTTGCCCTCGGCCTCATCATCGGGTCGGCACCCGCGACCCTGTACGCCCGGGCGGCGGGGAACCCCGGAAAGCCCGGGGCCCGATGGCGGGTGCTCGGGAGCGTGGCGCTGGGCGGTCTGGGGCTGCTCGCGGTGACGCTTGCGGCCGGGGCCGCGGCGTACGGCTCCGGGATCCTCAAGATCTACGAACCGCCCCGGCTCACTGAAGCCGACATGGTCGGCACCTGGACGGACGGCGACGGCGGAAGCCTCCGCTTCGAGGCGGACGGCACGGTGACGGCGAAGGGCGTCAACGAGCACGGGGCCACGGGCGAGCGGTCCGGTGCGCGCGACTGCACCGGGAAATGGCAGCTGGCCGAGAACGAGGGCGTCGATCGGCCGTACGAGCTCGGCATCGCGGACTGCGAGGGCCTGTCCTTCGGCTGGGACATCGGCGGTACGGAGGAACACCCGACGGTCTTCACCTGGATCGGCGAGCCGGATTCGGGCGAGCGGTACGTCCTTGCGCGGCAGCGCTAAGCCATCCGCTGTCGAGGTCTCGGGCCTGGCCGGGTGCGGGTGACCGGGCAGTCAGCCGTCTGCCTTCACGGCCGTCACGAACGACGACCAGGCGCCGGAGGGGAAGAGGAGGGCGGGGCCGTGGGGGGACTTGGAGTCCCGGACCGGGACGCCTGCCGGGTGGTTGTCCAGGACTTCCACGCAACTTCCGGACTCGTTCCCGCTGTACGACGACTTGCGCCAGCCGTTCAACGTGGAGGCGTCGGGGATCGTGGGCTTACTCATGGTCTTCGTGTTCCTTCGCGATCGCCCGCATGAGGGTCAGTGACTCTTGTGAGGGCAGTGCGTCGCCCAGCGCCAGATCGTAAACACTTTGCAGGCGTTGGACCACGGACGGGGAGTCGTGCAGCTTGCCGAACGAGACGCCCTCGCTGTACGCGGCCGGTGGCTGGTCCTCGAACCACATCAACGTCAGCATGCCCTGCATGAGCGGATGGACGCCGAGGCTCAGGGGGAGGATGTGCACGCGTACGCGCCTGCTCTCCGCCAACCGGACGATGTGCGCGATCTGCTCGGCCATGACCTCCCGGCCGCCGACCGGACGCCGTAGCACCATCTCGTCCAGCAGCGCCCACACCACGGGCGTCACCGGATCCGCCAGGATCTTGGACCGCTCGATCCGTGTGACGACGTGCCTGTCACGTTCTTCGTCGCTCCTGGGAGGGAAGGTCGTGCCCAGGACCGCGGCCGCGTATCTCCTCGTCTGGAGGATGCCGGGTACGAAGGTGCACCCGAACTCCCTGATCATGGTCGCCTGTTGTTCGAGCTGGCGGGCGGGCTCGAAGTAGTCCGCGATCGTGTCGTCCTCTTGCGGCAGGAAGCTCTGCAGGACATCGCCCGTGCCCAGCGCCGCGTCCAGTCTCCGCGCGTCCTCCCGGGACGGGATCCGGCGGCCCGCCTCGATGTGGGCGATGTGCGAACGGGTCATGATCGCGATGTCGGCCAGCTCCTGCTGGGTGAGGCCGGCGGCCCCGCGTCGCGCCTTCAGCCACTCCCCGTAGACGTTGCTCATCGTCGACTCCTCCGTGACAAAAGGCCCGTCACCTCGAACCCCCTGTTCAGGGTAGCCCCGGCGGTCTCACGCTGTGAGGGAATCGCTACGGAGCGAAGTCCCCCGCGGCCGGCGTGAACGGCCCGGGGCGTGGACCCCGACCGCGCAGGAGTCGAAGACGTGTTGCACCGTGTCGCCCGGATGCCCGACCCGCACACCACGGACGGCGCCCGTCTGCTCCCCTGGACCGGTGACGGGGGCAAGCCCTGCTACCTCGTCGGTGACGGCGAGGGGTACGTCTCCCGCGTCGCCGACAACGTCGAGAGCGTGCAGCTCGGCATGGCCGTCGATCTGCTCGGGCACGTGGAGGATCTGTTGGGCGATCGCTCGGCGACCCCCGAGCAACTCCGTTACGTCGTCGCCCGCCTGGCGGAGTCCCTGCGCGAGGTGCACCGGGTCGCGCGGAGCCGGGGTGCGCGGCTCGCGACGGTGGCCGTCCGCGCCGAGCACCCCGGGCAGTGAGCCCTCACCGGAGCGCGAACCACAGCTCCGTCCGTACGTCCGGGTCGTCCAGGTCCCGGTCCAGGAGGGTCGCGCAGCGGGTGATGCGCTGGCGGACGGTGTTGCGGTGCACGTCCAGGGCCACCGCCGTCCGGTCCCAACTGCCGTGGAGGGAGAGCCAGGCGCGCAGGGTCTCCCTCAGGGGTTCGTTCAGGGGGGCGAGGAGGGTCCGGGCGTGGGCGGCGGCCTCGTCCGGGTCCACCAGGGACGCGAGGCCGCCCGGGCGGTGGCGGACCAGGGGCCTCCTGGTCGCCTCCGCGCGGCGCAGGGCCCGGGCCGCCTGCCGGTCGGCGGCGGAGAGGTCCCCGGCCCCGGCCGGGGCGGAGACGCCGAGGAGCCAGCCGGGGCGCGCGGTGACGGGGGAAGAAGCGGGCAGAAGGAGTCGTACGGAGGCGGGGGCCGCCCCGGAGACACGGGCCGCTCCTGCCTCCCCAAGGGCCTCCGCCCCGGTGCCGGAGGCCACCAGCGCCGTCCCCAGCGACGCCGCCAGGTCCGCCGCCGCGAACGGGGTGCCGTCGCCGCCCCGCGCGTGGACCACCGTCCACGGGCCCGGGTCCAGGTCCGCCGCCGCCTCGGCCGGGGAGGCGCCCAGGAGGAGCCGGACCAGGGCCCCGTCCCGTACCGCCGCGTCCGCGCCCCGGTGCGGGGCCGTCAGGAGGGAGAGCAGGACCACCGCGACGCCCGTGATCGTGTGGTCGCCGGGGTCCCGCCGGTCCGTCGCCACCCCCAGAGTCGGGCCGTCGCCGCTCCCCAGGGCGTACGCCGCCAGGCGCAGGCCCTCGCTCTCCCCGCTCGCCGACGCCGGGGCGCCGGGGCGCGGGCCCAGGACCCCCGCCAGTTCCCGCAGCGCCCGGGACGCCTCGGGCGGGACCTCCCGGCCGGCCGCCGCCGACTCCGTGCCGTCCGGGGCCAGGAGCACCGCCCGGCCGCCGAGCCGGGCGGCGAGCGCGCCGAGGACCGCCGGGACCGGGGCCGGCCGGGCCGCCGCCGTCGCCAGGGACTGCTGGGCCTCCGTCACCCGGCGCAGCTCGCGCAGCCGGGCCTCCGCCATCAGCCGCCACACCGCCCGCGCCACCGCCGTGAACGGGGTCCGCGGCGGTACTTCGAGGAGCGGGAGGCCCCGGCGTTCGCAGGCCTCGACCAGCTCCGCCGGGACCGTGTCGTACACCGGCGTCACCCCGAACGCGAGCGCCGCCGCCCCCGCCTCCACCACCCGTTCCACGTACCGCGCCGGATCGGTGAGCTGCACGCCCGCCGTCATCAGGAGTTCCCCGCCGAGCAGGTACGGGTACGGGTCGGCCATCTCCGAGGTGTGCACCCAGTGCAGCGGCACGTCCCCGGGGCCGGCGAGCAGCCGCAGGCCCAGATCCCGGCGGGCCAGCAGCGCGGCCAGCGGGACCGGCGGGGCCGGGGGAGTGGAGGCGGGGTGCGCGGGGCTCGTCGTCATGGACCCTTCGTACACCACGCGCTCGTACAGTGGAGGAAACGTACACTTCTGCGCCGCTTTTCCACCGCCTACCGTCGTGGTGTCCGGCGCGCCGGAGCCCCCACCCCACCTTGCAGGAGGACCCGACCATGAGCAGCGACCAGAACGCCTTCCGCGGCCCGATCGACTCGTCCCGCGTCCCGCGGTACGCCGGTCCCGCGACGTTCGCCCGGCTGCCGCGGCTCGACGAGGTCGGCACCGCCGACGTCGCCGTGGTCGGCGTCCCCTTCGACAGCGGCGTCTCCTACCGGCCCGGTGCCCGCTTCGGCGGCAACGCCATCCGCGAGGCCTCCCGCCTGCTCCGCCCCTACAACCCGGCGCAGGACGCCTCCCCGTTCGCCCTCGCGCAGGTCGCGGACGCCGGTGACATCGCCGCCAACCCGTTCAACATCAACGAGGCCGTCGAGACCGTCGAGGCCGCCGCCGACGAACTCCTCGGCACCGGCGCCCGCATGATGACCCTCGGCGGCGACCACACCATCGCGCTCCCGCTGCTCCGCTCGGTCGCCAAGAAGCACGGCCCCGTAGCCCTGCTCCACTTCGACGCGCACCTCGACACCTGGGACACGTACTTCGGCGCCGAGTACACCCACGGCACCCCGTTCCGCCGGGCCGTCGAGGAGGGCATCCTCGACACCGAGGCGCTGTCGCACGTCGGCACGCGCGGCCCGCTGTACGGCAAGCAGGACCTCACCGACGACGAGAAGATGGGCTTCGGCATCGTCACCTCGGCCGACGTCTACCGGCGCGGCGCCGACGAGGTCGCCGACCAGCTGCGCCAGCGCATCGGCGACCGCCCGCTGTACATCTCCATCGACATCGACTGCCTCGACCCGGCCCATGCGCCCGGCACCGGCACCCCCGAGGCGGGCGGCATGACCTCCCGCGAGCTCCTGGAGATCCTGCGGGGCCTGTCCTCCTGCAACCTGGTCTCCGCCGACGTGGTCGAGGTCGCCCCGGCCTACGACCACGCCGAGATCACCGCCGTCGCCGCCTCCCACACGGCGTACGAGCTGACGACGATCATGTCCCGCCAGATCGCGGCCGGCCGCGCGGCGAAGTAGCCGGCGGACGCGCGGGGCGGGGTGCGGCCCCGTCCCGGGCGGGGCACGGGCCGCCCCCGCTCCCGCCCCGCGCGACACTTGTGGCTGTCAGCCGTACCCGACCGACCCCGCCACCGCCCCGAGGGACCCGCCATGACCCACGACCACGACCTGGTCCTGCGCCCCACGCCCGCCCAGATCGAGGCGGCCCTGAACCCGCCCCCGGGGCGGACCGGCGGGGACCTCGTCGTCGAGACCCTGTCCGGGCTCGGCGCGACCACCGTCTTCGGGCTCCCCGGGCAGCACGCCCTCGGCACGTTCGACGCGCTGCGCCGCTCCCCGCTGCGGTACGTCGGTCTGCGGGCCGAGAACAACGCGGGCTTCGCCGCCGACGCGTACGGCCGGATCACCGGCGAGGCGGCCCCGCTGCTGCTCTCCACCGGGCCCGGCGCGCTCCTGTCGCTCGCCGCGCTCCAGGAGGCGGCCGCCGCCTCGGCGCCGGTCGTCGCGATCGCCAGCCAGGTCCCGGCGGCCGGGCTCGGCGGCGGGCGGCGCGGCTACCTGCACGAGCTGCGCGACCAGCAGGCCTCCTTCCGGGACGTCGTGAAGTCCGTCCACACGGCCCGTACGCCGTCCCAGATCCCCTCCGCGATCGCCGCCGCCTGGGAGTCGGCGCTCACCGCCCCGCACGGGCCCGTATGGGTGGAGATCCCGCAGGACGTGCTCACGGCGGAGACGACGCTGCCGGTGGTCACCGCGATGGACGCGACCCCCGAGGACGTCGTGCCGCGCCCCGAGCTGACGGCGGTGGCCGCGCATCTGCTCGCGCACGCCGAGCGGCCGGTGATCGTCGCGGGCGGCGGGGTCGTCCGCTCCGACGCGTCGGGGAAGCTGCGGGCCCTGGCGGAGCGGATCGACGCGCCCGTGGTCACCACCTTCGGCGGCAAGGGCGCCTTCCCCTGGAAGCACCCGCTGTCCCTCCAGTCCTGGCTGGAGGACCGGCACACCACCGACTTCCTGGAGGACGCCGACGTCCTCCTCGTCGTCGGCTCCGGGCTCGGCGAGCTGTCCTCGAACTACCACACCTTCGCCCCGCGCGGCCGGGTGATCCAGATCGAGGCGGACGCGGGGAAACTGGAGTCCAACCACCCGGCGCTCGGCATCCACGCCGACGCCCGGCTCGCGCTCCAGGCGATCCTGGAGACGGTCGGGGAGCGCACCGACCCGACCGCCCCCGAGCGGGTCGCGGCCGTCCTCGGCCGGGTCCGGGACCGGATCGACGCCCAGGACCTCGGCCTGGAGCAGCGGGTCGTCGCCGCCGTGCGCGAGGCGCTTCCGGCCCGGGCGCCGAGCTTCTGGGACATGACGATCCTCGCGTACTGGGCGTGGTCGGCCTTCGACGCCCGGCACCCGAACACCATGCACTCCGCGCAGGGCGCCGGCGGCCTCGGCTACGCCTTCCCCGCCGCCCTCGGCGCGGCCGTCGCCGACCCCTCCCGGCCGGTCCTGGCGGTCTCCGGCGACGGCGGCGCGATGTACTCGCTCGCGGAGCTGGCGACGGCGAGGCAGTACGGGCTCGACGTGACGTGGCTGATCGTGGACGACGGGGGCTACGGCATCCTGCGCGAGTACATGACCGACGCGTACGGCGAGGCCACCGGCACCGAGCTGACCCGCCCGGACTTCGTCGCCCTCGCCGAGTCCTTCGGCGTCCCCGGCGTCCTCACCACCCCCGACACCCTGACCGCCGACCTCGCGAAGTCCCTCGCGACCCCGGGCCCCTCGGTGGTGGTCCTCCCGGCCCTGCTGCGGATGTTCGAACCGACGCACCTGTAGGACGGCCCCGGGGGGCAACCCTTCCGGCCCCGCGCGGGTCCTTCCCGCCGACGGTTCGTGGTGGGTGCGCGAGGGGGAGTCGTGGCGGGAAGGGGCGTGGAGTTTCTGAAGGAGTTCGTTGTCGAGACCGCGGGCGAACTGGTGCTGCAGTTCCTGGCCTGTGGGCTCTTCGTCGGCCTGGTGTTCCTGGCTGCCTGGGGCTGGAGCGTGAGCCCGGCTCTGACCGGCGCCGGTGGCGGGCTCTTCGCCCTCTTCACGGGGTACGGCCTCTGGGAGATGTTCCGGGGCTCCGAGCGGCACCGCAAGGGACGCCTGGCGAGCGCCGCCGTCGTCACCACCACGGTCGTCCTCGCCTTCGCGTACTACGCGAGCAACTGCTACTGCTGACGCCCGCCGGACGCCGGGAAGGGTCCTAGGACCACGGTCCCGTCTTTGTTGCGGCGGGATGAAATCGCACGTCGGCCGCGTTGGGGCTTCCGGTAGAGCAGGACGTACGGGAGGTCACACGTGGCGGTCGGGGAGAAACAGCAGGGGTGGGCGCGCAGGCTCGCCGGGTACGCCTGGCGGTACCGGGCGAACACGCTCCTGGCGCTCGGGTCGTCCCTCGTCGGCATGGGCGTCCTCGCCCTCGTGCCGCTCTTCACCAAGGTGATCATCGACGACGTCATCGGGACGAAGACCCGGGACCTCGCCACCTGGACCGGGCTCCTGATCGGGGCCGCCGTCCTCGTCTACGCCCTCACCTACGTCCGCCGCTACTACGGCGGGCGCCTGGCGCTCGACGTGCAGCACGACCTGCGCACCGACATGTACGGCACGATCACCCGGCTCGACGGACGACGGCAGGACGAGCTGTCCACCGGGCAGGTCGTCGGCCGGGCCACCACCGACCTCCAGCTGATCCAGAGCCTGCTCTTCATGCTCCCGATGACCATCGGGAACGTCCTGCTCTTCCTGATCTCGCTGGGCGTCATGGCCTGGCTCTCCCCGCCGCTCACCCTCGTCGCCCTCGCCGTCGCCCCCGCCCTCTGGTACATCGCCCGGCGCAGCCGCACCCGCCTCCACCCGGCCACCTGGCACGCCCAGCAGCAGGCCGCCCTGGTCGCCGGGGTCGTGGACGGGGCCGTGTCCGGCGTCCGGGTCGTCAAGGGCTTCGGGCAGGAGGACCAGGAGACCGGCAAGATCCGCGAGGCCGGGCGCAGGCTCTTCGCCGGCCGGCTGCGGACGGTCCGGCTGAACTCCCGGTACACCCCCGCCCTCCAGGCCGTGCCCGCCCTCGGCCAGGTCGCCGTCCTCGCCCTCGGCGGCTGGCTCGCCTACCAGGGGCAGATCACCCTCGGCACCTTCGTCGCCTTCTCCTCCTACCTGGCCTCCCTCGTCGGCCCGGTCCGCATGCTCGCCATGGTCCTCACCGTCGGCCAGCAGGCCCGCGCCGGCGTCGAACGCGTCCTCGACCTCATCGACACCGAGCCGGTGGTGAAGGACGGCACCAAGGAGCTGCCGGCCGACGCGCCCGCCACCGTCGAGTTCGACGACGTCTCCTTCGCGTACGAGGACGGGCGGCCCGTCCTCGACGGGTTCTCGCTGGAGATCCGGCCCGGCGAGACCGTCGCCGTCGTCGGCGCCTCCGGCTCCGGCAAGTCGACCGTCTCCCTCCTCCTGCCCCGCTTCTACGACGTCTCCCGGGGCGCCGTCCTCGTCGGCGGCCACGACGTGCGCGAGCTGACCCTCGACTCGCTGCGCGCCGCCGTCGGCCTGGTCCCCGAGGACTCCTTCCTCTTCTCCGACACGGTCCGCGCCAACATCGCGTACGGCGTCCCGGACGCCACCGACGAGCAGATCGAGACGGCCGCCCGCGCCGCCCAGGCCGACCGGTTCATCGCCGAGCTGCCCGACGGGTACGCCACCAAGGTCGGCGAACACGGGCTGACCCTCTCCGGCGGCCAGCGCCAGCGCGTCGCGCTCGCCCGCGCGATCCTCGCCGACCCCCGGCTGCTCCTCCTCGACGACGCCACCTCCGCCGTGGACGCCCGCGTCGAGCACGAGATCCACGAGGCCCTGAAGTCGGTCATGGCGGGCCGTACGACCCTGCTCATCGCCCACCGCCGCTCGACCCTCAACCTCGCCGACCGCATCGCCGTCCTCGACGGCGGACGCCTCGCCGACATCGGCACCCAGGAGGAGCTGGAGGAGCGCTCCCCGCTCTTCCGGCGCCTGCTCACCGACCCCGAGGAGCTGGGCGCCGTCTCGCCCGGCCACGTCACCCCGCCCGCACCCGCCGAGGACCACACGCTGCGGGACGAGCTGGACGCCGAGTTCGACGCCGAGCGCGGCATCACCCCCGCCCTGTGGGTACGGGACGGGGACGCGGGCCGGGAGAGCCCCGTGCCCGGGGCCACCCCCGAACTGCTCGCCGCCGTCGCGGCCCTGCCGCCCGCCACCGACGTCCCCGACGTGGACGAGGCGCGGGCCGTGGCCCCCGAGGACGCGTACGGCCTGCGCCGGCTGCTCCGGGGCTTCGGCCTGCCGCTGCTCATCAGCCTCGGCCTGGTCGCCCTCGACGCCGGCACCGGCCTCCTGCTGCCCGTCCTGATCCGGCACGGCATCGACGAGGGCGTGAACCGGCTCGCGATCGGCGCCGTCTGGGCGGCCTCCGCGCTCGCCCTGCTGACCGTGCTCGTGCAGTGGGTCGCGCAGACCGCCGAGATCCGGATGACCGGCCGCACCGGCGAGCGGGTCCTCTACGCCCTGCGCCTGAAGATCTTCTCCCAGCTCCAGCGGCTCGGCCTGGACTACTACGAGCGCGAGCTGACCGGCCGGATCATGACCCGGATGACCACGGACGTGGACGCCCTGTCCACCTTCCTCCAGACGGGCCTGGTCACCGCCTTCGTCTCCGTCGTGACCTTCTTCGGGATCATGGTCGCGCTGCTCGTGCTCGACCTCCAGCTCGCCCTGGTGGTCTTCGCGACCCTGCCGGTCCTCGCCGTCGCCACGTACTTCTTCCGGCGCTCCAGCGTGAAGGCGTACGAGCTGGCGCGCGAGCGGATCAGCGTCGTCAACGCCGACCTCCAGGAGTCGGTCGCCGGGCTGCGGATCGTGCAGGCCTTCCGCCGCGAGCGGGACGGCGCCGAGCGGTTCGCGGAGCGCAGCGACTCCTACCGCGAGGCCCGCGTCCGCGGCCAGTGGCTCATCTCGATCTACTTCCCGTTCGTCACCCTGCTGTCCTCGGCCGCCGCCGCGGCCGTCCTGGTCGTCGGCGCGAACCGCATCGAGGCCGGGACGCTCACCACCGGCGCCCTCGTCGCCTACCTCCTCTACATCGACCTGTTCTTCGCGCCCGTGCAGCAGCTCTCGCAGGTCTTCGACGGCTACCAGCAGGCCGCCGTCTCCCTGAAGCGGATGCAGGAGCTCCTCCAGGAGCCCACGTCGACGGCCGCCGCCGACGCGCCCCGGGACGTGCCCTCGCTGCGCGGCGAGATCGCCTTCGAGGACGTCTCCTTTGAGTACGGCAACGACGTCGGCGACGGGGGAGAGGCGGCCCTGACCGGGGTCGACCTGCGCATCCCCGCCGGGCAGACCGTCGCCTTCGTCGGCGAGACCGGCGCCGGGAAGTCCACCCTGGTCAAGCTGGTCGCGCGGTTCTACGACCCCACGGGCGGCCGGGTCACCGCCGACGGCACCGACCTGCGGGACCTCGACCTCACCGCGTACCGGCACCGGCTCGGGGTCGTCCCCCAGGAGGCGTACCTCTTCGCCGGGACGGTCCGCGACGCCATCGCCTACGGGCGGCCCGAGGCGACCGACGCCGAGGTGGAGGCGGCGGCCCGCGCGGTCGGCGCCCACGAGATGATCGCCACGCTCGACGGCGGCTACCTCCACGAGGTGGCCGAGCGCGGCCGGAACCTCTCCGCCGGGCAGCGCCAGCTCATCGCCCTGGCCCGCGCCGAGCTGGTCGACCCGGACGTCCTGCTCCTGGACGAGGCCACGGCCGCCCTGGACCTCGCGACCGAGGCCCAGGTCAACCAGGCCACCGACCGCATCGCGGGCCGCCGCACCACCCTCGTCGTCGCCCACCGCCTGACCACGGCCGCCCGCGCCGACCGGGTGGTCGTCATGGACCACGGGCGGGTCGCGGAGGACGGCACCCACGACGAACTCCTCGCCCTGGGCGGGCGGTACGCGAAGCTCTGGAGCACCTTCGTGGGGGAGGCGGAGCCGGCGCGGGTCGAGGCCTGAGCCGGGGCGGGGGCAACCGTTCGGCCCCCCGGCGCGTCGTAGATCCGTACGCCCGTACGGAGCTTCACCCGGGAGGGGGCCGCATGGCCACGGACGACACGCCGACCGCACGGCGCGGGCGGCGGACGACCGCCCGTGTCCTCGTACCGCTGCTCACCGCCCTCGCGCTGCTCCTGCTGCCCTTCCCCGGCGGCCCGGGGGCCGGCACCGCCGACGCCGCCTCCGTCTGCCAGGGGCGGCCCACCCGGACGATCGCCTTCCCCACCGGGGAACTGCGCCTCTACCGGACCCGGCAGTACGTCTGCGCCGTCACCGTCGGCCGGGGCCCGGCGGCCCGCCGGGCCATGTCCGTCTCGCTCCAGCCGCGCGGCGGGCGCCCCGCCGTCAAGTCCGGCCGCTTCGACCGCCAGGCCGGGCCCCTCACCGTCCACGCCCTCAACCGCTGCGTCCGGGCGGCGGGCGCGGTGTCCGGCCGGGGGGCGTCCACGGGGTGGATCCTGTGCTGACGGTCCGGATCCTGTGCTGATGCGCAGGAAAGTTCCCCAGTAAGGACCAACTGGGTCTGGCGGTCCACACGTTGCCCCCGCTAGGTTCGCGACACCGTTGTGAATCATGGGGAGGGTGCATGCGCACGTCGCTCAGGCTGCTGCTGTCGCTCTCGGTGCTCATAGGCACCGTGGGAGCGACCGGCGTGGCCACCGCCGCGGACACGGACACCGACACCGCGTCCGTCGCCGACTCGCCGAGCAGGGCCGCCGACCGGGTGGCCGCCAAGGACATCAAGGACCGCATCCTGGCGATCCCCGGGATGACCCTGATCGAGGAGAAGCCGTACGCCGGCTACCGCTTCTTCGTTCTGAACTACGAACAGCCGATCGACCACGCGCGCCCGTGGAAGGGCACGTTCCAGCAGCGGATCTCGGTCCTCCACAAGGACACGGACCGCCCCACCGTCTTCCGCACCAGCGGATACAACCTGAGCACCACGCCGAGCCGAGCCGAGCCGACCCGGATCGTCGACGGCAACCAGATCTCCATGGAGTACCGCTTCTTCACCCCGTCCCGGCCGCAGCCGGCCGACTGGTCGAAGCTGAACATCTGGCAGGCCGCCAGCGACCAGCACCGGATCTTCACCGCCCTGAAGAAGATCTACGGCAAGAAGTGGCTCTCCACCGGAGCCTCCAAGGGCGGCATGACCGCCACCTACTACGAGCGCTTCTACCCGCGCGACATGGACGGCGTCGTCGCCTACGTCGCCCCGAACGACGTGGTCAACGACGAGGACTCGGCCTACGACCGCTTCTTCGCCACCGTCGGCACCAAGGAGTGCCGCGACCGCCTGAACGACCTCCAGCGCGAGGCGCTCGTCCGGCGCGGCCCCCTCCAGGCCAAGTACAAGGCCTGGGCCGAGGCCGAGGGCGCCACCTTCAACACCGTCGGCACGCTCGACAAGGCCTACGAGGCCGTCGTCCTCGACTTCGTGTGGGGCTTCTGGCAGTACTACGGCCAGGACGTCTGCGACCAGATCCCGGTCGCGAGGACGGCGACCGACGACGAGGTGTACGACACGATCGACGCCTACTCCGGCTGGGCCGCCTACACGGACCAGGGCCTGGAGACGTACACGCCGTACTACTACCAGGCGGCCACCCAGCTCGGCGCGCCCTTCATCAAGCAGCCGCACCTCAAGGGCCTGAGCCGCTACGGCTACCAGCCCGCCCGCAACTTCGTGCCGCGTGAGATCCCGATGAAGTTCGACCCGCGCGCCATGAAGGACGTGGACTCCTGGGTCCGCAACAACGCGCGCCAGATGCTCTTCGTCTACGGCGGCAACGACCCGTGGGGATCCGAGAAGTTCCGCCTGGGCAAGGGCGCGCGCGACAGCTACGTGTACGTGGCCCCGGGCGCCAACCACGGCGCGAACGTGGACGGCCTGGTCGAGGCCGAGCGCGCGAAGGCCACCGCCCGCATCCTCGCCTGGGCCGGCGTCCCCGCCCCGGCCGAGCAGGCGGCGCAGCCGCTGGCCCGCTTCGACGCCCGCCTCGACCGGGCGGTCGAGGAGGGGGCGACGCGGGAGCACGGCCTGCGGCCGTAGCCTCCGGTGACGCGGGGAGGGGGCGCGCCCGGGCGGGCGCGCCCCCTCTTCCGTCTTCCTCCGTCAGCGGTACGAGAGGCCGTACCCGACCGGGTACAGCACCCGGTCCGGGTCGTCGGCGCTCTGCACCGGCACCGGGAGCCGGCCCCGGGGCTCCGCCCGCCCGGCCAGGACCCGGACGGCGGCGCGCAGTTCGACGTCGGTCCAGGAGTACGCGGCGAGGGTCGCCCGCTGGCCCGTCAGGTGCGCGACGTCGTACGGGTTGCGGATCGCGACCGTCACGACGGGCACCCCGGTCGCCGCGAGCCGCGCCACCAGGGTCCGCTGGGTGCTGGTCGCGGTGACGTTGTACGTGCCCACGACCACGACGTCCTTGCCGGCCGCGGCGGCCACCGCCTCGTCGATCTTCGTGGTGGTCGGCGCGGTCCCGGTGGGGAGCGCCGTCGCGGTGAACCCCAGCTCCCGCAGGGCCGCCGCCAGGGTGGTGGTGGGCGGCCCGGTGGTGCCGGACGGGGAGGCCGGGTCGGCGCCGACGACCAGGACCGAGCGGTGGCGGGAGGGGCGCAGCGGCAGGAGGCCGCCCTCGTTGAGGAGCAGGGTCGTGGTCGCCTCGGCGATCCGGTCGGCCTGCGCCAGGTGGGCCTTCGAGCCGACCACCCGCTCGACGCCCGCCCGGGTCACGTACGCCCGCCGGAACAGGCCCAGCTTCGCCTTGAGGCGCAGGATGCGCAGGATCGATTCGTCGAGGCGGGCCTCGGTCAGCTCGCCGGTGCGGACCGCGTTCAGGACGGCGTTCCAGGCGACGTCGAGCTTCGGCGGGTTGAGCAGCTGGTCCACGCCGGCCTTGAGGGCGAGGACCGGGACGCGCTCGTCGCCGTACTTGGTGCGCACGCCCTCCATGCCGAGCGCGTCGGTGACCACCACGCCGTCGTAGCCGAGCCGTTCGCGCAGGATGCCGGTGAGGATGGGCCGGGAGAGGGTCGCCGGGTCCTCGCTGGGGTCGAGCGCGGGCACCACGATGTGCGCGGTCATGATCGAGTCGATCCCGGCGGCGATCGCGGACCGGAACGGCGGGGCGTCCAGCTCCTCCCACTGCTCCCGGGTGTGGGTGATGGTCGGCAGGCCGTAGTGGCTGTCCACGGCGGTGTCGCCGTGGCCGGGGAAGTGTTTGGAGGTGGCCGCGACCCCGGCCCGCTGGTACCCCTTCACCTGGGCGGCGACGAGGCCGGCGACCGCGCGCGGGTCGGAGCCGAAGGAGCGGACGCCGATCACCGGGTTGGCCGGGTTGACGTTGACGTCGGCGACCGGGGCGTAGTTCTGGCGGATGCCGAGGGCGGCGAGTTCGGTGCCCGCGATCTCCGCGGCCCGGCGGGCGTCGGCGTGCGAGCGGCCGGCGCCGAGGGCCATCGCGCCGGGCAGCAGGGTGGCGGGCTCGCCCACCCGGCAGACGATGCCGTGCTCCTGGTCGGTGGAGATGAGCACGGGGATGGGGGTCGGCTGCGCGAGGGCCGCCTGCTGGATGCCGTTGGAGAGGTCGGCGATCTGCTGCGGGTCGCGGGTGTTGTGGGCCCAGGTGAAGTAGATGATCCCGCCGACGTGGTAGCGCGCGACCAGCTCGGCGGCCGTGCGGACCCCGATCTCGGCGAGGTTGGCGTCGACGTCGGCCTGGTCCGGGGCGGTCGCGGAGTGCCCGTACACCCGCATCACGAAGAGCTGGCCGACCTTCTCCTCCAGGGACATGCGGTCGACGATCCGCCGGAGCCGCCGGTCGTCGTACCGCTCGGGCGCGGCCTGGACGGGGGTGCCCGCCCCGGTGACGGCGGCGACCGCGGCGGCGGCGGTGACCGCGAGGAGGGTGCGGCGGGAGGGGACGGGAGCGGGGGCGGTGGCGGAGGGGGGTGCGGGGGCGCGGTGGTGCACTGGTGCTCCTTCCGGCCGTGCGGGATTGAAGGAAACTTCCAAGGGGACACGGATAGCCGGAAAGTAACTGCCAGGTCAAGGACCCGCGCGGGAATCGCCTGGCGGCGGGCCTGAGTGGAGGCGTACGGGAGCGCCCGGCGGCGGGACCTGTGCGGCGGTCTCGGCCGGGGGTGGTTCGCGGGCGCCCGTCGGCCGCGCGCAGGGCGTCACCGCCGCCGGGGCCCGCGCGGGGGCGGGGCGCGGTCGCCTGGGGCGGGTCCGTCAGGCCGGGGTCGCTATGGACGGCCAGAGGGTCTGGAGGGTGCGGACCGTTTCGCGGATCGCCGGGCGGCGGGCCGCGCCCGTGCGCCACATCGCGTGCAGGCGCCGCTTCGGCATCGGGTCCAGGCGGATCGGCGCCACCTCCGGCGGCAGCGCCCCGCGCCCCAGGCGGGGGACCAGGGCGATGCCCAGACCGGCCGCCACCAGGGCCACCTGCGTGTGGTTCTCGCCCGCCTGATGGACGATCAGCGGCTCGTACCCGGTCGCCCGCAGCGTCCGGACGAGCCAGTCGTGGCATACCGACCCCGGCGGCTGCGAGATCCACCGCTCGCCCGCCAGCTCCTCCCGTCGCACCGACTCCCGCGCCGCCAGCGGATGCTCCCGGGGGACGAGGATGTCGCACAGGTCGTCGCCGACCACCGCCTGGTCGACCCCCGGCGGGGCCGGCAGCGGTGCGATGTCCCAGTCGTGCGCCACCGCCAGGTCGATCACGCCCCGCGCCACCAGGTCCACCGACAGGTGCGTGTCCACCTCCGAGAGCCGGACGTCCAGATCGGGGTGGCGCCGGGTCAGCTCCGCGAGCGCCCGCGGCATCAGACCGCGCGCCGCGCTCGGGAAGCAGCCGATCGCGAGCCGTCCGGCGGGCTTCCCGCGCCGCTCTTCCAGGCGCACCTCCGCCTCCTCCATCAGGGCGAGGAGCCGGCTCGTGGTGGCGGCCAGCTGGTGGGCCTCGTCGGTGAGCCGGATGCCCCGGCCCTGCCGTTCCAGCAGGGTGGTGCCGGTCTCCCGCTCCAGCTTGGTGATCTGCTGGGAGACCGCGGACGGGGTGTAGCCCAGGGCCTCGGCGGCGGCGCCCACCGTCTTGTGGACGGAGACGGCGTGCAGGGCCCGCAGTCGGCCGATGTCCAGCACGGTGACCACCTCGGAGGCCTCGGGGGAGCGGGGACGAAGCGCCGGATGAAGCGCTGCTACATCCAACCATGTAGCGATCCGTGCTGGTGCTACACGGTCGCCGAGGGGATCCTCGGACCATGCGCCCCGCACACATCGCCCTGGCAGCGCTGGTCGCCGCCGTCTGGGGAGTCAACTTCGTCGTCATCGAGATCGGCCTCGGCCACTTCCCGCCGCTGCTCTTCTCGGCCCTCCGGTTCCTCGCCGCCGCCCTGCCCGCCGTCTTCCTCGTCGGCCGCCCCAAGGTGGCCTGGAAGTGGATCGTGGGCGTCGGACTCGTCCTGGGCGTGGCCAAGTTCGGCCTGCTCTTCATCGGCATGGACCTGGGGGCCCCGGCCGGGCTCTCCTCGCTGGTCCTCCAGGTCCAGGCGGTCTTCACGGCCCTGTTCGCCTTCGCCCTCCTCGGGGAGCGGCCGGGCCGCGTCAAGGTGGCCGGCATGGCGATCGCCCTCGCGGGCATCGCGGTCGCGGCGGTCGACGAGGGCACCTCGGGCCCCCTGGTGGGCTTCCTCCTGGTGATCGGCGCGGCGGTCTGCTGGGGCGTCTCCAACGTCCTGACCCGCAAGGCCTCCCCGCCCGACGCGCTCAACTTCATGGTCTGGGTCAGCACCGTGCCCGTCCTGCCGCTGCTCGTCCTCTCGCTCCTCGTGGAGGGCCCCGAGCGGGGACTCGCCGCGCTGCGCGGGCTCGACTGGGCGGGCCTCGGCGTCATCGCCTACGTCGCCTGGGCCGTCACCATCTTCGGCTTCGGCGCGTGGGGCTGGCTGCTGCGCCGCTATCCGGCCTCCTCCGTGGCGCCGTTCTCGCTCCTCGTCCCGGTCTTCGGGATGTCGGCGGCGGCCCTGTTCCTGGGGGAGGGGATCAGCGGAGCGCGCTGGTGCGCGGCGGCGCTGCTCGTCGGCGGCGTGGCGCTGACCTCGCTGTGGCGGGGCGCGCCGCCCCCCGCCCCGCCGGCGGCGACGCCCGCGGAACGGGAGACGGCTCCCCGGGACCGGCTGCCCGGCGGCGGCCCGACCGGCAGCCGGGCCGACGTCCCGACCGGCAGCCGGGCCGACGCCCACTCCGGCAGCCGGACCGACGACCTGTCCGGCAGTCCCTCCGGCGGCCCGGCTAGTGGCCGCTGAACGGCTCCTTGCTGAGCAGGTAGCCGGCGTGCAGCCGGTTACGGGCACCGATGCTTTTCATGATGTGGGAGATGTGCCGCTGGCAGTTCCGCAGGGAAATTCCGACGACCTGGGCTATTCGTTTGTCGGATTCCCCTTGGGTGAGAAGCGAGATGATGGCGTGCTGGATTTCGGACGTGGCCGCGACCCGGTCGGACCTGCGCTCCTCGGGCGAGAGGTCGGAAGCGATCGTCCAGACCCGGTCGAAGGCCTCCGCCACGAAAGCGACGAGCTGCGGGTCCCGTACGATCACGGCGCCTTTCGAGTCGCCGACGAGCGGCAGGATGCCGACCTTCCGGTCGAATACGATGCACCGCGGAAAACCTCCCGCGAGGGTCCGCACCTGGGCCCCGAGGGGGGTCACCAGGTCCACGTACGAGAGGGTCGCGGGGCTGAAGCGGGCGGTGTGCTGGTAGAGCGTCCGCATCCTGACCCCCCGGCCGAGCAGCCTGGTGGTGCGGTCCATACTGTCGGCGAGCACCTCCTCCACGCGGGCGCCGCCCGGCTGCGAGGAGAGCGCCTCGTCGCAGCACTCGTCCGCGAAGCCGGTGATCAGCCGGCGCACGTCGGACAGCTCGTGGACGATCTCCAGCGAGCAGTGGGCGTGCTGCGCGCGCGGAGTGCTCAACTCCAGCTGGTCCAGGCCGCTCCGGAGCTCGTCGACGAGCGCCTGGGTGCGGTTCAGCTCCCGCTGGAGCGGGTTGAGGACCTTCACGCGGGCGAAGTCCACGGGATGCGGGACCAGTGGCTCCGGCCCGACGCCGCCGGCGCTCCCGGTGCTCAGGAGCCCCAGTTCGCGCAGGTCCCGGACGGCTTCCTCGGTCTCGTGCGCCGCCATGTCGAGCGCCTTCGCGGCGGTCTCGACCGTGCACCCGGGCGATTCCGAGGCGAACCGGTACAAACGATCCGCCGATTCACGCAGCGGTGGAGGGCTAATCGCACCGCTTCTTCCGGTTTCATTCAATGTATCCCCCTGTCATGTTTCCGCCAGGAGCAACATGATCCCAGAGGGGACTGGTCTAGAAACGGCTTTCCGCCGGAGGATGGGCGAAGCGCTGACGACCTCAACGCTCATCCGAAAGGTAGGAGTTTTCCATGGCACGTGCAGCGAGAAACATTCTCGCCATCACGGCTTCCGCGGCTCTGTCCTTCCTTCTCGTCCAGGGGACCGGTGCCCAGGAAGAGCGCGCATTCCTCGCCGGATCCGGCCAGAGCAAAGTGATCAACGACCTCGGGTGGGGATGACCATGCCTCGTAGCAAGTCGTACAACACGTACTCCAGCCTCCAGCGTCCCGAGTTCCGCAAGCGCGTGGACGAGCTCCTCCTGAAGTTCGAGCGTGACTTCTACGAGAAGAGCAAGGGCGCGGAGGGCATGCTCGACGCGAACAGCTTCGACATGGACCTCTACAAGCGCCACAACGTGGAGACCATGATCCGGATCGGTCTCAAGCGCGCCGTGGACCCGCTGGTCGCCAACTACTGGGCCACCCGCGACCCGCAGCTCTCCAAGGAATGGGGCCTGTACGGCGCCGAGGAGGGCCGCCACGACCGCATGTTCGCCGGCGACCTGCACAAGGTCGGCATGACGGACGAGGAGATCTACGCGATCCGTCCGACCTTCGCCACCGAGCTGCTGAACGGCTACTTCTACTACACGCTCGCCACCGAGGGCCCGCTCGCCTCGATGATCAGCGGCTTCTACCTCGAGTACATCGCGGGCAAGACCCAGCCCGACTGGCTCGACATCATGGAGCAGCACGTCGGCGCCAACAACACCAAGGGCGCCCGCGCGCACCTCGCGCTCGACGAGGACGACGACCACGTCGACATGGTCTGGAACATGATCATGCGCGTGATCAAGACCGAGGAGGACGAGGAGCGCTTCGTGGAGCACCTCACGAAGATCAACTCCCTCTTCGTCTCGTACTTCGTGGAGGTCTACGCCTCCACGGTCCTGGGCCTCGGCTCCGACCCGTCGCAGCTGACGCAGGCCGCCCCCGCCGCAGCGGTGCAGACCAACCTGCAGGCCCGGGCCGCCGCGGTCTGACGTTCCGGGCCCGCGGCCCCGGAGGCGGCGACGCCCCGGGACGCGCCGCGGACCCCTCCGGCACCCGAACACCCCCCTGGCGGCACCGGACACCGCGTACCCACACTCCCGCCCCGCGCCGCCCGCCGCGGCGCCGGGCGGTGCGGGCGGCGGTGTCCGGTGTCCCTGCGGGCTGCCCACCGTCCGGCACACCCACGGGAAGACGCATGCGATACGAATGGCCGCGCGAACTGTCCGAGAAGGACATGCGCGAGATGATCGAGCTGATGGACGCCGTCGCGGTCAAGGAGCAGACCCTCGGCTTCTACGAGCCCGTCGGCCAGGAGAAGGGCCTGCCGCTGATGCGGGCCTTCGACGCCGACCTGCGCAAGGGAGCGATCGACGTCCTCGCGGTCCGCGACGAGGAGGACGACCGGATCGTCGGCATGGTGACCCTCGCCCGGGCCCCGCTGCCGGCCCGCCGCCACATCGTCGACATGCGACGGTGCGTCATCGCCCCCGACCGCCGGGGCCAGTTCCTCCTGGAGGGCTGGTCCGAGGCCCTGCACAAGGCGCGCTCCATGGGCTGCGAGGTCATCACCCTCGAAGTCCGCAGCGACGGCCCCGTCGGCCTCTGGGAGCGGCTCGGCTTCCGCGAGTACGGGCGGCTGCCCGACTACGCCCGCCTCGACGGGCGCGAGGCCGTCACCGGCCACTACCTGTACGCGCGGATCGCCGACGTCCTGGCCCACTTCGAGGCCACCGGCACCTGGCTGCACGAGCCCCAGCAGGAGAGCGCCGCCCTCGCGGGCTGACCCCTCTCCCCGTACCACCCCTTTCCCCGTACGCCCCCGCGTTCCCGGGCGCGTACGTCTCCACCCCGCTCCCGGACCCGCGCGCGCCGCGGGACGGCCCGTCGTGCCGTCCCGGACCGGCCCCCGGCGCGCCGCCGCACGTCCGGAGCACCCCGCCGGCGCGCCCTTCCGCGCGCCCGGCGCCCACACACCCGCACGGCCTCACCGAAGGGCACACCCATGTCCAAGATCGCCGTCCTCACCAACGACCTCCAGTACGAGCTCGTGGAGAAGAACCCCGAGCGCGTCGCGGCCGTCGCCGCCGCCACCCCGCACTTCACCGCCTTCCTGGACGAGATCCGCCGCCGCGGCCACCACGTCTTCCACCTCCAGCTCGTCAACGACCCCGACGACCCGAACGCCGAGCGCTACGACGGGCACCTCCCGGTCCAGCGCGGCACCCGCGGCGCCGAGGTCATCGAGGACTTCCTCGCCCCCGAGGACGTCGTCATGGAGAAGAGCAAGGACTCCGGCTTCTACGAGACGGACCTGCACGAGCGCCTCCAGGCCCTCGGCGTCGACACCGTCCTCATCACCGGCATGCAGACGCAGATCTGCGTCCAGACCACCGCCGCCGACGCCTTCTTCCGCGGCTACAACATCTGGGTCCCCTCCGACTGCGTCGTCTCCGCCCGCCAGGAGGACAAGGACCGCGCCCTGGAGTGGCTGGACGGCTACTGCGCCACCGTCTCCGACTCCGCCGAGGTCATCAGCGTCCTGGACGCCGAGGGCGCCCTGCCCCGCAAGAACATCAAGACCCCGTGACCGCGACCCTCCCCGACCCAGGAGCAGCCATGACCGCGAGCACGGCCGGCAGCAGTGACGAGATCCTCCTCGACCACGGCACCGGGGCGAAGCTGAGCCAGGAACTGGTCCAGCTCATCGCCGACACCCTCGGCGACGTCTACGTCGGCATCATGGAGGACAGCGCGATCCTCCCGGTCGAGACCGGACGCATCGCCATGACGACGGACTCCTTCGTCGTCGACCCGCCGTTCTTCGGCAACGGCGACATCGGCAAGATCGCCGTCTGCGGCACGGTCAACGACCTCGCCGTGGCCGGATCCCGCCCCAAGTACCTCACCCTGGGCCTGATCCTGGAGACCGGCCTGCCGATCGAACGCCTCAAGCAGGTCCTCGTGTCGATCCGCGAGACGGCCCGCGAGGCCGGCGTGCAGATCGTCGGCGGCGACACCAAGGTGGTCCGCAAGGGCGAGGCCGACCAGCTCTACCTCAACACCGCGGGCGTCGGCGTCTTCGAGCGCGAGCCGCTCTCCATGACCGACGTGCGCCCCGGCGACAAGGTCATCCTCAGCGGCCCCATCGGCAACCACACCGTCCACCTGCTCTCCATCCGCGAAGGCCTCGGCTTCGAGCAGCGCGTGGACAGCGACTGCGCCCCGCTGAACAACCTCATCGACGGGGTCCTCGACCGGGTGCCGGCCGGTGCCGTCCGCTCCATGCGCGACGTCACCCGCGGCGGACTGACCGCCGTCCTCCACGAGTACGCCGGGAAGCTCGGCCGCACCATCCGGGTCGACACCCCCAGCCTGCCGATCCAGCACGAGACCGCCATGGCGGCCGACATGCTCGGCATCAACCCGCTGCACTGCGCCAACGAGGGCTGCCTCGCCGTCTTCGTGGACCCCGCCGCCGAGGCGGACGTCCTGGCGGCCCTGCGCTCCCTCCCGTACGGCGAGCACGCCGTGACCATCGGCGAGATCTCCGAGGACACCGAGGTCCTGGTGCTGCTGCGGGACGCCGACGGCCGGGAGACGCAGCTGGAAGAACTCCTCGGGGCCGAACTGCCCCGGCTCTGCTGAGGACCCGACCAGGAAGCGAGGGGATCACCATGAGCACCGTGACGTCTCCGCCGGACACCGCGACCTCCCCGCCGGGCACCGAGGAGTGGCGGCTGCGGGTCACCGGGGTGGTGCAGGGCGTCGGCTACCGGCCGTTCGTCTACAAGCTGGCCCGCGAACTGGGCCTCTCCGGCTGGGTCCGCAACGACCCCGAGGGCGTCCTCGTGGAGGCGTCCGGACCGGACGCCGCCCTGGCCGCCTTCGCCGCGGGCCTGAAGGACCGCGCGCCCGAACTCGCGCGCGTCGACGGTGTCGTGGTGACCCGGGGGCTCCCCGCGGGCAGCGTGCCCGCGGGCCCCTTCACCATCGTCCACAGCGAACACTCCGGCGCCCGCACCGCCCTGCTCCCCGCCGACACCCACGTCTGCGGCGACTGCCAGGGCGAGCTGCGGGACCCGAACGACCGGCGCCACCGCTACCCGTTCATCAACTGCACCAACTGCGGGCCGCGCTACTCCATCATCCGGGACCTGCCCTACGACCGGCCGGCCACCACCATGGCCTCCTTCACCATGTGCGCCGCCTGCAAGGCCGAGTACGAGGACCCGCTCGACCGGCGCTACCACGCCCAGCCCAACGCCTGCCCCGACTGCGGGCCCCGGCTCCTCCTCACCGACCGGGAGGGCCGCACCACCGAGGGCGACACCGCCCTGCGCGGCGCCGCCCAGGTCCTCGCCGACGGCGGGATCGTCGCCGTCAAGAGCGTCGGCGGCTTCCACCTCGCCGTGGACGCCACCCAGCCCGAGGCCGTCGCCCTGCTGCGCCGCCGCAAGCGCCGCGACTCCAAGCCCTTCGCGGTGATGGTCCGCGACCTGGCCACCGCCCAGCGCCTCGCCGTCCTCTCCGAGGACGAGATCGACGTCCTGCGCTCCCCGGCCCGCCCCATCCTGCTCGCCCGCAAACAGCCCGACGCCCTGCCCGAGTCGGTCGCGCCCCGCAACCCCAACCTCGGGATCATGCTGCCGTCGGCGCCCCACCACCACCTGCTCCTGGACGAACCCGGTCTGGAAGCCCTGGTGATGACCAGCGGCAACATCTCCGGCTACCCCATCGCGTACCGCAACGAAGAGGCCCTGGAACAGCTCTTCGAGATCGCGGACACCATCCTCTACCACGACCGCGACATCGAGATCCGCGTGGACGACTCCGTCGTCCGGCTCTCCGTCCACGACGAACTCGACGCGCCTCTGCTCCAGTTCGTCCGCCGGGCCCGCGGCTACGCCCCGTACCCCGTGGACGTCGGCCGCGAGGTGGCGCCCGCCGTCGCCCTCGGCGCCGAGCTGAAGACCACGGTCGCCCTGTCGCACGGCAGCAAGGTCTTCCTCAGCCAGCACATCGGCGACCTCAAGAACGACGAGACCTTCGCCTCCCACCGGCGCACCGCCCGCCACCTCGCCCGGCTCTACGCCCTGGAGCCGCGCCTGACCGCGCACGACCTGCACCCGCAGTTCCGCTCCACCCGGGCGGCGCTCGACGGAGACGGAGCGGGGGACGGGGACGGCGCCGGGCGGGCCGTGGTCGAGGTGCAGCACCACCACGCCCACATGGCCTCCTGCATGGCCGAGAACCACGTCACCGGCACCACCCTCGGCGTCGTCTTCGACGGCTTCGGCTACGGCGAGGACGGCACCGTCTGGGGCGGCGAGTTCCTGCTCGGCGACTACGCCGCCTACCGGCGCGTCGGACGCCTGCGCCGGCTGCCCCTGATCGGCGGCGACCAGGCCGTCCGCGAACCCGTCCGCACCGGCTACGCCCTCGCCCTCGACGCCTTCGACGGCGACCGGGAGAAGGCCGTCGCCGCCTTCCCCGCCCTCGCCGCACTGGACGAGCAGCAGCGGCACGTGTACGCCACCATGGCCGCCCGGGGGATCAACTCCCCGGCCACCTCCAGCATGGGCCGCCTCTTCGACGGCGCCGCCGCGCTCGCCGGGGTCTGCTCCCGCGCCGAGTACGAGGCCCAGGGGCCGATCGAGCTGGAGGGCCTGCTCGCCCGCGACTCCACCCCGGAGGCCGCGTACCGCTTCGACGCCCGTACGCCCGAGGGGGAGCCGGACGGCCCCGTCGAGGTCGACCCCCGGCCCGTGGTCCGGGCCATGGCCGCCGACCTCGCCGCCGGCCTGCCCGCCGACCGGATCAGCCGCCGCTTCCACACCGCCGTCGTGGAGATGGTCCGCGACCGCTGCCGGGCCTTCCGCGAGGAGACCGGCGTCCGGCAGGTCGTCCTCTCCGGCGGCGTGTTCCTCAACGAGTTCCTGCTGCTCAACTGTCTGACCGGGCTGACCGCCGACGGTTTCGACACCTACGTCCACCGACAGGTCCCGACCAACGACGGCGGCATCGCCCTCGGCCAGGTCATGGTCGCGGACGCCCGTACATCCCCTGGGAAGTGATGACGTGACCACCCGCACGACCGCCCCCGCACCGGACAGCGCACCCACCCCGGACGAGATCTACGCGTACGTCCGGGCCCGCGAATCCGGCGCCCGCACCTACGCGACCGCTTTCGGCCAGGTCCTCCAGGACGGGCGGGGCGCCCGCGTCCGCGACGGCCACGGCACCGAGTACCTCGACTGCCTGGCCGCCGCCGGCACCCTCGCCCTCGGCCACAACCACCCGAAGGTCCTGGACCGGGTCCGCGCCTACCTGGAATCCGGCCAGGTGCAGCAGGCCCTCGACCTCACCACCCCCGCCAAGTACGCCTTCCTGTCGGCGCTCTACGCGAAGCTGCCCGGCACCATGGCGGACACCTTCCGCACCCAGTTCTGCGGGCCCGCCGGGGCCGACGCCACCGAGGCCGCGATCAAGCTCTTCAAGACCGCCACCGGCCGCCGCACGGTCCTCTCCTTCCACGGCGCCTACCACGGCATGACGGCCGGCTCGCTGGCCCTCACCGGCAACCTGGACGCCAAGGAACCGGTGGCCTCGCTCATGCCGGACGTGCACCACCTGCCGTACCCCTACGACTACCGCTGCCCCTTCGGCCTCGGCGGCGACCAGGGGATCCGGGTCGGACTCACCTACATCGAGCGGCTGCTCACCGACCCCGAGAGCGGGATCACCAAGCCCGCCGCCGTCTTCGTGGAGGCCGTGCAGGGCGAGGGCGGCGTGATCCCCGCGCCCCCCGAGTGGCTGCGCGGACTGCGCGAGATCACCGCCCGCCTCGACATCCCGCTCGTCCTGGACGAGATCCAGGCCGGCTGGGGCCGCACCGGCACCATGTGGGCCTTCGAGGAGGCCGGCATCGAACCCGACGCCGTCCTCGTCTCCAAGGCCGTCGGCGGCGGCTTCCCGCTCGCCCTGATGCTCTACCGCGACACGTACGACGCCTGGCGGCCCGGCGCCCACGCGGGCACCTTCCGCGGCAACCAGATCGCCCTGGTGGCGGGCGCCGCCGCCCTGGAGGTCTTGGCCGAAGAAGGACTCGTGGAACAGGCCGCCGTCAAGGGAGAGTTGCTCGGCGGCCTGCTGCGGCGCCTCGCCCTGACCCGTCCGGAGATCGGCGACGTCCGCGGCAGGGGCCTGATGTGGGGCGTCGAGCTCGTCGACCCGGACGGCGAGGCCGACGCCCTGGGCGCCCGGCCCGCCGACGGCGACCGCGCCCGCCGCGTCAAGAAGGCCTGCCTCGAACACGGACTCCTTCTGGAGAGCGGCGGTCGGCACGGCGCCGTGCTCCGGCTCCTTCCGCCCCTCACCATCACGGAGGAAGAGATCCACGCGGTGGTCGGCGCCCTGGAGAAGGCCCTCATCGACTGCGCCTGAGGGCGCGTCCGGGGGCCCGCTCCCGGGCGCGGGGCACCACGTGAACAACGCGACGACGTGAAGGAACGAAGCACATGACGACGGCAACCGGTGCCGGGCAGTGGCGGGTCGACTTCGACGCCGAGGTGGTCTTCAGCAACGGCGGCTCCCTGCGGACCGAGGGCTTCCGGCTCGACATCCCCGGTGACGACATCGACGACGCCGCCCTGGGCGAACTCCTCGTCCGCCACCTGGGGCTGCTGATGGTCGGCGGTACGGCCATCACCCGCAAGGAGCTGATCCGGGAGCCGCACAAGGGCTCGCGGAACACCGGGACGGAGGGCGGCGCGCCCGTCCGCCGCACGCTCGACCTGACCGGGCCCGGCACCCGCCTCGACCGGCCCGCCGGGGCGCCGGAGGGCATCGAGGGCCTGGTCGACCTGCCCGTCGCCCTGGTCCGGCTCGTGGGCGCGGACGAGCCGGTCGCCGACCGGCTCGCGCTCGCGCCCTTCGCACCGGCCGGGCACGCCGTCGTCGTCCACACCGGCCGCCCGGACGGCCCCTGGCTCACCCCGGACGCCGCCGCGCTCCTCGCCGAGCGCGGCGCGGCCCTGGTCGCCACCGACGCCGCCGACCGCGACGACCCGGCGACCAAGGCCCTCACCGAGGCCGGCCTCCCCGTCCTCACGGGCCTGACCGGCCTGACGGACCTCCCGGCCACCGACGTCCGCCTGCACGCGGTCCCGCACCCGGGCGGGGTACGGGTGTACGGGGTGGCCGAATGAGCACCTCGGAGATAGGCACGGGGGCGGTGCCTCCGGCCAGGACGAAGGCTCCGGAGGCCCCGGCCCCCACGGCTCCGGCCGGCAAGGCACCCGCCCCCGCCCGCAAGCCCCGGCGCGAACTTCTCGCCGCCAGTGTCGGGTCCGTCGTGGAGGCGTACGACTGGACGATCTACGGGGTGCTCGCGCCGTACTTCGCCGAGCAGTTGTTCCCCGGGTCCTCGCCCACCGCCCGGCTGATCGCCGCCTACCTCGGCTTCGCGCTCGGCTTCCTGGTGCGGCCGCTCGGCAGCGTCGTCATCGGGCGGCTCACCGACACCCGGGGGCGCCGCTTCGGGCTCACCCTCACCGTCGGCCTGATCGCGGCCGGTTCGCTGCTCCTCGCGGTGATCCCCGGCCACGCCTCGATCGGCATCGCGGCCCCGCTCCTCGTGGTCGCCGCCCGGCTCGTGCAGGGCCTGTCCGTCGGCGCCGAGAACCCGAGCGCCGCCGCGTACGTCACCGAGACGGCCCCCGGCCGCAGCCGGTACTTCTACAGCGCCGTCTCCTACGGCGGCGTGGTCCTCGGCAGCGCCCTGTCGTTCGTCGTGCTCGCCGTCCTGCTCGGGGTGTTCGGGGAGGCGGGCGTCGAGGACGGCGCCTGGCGCCTCGCCTTCGTCTTCGGCGCCCTGCTCGGCCTGACGGCCCTGTGGATCCGGCGCGGCGCGGCCGAGAGCGAGGTCTTCGCCGAAGAGGCGGGGAAGCGCAGCAAGGCGAGCCCCTGGCCCGTCCTGCGGGCCCACCTCGGCCCGCTCTCCGTCGTGTTCGCCATCACCTCCGGCGCCACCACCGTCTTCTACTTCCTCACGGTCGACTTCCCGGCGTACGCCGCCGACGCGGGCGCCGCCACCAAGGAGGAGGCCTCCGGGGCCCTGCTCCTCGGCATGGTGGCGCTCCTCGGCGGCATGCTCGCGGCGGGGAGGGCGGCCGACCGGTTCGGGGCCCTGCCCGTCCTGCGGACCGGCTTCGCGGGGCTCGCGCTCGGCTCCGTACCGCTGCTCGCCGGCATGGTCGCGGGCCGCGTGCCCGTCCCGGTCGTCACGGTGGCGCTGCTGTTCCTGCTCGCCCTGCCCCTCGCCGTCAGCAACGTCTTCGCGGGGCAGCTCTTCCCGCCCGCCGTCCGGGCGGTCGCCGTCGGCCTGCCGGCCGCCCTCGCGATCAGCGTCTTCGGCGGCACCTTCCCGGCCCTCGCCGAGTGGCTGCGCTCCACCGGTCACGGCGGCTGGGTGCCGTGGTGGCCGGCGATCACCTGCGCGGCGGCGCTGCTCGCCTCCTGGGGCGTGCGCGAGCACCCCCGTCCCGACACCCCCGTCTCCGAGTGAGGACGCCATGGACTCCCTGACCGCAGTGCTCGACGCGCTGGAACCGCTGTTCCCCGCCCTGGAGGCCGACTACCAGGACCTGCACGCCCACCCCGAGCTCGCCTTCCAGGAGAAGCGCACGGCGGCCCTGGTCGCGGAGCGCCTCGCGGCGCAGGGCGGCTGGGAGGTCACCACGGGCGTGGGCCGCACCGGCGTGGTCGCCGTCCTGCGCAACGGCGAGGGCCCGACGGTCATGCTCCGCGCCGACATGGACGCCCTGCCGGTGAAGGAGGCCACGGGCCTGCCGTACGCGAGCACGGTGACCGCCACCGACGACTCCGGCACCGAGGTCCCGGTGATGCACGCCTGCGGCCACGACCTGCACGTGGCCGCCCTGCTCGGGGCGTGCGCGCTGCTCTCCTCCCGCACGGAGCACTGGAAGGGCACGGTCGTGGCCGTCTTCCAGCCCGGCGAGGAGAGCGGCTACGGCGCCCGCGCGATGGTCGACGACGGCCTGTTCGAGCGCTTCCCGAAGCCGGACGTCATCCTCGGCCAGCACGTCGGCCCCGGCCCGGTCGGCCTCATCGCCACCTGCCCCGGCACCGTCATGGGCGCCACGGACTCCATCACGGTCAAGCTCTTCGGGCGCGGCGGCCACGGCTCCAAGCCGGAGTCGGCCGTGGACCCGGTCCTCATGGCCGCCTCCCTGGTCCTGCGGCTCCAGACCATCGTGTCCCGCGAGACCCCCGCCCAGGAGCCGGTGGTGGTCACCGTCGGCAAGCTGCACGCGGGCACCACGGCCGCCGTCATCCCGGACACGGCCGAGCTCGGCATCAACGTCCGCACCAGCTCGGCCCCCGTCCGCGACAAGGTCCTCGCCGCCATCGAGCGCCTGGCGAAGGCCGAGTCGGACGCGGCCGGCGCGACCGCCGAGCCGGAGATCACCCCGGTCTACCACCTGCCGATGACGGTCAACGACACGGCCGCCGCCGAGCGGGTCGCCGACGCGCACCGGAAGGCCTTCGGCGACGCGGCCGTGATGACGATGGGCCCGACCACGGCCAGCGAGGACTTCGGCATCCTGGCGACGGCGGCGCAGGTGCCGTCCGTGTACTGGTTCTGGGGCGGCCTCGACCCGGAGGTGTTCACGGCCGCGTTCGCCGCCGGGCGCCTGGACGAGGACATCCCGCAGAACCACGCGCCCACCTTCGCCCCGCAGTCGGGCCCCGCCCTGACCGTCGGCGTCCGCTCGATGGTGGCGGCGGCCCTGTCCTGGCTGGCGGCCGCGGGGGAGGCGACCGCATGACCAGGACCCGCCCGCACGTGACGGTCCTGCACCGCTGGCGGGACACCCACGCGCTGTACGCCGACTACGTCGACCACACCACCCACCGGGTCACGTACATCAGCACCGAACTCGGCCGCGCCTCCGTACCCGAGGGTGCCGAGGCCGTCGTCACCGTCGGCCTCACCGACGACCTGCCCGCCGTACGCGAAGCCCTCGTCTCGCTCGTCGGGCGGTACGGCCCGCCGGAGGCACTGGTCGCCCTCAACGAGGGCGACCTCGACACGGCGGCCCTGGTCCGCGAGGAGTTCGGGATCGCCGGGCAGACCCCGGAGGAGCTGGCGGTCTTCCGCGACAAGCTCCTGATGTGCACGACGGTGGCCGCCGCCGGCATCCCGGTGCCGGCCCTCGCCCACGTCCCCGACCCCGACGTCGTACGGGAGTTCGGGCGTGCGCACGGCTGGCCGCTGGTCTGCAAGCCGCACCGGGGCACCGCCAGCAGGGGAGTGGTCCGGCTCGACTCCGAGGCCGACCTGGACGCGCACCCGGAGCTGGCCGCCGACCTCGCGGCCGAACCCTTCCTCGCCCAGACGTACGTGGACGCCCCGATCCTGCACATCGACGGCCTGTGGGAGGGCGACCGGCTCGGCGGCTGGACCGCCTCCCGCTACGTGGGCGGCACCTGCGCCGACTTCACCCAGGGCAACTGGCTGGGCTCGGTCGAGGAGGACGACCCGGTGCTGCTCGCCGCCGTGGAGCCGTTCGCCGCCGCCGTCGGGGCCGCCCTCGGCGGGGGCCGGCCGTGGGTCTTCCACCTGGAGGCGTTCGTCACCCGGGGCGCGGACGGCGGCCCCGCCCTGGTCTTCCTGGAGTGCGGGGCCCGGGTCGGCGGCGGCGAGATCCCCTTCACCTGGCGGGACGTCCACGGCGCCGACCTGATGGCCGCGGCGGCCGACATCCAGCTCGGCCGGGCGCCGGTCCTGCCGGCCCCGAAGACCGGCGAGGTCGGCGGCTACCTGCTCCTGCCGCTGCCCGTCCCCGCACCCTGCCTGGTCGAACGCGCCGACTGGACCGCGCCGCCCGCCGAGGACCGCATGCCGTACGCGGTGCTGCACGTGCCCGTCGGCCAACGGGTCCCGCCGATCAGCGGATACGAGCACGTCGGCACCCGCTTCCGCTTCCGGGGCCCGTCCACCGCCGCCGTGGAGGAGGCCATCGGGACCTCCGCGCACGGCTTCCGGCTCACCTGCACGCCCCTGGACACGTAGCAGGCCCGAACCCCGGGCCGCACCCGCACCATCCGCACCACCGGGCCCAGCACCACCCGTACCGCCTGCCGCACCCCGGCCCCACGCACCGCCCCGCATCGGAAAGGAACACACACCGTGTCCGTCATGACCACCGAACGCCCGCGCGTCATCCTGGTCGGCAGCCGCATCCGGCAGTACCGGGAGTACGCGCTCGCCTCCCTCGCCGCGCGGTACGAGGTCACCCTGATCGCCCCCGAGGCGCCCGGCTGGCAGGCGAAGTACGTCGACACCCACCGGATCGCCGACACGACGGACGCGCACAAGCTCTTCCCCTCCGTCGCCGACCTGCGCGGCGAGGTCGCCGAGGCCGCGATCGTCACCTGGGACGAGTGGTCGCTCGCCGCCGTCTCCTCGGTGGCCGCCCGCCTCGGCCTGCGGGCCATGGACCCGGCCGCCGCCAAGATCTGCCGCGACAAGTACGCCACCCGGCAGGCCCTGGAGGCCGCCGGGATGGCGGCCGTCCGCCACGCCCCGGCCGCGAGCGAGGACGAGGCCGTGGCCGCCGCCGAGGCCATTGGCTTCCCCGTCGTCGTCAAGCCCCGCACCCTCGGCGGCAGCTTCGGCGTCATGGTGGCCCGCGACGCCGACGGCCTGCGCCAGGCCTACCGGCTCGCCGCCGCCAGCCGCCTCCAGGGCGCCGGGACCGCCGACACCGTCCTGGTCGAGGAGTACGTCGAGGGCCCCGAACTGAGCGTGGACAGCACCGTCGTGGACGGCGTCGTCACCCCCGTCTGCGTCGCCCGCAAGCGCCTCGGCCCCCAGCCGTACTTCGAGGAGGTCGGCCACCTGGTCACCGGCTGGCAGGACGAGCCGTGGGCCGAGGCCGTCGTGCAACTGGTCAAGGACTCGCACCGGGCCGTCGGCGTCGACTACGGCGTCACCCACACCGAGCTGCGCGTCAGCGCCGACGGGCCCCGCCTGATCGAGCTGAACGGGCGCCTCGGCGGCGACCTCATCCCGCACGTCCACCAGCTCGCCACCGGCATCGACCTGGCGGTCGCCGCCGCCGAGATCGCCTTCGAGCGCGTCCCCGACCTCACCCCCACCCGCGCGCTCAGCGGCGAGATCCGCTTCCTCTACCCCTCGTACGACGGCACCATCGACCGGGTCGTCCTGCCCGACCCGTCCGAGGTCGACGGCCTGGTCGAGGCCGTGGCCCTCGTGGAGCCCGGCGACGAGCTCCAGCTCCCGCCGCGCGGCCTCACCCCGCGCTCCGCCGCCCTCATCGCCGTCGGCGAGGACCCGGTCGAGACCCGCCGCGCCCTGGACCGGGCCGAAGGGCTCTCCCGCACCGAGGTGACCGGCGCCAGCACCCATAAGCTCGGCGCCCGCGTCGAGAACGCCGTCACCCGCCGCTTCTTCGACCACGAGCGCACCGCCGCCCGCATGACGGTCTCCGGCGTCCGGGGCGTCGAATGGTTCCGCTACGGCGCCGGCGGCGGCGAGGGCCTCAACCGCCCCGTCTTCCTCAGCGCCGAGGACGTCACCGGCCTCGAACGCGACCTCAACGGCCTCTTCGAGCTCCTCAAGTCCGTCCCCGGGCGCCTCTTCGGCGGCGACCTGCGCGCCTTCGCCAAGGCCGTCGGCATGAGCGACACCCAGGCCGACCTGGTGCTGCGCGGCGCGGTCGAGGAGATCCCGCCGCTGTCCCGCGCCGACCTCTACCGCGAGACCGGCGGCTTCCGCCTCATGGAGCTGAACACCGGCACCTCGCTCGGCGGCTGGCAGATGGGCGAGTTCGCCCGCGCCCTGATCAAGGACGAGGAGTTCGCCGCCTTCGCCGCCGCCGAGGACCTGGTCTACCCCGACCCGCTGGCCCGCATCACCGACGTACTGCGTCGCCAGGCCCCCTCCCTCGCCGGGATCGAGCGCCCGCTGCTCGCCATCACCGACTGGCCCGACGGCTTCGAGAAGTCCAAGTGCTGGATGGAGTTCGTCGTCCCCGCCTTCAAGGACCTCGGCTTCGACCCGGTCGTCTGCCACCTCGGGGACTTCACCTACGAGGACGGCAAGGTCGTGTACGACGGGCGGCGCGTCGACGTCGTCTACCGCCTGTTCCTGCCCGGCGAGATGCCGGACGAGCCCCGCACGTACGACCTCGTCAACCCGCTCCTGGACGCCGCCGAGGCCGGACAGGTCGAGCTGTTCGCCTCGCTCGACTGCGAGCTGTACGGCAACAAGGGCAGCCTCGCCATGCTCAGCGACGAGCGCAACCGGGCCGCCCTCACCGAGGAGGAGCGCGACCTCGTCGACCGGATCCTGCCCTGGACCCGCTTCGTCCGCGACGAGAAGGTCACCTTCGAGGGCGAGAAGATCGACCTCCTGCCGTACGCCGTCGCCAACAAGGACCTCCTGGTCCTCAAGCCGACGCTGCTCTACGGCGGCGTCGGCGTCACCCCCGGCTGGACCACCGACCAGAAGGAGTGGGTGGAGAAGCTGCACCAGGCCGTCGGCGGCCCCTTCGTCCTCCAGCGCCGCCTGCTCCCCACCACCGAGCGGTTCCTCTCCGAGGACGGCGTCACCACCGAGGACATGGCCGTCGCCTACGGCACCCTCATGGTCGACGGGAAGTACGCCGGCACCCTGGCCCGCGGCGTCACCGACCCGGCCGTCGGCATCGTCAGCATGCTGCGCGGCGCCCAGATCGGCTGCGCCTTCCACGTGGCCGACCCGGCCTCCGGCGAGGAGGAAGCGTGACCGGGTCGCAGGACTCGCACGACGCGCACGACCCGCACGACGCGAACGGATCGGACAGCTTGAACGGCTCCAACGGCTCCACCGGTTCCAGCGGCTCGACGGGACCGGCCGACCCCACCGGGTCGGCCGGCCCGGCGGCCCCCGGCGACGGCGCACCCGCCGCCGCCGGGGGCCGGGAACGCGGCGCGCTGTGGCGCGACGCCGAGTTCATGAAGTTCTGGACGGGCGAGGGCATCTCCCAGATCGGCGCCCAGGTCACCACCCTGGCGCTGCCCCTGACGGCGGTGCTCACCCTGGACGCGTCCTCCTCCCAGGTCGGCCTGGTCAACGCAGCCTCCTACGCCCCGTTCCTGCTCGTCACCCTGCTCGTCGGGGTCTGGGTCGACCGCGTCCGCCGCCGCCCGCTGATGATCACGGCGAACGTGGGGCGCGCCCTGCTCGTCACGGCGGTGCCCCTGCTCGCCGTGGCGGACCTGCTGCGCATCGAGTTCGTGTACGTGGCGGCCCTGCTCATCGGGGCGCTCACCGTCGTCTTCGACGTCGCCTACCAGTCGTACCTGCCGACCCTCATCGGCAAGGAGCACCTGGTGGAGGGCAACAGCAAGCTCCAGGGCACCAGTTCCCTCGCGCAGATCGGCGGCCCCGGCCTCGCCGGTCTGCTCATCGGCTGGGTCACGGCGCCGTACGCCCTGCTCATCAACGGCGCCTCGTACCTGGTCTCCGTGGTCACGCTGCTCGCGGTCCGCAGGCCCGAGCCGCCGCCGGTCGTGCCCGAGCGGCGCACCGGCCTGTGGAAGAGCGTCGGCGACGGCATCCGCATCATCCGGGACAGCGCCCACCTGCGGGCCTGCGCCCTGCAGTCCGGCCTGTACAACTTCTGCTGGATGTCGCTCCAGACCGTCTTCGTGCTGTACGCGGCCCGGCGCCTGGACCTGTCCCCGGGGACGATCGGCCTGCTGCTCGGCACCGGCGCGGTCGGCTCGCTCGGCGGCTCCCTGGTGGCCCGGAGCCTCAAGCGGGCGATGGGGCTCGGGCCCGCGATCCTGGGGGCGCTCGTGCTGTGCTGCGCGGCCCCCGTGATCATCCCGCTGGCCCCCGCGAACGACGGGATCCTCACCCTCGTCCTGTTCGTCGCCGCGTTCGCGCTGATCGGCGCGGGCGGCACGATGGCCAACATCCACATCATCAGCCTGCGCCAGTCGATCACCCCGGACGACCTGCTCGGCCGGATGAACGCCGGCTACCGCTTCGTGTCCTGGGGAATGCTCCCGCTCGGCGCGCTCGCCGGCGGCTGGCTCGGCGACCTGATCGGCCTGCGCGAGACGCTGTTCGTGACCGCCGGGGCCTTCCTCTCGGCGGTCCTCGTGGTGCTCCTGTCCCCGGTCTGGCGCCTCAAGGACTTCCCGCCGCAGATCGGCGCGGAGCCGGACGGGCCGGGCGAGCCGGAAGAGTCGGAGAAGACGGCGGTGAGGTCATGACGGGTGACGGCGGCGGGGCCACGACGGCGGGCGACGGCGACGGGACCGTGACGCGCGACGGCGGCGGGGGCGCCACGGCGGGGGACTTCTCGGGGCTCCTCGCCCGGCGCACCTCCTGGGGCCGCTCCGACGCCATCGACCGCATCCTGTCGGCCGCGAACGCGCCGGGCGTCCTGTCGATGGCCGGCGGCATCCCGGCCCCCGACAGCTTCCCGGTCGCCCGGCTCGCCGAGGTGACGGACCGGGTCCTCTCCCGGTCGGCCGCCTCCGCCCTGCAGTACGCCCCCACGGCCGGTACGACGGCGATGCGCGAGGCGGTGGCCCGGCGCGCGGGCGAGACCGGCGCACCCGTCGGCCCCGAGCGGGCGATGGTCACCGGCGGCAGCCAGCAGGGCCTGGACCTGGTGGCCAGGACCCTCCTGGACGAGGGCGACCTGGTGGCCCTGGACGACCCCAGCTACCTGGGCGCCGTCCAGTCCTTCCGGGGCGCCGGGGCCCGGCTCCTGCCGCTCCCCACGGACCGCGACGGGATGCGGACCGACGTCCTGGCGGAACGGCTCGCGGCCGGCGCCCGGCCCAAACTGGTCTACGTCGTCCCGCACTTCCACAACCCCACCGGCGGCGTGCTCACCACGGAGCGCCGCCGGGACCTCGCGGCCCTGGCCGACCGGTACGGCTTCCTGATCGTCGAGGACGACCCGTACGGCGACCTGGCGTTCGAGGGGGAGCGGCTGCCGTCCACGGACGTGCACGGCGACCGGGTGATCCGGCTGATGAGCCTGTCGAAGACGCTCTGCCCGGGCTTCCGGGTGGCCGGCCTCACCGCCCCGGCGGGCCTGCTCGGCGAACTGGTCGCGGCCAAGCAGAGCAGCGACCTCCAGACGAACACCTTCGGGCAGCACGTCCTCGCCGAACTCCTCGGCGACCCGGCGTTCCTGCCCGCCCACCTCGCCCGGCTGCGCGCCCTGTACGGGGGCAAGGCGCGGGCGACGGCGGCGCTGCTGCGCGAGCGACTGCCGTGGCTCGGCTTCGAGGACCCGCGCGGCGGCCTGTTCTTCTGGTGCTCCGTGGACGACCCCCGGGTCACCTCGGACCTGCTGTACGAGCACGCCCTGGCCCAGGGGCTCGCGCTCGTGCCCGGGGCGCCGTTCTGCGTCGAACAGGACGGCTCCCGGCTGCTGCGGCTCTCCTTCGCGACCCTCGACGAGGAGCAGCGACGGGAGGGCGTCTCGCGCCTGGCGACGGCCTTCGACAAGGCGCGGGCCGACGCGTACTGAACCGTCCCGCTGACCGAACCACCCCCTGAGCACGCCCCACCGGTGCGCGCCGAACCACCCTCCCGGCGCGCACCGTCCCGCACCGCCCCGCCCTTCCGACGACACGCAACGAAGGAGCACGGTCATGACGGCACGCACACACCCCTCGGTGACCGCCGAGTCGCTGGTGGCCCGACTGTTCCAGGTGGTCGACTCCCGCTCGTGGGACGACCTCGGAGAGGTCTTCGCCGACGACGCGGTCTACGAGCGCCCCGGCTACCCGGCCCTGGAGGGCCTGGCCCGGATCCGCCACTTCTACGAGCACGAGCGGATCATCGCCTCCGGCGCCCACGAGGTCGACCAGGTCACCGGCGGCCTCGCCGCGGCGGCCTGCTGGGGCCGCTTCCGCGGCGCGAGCCGCGACGGCACCGCCCTGGACGAGGGCTTCGCCGACACGTACCTGGTCCGCGACGGCAAGATCGCGTACCGGAGGACGTACTTCTACCGCGCGGCGATCTGACACGGGACCCGGGCCCGGGCGGGCGCGTCCCCGGGCGCGGCCCGCGCCCGGCCCGGTCACCGTCCGCCGGGCCGGACCAGGCCGCTCTCGTACGCGTGGACGGCGGCCTGGGTCCGGTCGCGCAGGGACAGCTTGGTGAGGATGCGGCTCACATACGTCTTCACGGTCTGCTCGGCGACGACGAGCCGGGCCGCGATCTCGGCGTTGGAGAGGCCCTGCGCGATGAGCGCCAGGACCTCGGTCTCGCGCTCCGACAGGCCGCCCAGGCGCTCCGCGGGCCGCACGTGCGGGGCGGGGCTGAGCCGGGCGAACTCCGCGATCAGCCGCTTGGTCAGCCGGGGCGCGAGCAGGGCCTCGCCGCGCGCCACGACCCGTACCGCCTCGGCCAGTTCCTCGGCCGACGCGTCCTTGAGGAGGAAGCCGGACGCACCGGCGCGCAGCGCCTCGTACACGTACTCGTCCAGGTCGAAGGTGGTCAGCACGAGCACCTTGACGGTGGCGTCGGCGGGTGAGGTGAGCAGCCGGGTGGCCTCGATGCCGCCGGTGCCGGGCATCCGGATGTCCATGAGGACGACGTCGGGGGAGAGCGCCGCGACCTGGGCGACGGCGTCGGCGCCGTCGACGGCCTGGCCGACGACCTCGATGCCGGGTTCGGCGTTCAGCAGGACGGTGAAGCCCTGCCGCACCATGACCTGGTCGTCCGCGACGAGGACCCTGATGACGTCGTTCATGAACCGTCCTTCGTGGAGGCGGGCCCGGGCCCCGGGTCGGCGGGCAGGAGGGCGGTGACCTCCCAGCCGCCGTCGGGGGTGGGGCCCACGGCGAGTTCGCCGCCCAGCATGGCGGTGCGCTCGCGCATGCCGAGCAGTCCGTGACCGGGCTCCCGGGCGGGGCCGGCGGGGGCGTGGTCGGCCGGGCGGGGAGCGGCGGTGTTGGTGACCCGGACGGTCAGCCCGGTCGGGTGGTGGTGGACCGAGACCGAGGCCCGGGCGCCGGGCGCGTGCCGCACGGCGTTGCTCAGCGCCTCCTGGACGATGCGGTACGCGGAGAGTTCGGTGCCCGGGGAGAGCGGCCGGGGCGTGCCCCGGGTCTCGGCGGTGACGTCGAGCCCGGCGGCCCGGACGTTGGCGAGGAGTTCGTCCAGCCGGTCGAGGGTGGGCTGCGGGGCGTGCCGCACTCCGGCGGCGGCGTCGCCCGGGTCGCCGTCGCCGCGCAGGACGCCGAGGACGCGCCGGAGTTCGGTGAGGGCGTCCACGGCGTTCTGCCGGATGCCGGCCAGGTTCTCGCGGAGCTCCGGGGACGGGTCGGCCACCAGGTGCGGGGCGACCTGGGCCTGGATCGAGATGACGGACATGTGGTGGGCGACGACGTCGTGCAGCTCGCGGGCGATGCGCCCGCGCTCCTCCAGGAGGGCGCGCCGGGCCCGTTCCCCGGCGGTCAGCTCCTCCTGCTCGACGAGGCGGCTGCGGGAGACGCGGGTCGCGCGCAGCGATGTCCCGAGGACGACGGCGAGGGTGAAGGCGACGGCGCCCTGGACGAGGGTGTGGGGCCCCGGGACGTGGTGCGGGACCGCGGCGCCGATCCCGGTGAGCAGGGAGGCCCCGAGGGCGGCGACGGAGGCGGCGGGGCGCACGCGGAGGGCGAGCAGCAGCAGGACGAGGGCGTGCAGCACGAGGCCCGGGGCGCTCCAGGGCCACGCGGCGCCGAAGACCGCCGAGGTCAGGGCGGCGAGGAGGACGAGCGCGGCGACGGAGACCCACAGGGCGGCGGCGGGCCGGACGAGCGCCAGGACGGGCGCGGCGCTCTGCACGACGAGGAGCAGCGAGACGGCGCCGGTGACGGGCTGCATGAAGCCCTCGTACAGGTTCGCGTTCCAGACGCCCATGAGCACGCAGAACAGCACGACGTGCCCATGGGCCAGCCGACCGAGGTACCGGTGGCGGGGCAGCGGGTCGCGGCGTCCCGGCCGCAGGTCGGCGCGCAGGACGTCCGGGAGCGCGCGCAGGGCGTCCGGGGAGGCGCGCAGGGCGTCCGGGGAGGCGCGCAGCGCGCCCGCCCACCGTGTGGTGTCCCCCAACGCGCTTCCCCCGCCCGTTCGTTCGCTCCTGTTCCCGTTCTTGCTCCACAGCCTATGCACGGGGTGCCTCCATCGTGGTGCCGGGCCGCCGCACGCGGGCCGGGGCGGTGCGTTCGTACGCGTGGAAGGCGGCGCCGCAGACCAGCAGCGCGCCCGCGAAGAGGGGGAGCCAGCCGAGCCGGGCGAGGACCCAGGCGTGCCTGTCGGGGACGGTGTGCAGACCGGCGAGCGGCCCGTGGCCGAGCAGGTCCGCGGCGAGGAGGCCGCCGGCGGTGACGGCGATCATCGCGGTCTGGTGCCAGAGGAAGACGGTCATGGCGCCGAGGTTGAGCAGGGCCACGGCCGTCCAGGCGACGGGCCGGCGCAGGGCGCGCCGGAGCGGCCCGAGGAGCAGGAGCGCGCCGCCGCACTGGGCGAGGCCGAAGGTGACGGCAGCGAGCGTGGGCGGATTCAGGTTGGAGACCGGCGCGCCGGGGACGCCCACCATGGAGGCCGGGTAGCCGGCGAGGACGACGAGCAGGGCGGTCGCGGCCCCGCCGCCGAGGAGCAGCGTCCAGGAGGCGGCCGGGGCGAGCGGGCCGCGGCGGGCGAGGAGCGCGCCGAGGCAGTACGGGACGAGCCACCCGGCGGGCAGGTTGAGCCAGCCGGTCGCGCCGTGCCCGTCGAGGCCGAAGCGGACCAGGTCGACGTGGAGGACGACGGCGAACGGCCACAGCGGGTGGACGCGCGCGACCAGCGGGGTGGCGGCGATGAGGGCGGCCAGGACCAGCAGGAACCACAGCGGGGAGAGCACGAGCTTCCCGAGCGCCTGGACCGTCCGCCAGGGGACGCCGCAGGCGAGCGTGCCGGCCGTGGCGACGAGCCAGACCGCGAGCAGCGGGGCGACGGGCCGGAACAGCCGGCGCAGCCGGGCGGCGATCCACCGGCCGCCGCCCTCGCCGCGGGCGCGGGCGGCGGTGTGGCCGCGGGCGGCGACGTACCCGCCGACCAGGAAGAACACGGCGAGGGTCTGGAACGCCCAGGAGACCGGGGTGAATTCGGGCAGGTGACCGAGGGGGCTCTCGACGCGCAGGGTGCCGCTGTCGGCGACGAGGGCGGTGACGAGCCAGTGGCCGAGGACCACGCCGAGGATGGCGAGGGCGCGCAGCGCGTCGAGCGCGCGGTCCCGCTCCGGCGGGGTGGCGGCGACGGTCCGGCGGACGAGCGCGTGCACGGCACGACTGCTTCCGGCGGTCGGAAGGGTGGTGGTCTCACGCACGCTCCGGCTCCCTTCCGTCGACGATCCGGGCGAGGTTGCGCAGGGGTGTGGAGCCGGGGAGCAGGTAGTCGCTGTGGCCGCCGTCGCCGGCGGCGAACCGGCGGGCCCCGAACCCCGGCTCCACGGGGTCGGTCCCGAAGCCGAGTTCACCGCCTGCGGGGAGCGGGACGCGCAGGTGGGGCACGTCGGCGATCCAGTCGCCGGACGCCCGCCCGGCCCAGACGGCGGCGTCCGTGCGCAGGTCGGCGGCGCGGTCGGAGCCGGTGCCCGGGCTCCCGTAGAGGACGAGGGCGGCGACGGGCAGCCCGGCGGCGGCGCGGGCGCACACCACGGAGCCGTACGAGTGCCCGAGCAGGGTGATCCGGGCGCCGGGCCGTATCCGCGCCAGCTCCTCGACGAACGAGCGGAGCCGGGGCGCCGCCCGGTCGGCGCGGCCGGGGGTGAGGGAGGCGGCGCTGCCGGTGGCGGGGGTGCGGTAGCCGAGCCAGGCGACGACGGCGGACCGGGCGCCGAACTCCCGCCGGAGGGTGCGCTGGAGGGCGGTGGCACCGGCCCGGAAGCGCGCGTAGGAGTCGAGGCCGGTGTCGGCGCCGGGCACGAGGACCGCGATCCGCTCGGCCCGCGCGAGGTCCCCGACCACCTCCGCACTCCGCCCGCCGTCCCGCCCGTCGAACTCCAGGAAGCGCCGGTCGGCCCCGGCCATCGCCCGCAGCGACGCGGCCCGCAGCCGCGCCCCGTGCTCCTCCGCCGTCCGCGCGGCCTCCCGCAGCGCCGCCCGCTCCGCCGCGTAACGCCCTTCGAGCGCCGCGGCGAGCGCGTCCGGCCCGCCGTCCGCCCGCAGCGGCGCGACGGCCGGGGGCACGGGGGCCGGTACGTCGGAGGGCCGCGCGGCCCCGGCGAGCGGCAGGGCGACGGCGGCGGCGACGACCGCGGCGAGCAGGGCGCGGCGGACGCGGGGCAGGAGCGCCATGGGGGTCCTTCCGTACGGGGATACGTTCCGTTACGGAAGGTAGGGAGGCACCGCTGTGGTCGGCGTCCCGCCGGAGAGCCGACTCGGCTTGTAGCTCTCGGGTATGACAGGGATACGGGGGCGGGCCCTGCGCCACGCGCGGGCCTTGCAGGGGCCGGTGGCCCGGCCGAAGGCCTACCCCCGTACCGCCCCCGTGGACCCCCGCACCACCAGCTCCGCCGGGATCGTCTCGTGGCCGTCCGGTGCGGGTTCCGCCGCGTCCGCCGCCAGGTGGCCCGCCCGGGTCCCCGCCTCGTGCAGCGGGAGGTGGACGGTGGTCAGGGGCGGGACCGCGTCCAGGGCGCACGGCAGGTCGTCGAAGCCCGCCACGGACACGTCGCCGGGGACGTCCAGGCCCCGTTCCCTGAGGGCCGCGCAGACGCCGAGGGCCACCGTGTCGTTGGAGGCGACGATCGCCGTCAGGTCCGGGTCGCGGGCGAGGAGTTCGGCCGTCGCCGCGTGGCCGGAGGCCCGCTCGTACGGGCCGTGGACCGTCGGCCCCTCCGGGACCCCGGCCGCCGCCAGCGCCTCCCGGTGCCCCTCCAGGCGGTGCCGGGTCGTGGTCCGGTCGGCCGGCCCCGCCACGTAACCGATCCGCCGGTGGCCGAGGCCGAGCAGGTGCTCGGTGAGGCGGCGCGCGCCGGTCCGGTGGTCGAAGACGAGGGCCGCCGCGTGCGCGTCGCCCTCCACCGGCGGGCGCCCGCAGAGCACGACCCGGGTCCCCGCGTCCGCCAGCCGGGACAGCTTGGCGGCCGTCGCCGCCAGCCGCTCCGGGGCCTCCAGGGAGCCGCCCATGAGGATGACGGCGGCGGCCCGCTGCCGCTGGAGCAGCGTGAGGTAGGTCAGTTCGCGCTCGGGGGAGCCGCCGGTGTTGCAGACGACGGCGAGCTTCTCGCCCCCGCCCCGCCCGGACGCGCCCGCCCCGATCGCGGTCTGCGCCGCGCTCGCCATGATCCCGAAGAAGGGGTCCGCGATGTCGTTGACCAGCACGCCGACCAGGTCGGAGGTGGCGGCGGCGAGGGAGCTGGCGGGGCCGTTGAGGACGTAGTCGAGGTCGGCCACGGCCCGCAGCACCCGCTCCCGGGTGGACTCGGCCACCGGGTAGTTGCCGTTGAGGACGCGGGAGACGGTGGCGGGGGAGACCCGAGCGCGGGCGGCCACGTCCGCCAGGGTGACGGTCATCGCGTGCGTACCTCCGGGGCCTTGTGGGGGGCGTTGTCCGCAGGCTAGCGTTCCCGCCTGTAGAAAGCGCTTTCTATCGTGTGTGGAGCACGGGGCGTGATCGTGCGTGGAGCACCGGGCGTGATCGCGCGTGAGGCGTCCGGGCGATCGCACAGGGGACACCCGCGTGACCGCACAGGGGGCACCCGTGCGACCGCGCACGGCACACCCGAGCGGTCGCACGGCACACCCGCGCGACCGCGCGTGCCGCCCGGGGATCGCGCACGGAGCACTGAGGAGAGGAACCTTCCGTGACACGCAGGACCGTCCGCATCGCCATGAACGGCGTCACCGGCCGCATGGGCCACCGCCAGCACCTGGTCCGCTCGATCCTCGCCCTGCGCGAGCAGGGCGGCCTCGACCTCGGGAACGGCGAGACGCTGTGGCCCGAGCCCGTCCTCGTCGGCCGCCGCGAGCCCGCCCTGCGCGCCCTCGCCGAGCGCCACGGCCTCACCGAGTGGTCCACCGACCTCGACGCGGTCCTCGCGGACGGGACGGTCGACGTCTACTTCGACGCCCAGGTCACCCCGGCCCGCGCCGACGCGATCCGCCGGGCCGTAGCGGCCGGCAAGCACGTCTACACCGAGAAGCCGACGGCCGGGGACCTCGCCGAAGCCCTCGACCTCGCCCGGCTCGCGACCGGGAAGGGGATCAAGCACGGCGTCGTCCAGGACAAGCTGTTCCTGCCGGGCCTGCGCAAGCTCAAGCGCCTGATCGACGGCGGCTTCTTCGGCGAGGTCCTGTCCGTACGGGGGGAGTTCGGGTACTGGGTCTTCGAGGGCGACTGGCAGGAGGCCCAGCGCCCCAGCTGGAACTACCGCGCGGAGGACGGCGGCGGGATCGTCGTCGACATGTTCCCGCACTGGGAGTACGTGCTCCACGAGCTGTTCGGCCGGGTCACCTCCGTCAGCGCCCACGTCGCCACCCACGTCCCGCGCCGCTGGGACGAGCACGGCAAGCCCTACGAGGCCACCGCCGAGGACGCCGCGTACGGCGTCTTCGAACTGGAGGGCGGGGCCGTCGCCCAGATCAACTCCTCGTGGACGGTCCGCGTCCACCGCGACGAACTGGTCGAGTTCCAGGTGGACGGCACCCACGGCTCCGCCGTCGCCGGACTGCGCGGCTGCCGCGTCCAGCACCGCTCGGCCACCCCGAAGCCGGTCTGGAACCCGGACATTCCCGTCACCGAGTCCTTCCGGGACCAGTGGCAGGAGATCCCGGACAACGCCGACTTCGACAACGGCTTCAAGGCCCAGTGGGAGCTGTTCCTGCGCCACGTCGTCCTGGACGAGCCCTACCACTGGGACCTCCTGGCGGGCGCCCGCGGCGTCCAGCTCGCGGAGCTAGGCCTGCGCTCGGCGGCGGAGGGCCGCCGACTGGAGGTCCCGGAGCTGACGGGCTGACGACGGCGCCGCGCCCGACCACCGAGGTCCCGAAGGTCCCGGGGCCCGGAGGTCCCGGAGATGACGCGCTGAAGACGACGCCGCGCCCGACCACCGCGTCACCGCCCCCGCAACTCGGCCGCACCCCCGCCCTGGAGACGACCCCGTGACGACAGCGCCGCACCCGTAAAACCACCGTGTCCGTAAAACCACCGCTCCCGTACAACCCCCGCACCGACACCCCGGAAGTGACCCCATGACGATCCGCCTCCCCGCCCCCGACGGCGGTCTGCGGACCTACGAGCCCCGCACCGACCCCCTGGCGCTCGCCCCGGCCGGCCCGTCGGCCTCCCGTACCGTCTTCTCCGCCGCGCACGTCGTCGCCGACCCGTACGCCGACACCACCCCCGACGGCCCCGCCGCCGTCGACTGGGACGCCACCCTCGCCTTCCGCCGCCACCTCTGGTCCCACGGCCTGGGCGTCGCGGAGGCGATGGACACGGCCCAGCGCGGCATGGGCCTCGACTGGGCGGGCGCGGCCGAACTGATCCGGCGGTCGGCCGCCGAGGCGAGGGCCGTCGGCGGCCGGATCGCCTGCGGCGCGGGCACCGACCACCTGCCCCACGGCACACCGCCGGCACTGCCGCGGATCCGCGCCGCGTACGAGGAACAGCTCGCGGTCGTGGAGGAGTCGGGCGCGCAGGCGATCCTGATGGCCTCCCGCGCCCTCGCGGCCGCCGCCACCGGCCCCGAGGACTACCTCGACACCTACGGCCACCTCCTGCGCCAGGCGAGCGAGCCGGTGATCCTGCACTGGCTCGGCCCGATGTTCGACCCGGCGCTCGACGGCTACTGGGGCTCGGCCGACCTCGACGCGGCGACGGGGACCTTCCTCGACGTGATCGCGGCCCACCCGGACAAGGTGGACGGCGTCAAGGTCTCCCTCCTGGACGCCCGGCGCGAGGTGGAGCTGCGCCGCCGCCTCCCCGACGGCGTCCGCTGCTACACGGGCGACGACTTCCACTACCCGGAGCTGATCGAGGGCGACGAGCAGGGATTCAGCCACGCCCTGCTCGGCATCTTCGACCCGCTGGGCCCGCTGGCGGCGCGGGCGGTCCGCGCCCTGGACACGGGCGACACGAAGGCCTTCCGCAAGCTCCTGGACCCCACGGTCGAGCTCTCCCGCCACCTCTTCCAGCCCCCGACCCGCTACTACAAGACGGGCGTCGTCCTCCTGGCCTGGCTGGCCGGCCACCAGGACCACTTCACGATGGTCGGCGGCCTCCAGTCCGCCCGCTCGCTCCCGCACCTCGCGCGCGCGTACGAACTGGCCGACGGCCTCGGCCTGTTCCCCGACCCGGCCCTGGCCGAGTCCCGCATGAGGTCCCTCCTCACGGTCCACGGAGTCCCGCGATGAACCCCGACCGCTTCTCGATCAACCAGATGACGGTCAGGCAGCTCCCCCTCCCCGACCTCGTCTCCCACTGCGTCCGCCTGGGGATCCGGGGCGTGGGCCTGTGGCGCGAACCCGTCCGGGAGTACGGCGTGGAGGCGGCGGCCCGGCTCGTACGGGAGGCGGGCCTGGAGGTCACCACCCTCTGCCGGGGCGGCTTCTTCACCTCGGACGACTGGCTCGCGTCCAACCGCGCGGCGGTCGTCGAGGCGGCGGCCCTCGGCACCGACACCCTGGTCCTGGTCTCCGGCGGCCTCACCCCCGCCTTCCCGGACCTCCCCGCCGCCCGGGCCCGCATCACGGAGGCGATCGGCGAACTGGCCCCGTACGCCGCGGAACACGGCGTACGCCTCGCCGTCGAACCCCTCCACCCGATGTACGCCTCCGACCGCTGCGCCGTCTCGACCCTGGACCAGGCCCTGGAGATCGCCGAGCGCTTCCCGTCCTCGCAGGTGGGCGTGGTGGTCGACACGTACCACCTCTGGTGGGACGACCGCGCCCCGGCAGCGGTGGAACGCGCGGCCGCGACCGGCCGCATCCACTCCTTCCAACTCGCCGACTGGACCACCCCCCTCCCGGCCGGCGTCCTCAACGGCCGCGGCCAGTTGGGCACGGGCGCGATCGACCTCCGCGCCTGGACCGCCCTCCTGGACAAGACCGGCTACACGGGCCCGGTGGAGGTGGAACTCTTCAACGACGACCTGTGGGCGCGGGACGGGGCCGAGGTCCTGGAGGAGACGCTGCGACGCTTCCTGGAGATCTGAGGACGGCAGGGGCCGGGCGGCCCCCGGGCACCGGCTCGCGCTGGGGATGCCGTCGGCGGCAGGGTGCGGTCAGTCGCGCCGCCCGTAGTTCATGAACCAGTGGGTGTCGAAGTAGCGGGCCATCGTGAACGGGTGGTGCGGATCGACGAGGATGCGGCAGACGAACTCGGCGGCTCGGCAGTCGAAGGCGACGTCCTCACCGTCGAAGGACCGGACCACGACGGGCCAACGGTCGGGGTCGCCGCCGTCGGGCTTCCAGCAGTACAGGTCCTCGTGCTCCGTGCCGGCCCAGACGAGCAGCCTGTCCTCCCGGAGATCCGTCCACGGCTCCTGGTTCAGATCCAGGAAGCCGTCGAAGGCGCCCTCGCCGAACGTCTCGACCATGCGCTTGTAGTCGCTCGGCAGCGCGGTGCCCAACCGGGACTCCGTCTCCGCCCAGTCCATGTCCGGCCGCTGGTCGGGCAGCGTCCAGCCGGTGATTCGTCCGAGCCGCTCCAGCCAGTCGACGTCCCCGCCCTCGTCCGGAGCGGCGTCCGGGGGTTCGGGCACCTCTCTGCGAGCGATTGCCAGTACCGCCCGCTCGGTCCCCTCGGTGTCCCGTGCCGTCCCCGTGCCGACCCACTGATCCCCGTACGCCCACGCCCGTATCGTGACGGCACGGTCCTCGAAGGGGACGAGAAGAGCCGCGCCCCTGGAATCGTCGACCGTCGGATCGGCGAAGCCGTCCAGAACGAGTGTGTGCGGGGTGCCGTACCTGTCTGCGAGTAGGCCGGCCAGCTCCTTCGGGTCCAGATCGCCGGGCAGGTACATACAGCTGCCCCCCGGCCCGAGTCGGGCCAGCAGGTCGTTTACGGCCGCTTGCGTGAGCTCCATGGCGGCCAGTGAAGCGCACCGCACCGACAACGCGATTCATCGCGCCCGCGACCGCTTCTCGCCGACGGGCGGGACCTATGCCGTGGTGCGCGGCCGCCCCCTGTCCGACCCCTTCGCTACGGTCGACACATGTCCAACGAGGGTCGCGGTCCGGCAGTGGTCGAAGGGGTCCTGGAGCGGATCACCTACGCCAACGAGGAGACGGGGTACACGGTCGCCCGGGTCGACACCGGGCGGGGTGCCGGTGACCTGCTCACGGTCGTCGGCGCGCTGCTCGGCGCCCAGCCGGGGGAGTCGCTGCGGATGGAGGGCCGCTGGGGGTCCCATCCGCAGTACGGCAAGCAGTTCACCGTCGAGAACTACACGACCGTCCTGCCCGCCACCATCCAGGGCATCCGCCGCTACCTCGGCTCCGGGCTGGTCAAGGGCATCGGGCCCGTCTTCGCCGACCGCATCACGCAGCACTTCGGGCTCGACACCCTCGACATCCTCGAAGAGTCCCCGGGGCGGCTCGTCGAGGTCCCGGGGCTCGGGCCCAAGCGGACCAGGAACATCACCGCCGCCTGGGAGGAGCAGAAGGCCATCAAGGAGGTGATGGTCTTCCTCCAGGAGGTCGGCGTCTCCACCTCCATCGCGGTGCGGATCTACAAGCAGTACGGGGACGCCTCGATCTCCGTCGTGCGGAACCAGCCGTACCGGCTCGCCGCCGACGTGTGGGGCATCGGCTTCCTCACCGCCGACCGGATCGCCCAGTCCGTCGGCATCCCGCACGACAGCCCCGACCGGGTGAAGGCCGGCCTCCAGTACGCCCTGTCGCAGTCCAGCGACCAGGGACACTGCTTCCTGCCCGAGGAGCGCCTGATCGCGGACTCGGTGAAGCTGCTCCAGGTGGACACCGGGCTCGTCATCGAGTGCCTGGGCGAGCTGGCCGAGGACCCCGAGGGGGTCGTGCGGGAGACCGTGCCGGGGCCGGAGGGGACGCCGGTCACCGCCGTGTACCTGATCCCGTTCCACCGGGCCGAGCTGTCCCTCGCCGGGCAGCTCCGGCGGCTGCTGCGGGCCGAGGAGGACCGGATGCCGGCTTTCCGGGACGTGCCCTGGGACAAGGCCCTGGCCTGGCTCGCCACCCGCACCGGCGCCTCGCTCGCGCCCGAGCAGGAGGAGGCCGTGCGGCTCGCCCTCACCCGCAAGGTCGCGGTCCTCACCGGCGGCCCCGGCTGCGGCAAGTCCTTCACGGTCCGCTCCATCGTGGAGCTGGCCCGCGCCAAGAAGGCCAAGGTGGTGCTCGCCGCCCCCACGGGCCGGGCCGCCAAGCGCCTCGCGGAGCTGACCGGTGCCGAGGCCTCCACCGTCCACCGGCTCCTGGAGCTCAAGCCCGGCGGGGACGCCGCCTACGACCGGGACCGGCCGCTGGACGCGGACCTGGTCGTCGTGGACGAGGCCTCCATGCTGGACCTCCTCCTGGCGAACAAGCTGGTGAAGGCGGTGGCCCCCGGCGCCCACCTGCTGCTCGTGGGGGACGTGGACCAGCTCCCCTCGGTCGGCGCGGGCGAGGTCCTCGGCGACCTGCTCGCCCCGGGCAGCCCCGTCCCGGCGGTCCGGCTGACCCGGATCTTCCGGCAGGCCCAGCAGTCGGGGGTGGTCGTCAACGCGCACCGGATCAACGCCGGCACGCCCCCGCGCACCGAAGGCCTGCCGGACTTCTTCCTCTTCGCCGAGGAGGAGACCGAGGACGCCGCCCGGGTCGCCGTGGAGGTCGCGTCCCGCCGCATTCCGGCCAAGTTCGGCCTCGACCCGCGCCGGGACGTGCAGGTCCTGGCCCCGATGCACCGGGGCCCGGCGGGCGCGGGCGCGCTCAACGGGCTGCTCCAGCAGGCCATCACCCCGGCCCGCCCCGACCTCCCGGAGAAGCGGTTCGGCGGGCGCGTCTTCCGCGTGGGCGACAAGGTGACCCAGATCCGCAACAACTACGACAAGGGGGAGAACGGCGTCTTCAACGGCACCGTCGGCGTCGTCACCGCCCTGGACCCCGTCGAGCAGCGCCTGACCGTGCGGACGGACGAGGACGAGGAGGTGCCGTACGACTTCGACGAGCTGGACGAGCTCGCCCACGCGTACGCGGTCACCATCCACCGCTCGCAGGGCAGCGAGTACCCGGCGGTGGTGATCCCGGTCACCATGAGCGCCTGGATGATGCTCCAGCGGAACCTGCTCTACACGGCCGTGACCCGGGCCCGGAAGCTGGTCGTCCTGGTCGGCTCCCGCCGCGCGATCGCCCAGGCGGTGCGCACGGTCTCGGCGGGCCGCCGCTTTACCGCACTCGCCCACCGGCTCACAGGGCCCGCCCTCGTGTGAAAGATCACGGAGGGGTACCGGAACCGGGGCGAAGGGGGCAGGATATGAAGGTTGGCGGCACTCAGTGCCGCCAATTGGCCCAATGGTCGACCCCGAGTGCACTCTCCTGAGCCAAATGGGGGATGGTAGAGACAGTCAGGGCACCTCGAAGAAGAGGCACTACGTCGGTGAGGGATGACGTGAGCGACAACTCTGTAGTACTGCGGTACGCGGACGGTGAATACACCTACCCGGTGGTCGAGAGCACCGTCGGTGACAAGGGCTTCGACATCGGGAAACTCCGAGCCCAGACCGGTCTGGTCACCCTGGACAGCGGATACGGCAACACCGCCGCCTACAAATCCGCCATCACCTACCTCGACGGTGAGCAGGGCATTCTGCGGTACCGCGGCTACCCCATCGAGCAGCTGGCCGAGCGCTCCTCCTTCCTCGAGGTGGCGTACCTGCTGATCAACGGCGAGCTGCCCAAGGTCGACGAGCTGGCGACCTTCAAGAACGAGATCACGCAGCACACGCTGGTCCACGAGGACGTCAAGAACTTCTTCCGCGGCTTCCCGCGGGACGCCCACCCGATGGCGATGCTGTCCTCGGTGGTCTCCGCGCTGTCCACCTTCTACCAGGACAGCCACAACCCGTTCGACGAGGAGCAGCGCCACCTCTCCACGATCCGGCTGCTCGCCAAGCTGCCGACGATCGCGGCGTACGCGTACAAGAAGTCGATCGGCCACCCGTTCGTCTACCCGCGCAACGACCTCGGGTACGTCGAGAACTTCCTGCGCATGACCTTCTCGGTCCCGGCCCAGGAGTACGAGCTCGACCCGGTCGTCGTCTCGGCGCTCGACAAGCTGCTCATCCTGCACGCGGACCACGAGCAGAACTGTTCGACCTCCACCGTGCGCCTGGTCGGCTCCTCGCAGGCGAACATGTTCGCCTCGATCTCCGCCGGCATCTCGGCCCTCTGGGGCCCCCTGCACGGCGGCGCCAACCAGTCGGTCCTGGAGATGCTGGAGGGCATCCAGGCCAACGGCGGCGACGTCGACTCCTTCATCCGCAAGGTGAAGAACAAGGAGGACGGCGTCCGCCTGATGGGCTTCGGCCACCGGGTGTACAAGTCCTTCGACCCGCGCGCCAAGATCATCAAGGCGGCGGCGCACGACGTCCTCTCGGCGCTCGGCAAGTCCGACGAGCTCCTGGACATCGCGCTCAAGCTGGAGGAGCACGCGCTCTCCGACGACTACTTCGTCTCGCGCAACCTCTACCCGAACGTGGACTTCTACACGGGTCTGATCTACCGCGCCATGGGCTTCCCGACCGAGATGTTCACCGTGCTCTTCGCGCTCGGCCGTCTCCCCGGCTGGATCGCCCAGTGGCACGAGATGATCAAGGAGCCGGGCTCCCGCATCGGCCGCCCGCGCCAGATCTACACGGGCGAGGTCCTGCGCGACTTCGTCCCGGTCGAGGCCCGCTGAGCCGTACCGGTCTTCCGGAAAAGCGAGAAGCGCCCCGCTCCCCGATCCCCCCACGGGTCGGTGAGCGGGGCGCTTCCCATATCCCCGGTGCGGATTCCCCCCACGGGATCCGGGCCGGGCGTCTACCGGGCGTCAGCCGGTGGCTGCGCGGATCGGGCGCGACGCGGTATGCCGGGGTACGCGTACGGGAGGGCCGCTCAAAGCTCCCCGGTGCACGTGCCCCGGCCAACGCTTGCCTGGGACGTCCCCCAAGACATCCCATGAACGTCCCCCAAGACGTTCTCGGCATCGCCCACTTAGACCCACGAACAGCCCAGATGGTTACCCCACAATATCTGTGATCTAGGTCTCGGTGTGAAGGTCCTGTGCATCACGTGTAAGTGAACTCACGTGAACCTTCGGAGCCGCAGGCTGTTGGTCACGACGAACACGGACGAAAAGGCCATCGCGAGCCCCGCGATCATCGGATTGAGCAGTCCGGCCGCCGCGAGCGGCAGCGCGGCCACGTTGTAGCCGAAGGCCCAGCCCAGGTTCCCCTTGATCGTGGCCAGGGTCCGCCGGGAGAGCCGTACGGCGTCCGCCGCGACCCGCAGGTCGCCCCGGACCAGGGTCAGGTCGCCCGCCTCGATGGCCGCGTCCGTGCCCGTCCCCATCGCCAGGCCCAGATCGGCGGTGGCGAGCGCGGCGGCGTCGTTCACGCCGTCCCCGACCATGGCGACCGTCCGCCCCTCCTCCTGGAGCCGCCGGATCACCTCGGCCTTCCCCTCGGGCAGCACCTCGGCGATCACCTCGTCGATGCCCACCTCGTCCGCCACGGCCTCCGCCACCGCCCGGTGGTCCCCGGTGAGCAGCACCGGCCGCAGCCCCAGGGCGCGCAGCCGGGCGACCGCCTCGGCGCTGGTGTCCTTGACGGTGTCGGCGACGGTCAGGGTGCCCCGGGCCACCCCGTCCCAGGCGACGTGGACGGCGCCGGGCTCGGAGGCGGCGGGCGCCTCGATGCCCTCCGCCGCGAGCAGGGCGGCGCGCCCGACGACGACGAGCCGGCCGTCGACCGAGCCGCGCACCCCGAGCCCGGGGACGTTCTCGAAGGTCTTCGGCACGGGCAGCGGGCCGCACCGCTCGGCGGCGGCCTCCGCGACCGCGCGGGCCACCGGGTGCTCGGAGGAGTGCTCCAGGGCGCCCGCGAGCCGCAGCAGCTCGTCCTCGTCGGCGCCCTCGGTGCCGTACGTCCCGCCGTACACCCGGACTCCGGCGAGGTGCATGCGGCCGGTGGTGACCGTACCCGTCTTGTCGAGGACGACCGTGTCGATGCGGCGGGTGGACTCCAGGACCTCCGGGCCCTTGATCAGGATGCCGAGCTGGGCGCCCCGGCCGGTGCCGACCAGGAGCGCGGTCGGGGTCGCGAGGCCCAGGGCGCAGGGGCAGGCGATGATCAGGACGGCGACGGCGGCCGTGAACGCGGCCGTCGGGTCGTCCGTGGCGAGGAGCCACCCGACGAGGGTGCCGAGCGCGATCAGGAGCACCACGGGCACGAAGACGGCCGAGACGCGGTCGGCGAGCCGCTGCACGGCCGCCTTGCCGCTCTGCGCCTCCTCGACGAGCCGCGCCATCCGGGCCAGCTGCGTGTCGGCGCCGACCCGGGTGGCCTCCACGACCAGCCGCCCGGAGACGTTGACGCAGCCGCCGGTCACGGGGGAGCCGGGGGCGACGTCGAGGGGCAGCGACTCGCCGGTGAGCAGGGAGGCGTCGACCGCCGACGCGCCCTCGGTCACGGTGCCGTCGGTGGCGATCTTCTCCCCGGGGCGTACGACGAGGAGGTCGCCGACCCGCAGCCCGGCGACGGGGACGCGCACCTCCGTACCGTCCCTGAGGACGGCCGCGTCCTTGGCGCCGAGCTCCATCAGGGCCCGCAGCGCGGCGCCCGCCTTCCGCTTGGCGCGGGCCTCCAGGTACCGCCCGAGCAGGATGAAGGTGACGACCCCGGCCGCGACCTCCAGGTAGATGGCGGAGGAGCCGTCGGAGCGGTCCGCGGTGAGGTCGAAGCCGTGTCGCATGCCGGTCATGCCCGCGTCGCCGAGGAAGAGGGCCCAGAGGGACCAGCCGAAGGCGGCGAGGGTGCCGACGGAGACGAGGGTGTCCATGGTGGCGGCGCCGTGCCGGAGGTTGGCCCAGGCGGCCCGGTGGAACGGCAGCCCGCCCCAGACGACGACGGGGGCGGCGAGGGTGAGCGAGAGCCACTGCCAGTGGTCGAACTGGAGCGAGGGGACCATGGCGAGCAGGACGACGGGGGCGGAGAGGACGGCGGAGAGGGTCAGCCGCTGCCGGAGGGAGGCGAGCTCGGGGTCCTCCGGGTCCTCCCGCACGGGCTCGGGCTCCGGGTCCGGCGGCGGGGGCTCCTCGGCGGTGTAGCCGGTCTTCACGACGGTGGCGATCAGCTCGCCGACCGGGAGGTCCGAGGGGTGCTCGACCCGCGCCTTCTCGGTGGCGTAGTTGACCGTCGCGCTCACCCCGTCCATCCGGTTGAGCTTCCGCTCGACGCGGGCGGCGCAGGAGGCGCAGGTCATGCCACCGATCGTCAGCTCGGTGATCGTGGACGTCATCAGCGGTTCCAAACGGGAGCGGGGCCGTACCAGGCAACGGTACGACCCCGCGGGGTGCCGGCGGTCCGGCGGTCGGACCGGCTCGTGACCGGCCTCCGATCCGACCGGCTCCGGTCAGACCAGCTCGTAGCCGGCCTCGTCGACGGCGGCGCGCACGGCCTCGCGGTCGAGCGGGGCGGCGGAGACGACGGTGACCTCGCCGGTCTTGGCGACGGCCGTGACGGAGGTGACGCCGGGGAGCGCGGAGATCTCGCCGGAGACGGCGCCCTCGCAGTGCCCGCAGGTCATGCCCTTGACCTGGTAGACGGTGGTGAGTTCGGTCTGCGTCTCTGCGGCCATGGCGTTCTCCTCGGAGGGTTCGGAGCCTTACGGGACCGAGCTTATACCCCTAGGGGGTATGAATTCCACCCGTGCGGGACCGTGTCGCGCCGGGGTCCGCCGCGTCGGCCGACCTCTTGGCCGGCCCCTCGACCGGTCCCTCGGTCAGGGGGGCGAGGTAGCGCAGGAGGAGCGCCTTCAGCTCGACGACCGTGGCGTCACGCTCGGGCCCCTCGGGCGCGGCCAGGACGAGGTCCAGGCCCCCCTTGAAGGCGGCGAAGGTCATCCCCGCGATCCGGCTCCGTTCGGCGGCGGACAGCGTGGGGGCGTAGTGGCCGATCACCTCCTGCACCCGGGCGAGCAGGGTCCTGTGCAGCTCGTCGTGCTCCTCGGCGATCCGGCCGGGGATCTCGGAGCCGTGCATCAGGGCGAGGAAGACGGGATTGGCGCAGTTGAACTCGATCAGCGGGTCCACGACCGCGTCGAGCATCTCGGGCAGCGGCAGGGCGAGGTTCTCCGGCGTGAACGCCTGGCCGTGCGCCGCGCGCATGTCGTGCAGGAGGCGTCCGCCCAGCTCGATCGCGATGGCCTCCTTGTTCGGGAAGTACTGGTAGAGCGTGCCGGGCGAGACGTGCGCCTCGCGGGCGATCGCGTTGGTGCTGGTCGCCGTGTACCCGTTCGCGCAGAAGACGTTCGCGGCGGCCTGGAGCAGCTGCGCGATGCGGCGCTCGCCCCGCGCCTGGCGGCGGCGCGGCTTCGGTTCTTCGGACATGGCCGTCCCCAGCCCTCCTCTAACCCGTTTGACAAATGCGAGTGGTCGCTCGCATTCTTGAAAAACACGAGTGGTCGCTCGTGTTTGCCAGTCTATGGCAATGGGGGACCCGTGCGCCCTGCCGGGAAGCGTGCGCGCACGGGTCAGGTGAAGGGGACACCGCGTCATGGCCGAAGTCAAGAAAACAGCACCCGGCGGGGCCGGTGGCGGGGGAGAAACCCCAGGTGGGGGCGGCCCCGGGGGTCGAGGTGGCCATGGGACGGGCGCCGGGGCCGGTGGTGGCCGGGAGGCCGGGGCCGGTGGTGGCCGAAGGGCCGGATCCGGGCCCGCGTCCGGGAACGGCGGGGGAGCCGGGTCCGCGACCGGGAGCGGGCGGGGATCCGGTACCGGGAGTGCAGGGGGAGCCAGGGCCGGGAGCGGCGGAAGCGCCGGCGCCGGGCCCGGGTCCCGCCCCCGGGGCGGGGGATGGACGCGGTTCGTGACCGTGCGGCCCCGGCTCACGCTGCTCGCGGCGCTCGTGCTCACCGTCCTCGCCGTCCTGGCCGGCGGCGGGGTCGCCGACCGCATGGGCAGCGGCGGCTGGGAGGACCCGGCCGCCGAGTCCACGTACGCGTCCGAAGTCCTGGAGCGGCACTTCCCCGGATCCCGGCCGAACCTGCTCCTCCTCGTCGACTCCGGTACGGCCGGGACCGACGCCCCGGCCGTCGCCGCCGAGGCCGAACGGCTCGCCGAGCGGCTCGACGCCGAGCCGGGCGTCGAGGGCGTCGGCTCCTACTGGTCCACCGGCTCGCCCGCCCTCCGCTCCGAGGACGGCCGCAAGGCCGTGATCGCCGCCCGGATCACCGGCGACGAGAAGGACGCCGCGGCCGTCCTCGACCGGATCGCCCCCTCCTACCGGGGCGTCCACGGCCCCGTCGAGGTCGCGCTCGGCGGCGAGCTCGCCGTCCGCCACGAGATGCAGACGCTCATCGAGGAGGACCTGCTGCGGGCCGAGCTCATCGCCCTGCCGCTCACCCTCGTCCTGCTCGTCATGGTCTTCGGCAGCGCCGTCGCCGCCCTGCTGCCCCTGGGCGTCGGCATCGTCGCCATCCTCGGCACCAACGCGATCCTGCGCGGCCTCACCGAGTTCACCGACGTCTCCGTCTTCGCGCAGAACCTGACCACCGCGCTCGGCCTCGGACTCGCCATCGACTACGCCCTGTTCGTCGTCCGCCGCTACCGCGAGGAGCTGGCCGCCGGCGCCGACACGCACACCGCCGTCCGCACCACCCTGCGCACGGCCGGGCGGACCGTGCTCTTCTCCGCCCTGACCGTCGCCGTCTCGCTCGCCGCGATGCTGGTCTTCCCGCAGTACTTCCTGCGCTCCTTCGCGTACGCCGGGATCGCGGTCGTCCTCCTCGCCGCCGCCGCGGCGCTCACCCTGCTCCCGGCGGCCCTCGTGCTGCTCGGACACCGGGTCAACGCCCTGGACCTGCGGCGCCTGGTCCGGCGCGGCCGAGAGCCCCGCGAGGACGCCTCCGGCGCCGGCTGGGCGCGCGCCGCGGGCCTGGTGATGCGCAGGGCGCCCGTCTTCGCCGTCCTCACCACCGCCGGACTCGTCCTCCTCGGACTCCCCTTCCTGGGCGTGCAGTTCGGTACGGCGGACGACCGCCAGCTCCCCGTCACCGCCTCCTCCCGGGGCGTCCAGGACGAGCTGCGGGACGGCTTCCCCGGTGATCCCGGCGGCGGGATCACCGTCCTCGCCGAGGGTCCGGCCACCCCCGCCCAGTACGCGGCCTACCGCGAGCGCATCGAGGTCATCGACGGCGTCGGCCGGGCCGACGGGCCGGTCACCACCGGCAGCGGAGACGCCGCCCGCGCCTACTTCACCGTCGTGCCCGACGGCGAGGCCGTCGGCGCCGGGGCCCAGCGGGTCGTCGGTGAACTGCGCGCCGCCGAAGCGCCGTTCGACACCTCCGTCACCGGCCCGGCCGCCGTCCTGGTCGACTCCAAGGACGCCATAGCCGAGCGGCTGCCCTGGGCGGCGGGCGCCATCGTCCTCGTCACCCTGCTCCTGGTCTTCCTGCTCACCGGAAGCGTCGTCATCCCCGTCCAGGCCGTCGTCCTCAACGCCCTGAGCCTCACGGCCATGTTCGGCGCCGTCGTCTGGGTCTTCCAGGACGGGCACCTCGCCGGGTTCCTCGGCTTCACGCCCACCGGCGACATCGAGACCACCCTGCCCGTGCTCATGTTCTGCGTGGCCTTCGGACTCTCCATGGACTACGGGGTGTTCCTGCTCTCCCGGATCAAGGAGGAGCACGACGTCACCGGCGACCACGAGCACTCCGTCCGCTTCGGCCTGAGCCGCACCGGCGGCCTGATCACCGCCGCCGCCGTCATCCTCGCCGTCGTCATGGTCGCCATCGGCACCTCCCGCGTCACCAACACCAAGATGCTGGGCCTCGGGGTCGCCCTCGCCGTCCTCATGGACGCGATGGTGGTCCGCAGCCTCCTCGTCCCCTCCGTGATGAAGCTGACCGGCCGCTTCACCTGGTGGGCCCCGGGGCCGCTGCGCCGCTTCCACGACCGCTTCGGCCTCAGCGAGTCGGACGGCCCGGCCCGGCCCCCGGCCGGCCCCGCCGCCCCGGAGGAGGCCGCCGACGGCAGCAGGGACAAGGAGTACAGCGCCGCCCGCTGACCCCGCCAGGACGCCCGCCCGCCGGCCTCGTCGCGACAGACGGGACGCCGGGCCCGGAAGGGGATCCGGGACCCGGCGTCGGACGAGGAACGGGGATGGGGGACGGGTCAGTCGCGGCGGGCCCGGTTGCCCGGGCGGCTCGCGACCCAGGCGCGGATCGTGTCCGCGTACCAGAAGGGCTTGCCCGACTCGACGTGGTCGGGCGGCGGAAGCAGCCCGTGCTTCCGGTAGGAGCGGACGGTGTCCGGCTGCACCCGGATGTGCGCCGCGATGTCCTTGTACGACCAGAGCCTCTTGTCCGTCATGCCTGGTACCTCCCTGCGCACCGCGCAGCGGCGGCGGGGGTGCCGTTCGGGGGCGCTGCGGGCGGGCGTTGGCGATCACTGAGCCTGTGCCCCCTGCAACGACCCCCTCAGACAGGAGGAGAGCGCCTGTCACGCGCCTGTGACGGGAAACCCGCGTAACGGAGAAAAACGTGACGAAGGAGGGACGCACGTGACGGAAGCGACGCACGGGGCCGCCGGTGTGTCCGTGTGCGCGGGCCCGGGCCGCGGCGCTATGTGCGGTACGGCCCGGTCACACCCCGCAGGACCGGAGGAAGCGCCGGGTGCGCAGGGCGATCGGGTACGGGACGTCCGGGGCGCACGGGTACATGTCCTGCTCGACGATCGCGAAGAGGTCCACGTCCAGGGCGCGGGCGGCGGCCAGCACCGGCTCCAGGGCGGGCACCCCGGACGGCGGCTCGCACATCACGCCCCGCGCCACCGCCGGGCCGAACGGCGTCCCCTCGGCCACCACCTCCGCCAGGACCGCCGGATCGACCTGCTTCAGGTGCAGATAGCCGATCCGCTCGCCGTAGGTCTCGATCAGCTCGACGCTGTCCCCGCCGGCGTACGCGTAGTGCCCGGTGTCCAGGCAGAGCGAGACCGCCTCCGGGTCGGTGGCGTCGAGGAAGCGCGTCACGCTCTCCTCGCCGTCCAGGTGCGTGTCCGCGTGCGGATGGACGACGATCCGCAGCCCGTACCGCTCGCGCACCTCCCGGCCCAGACGCTCCGTCAGGCGGGTCAGGTCCCGCCACTGCCCGGCGGTCAGGACGGGGTCCTCCAGGACCTCGCCGGTCCGGTCGTCCCGCCAGAACGACGGGATGACGACCAGGTGGCCCGCCCCCGTCGCCTGCGCCAGGGCCGCGTTCTCGGCGACGTGCGCCCAGGTCCGGTCCCAGACGTCCGGGCCGTGGTGCAGGCCGGTGAAGACCGTCCCCGCCGAGACCCGCAGACCGCGCCGGGCGGTCTCCTCCGCGAGGACCGCCGGATCGGTGGGCAGATAGCCGTACGGGCCGAGCTCGATCCACTCGTACCCCGCGCCCGCCACCTCGTCGAGGAAGCGCTGCCAGGGCACCTGCCGGGGATCATCGGGGAACCACACCCCCCACGAGTCCGGGGCGGAACCGACGCGGATGCGGGTCGGCGCGGAGGGCGTCGAAGACGGGGACGGCTGGGACGGCGGCTGGTACGAGGTCTGCGGTGACGGCTGCGGTGACGGCTTCGTCATGACAGCCACCCTGACCGGGGCCGGGGTCACCGTCAAGCGCGCCGGAGACCCGTATGTCCGGAGATGTCGTTGACACGCCTCCGGGCGGACGACTAGACCTGGGGGCGGGGCCGAGGGCGAAGGGTGGCGCGTGGAGACGGAGCCGTACGACCTGATCACCATGGGGCGCCTCGGCGTGGACCTCTATCCGCTCCGGACCGGCGTCGGGCTCGACCGGGTCGAGACCTTCGGCAGGTTCCTGGGCGGCTCCCCGGCCAACGTGGCCGTCGCCGCCGCCCGGCTCGGCCTGCGCACCGCGCTCGTCTCCCGCACCGGCGCCGACCCCTTCGGCACCTTTCTGCACCGGCAGCTCAAGGACTTCGGGGTGGACGACCGCTGGGTGACCGAGGTCGCCGCGTACCCGACCCCCCTCACCTTCTGCGAGGTCTTCCCGCCCGACGACTTCCCGCTCTACTTCTACCGGCTGCCCAAGGCCCCCGACCTGGAGATCCACCCGCACGAGCTGGACCTCGGCGCGATCCGCTCCGCCCGGGTCTTCTGGGCCACCGGCACCGGCCTGTGCGCCGAGCCGAGCCGCACCGCGACCCTGGAGGCGCTGCGGTCCAGGGCCGCCCACGCCGACGGCGGGGGGACCACCGTGTTCGACCTGGACTGGCGGCCGATGTTCTGGACGGACCCGGACGAGGCCCGCCCGTACTACGCCGAGGCCCTGCGCCACGCCACCGTCGCCGTCGGCAACCTCGACGAGTGCGAGGTCGCGACGGGGGAGCGGGACCCGGAGGCCGCCGCCCGCGCCCTGCTCGCCTCCGACGGCGGCACGGTCCGGCTCGCCGTCGTCAAGCAGGGCCCCAAGGGCGTCCTCGCGCTCGCCGCCGACGGCACCCGCGCCGAGGTGCCGCCGCTGCCGGTGGAGGTCGTCAACGGCCTGGGCGCGGGCGACGCGTTCGGCGGGGCGCTCGTCCACGGCCTCCTCACCGGCCGGGACCTCGAAGAGACCCTGCGCCGCGCCAACGCCGCCGGCGCGATCGTCGCGGGCCGACTCGCCTGCTCCTCCGCCATGCCGGCCCCGGCGGAGATCGCCGAAGCCCTCGCCCGGGGGACGGGAACGATCGGCGACACGGGAGGGCCCGGTGACACGGACGCGGCCGGCAGGGGAACGCTTCCGGAAAGGGGGTAGGGATGACCGCCATGAGCCCGAGCCCCGACCACCCCGCCTCCCCCCGCCGCCCCGCATCCCTCCACATCCCCGCCGGGACCGCCGCCCGGGGCCCGTACGCGGTCGACATCGACCCCGGGCGGGCCGGATGGACGTACTCCGCTCTCCGCGTCCTCGCCCTCCGGCCGGGAGAGGTCCACTCCTTCGCGAGCGGGGATTCCGAATGGACCGTGCTTCCCCTCTCCGGTGCCTGTAGCGTGCGCGTCGACGGCGAGATCTTCGAACTCCGGGGCCGCGCGAGCGTGTTCGACGGGGTGACCGACTTCGTCTACGTACCGCGCGACGCCCACGCCCAGATCGCCTCCGGCGCGGGGGGCCGCTTCGCTTTGGCAGGAGCGAGGTGCGGGCGACGACTCCCCGCCCGCTACGGTCCCGCGCCGGAGGTTCCCGTCGAGACCCGGGGCAGCGGCGACCGCGCCCGCCAGGTGCGGAACTTCGCCTCCGCCGACGCCTTCGACTGCGACCGGCTCATCGCCGTCGAGGTCGTCACGCCCGGCGGCCACTGGTCCTCCTATCCGCCGCACAAGCACGACGAGCACCTCCCCGGCGCGGAATCCGTCCTGGAGGAGATCTACTACTACGAGGTCCGGGGCCCGCACGGCCTCGCCTACCAGCGGATCTCACCCTCCCGGCCCGGCGGCGCCGACCTGCTCGCCGAGGTCCGCGACGGCGACGCGGTCCTCGTCCCCGACGGCTGGCACGGCCCCTCGATCGCCCAGCCGGGCCACGACCTCTACTACCTCAACGTCATGGCGGGCCCCGGCACCGAACGCGAGTGGAGGATCAGCTTCCACCCGGAGCACGCGGAGGGGTACGCATGAGCGTCCGGCCGACCCCGGAACACGCGGAGGGACACGCATGAGCACCGTCCGGCTCACCACCGCCCAGGCCCTCGTCCGCTTCCTCGCCGCCCAGTACACCGAGCGCGACGGCGAGCGCCACCGCCTGATCGCCGCCACCTGGGGGATCTTCGGCCACGGGAACGTCGCCGGGATCGGGCAGGCGCTCGTCGAGGACCGCACGCTCATGCCCTTCCACCAGGGCCGCAACGAGCAGGCCACGGTCCACGCCGCCGTCGGCTACGCCCGCCAGTCGAACCGGCTCTCCGCGCACGCCGTCACCACCTCCATCGGCCCCGGCGCCACCAACCTCGTCACCGGCGCCGCCCTCGCCACGATCGACCACCTCCCGGTCCTGCTCCTCCCCGGCGACACCTTCGCGACCCGGCCCGCCGACCCCGTCCTCCAGCAGCTCCAGCTCCCGTACGCGGGGGACGTGTCCGTCAACGACTGCCTGCGGCCCGTCTCGGTGTACTTCGACCGGGTCGGCCGCCCCGAGGCCCTGGTCCCGGCCGCCCTCGAAGCCGTACGGGTCCTCGCCGACCCGGTCGCGACCGGCGCCGTGACCCTCGCCCTGCCCCAGGACGTGCAGGCGGAGGCGTACGACTGGCCCGAGGAGTTCTTCGCCGAGCGGACCTGGCGCGTCCGCCGCCCCCGCCCCGACGCGGCCGAACTCGACGCGGCCGTACGGGCGGTGCGGGCCGCCGAGCGACCCCTGGTCGTCGCGGGCGGCGGCGTGCGGTACAGCGGCGCCGAGGACGCCCTGCGGGCCTTCGCCGAGCGGACCGGGCTGCCCGTCGCCACCACCCAGGCCGGCAAGGGCGTCCTGCCGTACGACCACCCCTGCGACGTGGGCGGCGTCGGCCACACCGGTACGGAGACCGCCGGCGCCCTGGCCCGTACCGCCGACCTCGTCATCGGCGTCGGCACCCGCTACACCGACTTCACCACCGCCTCCGGCACCCTCTTCCCCGAGGGCGCCCGCTTCCTCAACCTCAACGTCACCGGCTTCGACGCGCACAAGCAGGCCGCGCTGCCGCTCGTCGCCGACGCCCGCGAGGGGCTGACCGCGCTCACCCGGACCCTCGACGGCCACCGGTCGCGGGACCCGGAGGAGTGGGCCGCGGCCAAGCGGGACTGGCAGGAGCGGGTGGACACCGCGTACGCCGCCCCCGACGAGGGCGCCCGCCCCACCCAGGCGCAGGTCCTCGGCGCACTCGACACCCTGGTCGACGCGCGCGACATCCTGATCAACGCCGCCGGATCGCTCCCGGGCGACCTCCACAAGCTGTGGCGGCCCCGCTCGGCCGACCAGTACCACGTCGAGTACGGCTACTCCTGCATGGGTTACGAGATCCCCGCCGCGATCGGCGTCCTCCTCGCCGCCCCCGGCCGGCCCGTCTGGGCGCTCGTCGGGGACGGGACGTACCTGATGAATCCCACCGAGATCGTCACCGCCGTGCAGGAGCGCCTGCCGCTGAAGCTGGTCGTCCTCCAGAACCACGGGTACGCCTCCATCGGCGGCCTCTCGGAGGCCGTCGGCGCCGAGCGGTACGGCACCGACTACCGGTACCGGGACGCGGACGGCGGCTTCACCGGGCCGCCGCTCCCCGTGGACCTCGGGGCCAACGCCGCCTCCCTCGGCATGCGGGTGCTGCGCCCCCGCACCGTCCGTGACCTGCGGGAAGCCCTCCGGGAGGCGCGGGCGGCGACCGTTCCCACATGTGTCTACGTCGAGACCGAAACGCCCGACACAGTGTCGGGCCCGCCCCCGGCCCCGGCGTGGTGGGATGTGCCCGTGGCCGAGACCGCGACCCGCAAGGCGGCGGTCGAGGCCCGGGAGGAGTACGACCGGCACGTCACCGCCCGACGCCGCCATCTCTGAAGGAGCATTTCGTCATGACGAACACCGTCAAGACCGTCGACCACTGGATCGGTGGCAAGGCCGTCGAGGGCACGTCGGGCAACTGGGGTCCGGTCACCGACCCGGCCACCGGCGCCGTGACCACCCGGGTCGCGCTCGCCTCCGTCGAGGAGGTCGACGCGGCGGTGGCCGCCGCCAAGGCCGCCTTCGCCACCTGGGGCACCTCCTCGCTGGCCCAGCGCACCACGATCCTCTTCAAGTTCCGCGCGCTGCTCGACGCCAACCGCGACGCCATCGCCGAGCTGATCGTCGCCGAGCACGGCAAGGTGCACTCCGACGCGCTCGGCGAGGTCGCCCGCGGCCTGGAGATCGTCGACCTGGCCTGCGGCATCACCACCCAGCTCAAGGGCGAGCTCTCCACCCAGGTCTCCCACCGCGTGGACGTGGCGTCCATCCGCCAGCCCGTCGGCGTCGTCGCCGGCATCACGCCCTTCAACTTCCCGGCCATGGTGCCGATGTGGATGTTCCCGATCGCCATCGCGACCGGCAACACGTTCATCCTCAAGCCGAGCGAGAAGGATCCCTCCCCGTCCCTGAAGATCGCCGAGCTGCTCGCCGAGGCCGGGCTGCCGGACGGCGTCTTCAACGTCCTGCACGGCGACAAGGTGGCCGTGGACCGCCTCCTGGAGCACCCGGACGTCTCCGCGATCTCCTTCGTCGGCTCGACCCCGATCGCGCGGTACATCCACACCACCGCCTCCGCCAACGGCAAGCGCGTCCAGGCGCTCGGCGGCGCCAAGAACCACATGCTGGTCCTCCCGGACGCCGACCTCGACGCAGCGGCCGACGCGGCCGTCTCGGCGGCGTACGGCTCCGCCGGCGAGCGCTGCATGGCGATCTCGGCCGTCGTCGCCGTCGGCTCCATCGGCGACGAGCTGGTGGACAGGATCCGCGAGCGCGCCGAGAAGATCAAGATCGGCCCCGGCACCGACCCGACCTCCGAGATGGGCCCGCTCATCACGGCCGCCCACCGCGACAAGGTCGCCTCCTACGTCCACGGCGCGGCGGACGAGGGCTGCGAGGTCGTCCTCGACGGCACCGGACACACCGTCGAGGGCCACGAGGACGGGCACTGGATCGGCCTCTCCCTCCTGGACCGCGTCCCCACCACGGCCAAGGCCTACCAGGACGAGATCTTCGGCCCGGTCCTGTGCGTGCTGCGCGCCGAGACGTACGAGGAGGGCCTCGCCCTCATCAACGCCTCGCCGTTCGGCAACGGCACCGCGATCTTCACCCGCGACGGCGGCGCGGCCCGCCGCTTCCAGCTGGAGGTCGAGGCCGGCATGGTCGGCGTCAACGTCCCGATCCCGGTCCCGGTGGGCTACCACTCCTTCGGCGGCTGGAAGGACTCGCTCTTCGGCGACCACCACATCTACGGCAACGACGGCGTGCACTTCTACACCCGCGGCAAGGTCGTCACCACCCGCTGGCCCGACCCGTCCGACGCCCCGGCCGGCGTCGACCTGGGCTTCCCGCGCAACCACTGACGCGGACGGGCGACCGGGCCCCGGAGTGCGGACGCCGCGCTCCGGGGCCTCCGGCCTCCCTCACTCCGGCCTCCCTCACTCCGGGAGCTCCCAGCCCAGCATCGCGAACACCCCCTCGTCCGCCGCCCCGGTCGCGCGATAGGTCGCCAGGGCGGGATCGTCGTCCGTGTCCACGCCCACCCAGGCGCCGTGGCAGCCGCGCTCCCGGGCCGCCGCGAGCAGGGCCTCCGTCAGGGCGCGGCCCGTGCCGCGGCGGCGGTGCGCCTCGTCCACGGACAGTTCGTAGAGGCACATCTCCGTGCCCTTGTCGGGGTGGGTCATCTCGACCCCGGACACGAAGCCGGCCGGGAAGCCGTCCTCCGTGTAGGCGATCAGCATCAGGTGCCCCGGCGACGCCAGGAAGCGGGCCGCCCACTCCTCCCGTGCCGGGCCGTCGTAGAGGTGCTCCGCCGCGACCAGTTCGGCCACCGTCGTCGCCCGCCGGATCTCGATCACGTGTCCTCCTCGCGCCCTCGTACCGCACCTGCGGTACGCGGACCGTACTCCGTACGACCCCAGGAGGTGCGGGACCTCCGTCTTCGGGTCGCCGCGGTCCACAGGGGCGCCGCTTAGGCTCGGGACCATGCGACTCCGACTTCCCCGGTGGGCCGCGGTCACCGCCGCGCTCACCGTCCTCGCGGGTGCCGGCACCTGGACCGCCGTCGCCTCGGACGATCCACCGCCCGTGCACCGCGCGGACCGGATGCTCGACGCCGACGGCGTACGGCTCGACACCTCGTACTTCACCGGCGACGGTGACGGGCGCAGGCCCGCCGTCCTGCTCGGCCACGGTTTCGGCGGCTCCAAGGAGGACGTGCGCGCCCAGGCCGAGGGCCTGGCCCGCGAGGGCTACGCCGTCCTGACCTGGTCCGCCCGCGGCTTCGGCGCCTCCACCGGCGAGATCGGCCTCAACGACCCCGACCACGAGGTGAAGGACGTCAGCCGGCTGATCGACTGGCTCGCCGCGCGGCCCGAGGTCCTCCTCGACAAGGCGGGCGACCCGCGCGTCGGTGTCAGCGGCGCCTCCTACGGCGGCGCGATCTCCCTGCTCGCCGCCGGACACGACCCGCGCGTCGACGCGATCGCCCCCCGGATCACGTACTGGAACCTCGCCGACGCCCTCTTCCCGAACGGCGTCTTCAAGAAGCTCTGGGCCGGGATCTTCTTCTCCGCCGGGAACGGGGCCGGTGCCGGGATCGGTCCGGGTGCGGGGGACGCCCCGGGTACGGGAGACGGGCCCGCCACGGGGGAGGCCCCGGCCGCCGGAAAGGCCCCCGCCGGGGCCGGGGAGGCCGCTCCCGCCAAGCCCCCCGCCTGCGGCCGTTTCACCGCCGAGCTCTGCTCGCTCTACCAGCGCGTCGCCTTCTCCGGCAGGCCCGACGCCGGCGCCCGGGCGCTGCTCGAAGCCCGCAGCCCGTCCGTCGTCGGCGACCGGATCAAGGTGCCCGCGCTGCTCGTGCAGGGCCAGTCCGACTCGCTGTTCACCCTCGCCCAGTCCGACGCCATGGCCCGGGCCCTCGCCGCCAACGGCGTCCCCGTCGCCGTCGACTGGACCTCCGGCGGCCACGACGGCGGCGACCAGGAGGCCGAGCGCGTCGAGCGGCGCGTCGGCGCCTGGTTCGACCGCTGGCTGAAGAAGGACGCCTCCGTGGACACCGGCCCCGCCTTCCGCGTCAGCCGCACCGGCGGCGTGGACTCCACCAACGGCCGGGCCACCCTCCGCGCCGCGACCGCCGACCGCTACCCGGGCCTCGCCTCCGGCACCGCGGCCCTCGCCCTCGGAGGCGCCCCGCAGACCTTCGCCAACCCGCCGGGCGGCGCCCCGCCCTCCGTCTCCGCCGTCCCCGGCCTCGGCGGCGGACTCTCCGGCCTCTCCTCCCTCGGCGTCGGCCTCTCCCTCGACTTCCCCGGCCAGCACGCCCGCTTCGACGCGAAGCCGCAGACGGAGACGCTGCGGATCACCGGCGCGCCGACCGTCCGCGTCAGGGTCACCTCGACCGCCGTCGACGGTTCCGCCGTCCTCTTCGCCAAGGTGTACGACGTCGGCCCCGACGGCCGGCAGCAGGTGCTGCCCGCCCAGCTCGTCGCCCCCGTCCGCGTCGAGGACGCCGGGAACGGCAGGAGCGTCACCCTGACGCTGCCCGCGATCGACCACGAGGTGGAGGCCGGGCACCGGCTGCGGCTCGTCGTCGCCGCCACCGACCTCGGCTACGCCTCCCCGGCCGCCCCCGCCGCCTACACCGTCGCCGTCGAGGGCCCCCTCGCCGTCCCGGCCGCGCCCGGCCTCACCACCCGGGCCGCCGCCCTGCCCTGGTGGGTGTGGGGCCTCCCGCTGATCGGCCTCGTCGTCGCCGCCGTCCTGCTCCTGACGGCCCGGCGCAGGACCGCCGCCCCCGCCCCCGACCCGGAACTCGCCGCCGTACCGCTCCAGATCACCGGCCTGTCCAAGAAGTACAAGGGCGGCGAGCGGTACAGCGTCAAGGACCTGTCCTTCCGGGTCGAGCAGGGCCAGGTCCTCGGGCTCCTCGGGCCCAACGGCGCCGGCAAGACCACCACCCTGCGCATGCTGATGGGCCTCATCGCCCCCGACGAGGGCGAGATCCGGGTCTTCGGCCAGGCGATCCGGCCCGGCGCCCCGGTCCTCTCCCGCGTCGGCGCCTTCGTCGAGGGAGCGGGCTTCCTGCCGCACCTGTCGGGCCGGGAGAACCTCGACCTGTACTGGAAGGCCACCGGCCGCCCCGCCGAGGACGCGCACGTGGACGAGGCCCTGCGCATCGCGAACCTGGGCGGCGCCCTGGAGCGCGCCGTGCGCACCTACTCGCAGGGCATGCGCCAGCGCCTCGCCCTCGCCCAGGCCATGCTCGGCCTGCCGGACCTGCTGATCCTGGACGAGCCGACCAACGGCCTCGACCCGCCGCAGATCCGCGAGATGCGCGAGGTGATGATCCGGTACGCGGCCGGGGGCCGCACCGTCATCGTCTCCAGCCACCTCCTGGCGGAGGTCGAGCAGTCCTGCACCCACCTCGTCGTCATGGACCGGGGGCGGCTCGTGCAGGCCGGCCCGGTCGCGGAGATCACCGGCTCCGGCGACACCCTCCTCGTGACCCTCGCCGAACGCACCCCCGACGGCGAACCCGTCCCGCCCGTCCCCGACGCCCTCGTCGAGAAGATCGGCGCCCTGCCGGGCGTCGGCTCGGCCGCCCGCGCCGACGGCGGACTCCTGGTCCGGCTCGACGGCGCCGACGCGACCGCCCTCATCGGCGAACTCGTCCGCCTGGACGTGCCGCTGACCGGGGTCGGGCCGCACCGGCGCCTGGAGGACGCGTTCCTGACCCTGATCGGAGGAGGAGCCGCATGAGCAGCACCACCCCCAGCACCCTGCCGCCCGAGAACCCCGCCGCGACGGTGGAGGCCGCCCCCGGCTACCGGCCCGGGCGCACCCTGCCGCTGCGCGTGGAGGCCCTGCGCCAGTGGAAGCGGCGCCGCACCCTGGTGATGGGCGGCATCCTGGTCGCCCTGCCGTTCGTCCTGATCGCGGCCTTCGCGATCGGCGGCACCGGGGACGGCGACCGCGACGGCCGCGTCTCCCTGATCGACACGGCGACGACTTCGGGCGCCAACTTCGCGGCCACCTGCCTCTTCGTCTCGGCGGGCTTCCTCCTCGTCGTCCCCGTGGCGCTGTTCTGCGGGGACACGGTCGCCTCCGAGGCGAGCTGGTCCTCGCTGCGATACCTGCTCGCCGCGCCCGTGCCCCGGTCCCGGCTCCTCGCCTCCAAGCTGGCGGTCGCGCTCGGCTACAGCGCGGCCGCGATGGTCCTCCTCCCGCTGGTGGCCCTGGCGGCGGGCACGGTCGCCTACGGCTGGGGGCCGCTCCAGCTGCCGACCGGCGGCTCGGTGCCGGCCGGGGACGCCCTGCTCAGGATCGGGATCGCCACCGCCTTCGTCTTCGCCTCCCAACTGGTCACCGCCGGGCTCGCCTTCTGGCTGTCCACCCGCACCGACGCCCCGCTCGGCGCGGTGGGCGGCGCCGTCGGCCTCACCATCGTCGGCAACGTCCTGGACGCCGTCACCGCCCTCGGCGACTGGCGCGACTTCCTGCCCGCGCACTGGCAGTTCGCCTGGATCGACGCCCTCCAGCCCCAGCTGGAGTGGGGCGGCATGGTGAAGGGCACGGCGATCTCCCTGACGTACGCCCTGGTCCTCTTCGCCCTCGCCTTCCGGGGCTTCGCCCGCAAGGACATCGTGTCCTGACCGGGTGAACGCCCCTCACAACCACCCCCTCCGAGCCGCTTCCGCGCCCGCGCGGAAGCGGCTCGTCGTGCCGAGGGCCGCCATCAGCTCGCCGACCCGCCGGCTGTAGGTCCGCGCGGACATGCCGAGCCGGGCCGCCGCCGTCTCGTCCGTGAGCCCCGCGACCAGGGCGTCCAGCACCGGGCGCAGCTGGGGCGGCAGGTCGTCCGGCGGCGGCGACGGGGACGGCACCGTGTACGCCGTGGGGTCCTCGGCCATCGCCCAGCAGACCTGGTGGGCCCGGACGAGGGCCCGCACCACCACCGGGTCCCGGACCAGCAGCATCCCGTTGTAGAGCAGCTCCAGGTCGAGCGGGATCGCCGCCACCGTCCGGTCGACGAGGATCATCTTGAACGGGATCGACTCCACCAGGCGGGCCTGCCCCGGGACCCGGAGCCCGCCCTCGATCCGGGCCAGCGCGTGCCGCGGCACGATCCTGCGCACCTCGTCGGCCCGCTCCGCCGCGGTCCGCATGCACGCTCCCACCAGCTCCAGGAACGGCTCGGGGATCGCGTAGCCCGCGGACGCGACCGGGTCGTCGAAGGTCAGCAACTCGTGCCGGGTGGAGGCGGCCAGCCCGGCGAGTGCGGCACTGACGCGCCGCGCGCCCCGGACCGGACGCCCCGCGGGCCGCTGTCCCTCGGTCGCGGCCCGGTTCATCGCCGAACGGGCGAGCATCACGGAGCCCACGTTCTCTGCCACCGCTGACCACCCCCGCCGATCGATGTCCACTCCATGTACGCATGTGACTGCACACGGTGACAACCCCTGTTGAGAAGGATGGCGAATCCATGCCACCGGGGTTCACCCGTGTCGCCGTTGCCGCATCGAGATCCATCCGCAACCCCTTCGTCTGCTTTTTTCGGGGCCTTCGTTCGTCACATCCACAAGTGCCTTACGAAGAGGGGGACATGGAATGGAACGCAACGAGACGAGCGGGACCCGGCCGCGCCGGAGCCGGGTTCCGGCCGTGATCGCGGGGTTGCTCGCCGCCGGGATCGCCCTCACGGGCTGCGGCGCGTCCGGCGACGGGACCACCTCCGACCGGAGCGCGCAGGAGGGCGGACGCACCGCGCCGGCCCTTCCCGACGGCGGGCGCTCCGGGACGGGCGCCCCCGACGCCGGCCGCACCGGGACGGCCGCGCCCGAGGAGGGCGAGCAGCGGTCCCCGTCGCCCGCGCCCGACTACCTGTCCACCTTCGCCCTGGACGTGGACACCGCCTCGTACGGCTACGCCCGCCGCGCCCTCGCCGAGGGCCGGCTGCCCGACCCGGCGACCGTGCGCCCCGAGGAGTTCGTCAACAGCTTCCGCCCGGACTACGAACGCCCCGCCGACAACGGCTTCAGCGTCACCCTCGACGGCGCCCGCGCCGGACGGGACGGCTGGTCCCTGGTCAGGGTCGGGCTCGCCACCCGGGGCGCGGACCGGAGCGGCGAACGCCCGCCCGCCGCGCTCACCTTCGTCGTGGACGTCTCCGGCTCCATGGATGAGCCGGGGCGGCTCGACCTCGTCAAGGAGTCCCTCGGCATGCTCGTCGGCGAGCTGCGCGACGACGACTCGATCGCGCTCGTCACCTTCAGCTCCGAGGCCGAGACCCGGCTGCCCATGACCCGCGTCGGAGAGGCCCGGAAGCGGATCCGCGAGGTGGTGGGCTCCCTGGAGACCGGCGCGTCCACCAACGTGGAGGCCGGCGTCCGCACCGGCTACGACACCGCCGTCGAGGGACACCGGAAGGGCGCCACCAACCGGGTCGTGCTGCTCTCCGACGCGCTCGCCAACACCGGCTCCACCGAGGCGGAGACGATCCTCGCCCGCATCGACGAGGAGCGCAGGGAGTACGGGATCACCCTCTTCGGCGTCGGCGTCGGCAGCGAGTTCGGCGACGCGTTCATGGAGAAGCTCGCCGACGAGGGCGACGGCCAGACGACGTACGTCTCCACCCCGGCGCAGGCCCGCAAGGTCTTCGTGGACCAGCTGCCCGCCCACGTCGAGCTGCGCGCCCGCGACGCCAAGGCGCAGGTCGCCTTCGACCGGCGGACCGTCGAGAAGTTCCGGCTGATCGGGTACGAGAACCGGGAGGTCGCCGACGAGGACTTCCGGAACGACCGGGTGGACGGCGGCGAGATCGGGGCCGGCCACACGGTCACCGCGCTGTACGCGGTGCGGACCAGGCCCGGGGCGACCGGGACCGTCGCCACCGCCACCGTCCGCTGGCTCGACCCCGCCACCCGCGCCCCGCGCGAGCGCTCCGGCACCGTCGCGACCGGCGCGCTGACCGCCGACATCTGGGGCGGCGGCCACGACAGCCTCCAGCTGACCGCGATCGCCGCCTACTTCGCGGACACCCTGCGGGGCGGCACGCTGCCGGGGGCGCCGGGGCTCGGGACGCTCGCGGGGCACGCCGACGCGATCGCCGAGCGGTCCGGCTCGGCGGTGGTGCGGGAGCTCGCCGAGTCGGTACGGAGGGCGGAGACCCTGCGCGGTCCGGCGGAGGAGCCGTCGGAGCCCGGCGGGACGGGGGAGGGGGAGCTGCGGTCGGGCGACCCGTACAGCTGACGGACGTCCGGGGCGCGCCCCCGGCGTACGCCCGACAGGCGCTCGGCCCGGCATCGCGCGGCGGGCGGCGGGACGGAACGGCCCACGGGCCGCCCCCGCCGCCCGCCGCCTTTTCGTTTCCCTCCGCCGCCCCCTCCCGGACCGCGCCGATCCCCGGCCCCGCGCCGCTTTCCGTACCGGTCCCCGAACCGTACCGACCCGTCTGTTTATGGCGTGAAGTCGAGGGTCGGAGGCCCCCGGCTCCCCCCGGAGGATCCTCGAAAGCGTACCCCCCAGTCCGGAAACAGCCTTTCGCCAGGGGTGCATTCTCGGCCAGTGGCGAAAAACCGATGCGCCCATAATCGGGCAAAGAGGGTGGATCACCCCGATATCCCAGGCGGTGATTCCGTACCCTACGGTTTCTTATTGACATGCCTACGGGGGTCTTTTCTAATCATCGAGAGTCATCCCGCGCGCAGACACCGCACAGGCACTGAGGGGGCAAGGTGGACGTCCGGATCCTGGGGGGACTGTCGGTACGCGAGAACGGGGTGTCGATCACCCCGACGGCGGCCGTGCCCCGGCAGCTCCTCGCCCTGCTCACGGCCAGCGCCGACCAGGTCGTCCCCGTGACCGTCCTGACCGAGGAGCTGTGGCCGTCCGGCGCGCCGCGCGGCGCCCGCGCCGAGCTCCAGGCCCACATAGCCGGGCTGCGCGCCCTCATCGCGGACGCCCTGCGCGGCACCGGCCCCGCCGACCCGCGGAACGGCTGGTCCGACCGGCGCACCGCCGACGCGGTCCTCGTCTCCCAGCCCGGCGGCTACCGGCTCGACACCGGCGGCGGCGCCCACGACGTCTGGCAGTTCGAGCGCGCGGCCGGCGCCGGCTACCGGGCCATGGAGGCCGGCGACCTCCCGCGCGCCGCGCTCCGCCTCGGCGAGGCCCTGGCCCTGTGGCGCGGCGACCCCTACGCGGGCGTCGCCGCCGGGCCCCGCCTCCGCAGGGAGATCGAGCGCCTCGAAACCTCCCGGCTCAGCGTCCTCGACCAGTGGCTCGAAGCGCAGCTCGGCCTCGGCCGGCACGCCGAGCTCGTCCCGGAGCTCACCGGACTCGTCGCCCGCCACCGCACCAACGAGCCCCTGCACGCCCACCTCATGGCCGCCCTGCTGCGCTGCGGCCAGCACGACCAGGCCCTCGTCGTCTACGAGCGGCTGCGCCTCGCCCTCAAGGCGGAGACCGGCATGGAGCCCTCGGCGCGGCTGCGGCGCCTCCAGCGTTCGGTCCTGGCCGGGCGGCACACCGGCGGGCGGCCCGCCCTCGGCTTCCGGGTCCCCACCCAGTACGCCCCGGCCCGCCCCCGACTCGTCCCGGCGGGCTCCGTCGGCTGACGGACCGTCGGCCCCGGACACCCTTGGAAGCCCCTCGCGCGATCGCCGGACACCCCCCTCGGGCGGTCGCCGCCGGACCGCCGTCCGGACCCTCCGGGGCCCCGACGGGAACGACGTGCCGCAGCTCACCGTTGACCGGTTTCCGAAGCCGAATTAGTTTCGGCGGACAGGACGGGTTTCCTCCCAGGTGCCCGATTTTGCTCGACACACGGGAGCTCGGACCATGACCACGCACGGCGCGGACGGAGCCGGTGGTGCCGACCCGCTGCTCACGGTCCTCGAACTCCTCGCCCGGCAGGCCCCGTCCGCCCGCTTCGACGCCCTCCTCGACGGGGCCCGCCGCGACGGCCTCGGCCCCGAGGAACTGGCCCGCCTGGAGCGGGCCGTCGTGCTCGCCGGCCAGGTCCACGCCGAACGCGCCCACGACGCGCGCCGCGAGGCCGGGCTCGAGGCCCTCGCCGACACCGCCCGCGACCTGACCCTCTCCTACGACCTCGACGGCCTGCTGCACGTCATCACCCGACGCGCCCGCCGGCTCCTCGGCCTCGACCTGGCGTACGTCACCCTGCGCGGCCCGCACGGCTCCTGCTACGTCCACACCACCGAGGGCACCCGCCCAGGCCGCGCCGAGGGCCCGCGCCTCGCCCCCGGCCTCCGGGTCGCCGAGGGGTACGGGCTCGGCGGCGCCGTCCAGCTCCACGGCGTGCCCGTCTGGACCCCGGACTACCTCGCCGACGAGCGGTTCGCCCCCTCCGGCTCCCTCGACGCGGGCGTCCACGCCCCCGCCTTCGACGAGGCCGCCGAGGCGGCCCTGCGCGCCGAGGGGCTGCACGCGATCGTGGCCGCGCCGCTGCGCAGCGGCGACACCGTCATCGGCACCCTGTTCGGGGCGGACCGGCGAGTCCGCCACCACACCTCCGAGGAGATCGGGCTCCTCGCCGCGCTCGCCGACCTGGCCGCCCTCGCCGTCGAGAAGGCCGGGCTCCTCGACCGGACCCGGGCCGAGGTCTCCGAACTGGAGCGGGACAGCGCCCGCGTGCGCACCCGGCTCACCCGGATGCGGCACGTCAGCGAGGCCCACGGCCGCATCATGAACCTGGTCCTCGCGGGCGGCGACCTGCGCAGCGTGGCCAAGGCCGCCGCCGACGCCCTCGACGCGAGCGTCCTGATCCGCGACCCCGGCGGCCGGTCCCTCGCCCTGGTCGGAGAGGTCCCCGGCCTCGACGAGGAGGCCGCGGAGGAGGCCGTCGAGAAGGCCTCGCTCGACGCCCACGCCCGCCGCCGCCCGGTCCTCGCCGCCGACGACACCTGGGTCGCGCCGGTCATCGCGGGCTCCGAGGACCTCGGCGGCCTCGTGGTCCACGCCGCCGGCGGACTCACCGGCGAGGACGAACGGCTCCTCGAACTCGCCGCCCAGTCCGTCGCCTTCCTCCTCCTCATGCGGCGCTCCACGGCCGTTGCCGAGGGGCCCGTCCGCGACGAGCTCCTCGACGACCTCATCGCGGACCCGCCGCACGCGCCGCAGCAGATCGCCCAGCGGGCCGGCCGCCTCGGCGTCGACCTGCGCCGGCCGCACGTCCTCGTGCTCGCCCGGCCCGAGGGCGGCGAGCAGGGCCGGGCGGTCGTGTGGGCGTCCTCGTACGCTTACCGCCTCTCCGGTCTGAAGACCGTGCAGGGCGGCTGCATCGTGCTGCTGCTGCCGGGGGACGACGCCTCGGCCGCCGCCCGGGCCGTCGCCGCCGAACTGTCCCCGCTGCTCGGGCACCCCGTCTCCGTCGCCTCCGCCGGGCCCGGCTGGAGCCCGGACGCCGTGGGGCGGATGCACCGGGAGGCCTGGCGCTGCCTCGACGCGATGAGCGCCCTCGGCGGCACCGGCTCCGCCGCCTCCGTGCGGGACCTGGGCTTCCTGGGGTTGCTGCTCTCCGACGACAACGACGTGGACGGCTTCGTGGAGTCGGCGATCGGGCCCGTGCTCGACTACGACGCCGAGCGGTTCACCGACCTCACGCACACCCTGGAGGCGTACTTCGCCTCGGGCGGCAGCCCGACCAACGCCGCCGAGGCGCTGCACGTGCACCCCAACACGGTCTCCCGCCGCCTGGAGCGGATCGGCGACCTCCTCGGCCCCGAGTGGCAGAAGCCCGGCCAGGTCCTGGAGGTGCAGCTGGCGCTCCGGCTCCAGCGCACCCGGGAGGCCCTGGCCCGCGGCCGCGTCACCCCCGAACCACCCCGCCCGCCGGAGCGCGGCGCCTGATCCGGGGGCCGGCCGCATCGCAGGAGCCGGCCGCATCCGAGACCGGCCGCGTCCGGAGGTCGGCCGTGTCCGAGACCCGCCGCATCCGGGGATCGGTCGTGTCCGGGGGCCGGCCGCATCCGGTGACCGGCCGTCGCCCCGTAGCCCGCCGGGTCTCAGCTCGCCGAGCGTCGTGTCCCGTAGCCGGAGTCGTACCCCCGTGCCGAGCCGTAGCCCGACTCCCACTGGCCGGCCAGGACCGTCGCCGCGTGCGCCGCCGACGCCAGGGTGATGTGGCGGTGCCAGCCGCGGAACGAGCGGCCCACGAAGTCCCGCAGGCCCGCCTCCTCACCGACCTCCGCGAAGTCCCGCTCCACCCGGCGGGCGAGCTTGGTCAGGCGCAGCAGGGTGCCCGCCTGCGACCCGGTCAGGTCGCTGATCCACACCCGCGACGGGGCCCGCCGCGGGTCGTCCCACTCGCCGAGCAGCACCAGCGGGCGCATCCGCTCCCCGCCCGGAGTCGGCAGCGCCACCCGGACCGCCGTGGCGAGCGAGGTCCGCGAGGTCCGCACGCCCCCCACCGTGTCCACCCAGCTCACCGGCCGACGCAGCCCCTTGAGGGACTCCAGTATCTGCACGGCGGACAGCGGGCCCGCCCCGAAGCCGGGCAGCGAGCGGTCCGCGATCGCGAGCCGGGAGCCCGGACCGATCCGGGCCACGACCGGCACCCCGGCCCCGGCGAGCCGGGCGAGCGCCGACCGGCCCGCGCCGCCCCGGATGTCGATGAGGACCGGCTTGCGGGTGATGTCGGGCCAGCGGGCGGTGTCGAGCGCCGCCGCGACCGCGCACTCCTCCAGGGTCTCCTCGCCGGCCTCCTCGGGGACCTCCGCGCGGTCGCGCCGCGTGCGGTCGTTCACCCAGGGGTCCGGCAGGAAGAGGCGCCAGTTGACCGGGACGCTCAGGTCCTCGCCCGCGAACCACACGCCGAAGGCCTGCTGCCCGTGGAAGACCTGCCCGCGCTCCGGGTCGAAGCGCCGGTCCACGCCCACCGAGTGCTCCCCGGCCTTCGGGATCGGCATGGGCCGCACCACCCAGGCCTGCGGGCAGCCGTTCCGCTCCAGGTGGCGGCCGAGCGCCGCCCGCATGGGCTGCCAGTCCCAGGTGGAGCTGGACACGAAGTGGTGCAGGCTCTGCTCGGCGGCGGGGCCGCCGATCTGCGCGGCGATGTTGCGGATCGACTTGCGGCCCTGCGCGGTGAGCAGGCCGTGCAGGTACTGCTCGGCCTTCAGGCGCTGGTCGCGGCGGGCGAAGCCGGAGAAGAGCGCGGCACACAGCTCGGCGTAGACGCCCTCGCGCGCACCGGCCGCGCCGACGGACCTGGCGGCGCCCAGGGAGACGGCCGGGGCGACGGCTCCGGTGGCGGCCCTGCGCTTGGTTGCGACGGATGTACTCACGAGACTCCTGCCCGAAGGGTGCGCAGCTCCTTCCCGCTGCACCACCACCGTCGCCCGGTGGCGCCCCCGGGGGCGAGGTGTACCCGGCACCCGATTCGGCCGCCGGATGGTGGCCGGACCACCTCCCCCTCCTTCCGCGCAGGTCACAGCCCTCCCCGCAGCCCCGCGGAGCACCCCCGCGAGACCCTCGGAAAGGCCTCGCGGGGACCTGACGGACTCACCGGCCGGGCTTTGACCCGTCGCACTGCGTGGCCGGACCATCGCGGAGCGGGGCGGCACGGGCCGGTCCGGTCAAGGCCCCAGGCCGGGAACCCGGACCCGTGCGCCCCGCCTTCCGCCCGAAGCCGTCGGCTCAGGCGGTGATCCAGTCGCTCGTCGCGATCACCGGCTGGACGCCCTGGCGGTGGACGGTGCCCTCGATCAGGCCGTACATCCGGTCGGCCGCGAAGTACACCTCGTTGTCGTTCTTCAGGCCGAACGGCTCCAGGTCCACCAGGAAGTGGTGCTTGTTCGGCAGGTTCAGCCGCACCTCGTTGACCGTGGACACGTGGTCCAGGACCCGGTCCGCCATCGCGTGCAGGGTCTGCTGGAGCGAGTAGCTGTACGTCTCCGCGAACGCCTCCAGCATGTGCCGGCGCACCTTCTCGTACGAGCGGTCCCAGTCGTGCTCCGGGTCGGCCGCCGCCGTGGCCGAGTGCGCCCAGCGGGCGGTGACCTTGGTGGCCAGGATCCGGTCGTACGCCTCCTGGAGGGTCGTGTACCGGTCCTTGATGAAGCCGTGGAACTCGGAGTTGGTCGAGTTCATCACCGTCAGCTCCTTCAGGCCCGAGAGGACCTGGAGGCCGGTGGTCTCCGAGTACGTGACCTGCGCGGTGCGGACCTCCTGGCCCTTGCGGACGAAGGAGTGCTGCTCCTTGCGCGTCGGGACCGGGATCCGCTCCCAGCCGAACTCCTCGACCCGGATCTGCGCCTCGTGGACGACCGGCTGCGAGGTCACGAAGTGCCGGGCGAGGTGGATCGCGAAGGCCTCGGGGGAGGCGACGCCGTGCTCCTTGGCGAAGGCGTACACCGTGTTCTTGGTGGTGTCGGTCGGCAGGCAGTTGCCGTTGTCGCCGGTCAGGTGCACGTCGCGGTACTCGCCGCGCAGCGCCACCGACACGTTCAGGTCGCGGATCTCGTGCCAGGCCCCGTCGTCGCCCTTGCGGGTCACGGTGACGATGCGGTTCTCGGCCTTGCCGTACTGGTTCTGTGCCAGGACGTGCTTGCTCATGTGCTGCTCAGCTCCCGCGGGTACGTGGATACGGATATCCCGTACGCCCGGCGTCCAGCGTCCCCGTCGTCCCGAGGGCCCGCTCCCCGCCGTCCGGCCCGTGAACGGCGGGCCGCCCCGGGACTGACGAGCATCCCGGTCCGTAGGTGTGGCCTCGAAGATATGTGCACTTCCGGCGGCTGGCAATGGGTCCGTGACGGCGGGGCCCGGGCGTCAGGAGGGCGTCAAGGGACGTACGGAAGGCGTCAAGAAGGAGACGTACGGCGTCAGGAGGCCGTCAACGGAAGACGGCGGGCGGCCCGGGAGGGGTTTTCCTCGTCTCGTCCGAAAACCTCCGTCCCGCTCCCGCAGCCGGGACCCTCTCCATCCGGGAGTCACGATGGCCGACGCGGCCTTCGTCGCCACCACGATCGCGCTCTTCGCGCTGGTGGCGTTCATCGCCAAGGGGGTGGCCAAGCAGTGAGCGCCGAGAACATCGTCGGTCTCCTGGTGGCCGCCGGCCTCCTGGGCTACCTCGTCCTCGCCCTCGTCAAGCCCGACCGGTTCTGAGGCGAGAGAAGAAAATGAGTCCCGTCCTCGCGGCATCCCTCCAGTTCCTCGCCCTGGCCGTCGCCCTCGGCCTCTCCCACCGGCCGCTGGGCGACCACATGGCCCGCGTCTACTCCTCGGAGCGGCACCTCGCCCCCGAGCGGTGGATCTACCGGGCGATCGGCGCCGACCCCGACACGGGGATGCGGTGGCCCGCCTACCTGCGCTGCGTCCTCGCCTTCTCCGCCGCCGGCGTCCTCCTCCTCTATTCGCTCCAGCGGGTGCAGGGCGTCCTTCCGGGCTCGCTCGGCTTCGCGTCGATCGACCCGGACCAGGCGTTCGACACCGCCGTCTCGTTCGTCACCAACACCAACTGGCAGTCGTACTACGGCGAACAGGCCATGGGCCACGTCGTGCAGACCGGCGGCCTCGCCGTGCAGAACTTCGTGTCGGCGGCCGTCGGCATGGCGGTCGCGGTCGCCCTCGTCCGGGGCTTCACCGGGTCTCGTACCGGTGAACTCGGCAACTTCTGGGCCGATCTGGTCCGGGGCACCATCCGGATCCTGCTCCCGCTCTCCGTCGTCGCCGCCCTCGTCCTGGTCGCGTGCGGCGCTATCCAGAACTTCTCCGGCATCCACGAGGTGGGGCGGTTCACCGGCGGCACCCAGCAGTGGAACGGCGGCGCGGTCGCCTCCCAGGAGGCCGTCAAGGTCCTCGGCACCAACGGCGGCGGCTACTTCAACGCCAACTCCGCCCACCCCTTCGAGAACCCGAACGCCCTCTCCAACCTCTTCCAGGTCTACCTGATCCTCCTCGTCCCCACCGCCCTCACCCGCACCTTCGGCCGGATGGTCGGCTCCCCGAGGCAGGGGTACGCGATCCTCGGCACCATGGCCGCGATCTGGGCCGGCTTCACCGCCCTGATGCTGTGGACCGAGTTCCACCACGGCGGCCCGGCGTTCGACCTCGCGGGCGGGGCCACCGAGGGCAAGGAGACCCGGTTCGGGATCGGCGGCTCGGCGCTCTTCGCCGTGGCGACCACGCTGACCTCGACCGGCGCCGTGAACTCCTTCCACTCCTCGTACACCGGCTTCGGCGGCGGGATCACCCTCCTGGGGATGCAGCTGGGCGAGATCGCGCCCGGCGGTGCCGGCTCCGGCCTGTACGGGATGCTGATCATGGCCGTGATCGCGGTCTTCGTCGCCGGGCTCATGGTCGGCCGCACCCCCGAGTACCTGGGGAAGCGGATCGGCGTCCGGGAGATCACGCACGCCGCCTGCTACCTCCTGGTCACCCCCGCGCTCGCCCTGGGGTTCACCGCCGTCGCCCTGGCCCTGCCCACCCCGCCGGGGTCGATGTCCCACTCCGGCGCGCACGGCTTCTCCGAGGTCCTCTACGCGTACACCTCGGCCGCCAACAACAACGGCTCCGCGTTCGCCGGTCTGAGCGCCGACACCCCGTGGTTCAACACCACGCTCGGCGTCGTGATGCTCCTCGGCCGCTTCCTGCCGATGGTGTTCGTCCTGGCCCTGGCCGGCTCCCTCGCCGGACAGACGCCCGTGCCCCGCGCCGCCGGCACCCTGCGCACCGAGAAGCCGCTGTTCAGCGGCCTCCTCCTCGGCACGGTCGCGATCGTCGCCGGACTCACCCACTTCCCGGCCCTCGCGCTGGGACCGCTCGCCGAAGGGCTCGCAGCATGAGCACCACCGCCCCCGCCCGGCCCCCGCGGGCCGGCGCCCCCGAGGAACGGCGCCCGGACACCCGGCCCGGCCGTGTCGGCGGGGGTCTGTCCGACCCGAAACAGCTGGCCGCCGCCCTCCCGGACGCGCTCCGGAAGCTCGATCCCCGGGCCATGGCCAAGTCCCCCGTCATGTTCGTGGTGTGGGTCGGCTCCGTGGTCACCACCGGGCTCGCCCTCACCGATCCCGGCGACTGGTTCGGCTGGGCGATCAGCGCCTGGCTGTGGCTCACCACCGTTTTCGCCAACCTGGCGGAGGCGGTCGCCGAGGGCCGGGGCAAGGCGCAGGCCGACACCCTGCGCAGGGCCAGGACGGGCACGGTCGCCCGCCGGGTCACCGGGACCGGCGGTGAGGAGCCGGCGCCCGGCACCGAGCTGCGGGTCGGTGACCTGGTGGTCTGCGAGGCCGGCGACGTCATACCCGGCGACGGCGACGTCGTCGAGGGGGTCGCTTCCGTGGACGAGTCCGCGATCACGGGCGAATCCGCCCCGGTCGTCCGCGAGTCCGGCGGCGACCGGTGCGCGGTGACCGGCGGCACGAAGGTGCTCTCCGACCGGATCGTCGTCAGGATCACCACGAAGCCCGGCGACACCTTCATCGACCGGATGATCGGCCTGGTGGAGGGGGCCGACCGCAGGAAGACCCCCAACGAGGTCGCCCTGAACATCCTGCTCGCCTCGCTGACGATCGTCTTCCTGCTCGCCGTCGTCACCCTCAAGCCCTTCGCGGTGTACGCGGGCGCCGACGCGCAGACCTCCCTCGTCGTCCTGGCGGCCCTGCTCGTCTGCCTGATCCCGACGACGATCGGCGCGCTGCTCTCCGCGATCGGCATCGCGGGCATGGACCGGCTAGTCCAGCGGAACGTCCTCGCGTTGTCGGGGCGCGCGGTCGAGGCGGCCGGCGACGTCAGCACCCTGCTGCTCGACAAGACGGGCACGATCACCCTCGGCAACCGGCGGGCCTGCGCGTTCGTGCCGGTGAGGGGCGTCACGGAGGCCGAACTGGCCGGGGCCGCCCGGCTCTCCTCGCTCGCCGACGAGACGCCCGAGGGGCGCTCGATCGTGGACCTCGCCCAAGAGACGGTGGAGGCGGGCGCAGCACCCCTCCCGGACGCCCCCGCCGACGCCGAGTGGGTCGCCTTCACCGCCCGGAGCCGCATGTCCGGCGTGGACGCCGGCGGCCGCAGGATCCGCAAGGGCGCGAGCGGCGCGGTCGCGGCCTGGGTGGAGGAGCGGGGCGGCCGGGTCCCCGAGGACGCGCGGGAGCTCGCGGACGGGATCGCCCGGGCCGGCGGGACCCCGCTGCTCGTGGCCGTGGAGGACGCCGAGGGCGCCCGCGTCCTGGGCGTCGTCCACCTCAAGGACGTCGTGAAGGAGGGCATGCGGGAACGGTTCGCCGAACTGCGCCGCATGGGCATCCGCACGGTCATGATCACCGGCGACAACCCGCTGACCGCGAAGGCCGTCGCCGAGGAGGCCGGGGTCGACGACTTCCTCGCCGAGGCGACCCCCGAGGACAAGCTCGCCCTCATCCGGCGGGAGCAGGCGGGCGGGAAGCTGGTCGCGATGACCGGCGACGGGACGAACGACGCCCCGGCCCTCGCCCAGGCGGACGTCGGCGTCGCCATGAACACGGGCACGTCGGCCGCGAAGGAGGCCGGCAACATGGTCGACCTCGACTCCGACCCCACCAAGCTCATCGAGATCGTCGCGATCGGCAAGCAGCTCCTCATCACCCGGGGCGCCCTGACCACCTTCTCGATCGCCAACGACGTCGCGAAGTACTTCGCGATCGTCCCCGCCATGTTCACGGTGGCGTACCCGGGCCTGGAGACGCTCGACGTCATGGGCCTGGCCTCGCCCGAGTCCGCGATCCTCTCCGCCGTGATCTTCAACGCCCTGGTCATCGTCGCCCTGGTGCCGCTCGCCCTGCGGGGCGTGCGCTACCGGCCGGCCGGCGCCGACGCGATGCTCCGGCGCAACCTCGCGGTCTACGGACTCGGCGGCCTGGTCGCCCCGTTCGCCGGCATCAAACTCATCGACCTGCTCCTCTCCCTCATTCCCGGCCTGCGGTGACGCGGAAGGCGTGCTGACCATGAACAACTCCGTCAGGAGGACCGGACGTCTGCTCGGAGCGGGCCTGCGCGCCCTCCTCGTCCTCACCCTCGTGTGCGGCGTCCTCTACCCCCTCGCCGCCACCACCGTCGCCCAACTGGCCTTCCCGGGCCGGGCGAACGGCTCCGAGGTACGGGACGGGAGCGGCCGGGTCGTCGGCTCCTCGCTCGTCGGGCAGCGCTACGACCTGCCGGCGCAGGACGGCGAGGAGGCCCCGGGCCCCGACCTGCGCTGGTTCCAGCCCCGCCCCTCGAACGGCCTGGGCACCAACTCCGTCAACACCCGCCACTCCCTGCTCCTGTCCGGCGCGACCAACCGGTCCGGCGACGACGCCGACCTGATCCGGTGGGTGAAGGAGGCCCGGGCGGCCGTCGTACGGGACAACTCGACGGCCTCGTACGAGGTGCGGCCCTCGGACGTGCCGCCCGACGCCGTCACCTCCTCCGGCTCCGGCCTGGACCCGCACATCTCCCCGGAGTACGCCCGGCTCCAGGTCCACCGGGTCGCGGAGCGCAACGGCCTGCCCGTCGCGGCCGTCGCGAAGCTCGTCGCCGACCGCACGGAGGGCCGCGCCCTCGGCTTCGTGGGGGAGCCCCGGGTCAACGTCCTCGCGCTCAACGTGGCGCTGCGGGAGCTGGTGGCGAAGAGCTGACCGGCGGTCCGGTCAACCGGCCGGCAGCACCCGGGTCTCCGCCGCCGGGAAGCCCTTGGCCCACCAGTGGTCGTAGCGGCGGTAGACCAGCGGGTCCCGGGCGGCGAGGAAGCCGCCCAGCGCCGCCGCCTCGGCGGCCAGGCCCTCCCAGGCCCCGGCGGACAGCGGGTGGAAGGCCGTGGCCTCGATCCCGCCGTCGACCGGCCGCCAGACCCCGGCCGCGTACCCGTCGACCAGGAGCGTCGGAAGCGTGTCGCCGTTCACCCGGACCACCAGCTTCCGGTACGCGGGCGGGACGATCCGGGAGCGGTCCGCGTACGCGAGGAGGACGCTGTCCCACATGGCGAGGAGGCGCGGCGGGGCCGGGACCTCCCCGTCGGGGAGCGGCGCGCCCGGGACGTCGTACAGGACCGTCCCGTCGGCCCCCTCCAGCCGTACCAGCTCCTCCTCCCGTACGCGCACGGCCTCGCGCACCAGGCGGCGGGGCGCCGTCGTGAACTGCGCCATGTCCGCGACGGACGCCGGGCCGAACCCCTCCAGGTAGCGCCGGAGGAGGACGGCCAGGGCGGCGGCGGACGCCTCCGGGTCGGCGAGCGCGGGCCGTTCGGCCGCCGTGACGAAGGACTGCGCGCTCCCGAACGCCCACGGCGGTCCCGTCGGCGCGTGCCACAGCGGCGCGTACTGGCGCACCATCCGCCAGACCACGGGCGCCACCGGCCCGTCCCGGCCCCGCCCGACCAGCTCCCGCAGTTCGGCCCCGGTCCGGGCCTCCGCGGCGTGGGCGAGCAGGCCGGGCAGGAGCGCGTCGGCGTCGGCGGGCGTGAACCCGGCCGCCGCGAACCGGGGGTCGTGGAGGCGCCCGCCGCGCAGCGTCGGCTCCATGGCCTCCCGGAAGACCCGGTAGTCGTCGGCGTGCACCTGGTGGAGGGTGAGCCGCATCAGCGTCGAGCGGACCACCCGGAAGCCGTTCAGGGCCTCGTCGAAACGTTCCGGCTCGAAGCCCGCGATCCGGTTCCACAGCGCCACGTACGGCGAACCCGGCTGCTGCGCCTGGAGCGCCACCACCCGCCGCACGGCCTCCTCGACGCCGACCGGCTCGCGGGCGAGGAGCAACTGCCGTGCGAGGGTGGAGCGGTTGAGGCCGCGCGGGGTGATCACCATGGGGCGATTCTCGCGCGCGCTCGCCCGCGCGGTGGTCGGAGGGGCGGCGAGTGCCGCCCCCTCGCCGCAGGGTGAGGGGGGTCTCCGCCGTGAAGCGGGTCAGCTTCTCGGGGTTGCGGACGCAGGAGAGGCCGGTGATGCGGCCGTCCACGACCCGGAGCGCCATGACGCCGTCGAACGCGCCGTCCAGGTACACGGCGAGCGCCGGATCGCCGTTGACCGCCGTGGGCTCGCAGGCGATCGCGACCCCGGCCTTCGCGGAGCCGCCGAGGTAGAAACTCCAGGGCCGCCCTGGCCCCGGCCGGGGAGACCACCCGGCGCGGGCGGCGGGCGTCGACGTGCCGGGGGGGCGCGGTGCGCGATCTGGCGGACGGCGGCGGGGTTCTTGCCGACGGCGGCCGCGATCTCGTCGTACCCGACGTCGAAGGCCTCGCGCAGCACGAAGACGGCGCGCTCGGTCGGCGACGGCGTTTCCAGGACGAGCACCATCGCCATCGACGCGCTCTCGGCGAGCTCGACGTCCTCGGCCACCGCCGATCACGACCACCTCGGTGTCCCCGGTCATGGTGTCTCCCCCGCTCAAGGGGTCCGCCCTTCTGTCTTTCGAAGGGCTCGTCCTCAAGACACCGCCCGACCGGTTCCTGTGACACGTCCGGCGCCCTGTGACGCGGGTCACTCGCCGCGAGCGGCTGGGACGGCCCGTGCTCACGCCCCCGTCAGCGTGTGCGCGAGGTGGTCGGCGAGGCGGGGCAGCCAGTCGGGGCGCGCGTTCCCGAGGAGGTGGTCGCCGTGCGGGACGGAGAGATGGGTCCCCCGGGGGGCCGACCGGGCCAGCGGCTCGCCGTTCGTCACGCCGGGGATGACGTCCTGCCCGCCGTCCACGACGAGCAGCGGCGCCGTGACGCGGGGCGCCAGGCCGGCGAGGTCCACGTGCCGGGCGAACTCCCGGGCCGCGTCGACCCCTCCCGTACGCCGGACCACCATGTCCTGCAGCGGGGGCGGGAGTTCGTCCCAGTCGAGGCGGAACGGGCCGCTGACGGTGGCGGCCGCCGCCACGCGCGGTTCGAGCGCCGCCGCCCGGGCCGCGAAGTAGCCGCCCAGGCTGAGGCCGACGAGACCGACGCGCGGGACGCCGAGGGCGTCGACGACCCGGCCAACGACCTCCTCGTACTCCGGCACGAGGACCGACGACGCCGCGAGCACGCCCTGCCCGGGGCCGTCCATCGCGAACACCGCGAGGCCCCGGGCGAGGAGCGCGGACGCCAGGTCGAGGAACTCCTCCTTGGCGGAGTCGAGCCCGGGGACGACGATCACGGTCCCGACCGCGCCGTCACCGCGTCCGGCGGGGGGAACGCGCAGCCATCCCGTGAACCCCTCGCCGCTCACCCGCCGCGCCCCCGGTTCGAGGAGCGCGAGCGCCCGGCCCAGGGCGTCGTCCGCCGCGGCGGCGGCACGGGCCGCCTCCGCGTACGGCGCCAGCGTCGCGGAGTGGAACCACCGGGCCGCCGCCAGCAGGTGCGTACCCGCCGAAAGGGGCGATCCGGCGTCCTCGGCGCGCTCCAGGTGCTCCCGCCCGGTGCGCAGGAAGGCCGGCCCCCATTCGGCGACTGAGGCGAGGCCGTCGGTGACGCGCCGGTACTCGTGCGGATCGACGCCCACGCCGGTGACGCGGGTCCACTGCTCGGCGACGAAGCCGGCCATGGCGTCGGACGCGCTCATCGTGCTCTTCCCGTCAGTCATCGCGCTCTTCCTATCAGTCATCGTGCTTCTCCCGTCAGCAGGACGGCCTTGCCGCGTATGCGGCGTTCCCGCAGCTCGACGAGGGTGTCGGCGGTCAGTCCCCAGGGGGCGACCCGGCCGATCTCCGGGTGCAGCCGGCCCTGGTCCACCAGGCGCACCAGCGTCGCGAGATCGGGGCCGTAGGGGGCGCCGGCGTAGTGGAAGTGCCGGATCACGACGCGCTCGGGCCCGCCGAGGAGCGCGAAGAAGTCGAGGGTCGCAGGGGTGCGGCTCGCCTGACCGAACCAGACGAGCGTGCCGCCCGGCCGCGCCTTCGCGAGGGCGAGGGGCAGGTCGGGCCCGCCCGTGGACTCCAGGACGACGTCGAACGGCCCCGCCGCCTCCGCGACGTCGTGCACCACGTGCGCGCCCAGCTCCGCGAGCCGCGCGCCGCGCTCCGGAGTGGCCGTCACCGCCGTCACCTCGGCCCCGGCCGCGACGGCCAGTTCGGTGACGTAGTGGCCGACCCCGCCCGAGGCGCCGGTGAGCAGCAGCCGCAGTCCGGCCGGGGCGCCGACCGTCCGCAGCAGCCGCAGGGCCGTGATCCCGGCCAGGGGCAGGGCCGCCGCCCGTACGCCGTCCACACCGTCCGGGAGGACGGCGAGGGAGTGGACGGGCACGGCGGCGTACTCGGCCCAGCCGCCCCGCGCCGGATGCCCGACCACACGGGTGCCGACGGCGGGCCCGGAGCCGTCCGCCGCCTCCTGGACGACGAGCCCGGCGACGTCCTTGCCGGGCAGGAACCCGGGCGCGGGGGCTTCGAGGAGGAACGTCTCGCCCCGGTTCGGCGCGAACGCCTCCACCTTGACCAGTACCTCCCCCGGTTCCGGTACGGGCTGGGGGACCTCGGCGAAGGCGACCGGACGGGCCGCCTCCCCGGTGGGAATCAGTCTCTGCATGACGGGCATGCAAACCCGGCGCCCGGCCGCCGTTCCAACAACGGAAGGGAGCCTCCGACAACCACCGGTTGTCGCCTAGGGTGAGGGCCGTGGATCTCGACGTGGCGCAGGTGCGCGCCTTCGTACGCACCGCCGAGGAGCTGCACTTCGGGCGGGCGGCCGAAACGCTGGGCATCTCCCAGCAGGCCCTGTCCAAGAGGATCGCGCGCCTCGAATCCCTGCTCCGCACCCGGCTGTTCCTGCGCGACGGCCGGGGAGTGCGCCTCACGGAGGCCGGGCAGCGCTTCCTCCGGCCGGCCCGGCGGACGGTGGCGGCCGCCGACGCGGCGGTCGCCTCGGTGACCGGACACGAGCGCCCGCTCCGCGTGGACGTCTGGGGCCATTTGTACGCCCCGACCCGCACCCTGGCCCAAGTGGCGGGAAAATCAGGCGCGTTGGTACTGGGCCACGGGCGCGACCTGCCGGCGGTGACGGACGCGCTCCTCGCGGGCGACGTCGACGTGGCCTTCGGCCGGGTCCACCCTCCGCTGCGCGCGGGCCTGACCCACCGCCTGGTCCGCCTCGAACCGGTGGACGCCGTACTGGGCGCCGGCCACCCCCTCGCGGCCGAACCGTCCCTCCGCCCCGACCAGTTGAGTTCCGGCGTGCTGTGGGCGCCCGGCCCGCTGGACCGGCTGGACTTCCTCCACCGGTTCGCGGACCGGTTCGGCGTCCGCGAGACGGCCGTGAGCGTCAACCTGGGCCTGGGGCACTTCCTCGCCGGAATCACGGAGGACCCGCGCCGCTTCGCCCTGCTGCCCGCCGACGTCCCCCTGCCGGAGGCCCCCGGCCTCCGCTCCGTACCGCTGGTGGACCCCACCCCGCTGTACGCCTGGTCCCTGCTCTGGCGCACCGGCGACGGCCACCCCGGCCTGGACCGCCTCACCGCCGCCTGCGCCGCCGAGGCGCGGCGGAGCAGATGGCTGGAGTACGACCCGGCCCGCGACTGGCTCCCCGACCCCCCTCGTCCCCGTCCGCGCCGGGGAGTACCGCACAGGTGCACCCGGGATCGACTCCTGGTGGGGCGCACGCGGACACGGCCGCCCCCTGACGCCTCCCCTGCCCACGACCGACCTTCCGAGTGCCGGGGCCGCACGGCCGCGTCCGGCTCCGTGCTCGAATCGGGCGCATGGGCGAGTGACGGCTGCCGAGGTACGGGCGAGGACCGTACGACGAGGTTCCACCCGTTCTCGAACGGGTCCTGCGCTCGCCGTCCCACGACGAGGAGGCGTGGCGGGAACTCTGGCACCTCCTCGCCACCGAGGGCCTCACGGTCTCGGCGGCCGGTTTCGCCGCGCTTCCGCATCTGCGGGACATCGCCCGCTCCGCCGAGCCGACCCCGGCGACCTCGACGGCCTGGCCGCGTGGATGCACGAAACGGCCCGGGCCCTCGGCTTCGCCGAGTTGGCGGAGGGCCTCACCTGGCTGTTCGGCCGAGCCGAATGCCCCGACTGCGCCTGCACGTTCGTCGTCGGGGACCAGTACGCGGCCGAGAACGAACCCCACCACGCGATCGACGGCCCGGTACCGGCCGGAGGCTGGTGAGGACGCCGGAACCGGTCCGGCAGCGGCGCAGGACGCGGGAGAGGCCGCTCGCCGTCCGAGCGCCCCGCGACGGCTACTCCACCTCGACGCCGTACCCCCGTACGAGAGCCTCCAGACCGTGGTCGTACCCCTGGCCGACGGCACGGAAGCGCCACAGCGGGCCCCGGCGGTAGAGCTCGGCGAGGAGCAGGGTGCGTTCGCTGGTGGCGGCGTCCAGGGTGGCCTGGGCCGTGGCCGGGGCGTCGACGCCCGGTGCGAGGGCGAGGTGGACCGCCCCGACGTCCCCGAAGGTGGCGGCACCGTCGACGGCGGCGGCGATCGCGATCCTGCGGGCGGCCGGAGGCAGCGCCGCGAGGTCGACGGCGACGGTCTGCTCGGTCGGACCGTCGCAGAGGAGGCGGACGGACCCGTCGGGGCTCTCCGGCGCACCGTAGAAGACGAAGTCCCCGTCGCAGGAGACCTGCTCGTCCTCGTCGAGGACGAGGGCGACGACGTCGATCTCACAGGTGGTCTGCTGTGCCCAGGAGGCACTCACGTGCCAGCGACCGGCGGTGGACGGCGCGGGAAGGTCGATGACCCCGCCGCGCGGCAGGACGTCGGCCGTCACACCGGCCGGGGCGGGGGCCTCGACGGGCTCGGTGGACCCGGTCGGCCCGCCCGGTTCGGGGACCGGCGCTCCGAGCCAGGCGGGCTCGCGGACCGGCAGCCCGAGGGAGGTGACGCGGGCCATGCGGCGGTCGCGCTCGCCCCCGGGGAAGAGGACGACGTCGGTGACGCTCGCCGAGAGGTTGATGGCGGCGGCACCGCCCATGTCCACGATCCGCGCCCGGGCGGCGGCCGCCTCCTCGTGGGTGCCGCCCAGGACCAGCACCCGCCGGCGCCCGAACGGCTTGACGGGACGCGCGGGCGTCGACGGAGCCGCGACGGCGGTGACGGCGGTGACGGCCGGAACCGTGACGGGGGACGGCGTCCGGTCCTCGTGCGGCGTCCCGGGGCGCACCTCGCCCAGCAGCTTCAGGAAGGCGTGCTCGTCGAGGACCGGGACGCCCTCGGCGATCGCGCGCCGCACCTTCGCCGAGCCCGAGGCCGCGTCGTTGGTGACGAGGGCGCTGGTGTGCCGGCTGACCGACGACATGATGTTCAGCCCGGCGGCGACGGCCCGGGACACCAGCTCGGCCCGGGAGGTCGCCGTCTCGCCCGTGATGGCGACCTTCATGCCCTGGACGAGCGGACCACCGGGCGCCGGACGGCCGGGATTCCGGTAGGCGCACGGGGTCTTCGGCGGATTCGGCGCGAACTTCGGGTCCTGCCGGGGCGGGCAGGGCACCAGCGGCAGCGGGACGTCCAGCCGCGCGGCTTCGGAGAGGGAGGACCGGAAGATCCCGGCGAGGGCGCGCGTGTCGTCCAGCGCGTCATGGGCGCGGGTCTGCGGCACGCCGTAGTGGGCGGCCAGCGACGCCAGACTGAGGTCGGCGACGGGCGGTTCCACCCGCCGGTTCAGGGCCAGGGTGCACAGGCGGCGGGTGACCGGGAGGTGGAGCCGGGCGCGGGCGAACTCGTGGGCCAGGAAGTCGTAGTCGAACTGCGCGTTGTGGGCCACCATGACGCGGTCCTGCAGGAGCGCTCCGATCCGTCCGGCCACCTGCTCGAAGGTCGGGGCGCCGCTCAGCCGCTCCGCGGTCAGGCCGTGGACGTGCACGGGCCCGGGGTCGCAGCCGGGGTTCAGCAGGGTGGAGTACTCGCCGTTCTGGACCCCGTCCGGCCCGAAGGTGAGCACCGCGACCGAGAGGACCCGATCGCGCCGGGCGACCAGCCCGGACGTCTCGACGTCGACCAGGGCCCAGTCGTACGCGTAGTCGGGCAGGCGGGACACGTCGAGCGTGGTGGCGAGGGACACGGCAGCAAGGATGATCCGGACACCAGCACGACTTCAACCGGAATGCCGCTTTGTCTCCTTTGTCGTTCCGGGGAACCCCCGAACCCGCGGCCGAGTACGCGGGCGGTGCCCCGGCCGGGGCGCGTACCGGGGACGGGCGCCACAGCGCATGACGGCACCTCGGCGGAGGGAGGGCCCGTCGGCGGACCGGTCATTCGGGCAGCAGCCGTTCCAGCATGAACTGCGTGTTCGGGTCGGGATCGGCAACCAGCGACTGGACGCGGTAGCGCCCCGGAGGCACTTCGACGCGGAGTGCCTCCGCCGGCTGCCCCGAGCCCCGCAGCGAGTCGAGGGTCCTGTCGGCCTCGTAGGCGGCGTCGGCCAGGACGTATCGCCCCCCGAGTTCGAGGGAGAGCACGTCCTCCCAGCCGTCGGACACCGAGGCGTCCCGGACCGCGGGTGGCAGTCCTGTGTCGTCGTCGGCGTAGCACCAGCGTGCGAACGTGAGGTACTCGGCGAGCCAGGTGATGGACAGGGGTTCGGCGCCGAGCGTCAGGACCCTGCGGCCGGCCGGCCGCAGGGCCGAGACGTACTCGTCGATCACGTCGTCCGCCTCGCTTCCCTCCCACGCCGGAAGGAGTTCCTCCGGGATGAGCGCGTAGCGGGCGAAGTCGGTGCGATCGAGCCAGACGGCCATGCGACGGATCATCACACCGCCTCCGACAAACGTCGAGGGTGGCCGTGCATATCGGACCAGAGGGACCCGGCCGTGGTGGGGCCCCTGCGACCTGCGGCTCGTGTCGTGTCGCGCGACGTAACTGATCCGCGGATCCCGGTTCGGCCTCACAGCGCGTACCGATGCCCCGCCCCAAGTCCGTGGCACTTCCCGCGGGCGGCACCGGGAAGATGACGGCGTGCAGCTCTCCCACGTCTTTCGCGTCAGTAAGTACGACCCCGCCGACCGCGGCGCTCACGGGCATTACACCGGCACGGAGGACACCACCAGCGATCACGGCGAGGTGGAGGAGGCCTGTCTCCAGGCGGTTCAGGCGTTCGCCGTGGAGGCCGGCGTCGACCGTTTGGCCGTCCGTGAGCCGGAGATCGCCTCGTTCGCCCATTGCGGAGTCGAGGCGCCTTCGGAGGACTTCGGCCTCGGCGCGCTTCTTCCGGGCGGTCTCGCCGACTTCCACGACGGAGCCGAGGTGCCGCTGGACACCGGGGTGGAACTCGTGCGGCTCATGCTGCGGGACGGCGGAGCCCGGTGCCGGCTGGAGGCGGAGGGGGCGTTCGCCGTGCACGTCGGGCGGGACCAGTACCTCTACATCGGCAGCAGACGGCCTCACCGCGCGGCACTGGCCCGCACCCGCGAGCTCGGCCTGCACCCGGAACGCCTGGACGCGTCCCCGTACGACTTCGAGCCCGACGAGGACGGCGTCCTGCGGCCGGGCGGCGACGACTTCTGGGCCGGCCTGCACAGGGCTGTGACCGGCGGCCGTTCCGTACTCCTGGAAGAGATCTACGTCCAGAACGCCTCGCGTCGGCATCGCCTCACCAGCGACACCGTCGACATGGTTCGCGCCGCTCTTGCTCCCCGCGCGCGCCTGGCCGTGTGGCCGGACCTGTCCTCGGACAGCGCTGCCGTCCTCGCCGCCCTCCCCGCTGAGGGCCTCATCGAGGGCGTCTGGCAGGAAAAGGACGGCCGGATCCACAGCGCCATCGCCGACGAGGAGGGGTTTCCGGAACTGGTTGCCCGAATCTCCGGTGCCGACGCCGCGGCGCTTCTGCCCATGTACGTCGATGAACGCGTCCCTCTCCTCTCCGCTGTCGTGCCTGATAGCGACGGAGTGGTGCGTGCCCGCCGGCAGGCCGAGCGATCCCTCGGCGACTCGCCCCAAGAGAAGAGCGCGCGGGGCGGAGCGAGGCGGGCAGTGGGCGACTGAAACGGCGAGCCGTTTTCGGCCCGAACGACCGCCGGAGACCACCTCCGGCCGGCTTCAGCCGGACCGATCAAGCCATCCGGAGTCCTCGCACCGGCACACCCGCCTCCGGGCGAAAACCGCCTCCGAACAGAAAAAGACCCTCCCGAAGGAGGGTCTTCCGTGATGCGCCCCCGGCAGGACTCGAACCTGCGGCCAAGTGCTTAGAAGGCACCTGCTCTATCCACTGAGCTACGGGGGCCGGGTGGTGGCCGTGTGGCCAGGAGCCCCCTGGTGGGTGGGGTGTGGCCTGCCGGGACAAGGATAGGGCTCCGATCGCCTTGGCCCGGTTGCTTCGCCTGCGTGGCACGATGTGGAGGTTCGGTGAAGCGGAACGATAATCGCAGGCAGGTGCGATTCGCGCAGCGCTTTTCGCATCGCTCGGGGCGGGTGTTGTGCACTCGTTATGCCCCGTCTTCCGGTCACCGCCCTTTTCTTCGGCGCGCAGGGCCCCCATACGCTTCAAAAACACTCATAAATTGGGCATTCTTCGCATGTGGTGACCTTGGACGAACGGCCTCAGCTGATCGACGCACTCTCCGCCCTGCGCGACCGTGTCGCCGCCGTGCGTCTCCCCCTGCCCCTCCCCGGCGCGGACCGCGCCCGCCAGAACCGGGTCGAGCTGCTCGCCCAGCTGGACGACTACCTGGTGCCCCGGCTGAAGGACCCCGACGCCCCGCTCCTCGCCGTCGTCGGCGGCTCCACCGGGGCCGGGAAGTCCACGCTCGTCAACTCCCTTGTGGGGCGCCGCGTCAGCGAGGCCGGCGTGCTCAGACCCACCACCCGCACGCCCGTCCTCGTCTGCCACCCCGAGGACCACCACTGGTTCGCCGGGATGCGCGTCCTGCCGCAGCTCACCCGCGTCTGGCTGCCCCAGGCCGACGACGACCACCCCGTCGAGGAACCCGCCCCCGAGGAGAACGCCCTCCGCGTCGAGACCTCCTCCTCCCTGCCCCGGGGCCTCGCCCTGCTCGACGCCCCCGACATCGACTCCCTCGTCGTCGAGAACCGCCTCCTCGCCGCCGAGTTGATCTGCGCCGCCGACATCTGGGTCATGGTCACCACCGCCTCCCGGTACGCCGACGCCGTCCCCTGGCACCTGCTCCGTACCGCCAAGGAGTACGACGCCACCCTCGTCACCGTCCTCGACCGCGTCCCCCACCAGGTCATCGGCGAGGTCTCCCGCCAGTACGGCGCCCTGCTCGACCGGGCCGGGCTCGGCGACGTGCCCCGCTTCACCATCCCCGAACTCCCCGAGTCCACCGGCGGCGGCAGCGGACTGCTGCCCGACAGCGCCGTCGCCGCCCTCCGCGGCTGGCTCGCCCACCGCGCCGAGGACCCGGCCGCCCACCAGCAGGCCGCCGACCGCACCGCCTTCGGCGTCATCGACTCCCTCGACACCCGGCTCCCCGAACTCGCCGGCGCCGTCTCCGCCCAGTACGCCGCCGCCGTCCGCCTCGGCGGCGTCGTCGAGGCCGCCTACCACGAGCAGGGCCGGCGGGTGCGCAAGCAGCTCGGCCGCGGCGCCGTCCTCGCCGGCGACGCCCGCACCCGCTGGCGCGCCTACCCCCGCGACAGCACCGCCGACGAACTCCTGGACGCCCTCACCGAATCCCTCGCCGCCCTCCTCCACTGCGCGGTCTCCGCCGCCGAGGAGCGGGTGCGGGACGGCTGGCGCCACGAGCCCGCCGCCGAGGCCCTCGGCCCGGTGCGGACCTGCGCCGACCGGGAGACCGGCGAGCGGATCGGCGTCGAGGCGCGCCGCTGGCGCCGCGTGCTCGAAGAACTGGCCGAGGAGGAGGTACGGGACGTGGAGCGCCCCGCCGGCTCCCGCGGCGCCCTGCCCGAGACCGACACCGTCGCCGCCCTCCTCGCCGCCTCCCTCCTCGGCGGCCGCCGCACCCGGCCCGCCGGCGAACGCCTCGCCGAACTCCTCGGCGCCCAGGTCGCCCTGCGCCTGCGCGACAAGGGCGGTGAACTCGTCCTCACGTACGTCGACCGGGTCCTGCACGCCGAACGCGACCGGCGCCTCGCCCCCCTCGACGCGCTCGACGTGACCCCCGAGCCGCAGGCGGAGCTGATCGCCGCGCTCTCCGTACTGCAGAAGGAGAAGTGACGTGCAGCTGGAAGACGGCCGCAAGCGCGACCAGGGACGGGAGCGCCGCCCCGGCGACCCCGGCCAGGACCGGGACCGCCGCTCCGGCGACTTCGACTTCGACCTCGGCCGGGACCCGGACCGGGGTCGGGGCCAGGGGCAGGGGCGGGATCGGGGGCGGGACCGGAATCGTGATCGGGACCAGGGCCGTCGGTCCGGCGACCTCGGTCGCGACCAGGACGGGGGCCGGGGCCGTCACTCCGACGACCTCGGCCTCGACCTCGGCCGGGACCGGAGTCGTGATCGCGACCGAGGACAGGACCAGGACCGTCGCCCCGAGGACTTCGACCGGGACCGGGACCGCGAGCGCGACCTCGGCCGCTGGGACGACGGCCTGATCGCCCGCCGTGCGAGCGAGCGCGCCGCCCTCAAGGAGGAGGCCGGGAAAGGCCTCGAAGGCGGAGGCCCCGGGGCGGGCGCCGAGGACGTGCCGACCCCCTTCGGCGGGCACTACGGCCGCCCCCTCCGCAACCGCCTCGACGCCCTCCACGAACTCGTCGGCCTCTCACGCGCGCGCGTGGAGAGCGACGCCCTCGCCGAGGCCGGGCGCGTCCTGGACGAGGCCGCCGCCCGCCAGCGGCTCTCCTCCCGGCACACCGTCATCGCCGTCGCGGGCCCCACCGGCAGCGGCAAGTCCACGCTCTTCAACGCCCTCGCCGGCGTCTCCGTCTCCGAGACCGGCCTGCGCCGCCCCACCACCGCCGCGCCCATCGCCCTCAGCTGGTCCGAGGGCGCCGCCGGGCTCCTCGACCGGCTCGCCATCCCCAACCGGCTGCGCCGCAGGCCCCTCGCGGGCGGCACGGGCGACACCGAACTCCAGGGCCTCGTCCTCGTGGACCTGCCCGACCACGACTCGGCCGTCACCGCCCACCGTGATCAGGTCGACCGGGTCCTCGGCCTGGTCGACGGCGTCATCTGGGTCGTGGACCCCGAGAAGTACGCCGACGCCGCCCTCCACGAGCGCTACCTCCGCCCCCTCGCCGGCCACGCCGAGGTCACCTTCGTCGTCCTCAACCAGATCGACCGGCTCGGCACCGACGCCGCCGACCTCGTCCTGGACGACCTGCGCCGCCTCCTCGACGAGGACGGCGTGGCCCTCGGCGAGCACGGCGAACCCGGCGCCACCGTCCTCGCCCTCTCCGCCCTGACCGGCGAGGGCGTCCCCGAACTGCGCGAACTCGTCGCCCGCTTCGTCCAGGAGAGGACCGCCCCCGAGCGGCGCCTCTCCGCCGACATCGACGCCGCCGCCGCCAAGCTGCGCCACGCGTACGTGGCCGAGGGGCGCGCCGGTCTGGACGAGCGCTCCCGGGACGCCTTCACGGACCGCCTCGCCGCCGCCGTCGGCGCCCAGGCCGCCGGCGAGGCCGCCGAGCGGGTCTGGCGCCGGGGCGCCATCCGCGCCTGCGGCACCCCCTGGCTGCGGCTCTACCGCTGGTACGAGCGCAAGCGCGCGCACGGCTCCGCCGAACCGCACCCCGCGCCCCCGGCCGAGGAGGAGCTGACGGCACGCCAGCGCGTGGAGCAGGCCGTGCGGATCGTCGCCGACGACGCCTCGCGCGGACTCCCCGCCCCGTGGGCGCAGGCCGTGCGCGAGGCGGCGACGCGCGGGGCGGACGGCCTTCCCGAGGCCCTGGACGAACTGGCCCTCTCCCTCGGCGACCCGGCCGCCCGGCCGCCCCGGCCCGCCTGGTGGCCCGCCGCCGTCCTCGCCCAGGTCGTGATGACGCTCCTCCAGATCTTCGGCGCGCTCTGGCTGGTGGGGCAGATCATCGGCGTCCTGGAGCCCGGTCTGCTGCCGCCGGTCCTCGTGATGCTCGCCGGGATCGTGGGCGGCCCGCTCGTCGAATGGGCCTGTGAGGGCGCGGTGAAGGGCCCGGCACGCCGGTACGGGCAGGAGGCCGAGCGCCGGCTGCGCGAGGCGGCCGCCGCCTGCGGCCGGGCCCGGGTGCTCGACCCGGTGGCGGCCGAGCTGGTGCGCTACCGCGAGGTGCGCGAGCAGTACGCGACGGTGGTGGGCAGCCGCCCGTCGGCCCGCGTCCTGGGCGCGTCGGCCCGCGTCGTGGGCGGCTACCGCTCCGGTACGAGGCGCCTGGGCGCCACCCGCGCGGGCGCCCGGGCGAGGTAGCCGGGGCAGGCCCCCTTCTGCTAACCGGGGCGGCCTCCCCCTGCCGCCCCTCCCCGTTCCCCTTGCCGCCCCTCCCCGTTCCCTCCGCCGGTTCTCACCCTTCCGGGTAACGGAGTTGTCCACGGTTGCGGGGTTTTCCACAGGCTCCGGCGGGATTCGCCCCTTCGCCCCACCATGGGATCGGAAGGGCGCCCGACCGGAGGGCGTCCGGCGGAGACGGAGGGGCGGACCATGAACGACACGACCGTGACGCTCGTCGGCAACGTGGCGACGGCGGTGGAGTACCGGGAGACGGCGACGGGCGGGGTGGCCCGGTTCCGGTTCGCGGTGACCGCGCGCCGCTGGGACCGGGAGCGGGGCCTCTGGTCCGACGGCGGCACCAGCTTCTACACGGTGTCGGCCTGGCGTTCCCTGGGCGCCAATCTCGCGGCCTCGGTCTCGGTCGGGGAACCGCTCGTGGTGCACGGCCGGTTGAGGGTCCGGGAGGACGAGCGCGACGGGCAGCGCAAGACCTTCGTGGACGTGGACGCGCTGGCCGTGGGCCACGACCTGGCCCGGGGGACCGCGGCCTTCCGGCGTGCGGCGCGGGCCGAGTCCCGGGCGCGGGCGGACGGGGAGCCGCGCCCCGGCGACGGACCCTCGCTCGGCCCGGCGCCGGAGAGGGACCCTTGGACGGAAGCGGTGGCGGAGGCGGTGGCGGGAGCGGTCTCCGGGAGTGCGGTGGAAACACGGACGGAAACGGCGGCCCGGGCGGCGGAAATCAGGGGAAAAGGAGAGGAAAAGAGCGCCGAACACGGGCTGGTAACCACGTCCTGACCTTGCGTCGTGACGATTTGTCGACCAACTCACCGCACGTGATAACGATTCCGAGACGGAATGGTTGTCTGACCGTATGGCCGGGCACCGGGGGCTTCCGCATCCCTAGGATTCCCGGGTACTCATGTGGCACGTGAGCCCATCGAGTCTGTGAGTCTGTAGGCGTGCGCTCCCCCCACGCGGAACAACGCTGTTCGCGGAGTGGCTCGCCCGGAGGGGAATCCAATGTTTTCAGTTCGTGGGCGGGGCACTGCGCGCCGCCTCGCCGCTGCCACCCTGGTCTCGGGGCTCGTCGCCGCCGGCACGATGGCGATGGCCGGTCCGGCGTTCGCCGATGACGCCCCCGGCGCCGGTGGCGTCAAGGCGAAGCTCGGCAACCTGTCCAAGGAAGAGTCCGGCGGCGTCCAGATCTTCGAGAAGGACGGCTCGGACCCCTGGTCCGTCCAGGGCGGCCTCTTCAACATGCAGGTCGAGGGCGGCGGCTCCCTCTCGACGTACTGCATCGACCTCCGCACCCCGGCGAAGCACGACTTCGACTACAAGGAGGTCGGCTGGGACCAGTCGTCCCTCCACAACAACGACAACGCGGGCAAGATCCTCTGGATCCTGGAGAACGGCTACCCGAAGCTCTCCACCAAGGACCTCGGCGACAAGCTCGGCGTGGACCTCTCCAAGAGCGAGGCCGCCGCGGGCACCCAGGCCGCGATCTGGACCCTCTCGGACGACGTCACGGCCAAGCCCAAGGCCGAGGACGCCCTGAAGCTGACCACGTACCTCCTGGAGAACGCGAAGAAGCTCGAGGAGCCCAAGCCCTCCCTGAGCCTCTCCCCGTCCTCCGTCGCCGGCAAGTCCGGTGAGAAGCTCGGCCCGATCACGGTCAACACCAACGTCGCGAACGACGGCGTCAAGGTCGCCGCCGTTCCCGGCGTCGCCGCCGGCGTCAAGATCGTCAACAAGGCCGGTGAGCCCGTCACCACCGCCTCCAACGGCGACGAGATCTTCTTCGACGTTCCGGCCGGCACCGCCGACGGCACCGCCGAGCTGGCCGTCGAGGCCACCACCAAGGTTCAGCTGGGCCGTGCCTTCGTCTCCATCGACGGCCCGTCGCAGACCCTGATCCTGGCCGGCTCCAGCGACTCCACCGTCACGGCCAAGGCCACCGCGGCCTGGGCGAAGAAGGGCGTCATCCCGGCCGTCACGGTCGCCAAGGACTGCGCCAAGGGCGGCCTCGAGGTCGTCGCCTCCAACGAGGGTGACGAGGACTGGACCTTCGAGCTGAAGGGCACCTCCTACACGGTCGCCGGTGGCGAGACCAAGACCATCCCGGTCAAGCTCGCCGAGGACGAGGCCTACAAGTTCACCATCACCGGCCCGAACGGCTTCGAGCAGACCTTCGAGGGCGTCCTGGACTGCGAGACGGCCCCTCCGGGCCCGAAGCCCTCCGAGACCACCCCCGGCACCGAGCCCACCACCCCGGCTCCCTCCCCGTCCGTCACGGACGGCACCACCGGCGGTGACACCGCGGGCGGCAGCACCGGCACCACCGGCGGCGGCGACCTCGCCGAGACCGGCAGCTCCAACGCCACCCCGATGATCGCGGGCATCGCCGCCGCGCTCGTCCTGGTCGGCGGCGGCGCGGTGTTCTTCCTCCGCAAGAAGAAGACCGCCGGCCACTGAGCCGAGGCCCCGGTGCCGGACCCCGCGTCCGGCACCGGGCCCGAGCAGCACCCTGCGGAGTGAGGTGCGTCACACGGCGCCCTCCCCGTGATCCCCGCACGACCCCGGACCGCACCCGCGGCCGGGGTCGTCGCGCGTCCGGACCCGTACGTACGGGCGCGGGACGCGCGGGCCCGCACGTCCGAGCCCCGAAAACCCCCGCACCACCCCGCCCGCGCCCCGTCCGCGCGCCGGGCCTCCGGGCTTACCGGTTTCCGCCCGGGGGTGGCGGTCAGGCAAGATGGGGTGTATCTGCCCACTCACTCTTTGCCGGACGGTTTCTCTTGGCTGAGTACATCTACACCATGCGCAAGACGCGCAAGGCGCACGGCGACAAGGTCATCCTCGATGACGTGACGCTGAGCTTCCTGCCCGGTGCGAAGATCGGTGTGGTCGGCCCGAACGGCGCCGGTAAGTCCACCGTGCTGAAGATCATGGCCGGCCTGGAGCAGCCCTCCAACGGCGACGCCTTCCTGTCGCCCGGGTACTCCGTCGGCATCCTCATGCAGGAGCCGAAGCTCGACGAGTCCAAGACGGTCCTGGAGAACGTCGAGGACGGCGTCTCCGAGATCAAGGGCAAGCTCAACCGGTTCAACGCGATCGCCGAGGAGATGGCGACGAACTACACCGACGAGCTCATGGAGGAGATGGGCAAGCTCCAGGACGACCTGGACCACGCCAACGCGTGGGACCTCGACGCCCAGCTGGAGCAGGCCATGGACGCCCTGGGCTGCCCGCCCGGCGACTGGCCGGTCGGCAACCTCTCCGGTGGCGAGAAGCGCCGCGTCGCGCTCTGCAAGCTGCTCCTGGAGGCTCCCGACCTCCTGCTGCTCGACGAGCCCACCAACCACCTCGACGCCGAGTCCGTGAACTGGCTGGAGCAGCACCTCGCCCAGTACAAGGGCACCGTCGTGGCCATCACCCACGACCGGTACTTCCTCGACAACGTCGCCGAGTGGATCCTGGAGCTCGACCGCGGCCGCGCCCACCCGTACGAGGGCAACTACTCGACCTACCTCCAGAAGAAGGCCGAGCGCCTCAAGGTCGAGGGCCGCAAGGACGAGAAGCGCCAGAAGCGCCTCAAGGAAGAGCTGGAGTGGGTCCGCTCCAACGCCAAGGGCCGCCAGGCCAAGTCCAAGGCCCGCCTCGCCCGCTACGAGGAGATGGCCGCCGAGGCCGACAAGATGCGGAAGCTGGACTTCGAGGAGATCCAGATCCCGCCGGGCCCGCGCCTGGGCTCCGTCGTCGTCGAGGTCAACAACCTCTCCAAGGCCTTCGGCGACAAGGTCCTCATCGACGACCTCAGCTTCACCCTGCCGCGCAACGGCATCGTCGGCATCATCGGCCCGAACGGCGCCGGCAAGACCACGCTCTTCAAGATGATCCAGGGCTTCGAGAAGCCCGACTCCGGCGAGATCAAGATCGGCGAGACGGTCAAGATCTCGTACGTCGACCAGGGCCGCTCCAACATCGACCCCAAGAAGACGCTGTGGGCCGTCGTCTCCGACGAGCTGGACTACATCAACGTCGGCCAGGTCGAGATGCCGTCCCGCGCCTACGTCTCGGCGTTCGGCTTCAAGGGCCCGGACCAGCAGAAGCCGGCCGGCGTGCTCTCCGGCGGCGAGCGCAACCGCCTCAACCTGGCGCTCACCCTCAAGCAGGGCGGCAACCTGCTGCTCCTCGACGAGCCCACCAACGACCTCGACGTCGAGACCCTGTCCTCCCTGGAGAACGCGCTCCTCGACTTCCCCGGCTGCGCCGTGGTCGTCTCCCACGACCGCTGGTTCCTCGACCGGGTCGCCACGCACATCCTGGCGTACGAGGGCGACTCCAAGTGGTTCTGGTTCGAGGGCAACTTCGAGTCGTACGAGAAGAACAAGATCGAGCGGCTCGGCCCGGACGCGACCCGTCCGCACCGCGCCACCCACAAGAAGCTGACCCGGGGCTGACGGACCCATGGCGAGGCACATCTACAGCTGCCCCCTGCGCTGGTCGGACATGGACGCCTTCGGGCACGTCAACAACGTCGTCTTCCTGCGGTACCTGGAAGAGGCGCGGATCGACTTCATGTTCCGCCTGGCGCCGGGGAACGGCTCCCCCTCGTTCTCCGGCGGGTCCGTCGTGGCCCGCCACGAGATCGACTACGTGCGGCCGCTGGTCCACCGGCACGAGCCGGTGACCGTCGAGTCGTGGGTCACGAAGATAGGCGCGGCGTCGCTGACGATCGCGTACGAGATCAAGGACCCCGACACCGTCTACGTACGGGCGTCCACGGTCGTCGTGCCCTTCGACCTGGAGGCGCAGAGGCCCCGGCGGATCACCGCCGAGGAGCGCTCCTTCCTGGAGGAGTACGTGGACGACGGGATGACCGCCGCCGCATGACCGTCCTCGCGCCGCTGCACTTCGCCGACGCCCGGGAGGCGGCGGCCCTCGCCGCCTTCCTGACCCGGCTCGTCCACTACGACCGGGCCGCCGCCGTCCGCCTCCAGGCGGGCGGCGGGGCGCTGGCCGTCTTCGGACGCCCGCCGTCGTTCGAGGTCCTCGCGATCCGCACGGCCCGGCTCGTCGACGCCGTGGACCTCGACGTCACCGTCTCCGCCGGCGAACTCCTCGACGGCATCGAGGAGACGGCGGGCAAGGCGGTCGTCCCCGGCGCCGTGACCGGGCCGCCCTGGGCGGGCGTCCTGCCGCCGCGCTCCGGCTGGCGGCCGGTCGAGGGCCTGCCGGGCGCCGCCGAGATGCGGGGCGCGGTCGCGGCGGCCGTCGCCGAGTTCCGTACCAGGGACGAGGAACTGCCCGAGGAGCGGCGCACCCGCGCCGAGCGCGACCGGATCGGCCGCGAGATCTGGTCCAGGACCCTCGGCGCCACCGGACTGCCCCTGCGGGCCGTCCACGCCGCCCAGTCCCTCGGCTTCCTGCCGCCCGCCGGGGTGGAGGAGGGCCCGGTCGCGCTGTTCGCCTCGGGCCCGTGGCTGCGCCTGCGCACCCCGTACGGCTCCGTCGCCCTCCGCACCGTACCGATGACCCTGCCGGTGACGCCGGGGCGCTGACCCCGGCGCCCGCCCCGCGGGACTACCGGCGCTCCGCGTCGTCCGGCCAGACCCCGATGTGGTCCTGTTCCAGTTCCAGGGCCACCCGGTGCTCCATGCCGAGCGCCTGCGTGTACTCCGCCGGGAGCTGGAGGCGGCCCGCGCGGTCGAGCATCGCGTACTCCCGGGCCACCAGCGACTCCTGGCCCTGGTCGTCCACCTCCGTGCGGCGCAGCACCTCCGAGGAGGTGCGGCCGTCCCGGATGGCGACCGTGCGGCGCACCTCGGAGGCGACCGCCTGGTCGTGGGTGACGATCACGATCGTCGTGCCCAGCTCCTCGTTCGCGCGGCGGAAGGCCGCGAAGACCTGCTCGCCGGTGGCCGAGTCCAGCTCGCCCGTCGGCTCGTCGGCGAGGAGCACGGCCGGGTCGTTGGCCAGGGCGACCGCGATGGCCACCCGCTGCTGCTGGCCGCCGGAGAGCTGGTGCGGCCGCCGGTCGCGGACCTCCGCGATGCCCAGCATCGCCAGCAGCTCCTCCGCCCGCTCCGTCTTCTGCCGCGTCTTCGACCGGCCCCGCAACTGCATGGGGAGCGCCACGTTCTGGGCGGCCGTCAGGTAGGGGAGGAGGTTGCGGGCGGTCTGCTGCCAGACGAAGCCGACGACCTCGCGCCGGTAGCGCAGCCGCGCCCCGCCGTCCATCGCCAGCAGGTCGCAGCCCGCGACCCGGGCCGCGCCGGCGGTCGGCACGTCCAGACCCGCCAGGATGTTCATCAGCGTCGACTTGCCGGAGCCCGACGCGCCGACCAGGGCCATCAGCTCGCCCTCCTTCACGAGGAGGTCGAGGCCCTGGAGCGCCTGCACCTCCACCCCGTCCGTGGTGAAGATGCGGACGAGCCGGTCACAGGCGATGAGCGCGTCGTGACCGTACGAGGGCCGGTCCCGCCGCGCCGTCGCCCGCCGCTCCAGCTCTTCGAGGGTGGCGGCACCTCCGGCGCCCGTGCCCCCAGCGCCCCCGGTACCCGCGGCCCCGGCACCGGCACCGCCCTGGATTCCGGTCTTCGTCATCGTGCGTCTCCCGCCCTGAGTTCCTTGATCGAGCCCCTGCGCCCCGCCCACCAGGCCTGCCCGGCCGCCGCGAGCGCCGTCAGGAGCACGACGGCGAGCGCGGGCACGAGCAGCGACCACGGGTCCGCCCGCAGCGGGGCGCCGTCGATCCGGGCGAGCCCCGGGGCCGTCGCCAGCGCCAGCCGGTACAGGTCCACGCCCGGTGCGAGCAGCGGCACCGCCGCCCAGCCCACGAGTACGCCGCCGAGCGCCGCGAGGACCGCCTGCGGCAGCGCCTCCAGACCGAGCAGCCGCCGCCCCTGCCTCCTGGTCAGGCCCATCGTCCGCAGCCGGGCGAGCAGGGCGCCGCGCTCCGGCGCGTTCTGCGCGAGGGAGAGCAGCACGGCCACCACGGCGTAACCGGCGCCCGCGCCGATCGCGCCCAGATAGATCCGCTCGGCGCCCGTCTGGAGCGGCGAGTCCACGTAACCGGCCCGCTCCTCGCTCCGCAGCGTCACCCGGAAGGCGTCCGTCCGGGCCGTCACGGCGCTCCGCAGCGCGGTTCCGTCCACCGGGCCGGTGACGAGCAGCGCGGTGGCCGCCCGGCGGGTGAGGTCGGCGCCGTTGACGAGGAGGAAGTCCTCGCCGCGCACGGCCGGGGTGGCCGCCCGGACGCCGACCACCTTCACCCGGAACGTCCCGGCCGCCGCCACGACCTCCAGCGGCTCGCGGCCGAGCCGCTCGGCCACCGACGGCGAGGCGATCGCGGGCAGCACCCGGCCGGTGTCGGCCGTGGCGGCCTCCCCGCCCTTCCCCGTCGAGGCCAGCAGCTCCGCCGGGAACGGGCCGAAGCCGGTCCGCTCCGCCAGCCGGGTGTACGAGGCGGGCTCGACGCCCACGAGCGGCGCGCTCATCGGCCGGGCGATGGTGCCCTCGTGGGACGGCAGGGCCACCCCGTACTCGATCTGCACCGCCGCCAGGTCCCGCACCCCCGCCGTACCGCGCACGGTCTCGGTGAGGCCCGCCGGCAGCGGGGTCCACTCGACCGAGCCGTCGATCCGGGCGTCCCCGCCGGTCGACAGGAGCGCGGCCCGGTCGCGGGCGTCGGCGACGCCGGCGAGGACGGAGCCGCCGAAGGCCGCCGTGGTCAGCGCGAGGACGAGGGCGAGCAGCGGGAGCATGCCGGTCGAGGACGAGCGGCCGGCGCGGGCCAGGGCCAGCGGGCCGACCGCCCCGCGCAGTCGGCGGGCCGGGCGGCCCAGCCACCGCAGCGGCAGCGGATAGATCCGTACGAGCACCATGGCGGCGATCAGGCCGACCAGGACGGGGGCGGCGCTCACCAGGTGGTCGCCGGAGTCGCCCGTGCCGCGCAGCCGCAGCGAGACGACCGCGCCCACGGCCAGGACGAGCAGGGTGAGTTCGAGGACGGTGCGGCGCCGGGAGGGGCGCGCGGTCAGCAGGTCGTCGCGGCCGCCGTGCAGACGCGGGCGCCGGTGCAGCACGACCGCCCGCAGCGGCAGGACGAGCATCGCGACCAGGGCGACGGCGGAGGCGGCGAGGAGGGAGGGGCCGAGGGGAATGCCGCCGAGCACGCCGACCGCCCCGGCTCCGTCGGCAGCCCCGGCCGCCTCGGGCGCTCCGGGACCGCCGGCCGCCCCGGCCGCCCCGGACCCGCCGCCGGGCGGGCGGACCGTCGCGACCGCGAGGCCCAGGGCGAGCGCGGCGGCGGGCACGGCGACCGCCGACGTCTCGCCGAGCAGCCGCAGGCCGATGCCGGTGAGGGAGGCGCCCCGGGAGCGCAGCAGCGCCAGCTCGGCGTCGCGGTGGGCGACGAAGAGCCCGCCGGTCATGGCGAGGACGACGGCCGCGACCGCGCCGATCCCGAAGACGGCGACGGCCACGACCGGGTCGATCGCGTCGCGCATCGAGCGGTAGGCGTCGACGATCTCGTCGAGCCCGGTGGTGACGGTGACGTTGCCGCCCACGGCCCTGGTCAGTTTGACCAGGTCGGGGCCGCCGCCGATCGAGTGGAGGGTGGCGGAGAGCCGGTCGGTGTCCCGCGCGGTGAGGTGGTCGGCGGTCGGCGCGTACCGGAAGAAGACCTCCGGTTCGCCGGCGGTGGCGAGCAGTGAGGCGGCCGAGTCGGGGGAGAGGAGCAGGGCCGCCTGCCAGAAGTACTTCACCTCTTCGTCCACCAGCGGGGCGAGCACGGGGGCCCGCAGCAGCGGCTCCACCGCCCAGTAGGGGGCGTCGGGGCCGTGCGGCTCCACGATGCCGGTGACCGTGACGGCGACCCGCTCGCCGTTCCGGCTCGGCACGTGCACGACCGCACCGGGCTTCAGGCGCAGGGCCTCGGCGGTCTTCGCGGTCACCACCGCCTCCGGGCGGAGGGGGCCGCCCGCGGCGGGCCTGCCCTGCCGGAGCGTCGCGTGACGGTCGAGGCCGGACGGGGAGGAGAGCACGAACTGGGGGGAGATCCCGTCGGGCCGGGGCAGCCAGGGGTCGAGCCCTTCGAGCCGGGCGACCGTACGGACGCCGTGGGCGGTCTGCGCCGGGTCGGTGCGGATCGGGTCGGGCAGCAGGGCCCGCAGCTCGTCGCTCCGCTTCCGGAGGGCATCGGGGGACAGGACCTCCGCGTACTGGGACGGGGTGGCGACGGGCAGCGGCGAGGTCAGTTCGAGGACGCTGTCGCGGGGCGCGGCGGACGCGATGCCGTGCCGGAGGCCCTCCGTCTCGTACCGGTCGACGGCGCGCGGCAGCGCCGCCGCGAGGTAGGTGGTGACCAGGACGAGGAGCGCGAGCGCCGCGGCGGCCCGGGGGGCGGTCCGCAGCCGGGTCCGCACCCAGGGGGCGACGGCACGGGGGGTCCTGCCGGACGGGGAGGGCGCGTCGTGCGCGGAGGACCGGCCGCCGGATCCGGAGGGGCGGTTGCCGGACCCGGAAGGCCGGTCGCCGGATCCGGAAGGCTGGTCGGGCCGGGAGGACCGGGGCCGGGACATGTCGGGTGCCTTCCTGCGTACGTCGGGCTGGTCGGTGCCGTCTCCGCCCGGGGCGGAGGGCGCCCGGTCCGGGGCGGGGGCCCTGTCCGGGGTCCGGCCGGAGGCCCCGCCCGCGCCCGGGGTCTCGTCCGGGGCCCGGTCGGGTGTCCGGCTCGCGTCCGGGGCAGGCTTTTCGCCCGTGCCGGGGTTCTCGTCCGGGGTCCGGTCCGTGCTCGGGGACGGAGTTCCGGCCGGGGCCCGGCCGGAGGACCCGGACGTGCTCGGTGCCGGTGCCCCGTCCGTACCGGCGGCGTTCGGCCCCCGACCGAGAGGGGCGTCCGTGCCGTCCCGGGGCGGCACGGAGGGGGCGTTCCGGGCCTGGTCGGAGGCGGCACCCCTGTTGTTCGAGGCGCCGCCCCGGGACCGGTCCGGTGTGTCGTCGTCGTGTTCGTTGCCCGGGGACATCAGCTCGCCCCCTGGTGGCGCAGGGTCACGACCGGGTCCGTACGGCGCAGGGCGATCGCGGTGACGATGGCCAGGGGGAGGGCGGCGACCCCGGCGACCAGCAGGGCGACCTGGCCGAGGGGCAGTTCGACCAGGACCGGGGGGACGGGCCGGGCGGCCTGGCCGGTGAGGACGACGAGCGGGACGACGGCCCGGGCCAGGACGGTGCCGAGCCCGATGCCGACGAGCAGTCCGATGCCGATGAGCAGCCCCTGCTCGGCGGCGATCAGCCGGGCGAGCCGCCGCTGCGGCGTGCCGAGCGCCCGCAGCACCCCGAACTCGGCGGACCGCTCCCGCATCGCGCCGGCCGAGCCGACCGCGAAGCCGACGGCGGCGAGTGCGGCGGCGGCCGCGGCCACCGCCATCAGGGCCGCGTTGGGGCCCGCGCCGAGCGGGTCGCCGAGGAGTTCGGCGGCGATCTCGTCGCGTACGAGGACCTGGGCCGGGTCCGCGTCGGGGCGGGCCCGCAGGGTCGCGGCGACCTCGGCCGTCCGCCCGGGGGCGGCGGTCAGCCACCACTCGGTGGCAGGCAGGGACGCGGTCCCGCCGCCGTACCCGGCCAGGTAACGGTTGACGGCGTTCAGGTCGAACAGGAGCGCGCCGCCGTCCGAAGGCATGTCGGCGGAGGCCGTCCGGGCGCCCGGCCCGGTGGTCGGCAGCTCCTCGACCACCCTGTCGACGGAGACGGGGACCCGCAGGCCGCCGACGGTGACCGCGACGGTGTCGCCGGGCTCGGCGCCGGTCGCCGCCATGAAGGCCCCGGTGGCCACGGCGGGCAGCCGCTCGGGCGGCTTCGGCGCGGGGGCCGCGAGGCGCAGCGTGTACTCCTCCGGTGCCGCGTGCAGGTCGCCGGCCTTCGGACCCCGCGCCCCGAACGAGACGGAGTACGGGGCGGGGCCGCCGCCGGGTGCGGCCCGGCCGGGCCCGCCGGCCGCCGCGCGGCTCTCCCCTCCCTCGCCGCTCTCGGTCTGCTCGATCCCGGACGACCAGTCGGCGAGGACCTTCGCGGGCGCGTGCGTCCGCGTCCCGCCGTCCGCCCCGGTGGTGGTCAGGCGCTCGACGCGGACGGTCCGGGTGTGGTGCGGGCCCTCGGCGAGCCCGCCGTCGAACTCCAGACCGGTGAGCGTGAGCAGCCCGCCGGAGCCCCGGCCGTCGCCGCTGCCGGACGCGGAGGTGCCGGACGCGCCGGTGAGGGCGCCGAGGTCGAGGGTCAGCCGGTGGACGCGGTCGTCGGAGGGCAGCGTGCCCAGGGCCTGCCGGTACGGGACGCCGCTCGGGTCCTCCAGGACGGCCGTGACCCGGGAGGGCCCGCTGCCCGCCGGCGCGGCGGCCCGCAGGTCGGCGGTGAGCGTCCGGGTCCCGGCGGGCAGCGCGAGGCCCGGGCGCGGCCCGGCCTTCGGGGCCAGCGGGGCGAGCAGGTCCGGGGCCGGGGTGCCGGCGAGGTCGGGGCGCAGCAGCAGGCCGCCCGCGGCGTTCCGGGTGTCCACGGCGAGGACGGTGGCGCTCCCCCCGGAGACGTCCACGGTGGTGCGGTGCACGGGCGCCACGGCCGCGACGCCCGGCACGGCGCCCAGGCGCTCGGTCCGCGTGGGCTCGCCGGGTCCCGGGCTCAGGACCCGGATGTCCGCACCGGCCCGGAAGTCGGCCTGGTCGCGCTGCGAACGCTCCCACGAGCCGCTCTGCCCGATGGCCAGCATGCCCATCGCCACGGCGAGGACGAGCAGGAGGACGGGGCCCGCGCCCCGCAGCGGGCGGCGGCTGAACTGCCAGCCGGCGAGGGCGGCGGAGAGCCCGCGCCCGCCGGCCGCCCGCCGTTCGGCCAGCCTGGCGGCGGGCGGCAGCAGCCGCAGCGTCAGGACGGTCCCGGCGAGCAGGGCGAGGGCGGGCGCGGCGACGAGCACCGGATCGACGGAGCCCCCGCCCCCGTCCGCGCCGAGGGTGCCGCCCGCCGCGCCGGGCCGCTGGAGCTGCCAGTACGCGACGGCGGCGACGGCGAGCAGCCCGAGGTCCGCCCCGGCCCGCACCGCGCCGGGCAGCGACGCCGAGCGGGCCTTGCGCAGCGAGACGGCCGCGCCGTCCCCGGCGGCGAGCGCGGGCGCCACGACGGCCGCCGCGCAGCACAGCGCCACCACGGCGGCGACCAGCCACACCCCGGGCGAGGGCGAGGTGTCGAGCCGCACCCCGAGCGAGGAGAGCGCGGACCGCTCGGCGAAGAGCCCGGTCAGCGGCCCGGACAGGAGCGGGGCCGCGACCGCCGCCGGCAGGGCGAGCAGCAGTGCCTCGGCGGCGGCGAGACCCGCGATCCGGCGCCGCGAGGCGCCGCGCGCCCGCAGCAGGGACGTCTCGCCGGAGCGCTCGGTGCTGAGCAGCCGGGCGACGAGCAGCAGCGCGTACGCGGCGAGCAGCACCAGCTGCACGGCGACGATCAGGAGGGTGGAGCGGGAGACGAGCAGGGCCCGCCCGGTCTGTTCCAGGACGGCGGGCAGCGCGGTGGAGGCCGAGACCGTCGCGCCGAACGCGGCCCGGTTCTCGGCCAGCGCCTTCGGGCCCTCGGTCGCGGCGGCGCGCAGCGCGTCCATCCGGTCCGTGGTGAGGCCGGTGAAGTCGGCGGTGCCGAGCCAGGAGGTGTCGCCGGGGGCCAGGGCCCCGGAGGCGAGGACGGCCGGGTCGGCGAGCAGCGGCCCGTACGTCGTGAACGACACCGTCCGCACGCCGCGGCCGCCGGCCGGGTCGAGCCGCCAGTACAGGTCGGCGGTGTCCACGGGCCGGTAGACGCCGGTGATCCGGGCCTTCACCCGCCGCTCGGTGAGCCGGTCGGTGAGGTCGAGCACGGTGCCGGGGCCGACCTTCAGACGCCGGGCCGCCTCCTCGGGCAGCGCCGTCTCGACCATGCCGCTGGGCCGGGCGGCCGAGGGCCAGGAGCCCCGGACGAGGGAGAGCCGCGAGCGGTCGAGCGCAGCGAAGCGGGTGAGGTCGGGCTCGCCCTCGCGGGCGGTGGCCGGCTGGAGGGTCCGGGGCAGGGAGTACGTCCCCGAGTGTTCGAGCCGCCGCACGGTCACCGGCAGTCCGTCGAAGGAGGCCCGCGTCCCGTCGCGTACGGCGGCGTCGGCGGCGGCCCGCTTCTCGGCGGGCACCTGGCCGCTCACGAGCAGCGAGGCGGCGGCCGCGGACCGGCCCCGCAGGCCCGCCTGGAGCGCGGCGTCCCCGATCGCGCCGGAGAAGGCGGCGAGGGTGGCGAGCACCGAGGTGGTCAGGAGCACGGAGAGCAGCGCGGCGGCGAGCAGCAGCCGGTGCGCCCCGACACGCAGAAATACGAACCCCGTCACCCGTCCCCCTGGCCGCCCTGATCACGGTGCGCGCGACGAACGCCTTCCGAACGCCCCGGCACCCCTCCCGGATGCTTTCAGAACGCACGTACGGCTGGAAACCGCTTGCGGGCCCACCTTGACGCGATCGTGACCGTTATTCGGTGCCACGGCTCCGGAATGTGCCCTTCCGTACGCGGGGGCTGCCCGGAAGTGCCCCCGGTGCTGCCCGGAAGCACCTGGCGCCCGCCCCGCCCGGCCGTTCCCCGCCCCGTCACTCCCCGTGCGGTACCCACCTGTGCGTGAAGCGGCCGGCCGGCCGCCGGCGACCGTGGCCGCCGCGCAGACGGCACAGGCCGGCGCGAGACCGCCGGCGAGGAGGCCCATGGGCGAGTCGCGGACCAGGGGGCGGGCCGGGAGCCGGGGTCAGCCCGCCGTGTTCACCATCGAGGCGGCGGCGTAGGTGAAGTACCGCCAGAGCTCCGCCTCGTACTCGGGCGCGAGGCCCAGCTCGTCCAGGGCGGTCCGCATGTGGCGGAGCCAGGCGTCGTGGGCGGCCCGGTCGACGGCGAACGGGGCGTGGCGCATCCGGAGGCGGGGGTGGCCCCGGCGGTCGCTGTAGGTGCGGGGCCCGCCCCAGTACTGGATCAGGAAGAGGGCGAAGCGCTCCTCGGCGGGGCCGAGGTCCTCCTCGGGGTACATCGGGCGCAGCAGCGGGTCCTCCGCGACGCCCTCGTAGAAGCGGTGGACGAGACGGCGGAACGTCTCCTCGCCGCCGACCTGCTCGTAGAAGGTCTGCTCCTGTGTCGTGTTCCCGGGAATCTCGCTCACCGCTCCATCGTCTCAGATGCCCCGGCCGAGGACCGGAGGTCCAGGACCCCCGGCCCCCGGCTTCCTCAGGGGCTCAGTCCCGGCGGATCGTGATCGTGGTCCAGGCGCCGACGTGCACCCGGTCGCCGTCCTGGAGCTGGACGGGGACGTAGGGCTGGATCGGCTCCTCGCCGCCGTTGATCGTGGTCCCGTTGGTGGAGTTCTGGTCCACCACCGCCCACGAGCCGTCCGGCTGCTGCACCAGGACCGCGTGCTGGTGCGAGACGCCCGGGTCCTCCGGCGGCACCGACAGGTCGATGTCGGGGGACTCGCCGGTGGAGTGCCGACGGCGGCCGATGGAGACCTGGTTGCCCTGGAGCGGCAGGTGCTTGTCCGGGGAGTACGCGGGCAGGTTCAGGCCCGTGGCCTCCGGGCCGCTGCGCTGCATCATCGCCATGAAGTACGCGCGGTCCGGACCGATGACCGCGCTCCAGCTCCGGGGCGGCCCCGGCGGCTGGAACTGTTGCGGCGGCCCCTGGTGCTGCTGCGGGGGCGACGGAGGCGCCTGATGCTGCTGTGGCGGGGGCCCCTGGTGCGCGGGGGGCTGGGGCGGTCCCTGGTGCTGCGGCGGTCCCTGGTGCGGGGGCGCCTGCGGCGGCGGTGCCTGGTGCTGCTGCGGGGGCGCCTGCGGCGGCTGGTGCTGGGACGGCGGGGGCAGGAGCCAGTCGTCGTCCGCGCGCGGCTGCGGCGGCGCGGGCGGCGCCGGGGCCTGGGCGGGCGCCTGGGCCGGAGCCTGGTGGTACGCGGGGGGCGCCGGAGGCTGCTGCTGGTGGTGCTGAGGGGCCTGGTGCTGCTGCCCCGGAGGCTGCGGCGCCTGGTGCTGCTGCTGTCCCGGGGGCTGCTGCTGCGGTGCCTGCGGGCGTTGCGGCGGGGCCTGGTGGTGGGTGGGCTCGGCGCCGAGCGGCTCCGCCGGACGGTTCACCTGCGAGGGCCGCGAGCCCTGGTACCCGAACGGGTCCTGCGGCTGCGGCGGCTGCGGGGCGCCCGGCGGCGGGGTCTGGAAGCCCGGCGGCAGGTTCAGGCCGGGCGGCGGCCCGGGCTGCCGGGGCGGGAGGTTGGCCGGGGCCACCGGGGTGTACGAGGTCGCCGTGTTCGTGAGGAAGTTCCAGCGGCACTCCTCGCAGAACGGCGCCATGTGCTCACGCGGCGTACGGCACTGCGGGCACAGCTCCGCCTGGGCCGTGGCGTTCGGGTCGCCACCGGGACCGAAGCCGCCGGGGGCACCCGGCGGGGGGCCGGCCGGAGGCCGACCGGGGCCGGGGCCGGGGCCAGGACCACCGGGACCGGGGCCGCCGGGGCCTCCCGGTCCACCGGGGCCGGGGTATCCGTACGAGGGCGGCGGCGGGGGAGGCGGCGGTACGGCACCCGTCGGCGCGCCCGCCGCGGCCATGCGATGGCCGCAGACCTCGCACCAGTCGTCGGAGACCGACTGGTGTCCGTTCGGGCAGGTCGGCATGTCGGTGCTTCCCCCTCTCGTCGTCCGGCCCGGTGACCGGGCTACCTCTTGACGCGAACGGTCTTCGTGGAGCGGGTTTCGAGTGTCATCTCGTCCGCTTCGGCGACCTTCGCCTTCAAACGCACAGTACCCGCCACCGCGTCGACCACGTCGACCACCTTCGAAAGGAGTTTCGCCGTATCCGCGTTGCCGGAGGCCGCCGCGAGCTGCACGGCACGGCCCAGTTTGGCCGTCGCGCCGTCGTGATCGCCCGATTTGCGGGCATCCAGTCCGGCCTGGATGGCGTCCGCCAGCTCGGCCTGGCCCGTGTAGTGCGCCACCTGCGGATTGATCGACGTCGACATCGCCAGGTCGTCCGTCCACACCGCCCGTACCAGCCCTTGAGACAGCGGGCGCGGGTCGCCGCCCGCCGGGTCCGGGGCGATCAGGGAGACCCGGGCGGCGAGCATCTCCTGGCCGACCGCGGCCCGCGGGACCCGCACGCTCACGTGGTAGTCGCGGGACTCGTCGCCCCACGAGCCCGTCGGGTAGTCCCCGGCACGCGGCCCCGCCTCCGTACGCCGCCCGGTGAGGTCCTCGACCGTCGGCGCCACCTGCTTCACGAAGGCGATCTCCACCCCGACCGGGGTCCACAGGCGCAGCGCGACGTCCGCCACGCCCTTGCCCATCGCCTGCCCCATCATCGCCGTGAAGTCGGCCGCGAGGCCGGCCGGGTCGGCGACGATGTCGGCGGTGCCCAGGAGCGCCGAGGCGATCCCGGTGACCTCCTTGACCTCCCAGTCGGTGCCGACCCCGCGCGCGTCGCAGGTGAACCGGCCCGCGCAGGCGTCGAGCGCGGCCCGCAGCGCCTCCGGGGACTCGTGCTCGTTGCGCCCGTCGGTGAGCAGGATGCCGTGCCGGATGGTGAGGTCGGCGGAGGAGAGCAGCCGGTCCGCGAGCCGCAGCCAGGTGCCGATCGCCGTGCCGCCGCTCGCGGTGAGCCGGCGCAGCGCCTCCTTGGCCTCGGCCCGGGTGCGGGCGTCGGCGACGGCGAGCCGCCCGTTCCCGGGGTAGACCTCCTTCGCCACGTGCGTGCCGGCGACCACGGCGAAGGAGGTGCCGTCGCGCAGGGTGTCGACGGCGGCGGCGGTCGCCTCCCGCGCCCCGCGCATCTTGGTGGCCGGGTAGTCCATCGAGCCGGAGCAGTCGACCATGATCACGACACCGGCGGAGCCGTGGCCGCCCGCGCCGACGGTGCCGCCGCCGGTCGAGGTCACCGTGACGATCGCGTTGACGTCCCGGCCGCCCTCCGGCAGGAACTCGTTCTGGTACACGTCCACCGAGAACCGGGGCACGGTCGGCTTGGAGAAGTTCGCCATCAGTTCGGCTCCTCGGGCAACGGCGACGGGACGGCGGTCATGGGGCAGCGACGGACGGGGCAGTGGCTGTGGGACGGAGATGCGGGGCGGAGGGACGGGGGACCGGCCGGTGCTCAGGCCGATCCTGCCCCTTGCGGCGGGACGGCGAACGGGACGAGCGCGACCGTGATGTTGTCGTGCCCCCCGCCGTCCAGGGCGTGCCCGACCAGGACCCGGGCGCCGTGCAGCGGGCGGTCCGCCGCGTCGGCCGGGACGACCCGCGCCATGTCCTCGGGGCCCTCCGCGTAGTTCCACAGGCCGTCCGTGCAGACCACCACCACGCCGGAGCGGTCCGGCTTGAACGCGGCCGTGTGCGGGTCCAGTTCGTACGCGTCGGCGCCGAGCCAGCCGGTGATCGCGTGGGCGCGCTCGTCCGCGTACGCCTCGGCCTCGTTCATCAGGCCCGCCGTGACCATCTGCGCGGCCCACGAGTCGTCCTCGGTGAGCCGGGCGGCCGGGGCGGTCCGGTCGTCGGGCACCCAGTAGGCGCGGCTGTCGCCGACCCAGCCGACGACGAGCAGGCCGTCCGCGACGACGGAGCCGACGATGGTGCACGCGGGCGCGTTCCGGTGGGGCTCGCCGTCGGCAGCCTTCTCCGCGAGGGAGTTGACGGCCTCGGAGGCGGCGACGATCGCCTCGTGCATGGCCTGCTGCGGGTGCGTGCCCCGGGGCAGCGCGGCGCACAGCGCGGCGCCGGCCGCCTCCGCGGCGGCGGCGGAGGCCTCGTCGGGACGGGTCGCCGAGGAGACGCCGTCGCAGACGACGGCCAGGGTGGCGGGGGAGCCGTCGGCCAGGGTGGTCGCGGAGACCGCGAACGCGTCCTCGTTGCGGTGGTGGCGCAGCCCCCGGTCGCTGACGGCGGCCACGCCGCCGAGCTCCCGCTCCATGTGGTCGCGCTCGCGGGGCTGCGCGTGCCCGCAGTTCTCGCAGTACCCGTCGGTGTCCACCCGCCCGGCCCGGCAGGCCACGCAGAGCCCGTCGCCGTGCGCCGCCCCGGGGGCCGGTGCCTGCTGTGCCTGCGCCTGCGCCTGCGCCGATACGGAAGCCGGAGCCGCGCCCGGAGCCACGCCCGGGACCGGCACCGGGTCGTCGACCCGTACGGCCGCCCGGGGGTCGGGCGCCGCCAGCTCGAAGTCCCCGGTGGGGGCAGGGGCGGCGGGCAGGTCGTGGCCGCCCGAGTCGGTGCCCGGAAGGTCGCCGGGGTGCTGGGTCACGGTCGAGAGCGAACCGGGCTCGCGGGGCGGGGCGTCCGGCCAGTTCACGGGCGTGCCGATCGCCACGGTCGGGCGGTCGGGACCGATCCCGGCGGCCGGGACGGCCGACAGGTCGTAACCGCACGCCCCGCAGAACCGGTCACCCGAATCCAGCGGCTCCGCGCAGCCCGGGCAGGCGGCGAGTCCGTGCGACGGCTTCGGCTTCTGGGACATCCTCACACCCACGTCCGGGGGCGGAAGCGGTTGGCCCGCTCCACCAGTTCGATCCTTTCCCCGCCCTGCTGGGCGAGCCGGGCCAGCACCCGGTACGCGCGTTCGAGGCCGAAGCGCAGTCCGCGCTCGTCCAGTTCGCTCCCGAGCAGCAGCGCGCCGCCGCCCGGTGCCGCACCGGGACTCCCGGAGAGTACCCAGTCGAGGGCCGTTCCGAGGACCTCCGTCGACAACCGCTCCCGGCGCACCGCGTCCAGACCGAAGCCCTGGAGCGCCGAGACCTGCGCCGCGGCGGCCGTCAGGTCGGCGCCGAGCGGGTCGGACGGCGGGCGCCGCCGCAGCCGCGCCCGCACGGCCGCGACCCGGGCCGCCGTGTAGTGGATCGACGCCTCCGGCACCGACTCCAGGGTCCGTACGGCCCCGGCGCGGTCGCCCGCCGCGAGCCGCACCCGGGCGAGCCCGAAGGCCGCGCTGACGAAACCGGGGTCGGTCGTCCACACCAGGCGGTAGTACTCGGCGGCGTTGTCCAGCTGGCCGAGGACCTCGGCGCAGATCCCCAGGGCCAGCTTCGGCGCCGGCTCGCCGGGGAAGGCGTCGTACACCGCGTCGAAGGCGAGGGCCGCGTGCGCGTGGTCCCCAGTCACCAGGGAGGCGACGCCCCGGTACCAGACGACCCGCCAGTCGTCCGGGTCCCGCTCCTCCAGACCGGCGAGGGTCCGGGCGGCGGCCGGCAGGTCGCGCAGCTCCAGCTGGGCCCGCAGGGTGCGCAGCCGCAGCTCGACGGAGGGCGCGGGCGCGGCCTGGAGCGCCCCGAGCAGCTCGTTCGGCGCGGCGGCCGCCAGACCGGCGAGGAAACCGGCGTTGGGGTCGGCCGGGGAGACGTGCGGCACGGGCAGCGCGAGCGCGGTGGCGGGCGTGTCGAGCGGCGCGAGCAGCCCCCCGAGCCCGGCCCCGGGCGGAACCACGGCACCGGCAGCGGCCCCGGGCGGAACCGCCGAGCCGGCACCGGCTCCCGCCCCCGACCGCGCCTTCCGCCCCCCGCGGGCCCGCCGCGCCCCCAACGAGGACACGTCCTCCGTCAGTTCCGCGAACAGCTCCGTGTCCGTGACCCGCACCTCCGTGCCGAACAGCGTCGAGAGCGCCGGCCGGGGCCGCCCCGACTGGAGCGCCACCACCTCCCGCAGCACGCCCGTCAACTGCTCGGCCATCTCCTGCGCGGAGGCGAACCGGCGCGCCGGGTCCGGGTCGGTGGCCCGCACCAGGAAGCGGTAGAACGACTCGTACGTCCGGAAGACCGCGATGTTCTCCGGGTCGGGCAGCGAGTCCACGAAGACGTTCGTGTAGCCCTGGAAGTCGAAGGTCAGCACGGCGAGCGTGCGCGCCACCGTGTACAGGTCGCTCGCCACCGAGGGGCCGACCTCGGCCACCTCCGGCGCCTGGTAGCCGACCGTGCCGTAGATCGCCGACTCGTCGTCGTCCATCCGCCGGACCGCGCCCATGTCGATGAGCTTCAACTGGTCCTCGGTCTGTATGGCGTTGTCGACCTTGAAGTCGCAGTACAGCAGGTTCCTGCTGTGCAGGTGCCCGAGCGCCTCCAGGGCCTCGATGCCGTACGCGCAGGCCTGCTCCACCGGCAGCGGGTCGCGCCGCCCGTCGGGCGTCCGGCGCCCGTTGGCGATCTCCTTGAGCGACTTGCCGCCGACGTACTCCATGACGATGTAGCCGTCCAGGGAGCCGGTCCGCTGGTCGAGGTGCTCGACGAAGTTGTAGATCCGGACGATGTTGGAGTGCTCGATCTCGGCGAGGAAGCGGCGCTCCGAGATCGCCGCCGCCATGGCGTCCTGGTCGCCGGTGTCCAGCAGGCCCTTGAGGACGACCCAGCGGTCCGAGACGGCCCGGTCGACGGCCAGGTACACCCAGCCCAGACCGCCGTGCGCGAGGCAGCCCGCCACCTCGTACTGCCCGTGGACGATGTCCCCGGCCCGCAGCTTCGGCACGAAGGAGTACGGGTGCCCGCAGCTGGTGCAGAAGCCCTCCGTGCGGCCCGGCCGGTCGCCCCGCGCCCGGCCCACCGGGGCCCCGCAGTCGGAACGGGAGCAGAACCGCTTCCGCTCGGGGACCTCGGGATTCTCCATCACCGCGGCCCGCGGGTCGGGGCGTGGCACCTCCGGGACCGTGACCAGGCCCGCGCCGAGCCGGTTCCGGGCGGACTGCCCGGTCGACGGGCCCGAGCTGCGCACCGACACCGAACGGCCCGTGGACCGCCCGGACAGCGAGCGCGACAGACGCCCCGAGACCGACCGGCGCGAGGTCGAGGAGCGGGACGAGGCCCGCGAGGAGGCCCGCGAACCGCTCCGCGCGGAGCGGGAGTCCGGCCCGCCGACCTCCGCGCCCGTCCCCGTGCCCGTTCCCGTACGGGTGGACCGGCCGGGCACGGCCACCCCGGTCGGCATCGAGCCGATCATCCCGCCGGGCGCGACGACCGGCGCGAGCCCGCAGGTGTCGCAGTAGAGTTCGCCGCTCCCCATGTCCTCGTACGAGCCCTCGCACGAGGGACGCTGGCAGCTCCCCGCACCCGTCTCCCCGCTCACCACTGCCGCCCTCCCGCGCCTTCCGCGTTCCCCGCGCCTTCCGTCTTCCCCGCGTCCCCCGTCGTCCGCGCGCCCTCCGCGTCTCCCGGCCCGGACAGCACCTCCGCCGCCGCCCGCTGGTAGCGCAGCACCGCCTGCTCCGCGACCCGCAGGTCGCAGGGCGCGCTCCACAGCATCCGCCGGGCCGCGTCGTACCGCTCGATCAGGAGCGGGTCCTCCGCCGCGCCGAGCCGTGCCACCTTCGCCCGGTACGCGTCGAGCCGGCCGCGCAGCTCCGCCCGGACCGCGAGCGGCGCGGTCACCGCCGTCAACGACTCGCGGGCCCGCAGCAGTTCGTCCTCCGCCTCCCGTTCCAGGGAGTCCAGGAGCGGGGAGAGCCGGTGCCACTGGGCGTGCCTGCGGTACTCGGCGGCGGCCACCAGCCGCTCCTGGAGCGCCGTCGGCGGCCCGCTGACGGCCGGCACCTCGGAGGCGGCGATCTTCGCCAGGACCTCGCCGCGCGCGGCCCGTGCCTCGGCGAGCGTCCGGTCCGCCCGCGACAGCACGTCCCGCAGCCGGAGCAGCCGCTCCTCGGAGTCCTGCCGGACCGCGAGGACGGCCTCGATCTCGCGCCGCACGTCCTCCAGGGCCAGGGCGGCCCGGTCGTACCGACCGGTGTCGGGGCGGCCCCCGCCGGGCGCCGAACTGCCCGCCGCCGGACGCCAGAAGGCCAGCGGGTCCGTGATCACCTGGGAGCGCAGCAGGCCCAGTTCGGCCGTGATCTCCTCCAGCTCGTCCCCGGCCGGGTGCTCGCCCGGCCGCACGCCCACCGAGTGCGCGAGGGACCGCGTCCGGCCCAGCTCGGCGGCGAGCAGGTCTATCCGGGCGGGCAGCGCCGACCAGACGGCGTCGGCGGTGACGACCAGGTCGAGCGAGGAGGCGTACAGCTCGTTCATCCGCCGCACCAGGCCCTCCAGGGTGAAGCGCTCGGACAGCAGCGCCCCCTCGCCCGCCCCGCCCGGCACGAGGACGCTCTCGCCGCGCAGCCGGTCGGTCAGCTCCACCAGTTCCTCCCGCCCGGGCCAGCGGCGCCGCGCCCGTACCTCACGGGCCTCCCGCAGGGCGTCGGTGTACACGTCGAAGCAGGTCCAGAGCAGGGTGATGGTCCGCTCGGCCGCCGCCCAGCGCTCCCGGGTCGTACCGGTCAGCTCGGCCCCTTCGAGGAGCCTGCGGCCCGCGTGGTCCTGGAGTGCGAGGAGCGAGTCCTCGACCGCCTTGTGCTCGGCGCCGAGCCGCGCCAGCGCACGGTCCACCTCGTCCCGGTCCATCACCGGCCCAGGGGGTCCCGTGACGCCCATCGGTCACCTCTTCCGCCATGTGTGCAAGGAGTCTTGTGTGCGGGAACTGCTCTCGGCGGCTACTTGTACAGGGGAGCGGGCGGCCCGGATATCCCGGGCAGGTCCTTCTCCAGCCACTGTCTGTACGCCGCCTGCCAGGGCCCCTGCCGGTACCCCACCAGGACGTGGTTGACCCGGCGGACCAGGTCGTCGTTGCCCAGCTTGGCCGCCACCCCGTAGTACTCCTTCGTGAACGGCTCCCCCTTCAGCTCGACCGCCGGGTCCTGCGCGGCCTGGCCGGCCGCGAGGGCGTTGTCGGTGACGACGGCGTCGACCTCGCCCAGCTGGAGCCGGGCCAGGCAGTCCAGCTGGTTGGGGACGGTCAGCAGGTCCCTGTCGTCCTTGGTGCCGTCGCCCTCGTCCTTGAAGACCGCGCCGAAGGAGTTCTCCTCCAGGGCCTCGTGGGCGGTGGAGCCCTCGGCGGTGCAGACCCGCTTGCCGCGCAGCGAGGAGTCGTACCCGGTGATGTCGGAGCGCTTGGGCGCCAGGACCTGCTGCCCGGCCTGGAAGTAGGCGGTGGAGAAGGCGACCTGCTCGATCCGCTTGCAGTTGATCGTCATGGTGCGCACGACGAGGTCCACCTTGCCGCTGTCCAGGGCGGCGATCCGCTGGTTGGTGGGGATCGCGCGGAAGACGACGGCGTTCTCGTCGCCGAGGACGCCCTTGGCGACGGCCCGGGCGAGGGCGATGTCGAACCCCTCCAGGACGCCCTTCTCCGGATTCCGGTAGCCCCAGCGGTAGCTGGACTGGTCGACGCCGACGATCAGCTTCCCGCGCTCCTTGATCGCCCGGACCGACGGCCCGTCCTCCGTGGAGGGCGTGAGGGACGCCTCCGGGTTCCGGCAGGTGTCGGCCTTGACCTGGGCGCCGACCCCCACACCGCTGCCCGCACCGGCGCCCGTCCCCGGCCCGGGTGCCGCCGCCGCGTCGCTCCCCTCCCGGGCCAGCGGGAGCAGGGTGAGCGAGGCGGTGAGCCCGCAGGCCACGGCCATGGCCGCCACTCCGCCCCAGCCGCGCAGCCGCTTCGCCGCCCGCCGCACCAGCGGCTCCGTGTCCTCGGACATCCCTCCCCCTCTCACCGGTACTCCGACAGTCTGCGGTTGACGCCGAGCACGGCGCCCGCCGCCCCCAGGATCCCGAGGGCCGCCGCGCCCAGGGGCAGCGCCGACAGCGCGTCCCGGGCGTCCCCGGCGGAGCGGGTGAACTCGGCCTGCTCGTGCGCGAGGGCCCGCTCCAGGGCCGCGTCGACCTGGTCGAAGGACTCCCCGGTGGACCCCTTCGGGCCGACGATCCGGTCCAGGGCGCCCTCGTAGTCGCCGTCGTCGTCCTTCGCCCGTGCGTCCTTGTGGCGCTGCGACCACTCGCCCGCGCGGGCGGCGGCCTCGCCGACCGGGCCCCGGCCGGCGTCGTCGTCGGCCAGCTCCCGCGCCGAGGCGAGCGCCGCCTTCAGGGCGCCCATGCCGGCCGTGTAGTCGGCCTCGTACTTGTCGCCCTTGCCGTCCTCGGTGAGGACGGCGCCCCGGGCGACCAGGGTCAGGTTCTCGTTGGCGCGGGCGGTGAGCGAGCTGATCCGGGCCGTGTTGAGGACCTGGAGGGACTCCTGCCCGTGCGCCCGCGCGTTGTTCAGCTCGGCCCGGGCGACGGTGTGCGCGGCCAGCAGCCAGAGCAGGACGGCGCCCGTGGCGGCGGTGGCGGCGAGCAGCCCGTGGTTGAAGACCCGGTGGGTGCGGACGTAGGTGCGGCGCTGGGCCCACCCGAGGGCGGCGAGGGCGACCAGGCCGAGCGCGAGCGACGCGTACGGCCAGGCGCGGGCCGCGTCGTCGTCCCGGTGGAGCCGCTCCGTCTCCGCCGCGTACAGCCGCTCGGCGGCGGGCAGCAGGACGGTGGTCATCTGCTGGTTGGCGTACCGCAGATAGGCGCCGCCCAGCGGCAGGCCCTGCCGGTTGGCCGCCCGGGCGCGCTCCACGAGGCCCGTGTAGCGCGGGAGCTGCTCGCCGAGCACGGTGATCTCGCGGGTCGACTCCGGCGAACCGTCCGTGTGCGCCGCGGCCTTGACGAGGAGCCGGGAGGCGGTGGCGACGTCCTCCGCGTACCGCTCGCGCGACCCGGCCGGCTCCAGGGTGCCGGCGAGGAAGCCGCTGGCGGCGGTGGTGTCGGCGTCGGCCAGGGAGCGGTAGAGCGCGGCGGCGTCGGCGCTCAGCGGCTGGCTGCGGCCCACGACGTCGTCGGCGGCGGAGGCCCGGCCGGTGACCTCCAGGGCGGTGACGGCCCCGAACGCGACGACGAGCAGCGCCAGTACGGCCCCGAGGATCCGGAGCCGGCCCGGCTCGGTCGTCGTGACCGTCCGCAGCTGCTCCCGGCCCACGGCCCAGGCCCCGCGCCCGGCGGGCGGCGCGGTAGGCGGCACGGGCGACGGCTGCACCGGCGGCGTCTGCGCGGGCACGCCGGCCGGGCGCGCGGGCGCCGGGGCCGTGCTCCGCGCCGCCGGTTCGGCGGGCGGGATCGGCGGGTGTGCCACGTGACCTCCCCCTCGGTCGCTGACGGTCCGGCCCGCCCCGGAGCGCCGGCGGACCGGCTCCGGTGGAGGACCACCCCGGCGAGCAGTATGGCCGCACGGGCCCTTCCGCACACCGGGATTGACTGGATCTTGTTCCTGACGGCTCCTATCGTGCCCCATGCCTCCCACGCGACCGCGGGAGAACCCCCTCACCTTGAATACGTCCCCGCTCCGGAATCGGTTCCGGGCCGGACGTCGCTCGAACAGGTGAACATGCGTGCGGGGCGCCCCCGCCGAACCGGCGAGGACGCCCCGCCCCCGGGCCGCGCGAGGACGCCCCGCGCCCGCGCCCCTATGCCCCGTAGTGCTCCCGCAGCCGGGCCGCCGCCGACGGGTCCGCCGCCGTCTCGTCCAGGGCGAGGAGCCCCGCCCCGAGGACCGGCGGCGCCGTCACGAAGCCGATCACCGCCTTCGGCGCCCGCGCCGCGAGGAGTTCGCGGATGCGTTCCTCCAGCTGCGGGTGGCGGGCGGCCAGCACGCTGCCGCCGAGCAGCACCGGCGCCGGCTCGTCGAGCAGCCCCAGCCGCCCGAGCGCCACCGACGACATGGCCACGACCTCCTCGGCCAGCCGGTGCACCAGCGACAGCGCGACCGGGTCGCCCGCCGCGCTCACCCGGAAGAGCACGGGCGCCAGTTCGTGCCGCCGCTCCATCGGGATCCGCCCCAGGTGCAGGGCCTCGATCAGCGCGTACATCGTCTCCAGGCCGAAGTGCGCGGGCAGCGCCCGCGACAGCCCGGTCGGCTCGCCGCGCCCGTCCTCGCCGCGCGCCGCGCACCACAGCGCCTCCTCGGCCAGTCCGCCGCCGCCGCCCCAGTCCCCGGAGAGCTTCCCGATGGCGGGGAAGCGGGCGGTCCGCCCGTCCGGGGTCATCCCGACGCAGTTGATCCCGGCCCCGCAGACCACCGCCACGCCCCGGGGCTCGTCTATCCCGGCCCGCAGGATGGCGAAGGTGTCGTTGTGCACCCGCACCGACCGGCTCCAGCCCCGGGAGAGCACCCCGTCCCGGAGCGCGGCCTCCTCCACGGGCAGGTCGGCGTTGGCGAGACAGGCCGTGACGTGCGCGAACTCCGTCGGCACCCCGGCCTCCGCGCACGCCCGCGCCACGATCTCCGCGAGCCCGTCCACCGCCGCCGCCACCCCCACCAGCGGGGGCTGGAACCCGCCGCCGCGGGCCGTCCCGAGGACGGCGCCGTCCCCGGAGAGGACCGCGACGTCGGTCTTGCTGTTCCCCGCGTCGACCGCGAGGAGCACCCCCGCGCCCGCCGCGGGGAAGGTCCCGTTCACGCCCACGCGAGGTGCTCCCGGTTGTGCGCGACCAGCCGGTCCGTGAGGCCGTCGGCGTACGCGTACTGCCCGATCAGCGGGTGTGCGAGCAGCGCCTTGAAGACCCGGTCCCGGCCGCCGCGCAGCGCCGCCTCCAGGGCCAGGTCCTCGTAGGCGGTCACGTTCGCGACCAGCCCGGCGTACAGCGGGTCCACCGGCGCGACCGGCAGCGGCACCGCGCCCTCCGGGCCGACCGCCGCCTGCGTCTCGATGACGGCGTCGTCCGGCAGGAACGGCAGCGTGCCGTTGTTGTACGTGTTCACCACCTGGTACGGCGAACCGCCCCCGCCCAGGAGGGCCGCCGCCAGGTCCACGGCCGCCTCCGAGTAGAAGGCGCCGCCGCGCTTGGCGAGCAGGGCCGGCTTCTCGTCGAGCGCCGGGTCCCCGTACATCTCCAGGAGCTCCTTCTCCATCGCGGCCACCTCGGCGGCCCGCGAGGGCTTGGTCCCCAGCTCGCGCACGACCTCGTCGTGCGCGTAGAAGTAGCGCAGGTAGTACGAGGGGACGACGCCGAGCCGGTCCAGGACCGGGCGCGGCAGCCGCAGGTCGTCCGCGATCGCGTCGCCGTGCCCGGCGAGCAGCCGGGGCAGCACGTCCTCGCCGCCGGGGCCCCCGATCCGTACCGCCCGCTCCCACGTCAGGTGGTTGAGCCCGACGTGGTCCAGGTGCACGTCGGAGGGGGCCACGTCCAGGAGCGCGGCGAACTTGCGCTGGAAGCCGATGGCCACGTTGCACAGGCCGACGGCCTTGTGCCCGGCCTGGAGCAGCGCCCGCGTCACGATGCCGACCGGGTTGGTGAAGTCGATGATCCAGGCGTCCGGGTTGGTGCGCCGGACCCGCTCGGCGATGTCCAGGACCACCGGGACCGTGCGCAGCGCCTTGGCGAGGCCGCCGGCGCCGGTGGTCTCCTGGCCGACGCAGCCGCACTCCAGCGGCCAGGTCTCGTCCTTCTCGCGGGCGGCCTGTCCGCCGACCCGCAGCTGGAGCAGGACGGCGTCGGCGCCCGCGACCCCGGCGTCCAGGTTGGAGGTGGTGGTGATCCTCCCGTCGTGCCCCTGCCGGGCGAAGATCCGGCGGGCGAGCCCGCCGACCAGGTCGAGCCGGTCGGCCGCGGGGTCGACGAGGACGAGTTCGGTGATCGGCAGGGTGTCGCGCAGCCGCGCGAATCCGTCGATCAGTTCGGGGGTGTAGGTGGAACCGCCCCCCACGACAGTGAGCTTCATGTGTGGCTCAGCCCTTCACTCCGGTCAGTGTGACTCCCTCGACGAACGCCTTCTGGGCGAAGAAGAAGACGAGGATCACGGGGGCCATGACCAGGACGGTCGCGGCCATGGTCAGATTCCAGTCGGTGTGGTGCGCGCCCTTGAAGGACTCCAGGCCGTAGCTCAGGGTCCAGGCGCCGGGGTTCTCGGAGGCGTAGATCTGCGGCCCGAAGTAGTCGTTCCAGCAGTAGAAGAACTGGAACAGGGCCACGGCCGCGATCCCGGGCCTGGCCATCGGGACCACGACCTTGAGCAGGGTGCGCAGTTCGCCGCACCCGTCGATCCGCGCCGCCTCCACGTACTCGTCGGGGATCGTGAGGAGGAACTGGCGCAGCAGGAAGACGGCGAAGGCGTCCCCGAACGCCATCGGGACGATCAGCGGCCACAGGGTGCCGGAGAGGTCCATCTGCTTGGCCCAGAACAGGTACATGGGGATGATCACGACCTGCGGCGGCAGCATCATCATCGCGATGACGAGCAGCATCGACAGGTGCCGGCCCCGGAAGCGGAACTTGGCGAGGGCGTACGCGACGGGGACCGAGGACACCACGACGAGGACGGTGCCGAGCCCGGCGTACAGCAGGGAGTTGCGCCACCAGGTGAGGAAGCCCTCGGTCTCGAAGACCCGGACGTAGTTCTCCCAGTGCCAGGAGTCCGGGGTCAGGTCCCGGGTGAGCGCCTGCTGGTCGCTCATCAGGGAGGTCAGGAGGACGAAGACGAACGGCAGGACGAAGAACAGGGCGGCGGCGACGCCGAGCGCGTGCACGGCGATCCAGTGCAGCAGCGCCTTGCGCCGGGCCCGCCTTCCCGCGGGAGTCGGGGCGGTGGCGGTGGGGGTCGTCATGGTCAGTCACCCGAGCCGATCAGGCCGCCGCGCCGGCGCATCAGGAGCGCGGTGAAGGCCATGGAGAAGGCGAAGAGCACCAGCGCGACCACACAGGAGGCGCCGTAGTTGAACTGGCTGAAGCCGAGGCTGTGGACGAGCTGCGGCAGGGTCAGCGTGGAGTCGTCGGGATAGCCGGGGACGAAGGTGACGCCGGAGCCGCCCATCACGCCCGAGGCGACCTTGGAGGCCACGATCGGCTGCGTGTAGTACTGCATCGCGCCGATGATCCCGGTGACCACCGCGAAGAGGACGATCGGCGCGATGGTGGGCAGCGTGATGTGGCGGAACCGCTGCCACGGCGAGGCGCCGTCCAGTTCGGCCGCCTCGTACTGCTCCTTCGGCACGTCGAGCAGCGCGGCCATGAAGATGACCATGAGGTCGCCGACGCCCCACACGGCGAGGACCGTGAGGGCCGGCTTGGACCAGGACGCGTCGTTGAACCAGGAGGGGGCGGGCAGGCCGGCCGCCTCCAGGAGCGAGTTGACCGGCCCGGTGCCGGGGTTGAGCAGGAAGACGAAGGCGAGCGTGGCGGCCACCGGCGGGGCCAGGTACGGCAGGTAGAAGAGGGTACGGAAGATCCCGGCGCCCGTCTTGATCTTCGTGATCAGCAGCCCGACGCCGAGGCCGAGGAGAACCCGGCAGGCGACCATGACGACGCAGAGCCAGAGGGTGTTGCGCAGGGCCGGCCAGAACTGCGGGAAGTCGCCGAAGACGTACGACCAGTTGGCGAGGCCCCGCCACTCGGGCGGGTTGAGGCCGTCGTACTTCATGAAGGAGAAGTAGACGGTGGAGACCAGCGGATAGGCGAAGAAGACGCCGAATCCGATCAGCCAGGGCGACAGGAACGCCAGGGTGCGCAGCGCGTCGCGGCGGCGCCTGGACCGCAGTGTGTTCCGTCCCCCGGGGGAGGGGGCGGCCGGGGCGGCCGCCTCCTTCGCGGGCAGGGTGTCCGTGCTCATGGGCGGTGTCCGGCCGTCACTTCGCCGCGGCGATGTCGCGGTCGATCTGGGCGGCGGTGTCGGCGAGCCCCTTCTTCAGGTCGGTGACCTGGCCCTTCTCGTACTGCTGGGAGAACTTCTGGAGGGTGTCCTGGTAGGCGGAGCCGTTGACGGCGCCGTCCGAGGTGGTGGAGGCGGGGTGCCGGGCGATGTCCAGGAAGGTCTTGAAGCGCGGGTCGAAGTTCAGCTTCGGGGACTTCAGCGCCTCCAGGGTGGAGGGCACGTTGCCGATGTCGTGGGCGAAGGCGACCACGGCGTCGGTGTCCGTGGTCATGTACTTGACCAGCTCCCAGGCCGCGTTCTGCTTCCGGCTCTGCGGCGCGATGCCCATGATCGTGCCGGAGAGGTAGCCCTTGCCGTACTCGGCCACCTCGTCGTCCGCGACCGGCAGCGGCGCGACGCCGATCTCGAAGCCGGGCTTCGCCTTCTCGGCGAACCTCAGCCGCCACTCGCCGTCGAGCTGCATGGCGACCTGCCCGGTGTGGAAGGGGTGCTCGGCCCCCCACTCGTCACCGAAGGTGGTGCGGTACTTGTCGAGCTTCCGGAAGCCGCCGAGGGCGTCCACCAGGGACTTCTGGTACGTCATCATCTCGGCGAACGCCGGGTCCTTCGCGACGGCCGACTTCCCGTCCGCGTCGAAGTACCCGCCGTGCTTCCACTGCGACATGTAGTGCGAGACGACCGTCTCGTAGCCGAGGTAGGTCGGCATGAAGCCGAGCCGCTCGTACGAGTCGCCCTTGGGCTTCGTCAGCTTCCTGGCGACCTCGGTGAACTCGGACCAGGTCTTCGGCGGGGCCTCGGGGTCGAGCCCGGCCTCCCGGAAGGCGTCCTTGTTGTAGTAGAGCCCGTACGCGTCGGAGAGCAGCGGCAGGCTGCACCGCCGGCCCTCGAACTGCGTGTAGTCCTGGAGGACCTTCGGGAAGGTCTTGTCCAGGTCCAGCTTGGACTTCTCTATGAAGGGCTTCAGGTCCGCGAGGGCGCCCGAGGCGCAGAACTTGCCGACGTTGGACGTGGTGAACGAGGAGACGACGTCCGGCCCGTTCGAGCCGCCCGCGCGCAGGGCCTGGCCGAGCTTGTCGTCGTTGATGTTGCCGACGAGCTTCACCTTGATGTTCGGGTGGGCCTTCTCGAAGCGGGCGACGTTGGCCTCGATCGCCTTGACCTCGGCGGGGTCCGACCAGCCGTGCCAGAAGGTGATCGTCGTCTCCGCCTTCGGGTCGTCGGCGGCCGCGTCGTTCGCGGAGCCGGTACAGGCGGAGGAGAGGAGGGCGAGCGCGGCGGTGGCGGCGAGCGCCGCGGCGGCTCTGCGCGGGCGTACGGGCATGACGGGTTCTCCCTGGGGCGGGCGGAGGGGAAACGGGGTCGCGGGCGGAGGGGAAGCGGGGTCAGCGGGACGTGTCGAAGACCTCGTCGCGGGTGGCGGCGAGGGCGCTTTCGAGGGCCCCGCGCAGGACGGGGCGCCGGGGCACGGCGGCGAGGACGAGGCGCGGCCGGGAGGCGGCGAGGTCGGCGAGCGCGGACTGCGCGCGGGCGCGCAGGGGTTCGCCGCCGGCGACGAGGACCTCGCCGGAGAGCACGATCAGCTCGGGGTCGAGGACGGCGACGACGGAGGAGAGGCCGATGGCGACCCGCTCGGCGTACTGGTCGAGGAGGGCCGTGTACCGGGGGTCCCCGGCCCCCTCCCCGGCGGCGTGCGCGAGCAGCCCGGACGCCACCGGCACGTACGGCTGCTCGGGGGTGTCGATGCCGAGGGCGCGGGCGATCCGGGGCACGGACTGGACCCCGGCGAGCTCCTGGTAGCCGCCCGAGTTGGCCCGGGCGACCCGGCGCACGAGGGGGGTGCCGGGCACGGGCATGAAGCCGACCTCGCCGGCGCCGCCGGTGAAGCCCCGGTGCAGCCGCCCGCCGAGGACGAGGGCGGCGCCGATGCCCTCCTCGTTCCAGAGCAGGGCGAAGTCGGAGTGGCCCCGGGCGGCGCCCAGGCGCTGCTCGGCCAGGGCGACGAGGTTGACGTCGTTCTCGTACTCGAACGGCATCGGCAGGGCGGCGGCCAGCTCCTCCAGGAGGGTGGGGGAGTGCCAGCCGGGCAGGTGGGAGGCGTACCGCAGGCGCCCGGTGGCCGGGTCGAAGGCGCCGGGGGTGCCGATGACCAGGCGCCGCACGTCCTCGCGGGCGATCCCGGCCGCCTTCACGGCCCCGTCGAGGGCCTCGGTGACCTGGCCGACGACCCCGGTGGCGGAGCGGCCGGGGGTGGGCAGCTCGGACTCGCCGACGATCGCGCCGGCGACGTCGGCGACGGCGGCGCGGATGCGGTGGGCGGTGACGTCGAGCCCGGCGGCGTACGCGGCGCGCGCGTTCACCGCGTAGAGCTGGGCGTTCGGCCCGGGGCGGCCCTCGGTGGTGCCGGTGGCGACGACGAGCCCGGCCGCTTCGAGGCGGGCGAGGAGCTGGGAGGCGGTCGGCTTGGAGAGGCCGGTGAGCTTGCCGATCCGGGTCCGCGAGAGCGGGCCGTGCTCCAGGAGCAGGTCCAGGGCGGCGCGGTCGTTCATGGCCCGCAGCACGCGCGGCGTACCGGGGGTTCCCGGGGTCGTACCGGCCATGGGTGCGCACCTGTCCTTGCCCTGTCTGCACTGCCTACACTGTTAGGAAAGTTTCCTATTGGGTGGGAGGAAAATAATTCGCCCGCCACCGGCCCGTCAATACCCGTGAACGGACGAAGCCCCGGACCCGTGAACGCGCGAAGCCCCCGAAGGCAACGAAAGCGTTACCCGCGGGGGCTTCGAACAGACAGCGCCGCGATCTACTTGGAGAGGTCCTTCGGGAGCGGCGTCGTCGCCACCGACTGCGGCGAGGCCGCGTTGCCGAAGACCGAGGGGGCCGCCATGCCCGCCGTCGGATCGGCCGCCGACTCCTCGGCCGGGGCCGGGAGGCCGCCCACGATCCGGATGCCGGCCTCGTCCAGGCCCCGCTTGATCCGCCAGCGCAGCTCGCGCTCCACGCCGAGCGCCTTGCCCGGCATCGTCTTCGCCGCGACCCGGACCGTCATCGAGTCGAGCAGCACCTCGTTCAGGCCCAGCACCTCCACCGGACCCCACAGGCGCTCGTTCCACGGCTCCTCCTTGGCCATGGCCTCCGCCGCCTCGGTGATCACCGACCGCACCCGGTCCAGGTCCTCCGTCGGCCGGACCGTCACGTCCACGGCCGCCGTCGCCCAGCCCTGGCTGAGGTTGCCTATCCGCTTGATCTCGCCGTTGCGCACGTACCAGATCTCGCCGTCCACCCCACGCAGCTTCGTTACCCGCAGGCCCACCTCGACGACCTCGCCGGAGGCCACGCCCGCGTCGACCGAGTCACCGACGCCGTACTGGTCCTCCAGGATCATGAAGACGCCGGAGAGGAAGTCGGTCACCAGGTTCCGCGCGCCGAAACCGATCGCCACACCGGCCACACCGGCCGACGCGAGCAGCGGCGCCAGGTCGATCTTGAAGGCGCCCAGGATCATCAGGCCCGCCGTGCCCAGGATCAGGAAGGACGCCACCGAGCGCAGCACGGAACCGATCGCCTCCGAGCGCTGCCGCCGCCGCTCGGTGTTGACGAGCAGACCGCCCAGGGCCGTCCCCTCCACCGCCTGCGCCGAGCGGTTCATCCGCTCGATCAGCTTCGTCAGGGCCCGGCGGACGGCCATCCGCAGGAGCAGCGCGACGACCAGGATCAGGAGGATGCGCAGGCCGGTGTTCAGCCAGGTGGACCAGTTCTCCTCCACCCAGGTGGCGGCGTTCGTGGCCCGCTCCGCGGCCTCGTCCAGGGTCACCGGCATGGGTTCGGGTTCGGTGGCAGCCGCCAGGGCGGACCAGGACACGGGACAACCTCCAGGCATCGCGTACGCAGGCCATCCACAGTAACGGGGCGCCGGACGTGGTCCCGTGGTCCCGACGAGGGGAGAGACGGACCTCACCAGGAGGGGAAGGAGGGGCGCCGGTGCGGCCGGTGTGGTCGAGAACACTCCGGGCCCCTCACCCCGATCCCGATACGTGGTGGCGCTCCGACCAGGCATGAGGAGAGACTGAGAGCAGTTCGTCCCGGCGCGAGCCACGCGCCGCCGGCGCCATAGGAGGCATCCGTGCCGCATGTCCTGGTCCTCAACGCGTCGTACGAGCCGCTCGGCGTCGTACCGCTCCGCCGCGCACTCGTCCTCGTCCTGGAGAACAAGGCTCTCTGCCTCGAGGAGTCCGGCGCCTTCCTGCACAGCGAGACCCAAGTCGTCCCCGCGCCCAGCGTGGTGCGGCTGAAGCGCTTCGTGCGGGTCCCCTACCGGGGGCCCGTTCCCTTGACCCGCCGGGCCCTCTTCGCCCGCGACGGCGGGCGCTGCGCGTACTGCGGGGGCGTCGCGACCAGCGTCGACCACGTCGTCCCGCGCAGCCGCGGGGGCACGCACGCCTGGGACAACGTGGTGGCGGCCTGCCGCCGCTGCAACCACGTCAAGGCCGACCGGCACCTGCGCGAACTCGGCTGGCGGCTGCGCCACCAACCGGCCCCGCCGACCGGCCTGGCCTGGCGGATCATCGGGACCGGCCACCGGGACCCCCGCTGGCTGCCGTACTTGCGGCCCTACGGCGCCGAGGACGTGATGGCCCGGATCGACTCCGTCGCGGAGACCCCCGTGGGGGCGCTCACGACGGGTTGAGCCGGGCCTTTCGCGTACGCGGGAGCCTGCGGCACCGAGCGGTGCGCCCTCAGGGGGCGGGCCGCTCCTCCGGCGCGCCCGGGGGCGCGGTCGCGGGGGCGTCCGGAGCCGTCACGGGCTTCTCCGGCTTCTCCGGCGGCGCCTTCCCGGGCTCCTCGGACGTCTCCGGCTTCTCCGGCGGCGCCACCGCATACGTCTCCACCGACCAGAGCGAGTAGCCGAACCGGGTCGCCCGCTTCTCCCCCTGCACCCGCAGGAAGCGCGTGTCCGCCGCGTCCATCCGGACCGACTCCCGGCCGCCCCTGCCCTCGGCGACCGTCGCCGCCGTGCGCCACACCCGGCCGTCCGCCGACACCTGGACGCGGTAGCGGGAGGCGTACGCGTCCTGCCAGTGCAGCACCACCTGCCCTATCCGGGCCGGCGCGGGCAGCTCCAGCTGCCACCAGGCGCCGTCCTCCGCCGGGGAGGACCAGCGGGTGGCCGGATCGCCGTCCGCCGCCGAGGAGGCCGGGAAGTCGGAGGTCTCGTCGCCCGACGAGGAGACCTCCGCCGTCCGCGCCAGATCGGGGCCCGCCGTACGGGGGAAGGCCCGGACCGTCAGGACCCGCTCCTCGCCCGCGAAGGACACCGGCACCCGGTACGCCCCGACCGGCACGTCCGCCGCCACCGACACCTCCAGGGGGACGCGCGTCCGGGCGCCGCGCTCCACCGCCGCCTGCTTCGGCAGCCGGACCGCGATCCCCTTCGGGGCCCTCGCCGTCAGCGGCCCGCTCACCCCGCCCGCGCGCCGGCCCGTCAGCTCCACGTCCACCCGCTGCGCCGGACCGCCGATCTCCGCGTCCGCCTCCGCACGGGCCAGGGCGACACCGGCGCGCGGCCCGTCCGCGAACCACGGCACCAGGGAGCGCACCTCGGGGGCCGGTCCGCCCTCGCTCCACGCCACCCGCAGCGCCTCGGCCCGCAGCCCCTTCAGCTCCGTCTGCGTCCACCCCGACGGCGACAGCGGGCCGAGCGGCCGCCAGCCCTCGCCGGGGACGTACGCCTCCACGCGCGCGTCCGTGCCCGCGCGGCCGCCCTCCGGCCCCGGCGCGGCGAGCACCGTCAGGGCCTCCACGGACCGCGCCCGGTCGAGCCGGACGGTGTACGAGCCGGCGGCCCGCTCGGCCCGCGCCGCCGGGACCCGGTCGGCGCCGGTCCAGGCCGCCGCCTCCGTCACCGCGCGCGTGAGGAAGGGATCGAGGACCCCCGCGCCGACCGTCACCCGGCTCGCGCCCAGCTCCTTCCGCAGCCCTTCGAGCTCCAGCTGCGCCCGCCAGGCCGCCGCGCCGTCGCCGCGCCCCTGCGCGAGCAGCATGTCGACCGCCGTCTCGCCCGCCCGGCCGTACCGGGAGAGCTGCTCCAGCCACGGCCCCGTCTCGGCGCCGAGGACACCGCCCGCGGTGTCCGTCAGCCGCTCGGGGGCCTGCCGCATCACGGTGAACGCGTCCCGCAGCCCGCGCGCCGCCTCCTCACGCGCGCGCGTGTCCGCGCCGCCGCGCGCCTCCCAGAAGGCGGCCAGGAGCGGCTTCAGATAGGCCGATTCGCCCGCCGGGGCGAGGATCGAGGAGGCGCCGTTCCCGGCGAGCGCCCGCAGCGCCTCGCGGGCGGCCGGGTCCGGGCCCGCGAGGTCGTCGACGGCGGCCCGCCAGGACTCCTCGGGCCGGTAGCCCTTCGGGTTCCAGGCGTAGTCGGCGGTGGTGAACAGCGGGACGCGGGAGGCCGCCGGCTGCTCCATGGCGAGGGCGAGGAAGGCGGCGGAACCGGCGGCCACGGCCGGCTCCCGGCCCGTCGCGGGGCCGAGGAACAGCCGGTCCTGCGCGTAGTCGTTGACCGGGTAGTTGTCCATGGTGACCAGCGGGTGGCCCAGCGCCTTCCGGGCGCCGGCCAGTTCGCCGCCGGTGATCGTGCGCGGCACGACGCCGACCCCGGTCCACGCCACCCGCACGTCCGCGTCCAGCGCCCCGGCGAACGTCGTCCGGTACGCGGTCGAACCGTCCTGGTAGTACTCCGTCGGCATCACCGTCAGCGGCTCGCCGTCCGGGTGCCGTTCGGCCAGGTGCCGGGCGACCGTGTTCGCCACGCGCGCGTGGGCGGCGGCAGCGGCCTCGGGACCGCGCCCGAAGACGTCGGCGTCCCGGGAGCAGTGCCACTCGTCGTACGAGGCGTCCTGGAACTGGAGCTGGAAGGAGCGCACCCCGAGCGCCCACATGTCGTCGAGCTTCCGGGTCAGCGCCGCCACGTCGGCGGACGAGGCCAGGCACATGGACTGGGCGGGCGACACGGCCCAGCCGAGCGTCACGTGGTTGGCGCGGGCCCGCTCCGCGAGCGCCCGGAACTCCGCCCGCTGCGCGGCCGGGTAGGGCTCCCGCCACTGGAGCTGCCGGTACGGGTCGTCCCCGGGTGCGTACAGATAGCGGTTCTGCTTGGTCCGGCCCAGGAAGTCGAGCTGCGCCAGCCGCTCCTCCAGGGTCCACGGGCGCCCGTAGAAGCCCTCGGTGATGCCGCGTTCGGCCGTGCCGGGCCAGTCCCGGACGACGACCCCGGGCACCTCCCGGCCGGAGCCGAGGAGCTGACGCAGCGTCTGCACGGCGTGGAACAGGCCGTCCTCGCCGACCCCGTCCAGGACGACGGTCTCCCGCCCCTGGAACCGGCCCGTGGCGAGCCGGTAGCCGCCGCGCGGCAGGTCGAAGCGCTCGGGCACGCCCAGGGCGGTCAGCGCCTCCTCGGCGCCCTCCCCGGCGGGTCCGGCGGCCCGGACCACCGGGCCCCGGCCCGGGAGCCCGGTGTGGACGGTCCGCACCCCGGCCGCCCGCAGCAGCCCGCGCAGCGCGTCGAGGGCGTACGGGTCGGCGTCGGCGTCCGCGAGCAGCGTCACCTCGCCCCCGAGCCGTACGGAGGGACCGGAGCCGGTCAGGGACTGCGGCCGGGGCCAGACGGCGGGCACGCGCGCGGGGGTCTGCCGGTCGGTGTCCGCGCGGGAGGCCGCCGGGGGAGCGGTGGCGGCCCCGGGGGCCGGCGGGGGCTTCGGGGCCGCGGGGGTCCGTGAGGGCGCGGGAGCCGTCGGGGTCGCGGGGGCCGCCGGCACCCTCGGGAGCGCCTGCGCCGTGCCCGGGACCGTGCCGCCGAGGAGGCCGCCGATGACCGCGGCGGCGACGGCCGTCGCGGTGCGCTTCCTGCGCCCGAGGTGCACGGGGGTCTCCCTTCGGCGGGGCCGGCCGCTCCGCCGGTTGGTCACGAGTCGGTCACGAGCCCACCACCCGTCGCACGCGAGTGTCAATGCACATGGCCGATGTGTCGGCTTTGCCCGGTGGGTTGTCGGCGGGGTGACGTCACTTCGTCACTTTCCGCCGGTAAAACGAGGTGCGGTGGGTATGGCTCAGTCGTTGTCCAGGTCCCACCTGTCGAGACGAATCGGGAGACCCCCGTGACCACGACCGCCCGCCACGAACGGATACGGATTCCGCAGCAGTCGGCGCCCGTCGGCGAACCGCTGACCAGCGAGCCGCCCCTGCCCGAAGCGTCCCCCCTCACCAGCGAGCCCCCGCTGACCGCGGAGGCCCATCTGACCAGCGAACCCACCGCCCCCGGTTACGCGGGCGGCCCGGAGTCCCCCGGAGTGTGAAGTGACCCTGGCCCGTCTCGCCGCCCGCCACGGCGTCGCCACCGTCCACAGCCCCGCCGACGGCCGCGACGTGCCCGTGCCGGAGGCCACCGTGGTGGCCGTCCTCGCCGCTCTGGGCGTGGACGCGTCCACGCCGGAGGCGGTCACGGCCGCCCTCGAAGCGGCGGAACGCGCCGACCGGGAGCGCCTGCTGCCCCCGACCCTGGTCCACTGGCGGACCGGGGACGGGGGCGACGGGCCGGGCGGGGGCGGGACCCACGCGCCCGGTACGGACCCGCACGAGAACGCGGGCCCGTACGAGAGCACGGCCCCGTACGGGGAACCCCCCGCGTACCCCGGGGACGCCCCCCTCCGCCCCCCGTCCCACCTCCCGCCCGGCACCCGGCTCCAGGTCACCACCGAGGACGGTGCCGTCGTCCTCGGCGACGACTGGTCGGGGCTGCCCCTCGGCGTCCACACGGTCGAGGCCGAGGCCCCCGACGGGCGCACGGCCACCGCCACCCTGATCGTGAGCCCCGCGCGCGTACCCGGGCCCGCCCGGCGCGCGTACGGCCTCCTCGTCCAGCTCTACTCGCTGCTCTCCGGCCGCTCCTGGGGCATGGGCGACCTCGGCGACCTGCGCGAGCTCGTCACCTGGGCGGGCCGCCGGCACGGCGCCGGGTTCGTCCAGGTCAACCCGCTCCACGCGGGCGTGCCCGGCGCGCCCGCCGACCCCTCCCCGTACCGCCCCTCCTCGCGCCGCTTCCCGGACCCCGTCCACCTGCGGATCGAGGAGATCCCCGAGTACGCCCTGATCGGCCCCGAGCGCCGCGAGGAGCTGGACCGGATCCTCGCCGACGCGGCCGAGCTGCGCGAACGGGTCCTCGGCAAGGGCGCCCTGATCGACCGGGACGCGGTCTGGGAGGTCAAGCGGCGGGCCCTGGAACTGCTCCTCACGAGCGTGGAGCTCGGCCCCGGGAGGCGCGCCGACTTCCACGACTTCCTGGCCGGGCGGGGCCGCGCCCTGGAGGACCACGCCACCTACCAGGCCCTCGCGGAGCGGCACGGCCCCCACTGGCGCTCCTGGCCCGAGGCGCTGCGCACCCCGCGCGCGGCGGAGGCGGCCGTGCGCGCCGATCCCGCCCTGGCCGCCCGGGTCGACTTCCACTGCCGGCTCGCCTGGCTGACGGACCGGCAGCTCGCGGACGCCGCCGGGGCCGCCCGCGAGGCCGGGATGGCGGTCGGGATCGTCCACGACCTGGCGGTCGGCGTCCACCCGGAGGGCTCGGACGCCTGGGCCGGGCAGGAGGCCTTCGCCGCCGGCATGTCGGTCGGCGCCCCGCCCGACGCCTTCAACTCCCGGGGTCAGGACTGGGGCCTGCCGCCCTGGCGGCCCGACGCCCTCGCCGCCGCGGGTTACGCCCCGTACCGGGGGCTCCTGCGCGAACTCCTGCGCCACGCGGGCGCGCTGCGCATCGACCACGTGATGGGCCTCTTCCGGCTCTGGTGGGTGCCGGAGGGCCGCGAGCCCACCGAGGGCACGTACGTCCGGTACGACGCCGACGCGATGCTCGCCGTCCTCGTCCTGGAGGCGCACCGCGCCGGGGCCCTGGTGATCGGCGAGGACCTGGGCACGGTCGAGCCGGGGGTGCGGGAGGAGCTGGCCCGGCGCGGGGTCTTCGGGACCTCCGTGCTCTGGTTCGAGCGGGACTGGGCGGGCACCGGCCGCCCGCTGCCCCCGGAGGAGTGGCGCGCGGAGTGCGTGGCCACCGCCACCACCCACGACCTGCCCTCCACCGCCGCCCGGCTCTCCGGCGACCACGTCGTGCTGCGGCACCGGCTCGGGCTGCTCGCCGGCGACCTGGAGCGCGAGCGGGCGGCGGACCGGGCCGAGACCGCCGAGTGGCGGGGCCTGTTCGAGCGCCTCGGACTGCTTCCGGAGGGGCCGGGGGAGGAGGCCGAGATCCGGGCCGTCCACCGGTACCTGCTCGCCACCCCGGCCCGGATGGTCGGGGTGTGGCTGCCGGACGCCGTGGGCGACCGCAGACCGCAGAACCTGCCGGGCACCTGGGACGAGTACCCCAACTGGCGGCTGCCGGTCGCGGGCCCCGACGGGCAGCCGCTCACCCTGGAGCAGCTGGCCGCCTCGCCCCGGGCGCACGCCCTCCTGAGCGAGCTGCACGCCCGTACGGCACCCCCGGGCGCGCGGCGCGTTTAGGCGTTCGCTACGTTTGCACCGTGGACAAGAAGAACGCCCTGCGCGCCGGCGCCGTCGCGGCCGGTACGACGCTGATGATGCTGCTCATGTCGTCCCCCGCGCTCGCGCTCACCCGCGACGACGGTGACGACCCGGCCCCCAAGCTGGAGGTCGTCGAGACCCTCGGCCTGTTCGTGGCCGCCCCGCTGGTGCTGTTCCTGGTCATCACCGGCCTGGTGATGGTGCTCGACAAGTCCAAGAAGGCGTAACTCCTTCCTCCGGCTCCGTCGAAGGCGCCGCACGGTACCGACGTACCGTGCGGCGCCTTCGCGCGCCCGCACGCGCCCGTACCCGCGTCACGCCGTGGTCGCGAGCAGCTTGCGCAGCAGTCCGGCCAGCCGCTCCGCCTCCTCCGCGTCGAGCGCCGCCTCCAGGGCCGCCCGCTGCTCCGCGAGGCCGTCCGCGACCGCCCGGTCCACCAGTTCCCGGCCGCGCTCGCTGAGGGTGACCCGCAGTCCGCGCCGGTCGTTCGGGTCGGGACTGCGGCTGAGCAGCCCCGCCTTCTCCAGGCGGTCGAGGCGGCCCGTCATGCCCCCCGTGGTGATCATCAGCGTGGCGGACAGCTCGCGCGGCGAGAGCGTGTACGGCTCCCCGGACCTGCGCAGGGTCGCGAGCACGTCGAACTCCCCGCGCGCCACGCCGTGGGGCGCGTACGCCCTGCTCACCCGGTCGCCCATGGCGTTCGCCAGCCGGTAGATCCGGCCGAAGACGGCCATCGGCACCGTGTCCAGGTCGGGCCGGACGGCCGCCCACTGGTCGGTGATGGCGTCGACGGCGTCGCGGGCGGGGCCCGGGCCGGGGGTCTTCGTGTCCATGCTCCCAGTCTCTCCTTCCGTACGACTCGACGGCAAGAAAGTAGCTTGCGTGCAAGTAGCTTAGTGCTAAGTTAATTAGCGCCAAGCTGAACCGGTCGGACCGGGACCCCGCACCCCGGCGCACCGGCACCCGCCTCCAGGGGGAACCCGCATGTCCCACAAGGCCCACACGGCCCGCGCGCCCCACCGGGCCGCCTTCGTCGCGCTGACCGCCCTCGCCCCGATCTCCTGGGGCTCCACCTACTACGTCACCACCGAGTTCCTGCCGCCCGACCGGCCCCTCTTCACCGGCCTGATACGCGCCCTGCCCGCCGGACTCCTGCTCCTGGCGCTCACCCGCAAGCTCCCGACGGGCGCCTGGTGGGGGAAGGCCGCCGTCCTCGGCACCCTCAACATCGGCGCCTTCTTCCCTCTGCTCTTCCTCGCCGCCTACCGGCTCCCCGGCGGCATCGCCGCCGTCGTCGGCTCCGTCGGCCCGCTCTTCGTCGTCGGCCTCGCCGCCCTCCTCCTGGGCGACCGGCCCACCGTCCGGACCCTGCTCACCGCCGTCGCGGCCGCCTTCGGCGTCAGCCTCGTGGTCCTCCGGGCCGGGGCGGCGTTCGACCTCGTCGGCGTGGCCGCCGGACTGCTCTCCGCCCTCTCCATGGCGGCGGGCGTCGTCCTCACCAAGCGCTGGGGCCGCCCCGAGGGCGTCGGTGCCCTCGCCGCCACCGGCTGGCAGCTCACCGCCGGCGGCCTCGTCATCCTGCCGGTCGCCCTCCTCGTCGAGGGCGCCCCACCGGCCCTGACCGGCACCAACCTGGCCGGCTACGCGTACCTGGCCTTCGGCAACACCGCGATCTCGTACGTCCTCTGGTTCCGCGGCATCGAGCGGCTGAGCGCCTCCTCGGTCACCCTCCTCGGCCCCCTCTCGCCGGTCACCGCCGCGATCATCGGCTGGGCCGCCCTCGGCCAGGCGCTCGGCCCGGTCCAGCTCCTCGGCATGGCGATCGCCCTCGGCGCCACCGCGGCGGGCCAGCTGAACTCCCGTACGCCCAAAGCCCCGGCGGACGTCGAAGGCCGAGCCCCCACTGGTGAGGAAGCCCCGGTCGAGAAGGGCGCCCCGGTCGAGAAAGCGGCCCCCATCGTGAAAGAGACCCCGATCGGGAAAGAGCCCTCGAAGGCCCCCCGATAGGTTGCGCCCATGACCGAGTGGGACATCAAGAAGCTCCATATCCTCCGCACCCTCCGCGACCGCGGCACCGTCACCGCGACCGCGGAGGCCCTGCTCATGACCCCCTCGGCCGTCTCGCAGCAGCTCGCCAACCTCGCCAAGCAGCTCGGGGTCCGGCTCCTGGAGGCCCAGGGCCGCCGCGTCCGGCTCACCGACGCCGCCCACCTGGTGCTGCGGCACGCGGAGGCGGTCTTCGCGCAGCTGGAGCGCGCCGACGCCGAACTCGACGGCTATCTGCGCGGCGAGGCCGGGCAGGTGCGGGTCGCGGCCTTCTCCACCTCCGTGCCCGCGCTCGTCGTCCCCGCCGTGCGGCACCTGCGGACCGCGCACCCCCGGCTCGACGTCCGGGTCCGGGAGGCCGAGGCGGCGGAGGCGTACGAACTGCTCACGGCCGGCGAGGTCGATCTCGCCCTCTCGCTCGCCGCCCACGCCCCCTCCGCCCGCGACCCCAAGTTCAGCCGGGTGCCGCTGCTCGCCGACCCGCTCGACGTGGCCCTGCCCGCCGGGCACCCGCTCGCCGCCGCCCCCGGCCTGCGGCTCGCCGACCTGGCCGCCGAGCCCTGGATCTACGGCGGCTCGGGCCCCTGGTCCGAGATCACCACCGCCGCCTGCGAGGCCGCCGGCTTCGTGCCCGAGCAGGCCCACAGCGCCTCGGGCTGGACCGCGATCCTCGCCATGGTCGAGGCCGGGATGGGCGTCGCGCTCGTGCCCCGCATGGCCTCCGCCGAACGCCGGGGCGGCACCGGGGTCGTCATGCGCGTCCTCTCCGCCGACCAGCCGCGCCGCCACGTCGTCGCGGCGGTGCGCGGTGGGGCCGAGGAGGGGCCGGCGGTGGCCCGGGTCCTGGCCGCGCTCCACCGGGCGGCCGCCGAACGCGAAACCGTTCAGGAAAACTGAACAACACCGTCGAAAACATTCGATGGACCTGGAAGGCCGCGGCGCGGGACAGTCGGTCCATGAGCGAACTCGACACGCACCAGGACCCGCACGCCAACGACGCCGCCCCCTACTCCGGCGGAGACCCCTACGCCGACTACCGCGCCGGGGACTTCCCCTTCACCGAGCTGGTCGACCTCGCCGACCGGCGCCTCGGCGCCGGGGTCGTCGCCGCCAACGACGAGTTCTTCGCCGAGCGGGAGAACCTCCTGGTCCGCGAGCGCGCCGTCTTCGACCCCGAGCGCTTCGGCCACAAGGGCAAGATCATGGACGGCTGGGAGACCCGCCGCCGCCGGGGCGCCGACGCCGAGAACGTCTTCCCCGCCCCCGACGACCACGACTGGGCGATCGTCCGCCTCGGCGCCCCCGGCGTCGTCCGGGGGATCGTCGTCGACACCGCCCACTTCCGCGGCAACTACCCGCAGAAGGTGTCGGTCCAGGCCACCGCCGTCGAGGGCAGCCCCAGCCCGGCCGAACTCCTCGACGCCAAGTGGGAGGAGCTGGTCCCGCCCACCCCCGTCCGGGGCCACGCCGCCAACGGCTTCGCGATCGACGTGGAGCGCCGCTTCACCCACGTCCGCCTCTGCCAGCACCCCGACGGCGGCGTCGCCCGCCTCCGCGTCCACGGCGAGGTCGTGCCCGACCCCGAGTGGCTGGAGCTCCTCGGCACCCTCGACCTGGTCTCCGTACTGAACGGCGGCACGTACGAGGACGCCTCGGACCGGTTCTACTCCTCGCCCACCCAGATCATCCTGCCCGGCACCTCCCGCAAGATGGACGACGGCTGGGAGAACCGCCGCCGCCGGGTCCGCGACACCAACGACTGGGTGCGCTTCCGGCTCGCCGCCCAGGGCGCCGTCCGCGCCGTCGAGATCGACACCGCCTACCTCAAGGGCAACTCGGCGGGCTGGATCGCGCTCCAGGGACGCAACGGCGAGAGCGGCGAGTGGTTCGAGATCATCCCCAGGACCCGGCTCCAGCCCGACACCCTCCACCGCTTCAAGCTCCCCGCCCAGGCCGTCGTCACCCATGTGCGCCTGGACGCCTTCCCCGACGGCGGGGTCGCCCGGATGCGCCTCCACGGCACGCTCACGGAGCAGGGCGCGGCCGACCTGCGCGCCCGCTTCACGACCCTCGGCGGCTGACCGCCGGGACAGGGAGAAGGGGCACCCCACCGGGGAGGGCGCCCCTTCTCGCCTACGGCCTGCCTGCGGTCTCAGACCGCCGCCGCCGCGTCCGCCTCCCGCGCCTTCAGGGCGCGCTCGACGCCCGCGCGGCACTCCGTCACCAGGCGCCGCAGCGCCGGAGCGGGCCGGTGCTCCTCCAGCCACGCGTCCGTCGCGTCCAGCGTCTCCTGCGAGACCTGGAGCCTCGGGTAGAGGCCGACCACGATCTGCTGGATCATCTCGTAGCTGCGGGTCTCCGACACGCCCTTGATCGCCGCGAAGTACTTCGCGGTGTACGGGGCGAGCAGCTCGCGCTGGTCGGTCTGGACGAAGCCGCCGATCACGGCCTCCTGCACGGCGTTCGCCAGCTTGTCGTCCTCGACGACCGACGCCCAGGCCTCCGCCTTCGCCGCCTCCGTCGGACGGGCCGCCCGCGCGGTCGCCGCGTGCCGCTCGCCCGCCGCCGTGCGGTCGCGCTCCAGCTCGCCCGCGATCTCCGCCTCGTCGTAGACCCCGGTCGCCGCGAGCCGCTGCACGAACGCCCAGCGCAGCTCGGTGTCCACCGCCAGGCCCTCGATCGTCTCGCGCCCCTCGAGCAGGGCCGCGAGCAGATCGAGCTGCTGCGGGGTGCGGGCGGTCGCCGCGAAGGCGCGCGCCCACGCCAGCTGGTGGTCGCTCGCCGGCTCGGCCGCGCGCAGGTGCGCGAGCGTCGCCTCGGTCCAGCGGGACAGCCCGGCCTCGCGCCACTCCGGCGCCGCGTACAGGTCGAGGGCCGCCTTGACCTGGCCCTGGAGCGACTGCACCACGCCGATGTCGGACTCCTTGGCGATGCCCGAGAGCACCAGCTCCAGGTAGTCGCGGGTGGCCAGCTCGCCGTCGCGGGTCATGTCCCAGGCCGAGGCCCAGCACAGCGCGCGCGGCAGGGACTCGGCGAAGTCGCCCAGGTGCGCGGTGACGTTGGCCAGGGACACGTCGTCCAGGCGCACCTTGGCGTACGACAGGTCGTCGTCGTTGAGGAGGACGACCGCCGGGCGCTTCTTGCCGACCAGCTGCGGCACCTCGGTCCGCCCGTCCGCCGCGATGTCCAGCTCCAGGCGGTCGGTGCGCACGAGCCGGCCGGTCTCGTCGAGCTCGTAGAAGCCGATCGCGATCCGGTGCGGACGCAGCACGGCCTCGCCCTTGGCGCCGGCGGGCAGCGCCGGGGCCTCCTGGAGGACCGCGAAGGCGGTGACGGTGCCGTCCGCGTCGGTCTCGATCTCCGGGCGCAGGACGTTGATGCCGGCCGTCTCCAGCCACGCCTTCGACCAGGCGGTCAGGTCGCGGCCCGAGGTCTTCTCCAGGGCGCCGAGCAGGTCCGACAGGCGCGTGTTGCCGAAGGCGTGCGCCTTGAAGTATGCCTGCACACCCTTGAAGAACTCGTCCTGGCCGACGTAGGCGACGAGCTGCTTGAGGACCGAGGCGCCCTTGGCGTACGTGATGCCGTCGAAGTTGACGAGCACGTCCTCCAGGTCGTTGATCTCGGCCATGATCGGGTGCGTGGAGGGCAGCTGGTCCTGGCGGTAGGCCCAGGTCTTCTCCGCGTTGGCGAAGGTGGTCCAGGCGTTGGGCCAGCGGGTGCCGGGCACGGCGGCCTGGCAGGCGACCGAGGTGTAGGTGGCGAACGACTCGTTCAGCCACAGGTCGTTCCACCACTCCATGGTGACGAGGTCGCCGAACCACATGTGGGCGAGCTCGTGCAGGATGGTCTCGGCCCGCCGCTCGTACGCCGCGTCCGTCACCTTCGAGCGGAAGACGTACTGGTCGCGGATGGTGACCGCGCCCGCGTTCTCCATCGCGCCCGCGTTGAACTCCGGCACGAACAGCTGGTCGTACTTGGCGAACGGGTAGTCGTACGCGAACTTCTCCTGGAACCAGTCGAAGCCCTGGCGCGTGACGTCGAAGATGTGGTCCGCGTCGAGGAACTCGGCCAGCGACGGACGGCAGTAGATGCCGAGCGGGACGGTCTGCCCGTCCTTCTCGTACGTCGAGTGCACCGAGTGGTACGGGCCGGCGATCAGGGCCGTGATGTACGTGGAGATCCGAGGGGTCGGCTCGAAGACCCACACGTCGTCCTTGGGCTCCGGCGTCGGAGAGTTCGAGACGACCTTCCACCCGGCCGGGGCCTTCACCGTGAACTGGAAGGTCGCCTTGAGGTCGGGCTGCTCGAAGGAGGCGAACACGCGCCGCGCGTCCGGCACCTCGAACTGGGTGTACAGATAGGCCTGGTCGTCGACCGGGTCGACGAAGCGGTGCAGGCCCTCACCGGTGTTGGTGTACGCGCAGTCGGCGACGACCTTGAGCTCGTTGCGGCCCTCCCGCAGGTCCGGCAGGGCGATCCGCGAGTCGCGGAAGACGGCGGCGACGTCCAGCGAGTGCCCGTTCAGGACGGCCTCGTGGACGGCGGGGGCGACGAGGTCGATGAAGGTCTCGGCGCCCGCCTCGGCGGAATCGAAGCGGACGGTGGTGACGGACCGGTAGGTGCCGCCCTCCTGCGCACCGGAGAGGTCGAGTTCGACCTCGTACGCGTCCACGGTCAGCAGCGCCGCCCGCTGCCGGGCCTCTTCACGGGTCAGGTTCGTACCAGGCACCCGGTCAACTCCTCTGTTTCATGACGATTGGCCCCATCCTTCCACGGGCCCACACCGTGGCGCACGGCACATTTCCACGGCCCGTCGCCGCCCCGGCCGCCCGGTTCGAAGGAGGGGCCCGGCCCGCGCGGACGCGCCGGAGGGGCGGCTCCCGCAACGGGAGACCGCCCCTCCGGTCGTACGCGCCCCGCGGGGTCGTCAGCCCTTGAGCTCGGCCGCGACCAGCTCCGCGATCTGCACGGCGTTCAGCGCCGCGCCCTTGCGCAGGTTGTCGTTGGAGAGGAAGAGCGAGAGGCCGTTGTCGACGGTCTCGTCCACGCGGATGCGGCCGACGTACGAGGCGTCCTTGCCGGCGGCCTGGAGCGGGGTCGGGATCTCGGACAGCTCGACGCCCTCCGCGCCCTTCAGCAGCTCGTGGGCGCGCTCGACGCCGATCGGGCGCTCGAAGCGGGCGTTGACCTGGAGGGAGTGGCCGGAGAAGACCGGGACGCGCACACAGGTGCCGGAGACCTTGAGCTCCGGGATCTCCAGGATCTTGCGGGACTCGTTGCGGAGCTTCTGCTCCTCGTCGGTCTCGAAGGTGCCGTCGTCCACGATCGAGCCGGCCAGCGGGACCACGTTGAAGGCGATCGGACGCCGGTAGACGCCCGGCTCGGGGAAGTCGACGGCCCCGCCGTCGTGGGTGAGCGCGGCGGCGCCCTCGGCGACGGCCTTCACCTGGCCGTCCAGCTCGGCCACGCCGGCCACGCCCGAGCCGGAGACGGCCTGGTAGGTGGTGGCGACGAGGGCGACCAGGCCGGCCTCCTCGTGGAGCGGCTTGAGGACCGGCATCGCGGCCATCGTGGTGCAGTTCGGGTTGGCGATGATGCCCTTGGGGCGGTCCTTGACCGCGTGCGGGTTCACCTCGGAGACCACGAGGGGGACCTCGGGGTCGCGGCGCCAGGCGGAGGAGTTGTCGATCACGACGGCGCCCTGGGAGGCGACCTTCTCGGCGAGGGCCTTGGAGGTGGCGCCGCCGGCGGAGAAGAGCACGATGTCCAGGCCGGTGTAGTCGGCGGTGGAGGCGTCCTCGACCGTGATGCCGTCCACGACGGTCCCGGCGGAGCGGGCGGAGGCGAAGAGCCGCAGCTCGTCCAGCGGGAACGCGCGCTCGGCCAGGATGCTGCGCATGACTGTGCCGACCTGACCGGTGGCTCCGACGATTCCGACCTTCACGGGGACTCCTCCGTGCTCTGGGGACTGCTCATGGGGACGTACGGGCGGGTGCTGCCCGTCCATCATGCGGGCGACCCCGGCCGCCTTGTCCAATCCATTGTCCAAGGTCCGGGACGGAAACGGGGGAGACGGGGGGAGGGGCGGGCGCCGGAACCGGCACCCGCCCCTCCCCGTCACGCGGTGTCACACGGTGTTACGGGGTGACCGCGCCGATCAGGACGCTGCCGGTGCCCGCGACGGTGCCGCGGGCGTTGACCAGCTGCACCTCGCCGAAGAACTGGCGTCCCTCGGGAGCGGCGCCGGCGACGACGATCTCGGCCGTCACCGTGGCGGACCCGCCGTTGGGCAGGGCGGCCGGCTTGGAGCCGTCGACCTTCACGGTGCCGAGCGCGGACGAGTAGTACACGTCCTTGTAGTCGTACGTGGTGCCGCCCTCGGCCTGGACCGAGTAGCCGTCGACCACGACGGTGTACGTGCCCGCGGCCGGCTTCACCAGGGAGACGGCCTCCTCCGAGTCGCCGTCGGCGGCCTGCGCGACCTGCTTGCCGTCGAGCAGCACGGTCAGGTCGAGGTCGGCGGCCCGGTCGGAGGTGTTGCCGATGCCGATGTCGAGCCGCTCGACGCCCTCGCCGATGGTGACGGTCCGGGTGTGCGTCTCGTGGTGCCGGATGGTCGGCGTCTCGGTCTTCTGCGAGCCGAGGGAGCCGCCCTTGAGGGTGCCCTCGATGCCCGCGAAGCGGTTGGTGACCGTCCACTGGACGGGGGCCGGGGTGCCGACCTTCGCCTCCGGGACGGTCTGGACGGCCGGGGCGAAGTCGACGCCGAGCGCCGAGACGCCCAGGGTGTACGGGTTGTCCAGGTCCGGCGACGTGCGGCGGGCCTCGACCTCGATCTCCCAGACGCCCGGCGTCGGGTTCGGGTAGGAGCGCAGGTCGGGGCGGCAGGTGTTGGCCGGGTTGTAGTGCGGGTAGCAGCCCGTGGTCGCGGTCGGGTCGACGGGGACGCCGACCGGGTGGATCGCGATGAAGCGGGTCTGGCTCTTCGCCTTCAGGCCGGACAGCGCGATCTCCAGCGTCTTGGCGCCCTGCGGCACGGTGACGAAGTGGGAGACGGTGCTGTTGCGCTGCACGGAGCCCTTGGCGGTGAAGCCGTAGCCCGGAGCGGCCAGGTCGCTCGCGACGACCGAGGTGGCGAGGATCTGCTTGTCGACGCCCTCGGTGCGCTCGTCGTCGGCCTCCAGGATGACGCTGTGCACGCCGGCGGAGGACGCCTTGGCCTGGAGCTTGACGGTGACCGGCTTGTTCAGCGGCAGGTGGATCCGGTCGTCGCCGACGATGCGGAAGGTGCCGTCGTTGTACTTGAGGTCCAGGTCGTGCCGGACCGGGCGGTCCGGGCCGCTGGTGCGCGTGATGGTGACGTCGTAGACCCGCTTCTGGCCGACCTTCAGGTCGCCCTCGCGGTCGTACACGCCGGTGCCGGTGCGCGGCGCCGGGAAGATCACGGTGTCGACCGGGGCCTGCACCGTGTAGTCGTGCGCGGTCGCGCCGTCCTTGATGGACTCCCAGGCCTCCTCGATGTCGATGAGGCCGGCGCCCTGCTCGTGCGCGGCGACACCCGGGATGCGCTGGGCGGTGGAGATCAGCGCGGTGCGCAGGGTCAGCGGGGAGAGCGCGATGCCCCGCTGCTTGGCGGCCGAGAGCAGCAGCGCGCTCGCGCCCGCCGCCTGCGGCGAGGACATCGAGGTGCCGTTGAGCATGCCGTAGCCGGCGGGCAGCGCGTAGCCCGACTCGGCGAGGCCGGCGCCCGGCAGCCAGGTCGGGATGGTGTTCACGGCCGAGCCGGGGGCGGTGATCGTCGGGGTGAGGCCGCCGTCCTCGCGCGGGCCGCGGGAGGAGAAGGGGAACATGGCGTACTTCTTGGCGACGGCCGAGCCGTAGTTGGCGGCCCAGGTGTCCTTGGAGACGGCCGCGCCGACCGAGAGGACCTTGTCGGCCAGGCCGGGGTCGCCGATCGTGTTGATGCCGGGGCCCGAGTTGCCGGCCGAGATGACCAGCTGGACGCCGTACTGGTCGATCAGGCGGGTGTAGAGGCGGGCGCGGACGTTGTCGCCGTCGTTCTGCTGCGGCAGGCCGCCGATCGACATGTTGACGATGTCGACGCCGCGGTTGACGACGAGGTCCGTCATGCCCTCGGTGAGGGCGGTGTTGGTGCAGCCGCCGGTCCAGGTGCACGCGCGCGAGGAGACGATCTTCGCGCCGGGGGCCGCGCCGTTCATCCGGCCGCCGAAGAGGCCGTGGGCGGCGGTGATGCCGGCGACGTGGGTGCCGTGCGAGGACTCGACGAGGCCGATGTTGACGAAGTCGGCCTTCTTGCCGACCCAGCTGCCGCCGGCCGGGTCCATCGGGACGTCCTTGCGGATCTCCACGACGAACGGGGTCTTCTCCACGACCTCGGTGGCGGGGTCGTCGGTACCGAAGTAGCCGATCTGGAACCCGTCCTTGTACGGCTTCATCGGCGCGTTGTCCGTGAAGTCGTTGTTCTGGTCGGTGTCCACGCGGACGGTTCCGGCGGCCGGGTCGTACAGCAGGCCGAAGACGTCGGTGGTGTCGCCGTCCCGGTTGATGTCGCCGGCCGGGTCGCCGCCCGCGGTGATCGACTCGGTGAAGCGGCTGAACCGGTACGAGCCCGCCGGGGCCTTCCAGCTCTGCTCGGAGGCGCTGAAGACGGGGCCGGCGACCGGGGTGATCTGGGCGCGCCAGGTGGCGTCGCCCTCGGTCAGCGGGTCCGTGGCGGTGACCCAGTCGACGATCTTGCGCTCGCCGGTGGTGGTCTTCTGGAGGGCCGGGTGGGCGAGGTCGACGCCGGAGTCCAGGACGCCGATGGTCACGCCGCGGCCGTCGGCCCGGGGGTGGCTCTCGACGAAGTCGACCGCACCGGTCTCGTGGGACGGGTTGTACGGGTTCTTCGCCGGGGTCTTCCGGCTGGGCGCCGGGTACGTCTTCTTGACGGTGGTGCCCTCGACGGGGCCCGTCGCGCCGCCCGTGTCCGGACGCGGGTCGTCCAGCGGGATCTCGGCCTGGAGGTCGACGGCCTGGACCGAGGAGAGCTTGGTCGCGGCCCGGATGGCGGCCTCGGCCTTGGCGGTCGGCAGGGTGGCGCGGACGTAGCCGAGCGCGTCCTGTCGCTTGCCGACCGAGGCGCCGGCGACGGCGTCCAGCTGGGCGGCGACCTGCTCGGTGGCGCCGGGGGCGGTGGCGACGAGGACGGTGACGTTCTTCTCGCCGGTCGCCTGGGCCTCGGTGAGGCGCTGGGCGTCGACGGCGCCGAGCTTGTCGGCGGAGTCCGACGCCTTGACCGGGGGAGTGGTCCCGGGGTCGTCGGAGGCGAACGCGGGCACGGTGCCGGTCGCGACGAGCGCGGCGACGAGACCGGTGGCGGCCGCGACGCGCGCCGCCCGTCTCCGCCCGGGCGCCGAGGACCGGGCTATGGGACCCGGAGTCTGGGGGGTGGCCATGTACATCCCTGTCTGTGAAGGAGAGGGTCCGGATATCGGTTCCGGATGACCGCTCAGCCTTTCGTAAACGACAGGGTTTTGGGGAGAGTTGACCGGGAGAAGGTGTGCGTCATGGCGTGAACCCGCCAGCGCGCCCGATGTGCCACGGGGGGTGAATCGGCCCCAACCGGGGCGTCACGCCTCCTTGGAGCGGGCGTGGTGCCGGGCGGCCTTGGCCCGGTTGCCGCAGGCCGCCATCGAGCACCAGCGGCGGGTGCCGTTCCGCGAGGTGTCGAAGAAGTGCAGGATGCACGCCTCGTGGGCGCAGGCCCGGATGCGGTCGGGCGCGGTGTGCAGCAGGTCGAGGTAGTCGCGGGCGGCGGTCCAGCCGGGACCCCACGCCGGGTCCGCGAACTCGGGCTCCTCGCCGGGGCCCTCGGCGGTGAGCGTGGCCCGGATGCGGCCGTGGCCGAGGACGGCGTCGACGTGGGCGGTGGCGGCGGGGTCGCCGGGGCGGTCGACGAGCGCGGCGAGCGCGTCCCGGGCGGCGAGGGTGTGGCGCAGGGTGGCGGCGTCGGCGGCGAACCGCCCCTCCAGGCCGTTGGCGGCGAGCCAGACGGCGAGGCCGTCGACGCCGGTGAGCAGGTCGCGGCGGACGCCCTCCTCGATCCAGCGGGTGTTGAGCAGGTCGAGGGAGACGGGCTCGCCGGTGAGCGGCCGGGGGTCGACGGCGGTCATGGGCGGACACCTTCCTCGTTTTCCTCGCGCACTAACCCCTCAAGAGTACGTGAGCGGTTGACGTCGGCTTCTTCTAACCCCTAAAGTCGAGTTAGAGGGTTAGCCCACTCGGGGCGGCCCGCACGGGAGGGAACCGTCATGTCCGCGATCGGCACGCTCACCACGCACCACGTCGGCATCAACGTCACCGACCTGGAGCGCTCGCTCGCCTTCTACGCCGACGTGCTCGGCTTCGAGGTCATCGGGCGGGGCGCGAAGGAGGAGAGCGGCTACGCCTTCCTCGGCAGGGACGGACGCCTGGTGATCGCCCTCTGGCAGCAGGCCGAGGGCGTCTACGACTCCGGTCGCCCCGGCCTCCACCACCTCGCCTTCGAGGCCGAGTCCATCGAGCACGTCCGCGCCGCCGAGGCCGCGCTCACCGCGCGCGGCACCACCTTCGCGTACGAGGGCGTCGTCGCCCACCAGGAGGGCGCGGCCGCCGGCGGCATCTTCTTCCACGACCCCGACGGCACCCGCCTGGAGATCTCCGTCCCGAAGGGCGCCGAAGCGGCCCCGGCCCCGTCGGGCACGGCTCCCGCCTGCGGCTTCTTCTAGATCCCGCCCGGAAGACCACCCACGGAGGACCCTCATGGACGCCTACCACCCCGGATCGCTCGCCGTGCAGGAACGCGTGGGCGTCCGTGACCTCGCCGAGCACGTGGGCCGCTCCGTCGGCCCCGGCATCCGCCCGGTCGCCGCCGCCTTCCTGGAGGCCCAGCCGATGCTGGTGATCGGCGCGGCGGACGCCGGCGGGCAGGTCTGGGCGAGCCTGCTCACCGGCCCGCCCGGCTTCGCCCGCGCCACCGGCCCGCACACCGTCTCCGTCGCGGGCGGCGTTCCCGCCCGCGACCCGCTCGCCGGCGCGATCGTCCCGGCCGGCACCCCCGTCGGCACGATCGCCCTCGACCCCCGCACCCGCCGCCGCATGCGCCTCAACGGCACCGCCCGGCCCAGCCCCCGCGGCCTCACCGTCGAGGCGGACCAGGTCTTCTCCAACTGCCCCAAGTACCTCCAGAAAAGACAGTGGTACGGCTCCGAGCCCGCGGGTCCCGGGACCGGCACCCCGCACCACGGCGCGGAGCTCACCCCCGCCCAGGCGGCCCGCGTCCGGGCGGCGGACACCTTCTTCGTGGCCACCGCCGCCCCCGACGGCGCCGACGCGAGCCACCGGGGCGGCAACCCCGGCTTCGTCCGGGTCGACGGGCCCCGGGAGCTGAGCTGGCGGGACTACCCGGGCAACGCGATGTTCCTGACCCTGGGCAACCTGGAGTCGGACGGCCGCACCGGCCTGCTCCTCCTGGACTGGGAGACCGGGACGACCCTCCAGCTCACCGGCCGCGCGCACGCCGAGTACGGCCCCGAGGAACGCGTGGTCCGCTTCCGCGCCGACCGCGTGGTGGAGACGCCGGGGGCCAGCCCCCTGCGCTGGTCGCCCCCGGAGTACTCCCCGGCGAACCCGACCACGCCCTGACGCCGGGCCGCCGCGAGCCCGGTCCCACCGGGCGCCGGGCCTGCGGGCTCCCTGGGCTCACGGGCCCACCGGCCCGTAGGCCCGACCGCCTCGTGGTCGCAGTCCCCCAGTCCCCGCCACCGACCGACGACCCCGAGGACCCCGTGCCCACCACCCCGGCCGCAGAGGCCCCCGCCCCCGAAGCCCTCCGAACCCCCGCCGCGCCGGCGGCCCCCCGGCCCCGGCCGCCCGCCCGGCCCCGCCCCCGTGTCCTCCTCGGCGCCACCGCCGCCGCGGTCGCCGTGCTCCTCCTCCTGGTCGCGCTGGGCACCCTCCTCCACCAGCCCCTGCTGATCCCGCCGCTCGCCGCGAGCGCCGCGCTCGTGGCGGGCGCCCCCGACCTGCCGCTCTCCCAGCCCCGCTCGGTCGTCGGCGGCCAACTCCTCTCCGCCCTGACCGGGTTCGCGGTCCTGGCCGTGGCCGGGCCGGGGCCGTGGGGTGCCGCCGTCGCGGGCGGCCTCGCCCTCGGCGTGATGGCCCTCGCCCGCGCCCCGCACTCGCCCGCCGCCGCCACGGCCGTCGTCGTCGCCCTCCAGGCCACGCCCTTCTGGTCGTTTCTCGGCCTTCTCGCCCTCGCCTGCCTCCTCCTGGTCGCCGCCGGCCTCGCGGGCGCTCCCGCGACGGGGCGGACGTACCCCACGTACTGGTTCTAACCTCGTTGCATGAAACAGGAGTTGAGGGTGGCGGCCTACGCCGTGTGCGTCCGGGACGACGAGATCCTGCTCGCCCGCTGGGTGGCGGGCGACGGCAGCAGGCTGTGGACCCTGCCGGGCGGCGGCATGGACCACGGCGAGGAGCCCGTCCGGACCGTGGTCCGGGAGGTCGAGGAGGAGACCGGGTACGCCGCCGAGCCCGTCGCCCTCCTCGGCATCGACTCCGTCCGGCGCTCCTGGCTGCGCCGCTTCGCCGGCCCCGGCGACTTCCAGGGCCTCCGGATCGTCTACGAGGCCCGGATCACCGGCGGCGAGCTGCGCCCCGAGACCGGCGGCTCCACCGACCTGGCCGCCTGGCACCCGCTCTCCGCCGTCCCCGACCTGCCCCGCGTCGAACTCGTCGACATCGGCCTCGACCTGTGGCGGGAGCGGCCCCCGACCGGCCGCTCCCGGCTCAGTGCGCCGCTCGACCCCGCCCTCCCGCCGAACGGCTGAAAACGGCTCAACCGTCCCCGGACCGCTCAACCCTCCCGGCACCCCGGCGAGTCCTGCCCGCCGACCGAGACACACACCGCGCAGAGCCCCAGGGGAGACCGCATGCCGGCCGTCCGCACCACCCGTACCACCCGCACCACCCGTACCGCCGTCGCCGCCGCCCTCGTGGCGGGCCTCACCGCCACCGCCCTCGCCACCCCCGCCCTCGCGGCCCCCGCGCCCGACCGGCACGGCCACGCGGCCACCCAGCGGGCGCTCCAGGCGCAGGTCGACGCGGGCGTGCCCGGCGTCGTCGCCCAGGCCCGCGACGGGCGGAGGAACTGGACCGGCACCGCCGGCGAGCGCGGCGGCGACGACCACTACCGCATCGGCTCCCTCACCAAGACCTTCGTCTCCACCGTCCTCCTCCAGCTCCAGGCCGAGGGCAGGATCGACCTGGACGACCCGGTCGAGAAGTGGCTGCCGGGCGTCGTCCGGGGCAACGGCCACGACGGCCGGCGGATCACCGTCCGCCAGCTCCTCAACCACACCAGCGGCGTCTACGACGTCACGTCCGACCCCGCCTTCCAGGAGAAGGTCTTCGGCCCCGGCTTCCTGGAGCACCGCTACGACACCTGGACCCCGCGGCAGCTCGTCGACGTGGCCCTGGCCCACCCCGCCGACTTCCCGCCCGGCACGAGCTGGAGCTACTCCAACACCAACTACGTCCTGGCCGGCATGATCATCGAGAAGGTCACCGGCCGCCCCTACGGCAAGGCCGTCGAGAACCGGATCATCAAGCCCCTGAAGCTGCGCGGCACCAGCGTCCCCGGCACCCGCCCGTCGATGCCGAGGCCCAGCAGCCCGGCCTGGTCCAAGCTCTCCCAGGACCCGGACGCGCCCGTCCACGACGTCTCCCGGCTCAACCCGTCCGTGGCCGGGGCGGCGGGCGAGATGATCTCCGACTCGAACGACCTCCAGACCTTCTACCGCGCCCTCCTCAAGGGCCGGCTGCTCCCGAAGGCGGAGATGCGGGAGCTGACCGCCACCGTCCCGGTCTCCCCGGAGATCCCGCAGATCCGGTACGGGCTCGGGATCATGTGGCAGAAGCTGAGCTGCGGCAAGGAGATCTGGGGCCACAGCGGCGGCATCCACGGCTCCTCCACCGAGGGCCGCGTCACCCGAGACGGCGAGCACTCCCTCGCCCTGAACCTCAACGCCGACTGGGCGGGCGACAGCAACCTCGTCCTGGAGGCCGAGTTCTGCGGCACCGTGCCCAAGGGCTAGGACCTCACCGGGGCAGGACGACGACGTACGCGGCGGGGTGCCGGTCCGGCGCGGCCATCAGGGCCGTACGGACCACGGTGGCCTGCTGCTCCCTCGCCTCGCGCAGCTTGCGCGGGGTGAGGTGGACGACCGTGATGCCGAGCCGCTCCAGGTGCTCGCGCTTGCGGGTGTGCTCGGACCACAGCTCGTCGTCGTCCTGCCGGGGCGCCCGGGTGTCCAGCTCGACGGCCACCGCCTGGTCCGGCCAGTAGGCGTCCACCCCGCCCAGGTGCGGGCCGCCCGGCAGCCGCAGGTCCACGTTCCACAGCGGGTCCGGAAGCCCGAACTCCCGCACCAGCTCGTACAGCCGCTCCTCGGAGAGCGAGCGCCCCTCGGTGAGCAGCGCGTCCACCGCGTCCACCACGTGCGGCCGGGACAGCAGCCGGGCCCGGCTCAACTCCCGTACGACCGCGGCCGGCTCGCAGTGGCCGCCGCGCACCGCCTCGGTGAGCAGCGCGCGGACCTCCGCCGCCGCCGAGAGGCCCGACACCGCGTCGGCGACGGCGCGGGCGACCGGGGCGACGGGGACGCCCGTGAGCTGGACCGGCTCCGGCGCCTCCGGGGTGCGCACCACCCGCACCCAGCCGGTCGAGCGCAGCCGCCGGGTGCGCGGCACCAGGACGTCGATCCGCTCCAGGGCGGTGAGCGGGGGAGCGGAGGAGAAGCGGTGCAGGGTCAGGGCGGCGAGCCCGGTGATCATCGCCTCCCGTTCCTGCTGCGGCAGGGTCCCGGGCCGACGGGCGTAGAGCAGCGCGGCGTGCAGCCGGTCCTCGCTGGTGGGCGGACCCGGCTGGAGCAGGAAGACACCGGGCAGCAACTGCTGCCAGCCACCGGGCCGGCACCGCGCGGCGACCTCGGCGGCGGGCACGCCCTGCGCCCTCAACTGGGCCGCACTGGCGAGCCGCTGGGTGCGTCCGGTGCGGGCGGAGAGGGGGAGGGGGCGGGGGGTGATGGGGGCGTTGTGGTTCATGCCGGGGGTCTTCCGCTTCCGAAGGCTCCCCTAACCCCTGTTACACGCTCGTCGACAATTGGGGACAAGCTCGCCCTAAAGTACGCGCGTTCGAATGCCGATGAGGTGCCGCGCCCGCGCGCCGACGGGGGCCCCGGGCCGCAGCCCGTGACCCCCGCCGCGACCGGCCGTCCGTCACTCCGCCGCGCGGTCGCACTCCTGGGCGCGCAGGGCCCGGGCCAGGTCGTCGCGGGACTCCAGGACCAGGCGCCGCAGGGCCGGCGCGGCCGACGCGTGGGCCGACAGCCAGGCGTCCGTGGCGGCCAGCGTCGCCGGGTCGTCCTGGAGGCCCGGGAACAGGCCCCGGACCACGTCCATGCCGATCTGGATCGACCGCTCGGCCCACAGGCGCTCGATCGCCGCGAAGTACTTCTCCGCGTACGGGGCGATCAGCTCGCGCTGCGAGGGCTGGACGAAGCCCGCGATCGTCGCCTCGACCAGCGCGTTCGACAGGGCGTCCGACTCCACGACCTGCGCCCAGGCCTGCGCCTTGACCGCCGCCGAGGGGCGCGAGGCGAGCAGCCGCACCTGGTGGCGCTTGCCCGTCGCCGTGTCGTCCCGGGCCAGCTCCTCGCCGATCCGGGCCTCGTCCGCGCGCCCGTGCACGGCGAGCGGCGAGAGGAGGGCCCAGCGCAGCTCCTGGTCGACGTCCAGGCCGTCGATCCGCGCCGTACCGTCGAGCAGCCCCTCCAGGAGCTGGAGATCGGCGTCGGTGGAGGCCGCCGCCGCGAAGAACCGCGCCCAGGTCAGCTGGTGCTCGCTGCCCGGCTCGGCCGCCCGCAGCTCGCGCAGCCCGCCCTCGGCGAGCAGCCGGCCGCCCTCCGCGCGCCACTCCGGGTCCGCGTACAGGGTGACGGCCGACTTCGTCCAGGCGTGCACCATCTGGAGGACGCCGATCTCCGTCTCGCGGCCCGCGAAGGCCAGCACGACGGCGACGAAGTCCCGGGCGGGCATCAGCCCGTCGCGGGTCAGGTTCCACAGCGCCGACCAGCACAGGGCGCGGGTCAGGGGGTCGGTGACGTCGCCCAGGTGCTCCCGCAGGGTGGCGAGGGAGCCCTCGTCGAAGCGCATCTTGCAGTAGGTGAGGTCGTCGTCGTTGACGAGCACCAGGTCGGGCCGCTCCTCGCCCGCGAGGTCGGCCACGACCGTGCGCGCGCCGGTGACGTCCGCCTCGGCCCGCGCGTACCGGACGAGCGCGCCGTCCGCCCCGAGCCGGTACAGGCCCACGGCCGTCCGGTGCGGGCGCAGCTCGTCGCCCTCCTGGAGGACGGCGAGTTCGGTGATCCGGCCCTCGGCGTCGTAGGTGACGTCCGGCGCGAGGACGTTCACGCCGGAGGTCTGGAGCCAGGACTTCGCCCACGCCTTCATGTCGCGCCCGGAGGTCTCCTCCAGGATCGCGAGCAGGTCGCCCAGGCGCGTGTTCCCGTACGCGTGGCGCTTGAAGTAGCGGCGCGCCCCCTCCAGGAACGCGTCCCGCCCGGCGTACGCCACGAGCTGCTTGAGCACCGAGGCGCCCTTGGCGTACGTGATGCCGTCGAAGTTCAGCTTGGCGTCCTCCAGGTCACGGATGTCGGCCGTGATCGGGTGGGTGGACGGCAGCTGGTCGGCGCGGTACGCCCAGGACTTGCGGTTGTTGGCGAAGGTCACCCAGCTGTTCGTGAAGCGGGTCGCCTCGGCGTTCACGAAGGAGCCCATGAAGTCCGCGAAGGACTCCTTCAGCCACAGGTCGTCCCACCACACCATGGTGACCAGGTCGCCGAACCACATGTGCGCCATCTCGTGCAGGATGACGTTGGCCCGCGCCTCGTACGAGGCCTGCGTGACCTTGCCCCGGAAGACGTACTCCTCGCGGAAGGTCACCATGCCCGGGTTCTCCATCGCGCCGAGGTTGTACTCGGGGACGAAGGCCTGGTCGTACTTCCCGAAGGGGTACGGGAAGTCGAAGTTGTCGTGGAAGAAGTCGAAGCCCTGTTTGGTGACCAGGAAGACGTCGTCCGCGTCGAAGTGCTTCGCGAGCCCCTTGCGGCACATCGCCCCGAGCGGGATCTCCAGGTCCCCGCGCCGGTAGGTGTCCGTCACGTAGTGGTACGGACCGGCGACCACGCAGGTGATGTACGTGGAGATCGGCGCCGTCTCCGCGAACCGCCACACCCCGTCGGCGTCCCGCTCCCCGGCGCCGTTCGACCAGACCGTCCACTCCTCCGGCGCGGTCACCGAGAAGCGGTACGGCGCCTTCAGGTCGGGCTGCTCGAAGTTCGCGTACACCCGGCGGGCGTCGGCCGGCTCGTACTGCGTGTAGAGGTAGACCTCGCCGTCCTCCGGGTCGACGAAGCGGTGCATGCCCTCGCCGGTCCGGCTGTAGGCGCACCGCGCGTCCACGACGAGCGTGTTCTCGTCCTCCAGGCCGTCGAGCGCGATCCGCGCGCCGTCGAAGACCTCCGCCGGGTCGAGCGACCGCCCGTTCAGGGTCACCGCGGTCACGGCGGGGGCGATCAGGTCCGCGAAGGTGCTCGTGCCCGACCCCGTGCGGCGGAAGCGGATCGTCGTCACCGAGCGGAAGGTGCGCACCGCCTCGTCGGACTCGCCGACCGCCGAGCGCAGGTCGAGCTCGACCTCGTACCCGTCGACGGACAGCAGCGCCGCCCGCTCGCGGGCCTCGTCGCGGGACAGATTCTCACCGGGCACGGTCACTCCTTCGTGGCACGTTCGAAACAGCACCGATCCTCCCATGTGCCCCTGTCGCCCGGCGCACGGGAATGCCCTTCCGGGTGCGTGGCGTTCTTCCCCATCGGCGCACCACGTTCCTTTCCCGCGGCCGTACCGAGGAGTGACATGTCCGAGAGCAGGACCACCGCAGACTTCTACTTCGACCCGCTGTGCCCCTGGGCCTGGATGACCTCCCGCTGGATGCTCGAAGTGGAGAAGGTGCGCCCGGTCGACGTGCGGTGGAAGGTGATGAGCCTCGCCGTGCTCAACGAGAACCGGATCGACGAGCTCCCGGAGGAGTACCGGGAGATGCTGCGGACCAAGGCCTGGGGCCCGGTCCGCGTCGTCATCGCCGCTCAGGAGCTGCACGGCGACGAGGTCGTCGGCAAGCTCTACACCGCGCTCGGCACCCGCTTCCACAACAACGGCGAGGGCCCGACCCGCGAGGCGATCGCCGGCGCCCTGAAGGACGTCGGCCTGCCCGAGGACCTGGTGGAGTACGCCGACAAGGACACGTACGACACCGAGCTGCGCGCCTCCCACAAGGAGGGCATCGACAAGGTCGGCCAGGACGTCGGCACCCCGGTGGTCGCGGTGCCCGGCCCCGACGGCGACGAGGTCGCCTTCTTCGGCCCGGTCGTCACCCCGACCCCGCGCGGCGAGGCGGCGGCCCGGCTGTGGGACGGCACGCTGCTCGTGGCGTCGACGCCGGGCTTCTACGAGATCAAGCGCACCCGCACGGCGGCGCCCAGCTTCGAGTAGCCACCGGCCCCGTACGGACAGAAGAACCCCCGCGATTCACGTCATCGCGGGGGTTCTTCCTCATTCCGCCCGCACGTGAAGGTTGAGAAGACGATCACGAGTGGGACGACGGGGTCCGTCGGTCAGGACGGGGTCGCTCAGAAGGAGATCAGCGGGACCGAGGCCTTGGCGGCGTGGTAGCGCTTGTTCACGTCCTGCCAGTTGACGACCTGCCACATGGCCTCGATGAAGTCGACCTTCTGGTTCTTGTACTGCAGGTAGAAGGCGTGCTCCCAGGCGTCGAAGACCAGGATCGGGACCGAGCCCTGGCCGACGTTGCCCTGGTGGTCGTAGACCTGCTCGACGATCAGGCGGCCGCTGATCGGCTCGTACGCGAGGACGCCCCAGCCGGAGCCCTGGGTGGTCGCGGAGGCCTTGGTCAGCTGGGCCTTGAACTTCGCGAAGGAGCCGAAGGACTCGGTGATCGCGTCCGCGAGGTCACCGACGCCGTCGGCGGCCAGCGGCTCGCCGCCGCCCCCGTCCTTCGGGCTGTTCATGTTGTTCCAGTAGATGGAGTGGAGGATGTGGCCGGAGAGGTGGAACGCGAGGTTCTTCTCCAGCCCGTTGATCGAACCCCACTGGTCCTTGTCGCGGGCTTCCTCCAGCTGCTCCAGGGTGTCGTTCGCGCCCTTGACGTAAGCCGCGTGGTGCTTGTCGTGGTGCAGCTCGATGATCTGCGGATTGATCACCGGCTCCAGCGCCGCGTAGTCGTACGGCAGCTCGGGAAGTGTGTAGATCGGCATGTGCCCGGCCCTTCGACTGCTCCTGCTTATTGCAACCTGTATGCAGGTGCAGGCTAACAGCAGGTGCGCCGAGTAGTTGATCAGCCCTTCGTCCTAGGTCTCGTGTCCCGGCCCGTTCTTTCCTCCGGGCACGGGAAAACCCCCGGACCGGGCGCGGTCCGGGGGTTTCTCCCCTCGGTACGGGACGGGGGTCAGGAAGTGCGCTTCCGTGCCGCCTTCTGGCGTACGAGGCCGACGGCCGCGAGCAGCAGGGTCAGGCCGCCCGTCCAGTACAGCTGGACGCGGGTGCCCTCCTCGCGGGCCATCAGGACGAAGACCACCGTCATCCCGGCCAGCGCCACCCACGTCAGGAACGGGAAGGCCCACATCCGCACGACCAGCTTCTCGGGCGCCTCGCGCTCGGTGCGGCGGCGCAGCACCAGCTGGGAGGCGGCGACGAAGAACCAGACGACCAGGATGATCGCGCCGATGGTGTTGAGCAGCCAGACGAAGATGTCGTCCGGACGCCAGTAGCTCAGCAGCACGCAGCCGAAGCCGAAGAGGGAGGAGACGAGCACGGCCGGACGGGGGACGCCGCCGAAGGTGCGGCCGAGCGCCTTCGGACCCTGGCCGCGCGCGACCAGCGAACCGGCCATGCGGGAGGCGCCGTAGATGTTGGCGTTCATCGCCGAGAGCAGGGCGACGAGCACGACCACGTTCATGATCTGGCCGGCGCCCGGGATGCCCAGGTGGTCGAGGGTGGCGACGTACGGGCCCTTCTCGACGACCGCCGCGTCGTCCCACGGCACCAGGGTGACGATGACCGCCATGGAGCCGATGTAGAAGAGTGCGATCCGCCACATCGCCGTACGGACCGCCTTGGCGACGCCCTGCACCGGGTGCTCCGACTCGGCCGCCGCGATGGTGACCGTCTCCAGGCCCCCGTACGCGAAGACCGAGGCGAGCAGGCCCACGATCAGGCCCTCGGAGCCGTGCGGGAAGAAGCCGCCGTCGCCGGTGAGGTTGGCGGTGCCGGGGGCGTCCGCGCCGGGCAGCAGACCGGTGATCGCCAGGACGCCGATGCCCAGGAAGAGGACGATCGCGCCGACCTTGAGCGCGGCGAACCAGAACTCGAACTCGCCGAAGTTCTTCACGGCCGCCAGGTTGGTGGCGCAGAAGACCACCATGAAGAGCGCGACCCAGGCCCACTCGGGGCTGCCGGGGAACCAGCCGGTCATGATCTTCGCCGCGCCGATGCCCTCCAGGCCGACGGCGACGCAGAGCAGGAACCAGAAGGCCCAGCCCGAGGTGAAGCCCGCCCAGGAGCCGAAGGCGCGCTCGGCGTGGACGGAGAAGGAGCCCGAGGCCGGGTTCGCGGCGGACATCTCGCCGAGCATCCGCATCACCAGCATCACGAGGATGCCGGAGAGGGAGTAGGCGATGACGATGGAGGGGCCGGCGGCGGCGATGCCGGCGCCGGAGCCGACGAAGAGGCCGGCGCCGATGACGCCGCCGAGGGCGATCATCGAGAGGTGGCGCTGCTTGAGGCCGTGGGAGAGCCCCTCGGCGGGGGCCGCGCCGTCGTCCTGGCGGTCGACGGAAGCGGGCGCGGTGGTCCGGGACATGGGCCGCCCTGTTCACTGGCTGGGACGGGGGAACGGGCCACAGTCTGGGCGGGCGCACCGCTGAGAGGGAACACGTGTCCGCTATACGGGCACGGGCTTCACACAAGGTGAAGATCCGGTTCCGATTCGTGGACGACCTCCGTACGCGGGCGCGTCCGCGTTCAGCCCCGCTCCCGTCCCGCCCGCAGCTCCCGCACCCACGCCACGAGCAGCACCGCCCCGGTCGCCGCCGCCGACCACAGCACCTGCGGCCGCGCCCCGTCGTCGTACAGCATCAGGACGAGCACCGCGCCCATCGCCGCGAGCGCCACCCACGTCAGCCAGGGGAAGCCCCACATGCGCAGGGTCAGCGTCTCCGGCGCCTCCCGCTCGATCCGGCGCCGCAGCCGCAGCTCCGAGACCGCGATCAGGCCCCACACGAAGAGCAGCACCGCGCCGACCGCGTTGAGCATGTAGAGGAAGACGGAGTCCGGCCACTTCAGATTGAGCAGCACGGAGACGAAGCCGAAGGCCACCGAGGCGAGCACCGCCCGGCGCGGCACCCCGCCGCCCGAGACCTTCAGGAGCCCCTGGGGCGCCTCCCCGCGCTCGGCGAGCGAGAACACCATCCGGGAGGAGCCGTACAGGTTCGCGTTGAGCGCCGAGAGCAGCGCCACGAAGACCACCACGTTCATGATCTGGCCCGCCGCCGGGACCCCGATCGCGTCCAGGACCGCCACGTACGGCGACTCGCCCGGCTTCATCGACGTCCAGGGCAGCAGGGTCACGATCACCAGCATCGAGCCCACGTAGAAGAACAGGATCCGCCACACGGCGCTGCGCACCGCCCGCGCCACGTTCCGCGCCGGGTCGTCGGACTCGGCCGCCGCGATCGTGACGACCTCCAGGCCGCCGAAGGCGAAGACGACGGCGAGCACCCCCGACACCACCCCCGACCAGCCGTTGGGCACGAAGCCGCCCTGCCCGGTCAGGTTCGCGAGCCCGACCGGATCGGTGTCCGGGAGCCAGCCGGCGATCGCGAGGACGCCCAGGACCAGGAAGAGGACGATCGCGCCGACCTTGAGGGCGGCGAACCAGAACTCGAACTCGCCGAAGTTCTTCACCGCCGCCAGGTTGGCCAGGGTGAACACCACCATGAAGGCCAGGACCCAGCCCCACTGCGGGACCCCCGGCACCCAGCCGTGCGCGATCCGGGCCGCGCCCGTCGCCTCCACCGCGAGGACCACGACGAGCAGGAACCAGTACAGCCAGCCCACCGAGAAGCCGGCCCAGCGGCCGAGCGCCCGCTCCGCGTGCACCGAGAACGCGCCCGACGCCGGCATCGCCGCCGACATCTCGCCCAGCATCCGCATCACCAGCATCGCGAGCGCGCCCGCGATCAGGTACGAGAGCACGATGGCCGGCCCGGCGACGGCGATGCCGGCCCCCGAGCCCACGAAGAGCCCCGCGCCGATCACCCCGCCGAGCCCCAGCATCGTCAGGTGACGCTGCTTCAGGCCGTGGGAGAGGGGCTCCGGTTCGGTGAACGGAGAGGGCGGCGGGGCGTCGGGCATGGTGGGGGGCTCGTGCTCTCGGGAGACGGTGCTTTATGGAGACTCCACAGTCTCTCCGCTGACCTCCCTCCGGCGCAAAAGGGGCGTCTCCCAGCGAGTTGCCAGTGACAAGGGTCACGTGGCGCGCGGCGTGAAAACCGTCCTTTGTCGAAACCCCATGAAGCGGCTGGCTCCGGCTTTGTCGGCCGCTGACGGTGATCGGACGTTCACTCCTGGCATAGCGTCAACCTGTCCTTCCACCCTCACCCCCGCGGAGTACCGATGAGCACCGCCGCCGCCCCCGCCCGCTCCCTCCGGCCGGGCATCGTCCTCGCCGACCTGATCCCGGCGAGCCGCGCCCGCGACATCACCCTCGTCGTCGGCGGCGCCGCCCTCACCGGTCTCGCCGCGCAGCTCTCGGTCCCGGTCCCCGGCTCCCCGGTCCCGGTCTCCGGCCAGACCTTCGCCGCCCTGCTCGTCGGCACCGCCCTCGGCGCCCGCCGCGGCTTCCTCTCCCTCGCGCTGTACGCGGTGGTCGGCATGGCGGGCGTGCCCTGGTTCGCGCAGGGCACCTCGGGCTACGGGATGCCGTCCTTCGGCTACATCCTCGGCATGCTCCTGGCCGCCACCGTCGTCGGCGCCCTCGCCCGCCGCGGCGCCGACCGCTCGGTGCTCCGCACGGCCGGCGCGATGGCCCTCGGCTCCGCGCTCGTCTACGCGGTCGGCGTGCCCTACCTGGCCCTCGCCACCGGCATGACCCTCGGCCAGGCCGTCTCCGCCGGCCTCGTCCCGTTCCTCATCGGCGACGCCCTCAAGGCCGCCCTCGCGATGGGCGCCCTCCCGGCCGCCTGGAAGCTCGCCGGCCGCAGGGGCTGAGCCCCGACACGGCACACGGAAGGGCCCCGGCGAGTGCGCCGGGGCCCTTCCGTGTACGCACGCGCGCGTGCACGGCTCACACGTAGGCGAAGTACCGGTCCATCCACCGCAGGGGCACGGTCTCCTCGTCCTCTTCTTCGTCCCCCTCGGAGGAGGCGAAGAACGGCGAGTCCTTGTCGAGGGTTTCCAGGAACGCGGCGAACGCCTTGTCCCCGTAGAGGTCCACGACCCCGTCGTACTCCTCCTGGAGCAGTTCGACGGGCACGTGGACGCAGTCCAGCGCGGCGCAGACCCCGTCGAGCCAGTCGAGGACCTCCGCGCCCGGCGTCTCCTCGCGGGACGGCGCGGGGCCGACGAGGGTCCAGGCGGCGACGAAGGGTCCGTAGTTGCTCATCCGCACTTCGAGCGGCCCCTCCGTCCCCGCGTCCTCCGCCGGGACCACGACCGCGCCGTAGTAGGAGACGTCCTGCCCGCGCTCGGTCCGGGCGGCGGGGCCGAAGCGCTCGCGCGCGGCGTCGAGGAGCCGCCCGAACCGCTCCTCGGCGGCCGCCCAGTCGTAGTCGGCGGGGGCGTCCCCGGGGAAAGGGGCGTCATGGCGGCGCAGGAGCGCCCTGACCCGGTCGTGCGGCAGCATGCCGCCACCCTTCCAGTCGCCGGGCGTCAGCGGCGAGCGGATTTCCCGACCCGCTCACGGGCCGGCGCGACCTTCGTCGGGGTCGGTTGCGTGTTCATGGACGCTTCCTCGGGTGTGGGGGGTGCCCGGGTCGCGAGCCCGGGCGTCCAACCCCGGGGAAGGGGCTGATCGGAAGGTCGTATTCCACATCGTTGTGCGAACGGCCGCGCGAGGAGCGAAGGTCCGTACCAGGCCGGACGGAGGTCCCGACCCCGCTGCCCACCACCCCGCTCCGGACGTGCCACACTCGGCACCATGCGCGTCTACATCGGTTCCGACCACGCCGGCTACGAACTCAAGAACCACCTCGTCGAGTGGCTGAAGGCCCACGGCCACGAGCCCGTCGACTGCGGCCCCCACATCTACGACGCCCTCGACGACTACCCGCCGTTCTGCCTGCGTGCCGCCGAGAAGACGGCCGCGGACCCGGACAGCCTCGGCATCGTCATCGGCGGCTCGGGCAACGGCGAGCAGATCGCCGCGAACAAGGTGAAGGGGGTGCGCGCCGCCCTCGCCTGGAGCGAGCAGACCGCCGCCCTCGGCCGCGAGCACAACAACGCCAACGTGATCTCCGTCGGCGGCCGGATGCACACGCAGGAAGAGGCGACCAAGTTCGTCGAGATCTTCCTCAACACCCCGTACTCCGGTGACGAGCGCCACACCCGCCGGATCGACATGCTCACCGCCTACGAGAACACCGGCGAGCTCCCCCCGATCCCGGCCCACCACCCGCAGGAGCCGACCGCCTGATGCCCGAGGGGCACACCATCCACCGGCTGGCCGCCGACCACCGCGAGCGGTTCGGCGGCCGGCCCGTGCGCGTCTCCAGCCCGCAGGGCAGGTTCACCGACTCGGCCGCCCTGCTCGACGGCGCCGTCCTGGAGACCACCGAGGCCCACGGCAAGCACCTCTTCCTGGGCTTCGCCGGCCGTGGCTGGATCCACATCCACCTCGGCCTCTTCGGCAAGGTGACCTTCGGCGACGCCCCCGCTCCGCCGCCCACCGACACGGTCCGGCTGCGGCTCGCGAACCCCGACGCGTACGTCGACCTGCGCGGCCCCACCACCTGCGCCCTCATCACCGACGCCGAGAAGCGGGCGATACACGACCGGCTCGGCCCCGACCCGCTCCGCGACGGCGACGACCCGGACAAGGCCTGGCGCCGGATCTCCACGTCCCGCACCACCGTCGCCGCCCTCCTCATGGACCAGAAGGTCGTCGCCGGCGTCGGCAACGTCTACCGCGCCGAGGTCCTCTTCCGGCACGGCATCGACCCGTACCGCACCGGCAAGGACCTCACCGAGCGGGAGTGGGACGCGATCTGGGCCGACCTCGTCCTCCTCATGCGCGAGGGCGTACGCCTCAACCGCATCGACACCGTACGGCCCGAGCACACCCCCGAGGCCATGGGCCGCCCGCCGCGCGTCGACGACCACGGCGGCGAGGTGTACGTCTACCGGCGCGCCCACCTGCCCTGCCACGTCTGCGGCACCGGCATCCGCACGGCGGACCTGGCCGCCCGCAACCTCTTCTGGTGCCCGGGCTGCCAGACCCGCTAGGAGCCCTCCGCTAGAACCCGTGCGGCAGCCACGGCGCGACCGGCGAGCCGAACGCCACCGACGCCTCCACCAGCGCGCCCTCCCGCAGCTCCCGCACCCGCCCGGCCGCCGCCAGGGACGTCAGCGGCACACCGCCCAGGTACGCCGCCCCCAACTCCCGCACCGAGAGCGACAGGTCCGCCGGGTCCGAGGTCCGCACGCAGCTCGCGCCCTTCGCGTCCCCGGTCAGCCGCCAACGCCCCTCGTTCCACGGACAGAACGCGTCCTCCACCTCGAACACCACGTCCACCGGCGCCTGGTACGTCCGCGCCTCCAGGGCCGGACCCACCTCCACCAGACGCACGTGCAGCGCGTCCCGCAGGGTCGGCTCGCACCGCCGCACGTCGTCCACCAGGTGCTGCCAGCCGTCGTCCACCGGCCGCCCCCAGACCCGTACCGACGCCGTCAGGTCCACCGACCACAGGAACCGCCACAGCGCCGCCTCCGCCACCGGGTCGAGCGCCATCAACTGGCGCACGTTCACCGAGCCGTCGGCCCCCGCGAACGACCAGTCCGGCTTGACCGCGTAGTGCGCGAACCCCACGACCTCCCCGTCCCGCTCCGCCAGCACGCACAGCCGCGGCGACGCCCCGCCCCGCTCGCCCTCCGGATCGATCAGCGGCAGCCGCTCCCAACCCGGCCGCCGGGCGAGCATCCCCGGCCGCGCGGACACCCGGCGCGCGTACACCGCCTCGCACGCCGCCGAGGACTCCGCCGGGTCCGCCTGCCGCAGCACCACCCCGTCCACGCCCTCCGGCACCGCCAGCCGCACCCGGTTCGTGTCGATCACGGCCCGCAGCGAGTACGACGCGATCCCGTAGCCGAACCGCCCGTAGATCCCCGGCTCCGACGCCGTGAGCACCGCGAGGAACTCGCCCGCCGCCCGCAGGTCGTCCAGCTGCCGCCGCATCATCGAGGTCAGGATCCCGCGCCGCCGGTGCGTCCCCGCCACGCTCACCATCGTCACCCCGGCCGCCGGCACCGACGCCCCGCCCGGCACCGTGAGCCGGAAGGAGAACGACCCCGTGGTCCCCACGCACAGATCCCCGTCCCAGGCGCCCAGGGAACGGTCGAACTCGGTCAGGTCCCGCCACAGCCGTCGCTCCTCGGGGGACTCGGCCACCCCTCCGAAGGCGAGTTCGAGCACCCCGTACCAGCGGTCCCATTCGATCGGGTCGAGAACCCGCAGCTCAGTAGTCATGTCCCCAGTCATATGCCATCGATATCAGCGACCCGCGCCCGGGGCGACCCGGTTTCGCGCACATTGTCACCGGGGTACCCCTGCACGACTCCGGACGGGATGGATAGGGTCCGGGCCATGGGACACCGCGACGGAGTGAGCGCGTACGCGGCCCGGGCACGCAGGCGCGTGCGCCGGGCCCGCGTCGCGCTGCGCAAGTCCGCCGTGGACTACTTCCGCGGCGACGGCGCCGACTGGCTCGCCTTCGTCGGGCTCCTCCTCACGATCCCGGCCATCGCCGCCGGCACCCTGATCGACCCCGTCTGGTGCTCGCCCACCGCGCTCGCCCTGCCGATCGTGGCAGGCGGCCTGCTGCTGCGCCCCGCCAGCCTGCTCGGCCTGTACGCGGCCGCCGCGGGCGCCCTCATCGTCGAGTCCGTGGTCCTCGGCCCCTACACCCAGGGCCCCGCCCGGGTCACCCCCGGCACCGTCCTCGTCGTCGCCGCCTGCGGCCTCTTCGGCCTCCTCATCGCCCAGTTCCGGGCCCGCGTCGGCGTGCCCTGGCGGCGCGGCGGCACCATGCTCTTCGACCTGCGCGAACGCATCCGGGTCCAGAGCGCCCTGCCCCGCCTCCCGCAGGGCTGGCACCGCGAGATGGCGCTGCGCCCGGCCGGCGGCCAGTCCTTCTCCGGGGACTTCGTCGTCGCCGCCCGCACCCACGGCGGACGCACCCTGGAGGTCGTCCTCACCGACGTCTCCGGCAAGGGCATGGACGCGGCCTCCCGCTCCCTGCTGCTCTCCGGCGCCTTCGGCGGCCTCCTCGGCTCGCTCCCGCCGCACGGCTTCCTGCCCGCCGCCAACGGCTACCTGCTGCGGCAGAACTGGGACGAGGGCTTCGCCACCTCGATCCACCTCGTCCTGGACCTGGAGTCCGGCGACTACGAGCTCTACTCGGCCGGCCACCTGCCCGCCCTCCAGCTCCACGCGGGCAGCGGCCGCTGGGAGGAGAAGGAGGCCGAGGGGCCCCTCCTCGGCGTCTACGACGGCGCCGAGTTCCACCCGGTCAAGGGCTCCCTGCGCCCCGGCGACGTCCTGATGCTCTTCACCGACGGCCTGGTCGAGGCCGCCGACCGGGACATCGCCGAGGGCATCGACCGGCTCACCGGCGAGGCCGACCGCTGCGTCACCGACGGCTTCGACGGCGTCGCCTGGGACCTCATCGAGGCCGTCGCCAAGGACGTCAACGACGACCGGGCCCTGCTCCTGATCAGCCGCCGCGCCCACTGAGGACGCCTCCGGGCACGCCCGGACACGGGGGCGGTCAGGACGACTTCGCCGCCGCGTCCTTGCGGAAGGCCCAGGCCATCTCGGGCTCCGTCACCCACTTCAGCGCCTTGCGCACCGGGGGCGTGCAGAGCAGGGTCATCGTGACCAGGGCGACCAGGGTGACCACCACCCGGCCCGGGTCCGTGGTGAGCCACGGGTGGTCCTTGAAGACGTCCAGGTACTCGGCCCCCCGGATCAGGAAGCCGTGCAGGACGTAGCCGCAGATGGTGCCGGCGCCGAGGACGGTGAACCAGCGCCGGGTGCCCGGCACGAGGGAGAGGAACGCCGCGGACAGCACCAGCGTGCCGACGAGGAGGACCGCGACCAGGAACATGCCCCAGCCCACGCCGGCGCCCAGCTCCTGCACGCTGCGGGAGCGGTAGAACCAGTTGAGGTAGAAGGTCGGCGCCTGCCAGTAGAAGAACGGCACCGCGGCGACGAGCACGACGGCCGAGGCGATCCGCACGGGCCTCCGCCGCAGGAGGGCGAAGTGCTCCGGCTTCATGCTCAGCCCGATCACGAAGTACGGCAGGAGCTGGAGCACCCGGGTCAGGTCCAGGGCGGCGCCGATGGACGGGGTGACCGTCGCGAGCCCGGCGATCACCAGGGAGGTCGCCACCGGCCACCGCACGACCCGCCAGAACGGGGTGGTCAGCCGCCAGACGAACAGCGCGATCAGGAACCACATCAGATAGGTGGGGTGCAGCAGGCTGAAGGGCCGGAAGCTGCCGGTGCCCCACCGGGTGAACAGCGTGTACGCGGCTTCGAAGAGGAGGTACGGCACGGCGACGCCCGTGAGCAGGCGCTTGAGCTGGTCGGGCCGCCCGGTGAAGCTGCGGGACAGGTAGCCGGATATCAGGATGAAGACCGGCATGTGGAAGGTGTACACGAGCATGTAGAGCCCGCGGGTGGCCTGGCTCCCCGCGATCACCGTGGGCCAGGTGTGGCCCATGACGACGAGCAGGATCGCGAGGTACTTCGCGTTGTCGAAGTAGGGGTCGCGTCCGGCGGGCTCGTGCCCGGCCCCGCTCCGCGACGCTGTCGCCGGGGCCGTCGGCGCGCGCTCCGCCTCTCCGTGTCCGGAGGGCGGGGCGCTGACGATGTGGTGTGTGGCGGAGGACATCGCTGGACCCTAACCGCGCACTTAATTCGGTCAAACCCTCCCCGCGGCAACGGACATCGAGGGAGGAACCGGTTGCTGTTCGCCCATATGTTCCCGGTTGATAGGCCGTACGCCCGGGTAAAACGGGCTTGGTTGTACGGGTGTGCCCTTTCTCTCCTCCACCCCGCCGCCGAGGGGCGTCCGCGGTCCGCCCGCCCGACGGTTCGTCACCGGGCGGCGTGGGCAAAGGGGTTGATGGCACCATGGGAGCAGCGGGGGCGCGGGTGACGCGCGGCCCCCGGACGGCAAGGCGGAACCGACCGAGGGTGTGATCAGTTGTGGCCATTTCGCTGTCTGTGGTGTTGCTCCTGGCAATCATCATGGTGGTGCTGATCCGCGGGGGGAACCTCAAGGCGGGCCCGGCCATCGTGGCGGTCCTCTTCGGCTTCTTCCTCGCCTCCACCGGCATGGCCGACGACATCCAGCGCTTCCTGGACTCGATAACGCAGACCGTGGCGTCCATCAAGTTCTGAGGGCGCTCCCGGGGGTACGACACGGGGCCCGGACCGCGAGAAGCGGTCCGGGCCCCGGGCCATCTGGAGCGGGTGACGGGAATCGAACCCGCGTAGCTAGTTTGGAAGACTAGTGCTCTACCATTGAGCTACACCCGCACAGCATCGCGCCGCAGGTCATGAGGACCGCGGCACGAAGAGCATGTTACCGGGTCCGCGACCGTCCTCGCACACCCCGTGAAAGAGGGGGCGCCGCACAGTCCCCGTACATGTACCCTACGTGTCGCACCGACGGGGTGTGGCGCAGCTTGGTAGCGCGTCCGCTTTGGGAGCGGAAGGCCGTGGGTTCAAATCCCGCCACCCCGACCATGACGATCACCTGCCCGTCCCGGGCGTTCTTGATCATGTTGTGGGCGTCCTCCCGCTTGCGGTTACTATGCAAACTGCGTGCCCGTGTGTCTCTCTGACCGGGCCGATCGGCCGGACCCGCCCCGCGCGGCCCGGCGGAATCCAGGAATCAGCCACAAGGAGACCGAACCGTGAAGAGCGCCGTGGAGACCCTGAACCCGACCCGGGTTCGGCTCACTGTCGAGGTGCCCTTCGAGGAGCTCAAGGACAGCCTCGACGCGGCGTACAAGAAGATCAACCAGCAGGTCACGGTCAAGGGCTTCCGCAAGGGCAAGATCCCGGCTCGCGTGATCGACCAGCGGTTCGGCCGCGGCGCCGTGCTGGAGGAGGCCGTCAACGACGCGCTCCCGAAGTTCTACACCGAGGCCGTCAACGAGGCCGAGGTCAACCCGCTCGGCCAGCCCGAGGTCGACATCACCGAACTGAAGGACGGCGAGCTGCTGGCCTTCACCGCCGAGGTGGACGTCCGCCCGGCGATCGAGATCCCGGACTACTCCGGCATCGAGGTCACCGTCGACGCGGTCGAGGTCACCGACGAGGACGTCGAGAAGTCCGTGGAGCAGCTCCGCGAGCGCTTCGCCTCGACCTCCCCGGTCGAGCGCGCCGCCCAGGACGGCGACGTCGTCACCATCGACCTGGAGGCCAAGGTCGACGGCGAGGTGCTGCCCGACGGCGTCGCGAGCGACGTCTCGTACACCATCGGCTCCGGCGAGCTGCTCGACGGCATCGACGAGGCCGTCAAGGGCCTGGAGGCCGGCGGCGAGGCCACCTTCACCTCGCAGCTGAAGGGCGGCTCCGCCGAGGGCAAGGACGCGGAGGTCACCGTCAAGGTCTCCGCCGTCGCCGCCCGCGAGCTCCCCGAGCTGGACGACGACTTCGCGCAGCTGGCGTCGGAGTTCGACACCCTCGACGAGCTCAAGGCCGACAGCCGCAAGCGCCTCGAGAACATGAAGCAGTTCGACCAGGCCACCCAGGCCCAGGAGCGCGTCCTGGACGAGCTCCTCAAGCTGGTCGAGGTCCCGATGCCCGAGAAGCTCCTCGAGGACGAGATCAACACCCGCAAGCACAACCTGGAGCACCACCAGCTCGGCCAGATGGGCCTCGACCTCGGCAAGTACCTGGAGATCCAGGGCAAGACCGAGGAGGAGTTCCTGGCCGAGACCAAGGAGCAGGCCGAGAAGGGCATCAAGACCCAGTTCATCCTGGACGAGCTGGTCAACCGGGAGAAGCTCGACGTCTCCCGCGAGGAGCTCACCGAGCACCTGTTCCGCCGTGCCGCCTCCTCCGGCATGAGCCCCGACCAGTTCGCCCAGGCCGTGGCCCAGGGCGGCCAGGTGCCGATGCTCGTCGGCGAGGTCGCCCGCGGCAAGGCCCTCGCGGTCGTCGTCGAGGCCGCCAAGGTCGTCGACACCAACGGCGAGGTCGTGGACCTCTCCGACGACGAGGACGAGGCGACCGAGACCGTCGAGGCGGCCGAGGGCACCGAGTCCGAGGCCTCCGAGGACAAGTAGGGTCCGGAGCGGTGGCGGGGGCCCTGCCCCCGCCCCGATCTCTCCGCACTCCTCCGCGGGCCCGTGCGCACACCTGTGCGCACGGGCCCGCGGACGTACGCGGACCCCGCCGAACGCCCCCAACTACCTTGCGCTCCCAGCGAACAGTTCGAGAACCGGGATGGCGTTGTCCCACCTGCGCGTTAGGGTCCATGAATACGGGGGCAGTGCCTTCTGGACAAGACGCAGTGCCTTCTGAACGAGACGCGGAGACGGCCCGGGGCCGTCGGAGACGAGCAGGTGGATACGTGACGAATCTGAAGCCTTACGCCGCGGGTGAGCCGTCCATCGGTGGCGGCCTCGGCGACCATGTCTACAACCGGCTGCTCGGCGAGCGCATCGTCTTCCTCGGCCAGCAGGTCGACGACGAGATCGCCAACAAGATCACCGCCCAGATGCTCCTCCTGGCCGCCGAGCCGGACAAGGACATCTACCTCTACATCAACAGCCCCGGTGGCTCGGTGACGGCCGGCATGGCCGTCTACGACACCATGCAGTACATCCCGAACGACGTCGTCACCATCGGCATGGGCATGGCGGCCTCCATGGGACAGTTCCTGCTCACCGGCGGCACCCCCGGCAAGCGCTTCGCGCTGCCGAACACCGACATCCTGATGCACCAGGGCTCCGCCGGCATCGGCGGCACCGCCTCGGACATCAAGATCCAGGCCGAGTACCTCCTGCGCACCAAGAAGCGCATGGCCGAGATCACCGCGCACCACTCCGGCCAGACCGTCGAGGCGATCATCCGCGACGGCGACCGCGACCGCTGGTTCACCGCGGAGGAGGCCAAGGACTACGGCCTCATCGACGAGATCATCTCTGCCGCCTCGGGCGTTCCGGGCGGCGGCGGCACGGGCGCCTGAGCCCCGCCGGACCGCTCCAGAGCCCCAGCCCACCGAACGCCACCAGGACGGTGAACACCCAGATGCAGAACAACCTCTCCCCGAGCGGCCTCTACACCGGCGCGCCGATGGACAACCGCTACGTCGTGCCGCGCTTCGTGGAGCGCACCTCGCAGGGCGTGCGCGAGTACGACCCGTACGCGAAGCTGTTCGAGGAGCGCGTGATCTTCCTCGGCGTGCAGATCGACGACGCCTCCGCCAACGACGTCATGGCGCAGCTCCTGTGCCTGGAGTCGATGGACCCGGACCGCGACATCTCGATCTACATCAACAGCCCCGGCGGCTCCTTCACGGCGCTGACGGCGATCTACGACACGATGCAGTTCGTGAAGCCCGACATCCAGACGGTCTGCATGGGCCAGGCGGCCTCCGCCGCGGCCGTGCTGCTCGCCGCCGGCACCCCCGGCAAGCGGATGGCCCTGCCGAACGCCCGCGTGCTGATCCACCAGCCCTCCGGCGGCACCGGCCGCGAGCAGCTCTCCGACCTGGAGATCGCGGCCAACGAGATCCTGCGGATGCGCAGCCAGCTGGAGGAGATGCTGGCCAAGCACTCCTCGACCCCGATCGAGAAGATCCGCGACGACATCGAGCGCGACAAGATCCTGACCGCCGAGGACGCCCTCGCGTACGGCCTGGTCGACCAGATCGTCTCGACCCGCAAGAGCACGGCCGCCGCGGTCTGACGCTCGACCTTCCCCTGGCACGGTGACCACGGACCGGCGGCCTCGTGGCCGAATCGCGACCGTGTGAACCGTGCCAAGGGGGGCCCGAACGGGGGGCCCGGCAAGGTACCGTCGAATATGAGGCACCAGGAGTTGCCGAACCAAGCGACTCCCAGGCGAAGGGGAAGCACCTCGTGGCACGCATCGGTGATGGCGGCGACCTGCTCAAGTGCTCGTTCTGCGGAAAGAGCCAGAAGCAGGTGAAGAAGCTCATCGCGGGACCCGGTGTGTACATCTGCGACGAGTGCATCGACCTCTGCAACGAGATCATCGAGGAGGAACTCGCGGAGACGAGCGAGGTGCGCTGGGAGGAACTTCCCAAGCCCCGCGAGATCTACGAGTTCCTGGAGGGGTACGTCGTCGGGCAGGAGCCCGCGAAGAAGGCCCTCTCGGTCGCGGTGTACAACCACTACAAGCGCGTCCAGGCCGGCGAGAACGGCGGCGCGCAGGGCCGTGACGACGCCATCGAACTGGCGAAGTCCAACATTCTGCTGCTCGGCCCCACGGGCTCCGGGAAGACGCTGCTCGCGCAGACCCTGGCCCGCATGCTCAACGTCCCGTTCGCCATCGCCGACGCGACGGCGCTCACGGAGGCCGGCTACGTCGGCGAGGACGTCGAGAACATCCTGCTGAAGCTGATCCAGGCGGCCGACTACGACGTCAAGAAGGCCGAGACCGGGATCATCTACATCGACGAGATCGACAAGGTCGCCCGCAAGAGCGAGAACCCGTCGATCACCCGGGACGTCTCCGGCGAGGGCGTGCAGCAGGCCCTGTTGAAGATCCTGGAGGGCACCACCGCCTCCGTACCGCCGCAGGGGGGCCGGAAGCACCCCCACCAGGAGTTCATCCAGATCGACACGACGAACGTGCTCTTCATCGTGGGCGGCGCCTTCGCCGGCCTGGAGAAGATCATCGAGTCGCGGGCGGGCGCCAAGGGCATCGGCTTCGGGGCGACCATCCGCTCCAAGCGCGAGATCGAGGCGAGCGACCAGTTCCAGGAGGTCATGCCGGAGGACCTGGTGAAGTTCGGGATGATCCCCGAGTTCATCGGCCGTCTCCCCGTCCTCACCTCCGTCCACAACCTGGACCGCGAGGCGCTCCTCCAGATCCTGGTCGAGCCGCGCAACGCGCTGGTGAAGCAGTACCAGCGCCTCTTCGAACTCGACGGCGTGGAGCTGGACTTCGACCGCCCCGCCCTGGAGGCCATCGCCGACCAGGCGATCCTCCGCGGCACCGGCGCGCGCGGTCTGCGCGCCATCATGGAGGAGGTCCTCCAGTCGGTGATGTACGAGGTGCCGTCCCGCAAGGACGTGGCCCGGGTCGTCATCACGGCCGACGTGGTCCGCGACAACGTCAACCCGACGCTGGTCCCGCGGATCGTGAAGAACGACGGCAGGCACGAGAAGTCGGCCTGACGGCCGTACGCATACGGAAGGGGCGCCCCACCGGACCGGTGGGGCGCCCCTTCCGTACGTACTGCTGTGCCGCGTCAGAGCTTGACGCGGATCTCCTTGCGGAGCTTGGCGGTGGTGGCGGCGGCCTCGTCGGCGGAGGAGCCCGCGCCGGTCAGCATGGAGGCCATGTCGATCGGCATCACCACGGCCGCGGTGCTGTGGTCGGCCCAGACGCACATCGTGATGGTGACCTCGGGCATGGTCTTCTCCCCGGTCTTCATCTTGGCCTGCTGGCACTTCAGGACCGCGCCGTCGAGCCCCTCCGGCGTGTACTCCCGCGGTTCGCCCTCCATGCGGGGCGCGTTGGGCTTGCCCGCGTTCTTCTCGGTCTCGGCCTTGATGCCCGCGAAGGCGAGGTCGACGGTCTTCTCGGGGTCCTCGATCTCGCCGTAGAGGCCGCCGAAGGAGAGCATCTTGCCCGCGAGGGGGTTGGCCTCGTTCTTGAACTCGTAGGAGGCCTCGACCTTCTTGGCGTTCTTGACGCCGTCCTCCCGGAGCCCGTCCAGGGCGCTCTTCTCGGACGACTCGTTCTGTCCGGGGGTCTTCTCGTACTCGCCGAGCACCGTCTCCGGGGTGATCAGCTTGTGCGGGCCGTCGTTCGCGACCGAGGAACCTCCGCCGCCGAACACGAAGTACGCGCCCACGGAGATCGCCGCCACCACGGCCACCGCGCCGACGATCCAGCCCGCCTTGGACTTCTTGGGGGCCGGCGGGGGCGGCGGGAAGCCGCCGGGGCCCTGGGGGCCGCCGTACGGGGGCTGCTGGCCGTACGGGCCGGGCTGCTGCGGGTAGCCGTACGGGCCCGCCTGCTGCGGCGGGACGCCCTGCGGGGCCTGCTGGGGGTACCCGTAGCCGGGCTGGGACCCGTACGGCCCCGGCTGCTGCGGCTGACCGTAGGGACCCGGCTGACCGTACGGCCCGGGCTGCTGCTGGCCGTACGGGCCCGGCTGGTTGTAACTCATGGACAGGTTCCCCTCACAGGATGTTTATGCCTGCCGAACATCCTGGCGGAACCGTCGGACACTCGGTGCGGCGGGGGCCACACCGTTACCGAACCAAAGCGTTTCAGTACAGGGTCGCGACACCTCTAAACTGGCCCCGTGACCGAGAACACTCAGCAGCAGACAGCGCCCACCACCGAACTGCCGACCCAGTACGCGCCGGCCGAGGTAGAGGGGCCGCTGTACGAGCGCTGGGTGGAGCGCGGGTACTTCGAGGCGGACGCGAAGAGCGAGAAGCCGCCGTACACGATCGTCATCCCGCCGCCGAACGTCACCGGATCGCTCCACCTGGGCCACGCCTTCGAGCACACGCTGATCGACGCCCTCACCCGCCGCAAGCGGATGCAGGGGTACGAGACGCTGTGGCAGCCCGGCATGGACCACGCCGGCATCGCCACCCAGAACGTCGTCGAGCGCGAGCTGGCCAAGGAGGGCAAGTCCCGCCACGACCTGGGCCGCGAGGCGTTCGTCGAGCGCGTCTGGCAGTGGAAGGCCGAGTCCGGCGGCCAGATCTCCGGCCAGATGAAGCGCCTGGGCGACGGCGTCGCCTGGTCCCGCGAGCGCTTCACCATGGACGAGGGCCTCTCGCAGGCCGTCCAGACCATCTTCAAGAAGCTCTACGACGACGAGCTGATCTACCGCGCCGAGCGCATCATCAACTGGTGCCCGCGCTGCTTGACCGCGATCTCCGACATCGAGGTCGAGTACCAGGACGACGACGGCGAGCTCGTCTCCATCCGGTACGGCGAGGGCGAGGACTCCCTGGTCGTCGCCACCACCCGGGCCGAGACGATGCTCGGCGACACGGCCGTCGCCGTCCACCCCGACGACGAGCGGTACAAGCACCTGGTCGGCAAGCAGATCAAGCTGCCGCTGACCGACCGTACGATCCCGGTCGTCGCCGACACCCACGTCGATCCCGAGTTCGGCACCGGCGCCGTCAAGGTGACCCCGGCGCACGACCCGAACGACTTCGAGATCGGCCGGCGCCACGACCTGCCGAACCTCGCCGTCATGGACGAGCGCGCGGTCATCACCGCCCACGGCCCCTTCCAGGGCCTGGACCGCCTGGAGGCCCGCTCCGCCATCGTCGCCGCGCTGCGCGCCGAGGGCCGGATCGTCGCCGAGAAGCGTCCGTACACCCACTCCGTCGGCCACTGCTCGCGCTGCAAGACCACCATCGAGCCGCGCCTGTCGATGCAGTGGTGGGTCAAGGTCGGCCCGCTCGCGAAGGCCGCCGGCGACGCGGTCCGCGACGGCAAGGTCACGATCCACCCGCAGGAGATGGAGAAGCGGTACTTCGACTGGGTCGACAACCTGCACGACTGGTGCATCTCGCGCCAGCTGTGGTGGGGCCACCGCATCCCCGTCTGGTACGGCCCGAACGGCGAGGTCGTCTGCGTCGGACCCGACGAGCAGCCGCCGGCCGGCGAGGGCTGGCACCAGGACACCGACGTCCTCGACACCTGGTTCTCCTCCGGCCTGTGGCCGTTCTCCACGCTCGGCTGGCCGGAGCGGACCGAGAGCCTGGAGAAGTTCTATCCGAACTCCGTCCTGCTCACCGGCTACGACATCCTCTTCTTCTGGGTCGCCCGGATGATGATGTTCGGCCTGTACGCGATGGACGGCACCCCGCCGTTCCACACCATCGCCCTGCACGGCATGGTCCGTGACCAGAACGGCAAGAAGATGTCGAAGTCCTTCGGCAACGTGGTCAACCCGCTGGACTGGATGGACGCCTACGGCTCCGACGCCGTCCGCTTCACCCTGGCCCGCGGCGCGAACCCCGGCGTCGACGTCCCGATCGGCGAGGAGTGGGTCCAGGCCTCCAGCAAGTTCGCCAACAAGATCTGGAACGCCACGCGCTTCGCGCTGATGAACGGCGCCACGGTCGAGGGCGAGCTGCCCGACCCGTCGGAGATGTCCGCCACGGACCGCTGGATCCTGTCGCGGCTCAACAAGACGGTCGCCGAGGTCGACGCGTTCTACGACGACTACCAGTTCTCCAAGCTGTCGGACGCCCTGTACCACTTCGCGTGGGACGAGGTCTTCGACTGGTACGTCGAGCTGTCGAAGACGACCTTCTTCGCCGGCGGCGACGGCGCCCGGGTCTCCGGCCGGGTCCTCGGCGAGGTCCTGGACGTCATGCTGCGCCTGCTGCACCCGGTGGTCCCGTTCGTCACCGAGACGCTGTGGACCACGCTGACCGGCGGCGAGTCCGTCGTCATCGCCGACTGGCCGAAGGACAGCGGCTTCCGCGACGCCGCCGCCGAGCAGGAGATCGCGCTGGTCCAGCGGGTCGTCACCGAGGTCCGCCGGTTCCGCAAGGAGCAGGGCCTCCAGGACGCCCAGAAGGTCCCCGCCCGCCTGGAGCTCGCCGGCACCGCGCTCGCCCCGCACGAGCCCGCCATCCGTCAGATCCTGCGCCTCCAGCCGGAGGGCGAGGGCTTCTCCGCCACCGCCTCCCTGCCGGTCGCCGGGGCCACGGTCGCGCTCGACCTGTCGGGCACGATCGACGTGGAGGCGGAGCGCAAGCGCCTCACGAAGGACCTCGCGGCGGCCGAGAAGGAGAAGGCCCAGGCCAACGGCAAGCTCGGCAACGAGGCGTTCCTGGCGAAGGCCCCGGACAACGTGGTCGAGAAGATCCGCACCCGCCTCGCCAAGGCGGACGAGGACATCGCCCGCATCCAGGCCCAGTTGGCGAACCTGCCGCAGGCCTGACGGCCCGGCACGGCACCACGGGAAAGGCTCCCGCCCCGGATTCCTCCGGAGCGGGAGCCTTCTTCGTGGTCCGGCCCGTCGCCGGGTCAGGCCCGGCGGCGCCGGACGGCTCCGGCGACCAGCACCCCGGCGAGGACCAGGACGCCGGCTCCCGTGCCGCCGAGGCCGGCCTTCAGGCCCGGCGGGGTGTACGAGCAGGCGAAGCGGTCGGCGCCCGATCCGAGCGGGACGCCGAGCAGGCCTCGGTGGGAGACCGGCGGACGCGCCGCGCCGCCGTCGACGGAGCAGGACCAGCCCTGGATGGCGGGGGTCGCCACGACGACGGTTCCGGTGGAGCCCTTCGGCAGCTCCGCCGCGACCGAGTGGCCGCCGACGGACGGGTTCACGGGCGCCGAGGCGCGCAGGGCCCGTACGGCGTCCTGGAACTTCTTCGGGTCCATGCAGCCGACGGCGTCGTACGGCAGCACCTGGCCCGGTCGCGACGCGCCGATCGCGAACTCCAGCTTCCCGTCCGCCGGGACCTTGCCCAGCGGGTTCACCGGGCTCACGACGGCCGGCGGCCGACCGCTGTTGCTCATGGGCTTGGAGCCGGTGGCCACGGACAGGCCGGAGAGGGCGGGCGCGTACAGGTACGCCTCGTCACCGGGGGCGCAGCGGGCGGTGAAACCGGACCACGCCTTCCCCTTCTCGCGGGGGCTGAGCTGCCAGCCGTTCGCGCCGCGCACGGCCACCGGGCCCTTGACGTACTGGAACTCGGGCACGGTGTACACCTGCGCGCCCAGCGCCGCGTGGCGGTCGGCCCAGACCGAACCGGCCGGAGCGCCGTACGCCTGGTCGCTGCCGGGGGCGCGGAGGCTGACCAGCGGCACGCTGGGGACGGAACGCGCGGTGATCCGAGCGCCGCCCGCCCGGTCCAGGAGGGTGCCCACGCCCATCAGGGCGTTGAGGTACGGGTCCCGGGGGATCCACAGGTTGCGCCCGCCCATCGCGTAACCGATGCCCAGTTCGCGCAGGCCGGTGGCGGCCTCCTTGGTGACGTAGCTGCTGTAGTAGCCGCCGCTCTGGACGCCGAGGAGCATGGGGTCGTTGTTGGTGACGTAGAGCGAGGGGGCGACGCCGACGCGGGACTCCGGCCAGTTCCCGTTCTCGACCGCGGCCCGGTTCACGTTCTTGGTCAGCAGGCTCGTGGTGGTGGTCGTGTTGTACGAACGGCGGGCCGTGTCGAAGACCACCTGGACGCCGTAGACCGCGTACGCCGTGGTCGCGAGGACCGACAGGGCGAGCGACAGGACCACGAGGGCCCGGCCCCCGGGGCGCAGGTCGCGCGCGTGGAGCAGGAGCAGCGCCCCGACGACCACGCCGCCGATCACCGTGCCCTTGAGGGCGTACGAGCTGACGGGCTGGGCCGAGTGGGTGAGGAGCACCAGGCCGGCCAGGAGCGCCCCGCCGCCGAGCAGCGCCCGCGGCCTGGGGGCGTGGGCCAGACAGATCCACGCGGCCATGACGAGGAGTCCGCTGAGGACGAAGCTCTCCCGGAAGGGCGCGCCGTGGGGGAGCGTGAACCCCTGCCACACCTTGGCGGTGGGCGTGAAGACGAAGGAGAGGGCCGTCAGGACGATCAGCGCGAGCCAGGCGGCGCGCTCCCGGCCCCGGACCCGGTTCTGGAACGGGAGGGCGAGGACGAGCAGGAGGACGAGGACGCCGGTGAAGACGTTGGGCGCGGCGGGCTCGGGGACGCTGCCGGGGAGGAAGAGCCCCAGGTAGGTGAGGGGGCCGGTGCTCACGTCGACGACGTAGCTCGTGGTGGGCTGCGACTGCTTGTTGGCCAGACCGGGGACGATGATCGCGGGGGCGGCGAGCAGGAGTCCGGTGGTGGCCGTGCCGGCGGCCCGGCCCAGGACGCGGAGGCGGGTGCGCCAACCGGTGTCGCTCAGGAGCAGCCGGAGCAGGAGGACGAGCGCCGCGCCGAGGGTGGCCATCGCGGCGCTGTAGAAGTTCGCGAACCAGCACAGGGCGAACAGGAGGACGCCCAGGACCCAGCGGCGGCCCTTCAGGCAGTCGTCGACGGCGATGCAGAGCAGCGGCAGCGCGACGAGGCCGGTCATCCACATGGGGACGATGCTCGCGTCGAGCACGGTCCAGCCGCAGACGGCGTAGCCGGTGGCGAGCAGGGCCCGCAGCCAGGGTGAGCCGGGGCGCAGGCGGCCGAGGAAGACCGTCATGGCGGCCGCGGCGAGGCCGATGCTCAGGAGGGAGACGAGGAAGACCGGAAAGTCGACGTACTGGCGGGGGAAGAGCCCGGTGATCCAGGACAGCGGATTGCTCAGGTAGGTGAAGAACTCCGCGAGGAAGCCGTTGCCGAAGCCGCTCTGCCAGTTGAACAGCAGGTCGCCCTGGGCCGTTCCGTGCTGGAGGTCCCACAGGTGCGCGTGGAACGGCACGTACTGGTGGCGCAGGTCGTTCATCGCGCGCGTGCTCGGCCCGAAGGGGTACGTGCCGTGGACGGCCATGCCCACGCAGAAGGCCGTCATGGACAGGATCGCGGCGGACAGTGCCGCCGCCTTCTCGCTGACGCGCAGACGGTCGGCGAACCGTCGTCCCCCCGTCGCGGAAGCCCTGTCCTGCCGCTCCGGGACGTGTGTGTCCGGAGCGGTCTCTATCGGAGCGGTCATGGTGAAGTCGTCCCGTGTGGTGGTCGTGTCCGGCCGCCCCACGGGGCCGAAACTCAGACGATTATCATATGTGGGCGACTCGTGAAGCCCCCGTGCCCGGACGCGGACGGGAGCGCGGGGGCGCAAGGGCCGGGAGCCGGGACGGGGTGGGTTCGCGGCCCCGCCGGAGCCGCTCCGTAGACTGGCCCCGTGAGTGAGCCCCGCGACCCGTCCGACACGCCCGACGACCCGACCGGCGCCCCCGACGCCTTCGACGAGATCGTCGACAACGAGACCCACCGCGATCCCGACCTGGCGGTGATCGAGGCCGGCAGCCGCACCCTGCGCACCCAGGCCGGACCGCCCCAGGGCGACCCCGTGCCGAGCCGCCCCGAGGACCCGGAGCTCGACAAGGCGCTGCGCGAGGTCGAGACCGAGCTGTCCACCCGCTGGGGCGAGACCAAGCTGGAGCCCTCGGTCACCCGCATCGCCGCCCTGATGGACGTCCTCGGCGAGCCGCAGCGCGCGTACCCGACCATCCACATCACCGGCACCAACGGCAAGACGTCGACGGCCCGCATGATCGAGGCCCTGCTCGGCGCCTTCGAGCTGCGCACCGGCCGGTACACCTCGCCGCACGTGCAGACCATCACCGAGCGCATCAGCCTCGACGGCGCCCCGATCTCCGCCGAGCGGTTCATCGAGACGTACCGGGACATCGCGCCGTACGTGGACCTTGTCGACGCCCGCGAGGAGTACCGCCTCTCCTTCTTCGAGGTCCTCACCGGCATGGCGTACGCGGCCTTCGCCGACGCCCCGGTCGACGTGGCCGTGATCGAGGTCGGCATGGGCGGCACCTGGGACGCCACCAACGTCATCGACGCCTCCGTCGCCGTCGTCACCCCCATCGACCTCGACCACACCGACCGGCTCGGGGAGACCCCCGCCGAGATCGCGGCCGAGAAGTCCGGGATCATCAAGCCCGGCGCGACCGTCATCCTGGCCCAGCAGCCCGTCGACGCCGCCCAGGTCCTCCTGAAGAAGGCCGTCGAGGCGGACGCCACCGTGGCCCGCGAGGGCATGGAGTTCGGCGTCGCCTCCCGCGAGGTCGCGGTCGGCGGCCAGCTCCTCACCCTGCGCGGACTCGGCGGCGAGTACGAGGACGTCTTCCTGCCGCTGCACGGCGCCTACCAGGCGCACAACGCGGCCGTGGCGCTCGCCGCCGTCGAGGCCTTCTTCGGCATCGGCGCGCAGCACGCCCGCACCCTCGACGTGGACACGGTCCGTCAGGCGTTCGCGCGGGTCGCCTCGCCCGGCCGCCTGGAGATCGTCCGCTCCTCCCCGACCGTCGTCCTGGACGCCGCGCACAACCCGCACGGCGCGCGGGCGACCGCCGAGGGCATCAGCGAGGCCTTCGGCTTCTCCCGGCTCGTCGGCGTGGTCGCCACCAGCGCCGACAAGGACGCCAAGGGGGTCCTGGAGGCCTTCGAGCCGATCCTCGCGGAGGTCGTGGTCACCACGAACTCCAACCCCCGCTCCACCGACGTGGACGCGCTCGCCGCGCTCGCGGTCGAGGTCTTCGGCGAGGACCGGGTCGTCGTGGAGCCGCGGCTGCCCGACGCCATCGAGGCGGCGATCACCCTCGCGGAGGAAGAGGCCGAGTACGGCGGCGCGGGTGTCCTCGTGACCGGTTCGATCTTCACGGTCGGCGACGCCCGGCTGCTGCTCAAGAGGGGCTGAAACCCATGCGCACGCTCTGTTCCTCGACGCTCATCGGCGAGTTCTTCGTGATCGGCTTCGCCGGGCTCGTCGCCATGAAGGACGACACGCTCGCGATGTCCACCGTCTGGTGGGTCTGCGGCGTGGCCATGGTCTTCTCGGTCCTGCTCTGCGGGATGATCACCCGGCCCGGCGGCGTCCAGCTCGGCTGGGCCCTCCAGATCGGCCTGGTCGCCAGCGGCTTCTTCGTCCCGGTCATGTTCTTCCTCGGCGCGGCCTTCGCCGCCCTGTGGTGGGCCTCGGTCCACTACGGCCGCCAGGTGGACGAGGTCAAGGCCCGCTGGGCCGCCCAGGCCGCCCAGGGCCCGGCAGAGCCTGACGCTGCGTAATCGGGGCACGTGCGGGCCCTGTAGCCTCGGAGGCCCGCACACCGCTTTTCCCGAAGGAGTTCCCCCGTGAGCCAGCGCACGCTCGTCCTGCTCAAGCCCGACGCCGTCCGCCGCGGTCTGGTCGGCGAGATCATCGGCCGCATCGAGCGCAAGGCCGGCTGGACGCTCGCGGCCCTGGAGCTGCGCGAGCTGGACCAGGAGACGCTGGAGCAGCACTACGGCGAGCACAAGGGCAAGCCCTTCTACGAGCCGCTGATGGGCTTCATGTCCTCCGGCCCCGTCGTCGCGCTCGTGGTCGAGGGCGAGCGGGTCATCGAGGGCGTCCGGCAGCTCGCCGGCCCGACCGACCCGATCGCCGCAGCGCCGGGCTCGATCCGGGGCGACTTCGGCACCATCGTCCGCGAGAACCTGATCCACGCCTCGGACTCCGAGGAGTCGGCCCTCCGCGAGCTGAAGATCTTCTTCCCGGGCCTCGCCTGATCCGTACGCGGCCCGGCCCGTACGCGGCCCTACCAGTACGCGGCCCGGCCCGTACTCCGTCCGGCCCGTACCCCGTCTGCTCCGGGTCCCGCCTGACCCGGCGTCAGCCGAACGCACCATCCCGCTGGGGCGACCGAAGGAATTCGGTCGCCCCCAGGCATATGAACGACAATCCCGGGAACGGATCGCCGCATCCTGCCGTCACCTGTACAGAGGTGGACCACCGCGCGGCATCCGGGCGGGCAGCACTACGATGGAAAACTCCACGCCGCACCACTCTCAGCCATGGGAAATCAAGGGGAACTCAATGTCGTTCATCGGCCGTGACATGGCTGTCGACCTCGGGACCGCCAACACGCTGGTGTACGTCAGGGGTCGAGGCATCGTTCTGAACGAGCCGTCCGTCGTCGCCATCAACACCAACACCGGCGGCATCCTCGCGGTCGGCGCCGAGGCGAAGAAGATGATCGGCCGGACCCCCGGCAACATCGTCGCCGTCCGCCCGCTCAAGGACGGCGTGATCGCCGACTTCGAGATCACCGAGCGGATGCTCCGCTACTTCATCCTCAAGATCCACAAGCGCCGCTACCTGGCCCGCCCCCGGGTCGTCGTCTGCGTGCCCTCCGGCATCACCGGAGTCGAGCGCCGCGCCGTCATCGAGGCCTCCACCCAGGCCGGCGCCCGCCAGGTGCACATCATCGAGGAGCCCATGGCGGCGGCCATCGGCTCCGGCCTCCCCGTCCACGAGGCCACCGGCAACATGGTCGTGGACATCGGCGGCGGCACCACCGAGGTCGCCGTCATCTCCCTCGGCGGAATCGTCACGGCACAGTCCATCCGGGTCGCCGGCGACGAGCTGGACAACGCGATCATCCAGCACGTCAAGAAGGAGTACTCGCTCCTCCTCGGCGAGCGCACGGCCGAGCAGATCAAGATCACCATCGGCTCCGCCTACGACCTGGAGAAGGACGAGCACACCGAGATCCGCGGCCGCGACCTCGTCTCCGGCCTCCCCAAGACCGTGGTCATCTCCGCCGCCGAGGTCCGCAAGGCCATCGAGGAGCCGGTCAACGCGATCGTCGACGCCGTGAAGACCACCCTCGACAAGTGCCCGCCGGAGCTCTCCGGTGACGTCATGGACCGCGGCATCGTTCTCACCGGTGGCGGCGCCCTGCTGCGCGGCCTCGACGAGCGGCTCCGCCACGAGACCGGCATGCCGATCCACATCGCCGAGGACCCGCTGGACTCGGTGGCGCTCGGCTCCGGCAAGTGCGTGGAGGAGTTCGAGGCCCTCCAGCAGGTCCTCGACGCGCAGCCGCGCCGCTAGCACCACGGACCGGGTCGGTGCGGTAGAACTACCGCACCGACCCGGGCCCCCCGGCACACCCGGTGCACCACGGAACAACGGAACAGACGAACCACGAGGAAAGGCACGGCCGCCGCACGTGAGGGACACACGAGAGAGCCGGCTGCTCCTGGTACTGCTGATCGCCATCGCGTTCGCGCTGATCACGGTGGACATCCGCGGCGGCCAGGAGTCACCCGTCGACGGTGCCCGGCAGGCCGCGGCGGCGGTCTTCGGACCGGTCGAGAACGGTGTGGCCGCCGCCGTCGACCCCGTCGGCAACGCCATAGGAGCGGTACGGGACTCCGGCGAACGGCACACCCGGATCGCCGCCCTGGAGAAGGAGAACGCCGAACTCAAGGCGAGGCTCGGCAGCGACGACCGCAACCGCAGCCGGCTGAACGAGCTCGACACCCTGCTCAAGACCGCCGGAGCCGGCCAGTACGGCATCAAGGGCGCCCAGGTCATCGCCATAGGAGCCGCCCAGGGCTTCTCCTGGACCGTCACCATCGACATCGGCTCCCGCGACGGCATCCGGCGGGACATGACGGTGCTCAACGGCGCCGGACTCGTCGGCCGCGTCACCACCGTCGGCCCCTCCACCTCCACCGTCCTCCTCGCCAACGACCCCGACTTCACCGTCGGCACCCGCATGGAGAAGAGCGACGAACTCGGCTTCGCCACCGGCCAGGGCGACAGCCCGCTGCGCGTCCAGCTCCTCAACGGCAAGGCCAAGGTGAAGCCCGGCGACCGGCTCGTCACCTTCGGCTCGCGCGCCGACAAGCCCTTCGTGCCCGGCGTCCCGGTCGGCGAGATCGTCCGCGTCGACCCGGCGGGCAGCGGCCTGACCCGCAACGTCTACGTCCGCCCGTACGTCGGCTTCACCAAGCTCGACATCGTCGGCGTCGTCGTCCAGGCCCCGCGCTCCGACCCGCGCGACGCCGTCCTGCCGCAGAAGCCCAAGCCCGCGCCGACCGTCACCGTCACCGTCACGCCGAAACCGACGGGCAGCGGACAACCGGAACAGGCACAGAACCAGAACGAGAACCAGGCCGGTCAGAACCGGGGCCAGGACCAGGGGGACGCGACACCGTGAAGTTCAACCGCATCCTCCTCTCCGCCGCCCTGATCGTGGTCGCCCTGGTCGTCCAGGTCTCCGTCCTCGCCCGCCTCCAGCTCCCCGGCGCCGTCCCCGACCTCGTCCTCCTCACCGTCGTCGGCCTCGCCCTCGTCTACGGACACGTCAGCGGCGCCCTCATCGGCTTCACCGCCGGCCTCCTCGCCGACCTCGCCCCGCCCGCCGACCACGCCGCCGGCCGCTACGCCCTCGTGCTCTGCCTCGTCGGCTACCTCGTCGGCCTGGCCCGCCCGGAGAACGGCCGGCTCACCTCCGCGGCGGGACCCATGGCCGTCGTCGTCGCCGCGGCCGTCGGCTCCACGCTCCTCTACGCGGGCGTCGGCGCCCTCGTCGGCGACACCGCCGCCCGCCACGTCGGCCTGACCTCCCTGCTGTTCACCGCGGCCCTCTACGACCTGCTCCTGGCGCCCTTCACGGTGCCGCTCATCATGGCCCTGGCCCGCCGCGCCGACAACGACCCGCTCGCCGACGCCGGCGGAGGCGCCGGAACCGACGTCGCCTCCGGCTGGCTCTCCTCCGGCACCGGCCTGAGCATCGGCGCCCAGCGCGGCGGCCTGCGCGTGAAGGCCGCCCGGAACCGGGCCTCACGGGCCGGACGCATCAAGGGAGTCAAGCGACTGTGACCGAGGGGGCCAAGGCAGCATGAGCAACATCCCCGAGACCGGCCGGACCCCCCGGGTCCAGATCCGGCTCGTCGTCATCCAGATCCTCGTCTTCTCCCTGCTCCTCACCCTGGGGGGCCGGCTCTGGTACATCCAGATCCGCAACGGCAAGGAGTACACGGACGAGGCCAAGAACAACCACGTCCAGCAGGTCGTCCAGCCCGCCGTCCGCGGCTCGATCCTGGACGCCCGCGGCGTCCCGCTCGCCGACAACGAGACCCGCCTCGTGGTCTCCGCGTCCCGCACCGAGCTGATGAAGATGAAGGACGACGGCAAGGCGGTCCTCACCCGGCTCGCAGGCGTCCTCGGCATGAAGCCGCAGGACGTCATGAACAGGATCCGGCTCTGCGACTCCAAGACGCCCAAGCCCTGCTGGAACGGTTCCCCGTACCAGCCGATCCCCGTCACGGACGAGGCCACCACCCAGCAGGCGCTGACGATCCGTGAGAGCTCGGAGAACTTCCCCGGCATCACCGCCGAGCCCACCGCCGTCCGCCGCTACCCGGCGCCGGGCAAGGCGCGCACCGCGCAGGTCCTCGGCTACCTCTCGCCCGTCACCGACGCCGAGATCGAGAAGGCCAAGGACACCGACTCGCCGTTCCTCCGCTCCGACCAGGTCGGCCGCTCCGGCATCGAGCGCACGTACGACAAGGAGCTGCGGGGCAAGGCCGGCGTCACCCGCTACGAGGTCGACAACCTCGGCCGCGTCATGGGACAGGCCGAGTCCGACCCGGGCGTGGCCGGCTCCACCCTCGTCACCAGCATCGACGCACGCGTCCAGGCCGTCGCCGAGTACGAGCTCCACGCGGCGATGAAGGAGGTCCGGAAGGAGACCGACAAGATCACCGGCCGGAAGTACGAGGCCGACGCGGGCGCCGTCGTCGTCCTGGAGAGCAGGACCGGCCGCGTCGTCGCGATGGCCTCCCAGCCCGACTACGACCCCAACGCCTGGGTCGGCGGCATCTCCGCCAAGGACTACTCCACCCTCACCAGCAAGGCCTCCAACTACCCGCTCCTCAACCGCGCCATCCAGGGCCAGGCCGCCGCCGGCTCCATCTTCAAGGTGATCTCGGCGAGCGCCGCCGTGCGGGCCGGCCACGACTTCAACGACAGGTACAACTGCAGCAGCTCCTACAGCCTCGGCAGCCGGAGCTTCGCCAACTTCGAGTCCCAGGGACACGGCCCCATCACCCTCGGCGAGGCCCTCAAGTACTCCTGCAACACCGTCTTCTACGCCCTCGGCCACCAGGAGTGGCAGCGCGACGGCGGGATCACGCCCAACAAGGACGCGAAGGACTGGTTCTACCGCACCGCCCGCGACTTCGGACTCGGCGCCGAGACCGGCATCGACCTGCCGAACGAGGTGAAGGGCCGCGTCCCCGACCGCCAGTGGAAGCAGAGCTTCTGGGAGGCCAACAAGGACGTCTGGTGCAAGCAGGGCAAGAAGGGCGGCACCTACGTCCAGCAGATCGCCTACGAGAGCTGCCTCGAAGGCAACCAGCTCAAGGCCTACGACAGCATCAACTTCGCCATCGGCCAGGGCGACGTCCTCGTCACCCCCATCCAGATGGCCACCATCTACGCCGCCATCTCCAACGGCGGCACCCTCTACGACCCCTCCGTCGGCAAGGCCGTGATCAGCCCCGACGGCAAGAGCGTCCGGGAGATCGCGCCCAAGGCCCACGGCAAGCTCCCGGTCGGCGCCCAGACCGTCCGGGACCTCGACAAGGGCCTGCGCTCCGTCGTCGAGCCCGGCGGCACCGCCGCCTGGCGGTTCGGCGGCTGGCCCCAGGACAAGATCCCCATGCGGGCCAAGACCGGCACCGCCCAGGTCTACGGCAAGCAGACCACCTCCTGGCTGGCCACCTACACCGACGACTTCACCATCGTCATGACGATCTCCCAGGGCGGCACCGGCTCCGGCGCCTCCGGCCCCGCCGTGCGCAACATCTACGACGCCCTCTACGGCCTGGACGACGAGGGCAACCAGGACCTCAAGAAGGCCCTGCTGCCCCAGCCCCAGAAGACCCTGCCGAAGATCAACCGCTACGGCACCATCGACGCCCCCGTGGTCAAGCCGTACGATCCCGCGTCGCAGAAGGCCGACCCCGCGAAGAGCGACGGTCCCGCGCAGGAGGGCGACGGACAGCCGCCGCTCGCCGGACCGCCGCCCGTCTGGAGGGACTGACCCGATGACGACCCGCACCAGCTTCTCCGTCTCCCGGTACGCTCCCCGGCGCGGCCCGCTCGTGAAGCTCACCGCCCGCGACTCGGTCCTGCGCCGCCTCGACTGGCCGATGCTGCTCTCGGCGCTCGTGCTCTCCCTCCTCGGCTCCCTGCTCGTCTGGTCCGCCACCCGGGGCCGCACCCAGCTCAACCAGGGCGACCCGTACTACTTCCTCTTCCGGCACCTCCTCAACACCGGCATCGGCCTCGCCCTGATGGTCGGCACGATCTGGCTCGGCCACCGCACCCTGCGCGGCGCGGTGCCGGTCCTCTACGGCATCTCCATCGTGCTGATCCTCGCCGTCCTCACCCCCCTCGGCGCCACCATCAACGGCGCCCACGCGTGGATCGTGATCGGCGGCGGCTTCTCCCTCCAGCCCAGCGAGTTCGTCAAGATCACGATCATCCTGGTCATGGCGATGCTGCTCGCGGCCAAGGTCGACGCGGGGGACCAGATCCACCCCGACCACGGCACCGTCGCCAAGGCCCTGGTCCTCGCCGCCCTCCCCATGGGCATCGTCATGCTGATGCCCGACCTCGGCTCGGTCATGGTGATGGCGGTCATCGTCCTCGGCGTGCTGCTCGCCTCCGGGGCGTCCAACCGCTGGGTCCTCGGCCTGATCGGCGCGGGCGTCCTCGGCGCGGTCCTCGTCACCGCGCTCGGGATGCTCGACGAGTACCAGATCAACCGCTTCGCGGCCTTCGCCAACCCCGACCTCGACCCGGCGGGCGTCGGCTACAACACCAACCAGGCCCGCATCGCGATCGGCTCCGGCGGCCTGTACGGCGCGGGTCTCTTCAAGGGGCACCAGACCAGCGGCCAGTTCGTGCCCGAGCAGCAGACCGACTTCATCTTCACCGTCGCGGGGGAGGAGCTGGGCTTCGTCGGTGCCGGCCTCATCCTCGTCCTCCTCGGGATCGTCCTCTGGCGGGCCTGCCGGATCGCCCGCGAGACCACCGAGCTCTACGGCACGATCGTCGCCGCCGGGATCATCGCCTGGTTCGCCTTCCAGTCCTTCGAGAACATCGGCATGACCCTCGGCATCATGCCGGTCGCGGGCCTGCCCCTGCCGTTCGTCTCCTACGGCGGCTCGTCCATGTTCGCGGTGTGGGTGGCCATCGGCCTCCTCCAGTCGATCCGCGTCCAGCGCCCGATGACGGCCTGATACCGGCCTTTCCGCCCCTTCGGCCGAGTAAGCGGGCCCGTCGGCGGTTAGATGCGGGGTATGGCCGAGACGAAGCGCGAGATCGAGCGGAAGTACGAAGCCGCGGCGGGGACCGACGTCCCGGACCTCACCCGGGTCCGGGACGTCGCGACCGTCGCCGACGAGGGCGTCGTGGAGCTCGACGCCGTCTACCACGACACCCCCGACCTGCGCCTGGCCGCCGACTCGATCACCCTGCGCCGCCGCACCGGCGGCCCGGACGCGGGCTGGCACCTGAAGTTCCCCGTCGCCGTCGGCGTCCGCGACGAGATCAGGGCCCCCCTCTCCGACACCCTCCCGCCCGACCTGGCGGTCCTGCTGCGCTCCCGGGTCCGCGGCGGCGAGGTCGTCCCCGTCGTCCGCCTCCGCTCCGCCCGCGACGTCCGCCGGCTCCTCGACGCCGACGGCGGCCTCCTCGCCGAACTCTCCGTCGACACCGTCCGCGCCCGGCGCCTGCCGAAGGGCCCCCGGGCCTCCTGGACCGAGATCGAGGTCGAGGCCGCCGACGACGCGGACCCCGGCATCCTCGACGCCGTCGAGAAGCGCCTCAGGAAGGCGGGTATCCGCCCCGCGCACGCCCCCTCCAAACTGGCCAGGGCCCTCGCGGAGACGACCCCGGAGGACCACGGCCCCGACGACCTCCCCGACGCCCCGCCGCCCGCCGCACCCGGCACCGCCGGAGCCGTCGTCCTCGCCTACGTACGCGAACAGGCCGAGGCGATCGTCGCGCTCGACCCCGCCGTCCGCCGCGACCTCCCCGACGCCGTGCACCAGCTCCGCGTCGCCTGCCGCCGCCTGCGCAGCGCCCTCAAGACGTACCGCTCCGTCCTCGACCGGAACGCCACCGACCCCCTCGGCGACGAACTCAAGTGGCTCGCGGGCGAACTGGGCGTCGCCCGCGACCAGGAGGTGCTCGTCGAACGGCTGCGCGGCCGGCTCGCCGACACGCCCCGGCCCCTGCGCCTCGGCCCGGTGAAGGCCCGGCTGCGGATCTGGGACACCGCCCGCACCAAGGACGCCCGGCGCAAGGCCGTCGCCGCCCTCGACTCCGACCGGTACCTCGCCCTCCTCGACCGCCTCGACGCCCTCCTCGCCGACCCGCCGCTGCGCGAGGCCGCCGGCCGCGACGCCGCGAAGGTCCTCGCCCGCGCCGTCCGCAAGGACCACGCCCGGCTCGCCGCCCGCGTCGACCGCGCCCTCTCCCTCGCCCCCGGCCGTGAACGCGACCTCGCCCTCCACGAGGCCCGCAAGGCCGCCAAACGCACCCGCTACGCCGCCGACGCGGCCCGCCCCACCCTCGGGAAGCCCGCGAAGAAGTTCGCCGAACGCGTGAAGAAGGTCCAGTCCCTCCTCGGCGAGCACCAGGACGCCGTGGTCGCCCGCGCCACCCTCCGCGACCTCGCCGTCCAGGCCCACGCGGCCGGCGAGACCGCCTTCACCTGGGGACTCCTGTACGGCAGGGAGGAGGCGGCGGCGGACGCGGCCGAGCGCGGGCTGCCCGGGGTCTGGGCCCGGGCCGTCCCCCTCTGAGCCCGGGGGTTCCGGGGCGGCTCGGGGCCGCCGGGCACCGGGGTACGCTTGAGAGTCGCCCCCCTGCCCGCTCACGAAGGTTCGAGATGTCTGCTGCCGAGTCTGTCTTCCCGCAGCTCGAAGCCCTGCTCCCGCACGTGCAGAAGCCGATCCAGTACGTCGGCGGAGAGCTGAACTCCACGGTCAAGCCCTGGGACGAGTGCGACGTCCGCTGGGCGCTGATGTACCCGGACGCGTACGAGGTCGGTCTGCCCAACCAGGGCGTCATGATCCTCTACGAGGTACTGAACGAGCGCGAGGGCGTCCTCGCCGAGCGCACCTACAGCGTGTGGCCGGACCTCGAAGAGCTGATGCGCGAGCACCGGGTCCCGCAGTTCACGGTCGACAGCCACCGCCCCGTGGGCGCCTTCGACGTGTTCGGCCTGTCCTTCTCCACGGAGCTGGGCTACACCAACATGCTCACCGCGCTCGACCTCGCGGGCATCCCGCTGGAGGCGAAGGACCGGACCGTCGACCACCCGATCGTGCTCGCCGGAGGCCACGCCGCCTTCAACCCCGAGCCGATCGCGGACTTCATCGACGCGGCGGTCATCGGCGACGGCGAGCAGGCCGTCCTCGACATGACCGAGATCATCCGCGCCTGGAAGGCGGAGGGCAGGCCGGGCGGCCGCGAGGAGGTCCTCTTCCGCCTCGCGAAGACCGGGAACGTCTACATCCCGCGCTTCTACGACGTCGAGTACCTGCCGGACGGGCGCATCGGCCGCGTCGTGCCCAACCGGTCCGGCGTGCCGTGGCGCGTCTCCAAGCACACCGTCATGGATCTCGACGAGTGGCCGTACCCCAAGCAGCCCCTCGTCCCGCTCGCGGAGACCGTCCACGAGCGCATGTCCGTCGAGATCTTCCGCGGCTGCACCCGCGGCTGCCGCTTCTGCCAGGCCGGCATGATCACGCGCCCCGTGCGGGAGCGAAGCATCACCGGCATCGGCGAGATGGTCGAGAAGGGCCTCAAGGCGACGGGCTTCGAGGAGGTCGGCCTCCTCTCCCTCTCCTCCGCGGACCACAGCGAGATCGGCGACATCGCGAAGGGCCTCGCGGACCGCTACACCGAGGACAAGGTGGGCCTGTCCCTCCCCTCGACCCGCGTGGACGCCTTCAACGTCGACCTGGCCAACGAGCTGACCAGGAACGGACGCCGCTCCGGCCTCACCTTCGCCCCCGAGGGCGGCTCCGAGCGCATGCGCAAGGTCATCAACAAGATGGTCTCGGAGGAGGACCTGATCCGGACCGTCTCCACCGCGTACGGCAACGGCTGGCGCCAGGTGAAGCTGTACTTCATGTGCGGCCTGCCGACGGAGACCGACGAGGACGTCCTCCAGATCGCCGACATGGCGATGAACGTGATCGCCGAGGGCCGCAAGGTCTCCGGCCAGAACGACATCCGCTGCACCGTCTCCATCGGCGGCTTCGTGCCCAAGCCGCACACCCCCTTCCAGTGGGCCCCGCAGCTCTCGGCCGAGGAGACGGACGAGCGCCTGCGCAAGCTCCGCGACAAGATCCGCGGCGACAAGAAGTACGGACGCTCGATCGGCTTCCGCTACCACGACGGCAAGCCCGGCATCGTGGAGGGCCTCCTCTCGCGCGGCGACCGGCGCCTCGGCTCCGTCATCCGCGCCGTGTACGAGGACGGCGGCCGCTTCGACGGCTGGCGCGAGCACTTCTCGTACGACCGCTGGATGGCCTGCGCCGAGAAGACGCTCCCCGAGTACGGCGTGGACGTCGCCTGGTACACCACCCGCGAGCGCACCTACGAGGAGGTCCTGCCCTGGGACCACCTGGACTCCGGCCTCGACAAGGACTGGCTCTGGGAGGACTGGCAGGACGCCCTCGACGAGACCGAGGTCGAGGACTGCCGCTGGACGCCGTGCTTCGACTGCGGCGTGTGCCCGCAGATGGACACGCACATCCAGATCGGCCCGACCGGCAAGAAGCTGCTGCCGCTGACGGTCGTCAAGTAGGTCCCCCGGACGACGGCCCGGCGGAGGGGTGAACCCTCCGCCGGGCCGTCGCGTCATGTTCGGCATGAGCATGGAACACCCGACGCCACCTGCGCTGATCCGCATCCCGGTCCGGATCGTCGTGCTCGTCGCCGTCCTGCCGGTCCGCATCGCCTGGGACGCCCTCACCGCCGGGGGCCGCCTGCTCGACCGGGCCCTGCTCCGCCCGGCGGGCCGCGGCCTGGAGTGGTTCTTCGACCACGCGGTGGCCCTCCCGGCCCGGTGGCTGTACCGGTGGCTCCTCGCGCCGGCGGGCCGGGGGATCGCGATCGGGGCCGGGTGGCTGGGCACGGCCCTGATGTGGCTGCTCAAGGCGGTGCTCGTGTGGCCGTGGGTGGCGCTGTGGCGGTACGTGGTCGTGCCGGTCGCCCGGTACGGGATCGCCGTTCCGGCCGTGTGGCTGTACCGCCGGGTGCTCTCCCCACTCGGCACCTGCTGCTTCTTCCTCCTGGAGAAGCTGGTCCTCGTCCCGCTCGCCGCGCTCTTCCGGTACGTCCTGGTCCCCCTGCTCCGGTACGGGGTCGCCGTCCCCGCCGTCTGGCTCGACCGGTATGTGCTCACCCCGCTGGGGCAGGGCCTGGGGCGGCTCTTCCGGCAGGTCGGCCGGGGGCTCGGCTGGTTCCTGCCCCGGCTGGGCCTCGCGCTGTTCGTGTGGCCGTGGGTCGGGCTCTGGCGGTACGTGGTCGTGCCCGTCGTCCGGTACGGGATCGTCCTCCCCGTCGGCCGGCTCTGGAACCGGGTCCTCGTGCCCGTCGGCCGGGAGGTGCGGGACGCGCTCGGCCTGTGCTGGCGGGTCGCCGGGTTCGTGTCGCGGGCCGTCGGGCGCGGGCTCAAGTGGCTCGCGTGGAACCTGCTCGGACGGCCGCTGGTCCACGTCTGGCACGGGCTCCGGTGGTGCGGCCGCAACCTCGTCGCGCGGCCCGCCGCCCGGGTCTGGAACTCCGTCCTCCGGCCCGCCGGGCACTGGGTCCGCGACGCCCTCTGGGCCCCGGCCCGCCGCGCCGCCGTCGAGGCGGGACGCGCCGCGAAGGACGCGCTCTCCTCCGCCCGCGCCACCGTCCGGGAGGCCCGCCGCGACGCCTGGCGCGCCCTCGTCGGCGCGGCCCGGCCGGTCGAGCCCCGGGAACCGGGGGCGGCCCGGGCGCGTACTCTGGGTAGTACAACGAACGTCTCCGGCGCGGTGCCCGCCCCCGAGATCTCCCTGCGGAAGCGGGGGTGAACCGGGCGGACCCCCCGAGGCGACCCGCACAGCTCGTGGGCGGCGCACACCCGCGCCGCCCCGCACCGAGGAGAAGAACCACTGGGCAAGCGACAGCCCGAAGGCCCGCCGCCCGCACCGGCGGTGCAGCGCATCCGACTGCGCTACACCAAGCGCGGCCGCCTCCGGTTCACCAGCCACCGCGACTTCCAGCGCGCCTTCGAGCGCGCCCTGCGCCGCGCCGAGGTGCCCATGGCGTACTCGGCCGGCTTCACCCCCCACCCCAAGGTGTCGTACGCCAACGCCGCCCCGACCGGCACGGGCTCCGAGGCCGAGTACCTGGAGATCGCCCTCACCGAGGCGCGCGACCCGGAGACCCTGCGGGCCCTGCTCGACGAGTCCCTGCCGACCGGCCTCGACATCACCGACGCCGTCGAGGCCCGCACCTCGGGCCTCGCCGACCGGCTCACCGCCTCCGTCTGGGAGCTGCGCCTCGAAGGCGTCGCCCCCGAGGACGCGGAGAAGGCCGTCGAGGCGTTTCTCGCGGCCGAGACCGTGGAAGTACAGCGCAAGACCAAGAACGGCGTCCGCACCTTCGACACCCGTTCCGCGGTCACCGAGCTGACGGCCGTCCGTCCCCAGGGCGACCCCCGGGAAGATGGGCCGCTGGACAGCGCCTGTGCGATACTGCGGCTGGTTGTTCGGCACGTGACACCTGCCGTACGACCCGACGACGTCCTGTCCGGTCTCCGAGCTGTGGCCGACCTGGCGCCGCCGGTCCCCGCCGCGGTGACCAGGCTGGCGCAGGGGCTCTTCGACGAGGAGTCCGGCACGGTGACCGACCCGCTCGCGCCCGACCGCGAGGCAGTCACGGCCGCTTCACCCACGGCCGCCGCGACCGCCCCGGCGACGGCGCCGGGTACGGACACCGCGTAGGGAGCGGTCGTCGCAGCGCAGCCCTGGTACTCGGGAGCCACCTGGGTCGGGCCGCGCACTGACCAGGAGACTTTCGCCAGGCCGTCCGCACAGGGCGTACGGAACCGGCGAGCCAGACATACAGCTCCCGTGCGGCGCCCGCGCCCCGGACGGCGGCACCTCGCCCCAGGCGTGACCGTGCCGCCGGACCGGAACCAGGCGCGGCGCCCGGGAGCGTGACGGGAGAACCCCGCATGCCCGAGTCCAACGAAGACATCACTGCCCCCGGTGACAAGCTGCCGCCGCGCCGCAGGCGCCGCGCCGCCTCCCGCCCCGCCGGCCCGCCGGTGACGGGCGAGGCCGCCGAGATCACCGGCACCACCGAGGCCCCGGCCGCCGACACGCCGGAGCCCGCCGCGGCCCCCGCTCCGGTCGAGGCCGAGACCGAAGCCCCCGCGCCGCGCACCCGCCGCCGCGCCACCCGCAAGGCCACGGCCCCGGCCGGTGCGCCCGCCGCCGAGGAGACCGCCGCGCCGGTCGCGGAGACCGCGCCCGAGACCGCCGAGGAGGCCCCCGAGGCCGCTCCGGCGCGCCCGGCCCGTCGCCGCGCCACCCGAAAGGCCACCGCTCCGGCGACCTCCCCGGCCCCGGCCGACGAGACCCCCGCCGACGAGACCCCGGCGCCCGAGGCCGCCGCCGAGCCGGTCGCGGAGGCCGCTCCGGTCGAGGCCGAGACCGAGGCCGCCCCGCCGGCCCGTACCCGCCGCCGTGCCACTCGTAAGGCCACCGCTCCGGCCGGTGCGCCCGCCGCCGCCGAGGAGGCCCCCGCGCCGGTCGCCGAGACCGCCCCCGAGGCCGCCCCGGTCGAGGCCGAGGCCGAAGCCCCCGCGCCGCGCACCCGCCGCCGCGCCACCCGCAAGGCCGCCGCCCCGGCCGGTGCCCCCGAGCCCGCCGCCGAGCCGCAGGCCACCGAGGCTCCGGCCGCCGAGACGCCCGCCGCCGGCGAGTCGCTGCCCGAGGCCGCCGTCGCGCAGATCGCCGCCGACGAGGCCGAGGTCGCCGCCGCCGAGACCGCCGCCACGCGTGGCCGTGGCCGCCGCCGCGTCACCTCGCCGCAGTTCACCTCCGAGCCGGCCCCGGCCCGCGAGCCGCGCCGCGCCGCGCGCCCGGCCGTCGCCGTCTTCCAGGCCCCGGTCTTCGCCGAGCCGATGTTCCAGACGCCGGAGACGGCCGCCGCGGCCGCCGCCGCCGCGCCCGTGGAGCCGGAGGACGACGAGGTCGAGGAGGTCGAGGAGACCGTCGAGACGGTCGAGGCCGCCGCGCCCGAGGAGACCGTCGAGCGGGCCGAGTCCGGTTCCCGCCGCCGTCGCCGCCGCCGCGGCGAGCCCGTCGCCGTCGAGCCCGTTCCGGCCACCGTCGCCGACGAGCCCGAGGTCGAGGCCGCCGCCGACGCGCTGGAAGAGGCCGAGGAGGCCGAGGAGACGGACGAGTACGAGGACCGTCCCTCCCGTCGCCGTCGCCGCGGCGGCCGCCGCCGCCGCCGCGGGGAGCTCACCGAGGTCGAGGAGACCGAGGAGGGCGAGGAGCCGCACGCCGAGGACGAGTCCGAGGAGTCCGAGGACGGCGAGGAGGAGACCGAGGAGGCCGAGGGCCTCACCGGCGGCTCCAGCAGCTCCCGCCGCCGTCGCCGTCGCCGCCGTCGCAGCGGGGACGCCGCCGCCGACGCCGAGACGGGCGACGAGGACGGCGTCCGTACGGTCGTCAAGGTCCGCGAGCCCCGCCCGGCCCGCGAGAAGACCGAGCCCGGCACCGGCGCCGACGAGGTCCAGTCCATCAAGGGCTCGACCCGCCTGGAGGCCAAGAAGCAGCGCCGCCGGGAAGGCCGCGAGCAGGGCCGCCGCCGCGTCCCGATCATCACCGAGGCCGAGTTCCTCGCCCGCCGCGAGGCCGTCGAGCGCGTCATGGTCGTCCGCCAGAACGGCGAGCGCACCCAGATCGGCGTCCTGGAAGACAACGTGCTCGTCGAGCACTACGTCAACAAGGAGCAGGCCACCTCGTACGTCGGCAACGTCTACCTGGGCAAGGTCCAGAACGTCCTGCCGTCCATGGAGGCCGCCTTCGTCGACATCGGCAAGGGCCGCAACGCCGTCCTGTACGCCGGCGAGGTCAACTTCGAGGCGCTCGGCATGGGCCACGGCCCCCGCCGCATCGAGTCCGCCCTCAAGTCCGGCCAGTCGGTCCTCGTCCAGGTCACCAAGGACCCGATCGGCCACAAGGGCGCCCGCCTGACCAGCCAGGTCTCCCTGCCCGGCCGCTACCTCGTGTACGTGCCCGAGGGTTCGATGACCGGCATCAGCCGCAAGCTCCCCGACACCGAGCGCGCGCGCCTGAAGACCATCCTCAAGAAGATCGTCCCCGAGGACGCGGGCGTCATCGTGCGCACCGCCGCCGAGGGCGCGAGCGAGGACGAGCTGCGCCGCGACGTCGAGCGCCTGCAGGCGCAGTGGGAGGACATCCAGAAGAAGGCGAAGAGCGGCAACGCCCCGACGCTGCTCTACGGCGAGCCGGACATGACCGTCCGGGTCGTCCGCGACATCTTCAACGAGGACTTCTCCAAGGTCATCGTCAGCGGCGACGACGCGTGGGAGACCATCCACGGGTACGTCGGCCACGTCGCCCCGGACCTGACCGACCGCCTGTCCAAGTGGACGAGCGAGGTCGACGTCTTCGCGACGTACCGGATCGACGAGCAGCTGATGAAGGCGCTCGACCGCAAGGTCTGGCTGCCGTCCGGCGGCTCGCTGGTGATCGACAAGACCGAGGCGATGATCGTCGTCGACGTCAACACCGGCAAGTTCACCGGCCAGGGCGGCAACCTGGAGGAGACCGTCACCAGGAACAACCTGGAGGCGGCCGAGGAGATCGTGCGCCAGCTGCGGCTGCGCGACCTCGGCGGCATCGTCGTCATCGACTTCATCGACATGGTCCTGGAGTCCAACCGCGACCTGGTGCTGCGCCGCCTCCTGGAGTGCCTGGGCCGGGACCGGACCAAGCACCAGGTGGCCGAGGTCACCTCGCTGGGCCTGGTCCAGATGACCCGCAAGCGGGTCGGCCAGGGCCTCCTGGAGTCCTTCTCCGAGACCTGCGTCCACTGCAACGGGCGCGGCGTCATCGTCCACATGGAGCAGCCGACCACCCCCGGCGGCGGTGGCGGCGGCAAGCGCGCGAAGAAGCGCGGCCGTGGCGGCGACGGGCACGTCCACGAGCACGAGCACGCCGAGGCCGTGGAGACCGGTGCCGAGGACGCGGCCCACGAGGTCGAGACCGAGGCCGAGGTCGCGGCGGAGCTGGCCGCCCCGGTGGCCGTGCCGGTGCCGATCGCCCCGGACGAGGAGCTGTACGGCTCCGTCGCCGAGGCGGAGGCGGCCGCCACGCGCGGCCGTGGCCGCCGTCGCGCGACCCGCAGGGTGACCGCCCCGGTCGCCTCGACGCCGGTCGCTCCGACGCCGGTCGCCCCGGCTCCCGTCGTGGAGACCGTGACCGAGGCCGAGCCCGTCGTGGCGGAGCCGGTGGCCGAGCCGGCCGCCGGGCCCGAGGCCGTCGAGCCCGAGGCCGCCCCCGTGGCGGAGACCGTGGCCGAGGCCGTGGTCGAGGAGCCCGCCGCCCCGGCCCCGCGCGGCCGTCGCCGTGCCACCCGCCGGGCGACCTCCCCGGTCGTCTCGACCACGGAGCCGGCCGAGCCGGTCACCGTCGTGGAGACGGTGACCGAGGCCGAGGCCGACGTGACTCCCGTCGCGGAGCCGGAGCCGGAGCCCGAGGCCGTCGCGGCCGAGGAGCCCGCCCCGGAGCAGCCCGCCGTCGAGGAGGCCCCCGTGGCCGCCCCGCCGCGTGCCCGCCGCCGGGTGGTCCGCAAGGCCACCGCCCCCGCCGGTTCGCCCGCGGGCGCCGAGGAAGCCGTCGTCGTGGTCGCCACGGCCCCGGCCGCCGAGGAGCCCGAGGCCGCGGACACCGAGGTCGCGGACGCCGAGGCCGAGCCCGCCCCCGCCAAGAAGACGGCGGCGCGCAAGACCACGGCGAAGAAGGCCACGGCCAAGAAGACCGCCGCCAAGAAGACGGCGGCGACCAAGAAGACCGCGGCGAAGAAGACGACCGCCAAGAAGACCACGGCCAAGAAGGCGGCCGAGAAGACCGCCTCCCCGGCCCAGGACTGACCGGCGGGCACGGGCCGCCCCTCCCTCCGTGCGCGGACGTACGTGGACGTACGCGAAAGCGCGGGGGAGGGGCGGCCCGGGCCGTCCCGGGCGAATTTGACCCCCCGCGTCGGCCGCCCGTAACCTAGACCGTCGGCGCGTCTGTCGGCGCGCCGCGCCTCTGAGCACCTCCCTCCCGCTCGTCGGGAGAGGCCGCTCGTCCGATTCCGGAACGCCGCGGACCCCCGGGTCCGTGCGGGCGGCTGGCGTCAGAGGTTTCATCCCGAGTGAGAGAGAGATCCGCGTGTACGCCATCGTGCGCAGCGGTGGTCGCCAGCACAAGGTTGCTGTCGGCGACATCGTTGAGGTTGACAAGATTTCCACTGCCAAGGTTGGCGACACGGTCGAGCTCTCGACCCTGCTCGTTGTCGACGGCGACGCCGTGACCAGCGACCCGTGGGTCCTGGCCGGCATCAAGGTCGAGGCCGAGGTCGTGGATCACCACAAGGGCGCCAAGATCGACATCCTGCGCTACAAGAACAAGACCGGCTACCGCCGTCGCCAGGGTCACCGCCAGCAGTACACGGCGATCAAGGTCACCGCGATCCCGACGGCCGCGAAGTAAAGAGGGACTGAGCAATGGCACACAAGAAGGGCGCATCGTCCACCCGGAACGGTCGCGACTCCAACGCCCAGCGGCTCGGCGTGAAGCGCTTCGGCGGTCAGGTCGTCAACGCGGGTGAGATCCTGGTCCGCCAGCGTGGCACCCACTTCCACCCCGGCGCGGGCGTCGGCCGTGGCGGCGACGACACGCTGTTCGCCCTGCAGGCCGGTTCGGTGCAGTTCGGCACCCACCGCGGCCGCAAGGTCGTGAACATCGTTCCGGTCGCCTGATCGGATCTTTCGCGGAGGCGGACCTCACTTCCCGGCACGGGAAGCGGGTCCGCCTTTCGCGTGTTACCAGATAGACATTCCTTACGTAACACCCTGGAGGCACCACCATGACCACCTTCGTGGACCGCGTCGAGCTGCACGTCGCCGCGGGTAACGGAGGCCACGGCTGCGCCTCCGTCCATCGGGAGAAGTTCAAGCCGCTCGGCGGGCCCGACGGCGGCAACGGCGGCCGCGGCGGCGACGTGATCCTGGTCGTCGACCAGTCCGTCACCACCCTCCTGGAGTACCACCACTCCCCGCACCGCAAGGCCACCAACGGCAAGCCCGGCGAGGGCGGCAACCGTTCCGGCAAGGACGGCCAGGACCTCGTCCTGACCGTGCCCGACGGCACCGTCGTCCTCGACAAGGCGGGCGAGGTCCTCGCGGACCTGGTCGGCCACGGCACCACGTACGTCGCCGCCCAGGGCGGTCGCGGCGGCCTCGGCAACGCCGCGCTGTCCTCCGCGCGCCGCAAGGCCCCCGGCTTCGCGCTGCTCGGCGAGCCCGGCGACCTCCAGGACATCGTCCTGGAGCTCAAGACCGTCGCCGACGTGGCCCTCGTCGGCTACCCGAGCGCCGGCAAGTCCTCCCTGATCTCCGTCCTGTCGGCCGCCAAGCCGAAGATCGCGGACTACCCCTTCACCACCCTCGTCCCGAACCTGGGCGTCGTCACGGCCGGCTCGACCGTCTACACCATCGCCGACGTCCCGGGCCTGATCCCGGGCGCCAGCCAGGGCCGCGGCCTGGGCCTGGAGTTCCTCCGCCACGTGGAGCGCTGCTCGGTCCTCGTCCACGTCCTGGACACCGCGACCCTGGAGTCCGACCGCGACCCGGTCTCCGACCTCGACGTCATCGAGGAGGAGCTGAAGCAGTACGGCGGCCTGGACGACCGGCCCCGGATCGTCGTCCTCAACAAGATCGACATCCCGGACGGCCAGGACCTCGCGGACATGATCCGCCCGGACCTGGAGGAGCGCGGCTACCGGGTGTTCGAGGTCTCCGCCGTGGCCCGCACCGGTCTGAAGGAGCTCTCCTTCGCCCTCGCCGGCATCGTCGCCGAGGCGCGCGCCGCCAAGCCGAAGGAGGAGGCGACCCGGATCGTCATCCGCCCGAAGGCCGTGGACGACGCGGGCTTCACGGTCACGTACGACGAGGCCGAGGAGGTCTACCGGGTGCGCGGCGAGAAGCCGGAGCGCTGGGTCCGCCAGACCGACTTCAACAACGACGAGGCCGTGGGCTACCTGGCCGACCGCCTCAACCGCCTCGGCGTCGAGGACGCGCTGATGAAGGCGGGCGCCCGCGCGGGCGACGGCGTCGCGATCGGCTCCGAGGAGAACGCGGTCGTCTTCGACTGGGAGCCCAGCATGATGGCCGGCGCCGAGATGCTCGGCCGCCGCGGCGAGGACCACCGCCTGGAGGCCCCGCGCCCGGCGGCGCAGCGGCGCCGGGACCGGGACGCGGAGCGCGACGACGCGCAGCGCGAGTTCGACGAGTTCGACCCGTTCTAGCGGTCCCGGGCCCGCTCCGGCGGGCCCCGGCCCCGGTCTCGTTCCGGCGGTGCCGGCCCCGCTTCCGGCGGGGCCGGGAAGCCCCTCGACCGGCCGGGAGGAGGGGCCCGGGGGCTCCCGTAGGATCCTGCCCGTGAGTACCGTTCCCCCGCCCGAGACCGCGGGCCTGCTCAGCGTCGTCGTCATCGCCTACAACGACGAGGAGCTGGTCGGCGAGGCCATCAGGTCCGCGCTCGACCAGGGGCCCGTGGTGGCCGAGGTCGTGGCGGTCGACGACCGCTCCGGCGACGGCACGGCGGGGGTGCTCGACGAGCTGGCCGCCCTGCACCCCCGGCTGCGGGTGGTGCACCGCGCGGAGAACAGCGGCGGCTGCGGCACCCCGCGCAACGACGGCATCGCGGCCGCCACCGCCCCGTACGTCATGTTCCTCGACAGCGACGACGTCCTGCCGCCCGGCGCCGCCGAGGCCCTGGTCGCCGCCGCGGAGCGGCACCGCGCCCCCGTCGCCGTCGGCGTCTGCGTGCGCCGCGAGCTCCCCGAGGGCAGGGACGTGCGCTGGCAGCCCGCCCTCTACCGGGAACCGGCCGTCCTGGAGACCCCCGAGGAACTGCGCCCCCTCGTCCACGACACCCTCTGCGTCAACAAGGTCTACGACCGCGCCTTCCTCGACGCGCACGGCATCCGCTTCCCCGACGGCCGGTTCGTCTACGAGGACTTCCTCTTCACCGCCCGGGTGTACGCCGCCGCCCCCCGCGTCGCCGTGGTCCCCGACACCGTCTACGTCTGGCACGTGCGCCGGTCCGCCGCCCAGCTGTCGATCTCCCTCGCCCGGCAGGACGTCTCCAACTGGCGGGCCCGGACCGCCGCCCACCGCGCGGCCGTCGAGACCTTCGCGGAGGCGGGACGGACGGACCTCGCCGCCGCCTGCCGCACCAAGTTCCTCGACCACGACCTGCGGATGTACGCCAGGGACCTGCGGCTGCGCGACGCCGACCACCGCGCCGAGTGGTGGGAGGTCACCCGCGAGCACCTGGCCGGCTTCCGGGAGCCGGAGATCGCCGCCGCCGTCGCCCCCGCCCGCTGGGCCGCCCGCTTCCTGCTGGCCGCGAAGGAGCCGTGCGACCTGCTCCGACTGTCACGGTTGTGTGCCAAACCGGGCCGGCTGCTCCCGCCGTACGCCGGCACCCCCGCCGACGCCGTCTGGTCCGAGGACCTGCCGGAGGCCCGCCTCGACGGCATGGACCGGCTGCCGCTCGGCGAACTGCCGCTCGTCGTCGACGCCGTCCTGCGCCCCGGCGACCTGACCCTCACGGCGCGGGACCTGTACGGACGGCTCGCGGAGGCCGTCCCCCGTACCGCCGAGGTCGGGTTCCTGCCGCGCGGCGGGACCGAGCCCGTCCACACCGAACGGATCGACCTGCGGGCCGGGACCGACGGGGACGGGACGGAGCCCCGCTGGACGGGCCGCGCCCCGGTCCGGCTCAACCGGCTGGTCGGCGCCGGACGGCGGCTCGGCCGCCGGGGCGTCCAGCTGTGGGACTTCACCGTGACGGTGACCTGCGCGAACGGCGAGTCGTACACCACCGCGCTCCGGCCGGTGGCCGGAACCCAGCGGCGATCGGTGCTTCCGAGCAGCCGGTACGGTGTACTCCTGGTGCAGCAGTACACGACGGCGAACGGTTCGCTGGCGGTACGGATGGTGTCCGGTGCCCGGGACGGCTTCCGGGTGGTCAGGGCCCGGTTCCGCCGGTTCGTCCGCAGTTCTCAGTGAAAGGTTTGGGCGCTATGACTTATCTGATCACCGGTGGTGCCGGATACATCGGCTCGCACGTGGTCCGCGCCATGACGCAGGCGGGCGAGCGGGTCGTCGTCCTCGACGACCTGTCCACGGGCTACGAGACCCGGGTGCCGGAGGGCGTGCCGCTGGTGGTCGGCTCGACGCTCGACCGCGAGGTCCTGGACCGCACGATCGCCGAGCACGGCGTGACCGGCGTCGTCCACCTCGCCGCCAAGAAGCAGGTCGGCGAGTCCGTCGAACTGCCGCTGCACTACTACCGCGAGAACGTCATCGGCCTCACGGTCCTCCTGGAGGCCGTCGCCGCCGCCGGCGTGCGCAACTTCCTCTTCTCCTCCTCCGCCTCCGTCTACGGCATGCCGGACGTCGACCTCGTCACCGAGGAGACCCCCTGCCTGCCGCTGAGCCCGTACGGCGAGACGAAGCTGGCGGGCGAGTGGCTGGTCCGCGCGGCGGGCGCCGCCCACGGCATCTCCACGGCCTGCCTGCGCTACTTCAACGTGGCCGGCGCGGCGACCCCCGAGCTGGCGGACACCGGGGTCTTCAACCTGGTCCCGATGGTCTTCGAGCGCCTGGACGCGGGGGAGGCCCCGCGGATCTTCGGCGACGACTACGACACCCCCGACGGCACCTGCGTCCGCGACTACATCCACGTCGAGGACCTGGCCGACGCGCACCTCGTCGCCGCCCGCAAGCTCGCGGAGTGGGCCGAGGCGGGCGAGCCGCGCGACCTGACGATCAACATCGGCCGCGGCGAGGGCGTCTCCGTCACCGAGATGGTGGCGCTGATCAACGAGATCACCGGCCACACGACCGAGCCCCTCGTCACCCCGCGCCGCCCCGGCGACCCGGCCCGGGTCGTGGCCTCCGCCGACCGCATCGCCGGCGAGCTGGGCTGGAAGGCCCGCCACGACGTGCGCGACATGATCGAGTCGGCCTGGGCCGGCTGGGTCGCGAACCGCGCCGCCGCCGCCGTCTGACGCCGTACGGGACGCACGCGAAAGGGCCGGGGAGTCGCCTCCCCGGCCCTTTCCCGTACGAAGCCCCGTACGACGGCCTCGCGTCGCGGTCCGTCAGCGCTCCAGGAAGGCGAACAGCGCCTCCCAGCGGTCGGTGATCTCGTCGGCCGAGTACCGCTTCACGTTCTCGAAGGCCGCGTCGCCCATCCGGTCCCGCAGCTCCTTGTCGGAGATCAGCGTGCTGATGTGCCCGCCGAGCTCCGCCGCGTTGCCGAGCCGCGCGAGCAGCCCGTCCTCGCCGTCCCGGATGATCTCCCGGACGCCCGGCGCGCAGTCGAACGCGGCACAGGGCACGCCCGCCGCCATCGCCTCCAGGAGGGTGATCGGGAAGCCCTCGGCACGGGACGCCTGCGCGAACACCGAGGCCCCGGCGAGCGCCCCGAGCACGTCGTTGGTGCGGCCCATCCACTCCACGGACCCGTCGAGGTCCAGCTCGGTGGTCTGCCGCCGCAGGGACTGCTCCTCGTCGCCGGCGCCGTAGATCCGCAGCTTCCAGTCGGGGTGGCGGGAAGCGATCTCGGCCCAGGCGTCGAGCAGCATGTCGACGCCCTTCTCGTGCGAGAGGCGGCCGACGGAGACCACGACCTTCTCCTCGCGCGGCACCGGGGCCGACGGCATGAACGGCAGCGCGTTCGGCATGTGGCCGACGTTGTCCATGCCGGCGCGGATCAACTGGTCCGCGTCGCCCGGGGTGAGGGTGAGGAGCCGGTCGACGTCCCGGTAGTGGCGCTTCACCCGGGCGAGCCGGGAGGACGCGGCGCTGGCCTCGTACGACTCGTGGCTCATGCCGATCACCAGGAGGCCCTTGGTGTCGGCGAGCGCGACCCACTCCATCGCCCACACCTGGGTCACGATCACGACCGCGCCGGGCCGGGCGGCGGCGAAGAGCGCCGACATCCGGTCCGCGCGCTCCCGCATCCCGGCGGCCCGGGCGGCGTGGCGCCGCCGCTCCGCCGCGTTCAGCTTCCCCTTGAGGCCGCGCAGCGGCTTCACCTGCGGCGGGTGGGCGTCGTACAGCGTGGTGGTGTCGTACGGCAGCGGCTCGGGGAACTCGTGCTGCCGCCCGGCCGGGGCGGGGGTGATGCCGATGACGTGCAGCCGGTGGCCGCGGGCGGTGAACTCGCGGGCCATCTGGTGCGTCCAGGTGGTCACGCCGCCCATCTCGTCCACGCTGTTGGAGACGATGAAGATGTCACGGCCGCCGGACGCGGCGGTCTGGTTGGTCACTTCCCGCTCCCGGTGAAGAACTTGGCGACGATCTGTCGGGCCGCGTCGCCCCGGTCGCACTCGCTGAACTCCGCGTTGAACCGCTGGCGGGCCGCCGCGTACTTGGTGTCGGCCTCGTCCTTGAAGTTGGCGATCACTCCGAAGAGTTCCTCCTCCGTGGCCACGACCGGCCCCGGAGCGCGCTCCTTCAGGTCGAAGTAGGTGCCCCGGTTCTCCTTGGCGTACTCGTCGTAGTCGTAGGTGAAGAAGATCATCGGGCGGTCGAGCAGCCCGTAGTCGAACATCACGGACGAGTAGTCGGTGATCAGCCCGTCCGCGAGGGCGAGGAGCGGGGTGATGTCGTGGTGGGAGGAGACGTCGATGACCCGTCCCCGCACCGACGGCGGAAGCGTCACGCTGTTCAGGTAGTGCGTCCTGATCAGCAGCGTGTGGGTCTCGCCGAAGCGCTCGGCGAACTCCTGGACGTCGAACGGGGCCTTGAAGGCGCGCACCTTGCCGCCCGGGGCGGCCCGGAAGGTCGGCGCGTACAGCAGCACCTTCTTCTCCGGGGCGATGCCCAGCTTCGCGGCGAGCTCGCCGCGCTCCCGGACGCCGGTCTCGGCCTCCTTGCGGCGGGTCTCGACCAGTTCGTCGTTGCGCGGGTAGCCGACGGGCAGCAGCACCTCGTCGCGGAGCCGGAAGCCCTTCGCGAGGGTCCGCCGGTCGTGCTCGCCGCGGATCAGGAAGTGGTCGAAGCGGTCCAGGGACTCCTGGAAGGCGGCCTGGGCGGCGAGCCCGCGGGCCTTGGTGTTCGGCTCGTCGAAGCCCATCCGCTTGAGGGCGGTGCCGTGCCAGGTCTGGATGTACGTGGTCCCCGGACGCTTGGCGAGGCGCAGCGGGAAGCCCTGGTTGTCGATCCAGAACTCGGCCTGGGCGAGCGCCCGCAGGTACTGCCAGCTCCAGCGCTTCACGAGGGTGGCGTCCTGGGGGAAGCCGGTCGGCTTCGCGCCCGCGTAGGACCACACGGCCTCGAAGCGGACGCCCTGGCGGCGCATCTCCTCGTAGATCGCCTTGGGGCTGTCGCTGTACTGCTTGCCGAGGTGGCTCTCGAAGACCACGAGGCCCTTGCGGATCGGCAGCTTGCTGTAGAACTCGTGGTAGACGCGCAGCTTGGTCTCGCCCGAGTTCAGGTCCTTCTTGGCCTTCAGGAGGCGGCGCAGGCTCGTCTTCGCCAGCTGGGCGGTCCGCCCGTGCATGGCGCCCTCGATCATCGAGGAGGTGTGCACGGCCGCCCTGCCCTCGGCGGAGAGCACGTAGGAGAGGTTGCCCTTCTTCGTGATCTCGGGGACGAAGCGGTCGGAGACCAGCGTCGTCAGCCGTGGACGGACCTTCAGGGAGCGCGCGTTGTCCAGGGGGGTGCCGCCGACGGAGACCCGGGTGCGCAGCTCCTGGCCGTCGACCGTGAGGACCAGGCGCACGTCCCAGACGGCGTCGATGATGCCGAGCGGGCGCACGGTGCGGGCGACGTCCGCCGTGCCCTCCCACTCGATCCACTGGCCGGCGTGCCGGACCGAGGTCACCGGGATGCGGGCGGTCCTGCCGCCGACGCTGCGGCGGGCCGAGAACTCCAGGGCCGCGCCGAGCTTCGCGTCCGGGGCGATCCGCCCCAGCGGGTTGACGACCCGGCCGGCCAGCCTGACGACGCCGTCGGTGCTCTCGTACGAGGTGAGCCGGTTGCCGAGGGCGAGCGTCGTGAGCGGGCGGGTGTGGAAGCCGCGCGCGGTGACGTCGAGGACCTGGCGGCCCTGCTCGGTGTCCAGGTGCCGGTCGCACCAGTACACCTGCCCGTCGACCTCGGCGAGCGGGGAGGTGAGGCGGCCCGCGTTGGTGAGCGCCTCGGTGGCCGGGAGCAGGTTGTCCCAGTCCTCCTTGCTCAGCAGGTAGGCGCAGATGGCGTGCAGCGGCTGCACCTCCTCGTACGCCCTCGGGTCTATCTCGGCGAGGTAGCCGTTGGCCAGCTCGGCGAACTCGCGCCGGTAGTCCTCGTCGAGCAGCGCCAGGTCGCGGAAGTGCAGGACCAGGTCGTGCTTGAGGAACTTGATGTCCTTGCGGTACTTGAGCTCGTCGTAGCCCTTGCTCTCCAGCAGGGCGTCCACCCGGCGGTGTATCTCCATGCGGTGCACGAAGTTGGCGATCTCGTGGCGCCGGTTGCTGATCGACTTGGCGGCGGCGCTCTCCTGCACGTTCCAGTGGTAGACCGTGTTGGGGATGAGCGTGATCCGGCGCGCGGCGACGTAGGCCTGGGCCGAGAAGAGCAGGTCCTCGTAGTGGATGCCGACCGGGAACTCCAGACCGGACTCCAGGAGGAACTCCCGGCGGTAGCACTTGTTCGTCGACAGGGTGTCGAAGGTCAGCAGGTCCGGCAGCTCGGTGATCGACTCGATCGTCCGGGTCGTGGAGTAGATCCACGGGTACCAGGGGGTGGTCTTCTTGTGGCGGCTGTCCAGGTGCACGCGGACGCAGAGGCCGGAGACGATGTCGGAACCGGTGCTCTCGGCGGCGTCCAGCATGTTGCGGCAGGCGTTGCGTTCGAGGACGTCGTCGCTGTCGAGGAACACGACGTAGTCGCCGGCGCACTGCTGGATGCCGTAGTTGCGGGGAGCGCCGCAGCCGCCGCTGTTCTGCGGCAGCTGGAAGGCCCTCACCCGGTCGGGGTGCGCGGCGGCGAGCGCCTGGGCGACCTCGAAGGTGCTGTCCTTGCTGCAGTCGTCGACGATCACCACTTCGACGCCGTGCAGGGTCTGATCCAGCACCGACCGGACGGCCGTCGGGAGACGCTCTGCGTCGTTGTAGGCGATGACGACCACGGAGACGTCAGGCACTTGCACCTCGATCCATTTGTCTTTCCTCCAGACACACCCAAGCTACCTGGTGTTGCCCGTCCGCTTCTCCGCGCCTTTCGGCGGCGCGGGGCCCGGCGCGTTCCGATCGTGACGGAAGGACCGGGCGCGGGACCATCATCCCCGCGTGTCGGGAGTCGCCCGTACGGGTGTTTCCTCACCGGAGCTCCGCCGTGGCCGCCGGCACCGGCCCGCGCACGGGGAGAGAAGGTACTGCGAACCCTCTCATGACGGGCGGGACGAAGTGACGGGAAACACACCTCGTCAGGGTTCCGGCCGGGGCTGTGGGCCTCCGGCCGGAGGTGGTGGGCCTCCGGCCGGAGCGGCGGGGTCGGTCAGGGGCGGCGGAGCCGGTCCACCTGGTAGTAGCGGGCCGCGCACTGGGCGGCCCAGTCGCGCTCGTACGACGAGGTGAAGAAGGGCTCGGCCAGCCAGCCGATGTTCATGGGCCGGTACGTCGCCTCGGTGGCGCCCTCCGCCACGTCCGCGCGGATCCCGGCGTTCTGGTTGTCCCAGGCGATGGAGCGGTGGACCGTCGTCTTGTTCAGGACGTACACGGGCCGCACCAGGGCGATCGTGCTCCCCAGGGCGAGCGCGCCCACCGCGACCAGCGTGACGGCGCGGGCGGCGGAGCGGCCGGGGGCCGCGGGGCGGCCCGGGGTGAGGAGCAGCCGTCCGAGGCGGTACCCGGCCCACGCGCCGTACGCGCAGAGGACGAGCAGCAGCGGAACGAGGAAGCTGATCCAGGTCCGCGCGTACGTCCAGCCGGACGGCCCGTAGCCGCTGCGCAGGCCGTACGTGACGCCCAGGCTCGCGAGCGCGATCAGCGGCACCGGCAGGAGCGCCAGGAACCACGGCACCCGGCGGCCGGCGGAGCCGTCGTGGTCGCGGGAGGGCCCGGCGGAGGCGAGGCCCAGGCCCAGGAGGGCGCCGACGGCGAAGGCCCCCAGGTACGCCCACTGGTCGGCGACCGTCTGCCAGATGCGCGACCAGTCGTGCAGGATCTCGCCCAGCTCCTCCGCCGTCAGCGGCTTCTGGGTGGTGTTCTGGGCGCGCCGCCACCGGGCGCCGGGGGAGGTGTAGAGGATCACGAGGCCCGTGCCGAGGCCGAGGCAGGCGGCGGTGCACCAGGTGGTGACGTACCAGTCCTTCGTCCGGCCGAAGCGGGGGAGGCAGACGAGTCCGGCGGCGACCGCGAAGATCCCGGCCACCATGGTGAACGGCTCGCTGAGCATGCCGAGCGCCAGGCCGGTCAGGGCCGCCATGACGACGGCGGCCCTCCGGGCCCACGGACGCCCGGAACGGGCTCCCACGACGGCGCCGAGCACCGCCGTGAGGCCGATCAGGCTCGGCAGGGTGTGGGAGATGGTGGTGGGGGCCCAGAGCAGCGTCTGGTACGCGCGCGTGCCCGCGAAGAACAGCAGGGCCTCGAAGAGCGCCACCGCGACCACGAGGGACACGGCACCGGGCCGGGGGAGGCCCAGGGCCCGCAGCGCGGCGCGGGCGAGGAAGAAGAGGACGAGACCGAAGCCCACCACGAGGAAGGCGGGCATCAGCTTCGCCCCCCGCATGTCGTCGAAGTAGACGACACCGGTCAGGAAGGCGTTGGTGACGCGCCCGTTCTGGGTGTTGTAGAAGTCCGCGGTGATGCCCAGGACGCCCATGTCGCGGGCCTTCCAGAGGGCGCACCAGTCGTCCGACGTGGGGCGCACGTAGAGTCCGAGGAAGGCGCCGACGGCGAGTATGGCTCCGGCCCCGAGGGCGACGACGGCCGAGACCCCGTTCAGGGCCCGGGGGAACAATCCGTTCCGGTCGGCGGCGCCGGCTTCCGCCCCGTCTTCCGGGGCTCCCGCCTCACTCTGTCCCGTTGTGGCGATCTTGCTCACCGGGGGTGACTCCTGTGGGCCCTGTGGCATCTCTCAAGGTGACAAATAAGTGAAATGCCACGCGTTTTCAAGGTCTTTACCGCATGCTTTATCGTTGTGGACGACATGCCGACCGGGACGGCCACGCAGGGCGCGCCGGACGGTCATCACCACCTTGTACCGCACGGTGCCGCTTGAAGAAGAGCCCGGTGGTGGCCCCTCAGAGCGTGCTCTCGTCCATCCTTCTGGAGTGACCGTTCCATGACCAAACTCTCCGTCGTCGTCCCCTGTTTCAACGAGGAGGACGTGGTCGAACTCTTCGACGCGCGGATGCGTCAGGTGCTCGACACCCTCGCGGTCGACTACGAGATCTGCTACGTGGACGACGGGAGCTCCGACGGGACGCTGGGCAAGCTGCGCGAGATCGCCTCCCTGCACCCGAACCGCACCCAGTATGCCTCCTTCAGCCGCAACTTCGGCAAGGAAGCGGGCATGCTCGCGGGCCTGAGCAAGGCCGTCGGTGACGCCGTGGTGATCATGGACGCCGACCTCCAGCACCCGCCTGAGCTGCTGGAACGCATGCTGGAGCTCTACCACCAGGGCCACGACCAGGTGATAGCGCGACGTACCCGTGAGGGTGACAAGAAGATCCGCAGCGCCCTCAGCCGCACCTACTACCGGGCCGTCAACCGCTGGGTCGACGTGGAGCTCACCGACGGCGTCGGCGACTTCCGTCTGCTCTCCCGGCCCGCCGTCGACGCGCTGCTCTCGCTCCCCGAGTACAACCGCTTCTCCAAGGGCCTCTTCTCCTGGATCGGCTTCGACACCGTCACCTTCGACTACCGGAACGCCGCGCGCGAGGGCGGCGAGACGAAGTGGAAGTTCAGCTCCCTGGTCAACTACGGCATGGACGGGCTGATCTCCTTCAACAACCGTCCGCTGCGCATGGCCCTCTGGCTCGGCATGATGCTGACCGGCCTCGCCGCCCTGTACGCGGTCTGGGTGGTCGTCAACGCCATCACGCAGGGCGTCGACGCGCCCGGATACGTCACCCTGGTCGCGATCATCGTGGGCCTCGGCGGCGTGCAGATGATGATGCTGGGGCTGATCGGCGAGTACATCGGCCGCATCTACTACGAGACCAAGCGCCGGCCGCACTTCCTCGTCAAGGAGACCCACCGCTCCCTCGGCAGCACGACCGCCGGTCGCACCGTCGCCGACCGCGCGGCCGAGCACCTGCGCGTCGCGACCACCGAGCGGGAGCGCTGATGGGGACGGGCCGGGAGGAGCGGCCCGGCCCGGTCGGGGAGACCGGTCGCGCGGTCGGCGAGGGTTCCGGTTCCGGTTCTGCCGAGGGCGCCGAACCTGCTGGTTCCGCCGGGGGCGCCGGTTCCGCCGGGCGGTCGCCCGCGCTGCGGGCGCGGCTCGCGGAGATCATCCGCTTCGGCCTGGTGGGCGGGGTCAACACCGGCACGTTCTTCGGGTTCTACCTGCTCCTGCACCCGTGGATGCCGTACCTCGCCGCGAACTCCATCGCCTTCGTGCTCAGCATGATCGGCTCCTTCTTCCTCAACACCTACTTCACCTACCGCACCCGCCCCACCTGGAAGAAGTTCGCCCTCTTCCCCCTCGCCAACCTCACCAACTTCGTGGTGCAGAGCACCGGCCTGTTCGTGCTCGTCACCTGGGTCGGAATGGACGAAAGGATCGCGCCACTCGTGGCGGCCGTCGTCGCGATCCCCTTCACCTACCTGATCTCCCAGCGGATCCTGGTGCCCCGCGGCACCGGCGCGGCCACCGCCGCGTCCGGCCCGTCCGGTCCGGGGAGCGAAACGGACGAGCGGCAGCCCTCCCGGCTCGCGTAGATTGCCCTGGCGGCCGCGGCGCGCAGCGCCCGGCGCCACGGGACGGCGAGTGAGGACGACGCAGGTGACGACGCAGGTGACGGGTCAGACGGACAGCGCGAGGCAGTACGTGACGGAGGCCCGCAGGATCGTCGTCAAGGTCGGCTCCTCCTCCCTCACCACCGCCTCCGGGGGGCTCGACGCCGACCGGGTCGACGCCCTCGTGGACGTGCTCGCCAAGGTCCGCAGCGGCGGCGAGAAGGAGATCGTCCTCGTCTCCTCCGGCGCCATCGCCGCGGGCCTCGCCCCGCTCGGCCTCACCCGCCGCCCCAAGGACCTCGCCCGCCAGCAGGCTGCCGCCAGCGTCGGCCAGGGCCTGCTCGTGGCCCGCTACACCGCCTCCTTCGCCCGCTACGGCGTCCGCGTCGGCCAGGTCCTCCTCACCACCGACGACACCAGCCGGCGCGCCCACTACCGCAACGCGTACCGGACCCTCGACCAGCTCCTCACCATGGGCGCGCTGCCCGTCGTCAACGAGAACGACACCGTCGCCACGGACGAGATCCGCTTCGGCGACAACGACCGGCTCGCCGCCCTCGTCGCCCACCTCGTCCGCGCCGACCTGCTCGTGCTGCTCTCCGACGTCGACGGGCTCTACGACGGCGACCCGTCCAAGCCCGGCACGTCGAGGATCGCCGAGGTCAAGGGCCCCGAGGACATCGCCCACGTCGAGATCGGCTCGGCCGGCAAGGCGGGCGTCGGCACCGGCGGCATGGTCACCAAGGTCGAGGCGGCCCGGATCGCCGCCGCCGCTGGCATCCCCGTCGTCCTCACCTCCGCGAGCCGCGCCGCCGACGCCCTCACCGGCCGGGACACCGGCACGTACTTCCACCGCACCGGCCGCCGCTCCGCCGACCGGCTCCTCTGGCTCGCCCACGCCTCCACCCCGCAGGGCTCCCTCACCCTCGACGACGGGGCCGTCCGTGCCGTCGTGGAGGGCAAGAAGTCCCTGCTCGCGGCCGGTGTCGCGACCGTCGAGGGCGACTTCGTGGCCGGTGACCCGGTCGAACTGCGCGACGCCGCCGGCCGGGCCGTCGCCCGCGGCCTCGTCAACTTCGACGCCAAGGAGCTCCCCCGGATGCTCGGGCGCTCCACCCACGAGCTCGCCAGGGAGCTGGGACCGGAGTACGAGCGCGAGGTCGTCCACCGCGACGACCTCGTGGTCATCGCCTGACAGCGCGCCGCCGGCCGATCGCCGTGCCCCGTACGCCATCCGTCGAACGCCTCCGCCGAAACGGCTGAAACTGCGGCCATCCGGAAGGGACGTTCACCAAAACCGCCCCAAGTGCCGCCTCGGACTGGTCAACTTTGTCTCGGGGGTTAAGAGCAAGGCGGGGTACAGCACCACACGCATCACACAGGAGGTCGCCGGTGAGACGAGCGCGCCCAGGGGCGCCGCCCCGTGGGACTGCCGAACGCGCCCTGACCAGCGTCGAGGCCGGAGCCGACTTCGACGCGTCACGGGACAGGCCCACGGACAGGAAGACCGAGACCACCACCGACACGGATGGGGCACGCGAGACACGTGAGGCACGCGCCGAGGAACGGCCCGTGTCCAAGCTCTGGCACATCACCCTCAGCGTGTCGGGCGTGGAGTCGCCGCTGAAGGAGGTGCGCCGGGGGCTCGAACAGCTGGCCCACGACCACCCCTTCCTGCTGACCAGCCGCTACGCCAACGATCACGCCGAGATCCGGTACTGGGAGGAGGCCCGCGACCTGCACGACGCGGCGGCCGTCGCCCTGCGCCTGTGGGGCGAGCACCGGCAGACCGCCAAGCTGCCGCCCTGGGAGATCGTGGGCCTGGAGGTCATCGACCGCGAGACCTACCACCAGCGGATCGCGGAGGGCTACGGCCCGCCGCCCGCCGCCCCGGTCGGCGTCCACCCCTACTGAGGGGCGGGACCCCCGACGGGGACGACCGGAGCACGTCCGGGGGCACGCCCCGGGACGTGCCCGGAAGGGCGTCCAGGGATACGTCTCGGAGTGCGGGATACGTGAGGGATGTCCGCAGGGGTGCCAGTACCCTGCGGGCATGACCTCGCTCACGCCCCTCGACAACCTCTCCCCGGTCACCCGGGCCGCCCACCGGGCCCGTGCCGCCGCCGCCGAAATCGCGCCACTCCCGCGCGCGGTCAAGGACGAGGCCCTCCTCGCCGTCGCGGACGCCCTCGAAGCGCGCACCGCCGAGATCGTCGAGGCCAACGCCGCGGACATCGCCAAGGCCCGCGAGGCCGGGACCAGCGAGGCCATCGTCGACCGGCTCACCCTCACCCCCGAGCGCGTCCGGGCCATCGCCGCCGACGTCCGCGACGTGGCCGCGCTGCCCGACCCCGTCGGCGAGGTCGTCCGAGGCTCGACCCTCCCCAACGGCATCGACCTGCGCCAGGTCCGCGTCCCCCTCGGCGTCGTCGGCATCATCTACGAGGCCCGCCCGAACGTCACCGTCGACGCCGCCGCCCTCTGCCTCAAGTCCGGCAACGCCGTCCTGCTCCGCGGCTCCTCCTCCGCGTACGCCTCCAACAACGCCCTGGTGACCGTCCTGCGCGACGCCGTCGGGGGCGCCGGGCTGCCCGCCGACGCGGTCCAGCTCGTCCCCGGCGAGTCCCGCGACTCGGTCCGCGAGCTGATGCGGGCCCGCGGCCTCGTGGACGTCCTCATCCCGCGCGGCGGCGCCTCCCTCATCAAGACCGTCGTCGAGGAGTCCACCGTCCCGGTCATCGAGACCGGCACCGGCAACTGCCACGTCTACGTCGACGCCGAGACCGACCTCGACATGGCCGTGGACGTCCTGATCAACTCCAAGGCCCACCGGGTCAGCGTCTGCAACGCCGCCGAGACCCTCCTCGTCCACCAGGACGTCGCCGAGGCCTTCCTGCCCCGGGCCCTCGACGCCCTCGCCGAGGCCGGCGTCACCGTCCACGCCGACGAGCGGACCCTCGCCCTCGCCGAGGGCTCCAAGGCCACCGTCGTCCCGGCCACGGCGGAGGACTGGGAGACCGAGTACCTCTCGTACGACATCGCCGCCGCCGTCGTGGACTCCCTCGACAAGGCCGTGGAGCACATCCGGACGTGGTCCTCCGGCCACACCGAGGCGATCGTCACCACCTCGCAGGCCGCGGCCCGCCGCTTCACCCAGCTGGTCGACTCCACCACGGTCGCCGTGAACGCCTCCACCCGGTTCACGGACGGCGGCCAGTTCGGCTTCGGCGCCGAGATCGGCATCTCCACCCAGAAGCTGCACGCCAGGGGGCCCATGGGCCTTCCCGAGCTGACCTCGACCAAGTACATCGTCACCGGCGACGGTCACGTGCGGTAACACCTCCTTCGACACCACCTCCGACACCTCCTTCCGGTACGGGCGGGTTTTCGCCCCGTACGGCTTTCGGTACGGGCGGGGAGGGTTCGCACTCTCCCTGCCCAAAACCCCCTTCCGGGGCTACCCTGAATCCGTGCCGGACGACATGGGGGGCAGGCCGTTCCAGAACGGCGGAGACCCCGAGGACTCTGTCGACCGCGGAGGCGCTGACGAGGTCCACGCCGCCGTGGTCTTCGACGAGGAGTTCGTCCGGGCCGCCCCCGTCCACGAGCCGACCGCGGTCGAGCGGCTCCTCGCCGCCGCCCAGGCCCGTGCCGAGGCCGAGTCGGCCCGCGCCCGCGCGGGCGGCGGACCGGCCGACGACGACCTCTACGAGGACGGCCACGACCCGCTGGGCCTCACCTACGAGCCCGACGACATCGGCGACGACGACAGCCCCTACGGCCCCCACGGCGGCGCCCTGCGCCCCTACCGCGGCAGCGCCCGCTGGCACCGGCCCGTCGCCTGGGTCCTCGCCCTCGTCATGGGGGTCGGCATGGTCGCCCTCGCCTTCAGCGCCGTCTACCGGGGCGCCTCCGCCAACCGCCAGGACCAGGTCCCGCCGCCGGCCACCACCGGGGTCGACGCCCCGCCCCCGAACCCGGCCCCGCCCGCGGCCCACGCCCCCGCCGCACGCTCCGCGTCCCCCGGATAGCCCCCACCCGGCCCCCGGATCGAAACCGGCCCCGCGACGCTCCCCGACCCGGACCCCGGCCCGTCCCGCACCGGCCCCGCGCCGGAACCCGGCCGCCCCGATGGCGGAACTCTTCGGAACTTGACGTGTACCTGGGCGTTTACCGAAGCCCCCGCAGACCTACCCTGAAGGTATGGCAGGGCGTGGCGACCCGCCTGAGGGGACACCCGAGGGGTTCCCCGGCGGTGGTGAGGACGAGTACCGATCCGTCGTCTTCGACGAGGCGTTCGTCCGTGCTGCCCGCCTCCAGGAGTTCTCCGCCCGGGAGCGGATGGGCGAGCACGCCCAGGCCGTCCGCAGCCTCCCCTCCGGGGCCGCCCGGAGCGGCTCCCGCCAGGCGTTCCTGCTGGTCCTCCTCGTCCTCCTCGCCTTCGGCACCGCCGTCTACCTGGGCGTCCGCAACCCGTACCAGCCCCCCGTCGACCAGCGCGCCGAACCCCTGCGGACCACCCTCGTCCGGCTCGCCCCCCGGGACCCCGTCCCCGGCGGCGAACCCGCGCGGCTCTTCGCCCGCAGCCCGGCCGCCGAGTACCGCGTCGGAGCCGCCGGCATCAACCCGCCGGTCGCCGGGCGCACCCCCCACTTCGCCGCGAGCCAGGTCGTCGCCGCCCTCGACATCGCCAGGAAGTACCTCACCGCCTCCTCCCTGGACCCCGACGTCCTCACCGGCGCCACCGTCCGGCCCGTACGCCTGCTGCTCGACCCCGACCAGCTGGCGCAGTTCGACCGGAGCGTCGAAACGCCCGCCGACGACGGCCGGCACGCCCTCGCCGCCTGGCTCGTCCGCTTCGACCCCCGGCAGGTCGCCCTCGCGGAACCCGCCGTCCGGGTCCAGGGCACCCTCCGCTTCGAGGAGACCGGGCCCGACACCCTGGACGTCACCGCGGACCACACGTACACCTACGCCCTCCGCCCGGCCGCCCGGGGCACCGGACCGGTCGCCGCGGCGTCCCTCTTCACCGTCCACCGCGCGGTGCACTTCCGCTTCGACCGCGAGGACCTGCGGGCGCACCGCGCCGAGCTCCTGAGCAGCACCACGGAAGCCGGACCGCAGGCCTGCGACACGGACACCACGGGCTCCCTGAAGCCGCTCCTGGCGGGGGCGCGGGCCGCCGAGGCGGGCGGCGGGCCGGCGGTCACCGACCCGTACGCCACGGACCGGCCCGCAGCCCCCTCGCTGTGCGGAGCGCTGGCCCCGCGGGCTCAGCCTTCCTTCTGACCGTCCCCGGTGTCGCCCCGGGCCTCGTCGTCCCCGGCCGACGCCTTGCCGCCGTCCGCCTTCGCGGAGCCCTGGCCGCCGAACCGGTCGCGCAGCCGGCCGCCCAGGTCGCCCGCCAGGTCCCCGGCGCCGCCCGCTATGTCCCCGACCAGCTTGAACAGCGGATCCTTGCTGTTCCGCACGGTCTCGGCGTAGTGCCCGGCCGACTCCCGGAAGGAGTCCGAGACCGAGGCGTCCTTGTCCTCCGAGCGCTTCGGGTAGTGCCCGTCCATGATCCGCTGGAAGTCCCGGCTCTCCGACCACTTCTTCAGCTCCGCCGCCCGGACGGCCGTGAAGGGGTGCGAACGCGGCAGCACGTTGAGGATCTTCAGGACCGAGTCCCGCAGGTCCCCGGCCTTCTCGTACTCGTCGGCCTGGGCGAGGAACGCGTCCACGTTCATCTCGTGCAGGTGGTTGCCGCCGGCGATCTTCATCAGACCGCGCATCGAGGCCCGCACGTCCTGCCCGACGAGCAGCCCGGCCCGGTCGGCGGAGAGCTCCGACTTGCGGAACCACTCGCGCAGCGCCGTCACGATGGCCGTGATCGCGACCGCCCCCAGCGGGATCCAGGCGATCTTGAGCGCCAGGTTGGTCAGGAACAACAGGACCGTGCGGTACACGGCGTGCCCCGAGAGGGCGTGCCCCACCTCGTGGCCGACGACGGCCCGCATCTCCTCCTCGTCGAGGAGCTCCACGAGACCGGTGGTGAGCACGATGATCGGCTCGTCCAGGCCGATGCACATCGCGTTGGGCTTCGGGTCCTGCGTCACGTACATCGGCGGGACCTTCTCCAGGTCCAGGATGTAACAGGCGTCCCGCAGCATGTCGTTGAGGTGACTGAACTGCGCGTCGCTCACCCGGACGGAGTCCGAGAGGTAGAGGAGTCGCAGGCTGCGCTCCGGCAGCAGCCCGCTGAGTGCCTTGAAGGCCGTGTCGAAGCCGCTGAGCTTGCGCAGCGCCACCAGCGCCGAGCGGTCGGCCGGATGCTCGTAGGCCCGCGAGGAGATGCCCGGGAACCGCTTCCGCTGCCTGCTCGGCGCGCTCCCGTGGTCGTTCTCGGTCATGGATGCCCCCTGTTCGTACGAGTCGGTGCTCGTCCCCCTGACTGCACCCAGACTAGGCGCTGGCGCTACCGTGTGGCGGGGCCTGTGGATAACTCGGGCACCGAGGACGACCGAAGGGCACGACCGACATGCCGGACACCGCCGCCGCCGCCACCGCCGACGTCGCCGCCCTGCTCGCCGCCGCCGCGGACCAGGGGCCGGGCGACACGCTCCGGATCGTGCTGCTCGCCTCGATCGTGGGCGGGGTGCTGCTCGCCTGGTTCCTGCTGCGCGGGTACCGCACCGACGGCACGGACGCCCCGGGCGGCGAGGACGGCACCGCCGGGACGGGCGGCAACACGGGGCGCGACGCGAACGCCTGAGTCGGCGTGAGCGCGTCCGGACGGCCCGCATACGATGTGCGCGAAGTCTCCGCTCCCATCCCCGATCGTTAGGTCTGCCGAAGATGAGCCTCCACAGCGCCGCCGCCCACCTGGTCACCCTCGCCGAGGGCGCCGAGCACGGCGGCAACCACGAAAGCCTCAACCCTTACCTCACCGGTATCGGCGCCTTCGGTGCCCTGATGCTCCTGCTGTGGATCACCACCCGCTTCAACCGCGACCGCTGAACCGGCACCGCTGATCCGGCGGCCGCCGCCGTGCCAGTAGGCTCTGCACGCATGGGAGAGCAGGAAGTGCCTACTGGTACTGGCGGGCGCGGCAAGCGCCGACTCGGCGTGATGGGCGGAACCTTCGACCCGATCCACCACGGACACCTGGTGGCGGCCAGCGAGGTCGCCGCCCTGTTCCATCTCGACGAGGTGGTGTTCGTGCCGACCGGGCAGCCGTGGCAGAAGAGCCACAAGGCCGTGTCCGCACCCGAGGACCGCTATCTGATGACGGTCATCGCCACGGCCTCCAACCCGCAGTTCTCGGTCAGCCGGATCGACATCGACCGCGGCGGTGCGACCTACACCATCGACACCCTGCGGGACCTGCACTCCCTCAACGGCGACTCGGACCTCTTCTTCATCACCGGGGCCGACGCGCTGTCGCAGATCCTCACCTGGCGCGACGCGGAGGAACTCTTCTCGCTCGCCCACTTCATCGGCGTCACCCGCCCGGGCCACGACCTCACCGACGACGGCCTGCCCAAGGGCGGGGTCTCGCTCGTCGAGGTCCCCGCGCTCGCCATCTCCTCCACCGACTGCCGGGCGAGGGTCGCGCAGGGCGATCCCGTCTGGTATCTGGTGCCGGACGGCGTGGTGCGCTACATCGACAAGCGCCAGTTGTACCGCGGCCAGTGAGCTTCGGGGAGGGGCACCGGTGAACGACCAGCAGCACCCGTACGATCCGTACCGTCCGCAGCCGCAGATCATCGGCTACGACGAGTACGGGCAGCCGGTGTACCAGCAGCCGCAGGCGCAGCAGCAGCCCGCGCAGCACTACGACCCGTACGGGCAGCCCGCGCAGCCGCAGCAGGCGTACGGTTACGACCCCTACGCCCAGCAACAGCAGCCGCCGCAGCCGCAGCAGGCCCAGCAGCCCGCGTACGACCCGTACGGGCAGCAGGGCTACGCCTACCCCTCCTACGACACCGGGGTCGGCGCCGGGGCCGGGACCGGACAGCAGTGGGCCGTCCAGCCCCAGGCCCACCCGCAGCCCCAGAGCCACCCCCAGTACCAGCCGCAGTCCGGGCCCGAGCCCGCGCGGCCGGCCCCCGAGGCCCCGGCCGCGCCCGTCGCCGCCCCGCCCGGCGTCCCCGGCCAGCGCCCCGCCTCCGAGCGGTCCGCCCCGGGGCGGACGCCACGCCCCGCCCCGTCCCGTACGGACGGCGACGACCGCGAGTACCGCACCGAGCAGTTCTCGTTCATCGAGGAGCCCGACGAGGACTCCGAGGACGTCATCGACTGGCTCAAGTTCACCGAGAGCCGTTCGGAGCGGCGCGAGGAGGCCAGGCGGCGGGGCCGCAACCGGATCGTCGCGCTCGTCGTCGTCCTCGTGCTCGCCGTCGTCGGCGGCGTCGGCTACCTGTGGTCCGCGGGCCTGCTCCCCGGCACCTCCGAACCGGAGAAGAAGGGGGCCACCGCGACCGGCCCCCAGAAGCGCGACACCATCGTGGTCCACCTCCACGACACCACGAACGGCGGAACCTCCACCGCCCTCCTCGTGGAGAACGCGACCACCCGCCAGGGCACCACCGTCCTGCTCCCCAACTCGGTCGTCGTCGCCGACGCCGAGGGTTCCGCGACCACCCTCGGCAAGTCGGTCGAGGACGACGGCTCCAGCGGCACCCGGGAGTCGATCGGCAACCTCCTCGGGACGAAGATCGCCGGCACCTGGCGCCTGGACACCCCGTACCTGGAGAACCTGGTCGAGGTCGTCAGCGGCATCGAGACCGACACCGACACCGACGTGCCCGCCCCCAAGGGCGGCGAGCCGCTCGTCAAGAAGGGCGAGCAGCAGACGCTGAACGGCCGCGCCGCCGTCGCCTACGCCACCTACCGGGCCCCCGGCGAGGCCGACGCCAAGCAGCTCCAGCGCTTCGGCCAGGTCCTGTACGGGGTGCTGCGGAAGATCTCCGACGACCCCGCGGCCGCCACGGTCACCATCGAGACCCTCCAGCAGATCCTCGACCCCTCGCTCCCCGAGAAGGACCTCGGCGCCTCCCTGGCCAAGCTCGCCGAGCACGCCAAGGTCGGCGCCTACAAGACGGCCGTGCTCCCGGTGGAGGAGGACGGCGCCCTGACCGACGGCGCGAGCGACAGCGTCGTGAAGGAGATCCTCGGCGGCAAGGTCACCGCCCCCGAGGCGGACGGGATCACCCGGGTCTCCCTGCGGGACGGCTCCGGCAGGAACGCCGCCGAGGCGGCCCGGATCGTGCTGGCCAACGGCGGCTACGCCATCGTGGGCGCCAGTGGAGCGCCGTCCCAGGAGAAGTCGCAGGTCCTCTACGACGACGACGCCCAGAAGGCGGCGGCCGCCGAGGTCGCCAAGACGCTGGGCCTGCCGGACGGCTCGGTCCGCAAGGGCCAGACCACGGGGGCGGCCGCCGTCACCGTCGTCCTGGGCGGCGACTACAAGGCACCCGGAGCCGGCTAGCGCCGCCGACCGGGGCCCGCCGGCGGCGCTCCGGAAAAGTCAGACGGCGCCGTCGGCGGTCCGTGAGACCCTGGAGGGGTACTGGACCGCCGACGAAAGCCTGCCTGTGACCGCCACGGACCGTTCCATCGAGCTCGTCAAGACCGCCGCCCAGGCGGCCGCCGACCGGCTCGCGCACGACATCATCGCGTACGACGTCAGCGACGTGCTGTCGATCACCGACGCCTTCCTGCTCGCCTCCGCGCCCAACGACCGCCAGGTCAAGTCGATCGTCGACGAGATCGAGGAGCGGCTCCTCAAGGAGCTCGGCGCCAAGCCGGTCCGCCGTGAGGGCGACCGCGACGCGCGCTGGATCCTGCTGGACTACGTCGACATCGTCGTCCACGTCCAGCACAGCGAGGAGCGGGTCTTCTACGCCCTGGAGCGGCTGTGGAAGGACTGCCCCGAGCTGGAGCTGCCCGAGGACGCCGTGAAGACCCGCGGCAAGGGCGCCGAGCACGCCGCCCTGAGCGGCGTCGACACCTCCGGCCACGCCTCCGGCCTCCCCGACGGACCGGACGGTGAGCTGAGCTGAGCGCCACCAGGGCCGGCACCGGCCGCCGCATCGTCCTCTGGCGCCACGGCCAGACCTCCTGGAACCTGGAGCGCCGCTTCCAGGGCTCGACCGACATCGAGCTGACGGAGACCGGCGTCGCCCAGGCGCGCCGGGCCGCACGGCTGCTCGCCGCGCTCAAGCCGGACGCCATCGTGGCCTCCGACCTGAAGCGGGCGGCGGCCACCGCCGCCGAGCTCGCCGCGCTCACCGGCCACGACGTCGCCCACGACGCCGCGCTGCGCGAGACGTACGCGGGGGAGTGGCAGGGGCTGACCCACGACGAGATCGTGGCGCGGTACGGAGAGCAGTACGCCGCGTGGAAGCGCGGCGAGCCCGTGCGCCGGGGCGGCGGCGAGCTGGAGACCGAGGTGGCCGACCGGGCCGCCCCCGTGGTCCTGGAGCACGCCGACAAGCTCCCGGAGAACGGCACGCTCGTCGTGGTCAGCCACGGCGGCACCATCCGCACCACCATCGGCCGGCTCCTCGGCCTGGAGTCCCGGCACTGGGAGAGCCTGGGCGGGCTCTCGAACTGCTGCTGGTCCGTCCTCGGCGAGGGCGCGCGCGGCTGGCGCCTGATGGAGCACAACGCCGGCACGCTGCCCGAGCCGGTCCTCGGCGACGACGACTGAGTCCCGCTGAGCCCCGTGACGGGGCCGCCGGACCCGGATTTCACTTTCCGGCAGGTCACAGGCTAGAGTTCTTCTTGTTCGCAGCGCGGAGCGCGAAGAACACGAGGGGCTATAGCTCAGTTGGTAGAGCGCCTGCATGGCATGCAGGAGGTCAGGAGTTCAATTCTCCTTAGCTCCACAGTCACCGAATCCCGTCCCCAGCAGGGGGCGGGATTCGTCGTTTCGCCCCATTCTGCCGAGTGCGCCGGCCCCCTTGCGGGGCCATGGCAGAATCGGACGGCCGGAGGGGGACAGGATCCGGACGGGAGGGTGGCCCACGTGCTCGGCGACAACGGCAGGGTGTCCTGTTGGTGCACGACCAGGTGTACGACGGGGCGCGCGACCTGCGGCCACAGCTGGAGCTGACTGATGGGTGCACACAGGCGGAAGTGCGACTGGTGCGGCAGCGGCACGCCCATCGTGCGCGACATGGACCCCGTCAACCCGGATTTCCAGTACTGGTGCGAGGAGTGCGCGCGGGCGCTGATCATAAAAGGCGACCCGATCGAGACCTACCGCGAGCTGGAGGGGGAGCCGATCTACGGCCGGCTCCTCGACGAGCACTGCACCCTCAAGCGGTTCTACTCCTTCGCCACGGCCTGACGCTCCCGCTCCGGCGCGGTCCGGGACTCCTGCTCCGGTACGGCCTCCAGGGGCGGTTCCGGGGCCTCCGTACCGGTCTCCGTCCCGCGCCCGGCGTTCACCCCGCGCCCGGCCTCCGTCCCGCGCAGCTTCCGTCGCGTCAGCACGTACCCCACGAGCAGCGCCGTCGTCGTCAGCGGATAGACGGCCGAGAGCAGCATCTGGCCCGCGTTCTGGTCCAGTTCGGGGCGGCCCGGGTCGTGCGGGACCCACCACAGCGCGAACGACGCGAACACCAGGGCCACCGGCCCCGCCACCCGCCACGCGCGCGTGGCGCGGTCCACGAGCAGGATCAGCAGCGGAACGCACCACACCCAGTGGTGGGACCACGAGATGGGGCTGATCATCAGCGCCGTGAACGCGCAGACGACCACCGCCACGGCCCTGTCGCCGCGCAGCGCGGCCCGTACCGCCACCACCATCGCGGCGCCGCCCATGAGGGCCGCCGTCACCGCCCACCACATGCCCGGGTCGTCGGTGTGCATCAGCCGGGCCAGGACGCCGCGGATCGACTGGTTGGCGGTCTCCTCGGCGAAGCCGACCCGGCCCGTCTCGAACAGCGTCTCGGTCCAGAACTTCTTCGAGTCCGCGGGCAGCGCGACCACCACGGCCAGCGTCGTCCCGAGGAACACCCCCGTCGCCGTCGCCGCCGTGCGCAGCCACTGGTTCCAGGACCGGTCCCGGCGCCACAGCAGCACGCCCGCGACGAGCAGCAGGACCACGAAGAGGCCCGGTGTGAGTTTCACCGCGGTCGCCAGGCCGATGCCCAGGCCGGCCCAGCGGCTGCCCTCGCGCCGCGTGAGGTCCCAGAGCACCGCCACGGCTATGAGCAGGTTGATCTGGCCGTACCGCAGGGTCGTCCACACCGGCTCGCACCAGACCACCACCGCGGCGATCCAGAACGTCGCGCGCCACAGGTCCGCGCGGGACAGCGACGGGCGGGCCAGCTGGACCGACAGCTGGACCAGGGCGACCACCAGGAGCAGGTTCCCGCCGGTGGTGAGCGTCCGCATCAGCGGGACGCCCACCAGGGTCAGCGGCACGAACAGCAGGGCCGCGAAGGGCGGGTACGTCATGCCGAGGTTCGCCGAGGTGGCGCGCATCGCGTACAGGTCGCCGCCGGCCCGGACCGTCTCGCCCTCGGCCCGGTAGACCATCACGTCGAGCATGTTCACGTGGGCGAGGCGTTGCGCCACCCAGAAGGCCGCGAACGAGAGCAGGCAGACCGCCGCGGCGGTGACCAGGGGCCACGGCCGGACACGGGTTTTCGAGAGCACGGAGACGGACACAGTCGGCGACCCTACCCGGCGGCCCGGAGGGGCTCCGGGAATCGATTTGGAGATCTGCCGGGGAGCCGGTTAATGTTCTGTCTGTCGCCGCGAGGGAAACCGGAACGGAGACGGAAAGCAAGGGGCTATAGCTCAGTTGGTAGAGCGCCTGCATGGCATGCAGGAGGTCAGGAGTTCAATTCTCCTTAGCTCCACAGAAACTCCACGGATCCCGTGGAGGGGAAAGCGGGTCACCCGGATCGGGTGGCCCGCTTTCTCGTGTCCCGGCCCCCGGAACGCCGGTGCGGCCCGTGTGGTCGCTGCGGTACCCTGGCGCCATGCGTGCCGTACGCCTCCTGCTTACCGAGCCGCGCTGACCAGTTCCGACGGACGGCAGACGTCCCGTCGGAGTCGGCGCGGCATCCCCTCCTGTGCGAGGGGATTTTTCGTTTCGGGCAGTTCAGTGGCCGTGGGCAGAGACGATCGATGGAGCTTCAAGGACCATGACCGAGATCAATACGGCCGCCGAGACGGCGGCCCCGCATCGCTACACGGCGGCCATGGCCGCCGACATCGAGGCACGCTGGCAGGACTTCTGGGACGCCGAGGGCACCTACGAGGCCCCGAACCCCACCGGTGACCTGGCGGGCGACCCCGCGGTCGCCGCGCGCCCCAAGAAGTTCATCATGGACATGTTCCCGTACCCCTCGGGCGCGGGACTGCACGTCGGCCACCCGCTGGGCTACATCGCGACGGACGTCTTCGCCCGCCACGCGCGCATGACCGGCCACAACGTGCTGCACACCCTGGGCTTCGACGCCTTCGGCCTGCCGGCCGAGCAGTACGCCGTGCAGACGGGCACGCACCCGCGCGTGTCCACCGAGGCCAACATGGAGAACATGAAGGTCCAGCTGCGCCGGCTGGGCCTGGGCCACGACAAGCGCCGGTCGTTCGCCACGATCGACCCGGAGTACTACAAGTGGACCCAGTGGATCTTCCTGCAGATCTTCAACTCCTGGTACGACACGGAGGCCGGAAAGGCCCGTCCGATCGCCGAGCTGGTCGAGCAGTTCGCCGACGGCACCCGTGAGGTCCCCGGCACCACGCGCGCGTGGAGCGAGCTGAGCGCCGCCGAGCGCTCCGACGTCCTGGGCGAGTACCGCCTGGCGTACGCCTCCGACGCGCCGGTCAACTGGTGCCCCGGCCTGGGCACCGTCCTGGCCAACGAGGAGGTCACCGCCGACGGACGCTCCGAGCGCGGCAACTTCCCCGTCTTCAAGTCCAAGCTGCGCCAGTGGAACATGCGGATCACCGCCTACGCGGACCGCCTGCTGGACGACCTGGACGCGCTGGACTGGCCCGAGGCCATCAAGCTGCAGCAGCGGAACTGGATCGGCCGCTCCGAGGGCGCCCGCGTCGACTTCCAGGTCGGCGACGCCGGTGCCATCACCGTCTTCACCACCCGCCAGGACACCCTGTTCGGCGCCACCTACATGGTCCTGGCGCCCGAGCACGACCTGGTCGAGAAGATCGTCCCGGCCGCCTGGCCCGAAGGCACCCACGACGTGTGGACCGGCGGCCACGCCACCCCCGCCGAGGCCGTCGACGCCTACCGCAAGCAGGCCGCCTCCAAGTCCGACGTCGAGCGCCAGGCCGAGGCCAAGGACAAGACCGGCGTCTTCACCGGCGCGTACGCGACCAACCCGGTCAGCGGCGAGCGGGTCCCGGTCTTCATCGCCGACTACGTCCTGATGGGCTACGGCACCGGCGCCATCATGGCCGTCCCGGCGCACGACAGCCGCGACTTCGCCTTCGCGCGCGCCTTCGAGCTGCCGATGCGCTGCGTCGTGGAGCCCTCGGACGACCGCGGCACCGACCCGTCCACCTGGGACGACGCCTTCGCCTCCTACGAGGCCGAGCTGGTCAACTCCGCCAACGACGAGATCTCCCTGGACGGCCTGGGCGTCACCGAGGCCAAGGCGAGGATCACCGCCTGGCTGGCCGACCGCGGCATCGGCGAGGGCACCGTCAACTTCCGGCTGCGCGACTGGCTGTTCAGCCGCCAGCGGTACTGGGGCGAGCCCTTCCCGATCGTCTACGACGAGGACGGCGTCGCCCACTCGCTGCCCGAGTCGATGCTGCCGCTGGAACTGCCGGAGGTGGACGACTACTCGCCGCGCACCTTCGACCCGGACGACGCGGACACCCGCCCGGAGACCCCGCTGTCCCGCAACGAGGACTGGGTGAACGTCACCCTGGACCTGGGCGACGGCCCCAAGAAGTACCGCCGCGAGACCAACACCATGCCCAACTGGGCCGGTTCCTGCTGGTACGAGCTGCGCTACCTGGACCCGCACAATTCCGAGAAGCTGGTCGACCCGGCCGTCGAGCAGTACTGGATGGGCCCCCGCGAGGGCATGCCGACCGGTGGCGTCGACCTGTACGTCGGCGGCGCCGAGCACGCCGTGCTGCACCTGCTGTACGCGCGCTTCTGGTCCAAGGTCCTGTTCGACCTGGGCCACGTCTCCTCGGCCGAGCCCTTCCACAAGCTGTACAACCAGGGCATGATCCAGGCCTTCGTCTACCGGGACGCGCGCGGGATCGCAGTGCCGGCGGCCGAGGTCGAGGAGCGCGACGGCGGCTTCTGGTACCAGGGCGAGAAGGTCTCCCGCGTCCTGGGCAAGATGGGCAAGTCCCTGAAGAACGCCGTGACGCCGGACGAGATCTGCGCCGAGTACGGCGCCGACACCCTGCGCCTGTACGAGATGGCGATGGGCCCGCTGGACGTGTCGCGCCCCTGGGACACGCGCGCGGTGGTCGGCCAGTACCGGCTGCTGCAGCGGCTGTGGCGCAACATCGTGGACGAGTCGACCGGTGAGGTCACCGTGGTCGACGCCGAGCCCGACGAGGACACGCTGCGCGCCCTGCACAAGGCGATCGACGGCGTCGCGCAGGACATGGCCGCGATGCGCTTCAACACCGCCATCGCCAAGATCACCGAACTGAACAACCACCTGACCAAGTCCGGCGGCGCGGTCTCCCGCACGGTCGCGGAGCGGCTGGTGCTGCTGGTCGCCCCGCTGGCCCCGCACATCGCCGAGGAGCTGTGGCGTCGGCTGGGCCACACCGGATCGGTCGTCCACCAGGACTTCCCGGTCGCCGACCCGGCGTACGTCGTGGACGAGACCGTGACCTGCGTCGTGCAGATCAAGGGCAAGGTCAAGGCCCGCCTGGAGGTCTCCCCGTCGATCACGGACGCGGACCTGGAGGCCCTGGCCCTGGCCGACCCGCACGTGGTCTCGGCCCTGGGCGGCGCCGAGATCCGCAAGGTGATCGTGCGCGCGCCGAAGCTGGTCAACATCGTCGCGGGCTAGCGGGCCGCTGACGCGCGGCTCGGTCAACAGTCGCGCATAGGGGTTTCCCCTACGGGCAGGTTGGGGGTTCCGATGGAACCCTCGGCCTGCCCGTTCCGTTTACCGTGGAGGAACCACAACCGCGTGACGAACCGCGCGGCGAGTCGACCGATGCCGGAGGGGCGCCCATGGAAGCCGCGATTCTCACGATCCTGGCGCTGCTCTTCGTCGCCTTCGTGGCGCTCGGGGTGTACGCCGCCGTGAAGGTGACGAAGGCCGCCAAGCGCGGAGTCGACCGCACCCTGGACCAGGCCCGGCGCACGGTCGAGGACACCACGCTGCGGGCCAAGAGCTTCGGCCAGGCCGGCGCCGCGGGCGAGCTGGCCCGGCTGCGGCTCTCGTTGCGCACCTCGATGCGCGCCACGCAGGATGCCCTGCAGGCGGGCGTCGGCCAGGACGCCTCGCTGAAGGAGTCGCTGGACCTGTTCCACCGGCTCAGCGCGCACGGCCTCGAACTCGACGCCGACCTCAAGCGCCTGGAGCGGGAGCCCGACCGGGCGTGGGTCGCCGGACAGCTCCCCGAACTCACCGCGCGGACCGAGCGGATCACGAGCTCGGCCGACGCGCTGCGCCGCGCCGCCCGGGACCGGGCCCTGCGGTTCGCCGAGGACGACCTGTCGACGCTCAGCGCCCAGATCGACGTCGAGGCCGGAGCCCTGCGCCACTGGACCGACCCGGAGCCCGCGCCGGGCGCCGCCTCCGCCGGTACGGAGGAGCCGGGACGCCCCACCGGGAATCCTGCCGGGGCCACCGGCCGGGCGGCGGACGCTGGGCCCCGGAGCGAGCCGTCCGCGATCACGGGGCCCGACCCCCGGCTGACCGCGCACCCCTGGGAGAAGTCGGCCCGCCCGGAGACCACCACCTGACGCCACGGCCGACGCCCAGGACCTGTCCGGCGGGCCGTTGGGGGGCCGGGCTGCCGTGCGGGGGCTTCGGCGGGTAACCTCCCGCTCATGTCCCGGCATGTCGCGATCGTCACCGATTCCACGGCCTACCTGCCACGCCAGACGACGGAGCGGCACGGCATCACCACGGTCCCGCTGACCGTCGTCATCGGCGACCGCGCCCTCCAGGAGGGCACGGAGATCTCGGCCGAGGCCCTGGCCCAGGCCCTCCAGAAGCGGCGGTCCGTCACCACCTCCCGCCCCAGCCCCGAGGTCTTCGCCGAGACCTACCGCGAGGCCGCCGAGGCCGGTGCGCGGGGCATCGTCTCGCTCCACCTGTCCGCCGAGGTCTCCGGGACCTACGACGCGGCCGTGCTCGCCGCGAAGGACGCCCCCGTGCCCGTACGCGTGGTGGACACCCGCATGATGGGAATGGCGCTGGGCTTCTGCGCCCTGGCGGCGGCGCGGACCGTGGAGGCCGGGGGCTCGCTCGACGAGGCGGTCGCGGCGGCCGAGAAGCGCGCCGCCGGGATCTCCGCCTTCTTCTACGTCGACACCCTGGACTACCTGCGCCGGGGCGGACGGATCGGCACCGCGCAGGCGCTCCTCGGCTCGGCGTTCGCGGTGAAGCCCCTCCTCGAACTCGACGGCGGGCGGATCGAGCTGCGGGAGAAGGTGCGGACGGCCTCGAAGGCCATCGCGCGCCTGGAGGAGATCGCGGTGGAGCGGGCCGGCTCCGGGGCCGTCGACATCGCCGTGCACCATCTGTCCGCGCCGGAGCGTGCCGCCACGCTCGCGGACCGGCTCAGGGAGCGCGTCCCGGGGATCGGGGAGTTCCACGTCAGCGAGGTGGGCGCGGTCATCGGCGCCCACACGGGCCCCGGGCTCCTCGCGGTCGTCGTCTCGCCCCGCTGAGCCCCCGGGCCGTGCGTCGGCCGTGCGTCCGTCGCCCGTGAGGGTGACGGAGTTTTCCACAGCGGGGCCGCTGTCCACGGACCTCGGGTGAGCCCGGCACGGGGTGTCCACGATCCCTACCGTCACGTGCATGACGATTCGTGCATCCATCGCATCAAGCACCACCACCACCGCCGTCGGTACCGCGGACATCGACACGGATACGACGGATATGGGCACGGGCACGGCTGCCCCCGGGGCGGTGAGGACGGCTCGCGGGCCGACGAGCGGGCCCGGGAGGGCGGCCGGTTCGGACGGACGCGGTCGTCCCGGAGGGCGCGGTTCGCCTCCCGGGCGAGGGCGGCGGCGCGTCCGGGCGGGGAGGCCTTCCGAAGTGCCCGGAGGCGTCGTACGGCGCCGGGGGGACGCCCTGTTCCCGACGGAGCCGCCCACCGGGGCGGAGACGGCCGAGGTCCCGGAACGGGACGTTCTGCCGGCCCCGTCGCCCGGGGTGCGGGAGCGGCTGGTGGCGGGGGCCCGCGACCGGCTTCCGCTGTGGGTGCAGACGCGGTGCGGGCTGGAGCCGAGGACTTTGGCCGCGCTGACGGTGGTCCTGCTCGTGGCCGCGGGGCTCGCGGGCGGTTACTTCTGGACGGGCCGCCCGGAGCCGGTGCGCGCCCCCGAACTCGTCCGTGCCGCGCCCGCGACGGTCGCGCCCGCAGGGCGGTCCGGGCCGGAGCCGGAGGCCCGGGAGGAGGCGGGGCCGCCGCCCGTCCCGCCCGCCCCGTCGGTGTCCTCCGCGGGGAAGGTCGTCGTCGACGTGGGCGGGAAGGTGCGCAGGCCGGGAGTACTGACCCTGCCCGCGGGGTCGCGGGTGGCGGACGCCCTGCGGGCGGCGGGCGGGGTGCGGTCCGGCGCCGACCTCACCGGGATCAACCGGGCGCGTGTCCTGTCCGACGGCGAACAGGTCCTGGTCGACGTGCCGGGAGCGCGGGTCGCCGGGCCCGGCCCCCGAAGCGGAGGGGGCGCGGGAGGAACAGGAGGGGGAAGCGCTCCGGGGACGCCGGTGAGCCTCAACACGGCCACGGTGGAACAGCTCGACACCCTCCCGGGCGTCGGACCGGTCCTCGCCCGGCACATCGTCGACCACCGCACGGAACACGGCGGCTTCCGGTCGGTGGCCGAGCTGCGGGAGGTCACCGGCATCGGCGAGCGGAGGTTCGCCGACCTCGAACCACTGGTCCGGCCGTGAAGCGGGGCGGGGGACCGGCCGAGAGGGCGGAAACGGGGACGGAGGTGGTGGAGGAGGAGGCGGAGACGCGGGAGGGGGACCGGTGGGAAGGGCCGGCCGACCTGCGGCTCGTTCCCCTCGCGGCGGCGGCCTGGGCGGCTGCGGCCTGGGCCGTGGGCGTCACCGGATGGTGGGTGGTGACCGGCGTCACGGCCTGCCTGGTGGGGGCGGCGGTCCTGCTGGCGCGGGGCGCGGTCCGGCGGAGGGGAGGCCCGGAGGGGAGCCGTGGGACGGCCGACCGTGGAGGAGGCTCCGGAGAGGGGTGTGGCGCGGGCCCGTCGGGAGGTGTCGCCGGGCGGCGGTTGCGGGTCACCGCGTGGGCCGGGGTCCTGCTGTGCGCCGCGGCCGGGGCCGCCTCGGCGGGGCTGCACGCGGCGGACCTGCGGCGCGGGCCCGTACCGGTCCTCGCCGAGGAGTACGCGCGGGCGCGCTTCGAGGTGGCGGTGACCTCCGATCCGCGGCTCACCCGGCCGAAGGTGCGGGGCAACGCCATGGCCCCGGTCTCGGTCGTCCTGGACGGTGAGGTGACCCGGGTCGAGCGGTCGGACGGTGCGGTCCACCGGACCCGGGCGCCGGTCCTGCTGATCGTGTCGCCGGGAGAAGGGCGTGAGGCGTGGCTGCGGCTCCTGCCCTCCACCCGGCTGCGGGTCGGCGGCCGTCTTGCGCCGCCGGCGCATCCGGGCGAGCCGTTCGCGGCGGTGCTCAAGGTCGACGGTTCGGCCCCGCCACTGGTCGTGGGCCGGCCGAGCGCGCCGCAACGGACGGCGGGGGAGCTGCGCGCGGGGCTGCGGAAGGCGACCGAGGGGCTCGATCCCGACGCGCGGGCCCTGCTGCCCGGTCTGGTCGTCGGGGACACCTCCCGGGTCGGCTCCGAGCTGAGGGACGCCTTCGAAGCCACCGATCTCACGCACCTGTTGGCCGTGTCGGGCAGCAACCTCACGATCGTGCTGCTCCTGCTGATCGGGCGGCCCGGGCGGGCGCACCGGGCGGAGCGGGGTGGGCTCGCGCCCCGGCTCGGGCTGTCGCTGCGGGTCACCGCGGTGGCCGGGGGCGGTCTGACGCTGGCCTTCGTGATCGTCTGCCGGCCCGACCCGAGCGTGCTGCGCGCCGCCGCCTGCGGCCTCGTCGCGCTGCTCGCGATCGGCACGGGGCGCAGGAGGTCGCTGGTCCCCGCGCTGGCCGCCGCCGTCCTCGTCCTGGTGCTCTACGACCCCTGGCTCGCCCGGAGTTACGGGTTCCTGCTCTCGGTCCTGGCGACGGGGGCGCTGCTGACGATCGCTCCCCGGTGGAGCGACGCGCTGCGGCGGCGCGGGATGCCCGGCCGGTTGGCGGAGGCGCTGGCCGCCGCCCTGGCGGCGCAGGCGGTGTGCGCTCCGGTCGTGGCGGTCTTCGCGGCCCGGGTGAGCCTGGTCGCCATCCCGGCGAACCTCTTCGCCGAACTCGCCGTGGCGCCCGCGACGGTGTGCGGGTTCGGCGCGCTGGCCCTGGCGGCGATCTGGATGCCGGCGGCGGAGGGCCTGGCATGGGTGGCGGGGTGGCCGGTCCGGTGGATCGCGTGGGTGGCCCGCACCGGGAGCGCGCTGCCGGGGGCGGAGCTGGCCTGGCCCGGCGGGTGGTGGGGCGGGCTGGCCCTCGCGCTGCTCACCGCGACCGTGGTCCTCGGGGCGCGCAGACTGCCGCACCGGGGCGTGCTGGGCGCCCTCGTCGCCGCCCTGCTCCTGCTCGCCGTGGTGCGGCCGGCGCCGCTGGCCCGGTGGGCCACCGGATGGCCGCCGCCGGGCTGGGTGTTCGCGATGTGCCAGGTGGGCCAGGGGGACGCGACCGTGCTCGCGGCGGGCGGGGACTCCGCCGTCGTGGTGGACGCGGGCCCCGACCCCGAGCCGGTGGACCGCTGTCTGCGTGAACTCGGGGTGAGACGGGTGCCGTTGCTGGTGCTCACCCACTTCCACGCGGACCACGTGGCCGGGCTCCCGGGAGTGCTGCGGGGGCGGTCGGTGGGGGCGATCCAGACGACGGGGCTCGAAGAGCCGCCCGCCCAGGCCGCGTTCGTGCGACGGACGGCGGCCGGGGCCCGGGTGCCGGTGATCCGTGCCGGTCCGGGGGAGCGGCGGAGGGTCGGGGCCCTGGAGTGGCGGGTCCTCTGGCCGTGGCCGACGGCCGGGAGGACCGTGGCGGGCACGGCGGCGGCCGGGGGGTCCTTCGAGGGGCCCAACGACGCCAGTGTCGCGTTGCTCGTCCGTGCCGCCGGAGGGATGAGCCTGCTGCTCCTCGGGGACCTGGAGCCGCCGGCGCAGCGGGCGCTGCTGCGGGTCCATCCGGGCCTCGCGCCGGTGGACGTGCTCAAGGTCGCCCACCACGGGTCCGCGCACCAGGACCCGGCGCTGATACGGGCCGTGCGGCCGAGGCTCGCGCTCGTGTCGGCCGGCCTGGACAACCCGTACGGCCACCCGTCGCCCCGGACGCTGGAGGCACTGCGGGACGGCGGGGCACGGGTGCTGCGCACCGACCGGGACGGGGCGATCGCGGTGACGGGGGCGGGGAGGGGGCTCATGGCCGTACCGAAGGGCGGATGAACTCCCCGTAGGGGATGGGGAATCGGTGATACGAAGGGCCTGGGACGGTGGACCGGGGCGGCAGACTGTTCGTATGACCACGCAGCCGACACCCGCCGTCCCGTCCGAGTCCCCGGCGCCGCAGGGGCCCTCCGTCCCGCCCGCGCCCTTCGTGCCCGCTCCGTCCGAGGTCGAGGCCTACCTGCGGCGCATCGGGGCGGAGCGGCCGGACCGCGCGGACGCCGCCGCGCTGCGCGAGCTGCACCTGCGCCACCTGCGGACCGTGCCGTTCGAGAACCTCTCGATCCACCTCGGCGAGTCCGTCGTCCTGGACGGGAAGGCGCTCCTCGACAAGGTGGTCGGCGCGCGCAGGGGCGGTTTCTGCTACGAGATCAACACGGCGTTCGCCGTCCTGTTGAGGGGGCTCGGGTACGGGGTCGAGCTGCTCCAGGCGCGGGTCGTCGGGGAGGGAGGGAAGCTGGGCATCCCGTACGACCACATGGCGTTGCGGGTGGAGACGGCGGAGGGGGAGCGGTGGCTGGCCGACGTCGGGTTCGGCGACCACAGCCACTTCCCGCTGGCCTTCGACGTGCGCGACGACCAGGAGGACCCCGGGGGTGTCTTCCGGATCGTGGAGACCGCCGACGGCGACCTGGAGGTGCTGCGGGACGGGAAGCCCCAGTACCTGGCGGAGACCCGGCCGCGCGAGCTCGCCGACTTCGCGGCCGGGGCCTGGTACCACCGGACCTCGCCCGACTCGCACTTCACGCGCTCCCTCGTCTGCTCCCGGCTCACCGAGGAGGGCCGGATCACCCTCAGCGGCACGAAACTGATCACCAGCGCCCACGGCGAGCGCGACGAGCGGATCCTCGACGGGGACGACGAGGTGCGGGAGGCGTACCGGGAGCTGTTCGGCATCGCGCTCGACGCGCTGCCCGTCGTCTCGCCGCCCGCCGCGTAGCCCCGCCGCCCGCCACGTGATCCATCGCGTCGCCGCCCTCGGTACGGGAAGAGAGTGTCAATTCGGACTCCCGGTAACACTTGCCGACACTTGCTCCGGTTTGCCTCGAACGTCCCATCGGTGATCGAATGCGACTTCGTTGCACAGTGAACGAGTCGCACGGGGGTGCGTGAAGAATGTTCGATCGTCTCTTCGGGAAGCGCGGAGGGAACGCCGCGCGGGGCGGGCCGCTCGCCGGTCTTGCCGTCCCGTCCTCGGCGGGGGTGCTGAGCTGCCGGGTGCTCGACCCCGTGCACGAGCCCGTCCGGCAGGCCGAGTTCGTCGTCAGCGACACGGCGGGGCGCAAGGTGCTGGCCGGGGAGACCGACCCCTACGGCACCGCGCTCGCGACCGTGCCGGCCGGCGAGTACCGGCTCGCGGTCACCGCCGAGGGCTACACGCCGCACCACGGCACCGCCGTCGTCGCCGAGGGCGTCCACACCGGCCTCGGCGACGTCATGCTCCAGGTCGCCCCGCAGCCCCCGCTCCCGGAGCCGGGCGACTGGGAGATCGACCCGACGCACTCGCAGATCGGGTTCACGGCGCGCCACATCGGACTGGCCCGGATCCACGGCCGGTTCAACGCCTTCGCGGGCGCGGTCCGCATCGCCGACCGCATGGAGCACTCCGCGATGCACGTCGTCATCGACGCGGCCTCCATCGACACCGGGGTGCGGATGCGCGACGACCACCTGCGCTCGGGCGACTTCCTCGATGTCGAGAAGTACCCGACGCTGGAGTTCTACGGCGAGCGCTTCGCCCACCGGGGCGGCAGCCGCTGGGCCGTCACAGGGGCGCTCACCCTCCACGGGGTGAGCCGCACGGTCACCCTCGACACCCAGTACCTGGGCCTCGGGAACGGCCTGGAGGGGGAGACCCGGTGCGCCTGCCGCGCCACCACCGAGCTCCACCGCGAGGACTTCACCCTCACCTGGCAGACGCTGCTCGCGCGCGGCATCGCGGCCGTCGGGTCCAGCATCAGCATCGACCTCGACGTCCAGATCGTGCCCAAGACGTCAGGAGGCTGACGGGACCAGGGGGGCTGACGGGATCAGGGGGCTTCCAGCCAGCCCTCGTACTCGGCGGCCAGGCCGTCGAGGGCCGCCGGGTCGAGCCGGCCGTCCGGGTCCTCGACGACCACCAGCCACTGCGCGTCCTCGGCGTCGTCCTCGCCTGCCAGGGCGTCCCGGACGAGCTGCGGTTCCTCGGCGACCCCGAAGCGGTCGGGAAGCTCCTCGGCGACCTCCTCGGCGGCGTCGCGGTCGGGGAGCACCAGTACGTGTCGTTCGCTCACCCCGCCATTCTCGGGCACGGGCACGGGCGCGACTGCCGGCGGGCACGGCTGTCAGTGGCCCGTGGGATGCTGGACCGCGATGGCCACCAGGAAGACTTCCCCCGACGACCTCCTCGGTCCCCTGACGCTCGCCGTGGGACAGGAGGACCTGCTCCTCGACCGCGCCGTCCAGGAGGTGGTGGCGGCCGCCCGCGCCGCCGACGCCGACACGGACGTGCGCGACCTCACCCCCGACCAGCTCCAGCCCGGGGCGCTCGTGGAGCTCACCAGCCCCTCGCTCTTCGCCGAGCGCAAGGTCCTGATCGTGCGGAACGCGCAGGACCTCTCCGCCGACGTGGTCAAGGACGTCAAGGCCTACCTGGGCGACCCGGTCGAGGACATCTCCCTCGTCCTGCTCCACGCGGGCGGGGCCAAGGGCAAGGGTCTGCTCGACGCCGCGCGCAAGGCGGGGGCGAGGGAGGTGGCCTGCCCGAAGACGACCAAGCCGGCGGAGCGGCTGACGTTCGTGCGGCAGGAGTTCCGGACGCTCGGGCGCTCGGCCACGCCGGAGGCCTGCCAGGCCCTGGTCGACGCGATCGGCAGCGACCTGCGCGAGCTGGCCTCCGCCGTCGCGCAGCTGACCTCCGACGTGGACGGCACGATCGACGAGGCCGTCGTCGGGCGGTACTACACGGGCCGCGCCGAGGCCTCCTCCTTCAACGTCGCCGACCGCGCCGTCGAGGGGCGGGCGGCGGAGGCCCTGGAGGCCCTGCGCTGGTCGCTCTCGACCGGGGTCGCGCCGGTGCTGATCACCAGCGCGCTCGCGCAGGGAGTGCGGGCCATCGGCAAGCTCTCCTCGGCCCGGGGCGGCCGCCCCGCCGACCTGGCGCGGGAGCTGGGCATGCCGCCCTGGAAGATCGACCGCGTGCGGCAGCAGATGCGCGGCTGGACCCCGGACGGCGTCTCGCTGGCCCTGCGCGCGGTCGCCGAGGCGGACGCGGGCGTGAAGGGCGGGGGCGACGACCCCGAGTACGCCCTGGAGAAGGCGGTCGTCGCGGTGGCCCGGGCGGCGAGGATGCGCCGGGACGCCTGACCGGGCCCGGAACGGCGCGGACTGGACCGGCCCGGCCGAGGCCGGGCGCCCGAGACAGCAGGGGCGCCCGCCCCGTACACGTACACCCGTACACGTACAAAGAGCACCTGCCTCCTACGGCAAAGCCCCCGCAGACCGCATGACGAAGGCCCCGCAGCCTCCTGGGGAAGGAGACGGCGGGGCCTTCGACGTTCGAGCAAGATGGGCTCGCACCCGCGTGGCGAACGCGTCCGCGCGCGAGCCCTGGGTGGTCGGGCGGGAGCGGGAGAGAGGGCCCGCTGGGTCCCGTACGGCCGGTTAGATCAGAGCTCAGCCCTGGAGGGAGGCAACCTTGGTGGCCAGCGCCGACTTCTTGTTGGCGGCGGCGTTCTTGTGGATGACACCCTTCGAGACAGCCTTGTCGAGCTGACGCGAGGCGGCACGAGCGGCGACGGTGGCCTTCTCGAGGTCGCCGGCGGCGACAGCCTCACGGGCCTTGCGGATCGCGGTCTTGAGCGAGGACTTGACGGCCTTGTTGCGCAGGCGCGCCTTCTCGTTCGTCTTGTTCCGCTTGATCTGGGACTTGATGTTCGCCACGAAAAGAGCCTTTACAGGTTCGGTGTTCCTTCTGGAAGCGCCTCGCGAGCTGAGAGGGCAGACGAGGCACAGCTGTCCACGGTATCAGCCGCCCTCGCGGCCGCCCAAACCGGGCGTCGGCCGCCGGGCATGGGACCATGGAGCCTACGTATCCGTTCAGAACATCGCCCGAGACGAGAAGCCTGCGTGCCCGCGACTCCTACCAACGTGCCCGAGCCGAGCCGTACCGACCCGGCTCTGATCCGCAACTTCTGCATCATCGCGCACATCGACCACGGCAAGTCCACGCTCGCCGACCGGATGCTCCAGCTCACCGGTGTGGTCGACCAGCGGCAGATGCGCGCCCAGTACCTCGACCGGATGGACATCGAGCGTGAGCGCGGCATCACGATCAAGTCCCAGGCCGTCCGTCTGCCGTGGGCTCCCACCGAGGGGCCGGAGCAGGGGCGCACGCACATCCTGAACATGATCGACACCCCCGGGCACGTCGACTTCACCTACGAGGTCTCGCGGTCCCTGGCGGCCTGCGAGGGCACGATCCTCCTGGTGGACGCGGCGCAGGGCATCGAGGCGCAGACCCTCGCCAACCTCTACCTGGCGATGGAGAACGACCTCACCATCGTCCCGGTCCTCAACAAGATCGACCTGCCGGCCGCGCAGCCGGAGAAGTTCGCCGAGGAGCTGGCGAACCTCATCGGCTGCCAGCCGGAGGACGTGCTCAAGGTCTCCGCCAAGACCGGTCTGGGCGTCGAGGCGCTGCTCGACCGCGTCGTCCGGGACGTCCCGGCCCCGGTCGGCGTCGCCGACGCCCCCGCCCGCGCGATGATCTTCGACTCCGTGTACGACTCGTACCGGGGCGTCGTGACGTACGTGCGTGTGGTCGACGGGCAGCTCAACAAGCGCGAGCGCATCAAGATGATGTCGACCGGCGCCACCCACGAGCTGCTGGAGATCGGCACCAACTCGCCGGAGATGCTGGCGGCCGACGGCCTGGGCGTCGGCGAGGTGGGCTACCTCATCACCGGTGTGAAGGACGTCCGCCAGTCCAAGGTCGGCGACACGATCACCTCGCAGTCCAAGGGCGCCACCGAGGCGCTCGGCGGCTACAAGGACCCGAAGCCGATGGTCTTCTCGGGCCTCTACCCGCTGGACGGCTCGGAGTACCCCGACCTCCGCGAGGCCCTGGACAAGCTCCAGCTCAACGACGCCGCGCTCGTCTACGAGCCGGAGACCTCCGCCGCGCTCGGCTTCGGCTTCCGCGTCGGCTTCCTCGGCCTGCTCCACCTGGACGTGATCCGCGAGCGCCTGGAGCGCGAGTTCGGCCTCGACCTGATCGCCACCGCCCCCAACGTGGTCTACCGCGTGGTCATGGAGGACGGCAGCGAGCACACGGTCACGAACCCGAGCGAGTTCCCCGAGGGCAAGATCAGCGAGGTGTACGAGCCCGTCGTCCGGGCCACGATCCTCGCGCCCAGCGAGTTCATCGGCGCGATCATGGAGCTCTGCCAGAACCGGCGCGGCACCCTGATCGGCATGGACTACCTCTCCGAGGACCGGGTCGAGATCCGCTACACCCTGCCCCTCGCGGAGATCGTCTTCGACTTCTTCGACCAGCTGAAGTCCAAGACGCGCGGGTACGCCTCCCTCGACTACGAGCCCACGGGTGAGCAGGCCTCCAGCCTGGTCAAGGTCGACATCCTGCTGCACGGCGACAAGGTGGACGCCTTCTCCGCCGTCACCCACAAGGACGCGGCGTACGCCTACGGCGTGCGGCTCGTCGCCAAGCTGCGCGAGCTCATCCCCCGGCAGGCCTTCGAGGTGCCCATCCAGGCCGCGATCGGCTCCCGGGTCATCGCCCGCGAGACCATCCGCGCCATCCGCAAGGACGTCCTCGCCAAGTGCTACGGCGGTGACATCTCCCGGAAGCGGAAGCTGCTCGAGAAGCAGAAGGAGGGCAAGAAGCGCATGAAGATGGTCGGCTCGGTGGAGGTCCCGCAGGAGGCCTTCATCGCCGTCCTGTCGAGCGACGAGTCCTCCGGCAAGGGCAAGAAGTAGCCAATTCCGGACCGTCGGGAGACGATCGGAGGGCGTGACGGCGGGCGGGTCCACGGCGGCCCACCCCGTCCCACGAGACACGGGAACGTCCCTATGGGAGATGCGAACGTCCCCACGGGAGATGCGAACGGGTCCACAGGACACGGGAACGGGTCCACGCGCACGGTGCGCGTGGACCCGTTCGTTATGAAGCGACGCACTGCAAGGCCTTACGCGCCGGACCTCGGACCTTTACTCTGATCCCGGCTCGAAGGTTACTCGCCAGTTAGTTACGAACCGCCAGAAGGCACCGCCGCCGCCCGGAGGACGTCGTGAGCGACACACAGACCCAGATCGAGAACCGGCCGCCCTCCGTGGCGACCCTCTTCCTTGAGCGAGTCGAGCGGACTCCCGACGCGGAGGCCTACCGCTACCCGGTACCCGCCGCGTCCGGCTCCGGCCCGGACGACTGGAAGTCGCTCAGCTGGGGGCAGGCCGCCGAGCGGGTCTACGCGATCGCCGCCGGCCTCGTGGACCTCGGCGTGCAGTCCGAGGAGCGGATCGCCCTCGCCTCCTCCACCCGGGTCGAGTGGATCCTCGCGGACCTCGGCGTGATGTGCGCGGGCGCCGCGACCACCACGATCTACCCGCAGACCAACGCCGAGGAGTCGGCCTTCATCCTCTCGGACTCCGAGTCGAAGGTCCTCATCGCGGAGGACGCGGCCCAGCTCGCCAAGGCCGTCGAACGCCGCTCCGAGCTGCCGAGCCTCCGCCACGTGGTCGTGGTCGACGCCGCCGGAGTCGAGAGCGACGGCGACTGGGTCCTCACCCTCGCCGAGCTGGAGGCGCGCGGCCGGGCGTACCTGGAGAAGCACCCCGAGGCGGTCAAGGAGCGGGTCTCCGCGATCACCTCCACGCAGCTCGCCACCCTCATCTACACCTCGGGCACCACCGGCCGCCCCAAGGGCGTCCGGCTCCCGCACGACAACTGGTCGTACATGGCCAAGGCGATCGCCGCGACCGGCCTCGTCACCCAGGGGGACGTGCAGTACCTGTGGCTGCCGCTCGCCCACGTCTTCGGCAAGGTCCTCACCTCGGGCCAGATCGAGGTCGGGCACGTCACCGCCGTCGACGGCCGCGTCGACAAGATCATCGAGAACCTGCCGGTGGTCCAGCCGACCTACATGGCGGCCGTGCCCCGCATCTTCGAGAAGGTCTACAACGGGGTCGCCGCCAAGGCCCGCGCCGCCGGCGGCGCCAAGTACAAGATCTTCCAGTGGGCCGCCGAGGTCGCCCGCGAGTACGCGAAGACCACCCAGGACAACTTCCGCCGCACCGGCACCGCCTCCGCGCCCCTCGGCCTGGGCGTCAAGCACAAGGTCGCCGACGCCCTGGTCTACGGCAAGATCCGCGAGGCCTTCGGCGGCAACCTGCGCGCCTGCATCTCCGGCTCCGCCGCCCTCGCCCCCGAGATCGGCTACTTCTTCGCCGGCGCGGGCATCCACATCCTGGAGGGCTACGGCCTCACCGAGTCCTCCGCCGCCTCCTTCGTCAACCCGGGCGAGGCCTACCGCACCGGCACCGTCGGCAAGCCGCTCCCCGGCACCGAGGTCCGCATCGCCGACGACGGCGAGATCCTGATGCGCGGCCCCGGCATCATGGAGGGCTACCACGGCCTGCCGGAGAAGACGGCCGAGGTCCTGGAGTCCGACGGCTGGTTCCACACCGGCGACATCGGCGAGCTGTCCGCCGACGGCTACCTGCGGATCACCGACCGCAAGAAGGACCTGATCAAGACGTCCGGCGGCAAGTACATCGCGCCGGCCGAGGTCGAGGGCCAGTTCAAGGCCGTCTGCCCGTTCGTCTCGAACATCCTGGTCCACGGCGCCGACCGGAACTTCTGCACCGCCCTGATCGCCCTCGACGAGCCCTCCATCCTCGGCTGGGCCGCCGAGCACGACCTCGCGGGCAAGTCGTACGCCGAGGTCGTCGCCGCCCCGCAGACCGAGAAGCTGATCCAGGGGTACGTGGACCGGCTCAACGAGGGCCTGCAGCGCTGGCAGACGATCAAGAAGTTCCGCCTGCTGCCGCGCGACCTCGACATCGAGCACGGCGAGCTGACCCCGTCCCTGAAGCTCAAGCGGCCGGTCGTGGAGCGCGAGTACAAGCACCTCATCGACGAGATGTACGCGGGCTCGCGCGAGGCCTGACCGGCGGCCCCGCACCGGGGCCGACCAGCAGGGGAGCCGGTTGTCCACAGGCAGTCGGCCCGCCCCGGGCAGTACGGGACAATGGGCTCATGCCTTCCGTACTGCCCGATGGTGAGACCGTTCCCGAGGACGGGGCGCTGCCCCCGCACGCCCTGGAAGGGGCCGGGGAGCGCCCGCTCGGGTTCTACCTGCACGTGCCCTACTGTGCGACTCGCTGCGGGTACTGCGACTTCAACACCTACACGGCGAGCGAGCTGCGCGGCACGGGGGGCGTGCTCGCCTCCCGGGACAACTACGCCGACCAGGTCGCCGAGGAGGTCCGGCTCGCCCGGAAGGTCCTCGGCGACGACCCCCGGCCGGTCCGGACCGTCTTCGTCGGCGGCGGCACGCCCACGCTGCTCGCCGCCGGCGACCTCGTACGGATGCTGGGGGCGATCCGCGACGAGTTCGGGCTCGCGGACGGTGCCGAGGTCACGACCGAGGCCAACCCGGAGTCCGTGGACCCGGCCTACCTGGCCGAGCTGCGCGAGGGCGGCTTCAACCGGGTCTCCTTCGGCATGCAGAGCGCCCGGCAGCACGTCCTGAAGGTCCTCGACCGCACCCACACCCCCGGGCGCCCCGAGGCGTGCGTCGCCGAGGCGCGGGCCGCCGGGTTCGACCACGTCAACCTCGACCTGATCTACGGCACGCCCGGCGAGTCCGACGACGACTGGCGGGCCTCGCTCGACGCGGCGATCGGCGCGGGACCCGACCACGTCAGCGCGTACGCCCTGATCGTCGAGGAGGGCACGCAGCTGGCCCGCCGCATCCGGCGCGGCGAGGTGCCGATGACCGACGACGACGTGCACGCCGACCGGTACCTGATCACCGAGGAGGTGCTGTCCGGGGCCGGTTTCGAGTGGTACGAGGTGTCCAACTGGGCCACCTCGGAGGCCGGGCGCTGCCTCCACAACGAGCTGTACTGGCGCGGCGCCGACTGGTGGGGCGCCGGGCCCGGCGCGCACAGCCACGTGGGCGGGGTCCGCTGGTGGAACGTGAAGCACCCGGGCGCGTACGCGGCGGCCCTCGCGGAGGGGCGGACGCCGGGCGCGGGCCGCGAGCTGCTCTCGGAGGAGGACCGGCGGGTGGAGCGGATCCTGCTCGAACTGCGCCTGCGGGACGGCTGCCCGCTGGACCTGCTCAGACCGGCCGGCCTGGCCGCCGCCGGGAAGGCCCTGGCGGACGGCCTGCTCGACCCCGTGCCGTACGAGGAGGGGCGGGCGGTCCTGACCCTGCGGGGCCGGCTGCTCGCGGACGCGGTGGTGCGGGACCTGGTGGACTAGGAGCCGCTCCGAGGGCTCCTACGGCGCCGTCACGAAATCGATCAGCTCCTCCACCCGGCCGAGGAGGGCCGGCTCCAGGTCCTTGTACGACGTCACCCGCGACAGGATGTGCTGCCAGGCCGCGCCCGTGTTCTCCGGCCAGCCCAGGGCCCGGCAGACGCCCGTCTTCCAGTCCTGGCCGCGCGGGACCGTCGGCCAGGCCGGGATGCCGAGCGAGGACGGCTTCACCGCCTCCCAGACGTCGATGTACGGGTGGCCGACGACCAGGACGTCCGGGGAGGTCACCCGGGCCGCGATCCGGGACTCCTTGGAGCCCGGGACCAGGTGGTCCACCAGGACGCCGAGGCGCGCGTCGGGCGCCGGGCCGAACTCCGCGACGATCGCCGGCAGGTCGTCGACGCCCTCCAGGTACTCCACGACCACGCCCTCGATCCGCAGGTCGTCGCCCCAGACCCGCTCGACCAGCTCCGCGTCGTGGCGGCCCTCGACGTAGATCCGGCCGGCCCGCGCCACGCGCGCGCGTGCGCCCGGCACCGCGACCGAGCCGGAGGCCGTACGGGTCGGGCGGGCCGGCGCGGCGGCGGACGGGCGGACCAGGGTCACGACCTTCCCCTCCAGGAGGAAGCCGCGCGGTTCCAGCGGGAAGACCCGGTGCTTGCCGAAGCGGTCCTCCAGGGTCACCGTGCCCGCCTCGCAGCGGATCACCGCCCCGCAGAAGCCCGTCGCCACCTCCTCCACGACGAGGTCCCGGTCGGCCGGAACCTCCGGCACGGGCGCCGAGCGCTTCCAGGGGGGAGTCAGATCCGGGTTGTAGCTGCGCATTCGGGCGACGTTATGCGACGGAGAAGCGCGTCGCCAGTTCCTCGCGCTGGCGTCGTACGAACGCCGCGTCCACCACCGCGCCGTGCCCCGGCACGTACACCGCGTCGCCGCCGCCGAGCGACAGGAGGCGGTCCAGGGCGTCCGGCCAGCGGGACGGGATCGCGTCCGGGCCCGCCTGCGGCTCGCCCGACTCCTCCACCAGGTCACCGCAGAAGACCACCTCCGGCGGGCCCGGCACCAGGAGCGCCAGGTCGTGGCCGGTGTGCCCGGGGCCGACGTTCGCCAGGAGCACCTGCCGGCCGCCCAGGTCGAGCGTCCACTCGCCGGAGACCACGTGCCGCGGGGCCACGAGGACGTCCGCCGCCTCCGCGGCCGCCGCCGGGTCGAGGCCCTGCTTCACCCCGTCCGACCGCAGCTCCTCCCGGTCCCGCTCCCGGGCCAGCAGCTCCTCCAGGCCGACCGCGCCGAAGACCTCCGCGCCCGCGAAGGCCGCCGTGCCGAACACGTGGTCGAAGTGCGGGTGGCTCAGTGCGATGTGCGTCACCCGCCGGCCGCCCGTGAGTTCCGCCACCTCCGCCCGCAGCTTCGCGCCCTCCGCGAGGGACGCCCCCGTGTCGTACAGCAGCACCGCCCGTTCGCCCACGACGAGCCCCACCGTGGCGTCCCAGCCGGGCAGCCGCCGCCGGCCCACCCCGTCCGCGAGCCGTTCCCATCCCCGCGCTTCCCAGTCGATATCCATACGGTGACGCTAACCGGCGGGGCGTCGCCTCCTTGCCAGGAGCGACGTGTGCCGCCGTACACTGGCCCGGGATCGCTGGCACTCGGACAGGGCGAGTGCCAAAAGCGGAGCAACCGGAACGACCGACGACAGCTGGAGGTGCGCACGATGCTCAGCGAACGCAGACTCGAAGTGCTGCGCGCCATCGTCCAGGACTATGTCGGGACGGAGGAGCCCGTCGGCTCCAAGGCGCTCACGGAGCGCCACAAGCTCGGCGTGTCGCCCGCCACCGTGCGCAACGACATGGCCGTGCTCGAGGACGAGGGCTACATCGCGCAGCCCCACACCAGCGCGGGCCGCATCCCGACGGACAAGGGCTACCGCCTCTTCGTCGACCGGCTCGCGGGGGTCAAGCCGCTCTCGACGCCCGAGCGGCGGGCCATCCACAACTTCCTCGACGGCGCGGTCGACCTGGACGACGTCGTCGGCCGCACGGTCCGGCTGCTCGCGCAGCTGACCCGGCAGGTCGCCGTCGTCCAGTACCCCTCGCTGACCCGCTCCACCGTCCGGCACGTGGAACTGCTCGCGCTGGCCCCGGCCCGCCTGATGCTCGTCCTCATCACGGACACCGGCCGGGTCGAGCAGCGGGTGATCGACTGCCCCGCGCCCTTCGGCGAGACCTCCCTCGCCGACCTGCGGGCCCGGCTCAACAGCCGGGTCGTCGGCCGCCGGTTCGCCGACGTGCCGCAGCTGGTGCAGGACCTCCCCGAGTCCTTCGAGGAGGCCGAGGACCGCGCCACGGTCTCGACCGTGCTCGCGACCCTCCTCGAAACCCTCGTGGAGGAGCACGAGGAGCGGCTGATGATCGGCGGCACCGCCAACCTCACCCGCTTCGGACACGACTTCCCCCTGACGATCAGGCCCGTCCTGGAGGCTCTGGAGGAGCAGGTCGTCCTCCTCAAGCTGCTCGGCGAGGCCAAGGAATCGGGCATGACCGTACGGATCGGGCACGAGAACGCCCACGAGGGGCTGAGCTCCACGTCCGTCGTCTCGGTCGGTTACGGTTCGGGCGGCGAGGCAGTCGCCAAACTCGGCGTGGTCGGACCGACCCGCATGGACTACCCCGGAACGATGGGAGCGGTACGCGCAGTGGCACGTTACGTCGGACAGATCCTGGCGGAGTCGTAAGTGGCCACGGACTACTACGCCGTACTCGGCGTGCGCCGCGACGCGTCCCAGGACGAGATCAAGAAGGCGTTCCGGAGGCTCGCGCGCGAGCTGCACCCGGACGTCAATCCCGATCCGAAGACGCAGGAACGCTTCAAGGAGATCAACGCCGCCTACGAGGTCCTCTCGGACCCGCAGAAGAAGCAGGTCTACGACCTCGGCGGCGACCCGCTCTCGTCCTCCGGCGGAGGCGGCGCGGGCGGCTTCGGAGCGGGCGGCTTCGGCAACTTCTCCGACATCATGGACGCCTTCTTCGGCACGGCCTCGCAGCGCGGCCCGCGCTCGCGCACCCGCCGCGGCCAGGACGCCATGATCCGTCTGGAGATCAGCCTCGACGAGGCGGCCTTCGGCACCACGAAGGACATCCAGGTCGACACGGCGGTCGTCTGCACGACCTGCTCCGGCGAGGGCGCCGCGCCCGGCACCTCCGCGCAGACCTGCGACATGTGCCGCGGCCGCGGCGAGGTCTCCCAGGTCACCCGGTCCTTCCTGGGGCAGGTCATGACCTCCCGGCCCTGCCCGCAGTGCCAGGGCTTCGGCACCGTCGTCCCGACCCCGTGCCCCGAGTGCGCGGGCGACGGGCGGGTCCGCTCCCGCCGCACCCTCACGGTCAAGATCCCGGCCGGCGTCGACAACGGCACCCGCATCCAGCTCGCGGGCGAGGGCGAGGTCGGCCCCGGCGGCGGCCCCGCCGGCGACCTGTACGTCGAGATCCACGAGACCCCGCACGAGACGTTCCAGCGGCGCGGCGACGACCTGCACTGCACGGTGACGATCCCGATGACGGCGGGCGCGCTCGGCACCAAAGTGCCGCTGCAGACCCTCGACGGCGTCGAGGAGGTCGACATCCGGCCCGGCACCCAGTCCGGCCAGTCGATCCCGCTCCACGGGCGCGGCGTCACCCACCTGCGCGGCAACGGGCGCGGCGACCTCATCGTGCACGTCGAGGTCCAGACCCCGAGCAAGCTCGACGCGGAGCAGGAGCGCCTCCTGCGCGAGCTGGCCAAGCTGCGCGGCGAGGAGCGGCCGACGGGGCAGTTCCAGCCGGGGCAGCAGGGGCTGTTCTCGCGGCTGAAGGACGCGTTCAACGGGCGGTAGGTCCGGAGTACGCACGGCTTCACGTATGGGAAGGGGCGGTATCCATGTATGGATACCGCCCCTTCCCATACGTCTCCCCGCGGCATGACACGATGCCCATATGTCCACCACCGCACTGAACGATCTCTCTCCGTTCCCGATCGTGCAGGCCCCCATGGCGGGTGGCGCCTCCTGTCCCGAGCTCGCCGGAGCCGTCTGCGAGGCCGGGGCGCTCGGCTTCCTGGCCGGCGGCTACAAGACGGCCGGAGGGCTTTACCAGGAGATCAAGCAGGTGCGCCGGCTCACCGCGCGCCCCTTCGGCGTCAACCTCTTCATGCCGCAGACCGGACGGCCCGCCGACCCGGCCGCCGTCGAGGTCTACCGCCACCAGCTCGCCGGAGAGGCCGACTGGTACGGGACCCGGCTCGGCGAGACCGACGACTCCCGCGACGACGCCTACGACGCCAAGCTGGCCATCCTCCTGGAGGACCCGGTCCCCGTCGTCTCCTTCACCTTCGGCTGCCCCGCGCCCGACGTCCTCGCCGCCTTCGCCCGCGCCGGCACGTACACGATCGTCACCGTCACCTCCGCCGAGGAGGCCCTGGCCGCCGAGCGCGCCGGGGCCGACGCCGTCTGCGCCCAGGGCGTCGAGGCCGGCGGGCACCAGGGGACGCACCGCGACGACCCGGACGAGGACGGCACGCCCGGCACCGGCCTGCTCACCCTCGTCGCCCAGGTCCGCGAGAGCACCGGCCTGCCGGTCGTCGCCGCCGGCGGAATCATGCGCGGCGCCCAGATCGCCGCCGTCCTCGCCGCCGGGGCCGGCGCCGCCCAGCTCGGCACCGCCTTCCTCCCCTGCCCCGAGTCGGGCGCCCACCCGCTGCACAAGCGGGCCCTGACCGACCCGCTGTTCACCCGGACCGCCCTCACCCGGGCCTTCTCCGGGCGCCCGGCGCGCGGCCTCGTCAACCGCTTCACGCGCGAGCACGGCCCGTACGCCCCCGCCGCCTACCCCGAGGTCCACCACCTCACCGCCCCACTGCGCAAGGCCGCCGCCACCGCCGGCGACCCCCAGGGCATGGCCCTCTGGGCCGGCCAGGGCCACCGCCTCGCCCGCGCGCTCCCCGCCGGGGAACTGGTCGGGGTCCTCGCCGCCGAACTCGACACCGCCCTCGCCGCACTGCCCCACAGGAGCACCCCGTGACCGCACCCGTCTTCGTCGTCGACGCCGTCCCCGGCGCCGGGAACTTCCTCCTGGACGGCCCCGAGGGGCGGCACGCCGTCTCCGTGAAGCGGCTGCGGGAGGGCGAGGAGCTGGTCCTCGTCGACGGCCGGGGCCGCTGGGCCGCCTGCGAGGTCGTCGCCGCCGAGGGCAAGGACCAGCTGACGGTACGGGTCGCCGAGGTCCACGAGGACCCCGCGGAGGAGCCCCGGATCACCGTCGTCCAGGCCCTCCCCAAGGGCGACCGGGGCGAACTGGCCGTCGAGACGATGACGGAGACCGGCGTGGACGCGATCGTGCCGTGGGCCGCCTCCCGCTGCATCACCCAGTGGAAGGGCGACCGGGGCCTCAAGGCGCTCGCCAAGTGGCGGTCCACCGCGCGCGAGGCCGGCAAGCAGTCGCGCCGCACCCGCTTCCCCGAGATCGCCGACCTCATGACGACCAAGCAGGTCGCCGCCCTCCTCGCGGAGGCCGACTTCGCGGCCGTCCTGCACGAGGACCGCGACCACCCCAGCGGCGCGCTCGCCACCGCCGACCTGCCCGCGAAGGGCTCGGTCGTCCTGGTCGTCGGGCCCGAGGGCGGGGTCTCCCCGGAGGAGCTGGCCGCCTTCGGGGCGGCCGGGGCGAAGCCGTACCGGCTGGGCCGCAGCGTCCTGCGCACCTCCACGGCGGGCACGGCGGCCACGGCGCTCGTCCTGGGACGGACGGGCCGCTGGAGCTAGGACCCCGGAGGACGGGAGGTGTCGGCCGTCAGCGCGTCGAAGAGCGGCCACCCGTCCTCCTCCCGCACCCCGTTCGCGGCCGGGACGAGGCCGCGGGCCACCGCCGCGTCGAGGAACCGGCGGACGACCCCGGGCTCGTCGAGGTTCAGCCAGCCGCCCCCGACGGCGAGCACCTCGTGCCGGCCCATCGTGAAACCGGCCACCGCGCGGCCCGGCTCCTCCCGGAAGACCAGCCGCAGCACGGCCCGGGGGGAATCGGCGCGGCGCAGGCCCAGCACGGTCCGGCAGTCGGGGTGCCGGTGGCGGCGCCGGACGTTCCAGAGCCAGACCGTCCCGTCGTCCACCGTCAGCCTGCGCAGCGCCCCGTCCCGTCTCATGCGGCGGAGTGTACGGAGGGCGTCGCGGAGGGGAGATGTGACGAACCCGGTGGACGGCCACCCCCGAAGGCTCCTTAGGGTGGCCGCATGGCCGACGAGTCCCCCCTGATCCGCAGTCTCCGCGCCGCCGTGGCCGCCGCCCCCGGCGACGTGCCCCTGCGCCTCCACTTCGCCGAACTCCTCCTCGCGGAGGGACTGGGCGACGAGGCCGTCGCGGAGGCGGCCGTCGCCCTCCAGCACGCGCCCGGGGACGAGAACGCCCGCGCCCTGATGGTCCGCGCGATGGGACTGCCCGCCGCGGAGAGCCCCGCACCGGCCGTCGTGGAGCCCCCGGCCCCGGAACCGACGACCGCGGAAGCCCCCGCCCCGAGCGCCCCCGCCACCTCCTTCGACTGGGACGCCGCCGAGCAGCAGGTGCGGGACCTCGTCGGGCCCCGCTTCCTGGAGGACCCGCAGGCCGCCGACGGCGACGGGACCGCCGGGGACGCGGCCGCCTGGGACGTCGACGCCCCCGGTTCCGTCCGCCTCGCCGACGTCGGCGGCATGGAGGAGGTCAAGGACCGCCTGGAGGCCGCCTTCCTCGCCCCCATGCGCAACCCCGAACTGCGCAGGCTGTACGGCAAGTCGCTGCGCGGCGGCCTGCTCCTCTACGGCCCGCCCGGCTGCGGCAAGACCTTCATCGCCCGGGCCGTCGCGGGCGAACTCGGCGCGAGCTTCCTCACCGTCTCGCTCTCCGACGTCCTCGACATGTGGATCGGCGCCTCCGAGAAGAACATCCACGACATCTTCGAGACCGCCCGCCGCCAGGCCCCCTGCGTCGTCTTCCTCGACGAGTTGGACGCCCTCGGCGCCAAGCGCTCCCGCACCCACCACAGCGGCCTGCGCAACGTCGTCAACCAGCTCCTCACCGAGCTCGACGGCATCGCGAGCGGCGCCGGCAACGAGGGCGTCTTCGTGCTCGCCGCCACCAACGTCCCCTGGGACGTGGACATCGCCCTGCGCCGCCCCGGCCGCCTCGACCGCACCCTGCTCGTACTGCCGCCCGACGCCGCCGCCCGCGAGGCGATCCTCCGCTACCACCTGCGCGAGCGCCCCATCGAGGCCGTCGACCTCGGCAAGCTCGTCAAGGCCACCGAGGACTTCTCCGGCGCCGACCTCGCCCACGTCTGCGAGACGGCCGCCGAGGCCGCCCTCCTCGACTCCGCCCGCAGCGGCTCCGTACGCCTGATCACCACCAAGGACCTGCTCGGCGCGGCCAAGCAGATCAAGCCGTCCACGGAGCCGTGGTTCGCCGCCGCCCGGAACGTCGCCATGTTCGCCAACGAGGGCGGCCTCTACGACGACCTGCTCGCCCACCTCAAGCGGAAGCGCAAGCTGTGAGCGAGGCGGAGGTCCGGGGCGCCCACGACACCACGCTGCGGCGCGCCGAGGCGCTGTACGAGGCCGGGCGGTACGCCCAGGCCGGGGCGCTCGCCGCCCAGCACCTGGCGACCGACCCCGAGAACGCCGAGGCCCTCGTCCTGCTCGCCCGCTGCCACCACCGGGACGGCGCCCACCCCGCCGCCCTGGCCGCCGTGGACCAGGCGCTGCGGGCCGACCCCGAACTGCTCGGCGCCTGGCTGATGCGCGTCCAGGTCCTCCTCGCCCAGAAGCGGTTCCAGGAGGCCGAGGGCACCGCCCGGCACGCCGTCGCGCTCGCCCCGCAGTACTGGGGCACCCACTACGCGCTCGGCACCGCCCTCACCGAGCACGGCGAACACACGCGCACGCCCGCGCGTACCGTCGAGGCGTACGAGGCGGCCCGGGCCGCCGTGCACCTCGCGCCCGAGGAGGACGCGGCCCACTTCCTGGTCGGCCTCACCGCCCAGCGCCGGGGCGACCACGCCACCGCGCAGCGCGCGTACGAGACGACGCTGCGCCTCAACCCGCAGAGCAGCGAGGCCCACAACAACCTCTCGCTGCTCCGGCTGCGGCGCCGCTGGTTCCGGCGCGGGGCGTGGACGCAGGCCGCCGAGGGGTTCGTCGCCTCCGCCGCGCTCGACCTCCAGGACCGCAAGGCCCGCTACAACCTGGAGGCCATGGCCTGGAACACCGTCGCCGGGGCCCGCTGGGTCGCCCTGCTCGGCTTCATCGCCTCCGCGCTCGGCTCCGCCCCCGTCCGCACCGGCGCGACCGGGGCCGAGGCGGTGGTCCCGTTCCTGATCGGCGCGACCGTCCTCGTCGGCGCCTGGGGCGGCTGGGTCCTGTGGATGGGCCGCCGGCTGCCGCCCCGCCTGCGCCGCCCGCTGCTCCTGGTGGCCCGCGGCTGCCGGCCGGTGATCGCCATGGCGACGGCCGTGGGCCTGCTCGGGCTCCACTCGGTGGTGACGATGGCCCTCTGGAACCTCGACGCGGGGGCGGTCGGCGGGCTCGGCACACCCCTGTTCTGGGCCGTGATCATCACGTACTGGGTGAGCCGCTCGTTCCTGAACCGGCGCGCGCCCAAGGACTGACCCCGCCCCTGTGGACAACGGAACCGATCTTGTCGGCGCCGGCGGATAGCATGCGCGTGTACTGACCGACGGAGGCGAGGAGGCCCGGACCATGGCCGGAGAGCCGCAGAGCGACTGCCTGTTCTGCAAGATCGTGTCGGGGGAGGTGCCGGCGACGATCGTGCGCGAGACGGAGACGACCGTCGCGTTCCGCGACATCAACCCGCAGGCACCCACCCACGTCCTGGTGATCCCGCGCCTCCACTACCCGGACGCCGCCTCCCTCGCCGCCGCCGCGCCGACCGTCGCCGCCGACCTGCTGCGCGAGGCCGGAGAGGTCGCCGCCCAGGAGAAGACCGACGGCACCGGCTACCGGATCGTCCTCAACACCGGCGCGGGCGCGGGTCAGACCGTCTTCCACACCCACGCGCACGTGCTCGGCGGCCGCGGCCTCAACTGGCCCCCCGGATAAGCCGTGTCCGTACGCGAACTGGTCGTCCTCGGCACCGCCAGCCAGGTCCCGACCCGGCACCGCAACCACAACGGCTACCTGCTGCGCTGGGACGGCCGGGGCATCATGTTCGACCCCGGCGAGGGCACCCAGCGCCAGATGCTGCGCGCCGGGGTCGCCGCGCACGACCTCGACCGGATCTGCGTCACGCACTTCCACGGCGACCACTCGCTCGGCCTGGCCGGGGTGATCCAGCGGATCAACCTCGACCAGGTCCCGCACCCGGTCACCGCCCACTACCCGGCGAGCGGACAGCGCTTCTTCGAGCGGCTGCGGTACGCCACCGCCTACCGCGAGACCGTGAAACTGGTCGAGGCGCCCGTCACCGCCGACGGGCCGCTCGCCGTCACCGACGCCTACACCCTGGAAGCGCACCGGCTCTCCCACCCCGTCGAGTCCTACGGCTACCGCCTGGTCGAGCCCGACGGGCGCCGCATACTGCCCGGGAAGCTCGCCGAACACGGCATCAAGGGCCCCGACGTGGGCCGGATCCAGCGCGACGGCGCCCTGAACGGCGTCACCCTCGACCAGGTCAGCGAGATCCGGCGCGGCCAGCGCTTCGCCTTCGTCATGGACACCCGGCTCTGCGACGGCGTGCACGCCCTCGCCGAGGGCGCCGACATGCTCGTCATCGAGTCGACCTTCCTGGACGAGGACGTCCGCCTCGCCACCGACCACGGCCACCTGACGGCCGGACAGGCCGCCGCGGTCGCCCGGGACGCGGGCGTGCGGCACCTCGTCCTCACCCACTTCTCGCAGCGCTACCACGACCCCGCCGCGTTCGAACGGCAGGCGCGGGCGGCCGGGTTCGACGGCGAGCTGAGCATTGCCCAGGACCTCATGAGGGTCCCCGTACCGAAACGAACGTGAACATGCCCGTACCCAAGGCAGAACTGCACCTCCACATCGAAGGCACCCTCGAACCCGAGCTGGCCTTCGCGCTCGCCGCGCGCAACGGCGTCACCCTGCCGTACGCGGACACCGACGCCCTGCGCGAGGCGTACCGCTTCAGCGACCTCCAGTCCTTCCTGGACCTGTACTACGGCCTGATGGCGGTCCTGCGCACCGCCGAGGACTTCACCGAACTCGCCGACGCCTACCTGGAGCGGGCCGCCGCCCAGGGCGTCCGGCACGCCGAGATCTTCTTCGACCCGCAGGCGCACACCGCCCGAGGCGTTCCGATCGGCACCGTGATCGAGGGCCTGACCGCCTCCCTCGACCGCGCCGAGGAGCGGTACGGGATCTCCACCCGGCTCATCATGTGCTTCCTGCGCGACGAGTCCGCCGAGTCGGCCCTCGCCACCCTGGAGGCCGCGAAGCCGTACCTGGACCGGATCACCGGCGTCGGCCTCGACTCCGCCGAGGTCGGCCACCCGCCGGCCAAGTTCCGCGAGGTGTACGAGGAGGCCGCCCGGCTCGGCCTGCGACGCGTCGCCCACGCGGGCGAGGAGGGCCCCGCGGAGTACGTCCGAGAGGCGCTCGACGTCCTCGGCGTCGAGCGGATCGACCACGGGCTGCGCTGCATGGACGACCCCGACCTCGTCACCCGGCTCGCCCGCGAGCGGGTCCCGCTCACCCTCTGCCCCCTGTCGAACGTCCGCCTCCGCGGCATCGACACACTCGCCGACCATCCGCTCCGCGCGATGATGTCGGCCGGCCTCCTCGTCACCGTCAACTCCGACGACCCCGCCTACTTCGGCGGCTACGCGGGCGACAACTACGACGGCGTCCGCGACGCGCTCGGCCTGACGCAGGACCAGCTCCGGGAGCTGGCCCGGAACTCCTTCCTGGCATCGTTCCTGGAGGACGAGGAGGGTCGGAGGGAGCGGTATCTGGCGGAGGTGGAGGCGTACGAGTTCGGGGGCGGCGGGTCGTAGACGTGGCGGGTCGGGTGCGGGCCGGGACGCCTGCGGCGGGCCTCTTCCCCACCCCGCCCCTTCCCGAAACCGGGGCTCCGCCCCGGACCCCGCGTCTCAAACGCCGGCGGGGCTGGATTTTCAGCCCGTCCGGCGTTTGAGGACACGCCCGCAGGGCGTACGGGGGTCCGGGGGCTCGCCCCCGGTTACGGGAAGGGGCGGGGAACAAGCCCGCCGCAGGCGCCCCGTACCGGCCCCCCACCCCCTCACCCCCGATCGCTCGGCCTCGCCAACCCGAACGTCGACTTCGTCAAGCGCCGCCGGCCCGCCGCGACCGGCACCCGGATCGAAGCCACCGGCTGCTCCGGCGCCCCCACCTGGGGGACCAGGGACGGCGTAGCCGACGCGCTGCCGGCGAGGACGGCCGCGGGCGCGCCCCCGCGGCGGCGGACCGAGCCGGGGACCAGGGGGCGGCCGGAGGCGTGTCGGGCCACGGCCGTCATGGGGACGGCGACCAGGAGGAGCAGACCGCAGAGGACCGCGCCCATGCCCGGATAGCCCGCGCCCTCCGAGAGGAGACTGCCGGTCACCGGCCCGCAGGCCACGCCCAGGGACGACGCCGAGCCCACCAGGACGGCCCACCGCCCGCGCGGGTCGAGGGAGGCGGCCAGGCCCAGGAGGTACGACAGGACGACCGGGTAGACGGCGTTCCACAGGATCTCGCCGGCCGCGAAGGAGACCAGGTCCCCGGCGGCCGAGCTGAGCAGCACGCAGCCCGCGATGACGACCGTGCCCGCCCCGATCGGCATCGCCCGGCCCAGGCGCGAGCCGAGCGCCCCCGCCGCCGTGACCCCGGCGAGCCCCGCGCCGAGCGCCGCCGCGAAGACCGCGCCGACGGTGACCTCGGAGAGCCCTGCCTGGGTGGTTCCGATGCGCCCGCTCACGCCCCACAGCGCGTTCTGCGCGAGGGACCAGCACAGGATGCCGCCCGCGAGGACGGCCCCCGCCCGCCGGTACGGCAGCGGGCCCGCCACGGAAGCGGCGACCGGCTCCCGGCCCGCACGCGCCCGCGTACCGCCCGCCAGACGCCCCGTCACCGGCCACACCAGCGCCGCCGCGCAGGCGATCGCGAGCAGCGGGGGCGCGTGGCCGGTGCCCAGGTGGGGGAGCGTCAGATAGAGGGCGCCCGCCGCGGCCGAGACGGACAGCAGGCCGAGGGTCGAGGCCCGGTGCGGGTCCCGCTGCCCGGCGATCCCGGCGGCGGCCACCGCCGTCGCCGTGCCCGAGCCGAGGCCGCCGAGGACGGCGCCCGCGACCACCAGCGGCACGGCGCCGGTCGCGGCGGCGGAGCCGTACCCGACGACCATGGCGAGCAGGCCCGCGCGGGCCGCCCGGCGCGGCCCGATCCGCTCCCCGCGCGCGGCGAGCGTGAAACCGGCGGTCGAGGAGCCGAGCAGCAGCACGGAGCCGACCAGGCCCGCCTGCGCGGGGGTGAGGCCGAGCCCGGCGGAGAGCCGGCCGACGACGGTCGGCAGGAGGTACGGGGCCAGGTAACCGGCCGTGAAGAGTGCGACGAGGGCGACGAGGGCCCCCGCGCCGCGAGACCGCGACGACATGGGCGTTCCCAGGAACGAGAAAGGGGAGGGTGGAGCGCCCGGTGGTGCGTGAGGGGCACGGGGTCGCGGGACCATGTGTATCAAGCGGGCGAGGGGCGGGAGAAGACGGTATCCGCCGGTACGTCACGTGATCCGGGTCACTATGTGTTTGGGGAGCTGATTTTCGGGTAGTGGAGCGTCCTTCCTCGTGCGTCCCACCCGTCTCCCGCCCCCCATCGGGCACACTGGGCGGATCCGCACCGCGACCGGGGAGTCCGCCGTGACCACAGCAAGGGGAGAGCAGCCGCAACACGACGCCGAGGTCGATCCGTTGGAGCGCCTGCGCGAGCCCACCGACCCCGCCTGCGACGTCTTCCTCACCGGCACGGTCTTCCTCGACATCATCTTCACCGGCCTCGACAGCGCCCCCGTCCGCGGCACCGAGTCCTGGGCCCGCGGCATGGGCTCCAGCCCCGGCGGCGTCGCCAACATGGCCACCGCCCTCGCCCGCCTCGGCCTGCACACCTCCCTCGCCGCCGCCTTCGGCGACGACCACTACGGCGAGTACTGCTGGGACGCCCTGGAGCAGGGCGAGGGCATCGACCTCTCCTTCTCCCGCACCGTCCCCGGCTGGCACTCCCCGGTCACCGTCTCCATGGCCTACGAGGGCGAGCGCACGATGGTCTCCCACGGCCACGAGGCCCCGCCGTCCGACGCCGCCCTGCCCGCCTACCCGCCGCACGCGCGCGCGGCCGTCGCCTCCCTCGCCCCCGGCCGCTCCGAGGAGTGGGTCGCCCAGGCCGCCCGCGCCGGGGCCAAGGTCTTCGCCGACGTCGGCTGGGACGACAGCGGCCGCTGGGACCTGGCGGCCCTGCCCGACCTGGAGCACTGCGAGGCGTTCCTGCCCAACGCCGCCGAGGCGATGCGCTACACCCGCACCGACTGCCCCCGGGCCGCCGCCCGCGCCCTCGCCGACAAGGTCCGCTACGCCGTGGTCACCCTCGGTGCCGAGGGCGCCTACGCCGTCGACGGCGCCACCGGCGAGACCGCCGAGGTCCCCGCCATCCAGGTCTCCGCCCTCGACCCGACCGGCGCCGGGGACGTCTTCGTCGCCGGCTTCGTCACCGGGACCCTCGCCGGCTGGCCCCTCGCCGACCGGCTCGCCTTCGCCGGCCTCACCGCCGCCCTCTCCGTCCAGGAGTTCGGCGGCTCCCTCTCCGCCCCCACCTGGGACGAGATCGCCGCCTGGTGGCAGCGGGCGCAGGGCGACGCCCGGCAGGACCCCGAGGCCCTGCGCGGCCGCTACGCCTTCCTGGAGCGCCTCCTGCCCGCCCCCGCCCGCCCCTGGCCGCTGCGCAGGGCGGTCCCGACGATCGGCTTCCGCGCGACCGCCTCGTAAAGCGCCTCCTCGCCCGTAAGGCGCCCCCGCCCGTAAGCGCCCCTCACCCGTAGGTGCCCCTCGAAGGGAAACACCCCACTCGAACGGCCCTCCGTAAACCCCTTAGGTCTTGTCGGTGCCAAGTCGTAGGCTTGGTGATCCAGAGGTTGTCGAGCAGCGAGAACCCTGCCACGGGAGGTATGCGCAGGCCACAGTGCCGGCCCATGACTCAGACACCCACAGCCCACGACGGAGCGCCCCACGACGGGGCGCGCGGACAGGCCCGCGCCCACTTCACCGTCCCGGCCAAGCATCCGATGGTGACCCTGCTCGGCTCCGGTGACGCCCTGCTCAGGGTGATCGAGCGCTCGTTCCCGGGCGCCGACATCCACGTCCGGGGCAATCAGGTCAGCGCGGTCGGCGACGCGGCGGAAGTCGCGCTGATCCAGCGCCTGTTCGACGAGATGATGCTGGTGCTCCGCACCGGTCAGCCGATGACGGAGGACGCAGTGGAACGCTCGATCGCCATGCTCAGGGCGAGCGAGAACGGATCGGCGGAGGGCGGCGAGGAGACTCCCGCCGAGGTGCTCACGCAGAACATCCTCTCCAGCCGGGGACGCACGATCCGTCCCAAGACGCTCAACCAGAAGCGGTACGTCGACGCCATCGACAAGCACACGATCGTCTTCGGCATCGGCCCCGCGGGCACCGGCAAGACCTATCTCGCCATGGCCAAGGCGGTCCAGGCCCTGCAGTCCAAGCAGGTCAACCGGATCATCCTGACCAGGCCCGCCGTCGAGGCGGGCGAGCGGCTCGGCTTCCTGCCGGGCACGCTCTACGAGAAGATCGACCCGTACCTGCGCCCGCTCTACGACGCCCTGCACGACATGCTGGACCCGGACTCGATCCCCAAGCTCATGGCGAGCGGCACGATCGAGGTCGCGCCCCTGGCGTACATGCGGGGGCGCACCCTGAATGACGCGTTCATCATCCTGGACGAGGCGCAGAACACGAACCCCGAGCAGATGAAGATGTTCCTCACCCGCCTCGGCTTCGACTCGAAGATCGTCATCACCGGTGACATCACCCAGGTCGACCTGCCGAACGGGACGAAGAGCGGTCTGCGGCAGGTCCGCGACATCCTCGACGGGGTCCAGGACGTCCACTTCTCCACGCTCACGTCGCAGGATGTCGTCCGGCACAAGCTCGTCGGCCGTATCGTCGACGCGTACGAGCAGTACGACAGCCGCAACGGCCGCAACGGGAAGTAGTCACAGAACCACCATGTCGATCGACGTCAACAACGAGTCCGGCACCGAGGTCGACGAGCAGGCGATCCTCGACATCGCCCGCTACGCGCTCGCGCGCATGCGCATCCACCCCCTCTCCGAGCTCTCGGTGATCGTCGTGGACGCGGAGGCGATGGAGCAGCTCCACATCCAGTGGATGGACCTGCCCGGGCCCACGGACGTCATGTCCTTCCCGATGGACGAGCTGCGTCCGCCGGCGAAGGACGACGCGGAGCCCCCGCAGGGGCTCCTCGGCGACATCGTGCTCTGCCCCGAGGTCGCCACCCAGCAGGGCAAGGACGCGCCGACGCAGCACTCCATGGACGAGGAGCTCCAGCTCCTCACCGTCCACGGGGTGCTGCACCTCCTCGGGTACGACCACGAGGAGCCCGACGAGAAGGCCGAGATGTTCGGCCTCCAGGCGGCGATCGTCGACGGCTGGCGCGCGGAGAAGGGCCTGACCGGCCCCTCCCCGGCGCCGACCGTCTCCTGACCCCGATGGACGTCTCGCTGATCCTCGGGGCGGTCGCGCTCGTCGTCGTGGCCTGGCTCGCCGCCTGCGCCGAGGCGGGCCTCGCCCGGATCTCCAGCTTCCGCGCCGCCGAGGCCGTACGGTCCGGGCGGCGCGGGGCCGGGAAGCTCGCCCGGGTCGCCTCCGACCCGACCCGCTACCTCAACGTGGCGCTCCTCGTCCGCGTCGCCTGCGAGATGGCGGCGGCCGCCCTCGTCACGTACGCCTGCCTGGAGGCCTTCCCGGAGACCTGGGAGGCGCTGCTCATCGCGATCGCCGTCATGGTCCTCGTCTCGTACGTGGCCGTCGGCGTCTCGCCGCGCACCATCGGCCGCCAGCACCCGCTGAACACGGCGACCGCCGCCGCGTACGTCCTGGTGCCGCTGGCCAGGATCATGGGCCCGATCCCGCAGCTCCTGATCCTCATCGGCAACGCCCTGACCCCCGGCAAGGGCTTCCGCAAGGGCCCCTTCGCCTCCGAGGCCGAGCTGCGGGCCCTGGTCGACCTCGCCGAGCAGGAGTCGCTGATCGAGGACGACGAGCGCCGCATGGTGCACTCCGTCTTCGAGCTGGGCGACACCCTCGTGCGCGAGGTGATGGTGCCCCGCACCGACCTGATCTGCATCGAGCGGTACAAGACCGTCCGGCAGGCCCTCACCCTCGCCCTGCGCTCCGGCTTCTCCCGGATCCCGGTGACCGGCGAGAACGAGGACGACATCGTCGGCATCGTGTACCTGAAGGACCTGGCCCGCCGGACCCACGTCAACCGGGAGTCGGAGTCCGACCTGGTGTCGACCGCGATGCGGCCCGCCGCCTTCGTGCCCGACACCAAGAACGCCGGCGACCTGCTGCGCGAGATGCAGCGGGAGCGCAACCACGTCGCCGTCGTCGTGGACGAGTACGGCGGCACGGCCGGGATCGTCACCATCGAGGACATCCTGGAGGAGATCGTCGGCGAGATCACCGACGAGTACGACCGGGAGCTGCCGCCCGTCCAGGAGCTCGGCGACGACCGGTACCGGGTCACCGCCCGCCTCGACATCGGAGACCTCGGCGAGCTGTACGGCCTGGGCGCCGACGAGTACGACGACGAGGACGTGGAGACCGTAGGCGGCCTGCTCGCCAAGGCCCTCGGCCGCGTCCCCATCTCGGGCGCGAAGTCCGTCGTGGAGCTGCCCGACGGGCGCTCGCTGCGGCTGACCGCCGAGTCCCCGGCCGGCCGCCGGAACAAGATCGTCACGGTGCTCGTGGAGCCGGTGGAGCCGGTCGGGGCGGAGAAGGAGCCCGAGTGACCCCCGACGAGTTGCGCGCCCTCTGCCTGGAGTTCAACGACGCGACGGAGGAGTTCCCCTTCGGCCCGGACACCTCCGTCTTCAAGGTGGCCGGGAAGCTCTTCGCGCTCTCGGCGCTCGACTCCGAACCGCTGCGGGTCAACCTCAAGTGCGACCCGGACGAGGCCGTGCGCCTCCGCGAGGAGCATCCGGCGATCACCCCCGGTCACCACATGAACAAGCGGCACTGGAACACCGTGACCGTCGGCGGGCTCCCGGCCCCCATGGTCCGGGAGCTGGTCGAGGACTCGTACGACCTCGTCGTCGCCGGTCTGCCCAAGGCGGTACGGCTCCGCCTCGACCGCCCCTGACCCGGGGTCGCCCGGGAGCCCAACCTATGCTCGGTCCATGACACTCAGCAGCGAGCACGGCGACCTCGGCGCCGAGGACCTCAAGATCATCACCCTGGCGCGGAGCGCACGGGCCCGGAACGGCGTGGCCGAGGGCGCGGCCGTACGCGACGAGACCGGCCGGACGTACGTGGCCGGGACCGTGGCCCTGGACTCGCTCCGGCTGAGCGCCCTGCGGACCGCCGTCGCGATGGCGGTGGCCAGCGGCGCCGAGTCCCTGGAGGCGGCGGCCGTCGTGACGACCGCCGAGGCGGCCTCGGACGAGGACCGCGCGGCCGTACGGGACCTCGGCGGCCCGGAGACCCCGGTCCTGCTCGCGGGTCCCGACGGGCGGCTGCGGAAGGCCGTCACGGCGGGCTGAGGCGCGCCGCCGGTCCCTCCGCACCCACTGCGTGCGTGGCGCGGGCGCTCATCGGGGACAATGGCCCCCATGAGCGCTCGCAACCAAGAAACCGAAGCCGTCCACCGGGCCGGCTTCGCCTGCTTCGTCGGCCGCCCCAACGCGGGCAAGTCCACCCTCACGAACGCTCTGGTCGGCCAGAAGGTGGCCATCACCTCGAACCGGCCGCAGACCACCCGGCACACCGTCCGGGGCATCGTGCACCGCCCGGACGCGCAGCTGATCCTGGTCGACACCCCCGGCCTCCACAAGCCGCGCACCCTCCTGGGCGAGCGGCTCAACGACGTCGTGCGCACCACCTGGGCCGAGGTCGACGTGATCGGCTTCTGCCTGCCCGCCGACCAGAAGCTCGGCCCCGGCGACCGCTTCATCGCCAAGGAACTGGCGGAGATCAGGAAGACCCCCAAGGTCGCGATCGTCACCAAGACCGACCTGGTCGACTCCAAGACCCTCGCCGAGCAGCTCATCGCCGTCGACCAGCTCGGCAGGGAGCTGGGCTTCGAGTGGCAGCAGATCGTCCCGGTCTCGGCCGTCGGCGACAAGCAGGTCCAGCTCGTCGCGGACCTGCTCATCCCGCTGCTCCCGGAGTCCCCGCCGCTCTACCCGGAGGGCGACCTCACGGACGAGCCCGAGCAGGTCATGGTCGCGGAGCTGATCCGCGAGGCCGCGCTCGAAGGCGTACGGGACGAGCTGCCGCACTCCATCGCCGTGGTCGTGGAGGAGATGATCCCCCGCGAGAACCGCCCGGCGGACCGGCCGCTGCTCGACATCCACGCCAACGTGTACATCGAGCGCCCCAGCCAGAAGGGCATCATCATCGGCCCCAAGGGCAGCCGCCTCAAGGAGGTCGGCATGAAGTCCCGCAAGCACATCGAGGCCCTTCTCGGCACCCCGGTCTTCCTCGACCTGCACGTGAAGGTCGCGAAGGACTGGCAGCGGGACCCGAAGCAGCTGAGGAAGCTGGGCTTCTAGAGCCGGTACAAGAACTACGCGCCTTCCTTGAGGACCCTCGCGACGAGGGTCCTCTGCGCTTCCGTCAGGTGCGGGTCGCCGCAGCGGACCGTGCGGCCGTCGACCGTGATCTCGTAAGAGAAGCCGTCCGGGACGCGGGAGCGGTCACCGCCCCGGTCGTCCGCGCCCCCGTCGGCTGCCGCGAGGACCGCCCCCGCCAGGGCGGTCCACTCCCCGGCGTCGGGGCGGCCGGCGGTGTCCACCTCCGCCGACCGCTCGATGCCCGCGAAACCGCCCGTGCGCCGTACTCGAATCCGCATGAGCCCTTGTCTACCCCGGCTCAGTCCACCGGCACGCCCACGGCGGCCCAGGACTTCAGGACGGCCTGGATCTCGGCCCCGTCGCCGTACCGGTCCTTCGCGGCCTTCGCCGTCGCCGCCGCGAACTCGGCGAAGCGGGTCTCGGGGGTGAGGGTGCCGCCGGTCATCACGTCGTACCAGATCTGCCCGGCCCGCTCCCAGGCGTTGCCGCCCAGCTCGGTCGCCGCGAGGTAGAAGGCGTGGTTGGGGATGCCGGAGTTGATGTGCACCCCGCCGTTGTCGCTTCCCGTGCGGACGTAGTCGTCCATGTGGGCGGGCTGCGGGTCCTTGCCGAGGACGTCGTCGTCGTACGCCGTGCCCGGGGCCTTCATGGAGCGCAGGGCCCTGCCCTCCACGTTCGGGTGGAAGAGGCCCTCGCCGATGAGCCAGTCCGCCGCCTCGGCGCTCTGCCCGAGGGCGTACTGCTTCACGAGGGAGCCGAAGACGTCCGAGACGGACTCGTTGAGGGCGCCGGACTGGCTGAAGTACTCCAGGTTCGCCGTGTGCTGGGTGAAGCCGTGGGCCAGTTCGTGGCCGATGACGTCCACGGGCAGGGTGAAGTCGAGGAAGATCTCGTCGTCGCCGTCCCCGAACACCATCTGCTCGCCGTTCCAGAAGGCGTTGCCGTAGTCCCGGTCGTAGTGGACGGAGGCGATCAGGGGCAGTCCGGAGCCGTCGATCGAGTCGCGCCCGAAGGCGTTCAGGAAGAGGTCGAAGGTGGCGCCGAGGCCCGCGTACGCGCGGTTGACGGAGGCGTCGCCGGTCGCCTCCTCGCCCTCGGCGCGGACCTTCTCGCCCGGCAGGTCGGTGCCGTGCCGGCAGTCGTGGACGGTGCGGTGCGGCGTGGCGGCGGCGCGGGGGGCGGCCGTCGGGGGAGAGCCCGGCCGGGGCAGCGCCCGGGCGGACCGGGCGGAGGCGTCCGCGGCCAGGGTGCGGCGGGCGGTGGCGGCCACGGCGGGGTCGGAGGAGCGCGCCAGGTGCTCCAGGAGGTGCGGCGGCACGATCGAACAGAAGACAGGTGTGTGAGCGGTCATTCCAGCAATGTGGCAGTGCGTGACCACGCTGTCACTAGGGGAGACGAGGATTGGCGAAATGGAGTGATACGCCACTGTTCGAGTTTGATTCCGGGGGCGTCCCGCATACTGGAACGGGACGTCCGCTTCCACGTCCCTGGGCTAAGCTGCGGCACATCATGCGTTTCGGGCTGCTTCTCCTTAGCTGCCGCGGCGAGGGCCTGTAGTCGTAGGCCGACCCCCTCCCCGCGGGACCTGGTGTTGCGTTCGACAGTCGGCCGTCCACTCCGCAGGACACCCGAGGAGCCCTACGCAATGTCGCAGTCCCCGTTCATCGGCCGCCCCACGCCCGTCACCAACGAGGCCCCGCTGCAGAAGCCGTCCGGGATGCCGATCCACAAGTACGGCCGGTACGAGGCCGTCGAGATCCCCGACCGCACCTGGCCCGACCGGCGCATCACCAAGGCCCCCCGCTGGCTGTCCACCGACCTGCGCGACGGCAACCAGGCCCTGATCGACCCGATGTCCCCGGCCCGCAAGCGCGAGATGTTCGACCTGCTCGTACGCATGGGCTACAAGGAGATCGAGGTCGGCTTCCCGTCCTCCGGCGAGACCGACTTCGCCTTCGTGCGCTCCATCATCGAAGAGGGCGCGATCCCGGACGACGTCACCATCTCCGTCCTGACCCAGGCCCGCGAGGACCTGATCGAGCGGACCGTCGAGTCCCTGGTCGGCGCCAAGCGCGCCACCGTCCACCTGTACAACGCCACCGCGCCCACCTTCCGCCGGGTCGTCTTCCGCGGCTCGAAGGAGGACATCAAGCAGATCGCCGTGGACGGCACGCGCCTGGTCATGGAGTACGCGGAGAAGCTGCTGGGCCCGGAGACGACCTTCGGCTACCAGTACAGCCCCGAGATCTTCACCGACACCGAGCTGGACTTCGCCCTGGAGGTCTGCGAGGCCGTCTGCGACGTCTGGCAGCCGGGCCCGGGCCGCGAGATCATCCTCAACCTGCCCGCCACCGTGGAGCGTTCGACGCCGTCCACGTACGCGGACCGGTTCGAGTGGATGGCCCGGAACCTGACCCACCGCGCGTACGTCTGCCTGTCCGCCCACCCGCACAACGACCGCGGCACGGCCGTGGCGGCGGCCGAGCTGGCCGTCATGGCCGGCGCCGACCGCGTCGAGGGCTGCCTGTTCGGCCAGGGCGAGCGCACCGGCAACGTGGACCTGGTGACCCTGGGCATGAACCTGTTCAGCCAGGGCGTCGACCCCCAGATCGACTTCTCGCAGATCGACGAGATCCGCCGCACCAGCGAGTACTGCAACCAGATGGAGGTCCACCCGCGCCACCCCTACGCGGGCGACCTGGTCTACACCGCCTTCTCCGGCTCCCACCAGGACGCCATCAAGAAGGGCTTCGACGCCATGGAGGCCGACGCGGCCGCGCAGGGCAAGAGCGTGGACGACATCGAGTGGGCCGTCCCGTACCTGCCGATCGACCCGAAGGACGTCGGCCGCTCCTACGAGGCCGTCATCCGGGTCAACTCGCAGTCCGGCAAGGGCGGCATCGCGTACGTCCTGAAGAACGACCACAAGCTGGACCTGCCCCGCCGGATGCAGATCGAGTTCTCCCGGATCATCCAGCAGAAGACCGACAGCGAGGGCGGCGAGGTCACGCCGGCCGCGATCTGGTCCGTCTTCCAGGACGAGTACCTGCCCAACCCGGACAACGCCTGGGGTCGCATCCAGCTGCGCTCCGGCCAGACCACCTCCGACACCGACGGCACGGACACGCTGACCGTCGAGGCGGTCGTGGACGGCGTCGACACCGTCCTGACCGGCTCCGGCAACGGCCCCATCTCGGCCTTCTTCGCCGCGCTGCAGGCCGTCGGCGTGGACGCCCGCCTGCTGGACTACCAGGAGCACACGATGAGCGAGGGCGCCTCCGCGCAGGCCGCCTCGTACATCGAGTGCGCCATCGACGGCAAGGTCCTGTGGGGCATCGGCATCGACGCCAACACGACCCGCGCCTCCCTGAAGGCGGTCATCTCGGCGGTCAACCGCGCCGCCCGCTGACCCGCCCCGGCACCACCGACGCGACACCGCTGCCCCGCATCCTCCCGGAGGGTGCGGGGCAGTGTCGTGTCCGTACTGGTATCTGGTGACCAACCCGTTCGGCGCGGTCGGCCTGTACGCCGAGTTCGTGGAGAAGGACTCCGTGCGGCACTCGGACTCCGAGGGTGCGGTCGCGGTCGGCGGCGACGCGTACTTCGGCGACCCGGCGAAGCCCTCCGGCTTCTCCGTCGGCAGCCGGCTGACCGCCGCCGACCCCGCGGAGCTCCCCGGCGGCCACAGCGTCGTCGTCGGCGGCACCCTGTACGCCAACAACGTCGTCCTCGACAAGGGGACCGGCGTCGCGGGCGAGGTCGTCAACCGCTCCACCCCCGGCCGGGGCTTCGGCGTCGACGGCGACAAGGTGAGGACCGGTACCTCCCCGGTGGACTTCGGCAAGGAGTTCACGGAGCTGCGCAAGCTCTCCACCGGCTGGGCGGGCGTCCGGCCCGACGGCGAGGTCTCCGCCGACCCGAGCGGCCAGGGCGTCTTCCTCACCGGCACCGACGCGAAGCTGAACGTCTTCGCCGTGAAGGCCTCCGACCTGGAGAGGGCCGGCGCGATATCGCTCAAGGTCCCGGCCGGCTCCTCCACCCTCGTCAACGTGCTCGGCGGCTCGTACGACATGCACGCCGAGCCCACCTACGGCGTGTGGATCTGGGACGAGAACACCAAGGGCTTCGTCCAGGACGACTACAACTCGGGCAGCGACGCCTTCAAGCAGGTCCGCTCCAAGCTGCTGTGGAACCTCCCGCAGGCCGAGACCGTCAAGAAGAACCACTCCTCCCGGCCCGGCACCATCCTCGCCCCCGACGCCGCCGTCTCCACGGGCAGCGCGAGCTACGGCCCCGGCCACGTCAACGGCTCCGTCATCGCCGAGTCCCTGACGACCGTCCCCGGCGCCGAGACCCACCGGATGAACTTCACCGGCTGCCTCCCGGGCGGGACCACCCCCGGCCCGATCGTCACCCCCGAGCCCCCGAAGCCGACCGAGACCCCCACCACCCCCGCTCCGTCCGCCACTCCGGAGGGTGATCTCGCGACGACCGGTTCGTCCGTCGGACCCGGCGTCATCGGCGCCGGAGCGGCCGTCGTCCTCGCCGGCGGAGCCCTCCTGGCCTTCGCGAAGCGCCGCCGCCGCGCCTCCTGAGGCCCTTCGCGGAGGCTTCGCGAAGCCTTTCGAACGGTGACGTGTCTCGGCCATCTCCACGGTGAACTGCTTCCGGGGTGCTGACGCCACATCAAGGATGTGGCTAACATCACGCCCACGCCGGCAGTGCAGCCGGGGCGTCGAGGAGGTGCGTATGCGGTCTGCCCGGAATTCACGTGGTGGGAAAGTGGGCATCTGCGGGATCCGCACCTCCTGGAACACCGTGGGGGACGGCGAGTTCTTCTGCGAGGTGTGCGGGGGCGACCGCAACTACCGCCGCCGCACCGGCCGCCGCAGGTTCGCCGTCCTGGGCGTCCCCGTCCTGCCCCGGGGCTGTACGGGCCCCGTGGTCGAGTGCGCGGCCTGTCACACGCACTTCGGTACGGAGGTGCTCGACCACCCGACGACGAGCCGTTTCTCCGCGATGCTGCGGGACGGCGTGCACACCGTCGCCCTGGCCGTCCTCGCGGCCGGCGGCACCGGCTCCCGCGCGGTCCTGGACCGGGCCGTCAGCGCGGTCCGGTCCGCCGGCTTCGCGGAGTGCACGGCCGTCCAGCTCGTGGACCTCGTGGAGGCCCTGGAGGCCGACACGGGGCGCTTCATGCCCGAGGTGAACCCCGAGGGCACGATCCTCGCGATCGAGATCCACGAGGCCCTGGAGCCGCTCGCCCCGCACCTGGCCCCGTCCGGGCGGGAGTCGATCCTCGTCCAGGCCGCCCGGATCGCCCTGGCCGACGGCCCGTACAGCCCGGCCGAGACGGAGGTCCTGGGGACCGTCGGCACCGCGCTCTCGCTGCCCCCGGACGACACGGTCCGGCTCCTCGCCTCCGCGCGGACCGTTTCGTAGTCGTAGAAGACGCGGGCAGGAAGAAACGGCTCCGCGGGCCCGGAAGGTGTCCGGGCCCGCGGAGCCGTGTTCGTCCCGCGACTACTGGATCGCGCCGCTCGCGCGCAGCATGTCCTCGCGCTCCACGATCTTCACGCGCTCGCGGCCCTCGGGCTCGCCGAGCGCCTTCTCGGCGGCGTCGAGGGCGTACCAGCCCTCCCACGTGGTGTACGTGATGTTCTTGCCCTCCAGGAAGGCCACGACCGCGTCCGTCTCCGGGGTGGCCGGCTCCAGCAGGCGCCCGTTCGCGAAGTCGTCCAGGAGGTTCGCCACGGTCTCGTTGGCGTCGCCCTTGGTGTGGCCGATGAGGCCGACCGGGCCGCGCCGGATCCAGCCGGTGACGTAGGTCGACGCCAGGTGCTCGCCGTTCTCCTGGACGACCCGGCCGCCCTGGTCCGGGACGGTGCCGCTGACGGCGTCCCACGGGAGCTTGGGCAGCTCGTCCGAGAGGTAGCCGACCGCGCGGTAGACGGCCTGGACGTCCCAGTCGGTGGTCTGACCCGTGCCCTTGACGTTCCCGGTGCCGTCCAGCTCGGTGCGCTCGGTGCGCAGGCCGACGACCTTGCCGTCCTCGCCGAGGACCTCGACCGGGGACTCGAAGAAGTGCAGGAAGAGCTTGTGCGGGCGGTCGCCGATGTCGCGGATCGCCCAGTTCTCCAGGGTCTTCGCGACCATGTCGGTCTGCTTGTTCTTGCGGCGGTCCGCGATCGAGCCCTCGTCGTAGTCGATGTCCTCGGGGTTGACGATGACCTCGATGTTGGGGGAGTGGTCCAGCTCGCGCAGCTCCATGGGGCTGAACTTCGCCTGCGCCGGGCCGCGACGGCCGAAGACGTGGACTTCGAGCGCCTTGTTGGCCTTCAGGCCCTCGTAGACGTTCGGCGGGATCTCGGTCGGCAGCAGCTCGTCCGCCGTCTTCGCCAGGATGCGGGCGATGTCGAGCGCCACGTTGCCGACGCCGAGGACGGCGACCTTCTCGGCGGACAGGTCCCAGGTGCGCGGGACGTCCGGGTGGCCGTCGTACCAGGAGGCGAAGTCGGCGGCGCCGAGGCAGCCGTCCAGCTCCACGCCGGGGATCTTCAGCTCGCGGTCCGCCATGGCGCCGGTCGAGAAGACGACGGCGTCGTAGAAGGAGCGCAGGTCGTCCAGGTGCACGTCGGTGCCGTAGTCGACGTTGCCGAAGAGGCGGACCTGCGGCTTGTCGAGGACCTGGTGGAGCGCGGTGATGATGCCCTTGATGCGCGGGTGGTCGGGGGCGACGCCGTAGCGGATGAGGCCGAAGGGCGCCGGCATCCGCTCGAAGATGTCGATCGACACGCCCGGCTCGGTGGCGGCCTCGGACTTCAGCAGCGCATCGGCGGCGTAGATTCCGGCGGGGCCGGCGCCGACGATCGCGACCCGGAGGGGGCGGGGCATGACTGGGTTCCCTTCGCAGCGACATGGCGGCGAAGCCGCCGACACTTAGGTCACCCTAAATAATGCACGACGCGGAGCGGTACCCGGGCCCGGTCTATGGGCTCATAAGTTGAACTTATGACTTCCATAAGCAGAGCTAGGCGGGGTCGTCGTCCGCGCTCAGCCCTTGAGGACTTCGAGGACCAGCCAGCCGATCCCGAAGAGCCCGCCGCCCGCCATGCCGCAGCCGAGGAGCGTGATGAACGCCATCCCGCAGCGCGCGGGGGCGCCCTCGTGATGGATGGCCACCTTCGGATCGCGGGGGTCGTAGGACAGCTCCTTCGACGCGAGGACCGAACGGGTCTTGTAGGTGTGGAGGACCCCCGTGGTGTCCCTGTAGCGGTACACCCAGCTCCCGTACGCCTTGTGCCATGACTCCGCCGTCACGGTGATGCCGTACCGCGGCAGGCGCCACATCCGGTACAGGTCCCGCCCCATGTCGCCCGCCAGGAGCCCGCCGACGGCGGTGACCACGAACGCGATCCAGAACGTGAGCGCGTACTCCAGCCGGCCGGCCACGCCGAGGAACACGTCCAGGGCGAGGACCGGTACGGCGATCCCGGCCGCGAGCAGCTTCGTCCGGTGGTCGCGCGGCGCCGGGGCGGCGGGTGGGCGGTGGGTGACGAGGGCGGAGCCGTCGACGTCCACGATCTCGTCGGGCAGGGCCGCCTCGACGGCGTCCGCGAAGGCTGTGGCGGCGGCCTCGCTCACGTCCTCGACCCGGTAGACGACCGGTTCGGCGTCGGCGAGGGCGATCAGCTCGATCTCGACGGAGCGCCCCTCGGGGTGGACGCTCTCGATCGCCGCCAGGGGTATGTGGTGCTCCCCGTCCGCCCGGCCGAGGACGACCGCCGCCCCCGTGAAGCGCAGGACGGCGTCGCCGCGCCCGCGCAGCACGAGGGGGGAGGCGGCCGTCACGAGGTCAGACCGCCCACGAACGCCGCCCAGGCGTCGGCCCGCACCACGAGGACGGGGCCGGGGTTCTTGCTGTCCCGGACCGGGACGACACCGGGGACGTCGTCCAGGACCTCGACGCAGTCGCCGCCCGATGCGTTGCTGTAGGAGCTCTTGAACCAGTTGGCGTGAGTCAGGTCGTACGAGTGCATCGTCTGAAGTCCTCCGCCGCCGACTCGATCAGTTCGAGGGACGCCTCCGGCGACAAGGTGGCAGCCCTGAGCAGATCGTAGGCGTGCCGTGCCTGCTTCACCACCGCCGGATCGTCGAGGAGCGTCCCCGAAAACTCCGTCTCCGTATAGGCCGTTGGCGGCTGGTCCATGAACTCCATGAGCTTGAGCGTGCCGGTCATGTGTGCGTGCGCACCGACTGCGCGTGGGACCACGGTCACCAGCACCCACCGCTTCCGGGCCAGCGCCAGGATGTGCTCCAGCTGCTCGACCATGGTGGCGGCGCCGCCGACGGAGGCGCGTACCGCGTTCTCGTGCAGTACGACCCAATACTCGGGCCTTGTAGCGTCCTGGAGGAGCGCAGCCCGCTCCAGCCGGGCGGCGATCTGCTCATCGATGTACTGCTCAGTGGCGAACGGGTACGTCGCTATCGTCAGCGCCCTCGTGTAGCTCGCTGTCTGGAGCAGGCCCGGCATGGCCATAGGCGCGAACTCGCAGATCCTGGTCGCCACCCGCTCCAGCTCCGCCACCGCGTGAAAATAGGACGCGTACGGTGACTTGTCGATGAGCTTTCGCCATGTTCGTTCGAAAATACCGCCGGTTTGTAGGACCTCGTCGATTCTTTTCGCGACGTCCAGTTGGGGTTTTCGAATTCCCTGCTCGAACAGGCCGATGTAGGCGCCCGAGACGAACACCCGTCCGCCCAGTTCGCCCTGCGAGAGCCCCGCCCCCTCCCTGCGTTCCTTCAGGAGGCCCCCGAAGAACTCCCACACGTCCTGCCGCTTGCCTCTGGCCATGGATTAACTGCCCTGCCCTACCGCGCAGTTGTACGGCGTGCGCAACCGCCGATTCTACGGATCAGGGGTCACCCTGGAGAGGCGAAGCGGGAAATGGATTCAGAAAGGCATACGTTGGTGAAGGAAGACATCACGAAGGCGTCCACGGGGACGGTCGGAGCCGCGCAGGAGGCGGTGGCGGAATTGCGCGAGGCGCTCGCGAGCGCGGGAATCACCCTTCCCTCGCTCGGTCTCGACGTCGTCACCCTCGCCGCCGATCCCCCGAGGCCGCTCGTGGAATTGGGATGCTGCACGGTGGAAACGGCCCGGCTCCTCGCCGCCGCCGTACTGCCGAGGGAGGAGAGTCGATCGTGACGCTGCCCATCGGGTCGTACGTGGTCGAGATCCGCACCGGACGGGTCGGGAGGCTCATGGGGCACGAGGGGCCCTATGTCCAGATCCGTCCGCTGGGCGGCGGGCGCGAGTGGGACGTGGAGCCCGAGGGGGTGCGGGAGGCGACCTCGGCCGAGCGGCTGAGCGCGGCCACCGCGCACGTCAACGCCCGCAGCCGGGGCGAGGTGCCTTGAGCGGCGGCGGGGCCCCGTAGACCCCCCCGTACGGCAGCGGCGCCCGGCCCCGGACCCGGGTGTCGGTGCCGTACGGGAGAATGGGCCGCATGAGCCTGTTCCGCGACGACGGCATCGTGCTGCGCACCCAGAAGCTGGGTGAAGCGGACCGCATCATTACCCTCCTCACGCGCGGTCACGGGCGCGTACGCGCCGTGGCGCGGGGCGTGCGGCGCACGAAGTCGAAGTTCGGGGCCCGGCTCGAACCCTTCTCCCACGTGGACGTGCAGTTCTTCGCCCGGGGGAGCGAGCTGATCGGGCGCGGCCTGCCGCTCTGCACGCAGAGCGAGACCATCGCCGCGTACGGCGGCGGGATCGTCACCGACTACGCCCGCTACACCGCCGGCACGGCCATGCTGGAGACGGCCGAGCGGTTCACCGACCACGAGGGCGAGCCGGCCGTCCAGCAGTACCTCCTCCTCGTCGGGGGGCTGCGGACCCTCGCCCGGGGCGAGCACGCCCCCCACCTCATCCTGGACGCCTTCCTGCTGCGCTCCCTCGCCGTGAACGGCTACGCACCCAGCTTCGGGGACTGCGCCAAGTGCGGACTCCCGGGGCCGAACCGGTTCTTCTCGGTCGCGGCGGGCGGAGTCATATGCGGCGACTGCCGGGTGCCCGGAAGCGTCGTACCCTCTGCGGAGGCCATCGGCCTGCTCAGCGCGCTCCTCACCGGCGACTGGGCGACGGCGGACGCGTGCGAGCCGCGTCACGTCAGGGAGGGCAGCGGACTCGTCTCCGCCTACCTGCACTGGCACCTGGAGCGCGGCCTGCGCTCCCTGCGATACGTAGAGAAGACCTAGGTAGGAGATCCATCGCCATGGCCATCGCACGACGCGGAATCCTCGGACGGCAGCGCCGGGAGTACAAGCTCCCCGAGCCGCACCCGTCCGGCGCCCGCCCGCCGAAGCTCCCGGCCGAGCTGGTGCCGAACCACGTGGCCTGCGTGATGGACGGGAACGGCCGCTGGGCCAAGGAGCGGGGCCTGCCGCGGACCGAGGGCCACAAGGTCGGCGAGGGCGTCGTCCTGGACGTGCTCAAGGGCTGCCTGGAGATGGGCGTCAAGAACCTCTCCCTCTACGCCTTCTCCACCGAGAACTGGAAGCGCTCGCCCGACGAGGTCCGCTTCCTCATGAACTTCAACCGGGACGTCATCCGCCGCCGCCGCGACGAGATGGACGAGCTGGGCATCCGCATCCGCTGGGTCGGCCGCATGCCCAAGATGTGGAAGTCGGTCGTCCAGGAGCTCCAGATCGCCCAGGAGCAGACCGTCGGCAACGACGCCATGACCCTGTACTTCTGCGTCAACTACGGCGGTCGCGCCGAGATCGCGGACGCGGCACAGGCCATCGCCCGGGACGTGGCGGCCGGCAAGCTGGACCCGTCGAAGGTCAACGAGAAGACCTTCCAGAAGTACCTGTACTACCCGGACATGCCGGACGTGGACCTCTTCCTGCGCCCGAGCGGCGAGCAGCGCACCTCGAACTACCTCATCTGGCAGAGCAGCTACGCCGAGATGATCTTCCAGGACGTGCTCTGGCCGGACTTCGACCGCCGCGACCTGTGGCGCGCCTGCGTCGAGTACGCCTCCCGCGACCGCCGCTTCGGCGGCGTCGACCCGGCCGACATGGCCGTGCTCGACAAGGGCTGACCGGCCGCACGGCATGCGGGAGGGCCCGCACCGGAAGCGTCCGGTGCGGGCCCTCCCGCGTGTTCCACGTATGTCAGGTCACTTCGCGGCGCACTCCGCGCACGTGCCGAAGATCTCCACCGTGTGCGCCACGTTCACGAAGCCGTGCTCCGCGGCGACCGCCTCGGCCCACTGCTCCACCATCGGGCCCTCCACCTCCACGGCCTTGCCGCAGAGGCGGCAGACCAGGTGGTGGTGGTGGTCGCCGGTCGAGCAGCGGCGGTAGACCGTCTCGCCGTCGCTGGTGCGCAGCGCGTCCACCTCGCCCGCGTCCGCCAGGGACTGGAGCGTGCGGTAGACGGTGGTGAGGCCGACCGAGTCGCCGCGGTGCTTGAGCATGTCGTGCAGCTCCTGGGCGCTGCGGAACTCGTCCACCTCGTTCAGTGCCGCCGACACGGCGGCCCGCTGCTTGGTCGAGCGGCCGCGTACGGGGGGTCCTGCCGTCACCACGGGGGCCTCCTTGGATGCTTGTCTGCCCCCGCCATTCTGCCAGCCCCCCGCGCCCCCGGAATCGGTCGTGGCTCACACCCTCGCGTCGTCGCCCGGCCGCCGCCCGGCCGGAACCCGTACGTCGCAGGCCGCCGGGTCCGCCGCCTCCGCCTCGGCCGCCCGCGCCCGCCGCCTCGCGAGCGGCGTGGCGAGCAGCGTGAGCAGGACGAAGACCCCGATCGCGTACAGCACGATCGTCGCGCCGGGCGGGGCCTCCACGTAGTACGTGGTGATCGTGCCCGACAGGGAGACGACGACCCCGATGAGGACCGCGCCGGCGAACGTGGCGCGGAAGGAGCGGGAGAGCTGCTGGGCCGCCGCGACCGGGACCACCATGAGCGCGCTGACCAGGAGCAGGCCCACGACCCGCATGGCGACGGTGACGGTCACCGCGGCCGTGATCGCGATCAGCAGGTTCAGGGCGCGCACCGGCAGTCCGGTGACCCGGGCGAACTCCTCGTCCTGGCTGACCGCGAAGAGCCGGCGGCGCAGACCGACCGTGACCAGGACCACGAAGGCCGCCAGGATCGAGATCGCGGTGACGTCCTCCGGCGAGACGGTGGTCAGCGAGCCGAAGAGGTACGAGGTGAGGTTGGCGTTCGAGCCGGTCGGCGACAGGTTGATCAGCAGGACGCCGCCCGCCATGCCGCCGTAGAAGAGCAGCGCGAGCGCCAGGTCGCCGCGGGTCTTGCCGTACGCCCTGATCAGCTCCATCGCGACCGAGCCGGCGACGGCGACGAGGGTCGCCATCCAGATCGGGCTGGAGTTCAGCAGGAAGCCCAGGCCGACACCGGTCATGGCGACGTGCCCGATGCCGTCGCCCATCAGCGCCTGGCGGCGCTGCACGAGGTAGACGCCGACGGCGGGGGCGGTGATCCCGACCAGGAGTGCGGCGATCAGCGCCCGCTGCATGAAGGCGGGTTCGAGGAATTCCATGATCAGCTCAGCAGTCCCGTGCGGAGCGGCTCTCCGGCCGCGTGCGGATGTACGTGGTCGTGGCCGGGCAGGGCGTGCTGTCCGACGGCCTCGGGCGGCGGCCCGTCGTGGACGACGCAGCCGTCGCGCAGGACGACGGCCCGGTCGATCAGCGGCTCCAGGGGGCCCAGCTCGTGCAGGACGAGGAGGACGGTGGCGCCGCCCGCGACCTGCTCGCGCAGGGTCGCGGCCAGGACCTCCTGGCTGGCGAGGTCCACGCCCGCCATCGGCTCGTCCATGATCAGGAGCTCGGGCTCGGAGGCGAGCGCGCGGGCGATCAGGACCCGCTGGTGCTGGCCCCCGGAGAGGGCGTCCACGGAGTCCCCGGCCCGGTCGGCGAGGCCGACGAGGGCGATGGCCCGCTCGACGGCCGCCCGGTCGTCCTTGGAGAGGCGGCCGAACCGGCGGCGGGAGAGGCGGCCCGAGGTGACGACCTCGCGGATGGTGGCGGGGACGCCGCTCGCGGCGGTGGTGCGCTGCGGCACGTAGCCGATGCGGGCCCAGTCGCGGAACCGCTTCCGCTCGGTGCCGAACAGCTCGATCGTGCCGCCGGTCAGCGGCACCTGGCCGATGACGGAGCGGACGGCGGTGGACTTGCCGGAGCCGTTGGCGCCGAGCAGCGCGACGACCTCGCCGCGGTGGACGGTGAGGTCGACGCCCCGGAGGACGGGCCGGGCGCCGAGGGCCGCCGCGGCCCCGCGGACGGAGACGACGGCTTCGGGGGCCTCGGTGGTGTCGGCGGCTTCGGCGGGGGTTCCCTGTGCCATGGGCCGTACCTCCTGCTGTGCTGTGGTCACTTGGCGCCGAGGGCCTTCTTCAGCGCGGTGAGGTTGGAGCGCATGACCTCGATGTAGTCGCCGCCCCGGGACTTGTCGGTGATGCCCTCCAGCGGGTCGAGCACGTCGGTCTTCAGACCGGTGTCGCCCGCGAGGGTCTTCGCCGTCTTGTCGCTGGCCAGGGTCTCGAAGAAGATCGTGGATACCTTGTCCTTGGCCGCGACCTCCTGGAGCTCCTTCATGCGGGCGGGGCTCGGCTCGGACTCGGGGTCGAGGCCGGAGATGCCCTCCTGGTCCAGGTGGTAGCGCTCGGCGAGGTAGCCGAAGGCGGAGTGGGTGGTGATGAAGGTGCGGGTCGCGGTGTTCTTCAGGCCCGTCTCGAACTCGGTGTCCAGGTCGCCGAGCTTCTTCACCAGGGCGTCGGTGTTCTTCTTGTAGTCGGCCGCGTGGTCCGGGTCGGCCTTCTCGAAGGCGCTGCCGACGCCCTTGGCGACCTCGGCGTACTTCACGGGGTCGAGCCAGACGTGGGGGTCGGCGCCGGCCTCGGAGCCGTGGTCGTGACCCTCGTGGCCCTCTTCCGCCCCGTGCTCGTCGGCGTGCTCGTGGCCTTCTTCGCCGTGGCCGTGGTCGTGGCCGGTCGAGGTGCCGTGCGCTTCGAGCTTCGTGAGGGTCGCGGCGTCGACCGTGTTCTTCACACCGGCCTGGGCGATGGCCTCGTCCACGGCGGGCTGGATGCCCTTGAGGTAGAGGATGACGTCGGCCTCGCCGAGCGCGCCGATCTGCTTCGGCTTCAGCTCCAGGTCGTGGGGCTCGACGCCGGGCTTCGTGAGCGTCTCGACGGCGACGTGGCCGCCGCCTATCTGCTCGGCCAGGTACTGCATCGGATAGAACGACGCCACCACGTCCAGCTTGCCGCCGTTCCCCCCGTCGGCGGCGTCGGAGGTCCCGGCGCAGGCGGAGAGGGAGACGAGGCCGAGCGCGACGGCTCCGGCGAGGGCGGTGGTGGGTATCAGACGGCGTACGTTCATGACACTCATTTTCAACAAAATTGGAAACGGTTGTCAATTGCCTTGTATGTGGTCCTACCCACGCGACGGCCCGCCCCTCCGCGCCCCCTCCTCACCGGGAACCGATTTGATGCGGAGGGTACGGGCGCCGGTAACCTGTGGCATTCGCACTTCGTCGTCGTAATGAAGAGAGCACCGTGGCCGCCGACAAGATCGACACCATCGTCAGCCTGAGCAAGCGCCGTGGCTTCGTTTTCCCCTGCAGTGAGATCTACGGCGGTCAGCGCGCCGCCTGGGACTACGGGCACCTGGGCGTCGAGCTCAAGGAGAACATCAAGCGCCAGTGGTGGCGTTACATGGTCACCTCGCGCGAGGACGTCGTCGGCATCGACTCGTCGGTCATCCTGGCCACCGAGGTCTGGGAGGCCTCCGGCCACGTCGCGACCTTCACCGACCCGCTGACCGAGTGCACCTCCTGCCACAAGCGCTTCCGCGCCGACCACCTGGAGGAGGCGTACGAGGAGAAGCACGGCCGCCTCCCCGAGAACGGCCTCGCCGACCTCAACTGCCCCAACTGCGGCAACAAGGGCACCTTCACCGAGCCGAAGAACTTCTCGGGCCTGCTCTCCACCCACCTCGGCCCCACCCAGGACTCCGGCTCCGTCGCGTACCTGCGCCCCGAGACCGCCCAGGGCATCTTCACCAACTTCGCCCAGGTGCAGACGACCGCGCGCAAGAAGCCCCCGTTCGGCATCGCGCAGATGGGCAAGTCCTTCCGGAACGAGATCACTCCGGGCAACTTCATCTTCCGGACCCGCGAGTTCGAGCAGATGGAGATGGAGTTCTTCGTCAAGCCGGGCGAGGACGAGCAGTGGCAGGAGTACTGGATGCAGCAGCGCTGGAACTGGTACACCGGCCTGGGCCTGCGCGAGGAGAACATGCGCTGGTTCGAGCACCCGCAGGAGAAGCTCTCCCACTACTCCAAGCGCACCGCCGACATCGAGTACCGCTTCCAGTTCGGCGGCAGCGAGTGGGGCGAGCTGGAGGGCGTCGCCAACCGCACCGACTACGACCTGAACGCCCACTCCAAGGCCTCCGGCGCCAACCTGACCTACCTGGACCAGGAGTCCAACGAGCGCTACACGCCGTACGTCATCGAGCCCGCGGCCGGTGTCGGCCGCACGATGCTGGCCTTCCTCCTCGACGCGTACACCGAGGACGAGGCCCCCAACGCCAAGGGCGTCATGGAGAAGCGCGTCGTCATGCGTCTCGACCACCGCCTGGCCCCGGTCAAGGCCGCGGTCCTGCCGCTCTCCCGCAACCCGCAGCTCTCCCCGAAGGCCAAGGGCCTCGCGGCGGACCTGCGCCAGAACTGGAACATCGAGTTCGACGACGCCGGCGCCATCGGCCGCCGCTACCGCCGCCAGGACGAGATCGGCACCCCGTTCTGCATCACCGTCGACTTCGACACCCTCGAGGACAACGCGGTGACCGTGCGCGAGCGCGACACCATGAAGCAGGAGCGCGTCTCCCTCGACCAGATCCAGGGCTACCTGGGCAGCCGCCTCCTCGGCTGCTGAGTCGCGGCACTCCTGTCATACGGCAGTACGGCGAAGCCCCCGGTTCCGGACCACGGAGCCGGGGGCTTTCCCGTCGTACGGGGCCCGTCAGGCGCGCAGGCCGCGCAGCAGCAGTCCCACCACGGCCTCGAACTCGGTCTCGATCGTGGGGCGCCGCCACTCCGGCGCGTAGGCCGGGTCGTGGAAGCGGGAGGTCGCGTCGAAGAGGGCGCGGGCGGTCGCGTCCGGGTCGGGGGCGGCGAACTCCGCCTCCCGGGCGCCCTCCGCCACGATCGACCGCACCTGGTCGATCAGGACGCCGATGTGCTGCTCGACCACTCCGCTGTTCTCGTCGATCAGCACGTTGTACGTGGCGAACAGCTCGGGGTCGTCGCCCGCCTTGTGCCGCTTGGCCTCGAAGAGGTGGGCGAACCAGGCGTGCAGCTTCTCCGGCGCCGGCCGGTCCGGGGCCGCGGTCAGCTCGGCGAGGGCGGTCTCGGTGCGCGAGAGCCACCGCTCGGTCACCGCCTCGCGCAGCGCCGCCTTGGTGCGGAAGTGGCGGTAGACGCTGCCGTGGCTGACGCCGAGGACCCGGGCCACGTCCACCACGGTCGCCTTCGCCGGGCCGTAGCGCCGCAGCACCTCCTCGGTGGCTTCGAGGATGCGCTCTGCGGTCAGGGTCTCGGTGGCGGCCATGGAAGGACAGTACCCGGCGGACCCGGACCGCCGGCCTCTGCCGGCCACCCGTCAGCGCTCGCTGTCCAGGTGCGCCATCTGCGCCGCCGGGTACCGCTCGCCGGCCGCCGCGCCCGCCGGGACGGCCTCCTCGATCGCGGCCAGGTCGGCGGCGTCGAGCACGACGTCCAGGGCGCCCAGCGCCTCCGCGAGCCGGTCCCGGCGCCGGGCGCCGACCAGCGGCACGACGTCCGCGCCCCGCCGCTCGCCCTGGGCCAGGACCCAGGCGACGGCGATCTGTGCGACGGACGCGCCCTTGGCCTCCGCGAGCGCCCGCAGCCGGTCCACCAGGTCCAGGTTCCGCCGGAGGTTCTCGCCCTGGAAGCGCGGGCTCATGCCCCGGAAGTCGTCCGGGGCCAGCTCGCGGTCCCGGGTGAAGTGGCCGCTGATCAGGCCGCGCGAGAGCACGCCGTACGCCGTGATCCCTATGCCCAGCTCGCGGGCGGTCGGCAGGATCTTCTCCTCGATGGACCGGGAGATCAGCGAGTACTCGATCTGGAGGTCCGAGATCGGGGTCACGGTCGCCGCCCGGCGCAGGGTGTCCGCGCCGACCTCGGAGAGCCCGACGTGCCGCACGTGTCCCGCCTCGACCAGCTCGGCGATGGCGCCGACGGTCTCCTCGATCGGCACGTCCGGGTCGACGCGGGCGATCCGGTAGACGTCGATGTGGTCGGCGCCCAGGCGCTGGAGCGAGTAGGCCGCGAAGTTCTTCACGGCGGCCGGCCGCCCGTCGTACCCGGTGAAGCCGCCCTCGACCGTGCGGAGCGCGCCGAACTTCACGCTGGTGAGGGCCCGCTCGCGGGCGGCGGCGGGGGCGGTCCGCAGCGCCTCGGCGATCAGCAGTTCGTTGTGCCCCATCCCGTAGAAGTCGCCGGTGTCCAGGAGGGTCACCCCGGCGTCCAGGGCGGCGTGGATCGTCGCGATCGACTCGGCGCGGTCGCTCTCGCCGTACAGCGCGGACATGCCCATGCAGCCGAGGCCGAGGGCGGAGACCCGGGGGCCGGTGGCGCCGAGCCGGCGGGTGGGGAGGCGGTCGGGGGCGGGGGTGGTGCTCGGTGTCGTGGTCATGGTTCAACCTTGGCACGGGCGATGACAGATTTCAATATCTGTCATTCCTTCGAGTGGTGCGGGGAAAACCGGGTGCTTCCGGGGAGCGGCCGGGGTAGCGTCCCCGGCATGTCTTCGTTCTTCCAGATCTACGAGTGAGCGCCCAGCGCCGGGGCTGACCGGGCCCGCGACCACCGACCACCTCACCGAACGACGGGAGAACACCATGGCGAAGAGCCGCAACAACCTCCTCGGCGTCGGCGGACAGCGCAAGAAGCTGTCCCGCGCCGACCAGCAGGCCACCACCCGGGACCGCGCCGCCGACCGGCGCACGGCCGACGAGCAGAAGCAGGAGCTCCTGCGGAAGATGCGCGACCGCGCCCAGGGGGCCGAGGCCCCGGACACCGCCTCCGAGACCCCGGAGGCCGCCTCCGGCACCTCGGACTCCGCTTCGGAGGCTCCGGACGCCGCCTCCGAGGTCGCCGGCCGGGAGTAGGCACGACATGACGGAGGGGGCCGGGGCGCACGCGCGCCCCGGCCCCCTCCGGTACGGCCGACCCGTCACTTCCGCCGTGCGCGACAATGGGCGAATGACCGCGTTCACCCCCCTCGCCATCGGGCCCCACATCGTGCAGCCCCCGGTGGTGCTCGCCCCCATGGCCGGCATCACCAACGCCCCCTTCCGCACCCTCTGCCGCGAGTACTCCGGCGGCAAGGGGCTGTTCGTGAGCGAGATGATCACGACGCGCGCCCTGGTCGAGCGCAACGAGAAGACGATGCAGCTCATCCGGTTCGACGAGACGGAGAAGCCGCGCTCGATCCAGTTGTACGGGGTGGACCCGGTGACGGTCGGCAAGGCCGTGCGGATGATCGTGGACGAGGACCTGGCCGACCACATCGACCTGAACTTCGGCTGCCCGGTCCCCAAGGTGACCCGGAAGGGCGGCGGCTCGGCCCTGCCCTACAAGCGGCCGCTGCTGCGGGCGATCCTGCACGAGGCCGTGACCAACGCGGGCGACCTGCCGGTCACGATGAAGATGCGCAAGGGCATCGACGACGACCACATCACCTTCCTGGACGCGGGCCGGATCGCGGTCGAGGAGGGCGTCACGGCGATCGCCCTGCACGGGCGGACGGCGGCCCAGCACTACGGCGGCACGGCCGACTGGGACGCCATCGCGCGCCTCAAGGAGCACGTGCCGGAGATCCCGGTCCTCGGCAACGGCGACATCTGGTCGGCCGACGACGCCCTGCGGATGATGCGCGAGACCGGCTGCGACGGCGTGGTCGTCGGGCGCGGCTGCCTGGGCCGCCCGTGGCTCTTCGGGGACCTCGTGGCGGGCTTCGAGGGCACCGGCGCGTATGCGCGGCCGGCCCTGCGGGAGGTCGCGGACGCGATGGTGCGCCACGCGCGGCTGCTCGGCGAGTGGCTGGGCGACGAGGCACGCGGTGTCATCGACTTCCGCAAGCACGTGGCCTGGTACCTGAAGGGCTTCGCGGTCGGTTCGGAGATGCGCAAGAAGCTGGCGATCACCTCGTCCCTGGAGGAGCTGCGCGCTCAGTTGAGCGAGCTCGACCTGGACCAGCCGTGGCCCGTCGGCGCGGACGGCCCCCGGGGTCGTACGTCCGGAAACAACCGAGTCGTCCTGCCGGACGGCTGGTTGAAGGACCCGTACGACTGCTCCGGGGTGAGCGAGGACGCGGAGCTGGACACGTCCGGCGGCTGAGATCCGGCCTTTTCCGGGGAGTGATCCTCGCCACCCTTGAGGGGGTGGGTGCTCACATGAGCAGGTTGCGAACGACTGCACCGCCTGAAGGGTGGCACCGGGTGCCACCCTTTTTGCGTTCACGAGTTGAACGCAAAAGTCGCGATGATCGCTCACTTGAGCGTCTTGCCTCTGTTTTCGGTCATCGCGTCTTCGGACCCTGAAAGCGGAAGCTACCGCTCGGTTACTTTCGAAGCGCTGGCGGACGGGTGGTTAAGACCAGCTGACCGCTAGGCGTACCTCCCTAGAAGCCTTCGATCTGGGTATGTTCCTCGCCGTCAGGGCAGCCAACCGAGTCGTCGAGGAGTCGTGGCCCGTGTCGGAAAACAATGATCAGAAGTTCGTCTACGACTTCACCGAGGGCAACAGGGACCTGAAGGACCTGCTCGGTGGCAAGGGCGCGAACCTGGCCGAGATGACCAACCTCGGCCTGCCGGTCCCCCCCGGCTTCACGATCACCACCGAGGCGTGCAAGGTCTACCTGGAGAGCGGCTCGGAGCCGGTCGAGCTCCGCGACGAGGTGACCGCCCACCTCGACGCCCTGGAGCGGAAGATGGGCAAGAAGCTCGGCCAGGCCGACGACCCGCTGCTCGTCTCCGTCCGCTCGGGCGCCAAGTTCTCCATGCCGGGCATGATGGACACGGTCCTCAACATCGGCCTCTCCGACGAGTCCGTCACGGGCCTCGCGCGCCAGGCCGACAACGAGCGCTTCGCCTGGGACTCGTACCGCCGGCTCATCCAGATGTTCGGCAAGACCGTCCTCGACGTGGACGGCGAGCTCTTCGAGGACGCCCTCGACGAGGTCAAGGCCGCGAAGAAGGTCGCCAGCGACACCGACCTGGACGCCGCCGACCTCAAGAAGGTCGTCAAGCAGTTCAAGAAGATCGTGAAGGCCCAGACCGGCCGCGACTTCCCGCAGGACCCGCGCGAGCAGATGGACCTCGCCATCGAGGCCGTCTTCAACTCCTGGAACACGGACCGCGCCAAGCTCTACCGCCGCCAGGAGCGCATCCCGGGCGATCTCGGCACCGCCGTCAACGTCTGCTCGATGGTCTTCGGCAACCTCGGCCCGGACTCCGGCACCGGCGTCGCCTTCACCCGCGACCCCGCCTCCGGCCACCAGGGCGTCTACGGCGACTACCTCCAGAACGCGCAGGGCGAGGACGTCGTCGCCGGCATCCGCAACACGGTGCCGCTCGCCGACCTGGAGTCGATCGACAAGACGTCGTACGACCAGCTCATGCACATCATGGAGACCCTGGAGACCCACTACAAGGATCTCTGCGACATCGAGTTCACCATCGAGCGCGGCCAGCTCTGGATGCTCCAGACCCGCGTCGGCAAGCGCACCGCCGGTGCCGCCTTCCGCATCGCCACCCAGCTCGTGGACCAGGGCCTGATCGACGAGGCCGAGGCGCTCCAGCGCGTCAACGGCGCCCAGCTCGCCCAGCTGATGTTCCCCAAGTTCGACGAGGACGCCAAGGTCGAGCAGATCGGGCGCGGCATCGCCGCCTCCCCGGGCGCCGCCGTCGGCAAGGCCGTCTTCGACTCGTACACGGCCGTCAAGTGGTCCCGCTCCGGCGAGAAGGTCATCCTCATCCGCCGCGAGACCAACCCCGACGACCTGGACGGCATGATCGCCGCCGAGGGCATCCTCACCTCCCGCGGCGGCAAGACCTCGCACGCCGCCGTCGTCGCCCGCGGCATGGGCAAGACCTGTGTCTGCGGCGCCGAGGAGCTGGAGGTCGACACCAAGCGGCGCCGGATGACCACCTCCGACGGCCAGGTCGTCGAGGAGGGCGACGTCGTCTCCATCGACGGCTCCACCGGCAAGGTCTACCTCGGCGAGGTGCCCGTCGTACCGTCCCCGGTGGTCGAGTACTTCGAGGGCCGGATGCACGCCGGCGCCGACGACGCCGACGAGCTGGTCCAGGCCGTCCACCGGATCATGGCCTACGCCGACCGCGTCCGCCGCCTGCGGGTCCGCGCCAACGCCGACAACGCCGAGGACGCCTCGCGCGCCCGCCGCTTCGGTGCCCAGGGCATCGGCCTGTGCCGCACCGAGCACATGTTCCTCGGCGAGCGCCGCCAGTACGTCGAGCGCCTGATCCTCGCGGACACCGACGCCGAGCGCGAGGACGCCCTCAAGGCCCTCCTGCCGCTCCAGAAGCAGGACTTCGTGGAGCTCTTCGAGGCCATGGACGGGCTGCCCGTCACGGTCCGGCTGCTCGACCCGCCGCTGCACGAGTTCCTGCCCGACATCACCGAGCTGTCGGTCCGCGTCGCCCTCGCCGAGTCCCGCAAGGAGCCGCACGAGAACGACCTGCGCCTGCTCCAGGCCGTGCACCGGCTGCACGAGCAGAACCCGATGCTGGGTCTGCGCGGCGTCCGCCTCGGCCTGGTCATCCCCGGCCTGTTCACCATGCAGGTCCGGGCCATCGCGGAGGCCGCCGCCCAGCGGATCGACGCCAAGGGCGACCCGCGCGCCGAGATCATGATCCCGCTCGTCGGCACCGTCCAGGAGCTGGAGATCGTCCGCGAGGAGGCCGAGCAGGTCATCGAGGAGGTCCGGGCCCAGACCGGCGTCGACCTCAAGCTGGCGCTCGGCACCATGATCGAGCTGCCGCGCGCCGCCGTCACCGCCGGGCAGATCGCCGAGGCCGCCGAGTTCTTCTCCTTCGGCACCAACGACCTGACGCAGACGGTCTGGGGCTTCTCCCGCGACGACGTGGAGGCCAGCTTCTTCACCGCGTACCTGGAGAAGGGCATCTTCGGCGTCAGCCCCTTCGAGACCATCGACAAGGACGGCGTGGGCGCCCTGGTCCGCAGCGCCGTCGAGGCCGGCCGCGCCACCCGCCCCGACATCAAGCTCGGCGTCTGCGGCGAGCACGGCGGCGACCCGGAGTCGGTGCACTTCTTCCACGAGGTGGGCCTCGACTACGTCTCCTGCTCGCCCTTCCGGATCCCGGTGGCGCGTCTGGAGGCGGGCCGCGCGGCGGCCGAGTCGAAGGGCAGCGACAGCCGCTGAGGCGGTACGGGCTTCCGCCGGGCTCCGGTCCGGCCGGAGGCCCGGCCGCTCCTGAACCCCGGTTCAGGAGCCGGCCCGATTCCCTGCTGAACCCCCGTTCAGCAGCGGATTCACCGAAGCACCGGGGCCGCCGCCGGTCCACTTCACCACCCTCACCGGCGGGCGGCGGCTCCGGATTCACAGGGACGGGACGGACACCTTTGTGCGGAGGTGTCCGTCCCGTCGTGTTTCTCCCGGGGGCCGGCCGCTCATTTCGCCGAGCCGTCGATCAGATGTGGATTCGTGTTCAATTACGGCCGTTTGAATTATTCGCCGTTGAACTTTTCTGTTTCCGCGCCGCAAAGGGCGGGGCGGGCGCGGCCCCCGGATCCCCACCCGGAGGCCACGCCCTTTACCGATGCCGGGCAGGTGAGCCGCAACCCTCGCCGACCGCCGCCGGACGGGCAAAGCCCCCCACGGTCTTCACCACGTCACCTCGGTCCAGAAGGTTTCCTGCCCGACCCGTACAGCTTTTCGGTTCCGCCGCGTTCGCCGCGATGCTTTTCAACTGTGGCTGAAACACCCTGGTAACGTGCAGTGATGCTGTGCATACTCGTCGTCGGGGGTGGTTGCGAGTGCACAGGTGGGGACCTCATGCTGCGGATTCATTTCACCGGAAACGACTTGGCGGGGGTGCGGACGGCGGCCCGGCCGGATGTTCTGTGGGAAACGATTCTGAGCTTTCACCGTTTAAGGGACCGGCGCGGCTCCGTCGTCTACGGGGAATGGCGCTCCGAGGCCCGGGCGCGGCTCGGCGGTGAGACCCGTCTCCTCGCCGCCCTCGTTCCCAGCCGGGGTTATTTCCCCGACTTCCTGACGCCCGCCGAGGGCGTCAACGGCCTGGACGAGGGCCTCCAGGCGATCCGCGCGACCGACCCCGGCCGGCTGCGCGGAGAGCTCTCGCTGCTCGCCGCCGACCGTTCCGGCGGGCGGACCGTGCCCCACTCGCTGCGCGCCCTCGCCGACGGGGGAGCGGAGCCCTTCGACCGGCTCCTGGGGGCGCTGCGCGGCTACCACCGGGCCGTCGTCGAGCCGTACTGGCCGCACATCCTGGCCCGCGTCGAGGCCGACCGGGCCCGCCGCGGCCGGGCCCTCCTGGACGGCGGCGCCGAGGAGCTGCTCGCCTCGCTGCCACCGATGCTGCGCTGGCGCGCGCCCGTCCTGGAGGCCGACTACCCGGTGGACCGGGACGTGCACCTCGACGGGCGGGGGCTGCTGCTCCAGCCCTCGTACTTCTGTCGGGGGACCCCGGTCGTGCTGCGCGACCCCGCGCTGCCGCCGGTCCTCGTCTACCCCGTCACCCACGGCGAGGCGCCGACCGTCCGCGCGCCCGGCGGCTCCTCGCTCGCCAAGCTCGTCGGCCAGACCCGCTCGGCGGTCCTGCACGCCATCGGCGACGGCGGCACGACCAGCGAACTCGCCCGCCGCGCCGGGGTGTCGCTCGCCTCGGCCAGCCAGCACGCGGGCGTCCTGCGCGAGGCCGGGCTCATCGCGACCCTGCGCCACGGCAACGCGGTCCTGCACACCCTGACGCCGCTGGGCGCCGCCCTCCTCGGCGGCGCCCGGCAGAAGCAGGTGGAGCCGCGCTGCTACGCGCGGAACGGGCCCGTCACCTCGTAGGTGATGCCGCCCGAGGAGCTGCCGCTCGTGCCCCGCTGGCTGGAGAAGTACAGCCGCCTGCCGTCGGGGGAGAAGGCCGGTCCGGTGATCTCCGAGCCGGACTGGCCGTTGATCCGCAGGAACGGGGCGACGACGTCGTCCGGGGTGATGACGCAGATCTCCATGTTCCCGCCGTCCTCGGCGACGTACAGGTCGCCGGAGGCGGCGCCGGTGACGTTGTCGACGCCGGTCAGCGGGGCGCCGCCGGAGACCAGCGAGTCGTCGTAGGCCAGCTCGTACGTGCCGGCGGCGAGGTTCACCTGCCAGACCCGGTTGTCGCCCTTGGTGGTGAACCAGACGGTGTCGTCCGCGTAGTAGCAGCCCTCGCCGCCGTTGAAGCGCTTGGCGCCGGAGACCTGGTCGCGGGTGGCGGTCGGGGAGCCGTCCGGGTCCGGCACGTTCTGCCAGGTGAAGGTGCCGGAGGTGGCCGTGGAGGCCTTGAACACCTGGAGGGTGCCGGAGGAGAGGTTGCCCCAGGTGGTGGGCAGGAAGCGGTAGAAGCAGCCGTTCGACTCGTCCTCGGTCAGGTAGATCGCCCTGCGGACCGGGTCGGCGGCCGCCGCCTCGTGCTTGAAGCGGCCCATCGCGTCCCGGCGGTACGCCGTGCCGCCCCACGGGTTCGACTCGTAGACGTAGCCCAGGGACACCTCCTCGCAGGACAGCCAGGTGTTCCACGGGGTGGCGCCGCCCGCGCAGTTCTGCCGGGTGCCGGAGAGGATGCGGTACGCGCCGGTGATCGTGCCCGAGGCGTTGAACCTGACCGCGCTCGCGCCGCCGTTCGGATTGATCTCCGAGTTCGAGACGTAGATCCAGCCGGTGCCGTCGACGAAGCAGGCGCCGCCGTCGGGGGCGTTGTGCCAGGTGTACGAGGTGCCGGTGACCGTCTGGCCGGACCGGGCGATCACCCGGCTGGTGAACCCGGCCGGCAGCTGGATGCCGTTCGCGTCCGCCGGGCCGAGCGCCCCGTAGGGGCCGGCGCCGGGCTGGGCCGGGGCGGCGAAGGCCGCACCGTGCCAGAGGCTGCCGCCGAAGGCGGCGGCCGAGGTACCGATGACCGCTCCGCGCAGGAAACCGCGTCGCTCCACGTCTCACTCCCGAGAAGGATGGTGAACCGCCCCGCCGCACCGGTCGGCGCCGGGGTCGCGCGTCTCCGGAACCTAGGAGCGGAGAGTTGACGGGGCGTCAACGAGCGGTGAAGGGGAGACGGCGGGTGCGGGGCGACCGGAGGAGGCCGGGGGCGGAGGTCGGGGTGTCGGAGGCGGCCGTTACCTTCGGGGCATGTCGATCTCCCCGCCGTCGGTTCCCGCGCGCCTGCTCGGTTCGGTCCCCCTGGCCGGAGCCATGCCCCTGGTGGACGACGGCGCCTTCGAGTCCCGCGCCGGCGGCGCGCGCCGTGCCCTGCTGTTCCGGGGCGCCGACCTGGAGGTGCACCACCTGGACGAGCTGTTCGCCGGGGAGCGGGCGCCGCGGGCGGTCTTCCCCCTGCCGTGGCCCGGGTGGACCCGGGGCCGGGCCTCGCTGAGCCCCGACGGCTCCTTCGCGGTCTTCTCCGGGCAGCGGGCCGTACGGGCCGTGGGCGCGGACGGCGCGACGCTGTGGGAGTACCGGCACGCCTGCTGGGGCCCCCTGCTCGGCCATCCGCACACCGGCGACGAGCAGGAGGTCTGCGCCGGCTTCGAGCACGGCTCGTGCCGGGTCTCCGACGACGGCCGGTTCGTCTGGGCGCACGTGGCGGTCGCGGACGAGGAGTACGACGAGGCCTGGGCCGTCCTGGACGCGCGCGACGGGCGCGAGGTCGCCCGGCTGCCCCTGGACGACGGCGCGGCCGCCGGTTCGCACCACCTCTCCCACCCGGACGGCGTCCGCATGGGGCTCTGCGTCGGCATGGGCCAGGACGGAATCCTGCTGTACTGGGGGCGCCTGGACGGCGGGAAGGTCACCGCGTGGGACCTGAACGACACGGCGGACCGCATCCTCCTCGACGTCCACCCGGCGCACGAAGGCTTCCTGACCGTCGAGCACTACGGCGCGGACCTGCGGCTGCACGCCCTCGACGGCACGGCCCTGGCCGAGCGGGAGGAGCGCGGGGAAGAGGTGCCGTGGGACTGCGCGGGCGGGTTCGTCGACGCCGGCACCGTCATGGCCTGCACCGGCCACGAGTGCGACGAGGACGACGAGGGCGTCCGCCACTGGCTCCTCGACGCCCGCACCCTGGAGGTGCGCGGATCCGTCGCGTACCCCTCGCACCCCGGTGAAGGACCGGCCCGCCCGCTCGGCGACGGCACCTGGCTCACGTACGACGAGGAGGGCGGGGCGCTGCACCGCTGGAGCGCGGCGGAGGGCTGAGCCCGGACGGCGGGGCCGGGACCTTCGGCACTGGGGGAGCGGCCCGGCGCGGGGGAGACTGGGAGCATGTCTGCCGCCCGGGAAGCCCGTGACACCCGCGTCGTCCGCGACATCCGCGACCGCGCCGACCTCGACGTGCTGCTGCGCCGCTTCTACACCGAGGCCTTCGCCGACCCGCTCATCGGGCCCTTCTTCACGGAGGTCGCCGGGACCGACCTGGAGGCGCACCTGCCGGGGATCACCGACTTCTGGGAGCGGGCCCTGTTCCGTACCGCCTCCTACGGGCGGGACGCCTTCGCCCCGCACGCCGCCCTCCACGCCGTCCGGCCGCTCACCGCCGCCCACTTCGGGCGCTGGGTGCAGCTCTGGCGCGCCACCGTCGACGGCCTCCACGCGGGGCCGCGGGCCGAGCGGGCCAAGGCGCAGGGGGAGCGGATCGCCCTGGCCCTGCTGCGGCGGCTCGCCGGGCCCGACGCGCCCACCGGGGGCGGGGACGGCGGGTTCGTACCCCTCGCGACCCTCCGGCTGCGCACCGCCGCGGTCTGACCCCGGCGACCGGGCCGGGCGGGGCGGCCGGCCGACCCGGGCGAAAAAATTCTTTCCGGAACGGCGATGAGTTCCGGGCGGCGCTCCCGTCCTACCTCTTGAAAGCGCCGGAACGCACCGAGCGGGCCGGCCCGCCGAAGAGGAGAGAACGCCATGGCCCCGCAGTCGATCTTCGTGAACCTGCCCGTGAAGGACCTCGACGCCAGCAAGGCCTTCTTCGAGAAGCTCGGCTACTCCTTCAACCCGCAGTTCAGCGACGACACCGCCGCCTGTCTCGTCATCAGCGACACGATCTTCGCGATGCTGCTCACCGAGAAGAAGTTCAAGGAGTTCACCGCCCCGGGCAAGGAGATCTCCGACGCCACGAAGGCCACCGAGGTCCTGATCACGCTGAGCGCCGAGAGCCGCGAGAAGGCGGACGAGCTGGCCGACGCGGCCCTCGCCGCGGGCGGCACGCCGGCGAAGGACCCGATGGACATGGGCTTCATGTACGGGCGCTCCTTCACCGACCTGGACGGCCACCACTGGGAGGTCTTCTGGATGGACCCGGCCGCCTCCCAGGGCTGAGCCCGGACGCATGGACCCCGCCTCCCAGGGCTGAGCCCGGACGCATGGACCCCGCCTCCCAGGGCTGACCCCCGGAGCGGGCGGGGACTCAGGCCGCGACGCCGCCGTCGACCACGAGGTCCGTGCCGACGGCGGAGCCGGCCGCGTCCGAGGCGAGGTAGAGGACCGCCGCCGCGACCTCCGCGGCGGACGAGATCCGGCCGAGCGGCGACTCGCCCTTCATCCGGACCTCCCGCTCGGCCTCGGTCTCGCCGGGCCGCAGCGACATCGTGGACTCCGAGGCGCCGGGGCTGACCGCGTTGATCCGGACCCCGTCGCCGATGTGGTCCAGGGCCGCGGCCCGGGTGAGCGCCGACACGGCCGCCTTGGAGACCTGGTAGCCGGAGACGCCGGGGACCCGGACGTGTGCGCCCAGGTTGGACGAGACGTTCACGATCGCCCCGCCGCCGTGCGCCCGCATGTGCGCCACCTCGGCCTGGAGGGCGTGCAGGACCCCCGTGACGTTGACGTCGAGCAGGGCCTTCCAGTCCTCCAGGGGCAGGTCGGCGGCGCTGTGGCCGCCGCCCCGGAAGATCCCCGCGTTGTTCACGGCGACGTCCAGGCCGCCGAAGAGTTCGACCGTGCGCCGGACCAGCTCCCGGGTGGAGACGGCGTCGGTCACGTCGGCGGTGACCGCCGCGGCGGTGCCCCCGGCGGCCCCGATCAGGGCGACCGTCTCCTCCAGGGTCTCCGCCGTGCGTCCGGCGGCGACGACCTTCGCGCCCTCGGCGGCGAAGGCGAGCGCGACGGCCCGGCCGAGACCGGAACCGGCTCCGGTGACGAGGACGACGCGATCGGCGAAGCGTGCGGACACGAGGGACTCCTTCTGTCGTGACGGCAAATTCTTGACCGTACGTTCCAATATGAGGGCCGAAGAGAGGGCACCCGCGAGGGTGCCCTCCCCGGATCGTTCGGGCCGGCGGACCGTTCAGTCCAGCAGGGTCAGCGCCTGTTCCGCCGCGTCCCGCACCCTGGCCGGGTCGCTCGACGCCTTGCCGACCACCCGGACGCCCTGGAGCAGGACCAGGAGCATCCGGGCCAGCGCGCGCGGATCGCGCCCGGCCGGGAGCTCGCCCCCGGCGCGGGCCCGGACGAGCGCCGCGTGCAGCAGCGTCTCCAGCTGCTCCCAGCTCAGCTCGACCCGGCGGGCCACCGCCGTGTCGTGCGGCCCCAGCTCCGCCGCCGAGTTGGTGACGAAACAGCCGGTCAGGCGCTCCCCGTCGGTCGCCGCCTCGGCGGCGAAGCGGCGGACGAGCGCCCGGACGGCCGGCAGGGCGGGGCCCGGCGCGGACAGTTCCTCGACGAGCCGGGGGTCCTGGCTCTCGGCGTACCGGTCCAGCGCCCTCAGGTACAGCTGGTGCTTGTTCCCGAAGGTCGCGTAGATGCTGGCGCGGCCCACCCCGAGGTGCTCCACGAGGTCCGCCATCGTCGTCGCCTCGTAGCCGCGCGCCCAGAACAGTTCGAGGGCTGCCCGGAGCGCGGCGTCCGGATCGAATTCCTTGGTCCTGGCCACGCCATGACCCTAGATTTATCTGGAACGATCGGTCAAGTTCCTTAGGGGAGCGCCGGATCGAGCTGGACCGCCCGTACCGGATACACCGCCACCGTGACCTCCTCGTCGTCCAGGCAGCGGCCCGTCTCCAGGTCGAACCGCTGCTTCAGGAGCGGCGAGGCCACGAACGGGCGCCCGCCCGCCGAGCCGACCAGCCCCCGGGAGAGCACCTGCGCCCCCGTGAACGGGTCGCGGTTGTCGATCGCGTACGTCCGGCCCGACCGGTCCCGGAAGACCGCCGCCTGCCGGCCGTCCGGCAGCAGCACCGCCACGCCGCGCCCCGGGGTCAGCCGGGACTCCTCGCAGACGGTCATCCAGGACTCGGGGGAGGGGGAGAGTTCGAGCGTCTTGAGCGGTTCGAGCGTCGTCATCGGGAGGCGACCCCTTCCAGGGTGAGGAACGTCAGGTCCGGCTTGATCTGGTCGCGCTCCGGCACGAACCGGACCGAGGGGTCCGGCGTGTCCGGGGCGTTCACGAAGGAGACGAAGCGCCGCAGCCGCTCCGGGTCGTCCAGGGTCTGCGCCCACTCGTCCTGGTAGGCGTCGACGTGCGCCGCCATCAGGGCCTCCAGCTCGTCGCAGAGGCCGAGCGAGTCGTGCACCACCACGTCCTTGAGGTGGTCGAGCCCGCCCTCCAGGCGATCCAGCCAGGTCGAGGTCCGCTCCAGGCGGTCCGCCGTGCGGATGTAGAACATCAGGAACCGGTCGATCAGCCGGACCAGTTCGGCGTCCGACAGGTCCTGGGCCAGCAGGTCCGCGTGGCGCGGGGTCGCGCCGCCGTTCCCGCCGACGTACAGGTTCCAGCCGTTGGCCGTCGCGATGATCCCGAAGTCCTTCGACTGCGCCTCGGCGCACTCGCGGGCGCAGCCCGAGACCGCCGACTTCAGCTTGTGCGGCGAGCGCAGGCCCCGGTAGCGCAGTTCGAGCTGGATCGCCATCTTCACCGAGTCCTGCACGCCGTACCGGCACCAGGTCTGCCCCACGCAGGACTTCACCGTCCGCAGCGACTTGCCGTACGCGTGCCCCGACTCGAAGCCCGCGTCCACGAGCCGCGTCCAGATCGCCGGGAGCTGGTCCACCCGCGCCCCGAAGAGGTCGATCCGCTGACCGCCGGTGATCTTCGTGTAGAGGCCGTAGTCGCGGGCCACCTCGCCGATCACGATCAGCTTGTCCGGGGTGATCTCGCCGCCGGGGATGCGCGGCACCACCGAATAGGAGCCGTTGCGCTGCATGTTGGCGAGGAAGTGGTCGTTGGTGTCCTGGAGGGAGGCCTGCTCGCCGTCCAGGATGTACCCGTTGTTGAGGGAGGCGAGGATCGAGCCCACGGTCGGCTTGCAGACCTCGCAGCCCTCGCCGCCCCGCGCCTCCGGCCGCCCGTGCGAGTCGAGCAGCGCGGCGAACGAGGTCAGGCGCAGGGTGCGGGCGATCTCGTACAGCTCGCTCCGGCTGTACGAGAAGCAGCCGCAGAGCCCCTGGTCGACGGGGGCAGGCAGCAGCTTCTCGATCACCTTCACGCAACTGCCGCAGCCCGTGCCGGCCTTGGTGCACTTCTTCACCTCGGCGAGCGAGGAGCACTGGCCGATCGCGTGCTTCGTGACGTTGTGGCAGGAGCAGATCACCGCGTCGTCCGGCAGCGCCGACGGGCCGAGCGCCACCGGCGCGCCCGCGCCCGCCGGGAGCACCAGCTGCTCGGGGGAGACCGGCGGGACCGTGCCGGTGAGCGGCCTCAGCAGCCCGTACGAGTCGGCGTCGCCGACCAGGACGCCGCCGAGGAGCACGCCCTCGCCGTCCACCACCAGCTTCTTGTAGACGCCCGAGCGGGAGTCGGAGTACACGACGTCGAGGCAGCCCTCGGCCGTGCCGTGCGCGTCGCCGAACGAGGCCACGTCCACGCCGAGCAGCTTCAGCTTGGTCGACATGTCGGCACCGGTGAAACCCTGGTCCTCTTCCTCTGCGAGGACCGCCGCCACCGTCTGCGCCATCTCGTAGCCCGGCGCCACCAGGCCGTAGACCCGCCCGTCGACCGCGAGCGCGCACTCGCCGATCGCGAAGACCGCCGGGTCCGAGGTCCGGCACCGCTCGTCCACGGCGATGCCGCCGCGCTCGCCCACGGCGAGCCCGCAGTCCCGCGCCAGCTGGTCCCGGGGCCGTACGCCCGCCGAGAAGACCACCATGTCCACGGCCAGTTCGGAGCCGTCCGACAGCCTCATGCCCGTCACGGCGCCGTCCGCCGTCACGACCTCCTGCGTGCCCGTCCCCGTGTGGACGCTCAGGCCCATCCGCTCGATCGTGCGCAGCAGGGCCGCGCCGCCGCCCTCGTCCACCTGCACCGGCATCAGGCGCGGCGCGAACTCCACCACGTGCGTGTCCAGGCCGAGGCCCTTGAGCGCGCCCGCCGCCTCCAGGCCGAGCAGGCCGCCGCCGACCACCGCGCCGGTCGTCGCCGTCCTCGCGTACTCCTCGATCGCGAGCAGGTCCTCGATCGTGCGGTAGACGAAGCAGCCCCGGGCGTCCTTGCCGGGCACCGGCGGCACGAAGGGGTACGAGCCGGTGGCCAGGACGAGGGTGTCGTACGCGAAGACCCGGCCCGAGCGGGCGGTGACCGTCCGGGCCTCCCGGTCCACCGACTCGGCCGCGTCGCCCACGTACAGCTCGATGCCGTGCTCCTCCATGAACCCCGCCCCGACCATGGAGAGGTCGTCGGGGGTCTTCCCGGAGAAGTACGAGGTGAGCTGGACGCGGTCGTAGGCCGGGCGCGGCTCCTCGCAGAGGACCACGATCCGGGCCCGCCGGGTGACGCCGCGGTCGGCGAGCGCCTCCAGGAACCGCTGGCCGACCATTCCGTGGCCGACCAGGACGATCGTCGGGGTGTGCGCGGTGGTGTCAGCGTCAGCGCTCATGTCAGGAGCCTCCGTCGTGGGTGAGCAGGTGGAGCAGGGGGGCCTCCGGGAGGGCTTCGTCGCCCTCCCAGGCCCGGGCGAGCGCGCCGACCGCGGCCAGGTCGCCGAGGAGGACGCCCCCGACGAGCCGGTCGCCCCGGACGACGACCTTGCGGTACGCGCCGCGGGTGGGGTCGGTGAGCTGGACGGTGTCGTCGCCCGGCCGCGCGGTGACCTCGCCGAAGGCGGCCAGGTCGAGCGGGCGCGGGCCGGTGAGGGTGAGCCGGGTGAGGGCACGGGTGCCGGTGTAGGGGGCCGTGGGCACGGGCGTGGGCGCGTCGGAGGCCTCGGTCCCGGTCTCCCTCGCCAGCACCTCCGCCAGCGCGTCCGCCTGTTCGAGCGCCGGGCCCGCGAGCCCGTACACCCGGCCCGCGTGCTCCGCGCAGTCGCCCACCGCGTGGACGTACGGGTCGGAGGTCCGCAGCTCGTCGTCGACCACGATCCCGGTGGCGACGTCGAGTCCCGCCTCCCGGGCCAGGGCCACCCGGGGCCGCACCCCGCAGGCCAGCACCACGACCTGCGCGTCGAGCACGAAGCCGTCGGCGAGTTCGACCGCCGTGACCGCCCCGTCCCGCTGCCGCAGGCCGCCGACCCGGCACTCGGTGTGCACCTCGACCCCCAGGGACTCGACGTGCTCCCGGAGCAGCGCCGACGCGTGCGCGTCGAGCTGGCGCTCCATCAGGCGCTCGCCCTGCTGGGCGAGGACCACGTCCGCGCCGAGCTCCGCGAGCGCCCGGGCCGCCGACACCCCGAGGAGCCCGCCGCCGACGACCACGGCCCGGGCCCCGGGCCGTACCGCCGCGCGCAGCGCCAGACAGTCGTCGAGCGTACGGAAGGGGTGGACGCCCGCCGGGAGGGCCGCGCCGCGCAGTCCGCGCAGCGGCGGCAGCACCGGGTTGGAGCCCGTCGCCAGGACCAGCCGGTCGTAGCCGACGCGCGAGCCGTCCGCGCACTCCACCGTCCGGGTCGCCCGGTCGATCCGCACCGCCCGCGTCCCGAGCCGGGCCGGCTCGCGGGTCCCGGGCAGGGCGATCACCTCGGGGGCGTACCGCCCGGCGAGGACGTCGGCGAGCAGCACCCTGTTGTACGGTGCGTGCGGCTCCTCGCCGAGGAGGGTGACGGGCAGGCGCCGGGCGAGCCGGGCGCCCGCCGTCCCGCCCCCGACCACCACGATCCGTGTACTCATGACCGGAAGCGTGCGGGGCCGGTGTTACCCGGCGGCATCCCGTCTGTTTCCCGTACGGAACGCTGATCTCCGCCCCCGGGCCCGCCCGCTGTGAGGGCCGGGGGGGGCGGGCCGCCGGACCGGCCTCCGGGTTAACCCGTGGTCAGCCTCGCCTCAAGGGCGCCTTAAGGATCGGGCGGGCGCGGCTGAGCTGCGGATTCCCGTATACGGGCGCCCCTAGGGTGCCGGATGTGACCACCGAGGCCAGCCACCCCCTCTACGTACCCCTCGCGCCCCTCACCGCGCCGCGGGCCGAAGAGCCCCGCCGCCGACGGCGCCCTCCGGTCCCGCCCGCCCGGCCCGCGGAACCGCCCGCCGCCGGGTCCGTCCGGCCCGCGGAACCGGTGGCCACGCGGCCTGCCCGGCCTACTCGGTCCGCCCGGCCTGCCCGGTCCGCCCGCTCCGTCCGGCCCACAGACCCGGTCGCCGCCCGGCCCATCCGTCCGTCCGCCGCCCCCTCCGCCGCCCCCGCCCTCCGGCTCGCCCCCGGGCGGCTGCGGGCCGGGGTCGCCGCCGGGGCCGGGGCCGTCGGGCTCCTCTGGGGGCTCCAGGCCCGGCCCTCCGCCCGGCTCGACGTCCTCTTCGCGTCCGGCGCCCACCTCACCGGCCTCCTCGCCGGCTACGGCGTCCTCGTCCTGCTGCTGCTCATGGCCCGGATCCCGGCCGTCGAGCACGGCGTCGGCGCCGACCGGCTCGCCCGCCGGCACGCCCTCGGCGGCCGGTACGTCCTCGGCCTGATCGCCGCCCACGCCGTCCTCGCCCTCTGCGGCCACGCCGTCCACACCCACGCCGACCTGGTCACCGCCGCCGGGGACCTCCTCTCGTACGGGGCGATCGCCGCCGCCACCGCCGGTACCGCCCTGCTCGTCGCCGTCGGGATCACCTCCGCCCGCTCCGTACGCCGCAGGCTCCGGCACGAGACCTGGCGGGCCGTCCACCTCGGCGCGCTGCTCGCCGCCGCGCTCGGCTTCGTCCACCAGCTCGCGGGCCCCGACATCGCCGGCGGCCTGCTCACCCGCTGGCTCTGGTCCCTGGCGCACGCCGTCGTCGCCGTCCTCCTCGTCTGGTACCGGATCGTCGTCCCCGTCCGCGCCGCCCTCCGTCACGACCTGCGGGTCGCCGAGGTCCGCGACGAGGGCCCCGGGGTCGTCTCGGTCCTGATCCGGGGCAGGGGAGTGGACCGGCTGCGCGCCGAACCCGGCCAGTTCTTCCGCTGGCGCTTCCTGCGGCGCGGCCTGTGGGCCACGGCCCTGCCCTTCTCGCTCTCCGCGCCCGTCCGCGACGACACCCTGCGGATCACCGTCAAGGCGCTCGGCGACCACACCCGCCGCGTCCGGCGGCTGCGCCCCGGCACCCGCGTCCTCGCCACCGGCCCCTTCGGGGCGCTCACCGCCCACCGCCGCACCCGCCGCAAGGTCCTGCTGCTCGCGGGCGGGGTCGGCATCACCCCGCTGCGGGCCCTCTTCGAGACCCTGCCCGGCGGGCCCGGCGACGTGACCCTCCTCTACAGGGCCTCGGACTCCTCCTCCGTCGTCCTGCGCGAGGAGCTGGAGGCCATCGCCCGCGAGCGGCGGGCCGACCTGCACTTCCTCCTCGGCCCCTCCGGCGGCTCCTTCGATCCCCTGGCCCCGCGCGCCCTGCGCAACCTCGTGCCCGACCTCGCCGCCCACGACGTGTACCTGTGCGGCCCGCCCGCGATGGCCCGGGCCGCGACCGCCTCCCTGCGCCGGGCCGGGGTCCCGGCCTCCCGCATCCACAGCGAGGACTTCGACCATGCCTAGACACGGAGCACCGAGCCTTCCGACGGAACGGGCCCGCCGCCTGCTCGCCGCCGGGCTCCTCGGCACCGGGGCGCTCGCCGCGACCCTGCTCACCGCCACCGTCACCCCGGCCGCGCCACCCGCGCCCGACCGCCCGCCGGGCACGGCAAGCTCTGACGTAGCTCAACTCTCCCGGGATTGATGGACGGGCCAACGATCACGTCCCTAGGGTCGTGCCCATGCCCGAGATATCGCTGACCACCCTCGTCCTGCTCTGCCTCGCCGCGCTCCTGGCGGGCTGGATCGACGCCGTGGTGGGCGGCGGCGGGCTGCTCCTGCTGCCCGCCCTGCTGCTCGGGCTCCCGCACGCCCCGGCCGCGCAGATCCTCGGCACGAACAAGGCGGTCGCGATCGTCGGCACCACCGGCGCCGCCGTCACCTACGTCCGCAAGGCCCCCGTCCGGGTCGGGACGGCCGTGCGGATCGGGCTCGCGGCCCTCGCCGGCTCCATGACCGGCGCCTTCTTCGCCGCCGGGATCAGCAGTGACGTGCTGCGCCCGGTGATCATGGTGGTGCTGCTCGGGGTGGCGGCCTTCGTGATGCTCCGGCCGTCCTTCGGCGCGCGGGCCGAGGGGGAGGAGCGGGCGCCGCTGACCCGGGCCAGGATCGTGACCGCGATCGTGGTCGTCGGCGGCGGGATCGGCTTCTACGACGGCCTGTTCGGGCCGGGCACCGGCACCTTCCTGGTCCTCGCCCTGACCGCCGTCCTCCACCTCGACCTGGTGACCGCCTCCGCCACCGCCAAGATCGTCAACGTCTGCACCAACGCGGGCGCCCTCGCGATGTTCGCGTACCAGGGCACGGTGTACTGGCAGCTCGCCGCCGTGATGGCGGTCTTCAACCTGGTCGGCGGGACGGTCGGCGCCCGGATGGCGCTGAGCAGGGGCGCCGGGTTCGTCCGGGGCGTGCTGCTCGTGGTGGTCTTCTCGCTGGTCGCGAAGCTCGCCTTCGACCAGTGGGGGTGAGCGGTCAGGAGGCGGGTCCCCTGACCCCGATGAGGTGCCCGAAGGCGACCACGTTCCCCTGGTAGCCGTTCTTCTTCGAGAAGCCGCCGCCGCAGGTGATGACCCGGATCTCGGCCCGGTCCGCCTCGGCGTACACCTTGTCGCTCGGGAAGGCGTCGTTCTCGTACACCTCGACCGCGTCGACCGTGAAGACGGCGGTGCGCCCGTCCTCCCGGTCCACCTCGATCCGGTGGCCCTTCTTCAGCGCGCCGAGGGTGTAGAAGACGGCGGGCCCGTCCGCGTTGTCGACGTGGCCCGCGACGATCGCGGTGCCCTTCGCGCCGGGCGCGGTCCCGCCCTCGTACCAGCCCGCCAGGTTCCGGTCCTCGGCGGGCGGCACTTCCAGCGATCCGTCCGCCGCCAGGCCGAGCCCCGTCATCGGGGTGTCCACGTCGGTCTCGGGGATGCGCAGCCGTACGGGCGCCGAGGGCGGCAGCGGGTCGGCGGCGGCGTCGGTGTGGACGCTCGGCCCGGCGGCGAAGGCCTGGGCGGCGGACGGCACGGGCGGGGTGACGTCCGCCGAGCCGTTCTGGACGAGCCAGACGCCCACGCAGGCGGCCACCGCTATGCCCCAGCCCTTGCTCCTGTTGCTCACCTGCCCGGCTCCCTTCCGTCTCTGCGGTCCTTCGCGTCCGTCTCTTCGGTCCTTCGCGGCGCCGCCGGAACGCGCCGGGATGTGGTCCTGCCCCCGCCGGGCCCGTACGGGCGTGCGGCGGGGGCAGGAAGGGGCGGTGCCTCAGTGCCCCCGCGCGCCGCTCGCCCGGCGGCGCAGGAGCCAGGCACCGCCGACGGCGGCCGCGGCCAGCACCGCCGCGCCCGCCGCGACCTGGGTGGTGTCGGGGCCGACGCTGCCCCCGACACCGGTCTGGACGTGCCCGCTGGGACGCCGGTGCGTGACGGTCAGGTCGCCCCGGGCCGTCTTGCCGTTGTCGCAGGCCACGCTGATGCCGTACGTACCGGCCTCGGCGTGCCGGGGCACGGTGAACTGGCCGACCACGATCTCCTTGTGGGTGCTCGGCTTCAGGTGGAACTCGCCCGCGCCGAGCGCGTTCGCGTCGCCGACGCCGCGCCCGTTCTTGCCGCAGGCGAGGGTGTTCACGGTGACGGTGGTGCCGGGGGACGCGGACGACGGGTAGATCTCGAGGGTCTCGTGCCGCCCCCCGGAGTCGTTCCACTCTTCGCCGGCGTGCGCCGCCGGGACGGCGAACGCCCCGAGCGCGGCGACCGTCAGGGCGGTACCGGTGAGCAGGCGGGCAGTGGTGCGCATGGGGTCCTCCGGAGCGCGCGTACGGTCATGCCGGGACGGTCCTCCCGGGAGGGGCTTCCCGGTGACGGACCTTCTGGGACCGAGATAAGGGCGGCCGCGCGCCCTCCGCCTGCTGACGGGACGTCAGGATGGGGCCGTTCGATACGGCGCGTCGGCTGGATTCCGGACGTTTCCGCAGGTCGGGGGTGCTTTCGACACGCCGGGTCGCGACCGGTGCCGAACGGGTGACCGAGGCGCCCCGGGCGCCCTCCGCCGCGCGGTCCCGGACGCCGCTTGACCTCAACCAAACTTGAGGTACCACGATCACCGGCATGGACCTCACGAACTCCACGCAGCCCACCGTCCCCTCCACCGCTTCCGTCCCCTCCGTCCCTTCCGCTCCCCCCGCCCCCCTCTCCCTCGCCCTCGTCGTCGCCAGCGACCGCGAAGGACGTTTCGCCCCCGTCCTCGCCGACTGGCTCCTCTCCCGCCTCGCCGAACGCGAGGACTTCACCACCACGGTCGTCGACCTCGCCGGGGTCGACCTCCCCACCTCCCTCTCGTACGCCCCCTCCCCGGCCGTCCGCGCCGAACTCGCCAAGGTCACCCCCGCCCTCGAAGCCGCCGACGCCTTCGTCGTCCTCACCCCCGAGTACAACCACTCCTTCCCCGCCGCCCTCAAGAACCTGATCGACCGGCACTACACCGAATGGCAGGCCAAGCCCGTCGGCTTCGTCTCCTACGGCGGGATCTCCGGCGGCCTGCGGGCCGTCGAACAGCTCCGCCAGGTCTTCGCCGAGATGCACGCCGTCACCGTCCGCGACACCGTCTCCTTCCAGCACGCCCACGAGCAGTTCGACGAGGACGGACGGCACAAGGACCCGGCCGGGGCCGAGGGCGCGGCCAAGGCCCTGTTCGACCAGCTCGCCTGGTGGGGCCACGCCCTCCGGGACGCCAAGTCCGTCCGCCCGTACGGCGCGTGAGGAGACGACGCCGTGCTGTTCCGGATCGTCCTCCCCCGCCTCCGCCCGTACCGGCCCCTCCTCGCCCTCCTCGTCGGCCTCCAGCTCGTCCAGACCCTCTCCTCCCTCGCCCTGCCCGCCCTCAACGCCGGCGTCATCGACCACGGCGTCCTGCGCGGGGACACCGGCCGGGTCCTCTCCGGAGGCGCCACCATGGCCGCCGTCACCCTCCTCCAGGTGGCGGCGGCCGCCGCCGCCACCTGGACCGGCGCCCGGATCGCCATGGGCGTCGCCCGCGACCTGCGCTCCGAGGTCTTCCGGCGCGTCCAGGAGTTCTCCGCCCGGGAGCGGAGCCGCTTCGGCGCCGCCTCCCTCATCACCCGCACCACCAACGACGTCCAGCAGATCCAGACGTTCACCGTCCTCGTCCTGACGATGCTGGTCGCCGCCCCGCTCCTGTGCGTCGGCGGCATCGCCATGGCCCTGCGCCAGGACGTGCCGCTCGCCCTCGTCCTCGTCCTCTTCGTGCCCGTGATGACCGGGGCCGTCGGCACCGTCGTGCTGCGCCTGCGGCCCCTCTTCCGGGGCATGCAGCTCCGCGTCGACCGGACCAACCGGATCCTGCGCGAGCAGATCACCGGCGTCCGGGTCGTCCGCGCCTTCGTCCGCGACCGGCACGAGCGGGAACGGTTCGCCGCCGCCAACGACGAGCTGTTCGCCGTCGGCCTGCGGGCCGGCCGGTTACAGGCCGTCATGTTCCCCACGGTCCTGGTGGTCTGGGAACTGACCACCGTCGCCCTGGTGTACGTCGGCGCCCACCGCATCGACTCCGGCGCCCTCCAGCCGGGCGGGCTCGTCGCCTTCCTCGGCTACCTGCTCCAGACCTCCATGTCCGTGATGATGACCCTCTTCCTCCTGATGCACATGCCGCGCGCCGAGGCCGGCGCCGAACGCGTCCGCGAGGTCCTCGACACCCGCTCCTCCGTCGTCCCGCCCGCACACCCGGTCCGCGAGCTCCACGGCCCCGGCCGGCTCGAACTCGACGGCGTCGGCTTCCGGTACCCCGGAGCGGAGGAACCCGTCCTGCACGACGTCCGGTTCACCGCCCGGCCCGGCGAGACCACCGCGATCGTCGGCTCCACCGGCAGCGGCAAGTCCACCCTCCTCGGCCTCGTGCCCCGCCTCTTCGACGCCACCGGGGGCCGGGTCCTCGTGGACGGCGCCGACGTCCGCACCCTCGACCCCGCCCTCCTGGCGAGGACCGTCGGAATCGTCCCCCAGAAGCCGTACCTCTTCTCGGGCACGATCGCCTCCAACCTCCGCTACGGGAAGCCAGACGCCACCGACGAGGAGCTGTGGCGGGCCCTGGAGACCGCGCAGGCCGCCGACTTCGTCCGCGAACTCGACGCGGGCCTCGACGCGCCCGTCTCCCAGGGCGGCGCCAACCTCTCCGGCGGCCAGCGCCAGCGGCTCGCCATCGCCCGGGTCCTCACCGCCCGCCCCCGCCTCTACCTCTTCGACGACTCCTTCTCCGCCCTCGACGCCGCCACCGACGCGCGGCTGCGGGCCGCGCTCGCCGAGGAGACGGCCGGCTCCACCGTGGTGGTCGTCGCCCAGCGCATCTCCACCGTCCGCCACGCCGACCGGATCGTCGTCCTCGACCGGGGGCGGGTCGTCGCCACCGGCACCCACGCGTCCCTCCTGCGGGACGACCCCACCTACCGGGAGATCGTCCTCTCCCAGCTCACCGAGGAGGAGGCCGCGTGACCACGACCACGGAGCCCCGCGACAAGGCCCCCACCGCCCCCGCCCGCACCGGCCCCCCGCGGCAGACCGGCCCCGGTCCCGGCACCCCCTCACTCGAACGCTCCCTCTCCTTCCGCGCCTCCGGCCTCCGCCTCCTGCGCACCCTCGCCCCCGACCGGGCCCTCCTCGTCGCCCTGCTCGCCGCCGGCGCCACCGGCGTCGCCCTCTCCGTCCTCGGCCCCCTCTTCCTCGGCCGCGCCACCGACCTCGTCGTCACCGGCGTCACCCGCCCCGCCGGGGTCGACTTCGCGGCCGTCGGCCGGGTCCTCGCCCTCTCCGCCGCCGTCGTCCTCGGCTCCTCCGTCTTCATCTGGCTCCAGCAGCGGATCGCCACCACCGTCGTCCAGCGCGCCGGACACCGGCTGCGCGAGCGGGCCCAGCACAAGCTGGCCCGGCTGCCCCTCTCCCACCTCGACCGGCAGCCGCGCGGCGAGGTCCTCTCCCGCACCACCAACGACATCGACAACATCACCCAGACCCTCCAGCAGGCCTTCAGCCAGATGGTGCGCGCCCTGCTCACCCTGGTCGGCGTCCTCGCGATGATGTTCTGGATCTCCCCGCCGCTCGCCCTCGTCGCCCTCGGCACCGTCCCCGTCTCCCTCGCCGTCGCCGCCCTCGTCGGGCGGCGCGCCCAGCCGCAGTTCGTGAAGCAGTGGGCGGTCACGGGCCGGCTCGGCGGCCACGTCGAGGAGATGGTCACCGGCCACACCGAGGTCGTCGCCTTCGGGCGGCGCGAGGAGGCCGTGCGCCGCTTCGACGAGCTGGGCGAGGAGCTGTACCGGGCGGGCTTCCGCGCCCAGGTCGTCTCCGGCTTCATCCAGCCCGCCCTGACCTTCGTCGGCAACCTCAACTACGTGGCCGTCGCCGTGGTCGGCGGACTGCGGGTGGCGAGCGGCACCCTCACCGTCGGCGACGTTCAGGCCTTCGTCCAGTACTCGTACGAGTTCAACGGCCCCGTCACCCAGATCGCCGCCATGGCCAACCTGCTCCAGTCCGGGGTGGCCTCCGCCGAGCGGGTCTTCGACCTCCTCGACGCCGAGGAGGAGACCCCCGACCCGGCCGCACCCCTGCGGCCCGCACCGGTGCGCGGCCGGGTCTCCTTCGAGGAGGTCTCCTTCCGCCACGACCCCGACCGGCCGCTGATCGAGGACCTGTCCCTGACCGTCGAGCCCGGCCGGACCGTCGCCGTCGTCGGCCCCACCGGCGCCGGCAAGACGACCCTGGTCAACCTGCTGATGCGCTTCCACGAGCCGACCGGCGGCCGGATCACCCTCGACGGCGTCGACACGGCCGCGATGACCCGCGAGGAGCTGCGCTCCCACACCGGCATGGTCCTCCAGGACACCTGGCTCTTCGGCGGCACCATCGCCGAGAACATCGCCTACGGGGTCCCCGGCGAGGTCTCCCGCGAGCGGATCGTCGCCGCGGCGGAGGCCGCCCGCGCCGACCGGTTCGTCCGCACCCTGCCCGACGGCTACGACACCGTCCTGGACGAGGACGGCGGCGGCCTCAGCGCCGGCGAGAAGCAGCTCGTCACCCTCGCCCGGGCCTTTCTCTCCGACCCGGTGGTCCTCGTCCTGGACGAGGCCACCAGCTCCGTCGACACCCGCACCGAACTCCTCGTCCAGCAGGCCATGTCCTCGCTGCGCGCGGGCCGCACCAGCTTCGTCGTCGCCCACCGGCTCTCCACGATCCGCGACGCCGACACCATCCTCGTGATGGAGCGCGGCGCCATCGCCGAGCAGGGCACCCACGAGGAGCTGCTGGCCGCCGGGGGCGCGTACGCCCGGCTGCACGCGGCCCAGTTCGCCCGTACGGTGGAGGCGTGATCGTCACCGTCCGCACCACCACCGACGCGCGCGCCAAGGCCGACGCCCTGGCGCGCGGCGCCGTCGAGGCCCGCCTCGCCGCCTGCGCGCAGATCGCGGGGCCCGTCACCTCCGTCTACCACTGGCGGGGCGCGATCGAGAGCACCGAGGAGTGGGAGGTGGTCCTCAAGACCACCGAGGCCCGCTACCCCGCCCTGGAGGCACACCTCCTCGCCGCCCACGACTACGAGACGCCCGAGATCCTCGCCACCCGGGTCGCCCGGGTCAGCGAGGGGTACGCCCGCTGGGTCGAGCGGGAGACCTCGCCGGACCCGGCGGTCGAGGGCCCGGTGGCCGACGACGAACTGCCGTTCTTCGTGTACGGGACGCTCCGGCCGGGCGCGTACAACCACGACCGGTTCCTCGCCGGCCGGATCGGCGCCGAGGCGGACGCCGTCATGGACGGCGCGGTCCTGCACGACGGGCCCGGCTACCCGTACGTCGTCCCGGCGGAGAAGGGCCGGGTGACCGGCACCCTGCTCACGCCCGCGCCCGGCTCCTACGGCGAACTGTTCGGCCTGCTCGACCGCCTCGAACTGCCCGTGGGGTACGAGCGGGTGGCGAAGGAGGTCGTACGGGAACGGGACGGGGCGCGGGTCCTCGCCTGGGTGTTCCTGGCGGCCCCGGACGCGCCCCTGGGCCCGGTCATCGAGAGCGGCGACTGGTTCGACCGCCCGTAGCGGCGTTCCCGGCGCGCTCCGGGCACACCGCGCGGACGCCGGGCCGGGACGGTCTCAGGCGCGCTCCAGGCGCACCGCGCACACCTTGAACTCCGGCATCCGGGAGACCGGGTCGAGCGCCGGGTTGACCAGCGTGTTGGCCCGGCCCTCGCCCGCCCAGTGGAACGGCATGAAGACGGTGTCCGGCCGGATCGAGGCGGTGATCCGGGCCGGCGCGACGGCCCGGCCGCGCCGCGAGACGACCGTGATCCGCTCGCCCTCGGCCACCCCGATCCGCTCGGCCAGCCTCGGGTGCAGCTCCACGAAGGGGCCGGGCGCCGCCGCGTTCAGCTCGTCCACCCGCCGGGTCTGCGCCCCCGACTGGTACTGGGACACCACCCGGCCCGTGGTCAGCACCACCGGGTACTCGGCGTCCGTCTCCTCGGCCGCCGCCCGGTGCGTCACCGGCACGAACCGGGCCCGCCCGTCGGCCGTCGCGAACCGGTCCAGGAACAGCCGGGGCGTCCCCGGGTGCGCGTCGGCGCCGTCCGGGGCCGCGGGGCACGGCCAGAAGACCCCCCGCTCCTCCTCGACGCGCCGGTAGTCGATGCCCGAGTAGTCGGCGGGCCCGCCGGCCGAGGCGCGGCGCAGCTCCTCGAAGACCTCCTCGGGATCGGTCGGGAAGCCCTTCCCGTGTCCGAGGAGGTCCGCGAGCCCGTGCAGCACCTCCAGGTCGCTGCGCACCCCGGCGGGCGGGGTGAGGGCCCGGCGGCGGAGCAGGACGCGCCCCTCCAGGTTGGTCATGGTGCCGGTCTCCTCCGCCCACTGGGTCACGGGCAGGACGACGTCGGCGAGCGCGGCGGTCTCGGAGAGCACCACGTCCGCGACGGCGAGGAAGTCGAGCGACCGCAGCCGCCCCTCGACGTGCGCGGCGCGCGGCGCGGACACCACCGGGTTGGAGCCCATGAGCAGCAGGGCCTTCACGTCCCCGCCGAGCGCGTCGAGGAGTTCGTACGCGCTCCGCCCCGGCCCCGGCAGCGACTCCGGGTCCACGCCCCACACGCCGGCCACGTGCGCGCGTGCGGCCGGGTCGTCGAGTTTGCGGTAGCCGGGCAACTGGTCGGCCTTCTGGCCGTGTTCGCGCCCGCCCTGCCCGTTGCCCTGGCCGGTGAGGCAGCCGTACCCGCTCAGCGGCCTGCCCGCCCGGCCGGTGGCCAGGCACAGGTTGATCCAGGCGCCGACGGTGTCGGTGCCCTTGGACTGCTGCTCGGGGCCGCGCGCGGTCAGCACCATGCCGGTGGGCGCGTCGCAGAACAGGGCGACGGCCTCGCGCAGGCTCGGCAGGGGGACCCCGGTGATCCGCTCGACCTGCTCGGGCCAGTGGGACATGGCCCCGGCGCGGGCCTCCTCCCAGCCGGTGGTCCGCTCCCGTACGAACTCCTCGTCCACCCTCCCCTCCGCCACCACCAGGTGCAGCAGGCCGAGGGCGAGCGCGAGGTCGGTGCCGGGGCGCGGCGCCAGGTGCAGGTCGGCCTGCTCGGCGGTGCGGGTGCGGCGCGGGTCGACGACGATCAGCTTCCCGCCGTTCTCCTTCAGCTCGGTGAGGTAGCGCAGGGCGGGCGGCATGGTCTCGGCGAGGTTGGAGCCGACGAGGATCACGCACCCGGCCCGGGGGACGTCCTCCAGGGGGAAGGGGAGGCCCCGGTCGAGGCCGAAGGCCCGCTGGTGCGCGGCGGCCGCCGACGACATGCAGAAGCGCCCGTTGTAGTCGATCTGCGAGGTGCCGAGGACGACCCGGGCGAACTTCCCCAGGGAGTACGCCTTCTCGTTGGTGAGGCCGCCGCCGCCGAAGACCCCCACGGCATCGGGACCGTGGTCGGCGCGGGTCCGGCGCAGCCCGTCGGCGACGGCGGAGAGCGCCTCCTCCCAGGACGCGGGCACCAGGGCCCCCGTGTCAGGGCATCGGACCAGGGGCTCGGTGAGCCGGACCCGGGAGGAGAGTACGGAGGGGGCGGTGCGGCCCTTGCCGCACAGGGCGCCCCGGTTGACGGGGAAGTCGGTCCGCTCGACCACCTCGGCGGGCGCCTCCGGAGCGCCGGTGGGGCGCAGCGACATCCCGCACTGGAGGGCGCAGTAGGGGCAGTGGGTGGGGACGGCGGTGGCGTCGGACATGCCGCCAGGGTGCGACGGGAGTGTTACGCGGGGCGGCGCGGCGTATTACGGGCGCGGTGCCATGCCCTCCGCCGGGCGGGCGGCGGGGGGTGAGGGCGGTACCGTCCCGGCGGGCCCGAGCGGGGGAGGCCCGGTGCCTCGGCGGGGCGGCTCCGGGAGGGCGGTGTCTCAGCGGGTCGGTTCCGGGAGGGCCAGCGCCTCGGTGACGCCCTTCTCCTCCGGCCCGAGGAAGTGCGGATCGGGCCGCAGACCGGCGTCGAGGGCCGCCTTGCCCGCCGCGAACACCTCCCGGGTGGTGCCGTAGTACCAGGTGCGGTCGCGGGGCTCGGCGACCCCGACCCCGTACGCGTCGACGCCCGCCCGGCCGCACAGCGCGACGGCCCGCTTGACGTGGAAGTCCTGGGTGACGAGGACGGCCCGGTCGACGCCGAAGACCTTCCGGGCCCGGACGCAGGAGTCCCAGGTGTCGAAGCCCGCGTAGTCGCTGACGATCCGCCCGTCCGGCACCCCGCGCCCGGTGAGGTACGCGCGCATGGCGCTGGGCTCGTCGTACGCGGTCCGGCTGTTGTCGCCGGTGACGAGGAGGACCCGCACCTTGCCCGTGCGGTACAGCTCGGCGGCGGTGTCGAGCCGGTGCGCGAGGTACGGGGTGGGGCGGCCCTTCCACAGTCCGGCGCCGAAGACGACGGCGACGTCCCGGGCGGGCACGTCGGCGGTGGTGCGGAGCTTCCCGGCGGCGGCCGTGTGCATCCAGGTGGCGGGCAGCAGCGCGAGGACGGCGCCCGCCATCACGGCCTGGACGGCGCGGCGGCGGGCCCGGACGGTACGGGGGAGCCACCGGGAGAACCGTGCCGGCATGCGGGAACCTCCGTGGACGGGAACGGGTGTGCTGTCACCCCGTCCGACGCGCCTCGACCGCGTTCGGTTCACCGGACGCCCTGTCTGTTCCGTACAGCACACCCGCCAGGACCAGGCCGCCCAGCATCCCGAGGAGCTGCGCGGCGGCGAAGGCGGGCACCGAGGCGGGGGCGATCCCGGTGAAGGAGTCGGAGAGGGAACGGCCGACGGTGGCCGCCGGATTGGCGAAGGAGCCGGAGGAGGTGAACCAGATCGCCGCGCCGATGTAGCCGGCCACGGCGACCGGGGCGAGACCGGGGCGGCCGATGTGCCGCAGGCCCTGCACGACCAGGACGAGCCCGGCGGTGGCGACGGCCTCGCCGAGCAGCAGGTGCGGCTCCGCGCGCGGCTCGGTGGCCCAGGCGCCGGGCGCCCGGCCGAACATCGCCTCGGCGAGCAGGGCGCCCGCGACGGCCCCCGCGAGCTGCGCGCCGATGTAGGCGATCGCCTCGCGCCCGCCGTTCTCGGGCCGCCGGGACCACCACTCGGAGAGCGTCACGACGGGGTTGAAGTGGGCTCCGGAGAGCGGGCCGATGAGGGCGATGAGCAGCCCGAGGCCGAGGGCCGAGGCGGAGGCGTTGGCGAGCAGCCGGACGCCGGTGTCCTGGCTGAGGGAGTCGGCACGGATGCCGGAGCCGACGACGACGGCGACGAGGGCGGCGGTGCCGATGAACTCGGCGGCGGCGCGCCGGGGGAGCGACGCGGGGGACATTCTCATGGTGGAAAAGATATTCCGTGATTCGGAACGAAAAAAGGGGGGAGGGGAGGGGTGCGGGGTCCGTACGATCCGGACCGTGAAGGCCACGAAGACCGACGACCGCGACGACCCCACCGACCGCGACGCACTCGCCGACCGCGCCGGTCATGCGGACCGCCCCGACCGCCCCGACCTCGTCCTCCGCCGCGCGGTCGGCTCCGACGCCGCCGAAGCGGCCGAGGTCTGGCTGCGCTCCTACGCGGCGGCGCTCCCCGGCGTGCGCCGGGCGCACACCGACGACGAGGTCGGGTACTGGTTCCGGGAGCTGCTCGTCCCCCACCGGGAGACCTGGGTGGCGACGGCCGGGGACGCGACCGTCGCCGTGATGGTCCTGGACGGCGGCGAACTGGACCAGCTCTACGTCGACCCGCCGTGGCGCGGCAGGGGCGTCGGCGACCGGCTCGTGGACCTGGCCAAGCGGCGCAGCCCGGCCGGCCTGGAGCTCTGGACGTTCCAGGTCAACGCCCCGGCGCGGCGCTTCTACGAGCGGCACGGCTTCGTCGCCGCCGAGCACACCGACGGCTCGCGCAACGAGGAGCGCGAGCCGGACGCCCGGTACGTGTGGCTCCCGGAACCCTCCTGACAGGGCGCGCGCGGCGGCCGTGAGGTCACGGAAAACAGCCGTGACCCCCGCGCAACGGGCAGGCAACGAGGGGCCCGCAGGATCGGTCCATGACGGAGCCGGACAGCACGTTCGACACCACCGCCGAACTGCTCACCAGGATCACCGAGCGGCTCGGCACCCGGCTCGGCGAGGTGCGCCCGTACGGCAACCGCTGCGCGGGGGCCCGGCCACCGGAGGTGCGACCGCTGGAAGCCCGGCCGTCGGAGGCCCGGCCGCCCTCGCCCGGCACCGGTCCGCCGCAGACGCGGACGCTCCCGCCCGGTCTCCGCCCGCCGACGACGTCGGGCACAGCGCCCCCGCCCCCCGGCCGCCCGCCGGAGGAATCCGGCCGGGTGCGTCCGTACGGCCTCCCGCAGGGGAAGCCCGACGAGGAGGTACACCCGCCATGCACCACCGCCCCGCCCCCGCCGCCGCTCGCCGACCGGCGACCCTCGTCGCCGTCGGCCACGGCAGTCGCGACCCGCGCGCCCGCGCCACCCTGCTCCGGCTCCTCGACCGCGTCCGCGAGCTCCGCCCCGGGCTCGACGTCCGCCTCGCCCACATCGAGCTGAACGCCCCCCTCCTGGACGAGACCCTCGCCGGTCTCGCCGCCGAGGGCCGGGAGGCGGTCCTCGTCCCCCTCCTCTTCGCCCCCGGCCACCACGTCACCCACGACCTGCCCGCCGCCGTCGCGGCCGTCCCCGGCCTCCGGGCCCGTGTCGCCGCACCCCTCGGCGCCCACCCCCTCCTGGCCGAGGCCCTGGCCGACCGCCTCGCCGAGGCGGGCTGGACCCCGGGGGAGGACGACCGGCGCACCACCGGCGTCGTCCTCGCCGCCGCCGGCTCCCGCGACCCCCGGTCCGGCGCCGAGACCCGCCGCATCGCCGCCCTCCTCGGCGAGCGCCTCGGCGTGCCCGTCGTCCCCGCGTACGCCTCCGCCGCCGCGCCCACCGTCCCCGAGGCCGTCGCCGCCCTCGCCGCCCGGGGCCGCCACCGGATCGCGGTCGCCTCCTGCTTCACCGCCCCCGGCCTCTTCGCCACCCGCGCCGCCGCCCACGCCCCCTGGATCGCGGCCGCGCCGCTCGGCGCCCACCCGGCCCTCGCCCGCCTGGTCCTGCACCGCCACGACCGCGCCCTCGCCGCCCCCGCCGTCGTCCACGGGCGGGAACTCGCCGCCGTCTGAGCGCTTCTGTCGGCCCCTCCGGTTACCTTCGGGGACATGGAAGGCATCAAGGACACCAAGGACAGCACCGACACCCCCGACATCCCCGGATACGACCCCGCCGCGACCGAGCGCTGGGACCCCGAGCCCGACAAGCAGCCGGGCCGCACCGCCTTCCAGCGCGACCGCGCCCGCGTGCTGCACTCCGCCGCGCTCCGCCGCCTCGCCGGCAAGACCCAGGTCGTCACCCCCGGCACCCGCAGCCACGCCTGGGACGCCAGCCCCCGCACCCGGCTCACCCACTCCCTGGAGTGCGCCCAGGTCGGCCGCGAGCTCGGCGCCGCCCTCGGCTGCGACCCCGACCTCGTGGAGGCCGCCTGCCTCTCCCACGACATGGGCCACCCGCCCTTCGGGCACAACGGCGAACAGGCCCTCAACGACGTCGCCAAGGACTGCGGCGGCTTCGAGGGCAACGCCCAGTCCCTCCGCCTCCTCACCCGCATCGAGCCCAAGCGCTTCGTCAAGGACGCCGACGGCGAACTCGTCAGCGTCGGCCTCAACCTCACCCGCGCCGCCCTCGACGCCGCCACCAAGTACCCCTGGGGACGCGGCGGCCACCCCCAGGACCCCGGCTCGCCCAAGTTCGGGGTGTACGAGGACGACCTGCCCGTCTTCGAATGGATCCGGCAGGGCGCCCCCGCCCACCGCAAGTGCTTCGAGGCCCAGGTCATGGACTGGTCCGACGACGTGGCCTACTCGGTCCACGACTTCGAGGACGGCCTGCACGCCGGGCACATCGACCCCAACCTCCTCCTCGCCGAGCCCGAGCGCGCCGACATCTGGCAGGTCGCCATCGGCCGCTACGTACCCGAGGACACCGACCCGCAGGAGCTGGCCGAGGCCCTGGACCGGCTCGTCGACCAGGAGTGGTGGCCGCACGGCTACGACGGCTCGGCCGTCGCCCAGGCCCGCCTCAAGGACGCCACCAGCCAGCTCATCGGCCGCTTCTGCCTCGCCGCCGAGGGCGCCACGAGGCAGGCATGGGGGCACCGCCCAGGCCGTTCAGGCACTGGGGGAGGCTCCGGGCGGCTCACCCGTTACGGCGCCGAGCTGGTCGTCCCCCGCGAGACCCGCAACGAGTGCGCCGTCCTCAAGGCCGTCGCCGTCCGGTACGTGATGCAGCGCGCCGAGCAGGAGGCCCTCCGCGCCGACCAGCGGATCGTCGTCGCCGAACTCGCCGAGGCCCTCGTCAACCGCGCCCCCGACGGACTCGAACCGCAGTTCCGCGCCGCGTACGACAAGGCCCCCGACGACCGGGCCCGCAAGCGCGTGGTGGTCGATCAGATCGCCTCCCTCACCGACGCCTCCGCCCGCGCCCTCCACGCCCGCTTCCACCACCCGCGGGTGCGGTGAGGGAACCCCCGGCCCTCTTCCGCCGCCCCCCTCCGTGCGGGACGCTCGCATGCGGCCCCGGGGCGGTACGGCCCGAAGAACGCCCGGGGGCGTAGGTTGGGAACCGGTCGTAAAGAGGAGGAAACGACGTGGTCGACGCAGATCAGACCTTTGTCATCGTCGGCGGGGGCCTGGCAGGCGCCAAGGCGGCGGAGACCCTGCGCGCCGAGGGGTTCAACGGCCGGGTGATCCTCATCGGCGACGAACGCGACCACCCCTACGAGCGCCCACCCCTCTCCAAGGGCTACCTCACCGGCGCCAAGGAGCGCGACAGCACCCTCGTCCACGAGCCCGCCTGGTACGCGGCGAACGACGTCGAGCTGCACCTCGGGCAGCCCGTCACCGCCGTCGACCGCGAGGCCCGCACGGTCCGCCTCGGCGACGGCACCGTCATCCGCTACGACAAGCTGCTCCTGGCCACCGGCTCCGAGCCGCGCCGCCTCGACGTCCCCGGCACCGACCTCACCGGCGTCCACCACCTGCGCCGGCTCGCCCACGCCGACCGGCTCCGCCAGGTCCTCGCCGGCCTCGGCCGGGACAACGGACACCTGGTGATCGCCGGCGGCGGCTGGATCGGCCTGGAGGTCGCCGCCGCCGCCCGCGGCTACGGCGCCGAGGTCACCGTCGTGGAGGCCGACCCCACCCCGCTCCACCGGGTCCTCGGCCCCGAGCTCGGCCAGCTCTTCGCCGACCTCCACAGCGACCACGGCGTCCGCTTCCACTTCGGCGCCCGGCTCACCGAGATCGTCGGCCAGGACGGCCTGGTCCTCGCCGTCCGCACCGACGACGGCGAGGAGCACCCGGCGCACGCCGTCCTCGCCGCGATCGGCGCCGCCCCCCGCACCGCCCTCGCCGAGAACTCCGGGCTCGCCCTCGTGGACCGGGCCGACGGCGGCGGCGTCGCCGTCGACGAGTCCCTGCGCACCTCCGACCCGGACGTCTTCGCCGCCGGGGACGTGGCCGCCGCCCACCACCCGCTCCTGCGCACCCGGCTCCGCGTCGAGCACTGGGCCAACGCCCTCAACGGCGGCCCCGCCGCCGCCCGCGCCATGCTCGGCAAGCCCGTCTCGTACGACCGCGTGCCGTACTTCTTCACCGACCAGTACGACCTGGGCATGGAGTACTCGGGCTGGGCGCCCCCCGGCTCGTACGACCAGGTCGTGGTCCGCGGCGACACCGGCAAGCGCGAGTTCATCGCCTTCTGGCTCAAGGAGGGGCGCGTCCTCGCCGGGATGAACGTGAACGTGTGGGACGTCACAGAGCCGATCCAGAACCTCATCCGCGCCCGGACGCCGGTGGACCCGGAGGCCCTCGCGGACCCCTCCGTACCCCTGGACGGCCTGATCTGATCACCGCCGCTCCCACGTAGACTTCACGCGTGGCAGGCAGGATCAACGACGACGACGTGAAGGCGGTACGGGACGCGGTCCCGATCGACGCCGTCGTGTCCGAATACCTCCAGCTGCGCAACGCGGGCGGCGGGAACCTCAAGGGGCTCTGCCCCTTCCACGACGAGAAGTCGCCCTCCTTCCAGGTCAGCCCGAGCAAGGGACTCTTCCACTGCTTCGGCTGCCAGGAGGGCGGCGACACCATCGCCTTCGTGATGAAGATCGACCACCTCTCCTTCTCGGAGACGGTCGAACGCCTCGCCGCCAAGGCGGGCATCACGCTCCGGTACGAGGAGGGCGGCTACAACCCCGGCCACCAGCGCGGCGAACGCATCCGCCTGATCGAGGCCCACCAGGTCGCCGCCCGCTACTACGCCGACCAGCTCGGCTCCGCCGAGGCCGAGATCGGCCGCAAGTTCCTCGCCGAGCGCGGCTTCGACCAGGCCGCCGCCGAGCACTTCGGCGTCGGCTACTCCCCGGCCGGCTGGGACCACCTCACCCGCTTCCTGCGCGGCAAGGGCTTCTCCGACAAGGAGCTGATCCTCTCCGGCCTCTCCCAGGACGGCCGCCGCGGCCCCATCGACCGCTTCCGCGGCCGGCTCATGTGGCCGATCAAGGACGTCGGCGGCGAGATCGTCGGCTTCGGCGCGCGCAAGCTCCGCGACGACGACAACGGCCCCAAGTACCTCAACACGCCCGAGACCCCGATCTACAAGAAGTCGCAGGTCCTCTACGGCATCGACCTCGCCAAGAAGGAGATCGCCAAGAGCAGCCGGGCGGTCGTCGTCGAGGGCTACACCGACGTCATGGCCTGCCACCTCGCCGGGGTCACCACCGCCATCGCCACCTGCGGCACCGCCTTCGGCGGCGACCACGTCAAGATCCTCCGCCGCCTCCTCATGGACAACGGCTCGGCCCGTGTCATCTTCACCTTCGACGGCGACGCCGCCGGCCAGAAGGCCGCCCTGCGCGCCTTCGAGGACGACCAGAAGTTCGCCGCCGAGACGTACATCGCGGTCGCCCCCGAGGGCATGGACCCCTGCGACCTGCGACTCGCCAAGGGCGACGAGGCCGTCGCCGACCTGGTCGAACCCCGCACCCCGCTCTTCGAGTTCGCCCTCCGCCAGATCGTGCGGCGCTACGACCTGGAGACCCCGGCGGGCCGGGCCGCCGCCCTGGACGAGGCCGCCCCGATCGTCGCCAAGCTCAAGAACCTGGCCGTGCGCCACGGCGTCGCCGTCCAACTCGCCGGGATGCTCGGGATCATGGACGAGCGGTTCGTCGTGCAACGGGTCAGCCAGATCGCCCACTGGCAGCGCGACCGCGGCGGCCGGGGCCGCACGGACGACCACCGGCCGCGTCGCGAGACGCCCCCGATCCAGGCCCCCGTGGCCCCGCCCGGCCCCGCGCTCAACCTGCGCAGCCCCGCCCACCGCACCGAGCGCGAACTCCTCAAACTCGCCCTCCAGCGGCCCGAACTGGTCTCCCCGGCCTTCGACGCCTACGGGGTGGACGAGTTCACCGCCCCGCCCTACGCGGCCGTCCGCCAGTGCGTCCAGGACGCGGGCGGCGCCACCGGCGCCCCCGCCGACTACCTCGACGCCGTCCGCGCGGCCGCCCCGAACGACACCGTCCGCGCCCTCGTCACCGAACTCGCCGTCGAGACGATCTTCGCCAAGACCGTGGACGAGGCCTACGCCGGCGACCAGCTCGTCACCGTCCGCCTGCGCGCCGTCGACCGGCGCCTCCGCGAGGTCCAGGGCGCCCTGGCCCGCCTCGGCCCGAACGGCGACCCGGAGAAGACCGCGGCCGTGCAGAACGAACTGTGGGTGCTCACCCAGTACGGGCAGTCCCTGCGGAACAACGGCGCCGCCGCGCTCTGACGCACGGTCACCCGGCGGACTCAAAAAGTCACCGCACGCCCCTCGTGGCGGCGATGTGTCGTACCCCACACTGGATGACGGTGCCGTTCCGCTCCTCCTGGAGGTCGCCCGCCGTGCAGACCCAGACCGTGCCGCAGGACCAGCAGGACCAGCAGGACCAGCAGGACCGGACAGAGTCCGACGAGAACGTGGAAGACGCGGAGGAGCCCGCGGTCGTCCCGGCCCAGCGCCGCCGCCCGGACCCCGGCGGCAACGGCCCCTCCTCCGACCTCTTCCGCCAGTACCTGCGCGAGATCGGCCGCATCCCGCTCCTCACCGCCGAGGAGGAGGTCGAACTGGCCCGCCGCGTCGAGGCCGGCCTCTTCGCCGAGGAGAAGCTGGCCAACACCCCGGACCTGGACACCCGCCTCGCGGGCGACCTGGACAGGCTCGTCGTCCTCGGCCGGATCGCGAAGCGCCGGCTCATCGAGGCCAACCTGCGCCTCGTCGTCTCCGTCGCCAAGCGGTACGTGGGCCGGGGCCTGACCATGCTCGACCTCGTCCAGGAGGGCAACCTCGGCCTCATCCGGGCCGTCGAGAAGTTCGACTACGCGCGCGGCTACAAGTTCTCCACGTACGCCACCTGGTGGATCCGCCAGGCCATGTCCCGCGCCCTCGCCGACCAGGCCCGCACCATCCGCGTCCCCGTCCACGTCGTGGAACTCATCAACCGGGTCGTCCGCGTCCAGCGCCGCATGCTCCAGGAACGCGGCTACGAACCCACCCCCGAAGAGGTCGCCGCCCAGCTCGACCTGCCCCCCGAGCGCATCGGGGAGGTCCTCCGCCTCGCCCAGGAGCCGGTCTCCCTGCACACCCCCGTCGGCGAGGAGGAGGACGTCGCCCTCGGCGACCTCATCGAGGACGGCGACGCCACCTCCCCGGTCGAGTCCGCCGCCTTCCTCCTCCTGCGCCGCCACCTGGAGGACGTCCTCTCCACCCTGGGCGAACGCGAACGCAAGGTCGTCCAGCTCCGCTACGGCCTGGACGACGGCCGCCCCCGCACCCTGGAGGAGATAGGGCAGCTCTTCGGCGTCACCCGCGAACGCATCCGCCAGATCGAGTCCAAGACCCTCGGCAAACTCCGCGACCACGCCTACGCGGACCAGCTGCGCGGCTACCTCGACTAGGGCCTGTCCGGCGGATCATGGCCGGGGCCGCGACGCCTGGCACGGCACCTCGCCACGTTGCCGAAACGTCCCGATAGCTCCGCTATCGACCCGCTCCGGCGCCTTGCGAGCCACCGCACCAGACGCCGCGGCCTGCCCGACCCTGACCCGCCGGACAGGCCCTAGGACCTGTCCGGCGGCCCGTACCGCGTGCCCCGCGGGGAAGCGGTACGGGCCGCCCGGCCGTCAGTCCACCTCCGCCACCGCCTGCGCGAACTGCGCCGCGTACAGGCGGGAGTAGGCGCCGCCCGAGGACAGCAGATCCTCGTGGGTGCCCTGCTCCACGATCGAGCCGTTCTCCATCACCAGGATCACGTCCGCGTCCCGGATCGTGGAGAGCCGGTGGGCGATCACGAACGAGGTGCGGCCGTGCGCGAGGCGGGCCATCGCCTTCTGGATCAGGACCTCGGTGCGGGTGTCGACCGAGCTGGTGGCCTCGTCCAGGACGAGGATCACCGGGTCGGACAGGAACGCGCGCGCGATGGTGATCAGCTGCTTCTCGCCCGCGCTCACCCCCGAGCCCTCGTCGTCCAGGACCGTGTCGTACCCGTCGGGCAGGGTCCGGACGAACCGGTCGGCGTGCGCGGCCCGCGCCGCCTCCTCGATCTCCGCCCGGGTCACCGGGCGCGTCGCGCCGTACGCGATGTTGTCCGCGATCGTCCCGCCGAAGAGCCAGGTGTCCTGGAGGACCATCCCGATCCCGCTCCGCAGCCGCTCGCGCGACATCCTCGCGACGTCCACCCCGTCCAGGGTGATCCGCCCGCCCGTCACCTCGTAGAACCGCATCAGCAGGTTCACCAGGGTCGTCTTGCCCGCGCCCGTCGGACCGACGATCGCGACCGTCTGCCCCGGCTCCACCGTCAGCGACAGGTCCTCGATGAGCGGCTTGTCCTCCTCGTACCGGAAGGAGACGTGCTCCAGGGCGACCCGGCCGCGCGATTCGAGAGGCTTCTCGTCCGTCGGGGCGTCCGGCTCCTGCTCCTCCGCGTCGAGCAGTTCGAAGACCCGCTCCGCCGAGGCCACGCCCGACTGCACCAGGTTCGCCATCGACGCGACCTGCGTCAGCGGCATCGAGAACTGGCGCGAGTACTGGATGAAGGCCTGCACGTCACCGATGGAGAGCGTGCCGCTCGCCACCCGCAGCCCGCCGACCACGGCCACCAGGACGTAGTTGATGTTCGAGATGAAGAACATCACCGGCTGCATCACGCCGGAGTTGAACTGCGCCTTGAACCCGGCCTCGTACAGCGCCTCGTTCTGCTCGCGGAAGTCCTTCGCGGACTCCTCCTGCCGCCCGAAGACCTTCACCAGGGCGTGCCCGGTGTACATCTCCTCGATGTGCGCGTTGAGCGTGCCCGTGGACCTCCACTGCTGTACGAAGTGCGGCTGCGAGCGCTTGCCGATCCGCGCCGCCACGACCACCGACACCGGGACCGTCACCAGGGCCACCAGGGCGAGCAGCGGCGAGATCCAGAACATCATCGCGAGCACGCCGACGATCGTGAGCAGCGAGTTGATCAGCTGGCCCATCGACTGCTGGAGCGTCTGAGAGACGTTGTCGATGTCGTTGGTCGCCCTGGACAGCACCTCGCCGCGCTTGGCCTTGTCGAAGTACGACAGCGGCAGCCGCGCCAGCTTCGTCTGGACGTCCTCCCGCATCCGGTAGACCGTCCGGTTGATCACCGTGATCGACAGGCGGGTGGCGACCAGCATCAGCAGGCCCGCCGCCACGTACACCGCGAGGACCAGGAGCAGCACCCGGCCCACGGCGGAGAAGTCGATCCCCTGCCCCGGGGTGAAGTCGACGCCGGACAGCATGTCCGCCATGCCGTCCTGCCCGTCGGCGCGCAGCCCCGCCAGGGTCTCCGCCTTCGTGGCGCCCGGTTCCGTCTGCCGCCCGACCACCCCGGCGAAGATCAGGTCCGTCGCCCGGCCCAGGATCTTCGGCCCGATCACGGAGGCCGCCACCGAGAGCACGCAGGCGATCAGCATCACCCAGAGCGCGCCGCGCTCGGGCGCCAGCTGCCGCAGCAGCCGCTTCCCCGAGCCCTTGAAGTCCATCGACCGCTGGTCGGGGCCGCCACCGGCCATCATGCGTCCGCCAGGACCGGCCATCAGGCTGCCTCCGCCTCGGTCAGCTGGGAGAGCACGATCTCCCGGTACGTCTCGTTGTCCGCCATCAGCTCGTGGTGGCGCCCGGTGCCCACGACCCGGCCCTCGTCGAGGACCACGATCCGGTCGGCGTCCCGGATGGTCGACACCCGCTGGGCGACGATCACCACCGTCGAGTCCGCCGTCTCCTCGGCGAGCGCGGCCCGCAGCAGGGCGTCCGTCTCGTAGTCCAGCGCGGAGAACGAGTCGTCGAACAGGTAGATCTCCGGCCGCTGCACGAGCGTCCGCGCGATCGCGAGCCGCTGCCGCTGCCCGCCGGAGACGTTGGTGCCGCCCTGCGCGATCGGCGCGTCCAGCCCGTGTTCGAGCTTCCGTACGAAGTCGGCGGCCTGGGCGACCTCCAGGGCGTGCCACAGCTCCTCGTCGGTCGCGTCGGGCTTCCCGTACCGCAGGTTCGTCGCCACCGTCCCCGAGAAGAGGTACGGCTTCTGGGGCACGAGCCCGACGGTCCGCGCCATGAGCGCGGGGTCGAGGGCGCGCACGTCCACGCCGTCCACGAGGACCTCGCCGCCGGTCGCGTCGAAGAGCCGGGGCACGAGCCCGAGGAGGGTGGACTTGCCGCTGCCCGTCGAGCCGATGATCGCGGTGGTCTCGCCGGGCCGGGCGACGAGCCCGACGTCCTTGAGGACCGGTTCCTCCGCGCCCGGGTAGCGGAACTCCGCGCCCCGGACCTCCAGGTGCCCGCGCCGGTCGAGCGCCGTCACCGGCTCGGCCGGCGGCACCACGCTCGACTCGGTCGCCAGGACCTCCTCGATGCGCTCGGCGCATACCTCGGCGCGCGGCACCATCATGAACATGAAGGTGGCCATCATGACGGCCATCACGATCTGCATCAGATAGGCGAGGAAGGCGGTCAGCGCGCCGATCTCCATCCCGCCGCCGTCGATGCGGTGCGCGCCGAACCAGACCACGGCCACGCTGGACACGTTCACGACCGTCATCACCGTCGGGAACATCAGCGCCATCAGCCGGCCGGTCGCCATCGAGACGTCGGTCAGCTCGGCGTTGGCCCCCCGGAAGCGCTCCTCCTCGTACCCGTCCTTCACGAAGGCCCGGATGACCCGGTTGCCGGTGATCTGCTCGCGCAGCACCCGGTTCACCGTGTCGAGGCGCGTCTGCATGGTCCGGAAGAGCGGCCGCATCCGCCGCACGATCAGCGACACGGCGACGCCGAGCACCGGCACCACCGCGAGCAGCACGCCCGACAGCGGCACGTCCTGGCCGAGCGCCATCACGATGCCGCCGACGCACATGATGGGCGCGGAGACCATCAGCGTGAACGCCATCAGGACCAGCATCTGGACCTGCTGCACGTCGTTGGTCGTACGGGTGATCAGCGAGGGCGCGCCGAAGTGCCCCAGCTCCCGGGCGGAGAAGGACTGCACCCGGTCGAAGACGGCGCCGCGCACGTCCCGGCCGAGCGCGGACGCGGTCCGCGCGCCGTAGTACACGGCCCCGACGTTGCAGACGATCTGGACGACGGAGACGCCGACCATCAGGGCGCCGAAGCGCAGGATGTAGCCGGTGTCCCCGTGCACGACACCGTTGTCGATGATGTCGGCGTTCAGGGTCGGCAGGTAGAGGCTCGCGCAGGTCTGCAGGAACTGGAGCAGCACGAGCAGCGCGATGGGTTTTCGGTGGGGCCGTAGGTGGGTCCGGAGAAGTCTTATGAGCACGGGACTTACTATCGCCCGCGACCCGGGGCCGTTACGACCGGTTTCCGGGGCGCTGTAAACCCTGGGGAAGTCTTTACGAACGAGGCCTTGTGGGGCGGGCCGACGCCCTTGCGGGGCGGGCGCCGCGCACGGCCCCGCCCCGGAGGTCACCCGCTCCGGGGCCGACGGTCAGCCGCTCCGGGCGCCCGGAGGCCGACCGTTCCCGGAACGGCGGCGGTCACCCGCCGAACGCGCCCGGGTGGATCTGCTCCCGCGTCGCCGTGTACTGCTGCCGCACGGCCCGCCCCGCCGCCAGCTCGTCCGCCGGCTCCAGGACCTGCGTGGCGGCGCCCTGCCAGGCCGGGGGAGCGGAGGGCGACAGGGTGCCCCGCGCGACCCCGAGGGCCCAGGCGGCCTGCCGGGCCGCGCCGAGCGCCGCGTAGTCGGCCGGCTGGGGGACGACGACCTGCGCGCCGAAGATCGCCGGAGAGAGCGCCTGCACCGCGTGCAGCGCGGCGGCGGGACCGAGCAGGAAGACCCGCCGCACCTCCACGCCCCGCCCACGCAGCACGTCCAGGGCGTCGGCGAGCGCGCAGAGCATCCCCTCGAACGCCGCCCGCGCCAGGTGCTCGGGCTTCATCGACTCGCGCCGCAGCCCGCTGAGCGTGCCCGCCGCGTGCGGCAGGTTCGGGGTCCGCTCGCCCTCCAGGTAGGGCAGCAGGACGAGCCCGGAGGCGCCCGGCGTCGACTTCAGGGCGAGCGCGGAGAGCTCGTCCAGGGAGTCGAGGCCCAGCATCTCGGCGGTGCCGCGCAGCGCCCGCACCGCGTTGGAGGTGGAGACGACCGGCAGGTGCATGCCGGTGGCGTCGGCGAAGGAGGTGATCATGCCGCCGGGGTCGGCGAGGGCCTCGTGGTGCACGGCCATCACGGAGCCGGAGGCGCCGAGCGAGACCACCGCGTCGCCGGGGCCGAGCCCCAGGCCGAGGGCGGCGGCCATCGTCTCACCGGTGCCGGCGGAGATCAGCAGCCCCTCGGGGGTGGTGCCGGCGGCGTCGGAGGGCCCGAGGACCTCGGGCAGCGCGGCCCGGTGGCCGAGCGCGAGCTCGACCAGGTCGGGGCGGTACGCGCCGGTGCGGGCCGACCAGTAGCCGGTGGCGGAGGCGGCGCCGCGGTCGGTGGTGCGGCGCGCGGGGCGGCCGAGGAGTTGCCAGACCAGCCAGTCGTGCGGCTGGAGGACCAGGGCGGTGCGCCGGGCCTGCTCGGGCTCGGTGCGGGCCAGCCAGCGCAGCTTGGCGACCGGCTGCCCGGCGGCGGGCACGCTGCCGACGGCCTCGGCCCAGGCCTGCCGGCCGCCGAGCGAGTCGATCAGGTCGGCGGCGGCGACCTGCGCCCGCTTGTCGTTGCGCACGAGCGCGGGCCGCACGAGGGCGCCCTGCGCGTCGAGCGGCACGAGCCCGTGCTGCTGCGCGGAGACCCCGATGGCCTCCACGCCTTCGAGGAGACCGCCGGTGGCGGCCTCCCCGAGCGAGAGCAGCCAGGTCTGCGGATCGACGTCCACGGCCTTCGGGTCACCGGGGTGCGGGGCGTACCCCTGGCGCAGTACGGCACCCGTGTCGGTGTCACAGACGACGATGCGTGTGAACTCAGCAGAGCTGTCCAGTCCGGCGACTATCCCCATGACAGAGATTCTGCCGCACGCGGGGCCTCAGGTGTTGCTGGTGCCCCACTCCTCGCTCTCGACCTTCCCGTTGCTCTGGCCGCGCTCGCGCAGCGCGTGGACCTTGTCGGCCACGGCGGGCGGCAGGTGGTCGCCCACCTTGTCGCCCACGACGTGCGCGGCCTTCCCGGCGACCTGCCGCCCGGTCTGGGCGGCGGACTCGGCGGCGTTGCGCACGGCCGGGTTCTGACTGATGTCCTTGGCGGACTTCTTCAACTTCTCGTACTGCTCGCGTCCGGCCCGCGTGCCGATGACGTAACCGAGGGCGAGTCCCGTGACGAACGTCAGCTTGTATCGCATGGCCACCACCTTCCCTGGAGAGCTTCCTTGATGCATCGCTGGTGCCCACGGCGGTGCCACGGCGATACCGATTGGCGGAGCACCCCCCTGCTTGCGCTAATGTATGTGTCGCAGCGAGCGCGCGCCGCCCGGGAAGGCCCGGGGTGGATCCGTTCGGTGCAACGCAGCAATCCCCTGTAGCTCAATTGGCAGAGCAGCCGGCTGTTAACCGGCAGGTTACTGGTTCGAGTCCAGTCGGGGGAGCGCGATCCCCTGTAGCTCAATTGGCAGAGCATTCGGCTGTTAACCGGAGGGTTGCTGGTTCGAGTCCAGCCGGGGGAGCGGAACGGAAGAGGACCCTTCGGGGTCCTTTTTCGCGTCCGGGGGAACCGTGCGGGGCACGAAGGGGTCTTCATGGTCGAGCAGAGCCGATCTTCCGGAGCAGGAGATCGTATGAGCGGCTATGCTGCGGCAGACGGCGCGCACACATGTACGCGCCACACCGAACGGGGCGGTAGCTCAGCCGGTTAGAGCAGCGGACTCATAATCCGTCGGCCGTGGGTTCGAGTCCCACCCGCCCCACCACAGAAAAACGTTCCGATCCGCGGAAACGCCCCCTGGAAGGGTGCTTTCGCGTGCGGCGTTCGCCTCTCGGCGGTACGGCGGAGCGGGCGTCCCCGGCCTGTCTCGCGGGGGTCGCGCCTTCCTGGCCCGCGGCTTCGGTGGAGCGTGGGTGTGAAGCCATGTCGATGATCCCACGGCGACCCCATGGCCCCTGTGTGTGACGCGCCGCACATCGTGCCGAATTCTCCGTGCTTGCCGCCGCTCCACGCGGGGCCCGTCGCCGCGTTCGGCAGGGGCGACGACGGCCGTGTCCGCAATGTCCGCCGCCTGGTACCCGCGGCTGCGGGGCCTGTATAACCGGCCGCCTTGATGCGCGGTGGTGGGTGCCGCGCTGTTCCGACGAACCGAGGAATCACTTCGTGCTGCGCTCTTCCTGTAGGTACGCGTCCGTTCTGGCCGTCATCGGGACGATGACCCTCGTGTCGGCCTGCGGCGGCGAGAAGGAGCCCGCCGGCTCCGCGGCCTCCGTCGCGCCCGGTGCCGCCCCGGGCGGCTACGAGACCGAGAGCGGCTCCGCGTCGGCGAGCCCGTCCGTCTCCGTCTCCCCCTCCGCCTCGGCCTCCGCGTCACCCTCGACGCCGCCCTCCGCCTCGGCCTCCCCGTCCGTGTCGCCCTCCGCGTCCCGGTCCGCCTCCGCCAAGCCGTCCGGAAGCGCGGCCCCGAGGGCGAAGCCCACGAGCGGTACGGCCGGTGGTGGGACCGGGGAGCAGACGTCCGCGCCCGCCGTGGCGCCGGACTTCCCCGTGCCGGTGAACGTCGGCAACGCCACGCAGGTCATCACGGTCGAGGCCGCCGGCTCGTACGCCACCGTCACCGCGTGGCAGAAGGGATCGACCGGCTGGAAGGCCCAGTTCTCCACGAGCGCCGGACGCGTGGGCTCCAACGGCGTCGTGGACGGCTCGACCCGCCGGCAGAACACGTACACCACGCCGTCGGGCACGTACACGATCACCGAGGGCTTCGGGGTCCAGTCCGGTGGAACCGCCATGCCGTACACGAAGGTCGACGACCGTCACTGGTGGGTGCAGGACCCGGAGTCGAAGTTCTACAACCAGATGCGCACGGCGGAGGGCGCGGACTTCCCGCTCACCGAGTCCGGCGAGCGCGGCAGCGAGCATCTGATCGACCATTCGACGCAGTACGCCAAGGCGCTCGTCATCGACTTCAACCGGTGGCCCGCCGTGCCCGGCCGTGGCGCCGGGATCTTCCTGCACGTCAACGGCAGCGGCGCGACGGCTGGCTGCGTGTCCGTGCCGCGGGCGACGATGGACCGGATCATGGGCTGGGTCGAGCCGTCGGCGAACCCGCGGATCGCCATCGGCTGACACCGAGCCGTGTGACGGCCGGCGGCCGGGACTCTGGGGAGGGTCCCGGCCGCCGGTGTGTCCGTGGTCGTGCTCGTCAGTTTCCGATGGCGTACGGGGAGGCGCCCGCGGTCGTGCGGATGCCGGGGAGTGCCGAGTAGAGGGTCGCGCCGGGGCAGAGCGTGGCGTAGCCGTCGCGGTGTCCGGAGATGGTGTTCAACGTGGCGACCTGGCCCTTCTTCCACACGCCGGTGTCGGCGGCGGCGGTGAGGGCCACCTCGGCCTCCGGGTCGACGCCGTGCAGGCCGAGCTTCCAGGCGGCCAGGTCGGCGATGGCCTGCCGGGCCGCGGCCGTCGGGGTGCCGCCGTTCTCGTAGTCGCCGAGCAGGGAGACGCCCGAGGAGTAGCTGTTGAAGCCGTAGGTGTGCGCGCCGAGGACGGGCCGGTCCACGCCGCCCGCGCGGCCTTCGAAGACCGTGCCGCACTTGTCGACGAAGAAGTTGTAGCCGACGTCGTTCCAGCCGTTCGTCCGCACGTGGTAGCTGAGGATCGCGCGGATGACGGCCGGGGAGTCGGCGCAGGTGTAGTCGTTCGTCCCGGCGGTGTGGTGGACGAAGACGGCGTCGACCTCGTTCAGGTACGAGGGCGGGTCCTGGACGAGCGACTCGTCCGCGCCCCAGCCGGCACGGCTGACGATGGCGGGAGCCGTCGGAGCCGTCGGAATGGTGGTGGCAGCGGGCCCGGTGGGCTCCTGCGCGGGCACTGTGCCGGGGGCCGGGCCCGTGGGGGCTCCGCTGGTGGGGGGCTCGGCGTCCCCCTTTCCGCTCCCCTGGGTGCCGCCGTTGTCCTTGCCCTTGTCTTTGCCCTTGACGGTCTCGCCGGGGTCGATCATGTCGAGGCGGAGCGCCTCGGGCACCGCGGTTTCCTCGCCGTCCGCGACGACCCGCGCCTCGACCCCGTCCGACGGGCCGACCCACAGCGGCTCCGAGGCGCCCCGCACCTCCGGCTCCTCGCCCTCGGTGGACTCCGGCGCCCGTATGTCGAAGTCGAGGTCGTGCCATTCGCTCCACTCGCCGGTCGCGGCCTCGCGGGTACGGATCTGAGCGGTGCCCTCGAAGGTGTCGCCGCTGTCCTCCCACGAGACGCCGACGAGCGAGAACGTCGGTGTTCCGGTGCGCGGGAGCGCGCGCCTCTTCGGATCCTTGCCGTCCAGGGCCAGCGCGTGCGCCTTCGCCGACCGTGTCCCGTCACCGGGCCCGGCGCCCTCGCCACCCGCCGAGGCGGCGGCGGTCACGGCCGTGCCTCCCAGGACGACGACTCCCGCCGCGAGCCACGTCGCGTACTTCTTACCGTTCGCCCGCCTGGCGCGGGCTCCTCTCGGACTCATTTCCCATCCCTTGTAGGCAGCCGATCCATATCCGCGGCGGCCTGCCGCCGGCGGCTGTGCATGCGGTGGGACGGGAAACCAGGGGGCATGATGGATTCAGATAGTCTTCAGTGGCAATCGCCATTTGATTTCCGAGGGTGCGCACCCCGAATTCCCGCCGCACAGCGCAGCGGTTATACACGACCTGTCGGATCCGGCGCATCCGAGCGCGCAAACCGGACAGTGAGTTCCCGGAAGTCGGCGTGCTACCCCTCGCCGTCACCGGAAAGGAGCTCGCCGGTGCACGTGGCACGTCCGTATTCGCCCGTGGCGGTGGCGCGCTGGACGTGTTTGCCCCGGATCGCCAGTGCGCAGGCGGCCTGTCCGCCTTTTCCGTCGAGGACGACGGCGACGGCCGGGGCCTTGCCGAGGGGCGCCCGGACGGACTTCTTCCAGGGAAGCGTGACGCCCTTCTCGACCGTGGCCGTGCCGTCCTCGCTGCGGGCGAGGTAGGAGATCTCGGCGGTACCCGTGCCTGTGACCTCGTACGTCACCTCGGCCGTGGGGACGGCCCGCGGCTTCGGCGGCTCCTCGGTGTCGAGCATGCCGTAGCCGACGAGCCCGAGGCAGGCGAGCAGGACGATTCCGGCCACCAGTAGTCCCCGTCGGTCAGGCGAGCCCTCGGTGCCCGCGTGTTCACTTTCCTGCGGTGCGGCGTTTTCCGCGATTTCGCTGGATGGCATGGAAGAGCCCGGCTTTCGGTGAACTGGCAGATGAACCGGGTGTTTATACACCAGGCTGCCGGTCGGACGCGAGCGAGCGGAAGAACCGGACGAACAACACCGCTTTCGAGCTGCCGATTGTCCTGTATGTCGCCAGGATTGACCTGGCGTCAGGAGTCTGGTTAGAAACCCCCCTGCAGCTCCGCGAGGTTTCATCTCCCTGTCTTTTGCGGCCGGCTCGCATTGCTTCAAGCCGGGCGGAAACATCCGCTCCGGCTCGTTCGGCGTGCCCATTTCGCGTGCAGCGACGCGGGTGTGCCGATACCGAAAGGTATCGTGGTGAAAGTCCCACACAGGAGATTTCTCTCCTGCCTGGTCGTATCGGCGGTGGCGGGCACATTGTTGCCCCAGGCCGCCCATGCGGCCCCTGCCTCGCCGTCCTCGGGTGACGACACCGGCGTCTTCGACACGATCGCGGGCTGGTTCCAGGACGACGAGAAGGGCGAGGCGAAACCCCCGGTCGGCGGGGCGCTGGAGATACCCAGCCGGGAGAAGCTGCCGAAGGGCGAGAAGCTTCCGAAGGCCCAGCGGGTCAAGGAGCTGACGGCCAAGCGCACCTCGCAGGCGCGCTACTGGCAGCTCTCCGACGGCCGGATCGAGGCCGAGCTGACGGCGGTACCGACGTCGTACCGGTCCGGGACGTCCTGGAAGCCGGTCGAGACGACGGTGCGCGCCACCGGGGACAAGGGCTTCGACTTCGCCAACACCACGAACACCGGCAAGAGCTGGTTCGGCTCCGACGCCGACGGGTTCATGCGGTTCGAGGCGGAGGGCGGCGGGGCGGTCACGCTCGGTCTGGCCGGCGCGGGCGCGCTCAAGCCGGAGGCGAAGGGCGACCAGGTCCTCTACAAGGACGCCGTCGCCGGTGCGGACCTGTCGTACCGGGTGGGCAACGGCCAGGTGAAGGAGGACATCGTCCTGGCCGAGCGTCCGGCCGGTCCGGTGTCCTTCACCTTCACCCTGGACACCGAGGGCGGTCTGACGCCCAAGGCCCGCGAGGACGGCTCGGTCGCCTTCTTCGGCGAGGCCCCGGGCACTCCGGTGATGGTGATCCCGGCTCCGTACATGACGGACGCCAGGAAGGATCCGCGGTCGGTCACCGGCGGCACGTACAGCACCGCGGTCACCCAGAAGCTGAGCCGGGATGCGGACGGCAAGGGCTGGAGGCTGACGCTCACGCCGGACGCGAAGTGGCTGGCGGCCAAGGAGCGGCAGTACCCGGTCGTCATCGACCCGACGATCACGATCACGCCGATCGCCTCGGTCTCCGAGGACACGATGGTCCTGTCGGACCAGCCCGGGGTGAACTTCAACAACACCTGGAAGCTGTCGGTCGGCAAGACCGACACCGGCATCGCCCGCTCCCTGATCAAGTTCCCGCTGAACGAGATCCCGGCGGGGGTGAAGGTCGACGCGGCCCGGCTGAGTCTGTACTACGACCAGTCGCACACCACCAACGGCAACACGGTCGCCCTGGAGGCGCACCGGGCCACCGGAGCGTGGAACGAGGCGGGCGCGACCTGGACCAACACCAGCGCCCTGGTGGGCGAGCTGTCCGGCACCACGGTGCAGCTGGACGACGGGGACGCCGGCACGGCGGCGGTCGGCGAGTGGCCGCGGGGCACCACGACCGGCGGTGCGGCGACCAACGACGACTACGCGTACAACAAGAACGCGCTCACGGGCGAGTCGTACGCCTGGCAGCCGAGGGTCCCGGAGACCGACACCTACCGGGTGGACGTGCACCACCCGGCCGCGTCGGACGCGGCCACGGCCGCCCCGTACACGGTCACCCACAACGGCGGCACCAAGAACTACACGGTCAACCAGACCGGCACCGGCGGGGTCTGGAAGACCCTGGACGCGGCGGAGCTGAGCTTCGCCAAGGGGACTGCCGGGAAGATCGTCCTCGGTGACACGGGCTCGTCCACGACCCGCGCGCTGGCCGACTCGGTCCGCCTGGTGAACCCCGCCGCGATCACCAAGGCCGCCTGGGACTACAACAAGTGGCACGACTTCCCGGTCGCCGACACGGTCCAGAAGTGGGTCTCGGGCACGGCCGCCAACCACGGCTTCGTGCTCAAGGCCAAGGACGAGACGGCCACCGCCCCGACCGGCGGCCCGCGCTACGAGGCCGCCGACGGCAACGCCTACGGCGGCGAGACGTCCACGTATCCGCGCCTGACCGTGACCTACGGGGCGGTCGGCACGTCGCTGAACTCGCCGACCGTGGTCCATTCCACCGGCCCTGAGCTCTCCTGGCCGGCGTACACCAACGGCAGCGGTGACACCGGCCTGGACATCGTGGAGTACCAGCTGCACCGCTCCACGCAGCAGGCCTTCACCCCGTCCGCCGCGACCCTGATCGCCCCGATCCCGACGGGCACGACGGCGTACACGGACACCACGGCGGTGCCGACCCCCGACTCCAGCAGCGCCGAGATCGGGAAGTCGTACTACTACCAGCTCGCGGTCAAGACGAAGAACGGGCAGCTCCTCGGCTCGCCGACCCGGATCGTGGGCATCCCCAAGGCCGGCCGGACGATGAGGATCATCCAGGCCGGGCAGGTCGACACCACGCTCTCCTCGCAGCAGCCGACCGCCAACCACGACGGCCTGGTCTCCGGCAAGGCACAGACCTGGCTGAGCGTCGGCAACAACTCCGGCACGTACGGCAAGACCCGCGCCGCCCTGAAGTTCCCCACCACATCCATCCCCACCACCGCCACGGTGCTGGAGAACAAGATGTACATGTGGGGCGCGGAGACCACCAGCACCACCAACGGCGCCATCTACGAACTCCATTCCCTGACCCGGGACTTCACCGAGACCCAGGCCACGTGGAACAACGCGAACTCCACGACCCCGTGGACCACCGCCGGCGGTGACTTCTCCGCCGCCGTCTCCGACACCGTCCCGCAGATCACCGACGAGGTCGGCCGCCACTGGTGGGACGCCACCGGACTCATGCAGTCCTGGGTCAAGACCCCCACCACCAACAAGGGCGTCCTGGTCAAGCTGAAGGACGAGACCACCACCGGCCCGCAGGAACGCACCCTGTTCCTGTCGGCCGAGGCCTCGGACCCGCAGCTACGCCCGTACATGCAGGTCATCTACGTCGACGCGACCACCGAGGACACGTACTACGCGCCGACCACCCCGTCCCGGATGACCCCGAACTCGCAGTACACGGTCGAGTTCACGGTCACCAACACCACCGCCACGGCGTGGGCCGCCGGTGAGCGTCAGCTGTCCTACACCTGGAAGCTCCCCGACGGCACGGACGTGACGACGGGTGGCAACCAGCTCTCCACCGCGATCCCGGCCCTGCTGCCGGGCAAGTCGGCGACGATCCAGGCACAGGTCAAGACGCCGATCAACTCCGACAACGGCAACAAGCGCAACGAGTACGTGCTCGGCTGGGACGTCCGCAAGATCGCCGACGGAACCTGGCTCTCCGCCGGCACCGGCGGCATCCCCTCGCTGAAGCAGAACATCGCGGTGGAGGACCCCACCTCCAACACGCTGGGCATGGAGAAGTTCTACGCCTACACCGGCAAGAACACCGGCGCCGGTTCGAACTTCATGAACAACCTGGCGTCCGGCAACGGCGTATGGCAGTACAACGCGATCACCAACCCCGGCCGCGGACTGAGCACCTTCGCCCGCTTCGCCTACAACAGCCAGGACACCTCGGACACGGTCGCCGGCCACGGCTGGTCGTTCCAGCTCTCGGGCCCCGTCCGGCTCGGCGCGCCGCTGGACTTCCACCCCAACCCCAACCCGACCGAGATCCGCCTCCCGGACGGCGACGGCACCACGCACGTCTTCCGCAAGCAGGCCGACGGCACCTGGAAGGCCCCCGCCGGCGTCCACTACAAGGCCACCATGAAGGCCGGCCTGGACTGCAAGCCCACCAAGGACCCGGTCCCCGACGCCTGGACGCTGACCCGCCCGGACGGCACGCGTTTCCTCTTCGGCTGCGACGGCTACCTGACGTCCACCGTCGACAAGAACGGCAACACGCAGACGTTCACCTACGAGGAGCGCAAGTCCAACAACAAGCCGACCAAGTTCCTCAAGTACATCAACGACCCGGCCGGCCGGCAGATCCTCACCGTCGACTACTGGACCAAGGGCCAGTCCGGCTACCAGTACGTCAATGACTCCGGCGTACTCACCACCGACGCCGGTGCGCTGAACAACTCGAAGATCTACGACCACATCCGCTCGGTGACCGATGTCTCCGGCCGGAAGATCGAGTTCCACTACACCGCCAAGGGCCTGCTCGGGCAACTCACCGACGGTGTGGGTTCGACACAGCCGAAGGTGTTCAAGTTCACCTACGACGCCACGCAGGGCAACAAGAACGTCAAGCTCGTCAAGGCCACCGACCCCCGCGGGAACAGCACGCAGTTCGCGTACTACGCACCGCAGGCCGGTGACGACCCGAAGTACCACTGGTGGACCAAGACGATCACCGACCGTCTCGGGTTCCTCACCGGCTTCGCGTACAAGACGAACACGGCGAATCCCGAGTTCACCGACACCAAGGTCACCGACGCCGAGGCACACGCCACGGACTACGTGACGGACGACTTCGGCCGCCCGGTCCAGACGACCAACGCCAAGTCCCAGGTCGCCAAGATGTCGTGGGACGCCGACAATAACGTCACGTATGCGGAGGAGGCCAACGGGGCCAAATCCGCGTACTGCTACGACCAGAAGACGGGCTACCCCCTCTGGTCGCGCGATGCGGAGAACAACAAGGGCGGTGTCCCGCCGTCCTCGGACTGCGCCCCGGGCACCTACCCGGCGAACTCGCAGCAGTACAGCTACCAGACCCGCCTGGACGGCTTCTCCGCCGACCTGCTCACCAAGACCTCGCCCGAGGGCCGCAAGTGGCAGTTCGGCTATGACTCGTTCGGCAACCTGAAGACGGTCACCGACCCCAAGGGCGTCGCGACCACGACAGCGGGCGACTACACCACCACGTACGAATACGACGCGTACGGTCAGCTGACCAAGGCGATCGACGCCAACGGCAACCCGACGACCAACAGCGAGTTCGGTCCGACCGGCTACCCGGCCACGATCACCGACGCCTTGGGCAAGGCCTCGTCGTTCGTCTACGACGAGCGCGGTCAGGTCCGCGAGACCGTTGACGCGCTGGGCAAGAAGACCACGCAGACGTACGACACCTTCGGGCGTCCGCTGACCAAGGTCGTGCCGAAGGACCAGGCGGCCGGAGACCTCATCACGTTGTCGGCGCCGGAGTACGACGCCAACGACAATGTCACCAAGGCGACCGCGCCCAACGGCGCCGTCTCGACCGCGGTCTTCGACGCGGCCGACCAGATCGCCTCGGACACCGTGCCGAAGGACACGGCCACCTCCGCCGAGCGGAAGACGGTCTACACCTACGACAAGGTCGGCAACCTCCGGACGAAGACCGAACCCAAGGGCGTACTCACCACGGGCGACGCCACCGATCACGTCATCACCAACACGTTCGACGAGATCTACCAGCTGACCTCGGTGGTGAACTCCGCGCAGCAGAAGATCTCGTACGAGTACGACAACGTCGGCAACGTCGTCCGGATCGTCGATCCGAAGAGGAACGCCACCGCGGACACGACCGACTACCTGTCCAGGACCGCCTACGACCTGAACCACCGGGTCACCACGGTCACGGACCCCGTCGGCAAGTCCGTCACGACGACCTACGACAAGGACTCCCTGGTCATCCAGACCAAGGACGCCGAGGGCAACATCACCTACGTCGACTACGACGAGCGAGGGAAACAGAAGGAGGTCCGGACCCCCTACGAGGGGACCACGTTCCGCAAGACCCAGTACGAGTACGACCAGGTCGGCAACACCACCAAGGTCGTCTCCCCCCGTGGCGCGGCCACGGCCACCGCCGACGACTTCACCTCGCGCACCGAGTACGACGCGCTGAACCGTCCGGTCAAGCAGTACCAGCCGTACGACCCGGCGGACTCCCGCTACAACGACCCCAACGTCTACACGCAGACCGTGTACGACGCCGTGGGTCGCGTGACGAAGAGGTCGATGCCCCCGTCGGAGGGCCAGACGGTCCGCAACGACACGGTCATCGAGTACTTCGACAACGGCTGGACGCGGAGGTCCACCGACCCGTGGGACATCACGACCACGTACGACTACACCGAGCTCGGGCAGCAGAAGGCCCGCACGCTGACGTCGGCGGGCGGCTCCTCCGACCGCACCATGACCTGGTCGTACTACCCCGACGGCAAGCTCAAGTCCAAGGCGGACGACGGCGTGCCGGTGGGCAAGTCGGTGGTCCTGGTGGACAACTCCGACAGCCAGCACACCTCGGCCACCGGTACGTGGGCCAAGGGCGACATCACCGGGCAGCAGGGCTACGACCACCGCACGCACGCGGCCGGCACGGGCACGGATGCCTTCACGTGGACGCTCAACGTTCCCAAGGACGGCACGTACACCGCGTACGTGAAGTACCCGAAGGTGACGGGCGCCGTGACCACGGCGAGGTACACGCTGTCGCAGGGTGCCACCACGCATCCCGCGGTGACCAAGGACCAGAACGCCGCGACCGGCACCTGGGTCCAGCTCGGCTCGTACACCCTCAGGCAGGGCAACGACGCCAAGCTGAAGCTCGAGCAGAACAGCGGCGGCATCGTGGTCGCCGACGGCGTGAAGCTGGTGCGCGACACGTCCGGCGAGACTGACTCCGAAAAGAAGTCCTTCGCCTACGCCTACGACGTGAACGGCAACCTGACCTCGATCGACGACACCTCGTCGGGCGCCGAGGTCGACGCCTACACCATGGTCTACAGCGGCCTGAACCAGGTCGCCAAGGTCACCGAAGCGCTCGCCGGGACGGAGAAGAAGTCCACGTCGTACACGTACGACGCCAACGGCAAGCCGGAGACCGTCACCCACCCCGATCAATTCTCCAAGTACACCTACGACCTTCGGGATCTGGTCAGGACAACCTCGGTCGGCAAGTCGTCCACGGACGCCTCGCCGAAGGTGACCTCGTACACGTACACCGACCGTGGCCTGAAGCTCCAGGAGACCAAGAACAACAAGAACACGGTCGACTACACCTACTACCTCGACGGCGCCGTCAAGACGAGCGTCGAGAAGAAGCCGAACGGCACCCTTGTCTCCTCGCACACCTACGCCTACGACCCCAACGGGAACAAGGCGCAGGACGTCGCGAAGAAGATGAACGCCGACAGCACCTCGGCCTATCTCGAGTCGACCACCGACTACACCTACGACCCCGCGAACCGGCTCGCCAAGTCGGTCAAGACCGGTAACGGTGCGGGCACCGAGACGTACGTCCACGACGACAACGCCAACGTCGTCAGCCAGACGGTCAAGGGAACGTCCACGACGTACACCTACGACCGCAACCGGCTGGTCTCCGCGACCGCCGGCGGTTCGGCGGCCACGTACAACTACGACCCGTTCGGCCGTCAGGAGTCCGTCACCGGCGGTGGCCAGGTCATCGAACGCTCGGTGTACGACGGCTTCGACCATGTCGTCGAGTCCCAGAAGAGGGACGACGCGGGCTCGCTGAAGTCCACCACGTACACCTTCGACCCGCTCGACCGCACGGCGTCCAAGACGGCCGACGGCAAGACCACCGACTTCACCTACCTCGGTCTGTCGTCCGAGGTGCTCAGTGAAGAAGTCGTCGGCGAGCTGACGAAGTCGTACCAGTACAGCCCGTGGGGCGAGCGTCTTTCCCAGGTCAAGCACAACACCGACGGCACCGGCGAGGACGGCTACTACGGCTACAACTCGCACACCGACGTCGAGACGCTGACCGACAAGGACGGCAACGCCAAGGCCACCTACGGCTACACCGCCTACGGGTCGAACGACGAATCCGAGTTCACCGGTATCGACAAGCCCGACGCCGGCGACCCGACCAAGGAGACCTACAACCCCTACCGCTACAACTCGAAGCGGTGGGACTCCCACGCCGGCACCTACGACATGGGCTTCCGGGACTACAACCCCGGTCTCAACCGGTTCACCAGCCGGGACATGTACAACGGTGCTCTCGCGGACATGGGGCTCGGTTCCGATCCGTACACCGGAAACCGTTACGCCTTCACCGGCGGAAACCCCACGAGCTTCGTCGAGCTGGACGGCCACATATTCGGCTGTGACTGGTGCGGCGACATCCTCGACACGATGGAGAACGTCGCCACCGCCGGTGTGAAGAAGGCGGGGGGCGGCTGGAAGACCGTCGCTGACACCTTCCTCACGGGAATCGGCTGGTACAACGAGACGGCCCCCAACGGGTACGAGTCCGAGTACACGGGCAACCGCAGCAAGGGACGGCTCGTCGAGCCCGACGGGCAGTGGGACTGGGTCGGGGGAGACACGCTTTTCCCGTTCCAGCAGGAATACTGCGAAGACGACGAAAGCGTGGTCTTCTATCAGGCTCTCGACAAGTACGACCGGGCACAGGGAGCGCGGGCCTGCCTCAACTCCGGCGACTTCGGCTGGGAGAGCGGAGCGGACAAGGCCGTCAAGGGAAATCCTGGCTCCATGATCCAGGGAACCCAGGTCCCGCGGCCCATGCGGAACTTCCCCGAGACAGTGACCCCTGGTTTCAAGCCCGGTGACGACATGAACCGCGGTCACCTGTTGGGAAACCAGCTGGGTGGTAGCGGTACCGAGATGCGGAACCTCGTCAGCCTGTACGCGACGCCCAATCAGACTGTGATGGCGCCGTACGAGAACCAGGTGGCCGCCATGGTGGCCAAGGGGCAGACGGTCTACTACGAGGTGACCGCCAACTACACGGGGAAGAACGCCATCCCCGACAGCCTGACCATCAAGTGGCTGAACCTGGACACGGGAGAAATGCCACGCGATCCCATCACGATCTGGAACACGCCTTCGGGGCTCAAGCCGTAGGTCGGTAAGCTGGATCATCGGAGGTGCAGGCGGACATCGATCCCGATGTCCGCCTGCACCTCGCCCTTCTGTGAAAGGTCTTTGCATGTGGGTGCAACGTCTACTCGAATTCACCGGCTGGGAGCCGTCGGCGCACTCCGTCGACTGGGCAGCGGCAGAGGAGGAGCTTCGCATTCCTCTGCCGACGGACTTCAAGCAACTGTGTGAAGTTTTCGGCGGGGGAACCTTCAGTGACTCCATCGCTTTTTACGGCAGGACGGCGGGGTTTCGTTTCAATTTTGTCCTGCCGTGGCAAGCGCCCCTTCCTCCTCTTCCTGCCGAGATCGGTCAGTACCAGAAGTACACACCGGGCGGAAAAGGGTACATCAAATGGGCATCGTCGGAATGGGGCGCTGAATACTGCTGGCTTGTCGACGCACAGCAGCCCGGTACATACCCTGTCCTCGCGCGGGGCGAAGCCGGCGAATGGTGCGAGTACGACATGTCGACTTCGGAATTTCTCTACAGGGTCCTGGCGGACAAGGATTTCCAACCGTTCGGCATCGCTCAGTACGGCCTCGACCCGACCTTCCAGCCCGGCCCCGAGGCTGACGGGAGATGAGGAGGGTGTCGACGCAGCAGCAAAGCGCGGGCCGCGGACTGGGAATCGCCGCATGGGTGCTGGTTCCTCTGGGGCTGGTCCTGGTGCTGGGCGCCGTGGGAGGGATCGTGCGCGGCGGTGGCCTGGAAGGAGAGCGGATCACTGTCGGGGGCGACGCGATGCGACCCACGTACAGTCCTGGCGAGCGGCTGACCGTCCTGCGGGTCGGTGAAGGGGAGATACGCCGGGGCGACGTCGTCCTCGTCGGTGTGCCCGGTCGGTACGGGAACGCGCCGGTCCTGCAGCGGGTGATCGGCCTGGGCGGGGATCGCGTGGAGTCCCGTGACGGTGTGCGGGTCGCGGTGAACGGCAAGCGGATCGACGAGCCGTACGTGATGCGTGACCCGCTCGGTTCGGCAGGCGCACCCTACGACGTGACCGTGCCGGAGGGGCGCTTGTTCCTGCTGGGCGACAACCGGCCCGTCGCGAACGACTCGCGCTCCTTCCTCGACGAGCAGTCGGGCAGCGTCGCGGCCTCCGACGTGCGCGGCCGTGTCCGAGCCGAAGGGGCCGTGCCGCTGGCGCTGTGGGCACTGGCGGCCTTCGGAGCCCTGCTCGCACTGGTCGGGATCGGATCGGGAGTCCGGGGGTATACGACCAGGCGGCGCCCCTGACGTGGTGGTGACGACATGGTCCGTGGCTTGGCCCGGATCTTGCGGGAGGGTCCGCCGACGGAGGCGGGCGGTGTCGCCTCGACGTACAACTACGACCCGCTGGGCCGCCTGGACACGGTCTCGTCCAACGGCTCGACGCAGGAGAAGTACACCTACGACGGTTTCGACCGGATCGCCAGGCACACGGCGGGTACGGACGCGGCCGCGAAGTCGACGACGTACGTGTACGACGCCTTCGACCGCACGGCGCAGCAGACCACGTCCGGGACGAACGGGAAGACGACGCTCTTCACCTACCTGGGCATGGAGTCCAAGGTGCTGCGGGAGGAGGTCGCCGGCAAGGCGACCAAGTCCTACCAGTACAGCCCGTGGGGCCAGAAGCTCACGCAGATCAAGCACAAGGACACCGGTCCGCACGAGTACTCGCAGTACCTCTACCACCCGAAGGGCGACGTCGAGGCGGTCACGAAGGAGGACGGCGGCACCCGGGCGGCGTACGGCTACACGGCCTACGGCTCGGACGACGACGCGAAGTTCACCGGCGCGGACAAGCCGGACGCGGCGAACCCGGACAAGGAGTCGTACAACGCCTACCGGTACAACGCGCACCGGTACGACGATGGTTCGGGCACGTACGACATGGGCTTCCGCAACTACAGCCCGGGCCTGAACCGCTTCCTGACCCGTGACATGTGCGGCGGCGCCCTGGACGGCATGTCCCTGGCCACCGACCCCTACACCGGCAACCGTTACGCCTTCGCCGGCGGCAACCCCATCTCCTTCGTGGAGCTGGACGGCCACCTGTTCGGCGCCGCACTGTCGATGGCTGCGGCCATCCACGGCGTAGGCACGGCAGCCTCGGCGACGCGCTGATCTCCACCGCTCGTGGCATCAACGGCGCCATCGACCGGGCCAGGCAGCCGAAGCCGAAGTTCAGGCCCGCGTCCGAGGACGAGGACGAGGACAGCAACAAGTGCGGGGCCGGCTGGGTCCGGCACGGCGACGTGGACAAGAAGAACGGCAGCCGCGCTACCGGCATGACCTCCTGCCTCACTAAGGACTACGTGGACTCGCACCCGGGTTCGGAGACGGACACCCGGGTGTTCACGCCTCCGGGGTATCGGTGGGCACAGCGCACCGCCGGCTTCCTCGGCGCGCGTCCGACCCGGGAGAACATCAACGCCTGCCACCTCCTCGCCGACCGACTGACCGGCTCGGGCACGGACCCGCGGAACCTCGCCGCGTGCGCCCGCGGAGCCGACGCCAAGCAGCTCGGTTCCCGGCAGGGCGACGACGACATGGCCAAGCACGAGACGGACATCGCCGCGGCCGCGCAGGCGGGGCAGGACGTCTACTACTCGGTGACCCCTCGCTACAGTGGCCGCCGGACCGTACCCACCGGATTCGCCATCCACGCACAGGGGACGAACCTGGATGGGAGTGCTGGAATATCCATCAGCACTTTCATTCCCAGCCCCCTGGCCGGCCGCAACCTCGGCATGTTCAATGACCCGGCTACCGGTCGGCAGGTACCGACGGGGTCGATGGGATGACGCCGACCGGAAGGAGAAGGGGGCACCGAGATGACTGATCTGGAGACGCTGCGGCGGCTCATGCCGCCGAAGGCGGCACCCGATACGTCCGTCGACTGGGCTCGTATGAGCGAGTCGTGGGGCACGGAGTTCCCGCCCGACTACCGCGTGTTCATGGAGGTGTGGGGGCCCGGCGCAATCGACAACTTCTTCCAGGTTCAGGTCCCTGAGCCGAAGACGGAGGAGCTGTCGTCGCCCTACGGCGGCATGCTCGTGGAGACGCTCACGGCCGAGGACGTGTGGGTGAGCTTCAAGAAGGAGCCCGAACTGGAAGGGGCGCGGCCTCGGCTGATCGCCTGGGGTTCCGACGCGGCGGCGGACATCGTCTGCTGGGACGCCTCCGGCGACGACCCGTCCGCGTGGCCGGTGCTCGTCTACCACCGGGGCAAGGGCATCTGGCAGCGCCATGACTGCGGGATGGTCGAGTTCCTCGTCCGCGTCCTGCGGGCGGAGTTCCCGGCGAACCCCCTGAGCGACCTCTCGCTCTGGGGCAGGCATCCGGCGCTCTTCCTGAGCGAGAGCGAGGAGGAGCGCCTGCTGGAGCAGGGGCTGGACCCGTGGGCCGTCCCACGCGCCCGCACCCCGCGCCGGTCCCGCGTGCAGTAGCCGCACCAGGCGCACCGGCCCGGTCGACGCGGTCTGATTCCGTCTGCCCGCGCGGAGATAGGGTGCGACTGCTTCCGGCCGGCGTACGCGGAGGAAGCCCTGTCCACCCGGTCGATCGTTCCCCGGGGGAACCCGTACTCACGGCACGAGGAGAGCATGTCGACTTCCGAGTTCGTCCACCGCGTCCTGGCAGACCCGGACTGCGAACCCTTCTCCACCGCGTGTTCGGCGCCGGAGCCGGGCTTCCGCACGATCGGCCCGGTGTCATGACGGGGAGGACTCGACTGCGGCGCGTGGGGCGGACAGTGGGTGTCGTGGGGCTGGCCGCTGCCGTCGGCTCGATCGCACTTCTCGGTACCGGGTACACGGCGGTCGCCGTTCAAGGCGATGCCATGAACCCGACGTACCCGCAGGGGGCGCGCGCCTTCTTCGAGCGCATCGATCCGGTGGAGGTCGGGCGGGGCGATGTCGTACTCCACCGGATGGAGGACGGCCACGAGAGCAGGCCGGCGCTGCGTCGAGTGATCGGCATCGGGGGTGACCACGTCCGTCAAAGCCCCGGCGGGCCGGTGACGGTGAACGGCGAGCCGCTGTCGGAGCCGTACGTGAAGGACGGCGGTCCGTCCGGGACGACCCTCGCCTACGACGTGACGGTCCCCGAGGGGAGGCTGTTCCTGCTCGGTGACCACCGCGCGAACTCCAACGACTCCCGCTTCTCGCTCGACACGCGGTCCGGCAGCGTCGCGGCCACCACGGTCCAGGCGCGGGCCCTGGACGACCACACGGGGCTGCTCCTGCTGGTCCTGACGGCGTTGCTCGGTGTGCTCGGCGCCCTCGCCGGCCTGGTCGCGGAGATCGTCGGCCGGGTCGGGCGGGTGAGCCCGCCCCCGCCCCGCCACCATGCTCTGTGAGCAGCGTCACTCGTCCGCCCCGTGATGATCCGCGCACGGGATCCGCTTGATCATCCGGTGGCTCCGCCAGGTCCCACCGTGACGTGTCGAGGGGCAGGGGACGGGAATGGACAGCGGGGAACAGACGCCGCGGGCGACCGGGATGAGGCGGTGCGCGGCCGAGTTCGCCGACGGCGTCACCGCCAGGACGCGCCTGCCGCTGGACTACGGCGTGGCGAGCCTCGGCGTCGTCGACCGGATCATCGACGGCCTGCGGCGCGGCGGCGCCCGGCGCCAGGACGTGGACGGCCCCCTGCTCGGCCTCGGCGCGTACGTGGGCGAGGTGCTGGTGCGTCAGGCCGGTGCGGAGTGGGTGGACCTGGCGCCGGGCCACCCGCTCCGCCCGGTCTTCGGGCATCCCGTCGCCGTGCGGATGCCGGACGGCAGGCTGTGGAATCCCCTCGGCCGCACCGTGAACCGTTTCGAGATCGGCCCCCAGGAGTCCCTCCGGACCTACTTCCTCACCCTGCACGGACGCCGGCCGGTGCGGCCGGTCCGCCGGGACTGTCCCTCGGACGGGCGGGCGACGAGCCTGTGCTGACGGTTTGACAGGATGGCACCTTTCGGTCCGGGGGCACGGCCGGAACGTCCCGACGGAACCGGCTGGGAAGAGGAACGTGTGAGCGAGGGGGCTGGCGGCCGCGGGCCCTCGGCGACCCGCGACGCGGAACTCGGCTCCGCCGTGGAACGGGCGCGAGGGGGCGACGAGGAGGCGTTCGCCGTCGCGTACCGCATGGTGTACCCCGGCCTGCTCGGCTACGTACGGGGCCTCGTCGGCGCCGACGCCGAGGACGTGGCCGCCGAGGCGTGGCTGGAGATAGCCCGCGACCTCGGCCGGTTCCGCGGCGACGGCGCCGGGTTCCGCGGCTGGACCGCGGTCATCGCCCGGAACCGGGCCCTCGACCACCTGCGCCGCGAACGCTCCCGCCCCCGCCCCGCCCCGATCGAACAGGACGTCCTCGATCTGCCCGCCGCCGCGGACACCTCCGGCGAAGCGCTGGACGCGCTGTCGACGGACCGGGCGCTCGCGCTGGTCAAGGGCCTGCCGAGGGACCAGGCCGAGGCCGTTCTCCTCCGGGTCGTCCTCGGTCTCGACGGGCCGGCCGCCGCCCGCGTACTGGGCAAGAGGCCCGGTGCGGTACGGTCCGCCGCGCACAGGGGACTGAAGCGACTCGCACGGGAACTCGGCCTGAGGGGGAGGTGACGGAATGACGCACGACGACGGACGCGGTGGTGGACGCGATGACGGATGCGGTGACGGCCACGGCGGCGGACACGGCGATGTGGAGGAGGCGCTGCGCGCCGCGCTGACCCGCGGCGCCCGCCCCGAGGTCGAGCCCGCCGCCCTCGCGGCCTTCCGCGCGGCCCGCCGCGCCGCCCCGCCCACCCGCCGCCGGGACGACTGGACCCCCGTCGCCGACCGTCGTCGCGGCGGGCGCCCCCTGCGTGCGGTCCTGGCCGGGCTGTTCGCGAGCGTCACCCTCGGCGGCGTCGCCCTCGCCGCCGGAGACCTGCCCGATCTGCTCGGCGACCGTCCGCTCCCGGCCCCCACCCGTCCCGCGGACCCCACCACCCCCGGTGTTCTTGTTCCCCACCCTCCTCCAGTCCGTCCCGAGCCCCGTCCTCGACCGTCGCGCGCCGTGCCGCCGGAGGCGGAGGAGCCCGACCGGGAGGCACCGGGGAGGGGCGAGGAGAACGGGAACGGTCCGGGGCGGGGCCGGGGCGCCGACCGGGGGACGAAGAACGGGTGGCAGAAGGACGGCAGGACGGCACGTCCCGCCGAGAAGCCGGGGAAGGGCCCGGACCCCGCCGGCTCCACCGGCCCCACCGGCCCCGCACGGCGCTGACCTCCGGCCGCGCCGGAGGAGGCGTTCGGCGGGCCGGGATCGCCGTTCTCGGCGTGGCCGGCGGGGTGGTGGAAGGCTCCGACCGCCCGACCGCCCGACCGCCCGACCGCTCGACCGCTCGACCGCTCGACCGCTCGGCTACTCGACGACGAGCTCGACCTCGATGTTGCCGCGGGTGGCCTTGGAGTACGGGCAGAAGGCGTGGGTCTTCTTCAGGAGGGCCAGGCCCGCCTCGCCCTGGAGGTGGTCGGGGAACTCGGCGCGCATGACGACCGAGAGGCCGAAGCCGCCGTCGGCGGGGTCCTTGCCGATGGAGACCTCGGCGGTGACGGAGGCCTCGGAGACGTCGATCTTCTCCTGGCGGGCTACCACGCCCATGGCGCTGGCGAAGCAGGCCGCGTACCCGGCGGCGAAGAGCTGCTCGGGGTTGGTGCCCTGCCCGTTGCCGCCGAGGGCCTGCGGGTGGGCGAGGGGGAGGTCGATGTGGCCGTCGGAGCTGACGGCGCGGCCTTCGCGGCCGTTGGCGGTGGCGACGGCGGTGTAGATCGCGTCCATGGGGATTCCTCTTCCGTCCGGTTCCTGTCCTGGGGCGTGGTGCCTCTTCATTTGTAGCGCGCGATTTAGTTGTGTGCAACTCAATCGCGCGTGAGGCGGGCTCGCGTATCCTGGAGGCATGGAGACGTCCGACACCCTCCCCGAAGGCCCCGCCGGTCTTTCCGACGGGGACTTCCTCCGCCTCGACCGGCAGATCTGCTTCTCGCTGCACGCGGCGACCCGCGCCTTCAACGGCGTCTACCGCGAGGCCCTCAAGGGGCTCGGACTCACCTACCCCCAGTACCTCGTGATGCTCGTCCTCTGGGAGCACCGCGAGCTCTCCGTGAAGGGGATCGGGGAGCGGGTGCGGCTCGACTCCGGGACCCTGTCGCCGCTGCTCAAACGGCTCGAAGCGGCCGGGCACGTCGAGCGGCGGCGCAGCCCCGAGGACGAGCGGTCCGTCACCGTGCGCCTCACGGAGGCGGGGACCGCGCTGCGGGAGGAGGCCCTCGGCGTGCCGCGCCGGATCGCCGCCGCCACCGGCCTGGACCTCGCGGAACTCGGCGACCTGCGCGAACGGCTCCACGCGCTGGCCGTCCGGCTCGACGCGGTCGACCCGGAGGACCTCTCGGACTGCGGCTGACCTTCCTCAGGGGGCGGCCGGCCCCCCGCGCGCGTGGTTCAGGCCGAGCAGGACGCACACGTCCGTCAGGAGCGGTACGTGATAGGCGAGCGGCCGGGGGCCCGCCTGGTCCGGGCGCGACGTGAAGCCGCCGTCCGGCCGCTGCCGCTCCAGGAGGTGGCGCACCGCCCGCGCGGTCGCGGCCCGCGCGCCCGGCGTACGGGCCACGGCGATCAGCGCGTACGCCGTACTGATCGGGTCGCTCGGGTCCGCCGGCACGTGCCCCCAGCCGCCGTCCGGGTTCTGGGTGGCGAGCAGCCGGGCCACCGCCCGTGCCCGGGCCCGCGCGGCGCCGGCCGCCGCCGGGTGGCCGGGCGCCACCGCGAGGAAGGAGTCGTGGGCGAGGACGGTGCGGAACAGGGCGTTGCTCTCGTTGAGGCTCCAGCTGCGCTCGTACGGGCCGGCCGCCTCCTGCCGGGCCGTGACGAACCGGACGCCGGCCGCGACCGCGGCGCGGTGCGCGGGCTCGGGGGCCAGCGCGTTCACCGCCGCCGCCGTTATCGCCACCTCCGAGGCCGTCCCGCGCTCGAAGGTCGGGAAGCCGCCGTCCACCCCCTGCCGGGCGAGCAGGTACCGCTCGCCCGCGGCCACTCCGACCCCGTGGCGCTCGGGGGCCACCGCCCGCAGGAACTCCACGCAGTACGCCGTGTCGTCCACGTCGCTCTGCCCGACGCCCCGGTCGAATCCCCAACCGCCGTCCGGGTTCTGCTGCCCCGTCAACGCCTCAGCGAGGGCCCGCAGGGCGTGCGCGGGCGCCCCCGCGCCGGCCAGGGCGAGACCGCCCGTCGCCGTCGCGAAGACGTCCATGCCCGTGAGGAACGGCACCCCGCCGTCCTCGCACAGCACGTCCCGCAGCTCGCGTGCCCGCGCCCGGACGGCCGCCGCGTACCGGGGCCGCAGCCGCAGCGCGAGCAGCGCGAGGAGCCGGGCGAGATGGTTGCCGTACGGGGGCGGGCCGGGGAGCGCGCAGGGCTCCAGGATCCGCCAGTCGTCCTCGGTGACGCGCCGGGGCGAGTGCGTGCCGAAGGCGTGCAGGACCTTCAGGGCGGCCATCTCCGTGATCAGCCAGCGCTGCTGGCCGTGCGCCTCGAACGCGCGCCCCGGGTCGGAGGGTTCGGGGAACGCGTCGGCGCCCAGCTCCGCCAGGACGGTCCGGAACATCAGGTGCTTGCGCCCGGCGGTGAAGTGGTCGAAGCCGCCGAGCAGCCGGGTCAGGGCGCCGCGTCCGTCCGCGTACTCGCCGAGGGCCGCACGGGCCGCCGCCTCCTGCACGGGGTCGGGGGCGCCCTCGTCCAGCCCGGTCTTCAGGCGCCGCGTGAGCCGCTCCCGAGCGTCCGGGTCCACGTCCGTCACCGTCAGCAGCCGCAGGGCCAGGGCGGATTCCAGCATCCGGCTGTCGCACGGCGCCCGCAGCAGGCCGTCCGGCCCGGCGGCGGCCGTGAGCCGGGCGGCGAGCCGGGCCCGCGCCCGGTCGAGCCGGTCCGCGCCGGTAGCTGATCGGGCTGATCGGGCTGATCGGGTCACCCAGGCGGGCAGGGGCTCGGGGGCGGCGAGGGAGGCACCGGGTAAGGGCAGCGCGCAGTACGTCATGGCGAGGGGTGTCCTTGGTGAGGGCCGCAGGAGGCCGTGGGGGAGAAGGGGGAAGGGAAGGCGGGCTGTCAGAGGGGGAAGAGGCGTCGCACGGCCTCCGCGCCGGCCGGGACCAGCGGCGTGTAGCCGCCCGCCGCGACCGTCAGCGGGGCGACGAAGCCGCACCAGGCGATCTCGCGCGGGTCGGGCCGGGGCGGTCGGCCGGTCGCCGTCCAGCGGTGGACCGCCAGGAAGGAGGCGCCGTGCGGATCGTCCACGCGGAGCCGGTACGCCTCGGTGAGGCCGGGCGCCTCCGTCCAGCCCAGCTCCTCGCGGAGCTCCCGGAGCGCGGCCGCCCGGTACTCCTCACCGGTCCGGACCGCGCCGCCGATCAGGACGTCGTAGTGGTCCGGGTAGACCGCCACCGAGGGAGTGCGCCGGTAGAGCAGGACCCGTCCGGCACGGTCGGTGCAGACGGTCGCCGCGTACCGCTTCAGCAGCCCCTCCGGCGCCTCGCCCGACCGTCCGCCCTGCGCCACCACCCGGTCCCGGGGATCGACGTAGTCGACCCGTTCGGAGAGGGGGGTGAGAAAGGGGCGCGCGAGAGGGGGACGCACGCCAGGGGCGTGCGGCTCCGGGACCGGCGCGCTCACATCCGCCCGTGGAGACGCGTAACCCCCGGCCCGGCGGCCCGTGTTCCGTCACCGGACAGGGGTGTCGCCCGGAGGGAACGAAGGAAGGTGCTGGTGGCGGGTGCTCCGGAAGCCTGCGCGGCGAACCCGCGAAAGGGGACCGAAGACGCACCAAGGGTGACTTGTCGTGCTTGCATGATGACGCATCGTAAACCCGGCGTCGATCTTCACCCTCCTCGCGCGCCCCTCCCGGGTCACCTCCCGAACTCCCTGCCGGTTCGGTCGTTCGAGTCCCGAGGGGTCGGACCTCCGCCCCTCCGTCTCCCCGTTCATCAAACTGTAAGGAGCCAATTCCACCTCCGCCCCTATACTCGCCTCATGTCCGACATCACCATCCGGCGCGCCACCGCCGACGACTCCCGGCGGCTCACCCGGCTCGTACGGGGCTCCCGGGCCTACCGGGGGGACTACGCCGCCATGGTCGAGGGCTACCAGGTCGGCGGTCCGTACATCGAGCACCATCCCGTCTTCGTCGCCGTCGCTGCCGACGAGAGCAAGAGGGAGAGCGAGGGCGAGGGCAGGGACGGGAAGGCGGGCGGGGGCCGGGGCGGCAAGGTGCTCGGCTTCTACGCGCTGCTCGTCGACGAGGCCGAGCTCGACCTCGCGTTCGTCGCCGACGGAGCCCAGGGACTCGGCATCGGGCGGCTCCTCATGGAGCACATGACCGGACAGGCCAAGGACGCCGGGCTCGGCTCCGTGAGGGTCGTCGCGCACCCGCCCGCCGAGGAGTTCTACCTGCGCACCGGCGCCGTCCGCACCGGGACCGTCCCGCCCTCCGGCCGTATCCACTGGGAGCGCCCCGAGCTGCGGTACGACGTCGCGTGACCGCCACCGACGCACACGAGCAGGAGCACGAACGGGCGCGGGAACGCCGCCGGATCCTCGCCGACCTGACCCCGCTCCGCACCTCCGCCCACTACCGCCGCCTCTGGTTCGGCAACACCGTCTCCTGGGTCGGGCAGGGCATGACCGCCCTCGCCGTCTCCCTCCAGGTCTACGACATCACCGGCTCGCCCTTCTCCGTCGGCCTCGTCGGCCTCTTCTCCCTCGTCCCGCTCGTCGTCTTCGGTCTGTACGGCGGCGCCATCGCCGACACCGTCGACCGCCGCAAGCTCGGCCTCGCCAGCGCCGCCGGCTCCGCCGTGCTCTCCATAGCCCTGGCGGGCGCCGCCTTCGCCGGCTTCCACCGCGTCTGGTTCCTGTACGCGATCGTCGCCCTCCAGGCCGTCTGCGCCGCGCTCAACTCGCCCGCCCGCACCGCGATGATCCCCCGGCTCCTTCCTCCCGAGCAGCTGCGCGCCGCCAACGCGCTCAACTCGATGGTCATGACCTTCGGCACCCTCGTCGGCCCCAGCCTCGGCGGTCTGATCGTCGGGCTCGCCGGCTACCAGACCGCCTATCTCGTCGACGCCGTCGCCTTCACCGCGAGCCTGTACGCGATGTGGCGGCTGCCGTCGATGCTCCCCGACCGCAAGGGGACCGAACGGGCCTCGGTCCTCGACGGGCTGCGCTTCCTCGCCACCCGCCCCAACCTGCGCATGACGTTCTTCTCCGACTTCTGCGCCATGATCCTCGCCCAACCCCGCGCCCTGTTCCCGGCCGTCGCCGTGGTCTGGTACGGCGGGGACGCGAAGACCGCCGGACTCCTCGTCGCCGCGCCCGCGTTCGGGGCGCTCCTCGGTGGTGTCCTGTCCGGCTGGCAGGGCCGGATCCGCCACCACGGGCAGGCGATCCTGATCGCCGTCGCCTGCTGGGGCACCGCCATCGCCGTCTTCGGACTGACCCGGAACCTCTGGCTCGGGCTGCTGTTCCTCGCCCTCGCCGGCTACTCCGACACCGTCTCCATGATCTTCCGGAACACGATGATGCAGGTCGCCGCCCCCGACGAGATGCGCGGCCGGCTCCAGGGCGTCTTCATCGTGGTCGTCGCGGGCGGACCGCGGCTCGGCGACTTCCTCGCGGGCTCCGCCGCCGACCTGACCTCCCCGGCCGTCGCGATCACCGGCGGCGGGATCGCCTGCGTCGTCGCCGTCGGACTGCTCGCCCTGTACGGGCGAGGGTTCCGCCGCTACGACGCCCTCGACCCGACTCCTTGAGCAGTCCCCCCGAACGCCCCCGCCCGTCCCGCCGCCGGCAGTGCCTTCTTCAGGACCTTCCCCATGTCGTTGCGGGGGAGCGCGTCCAGGTAGCGCACGGCCCGGGGGCGCTTGTGCGGGGCGAGGAGCCCGGCCACGTGGTCCGCCAGCTCCGTCTCCGCCGGGGGCGCCGAGGCGTCCGTCGGCACCACCCATGCCACGATCCGCTCGCCCAGGTCCGGATCGGGCTCGCCGGTGACGGCCGCCTCCCGCACCCCCGGGTGGTCCAGGAGCGCGTTCTCGATCTCGCCCGCCCCGATCTTGTAACCGCCGCTCTTGATCAGATCGGTCGCCCGACGCCCCACCAGGCGCACCGTCCCGTCCGCCTCCCGCACCGCCATGTCCCCGGTGCGGAACCAGTCCCCGTCGAAGGCCGCCGCCGTCGCCTCCGGACGGTTCAGATAGCCGGAGAACAGGTTCGGGCCGCGCACCTGCACCTCCCCGACCGTCTCCCCGTCGTACGCGCCGAGCACCGAGCCGTCCTCGTCCACGAGCCGCAGGTCCACGCCCGGCAGCGGGGTGCCGACCGTCCCCGGCCGGGGCTTGCCGCCCGGCCGCACGCTGGTGTTCATCAGGGTCTCGCTCATCCCGTACCGCTCCACGACCGTCCGGCCCGTCGCCGCCGCGATCCGCTCGTGGTCGTGGACCGGCAGCGCCGCCGAACCGGAGACGAGCAGCCGCGCCCCGGCCAGCGCCCGGACCAGCTCCTCGTCGTGGGAGAGGGCGTCCGCGAGCCGGTGGTACATGGTCGGCACCCCGAACAGCACCGTGCCGCCCCCGGCGCCCAGCTCCCGCGCCACCCCCTCCGCCGAGAACGCCCCCAGGTGCCGGACCTCACCGCCGCGCCGCAGCGGGCCCAGGATCCCGAGGACGAGCCCGTGCACGTGGAACAGCGGCAGCGCGTGCACGAGGACGTCGTCGGAGGTCCACGCCCAGGCCTCGGCGAGCGCGTCGAGCGAGGCGGCGACCGCCCGGCGGGAGAGCAGGACGCCCTTCGGCGGGCCCGTGGTGCCGGAGGTGTAGACGATCAGGGCGGGGGACTCGGGGTCGACGTCCTTCTCCCCGGCCGCCGGGAAGGGGCCCGTCGCGTCGAGCTCCACGCCGATCCGGGAGAGCTTCGCGAGCCCCTCCGGCAGCATGTCCTCCGGGCCCGCGAGCACCGCGCCGGGCGCGCTGTCCCCGAGGATGTGCGCCAGCTCCCGCTCGCCCGTGCGCGGATTGAGCGGCACGGCGGGAACGCCCGCGAGCAGGGCGGCGACCACCGCGACCGCCGTGCGCGCGGTCGGCGTCGCCCAGACGGCGACCCGCTCCAGGCCGTCGAGCCGGGCGGCCAGGGCGCCGGCGGTCCGCGCCAGCTCCCCGTACGTCAGCGAGTCCGCGCCGCAGCGCAGCGCGGGCCGGTCGGAACGGGCAGCGACGGCGGGAAAGAGCACACTCACCGGTCGTCCTCCTCGGGTCGGGGCGAGGGGTCTCGCCAGGGTCACCGGGAGGATTCTGCCCGTACGACGGAGGCATTCTCCGAACGCTTCCCCGACCTTCCCCCCAGGTTGCCCCGAGGCCTCCTCAGGGACGGCCCGCCGCCGCCCGTGCCTGCTCGGGCTCCGGTTCCTCGCCGCCCGTCCGGAGCCCGCGCATCCGCCCGTACGCGTACACGCAGCCCGCGAGCGCCAGGTCGGAGAGGAGCATGAAGCCGATCGAGTACGAGTCCTTGGCGCTGTAGATCGCGCCCATCACCAGCGGCGGCAGGAAGCCGCCCAGGCCGCCCATCGCGCCGACGATGCCGGTCACGCTGCCGACCTTGGCCTGCGGGGTCACCTGGGAGACCAGGGCGAAGATCGAACCGCTCGACGTGCCGAGCCCGGCCGCCATCACCAGGAGGGCGATCGTGCCACCAGGGTTCAGCGGCGGGTCGAAGGCCTGGACGATCGCGAACGCGGCGGCCGTGCCGAGTGCGGCGGCCGTCACGAGCGCCGGGTGGAACCGGTCCGAGAGCCAGCCGCCGATCGGCCGGAAAATCACGGTGACCAGGGCGAAACCGGCGGCCTTGGTGCCCGCGTCCGTCGCGTCCAGCTCGTACCAGGTCTTCAGGTACGTCGGCAGGTAGACGCCGAACGCGACGATGCCGCCGAAGCCGATCGCGTACAGCGCCGACAGCTCCCACGTCACCCGCAGCCGCGCCGCCGAGCCCAGCCGGGTCGCCAGCGACGCGGTGGGCACGGGCCGGTCGGGCCGGTCGGTGATGAGGAAGAAGGCGAGCACGGCGTACGCGGCGAGCGCGATCGCCACCACGAGGAACGGCAGGTTCTCGCCGTGCTTCGCGATCCGGGGCGTGAAGTAGCCGGAGAGCGCCACGCCGCCCATGCCCATGCCGAACACGCCGAGCGCCAGACCGCGCTTGGCGGGCGGGAACCAGGAGTTGACCAGCGGGATGCCGATCGCGAACGTGGTGCCGCCCAGGCCCAGGAGGAAGCCGACGACCAGCATCAGGCCGTAGCTGTCCTTGACCACGGTGAGCAGCAGCACGGGGACGATCGTCAGCGCCGAGACCAGCGGGAACATCGTCTTCGCCCCGTACCGGTCCGTCAGCGCGCCGGCCGGGACACGGCCGATCGAGCCGACCAGGACGGGCACCGCGACGAGCAGCGACTGCTGGAAGGAGCTGAGGGCGAGCCGGTCGCCGTACCAGCTCGCGAGCGGTGCGATCAGGTTCCACGCCCAGAAGGTGAGCGTGAAACCGATGGTGGCCATCACCAGATTGCGGTAGGCCGCCGCGGTCGGGGGCTTGGTGTCGGTGTCCACCCCACCAGTCAAGATCCGGCCCGGGGGCACGGCGCGCCGGACTGCTCCGTACGGGGATTCCCCGGCGATCCCGTACGGGAGCCCCCGGACGATCCCGGACGGGAACCCCTACGGGCCTTCGGGCCAGGTCACCACGGTCGGCGGGGTCCCGTCGTCCTCGATCCGCAGCCGGACGCCCCCGTCCACGGCCGTCACCCCGACGGTGATCGCGCCGACACCAGGCCGCCGGTGCGCCGCCGCGAGCGCCCCGCGCAGCACGCCGAGGAGCCGCCCCTCCGTCTCCTCGTCCACGAGGGCGTCGACCGCGCCGGAGAAGTGCACGGACGGCTGGAAGCCGAGCAGGGCCGCCGCCCCGCCGGTCTCGCGCAGCACCCGGCCCCGGAAGGTCGTCGGCGCGTCCGCCGGCGGCTGCTGGAGCGCGAAGATGGCCGTGCGGACCTCCTGGATCGTGGAGTCCAGCTCGTCCACCGCCCGGCCGAGCAGCGCGTTCTCCTCGGAGGGCTCCGCCGACCGCCGCCGGGTCGACTCCAGCATCATCTCCGTGGCGAACAGGCGCTGGACGACCAGGTCGTGCAGGTCCCGGGCGATCCGGTCCCGGTCCTCGTACACCGCGAGCCGCTCCCGGTCCTGGCGGGCGTCCGCGAGGACGAGCGCGAGCGCCGCCTGCGAGGCGAACTGCGAGGCGAGCAGCCGGTCCACCGCCGAGTACGGCGGGCCGCCGCGCCGCCGGGGGAGGGCGAGGGTCCCGATGAGCTTCCCGCCGCTCCGCAGCGGCAGCATCATCGACGGGCCGAAGCGGGACCGGACGCGAGTGGTCATCCGCGGATCGGTCGCCGAGTCCTCCACGAAGACGGGCTCCCCGCCGAGGAGCTGGACGAGCACGGGGGAGCCGGGCGCGATCGTCGTGCCGACCAGGTCGCCCGGGTCGTCCGGGGTCGAGGCGGCGACGATCTCCATCCCGCCCTCCGGGGTGGGCTGCAGGACCGCCCCGGCCGAGGCGCCGGCCAGGACGCGGGCCCGCTCGGCGACGGTCGTCAGGGCGTTCTCGGCGGACGCGCCGGTGAGCAGGGCCGTGGTCACCGCGGCCGCGCCCTCGATCCAGCGCTCCCGCTGCCGGGCCGTCTCGTACAGACGGGCGTTGCCGATGGCGATCCCGGCCTGCGAGGCGAGGACCCGGAGGAGGGCGAGGTCCTCCTCGGTGAAGCGGCCCGCGCGCTTCTCGGTCAGGTAGAGGTTGCCGAAGACCTCGGCGTGGACCCGGATGGGGACGCCCAGGAAGGTGCGCATCTCCGGGTGCCCCTCGGGCACGCCGACGGAGCGCGGATCGGCCGTCAGGTCGTCGAGCCGCAGCGGCCGGGGATCCCGGACCAGGGCGCCGGTCAGACCGGTGCGGCCGTCGGGGAGGCGGCCGCACCGCCGCCGCTCCTCCTCCGTCATGCCGGTGGTGAAGAGCCCGGTCAGCCGGTGGCGCTCGGGGTCGACCACCCCGAGCGCGCCGTAGCGGGCCCCGGTCAGCTCGGTGGCGGAGTCCACGATGTGCTGGAGCGTGGCGCGCAGTTCGAGGTCCGTACCGACGCCGAGGACCGCGTCGAGCAGCAGGGGGAGCCGGGACGGGACCCTGCCCGGATCCTCGCCCGGCTCCCCGGAGGTTCCTCCGTCGTGCTCCCCGGAGGCCCCCTCGTCCCTCTCCTCGTCCATGAGCGTCATGGTCTCATTGTCGTACGAAAAGGTTTTTTGGGGCGCTTTACGTGTGACCGCGGGTCACGCCTCCTCCTTCTCCTCGTCGTCGGCGAAGGGGTCCCGCACCGACAGCGGGTCCAGGATCATCGGCTCGACCTTGCCCTCCAGCATCGCGCCGAGGCCCAGGACCGCGCACACGTCCGGCCGTTCGGCGATGCGCACCGGCATCCCGGTCGCCTCGCGCAGCATCTGGTCGAGCCCCGGCAGCAGGGCGGAGCCGCCGACCATCGTGATCCCCCGGTCCGCGAGGTCGGCCACCAGGTCCGGCGGGCAGTCCCGCAGCACCTTCCCGATGCCGTCGAGGACCGCCGTCAGCGGGGTGTGGATGGCGTCCCGCACGGCGGCGGTGTCGACGGTCACCGAACGGGCCAGGCCCGTGGCGACGTCCCGGCCGTGGATCTCGGTCCAGGCCGGGCCCTGGGGCGTCAGGCCGTTGCCGCTGAGGGCCAGTTGCAGCGGACGCACCGACTGGCTCGGCAGCATCAGCTCGTGGTGGTGGCGCAGGTGCTGGACGATCGCGTGGTCGATGGCGTCGCCGCCGATCGGCATCCGCTCCGCCGTGACGATCGCGCCCAGCGAGAGCACCGCGACCTGCGTGGTCGCCGCCCCGCAGACCATGATCATGGTCGCGGTCGGCTGCTCGACGGGCAGCCCGCAGCCAACGGCCGCCGCGATCAGGGTGTCGACCAGCTCGACCCGGCGCGCCCCGAGCCCCACCAGGGTCTCCACGGTGGCGCGCTGTGCCAGCGGGTCGCTGCCGTGCGGGGTGCACGCGGCGGCGCGCAGTCGGGGCTTGCGGCGCAGCTGCCGGCGCAGCTTCTCGCCCAGGAGGTGACGGAGCATCCGCTGCGCCATCTCGATGTCGACGACCGTGCCGCCCGAGACCGGGCGCACGACCCGGATGTAGTCGGGGGTGCGGCCGGTCATCTTCTCGGCCAGCTCGCCCACGGCGATCAGCGCGCCGGTGCGGACGTTGACGGCGGCGACGCTCGGCTCGTCGACGACGAGTCCGGCGCCCTTGACGAAGACCCGGGTGCGGGAGGCACCCAGGTCGACGGCGACATGGCAGCGGCGCAGCTGCTCAAGGCTGACGGTCATGGCGGATCCTCCGGAGTGCGGTGCCGGCACGTGCGAGGTGGTGCGCGGTCCTCTTCGCATCGTCCGGCCGTCCGGCCCCGGGCGCGCGCTGGGCTGAGCCGGCCGGGGCCCCGGGACGGCTCCGGGGGCGGTTTCGGGGGGGGGGGGGGGGGGGGTCTGCGAGGGGCTGCGGACGTGCCCTCGGAGGGGTTCCGGAGGTGGTCCCTCCGCAGGGTGCGAACGGTCCGGAGCCGGTCGGCTCCGGAGGGTCGGGAGAGATCCGGAGAGATCCGGAGGCGATCCTTCCCGAAGCGGGAGAATCGCGACGCACCGCCTTCGACCTGCGGTTTCCTCACAGGATCCTCACGTCCGCGCCTATCTGACGGTGCGCCGGGCCGCATAGCCTGCGGGCCCCATGGACTACTGCCACGCGTGCCGGCGGCATCTCAACGGGGCCCTCGCCTGCGCCGGGTGCGGGACCCCCGTGGAGGAGCTGCGGTACGAGACCCCCCACGTCCCCGCCCCCCGGCAGGCGCCGGACCGGACCCCGCTTCCGGGTTGGACCCCGGCTCCCGATCGGATGCCGGTTCCGGGCCGGGCCTCGCTCGCGGACGGGGCTCCGGATCCGGCCGCCGCACCGCCCATGACCCCGGCCGCCACCCCGGCCGTGGCGCCCGAGCACGTCTACGAACTGGACGTCGTCGAACCGCCCCGCCCTTCCGCCGGCGGCCGCCGTGCCGCCGCCCGCGCCGGCGCGCGGGGACGTTCCGCGCGCCGGGGGAGGCGGTCGCGGGCGCGCCGGGGCCGCACGGTCCTGCTGGGGACGGCGGGCCTGGTGCTCGCGGCCGGCACGCTGAGCATGGCGAAACTGGTCCTGGAGGAGCCGCGGGGCCGTGCCGCCACGGCCGTCCAGGAGTTGGAGGTCAGTGAGCTCCCGCCGCCCGACCCCGTCGAGAGCACCGGCGCGCCGGACGGCTCCGGCCCGGCCCCGGTGACGGACGCGCCGGACTCCGCGTCCCCCCGCCCCCACCGGGTCGACGCGGACTCCACGACCGGGACCGGTACGGACACCGGTACGGGCGCGGGCCCTGGTACGGGCGAGCGGCCGGGACGCGACGCCGGCTCCGGTACCCGCACGGGCTCCGGCCCCGCGCCCGGTCCCGCATCCGAAGGCCCCGGTCCGGCCGCCGGTCAGGGCGAGGGCGGCACCCCGGCGCAGTCGCCGGACGCCACCTCATCGGCCCCGCCCTCCGGCTCGCCCGGCGCGACCCCGCCCGCCGGTGGCCCGACGCCCTCCGGTTCCGGCCGGCCTGCGCCCCCGGCCACCGGCCCCGTGCCGAGTGCGACCCCGAGCCCGACGCCGAGCCCGACACCCACCTGCACCCGTTTCCTCTGGTGGTGCGTGTAGCGGGGAGCGGTCCCCGCGTACGCGTTACGCCGGGGCCTCGCCCAGCATCCGCTTCAGGAGGTCCCGCAGCAGGGCCCGCTCGACCCCGGTCAGCTCGCCGAGCGGCTCGCGCGCGAAGTCGAGCGACTCGCGCAGCCGGCGGGCGACGGCCCGGCCCTCGTCCGTGGGGACGGCCACCTTGACCCGCCGGTCCTCCGGGTCGGGCCGGCGCTCCACGAGGCCGCGCGCCTCCAGGCGGTCGACTATCCCGGTGATGTTGGACGGCTCGCACTTCAGCTTCTGGGCGATGCGGCGCATCGGCAGCGGTTCGAGCGAGAGCAGGCCGAGGACCCGCGCCTGGGCGCCGGTCAGCGCGTGCTGTGCGGCCGCCTGCTCGTACTCCTCGTAGTAGCGCGCCACGACCGCGCCGATCAACTCGACGACTTCGAGGGTGACGGGGTCCGTGCGTGAGGTGGCCATGGGCACCATCCTACCCGGATGCTTGACAACCTGAAATATCAAGGTGCATGGTTGTTTCAGGCAGTGAACCTTTTTCGATCTGAAGCTTTTCTGGAGGCCGTGCCATGTCCGCTCTTCCCGCGTCCAGCCGTGAGTGGCACCTCGTCGCCCGCCCGCACGGCTGGCCCGTCCCCGCGGACTTCGCCCTGCGCGAGACTCCGGTCGCCGAGCCCGCCGAGGGCCGGATCCTCGTGCGCAACAAGCACTTCTCCGTCGACCCGTACATGCGCGGCCGGATGAACGACGTGAAGTCGTACGTCCCGCCGTTCAAGCTCGACCACCCCATGGACGGCGGCGCGGTCGGCGAGGTCGTCGCCTCGAACGCCGAGGGGTTCGCCGTCGGCGACCACGTCCTGCACGGCCTCGGCTGGCGCGAGTACGCCGACGTGCCCGCCAAGCATGCGACCAAGGTCGACCCGGACCTCGCCCCCCTCTCCGCCTACCTCGGCGTGCTCGGCATGACCGGCCTCACGGCCTACGCGGGCCTCTTCGAGGTCGCCTCCTTCAAGGAGGGCGACGCCGTCTTCGTCTCCGGCGCGGCCGGGGCCGTCGGCAGCCAGGTCGGCCAGATGGCCCGCATCAAGGGCGCCTCCCGGGTCATCGGCTCGGCCGGCTCCGACGAGAAGGTCAAGTGGCTGGTCGAGGAGCTCGGCTTCGACGCCGCCTTCAACTACAAGAACGGCCCGGTCCGCGACCAGCTCCGCGAGGCCGCCCCGGACGGCATCGACGTCTACTTCGACAACGTCGGCGGGGACCACCTCGAAGCCGCGATCTCCTCGCTCAACGTGCACGGCCGCGCCACCATCTGCGGCATGATCGCCCAGTACAACGACACCGAGCCGACCCCCGGTCCGCGCAACATGGCGCTGATCATCGGCAAGCGGCTGCGCCTCCAGGGCGTCCTCGTCGGCGACCACTACGACCTCCAGGAGCAGTTCGTGCAGGAGGTCGGCGGCTGGCTCGCCGCCGGAGAGCTCAAGCACCGCGAGACCTTCGCCGAGGGCATCGAGAACGGCGTGGACGCCTTCCTCGGCCTGCTGCGCGGGGACAACACCGGGAAGATGATCGTCACGGTGTGACCCGCTAGGCTTCCCCCAGCCGTCGCGATCGTGGGCGCGAGTCGCGGCGAACCGCAGAAGGAAGTACCCAGCATGTCCATCCAGCACTCCGACGTCCTCTACACCGCGGTCGCCACCGCCGAGAACGGGCGCGACGGACGCGTCGCCACCGACGACGGCAGGCTCGACGTCGTCGTCAACCCGCCCAAGGCCATGGGCGGCTCCGGCGAGGGCACCAACCCCGAGCAGCTCTTCGCGGCCGGTTACAGCGCCTGCTTCCAGGGCGCCCTCGGGGTCGTCGCCCGCAACGAGAACGCCGACGTGTCCGGCTCGACGGTCACCGCCGAGGTCGGCATCGGCAAGAACGACGAGGGCTTCGGCATCATCGTCAAGATCTCGGCCACCATCCCGAACGTGGACGCCGAGACCGCCAAGGACCTCATCGAGAAGGCCCACCAGGTCTGCCCGTACTCCAAGGCGACCCGCGGCAACATCACGGTGGAACTCGCCGTCTGATCCAGGACGCGCGCCGTTCCGGTCCGGGCGCACCGTCCGGTCCCGGGCGCGCGCCGCCCGGGCCCCGGCGCTTACCACCGCAAGAGGACCGGCGTACGAGGCCCGCACCCCGGCCGGACCGGGGTGCGGGCCTCGCCGCGTCCGGAGCCGGGGGTCGGCCGGCGACGGGCACCGACCGGAAACGGGCCGCCGACCGGCCCCGATAGGGTGACCCCCATGCGTGATCTCGGGGTGGGTTTCGGTTACCTGGTCAAGGGCCAGAAGTGGGTGGCCCGGCACGGGCGGTGGTTCGGATTCGGGCTGCTGCCCGGGCTCGTGACCCTCGTCCTGTACGCGGGCGCCCTCGTCGGACTCGGCTACGGCGCCGACGACCTGGTCGCCTGGGCGACCCCGTTCGCCGACGACTGGACCTCGCCCTGGCTCGACGTCCTGCGCGGCACCCTCACGGCCCTCGTCTTCGTCTTCGGCCTCTTCCTCGCCGTCATCACCTTCACCGCCGTCACCCTCCTCGTCGGCCAGCCCTTCTACGAGTCGCTCTCCGAGGCGGTCGACCGGAGCGAGGGCGGCGAGGTGCCCGAGTCCGGCCTCCCGCTCTGGCGCGAGCTGTGGATCTCGGCCCGGGACAGCCTGCGCGTCCTGCTGCGGGTCGCGTTCTACGGCATCCTGCTCTTCGCCTGCGGCTTCATCCCGGTGATCGGCCAGACCGTCGTCCCCGTCATCGGCTTCTGCGTCTCCGGCTTCTTCCTCACCGAGGAGCTGACCGCCGTCGCACTCCAGCGCCGGGGCGTCGAACTCAAGGAGCGGCTGAGGCTCCTCCGCGGACGCCGGACCGCCGTGCTTGGCTTCGGAGTTCCGCTGACCCTCGCCTTCCTCGTGCCCTTCGTCGCCGTCTTCCTCATGCCGGGCGCGGTCGCCGGCGCCACCCTGATGGCCCGCGACCTGCGCGGCGAGACCGCCGACGACGACCGGGACGAGGAGCGGGACGGCGACCGGTCCGAGGGCCGGGACGTCGATTTCTCGAAGAACGGGCGGCACGACGGCAACCTTCCTCCGTCCGGTGGCGACCAGGGGGTGCACCACCTCCCCCACTGACGAAGGAGCACGATGACCTCCCACCAGCGGAAGACCGGCCGCCGCCGCGCCCTCATCGGCGGACTGAGCGCCCTCGGCGTCACCGCCGCCGCCGTCGTCGCCGGCACCCTGCTCGCCCCGGCGGGCGCGGAGGGCGCGCCGACGGCCGCCTGGCCCCAGGCCAGGGGCAGCGCGCCGGTCGCCTCCACCATCGAGGTCTCGGGCACGTACGACGGCAGGCTCAAGCGCTTCCACGGGACCGGCGCCCTCGGTTCGGACGGCCAGGACGAGAGCCAGAAGCCGGTCTTCGTCCTCGAGGACGGCGCGGTCCTCAAGAACGTGATCCTCGGCACCCCCGCCGCCGACGGCGTCCACTGCCTGGGCAGCTGCACCCTCCAGAACGTCTGGTGGGAGAACGTCGGCGAGGACGCCGCCACCTTCAAGGGCACCTCCGCGAAGTCCGTGTACACGGTCTACGGCGGCGGTGCCAAGGGCGCCTCCGACAAGGTCTTCCAGTTCAACGGCGCGGGCAAGCTGGTCGTGACCAAGTTCCAGGTCTCCGACTTCGGCAAGCTCGTCCGCTCCTGCGGCAACTGCAAGAAGCAGTACGCCCGCACGATCATCCTCAACGACATCGACGTCACCGCCCCCGGCAAGTCGATCGTCGGCGTCAACGCCAACTACGGCGACACCGCGGCCCTGCGAAACGTACGGATCCACGGCGACGCCAAGGAGAAGATCGAGCCCTGCACCCGCTTCACCGGCAACAGCACCGGCAAGGAGCCCAAGGCGACCGGCACCGGCCCCGACGGCACCACCTGCCGCTACTCGGCCGGGGACCTCTCCTACAGGTGACCTCCCGGGGCCGCCGCGCGTGACCCCGAGGGCCATGGCGCGTAACCCCGAAGACCGTCGCTACGGAAGGTCCCCCAGCGCCGGATGCAGCTCCGGCCGGGCCTCCCACCACTCCCGGTGGAAGGCGTTCGTGCCGACGTTCGCCACGTAGGCCCCGGCCGCCGCCCGGTACAGCAGCTCCGCGTGCCGGGCGGGCACCGCCGCCCTGTTCCAGGCCAGCCGGATCCTCCCCGTCACCGGATCGCCCTCCAGCGGCCGCAGCACCGTCCCGGCGGCCGGCGGCGCCGTCGGCTGGCTCAGCGAGACCGCCCGGCCCGCCGCGATCAGGTCGTAGTGCATCTTGCGGTCGGCCACCCGGTGCCGCAGCAGGGGAGCGAACCCGGCCCGCGCGCAGGCCGCGACCAGCGCCTCCGGGCCGCCGTCGTCGTCCTCCACCAGCGTCATCCAGGACTCGCCCGCCAGCTCCGCGAGCGCGATCCGCTCCTTCGCGGCCAGCGGGTGCCCCGCCGAAAGGCGCACGCAGAACGGCTCCTTGGGGACCAGCGTCCGGGCCGTCACGCCCTCCGGCAGCGGCACCTCGTGGTCGTTGACCTCGCCGTACAGGACGGCGTCGTACCGGCCCGCGCCGAGCTGCCGGGTCAGCGTGGTCACCGAGTGCTCCACGGTCACCGCGATCTCCCGCCCCGCCAGGACCTCTTCGAGCCGTTCCATCAGCCGGTCCACCAGGACGAGCAGGATGCAGCCGAGCCGCAGCGGGGCGTCCGGCGCGACGGCCCGCGCCCCGGCCGCCAGCGCGTCCATCTCGCCCAGTACCAGACGCGCCTTGGCGAGGACGAACTCGCCGAGCGGCGTGGGCTCCACACCGCTGCGGCCGCGCAGGAACAGCTCTCCGCCCGCGACCCGCTCGATCCGCCGCAACTGCGCCGAGAGGGCCGGCTGCGAGACCCCGAGACGCACCGCCGCGCGCCCCAGACTGCCCGCTTCCGCTATCCGGCAGACGGCCTCAAGGTGCCTCAACTCCAGCTGCATTTCAGCAGCGTACGCAGCACCGGGCGGGCGCACCATAACCCGCGTCTTATGCCGCATGGGATGTCCCGGACCGGCCATGTCCACGCCCATACTCGGCGCGACGATCCGACTTCCCCACTCCGGACCGCCACCCCGATCCCACCCCGGGATCACCGTCCCGATCCCACACCCCGGATCACCGTCCCGATCCCGCACCCCGGACCACCGGACCGGAATCCCCACCCCGGAATCCCCACCCCGGAGTCCCCACTCCGGACTCCCCGCGCCGGATCCCCCACCTCGAACGGAGCCCACGTGCACCCCTTCAGACTCACGGCGGCCGTGGCCGCCCTGGCGCTCTCGGCGAGCCTCGCGACCGCCCTCGCCGGCCCGGCCACCGCCGCCCCGCAGGCCCCGTCCGGCCCGCAGGCCCAGCCCGTACCGCCCGGGCACGGCCGGTCCCTCGCCCTGGCCGCCGCCGACACCGCCGCCGAGAGCGGCCTCGACGAACTGCGGCACGGCACCGACGAGGAGCTGGTCCGCACCTCCGTCACCCCCTGGACGAACGGCCTGTACTACGCCGCCTACGAGCGCACCTACAAGGGCCTCCCGGTCGCCGGCGGCGGTGACGCGGTCGTCCTCAGCGACTCCACGGGCGCGGTCCGCGAGGTCACCGGCGCCAAGGCCCCCGCGATCAGGCTCGCCACCACCACCGCCAAGGTCCCCGCCGCCGCGGCGCTCGCCACCGCCCGCAAGCAGCTCGCCTCCGTCGAGTCCGCGAGCGCCCCCGAACTGACCGTGCTCCTCAAGGACGGCAAGCCCGTCCTGACCTGGCACACCCTGGTCGTCGGCCGGACCGCGAAGAACGTCCCCAGCTCCCTCGACACCCACGTCGACGCGCGCACCGGGGCCGTCACGCGGTCCACCGAGAAGATCCTGCACGCCGAAGGCCGCGGCTACCACAACGGCAACGTCACCATCGACACCGCCGCGAACTCGATGACCGACACCACCCGCGGCTCCTTCAGGTGCGGCGGCCAGAACGGCAGCGCCTACACCGGCACCCCGCCGTGGGGCAACAACGGCGCCAACGACCTGGTCACCGCCTGCGTCGACATCATGTACGCGGCGCAGAAGGAACACTCCATGCTCAAGGAGTGGTTCGGCTACAACGGCCAGAACGGGCAGGGCGGCATGGTCCCGGCCCGCGCCGGACTCAGCGAGGTCAACGCGTACTACGACGGTACGAAGACCACCTACGGCCGCAACCGCAACGGCACCAACCAGCTCACCGGCATCGACGTCGTGGCCCACGAGTACGGCCACGAGATCTTCGACCGGACCCCGGGCAGCGCCGGCTCCTCCAACGAGAACGGCGGTCTCAACGAGTCCACCGGCGACATCTTCGGCGCGCTCACCGAGCACTACGCCAACAACCCCAACGACACCCCGGACTACACGGTCGGCGAGGAGCTGAACTTCACCGGCAACAACCAGCCGATCCGCAACATGTACAACCCGTCGCTGATCAACAACGACCCCAACTGCTACACCCAGTTGACCTCGGGCACCGAGGTGCACGCGGCGGCCGGCCCGCAGAACCACTGGTTCTACCTGCTCGCCGAGGGTTCCAACCCGGGCGGCGGCAAGCCCAACAGCCCCATATGTTCCGGTGGCCCCTCCTCCGTGACCGGCATCGGCATCCAGAAGGCCGGCAAGATCTTCATGGGCGCCCTGCTCATGAAGACCTCCTCCTGGAACCACCTGGCCGCCCGCAGGGCGACCCTGACCAGCGCCAAGAACACCTACGGCAGCGCCGAGTGCAACGCGGTGAAGGCGGCCTGGAACGCGGTCGGCGTCCCCGCCCAGTCCGGTGAGACCGACTGCGGCGGCTCCACCAACCCGGACTTCTCGCTCGCCCTGAACCCGTCCTCGGGCTCGGTCCAGCCGGGCGCCTCCGCCACCTCCACGGTGAACACCAGCACCGTCGGCGGCAACGCGCAGACCGTCCAGCTCTCCGCGAGCGGCGCCCCGAGCGGCGTCACCGTCTCCTTCAGCCCCTCCTCGGTGACCTCCGGCAACTCCTCCACGATGACGGTCCAGGTCGCGGCGGGCACCGCCGACGGCACGTACCCGATCACCATCACCGGCACGGGCTCCGCGACCCACACGGTCACCTACCAGCTGACGGTCGGCTCGTCGACCCCGCCCACCGGCTGCGCGGGCGCCCAGCACACCTACCAGGGCAGCCTGACGTCCGGCCGGACCGCGATCCAGCCCGACGGCTCGTACTACCACTCGGCGGCGTCCGGCACCCACACGGGCTGCCTGCGCGGCCCGGCCGGCCAGGACTACGACCTGTACCTGCAGAAGTGGAACGGGTACGGCTGGACCGACGTGGCCGTGGGCGGCACGGCGACCGCCGACGAGAACACCAGCTACTACGGCACCGCCGGCTACTACCGGTACGTGGTCCACGCGTACAGCGGCTCCGGTGCGTACACGCTGGGTCTGAGCGCCCCGTAACGGGCCGGGGGTCCCGTCACGGGGTCCCGCGCCGGGCGGCCGACCCGACGGCCGCCCGGCGTCCGTGCGCCCGGGACCTCTCAGCCCGCCCCGACCTCGGCGAGGACGAAGCCCGGCCGGTCCGGGCCCGCGTCCGCCAGCCGCTCCCCGTCCGGGCCCCAGACCCCGGCGCCGCCCTGTCCCACCCCGTCCTCGTTGGTCCCGAGGACGTTGCCGAGCACCACGTACAGGCCGAAGTCCCGGGCCCGTACCGGATAGACCCCGGTGAACGAGTCGTTGCCGGCGGTCAGGACCGAACTCGCCAGGTAGACCGCGCAGCCGTCGGCCGCCGCCCGTTCGGCCACCTCCGGGAAGCGGTTGTCGTAGCAGGTGGCCGTCGCGAACCGGACCCCGTCGAGCGCGAACCGCCCGTCCTCCGCGCCCGGCGCGAACACCTCCCGCTCGACGCCGTACAGGTGCCGCTTGTCGTAGCGGGCGAGGAGGCCGCCGTCCGGGCCGATCACCAGCGTGGTGATGCCGGGCCGCCCGTCGGCCGTCCGCACCGGCCCGTTGACCACGGCCGCCGCCGACACCGCGCGGCACGCCTCCCGCACGGGCGCGAGCCGGGGGTCGTCCTCGGCGAGGACCAGGCCGGGGGAGTCCCGTATCAGCGCGGGCTCGTACCCGCTGAGGCACAGCTCGGCGAAGACGACCACACGGGCCCCGGTCTCCCCGGCCTCCCGGACCAGGCCGGCGACGGACCGCGCGTTGGCGTCGATGTCCCCGGCGACCGGGGCGAACTGGGCGGCTGCGACGATCATGACCCCATCATCCCGTCCGCCGGGTGGCGCGGCTCAGGAAGGGTCCTCGCCGCCGTACAGCAGCCGTACGAAGTCCCGGAAGGCGCCCGGCATGTCGACCGCCGACGGGTCCAGGAGCCACTGGTACTGGAGGCCGTCCATCACCGCCGTGAGCAGCGGCGCCGCGCGCTCCGGGGTGAGGCCGCCGGGCAGCCGCTCGCCGAACTCCAGGCGCAGCACCTCCGCCATGTGCGCCCGCACCTGGGCGTACCGCTCGGTGAAGAACTCCCGCGCCGGATGCCCCTCCGTGACGCTCTCGCCGAGCAGCGCGGAGAAGGTCTGCACGATCCCGGGGCGCATCGCGTTGTACTCCACGAGCGATTCGACCAGGTCGAGGCGCCAGCCCTCGCGGCCCCCGCCGCCGCTGGTGTCCCAGTGGTCCCGCTCCTCCAGGACCGCGACGAGCAGGGCCTCCTTCGTCGGGAAGTAGTGCAGCAGCCCCTGCTGGGTCAGCCCGACGCGCTCGGCGACGGCGGCGAGCGTCGCGCCCCGGTAGCCGCGCTCGGCGATCACTTCGAGGGCGGCGCGCACGATGACCGCGCGCCGCTCCTCGCTCCTGGCCCGCACCATCCCCGGGGCCCCCTTCCGCAGGTCCGTCGGACAGGACCGTACCTCCTCACCTCTTCGTGCAAGTAACAGAATCATCACATCACCTACCTCTCTACAGGGAAAGCGGTGCACGATGGGCCCCATCGGTACGTCGGACGAGGAGGTACGGACATGGCGGAGACGGGCGCGGGGACGATTACGGGAACGGAGCCGGGGACGAGTGCGGACGCGGGTGCGGCGGGGGAGGCCGCCCGGGAGGCGGCCGTCGAGGCGGCCCTCGGCAAGCTCGACCTGGACGCCAAGGCCCGGCTGCTCGGCGGCCGGGACATGTGGAGCCTGCACCCCCTGCCCGAGGTCGGCCTCGCCCCCCTGGTCATGTCCGACGGCCCGGTCGGCGTCCGGGGCGTCCGCTGGACCGCCGACGACCCCTCCGTCGCCCTGCCCTCCCCGACCGCGCTCGCCGCCGCCTGGGACCCCGCCCTCGCCCGCCGGGCCGGCCGGCTCCTCGCCCAGGAGGCCCGCCGCAAGGGCGTCCACGTCCTCCTCGCCCCCACCGTCAACCTGCACCGCAGCCCCCTCGGCGGCCGCCACTTCGAGGCCTACTCCGAGGACCCGCTCCTCACCGGCGCGATCGGCACCGGCTACGTCCTGGGCGTCCAGGACGGCGGGGTCGGCACCACCGTCAAGCACTTCGTCGCCAACGACGCCGAGACCGACCGCTTCACCGTCGACAACCGCGTCGCGCCCCGCCCGCTCCGCGAGCTCTACCTCGCCCCCTTCGAGGCCATCGTCAAGAGCGCGCGGCCCTGGGGGATCATGACCGCGTACAACCAGGTCAACGGCGTGACCATGACCGAACACCACGAGCTGGTGAACGAGGTCCTGCGCGGCGAGTGGGGCTTCGACGGGATCAACGTCTCCGACTGGACGGCCGCCCGCTCCACCGCCGGCGCCCTCCGGGGCGGCCTCGACGTCGCCATGCCCGGACCGGCCACCATCTACGGCGAGGCCCTGGCCGCCGCCGTCCGCGCCGGGGAGGTGGCGGAGTCCGCCGTCGACACCGCCGTACGCCGCGTCCTGCGGCTCGCCGCCCGCGTCGGCGCCCTCGAAGGCGCCCCGCCGGCCGTCACCGAACCCCCCGCCCCGATCGACGGCGACGCCCTGGCCCGCGAACTCGCCCACCGCGGCTTCGTCCTGCTCCGGAACGAGCCCGGGGTACGAGACGGAGCCGCTGCCGTACGGACCGGGGACCCCGTCCTCCCCCTCGCCCCCGGCACCACCGTCGCCCTCTCCGGCGCCGCCGCCCGTGACGCCCGCGTCCTCGGCGGCGGCTCCGCCCAGGTCTTCCCCGACCACGTCGTCTCCCCGCTCGACGGCCTCGCCGCCGCCCTGCCCGAGGGGGCCCTGACGTACGCGGTCGGCGCCGACCCCACCGACGAACCCGCCCCCGCCGACAAGGGCTTCGCCCTCCGCGCCCGCTGCCGCGACGCCGCCGGGAACCTGCTCGGCGAGGGTTCCCTGCCCACCGGCCAGGTCCAGTGGATCGGCGGCGACCTGCCCGACGGCGTCACCCACGAGGCCCTCGCCTCCGTCGAGGTCGTCGGCACCTTCACCCCGCGCGAGACCGGCGCGCACGCCTTCGGCACCCGCGGCCTCGGCGCCTTCGTCCTCACCGTCGCCGGCGAGACCGTCTTCGACGGCGTCCAGGCCATGGGCTCCGAGACCGACCCCTTCGAGGCCTTCTTCGGCTCCCCGGTCGTGCGCGCCGAGGTCCCGCTCACCGCCGGAGAGACCGTCGAGGTCTCCCTGCTCCACACCCCGGACAAGCAGTTCGCGGCCCCGCTGCCGGCCGTCGCCTTCTCCCTCGTCCACCTCGGTCCGCGCCGTGACCCCGACGAACTGATCGCCGAAGCCGTCGAGGCGGCTCGCGCCGCCGACACCGCCGTCGTGGTCGTCGCCACCACCGAACGCGTCGAGTCCGAGGGCTTCGACCGCACGGACCTCGCGCTCCCCGGCCGCCAGGACGACCTCGTACGGGCCGTCGCCGCCGCCAACCCGAACACCGTGGTCGTGGTCAACGCCGGCTCCCCGGTCGAGATGCCCTGGCGCGAGGACGTGGCCGCGATCCTGCTCACCTGGTTCCCCGGCCAGGAGGGCGGCGCCGCCCTCGCCGACGTCCTCACCGGCGCCGAGGAGCCCGGCGGCCGCCTCCCCACCACCTGGCCCGCCGTCCTCGCCGACGCCCCCGTCACCGACGTCGTCCCCGTCGACGGGGAACTCGACTACGCCGAGGGCCCCTTCATCGGCCACCGAGCCTGGGACCGGAGCGGCCGGACCCCCGCGTACGCCTTCGGGCACGGCCTCGGCTACACCACCTGGTCGTACGACTCCCTGGTCGCGGGCCCCGAGACGGCCACCGTCCGGATCACCAACACCGGCGGCCGGCCGGGCCGCGAGACCGTCCAGGTCTACCTGGCGCCCGCCCCCTCCTCAGGCGCCCCCGAGCGCCCGGCCCGCGTCCTCGCCGGTTTCGCGAGCGTCGGGGCGGGGCCCGGCGAGACCGTCGAGACGTCGATCGCGCTCTCCCGCCGCGCCTTCGAGATCTGGGACGAGGAGAAGGGCGACTGGACCTTCGTGCCCGGGGCATACGAGGTCAGGGCGGCACACTCCCTCGACGACGTGCGCCTGACGGCCGTGCTGGAGATCGACTGACCCCTCCGGCACGGGCCGCCCTCCCCGACGGCCCCGGGGCGGAACCTGACATCCGCCCCGGGGTCCTCACCCCGCCGTGATCCGCCGGTACGCCAGCTCCGCGAGCCGCGCCTGGCCGTCCCGGCTCGGATGGAACCAGTCCCAGGGGCTCAACTGGGCGCCGTCGAAGCGGAACCCGTGGACCGCGCCGCCGTCGTACCGGCAGCGCTCGTCCTTCGCGCAGACCTCCGCCAGGACCTCGTTGTACGCGTCCACCCGCGCCGACACCGTCGCGCGCCGCCGCTCGGCCTCGGGTCCCAGGTTCGTCGCGTCCGCCAGCATCGCGCCGCAGATCCCCAGGTCCCACACGCTCGCCGCGCCGCCGAGCCGGCCCGTCGACCACAGGTGCTTCAGGTCCGGCACGCTCGCCACGTACACCTGCGCCTTCGGCGCCGCCGCCCGCAGCCGGGCGAGCGCCGCCTCGAAGGAGGCGCGGAACTCCGCGACCGGGGTCATCAGGGCCGGGGTCGGCCGGCAGGCGTCGTTGGCGCCCATCATCACCGTCACCAGCTCCGGCTTCCGGGCCGCCGCGGCGGTCATCTGTTCCGGCAGCTCCGCCATCCGCGCCCCCGTCCGCGCCAGGTTCCAGCTGCGGCCGGCCGCCCCCTCCGGGCCCAGGAGCCGCAGCGCCAGGCTGTTGACGGCCGCGTCCGTCCCGGTCGCCCAGGACGCCTCCGGGCAGTCCGAGAGGAGCGAGCAGGCGTCGAAGGCACGGGTGATGGAGTCGCCGACGGCGGCGAGGGAGGAGGGCGAGGCGTTCCAGGAGGAGGTGGGCGTGGGCGTCGGCGTCGGGGTCGACGCGCTCCTGGTGGGGGCCGCCTTCTCCGGGGCACCGGACGAGCATCCGGCCAGCGCCCCCGCGCACAGCAGTGCCGCCGTCGCGGTGGCGGCGGCGGTACGGAATCGGCGTCGGCCGCGCATCCCGGCCCCCTCCTTCGGCGTCCTCGCGGGTGAAAGCTTCGTGTGCACCGTCATCGGTCCGACCGTACGTCACCCCGATGACAGCGCGGCACGGTAGCTTTTCCCCCGTCGAACCAGAGGCGCCCTCGCCGACCGGCTCCGGTAAATTACATCACGTCACAACCTGTCCCCTTTTTGATGGTTTGTGATGATCCACTCCCGATGATGTTTACTGAGGCCGCTGGGAAAAGGCGAACCTCGTCCCACACTGGAGGTCCCGGTGACGACACGTGGAGTCCTGTACGTACACTCCGCACCGCGCGCGCTCTGCCCGCACGTCGAATGGGCGGTGGCGGGCGTCCTCGGTGCGAGGGTCCAGCTCGACTGGGTCCGCCAGCCGGCGTCCCCCGGCACCTGGAGAGCGGAACTCTCCTGGAAGGGCGAGACCGGCACCGCCTCCCGGATCGCCTCCGCCCTGCGCGGCTGGCAGATGCTCCGCTTCGAGGTCACCGCGGAGCCCTGCCCCACCGCCGAGGGCGAGCGCTACAGCGCCACCCCCGACCTGGGCATCTTCCACGCCGTCACCGGCATGCACGGCGACATCCTCGTCCCCGAGGACCGGCTCCGGGCCGCCCTGGCGCGCTCCGCGCAGGGCGGGACCCGGCTGGAGGCCGAGATCGCCGAACTCCTCGGCAAGCCCTGGGACGACGAACTGGAACCCTTCCGCTACGCGGGCGAGGGCGCCCCGGTCCGCTGGCTCCACCAGGTCGTCTGACGCCCCGGAACACGCCGGAGGCCCACCCCCTGCCGGGGGTGGGCCTCACGCGTTCGACGGGATCCGGGATCAGACCGTACGGAACGCCAGGACCACGTTGTGGCCGCCGAAGCCGAAGCTGTTGTTGATCGCGGCGATCGTGCCCTCCGGGAGCGCGCGGGCCTCGCCGCGGACGACGTCCGCGTCGATCTCCGGGTCCAGGTCGTCGACGTTGATCGTCGGCGGGGCGAGGCGGTGGTACAGCGCCAGGACCGTCGCGACGGTCTCGATGCCGCCCGCGCCGCCGAGGAGGTGACCCGTCATCGACTTCGTCGCGGAGATCGCGACGTGGTCCAGGTCGTCGCCCAGGACGTTCCGCAGCGCCTTGATCTCGGCGGTGTCGCCCTGCGGCGTCGACGTGGCGTGCGCGTTCAGGTGGACGACCTCGGACGGCTTCAGGTCCGTCGAGTCCAGCAGGTTCCGCATCGCGGCCGCGATGCCCCGGCCGGTCGGCTCGGGCTGCGCGATGTGGTGGCTGTCGGCCGACAGGCCCTGACCCAGGACCTCGCAGTAGACGCGCGCGCCGCGCGCCTTCGCGTGCTCCTCGGACTCCAGGATCACGACGCCCGCACCCTCGCCGAGCACGAAGCCGTCACGGCCGGTGTCGTACGGACGCGAGGCCTTCTCCGGCTCGTCGTTGTTCTTGGACATCGCCATCATGTTGGCGAAGGCGGCGATCGGCAGCGGGTGGATCGCCGCCTCGGTGCCGCCGGCGACGACCACGTCGGCACGGCCGGTGCGGATCATCTCGACGGCGTAGCCGATCGCCTCGGCACCCGACGCGCACGCGGAGACCGGGGTGTGGACGCCCGCCCGGGCGTTCACCTCCAGACCCACGTTCGCCGAGGGGCTGTTGGGCATGAGCATGGGGACGGTGTGCGGGGAGACGCGGCGGACGCCCTTCTCCTTCAGCACGTCGTACTGGTCGAGCAGCGTGGTGACACCGCCGATGCCGGAGGCGATGACGGAGCCGAGCCGCTCGGGCGCGATCTTCTCGTCCTCACCGGCCGGGGCGGTGTAGCCCGCGTCGGCCCACGCCTCGCGGGCCGCGATCACGGCGAACTGCGCCGAGCGGTCCAGCTTGCGGGCGAGGGGCCGGGGGAGGACGTCGCCGGGGTCGACGGCGGCCGTCGCGGCGATCTTGACGGGCAGTTCGGCGAAACGTTCGCCCTCGAGCGTACGGACGCCGGAGCGTCCCGCGATCAGACCTCCCCAGGTCGATGCGGAGTCGCCACCCAGCGGTGTGGTTGCGCCGATACCGGTGACGACCACGGTGCGATTGGTCGAGCTCACAGGAATTCTTTCTCCATGTGTGTGATGGTCGGAGTGCGGCGCCACCGCCGGGTGGCTGACCGGGACAGCGAGGGCCGGATCAGCCCTGGTGCTTCAGGATGTAGTCGACGGCGTCGCCCACGGTCTTGAGGTTCTTGACGTCCTCGTCCGGGATCTTGACGTCGAAACGCTCTTCGGCGGCGACGACGACCTCGACCATGGACAGCGAGTCGACGTCCAGGTCGTCGGTGAAGGACTTGTCCAGCTGGACGTCCTCGGTCGGGATGCCGGCGATCTCGTTGACGATCTCGGCGAGACCTTCGACGATCTGCTCCTGGGTGAAGGCCATGGTGGCGCTCCTTCTGTGATTGCTTCGGTAAGGGGCTTCCGGGAGATCCGGGTGCCTAGGGGAGGGTAACGACCGTCGCGGCGTAGACGAGACCCGCCCCGAAGCCGATGACGAGCGCGGTGTCGCCGCTCTTCGCCTTCCCGGTCGCCAGGAGCCGCTCCATCGCGAGCGGGATCGAGGCGGCCGAGGTGTTGCCGGTGGTCTCCACGTCACGGGCGACCGTGACGTGCTCCGGCAGCTTCAGTGTCTTCACCATCGAGTCGATGATCCGCAGGTTCGCCTGGTGCGGGATGAAGACGTCCAGGTCGTCCGCCGTGATGCCGGCGGCGTCCAGGGCCTGCTGGGCGACCTTCGCCATCTCGAAGACGGCCCAGCGGAAGACCGCCTGGCCCTCCTGCGTGATGGCCGGGAACTTGATGGCGCCCTGCGAGTCGAGCGGCAGGGTCGAGACGTCGCCGCCGTGGAACGCGTCCCACGGCACGGTCTGCTTGATGGTCGACGCCTTGTCGCCCTCGGAACCCCAGACCGTGGGGCCGATGTGCGGCTCGTCGGACGGGCCGACGACCACGGCGCCGGCGCCGTCGCCGAACAGGAAGGCCGTCGCGCGGTCCTCCAGATCCGTCAGGTCGCTCAGCCGCTCGACGCCGATGACGAGCACGTACTCCGCGGAACCCTCGACGATCATGCCCTTGGCGAGGGTCAGGCCGTAGCCGAAGCCCGCGCAGCCGGCCGAGATGTCGAACGCGGCGGGCTTGCCCGCCCCGATCCGGTCCGCGATCTCCGTCGCGATCGCCGGGGTCTGGTGGAAGTGCGACACCGTGGAGACGACCACGGCGCCGATCTGCTCCGGGCGGATCCCGGCGTCCGCGATGGCCTTCCCGGAGGCCTCCACCGACATCGCGGCGACGGTCTCCTCGGGAGAGGCCCAGTGGCGGGTGGCGATGCCGGAGCGCGAGCGGATCCACTCGTCGGACGAGTCGATCTTCTCGAGGATCACCTCGTTCGGCACGACCCGGGTGGGACGGTATCCGCCCACGCCGAGGATCCGCGCGTACGGGGCGCCCTTGCTGGGCTTGATCTTCGACATGCTTCTCGACACTCCTCGTCAGACGGCCGCGTGCTCGGCGATGAGCGTACGGGCCGCGTCCAGGTCGTCGGGAGTCTTCAGGGCGACCGTGGCCACGCCCGGCAGGGCCCGCTTGGCGATACCGGTCAGGGTGCCGCCGGGGCACACCTCGATCAGCGCCGTCGCGCCCAGGTCGTGGAAGGTCTCCATGCACAGGTCCCAGCGGACCGGGTTGGCGACCTGGCCGACGAGCCGGGACACGACCTCGGCGCCGTCCATGACGACCTGCCCGTCCTTGTTGGACACGTAGCGGGTGGTCGGGGCGGCGGGCGACAGCTCCGCCGCGGCCTCCTCCAGCTTCGCCACGGCCGGGGCCATGTGGTGCGTGTGGAAGGCGCCGGCGACCTTGAGCGCCACGACCCGGCGGACGCCCTCGGGCTTGTCCGCCTCCAGGGCGGCCAGCTGCTCCAGGGTGCCGGCGGCCACGATCTGGCCCGCGCCGTTCACGTTGGCGGCCGTCAGGCCGAGCTTCTCCAGGTGCGGGACGGTCACCTCGGGGTCGCCGCCGAGCAGCGCCGACATGCCGGTCGCCGTGATCGCGGCGGCCTCGGCCATCGCGAGCCCGCGGGTCCGGACGAGCCGCAGCGCGGCGGTGTCGTCGAGGACGCCCGCGAACGCGGCGGCGGTGAACTCGCCGACGCTGTGACCGGCGACGACGCCGGGCGCGAGGTCGTCGCCGAGCGCGGCGGCGGAGAGCAGGCCGGCGGCGACGAGCAGGGGCTGGGCCACGGCGGTGTCACGGATCTCGTCCGCGTCCGCCTTCGTGCCGTAGTGGGCGAGGTCGAGCCCGATGGCGTCGGACCAGGCCGCCACGCGGTCGGCGGCGCCGGGGAGTTCGAGCCAGGGGGTCAGGAAGCCGGGCGTCTGGGCGCCTTGGCCGGGAGCGACGAGTACGAGCACCCTCACACTCTCTCTTGGGGACGGCTCCGAGCGCCCGTGGGGACAAGGACGAAGAACCGTCGGGGGAATTGTTGGTGTTCGACAAAAGTCTAGGACTGCGTCTCGCCGTCGGCCAAGCGTCCCAGGATGAGCGCGATCCGCAGGGTGAAGGCGGAGCGGACGTCGGAGGGTGACCAGCCGGTGACGTCGGTCACACGTCGAAGCCGGTAGCGCACGGTATTCGGGTGGACGAAGAGCATCCGGGCCGCGCCTTCCAGGCTGCTCGCCTGCTCCAGGTAGACACTGAGAGTTTCCAGAAGAGCCGAACCGGCTTCCTCCAGCGGTCTGTAGATCTCCTCCACCAACTGCTCGCGCGCCGAAGGGTCCGAGGCGATGGCCCGCTCCGGAAGGAGATCGTCCGCGAGGACCGGGCGCGGGGCGTCCTGCCAGGCCGAGCAGGCCTTGAGGCCGGCCGCGGCGGCCTGCGCGGAACGGGTCGCCGCGAGCAGGTCGGGGACCACGGGACCGGCCACCACCGGGCCCGGCGCGTACGGTCCGATCAGGGCCTTCGCCACCGCGAGGGGGTTGTCGTTGCCGCCCGCGATCACGACGAGCCGGTTCCCGAGGACCCCGGTGAGGACCTGGAGCTTGGCGTGCCGGGCGGCCCGGCGGATCGCCTCCACCGTCAGCTCGCTGTCCCCGTCCGGGGCCGTGCCGAGCAGCACGCACACGTGCTCCGGGGAGTTCCAGCCGAGCGCGGCGGCCCGCGACACGGCGCCCTCGTCCGCCTCGCCGGACAGCACGGCGTTCACCACGAGTGACTCCAGGCGCGCGTCCCACGCGCCCCGGGCCTCGGCGGCCTGCGCGTACACCTGGGCTGTGGCGAAGGCGATCTCCCGGGCGTAGACGAGGAGCGCCTCGCGGAGCACCGACTCGTCGCCGGGGGCGGCGACCTCCTCGATGGCCGACTCCATGACCTCAATGGTGGTCCGGACCATCTCCACGGTCTGGCGCAGGGTGATCGCCCGGGTCAGCTCGCGGGGCGCGGTGCCGAAGACGTCCGTCGAGATCGCCTGCGGGGTCTCCGGGTGCCGGAACCACTCCGTGAACGCGGCGATGCCGGCCTGGGCGACGAGGCCGATCCACGACCGGTTCTCGGGCGGCATCGCGCGGTACCACGGCAGCGTCTCGTCCATGCGGGCGATGGCACCGGCGGCCAGCCGCCCGGAGGACTGCTCCAGGCGCTTCAGGGTCGCGGCGTGCGGATGGGAGGCGTTCACGGGTTCAGGCACGGGGACAAGACTGCCTTATCCGGACGCCGACGTGCGGAGTCGGGGCGGGTTCGCCTCCGGCGGGGGGCGGCCGGGTGGCTACGGTGGGACCCGTGATACGCATCCAGCGCGCGGACGAGCGGTACCCCGGCGGCGACCCGGCGGCGGGCATCGACACCCGGCACGCCTTCTCCTTCGGCCCGCACTACGACCCCGACAACCTCCGCTTCGGCTCGCTGATCGCCTGCAACGAGGAGCGGCTCGCCCCGGGGGCCGGATTCGACGAGCACCCGCACAGCCACACCGAGATCGTCACCTGGGTCGTGGAGGGCGAACTCACCCACCGCGACTCGACGGGCCGCGCGACGCTCGTCCGCGCGGGCGACCTCCAGCACCTGAGCGCGGCGGCGGGCGTCCGCCACGTCGAACGCAACGACGCCGACGCCCCTTTGACCTTCGTACAGATGTGGCTCGCCCCCCTGTCGTTCGGCGGGGAGCCGGCGTACGAGGTGGTACGGGGGGACGGCGGGGACCTCGCGTACGAGCTGCCGGGGGCGACCCTCCGCGTCCACCGCCTGAAGAGCGGCGAACGGGCCCCGCTCCCGGACGCCGACTTCGTCTACGCCCACGTGACACGCGGCACGGTGCGCCTCGGCACCGAGGAACTCACCCCGGGCGACGCGGCCCGCACCACCGACGAGAAGGGCCTCGACCTGCTCGCGACCGGGGACGCGGAGGTCCTGGTGTGGGAGATGCGGCGCGCGTTCTAGCGGAGGCCGTCCACGAACGTCTGCCACGCCCCGGGGGCGACGACCAGGGCCGGGCCCGAGGGGTTCTTGCTGTCGCGGACCGGGACGGCGCCGGGGAAGCCGTCGGCGACCTCGATGCACTCGCCGCCGTTGGTGCCGCTGTACGACGACTCAGCCCCGTGTGCTCGCCGGCGGCGAACGGCAGCACCTGGATCTGGACCCACGAGTTGTCGCGGAACGTCAGCAGGTGTGCCAACTGCCCGCGCATGACCTCGCGGTCGCCCACCTCCTGCCTCAGCACGGCCTCGCTCAGGACGACCCACAGGGCGGGCGGCTCGGCGCGCTCCAGGACGCGCTGGCGTTCCAGCCGTCACCTCCTCGGCCTTGTCGGGGTACTCGACGGCGAGCAGCGCCCGCGCGTACTCCGGCGTCTGCAACAGCCCGTACACGACCTGCGTCTGGAACGTGGAGATGTACGTGGCGCGTGCCTCCAACTCCGCGACCGGTTGGAACCAGGAGGGCAGCCGGCTGCGCAGCACCAGGCCGATCAGTCGGGAGAACGTCCCGCCCGTGCAGAAGATGACGTCCCCGAGCTGCTGCTGGGTGAGCGTGTGCGCCTCGCGCCGGCGGCGGAGTTCCCAGCCGTAGTAGTCCAGGGGAGAACCGTTGGGGTCGAGTTCCTGAATGTTGACCACGGTCAGCACCTCCGGCCTGCGACGCGCGGCGCTCTTGTCGCCGAGCGTAGTCGGACGATCGCGGAACGGAGGCGTGAATCGTTCAAGCCAGCCGTGGGGGTGGGAGAGTTGGGGCTCGGTCCCGCGCTCAGCCCAGCGCGCTCTTCGCCTTCCAGTCCGCCCAGCTCACGTTCCACGCGCCGTAGCCGTTGCCCTCGGCGACCGTGCCCTTCGTGTCGGCGCCCTCGATCTCGAACGGGTCGCCCGGCTTCACCAGGGCGTAGAGGGCGGCCGCGTCGGCGTCGCTCATGCCGATGCAGCCCGAGCTCTTGTTGGCGTTGCCGAAGTAGCGCGCGTTCCACGGGGCCGCGTGGGCGTACATCCCCGACCAGGTCAGGCGCATCGAGTAGTCGACCATCTTGTCGTAGGCGTCGCCCAGGCCGACCGTCTCCGAGTTCATGTTGATGGTGCCCTCCTTCGCCATCAGGACGGCCGTGCCCCGCCAGGAGCGCTTGTCGCCGCCCGGGGTGCCGCCGGAGACCGGGATCGTACGGACCGTGCTGCCGTTCTGCTGGACCGTCAGCTTGTGGCTGTCCAGGTCCACCTTCACCACCTGCGCCGTGCCCACCGTGAAGCCCGTGGCGTAGTCCCGTACGAACCAGCCGCCGCCCGAGTCCGTGCCGTTGAGGTCGGCCTCGAGGGTGACCTTCGTGCCGGGCTTCCAGTACTCCTTCGGCCGCCAGTCCGCCCGGTCCCGGCCCGACCAGTCCTTGACCCAGCCCCAGGAGCCCTCGGTGTCGTTCGAGGTCGTCACCTTGAGCTGCTTCTCGACGTCCGCCTTCTTCGTCACCGGGTGGTCGAAGACGATCGAGAGGGGGTGGGCGATGCCCACGGTGGTGTTCTTGCCGGGGGCGAGGGTCAGCTTGTTGACCTTCTCGGGGTCCGGGGTGGAGAAGGAGGAGCGGGTCGTCGTCTCCTTGCCGTCGGCGCCGCCGGCCGTGACCTCCACCGTGTACGAGGTGCCCGGGGCCGCCTTGCGGTCCGACGTCCAGCGCGTGCCGCTCGCGTCCGTACGGCCGGTGAGGGCCCCGCCCTCCGCGTCGGTGACCTTCACCGCGGCCAGCTTGCCGCCCGCGGCCGTCACCGTCACCGGCTTGCCCGCCGCCTTGTCCACGACCGTCACCTTCGCCGGTGGCGCCGCGGGCCGCGCCTCCGGGGACGTGTCCGCCGCCTGGGCGGAGCAGGCCGTGAGGGAGACCGCCAGGGCGACGGCCGCGAGGGTGGGACGGGATGTGCGTATCGGCAGCACGGAAGGCCTCCGCGGGTGGGAAAGAGTGGGATGTTCCGGACTGTAGGACGGCGGGAACGAGCCGGAGGTTTCCGAACGCCCGTGTGACGTGGGCTGCGACGGAACGGTCATCGTCCGGTCACACACGCCGCGCGGCTCCGTCGCATTCGGCTGTGAGCCTGCTGTGCGCCCCACCACCGAGGGGCGGAACCAGGAGGCCCCGCTGTGTCGGCTCTGCTCGTGACGGCCGCGTCCGTCGGACGTCCCGCCCCTCTCCGGCTCGGTCCCGTGACTCCCGAGGCGTACCGCGCCTTCCTCGCGACCCGGGGCGGCGCGGACGGGCCCAGCTTCCTCCAAGTGCCCGCGTGGGCGCGGGTGAAGGAGGGGTGGTGTCACCAGCTGGTGGGCTGGGGGCCCGAAGGGGGTGAACTGACCGGTGTCGCGCTGGTGCTGCTGCGGCCCTTCCCCGGGACCCGTAGATACTTCGCCTATCTGCCTGAAGGGCCCGTCGCCGACTGGGCCGACCCCGACCTGGACGGCTGGCTCGGGCCGCTCCTCGGGCACTTGAGGGCCTCCGGGGCCTTCGCCGTCCGCATCGGCCCCGGCCCCGCCCACCGCCGCTGGGACGCCGCCACCGTCAAGGCCGCCACCGGGCCCGGGCGCCGGCTCTCCGACGTCCTCGCCGACGAGGTCGACCCGCTCGGGACCGCCGTCGCCGAACGCCTCCGGGCCCGGGGCTGGCGGCGCTGCGGCGGCGACTCCGAGGACGGCGCCGACGCCCAGCCCCGGCACGTCTTCCAGGTCCCGCTGGCCGGCCGCAGCGCCGACGACCTGTGGACCGGGCTCAACCAGGAGTGGCGCAGGAACGTGCGCAAGGCCCGCAAGGCCGGTGTCGAGGTCACCGTCGGCTCCGCCACCGACCTGCCCGAGTTCTACCGGCTGCTGCGCATCACCGAGGAGCGGGACGGGTTCCGGCTCGGGCGCTCGCTCGCGTACTACGAGCGCCAGTACGCCGTCCTCAACGCCGAGGAGCCGGGCCGGATGAAGCTCTACCTGGCCCGGCACGGCGGCGAGGTCCTGGCCGCGCACACCATGGTCACCGTGGGCGGGCGCGTCTGGTACCAGACCGGCGCCTCCGCCGACCACCGGCGCGAGGTCCGCCCCTCCAACGCCCTCCAGTGGCGCATGCTGCTCGACGCCCACGCCCTCGGCGCCGCCGTCTACGACCTGCGCGGAGTACCCTCCACCCTTGATCCGGACGACCGTGCCCACGGCCTCCTCCGCTGGAAGCTCGGCACGGGCGGCAGGGTCGTCGAGACGCTGGGGGAGTGGGAGACACCGATGCGGGGCACGACCAACCAGGCGCTGTACCGCGCCTTCCAGGCCTATCTGGCGCGCCGATGACGGCACCCGTGTCGGGGCCCGTACCCGTGCCGGGATCCGTACCCGCGTCCGTGCCCGCGGCGGACGCCCCCGCCCCGGCCCCCGTTTCCACACCGGCCCCCGCGCGGGCCCCGAGGGCGAAGGCCCCCTCCGTCCTCCGCAGCGGCGCCCTCATGGCCGCCGGTTCGCTCGTCTCCCGCGCCACCGGCTTCGTCCGCGCCTCCGTCGTCGCCGCCGCGCTCGGCGCGGCCGTCGTCGCCGACGGCTACGCGGTCGGCAACTCCGTCCCCACGATCGTCTACACCCTCCTCCTCGGCGGCGCCCTCAACGCCGTCTTCGTCCCCGAGCTGGTCAAGGCCGCCAAGGAGCACGAGGACGGCGGCGTCGCCTACACCGACCGGCTCCTCACGCTCTGCGCCCTCGCCCTCGTCGCGCTCACCGCCGTCGCCGTGCTCGCCGCGCCGCTCATCGTGGACGCGTACACCGACTACACGGGCGCGCAGCGGGACATGACCGTCGCCTTCGCCCGCACCTGCCTCCCGCAGATCCTCTTCCTCGGCCTCTTCACGCTCCTCGGGCAGGTCCTCAACGCCCGGGGCCGGTTCGGCGCCATGATGTGGACGCCCGTCCTCAACAACGTCGTCGTGGTCGGGGTCTTCGGCCTCTTCCTGGCGGTGAGCGACGGCGGCGCGCTCAGCGCGGGGGAGACCGCACTGCTCGGCTGGGGCACCACCGCCGGGATCGCGCTCCAGGCCCTCGCCCTCGTGCCCTCGCTGCGCGCCGCCGGGTTCCGCTGGCGGCCCCGGTTCGACTGGCGCGGCAGCGGCCTCGCGGCCCCGCTGCGGTCGGCCGGCTGGCTGGTGCTGCTCGTCCTCACCAACCAGGGCGCGTACTGGGTGACCACCTGGATCGCGACCTCGGCGGGCGGCTCGGCGGCCGACGGCGGCTCGGGCCTCGCCGCGTACAACAACGCCTACCTCCTGTGGGCCGTCCCGCACGGCATCGTCACCGTCTCCCTGATGACCGCGCTGCTGCCCCGGATGAGCGGGGCGGCGGCCGACGGCGACCTCGCCGGGGTCCGGCGGGACGTCTCGTACGCGCTGCGGACCAGCTCCGCCGCCGTCGTCCCCGCCGCCTGCGCGCTCCTCGCGCTCGCCGTGCCCCTGATGACGGTGGTCTTCCGGTACGGGGCGACGGACGACGACGACATCCGCGCGATGTCCTGGATCCTGATGGCCCTCGCGCCCGGCCTGATCGCCCTCTCCGGCCAGTACGTGTGCACCCGCGCCTTCTACGCCCTGCGCGACACCCGCACCCCCTTCCTGCTCAACCTGGTGATCGCCGGCCTGAACGCGGGCCTCTCGTTCACCGCGTACCTGCTACTGCCCGCGCGCTGGACCGTCGCCGGGATGGCGGGGGCGTACTCGCTGGCGCTGTGGGCGGGATGGGGAGTGACGGCGTACGTGCTGCGGAGGCGGCTCGGGGGCCGGGGAGCACAGGAGCCCGGCGGCTCCGTCGCCGGGCTCGCGCGGCTGCTCGTCGCCGCCGTGCCCGCCACCGGCTACGGCGTCCTCGTCACCGATCTGACCGGCCCGGCCGGGGCCGTCCCCGCCGGGCTCGCCGGAGCCCTCGCGATCCTCGCCGTCTTCGCCGTCCTGGCCCGGCCCCTGCGCCTCACCGAGGTGAGCGACCTGCTCGGCGGGCTCCTGGGGCGGCTCCGCCTCCCCGCCCCCCGCGCCTGACCCCGCCCCGACGACCTTGGGATACTCCCTGCCATGCCCCGCGTGCTCCTGATAGAAGACGACCCCTCCGTCCGCGAGGGGGTCGAGCTCGGGCTGCGACGGCGCGGGCACGAGGTGCGGACCGCGCCCACCGGCGAGGCGGGGCTCGCCGCGCTCGGCGAGTTCCGGCCGGACCTGCTCCTGCTCGACCTCATGCTGCCCGGCATGAACGGCGTCCAGGTCTGCCGCCGGGTCCGGGAGGACAGCCAGCTCCCGATCATCATGCTGACCGCCCGGGGCGACGACTTCGACGTCGTCGTCGGCCTGGAGGCCGGGGCCGACGACTACATCGTCAAGCCCGCCCGCACCGAGGTCATCGAGGCGCGGATACGGGCCGTGCTCCGGCGCATCGAGGACCCCGGCTCCGGGCGGTCCGCCGTCGAGGTCCACGGCGAGCTGGCCGTCGACCGGGCCGGGCTCACCGTCGCCAAGGCGGGCGAGCGGATCGCCCTCGCCCCCTCCGAGATGAAGCTGCTGCTCCACCTCTCCGCCGCCCCCGAGCAGGTCTTCAGCCGGCAGCAGCTCCTCGAACACGTCTGGGAGCACAGCTACCACGGGGACGCCCGGCTGGTGGACGCCTGCGTCCGCCGGCTCCGGAACAAGATCGAGGACGTCCCCGGCGAGCCCCGCTACATCCAGACGCTGCGCGGCTTCGGCTACCGCTTCGGGCCGCTGTGAGGACCCGTACGAGCACGGATACGGGCCCCACTTCCGGGCGCCGCCGCCGGGGGCGCGCCCCGCGCCTGCGCCCCCACCCCTTCGGGCTGCGGACCCGGCTCGTCCTCGCCTTCCTGCTCGTCGCCGCCGTCGGCTGCGGCACCACCGCCGCCCTCACCTACCGGGCCGCCCGCAACGCCATCCTGGAACAGGCCCAGAACACCGCCGTCTCCGCCTTCCGCGAGCAGGTCGACGCGCTCTACGTCAGCCTGCCCGTCGACCCCGACAGCCTGCGGACCGACCTCCTCCGGATCGCCCGCCAGGGCAAACCCCGCCCCTGGCGCGTCTACGCCGAGTACGGCACCGTCCGCGTCTCCTCCACCGACCGCCCCGCCTCCACCGTCATCACCCCCGAACTGCGGGCCCGCGCCCAGGCCCGGGACGCCACCCCGCACGCCGGCTTCCAGCGGGTCGTGAAGAACGGCACCCCCTACCTGACCATCGCCGTCCCCGCCGTCTTCCTGACCCACGTCGAGGGAACGGCCCGGCCCACCGGGCTCGTCCTCTACGCCGTCATGGAGCTGAACGAGGAGGAGGCCGGCATCGAGGCCATGGTCACCGCCGCCCGCGACGGCGCCCTGCCGGCCCTCGCCGTCGCCCTGGTCCCCGCGCTCCTCGCCGCCCGGGGCGTCCTGCGGCCCGTGCGGGAGCTGCGGCACGCCGCCCACAGCATGGGGCGGGGCCGCCTCGACACCCGCATCCACGCCAAGGGCAGCGACGAACTCGCCGACCTCGCCCGCACGTTCAACGAGTCCGCCGCCGCGCTCGAACACTCCGTCGCCGAACTCCGCAGCGCCGAGGCCCGCGCCCGCCGCTTCGCCTCCGACGTCTCGCACGAACTGCGCACCCCGCTCGCCGGGATGCTCGCCGTCACCGAGGTCCTGGACGAGGACGCCGGGAGCCTCGACAGCGACACCGCCCGCGCGGTCCGCCTGATCAGCGCCGAGACCGGCAAGCTCGCCGTCCTCGTGGAGGACCTGATGGAGATCTCCCGCTTCGACGCGCGCGCCGCCGAGCTGCACACGGACGAGGTCGACGCCGCCGACTGCGTCCGCAAGACCCTCCAGCACCGCCGCTGGACCGATCCGGCCCAGGTCGTCCCGCACCTCGCGGAGGGGGTCAGGGCCCGGCTCGACCCGCGCCGCTTCGACGTCGTCGTCGCCAACCTCGTCGGCAACGCGCTGCGGCACGGCGAGGCACCGGTCACGGTCCGGCTGTACGCGGAGGGGGACGTGCTGGTGACGGAGGTGTCCGACCGGGGCCCGGGCATCGACCCGGAGGTCCTGCCGCACGTCTTCGACCGCTTCTACAAGGCGGACCGGGCCAGGACCCGCTCGGAGGGCAGCGGCCTCGGCCTCGCGATCACCCTGGAGAACGTACGGCTCCACGGCGGCACGGTCACGGCCGCCAACCGGCCCGGGGGCGGGGCCGTGTTCACCGTACGGACGCCGCTGTGAGGCGCCGGGCCGCCGTGGCCTCGGCCGCCCTGCTCGCCCTGGCCGCCGGCGGCTGCGGCATACGGGAGACCGACGTCGTGGAGGCGGGCGGGGCCGCGACCGTCGTCGTCCAGCCGGTCCCCGAGGATCGGATGACGCTCTACTTCCTGGGCCCCGACGGGGGGATGCTGCCGGTGGCCCGCGACGTCGGCCTCCACGCCCCGTCCCCGTCCCCCACCCGCCCGGCGGACGGTTCGGGGGACGACCGGATGCCGTACGAGGGGTTCGGCCCGGAGTACGAGATCTCCACCGGCACCCCGGCCCACGGGCGGATCCCCACCGACAAGGTCCTCGCCGCGCTCCTGGCCGGCCCGACGGAGGCCGAGCGGGCGGCGGGCGCCACCACGGCCCTGCCGGGGACCGCCGACCGGACGCCCCACGTGGAGGCGGCCCCGGCCGGGACCGACCCGGCGGGATCCGTCCCGGTGCTCGGGCTCCGGACCCCCTTCCCCGTACGGGACCTCCCGGAGACGGCCGTCCGCCAGCTGGTCTGCACGGCCGCCCACGCGGAACACCTGGCGGACCGTGCCGAGGTGACCCTCACCGGCCCGGACGGAACCCTGCCGGCCGCCCGCTGCGACGACTAGGCGTATTGATCACGAGCGTTGTTAACGCTGGTCAGGTCTTGATCAGGGCTCAGACCGCCCGCAGGTCCGCCAGGACCGCGTCCGTGAACGGCGGCCAGGCCTCGACCGCCCACGGTCCGAAGGGCCGGTCGGTCAGCGCCACGCACGCGGCCCGCGCGTCCGGGTCGATCCACAGGAAGGTGCCGGACTGCCCGAAGTGCCCGAAGGTGCGCGGCGAGGACGAGGCGCCCGTCCAGTGCGGGGACTTGCCGTCGCGGATCTCGAAGCCGAGCCCCCAGTCGTTCGGCCGCTGGTGCCCGTAGCCGGGCAGGATGCCGGTCAGACCGGGGTACGTCACGGTCATCGCGTCCAGGACGGTGCGGGCGTCGAGCAGCCGGGGCGCCTGCACCTCGGCGGCGAACCGCACCAGGTCGTCCACGGTCGAGACGCCGTCCTTGGCGGGCGAGCCCTCCAGGGCCGTGGACGCCATGCCGAGCGGCTCCAGGACCGCCTGGTGCACGTAGTCGGCGAAGGGGATGTCGGTGGCCTTGGCGACGTGGTCCCCGAGGGCCTCGAAGCCGGTGTTGGAGTAGATCCGGCGGGTGCCCGGCGCGGCCTGGACCCGGTCCTCGTCGAAGGCCAGGCCCGAGGTGTGGGCGAGGAGGTGGCGGACGGTCGAACCCTCGGGCCCGGCCGGCTCGTCCAGGTCGATCGCCCCCTCCTCGTACGCGACGAGCACCGCGTACGCCGCCAGCGGTTTGGTCACCGAGGCGAGCGGGAAGCGCCGCCCGGTGGGGCCGTGGGCCCCGGCCAGGGTGCCGTCCGCGCGGACCACGGCGGCGGCCGCGGTGGGGACGGGCCAGTTCTCGATCGACGCCAGGCTCGGCAGGCTGCTCTCCATGGGCCCGAGCCTACTGGGAGCACTTGCCTGGAGTGCACTCCAGGGTTTTAGCGTGGGGGCATGAGCGTGATCGCGAGCACGAGCGGTACCCGGGAGCACTACACCATCAGCGAGGTCGCCGCCCTGACCGGTCTCACGGCGCACACCCTGCGCTGGTACGAGCGGATCGGCCTCATGCCGCACGTCGACCGCTCGCACACGGGGCAGCGCCGCTTCACCACCCGCGACCTGGACTGGCTGGCCTTCGTGGGCAAGCTGCGGCTGACCGGGATGCCGGTCGCCGACATGGTCCGGTACGCCGAGCTGGTGCGCGCCGGGGACCACACCCGCGAGGAACGCCGCGAGCTCCTGGAGGCCACCCGGCGGAACGTCCTCGCCCGGGTCACCGAGCTCCGGGAGACGCTCGCCGTGCTCGACGTCAAGATCGCCCACTACGGGACCGCATGCGGAGGAACACCCACATGACCAGCGTGACCAGGATCGACACCGTACGCCTCGGGGGCCAGGACGGACCGGAGGTCGGGGTCCAGGGCTTCGGCGCCATGGGCATCAGCGAGTTCTACGGCGCCACCGACGAGGCCGCCGCCCGCGCCACCCTCGACGCCGCCCTGGAGGCCGGCGTCACCCTGATCGACACCGCCGACACCTACGGCCTCGGCGCCAACGAGGAGTTCCTCGCCCCCTTCCTCGCCGCCCACCGCGACGAGGTCGTCCTCGCCACCAAGTTCGCCATCGAGCGGCGCGCCGACGACCCCTCCCACCGGGGCATCCGCAACGACCCCGCGTACATCAGGAGCGCCGTCGAGAACAGCCTGCGCCGCCTCGGCGTGGAGACCATCGACCTCTACTACATGCACCGCCGCGACCCGGAGGTCCCGTTCGCCGAGTCCGTCGGCGCGATGGCCGAGCTGGTGCGGGAGGGCAAGGTCCGCTTCCTGGGCCTGAGCGAGGTCACCGGGCCCGAACTGCGCGAGGCCCACGCCGTGCACCCGATCGCCGCCCTCCAGTCGGAGTGGTCGCTCTTCTCCCGGGACGTGGAGCGCAGCGCCGTCGCCGCCGCCGCCGACCTGGGCGTGACCGTCGTGCCGTACTCGCCGCTCGGCCGGGGCTTCCTGACCGGGGCGTTCGCGGACGCCGCCAAGGACCTCCAGGGCGGTGACTTCCGGGTCCACCAGCCCCGGTTCACCGGCGAGAACGCGGAGCGGAACGCCGCCCTCCTCGACCCGGTCCGCAAGATCGCCGCCGCCCACGGGGCGACCCCGGCGCAGATCGCCCTCGCCTGGGTCCAGCAGCGGGCCGCCGTGCACGGCCTGACGGTCGTCCCGATCCCGGGCACCCGCAAGCGCTCCCGCCTCCTGGAGAACGCGGCCGCCACCCGCATCACCCTCACCGACGCCGAACTGGCCGAACTGGAGCCGATCGCCGGCCGGGTGGCGGGCGACCGCTACCCGGACATGAGCTTCACGGCGCTGAGCCGGGAGGTCTGAGCACACACGGGAGGTCCGAGCCCCGGGAAGGCTCCTCACCCCAGCCCCAGCGCGAAGACCCCGAAGCCCGCCGCGAGCACTCCCGCCAGCGCGCGGCGGGCGGGCCCGGCCCCCGTCCACGGGGACTCGAAGCGCCGCGCGTACCGCCCGATCAGGACGAGGAGCCCGGCGAAGACCGGCATCCAGGCGAGCCGGGCCAGGATCCAGCCGGCCGAGTCGGGCGCGCCGACCAGGCCCGGGACCTCCCCGGCGTACGCGGCGGGGACGGCGGCGGCGAGCATCGCCGTCTGGTGCCAGCACAGGACGGTCATCGCCGAGAGGTTGACGACCACGACCGGCGCCCAGAGCGCGGGCCGCCGCAGGAGCGCGCCGATCCGGTCGCGGAGCAGGACGGCTGCGCCGCTCTGCGCGGCGGCGAGCGCCAGGACGAGCAGCGACGGCGGATGCGAGTTGGTGCGGGCCTCGCCGGGGACGCCGACCATCGACGCCGGATAGCCGAAGAGGAGCAGCAGGACGGCGAAGAGGGCGGCCCCGCCGAGGAGCAGGGCCCACGCGTGGCGCCGGGTCACCCGGCCCTCGCCCCACGAGACGCCGAGCTGATAGGCGAAGAGCCAGCCGGGCAGGACGTTCAGGAGGCTCAGCCAGGACGGCACGGCGTCGGCGTACGGCCCGTAGCGCAGCAGGTCGACGACGGCGACCGAGCCGAGCAGCGGGGCCGCCGCCCACACCCCGAGGCGCCGGGCGGCCCGCACGCAGTACGGGGTGAGGGCGGTGACCACCGTGTAGACCCCGACGAACCAGAGCGGCTGGACCACCAGCGTGGACGCCGTCCGCAGGGTGTCCACGGGCACCCCGAGCCCGAAGTGGAGCAGGGGCAGGAGGGCCGCCCACACGGCGGTGACCCCGAGCACCGGCCGCCCGAGCCGGGCGAGCCGCCCCCCGAGCCACGCGCGCGTGGAGCCCTTCCGGCGCCGGTACGAGAGGACGGACGCGTACCCGCCGACCAGGAAGAAGATCCCCAGCATCTGGAGGACCCAGCTCACCGGCGCGAACCCGGGGAAGGCGCCGAGCGGGCTGGCGTTGTGGAGCGCGCCGTCGGGGGAGCGGGTGAAGCCGCCGAGCAGCCAGTGTCCGGTGGGCACGGCGAGCAGGGCGAGGGCCCGCAGCCCGTCGACGGCCCGGTCGCGGTGGGCGGGGGTGGCGTCCTCGATCCGCCGGGCCGTACGGCTCATCAGGGAGAGGGCGTTCATCGCACGTCCCCCTCGGCGATCGCCGCGAACGCGCGCAGGGACGAGGTCCCGGCCGCGAAGTAGCCCCCGTGCCCGGCGGCGTCCTCGGCCGGGATCCGGCGCGCCCCGAAGGACGGTTCGGTGGGATCGGCCCCGTGTCCGAGGCCCGCGAAGGAGACGTTCGGGACGCGGTCGATCCAGTCGGTGGGGTCCTTCGCCGCCCAGACCCGCGCGGAGGTGCCGAGTTCGGCGACGTTCTCGGCGCGCATCCCGGGCGAGCCGAAGACCACCAGGTCCTTCGCCTTCAGCTCGTGGGCGGCGAGCCCGCAGACCACCGAGCCGTAGCTGTGGCAGAACACCGAGGGCTCGGCGGCCCCGACGGCCGCCAGGCCGTCCGCGAACCGGGCGAGCCGCTCGGCCCCGGCCTCGGCGAGCCGGCCGGTGGCCGCGTCCAGACCGACGCCGACGGGGGTGGTGTACCCGGCCCAGGCGACGACCGCCGTCCGGCCGCCGGTGGCCCGGTGCAGCGCGGCCGCCATGTCCGCGAGCGGCCGGACGTGCCCGGCGTCGACGTCGGAGCCCGGCACGACCACCGCCATGTGCGCGGCCCGCGCCAGGTCCCCGTACACCAGGGCCACCTGCCCCCGGCCGCGCGGATCGTACGCGAGCACCCGCGCCCCGCCGAACGCCCCCTCCGTGACCAGGGCGTTGGCCTCGTACCGCAGCTCCGGAGGAACCCCGTCCAGATTCCCGACGACGCCCGGGTGCTCCCGCACCAACTTCCTCTTCTTTACCGGATCGAGTCCCGCGAAGAACCGCGCGATCCCGACCGGCCCCACCCGCCCCGGGTCCGGCAGCCCCGCACCCACCCACGCCCCCGTCCCGACCGGCGCCCCGGTCACGGCCTCCTGCGCGTCCCCGGACGCCCAACCGGCCGTCCCGGCGACCGCGACGGCCGCCAGGGCCACGCTGATCAGGGTCCTCGACATGCGGCGCATGGGCCCGCCCTCCCTCTCCGGATTCCCGTTCGTGCGCCGGTCGTCCGGCGACGGGAGGAAGGTAGGAAGGAGGTGGGTGACGGCACGTCACACCGGAGGGCCAACCGCCCTCTGATACCGGGGTAGGGGGTGGAGGAGCGGCCGTCCCCCGGGAGGGGGTGGGGTTTTCCCCCCGGGGGGTTCCCCCCGTCGTACTCGGGGATCAGGCCGAACCCGGCGTCACGAGCCCCGACTCGTACGCGAAGACCACCGCCTGGGCCCGGTCGCGCAGGTCCAGCTTGGCCAGGACCCGGCCGATGTGGGTCTTCACCGTCTGCTCGGCGAGGACCAGGCTCTCCGCGATCTCCTGGTTGGACAGGCCCCGGGCGATCAGCTCCAGGACCTCCGTCTCGCGCGGGGTGAGACCGTTCAGGCGCAGCGCCGCGGTGTCCCGGCGCGGGGCCGGGCGGGACGCGGCGAAGTCGGCGATCAGACGGCGGGTCACGGACGGGGCGAGCAGCGCCTCGCCCGCCGCCACCACCCGTACCGCCGCGATCAGGTCGGCCGGCGGCGCGTCCTTGAGGAGGAAGCCGGACGCGCCCGCGCGCAGCGCCTCGTACACGTAGTCGTCCACGTCGAAGGTGGTCAGCATCAGCACCTTCGGCCGGTGCGTGACCCCGGCCGGCGGGTGCAGGATCTCGCGCGCCGCCGCGAGCCCGTCCAGCTCGGGCATCCGCACGTCCATGAGGACCACGTCCGGGTGCGCCGACCGGGCCACCTCCACGCCCCGCAGCCCGTCCGGGGCCTCGCCGACGACGTCGATGTCGGGCTGCGCGGCGAGCAGCGCGGCGAAACCGGCCCGCACCATGGCCTGGTCGTCGACGATGATGACGCGGATGGTCACGTGGGGTCCTCCGGGCGCAGGGGAAGCCGGGCGGCGACCCGGAAGCCGCCGTCGGGCAGCGGCCCGGTGTCCAGCGAGCCGCCGGTCAACCGTACGCGCTCCCGCATGCCGACGAGCCCGTGCCCGGTGCCGGACGCCCCCCGCTCCACCGCCGAACCCTCCTCCAGGGAGGGACCGTTGACGACGAGGACCGTCAGCCACCCGTCGTCCGCCCGGACCGAGACGCGGGTCGCGGCGCCGGGCGCGTGCCGGACGACGTTCGCCAGGGCCTCCTGCACGATCCGGTACGCGGACAGGTCCACCGCCTGCGGGACGTCCCCCAGGTCGGCGGCGAGCCGCAGCTCGGCCGGCACCCCGGCCCGCACGGTCGCCTCCACCAGCTGCTGGAGCCGGTCGAGCCCCGGCTGCGGGGCCAGTTCGGCCCCACCGCCCTCGCCGCCGCCGTCGCTGCGCAGGACGGAGAGCAGCCGGCGCATCTCGGCCAGGGACTCGCGCGCGCTCGCCGCGATGGAGCCGAACTCCTCGCGGGCCGCGTCGGGAAGCTCCGGGATGCGGTACGGCGCCGAGTCGGCCTGCACGGTGATCACGGACATGTGGTGGGCCACGACGTCGTGCAGCTCGCGCGCGATCCTGGCCCGCTCCTCCAGGAGCGTGCGACGGGACCGCTCGGCCTCGCTGATGGTCTCCTGCTCCACGAGCCGCCGCTGGGCGTCGCCACGCGCGCGTACCGCCGAGGTGAGCAGGAGCAGCACCCCGCTCAGGACGAACAGCAGGGTGTGGACGCTGGTGTACCCGGCGGGCCGGAACGCCTCCAGGACGTATCCGGCCGCGCCCGTCGCCAGCCAGACGCCGAACAGCGCCCGGCGGGACTCGCGCAGGCCGAGCGCGACCATCAGCGCGCAGTAGCCGACGACGAGCGGCGGGGTCCAGGGCCACAGGCTGGCGTGCGGGCCGTCGGTGCCGAGCAGCACGAGCGCGCCGAGCACGTCGGCGGCGAAGACGATCCACCAGGCCTGGAGGGGGCGGGTGACGGCGAGCAGCAGCGGCGCGGTCTGCGCGGTGCCGAACGCCCCGGCGAGGGCGCCGTTGAGGCCGTAGTCGTCGGTGAGGAGGAGGACGGTGGTGGGGAGGAGCGAGGCGGTGAGGGCGAGGGCGACGACGTACGGGAGGAGCCGCACCCAGCGCGGGGAGGCGTCGGCGAGGAGGGGCGCCCCCGGGGAGGTCGGGGTTGTGAGCGCGGCCCCGAGACCCCGGAACGCCTCGCGCACCCGGACGGCGGACCGGCGGCCGGGGGGCCGGGGAGCGGCGGACGGCTCGGGCCGGGGAGCGGTCGGCGGGGGCGTGGTGGGCGGTTCGGGCCGGGGCGGGAGGGGCGGTTCGGGCCGCGGTTCGGTGCTCATGGCCCGCCCAGCGTAGGCAGCGGCCCCCGTCCCCGGCGTCATACCGGGGAGCGGGGTGCGGCCTGATACCGGGGTATGACCCGGGACGTCCCGGAGCCGGCCTCGGGGTTCGGGCCGGGGTTCGGGCCCAGGTCCGGGGCCGGCCCCGGACCCGCCCCGGCTCCGCTCCCGGACCTCAGAGCTCCGCGAGCAGCTCCGCCTTCTTCGTGGAGAACTCCTCGTCCGTCACGAGCCCCGCCCGGTGCAGCTCGCCCAGGTGCCGAATCCTTTCGGCGACCGCCCCGGGGGTCCGGGACCCGACGGGCACGGGGGCGCGGTCCGAGCTCCGGATCGCCGCGAGGACCGCCGCCGCGAAGGGCAGGGACTCGTGGACGAGCCCGTAACCGAGGCCGAAGACGACGGACGCCGGGTCGTGGTCGGGCTGGGTGGGCCGGGGCCCGCCGTCCCGGGCCAGCAGCCGCAGGTGCCCGTCGAAGACGTCGGGCGAGCGCCACTCGATCCCGCACAGGTCCCGTACCGAGAAGGTCTGGTCGCCCGCCTTCCACTTCTCCGAGGAGGCCCCCGTCCAGAACCAGCGGAACGAGACCTCCGCACGTCCGTCGAAGCTCGCCTTCCCGTCGTACGCCTTGAAGGACAGCGGCCCGGACGGCGGCGCCACGAGGAACCGCTCGGCGGGCGCCACGGCCCCGCCCGCCCCGTACGGGTCCTCCGCCCCGCCGAGCGCGTCGAGCGCGCCGCCCCGGTCGGGACCGCCGAGTCCGCCGTGCCCGTCGGGTCCGCCGTGCCCGTCGAGCGCGTCGAGTCCGTCGTACGGCCCGCCCGCGCCGTGTCCGGCGGCCCCCGCGGCCTCCGGCTCCGGCGGCAGGAGCGCCCGCAGTTCGTCCCGGTAGTACTCGGCGAGCGTCTCCTGGTCCGTCGGGAGCACGAGCCGGTACGGATCGGAGCTCTCCTTGAGTTGCCCCGCGGCCGCCTCCATCAGCGGATCGGCACCCGGTCTCGGCACGGCGTGCAGCACGACGGTGCCCCGTTTCCCGGGAGTGAGCGTCACGGACGCCAGCGCCTCGTACGGTACGCGCCGCTCGCGCAGCACCTGGTACAGCTTCGGCGTGCGGATCCCCCGTTCGAAACGGATGACGAGGGCGTCGCTCTCGAACTCCCAGGCGGCATGAATTCCGGCCAGCACATCACCCATACGCCTCATCGTAAGCGGCGCCCGCTCCGGCGTCGCCCCTGTGAAAGGTCCCGAAATCGCGGGATCTACGCGCGTCGGGACCCTTCCGCGCCGGATATTCCGTCGTGGCAAGCGCTGTCGGCACGTGCGCAGACCAGCCGCGGGTAGGCGCCGACGCCTATCGCGGCGAGGTTCCCGAGGCTCACCGTCCCCGGCGTGAAATAGCCGCTGTGGCCCGCGGCCCCGCCCGCCGAGAGCAGCCGCGCGCCGAACTCGGGCGCCACCGGGTCCGCCCCGTGCCCGAGCCCGCCCACCTCCAGGTGCGGCACGTCGGCGATCCAGTCGTCCGCGTCCCGCATCGCCCAGATCCGGGCCGGGGTGGCGAGGTCGGCGGCCCGCTCCACCCGCATGCCGGGGCTTCCGGAGACGGCCACGTCCGTCACCCGGGCGGGCAGCCGGGGCGCGGCGACCCCGCAGAGCACGGAGCCGTAGCTGTGGCAGAAGAGCGCCACCCGGGCGTCCCCGGGGAGCGATTCGGCCAGTCCGACGAGCCGTGCGGCGCCCGACTCGGCGAGCCGGCCGGTCAGCGCGTCGACGCCGATCCCGGCGGGCGCGGTGTAGTCGGCCCAGGCGATCACCGCGACCCCGGCCCCGGGCACGGCCCGCCGCTCGGCGTCGTAGAGGGCCTGCGCCATGCCGGCGGGGGCCCCGTACCGGCCGTGGGTCCGCTGGAAGGTGAGGAGGTTGGTGTCGACGCCGGGCACGACCACCGAGACGCGCCGGGCCCGCTCCAGGTCACCGAGCACCTCGGCGACCCGCCCCGTCCCCGTCGGGTCGAACGCGAGGATCTGCCGGCCCGGCCGCAGCAGCGAGGCGAAGCGGTCGATCCGGCGCTGCGCCTCGTGGCGGCCCTCGGGGGAGAGCCGGGGGTCGCCGGTCCTGCCGCGCTCGGCGTCGTACGCGCGGGCGAGCGTGATCCGGTTGGCGCGGTAGCGCAGGGCGACCGGGGCGCCGGCGAGGTTGCCGACGACGAACGGGTGCCGTGCGGCGAGCCGCGCCCCGTCCGCAGGGCCGAGCCCGGCGAAGAACGCCGCGACGGTACGGGGCGGGGCCGCCGGGCCGGGGAGCGGGCGGTGACCGACCCGGTCGCGAGCCCAGGCGGCGAGCGCGGCCTCGCGGGAGGGCCCCGGCGGGGGCTGGTGCCGGACCGTGGTCCACCCGGTGGTCGCGAGGAGCACGAGCACGACGACGAGCGCGAGCAGGGCGCGCGCGGCGACGGGGGCGGGAGCGGTGTCGGCAGGTGTCACGGGCCGCCACCCTACGGGGCGGTGGGAACGGTTCCGTACCAGGTGGGACGGAGGTCACGCTTCCGCGGGACCCGGAACCGAACGGGCCCGGAAGCCGTCCGGCACCGGACCGGGGGCACCCCGTACTGCACGCCCCCTAGAGAGCGCCCCGGCCCTCCCCGGGCCGGTCCCGCCAGTGCGGGGCGAGCGCCGGGCCGAGGTGGTCGAGGTACTCCTCGGTGAGCGCGCGGATGGCCTCCAGGCTCTGGTCCTCCCCCCGGCCCCACATCTGCGCGGTCACCCGCATCACCCCGCTGAACGCGGCCACCGCGATCCGGGGCCGCGGGTCCGCGTCCACGTCGACGCCCTCGCGCTCGGCGATGATCCGGGCGATCGTCTCCTCCATCTCGGTGGAGCGGCGCAGATGGACGGCGAGCAGCGCGGGCGTGGACTCGATCAACTGGAAGGTGCGCAGGTACAGCTCGACCGGGACGACCGCGGTGATGGCCTCGCCGATGGTGTCCCAGGAGGAGAGGACGGCGTTGCGCATCGCGTCGAGGGGGCCCTCGGCCGGGGGCCGCTGCCCGAGGGAGCGGACGAAGCGCTCCTCCACCATCTGCTGGACGGCGAAGGCGACCTCCTCCTTGGAGGAGAAGTAGCGGAAGAAGGTGCGCTGGGAGACCTCGACGGCCTCGACGATCTCGTCGACAGTGGTCCGCTCGTACCCCTGGACGGTGAAGAGCTCCAGGGCCACCCGGATCAGCGCGTCACGCGTCCGCTGCTTCTTCCGCTCGCGCAGACCGGGCAAGGTCACCTCGGGATCCTCTTCTCGGGCATCTTCTCCGGCCCTTCTCCGGGCGTCCTCCGGACGCTTTCGCGCCTTTTCTTCCAGCTCAGCCTACCTGTGAGCTACGTGACAGTTACCGACGCGTGAATCGCTTTGTCAATTGTCAGTGACTGTCACTAGCCTCCGGGTATGACTAGTCAGACCACCGTGGAAAAGGCCCCGCAGGGCCAGGGGGGAACCCCGGGACCCGTGCCGGGTCCGGCGAAGGGACTGCGCGGCCATCCCTGGCTGACCCTGTTCGCCGTCGCCGTGGGCGTGATGATGGTCGCGCTCGACGGCACGATCGTCGCGATCGCCAACCCCGCCATCAAGGACGACCTCGACGCCACGCTCGCCCAGGTCCAGTGGATCACCAACGGCTACCTGCTCGCGCTCGCCGTCGCCCTGATCACCGCCGGCAAGCTCGGTGACCGCTTCGGCCACCGCCAGACCTTCCTCATCGGCATCGCCGGCTTCGCCGCCGCCTCCGGCGCGATCGGCCTCTCCGACTCCATCGCGGCCGTGATCGCCTTCCGCATCCTCCAGGGCCTCTTCGGCGCCCTGCTGATGCCGGCCGCGCTCGGCCTGCTGCGCGCCACCTTCCCCGCCGAGAAGCTGAACATGGCCATCGGCATCTGGGGCATGGTCATCGGCGCCTCGACGGCCGGCGGCCCGATCGTCGGCGGCCTGCTCGTCGAGCACGTCAGCTGGCAGTCCGTCTTCTTCATCAACGTCCCGGTCGGCGTCCTCGCGCTCGTCCTCGGCCTGGTGATCCTGAAGGACCACCGCGCGGAGAACGCGCCGCGCTCCTTCGACGTCCCCGGCATCCTGCTGCTCTCCGGCGCCATGGGCACCCTGGTCTGGGGCCTCATCAAGGCCGGCGAGTCCTGGGGCTGGGGCGGCGCCAAGACGTGGGGCTGCCTGCTCGGCGCGGTGCTCCTCTTCGTGCTCTTCGCCGTCTGGGAGACCAAGGTCGAGGAGCCGCTCGTCCCGCTGGGCATGTTCCGCTCCGTGCCGCTCTCGGCCGGTGTGGTCCTGATGGTCCTGATGGCCTTCGCCTTCATGGGCGGCCTGTTCTTCGTGACCTTCTACCTCCAGGGCGTGAAGGGTCTCAGCCCGGTCGACAGCGGTCTGCACCTGCTGCCGCTGACCGCGATGATGATCGTCTCCTCGCCACTGGCCGGTGCGCTGATCACCAAGTTCGGCCCGCGCGTGCCGCTGGTCGGCGGCATGGTCTGCACGGCCGCCGCGATGTTCGGCATGATCACGCTCTCCGCCGGGACCGGCACCCTCGCCATGTCCCTCTGGTTCGCCCTCCTCGGCCTGGGCCTCGCCCCGGTCATGGTCGGCGCCACCGAGGTCATCGTCGGCAACGCCCCGCTGGAGCTCTCCGGCGTGGCCGGTGGTCTGCAGCAGGCCGCCATGCAGGTCGGCGGCGCGCTCGGCACGGCCGTGCTCGGCGCCGTCATGTCCTCCAAGGTCTCCGGCGTCTTCGCGGACAACTGGAAGGCGGCCGGCATCCCCGCCCCGGTCAACCCGCAGCTGGAGCAGGCCGCCGAGTTCGGCATGGCCCCGCCGGAGCTGGCCAAGGCGCCGGGGATGACCCCCGACCTCGTCCAGGTGATCACCAAGGTGATCCACGACACCTTCCTCCAGGGCATGGGCCTGGCCTTCACCGTCGCCGGTGTCGTCGCGGTCGTCGCGGCGGCCGTCGCCCTGCTGACCAAGCGCGGCGAGAACGCGGAGGCGGGCATGGGCGGAGCCCACATCTGACCTGCGCGTTTCCTTTTCCTCGATGGCCCCCTCCGGATCCGGTCCGGAGGGGGCCATCGCCCGTTCGAGTGAAGAAGCTTTGGCCCTCTTCTCAACAGGCGGTGACCTCCGGCAGAGTTCTCGTAACGGAGAGTGACGAAACCGGGGGTTGAGAACCTTGCGCGACCTGTCCTTGCGTGACCTGTGTACGAAGCGATTCCTCACGACCGCCGTCCTGGCGGTCCTGCTCCTCACCGCCCTGCCGGCCTCGGCCACGGCGACCGCCACGCCCGCCACCAAGCCCGCCGCCTCGGGACCGAAGCTCGGCGCCTGCGGTCCCGGGAAGCTTTGCCTCTGGCCCAAGCCTGACTTCAAGGGCAGGGCTTGGACCCACGAGCTGGCCACGACCGACGTCGACAGCTGTGTCGCCCTGCCGGCCGGCACCTCGGCCCAGTCCCTCGCGAACCGCACCGGGCGGCCGGTCACCGCCTACCAGTCCGCCGAGTGCGAGGAGACGGGCGAGTTCGAGACCTACCCGGGGAAGGGGACCTGGGTGCCGCAGACGCCCTACGAGGTCAGAGCGTTCAAGATCTGGGAGCGGTAGGCCAGGCCGGGAGCCGTGGCCCGGGGGAAACGGTGAGGGGCGGCGGAACCGTCGGTCCCGCCGCCCCTCACCTTTCCCCTTACGGGGTACGGCTCACGCGTCGCCGCCCGCCGCGCCCGGGTCCGCCGCCGCCACGTCGAGCAGCTGGTAGCGGTCCACGGCCTGCTTCAGGACCGACCGCTCGACCTTGCCCTCGCGGGCCAGCTCGGTCAGCACCGCGAGCACGATCGACTGGGCGTCGATGTGGAAGTAGCGACGGGCCGCGCCCCGCGTGTCCGCGAAGCCGAAGCCGTCCGCGCCCAGCGAGGTGTACGTGCCGGGGACCCAGCGGGAGATCTGGTCCGGCACCGCGCGCATCCAGTCCGAGACCGCCACGAACGGGCCCTCGGCGCCCTGGAGCTTGCGCGTCACGTACGGGACGCGCTGCTCCTCGTCCGGGTGGAGCAGGTTGTGCTCCTCGACGGCCACGGCCTCGCGGCGCAGCTCGGTCCAGGAGGTGGCGGACCAGACGTCGGCCCGCACGTTCCACTCCTCGGCGAGGATCCGCTGGGCCTCGATCGCCCACGGCACGCCGACGCCGGAGGCCAGGATCTGCGCGGGGATCGTGCCCGACTCGGCCGGCTTGAAGCGGTGGATGCCCTGGAGGATGCCCTCCACGTCCACGTCCTCCGGCTCGGCCGGGTGCTGGATCGGCTCGTTGTAGACGGTCAGGTAGTAGAAGACGTCCTCGGCCTCGGGGCCGTACATCCGGCGCAGGCCGTCCTTGACGATGTGCGCGATCTCGAAGCCGAACGCCGGGTCGTAGGCGATGCAGGCAGGGTTGGTGGAAGCGAGGAGGTGGGAGTGTCCGTCCGCGTGCTGGAGGCCCTCGCCGGTCAGCGTCGTGCGGCCGGCGGTGGCGCCGAGGACGAAGCCGCGCGCCAGCTGGTCGGCCATCTGCCAGAACTGGTCGCCGGTCCGCTGGAAGCCGAACATCGAGTAGAAGACGTACACCGGGATCAGCGGCTCGCCGTGCGTGGCGTACGCGGAGCCGGCGGCGATCAGCGAGGCCGTGCAGCCGGCCTCCGAGATGCCGTCGTGCAGCATCTGGCCGGTCGGCGACTCCTTGTAGGCGAGGAGGAGTTCGCGGTCCACCGCCTCGTACTGCTGGCCCAGCGGGTTGTAGATCTTGGCGCTCGGGAAGAACGCGTCCATGCCGAAGGTGCGGTACTCGTCGGGGGCGATCAGCACGAAGCGCTTGCCGATCTCCTTGTCCCGCATGAGGTCCTTCAGGATGCGGACGAACGCCATGGTGGTGGCGATCGACTGCTGGCCCGAGCCCTTCTTGGCCGCCGCGTAGGCCTTGTCGTCGGGGAGCTCCAGCGGCTCCGCCCGCACGACCCGGGTCGGCACGTACCCGCCGAGCGCCTTGCGGCGGTCGTGCATGTACTGGATCTCCTCGGAGTCCCGGCCCGGGTGGTAGTACGGGGGCAGGCCCTCCTCCAGCTGCTTGTCCGTGATCGGGATGTGCAGCCGGTCGCGGAAGCGCTTGAGGTCGTCGACCGTCAGCTTCTTCATCTGGTGGGTCGCGTTGCGGCCCTCGAAGTTCGGGCCGAGCGTCCAGCCCTTGACGGTCTGCGCGAGGATCACGGTCGGCTGGCCGGCGTGGGCCTTCGCCGCCGCGTAGGCCGCGTAGATCTTCCGGTGGTCGTGGCCGCCGCGGCCCAGGTGCAGGACCTGCTGGTCCGACATGCCCTCGACCATGGCCCGCAGCCGGTGGTCGTCGCCGAAGAAGTGGTCCCGGATGTAGCCGCCGGTCTCCGTGGCGTACGTCTGGAACTGCCCGTCCGGGGTGGTGTTCAGCTTGTTGACCAGGATGCCGTCCCGGTCCTGCGCGAGCAGCGGGTCCCAGGAGCGGTCCCAGATCAGCTTGATGACGTTCCAGCCGTTGCCCCGGAAGATCGACTCCAGCTCCTGGATGATCTTGCCGTTGCCGCGCACCGGGCCGTCGAGCCGCTGGAGGTTGCAGTTGACGACGAAGGTGAGGTTGTCCAGGCCCTCGCGGGCCGCGATGGACAGCTGGCCGAGGGACTCCACCTCGTCCATCTCGCCGTCGCCGAGGAACGCCCACACGTGCGACTTGGAGGTGTCGGCGATGCCGCGAGCCTCCATGTAGCGGTTCATCCGGGCCTGGTAGATCGCGCCGAGCGGGCCGAGGCCCATCGACACCGTCGGGAACTCCCAGAAGTCCGGCATCAGCCGCGGGTGCGGATAGGAGGAGAGGCCGTTCGGGAACTTCGACCTCTCCTGGCGGAAGCCGTCGAGCTGGGCCTCGTTCAGCCGGTCCAGCAGGTACGCGCGGGCGTAGATGCCGGGGGAGGCGTGGCCCTGGAAGAAGATCTGGTCGCCGCCGTCGCCCTCGTCCTTGCCGCGGAAGAAGTGGTTGAAGCCGACGTCGTAGAGGGAGGCGGAGGAGGCGAAGGTGGCGATGTGGCCACCGACGCCGATGCCCGGGCGCTGGGCGCGCGAGACCATCACGGCCGCGTTCCACCGGGTGGCGTTGAGGACCTTGCGCTCGATCTCCTCGTTGCCGGGGAAGAAGGGCTCGTCCTTGGTGGCGATGGTGTTGACGTAGTCCGAGCTGCGCATCTCGGGCACGGCCACGCGCTTCTCGCGGGCGCGCTCGATCAGGCGGAGCATGAGGTAGCGGGCGCGTGCCCGGCCCCGCTCGTCGACGGCAGCGTCGAGGGAGTCGAGCCATTCCTGGGTCTCTTCCGGATCGAAGTCCGGGACCTGGCTGGGAAGGCCGCCAATGATGATCGGGTTGCGATCGGATCCGGGAGCCACGCTCTTCCTTCGCTGTTCGGGGTGGTCACGGGGCCACGGCACGGTCGGGATGTCCATCGTGTACCCCGTCGACACCGGACGTCATCTTTACCGAGGGGTAACCCCCGGGGGCGCCCTCCGGGTGCCAGGGTCTGGTCAAATCGCAACCTTACGCCCAACTCGCGCATGCGTTTCGTCCGGGCGTTCGGCAGACTGAAGAGTCAGAAGTCCTCGAAAGCGGACGAATCGCTCGCACCCGATCACGGAGGGGGTCCCCCGGTGCCGGAAGTTGCGGCGAGACGGCCCCAAACGTCACCGTTTCGGCGGTCTCCGGGGCCGGGTACTTGCGCGATCCGCCCCGGCACGTGTGGACTACGGCCAGCGCCGCGCGCACACGCGCGGCCCACAGCATTTTCCGAATGAGCAGGAGGCAAGCCGTGAGCGCGACCGCGGACCACGCGGAGGAGCGGACCAACCCGGCCTCGAGGCTGGGGTTCGAGCCCGGACAGGTGGTCCAGGAGATCGGCTACGACGACGACGTCGACCAGGATCTCCGTGAAGGCATCGAGTCCATCATCGGGGCCGATCTCGTGGACGAGGACTACGACGACGTCGCCGACGGCGTCGTCCTGTGGTTCCGCGACGAGGACGGCGATCTCACCGACGCACTGGTGGACGCCATCAGTCTTCTGGAGGACGGCGGCGTGATCTGGCTGCTGACGCCGAAGACCGGCCGCGACGGCTACATCGAGCCGAGCGACATCAACGATGCCGCGCAGACCGCTGGGCTCTCCCAGACCAAGAGCATCGTCGTCGCCAAGGACTGGGCGGGCACCCGCCTGGCGACCCCGAAGCGCTGAACCATCCCCGTGGAGGCCCCCGCCGGACCCGGTCCGGCGGGGGCCTCTGCGCAGTACGGGGCGCGCCTCCGCGCACGGCCGCGGACTCCCGGGCAAGGGCCTCCGCGGGCGGGCGTAGGGTGGGGTTCACCGTTTCGGCCCAGGGCCCGGGTTCCGTCGTCCCGGGCCGGGCCCCGTCGAGAGGGACGCGCACGCGATGGCGATCGAGGTCGGCACCGAGGCCCCGGATTTCGAGCTCAAGGACAACCACGGGCGCGCCGTCCGGCTCTCCGGCTTCCGCGGCGAGAAGAACGTCCTGCTCTTCTTCTACCCCTTCGCCTTCACCGGCGTCTGCACCGGCGAACTGCGCGAGCTCCGCGCCCACCTCCCGTCCTTCGTCAACGACGACACCCAGCTCCTCGCCGTCTCCGCCGACTCCGTCCCCACCCTGCGCGTCTTCGGCGACCAGGAGGACCTGGAGTTCCCGCTGCTCTCCGACTTCTGGCCGCACGGCGAGACCTCCCGCGCCTACGGCGTCTTCGACGAGGAGAAGGGCTGCGCGGTGCGCGGCACCTTCGTCGTCGACAAGGCGGGATTCGTCCGCTGGAGCGTCGTCAACGCCCTGCCGGACGCCCGCGACACCGCCGACTACGTGAAGGCGCTCGAAGCCCTCTGAGGGGCGCGACGGGGCCCCGGCGGGGTCCCGGAACGGCTTCCTGAGGGGTTCCGGGGCCGACACCCGCGGATTCACCGGGCGAATCGACTGTTTCGACCGGGAACCCCTCACTAGGATCCAGACGTTGATCCGATGCCAACGCACGACTGGGGGCGCTGCCCCTGGAAACCTATGGAGGGACTCGTGGGAGTCAGCCTCAGCAAGGGCGGCAACGTCTCGCTGACCAAGGAGGCCCCTGGCCTCACCGCCGTGACCGTCGGTCTGGGCTGGGACGTCCGCACCACCACCGGTACGGACTTCGACCTCGACGCCAGCGCCATCCTGGTGAGCGAGGAGGGCAAGGTCCGCAACGACCAGGACTTCGTCTTCTTCAACAACCTGAAGAGCGCCGACGGCTCCGTCGAGCACACCGGTGACAACCTCACCGGCGAGGGCGAGGGCGACGACGAGCAGGTCAAGGTCAACCTGGCGGGCGTGCCGGCCGACGTGGCCAAGATCGTCTTCCCGGTCTCGATCTACGACGCGGAGAACCGCCAGCAGTCCTTCGGCCAGGTGCGCAACGCGTTCATCCGCGTCGTGAACCAGGCCGGAGGCGCCGAGATCGCCCGGTACGACCTCTCCGAGGACGCCTCGACCGAGACCGCCATGGTCTTCGGCGAGCTGTACCGCCACGGTGCGGAGTGGAAGTTCCGCGCCGTCGGCCAGGGCTACGCCTCGGGCCTGCGCGGCATCGCGCAGGACTTCGGCGTCAACGTCTGAGCCGAACCGCACGAACCGTCCGGCGCCGCACTCGGAAGTGCGGCGCCGGACGTGCCTCATCATCCACCGGGGAGGAACAGAACCATGGGCGTCACGCTCGCCAAGGGAGGCAACGTCTCCCTCTCCAAGGCCGCACCCAACCTCACCCAGGTCCTCGTCGGGCTCGGCTGGGACGCGCGCTCCACCACCGGAGCCCCCTTCGACCTCGACGCCAGCGCTCTGCTCTGCCAGGCCGGCCGGGTGCTCGGCGACGAGTACTTCGTCTTCTACAACCAGCTCCGCAGCCCCGAGGGCTCCGTCGAACACACCGGTGACAACCTCACCGGCGAGGGTGACGGGGACGACGAGTCCCTCATCGTGGACCTCACCAAGGTGCCGGCCCACTGCGACAAGATCGTCTTCCCGGTCTCGATCCACGACGCCGACAACCGCGGCCAGAGCTTCGGCCAGGTCAGCAACGCCTTCATCCGGGTCGTGAACCAGATGGACGGTCAGGAGCTCGCCCGCTACGACCTCTCCGAGGACGCCTCCACCGAGACCGCGATGATCTTCGGCGAGCTCTACCGCTACAACGGCGAATGGAAGTTCAGGGCGGTGGGTCAGGGGTACGCGTCCGGGTTGCGGGGCATCGCTCTAGACTTCGGGGTCAACGTTTCGTAAAGCCATGTAATTTCACGATGGGGTAGACAGTGGTTCTGAAAACCTTCGGCTGGTCGTTCGCCGTCACGGCGCTCGGCCTGGCCTTCGCCGCTTGGCAGTGGGGGTGGGAGGCGTTCGGGGTCGTTCTGATCCTGTCGATCCTCGAGATCTCGCTGTCCTTCGACAACGCGGTCGTCAACGCCGGAATCCTGAAGAAGATGAATGCCTTCTGGCAGAAGATCTTCCTCACCATCGGCATCCTGATCGCGGTCTTCGGCATGCGGCTGGTCTTCCCCGTCGCGATCGTCGCCATCAGCGCCAAGGTCGGTCCCATCGAAGCCGTCCAGCTGGCCCTGGACGAGCCCGAGCGGTACGAGGCCCTGGTCACGGACGCCCACCCGGCGATCGCCGCCTTCGGCGGCATGTTCCTGCTGATGATCTTCCTCGACTTCATCTTCGAGGACCGCGACCACAAGTGGCTCGCCTGGCTGGAGCGTCCGCTGGCCAAGCTCGGCAAGGTCGACATGCTGTCGGTCTGCGTCGCGCTCATCGCCCTGCTCGTCACGGCGATGACCTTCGCGACGCACGCGCACACCAGCGCCGGCCACATGGACAAGTCCACGACCGTGCTGCTCTCCGGCGTCGCCGGTCTGATCACCTACCTCATCGTCGGCGGCCTCTCCGGCTTCTTCGAGAACAAGCTGGAGGAAGAGGAGGAGCGCGAGCACGAGGAGGAGGAGAAGGCCAAGGCCGAGGGCAAGCCCGTCTCGGCGGTCGGCCTCGCCGGCAAGGCCGCGTTCTTCCTGTTCCTGTACCTGGAAGTCCTCGACGCCTCGTTCTCCTTCGACGGCGTCATCGGCGCCTTCGCCATCACCAACCACATCTTCTGGATGGCGCTCGGCCTCGGCATCGGCGCGATGTACGTCCGTTCGCTCACGGTCTACCTGGTCCGCGAGGGCACCCTCGACGACTACGTCTACCTGGAGCACGGCGCGCACTACGCGATCGGCGCGCTCGCCGTCATCCTGCTCGTCACCATCCAGCACGAGATCAGCGAGCTCATCACCGGTTCCATCGGTGTCGTCCTGATCGCGCTGTCCTTCTGGTCGTCCGTCCGCCGCAACAAGGCGCTCGCGGCGGCCGGGGGCGGCTCCTCGGGAGACAAGACAGAGGTGACGTCGGGGGTGTGACACCCCCGGCGGTGAGGAACGCTTCACTGCGGGGCGGCCGGAGCACCCGGCCGCCCCGCGGGCATGTGCGGACACGGACGAGCGGTGGGGGTGGGGCGGCATGGCCTTCTGGGACAACCTGTTCGCGGGGAGGGCGGCCCAGTTCGACTCGGGCAACTCCGTGTCGAACGCGATCGACCTGACGAAACGGCGCCCGTCCGTCTCGCTCACCAAGCAGGGGGCCGCCACCGGCAACCTCCGGGTGAACCTCTCCTGGCGGATGCGGACCTCCGACATCGAGGGCCGCTCCCGCCAGAGCGGCCGGCTGCTGCGCAACCCCGCCCAGCTCTTCAAGCCCGAGGTCGTCCAGGCCCACACCCAGGGCATGGTCAACGTCGACCTCGACCTGGGCTGCCTCTACGAGCTGGCCGACGGCTCCAAGGGCGTGGTGCAGCCGCTGGGCAACTTCTTCGGCGACCTGAACGCGGCCCCGTACGTGAAGCTGAGCGGGGACGATCGCTTCGGCGGCTCCTCCGGGGAGACGATCTTCGTCAATCTGGACCATCGGGACGCGATCAAGCGGCTGCTGTTCTTCGTCTACATCTACGACCAGACGCCGGCCTTCGACCGCACCCACGCCAAGGTCACGCTCTACCCGAGCAACGGCCCCCGGATCGAGATCGAGCTCGACGAGCGCGCCCCGCAGGCCCGCTCCTGCGCGGTCTTCTCCCTGGAGAACGTCAAGGGCGACCTGACGGTCCGGCGCGAGGTGCGGTTCGTGTACGGCTTCCAGGCGGAGCTGGACCGGCTGTACGGCTGGGGCCTCCAGTGGGGCCGCGGCTACAAGACCAAGACGTGACGGGCGGGCGCCGTGCCCGCCCGGGCCGCCTCAGGACGTGACGAACTGGGGACCCATCGGCGGCATCCGGAAGTCCGGGGACGGGTGCTGCTCGGGGGCGCCCACCGGCTGCGGATAGCCGTACGCGGGGGCCGGGACGTTCACGGGCTGCTGAGGGTAGCCGTAGGCGGGCGCCCGGTCCGGCCGGGGCGGCACCGCGGGCTGCGGCGGCACGGGCGGGGGGACCACGGCGGTCGCGTCCGGGTCGGGGCCCGGGGCCCCCTCGTGGGCGCCCTCCGGGGCCGGAGGGGCCGGAGGGGCGTCCGGGCCCCCGGGGAGGCCGTCACGGCCCCCCTGGGCCTCCTCCTGGGCGTCCTCGTCGACCGAGATGCCGAAGTCGGTGGCGAGGCCGACGAGGCCCGTCGGATAGCCCTGCCCCACCGCGCGGAACTTCCAGCCGTCCCCGCGCCGGTACAGCTCGCCGCAGATGACCGCCGTCTCCTCGCCGGTCTCCGCCGTCACCTCGAACAGGGCCAGCGGCTCGCGCTCGGGCCCCGTGGCGTCGTACAGCAGGATCCGCAGGTCGGAGACGGAGCGGAAGGTGCCGCCGTCGGAGGAGGCGGCGACGACCACCCGGTCGACCGAGGCGTCGAGGTGGCCGAGGTCGGCCTCGACGGTGTCCGTCAGGCCCGCGGCGTCCCGCTTCTTCGGCAGCCGCCGCACGAGCCCCGAGGGGTGGCGCGGCTGGTTGTAGAAGACGAAGTCCTCGTCGGACCGCACGCGCCCGGAGGGCCCGAGCAGCAGGGCCGAGGCGTCCACGTCGGGGACCCCGGGGCCCGGGGTCCAGCGGAGCACGGCCCGTACGGCCGCGGTGTCGAGAGGGACGTTGGAGCCCTTCAGCATCGCGTGCGTCATGACCGCAATCCTGCCCTCCCGGCCGACCCGCGGACAACGCGGGGGCGGCACCGAGACCGGGACGAGACCGACGGACGCGAACGGGTTACCTGGATTTCATACGCTGGGGGAACCGGGGTCACCCGCATCTACGTACTATTACCGGCCACGTGTCGTCGGGACACAGAGAGGCAGACGGGATACTCATATGCGTCATTTCGGGCACATCCCGTCCGTGAAGCGGGCCGGACTGTTCCACCGGGAGCCGGTCGAGTTCACGGCCGGATCGCCCGCCCGCACGCTCGCCGCGGCCCTGGGCGCCACCCTCTACAGCCCGGCCACCCGGCCCCGGCTCGCCGACGCCGTGCGCAAGCAGGCCGCCCGCGGCGTGGTCTCCATGGTGCTCTGCCTGGAGGACTCCATCGGCGACGCCGACGTCGAGGCCGGCGAGGACAACCTCGTCCGGGAGTTCGCGGAGCTCGCCGCCGGCGGGACGGACGTCCCCCTGCTCTTCATCCGGGTCCGGGAGCCCGACCAGATCACCGATCTGGTCGACCGCCTCGGCGAAACGATTCACCTGCTGTCCGGATTCGTACTGCCCAAATTCACCGAGCACCGCGGCCGCGCCTTCCTCGAAGCGCTCGTCGAGGCCGAGCGGACCAGCGGCAGGCGCCTCTTCGCCATGCCCGTCCTGGAGTCCCCCGAGCTCCTCCACCTGGAGACCCGGGTCGAGACCCTCGCCGGCATCGCCTCGATCACCGACAAGTACCGCGACCACGTCCTCGCCCTGCGCCTCGGCGTCACCGACTTCTGCTCCGCCTACGGACTCCGCCGCTCGCCCGAGATGACCGCCTACGACGTCAAGGTCGTCGCCCACGTCATCTCCGACGTCGTCAACGTCCTCGGCCGCGCCGACGGCACCGGCTTCACCATCACCGGCCCCGTCTGGGAGTACTTCCGCCCCGGCGAGCGCATGTTCAAGCCCCAGCTGCGCCGCAGCCCCTTCCTGGAGGGCCGCGCCGAGGACCTGCGCACCGCCCTCATCGAGCACGACCTCGACGGCCTGCTGCGCGAGATCGAACTCGACCGGGCCAACGGCCTGCTCGGCAAGACCTGCATCCACCCCACCCACGTGCTGCCGGTGCACGCGCTCTCCGTGGTCAGCCACGAGGAGTGGAGCGACGCCCAGGACATCCTGCGGCCCGAACGGGGCGGCGGCGGGGTGCTCCGCTCCGCGTACACGAACAAGATGAACGAAGTGAAGCCGCACCGCGCGTGGGCCGAACGCATCCTGCTGCGCGCCGAGGTCTTCGGCGTCGCCAAGGAGGACGTCGGCTTCGTGGAGCTGCTCACCGCCGGACTGGCCGGCTGACGAAGGGACGTCGACGACGTGGTGTGGACCGGAACGTGGGTCGCGGAGCGACTGGGCGTCGAACTGATCGGCGACGAGGAGCTGCCCGCCCTGTTGGGCCTCGCACTGCGCCGCAACCCCAAGCGCGCGCACCTGCTCGTCTCCGGCGTGCTCGGCAAGCACGTGCCCCAGCGCCCCTCGGTGGTGTACGGCGCGGGGCTCGACCTCGGCCGGCGCGTACGGGCGCTCCTCGGCGACGAGGAGGCCGCCCGCGCCGTCGTCCTCGGCTACGCGGAGACCGCCACCGCCCTGGGCCACGCCGTCGCCGACGGCCTCGCCCTCGCCCCGTACCTCCACTCCACCCGGCGCCCGGTGCCCGGCGTCGCCCCCGCGGGCGGCTTCGAGGAGTCCCACTCCCACGCCACCTCGCACCTGCTGCTACCCGAGGACCCGAAGCTGCTCGCCGGCGACGGCCCCCTGGTGTTGGTGGACGACGAGTTCTCCACCGGCAACACCGTCCTCAACACCATCCGCGACCTGCACGAACGCCACCCGCGCGAGCGGTACGTCGTCGTCGCCCTCGTGGACATGCGCGCGGCCGCCGACCGCGACCGCCTGGACGCCTTCGCGGAGGAGATCGGTGCCCGCGTCGACCTGGTCGCCCGCGCGGCCGGCACCGTGCGCCTCCCGGAAGGGGTCCTGGAGAAGGGCCGGGCCCTCGTGGCGGAGCACGAGGCGCGCCACGGGGCGATACGGGAGCCGGAGACCGTACCCCTGGCCTCCGCCTTCGTACGGGCCGTCCTCGACTGGCCCCGGGACCTGCCCGACGGCGGCCGCCACGGCTTCACGCCGGAGCACCGGGAACGCCTGGAGGCGGCCCTGCCGTCCCTGGCGGCCGGGGTGGGGGAGGCGCTGCGGAGCCGTCCCGGCACCGGCCGCGTTCTCGTCCTCGGCTTCGAGGAGCTGATGTACGCCCCGCTGCGCCTCGGCACCGCCCTGGAGGAGGCCGGGCACGACGTCCGCTACTCCACCACCACCCGCTCGCCCGTCCTCGCCGTGGACGACCCCGGCTACGCGATCCGCACCCGGCTCGTCTTCCCCGCCCACGACGACCCGGCCGACGGCCCCGGCGAGCGCTACGCCTACAACGTGGCGGGCGGGGGCTTCGACGCCGTCGTCCTCGTGGTCGACTCCGCCGCCGACACCCCGGCCCTGCACGCCCCGGGCGGCCTCCTGGCCCGGCTCGGGGAGCACGTGCCGCACGTGGTGCTCGCGGTCGTCCCCTCGTACGTGCCCTCCCGCGCGCCCGAAGCCGCCCCGTACACCCCCGGAACCGCCGGGACCACGCGAACCGTCGAGAACAGCGGAGCCGACGAAGCCACCGCCGACGACACCGTCACCGAAGTTCCCGACGCCACCGAAGCTCCCGAAAGGAGCTCCATGCTGCCCGAGCCCCTCCGCGGCCCCGCCTTCTCCTCCTACGCACCCGAAGAGGTCGGCTGGCTGCTCCAGGACCTCTCGGACGTCGAACTCGAAGCCCCCACCGAGGAGCGCGAGGAGGCCATCCAGAGCGGCGGCGCCCACTACGCGGAGTCGCTGCCCGTCGAGTACCAGCCCAGCGAGCGCTACCAGGAGCTCTTCCACGCCGCCCTGGAGGCCTCCGCCGCCCGGATCGCCCGCGCGGTCGGCACCGTCACCGAGACCGTCCTCGCCGAGCGCCCCGGCACCCCCGTGCTCGTCTCGCTCGCCCGCGCCGGCACCCCCGTCGGCGTCCTCATGCGCCGCTGGGCCCGGGCCCGCCACGGCCTCGACCTGCCGCACTACGCCGTCTCGATCGTGCGCGGCCGGGGCATCGACGCCAACGCGCTGCGCTGGCTCGCCGCCCACCACGACCCCGCCGACGTCGTCTTCGTCGACGGCTGGACCGGCAAGGGCGCCATCACCCGCGAACTCGCCGAGGCCCTGAAGGACTTCGACGGCTTCGACCCGGACATCGCGGTCCTCGCCGACCCCGGTTCCTGCGTCCGCACCTACGGCACGCGCGAGGACTTCCTCATCCCCTCCGCCTGCCTCAACTCCACGGTCTCCGGCCTGATCTCCCGGACCGTGCTCCGCTCCGACCTGGTCGGACCGGACGACTTCCACGGCGCCAAGTTCTACCGCGAGCTGGCCGGCTCCGACGTCTCCGGGGCCTTCCTGGACGCCGTCGCCGCCCGCTTCGAGGAGGTCGCCGCGACCGTCGACACGGACGTCAAGGAGCTCCTGACCGCCGACCGCGCCCCCACCTGGGAGGGCTGGGCGGCCGTGGAGCGGATCAGCGAGGAGTACGGCATCCACGACGTCAACCTGGTCAAGCCGGGCGTCGGCGAGACCACCCGCGTCCTGCTCCGCCGCGTCCCCTGGAAGATCCTCGCCAAGCGCGGCGCCGGCGCGGACCTCGCGCACGTGCGGCTGCTCGCCGAGCAGCGCGGCGTCCCGGTCGAGGAGGTCGACGGCCTCCCGTACAGCTGCGTGGGACTGATCCACCCCGAGTACACCAGGGGTGCGACGGGCGCCGACGGCAAGGCGGTGGTGTCCCGGTGAGTACGACGACGGGCACGCATCCGATCCAGCCCCCGGCCCCGACCCGGCCCCCGACCCCGGCTCCGGTGCGGGCCCCGGCCGAGGCGCAGGTCCAGGCCGCGCCCCCGGCCCCGGTCCGCACCTCGGCCCCGGTCCTGGTCGCCAGCGACCTCGACCGCACCCTCATCTACTCGTCCGCGGCCCTCGCCCTCGGCATGCCCGACGCGCTCGCACCCCGGCTGCTCTGCGTCGAGGTCCACGAGTCCAAGCCGCTCTCCTACATGACCGAGGACGCCGCCGCCCTCCTGGCCCGACTGTCCGACGAGACGGTCTTCGTGCCCACCACGACACGGACGCGCAAGCAGTACCAGCGCATCCAACTCCCCGGCACCGAGCCGAAGTACGCGATCTGCGCCAACGGCGGGCACATCCTCGTCGACGGCGTCTCCGACCCGGACTGGCACGCCTCCGTCCTCGACCGGATCGCCGGCGAGTGCGCGCCGCTCTCCGAGATCCGCGCCTATCTGACCGCCACCACGGACCTGTCCTGGGTGCGCAAGCACCGGGTGGCCGAGGACCTCTTCGCCTACCTGGTGGTCGAGCGCGAACGGCTCCCCGAGGAGTGGCTGGGACGCTTCGGCCACTGGGCGGGGGAGCGCGGCTGGACCGTCTCGCTCCAGGGCCGCAAGGTGTACGCGGTGCCGAAGCCGCTCACCAAGAGCGCGGCCGTCCGCGAACTCGCCCGCCGCACCGGCGCCGGGCTCACCCTGGCCGCCGGGGACTCCCTGCTCGACGCCGACCTGCTGCTCGCCGCGGACCGGGCCTGGCGCCCGGGCCACGGCGAACTGGCCGACAGCGACTGGACCGCCCCCCACCTCGACGTCCTCGCGGAGCGGGGGGTCGCGGCGGGGGAGGAGATCCTGCGCCGCTTCCGCGCGGCGGCCGCGGGCTGACCCCTTTCTGGGGGATCAGCCGCAGCAGCCCCCACCGCAGCAACCGCCGCCTCCGCCGCTCTGCGCGGGGGCGGCGGTGCCGGTTCCGCCGACGGCCACGGCCGAGAGCAGCTTCACGGTGTCGCCGTGCCCGGCGGGGCAGGCGGCCGGGTCGGAGGACTCGGCCATGGGCCGACTGAGTTCGAAGGTGTCGCCGCAGGTGCGGCAGCGGTATTCGTAACGAGGCATGGGGACAGGTTAGAGGCTGCCCGGCGGATCAGGGCCGGGGCCGCGACCGCCGATCCGCCGGACAGGCCCTGGAGGCGGCCCCGGCGAATCCGGCCGCCCGGTCGGTCAGTGACCGGCGCCGCCTCCCCGCTCCTCCCGGATCTGCCCGACGACCCGGGCGGCGGTGGCGCGGACGTCCTCCAGCTCGGTCAGGAAGTGCCAGTAGTCGGGGTGCCGCCCCTCCAGGGAGGCGACCGCCCGGTCGATGCGCGCGACGGCCTGGTCGAGGGGCGCGGCGTGCCGCGGGTCGGGGGTGGTCCGCCCGTCCATGGCGAGCCGCTGGGCGTCCCGTACGGCGAACCGGGCGCGGTCGACCTCGGCGTTCGGGTCCTTCGCGACGGCCTCCAGACGGCGCAGCCGGTCGCCGGCGGCCGAGACGGCCTCGTCGGTCGCGTCGAGGAGGGCGCGGACGGTGGAGAGCAGCGAGGTGGCGTCGGGCCAGCGCTGCTCGGCCCGTGCCCGCCCGGCCTCGGCGAGCCGCTCCCCGGCCTGCCCGAGGCTCGCGGCGGCCTGCTCGGGCACGTGCTGGAGGTCCTGCCAGCAGGCGGCGGAGAAGCGCCGCCGCAGCTCGGAGAGGACGGGCTCGACGCCCTCGGTACGGGTGGTCAGCGCCTCGGTGCGGGTACGCAGGGAGACGAGCCGCCGGTCGATCTCGGCGGCGCGCTCGGGCAGCCGCTCGGCCTCCGTCCGTACGGCCTCGGCGTCCCGCAGCACCCGGTCGGCCCGCTGGAGGGTCTCGGGGACGCCGTGCCGGCCCGCGCCCTCGTTGAGCCGGGTCAGCTCGGGCCCGAGCCGGGCGAGCCGCAGCGCGAGGTCGTCGGCGCGCAGCCCGCCCTCCCGTGCGGCGTCGAGGGCGTCGCTCGCGCCGCGCAGGGCCTGCCGGGCGCGCTCGACGGCGGGCGCGAGCCGGGCGAGCTGGGTCTCGGCACGCCCGAGGAGGGGGGCGAGCCCGGCCTCGAACCGGTCCAGCTCGCCCTTGACCCGGTCCAGCTCGTCCTTGGCGCGGGTGAGCTCGGTGCGGGCCCGGGAGGCGGTGGCGGCGTCCAGCTCGTCGCGGTCGAGGTCGTGGGCGTCGACGGCGGTGATGTACACGTGGCTGACCTGGTCGATGCGGCGCCCGAGCGCCTCGAAGCCGGCGACGACGTCGCGCGCCTCGGGGGAGCTGTCGACGGCCGTGATGGTCTCCATCGAGATCCGCAGCCCGCGCTGGGCGGTGTCGAGCTCGTAGAACGCGGCCGCGGCGGCGTCCTTGGCGGCCTGCGCCTCGGCCCGCTGGCCCTCGCCCCGGCCCCCGAACCAGCGTCGGGTCCCGCCCCCGGCGAAGGCCCCGGGAAGTACCGCTCCCGCCACCAGCGGCAGCAGGAGCGCCAGCCGGAACGCGGAAGGAATCCCGGGCGCCGACGCGCTCCTCGTCTTGCTCGCCGCCACGTGCCTCTCCCCGTGCTGTGTCCGCCGTGCCCGGTCCGGGACCATTCTCCCACCCGGTAGGGACGAACACACGGGCCGGTCAGTTCACCGTACGAACGGTGACGTCCCCGTTCTCGCTCCGCGCGCGCACCGCGTTCCCGCTCCCGTCCCGCCGGGGGACGTCGATCCGCACGTCCCCGTTCCCACTGCTCCCGGCCACGGCGTACTCGGCCTTCGGCAGCTCCGCGGTGACGTCGCCGTTGTCGGTGGCGATCTCGACGTTCCGGGGTACGGCTCCGAGGGCGAGCCGGACGTCCCCGTTGTCGGTCCGTACGGCCAGGTCGGCCGACGTGGTGCCGGCGTCCACGACGACGTCCCCGTTGGTGCTGCCGAGATCGAGCGCCGCGCCGGCCTTCCGCACCCGCACGTCCCCGTTGTCGGTCCGCACCTTCAGGGGCGTGGCGAGCCCCTCGGCCGTCACGTCGCCGTTGTCGCTCTCGACGGCGACGGCGACCTTCCGGGGCACCTGGATCCGGTGCACGGCCGCGCAGTTCGAGGCGACGGCGTCGCACTCGACCCGCAGCGTCAGCCGCCCGTCGACCAGCTTCCAGCTGGCCTCGGGCCCGGATCCCATGAACACCCATCCGTCGACCTGCCGCTCGACCCGCACCTCGTCGATGTCGGCGGGCGTGATCACCAGCCGTGAATGGTCGGAGTCGACGGTGAGCGCGCTCCCCTCCAGATCGAAGCTCTTCCTCTCCACGGGCGCCCCCTCGGCGTCGGCGGTCCCGCACCCGACGACCCCGAGCAGCCCGACGAGAACCCCACCGCACGCGACCAGCACCCGACTCCGACGACCCACGACCAACCCCCAGAAGAAACACGACGACCCCCCGAAGCTACGGCCCGCACACCCCCGGTCACGATCCGGCGACCCACCGTCCCTGAGGTGGGGCTACCCCCCGCCCCTCGGCCGTATCGGTTTGCGGCACCCACCCACGGGCCATGTAGGCTGTTGCCTCTTCCACGGGTGCGTAGCTCAGGGGTAGAGCGCTGCTCTTACAAAGCAGATGTCGGCGGTTCGAAACCGTCCGCGCCCACCAGCAGGTAGCACGACAAAGGCCCAGGTCACCGGTACTGAACCGGGGACCTGGGCCTTGTCCGTCCGTGCCTCGGCCAGGGCACGCCGCACGGCGACGGTGCGCCGTGCGAGGTCGAGCACACGATCAACCGGCTCAAGAACCCCCGGCTGTCGCCGCCCGCCCCGGCCGGAGGGCCTCTGTCTTCCACGGCCCCGTCAGCATCGCCGCGATCCGGCTCCGGTCACCCGGTCACGCTCGGAACCGCCCAGCCGCCGGCAGCGTCGTCCCGTACAGTGCCGAAGGTATGACGGCACTCGCATCCTTCACCTTCGTGCGCCACGTCGACGGGCTCCGCCACCGCTTCGAACGCGACGGCGAGCGCAACGGCCGTCCCGCCTACCGCCGGACGGACGGGAACGTGTGGTGTGTATGGTCGCCGACCGACGGCTGGCACTGCGAGATCGCCGGCGGCCTCGTCACCGCCCATCCCCTCGACAGCCACGCCGACGAACCCGAACCCCCGGCCACCGTCTGGCGAAGCTTCAAAGACGACCGCTCCTATCTCTACGACCTCCGGACCCTCGACCTCGAAGCGTGATCCTCCGGACACGCCCTAGCGGCACAGTCCCATGATGATGTCGTCGAAGTCGGGAAACTCCCGTGTGGCTTCCGCGGTGATCGTCTGGGCCGATGCCCGCCGGCCGGGGGCGTACTTCTCCGCGATGGCCGCCAGGTCCTCGTCGGCCTGGGGAGCCCAGTCGGGCTCGTGGAAGGCGGCCGCTTCCCACGGGCCGAAGCCGTCAGCCAGCAGCCACAGGAAGGCGCTCAGGTCGCGGGCGACGACGGCAGTCTCCCCTTCGGACCCCATGAAGACAACGGGCTGCTCCGCCAGGTCCCGGCGGGGACGGACGAGCCAGAAGGCTGCGTATCCGCCGGTTCCGTCCTGGCCGAAGACGCGGAAGTCATCGCCGGTCAGGTCGTTGTTCCCTGTCCACGCACGGAGCCAGTCCGTCGTCTCGTCGGCAGCCAGGAAGGACTCGTAGGGTTCGAAGTCGACGCGGTCCTCGCCTATGCGGTCGAGCCGGATCGCCATGGCAGCGGCGAGCGCAGCGGGGAACCGGCGGTCTTCGTTCGGGATCATGCGAACAGATTAGTGACCGCTCGAGAGGCCCATCAGGTCCCTGGCGTCACCGACTGCGCACATCGGCGTCCGCAGGAGGCTTGAGGCAACAGTCGGGAGGGCTTCGCGGGCTACCCGGTGACCGCCCTGCGGGTCACCGATCCGCCGGAAGGCGCGGCTGCTCGCGGCCGGTGAAGGAGCGGGCGGATGCGCGCCGGGCCCACAAAGCAGATGTCGGCGGTTCGAAACCGTCCGCGCCCACCATCGCAGAGGCCCCGGTGCCGTCAGGAGTCGCCCCGCTTCGTGGTCAGGTAGCAGGTCACCAGGTCCTTGCCGCCCGGGCCCGAGACGCGGGCCGGTGTCCACCAGGCCCAGATTTCCGGAGACTTCGGCAGCCATGCCGGGCCGGCCATGTCGCGGGCGACCGCGCAGGCGATGTCGGCCCGTTCCTGGGTCTCCGCCGGCGTCGCGCCCGGGCGCAGCGGGATCTGGGTGAAGACACGGGCGTCGTACGGTCCGGAACAGGGGACGTCCACGACCACGTGCGCCGCGCGCCGACCGCTGTCGAAGTCGACGCAGCCGCCGCTCTTCACGTCGCGCATGGGCAGCACGGCATCGGCGGCCTTGCGGACGTTCCCCGTGGGGGCCGCGGTCGGCTTCGACGCGCCGAACCCGGTGAGCGTGAGGTCCATCGTCAGCGAGGTCACGTCGGCGAGGGCGCCGCTCTTCCGCAGGAGCCGCGACAGGTCCGCCCGGCCGTGGGTGATCCTGCCCTCCCGGTCCACGGACACGGTCAGGGGGAAGCCGGCCTGGAGGGCGTTGGTGCCCATCTCGGCCGCCAACTCCTTGCGGAGGTCGGCGGGGAACATCGTCCACCCCGTCGAGAAGGGCATCTCCGCCCGGTACGTACGGCCCTCCGCGGGCCCGTCCTGCCGCGCCTTCGCGTCCGCGCCGCCCACGCCCTCCAGGAGGGTGCCGCCGACCGGGCTCTCGGAGCCCCGCAGGTGGCCGATCGGGTCGGTGCCGTCTCCCGTGGCGAGGGTGTCGGCGGCGTCGTACCGGAGCCAGTAGCCCGAGGAGGCGGCGCGGTAGTGGATCCGCTGCCGGTCGACGAGGAAGCCGGTGGAGGCCGTGCCCGGCGCCCTGCCGGGAGTGGTGCCGAGGAGCGTCTTCCGCACCTCGGCGGAGTACTTCTCCGGCACCTGCCACTTCACGCCCGCCTCGCCCGCCCCCTTCGCGAAGTCCAGCCTGCCGCTCAGCGTCTGCACGGCCGTGCCCTTCGCGGACCCGAAGGAGACCGTCTGCGTGAAGCTCGCGCTGCCCGCCTTCTGCGTCTCGCGCAGGGCCAGGAAGACCTGGCGGTCGAGGGGCTGGTCGAAGACCGGGTGCCGGGTGGGTTCGGCCTTCGGTTGCGCGTCCTTCTCGCCTCCGCCGTCGCAGGCGGTGACCAGGAGGAGGGCGAGGGGGAGCGCGGCCGTGCGCGCGAGACGACTGATCACGACCGGATGACCTCCCGGTCGGGTCGGGGGTTGCCCTTCCGCGCGTAACGGAGCGATCACCCCGGACAGCCGGGGCGGGCGGGCGTCGTCGAAGCGGATCAGAAGGTTCTGGCGAAGACGCGGGCGCCGTTGTGGAAGGTGACGGTCAGGCCGGTCTGGGAGACCGCCTCGGGCTGGGTGGACCAGCGTTCGACGGACGCGATCTCCGGGGAGGCGGCCTGGGCGAGGGCGGCGGCGAGCCAGGCCTCGGGGGAGTCGGTCTTCCGGGGCGGCTCACCGGCGGGGACGGGGGTGCCCGTGACCGGTTCGTCGAGGAAGCCCTCGTGCTTGGCGCCCTCGGGCAGCTGGCCGGTGAACTGCCACCGGCTCTCGGCCGTGCCCACCGTGATGACCACGCCGAAGGGGTGCTTGGTGTCGCCGGACTCGGCGAGGGTCCGCACGCCGTCGGCGGTCGGGCTGTTCTTCACGATGTCGACGACGAAGTCGCTGAATCGCTGGGGGCGCATCCGCGGTCGGTTCCTTTCTTGCGGGCTGTCCATCCTAGGGAGCGCGGGACGAGCGGTCGGATCCGTGGGCGAAGACCTCGGACCGTGATCGATCCGGGGACTTTTGCGGTCGAGGTGGAGTTGTTCGAGGTCGGAGCTTGATCACTTTTCTTCTCCTGTTGCCCGTCGTCGCTACTACGACACCCGGACGGACGCGCCTCGCGGTGGAGACCGGGGGAACGGGACCGGAGTTGACGGAGACCTCGGGGCGCGGGTCTACTCCCCGCATGGCTGAGGTGGGGGACGCGCCCGAACAGGGCGCGCAGGGCGGCGAGATGACGCCGCAGCGGTACATCGAGACGCGCGTCGAGCAGTACCAGGGGTGGTACGACGCCAAGGCGACCCACATGAAGGCGATGCACCTGCGGATGCGGACCGTGTCCGTCGTCGGCGGGGCGCTCGTGCCGGTGTTCGTCAACCTGGACCTGGGCTTCGCACGGATCACGGCCACGGTCCTGAGCGTGGTCGTCGTCGCCGCGGTGTCGCTGGAGAGCGTCTACCGGTACCGCGAACAGTGGAAGAACTACCGCTCGACCGAGCAGCTCCTCGGGCACGAGCGCGTCTACTTCGAGACGAAGGTGGGGCCCTACCGCGGCCTGTCGAAGCGGGAGGCGTTCACCGTGCTGGTCGCCCGGGTCGAGAAGGCCATCGCCAACGAGAACGCGGCCACCCTGAACGTCATGACGCTCGGAGGACAGGTCAACTCCGACGTGCAGGCCGGGGTTCCCGCCGCCCGCACCGAGAGCGTGCTCGTGGAGAGCGTCCGGACCGAGAGCGTGAAGGTGGAGAGCGCCAGGAGCGGGGAGGACGCCAGGGACGGGGAGGGAGCCAGGGGTGGGGGGAGTGCCGGGGGCGGGGAGGGCGCTCGGGCCGGAACAGGCGTTGCCGGTAAGGCCGTTCCGGGGTCGGGCACCCCCTAGGCTTGCCGCATGGCCAGCGACGCCCTGCGCATCACCGTCCTCGGGTCCGCCACCCCCTACCCCCGCCCCGGCAACGCCTGTTCCGGCTTCCTGGTCGAGGGCGGCGGCGCACGAGTGTGGGTCGACGCCGGGACCGGCACCCTCGCGGAGCTCCAGCGGTACGTCGCGCTCGGCGAGGTCGACGCCGTGTGGCTCTCCCACCTGCACGCCGACCACAGCGCCGACCTCCTCACCGCGTACTACGCCTTGCTGTACGCCGACCTCGACCTCCCCCTGCCCCTCCCGCTCCTCGGCCCGCCCGGCACCGCCGACCGCCTCGCCGGCTTCCTCACCAACGGGCCTGTCCGCAGCCCCGTCGAGAAGGCCTTCGCCGTGGAGGAGCTGTACGACGGGCACGTCACCCGGATCGGCGGGCTCACCCTCCGCTCCCGGGCCGTCGAGCACGGCGGCCCGCCCGCCTTCGCCCTGCGCGTCGAGGACGGCCGGGGGTGCTCGCTCGTCTACTCCGGGGACTGCGAGCCCTGTCCTTACCTCGTCGAACTCGCCCGCGACTGCGACCTGTTCCTCTGCGAGGCCGACGGGGACGGTCCCGGGCACCACTCGGCCGCGCAGGCCGGGCGGAGCGCCGCCGGGGCCCGGGCTCGCCGCCTCGTCCTCACCCACGTGGGGCCCGGTACGGAACCGGCCGAAGCCCTCGCCCTCGCCGCCGCCGAGTACCCCGGGGAGATCGCCCACGCCGACCCCGGGCTGCGGTTCGTCCCCGGGGCGGGCCGGGGGGAATGGATCGAGGCGCCCGCGCGGCCGGGCGCGTGACGCGGGCCGCGCGCCGGACACGCCCTAGGCGCCGAAGTCGTACTCCAGGACGTACGACGACGAGTCCAGCGTCATCTCGTTCAGCTCCACCGCCGTCCCCGTCTCCGTGAAGGCCGTGCGGTCGATGAGGACCACCGGCGTCCCGAGCTCCAGGGCCAGCCGCTCCGACTCCTCCGCCGTCGGCATCCGGCAGCGGATCTCCTCCCGGAACCGCACCGGCCGCCGGCCCAGCTCCGCCAGGCGCGCGTACGTGCCGCCCGGCCCCGTGTCCCGTTCTGCGATCCGCGTCCCGCGCACCAGGTCGGCCGGGAGGTACGAGACGGAGAGCAGTACCGGCCTGTCGTCCAGGACGAACCGGCGGCTCCGGACGCAGACGGGCGCGCCCGGCGGCAGGTCGAGCGCCTCCGCGACCCGGGCGCCGGCCTCCGCCTCGCCCACCTCGATCCGGTCGACCACCAGGTCCCGGTCCTCCACGTCCGCCGACCAGACCGACCGGCCGCCGCCCCAGTGCTCGCCCGCCAGGCGCGGGATGCCCCGGCGGCGCAGCGGACGGAAGACGCGGACGAACACCCCGGCACCCTTGCGCGCCTCGGCGAGTCCCTCGGTCCGCAGCACGGAGAGGGCCTGCCGGGCCGTCATCCGCGCCACCTCGTAGGTCGCCATGAGGTCGTTCTCGCCGGGGAGCCGGTCACCCGGCGCGAAGTCGCCCGACCGGATCGCGTCCCTCAACTCGTCAGCGATCCGCTGGTACTTGGGCCGTCGAGCGCTGTCCTGGTCAGTCACGGGTGGACCACTCCCTTCATCTGCGGGACACCCTACGGCGCACCCCTCGGCGCGGAAGCACACGTGTACGCCGTCCCGACCGGTCGATCCATCCATCGGGGGACATCTCTAGAGATACGTTGACAGAGCCGGGTCGCCGCGCTTCCCTGAGTGTCCCCATGCTTCAGGTTCCGGGACGGAGGGGACGCGTGCAGCCACTGCCCGAGGTCGGTGACCTCGTCCGTGACACCGCCACCGGGCGGGTCGGTTTCTATGTGGACAGCGTCTCCGGGCGCTTCCGCATCCGCGCCGTCCACGGCGGCACCGAGTGGGACGCCGAGCCCGTCGACGTCCAGCTCGCCACGCCCCTGCACGAGCTGCGGGCCCGTACGGCCGAGATCAACGCACGGAGCAGACGCGGGCTCGGCGGTGTCGGTGGCGTCGGGGTGTAGGAGCGCCGCCGGGGCCGGTTGTACGGTCCGCCGGGATGCCGGGGCCGGTCGTGCGGGCGGCGCGGTTGTCGGTGGCGCGCGCCACACTGGAGGCATGTGCCGCAGCATCAAGACGCTCCGCCCGCCCGTACTGCCCGAGGAGGCGACCGAGGACGACATCCGCGCCGCCGCCCTCCAGTACGTCCGCAAGATCTCGGGCTTCCGCGCCCCCGCCGCCCACAACCGCGAGGTCTTCGAGCGGGCCGTGGACGAGATCGCCGAGGCCACCGCGAGACTCCTCGACGGCCTGGAGGTGCGCGGGGCCAGGACGGTCGGGACGGGCGGGACGGTCAGGAAGCGGGCGCCGGAGCCGCGGCCGGACGCCGTATGAGATACGCGGCGAGCCCGCCCGCGAGGAAGAGCGCGAGGGTCGACACCCCCGCGCTGAACCAGGTCGCGCCCAGCCACTGACCGCCCAGCCAGCCGAGCCCCACGCTGTACGACGCCCAGGTCACGCCCGCGAGGGCCGACCACGGCAGGAACTCCTTGCTCCGGCGCTTCGCCGCGCCCGCGCCGAGGGAGACCACGGAGCGGCCCGCCGGCGCGAACCGCGCGAGGACGACGAGCAGTCCGCCGCCCCGGGCGAGCGCGGTGCCGAGACGTTCCTGCGCCAGGGAGAGGCGCCGTGAGCGCGCTATCGCCCGGTCCAGCCTGGCCCCGCCCCGGCGCGCCAGGCGGTACGCGAGGAAGTCGCCGAGCACCGAGGCCGTGGCCGCGCAGAGGAGCAGGGCGAGGAGCGACGGGACGTCGGGGGAGGCCGCGGTGGCCGTCGCGGCGGTCGCCGCCGTGGCCGCGGTGATCACCAGGAAGCCGCTCGGCAGTACGGGCAGGAAGACGTCGAGCAGGATCGACGTCGCCACCACCGGGTAGATCCATGGACCGGCGGTGAGCGACCGCAGCGAGCCCAGGCTGTCGAGCAGATTCACAGGGGCAGAGCCTACGCGGGATCGGGGGCCCGCCGCAGAGCGGGTGCCGGACGGGTGCCGGTGGCTCAAGCGGATGTCCGGCGCCGCCGTCCCGCGCGCGACCGGAGCGGTGTCGGTGTTCGGACGTGCGGGAAACTGAAGGGAATCGTCCGTTCTAAGGTCCGTACCTAACATGCGCCGCGCACGGGAAAAGGCCGGTATCCGCGCTGTGGATACCGGCCCCGTCCGGTAGGGCGCCGGGAGGTGTAAGTCTCCCGGTCCTGTGCGTCTTTCGGTCCCGAGGCCGGGGGTACGGCCCGGGGGCGGGGTGCGGGCCGCGGCCGGGTCGTGGCCGCGGCCCGGAAACCCGGGGTCAGGCCGTGACCGGCGTGCCCTGCTCCTCGCGCTCCCCGTGCTCCGCGGCCTTCCCCTCGCGCGCCGTCGCGTCGGCGCCGTCGCGGGTCCCGGTTCCGAAGAGCCGGTCCAGGGCCAGCGCGCCCGGGCCGGTGAAGACGAGCAGCAGGAAGACCCAGCAGAACAGGGCCGAGAGCTCGCCGCCGTTCTGCAGCGGGAAGAGGCCCTCGGGCTGGTGGACCTTGAAGTACGCGTACGCCATCGAGCCCGAGGCGAGGAAGGCGGCGCTGCGCGTGCCGAGGCCCAGCAGGACCAGGCCGCCCGCGACGAGCTGGATCACCGCCGCGTACCAGCCGGGCCAGGTGCCCATGTCGACCGTGCCGCCGCCCTTGGACCCGCCGAGGACGCCGAAGAGCGAGGCGGCGCCGTGGCAGGCGAAGAGGAGGCCGGCGACTATGCGGAAGAGACCGAGCGCGTACGGCTGGGCCTGGTCCAGGCGGGCCGTGAGGCCGGCCGCTCCCTCGGCGCCGGCGCCGGCGCCCTTGTTCGCGCCCGCGCCCTTGCCCGTGTCGGCGGCCGTGACGGCCGGCTCGTCGGACGTGCCGGGATTGCCGGGATTGCTGGTCTTGCTCATGCGTGGGGACTCCTTCGGTCTGGCCTCGTCCGTCGGCGAACGAGGTGGGGGACGGAACCGATGAGTCCGTAGGTTAGGGTTGCCTCACTAGTACTTGCAAGTTCAACATCGAGCCGCCGGGAAGTGTGTGGTCGTGTTCACTTCCCGGCGATCCCGCTGTGACGTTTCTTCAGGTGCCGTGCCGTCAGCAGCCGTTGAGGACGGACTGGAGGGCGCTCTTCTCGGCGGAGTCGACGCTGAGCTTCCAGTGGTACTTCACGTGCACCCAGGCCCTGACGTACGTGCAGCGGTAGGCCGTGCGCGAGGGCATCCACTTCGCCGGGTCGAGGTCGCCCTTGGCCTGGTTGACGTTGTCCGTGACGGCTATGAGCTGCGGCCGGGTCAGGTCGTTGGCGAAGGACTGGCGCTGGGCGGTGGTCCAGGAGTTGGCGCCGGAGCGCCAGGCCTCGGCGAGCGGGACCATGTGGTCGATGTCGACGTCGGAGGCGGCGGTCCAGGTGGCGCCGTCGTACTCGGAGTACCAACTGCCGCTGGTGGCGGCACAGCTGGAGTCCGTGACGACGTTCTTGCCGTCCCGCTTGAGGACGGTCTCGCGCGTGTTGCAGGCGCCGGACTGGGTGATCCAGTGCGGGAAGAGGTCCCGGCTGTAACCCGAGGTGGAACCTTCCGCCTTCACCGTGAGGGCGGCCAGGTAGGTGCGCGCGGTCGCGGCGCTGACCGGGGTGGGCATGGTGGCCTGGGCGGCCGGCGCGGTGGCGAGGAGGCCGGTGACGGTGAGGGCCGCAGAGGTGGTGAGCACGGCGAGTCGACGCGCGTAGACATTGCGGACGGGCATGTGAACTCCCTTGATGCGGGGGGAACTCGGCGGGTGCCGTCCCCGTGGGGCGCCGGGCGGTGGCCCGGTCATCGTGGCGGCGCCAGGTTTCCGTACGGGGTGCGCCAGGTAACAGCGTGACGACATGGGCACGTCACATCAAGGGGTGTGCGTTTTCTGGCGGAGCGTCAGATTCCGCTCGGCGGCCGGGGGTTGCCGGGGCGGAACGCCCGGTGGTGCGGGGCGCGGCGTGCGCGGGGGTGGTGAGCCGGGGGCGCGTACGCGGGTCCGGGCCGGCGATGTGTCCGGGCTGCCGGTGTGTACGGGCTGCCGACGCGTCCGGGCCGGCGACGCGTCCGGGCCGGCGACGCGTCCGGGCCGGCGATGCGTCCGGGCGTCCGGGCATCGGCGGGTGCGGTGGCGGGCCGGCGCGATGGGTGGCAGGCGTGGGCGTCCCGGAACGCGTTCGCGCGCGGCCGGAGGGTCCGGCCGCGCGCGAGCGGGGGCTGTGGGTGGGGGAGGGGGCGTTACGGAGCGGTGGCCGTCAGCGTGATCGTGCCGTCCGGCGCCGCCTCGACCCGCAGGTGGGTCAGGTCGGGCACGTACGCGTCGGGCGCGAAGGCCGCCGCGCGCGGGCCCACGCCCACGACGCGCATGCCGGCCGCGCGGCCCGCCTGGATGCCGGCCTCGGAGTCCTCGAAGACCACGCAGTCCGCCGGGGCGAAGCCCAGCGCCGCCGCGCCCTTCAGGAAGCCCTCCGGGTCCGGCTTGCTGGCCCCGACGCACTCGGCCGTGATCCGGGTCTCCGGCACGCGCAGCTCCGCCGCGCCCATGCGCGCCTGGGCGAGGGCCTCGTCCGCCGAGGTCACCAGAGCGTGCGGCAGGCCCGCGATCGCGGCCATGAAGGCGGGGGCGCCGGGGACGGGCACGACCCCGTCGAGGTCGGCGGTCTCCTCGGCGAGCATGACCCGGTTGTCGGCGTGGTTCTGCTCCATCGGGCGGTCCGGGAGGAGTACGGCCATCGTCGCGTACCCCTGGCGGCCGTGGACCACCTGGAGCACGGCGTCCCCGTCCAGTCCCTGCCGCTCGGCCCAGCGGCGCCAGCAGCGCTCGACGACGGCGTCCGAGTTGACGAGGGTGCCGTCCATGTCGAGGAGGAGGGCGCGGGCGGTGAGCGTTGCCGGGGTGGTGGCGTGCATCGGGTCTCCAGAGGGGGCGGCGCTCTCCGGAGGGGTGGGGGGAGGGCGCGGAGAACAAGGCGGACCCGCCCACCGGTCAGGGAGTGCGGGCGGGGCCACTTTGTTTTTCAACGATACAAAACCGGGGGCGGTCTTGGCCAACCGGCCCGTTCCGTGTCCGCATCCTGGACTTGGACTCCGACCCGGACCCGGACCCGGACCCGGACCCCGACCCGGACCCGGACCTGGCACGGCGCCGGCCCGAGGCCGGACCGGGACCGAGGCCGCCGCCCGTCAGATCCCCGGCTGCTCCCGCTCCAGCACCTCGCGCGTGCTCGGCCCGTACACGCCCATCGGATCGCCCTGGATCGACCGCCAGCGCTGGAACTCGCGCACGGCCTCCCGGACCTTGTTGCCGTAGCGGCCGTCGACGGGGCCGAAGTAGACCCAGGCGGCCCGCAGCCGCCACTGGAGGTCCTCCACCTCGGGCCCCCGGTCGCCGTAGCTGAGGGTGACGGCCTCCCGCTCGGGCTCCTCCGTCTCCTCCGGGCCCCGCGAGGGCGTCGCGCTCGTCGCCGACGGCGCGGTCGTCGGGGACGCCGAGGTCGTGACGGAGGGAGGGGCGGCCGAACCGCTCGACGCGCCGGGACTCGCCGTCGCGCCGGAGGCCGAGGCGGAGGGGGAGGCCGAGGCGGAGGGGGACGCGGAGGGCGACGCGGACGTCCGTCGCGGTGCCGGGGACGACGACGTCGGCCCGGGGCTCCCCGAGGAGGGGGACGGCTCCTCCGAGACGGCCGGGTTCAGGGACGCGCTCGTCGTCACCTCGGGCACGGCCGCCCGGTCGTCCGGCCGGTCCGCGCCGCCGAGGGCGGTCGCCGCCAGGGCCGCCGTCCCCGCCACCGCGACGGCCGCCGCCGCGATCGCGGCTCCGCGCCTGCGGCCCCGGGGCCGGCCCCCGCCGGGCGGGGGCGGCACCTCGCCGACCCCGCGCAGCAGCAGCGGCATCGTCTCGGAGGGGTCGCCCCCGGTGCCGTACGGGTACTCCTCCGGGCGGACCGCCGCCGGCCGGGCGGTCGGCGGATCCGCGTCGGCGCCCCCCGCGCCGTGCGCGCCCGCACCGTACGTACCCGCCCCCGTCCCGTACGCGTAGGACCCCGCTCCGTGGGCCCCCGCCTCCTTCGGCGCGTCCAGCGTCACGTACGGACGGATCCGCAGCGGATCGAAGTCCTCGGCCGCCGCCAGTTCCGCCCGGGCGCAGGCGCAGCCAGGTCTGTGTACACCGCATTCAGGACAGACGTGTCCGGTCATGATGGGTCCCCTCCCCGATACAACTGCGAGCGATTATGCAGCCCACCCCCTTCCAGTGGGGGAACAGACGTGCCCCTCCGCAGGCCATAACCGGACATTCGGATCAGGATGGAGAGGCTGCCCGAGGAGAAGAGCCGCCCGACAGGCCCCCGACCCGCCGAGGAGACGCCCATGGCCCAGGACCTACGCCCGTCCCCGCCCGGCGGCGCCCCCGCGCCCGGGGACGGGCAGCGCCACAGCACCGTCCTCGTCGCGATCGGCGCGCTGCTGCTCGGCATGCTGCTCGCCGCGCTCGACCAGACCATCGTCTCCACCGCCCTGCCGACCATCGTCAGCGAGCTCGGCGGCATGGAACACCTCTCCTGGGTGGTCACCGCCTACATGCTGGCGTCCACCGCCGCCACCCCCCTCTGGGGCAAGCTCGGCGACCAGTACGGGCGCAAGAAGCTCTTCCAGGCCGCCATCGTCATCTTCCTCATCGGCTCCGCCCTCTGCGGCATCGCCCAGAACATGCCGCAGCTCATCGGCTTCCGCGCCCTCCAGGGCCTCGGCGGCGGCGGGCTCATGGTCCTGTCCATGGCGATCGTCGGCGACCTCGTGCCACCCCGGGAGCGCGGCAAGTACCAGGGTCTCTTCGGTGCCGTCTTCGGCGCCACCAGCGTCCTCGGCCCCCTCCTCGGCGGCCTCTTCACCGAGCACCTCACCTGGCGCTGGGTCTTCTACATCAACCTGCCGATCGGGATCGTCGCCCTCTTCGTGATCGCCGCCGTCCTCCACATCCCGGTCCGCTCCACGAAGCACACCATCGACTACCTCGGCACCTTCCTCATCGCCTCGGTCGCCACCTGCCTGGTCCTCGTCGCCTCCCTCGGCGGCACCACCTGGGCCTGGGGATCGCCGCAGATCATCGGCCTCGCCGTGCTCGGGGCCGTCCTCCTCGTCTGGTTCGTGTACGTCGAGGGGCGGGCGGCCGAGCCCGTGCTGCCGCTCAAGCTGTTCCGGAGCCGGACCTTCACCCTCGTCTCGGTCATCAGCTTCGTCGTCGGCTTCGCGATGTTCGGCGCGATGACCTACCTGCCGACCTTCCTCCAGGTGGTGCAGGGCGTCACCCCGACCATGTCCGGCGTCCACATGCTGCCCATGGTCCTCGGCCTGCTGCTCACCTCCACCGCCTCCGGCCAGATCGTCAGCCGCACCGGCCGCTGGAAGGTCTTCCCCATCGCCGGCACCGCCCTCACCGCGATCGGCCTGCTCCTCCTCCACCGCCTGACGGAGACCAGCTCCACCTGGGAGATGAGCGCGTACTTCTTCGTCTTCGGCGCCGGACTCGGCCTGGTCATGCAGGTCCTCGTCCTCGTCGTGCAGAACGCCGTCTCCTACGAGGACCTGGGCGTCGCCACCTCCGGGGCCACCTTCTTCCGCTCCATCGGCGCGTCCTTCGGCGTCGCCGTCTTCGGCACGATCTTCACCAACCGGCTCACCTCCGAGCTGGAGGACGTCTTCGCCGCCGCGGGCCCCGGTCTCCCGCCCGGCGTCGGCCCCGGGGAGGTCGCCGCCGACCCGCGCGCCGTCGCCCAGCTCCCGCCCGAGCTGCGCCCCTCCGTGCTCCACGCGTACTCCACGTCCATCACCGACGTCTTCCTGTACGCGTCGCCCGTCGTCCTCGTCGCCTTCGTCGTCGCCTGGTTCCTCAAGGAGGACCGGCTCCGCACCTCGGTCACCGCGCCCGACACCACGCAGACCCTCGCCTCCAACCCGGTCGAGCGCTCCTCGTACGACGAGTGCGCCCGCGCCCTGTCCGTCCTCGGCTCCCGCGAGGGGCGCAAGGCGGTCTACGTGAAGATCACCGAGCGCGCCGGGCTCGACCTGCTGCCCGCCGCGAGCTGGCTGCTGCTGCGCATCCGCCGGCACGGCACCGTGGAGCCCGCCCGGCTCGCCGAGAGCACCCCCGTACCGCTGCGGGCGATCACGGAGGCCTCCCGGCAGGTGGAGGAACGGCGCCTGGTCACCCGCGAGGGCCTCCAGCTGATCCTCACCGAGGAGGGCGTACGGGTCTCCACCCTGCTCGCCAAGGCGCGGGAGGACTCGCTCGCCGAACTCCTCGGCGACTGGTGGGGACCCGAACGGCCCACCGACCTGGTGAAACTCGTGGAGGAGCTGACGGCCGAACTGAGCGGCTCGGACGCGGAACGCCCCCGCACGTCGGAACCGCCCCGCGACCACCACGCGTGAGGACGCGCGTACGCGCCGCGCCGCCCCCTCCCCGCACGCCTTCCCCATCACAGCCGGCCGGGGCCTTCACGCCGTCGCGGCCGGAAACAGCTCCTTGCCGTACCAGATCTCCATGTACGGGCCGGTGCAGTACGCCGGTATCTCCGCGTACCCGTGCCGCACGTACAGGCTCCGCGCCTCGATCAGGTCCAGGCGCGTGTTGAGGACCGTCCGGCGGGCGCCGAGCGCGCGGGCCGCGTCCTCCAGTTCCGCCAGGAGGGCCCCGGCGCCGCCCCGGCCCCGGAACGCGGGCCGCAGATAGACCCGGGTCAGCTCGGCCCGGTCCTCCCCGAGGAGGAGCACCCCGCCGCACCCGGCCGGCTCGCCCCCGAACCGGGCGACCCGGAAGTCCCCGGTCGGCGGGGCGAGCAGCTCGGCCCCGTCGTCCGCCAGCCCCTCGTCGATCTCGGCCGCCGTCGCGGGCCGCTTCCAGTACCGGCTCGCGACCTCGTCGTAGTAGTCGCGGCGCAGGGCGGTGGCGTCCGGGGTGTCGACGCGCTCGGGAGAGAAGATCCAGGTCACGCGCGCCATTGTGGGACGCGCGCGACCGTCGGCGCAGCCGGGTTTTCCGGACTCAGCCCTTGGGGGCCGCCTGCTGGACGACCTCGAACGACCACAGGGTGGACCCGGAAGCGGCGGGCTTCGGCCGCTCGCCCCCGCCCTCGCCGCCACCCTGGTGGGCGGCCCGCATGGAACCGTTCATCCAGTTCTGGAAGTCCTCCTCGCTGCGCCAGCGGGTGTACACCAGATACTGGTCGGTGCCCTCCAGGGGCCGCAGCAGCTCGAACCACTCGAACCCGTCGGACCCCTCCACGGCCCCGGCCCGCGAGGCGAACCGCTGCTCCAGCACCTCGCGCTGCTCGGCCGGCACGGTCAGGACGTTGATCTTCACGATGCTCATGAGGGGAAGGATATGACCCGCACTCCTCCCGCCCTCCCGGCGGACACGGTACGGACCCTGGCCGCGCGCTGGCTGCCCCGGCTCGGGGACGGGGACTTCGTCGTCTCGCCGGTCGGGCTGTGGCTGGCGCTCGGGGCCGTCGCGGCCGGGGCGCGCGGGCGGACCGCCGGGGAGCTGTACGAGCTGCTCGGGATCGAGGGGGAGGCGGCCGCCGGGGCCGTGACCGGGGTCGGGCGGCGGCTCGCCGGAGCGGACGGGATCGCGGTGGCCACCGGGGTGTGGGCCCGGGTGCCGGTCCGCGAGGAGTACCGGCGGGGGCTGCCCGGCGTGCGGTTCGGGGAGTTGGGCGCGGGCGCCCAGGACGCGCTCGACGCGTGGGTGCGGGAGGCCACCGGCGGGCGGATCGACCGGCTGCCGCTCGACCTCGACGGCTCCGAGGAGCTCGTCCTGCTCAACGCCCTCGCCCTGAAGGCCTCCTGGGCGATCGCCTTCCCCCGGCACCTCACCCGCGACGAACCCTTCACCGACGGACACGGCGACACCCGGCCCGTACCGACCATGCGGCGGCGGATCCCCGCCGCGTCGGTCCGGTACGTCGACGGGACCACCGTCGTGGAGCTGCCCTGCGCGGGGGAGGGGGCCGCCCTGGTGCGGTTCGTGCTCGGCGCGGAAGGGGCCGGGCCGGGCGAGGTGCTGCCCGCCGCCTGGGCCGGGCCCGGGGACCGCAAGCGGCTCGCCGCCGACGCGGCCGAGCTCCTGCTGCCGCGCTTCACCCTCCGTACGAGGACCGGGGCGCACCCGCACCTGACGGCGCTCGGCCTCGACCTGGCCCTGCGCCCCGGGGCCGACTTCTCCGGCCTCTCCGGGGACCCCCTCTTCATCGAGGACGTGGTGCAGGAGGCGGTGGTCGAGGTCGCCGAGGAGGGCGTCGAGGCGGCGGCCGTCACCCAGGTCAGGATGGCCCGCAGCGGGGCCGTGCCCCGGCCGGGGACGGTGGAGCGGATCGCCTTCGACCGGCCCTTCGGCGTCGTCGTCCTCGACGCCGAAGGGGAACTGCCGCTCTTCGCCGGATGGCGGTCGAGCGCGCCGCCGGACGCCCAGCCTCTCGGTGTCCGGCCGCTCGACGCCCGGCCGCCCGGTGCCTAGTCGACCACGCGCGCGACCAGCAGCCCGTCGTAGCCCTTCGTGCCGACCGTCTGGAACGCGGTCGCGTCCAGGCGCGGTTCGCGGGCGACCAGGTCGAACATCTCGCGGGTGCCGGTGACCGCCGGGTCGTCCGGGTGCTCGGTGGCGACCTTGCCGCCCCGCACCACGTTGTCGACCACGATCACCGTGCCCGGCCGGGAGAGCTTCAGGGCCCACTCCACATAGCGCGGGTTGTTGACCTTGTCCGCGTCGACGAAGACCAGGTCGAACGGGCCCGCGCCCTCCGCCTCCAGCTTCGGCAGGCTGTCCAGGGCCGCGCCCGTGCGGACCTCCACGACCTCGTCCAGCCCGGCGCGGGCGATGTTGGAGCGGGCGACGTCGGCGTGGGCCGGGTCGTACTCCAGGGTGATCAGGCGCCCGTCGGAGGGCAGCGCGCGGGCCAGCCAGATCGTGCTGTAGCCGCCGAGGGTGCCGATCTCCAGGATGTTCCGCGCTCCCTGCACCCGGGCGAGGAGGTGGAGCAGCTTGCCCTGGTTGGGGGCGACGGCGATCTCCGGCAGGCCGGCCGCCGTCGAGGCGGTGAGCGCGGCGGACAGCGCCTCGTCGCCCGGGGCGAGCAGTTCGGTGAAGTAGCGGTCGACGTCCGTCCATTGAGGATTGGTCATGCGGCCGAACGTACACCCGCGACGGGGGCCCGGCGGCGGCGCGACGCCCGGACGGCCAGGATCACCGCGACCGCCGTGAGCAGCAGCGCGCCGCCCACCGTCAGGAGCCAGGCGGGGATCCCGGCGACGGTCAGCAACCGGTCGGTGTACACCACTTCGCGGTACGGGGTGTCGGCGACCCGCTCCAGGTGGTGGTCGCCGTCGATCCGCTCCGGGTTCGGGAACTTCTGCTCCAGGACGGTCAGGTGCACCGGCCGGTCGCCCGCGAGCGCGGCCACCGCGCCCTCCGGCCGCTCGATCCGCCCCGCGAAGGTCACCTCGGGCCGGTCGCCGCCGATGGCGGAGCGGGGCTCCATCCGGTGGTCGGCCAGGACGGCCAGGCCGAGGGTCTGCGGGGTCTTCGCGAGCCGCGACAGCCGCATCGGGTAGACCAGCTCGGGCGAGGCGAAGGCGATTCGCAGCGGGGTCAGCTCGCCCCGCAGGACGGCGCCCTCCTCCTCGGGCGCGAGGCGGACCGCGACGTACTCCCACTTCCGCTCGACGTACGGCCGGAGCGCGCCGGTGAGCCGTTCGGGCAGGTCGAAGCCGTTCGTACGGAGCCAGTCGCCGAGTGCGTCCGGGTCGGTGGCGGTCAGCCGGGCCACGTCGAAGGGCCCGAGACGCTCGCGGCCCACGACACCGACGCCGGTACCCGCGCCGGGCATCGCCCCGGCCCCGTCCCCGTAACCGGTGTCGAACGGCCAGTCGTCCTCGCGCGGCCAGAAGTGGAAGCGGTCGCGCCGCTCGGGCGCGGTGAGCCGGTCGATCTGGTCGAACAGCTCCGGGTCGCCGAGGGAGACGTCGGCCCGGCTCGGCACCGGCATGATCCAGGCCGCCCGCTCGGCGTCCCCGTGCACGCGGAAGCGCATCACGATCGTCTCGGTGCGCCCGTCCCAGCGGACGGCCGACTCCTCGCGGTCCACGCCGATCCGCCGCGACGCGTCCGGGACCATCGCGCCGCAGCCGCAGGCGTACGCCGGTGCGACGAGCGAGCCGGCCTGGAGCGCGAGCAGCGCGACGAGGGCCGTCAGGAATCTTCTGATCAGAATGTCGTATGTCCCCCGCATGGCAGCTCAGACGTACGGCGGGAAGATCCGGTTCCGCGCGGCGGGGGCCCGGGGAACGCCGCAGGCCCCGCCCCTCCGTGAGGAGGGCGGGGCCTTGCGTGTGCGCGCTGTGCGGTGGCGGGACTCTTAGTACCAGCCGTTGGCCTGCCAGAACGCCCAGGCGGCGTTCGGGGAGCCGTAGCGCTCGTTCATGTAGTTGAGACCCCACTTGATCTGGGTGGCGGGGTTCGTCTTCCAGTCGGAGCCGGCCGAGGACATCTTCGAGGCCGGGAGGGCCTGGACCAGGCCGTAGGCGCCGCTGGAGGAGTTGGTGGCCTTGTGGTTCCAGCCGGACTCGTGGGCCACGATCTTGCTGAAGGACGCGTACTGCGAGGCGGGAACGATCTGTCGCGCGACATCCTGCGGGCTGGCGGCCGAGGCCGAGCCCGTCGTGCCGAGCACCGCACCCGACGCACCCAGCAGCACGGCTGCGGAGGCGGCGAAGGTCTTCTTGCGGGCGGCGACACGAGTGGTGAGCGAGCGGATCAAGGTTTCTACCTAACTTCGGGGACAGAGGCCGCGCCGGGCGTTTTCGGCAAGCCGGAACCAGAGCCCGGGGGACCCGGGGACTGGGGGAACCGGTCTGCCTGAGGCGCTGCGGTGAGCACCGGCTGCCTGGCGACGTCCACCAGAGAAGCAGGGCCGGAACGCCGACGCAACGACCCCCTGTACGAGGAAGCTTCGGACCCGTGAGGAACGTCCCGGGGGTGGGGTGAGTCCCGTTTCCGCAGGTTATGGAGGTTTGAGTGGGGCTTTGGGTGGTTCCGCACGTCTACTATTCCGGTTCGTACGTGACCTAGGTCCTGTGGGGCGCCTCACTCGCAGCGGCCTTTTCCGGGCCCTCGAATGTGACCTGGGCCTCGAAGTTCGCCCGCTTCGTCGCCCGCCGCAGCGCCCGCAGGAGCGTGCCGCCGACCGTGAGCGTGAGGACCACCGTGAGCACGGCCCGGCCCAGGTCCCAGCCGAGGGAGGTGGCGGTGACGTACGCCAGGAAGCGGGCCAGGTTCTCGTGCAGCGGGGCGCCCGGCTGGAAGGAGATCCCGCTGCTCAGGCCCTGGAGCAGGACCCAGCCCTGGAGGTTCATGACGGTGCCGTACGCGAACGCCGCCGCGAAGCCGTACGCGGAGAGCATCAGGAGCTCGGCCCGGCCCCGGAGCGTCCGCTGCCCCGGCAGCAGCCCGGCCCCCATCGTGAACCAGCCCATCGACAGCATCTGGAACGGCATCCAGGGGCCCACACCGCCCGTGAGCAGCGCGGACGCGAACATCGTCACCGCGCCGAGGACGAAGCCGAAGCCCGGGCCCAGGACCCGGCCGCTCAGCACCATCAGGAAGAACATCGGCTCCAGGCCGGCCGTCCCCGCGCCCAGCGGGCGCAGCGCCGCGCCCACGGCGGCGAGCACCCCCAGCATCGCGACCGCCTTCGCGTCCATGCCGGAGTCCGCGATCGTCGCCACCACGACGGCGACGAGCAGCGGCAGCAGGGCGGCGAACAGCCACGGGGCGTCACCGGCGTGCGACGTCACCGCCGAGTCGGCGTCCGCGAAGAGGGGCCAGCAGAAGGCGCCGATCCCGATCAGGGAGACGAGGACGAGGGCGGCGACCGAGCGGGGGCCGAGGCGGAGGGCGCTCACCGCGCCTCCTCCAGGGCCCGCTCCACCTGCTCGACCGTGAGCCACGGCTGCGGGGCCAGGATCTTGGCCACCTGCGGCGAGAACGCGGGCGAGGAGACCACGACCTCGGCCGTCGGGCCGTCCGCGACCACCTCGCCGTCCGCGACGATCACCACCCGGCGGGCCAGCTCGGCCGCCAGCTCCACGTCGTGCGTGGCGAGCACGATCGCGTGCCCGTCCTCCGCGAGGGCGCGCAGGTGCTCGACCAGGCGGGCCTTGGCCGCGTAGTCCAGGCCCCGGGTCGGCTCGTCCAGGAGGAGCAGTGGGGGGCGGCCGGTCAGGACGACGGCCAGGGCGAGGGCGAGGCGCTGCCCCTCGGAGAGGTCCCGGGGGTGCGTGTCGTCCGCGACGCCCGGCAGCAGCTCGGACACCAGGGCCCGGCAGGTGCCGTCCGCCGCGTCCGCGTCCGCGTCGGCCGCCGCGCACTCGGCGGCGACGGTGTCCGCGTACAACAGGTCCCTCGGCTCCTGCGGCACCAGGCCGACCTGCCGGATCAGCTCGCGCGGGTCGGTGGCGTGCGGGGCCCGGCCCGCGATCCGGACGGTGCCGGAGGTGGGGGCGATCATGCCGACGAGCGCGGCCAGCAGGGTCGACTTCCCGGCACCGTTCCGTCCCATGAGGGCGACGGTCTCGCCGGGGTCGACGCGGAGGTCGATCTTGCGGAGGGCCTCTACGCGGGCGCGGCGGACGTGGAGGGAGGTGGTGAGGACGAGGGGGGTGGTGGGGGGTGTGTCGGTGTGTTGCGGTCGGCGTCGGCTGCGCGGGAAGAGGGAGAATCCCCCACCCCTCCCCTTCCCGAAACCGGGGGCGTCGGCCTTGGTGTGCGTATTCAGCCCGTCCGGCGTTTGAGGACCGGGGTCCGGGGCGGAGCCCCGGTTTCGGGAAGGGGAGGGGAGGGGGAGAGGCCCCGCAGGGATCCCCGCAGAAACCATGGGCTCCAGGCGCTCCTTCAGGCCCCCCGCCCTCCGCCTCGCGTCCCGCACCGTCAGCGGCAGCGGGGTCCAGCCCGCCAGGCGGCCCAGGGTGACCACCGGGGGGTGGATCGGGGAGACGGACATGACGGCGGACGGGGGGCCCATGACAGCGTCCGGGAGGAGGAGGACCTGGTCCGCGTACTGGACGACGCGTTCGAGGCGGTGTTCCGCGAGGAGGACCGTCGTGCCGAGGTCGTGGACCAGGCGCTGGAGGACCGCGAGGACGTCCTCCGCCGCCGACGGGTCGAGCGCGGAGGTCGGCTCGTCGAGGACGAGGACCTTGGGGTGCGGGGTGAGGACGGAGCCGATCGCGACCCGCTGGCGCTGCCCGCCGGAGAGCGTCGCGATCGGCCGGTCGCGGAGTTCGGCGAGCCCGAGGAGGTCCAGGGTCTCCTCGACCCGGCGCCGCATGACGCCGGGCGCGAGCCCCAGGGACTCCATCCCGTACGCGAGCTCGTCCTCGACCGTGTCGGTGACGAAGTGGGCCGACGGGTCCTGCCCCACCGTGCCCACCACGTCCGCCAGCTCGCGCGGCGGATGCGTGCGGGTGTCCCGGCCGTCGACCGTCACCCGGCCGGTCAGCGTGCCGCCCGTGAAGTGGGGGACCAGGCCCGACACCGCGCCGAGCAGGGTCGACTTGCCCACGCCCGAGGGGCCCACCAGGAGGACCAGTTCGCCCTCCGGGACGGTGAGGTCGAGGTTCCGGAGCGTCGGCTCGGCGTCCTCCTCGTACCTCACCGAGACGTTCTCGAAGCGGATCACGGGTTCTCCTCGGGTACGGGGGCCACGAACGCCGGCACCAGGCCCACCAGGATCGACAGCGCGGGCAGCAGCGGCAGCTCCGGGGCCGCCAGGGGGACCACCCCGGGGTGCAGCGCCTCCGGGGCGTACGCGTTCGCCCGGATCATCAGGACCGCGACCGCCACCCCGGACCCGGCCACCAGCCAGGACCGGGCGCCCCAGCGGTCGGGCCGGTACCGGGTCCGTACGGTCCGGCGCCCGCCGAGCCGGAGCCCGGCCACGGCGGCGAGCAGCCCGGCGCCGAGCAGCGGGAGCCCGTACCCCGCGCCCTCCGCCGCGAGCAGCCCGTACGAGCCGGCGCAGATGCCGAGGAGCCCGCCGAGGGTCAGGACGTTCGTGGTGCGGCGCACGGCCGCCGGGACGTGGGCCGTCCGCCCGTAGCCCCGCGCGTCCATCGACGCCGCCACCGCGACGGAGCGCTCCAGGGCCCCCTCCAGGACCGGCAGGCCGATCTGGAGGACCGCCCGGACCCCGCCCGTGGGGCGGCCCCGCAGTCGGCGGGCGGTCCGCAGCCGGACCACGTCGGCGACCATGTTCGGCGCGAAGGTCATCGCCACGACGACGGCGACCCCCGCCTCGTACAGGGCTCCCGGCAGCGACTTGAGCAGCCGCGCCGGGTTGGCGAGCGCGTTCGCGGCGCCCACGCAGATCAGCAGGGTCGCCAGTTTCGCGCCGTCGTACACCGCGAAGAGCACCTGCTCGGCCGTCACGCGGCCCCCGATCCGCACCCCCTGCGCCCAGTCGGGCAGCGGCACCTCGGGCAGGGTGAAGAGGAGGTGGGTGCCCGGGACCGGGGAGCCGAGGAACACGGAGAAGAGGACGCGGAGGGCCACCACGAACAGGCCCAGCTTCACGAACGCGCCGTACGAGCGGGCCCAGGGCGCGTCCGTGCGGCGGGCCGCGACGACGTAGCCGGCGACGCCGACGATCAGGCCGAGCAGCAGCGGATTGGTGGTCCGGGAGGCGGCGACGGCCAGACCGAGCGCCCACAACCACCACGCGCCCGCGTGCAGGGCGTTGGCCCGGGTCGCGACGGGAGCCGAGAGGGCGTCGAACGCCTTCCGGAACACGCCGCGTGCGGGGGCGGGGGTGGGGGCGGAGGCGGTACGGCCAGGAGCGCTGCGAGTGGGGGCGCTGCGGGCGTAGGCGGTACGACCGGAGGCGTCGCGACCGGAACCGTCGCGACCAGAAGCGGTGCTCATCCCCGGCGGCGGGCCTTCCAGATCGCCGCCCCGCCGAGCGCCAGGACGGCCGCCCCGCCGGCGAGCACGCCGACGGACGGACCACCACCGCCGTCGTCCTGCTTCTCCTTCGCCGCGGCGGCGGGGGAGGCCGTCGGCTCCTCGCCCACCTCCTCGCCGCAGCCCCGCGCCGGATGGCCCGCGATCCCGCACAGCATGGCCCCGCTGTCGTACCGCAGCGGCTTCGCCACGGCGGCGAGCGCCTCCGCGCCGGTCGCGTCGGGGCGGACCTGCGCGCAGCCGGTCGTGATGCGCGGGGTCGGCGGGGTCTCGCCGGGCGGCGCGTCGGCCGGGCCGCCGAAGTCGACGACGACCGCGATCCGCTTCGTGCCGTCCTTCGCCGCCACGTTCCCGCAGATCCGGGTGAAGTCCGGGGCGGCGGTGGGTTTGGCGGTGTCGTCGGCCTCCTTGCTGACCGCGAAGCGGAAGCCGACCGCGTCGCCGTCGGCGGGCCGGGCGGTCGCCGGGCCCTGCGTGGCGTACGCCCAGGGCTTGCCGCCGTCGCTCTCCCAGTACGACCAGTAGCGGTAGCCGGCGGCGTGCGCCGGGGCGGCCGCGACCCCGGCGAGGGTCAGCAGCGCCCCGGCCGCGGCGCCCGCGACCCTGGCGGTGGTCCTGGCCGTGGGGGTCCCGACGGCGGTGGCGGTCACTTCTTGCGGCCGCTCAGGAGGAAGCCGATGCCGACGCCGACGACCGTGCCGATGCCGATGATCCACCAGAGGTCGAAGCCGGAGTCCTCCTCGTCGGCGGTGGTGGAGGAGGCGGAGGTGTCGGGGCTCTTGGGCGCGGGCCCGGCGGCGTTGAGCTGCTCGACCAGGTCGACCGAGCCGAACTTGCGCGGGTCGGTCTCCGTCGCGCGGGCGGCCAGGACCAGCTGGGCGTAGGCGGCCGGGCCGCTCTCCTTCGCCCAGGCGGCGGAGTTCTTCTCCAGCCACTCCAGGGCGGGCATGGCCTCCTTGGAGGCGCCGGCGGCGGAGAGCGCGACGACGGCGTCGGCGGTGTTGCCGAAGTCGGGCTGCTCGGCGGTGTCGGTGGCGCCCGGCATCGGCGGCTGGACGAGGTGGTGGGTCGTCGCGAGGGTCTTCGCCAGGTAGGAGGCGCCGTTCAGGGCGGCCCGCTCGGGGGTCGGCTTCGACAGGTCGGTGCAGGTGGGGGCCTGTTCGGGGGAGGCCTTGGTGGCGACCATGCTCTTGCCGAGCCCGGCGAGGGCGGCGGCGGCGGTGGCGTCGGCGTTGGCGAACAGCTTCCCGGCCTTGTCCGGCTGGTACGCGAAGGCGCCGGGGCCCTCCTTGTCCGAGCAGGGCAGGGCGAAGGCGAGGAGCGCGTCGTAGGGGGTGCGGCCCTCGGCGGAGGTGAACGCGGTGGGGCGCACGCCGGTCGCGGCGAGCGCGCCGACGACGACGGAGGTCGAGTTGGCGTCGCTGGCGCCGCCCGCGCTGTAGCCCCAGCCGCCGTCCTTGTTCTGTACGGACCTCAGCCAGTCGGAGCCGGCCTTGACGGCCTGGTCGGCCTTCTGGGGGGCGGCGCTCTGGCGGCGGACGGCGGCGAGCGCCTGGACGGCGGCGGCGGTGGCGTTGGTGTCCCGCATCGTCTTCGCGTCGCAGGGCTTCGTGGCGTCCGCGCGGTAGGAGGGGAAGGCGCCGTCGTCGCACTGCTGGCCGAGGAGCCATTCCACGGCCTGGTCGGCGGGCTGGTAGCCGGTGGCGCGCTGGGCGAGGAAGGAGAGCGACTGGCGCCAGACGCCGTCGTACGTCGGGTCCTTCGTGCCGTACAGGCCGGCCGGGAGCTTCCCGGTGGAGGGGGTCGGGGAGGGGGCGGCGGAGGCCTGCCCGACTGCTCCGGTGCCGAGTACGGCGACGGCGGCGAGCGCGGTGGCGGCGGCGCGGCGGACGGTGTTCATGGGGCCCTCTCCTGCGGCCGGGCACGGCACGCCTGGGGCACCGGGCTCGGCTCCGTATTCCTCGACGGTGCCGGCGGTCACGTCCCGTCCGGGGCATTCCGACTCACCTGCCCCTCGGGGCGGCTCACGGCTGCGGGTCAGTACCGGATTTCCACCGGTTTCCCCCCGTACGGGCATGATGACGACCCGCTTACTGTACCGGCCCGTACCCGCTGTTCACGGTGGGTGTGAGCGGCCTCGCACCGGCCCGCGGAAACGGACGGACCGTCACGTCCGGCCCTGCGCGACACTCCTGCGACCGCCGCCGGACGATCACCGCCCGGTGGCGGTCGACAGGGGCGGGGGACAAGGGGTGGGGAAGAAGATGCGCAAGGGGACGGCGGTCCGGGCGGCCGTGGTGCTCGGCGTCGCGGGCTGCGGCGGGGCGGACGACGCGAGGAAGCGGGGCGGGGCGTCCGCCGCCCCCTCGGCGACGCCCCGCGCCGAGGACACCGGTCCGGTCACGAAGGCCTCGGCCCAGGCGGACATCGAGGCGTCGGCCGCGGACGCGGGGGCCCCGGCCAACGATCCGGACGTGGCGGAGATGACCGCGACCCGCTGCGATGCCTCTTACCGCGGCTACGGGACGGAGGACGAGAAGGTCGGCCTCGAACGGTACGAGGCGGTGATCGGCGAGCTGCGCGAACGCGGCTGGCAGCCGTCCTTCGAGGTGCCCGAGCGCAAGGACGAGAACGGGACGGTCCAGATCGTCCACAAGTACTTCACGAAGCGCGGCTGGACCCTGTCGGCGGAGTTCCGGGCCTTCGAGACGGGACTGATCAGCGTGAGCGCCGCCGACAAGGCCTGCACCGACGAGATCCGCTCCCGCCTCCCGTTCTCCGAGGACGGGACCGACGGGCAGTAGCCGCAACGGCGGCCCGCCGGAAGGCGACGCCGTCCCGATCAGGCCGAAGGCCCGATCAGCCGGCACACCGTCTCGATGTCGATCTTCACCTGGGCGATCGAGGACCGCCCCGACAGCCACGTGATCAGGGCCGAGTGCCAGGTGTGCTCGATCACCCGGACCGCCGACAGCCGCTCCGGCGTCGGCTGTCCGGTCCCCATCGCGTCCAGGACGATCGCGGTCGTCAGCCGCGAGACCTCGTCCACCTCGGCGCTCGCCCCCCGGTCCGCGAAGATCAGCGCCCGCACCATCGCGTCGGCCAGCTGCGGTTCCCGCTGGAGCGCCCGGAAGGCCCGCATCAGGGTCTCCGCGACCCGCTCCGCCGGGTGCGCGCCCGCCGGGGGCCGCTTGCGCAGGGTGGTGTGCAGGTGCCGGAGCTGGTCCTGCATCACCGCGACGAGCAGGTGGATCTTCGACGGGAAGTAGCGGTACAGCGTGCCCAGGGCCACGCCCGCCTCCTCGGCCACCTCCCGCATCTGCACGGCGTCGAACCCGCCCCGGGAGGCGAGCCGCGTGCTGGCGTCCAGGATGCGCCGCCGCCGTGCCTCCTGGCGCTCCGTCAGGGGTGCGGCGGTGCCGTGGCCGAGGGCGTGGTCCGCGCCGTGGCCGGTGCCGAGGTCCGCTCTGTTCTCTGCGGTCATGGGGTCCCGTTCCGTGCGGTGGGGAGCGACAGTATGGCGGCGGCGGGGCCGTGGCGTGAATCACCCGCTCCGGATCTCACCGCGGCGCTACCTGCCGGTAGATTCTGTCCTTCCCGGACGGCCGGGCGGCGACTGGGCGACGGACGGACGGCGGCCGGGAACGACCGGTCGACGGGCGAGTCTGTAACTTGTTCTAGATTAACGCCAGCGGTTACGCTCCGGCGAAACGCACGCTCGAAGGGGGCCGCGCATGACCGCCGAGGCCGTAGAGGCAGGCCCCCGACAGGGCGTCACCGACCCCGGTGACATCCCCCGAGTTCTCGGCCGTGCTCGAACAGGGGGGACCCCCACGTTGCGGATCGCTCTCCTCACGTACAAGGGGAACCCCTTCTGCGGGGGCCAGGGCGTCTACGTCCGGCACCTCTCCCGCGAGCTGGCCCGCCTCGGCCACACCGTCGAGGTCATCGGCTCCCAGCCGTACCCGACCCTCGACGAGGGCGTGCCGCTCACCGAGATCGCCAGCCTCGACCTCTACCGTTCCCCGGACCCCTTCCGGACCCCGAAGCGCGACGAGTACCGCGACTGGATCGACGCCCTGGAAGTCGCCACCATGTGGACCGGCGGCTTCCCCGAGCCGCTCACCTTCTCCCTGCGGGCCCGGCGCATGCTCGCCGCCCGCCGCGGCGACTTCGACGTCGTCCACGACAACCAGACCCTCGGGTACGGACTCCTCGGCGGCCCGCGCGCGCTCGGCGCGCCCCTGGTCACCACGATCCACCACCCCATCACCGTCGACCGGGGCCTCGAACTCGACGCCGCCGACGGCTGGAAGCGCCGCCTCTCGGTCCGCCGCTGGTACGCCTTCACCAGCATGCAGAAGCGGGTCGCCCGCCGCCTGCCGTCCGTGCTCACCGTCTCCGGCACCTCCCGCCAGGAGATCGTCGAGCACCTCGGCGTACGGGAGGACCGCATCCGGGTCGTCCACATCGGCGCCGACACCGACCTCTGGTCCCCGGACCCCTCGGTCGCCGAGGTCCCCGGCCGGATCGTCACCACCTCCAGCGCCGACGTCCCCCTCAAGGGCCTGATCCACCTGATCGAGGCGCTCGCCAAGCTCCGCACCGAGAACCCCGACGCGCACCTCGTCGTCGTCGGCAAGCGGGCCGAGGACGGCCCGGTCGCCCGGGCCATCGAGCGGTACGGCCTCGAAGGCGCCGTCGAGTTCGTCAAGGGCATCACCGACGCCGAGCTCGTCGACCTCGTCCGCTCCGCCCAGGTCTCCTGCGTGCCCTCGCTGTACGAGGGGTTCTCGCTGCCCGCCGCCGAGGCCATGGCCACCGGCACCCCGCTCGTCGCCACCACCGGCGGCGCGATCCCCGAGGTCGCGGGCCCCGACGGCGAGACCTGCCTCGCGGTGCCGCCCGGCGACGCGGGCGCCCTCGCCGCCGCCCTCGGCCGGGTCCTCGGCGACCCGGAGCTGCGCGCCCGGCTCGGCGCCGCCGGACGCGCCCGGGTCCTCGACCGCTTCACCTGGGCCCGCGCGGCCCAGGGCACGGCCGAGCTGTACCGCGAGGCGATCGCCCGCCGGGGCGCCGCCTCGCCAGGCCCCCGCCGGTGACCGGGACCGCGCACCCGCACGACCCGGAGAACCCGCACCCGCACCACTCGAACGACCCCCACCCGCACCGCCCCCGTCCCGACCGCGAAGGCAGGCCCTCGTGCTGACCGTCGACTTCACCCGCTTCCCGCTCGCCCCCGGCGACCGCGTGCTCGATCTGGGCTGCGGTGCGGGCCGGCACGCCTTCGAGTGCTACCGGCGCGGCGCCCGGGTCGTGGCCCTCGACCAGAACGCCGAGGAGATCCGCGAGGTCGCCAAGTGGTTCGCGGCCATGGAGGAGGCCGGGGAGGCCCCCGCCGGCGCGACCGCCACCGCGATGGAGGGCGACGCCCTCAACCTGCCCTTCCCCGACGAGTCCTTCGACGTCGTCATCATCTCCGAGGTCATGGAGCACATCCCGGACGACAAGGGCGTCCTCGCCGAGATGGTCCGCGTCCTCAAGCCGGGCGGCCGGATCGCCGTCACCGTCCCCCGCTACGGCCCCGAGAAGGTCTGCTGGGCGCTCTCCGACGCGTACCACGAGGTCGAGGGCGGCCACATCCGCATCTACAAGGCCGACGAACTCCTCGGCAAGGTCCGGCAGGCCGGCCTCAAGCCGTACGGCACCCACCACGCGCACGCGCTGCACTCGCCGTACTGGTGGCTCAAGTGCGCCTTCGGCGTCGACAACGACAAGGCCCTGCCGGTCCGCGCGTACCACAAGCTCCTGGTCTGGGACATCATGAAGAAGCCCGCCCTGACCCGGGTCGCCGAGCAGCTGCTCAACCCGGTCGTCGGCAAGAGCTTCGTGGTGTACGCGACCAAGCCGCACCTCCCGAAGGCCGATGCCGCGTGACGAGTCCCGAGCGGATCGCGGAACACCTGGTCCTGCCCGGCGTCCTCACCGCCGAGCAGGCCGCCGAGACCGTCGCCGGGATACTCGCCGTCCAGCGCGAGGACGGCGCGATCCCCTGGTTCCGCGGCCACCACCTCGACCCCTGGGACCACACCGAGGCCGCCATGGCCCTGGACGCGGCCGGCGAGCACGCCGCCGCCGCCCGTGCCTACGCGTGGCTCGCCCGGCACCAGAACGGCGACGGCTCCTGGTACGCCGCCTACCACGACGGCGACGCGGAGCGGGTCACCGACCGGAGCCGGGAGACCAACTTCACCGCGTACATAGCGGTCGGCGTCTGGCACCACTACCTCGCCACCGGCGACGACGCCTTCCTCGACCGGATGTGGCCCGTCGTCTACGCCGCCGTCGAGTTCGTCCTCGGGCTCCAGCAGCCCGGCGGCCAGATCGGCTGGAAGCGCGAGCCGTCCGGCGAGCCCGTCGCCGACGCCCTCCTCACCGGCAGCTCCTCGATCCACCAGGCCCTGCGCTGCGCCCTCGCCGTCGCCGAGGCCCGCGAGGAGCCGCAGCCGGACTGGGAGCTGGCGGCCGGGGCCCTCGGCCACGCGATCCGCCGCCACCCCGAGCGCTTCCTCGACAAGTCCCGCTACTCGATGGACTGGTACTACCCGGTCCTCGGCGGCGCGGTCACCGGCGAGGAGGCGAAGGCCCGGATCGACGCGTCCTGGGACGCGTTCGTCGTGCCCGGCCTCGGCGTGCGCTGCGTGGTCCCCAACCCGTGGGTCACCGGCGGCGAGAGCTGCGAACTCGCCCTCGCCCTCTGGGCGGTGGGCGAGTCCGACCGGGCCCTGACGATCCTCCAGGACATCCAGCACCTGCGGGCCGCGAACGGCATGTACTGGACGGGGTACGTCTTCGAGGGCGCCACGGAGGCCGACAAGGCGATGTGGCCCGAGGAGCAGACGAGCTGGACCGCCGGGTCCCTGCTGCTCGCGGTGGCCGCGCTCGGCGGCGAGGAGGCCACGGTCGCCGTCTTCGGCGGCGAACGCCTTCCGACCGGCCTCGAACCGGACTGCTGCGGGGCCTGAGCCCGACGACGGGGATACCCGTACGGAGTCGCCCCGGTGGCGCCCGTACGGGCCCGGGGCGAGGCTGGCGCCACAGCCCCCAGGAGGTCCCGCCGTGCCCGGAACCCTTACGCCCCGCACCCCTTCGCCCCGGCCCCTCTCGCGCAAAGCCCTGTCGCGCGGAGCCGTCGCGCTGCCGCTGTGCTGCGCCCTGCTCCTGACCACCGCCGCCTGCGGCGGCGACGACGGCGCGGGCGCGAGCGCCTCCGTGAACCCGTCGGCGTCCCCGGCCCCTTCGGGCAGCGCCGAGCGGCAGAAGCTGGCCAAGACCCGGTTCGTGGCCAACGCCGGTCTGGCCGCGGGCGCCACGTACCAGTGGATCGTGAAGCCGTACCGCGCGGGCACGTTCAAGAAGGGCGCGGACGGGCGCACCTTCGCCCTGGTGAAGGCCGGTCTCGCGGGCGCGTTCGCCTACAACCGGCTCAAGGCGGCGGCGGAGAACGCCAAGGGCGACCCGCTCCTCTCCAAGGCGGTCGCGCCGCTCACCGCCGGGATCGACTCGCTCAAGGACCTCGGCACCAAGTTCCGCAAGGGCGAGGTGGGCGAGGGGGACGTCGGCGCCTTCGAGAGCGTGATCAACAGCGTCAAGGAGGCGGGCAGGAGCGCGGGCGCGGAGGTCAAGGACCAGGTCCCCAGCACGTCCCAGCTCGGGGGCTGAGCCCCGGGAACGGCGAACGGCCCCCGACCGGATGCTCGATCCGCTCGGGGGCCGTTCGCGAGCCGTGTACGGAAGCCGTCAGCCGCGCTGGATGCCGGTGGTGTCCTGGAGGACGCCGCGGCGCCCGTCCTGGGTCTGGGCCACCAGGGCCTGGCCGCGCTGCTCGACCGCCAGGTACCAGGTGCCGGGTGCCAGCTCGGCGATCGGGGCCTGTCCGCCGTCCTCCGCGTACAGCGGGCGGGCGACCGGGACCGCGAACCAGAACGGGGCGAAGTCCGAGGCCGGCTGCGCCGGTGCCTGCTGCGGCTCGGGCTGCTGGGCGGCCTGCGGCTGGGGCTGCGGGGCGGCGCCGCCCTGCGCGCCGAACGGGTGGCCGGCGCCGTGCGAGGCGTCGTGCGCGCCCCCGTACGGCTGCTGCTGCGCACCCGGGTAGCCGTAGCCGCCGGGGACGCCCTGCGGGCCGGGCTGGCCCGGCTGCATGCCGTACGGCTGCGGGGTCTGCGGACGCGGGGCGCCGACCAGCGGGGCCTTGAGGGCCGGGACGAGCGGACCGGCGACCGCGGCGGCGGCGAGGACCAGGGAGGCGATCAGGCCGAGGATCAGACCGGCGCCGGCGCTGGTCGCCTCGAAGATCCACATGAGCAGGGTCCACGCGGAGGCGATGGTGAACGCGGTGCCGACCTGGCCGAGCTCCAGACCGGCGACCTTGCGCTGCTGCGGCAGGGCGCGGGAGGCGACGACGAGACCGGCGCCGACGATGCCGAGGAAGAAGGAGCCCCAGCCCAGCGGCGACGCTTCCCACGAGTTCGGGCTGTCGAACTGGTCGCAGAACGAAGCGGGGCCTTCGCAGCCGGAGATGCCGAGGAACGAGGCGATGAACAGCACCACCGCTGCACCGATCAGCACGCCATCGCCTCGGGTGAGGGAGCGGATATTCACGTGAGAAGTCCTTCGTCGGGTCGTCGTCGCGTCGGTCGTCGGCGCGTCGGAGTGGCGCTCGGGTCATGGCAGGGGGGGGCGGCCCCATCGTACGGAGAATCTATCGCCCGCCGGTTCTACCCCTGGAGGTAGGTGGCGATGCCGTCCGCGATCCCCTGCGCCGCCTTCTGCCGCCACGCCGCCGACGCGAGCAGCTGCGCGTCCTTCGGATCACGCATATTGCCGCATTCGACGAACACCTTGGGGACGGTTGAGAGATTGAGTCCGCCGAGATCGTCCCGTACGTCCAACCCCGTACCGTTTCCGAGGTAGTTGGCGGGTGCGGTGCCGGTGGCGCGGGCGAACCGGTCCGCGATCCGTTCGCCCAGCTCGCGGGAGGGGCCGACGATCTTCGCGGTGTCGGCGGCGCCCTCCCGGACGCGTGCGGGGAGGATCACATGGAATCCGCGGTTGCCGACGGCCGAACCGTCCGCGTGGACGGAGACGACGGCGTCGGCGCGGGCCGCGTTCCCGATCCGGGCCCGCTCGTCGATGCAGGGGCCCCAGGGGCGGTCGGCGTCGTGGGTGAGCACCACCTTCGCCCCGCGCGCGGTGAGCAGGTCCCGCAGCCGGTGGGAGACGTCGAGGGTGAAGGAGGCCTCGGAGTACCCGTCGTTCGTCGACGTGCCCGTGGTGTCGCACTCCTTGCGGTTCGTCCCGATGTTCACCTTCTGGTTGATTTCCTTGGAGTGCTGGAAGTTACCGGGGTTGTGGCCGGGGTCCACGACGACGGTCCGCCCGGCGAGGGAACGGTTCTCCGGAGCCGTGGGGGCGGGGGAGGAGGGGGTACGACTCGGCTCCGGGGCGCTCCGGGTCGCCGACCGCTCCGGCCCCTTGCCGGACGGAGGGGCGGCCGGGTCCGGGGCAGCCCCGCACCCGGCGAGCACGGCGCAGCAGCCCGTGGCGGCGAGGACGAGGGCGAGGGGGCGGCGGGCGGTCTTCCGGTGGTCGTTCGGCACCCCGCGACTTTAGGCCTTGCGAGAGGCGAAATCCCGCAGGAGTACGTCCCGGGTTGGTCACCGCCGGGGAAGAACGGTGGACGCGTGTGCGGGGACGGTGAAGGGTAGCCATAGGACGCGACGGTGGGGTGCCACCGCGCATGGACCCACGAGGGGGACCGTGGTGGGGGAAGAACCGAACGACGCACGTCCCGAACCGGCCGACAGGATCCCGGACGGGCACGCACCGAACCAGGACCAGGACCAGGACCAGGACCGGCACCGGAGCCCGGCGCCCCCGGACCCGCGCGTGGCCCCGGTGCCGGAGGCACCGCCCTGGGCCCCCGTGCCCCCGGCGGACCGGGCCCCGGAGCCCCCGGGCTCTCCGGGAGCCCCGACGACCCCGCCCCCGCCGGCGCAGCCGCCCGCGACGCCCACGCTCGCCTTCGGCCCACCGCCGCAGGCCCCGGGGCAGCCGTTCGGCCAGCAGCCGGGGCAGCCCCCCGGCCAGCCGTTCGGGCAGGCCGCGGCGCACGCCCCCGGCCAGCCGCCCGGCGACCCCTCCGGCGCCGTGCCCGTAGGGGCGGGCGCCGCCGCCGCGTCCGGGTACGGCTTCCCGCAGCCCGGGCCCGCGACCGCGCCCGGCTACGGGCCGCCGCCGGGGTACGGACCGCCGGGGTACGGGCCTCCCGGGTACGGCCCGCCGCCGCCCGCGCAGCCGCCCGGCCCCGCGAACCCGGCGCAGGCCGCCGCGATCGCCCTGCTCAACCTCTCCGGCCTCGGCCTGGGATACGTGCTCCTGCGCCAATGGATCGGCGCCGCGCTCTGCTGGCTCGCCACCGCCGCCCTGCTGGTGGTCGCGCTGCCCGCCGACGTCGACGGCGTGCCCATCGGCGTCCTCGTCGGCTACGGCGTCCTGCTGCTCGCCGCCGCGGCCGACGGCTTCCGCCGCGGCCTGCGCGCCACCCTCCGGGTCGGCGCCGCCGTCCGGCGCCTGGCGCTGCCGCTCGCCCTGGTGCTGCTCGCGGTGCCCGCCGGCGGCTCCCTCGCGTACGGGGCGGCCCGCGAGGAGGCGAGGGAGGAGGCCCTCCTCGCGCGCCTCACCGTCGCCGACGAGCGGGTGAAGTCCGGCCAGGGGCTCCTCTTCGACCGGGCCGAGCCCCTCTACCGCCTCGCACTCGCCACCTACCAGGAGCTCGGCACGAAGCACGCGGGCTCGCGGGCCGGGAAGCTGGTCCCCGCGCGCCTCGACGCGTACTACGCGCAGCTCTCCGCCCCGTACGACAAGAAGGACTTCTGCAAGGCGGTCGCGCCGCTCAAGCACCTGCGGGGCCTGCCGGGGACGGTCGACAAGGACCTCCTGGGCACCCGTCCGGCGAAGACGGACGAGCCGCTGGCCGAGTCGCTCTACGGGTGCGGGACGGCCGCGCTCGGCGTGCAGACCGCCGAACCGCCCGCCGAGAAGAGCCTGAACGAACTCCTCGACACCTTCCCGCAGTCGCCCCAGGCGACCCGCGTCGAACCGGCCGTCCGCGAGGCGATCAAGACGCGGTCCGCGGCCGTCGACGGCGGGGCCGTCCCCTGCGGCACCGTCGTGGAACTGCGCGCGCTCCGCAGCTCCGTGGACGCCCTGCCGGACGCCACCTTCGCGGGGGCCTCGCGGGAGACCGCGGCGGCCGTCGAGAAGGGCGACTTCGCCTGCGGGACCTCGCAGTTCAGGAGCAAGGAGTTCGGCGACGCGGCCACGACGATGACCCAGTTCGCCAAGGACTACCCGAACAGCCCGAAGGCCGCGCACGCGCGCTCGATCGCCATCGCCGCCGAGATCGCGGACGAGGAGCCCGAGGCCGGCAAGAGCCTGCCCCCGGCGAAGGCCCCCGGCGGCGCCCGGATGGTCATGGTGGTGAGCAACGACGGCCCCGGCTCGGTCGAACTGCTCTACACGGGCCCGACCACCGGCAAGATCACGCTGAACGCGTGCGCGACCTGCACCAAGTACCCCAGCTCGGTCTTCCTGGACCCGAAGAAGGTCAAGGCGTGCACCGGCCCGGCCTCGAAGTACCCGAAGGCGACCCTGCTGCTGCCCGCCGGCAACTACCACTTCCTCCAGAAGCGGGCCGGCACGAGCACGTCGACGGGCGGGGACACGAAGATCAGCAAGACGAAGATCGAACCGAACTACAGCTACACGAACTGCCTGTACGTGACGTCCGGGTTCTGACGCGAGTCCCCGACCGGTGGCCGCTCTCCTCGAACGAGGGGGCGGCCACCGCCCGTTCCCGGCCCGTTCCCGCCTCAGCGGCGGCGCAGCACCCGCAGCGAGTCGGTCACCGAGACCTCCTCGAAGTCGCCCGACTCCAGGGCGCGGAGGTAGATCCGGTACGGGGCCTGGCCGCCGTCCTCCGGGTTCGGGAAGACGTCGTGGATGACGAGCAGACCGCCGGGCGCGACCTTGGGGGCCCAGCCCTCGTAGTCGTTCGAGGCGTGCTCGTCGGTGTGCCCGCCGTCGACGAACACGAACCCGAGCTGCCCGGCCCACACCTTCGCCACCTGCGGAGACCGCCCGACGACCGCGATCACGTGCTCCTCCAGGCCCGCCTTGCGCAGGGTCCGCCGGAAGGTCGGCAGCGTGTCCATGAGCCCGACCTCGGGGTCCACCACGGTCGGGTCGTGGTACTCCCACCCGGGCTGCTGCTCCTCGCTGCCCCGGTGGTGGTCCACGGTGACCGCGACCGTCCCCGCCCGCCGGGCCGCGTCCGCGAGCAGGACCGTGGACCGCCCGCAGTACGTCCCGACCTCCAGGAGCGGAAGCCCCAGCTTCGCGGCCTCGGTCGCCGCCCCGTACAGCGCGAGCCCCTCCCCGACGGGCATGAAGCCCTTCGCGGCCTCGAAGGCGGCAAGGATCTCGGGGCTGGGCTCGGACATGGTGGCTCCTACTGACGAGTACGGCGGTACGGGCGCCCATCGTGCCCTACGCGTCGCACTCGAACCACACCGTCTTCCCGCCGGCCCGCTCCTCGACCCCCCACCGGTCCGTCACGGCCTCCACCAGCACGAGCCCCCGCCCGCCCTCGTCCAGCTCCCCGCCCGCCTTCGCGACCACGGTCCCGGGCACCCCGTCCGCCACCTCCACCCGCAGCCCGTGCGGCTCCCGCAGGATCAGCACGGAACAGCGGCGCCCCGGCACGTGCCGTACGACGTTCGCGACCAGCTCGGTGAGCGCGAGGGTCGCGGAGTCGGACAATCGGACGAGTTCCCACCGCGTGAGGAACATGTGCAGGATGCGACGCATGTGACCGGCCGAGTGCTCACCCACGGTGAAGCCCATGCGGTAACTCGATGCAAGTTCCGCAGGATAGAGGTCTGTTGCCTGATTCATGCCCCCAGCGTGGACGCTTTTCGTTACGCTCGGCTACGACCCGAACACAACGTCTCGTCGCGTCGATCTGGGGGGTGACCTCGCCGTGGTCAACATCCGCAACCTCGATCCCAGCGCCTCGCCGCTGGACTATTACGGAGCGGAATTACGCCGTCTGAGGGAGGCGGCCGGACTGAACCAGGGGCAGCTCGGTGGGGTGGTCTACTGCACGGGTTCGCTCATCGGCCAGATAGAGACGGCCAAGAAGGTCCCGACGAGGCGCTTCTCGGAACAACTCGACGCCGCGTTGATGACGGGCGGGACGTTCTCGCGGTTGGTGGGCCTTGTGCTGAAGAGCCAGCTGCCTACGTGGTTCCAGCCGTACGCGGACCTGGAGGCGCGAGCGACGTACATCTCCACCTTCCAGGCCCAGTTGGTGTACGGCCTGCTCCAGACGGATGCGTACGCCCGTGCCGTCCTGGGCGCCAGGACCGAGGACGACCTCGACGCCAAGGTCGAGGCTCGCATCGACCGGCAGCGAATCCTGGACCGCGAGACCCCGCCGCTGATCTGGGTCATCCTGGGTGAGGCGGTACTGCATCAGGAGATCGGCGGCAAGCAGGTCATGCGAGAACAACTCGCCCACCTGTTGCGCATCCAGGAGCGGGAGTGGGTGAAGATCCAGATCCTCCCGTTCTCGGCTGGGGCACACGCGGGGCTGCCGGGCTCCTTCACGATGCTGCGTTTCGAGGACGACCCGGATCTCGTCTATACCGAGGACTTCGTCCGTGGGCATATGACGGCTGATCCAGCCGCTTTCCGGGAAGGGTCGCTCCGTTACGATCACTTGCGGGCCGCTGCTCTCTCGGTGGAGAAGTCGGTCGAACTGATCGCCCGCGTCATGGAGGAACGATATGCGGACCGACCGGAACCTGACGGACGTGCGCTGGCGTAAGTCCTCGTACAGCTCGGACACCGGCGGCGAGTGCATCGAGGTCGCCGACCTCGCCGCCCACATCGCGGTCCGGGACTCCAAGAACCCCGAAGGCCCCGCCTTCCTCGCCACCCCGGCCGCGTTCACGGCCTTCGTGACGGCCGCCGCCGAGGGGCGCATCGGCCACTGACGGTGGCGACCCTCATGGGAATGGTGATCCTCGCCCTGGTCCTGCCGACCTGGGCGGGGATCACGTATGTGGGCCTGGTGCGGGCCCGCAGGGGCGACGAACCGCCCTGGCCCCGGGCGCCCCGCACCCCTCGTACCGCCGCCAAGAAGGCCGCCTGGATCGCCGCGCTCGCCTACCTCGCGGGCGGCGCGCTGCACCTGTACGGCCTCTCGTACATGCCGTTCCTGTTCCCCGAGGACGCCTGTTGGTTCAAGGCGGGGACGAAGGTCTACCCGGACCACAGCAGCGCGCTCCCCGTCAGCCTGGTGTGCCGGGGGACGGAGATCGTGCCGTGGTGGGTGAACCCGGGGCTGCTCGTCCTCGCGGTGACCGCCGTCGGCGCGACCGTCGCGAGCGTGGTGCTCGCGGTCAGGCGCCGCCGCGCAGGGTGAGGGTCCAGGTGTCCACGGTGTAGCGGGTCGGTTCGGCGGCGTGCTGTTCCGCGACCACGGCCACGAGGCCGTCGCCGTCGCGGCGCAGGGCCCGTACGGTCGGGGCGGCGCGCGGCCCGGCGGCGGGGCCGAGGTCGGCGAGGACGTACGTGTCGAGGTCGCGTCCGACGGCGCGGACGGCGGGCCCGTCGAGGAGGAGGACCGTCCCGTCGGGGAGGACGACCGGCTTCGGGGGCTGGGGGTCGCTCAGGGGCGGGCCGGGGACGACGGTGCCGCCGGGGAGGAGCCGGACGACCCGGTTCCCGGTCGGCAGCCGGCGGTCGGCCTCGACCACGCGCAGCCCGGTGCCGACGACGTAGTGCCCGTACGAGGGCCAGTGGTCGGTCTCGGCGCCCTCGCGGTCGTACTCACGCGTCACGAACTCCCCGTAACCCTCCAGGCCGAGGACGAACCGTCCGCCGCCCCGCGCGGCGGCGCGCTCGCCCCGGAGCTCGGCGACGAGTCGGCCGTCGGCGAGGTCGAGGAGGAGCGCGGGGCCGAGGAGGCCCCAGGGGGTGTATTCCAGGGAGCTGGTCGTGACGAGGACGCGGTCGCCGGAGAGGTGGGCGGCGTCGGGACGCCCGGCGCAGGCATGGGTCCAGCGGGTGCGCCCGTCGGCGTCGCGGAGGGTGATGGCTCCGGGGGAGCCGTGGACGGCGAGGTCGCCCCGGCGGGCGAGGGGTTCACCGGCGGGCCGGGCCCGCTCGTACGGGGGCAGGCCCTCCGCCCGCCGATGGTCCACGACGGACGCGCGCCAGTGTCCGGCCCCCTGCATGCTCGCCATGCGGGGAGCGTAACGAACACCGTTCGGGTGCCCGGGGGGCCGTCGATTACGCTCGGCCGCGACGAGGGGGAGGCGGCATGGACGACGTCGGGAGCTGGTGGATCCTGGTCGAGACGACGACCTGGACCCACCGCGCATGGGAACTGGTCCGCACGGTCCCGGTCGACGGCGACCGGGACCGGGCCCTCGCGCGGGCGGCCGAACTGGCCCGCACCTGCGGCGCGTCCGGCGGCGACTCCGACGACCCCGGGGCCACGGGCCGCCGGGTCTTCCGCGTCTCGGAGACGAACTGGCTGGTGGAGATCGCCCACTCCCGCTGGGACGAGTCCACCGGGAGCCCGTCCACGACGACCACCCACGTCCGTGTCTCCGCCGCCGTCCTGGAACACGCCCACGAGCCCCCGCCCGCCGAGCCTCCACCCCCGGGGCCCCTGCGCCGGGCCTTCGGCCGGGGCTGAGGGCTTCCGGCGGTGGGCCACGGACTTTCCCTGCACCGGTTCGTCGGCGGCGAACCGCAGGCGCTGGACGACCGGGTGGTACGGGACGTACTGGCGCCCCACGTCGTCGCCGCGTCCCCGGACGCCACCGAGCTGGTGATCCGGACGGCCGACGGCGGAGAGGCGGAGCTGCACGTGAGCACCGACGGCGTCGGCGTGCACCGCTTCCCGTCCGGCGACGTCCTGGACGTCGTCGCCGAACTGGCCCACCGCCTCGAAGCCGCCGTCGTCCTCCCGGACGGCGTCCTCGTGGGCGACGGGGCCCGGCGCGCCGACCTCCCGGACGGCCTGCGCGAGACGGCCGCCGTCGTCGCGATGACGGGACGGGGACTGCGGGACGCGCTCGACGGCTGAGGAGGGTTCCCGGCGCCCTTCACGCCCCCGCCAGCACCGCCCGCAGCCCCCGTACTCCCGCCTTCCACTCCTCCCCGTCCGACTCCTCCCACAGTTCGAGCAGTTCGGAGGGCTCGGTGAGGACGCGGTCCAGGGCCGCCACGGCCTCCGGGCGCAGGGCGGCCGGGAGCACGGGCAGCGGCTCCTTCGGGCCGTACGAGGTGGTGACCGGCTCCCCGCCCGGGCACTGGGCCGGGAGCAGGGCCGCCGAGGCGATCGCCTCCACCGCCAGGTCCGCGTCCAGGTACTCCCCGCCGGTGTCGTTCACCTCGCGGAAGGCACCGCGCAGCACCTCCGCCCTCTTCTCCGCCGGGGCCTCGTCCACCCGGTAGGAGAAGTCGGCGGCGGTGTCGTTGTCGAAGGGGCCGATGTCCCAGGTACCCATGGCGTACTCGCTCTCTCCGTCGTCAGGGCTTGCGGAGATCGTGGCAGTCCCCACTGACAACGCCCTCCGGGCCGGTGGGACAATCGGCCATGCCCGTGCCCCGTCCCCGGCCGGCCGGCCGGACCGGCGCCGAAGCAGCGGCTCGACCGCGACCGGCTCGAAGAGCGGATGCTCGACCTGCTCTCCTCGCACCCCGGGACCCCCACCCCGGGGACGCCTGCGCCGGGCCTTCGGGCGGAGCCGGGGGCGACCGGCGAGGAGGCGGAGATGCAGGGCCATGGAGGAGACCCGTACCCGGACGTGACCGCAGCGGGCGGTCTCGTGGCGGCCCTGCGGGCGGAGGCGGCGCGGCGCGGCCGTGACGTCGGGCTGCCGCCCTGGGCCACGGACGCCCTCGCCGTCGAGACGACGAGGGGCTACCTGTCGGTCGACCCCGCGCCGGGGGAGCGCCTGTTCCGACTGCGCGTCCACATCCCCGACTTCGGCTGGGACATCGGCGCCACGGACGACCTCGGCACACTCGTGGAGACGATCGCCACGTGGCGGGAGGGCGTGCCGTACGACGAACTCGGGGCGCGGTTCGGCTTCCTGGACCTCGCCGGGTTCACCGGGGCGCTCGCGGCCGGGGAGCCCACGGCCGCGCAGTGGGCCGGCCTCCTGTCGTCCGCGTACCACCGGGGGCAGCGGGACCTCCTGCGCCGCCTCCACGCGGACGGGGTGCTGCGGAACGCGTTCCCGACGATGACGCACCGCGCCGTCCGCCTGCGGGTGGACCCGATGGACGGGGCGAGCCGCCAGGTCCTGGTGCACGAGCCGGACGAGGGGCGCTACGAGTTCGTACGCGTCGGGGCGCCCGGGGCGACCTGGACCGAGGTGTCGGGCGACGCCCTGACCGCCCACCTGCGGGCGGCGCTGTACGAGTGAGCCCCGAGGCCGCACCCCCGGCCGGGCTCCCCGTGCCGTCAGGAGGCGCCCCGGCTCCACCAGGACCGCCCGCAGCCCCCGTACCGGGTACGGAGCGCGACCCACCAGCCGTACCGTTCAGGCGCGGTCCGCCGGGCGCCGGGCGGGCGACGACGCCGGCCAGGCGACGTCGTCGATCGCGAGCCACGGCGCGACGGCCACCGCCGAGGGCGTGAGGCCGGTGAACTCCCGTACCTCGCGGTGGAGGTGGGACTGGTCGGCGTAACCGCTCCCGGCGGCGACGTCGGCGGCGGCGTGCCCCGCCGCGAGGAGACGGGCGGCGCGGTCGAACCGCACCAGCCGGGCGGCCCGCTTGGGCGTCACCCCGAGCTGGGAACGGAAGCGGGCCGACAGGCGCTTGCGGCTCCAGCCGACCTCGTCCGCGAGGCCGTCCACCCTCACCCGCCCCCGGCGGCCGAACGTCCGCCGCCAGGCGTGGGCGACCTCCGGATCCACCCGGGGGCCGGCCCCGAGCCGCCGGCCGAGGACGTCCGCCGCGAGCGCGAACCGGTCCTCCCACGACCCGGCGGCGCGCAGCCCCTCCTCGAACCGCTCGGCCTCACGGCCCCAGACGTCGGCGAGGGACACCACCGCCCCGTCCGATCCGGCCGACACCCCGAACACCGAAGCCGCCACGACCGGCTCCAGCCGGATCTGGAGGCACTCGCCGACCAGGCCGCCCGCCCGGAAGTCACCGGGGAGCAGCCCGACGACGACACTGCCGCGCCCGTGCCGGTCCCGCGCGCGGTGGACGAGCTCCCCCTCCCCGCTCAGATCGACGAGCAGGGTGACGGCGGGGTGCGCGACCATCGCGATGTCCACGGGCGCGGAGACGCCGTGGCGGAAGCCGGCCATGGCGGCCCCCGGCGTCCGGAGCGGGGCGCGGGGGACCGCGACGTCCACGCGTGTCCAGTCGAGCGGTGCTTCCGTCGGCCGCATGGCACCAGCCTAGGGACGTACGGGCGGGATGTCGCTGCCTGGCGCCGTGAAGCCCAGCAGCAGTGCGGCGGTTCCGCCGGGTTCTTCGAGCATGGCCATGTGCCCGACGCCCGGCAGCGTCTCGACCCGCGCGCCCGGCACCGCCTCGTACCGGTGCGCCGACGACGGCTCCCAGCGGGGGTCGGCGCCGCCGAAGACCACCAGCAGGGGCACCCCGAGGGCGGCGAGGCGCTCGGGCACGCTCCGTTCGGCGATGTAGGCGCCGTTGCACCGCAGCACCGCCCTGGTCGTGCGGTACGTGCCGCGCCGCAGGTCGGCGACCATGGCGTCCGGGACCTCCACCGGGCGGGCGGCCGTCGCGCCGACCCCCTTGCGGATCACCGCGTCCGAACGCATCGCCCACAGGAGCGGGCCGAGGGGCGGAGCCAGCAGGACCCGGAGGAAGAACGGCTGCGGGAGCAGCGCGTCGGGGGCCGGGCCCGAGCTGATCAGCGCGAGCGACCCCACCAGGTCGGGGCGCCGTTCGGCGAGCGCGGTGGCGACGTAACCGCCGCTGGAGTGCCCGGCCACGGCGACCGCGCGCAGCCCGAGGCCGTCAAGGACCGCCGCCACCCGGTCCGCCTGCGCGGGCACGTCGTACGACGGCACGGGCGGGGACTGGCCGCAGCCGGGGAGGTCGACCCGGACGACGTGGTGGCGGCGGGCGAGCGCGGGGATCATCGGCCCCCAGGTGGCGCCCGAGGCCCCCGATCCGTGGATCAGCAGCAGCGGGGGCGCGTCCTTCGGACCGTCGTGGACCACGCGCAGTCCGTGGGCCCGCGGTCCGTGGGTACGCCCCGTGTCGTGTTCACCCGTGAGTTCGCTCATGGAGGGAGGATGCGGGGCCCGCCGCCCGCCGGTCTTGTACGTATGTCCGCGCGGAGCCGCCGCCCGCTGGTCCTGTACGTGCGCCGCGCGGGTTCAGAGCCAGCCCTGCTGCCGGGCCGCCCTCACCGCCTCCATGCGGTTGCGGGTGCCGGTCTTGCCGATCGCGGAGGACAGGTAGTTGCGGACCGTGGACTCCGAGAGGTGGAGGGCGGCCGCGATGTCCGCGATCGTCGCGCCGTCCACCGAGGCCGCAAGGGCGTCCCGCTCGCGGGCCGTCAGCGGGTTCGGGCCCGCGCCGAGGGCCGCCGCCGCGAGGGCCGGGTCGACGACCGTCTCGCCCCGCAGCGCCTTGCGGACCGCCTCGGCCAGCTCCTCCACGGGCCCGTCCTTCACCAGGAACCCGACCGCCCCCGCCTCCATCGCCCGCCGCAGATAGCCCGGCCGGCCGAACGTCGTCAGGATGAGGACCCGGCAGTCCGGCACCTCGTCCCGCAGGTCCGCCGCCGCGTCCAGGCCCGAACGCCCCGGCAGCTCGATGTCCAGCAGCGCCACGTCCGGCCGCGCCACGACCGCCGCGTCCACGATCTCGTCCCCGCGCCCGACCTGCGCGACCACCTCGATGTCCGGCTCCATGCCGAGCAGCAGGGCCAGCGCCCCGCGCATCATCCCCTGGTCCTCGGCGAGCAGGACTCTCACGGACTTTCCCGGGCGGTGGTCCCGCGGCATCTCGGTCACGGGAACCAGCGTAGGGCGGGCGAAGGCCGGGTTATGGTGGGCGCGCCCCGAGGGGACGGGGCCGCGATCCGCAGAACGCACACGTATGGGGTGGGGAAATGCCGAAGCACCGGCTGTCCAGAAAAGGTCGCTACATCGCCCTGGCGACGACCGGGGTCACCGTCGTCGCCGGAGCCGGGATCGCGGCGCAGACCTCGATGGCCGCCCCCGCGTGGCCCGCGCAGAAGACCTACACCGGCCGGGCGTTCGACGCCTGCACGGCGCCCTCGCTCGCCGCGATGACCGCGTGGAAGAAGGACGCCTACTACGGCGGCGTCGCCGTCTACATCGGCGGCAAGAACCGCGGCTGCGCCCAGCCCAACCTCACCAAGCCCTGGGTGAAGTCGGTCGACAAGCTCGGCTGGCGCGTCATCCCCCTGTACGTCGGCGCCCAGCCGCCCTGCCAGAAGAGCCTCAACAAGGAGCGGTTCACCGCGGCCAACGCCGCCTCGGTCGGCGCCGCCAACGCCAACGACGCGATCGCCAAGGCCACCGCCCTCGGCATGAAGCCCGGCAGCCCGATCTACCTCAACATGGAGTCGTACAACATCGCCGACAAGGCCTGCAACGACGCCACCCTCACCTACGTGCGCTCCTTCACCAGGACCCTGCGCGCCAAGACCTACCGCGCCGGCCTCTACGGCTTCAGCACCTCCAGCGCCAAGGCGATCGCCACCGCCAAGGACCGCACGGACCTGCCGGGCAACCTCTGGTACGCCCTGTGGAACGGCCAGGAGACCACCACCAAGGACTGGCCCTGGGACCCGAAGCTGTACACGAACCACAGCCGCGGCCACCAGTACAAGGCCAACAGCAAGGAGACCCGCGGCGGTCACACCATCAACGTCGACCGCAACGCCTGGGACGCCCCGGTCGCCATCGTCGGCTGACCGGCCCGCCGCCGACGCCGGGTGCCCGTACTTCCTCGGGGGCGGCCCCGTAAGGGTTCTGACGTCTCGTCAGGGAAGGTTCCCAAGCCCCGTCGCCTCGGCTATACATGAGGGCCACCGAACTGGAACACGTTCCAGAGCGACCGCGCTCCGGGACGACCGTGCCCCGGAGCGATCGCGCTCCGGGGCCATCCCGTGAGGAGCCGCAGCCCGATGCCCATCGACGCAGCCAAGGCCGTCGCCGCCGAACCCCGCAGCACCGAGATCGCCTGGGACCACAAGGACGTCCAGCTCTACCACCTCGGCCTCGGCGCGGGCGCCCCCGCCACCGACCCCGCCGAACTCCGCTACACCCTGGAGTCCCGGCTCCACGTCCTGCCCAGCTTCGCCACCGTCGCGGGCGGCGGCATGGGGATCGTCGACGGGCTCTCCGCCCCCGGCGTCGACGTCGACCTCATGAGCGTCCTGCACGGCGCCCAGTCGATCACCCTCCACCGCCCCCTCCCCACCGGCGGGCGCGCCGTCTCCACCTCCCGCGTCGCCGCCGTCCACGACAAGGGCAAGGCCGCCGTCCTCGTCCTGCGCTCCGAGACCGCCGACGCCGACGGCCCGCTGTGGACGAGCGACGCCCGGATCTTCGTGCGCGGCGAGGGCGGCTGGGGCGGCGACCGCGGCCCCTCCGACCGGCTCCCCCTGCCCGACCGCGTGCCCGACCGGACCGTGGAACGGCCCGTGCGCGAGGAACAGGCCCTGCTCTACCGCCTCTCCGGCGACTGGAACCCGCTGCACGCCGACCCCGAGTTCGCGGCCCTCGCCGGCTTCGACCGGCCCATCCTGCACGGGCTCTGCACCTACGGGATGACCCTCAAGGCCGTCGTGGACACCCTGCTCGACGGGGACGTCACCCGCGTCCGCGCCTACCGCGCCCGCTTCGCCGGGATCGTCTTCCCCGGCGAGACCCTCCGCATCCGGATGTGGACCGTGGAGGGCGGCACCCAGGTGACGGTCGCGGCGGCGGAGCGCGACGACGCCCCCGTACTCGCCGACACGTTCGTGGAACACGCGTAGGGCGGCCGGGAGCAAGGGGCAGGGCGGCCGGAGTACGTACGGGACGGCCGGGAACGCGTGCAGGGCGATCGGAAACGCCGGAGGGCCCCGGGGTTTCCCCCGGGGCCCTCCGGATCACCGCTTCGCGCGCCCGGTCGCCCGGACGCGCCGGTCACTGCGCGTCGGGCTCGCGGCGGTGGCGGCCGTGCGGCGAGGACGAGGAGTCCTCCGCCGGCGAGGCCTCACCACGATGCCGCCCGGAGCCGTGCGACTCCGTACCCTCCGTGTTTGCTTCCGACATGCTGCAACTCACCCCGTGGAAATTGTTTCTGCCGTGCGGCCCGAGAGTCTAGTCAGCCGGCCGGCGGTCCGTGAGGGGAGCCTGCTGGAGCGGTACGGGACGGCACACCCGGGGCTCCTCGGGGACCGTCACCGGCTCCGGCTCCGGCACGGGGTCCGGCTCGGGCGGCGGCTCCAGGGCCGCGAGCCCGCACGGCGTCCCCGGCGTCGCGTACGGCAGCCGCAGGACACCCCCGGGCGTCCACAGGCCCGCGCCCGCCAGCCAGCCCTGCGGGACCGCCAGCTGGTCCATCCGGCGGGACGAGGGCCGCCAGGTCCCCACCCAGCTCCCGGCCGCCGCGTCGATCCGCAGCGCCACCGCGCAGCCCTCCGGCATGAGCACCTGCCCCGGCTGCACGGCGAACGGCGTCACCGCCGCGTCGTCCAGCCGCAGGCAGTCCGGGAAGCGGACCGGAAGCAGGCTGCCCAGGACGCCCCAGCCGAGCCGGTCGTGACCCGGCGACGGCGCGTCGGAGCGGATCAGGAGCAGCCCGCTGTCCGGGTCCGCGAGCAGCAGCCGGTCGTCGCTCTCCTCGGTGATCTGGAGCAGCGGCGTCACCTCCCCGCCCCGCTCCAGGTCGATCGCGACCGCCTTCACGGGGCCGTCGCCGAGCCGCCGGTCCAGGGCGAGCATCCGGCCCGTACGGTCGAGCCACACCCCGCCCGAGCAGTGCCCCTCGACCTCCGCGACCTGCTCGGGACCGAAGGCCCCGCCCGCCACCAGCCACAGCGTCGTGCTGTCGGGGCCGACGCACATCGCGTACGCGCAGATGCCGTCCGGCGAGGGCGGGAGCAGCACGAGCCCCTCGGAGCCGGGCGCGTCCACCGAGCCGAGCCGCAGCTCGCCGGTGGCCGGGCCGGTCGGGTAGAGCAGGGAGAAGGAGTGCCGCCGCCCGTCCACGCGGCGGCAGACGAGGACCCGGCCGTCCGCGAGCGGAAGGAGCTGGGTGTGCGGCTCCTCCGGCTGGTCGAGGGGGAGCGGCACGGCGTACGGCTCCGGACCGTCGAGGGTCCACCTCTCCACGTACAGGGCGTCGCCGACGCCCGCGAGCCTGGCCGCGTACGCGCCGTTCGCCGTGGTCGTGAACCCCGTCGGCCGACCGCCGCCCCCGCCCTGCTTCCCTTCGCGGTCGTCGTCCTCGGCCGTCGTCTCGATGGCACACGCTGTCATCGACTCGTCACCTCCGGCGACGAAGCTAGTTTTCGTACTTCCAGCCGAACAACACGAGCCCGCTCACTTCACACATAAGGGTGGCCGTCCGGCGGTTCTGCTGAGCGGGGGAGGACGGGTGTGCTGGAGTAACCGGCGGTGACCTCGGGTAAGGGGAGCCTAAGTGGAGTCGGTGGCTCCGGTGGCGGGGGTGCGGCCGGAGCCGGGGTCGGGAGCGGGACCAGGGGCGGGGTTGTCCACAGGGGCCGGGGTCCGGACGGGGTTGTCCACAGGCCAGGGCGGTGGAGTACGCGGGACAGGTAGCCTTTCCCCCGTGCCCCGTCTGTCTGAAGTCATCGCCGAACTCGACGCCCTCTGGCCGCCCGACCGGGCCGAGCAGTGGGACGCCGTCGGCACCGTCTGCGGCGACCCCGACGCCCCGGTCGGCCGCGTCCTCTTCGCCGTCGACCCCGTCCAGGAGATCGCCGACGAGGCCGTCTCCCTCGGCGCCGACCTGATCGTCACCCACCACCCGCTCTACCTGCGCGGTACGACGACGGTCGCGGCCGGCCACTTCAAGGGCCGCGTCGTGCACGACCTCATCAAGAACGACATCGCCCTCCACGTCGCGCACACCAACGCCGACACCGCCGACCCCGGCGTCTCCGACGCCCTCGCCGGCGCCCTCGACCTGCGCGTCACCGGCCCGCTCGTCCCCGAGAACGGCCTCGGCCGGATCTGCGAGCTCGACCGCCCGGAGACCCTCGCCGAGTTCGCCGCCCGCGCCGCCGCGCGGCTGCCCGCCACCGCGCAGGGCATCCGGGTCGCCGGCGACCCCGGCATGCTCGTGCGCCGGGTCGCCGTCAGCGGCGGCTCCGGCGACAGCCTCTTCGACGCCGTGCGCGCCGCCGGCGTGGACGCCTTCCTCACCTCCGACCTGCGCCACCACCCCGTGTCCGAGGCCACCCAGCGGACCCCGCTGGGCCTGGTCGACGCCGCCCACTGGGCCACCGAGTGGCCCTGGTGCGAGCAGGCCGCCGCGCAGCTCGACGCGATCTCCGACCGTCACGGCTGGGACCTCCGCGTCCACGTCTCGAAGACGGTCACCGACCCCTGGTCCTCCCACCACACCTCTTCTCCTGGAGCCCCCAACTGAACGCCGCGCCCGCCGACCAGATCCGCCTCCTCGACGTCCAGGCCCTGGACACCCGCCTCCAGCAGCTCGCCCACAAGCGCCGCTCGCTGCCCGAGCACGCCGAGATCGAGGCGCTCACCAAGGACCTCAACCAGCTGCGCGACCTGCTCGTCGCCGCGCAGACCGAGGAGAGCGACTGCGGCCGCGAGCAGACCAAGGCCGAGCAGGACGTCGACCAGGTCCGCCAGCGCGCCGCGCGCGACCAGCAGCGCCTCGACTCCGGCGCCGTCTCCTCCCCGAAGGACCTGGAGAACCTCCAGCGCGAGATCGTCTCCCTCGCCAAGCGCCAGGGCGACCTGGAGGAGATCGTCCTGGAGGTCATGGAGCGCCGCGAGTCCGTCCAGGAGCGCCTCGCCGAGCTGACCGAGCGGGTCTCCGCCGTCCAGGCCAAGACCGACGACGCCACCGCCCGCCGCGACACCGCCCAGGCCGAGCTGGACGCCGAGGCCGCCTCCCTCACCAAGGAGCGCGAGCTCGTCGCGGGCTCCGTCCCGGCCGACCTGCTCAAGCTGTACGAGAAGCTGCGCGAGCAGCAGGGCGGCGTGGGCGCGGCCCGCCTCTACCAGCGCAAGTGCGAGGGCTGCCACATCGAGCTCAACATCACCGAGCTGAACGAGGTCCGCTCCGCCGCCAAGGACGCGGTCGTCCGGTGCGAGAACTGCCGCCGGATCCTCGTCCGCACCTCGGAGTCCGGCCTGTAATGACCTCCGCGCGCGAGCTCGTCGTCGAGGCGGACGGAGGCTCCCGGGGCAACCCGGGGCCCGCCGGTTACGGGGCCGTGGTCCTGGACGCGGCGACGGGCGAGACGCTCGCCGAGGCCGCCGAGTACATCGGTGTGGCGACGAACAACGTCGCCGAGTACAAGGGCCTGGTCGCGGGCCTCAAGGCGGCCCGGGAGCTCTTCCCGGACGCCACCGTCCACGTCCGCATGGACTCCAAGCTGGTCGTCGAGCAGATGTCCGGCCGCTGGAAGATCAAGCACCCGGACATGAAACCGCTCGCGGCCGAGGCCGGCCGGGTCTTCCCGGCGGGCCGCGTCCGCTACGAGTGGATCCCGCGCGAGCGGAACAAGCACGCGGACCGGCTGGCGAACGAGGCGATGGACGCGGGGCGGCTCGGGCGCCGGTGGGAGCCGTCCGGCTCCACCGCGTCCCTGGACGCCTCGGCCGCCCGCAACGCCGCCGCGCCACCGCCGTCGGGCCCGCCGGGCGACGCGCGGGCGGGGGCGGCCCGGGCGAGGGCGGCACTTTCCGGAACCGCCGGGACGCCGAGCACCGGGGCTTCCGGGACGCCGACCGCCGGGACCTCCGCCAGGACTCCCGGCTCCCCGGCCGCCAGGACTCCCGGCTCCCCGGCCGCCAGGACCTCCGACGCCGGCACGGACACAGGCGCGGGCGCCCGGCCCACCACGGGCGACGGCCCGAACGACGGCCTGTTCGCCGCCGAGGACGCCACCGCGACCTCCTCCACCCCGGTCGCCTCGGGCGACTTCGAGGCCGAGGCGGGCGCCCTGGCGCCGACGGGCCACGCGGCCCGCACCACCGGAGCCACGCGGGCCGACGCCCCCGCCTCCACCCCCGTACAGCCGCGAGGCACCGCCCCGCAGGGCTGGGCCGGGCCCGACATGGGGGCGCCCGCGACCTTCGTGCTGCTGCGGCACGGGGAGACCGCGCTCACGCCCGAGAAGCGGTTCTCCGGGAGCGGGGGGAGCGACCCCGAGCTGTCGGCGGCCGGGCTGCGACAGGCCGAGGCCGTGGCCGCCGCGCTCGCCGCCCGGGGCACGATCCAGGAGATCGTCAGCTCGCCCCTGACCCGCTGCCGCCAGACCGCCGCCGCCGTCGCCGCCCGCCTCGGGCTCGACGTGCGGATCGAACAGGGCCTGCGGGAGACCGACTTCGGCGCCTGGGAGGGGCTGACCTTCGGCGAGGTCCGCGAGCGGTACCCCGAGGACCTCGACGCCTGGCTCGCCTCCCCGAAGGCCGCGCCGACCGGCGGCGGCGAGAGCTTCGCGACCGTCGCCCGGCGCGTCGCCGCGACCCGGGACCGGCTGACCGCCGCCCACGCGGGCCGCACCGTCCTCCTCGTCACCCACGTCACGCCGATCAAGACCCTGGTCCGGCTGGCCCTCGGCGCCCCGCCGGAGTCCCTGTTCCGCATGGAGCTGTCGGCCGCCTCGATCTCGGCCGTCGCCTACTACGCCGACGGCAACGCCTCCGTACGCCTCCTCAACGACACCTCGCACCTGCGGTAGGGCGAGGGGAAAACGGGTGGCACGGGGCCCCTCCCCGTACCACCATCACCACCCATGACGTGGCACTTCACCGATGACCCGGCCGTCTTCCGCGCGGCCGCCGGCGCCCTGCTCGCCGCCGAGCCCGCCCGCAACACCGGCCTGCTCACGCTCGTGGACACGGCCGGGCGGCTCGGCTGGTGGACCGAGCCCGACGGGCGGGTCACCGGGGTGCTCGTGGTGGCCGCGCCGGGCGAGCCGACCTTCGGGACGGTGACGCCGGAGGCGGCCCGCGCGCTCGCCTCCTCGCCGGACTTCCCCGAGAACGGACGACTGGCGGTCGTACGGGGCGAGACGGCGCCCGTCGAGGCGTTCGCGGAGGCCATCGGGCGCCCCTGGACCGCCACCTTCCGGATGCGGCTCTTCCGGCTCGGGACGCTCACCCCGCCGGACCCGGCCCCCGCCGGGCGCGCCCGCGTCGCCACCACCGCCGACGTACCCCTCGCCGCCGCCTGGGCAAGGGAGTTCGTCCGGGACATCGGCGAGGAGCCGGGGGAGGACTACACCGGGCCCGTCACGGAGCGGATCTCCGACGGCCGGTTGCTGTTCTGGGACGCGGACGACGGACGGCCCGTCTCCATGGCCTGCTTCTCGCCCGTCGCCGAGGGCCAGTCCCGTGTCCACCTCGTCTACACCCCGCCCGCCGCGCGCGGACGCGGGTACGCCGCCGGGGTCACCGCCGCCGTCACCCGCGCCGCCCGGGACGCCGGGGCCGTACAGGTCCTGCTCTTCACGGACCTGGCCAACCCCACCAGCAACGCCCTGTACCGGCGGCTCGGCTACCGCCCGGTGAACGACCACCTGACCGCCGCGTTCACCGCCCGCTGACCGGCGCCCGCAGCGCCGCCGTCCCGCGCGCCAGGGACTCGACCCGGGCCCAGTCGCGGGCGGCGAGGGCGTCGGGCGGCAGCATCCACGTACCGCCGACGCAGCCGACGTTCGGCAGGGCGAGGTAGGCAGGGGCGGAGGCGGCCGAGACGCCGCCGGTCGGGCAGAAGCGGGCCTGCGGGAGCGGGCCCGCGAGGGACTTCAGGTACGGGACGCCGCCCGCCGCCTCCGCCGGGAAGAACTTCATGGCGTCCACGCCCTGTTCGAGCAGCGCCACGACCTCCGAGACCGTCGAGACCCCCGGCAGGAACGGCACGCCCGACTCCCGCATCGCGCCGAGGAGCCGCCCGGTCCAGCCGGGGCTGACCAGGAACCGGGCCCCGGCGCCGACCGCGTCCGCGACCCCGGCCGCCGAGACGACGGTCCCGGCGCCGACGACCGCCTCCGGCACCCCGTCCGCGATCGCCCGCAGGGCGTCGAGCGCGGCCGGGGTCCGCAGCGTGACCTCGATCAGCGGCAGCCCGCCGGCCACCAGGGCGCGGGCCAGCGGGACCGCGTCGGCGGCGTCCTCGATCACCACCACGGGGACGACGGGGGCTTCCGGGGCAAGGTCGAACACGCTCGTCATGGCCTCATCCTGACGAGGCCGAGCGTCCCCCGCAACGAGCGTTGCGCAGAATGCAACCGGAGTTCAGTGGACCTCGTCCACCAGGACGTCCAGGGCCCCCGCCCTGCCGCCCTCCTCCACCACGTACCGCAGGTCCCGAAGCGCCTCCACCAGCTCGGCCGGGGTGCCGGGCTCCGCGCCCGCCTCCAGGAGGCTCCGTACGATCCGGCCCTTCGTCGCCTTGTTGAAGTGGCTGACCACCTTCCGGGTCGGCGCGTGCAGCACCCGCACCGTCGCCGTCCGCGCCGCCACCTCGCCCTTCGGCCGCCACGCCGTCGCGTACGCCGACGAGCGCAGGTCCAGGACGAGCCCGTCCCCGGCCGCCTCGGGCAGTACGGACGCCATCGGGCCCCGCCAGTGCGCGCCGAGCGCGCCGAGGCCCGGCAGCTTGACCCCCATCGAGCAGCGGTACGACGGGATGCGGTCGGTCACCTTCACGGCGCCCCACAGGCCGGAGAAGACCAGGAGCGCGTCCCCGGCCCGCTCCCGGGCCGCCGCGTCCAGCGTCGCCAGGCCGAGCGCGTCGTACAGGACGCCCGTGTAGACCTCACCGGCCGGGCGCGCGCCGGCCGTCCGCAGCTCGGCGTTCTTCGCGACCTCGCCGCGCAGCCCCTCGCTCAGGCCGAGCACCTCGCGGGCCTTCTCCTCGTCGGCGACGCACAGCTCGACCAGCTCGTCCAGGACCGCCGCCCGCGCCTCCGCGAGCCCCGGCAGGGACAGCGACTCCGGCTTGAGGGGCGCCCCGCTCCCCGACGGAGCCTTGCCTTCGGAGGGCGGCAGCAGCACGAGCACGGTGGTTCTCCTTCGTACGGACGGGGGTGGGGGTGCGGCCCCGGCCGCCCAGCCTACAAAGCGGCGCCGGCCTGCCGGGCCGGGCCGCCGCCCCGCTGCGCCCCGGGGCACCGTCCCACCGAAGCCCGGCCGGCCCCGCCTCCGCCGCCGAAACGCCGTCGAAATGACGCGCCCGCCCCCACCCCCTACGCTCGGTCCATGCCCCGCCGCCCCCTACACGTGACCGGCGCAGCCGAGGCTCCGTTGCGGGCCGCCCTGCGCGCACTCCGTACCGAACTCGCGGTCCCCGAGGACTTCCCGCCCGCCGTCCTCGCCGAGGCCGAGGCCGCCGCGAAGGCGCCCCGGCTCCCCGCGCACGACGCCACCGACCTGCCGTTCCACACCGTCGACCCGCCCGGCTCCACCGACCTCGACCAGGCCGTGCACCTGGCCCGCAGGGCCGACGGCGGCTACCGCGTCCACTACGCCATCGCCGACGTCGCCGCCTTCGTCGCGCCCGGCTCCGCGCTCGACGCCGAGGCCCACCGCCGGGTCCTCACCCTCTACTTCCCCGACGGCAAGGTCCCCCTCCACCCCGCCGTCCTCTCCGAGGGGGCCGCCAGCCTCCTCCCCGGCGAGGCCCGGCCCGCCGTGCTGTGGCGGATCGACCTCGACGCCGAGGGGCGCAGGGTCGCCACCGACGTGCGCCGCGCCCTCGTCCGCAGCCGCGCCAAACTCGACTACGCGGGCGTGCAGCGGCAGATCGACTCCGGCACCGCCGAGGAGCCGATCGCCCTGCTGCGCGAGATCGGGCGCCTGCGCGAGGCCATCGAGATCGAGCGCGGCGGGATCTCCCTCGACGTCCCCGAGCAGGAGATCGTCGAGAAGGACGACGGCTACGACCTGGTCTACCGGGCCCCGTTCCCCTCCGAGAGCTGGAACGCGCAGATCTCCCTGCTCACCGGCATGGCCGCCGCCGACCTGATGACCGCCGCCGGGACCGGCATCCTGCGCACCCTCCCCACCGCGCCCGACGGCGCCGTCGCCCGGCTGCGCCGCTCCGCGCAGGCCCTCGGCGTCGACTGGCCGCACCACGTCCCGTACGCCGACGTCGTCCGCTCCGCCGACCCCTCGAACCCGCGCCACGCCGCGTTCCTCCAGGAGTGCACCACCCTCCTGCGCGGCGCCGGGTACACCGTCTTCACCGACGGGCACGTCCCCGACCCGGCCGTGCACGCCGCCGTCGCCGACGAGTACACCCACTGCACCGCCCCGCTGCGCCGGCTCGTGGACCGGTACGCGAGCGAGCTGTGCGTGGCGGCGGTCGCCGGGGACGAGCCGCCCGAGTGGGTGCGGGCCGCGCTGCCCCTGCTCCCCGACGAGATGGCCACGGGCTCGCGCCGCGCCAACTCCGTCGAGCGCGAGAGCGTCGACATCGTCGAGGCGGCGCTCCTGAAGGACCGGATCGGGGAACTCTTCGACGCGTACGTGATCGACGTCAAGGAGCGCGAGCCGTCCACCGGCACCGTCCACCTGGAGGACCCGGCGGTGGTCGCCCGGATCGCGGGCGGCGGGGCCCCGCTGCCGCTGGGGGAGTGGCTGCGGGTCAGACTCGCGGAGGCGGACCCGGGTCGGGCGAAGGCGCTGTTCGCACCCGCGTGAGTGCCTCGCGCACCGCCCCGTACAGGGCCTGCGGGTCGTCGGCGTGGACCCTGACGACCCGTACGGGCCGGGGCGCGTCGAGCAGCCGGGGCGCGTCCACCGGCTCGGTCAGCTCGACGGTGACGGAGGTCTGCGCGCCGACGGCGAGGTTCAGCTCGCCGTCCGTCTTCTCGTGGGAGAAGAGGGTCTCCCGCCGTACGGACGCGATCCGGTCGAGCGGGATCCGCAGGTCGACGTGGGCGGCCTGCCGCAGCCGCAGGACGCCTCCGGCGAGGACGTGCGGGCGGGTCGCGGAGGCGGCGTGCAGACCGAGGACGAAGAGCACGGTGTAGACGTCCAGGACGAGGACGATCCCGTGGACGACGGGCCAGCGGGCGAGCAGGAACGACAGGCCGACGGTCTCGACCACGCACACGAACGCGAAGCCGTACATCAGCGCGGCCTGGTCGCGGGCGTGCGGGAACACCCCGTCCGCGCCGGCGGTCCCGTGCGGCCGGCGCGCGACCCACCGCCCCAGGCTCGCGAGCAGCCGCAGCTCGTGCCCGAGGAGCCGCAGCACGGGCCCGGGCACCAGCTCCGCCACGGCGTCCCGCCACGAGAGCCCGCTGCGCCGCAGCCGCAGAAGGACGATGCCCTCGGCGAGGAGGAGCCCCACCACGAGGACTTCGGCGAGGCCCAGGACGACGGCGGGTATCCGTACGCCGCCGGCGAGACAGACGACGAGGACGACTTCGAGGGGCAGGACGGCCCAGGCGAGGACCCGGAGGGGACGCACGGACGTCACGGACCCCTCCCGCCGTCCAGGGAGCGGGCGCACGGACCCCTCCCTCCGTCCCCGGATCGGACGCACGGGCATCACGAACCCCCCTCCCGCCGCTCCCGGACGAGGCGCATCGCGAGGCGCAGGGCCGCCTCCTGGGCGGGGGAGAGGTCCGCGAAGACGGCGTCCGCGAGGAGGTTTCCGGAGTCCCGCCCACCCTCGACCCCCTCCGGCTCCGGCGGTTCGGCCCCGGGCAGGTCCGGCAGACAGTCCGCGAGCACCCGGGCGGCCCCGTCCACACGGGGATCGTCCGGCGCGGCGTCCTCCAGGGCGTCGAACAGCGCGTACACCTCGTGCGCGTACGGGGCCATGCCGCGCAGGGACTCCATCAGGCGCGCCCGCTCCTCCTCCGGCACGACGGCGTCGAGCAGGGCGAGGACCTGCCGGTCCTTCACGGCCATGGGGGAGGCGGGCAGCTCGCCCAGACCGGCCAGGAGCGCGCCGAACTCCGGCGAGACGGGCCCGTCGGCGGGCAGCCGCCCGGCCCGGGCCTCGTCCAGGAGGACGGCGAGCCGCTTCCGCCGCTCCCGCAGCACGGCCTCCTGCCGGGCGAGGTCGTCGGCCAGCTCCTCCAGGACCTCCACGAGCCCGCGCCCCTCGTCACCCGCGAGCACGTCCCGTACCTCGTCGAGGCCGAGCCCCAGCTCGGTGAGGCGCCGGATCCGGGCGAGCAGGACGGCGTCCCGGACGCCGTACTCCCGGTACCCGTTGGCCCGCCGGGCGGGCTCGGGGAGCAGCCCGGACTGGTGGTAGTGCCGCACGGCCCGGGGGGTGACCCCGACCAGGGCGGCGATCTCGCCGATACGCATGGGCCCAGTAGAAACCCTGACGCTGCGGCAGGGTCAAGCGCGGGCCGGCGCGGCGGGTAGCATGGTCGGCACGGCAGACGAGCCGGGCGGGCGGCCGCGTGGGGATCTTCGGACCCTCCCGAGGAACGTCCGGGCTCCACAGAGCAGGGTGGTGGCTAACGGCCACCCGGGGTGACCCGCGGGACAGTGCCACAGAAAACAGACCGCCGGGGACCGTACCCGTACGGGCCTCGGTAAGGGTGAAACGGTGGTGTAAGAGACCACCAGCGCCTGAGGTGACTCAGGCGGCTAGGTAAACCCCACTCGGAGCAAGGTCAAGAGGGGACACCCCGGTGTCCCTGCGCGGATGTTCGAGGGCTGCTCGCCCGAGTCCGCGGGTAGACCGCAGGAGGCCGGCGGCAACGCCGGTCCTAGATGGATGGCCGTCACCCCGACGACCGCGAGGTCCCGGGGCACAGAACCCGGCGTACAGCCCGACTCGTCTGCCCCTCAGGGCCCTGACCTGCGCAACCGCAGGTCAGGGCCCTTCTCCGCGAGGGTTGAGGGGCGCGCGGATGCGGCCGGGGCGGTGAGGGGGGACCCTTGAAGGTGCCCGCTGACGAACAGACTTCGAGGAGTACCACGATGTCGGTCATGGACAAGCTCAAGGGGATGCTCAAGGGCCACGAGGACCAGGCCGGAAAGGGCGTCGACAAGGCAGGCGACTTCGCCGACAAGAAGACCCAGGGCAAGTACAGCGGTCAGGTCGACACCGCCCAGGACAAGCTCAAGCGGCAAATGGGCCGCGACCAGGACACGCCGCCCCAGTGACAGAGCGGCACGGCGGCTTGCCGACCGGCTGACCGGTCGGCCACGGCCCGGCGGGCGCAAGCCGCCGGGCCGGATCGTTTTCCGCCTCGCCCCCGCCCCGGACGGTGCTCGAACGGATCTTCGGTAGGGTGCGCGGGTGACAGACGAGCGCAGGCCGTTCCCGGCCGCTGTGGAAGCCTTCGAGAGGGCCGTGCGGGCCCGGGACGCGGATGCCGCGGAGGACGCCTTCGACCGGTTGACGGGCACGGTGGGCGAGGCTCGGGACGCGGAGCTGCACGCGGCGGGGCCGCGTCTCTCGGCCTTCCTCGGTGAGGTTCCGCCCGGTCCTCGCGCCACGGTCGCCGTGCTGGTCGGCGCCTGCGTCGAGCGGGGCGCCGACCCGGTGGCCTGCGCGCCCGCCCTCTTCGCGGGCGCGTGGGACGCGTTCGAGCGGGCCGCCGACTTCTGCGCCTCCTGGAAGGAGGCCGGCCGCGGCGGGCTGCCGTCCCACGAGGGCGAGGGCCTGGAGGACGCCGACTTCGAGCGGTTCGGCTTCGAACCGGTGATGGCCTGGCAGTCGCTCCCGCAGTTCGAGATGGCGTGCGTGGCGGTGCTCAACTCCCCGGCCGTACGCCGGACCGCCCCCGGCCGGGCCGAACTCCGGGACGCCGTGGCGCGCGCCGCCGAGCTGTCGGGCGAGCCGTTCCAGTACCTCGTGTACGCCCTCGCCGTCCTCGACGACGAGCCGTTCGTCGCGATCGACCGCGCCACCGGCGCCGGGTTCGCCCTGCGCGCCTCCGGCATCGGCGACAACTTCCAGCTCCACACCCTCCTCGCCGACGCCCTGATCGGCGGCGGACACCTGCCGGGCACGGCGCCCTCGCCCGAGGCCGCCGCGATGTGCCGGGACCTGCCCGGCCAGACGCCCACCACCGGCTCCTTCAACCTGGTCGGCGCGGACGGCGAGTGGATCTGGAACGAGGGGAACCCCGCCGACGTCCCCGTCGTGGACGGCGTGCGCCTCCTGGTCCTCGACCCGCCCCCGTACGAGCGGGGCTGGGCCGCCGGCAGGTTCTTCCCCGGCATGACCGGCGACCTGGTCCTGGAGCGCGTCCTGAGCGCCGAGGAGAGCCGGGCCCTGCTCGCCCAGGTGGCCCAGCCCGGTCGCTGACACGCCGGGGCGCGCGGCCCGGTTCCGGGGGGCGGGCGGGGCGGGCGGTGTACGGGTAGGGCATGACCATTCCCGTGGAGCAGCTCTCCGACCCGGCCGTGCGCGCCTTCGTCGCGGCCCTCAACGCCAACGACCAGGAGGCCTTCCGGGCGGCCCTCACGCCCGGCGCCACCATGTCCGACGACGGCACCGACCGGAACCTCGACGAGTGGACCGAGAAGGAGGTCTTCTCCTCGCGCGGCCACATGGAGATCGAGTCCCAGAAGGCCGACGGGCGCGACCTCGTCGCCCGCTACCGCAACGACACCTGGGGCGAGATGCGGACCCGCTGGCGGTTCACCGTCGAGGACGGGAAGATCGCCCGGTTCGAGACCGGCCAGGCGTAGGGCGCGGGGCGGTGCCGCGCGGCGGCCGGGGCCTCAGCCCCGCCCGACGTACGGCATCGCCGTCGCCATCACCGTCGCGAACTGCACGTTCGCCTCCAGCGGCAGCCCCGCCATGTGCACCACCGTCGCCGCCACGTCCGCCGCGTCCATCACCGGCTCCGGCGCCAGCCGGCCGTCCGCCTGGAGGATGCCGGACTGCATCCGGGCCGTCATGTCGGTCGCCGCGTTGCCGATGTCGAGCTGGCCGCAGGCGATCCGGTACGGGCGCCCGTCCAGGGACAGGGACTTCGTCAGGCCCGTCATCGCGTGCTTCGTCGCCGTGTACGCGATCGAGTGCGGGCGCGGCACGTGCGCCGAGATCGAGCCGTTGTTGATGATCCGGCCGCCCTGCGGGTCCTGCTCCTTCATGGCCCGGAAGGCCGCCTGCGCGCACAGGAACGCGCCCGTCAGGTTGACGTCCACGACCGTCCGCCAGGTCGCCGGGTCCAGGTCTTCGACCGGGGTCCCGCCGCCCGCGAACGTACCGGCGTTGTTGAAGAGCAGGTCCACGCGCCCGTAGCGGTCCCGTACCGCCGAGAAGAGGGCCGCGACCCGCGCCTCCGACGTCACGTCCGTCGGGGCGCACAGGAAGTCCCCGTCCGGGGCGAGTGCCGCCGTCTCCTCCAGGGGCTCCGCCCGGCGGCCCGCGAGCGCCACCGACCAGCCCGCCGCCGCGAGCGCGAGGGCCACGCTCCGGCCGATGCCCGACCCCGCTCCCGTCACCACTGCGATGCTCATGGGCGCGCAGCGTACGCGAGACGCGTGCACCGTGAACTCATCCGTCCGACACGTGGATGTCCTGTACCCGACAACGCATGGTCGTCCCGGCCCCTTCGAATGACGAGCGCACAGCATCCGTCAGGGGAGGGGCACATGAGTCAGACACATCGGCACGGGCAAGAACTGCGGGACGCCGCACGGCACTTCGGGCGGCGGCGGTTCCTCACCGTCACCGGCGCCGCCGCCGCGCTCGCCTTCGCCACCCAGCTGCCCGCCGCCGGCTCCGCGGCCGCCGCCGAGCTCGACGCCCGGCGCGTCACCGAGGACCCGTTCACCCTGGGCGTCGCCTCCGGCGACCCGCTGCCCGGCTCCGTCCTGCTCTGGACCCGGCTCGCGCCCCGCCCCTTCGAGCCCGACGGCGGACTGCCCGACCGGCGCGTCACCGTCCACTGGGAACTCGCCCGCGACGAGCGCTTCCGGCGGACCGTGCGGCGCGGGGCCGCCACCGCCCACGCCGAGTTCCGGCACACCGTCCACGTCGAGGCCGAACACCTCGAACCCGGCCGGGAGTACTTCTACCGCTTCCGCGTCGGCGCCTGGACCAGCCCGGTCGGCCGCACCCGCACCGCCCCCGCCCCCGGCGCGCACAACGCGTCGCTCTCGCTCGCCGCCGTCTCCTGCCAGGCGTACCACGACGGCCACTTCACCGCCCACCGCCACCTCGCCGAGGAGGACGTGGACGTCGTCTTCCACCTCGGCGACTACCTGTACGAGTACGCCGTCAACGCCACCGGCGGCGCCCGCGCCTACACCGACCGCGTCCTCCCGGCCGTCTTCAACCGCGAGACCCTCACCCTGGAGGACTACCGGCTCCGCTACGCCCTCTACAAGACCGACCCCGACCTGCGGGCCGCGCACGCCGCCCACCCCTTCGTCGTCACCTGGGACGACCACGAGACCGAGAACAACTACGCGGGCGACACCCCCGAGAACACCGTCCCGCCGGAGGAGTTCCTGCTCCGCCGCGCCGCCGCCTACCGCGCCTACTGGGAGCACCAGCCGCTGCGCCGCCCCCAGCTCCCCGACGGCCCCGACATGAAGCTGTACCGGCGGCTGGGCTTCGGGCGGCTCGCGCAGTTCGACATCCTCGACACCCGCCAGTACCGCTCCGACCAGGCGTACGGCGACGGCTGGCAGGTCCCGGGGCCCGAGTCCGAGGACCCGTCGCGCACCCTGACCGGCGCCACCCAGGAGCGCTGGCTGCTCGACGGCTGGCGCCGCTCCCGGGCCCGCTGGAACCTCCTGCCGCAGCAGGTCGTCTTCGCCGAGCGCCGCGACCGCCCCACCGCCGACTTCAAGCTCTCCATGGACTCCTGGGACGGCTACCCCGCCTCCCGGCAGCGGATCCTGGCTGGCGCGGAGGCCGCCGGCGTCGAGAACCTGATGGTGCTCACCGGCGACGTCCACGTCTCCTACGGCCTCGACCTCAAGGCCGACTTCCGCGACCCGTCCTCCCGGACCGTCGGCACCGAGATCGTCACCACCTCGATCAGCAGCGGCAAGGACGGCGCCGACCGCCCCTCGAACTACGACAAGCTCACGCAGGCCAACCCCCACCTGCGGTTCTTCAACGGGCGGCGGGGGTACGTGAAGGTCTCGCTCGACCGCGAGAGCGCCCGCGCCGACTTCCGCACGGTCCCGTACGTGACGACGCCGGGCGCCCCCGTCACCACCGCCGCCTCCTTCGTCACCGAGGCGGGGAATCCGGGGCTCGTACCCGCGTGACCGTTCGTACGGAAGTCACTCGCCGGGATAGCGGACGCCGATGCGGTCCCGTACCGCGTCGAGCGTCCGCATCACCGCGAGCGAGCCGTCCAGCGGCACCAGCGGGGACTCCTTCTCGCCCGCCCGCAGACAGCGCATCACCTCGGCGGCCTCGTGCCGGAAGCCGTGCGGATCGGCCTCCGCCGTGAACTCCTCCGGCTCGGCGCCCTCGCGGTACAGGGTGAAGCGCTCGGGGAAGAAGAAGCCGCGCGGCACCTCGATCCGGCCGAGCGAACCCGTCACCGAGGCCGTCAGCGGGGTGTCCGCGGCGATCGAGCAGGACAGCAGGGCCGACGCCCCCGTGCCGGACCAGCCCAGCAGCATCCCCGTGTTCAGGTCGACGCCCTCAGGCGAGAGCAGCGCATGCGCCTGGACCGAGTCCGGCTCGCCGAGCAGCAGCTGCGCGAACGCCACCGGGTACACCCCCAGGTCGAGCAGCGCCCCGCCGCCCGTCTTCGGGTCCCGCAGCCGGTGGTCGGCCCCGAACGGGCCCGCGAGCCCGAAGTCCGCCTGGACGGTGCGGACCTCGCCGACGGCCCCGTCGCGCACCAGCTCCGCGATCCGCCGGATCAGCGGGTTGCAGTACATCCACATGGCCTCCATCAGGAAGAGGCCGCGGTCCCGGGCGAGGGCGACCAGCTCGGCCGCCTCCCGGGCGTTGAGCGTGAGGGCCTTCTCGCAGAGCACCGCCTTGCCCGCCTCCAGGGCGAGGCCGGCCGCCGTCCGGTGCGCGTGGTGCGGGGTCGCCACGTACACCACGTCGACGTCCGCGTCGGCGAAGAGCCCGGCCCACTCGCCGTACGCCCTCGGTATCCCGAACCGCTCCGCGAAGGCCTTCGCGGGCGCCTCGCGGCGGGACGCCACCGCCACCACCTCGGCGTCGTCGAGCGTCAGCAGGTCGGTGGTGAACCGCTCCGCGATGCCGCCCGTCGCCAGGATCCCCCAGCGCACCTTCTCGCCCATGTCCCCACCCGTCTCCATGCCCCCGCCCGTCTCGCAGAGGTCTCGACCATGCCGGTCGAGCTGAGAGCATAGGCAAGGATTCAACGAAATGGAGCTGTCGATGCCGGAGAGCGGCCAGAAAACAACACAAGGGAACATAAGCGAAGCCGTCTCCGGTGTGACGGGCACGCCCGGCGGGCCCGCCGCTCCCGTCGGGCCCGTCGCCCCCGGCGTCGCCGCCGCCCGCCGGGCCGGCCTGCTCGTCACCCTCGTCCTGGGCGGCCTCACCGCCCTCCCCCCGCTCTCCATGGACATGTACCTCCCGGCCCTGCCGGAGGTCACCGGCGCGCTGCGCGCGCCCGCCGCCACGATCCAGCTCACCCTCACCGCCTGCCTCGCCGGCATGGCCCTCGGCCAGCTCGTCGTCGGCCCCATGAGCGACAAGTGGGGGCGCCGCCGCCCGCTGCTCGCCGGCATGGTCGTGTACGTCCTCGCCACCGCCGCCTGCGCCCTCGCGCCCACCGCCGAGACCCTCATCGGCTTCCGGCTGCTCCAGGGCCTCGCGGGCGCCGCCGGCATCGTCATCGCCCGCGCCGTCGTCCGCGACCTCTACGACGGCGTCGAGATGGCCCGCTTCTTCTCCACCCTGATGCTGATCTCCGGCGTCGCCCCGATCGTCGCCCCGCTCATCGGCGGGCAGATCCTGCGGGTCACCGACTGGCGGGGCGTCTTCCACGTCCTCACCGGCGTCGGCGTCCTGCTCACCCTCGTCGTGTGGCGCTTCCTCGCCGAGACGCTGCCGCCCGAGCGGCGCCACGAGGGCGGGGTCGGGCAGGCCCTGCGCACCATGCGGGGGCTCCTCGCGGACCGGGTCTTCACCGGCTACACGCTGACCGGCGGCCTCGCCTTCGCCGTCCTCTTCGCCTACATCTCGGCGTCGCCGTTCGTGGTGCAGGAGATCTACGGCGCCTCGCCGCAGACCTTCAGCCTGCTCTTCGGCCTCAACTCCATCGGCCTCGTCGCCGTCGGCCAGATCAACGGCAAGCTCCTCGTCGGCCGCGTCAGCCTCGACAAGGTGCTCGGCTGGGGCCTCGCGGTCATCCTCCTCGCCGCGATCGCGCTGCTCCTCATGACCGGCGGCGTCTTCGGGAAGGTCGGGCTCGCGCCCGTGGCCGCCGGGCTCTTCGTCCTGATGTCCGCGATGGGCCTCGCGATGCCGAACACCAACGCCCAGGCCCTGATGCGCACCCCGCACGCCGCCGGGTCCGCCTCCGCGCTCCTCGGCACCACCTCCTTCCTGGTCGGCGCCGTCGCCTCCCCGCTCGTCGGCATCGCGGGCGAGCACACGGCCGTCCCGATGGCCGTCGTCCAGCTCACCTGCGCCGTCCTCGCCCTGGCCTGCTTCCTGGGCCTGTGCCGCCCGTGGCAGAACGCCCCGCGCGCGGAGGGCGCCGGAACCGGAGCCGGGAAGGCACCGGACCCGGCCGCCTAGACTGTCTCGGTGAACGCCTCCGCCCCCTCCGCCGACTCCCTGCGCGCCGCCCTCGCCGGACTCCTCGACGGCCTCCCGCCCCAGCGGGCCGCCCAGGCCGTCGACCGGCTGATCGCCACCTACCGGGGCACCACCCCGACGGACGCCCCCGTGCTCCGCGACCGCTCCGACGTCGCCGCGTACGCCGCGTACCGCATGCCGGCGACCTTCGAGGCGGTACGGGGCGCCCTGGACGCCCTGCGGGAGGCCGCGCCCGACTGGGCGCCGCGCACCCACACGGACGTCGGCGGCGGCACGGGCGCGGCGACCTGGGCCGTCGCGGAGGCCTGGGGCGAGGTCCCGCCCCGCACCACCGTCCTCGACTGGGCCGAGCCCGCCCTCGCGCTCGGCCGCGAGCTGGCCGGCGGCGTCCTCGACGCGGAGTGGCGGCGCGAGCGGATCGGCGGCGCGCTGCGCCTCGCCGACACGGACCTGGTCACCGTCTCGTACGTCCTCAAGGAGCTGACCGAGGCCGACCGGACCTCGCTCGTCGCCGAGGCGGCCCGCGCCGCGCGGGCGGTCGTGGTGGTCGAGCCGGGCACCCCGGACGGCTACGAGCGGATCATCGCGGCCCGCGCCCTGCTCGTCGGGGCCGGGTTCACCGTCGCCGCGCCCTGCCCGCACAGCGGGGCCTGCCCGATCGCGCCCGGCACGGACTGGTGCCACTTCTCGGCCCGGGTCAGCCGCTCCTCGCTGCACCGGAAGGTGAAGGGCGGCTCGCTGGCGTACGAGGACGAGAAGTACGCGTACGTGGCCGCCGTCCGCTTCCCGGTGGACCCCGCAGCCGCCCGGATCGTCCGCAGGCCGCAGATTCGCAAGGGCCTGGTCCAGCTGGAGCTCTGCGGCCCCGAGGGACTCTCCCGCGACACCGTCACCAAGCGCCACGGGCCCCTGTACAAGCAGGCCCGTGACGCGGAGTGGGGCGACCCGTGGCCGCCGGAGGCGGACGCCCTCTAGGGCCTGTCCGCCTGCCGCCGGTTCCGGCGCAGGAGGAGGGCCGGGGCGAGGGCGGCGACGAGGACGACGGCCGCGTTGACGAGGACCGCGCGGGCGATGCCGCCGGGGAGCGTGGCGGCGGTGACGACCACGGCGCTCATGACCGGGGTGCCCAGGGTGATGCCGACCTGCTGCGTCATGGTGGCGATGCCGGTGGCCATGCCCTGCTCGGCGTCGGGCAGGCCGGAGGTGGCCGTCACCATGAAGCCGACGATGGCGAGCATGTTGCCGATCCCGCCCGCGAAGGTGGCGGCGAGCAGCAGCCCGTACGTGCCCGGTCCGTCGCCGAGCCCGACGAGGGAGAGGGTCGCGACGGCCTGGAGGGCCCCGCCGGCGATCAGGGCGGTACGGGGCGAGAACCGGCCGATGAAGCGGGGGGCGAGCAGTCCGCCGAGGACCGTGCCCGCGCCCAGGACGCCGAAGGAGAGGCCGGCGGCGAGCGGGGAGAAGCCCAGGACGTCCTGGAGGTGCAGGGTCATCAGGAAGACCAGCGAGGTCTCGGTGGCGAAGGCGAGGAGTCCGGCGAGGTTGCCCCAGACGACGGTGCGGCGCTTCAGGACCCGGATCGGGACGAGGGGCGCGGCGGAGCGCCGCTCGACGAACGGGAAGGCGGTGAGCAGGGCGACGGCCGCGACCAGGGCGACGAGGACGCCGGGATCGGTCCAGCCGTGCTCGCCGGCGGCGGTGAGGCCGTAGACGAGGGCGAGCAGTCCGCCGGTGACGGTGATCGCGCCGGGGACGTCGAGGCGGGGCCGCTCGGCCGGGCGGCTCTCCTTTATGACGGCGGGGGCGACGAGCAGGACGGCGAGGGCGACCGGCACGTTGACGAAGAACGCCCACCGCCAGGAGAGCAGGTCGGTGAGGACGCCGCCGAGGACGGCCCCGGTGGTGAAGCCGGCCGACATCAGGGCGCCGTTGAGGCCGAGGGCCTTGTCGCGCAGCGGCCCCTCGGGGAAGGCGGAGGTCAGCAGGGAGAGCCCGGCCGGGGTGACGGCGGCGGTGGCGAGGCCCTGGGCGACGCGGGCGGCCATGAGCAGTTCGGGCGTGGTGGCGAGGCCTCCGGCGAGGGAGGCGGCGCCTAGGACGGCCATGCCGCCGAGGAAGACCCGGCGGCGGCCGAGGAGGTCGGCGACGCGCCCGAAGAGGAGGGTGAACCCGGCGGCGGCGAGGGCGAAGGCGGTGGCGATCCACTGGAGGCCGCCGAGGGAGAAGCCGAGCCCTTCCCCGATGACGGGCAGGGCGACGTTCAGGATCGAGAAGTCGACGGCCAGCATGAACTGGGCGACGAGGAGGACGACGAGGACGAGCCGCATCCGCCCGTCCATGCGGGGAGCGGTGACGGCCTCGGAGGCGGCCGGGGCGGCCGGGGCGGGCGGGGTGTCGAGCGCGGTCATGACGGGACCCCTTAAAGGGACGTTGGTTCCGTTAAGATGACGCAGACGGTAGCAGAGTGAGGAGCGCTAATGGAACAGGATTCCCGTTTGGGCGAGGGCTCGTCGGCCGAGGGCGGAGGGGGGGCCGCTTCGGGGGAGGGCGGGGGGGAGGCCGCTTCGGGGGAGGGCCCGTCCGCGGTGCCCGGCACCCGGCGGCCCGGCGGCCGTACCGCCAAGGTCCGCCGCGCCGTCCTCGACGCCACCCAGGAGACCCTGGCGGCCTCGGGCTTCCACACCCTGAACATGGACCGGATCGCCGCGAGCGCGGGCGTCGGCAAGACCACCGTCTACCGCCGCTGGGGCTCCCCGGTCGGCCTGGTCGCCGACCTCCTGGACGACATGGCCGAGCAGTCCCTGCGCGCCGCCGACACCGGCGGCCTCGCGGGCGACCTGCGGGCCAACGCCGCGCTCGTCCTGGAGACCCTCACCGACCCCCGGATGGGCGCCGTCTTCCGGGCCGTCATCGCCGCGGCCGCCTGCGACGAGGAGTGCGCGCGCGCCCTGGGCGGCTTCTACCGCACCCGGCTGGCCGAGTGGGCCCCGGTGGGGGAGCGGGCCGTGGCCCGGGGCGAACTTCCGGCCGGCACCGACCCGCTCGAACTGCTCCGCGCGGTCTCGGCCCCGCTCTACTACCGGTTCGTCGTCACCCACGAGGAGCCGACCCCCGCCGACGCCGAACGGGCCGTCACGGCGGCCCTGGCCGCGGCGGCGGCGGGCGCCTTCGTGCCGGGCGCCGCGGACGCCCGCTAGAGGGGTGGTCGCACCGCCGCCCCCGTACCACGGCGCGGTACGGGGGCGGCGGCTCCACGAAGGGGCTCGCCGAGGGGCTAGGGGCGCAGCTCCTGCGTGCAGCACTTCACGCTGCCGCCGCCCTTGAGCAGCTCGCTCAGGTCCAGGCCGACCGGCTCGAAGCCCCGGTCGCGGAGCGGGGCGAAGAGGCCCACCGCCGCCTGCGGCAGCAGGACGTTCCGCCCGTCGCTCACCGCGTTGAGCCCGAAGGCCGCCGCGTCCTCCTCCGTCGCGATCAGGGCGTCGGGGAAGAGCCGGGCCAGTACCGCCCGGCTGCCGGGCGAGAAGGCGCCCGGGTAGTACATGACCTCGTCCCCGGCGTCGTCCAGGACGCACAGTGCCGTGTCCAGGTGGTAGTAGCGCGGGTCCACCAGGTCCAGGCCGATCACCGGGCGGCCGAAGAACTCCTGCGCCTCGCCGTGCGAGAGCGGGCTGGCGCGGAAGCCGCGCCCCGCGAGGATCCAGGAGGCGGTGACGGCGAAGTCCCCCTCGCCCTCGTTCACGTGCTGCGGGATCCGCAGGTCCTCCTCCGCCCAGCCGCTGCGGCGGAACCAGTCCAGGTGCGCGTCGGCCTCGGCCGCGCGCTCCGGATACGCGAACCGCGCGCCGAGGACCCGGCCCCCGACGACGGTCGCGCCGTTCGCCGCGAAGACCATGTCCGGCAGCGCCGGGTCCGGCTCCAGGACCTCCACGGTGTGGCCGAGCGCGCGGTAGCGGTCCCGCAGGTCCTCCCACTGGGCGAGGGCGAGCGCCGGATCGACGGGTTTCGCGGGATCCATCCAGGGGTTGATGGAGTACGTCACCGTGAAGTGCGCGGGTGGGCACATCAGGTAACGGCGGGGCGAGGGCGAGCGCGGAGTGGTGCGCAAAGAAGGCTCCTCACGGACGGACGGGCGGAAGCACCGAGGTGCGGTGGACCCCATGGTCCGTCCTCGGGGCCCTCCGCGCAGTGGACCGTTCGGGTGGTTCGCGCACCACCCGCCACGGCGAGACGTGTCGTCTCGCCCACGGCTAGATTGACCCCATGCCCACACCCGAACCCGGTCCCGGCCCCACACCTGAACCCGAACCCACACCCGGTCCCCAGTCCGGTCCCGAGCCCGACGGCGGAACCGGCCCCGGTCCCGGGGCCAGAACCCTCCCCGACGCCTCCCGCCGCAGCGAGCGCTCCCGGCGCGCCATCTTCGACGCCGCCCTCGCCCTCGTCACCGAGAACGGCTACGCGAAGACCACCGTCGAGGGCATCGCCGCCCGCGCCGGCGTCGGCAAGCAGACCATCTACCGCTGGTGGCCCTCCAGGGCCGCCGTCCTCCTCGACGCCTTCCTCGACCTCCAGGCCCGGGCCGCCGAGGCCATGGGCGGCGACGCCGGAAGTGAGATCCCCGACACCGGCGACCTCGCCGCCGACCTCAAGCACGTCCTGCGCGCCACCGTGGACGAGATGAACGCCCCCGCCTTCGAGGGCCCCACCCGCGCCCTCGCCGCCGAGGGGATCACCGACCCCGACCTCGGCGCCCGCTTCACCGAGGCGCTGCTCGAACCCCAGCTCCAGCACTACGTACGCCGTATCGAGGCCGCCCGGGAGGCCGGTGACGTGGACCCCGGCACCGACCCCCGCCTCGCCGTCGAACTCCTGGTCGGACCCCTCCACCACCGGTGGATCCACCGCACCCTGCCGCTCACCCACGCCTACGCGGACGCCCTGGTCGACCACGTCCTGCACGGTCTCGCCCCGAGGTCCTGAGGGGCCGGGAAGCACCCCGGTTCCGCACTCCGGTCACCCGGGGCGCAGGATGGTGGGACCATGGGCAGAGCCGAACGGGCGAGCGCGAGGTTGTGAGGGGATAGATGGGCGACGGCATCGGCCGCTACCGCGGCACGGAGAGCAGACTCGCACAGTGGCTGCGCAGGCGCCCCAAACGCACCGCGGCCGACGACGGGAACGACCGCGAGAAGCTGCTCCTGGCCGTCGCCGCTGCCGGGCTGCCCCTGGCCCCCGCCGCGTACCCCGTCGGCTACAGCTGTTCCTGCGAACGGATCGGCTGTCCCACCCCCGCCCGGCACCCCGTCTCCTTCGCCTGGCAGACCCAGTCGACCACCGACCGGAGCCAGATCGAGCGCTGGGCGCGCAACGAGCCCGAGGCGAATTTCATCACCGCCACCGGCATGGTCCACGACGTCCTCGACGTGCCGCTGGCCGCCGGCCGCGCCGCCCTGGAACGCCTCCTCGCCGAGGGCGTCGAGGTCGGCCCCGTCGCCGAGTCCCCGGCCGCGGGCCCCGGCGGCGGCCGGATGCTCTTCTTCACCGCCACCCGCGGCACCCCCGAGGACGAGGACGAGTGGTGGCCCTGTGAGCTGGACTGCCACCCCGAGACCATGGACGAGCACCCGGGGCTCCGCTGGCACTGCCGCGGCAGCTACGTCCTCGTCCCCCCGGCCCGCCTCCCCGGCGACGAGGACGCCCACCCGGTGGTCGCCTGGGTCCGCGGCCCCGAGCACCCGCTGCCCGATCCGCTGAACCTCCTGGAGACCCTCCAGGACGCCTGTGCCCGCCACGCGGCCGAGCGTGGCGCGGACGGCGACGGCGGGCACCCGGCCCACGAGATCGCCTGGCCGCTGACCCGGTGAGCCGCTGACCCGTACGTCCCGGAGCGGTCCGGAAGAGAACCGGAACGGTCCGGAGGAGAACCGGTGCGTTACGAGCCCACCGCGCCGACCACGCCCTGGAGCCGGCCCGTGACCGTGACCCCGTCCCGGGCCGTGCCCGCCGGCTTCACCAGGACCGCCTGGCTGGACACCCACTCCCGGGTGACCGTGCTCTTCACCTCGCCGGTCATCAGCGCCTTCACGTCCTTCGGGACCTTGGGCCGGTAGCCCGGCGCCGCCGTCTGCCGCTCGAAGTACCGGGTCGCGAAGAAGACCAGCGCGCCCCCGTCCCGGGTCCGCAGCCCCAGCGGCGCGAAGGCCCCCCGGTCGGTGATCCGGTCCACGTACTGGGTGGCGAGCCCCGGCCGCCGGGCGCTCTGCTCCCGCTGCTCCCGCCACCCGCTGGTGTGCGGACCGGCCGCGAACGGCCCCGGCTTCCCGTCCTTCAGGTACGCGACGTACTCCGTACCGAGCTTCCCGGGCGCGACCGCCAGCGCGTCGGTGTCCGCGGCGACCGGCACCGCGTACCCCTCCTCCTTGGCGAACTCCGGGACCTCGGTCACGCCGAGGACGTTGAGGTAGGTGGCCTTCCACTGCTCCTGGGGGCCGTTGCGCACGAAGACGAGCAGCCAGCGCCGGTCCTTGTCGCCCTGGTCGACGTCCCGGTTGGAGTCGGTGTCCGCGACGAACCAGCGCGGCCAGCCCGCCTTGCGGGGCAGCAGGAAGCGCGCGTCCGTCAGCTCCAGCGGCCTGTGCTTCGCGTTCCCGCCCGGGCTGGTGACCGCGCGGGCGCGCAGCCCCGCCTGGTTGATCTCCCCGAGGGGCCCGGTGACCCGGTCCGCGTCGAGCGCCGGATCGTGCGCCTTGTCGGCGCGGTTGAAGGCGTCCGTGAAGTCCGCCAGGGCCTGCGCCGCCTCGGCCTCCGTCGCCGGCGGTACGAGGGCCAGCTCGCCGTGCACCGTCACGCAGCCGCTCGCCGTCAGCGCCAGGGCGGTCACGGCCGCCGTCGCCGCGAGCAGCCGCACCGGCCGTGCCGGCCACCGCTCACGAGGTCGTTCCGGCGCTCGCCCCACCCTCAGCCGTCTCATCGGTCGCCTTCTGCTTCTTCACCCGCGCGGACGGACCCGACCCTATCGGGGCGAGGAACAGCGCGAGCGCCGGGACCGCATACAGCGCCCACACCGTGACCTGAAGGACCGTCGGGTCCGGCCGGAGGCCGAGGGCGCCTTCGAGGAGCGCGCCGTACCAACTGTCCGGCGGGACCGCCGCCGAGACGTCGAAGAGCGCGTCCGCCGGGCCGCCGAGCAGCCCCGCCTCCTGGAGGTCGCGCACGCCGTGCGCGAGGACGCCCGCCGCCGCCACGAGCAGCATTCCGCCGGTCCGGGCGAAGAACCCCGCCGGGCCGATCCGCAGCACTCCCCGGTGGAGCAGCAGGCCGAGGAGGACCGCCGTGAGCAGGCCGAGGAGGACCCAGACGAGGGGCTGGAACGAGCTGCCGGGACCGTCCGGCACGGCCGCCCGCACCGACTCCCCCACGAAGAGCGACGTCTCCGGGCCCTCGCGGCCCACCACCAGGAAGGCGGCGGCGACGAGCACGCCCGTCCCGGCGCCGACGGCCCCCCGACCCGGGCGCCGCAGCCGGAAGACCGTCCACGTCACCAGGGCCGCCGCGGCGATCGACAGCGCGCCGCCGATCAGCGCCCGTGCCTCCGGGGTCAGCTCCCGGGAGCCGGACTCCAGGGCGGTGCCGAGGGCGAGGCAGACGCCGACGGCCGCGCCGGCGCCGGCCAGAAGCGGCGCCGTGGCGTCCCTGCGCCCGGCCCCCACCAGGTACGCGGCGAGGAGGCAGACGACCAGGCCGGCCGCCAGGCCCTCGCGCAGGCCGAACAGATAGGTGCCGTACACGGCTCTCCCCTCCCGCTGTCACGCGTGCGGGGGCGACCCGGTCACGGCCGCCCCGTACCGCCATCGGACGAGTATCCCCGGCGGGGACCCGCCCCGCCGGGCCGGGGTCACCGCCGACAGGGGTGACGGGCCGTCAAAGGACCTTCGGGGAAGGCGTACCGACCGCGTCCGCGTGCCGTACGGGTACGACGAGGGGGACCCCGGTCCGGGGGTGCGGCAGCACCTCCACCGGCTGCCGGTACACCCGGCTCAGGAGCTCCGCGCCGAACACCTCGGAGGGGGGTCCCTCCACCGCGATCCGCCCGTCGTGCAGCACCCCGACCCGGTCGGCGTGGGCGGCGGCGAGCCCCAGGTCGTGCAGGACCACCGCCACGGCGGCCCCGGCCGCCGCCCGCTCCCGGCAGACCCGCAGGACCAGTTCCTGGTGGCGCAGGTCCAGGGCGGCCGTCGGCTCGTCCAGCAGCAGGAGGCCGGCCCGCTGGGCCAGGACGCGGGCGAGGGACACCCGGGCCCGCTCGCCGCCGGACAGCGCGGAGAACGGGCGGTCGGCGAACTCCTCGGTCTCGGTGGCCGCCATCGCCTCCGCGACCGCCTCGTCGTCCTCGTCCTCCCGGGCGGTCCCGGCCCAGGGCGCCCGGCCCATCCGTACGACCTCGGCGACGGGGAACGGGAACGACAGGGTGGCGTCCTGGGGCAGCACGGAGCGGCGCAGGGCGAGTTCGGCGGCCGTCCAGGCGTGCGCGGGCCTGCCCCCGATCCGTACCTCCCCGGCGTCCGGGGCGAGGTCGGCGGCGAGGGCGGCGAGGAGCGTCGACTTCCCGGCCCCGTTCGGGCCCACCAGGGCGAGCACCTCCCCGGCCCGCACCCGGGCCCCGGCACCGTCGAGCACGGCCCGCCGGCCCCGCTCGATCCGCACCCCGACGGCCTCGGCGACCACCTCGCCGGGCGCGGCGGGGGAGGGCAGCCCGCGCGGGTGCCGGTTCGGGAGGAGCCCCCGGAACAGTACGGACGTCATGCCCAACCACCTTGCTTGCGACGGGTCCTGCGCAGCAGCCAGAAGAAGAAGGGACTGCCGATGAGGGCGGTGAGGACGCCCAGGGGGAGCTCGGCCGGGGCCGCGACCGTACGGGCCGCGAGGTCGCCGGCGGTGAGGGCGACCGCGCCGCCCAGCGCGCTGCCCGGCACCAGGAAGCGGTGGCCCGGGCCGTTCGCCATGCGCAGGACGTGCGGGATCACCAGGCCGACGAAGGCGACGATGCCGGAGACCGCGACCGCCGCCGCCGTGAGCAGCGCCACCACCAGGATCAGGGAGAACCGCAGCCGCTCCACGTCCACGCCCAGATGGCGGGCGGGCCGCTCGCCGAGCGCGAGCAGGTCGAGCCGGCGGGCGTGGAAGGGGGCGACGAGCAGGCCGACGAGCGCGCACGGCAGGACGGCGAGGACCTTCGGCCAGGTCGCCTGGGCGAGCGAACCGAGCTGCCAGAACGTGATCTGGCTGATCTGCGCGTTGTCGGCGAAGAAGATGAACAGGCCGATGAGCGCGCCCGCGAACGCGGTCACCGCGATGCCCGTGAGGATCAGCGTCACCACCTCCGTGCGCCCGCCCGAACGGGACATCGCGTACACGACGACCACCGTCACCAGGCCGCCGGCGAAGGCGCAGGCGGTCACCGTCCAGTTGCCGAAGAAGGTGAGGCCGAACGCGATGGCGCCGACCGCGCCGACGGCCGCGCCCGAGGAGACGCCGATGACGCCGGGCTCGGCGAGCGGATTGCCGAACACGCCCTGCATCAGGGCGCCCGCGCAGCCGAGGGAGGCGCCGACGAGGACGGCGAGGACGACCCGGGGCAGCCGGATGTTCCACAGGACGCTCTCCGCCGTGCGGTCGAGCGCGTGCCCGCCGAGCCCGGCCCGGTGCCGCAGGGAGGCGAGGACGTCCCCGAGCGGGATCTCGTACGCCCCGATCCCGGCGGACAGGAGCGCGAGGAGGAGCAGGGCGGCGAGCAGGGAGAGGGTGAGGACGGTGGCCCTGCCGCGCCGGGCGCGCGGGACGGCCGGGGCCTTGCCGGACGGTCCGGCCACCGCGGGGTTCTCCTGGAGCGCGGTCACTTCTTCTTCCCGTACAGCTGGTCGACCAGGGAGCGCAGCACCAGGTCGGTGCGCGGCCCGTAGTTGAGGAGGACGCCGTCGTCCACGGTGACGACCCGGCGGTCCGTGCCGGCCGGGGTCTCGGCGACGCCGGGGACCTTCACCAGGCCGTCGATCCCGCCGACCGATTCCAGGCCCTTGCTCATGACGAGGATCGCGTCGGGCGCGGCCTTCGCCAGGGCCTCGCTGGTGATCGGGGTGAAGTCCTTGACCAGGCCGGACTCCTTGCCCGCGTCGACCGCTCCGGCCGCTTCGAGCAGGGAGCTCGCGCCGGACTCGGCGCCGCCGAGCAGATAGACGGCGGCCGAGCCGCGCACGTAGAGGAAGGCCACCCGGGGCTTCTCCGCGCGGGCCGGGATCGTCTTCCGCACGACGTCGATCCGCTCCTGGGTGCGGGCGCGCAGGGCGGTGCCGGAGTCGGGCACGCCGAGGGCGGCGGCGACCGCGTCGATGCGGGTGCCGACGTCGGCGAGGGACTTGGCGGGCTTCACGACGACGAGGGGGACGCCCGCGTCGCGGATCTGCTCGATCGCCTCGGCCGGTCCGGTGGTGCCCTCGGCGACGACGAGGGTGGGCTTCAGGGAGAGGACGCTCTCGGCGGAGACGTCGTGGGCGCGGGTCACCACCGGGAGCTTCTCCGCCTGTTCGAAGGTGGCGGTGACGTCCCGGGCGACGACCCGGTCGCCGAGGCCGAGGGTGAAGACGATCTCGCTGAGGGAGCCGCTGAGCGGGACGATCCGCTCGGTGGAGGCGACGGTGACCTTCCGTCCGTCGGCCGAGTCGACCGTGACGGGCAGGCGGGGCGCGGCCGGGGCGGCGAGCGGTTCGACCCGGTCGGGGGCGGCCGCGGTCTTCGCGGCGGGGGCGCTCTTCGCGCCGGGGGCGCCGTCTCCGCTCCCGCTCCCGTTTCCGCAGCCGGTCGCCGCGAGGGCGAGGGCGAGCACTGCCGTCAGTGCTCCCGCGAGGCGAGTTCTGCGCACCGGGCACCGTCCTGTCGTCATTCCGTTTGTCCTGCTCGTATGCCCTGCCCGTACGGCCGGGTCGTGGCTCCGGAACTCCCGGGGCCGGGGGTTCGGCAGTCTCCGGGGCCGGGGGATTCCGTCCGGAGCTCGGCATAGCTTAGGTTAGCCTTACCTATGTTGCCAGCCCTCGGAGGGGTTCCATGCTGCTGTCCAGACCCGCCCGCGCGCTCGCCGTGACCCTGTTCGCGGCGCTGCTCGCCACCCTGATCCCGGCCTCCGCCGCCCACGCGGAGAGCCGTACGGTGCAGGGCGGGCGGCTCGACTGGGGCATCAAGTCCTCCTTCCAGAGCTACGTCACCGGGCCCGTCGCGCAGGGCGGCTGGAGCCTCACCGGCGGAGCCGCCACGGTCGGCGGCAGCCAGTTCCGCTTCCACTCCGCGCGGGGCTCGTACGACCCGGAGACCGGCGCCTTCGAGGCGGCCTTCTCGGGCGGCGTCCGGTTCACCGGCCACCGCAAGGCGGACGGCACGAACGAGCTGGACCTCACCATCAGCCGCCCCCGGATCCGCGTCCAGGGCGGGCGGGGCACCCTCTACGCCGACATGGCGAGCAAGGCCAAGGGCAGCGGCCGTACGACCGTCTCCTCGCAGGTCCCGCTCGCCACCCTGCACCTCGGCGGCATCGACATGCGCGGCGGCGGCAGCCCCGTCGCCCTCGCCGGCGTCCCCGCCACCCTCACCGCGCAGGGCGCCACCGCCTTCGCCGGCTACTACCCGGCCGGCACCCGGCTCGACCCCGTGTCCCTCTCCGTCGACGTCCGCGCGCCGCGGCCGAAGACGCCGACCACCGCGCCCACCTCCGCCGCCCCTACGAAGGCCCCGGAGCCCTCGAAGTCCCCGGCCCCGGCCGCCGGTTCCTTCCGGGACGCGGCCGTCGACTGGGGCGTCCGCCGCACCTTCCGCGAGTACGTCACCGGCAGCATCGCGCAGGGAAAGTGGACCCTCGCCGACGGCGCCCGGGACGGCGGCGCGCTCTTCCGCTTCACCGCCGGCAAGGGCACGTACGACCCGGCGGGGAAGACCCTCGACGCCGCCTTCGCGGGCAGCGTCCGCTTCACCGGCACCCACCTCGACCTCACCCTCGGCAAAGTGACCGTCCGCGTGAAGGACGGCAAGGGCACCCTCGGCGCCGACGTCACCACCTCCGGCAGGACCGAGAAGAACGTCCCGCTCGTCACCTTCGCCGTCCCCGACCTCGCCCCGAAGAACGGCCTCGCCGCCGTCACCGAGGCCCCCGCCACCCTCACCGAGGGCGGCGCCGGGGCCTTCGGCGGGATGTACAGGGCCGGGACCGCGATGGACCCCGTCTCGCTCGCCGTCACCGTGGACGAGAAGGCGCAGCTGCCCCCGCTCCCGGACCTCGGCAGCGACGCGGCGGCCGCCCCGCCGGCCGCGGCCGCCACCACCGCCCCGGCGAAGCCGGCCGCGACCGCCCCGGCAGCCGCCGCCTCGTCCTCCGGCCCCTCCGCCGGCACGTACCTCGCGATCGGCGCGGGCGTCCTCGCCGTCGCCGCGCTCGCGGCCCTCGCCGTCGTACGCCGCCGCCGCGCAGACGCCCCCGCTCCCTGAACCACCCCACCGCGCCGCCGTCCCGGCGCTCCCCACCCCCTCGCCGCGCGCCCCGTGCGGCCGACCCCGCGCGCACCCCCGCGCCCCGCGCACCATTAGGAGAATCCGCCATGGCCATGACCATGCGCCGTTCCGTCACCCTGGCCGCCGCCGTCGCCACGGCCGCCGCCCTGGGGACGGGCGCCCTCGCCCTCGCCCTGCCCGCGGCGGCCGAGGGTGCCCCCCCGATGACGCTGACCGACGGCACCCTCGACTGGGGCATCAAGCAGTCCTTCCGTTCGTACCTCGCGCAGCCCTTCGCCCACGGGAAGACCACGGTCGAGGGCGGCGCCCGGCAGGCCGCCGGCAACGGCGTGTTCACGTTCGTGGACGGCACCGGCACGTACGACACGGTCGGCCACGGCACCGCCACCTCCTTCAAGGGCGGCGTCCACTTCGAGGCCCACCAGGGCGCCCTCGACATCCGCATCTCGGACGTCAGGCTGTCGACGAAGGGCACGGCCGCGCCGACCGGCGAGATCACCGCCGACGTCGTCACCAAGGAGAAGGACGGCACCTTCAGCACCCGCTCCGACATCCCCTTCGCCGCCCTCGACATGAGCGGCGTCAAGCCCGGCCGGGGCGACGGCGGCGCCATGGTCTTCAAGGACATCCCGGCGAAGCTGACGAAGGAGGGCGCCGCGGCGTTCGCGGGCTTCTACAAGGAGGGCGACGCGCTCGACGCGGCCACCCTCACCGTGAAGGCGGGCAGCCGGCCGACCAGCCCGACCCCGACCAGCCCGACTCCGACCACCACCACGCCCACGAGCCCGGCCCCGACGAGCACCACGCCCACCGGCCCGGCCCCGACGAGCACCACGCCCACGAGCCCGGCGCCCACCAGCACCGGCCCGACCGGCCCGGCCCCCACGACCACCGCGCCCACGAGCCCGGCCCCGACCGGCACCACCACCCCGTCGGCAACCGGCCCGGCGAAGGTCGTCAACGGCAGGCTCACCTGGGGCGTGAAGGAGAGCTGGCAGCGGTACGTCGGCGAGATCTGCGGCGGCACGGTCACCGCCTCCGAGGGCGCGAAGAAGAACGGCGCGGCCTACGACTTCGGCTTCGTCAAGGCCGACCTCGACGCCCAGGCCCGCAAGGCCGAGGCCGCCTTCTCCGGCCGCCTCGCCTTCGTCTGCGAGGCGCACGGCATCCGGTGGACCGTCTCCGACCTCAAGGTGAAGGCGGCCGGCGCCACCGGCACCCTGACCGCCGACGTCACCTCCGCCACCGGCACCCGGCAGGACGTCGCCCTGGTCGACCTGGACCTGTCGAAGGCCGACTGGGCGGCGAAGGACCGGGTCGTCACCCTCGCGGACGTCCCGGCGAAGCTGACCGCGGCGGGCTCCGCGAGCTTCAGCGCCCCCGGCGGTCAGGGCGGCTACCCGGCGGGCACCGCCATGGACCCGGTGACCGTCTCCTTCTCGCTCGACAAGGGCGCCACGCTGCCCCCGGCCACCGACGGCACCTCCGGCTCCGGCACCTCCGGCTCCGGCACCTCCGGCACCGGCGGCTCGTCCACCACGGGCGGTGGCACGGTCGGCGGCGGCACCGCGGGCGGGGCCGGCACCGTCGGCGGCTCCGGGGCCCTCGCCGCCACCGGCTCGGACGTCCCGACCGGCCTCCTCGCCGGGGTCTCCGCCCTGACCGTCGCGGCCGGCGCGGCCGTCGTCGTCGCGGTCCGCCGCCGCGCCACGGCCTCCTGATCCGCCACCCCCCACCAGGCAGGGCCGCACCCGGAATCCGGGTGCGGCCCTGCCCCCTTGCGGACGGATGGTTGAATTCCGCCATGAACACGACCGCCACTGACATCGACGTCCTGCGGGTCTTCTGTGCGGGCGACGGCCGGTACGGCAACCCCCTCGGGGTCGTACGGGACGCCCGTACCCACCCCGACGAGTCCTCGCGGCAGGCGCTCGCCAAGGAGCTCGGCTTCAGCGAGACGGTGTTCGTGGACGACCCGGAGCGCGGGCTCGTGGACATCTACACGCCGGGCCTGCGGCTGCCGTTCGCCGGGCACCCGCTCGTCGGCGCGGCCTGGCTCCTCGACCTGGAGGTCGTCCACCCGCCGGTCGGCGAGGTGTGGGTGCGCGGCGACGGGGAGTTCACCTGGATCGAGGCGCGCGCGGAGTGGGCCCCGCCCCGCACCCTGCGCCGGTACGCCTCCGCCGCCGAGGTGGAGGCCCTGGAGGTGCCGGAGCCCGGGGAGTGGATCTACGCCTGGGCCTGGGAGGAGGAGGCCGCCGGGCGGATCAGGGCGCGGGCCTTCCCGGGGCGCGGCGACGGCATCGAGGAGGACGAGGCCACCGGCGCGGCGGCGCTGCTCCTCACGGCGGAGCTGGGACGGGCCCTGAACATCACGCAGGGCCGGGGTTCGCAGCTGCTGACCGCCCCCGGCCCCGACGGCATCGTGGAACTCGGCGGACGCGTCCGCCTGGAGGGCACGCTCACGCGCTGACCCCCCGTACCGTTCGGAAGGGCATCACGCGCTCAGCGGGAACTCGCTCCCGAGCTGGTGGAAGACCGCGCTGTTGAAGTCGAAGGCGCGCTTGCACTCGTCGACGATCCGCTGCTTCTCCAGGTCGTCGGCGTTCACCCCGTCGAGCAGCTCCCGGTACGCCCGCTTGAACGCGGCCGGGTTGGAGATCTCCTCGAAGACGTAGAAGCGGACGCCGTCGCCCTTGCGCGCGAAGCCCCAGGTGCGCTCCGCCTTGTCGCGGATGATCTGACCGCCCGACAGGTCGCCCAGATAGCGCGTGTAGTGGTGCGCCACGTAGCCGGCGGGCCACTCGCGGGCGCACTCGGCGACCCGCTCGGCGTACGCCACCGTGGCCGGGAGCGGCGAGAGGCCGTCGCGCCAGTCCGGGCCCCGCAGATGGGCGAGGTCCTGCTCCAGGGCGGCCGTGCGGAACAGCTCGGGCTGTATGAACGGCCCGGCGACCGGGTCCCCGCGCAGCGCCTCCGCGCCCTCCTCCAGGGCCCGGTAGACGAACCAGAGCTGCTCCGTGTAGCGCGCGTAGGCGTCGACGCCCAGGCGCCCGCCGAGGAGGTCACCCATGAAGGACGACGTCTCCGCTTCGGTGTGCTGCTCGTGCGACGCCGTGCGGATGAGCGTCGAGAAGGGCGTGTCCAAGGCGTGCCTCCGGGACCGATGGGACGGGAACCGGTGACGATCCTGCCAAGTTAGGCTTACCTAAGTCAACTGGTTCCCGACGTCCTGTCGGTAAAAAAGCTACCCACTTCCCGGGGCGGGGCAACGTCAGGGCAGGGTCAGGATCTCCGCTCCGTCGTCCGTCACGACGAGGGTGTGCTCGAACTGGGCCGTCCGCTTGCGGTCCTTGGTCACCACGGTCCAGCCGTCGTCCCACATGTCGTAGTCGTGGGTGCCGAGCGTCAGCATCGGCTCGATGGTGAAGGTCATGCCCTTCTTGATCTCGGTGGTGTGGTGCGGGGAGTCGTAGTGCGGCACGATCAGGCCGGAGTGGAACGACGAGTTGATGCCGTGGCCGGTGAAGTCGCGCACGACCCCGTAGCCGAACCGCTTGGCGTACGACTCGATGACCCGCCCGACGATGTTGATCCGGCGGCCCGGCTTCACCGCCTTGATCGCCCTGTTCAGGGCCTCCCGGGTCCGCTCCACGAGCAGCCGGGACTCCTCGTCGACGTCGCCGCAGAGGTAGGTGGCGTTGTTGTCGCCGTGCACGCCGTTGATGTACGCGGTGACGTCCAGGTTCACGATGTCGCCGTCCCGCAGCACCGTGGAGTCCGGGATGCCGTGGCAGATGACCTCGTTGACCGAGGAGCACAGCGACTTCGGGAAGCCGCGGTAGCCGAGGGTGGAGGGGTAGGCGCCGTGGTCGCACATGAACTCGTGCGCGACCCGGTCGAGCTCGTCGGTGGTGACGCCGGGGGCGATGTGCTTGGCGGCCTCCTCCATCGCCTGCGCGGCGATGCGGCCGGCGATCCGCATCCGCTCGATCGTGTCGGAATCCTGCACCTCGGGCCCGGTGTACGGGGTCGGTGCGGGCTTCCCGACGTACTCGGGGCGGCGGATGGAACCCGGAACGGAGCGGTGGGGGGAGAGCTCCCCCGGTACGAGAAGCGACTGGCCAGACATGCCAGCGAGTCTAACGACCGGGTCTGGGGCAGCATGGTCCCGAGGGAAGGAGCCGAAGACGATGGCCCTGTTCAAGAAGCGCACAGTGGGCAAACCGGGCGAGTGGTACTACTGCCTGGAGCACAAGACGGTCGAGGAGGGCCCCGAATGCCCCTCGAAGAACCGTTTCGGCCCCTACACCACCCGTGAGGAGGCCGCCCACGCCATGGAGACCGCCCGCGAGCGGAACCTGGAGTGGGAGACGGACCCGCGCTGGCACGACGCCGGCGGGAAGAAGGACGAGAGCCCCGAGTAGGCCGGCCCGGAGCCGGGACCCGGGACGGGCGTACGCCGCCGGTGCCGCTCAGGCGGTGTCGGCGGCCTCCGCGCGGGCCTCCCCGGCGGGCTGCGTGCGGGTCTCCCCGGCGGCCCCCGCAGGGGCCTCCCCGGTCGCCGCCGCGCGGGCCTCCCCGGCGGCCTCCGCAAGGGTCTCCCCGGCCGCCGCCTCCCGCTGCCGCGCCCGGCGCCGCAGCGAGTCCTCGTCGGTCTCGGAGTCGTACGTCAGGAGCTTCGGCAGCGTCAGGCAGAGCAGGCCCACCGAGGCCACACAGGCCACGCCGCCCGTCCAGACCGCCGTACGGGTGCCGGTCCAGCCCGCCATCACGCCCGCCCGCACCTGGCCCAGCTGCGGGCCGACGCTGTACGAGAGCACCTCGATGCCCGCGAGCCGGCCGCGCAGCTCCTCCGGGATCGTCTGGTTCCAGATGGTGGAGCGGCCCAGACCGCTCAGCATGTCGCCCGCGCCCGCGAAGGCCAGGCAGAGCAGCACCAGCCACACGTTCCCGAACCAGCCGGCCGCCGCGATCGCCAGGCCCCAGGCCGTCGCGCCCCCGGCCACGAGCAGCCCGTGCCGCCGCACCTTCGAGGTCCAGCCGCTGGTCAGGCCGAGGAGCAGCGAGCCCACCGAGCCCGCCGCGTACATCAGGCCCAGCGACCAGTCCGCGTCCAGCTCGTCCGCGAGGAACGGGAAGATCGCGTTCGGGAAGGCGAAGAACATCGCCGCCAGGTCCACCGCGTACGTGCCGAGCAGCACCGGCCGCGACCAGGCGTACCGCGCGCCCTCCGCGATGCCCCGCAACGACGGCTTCTCCGCGTCGTGCGCGGGCGGCGCGGGGGAGAGGCGCCGGCACATCAGGACCGAGACCGCGAAGCCGCAGGCCGTCACCGCGTACGCGGGCGCGTGCCCCGCGAACGCCACGACCAGGCCCGCGATCGAGGGGCCCGCGATGGCGCCCATCTGCCAGCGCAGCGAGTTGAGGGCGGCCGCCGCCGTCTGGTGCTCGTGCGGCACGATCCGGGCGAAGAGCGAGTCGAGCGCGGGCCGCTGGAGCCCCGCGAGCGCCGAGACGCCGGCCGCGACCACGTACAGCGGCCAGAGCATCGGCTCCGGCAGCATCGCGTTGACCAGCAGGACCAGGGCGAGCGTGCCGAGGCCCGCCTCGGTCCACAGGATCACCCGCCGCCGGTCCACCGCGTCCGCGAGCGCCCCGCCGTACAGGCCGAAGACCACGAGCGGCACCAGCTCGACCGCGCCCATCGCCCCGACCGCGAGCGGCGAGTTCGTCAGCTCCTTGATCTGGAGCGGCAGCGCGATCATCGCCATCGCGCTGCTGAAGAACGTCACGAGCCCCTGCACCCACAGGAGCCGGAAGTCGCGGGAGGCGCGCCAGGGCGCCAGATCGGGCAGAACGGCGGAGAGCTTGGAGAGCGCGGGGGACACGAGGGGTCATGTTCCGTCCGAAAGGTGCTGAGGGCAACCTGATTATCGGCGAGCCCCGCCGACGAGCCGGGGCGGGGCCCGCCGATGACCCGCCGACGACCCGGGGACGGGCCGGCCTCCAAGCTCCTACCAGCGCTTCGGCGGCGGTGCCGTCAGGCGGTCCGCGAGGGCCGAGAGGCGGTCCCGGAAGCGGCGGCTCCCGCGCGGCGACGGCAGGCTGTTCTCCCCGGCCGCCGCGCTCACCAGGTGCTGCACCGTGTCCAGGTCCACTCCCGTCCCCTCCGCCACCGCCAGCGTCTCGTGCGCGACCCCCCGCACCTCCGGATCGCCCCGGTCGAGCGTCAGCACCGTCGCCCCCGCCCGCCGGGCGTCGTGCACCCGCTGGAGCAACCCCGCCCCCGGCCGCTCCGGCGCCACCATCAGGAGCGTCGCCCCCCGCCCCGCCGCCTCCAGGCGGCCCAGACCCACCGCCAGGTGCGCCGGGGCGTCCGGCCGCACCCGGTGCCGCACCAGCGTCGGCGCCAGCTCCTGCAGCCCCGACCAGGCGGACTCGTCGACCAGATGCGCCGCCAGGTGCCACGGCTCGTACTCCTCCGTGCCCACCAGGAGCAGCCCGCCCCCGTGCGAGACCACCGAACCCCGCAGCGCCCCCGCGAACCGGCGGGCCGCCCCCGGCCACTCCGTCCCGGCGAGCACTTCCCGCAGCAACGCGACCCGTACGGCATCCATGCGGACGCATCCTGTACGACGCCGGGCCCGCGCGCGGCCGAATGCCGGGGGATCACCCGTACGGGAGGCGGCCCGGCGGTCCGACCGGTCGGTAATGTCGGGGCCATGACTTCCTCCAGCGCACCCCAGGACCCCACCCCCGAGGCCGCCAAGGCGCCCAAGGACCCGTGGGACCTCCCCGACGTCTCCGGGCTCGTCGTCGGCGTCCTCGGCGGCACCGGCGAGCAGGGCCGCGGCCTCGCCTACCGGTTCGCCCGGGCCGGACAGAAGGTGATCATCGGCTCCCGCTCCGCCGACCGCGCCCGGGACGCGGCCGCCGAGCTGGGCCACGGCGTCGAGGGCGCCGACAACGCCGAGACCGCCCGCCGCAGCGACGTCGTGATCGTCGCCGTGCCGTGGGACGGCCACGCCAAGACGCTGGAGTCGCTGCGCGAGGAGCTGGCCGGCAAGCTCGTCGTGGACTGCGTCAACCCGCTCGGCTTCGACAAGAAGGGCGCCTACGCCCTCAAGCCCGAGGAGGGCTCCGCCGCCGAGCAGGCCGCCGCGCTCCTCCCGGACTCCCGGGTCACCGCCGCCTTCCACCACCTCTCCGCCGTCCTCCTCCAGGACACCTCCCTGGACGAGATCGACACCGACGTGATGGTCCTCGGCGAGGAGCGCGCCGACGTGGAGACCGTCCAGGCCCTCGCGGGCCGCATCGCCGGCATGCGCGGCGTCTTCGCCGGCCGGCTGCGCAACGCCCACCAGGTCGAGTCGCTGGTCGCCAACCTGATCTCGGTCAACCGCCGGTACAAGGCCCACGCGGGCCTCCGGGTCACCGACATCTGAGGACGTTCGCGCCGGGGAGGCGAGCCGGAGAACGGGCGCTTCCGGGCATGGGGGACACTGGACGGGCACCGAGACCCATCCGCACCGGACAGGAGCCGACCCCCATGCCCCGCCTCGCCCTCTACGCCCTCGTGGTCTGCGCCCTGGCCGTCGCCGCGGCCGTCGTCTCCTTCGTCCAGGGCAGCTTCCTCGGCATCGTCTGGGTCCTCCTGGCCGGCCTCTCCTCCAACATGGCCTGGTACTACCTCCGCCGCGCCAAGGCCGAGAAGGAAGCCGCCGCCCAGGCCTGAGCCGGGCCCGGGCCCGTCCCGGGGCTAGACCCCGCAGACCTCCGGCGGCGTTCCCTCCCAGAACCGGAACAGCTGCGAACCGCAGTACCGGCTCAGCTCCGGCACCCCGAGGGACCGCATGAGCGCGTCGATCGCGTCGAAGAAGGCGCCGTTGACCGCCGGGACGAACAGCAGCGCGATCACGACGAAGAAGCCGTACGGCGCGTACGGCTCGATCTGCCGCTTCACCTTGTACGACAGCCAGGGCTCCACCACCCCGTACCCGTCGAGCCCCGGCACCGGCAGCATGTTCAGGAGCGCCGCCGTCACCTGGAGGAACGCCAGGAACGCGAGCGCGTACCGGAACGCCGGCGGCACCCCGTCCAGCGCGCCCAGCCAGAACGGGGCCGTGCACACCAGCGCGAAGAGCACGTTCGCCAGCGGGCCCGCCGCCGAGATCAGGCTGTGCTTCCAGCGCCCCTTGATCCGCCCCTGCTCGATGAAGACCGCGCCGCCCGGCAGACCGATCCCGCCCATGATCACGAAGAGCACCGGGAGCACGATGCTCAGCACCGCGTGCGTGTACTTCAGCGGGTTCAGGGTCAGATAGCCCTTCGCGCCCACCGTGATGTCCCCGCCGTGCAGTGCGGTCCGGGCGTGCGCGTACTCGTGCAGGCAGAGCGACACCACCCACGCCGAGGTCACGAAGAGGAAGACCGCCAGGCCGGGCAGGGCGGCGAAGTCCGTCCACACCGCCCAGCCGGTGACGGCCATGACGGCGAGGATCGCCAGGAAGACGGGGCTGATCCGCCGTTCGTGGCTCCGGGTGGTGGCCGTGGTCATCGCGGGGGCTCCCAGGGGGACGGGGAAGTCTGGTGTGCGGGAAACGTACCGGGGACGGGTCCGGTTCCGGCGCCGGGTTCCGGTCCCGGCTTCCGGTGCCGGCCCCCGGTCCCTGGTTCCGGTACCGGGCGGAGAACCGGGGTGGCTCCGTCCCGGGCGGCTTCCCGCCGGGTGGCTCCGGCCCGTACGGCCCCGCCGGGCGGCCCCGCCCCGGACAGCTCCCCGCCGGGAGCGCGGTCCCGGCGCTCACGGAGAATGGGCCCGTGCGCTACTCCGTCCTCGGCCCCACCCTCGCCCACGCGCCCGACGGCACCGACGTGGCCGTCGGCGGCCCCCGGGTCCGCGCGCTGCTCACCGTCCTCGCCCTGCGGGCCGGCCGCCCCGTGCCCGTGCGGGACCTCGTGGACGAGGTCTGGTACGGCGACGAGCCGCCCGCCGACGCGGTCGCCGCGCTCCAGGCCCTGGTCGGGCGGCTGCGCCGGGCCCTCGGCCGGGACCGGGTGGTCTCCACCGAGGGCGGCTACCGGCTCGACGCCCGGCCCGAGGACATCGACCTCCACCGTTTCGAACGGCTCGCCGGCGAGGGTGCGGCCGCGCTCGCCGCCGGGGACGCGGGGCGGGCGGCCGTCCTGCTCGACGAGGCCCTGGGGCTCTGGCGCGGCCCCGCCCTGGCCGACCTGCCGGACCGGGCCGCCGAGGCCGCCCGGTGGGAGGCCCGCCGCCTCGACGCCCGCCGCGCCCGGCTCGGTGCCGCCCTGGCCCTCGGCGACGCGCCCGCCGTCCTCCCCGAACTCACCGCCCTCTGCGAGGCCCACCCGCTGGACGAACCCCTCCAGGGGCTACGGATCAGGGCCCTGCGCGACACGGGCCGGGCCGCCGAAGCACTCGTCGCGTACGAGTCGATCCGCCGCGCCCTCGCCGAACGCCTCGGCACGGACCCGTCCCCGGCCCTGCGCGTCCTCCACGCGGAACTGCTCGCCGGGAGGACGGCGGCGCCGGAACCGGCCCCAGCCCCGGGAAACCTGCGCGCGCGGCTCACCAGCTTCGTCGGCCGCGACGAGGAGATCGCCGCCCTCAGGGAGGACCTGCGGACGGCCCGGCTCGTCACCCTGCTCGGCCCCGGCGGCGCCGGGAAGACCCGCCTCTCGCAGGAGGCCGCCGAACGCGACGCCGGGGCCTGGCCCGACGGCGTCTGGATCGCCGAACTCGCCCCCGTCACCGCCCCGGAGGCCGTGCCCGAGGCCGTCCTCGCCGCCGTCGGCGCCCGCGAGACCGTCCTGCGCGGCGCCGGCGCCGAGGAGCTGCGGACCGGGAACGACCCCCTCGCCCGGCTCGTGGAGCACTGCGCCGGACGCCGGATGCTGCTGCTCCTCGACAACTGCGAGCACGTGGTCGGTGCCGCCGCCGACCTGGCCGAGACCCTGCTCGCCCGCTGCCCCGGCCTGCGGATCCTCGCGACGAGTCGGGAGCCGTTGGGGGTGCCGGGGGAGGTGGTGCGGCCGTTGGGTCCGCTGCCGGTGGGGATGGCGCTGCGGTTGCTGGGGGAGCGGGGGGCGGCGGCGCGGCCGGGGTTCGTGGTGGGGGAGGACCGGGGGGCGGCGGAGGAGGTGTGCCGGCGGCTGGACGGTTTGCCGCTGGCGGTCGAGTTGGCGGCGGCGCGGTTGCGGATGTTGTCGTTGCGGCAGATCGCGGAGCGTCTGGACGATCGTTTCCGGTTGTTGACGGCGGGGGCGCGGACGGTGTTGCCGCGTCAGCAGACGTTGCGGGCGGTGGTGGACTGGTCGTGGGACCTGCTCGATGATCCGGAGCGGGTGGTGCTGCGGCGGCTTTCGGTGTTCACGGGCGGGTGCGACCTGGCGGCGGCGGAGGCGGTGTGCGCCGGCGGCGGCGGGCCCGGGGACGTGCTGGACGTGCTGGGCGCGTTGGTGGACAAGTCGTTGGTGGTGGCCGCTCCGGTGGACGGGGGGATGCGGTACCGGTTGCTGGAGACGGTGGCGGAGTACGCGCGGGAGCGGTTGGAGGAGGCGGGGGAGCGGGCGGGGGTGGAGCGGCGGCACCTGGCGTACTACCGGGAGCTGGCCCGGCGGACCGATCCGGAGCTGCGCGGGCCGGGACAGGTCGCCGCCATCACCCGCTTCGGGACCGAGTACGGCAACCTCCGCACCGCCCTGCGCCGGGCCGTCGACGCCCGCGACGAGGACGAGGCCCTCGTCCTCGTCCACTCCCTGCTCTGGTACTGGCAGCTGCGCGACCTGCGCACCGACGCCCTGTACTGGGCCGAGGCCGCCTCCGCCCTCGGCCCCGACCCGTTCGCGCCGCCCGCCGCCCCCGTCGTCCCCCTGCCCGAGCCGTGCACGGCCGCGCCGCCGCCGCTCTCCGAGGCGCAGCGCTGGGAGGCCCGGCGCGGGGTCCGGCTCGTCGAACTCATCAACATGAGCCACGAGACCGGCCGCTGGACCACCCCCGAGGGCGTCCGGCGGCTGCGCGAGATGACCGCCGGGTACGACCCCGGCCTGCCCCAGTCCTGCCGGCTGCCCGGCTCCTTCGCCGTCTTCGCGATCCTCCTCATCGGGGAGCCCGGCCGGCTCGGCGAACTGCTCGACGCCACCGTCGAGGCCTGCCGCCGGCACGGCCACGCCTGGGACCTCGCCAACATGCTCCAGCTGCGCGCCAACATGCTCGCCAACCGGAGCGACCGGGCCGCCGAGGCGCTCGCCGACGCCGACGAGAGCCTGGAGCTCTTCGCCCGGTTCGGGGACGCCTGGGGCGCGGCCGAGGCGTTCTCCTCCCGGGCCGAGGCCCGGGAGCGGCGCCTGGAGTTCGCGGAGGCGGCCGCGGACTTCACCGCCGCCATCGGCTGTGCCGAACGGATCGGCGCCCAGGCGCAGGTGCTGCTCCTGCGCGCCCGGTACGCCGGCGTCCTCGTCGAGCTGGGGCGGTTCGCCGAGGGCGAGGCGATCCTGCGCGAGATCCTGGACGGCGACCACGGCCTGGGGCACGAACCCCGGCTCGGCGCCCGCATGATCCTCGCGACGGTGCTCGGCCGCGGCGGACGCACCGCCGAGGCCCGCGAGCACCTCCGGGCGCTGCTGAAGGAGTTCGACTCGGAGGCCCTCGCCCTCTTCGAGGGCTTCGCCTTCGGCGGCCTGGGCTGGCTGGACGTCCTCGACGGCCGGTACGCCTCCGGGCTCGCCCTCGCCGCGAAGGCGTACGCGTACTCCCTGAGCCCGCTGTCGCTGATGATCGGCCCGCAGATGCCGGCGGTCCACCTGATCGTCGCCGCCTGGGCCCTGGCCGGACTCGGCGGACCTGCGGCGCGGACCGGCGCGGTGCTGCTCGGCGCCAGGGACGCACTGCTCCCGCCGGCTCACCTGCCGCCGCCGACGGAGCGGGAGCAGCTGGAGCGGGCCGTCGCGCTCGCCCGTTCCGCGCTCGGCGACGCGGAGTTCGAGGCGGCACGCGCCGAGGGCGACGGCCTCTCCTTCGAGGAGGCCGCCGCCCTGCTCGGCCGCGCCGTCGACGCGATCGGGGCGCGCACCGGGTCCTGACCGTCCGTGGACGCCCCGGCTCAGGTCTTCTTGCGGAACTTGGCGACCGCGATCGGCGCCGTGACGACCGTGATCAGCACCGACCAGCCGAGGGTCATCCACACCGAGTGGGCGACCGGGCCGCCGTTGACGAGGTTCCGCGCGGCGTCGGCGAGGTTGGAGAGCGGGTTGTAGTCGGTGAAGGCCTCCAGCCAGCCGGGCATCGAGGTCGGCGGGGCGAAGATCGAGGAGCCGAACTGGAGCGGCATCAGGACCAGCATCGCGACCCCCTGGACCGCCTGGCTCGTCTTCATGGTGAGGCCGAGCAGGATGAAGATCCACATCAGCGAGGCGCCGAAGACCATCGACAGGCCGATCGCGGCGAAGAGGTCGAGGACCGAGGTCTTGATCTCCATGCCGAGCAGGAAGCCCATGCCGAGCAGGATCGCGGTGGCGATCAGCATCCGGCCGACCTCGACGACGATCTTGGCGATCAGGACGGAGGACCGGGCGATCGGCATCGTCCGGAACCGGTCCATGACCCCCTTCTTGAAGTCCTCGTTCACGCCGGTGCCGACGGCCATGGCGATGTTCATGCCCATCATCGCCATCAGGCCGGGCGTCACGTAGTTCACGTACGCGTCGTTGTTGCCCTTGCCCGCGATCGCGCCGCCGAAGACGTACACGAACAGCAGGATGAAGACGATCGGCATCAGGACGGCGTCGAACATCGACTCCGGGTCCTGCTTGATCTGGAGGGCGTTGCGCCGGGCCAGGGCGCCGATGTGGCGCAGGTTGGCCCGCAGGCCGATCCGGCCCTCGCCGGGCAGCGCCCGCGCCGGGCCCGTGCCCGGGTCCGGGGCGCCGGCGGGGGTCTTGGAGAGCGGTGTGGTCGTGGTGGCGGTGCTCATGCGGCGACCTCCTCGGGAAGCGCGTCGGACACGGGCGTCTTCTGGCCGGTGATCGCCAGGAACACCTCGTCCAGGCTGGGCAGGTGGGTGCCGATGTGGGCGATGCCGAAGCCGCGCGCGCCGAGCAGGCCCACGACGGCGGTCAGCTGCTCGTCGGCGAGGATCGGCACGTACAGCGCGCCCTCGTCGGGGACGACGGTCGCGCCGGCGACGCCGTCGAGACCGGTCTCGCGCAGCGCGGCGGCCATGGCGGTCAGGTCGGCCGGGTCCACCGGGCGCACCTTCAGGGTGCGGCCGCCGACCCGGGCCTTGAGGTCGTCCACCTTGCCGTTGGCGATGACCTTGCCGCGGTCGACGACGGTCAGCTCGCTCGCGAGCTGCTCCGCCTCCTCCATGTACTGGGTGGTGAGCAGGACGGTGGCGCCCTCGGAGACCATCCGCCGGACCTCGTCCCACACCTCGTTGCGGGTGCGGGGGTCGAGGCCGGTCGTCGGCTCGTCCAGGTAGAGGACGGCCGGGTTCCCGATCATCGAGGCGGCCAGGTCGAGCCGCCGGCGCATGCCGCCCGAGTAGTTCATCGCGGGCCGCTTGGCGGCCTCGGTGAGCGAGAAGCGCTCCAGGAGCTCGTCGGCGCGGGCCCGGGCGTCCTTGCGGGAGAGGTCGAGCAGCCGCCCGATCATGTACAGGTTCTCCCAGCCGGACAGCTTCTCGTCGACCGAGGCGTACTGGCCGGTGAGGCCGATGGTGCGGCGCAGCTGGCGGGGCTGGCGCACCACGTCGTAGCCGGCGACGGTGGCGGTCCCGGCGTCCGGGACGATCAGGGTGGACAGGCAGCGGACGAGGGTGGTCTTCCCGGCCCCGTTGGGCCCGAGGACCCCGAGGACCGTGCCCTCCCGGACGTCCAGGTCGACCCCGTCGAGGGCCTTCGTCTCGCCGAAGTGCTTCACGAGGCCCCGTACCTCGACGGCGTTGGTGTGTGATCGCGTCATGGCCCCTACTAGACCAGCCGCCACCGACAACGCCCCGACAGACGGCCGACAGCCCGCCGATGGGGGATGTCGGCGGGCTGTCGGAGGTGCCGCAGTGGCTTCTCGGGGTCCTCTGTGAGGGGCGTTCCCGGATCAGTGGAAGGTGTGCTCCTCGGCGGGGAACGCCCCGCCGGAGACGTCCTCGGCGAAGGCGCGCGCGGCGTCGCCGAGCGTCTCGCGGAGGTTGGCGTACTGCTTGGTGAAGCGCGGCACCTTGCCGCCGGTCAGACCTGCCATGTCGGTCCAGACGAGGACCTGCGCGTCGGTCCCGGCGCCCGCGCCGATGCCGATGGTCGGGATGTGCAGCGAGCGGGTGACCTCGGCGGCCAGCTCGGCCGGTACGAGCTCCAGGACGACCGCGAACGCGCCCGCGTCCTGCGCGGCCTTGGCGTCGCGGAGGAGCCGGTGGGCGGCCTCGTCGGAGCGGCCCTGCACCCGGTAGCCCATGGTGTTGACGGACTGCGGGGTCAGGCCCAGGTGGGACATGACGGGGATGCCGGCCTGGACGAGCAGCTCGGTCTGCGGCAGCGAGCGCTCGCCGCCCTCCAGCTTGATCGCGCCGACGCCGGCGTCCTTGACGAGCCGGGTGGCGTTGCGCAGGGCCTGGACGGGTCCCTCCTGGTACGAGCCGAAGGGCAGGTCGCCGACGACGAGGGCCCGCTTGGTCCCGCGCACGACGGCGGCGGACAGGAAGGTCATCTCGTCCATCGTGACGGGCACGGTGGTGTCGTAGCCGAGGTGGCAGTTGCCCATCGAGTCGCCGACGAGGATGACCGGGATGCCGGCCTCGTCGAAGACGGAGGCGGTCATCGCGTCGTAGGCGGTGAGCATGGGCCACTTCTCGCCGCGGGCCTTGGCGGCGGCGATGTCGTGGACGGTGAGGCGGCGGGTGCTCGTGCCCCCGTAGAGCGACTTGGTGCCGGCGCCGGCGGCGGGCGGCTTCTGGGCAGCCTGAAGCGTCATGGTGAACGGCTCCTTGTTGTCATCTCGAGGCGCCCTCACGGCGTCCCCGGACCACGTCCATGGTGGCACTTCGGCGGGCGGACGGGAAAGTGGGCCGGAGTGGCGCTGTTCACACCCCCGCAATGTGTGAAACCCGCGCGGAACCGCCCGGGGGCCCGGTCCGCGCGGCTCCGGGTCCCGGTCCGCGCGGCTCCGGAGCACCGCCCGGCGGATCCCCGGCCCCGCCCCGGCCGCCGTGAATATGAGCGTTCTGTCACAGCCGCCCCGCTTCGGCACCTCCGCAGGAACCCGCCACGCTCGCGGTGTCGTCCCTGGGGGAGTACGGCCGCCCCGTCATCGCCTAGTGTCGACGTCGGGCCACGGCAGCAGGCACGACAGTACGGCGGCAAGGCAGTGAGGGCAGCGATGACGCGGGTGGACACGACGGGGACCGAGTACGGCGGCGCGAACGGCGAGCGTCCCCGTTCCCGGTTCCGGGCCGCCCTCGACGGGCTCCGCCGCGACCCGGGGATCTGGCGCCGGGGCGTCCTGCTCGCCCTGACCGCCGTGGCGCTCACCCTCGTGATGGTCTTCCACGCCGAGATCCCCAACCGGGTCGGCAACCTGGGCAGCCTCACCGAGACCTTCCTGCCCTGGTTCGGCCTCTTCGTGCCGCTCCTGCTCGTCCTCGCCCTGCTGCGCCGGTCCGCCACCGCGCTGATCGCCCTGCTCCTTCCGGCCGCGGTGTGGCTCAACCTCTTCGGCGGGCTCGTCGCCGACAAGTCGGCCCCCGGCGGCGACCTGTCCGTCGCCACCCACAACGTGAACGCCGAGAACCCGGACCCGGAGGGCGCGGCCCGGCAGCTCGCCGCCTCCGGCGTCGACGTGCTCGCCCTGGAGGAGCTCAAGGGCGACATGGTCCCGGTCTACGAGAAGGGCCTCGCCGAGGCCTACCCGTACCACTCCGTCCAGGGCACGGTGGGCCTCTGGAGCAAGCTGCCGCTGCGGGACCCGCGGCCCGTCGACATCCACATGGGCTGGACCCGCGCCATGCGCGCCTCCGTCGTGACCCCGAAGGGCGAGGTGGCCGTGTACGTCGCCCACCTGCCCTCCGTGCGGGTCCGGATGAACGCCGGCTTCACCGCCAACCAGCGCGACAACAGCGCCGACGCGCTCGGCGAGGCCATCTCCCGGGACCGGAACGAGCGGATCGTCCTCCTCGGCGACCTCAACGGCACCATGAACGACCGCGCCCTCAACGGCGTCACCTCGCAGCTCCGCTCCACCCAGGGCGCGGCCGGCGACGGCTTCGGGTTCAGCTGGCCGGCCTCGTTCCCGATGGCCCGCATCGACCAGATCATGGTCAAGGGCATCGAGCCCGTCTCCTCCTGGGCGCTGCCCGCCACGCGGAGCGACCACCTCCCGATCGCCGCCCGCGTGCGGTTCTGAACCGGCCCCGGGCCGAAACGTCCCCTTCACCCTCCGGAAGCCACCGGGAATCCGCCGTCTGCGACAATTTGTTCAGACTGCGAACTAATCCCAGGCCCCACCCCCGGAAGGCTCTCCCCCCATGCCCCTGGCGTTGCTCGCCCTGGCCGTCTCCGCCTTCGGCATCGGCACCACCGAATTCGTGATGATGGGGCTCCTGCCCCAGGTCGCCGAGGACCTCGGCACCTCCGTCCCCACCGCCGGACACCTCGTCTCGGCGTACGCGATCGGGGTCGTCGTCGGCGCCCCGCTGCTCACCGCACTCGGCTCCCGCATCCCCCGCAAGCGGATGCTCCTGCTGCTCATGGCCCTCTTCACGGTCGGCAACCTGGCCTCCGCGCTCGCCCCCGGCTTCGGCTGGCTCGTCGCGGCCCGGGTCCTCGCCGGCCTCCCGCACGGCGCGTTCTTCGGCCTCGGCGCGGTCGTCGCCGCCCGGCTCGTCCGCGAGGGGCGGCAGGCGCGGGCGGTGGCCACCATGTTCCTCGGCCTCACCGTCGCCAACATCCTCGGCGTGCCCGCCGCGACCCTCCTCGGGCAGCACCTCGGCTGGCGGGCCACCTTCCTCGTGGTCTCCGCGATCGGCCTGCTCGCCGTGGCCGCGCTCGCCCGCCTCGTCCCGCCGATCCCCGCCGAGGGACACCGGGGCCTGGGCCGCGAGGTGCGCGCCCTCGGCCGCCCGCAGGTGCTGCTCGGCCTGCTCACCGCCGTCTTCGGCTTCGCGGGCGTCTTCGCCGTCTACTCGTACCTCGCCTCGATGACCACCGAGGTGATGGGCTTCGGCGACTCCACCGTCACCGTCGTCCTCGCCCTCTTCGGCCTCGGGATGACCGGCGGCGCGCTCGCCGCCGGACCGCTGACCGACCGCGCCCTGCGCCCCACCCTGTACGGCTCGCTCACCGCCCTCGTCCTCGCCCTGGTCGCCTTCCGCTTCACCGCCCACGTGCCCTGGCTCGCCCTGGTCACGGTCGTCGTGCTCGGCGCGGTCGGCTTCATGACCACCACCCCGCTCCAGATGCTGGTCATGAACAAGGCCGCGGACGCCCCCACGCTCGCCTCCGCCTCCAACCACTCGGCCTTCAACCTCGCCAACGCGGGCGGCGCCTGGGCGGGCGGCGCGGCCGTCGCCGCCGGCTGGGGCTGGACCTCCCCGGCCCTGGTCGGCGCGGGCCTCACCGCCGTCGGCTTGGCGGTCGCCGCGCTGGCGGGCCTGCTCGACCGCCGCACGCCGGAGGGGGCCTCCCGCGTGGTCGCGGGAAGCCCCCTCAAGGACACCGGGGCCGAGGTCAGCCGGCAGGGGACTCCCGCCAGCGGTTCGTGATCGGCAGCCGCCGGTCCTTGCCGAAGCCCTTCGCCGAGATCTTGGTGCCCGGCGGGTACTGGCGCCGCTTGTACTCCGCCGCGTCCACCATCCGCAGCGTCCGCGTCACCAGCTCCTCGTCGTACCCGGCGGCCACGATCCCGTCCCGCCCCAGGTCCCGGTCCACGTACAGGGCGAGGATGCCGTCCAGGACCGCGTAGTCCGGCAGCGAGTCCGTGTCCACCTGCCCCGGGCGCAGCTCGGCGCTCGGCGGCTTGGAGATCGAGCTCTCCGGGATCGGCGGGGTCTGGCCGCGCTCCTCGGCCGCCCGGTTCCGCCAGCGCGCCAGCCGGAAGACGTCCGACTTGTACACGTCCTTGATCGGCCCGAACGCGCCCACCGCGTCCCCGTACAGCGTCGAGTACCCCACCGCCAGCTCGGACTTGTTGCCCGGCGCGAGCACCAGGTGCCCCTCCTGGTTGGAGAGCGCCATCAGGGCCGTGCCGCGCAGCCGGGCCTGGAGGTTCTCCTCCGCGACCCCGGTGAGGCCGAGCGCCCCCGTGTACGCGTCGAACATCGGCTCGATCGACACCGTGCGGTGGTTCAGGCCGGTCCTGCGGGCCAGTTCGGCCGCGTCGCCGCGCGAGTGCTCCGAGGAGTACTTCGACGGCATCGACACCCCGTACACGTTCTCCGCGCCGAGCGCGTCGCAGGCGATCGCCGCGACGAGCGAGGAGTCGATGCCGCCCGACAGGCCGACCAGGACCGAGCGGAAACCGTTCTTCGCGAGGTAGGCGCGCAGGCCGATGACGAGCGCCGAGTACACCTCCTCGTCGTCGTCGAGGCGGTGCGCGTAGCCGCCCGTCAGCTCCGGCTCGTACGCGGGCAGCGGCTTCTCGGAGAGCACCACCCGGTCGATCCGCAGCCCGTCCTCGCCGACCGGCCCCTCCGGGGCGTCCGGGTCGTACGCGGGCAGCTCCAGGTCCAGGATCACGCTGCCCTCCACGAACTGCGGGGCCCGCGCGACGACTTCGCCCTCCGCGTCCACGACGATCGAGTCGCCGTCGAAGACCAGCTCGTCCTGGCCGCCGGTCGTCGCCAGGTACGCGGTGACGCACCCGGCCTCCCGCGCCCGCGCCCGGACCAGTTCGAGGCGCGTGTCGTCCTTGTTCCGCTCGTACGGCGAGGCGTTCACCGACAGCAGCAGCCCCGCCCGCGCGGCGCGCGCCGCCGGGACCCGGCCGCCGTCCTGCCAGAGGTCCTCGCAGATCGCCAGGGCCACGTCGATCCCGTGGACCCGGACGACGGGCAGCGTGTCGCCCCGCACGAAGTAGCGGTACTCGTCGAAGACGCCGTAGTTGGGCAGGTGGTGCTTGGCGAACCGCAGCGCCACCTCCCCGCCGTACAGCACGGCGGCGGCGTTCTCCGGCGACCCGGCCGGCCGGCCGAGCCGGGGCTCCGCCCGCTCGGAGCGGTCCAGGTATCCGACGACCACCGGCACCTCCCCGAACCCCTCCTCGGCGAGACGCCGGGCGAGCCCGCGCAGGGCCGCCCGGGACGCCTCCACGAAGGAGGAGCGCAGCGCGAGGTCCTCGACGGGGTATCCGGTCAGCGCCATCTCGGGAAACGCGACGAGATGCGCACCCTGCCCGGCGGCGTGCCGGGTCCAGTGCACGATCGCCTCGGCGTTCCCGGCGATGTCTCCGACGGTCGAGTCGATCTGATTGAGGGCGAGGCGTAGTTGAGGCACGCGGCCAGTGTAATCGTCAAACCGACGCTATGTCCTGGGGTGCGGGTCGGGAATCCCGGCCGAGGGCCCTGGGCCCGGACCGCGAGGTCGCTCACGGAGGCGGCCGGGGCGCCCGTTTGCGGAGACGTCCGTACACGGGGGTCGGCGCGCAGGTGCGCGTACGGAGACGAGGGCGGCCGGGTGTCCGTTCGCGGGGGCGACCTCGCGCGGAGGCGCCGGCGCGAAGGTCTCCCCGCGATCGGGCCCCGCCACCGGGAACCTCCGGTCGTACCCCGGCGTTCGAACCGGTATGTCCAGGACTGTCACGCGAACGGCCGCCGCCCTGCTGGCCCTCGGCGCGCTCGCGTACACCGCCTGGGTCCTCGAAGTCCTCGTCCACACGGGTCTCGACCCGGTCCGGACGTACGTCTCCGAGCTGGCCGCCGCCGACCAGCCCCTCGGCGGCCTCTTCCGCGCCACCGACTTCGCGGCCGGCCTCCTGGTCCTGGCGGGAGCCCTGACGGGCCTGGCGGGGGCGTGGCGGGCGCGCGGCGGGCCCGGCGGACCGGAGGCGCGGAGTTCTGCGGAGAGCGGATCCGGTGGGCGTACGGGGCAGGGCCCCGGGGCGCACGGACACGCGCGCCGCGACCCCTGGGCCCTCGGCGGCTGGATCGCCCTCGCCGTCTTCGGGGCCGCCACCGTCGCCGACTCCCGGCTGCCGCTCAGCTGCGCCCCGACCGTCGATCCCGTGTGCGCGGCGCGCGAGACCGCCGGGCTCGTGCCCGCCACCCACGCGGCCCACGCCGTCAGTTCGAGCCTCGCGATGACGGGCGCGCTCGCGGCCCTGGTCGCCCTGACCGTCGCCGCCCGCCGCCACGACCGCCGCCTGCCCCTCGCCCGTACCGGACCCGTCCTCGTCGCCCTGGAGCTCGCCGCCACCGCATGGACGCTCGCCGCCGTCGCCGCCTTCGAGGCCGGGAAGGGCATCTGGGCGCTCGGCGCGGGACAGCGGCTCCAGGTCCTCCTGGTGGCCGTGTGGCTCGCCGTCCTGGCGTACTCCCTCGCCACGGACACCCGGGAGGAACGGCGGTGACCTTCGTACGCATCGGGGGCGTGCCCCACCACGTGGTGGCCGAGGGCTCGGGCCCCGTCTGCGTCCTGAGCGCCGGCCTCGGCATGAGCTGGTTCGACTGGGACCCGGTCGTCCCGCACCTCGCCCCGTACCGTACGGTCGTCCGCTTCGACCGCCCCGGCCACGGCCTCTCCGCCCCCGCGGCGGCCCCGCCGACGGCGGCGGGCGAGGCGGACCGGATCGCGGCCGTCCTCGACGCGCTCGGCCACCGCGGACCGGCCGTCGTCGTCGGGCACTCGATCGCCGGGTTCCACGCGGAGGCCTTCGCCCGGCTGCACCCGGACCGCACCGCAGGCCTGGTCCTCGTCGACTCCTCGGTGGAGGAGGACCCCCGCCCGGCCCGCACCACCGCGCCCGCCCGCGCCCTCGGCGCCGTCCTCGCCGCCGCCGGGCTCCCGGCGGCGCTCGGCCCGGCGGTCCGGAACCTCGCGGTCCGGGCCGGGACCGTACGGAGAGGGGCGCCGGGTCCCGACCTCGGCCCCGCCCCCGTCCGTACCGACCCCGCCCTCGTCCGCCGCGTCTACCGCACCTCGCGGGTGCTGCGCGGCACCCTCCTGGAGAACGCCCGCTACGGGGCCGTCGCCGCCGAACTCCTCGCCCTGCGGGAGGACCGCCCCCTCCCGCCCGGCCTCCCCGTCACCGTCCTCGCCGCCCCCGACGGCTCCGCCCGCTGGGAGCGGCGCCAGCGCGCCCTCGCCCGGCGGCTCGGCGCCCGCTACGAGACGGCCGAACCGTCGGGCCACCTGGTCATGCGGGACCGCCCGGACCAGGTGGCCCGGGCGGTCCTGGACGTCCGAAGCGGTCAGGAGGGCGCGTAACGCCCCGGGGGAACGCCCGGGAGCCGTCAGGAGCCGTCAGGAGGACGCGTAGACGCTCATGCAGAACGCCTTGATCTGCTCGTCCGACAGGTGCTGCGCCAGCTCGGCCTCGCTGATCATGCCGACGAGCCGCTTCTCCTCGATGACGGGCAGCCGCTTGATCCGGTGGCTCTGCATCTCCTCCAGGACGGCGCCCACGTCGGCGTCCGACTCGACCCAGCGCGGGGTGCCCTTGGCCATCTCGCCGCAGGTCACCTTGGAGGGGTCGTGGCCCATGGCCACGCAGCCGACGACGATGTCGCGGTCCGTGAGGATGCCGCAGAGACGTTCGTTCTCGTCGGCGATGGGCAGCGCGCCCACGTTCAGGTCGCGCATCAGCTGCGCGGCGCGGTCGAGCGTCTCGTGAGCCGGGATCCACTGGGCCCCGGGGTGCATGATGTCCTTCGCCGTGGTCATGGGGTCGCGTACCTTTCGTCGTCGAACGTGGTCGTCGGTCGAACGCGGTCGTACGAATCCCCGAGCCCACCCATTGTCGGCGCACGGCACGGCCCCCGCGACCGCAGCGGGTCACGGGGGCCGTACGGCCTCCGCTCATGGGCCCGGGATCAGGCCCCGCGCTCCTTCAGCATGTCCGCCATCAGCAGCATCTCGGACTTCTGCGCGTCGACCATGCCCTGGGCGAGCGCGCGCTCGGTGTCCACGGTGCACTTCTGGACGCAGGCCTCGGCCATGTGGACCCCGCCCCGGTGGTGCTCGGTCATGAGCTTCAGGTACAGGACCTCGGCCTCCCGGCCGTCGGCCTTCCGCAACTCCTCGATCTGCGTCTTGGTCGCCATGCCCGGCATGACCGCCCCGTCCAGCGCGCCGTCGTCGCCCGAGCCGCCCATGCCCATCCAGGCCATCGGCTCGACGCCGGACTCGTTCTTGGGCAGCCCCCACAGGTCGAGCCAGCCGAGCATCATGCCCCGCTGGTTGGCCTGCGTGTTGGCGATGTCGTACGCGAGCCGGCGCACGGCCTCGTCCTCCGTCCGGTCCCGGACGATGAACGACATCTCGACGGCCTGCTGGTGGTGGACCGCCATGTCCCGGGCGAACCCGGCGTCCGCCGACGCGGAGACGGGCGTGGCGGGCGCCTCGTCACGGTCGGCCGAGGCGACGGTGACGGCGCCCCCGGCGAAGAGCACCGCGAGGGCGACGGCGGTGACCGCCGCCCCCTGCGTGCGGTTCAGCCTCACTGGCCCATCCCGGCGCCGCCCGCACCCTCCGCGTCGAGACCGCCCGTGCAGGCCGCGCCCGGCTCCGGGGTCTGCGGGCCCTGCACGTACTTGGTGAGGAAGGCGTCGATGCGCGGGTCGTCCGCGCCGTCCACGGTCACCTGCTTGCCCCAGGCGGACAGCATGATCGCGCCGGCCTGGTCGTCCACAGGGCTCATCAGCGTGTACTTGGTCTTGCCGACCTTCTTGGCCAGCGCGTCCACGTCGCCCTTGGGGGCCTGCTTGTTGTACGTCACCCAGACGGCGCCGTGCTCCAGGGAGTGCACGGCGTTCACCTCGGGGACCGGCTTCGTGTAGACGTCGCCGTCGCAGTTCATCCAGACCTGGCTGTGGTCACCGCCGACCGGCGGCTTCATGTCGTACTTCACGGCCGTCTCGACGTGGTTGCGGCCGAGCTTGGCGGGGTCCCAGCTCTTCTCGGCGGCGATCGGCGCCTTGGCGGCGGCTTCCTTCCTGTCCTGCTCGTCGGACTTCTTCATCAGCACGAAGCTGCCGAAGCCGACGAGGCCGAGCACGACGACGGTCGAGACGCCGATCGTGATCAGGCGGTTGCGGCGCTCGCGGGCCTGCTCGGCGCGGCGCATCTCCTCTATTCGGGCGCGGCGGTCGGCGTTGGAGGAGCGGTTGGCGGCCATGGTGGGTCGTCCTTCTTCGGGAGGTGGGGGTGGGGTTCGGTCCGGGCACGGACGTACGGCGGTGGGGCGGGGTGCCGCCCTCTCCTCCGCCTATGTCCGCAGGACCTGAAGGACGTGCAGGTCCGGCGCGCGCGGCCGGACGCCGGAGCGGCGCGCCGGCCCGTCGCCGGAGACCGGGGCCAGGCGCGGAAGCCCGTCCGCCGCCTGGAGCGGGGGATCGAGCGGGGGCGCGCTGAGCACCGCGGGGGACAGGGAGGGGAAGAGGGAGCAGCCGCCGCGGTCGTACGGACAGACGTACTCGACGGGGACGGTGACGGGGCTGGTGACGGGGACAGGACCGGCGACGGCGGTCGCGTCCTGCCCCGACTTCCGCCCCTGCGGCTCCGGGCCCGCCCCGTGATGGGCTCCCGCCCCCGGCCCCGTCCCCAGACAGAAGAAGAGCGCGGCGAGGAGCGTCGCCACGGCACTCACCAGTGCCATGGGACGCGCGTGCCGGGACGGGCGTACGAGCCGTGGGGCCCCCATGGGCGGAGATCGTAGTGGGCGAAGGCGCTCCATGGGCCGAACGGGGTACCACCGAGTACCGGAGGCCGGGCGGGAGAGGAGAGGAGGAAGCCGGAAAGCCCCCGTCCCCCGTTACCTGAGTCACACCCGAGCAGGCAGTATGGGTGTGCAACGTGCGCGAAACCATGTGGTGGGATGCTCAGGTGCCCCCGATGTGCCCGAGGCGGTGGGATCAGGCGGCCTGACCAGCGAGGATGGGTGTGGAAATGGACAAGCAGCAGGAATTCGTGCTCCGTACGCTCGAAGAGCGCGACATCCGCTTCGTGCGCCTGTGGTTCACCGACGTGCTCGGCTTCCTCAAGTCGGTGGCCGTGGCGCCGGCCGAGCTGGAGCAGGCCTTCGACGAGGGCATCGGCTTCGACGGCTCCGCGATCGAGGGCTTCGCCCGCGTCTACGAGTCGGACATGATCGCCAAGCCGGACCCGGGCACGTTCCAGATCCTGCCGTGGCGCGCGGAGGCCCCGGGCACGGCCCGGATGTTCTGCGACATCCTGATGCCGGACGGCTCGCCGTCCTTCGCGGACCCGCGCTACGTCCTGAAGCGGGCCCTGGCCAAGACCTCGGACCTGGGCTTCACCTTCTACACCCACCCCGAGATCGAGTTCTTCCTCCTGAAGGACAAGCCGCTCGACGGCTCCCGGCCCACCCCGGCCGACAACTCGGGCTACTTCGACCACACCCCGCAGAACGTCGGCATGGACTTCCGCCGCCAGGCGATCACCATGCTGGAGTCGATGGGCATCTCGGTGGAGTTCTCGCACCACGAGGGCGCGCCGGGCCAGCAGGAGATCGACCTGCGCTACGCGGACGCGCTCTCGACGGCCGACAACATCATGACGTTCCGCCTGGTCATGAAGCAGGTGGCCCTGGAGCAGGGCGTCCAGGCCACCTTCATGCCGAAGCCGTTCTCGGAGTACCCGGGCTCGGGCATGCACACCCACCTCTCCCTCTTCGAGGGCGACCGGAACGCCTTCTACGAGTCGGGCGCCGAGTACCAGCTCTCCAAGGTGGGCCGCTCCTTCATCGCGGGCCTCCTGAAGCACGCCGGCGAGATCTCGGCCGTCACCAACCAGTGGGTCAACTCGTACAAGCGCATCTGGGGCGGCTCGACGCGCACGGCCGGCTCGGGCGGCGAGGCCCCCTCGTACATCTGCTGGGGCCACAACAACCGCTCGGCCCTCATCCGGGTCCCCATGTACAAGCCGGGCAAGACGGGCTCCTCGCGCGTCGAGGTCCGCTCCATCGACGCGGGCGCCAACCCGTACCTGACCTACGCCGTCCTCCTCGCCGCCGGCCTCAAGGGCATCGAGGAGGGCTACGAACTCCCGGCCGGCGCCGACGACGACGTCTGGGCCCTCTCCGACTCGGAACGCCGCGCGATGGGCATCGAGCCCCTCCCGCAGAACCTCGGCGAGGCGATCTCCCTGATGGAACGCAGCGAACTGGTCGCGGAAACCCTGGGCGAGCACGTCTTCGACTTCTTCCTGCGCAACAAGAAGCAGGAGTGGGAGGAGTACCGCTCCGAGGTCACGGCGTTCGAGCTGCGGAAGAACCTGCCGGTGCTGTAGCAGCGGGCAGGGCTCCGCACCGACGCCCGGGGCCGACGGACGCGAACCGTTCGGCTCCGGTGCGTCCCCCGCTCCTCCCGGGCCGTCAGACGGGATCGCGTTCAGCAGACCACTGGTGGCCGCACTCCAGCTCGGTTCCGCTGCTGTCGACGACCGTGTAGTCGACGATCACCTTGTCGGGGTCTCCGCCCTCGTAGATCCACACGACCAGGCGGTCCGTGGCGGCGACCACCGTGAACTGGGGATCCGGAGTGCCGGCGTCGGGCACAACGGTGAACTCGTCCCCGGGCTTCAACCAGAAGTCCTCGCCGTACGGTTCGACGAACAGGCAGAAGAGGCCCTTGCCGCCGTTCTGCACGGGGAGCCTGTTCATCGATGCCGTCCAGGTGATCGTTGCCGTTCGAGGAGCATTCAAGATAGCGGCCCTCTCCAATCGGAGCCGACCGACAAAGCCCTGTTCGGCCCGGGCCACAATGACGGCATGACCGATGGAATAGCCTGGCTCGCAGCTCCTCGGTCGATCGCCTACGGCGGCTACAGCGTGCTGTTGACGTGCGGCCTGGACGAGGAGGAGCTGGTGTCCCGGCTCGCGGGGGCGGTGTGCTCGGGTCGGCGCACGTTGCGGTCGCTGGGAGAACTGACCGGTGAAGACCTGATCGAGGCGCTGGAGGACGAGTACGGGGACCACCCCACGGAGGCGGCCCTGCGTCTCGGCCGGGACGGAGACCGGGTCTTCGCCGTCATGTACGGCGGTTGGCAGGACGAGTTCGGGAGCCTCGCGTCCGTCTCGCGCGGTGGCGCCCACGTCTTCCACCTGGAGTTCGAGGAGGAGAACGGCAAGCCGGTGCCGCCGTGGTTCCACTACTTCCACGACGAGCGCCTCCTGTGCGGCTTCAACCTGCACCTGGACCACTCCTGGGGCTCCGCCGGCGTGGACGGGGACCCCGAGGTGGCCCCGCAGGTCGAGCGGCTGCTCGGAGAGGCCGGCCTGCCCGACGAGAACCTCCCCGCCGAGGACGCCCACCGCACCTCACTCCAGGTCGTCGAACGCCACTTCGGCCTCTCCCTGCCCCGGAGCAGGGTCCTGGAGGAGCCGCTTCCCTCCGTGGTCCTGGAGATCGCCTGAGGCCGGGCGATGTCACCCCTGCACCCCGTGTCCGTGGCTGGTGCCGTCGTGCGGGAGGTCTCGGAGGAGACCGGGGTTCGAGTCGAGGTCGGTGAACTCACCGGGGTCTACAAGAACCTTGCCCGGGGGATCGTCGCCCTCGTGTTCCGGTGCCGGCCCGTGGGCGGGGACGCCCAGACCTCCGACGAGGCCACCGCCGTCGAGTGGCTCACTCCTGGCGAGGTCCGGGAGCGGATGGCCGAGGTGCATGCCGTGCGGCCGCTCGATGCCCTCGACGGGGCCGGGCCCCACGTGCGGGCTCATGACGGGCGGCGGTTCGTTTCGTAGGGCGGTGGTTATCCGGTGGTCGGTCGCCGGGCTCTGTAAGTACGGTCCGAGCATGTGTACTTACGCCTTCGTCCACTACAAGCTGCACTACGCGTGCGTCTCGTGCCGGATCAGTTTTAAGCGGCATCCGAACGGTGCCGGGCATCCGTGTCCCCGGTGCTCCGAGCCCATGCTGTGCGCCGGGCACGACTTCGCCGCGCCTCGGCGGAGTGATCGGAAGGCGTGGTCGGTCGTCGCGGTCGTTCTCCGGGCCGGGCTGCGGTACGAGGGGTTCCAGGGGTGCGGGTGCGGGCGGGAGCCGAAGTTCCGGCCACGGACGCGGGCCCAGGTGCGGGCCCGGCGTATCGCCGCCGCGCGGACCGGAGTTCCGTTCGCGGAGGTGCTCGGGCGGGTCGAGCCGATGGAGGCGCGGTGATCCCCCGGACCTTCGGCGTGGAGGTTCCTCCCGTCGCCACCGCGCGGCTGCTCCTGCACCCGCTCACCGTCCGCGAGGCCGAGCGGATCGTCGCGCGGGCGCCCCGTGACGGGGACCTCTGGGGGGAGGGGTATCCCCAGGACGGGGACGTCCAGGGGTGCGGCGGGTTTCTGCGGGAAGCCCTCGGGTGCGGGGATCCCGGGGTTTTCCGGGCGTACGAGGTGCGGCTTCTTGAAAGTGGCGTTGCCGTCGGGGGGATCGGGTTTCACGGGCCGCCCGACGACATCGGCGTCGTGACCGTGGGATACGGGCTCGTGCCCGGTGTACGGGGGAAGGGGTACGCCTCCGAGGCCCTGCGCGCGCTCCTCGAAACCGCCCGGACGGCCGGCGTCGCCGGGGTGAAGGGGGACGCCGACCTGGACAACCTCGCCTCGCACCGGGTCATGGAGGCCGCCGGGATGCGGTGCGTCGCGGAGGACGGCCTCCTCCGGCACTTCTATCTGGGGTTCTGAGGCTCCGCCCGGCTGAGGCTCCGCCCGGCTGAGGCTCCGCCCGGCTGAGGCCCCGGCCGGCTGAGGCCCCCGGCCCCTCAGCGTTCCGACAGCTCCGTCGGCGCCTCCTGGACCACCCAGCCGTTGCCGTCCGGGTCCTCGAAGGTCATGAACGAGTTCCAGGTGGCGCCCTTCCCCTCCTCCCAGCCCGTCTCGCCGACGTGCAGGACGGGGGAGACCTCGACGCCCCTGTCCACCAGCTCCTTCCGCGCCGCCTCGATGTCCGTGACGCAGAGCTGGAGGCCGTGCAGGCCGCCCGGGGGCGTCTGCTTCGTGCCCGGCATCGGCGGCATCCCGCTCAGCATCGCGATCGAACAGCGCGAGCCCGGCGGCGTCGCCTGCACGATCCGCATGCCGGGGGCCACCTCGTCGTCCAGGTCGATCGTGAAGCCGCACTTCTCGCCGTAGAACTCCTTCGACCGGTCCATGTCCGTGACGGGGACCGGGACGACTTCCAGTGTCCAGTTCATGGGTTCTCCTCGTTCCTCTCCGGAGGGCCGGAGCCGGGGCCGGGACCCGCCGTCACCGACCTGACGGAAAATCGTCCCTCCCGCCGTCCGGTTTCGGAGCCGGGAGCGCGCACAAGGGCGGGAATGCTCCCCCTTGTTCCTTCTTTGTTCCTCCGTAACGCGCTCGCGATCGCCAACTGCCCGTTCTCTTCCGTCCGCTGTGCGGAATCGATCGTGATTGAGGGGTCCCGCGACACACAACCTCCCTATAGTGAGCCAGCGTTGATCACAGGAACGCGACACGTGCGGCTGTCGCCCCAGGAGTCGGGAGTTCAGGACTCATGACGCGCCCCCATCCCGGGCAGCCGCCCGCCGAGCAACCGCCCCCCGGGTGCCCCGCGCACGCAGGCACCGCCGTCTCCCTCGACGGGCCCGGCTTCCAGGTCGACCCCCAGGCCCTCTACCGGGCCATGCGGCGCGACCACGGGCCCGTCGTCCCCGTCGAGCTGCCCGGCGGGGTGCCCGCCTGGCTGGTCATCGGGTACCGCGAACTCCACCGGGTCACCAGCGACGGCGAGCTGTTCCCGCGCGACGTGGGCCTCTGGAACCAGTGGCCGCACATCCCCGACGACTGGCCGCTGCTCCCGATGGTCGGACGGCCCATGCCGTCCATCTACTTCACCGCGGGGGAGGAGCACCGGCGGCACGTCCGGATGGTGGTGCCCGCCCTGGAGGGTGCCGACCCGTTCGAGGTCCGCGGGCACTGCGAGCAGCTCGCCGACCGGCTCGTCGACGCCGTCTGCGGCCGCGGCACGGCCGACCTCGTGGCCGACTTCTGCGAACCCCTGCCCGTCCTCGTCCTCGCCCGCCTCGTCGGCTTCCCCGACGCCGAGGGCGAGGACATCGCCAAGGTGTTGAAGGACCTGGCCGACGGCGGGCCCGGCGCGCAGAGCGCCCACCAGCGGTTCGGCGAGCACATGGCGCGCCTGGTCGCCGCCAGGCGGGCCGCGCCCGGGAGCGACGTCACCTCCCGCATGCTCGCCTTCCCCGAGGAGTTCACCGACGAGGAGTACGCGCTCGACCTGATGGCCGTCACGGCCGCCGGGCACCTCACCACCGCCGACTGGCTCGGCAACTCCCTGCGCCTGATGCTCACCGAGGACGCGTTCGCCGACTCGATGGCCGGCGGCCGGCGCAGCGTCTCCGACGCCACCACCGAGGTGCTGTGGGAGGACGCCCCCACCCAGATCCTCGCCGGCCGCTGGGCCGTACGGGACACCCGGCTCGGCGGCCGGCAGATCCGGGCCGGGGACATGCTGCTGCTCGGCCTCGGCGCCGGCAACACCGACCCGCTGATCCGCCAGGGAGTCCACGGCGCCCACGGGGGCGGCGGCGCGCACCTGGCGTTCAGCCACGGCGAGTACCGGTGCCCGTTCCCCGCCCAGGAGATCGCCGAGACCATCGTCCGCACCGGCATCGAGGTCCTCCTCGACCGGCTGCCCGACCTCGAACTCGCCGTCCCCGCCGAGGAACTCGTACGGCGCCCCTCCGCGTTCCTGCGCGGCACCACCTCGCTCCCCGTCCGCTTCACCCCCGTTCGTACGACAGGAGACCCCTCGTGACCTGCCCCCACGCCGCCGCACAGGCCGCTGCCCGGGACGGCGGAACCGTCGTCATCGACCCGATGGTCCAGGACCTGGACGGAGAGACGGCGCGGCTGCGCGACGCCGGGCCGCTGGCCCGGATCGATCTGCTCGGGGTGCCCGCCTGGGCCGTCACCCGGCACGCCGACGCCCGGCGGCTGCTGGTCGATCCCCGGCTCGTGAAGGACCTGGACGCCTGGGGACTGTGGCGCAGCGGCGCGGTCACGCACGCCTGGCCGCTCATCGGCATGATCGACGCCGGGCGCTCCATGTTCACCGTCGACGGCGCCGAGCACCGCCGGCTGCGGGCCAAGACCTCCCAGGCGCTCACCCCCCGCCGCCTCGAAGCGATACGCCCCGACATCGAGAGGTTCACCGCCGAACTCCTCGACGCCCTGGAGGAGGGCGGGAAGGACGGGGCCGTCGTCGACCTCAAGTCCGTGTTCGCGCAGCCGCTGCCCATGAAGGTCGTCGGCATGCTGATGGGCGTCGACCCCGCCGCGAACGCCATGCTCACCCGGCAGTACAAGAAGTTCTTCTCGATGCTCACCCCGCAGGACGAGCGCCTCGCCCTCCTCGCCGACCTGGACGTCTTCTACGCCGATCTGGTCCGCGAGAAGACCGCGCGGCCCACCGACGACCTGACCTCCGCGCTCATCCTCGCCGACGAGGGCGGCGAGCCGCTGACCGAGGAGGAGGTCATCGGCAACCTCAAGGCGATGGTCGCCGCCGGGCACGAGACCACGATCGGGCTCATCCTCAACGCCGTACGGGCCCTGCTCGCCCACCCCGACCAGCTCGAGCTGGTCCTCGACGGGGAGGTCTCCTGGGAGGCCGTCGTCGAGGAGACCCTGCGGTGGGACACCCCCACCACCCACCTGCTCATGCGGTTCGCCACCGAGGACATCGAGGTCGGCGACGGCGTCGTCGCCGAGGGCGAGGGCGTGGTCATCTCGTACCGGGCGATCGGACGCGACCCCGAGCAGCACGGGCCCGACGCCGACGCGTTCGACATCACCCGGGCCGCCCCGATCCGGCACATGACCTTCGGGCACGGCCCGCACATCTGCCCCGGCGCCGCCCTCTCCCGCGTCGAGGCCGGGATCGCCCTGCCCGCCCTCTTCGCCCGCTTCCCCGGGCTGCGGCTCGCGGTGCCGGACTCCGACATCCGCAAGCTTCCGGTGATGACGCAGAACGACATGGAGGCGTTTCCCGTCCTCCTCGGCTCCTGACCCTCCCGGGGCCCGGGGCCGAAAAACCCCGGGCCCGGAAGGCCCTGGGCCGGAAGACTCCTGAGCCCGGAAGGCCCCGGGCCCGAAAGCCCCCGGGCCCCGAACGCGGAAGCCCCCGCTCAGCGACCCGTCGGCGACCAGTGCAGCCGGCCGTCCAGGCCCATCGCCGCGACCCCGTCCGTACCCGCGTACGGCGCCCCCGCCAACTGGAACCGGTCCAGCGTCCACAACGGCCGCGACCCGATGCCCGTCTTCCCCGTCCCCGTCCTGCCCTGCGACATCGTCGCCAGGAAACCGGTGCGGGAGCGGACCGCGAGGAGGCCGTCGCCGCCGCTCACCGGGCCGAAGCCGGCGACCCCGGTGCCCGGCAGCTCCGTGAACGGCGGGGCCGGGGCCGTACCCGAGAAGTCGGCGCTGCGCAGGTCGCCGGAGGCCGGCTTGCGGAACCAGAGCCGCACCCCGTCGCCCGACGGCGAGGCGGTCGCGCTCAGCGACAGCGTCGTCGGCGGCAGACCGGTCCGCGCCGGGCCCGTCAGCGGCGCGCCGGGAAGCAGGCGCGTCCAGGCCAGGACGGTCTTCGAGGTGCTCGCGAAGACGTACCCGCGCCCGCTCGCGTCCGTCGCCGCCACCGGATCGCCGATCAGGTTCGTACCGCCCAGGACGCGCCACGGCCCCCACGTGCCGTCGGCGCGCTGCTCGCGGGAGGCGAGGCGGAGGCGGCTGTCCCGGACGGCCAGGAGCGCCCGGCCGTCGGCGCCCACGGTCACGGCGGGCGCGCTGATGTCCGAGGTGCCCGAGGCGTCGTTCCGCTCGGGGGAGCCGAGCGGGCGCCACGGGCCGAAGCCGCCGCCCGGCGCGGTCTGAGTGGTGCTCACCACCTCCCGGCGGTAGTCCTTCAGGACCGTCCGGGTGCCGTAGACGGAGACGCGGCCGTCGGGCAGGGCCACGGAGGTGACCCCGCCGTCGATGCCGTCGCCGGGCAGCAGCTCCGGGCCCCGCCAGTCGGTGGCGTCCGCCGTCTTCCGCCAGATCCCGAGGCGCCCGTCGAGGACGGAGAAGGCGAGCAACCCGCCGTCCCGGTCCGGCTGCACCCAGGAGGTGGAGGTGGACCGGGCGTAGCGAATGGTCTGGGTCCAGCCCCGACCGGTGGGCCGCGCGGCCACCTTCAGGTCGCCGCAGCCCGCGACCGTCCCGCAGTCCGCGACCCCGTCCAGCCACGCGTACGTCTTCAGGGTCTTCAGCTTCGCGCCCGCCGCCTCGGCGTCGAGGGTGTGCGGCAGGCCGCTGGTCGGATAGCCCAGGTAGTTCTGCACCACGACGTGCGGGTGCCCGGGGCTCTTCGCGTACCGGTCCAGCGCCTCCTGCGCGAACCGGGCCCCGTACAGGTGGTCCTGGTGGTCCCGGAGCTTCCCCGTCCGCTGGTCCCGGCCGGGGCTCGGGTCCTGCATCCGCACGAAGGTCGGCCGGAAGCGCTCCAGGAGCCCGGCCACCGTCTCGACGACCTGCTCCTTGGTGTACGTGAAGGGGGCGGCGACCGGAGTGCCGGTGGACCGCTGGGAGCCGATCCGCGTGATGCGGCCGTGCCAGAGGCCGTTGAGGCTGTGCGGGCGGTCGCCGTTGACGGAACCGGCCTCGCGTATCTGCAGCCACACCAGCCTGACGTGCGGCTTCGCCCGCAGGACGTCCATCTCGGCCCACGCCCCGCCGGCCGTGGGGATCGCGATCCGGTCCCAGGGGCTGGTCCTGCTGCCCGTCGCCATCTCGGCGTACGCGGCGCGGATGCCGTTCTGCCGGGCCTCGGCGTAGCCCGCCTTGTCGGCCGCGACCCCGGCGGCGTCGCGCGGGCGCGCGTTGACGCCGTCGGCCTCGCCCGCGGTGAGGTAGACGGAGGCCAGGGGGCTGCCGGAGTGGAGCGACTGGGATATGTCCGGGTTCATGAAGAACAGGTCGTCGTCCGGGTGCGCGACGATCTGCACCACCGAGACCGAGGACGGCGGGACCGTCCCGGGCCGCGTCCGTATCTCGGACGGCCGGACCTTCGGGAGGGCGGGGCGCGCCTGGACCTTCGCGGGGGTCTCGGCCTCCGGGACGGGGCGGGCCCGGCGCGGCTCGCCGGCCGCGTGGGCCGTCCCCTCCTCCGGCGTTCCCGCCATGGAGACGGCCCCGGCGAAGACGCTGCCCACCAGGGCGGCCGTGACCACCGTCACGGCGGCCCTGCGGCGGGACGGGGAAACGGGGCGACGGACGCGGCGGCGAAGGCGGAGGGGCATGGGTCGGTGGCGCGCTTTCGGGAGATCGGGCGGGTCGAGGAGCGGGTGGTTCGGGAGCCCGGGCGGGTCGGGGGCTCGGCCGGCTCCGGAGTGCGGGTGGCTCGGGAGCCCGGGCGGTTCGGGAGGGCGGTGGTGCGGGAGAGCGGTGGTTCGGGCGTACGGGCCCCGGGCGGGGCCCGGTCGGGCGGGTGCGGGGGCCTGCGGTGCGCCGGTCGGGCGGGCAGGCGTACGGCCCCGGACAGGGGGCCGCGGTCGAGCGGAGGAGCGGATCGGCTCCGGTGGGGGCCGTGGTCGAGCGGAGGAGCAGGCCGGCCCCGGTGGAGGCCGTGGTCGAACGGATGGGCGGATCTCACGATCAGCTAGAGGGACTTTCAAGGAATACGGTTCATCCGCAGCGAAAAGCTACTAATGTGCGGGAAGTCACGTGTGTCCCACTGTGATCCGAAGGCCCGGCCGCCTCCCGCCCCCGTGCCGGATAGGCTCGGTCCCCCGGGCCCGCCCCAAGCCCGGACGTGCGCGGACGTGCTCGGAGGGAGCGGCGGAATGACGGTGCCGGGACGCAGGAGCAGTACGTTCTCCCGTCTGCTGCGACACGGGTTCACCGACCCCTCGGGGGCCGAACGGCTCCTGGACGTGCCCGAGCTGTCCGAGCTGCGCGACGACTCCGTCCTCCTCGACGCCCTCGGCGCCACCGCCGACCCCGACCTCGCCCTGCGCGGCCTGGTCCGGCTCGTCGAGGCGCAGCCCGAGGCCGAGCGGCAGCGGTTCACCGCCACGCTGCTCTCCGCCAAGCCCTTCCGGGACCGGCTCCTCGGCGTGCTCGGCGCCTCCGAGGCGCTCGCCGACCACCTGGCCCGCCACCCCCGCGACTGGGAGACCCTCGTCACGTACGAGGCGGCCGACCTGCACCCGGGGGTCGCCGAGTTCGAGCGGGGGCTCGCCGACGCGACCGACCCGGTCGCGCTGCGGGTCGCCTACCGCCGCTGCCTGCTCGCCATAGCGGCCCGCGACGTGTGCGGCACCACCGACGTCGCCCAGGCCGCCGCCGAGCTGGCCGACCTGGCGACGGCGACCCTGCGCGCCGCGCTCGCCATCGCCGAGGCCGCCGCGCCCGACGACGCCGCCCGGTGCCGGCTCGCGGTCATCGCGATGGGCAAGTGCGGCGGCCACGAGCTGAACTACGTCTCCGACGTGGACGTGATCTTCGTCGGGGAGCCGGCCGACGGCGCCGACGAGGGCAAGGCGATCCAGGCCGCGACCCGGCTCGCCTCCCACCTGATGCGGATCTGCTCCGAGACCACCGTCGAGGGCACCATCTGGCCGGTCGACGCCAACCTGCGCCCCGAGGGCCGCAACGGCCCCCTCGTCCGCACCCTCTCCTCCCACCTCGCCTACTACCAGCGCTGGGCGAAGACCTGGGAGTTCCAGGCCCTCCTGAAGGCGCGCGCGGTCGCGGGCGACCAGGAGCTCGGCGACCGGTACATCGAGGCCGTCTCCCCGCTCGTCTGGCAGGCCGCCGAGCGCGAGAACTTCGTCCCCGACGTGCAGCGGATGCGCCGCCGGGTGGTCGACAACATCCCGGCAGCCCAGATCGACCGCGAGCTGAAGCTCGGCCCCGGGGGCCTGCGGGACGTCGAGTTCGCCGTCCAGCTCCTCCAGCTGGTGCACGGCCGCAGCGACGCCACCCTGCACAGCGGCGCCACCCTCGACGCGCTCGCGGCCCTCGCCGCCGGCGGCTACGTCGGCCGGGCCGACGCGGCCCAGCTGGACGAGGCGTACCGCTTCCTGCGGGCCATGGAGCACCGCATCCAGCTCCACCGGCTGCGCCGCACCCACCTCGTCCCCGAGGACGAGAAAGACCTGCGCCGCCTCGGCCGCTCCCTCGGCCTGCGCACCGACCCGGTCGCCGCGCTCACCAAGGAGTGGCGGCGGCACGCGGCCGTCGTCCGCCGCCTGCACGAGAAGATCTTCTACCGCCCGCTGCTCGACGCCGTCGCCCAACTCGCCCCCGGCGAGACCCGGCTCAGCCCGAAGGCGGCCGGGCAGCGGCTCGAAGCGCTGGGGTACGCGGACCCCGCCGCCGCCCTGCGCCACCTGGAGGCGCTGTCCTCCGGGGTCAGCCGCAAGGCCGCCATCCAGCGGACCCTGCTGCCCGTGCTCCTCGGCTGGTTCGCGGACTCGGCCGACCCGGACGCCGGCCTCCTCGGCTTCCGCAAGGTCTCCGACGCCCTGGGCAAGACCCCCTGGTACCTGCGGCTGCTCCGCGACGAGGGGGCCGCCGCCGAGAACCTCGCCCGGGTCCTCTCCGCCGGCCGGCTCGCCCCCGACCTGCTGCTCCGCGCCCCCGAGGCGGTCGCGATCCTCGGCGACCCGGAGGGGTTGAAGCCCCGCGACCGGAACCACCTGGAGCAGGAGGTCCTGGCGGCGGTCGGGCGCGCGGACGACGCCGAGCAGGCTGTTGCGGCGGCGCGCGGGGTGCGCCGCCGGGAGCTGTTCCGCACCGCCGCGGCCGACCTCATCGGCTCGTACGGCACCGAGGACAGCCCCCGCGAGCCCGACCCGGGCGCGCTGGTCGACCGGGTGGGGGAGGCCGTCACCGACCTCAACGCGGCCACGCTCGCGGGCGCGCTGCGGGCCGCCGTCCGCGCCGAGTGGGGCGAGGAGCTGCCGACCCGGTTCGCGGTCATCGGCATGGGCCGTTTCGGCGGCCACGAGGCGGGATACGGCTCCGACGCCGACGTCCTCTTCGTGCACGAGCCGCGCGAGGGCGTGGACGAGCAGGAGGCGGCGCGGGCCGCGAACCGGGTGGTCACCGAGATGCGGCGGCTCCTCCAACTGCCCACCGCCGACCCGCCGCTGCTCATCGACGCCGACCTCAGGCCGGAGGGCAAGAGCGGCCCCATGGTCCGCACCCTGAAGTCGTACGCCGCCTACTACCGCCGCTGGTCGCTCGTCTGGGAGAGCCAGGCGCTGCTGCGCGCCGAGCACATGGCGGGCGACCGGGACCTGGGCGAGGAGTTCGTCGAGCTGATCGACCCGCTGCGCTACCCGGCCGAGGGTCTTGGGGAGGACGCGGTCCGCGAGATCCGCCGCCTCAAGGCCCGGATGGAGTCCGAGCGGCTGCCGCGCGGCGCCGATCCGACGCTCCACGCCAAGCTGGGGCGCGGCGGTCTGAGCGACGTCGAGTGGACGGTCCAGCTGCTCCAGATGCGGCACGGCTGGGCCGAGCCGGGGCTGCGGACGACCCGTACCCGCGAGGCGCTGGCCGCCGCCCACGCGGCCGGGCTGATCCCCACCGAGGAGGCGCAGACCCTGGACGAGGCGTGGGTCCTCGCCACCCGCGTCCGCAACGCGGTGATGCTGGTGCGCGGCCGCCCCGGCGACACCTTCCCCTCCCAGCCGCGCGAACTCGCGGCGGTCGGGCGGTACCTGGGGTACGAGTCGGGTCACGTCGGCGAGATGGTGGACGACTACCGGCGCATCACCCGCCGGGCCCGCGCGGTCGTGGAGGAACTGTTCTACGGGGCGTGACGCCTCCGGCGGTGGCGGGGGCGTCCTTCCGGGTACGCCGCCGAGACGCGACCGCCCCCGAACGCGACCCGCTTCCGGCGTGCGCGGGCCCATGCGGGTGCGGGGCGCTGACGCGGGCCCAGGGACCAGCACGGCCCCCCGCCCCTACGGGGCATCCCGCAGCGTCCTCACGTGCGCCAGATACCCCGTCAGCGCCAGCTCGAACGCCTGGTCCGCGCGCCCCTCCGGGACCGCGTCCAGGGCGCGGGCCAGGCGCGGGGTGGCCGTCTCGTCGGCGAGCTCCCACATCGCCTCGGGGGCGGCCAGGTCGAGGGCCGAGCCCAGGACGAGGTTCTCCAGGGCGATGATCACGGGCATGACGTCGGCCAGGGCGAAGCCCGCGTCGAGCAGCCGGCCGACGGCCTTCTCGTACTGGGCGAGGACCCCGGGGGCGCGCACCGGCGAGGTGGTGAGGAGCGGGATCGCGCGCGGATGAGCGGCGAAGGCGGCCCGGTAGGAGCGGGCCCAGGCGACGAGGGCCGCGTCCCAGGGCTCCAGGTCGAGGGTCCCGCCGTCGATGGCGGAGGCCACCCGCTCGCGCAGGAGCTCCACGATCCCGTCCCGCCCGTCCACGTGGTGGTAGACGGAGGCCGTCTGCACCCCGAGTCGCTTCGCGATCTGCGGGACGCTGAACTCGCCCTGCTCGTCCACGACTTCGAGCGCCGTGGTGGCGATGCGCTCCCGGTCGAGGAGGGGTCTGCGCGGCCGGCCCATGGGACGTCACTTCCTGTTCGGGTTCCCGTCGGATTCCCGTCGGGTCTTCCCGAACGGTCGGGGCCGAGGCTACATTGCGCAAACCGAAAGCCTTTAGGTTTACGTCCGGCCGGACATCCCGACGCCCCTGCCACCGCCACCGGAAGGCCCTCCCCAGCCATGTCCGCACCCGCCCCCGACGCGCCCCCGGGACTGAGAACCGGCACCCTCACCACCGCCGACATCTCGTTCTTCGTCGTCTCCGCCGCCGCCCCCCTCACCGTCATGGCCGGCGTCGCCCCCGTCGCCATCCTGCTCGGCGGCGTCGGCGCCCCCGTCGGCTACCTCCTGGCCGGCCTCACCCTCACCGTCTTCGCCGTCGGCTTCACCACCATGAGCCGCCACGTCCGCAGCGCCGGCGCCTTCTACGCGTACATCGCGCGCGGCCTCGGCACCCCCCTCGGCATCGCCGCCGCCCTCGTCGCCATGCTCGGCTACAACGGCATGGAGATCGGGGTGTACGGGCTCCTCGGCTCCGCCACCTCGGACACCGCCGCCGCCCTCGGCCACGACGTCCCCTGGCTGCCCGTCTCCCTCGCCGGCCTGCTCCTCATCTGGTACGGCGGCTACCGCTCCATCGACTTCGGCGCCAAGGTCCTCGGCGTCCTCCTCGTCGCCGAGACCGGCATCCTCGTCCTCCTCGCCGGCGGCGTCCTCCTCGACGGCGGGGCCCACGGACTCTCCCTCGGCGGCCTCGCCCCCGCCCACGTCCTCACCGGCGGCACCGCCGCCGTCCTGGCCTTCGCCTTCGCCGCCTTCACCGGCTTCGAGTCCACCGTCATCTACCGGCGCGAGGCCCGGGACCCGGCCCGCACCGTCCCCCGCGCCACCTACATCGCGGTCGCCTTCCTCGGCCTCTTCTACGCCTTCGTCGTCTGGACCGTCATCCAGGCGTTCGGCGAGGACAAGGTGGTCCGGGCCGCCGCCGACGACCCCGGCGGCCTCTTCTTCGCCGCCATCACCACCTACGTCGGAGCCTGGGCCGCCGACCTGATGCACGTCCTCATCGTCACCAGCGTCCTGGCCTCCCTGCTCGCCTTCCACAACGCCATCAACCGCTACACCCTCGCCCTCGCCGAGGAGGGCGTCCTGCCGAAGGCCCTCGGCCGCATCCACCCCCGCCACCGCTCCCCGTACGTCGCCGGGGCCGCCCAGACCGTGCTCGGCGCCGTCGTCGTCCTCGGCTTCGCGCTCGCCGGCGCCGACCCGTACCAGCAGCTCCTGCTCTGGGTGAACACCCCCGGGATGCTGGGCCTGATGCTCCTCCAGCTCCTCGCCGCGCTCGCCGTGCCGTTCTTCTTCCGCCGGATACGGCACGACGAGGGCGTCCTGCGCACGGTCGTCGCCCCCGTCACCGCCTTCGTCCTGCTCGCCGCCGCGATCGTCCTCGTCGCCGCCCACGTCGACCTCTTCACCGGGGCCTCGCCCGCCGTCAACGCGGTCCTGCTCTCCGCGACCCCCGCCGTCTTCCTCCTCGGGCTCCTCCTGGCGTACCGGCTCCGCCGCACCCGCCCCGAGGTCTACGCCCGCTTCGCCGCCGAGCCGTCCGAGCCGTCCGCACCGTCCTCCGAGCCGTCCGCACCGTCCGCACCTGGAGAGTCCCCGTGTCCGCACCCGACCTCGTCCTCGTCAACGCCCGCGTCCGCGACCCCGAACCCACCGGCCACACCGCCGTCGCCGTCCGCGACGGGCTGATCACCGCCCTCGGCACCGACGCCGAGGCCCGCGCCTGGGCCGGGCCCGGCACCGAGACCGTCGACCTGGCCGGCGCCACCCTCACCCCCGGCCTCACCGACGCCCACAGCCACCCCGTCTGGGGCCTGGAGATGTTCACCGGCACCGACCTCTCGGCCGTCACCGACCTCGACGGGCTGCGGGCCGCGCTCCGGGGCGCCGAGCGCCGCGACGGCTGGGTCCTCGGCTTCGGCCTCGACCACAACGCCTTCGGCGGCCGGCCCGTCCACCGCGACCTGATCGAGGACGTCCTCGACGGCGCCCCCGCCCACCTGCGCCTCTACGACGGACACTCCGCCCTCGTCAGCGGCACCGCGCTGAAGGCCGCCGGGATCGACGGGCCCCGCGCCTTCGCCCAGCACTCCGAGATCGTCTGCGACCCCGACGGGCGCCCCACCGGACATCTGGTCGAGCACGCCGCCATGGACCTGATGACCCCGGTCCTGCCCGCCCTGCCGTACGCCGAGCGCCGCGACCGGCTCGTCGCCCTGCTCGCCGGCATGGCCGCCACCGGGCTCGCCTCCGCCCACGTCATGGACCTCGGCGGACACGACGTCCCCGGACTGCTCGCCGCGATCGAGGAGGACGGCGACCTGCCGCTGCGCCTGCGCCTCGCCCCCTGGTGCATGCCCGGCGTCACCACCGGGGAGCTCGACGCCTTCGTACGGCTCCAGGAACGGGCCGGCCGGCTGTGGCGGATCGGCGGGGTGAAGTTCTTCATGGACGGCACCGTCGAGGGCGGCACCGCCTGGCTGGAGCACGCCGACTGCCACGGCCGGGGCACCGAAGCCTTCTGGCCCGACCCGGCCGCGTACTCCGCCGCCGTCGCCCACCTGCACCGGGCCGGGGTCGGCACCGCCACCCACGCCATCGGCGACGCGGCCGTCCGCCACGCCCTCGACACCGTCGAAGGCCTCGGTACGGGCGGCCCCCGGCACCGGATCGAGCACATCGAGACCGTCCCCGACGACCAGCTCGGGCGCTTCGCCGCGCTCGGCGTCGCCGCCTCGATGCAGCCCCCGCACACCGCGTACACCCGCGCCGACCGCACCGACGAGTGGTCCGTACGCCTCGGGGAGGAGCGGGCCGGGCGCGCCTGGCGCTGCCGCGACCTGCGGGACGCCGGGGCGCACCTCGCGCTCGGCTCCGACTGGCCCATCGCCCACTACGACGCCCGGCAGGTCCTCGCCACCGCCCGCGCCCCGCGCGGCGCCGCCTCGGCCCGGCACGGGCTCACGGGCCTGATGGCCCTGGAGGGGATGACCACGCACGCGGCGTTCGCGGCGGGGGAGGAGGCGGTCGCGGGCCGGATCGCCCCGGGCTTCCGGGCCGACCTCACCGCCTTCGCCGTGGACCCGGTGACGGCCCCGGCGGACGAGACCGCCGAGGCCCCGGTCCGGCTCACCGTCGCGGGCGGCCGGATCACGCACCGGGGGAACTGAAAAAAGGGGGGCCGGCTAGCGGCGGGAGTCGACCGGCCGTTCCAGATCGTCCTCGCGGTCCGTCCCCGCCCCCGCGGCCGGACCGCCGTGGGCGACCACGCCCACCGGCTCCACCGGCTCGACCAGCTTCGGCAGCCGGTGGGGCCGCGAGCCGTACCAGAAGTACGAGACGGCGAAGCCGAAGCCCAGGCAGATCATGCCGCCGACCGCGTCCAGCCAGAAGTGGTTGGCGGTCGCCACGATGACGACGAGGGTGGCCGTCGGGTAGAGCAGGCCCAGGATCCGCGCCCAGGGCGCCTTCGCGAGCAGGAAGATCGTGATCCCGCACCAGAGCGACCAGCCGATGTGCATCGACGGCATCGCCGCGTACTGGTTCGACACGTGCTTGAGGTTCCCCGAGGCCATCGAGCCCCAGGTGTGGTGGACCAGGACCGTGTCGATGAAGTCCTGGCCGTTCATGAGCCGGGGCGGCGCGAGCGGATACAGGTAGTAGCCGACCAGGGCCACGCCGGTGGTGGCGAACAGGACCGTGCGGAACGCCGCGTAACGGCCCGGCTGCCACCGGTACAGCCACACCAGCACACCGATGGTCACGACGAAGTGCAGCGTCGCGTAGTAGTAGTTCATCCCCACGATCAGCCACGTCACCGAGTTCACGGCGTGGTTGACGGCGTGCTCGAAGGCGAGCCCCATGGACTCCTCGGCCCGCCAGATCCAGTCGGCGTTCCGGAGCGCCTGGGCCTTCTGCTCCGGCACCGCGTTGCGGATGAGGGAGTACGTCCAGTAGCTCACCGCGATGAGCAGGATCTCGAACCAGATCGTGGGACGCCGGGGCACGCGCGTGCGCAGCCGCGACAGCCTGCCGTCGGCCACGATGGGTGACGACGGGGTCGTCCGGTTGTCCAAACTCTTCACGGTCGTTTCACCCATGGGGAGAGAGTCTGCCAGATGGCCGCCCCCGACCGATCATCCCAAGGTCGGGTCCGGAACGCACCCGGTCAGTCCTGGGAAGGAGGCCTGACGGCGGACGGCGCGGAGGCGGTGGAGCCCCGGACCACCAGCTCGGGCATGAAGACGAACTCGGAGTGCGGGGCCGGGGTGCCCCCCACCTCTTCGAGCAGCGCGCGGACCGCGGCCTGCCCCATCGCCTGCACCGGCTGCCGGATGGTGGTCAGCGGCGGATCGGTGAACGCTATGAGGGGGGAGTCGTCGAAGCCGACGACGGAGACGTCCCTCGGCACGTCGAGCCCCTGCTGCCGGGCCGCCCGGATCGCGCCGAGCGCCATCATGTCGCTCGCGCAGACGACCGCCGTGCAGCCCCGGGAGAGCAGCGCGCCCGCCGCCGCCTGGCCGCCCTCCAGGGTGTAGAGGGAGTGCTGGATCAGCTCCTCGGACTCCTCGGGGGAGAGACCGAGCCGCTCCTCCATGCCCTTCCGGAAGCCCTCGATCTTGCGCAGCACCGGCACGAACCGCTTCGGTCCGACGGCGAGCCCGATCCGGGTGTGCCCGAGCGCCGCCAGGTGCGTCACCGCGAGCCGCATCGCCGCCCGGTCGTCGGGCGACACGAAGGGCGCCTGCACCTTGGGGGAGAAGCCGTTGAGGAGGACGTACGGGACGCCCTTGCCGCGCAGCCGGTCGTAGCGGGACGTGTCGGCCGTGGTGTCGGCGTGCAGTCCGGAGACGAAGATGATGCCGGCGACGCCGCGCTCCACCAGCATGTCGGTCAGCTCGTCCTCGGTGGACCCGCCGGGGGTCTGGGTGGCGAGGACCGGCGTGTACCCCTGCCGGGTCAGGGCCTGTCCGATGACCTGCGCGAGGGCGGGGAAGATCGGGTTGTCCAGCTCGGGGGTGATGAGGCCGACGAGCCCCGCGCTGCGCTGCCGCAGGCGCACGGGCCGCTCGTAGCCGAGCACGTCGAGCGCGGCGAGGACGGATTCGCGGGTGGCGCTGGCCACGCCGGGCTTTCCGTTGAGCACGCGGCTGACTGTGGCTTCACTGACCCCCGCCTGGGCTGCGATGTCGGAGAGCCGCGCGGTCATGGGAGTGGACTGTACCGGTCACGGGGCGTATTGCCCACCGCCCCGGCACACCCCGCCCGCCGGCCCCGGTGCACCCCGTCCACCACTCCCGGCACACCCCGCCCGCCGTGGCCGGGAGTCGCCTCCCTGCAAGGTCTTGCAGTTCTTGCGGGGCGCACCGGAGGGGTGCCGGGGGCACGTCAGGGGCGTGCGAGGTGCGGAAGGGCGTGCTCCCGCCCCTGTCAAGCGACCCGTAGGCAACCTTAGGGACACGCGGATGTAACGATCCCCGGGTCTTGCAGAAAAATCCCGCAAGGTCTTTCGGCTCGTTTTCATCCCTGTTACGTTCCTGCCAACCCGGAGCGCCGCGAGGGAGCGGTCGCATGAGGAAGGTTCCAGCCCCTCGTCCCCCCGGGATCAGTTGAAGGAGTTCACATGCGGCGTGGCATAGCGGCCACCGCGCTGGTCGCGGCCCTGGGCGTGACCCTGGCGGCGTGCGGCGGAAGCGACAGCGGTTCCAACGGCGGCTCGAAGGGCTCGGGCGAGCTCTCCGGCACCGTGACCTGGTGGGACACCTCCACGGTCGGCTCCGAGGACAAGGTCTTCAAGAAGATCGCCGAGGACTTCACCAAGAAGCACCCCAAGGTCACCGTCAAGTACGTGAACGTGCCGTTCGGCGAGGCGCAGAACAAGTTCAAGAACGCCGCGCAGTCCGGCTCCGGCGCGCCCGACGTCATCCGCTCCGAGGTCGCCTGGACCCCCGAGTTCGCGGACCTCGGCTACCTGGCCCCGCTGGACGGCACCACGGCCCTCAAGGACGCCGACGACTTCCTGGACCAGGCCGCCGCCTCCACCAAGTACAACGGCAAGACCTACGCCGTCCCGCAGGTCATCGACTCCATGGGCATCTTCTACAACAAGAAGATCTTCAAGGAGGCCGGCGTCGAGGTCCCCAAGAACATCGACGAGCTGAAGACCGTCTCCGCCAAGATCAAGGAGAAGACCGGCAAGACCGGGCTCTACCTGCGCGGCGACGACCCGTACTGGTTCCTCTCCTTCCTGTACGGCGAGGGCGGCGACCTGGTCGACGCCGAGAAGAAGACGGTCACCATCGACGGCGAGCCCGGCGTGAAGGCGCTCAAGGTCGTCAAGGACCTGGTCGACTCGAAGGCCGCGATCACCGACGCGACCAACGGCTGGGACAACATGCAGGCCGCCTTCAAGGACGGCAAGGTCGCCATGATGATCAACGGCCCGTGGGCCGTCGCCGACACCTACGCCGGCAAGGAGTTCGCCGACAAGGCCAACCTGGGCATCGCCCCGGTCCCGGGCGGCACCGGCGGCCAGGGCGCCCCGCAGGGCGGCCACAACCTCGCCGTCTACGCGGGCTCCAAGAACCTCGACGCCTCCTACGCCTTCACCGAGTACATGACCTCGGTCGAGACCCAGACGGCGATCGCCAAGGAGCTGAGCCTGCTCCCGACCCGCGAGTCCGTCTACATCAAGCCGGACGTGGCGACCAACGAGATGATCGCCTTCTTCAAGCCGGTCGTCGAGAAGTCCGTCGAGCGCCCGTGGATCCCCGAGGGCGGCAGCCTCTTCGAGCCCGTCAAGGTCGAGTACACCAAGGTCCTCACCGGCCAGACCACCCCCGAGGCCGGCGCCAAGGCGATCGGCGAGTCCTACCGCAAGCTCCTGAAGGACTGGAAGTAAGAAGGAAGGCAGGCCGGCTGATGGCCGTGGACACCACCGGCCAGTCGGTGGCGAAGGCCGCGGGCGACACTGTCGCCCGCGGCCGGAGCCGCGGAACTGGCAAGCGCCGGAGCACGCGCAAGCGCTCCTTCGCCACCCACTGGTACGCCTGGGCGATGGTCGCCCCGGTGGTCGTCGTGATCGGCGTGATCATCGGCTACCCCCTGGTGCGTGGCATCTACCTGTCGTTCACCGACGCGAACGAGCGGAACGTCGCCCGGTCCATCGGCGTCAACCAGATCCCGGCCACCTACGAGTTCGTCGGCGTGGACAACTACGTCGACGCGCTCACCGGCAGCCAGTTCCTCGGCACGCTCGTCTGGACCGTCATCTGGACGGTCGCGTGCGTCTCGATCACCTTCGCCCTCGGCCTCGGCCTCGCCAACCTGCTCAACCGCAGGATCGCCGGCCGCTCCGTCTACCGGATGCTGCTGATCCTGCCCTGGGCCGTCCCGGGCTTCGTCTCCGTCTTCGCCTGGCGCTTCCTCTTCGACGAGCGCCGCGGCCTGCTCAACGAGATCCTGGCGGGCGGCGGGATATCCGCCGTGCCCTGGCTCAACGACCCGACGGTGGCGAAGCTCGCGGTCATCGCCGTCAACGTCTGGCTCGGCGTCCCCTTCATGATGGTCGCCCTCCTCGGCGGCCTCCAGTCCATCCCCGGCGAGCTGTACGAGGCCGCCGAGATGGACGGCGCGGGCGCCTGGCAGCGGTTCCGGAACATCACCATGCCCGGCCTCAGCTCGGTCTCCACGACGGTGATCCTGCTCTCCACCATCTGGACCTTCAACATGTTCCCGGTGATCTTCCTGCTCACCCGGGGCGGGCCCGGCGAGGCCACCCAGATCCTCGTCACCCAGGCCTACAAGTTCTCCTTCGAGATCAGCCCGCGCGACTTCGCGCAGTCCTCCACGTGGGGCGTGCTGATCCTGGTCCTCCTGATGGTCTTCGCCGCGATCTACCGGCGCGTCCTCCGCAAGCAGGGAGAAGTCTGGTGACCACCACGACCCCCAACCCCCAGGCCGTGAACGCCCCGCTCCGCGGCCGCCGTTCACCGCTCGCCTCGGCCGGGCTGCACCTCACCCTGATCGTCGCCTCGGTGATCGCGGTCTTCCCGGTGCTCTGGGTGCTGCTGACCTCGCTGAAGCCGGCCAAGTACGCCTCCACCACGGACTTCGTGAAGGAGACGACCTTCGAGAACTACACGAACCTGCTGAAGGACACCCCGTTCCTCACCTGGTTCGGCAACTCGCTGCTCGTCGCCGGCCTCACCACGCTCGTCGGCGTCTTCATCTCGGCCACCACCGGCTACGCCGTCAGCCGCTTCCGCTTCCCCGGCAAGCGCGGCCTGATGTGGACGCTGCTCATCACCCAGATGTTCCCGGTCGCCGTCCTGATCGTGCCGATCTACAACATCATGTCCTCGATGGGCCTGCTCAACCAGCCGGCCGGCCTGGTCATCACGTACCTGACCATCGCCGTCCCGTTCTGCGCCTGGATGATGAAGGGCTTCTTCGACACCATCCCGCGCGAGATCGACGAGTCCGGCTACGTCGACGGCCTCACCCCCTTCGGCACCTTCTGGCGGCTGATCCTGCCGCTCGCCAAGCCGGGCATCGCCGTCACCGCCTTCTACTCCTTCATCACCGCGTGGGGCGAGGTCGCCTACGCCTCCGCCTTCATGGTCGGCGACGAGAACCTCACCCTCGCGGGCGGACTCCAGAAGTTCGTCAACCAGTACGGCGCCCAGTGGGGTCCGATGTCCGCGGCCTCCGTGCTCATCGCCATCCCCGCGGCGCTGGTGTTCCTCTTCGCCCAGCGGCACCTGGTCACCGGCATGTCCGCCGGTGCCGTCAAGGGCTGAGCCCGATCACCGCCCCCGCACGCCCCTCCTTACCTCCCAGGGAAGACATGACCCAGCATCTCGCCGCCCCGGCCGACGTCCCCACCACCGGAACGCACACGGGCTGGTGGAGAGACGCCGTGATCTACCAGGTCTACCCGCGCAGCTTCGCCGACGGCAACGGCGACGGCATGGGTGACCTGGAGGGCGTCCGCAGCCGGCTGCCGTACCTCAGGGACCTGGGCGTCGACGCCGTCTGGCTCTCGCCGTTCTACGCCTCCCCGCAGGCCGACGCCGGCTACGACGTCGCCGACTACCGGGCCATCGACCCGATGTTCGGCTCCCTGCACGACGCCGACGCGGTGATCCGCGAGGCCCACGCCCTGGGCCTGCGGATCATCGTGGACCTCGTCCCCAACCACTCCTCCGACCAGCACGAGTGGTTCCAGCGGGCCCTGCGCGAGGGCCCCGGCTCCCCGCTGCGCGAGCGCTACCACTTCCGCCCCGGCAAGGGCGCGGACGGCGAACTTCCGCCCAACGACTGGGAGTCCATCTTCGGCGGCCCGGCCTGGACCCGCACCGAGAACCCGGACGGCACCCCCGGCGACTGGTACCTGCACCTCTTCGCCCCGGAGCAGCCCGACTTCAACTGGGAGCACCCGGCCGTCCGCGACGAGTTCCGCTCCATCCTGCGCTTCTGGCTCGACATGGGCGTCGACGGCTTCCGCGTCGACGTCGCCCACGGCCTGGTCAAGGCCGCCGGGCTGCCCGACATCGGCGCCCACGACCAGCTCAAGCTGCTCGGCAACGACGTCATGCCCTTCTTCGACCAGGACGGCGTCCACGAGATCTACCGCTCCTGGCGCAAGGTCCTCTCCGAGTACGACGGCGAGCGCGTCCTCGTCGCCGAGGCCTGGACCCCCACCGTCGACCGCACCGCCAACTACGTGCGCCCCGACGAGATGCACCAGGCCTTCAACTTCCAGTACCTGGGCACCCACTGGGACGCCACCGAGCTGCGCACCGTCATCGACGCCTCGCTCGCCGCGATGCGCCCGGTCGGCGCCCCCACCACCTGGGTCCTGTCCAACCACGACGTCACCCGGCACGCCACCCGCTTCGCCAACCCGGCGGGCCTCGGCACCCAGCTCCGCGAGGCCGGCGACCGCGAACTCGGCCTGCGCCGGGCCCGCGCCGCCACCCTCCTCATGCTGGCCCTGCCCGGCTCGGCCTACGTCTACCAGGGCGAGGAGCTGGGCCTGCCCGACGTCACCGACCTGCCCGACGAGGTCCGCCAGGACCCGTCCTTCTGGCGGGCCAGCGGCCAGGACGGCTTCCGCGACGGCTGCCGGGTCCCGATCCCGTGGACCGCCGAGGGCTCCTCGTACGGCTTCGGTGCCGGCGGCTCCTGGCTGCCGCAGCCCGCGACCTGGGGCGCCCTGAGCGTCGAGGCGCAGACCGGGGACCCGGGCTCCACCCTGGAGCTGTACCGCAGCGCGCTCGCCGTGCGCCGGACGCAGCCCGGACTCGGGGCGGGCGAGGGCGTCGAGTGGCTGGAGGCCCCCGAGGGCGTCCTCGCCTTCCGGCGCGACGGCTTCGTCTGCACCGCCAACACCACCGGCCGGGCCATCTCCGTCCCGCTGCCCGGCCGGTTCCTCCTCTCCAACGAGCCCGTCGCCCCCGGCACGGACACGGTGGAGCTGCCCGCCGACACCACCGTCTGGTGGGCGGTGTGACGATCCCCCTGCCGCGGGGCGCCGGAACGGGCGCCCCGCGGCTCGCGGACATCGCGGCCCAGTCCGGCGTCAGCGAGGCCACCGTCAGCCGCGTCCTCAACGGCAAGGCGGGGGTGGCCGGCGCGACCCGGCACAAGGTGCTCGCCGCGCTCGACGTGCTCGGCTACGAGCGCCCCGTACGCCTCAAACGGCGCAGCGCGGGCCTCGTCGGGCTCGTCGTGCCCGAGCTGACCAACCCGATCTTCCCGGCGTTCGCGCAGGTCGTCGAGCAGGTCCTCGCCGGGCACGGCTACACCCCGGTCCTGTGCACCCAGATGCCCGGCGGCGCCACCGAGGACGAGCTGGTCGAACAGCTCGTGGAGCGCGGGGTCTCCGGCATCGTCTTCCTCTCCGGGCTCCACGCCGACGCCACCGCCGACCCGGCCCGCTACGCCCGGCTCGCCGCCCGGGGCGTGCCGTTCGTCCTCATCAACGGCTTCAACGAGCACATCGACGCCAACTTCGTCTCCCCGGACGACCGGGCCGCCGCGCGGATGGCCGTGCGGCACCTGGTCGAGCTGGGCCACGAGCGCATCGGCCTCGCCATCGGCCCCACCCGCTACGTCCCCTCCCGCCGCAAGGCCGAGGGCTTCGCCGCCGAGCTGTACGAACTCCTCGGCGTCGAGCGCGCGGACGCCGAACGGTTCATCAGGCCCACGCTCTTCGGCGTCGAGGGCGGCCACGCCGCCGCCGACATCCTGCTGCGCGAGGGCTGCACCGGCATCGTCTGCGGCTCCGACCTGATGGCGCTCGGCGTGATCCGCGCGGTCCGCGCCCGGGGCCTCGACGTGCCCGGGGACGTCTCCGTCGTCGGTTTCGACGACTCGCCCCTGATCGCCTTCACCAGCCCGCCGCTCTCCACCGTCCGCCAGCCCGTGCAGGCGATGGCCACGGCCGCCGTGGGCGCGCTCCTGGAGGAGATCGAGGGGAACCCGGTGCAGCGCACCGAGTTCGTCTTCCAGCCGGAGCTGGTGGTGCGCGGCTCGACGGCGCAGCCGCCCGTGCGGGACGTCCCGGGCGCTTCGGGTTCCGCGGAGCCGCAAGTCCTTTCGTAACAACTTGCGTCGCGGCGTCCGGAGGGTTGACCGGGCGTCGGGGCACTCATACGGTCACGGCTGAAAACAGTTGCTGACATTTTCGGCAACTTCTTGCGACAGTGAAGTCAGCAGGAGGAAACATGGCCAGAAGGACCGTGGCCGCTGCACTCGCCCTCGTGGCGGGAGCCGCTGTGGCCGTCACGGGAAACAGTCCCGTCCAGGCCGCACCGCCCGGTGAGAAGGACGTCACCGCGGTGCTGTTCGAGTGGAAGTTCTCCTCGGTGGCCAAGGAGTGCACCGACCGCCTCGGGCCCGCCGGATACGGCTACGTCCAGGTCTCCCCGCCCCAGGAGCACGTGCAGGGCGGCCAGTGGTGGACCTCGTACCAGCCCGTCAGCTACAAGATCGCCGGCCGCCTCGGGGACCGCGCCGCCTTCAAGAGCATGATCGACACCTGTCACGCGGCGGGCGTGAAGGTCGTCGTGGACTCGGTCGTCAACCACATGGCGAACGGGTCGGGCACGGGAACGGGCGGGACCCCGTTCTCCAAGTACGACTACCCGGGCCTCTACTCGGGCGCCGACATGGACGACTGCCGGGCCGAGATCACCAACTACCAGGACCGGGGCAACGTCCAGAACTGCGAGCTGGTCCACCTCCCCGACCTCGACACCGGCGAGGACCACGTCCGCGGACGGATAGCCGGTTACCTCAACGACCTGCTCTCCCTGGGCGTCGACGGCTTCCGCATCGACGCCGCCAAGCACATGCCGGCCGCCGACCTCGCGAACATCAAGTCGCGGCTCACCGACCCCGGCGCGTACTGGAAGCAGGAGGCCATCCACGGCGCCGGCGAGGCCGTCTCACCGAGCGAGTACCTCGGCAGCGGCGACGTGCAGGAGTTCCGCTACGCCCGCGACCTCAAGCGCGTCCTGCAGAACGAGAAGCTGGCGTACCTGAAGAACTTCGGCGAGGCCTGGGGCCACATGCCCTCCGGCCGGGCCGGCGTCTTCGTCGACAACCACGACACCGAGCGCGTCGGCGACACCCTGTCCTACAAGGACGGCGCGAACTACACCCTCGCCTCCGTCTTCATGCTCGCCTGGCCCTACGGCTCCCCGGACGTCCACTCCGGCTACGAGTGGACCGACAAGGACGCCGGCCCGCCCAACGGCGGCCAGGTGAACGCCTGTTACTCCGACGGCTGGAAGTGCCAGCACGCCTGGCGCGAGATCTCCTCCATGGTGGCCTTCCGCAACACCGCGCGCGGCCAGGCCGTCACCGACTGGTGGGACAACGGCAACAACGCGATCGCGTTCGGCCGCGGCTCCAAGGCGTACGTGGCCATCAACCACGAGTCCTCGGCGCTCACCCGCACCCACCAGACCTCCCTGCCCGCCGGCACCTACTGCGACGTGCAGTCGAACAACCCCGTCACGGTCGACGGTTCGGGGCGGTTCACGGCCACCCTGGGCGCCAACACCGCGCTCGCCCTGCACGTCAACGCCAAGAGCTGCGGCACCACCACCCCGCCGCCCGCCTCCACCGGCACCTCCTTCCAGGCCACCGCGACCACCGTCGTCGGCCAGAACATCCACGTCACCGGGAACCTCGCCGCACTCGGCAACTGGTCCCCGGCCTCGGCCCCCAAGCTCGACCCGGCCGCCTACCCGGTCTGGAAGCTGACGCTCTCCCTGCCGGCCGGAACGACCTTCGCGTACAAGTACGTCCGCAAGGACGCCGCCGGGAACGTCACCTGGGAGTCCGGCGCCAACCGCACCGCGACCGTCCCCGCCTCCGGACAGCTCGTCCTGAACGACACGTTCCGCAGCTGAACCACGGCTGACCCCCCACCAGCCGTAACCCACCAGCCTTACTCCACCCGCTGATTCCGCACCGCAAGGGCCGCCCCACCCGGGGCGGCCCCCTCTTCCCGTACCTCCAGGGAGAAACCCCGTGATACGCAAGAGAACGGCGGTCGCACTGGCCGCCGCCCTGTGCGCGGCCCTCGTGCCCGCCGTCCCCGCGACCGCCGCGCCGAAGCCCCCGGCCCCGCCGTCCGACCGGGCGCTGGCGGCCGAGCCCGCGCGCCAGGACCTCACCCGCGAGCAGTTCTACTTCGTCCTGCCCGACCGCTTCGCCAACGGCGACCCGTCCAACGACCGCGGCGGCCTCACCGGCAGCCGCACCCGGACCGGCTTCGACCCGACCGACAAGGGCTTCTACCAGGGCGGCGACCTCAAGGGCCTGACCCAGCGGCTCGACTACATCAAGGGCCTCGGCACCACCGCCATCTGGATGGCGCCGATCTTCAAGAACCGGCCCGTGCAGGGCGAGGGCGAGAACGCCAGCGCCGGCTACCACGGCTACTGGATCACCGACTTCACCCAGGTCGACCCCCACTTCGGCACCAACGCCGACCTGGAGAAGCTGATCGCCGCCGCCCACGCCAAGGGCATGAAGGTCTTCTTCGACGTCATCACCAACCACACCGCCGACACCGTCGACTACGCCGAGAAGAAGTACGGCTACCGCCCCAAGGGCGCCTACCCCTACCTCGACAGGAACGGGCGCCCCTTCGACGACCGGAACGCCATCGGCAAGGTGGACGCGGACTCCTTCCCGTACACCCCGGTGGCCGAGAAGGGCGTCAAGGTCCCGTCCTGGCTCAACGACCCCACGATGTACCACAACCGGGGCGACTCCACCTGGGTCGGCGAGTCCGCCGAGTACGGCGACTTCGTCGGCCTGGACGACCTGTGGACCGAGCGGCCCGAGGTCGTCGAGGGCATGCAGCGGATCTACGAGAAGTGGGTCCGCGACTTCAAGATCGACGGCTTCCGGATCGACACCGTCAAACACGTCGACCTGGACTTCTGGACCCAGTGGGCCACCGCCCTCGACGCCTACGCCAAGAAGCGGGGCCGCGAGGACTTCTTCATGTTCGGCGAGGTGTACTCCGCCGACCCGACCGTCACCGCCCCCTACGTCACCCGGGGCCGGCTCGACGCCACCCTCGACTTCCCCTTCCAGGACGCGGCCCGCGCCTTCGCCTCCCAGGGCGCCGGGGCCGACCGCCTCGCCAAGGTCTTCGCCGAGGACTACCGGTACACCACCGACAAGGCCAACGCCTACGAGCAGGTCACCTTCCTCGGCAACCACGACATGGGCCGCATCGGCACCTTCCTCAAGCAGGACAACCCGAACGCCACCGACGCCGAACTCCTCAAGAGGGCCCGGCTCGCCAACGAGCTGATGTTCCTCTCCCGGGGCAACCCGGTGATCTACTCCGGCGACGAGCAGGGCTTCACCGGCGCCGGCGGCGACAAGGACGCCCGCCAGCCCCTCTTCGCCTCGAAGGCCGCCGACTACCTGGACGACGACCAGCTCGGCACCGACCGCACCCACGCCACCGACGCGTACGACACCGGCCACCCGGTCTACCGCTCCGTCGCCGCCCTGTCGAAGCTGACCCGCGAGCACCCGGCCCTGCGCGACGGCATCCAGCAGGAGCGGTACGCCGAGGGCTCCGTCTACGCCTTCTCCCGCACGGACGCCAAGGCGCGCACCGAATACCTCGTCGCCACCAACGGCTCCACCGCCGCCAAGACCGTCACCCTCCCCGTCGACTCGGCGACCTTCCGCACCCTGTACGGCGGTCAGGGCGCCGTCGCGGCCAAGGGCGGCAAGGTCACCGTCACCGTCCCGGCCCTCTCCTCCCTGGTCCTCAAGGCCGACCGGCCCCTCCCGGCCCCGGCCGTGAAGCCCTCCGTGAACCTCGAGGCGCCGGCCGCCGGAGCCACCGGCACCGTCGAACTCTCCGCCGACGTCACCGGCGGCGGCCTCAACCGGGTCGTCTTCGCCGCCCAGGTCGGCAACGGCCCCTGGCGGACCCTCGGCACCGCCGACCACGCCCCCTACAAGGTCACCCAGCACGTGACCGCCCCCGCCGGCACCGCCCTGCGCTACAAGGCCGTCGCCGTCGACAGCTCCGGCCGCACCGCGAGCGCCACCGCCGCCACCACGGCGGGCGCGCCCCCGGCCCCCGAGAAGCCGGTCGCCGTCGAGCGCACCCACGCGATCGTCCACTACCAGCGCCAGGACGGGGAGTACGACGGCTGGAAGCTGAAGGCCGCCGGGCAGGAGGCCGCGTTCACCGGCCGCGACGCCCACGGCGCCTTCGCCTGGGTCAAGGTCCCCGAGGGCGCCTCCACGATCCCGTACACCGTCGAGAAGGACGGCGCCGCCGACGGCCCGCAGCGGACCGTCGACCTCGGCCGCACCGGCGAGGTCTGGATCACCCAGGGCCGGGACGGCCAGTCCGACACCGACCCGGCCCCCGTCACCCCCGACAAGACCAAGGCCGTCCTGCACTACCAGCGCGCCGACGGCGACTACGACGGCTGGGGCCTGCACACCTGGACCGGCGCCGCCCAGCCCACCGACTGGTCCAAGCCCCTCATGCCGGTCCGCGTCGACGCGTACGGCGCCGTCTACGAGGTGCCGCTCGCCGAGGGCGCGACCTCCCTCTCGTACATCCTCCACAAGGGCGACCAGAAGGACCTGCCCACCGACCAGTCCCTCGACCTCGCCACCTACGGCCACGAGGTCTGGCTGCTCGGCGGGGAGCCCAAGTACCTCCTGCCGACCGTCGGCGGCACCCCCGACCTCGACCTCGCCAAGGCCTCGGCCCAGTGGATCGACCGGAACACCGTCGTCTGGAAGGTGAAGGCCACCGACGCCACCAGCCAGCAGCTGGTGTACGCGAAGGACGGCGGGATCGCCGTCACCGGCGGCGCCCTGAACACCGAGGGCCAGTGGCTCCGGCTCGACCGGGCCGCGCTCACCGACGCCCAGAAGGCCAAGTACCCGCACCTCAAGGACTACCCGGCCTTCACCGTCGACCCGCGCGACGCGGACCGGATCCGCGAGTCCCTGCGCGGCCAGCTCATCGCCACCCAGCGGGCCGCCAACGGCGCCCTGCTCGCCGCCACCGGCGTCCAGACCGCCGGCGTCCTCGACGACCTGTACGCGAAGAAGGCGACCGGCGCCGCCCTCGGCCCGGTCTTCGGCCGCCACGGCGTCACCCTCTCCGTCTGGGCCCCCACCGCCCGGTCCGTCGCCCTCGAACTCGACGGCAGGACCGTCGCCATGCGCCGCGACGACACCACCGGCGTCTGGTCCGCCACCGGCCCGAAGTCCTGGACCGGCAAGCCGTACCGCTACGCGGTGAAGGTCTGGGCCCCCACCGTCCAGAAGATCGTCACCAACAAGGTCACCGACCCCTACTCCACCGCCCTCACCACCGACTCCGCCCGCAGCCTCGCCGTCGACCTCACCGACCCGAAGCTCGCCCCCACCGGCTGGAAGCAGCTCAGGAAGCCCGCCGCCGTGCCGCTGCGGGACGCCCAGATCCAGGAGCTCCACATCCGCGACTTCTCCATCGCGGACACCACGGCCCGCGCGGACCACCGGGGCACCTACCTCGCCTTCACCGACAAGGACAGCAAGGGCTCGAAGCACCTGCGCGACCTGGCCGCCTCCGGCACCTCCTACGTCCACCTCCTGCCGGCCTTCGACATCGGCACCATCCCCGAGAAGAAGTCCGACCAGGCCGCCCCGGCCTGCGACCTGAAGGCGTACGCCCCCGACTCCGAGGAGCAGCAGGCCTGCGTCGCCGCCGCCGCGGCCAAGGACGCCTTCAACTGGGGCTACGACCCGCTGCACTACACCGTCCCCGAGGGCTCCTACGCCACCGACCCCGAGGGCACCCGCCGCACCGTCGAGTTTCGGCGGATGGTCCAGGCCCTCAACGGCGACGGACTGCGCACCGTCATGGACGTCGTCTACAACCACACCGTCGCCGCCGGACAGTCCGACAAGTCCGTCCTCGACCGGATCGTGCCCGGCTACTACCAGCGCCTCGACGCCGACGGCGCCGTCACCACCTCCACCTGCTGCGCCAACACCGCGCCCGAGAACGCCATGATGGGCAAGCTCGTCGTGGACTCGGTCGTCACCTGGGCCAAGGAGTACAAGGTCGACGGCTTCCGCTTCGACCTCATGGGCCACCACCCGAAGGAGAACATCCTCGCCGTCCGCAAGGCCCTCGACGCCCTGACCGTCGCGAAGGACGGCGTCGACGGCAAGGCGATCGTCCTCTACGGCGAGGGCTGGAACTTCGGCGAGGTCGCCGACGACGCACGCTTCGTCCAGGCCACCCAGAAGAACATGGCCGGCACCGGCATCGCGACCTTCTCCGACCGGGCCCGCGACGCCGTGCGCGGCGGCGGTCCCTTCGACGAGGACCCCGGCGTCCAGGGCTTCGCCTCCGGCCTGTACACCGACCCCAACACCTCGGCCGCCAACGGCACCCCGGCCGAGCAGAAGGCCCGCCTCCTGCACTACCAGGACCTCATCAAGGTCGGCCTGACCGGCAACCTCGCCGACTACACCTTCACCGACACCTCCGGCCGCACGGTCAAGGGCTCCGAGGTCGACTACAACGGCTCCCCGGCCGGCTACGCGGCCGCCCCCGGCGACGCCCTCGCCTACGCCGACGCCCACGACAACGAGTCCCTGTACGACGCGCTCGCCTTCAAGCTCCCGGCGGGCACGTCCCCGGCCGACCGCGCCCGCGCGCAGGTCCTCGCCATGGCGACGGCCACCCTCTCGCAGGGTCCGGCGCTCTCCCAGGCCGGTTCGGACCTGCTGCGCTCCAAGTCCCTGGACCGCAACTCGTACGACAGCGGCGACTGGTTCAACGCCATCCACTGGGACTGCCGCGACGGCAACGGCTTCGGCCGGGGCCTCCCGCCCGCCGCCGACAACCAGCCCAAGTGGGGCTTCGGCAAGCCGCTCCTGGCGAACCCGTCCCTCACCGTCGGCTGCGCGCAGATCGACGGCGCCTCGGCCGCCTACCGGGACCTCCAGAAGATCCGCACCACCGAACCGGTCTTCTCCCTGGCCACCACCGACCGGGTGCGGTCCGCCCTGACCTTCCCGCTCTCCGGCCGCGACGAGACCCCCGGCGTGATCACCATGCGCCTGGGTGACCTGGTCGTCGTCTTCAACGCCACCCCGGAGACACAGGCGCAGAAGGTCACCGACCTGGCCGGCAAGGGCTACCGCCTGCACCCCGTCCAGGCCGAGGGCTCCGACGCGGTCGTGAGGACCGCCGCCTACGAGAAGGCCTCGGGCACCTTCACGGTCCCGGCGCGGACGACGGCGGTGTTCAAGACCGGCTGACCCGCTCCCCGGGGAGCACCCGCTCCATCAGGGTGACCCCGTAGCACGTGCCGTCGGTGGCGAGCCTTCCCGGCTCCTCGCCGGCGGCACGGCGGTTCGCTGTCTCGAACCGTTCTACGGCAGGCGCTGATCGGGCACGGCCGGCAGGGCGTCCGGGGCGGGGCCGGGGGCCGGTACGAGTGCGACCAGCCGGGTCACCAGGTCCCCGAAGGGCCCGTCGGCCGGCTCGTCCGCCAGGATCCCGACCAGGATCTCCGCCATCCCGGGGTCGTACGCGGCGCTCACCGCGGCGAGGGCCGCGAAGTCGTGGACGAGCTGCAACTCCAGCTCCGCGCGCGGCACCCGCCGCCCGTCCAGCCAGAGCAGGGCCGTCGACTCGGCCAGGGACACCCAGGAGCGGACCACCAACTCCAGGCGGGCCGACGGCTCCCCGACCTCCAGGTGCGCGAGGATCTGCTCGTACGCGGCCTGCCGCACCTCGTCGATCATCGCGTTCGTCGTGGAGGACCCGACGGCCGGACCGCCCCGCATCAGCGCCGCGAAACCGGGCCCGTGCTCGTCCACGAAGTCGAAGAACCGGCCCATCACCCGCAGCAGCCGCGCCCCCAGCGGCCCCCGGGGCGGCTCCACGAACCTGGCCGCCAGCTCGTCGGCGGCCCGCCGCAGGGCCGCCTCGTAGAGGCTCTGCTTGCCGGGGAAGTAGTGGTAGACCAGCGGTCGCGAGATCCCGGCGGCGGCGGCGATCTCGTCGATGGACACCTCGTCGGGAGAGCGGTGGCTGAAGAGTTCGAGGGCCACCCCGATCAGCTGCTGCTTGCGCTCCTCGACGCCCATCCTGCGGCGTACCCCGGTCGTCATGCGAACAGCCTAACGGTGTCCGTTACGCTCCTGCCCCATGAGCGCTTCCGACCAGGACACCCCGGCGACCGGGGCCGCGAAGACCGCCGAGGCCGCGAAGGGCCCCGAAGTCCCCGACACGGCGGGGGAGTCCGAAGCCCCGGTCACGGAGACGCCGGCCGCCGACGAACCCGCCGACGAACCCGACGGCGAACTCGCCGATGAAGAGGTCGAGGAAGAAGAGGACGAGGAAGAAGAGGACGAGGACGGGCGGCCCGTCGGCGGCCTCACCCCCAAGCAGGCGAGGCGGCTCCGCGTCACAGCCGCCTCCGTCCTCCTCGTCGCCCTCGCCGTCGTCCTCGTCGTCCGCCTCGCCAGCCGCACGTCCGTCCTGGTCGTCGGCGTGTACGGACTCGCCATGATCCTCTGCGGGATCGTGATCGAGCTGTCCCGCAACGGCCGTACCCGCCTCGGCACCTGGCTCCTGGTGGGCGGTCTGCTCACCGCGCTCGCCCTGGACTGGCTGGTCCTCCCGTAGGGCCTGCCCGGCGGATCGGGGCCGGGCAGGCCCCGGGGCCGTACGGGATCAGAGGTCGAGCACGAGCCGCTTCCCCGCGCACCGCGAGACGCAGATCAGCATCGAGCCGTCCCGCTCGGCGTCGGTGAGCAGTTCGTCCCGGTGGTCGATCTCGCCCGCCAGGACCCGCTGCTCGCAGGTCCCGCAGAAGCCCTGCGTGCAGGAGTACGGCACGTCCGGCAGCTCCGCGCGGACCGCGTCCAGGAGGGTCTGGTCGGCGGCCACCGCCACCGTGCGGCCGGAGCGGCGCAGTTCGACCTCGAAGGGGGCGCCGCCGGTCGTCGCGGACGCGGAGAAGCGCTCCAGGCGCGGGGTCCGGCCCTCGGGCAGCGCCGTGCCGACCGCGTCCATGAGGCCGTCGGGCCCGCAGCAGTACACGGCGGTCCCCTCCGGCACGTCCGCGAGGAAGCCCAGGTCGGGCAGGCCGGACTCGTCCTCGGCGACGACGGTCGTACGGCCGCCGCCCAGCGCCTCGACCTCGGCGAGGTACGGCAGGGTGGCGCGGCTCCGGCCGCAGTAGAGGAGCCGCCAGTCCGCCCCGGCCGCCTCGGCGGCGCGCAGCATGGGCAGGACCGGGGTGATGCCGATGCCGCCGGCGACGAAGACGTACGCGGGCGCGTGGACGAGCGGGAAGCGGTTCCGGGGGCCCCGGATCTCGATCTCCACGCCCTCGTGGAGCCGCTCGTGGACCTCGCGCGAACCGCCCCGGCCGCCCTGCCCGGCCTCGATGAGCCGGGTGGCCACCGTGTACGCGCCGGTGTCGGCGGGGTCGCCGCAGAGCGAGTACTGCCGGACGAGCCCGGAGGGCAGGACCAGGTCGACGTGGGCGCCCGGCTGCCAGGCGGGCAGGTCGGCGCCTTCGAGGCGCAGCTCGACGACGCCCTCGGCGGGCGCGGTGCGGGCGGTGACCCGGACCTTGCGGGGGACGGTGCGGCCCCGGCCGTACCCGGAGACGGGCTCGTCCAGGGCGGGCATCGGCCACAGCGGGGCGGTGGACATGCGGCGGCGGACGGCCCGGCGGACGAGCAGGGCGGTCCCGGCGGCGAGGGCGACGGCGGCGAACCGGGGCATCAGCGGCCTCCGTTGGCGCCGGGCGAGGAGGCGAGGTAGGCCAGGGCCTGCGCGGTGTCGCCCTCCTGGGAGGGGTGGTAGGAGCGGCTGAGGTAGCGGGGGACGGACCGCAGCATGGCCGGGGTGGAGGGCAGCACGCCCCGCCGGCCCCGGCGGACGAAGTCCGCGAGGGAGGGCTTGGCGGCGAAGAGGCTCGGGTCGTTCTCCATGAAGAAGCGGACGCCCCGCTGCCAGAAGAAGGCGAGCCCGCCGAAGGCGACGGCCCAGGTGCGGGCGCGGCGCCGGTAGCCGCCGTCCAGGTGCATGAAGAGCTCGAAGGCGACCGAGCGGTGCTCGACCTCCTCGGCGCCGTGCCAGCGCAGCAGGTCGAGCATGGTCGGGTCGGCGCCGACCCGGTCGAGCGCGTCGGCGTTGAGGACCCAGTCGCCGAGGAAGGCGGTGTAGTGCTCGATGGCGGCGATCATCGCGACCCGCTCCATCAGCCACCAGCGGCGCGCCCGGCCCGGCGGCAGGGTGCGGTCCCCGAGCAGCTTCTCGAAGAACCAGTCGACCTGCGCGGTGTACGGGGTGGGGTCGAGGCCCAGCTTCCGCAGGTGCGGCAGGACGTCGTCGTGGGCCTGGGAGTGGATGGCCTCCTGGCCGATGAAGCCGATGACGTCCTCGCGGAGCCGGTCGTCCGTGACGTACGGCAGCGCCTGCTTGTAGACGTGCACGAACCACCGCTCGCCGGCCGGGAGGAGCAGGTGCAGCACGTTGATGGTGTGCGTGGTGAACGGATCGCCCGGAACCCAGTGGAGCGGCGTCTCCTCCCAGTCGAAGGAGACCTTGCGGGCCTTGAGCTCGACGTGCTCCGACGCCACCGGTGCGGGCTGCGTATTAGACATGCCGTCAATGTACTGAGGGGTAAGCGGCGGGAACAGGTGCGTGCGGCGCCTTTTTCCCGCCCCTGTCGCCCTCTGCCGCCCCCTCCGCCCGAGGCCGGCCCGGGACCCGTCAACCCCCGCCCGCCGTCAGCCGCTCGCGGATCCGCTCCGTCACCTCGTCCGGCACCCCGAGCCCCTCCCGTACGTACTTCTCCATCGAGCCGTGCCGCACCGCCACCTCGTCGAGCGCCGCGTCCAGGTACTCCGGGAGCACCCCGATCAGTTCGAGCGCGAGCGCCGGGTCGCCGCCCTGGGCCGTGAACCCCTCGATCATCGGCGCGAACGCCTGCCGCACCGCCGGATTGACCGACAGGTACTCCTCCCGCACCGTCTCCTCGTCCGCCCCGAGCAGCGACAGGACGACCGTCGCCGCCCACCCCGTCCTGTCCTTGCCCGCAGTGCAGTGGAAGAGCAGCGGCCCGGCGTCCGGCGCGCCCAGCTCGGCGAGGAGGGCGGCGTAGGAGGCGCGGGCGGAGTCGGCGGAGACGAAGGCCCGGTAGGTACGGGCGAACGCCTCCCGCGTCCGGCCCCCGCCCAGGTGCTCCTCGGCCAGGGCCGGATGGGTGAGCAGCGTCTTCAGGCGCGCGGCCGGCGGCAGCCCGCTGGTGGCCAGCCAGTCGGCGAGCACGTCCGCGACGAGCAGCCGCGCGCCGACCGGCAGCCGGTCGGGCCGCTCCCCGCGCTCGCCGTCCGTCCGGAAGTCCACGACCGTACGGACGCCCAGGTCCGCCACGGCGGGATCGTCCGGGTCGAGCCGGTTCAGCTGCGCGGAACGGAACACGAGCCCCGGACGGACCGAACGCCCGCCGGGGAGCGGCAGGCCCCCGAGGTCACGGAGGTTGGCGACGGAGACGGCGGGAATGGCGGCCATGACGTCGACTCCTCCGGTTCGTACACCCTCGTACTGCTGCGCACCTCTCCCGTCGACCGTAAGCGATCACACCGCCACGGGCAGGTCCAGGCGGCCTCCCGGGCCACCGGCCCCGCCCGCCCCTCGGGCCTGTCCGGTGGGTCGGGGTCGCGGCCCCGGCCGTGATCCGCCGGACAGGCCCTCACCCCCCGGCCAGCGCCGCCAGCACCTCCGCCTCCCGCTCCGGCGAGAGGCCCGCCCCGGAGCGGTCCGGCCGCTGGGGCGCGACCCCGCCCAGGGACTCCAGCCACGCCCAGGTGTCCGCGACCGTCTCCGCCACGGGCCGGCAGCGCAGCCCGGCGGCGAGCGCGCGGGACACGTCGGCGGTGTGCATCGCGTCGTACGTCTCGCCCGGCGGCAGCCACACGGGCAGCTCCGTCCACGGCTCCGCCCCCGCCGCGAGCAGCTCCTCCGGCGCGGTCCAGCGCAGCTCGGCGTCCGAACCGGTGGCCCGGACGCAGGCGTCGAGGAGCCCGCCCATGGTGGTGTGCCCGGGCGGCGAGACGAGGTTGTACGGCCCCGAGAGCCCGGCCGCCACCGCGTCCAGCGTCCACGCGGCCAGGTCGCGCGCGTCCACGTACTGGATCGGCGCCGCCTCAGGCCCCGGGGCCAGGACCGGGCCGCCGCGCGCGATCCGGTTCAGCCACCAGGGGAGCCGGCCCACGTTCTCGTACGGGCCGAGGATCAGGCCCGCGCGGACGAGCAGCGTCCGGTCGGCGCCGAAGGCGGCCCCGGCGGCGAGCTCCCCGCCCCGCTTGGCCTCCGCGTACGACACGTCCCCGTCGTCCGGCGACCCCGCCACCAGCGGCCCGTCCTCCGCGAGCCCGGCCGCCGGGGGCCAGGCGTACACGGAACGGCTCGACACGTACGCGTACCGCCCGACCCGGTCCGCGAGCGCCCCGGCCGCGTCCCGCACCGCCGAGGGGGCCGCCGACCAGGTGTCCACGACCGCGTCCCAGGAACCCCCGGCGAGGGCCGCGAGACCGTCCGGCCCCGCGGTGCGGTCGCCGAGCAGCGACCGGACCCCGGCCGGGGGCGCGTGCCGGCCCCGGTGGAAGACCGTCACCTCCCACCCCCGTTCGAGCGCGGCCTCGACCACCGCGCGACCCACGAACTCCGTACCTCCGAGCATCAGCAGCTTCATGATCCGAGCCTGCCCGCCCCCCGTGGCCGGAGACCAGCGGTTCCGCTCCGGGAGGATTCCGCCGGGGGCGGACGCGCGGGGGCCGGGGCCGGAGGGAAGCGCCGGGCCCGGGCTGCCGGGACGTGTTGGGCCCGGGCTGCCGGGAGGTACCGAGCCCCGTGCCACCGGGACGCATCAAGCCCCTGGCCGTCGGGGCACACCAAGCCACCAAGCCGCCGGGAAGCCCCGGCCCCGGCCCCCGGAAGGGGGTCTGTTCGGTCGGATGGCGGGATGACACCATGGCGGGCGATGACGGATGCCCGGTCGCCCCTGCGCGCCCTGAGAGCCGCACTGTTCGCGGTGGTGTGCGTCGCTCTGGCAGCCGTGGGGCATTCGTCCATGTCTGCGCACCAGCTCCCGGCCACCGCCCTCCTCGGCGCCTTCGTCGTGACGGCCGCCGTCGCCTGGGCCGCGGCCGGCCGCCGCCGGGGCGCCCCCGCCATCGCGGGCGCGCTGCTCGCCCTCCAGGGCGCGCTCCACGTCCTCTTCTCGGCGACGGGCGCCCACGGAGGGCACGCGGCGCCCCCGGACGGTCCCGCCGCCACGGCCCACCACCACGCGCCGCACGGCACGGCGGGCGCGGAGGGAACGGCCTCCGCCCTGGACCCCGCCCTCGCCCAGCTCGTGGACTCCGTCACGGCCTCCGGCTCCGGCATGCTCGCCGCCCACCTCTTCGCCGCGCTCCTCTGCGGCCTCTGGCTGGCCCACGGCGAGGCCGCGTTCTTCACGCTCGCCCGCGCCGCCCTCGCGTACGCCTTCACGCCACTGCGCCCGCTGTTCACGCGCGTCCGCGTCCCCGGCGCCCCGCGCGCCCCGGTCCGCCGGGCGCGCCGGAACGCCCACCGCCCGCACACCGTCGTCCTCGCCCACGCCCTGTCCCGGCGCGGCCCGCCCCGGTCGTCCGCACCCCGCGCCACGGCCCTCGGAGCACACGTCTGACCCGGGGGCCGCTCCCCCCTGTCCGCACGCTTCGAGAACCAGGACGACAGTCACCCATGACGATCGACGATCCCGCACGCCCGGAAACCCCCGCACAGGAACCACCCGTACAGGAATCACCCGCGCAGGAATCCTCCACCCAGGAATCCCCCACCACTCCCCACAAGCCCACCACCTGGAGCGCCCTCCGCCCCCTCCTCCTCCGTCTCCACTTCTACGCGGGCGTCCTCGTCGCCCCCTTCCTCCTCGTCGCCGCCCTCAGCGGCCTGCTCTACGCCCTCTCCTTCCAGGCCGAGAAGGTGGTCTACGCGCACGAGCTGGAGGTCCCGGTCGGCGACACGACCCTGCCGCTCTCCCGGCAGGCGGACGCCGCCCGCGCGGCCAACCCGGACGGCACCGTCACCGCCGTCTGGCCCGGCGCCGAACCCGGCGCGACGACCCGGGTCCTGATGGCCGACCCCGACGCCCCCGAGGGCACCTCGCTCGCCGTCTTCGTCGACCCGTACACCGGGGACGTGCGCGGGCAGCTGCCCAGCTACGGCAGCTCCGGCGCCCTGCCGCTGCGCACCTGGATCGACGGCCTCCACCGCGACCTGCACCTGGGCGAGTTCGGCCGCAACTACAGCGAACTCGCCGCGAGCTGGCTGTGGGTGATAGCGCTCGGCGGCCTGCTGCTCTGGATCGGCCGGCGCCGGAAGAACCGCCGCGCCCTGTTCGTGCCCGAGGGCGGCCCGGCCTCCCGCCGCCGCACCCTCTCCTGGCACGGCTCGGTCGGCCTGTGGGCGGCGGCCGGCCTCGTCCTGCTCTCCGCGACGGGCCTGACCTGGTCGCGGTACGCGGGCGAGAACATCGGCACCGTCCAGGACGGCCTTGGTGGCGCGACCCCCACCCTCACCGCGACGGTCGGCGGCGCGCCCACCGGCCACGAGGGCCACGAGGGACACGGCGACGGCCACTCCGGAGGCACCACCGCCCAGGGCCCGGACGTCGGTCTGGACCGGGCCGTCGAGGCGGCCCGCGCCGCCGGCATCGACAGCCCGCGGATCTCGGTGGCCCTGCCCGCCGACGGCAAGGGGTACGTGGTCAAGGAGACCGACACGCAGTTCCCGCTCGAACTCGACTCGGTCGCCCTCGACCCGGCCGACGGCACGGTCCTCGACCGGCTCGCCTTCGCGGACTACCCGCTGCTCGCGAAGCTCACCCGGATCGGCATCGACGCGCACATGGGCGTCTTCCTGGGCCTGTTCAACCAGCTGCTGCTCGCGGCCCTCGCGCTCGCCCTGGTCCTGATGATCCTCTGGGGCTACCGGATGTGGTGGCTGCGCCGCCCGGGCCGCCCGGCGGCACGCGGGGCCTGGCGGAAGGTCCCGGTCACCCTGCTGCTCCCGCTCGCGGCGGCCACGGCGCTGGTCGCCTGGTTCGTCCCGCTGCTCGGGATCAGCCTGCTGCTGTTCCTGACCGTGGACCTCGCCCTCGCCCTCACCGCGAAGGCGAAGGCGAGGACGAGGGCGAAGTCGGGGACGAACCGAACCGCCTGATCAGGGCGTGTACTTGTAGCCGACCCGCCGCACGGTCTGGATCGTGTGGCGGTGCTCGGCACCCAGCTTGCGGCGCAGCCGGGCCACGTGGACGTCGACCGTACGCCCGTCGCCGACGTGCCCGTACCCCCACACGGTGGTGACCAACTGGTCGCGGGTGTGCACCCGGTGGGGGTGCGCCACCAGATGGGCGAGGAGTTCGAACTCCAGGTACGTCAGGTCCAGCGGCTCCCCTTCCAAGACGGCGATCCGCTGCACGTCGTCGATGGTCACCGGCCCGCGCTCCTCGGCCGCGACGGGCGCGGGCGCGGGGGAGGGGACGGCGGCCACGGGCAGGTGCGGCTGCTGGTCGGCCGGGACGAGCACGAGGTACCCGACCATCGGCGGGCGGCCCGGCAGCGCGGGCAGCGCGTGCGGCGGCGCGGGCAGCAGGGTGGCGCCGGGCGGCAGGAAGTCCGCCACCCGGGAGAGGTCGACGACCTCGTTCGGATCGACGGCACGCAGTCGGTGCCGGCCGGGACGGACGGCCGTGAGGGAGGCGGTCTGGGTGTGGGCCATGGCAGGTCAGCTCTTTCGCGCGGAGAAACGGACGGACAGGCGTCGTACGTCGTGCGCGTCGGCCGAAGGCCGGGGATCGGACAGGGCCGATCGGGGCTTTAGAGGGCCGACGCGTTCCTCGCGCGGCAACACACCCGGTCGAAGTCGTGATGCTGCCGGGAAGGCCAGAACGGCTCGAGGTCGTGACGACCCGTCGCGGTGTCGTTCTGCAAGTCGGCCATATCCCTAGTCTACTACTCGGGAATTGGATTGGACCCCCGGAGCGGTCGAAACCTGTGTCATCCGTCCCACATGACGGAAGGGGTGCCCACCGTACGAAACGGTGGGCGCCCCTCCGGAAGACGCTCGGAGAGCCTCCGGTCAGACCTGGCCGGCCTTCTCCAGGGCCTCGCAGCAGGTGTCCACCAGGAGGCGGGTCACCACGTACGGGTCCACGTTGGCGTTCGGGCGGCGGTCCTCGATGTAGCCCTTGCGGTCCTGCTCGACCTGCCACGGGATGCGGACCGAGGCGCCGCGGTCCGAGACGCCGTAGGAGTACTGGTCCCACGGGGCGGTCTCGTGCAGACCGGTCAGGCGGTCGTCGATGCCGGCGCCGTAGTTCTTGACGTGGTCGAGCGGCTTCGAGCCCTCGCCCAGGGACTCGCACGCGGTGATGATCGCGTCGTAGCCCTCGCGCATCGCCTTCGTGGAGAAGTTGGTGTGCGCGCCCGCGCCGTTCCAGTCGCCCTTCACCGGCTTCGGGTCCAGGGTCGCGGCGACGTTGAAGTCCTCGGCGGTGCGGTAGAGCAGCCAGCGGGCGATCCACAGCTGGTCGGAGACCTCCAGCGGGGCCAGCGGGCCGACCTGGAACTCCCACTGGCCGGGCATGACCTCGGCGTTGATGCCGGAGATGCCGAGACCGGCCTTCAGGCAGTTCTCCAGGTGCGCCTCGACGATCGGGCGGCCGTGGATCTCGTCCACGCCGACGCCGCAGTAGTAGCCGCCCTGCGGGGCCGGGAAGCCGTTGACCGGGAAGCCGAGCGGGCGGGTGCCCTCGAAGAAGGTGTACTCCTGCTCGATGCCGAAGATCGGCTCCTGCGAGGCGTACTTGGCGGCGACCTCGGCGAGCGCGGCGCGGGTGTTGGACGAGTGCGGCGTCATGTCCGTGTTGAGGACCTCGCACAGCACCAGGACGTCGTTGCCGCCGCGGATCGGGTCCGGGCAGACGTGGACCGGCTTGAGGACGCGGTCCGAGGCGTGGCCCTCGGCCTGGTTCGTGCTGGAACCGTCGAAGCCCCAGATCGGCAGCTCGTCGAGCGCCAGGCCCTCACCGGCGATGATCTTCGTCTTGGAGCGAAGCTTCGCGGTCGGCTCGGTGCCGTCGATCCAGATGTACTCAGCCTTGAAGGTCACGGGGCTCATCCTTAGGGCGCGTGGCGTGCTGCTGGGGTTTCCCCCGGCGCCCGGAGGCGGCGGGAGGGGCTGCCCGCGGCGGCTCGCGGCGCTGCGAGAAGCTGCGGTCTCCGCACGGACCCGGCCGGGGCCGGACCGCGCGGTTGCTTTCGGACCGCAGCTTCGCAACACGGGATTTCCCGTCGGTTGCCCGTTTGTGAACCCCGTGTTACTCAGCCTTCCCCGGCCCCTTTCGCCTTCCGTGCGACCACGTGGGCGTCCAGGAGCCCCCCGAGCCCCGCCGCCCCGATCCGCCGCACCAGCTCGGGGTACGTGGTGCCCAGGGCCTCCGCGGTCCGCCCGAGGTGCCAGTCGTGGTCCGCGAGCCGGTGCAGTAGGTACCCCTTCCTGACCTGCTTCTCCGAGAGCCGGAAGGTCTTCAGATAGGCCGCCCGCCCCTTGTGGTCGGTGATCAGCTCCCCGATGTGCTGCTCCCGCCCGTCCCGCCGGAACGGCGGCAGGAACCGGTACAGGTCGAACGCCCCCGCCCGGTACGCCCGCTCGAAGGAGTACGAGGTCTCAAGGAGGTCCCGTGCCATCAGCCCGTCGTGCGCCGCCGCCCAGGCCCGCTCCTGCCCCACGGCCGCCGCCCGCAGGTCCGCGAGCGTGCGGATCCCGCCGGCGCCGTCCCGGATCCGCGCGGTGAACTCCGGCACCGGGGCGCCGTAGTGCGCGTACTGGTGGACCAGCTCCCCGTACAGGTCCTCGACCAGCGTCGGGTGCAGGACCCGGTAGTCCTCCGGGTGCGGCACGACGAAGGCCGCGGCCAGGGCGTCGGCCACGTACAGGAGCACCCCGCACTGCCCCGGGTGCAGCTCGAACACCCGCAGCGCCTCCCCGAGTCCGGGCACGTCCCACCCGGCGTACGCCGCCTCGGCCCGCGGCGAGAGCCCGCGCCGCACCGCCTCCCGGGACCAGTCGTCCCACACCACGGACGGCCCGCCGAAGTGCAGCGCGAGATAGCCCTCCAGGGCGAGGTGCAGCGGCAGGAACCGCAGCCGCCGCTCGCCCCGCCGCCGCTTGGCGAGCCGGTGGACGCGGCGCACGGGCACGCAGGGAGGGGGCCCGCCCGTACGATCGCCGAGCAGCGTCCCGTACGCGGCGGACTCGCCGTCCTGCCGGGCGCCGGACCAGTCGGCGACGAAGCCGTGCGGGACGTACGAGGTGTACGCGGTCCGGTCGCCGAGCTCCACCGAGGCCGTCCCGGCTCCTTCGTACACCTCCCGGCGCAGCCGCAGCCCGGCCACCGGCTCGGTCCGCACGAGCGGTACGAGCCGCACCCCGCCCCACACCTGCGCGGGCCGCGCCTCCAGCCCGCCGAGATCGATCCGGGTCATCCCCCGGCCCCCTTCAGGAACGCCTCCACCCGCCGGTCCAGATAGGCCCGCAGCTCTCCGAACCCCGTCCGGCCCTCCGCGAACTGCGCGATCTCCACCAGGGCCGGCAGGTCCTCCGCGTCCCGGACGCCGGCCGTCGGCACGCCCGGCGCGAGCCGGCGCACGTCGAAGCCCCCGGCGTCGTATACGGGGTTGAGGTGCACGACGCTCGTCCGCCGCTCCGGATCGAGCCGAGTCCGCCACACCCGAAGGACCTCGCCCGCGAGCCCCGGCGGGGCGTTGTCCCAGCCGTCCGAGACGATCACGAGCCGTTCGGGCCCGGTCTCCAGCGCGTCCAGGACCCGCAGGCCGAGCGGCGTCGGCCCGTACGGCCGGACGAGCAGCGGATCGTCCCCGCTCGAGGTCCACAGCGGGGTGTACGCGCCCGGCGCCGCCAGGGCCTCCAGGAGGAAGTGGCAGCCCAGGGCCACGGCCAGCGGACGGCGCCGCTTCACCGCCGAACCGGACGACGAGAAACTGTCGTCCAGCACGGCCGCCACCCGCCCCCAGCTCCCGGCGTGCGGCCCGGCCGCGCGCCGGGCGGCGGCCCGCAGCGCCCCGGTCAGCTCACCGCGCCGGGCGACCCGCTCGGCGAAGGGCAGGGACAGCACGTACACGGCGAGCCGGGTCAGCGGCATGGCGGACAGGTCGCCCGCCGCCCCCGCCGTCCGCTCGGTCCTGAGCCGTTCGAACCGGGTCATCCGGGGCGCGATCCGCTCCAGGAACAGCGCCCGGGGCACGCCGTGCTTCGCGGCGAACCCCTCCGCGACGGTGAACGGCAGCTCGTACAGCGCGCCCTGCTCGTAGTGCGCCCGGCGGTACGCGTCGAGCAGCGGGCTCCCGTACCGGACGCGGCGGCGGGGCGCGAAGAGGAAGTCGCCCGTCTCCGGATCGGCCGCCGGCCCGTGGACGTGCCGGAGGGCGGTCTTCAGACCGGGCCGGTACTTCACGGCGTCGAGCGCCGGATCGGGCCGGGCCGCGATCCACTCGCGCACGATCGCGCGCGTGCGCCGGTTGTTGACCTTGGCGGCGCGCAGCGCCCGGAACAGCCGGTAGGCGCGCTGCGGGGGCAGCAGGGCGAGCCGGGCGGCGATCAGCCGCCCCTCGCCCGGTCCGGCCTCCGCCGGGGTGCGCAGCAGGTGCTCGACGACGAGGGCGGCGTTGTGGTCGTTGATGTCGAGCGCGAGCGAAGCGGCGTACACAGGGCGGTAGTTGACCCGTACGTACTCGTGGAGGAAGGCGAGCGAGAGCCGCTGCTCGCCGGCGGAGGAGCGGAACTCGCGCTGGCCGGTGGCGGTGACGGCGGCGTTGACGAAGAGCAGCACGTCCTCGGCGGCGACGAGCTCGGACACGGACCTTCCCCCTCCTGAGTGCCGGCCGGGGAATGAGGGCGCGAACAGCGAAGACGTTGCTTCATAGGCAGGTTCCGGAAGTCGCGCCGGAGTCCCGCGGCCGGCGGGGGAACGTTAACCCGGGAGGGGCGAGGGGAGCCAGGGGGTTTCGGCGCCGCACCCCGTCACCACCGCCCGGCGGGGGCACCCGGCAGACTGTGTCCATGGCGAAGCAGCTCGGGGCGAGGCCCCGCATAGGACTCCTCGGCACCGGCCCCTGGGCCGGTCACACCCACGCGCCGGCGCTCGCCGCGCACCCGGACGTCGAGTTCAGCGGGGTGTGGGGCAGGCGCCCGGAGGCGGCGGAGGCGCTGGCCGCCGTGTCGGGCACGCGCGCGTACGAGGACGTGGACGCGCTCTTCGCGGCGAGCGACGCCGTGGCCCTCGCCCTCCCGCCGGACGTGCAGGCCCCGCTGGCGGTCCGGGCCGCGGCCGCGGGCTGCCACGTCCTCCTGGACAAGCCGGTCGCCACGACGGTGGCCGGGGCCCGCGAGGTGACGGAGGCGGTCGAGGCGGCCGGGGTGGCGTCGGTGGTCTTCTGCACCCTCCGCTTCGCGGAGCCGACGGCCTCCTGGATCGCCGAGCGGGCGGCGGCGGACGGCTGGTTCCTGGGCGAGGCGCACTGGCTGGGCTCGCTGTACGGCTCCGGCTCCACGAGCGAGTACGCGGCCTCGCCCTGGCGGCGCGAGAAGGGCGGCCTGTGGGACGTGGGCCCGCACGTCCTCTCGGTCTACCTGCCGGTCCTCGGGGACGTCACGGAGATCACGGCCGCGCGGGGCCCGGGGGACACCCACCACTTGGTCCTGCGCCACGCGTCGGGCGCGAGCAGCACCGCCACCCTCACCCTGAGCGCCCCGCCGGAGGCGGCGGAGGCGGCCCTCACCCTGTACGGCACGGAGGGCCGCGCCGAGATGCCCCGCTGGAACGGCGCGGTGGACGCGTTCGGGGCGGCCGTGGACGCCCTGGTCGCGTCGGCCCGCACGGGCGCCCCGCACCCCTGCGACGCCCGCTTCGGCCTGCGCCTGACGGAGATCCTGACGGAGGCGGAACGCCTGACGGCGAGGGACTGACCGAGGGCGGCGGCGCTCAGCGGCGGGACAGCGCGTCCCGCACGGCCTCCTCGGACCGTCCCACGACGGCGGTGCCGTCCTCGGCGGTGATGATCGGCCGCTGGATGAGCTTCGGGTGCGCGGCGAGGGCCTCGATCCACCGGTCGCGGCCCTCCGCGTCCCGGGGCCACTCCTTCACCCCGAGTTCCTTCGCCTCGGCCTCCTGGGTCCGGGTGACGTCCCACGGTTCGAGCCCGAGCCGCCCGAGCACCTCCCGGATCTCGTCGGCCGAGGGCACGTCCTCCAGGTAGCGCCGGACGGTGTACTCGGCCCCTTCTGCGTCGAGAAGGGTGAGGGCGCCGCGACACTTGGAACAGGCGGGATTGATCCAGATCTCCATGCCGCCCACGCTACCCCCGAGCCCCCCTTCCGTACTGCCGAAAACCGGTCCTGGCCAGGGCCGATTGTCAGTGGGGGCCGGTAAAATAAGGGGTGAAGGTGAGGGTCCCGAGGAGGGCCCGCACCCCGCCGTTCGCCAGGAGGTAGCCCATGGCTCTCGCCGTGATCCGGACGCCGTCCCTCGAACCCTGGAAGCCGCTCCAGAAGCAGCCGCTCCCCGCGGGCCGGCCCCGCGAGTGGTACGTCACGCACAACCGGCGCCTGAAGGCCATGCGCCTCGCGATCGCCCTCCTCGACGCCGGCGTCTACGTCCCGTCGAAGGCCACGAACGCGACCATACGCACCACGGCCGAGCAGCTCGGCATCCACCCGCCCTCGGACACCACCTGCCGCATGGTCCGCGCCCTGATCCGCTACGGGCGCTGACCCGGCACCTTCCGTGCTGCCCGGTCCGGCGCCCGGACCGGGCAGCACCCTTTCCACACCGAAGACAGGGATAGGACGGGCGGCACCTCACCCGGCGGTGCGGCCTTCGGATTGTTCCGTGTCGGTGTCGTGCTCCGCGGCCCCGTGGTTTCCATCCCGAAGCTCGTTCCGTACGTCGCGCCAGGCGCGGATGAGCCGGGGCAGCCGGGTAAGGACCTCGCCGACCTGCGCCAGGACGAGGATCACCAGTCCGAACAGAGCGAGCACGAAGAGCGTGGCCTTGTCCCACGTCATGGCGCGTCCTCCGGCGTGACGCGGAATCCGGCCCCTGGCTCGACAGACAGCGACACCTTGAAGACCGCGTGTTCCACGAGCCAGTCGAGAGCTGCCGCCCCGAGCCGGTCCGGCGCTTCGAGCAGGGCGTTCTCCACGGCCGTGAGGTCGTTCAGCACCTCGGGAGCACCCGTACGGTCCAGCTTGCCGAGCCGTGCCATCGCCGCGGCCACCACTGCCGGCCACGCCGGCATCCCGAAGTGTCCCGGGGTTTTGACCGCTGCCGACGCGGCCCTGTACAGCAGTGCCGCGCGCCAGCTCCTCGCCCGCATCGCCTCCGTCGTGAACCGGACCCGGTTGTCGAGGTGCCGGACGAACCCCTCCACGGCCTCGGTCTGCGTTCTGGAGAGCGCCCGCAGCATGAAGCGGGAGCCGCCCGCCCACCGCAGACGAGTGTCCGAGGCGACGGCCACGAATGCCGCCAGTGCCTCGGGACCGTCTTCCCGCGCGGCGACCAGGGCCTCGCGCGCCCTGCGGTAGAGGTCGACGCTCTGCGCGAAGATCTCTCCGTCGCTCGGCCCTCCGTCCGTCGCATGGATCTCGTCGAGCGGCCCGTCGCGCCAGGCGTCGGCGACGAGCCCCACCGCCGCGGCGCTCACGAGGACGTCCGTGTCGTTCGCGTCGACACCGAAGTGGGCGAGGACGGTGGCGGGGCCTTTTTCGAGCTCCGCCCGCTCCGGGTCCTCCTCCTGCTCTTCCTCGGGGTCCGTCTTCATGAACCGGCGCAGCAACTCGCCGGGGAAGGGTTCCGGCTCCGGCGGTTCCACGACGACACCGTGCTCCGCCAGATCCTCGAAGACGGCGTCCGGACCGCAGTCGACGTCCGAGGAGTCGTGCCGTCCCGAGCAGTCCTCCGGGCACTCGAACTCCTCGCACATCTCGGGTTCGTCGGGCTGCGCCTCGTTGATGAGGTGATAGGCCAGCCGTTCCGCCACCGCCTCGCGCACCGAGATCATGGCCAGGTCGAGCCGGAACGCTCCGTCCCTCAGCTCGCGATCCTCCCGGCCCGCGGACGCCGGGGGTTCGGGAGCGTCCGGGACCCAGTTGTAGGCTGACTCCAGGGAGACCAGGAGCCAGGCGGCCCGCAGTGGTTCTGTCTTCTCGTCCTTGACCAGCTCGGCCACGGCTTCGGCGGCCTCCCGGACGCTGTCGAGGCGGGCCAGATACCGCTCGCGTACAGGCTCCCAATGGGCGGACTCGGCCCGGGCCTGCTCGGCGTTCTCGAGGAGCGAGGCGTCACGGGCCCGCCGGGCCCGGGTAACGAGGCGCGTCAGACAGGGGCGGCAGCCGAAGAGCCCCGACTCCGGCGTCGGACCGAGCGGTATGGCTGCCAGGTCCTCGAAAGGCCGGTCGCACAGACAACAGTCCACGGCTCCCACCTGCCGGGACGTGGGAAAGGGCGGGATCGCCGCCCGGATCGTGGCGTAGGCGTAGGCAGGGATGTGCAAGGGCGCTCAACTCCTGGGGAAGGCGCCGGTCCTAGAGTCCGGCGCTGATCCCATGCTGTGGCGCTTGTCGGGCTGCTTGTCGCGGCTTGACGGCCAGGAAAAGAAAGCTGGCGAAAACTGACATGTGCCTTGTGGCCTGCGGCTTCTAGGCTGCTGACACCATCTGACAGTTGCCGGGAGCGGCAGCCGACCGAAGGAGCCTCCTCAACTGTGGCCGACATCGCGGCTTCGCCTTCCCACGAAGCTCAGCAGGAACTCCTGAGCGCCTTGGACGAACTCCACCGGGCGGCCGATCGCCCGGGGTTCCGGAAGATCAGCACTCTGATCAAGGAGGGCGACCATCCCGCGCACATCAGCCACGAAGGCGTCCGGAGTGCGCTCAAGGGGCTGACCACTCCGCGTTGGGAGACGATCCACTCGATCGTGGCGGTGCTCGCCGCCGCCTGCGCCGATCCGCCCCGGGACCCTGATGCCGAGGTGGCTCGCTTCCGCGCCCTGTGGCGTGCCACCCGGGAAAAGGGACCGGACAGCATGAAGTCGGCACGGGAGTTGGCTCTGTCCCAGGGCTGGGGACCGGACGACGGGAAGTGGACTTCGGAAGCTGTCGTGGGGTTGTTGATCAACCCGTTCGCGGCCATTGAGATCCATCCTTCACTGGCGGTTCCGCACGAGCCGATCTTCTCGGAGGACGAATGGGTGCGAGTGGGCGTTCGCCTCATCGAGGAGCAGGGTGCCGAATTCGCCCTCCGTGCCCTTCTGAAGGCTCTCAAGGGGGACTACCTCGGTGCGGAGGAGGGCAGCCCCTTCGGCTACACCTTCCCCGACCAGGAAGCCGTCGACGCCCACACGGCCTTCCGCTACGGCTGCGACCGGATCATCCAGCGCCTGGCGGTCGAACCGAACCTGCTCCAGCGGTCGATCGCCGCCATGCACGAGGACGAGACGATGGACCGCGACGACCGCATCGAGATGCTGCGGTCCGAGTCGGACAAGTCTCTGATGTTCGAGGTCATGACCGTGACGCCGGAGACCTGGCACGAGATCTCCGAAGAGGCCCAGCACCAGGTCTTCGGCTATCTCATCAAGAGCATCGGTCCTCCGGGGAGGCTGGGGCTGCCCCTGGAGCAGAGGTTCCCCATCGTCTGGCGTGTCCCCGAGCCCGACCAGGCGTAGAACAAGCACGGAAACGGCCGTCGGCCGTGGCCCCCGGAACGGGAACCACGGCCGACGGCACGATACGACCAGCGCCTCGCGATTTAGAGGTCGAAGTACAGCTCGAACTCGTGCGGGTGCGGGCGCAGCTGGATCGGGGCGATCTCGTTCGTGCGCTTGTAGTCGATCCAGGTCTCGATCAGGTCCGCGGTGAAGACGCCGCCGGCCTGGAGGTACTCGTTGTCCTCCTCCAGGGCCGAGAGGACGGCCTCCAGGTTGGTCGGGACCTGCGGGACGTTGGCGTGCTCCTCCGGAGCCAGCTCGTACAGGTCCTTGTCGATCGGCTCCAGCGGCTCGATCTTGTTCTTGATGCCGTCGAGGCCCGCGAGGAGCAGCGCCGAGAAGGCGAGGTACGGGTTCGAGGACGGGTCCGGCGCGCGGAACTCGACGCGCTTGGCCTTCGGGTTCGCGCCCGTGATCGGGATGCGCATGGCGGCGGAGCGGTTGCGCTGCGAGTACACCATGTTGACCGGGGCCTCGAAGCCCGGGACCAGGCGGTGGTACGAGTTCACCGTCGGGTTGGTGAAGGCGAGCAGCGACGGGGCGTGCTTGAGGATGCCGCCGATGTAGTAGCGGGCGGTGTCCGAGAGGCCCGCGTAGCCCGTCTCGTCGTAGAACAGCGGGTCGCCGTTCGACCACAGCGACTGGTGGACGTGCATGCCCGAGCCGTTGTCGCCGAAGATCGGCTTCGGCATGAAGGTCGCGGTCTTGCCGTTGCGCCAGGCGACGTTCTTGATGATGTACTTGAACAGCATCAGGTCGTCGGCCGAGGCCAGCAGCGTGTTGAACTTGTAGTTGATCTCGGCCTGGCCGGCGGTGCCGACCTCGTGGTGCTGGCGCTCGACCTGGAGGCCGACGTTCTCCAGCTCCAGGGACATCTCCGAGCGCAGGTCGGCGAAGTGGTCGACCGGCGGGGCCGGGAAGTAGCCGCCCTTGTAGCGGACCTTGTAACCGCGGTTGTTCTCCACCGCACCGGTGTTCCAGGCGCCGGCCTCGGAGTCGATGTGGTAGAAGCCCTGGTTCGCCGAGGTCTCGAAGCGCACCGAGTCGAACACGTAGAACTCGGCCTCGGGGCCGAAGTACGCGGTGTCGGCGATGCCGGTGGAGGCGAGGTACGCCTCCGCCTTCTTCGCGATGTTGCGCGGGTCGCGGCTGTACGCCTCGCCCGTGATCGGGTCGTGGATGAAGAAGTTGATGTTCAGCGTCTTGTCGCGGCGGAAGGGGTCCACACGGGCCGTCGACAGGTCGGCGCGCAGCGCCATGTCGGACTCGTGGATCGCCTGGAAGCCGCGGATCGACGAGCCGTCGAAGGCGAGCTCCTCCGCCGGGTCGAAGGCCGATGCAGGGATCGTGAAGTGCTGCATCACACCCGGAAGGTCGCAGAACCGGACGTCGACCATCTTGACGTCGTTGTCCTTGATGAACTTCTGGGCCTCTTCGGCGTTCTGGAACCCGTTCGTCTGGGACATCCCACTCCTCCTACTCCCGGCCCGGGGAGGGGCGGGGTTGCAGCTCGGTCGTGCGGCCAGTGCGGTGGCACACGCTGGACCCGACCATAGGCAGACGTGATTTCTCAAGCATGACCCAATTGTTTCGTCGAAGTTAACCGGGGTGGGTGCCGGTCGTGCCCGTCGCGTGCCCGGCGCGGTCCGGGGGGAGGCCGCCGGATCCCTTTCCCCACCCGGGTCGAAGAGATCGAAAACGGGCGCAGTACCGTGGTCGGGTGGACAACAGGCAAGCAATCGGATCTTGGCTCTCCGGCCCCCGCGCGGCGGCCGAGGACGCAGGCGTCGACTTCGGCTACCGCGGTCAGCAGCTGGGGCTGCCCGAGGAGGGCCCCGGTTCGATCGCCCGCCCCGGGCAGCGCCTCGGCGCCCTCGCCGTCGACTGGGCCCTCTGCATGCTGATCGCATACGGCCTGATCACCGACGGCTACAACCAGGCCACCGGCAACTGGGCCCTCGGCATCCTGTTCGTCACCAGCGCCCTGACCGTCGGGACCGTCGGCGCCACGCCCGGCAAGCTCCTCTTCCGGCTGCGCGTCGTCTCCGTGAACGGCGGCCGGCTCGGCCCGCTCCGCGCGGTGCTCCGTTCGCTCCTCGTCTGCCTGGCGATCCCGGCCCTGATCTGGGACCGCGACGGCCGCGGCCTCCACGACCGCCTCTCCGGCGCGGTCCAGGTCCGCGTCTGAGGCGTCGTACGTACGAGAGAGGGGCTCCGGACCGTGCGGTCCGGAGCCCCTCTCTCGTGTTCGGTCGGGCGCGTCAGCGCATCTTTCCGCCGCGCGGCATCCGCATGCCCTTCGGCATCGGACCCTTCGGCAGCGGCATGTTGCTCATCAGGTCGCCCATCGCGCGCAGCCGGTCGTTGGCCGCGGTCACCTGCGGGCCGGAGAGCACCCGGGGCAGCTTCAGCATGGTCGTGCGGACCTTCTTCAGCGGCACCTGGCCCTCGCCGTCGCCGACGATGATGTCGTGCACCGGCACGTCCAGCACGACGCGGTTCATGCGCTTCTTCTCGGCCGCGAGGAGCGTCTTGACCCGGTTCGGGTTGCCCTCGGCGACCAGGACGATGCCCGCCCGGCCGACCGCGCGGTGCACGACGTCCTGGTTGCGGTTCATCGCGACCGCGGGGGTCGTCGTCCAGCCGCGCCCGACGTTCTGCAGCACCGCCGCCGCCGCGCCCGGCTGGCCCTCCATCTGCCCGAAGGCCGCGGTCTCGGCGCGCCGCCCGAAGACGATGGCCATTGCCAGCAGCGCCAGGACGAAGCCCAGGATGCCCAGATAGACCGGATGACCGATGAGGAAGCCGATCGCGAGGAGGACACCGAGTACGCCGATGCCCACGCCCGCGACGACGAGACCGACCTTCGGGTCGGCCTTCCGGGTCATCTTGTACGTGAGGGCGATCTGCTTCAGTCGCCCGGGGTTGGCAGCGTCAGCGCTGCTCGTGTTTGCCTTCCTCGCCATGCCCTGAAGTTTACGTGGCCCGGGAAGCGCGGCCCGACGCGACCTCCATCACGCGCTGGGCCTCGACCCGGTCCTTGGCGCGGCGCCGGTCCTCCAGGACGGAGTTCCAGGCGTTGCGCCGGGCGGTGCGCTGTCCCGAGCCCAGGAGCAGCGATTCCACGGCCCTCAGGGCGTCGGTGACGGACGGGATCGCGGTGACGCGGACGTGCGTCGATGCGGCCGGCATGGCGGGGTCCTCCCTCGATGGCGGGTGAGACGAGGTGGGGGTGTGAGCGGGCGGTGGCGGTGTGTGAAACCAGGCTCACAGATCGGTGTTACCAGGACGTGACCCGACGGTCAAACACTGATGAAACGTCGGTGCGGCCGGTCGGCCCAGTGGCAGAACGGTGGTGCGGCCCGTACGCACCCGCTGAGCTGCGGGGTCGTACGGGCCGCACCGGATCCGGCCACTACCGGCCGGTAACTGCTTGTGCTCGGATTCACACGGGGGCGCGCCCGCCCGTGCGCACACGGCTCACGCGCTCTGCGCGGCCGCCCGCTTCTCCATCGCCTGCTGGTACAGACGGCCCGCGCGGTACGAGGAGCGGACCAGCGGGCCCGACATCACGCCCGAGAAGCCGATCTCGTCGGCCTCCTCCTTCAGCTCTACGAACTCCTGCGGCTTCACCCAGCGCTCCACCGGGTGGTGGCGGACCGAGGGGCGCAGGTACTGCGTGATCGTGATGAGCTCGCAACCCGCGTCGTGCAGCTGCTGGAGCGCCTCGCTGATCTCCTCGCGGGTCTCGCCCATGCCGAGGATCAGGTTCGACTTCGTGATCAGACCGTAGTCACGCGCCCGCGTGATGACGTCCAGGGAGCGCTCGTACCGGAAGCCGGGGCGGATGCGCTTGAAGATGCGCGGCACCGTCTCCACGTTGTGCGCGAAGACCTCGGGGCGCGAGTCGAAGACCTGCTCCAGGAGCTCCGGCACCGCGTTGAAGTCGGGGGCGAGCAGCTCGACCTTCGTACGGCCGGCCTCGCGGTCCGCCGTCTGCTGGTGGATCTGGCGCACGGTCTCCGCGTACAGCCAGGCGCCGCCGTCCTCCAGGTCGTCGCGCGCGACGCCGGTGATCGTGGCGTAGTTCAGGTCCATCGTGACGACCGACTCGCCCACGCGGCGCGGCTCGTCGCGGTCGAGGGCCTCGGGCTTGCCCGTGTCGATCTGGCAGAAGTCGCAGCGCCGGGTGCACTGGTCGCCGCCGATGAGGAAGGTCGCCTCGCGGTCCTCCCAGCACTCGAAGATGTTGGGACAGCCCGCCTCCTGGCAGACCGTGTGCAGGCCCTCGCTCTTCACGAGGCCCTGCATCTTCGTGTACTCGGGCCCCATCTTCGCCCGGGTCTTGATCCACTCGGGCTTGCGCTCGATGGGGGTCTGGGCGTTCCGGACCTCCAGGCGCAGCATCTTGCGTCCGTCGGGTGCGACTGCGGACACATCGGCTCCTGTAGCTTCGATTCTTCGGCGTACACCAGGGTACGCCCGTGGCTTCCATGCCTTGCCTACGTCCGGCCAACCTCTGGCCAGTGCCCCGCATTCCTGGGGGCGGTCCGGACGGGGCCGGGCCCGGGGTCAGGCGGACGCGGGCTCCACGGCCCGGGGCCCGGGGGTCGCGGGCTCCACGGTCCGCGGCTTGAGCTCCGCGTGCTCCAGGACCTCCCGCAGGTGCTTCTCCACCACCGGCAGCGCCTCCCGGACCGTGACGTCCCGGCCCAGCTCGTTGGCGAGCGAGGTGACGCCCGCGTCGCGGATGCCGCACGGGATGATCCGGTCGAACCAGGCGTTGTCCGGGTTCACGTTGAGCGCGAAGCCGTGCATCGTGACGCCCTTGGCGACCCGGATGCCGATCGCCGCCAGCTTCCGGTCCTCGCGGCGCTGGCCGGCGTTGGAGGGCGCGTACTCCGGCCCGTTCAGGCGCGGGTCGAACTCCTCGTCGTTCAGACGCGGGTCGAAGTCGAGCGAGAGCCCGCCCAGCGACGGCCGCTGCTCCACCGGATCGCCGAGCACCCACACGCCGCTGCGCCCCTCGATCCGCGTCGTCTCCACGCCGAACTCGGCGGCCGTGCGGATCAGGGCCTCCTCCAGGCGCCGCACGTGCGCGACGACGTCCACCGGGCGGGGCAGCTTCATGATCGGGTAGCCGACGAGCTGGCCGGGACCGTGCCAGGTGATCTTCCCGCCGCGGTCCACGTCCACCACCGGCGTCCCGTCCAGGGGGCGCTCGCTCTCCGCCGTGCGCCGGCCGGCCGTGTAGACCGGCGGGTGCTCCAGGAGCAGGCAGGTGTCCTCGATCTCGTCGGCGAACCGCGCGGCGTGCACCTCGCGCTGCCTGTCCCAGGCCGCCCGGTAGTCGACGGCGTCCTCGCCGAAGCCGAGACGGACGAATCGCAGCTCACTCACGGCCATGCCTCCTCCTGTGCCGGGAGTCCGGGGACCGGGGATCATCCCGGGCCGGTTCGGCACCATGCGTCATTCGCGCCCATGCCACTGTACGGCGGCGCCGGGACCGCCCCTCCGGCGGGCGGACGGAGCGCCCGGGCGGGGCGCCCACGTCAGCGATGCCGTCAATCCTCACACGATCGGATGAATGTGGGGCGAAGGCGGCGGTACGGACCGCGGGGGCCGCTAAATTCACGCCGTTCCAGGAGGGTCCGCAGGGGTGCCGCCCGGGCCCGGAAAACAGGAGACCGCACAGCTGATGACGGAACGACCCCCGCAGCGCATCCCGAACAGCCGGCTCGCCGCGCTCATCGCCGAAGCAGGGTTCTCCCACGCGGGCCTCGCCAGACGGGTGGACCAGCTGGGCCTGGAACACGGCCTCGACCTGCGGTACGACAAGACCTCCGTGACCCGCTGGCTCCGCGGCCAGCAGCCGCGCGGCACCACCCCCGCCCTCATCGCCGAGGTCTTCACCCGCCGCCTGGGCCGCCGGCTCTCCGCCCAGGACCTCGGCCTCGACGCCTGCGCGCCCGTCTACGCGGGCCTGGAGTTCGCCGCCACCCCCGAGGAGGCCGTCGACATCGTCAGCGGCCTGTGGCGCAAGGACTCCGGCAGCCACGCCGAACTCCGCAAGATCGCCTTCACCCCGGCGGGCCTGGTCGTCCCCAGCCGGGACTGGCTGATCGGCCGCGCCGACGAACGGGTGGCGCGCGGCGAGCCCGCCCCCTCCCGCCCCTCCGCCGGGGCACCCCCGCACGACCCCCGGGTCCCGGCCCAGGGCCGCTTCTCCGTGCCCCGCCAGCGCGGTACGGACCGGGGCCCCGGACAGCGCGTCTCCAGCGGCGACATCGCCGCCCTCCGCTCGGTCGGCGAACTCTTCCGCACCCTCGACCACGCCTACGGCGGCGGCCACGCCCGCCAGGCCCTCGTCCGCTACCTGGAGCACGAGGCCGAGCCGATGCTGCGCGGCACGTACGGCGAGTCCACCGGTCGCCGCCTCTTCGCCGCCGTCGCCGACCTCACCCGCCTCGCGGGCTGGACCTCGTACGACATCGCCGCCCACGGCCTCGCCCAGCGCTACTTCGTCCAGGCGCTGCGCCTCGCGCAGGCCGCCGGGGACCGGGCGTACGGCTCGTACGTGCTCCTCACCATGAGCCGCCAGGCCGTCTACCTCGGCCACGGGCGGGAGGCCGTGCAGCTCGCCCGGGTCGCCCAGCAGGGCGTCGGGCCCGCCGCGCCGCCCGTCGTCCAGGCGATGCTGCACGCCGTCGAGGCGCGCGGCCACGCCGTCCTGGGGGAGGCGCGGGTGTGCAGCGCCTCCCTCGTCCGGGCCGAACGCGCCCTGGAGGCGGCCCGGCCCGGCGACGAGGTGCCCTACTGGGCCCGCGCCTTCGACGAGGCGCAGCTCGCCGACGAGCTCGCGCACTGCCACCGCGACCTCCAGCAGTACCGCCCCGCCGCCCAGCACGCCGAACGCGCCCTCCAGCTCCGCGCCCCCGGCTTCGCCCGCAGCCGCCTCTTCTGCCGGGTCGTCCTCGCCACCTCCCGGCTCGCCCTCGGCGAACTGGAGCAGGCCTGCGCGCTGGGCGCCGAGGCCGCCAGGGAGGCCTCCGAGATGCGCTCGGCCCGCGCCGCCGAGTACGTGCGCGACTTCGAACGGCGCCTGGAGCCCCACCGCGACGCGGCCGCCGCCCGCGCCTACCGCGACCGGGTGGCGGCGATCGGCTGACCGGTCCCGGCCCGCGAGCCGCCGGACGGGCCCTAGGCCGCCTCCGTCGCCGAGGGCTCCGCCGGGAGGCGGACGCCCAGGTCCGTCAGGAGGGCGCGGGCCGCGCGGTGGCCCGAGGCCAGGGCGCCCCGGGGGGTGCTCGTGGCGCGGTGGTCGCCGCAGACGTAGAGCCCCGCGAGCAGCCGGACCGGGCGGTGCCCGTCGTGACCGGGCGGCATCGCCGGGACCGCGTCCGGGGTGTGCCGGAGCGCCAGCAGCTCCCACTCGTCCGTCGACGTGCCGTACAGCGTCGCGAGGTGCTTGCGGACCCGCCGCTCCGTGTCGTCCGGCGGCGTCCCGAGCACCGTCGAGGTGATCAGGGTCCGCCCCGCCGGGGCGCGGCCCGGGTCGACCGCGCTCATCACGGCCGTGTGGGCCACCGGCCCGCCCGGGTCCGACTCCAGGAGCAGCACCGGATCGCCGGTGGGCGCGACCGGCGCCGTGTGGTGCAGGACCGTCACGGCGTGGAACGCCGGCGTCCGCAGCCCCGGCAGCAGCTCCGCCGCCGTGCGCGCCCCCGTGGCCAGGACCACCGAACGGCAGCGGAACACCCCGTGCTCCGCCGTCGTGACCCGGGAGACGGACGCCTCCGTGACCCGTACGCCGGTACGGACCGTGCCCGGCGGCAGCCCGGCCGCGAGCAGCTCCGGGAGCGCCGCCGCACCGCCCTCCGGCACCGCGAGCCGCCCCCGGGCGAAGGCGCGCAGCGCCAGGTCCGCCCGCCGGCTGGACGTGCCGAGGTCCGGGTCGGCCAGGAGCGCCGCGAGCAGCGGCCGCAGCACCCCCTGGACCGTCCGGGCGGGCAGCCGCGCGTTCAGGGCCTCGCGCGCGGTCCGCTCGGGCCGGGCCAGGATCCGCTGCGGCGGGGTCGCGGCGAGCCGCACGAGCGACGCGCCGAGCCGCGCCTGGTCGAGCGAGGCCGCCGGACGGCGGGGGGCGCTCGCGAGGGCGCGCGCCACGCTGAACGCTCCCCCCACGCTCCGGCCGCCCGCCGTCCGGGGCGCTCCGGCCGTCCGGCGCGGGTGCGGGGCGCCCCACCGCGCGTACCGGCCGTCGCTGTGCACGAGGACCCCCGGCGCGAAGGACCGCAGCGCGAGGCCGTCGAGGCCCGGCAGGGCCCGCAGTTCCTCGTACGAGAGGGTGAGCGGCGGGCCCACCCGGTCGAGCCGGAAGCCGTCGACGGACGCGGTCGCCATCCGGCCCCCGATCCACGGCTCCGCCTCCAGGACGGCGACGGAGAGCCCGGCGCGGGTCAGCCGGTGGGCGGCCGCGAGCCCCGCCGCCCCGGCGCCCACGACGACGACGTCCACGGTTCCGCCGGTTCCGCCGGTGTCGCCCGTGGTGACTGTGCTGATGGTGTGTTCCGTGCTGCTGACGGTGTTGTCTGCGCTGCTGAGCACGTGCCCCTCCCCAGGTCGGCGCGGCCGGTGGGAGGCCTATGCCCCCAACGGGCCTCCGGAATGCCGGAGTTCACGGTCCGCGTCGAGCCTAGGCAGCGCTCCCACGGGTGCCAGGAGCGCGCGACCGGGGTGCGCGCGGCACGGGGGAGCACGGAGGGGTCGGGAGAGGGGCGCGGACCGCCTTGCCGCCGGGGGCGCGCGTCAGCGGGCGGCGGCCCTGACCGCCTCGTCGATCGTCGGGAACGCGAAGTCGAAACCGGTCTCCAACAGGCGCCCCGGCAGCACCCGCTGACTCCCCAGCACGTCCTGCGCGAAGTCCCCGAGGACGATCCGCAGGGCCGGCGCCGGGACCGTGAGGAGGGTCGGCCGGCGCAGCACCCGGCCCATCGCCGCCGTCACCTCGCGGTTGGTGACCGGCTCGGGGGCCGTCAGGTTCACCGGGCCCGACAGGGACGGCGTGTCGACCATGTGGCGCAGGGCGGCCACCTCGTCGTGCAGGGAGATGAAGGACCAGTACTGGCCGCCGTCGCCCATCCGCCCGCCGAGCCCGGCGCGGAAGAGCGGGAAGAGCCGCCCCCACGCCCCGCCCTCGCGGGCCACCACCAGACCGGTGCGGGCGTAGGCGACCCGGATGCCTGCCTCCTCGGCCGGGGCCGCCGCGGCCTCCCACTCCACGCAGACCGAGGGCAGGAAGCCCGTCCCCGCCGGGGCGTCCTCGTCGACCGCGCGGCTGCCGGTGTCCCCGTACCAGCCGAGCGCCGTGCCGCACACCAGGACCTCCGGCGGCTCCGCGAGCGAGGCGAGCGCCTGCGCGACCGCCGTCGTGCCGAGCACCCGGCTGTCCCGGATCTCCTTCTTGTACGCCTCGTTCCAGCGGCGCTCGCCGACCCCGGCGCCCGCCAGGTGCACGACGGCGTCCACGCCGACGAGCCCGGCGGCGTCCACGTACAGCCGCTCGGGGTCCCACTCGACCTCGTCGGCGGTACGGGCCGGGCGGCGGACGAGGCGGAGGACGTCGTGGCCGTCGGCGCGCAGGGAGCGGACCAGGGCCGAGCCGATGAGACCGGAGGCGCCGGTGACGGCGACGCGCTTGCGGGAGGCGGAACGCTGCATGGGGTCATCCTGCCCCCTTCCGGCCGGGGAATGGCACACCGGCCGCGCCATGGCACAGTGGCCGTCATGACCGAGCCCGAGACGAACGTGCCCGAGACGCTGATACGCGTCGCCGCCCACGGCGACGACGTCGACCTCGGCGTCCTCGACCGGGACACCTGGTCCACCCTCCACGCGGTGGTGCCCGCGCCGGTCCCGCCGTACGGCCCCTTCTTCGACGACCGCCACCTCCCCGAGGACTACCTGGTGGCGGTGCGCGGCGGCGAACTCGTCGGCTACGTCCGGGTCGCGCAGTCCATCCCGCTCGCCTCCCACGCGCACGTGCTCCAGATCCAGGGCCTGGTGGTCGCCGAGTCCGCCCGGGGGAAGGGCGTCGCCAGGGCGCTGCTGCGGGCGGCCGGGGACCTGGCGCGGGAGCGGGGCGCCACCCGGCTCACCCTGCGGGTCCTCGGGCACAACGCCCCGGCCCGCGCGCTCTACGCCTCCGAGGGCTTCGCGGTGGAGGGCGTCCTGCCGGGGGAGTTCCTGATCGACGGGGAGTACGTGGACGACGTGTGCATGGGACGGTCGCTGGTGGGCTGAGGAGGCCCGTTCTCTTCCGTCACTCCTTCAACATCGCGATTCCGCCGGTCAGTTCGCGCAGGCAGCGGACCGCCAGGGACGCCGGGGAGCCCTCGCCGCGCACCGGCGGCTCGCCGTCCGGCTCCGCCCAGCCCTCCAGGGCGATCCGGATCGCGTCCGTGGCCGCCGCCGCCGCGAGCCGCACCCCCAGCGGGTCGGCGTCCGGGCCCGCGAGCCCGGCGAGGACCTCGCGCAGCCGCTCCTCGGACTCCTGGTTGACCCGGTACCAGACGGCCCGCAGGGCGGGGTCCCCGGTGGCCGCGCGCAGCAGCCCCCGGGTCCGGCGCAGCTCCTCCTCGGCCTCCGCGTCCGCCGGGGTCAGCGACGCGGTGACGGACCGCTCCAGGGCCTCGGCCAGGGGCGTGCCGGGCGCGGTGGCGGCCAGGCCGGCGCGCCAGCGGTCGGCGCCGCCCGCGAGGAGCGGGGCGACGGCGTCCTGCTTGGAGCGGAAGTACCGGTAGAAGGTGCGCAGCGCGACCCCGGCCCGCAGGGCGATGTCCTCGGCCGTGGTGTCGTCCGGGCCGCGCTCGGTGAACAGCTCGACGGCCGCGCGGGCGATGTCGAGCTGCGTCGCGGCCTTGCGGCGCTCCGTCAGGGAGGGGGCCCGGGAGGGCGTCGTGTCGCTCACCCACCCAGGGTACGCCCGCGCCTGCCAGACGTGCGCGAAATGCAGTAATGGCAAAACGTGCCACCTGGGCGTACGGTGACAGGGCTCCAGCAGTGAAGCCCGACACCGAGAGGCCGCCCCCATGAACCAGCCCACCCGTCACGAAGCCCGTTACGAAGGACGCCGCGCGCTCGTCACCGGCGGCGGCTCCGGCATCGGCCAGGCCACCGTCCTGCGCATGCTCGCCGAGGGCGGCCGGGTCGTCGCCGCCGACATCAGCGAGGACGGCCTCAAGGACACCGCCGACAAGGCCGGCGCCGCCGCCGTCCGCCTCACCACCGTCCTCCTGGACGTCGCCGACGAGACCTCCGCACGGGCCGGCGTCGCCGCCGCCGTCGAGGCGCTCGGCGGCCTGGACGTCCTGGTCAACGCCGCCGGGATCCTGCGCTCCTCGCACACCCACGAGACCACCCTCGACGCCTTCGAGCAGGTGATCCGGACCAACCTCACCGGCACCTTCCTGGTGATACGCGAGGCGATCCCGGCCCTCCTGGAGGGCGAGGGCCCGGCCGTCGTGAACTTCTCCTCGACGTCCGCGGCGTTCGCCCACCCGTACATGTCCGCCTACGCGGCCAGCAAGGGCGGCATCCAGTCCATGACCCACGCGCTCGCCGCCGAGTACGCCGGGCGGGGCATCCGCTTCACCGCCGTCCAGCCGGGCTCGATCTCCTCCGGCATGACCGACGGCAGCGGCGCCAGCCGCCGGTCCGTCGGCCCCGGCCTCCCCGCCGACGCCGACATGGCGCTCTTCATGAAGCTCGCCCCCGCCCTCGGCCAGGGCTTCGCGGGCCCCGAGACCGTCGCGGGCGTCGTCGCGATGCTGGCGAGCGAGGACGGCAGGTTCATCACCGGCACCGAGGTCCGCGTCGACGGCGGCACCCACTTCTGAGCCCGCCCGGGAGCCTCCCGGTCACCGCGTCATCCCGCCCCGAAGCGCTCCCACAGCCGGGGGAAGCGGGCCGCCAGGGCCTCGTCGTCCGTCAGGTCGATCGGGGTCCCGAGCGGTTCGCCCCCCGGCATCGGAATGCCCAGGTCCGGCGTCTCGGCGCCGGTCAGCGCCTCGTACGCCTCGTCCGCCGCGAAACCGATCTCCTCGCCGTCCCCGTCGATCTCCGCGTCGAAGTCGTCCAGCAGCTCCGCGAGCGCGTCCGGGTCGTGCACGGCCCCCTCGTACACCTCCCGGCCCTGGCCGATCAGCCAGCAGCGGAAGGCGTCGAAGACCTCCTCGCCCGCCCCGTCGAACAGCACGGCCGCCGCGCCCCACAGGTCCCAGAGGTACGCGCGGTTGTAGCGGGCCTCGAAATGGCGCGCGTAGTCGAGCACCGAGTCGGGGTCCAGCCGGGTCAGCCGCTCCACCAGCAGGTCCGCCTGCTCCTCGGCGTCGCCCTCGGCGTCCTCCCGGGCGGCGTCGACGATCTTCCAGAACTCGGTCTCGTCCATCACGGGACCAGCATCCTGCCCCGGCGGGGACGACGCACCCGGAAAGCCCGAAATGAATCCGGACAGAAGGTGTCTTACTTTCCTGCCAGCCTGGTCCCCATGAGCACCGAGACATCCGACAACAAGCCCCTGCGCGGACGGATCTGCCTGGTCGCCGGGGCCACCCGGGGCGCCGGACGGGCCATCGCCGTCCAGCTCGGCACCGCCGGAGCCACCGTCTACGTCACCGGACGCACCACCCGCGAGAAGGTCAGCGAGGTCGGCCGGACCACCGAGACCATCGAGGAGACCGCCGAACTGGTGACGGCCGCCGGCGGCGAGGGGATCGCCGTCCCCACCGACCACCTGGAACCCGACCAGGTCGCCGCCCTGGTCGACCGTATCGACCGCGAGCGGGGCCGCCTCGACGTCCTCGTCAACGACATCTGGGGCGGCGAACACCTCGTCGTCGCCGGCTTCGACAAGAAGATCTGGGAGGTGGACCTCGCCGACGGCCTGCGGATGCTGGAGCTGGGCGTCAAGAGCCATCTGATCACCAGCGCGGCCGCCACCCCGCTGCTCGTCCGCAACCCCGGCGGCCTCCTGGTCGAGGTCACCGACGGCACCCAGGAGTACAACGGCACCCGCTACCGCGAGAACGTCTACTACGACCTCGCCAAGAACGCCCCGATCCGGATGGCGTTCGGCCTCGCCCGCGAGCTGGAGCCGGCCGGCTGCACGGCCGTCGCGCTCACCCCCGGCTGGCTCCGCTCGGAGCAGATGCTGGACCACTTCGGCGTCACCGAGGAGAACTGGCGCGACGCCGCCGAGAAGCTCCCCGACTTCGCCGTCGCCGAGTCCCCGGTCTACGTCGGCCGCGCGGTCGCCGCCCTCGCCGCCGACCCCGACCGGGCCCGCTGGAACGGCCGCTCGCTCTCCAGCGGGCAGCTGGCGAAGGAGTACGGCTTCACGGACGCGGACGGCTCGCGGCCGGACGCGTGGGGCTTCATCATCGCCAAGGAGACGGACGAGAACGTGTCGGTGGACGACTACCGGTAGACCGACGAAGGAGACGCCTGCCTACAGGCGCGACTACCGGTAGAGCCGTCCGAAACCCCGTGCCGCCTCCGCGAACCGTTCCCGGAGCGCGGCCGGGGCCGTCACCTCCGCCTCCGGGCCCAGGCCCAGGAGCTGGGCGAAGGCCACCTCCTCGTTCTCCACCCGCAGGGTCACCCGCAGCCGCCCGTCGGCCTCCGCCGTGCCCGCCGCCAGGGCCTCCTCGGCCGCCTCCCGGTCCGTCGCGTACGGCAGCCGCCGCGCCCCCTCCTCCGTCAGGAGCAGCACGGCCTCGGCCCGCAGCAGGGAGCGTGCGAACTCGCGGGAGCGGGCGGACCAGAACGCGGGCAGGTCGAAGCCGGGGTCCCGCTCGAAGCCCTCCCCGCCCACCGCCACCGCCGTGAAGCGGTCCACCCGGTACGTACGGAACGAACCGTCCGTCCACGCGCACGCGTACCAGACGCCCGCCTTCAGGACGAGCCCGTACGGCCGCAGCTCCCGCTCCACCTCCGTGCCGTCCCCGCGCCGGTAGCGCACCCGGGCGCACCGGTCGTCCCAGACGGCCTCCGCGAGCGCGGGCAGCAGCTCCGGGGTCGCGGGCTCCTGGTACCAGCCGGGCGCGTCCAGGTGGAAGCGCTGGGCCGCCGTACGGGGCGCGTCCCGCAGCGAGGGGAGCAGCGCCGCCGACACCTTCAGACGTGCCGCCGAGGCCGCGTCCTCCAGGCCCATGTCCCGCAGCGCGCCCGGCAGTCCGGACAGGAACAGCGCCTCCGCCTCGCCCCGGGCGAGGCCGGTGAGCCGCGTCCGGTAGCCGCCGACGAGCCGGTACCCGCCGGCCCTGCCCCGGTCCGCGTACACCGGCACCCCCGCCTCCGAGAGTGCGAGCGCGTCCCGGGCCACCGTCCGCTCCGACACCTCCAGCTCGGCGGCGAGTTCGGCCGCCGTCATCGACGGACGGGACTGGAGCAGCAGGACCAACTTGATGAGGCGGGCGGCACGCATGACTCCATCATGCGTGCCGACCGCCTCGCCGGAACGGAAGGACCCTTACAGGCCGTACCGCTCGCGCGCCTCCTTCACGGCCGACGCCTGCACCTCGCCGCGCCGCGCGAGCTGTGCGAGGGCCGCGACGACGATCGACTGCGCGTCGACGCCGAAGTGGCGGCGGGCCGCGTCGCGGGTGTCCGAGAGGCCGAAGCCGTCGGCGCCGAGCGAGGACCAGTCCTGCTCGACCCACTGCGCGATCTGGTCCGGGACCTGGCGCATGTAGTCGGAGACCGCGAGCACCGGGCCCTCGGCACCCGCCAGGGCCTCGCGGACGTACGGCACCCGCTCCTCGCCGCGCAGCAGCGCCGCGTCCGCCTCCAGGGCGTCGCGCCGCAGCTCCGTCCAGGAGGTCGCCGACCACACGTCGGCGGCCACGCCCCACTCGGCGGCGAGCAGCTTCTGCGCCTCCAGGGCCCAGTGGATGGCCGTGCCGGAGGAGAGCAGCTGGATGCGGGAGGAGTTCGCGGGGAGGTCGAGCCCGGCGGACTCGGCCGTGTTGAAGCGGTACAGGCCCTTGACGATGCCCTCGTCGATCCCGGCCGGCTTGGCGGGCTGCGGCATCGGCTCGTTGTAGACCGTGAGGTAGTAGAAGACGTCCTGGTCCTCGCCCTCGGCGGCCTCGCCGTACATCCGGCGCAGACCCTCCTTGACGATGGCCGCGACCTCGTAGGCGAACGCCGGGTCGTACGTCAGGGCCGCCGGGTTGGTGGCCGCGATCACCGGCGAGTGCCCGTCGGCGTGCTGGAGGCCCTCACCGGTGAGGGTGGTGCGGCCGGCGGTGGCGCCGACGAGGAAGCCGCGGCCGAGCTGGTCGCCGAGCTGCCACATCTGGTCGGCGGTCCGCTGCCAGCCGAACATCGAGTAGAAGATGTAGAACGGGATCATCGCCTCGCCGTGCGTGGAGTACGCGGTGGAAGCGGCGATGAAATCGGCCATCGAACCGGCCTCGGTGATCCCCTCGTTGAGGATCTGGCCGTTCTTGGCCTCCTTGTAGTACATCAGCTGGTCGCGGTCGACCGGCTCGTACGTCTGGCCCTTCGGCGAGTAGATGCCGAGGGACGGGAAGAGGCTCTCCATGCCGAAGGTGCGGGCCTCGTCCGGGACGATCGGGACCCAGCGCCTGCCGGTCTCCTTGTCGCGGATCAGGTCCTTGACCAGGCGCACGAACGCCATGGTCGTGGCCATCGACTGCGCGCCGGAGCCCTTGTCGAAGGCGGTGAACGCCTTCTCGGCCGGGGCCGGCAGCGGGGCCAGCGGGTGGACGCGGCGGGCCGGGGCCGGACCGCCGAGCGCCGCGCGGCGCTCCTGGAGGTAGCGGACCTCGGGGGAGTCGGCGCCGGGGTGGCCGTAGGGCACCTGGCCGTCGGTGAACTGCGCGTCGGAGATGGGGAGTCCGAGCAGGTCGCGCATGTTCTTGAACTCGTCGGTGGAGAGCTTCTTCATCTGGTGGTTCGCGTTCTTCGACGCGAAGCCCTCACCGAGGGTGAAGCCCTTGACGGTCTGCGCGAGGATGACCGTCGGCGCGCCCTTGAACTCCAGGGCGGCCTTGTACGCGGCGTACACCTTGCGCGGCTCGTGGCCGCCGCGCGAGAGGTGGAAGCACTCCAGGATCTTGTCGTCGCTCAGCAGCTTCGCCATCTCGACGAGCGCCGGCTCCTTGCCGAAGAAGTCCTGGCGGATGTAGGCGGCGTCGCGGGTCTGGTACGTCTGGACCTGCGCGTCCGGGACCTCGCGGAGGCGGCGGACCAGGGCGCCGGTGGTGTCGAGCGCGAACAGCTCGTCCCAGGCGTTGCCCCACAGCGACTTCACGACGTTCCAGCCGGCGCCGCGGAACTGGGCCTCCAGCTCCTGCACGATCTTGAAGTTGGCGCGGACCGGGCCGTCGAGGCGCTGCAGGTTGCAGTTGATGACGAAGGTCAGGTTGTCCAGGCCCTCGCGGGCCGCGAGCGCGAGGGCCGCGGTCGACTCGGGCTCGTCCATCTCGCCGTCGCCGAGGAACGCCCACACGTGCGAGGCGGAGACGTCCTTGATGGCGCGGTTGGTCAGGTAGCGGTTGAAGCGCGCCTGGTAGATCGCGGAGAGCGGGCCCAGACCCATGGAGACGGTCGGGAACTCCCACAGCCAGGGGAGGCGGCGCGGGTGCGGGTAGGAGGGCAGGCCGTTGCCGCCGGACTCCTGCCGGAAGTTGTCGAGGTGCGCCTCGTTCAGGCGTCCGTCGAGGAAGGCGCGGGCGTAGATGCCGGGGGAGGCGTGGCCCTGGATGTAGAGCTGGTCGCCGGAGCCGGGGGCGTCCGGGGACTCCTTGCCCTTGAAGAAGTGGTTGAAGCCCGTCTCGTACAGCCAGGCCGCGGAGGCGAAGGTGGCGATGTGGCCGCCGACGCCGTACTTGGAGCCGCGGGTGACCATCGCGGCCGCGTTCCAGCGGTTCCAGGCGGTGATCCTTCGCTCCATCTCCTCGTCGCCGCCGGTCTCGGTGACCGAGGGCTCGGCGGAGGTGGGGATGGTGTTGACGTAGTCCGTCTCCAGGAGCTTGGGGAGGGCGAGGCCCGCGCCCTCGGCGTGCTGGAGCGTGCGGCGCATCAGGTAGGCGGCCCGGTGCGGGCCGGCGGCCTTGGTGACGGCGTCCAGGGAAGCCGCCCACTCGGCGGTCTCCTCGGTGTCACGGTCCGGGAGCTGGTCGAGCTCGCTCGGAATCTTGCCTACGGGATCGGTCATGATCGCCGCCTTCCGGACAGGTGGGGGTGAAGATGGGGCCCTTGTCTGGCAGGACAGGGCGGAGGGCCGGGTGTGGCCCGCCGAAGACTGTAAACCGGCGATCGATGATCGATCAAAGGGTTGAAGGCGAAAACCTCTTCAGATCGAGAAAGTCGGCACAGGGTGCCGCGAAAAGGGGCACCCGGTGCCTTGTTTTCGCAGGTGGGGGCGGTTTTCTGAGGGGGTGCGCGCACGGATGAGCGGTCCTACGACGCGAAGAAGCGGGCCCGCCGGAGAGCGGACCCGCTGGTGTCTCTGTACGGTCAGGCGCGCGGCGCGCAGCCCAGGACGTGCGCCTTCACCAGCGCGCCGATGTTCGGGTCGCCCCGCCGGAAGGCCTCCACCAGCTCCTGGTGCTCCTCCGCGTACGACTTCTGGACCGTCCCCAGCCAGCGGATCGAGAGGGCCGTGAAGACCTCGATGCCGAGCGTCTCCCAGGTGTGCAGCAGCACGGCGTTCCCGGCGGCCTTCACCAGTTCCCGGTGGAAGGCCACCGTGTGCCGCACCTGCGCCGTCCCGTCCGAGGCCGCGTCCGCCTCGTACAGGGCCGCCACGTGCGGCTCCAGGGCCGAGCAGTCCGCCGAGAGGCGCCCGGCCGCCAGCTCGGCCGCGATCTGCTCCAGACCGGCCCGTACGGGGTAGCTCTCCTCCAGGTCGGCCGCGGTCAGGTTGCGGACCCGGACGCCCTTGTTGGGCGCCGACTCGATCAGCCGCAGCGACTCCAGCTCGCGCAGCGCCTCGCGGACCGGGGTCTGGCTGACCTCCAGCTCGGTCGCGATCCGGCGCTCCACGATCCGCTCGCCCGGCTTCCAGCGGCCGCTGACGATCCCCTCCACGATGTGCTCGCGGATCTGTTCGCGCAGCGAGTGGACGACGGGGACGGTCATGAAGGGCTCCTCGGGGAGTGTTGACCCTTAGACAATACGGCGGCGCCCCCGTCCGGAAACACTTCCGGACGGGGGCGCCGCAGGTGAGGCTCGTTACGTTGCGGACGGACCGGAGCCCGCCCGCACGCGACTACAGACCGAGGTCCACCTCGAACTCGCCGGCCTCCAGGATCGCCTTGACGGCCGTCAGGTAGCGGGCGGCGTCGGCGCCGTCCACCAGACGGTGGTCGTAGGACAGCGCGACGTACGTCATGTCGCGGATCGCGATCGTCTCGCCCAGGTCGGGGTGGTCGATGACGACCGGACGGCGCACGGTGGCGCCGATGCCCAGGATGGCGACCTGGTTCGGGGGCACGATGATCGTGTCGAACAGCGCGCCGCGCGAACCGGTGTTGGAGATGGTGAAGGTCGCGCCGGCCAGGTCGTCCGGCGTGATCTTGCTGGCGCGCACGGCGCCGGCCAGCTCCGCGGTCTTCTTCGAGATGCCGGCGATGTTGAGGTCGCCCGCACCCTTGATGACCGGGGTCATCAGACCCTTCTCGGAGTCCACCGCGATACCGATGTTCTCGGTGTCGAAGTAGGTGATCGTGCCCTCGTCCTCGTTGATCCGGGCGTTGATGACCGGGTGGGCCTTCAGCGCCTGGGCCGCCGCCTTCACGAAGAACGGCATCGGGGAGAGCTTGACGCCCTCACGGGCGGCGAAGGCGTCCTTGGCGCGGGCGCGCAGCTTCATCAGCTTGGTGATGTCGACCTCGACGACCGAGGTCAGCTGGGCCTGGCCGTGCAGCGCCTTCATCATGTTGTCGCCGATGACCTTGCGCATGCGGGTCATCTTGACGGTCTGGCCGCGCAGCGGGGAGGCCTCCAGAGCGGGGGCCTTCGGCGCGGACGCGGCCGGAGCGGCGGCGGCCGGGGCCTGGGCGGCCTTCTTGGCCTCGGCGGCCGCGAGGACGTCCTGCTTGCGGATGCGGCCGCCGACGCCGGAGCCCTTGACGGAGCCCAGGTCGACACCGTTCTCGGTGGCGAGCTTGCGGACCAGCGGGGTCACGTAGGCGCCGTCCTCGGCCGGAGCGGCCTGGGCCGGAGCGGCCGGAGCCGGAGCCGGGGCGGCCGGAGCCGGGGCCTGGGCGGCGGGAGCGGCCGGGGCGGGAGCCGGGGCCGGGGCGGGAGCCGCGGGGGCCTCCTCCTGCTTCGGGGCCGGAGCGGCCTCGGGAGCCGGGGCCTCCTGCGCCGGGGCGGCGGCCGGGGCCGAGCCCGCGGCACCGATGACGGCCAGCTTGGCGCCGACCTCGGCGGTCTCGTCCTCGTTGACGACGATCTCCAGGAGGACACCGGAGGCCGGGGCCGGGATCTCGGTGTCGACCTTGTCCGTGGAGACCTCGAGCAGCGGCTCGTCGGCCTCGACGGTCTCGCCGACCGACTTCAGCCAGCGGGTCACGGTGCCCTCGGTGACGGACTCGCCCAGGGCGGGCAGCACGACGTCGGTGCCCTCGGCGGAACCGCCGCCGGAGGCGGCCTCGGCCGTCGGGGCCGGGGCGGGCTGCTCGGTCTCGGTGGACGGCTCGGCCTGCGGGGCCTCCGGAGCCGGGGCCTCCTGCGCCGGGGCGGACTCGGCGGCCGGGGCCTCGGCCTCGGCGGAGTCGCCGGAGCCGTCGTCGATGATGGCCAGCTCGGCGCCGACCTCGACCGTCTCGTCCTCGGCGACCTTGATGGAGGCCAGGATGCCCGAGGCGGGGGCGGGGATCTCGGTGTCGACCTTGTCGGTCGAGACCTCGAGCAGCGGCTCGTCGGCCTCGACGCGCTCGCCCTCGGCCTTGAGCCAGCGGGTGACGGTGCCCTCGGTGACGCTCTCGCCGAGCGCCGGCAGGGTTACGGAAACCGACATGGTTTCAGTTGCTCCTAACGAATTGCGGAAAGTGGTCGTCGCGCCCTGTGATGACGTGAGCGTCAGTCGTGGGAGTGCAGCGGCTTGCCGGCCAGGGCCAGGTGGGCCTCGCCGAGCGCCTCGTTCTGCGTCGGGTGGGCGTGGATGAGCTGCGCGACCTCGGCCGGCAGCGCCTCCCAGTTGTAGATCAGCTGCGCTTCGCCGACCTGCTCGCCCATGCGGTCACCGACCATGTGGACGCCGACCACGGCACCGTCCTTGACCTGGACGAGCTTGATCTCGCCCGCGGTCTTCAGGATCTTGCTCTTGCCGTTGCCCGCGAGGTTGTACTTCAGGGCCACGACCTTGTCCGCGCCGTACACCTCCTTGGCCTTCGCCTCGGTGATGCCGACGGAGGCGACCTCGGGGTGGCAGTACGTCACCCGCGGCACGCCGTCGTAGTCGATCGGGACGGTCTTCAGACCGGCCAGCCGCTCGGCGACGAGGATGCCCTCGGCGAAGCCGACGTGCGCGAGCTGGAGGGTGGGGACCAGGTCGCCCACGGCCGAGATCGTCTCCACGTTGGTGCGCATGTACTCGTCGACCAGGACGTAGCCGCGGTCCATCGCGACGCCCTGCTCCTCGTAGCCGAGGCCGGCGGAGACCGGGCCGCGGCCGATGGCGACCAGGAGGACCTCGGCCTCGAAGGTCTTGCCGTCGGCCAGGGTGACCTTGACGCCGTTGTCGGTGTACTCGGCGGACTGGAAGAAGGTGCCGAGGTTGAACTTGATGCCGCGCTTGCGGAACGCGCGCTCAAGAAGCTTCGAGCTGTTCTCGTCCTCGACCGGCACCAGGTGCTTCATGCCCTCGATGACGGTGACGTCGGTGCCGAAGGACTTCCACGCCGAGGCGAACTCGACGCCGATGACGCCGCCGCCCAGGATGATCGCGGACTCCGGGACCCGGTCCAGGGTCAGCGCGTGGTCCGAGGTGATGATCCGGTTGCCGTCGATTTCCAGGCCCGGCAGCGACTTCGGCACGGAGCCGGTGGCCAGGAGGACGTGACGGCCCTCGACGCGACGGCCGTCCACGTCGACGGAGGTCGGGGAGGAGAGGTGACCCGTACCCTCGATGTAGGTCACCTTGCGGGAGGCGACGAGACCCTGCAGACCCTTGTAGAGGCCCGCGATCACGTCGTCCTTGTACTTGTGCACGCCCTTGATGTCGATGCCCTCGAAGGAGGCCTTGACACCGAACTGCTCCGCCTCGCGCGCCTGGTCGGCGACCTCGCCGGCGTGGAGCAGGGCCTTCGTCGGGATGCAGCCGTTGTGCAGGCAGGTGCCGCCGAGCTTGTTCTTCTCGATCAGTGCGACGTCCAGGCCCAGCTGCGCTCCGCGCAGCGCCGCGGCGTAACCGCCGCTACCGCCGCCGAGGATCACTAGGTCGAAAACGGTGCTGGCGTCGTTCGCCACGTCACGTCCTCCATGCATGTGCGCTCGTCGCCGGTCGTCCATGACCGGGCGGCGGCTGGTATTCGGCCGCTTATTTTCCGGCCCTGTGATGGGGGCCCTGTCCTGCCGAGAACCCATCTTCGCACTTGTTGGCGGATGGCGGGACGCGGGGCCGCCCTCCGGGACGGCCGATCGTCCGTACGGAGGGTTCCGGACCGCGGACGAACCCGCGGATTCCGTCGCGGTTACGTCGGGAGCGAACGGGGACGGCCCCGGGCACGCAGCCCGGGGCCGTCCGTCGCACGGGGTGGCGCGGTGCTCAGAGCTCGCCCTCGGCGGCCCGCTCGGCCAGGCGCACCAGGGTGCGGACCGAGGAGCCGGTGCCGCCCTTGGGGGTGTAGCCGTACGGGGCGCCCTCGTGGAAGGCCGGGCCCGCGATGTCCAGGTGGGCCCAGGTGATGCCCTCGCCCACGAACTCCTGGAGGAAGAGGCCGGCGACCAGGCCGCCGCCCATCCGCTCGCCCATGTTCGCGATGTCGGCGGTGGGGGAGTCCATGCCCTTGCGCAGGTCCGCCGGGAGCGGCATCGGCCAGGACGCCTCGCCGACCTCCTCCGCGATCTCGTGGATCGTGGAGCGGAACTCGTCGTCGTTGGCCATGATGCCGAAGGTGCGGCTGCCGAGCGCCAGCATCATCGCACCGGTCAGGGTCGCCACGTCGACGATCGCGTCCGGGTTCTCCTCGGAGGCGCGGGTCAGCGCGTCGGCCAGGACCAGGCGGCCCTCGGCGTCGGTGTTCAGGACCTCGACGGTCTTGCCGCTGTACATGCGCAGGACGTCGCCCGGGCGGGTGGCGGAGCCGGACGGCATGTTCTCGGCGAGCGCCAGCCAGCCGGTGACGTTGGCCTCCAGGCCGAGGCGGGCCGCGGCGACGACGGTGGAGAACACGGCGGCGGCGCCGCTCATGTCGCACTTCATCGTCTCGTTGTGGCCGGCCGGCTTCAGGGAGATGCCGCCCGAGTCGTAGGTGATGCCCTTGCCGACCAGGGCGAGGGTCTTCTCCGCCTTCGGGTGGGTGTAGGCGACGCGGACCAGGCGCGGCGGGTTCTCCGAGCCGGCGCCGACGCCGAGGATGCCGCCGTAGCCGCCCTTGGCGAGGGCCTTCTCGTCGAGGACCTGGACCTTCAGGCCGTGCTCCTTGCCGGCGGTCTGCACCGCGGCGGCGAAGGTCACCGGGGTCAGGTCGTTCGGCGGGGTGTTGATCAGGTCGCGGGCGCGGTTGATCTCCTCCGCGACGGCCTGGGCGCGCTCGGCGGCGGCCTTGTGGGCCTTGTCGCGCGGCTTGGCGCCGAGCAGGGCGACCTCGGCGAGCGGCTTCTTCGCGTCCTTGCCGGCCTCCTGGTACGCGGTGAAGGCGTACGCGCCGAGCAGGGCGCCCTCCGCGACGGCGGAGACGGCGTCGGCTTCGGCGACCGGCAGGGCGAACGCGGCCTTCTTCGAGCCGAAGAGGGCGCGGGCCGCGGTGCCGGCGGCGCGGCGCAGGGTCTCCGTGCCGAACGCCTCCCCGTCCTCGGGGGCACCGCCCAGGCCGACGGCCAGGACGACGGGGGCCTTGAGGCCGGCGGGGGCGGGCAGCTTGGTCGCCTCACCCTCGGCACCCGAGGCGCCCAGGGTCTCCAGGACGGCGGCGAGCCGGCCGTCGAAGGCCTTGTCGACGGCCTCGGCGCCCGGGGCGACGATCAGCTCCTTCCCGGACTTCGCGACGCCGACGACGAGGGCGTCGGCGCGCAGCGTCGCCGCGCCGGCAGTGCTGAGAGTGAGAGCAGTCACGGTGGTGATTTCTCGCTTCCATTGAGTTCTGTGGCGGTCGAGGGATGGGCCGACCGTGCCCGCCGCATCGTATTTCGGCCCGGAGAGCGCCGGTGACGAGCCTACGCTCGCTCACCCGGTTCGCTCACGGCGGCGTTGATTCACTCATCCGTGGTGTCTCTTTCATGTTTACCGGCCTGGCCGGCAGAGCTCCCTCCACACTCGCCTCAATCACGCAAGGGCGACGCCCTCGCCTTCGCACCATCTGCGACGTCTCCACAGGCCCGCCCGGTCCCGTCCCGGCCCGGCGCGGTCCTGCAGAGGGGGAAACCACCGATGGACTCCGGCCGAATCCGCATGCCCGGAAACACGTCCCGCACCGCCCCGGGCGACCCCGCCCCGGCCCGCACCGCCCGCCCCGCGCGCCGCATAGCCCGGACGGCGGCCCTCGCCGTCGCCGCGCTCGTCGCCACCGCCGTGCCGTCCGCGCAGGCCGCCACCGCCCCGATGCCGCGCATCGACCTCACCGTCCTGGTCGTGGACGACGGCGGCAGCGCGGTCGGGGCGATCACCGCCGAGCTGGAGGGCTCCGGCGTCCCGTACCGCAGGATCGACCTGAACGACCCGAACCGGCCGGTCGTGGACCAGGCCTTCCTCAGCGACAGGGTCGACGGGCGGCCCCGCGCCAAGTACCAGGGCGTCGTCCTGCCCCACGAGACCGCCTTCGGCGCCGGCTCCGCCGAGCAGACCGCGCTCCAGGCGTACGAGCGGACCTTCGGCATCCCGCAGGTCGACGCCTACACCTGGTCGCACCCGGGCGTCGGTCTCGACTACACCGGCGACGGCGGCCTCTCCGGCGTCCTCGACGGGGTCACCACCTCCGTCACCCCCGCCGGGAGGGCGGGCCCCTTCCGCTACCTCGCCGGCTCGCTCACCTTCGAGGACAACGACCCGGCGATCGCCGAGAGCTACGGCTACGCGGGCCGCCCCCGCGCCGGCTACACCAGCTACCTCGACGTGCCCGTCGACGGCGGCGGGCGGGCCAGCCTCGTCGGCGAGTACGCGGCCGACGGGCGCCGCGAGCTGGTCGTCACCTTCGCGTACAACCGGTACCAGCGGCAGTTCCGGGCCCTCGCCCGCGGCATCGTCGAATGGCTCACCCAGGGCATCCACCTCGGGCAGAGCCGCAACTACCTCTCCGTCCACGTGGACGACGTCTTCGCCCCCGACGCCCGCTGGGACCCCGAACGCGACTGCACCCCCGGCGACTTCGACTGCGCCGGCGGCGACGGCGAGGGCACGGCCCCGATCCGCATGACCGCCGCGGACGCCCAGTACGCCGCCGCCTGGCAGAAGGCCTCCGGCTTCACCCTCGACATGGTCTACAACGGCGGCCAGGGCGAGCAGTGGAAGGCCGAGCACGGCGGCTCCGACCCGCTCACCGACCGGCTCGTCGCCGACCGCGCCCAGTACCGGTGGATCAACCACACCTACACCCACCCCTTCCTCGGCTGCGTCCAGGACACCACCACCGTCCCCTGGCGGTGCGCCACGGACACCAAGGGCAACACCCTCTGGGTCAGCCGCGCCGAGCTGTCCGCGCAGATCCGCGACAACCACGACTGGGCCGTCCGCAAGGGCATCTCCGTCGACCGCTCCGAACTCGTCACCGGCGAGCACTCCGGCCTGAAGACCCTGCCCCAGCAGTCCGCCGACAACCCGAACCTCGCCGGCGCCCTCGCCGACAACGGCGTGAAGTGGATCGCCAGCGACAACTCCCGCGAGCCGCGGCAGCGCACCGTCGGCACCGCGACCGGCGCCGCGCAGACCGTGCCCCGCCACCCCATGAACGTGTACTACAACGTGGGCACCGCCGCCGAGATGGCCGACGAGTACAACTGGGTCTACACCTCCCGCGCCGACGGCGGCAGCGGCATCTGCGAGGCCGACCCGGCCTCCACCTGCCTGCCCGCCCCGCTGCCCCTCGCCACCGGCTACGCCGACCACATCGTCCCGCAGGAGGCGCGCATCGCGCTCTCCCACGTCCTCGGCAACGACCCGCGCCCGCACTACGTGCACCAGTCCAACCTGGCCGAGGAGCGGCTGCTCTACCCCGTCCTCGACCGCGTACTGGCCGACTACCGGGCCCTGTTCGCGCCCTCCGCGCCGCTGGTCAACCCGGCCCAGCGGGACGTCGGCACCGAGCTGACCCGCCGCGCCGCCTGGGACCGGGCCCTCGCCGCCGGGAAGGTCACCGCCTACCGGATCGGCACCACCGTCACCGTCAAGGCCCCCTCCGGGGTCGTCGCGCCCGTGACCGCCCCCGAGGGCACCCGCAAGAAGCTGCTCCTCGGCACCACCGCCTTCGGCACGGCCTACGCCGGGACCCGCTCCGCCTGGACCTCGCCCGAACTCCTCCAGAGCGCCGTCACCCTCACCGTCCCGACCACCTGACCCAGCACGTTCCGGGGGGAACCGCACATGCCGAGCCGTGGCCGTCACGTCACCATGCTCACCGAAGGCACCTATCCGCACGTCCACGGCGGGGTCAGCACCTGGTGCGACCAGCTCGTCCGGGGCATGCCCGAGGTGCGCTTCGACGTCCTCGCCCTCACCGGCAGCGGACGGGAGCCCGTCACCTGGGACCTGCCGTCCAACGTCGTCCGGCACACCGCGTTCCCCCTCTGGGGCCCGGCGCCCGTCCGCGTGCGCCGGGCCCCCCGGGGAGGGGAGCGCCGCCGCTTCCTCGACACGTACGAACGGCTCCTGCTCTCCCTGCTCGACCCGGGGACCGGCTACGACTTCGGCACCAGCCTGTACGAGCTGGCCGCCCTCGCCCGGCAGGGGAGGCTGACCGCCGCCCTCCGCTCCGAGGCCGCCCTGCGCTCCCTGATGTGGACGTGGGCCATGCCGCACCTGCCGACGCGCGCGGCCCGGCCCACCGTCCACGACGCCCTCACCGCCACCGACCTGCTCGAACACGCCCTGCGCCCGCTCGCCGCCCGGATATCCACCGGCGGTGTGGCGCACGCCGTCTCCAGCGGACTCGCCACCCTGCCGGCCCTCGCCGCGCAGCACTTCGAAGGGGTCCCCTTCCTGCTGACCGAACACGGCATCTACCTCCGCGAGCGGTACCTCGGCTACCGCACCGAGAAGCAGTCCTGGCCCGTCAAGGCCCTGATGCTCGCCTTCTACCGCGAGCTGAACACCCTCGGCTACCGCAAGGCCGACCTCATCACCCCCTGCAACCGGTACAACCGGCGCTGGGAGGAGCGCGGCGGCGCCCCCGCCGACCGCATCCGCACCGTCTACAACGGCGTCGACCCGGCCCTCTTCCCCGAGGCCGGCCCCGAGCCCGCGACCCCCACCCTCAGCTGGTGCGGACGCGTCGACCCCATCAAGGACCTGGAGACCCTGATCCGGGCGTACGCGATCTGCCGCGCCGAACTCCCCGCGCTGCGGCTGCGGTTGTTCGGCCCCGTGCCCGCCGGAAACGAGGACTACCGGACCCGCCTGGAGAAGCTCGCCGCCGAACTGGGCGTCACCGACGGCGTCACCTTCGAGGGCCGCGTCGCCGACGTGCCCTCGGCCTACGCGGCCGGCAGCGTGGTCGTGCTCTCCTCCATCAGCGAGGGCTTCCCCTTCTCCCTCATCGAGGCCATGTCCTGCGGCCGCGCCACCGTCTCCACGGACGTCGGAGGGGTACGGGAGGCCGTCGGCGACACCGGGATCGTCGTCCCGCCCCGCGAACCGGCCGTCATGGCCGCCGCGCTCTCCGCCCTCCTGCGCGACGGCGCCCGCCGCGCCGAACTGGGCCGCCTGGCCCGGCAGCGGGTCGTCGACCGCTTCACCCTGCGCCGCTCGGTGGACGGCTTCCGCCGCATCTACCGCGAACTGGCGGGCGCGGCCCCGTCCCCCCGCCCCGACCCGGAACGCCGCCCTGCCCGGACCCCCGCCGTCCGCCGCCCCCCGGCGGACCTCGTGGCGGGAGGCGCCCCGGCATGAGCGGCTCCCCCTGGCCGAAACCCCCGACGGAGGAAGACACCCTGCCGTCGATCCCGAGACCCCGCCGGGAGGAGACACCGAAGGCCCCGGAGGCCCTGGAGATCCCGAAGCCGAAGAAGGCCCCGGACACGGACCCCACCCCCGACCCCCTCGACGAACTCGCCGAGCGGCTCGACGGGTTCGTCGCCGCCGCCGTGCACCCCGACGAGGTGGCCGCGCTCCTGGAGTCCGACGGCATGACCGACGACCACATCCGGCGCACCTACGGCCGCGCCGACTCCTTCGCCCTCGCCGAGGACCTCTACGCGCGTGTGGAGCGGCGCCACCCCGCCCCGGCGGCGCCGCCCGCCGGGCCCTGGCACGGCGGGCTCGCGAACTGCCTCCTGCGCGGGCTCGTCTTCGCGCTGCCCGGCCTCGCGTACGTGCTCGCCGCCCCGCTGCTCGTGGGGGAGCAGGGCCGGTCCGGGCTCCCCGGCGGAACGGTTCCGCTGCTCGCCGGGGCCGTCACCGGCTGGGTCTGGAACCAGGCCCTGTCCCACCGCGCGTACACCTGGCTCGGCCTCGGCGACCGGCCCGCCGCCGCCCGCGCCCTGCTCACCGGCGCACCCCCGGGCGCCCTCGCCGGGACGGGCGTCGCCCTCGCGGTCGCCGCGCCCGGCGAGGGCCCGGCGGCCGTCTTCGCCGCCGGGCAGGCGCTCTACCTCGCCGCCGCGACCGTCCTCCTGGTCCTCGGCCGCGAACGGGCCCTGCTCGGCGCCCTGGTGCCGCTCGCCGGAGCCGTCCCCGCCTTCCACCGGGACCTGCCCGACCCCCTGCGGATCGGCCTCCTCCTCGCCTCCCTCACCGCCGCCACCGTCCTGGCCGCGCGCGTGCTCCGGCCGGGCCTGCGGCGGGCGGCGGCGGGACGCGGCGGACCCCCGCGCGCGGCCTCGCTCCCGTACGGCCTCTTCGGCCTCGGCAGCGGCCTGCTGGTCCTGCACGCGGGCGTCGGCACCACCCCGGTGAGCGGCGCGGGGGCCGTCGTCGCCCTCACCCTCTCCATGGGGCCCGCCGAATGGCTGCTGCACCGCTTCCGGGACGGGGCCCTGACCCGGCTGCGGACCCTCACCACCGCCCGCGAGTTCCGGCGGGCCGCCACCGGCACCCTGGTCCTCTGCCTCGGCGGCTACCTCGCCGTCCTCACCGCCCTCCTCCTGGCCGTGACCCTGCTCTGGCCGGGTGCGCCCCGGCCGGCGCTCCCGGACCTGCTCGCCCTGCTCCTCGTCGGGACCGCGCTCTGGCTCGGGCTGCTGCTCCAGGCCTTCGGCGCGGTGCTCGGCGCCGCCACCGTCTGCCTGCTCGCGGCGGCCGCGCAGACCGCGCTGCCCGCGGCGGGCCCGGCGGCGACCGGGGGAGCGGCCGCCGCGCTCGCCGTCCTCACCTGTGTTCTGCTGGTACGACCCACCGCCCACCGCTAGGGCCTGTCCGGCGGATCATGGCCGGGGCCGCGACCATGATCCGCCGGACAGGCCCTGGGGCCCGTGCCGACCCGCTCGTCACCTTCGAGGGCCCCGGGGCACCCTCCCGCACCTCCCGGAGCCCGCCCGATGAGACGACTGCCCCTCCTGCTCGCGGGGTTCCTGCTCCTCGCCACCGCCTGCACGACGACGTCCCCCGACCCCGGCCCCGCCCCCGACGCCAAGCGGGCGGAGGAGCGCTGGCGGCCGAAGCCCGGTCTCGCCTGGCAGTGGCAGCTCAGTGGTCGGCTCGACCCGACGGTCGACGTCCCCGTGTACGACATCGACGGCTTCGAGCACCCGGCGTCCGCCGTGAAGGACCTGCACGCCCGGGGCCGGAAGGTGATCTGCTACCTCTCCACCGGCGCCTGGGAGGACTTCCGTCCGGACGCCGACCGCTTCCCGAAGGCCCTGCTCGGCCGGGGCAACGGCTGGGAGGGCGAGCGCTGGCTCGACATCCGCCGCACCGACGTCCTCGGCCCCCTGATGGCCGAACGCCTCGACATGTGCCGCGACAAGGGCTTCGACGCCGTCGAGCCCGACAACATGGACGGCTACAAGAACACCACCGGCTTCCCCCTCACCGCCGCCGACCAGCTCCGCTACAACCGCCTGATCGCCCGTCTGGCCCACGAGCGCGGCCTCGCGGTCGGCCTCAAGAACGACCTCGACCAGATCCCGGAGCTCCTCGCGGACTTCGACTTCGCGGTCAACGAGCAGTGCGCCCAGTACGAGGAGTGCGACCTGCTCACCCCGTTCGTGAAGGCGGGCAAGGCCGTCTTCCACGTCGAGTACGAGCTGGCGACGGGTCGGTTCTGTCCGGAGGCCCGGGAGCTGGGCCTCAGCTCGATGCGGAAGCGGTACGAACTGGGGGTGTGGCGGCAGCCCTGCTGACCGTGTAGCAGGTGGCCCGGCCCTCGCCGTGCTCCGTCCACTCCTCCTCGGTCGACCAGGTGCGCCAGGGGGTTCCGCCGGCCCCCCGCTCCCCGGCCGCCGCGCAGGCCCGTCGGGCCCGCTCGGCGGCCTCCTCCGTTCCGGGGAAGGTGCCGGGCAGGGAATGCTGCTCGACGATCGCGCCGTCGTGGGGGCCGGCGCAGGGCACCCGGACCACCAGCCTGCGGTGCCGCATGCCGGTGTTGAAGTCCAGGCAGTCACCGGGCCGGGCCCCGTAGAGGGTGACGACCGCCGAGGCGCCCGCCAGGACCCGCCCGCCGGGAACGGTGTCGAGGGGCGGCTCCGGCGCGCCGAAGCCGCTCAGCGCCAGCTCCGCGCGGAGCCCGGTCACCCCGGTGAGCGCCCCGTCCCTCCCCTTGTCCAGCAGGGACGTCAGGTCGGCCGAGGCCCGGGTGATCCTGCCCTCGCGGTCCACCTCGACGGCCACGGGGACGGGTGCACCCGGCGCGCCGGCGTTGAGGGGCGCGGGCACGAACTCCTGCCGCAGGTCGTACGGGAAGAGCTCCAGGGCCTCGGCCAGCGGGAAGTCCGCCCGGTAGGAGCGCCCGCCGCCCGCGAGCTCCCGCGCCTCGGCGGGCCGCACGCCGCCGAGCACCTCCAGGAGGGTGCCGCCGATCGGGCTCGCGGTGCCCCGGAGGTGGTCGATCGAGTCGGTGCCCGGGAACGGTTCGACGTCGCCTTCGTACCGCAGCCAGTACCCGGCCGACGCGGCCCGGTAGTGGATGGTCCGGGTGTCCACCGCGTACCGGCCGGAGGCGTCGCCGGTGCCGCGTCCGGGCAGGGTGCCGAGGATCGTCCTGCGGGCCTCTTCGGGGAAGCCGGGGGCGATGCGCCAGGTGTGTGCCGCCTCGCCGCGCGAGCCCGCGAAGTCCAGCCGCCCGGTGAGGTTCTGGACGGCGTCGCCCTTCTCCGAGGTGAAGGTGACCGTCTGGCGCAGGTCGGCGCCGCCGGTCTCCCGGGTGTGCCGCAGCGCGAGGCCGACCTGCCGGGAGGCGGGCTCGGAGAAGAGGGGGGTGGGACGGGCGGCGCCGGGTGCGTCCGCGGCTCCCGGGTCGCAGGCGCCGAGCAGCAGGACGGCTCCGGCGACGGCGCTGACGGTACGGGCGAGGGGTCTGGTCACGCCCTCATGACCGGGCGGCGGCGCCGATGGTTGTCCGGCCGCCGGTCACGAAACGATCACCCCAGCGTCAGCGCCATCAGGGCCGCCGTCGCCGCCGTCTCCTCCACCGCGCCGAACACGTCGCCCGTGACCCCGCCGAACCGGCGCACGCACCGGCGCAGCAGCAGCGCCGCCGCGCCCAGGGCGGCGCCCGCCGCCAGGACGTTGAGGACCGCGTCGTACGGGGAGAGCAGCAGGCCCGCCCCGGCGGCCAGGATCAGGAACGCGGCCGTCACCAGGGTGGCGGAGCGGACCGGGACCGTCGCGGCGACGATCGCGCCGAGCCCCTCGGGCCGGGCCGGCGGGACGCCGTGGCGGGAGGCGTGGGTGAGGGCGAGGCGGGCGGCGGTGGCGGCCAGGACGGCGCCGGCCGCGCCGTGCGCCCAGCCCTCCTCGTACAGGTGGAAGAGCGCGGCGACCTGGGCGAGCAGGACGAGGACCACGGCGATCACGCCGAACGGGCCGATGTCCGACTGCTTCATGACGCGCAGCGCGTCCTCGGCCGGCTTGGCGCTGCCGAGGCCGTCGGCGGTGTCCGCGAGGCCGTCGAGGTGGAGGCCCCGGGTGAGGACGGCGGGGGTGGCGGCGGTGACGACGGCCGCGAGCAGCGGGCCCGAGCCGAGCAGCAGGAACGCCGTGCCGAGCGCGGCGGAGACCAGGCCGACGGTCAGCCCGGCGAGCGGGGCGCAGAGCATGCCGGCGCGCGCCGCGTCCCGGTCCCAGCGGGTGATGCGGGTGGGGAGCACGGTGAGGGTGCCGAAGGCGAAACGCAGGCCGTCCATCCGGGCAGGGTAATCGCCGGTTCCGGGCGGTAGATTGCGCATAACGCGCATTTCGGAAGGGGGTGGCATGGGTCACTGGTTCTCGCGGAACATCCTCGAACCGGGGAAGCTTCCGCTGCTCCTCGCCCTGACCTCATTTGTCGTGACGTTCCTGGTCACCCGGACCATCACCCGTCTCATCCGGGCGGGGAAGGGCCCCTTCGGGAACGTCTCCTCGGGCGGGCTCCACATCCATCACGTCGTGCCCGGCGTCGTCCTCTCCGTGGTCGGCGGCTTCGGCGCGGTGGGCAGCGGCCGGCACGGCGTCGGCGCCGCCGTCTTCGCGGTCGTCTTCGGGATCGGCGCGGGGCTCGTCCTGGACGAGTTCGCGCTCATCCTCCACCTGGACGACGTGTACTGGAGCGAGGACGGCCGCAAGAGCGTCGAGGTGGTCGTGCTCACCGCGGCCCTGGTGATGCTCGCCCTGAGCGGCTTCTCGCCGCTCGGCGTCGACGACGTGTCCGAGGACGAGCGCCAGGACCGGGCCGCCTTCATCGTCACCGTCGTGCTCAACTTCCTCTTCATCCTGGTCAGTCTGGTGAAGGGGAAGTTCCGGATGGCCGTGATGGGGGTCTTCGTCCCCTTCGTGGCGATCGTCGGCGCCGTCCGGCTCGCCCGCCCCGGCTCCTGGTGGTCCAAGCACTTCTACCGCCGCCGCCACCGGGCCAGGGCCCGCTCCCGGCTCCGCACGTACCGCCACGACCGGCGCTGGACCAAGGTCCGCCGCCGCTTTCAGGACCTGATCGGCGGCTTCCAGGAGCGCGTCTCGGGCCCCGGCTCGACCCCGCCCTGACGCCGCTCGCGCCGGGAGACGACCGCGATCAGGACGAGGGCGGCGGCGATGGCCGCCAGGTGCTCCTTGCCCGCCAGGTTCGGCTTCACGACCACCTCCACGACCATCGCGAGGACGACGAGCCCGCCGGTCCAGTACGCGCGGTAGCGCCAGCAGACGTAGACGGCGAGGCCCACGACGGCCGCCGACGGGCCGGTGTCGACCACGAGCGCGTCGGAGGCCGGGAGCCCGAACGGGCTGTCCGGGCCGATCGCGACGCCCACGCGCGCGTAGAGCGTGCCGGCCAGCGTCGCCAGATAGGCGACGGCGAGCGTCCGGCGGCGCCCGAGGCAGATCTCGGCGATCCCGAACACCAGCAGCACCTGCGCGAGGGCGCCCCAGACGGGCAGGTCGAGCGCGGGCACGAAGAGCGAGAGGGGGGTGCGGAGCAGCGCGAGCCAGAGCGGGTCCTCGGCCCGTACGAAACCGAGGTCGTGGACCGGCCCGTAGCCCCAGTCCTGGTTCTGCACCACCTGGAACAGGGCCGTCAGGCAGACCGCCGCCAGCGTCATCGGTATCGCCCGCCACCGCTTCGTGGCGAGCGCCGTCCGTACGGCGGTGAACAGCGGGGCCCACTCGCGGCGGGCGAACCCCCTGGCGCCACCGCCCCGAGAGGTCCCGCTCAACGCCCGCCCTCCAGATGCCGGCGGTGCAGCCACTTCGGCAGCCCCGGGGCCTCCAGGAACCCTTCGGCCCGCCCGGCGGCCAGGCCGATGCGCAACAGGTCGGCGCTCTTCTCGAAGAGCATGAATCGGGGCTCCCAGATCGGTCGGTACTTGGCGTTGGCGCGGTACAGCGACTCGATCTGCCACCACCGGGAGAAGAAGCCGAGCAGCGAACGCCACATCCGCAGCACCGGCCCCGCCCCGAGCTTCGAGCCGCGTTCGAAGACGGAGCGGAACATCGCGAAGTTCAGCGAGACCTGAGTGATCCCGATCTCCCCGCCGCGCTGGAGGAGTTCGATGACCATGAACTCCATCAGGCCGTTCTCGGCCTCCCGGTCGCGGCGCATCAGGTCGAGCGAGAGCCCCCGCGGCCCCCACGGCACGAACGAGAGCAGGGCCCGCAGCTCGCCCTCGGCGTCCGTGCACTCCAGCATCACGCAGCGCCCGTCCCCGGGGTCGCCGAGCCGGCCGAGCGCCATCGAGAAACCGCGCTCGGTCGCCCCGTCCCGCCAGTCGTCCGCCTTGCGCACCAGCTCCGCCATCTCCTCGGCGGGGATGTCCTCGTGGCGCCGGATCCGGACCTCGTACCCGGCCCGCTTGACCCGGTTGAACGCCTGCCGGACCGTCCGCATGGCCCGCCCGTCGAGCGTGAACTCGTCCGTCTCCACGATCGCCTCGTCGCCCAGCTCCAGGGCGTCCAGGCCGTGCCGGGCGTAGATCGTTCCGGCCTCCTCGCCCGCGCCCATCACCGCCGGGATCCAGCCGTGCTCGCGCGCCTCGGCCAGCCAGGGCTCGATGGCGCCCGGCCAGGCCTCGGGGTCGCCGATCGGATCGCCGGAGGCCAGGGACACCCCGCCGACCACCCGGTAGGCGACGGCCGCCTTCGCGCTCGGCGACCACACCACGCTCTTCTCGCGGCGCAGCGCGAAGTACCCCAGCGAGTCGCGGTCCCCGTGCTTGTCGAGCAGCGCCCGCAGCCGCTCCTCGTCCTCCTCGGTCAGCGGGTCGACGGCCCGGCGGGAGCGGAAGGCGGCGAAGAGCACCGCGCACAGCAGCAGCGTGGACAGGACGTTGATGGTGACGTCCACCCAGCCTGGCGGGGCGATCCCGGGGAACCGCGAGTCGCCGGAGGCCAGCGTGACGAGCCGCATCAGGCCGTACCGCCAGCGGTCCAGGAAGGTGGGGTGGCCGGAGGAGGTGTCGGTGACGGTCACCAGGACGGCCGCGAGCAGCGAGGTGACGAGCAGTCCGCCGACCGCCACGACCGCGGCGAGCAGCGGGTTGGAGCGGTCGCCCTTCGCGTAGAACTCCTTGCGGCCGAGCAGCAGCGCGAGCACGAAGGCGCCGGTCAGGACCAGCGAGACCCAGTTCTGGGGGTGCCGCCGGATCTCCGGGAAGAACATCAGCAGGGCGAAGAGCAGCAGGAAGAGCCCGGCGAGCACCAGGTTGAGGATCCACGCGGCCCGCTTGCGGCGGCGCATGGTGATCGCCAGGAAGAGGGTGAAGAGCCCCGAGGCGAAACCGGCCGTGAGCAGGTACGGGGTGAAGTGGTCGTCCTCGTTGTGGCGGCGCAGGTCCTGGCCGAACGAGACCCAGACGGCGCTCAGGAAGTTGACGAACGTGACGACGCGCAGGTACCAGACGGCGAACGCGGCGCCGCGCCGTGAGCGGGCGGTGGTGCTCCGGGGCGTGCCTTCGGCGGACAAACGGACCTCTCCCATGAAAAGCGATCATATGGGGCACCGTCGGCCGTGCGGCGACGCCGGAGGCGGCCGCACGCGCGTCGCGTACGGCCGCCTCCGGAGACGATGTGAGTCCGTCGTGCTCCCCGTCAGGCCCCGGGCGTTCCCGGGGTGTCGCCGCCGTCGTCCGGAGTGGTCGGATCCGGACGCTCGGGCAGCTCCGCGGCGAACGCCGCCGCGGCCTGGACCAGGGGGAGCGCGAGCAGTGCCCCGGTTCCCTCGCCCACATGGACGCCGTGGTCGAGCAGCGGGTTGAGCGCCATCCGGTCCAGCGCCTTCGCCTGCGCCGGCTCGCCGCTCACCTGGCCCGCCAGCCACCAGTCCGGCGCCCGGAACGCCGCCCGCTGCGCCACGAGCGCGCAGGCCGCCCCCACGACACCGTCCAGGATCACCGGCATCCGCCGCACCGACGCCTGGAGCAGGAAACCGGTCATGGCCGCCAGGTCCGCGCCGCCGACCGCCGCGAGCAGCGCCGGCTGGTCGCCGAGGACCGGCCGGGCCCGCCGCAGCGCGTCCCGGATCGCCGCGCACTTGCGCATCCACGCCAGGTCGTCGATCCCGGCGCCGCCCCGGCCGGTCACCACCGAGGCGTCCGTCCCGCACAGCGCCGCGATCAGGGTGGACGCAGGGGTCGTGCCGCCGACGCTCAGGTCCCCGAGCACCACCAGGTCCGTGCCCGAGTCCGCCTCCTCGTCCGCGATCGCGATGCCGAGCCGGAGCGCGGCCTCGACCTCCTCGGGCGTCAGCGCGTCCTCCACGTCGATCCGGCCGCTGCCGCGCCGGACCCGGTGCCGTACGACCTCGGCGGGCAGCAGCTCCGGGTCGCAGTCCAGACCGGCGTCCACGACCCGTACCGGCACGTTCATCGAGCGGGCGAGGACGGCCACCGGGCTCGCCCCGTCCAGGACCGCCCGCACCAGCTCGTGCGCGGTGCCGGCCCGGCGCCCCGACACGTCCAGCGAGGCCACCCCGTGGTCGCCCGCGAACAGGACGGCCTTCGGCTGCTCGATCGCCCGCACCTTCACCGAGGCCTGCGCGGCGGACAACCACTCGCCCAGCTCGTCGAGGCGTCCGAGCGCCCCCGGCGGCACCACGAGCCGCTCCCGGCGCTCCTCGGCGTCACGCCGTATCCCCCCGTCGGGGCGCTCGATCAGATCGGAGAAGTCGTCCAGGTTCACGGTTCCGCCTTGAGACACATCAGCCAGGGCCATCGGTGCTCGCACCCTACCCGCGCAGTACGAGCGCCTGCCCCGCGACCACGAGCACCACCTGCTCGCACTCGTCCGCGAACGACGCGTTCAGCCGGCCCAGCTCGTCCCGGAAGCGGCGCCCCGCGGCCGTCGCGGGCACCACGCCCGCGCCGACCTCGTTCGTCACCGCCACCACCGTGCGCCGCGTCGCCCGCACCGCCGCCACCAGCTCCGCCGTCCGCTCCCGCAGCGCCTTCTCCCCGCCGTCCGCCCACGCCTCGTCGTCCCAGGCGCGCACCTCGTCCATGGCGTGCGTCAGCCACAGCGACAGGCAGTCGACCAGGAGGGCGGGCCCGTCCTCCGCGAGCAGGGGTACGAGGTCGCAGGTCTCGGCGGTACGCCACGAGGCCGGCCGCCGCTCCCGGTGCAGGCCCACCCGCTGCGCCCACTCCGGATCCCCCTCCCTGCTCCCGCCGGTCGCCACGTACAGCACCTCGGGGAAGGACTCCAGGCGCCGCTCGGCCTCCACCGACTTCCCCGACCGGGCCCCGCCGGTCACCAGGGTCCGCCGGGGCACGTCCGGCACCTCGTGGTACTCGCCCACGTACAGCGTCGTCCCGTCCGGCACCGCCCGCGCCCCCGCCGCCGCGAGCCGCCGGTCCAGCTCGGCGCCGGCCGGCGCGTCGTGGTCCAGGTGCGCCGCGACCACGTCCGTGGCCGGGCCGACGGCCCCGGCCGCCCGCAGCCGGGCCAGCCCGTCCGGACGGCCCGTCACATCGGCCACCACCATGTCGTACGGCGCCCGGTGCTCCTCGCCGAGCCCGGCCGGGGCCCCGCCCGGCGGCAGGTAGAGCAGCCGCTCGCCGTCCGCCGAGGTCACCTCGTACCCGGTGCCGGGGGAGTCCATCGCCACCGCCCGCACCCGGTGTCCGCTGATGAGCGTCAACTCGCGTCCGTCCGGCACCCGCACCGCCGTCGGCAGTCCGGCGGGCAGCTCCACGGCCGGCCCGTCGTGCGGATGCGTGAGCAGCACCTGCCGGACGCCCACGAGCGAGTGCCCCGACCGGGCCGCCGCGAGCGCGGCCCCCGGGGTCAGATCGAGCAGCAGGGCCCCGTCCACCAGCAGCGCGGTCGCGGCACGCGCGCGTGGCCCCCGGGAGAGCGCGCACACGGCGCAGGGGCAGTCGGGACGGGGGAGGCCGAGCGGGGCGCCGGTGCCGAGCAGAGTCAGTTCCACCCTCAGATCCTCCCGCGCCGCCGCGAGGCGTGCGCGCCCGGCTACGCTGCGGGCAGGAAACCGATCATCCGGTGAGCGCCAGGAGGCGGACATGGCATGGACGTGGCGGTTCGAGAAGTCCGACGGCACCGAGGTCGAGCCGGTGGTGACCCCCGAGGAGTTCACCACCCAGGGCGACGCGGAGAGCTGGATCGGAGAACACTGGCGTGACCTCCTGGGCGGCGGCGCCGACCAGGTCACCCTCTCGGAGGACGGCACGAAGATCTACGGCCCGATGCCCCTGAACGCGGAGGGCTAGGGCGCCCGGCGACCGGGAAGGGGTGCGGGGTCCCGTGACGGGACCCCGCACCCCTTCGGCCCTGGGCCCGGCGGACCTGTGCCCCTTCGGGGCCGGAAGCGGCCGCCCGCGGGTCCTCCGGCCGGAGGACCCGCCAGGACGCGCCCGCGCGGCGGTTCGGCCGAAGGCCGAGCGTCCCGCCGGGCGGTGCCCGTCACATCTCGCCCAGCGTGACCTCCGTCTTCTCCGTCTGCGTGCCCCGCACGTACGTCACCTGGACCTTCTCGCCCGGCTTCCGCGAGGCCAGCGCCTCCGACAGGGAGGTGATCGTGGTGATGTCGGTGTCGCCGAGCCGCGTGATCACGTCGCCCGGCTTCAGACCCGCCTTGCCCGCCGCCCCGCTCGCCGGCGCCTCGACCACCGCGACGCCCGCCGGCTCGTAGTCGTCGTCCAGGACCGTGCGCCCGGTGATGTTCAGGGCCGCCCGGCCCGAGTCCGTCACCCTGCCGTCCTTGATGATCTGGTCCGCGACCGTCCGCACCATCGACGCCGGGATGGCGAAGCCGATGCCGGGCGCCGAACCGCCGCCCATCTCCGGGTCGGACGCCGCGAGCGTCGGGATGCCGACGACCTCGCCGTCCAGGTTCACCAGCGCGCCCCCGCTGTTCCCCGGATTGATCGCGGCCGACGTCTGCACCATGTTCCCGATGGTCGCGCCCGTACCGCCGCCCGCCCGCCCCTCGCTGACCGTCCGGCCGGTGGCCGACACGATGCCCTGGGTCACGCTGCCGGAGAGCCCGAGCGGGGAGCCCATCGCGAGCACGATCTGCCCCATGTCGACGGCGGACGAGTCCCCGAACCGCGCCGCCTTGAGCCCCTGCGGCACGTCCTCCAGGCGGATCACGGCGAGGTCCTGCTCGGGGTACGAGGAGACGAGCCGCGCCGTCACCGGCTGCCCGCCGGTCGCCGCCGTGACCTTGAAGGACTTCTCCTGGCCGACCACGTGCGCGTTGGTGACGACGTGCCCCTTGTCGTCGTAGACGACCCCCGAGCCGAGGCTGTTCGCCGCGTCGATCTGCACGACCGACGGCAGGACGTCCTTGATGACGGCCCGGTAGTCGTCCTCCAGCTCGTTGGCGGAGCGCGGCGCCGCCGCCCGGGTCGACCGCTCGGGCCCGGCCTCCCCGGTGGCGGAGCAGCTTCCGACGAGCGCGGCGGCACAGGCCCCGGCGGCCAGGGGGAGGAGGAGCCGGCGGGTGCGGAGGCGGGTACGGACACGGGTGCGGGAAACGTCCATGTCCGGAGTATCCGTTCCGTCCCCGCCCGGAGCCCGGCGAGCGCACCCGATCAGGGGGCCCGCCCCGGCCCCGTCGGTCCCGCTACCCCCGCACCCCGCACAGGTGCAGCAGCGCCGCTATCCGCCGGTACGGATCCGTGCGCCCGGCCCGCTCCTCGGCGGCGAACAGCCGGTCCAGCTCGTCGGCGGCCGGCAGGCCCACCTCGGCCGGGACGCCGTCCGTGAAGACCCGCACCCCGTACCAGGCGTGCAGCGGCGCCGCGATCCCCGCCAGCGTCGCCGTGAGCGCGTCGAGCCGGTCGGCCCGCACCTTCACCCCGCCGTCGTCGGCGTAGACGTCCGAGTCGAAGCCCGCGAGCGCCCCCGCCCAGTCCCCGGCGAGCCCCGGCCGCATGGCCAGGGCGTCGGCGTTCCGCACCACCAGTGACAGCAGGCCCCCGGGGGCCAGCATCCGGGCCAGGCCCGCGAGCAGCGCGTCCGGCTCGTCCGCGTACATGAGCACGCCGTGGCAGAGGACGACGTCGAAGCTGCCGGGCAGGAAGTGCACCCCGGTCTCGCGCCCGTCGCCCTCGATCATCCGGACCCGCTCGCGGATCCCGGCGGGCTCCGTCGCCAGCGAGTCGCGGGCCGCCTTCAGGAGGTCGGGATCGGCTTCGAGGCCGGTCACGGTGTGACCGGCCCTGGCCAGGCGCAGGGCCTGCGCGCCCTGCCCCATGCCCGCGTCGAGGATCCGCAGCCGCTGCCCCACCGGGTACCGGCCGGTTATCTGCTCGTCGAGCTGACGGGCGACGATCTCGTGGCGGATGGTGTCGCGCAGCCCGCCGGTCCCGGCGGGCCAGTGCGTGACGACGGGCAGTACGGGACCGGCCGCCTCCGTCGCGGACCCCTCGAAAGCGGGCCCGCCCAACTCCGAGCGGTCGGCGCTCAGGGCCGCTCTCCGCGCTTGACCTGCGGCTTCGGCAGCCGCAGTCGGCGCATCTGGAGCGTACGCATCAGACCGTAGGCCACGGCTCCGCGCTTCGGCTCGTTCGGGAAGCGGGCGTTGAGCTGCTTCCGGAGCCGGATCCAGATGCCGATCGAGTCGATGACGATCATGATGATCACACCGAGCCAGAGCAGCAGCGAGATGTTCTGCAGCGCCCGGTTGGCGTTGCCGAACAGCGACAGGACGAGGATCACCACGGCCATCGGCAGGAAGAACTCGGCGATCGCGAACCGCGAGTCCACGAAGTCGCGCACGAAGCGGCGCACCGGACCCTTGTCGCGGGCCGGCAGATAGCGCTCGTCGCCGCTGGCCAGCGCCTCGCGCTGACGGGCCAGGTCCGAGCGGCGTGCCTCGCGCTGGCGCTTGGCGGCCTCCTTGCGGTCGAGCGGCACCGTCGAGGCGCGACGGCGCTGGGACTGCGCCTCGCTCCGCTTCGGCGTCGGGCGGCCCTTGGGGGCCTCGGGGTCGCGGGGCTGCTGGGTGGAGAGGTCCGCCGTCACCTTGTCGGTGGGGGCCTTCTCTTCCTTCGAACGGCTACGGAACACAAAACCCAAGGGTACGGGGTGGCAGGCATGAACCCCATGCCGGGCGGGAACGATCCGCTAACGGACTGCGTCTTGGGCGGTACGTACGGGGGAAGGCCACGGGTTTCCCCGGACTCCGTCTACTCCCTGCGCGGGAGGGGACGCCGCACGCAGTCGTCCTTGGGGAGGAGCGCATCCCGCTCCGAACAGTGCGGTAATGGAGTCGGGGCCCGTACTGTGGACCTTGTTGGAGAGCTGGAGCCGAGTCCGTCAGAAGGGGGCGCGCGAAGCCCATGAGCGGTGTCATGAAGCGTATGGGGATGATCTTCCGCGCGAAGGCGAACAAGGCCCTTGACCGGGCCGAGGATCCGCGCGAGACGCTCGACTACTCCTACCAGAAGCAGCTGGAGCTGCTGCAGAAGGTGCGCCGGGGCGTCGCCGACGTCGCCACCTCCCGCAAGCGGCTCGAACTCCAGCTGAACCAGCTGCAGGGCCAGTCCGCCAAGCTGGAGGACCAGGGCCGCAAGGCGCTGGCGCTCGGCCGCGAGGACCTGGCCCGCGAGGCGCTGTCCCGGCGGGCCGCGCTCCAGCAGCAGGTCAGCGACCTCGAAGTGCAGCACCAGACCCTCCAGGGCGAGGAGGAGAAGCTCACCCTCGCCGCCCAGCGCCTCCAGGCCAAGGTCGACGCCTTCCGCACCAAGAAGGAGACGATCAAGGCGACCTACACGGCGGCCCAGGCCCAGACCCGGATCGCGGAGTCCTTCTCCGGCATCTCGGAGGAGATGAGCGACGTCGGCCTGGCGATCCAGCGGGCCGAGGACAAGACCGCCCAGCTCCAGGCGCGGGCCGGCGCGATCGACGAGCTGCTCGCCTCGGGCGCCCTGGACGACCAGTCCGGGCTCGCGAAGGACGACATCCAGGCGGAGCTGGACCGGCTCTCCGGCGGTACGGACGTCGAGCTGGAGCTCCAGCGGATGAAGGCCGAGCTGGCCGGCGGCCCGTCGGCGCAGCAGCAGGCGATCGAGGGCGGCAACGGCACGGCGGCGCCGCAGCACCAGAACCAGCAGCAGTCCCACCCGCGCTTCGAGAAGTAGCCCCCGGCTCTCCGGAGGACCGGAAGAACAGGACGCGTCATGATCGTACGGATCATGGGGGAGGGCCAGTGGAAGCTGGCCGACAGCCACTTCGGCGAGCTGAACGGGCTCGACGACGAACTGCTCGCGGAGATGGAGAACGGCGACACGGACGGCTTCCGGCGGACGCTCGGCGCCCTCCTCGACGCCGTCCGCCGCCTCGGCGAGCCGCTCCCGGACGACGTCCTGGAGCCGTCGGAACTGATCCTCCCGGCTCCGGACGCGAGCCTCGAAGAGGTCAGGAAGATGCTCACCGACGACGGCCTCATCCCCGGCTGACCCCACGACACCGAAGGTCCCGACCCCTCCGGGGGCCGGGACCTTCGCGCTGCCCCCCCGAGCCCCCTCACGCTCGACGGCCCCTGCCCCGGGCCACACCGTGCCCGACCCCGGCCCCAGACCGTCCCGCCCCCGGGCCACATCACCCCCGGCCGCCTTCCGCCCGGGCCGCACCACCCCCACCCGTCCCCGGACCACCAGCCCGCCCCCGTCCCGGGTCCCCCGCCCCGCCCCGTACCGTTGCCTCCCGTGACTCCCACCGGATCCGCCGTCGGCGCGCTCTCCCTCCGGCGGATCGTCGGCTGGTTCCGGGCGCGTCCGCTCGCCTTCGACGCGGTCCTCGCGGCCGGCGTGTTCGTCTGCATGGTCGCCGGGTCGTTCACCGACCCGCACGGCAGCCCGAACGGGCCCACCTTCGGCGACCGCGCGCCCGACGCGTACAGCGTGCTGCTCATGGGCGCCGGGGCCGCCGCCCTGGTGCGGCGCCGCCGCAACCCCTTCGTCGTGCTCGCCCTCACCGTGGCGCTCACCCTCGTCGAGCTGGTCGACGACAGCAGGCCCGCGCCCCTCACCATGAGCGTCGTCGTCGCGCTCTGCACGGTCGCCGCCCGCACCGACCGGCCCACCACCTGGCGGGTCGGCCTCGCCACCATGACGGTGCTCACCGCCACCGCCATGGTCTTCGGCCCGACCCCCTGGTACGCGCAGGAGAACCTCGGCATCTTCGCCTGGACCGGCATGGCGGCCGCCGCCGGGGACGCCGTCCGCAGCAGGCGGGCCTTCGTCGACGCCATCCGGGAGCGCGCCGAACGCGCCGAACGCACCCGCGAGGAGGAGGCCCGGCGCCGGGTCGCGGAGGAGCGGCTGCGGATCGCCCGCGACCTCCACGACGTCGTCGCCCACCACATCGCCCTGGTGAACGTCCAGGCCGGCGTCGCCGCCCACCTCATGGAGAAGCGCCCCGACCAGGCCAAGGAGGCCCTCGCGCACGTCCGCGAGGCCGGCCGCTCCGCCCTGGACGAGCTGCGCGCCACCGTCGGCCTGCTGCGCCAGTCCGACGACCCGGAGGCCCCCACCGAGCCCGCCCCCGGCCTCGCCGTCCTCGACGGGCTGCTCGACAGCTTCCGCAAGGCCGGCCTCCCGGTCGCCCTGGCCCGCGCCGACGGCGACAAGCCGCTGCCCGCCGCCGTCGACCTGGCCGCGTACCGGATCGTGCAGGAGGCCCTGACCAACGTGCGCAAGCACGCGGGACCGGACGCCGAGGCCGAGGTCAGCGTCGTGCGGGTGGGCCGTACGGTCGAGATCACCGTCCTCGACAACGGGCCGCCCGCCACCGCACCCGCCCCGGCCCCCACCGGCGGCCACGGGCTGCTCGGCATGCGCGAGCGGGTCGGCGCGCTCGGCGGCACCCTGACCGCCGCACCCCGCTACGGCGGCGGATTCCGCGTACAGGCGATACTGCCCGCGGCCCCCCGCACGGGGGAGGGGGAGGACACATGACGATCCGGGTGCTGCTCGCCGACGACCAGGCCCTGCTGCGCAGCGCCTTCAGGGTCCTGGTCGACTCCGAGCCCGACATGCGGGTCGTCGGCGAGGCGCCCGACGGCGCCCGGGCCGTCGAGCTGGCCCGCGCCGAGCGGCCCGACGTCGTCCTGATGGACATCCGCATGCCGGGCACCGACGGCCTCGCCGCCACCTGCGCGATCACCGCCGACCCCGACCTCTCCGGTGTGCGGATCGTGATGCTGACCACCTTCGAGGTCGACGAGTACGTCGTGCAGTCGCTGCGCGCCGGCGCCTCCGGCTTCCTCGGCAAGGGCGCCGAACCGGAGGAGCTGCTCGGCGCGATCCGGATCGCCCACGCCGGCGAGGCGCTGCTCTCCCCGGCCGCCACCAAGGGCCTGATCGCCACCTTCCTCGCGCAGGGCCCCCACGACGACGGAACGGGCGCCGCCGACGGGGGCGCCGGGGCCCGCTCCGAACGCCTCGCCGCGCTCACCGCACGCGAGCGCGAGGTCCTCGTCCTCGTCGCGGGCGGCCTGTCCAACGACGAGATCGCCCACCGGCTCGACGTCAGCCCCCTCACCGTGAAGACCCACGTCAACCGGACCATGGCCAAGCTCGGCGCCCGCGACCGGGCCCAGCTGGTGGTCACGGCCTACGAGTCGGGACTGGTGCGCCCGAGGGGCGAGTGACCCGGAGCACACCCAGGCCGGAGCGCGTCCACGCCGAAGGACGCCCACGCCGAAGGGCGCCCCGCGACACGCGCGGGGCGCCCTTCGGCGTACGTACCGGAGTACGGCGAGGAATCGTTACGGCAGCGCCAGCATCCGCTCCAGGGCCAGCTTCGCGAAGCTCTCCGTCTCCTTGTCGACCTCGATCCGGTTGATCAGGTTGCCCTCGGCCAGGGACTCCAGGGCCCACACCAGGTGCGGCAGGTCGATGCGGTTCATGGTCGAGCAGAAGCAGACCGTCTTGTCGAGGAAGACGATCTCCTTGCCCTGGTCGGCGTACCGGTTCGCCAGGCGCCGGACGAGGTTCAGCTCCGTGCCGATCGCCCACTTGGAACCGGCCGGGGCCGCCTCCAGGGTGTTGATGATGTACTCGGTCGAGCCCACGTAGTCCGCGGCGGCGACGACCTCGTGCCGGCACTCGGGGTGGACCAGCACGTTCACCCCGGGGATGCGGGCCCGCACGTCCTCGACCGACTCCAGCGAGAACCGGCCGTGCACCGAGCAGTGCCCCCGCCACAGGATCATCTTGGCGGCGCGCAGCTGCTCGACGGTGAGTCCGCCGTTCGGCTTGTGCGGGTTGTACAGGACGCAGTCGTCCAGGGACATGCCCATGTCGCGGACGGCGGTGTTGCGGCCCAGGTGCTGGTCCGGCAGGAACAACACCTTCTCCCCCTGCTCGAAGGCCCAGTTCAAGGCCCGCTCGGCGTTGGACGAGGTGCAGATGGTGCCCCCGTGCTTGCCGGTGAAGGCCTTGATGTCGGCCGAGGAGTTCATGTACGAGACGGGCACGACCTGCTCGGCGATCCCGGCCTCGGTCAGCACGTCCCAGCACTCGGCGACCTGCTCGGCGGTGGCCATGTCGGCCATCGAGCAGCCGGCCGCCAGGTCGGGCAGGACGACCTTCTGGTCGTCGCCGGTGAGGATGTCGGCCGACTCCGCCATGAAGTGCACGCCGCAGAAGACGATGTACTCCGCCTCCGGCTTGGCGGCCGCGTCGCGCGCGAGCTTGAAGGAGTCGCCGGTGACGTCGGCGAACTGGATGACCTCGTCGCGCTGGTAGTGGTGGCCGAGGACGAAGACCTTGTCCCCGAGCTTCTCCTTGGCCGCGCGGGCGCGTTCCACGAGGTCGGGGTCGGAGGGCGACGGCAGATCGCCGGGACACTCCACGCCGCGCTCGCTCTTCGGGTCGGCCTCGCGGCCGAGCAGGAGGAGGGCGAGCGGCGACGGCTGGACGTCGAGCTCATGACGGGGATGGGCCGTGGTCACGTCACGCACCCTTTCTTCGGGGAACCTTTTCGTCTAAATGACGCTATCTATCATAACCCCTTCACGTCACGTTGACGATGTCCATAGTGTCGATGTGACGAATTCGCCTTCCACACGTCTGGACAGGGTGTGCGAGCATGAAAGGAGGAAAAACCCCACGCGGGCCCGGAATGAATCCGGGGCACCGTCGGTTTCCACCGTCGGTAAGCAGTCTCCGTACACACCGGGAGAGAAGCAGATGTCCGTATCGGACGAGAAGACCACTGTCAGCGACGGCATCCTCCTGTCCGACGCCGCCGCGGCCAAGGTCAAGGCCCTCCTCGACCAGGAAGGCCGCGATGACCTGGCCTTGCGCGTCGCCGTTCAGCCCGGCGGCTGCTCCGGCCTGCGTTACCAGCTCTTCTTCGACGAGCGCTCGCTCGACGGCGACGTCGTGAAGGACTTCGACGGCGTCAAGGTCGTCACCGACCGCATGAGCGCCCCGTACCTCGGCGGTGCCTCGATCGACTTCGTCGACACCATCGAGAAGCAGGGCTTCACCATCGACAACCCGAACGCCACGGGCTCCTGCGCCTGCGGCGACTCGTTCAGCTGAGTCGTACGCGTGAGGGCGGGCCCCGGAAGAGATTCCGGGGCCCGCCCTCACGCGTGTCCGGGCCCACGCCCGTACGGGGAGGTCAGCGGCGCGGCACCGTCTCGCCGCTCGCCGCGTCCACCACCGGCCGCGAGCCGAGCGGGGCGTCCAGGGTCACCGTCTTCACGATCTCCACGGCCACGGCGACGCACATCCGGTCCGGGTCGGCCGGGGACTCCTCGATCCGGAGGGCGACCCGCTCCGGGGTCTGCTCCGCCGTCACCGCGTACGTGCTGCACACCCCGCCCCAGAAGGCGACCGTCAGCGTCCGGCCGTCGTCCCCGGCCTTGTACGACTGGACCTGCCGGGCCGGCGCCGTGCCGTCCTCGGACGACGGCGGCGGGGTCGTCACCGGCGGAGCCAGGTACCGCTCCTCGACCGCCGTGCGCACCACCGTGTACGGCGCCGTGTCCGCCGGGTCCGCGGTGAACAGCCACGCCGGTACGAGCAGCCGCTCGCCGTCCACGTCCTGCGCGGCCAGCCCGAAGACCGCGCCCGTCACCGGCACCTCGGCCGGCGGGCCCTGATCGGCGGGCGACTGACAGGGCGGAACGGGCTCACCCGTGGGCTTCCCGGCGCTCGGGACCTCGGGCTTCCCGGCGCTCGGCACGTCCGCCGTCCCCGGCTTCCCGGAGCCCGGCACCTCGGCACCCGGTACCTCCGCCGTCCCGGCCCCCGGCCGCTCCCCGTTCGGGACGGGCGTGGCGCAGCCGCCGATGCCGATCGGGCCCGTGCCCTCGGAGTCCTCGTTCAGTTCGGCGAGGGCCTTCGCCGCCCCCACCACGGGGTACGAGGCACCCCCGGCCGGCTCCTTCAGCATCCCGCTCCCGCCGGAGATCCGGCCGTCCGGTTCGACGTGCAGCCCCGTCGACCAGCCGTAGGTCGGCAGGCCGCCCACCACCGGCTCGGCGTTGACCACCCGTACGGACCCGTTCATCACCTGACCGGCGGCCACCTTCGCGTCGTCCTGGCCGAGCGCCTTCAGGACGGGGGCGACCGCCGCCCGCGCCGCCGCCTCGCTCACCGGCGAACCGCCGCGCGAGGGCTTCGTCTCGCCGGGCGGCGGACACGCCTTGCCCTTGAGACAGGTGTCGCCGATCGGACCGCCCTCGTACCAGGAGTACGTCCAGTTCCCCGGCGCCTTCCGCGCCACGTCGAGGCGCGGCCCGGAGCCGTCCTTCTCGGGCGCGATCGACCAGACGTCGCCGGTCAGGACGGGGCGCCCGGAGAGGCCGAGCGCATCGGCCAGCCTGGTCACCTCCGCCGAGGTGACCAGGCCCTCGGGCCGGTGGACCGCGGCCGAGGAGGGCCCTTGGGGGAGCGGGCCCTTGGCTTTGTAGACGGTCCCGCGCGGACCGCCGCCCGGGTCGGGCTCGCCGGGCGCGATCCCGGGACCCCCGCCCGTACCGCCGTCACCGGCTCCCAGGCGCAGCGGCGGCGGGGACCCGTCCGCGTCGGCGGCCCGGCTCGCGCCGTCCGCGCCGCCGTCGCCGGACGCCGCGGTGGCGAGGTACACCCCGCCGCCCCCGGCGAGCAGCACGCCCGCCGCCACCGAGGCGGCGAGCAGCGTCCGCCGCCTCCGACCGTTCTCCGTACCGCTCACGGCTCAGCTCCTTCGGCCCTTGGTCGTCCCCGTGGAAGACACCGGTGGGACGGAGCGGGAGCCCGGACGGTTCCGTCAGCCGCCGTACTCGGCGGTGGCGTCGATCAGCCGGGCCGAGGCGGCGGGCACGACGACCCCGTTGATCAGGGCGGGGGAGACCGGAGCGGGCTCCGGAGCCAGGGGGACCACCCAGTGCGGGGCCATCCGGGCGCCGTCGCCGCGCAGCTCGGCGAGGCTCAACTCGGACTCGTGTCGCTCGCGAGGAGCGGGGTAGAGACTCATGGGCGCACCGTACGCACCACGAGCCCGCGGAGAAAAGGCCTACTCTGGGGTAGTTTCCACTGTTCGGCAGGGCCCCTCCCAGCGGGTAGCGTGAACTGTCATTACCGCCTTCCCGCAGGAGCACCCGCCGTGCGCATCGCAGTCACCGGCTCCATCGCCACCGACCACCTCATGACCTTCCCCGGCCGGTTCGCCGACCAGCTCGTGGCCGACCAGCTCCACACGGTGTCCCTCTCCTTCCTCGTGGACAACCTGGACGTGCGCCGGGGAGGCGTCGCGGCCAACATCTGCTTCGGCATGGGACAGCTCGGCAGCCGCCCGGTCCTGGTGGGCGCCGCCGGCTTCGACTTCGACGAGTACCGGGCCTGGCTCGACCGGCACGGCGTCGACACCGGCTCGGTCCGCATCTCCGAGGTCCTGCACACCGCCCGCTTCGTCTGCACCACGGACAAGGACCACAACCAGATCGGCTCCTTCTACACGGGCGCGATGAGCGAGGCCCGGCTGATCGAGCTCAAGGCCGTCGCCGACCGCGTGGGCGGCCTCGACCTGGTCCTGATCGGCGCCGACGACCCCGAGGCGATGCTCCGCCACACCGAGGAGTGCCGCACCCGGTCCATCCCCTTCGCCGCGGACTTCTCGCAGCAGATCGCGCGCATGGACGGCGAGGAGATCCGCACCCTCCTCGACGGCGCCACCTACCTCTTCTCCAACGAGTACGAGAAGGGCCTCATCGAGTCCAAGACCGGCTGGACCGAGGCGGAGATCCTCTCCCGCGTCGGCCACCGCGTCACCACCCTCGGCTCGCGCGGCGTGCGCATCGAGCGGGTCGGCGAGGACCCGATCGAGGTCGGCTGCCCCGAGGAGACGGCCAAGGTCGACCCGACCGGCGTCGGCGACGCCTTCCGGGCCGGCTTCCTCACCGGCCTGGCCTGGGGCGTCGGCCACGAGCGCGCCGCCCAGGTCGGCTGCATGCTGGCCACGCTCGTCATCGAGACCCTGGGCACCCAGGAGTACACCCTGGGCCGGGTCAACTTCATGGAGCGCTTCACCAAGGCGTACGGCGACGAGGCCGCCGCCGAGGTCCACGCCCACCTGGCCTGACGTCCGCCCCCGCCGGGCCCGGGACCTCCCGGGCCCGGAGGCCGGACCGGGTACGCACCCGGCCCGCGCGGTCAGGACGTCCGCCGCACCACGTACGCCCGGCCGCCCTCCGGCGCGTCCTCCTCGCCCACGTACTCCTGGCCCCGCATCGCGCACCACGCCGGGATGTCCAGGCGGGCGGCCTCGTCGTCCGCGAGGACCGTCACCGTGCCGCCCACCGGCACGTCGCCGATCACCTTCGCCAGCTCGATCACCGGGATCGGACAGCGCCGCCCCAGCGCGTCCACGACCAGGGAGCCGGGGGCGTCCGCCGGGGCCGCGGCCGGGGCGGCCGATCCGGCCGGGACGCCGAGCCGTCCCCGCACCCCCGCCACCACCCCCGGCAGCACGTCGAGGAAACGGTCCACGTCCTCCGCCGCCGTGCCGGCCGGCAGGGACACCCGGACGTTCCCCTCGCTCAGCACACCCATCGCGCGCAGCACGTGGCTGGGCGTCAGCGTCGAACTCGTACACGACGAACCGGACGAAACGGAGAAACCCTCCCGGTCCAGCTCGTGCAGCAACGTCTCTCCGTCGACATAGAGACAGGAGAAGGTGACGAGGTGGGGGAGCCGGCGCACCGGGTCGCCCACCACCTCCACGTCCGGCACCAGCTCCGGCACCCGCGCCCGGATCCGGTCCACCAGGCCCCGCAGCCGCGCCCCCTCGGCCGCCGCCTCCGCCCGGACCGCCCGCAGCGAGGCCGCCGCCGCCACGATCGCCGGCAGGTTCTCGAAGCCCGGCGCCCGGCCCGACTCCCGCTCGTCCGACGGCCCTTGCGGGGCGAACCGCACCCCCTTCCGCACGGCGAGCAGACCCACCCCCGCCGGACCGCCCCACTTGTGCGCGCTCGCCGCGAGCAGCGACCAGCCGCCCTCCACCGGGCCCCAGCCGAGCGACTGGGCCGCGTCCACCAGCAGCGGCACGCCCACCCCCCGGCAGGCCTCGGCCACCTCGGCCACCGGCTGCTCGGTCCCCACCTCGTGGTTGGCCGACTGGAGACACGCCAGGGCCGTCCCCTCCCCGAGCGCCGCCGCGAAGGCCCCCGCGTCCACCGCGCCCGACCGGTCCACCGGCACCTCGGCCACCGTCCCGCCCGCCGCCGCGTGGACCTCGGCCGCGTGCAGGACGGAGGAGTGCTCGACCGCCGACACCACGAGCCGGTTCCCGGCGCGCCGGCGGCCCGCGAGCGCGCCGGAGACCCCCGCGTGAACCGCGCGCGTACCCGAAGGAGTGAACACGAGCTCGTCGGCGCGGCAGCCCACCGCCTCCGCCGCGGCCTCCCGCGCGGCGTCGAGCAGCAGCCGGGCCCGCCGCCCCTCCCGGTACAGCCGGGCGGGGTCGGCCCAGCCCTCGTCGAGGGAGGCGAGCAGCGCCTGACGGGCGACGGGGTGCAGGGGGGCGGCGGACGCGGCGTCGAAGTACGGCATCCGCCCACGGTAGAACGTGCGCGACTTCGCCCCCGGGCTCCCCCTGCCCCATCCGGCCCCGGGCACCCCGCCCTCGTCCGGCCCCGGGCACCCCCGCCCTCGTCCGGCCCCGGGCACACCCTCGGTCCCGTCCGGCCCCGTGCGCACCCTCGCCCGCCTGCCCGGGCCCGCCCGCGGGAGGCGTGGCGCTGGACGCCGGCCGGGTGGCGCACCCTCGCCCGCCCCCACCCCTCTCCGCCCCGCCGCCCCGCACTCCCCACCACCCCGGCGTGTCGCCCGTCCCCCGGTGAGCCCTCGTCAGAACACCCGTCCGGCCCGTCGCCAGGCCCTCGGGCGGGCCCGTCGGACCCCCCTCCGGAACCCCCGGCTCCACCCCTTCGGGGAGTCGGACGGCGCGTTGGGCACCCTCCCCGCGCGACCCCAAATAGCGTCCAGTAGGGTTTGGTCCGCATAAACATCCAAACCCCTGCCCGCGGCCGGGGCGGCGACCGACCAGCGAGACGGACGGCCGTGGCCGACCAACGCGGGCCGAGACTCTCGGGAAGGCGCTACGTGAGTCCCAACGGCTCCGACCTCCCCCGCAGCCAAGGCGCGGGTGGTACCCCCGCGTCTCGGCGCCCGATGCGGCGGAAGCTGCCGCAGGTGCTGACTGCGGGCCTGATCCTGGCGACAGCCACCGGCTGCTCGTACAACTGGGAAGACTTCCCCCGCCTCGGTATGCCCACCCCCGTCACGGAGGAGGCTCCTCGGATCCTCTCCCTGTGGCAGGGCTCCTGGGCGGCCGCCCTCGTCACCGGTGTACTGGTGTGGGGCCTGATCCTGTGGTCCGTCATCTTCCACCGGCGCACCCGCACCAAGGTCGAGGTACCTCCGCAGACCCGGTACAACATGCCCATCGAGGCGCTGTACACGGTCACCCCCCTCATCATCGTCTCGGTGCTCTTCTACTTCACCGCGCGCGACGAGTCGAAGCTCCTGGAGCTCTCCGACAAGCCGGCCCACACCGTCAACGTGGTCGGCTACCAGTGGAGCTGGGGCTTCAACTACATCGAGGACGTGCCCGGTGTTCAGGGCGACGCCAAGACGGACAAGAACCTCGCCTCGATTCCGGACAAGTTCATCGACGACTTCCCGGCGAACGCCGGTGGCGTCTACGACGCCGGCATCCCCGGCGACCGGAACCCGCAGACCGGCAACCCGGGTCCGACCCTGTGGCTGCCCAAGGGCGAGAAGGTCCGGTTCGTCCTGACCTCGCGCGACGTCATCCACTCCTTCTGGGTGGTCCCCTTCCTCATGAAGCAGGACGTCATCCCGGGTCACACCAACTCCTTCGAAGTCACTCCGACGCGTGAGGGCACCTTCCTCGGCAAGTGCGCCGAGCTGTGCGGTGTCGACCACTCCCGGATGCTCTTCAACGTCAAGGTGGTCTCCCCGGAGCGCTACCAGCAGCACCTGAAGGAGCTGGCCGAGAAGGGGCAGACCGGCTACATCCCGTCTGGCATCGAGCAGACGGACCCGGCCAGGAATGCGGAGAAGAACCAACTGTGAGCATCCACAACGAAACCCAGGGTGCCGCCGCAGCTGAGGGCTCGTACGAGAACGAGCTGCCCGTACGGCGCAAGCAGCCCGGCAATGTCGTGGTGAAGTGGCTGACCACCACCGACCACAAGACGATCGGCACGCTCTACCTGGTCACGTCGTTCGTCTTCTTCTGCATCGGCGGACTCATGGCGCTCTTCATGCGCGCCGAGCTGGCCCGTCCGGGTACGCAGATCATGTCGAACGAGCAGTTCAACCAGGCGTTCACGATGCACGGCACGATCATGCTGCTGATGTTCGCGACGCCGCTGTTCGCCGGATTCGCGAACTGGATCATGCCGCTGCAGATCGGCGCGCCCGACGTGGCGTTCCCGCGGCTGAACATGTTCGCGTACTGGCTCTACCTCTTCGGCTCGATCATCGCGGTGGCCGGCTTCCTCACCCCGCAGGGTGCGGCCGACTTCGGCTGGTTCGCCTACTCCCCGCTGTCGGACGCCGTCCGCTCGCCGGGCGTCGGCGCCGACATGTGGATCATGGGTCTGGCCTTCTCCGGCTTCGGCACGATCCTCGGCTCGGTCAACTTCATCACCACGATCATCTGCATGCGCGCTCCGGGCATGACGATGTTCCGCATGCCGATCTTCACCTGGAACGTGCTGCTGACCGGTGTCCTGGTCCTGCTCGCCTTCCCGGTCCTGGCGGCCGCGCTGTTCGCCCTGGAGGCGGACCGGAAGTTCGGTGCCCACATCTTCGACGCGGCCAACGGCGGCGCCCTGCTCTGGCAGCACCTCTTCTGGTTCTTCGGACACCCAGAGGTGTACATCATCGCCCTGCCGTTCTTCGGCATCGTCTCCGAGATCATCCCGGTCTTCAGCCGCAAGCCGATGTTCGGCTACATCGGCCTGGTGGCCGCGACGATCGCGATCGCCGGTCTGTCCGTGACCGTGTGGGCCCACCACATGTACGTCACAGGCGGCGTGCTCCTGCCGTTCTTCTCCTTCATGACGTTCCTCATCGCCGTACCGACCGGCGTGAAGTTCTTCAACTGGATCGGAACGATGTGGAAGGGCTCGTTGTCCTTCGAGACACCGATGCTCTGGACGATCGGCTTCCTGATCACCTTCACCTTCGGTGGTCTGACCGGTGTCATCCTGGCCTCGCCCCCGATGGACTTCCACGTCTCCGACTCGTACTTCGTCGTGGCGCACTTCCACTACGTCGTCTTCGGCACCGTCGTCTTCGCGATGTTCGCCGGCTTCCACTTCTGGTGGCCGAAGTTCACCGGCAAGATGCTGGACGAGCGCCTCGGCAAGATGACGTTCTGGACGCTGTTCATCGGCTTCCACGGCACCTTCCTGGTGCAGCACTGGCTCGGTGCCGAGGGCATGCCGCGCCGTTACGCGGACTACCTGGACGCCGACGGCTTCACCGCCCTGAACACGATCTCGACGATCTCCTCCTTCCTGCTGGGCCTGTCGATCCTGCCGTTCTTCTACAACGTCTGGAAGACCGCCAAGTACGGCAAGAAGATCGAGGTCGACGACCCGTGGGGCTACGGCCGTTCGCTCGAATGGGCGACGTCCTGCCCGCCGCCGCGGCACAACTTCCTCACCCTGCCGCGGATCCGCTCGGAATCCCCGGCGTTCGACCTGCACCACCCTGAGATCGCCGCTCTCGACCAGCTCGAGAACAAGCCGCACGAGGCCGAGGCCCTCACGGGCAGCAAGGAGGCCGGCAAGTGAAGATCCAGGGCAAGATGTTCATCTGGCTGAGCGTCTTCATCCTTGCCATGGCGATCCTGTACGGCGTCTGGTCCAAGGAGCCGGTCGGCACGACGGCGCTCTTCCTGGCCTTCGGCCTGGCCATCATGATCGGCTACTACCTGGCCTTCACGGCCAAGCGGGTCGACGCGATGGCGCAGGACGACAAGGAGGCCGACGTCGCGGACGAGGCCGGTGAGCTGGGCTTCTTCGCCCCGCACAGCTGGCAGCCGCTCTCGCTCGCGGTCGGCGGCGCGCTCGCCTTCCTCGCCGTCGCGATGGGCTGGTGGATCCTGTACTTCTCCGCCCCGCTGATCCTCGTCGGCCTGTTCGGCTGGGTCTTCGAGTTCTACCGCGGCGAGAACCAGAACCAGTAGCCGTACCCCGCTCCGCACCGGAGCACACCGAGGGGCCCGGACACTTCGTCACCGAAGTGTCCGGGCCCCTCGTTTGCCGCACTCGGCGCGCCCCCTCCGAGTGTTGTTCTTACGGTGAAGTCATGAACGACACGCCGCGCATTCGGACTGTTCTGGGCTGCACCCTGCTGGCCGTGACCGTCACCGCGGGCACCGCCTCGTGTTCCGGATCGGACGACCACCCGCTGACGGTGAAGGCGTACGACGCGGCGGACCAGCTCGCCGTCAGCGCCCCCGCCGACGGGGCCAAGGCGGACCCCGAGAAGCCCCTGGAGATCACCGCCAAGGGCGACGAGGGCCGGATCACCGACGTCACCGCCGTCGACGCCTCCGGACGCCACCTCGCGGGCGAACTCACCGCGGACGGACGCCGCTGGCGCTCCACGGCCACCCTGGCGGCCGGCGCCCGCTACACGGTCCGGGTGGCCACGGAGGACGAGGACGGCGCCCCCGGAGCCCGTACGTTCACGTTCGAGACGGCCCCGGCGAAGCGGGCCCTGACCGCGGTCTTCGGACCGGAGGCGGGCACGTACGGGGTCGGACAGCCGATCACCGCCGAGCTCAGCCTCCCCGTCGGGGACCGGGCCTCCCGCGCGATCGTCGAGCGCGCCCTCAAGGTCCGCTCCACCCCCTCCGTCGAGGGCTCCTGGTACTGGGTGGACGACAAGAAGCTGCACTTCCGCCCGAAGGAGTACTGGCCCGCCGGCGCGACCGTCACGGTCAGCGGCAACCTGGACGGCCTCAAGGTCGGCGACAAGCTCTACGGCGGCGAGTCCAAGCCGCTGAAGCTCACCATCGGCGACCGGATCGAGGCCATCGCGGACGCCGGGACCCACCACATGACGGTGAAGCGCAACGGAGAAGTGATCAACACCATTCCGGTGACCACCGGCAAGCCCGGCTTCGACACCCGCAACGGCGTCAAGGTGGTGCTCGGCAAGGAGTACTACGTCCGGATGCGGAGCACCACCGTCGGCATCGCGGAGGGCAGCTCCGAGTCGTACGACCTGCCCGTGTACTACGCCACCCGGGTGACCTGGAGCGGCGAGTACGTGCACGCCGCGCCCTGGTCGGTCGGCTCGCAGGGCGTGGCGAACGTCAGCCACGGCTGCGTGGGCATGTCGACCGGGAACGCGGCCTGGTTCTTCGAGACCGTGCGCCCCGGCGACATCGTGAAGACCGTCAACAGCTCCGGCGACGCCATGGACGCCTTCGGCAACGGCTTCGGCGACTGGAACCTGTCCTGGGAGAAGTGGCGCGAGGGCAGCGCCCTGGTGGAGGCCGCCGGAGAACCGGTGGTCTCCACCGAGCAGGCCCGACTGCGGCCCTCCCTCTGACGGGCCCGGTCAGCTCACGCGTCGATCGGGAGGCGGGAGCGCAGCAGGGACGCCAGGGACGCCGCGAACTCGACCGGTTCCACCGGAAGGGTGACCGCGGCGTCCGCCCGGCTCCAGGTGGCCAGCCAGGCGTCCTGCGGGCGCCCGATGAGCAGCAGCACCGGCGGGCAGCGGAAGACCTCGTCCTTGATCTGCCGGCAGACCCCCATGCCGCCCGCCGGCACGGCCTCGCCGTCCAGGACGCAGACGTCGATCCCGCCCTCGTCCAGGCGCTTCAGGACCGCGGGGAGTGTGGCGCACTCCACGAACTCGACCGGGGGGACGTCGGCCGCGGGCCTGCGTCCGGCCGCCAGGCGCACCTGCGCGCGGGTGTTCGCGTCGTCGCTGTAGACCAGGACCGTGGCACTCGACTGCATCGTTCCTCCGTGGAGAAGTCCGTGGGAAGGTCGTCGATCGATGCGGCGGATGCTACTCCGGTCCACAGCCCGTCAACAGCCGTTCAACACCTGTTCGAAGGGTGTCCCGGAGGCTCCGCGCTGGGCCGTTCGGGCTGGACACACCCCCCTGACACTCCGAACGGCACCCCCCGGAGTGAGGGCGGGATAAGCGACCGACATAATGTCGGTCGTGGCGACAGTAACGACAGTAGAAACAGGGCACGCACACCCGTCGGTCAATCGACCGAACCTCACCAGCGTCGGAACCATCATCTGGTTGAGCTCCGAGCTGATGTTCTTCGCGGCCCTCTTCGCGATGTACTTCACCCTGCGATCGGTGACGGGTGCCGACTTCTGGGCGGAAAAGGCAGACGCCTTGAACTTCCCGTTCTCGGCGACCAACACCACGATCCTGGTGCTCTCCTCCCTCACCTGCCAGCTCGGCGTGTTCGCCGCGGAGCGGGGCGACGTGAAGAAGCTCCGGACGTGGTTCATCATCACGTTCGTGATGGGTGCGATCTTCATCGGCGGCCAGGTCTTCGAGTACACCGAGCTGGTCAAGCACGAGGGGCTCTCCCTCTCGTCGGACCCGTACGGCTCCGTGTTCTACCTGACCACCGGCTTCCACGGCCTGCACGTGACGGGCGGTCTCATCGCCTTCCTGCTGGTCCTCGGCCGGACGTACGCCGCCAAGAGGTTCACTCACGAGCAGGCAACCGCCGCCATCGTCGTGTCCTACTACTGGCACTTCGTCGATGTCGTCTGGATCGGCCTCTTCGCCACGATCTACATGATCAAGTGATCGGACCCGCCCACGCGGCGGACCGAGACATCCAGCAAGCATCGACGCAGAAGATCCTGACACCGGGGTAATCCGTGAAAAAGCTCTCCGCACGACGACGCCATCCGCTGGCGGCGGTCGTCGTCCTACTTCTCGCGCTGGCGGCCACGGGGGGTCTGTACGCCGCGTTCGCGCCCGCGGGCACGGCGAAGGCCGACGAGACCGCCCAGTCCCTCGCCATCGAGGAGGGGAAGAAGCTCTACTCCGTCGGCTGCGCCAGCTGCCACGGAACCGGCGGTCAGGGCACCTCTGACGGCCCGTCCCTCGTCGGCGTCGGTTCGGCCTCCGTGGACTTCCAGGTCGGCACGGGCCGCATGCCGGCCCAGCAGCCGGGCGCGCAGGTCCCGAAGAAGAAGAACATCTACTCGCAGGCCGAGATCGACCAGCTCGCGGCGTACATCGCCTCCCTGGGCGCCGGTCCGATCACGCCCACCGAGAAGCAGTACGACCCCGCGGGCGCCAACGCCGCCAAGGGTGGCGAGCTGTTCCGCAACAACTGCGCCCAGTGCCACAACTTCACCGGCAAGGGCGGCGCGCTGACCCACGGCAAGTACGCCCCCGACCTCGCGGGCGTCAGCCCGAAGCACCTCTACGAGGCCATGCAGACCGGCCCGCAGAACATGCCCTCCTTCCCGGACACGACCATGCCGGAGCAGCAGAAGAAGGACATCATCGCGTACGTCCAGGCCGTCAACAGCGACAAGACCGACAGCCCGGGCGGTCTCTCGCTCGGTGGCCTCGGCCCCGTCAGCGAGGGCCTGTTCGCCTGGGTCTTCGGCCTGGGTGCGCTGATCGCAGTCGCCGTCTGGGTCGCGGCCCACACCGCTAAGGCCAAGAAGTCATGAGTAGCCAAGAGATTTCAGAAGAGAACCTGCCGGCAGGGCAGGACACCGCGCACGGCGCGGTGAAGGTCGCCGACGACCCGTTCGCCGACCCGGGCCTCCCGCCCCACAAGCCCCGCATCCAGGACATCGACGAGCGGGCCGCCCGTCGGTCCGAGCGCGCGGTCGCCTTCATGTTCACGCTGTCGATGCTGGCCACCGTCGGCTTCATCGCCTCGTACGTGATCTTCCCGGTCGACAAGATCGTGTACATCTGGCCCTTCGGCCGGGTGTCCGCGCTCAACTTCGCCCTGGGCATGACCCTCGGCGCGGCCCTCTTCTTCATCGGCGCGGGAGCGGTCCACTGGGCCCGCACCCTGATGTCCGACGTCGAGGTCGCCGACGAGCGTCACCCGATCGCGGCGTCGCCCGAGGTCAAGGCGCAGGTCATGGCGGACTTCGCGGCCGGTGCCGCCGAGTCCGGCATGGGCCGCCGCAAGCTCATCCGCAACACGATGTTCGGCGCGCTGTCGCTGGTGCCGCTCTCCGGCATCGTCCTGCTGCGCGACATGGGCCCGCTGCCCGAGAAGAAGCTCCGGACCACCCTGTGGGCCAAGGGCAAGCAGCTCATCAACATGAACACGCACGAGCCGCTGCGCCCCGAGGACGTCGCGGTCGGTTCGCTGACCTTCGCGATGCCCGAGGGCCTCTCCGAGCACGACCACGGCTTCCAGACCGAGATCGCCAAGGCCGCCCTGATGATCGTCCGGATCCAGCCGGAGGACATCAAGGACAAGCGCGAGCTCGAGTGGTCGCACGAGGGCATCGTCGCCTTCTCGAAGATCTGCACCCACGTGGGCTGCCCGATCTCCCTGTACGAGCAGCAGACGCACCACGTCCTCTGCCCGTGCCACCAGTCCACCTTCGACCTCTCCGACGGCGCCCGCGTCATCTTCGGCCCGGCCGGTCACGCCCTTCCGCAGCTGCGGATCGGCGTGAACGAGAAGGGCTTCCTGGAGGCGCTCGGCGACTTCGACGAGCCCGTCGGTCCTGCCTTCTGGGAGCGCGGATGAGCACCGTGACGGATTCTAAGAAGAAGGCACCCGCCGGTGAGCGGGTCGCCGACTGGGCCGACGGTCGCCTGGGGATCTACTCGCTGGCCAAGGCCAACATGCGGAAGATCTTCCCGGACCACTGGTCCTTCATGCTGGGCGAGATCTGCCTCTACAGCTTCATCATCATCATCCTGACGGGCGTCTACCTGACGATGTTCTTCCACCCGTCGATGAACGAGGTGGAGTACGCCGGCTCGTACGTCCCGCTCCAGGGACAGCTGATGTCCGAGGCGTTCAACTCGACCATGCACATCTCGTTCGAGGTGCGCGGTGGTCTGCTCATCCGGCAGATCCACCACTGGGCGGCGCTGATCTTCCTCGCCGGCATGTTCGTGCACATGATGCGCGTGTTCTTCACCGGCGCGTTCCGCAAGCCGCGTGAGATCAACTGGCTGTTCGGCTTCCTGCTGTTCTTCCTGGGCATGTTCACCGGCTTCACCGGTTACTCGCTCCCGGACGACCTGCTCTCCGGCACCGGTGTCCGCTTCATGCAGGGCGCGATCCTGTCCGTGCCGGTCATCGGCACGTACCTCTCGATGTTCCTGTTCGGCGGGGAGTTCCCCGGCGGCGACTTCGTCGCCCGGTTCTACTCGGCGCACGTGCTGCTGCTGCCCGGCATCATGCTGGGCCTGATGGTCGCCCACCTCATCCTGGTGTTCGTCCACAAGCACACGCACTTCGAGGGCCCCGGCCGCACGAACAAGAACGTCGTCGGCATGCCGCTGCTCCCGGTGTACATGGCGAAGGCCGGAGGCTTCTTCTTCCTGGTCTTCGGCGTCATCGCGATCGTCGCGGCGATCGCCTCGATCAACCCGATCTGGGCGATCGGCCCGTACCGCCCGGACCAGGTGTCCACCGGCGCCCAGCCCGACTGGTACATGGGCTTCGCCGAGGGTCTGATCCGTGTCATGCCCGGCTGGGAGATCAACCTCTGGGGCCACACGCTGGTCCTGGGCGTGTTCATCCCGCTGGTGATCTTCCCGGCGGTGCTCGGCGCGATCGCGGTCTACCCGTTCATCGAGTCCTGGATCACCGGCGACAAGCGCGAGCACCACATCGCGCAGCGTCCGCGCAACGCCCCGACGCGCACCGCGTTCGGCGTCGCCTGGATCACCGCGTACATGATCATGCTCGTGGGTGGTGGAAACGACCTCTGGGCGACCCACTTCCACCTGTCGATCAACTCGATCACCTGGTTCGTGCGGATCTTCTTCTTCGCCGGTCCGGTCATCGCGTTCGTCGTCACCAAGCGGATCTGCCTCGGCCTCCAGCGCCGGGACAAGGACAAGGTGCTGCACGGCCGCGAGTCGGGCATCATCAAGCGCCTGCCGCACGGTGAGTTCGTCGAGGTCCACGAGCCGCTCAGCCAGGGCGAGCTGCACCGCCTCACGGCGCACGAGCAGTACGCGCCCGCCGAGCTGCCGCCGGCCGTCGACGAGAACGGCGTCGAGCGGAAGATCGGCCGCATGGAGAAGCTGCGGGTCAAGCTCAACAAGGGCTACTACGGCGAGGACAGCCAGGTCGCCAAGCCCACCGTCGAGGAGTACAAGGAGATCCAGAGCGGCCACGGCCACCACTGATCGCCTGAACACCTGAAGTTCGCCACGGTGAGAGCCCCGTCCATCCGATGGACGGGGCTCTTCGCCGTCCCCGGGGATCGATAGGGTGGGGCCGTGTCCGTCACGTCTCGATGACCAGGAGCTGCCATGAGCGCTGCGACCCCCGCTGGAGGACCTACCACGGCGGGCCGCTCCTGGCCCGTCGTCCTGGACGGCCTGCTGACCGGCCGCGACCAGAGCGCCGAGGACACCGCCTGGGCCATGGACCGCATCCTGCGCGGCGAGGCCACCGACGCGCAGATCGCCGGCTTCGCGGTCGCCCTGCGCGCCAAGGGCGAGACCGTCGAGGAGATCTCCGGACTCGTCCGGACGATGTACGAGCACGCCAACACGATCGAGGTCCCCGGCCCCTCCGTCGACATCGTCGGCACCGGCGGCGACGGTGCCAAGACCGTCAACATCTCCACCATGTCCGCGATCGTGGTCGCCGGCACCGGCGCCAAGGTCGTCAAGCACGGCAACCGGGCGGCCTCCTCCGCCTCCGGCGCCTCCGACGTCCTGGAGAAGCTCGGCGTCAACCTGGAGCTGACCCCGCGCCGGGTCGCCGAGGTCGCCGAGGAGGCGGGCATCACCTTCTGCTTCGCGGTGAAGTTCCACCCGGCGCTGCGGCACGTCGCCGCGGCCCGCAAGGAGCTGGGCATCCGGACCACCTTCAACTTCCTCGGCCCGCTCACCAACCCGGCCCGCGTCCGGGCCCAGGCGACCGGGGTCGCCGACGCCCGGATGGCCCCGATCATGGCCGGGGTGCTCGCCGAGCGCGGCTCCTCCGCCCTGGTCTTCCGCGGCGACGACGGGCTCGACGAGCTGACCACCACGGCCACCTCGCGGGTCTGGGTGGTCCGGGACGGCTCGGTGCGGGAGGAGGCCTTCGACCCCCGGGACGTCGGCATCGACCTGGTGCCCGTGGAGGCGCTGCGCGGCGCGGACGCCTCGTACAACGCCGACGTGGCCCGCCGGCTGCTCGCGGGGGAGACCGGCCCGGTGCGGGACGCGGTGCTGCTCAACTCGGCGGCGGCGCTCACGGCCCTCGAACCGGGCGACGGCACCCTGGTGGAGCGGATCCGCGCCGGCATCGAGAAGGCCGCCGAGGCGATCGACTCCGGCGCCGCCCGCCGGGCCCTGGAGCGCTGGATCTCCGTCAGCAACGCGTAGCCTTCCGGCCTTTCGCCGTACGACCCCGGTCCAGCATGCGGACCGGGGTCTTGCGCATCGGCGTTCCTGTGGCAGGATGCTCTTCAGGTCACGAGTGACAGCGTTTTGGCCCCGGCTTGCTGTCCGGCAACCCTCCGTCCGTGGCGGGGTGCCCCGGGTGATGACCAGGCCGTAGGCAGCGAGGTCTACGGCAAGCGCGGACCCCTCGAACACCAGGGGTCCTGGTCTCTCGAGGAGCTTTTTCCGTGAGCAAGCGAATGCGATAGGGCGAGTCCGCCCCTTCTTCACCCTCGGATCAGGGTCCCTTCCGCGTACCCCCATGTCTTCCGAGGCCTCACTCGTACCCCGCCGTGTCCGGCCGCGTACGGGATCACCGAAGCCATTCCGCACCGCCCGCCGGGAGATACCGCCATGTCCGCACGCCCTGACGCCACCGCCGCTGCCGCCACCGCCGTCGCCGAGGCCGTCGAGACCGTCGCCACCGAGTCCGCCGACCCCTGCTGCGCCGCCCCGCTGCCCGTCCTCGGCCGGGACGTGACCGTCCCGCTCGTCACCGGCGGCGAGGTGACCTACGCGGCGCTCGACTACGCGGCCAGCGCCCCCGCCCTCCAGCGGGTCTGGGACGACGTCGCCGCGTACGCCCCGTACTACGGCAGCGTCCACCGCGGCGCCGGGTACCTCTCCCAGCTCTCCACCGACCTCTTCGAGAACAGCCGCGCCACCGTCGCCGAGTTCCTCGACTGCCGCCCCGGCGACCAGGTCGTCTTCACCCGCTCCACCACCGACTCGCTCAACCTGCTCGCCGCCGCGATCCCGGCCGGCTGCGAGGTCTTCGTCTTCGAGACCGAGCACCACGCCTCCCTGCTGCCGTGGCGCGACGCCCGGGTCACCTACCTCGACGCGCCCCGCACCCCGGCCCGGGCCGTCGAGACCCTGGAGCGGGCCCTCGCGGACCGCGACCCGTACGGCCCGGCCCTGGTCTGCGTCACCGGCGCCTCCAACGTCACCGGCGAGCTGTGGCCGGTGAAGGAGCTGGCCGCCGCCGCGCACGCCCACGGCGCCCGGATCGTGCTCGACGCCGCCCAGCTCGCGCCCCACCACCCGGTCTCCGTGGCCGACCTCGACGTGGACTGGGTCGCCTTCTCCGGGCACAAGCTGTACGCGCCCTTCGGCTCCGGCGTCCTCGCCGGCCGCGCCGACTGGCTCCAGGACTCCCAGCCCTACCTCGCGGGCGGCGGCGCCTCCCGCAAGGTGGCGCGCCGGGCCGACGGTGGTGTGGACGTGGAGTGGCACACCACCGCGGCCCGGCACGAGGCCGGTTCCCCGAACGTCATCGGGGTCTACGCGATCGCCTCCGCCTGCAAGGCCCTCACCGAGGCCGGCTTCGACGCCCTCGTCGCCCGCGAGCGGCACCTGATCGACACGGTCCGCGCGGGCCTGGCCGAGGTCCCCGAGGTCCGGGTCCTCTCGCTCTTCGGTGACGAAGCCCCGCGCGTCGGCGTCATCTCCTTCGTCGTGGAGGGCTGGAACAGCTCCCACTTCGCCGCCGCGCTCTCCGCCGAGTACGGCATCGGCGTCCGCGACGGCCTCTTCTGCGCCCACCCGCTGGTCCGCACCCTGCTCGGCAGCGACCCGCGGGACCCGGGCGAGTGCGGCGCCCCCGAGGCGGCCCCCGGCGAGCGGTCCCTCAACGCCATCCGGGTGAGCTTCGGCGCCGGGACGCCCGACGAGCACGTGGAGCGGTTCGTCCGCGCCGTGAAGGAGCTCGTCCGGGACGGCGCCCGGTGGAAGTACCGCACCGAGGACGGCCGCTGCGTCCCCGACCGCGGCTGACCACTCACTCGTACGGGTGAAGGGGCCTCCCGACCGGGAGGCCCCTTCACCCTGTGCGCGTACGGAGCCTCAGGACTCCAGACCGATGGCGAAGGCCGCCTCCAGGTCGTGCTGCGAGTACGTGCGGAACGCCACGTGCGTGTCCGTGGCCTCGACGCCCGGGATCTTGCTGATGCTGCCGGGGATCACGTCCGCGAGGTCGTCGTGGCGCGGCACCCGGACCATCGCGATCAGGTCGTACGTACCGGTCACCGAGAAGACCTCGCTGACGCTGTCGAGCGCCGCGATCGACTCGGCGATCTCGGGGATGCGGTCCACGCTGGTCTTGATGAGCACGATCGCGGTGATCACGGCTGGCTTTCTCCCTCGGTCGCCGCGGCTGGGGCTTTCACTCTATCCCCACCCCGGTAGCGCACCCAGGCGTAGAGGAAGCCGATCGCGAAGCCCACCACGTGGGCCAGATAGGCGACGCCGGGGCCCGCGCCCGCCGCCCGCGCGGCCATCCACTGGAGCGTGAACCAGAAGATCAGCACGATCCAGGCGGGGAAGCGCAGCGGCAGGAAGAAGAGGAAGGGGAACAGGCTGGTGACCCGGGAGCGCGGGAAGAGGAAGAGGAAGGCCCCGAGCACCCCGGAGATCGCCCCCGACGCCCCGACGAGGGTCTGCTCGCTGTGGGCGTGCGCCGCCGCGTACCCGGCGAGGGCGAGGTAGCCGGTGCCCAGGTAGAAGAGGGCGTACGCGAACCGGCCCATGCGCTCCTCGGCCATCGCGCCGAAGACGTACAGGAAGAGCATGTTCCCCAGCAGGTGGAGCCAGCTGCCGTGGACGAAGAGCGCGGTGAACGGGGTGAGCAGGGCGCGCGGTTCGCCGCTCATCAGCTCGGCGGGGACGACCCCCCAGCGGCGGAAGTACGAGCCCTGGGCCGCCAGGAGCGCGTCACCCGTGCCGTGCGCCGGGTTCAGACCGGAGACCGGGCTGAACGCGAAGAGGAGGCAGCAGGCGGCGATCAGTCCGTACGTCACCGCGGGCCCGCCGCGCAGGCCCCGCAGGGCGCCGGTCGCCGCGCTTCGCCAATCGATCACGGACAGATCATGGCGTACCGGTGGCGAAGTGGACAGAGTGCCTCGCCGTGCCCCCGCCGGGCCGTGAGGCCGTAGGGTTGCGGGCAGTACGACCGCAGTTCGACGGCGCACCGCGGCTCCCGCACCTGAGTACCACGCAACAGGAAGAAGGACGGCTCGATGACGACGGTTCCCCTGCCGACCGCCGAGACCCGCTGGCGCTGCACGCTCTGCGGCAACCTCACCCGCTTCGACGTGACCCGCTCGTCCAAGGTCGTCGAGTACGTCCATCTGGACCTCGCCGGGGAGCCGACGGTCGAGGAGCGGCAGGTGGTCAGTGAGACCATCGAGTCGGTCCGCTGCCGGTGGTGCAACGCGGTGGACCAGATCGAGCTGGTGGACAGGCCGGGCGCCGCCTCCTGAGGGACGGCGCGGACGACATAGGGGTGACGGATCGTGGAGCAGCCCGCGCACGGTGGAGAGTCGGCCGGCGCGGCAGGTGACGCTGCCGAGACGCTCGACCACCCACTGCCGGAAGGCGTACGGCGGCGGGTCGTCGCGCTGGTCGCCGACGCCTTCGGCGGGCTGACCGTCGCGGAGCTGCCCGCGCCCCTGCGGCAGTACGCCCGCTTCACCCCGAGCCGGCGGGCCAAGTTCGCCGGCACCGCGATGGCGGCCGCCCTGGAGAGCGACCCGCTCTTCCGGCAGCGGATCGGCGAGCGGTTCAAGCAGGGCCGGCCCGAGCTGGCCGGAGCCGTCGAGGGCGGCGCCCCGCCCGCGGCCGCCGATCCCGTCGACGTGGCGGCGGCCGCCTACGTGCTGCGCCCGCCCGGCTGGGTCAAGCTGGTCGCCGCCGCCGGCGAGGAGGCCCTGCGGGCCGACGCCGAGCGGGCCGACGAGGCCGGACGGCGCGAACTGGAGCGGCTGCGCGAGGAGCTGGCCGCCGCCCGGGACCGCTCCCGCGGCGAGACCGAGCAGTTGCGGCACGACCTCGACGCGGCCCGCAAGGAGGCCGAGTCCCTCCACCGCAAGCTGCGCAGCGCGCAGAGCGACGTGAAGCGGGGCGAGGCCGCGCTGCGCAAGGCCCGGGGCGAGATCGAGGCCGTACGGGCGGAGGCGGCGGCCCAGGTGTCGGCCGCCGAGAGCGAGAGCCGGCGGCTCAAGGCCCGGCTCGGCGAGGTCGAGGCGGCCCTGGAGGCCAGCCGCAGGAGCGCCCGCGAGGGGCGCTCGGTGGAGGACATGCGGCTGCGGCTGCTGCTCGACACGGTCCTCGACGCGGCCCAGGGGCTGCGCCGCGAGCTGGCGCTGCCGCCCGTCTCGACGCATCCGGCGGACACCGTGGACGCGGTGGAGCCGGGGCGGATGTCGCCGAAGGACATCGCGGCGCGGGCGCTCTCCGAGACCGACCCGGCGCTGCTCGACCAGCTCCTGTCGCTGCCGCAGACGCACCTGGTCGTCGACGGCTACAACGTCACCAAGACCGGCTATCCGACGATGCCCCTGGAGAAGCAGCGGCTGCGGCTGCTCGGCGGGCTCTCGGCCCTCGCGGCCCGCTCGGGCGCCGAGGTCACCTGCGTCTTCGACGGGGCGGAGCTGGCGGCCCCGGTGCTCCTCGCGCCGCCGCGCGGGGTGCGGGTGCTGTTCTCCAAGCCCGGTGTGACGGCCGACGAGTTGATCCGGCAGCTGGTGCGGGCGGAGCCGCCGGGGCGGCCGGTCGTGGTGGTCTCCACGGACCGCGAGGTGGCCGACGGGGTCGCGAAGGCGGGGGCACGGCCGGTCGCGTCCGCCTTGTTGCTGAAGCGGCTTTCGCGCCTCTCGTGACCTCTCGCAACTCCTGCGCTTTATGCCCGGATTGTGGACGGCGGTCCGTCAACCTCCCCTCACTGCCCGTGCGATGTATGTAAATAATGTGGTGCGTGAGCGAGATTTTCTCCGGTGGGATTTGAATGATCACAACTCGGTCACTAGGGTCAGGCCTCGAACCTTCGCGCGGTTGATCGCCCATCCGGGGTGACGGCGGAGGAACCGCCTGCCCCTGACCGGTCGGGCGGCTCGAGGAAGAAGGAGCTCGCCTTCGTGGCGTCCCACCGTCGACCCAAGCAGCCGAGCCGCGCCCGTGTGACCGTGCTCACCGTGACCGCGGCCGCAGCCGTCGCCCTCACCGCCCAGTCCGGCGCCCAGGCGGCCCCCGCCAAGCCCAAGATCGACGAAGTCAAGTCGAAGGTGGACGAGCTGCACCACGAGGCCGAGGAGGCCACGGAGCAGTACAACCAGGCCGACGAGCGCCGGGGCAAGCTCCAGAAGGAGATCGGCGAGCTCCAGGACAAGGTGGCCCGCGGCCAGCAGGACCTCAACACCCTGCGCGACAAGATCGGTTCGGTCGCCAGCGCCCAGTACCGCTCCGGCGGCATCGACCCGGCGCTCCAGCTCTTCCTCTCCGGCGACCCGGACACCTACCTCGACAAGGCGTCCGCGATCGACCAGCTGAGCGCCCAGCAGGCCGACGTCCTCACCGCGATCCAGGCCAAGCAGCGCACCCTCGCCCAGCAGCGCGCCGAGGCCACCGCGAAGCTCGCCGACCTCGACGGGGTCCGCAAGACCCTCGGCGAGAAGAAGCAGAAGTACCAGGGCAAGCTGGCCGAGGCCCAGAAGCTCCTCAACACCCTCACGGCCGCCGAGAAGGCCAAGATGGAGCAGGAGGAGAAGGAGAAGGAGCAGCGCGCCAGCCGCGCCGCCGGCGAGCGCGTCGACCTGGGCAACGAAGTCCCCGCGAGCGGCCTCGGCGCCGCCGCGCTCAGCGCCGCCGCCACCCGGGTCGGGTACCCGTACGTCTCCGGTCACGAGGGTCCCACCTCGTTCGACTGCTCCGGCCTGACCCAGTGGGCCTACGGGAAGGCCGGCGTCAAGCTCAGCCGCGTCACCTACACCCAGCAGAACGACGGCACGAAGATCGGCCGCAGCCAGCTCCGGCCGGGCGACCTGGTCTTCTTCAACGGCCTGTCGCACGTGGGCCTGTACGCGGGCAACAACACGATCCTGCACGCCCCCAAGCCGGGCGCCAACGTCCGCTACGAGTCCATGGACTACATGGGCACGTTCCAGTTCGGCGTCCGCATCGGCGGCTGACCCCCGCGACCCGCCGCGGCAAGCCGCCCGAACGGGTGGTTCCCCGCGACGCACGCTGACTCGACGCCCCGCCGGTGACCTGTGGTCTCCGGCGGGGCGTCACTTTGCGTGCCCGGCGCCTTCGTTGGACGGAGAGTGATCAGCGGCTACTGTCTGCCGCGCCAGTCTGCGTCGAGCCGAACGGAGCGCGATCCGTGGCGTCCCACCGCCGACCCGCCCGGGTCACCGTCCTCACCGCCGCCGCCGCGGCCACCGCGGCGGCGTCCCTCGGGGCCGTCCCCGCGAGCGCCGACCCCGGAACCGGAACCGAGACCGCCCGGACCAGGGTCGACCGCCTCTTCGAGGAGGCCGAGCGGGCCACGGAGAGCTACAACGAGGCGGACGAGAAGGCGGACGCGCTGCGCCGCACGGTCGCCCGGGCCCGCGACGGCCTGGCCCGCGGGCAGGAGCGCGTCAACCGCATGCGGGGCGTCCTCGGCTCGGTCGCCGGGGCCCAGTACCGCTCCGGCGGCATCGACCCCGCCCTCGCCCTGCTGCTCTCCTCCGACCCCGACAGCTACCTCGAACGAGCCTCCGCCCTCGACCGGCTCACCGCCCGGCAGAGCACCGCGCTCGGCGAACTCCAGCGGGAGCAGCGCCGGTTGGGCCAGCGGCGGAGCGAGGCCCGCACGGCCCTGGCCGAGCTGGAGCGCAGCCGGACCGAGGTCGCCCGCCACAAGCGCACCGTCGAGGGGAAGCTCGCCGAGGCCCGCCGGGTGCTCGCCTCCCTCACCGCCGAGGAGCGCGCCGACTTCGAGGAGCGCGCCTCCCGCACCGGGGGCCGCGAGGACGCCGGCGGCGCCCCCGGCGGACCGGCCGGGGAGACGGCGCCCGCCGCCGCGGACGCCGGACCGGTCTCCTCGCGGGTCGCCGCCGCCGTGGCCGCCGCCCGCGGCGCGGTCGGCAGGCCGTACGTGTGGGGGGCGACCGGGCCCTCCGCCTTCGACTGCTCGGGCCTGATGGTCTGGTCCTACCGCCAGGCCGGGATCAGCCTGCCCCGCACCTCCGCCGCCCAGCGGCACGCGGGCCGCCGGGTGCCGCTCTCGCACGCGCGGCCGGGGGACCTGGTCACGTACCGGAGCGACGCCAGCCACGTGGCGATCTACGTCGGGAACGGCCAGGTCATCCACGCCCCCTACCCGGGCGCCCGGGTCCGCTACGACCCGGTGAACATGATGTCGCACGTGACGGTGACCCGGGTCTGAGGCGGTCGGCGAGGGCGACCCGGCCCTGAACCGGACGACACGGGCCCGGCCGCCGGGGGCCGGGCGGACCGGGGCCCGCCGCCCGTCCCGGGAGCCGCGACCGCCCCGGGCCGGTCCGTCCCGGGCCGGTCCCTTCCGAGGGCCGTCCCGCCCGGCCCCCGGTCGGCTCGGGAGCCGTCCCCGCCGTTCGGATCGTACGATCGGAGGCGTGGCGGAGCAGGGGTACGGAGCGCGACGGCCGGCGGTCTTCTGCCTGCTGGCCCTGCTGCTCGCCCTGACGGGCCTCGTCGGCTGCGCGGAGACCGGGCCCGGCCGCGCGACCACCCGGGAGATCCAGACGCTCCTCGACGCGCACGCCAGGGCCCTCCTCGCCCGCGACGAGCCCGCCTACCGCGCCGCCCTCGACCCCGCGTACGCGCCGACCGCCCTCACCGTCTACCGGCGGCTCGCCGCGGTGCCGCTCGACGACTGGTCGTACCGGGTCACCGGCGTCGAGCGCACCGGCCCCGACCGGGTCACCGCCCGCGCCGAGCTGGGCCACCGGCTCAGGGGCCACGACCGGCGGCCCGTCACCGGCGCCCGCGTCCTGGACCTCACCGAGCGGAACGGGCGCTGGTACGTGACCGGCGAGCGGCCCGCCGAGGGCGCGCCCCGGCAGCTGTGGGAGCAGGGCGACGTCGCGGCCGTCCACGGCACCCGCTCCCTGGTCCTCGGCGCCGGCCGGGACCGGGCGCGGCTCCGGGAGATCGCGGCGGCGGCCGACCGGGCGGTCCCCGCCGTCGCAGGGGTCTGGCCCGAGGACTGGGCCCGCCGGGTGGTCGTCCTCGTGCCCGGCTCCCTGGACGCCATGGGGCAGCTCCTCGGGGCGCCGGGGGACTCCTACCGGGGGATAGCGGCCGTCACCACGGGCGAGACCAAGGGCGGGGCGGACGCGCCCGCCGACCGGGTGATCGTCAACCCCGACGCGTACGGGGTCCTCGGCGACTTCGGCCGGCAGCTCGTCCTCACCCACGAGACCGTCCACGTCGCCACCCGCACCCACACCACCCCGTCGACCCCGATCTGGCTCTCCGAGGGCTTCGCGGACTGGGTCGCCTACCGGGACGCCGACCGCACCCCCGCACAGGCCGCCCCCGAGCTGCGCCGCGCGGTCCAGGGCGGCGAACCGCCCGTCCGTCTCCCGGAGGACGCCGACTTCTCCTTCGGCGGGGACGCGGAGTCCCTGGCGCGGGCCTACGAGGGCGGCTGGCTGGCCTGCGAGATGGTCGCGGAGCGCTGGGGCGAGGAGAGACTGACCGCGTTCTACCGTGCGGTGGGCGCGCACCCGGGCCGGGAGGGCGCGGTGGAGAACGCCCTCCACGACGTCCTGGGCACCACCCCGGAGGAGTTCACCGAGTCCTGGCGGACGTACGTGCGGGAGCAGCTCGGATAGGCCCGTCCGGCGCACCACCGTCGCAGGGGCGTCCTCCCTCAGCGGGACGAGCCCGACAAGGCCCCCTCGGAGTCCGGGCGGGAGGCCTGCGCGGGGACGGTCGCGGTGGTGAGGCGCGGTTCCGTGACCGTCTGGTGCCACAGGATCCGGCAGGCCAGGACGGCGGCGGCGACCAGCAGGCCGTTGCGGGTGAAGAGCACCGCCATGCCCAGCGGATCGCTCCGCGTCACGTGCCAGAACCACACCGGGAACTCGAACTGCGTCACCGCCGTCGCCCAGACCACCAGGTGCGCGGGCCGCTCCATCCGGCTCGACCGGAAGGCCAGGCACACCGCCGCCAGACCGATCAGCCACAGCATGTACTGCGGGGAGAGCACCCGGCTCGTCAGCGTGAAGAGCAGCACCGCCACGAAGGCCGCGTCCGCCACCGTCGAGGAGACGAACCGGCGCGCCCTGATCCGCCACAGCAGCAGCCAGCCGAAGGCGCCGATCGTCACCGCCATCGCGGCCGTCGACACCGCGGACACGTACGGGCCGAGGAACTCCATCGAGCCGTAGTTCATCCGCACCTCGCCCTCCCAGCCGAAGTGCCGCAGCACGTGGAAGACCGTCGCGCCCAGCGACTCCACCTCGGTGCCCCGGTCCCGTTGGAAGGTGAGGAAGGAGAGCGCCCCCGGCTTCCACAGCACGCACAGCAGCAGCACTCCGGCCGCCGCGCCCGCCGCCGCCGACCAGGAGCGGAGCGTCGCCCGCCCCTTCGGGGTGCCCACGAGCACCAGCGCCGGCCACACCTTCAGGACCGCCCCGAAACCGGCGAGCGCGCCGAGGACCCGGGGACTGCGGCCGGCCGCGAGGAGCCCCGCCACCGCGACGGCGGTCACCATCACGTCGTACCGGGCGTACGCGGTCGGGCCGAGCAGCGCGACGCCCGCCAGCCAGATCCAGGCGCCCCGGGACGTCCGGCCCGCCCGGCGGCCCGTGTACAGGAGGAGGCCGAAGACCAGCGCGTCGCAGAGCAGGGCGAGGACGAAGAAGGCGGCTGCGTAGCCGAGGAACGGCAGCAGGTCGGGGGCGATCATCACGAACGCCGCCGCCGGCGGGTACTGCCAGGTGACGTCGTCCCGCGGGTACGTGCCGTCCCGCAGCACCTCGTACCAGCCCCGGTAGATGTTCTCGACGTCGTACGCGATGTCCGGCCCCGGGACCTCCACGACGTCGAACACGCAGAGCAGGAGCAGGACCCGGGTGAGCCCCCAGAGGCCGACCGGGAGCCACAGGCCCGCGCGCGATCCCTTCCCCGCCGCGCCCGTCGTCACGTGACTCGTCCTCGTCGGGTCGGCCCGCTCGCGCGGGGGAGTGGTGGTGCCGGGCTGGGGGTGCCATCGCGTACTGTCGGCCACGATGCACAAGACCCTGATCGTAACCAACGACTTCCCGCCGCGTCCCGGGGGAATCCAGGCCTTCCTGCACAACATGGCCCTGCGCCTGGACCCCCAGCAGGTCGTGGTCTACGCCTCCACGTGGAAGCGGGGCCGCGAAGGGGCCGAGGCGACGGCCGCGTTCGACGCCGAACAGCCCTTCACCGTCGTCCGGGACCGCACCACCATGCTGCTGCCCACTCCCCGGGTGACCGCCCGCGCCACCGCGCTGCTGCGCGAACACGGCTGTGAGTCCGTGTGGTTCGGCGCCGCGGCCCCGCTCGGCCTGATGGCCCCCGCCCTGCGCCGGGCCGGCGCCCGGCGGCTGGTCGCCACCACCCACGGCCACGAGGCGGGCTGGGCCCAACTGCCCGCCGCCCGGCAGTTGCTGCGCCGCATCGGCGAGGGCACCGACACGATCACCTACCTCGGCGAGTACACCCGCTCCCGGATCGCCTCGGCCCTCACGCCCGCCGCCGCCGGCCGGATGGTCCAGCTCCCGCCCGGCGTGGACGAGAAGACCTTCCACCCCGGCTCCGGCGGCGACGAGGTCCGCGCCCGCCTCGGGCTCAGCGACCGCCCCGTCGTCGTCTGCGTCTCCCGGCTCGTCCCGCGCAAGGGCCAGGACACCCTGATCAGGGCCCTGCCGGGCATCCTGCGCCGGGTCCCCGACGCCGTCCTCCTGATCGTCGGCGGCGGCCCGTACGAGAAGGACCTGCGGCGCCTGGCCGCCGAGACCGGCGTGGCCGGATCCGTACGCTTCACCGGCGCCGTCCCCTGGGCCGAACTGCCCGCCCACTACGGGGCCGGCGACGTCTTCGCCATGCCCTGCCGCACCCGGCGCGGCGGCCTCGACGTCGAGGGCCTCGGCATCGTCTACCTGGAGGCCTCCGCCACCGGCCTGCCCGTCGTCGCGGGCGACTCCGGCGGCGCCCCCGACGCCGTCCTCGACGGCGAGACCGGCTGGGTCGTGCGCGGCGACTCCCCGGAGGAGACCGCCGACCGCGTCACCGCCCTCCTCCTCGACCCCGAACTCCGCGCCCGCATGGGCGAGCGGGGCCGGGCCTGGGTGGAGGAGAAGTGGCGCTGGGACCTGCTCGCGGAGCGGCTGCGCGAGCTGCTCTGAGCGGTACGTACGTGAGGAGGCCCCGGACGCATCGTCCGGGGCCTCCTCACGTACGTACCGGGCTCAGCCCCGGTAGATCGCCTCGATCTCGTCCGCGAAGTCCTTCGCCACCACGTTCCGCTTCAGCTTCAGGGACGGGGTGATGTGCCCCGCCTCCTCCGTGAACTGGGCGGGCAGCACACGGAACTTGCGGACCGACTCCGCCTTGGACACCGCCGCGTTGCCGTCGTCGATCGCCCGCTGGACCTCCGCCAGGAGCTCCGGGTCCTCGCGCAGGGACGCCGCCGTCGCACCGGCCGGCTTGCCGTGCTCGGACGCCCAGCGGCCGAGGAACTCCTCGTCCAGGGTGACGAGCGCGCCCACGAACGGGCGCCCGTCGCCGACCACCATGCACTCCGCGACCAGCGCGTGCGCCCGGATCCGGTCCTCGATGACCGCCGGGGCGACGTTCTTGCCGCCCGCCGTCACCAGGATCTCCTTCTTCCGGCCGGTGATCGCCAGGTAGCCGTCCTCGTCGAGCGTGCCGATGTCGCCCGTGTGGAACCAGCCGTCGGCGAGGGCCTCGGCCGTCGCCGCCTCGTTGTTCCAGTACCGCGAGAAGACGTGCTCGCCGTGCAGCAGCACCTCGCCGTCGTCGGCGATCCGCACCACCGAGCCCGGCAGCGGCTGCCCGACCGTGCCGATCTTCTGCCGGTCCCACGGGTTGAACGCGGTCGCCGCGCACGACTCCGTCAGGCCGTAGCCCTCCAGGACGGTGAAGCCGATGCCCCGGAAGAAGTGGCCGAGCCGCTCGCCCAGCGGCGCGCCGCCCGAGATCGCGTACTCGCCGCGCCCGCCGAGCACCGCCCGCAGCTTGCCGAAGACCAGCTTGTCGAAGACCTTGTGCTTCAGCCTCAGGCCGAGGGACGGGCCCTGCGGGGTGCCGAGCGCCCGGCTGTACGCGATGGCCGTCTGCGCGGCCCGGTCGAAGATCTTGCCCTTGCCGTCGGCCTGCGCCTTCGCCCGCGCCGAGTTGTAGACCTTCTCGAAGACCCGGGGGACGCCCAGGATCAGCGTCGGCCGGAACGAGGCCAGCTCGTCCGTGAGGTTCTTGATGTCCGGGACGCAGCCCAGCCGGATCGGCGCCATCACGGACGCCACCTCGACGAGCCGCCCGAAGACGTGCGCGGCCGGCAGGAAGAGCAGCACCGAGCACTCGCCGGTACGGAAGAGGGGCTTCAGCCGCTCGACCACGTTGCCGCACTCGGCGAAGAAGGCCCGGTGGGTCAGGACGCAGCCCTTGGGGCGGCCCGTGGTGCCCGAGGTGTAGACGATCGTCGCCGGGTCGTCCGCGTTCGCCGCCGACATGCGCGCGTCGAGCAGCTCGTCGGAGACGCCGGCGCCCTCGGCGGTGAGGCGCGCGACGGCGTCGTCCTCGATCCGCCACACGCTCTTCAGCTCCGGCAGGTCCGCACGGACCGAGGCCACCGACTCCTCGTGCGCCGCGCTCTCCACCAGGACGGCGGCCGCGCCCGAGTCGCCGAGGATCCACTGGATCTGCTCCGGCGAGCTGGTCTCGTACACCGGCACGGTCACGCCGCCCGCACTCCAGATCGCGAAGTCGAGGAGCACCCACTCGTAGCGCGTGCGGGAGAGCAGCGCGACCCGGTCGCCCGGCTCCACCCCCGCGGCGATCAGGCCCTTGGCGACCCCCCGGACCTCGGCGAGGAACTCGGTGGCGGTGACGTCCGTCCAGACGCCGTCGATCTTGCGCCCCATCACGGCGACGTCTGGGTGCTGGGAGGCGTTGCGGCGGATGAGATCCGTCAGGTTGCCGTCCGTGGGGACCTCGTACAGGGCCGGAAGGCTGAACTCGCGCAAGACTGCTGCTCCTCATCGGGCGCCGGCGCCACGGCTCTGTGTGATGCACCGGTCGGTCCATGTTCGGTCAGGTGCTCAGTGGGGGTGAGCACGACTGGACCGCCCGGACGTTACCCACCAGTACATGGTTCCCGATAGGGGGTCCCGGCCAGATGTTCCGTGCGTCACACACGCGTGGCGGTGCTCCGTGAACAGTAGTCCACCCGTTTCCCGACGCGGAAGTAACCGCAGGTAGGGGGGTTGGAGCCGGCCCTTCGCCCGATTCCCGGGCCGGCCCCCGGGGCGCCCCCTAAGGTGGCTCCATGCGAGTCCATGTGGTCAGTGACGTGCACGGCAACGCCGGAGACCTCGCCCGTGCGGGGGAGGGCGCCGACGCCCTGATATGCCTCGGGGACCTGGTCCTCTTCCTCGACTACGCCGACCACAGCCGGGGCATCTTCCCCGACCTCTTCGGCACCGAGAACGCCCACCTGCTCGTCGAGCTGCGCACCGCCCGCCGCTTCGACGAGGCCCGCGACCTGGGCCGCCGCCTCTGGGCCGAGCTGGGCATCGACCGCACCACCGCCATCGAGGCCGCCGTGCGCCGCCAGTACGCCGAACTCTTCGCCGCCTTCCCCACCCCCACGTACGCCACCTACGGGAACGTGGACATCCCCCGCTTCTGGCCCGAGTTCGCCCGGCCCGGGACGACCGTCCTCGACGGGCAGCGGATCGAGCTCGGCGGCCTCGTCGTCGGCTTCGTCGGCGGGGGCCTGCGCACCCCGATGCGCACGCCGTACGAGATCTCCGACGAGGAGTACGCGGCGAAGGTCGAGGCGCTCGGCGAGGTCGACGTCCTCTGCTCCCACATCCCGCCGGAGGTGCCGGACCTGACCTACGACACGGTGGCCCGCCGCTTCGAGCGCGGCAGCCGGGCCCTGTTGGACGCGATCCGGCGCACCCGGCCGCGCTACGCCCTCTTCGGCCACGTCCACCAGCCGCTGGCCCGGCGGATGCGGATCGGCGCGACCGAGTGCGTCAACGTCGGGCACTTCGCCTCCACCGGCAGACCCTTCGCCCTGGAGTGGTGATCTCCCAGGCCCCGGAGCGCGATCCCCGGCCTTCCCGTGGCGGGTCCGGGCCCGGGGCGCGATAGCCTGCCGTCGGCACGCCCGTGCCCCCCTGACTTCCGCCGGACCGCACAGTGGAGGAGCCACCGCGATGGCCGAACACACCAGCTCGAGCATCACCGTCGAGGCGGCGCCGGCCGACGTCATGGGCGTGATCGCCGACTTCGCCCGCTACCCCGAGTGGACGGGCGAGGTGAAGGAGGCAGAGGTCCTGGAGAAGGACGCCGCCGGCCGCGCGGAGAAGGTCCGGCTGCTTCTCGACGCGGGCGCGATCAAGGACGACCACACCCTGGCGTACACCTGGACCGGCGCCCACGAGGTCAGCTGGACCCTGGTCAAGTCCCAGATGCTCCGCTCCCTCGACGGCTCCTACCGCCTCGCCCCGCTCGACGGCGGCAAGCGCACCGAGGTCACCTACCAGCTGACCGTCGACGTCAAGATCCCCATGCTCGGCATGATCAAGCGCAAGGCCGAGAAGGTCATCATCGACCGCGCCCTGGCGGGCCTGAAGAAGCGCGTGGAATCCGGCGCGTAGGCGCTGCGCGGCGGGGCGGGGTACGACTTCTCCGGGGTACGGCTCCGGCGGTACGGCCCTGGCCAGTGGGCCCGGTCGTCCGGCAGGGGCGCCGGGACCGCCCCCGCCGGAGGCGGGTAGCGTCCTCCACATGCGGATCATCCTTGTCACCGGCCTCGGCGGCGCCGGGCGCACCACCGTGGCCGCCGCGACCGCCCTCGCCGAGGCGCGGGCCGGGCGGCGGGTGCTGCTCGTCTCCGAGGACGCGGAGGGCGTCGAGGACACCGGAGGGTCGGCGGGCCACGGGGACCTCCGGGTGCTGCGGCCCGAGCCCGCCGCCGACTTCCGCCGCGAGTTCCTCGCCCTCCAGGCCCGCTCCGGCACCGCCCTCGACCTGCTCGGCGCCGCGCCCTTCGAGGACGCCGAGCTGACCGAACTGCCCGGCAGCCGCCCCTTCGCCCTGCTGCGGGCCCTGCGCGAGGCCGCCGGGGGCGACCACGAACTCGCCGTCGTGGACCTGCCCCCGCTCCCCGAGGCCCTCGCCCTCCTCGCCCTGCCCGAGCAGCTCCGCCGCTACCTGCACCGGCTCCTGCCCCCGGAGCGGCAGGCCGCCCGCGCCCTGCGCCCGATGCTCGCCCAGCTCGCCGGGGTCCCCATGCCCGCGCAGTGGCTGTACGGGACCACCGCCCGCTGGGAGGCCGAACTCGCCGCCGTCCAGGCCGTCGTGGAGGACCCCGCCACCACCGTCCGGCTCGTCCTCGAACCCGGGCCCGCCGCCACCCGCGCCCTGCGCACCGCACGCCTCGGCCTCGCCCTCCACCGCCTCTCCCTCGACGCCGTCGTCGCCAACCGGCTCCTGCCCGCCGGCTCCGAGGACCCCTGGCTCGCCGGACTGACCGCCGAGCAGCACCGGCACCTGGCGGAGCTCCGCGCCGGCGCCGGCGACGCGCTCCACGAGCTCCCGCACCTCGGCCGCGCCCCGCGCGGCGCCGACGACCTCGCCCTCCTCGCCCCCGCCCGGACCGGTGCCGCGCCCGCGCCCGTGCCCGAGTGGACCGTCGAGGACCGGCGCGACGAGGACGGCGTCCTCGTCTGGCACGTCACCCTGCCCGGCGCCGCCAAGGAGGAGCTCTCCCTCGTCCGGCGCGGCGACGAGCTGCTCCTGGCCGCGGGCCCGTTCCGCCGCAACCTCCCCCTCCCCGGCGCCCTCCGCCGCTGCACCGTCACCGGCGCCGGCCTCGTGGACGGCGACCTCCGCGTCCGCTTCACCCCCGACCCCGGACTCTGGCCCCGTACGTCATGACGCCCGTGTACCGTCGAAGTACAGCCGACTGAGGAGTGCGCCATGAGCGATCCGGACGCCTGGGCCAAGGCGTGCGCCGAGGACCTGGAGGCGGAGAAGGCCCGCCGCAGGGCCGAGCACGGGGCCGGGCCGGGACCGGCCGCCGAGGAGTTCCGCAAGCTCTTCGACGCCGTCGCGGGCAAGGTCTCCGAAGGCTTCGGGAACCCGCTCCTCGCGGGGCAGGCCGCGCGGACCGTCCAGCAGCTCGTCCAGCAGGCGAAGGCCGCCGTCGAGCCCGTCGTCGAGCGCAACCCGCAGGTCTTCGACCACCTCGCCGCCGCCGGCGGCGAACTCCTCGCCGCCTACCGCTCCGCCGTCGAGGGCCACGAGACCCGCTGGACCCGGAAGGACACCCCCGCCGAAGAGCCCCCGCGCGAGGCACCGAAGCCGCCCCGCGAGGACGGCGAAGGGCCCGGAACCGGCCAGCACATCGACCTGGATTGATCAGGACGCCCCTCCCCCTCGGGTACGGTGGGCCCTAGCGGGGCTCGACCGAAAACTGAGGGACACATGGGACTCACCATCGGCGTCGACATCGGCGGCACGAAGATCGCGGCCGGCGTGGTCGACGAGGAGGGCAACATCCTCGACACCCACAAGGTGCCCACCCCGCCGACCCCCGAGGGCATCGTCGACGCGATCAGCACCGCGGTCTCCCAGGCCGGCAAGGGCCACGCGATCGAGGCCGTGGGCATCGGTGCCGCCGGCTACGTGGACGACAAGCGTGCCACCGTCCTCTTCGCGCCCAACATCGACTGGCGGCACGAGCCGCTCAAGGACAAGGTCGAGCAGCGCGTCGGCCTGCCCGTCGTCGTGGAGAACGACGCCAACGCCGCCGCCTGGGGCGAGTACCGCTTCGGCGCCGGCCAGGGCCACGAGGACGTCATCTGCATCACCCTCGGCACCGGCCTCGGCGGCGGCATCATCATCGGCAACAAGCTGCGCCGCGGCCGCTTCGGCGTGGCCGCCGAATTCGGCCACATCCGGGTCGTCCCCGACGGCCTGCTCTGCGGCTGCGGCAGCCAGGGCTGCTGGGAGCAGTACGCCTCCGGCCGCGCCCTCGTCCGGTACGCCCGGCAGCGCGCCAACGCCACCCCGGAGAACGCCGAGGTCCTGCTGAGCCTCGGCGACGGCACCCCCGAGGGCATCGAGGGCCGGCACGTCAGCCAGGCCGCCCGCGCCGGCGACCCGGTCGCCGTCGACTCCTTCCGGGAGCTGGCCCGCTGGGCCGGCGCCGGCCTCGCCGACCTGGCCTCGCTCTTCGACCCCTCGGCGTTCATCGTCGGCGGCGGCGTCTCGGACGAGGGCGACCTCGTCCTCGACCCGATCCGCAAGTCCTTCCGGCGCTGGCTGATCGGCGGCCAGTGGCGCCCGCACGCCCAGGTCCTCGCCGCCCGGCTCGGCAACAAGGCCGGTCTGGTCGGCGCCGCGGACCTGGCCCGCCAGGGCTGACCCGTACGGAAGCATCCGCGAGGAGCCATACGACGACCGCCCGCCGCGTCCCCTCGGACCCGGCGGGCGGTCGTCGTATGTTGGCCCCCATGGCGATCACCGAACTGCCCAACTCCCGCACCGAGGACGACGGTTCGGCCGTCCTCCGGGTCCTGAGCTACAACGTCCGCTCGATGCGCGACGACGAGGACGCCCTCGCCCGGGTCGTCCGGGCCTGCGCCCCGGACGTCGTCTTCGTCCAGGAGGCCCCGCGCTTCTTCCGCTGGCGCAAGCACGCCGCCCGGCTCGCCGCCAAGAGCGACCTCGTCGTCCTCAGCGGCGGCGCCACCGCCGCGGGCCCCCTGCTGCTCTGCTCCCTGCGGGCCACCGTGGAACGCACCGAGGACGTGCTGCTCCCGCTCACCCCGGGCCTGCACCGCCGGGGCCTGGCGACGGCGGTCGTCCGCTTCGCGGGGGCCCGGGTCGGGCTGATCAGCTGCCACCTGAGCCTGCGGAAGGACGAGCGGTACGCCCAGGCCGGCCTGGTCCTCGACCGGGTCGCCGCCCTCGGCACCCCGCACGTCCTCGTCGGCGGCGACCTCAACGAACGGCCCGGCGGCCCCGCCTTCACCCGGCTCACCGGGAAGCTCAGGGACGGCTGGGCCGAGGCCCCGTGGGGCGGCGAGTACACCTCGATCCCCGAGGACCCCCACCAGCGCATCGACGCGGTCCTGGCCACCCCGGGCGTCGAGTTCCTCGGCTGCGGGGTCCCGACGGACCTGGACCCCGCCGACCTGAGGGCCGCCACCGACCACCTGCCGGTCCTCGCGGCTGTCCGGGTGCCCGCCGCACCGAGCCCGTGACCCAGGGCGTGTCCGGCGGGTCATGGCCGGGGCCGCGACGCCCGGCACGGCTCCCCCCCCCGTAGCCCTTCGGGCACGGGAGGTGCCCCCACGCCGCGTTGCCGGAGCGGGTCGGTGGCGGAGCCGTCGGGCCGTTTCGGCGCCTTGCGAGCCTTCCCCCGGGCCCTTGCGGGCCCGGGGAGGCCCCATGCACCGGACGCCGCGGCCTGTCCGACCCCGATCCGCCGGACAGGCCCTAGACGACCGCCCCGCGGCCCGGATCGTCGAAGCCGTCGTCGTCCTCGTCGTCGTGCTTCATGCGCGCGACCAGGGTCGCGAAGCCGCCCAGGAAGCCGCCCACGCAGAGCGTCGTCAGCCACCACGTCATGTCCCACTGGAGCAGGACGGCCACGAGAAGCAGCACCGGGCCGCCGACCACGCCGAGCCAGGCGAACTTGGCCGCCGCGTCCGCCTCCGGCAGCGGGGGCGGCTCCGGCGGCACGAAGTGGCCCTCGTCGGAGCCCGCCGGGCCGTCCTCCGGCTCGGCGGGGGAGTAGTCCCGGGGGCCGGCGGGCCGCACCCCGGGCGCGAACACGATCGAGCCGCCGAGCGCCGGCTTCTCCGGACCGGCGCCGGTCCCGTCCGCCTCCGGCTCCTCGCCGGCCCCGGCCTCCTCCGCCGCCCCCGACTTCCCGCCGGCCGCGGACCCGCCGCTCCCGGACCCACTGCCCCCGGACGCACCGCTCCCGCTCGCGGGCCCGTCCTTCCCCGGCCCGTCCTCCGCCTCCGGCCTTCCGGCCGTCCTCGGCTTCCAGGCCGCGTCCGGCTTCCCGGCCGCCTTCGGCGCGGGCGCGCCCCCCGAACCGGCCCCGGTCCCGTCGCCGTCCCCGTCGAGGTCCTCCGGCTCCGGCAGGGACAGGTTCTCGATCGGCCGGAACGGCTTCGTCCCCGGAGGGTCCGCGGGCTCCTCGCCGTACCCCGCGACGATCGCGGCCCAGGCCGCCTCCTCGTCGATGGGCTGCGGATCCCGGTCTCCGCCGTCCTGCTGCTCAGCCACCGCTCCTGCTCCCCTTCCCGCCGACCCGTTCCGGGGCGAGACGCTCGACGAAGGCCCAGCTCTCGTCGAAGATCCGCTCCGCGTCATGGTCCAACGTCGCCACGTGGTAGCTCTGTTCCAGCAGGACCTCCCGGACGTCCGTCGAGGAGACCCGGCTCAGGATCCTGGCCGAGTCGGCCGGGGGCACCACGTGGTCCTGCGGGCTGTGCAGCAGCACGAGGGGCTGCGTGACCTGCGGCAGCTCCCCGTCCACCGTACGGAAGAACCGGCGCAGGGAGTGCGCCGCGTGCAGCGGCACCCGGTCGTAGCCGACCTCCGTCACGCCCTCCTTGGCGATGTCGTTGGCCACGCCCTTCGTGGTGGGGACCAGGTGCCGGACGACCGGCAGCGCGTGCGCGGCCACGCCGTGCACCTTGTTCCCCGGGTTGACCAGGACGAGCCCCCGCACCGCGTCCCCGTGCCGGGCCGCGAGCCGCAGTGCGAGCGCCCCGCCCATGGAGAGGCCGAAGACGAAGACGGTCGAGCACCGCTCCCGCAGCTCGCGCAGCGCCCGGTCCACCTCGGCGTACCAGTCGTGCCAGGTGGTGATCCGCATGTCCTGCCAGCGGGTGCCGTGCCCCGGCAGCAGCGGCACCGACACCGACAGGCCGCGTTCGGCCAGGTACTCGGCCCACGGCCGCATCGACTGCGGGGAACCGGTGAATCCGTGACAGAGGAGGACGCCGACCTCTCCGCCCTCATGGCGGTACGGCTCGGCTCCGGGAAGGACCGGCACCAAGGTCTCCTGTTCGCTCGGCTTCGCGTTCGCCCCCGGACGCGTCCCCGGATGCGCCCTGGGTGCGCCTCCGGTGCGCCGAAGCGACGGAAAATGGGGAAGGGACTTCACCGTACGCGACCGGACCGACACCGACCAGGGCCGTAGCGGGGGGCGTACGCCGGTACGGGATAAAGTCGGGGCCCTACGGCACACGGAAGGCATGGCGAGTTGATCTACGGCGCAATGAAGTTCTCCCTCGGCGGGTCCCTGAAGCTCGCCTTCCGGCCCTGGGTGGAGGGCCTGGAGAACGTTCCCGCCGACGGGCCCGCCATCCTGGCGAGCAACCACCTGTCCTTCTCGGACTCCTTCTTCCTGCCGGCCGTGCTCGACCGCAAGGTCACCTTCATCGCCAAGGCCGAGTACTTCACCACCCCCGGCGTGAAGGGCAAGCTCACCGCCGCCTTCTTCAAGGGCGTCGGCCAGCTCCCGGTGGACCGCTCGGGCGCCCGGGGCGCCGGCGAGGCCGCCATCAGGGCCGGCATCGAGGTCATCGAGGGCGGCGGCCTCTTCGGCATCTACCCCGAGGGCACCCGCTCGCCGGACGGGCGCCTCTACCGGGGCAAGCCCGGCGGCCTGGCCCGGGTCGCCCTGGCCACCGGCGCGCCCGTGATCCCGGTCGCCATGATCGACACCGAGAAGATCCAGCCGCCCGGCAAGCTCGTCCCCAAGCTGATGCGCCCGGGGATCCGGATCGGCAAGCCGCTGGACTTCACCCGCTACCAGGGCATGGAGGGGGACCGCTTCATCCTCCGCTCGGTGACCGACGAGGTCATGTACGAGATCATGAAGCTGTCCGGCCAGGAGTACGTCGACATCTACGCCACCGCCGCCAAGCGGCAGATCGCGGAGGCGGAGAAGGCCGCCAAGGAGGCGGTGAAGGCCGAGATCGCCGCCCGCGAGGAGTCGGGGGCGTAAGCGCGCGGGAGCGAGCAGGGAGCGCGAGCAGGGAGAACCGCCCCGCCGGGGCGACGGGGGTGGGGGAGAGATGGTCAAGCGCGAGCGCGTCGTACGCATGTCGGTCGAGCAGCCGCTGTGGCGGGCCCTGACCGGCTACCGCGTCCTGACCATGGTCTACGCGGTCCTGATCTTCGTCACCGGCCGGGACCGGTACGAGCGGCCCTGGATCGGCGTCGTCTACCTGGCGGTGATGTGCGTCTGGACCCTCGCCACCCTCCCCAGGGTGGCGAACGCGGCCGGCTGCACCAGGCGCTTCCTCGGCGCCGACCTCACCGTCGCCCTCACCGGCATCCTCCTCACCCCGCTCGCCGACGCCCACGCCCAGACGATCGACGGCCCCACCCTGCCCTCCATATGGACCGCGGGGTCCGTCCTCGCGTTCGCCATCAAGGGCGGCTGGCGCTGGGCCGGCTTCGCCTCCTCCCTCGTCGCCGTCGCCAACATCGTCGAGCGCGGCCACCCCACCCGGGACACCGTCCACAACGTGATCCTGGTCTGGGTCGCCTCCATCGCCATCGGATACGTCGTCGAGGTCGCCCGCGCCTCCGAGCGCACCCTCGCCCGCGCCCTGGAGATCGAGGCCGCCACCCGGGAGCGGGAGCGGCTCGCCCGCGACATCCACGACAGCGTCCTCCAGGTCCTCGCGATGGTGCAGCGGCGCGGCACCGCCCTCGGCGGCGAGGCCGCCGAACTGGGCAGGATGGCCGGCGAGCAGGAGGTGGCCCTGCGCACCCTGGTGGCGGGCGGGCTCGCCCGGCCCAGCCTGGTCTCCGAGGACGAGTCCGAGGGGGCCGTGGTCCGGGTCGTGGAGGTGGACGACGAGCCCGACGAGTCCGCCCCCGTCGACCTGCGCGTCCTGATCGCCCCGCGCGCCGGGGCCCGGGTCACCCTCTCCGAGCCGGGCGCGCCGGTCCTCCTGCCGCCGCCCGCCGCCCGCGAGCTGGCCGCCGCCGTCGGCGCCGCCCTGGACAATGTGAGGGTGCACGCGGGCGAGGGTGCCCACGCCTGGATCCTGATCGAGGACTGGCCCGACGAGGTGATCGTCACCGTCCGGGACGACGGACCGGGCATCCCGGAGGGTCGCCTCGCGCAGGCGGAGGGCGAGGGCCGGATGGGCGTCGCCCTCTCCATCCGGGGGAGGCTGCGGGACCTGGGCGGCAGCGCCGAGGTCGTCTCGGTCCCCGGGCAGGGCACGGAAGTCGAGTTGAAGGTCCCACGGGGGAAGGCGGAGAAGCAGTGAACGAGCAGCCGATCAGAGTGATGGTCGTGGACGACCACCCGATGTGGCGGGACGCGGTCGCCCGCGACCTCGCCGAGGCGGGCTTCGACGTGGTCGCCACCGCGGGCGACGGCGAGCAGGCCGTGCGGCGCGCGGCGGCGGCCGCCCCCGACGTCCTCGTCCTGGACCTGAACCTGCCGGTCAAGCCCGGCGTCCAGGTCTGCAAGGAGCTGGTCGGCGCCCGGCCGGAGCTGAGGGTCCTCGTCCTCTCGGCGAGCGGCGAGCACGCCGACGTCCTGGAGGCGGTCAAGTCCGGCGCCACCGGCTACCTCCTCAAGTCCGCCAGTACGGAGGAGCTGATCGACGCGGTGCGGCGCACGGCGGCCGGCGACCCCGTCTTCACCCCCGGCCTGGCCGGGCTGGTCCTCGGCGAGTACCGCCGGCTGGCCTCCGAGCCCGCCCCGGCCGCCGGCGGCGACGAGCCGAAGGCCCCCCAGCTGACCGACCGCGAGACCGAGGTCCTGCGGCTCGTCGCCAAGGGCCTCAGCTACAAACAGATCGCCGAGCGTCTGGTCATCTCGCACCGCACGGTGCAGAACCACGTGCAGAACACCCTCGGCAAGCTCCAGCTGCACAACCGGGTGGAGCTCGTCCGGTACGCCATCGAGCGCGGCCTCGACGACGCGTAGGTCCGTCCGACGGATCATGGCCGGGGCCGCGACGCCCGGCACGGCACCTGGCCCCGTCCGACGGGCGGGGACGGGCCGGGGGCCGTATATTCGCGCTGGCAGGACACAGGCGCCGGCATCCGGCCCGTCACCGCACCGAGGGGCATGCGTGGAAATCCTGGCATTCGGCGTGCAGGCGGACGAGCGGCCCCTCATCGAGCGGGCCTTCGAGGGACACCACGACGTGCACTGCCTGGACGTCTTCCTCACCGAGGACACCGCCCGCATCGCGGCCGGCTACGAGATCGTCTCCACCAGCGTCAACGCCGTCCTGGACCACCGCGTCCTGCAGACCCTCGCCGCCGGCGGCACCCAGATGATCGCCCAGCGCTCCACGGGCTTCAACAACATCGACCTGGAGGTCGCCGAGCGACTGGGCCTCACCGTCGCCCGGGTGTCGTACTACTCGCCGTACTCGGTCGCGGAGTTCGCCTGGACCCTCGCCATGGCCGTCAACCGCCGGATCGTCCGCGCGTCCAACCGGACCCGCGACTTCGACTTCCGGCTCGACGGACTGATGGGCCGCGACCTGCGGGGGCGGACCGTCGGCGTCCTCGGCACCGGCAAGATCGGCGAGGCCTTCACCCGGATCGCCCACGGCTTCGGCATGAAGCTCCTCGGCTGGGACGTCGCCGAGAACCCGGCCTGCGTGGACCTCGGCATGCGGTACGTGGAGAAGGAGCGGCTCTTCGCGGAGTCGGACCTGATCAGCCTCCACGTGCCGCTGCTCCCCGCCACCCGGCACGTGGTCGACGCCGCCGCCCTGAAGGCGATGAGGGACGACGCCATCCTGGTGAACTCCAGCCGCGGCGGACTCGTGGACACCGAGGCCCTGGTCGCCGAGCTGCGCGCCGGCCGCTTCACCGGCGTCGGCCTGGACGTGTACGAGGCGGAGGCCGGGCTGTTCTTCCTCGACAAGTCCCTGGAGGTGGTCGAGGACGACACCCTGGCCCGCCTGGTCACCTTCCCGAACGTGGTGGTCACCTCCCACCAGGCGTACTACACGGCGGACGCCGTCGGCCAGATCGTGGACACCACCCTCCGCAACGTCCTCGACCACATCGCGGGCCGGCGCAGCGAGAACGTCCTGGTCCCCAGGGCCGGATGACCCGGCGGCCCGGTCCCGGGGACCCCCGGCCCCTCAGACCAGCACGCCCGCGAGGAGCGAGGCCGTCAGGGCCGCGCCCTCCGTCGTCAGGACCGACTCCGGGTGGAACTGCACGCCGGCGAAGCCGGGCCCGCGCAGCGCGTGCACCTCGCCCGTCGCCGGGTCGCGGCTGACCTCGATCCGGTGCAGCGCCAGCTCCTCGGCGGCCCGGTCGTCGCAGCGGGCGGTGAAGCTGTTGTAGAAGCCGACCGTCCGCTCCTGTCCGAAGAGGTCGACCCGCACCTGGGCGCCCTGGAACGGCACCCGCTTGCGGACGATCTCCAGGCCCAGCTCGGCGGCGATCAGTTCATGTCCGAGGCACACCCCCAGCAGGCCGTGCCGGTGGTCGCGGACCAGGTCGGCGGTCAGAGCGCGCAGGAACCGCATCTTCGGGTCGGCCGCGTCCGAGGGGTCGCCGGGCCCGGGGCCGAGGACGACCGGCCCCTCGTGCGCGAGCGCCAGCTCCCGCAGCCCCGGCTCGTCGTACCGCAGCACCGACACCTCAAGACCCGAGGAGCGCAGCACGTGCGCCAGCATCGCCGTGAAGGTGTCCTCGGCGTCCACCACGAGCGCGTGCCCCGACAGCTCGGCCGAGCGGACCTGCATCTTCAGCCAGAACGGGGCGAGGTCCGCCCGGCGCGCGTCGAGCGCGGCCCGCACCCGGGGGTCGTCGGCCAGCCGGGGCGCGGCGGGCGCCCCCGTCGCCGGCCGGCCCTCCCGCACCCCGAGCGCGGTGAGGATCCCGGCCGCCTTGGCGTGGGTCTCGGCCACCTCGCCCGCCGGGTCCGAATGCCGCACGAGGGTCGCGCCGACCGGGACCCGCAGCCGCCCGTCGGCGGCGATGTCGGCCGTACGGATCAGGATGGGGGAGTCCAGCGTCTGCGCGCCGGTCCCGTCCGTGCCGAGCAGGGCGAGGGCCCCCGCGTAGTAGCCCCGGCCCCCGGCCTCGTGGCGCTCGATCACCCGGCAGGCGTTCTGCACCGGCGACCCGGTCACGGTCGCCGCGAACATCGTCTCCCGCAGCACCTCCCGCACGTCCAGCGAGGACCGGCCGCGCAGCTCGTACTCGGTGTGCGCGAGGTGCGCCATCTCCTTCAGGCGCGGGCCGATCACCACCCCGCCCCGGTCGCCCACCGTGCACATCATCTTCAGCTCCTCGTCCACCACCATGGACAGCTCCTCGGTCTCCTTGCGGTCGCCGAGGAAGGCGAGCAGGTCCTCCGGGGTGGGGGCGGCGCCGGCCGGGTAGCGGTACGTGCCGCTGATCGGGTTCATCACGACCGTCCCGCCCGCCATCCGCACGTGCACCTCGGGGCTCGCCCCGACCAGCGTCCGCTCCCCGGTGTGCACGACGAAGGTCCAGTACGCGCCCCGCTCGCCCGCCAGCAGCCGCCGGAACAGGGCGAGCGCGTCGGCGCGCCCGAAGCCCGGGACCTCCCCGGTGTAGGTGCGCCGGATGACGAAGTTCGCGCCCTCGCCGGAGCCGATCTCCTCGTCGATCACCCGCCGCACGGTCTGCGCGTACTCCTCGTCGGAGACGTCGAATCCGCCCCCTTCGACCCGCACGTCGTGTGCCGGGAGCCGCTCCAGGGCCTCGGCGAGCGGCAGCTCGTACGCCTCGTCGGCGACGAGCACGGAGAGCGGGGTGCCGTCGTCGCGCACGTCGAAGCCGCGCTCCCGGATCTGCCGGAAGGGCACGAGCGCGAGCGTCGGCAGCGGGCCCACCGGCAGCTCCGCGAGGCGCTCGGCCTCGTGGACCCGGCCGATCAGCACCTCGACGGTGTCGTGGTCGCGGCCCGGGGTGCGCCTGCGCAGCAGGGCGAAGGGAGGGCAGGAGTCGTCGAGCAGACGGGAGAGGTCCATGGGGTCCGTCGTTCCTTCCGGTGGTGTGCGGAGAGGAACGGCCCCGGGTACGGGAAAGGCCGCCCCTCGGGCGGCCTTCGCGTGTGTCGGTGTACGCGCAGTCAGTGGGCCGCCGGAAGAGCGGTCCACCACCAGTTCTGGTTCAGCGGCGCGTACATGCGAGCACTGTAACCCAGCCGGAGACGGGAACGGGGCCCGTCCCGCACCGTGGACGGTGAGGAACGGGCCCCGGAGCGGCCCCGCGGTCCGGTCAGAAGACCGTGTTGTAGATCTGCCAGCCGCTGGCGACCTTGACGCGCGCGGTGTACGGAGCGGTGGCGCTGCCGGTGCCCCGGTAGAGCCACAGGTCGCCGGCGGCGTCGCGCCCGATGAAGTCGACCTTGCCGTCCCCGGTCAGGTCGCTCGGCCCGACGATGCTGTTGTAGACCTGCCAGCCGGTGCCGACCTTGACGCGCGTGCCGTACGGGGCGGTGGCGCTGCCGGTGCCCCGGTACAGCCACAGCGCGCCGGAGGTGTCGCGGCCGATGAAGTCGGCCTTGCCGTCACCGCTGAGGTCGCCGGTGCTGACGATGCTGTTGTAGATCTGCCAGCCGGTGCCGATCTGCACCCGGCGTTCGAACGGCACGGCCGGGGTGCCGGTGCCCTTGTAGAGCCACAGGACGCCCGACTTCTCGCGGGCGAGCAGGTCCGGCTTGCCGTCCCCGGTCAGGTCGCGGATGCCGACGACGGTGTCGTAGATCTGCCAGCCGCCGCCGACCCGCAGCCGGCCCTTGAACGGCGCCGACGGGTTGCCGCTGCCCTGGTAGTACCAGAGCGTGCCGCCGGGCTCCCGGGCCACGGCGTCCCCGGTGCCGTCGGCGCGGAGGGCCGTCATGGGGGTGACCACGTCGTAGACCTGCCAGCTGCTCCCGGCCCGGTAGCGCGCCAGGAACGGGGCGGTGGCGCTGCCGGTGCCCTGGTACTGCCAGAGGCCGCCCGAGGTGTCCCGGGCGATCACGTTGTAGCGGTTGTCCGTGCGGACGGGCGCGGCGCCGGCGGCCTCCGTGACCTCGCTCTGCTTCACCCAGACGACCTTGTGGTGGAAGCGGATCGGCACGAACATCGTGGAGCCGACGACGTTCTTCTGGGCCGAGCCGAACCAGTCGTCGCCCGCGACGGCGGGGCCGGCCTTGACGTAGGCCTGGCCGGCGGCGAACGAGAACTTCGACAGGGGGGCGTTCTCGTCGCCCGGCGCCTCCAGGTTCGCCGCGGTGTAGGCGGCGGTCTCGGGGAAGGAGCGGCCGAAGACCTTGACGGAGGAGAGGTCCGACCGGATCTTCACGGTCGTGGCGCCGGACACCGGGACGGTGTACTGGCCGCCGGGGTTCTGGAACCAGGCCTTCTTGCCCGCGTACCAGATCGCCGTCCAGTCGTTCTGCGCCTCGGCCACCACGTAGAGGCCGCCGGCGCGCACCTTGTTGCCGTAGTTGGAGCCCTCGGTCCACAGGGAGCTGAAGTACGGGTCGGTCAGCGTCGCCGAGCCCGTCGAGGGGGAGGTGTAGAGGTAGCCGAAGTTGGACGGGCGCGCCGGGACGGCATTCCCGCCGGTGCTGAGCTTCGGCTGGTTCGCCGTGGTGAACGGCGGCACCACCCGGACCACCTGGCCGGCCCGGAGCAGGCCGCCCGCGCCCTTGTCGCCCTGCGGGGCGCCCAGGAGCGACATGTAGTAGTTCCAGTCCCAGTACGGGCCCGCGTCCCAGTGGAGGCTGCTGAGGCGGTTGTCCGTCTGGAGCGCCACCTCGTCGTGGCCGATGATGTGCTCGCGGTCGATCGGCACGCCGTACTTGGCCGCCAGGAACTTCACCAGCTCCGCGGAGGAACGGTACTGCGGCTCGGTGTACCAGCTCCCCTCCTTGATGGCGTAGCCCTCGTGCTCCACGCCGATGGAGTGCATGTTGTGCGTCCAGTTGCCCGCGTGCCACGCCAGCTGCTTGTTCTCCAGCATCTGGGTGACCTGGCCGTCCTGGGCCCGGATCAGGTAGTGGGCGCTGCCCGACCCCTTGGGGTTGGTGAGCGCGTCGAGCGAGCCCTGGTAGGGGCCCTCGGTGTCGTGGATGACGATCTGGCGGATGTCCACGCCCTGGTTCGGACGGTCGCCGAGGGTGTAGTTGCGCGCGCCGCCGGGGTCCGTGCGGACGGGCGTGAAGGTGCAGTTCAGGCCCGAGGGGCACTCGGGGGTCGGGGTCGTCGCCGTGCTCGCGAAGCTCGCCGCCAGCGGCACGTTCGCCGGCTTGACCGGCTCGACCGACGGGTCGGCCGGCAGGGCGACCGACTCGCCGTCGAGGGTGACCGCCCGCTCGCCCTTCTCGATGGACCGGAAGACGCGCTTCGCGAAGAGGTCGGCGCCCTTCTTCTCCGGCGACTGGCTGTAGCGCGCCACGGCCGGGTACCAGTCGCCCGGCTCGTCGGACAGCTCGGCGCCGGCCTGCTTCTGGTACTCGGCGAGCAGTGCCGCACCGGCCCGGATGGAGGCGCCCGTGTCGTTCTGGACGCTCTCGGTGGGGCTGTCGATCAGTTCGGCGGCCTCGTCCAGGGTGTGGAGCCGGGGGTCGTCGGTGTCGACGAGCGCCTTCTCCAGGATGCGCCGGACCTGCTCGCGGTCGAACTTCTTCTCGATCTCAGGCCGGCCGCTGCCGTTGAAGTGGTCGATCTGCTCGTCGGTGACCTTCTGCGCGACGTCCTCGGGCTCGACCTTCGTGAGCCCCATCACGTTGTACGCGCCGGTGGTGCTCGGCTCGCCGTCGTGCGACTCCCAGCGGGTCTGCTGGTACGACACCGCCATCAGCACGCTCTGCGGCACGTCGAACTCCCGTGCCGCGCTCGCGAACTGCTCCTGGAGCGAGGCGTCCCGGCCCGGCCCGTCGTCGCCCGCCGAGCCCAGGAGGTTCGGAGAGGCGACCGCCAGGGTGCCGATCGCGGCCGTGGCGGCCACCGCGGCCACCGCTCCATAGAGGAGACGTTTCTTCTTCAAGTCCCTGCGGTGCCTCTGGCTCACGCCCACCCCTGTGTTCAACTGTGTTCGACCGTGTTGTCGTTCGACGGTGTTGTCGAGAAACGGGCCCGAGGGTAACACCACCGGTCGGCATGAAGATCAGCGACCGACATTCCGGGCAGTCGTCTCAGCCACTGGTCGGTGGGACAGGACCGGACGAAGAACCCCGTAATGTTGTCCGTGTGACCGTGAACGCTGATTCCCACGCCGTCGCCGAGGCGACCTGGCGAGACCTGCCCGCGGCGCAGCAGCCCGAGTACCCCGATGCCGAGGCTCTGCGCGATGTGATCGCGGACCTCGAGTCGTATCCTCCGCTCGTCTTCGCCGGCGAGTGCGACCAGCTGCGCGCCCGGATGGGAGCCGTCGCCCGTGGCGAGGCGTTCCTGCTCCAGGGCGGCGACTGCGCCGAGGCCTTCGACGCCGTGTCCGCCGACCACATCAGGGCCAAGCTCAAGACGCTGCTCCAGATGAGCGCCGTCCTCACCTACGCGGCCTCCGTGCCCGTGGTGAAGGTCGGCCGCATCGCCGGGCAGTACTCCAAGCCCCGCTCCAAGGGGACCGAGACCCGCGACGGCGTGACCCTGCCGACGTACCGCGGCGACTCCGTCAACGGCTTCGACTTCAACGAGGCCGCCCGCATCCCGGACCCCGAGCGCCTGAAGCGGATGTACAACGCCTCCGCCTCCACGCTCAACCTGGTGCGCGCCTTCACCACCGGCGGCTACGCCGACCTGCGCCAGGTGCACGCCTGGAACCAGGACTTCGTGAAGTCGTCCCCCTCGGGCCAGCGCTACGAGGCGCTCGCCCGCGAGATCGACAACGCCCTGAACTTCATGAAGGCCTGCGGCACCGACCCGGCCGAGTTCAAGGCCGTCGAGTTCTACGCCTCCCACGAGGCGCTGCTGCTCGACTACGAGGGCGCCCTGACCCGTACGGACTCGCGCACCGGCAAGCTGTACGACACCTCCGGCCACATGGTCTGGATCGGCGAGCGCACCCGCCAGCTCGACCACGCCCACATCGAGTTCGCCTCGCGGATCGCGAACCCGATCGGCATCAAGCTGGGCCCGACGACCACGTCGGAGGAGGCGCTCACCTACATCGACCGCCTCGACCCGGACCGCGAGCCGGGCCGGCTGACCTTCATCGTCCGCATGGGCGCCGACAAGGTCCGCGACAAGCTCCCCGAGCTGGTCGAGAAGGTCACCGCCTCCGGCGCGGTCGTCGCCTGGGTCACCGACCCCATGCACGGCAACACCTTCGAGGCCGCCTCCGGCCACAAGACGCGCCGCTTCGACGACGTCCTGGACGAGGTCAAGGGCTTCTTCGAGGTCCACAAGGAGCTGGGCACCCACCCCGGCGGCATCCACGTCGAGCTCACCGGCGACGACGTCACCGAGTGCGTGGGCGGCGGCGACGAGATCTTCGTCGACGACCTGCACCAGCGCTACGAGACGGCCTGCGACCCGCGCCTGAACCGCAGCCAGTCGCTCGACCTGGCGTTCCTGGTGGCGGAGATGTACCGCGATCAGTAAGTGGTTTCCTACGACGACGGGGCGCGGATCCTTGTGATCCGCGCCCCATCGTCGTTTTCAGGTCTTTCACGGCCCCGGCCCGCCGGGTAAGGTTAGGTTAGCCTAATCGATCTCGGCGGGAGGTGAACCGCGTGTACGTCTGCTCATGCTTCGGTGTCACGGAGAAGCAGGTCAAGGAGCACGCCGACGCGGGCGCCCACACGCCCCGCCAGATCGCCTCCGCCTGCAAGGCCGGAACGGACTGCGGTTCCTGCGTCCGTCGCATTCAGGCCATTCTCGGACGCGGCAACTGCCCCCGGCGCGAGCTGGTGGACCGGGGTGTTCCCGCCCTGGCGGCCGAGACCGCCGTCGCCCCCGTCACCGCGCTCGGGGAAGCCGCCTGACCCGGGCCGTCCGGTCCGGGGAGGGGCTCAGCTCGGCTGCTCGATGAGCGTCGAGATGTAGAGCGCCTCGCCCAGGGACTCGATCAGCTCCAGCTGCGTGTCCAGGTAGTCGATGTGGTGCTCCTCGTCCGCGAGGATCTCCTCGAAGAGGTTGGCGGACGTGATGTCCCCCTTGGCGCGCATGACCTCGATCCCGCGCTTGAGGCGGTCGATCGCCTCCACCTCGACCTGGCGGTCCGCCTGGAACATCTCGGTGACGGTCTGGCCGACCCGCACGTGGAAGAGCCGCTGGTAATTGGGCAGGCCGTCGAGCATCAGGATGCGCTCGGTCAGCTTGTCCGCGTGCTTCATCTCGTCGATGGACTCTTCACGGGTGTACTTGGCGAGCTTCGTCCACCCCTTGTTGTCCTGGATGCGGTAGTGCAGCCAGTACTGGTTGATGGCGGTGAGCTCGCCGGTCAGCTGCTCGTTGAGGAACTCGAGGACCTCGGGGTCGCCCTGCATCGCAGAGGCTCCTTCCACTTCCACGCTGTGTGTCTACGCCGTAACTGGGCAGGATGGCGGCATCCTCGCACCCCGAATGGGGGGCGTCCAGTAAGTGCAGGCTTAGTGTGAGTTGCCCCGATGAGGGCCGGCGGGGTCGTCGCCTGGTCATGACCACCCCTTGCGGTCTGTCACCATGGATGACATGGGTCAGCCGGAGAGCGGAGCACACCGGGAAGCGGATCGGCCGGATCGTTCGCCGGGCCTTCCGGCGGATCTGCCGCCGGGACAGCGGATCCAGCGCGGCTGGCCGGTCACCCACTACGGGCCCGTCCCCAAGTTCAAGCCGGACCGCTGGGAGTTCCGCGTCTTCGGCGCGACGGCCGACGGCGACAAGCGCTGCTGGAACCACGAGGAGTTCTCGGCCCTCCCGTTCGCCACGGTCACGGCCGATCTGCACTGCGTCACGAAGTTCAGCATGCTCGGGGCCGAATGGGGCGGCGTCCCCGCCCGCACGGTCCTGGAGCTCGCCCCGCCCGCGCCCCAGGTCACCCATGTGATGGTCTGGGCCGAGTACGGCTACAGCGCCAACATGCGGCTCGCCGACTTCGCCTCCGACGGCACGATCTTCGCCACCCACAAGGACGGGGAGCTGCTCACCGCCGAGCACGGCTTCCCGCTGCGGCTCGTCGTCCCCCACCTGTACGCCTGGAAGGGCCCGAAGTGGGTCCGGGGCGTGGAGTACATGGCCGCCGACCGGCGCGGCTTCTGGGAGGAGCGGGGCTACCACAACCTCGGCGACCCGTGGCGGGAGCAGCGCTACTCGTACCAGGAGGAGCCGGGGGACGGCCCCGAGCTCTGACCCCGCCGGCCCCCGGGGGCGTTTCTAGGGGCGCAGCTTCTTCAGCAGGTCCACGTCCGCCCGGTGCCCCTCCTTGCCGCCGGGCGTCTCGATGACCAGCGGCACCCCCTCCGTCGCCGGATGGCGCAGCAGCTCCCGGAAGGCGTCCTCACCGATGTGGCCGGCGCCGATGTTCGCGTGCCGGTCCTTGTGGGCGCCCACGACGTCCTTGGAGTCGTTGGCGTGGATCAGTTTCAGCCGCCCCTCGCCGACGGTCTCCACGAGCAGGTCGAGGGTCCGCGCCGCCCCGGTCGGGCCCGTCAGGTCGTGCCCGGCGGCGAACACGTGACACGTGTCCAGGCAGACGCCCAGCTTGGGGTGGCGGTCGAGGACGTCGAAGTACGGGCCGAAGTCCCAGGTCCGCGAGCAGAGCGAGGAGCCCTGTCCGGCCGTCGACTCCAGGAGCAGGTCCGGGTCGTCCGGGTGCGTCAGCTCGTCGAGCAGCGGCAGCAGCCGCTCCCGCACCTGGGCGAGCGCCACCTCGCGCGGCCGGCCGCCGGTCGCCGAGCCGGTGTGCACCACCACGCCCTTCGCGCCGATCTCCCGGCCCCGGCGCAGCGAGTGCCGCAGCGACTCCACCGACCGCTCCGCGGTGGCCTCGGTGTGCGAGCCGAAGTTGATCAGGTACGGGGCGTGGACCCAGGCCGAGAGCGACGCCTCCGCGCACTCCGCCCGGAACCGCTCGTCCTGGGCCGGGTTGCCGACCGGGGTGGCCCAGCCGCGCGGATTGGCGACGAAGACCTGCACGGTCTCGGCGCCCAGCTCGCGGGCGTAGCCCAGGCCGACCGTGGCGAGACCGCCGGCCACGGGGACGTGGCCGCCGACGGGGTTGCGCATGGGTGTCTACAGTCCCTTGATCGTGAGGGTGATCACGGAGCCCTCGGGGGCGGTGGAGCCGCCCGCCACGGACTGGCCGGAGACCGTGTCGCCCAGGTACGGGAAGGTCTTCCTGAGCTTCACCTCGAAACCCGCCTCCTCCAGGGCCGCGCGCGCGTCCTCGGTCTTCTCGCCGGTCACGTCGGGGACCTCGATCAGGGCGGGGCCCTTGGAGACGGTGAGGGTGATGGTGTCGCCCTCGGCGGCGCGGCTGCCCTCCGCGAGGGACTGGGCGGCGACCGAACCGGCCTCCTCGGGGGAGTTGATCCGCTCGGGGGCGACCCGGACGGTGAGCCCGGCCTTCTGGAGCGCGGCCGTGGCGTCGGGGACGGTCTCGCCGGTGACGTCGGGGACGTCGATCGGGGAGCCCTTGCTGACGACCAGGGCGACCGCCGAGTCGGGGGCGCGCTCGGTGCCGGGCTCGGGGTCGGAGCCGATCACGGCCCCCCGGGCGACGGAGTCGCTGAACTCGCGGCTGACCACCCCCGCGACCAGGCCCTCCTTCTCCAGGGCCTGCTTCGCCTCCGCGAGCGGCCTGCCCCTGAGGTTGGGCACCTTCACGATCTGCGGGCCCCGGGAGAGGGTGAGGACGACCGTGCCGTTGTCCCGCAGGCGCTCGCCCGGAGCCGGATCGACGGCCATGACGGTGCCGCGCTCGTACACGTCGCTGAAGGCGCGCCTCGTCGTGCCGACCTCCAGCCCGGCGTCGGTGATCCGCTGCGTGGCGGCGGCCTCGGTCTGGCCGAGGACGGCCGGGACGCGGGTGAACTGGCCGGTGTTGATGTACCAGACCCCGGCGCCCAGGCCGAGGACGAGCAGGACGGCGGCGAGCACGAGCAGCGGGCCGCGCGGGGGCAGCCGCCGCCCGGTGGGTCCCGCGGGCGGCTCGGGCGCCGGCATCCGGCCGGTGTGCGCCACCTGCCGGACGTCGGCCTCCTCGGGCAGCGGGAGGTCGATCACGCTGGTGCGCTCCTCGGCCGGGACGGCGCGGGCGATCACGCTCGTCCGGTCGTCGGCGGTGTCCCGGGCCTCGGACCGCGCCTGCGGGGGTGCCGCGTCCAGCTGCCCGTCGGTGAGCGCGGCGCGGGCCTCCAGGACCAGGCCGAGGAGGGCGACGGCGTCGTGCGGCCGGGCCTCGGGGTCGCGGGCCGCGGCGGCCGCGACCAGGCCGTCGAGCTCCGGGGCCAGGCCCGGCACGACGGCCGAGGGCGCGGGCACGTCGGTGTTCAGGTGCCGGTAGAGCACCTGGGCGGGCGTGTCGCCCGCGTGCGGCTTGGCGCCGGTCAGCATCTCGTACAGGACGACGCCGCAGGCGTACACGTCGGCGCGGGTGTCGGCGGTGCCGTGCTCGATCTGCTCCGGCGCCAGGTACGAGACCGTGCCGAGGACCGAGCCGGTGGTGGCGGTCGCCGAGCCCACGGCCCGTACGAGACCGAAGTCCGCGACCTTCACCCGGCCGTCGTCCCCTATCAGGACGTTCTCCGGCTTCATGTCCCGGTGCACGAAACCGGCCCGGTGCGCGGCGCCCAGCGCGGCGAGCACCGGCTCCAGGATGTCGAGCGCGGCCCGGGGCGCCAGCGCGCCCCGCTCGCGCAGCACGTCGCGCAGGGTGCAGCCGGGCACGTACTCCATCGCCAGGTAGACGTACGCGCCCTCGGCGCCCTGGTCGAAGACGCCGACGACGTTGGGGTGGGCGAGCCGGGCCACCGACTTCGCCTCGCGGATGAACCGCTCGACGAAGGCGGCGTCCGTCGCCAGCTGCGGGTGCATCACCTTGAGCGCGAGGACGCGGTCGAGGCGGGTGTCGACGGCCCGGTAGACCGTGGCCATCCCGCCGACGGCGATGCGCGCGTCGACACGGTAGCGGCCGTCGAGCAGCCGCCCGACGAGGGGGTCCTGAAGGGTCGTGTCCACGGCGACGAGTCTACGAGCCGCGCACACGCGTCCGGTGCGCCCGCCCCGGACCGCAGCACACCTGTGACGAGCGCGACGCTGCCCGGAAGGCGGGCGCCCCGGGCTCAGAAGGCGGGGCGCTCCGGGTCCAGGTCCGCCCGGCCCTCCACCGGCGACGACGCCTCCGCGAAGTGGCGGCGCGGGATGCGGCCGGCCCGGTGGGCGAGCCGGCCCGCCTCGACCGCGTGCCGCATCGCCGAGGCCATCAGGACCGGTTCCTGCGCCCGGGTGACGGCCGACGCCAGCATCACCGCCGCGCACCCCAGCTCCATCGCGAGCGCCGCGTCCGACGCCGTCCCGGCCCCCGCGTCCAGGATCACCGGCACCCCGGCCCGCTCCGCGATCAGCTGGAAGTTGTGCGGGTTGCGGATGCCGAGCCCGGAGCCGATGGGGGAGCCCAGCGGCATGATCGCCGCGCACCCCACGTCCTCCAGCTTCCGGGCGAGGACCGGGTCGTCGTTGGTGTACGGCAGGACGGTGAAGCCGTCGTCGACCAGGGTCTCCGCCGCGTTCAGCAGCTCCTCGCCGTCCGGCAGCAGGGTCCGCTCGTCGGCGACGACCTCCAGCTTGATCCAGTCGGTGCCGAGCGCCTCCCGGGCGAGCCGGGCGGTCAGGACCGCCTCGCCGGCCGTGAAGCAGCCCGCCGTGTTGGGCAGGACCCGGATGCCGAGCCGGTCCAGGACGGAGAGGACCGAGCCCTGGACGGTCGGGTCCAGGCGCCGCATGGCGACCGTGGTCAGCTCCGTGCCGCTGGCGACCAGGGAGCGCTCCAGGACGTCGAGGCTGGGCGCCCCGCCGGTGCCCATGATCAGGCGGGAGGAGAACTCCGTACCGCCCAGGACGAACACGTCGTCGGACATCGCGCTCAGCCCCCCTGCACCGCGGTGAGGACCTCCACCCGGTCCCCGTCGCCGAGCAGCGTCGAGGCCCACTCGCCGCGCGGGACCACCGCCTCGTTGACGGCGGCGGCCACCCCGGAGGGGGCCGCGGTCAGGGTCGCGACGAGGGCGTCGAGGGAGACGGGGCCGGAGAGCGCGCGGGCCTCCCCGTTCACGGACACGGTCACGGTCGCGGTCACGTCGTTGGTGGGCGGGTTCGCGCTCATGCGGGCTGCTCCTGACGTACGGGAGGGGCGGGGGAGAAACGGCGGGGGGAGAAGGGGCGCGCCTCGTCGGGCAGGGCGCCCGTGGTGAGTGCCTCGGCCAGGGCGTCGCCGGTGACGGGGGTGAGCAGCACCCCGTTGCGGTAGTGGCCGGTGGCCAGGTGCAGGCCGGGCAGGGCGGTGGGGCCGAGCAGCGGCGCGTTGTCCGGGGAGCCGGGGCGCAGTCCGGCCAGGGTCTCGGTGAGCGGCAGCTCGGTGATCCCGGGCACCAGCTCGTGGGCGTCGCGCAGCAGCTCGTACACCCCGCCCGCCGTCACCGTGGTGTCCCAGCCCAGCTCCTCGCTGGTGGCGCCGACGACCAGCTCGCCGTTCTCGCGGGGCACCAGGTAGACGTGGCTGCCGCGGACGACGGCCCGGACGGTCCGGGAGAGGAAGGGGGCGTACGCGGGCGGCACCCGCAGGCGCAGGACCTGGCCCTTCACCGGGCGCACCGGCGGAAGCACCTCGTCCGGCACGCCCGCGAACCGCCCGCTCAGGCTGCCCGCCGCGAGCACGGTCTGTTCCGCCTCCAGCTCCTCGCCCCCGGCGAGGACCGCGCCGCGCGCCCGGTCGCCCGAGACCGTGAGCCGCTCCGCGAGCGTCCGGTGGAAGACCACCCCGGCCCGCTCGCAGGCGACGACGAGCGCGGCGGCGAGCCGGCGCGGGTCCACCTGGTGGTCGCCGTCGACCCGCAGGCCGCCGCGCACCCCCGGCGCCAGCATCGGCTCCAGACGGCGGCACTCGCGGCCGCTCAGCCACTCCGAGGCGAGCCCGCAGCGGGTCTGCAGGGCGTGCAGCTCGCGCAGGTGTGCCCGGTCGTCGGCGTCCAGGGCGACGGCGAGGGTGCCGCAGGCGCGGTGGCCGACGTCCAGGCCGGTGGCCTCCTCCAGCTCGGCGACGAAGGCCGGGTAGCGGGCGGCGGAGGCGAGGTTGAGCCCGAGCAGGGTCTCCTCGCCGTAGTGCAGCTCGGTGACGGCGGCGAGCATCCCGGCCGCGACCCGCGCGGCCCCGCCGCCCGGCTCGGGGTCGGCGACGGCGGTGCGCAGCCCGCGCAGCGCGGCCCGCCAGGCCGTGACCAGGCCGATGATCCCGCCCCCTACGACGAGGACGTCGTAGGCCTTCCGGGCATCGGGGGATCTCGGTGTGTCGGAAGAACGCATGGGCGTCCAGCCCCTCCCTTCGCCGGCATGACCCGGATCAGGTTCGTACGGTCGGAGGCCGGCCAGCCTCCCTCTCAGCCCGGTGCGTCCGGGCTCCCGCGAGTGCTTTACGCCCGCCAGACTAGCTTCCGCCCCGCGTCCGTCACGAGGGGGCCGCCGACCCCACCCCTCCTGACGGGCCGTCAGGTACGTAAGGTGGCGGTGTGAGCGAGCAGAAGCAGACCCGTGGGCAGCAGCAGGCCGGGCGGCGCGTCGTGGTCGTCGGCGCCGGGATGGCGGGCGTCCAGACCGCCGTCGCCCTGCGCGAGCAGGGCTTCACCGGTCCCGTGACCCTCATCGGGGCCGAGCCCCACCAGCCCTACGACCGGCCCCCGCTCTCCAAGGCGGTCCTCCTCGGAAAGGCCGAGGGCTCCGCCTTCGAGGTCGACTTCGAGGACCTGGACGTCGAACTCCGGCTCGGCGTGGACGTCGCCGGGCTGCGCGCCGCCGACCACGAGGTCGACACCGAGGCCGGGCCCGTCCCGTACGACACCCTGGTGATCGCCACCGGCGCCCACCCGGTCACCCTGCCCGGCTCCGAGGGCGTCCCCGGCGTCCACCTGCTCCGCACCCTCGACGACGCCGTGCGCCTCGGGCCCGTCCTGGAGCGCCGCCACGCCGTCGTGGTCGTCGGCGCCGGCTGGATCGGCGCCGAGTTCGCCACCGCCGCGCTCGGGGCCGGCTGCGCCGTCACCGTCGTCGAGGCCGCGGACCTCCCGCTCGCCGGCACCCTGCCTGCCGAGGTCGCCGCCCCCATGGCCGAGTGGTACGGGGCGAACGGCGCCGAACTCCTCACCCACGCGCGCGTGGACGCCGTCGAACCCGGCCTGGTCCGCCTCGCCGACGGCCGCACCCTGCCCGCCGAGGCCGTCGTCGTCGGCATCGGCGCCCGCCCCGCCACCGACTGGCTCGCCGGCTCCGGCATCGCCCTCGACCCGAGCGGCGCCGTCACCGCCGACGACCGGCTGCGCACCTCCCTGCCCGACGTGTACGCGGTCGGGGACTGCGCCTCCTTCCCCTCCGCCCGCTACGGCGAGCGCCTCCTCGTCCACCACTGGGACAACGCCCTCCAGGGCCCGCGCGCGGTCGCCGCCGCGATCACCGGCGCCGACACCGGTCCGTACGACCCCGTGCCGTACTTCTGGTCCGAGCAGTTCGGGCGCTTCGTCCAGTACGCGGGGCACCACGCGGGCGCGGACGAGCTGCTGTGGCGCGGCGACCCGGCGGCCGAGGCCTGGTCGGTGCTCTGGCTGCGCGCCGGGGTGCCGGTCGCCCTCCTCGCCGTAGGCCGCCCCCGCGACCTGGCCCAGGGCCGGAAGCTGATCGAGGCCGCCGTCCCGGTCGACCCGGCCCGCGCGGCGGACCCCTCCGTACCCCTGAAGGCGGCGGTCCGGTAGGGGGCGTTTCGTCCGATCGGCGTGACACCTCCCGGGCCCGACTACCGGCTGTCGGTCCGGGATGGCAGGCTTGTCACGTGACCGAGATTGACGCAAAGATCGATGCTCTCGTCCCCGCCTGGCTCTACCTGCCCGACATCGCGGAGATGCTCGATGTCGAGGTGACGCGCGTGCGGCAGCTGGTCAAGGAGGGCCAGCTCATCGCCGTGCGCCGCGGAGAGAACAACGCGCTCCAGGTGCCCGCCGCCTTCATCCAGGGCGACAAGGTCGTCAAGGGCCTCACCGGCACCCTGACCCTGCTGCGGGACGACGGCTTCACCGACGAGGAGATGCTGGAGTGGCTCTTCACTCCGGACGAGAGCCTGCCGGGCACGCCCGCGCAGGCGCTCGGCGAGAACCGCGGCACGGAGGTGAAGCGCCGCGCCCAGGCGCTCGCCGTCTGACCCGGCCGCCCGACGGCACGGACAGTGCCCGACGCGCGCTCGACGGTACGCACCGCCCGACGTGCGTTCGACGGTACGCACCGCCTGACGCGCGCTAGCGGTGCGCACCACCCGACGCGCACCACACCCGACGCGCGCCGCCCGGCGTCCGCCGTTCGGCGCACGCACCGAAACACCATCAGCGGGCGCCCCGGCGGCCGGTCCCCACGACCGGTCGCCGCGGCGCCGGCGACACCGACGGGGGGACCCACCCATGCCCACGCCTCGCGAACGGCTCGCCGACGCCCGGCTCTACCTGTGCACCGACGCCCGGAAGCGCCAGGGCGACCTGCCGGCCTTCCTCGACGCCGTGCTCTCCTCCGGCGTGGACGTCGTACAGCTCCGCGACAAGGGCATGGAGGCCGCCGAGGAGCTGGAGCACCTCGCCGTCCTCGCCGACGCCGCCCGCCGGCACGGCAAGCTCCTGGCCGTGAACGACCGGGCCGACGTCGCCCACGCCACCGGCTCCGACGTCCTCCACCTCGGCCAGGGCGACCTGCCCGTCCCCGCCGCCCGCGCGATCCTCGGCGACGACGTACTGATCGGCCGCTCCTGCCACGCCGAGAGCGAGGTGGCCGCGGCCGCCGCCGAACCGGGCGTCGACTACTTCTGCACCGGCCCCTGCTGGCCCACCCCCACCAAGCCCGGCCGGTACGCGCCCGGTCTCGACCTCGTGCGGTACGCGGCCGGTCTGGCCCAGGACCGCCCCTGGTTCGCCATCGGCGGCATCGACGGGACCAACCTCGACGAGGTCCTGGACGCGGGCGCGCGCCGGATCGTCGTCGTCCGGGCGATCACCGAGGCCGACGACCCGGCCGCCGCGACCGCCGCCCTCGCCAAGCGGGTCCGGGAGCGCGTCGAGGGCTGAGACACGCCCGGGCGGTACGCGGGCCGGGCCGGACGCGACCGGGACACGCCCGGCACCGGCCGGACCGGCACGGACCGGATCCGGACGCGCCCGGACCGGGCGGTCCGGAATGTGTCCGAAAAACTGTCCACGGTTCGGACAACCCGCACGCGGCCCGCCACGCCGCGTCTAACCTGCCGGTATGGCCCTTGGTACCGCTTCCGTCCGCTCGGACCGTGCCCGCACGGTCCGCGACATCCTCGCCTCCGGCGGCACGTCGTACTCCTTCGAGTTCTACGCGCCCCGGACCGAGAAGGGTGAGCAGAGCCTCTGGAGGGCCATGCGCCGGGTCGAGGCGGTCGGCCCCAGCTTCGTCTCCGTGACCTACGGCGCCGGCGGCACCACCCGGGGCGGCACCGTCAAGGCCACCCAGAAGATCGCCTCCGACAGCACCCTCACCCCCGTCGCGCACCTCACGGCCGTCGGCCAGTCCGTCGCCGAACTGCGCAACATCCTCGGCCAGTACGCCGACGCCGGCATCCGCAACATGCTCGCCCTCCGCGGCGACCCGCCGGGCGACCCGCTGGGCGAGTGGATCGAGCACCCGGAGGGCGTCCGGTACGCGGCCGACCTGGTCCGGCTGATCAAGGAGTCGGGCGACTTCTGCGTCGGCGTCGCCGCCTTCCCCGAGATGCACCCCCGGTCCACCGACTGGGACACGGACATCCGGCACTTCGTGGACAAGTGCCGCGCCGGCGCCGACTACGCCATCACCCAGATGTTCTTCGACCCGGAGAACTACCTGCGGCTGCGCGACAGCGTGGTCAAGGCGGGCTGCGAGACCCCGATCATCCCCGAGGTCATGCCCGTCGTGAACGTCAAGACCCTCGACCGGCTGCCCCAGCTGAGCAACGCCGCCTTCCCTGCGCGCGTGAAAGAGCGCATCCTCGCCGTCAAGGACGATCCCGCCGCTGTACGCTCCATCGGTATCGAGTTCGCGACGGAGTTCTGTGCGCGTCTGCTGTCCGAGGGCGTCCCCGGGCTGCACTTCATCACGCTCAACAGCTCCACCGCGACGCTCGAGATCTACGAGAATCTCGGACTGCACCAGCAGTCGTGACCGGTCGTACCCGCCCCGACCCGCGGCGGTGACCGTGGAGAGGGGCGGCGGGGCATGGGGTGGACGGTCCTCTACATCGCGTTCGGCGTGGTCGCGCTGTGGCTGCTGGGGGAGGTGCTCCTCCAGTACAAGGCGCGGCTGCGCTGGCGCGTGCTCGCCTTCTGCGGCTTCCTCTTCGTGGTCCTGGGCGTCCTGCTGCCCTCGGTCCCGGTGATCGTCGCCGGCGCGCTCGCCTTCGCCGTCGGCCAGACCTACGTGACGCTCTCGTTCCGCCGGGGCTTCTCCACCGGCTGGGCGATCGGCGGCAACCCGGGCGCCAGCCGCCGCCGCAGGTCCGGCGCGCCGGCCCAGGCCGGGCCCACCCTGGAGGTCACCGACCTCTCGTACGACGAGCCGGGCGCCGGCCACCACGGCCCCGGGGAGCACCCGGAGACGGCCGCCGAGAGCACGGCGGTCTACGAGCCGCTGCCGATGCCCGACGACACCGGCCAGTACGGGGTCTACGGCACCGACCACGACACCGCCCCCGCCGACGCCGGATACGACCCGGCGGCCTACGCCCCCTACGGGGCGGGACACGACCAGCAGGGGTACGAGCAGCCCGTCCACCAGCAGGGGTACGACTACGGGGCCGCCGGGCAGCAGCAGTACGCCGCCTACTCCGACCCGTACATCGGCCCGGGCACGGACGCCCAGCAGTACGGCTCGTACTACGGCGACCCCTACGCCCCCTCGTACACCTACGACACCCCGCCCGGCGGGGTCTGGGTCCCGCAGCAGCGCGACACCGAGCCGGACCCGGGGCAGCGGGCGCCGGGGCCGTACGGCCACGAGCCGCACCAGGACGAGCAGTACCGGTACTGAGGCCCGCGCGGCCCGCGGAAGGTCACTGCGAGCCGCGGAAGTCCGCGCCCTCCACGATCAGCCCCGCCACCAGCGCGCCCGACATGCCCGCGTGGGCGAGCCCGCCGCCCGGGTGGGACCAGCCGCCCGCGAAGTACAGGCCCGGCAGCGGCGAGCGGTTGGCGGCCGGGAGCAGCCGTCCGTCCGACCCGGCGAGCGCGGGCCCGGGCACCTCGGCGGCGCCGGTGTCACGCCGTACGTCCTCCGGGGTGCGGACGTGCCGCCACAGCAGCCGGTCCCGCAGGCCCGGCACCGCTTGTCCGGCGGCCTCGACCATCCGGTCGGCGAACGCCTCCCACTCCTGCCCCGGGGTCGTGCGGACGGTCGCCGTGACCGTCACCGACTCGTGGTCCGCGTCCGGCCGCAGCGCCGGGTCGTCCGGGCGCAGCACGGTCACCGTCGGACGGTCGCCCTCCGCGTGCACCACCGTGCGGTGGACCGCGTCCGCCTCCCGCGCGCCGCGCAGCGCCAGACAGACCGTCACCCGGCCGGTGCCGAGCACCTGGTGGCGGGGCCAGTCCTCGCCGCGCTCCCACTCCACCACCTGGTCGCGGTAGAGCGCCGGCACGGGGGCCCCGGAGACCACGTGGTCGGCCGCGACCTCCCCGCCCCCGTCCAGCCACACGCCGACCGCCCGGCCGTCCTTCTCCAGGACGTCCACCACCGGCGTGTCGAAGACGAACTCCACCCGCCGCTTCCGGCACCGCTCGTACACCGCGTCGGCCAGCGCCCGCAGGCCCCCGGCCACGTACCAGCTGCCGAAGGTCTGCTCCATGTACGGCAGGACGGCGGCCGAGGCCGGGGCGTCGGCCGGGTCGAAGCCGTACGCCCACGCGTACGCGTCGAGCAGGGCGGCGAGCCGGGGATCGCGCAGCTCCCGCGCCCCGACCTGGGCCAGCGTCCTCGTGGGGCGGCGCAGCAGGCCCGCCTTGGGGGCCGGGTACGGCTCGCGGGCGAGCGGCGCCGGGTCGGCCGGCTGCGGCTCCTCCAGGAGCGGCCGGCGGGTGCGGTCCCAGGCCTCGCGGGCCCGGGTCAGGAAGTCGCCCCAGCGCTCGCCCGCGCCCGCGCCGAGCGCCGCGTCCAGGGCGGCGACCGTGCCGGCCCGGGAGGCGTTCGGCAGGTCCACGCGCGTACCGTCGGCGAAGACGTGACGGGCCGCCGGGTCGACCTGCGTCAGCGCGACGCACTCCTCCAGGGGCTCCTTGCCGGTCTTCACGAACAGGTCCCGGTAGACGGCGGGCAGGTGCAGCAGCCCCGGGCCCGTGTCGAAGGCGAAGCCGTCCCGCGCGAACCGGCCCACCGCGCCGCCGTACGTCGCCCCCTGCTCGTACACCGTCACCCGGTGGCCCGCCACGGCCAGCCGGGCCGCCGCCGCCATGGCGCCGAGTCCCGCGCCGATCACCACAATCCGTGCCATGCCGGCGAGCCTATCCGGCCCCTCCGACACCCCCGGGGAGAGGTCAGGGGCGCCGCGGCCCGTCGTCGGGCGGGGGAGGGGTACGGGTCCCGGCGGCGATCCGCTTCTCCTCCCGGCGCTGGGACCTGCGGCGCAGGAAGCGCCGGATCCGCTGCGCGAGGAAGACCAGTATCACCAGGCCGAGGAGCAGCAGGACGCCCGCGACGACCGCCGCGGCCACCGGATGGAAGAGCGCGAAGGTGACGACCGCCGCCACCCCGAGGTCCTCCGCCAGACTCACCCCGACGTTCGAGAACGGCTCCGGCGAGGTGTTGACCGCCATCCTCGTCCCCGCCTTGACGAAGTGGCTCAGGAGGGCCGTCGAACCGCCGACCGCGGCCGCCGCCAGCTCCGGCAGCGACCCGTCCTGCCCGGCGAGCAGGGCGCCGACCACGGCCCCCGCGACCGGCCGGATCACGGTGTGGACGGAGTCCCACACCGAGTCGACGTACGGGATCTTGTCCGCCACCGCCTCGCACAGGAACAGCACGCCCGCGACGACGAGGACGTCGGTGCGCTGCAGGGACTCGGGCACCTCGTCGGTCAGCCCGGTCGCGCCGAAGAGGCCGAACAGCAGGACCACCGCGTACGCGTTGATCCCGCTCGCCCAGCCGCTGGTGAACACCAGGGGGAGTACGGACACGCCCGCGATCGTAACCAGGACTGAGTATCCGTACCTAGGGCGCGAGATGAGTAGGCGCGCGGATGGGCCCGGCGGGGCGCGGAGGAGAGAGTGGAGCCCACGGAAGGGGCGCGGCTCCGGAACCGCCGGCACGGGGCGGCGGAACGGGGCCGCGCACCTGCCGGTGACGGAAGGCACGGGGGCACGGGGGTGCGCCTTCCGGTACGGGGGGTGCGACGGGAAGCCGGTGCGGCGAGGCTCGGGGGGATCGAGCCCCACCGCACCGGCTTCTTCCGTGCCCGGGTGCTTTTCCGTGCCCACGCGTGCGCGTGCCCGGTGTTCCTAGCGGCCGCCCACCCGCCCGTGCAGCAGCCGGGAGAGGGCCGCGTGGACGTCGTCGAGGGAGCGCTCGCTCTGGAAGGCCTGCCAGTCGAGCGCCGCCACGAGCACCATGCCGACCAGCGCCGCCGCCGTCAGCTGGACGTCGATCTCCTCGTTCAGCTCCCCGGCCTCGACCCCCTCGCGCAGTACCCCCTCGACCACCGCGACCGCCTCCTGGCGGACCACCAGGAGCGTGGAGTTCCAGGCCCGGTTGGTGCGCCAGAGCTCGGCCACGTACAGCTGGGTGAAGGCCGGGTAGCGGTCGATGAAGACGAGGCCCGCCCGGATCATCGCGTCCAGCGCGTCGACCCGGCTCCCGCCGCGCCCGGCGGTCTCCTCGGCCGCCGAGCGCAGGGAGGCGGTGAGCAGCGACACCCCGTGGCGCAGCAGCTCCTCGAAGAGCTCGGTCTTGCTCTTGAAGTTGTAGTAGACCGTGCCCTTGGCCACGCCGGCCCGCTCGGCGATCTCGTCCACCGTCGTCGCGGAGAAGCCCTGCTCCGCGATGAGCGTGACGGCCGCTTCGTAGAGCTTCGCGCGCGTGGCCTGGCGTCGGGTGCTGCTGCTGTCCATGGGGTCGATTCTCACAGGTGTCACGGGTGGTGCCGGCCCCGTCTCACAGGGTCAGTTCGGGGTGGAGCCGGTCCAGCGTCCAGACCTGCCGCCTGCGGGCCGAGACGGCGGTCAGGGCCAGGGCGCCCAGGGTGAACGCCGCCAGGACCGCGCAGGACTGCCAGACGGGTTCGAGCCCGCCGCCCGTGATCAGCCGGCGCAGCGACTCGACCACGTACGTCATGGGCAGGAAGGGGTGGATCGCGTTGAAGAAGGCCGGGCTGGTCTGGACGGGGTAGGTGCCGCCCGCCGAGGTCAGCTGGAGCATCAGGGCGGCGAGCACCAGGATCCGGCCCGCCGCGCCGAAGCGGGCGTTGAACCACTGGACGATCGCGGTGAAGCAGCAGGTGACCAGGGCGAGGAAGCCGACCGTGCCGGCCGCCCGCGCCATCTGGAGGCCGAGGCCCCAGTGCAGCACCGACATCAGGGCCGCGACCTGGAGGAGCCCGATCGCCGCCACCGGCAGCCAGCCCGCGAGGGCGATCCGCCAGGCGGAGCCGCCCGCGGCGAGCGCGCGCCGGTTCAGCGGCTGGATGATCATGTACGCGACCATCGCGCCGACCCAGAGGGAGAGCGGGATGAAGTACGGGGCGAAGCCGGTGCCGTAGTTCGGCGCCTTGTGCATCGACTGGGAGGCGAGCCGCACCGGGTCGGCCATGACCTCCGTGCGCTTGTCGCGGGCCTGCTGGTCGTAGTCCGGGATCTGCCCGACCCCGTCGCGCAGCCCGCCGGCCAGCTCGCCGGAGCCGTCGGCCAGCTTGAACAGGCCGCCGTCCAGATCGCCGGCGCCCTTCTTGAGCTTGCCGACGCCGGCGTCGAGGTTCACCGAGCCGGTCTTCGCCTCGCCGATGCCGGTGTGCAGCTTCTCCGCGCCGGCCGCGACCTTCTTGGCGCCCGCGTTCAGCTCGTTGATCTTCCGGATGGCGTCCGCGACGTCCTGGTCGAGGTGCGGGGCGCGGGCGGCCAGCTCGTCGGCCTGCTTCTTGAGCGTGACCAGGCGCGCGTTCAGCGTCTTCAGGTCGCCGTTGCTGTCCTTGGTCAGCTCGTGCACGTCGTCCGCGATGACGGCCACGTCGCCGGCGGTGACCGCGGCCCGCTGGAGGACCTTGCACGCGCGCGCGTCGGGCTCCGGGGCCTCCACGCACTCCTCGCGGTGCAGGGTGGCCAGCTCGGCGTCGGCCTTGTGCGCGGCGGTGCGGAGCTGGGGGCCCCGCTTCACCAGGACGTCCAGGTTGTGCTGGACGGCGGTGGCCGAGTCGGAGACCAGCCGGGCCGTGTCGCGGATCGACCTGCCGTTGTTCGCCAGGTAGGGGCGGACCTTGTCGGCGGTGCCGTTCACCTTGTCGGCGAGCGACTGGGTGCCGTTCGCGACCTTGCGGGAACCGCTCTCCAGCTCCTTGGCGCCCTTGTCGAGCTTCTTCAGGCCCTCGGCCAGGTCGCCGCTGCCGGTCTTGGCGTCCCCGAGGCCGTCCGCCAGGCTCTTGGAGCCCTTCTTGGCCTTGTCCACGCCCTGCTTGAGGTCGGCCGCGCCCTTGGCGGCCTTCTCGGTGGCGTCGTGGATGTCGGAGAAGGAGATGAAGATCTTGTCGAGGAAGGTGCGCGAGGACTTGGTGGAGGCCGCGGCGCGCACCTCGGAGAAGACCGTCCGGGAGATCTGCCCGACGATGTAGTTGTTCGCGTCGTTCGTCCGCACCCGCAGGGCGCCGGTCTCGGGGGAGTCGCCGGAGCTGGAGGCGATGCGCGTGCTGAAGTCGCCGGGCATGGTCAGGGACAGGTAGTACGTCCCGTTCTCGACGCCCTTGCGCGCCTCCTCGTCGCTCACCCGGTGCCACGCGAAGGTCTCGCTCTCCAGGAGCCCCTTCGTGATGTCGTCGCCGGCGTTGATCCGCCTGCCGTCGGCGGTGGCGCCCCGGTCCTCGTTGACGAGGGCGACGGGGATCCTGTCGAGCCGGCTGTACGGGTCCCAGAACGAGTACAGGTACAGGGCGCCGTACAGCAGCGGCAGCAGCAGGACCGCGACGAGCGCGGCGCGCGGCAGCCTGCCCCTGCCGAAGCGCCTCAGCTCAAGAGCGGCCAGTTTCGGCGAGCGCATCGTCCGCCCCCTCCTCGGTCGTGGACGCGGTGGTGTCGGTGTCGGTATCGGTATCGGTGCCGGTTTCCGTGCCGGTGCCGGTGCGGTCCGCCCGGGTCTTTCCCGGGGCTTCCGGTGCCTCGGGCGTCTCGGTCTTCTCCGGGGCTTCCGGTGCCTCGTGTTCCTCGGAGGCTTCCGGCTCCCCGACCTCCTCCGCGGCGAGCGTGGTGATCCGCAGGGCGTCCTCCGGGGCCTCGCTGCAGACGGCGAGGACGGTCGTCCCGGACGCGGTCAGGGAGCGCAGGAGCTCCCACACCTCGGTCCGGGCCGCGTCCGAGAGCTTCAGGTCCGTGTCGTCCACGGCGAGCAGCCGGGGGCGCCCGATCAGGGCGAGGGCGATCGAGAGCCGCAGCGCTTCGAGCCGCTCCAGGTCCCGTACGGAGGTCCGCCCGCCCTTCGGCAGGGCGTCGAGGTCGAGCCCCGCGGCCGCCACGGCCTCCTCGATCCGGGCCCGGGTCTCCGCCGCCCGCGTGCCGGGGCGCCGCAGCAGCGCCCGTACGGAGCCGTCGAAGCGGCGCTGGAGCAGCGCCCGCTCGCGCAGGTGCTCCGCGACCGTGAAGGCGGGGTCCAACTCGTTGACGCCGGGGACCTGGCCCAGCGCGCTGATCCGGCGCACCGCGGCCATCCTCCGGGGCAGCGGGAGGCCGCCGACCTCGGCGTGCCCCTCCTTGGCCCGCATCCGGCCGGTGAGCGCGAGGAGCAGACAGGTGCGCCCCGAGCCCGACGGTCCCTCGATCGCCACCAGCGAGCCCGGCTCCGCCCGGAAGGTCACCTTCCGGAAGGCCCAGCCCCGCGGTCCCTTCAGTCCGAAGCCGTCCGCGACGACGGCGGCGCCGTGCGGCTGTTCCCCGGCTTCCGCGCCCACGGGCCCACCCCCATTCCCCATTTTTGAACTGACCGGTCAGTTCAAAAACTACCCCTGTAGCGAACTCCTTCGCAAAACCGCAGGTCAGCGTGATTGTCAGTGGGGGTGGGCACGATGAACACATACGGCCGCAACGCCGTCACGCGACGACAGGAGGCTTCGTCATGGCACATCCGTCCACGGCAGCCGCGCCCGGGCGCCACCCCGTTCCCGCGCACCCCGGACCCGCTTCCGACATCCACCCCGTCTCCCGCCGCACCGCCGCCCCGCCCGCCGCCCTCGACCTCCTCGCCAAGTCCCGCGCCGGACTCGCCGAGGCCGCCGCCCTCGACCGCCCCCACGAGCGGTACGCCACCGCCCACCTCGCCGCCCTGCGCGCCGCCGCCGCCGTGCTCGCCGCCCGGGGCACGCCCGACCCCGTACCCCGCCGCAAGGAGCGCATACGGACCGCCTGGGAGCTGCTCGCCGAGCTGGCACCCGAGCTGGCCGAGTGGAGCGCCCACTTCGCCGCCGGAGCGCCGCGCAGGGCCCGCGCCGAGGCGGGCATCACGAGCGCCGCCACCCCCAGGGAGGCCGACGACCTCCTCAGGGACGCCGAGCACTTCTCCCGCCTGGTCGAGCGGCTGCTCGCCCTCCGCCCGGTGCTGCCCCGCGGCCCCGGGGACGACGACTCGGGAGGATGATCCGAAAGGCGCGACCGAGGCCATAGGGTGGGAGGTCCGTACCCGTCACCGAGGAGTCAACAGCCGTGCCGGACCCTTCCCCCGCCTTCGGTCGAGAGGCGACCTCCCGCCCGTCGCGCGCCTCCCTGCGCACCGCCGTCGTCTGGGACGTCCTCAAGGACGCCCTCGACCGCCGGGTCGAGGCCACCGGGAAGGACGCCCTCGACGTCCTCGACACGGGCGGCGGCTCCGGGAACTTCGCGGTGCCGGTGGCCCGCCTCGGCCACCGGGTCACCGTCGTGGACCCCAGCCCCAACGCGCTCTTCGCGCTGGAGCGCCGGGCCGCCGAGGCCGGCGTCGCCGACCTCGTCAGCGGCGTCCAGGGCGACGTCCGGGGCCTCTTCGACGTGGTCGGGCGCGAGGGGTACGACGCCGTGCTCTGCCACGGCGTCCTGGAGTACGTGGACGACCCCGCCGAGGGCGTGCGCAACGCGGTCGCCGCGCTCCGGCCCGGCGGCAGCCTCAGCCTGCTCGCCGCCGGGGTCGGCGGCGCCGTCCTGGCCCGCGCCCTCGCCGGGCACTTCACCGAGGCCCGGCACGCCCTCACCGACCCGGCGGGCCGCTGGGGCGCGGGCGACCCCGTGCCCCGGCGCTTCACCGCCGAGCAGCTGGCCGAGCTGGCCGACGGGGCCGGCCTGGAGGTCGGCGCCGTGCACGGCGTCCGGGTCTTCGCCGACCTCGTCCCCGGCGTCCTGGTCGACACCGAGCCGGGCGCGGCCGAGGCCCTCCTCAAGCTGGAGGCCGCCGCCGCCGAACTGCCCTCCTTCCACGCCGTCGCCACCCAGCTGCACGTCCTCGGCGAGAAGCGGGCCTGATCCGGGAGGCCACCCGTTCGGCGGTTCGGGCCGCGGCGCTCCATGGAGTACGCCACAGCACGCCCGGTCCGGGCCCCGGCCCCGTATGATCGGGGGACACCATCCGGCATGACGGACGGGGCCCCGGGGAATCAACGCCTCAGCAACCGATCCGCATGGCGGCCCGGATTGGCTATTCGGCATTGTGGGCGGGTTTCACGGGGGCGATTCCCTGCCTATCCTGAAAGGGCCGCAAACCGGTCGCCCCCGCGGCCGACGACTAGGAGGACTCCGTGCCGCTCTCGGAGCACGAGCAGCGAATGCTCGAGCAGATGGAGCGAGCGCTGTACGCCGAAGATCCCAAGTTCGCGACAGCGCTCGAGGGAAGCGGACTGCGTACGTACACCCGGCGACGGGTTTACCAGGCAGTCGCCGGCTTCCTGGTGGGTATCGCGCTCCTCATGGCCGGAATGGTCGCACAGCAGATCTGGATCAGCGTGGTGGGATTCCTCGTCATGCTGGGCTGCGCGGTCCTGGCGGTCACCGGATGGCGCAAGGCGCCGAAGCCGGGTGAGCAGCAGGCTGCGGGTGGAACGGCGGCCGGCGGCCGTCAGACCCGGCAGCGACGCCCCATGATGAACCGGATCGAAGAGCGGTGGCAGCGCCGCCGCGACGAACAGGGCGGCGGCCACTGACGGCCCCCTGAGCGGAAGCCCCGCACCCCCGGCGACCGAGCCCCGCAGAGCCGCGCTCCCGAGCGCAGCGGCCCTGCGGGGCTCGTCCGTGTCGGCCCGCTCCGGGGCTCGTCCGTGGCGCCGGCCCGTGACAGTACGAGCAGTACGAGAAGAAGGGGGAGGCCCTCATGGGCCTCCCCCTTCTTCTCGGCTCTCTCAGCCCGCCCCGTGCGGTGCCCGCCGGAAGCGGGCCGTCAGGGCCTCGCGGCGCTCCGACCAGCGGGCCGTCGCCGACGCCCAGCGGGCCGAGGCCGCCCAGCGGACCCGGACCGCCGAGCGGGGGGCCAGCAGGGCACGGAGACGGGTGCGGCGGTTCGCGCCCGCGTGGAAGCCCGCCCGGACCCGCCCGGCCTCCTCGGCCAGGCCCGCGACCGGCTGCGGCCGGGGCGCGTACAGCACCTCCTCCACCGCCCGCGCCACCCGGTGCACCGCGTCGGCGGACTCGCCCCGCAGCTCGCCCAGGCGCACGATCCGCGCCGCCGCCGCGCGCGGCGTCCGCGACTCGTCCGGCTCGACCCCGTAGTCCCAGGCCGTGTCGTTGATCTCCCGCCAGACCGCGAGCGTCCGCGCCGCCGTCCCCCCTGCACCCCGCGCCGAGGACCGCCCGGGCCTCCCGTCCGCGGGCGCCGGTCCGGACGGCACGGCCGCCGCCTCCTCCGCGTCCCACGACCCGGCCGGCCCCAGCCGCCGGGCGCGGGCCCTGCTCCGCCAGAACAGCGGAAGCAGCGGCAGGACCAGGACCAGGGCCACGCCCAGGACGACCAGGACCGTGCCCATCAGGTCCGGACCGGAGCCGTCCGAGGCCGCCTCGACCGCCGCCTGCTCCGGACCGCACTCCCCGAGCCTGCGCATCTGCGGCGTGCAGCTCTCCGCGGCGCTCGGCGCGGCGGACGGCTGCGCCGAGGCGCTCTGCTGCGGCTGCGCGGGCCCGGTGGCCGAGCCCGAGGGCGTGGTCTCCCGGGCGTACGAGGGGGTGGAGCCCCGCTGCGGGGTCGGCTCGAACCGCGTCCAGCCCGCCCCCTCGAAGTACAGCTCCGGCCACGCGTGCGCGTCCCGGATGCCGACCGACACCGATCCGTCGCTCTGCGCCGTGCCCGGCATGAAGCCCACGGCCACCCGCGCAGGGATCCCGAGCGTGCGGGCCATCGCCGCCATCGAGAAGGAGAAGTGGACGCAGAAGCCCTCCTTGTCCTTCAGGAAACGGGAGACCGCCTGCGCCCCCGTGCCGGACTGCACGTCCACGTCGTAGCGGAAGCCGCCGTCCCGGGCGAACCAGTCCTGGAGCCTCACGGCCCGCTCGTAGTCGTTGCGCGCGTCCCGGGTGACCTCCAGGGCCGTCGCCTTCACGTCGCCCGGCAGCGACGAGGGCACCTTGGTGTACTCGCGGCGCAGCTCCTCCGGGGCGGGCCCGGCGGCGGCCAGCCGTTCCGCCGTCGGCCGCACGTCCAGGCTGGTGACCTGGTAGCGGGCGCCCCGGGTGGTCTGCTTGTCGTCGCCGACCAGCATCCGGCCGGCCGGCTCGTACCGCCAGCGCCCCTCGACGTCCACCCGGGAGGCCGGGAACGGCATCGGCAGCCACTTCTGCTCGTAGTTCCCGGAGGCGACGAAGTTGCCGGTCACCTCGGTGACCCGGACGTCCTGCGCGAGCCCCTCCGGCCACGGCAGCCGCTCCGGCACGTCCACGACCGGGCGGACCGAGGACTTCCACGAGAGGCCGTCGAACTGGTCGAGCGCGACCAGCCGCAGATACATGCCGCTGGTGTCGACCGCGTTGGTCCGGTAGCGCAGGACCTCCCGGTCCTCCTGCTGGCGCAGGTCGTCCTGGAGGGAGACCAGCGGGTTCACGGTGGAGATCGTGCCTCCCTTGCCGGCGCCCCCGGACCCCTCGCCGCCCCCGCCGCCCGCGAGCAGGCCGCCGCTCAGACCGGGCAGCGCGAACGGCACCACGAGCGCGACCCCCAGGGCCACGGCCCCGATCCGGCGCCCGGTGCGGACCGGCGCGAAGCTCTGGGCACCGCTGCCGACGGTGGTGCCGGGCCGGCCGGTGCGCTGGGCGCCGCCGAAGACCCGCCCCCACCGCGAGAGCCGGTCCCGGCCCTCGGCGAGGAGCAGCAGCAGATAGCCGGTGCCCGCCAGGAGGAACCAGAGCCGGCCCGCGCCGCCGCCGGAGAGACCGGCCGCCACCGAGTACAGGGCGAGCAGCGGCAGACCGGCCGGGGCCGCCCTGCGGAAGGTGACCGCGAGGGCGTCCACCAGGAGCCCGATCACGACCACGCCGCCGACCAGCATCAACCGGATGCCCTCGGTGTCCGGGGCGGGGGCCGCGTACCGCCCGACGTCCTCGGCGCCCGCCCGGAACAGGTCGACGGCGTGCGACACGGCCTCCGGACCGGGCAGGAGCCAGAGGACCGCCTGCTCGTGGGCGAAGACCGCGGTCAGCGCGAGCAGCGCGACCGCCGTCTGGGCGAGGACGGTCACCGGCGCGGCGAGCGGCGCCCGCCGCGCCAGCGTGCCCGCCCCGCTCACCAGGGCGAGCACGAAGGCCGCCGTGAAGATCCAGGTCGCCGGTCTGACCAGCGGGAGCAGGGCCCCGGCCGCCATCAGGGTGGCGGCCCAGGAGACCAGCGTCAGCCGTGCGCGCCCGCTCATGCCCATCCTCCGTAGGGGGTGTCGGCGGCGGCCTCCGCGCGGACGCCGGCCGCCTGCTGCCACAGGTCGGCGAGCCGCGCCCCGGGCGGCACGGCGATCGCCGTCCAGCCCGCCTCGCGCAGCTGCCGCACCCGGTCCCCGGCCGCCCCGGGGGCCGGACGGCCGTTCAGCCAGGCGCCGGAGTCCAGGACGAAGGCGACGGCCGCGCCGGAGCGCCCCCGGGCCCGGGCGACGAACGAGGCCTGCTCCTCGTCGAGGTCGCCGAGGAAGGCGACGAGCAGTTCGTCGCCGCCGGCCCGCAGCACGTCGGAGGCGCGCGAGAGACCGGCCCCCTCGGAGTGGTCCACGACCGCGAGGGCGTCCATCATCAGGCCGGCCGAGTCGGCCGGGTCCTGCACCGCCCCGCCGAAGCCCTCGGCGCCCTCGCCGGGGAACGCGCTGCCGGTGTCGGTGAGCAGCCGGACCGTGTAGCCGCGCTCCAGCATGTGGACGAGCGCGGAGGCGGCGCCGGAGACCGCCCACTCGAAGGCGGAGTCGGGGCCCGCGCCCCGGTAGGCGACCCCGCGGGTGTCGAGCAGGACGGTGCAGCGGGCCCGCTGCGGCTGCTCCTCGCGGCGGACCATCAGCTCGCCGTAGCGGGCGGTGGAGCGCCAGTGCACCCGGCGCAGGTCGTCGCCGTGGCGGTAGGCGCGGGGGATGACGTCGTCGTCGCCGGCGAGGGCGAGCGTGCGCTGCCGCCCCTCGCCGTACCCGGCGGCCTCGCCGAAGAGCTCGACCGGCGGCAGGGCCTCGGTCCTGGGCACCACGGTGAGGGTGTCGTACGCGCTGAAGGAGCGGGTCAGCTCGCACATTCCGAAGGGGTCGCTCAGCCGCAGCTGGAGCGGCCCGAGCGGGAAGCGGCCGCGCAGGTCCGAGCGGACCCGGTAGGAGACCTCGCGCCGCCCGCCGGCCTCGACCCGGTCGAGGACGAAGCGGGGCCGGGACCCCAGCATGTACGGCACGTGGTCCTGGAGCATGAGCAGTCCGGTGGGCAGCTTGGAGACGTTCTCCATCCGCAGCCGGACCCGGGCCTCGGTGCCCGTCTCCACCCGCTGGGGGGTGAGCAGGCGCGAGGTCGCGACCCGGTAGCGGGTCCGGTGCAGCACGAGGACGCAGATCAGCGGCAGGACGGCGAGCAGCAGTCCGACGCGCAGCAGGTCGGCCTGGCCGAGGACGTACGCGCAGACGGCGGCGGCCACCCCGGCGGCGAGGAAGGACCGGCCGCGGGTGGTGAGGCCGCTCAGGGCGGCCCGCAGTCCGCCCCGGTCGTCGTCGCCCCGCGGCCCGTCCGGCACGGCGGTGCCGGCCATCACAGCCGCCGGGCGCCGGGCTGCTGGCCGTAGAGCGGCCCGGCGGGCGGGGCCGCGGCCGGGACGGGGGTGCGCTGCAGGATGTCGTGGACGACCTGCTCGGCGGTGCGGCGGTTCAGCTGGGCCTGCGCCGTCGGGAGCAGCCGGTGGGCGAGGACGGGCGCGGCGAGGGCCTGCAGGTCGTCGGGGAGCACGTACTCGCGGCCGCTGAGCGCGGCGGAGGCCCGGGCGGCCCGCAGCAGGTGGAGCGTGGCGCGCGGGGAGGCGCCGAGCCGCAGGTCGGGGTGGGTGCGGGTGGCGGCGACCAGGTCGACCGCGTACCGGCGTACGGAGTCGGCGACGTGCACCGCGCGCACCGCCTCGATCAGCTTCAGGACGTCGTGGGCGTGCGCGACCGGCTGGAGGTCGTCCAGCGGGTTGACCGCGCCGTGCACGTCGAGCATCTGGAACTCGGCCTCGGCGCTCGGGTAGCCGATGGAGACCCGGGCCATGAAGCGGTCGCGCTGGGCCTCGGGCAGCGGGTAGGTGCCCTCCATCTCGACCGGGTTCTGCGTGGCCACCACCATGAACGGGCTGGGCAGCTCGTACGTCTGCCCGTCGATGGTGACCTGCCGCTCCTCCATGGACTCCAGGAGCGCGGACTGGGTCTTCGGCGAGGCGCGGTTGATCTCGTCGCCGATCACGATCTGGGCGAAGATCGCGCCCGGCTTGAACTCGAACTCCCGGCGCTGCTGGTCGAAGATCGACACGCCCGTGACGTCCGAGGGCAGCAGGTCGGGGGTGAACTGGATGCGGCGCACCGAGCAGTCGATGGACCGGGCCAGGGTCTTGGCCAGCATGGTCTTGCCGACGCCGGGGACGTCCTCGATCAGGAGGTGTCCCTCGGCGAGCAGCACGGTCAGCGAAAGCCGTACGACCTCGGGCTTGCCCTCGATCACACTCTCCACCGACCTGCGGACGCGCTCCGCAGTGGCGGTCAGATCAGTGAGGCTCGCTCGATCGTCATAGGTCGTCACCCGGCCCTCCTCGGCCTTCCGAAACACACGGACACCTGCCCCCGGCAGGATGTTCGGGGGGTGTCCACCCGGGCATTCTTGTTGGCGCGGCCGGGTCGTGTCACTCGGCTGCCGGCAAGTACGGAGGAAATGCCGGAGTTTCGACCGTTAAGCCCGGCCGGCCGAGCCCGGTCGACCAGGTCCGGCCGGTTGGGCCCGGTCGTCAGGCCTGGTCGGCGGAGGGGGCGTCCGACGGGTCGATCTCGCGCAGCAGGCCGGTCGTCACGTCGAAGACGAAGCCCCGCACGTCGTCGGTGTGCAGCAGGAAGGGGGAGGTCCGCACCCGCTGCATCGACTGCCGGACGTCCTGGTCCACGTCGCGGAAGGCCTCGACCGCCCAGGCCGGACGCTGGCCGACCTCCATCTCCAGCTCGTGCCGGAACTCCTCGGTGAGCGACTCCAGACCGCAGCCGGTGTGGTGGATCAGGACCACGCTGCGCGTCTTCAGGGCGCGCTGGCTGATGGTGAGGGAGCGGATCACGTCGTCGGTGACCACGCCGCCCGCGTTGCGGATGGTGTGGCAGTCGCCGAGTTCGAGGCCGAGGGCCGCGTGCAGGTCGAGACGGGCGTCCATGCAGGCGACGACGGCGACGCGCAGCACGGGGCGCGCGTCCATCCCCGGGTCGGTGAAGTCGGAGGCGTAGCGTTCGTTCGCCTCGACGAGGCGGTCGGTGACCGTGGAAGCGGTCGGTACGGCTTCGGCGGCGGGGTGCGCGGAGGTCGTCATGGTTCAGACGTTAACGGGCACCGCCCCCCGCGGCCCGCTGTGAGAGGGGACAAAGAACGTCAATGAACCTTGTTGTGAGGTAATCCACAGGAGGGGAGCGGCGCGCTCCGAACGAGTGAGCCGCCCGGAATGTCCGCCGGGACCGCCGGGGCCGTGCGACGCGCCAGCGGGTTGATTGACCGGCGGGTCCCGTGGACTAAAGTGGCGCGAAGTTCACGGAGACAACGAGCGATTTCCGCGGTTTCTCCCCCGTGTGCGCGGCGGTACCCACGGCTCGGCCTCCTTCCGCTCGCCGGTCGGCCGACGCGCCCCTCCGGCGCCGGACGACCGCTTCTCCCCGGCGAGCGGGCGGGGACCCGGCGGTACGTGCCCCCGTGCCCGAATTGAGAGGGCGCATTGAGCAACGACCGACACGTCCCGGTGATGCTCCAGCGGTGCCTGGACATGTTGGCCCCCGCCCTGGAGCGCCCCGGCGCGGTCGTCGTCGACTGCACCCTGGGGCTCGGCGGCCACAGCGAGGCCCTGCTGAAGAGGTTCCCCGAGGTGCGGCTCGTCGCCCTCGACCGGGACAAGGAGGCCCTGCGGCTCGCCGGCGAACGGCTCTCCCCTTACGGGGAGCGGGCCACCCTCGTCCACGCGGTGTACGACGAGCTGCCCGAGGTCCTCGACCGGCTCGGCATCCCGGGGGTGGACGGCGTCCTCTTCGACCTGGGCGTCTCCTCCATGCAGCTGGACGAGGCCGACCGCGGCTTCGCCTACGCCCAGGACGCCCCGCTCGACATGCGCATGGACCAGTCGACCGGCATCGGCGCGGCCGAGGTCCTCAACACCTACCCGCCCGGCGAACTGGTCCGCATCCTGCGCGCGTACGGCGAGGAGAAGCAGGCCAAGCGGATCGTCTCCGCGATCGTGCGCGAGCGCGAGAAGGAGCCGTTCACCACCAGCGCCCGGCTCGTCGAACTCATCCGCGACGCCCTGCCCCAGGCCGCCAAGCGCACCGGCGGCAACCCGGCCAAGCGCACCTTCCAGGCCCTGCGCATCGAGGTCAACCGCGAACTCGACAGCGTCGAGAAGGCGGTCCCGGCGGCCGTGAAGGCCCTCGCCGTCGGCGGCCGGATCGCCGTCCTCTCGTACCAGTCCCTGGAGGACCGGATCGTCAAGCAGGTCTTCGCGGCCGGCGCGGCCACCACCGCCCCGCCCGGCCTGCCGGTCGTCCCCGAGAAGTACCAGCCCCGCCTCAAGCTGCTCACCCGCGGCGCCGAACTGCCCACCGAGGAGGAGGTCGCCGAGAACCGGCGCGCCGCACCGGCCCGGCTGCGGGGCGCCGAGCGCATCCGGGAAGACGTCCTGTGAGCACGGCGAAGGGGCCGCTCAAAGGGCGGGCCGCGCGGCTCGGACGGCTCATGCCGTCGGGGCCCAGCACGGCCGCCCGCACCCCCTTCGTCCTGCTCGTCGTCGTCCTGCTCGGCGGCGGCCTGATCAGCCTGCTCCTGCTGAACTCGGCGCTCAACCAGGGCTCCTTCGAGCTGAACGAGCTGAAGAACAGGACCACCGAGCTCACCGACGAGGAGCAGGCGCTCCAGCGGGACGTGGACCACTACGCGGCCCCCGACGCCCTGGAGCGGCGGGCCCGCGAGCTCGGCATGGTCCCCGGCGGCAGCCCCGCCTTCCTCGGCCCGGACGGCAAGGTCCTCGGCCGCCCCTCCGCCGCCCCCTTCCCGAAGCCGAGCCCGACGCCGACGGCCTCCGCCACGACGGGCGCGCCGCCCGCCGCCACGGCCTCCCCGGGGCCGCCGACGGGCACGGGCACGCCGGCCGGCACCCCCGCGACCGCCGGTACGGGCCCCACCGGCACCGCCGGCGGCCCGACCGCGTCCGCCCCGCCCGCAACCGCTCCCACGACCTCCGGCAGGTGACCGAGCAGTGCCCCCCAAGGAGCCCACGCGCCGCCGCGTCCCCGGCCCCGCCCGGCCCGCCCGCCCCCGGCCCGCCCAGGCGGCCCCCGGCTCCGGCGGGACTCGGGCGCCGCGCCCGGCCGCGAAGCGGACCGCGCCCCGGCCCCCGGCCCGCCGGCCCCGGACCATCAAGCTCGGCAACCCCCGGCCCCGGCTCCGCCTGGTCTCCCTCGGCCTGACCCTCGTCATGCTGGTCTTCGTCGTCCGGCTGCTCCAGGTCCAGGCCGTCGACGCCGACGCGTACGCCGCCAAGGCCGACAAGTACCGCTTCCAGGAGTACACGCTCTCCGCCGAGCGCGGCGAGATCACCGACCGCAACGGCATCGCGCTCGCCACCAGCGTCGACGCGTACGACATCACCGCCGACCCCAAGCTCTTCACCCCGGAGGAGAGCAAGGTCGCGGACGCCCCCGAGCAGGCGGCCGCCCTCCTCGCCCCCATCCTCGGCAAGCAGCCCGCCGAACTGGCGAAGAAGCTCCGCACCCCCAAGTCCCGCTACACCCTCCTCGCCCGCAAGCAGACCCCGCAGGTGTGGAACCAGATCAAGGACCTCAAGAAGGTCTACGGGCAGAAGTCCCAGCCCTCCGCCGGGGGCAACGGGATCAACCTCCTCGGCGGCATCCTCAGCGAGCCCAGCACCAAGCGCGTCTACCCGAACGGCGAACTCGCCGCCGGGATACTGGGCTACGTGAACGCCGAGGGCCGGGGCGCCGGCGGTCTGGAGTCCATGCTCGACGAGGACCTCGCCGGCAAGGACGGCAAGATCCGCTTCACCCAGTCCGGCGGCCGCCAGGTGCCCACCGCCGGCTCCCGGGGCACCCCCGCCGTCCCCGGCACGAACATCGAACTGACCATCGACCGGGACATCCAGTGGGCCGCCCAGCAGGCCATCACCGAGCAGGTGGAGAAGTCCAGGGCCGACCGCGGCTACGTCATCGTGCAGGACACCCGCACCGGCGAGGTCCTCGCCATGGCCAACGCCCCCGGCTTCGACCCCAACGACCTCTCCGCCGCCAACGCCGCCGCCATGGGCAACGCCGCCCTCCAGGACGCCTACGAGCCCGGCTCCACCAGCAAGGTCATGTCCATGGCCGCCGTCCTGGAGGAGGGCAAGGCCGCCCCCGGCACCCACGTCACCGTCCCCAACCGGCTCCACCGCGGCGACCGGCTCTTCAAGGACGACGTCGACCACGAGACCTGGTACCTGACCCTCAACGGCGTCCTCGCCAAGTCCAGCAACATCGGCACCATCCTCGCCACCGGCCGGCTCGGCACCACCCAGGCCGGGTCCAACGAGGTGCTCCACTCCTACCTGCGCAAGTTCGGCATCGGCAGCCCCACCGGCCTCGGCTACCCCGGGGAGACCCCCGGCATCCTCGCCAAGCCGAAGGACTGGTCCACCTCGCAGCAGTACACGATCCCCTTCGGCCAGGGCCTCTCCGTCAACGCCATGCAGGCCGCCTCCGTGTACTCGACCATCGCCAACGGAGGCGTACGGACCGCCCCCACCCTCGTGCGCGGCACCAGGGGACCCGACGGGCGCTTCGCCCCGGCCCCCCGGCCCGAGGAGTCCCGCGTCGTCAGCGAGAAGACCGCCAAGACCCTCGCCGCCATGCTGGAGTCCGTCGTCGACGACGAGGAGGGCACCGGCACCCGCGCCGCGATCCCCGGCTACCGCGTCGCCGGCAAGACCGGCACCGCCAACCGCGTCGACCCCGAACTCGGCCGCTACAAGGGCTACACCGCCTCCTTCGCCGGCTTCGCCCCCGCCGACGCGCCGCGCGTCACCGTCTACTGCGCCATCCAGAACCCCACCAAGGGAAGCTACTTCGGCGGCCAGATCTGCGGACCCATCTACAAGAAGGTCATGGAGTTCGCCCTCAAGACCCTCCACATCGCCCCCACGGGCAGCCCGCCCGCCCGACTGCCGGTCACCTTCGACCCCACCCCGTGACACTCCGGGAGCACCAGTGACAACGATCACCCCCCATTCCGGGAACCGGAAATCGAACTCCGGCGAGGCCCCGGCCTCTTTTGGCCCCCCACAGGGTGGGCCCGGTACGCTCACCGCCGTGCCACACGCTGATCAGTACCGAACCACCCCGCCACGGCCGGAGCGGGTCCGCCCGACACCCCTGGGCGACCTGGCCGCGCACCTGGGGATCGACCCCCCGGGAGACGCCGAGGTCTCGGGCATCACCCACGACTCCCGGGCCGTGCGCCCCGGCGACGTGTACGCCGCCCTGCCCGGCGCCCGCCTCCACGGCGCCGACTTCGTCGCCCAGGCCGCCGGACTCGGCGCCGCCGCGATCCTCACCGACCCGGCGGGCGCCGAACGCGCCGCCGCCACCGGCCTGCCGGTCCTGGTCGTCGAGGACCCGCGCGGCCGGATGGGCGAACTCGCCGCCGAGATCTACGGACGGCCCGGCGCCGACCTCCTGAAGATCGGCATCACCGGCACCTCCGGCAAGACCACCACCGCCTACCTGGTGGAGGGCGGACTGCGCGGCGCCGGACGGCGCACCGGACTCGTCGGCACCGTCGAGATGCGGATCGGCGACGAGCGCGTCAAGTCCGAGCGCACCACCCCCGAGGCCACCGACCTCCAGGCCCTCTTCGCCGTCATGCGCGAACGGGACGTCGAGGCCGTCGCCATGGAGGTCTCCAGCCACGCCCTCGTGCTCGGCCGGGTCGACGGCTGCGTCTTCGACGTCGCCGTCTTCAACAACCTCAGCCCGGAGCACATGGAGTTCCACTCCGACATGGAGGACTACTTCCGGGCCAAGGCCGGGCTCTTCACGCCCGAGCGCAGCCGCCTGGGCGTGGTCAACCTCGACGACGCGTACGGCCGCAGGCTCGTGGAGGAGGCCGGCGTCCCGGTCCTCACCTTCTCCGCCGAGGGCCGTACCGACGCCGACTGGCGTGCCGAGGACCTCGTCCTGGGCTCCCACGACTCGACGTTCACCGCCGTCGGCCCCGGGGGCGAGCGGATCGCCGCCACCGCCCCGCTGCCCGGCCCGTTCAACGTCGCCAACACCCTCGCCGCGATCGCCGTCCTCGCCGCCGCCGGCCTCGACCCGAAGGCCGCCGCCGAGGGCGTCGCCGCCGTCCCCGGCGTCCCCGGACGCCTGGAGCGCGTCGACGCCGGACAGCCGTACCTCGCGGTCGTCGACTACGCGCACAAGACGGACGCCGTCGAATCGGTCCTGCGCTCCCTGCGCGAGGTCACCGAGGGCCGGCTGCACGTGGTCATCGGCTGCGGCGGCGACCGGGACACCACCAAACGCGGACCGATGGGCGCCGCCGCCGCGCGGCTCGCCGACACCGCCGCCCTGACCTCGGACAACCCCCGCTCCGAGGACCCCCTCGCCATCCTCACCGCCATGCTCGCCGGCGCCGCCGCCGTCCCGGCGGAGGAGCGCGGCGAGGTCCTCGTCCTCGCCGACCGCGCCGCCGCGATCGCCGCGGCCGTCGCCCGCGCCCGGCCGGGCGACACCGTCCTGGTCGCGGGCAAGGGCCACGAGCAGGGCCAGGAGATCGCCGGGGCCGTCCGCCCCTTCGACGACCGCGAGGTCCTGCGCGCCGCGATCCTCGAACAGAAGGCCCGGACCGCCCCGTCGGGCGGCAGTGCCGAAGCCAGTCACCAGAACAGTCAGGGATGAAGCAGTGATCGCCCTCTCCCTCGCCGAGATCGCCGAAATCGTCGGCGGGCAGGCGCACGACATACCGGATCCGGCCGCCCGGATCACCGGGCCCGTCGTCATCGACTCCCGCGAGGTGCGGGAAGGCAGCCTCTTCGCCGCCTTCGCCGGTGAGCGCGTCGACGGCCACGACTACGCGCGGCGCGCCGTGGAGGCGGGTGCGACGGCCGTGCTCGCCGCCCGCCCCGTCGGCGTGCCCGCGATCGTCGTGGACGACGTCCAGACCGCCCTCGGGGCCCTCGCCCGCGCCGTCGTCGAACGCCTCGGCACCGACGTCGTCGCCCTCACCGGCTCGGCGGGCAAGACCTCCACCAAGGACCTGATCGCCCAGGTCCTGGAGAGGCACGCGCCCACCGTGTGGACGCCCGGTTCGCTCAACAACGAGATCGGCCTGCCCCTCACGGCGCTCACCGCGACCGACGAGACCCGGCACCTGGTCCTGGAGATGGGCGCCCGGGGCATCGGCCACATCCGCTACCTCACCACCCTCACCCCGCCCCGCATCGGCCTCGTCCTCAACGTGGGCTCCGCCCACATCGGCGAGTTCGGCGGCCGGGAGCAGATCGCCCTGGCGAAGGGCGAGATGGTCGAGTCGCTCCCCACCGAGGCCGAGGGGGGCGTGGCGGTCCTCAACGCCGACGACCCCCTCGTCCGCGCGATGGCCGACCGCACCAAGGCCCGCGTGACCCTGTTCGGCGAAGCGGACGAAGCGGCCGTACGTGCCGAGAACGTCCACCTCACCGAGACCGGGAGGCCCTCTTTCCGCCTTCACACACCCACCGGGTGCAGCGACGTGACCTTGCGCCTGTACGGTGAGCACCACGTGTCGAACGCGCTCGCCGCGGCCGCCGTCGCGCACGAGCTGGGCATGCCTGTCGAAGAGATCGCCACCGCGCTCTCCGAGGCCGGCTCCCTGTCGCGCTGGCGCATGGAGGTCACCGAGCGTCCGGACGGCGTGACGATCGTCAACGACGCCTACAACGCGAACCCCGAGTCCATGCGGGCCGCCCTGCGCGCGCTCGCGGCCATGGGCCGGGCCGCACAGGCCCGGGGGGCCCGTACGTGGGCGGTGCTCGGCAAGATGGCCGAGCTCGGGGACGCATCGCTCGTCGAGCACGACGCGGTCGGACGGCTCGCCGTCCGGCTCAACGTCAGCAAGCTCGTGGCGGTCGGGGACAGGGAAGCGTCCTGGCTGCAACTGGGCGCATATAACGAGGGTTCGTGGGGTGAGGAGTCGGTGCACGTGTCCGACGCGCAGGCGGCGGTCGACCTGTTGCGCAGTGAGCTGCGCCCGGGGGACGTCGTCCTTGTGAAGGCTTCCAGGTCGGTCGGTCTCGAACAGGTCGCCCTGGCTCTCCTCGACACCGAGGGCGAGGTCACCGGCCGATGAGGCAGATCCTCTTCGCGGGGGCCATCGGGCTCTTCCTGACCCTGATCGGCACCCCGCTGCTCATCAAGCTGCTCGCGCGCAAGGGGTACGGGCAGTTCATCCGGGACGACGGCCCGCGCGGCCACGCCGGGAAGAAGGGCACGCCCACCATGGGCGGCATCTCCTTCATCCTGGCCACGCTCATCGCGTACGCGCTGGCCAAGGTCATCACCGGTGAACCCGTCTCGTACTCCGGCGTGCTCGTCCTCTTCCTGATGGCGGGCATGGGCCTGGTCGGCTTCCTCGACGACTACATCAAGATCGTCAAGCAGCGGTCGCTCGGTCTGCGGGCCAAGGCGAAGATGGCCGGACAGCTGATCGTGGGCATCGCCTTCGCGGTGCTCGCGCTCCAGTTCTCCGACTCGCGCGGGCTCACCCCGGCCTCCGAGAAGCTCTCCTTCATCACGGACTTCGGCTGGACCATCGGCCCGGTGCTCTTCGTGGTCTGGGCGCTCTTCATGATCCTGGCCATGTCCAACGGCGTGAACCTGACGGACGGTCTGGACGGCCTGGCCACCGGCGCCTCCGTGATGGTCTTCGGCGCGTACACCTTCATCGGGCTCTGGCAGTTCCAGGAGTCCTGCGCCAACGCGCTGACCCTCACCAACCCGAACGCCTGCTTCGAGGTCCGCGACCCGCTCGACCTCGCGGTCGTGGCCTCCGCCCTCATGGGCGCCTGCTTCGGCTTCCTGTGGTGGAACACCTCGCCCGCCAAGATCTTCATGGGCGACACCGGCTCGCTCGCCCTCGGCGGCGCCCTCGCCGGCCTCGCCATCTGCTCCCGTACGGAGCTCCTCCTCGCGCTGCTCGGCGGCCTGTTCGTGCTGATCACGATGTCCGTGGTCATCCAGGTCGGCTCGTTCAAGATGACCGGCAAGCGCGTCTTCCGGATGGCCCCCCTCCAGCACCACTTCGAACTCAAGGGGTGGTCCGAGGTCCTGGTCGTCGTCCGGTTCTGGATCATCCAGGGCATGTGCGTGATCGTGGGCCTGGGTCTCTTCTACGCGGGATGGGCAGCGGACAAGTGACACAGCGGCTCGACTGGAACGGCAAGCAGGTCACCGTCGCGGGACTCGGCGTCTCCGGCATCCCGGCCGCCCGCGTCCTCCACGGCCTCGGCGCCCGCGTGACCGTCGTCAACGACGGCGACGACGAGCGCTCCCGGGCCCAGGCCGCCGCACTGGAGGCCGAGGGCATCACCGTCCGCCTCGGCGACGGCGACACCCTGCCGACCGGCACCGAGCTGATCGTCACCACCCCCGGCTGGCGCCCCGACAAGCCCCTCTTCGCGGCCGCCGCCGAGGCGGGCGTGGAGGTCTGGGGCGACGTCGAGCTGGCCTGGCGGCTCCGGGGCCCCGGAGCCGCCCCCTGGCTCGCCGTCACCGGCACCAACGGCAAGACCACGACCGTGCGGATGCTCGCCTCCATCCTGGAGGCGGCCGGACTGCGGACCGCCGCCGTCGGCAACATCGGCGTCTCGCTCCTCGACGCCGTCCTCGGCGAGCAGGAGTACGACGTGCTCGCCGTCGAGCTCTCCAGCTACCAGCTCCACTGGTCGCCCTCGCTCCGCGTCCACTCGGCCGCCGTCCTCAACCTGGCGCCCGACCACCTCGACTGGCACGGCTCCATGGAGGCGTACGCCGCCGACAAGGGCCGGATCTACGAGGGCAACCAGGTCGCCTGCGTGTACAACACGGCCGACAAGGTCACCGAGGACCTGGTCCGCGAGGCCGACGTCGAGGAGGGCTGCCGCGCGATCGGCTTCACCCTCGGCACCCCCGGCCCCTCCGAACTGGGCGTCGTCGAGGGCCTCCTCGTCGACCGGGCCTTCGCCCCGAACCGGCAGAAGAACGCCCAGGAGCTCGCCGAGGTCGCCGACGTGCAGCCCCCGGCCCCGCACAACATCGCCAACGCCCTCGCGGCCGCCGCCCTGGCCCGCGCCTTCGGCGTCGACGCCAAGGCCGTAAGGGACGGCCTCAAGGCCTTCCGGCCCGACCCGCACCGCATCGAACTGGTCGAGGAGGTCGGGGGAGTCACGTACGTGGACGACTCCAAGGCCACCAACACCCACGCCGCGGAAGCCTCGTTGGCCGCCTACGACCCGATCGTCTGGATCGCCGGCGGCCTCGCCAAGGGCGCGACCTTCGACGAACTCGTCCGGAAGTCCGCGAAGCGGCTGCGCGGGGCCGTCCTGATCGGCGCCGACCGGGCCCTGATCCGCGAAGCCCTGGCGCGACACGCCCCGGAGGTCCCGGTGGTCGACCTCGACCGGACCGACACTGGGGCGATGTCCGAGGCGGTCCGCGAGGCGGCCCGGCTCGCCCGCCCCGGGGACACGGTCCTGCTCGCCCCGGCCTGCGCCTCGATGGACATGTTCACCAACTACAACACGCGCGGCGAGGCCTTCGCGGACGCGGTCCGCGCCCTCGCCGCCACCGGGGACGCCTGACCCGACCAGTGGGAGGGTCCGGCCGCACCGGACACGACCGGAGGGGACGGCGACCATGCCGAGCAAGACCGCCGGAACGCGCCGGCCCTCCGCCGCACGCGGCGGGGGGCGGACTCCCGCGCCCCCGCGGCGGCCGCGCGGCGGAGGCGTCCGCGGGCTCCACGAGCGGGCCAGGAAGGCCTGGGACCGCCCTCTCACGGCGTACTACGTGATCATCGGCGCCGGGATGCTCATCACCGGCCTCGGGCTCGTGATGGTCTACTCCGCCTCGATGATCACCGCGCTCCGCTACGAGCTGGTGCCGTCGTACTTCTTCCGGAAGCAGTTCCTCGCCGCGCTCCTCGGCACCGGACTGCTCCTGGCCGCCTCCCGGATGCCGGTGAAGCTGCACCGGGCGCTCGCCTACCCGATCCTGGTCGGCGCGGTCTTCCTGATGGTCCTCGTGCAGATCCCCGGGATAGGGCACAACATCGGCGGCAACCAGAACTGGATCTCGCTGGGCGGCCCGTTCATGCTCCAGCCCAGCGAGTTCGGCAAACTGGCGCTGATCCTGTGGGGGGCCGACCTGCTCGCCCGCAAGCAGGACATGAAGCTGCTCACCCAGTGGAAGCACATGCTGGTGCCGCTGGTCCCGGTGGCCTTCATGCTGCTCGGACTCATCATGCTCGGCGGGGACATGGGCACCGCGATCGTCCTCACGACGATCCTCTTCGGCCTGCTGTGGACGGCCGGCGCGCCCACCCGGCTCTTCGTCGGGGTGCTCGCGGTGGCCGGCGCCCTCGGGACGCTGCTCATCAGGACCAGCCCGCACCGGATGGACCGCTTCCAGTGCATCGGCGCGTCCGACCCCGGCGGCGAGGGAGCCCCCTGCCTCCAGGCCGCGCACGGAATCTATGCTCTGGCGTCGGGCGGATGGTTCGGATCCGGGCTCGGTGCGAGCGTGGAGAAATGGGGCCAACTGCCCGAGGCGCACACCGACTTCATCTTCGCGGTCGCCGGTGAGGAGCTGGGCCTCGCGGGGACGCTGTCGGTACTCGCCCTGTTCGCGGCTCTAGGCTATGCGGGTATCCGCGTGGCCGGAGGCACGGAGGACCCCTTCGTGAGGTTCGCCGCGGGAGGTGTGACCACCTGGATCACGGCGCAGGCCGTGGTCAACATCGGTGCGGTGCTCGGCCTGCTGCCGATCGCCGGTGTCCCGCTCCCGCTGTTCTCCTACGGAGGGTCGGCCCTGCTGCCGACCATGTTCGCCGTCGGGCTCCTCATCGCCTTCGCGCGACAGGAACCCGCCGCGAAAGCGGCCCTGGCCATGCGCCGCCCCGGCTGGGGCAAGCGGGTCGGGAAGAGATGGAAGTCGATGCGACGGCGCGTCAAGAAGCGCCCGTCCGGAGAGCGGTGAATTTCGGTGCATGTCGTACTCGCCGGTGGGGGGACCGCCGGCCACATCGAGCCCGCGCTCGCCCTCGCGGACGCCCTGCGCAGGCAGGACCCCAGCACGGGGATCACGGCGCTGGGCACGGAGAAGGGCCTGGAGACCCGGCTCGTGCCCGAGCGGGGCTACGAGCTGGCCCTCATCCCCGCCGTACCGCTGCCCCGCAAGCCCACCCCCGAGCTGATCACCGTCCCCGGACGGCTGCGCGGCACGATCAAGGCGGCCGAGCAGGTCCTGGAGCGCACCGGGGCGGACTGCGTGGTCGGCTTCGGCGGCTACGTGGCGCTGCCCGGCTACCTGGCCGCCAAGCGGCTCGGGGTGCCGATCGTGGTCCACGAGGCCAACGCCCGGCCCGGCCTGGCCAACAAGATCGGTTCGCGGTACGCGGCCGGGGTCGCCGTCGCCACCCCGGACAGCAAGCTCCGTGACGCCCGCTACATCGGCATCCCGCTGCGGCACACCATCGCCACCCTCGACCGGGCCCGGGTGCGCCCCGAGGCGCGCGCCGCGTTCGGGCTCGACCCGAACCTGCCGACGCTGCTCGTCTCGGGCGGCTCGCAGGGCGCCCGGCGCCTCAACGAGGTGATCCAGCAGGTCGCCCCGGTCCTCCAGCGCTCCGGCATCCAGATCCTGCACGCGGTCGGCCCGAAGAACGAGGTGCCGCGTGTCGACAACATGCCCGGTATGCCGCCGTACGTACCGGTACCGTACGTGGACCGGATGGATCTCGCGTACGCCGCGGCCGACATGATGCTCTGCCGTGCGGGCGCGATGACCGTCGCCGAGCTCTCCGCCGTCGGACTGCCCGCCGCGTACGTCCCGCTGCCCATCGGCAACGGCGAACAGCGGCTCAACGCCCAGCCGGTGGTCAAGGCCGGCGGCGGGCTCCTCGTCGACGACGCGGAGCTGTCGCCGCAGTGGGTGCAGGGCAACGTCCTGCCCGTACTGGCCGATCCGCACCGGTTGTACGAGATGTCCCGCGCCGCCGCCGAGTTCGGCCGCCGGGACGCCGACGACCTGCTCGTCGGCATGGTGTACGAGGCGATCGCCGCCCGCCGTCAGGCGTAGCGCGGCGCTCCGGACGGAAGGCAGGAGGCGCCGGGTGGCAACCGCACCGACGACCGCCGAGAAGAGCGGCGCACGCGGGTCGAAGGGGTCGTCGGACGGCGGCCCGTCCCGGCCGGGTGCCCGGAATCGCAGGTTCCGGGCGCCCGCGCCCCGCCTCCTGCTCTCCGCGCTCGGCCTCGCCGCGGTCGTCGCCGGTGCGGTCTGGGCGCTCTACGGCTCGGACTGGTTCCGTGTGGAACGTGTGAAGACTTCCGGCACGCGGGTCCTGACCCCGGCCGAGGTCGAGAAGGCCGCCGCCGTCCCGCTCGGCGCCCCCCTCGCCTCCGTCGACACCGACGCGATCGAGGCCCGGACCCGGCGACTGCTGCCGCGGATCGAGTCGATCGAGGTCGTGCGGTCCTGGCCGCACGGAATCGGACTCGAAGTGACGGAACGGAAACCGGTCCTGCTCATCGAAAAGGGCGGAAAGTTCACCGAAGTGGACGCGAACGGCGTCCGGTTCGCCACCGTCGCCACCGCGCCCCGGGGCGTCCCGCTGCTGGTCCTCGACGCCGCCGCCTCCCCGAGCCTGCGCCGCTTCGGCGCGGACCGGCTGCTCGAGGAGGCGGTCCGGGTCCGGGGCGAACTCCCGGCGGAGGTCGCCCGGGACGCCCGGGTCGTCCGCGTCGCCTCGTACGACTCCATCACCGTCGAACTGACCGGCGGCCGCACCGTCCTCTGGGGCAGCGGCGAGCACGGGCCGGTCAAGGCCCGGGTCCTCACCGCCCTCATGAAGGCCGCTCCCAAAGCGGGGCACTTCGATGTAAGTGCTCCAACGGCACCCGCCTCGTCGGGGAGTTGACGCGCATCACCGCTGGCCAGCACCCTGGTTGGCCAGCGCTACGGGTGATCACATAGGGTGAAAAGAAAAACGGGAGGTTCGGCGTGTTCGTTGAACGTGCGCCGCTTGTCGACTTAGTGTCCTGTTCGGAAGAGTCCAGCGAACAGAGACACTGGTAACCCTAAACTTCAACGTTAGGGTTTGGGTCGGCGTTTCGGACCGTCCCAATCGGCATCCGTCGTCGCAGCGCGGCCAACCGCGCGGTGGCGACACGTAACTCGAGGCGAGAGGCCTTCGACGTGGCAGCACCGCAGAACTACCTCGCAGTCATCAAGGTCATCGGTGTCGGCGGCGGTGGTGTCAATGCCATCAACCGAATGATCGAGGTCGGTCTCAAGGGCGTCGAGTTCATCGCGATCAACACCGACGCGCAAGCGCTGTTGATGAGCGACGCCGACGTCAAGCTCGACGTCGGCCGTGAACTCACCCGCGGCCTCGGGGCCGGGGCGAACCCGGCCGTCGGTCGCAAGGCGGCAGAGGACCACCGCGAGGAGATCGAGGAGGTCCTCAAGGGGGCCGACATGGTCTTCGTCACCGCCGGCGAGGGCGGCGGCACCGGCACCGGCGGCGCCCCCGTCGTCGCCAACATCGCGCGCTCGCTCGGCGCCCTCACGATCGGCGTGGTCACCCGGCCGTTCACCTTCGAGGGCCGCCGCCGCGCCAACCAGGCGGAGGACGGCATCGCCGAGCTCCGCGAAGAGGTCGACACCCTCATCGTCATCCCCAACGACCGGCTGCTCTCGATCTCGGACCGCCAGGTCTCCGTGCTCGACGCCTTCAAGTCGGCCGACCAGGTCCTCCTGAGCGGTGTCCAGGGCATCACCGACCTCATCACCACCCCGGGTCTGATCAACCTCGACTTCGCCGACGTCAAGTCGGTCATGTCCGAGGCCGGTTCGGCCCTCATGGGCATCGGCTCCGCCCGCGGCGACGACCGCGCGGTGGCCGCCGCGGAGATGGCGATCTCCTCGCCGCTCCTGGAGGCCTCCATCGACGGCGCCCGCGGCGTGCTGCTCTCCATCTCCGGCGGCAGCGACCTCGGCCTCTTCGAGATCAACGAGGCCGCGCAGCTGGTCAGCGAGGCGGCCCACCCCGAGGCCAACATCATCTTCGGCGCCGTCATCGACGACGCCCTCGGCGACGAGGTCCGGGTCACCGTCATCGCGGCCGGCTTCGACGGCGGCCAGCCGCCGGCCCGCCGGGACAACATCATCGGCTCGGTCTCCGCCAAGCGCGAGGAGCCCGCCCCGGCGCCCCGCGCCACCGAGACCTCCCGCCCGCTGGGCGGCCTCGGCACGGTGACCCCCCGCGAGGACCCGGCCCCCGCGCCGGTCGAGCCCCCGGCCCCGGTCGTCAACGAGGCCCCGCTGACCCCGGCCCCGCCGGTGGTCCCCCCGGCCCGTCCGTACGCGGACAGCCAGGCCGAGGAGCTGGACGTCCCGGACTTCCTGAAGTGATAGGACGGCGCTCCGCCGCGAACGGCGCGCACTTCGCCTTCACCGACCGGTGGGGCGGGGTGAGCGCCGTTCCGTACGAGGAGCTCAACCTCGGCGGCGCGGTGGGCGACGACCCCGGCGCCGTGCTCGCCAACCGGGCGCTCGCCGCCGGGGCCCTCGGGCTCGACCCGGCCCGGGTGGTCTGGATGAACCAGGTGCACGGCGCGGACGTCGCCGAGGTCGAAGGCCCCTGGGGAGACGCGGAGATCCCCTCCGTCGACGCCCTCGTCACCACCCGGCGCGGGCTCGCCCTCGCCGTCCTCACCGCCGACTGCGTCCCGGTCCTGCTCGCCGACCCCGTCGCCGGGGTCGCGGCCGCCGCCCACGCCGGGCGGCCCGGGATGGTCGCCGGGGTCGTCCCGGCCGTCGTAGAGGCCATGACCGGCCTGGGCGCCGACCCCGCCCGGATCGCCGCCCGCACCGGACCGTCCGTCTGTGGACGGTGCTACGAGGTGCCGGAGGCGATGCGCGACGAGGTCGCCGCCGTCGAACCGGCCGCCGCCGCGGAGACCTCCTGGGGGACCCCCGCCGTCGACGTCGCCGCCGGAGTGCGCGCGCAGCTCGCGCGGCTCGGGGTCCGGGACGTCGAGGACGCCGGGGTCTGCACCCTGGAGTCCCGCGACCACTACTCGTACCGCCGCGACCGCGCCACGGGGCGACTCGCGGGATATGTCTGGTTGGACGTCGAGTCCTCCCGGGGCGCGGCCCCCGGATCCCCGGCAGGAAAGAGCTGATGACGGACCGCACGGCGGAACTCGCCGAGAACCTGGCCCGGGTGGAGGCGCGCATCGCCGCCGCCTGCGCCGCCGCAGGACGCGCGCGCGAGGACGTCACCCTGATCGTGGTGACCAAGACCTACCCCGCGAGCGACGTGAGAATCCTCCACGGCCTGGGCGTCCGGCACGTCGCCGAGAACCGGGACCAGGACGCCGCGCCCAAGGCGGCCGCCTGTGCCGATCTCGACCTCACCTGGCACTTCGTGGGCCAGTTGCAGACGAACAAGGTCAAGTCGGTGGTCGGTTATGCCGATGTCGTGCAGTCCGTCGACCGATCGAAGCTCGTTTCCTCGCTCTCCGCCGCGGCGGAGAAGAGGGAGCGCGAACTCGGCTGCCTGATCCAGGTCGCGCTCGACGCGGAGTCCGGCGAGCGGGGCGACCGCGGCGGCGTGTCGCCCGACGGGATCGAGGAGTTGGCGGCGGCCGTGGACGACGCGCCCGGGCTGCGGCTCGACGGCCTGATGACGGTCGCCCCGCTCGCCGGCCCGTACGCCGGGGAGCCCCGCGCGGCGTTCGACCGGCTGATGGATTTGTCGACTGCCCTGCGCGCGACCCGTCCGGCTGCGAACATGGTGTCCGCGGGGATGAGCGGAGACCTCGAAGAGGCCGTCGCCGCCGGGGCGACACACGTACGCGTCGGTACGGCGGTACTCGGTGTCCGCCCCAAGCTCGGGTAACGTCGCGAAGCAAGTCGGACCACAGCAGAAAATATGGTCATTCCGCAGAACGGCGGGACGGCCCGTGGATCGCCGGCACTTGGTGACAAGGCCGATCCACCACAGAGCGGAGGAATCGGAGAATGGCCGGCGCGATGCGCAAGATGGCGGTCTACCTCGGCCTCGTGGAGGACGATGGGTACGACGGCCGGGGCTTCGACCCCGACGACGACTTCGAACCCGAGCTGGAGCCGGAGCCGGAGCGCGACCGGCGTCACGTCCCCCCGCGGCAGGTGGAGCACGAGGAACCGGTGCGCGTGGTGAAGCCCCCGGCCCCCCGGGAGCCGGTCGCCCATTCCGTCCCGGTACTCGCCGAAAGCGGACGTCCGGCCCGAATTGCCCCCGTGGCATCCATCACACCCGAACGCCCGAGCCTGGAGAAGAACGCACCGGTGATCATGCCCAAGGTCGTGTCCGAGCGGGAGCCCTACCGCATCACCACGTTGCACCCCCGGACCTACAACGAGGCCCGTACCATCGGGGAACACTTCCGTGAGGGCACCCCGGTGATCATGAACCTCACGGAGATGGACGACACGGACGCGAAGCGACTTGTCGACTTCGCCGCCGGACTCGTCTTCGGGCTCCATGGCAGCATTGAGCGCGTGACGCAGAAGGTGTTCCTGTTGTCGCCTGCTAACGTCGATGTCACGGCGGAGGACAAGGCCCGGATCGCAGAGGGCGGATTCTTCAACCAGAGCTGAGAACACAGGAACCGGACGGACCGGTCGCGAGGGCGGCCGGACGAGCGAGAGCACGCAAGCCAGGGGAGAGGGAAACGCGGGATGGGCGTCGCACTACAGGTGGTCTACATCGTGCTGATGTGCTTCCTCGTCCTCCTGATCGTCCGGCTTGTCATGGACTACGTCTTCCAGTTCGCCCGTTCATGGCAACCCGGTAAGGCGATGGTGGTCGTCCTTGAGGCCACCTACACTGTCACCGATCCACCGCTCAAGCTCCTGCGGCGGCTGATCCCGCCGCTGCGTCTCGGGGGCGTGGCACTCGACCTGTCCTTCTTCGTTCTGATGATCATCGTCTACATCCTGATCTCCATCGTGAGCAGCTTCGCGAGGTGAGTGAGGTGCCTGTGGACGGTACGGTCTTGCCGACTGCCGACGACTACGTAGAGGTGAAGAAGAGATGCCGCTGACTCCCGAGGACGTGCGGAACAAGCAGTTCACGACCGTCCGCCTTCGAGAAGGCTATGACGAGGACGAGGTCGATGCCTTCCTCGACGAGGTCGAAGCCGAGCTGACCCGCCTGCTCCGCGAGAACGAGGACCTGCGCGCCAAGCTGGCCGCCGCGACGCGCGCCGCCGCGCAGAACCAGCAGCAGCAGGGCATGCGCAAGCCCCCGGAGCAGCAGGATCGTCCCGTCGGTCCCGGGGCCCCGGTACCCGCCGCCATATCCGGACCGCCGGTCCAGCAGCAGCCGCCGCAGATGGGCCCGCCGCAGCTGCCTTCCGGTGCTCCTCAGCTTCCCGCCGGCCCCATGCAGGGCGGCCCCATGCAGGGCGGGCCCATGGGCCCCGGCCCGATGCAGGGCGGCCCCATGCAGGGTGGGCCGATGGGTCCCGGCCCGATGCAGGGCGGTCCGATGGGCCACCCGCAGCAGATGCAGCAGCAGCCCGCGCAGGGTCCGGGCGGCGACAGCGCCGCGCGCGTCCTCTCGCTGGCCCAGCAGACCGCCGACCAGGCGATCGCGGAGGCCCGTTCCGAGGCCAACAAGATCGTCGGCGAGGCGCGCTCGCGCGCCGAGGGCCTGGAGCGGGACGCCCGCGCCAAGGCCGACGCCCTGGAGCGGGACGCGCAGGAGAAGCACCGCGTCGCGATGGGCTCCCTGGAGTCCGCCCGCGCCACCCTCGAGCGCAAGGTCGAGGACCTGCGGGGCTTCGAGCGCGAGTACCGCACGCGCCTGAAGTCGTACCTGGAGTCGCAGCTGCGCCAGCTCGAGACCCAGGCCGACGACTCGCTCGCCCCGCCGCGCACCCCGGCCGCGGCCTCCCTGCCGCCGGCCCCGTCGATGGCCTCGGCCGGCGCCGGTGCGCCGTCCTACGGCGGCGGCACCATGGGTGGCGGCCCGTCCATGGGCGGTGGCCCGTCCTACGGCGGCGGTCAGCAGCAGATGTCCCCGGCGATGACCCAGCCGATGGCTCCGGTCCGTCCGCAGGCACCGCAGCCGATGCAGCAGGCTCCGGCGCCCATGCGGGGCTTCCTCATCGACGAGGACGACAACTGACGGCGGGCGGTCGCGCGACGAGCGCGTAGCCGTCGGCAGGCTACGAGGGCCGGCTCCCGGGAAACCGGGGGCCGGCCCTTCGTCGTGTCCGGAGCCGTACGGGAGGTACGACGGGGGGAAGCGGAAGGCCCGGCGCCCCAGGACGGGGTGCCGGGCCTTCGTCGGGCCGGTTACGCCTTGCGGAGGCGGAACGTCAGGCCGAGGGAGTCGTCCGTGAACGGGGCGCCGTAGGTGTCGTCGGCCTCGCCGTTGGCGTGGTCCGTCGCCAGGACCTCGTCCGCGATGAGGGCCGCGTGGGCCGTCAGGGCGTCCGTGGTCTCCTCGGAGTCCGAGGTCCAGCGCAGGGCGATGCGGTCGGCGACGTCGAGGCCGCTGTTCTTGCGGGCCTCCTGGATGAGGCGGATCGCGTCGCGGGCCAGGCCGGCGCGGCGCAGCTCCGGGGTGATCTCCAGGTCCAGGGCGACCGTCGCGCCCGCGTCCGAGGCGACCGACCAGCCCTCGCGGGGGGTCTCCGTGATGATGATCTCCTCGGGGGTGACGGTGATCGTCTCGCCGTTCACCTCCAGGGGCGCCTCGCCGGAACGCAGCGCCAGGGAGAGGGCCGCCGCGTCCGCCGCCGCCACCGCCTTGGCCACGTCCTGGACGCCCTTGCCGAAGCGCTTGCCCAGGGCCCGGAAGTTCGCCTTGGCCGTGGTGTCGACCAGCGAGCCGCCGACCTCGGAGAGGGACGCCAGGGAGGAGACGTTCAGCTCCTCCGTGATCTGGGCCTGGAGCTCGGGGGAGAGCGCCGCGAAGCCGTTGGCCGCGACCAGGGCGCGGGAGAGCGGCTGGCGGGTCTTCACGCCGGACTCGGCACGGGTCGCGCGGCCCAGCTCGACCAGGCGCCGGACGAGCAGCATCTGCTCGGAGAGCGTGCCGTCGATCAGGGACGCGTCCGCCTCCGGCCAGGTGGCCAGGTGGACCGACTCCGGGGCGCCCGGGGTCACCGGCACCACCAGGTCCTGCCAGACCCGTTCGGTGATGAACGGGGTCAGCGGGGCCATCAGGCGCGTGACCGTCTCCACGACCTCGTGCAGGGTCCGCAGGGCCGCCTTGTCGCCCTGCCAGAAGCGGCGGCGGGAGCGGCGCACGTACCAGTTGGACAGGTCGTCCACGAACGCCGACAGGAGCTTGCCGGTGCGCTGGGTGTCGTACGCCTCCATCGCCTCGGTGGCCTCGGCCACCAGCGTGTTCAGCTCGGAGAGCAGCCACTTGTCGAGGACCGTGCGGTCGGCCGGGGCCGGGTCCGCCGCGCTCGGCGCCCAGCCGGACGTCCGGGCGTACAGCGCCTGGAAGGCGACCGTGTTCCAGTACGTGAGGAGGGTCTTGCGGACGACCTCCTGGATCGTGCCGTGGCCCACCCGGCGGGCCGCCCACGGCGAGCCGCCGGCCGCCATGAACCAGCGGACGGCGTCGGCGCCGTGCTGGTCCATCAGCGGGATCGGCTGGAGGATGTTCCCCAGGTGCTTGGACATCTTGCGGCCGTCCTCGGCGAGGATGTGGCCCAGGCAGACCACGTTCTCGTACGACGACTTGTCGAAGACCAGGGTGCCGACGGCCATCAGCGTGTAGAACCAGCCGCGGGTCTGGTCGATCGCCTCGGAGATGAACTGCGCCGGGTAGCGGCTCTCGAACAGCTCCTTGTTCTCGTACGGGTAGCCGTACTGCGCGAACGGCATCGAGCCCGAGTCGTACCAGGCGTCGATGACCTCCGGGACGCGGACGGACTCCAGGGAGCAGCCGTCCTCGGGGCAGGCGAACGTGACCGCGTCGATGTACGGGCGGTGCGGGTCCAGGCCCGACTGGTCGGTGCCGGTCAGCTCGGTCAGCTCGGCGCGCGAGCCCACGCAGGTGAGGTGCCCGTCCTCGCAGCGCCAGATCGGCAGCGGGGTGCCCCAGTAGCGGTTGCGGGAGAGGGCCCAGTCGACGTTGTTGGTCAGCCAGTCGCCGAAGCGTCCGTGCTTGACCGACTCCGGGAACCAGTTCGTCCCCTCGTTCTCCGCGAGCATGCGGTCCTTGACCGCGGTCGTGCGGATGTACCAGGACGGCTGCGCGTAGTAGAGCAGCGCCGTGTGGCAGCGCCAGCAGTGCGGGTAGCTGTGCTCGTACGCGATGTGCCGGAAGAGCAGGCCGCGCGCGTCCAGGTCGGCGGTCAGCTTCTCGTCGGCCTTCTTGAAGAAGACGCCGCCGACCAGCGGCACGTCCTCCTCGAAGGTGCCGTCGGGGCGGACCGGGTTCACGACCGGCAGGCCGTACGCCTTGCAGACCTTGAGGTCGTCCTCGCCGAAGGCGGGGGACTGGTGGACCAGACCCGTGCCGTCCTCGGTCGTCACGTACTCGGCGTTGACGACGTAGTGCGCGGGCTCCGGGAACTCGATCAGCTCGAACGGGCGCCCGTACGTCCAGCGCTCCATGTCCTTGCCGGTGAAGGTCTCGCCGGTGGTGACCCAGCCCTCGCCGAGCGCCTTGTCCACCAGCGGCTCGGCGACGACGACCTGCTCGTCGCCGTCGGTGGCGACCACGTAGGTGACCTCGGGGTGGGCGGCGACCGCCGTGTTGGACACCAGGGTCCACGGAGTCGTCGTCCAGACCAGGAGCGCCGCGCGGCCGGCCAGCGGGCCGGAGGTCAGCGGGAAGCGGACGTAGACCGAGGGGTCCACGACCGTCTCGTAGCCCTGCGCCAGCTCGTGGTCCGAGAGGCCGGTGCCGCAGCGGGGACACCAGGGGGCGACCCGGTGGTCCTGGACCAGCAGGTCCTTGTCGAAGATCTGCTTGAGCGACCACCAGACCGACTCGATGTACGAGGGGTCCATGGTCCGGTACGCGTCGTCCAGGTCGACCCAGTAGCCCATCCGGGTCGTCAGCTCGGCGAAGGCGTCGGTGTGCCGGGTCACGGACTCGCGGCACTTGGCGTTGAACTCGGCGATGCCGTACGCCTCGATGTCCTTCTTGCCGGAGAAGCCGAGCTCCTTCTCGACGGCGAGCTCGACCGGCAGGCCGTGGCAGTCCCAGCCGGCCTTGCGGGCCACGTGGTAGCCGCGCATGGTCCGGAAGCGGGGGAAGACGTCCTTGAAGACGCGGGCCTCGATGTGGTGGGCGCCCGGCATGCCGTTGGCGGTCGGCGGGCCCTCGTAGAACACCCACTCGGGGCGGCCCTCGGACTGCTCCAGGGTCTTCGCGAAGACCTTGTTCTCCTGCCAGAAGTCGAGCACGGCGTGCTCGAGGGCGGGCAGGTCGACCTGGGCGGGCACCTGGCGGTACTGCGGCGCTGTCATGCGGCGGACTCTCCTCCGGACGGACGGTTCTGCTTCCGTCGGAGGGACGAGAGCGCTGCTCCCGCGGTACCACCCTCCTTGGCCCCGGGCGCGACCGCCCGAAGCCCCCTCATTGGGGTCGCGACGCCGGGTCTAGTCGCCGCACCCCGGGGTGCGGCTTTCTTCCGGCGGCTCCGGGGTGATGCTTCACATCGGGCTCGCCCCCGGGCTCTCACCGTCCCCGGGTCGCTCATGGCTGCGTACGACGCTACTCGTCCCCATCCAAGCCTTTCGCTGGGCCCAGTGTACGGCGCCCGGGGAAGGAGGGCGGACCGGTTTTCCGTGACCCGAATGGCCACACGGGGGCCGCCGGGCCCGGGGTGGGGCCATGTGGGGGAGGGGAGGGGCGGATAACCGGCCGGGGAGCTGGGCACAACGGAAGCGGGCCGCCCCGGCGGGGAGCGGGGGCGGGTGGGCACGGCGGCGTGCCCCGTTGCCGCGGGCCCCGGGCCGATTTATCGTCCCAGCACGATTCGCGAGCAAGATCACAAAATGTGAAGGGGCCGCGACATGGTGGCGAAGAAGACCGCCGCGAAGAAGACCACGGCCGGGAAACGGACGGCGGTCGCCGGGCACCCCACGGTCGCGGAGGAACCGGAGGCCCCCGAGGAGAAGGGGACCGGGAGGGCGGGCGCCAAGAAGGCGGTCGCGAAGAAGGTGGCGGCCGCGAAGAAGACGGTCGCGAAGAAGGCCGCGGCGGCCAAGAAGGCCGTCGTGGAGAAGAAGACGGGAGCGGCGGCCCCCGCCGAGGCGGCCTCCGCCGAGGACGCCGCCGCTCCGGGCGCGCCCGCCAGGAAGGCGTCCGCGCGGAAGCAGACAGGAGCCAGGACGGTGGCAGCGAAGAAGACCGCGGGTGGCGTGACGACCGTCGAGGACGGGGCCGCGGTGCCCCCGGCCCGTGCCGGTGAGCTCGCGGTCCGTCCGGGCGAGGACCCCTGGACGCCGGAGGAGGTCGCCGAGGCCCGCGACGGTCTCCAGGCGGAGGTGCTGAGGCTCCGCAGCGAGCTGGCCCACTCCCAGGAGGAGCTGACGGGCCTCATGCGGGACTCGGGCGACGGCGCCGGGGACGACCAGGCCGACACCGGCACCAAGAACATCACCCGCGAGCACGAGCTGGCCCTCGCGGCCAACGCCCGGGAGATGCTGGAGCAGACCGAGCACGCCCTGGAGCGGCTCGACGCCGGCACGTACGGCCTGTGCGAGGTGTGCGGCAAGCCGATCGGCAAGGCCCGCATGCAGGCCTTCCCGAGGGCCACCCTCTGCGTCGAGGACAAGCAGCGGCAGGAGCGGCGCGGCTGAGGCGGGCGGCGCCCGGGGCCCGGCCCGTGCCGCCCGGGCGCCGCGTGACCGGCGGTCTCGGATGCCGTTCTCGTACGCCTGTGCCGTACCCTCGGTGCACGGTCAGGCATCGAGGTCGAGGGACTCACTCACGTGGCAGAGGCGGAGCGCATCATCGGTACGCCGGATTCAGCAGGGGCCGACGAGTCGGCCGCCTCCGACGGCACGGAGGCTCCCGTCGAGCGTCCCCGGGGCAGGCGCAGGATCCTCGCCCTGTTCGTGGTGGCCCTCCTGGCCTATCTGCTCGACCTCGGCAGCAAGATCCTCGTGGTCGAGAAGCTGGAGGGCCGCGAGCCGATCCGGGTGATCGGCGACCTGCTCCGCTTCGACGCCATCCGGAACCCGGGCGCCGCCTTCGGCATGGGCGAGGCCTTCACGATCATCTTCACCTGCATCGCCGCCGCCGTGATCGTCGTGATCATCCGGCTCGCCCGGAAGCTCTACAGCCTGCCCTGGGCCATCGCGCTCGGCCTGCTGCTCGGCGGCGCGCTCGGCAACCTCACGGACCGGATCTTCCGCTCGCCCGGCGTCTTCGAGGGCGCGGTCGTCGACTTCATCGCCCCCGCGCACTTCGCCGTCTTCAACCTCGCCGACTCGGCGATCGTCTGCGGCGGCATCCTCATCGTGATCCTGTCGTTCCGGGGCCTGGACCCGGACGGGACCGTCCACAAGGACTGACAAGGCATACTCGACGGGTGAGTACGAGTCCCGAGATCCGCACGCTGCCCGTTCCCGATGGCCTGGAGGGCGAGCGCGTCGACGCCGCCATCGCCCGTATGTTCGGGTTCTCCCGTACGAAGGCGGCCGAGCTGGCCGCCGCAGGGAAGGTCCAGGTCGACGGCTCCGTCGTCGGCAAGTCCGAACGGGTCAGCGGCGGCGCGTGGCTGGAGGTCGAGATGCCGGGCGCGGCCGCGCCCGTGCAGATCGTCGCGGAGCCCGTCGAGGGCATGGAGATCGTCCACGACGACGACGACATCGTCGTGATCATGAAGCCGATCGGCGTCGCCGCCCACCCCAGCCCCGGCTGGACCGGCACCACCGTCATCGGCGGCCTCGCCGCCGCCGGCTACCGCATCTCCACCTCCGGCGCCGCCGAGCGCCAGGGCATCGTGCACCGCCTCGACGTCGGCACCTCCGGCCTGATGGTGGTCGCCAAGTCCGAGTACGCGTACACCTCGCTCAAGCGCCAGTTCAAGGAGCGCACGGTCGACAAGCGCTACCACGCGCTGGTCCAGGGGCACCCCGACCCGATGAGCGGCACCATCGACGCCCCCATCGGCCGGCACCCCCAGCACGACTACAAGTGGGCGGTCACCGCCGACGGCAAGCCCTCCGTCACGCACTACGACCTCGTCGAGGCGTACCGCTCGGCCTCGCTGCTCGACATCAAGCTGGAGACGGGCCGCACCCACCAGATCCGGGTGCACATGTCCGCCCACCGCCACCCCTGCGTCGGCGACCTCACCTACGGCGCCGACCCGACCCTCGCCAAGCGCCTCGGCCTGACCCGGCAGTGGCTGCACGCCGTCCGCCTCGGCTTCGAGCACCCCGGCGACGGCTCGTGGGTCGAGTTCGCCAGCACCTACCCCGAGGACCTGCGCAAGGCCCTGGACCGGATCGAGGCGGAGAGCCGGTGACCACCGCGTACGACGTCCGCGAGGCCCTGGGCGACGAGGACCGGGAGGCCTGCTTCGCGGTCCGCCGCGAGGTCTTCGTCGAGGAGCAGGGCGTGCCCCGGGAGCTGGAGTACGACACGTACGACGCGACCGCCGTGCACGTCCTCGCGGTCCGCGCCGACGGCCTGCCGCTCGGCACCGGGCGCCTGCTGCACGGCGCCGACGCGCTGGGCAAGACCGGCGCCGACGCCTCCGTGGGCTCGCTCGGCCGGCTCGCCGTCGCCAAGGCGGCGCGCGGCCTCGGGGTCGGCGCGGCCCTGGTCCGGGGCATCGAGGACGTGGCGCGCGAGCGGGGTCTGACCGCCGTCGACCTGCACGCGCAGACCCACGCCCTCGGCTTCTACGAGCGGCTGGGGTACGAGGCGTACGGCCCCGAGTTCCCGGACGCGGGCATTCCGCACCGGGCCATGCGCAAGGCGCTGTAGCCGCACCGCTCTCCGGCCGCCCCCGGCGCCCGCCGGGGGCAACACGTGTGAAAACGGGCGTTCGTGGCAGGCTGAGCCCGTGGATCAATTGGCCCTGCTGTTCCTGCTGCTCCTCGGCGCCCTGCTCACCGTCCCCCTCGGTGAGCGGCTCGGGCTGCCCGCGCCCGTCCTGATGACCCTCGTCGGGATCGTGCTGGCCTTCCTGCCCTTCGTACCGAACGTCGAGATCCCGCCGGAGTACATCCTTCCGCTGGTGCTGCCGCCCCTCCTCTACGCGGCGGTGCAGCGGACCTCCTGGCGCCAGTTCGCGGCCAACAAGCGGCCCATCTTCCTGCTCGCGGTGGCCCTGGTCTTCGTCACCACGGCCGCCGTCGGCGCCGTCGCCAACGCGCTCGTGCCCGGCATCCCGCTGGCCGCCGCCATCGCGCTCGGCGCCCTCGTCGCCCCGCCGGACCCGGTCGCCGCGACCGCCGTCGCGGGCTCGCTCGGCCTGCCCCGCCGGCTCGTGTCGATCCTGGAGGGCGAGGGGCTCTTCAACGACGTCACCGCGATCGTGCTCTACCACGTGGCGATCGCCGCCGCCGTCAGCGGCTCCTTCTCCCTGCCCGCGGCGGCCGGCGCGCTCGTGCTCTCCGCCGTCGTCGCCGTGGCCGTCGGCCTGGGGCTCGGCTGGCTCTCCAACAAGCTCATCGGATACCTGGGCGACGCCACCCTCCAGACCGGCCTCACCCTCCTCGTCCCCTTCGTGAGCTACGTGCTCGCCGAGGAGCTGCACGGCTCCGGCGTCCTCTCCGTCCTGGTCACCGCGCTCTTCCTGGCCGAGCACGCGGCCGACGCCGACGACGTCATGGGCCGGCTCGCCGGGCAGACCTTCTGGGAGATCGTCGACACCCTCGTGACCGGCATCGCCTTCGGCCTCATCGGCCTGGAGGTCGTCCACGTCTTCGGGTACGCCGACGGGCACGTCCTGGAGATGCTCGGCTGGGGCGCGGCCGTGGCCGGGACGGTCGTCGTCGTCCGGCTCCTGTGGCTGCTGCCCGCCACCTGGCTGGCGCAGCGGATGCACACGCTCCGGGACGTGGACGAGGAGATCCCGGTGAGCTGGCGGGAGACCGTCGTCATGTGGTGGGCGGGGATGCGCGGCGTGGCCTCGGTGGCCCTCGCGCTCGCCGTTCCGCTCACCACCGACGACGGCGAACCCTTCCCCGGACGCGCGGAGATCGTCTTCATCGCCTTCTGCGTGATCCTCACCACCCTCGTCCTCCAGGGGCTCACCCTGCCCGCCCTGGTCCGGCGGCTCGGCGTGAAGGCCGACACGGAGACCGAGCGGGCCCTGGAGCGGGAGCTGGCGATCCGGGCCGCGAAGGCGGCCAAGCGGCGGCTCAAGGAGATCGAGGAGGTCGAGGACCTGCCGGAGGAGGTGCAGGAGCGGCTCCACCGCGGCGCCTTCGACATCGGGGCGCGGATCAGCCCCGACATGGTGGACGACGAACGGCGGGCCGCCTTCACGGAGCGGGTGGACCGCTTCAAGGCGGTGCAGCGCATCCAGAAGGAGCTGATGTCGGCCGCCCGGCACGAGGTCCTGGCGGCGCGCAGCGAACCGGGCGCCGACCCCGAGGTGGTGGACCGGGTCCTGCGCCAGCTGGACGTGCGCAGCATGCGGTGAGCGGGGCGGCCGGCGGTGGGCCCGGCTTTCGGGGCCGGTCCGCCGCGGGTGGCAGGATGGCGTCCATGGACATCATGCTTTTCCACTCGGTGTACGGACCGCGCCCGGCCGTGGAGGCCGCGGCCGACCGGCTGCGGGAGGCCGGGCACCGGGTGTGGACGCCGGACCTCTTCGACGGCTGGACCACCGATTCGGTCGAGGAGGGCATGGCGAAGCGGGACGAGATCGGCAAGGACGAGCTCCTGAAGCGCGCGATCCTGGCCGCCGCCCCGTACTCGGAGCGCGGCCTCGTCTACGCCGGCCTCTCGCTGGGCGCGTCGGTCGCGCAGACCCTGGCCCTCGGCGACGAGAAGGCGCGCGGCCTGCTGCTCCTGCACGGCACCTCGGACCTCGCGCCGAACGCGTCGGTGGACGAGCTGCCCGTACAGCTGCACGTGGCCGAGCCCGACCCCTTCGAGACGGACGACTGGTTGTCCGCCTGGTACCTCCGGATGGGCCGGGCCGGGGCGGACGTGGAGATCCACCGTTACCGGGGCGCCGGGCACCTCTACACGGACCCGGAGCTGCCGGACTGGGACGCGGAGGCGGCCGAGCGGACCTGGGCGGTGGCGCTCGCGTTCCTGGAGGAGCTGGCGGACGCGGAGTGACTCCGTAACTTTGTACGGACGTGCGCCGGGGGCGCGGCGGGAGGCTCTTCCCGTCGCGCCCCCGGTGTGTGTACCGAGCCGGTCAGCCCGCGCGGTACGCGGTCCAGTGCTGGTTCATCCGGGACACCTGGCCCGCGGTGAACTGGTACATGCAGGAGTCGTACGTGTAGTCCATGAAGTTGTGGATCGGGTCCGCGCCCGCCGTGGTGCAGGTGTCGCGGCCCGTCGGGCACTCGTACGCGGGGCTCGACTCGGCCGGGGTGTCGGCGACGGAGTCGCCGCTGCCGCCGCAGCCGCCCTGGAAGGTGTGGTACAGCCCCATCCAGTGGCCGACCTCGTGCGTACCGGTGTCGCCCTGGTTGTAGTTGGCCGCCGAGCCGCCCGGGAGCGAGGCGTCTAGGACGACGACGCCGTCCATCTTCGGCTGGGACTTGTACGAGGACGGGAAGGTCGCCCAGCCGAGGAGGCCGCCGCTCAGCTTGGCGGTGTAGAAGTTCAGCGCGCCCGCACCGCCCTTGCGCAGGGTCTGCTTCATCTGCTTCTCGGCGGTGGAGCCGGAGGCCAGGTTGTACCAGGTCGAGTTGTTCGTGTAGTCGGTGCCGGCCAGCGTGAACTGGAAGTTGGTGTTCGCGTTGCCGGTGCCCTGGCCGCCGTAGGCCGCGTTGAGGACCGCGATCTGGCTGTTGATGGCGGAGGCGGAGAGCTTGCCCGTCGTCCCGGAGTGGATGACGTGGAAGTAGACGGGAACGTTGACCACGGCGGCGGCCCGGCCCGAGGCGGCGGCCCGGGCGGCACTGGCGGTCGCGGCCGGGGAGAGCGACGACAGTCTCTTCCGGAGGTCCGCGTCCATGGCCTTGGCCTGGGCGGCCGAGACCTCGTTGGGCTCGGCGGCGTGCTGGTCGGCGCCGCGCGCCTTGCGGGCGCCGGAGAAGGCGTCGGAGTGGGAGTCGGAGTGGACGCCGTCCTCGCACTCCTCGGCGGAGAGGGACGCGGAGCCGCGGTCGGCGGTGGAGGCGCCGGTGGCGACGGGGGCGGAGAGCGGCGCCAGGGCCAGCGTTCCGGCCATGACGGCGGTACCGATGACACGACGTGACATACGCGGGGATATACGGGCAAGAGCACGCACGGTGACTCCTCGTGGGGGGTGTGCGGAGGAACTTCCTCCGCCACGCCGGGGAGATTACGCGTCCATGTCAGGGGTCGTTGAGGAGTGATCAGGCCCAATCATCCGTGGGGCAATTCGGCGCAACGGGAAGAAAATCTTCTGCGCCTTCCGGAGTTTGAGACGCCGACGTAATGGATCGGAGGACGGAGGCGGGTGGTGTGTCCGGATTCGATCGCCGAAACTCGCCACCCGCCGTAGTCGTGTGATCTCCCGTTAACAGAAGGGATCTTGGCTGAAAACAGTCCCTCTCGGAGGGGTCAGAGGACCGGCTGGTACACCCGCTCGACACGCTGCGTTCCGCTCGCCGTCCGGTACGAGCGCGCCCAGGCCGTCGTCGCGTCCGGGTCCGCCTTGTCGGAGACCGTGTAGTAGTCCATCTGCGAGCGGGCGGCGGTCACGTCGAGCACGCCGTAGCCGTGGTGGTCCATGTCCACCCACTTCACATGCCGGTTGGCCGCCTTCACGGCGGTCGCCGCCACCGCCGAGAGCGTCCCCGGCGCCACGTGCAGCAGGTCGTCCAGGTTGTCCGAGGTCACCGAGGTGACCACGAACTCGGTCGCCGCCGAGGCCGAGAGCGGATACGTCGCGGCCTTCACCGGCACGTCGTTGGCCCAGGCCATGTGGATGTCGCCGGTCAGGAAGACCGTGTTCCGGACACCCCGCGCCGTCAGGTGCGCGAGCAGCTCCTTCCGGTCGTCCGTGTACCCGTCCCACTGGTCCGCGTTGACCGCGAGGCCCTCCTTCGGCAGGCCCATCAGCTCCGCGAGCGGCGCCAGGAGGTGGGCGGGCAGGGCGCCGAAGGCGACCGGCGAGATCATCACCGAGGTCCCGACCAGCTGCCAGGTCGCGTCCGAACCGGCCAGGCCCGCCTTGAGCCAGTCCAGCTGGGCGCGGCCGGTGATGCTCCGCTCCGGGTCGTCCACCGCGCCGCTGCCCGTCCTCGCCTGCGCCGAGCGGAACGACCGCAGGTCGAGCAGGTGCAGATCGGCCAGCCTGCCGAAGCGCAGGCGCCGGAAGACCGTGCCCTCCGTGGAGGCCCGGACCGGCATCCACTCGAAGTACGCCTGCTTGGCGGCCGCGACCCGGGCCGCCCACGCGCCCTCGGCGCCGGGCGTGTGGTTCTCGGCCCCGCCCGTCCAGGCGTCGTTGGCGAACTCGTGGTCGTCCCAGATGGCGATCACCGGGTGCGCCGCGTGCAGCGCCCGCAGGTCGGGGTCCGTCTTGTACGTCCCGTGCCGGGCGCGGTAGTCGGCGAGCGAGACGGTCTCGTGGCGCGGCTCGTGGGCCCGGACGGTGTACTTCGCGTCGGGGTAGACCCCGCTGGCGTACTCGTAGAGGTAGTCGCCGAGGTGGAGCACCGCGTCCAGGTCGGCGCGGGCGGCGAGGTGGCGGTACGCGGAGAAGTGCCCCGCCTCCCAGTTCGCGCAGGAGACCACGCCGAAGCGGACGCCGGGCGCGGCCTCGTCGGCGGCCGGAGCGGTACGGGTCCGGGCGGCCGGCGAGACGACACCGTCCACGGTGAAGCGGAACCAGTAGGCGGTGGCCGGGCGCAGGCCCCGGACGTCCGCCTTCACGGTGTGGTCGGTGGCGGCGCCCGCCGTGGTCGCGCCGGAGGCGACGACCCGGGCGAAGGCGCGGTCCTCCGCGACCTCCCAGCCGACCCGGACGTCCGGGCCGAGGCCGGAGCCGGGCACGGCCTCGGGGACGGGGGTGACGCGCGTCCAGAGCAGGACGCCGTCGGGCAGCGGGTCGCCGGAGGCGACGCCGTGGAGGAAGGCGGGGGCCGTGGCCTCCGCGAGGGCCGGGGAGGCGGCGCCCAGGAGCGCGGGCACGGCGACGGCGGCGGTGGCGGCGGCCTTCACGACCGTGCGGCGGGTGGGGGCGGAAGGCGAAGACGAGGATATGAAACGACTGGTCACGGGCAGTCAGATTACTGACGGGTATGGCCGGGAGGGAGGCGAAATCCGGAAGTTCGCCGGCTGGACGCCGCCCGGTGACCCGGACGCCGCCCCGGACGCCCGGATCCTTCCGCCGTCCCCGGAGCCCCGCCGCCCCGGACGCGCCTCGGCCCCGGACCGGTGGGTCCGGGGCCGGGAAGGAGCCGGTGGAGCGGGCGGCGGGCGTCAGCCCTTGAGGGCCGCCGTGATCGCCGTCGTGAACTGCTCCGGGGTCATCGGCGGATTGTCGGTGCCCTCGACCGTCACCGGCTTGCCGTCCATCTTCAGCGTCGGCGTGCCCTTCACCCCGCTGTCGTCGAAGGCCTTGGACATCTTCATCGCCCAGGCGTCGAAGGTGCCCTCCTCGACGTTCTTCTTGAACGCGGCGTTGCCCTTGAGCGCCGGGACCGACTCCGCGACCTCCAGGAGGTAGGAGTCCTCGCCGAACTTGTCGTCGTTCTCCTCCGGGTGGAACTCCGTGGAGTAGAGCGCGGCCTTGTACTTCAGGAAGGCCTCCGGGCTCACGTCCAGGGCCGCGCCGAGCGCCGACAGGGCGTTCTTCGAGCCCTCGCCAGGGACGGCGTCGTCGATGAAGGTGGCGCCGACGTACCGGATCTTGTACTTGCCGGCCTCGACGTCCTTCTCGATCGTGGAGCCCACGGACTGCTCGAAGGTCGCGCAGACCGGACAGCGCGAGTCCTCGTACAGCTCCAGGGTCTTCTTCGCCGACGCCTCGCCGACGACGACCGTCGTGCCGTTCGCGCCCGAGGTGTTCTTCGGGGCCGTGACGGTCGTCGCCTCGGCCGCCGTCTCCCACTGGGAGGGCTTGTTGGCCTGCACCACCGCGTAGCCGATGCCGCCGGCGACGGCCAGGACGGCCACCGCCGAGCCGGCCACGACGAGCTGCCGGCGCGCCCGGTCCTTCTTCGCCTGCCGCTCGCGCTCCTCGCGCAGCCGCTCGCGGGCCGCCGCCTTGTTGGCCTTGCTGTTGCGTGCACTCATGATCGTCTTCTCCGTGGGGAACCGTGAAAAAGGGGGAAAGGGGATGCCGCGGGGCTCGCTCAGACGAGAGCGAGACCCGGACGCGGCGGCCCCCGCCGCCCCACGGAGTGCACGAGGAGCCGGGTGCGCGAGGACCGGGGCCGGCCCCCGGGGCGCCCGGTGCGCCGGGGCGCCGGACCACCCGTACGGAAGAAGGCCGCCACGAGCAGCAGCGGCCGGAACGCGAAGGCCTCCACCGCGCCGACCAGCCGGGCGAGCGCCCGCTCCCCGCCGCGCAGCCAGCACGCCGCCGAGAACCCGACGCCCACGTGGGCCAGGAGCAGCAGCCACGGCAGCGCCGGATCGGGGGAGGAGAGGAGCGCGGCCGCGTGCCCGCTCTCCGGGGCCGCGACGCCGGGCAGCGGGACCCCCACGGCGCCGCCGCAGAAGACCTCCACGCCCACCGCGCGCAGCGACCCGGAGACCGGCCCGCCGGCGGGGCCGTAACAGACCGCCTGACCGCTGGTGAAGAGGGTGTCGGCCGCCAGCTCCAGCGGGACGAGGAGCCCGGCGATCGGACCGAGGCCGCGCTCGCGGCCGGCCAGCGCGTACGCCACGGCGAAGACGCCGGCGGCGACCGGGACGACCGTCCCCACCGGCAGCGGCACGCCCGAGAGCAGCACGTGGGACGCCACGGACAGCGTCACGACCAGTGCCGTGAAGAACGCCGCCCGCAGCGCCCTCAGCTGCGTCCCTGCCGTGTCCATCGCCCAGGAGTGTCCCACGCGGGCGCGTAAGGGGTCCCTAAAGGGAAGCTGTGGACGTCTCCCCGGGGCCCCGGAGCCCCGGGATCCGGCCGTTGCGGAAGAGGTCCACGAAGATCTGGTGGTCCGCCCGGGCGCGGGCCCCGTAGGCGTGCGCGAAGTCCACGAGCAGCTCCGCGAAGCCCTCCCCGTCGGCGCCGATCGCCGCGTCGATGGCCCGCTCCGTCGAGAACGGCACGAGCGAGTGCCCGCTGGAGTCGTCCGCCGCCGCGTGCATGGTCGCCGTCGCCCGCCCCAGGTCCGCCACGGTCGCCGCGATCTCGGCCGGGTCGTCGATGTCCGACCAGTCCAGGTCCACCGCGTACGGCGAGACCTCCGCCACCAGCTGCCCCGCGCCGCCCAGCTCCGTCCACCCCAGCCAGGGGTCCGCGTGCGCCTGGAGCGCCCGCTGCGAGATCACGGTCCGGTGCCCCTCGTGCCGGAAGTAGTCCCGTACCGCCGCGTCCGTCACGTGCCGGGAGACCGCCGGGGTCTGCGCCTGCTTGAGGTAGATCACGACGTCGTTCTCCAGGGCGTCGCTGTTCCCCTCCAGGAGGATGTTGTACGAGGGGAGGCCGGCCGAGCCGATGCCGATCCCGCGCCGCCCGACCACGTCCTTCACCCGGTACGAGTCGGGGCGGGCCAGGCTGGACTCCGGCAGGGTCCCCAGATAGGCGTCGAAGGCCGTGAGGACCTCGCGGCGGGTGGCCGCGTCCAGCGCGATCGCGCCGCCGCCCGCCGAGAAGCGGCGCTCGAAGTCCCGGATCTCGGTCATCGAGTCGAGCAGCCCGAAGCGGGTCAGAGACCGGGCCGTGCGCAGGGCGTCGAGCAGCGGCCCGTCGGCGGTCTCCAGGGTGAAGCCGGGCACCTCGTCCGCCTCGGCGCCGGCCGCCAGGACGCCGATCCGCTCCCGGTAGGCGGCGGCGCAGATCCGCACCAGCTCGGTGATCTGCCCGTCGCTGAGCGCCTTGGCGTACCCGATCAGGGCGAGCGAGGCCGCGAGCCGCTTCAGGTCCCAGGTGAAGGGGCCCACGTACGCCTCGTCGAAGTCGTTGACGTTGAAGATCAGGCGCCCGTTGGCGTCCATGTACGTGCCGAAGTTCTCGGCGTGCAGGTCGCCGTGGATCCAGACCCGGCCGGTGCGCCCGTCCAGGTACGGTCCGCCCCGCGCCTCCCCCTCCAGGTCGGCGTAGAACAGGCACGCGGTGCCCCGGTAGAAGGCGAAGGCGGAGCCGGCCATCTTCCGGAACTTGACGCGGAAGGCCGCCGGGTCGGCGGCGAGCAGCTCGCCGAAGGCGGTGTCGAAGACGGCGAGGATGTGCTCGCCGCGCTCGGCGGCGGCGGGCTGGGGGACCGGCATCGGGCGCCTCCTGGCAAGGGAAGAATGTTCACGACAAATGGGACAGGTGTTCCCCGCCTCACAACGCGCGACCCTAGCCCCCGAGTGCCCCGCCGGACCCTCCCGCCCGACTAGACTCCGACACCGTCCCCCTCAGACTGCCCGCAGCCTGCCCGTCGTCGTTCCCGGAGGCCTTCCGCCGTGACCAAGCCGCCCTTCACGCACCTCCACGTCCACACCCAGTACTCGCTGCTGGACGGTGCCGCGCGGCTGAAGGACATGTTCGACGCGTGCAACGAGATGGGCATGACGCACATCGCCATGTCCGACCACGGCAACCTGCACGGGGCGTACGACTTCTTCCACACGGCCAAGAAGGCCGGGGTCACGCCGATCATCGGCATCGAGGCGTACGTCGCCCCCGAGTCCCGGCGGAACAAGCGGAAGATCCAGTGGGGCCAGCCGCACCAGAAGCGGGACGACGTCTCCGGCTCCGGCGGCTACACCCACAAGACGATCTGGGCGGCGAACGCCACCGGACTCCACAACCTCTTCCGGCTCTCCTCCGACGCCTACGCCGAGGGCTGGCTCCAGAAGTGGCCCCGGATGGACAAGGAGACCATCTCCCAGTGGTCCGAGGGCCTGATCGCCTCCACCGGATGCCCCTCCGGCGAGCTCCAGACCCGGCTGCGCCTCGGCCAGTTCGACGAGGCCCTGAAGTCCGCCTCCGAGTACCAGGACATCTTCGGCAAGGACCGGTACTTCCTGGAGCTGATGGACCACGGCATCGAGATCGAGCACCGGGTCCGCGACGGGCTCCTGGAGATCGGCAAGAAGCTCGGCATCCCGCCGCTCGTCACCAACGACTCCCACTACACCTACGCGCACGAGGCGACCGCCCACGACGCCCTGCTCTGCATCCAGACCGGCAAGAACCTCTCCGACCCGGACCGCTTCAAGTTCGACGGCACCGGCTACTACCTGAAGTCCACGGACGAGATGTACGCCGTCGACTCCTCGGACGCCTGGCAGGAGGGCTGCCGCAACACCCTCCTGGTCGCCGAGCAGGTCGACACCACCGGCATGTTCGAGGCCAAGAACCTCATGCCGAAGTTCGACATCCCCGAGGGCTACACCGAGGTCACCTGGTTCCGCGAGGAGACCATGCGCGGCATGCACCGCCGCTTCCCCGGGGGCATCCCCGAGGACCGCATGAAGCAGGTCGAGTACGAGATGGACACGATCATCTCGATGGGCTTCCCCGGCTACTTCCTCGTCGTCGCCGACTTCATCATGTGGGCGAAGAAGCAGGGCATCGCCGTGGGCCCCGGCCGGGGCTCCGCGGCCGGCTCGATCGTCGCGTACGCCATGGGCATCACCGACCTCGACCCCATCCCGCACGGACTGATCTTCGAGCGCTTCCTCAACCCCGAGCGCATCTCCATGCCCGACGTCGACATCGACTTCGACGAGCGCCGGCGCGTCGAGGTCATCCGGTACGTCACGGAGAAGTACGGCTCCGACAAGGTCGCCATGATCGGCACCTACGGCAAGATCAAGGCCAAGAACGCCATCAAGGACTCCGCGCGCGTCCTCGGCTACCCGTACGCCATGGGCGACCGGCTCACCAAGGCCATGCCCGCCGACGTCCTCGGCAAGGGCATCGACCTCGACGGCATCACCAACCCCTCCCACCCGCGCTACAGCGAGGCGGGCGAGATCCGGGCGATGTACGAGAACGAGCCCGACGTGAAGAAGGTCATCGACACCGCCAAGGGCGTCGAGGGCCTGGTCCGGCAGATGGGCGTGCACGCCGCCGGCGTGATCATGTCCAGCGAGCCGATCGTCGACCACGCCCCGATCTGGGTGCGGCACACCGACGGCGTCACCATCACGCAGTGGGACTACCCGCAGTGCGAGTCGCTCGGCCTCCTGAAGATGGACTTCCTGGGCCTGCGCAACCTCACCATCATGGATGACGCCGTCAAGATGGTGAAGGCGAACAAGGGCATCGACCTCGACCTGCTCGCCCTGCCGCTCGACGACCCGAAGACCTTCGAACTGCTCCAGCGCGGCGACACCCTCGGCGTCTTCCAGTTCGACGGCGGCCCCATGCGCTCGCTGCTCCGGCTGATGAAGCCCGACAACTTCGAAGACATCTCCGCCGTGTCCGCCCTGTACCGGCCGGGCCCGATGGGCATGAACTCGCACACGAACTACGCCCTGCGCAAGAACAAGCAGCAGGAGATCACCCCGATCCACCCCGAGCTGGAGAAGCCGCTCGAAGAGGTGCTCGCGGTCACCTACGGCCTCATCGTGTACCAGGAGCAGGTCCAGAAGGCCGCCCAGATCATCGCCGGGTACTCGCTCGGCGAGGCCGACATCCTCCGCCGCGTGATGGGCAAGAAGAAGCCCGAGGAGCTGGCCAAGAACTTCACCATCTTCCAGGCCGGCGCCCGGAAGAACGGCTACAGCGACGAGGCCATCCAGGCCCTCTGGGACGTCCTGGTCCCCTTCGCCGGCTACGCCTTCAACAAGGCGCACTCCGCCGCGTACGGCCTGGTCTCCTACTGGACCGCCTACCTCAAGGCCAACCACCCGGCCGAGTACATGGCGGGACTCCTCACCTCGGTCAAGGACGACAAGGACAAGTCCGCCGTCTATCTGAACGAGTGCCGGCGCATGGGCATCAAGGTCCTGCCGCCCAACGTCAACGAGTCCCAGTCGAACTTCGCCGCCCAGGGCGACGACGTGATCCTCTTCGGCCTCACCGCCGTCCGGAACGTCGGCACCAACGTCGTCGAGTCGATCATCAAGACCCGCAAGTCCAAGGGGAAGTACTCCTCCTTCCCCGACTTCCTCGACAAGGTCGAGGCCGTCGTCTGCAACAAGCGGACCGTCGAGTCGCTGATCAAGGCCGGCGCCTTCGACGAGATGGGCCACACCCGCAAGGGCCTGGTCGCCCACCACGAGCCCATGATCGACAACGTGGTGGCGGTCAAGCGCAAGGAGGCCGAGGGGCAGTTCGACCTCTTCGGCGGCATGGGCGAGGAGACCAGCGACGAGCCCGGCTTCGGCCTGGACGTCGAGTTCTCCGACGTCGAGTGGGAGAAGTCCTACCTGCTCGCCCAGGAGCGCGAGATGCTCGGCCTCTACGTCTCCGACCACCCGCTCTTCGGCATCGAGCACGTCCTCTCCGACAAGACGGACGCGGCGATCTCCCAGCTCACCGGCGGCGAGCACAGCGACGGCGCGGTCGTCACCATCGGCGGCATCATCTCCGGCCTCCAGCGCAAGATGACCAAGCAGGGCAACGCCTGGGCCATCGCCACCGTCGAGGACCTCGCCGGCTCCATCGAGTGCATGTTCTTCCCGGCCACCTACCAGCTGGTCTCCACCCAGCTCGTCGAGGACACGGTCGTCTTCGTCAAGGGCCGGCTCGACAAGCGGGAGGACGTGCCCCGCCTCGTCGCCATGGAGCTCCAGGTCCCCGACCTGTCCAACGCCGGGACCAACGCGCCGGTGATCCTCACCATCCCCACGGTCAAGGTCACCCCGCCGATGGTCAGCAGGCTCGGCGAGATCCTCAAGCACCACAAGGGCAACACCGAGGTGCGGATCAGGCTCCAGGGCCCGCGCAAGACCACCGTGCTGCGGCTCGACCGGCACCGGGTGACGGCCGACCCGGCGCTCTTCGGCGACCTGAAGGTGCTGCTCGGCCCGTCCTGCCTGGCCGGCTGACCCCACCCCCGTACACGCGCAAGGGGCGCGCCCGTCGTCACGGGCGCGCCCCTTTGCCGTACGCGAAAGCCGTCAGTTGTGGCCGAAGCGCTTCTGGCGGCCCTTGCGGGCGACGTCGCTCGGGAGGACCTGGGACGCGCGCTGCGCGGCCTCGGACTCCATCGCCGACTGCTGCGCCTGCTGGGCGCCGCGCTCGGCCGGGGACTGCTGCTTCTGAGCACGGTTCTGGTTCCGGTTCTTGGCCATGGTGATGCCTCCTCAAGGGAATTAGGGGCCAGGGCCGCTGTCAGACTCACATACGGTGTGAAACGCCGCATTTTGGATCATTACGGAGGGTCAGTACCCCTCCGAGCAGGACATCCGCCACGCCGATGATCCAGTTCCCACCGTCAAGCCACCGGCGGTCGGGCAGACTCGAAGGGAACCCGGAGAACTTCCGATCCCGAGTCCGACCCCAGGGCCGAAAGAGGGTGGAACACGTGGACCGCTGCGTCGTCCTGGTGGACGCCGGCTACCTGCTGGGCGCCGCTGCCAGCCTCCTCGCCGGGGAACCGGCCCGTTCCCGGATCACGGTCGACCACGCCGCGCTGATCCAGCAGCTCCGCCAGCGGGCCGAGGCCGAGACCGCGCTGCCCCTCCTGCGCATCTACTGGTTCGACGGCGCGCCCGACCGGGTGCCCCAGCCCGAGCACCGCAGACTGCGCGTGATGCCCCGGGTCACCGTCCGGCTCGGCGCCCTGACCAGGAGCGACGGACGCTGGGCGCAGAAGGGCGTCGACGCGGCCATGCACACCGAGCTGACCGAGCTCGCCCGGAACAGGGCCTGCTCCGACATCGTGCTCGTCACCGGCGACGGCGACCTGCTGCCCGGCCTCATGTCCGCCAAGGAGCACGGCGTCGCCGTCCACCTCTGGGCCGTCCAGGCCGCCGACGGCGACTACAACCAGTCCGAGGACCTCGTCGCCGAGGCCGACGAGCGCCGGGTCCTCGACCGGGCCTGGATCACCCGCGCCGTCCGCGCCAAGGACCTCACCGGACTCTGCGCGCCCCCGCCCGCCCCGCGCCCCGAGATCGCCGCCATCCTCTCCGCGCCGCTGCCCGAGGCCGCCCTCGCCGCCTCCGCCGAACGGGCGGCGGAGGCCGCCGCGCGGGCGACCGTACGGAACGGGAGCACGGCCCCGGCCGAGGTGAACGGCTCCCCGGCCTCCTCCGGCGCCCCCGACGGCCACGATCACGATCACGGCCACGACCGGGCCGGAGAGAACGGACGCGCCCCGGCCCCGGGCAGGGGCGTCCCCACCCCCAAGGACCTCGCGGGACTGCGCGCCCCCGCCGCCAACGGCACCCACGGCCCCTCCGCCGTACAGAGCGCGAGCGCGCTGCGCTGGTCCTCCGACCGGGGCTGGGTCGAGCGCCCCGCCCCCCTCGGCGAACCGGCCGAGACCGCCTCCCTGCCCACCCTCGCCACCCTCACCAGCGCCGAGCAGCGCTGGGCCGACCGCGAGGAGGACATCACCACCGTCGGCGGCGACCCCTTCGAGGTCGGGCAGGTGTTCGCCCGCCGCTGGATGGAACGCCTCCCGGAGCAGAGCCACGTCCAGAGGCTCTCCGCCCTCTACCCCCGCATCCCGCACCGCATCGACGGCGAACTCCTCCGCTACGCCGCCCGCTTCGGACTCCTCGCCCACAAGGACGACCAGATCGACGAGCACGACCGGTACGCGATCCGGGCCGGTTTCTGGCGCGAGATCGACGTCCGCGCCGCCGCCGAACACGCCCCCGCGCCCGGAGCCGGCCCGGCGACCCCGTAGGCTCTCCCTCCGTGAGTACGGTGTGCGCGGTGCGGGATCTGGTCAAGACGTACCCCGCCACGCGCGGCAGGCGCGGTGCGCCGGGGACCCCCGAGGTGCGGGCCACCGACGGGATCAGCCTCGACGTGCGCGGCGGGGAGATCTTCGGGCTGCTCGGCCCCAACGGGGCGGGCAAGTCCACCCTCGTCCGCCAGGTCACCGGGCTCATGCGGCCCGACTCCGGCTCCGTCGAACTCCTCGGCCACGACCTGGTGCGCCACCCCGAGCGGGCCTCCCGGCTCCTCGCCCACCTCGGCCAGGAGTCCACCGCCCTCGACGAGCTGACCGTCGCCCTCGCCGCCGAGACCACCGGCCGGCTGCGCGGCCTCACCGCCCGCGACGCGCGCGCCGAGAGCGGCGCCGTCCTGGAGGAGCTGGGCCTCACCGCGCTCGCCTCCCGGCCCCTCAAGAAGCTCTCCGGCGGACAGCGCCGCCTCGCCTGCGTCGCCGCCGCCCTCGTCGGCCGGCGGCCCGTCCTCGTCCTCGACGAGCCCACCACCGGCATGGACCCGGTCGCCCGCCGCGCCGTCTGGTCCGCCGTCGACCGGCGCCGCGCCGAACACGGCACCACCGTCCTCCTCGTCACCCACAACGTCATCGAGGCCGAGACCGTCCTCGACCGGGTCGCCGTCCTCGAACACGGCCGGGTCATCGCCTGCGACACCCCGGCCGGACTCAAGGAGCGCGTCGCGGGCGAGGTCCGCGTCGAGCTGGTGTGGCGCGAGACCGCCCCCCTCCACCTGCCCGAGGTCGCCGCCCTGCGCGGCCTCGCCCAGGAGACCGGCCGGCGCTGGATCCTGCGGCTCGCCCCCGACGCGGCCCGCGCGGCCGTCGCCACCGTCACCGGCGGCGCCGCCTTCGCCGCCCTCGACGACTTCACCCTGGCCACCCCCAGCCTGGAGGACGTCTACCTCGCCCTCGGCGGTGCGACGGAGGGCGCGGAGGGGCTGGTGAAGGGATGACCCGCCGCGCCCGTGGCGGCAGCCGCGCCCCCCGCCTCCCGTACGCGCCCCTCCCCACCCCCGGAGGGCCCCGCGTTCCGTACCCGCACGTGACCGTCAGGAGCTGTCCGCAGTGAGCACCGTGCCCGCCGAGGCCCTGCCGACCAGTGCGCCGGGCGTCCGGCCGCGCGACGACGAGGCCGCCGCCGCGCCCCTCGCCCCGAGCGCCCGGCTGCTGCCGTCCCTGGCCGCCGTCTACCGCGCCCAGCTCTCCCGGGCCCGCGTCGCCCGCATCCCGCTGCTCTTCGTCGCCACCTTCCAGTCCATCGGGATCATGGTCCTGATGCGCGGGGTCGTCGACGGCGGCTCCGAGGCGCGCGCCGTCGTGGCCGGCTCCACCGTCCTCGTCGTCGCCTTCGTCGCGCTCAACCTGCTCGCCCAGTACTTCGGGCAGCTGCGGGCCACCGGCGGCCTCGACCACTACGCCACCCTGCCGGTGCCGCCCGCCGCCGTCGTGCTCGGCGCGGCCGGGGCGTACGCCTCCTTCACCGTCCCCGGGACCGCCTTCACCGCCGTCGCGGGCTCCGTGCTCTTCGGCCTCCCGCTGACCCACCTGTGGATCCTGGTCGCCGTCGTCCCGCTCTCCGGCGCCGCCCTCGCCGGCCTCGGCGCGGCCCTCGGCCTCCTCGCGCCCCGCCAGGAACTGGCCACCCTCCTGGGCCAGCTCGGCATGTCGGCGGCGCTGCTCCTCGGCGTGCTCCCGGCGGAGCGGCTGCCCGCGCCCATCGGCTGGGCGCGGGACCTGCTGCCGTCCACGTACGGCGTGGAGGCACTGGCCCACACCTTCGACCCGCACCCCGACTGGGCGGCCGTCGCCCTCGACCTCGCCGTCTGCGGCGCGGTCGGCGCGGTCTCGCTCGCGGTCGCCACCTGGGCGTACCGCAGGGCCGCCGTCCGCTGAGGCGGGCCACCGGCACACCTGGCACGATGGCGGGGTGACCGCACCTCTGACTCCGCCTCACCAGCCGCAGCCGCACGACCCCGCCTGGCCCCCGCCGCCCCCGCCGTCCGGCCCGGAAGGGGACCCGATCACGGCGGCCGAGGTCATCCAGGGCGTCCTGGTGACCGTCGTCTCGGCGGTCGCGGGAGCGCTGCTCGGAGTCCTGTGGCTGAACCTCGCCCCCCGCGTCCTGCTCGTCTCGGACGGCAAGGGGGTCTACCTGCGGAACTCCGAGGCGGAGACCGCGATCGGCTCGGACGGCACGTTCGTCCTGCTCGCCCTGGCCTTCGGCGCGGTCGCCGGACTCGCCGTCTTCCTGCTGCGCCGCCGGGGCGGGGTCCCGCTGGTGCTCGGCCTGGCCGCCGGCGGCGTCCTGGGCTCCCTGCTCGCCTGGGGCCTCGGCACGCACTTCGGCCCGACCTCGGACGTGGTCGCCCACGCCAAGCAGGTGGGGCCCGACGTGCCCTTCGAGGCCCCGCTGGAACTGCACCTGGGGGCCGCCGCGCTCCTCGCCTGGCCGCTCGCGGCGATGATCGTGCACCTGGCCCTGACGGCCGCCTTCGGACCGCGCGACCCCGACCCCTGGGAGCAGCCGAAGGCGCTCTGACGCGCCCGGCCCGGCCCGGTCAGCCGCGGCCGATCGGGGCCACCACCGCCGAGGTGAGGGCGGCGAGGTCACCGGGGGAGAGCTCCACCTCCAGGCCGCGCCGCCCCGCCGACACGCAGATCGTCGCGTGCTCCGAGGCCGAGGCGTCGAGGACCGTACGGAGCCGCTTGCGCTGCCCCAGCGGGGAGATGCCGCCCCGCACGTAGCCCGTGGTGCGCTCCGCCGCCGCCGGGTCGGCCATCACCGCGCGCTTGCCGCCGACCGCCGAGGCCAGCGCCTTCAGATCCAGCTGGCCGGCCACCGGGACCACCGCGACCGTCAGCTCGCCGTCGACGTCCGCCACCAGCGTCTTGAACACCCGGCCGGGGGAGACGCCCAGGGCCTCCGCCGCCTCCTCGCCGTACGAGGCGGAGGCCGGGTCGTGCTCGTACGCGTGCACGGTGAACGGGGTGCCGGCCGCCGCCAGGGCCACCGTCGCCGGAGTGCCCCCGCTCCCGCCGTTCTTCTTCTGCTTCTTCGCCACGCGCTCCTCCTCGTTTCTCTCCCCGACCCGGAAGCCGGCCGGGGCCGGGCCGGCTCAGTTCGGGTACGTCGGGCCCTGCGTCAGGTCCACCGCCGGCAGCGACGGCAGGTGCCGCAGGACCGCCGTCTCCGTACGCAGCAGGGCCAGCTCCTCGCGCAGCCGCGTCGCCGTGTCCGGGGCCTGGAGCAGCCGCTGCTTCGACGGCGTGTCGAGCACCGCCGCCGCCGCGACCAGGTACGACACCACCGACGGGTCGTCCGGCAGCTCGCTCGTGGTCAGCGAGCGCTCCTTGGCCCCCGCCAGCCGCTTCTGGTAGTTCCGGAAGGCCCGCAGCACCCCCTCGGCGAGCGTGCCCGCGTCCTCGCCCGGCTCCTCCGGGATCTCCTCGACCTCGGCCGTCAGGAACGGGCCGCCCGCGTCGACCGAGAGCAGCTTCACCCGGGTCGTGCCGGTGGTCATCACCTCGAAGCTGCCGTCGGCGCGCTCCCGGATGCTCGCCGCGTCGGCGACGCAGCCCACCCGGTGGAAGGACTGGATCGGGTCGGGGCCGAACCCCGCCGCCGGACCCTTCTCCGGCAGCGCCGTCGGGTCCGGCAGGCCGGGCGCGGTCGGCGCGACCTCGCGGCCGTCGCGGATCGCGACGACGGCGAAGCGGCGCGGCCGCGACTCGTCGATCGTGAGCAGCTCGCGCATCATGGCGCGATAACGCTCCTCGAAGACGTTCAGCGGCAGCACGAGGCCCGGGAACAGCACCGTGTTGAGGGGGAAGAGGGGCAGACGGGCGGTGGTCACAGCCGCCAAGCCTAATGGCCGCCGGGCCCGCCCCGTCCGGCCCGTCCGCGACCGGGCGTCCACAGGGGCGTCCGGCGGGCCACTTCGAGCCGCGTCCGGTCCCGCGCGGCCAGGAAACGGACGAGGGGATCCCCGCTGCCCGGGCGGAGCCGGGAGCCCGGGGGAGGGGACTCCGGTACGGCGTCCCGCGCCGGCCCCCAGGGGAACGAGGTCGCGTGGGGGCCGATCCGGCCGAACTCCTCGAGGGCCTCCACCCACCGCCCCCGCTCCATCAGCAGGTGCGCGAGTACGTTGCGGACCCCGGCCGGCCACGGGTCGCCCGCGGGGAAGACCGCCGACAGGGCCAGCGCCCGGTCCGCCGCCCGGTCGAGGACGGCCGCCGGCTCGGACCCGTCCCACCCCGGCGCCACCCGCAGCGCCTCGTGGGCGGCGCGGACCGGCAGCGCCCGCACGAGCGAGTCCGGGGCGGCGTCGTCGGCCGCCCGTTCCGCGAAGTCGAAGGCGGCGCGCCGCGAGCCGTGCCCCTGGGCGGACAGGTACTTCAGGGCCGCGACGTGACAGCCGTAGTGGCGCGGGGAGCGGCGCACGGCCTCCGCCCACAGCGTCTCGAAGACGTCGGGCCCGGCCTGCGCCCCGCGCGCGTGGTCCAGGGCGAGCCGCCACGGCACCGGGTCGCGCGGCGCCTCCTCGGCGATCCTCCGGACCAGCGGGTCGAGCTCGCGCAGCCGCTCGGCCCGCGCCGGGGACTCCCACGCCCGGCGGACGGCGAGCTGCGCCGTGACGAGCAGGGCGTCCGGGTCGCGGGGCGCGGCGGAGAGCCACCGGAGCAGCCAGTCCTCCCTGCGGTGCGCGAAGACGGCGAGCCGGGTGACGTACCGGTCGCGGTCCTCCCACTCGGCCGCGTCCCGGGCGGTCGCGAGCAGCTTCGCCGCGGGCTCCGGGTCGGCGAGGGCGGCGGCCACCAGGGCGGGGGCGAGCCGCTCGTCCGGGGCGTCGAGCAGCACGTCGTCGTCCGGCACGAGCCCGGCGGCGAGCCGGGGGGCGTGCCGGGCCGAGCGGGCGGCGCCGACAAGGGCGCGGAACATGGACATGGCGTGACGTATTGTCCCCCGGCCCCCCTCGCCGCCGCAGCCGTCCCGGCCGGTCGTGACAGCTCCCTCACCGCGCCCTGACAGCTTCCACACGCCTGCCGCACCCGCCCCCCGGTTCCTCCGCCCGAACCTCCCCGCTTCCTCCGCGCACACCTCCCCGCTTTCTCCGCCCGAACCTCCCGCCTCCTCCTCACCCCCTGCTCAGCAGGCGGGTCGCGCCCGCCGCCACCGTCGTCGCGAGGATCCAGCCCAGCAGGATCAGCACCGCCGCCACCCACTGCCACACGCCTTCGAGGCGCCAGTAGCCGTCCTGACCGAGGTTGATCACCGGCAGCAGCAGGTCCAGCGCGTACAGCGTGCCGTTCCACTCGGGAGCCTCGTCCTTCTTCAGCGGCACCGGCCGGTAGTGGGAGAAGGCCACCGTGCCCGCCGCCCACAGCACCGCCATCCAGAGCGCCGCCCGGCCCGGCCGGTAGCCGTACGCCACCGTCCAGTCCTGGAGGTAGCCCCAGAGCTTCCCGGCCAGCGGCAGCGTCTCCCGCCGGCGCCGCTGCTTGGCGAGCAGCACCTCGCGGGCGTCCGCGTCCTCCCCGCTGTTGCGCAGCACCGTCGCGAGCCGCTCGTACGGCTCGGGGGCGTACTCAGGGGTCGCCGCCGCCACCCACTCCAGGCGCAGGGACAGCGGGAACCGCTCGTACGGCACGAGGTTCTCGTAGACGAAGCCGCCCATCGCCAGGCCGCCGGGCCCCGGCCAGCTGCTCCACAGGTCGATGAGCGTGACGATCTTGGCGCCGTTGAGCACCACCCGCCCCTCCTCCGGGCGCTCGCCGTTGAACCGCAGCTCCGGGGTGACGATCCGGCGCAGCGACACCTCCTCCCGGCGCGCCCCGTCGAGCAGGAACCGGGCGTGCTTGAGGTCCACCGCGTCCCCGAACCGCCCGTCGTCCAGGCGCACCCCGCCGTGGAACTCGACCGGCTTGCGCCGCGTGCCCCGGGCGGGCGTCAGCCCGTACGGCGGGGTGGCCGTCGAGCCGCCCGCGGCCCCGGCGGTCCCCGTCCCCTCGTACACCCAGGCCGCGTTCAGATAGAGGGAGCGCTCCACGGTCAGCTGCGGAGCGTTGAGCGCGCGGCGGCCCTGGGCGCCGCGCAGCACGCTGCCCCGCAGGCTGAGCGAGACCCCGACCTGGGCCCCGCGCAGGCTCAGCTCGCCGTACGTCTCGATCAGCTCGGCCTGGAGGTCCTGCGCCACCACCATCCCGTCCGCCGCGATCGCCCGCCCCCGCCGGTCCGGCCACACCTGGATCTGGTTGATCAGCAGGTCCGTGCCGATCTGGGCGTCCGTCAGCCGGATGCCCCACCGCACCCGGCAGCGCGGCAGGTGCAGGTCCCCCTCCGTGTGCAGCCGGGCCGCCTCCAGGCGCGGCAGCGCGCACTCCACCATCCGCAGGGTGCCGAACCGGGCCTCGGGCACCGCCACCTCGCCGTCGAACCGGCACCCCTGCAGCTCCACGTACGGCCCTATCGTCCCGCCCGCCAGGTCCAGGACGCCGGTGATCCTGGCCCCGCGCAGCTTCAGCGCGGCCACCCGCCCGGACCGGGCCTCCGGCCCGGAGAGCAGCAGCAGCGCCACCACCTCGGCGCGGACGCTCCGCTCCTCCCCCCACTCATGCGCCCCGAACGGGTCGTCCCGCTCCGCGACCCCCTCCGTCAGATCGCACGTCCTGCCCACCCGGAACGCCCGCCACAGCGCCCGCTCCGGAGCCGTGAGGCCGTCCGGCATCCCGTCCTCGTGCGGCTCGGTCACTGCCGCCCCCTCGCTTTCCACGATCCGCATCCACGATTCCGCTTCCCGGACCCCGTGGATTCGTACAGCCGTTCTTCCCGCTGTGTGACGGGCTGAACGCTAACGGTCAGGAGTGGCGACAAGACGCCAGTGTGGTGTGTATCAGCCAGTGATACGGGCGTCCGGCGCCGTGGGGCGTCTGAGAGAATTGACCCGTGATCTCTCGAATCGATCTGCGCGGCGAGGCCCTCCCCGAGGGTTCCGCCCTGCGTGACCTGCTGCCCCGTGCCGAGTTCGACGTGGAAGCCGCCCTGGAGAAGGTGCGGCCGATCTGCGAGGACGTACGGCATCATGGCGCGGCCGCGGTGATCGACTACGGGGAGAAATTCGACGGCGTCCGCGTCCCGAGCCTGCGCGTCCCCGCCGAGGAGCTGACCCGCGCCCTCGACGAGCTCGACCCTGCCGTCCGCGCCGCCCTGGAGGAGTCCGTCCGGCGCGCCCGGCTCGTCCACCGCGAGCAGCGCCGCACCACCCACACCACCCAGGTCGTGCCCGGCGGCACCGTCACCGAGAAGTGGATCCCCGTCGAGCGCGTCGGCCTGTACGTGCCGGGCGGCCGCTCCGTCTACCCGTCCTCCGTCGTGATGAACGTCGTCCCGGCCCAGGAGGCCGGCGTCGAGGGCGTGGCCGTCGCCTCGCCCCCGCAGCGCGAGTTCGGCGGCCTGCCGCACCCGACGATCCTGGCCGCCTGCGCCCTGCTCGGCGTGGACGAGGTCTACGCGGCCGGCGGCGCCCAGGCCATCGCCATGTTCGCGTACGGCACCGAAGCGCGCGGGGACGAGCCCGGCTGCGCCCCCGTCAACCTGGTCACAGGGCCCGGCAACATCTACGTGGCCGCCGCCAAGCGCCTCCTCAAGGGCCGCATCGGCATCGACGCCGAGGCCGGCCCCACCGAGATCGCGATCCTCGCGGACTCCACCGCCGACCCCGTGCACGTCGCCGCCGACCTCATCAGCCAGGCCGAGCACGACCCGATGGCCGCCTCCGTCCTCGTCACCGACTCCGAGGAGCTGGCCGAGGCCACCGAGGCCGAGCTGAAGACCCAGGTCGCCGCCTCCAAGCACGTGGACGACCGGATCGTCCCGGCCCTGGCCGGCCGCCAGTCCGCGGTCGTCCTCGTCCGCGACCTCGCCGACGGCCTCAAGGTCGTCGACGCGTACGGCGCCGAGCACCTGGAGGTCCAGACCGCCGACGCCGCCGCCGTCGCGGACCGCGTCCGCAACGCCGGCGCGATCTTCGTCGGCCCCTGGGCCCCCGTCTCGCTCGGCGACTACTGCGCCGGCTCCAACCACGTCCTGCCCACCGGCGGCTGCGCCTGCCACTCCTCGGGCCTCTCCGTGCAGTCCTTCCTGCGCGGGGTGCACATCGTGGACTACACCCGCGACGCCCTCGCGGACGTCGCCCACCACGTGGTGACCCTCGCGGAGGCCGAGGACCTGCCGGCCCACGGCGCCGCGATCAAGGCCCGCTTCGAGTGGAAGGTGCCGCAGCGGTGACCGGAATCGACGACCTCCCCGTCCGCGACGAGCTGCGCGGCAAGTCCCCCTACGGCGCGCCCCAGCTCGACGTCCCCGTCCAGCTCAACACCAACGAGAACCCCTACCCGCTGCCCGAGCCGCTGGTGGCCCGGATCGCGGAGCGGGTCGCCGAGGCCGCCCGCGGCCTCAACCGCTACCCCGACCGGGACGCGGTCGAGCTGCGCACCGAGCTCGCCCGCTACCTCACCCGCACCGGCGGGCACCCGGTCGCCGCCGAGAACGTCTGGGCGGCCAACGGCTCCAACGAGGTCCTCCAGCAGCTCCTCCAGACCTTCGGCGGCCCCGGCCGCACCGCGATCGGCTTCGAGCCCTCGTACTCGATGCACGCCCTGATCGCCCGCGGCACCGGCACCGGCTGGATCTCCGGCCCCCGGAACGAGGACTTCACCATCGATGTGGAGGCCGCCCGGAAGGCGATCGCCGAGCACCGCCCGGACGTCGTCTTCATCACCTCGCCCAACAACCCCACCGGCACCGCCGTCGACGCCGACACCGTCCTCGCCCTGTACGAGGCGGCCCAGGCGGCCAGGCCGTCGATGGTCGTCGTGGACGAGGCGTACGTCGAGTTCAGCCACCGCGACTCGCTGCTGCCCCTCATCGAGGGCCGCCCGAACCTGGTGGTCTCGCGGACCATGTCCAAGGCCTTCGGCGCCGCCGGACTCCGCCTCGGCTACCTCGCCGCCCACCCCGCCGTGGTCGACGCCGTGCAGCTCGTCCGGCTGCCGTACCACCTCTCCGCCGTCACCCAGGCCACCGCGCTCGCCGCCCTGGAGCACACCGACACCCTCCTCGGGTACGTCGAGCAGCTCAAGGCCGAGCGCGACCGGCTCGTCGCCGAACTGCGGGCGATCGGCTACGAGGTCACCGAGTCCGACGCCAACTTCGTGCAGTTCGGGAAGTTCCCCGACACCCACGCCGCCTGGCGGGCGATCCTCGACCGGGGCGTCCTGGTCCGGGACAACGGCGTACCGGGATGGCTGCGCGTCACCGCCGGCACCCCCGAAGAGAACGACGCGTTCCTCGACGCGGTCCGTGAATTGATGAAGGAGCAGGAACGATGAGCCGCGTAGGCCGCGTTGAGCGCACCACCAAGGAGACCTCCGTCGTCGTCGAGATCGACCTCGACGGCACCGGAAAGGTCGACGTGTCGACCGGGGTCGGCTTCTACGACCACATGCTCGACCAGCTCGGCCGCCACGGCCTCTTCGACCTGACCGTCAAGACCGACGGCGACCTGCACATCGACTCGCACCACACCATCGAGGACACCGCCCTCGCCCTCGGCGCCGCCTTCAAGCAGGCCCTCGGCGACAAGGTCGGCATCTACCGCTTCGGCAACTGCACCGTCCCGCTGGACGAGTCGCTCGCCCAGGTCACCGTGGACCTCTCCGGCCGCCCGTACCTCGTGCACACCGAGCCCGAGAACATGGCGCCGATGATCGGCTCGTACGACACGACGATGACCCGGCACATCTTCGAGTCCTTCGTCGCCCAGGCCCAGATCGCGCTGCACATCCACGTCCCGTACGGGCGCAACGCCCACCACATCGTGGAGTGCCAGTTCAAGGCCCTCGCCCGCGCCCTGCGCTACGCCTCCGAGCGCGACCCGCGCGCCGCCGGCATCCTTCCCTCCACGAAGGGCGCGCTCTAGTCGTGAACGGCCTCTCCACCATCCTGATCGTCGTCGGGCTGTTCCTGCTCGGCGGCATCTACTCCTTCGCCAAGCAGCAGATGCCCAAGGGCGTCATCGTGCTGCTCTCCCTCGGCGCCGCGATGTGCCTCGCGGCCGGCGTGCTCCGTCTGGACGTGTGGTCATGAGTGCATCGGAAAACCCCAAGAAGGCAGCGGGAAACTCCAAGAAGGTCGTCGTCTTCGACTACGGCTTCGGCAACGTGCGCTCCGCCGAGCGCGCCCTCGCCCGGGTCGGCGCCGACGTCGAGATCACCCGCGACTACGAGCGCGCCATGAACGCCGACGGTCTCCTCGTCCCCGGCGTCGGCGCCTTCTCCGCCTGCATGCGGGGGCTCAAGGAGGCCCGCGGCGACTGGATCGTCGGCCGCCGCCTGGCCGGCGGCCGGCCCGTCATGGGCATCTGCGTCGGCATGCAGATCCTCTTCGCCCAGGGCATCGAGCACGGCGTGGAGACCGAGGGCCTCGACGAGTGGCCCGGCACGGTCGAACCGCTGAACGCCCCCGTCGTCCCCCACATGGGCTGGAACACCGTCGACGCCCCCGCCGACAGCGAGCTGTTCGCCGGGCTCGACGCCGACGCCCGCTACTACTTCGTGCACTCCTACGGCGTGCGCGAGTGGACGCTGGAGGTCGGCAACCCCAACATCCGCGCCCCCAAGGTCAGCTGGGCCACCCACGGCGAGCCCTTCGTCGCGGCCGTCGAGAACGGCGCCCTGTGGGCCACCCAGTTCCACCCCGAGAAGTCCGGCGACGCCGGAGCCCAGCTCCTCACCAACTGGATCGGAACCCTGTGAGCAGCACGCTTGAACTCCTCCCCGCCGTCGACGTCCGCGACGGGCAGGCCGTCCGCCTCGTGCACGGCGAGTCCGGCACCGAGACCTCCTACGGCTCCCCGCTCGAAGCGGCCCTCGCCTGGCAGAACTCCGGCGCCGAGTGGCTGCACCTGGTCGACCTCGACGCGGCCTTCGGCACCGGCGACAACCGCGAGCTGATCGCCGAGGTCGCGAAGGCCATGGACATCAAGGTGGAACTCTCCGGCGGCATCCGCGACGACGCCTCGCTCGCCGCCGCCCTCGCCACCGGCTGCACCCGCGTCAACCTCGGCACCGCCGCCCTGGAGACCCCCGAGTGGGTCGCCAAGGTCATCGCCGAGTACGGCGACAAGATCGCCGTCGGCCTCGACGTGCGCGGCACGACCCTGCGCGGCCGGGGCTGGACCCGCGACGGCGGCGACCTGTACGAGACGCTGGCCCGCCTCGACTCCGAGGGCTGCGCCCGCTACGTCGTCACCGACATCGCCAAGGACGGCACCCTCCAGGGCCCCAACCTGGAACTCCTGAAGAACGTCTGCGCGGCCACCGACAAGCCCGTCGTCGCCTCCGGCGGCGTCTCCTCCCTGGACGACCTGCGGGCCCTGTCCGGCCTGGTCCCGCTGGGCGTCGAGGGCGCGATCGTCGGCAAGGCGCTGTACGCCAAGGCCTTCACGCTCGAAGAGGCCCTCGAAGCGGTGGCCCAGGCATGACGGGCGAACTCCGCAAGGTCGTCACCGGCGCCCCCTGGGAGGACCAGTTCGGCTACTCCCGCGCGGTCGAGCTGCCGAACGGCACGGTCCTGGTCTCCGGCTGCACGTCGGTGGTCGGCGGCCAGATCGCCGGCGGCGGCCCCCACGAGCAGACGGTCAACTCCTTCAACGTCGCCTTCGGCGCGCTGAAGCAGCTGGGCCTGGGCCCGGAGCACGTCGTCCGCACCCGGATGTACATCACCCACGCCCGGGACGTGGAGGAGGTCGGCCGCGCCCACAAGGAGCTGTTCGACGCCATCCGCCCGGCCGCCTCGATGATCATCGTCTCCGGCTTCGTCGATCCGAGCCTGGTCGTCGAGGTCGAGGTCGAGGCCTACCGGCCGGAGGCCCACCGGGCCGGGACCGACCGGGGGGAGGGCGCATGAGCCTCGCCGTACGCGTGATCCCCTGCCTGGACGTGGACAACGGCCGGGTCGTCAAGGGCGTCAACTTCCAGAACCTGCGGGACGCGGGCGATCCCGTCGAGATGGCGAAGCTGTACGACGCCGAGGGCGCCGACGAGCTGACCTTCCTCGACATCACCGCCTCCTCCGGCAACCGGGAGACCACCTACGACGTGGTGCGCCGCACCGCCGAGCAGGTCTTCATCCCGCTCACGGTCGGCGGCGGCGTGCGGTCGGCCGAGGACGTCGACAAGCTGCTGCGGGCCGGCGCCGACAAGGTCGGCGTGAACACCGCGGCCATCGCGCGTCCCGAGCTGATCCAGGAGATCGCGGAGCGCTTCGGCCGCCAGGTGCTGGTCCTGTCCGTGGACGCGCGCCGCACGGAGACCGGCTCCTTCGAGGTCACCACGCACGGCGGCCGCAAGGGCACCGGCATCGACGCCGTCGAGTGGGCGCACCGCGCCGCCGAGCTCGGCGCGGGCGAGATCCTGCTCAACTCGATGGACGCGGACGGCACGAAGGACGGCTACGACACCGAGATGATCGCGGCCGTGCGCAAGCACGTGACCGTGCCGGTGATCGCCTCCGGCGGCGCGGGGAAGCTCTCCGACTTCCCGCCGGCCGTCGCGGCGGGCGCGGACGCGGTGCTCGCGGCCTCCGTCTTCCACTTCGGCGACCTGCGGATCTCGCAGGTCAAGGGAGCGCTGCGGGAGGCGGGCCACGAGGTCCGCTGACACCTGGTTCCGCTTTCCGGAAGGGCCCCCTCGGGGGCCCTTCTTCACGGCCAAGTATGCAGGATTTCTTTCGCAATTTTAGTTGTGCAACTTTTCTTTCGTATCTAGGGTCGTGGACATGAACCCACCGGAGCACCGCCGGATCACCGACCTCGGCACCCTCAAGGCCATTTCGCACCCGCTGCGGATGCGCCTCTACCGCGCCCTCTTCACGGCCCGCACCGCCACGGCCTCCCAGCTCGCCGACCAGGTCGACGAGGCCGTCTCCCTCGTCAGCTACCACCTGCGCAAGCTCGCCGACCACGGCCTCATCGAGGAGGCCGAGAACCGGTCCTCGGACGGCCGCGAGCGCTGGTGGCGGCCCAGCTCGTACGGCTTCAGCATCCACGACGAGGACATGCGCGACGCCCCCGAGCTCGTCGCCGCCAACACCGCCTTCAGCCGTACGGTCGAGGCGCAGCGCGGCGAGATGCAGGCCCGCTTCCTCGACGAGCGGCACACCTGGTCCGCCGAGTGGCGCACCGCCTCCACCAGTTCCGAGTGGCTGCCCCGCCTCACCGCCCCCGAACTCGCCGCACTCGCCGCCGAACTGGACGCCGTCGTCAAGAAGTACGACCAGCGGGCCCGCGCCGCCGAGGAGGCCGGCGACACCGAGGGCCGCGAGAACGTCGCCGTCCACATCAACGGCTTCCCCTACCGCGCATGAGCGCCGCCGTCCTCACCGCCGCCCCGCCGCGGCCCGCCCACCGCGACCCCCAGGTCCTGCGCTGGCTCGGCGCCTACACCGCCTCCACCGTCGGCGACAGCGTCTACTACCTCGCCCTCTCCTGGGCCGCCGTCAGCAGCGGCAGCCCCGCCCAGGCCGGTCTCGTCATGGCCGTCTCCGCCGTGCCCCGCGCCCTGCTCCTGCTCTTCGGCGGGGTGATCGCGGACCGGCTCGGCCCGCGCCGGGTCGTCCTCGCCTCCGACACCGCCCGCTGCCTGATGACCCTCGGCCTCGCCGCCGTCCTCCTCGCCACCTCGCCCGGCCTCTGGCTGCTCGCCGCCGCCGCGCTGGTCTTCGGCGCCGTCGACGCCGTCTTCCTGCCGGCCGTCGGCGCCCTCCCGCCCCGGATCGCGGCCCGCGACCAGCTCGCCCGCGTCCAGGGCCTGCGCGGCCTGGCCTACCGCATGGGCTCCGTCCTCGGCGCCCCGCTCGGCGGCCTCGCCGTCGCCACCGGCGGCCCCGCGAGCGCCTTCGGCGCCGCCGGAGCGCTCTTCGCCCTCTCGCTGCCCCTGCTCTGCGCCCTCCGGCTCCGCCCGCTGCCCACCGGGGAGAAGCCGCCCACCGGGGAGAAGGGGGAGAAGGCCGACGGCCCCGTCCTGCGCGACCTCGCCGACGGCCTGCGCCACCTGCGCGGGCACCGGGTCCTCGGCCCGCTGATGATCACCATCCTCCTCGCCGACCTCGGCTTCGTCGGCCCCCTCAACGTCGGCCTCGCCCTCCTCGCGGAACAGCGAGGCTGGGGCGCCCCCGGCATCGGCTGGCTCCTCGCGGGCTTCGGCGCCGGCGCCGGGGCGGCCTCCCTGCTCCTCGCCGTCCGCGGCCGGCTGCCCCGGGCGGGCACCACCCTCGGCTGGACCATGGTCCTCGGAGCCGTGGCCGTCGCCGCCCTGGCCTTCGCGCCCCGGCTGCCCGTCGCCGTGGCCGTGGCCGTCGCCGTCGGACTGCTCGCCGGAGTCTCCGGGGCGCTGTGCCACGCCCTCGTCCAGACCGAGTGCGACCCCGCCTGCCTCGGCCGGGTGAGCGCCGTCTCCAGCCTGGGCAGCCTCGGCCTCGCCCCGCTCGGCATGCCGCTCACCGGCGCGGCGGCCGGCCTGTGGGGCACCGGCCCGGTCTTCGTCGCCGGAGCCGCCGTCTGCGCCCTCTCCGGAGCCTTCGCCCTCACGGTCCCGTCCCTGCGCCGCGCCGAACTGCCGAGGTAGCGCCGGGCGCGCTTCGATACGGCGCCGGGCTCCCCAAGCGGCTCGGGGTCAGATCCCCAGCTGCTTCGTCTCCCGCAGTCGCTCGATCGCCTGCGGCTCCCCGTCGAGCGCCACCTTCGCCGAGTCCTGCCGCCCGTACAGGTACATCGTCAGCTCGCCCGGCTCCCCGGAGGCCGTCACCACCGGGGCGCCCTTGTGGGCGACCACCGTCTGCCCGTCCGGGCGGCGCAGCACCAGGCCCACCGGGGCCTTGCGGCCGAGCAGCCGGGCCGTGCGCTCCAGACGGGACCAGAGGGCGTCCGAGAAGACCGGGTCCAGCTCGCGGGCCGACCAGTGGGGCTGGGCCCGCCGCACGTCCTCCGCGTGCACGTAGAACTCGACGACGTTCGCCCCCTCGTCCACCTGCTTGATCGCGAACGGCGAGAACTTCGGCGGACCCGTGCGGATCAGCCGGATCAGCTCGTCGTACGGCTTGTCGGCGAACTCCGCCTGCACCCGGTCCTGCCGGTCCTTGAGCGCCGGTACGAGCGAACCGGCCGCCGCGTCCGGGCGCCGCTCCCGCACCACCACATGGGCCGCGAGGTCCCGCGTCCGCCAGCCCTCGCAGAGTGTCGGCGCGTCCGGACCGGCCGCTTCCAACAGGTCCGCCAGCAGAAGCCGTTCACGTTTGGCATGGGTCGACATGTCCGCCAGCGTACGGCGGACGCCGACGGTCCGCCCAGTGGACGCCCCGCCGGACACCGCCCCCGGGCGCGGCACAATGGCGCCATGAGCAGCAATCTCGACCCGGCGATCGCCGCCCGCCTCAAGCGCAGCCCGGACGGACTCGTCCCCGCCATCGCCCAGCAGTACGACACCGGCGAGGTGCTGATGCTCGGCTGGATGGACGACGAGGCCCTGCACCGCACCCTCACCACCGGCCGCTGCACCTACTGGTCCCGCAGCCGCAACGAGTACTGGGTCAAGGGCGACACCTCAGGCCACGTCCAGCACGTCAAGTCCGTCGCCCTCGACTGCGACGCCGACACCGTCCTCGTCAAGGTCGACCAGGTCGGGGCCGCCTGCCACACCGGCGCCCGCACCTGCTTCGACGCCGACGTGCTCCCCGTATCCCAGTAAGGTCCGGTGCCATGGATCTCGACACCTTCCGCAAGCTGGCGGCCGACCGCCGCGTCATCCCCGTCAGCCGCAGGCTGCTCGCGGACGGCGACACCCCGGTCGGGCTCTACCGCAAGCTCGCCGCCGAACGCCCCGGCACCTTCCTCCTCGAATCCGCGGAGAACGGGCGCTCCTGGTCCCGCTACTCCTTCATCGGGGTCCGCAGCGACGCCACGCTGACGGTGAAGGACGGCGAGGCCCACTGGCTCGGCACCCCGCCCGTCGGCGTCCCCGCCGGCGGCGACCCCCTCCAGGCCCTGCGCGCCACCGTCGAGACCCTCCACACCCCCCGCGACCTGGCGTCCGGCATGCCCCCGTTCACCGGCGGCATGGTCGGCTACCTCGGCTACGACATCGTCCGCCGCCTGGAGAGGATCGGCGAGCACGGCCGGGACGACCTGGAGCTCCCCGAGCTGACCATGCTCCTCACCAGCGACCTCGCGGTCCTCGACCACTGGGACGGCTCGGTCCTCCTGATCGCCAACGCGATCAACCACAACGACCTGGAGACCGGCGTCGACGAGGCGTACGCGCACGCCGTCGCCCGCCTCGACGCCATGGAGGCCGACCTGGCCCGCCCGGTCGCCACCGCCCCCACCGCCCTGCCCGCCTCCGAGCTGCCCGCCTACTCGGCCCTCTGGGGCGGCCCCGCCTACCAGGCGGCCGTCGAGGACGTGAAGGAACGCATCAGGGCCGGCGAGGCCTTCCAGGTCGTGCCCTCGCAGCGGTTCGAGACCCCCTGCACCGCCTCCGCGCTCGACGTCTACCGGGTCCTGCGGGCCACCAACCCGTCCCCGTACATGTACCTCTTCCGCTTCGAGAACGGCTTCGACGTCGTCGGATCCAGCCCCGAGGCCCTCGTCAAGGTCGAGGACGGGCGGGCGCTCCTGCACCCCATCGCCGGCACCCGGCACCGCGGCGCCACCCCGCAGGAGGATCACGACCTCGCCGAGGAGCTGCTCGCCGACCCCAAGGAGCGCGCCGAGCACCTCATGCTCGTCGACCTCGGCCGCAACGACCTCGGCCGGGTCTGCGCGCCCGGCTCCGTGGAGGTCGTCGACTTCATGTCGATCGAGCGGTACTCCCACGTCATGCACATCGTCTCCACCGTCACCGGCCGGGTCGCCGAGGGCCGCACCGCCTTCGACGTCCTCACCGCCTGCTTCCCCGCCGGCACCCTCTCCGGCGCCCCCAAGCCCCGCGCCATGCAGATCATCGAGGAGCTCGAACCCTCCCGGCGCGGCCTGTACGGCGGATGTGTCGGTTATCTCGATTTCGCCGGCGACGCGGACACCGCCATCGCCATCCGTACGGCCCTGCTCCGCGACGGCACCGCGTACGTGCAGGCCGGAGCGGGTGTCGTCGCCGACTCCGACCCGGTCGCCGAGGACGACGAGTGCCGCAACAAGGCCGCGGCCGTCCTCCGGGCCGTCCACACCGCCAACCGGATGAACGCCGTCTGAGCCGGTAGGGGATAGTGGGACACGTGAGTGCCGTACCCGTACCCGTACCCCAGCCCCGGGCCGCCCGCGCGGCCGCCCCCACCGGTGGCCGTCGCAGCCTGGCCGCGGCCCTCCTCCTCGGCGCCCTCGGCGCCACCGTCGTCCTGCTCTCCGCCGGTCAGATCTGGGCGGAGGGCACCGCGGCCGTCGGCGGCGGCAGCGTCCCCGTCGAGGCCGACGGCGGCACCGTCACCGGCGTGCCGACCGCCCTCGCGATCGTCGGCCTCGCCGCGCTCTTCGCCGTCTTCGCCGTCCGTCGCACCGGCCGCGCCCTGGTCGCCGCGGTCCTCGCGCTCAGTGGCGCGGGCGCCGCGCTCGCCGCCGTCCTCGGCGCCTCCGACCGGGCCGCCCTGGACGCCGAGGCCGCCCGGATCAGCGGCGACACGGCCGCCGCCGTCGCCGGCCTGACCCACACCGCCTGGCCGTACGTGACCGCCGCCGGCGCCGTCCTCATCCTGCTCGCCGGCCTCTTCGCGCTCCGCTTCGGCAAGAACTGGCCGGCCATGGGCGGCCGCTACGAGCGCGCCGGCGCCCCGCGGGCCGGACGCAAGGCCCCCACCACCGACCCGGACCGGCCCGAGGACCTGTGGAAGGCCCTGGACCGCGGCGAGGACCCCACCCGGGGCGCGTGAGCCGGGGGCCGACCGCGACGCGTGATCGTCCCGGCACCCCCGATTCATCCTCGCGCGCCCGCGTGCGGGACAATGAGCGCCGAGCGTCCGCGCACGCGTGACCTCACCATCGAGCAACAGCAACGAGGAGCAACTCATGGCGGGCAGCGCCCACGGACACACCCCGGCCGCCTGGACCGGTGTCATCATCTCCTTCATCGGCTTCTGCATCGCCGGGGTCTTCATGGTGGCCGCCAACGTGCCCGGTTTCTGGGCGGGCATGGCCGTCGTCGTCCTCGGCGGTGTCGTCGGCGGGGCGATGAAGGTGGCGGGCCTCGGCATGCCGAAGCAGTCGGCCGACGTCGTCGCCGCCCGCGAGGCCGCGACCACCACCGCGCGGGCCCGCTCCTGACGCGACCCCACGCACCCGAGGGCGCGGCCCGGCACCGCCGGACCGCGCCCTCGCGCGTGGAGGGGCCCGTGCCGGGCTGACGCGTGGAAAGGGCTCGGGCGCGAGGGGGCCGGGCTGCGCCCCCGCGCCCGAGGGGCGAGAATCACGGCGTGGACCCGCACCCGACGCCCGAACCCGCGACCGACACCGCCCACAGCACCCGGTCGGCGGAACCGGCGGACACGAATGTCCCGCCCGCCCCGACCCCGCTCCCGGGGGCTGAGGCTCCCCACCGGGGGGCGGCTGTACGCCCGGAGGCGGCCGTAGGACCAGAGGCGGCGGTCGTACCCCCGCCCCCGCCTGGCACCCCCTGGTCCGTACCCCCCGTACCCCCCGCCCCGCCCCGGTCGCGCGCCCGGCGCCTGCTCGCGCCCGTGGCGACGCTCGCCGGGGTCGTCGGGGCGTTCGCGTACGTCGGGGCCGTCGACCCCAACGAACCCGGGCACTACCCCGTCTGCCCGCTGCTCCGCTTCACTGGCGTGTACTGCCCCGGCTGCGGCGGCCTCCGCAGCGCCCACGCCTTCGCCCACGGCGACCTCCCGGCCGCCCTCGGCGCCAACGCCCTCGCCGTCGTCGGCTACGGCGTGTTCGCCGTCGTCGCCGTCCTGTGGCTGGTTCGCGCCTACCGGGGCGTACCGATGCGCCTCGCGGTCCCGCCGAACTGGTGGTGGGGGATCGGGGCCGTCCTCGCCCTCTTCACCCTGGTCAGGAACCTTCCCTTCGGCTCCGCGCTGGCCCCGTGAGCACCCGCCGGAACCCCGCCGGGACGTCCCAGCAGATGGGACGCCGCTCCGGCCGATGCGAGACCGGGGCCGTCCTGCGGATAGGATCGATGTGGCTGAACCTGGTTCATCATCACCGTCCCGGAAGGGGGCCCCTCGCGTGAGTGTGCTCGACGAGATCATCGAAGGCGTACGCGCCGACCTCGCAGAGCGGCAGGCGCGGGTCACCCTCGACGAGCTCAAGGAGCGTGCCGCCAAGGCCCCGCAGGCCAAGGACGGCGTCGCCGCACTGCGCGGCGACGGCGTCAAGGTGATCTGCGAGGTCAAGCGCTCCAGCCCGTCCAAGGGCGCGCTCGCCGCGATCGCCGACCCGGCCGGACTCGCCGCCGACTACGAGGCGGGCGGCGCCGCCGTCATCTCCGTCCTCACCGAGGAGCGCCGCTTCGGCGGCTCCCTCGCGGACCTGGAGGCCGTCCGCGCCAAGGTCGACATCCCCGTCCTGCGCAAGGACTTCATCGTCACCGCGTACCAGCTCTGGGAAGCGCGGGCGTACGGCGCGGACCTCGCGCTCCTCATCGTCGCCGCCCTGGAGCAGGAGGCCCTCGTCTCCCTCATCGAGCGGGCCGAGTCCATCGGGCTCACCCCGCTGGTCGAGGTGCACGACGAGGAGGAGGTCGAGCGCGCCGTCGACGCGGGCGCCCGGATCATCGGCGTCAACGCCCGCAACCTCAAGACCCTCAAGGTCGACCGCTCCACCTTCGAGCGCGTCGCCCCCGAGATCCCGGCCCACATCGTGAAGGTCGCCGAGTCCGGCGTCCGCGGCCCGCACGACCTCATCGCGTACGCCAACGCGGGCGCCGACGCGGTCCTCGTGGGCGAGTCCCTGGTGACCGGCCGCGACCCGAAGGCCGCCGTCGCCGACCTGGTCGCCGCCGGCGCCCACCCGGCCCTCCGCCACGGGCGGGGCTGACCGGACCGTGACCCCCCGCCGCGACACGCCGACCCCTCCGGGCCCCGCCGCCCGGGGAAGCGTCGCCGTGCCGTCGGCACCCGGGCGCCGCGGCCGGCTCCGTACCGCCGCGGCCCCCGTCCCCGCGCACGCCCCCCTGGCCCGGGGCTGCCGCCCGCGCGGCTGCCGCGCGCCCGCCCGGCGGGTCCTCGGCCGCCGGGTGCGGTACGTGATCGGCGACGAGCCCGGCCAGGTCAACGGCATGCGATGGCGCCCGCGCCCCGCGCGCGACGTCAACGCCTAGCCGTTCCGGACCCTTCCAGCACCTCGCCCGTGCGGGGCGCCTCCGCGCCGTGCGACCCCACCTGCGTGGGCCCTTGCCCCGCTCGGATGGGCGCCTCCGCACCTGTACCCACCCGCACCACCGGCGCGGCGCAGACGGGGTGCGGGCCAAGGCGCGGAAGCCTAGGCCCGGCAAGGGGCGCCGTCCCGCTGTGCCCACCCTCCCCCAGAGGGGGGACCCCCACGCCCCAGCGGAACGACTGCCCACAACGGGCGGGGCGGGGCCTGCGGCCAGGCTGCCGGCATCGCCGGAGCGCACGCCCCGGCGCCGTTCCCGGACGGAAGGCCCGCAGCGGAGTGGCGGGCACCGCCAGGGCGCACGCCCGGGCACCGTCCCGGCCGGCGGCACCCCGCACCGGCGACCGCGTTGGCGTACACAGACGGTCCGCGCGCATACCGTGACCATCACCCACCCGTATCCCGGGGCACCCGCCCCGCGAGGAGCAACCGCATGTCCAGCGAGTTCTTCATTCCCGACCCGGACGGTCAGGTCCCCACCGCCGAGGGCTACTTCGGCGCCTACGGCGGCAAGTTCATCCCGGAGGCCCTCGTCGCCGCCGTGGACGAGGTCGCCGTCGAGTACGACAAGGCGAAGGGCGATCCCGAGTTCGCCCGCGAGCTCAACGACCTGATGGTGAACTACACGGGCCGCCCGAGCGCCCTCACGGAGGTGCCCCGGTTCGCCGGGCACGCCGGCGGCGCCCGGATCTTCCTCAAGCGCGAGGACCTCAACCACACCGGCTCGCACAAGATCAACAACGTGCTCGGCCAGGCCCTCCTGACCAAGCGCATGGGCAAGACCCGGGTCATCGCGGAGACCGGCGCAGGGCAGCACGGCGTCGCCACCGCCACCGCCTGCGCCCTCTTCGGCCTCGACTGCACCATCTACATGGGCGAGATCGACACCCGGCGCCAGGCGCTGAACGTCGCCCGGATGCGCATGCTCGGCGCCGAGGTCGTCGCTGTGAAGTCCGGCAGCCGCACCCTCAAGGACGCCATCAACGAGGCCTTCCGCGACTGGGTCGCCAACGTCGACCGCACGCACTACCTCTTCGGCACCGTCGCCGGCCCGCACCCCTTCCCCGCCATGGTCCGCGACTTCCACCGCGTCATCGGCGTCGAGGCCCGCCGCCAGATCCTGGAGCGCGCCGGACGCCTCCCCGACGCGGCGATCGCCTGCGTCGGCGGCGGCTCCAACGCCATCGGCCTCTTCCACGCCTTCCTCCCGGACACCGGCGTGCGCCTGATCGGCTGCGAGCCGGCCGGCCACGGCGTCGAGACCGGCGAGCACGCGGCCACCCTCACCGCCGGCGAGCCCGGCATCCTGCACGGCTCGCGGTCGTACGTCCTCCAGGACGACGAGGGCCAGATCACCGAGCCGTACTCGATCTCGGCCGGCCTGGACTACCCCGGGATCGGCCCCGAGCACGCCCACCTCAAGGACAGCGGCCGCGGCGAGTACCGGGCCGTCACCGACGACGCCGCCATGCAGGCCCTGCGCCTGCTCTCCCGCACCGAGGGCGTCATCCCGGCCATCGAGTCGGCGCACGCCCTCGCCGGGGCGATCGAGGTCGGCAGGGAGCTGGGCCCCGACGGCCTGATCGTGGTCAACCTCTCCGGGCGCGGCGACAAGGACATGGACACCGCCGCCCGCTACTTCGGGCTGTACGACACCGACGCCGAGGTCGCCGCGGACGCCGGCGCCGACGACACCGCCGAGATCGAGGGGGACGCCAAGTGAGCGGCAACATCGACCTGCTGAGCGACGCCCTCGCCGCCGCGAAGGCGGAGAACCGGGCCGCGCTCGTCGCCTACCTGCCGGCCGGCTTCCCCACCGTCGACGGCGGCATCGCGGCGATCAAGGCCGTCTTCGAGGGCGGCGCCGACGTCGTCGAGGTCGGCCTCCCGCACAGCGACCCCGTCCTCGACGGCCCGGTCATCCAGACCGCCGACGACATCGCCCTGCGGGGCGGCGTCCGGATCGCCGACGTCATGCGCACGGTCCGCGAGGCCCACGAGGCCACCGGAAAGCCGGTCCTCGTCATGACGTACTGGAACCCGATCGACCGGTACGGCGTCGAGCGCTTCACCGAGGAGCTGGCCGCGGCCGGCGGCGCGGGCTGCATCCTGCCCGACCTGCCGGTCCAGGAGTCCGCGCTCTGGCGCGAGCACGCCGACAAGCACGGTCTCGCGACCGTCTTCGTCGTCGCGCCCAGCAGCCGGGACGAGCGCCTGGCCACCATCACGGCCGCCGGCTCCGGCTTCGTCTACGCCGCCTCCCTCATGGGCGTCACCGGCACCCGCGAGTCGGTCGGCGAGCAGGCGGCCGACCTGGTCCGCCGCACCCGCGCCGCCGTCGAACCCGGCCGCACCCTCCCGGTCTGCGTCGGCCTCGGCGTCTCCGACGCCGCCCAGGCCAAGGAGGTCGCCGCCTTCGCCGACGGCGTCATCGTCGGCTCCGCCTTCGTGAAGCGGATCCTCGACGCCGACGGCGACGAGGCCGCCGGACTCGCCGCCGTAAGGGAACTGGCGGCCGAACTCGCCGAGGGCGTCCGCCGGGATTCGTAACCCGTCCGGGTGGATCTGGGGCCGGGGAGGCGCGCACGCGCCTCCCCGGTTCGTTGCGCAGGGCGTGAGCCAGAACAACCGTGGTGACGGAAACCGGAGCGCGCGCGAGCGCCTTCAGCAGCAGCGCGAGCGCGACAAGGCCCGCGACAGGCAGCGACGCGTCCTGATCGTGTCGTCGGCGGTGGTCGGCGTCCTCGCCCTGGCCGCGGTCGTCGGCGTGATCGCCGCGAACGCCGACAAGGGCGGCGGGTCCGACAAGGCGGGACCGGTGGTCGCGCCGACGGGCTCCGTCGAGGGCGACACGCCCGCCATCCCCACCGGCCGGCCGGACGCCCCCGCCACCCTCCAGATCTGGGAGGACTTCCGCTGCCCGGCGTGCGCCCAGTTCGAGAACGTCATGCGGGACTCCATCCACGAGCTGGAGGCCTCCGGCCAGCTCAGGACCGAGTACCACCTCGCCACCCTCATCGACGGCAACATGGGCGGCAGCGGCTCGCTGCGCGCCGCGAACGCCGCCGCGTGCGCCCAGGACGCGGGGAAGTTCACCCCGTACCACGACGCGCTCTACATCAACCAGCCGCAGGAGACGGACGACTCCTTCGGCGACAACAAGAAGCTGATCGAGCTGGCGGCGAAGGTCCCCGGCCTCGACACGCCGGCGTTCCGGAGCTGCGTGGAGGACGGCACGCACGACAGCTGGGTCGTGAAGTCCAACGAGGCCTTCCAGAAGGGCGGCTTCCGCGGCACCCCGACCGTCCTCCTCAACGGAGAATCGATCTTCCCGACCAAGGGGAACGAACAGCTCTCCCCGGAGAACCTGAAGAAGTGGGTCGCCGAGGCCAACAAGGGCAAGAAGCCCGGCACGGCCTCCCCGTCGGCTGGCTGAACCGCCCCCGGCGGGCCCCTCCGCCGGGGGGTTAGTTACCCAGACGTTGCCGGGCGGGCTGCCGTCCCGCCCGGCCGGCAGGGTAGCGTCGGACCTGCCATGGACCTTGCCTACATTCCCAGCCCGTCGACCGGCGTGATCCACCTCGGACCGATCCCGCTGCGCGGCTATGCCTTCTGCATCATCATCGGTGTCTTCGTCGCCGTCTGGTACGGCAACAGGCGCTGGATCGCCCGGGGCGGCACCGCCGGCACCGTGGCCGACATCGCCGTCTGGGCGGTGCCCTTCGGCCTCGTCGGCGGACGTCTCTACCACGTGATCACCGACTACCAGCTGTACTTCAGCGAGGGTGAGAACTGGGTCGACGCCTTCAAGATCTGGGAGGGCGGCCTCGGCATCTGGGGCGCCATCGCGCTCGGCGCGGTGGGCGCCTGGATCGGCTGCCGCCGCCGGGGCATCCCGCTCCCCGCGTACGCCGACGCCATCGCGCCCGGCATCGCCCTCGCCCAGGCCATCGGCCGCTGGGGCAACTGGTTCAACCAGGAGCTGTACGGCCGGCCGACCGACCTGCCCTGGGCCCTGAAGATCACCGAGGGCGCGAACCGCGAGGCCGGGACCTACCACCCGACCTTCCTGTACGAGTCGCTCTGGTGCATCGGCGTCGCCCTCCTGGTCGTCTGGGCCGACCGCCGCTTCAAGCTCGGCCACGGGCGCGCCTTCGCGCTCTACGTCGCCGCGTACTGCGCGGGCCGCGGCTGGATCGAGTACATGCGCGTCGACGAGGCCCACCACGTGCTCGGCCTGCGCCTGAACGTGTGGACGGCGATCGTCGTCTTCCTGCTCGCGGTGACCTACATCGTCGTCTCGTCGCGGCTCCGGCCGGGACGCGAGGAGATCGTGGAGCCGAAGGCCGAGAAGAAGGCGGAAGAGAAGGCGGAGGGCTCGGAGAAGGCCGGGGAGCCCGACGAGTCCGGTGAGGACGCCGACGTGAAGGCGGACGCCTCCTCCGACGACGCCGTCGATCTCGGCAAGGACGGCAAGGACGTGGAGCACGGCGCCGGAAAGAGCTGACCGCCCCCGCCCGCAGCGATCGGAAGGGCCGCCGGAGCCGAAAGGTTCCGGCGGCCCTTCCGCGTACGGGCGTACGGGTCACCCGGCCCGCGAGGCCAGGGCGAGGACCCGGTGGGCGCCCTCCACCACCGCCGCGTCCACGAACCGCCCGTCCGGGAGGGCCAGCGCGCCCTGCCCGGTCGCCGCCACGATCTCCCGGGCCTCCTCGACCTCCTCCGGGGTGGGCAGGTAGGCGCGCTCGATGACCGGGAGCTGGCGCGGGTGGATGGCGGCCCGGCCGAGGAAGCCCATCGCCCGGCCCCGGGCGCAGTCGACGGCCAGCCCCTCCAGGTCGCGGACGTGCGGGTGGACCGACTGCGCCGGGGGCGGCAGGGCGGCCGCGCGGGCCGCGACCACCAGCCGGCCGCGCGACCAGTCGAGCCCCGAGTCCTCCCGTACCCCCAGGTCGGAGCGGAGGTCGGCCTCGCCGAGCGCGATGCCGCGCACGGCGGGGTGGGCGGAGGCGACGGCGTACGCGTTCTCCACGGCGAGGGCGCTCTCCAGGAGCGGATAGAGCGGGAGGCCCGGGGCGAGGCCGGCGATCCGGTGGATGTCAGTGGCGTGTGTCACCTTGGGTACACGGAGACCGCAGAGGCCGGGGAGGGGGGTCAGGACGGGGATGTCGAGCGGGGTGTGGACGCGGACGTGCACCGGGACGGGGTGGACGTCCGAGAGAAGATCGGCCGTGGCCTCCAGGGCGTACGCCTTGCGGTCGGGGGCGACCGCGTCCTCCAGATCGACGATCACGACGTCGGCGCCGGAGACCAGGGCCTTGCGAACCACCTCGGGCCGGTCGCCGGGCGCGTACAGCCAGGTGAGCGGGGTGTGCGGTCCGGCGGTGCCGCTCGCGACGGGCGCGCCGGTCCGCTCGCGGGGGCCGCTGACCCTGCCCAGGTTCCGGACGCCGTGGGCGTGGGTGCCGCTCATACCGCCCCCTGCTCGCGCAGGGCGCCGATCTCGGCGGGGCTGAGGCCCAGCTCGGAGAGGACGGCGGCGGTGTCGGCGCCGTGGGGGCGGCCGGCCCAGCGGATGGCGCCGGGGGTCTCGGAGAGGCGGAAGAGGACGTTCTGCATCCTGATCGGCCCCAGCTCGGGGTCCGCCACCTCGGTGACGGTGCCGAGCGCCTGGTACTGCGGGTCTTCGAGGACGTCCCGGACGTCGTAGACGGGGGCGATGGCCGCCTCCGCCTTCTCGAAGGCCGCCATGGCCTCGTCGCGGGTGTGGCGGGCGATCCAGGAGCCGACCGCCTCGTCCAGGACGTCCGCGTGCGCGGCCCGGCCCGCGCCGTCGGCGAACCACGGCTCGGCGATCAGCTCCGGGCGGCCGACGAGGTTCAGGACCCGCTCCGCGATCGACTGCGCGGAGGTGGAGACGGCGACCCAGGAGCCGTCGGCGGTCCGGTAGGTGTTGCGCGGGGCGTTGTTGCGGGAGCGGTTGCCGGTGCGGGGCTGGACGTATCCGAGCTGGTCGTACCAGAGGGGGTGGGGTCCGATGACGGAGAGCATCGGTTCGATGATCGCCATGTCGACGACCTGGCCGCGGCCGGTCGTCGTCCTGGCGGTGAGCGCGGTCATCACGGCGTACGCGGTGGCCAGGGCGGCGATCGAGTCGGCCAGGCCGAAGGGGGGCAGGGTCGGCGGGCCGTCGGGCTCGCCGGTGAGGGCGGCGAAGCCGCTCATCGCCTCGGCGAGGGTCCCGAAGCCGGGGCGGTGGGAGTACGGGCCGAACTGGCCGAAGCCGGTGACGCGGGCCAGGACCAGACGCGGGTTGGCGGCGGAGAGCTCCTCCCAGCCCAGGCCCCAGCGCTCCAGGGTGCCGGGGCGGAAGTTCTCCACGATCACGTCGGCGTCGGCGGCGAGCGCGAGGAGGGTGTCCCGGCCGCCCGGCGTGGACAGGTCGAGGGTGATCGTCCGCTTGTTGCGGCCCAGGACCTTCCACCACAGGCCGACGCCGTCCTTGGCGGGGCCGTGGCCGCGGGACGGGTCGGGCCTGCGGGGGTGCTCGACCTTGACGACGTCGGCGCCGAAGTCGCCCAGCATCATGGCGGCGATCGGTCCGGCGAAGAGGGTCGCGAGGTCCAGGACGCACAGTCCGTGGAGGGGAGGGAGGGCGGAGCCGTCGGTGTCCGGCGCGTTCTCCGGCGCGGCCTTCGGCGTGGGGGGGGTCGTCATACGGGATCGGCCTCCATGGAGTCGGGGGAGCGGAAGGCCGCTTCGATGTCGACGCGGTACGGCATCGAGGTCGACGCGCCCTCGCGCCGGACGGAGAGCGCGGCGGCGGTCTGCGCCCAGGCGAGCGCCTCCGGGGCCGGGCGGCCCTCGCCGAGGGCGACCGCGAGGGCGCCGACGAAGGTGTCGCCGGCGCCGGTGGTGTCCACGGCCCTGACCCGGGGGGCGGGGACGGCGACCGGTTCGGCGCCGCGCGCCGCGTACAGGCTGCCGGCCGCGCCCAGGGTGATCACCACCTCGGGGACGTCCCGCAGCAGGGCCTCGGCGGCGGCGCGCGGGTCCGCGAGGCCGGTGAGCGCGGCGGCCTCGTGCTCGTTCGGCACCAACAGGTCCGTGGCGGCCAGGAGTTCGGGAGGGAGCGGCTGGGCGGGGGAGGGGGTGAGGACGGTGCGGACGCCGAGGCGGCGGGCGGTGGCGGCGCCCTCGACGACGACGGGGAGGGGGAGTTCGAGCTGGAGGAGCAGGGTGTCGGCGGTGCCGATGAGGGCCTCGTCGCCGTGGGTGAGGGAGGTGACGGTGCCGTTGGCGCCGGGGACGACGACGATCGCGTTGCCGCCCTCGTCGTCCACGACGATGTGGGCGGTGCCCGAGGGGCCCTCGACGGTGCGCAGCAGGTCGGTGTCCACCGCGCAGTGCTCCAGGGTGGCCCGGAGCTGCGCCCCGAAGCCGTCCGTGCCGATCGCGCCGATCATGGCGACCTCGGCGCCGGCGCGGGCGGCGGCGACGGCCTGGTTGGCGCCCTTGCCGCCGGGGATCGTACGGAAGGAGCGGCCGGTGACGGTCTCGCCGAGGGCCGGGGCCCTGGGCACGTAGGCGACGAGGTCCATGTTCGTGCTGCCGAGCACGACGATGCTGGTCATGGGCGTACTGCCTCCAGGTGTGTCAGTTCGGCCAGGGTGTCGAAACCGATCCCGTCGAAGGACGGGACCGAGGTCGCGAGGCGGTTCTTGAGGGGGGAGGTCCAGCGCTCGGGCAGCCGGTCGGGGTGTCCGGCGAGCAGTCCGGCGACCGAACCGGCGGTGGCGCCGTTGGAGTCGGTGTCCCAGCCGCCCGAGACCGCCGCGCAGACGGAGCGGGAGAAGTCGCCGTCGGCGTGGGTGAGGGCGGCGGCGAGCAGGGCGGCGTTGGGGACGGCATGCACCCAGTGGTACCCGCCGAGTTCGGCGTGCAGCCGGTCCACGACGGCGTCGAAGCCCCGGTGGGCGCGGGCCGTTTCGACGCCGAGGCGGACGGCCCCGGCGAGGCGCGAGCGCGGCGGGACCACGGCGAGCCCGGCGGCGAGCGCCCGGTGCACGTCGGCGGTGCCGGACGCGGCCGTGGCGACGGTGGCGGCGACGAACATGGCGCCGTACACGCCGTTGCCGGTGTGGGTGAGCACCGCGTCCCGGTGCGCCTGCGCGGCGGCGGCGACCGGGTCGCCCGGGTGGGTCCAGCCGTGCACGTCGGCCCGGATCTGGGCGCCGATCCACTCGCGGAAGGGGTTGCGGCGGACGGCGGTCAGCGGGGGCTCGACCCCGTCGAGGAGGTTGCGGTAGGCGACGCGCTCGGCCGTGAAGGTGCGGCCGGCGGGGAGCTCGTCGAGCCAGAGGCGGGCGACGTCGGAGGTGGTGAAGCCGCGGCCGTACCGCTGGAGCAGGAGGAGGTTCAGGAGGGGGTAGTTGAGGTCGTCGTCCTCGGGCATGCCGTCGATGTTCTCGGCGAGGGAGGTGGCGGCGGAGCGCCGGTTCCAGGGGTGCGCGGCGAGCAGTTCGGGAGGCACGCCCCGGGCGGTGAACCAGGTGGTGAGGGGCCAGTTGCCGGCGGCGCGGGCGAGGGCGCGGATCGCGGGGAGGGGGAGCTTCTCGACGGGCTTGCCGAGCAGACACCCGACGGCCCGCCCGAGCCAGGCGGCGTGCAGACGGGGGAGGAGGGCGGGGTCGTGCGTCGGCTGGCTCCCCGTGTTCCTCGTGCCCGGTGCGGCGGGGGCGTCTCCGGACCCGGGGGACCTGCTGTGCCCGGGGGCCGTGCCCGGCGCTTCGCGCGGGCGCGGGGAGGCGTCCGGCAGCGGGTGCGGGTGCGGGTGCGGGTCCGGGGTCGGGGCCGCGTGGTCTCCGTGCGGGGGGCCCGGCTGTGGGACCCGGGGCCGCCCGTCGTCCTCGGTTCCGGCTTCGCCGTGAGGAGGCCCCGTGGGGACGGCGGTCAGGGCCAGGATGTCCGGGAGGGCGGTCGGTTCGTGTTTCGCGAGGGGGCTCGGGAGGGCGGCCAGGGTGTCCAGGAGTTCTTCCGCCAGGAGGCGGAGGTCCGGGCGGGGGACGGGGGAGGCGCCGGCCGTGGCCGGGGCGGGCGGGCCGCCCGCCGCCGCCCAGCGGGCCGCCGGGCCGCGGGCGTCGCGCCCGTCCTCCGCCGCCTGCCGCAGCTCGTGGCCCACCAGGTCCTCCGGCTGCACCCAGGTCACACGGAGGTTCACCGGTCCGCGCTCGTCAGCGCCGCGAACGCCGACTCGTGGGCCCGGCGCGCCTCCGCGTCCCGCGCGAAGACCTCGCGGGCGACCCCGGCCAGGGCCCGCGCCGGGGCGTGCAGGTCGAGGCGGCTGGCCTCCGCCACCCGCTTCGCCCACTCGGCGGGCACGGCCGCCTCGCCGTGCAGCGCGCCCACGATCGCACCCGCCATCGTGGCGATCGAGTCGCAGTCCCGGCCGTAGTTGACCGCGCCCAGGACCGTGCGCCGGAAGTCGCCCCCGCCGACGAGCAGCATCCCCAGGGCGATCGGCAGCTCCTCGATCGAGTGGAGCCGGGAGGGCCGCCGGGCGCCGAGGGACGGCGCGCGGTAGTCCGGACCGACCGTGTCGAAGGGGGCGACCGCCCTGCGCAGGGGGACGAGGGCGGTCTCGAAGTCCGTGTGGCCGACGGCCGCTTCGGCCACCGCCTCGATCGCCGCCTCCGTGCCGTCCTTCGCCAGGGACAGGGCCGCGTCCACGACCGAGGCCGGTGTCGCGCCCGGCACGCAGGCCGCCGCCACCGCCGCCGCGAACACGCCCGCCGCCTCCCGGCCGTACGAGGACTGGTGCGCGCCCGCCAGATCGAGGGCCTCGGCGTAGGCGGCCCGCGGGTCGGCGGCGTTGACGAGCCCGACCGGCGCCATGTACATCGCGGCGCCGCAGTTGACGATGTTGCCGCTGCCGGCCTCGCGCGGGTCCACGTGCCCGTAGTGGAGCCGGGTCACGATCCACTTCTCGGCGAGGAAGATCCGCTGGAGCGGCAGAGCCTCGGCCTCCAGCTCCGGGATCCAGACGGGGGAGTTCATGAGCTCGGGGACGAGGTGGTCCGCGACCGCGTACGCGTCGAGGTGGCCGCGGACCTTCTCGTACACCCGGATCAGGGTGTGGGTCATCAAGGTGTCGTCGGTGACGTGCCCGTCGCCCTTGTGGTACGGGGCGATGGGGCGGGCGGTGCGCCAGGCGTCGCCGTTCCAGGGGCCGACGATCCCGGTGACGCGGCCGCCGTGGCGCTCCAGGATCTGCTCGGGGGTGTAGCCCTCGACGGGGCCGCCGAGCGCGTCGCCGACGGCGGCCCCGAGGAGGCTCCCGGTGATCCGGTCATCCAGGGTGGGAACGCCCCCCGGTGCGGTCGGTGTGCTGGGTGTGCTCGGCGTGCTCGGTGTGCTCGGTGTGCGTACAGCCGGGTTGGGCGCGTCCAGTGTGGGTTCCATGTCGGAATTGTCCACCGGGGGTGGCCGGTTCCGTGGCTCCGAGCAGCCCGGCGAGTTCCACCAGGTCGGTCCCCGCGAGCCGGGGCAGCGCGCAGCCCGCGAGGGTCCGGCAGGCCTCGCGCCAGCTCGCCGGGACCGAACGGCCGCCGCCGAGCGCCCCGGTGAGCGCGCCCGCGAGCGCCGGGGCCGAGTCCGCGACCCGGGAGAGGCAGGCGGCGGCCGGTACCGCGGCCGTCATCCCGCCCCGGGCGGCCAGGGCGAGGGCCAGGGCGACGGGGACGGTCTCGGCGGCGGCGACGCCGTAGCTGTAGACGTGGTCCACGATCCGGTGCTCCAGGAGCGGGACCAGGGCGAAGGCCGATTCGGCGGTCCGGGCGAGCTCCACGGCGTGCCGGGCGTTGCGGCCGATCTCGGTGGCGGGCGGGAGTTCGGCGAGCGCCGCCCCGACGGCCTCCTCGGCGCTCGCCCCGCCGAGGGCCGCGGCGACCGCCGCCGCCGTGGCGCGGGCGCCGTGGACGCCGTCGCCGTCCTGGGTGTACCGGGCGTCGAACTCCGCGAGTTCGGCGGCGGCGCGCGGGTCGCCCGGGTGGACGAGGGCCAGGACGGCGGCCCGTACGCAGGCGGCGTCGTCGAAGTAGTGCGGGTTGTCGTGCCCGGTCGCGGGCGGGCGCAGACCGGTGGCGAGGTTGCCGAGGCCGGCGCGGACGGAGATCCGGGCGCGGAGGGGCAGGACGGCGGACTCGACCTCGGGGGCGCGGTCCGCGGCGGCCGCGACCTGCCCGGCGAGGACGTTCCAGGCGAGGTCCACGGCGGCGCGGAGCCGGCGCTCCGGGGGGAGCCCGGCGAGGGCGGGGGAGGTGGAGGCGAGGATCGCCTCGGCGGTGAAGACCGCCCACTCGGCGTCGTCGGAGGGGCCGAGCCGGAGCGGTTCCGGGGGCTGGTTGAGGGCGATGGGGACGGGGAGGGTGGTCGTCGCGTTCTGCTCCGCGAAGGTGTCGAGCTCCCGGGTGAGGCGGCGGGTCCACTCGGGCATCCGCGCGGCCCGGTGCCGCGCGGCGGGCCACCCGGCGGCGTCGCCCGCGGCGATCCCGAGGAGGAGGCCTTCGATCGCGTCGCGGCTTGCGGTGACCTGGGCGGTGACCTGGGCGGTCGGCGTCGTGACCTGGGCGGTCGGCGTCGAGGCCCGGTCGTGCGGGTGCCGTACCGGGGGTGCCGCCGGGTCCTCGTGGATCGCGTCCAGCAGGTCGGTGCCCGGCACCGGGGCCTGTGCCCACCCTCCCCCGGAGGGGGGACCCCCACGCCCAGCGGGACGACTGCCCACAGGGGTGGCGGCGGTGGTGTCCGTGCCCTGTGCGGTGCTGCCCGTAGGGGTGGTGGCGATGCCCGTCCCCTGTGCGGTGCTGCCCGTAGGCGCGCCTGCGATGCCCGCCCCCGACGCGGTGCCCGTGGCGAGTGTCGGTGTGAACGGGGCCGCCCCCGTGGCCGTACCGGTGCCCGAAAGCACCCCCGTCCCCGTGGCCGCAGGCGTCCCCGGCCCCGCAGTCGCAGACGTACCCGTACCCGGGACGGACCCGGTGGATCCCGTTCCCGGCCGAGGCGGCGGGCTCGTCGTGTCCGGGGTCACGCCGCCTCCTCCGGGGTCAGCAGGTCCGCGACGTCCAGGACGTGGTAGCCGCGCATGGAGGGCAGGCAGCTGCCGGTGACCGGGGCGATGGCCGTGGCCCACTCCGCCGGGACCGCCCGGACGCCCGACACCGCGCCCGCCAGGGCGCCCGCGACCGCCGCCGTGGTGTCGGCGTCGCGGCCCATGTTGACGGCGGTCAGGACGGCCGTACGGAAGTCCCCCCGCGCCGCCGCGAAGGCGCCGAACGCCAGGCCCACCGCCTCCGGCGCCAGGTCCGTCCACGGGTAGCCGCCGATGACGACCGCCGAGCGGACCCGGCGCTCACGGACGAGCGGGTCCGGGTGGACCCGCTGGGCCGCCACGACCGCGCGGCGCAGCGAGCGGGCCGTCCACGAGTCCATCGGGACGACGGAGAGCGCCGCCGCGATCACCGACGTCACGCTCGCTCCCGCCATCGCCGCCGCGACCCCCGCCGCGACCGCCTGGCCGCCGTAGATGCCCTCGCCCTCGTGGCTGACGCTGCCGTCGATCGCGACGAGCCGGGCCGCCTCCGCCGGGCGTCCGGCGGCGAACACCCCGAACGGCGCCGCCCGCATCGCGAGGCCGTCGCTCCAGGCGTGCCGGTGCTGCGCGGAGATGGGGGCCGCGAGCCCCCGCCGCAGGTTCTCCAGGGTGCCCCGCTCCGAGAAGCCCGCGCCCCGGAAGGGCCCCTCGTCCAGGTCGGCGATCCAGCGGTGCCAGGCCCGCTCGACGTGGCGGACGGTGAGGGCCGAGCCGTGCCGGGCGAGCAGCAGCCCCGAGAAGACGGCGTACTCGGTGTCGTCCGTGCCCGCCGGGCTCTCCGTCACGAAGCCCTCGATCCGGCCCCAGCGGCGGCGGATCTCGGAGGGCCGCATGTTCTCGGCGGGCGCGCCGAGCGCGTCGCCGACGGCGAGGCCGAGGAGCGCCCCCCTCGCCCGTTCCCGCGTGTCGCATGCCGTGGTGGTGACCATGTGCGGCGGCTCCTTCCTCGGGGAGGCGCACGGTCGGCGCCCCGTCGCCTGGATCTGTGCCACCACCGCCCGCGAACTCGCCGAAGAAACGTCTCTGTCACCCGCCTGACACCCCGCCAGGAACCGGTCCGCCGGTGAGGCGAGCCTCAGTAAGTACGGCCTGCCTTGCTGGCGAGCCCCTTACATCGAGCGTATTTTCGAGGGTAGTCGAGGGGGAGGCGGGCCCGTTCCGGTCCGCCCCGAAAGAGGGGAGCACCATGTCCGTCATCGAGGCCCAGGCGCCACTGCACGAGGCCCACCGCGACAACCACACGCACCGCGACGTGAACGGCGGTTGGCTCCGTCCGGCGGTCTTCGGCGCGATGGACGGACTCGTCTCCAACCTCGCCCTGATGACCGGCGTCGCCGGCGGCGCGGTCTCCTCCGGCACCGTCGCCGTCACCGGCCTCGCGGGCCTCGCCGCCGGCGCCTTCTCCATGGCCGCCGGCGAGTACACCTCCGTGGCCTCGCAGCGCGAACTCGTCCAGGCCGAACTGGACGTCGAACGGAGCCAGTTGCGCAAGCACCCCGTCGACGAGATGGAGGAGCTCGCCGCGCTCTACGTCTCCCGGGGCGTCGAGCCCGCGCTCGCCCGCGAGGTCGCGATGCAGCTGTCGAAGGACCCCGAGCAGGCCCTGGAGATCCACGCCCGCGAGGAGCTGGGCATCGACCCCGACGACCTGCCGTCGCCCGCGGTCGCCGCCGTCTCGTCGTTCGGCTCGTTCGCGCTCGGCGCGCTGCTGCCCGTCCTGCCGTACCTGCTCGGGGCGACCGCCCTCTGGCCGGCCGTGCTGCTCGCCCTCCTCGGGCTCTTCGCCTGCGGCGCCCTGGTGGCCCGGGTGACCGCGCGCGGCTGGCTCTTCAGCGGCCTGCGCCAGCTCGCCCTCGGTGGCGCCGCCGCGGCCGTCACGTACGGACTCGGCATGCTCTTCGGTGCCGCCCTGTAGCCTCCGGGGCCCCGGGGCGCCCCCTCTTTTCCGGACACAAGCCGCACATCGCCTGTGACGTATCTCCCTGGCCCGATCCGCCGCCTCGATGAGACACTATGCGGAGCGCCACATACCTAGCCGGTTACCCGGCGGTTTCGAACCCGTGACCAACGGGAAAGAGGCATGAGCGCCAGTGGGCAACGAAGCCCACTCAGCGACGGCTCGCCGGAGATCCGGAGATCGTGCGGATCCCCTCGATCCGTCCCCGCGGGACAGTGCCTGTCGCCGCACCCCACAGGTGAACCAGTACCACCGCTGCGTGTCGGCGGTGTCCGCATGTTGGAACGCGCTATCCGCTTCGCGAGAAGCCCGCCATCATGTAACCTGCACGAAATTTCGCGGAGGGCCAACGTCGTCCCTCGGCATCTGCATATGCCACGACGACGACGGGAGAGCCGATGCGTTCCGACGCCTGGTCGCCCATGGACGGTCGCCCCGCTCCGCAGGGGATGTACGACCCCCGTAACGAACACGACGCCTGCGGTGTCGGGTTCGTGGCCACCCTCACCGGTGTAGCCAGCCACGCGCTGGTGGAGCAGGCGCTGACCGTACTGCGCAATCTCGAGCACCGCGGCGCCACCGGCGCCGAGGCCGACTCCGGTGACGGCGCGGGCATCCTGCTCCAGGTCCCGGACGCCTTCCTCCGCGAGGTCGCCGGATTCGAGCTCCCCGAGGCCGGCGCGTACGCCGTCGGCATCGCCTTCCTCCCCGAGGACGGCATCGACGCCACCGTCGCGAAGATCGAGGGCATCGCCGCCGAGGAGGGCCTGAACGTCCTCGGCTGGCGCGAGGTCCCCGTCGCCCCCGAGCTGCTCGGCGCCTCCGCCCGGTCCACCATGCCGGTCTTCCGCCAGCTCTTCGTCGCCGACGGACAGAACACCGGCATCGCGCTCGACCGCAAGGCCTTCGTCCTGCGCAAGCGCGCCGAGCGCGAGGCCGCGACCTACTTCCCGTCGCTCTCCGCCCGCACCCTCGTCTACAAGGGCATGCTGACCACCGGCCAGCTGGAGCCCTTCTTCCCGGACCTGTCGGACCGCCGCTGCGCCACCGCCGTGGCCCTGGTCCACTCCCGGTTCTCCACCAACACCTTCCCGAGCTGGCCGCTGGCCCACCCGTACCGCTTCGTCGCCCACAACGGTGAGATCAACACCGTCAAGGGCAACCGGAACTGGATGACGGCCCGCGAGGCCCAGCTCGCCTCCGACACCTTCGGTGACGGCTCCCTGGACCGGATCTTCCCGATCTGCACCCCGGACGCCTCCGACTCGGCCTCCTTCGACGAGGTCCTGGAGCTGCTCCACCTCGGCGGCCGCTCCCTGCCCCACGCGGTCCTCATGATGGTCCCGGAGGCGTGGGAGAACCACGAGAGCATGGACCCGGCCCGCCGCGCCTTCTACCAGTACCACTCCACGATGATGGAGCCCTGGGACGGCCCGGCCTGCGTCACCTTCACCGACGGCGTCCAGGTCGGCGCGGTCCTCGACCGCAACGGTCTGCGCCCCGGCCGCTACTGGGTCACCGACGACGGCCTCGTCGTCCTCTCCTCCGAGGTCGGCGTCCTCGACATCGACCCCGCCAAGGTCGTCCGCAAGGGACGCCTCCAGCCCGGCAGGATGTTCCTCGTCGACACCGCCGAGCACCGCATCGTCGAGGACGACGAGATCAAGGCCGCCCTCGCCGCCGAGCACCCCTACGCGGAGTGGCTGGAGACCGGCGAGATCGAGCTCTCCGACCTCCCCGAGCGCGAGCACGTCGTCCACACCCACGCCTCGGTCACCCGCCGCCAGCAGACCTTCGGCTACACCGAGGAAGAGCTGCGCGTCATCCTCGCCCCGATGGCCCGCACCGGCGGCGAGCCCCTCGGCTCCATGGGCACGGACTCCCCGATCGCGGCCCTGTCCGCCCGCCCGCGCCTGCTCTTCGACTACTTCACCCAGCTCTTCGCGCAGGTCACCAACCCGCCGCTGGACGCCATCCGCGAGGAGCTCGTCACCTCGCTGCGCTCCTCCCTCGGCCCCCAGGGCAACCTGCTCGAACCGACCGCCGTGTCGTGTCGCAGCGTCACCCTGCCCTTCCCGGTGATCGACAACGACGAGCTGGCCAAGCTCGTCCACATCAACGCCGACGGCGACATGCCCGGCATGAAGGCCGCGACCCTCTCCGGCCTCTACCGGGTCTCCGGCGGCGGCGACGCCCTCGCCGCCCGCATCGAGGAGATCTGCGCCGAGGCCGACACCGCCATCGAGGGCGGCGCCCGCCTCATCGTGCTCTCCGACCGGCACTCCGACGCCGAGCACGCCCCGATCCCCTCGCTGCTGCTCACCGCGGCCGTCCACCACCACCTCATCCGCACCAAGCAGCGGACCAAGGTGGGCCTGCTCATCGAGGCCGGCGACGTCCGCGAGGTCCACCACGTCGCCCTGCTCATCGGCTACGGCGCCGCCGCCGTCAACCCGTACCTCGCCATGGAGTCCGTCGAGGACCTGGTCCGCGCCGGCACCTTCATCGAGGGCCTGGAGCCCGAGCAGGCCATCCGGAACCTGATCCACGCCCTCGGCAAGGGCGTCCTCAAGGTCATGTCCAAGATGGGCATCTCCACCGTCGCCTCCTACCGCGGCGCCCAGGTCTTCGAGGCCGTCGGCCTCGACGACGAGTTCGTCGCCACGTACTTCAACGGCACCGCCACCAAGATCGGCGGCGCCGGCCTCGACGTCGTCGCCCAGGAGGTCGCCGCCCGCCACGCCAAGGCGTACCCCGCCTCCGGCGTCCCCTCGGCGCACCGCGCCCTGGAGATCGGCGGCGAGTACCAGTGGCGCCGCGAGGGCGAGCCGCACCTGTTCGACCCGGAGACCGTCTTCCGCCTCCAGCACGCCACGCGCAACAAGCGGTACGACATCTTCAAGAAGTACACCGACCGGGTGAACGAGCAGTCCGAGCGGCTGATGACCCTCCGCGGCCTCTTCGGCTTCGCCACCGAGGGCCGCACCCCGATCTCCCTCGACGAGGTCGAGCCCGCCTCCGAGATCGTCAAGCGCTTCTCCACCGGTGCCATGTCGTACGGCTCCATCTCCAAGGAGGCGCACGAGACCCTGGCCATCGCCATGAACCAGCTCGGTGGCAAGTCCAACACCGGCGAGGGCGGCGAGGACCCGGAGCGCCTGTACGACCCGGCGCGCCGCTCCTCCATCAAGCAGGTCGCCTCCGGCCGCTTCGGCGTCACCAGCGAGTACCTGGTCAACGCCGACGACATCCAGATCAAGATGGCCCAGGGCGCCAAGCCCGGCGAGGGCGGCCAGCTGCCCGGCCACAAGGTCTACCCGTGGGTCGCCAAGACGCGTCACTCGACGCCCGGCGTGGGCCTGATCTCCCCGCCGCCGCACCACGACATCTACTCCATCGAGGACCTGGCGCAGCTGATCCACGACCTCAAGAACGCCAACCCGGTCGCCCGCATCCACGTGAAGCTGGTCTCCGAGGTCGGCGTCGGCACGGTCGCCGCGGGCGTCTCCAAGGCCCACGCGGACGTCGTCCTCATCTCCGGCCACGACGGCGGCACGGGCGCCAGCCCGCTGACCTCCCTCAAGCACGCGGGCGGCCCCTGGGAGCTCGGCCTCGCCGAGACCCAGCAGACCCTGCTGCTCAACGGCCTGCGCGACCGGATCGTCGTCCAGACCGACGGCCAGCTCAAGACCGGCCGCGACGTCGTCATCGCCGCGCTGCTCGGCGCCGAGGAGTTCGGCTTCGCCACCGCGCCGCTCGTCGTCTCCGGCTGCGTCATGATGCGCGTCTGCCACCTCGACACCTGCCCGGTCGGCATCGCCACCCAGAACCCGGTCCTGCGCGACCGCTTCTCCGGCAAGGCCGAGTACGTCGTCAACTTCTTCGAGTTCATCGCCGAGGAGGTCCGCGAGCTCCTCGCCGAGCTGGGCTTCCGCACCCTCGAAGAGGCCGTCGGCCACGCCGAGCTGCTCGACACCAGCCGCGCCGTCACCCACTGGAAGGCCCAGGGCCTCGACCTGGAGCCCCTCTTCCACGTGCCGGACCTCCCGGAGGGCGCGGTCCGCCACGCCCTGGTCGAGCAGGACCACGGCCTGGAGAAGGCCCTCGACAACCAGCTGATCGAGCTGGCCGCCGAGGCCCTGAACGCCCCCTCCGCCGAGGAGGCCCAGCCGGTCCGCGCCCAGGTCGCGATCCGCAACATCAACCGCACGGTCGGCACCATGCTCGGCCACCAGGTGACGAAGAAGTTCGGCGGCGCCGGCCTCCCGGCCGACACGATCGACATCACCTTCACCGGCTCCGCCGGCCAGTCCTTCGGGGCCTTCCTGCCGAGCGGTGTCACCCTCCGCCTGGAGGGCGACGCCAACGACTACGTCGGCAAGGGCCTCTCCGGCGGCCGCGTGATCGTCCGCCCCGACCGGGGCGCCGACCACCTGGCCGAGTACTCCACCATCGCGGGCAACACCATCGCGTACGGCGCGACCGGCGGCGAGCTGTTCCTCCGCGGCCGCACCGGCGAGCGCTTCTGCGTCCGCAACTCCGGCGCCCTCGTCGTCTCCGAGGGCGTGGGCGACCACGGCTGCGAGTACATGACCGGCGGCACGGCCGTCGTCCTCGGCGAGACCGGACGCAACTTCGCGGCCGGCATGTCGGGCGGCGTCGCCTACGTGATCGACCTCGACCGGGACAACGTCAACTCCGGCAACCTGGGGGCGATCGAGGCCCTGTCGGACACCGACGCCGCGTGGCTGCACGACGTCGTGCGCCGCCACCACGAGGAGACCGGCTCCACCGTCGCCGAGAAGCTCCTCGCCGACTGGGACGCCGCCGCGGCCCGGTTCAGCAAGATCATCCCCACCACGTACAAGGCAGTGCTCGCCGCCAAGGACGCCGCTGAGCTCGCCGGTCTCTCCGAGGCCGAGACCACCGAGAAGATGATGGAGGCGGCGACCCATGGCTGATCCGAAGGGCTTCCTCACCACCGGCCGCGAGGTCGCCGAGACCCGTCCCGTCGCCGAGCGCGTCCGCGACTGGAACGAGGTCTACGTCCCCGGCTCCCTGCTGCCGATCATCAGCAAGCAGGCCGGCCGCTGCATGGACTGCGGCATCCCGTTCTGCCACAACGGCTGCCCCCTCGGGAACCTGATCCCCGAGTGGAACGACTACGCCTACCGCGAGGACTGGTCGGCGGCGCAGGAGCGCCTGCACGCCACCAACAACTTCCCGGAGTTCACCGGCCGCCTCTGCCCGGCGCCCTGCGAGTCCGCGTGCGTGCTCGGCATCAACCAGCCGGCCGTCACCATCAAGAACGTCGAAGTCTCCATCATCGACAAGGCCTGGGACGGGGGCGACGTCAAGCCGCAGGTGCCCGAGCGCCTCTCCGGCAAGACCGCCGCCGTCATCGGCTCCGGCCCGGCCGGCCTCGCCGCCGCCCAGCAGCTCACCCGGGCCGGCCACACCGTGGTCGTGTACGAGCGCGCCGACCGCATCGGCGGCCTGCTGCGCTACGGCATCCCCGAGTTCAAGATGGAGAAGCGGCACATCAACCGCCGCATCGAGCAGATGCGCGCGGAGGGCACCAAGTTCCGCACCGGCGTCGAGGTCGGCCGCGACATCACCGCCACCGACCTGCGCAAGCGGTTCGACGCGGTCGTCATCGCCGCCGGCGCCACCACCGCCCGCGACCTGCCCGTCCCCGGCCGCGAGCTGAACGGCATCCACCAGGCGATGGAGTACCTGCCGCTCGCCAACAAGGTGGTCGAGGGCGACTTCGTGGCCCCGCCGATCACCGCCGAGGGCAAGCACGTCGTCGTCATCGGCGGCGGCGACACCGGCGCCGACTGCGTCGGCACCGCCCACCGCCAGGGCGCGGCCTCCGTCACGCAGCTGGAGATCATGCCCCGCCCGGGCGAGGAGCGGAACCCGGGCCAGCCCTGGCCGACCTTCCCCATGCTGTACAAGGTCACCTCGGCGCACGAGGAGGGCGGCGAGCGGGTCTACTCCGTCTCCACCACCCACTTCGAGGGCGACGAGGACGGCAACGTCCAGTTCCTCCACCTCGTGGAGGTCGAGTTCGTCGACGGCAAGCTGACCCAGAAGCCGGGCACGGAGCGCAAGATCCCCGCCCAGCTGGTCACCCTCGCCATGGGCTTCACCGGCACGGACGTCCAGAACGGCCTGGTCTCCCAGTTCGGCCTGGAGCTCGACGAGCGCGGCAACATCGCCCGCGACGCGGACTTCGCCACCAACGTCGACGGCGTCTTCGTCGCCGGCGACGCCGGCCGCGGCCAGTCGCTCATCGTCTGGGCCATCGCCGAGGGCCGCTCCGCCGCCCGCGGCGTGGACCGCCACCTGACCGGCGCCAGCTCCCTGCCGGCCCCGATCCGCCCGACGGACCGTGCCCTGACGGTCTGACCCGACCGGATCACCCCCCGAACGTCCCGTACAACGACGTACGGAACTGAGCGCGGCGCCCTCCCGACCTGTCCCCGACCGGACGACTGGGAGGGCGCCGCGGCGCGTTCGGCGGCGGGGGCGCGGGGAAGCGGACCGGGCCGGAAACCGGTGGCCGCCCGCCCGGCCCGGCGGGGATCATGGCGCCATGACCTCTCTCGTACGCCACGTCACCATCGACTGCGCCGACGCCTACTCCCTCGCCTCCTTCTGGGCGCAGGTCCTCGGCTCCAAGGTCTCCGACGAAGACGAGCCGGGGGACGAGGAGGCGCTCGTCGAGTCGCCCGGGGCCTCCCTCCTCTTCATCCAGGTGCCCGAGCCGAAGGCGGCGAAGAACCGGGTCCACCTCGACCTCCAGCCGCAGGACCGCACCCGCGACGAGGAGGTCGAGCGGCTGATCGGACTCGGCGCGACCCTCCTCGACGACCGGCGGAACCCGGACGGCACCGGCTGGGCTACCCTGGCGGACCCCGAGGGCAACGAGTTCTGCGTCGAGCGCAGCCGGGCGGAGCGCGAGGCCACCGCCTGACCCCGGAGCGCCCCGCCCGGACGGCCCGGCGCGGCGACGGCGCGCCCCGAAACTGTGAGGTGGGCCACGTCGGGAGCGGCTGGGCTGGGCCGATCCGTCCGGGCATCGGGCGGGCGGGGCGGGAAGGTCCCGGGGCGCACTATTGTTCCGGTAGAGACGACCGGAGCCGTGGTACGGGTCGGACGCAGCACGCGTCGGCCGTGACACGCCCTCCGGCGGCAGAAGCAGGAGACGGCCGGGACCCCCACGGAGTGTCCCGGCAGCAGCAGACAGACCGGAGCCCGCACCGCGCGCTCCGGACAGAGCAGCCGGGGCCCGCATCGCGCAGGTGCGGGCCCCCGCTGCGCCGCGCACCCGGCCAGCAGGGCTCGGCGGCGCACCGGCCAGAAAGGCACGAATGACCCGCTCCGAGCGCCCCCACAAGCGCGGCCCCCGCACCGCGCAGGCGAAGTCCACGTCCCAGCCGAAGGCCTCCCGCGGCGGCCGCCGTCCCGCCGCGCCCCCGCCGCCGAGCGAGTTCACCCCGCCGGTGTCGGTGACGCCCGCGCTGCCCCCGGTGGCCTCCTTCGCCGACCTCGACATGCCCGAGGGCCTGCTGCGGACCCTCGGCGAGCAGGGCGTCACGGAGCCGTTCCCGATCCAGGCCGCGACCCTGCCGAACTCGCTCGCGGGCCGCGACGTGCTCGGCCGGGGCCGCACCGGCTCCGGCAAGACCCTCGCCTTCGGCCTCGCCCTGCTCGCCCGCACCGCGGGCCGCCGCGCCGAGCCGACCGCGCCCCTCGCCCTCGTCCTGGTGCCCACGCGCGAGCTCGCCCAGCAGGTCACCGACGCCCTCACCCCGTACGCCGGTGCCCTGCGGCTGCGGATCACCACCGTCGTCGGCGGCATGTCGATCACCCGGCAGTCGTCCTCGCTGCGGCGCGGCGCCGAGGTGCTCATCGCCACCCCCGGCCGCCTCGCCGACCTCATCGACCGCGGCGACTGCCGGCTCGACCAGGTGGCCGTCACCGTCCTGGACGAGGCCGACCAGATGGCCGACATGGGCTTCCTGCCGCAGGTCACCAAGCTCCTGAAGCAGGTCGAGCCGGGCGGCCAGCGCCTGCTGTTCTCGGCCACCCTCGACCGGAACATCGACCGTCTGGTCAAGATGTTCCTGGACGACCCGGTCGTGCACTCCGTGGACCCGTCGGCCGGCGCGGTCACCACCATGGAGCACCACGTCCTGTACGTGGCCGACGAGACCGACAAGAAGGCCGTCACGCTGCGGATCGCGGCCCGCGACGGGCGCACGATCCTCTTCCTCGACACCAAGCGGTCCGTGGACCGCCTGGTCAAGCGGCTCCTCGCCAACGGCGTACGGGCCTCCGGCCTGCACGGCGGGCGCTCGCAGCCGCAGCGCAACCGGACCCTGGACCAGTTCAAGAACGGGCAGGTCACCACGCTCGTCGCGACGAACGTGGCGGCCCGCGGCATCCACGTCGACGACCTCGACATGGTCGTCAACGTCGATCCGCCGATGGACCACAAGGACTACCTCCACCGCGGCGGCCGCACCGCCCGCGCCGGCGAGTCCGGCAGCGTCTTCACCCTGGTCCTGCCCGACCAGAAGCGCGACATGGGCCGCCTGATGTCGAACGCGGGCATCAGCCCCCGCACGGCGCAGATCAAGTCCAGCGACGAGGAGCTGGCCGAGCTCACCGGCGCCCGGGAGCCCTCGGGCGTCCCGGTCGTCATCGAGACCCCGCAGCCCACCCCGCCCCGCAAGCCGGCCGGGTCCGGCGCCGGTGCCGGGAACGGCGGCGGTCGCCGCCGTCGCCGTCCGGCCGGATCCGCCCCCGTCGGCGCGTCCACCGGCTCGACGCGCGGCTCCGCCTCCGGTACGGGTACGGGCGGGGGCCGCGGTTCCGGTACGGGCGGCGGCCGTGCTGCCGGTACGGGCCGGGGCGCGGGCACCGGTCGCGCCGCCGCCTCGACCTCCGCTTCCGCCTCCGCCGGGGGCGGTCGCGGCGGGCGCCGGACGGCGGGCACGGGTCGCCCCCGCGCCCCCCGGCAGCGGCCGGCCGACAACACGTAATCCCGTACGGATCCGGACGCGGGCGGTGTCGTGACCACGGCGCCGCCCGCGTCCGGCACCGCACGCCCCTAGTCGTTCGACCTGATCGACTACGGCTGCTGAGCGTCCGGCGGTGCTCAGGTCCGGCGCGGGGCCGTCCACTCCAGGCGGGTCCTGACCCGGGGGTCCCGGACGTGTTCGAGGGCGGCGAGCGCCGTCTCGCGCGCCGCGCCGTCCGCCTCGCCGTCCCCGAGGACCGAGGCGAGGGCGTCGACGGCGCGCGGGTCCTGGCGGATCGCGAGCCCGCGCGCCGCCTCCGCCGCCGTCTCCGGGTCGGGGTCGGCGAGCCGTTCGGCAAGTCCCTCCCGTACGAGCGGGGTGTCGTCGGGCAGTTCGGCGAGCGCGAGCGTCGCCCAGTCCCGCACCCGGGCGTCGCCGTCCCGGCTCAGCGCGAGCAGCACCCCCAGGGCCTCGACGTGCCCGGCCGGGACGATCCCGGCCAGGGCGCCCGCGACGGCCCCGCGCACCACCGCGTCGGGATGCCCGGCGGCCGCGAGCAGTTCGGGCACGGCCGCCGGGTCCCCGCACTCCCCGAGCGCCGTCACCACCGACAGGAGCGGCTCCCGCGCGGTCCCCGCGGCGCCCGCCGGTTCCGCCGCGAGCCGCCGCAGGACCGGCACGGCGCTCTGCGCGAACCCCGGCAGCGCACCCAGGACCCGCGCGCCGAGCGCCCGCCGCAGCGGATCGCGGTAGGCGCACCAGCCGGCCGCCGCCACGAAGGTCTCCTCGTCGGCCCGGCCCGCCAGTTCGGCCACCGCCGTCGTCCAGTCGTCCAGCGCGGGGTCGCCGCAGCGCAGCGCCCGCGCCGCCAGTTCCTCCACGGGGGTGCGCACGCCGAGCGAGGCCTCCAGGAGCGTGGCGATCGCCGCGTGCCCGGTCTGCCGGTCGTTGCCGCGCCCGGGGGCGCCGTCCTCCCGCAGCAGCTCCACGACGACCGTGATCCCGCCGTCCTCCCGGACCCGGCGGACCACCGCCTCGTACGTCTGCCCGCCCTCGTTCCCGGCGACGAGCCCGCGCCGCAGCTCGGCCGCGATGTCGGCGCCGATCCACCGCCGCGCCTCCCGCAGCGCGGCCTCCCGGCCGCCCGCCCCGTGGTCCAGGAGCGCCCGCACGCAGCCGGTGGAGCCGCGCCGGGCGGCGGCGAGGAGCGGGGCGAGCCCGTCGGGGCCGCGCCGGTCGGGGTCGGCGCCGTGCTCCAGGAGGAGCCGCGCGACGTCGGCGTACCCGAGCCGCAGGGCCCAGGTCAGGGCGGTGAAGCCGTACCCCTCCTCCTGGTCCGCCGCCGCGCCCGCCGCCAGCAGCGCCCGTACCGTCTCGGTGTGCCCGACGCAGGCCGCCCCGCACAGCGGCAGGTCGCCGTCCTCCTCGCCGCTGCCCCGGCCCGGATCAGCCCCGGCGGCGAGCAGCACCCGCACGATTCCGGCCTCGCCGCCGACGGCCGCCCGGTACAGGGCGGTCTCGCCGTCCTCCCGCCCCTCGGGGTCGGCCCCTTCCCGCAGGGCCCGTACGGCCCCGTCCTCGTCGCCGTGCAGGATCGCGTCGAACAACGTGCTCATGCCCCGACCCTGACCCGCCGTCGGCACATGGCGCAAATCGATTCCCGAAGGAGCCCGGGACCGGGGACGCGGTCTCAGGACGCGCACTCCAGGACCGTGCCGCACGTCCCGCACCGGACCCGCAGCGTCCGCCCGGCCGGGATCCGCAGCCGCTGACGGCAGACCGGGCAGGAGAAGGAGACGCGGGTGGCGGGGGCCCCGCCGTCGAAGGCGTACGGGGCGTCCTCGCCGGCCCGGCCCCGGCGCCGCTCCCAGACGTACCGGCCGCGCTCGATCCGGCCCGCCCCGGCGAGCGGCGGCGCCGTCCGCTCCCGGGCGGCCTCCGCCCGGCCCCGCACCCACGCGTCGTACGCCACCTGGCTGGTGAACCACGGCGAGGGGTCCTCGCCGAAGACCTCGGCCCGCTTGGCGAGGACGTAGCCGAACTCCTCCGGGGTCAGGTAGCCGAGCTTCTGGTGCTCGACGCCGTCCTCGCGGTACGCGTCGAGCAGCAGCCAGCCGGCGCCCAGGTAGGCGGCGGCCACGTCGGTGAGGATCTCGTTCTCGGCGGTGCGCGGGAAGCGCAGGTCGAGGCGGTGCAGCAGCACGTGGGTGATCTCGTGGGCGAGGACCGCCCCCACGTCCCTGCGGCGGGTCCGGAAGCGCTCGTGCACCTCCACGAAGTACTCGGGGCCGGGCGCGAGTTCGACGGTGCCGGCGTGCTCCATCCGCCGGAAGGTCACCACGATCCGGGCCTCGGGCAGCCGCAGGTGCCGGACGAGGGCGCGGGCCACCCGCTGGGTCCCCAGGTGCAGGTCCTCGCCGTCGCCGAGGGCCACGTCGTCGGCGGTCACGCTCGTCGGCCAGGCGCGCACGCCGTCGGGGGAGAGGCGGCGGTGGAGCGCGGTGAGCGAGGCTTCGACCACGGCCCGGTGCGGAAAGCCGTGGACGACACGGTCGGCCTCGTGACGGTGCGGCATGCCGGATCCCCCCTTCCGTTCACTGTACGGTCCCTCACATCGCATCTGGCCGAAAAGGCTTCCTTGTGACGGCGGTTGAGCGCTGTTCATAATGCGGACCACACCTTGACGAGCGCATGTCACAAGTCGTCGAGGTCGACCCCCCACGAGAGAAGGCAGATACGTGAAGAAGAACAGAGTGGTCCGCGCGCTCCAGAAGCTCGCCGCCGCCGGCGCCGTCGTCCTCGCGGCCGTCAGCCTCCAGCCCACCACCACCGCCTCCGCCGCCCCCGCGCCCGTCGTCGGCGGCACCCGCGCCGCCCAGGGCGAGTTCCCCTGGATGGTCCGGCTCTCCATGGGCTGCGGCGGCTCGCTGATCAGCCCGCAGGTCGTCCTCACCGCCGCCCACTGCGTGAACGGCTCCGGCAACAACACGAGCATCACCGCCACCGCCGGAGTCGTGGACCTCCAGAGCAGCAGCGCCATCAAGGTCCGGTCGACCAAGGTCCTCCAGGCCCCCGGCTACAACGGCAAGGGCAAGGACTGGGCCCTCATCAAGCTCGCCACCCCCATCACCTCGCTGCCCACCCTCAAGCTCGCCGAGACCACCGCCTACAACAGCGGCACCTTCACGGTGGCCGGCTGGGGCGCCGCCCGCGAGGGCGGGGCGCAGCAGCGCTACCTGCTCAAGGCGAACGTCCCGTTCGTCTCCGACGCCTCCTGCCGGGCCTCCTACGGCAACGACCTCGTCCCCTCCGAGGAGATCTGCGCCGGCTACGCCCAGGGCGGCACCGACACCTGCCAGGGCGACTCCGGCGGCCCCATGTTCCGCAAGGACAACGCCGGCGCCTGGGTCCAGGTCGGCATCGTGAGCTGGGGCCAGGGCTGCGCCCGGCCCAACTACCCCGGCGTCTACACGGAGGTCTCGACCTTCGCCGCCGCGATCAAGTCCGCCGCCGCCACGCTGTAGCGGCACCCCGTGAACGGGCGCTCCGGGGCGGCCTCGGCCCCGGAGCACCCCTCCCGTGCACCGGGCCGGTGTGGGCCGGCCCGGTGTGCACGCGCCTCCTCCCGGGAGGGCAGGGGACCCATGAGGCGGGCCACTTCGACGGCGAACGACACGCGCCCCCTCCCGGGAGGGCAGGGATCACACCGGGTCCAGCACCACCCCGGACCCCGCCTCCCCCTCCAGCTCCAACACCCACACCTCGTTCGCCCCCTCCCGCAGCACCGGCCCCGGCACGAACAGCGCCTCCTGCGGGCCTGCCGACCAGTAGCGGCCCAGGCAGAAGCCGTTCACCCACACGAAGCCCCGGGTCGCGCCCGGCAGCCGCAGCACCGCGTCCCCCGCGCCCGCCACGTCGAGGACCGCCCGGCAGAGCCCCGGACCGCCGTGGCCCGCCACCGGCCCGAACGGCACCTTCCCGACCGCCGCCGTCCCGAACGCGTCCAGCCGCAGCGCCCGCGCCCGCACCCCGTGCACGTACTGCCGCTCGTGCCGCACGCCCCCGGTGATCCCCTTCGGCTCCGCGAGCCGCGGCCCGTAGTTGACCCGCCCCAGGGACTCCACCCACAGGTCCACCACCGCCGGACCCGCCACCGGCTCCGCGAGCGCCACGTCCTCCCCGCCGCCCGTGTCCAGGGCCCCCGCGAGGACCCCGTCCACGTACACCACCGCCCGGTCCCGCAGCCCCGTCACCCCCAGCGGGTACGGCTGCCGGGGGCCCGGCACCGCCACCCGGTAGCGGACCAGGCCCCGGTCCACGCCCAGCTCCTCGAAGGTCGGCGGCACCACCGCCACCACCTCCCCGTCGCCGAGGACCTCCAGGACCGCGTCCAGCGGCGCCCGCCCCTCGAAGCCGGCCCGCACCGGGGCCGCGAGCCGGGCCGGGGGCTCCGGCACCTCCGGCAGCGGCCCCTCCGCGTACTCCGCGAGGACCTCGCGGAAGCGCCAGAACTTCTCCGTCGGCCGCCCCGCCTCGTCCACCGGAGCGTCGTAGTCGTACGAGGTCACCGTCGGCCGCAGCGGCCCGTCGTGCAGCTCCCCGTCCCGGTTCGCCCCCGCCCAGCCGCCGAAGTTCGTCCCGCCGTGCGCCATGTACACGTTGACCGAGGCCCCGCACTCCAGGATCTCCCGCAGCGCCGCCGCCGCGTCCGCCGCGTCCCGCACCGCGTGCTCCGTGCCCCAGTGGTCGAACCAGCCGCACCAGAACTCCATGCACATCAGCGGCCCCGACGGCTGGTGCCGCCGCAGCGCCGCGAAGCCCTCCCGCGCCCCCGAACCGAAGTTCGCCGTCGCGAGCACCCCCGGCACCGAACCGCCCGTCAGCATGTGGTCCTCCGGGCCGTCCGACGTGAACAGCGGCACGCTCACCCCGCACTCCCGCAGCAGCCCCGCCAGCCACTCCAGGTACTCCCCGTCGCTGCCGTAACTCCCGTACTCGTTCTCCACCTGCACCAGGACCACCGGACCGCCCCGGTCCACCTGCCGGTCCACCACCTGCGGCAGCAGCCGCCGGAACCAGGCCTCCACCGGCGCCAGGAACTCCGGGTCCCGGGTCCGCACCCGCCGCCCGAGCGGCCCGGTCAGCCAGTGCGGAAGCCCGCCGTTCTCCCACTCGGCGCAGATGTACGGCCCCGGGCGCACGATCGCCCGCATCCCCGCCCGCCCCACCGCGTCCAGGAACCGGCCGAGCGCCGCCACGTCCCCGTACCGGCCGGGCTCCGGCTCGTACAGGTTCCACGGGACGTACGTCTCGACGCAGTCCAGGCCCATCGCCCGCAGCATCCCCAGCCGGTGCTCCCAGTGGCCCTCGTGCACCCGGAAGTAGTGCAGCGCCCCCGAGAGCAGCCGCACCGGCCGCCCGTCGAGCAGGAAGTCCTCGTCACCCACAGCGAACGTGCTCATGGGCACCACCTCACCCCCTGGCGGCGAACCCGTCCATGGACAAAGATCGTCGCAGTTTGGACGTTAGGGCCCGTCCGGCGGACCGGGGTCGGACAGGCCCCGGGATCCGCCCGCACGAGGTCCTGGGGAAGGGACACCACCGCATGTACCACACCTGGATGCGCTACTTCACGCCCGGCCCCGTCCACCACCGCCTCGGCCTCGTCTGCCTCGGCGTCGGACTCCAGCACGGCACCCTGCCCACCGTCGGACCCCGCACCCTCGACCACCACGTGGCCGTCGTCGTCTCCGCCGGCGGCGGCTGGTACCGGGGCGCCGACGGACGCCGCACCGCCGTCACCGCCCCCGCCCTGATCTGGCTCACCCCCGGCACCCCCCACCACTACGGCGCCGACCCCGGCACCGGCTGGGACGAGGCCTTCGTCGACTTCTCCGGACCCGCCGCCGCCACCTACACCGAACTCGGCTACATCGAACCCGACCGGCCCGTCGTCCCCCTCTCCGACGCCGCCCCCGCCCGCGCCGCCATCACCCGGATCGCCCGCGCCGCACGCCCCGGCAACCCCCTCCTGGAGGTCGAGACCGGCGCCGCCGTCCACGAACTCCTCGTCGCCCTGCGCCGCGCCCGCGCCGACACCAACGCCGACGGCGACCCCGTCCTCACCGCCCTCGCCCGCGACGCCTTCCAGCCCCTCTCCGTCGCCGAACACGCCGCCCGGCACGGCATGACCCCCGCCGAACTGCGCACCGCCGTCCGCCGCGCCGCCGGCTGCAGCCCCAAGGACTACCTGCTCACCGTCCGCCTCGGCCGCGCCAAGGAACTCCTCGCCGCCACCGAACTGCCCGTCTCCGCCGTCGCCCGCCGCGTCGGCTACGACGACCCCGCCTACTTCTCCCGGCTCTTCACCCGCCGGGTCGGCACCGCCCCCATCCGCTTCCGCGAACAGCAGGGGCGGTCCGTGCCCGGCGGCTGGAGCAACCGCGTCCCGGATCCCGAACACCCGCCGACGATCCCCCCGCGCTCCGTCTAAGCTCGCAGGTCATGAGCGACTCCACCCCGACCTCCGCACCGACCCCGACCTCCGCACCGACCCCGGCCCCCGCGTCGACCCCGACCGCCGAAGAGGCCCCGGCCACCGACGCGGCCGTGCGCGCCGAGCTGACCCGGCTGCGCGACAGCATCGACAACATCGACGCGGCGGTCGTGCACATGCTCGCCGAACGCTTCAAGTGCACCCAACAGGTCGGCGTCCTCAAGGCCGAGCACCAGCTGCCGCCCGCCGACCCCGCCCGCGAGGCCCGCCAGATCGCCCGCCTGCGGGAACTCGCCGAGAGCGCGAAACTGGACCCCGCCTTCGCGGAGAAGCTCCTGAACTTCATCATCGCCGAGGTCATCCGCCACCACGAGACGATCGCGGACGGAACGCGCTGACGGAACGCGCCGGAGGGGAGCCCCCGCAGGTCACGCCCCGGCAAGGTTCTCCCCTCACCCCTGCCGGAGGCTCCGGGCATCGGGCAGCATAGGGCCCATGTCCGTACTGACGCGCGACGAAGCGCAGACCCGTGCCCAGCTCCTCGACGTCCACCGCTACCGGGTGGACCTCGACCTCACCACCGGCGACGAGACCTTCGAGTCCACCAGCACCGTCCGATTCACCGCCCGCGCCGCCGGGGACACCTTCGTCGAGCTCAAGCCCGCCACCCTGCACTCCGCCACCCTCGACGGAGCGCCCCTCGACCCCGCCGCCCTCGACGGCAACCGCCTCCCGCTGAGCCTCACCGAGGGCGAGCACGAGCTGCGGGTCACCGCCACCATGCGCTACTCCCGCACGGGCGAGGGCATGCACCGCTTCACGGACCCCACCGACGGCGAGTCCTACGTCTACACCCAGCTCTTCATGGAGGACGTCCAGCGCGTCTTCGCCGCCTTCGACCAGCCCGACCTCAAGGCCGTCTTCGAGGTCGCCGTCACCGCCCCCGACGACTGGACCGTCCTCGCCAACGGCATCACCGAACGGCAGCCCGACGGCACCTGGAAGGCCGCCCCCACCCCCCTCCTCTCCACCTACTTCGTCTGCGTCGCCGCCGGCCCCTGGCACTCGGTCCGCACCGAGCACGCCGGCCTCCCCTTCGGCATCCACTGCCGCCGCTCCCTCGCCCCCCACCTCGACGCCGACGCCGACGAGATCCTCGCCGTCACCAAGGCCTGCTACGACCGGTACCACGAGAAGTTCGACGAGCCGTACCCCTTCGACTCGTACGACCAGGCCTTCGTCCCCGAGTTCAACGCCGGCGCCATGGAGAACCCCGGCCTCGTCACCTTCCGCGACGAGTTCGTCTTCCGCTCCGCCGTCACCGTCACCGAACGCCAGACCCGCGCCATGGTCATCGCCCACGAGATGGCACACATGTGGTTCGGCGACCTCGTCACCCTCCGCTGGTGGGACGACATCTGGCTGAACGAGTCCTTCGCCGAGTACATGGGCTACCAGACCGTCAACGAGGCCTGCTCCGACCTCTTCCCCGACACCTGGATCGACTTCGGCGTCACCCGCAAGGCCTGGGGATACGAGGCCGACCAGCGGCCCTCCACCCACCCCGTCGCCCCCGACCCCGAGGCCGTCCCCGACACCGCCTCCGCCCTCCTCAACTTCGACGGCATCTCCTACGCCAAGGGCGCCTCCGCCCTCCGCCAGCTCGTCACCTGGCTCGGCGAGAAGGACTTCCTCGCCGGCATCAACATCCACTTCAAGCGGCACAAGTTCGGCAACGCCACCCTCGCCGACTTCATCGACAACCTCGCCGCCGCCACCGACCGCGACGTCCACGGCTGGGCCGAGCAGTGGCTGCGCACCACCGGCGTCGACACCCTCACCCCCCGCCTCGACGGCGAGGGCCTCCACTGGAACCTCACCGTCGACCGCGCCGGCACCCGCCCCCACCGCATCTCCGTCGGCGTCTACGACCGCGACCCCTCCGGCGACCTCGTCCTGCGCGAACACCGCGAACTCGACGTCCCCCAGGACGCCCCCGCCGCACTCACCGGCCCCCGCCCCGCCCTCGTCGTCCTCAACGACGGCGACCTCACCTACACCAAGCTCCGCTTCGACGAGGTCTCCGCCGAGTCCGCCCTGCGCGGCCTCTCCCGCGTCCCCGACCCGCTCACCCGCGCCGTCGTCTGGAACGCGCTGCGCGACCAGGTCCGCGACGGCGACCTCGCCCCCGCCGACCACCTCGCCGTCGCCGGCGCCCACCTCGCCGAGGAGACCGAACTCGCCCTCGTCCAGGGCGTCCTGGCCTTCGCCCGCCACCAGATCGCCGACCGGTACGGCCCTGCCGACCAGCGCCCCGCCGCCCTCGCCACGATCAGCGGGATCGCCCGCGCCCTGCTGCGCCGCACCGAGGACGGCGAAGCGCCCGGACTGCGCCTCACCGCCGTCCGCGCCTTCGTCGACAGCGCCACCACCCCCGACAAGATCGCCTCCTGGCTCGACGAGGGCACCGTCCACGGCGGCCCCGAACTCGACCCCGAACTGCGCTGGCGCATCCTCGCCCGGCTCGCCGTCCTCGGCGCCACCGACGAGGCCGCCATCGCCGCCGAACTGGAACGCGACCCCAGCGCCACCGGCCGGGAGGGCGCCGCCCGCTGCCGCGCCGCCCTGCCCGACCCCGAGGCGAAGGCGGCCGCCTGGTCCGCCCTCTTCGACTCCGACGACCTCTCCAACTACCTCTTCACCGCCACCGCCCAGGGCTTCTGGCAGCCCGAACAGGCCGACCTCGTAAGCGAGTACGTGCCCCGCTTCTACGAGGCGGCCGTCGCCCTCGGCGACCGGCGCGGCCCCGCCATGGCCGAGGCCGCCGGCCGCTACGCCTTCCCCGCGTACGCGGTCGACGCCGACTCCCTCGCCCTCGGCGAACGCCACCTGGCCGACACCCCCATGATCCCGGCCCTCCGCCGCAAGCTCGTCGACCAGCTCGACGACCTCCGCCGGGCCCTGAAGGTCAGGGAAGGCTGAGCCTGACGTGGTGCGGGGACCCCTGGTCCCCGCACCACCCGCTCCCGAAACACCATCCCGTGTCCCCCGTTCGGGTCACACCCCCGCACTCTCCGGACAAACGCCCGCACCCCCCGGCACCCTGTCGTCCATGCGTGCCGCACCCCCACCCCTCGCCGGAGGCGCCCCCGGCGCCGACGCCCTGCGGCCCCTCCTGGGCGCCGTCCTCGACGCCCTGCGCGCCGGGGCCGAGGAGCGGGGCGGGCCCCTCCCGGCCGGGGGACCGGAAGCCGTGGCACGCCGTACGGCGGCACTCGGAGCCGTACTCCCCGAGACCGGAACCGGCCCCGACGAAGCCCTCCGCACCCTCGTCCACGCCCTCGCCGCCGGCGCCGCCGACCCCGCCGACCCGCTCTGCGCCGCCCACCTCCACACCCCGCCCCTCGCGCTCGCCGCCGCCGCCGACCTGGCCGCCTCCGCGCTCAACCCCTCCATGGACTCCTGGGACCAGGCCCCCGCCGCCTCCGCCCTGGAGACCGGGGTCACCGCCGCGCTCGCCGCCGAGGTGTTCCCGGACGCCCCCCGCCCCGACGCCCTCGTCACCACCGGCGGCACCGAGTCCAACCAACTCGCCCTCCTCCTCGCCCGGGAGCGCCACACCGGGGAAGGCCCCCTCCGCACCGTCGTCGGCGCCAACGCCCACCACTCCTTCCGGCGCGCCGCCTGGCTCCTCGGCCTCCCCGCCCCCGTCGTCGTCCCCACCCCGCGCGGCACCCTCGACCCCGAAGCCCTGGACGCGGCCCTGACCGCCACCCCCGGCCCGCTCCTCGTCGCCGCCACCGCCGGCACCACCGACGAAGGCCTCGTCGACCCGCTGCCCGCCCTCGCCGACGTCTGCGCCGCCCACCGCGCCGACCTCCACGCCGACGCCGCCTACGGCGGCCCCCTCCTCTTCAGCCGCACCCACCGCCGGCTCCTCGACGGCCTCGACCGCGCCCGCACCGTCACCGTCGACCTGCACAAACTCGGCTGGCAGCCCGCCGCCGCCGGACTCCTCGCCGTCCGCGACACCGCCGACCTCGCCCCCCTCGCCCACACCGCCGACTACCTCAACGCCGACGACGACACCGACGCCGGCCTCCCCGACCTCCTCGGCCGCTCCCCCCGCACCACCCGCCGCCCCGACGTCCTCAAGGCCGCCGTCACCCTCCGCGCCCTCGGCCGCACCGGACTCGGCGCCCTCGTCGACACCTGCATGGACCTCGCCCAGGACCTCGCCGACCGCATCGAGAAGACCCCCGCCCTCGACCTGCGCGCCCGCCCCGCCCTCACCACCGTCCTCTTCCGCCCCCACGACGCCGACGACACCGCCGTCGCCGCGATCCGCCGCACCCTCCTCACCGACGGCCGGGCGGTCCTCGGCCGGGCCCGCGCCGACGGCCGCCTCTGGCTCAAGGCCACCCTCCTCAACCCCCACGCCACCCCCGGCGACCTGGACCAGCTCATCACCCTCGTGGAAGGCAGCGCGCACCGATGACCGGCACCACCCCCGAACAGGACACCGACCGGCCCCCGCACCCCCGGGACACCCCGGCCCCCGACCACCCCCACGGGCAGCGGCCCGACGCCGACCGCCCCCACGACCTCGTCGGCATCGGCATCGGCCCCTTCAACCTCTCCCTCGCCGCCCTCGCCCACGGCGTCCCCGGCGGCCTCTCCACCGCCTTCTACGAACAGCGCCCCGCCTTCCACTGGCACCCCGGACTCCTCATCGACGGCGCCACCCTCCAGGTCCCCTTCCTCGCCGACCTCGTCACCCTCGCCGACCCCGCCAGCCCCTGGACCTTCCTCAACTACCTGAAGAGCCGCGAACGCCTCTTCCCCTTCTACTTCGCAGAGAAGTTTCACATCCACCGCGCCGAGTACGACGCCTACTGCCGCTGGGCCAGCGAACGCCTCCCCGGCCTCCACTTCGGCCACCAGGTCGACTCCGTCCGCTGGAACCCCGAACGCCGCCTCTTCGAGGTCGACTACACCCAGATCGACCCCGACGGCGAAGCCGAAGCCCTCGGCCGCTCCTACACCCGCAACGTCGTCCTCGGCGTCGGCACCGCACCGTACGTCCCCGAACCGCTCCGGCCCCTCGCCGACGCCCCCGGCGTCCCCGTCGTCCACTCCGCCGACTACCTCACCCACCGCGACACCCTCCTCGCCGCCGGACACGTCACCGTCATCGGCTCCGGCCAGTCCGGCGCCGAGGTCTTCCTCGACCTCCTGCGCGCCCGCCCCGCCGGAGCCGAGGGCATCCACTGGCTCACCCGCACCGAGGCCTTCGCCCCCATGGAGTACTCCAAGCTCGGCCTGGAGCACTTCACCCCCGACTACACCCGCTACTTCCACGCCCTGCCCGAACAGGTCCGCGACGACCTCGTCCCCCGCCAGTGGCAGCTCCACAAGGGCATCGACGACGCCACCATCACCGCCATCCACGACGAGCTCTACCGCCGCACCCTCCACGGCGGCTGGCCCGACGCCGTCCTCACCCCCGGCGTCCGCGTCCGCACCGCCGGCCGCGTCGCCACCACCCGCATCGAACTGCACCTCGAACACGTCCAGCAGTCCGCCCGCACCCGCCTCACCACCGACGCCGTCGTCCTCGCCACCGGCTACCGCGAACGCCCCCTCGACCGCCTCCTCGCCGGCCTCGACCCCTACGTGCGCCACGACTCCGCCGGACGCCCCCGCGTCGACGAGCACCACCGCCTCGTCCTCGACCCCTCGATCACCGGAGCCGTCCACGTCCAGAACGCCGAACGCCACACCCACGGCGTCGGCGCCCCCGACCTCGGCCTCGCCGCCTGGCGCAGCGCCACCATCCTCAACGCGATCACCGGCAAGGAGCCCTACCCCCTCCCGCGCCGCACCGCCTTCACCAGCTTCGGCCTGGAAACACGAGAGGCGCCCGGCATTCCGGCCCAGGGCCGGAAGCTGACGCCTCTCGCACAGAACATCTAGGACGTACGACGTACTAGAACACCGGCACGCCGTCCCGGGTCAGCCGCCAGTCCACCGACGCGAACTGCCCCGGGTCGACCGTCCCCCTCGCCTGCACCCACCGGATGATGGTGTTCCGGATCTCGTCCGAGTCCGCCCACAGCTGCGGCGCGTTCGCCACGTGCGGGAACGCGCCGCCACCGCTCGCCCGGTAGTTGTTCACCGCGAGCACGAACTTCGCCGCCGGGTCGACCGGCCTCCCCTCGAAGGCCAGGTTCACGATCCGCGCCCCGGCCTCCTTCGCGATGTCGATCTCGTACGTCAGACCCGACACCGCGTCGTAGTTGTAGTCCGGCGTGCCGTCCGCGTTCGTCAGCTTCGCCGTGTCCACCGGAGCCCCCGCCGGGGTCCGCACGTAGTACCGCGCCGAGAACTCCAGGTAGTCCTTCAGCTGCGCACCCGTCAGCAGCCGCGCTTCCAGCGTGTTCTCGAACGGGTACAGTCCCGCCGCGTCCTTGATCGTGACCTGACCGGCCGGGATCCGGGCCGTACGCGAGAAGCAGGAGGCCTGCGACAGCACCGGCAGGCCCGCGTACGCACCACCCGCGAGCGCCGCCTTCACCGTCTCCGCCTGCACCACGTTGATCAGGTCGATGATCGGCTCGTCCTTCCACGGCGCGTCGGCCGTGGTCATCGCCGCCGTCGAGGTCCCGATGACCTGGTTGACGTACGCGACGACCTTCCGGTGCTCGTCCGAGAGCAGCCGCACGATCTTCCGGTCCTCCTCCACCGTGTTGGAGTTCAGGACCTGCGCACCGACCTTCTCGACCGTCCAGCGGCCCTTCTCCCACACCAGGTCGAAGTCGAAGAGGGTGAGGCGCTGACCCCACTTCAGCGGCTCGGAGAGCACGACGTCCTTGCCCGTCTTCTCGTTCGCCACCCGGTACTCGGGGATCTCGGTGTGCGCGTGCCCCACGAGGATCGCGTCGATGCCCGGCACCTGCTCGGCCACGAGCCCGGCCGCGTTCTCCACGTACGGCAGCTGGTCACCGTACGAGGACGTGCCGCTGGAACCGGAGTGCGCCGACACGACCACCACGTCCGCGCCCATCGACCGCAGCTTCGGCACCCACTTCGCCGCCTGCTCCTCCAGGCCCGGGAAGACCATCTTCCCGCCGACGTTCGCCTTGTCCCAGATCGCGATCCCCGGGTTGGTCAGCCCGAGCACGGCCACCTTCACGTCCCGGCCGCACGGCGTCCGCAGCCGGTGCATGCTGTACGGCGCGAACGCCGGCCGCAGCGTCTTCGCGTCGAGCGCGTTGGCACCGAGCAGCGGGAAGTCGCACTGCTCCTCGAACTTCCGCAGCACCGGGATGCCGTAGTTGAACTCGTGGTTCCCGAGGGCGGCGGCGTCGTAGCCGATGGCGTTCATCGCCTGCGCCATCGGGTGCACCGGGCCGCGTCGCGCGGTGATCGGGTCCACCTTGGCGTAGTAGTACGACAGCTGGGTGCCCTGGATGGTGTCACCGGCGTCGATGAGGAGGGTGTTGCGCCGCCCCTTCTCCTTCCGCACCCGCTCCACGAGCGTGGAGATCTTGGCGAGGCCGACGTCGTTGTGCGCCTTGTCGTCGAACTCCTTGTCCGTGAAGTAGTCCCAGTTGAAGACGTTGCCGTGCAGGTCGGTCGTCCCCATGACGGTGAAGGAGTACCGCCGGGCCGGCTTCGGGCGGTGTCCGTGCCCGGGGCCGTGGGCCTCGGCGGGGGCGACGGCCCCGGCGGTGAGGGCGGCCCCTGCTCCGACGGCCACGGAGCCCTCCAGGAACGTCCGGCGGTTCAACGGCATGTGCTTCTCCTTGGTCCAGTGGCGTCGCTCAGGTGCACAACGCGCGTAGATTCTGGCCCAGGAGGCCCGCCCGCAACAGGTCTCGCGGGTTACGGAGTGGAAAAGTGTTCGACGCGCGCGGGCCGGAAACAGCCGGAAAGGAAGCCGAAAACGCTCATCGGAGCACCCCTACGCACAGATTCAAGTCTTGTCAACAACCTTTCACGGAAAGGACGTTGAGTAGTCATGACAGTCCGATTCGCTACTGATGGGTAAGCCCTAGGCTCGTCCCATGCGCCGAGCGAAAATCGTTTGTACCCTTGGGCCCGCCACCGAAACATACGACCAGATCAAGGCATTGATCGAGGCCGGAATGGACGTCGCCCGCCTCAACCTCAGCCACGGCACCTACGCCGAACACGAGGACCGCTACCAACGCGTCCGCAAAGCCTCCGACGAAACCGGCCACAGCGTCGGCGTCCTCGCCGACCTTCAAGGCCCGAAGATCCGCCTCGGCCGCTTCCGCGAAGGCCCCGTACTCCTTGAACGCGGCGACGAATTCACCATCACCGTCGAACCCGTCGAAGGCGACCGCCACACCTGCGGCACCACCTACACCGGCCTCGCCGACGACGTCGCCACCGGCGAACGCATCCTCGTCGACGACGGCCGCGTCACCCTCGAAGTCACCGCCGTCGACGGACCCCGCGTCCGCACCCGCGTCATCGAGGGCGGCATGGTCTCCGACCACAAGGGCCTCAACCTCCCCGGCGTCGCCGTCTCCGTCCCCGCCCTCTCCGACAAGGACATCGAAGACCTCCGCTGGGCCCTGCGCACCGGCGCCGACGTCATCGCCCTCTCCTTCGTCCGCAGCGCCCGCGACATCGAGGACGTCCACCGCGTCATGGACGAGGAAGGCCGCCGCCTCCCCGTCATCGCCAAGATCGAGAAGCCCCGGGCCGTCGAGAACATCGAGGAGATCGTCGCCGCCTTCGACGGCATCATGGTCGCCCGCGGCGACCTCGGCGTCGAAATGCCCCTCGAACAGGTCCCGATCGTCCAGAAGCGCGCCATCAAACTCGCCAAGCGCAACGCCAAACCGGTCATCGTCGCCACCCAGATGCTCGACTCCATGATCGACAACTCCCGCCCCACCCGCGCCGAGGCCTCCGACGTCGCCAACGCCGTCATCGACGGCACCGACGCCGTCATGCTCTCCGGCGAGACCAGCGTCGGCCGCTTCCCCGTCGAAACCGTCCGCACCATGAGCCGCATCGTCGAAGCCGCCGAGGAAGACGTCCTCGCCAAGGGCCTCCCCCCGCTCACCGAACGCAACAAGCCCCGCACCCAGGGCGGAGCCGTCGCCCGCGCCGCCGCCGAGATGGGCGACTTCCTCGGCGCCAAGTTCCTCGTCGCCTTCACCCAGTCCGGCGACACCGTCCGACGCCTCTCCCGCTACCGCTCCCCGATCCCCCTCCTCGCCTTCACCCCCGACCCCGCCACCCGCTCCCAGCTCAACCTCACCTGGGGCGTCGAAACCTTCCTCGGCCCCCACGTCGACTCCACCGACGCCATGGTCGCCCAGGTCGACGAAGAACTCCTCCGCATCGGCCGCTGCGCCAAGGGAGACACCGTCGTCATCACCGCCGGCTCCCCGCCCGGCGTCGCCGGCTCCACCAACCTGGTCCGCGTCCACCACATCGGAGACCCGCTGACATAGCCCCGCGCCTCCACGTTGCTCACGGCGATCCGGGGGTAGCGTCCCCGACATGGACCTTCGCACCGTCACCGAGCGCGCCCGACGCCTCGAGCAACTGCACGCCGACCACAAGCCGCTCGTCCTGCCGACCGTCTGGGACGTCTGGTCCGCACGGACGGCGGCCGACGCCGGATTCCCCGCGCTGACCATCGGCAGCCACCCCCTCGCCGACTCCCGCGGAGCCGACGACCACGAGGGCCAGACCTTCGAGGACGTACTCGCCGCCGTCCGACCGATCGCCGCCGCGGTCGACGTCCCCGTCTCCGTCGACCTGGAGGCCGGCTACGGACAGAAGCCCGCCGACCTCATCGCCGGACTCACCGAGGCCGGCGGCGTCGGCCTCAACATCGAGGACACCGTCCACTCGGACGGCGGACGCGTACGCGACACGCAGGAACACGCGCACTACATCGCCGACCTGCGCGCGGCGGCCGACGACGCGGGCATCCCCGTCTGGATCAACGGCCGCACCGACCTCTTCCTGCACGCGGACGACCCCTCCGCCGTCCTCGACCAGGCGATCGAACGCCTGCGGGCCATGGAACGGGCCGGCGCCGACAGCGTCTACCCGGTGGGCATCCAGGACGACGACGACCTGCTCACGGCGGTCGTCGCCGCGGTCACCGTCCCCGTCAACTCCACGGCCCACCCCGTCAAGCACGACCTCGCCCGCTTCCGCCGCCTCGGCGTCGGCCGCGTCACCTACGGCCCGCTGCTGCAGTTCGCCCTCACGGACGCGATGAAGGACATGCTGAAGCCCTGGGCACCCTAGATCGTCACCGCTTGGACCCCACGTGAGGGTCCATGAGCGCGACGGAGGCCCTACGAGCGACGGACACGTTGTAGGGCCTCCCGCCGCGACTGCAGTGCGTCCACTCGACGCCGAGCCCATCGAGGGTGTCGGTGTAGAGCCTCCGGATGTCGTCCGAGACGTTGGTGAAGAAGTACCGGGGGTACTCGTACCGCTTCCGCTCGCCGTTCACGACACGGGTGGCCCAGTTGATGATCCGACACCCGTCGGAGTGGACCAGCCCGCGAACGAACTCCCAGGGTCGATCGTCGACGATCGCCTGCTGCCAGGGTCCGAGGGCGATCTCCCGTTCGTGCTTCTTGCCGGGGCCGTGTTGGGGAAAGAGGCATTTCCAGTGGCGACCGTAACTCGTGACCATGACGCACCCTTGTTTCTGCAGCACGCAGGCACTCCCCGTGGACTGTACGGCCAGGACTGCCGAGCGGCACGCTTCGATCAGTCCGGGCCAGGCGTCCGCGCAGGCGATGCGGAGGTAATGGCCGCCCCGGGGATGATCACTGATGCAGCCGTCGCCCAGGTGGAGCCCGAGCAGATAGGCGTACGCAGCGATGTCGTCCGGCGGCCCGGGGAGCGGACGGCATCTCGGGCATGGTCCGTCCATACGGCGAAGGGGCTCGGGACACGTCTGCCAGGTGCGCAGTGCGGCTCGGGAGATGCCGGTCTGTTTGCTCACGGAGTTGAGGCTGCGTCCGCTGTCGAGGAGGGCGAGAGCGTGCGCACGCGCTGCGAGAGCGTACATGGGTGCGAGCTTTGTGGAAGTCGCATCGGGCCGCGCTGGATTTGAAACCACGCTCACCTGTGTGAGTGAACGGCAGTTGGCATGACCAGGCATTGGAATCGAAGGGAAAGTGCCCCGAGTGGGATTCGAACCCACGCTGTATGGTGTTTGAGACCATCGCCTCTAACCGCTGGGCTACCGGGGCATCCTTCGAAACGAAGGTCATGGGCAACCTGCCGTGCCTCAAACATACAGGACCTAGGTAGGCTCATGTAGCAGTAGCTGCCCTGCAACGAGGAGCCCCCGTGACCGCCCCCGAGTCGCCCCAGCCCGCCGACGACGCCGAGGCGCCGCACGTTCCGCCGCTGACGACCCGTGTCGTCATCGCCGAGGACGAGGCCCTGATCCGTCTCGACCTCAAAGAGATGCTCGAGGAAGAAGGCTACACGGTCGTCGGCGAGGCCGGGGACGGCGCCAAGGCCGTCGAGCTCGCCCGTGAGCACCGCCCCGACCTCGTCATCCTCGACGTGAAGATGCCCGTCCTCGACGGCATCTCGGCCGCCGAGAAGATCGCCGGCGAGTCCATCGCCCCCGTCCTCATGCTCACCGCCTTCTCGCAGCGCGAGCTGGTCGAGCGGGCCCGGGACGCCGGTGCCATGGCGTACCTGGTGAAGCCGTTCAGCAAGAGCGACGTGGTGCCGGCCATCGAGATGGCGGTCTCCCGGTTCGCGGAGCTGCGGGCGCTGGAGAAGGAGGTCGCGGACCTCTCGCAGCGGTTGGAGACCCGGAAGCTGGTGGACCGGGCGAAGTCGGTCCTGCAGACCCAGTACGGCCTGACGGAGCCGGCCGCGTTCCGCTGGATCCAGAAGACGTCGATGGACCGCCGGATGTCGATGCAGCAGGTCGCGGAGGCGGTCATCGAGGACGCCGAGGAGAAGAAGGCGGCCAAGAACAAGGAGCAGTGAGCGGCTCCGTACGTACGGGAGAAGGCCCGCCCCCACGGCGTTGTGGGGGTGGGCCTTCGGCTTCCGTGGGTACGGAGAGGGTGTACGGAGGGGGTCAGTCCTCGCCGAGGTACGTCTTGCGGACGTCGTCGTTGACGAGGAGGTCCTGTCCGGTGCCGGACAGCTTGATGGTGCCGACCTCCAGTACGTAGCCGTAGTCCGAGAGGGAGAGGGCGGCCTGCGCGTTCTGCTCGATGAGCAGGATCGTCATGCCCTCGGACTTCAGGGTCTCGATGGTCTCCATGATCTTCTGCATCATGATCGGGGAGAGGCCCATGGACGGCTCGTCCAGCATCAGCAACTTGGGCTCGGACATGAGGGCCCGGCCCATCGCGAGCATCTGCTGCTCACCGCCGGAGAGGGTTCCGGCGGCCTGCTTGCGACGCTCGCCCAGGATGGGGAAGAGGTCGTAGGACTTCTGGATGTCCCGCTCGATGCCGGCCTTGTCCTTGCGGAGGAAGGCGCCGAGCCGCAGGTTCTCCTCGATGGAGAGCCGGGGGAAGATGTGGCGTCCCTCGGGGGAGTGGGCCAGGCCCAGCGAGACGACCTTGTGGGCCGGGATGCCGTTGAGCTCCTGGCCGTCGAAGGTGATCCGGCCCGCGGTGGGCTTGATCAGGCCCGAGAGGGTGCGCAGGGTGGTGGTCTTGCCGGCGCCGTTGGTGCCGATCAGGGCGACGACCTGGCCCGCCTCGACGGAGAAGGAGATGCCCTTGACGGCCTCGATCTTGCCGTAGGCGACCCTGAGGTCCTCGACCTCCAGAAGCGCGGTCACTTGGAGTCTCCTTCGGTGGTGCTGTTCGCGTCGCCGGAGCCGGCTTCGGCGGGGGTGCCCGCGTCGTCCGCCGGGTCCGCGTCGTCCGTGGCCGCGTCGTCCGCGTCCGTTTCCGGGGCCGGGGCCTGAGCCGGAACAGCGGTCGGGGCGGGGGCGGCGGTGCCGTGGGCGTGGGCCTCGGCGACCTCGACCTCGGCGGCCTCCTCCGCGCCGGGCGCGCCCTCGTAGGGGGTGCCCAGGTAGGCGGCGACGACGCGTTCGTCGTTCTGGACGACCTCGGAGGTGCCCTCGACGAGCTTCTCGCCCTGGACGAGGACGGCGACCCGGTCGCACAGCTTGAAGATGAACTTCATGTCGTGCTCGATGACCAGGACGGCGATGCCGAGGTCGCGGATGGCGAAGACGAGTTCCTCGGTGGTGCGGGTCTCGCTCTGGTTCATGCCGGCGGTCGGCTCGTCGAGCAGGAGCAGGCCGGGGTCGCTGGCGAGGGCGCGGGCGATCTCCAGCTTGCGCTGCTCGCCGTAGGGCAGGTTCCGGGCGAGGTGTTCGGCCTTGGGGGCGAGGCCGACGAACTCCAGGAGTTCCATGGCCCGTTCCCGGGAGGCGGCTTCGGCCTTCTTGAAGCCGGGGCCGCGCAGGAGGGCGGACCAGAGCCCTTCCTTGGTGCGGGTGTGGCGGCCGACGAGGACGTTCTCCAGGACCGTCATGTTGGAGAAGAGACGGATGTTCTGGAAGGTGCGGGCGATGCCGGCCTGGGTGACCAGGTGGGGCTTCGGGGGGAGGACGGTCCCCTTGTAGCTGACCTGTCCTTCGGTGGGGACGTACAGGCCGGTGAGGCAGTTGAAGAAGGTCGTCTTGCCGGCGCCGTTGGGGCCGATGAGTCCGACGATCTCGCCCTCGCGGACGGTGAGGTTGACGTCGCGGACGGCGGTGAGGCCGCCGAAGCGCATGGTCACCCCGCTGGCGTCGAGGACGGTGGCGGCCGTGGCGGTGTCCTTGGTGATGGTGGTCATGGCGTCACGCCCCTGCCTTCGCCGTGCCGACGCCCGACTCCTCGGAGGGTCGTGGTTCCGGTACGGCGGGCTGCTCGTCGTTCTCGTGGAATTCCAGCTTCGCGCGCTTGTTGGCGATCAGGCCCTCGGGGCGGAAGCGCATGAGCAGGATCAGCGCGACGCCGAAGCCGAGGAGCTGGTAGTCCTGGAGGAACTGCAGCTTGGCCGGGATCAGGAAGAGGAGCGCGGAGCCCAGGATGGGTCCGTTGATGGTGCCCATGCCGCCGAGGATGACGGCGGCGAGGAGGAACGCGGAGTTCGGCGGCACGGGGCCGGCGAAGACGTAGTTCTCGGGGACGACCGTGGTGTTGACGTGGGCCTGGACGGTGCCGGCGAGGCCGGCGAGGGCGGCGCCGAGGGCGAAGGCGACGAGCTTGACGCGGAAGCCGTTGATGCCCATGGCGGTGGCGGCGGTCTCGTCCTCGCGGATGGCGACCCAGGCGCGGCCGATGCGGCTGTTGGCGGCGCGGGAGAAGACGATGATGACCAGGGCCATGACCAGGATCATCAGCAGGTAGTAGTTGGCGTAGGCGCCGAGTTCGATGCCGAGGACCGTGTGGGACTCGCCGAAGTTGTAGCCGAAGAACTCCAGCTGGGGGATGTTCGGGATGCCGTTGGGGCCGTTGGTGATCTTCGGTCCGGAGGTGCCGTCGAGGTTGCCCATGGCGATGCGGAAGATCTCTCCGAAGCCGAGGGTGACGATGGCGAGGTAGTCGCCGCGCAGGCGCAGGGTGGGTGCGCCGATGATCACGCCGAAGACCAGGGAGGCGGCCATGCCGGTGAGCGCCGAGGCCCAGAAGGGGAACTGGACGCCGAAGGCGGAGGAGGTGGCGCCGGAGACCAGGGCGGCGGTGTAGGCGCCGACGCCGAGGAAGGCGACGTATCCGAGGTCGAGGAGGCCGGCGAGGCCGACGACGATGTTCAGGCCGAGTGCGACGGTCGCGAAGATCAGGATGTTGACCGCGATCAGGGTGTACGTGTCGCCGCTCTGCTGGATGAAGGGGAAGGCGATGGCCGCGGCGAGGCTGGCGGTGACGGTGACCTGGCGGTTCCGTGCGGTGATCGCCGAGACGCGGGCGAGGAGGCCGGACTTGATCAGGGCGGTGGCGGTGAAGCCGACGAGGATCAGGTAGGCGATGAAGAGCTGGGGCTCGGAGTCGTCGGTGTCGATGCCGAAGGTGACGACGAAGAGGCCGATGGCGAAGACGACGACGATGAGCAGGATCTCGGCCCAGGAGGGGAGCTCCTTGGCGGGGGAGGCCTTGCGGGTGTCGTCGGGGAGCTTGTACGCGGCGATCGCGGCGAGGGCGGCGGCGAGGACGGCGACGCCGGCGCCGGGCTCCAGGTCCACCAGGGCCCCGAGCTCGACGATGATCGCGAGCGCGGTGAAGAGGGTGGTGGCGAAGGTGCCGAGGGCCAGGATCCACGTGGCCTTGCGGGCGCCGGTGGGGGTGAGCCAGCCGAGGCCCTTGATGCCGAGCGCGGAGAGCGCGTGGGCGGCGGTGAGGACGGCTCCGACGAGGGTGAGGAGCTGGAGTTCGGCCGGGTAGCCGTAGACGGTGAGGTTGCCGGGGAAGGCGGTGGTCCACGTCCAGGCGAGGAAGGTGCTGGCGACGGTGGCGATGCTGCCGCCGACGACGGTCCACAGGAGTGCGGTGGACTTCGGTGCGGCCGGGTTCTTGGGCAGGTTTTCGGTCATGGTGCTCACGCCCTGTCCGCGACGCGTTCGCCGAGCAGGCCCTGGGGCCGCACGAGGAGTACGAGGATGAGGAGGACGAAGGCCCACACGTTGGCCCAGGCGCCGCCGCCGAGCTGCTGCATGCCGGGGACGTCCTCGATGTAGGCGATCGAGAGGGACTCGGCGATGCCGAGGACGACGCCGCCGACCATGGCGCCGTAGATGTTGCCGATGCCGCCGAGGACGGCCGCGGTGAAGGCCTTGAGGCCGAGGATGAAGCCCATCTCGAAGTTGATCTGGCCCTTGTCGACGCCGTAGGCGACGGCGGCGACGGCGGCGAACGCGGCACCGATGGCGAAGGCCATGACGATGATGCGGTCGGTGTTGATGCCCATCAGCTTGGCGGTGTCGGGGTCCTGTGCGGTGGCCTGCATGGCGCGGCCGCTGCGGCTCTTGGAGACGAAGACGCCGAGGGCGAGCATGCACAGGGGTGCGAGGGCGAGGACGAAGGCGTCGGCGCGCTGGATCGAGAGGTTTCCGGCGATCTGGAAGGCTTCGCCCTTGAATTCGGGGAAGCTGACGGCCTTCTTGGCGTCCGGGTAGAACTGCCAGACGATCTGCTGGAGGGCGATGGACAGGCCGATCGCGGTGATGAGGGGTGCGAGTCGGGGAGCGCCGCGCAGGGGGCGGTAGGCGAAGCGCTCGGCGGCGGTGGCGACGGCCACGGAGGCTATCGCGCCACCGACGATCATGAGCGGTATCGCCACCAGCAGGGACGTGCCGCTCGGGAGAGCGGTGTAGGTGGTGAGGGCTCCGAAGCCCCCGATCATGAAGATCTCGCCGTGGGCGAAGTTGATGAGCTGGACGATGCCGTAGACCATGGTGTACCCGATGGCGATGAGGCCATAGAGGGCACCGAGGGCCAGGCCGTTGGCCAGCTGTTGCGGCAGTTCGTGCACCGCAGGCCTCCGATGAGCTTGTCGGATAAGACTCCGCGCGAGGGCGCTGTTTGCGCCCTCGCGCGGCTTGGGTCAGGTGGTACGGGGTTCCGGCCGGGGCCGGGCGGTGACCTCAGGGGTTACCGGACTGCGGGACTACTGGTTGAAGGTGTCGCTCTTGACGTCGATCCACTTGCCGCCCTCGACCTTGTAGACCGTGAGCTGCTTGTTGGTGGTGTCGCCGAACTCGTCGAAGGAGACCTTGCCGGTCACGCCGTCGAAGGAGACCTTGCCCAGGGCCTCGGTGACCTTGGCGCGGGCGTCGGAGGGGAGCTTGCCGCTGTTGGCGGCGACGACGGCCTTGACGGCCTGGATGATGGCCCAGCCGGCGTCGTAGGAGTAGCCGCCGTAGGCCGCGTACGGGTCCTTGTAGCCACCGGCGTTGTAGTCCGCGATGAACTTCTTGGCGGTGTCGAGCTTCTCGACGGGGTAGCCGATGGAGGTGGCGAGGTCGCCGTCGTTGGCCTCGGCGGAGGCGCTGATGAAGGCGGGGTCGTAGATGCCGTCGCCGCCCATGACGGGGATCTTGGCGCCGGTCTTCTTGATCTGGTCGGAGAGCAGGCCGCCCTCGGGGTACTGGCCGCCGAAGTAGACGGAGTCGGCGCCGGAGGACTTGACCTTGTCGGCGGTGGCCGAGAAGTCGGTCTCCTTGACGGTGACGTGGTCGGTGCCGACGACCTGGCCGCCGAGGCGCTTGAACTCGTCGCTGAAGATCGCGGCGAGGCCGGCGCCGTAGGTCTGCTTGTCGTCGACGACGTAGACCTTCTTCTTGCCGGCGTCCTTGAAGAGGTACTGGGCGGCGAACTTGCCCTGGACCACGTCGGTGGCGGCGGTGCGGAAGTAGGTGGCGAAGGGGCGCTTGTACTCGCCCTTGCCCCAGTTGTCGCCCTGGCTGAGCGCCGGGTTGGTGTTGGCGGGGGAGACCTGGGCCAGCTTGGCGGCGGCGAAGACGCCCTGCATCTGCTGGGAGACGCCGGAGTTCAGGGGGCCGACGACGCCGAGGACGTCCTTGTTGCCGACCAGTTTGGTGGCGTTGGCCTGGCCGGAGGCGGGGACGGCCTGGTCGTCCAGGGCCTCGATCTTGAAGGTGACGCCGGGAACCTCGTTGTTCTTGTTCGCGGTCTTGACCGCGAGGTCCACGGAGTTCTTGATGCCCTGGCCGAGGGCGGAGAGCGAGCCGGTCAGGGGGGCGTCGACGCCGATGACGACGGTCGTGGTGCTACCGCCACCGTTTCCGTCGCCGGAGCTGCCCTTGTCGTCGCGCGAACCGCAGGCGGTGAGGGTGAGCGCTCCGGTGGTGAGCACACTGGTGAGGATGAGGAGTGAACGGTGTCGCACGAAGAATCCTTTCCCTGGCGCGGCCCCCTCGAGCTGAGGCGGTGCCGTGAAGCTGTGTAGCTAGAGGTGCCGTTTTCGATGCCGGGCCGTACTGGATCGAACGGGGCCGTGCAGTGGAAGCGCCCGGCGGCGCGGTGACTGGCCGTGACTCTAAGCGCAGGTGGGGAGGGTCGGGGAGCGCCGGGGTCATGATGTGACTGTCTTGTTATGCCGACGGGCGGATGCCGTGTGCATCGGGTGGGCAAAGCGGGCGATAGCGGCTCGTAGCGCGGTGTTCACATAGTGAGAACGCCCAGTTCCGCTAAGGGGCTTGAACGGATCATGCTCCTGACGGCCCCCTCGGGGGACTCTCCGGATATCGGACACGGCCCTTTTGGTGAGCGGACGGAGGAGCCGCGCGGACGCCTCCGCCGGAACACCGCGCGATCGTCACGGAGCGTCACGGGGCTGCTGGCCGAGATCGTTCTGTTCGACGCGCCCGGGAGGGCGGCCCGTTCACGACCGCCAGTTCTCCGAGCTCCCCGTCGCGCCCCTCGCCTCCTCGCAGCGGCGCCGCGCCTCCCGGTCGGCGAAGGCCGAGGCCGCCCCGCGTCCCGCCCGCCGCTCCTCCGCCAGGGCCGCCGCGAGCACCTCGTCGTGGATTTCGTACTGCTCGTTGGAGAGGCCCTTCTGCTCCCAGTCCAGCCCCGCCCACGAGCTGCCCTTCAGGGCCTCCTTCACCCAGTACGACACGAGGTCCGCGCAAATGTCCTCGGGGGTCCTGACGGGGGACGCGGACTCCGTCGGCGCGTCGTGGCCGCCCGTCGGGGCCGGCGCGCAGCCGGCCAGGACCGCGGCGAGCGCGGCCCCGACGAGGCGAAGTCGCCCTCCCGTCACGGGAGTCGGACCCGCCGCTTCGGGAGGCGGCGGACGCCGGCGGGGTGCGGCCGATATGCGACGTCGGCGGTGTGACGGGGCGTGTCGCCCGCGACTGCGGTGATTACGGGGCGAGTCGGGGCGGAAGTGGTGTGTGGGACGGCCATGGGGTCCCCTCGGCGGGCGGACGGAGCGGATGTCTCCCGGGGGAGCCCCGCCAGTGAAGTCCTTCCTGTCGCGCCGGACAAGAGCCCATGGCGAAAAGGGAGTTGGGGAAAGGTGGCAGGCGGTGGGAGGGGGCCGGGAAGACGCCGGCGGGGCGGTGCTCTCCCGCACCGCCCCCGCCGCTCGTACCCTTCGTGCGGTTCGTACCGTTCGCGCCGACCGCTCCGCTCTGCCTCCGGGGACCGCTCGGCCTCAGGAGCCGTTGGACCGGCCCGCCGCGGGCAGGTCGCCCGCGTCCTTCGCGGAGACCTCGCGCAGCATGCAGGTCAGCCGCGCCGAGCAGACCCGCCGGTCCTGCTCGTCGGTGATCACGATCTCGTACGTGGCGGTGGACCGGCCGCGGTGCACCGGGGTCGCCACGCCGGTCACCAGGCCGCTGCGGACCCCCCGGTGGTGGGTGCAGTTGAGGTCGACGCCGACCGCGATGCGGGAGACCCCGCCGTGCAGCATCGAACCGACGGAGCCCAGCGTCTCGGCGAGGACCGCCGACGCCCCGCCGTGCAGCAGTCCGTACGGCTGCGTGTTGCCCTCCACCGGCATGGTGCCGACGACCCGCTCGGCCGAGGCCTCCAGGATCTGCACGCCCATCCGGTTGCCGAGGTGCCCCGCCGAGAAGAGGGCCGGGAGGTCGACGCCGAGCGCCGCGTACTCGTCGATGACCTCCTGCGGGAACTTCACGTGCTGCTGCTCACCCATGACCCGGCTCCGTTCGTCTTCGTACGGCTCCGACCGGAGCGGTCCCGCCGATCGCGGGGACCGCGCCGATCGCACCGATCGCGTTGCTTCCGCCCGAGCGTACTAAGCGTTTGCTCAGGTGGAAGGGGATTGTTCCAGACGGACGATCACGGACTTGCTCGCGGGGGTGTTGCTGACGTCCGCCGTCGACTCCAGCGGCACCAGGACGTTCGTCTCCGGGTAGTAGGCCGCCGCGCACCCCCGGGCCGTCGGGTAGTGCACCACCCGGAAGCCGGGCGCCCGCCGCTCGACGCCGTCCGTCCACTCGCTCACCAGGTCCGCGTACGCCCCGTCGGCCAGACCGAGGGCCGCCGCGTCCTCCGGGTGCACCAGGACGACCCGGCGGCCCCCCTTGATGCCCCGGTAGCGGTCGTCCAGACCGTAGATCGTGGTGTTGTACTGGTCGTGCGAGCGCAGCGTCTGGAGGAGCAGCCGGCCCTCCGGCACCCTCGGGTACTCGACGGGCGCGGCCGTGAAGTTGGCCTTGCCGGTCTTGGTGGGGAAGCGGCGCTCGTCGCGCGGGGCGTGCGGCAGCGCGAAGCCGCCCGGGTCCGCCGCGAGCCGGGCGTTGAAGTCCTCGAAGCCGGGCACCACACGGGCGATGCGGTCCCGGATCCGGGCGTAGTCGGCCTCGAACTCCTCCCAGGGCGTGGCCGACGCCTCCCCGAGGACGGCGCGGGCCATCCGGGCCACGATCGCCGGCTCGGACAGCAGGTGCGGGCTCGCCGGGGGCAGGTTGCCCCGGGAGGCGTGCACCAGGCCCATCGAGTCCTCGACCGTCACGAACTGCCGCCCGGCCTTCCGGACGTCCTTGTCGGTGCGGCCGAGGGTGGGCAGGATCAGCGCGCGCGTGCCCGTCACCGCGTGCGAGCGGTTCAGCTTGGTCGAGACGTGGACGGTCAGCCGGGCCCGGCGCATCGCCGCCTCGGTGACCTCCGTGTCGGGCGTCGCCCCCACGAAGTTGCCGCCCATCGCGAAGAACACCTTCGCCTCGCCGTCGCGCAGCGCCTGGATCGAGCGGACCACGTCGAAGCCGTGGTGGCGCGGCGAGACGATCCCGAACTCCTTGTCCAGGGCGTCGAGGAACGCGGGCGCGGGACGCTCGAAGATGCCCATGGTCCGGTCGCCCTGCACGTTCGAGTGGCCGCGCACCGGGCAGACGCCCGCGCCCGGCCGCCCGATGTTCCCGCGCAGGAGCAGCAGGTTGACCACCTCGCGGATGGTCGGCACGGAGTGCTTGTGCTGGGTGAGGCCCATCGCCCAGCAGACGATGGTCCGCTCCGAGGCGAGGACCATCTCCAGGGCCCGCTCGATCTCGGAGCGCTCCAGACCGGTCGCCGCCAGGGTCTCGTCCCAGTCGGCCTCCCCGGCGGCCGCCGCGAACTCCTCGTACCCGTGGGTGTGTTCGCGTACGAACTCCTCGTCCACGGCGCCGGGGGTCTCCAGGACCAGCTTGTTGAGGAGGCGGAAGAGGGCCTGGTCGCCGCCGATCCGGATCTGGAGGAAGAGGTCGGTGAGCGCGGCGCCCCTGACCATGCCGAGGGGGGTCTGCGGGTTCTTGAACCGCTCCAGGCCGGCCTCCGGCAGCGGGTTCACCGAGATGATCCGGGCGCCCGCGGCCTTCGCCTTCTCCAGGGCAGACAGCATCCGGGGATGGTTCGTGCCCGGGTTCTGCCCGGCCACGACGATCAGGTCCGCCCGGTGCAGGTCCTCCAGGGAGACGCTGCCCTTGCCGACGCCGATGGTCTCCGTCAGGGCCGATCCCGAGGACTCGTGACACATGTTGGAGCAGTCCGGCAGGTTGTTGGTGCCGAACTCGCGGGCGAAGAGCTGGAGCAGGAACGCCGCCTCGTTGCTGGTGCGCCCCGAGGTGTAGAAGAGCGCCTCGTCGGGGGAGTCCAGGGCCCGCAGCTCCTCGGCGAGGATCCCGAAGGCCCGCTCCCAGGTCACCGGCTCGTACCGGTCGCCGCCCTCGGGGAGGAACATCGGCTGCGTGATGCGGCCCTGCTGGCCCAGCCAGTACCCGCTGCGCTCCGCGAGGTCCGCGACCGGGTGCGCGGCGAAGAACTCCGGGGTGACCCGGCGCAGCGTCGCCTCCTCGGCGACGGCCTTCGCGCCGTTCTCGCAGAACTCCGCGACGTGCCGCTTGTCCTCCTCGGGCCAGGCGCAGCCCGGACAGTCGAAGCCGTCCTTCTGGTTGACCTTCAGGAGGGTCCGCGCGGTGCGCAGGGACCCCATCTGCTCGCGGGCGATCCGCAGGGTGTGTCCGACGGCGGGCAGCCCGGCGGCGGCGTGCTGCGGCGGCGTGACCTGCGGTGCGTCCTGGACCGGGTCACCGGCCGGCGGCTTGCTGACCATCGCGCTCTCCCTTGAGCGGTCGTCCTGCGGCGTACGTCTCCGATCCTGTCACGCGCCACCGACAGTCCGGCACCCCGGCCGGTGGGGAGGGGATTGTCGGTGGGCCGTGGCAGGATCGTCCCGTGGCCGAGACAGCATCGAAGAACACCCCAGACACCCGCCCCCGCCTGCTCCTGATGGACGGGCACTCGCTCGCGTACCGGGCGTTCTTCGCGCTGCCCGCGGAGAACTTCACCACCGCGACCGGGCAGCCGACGAACGCGATCTACGGGTTCGCCTCGATGCTGGCGAACACGCTGCGCGACGAGACGCCCACGCACTTCGCGGTGGCGTTCGACGTGTCCCGCAAGACCTGGCGGTCCGAGGAGTTCCCGGAGTACAAGGCGAACCGCTCGAAGACGCCCGACGAGTTCAAGGGGCAGGTCGAGCTGATCGGCGAGCTGCTCGACGCGATGCGCGCGCAGCGCTTCGCCGTGGACGGCTTCGAGGCGGACGACGTCATCGCGACCCTCGCCACGCAGGCCGAGGCCGAGGGCTTCGACGTCCTGATCGTCACCGGCGACCGGGACTCCTTCCAGCTCGTCACCGACCACGTCACCGTGCTCTACCCCACCAAGGGCGTCTCCGAGCTGACCCGTTTCACCCCGGAGAAGATCCAGGAGAAGTACGGTCTGAGCCCCTCGCAGTACCCCGACTTCGCGGCCCTGCGCGGCGACCCGTCGGACAACCTGCCCGGCATCCCCGGGGTCGGCGAGAAGACCGCCGCCAAGTGGATCACCCAGTTCGGCTCCTTCGACCAGCTCGTCGAGCGGGCCGAGGAGGTCAAGGGCAAGGTCGGGCAGAACTTCCGCGACCACCTGGAGTCGGTGAAGCTCAACCGGCGCCTGACCGAGATGGTCCGGGACGTCGAGCTGTCGAAGACGGTGGCCGACCTGGCCCGCGAGCCGTACGACCGGACGGCCGTCGCCCTCGTCCTCGACACCCTGGAGATCCGCAACCCCTCCCTGCGCGAGCGGCTCCTCGCCGTCGACCCGGGCTCCGCCGAGGAGGCCGCCCCGCCGCCCGCCGCGGGCGTCGAGCTCGACGGCTCCGTCCTCTCCGCCGGCGAGCTCGCCCCCTGGCTCGCCGAGCACGGCACCGAGCCCCTGGGCGTCGCCACCGTCGACAGCTGGGCGCTCGGCACCGGAAACGTCAGCGAGGTCGCCCTCGCCGCCGCCGGGGGAGCCGCCGCCTGGTTCGACCCCAGCGAGCTCGACGAGGCCGACGAGCGGGCCTGGGCCGCGTGGATCTCCGACCCCGACCGCCCCAAGGTCATGCACAACGCCAAGGGCGCCATGCGGGTCTTCCCCGAGCACGGCTGGAGCGTCGCGGGCGTCACCATGGACACCGCCCTCGCCGCCTACCTGGTCAAGCCCGGCCGCCGCTCCTTCGCCCTGGACGCGCTCTCGATCGAGTACCTCGGCCGCGAGCTGGCCCCCGCGGCCGCCTCCGACGGGCAGCTCGCCTTCGGCGCCGACGACACCGCCGAGGCCGAGGCCCTCATGGCCCAGGCCCGCGCCGTCCTCGACCTCGGCGGGGCCTTCGAGGAGCGGCTCGGCGAGGTCGGGGCCCGCGAGCTCCTCCACGAGGTCGAGCTGCCCACCTCCGCCCTCCTCGCCCGCCTGGAGCGGCACGGCATCGCCGCCGACCGCGAGCACCTGGAGGCCATGGAGCAGCAGTTCGCCGGCGCCGTCCAGCAGGCCGTGAAGGAGGCGCACGCCTCCGTCGGCCACGAGTTCAACCTCGGCTCGCCCAAGCAGCTCCAGGAGGTCTTCTTCGGCGAGCTGAACCTCCCGAAGACCAAGAAGACCAAGACCGGGTACACGACCGACGCCGACGCGCTCGCCTGGCTGGCCGGCCAGACCGAGCACGAACTGCCCGTGATCATGCTCCGCCACCGCGAGCAGGCCCGGCTCCGCTCCACCGTCGAGGGCCTGGTCAAGACGATCGCCGCCGACGGCCGGATCCACACCACCTTCAGCCAGACCGTCGCCGCCACCGGCCGCCTCTCCTCCACCGACCCGAACCTGCAGAACGTGCCGGTGCGCACCGACGAGGGCCGGGCCATCCGGCACGGCTTCGTCGTCGGCGAGGGCTTCGAGGCCCTGATGACCGCCGACTACAGCCAGATCGAGCTGCGGGTCATGGCCCACCTCTCCGAGGACGAGGGCCTCCTGGAGGCCTTCACCTCCGGCGAGGACCTGCACACCACCGTCGCCTCCCAGGTCTTCGGCGTCGAGCGGTCCGCCGTCGACGCCGAGATGCGCCGCAAGATCAAGGCCATGTCGTACGGCCTGGCCTACGGCCTCTCCGCCTTCGGCCTCGCCCAGCAGCTCACCATCGACCCGGCCGAGGCCCGGATCCTGATGGAGACCTACTTCGAGCGCTTCGGCGGCGTCCGGGACTACCTGCGCCGGATCGTCGACGAGGCCCGCGCCACCGGCTACACCGAGACGATGCTCGGCCGCCGCCGCTACCTGCCCGACCTCAACAGCGACAACCGGCAGCGCCGCGAGGCCGCCGAGCGGATGGCGCTCAACGCCCCCATCCAGGGCACGGCCGCCGACATCGTGAAGGTCGCCATGCTGAACGTCGACCGGGCGCTCACGGAGGCGGGCCTCGCCTCCCGGATGCTCCTCCAGGTCCACGACGAAATCGTGCTCGAACTCGCCCCCGGCGAGCGCGAGCAGGTCGAGGCCCTGGTCCGCGAGCAGATGTCCGGCGCGGCCCACCTGCGGGCCCCGCTCGACGTCTCCGTCGGCGTCGGCCGCGACTGGGACTCCGCCGCGCACTGACCCCCACCGCCACCGCCCGCCCCCGGTCCGTACCACTGTCGTACGGGGCCGGGGGCGTTCGGCCGTACGGGGCCGGTGAGGCGGTTTTACGAGGGCCGGGGAGTGGTCGTACGGGCCCCGGGGCGGGCCGTTTGCGCCGGATGGACCACTCCGGAGGGCGTTCCGGCGGCCGGGCTCATGAAACTGAGCATCATGATCACGAGCCGTCGCGCCCGCCTCCGTGCCTGGGCCCTGCTCGGAGCCCTGCTCGGGGCGTCGGGCACCGCCTGGCCCGCGGAGGCGCACCGGGCGCCCGCACCCTGCACCTCGTCCCGCGAACCTGCCCTCGCCGCCCGGCTGTCCCAGGACATCACGACGGCCCTCAGAGGCCGCGACGGCACAGTTTCCGTCGCCCTGCACGACCCCGGGCGCGGACTGCGCTGCCGCGTGGACGACACCCTGGTGTACGACTCCGCCAGCCTCGCCAAGGTCCTCATCCTGGAGGCCGTCCTCGGACGGGCCGCGGAGCTCGGACGCGCGCCCACCCGCACGGAGTCGCAGCGGATGAGGGCGATGATCACCCGCTCCGACAACAAGGCGGCCGGCGAGCTGTGGAAGGGGCTCTCCCGCGCCCGCCTCGACAGGGTGCTGCGCGACGTCGGGGCCCGGGACACCGTCCCCGGCCACGGCGGCTACTGGGGCCTCACCCGCACCACCGCCCGCGACCAACTGGCCCTCCTCGCCGCGGTGTCCCGCCGCGCCGAGGCGCTGTCCCTGATGGGCCGGGTCGTCCGCGACCAGGCGTGGGGCGTCACCGCGGGCGCGCCCCGCACGGTCGAGGTCCACCTCAAGAACGGCTGGCTGCCCCGCGCCACCCACGCCTGGCGCGTCCACAGCGTCGGCGTGGTGCGCCCGGCCGCCGGCAAGGGGAAGGACGGCGGGGCGGTGGGCAAGGGGAGGGGCGGTCCGGCGGGCGCGGGCGGCGCGTCCGCGACCGACTACCGGCTCGCCCTCCTGAGCCACGGCAACCCCACCATGCGGTACGGCATCCGCACCCTGGAGGGGGTCGCCATGGCAGTGCACCGCAGGCTCTCCGGCGGCGCGGCGGCCCGCGGCTTCACCCCGGCGGAGAACGTCGGCGAGGTCACGGACGGGAGCGCTCCGGCCGGTTCTCCTGGTGCTCCTGGCGCTTCTGCTCCTCCCGCTCCTCCCGCTCCGGGGTCGGAGGGGTCCCGGCCGGACGCCCCGCCCGCCGAGCGGACGACCCACCGAGGAACCGCACCCCCGCCCCGTACAGCACGAGCCCGGCGGCGAGCCCGGCGCCGGCCCCGAAACACGCCGTCGGAATGATGTCCAGGGGCGTCTCGATCCGGTCCCAGCCCCAGTACGCGGCCCAGCGCAGCACCCGGTGGACGACTCCGGCGAGGACGCAGCCGCCGATGAGACCGGCCGCGACGAGCCGCCCGCGCCGCCCCGGGACCGTCACGGAGGCGGGCAGTTCCGCCCCGGGCGCGGTGGCGCGCAGCGCCCGGAGCACGAACCAGCAGAGCAGCGCCAGGGCCAGCGCCGAACTCCCGTACTGCACGTAGAGGTAGAACGGGAAACCGGCCACGATCTCGCCGAGGAACGGGAACGCGCGGGTGCCCCAGCGGTCGAGGTGGGTGAACGAGTCCCACACCACGTGGGTCGCGGCGCCGAGCACCGCCGAGAGGAAGAACCACCCGGCGAACGCCGCCGGGTGCCGCTCCTCCCGGCGGCCCGCAACGAGCCCGTACACCCTGCCCCGCCACCGGGCGGGCAGCAGCGCCGCCAGCGGCTCGCGCACGGTCAGCCACAGGACGACGAGCGCGCCCGTGATCAGGACGTCGGCCGTGACGATCCCGACGGGGGAGTGGGTGACGTCGCCGAAGGCCATCGCGCCGGGGAGGGCCGTGGCGGCGAAATAGGTCATGTCGGGCGCGAAGGAACCCGCGACGAGGGCGGACGCGACCAGCGGCCCGCGCGCGGTTCCGTCCCGGCGCAGCCCGGGCAGCACGGCGGCGGCATGGCTCAGCGTGAACGGCAAGAGAGGCTCCCGGGGTTCGGACGGCGGCGGCTCGCGGCGGCCCGCGGACACGGGCGCGGGCCGGGGGGACCATGATCGACGCAGTGCAAGAGGCGCGCGGCACCCGGGTCGGTTCCCGTTCCGGTTTGATCGGGAGGCGGCCAAGAGGTGACGAAAGCGTGAAACACGGTCAGGGGCCGGTACTCGTCGGTACGGAGTTGGCATAGGGTCGCCGGAGGCCGCGCGCGGGGAGCGCGGGACCGTCGATCGGGGAGGGACGACGCATATGGCACCGGACATCGGCCGCCGGCTGCGCAGGGGAGCCACCAGCGGTGCGGTGGTGGCCGCGGCGGTCGCCGCGCTCGCCGCCTCGCAGGCGCCGGAGGCGATCCAGCCGACCACGGACAACGCCGGCGGTGACCGCGCCGTCGGGACCGGGGAGGGCACCCCGCCGTCCGGCGAGGGATCCGCGACCGGTGACTCGCCGTACTACACGGAGCTGCCGCCGCTGAACACGCCGCCCAAGCAGCCGGGCGTGCCCGGCACGGGCACCGGGCCGCTGGTGGTCACCGGGCCCGCCGAGGCCGGCATACCCGCGACCGTCCTCTCCGCCTACAAGCGGGCCGAGCAGTCGGTCCGCTCCACCGCCCCCGGCTGCAACCTGCCGTGGCAACTGCTCGCCGGCATCGGCAAGGTCGAGTCCGGGCAGGCGAGCGGCGGCCGGGTCGACGCCAACGGCACGACCTTCAGGCCGATCCTCGGCCCCGCCCTCAACGGCGTCGGCTTCGCCAACATCTCCGACACCGACGACGGCGCCTACGACGGCGACAGGGTCCACGACCGCGCCGTCGGACCGATGCAGTTCATCCCGTCCACCTGGGCCACCTGGGGCCAGGACGCCAACGGCGACGGGAAGAAGGACCCGAACAACATCTACGACGCGGCGCAGGCCGCCGGCCTCTACCTCTGCGCCAACGACCGCAACCTCGCGCTCAAGGCCGACCTCGACCGCGCGATCCTCAGCTACAACCGCTCGACCGAGTACCTGAACACGGTCCTGTCCTGGTTCGAGTACTACAAGCGCGGCACCCACCAGGTCCCGGACGGCACGGGCGTGCTGCCGGTCGACCGCAGCGACAACCGCCGCCCGGGCGGTCTCCCCGGCACCACCACGCCGACCCCGTCCGTGCCGGTGTCCCCCTCTCCGACGTCTCCCGCACCGAAGCCGGGCTCCCAGGACCCGAAGCCGGGCACTCCCGGGACGACCAAGCCGCCGACCGTTCCGACCGAGCCCACCCCCGTCCCGAAGCCGCCCGTCACCTCGCCGGCCGACAAGGTGGCGGCGCTCGCGGTCGCGGGCAACCGGCAGCTGACCGCGATCACCGACAGCGACTTCACGGGGGTCCCCCGCGCCGCGGCGCTCGACGCCTCGGGCAAGCCGGTCGCCAAGGTGAACGTCCGCTTCGAGATCGTCGGAGCCACCGACACCCGGTTCGCCGGGGGCAAGAGCGCGGTCACCGCCACCACCACCTCGTCCGGCATCGCCTCCTCCCCGGCGCTGCGGGCCGGCGAGAAGGCGGGAACGTTCACGATCCGGGCCACCGTCGTGGGCCGGACCCTGGGCGCGGCCGAATTCGCCGTCTCCGTCACCGAGCGGCAGGCGGACACCCTCGTCCGCGTCGGCGAGGACCCGCTGTCGGCCGCCACCGGCACCGCCTTCGCGCAGGAGCTCCAGGTGAAGGCCACCGACAAGGGGGCCCTCGCTCCCGGCGTGCTCGTCACCGCGGAGATCGTCGCCTCGAAGACGGACCCGAAGCCGGCCACCGAGGGCCCGACCTTCAAGGACGCCTCTCGCACCGCCACCTTCACGACCGCCACGAACGGCACCCTCACCCTCAAGGCGGGCGACCTCCTCGCTGGTGACAAGGCGGAGACGTACTTCCTGAAGCTGACCGCGCCCGGCGGCGGCACCCTCTTCGTCGAGCTCAAGGTCACCGGGTCCGACTCGACTCCGGATCCGACTCCGGAGCCCTCCGAGCCCGGTACGCCCGAGGCCTCCCCCTCGCCGTCGGCCTCCCCTTCCCCGTCCTCCTCTCCCTCGTCGTCCGCCACCGCACCGACGGCCTCTCCGTCCGCCACCGTGTCCAAGGCCTGACCGGCCGCGACACCCCTTCCCCGCACCGCCCTCTTCGTCCGCACCGGATCCGCCCACACTGGATCCGCCCGCAGCGGACGAGGGGGGCGGCGCTCCGTCTTCCCCGAGCTCCGCCACCGAACGCGTCCGTGCCCGGCGGGCCCGTCCGGGGCCCGGCGTCACCGCTCCCTTCTGAGCCGCGCGGCGGTGTGCCGGGTCGCCACCGCCTCCGACGGGTCCTCCGGCCACGGGTGCTTCGGGTACCGCCCCCGCAGCTCCGCCCGCACCGCGCGGTAGCCGTCCCGCCAGAACGACGCCAGGTCGGCGGTCACCGCCGCCGGCCGCCCGGCGGGGGAGAGGAGGTGGACGAGCACCGGAACCCCCGCCACCCGGGGCGTCTCGGCCAGGCCGAACATCTCCTGGAGCTTCACCGCGAGCACCGGCCGGTCGCCCCCGTACTCCACCCGTATCCGCGAACCGCTCGGCACCTCGATCCGCTCCGGCGCCAGCTCGTCCAGCCGGCCCGCCTCGCCCGACGCCCACGGCAGCAGCCGCCGCAGGGCCTCACCGGCGTCGATCCGCCCCAGATCGGCGCGGCGCCCGGCCCGGGACAGCTCCGGCTCCAGCCACTCCCCGGCCCGGTCGACCAGCGCCTCCTCCGACACGTCCGGCCACGGCTCGCCCACCTCCCGGTGCAGGAACGCCAGCCGCTCGCGCAGCTCCCCGGCCTCCCGGCTCCACCGCAGCAACCCGAGCCCCTCGCGCCGCAGACCGTCGAGCAGCGCCTCCCGGACCAGCGCGCGATCGGCCCCGGTCCCCAGTGGCCGGACCGTCAGCTCGACCGCGCCCAGCCGGTCCACCGAGCGCGCGACCACGTCCCCGTCCTCCCAGCGGACCTCCTCGCCGGTGGACCGCAGATGTCCCGCCGCCCGTCGCGCCACGGCTTCGTCCACCACCGCCGCGAGCCGCACCCGTGCCGTGGCGTCCCGCGCCGTACGGTCCGCCACCGCCACGGCCAGCCACGGAGCGGACCGCAGCCCGGAGCCCTCGGCGAGCCGCGCCCCGCTCCCCGACACCATCAGGAAGCCGCCCTGCTCCCGGGCCCTGGCCACCCGCTCCGGGAAAGCGAGCGCCGTCACCAGACCGGCCACGACGTCGTCACTCCCCCCGCCCGCCACAACGGCGCCCCCGCCCCGGGCATCGGCGCTCCCGGCGCCCCCGATACCACCGTCCCTCCCGGCCGCCACTCCACCGACCGCCCGCTCCAGACGGCGCACCTCCGTCCTCCATCGCGCGCCGTACCCGTCCGAGCCCCGACGGGCCGTCCGCCAGGCCTCCGCCAGGTCGTCCCCGTACTCGCGCGGCGGCTCCTCGCCGAGCAGCGCGACCACCTCGGCGGCCCGCCGGACCCCCACCTCCGGCGCACCGTCCAGCAGGGCGCGGCCCAGCCGCGGGTGGAGCCCGAGCCGGGACATCCGCACCCCCCGCTCCGTGGCCCGGCCCGCCGCGTCCACGGCCCCGATCGCCCCGAGGACCGCACGGGCCGCCTCCATCGCCCCGGCCGGCGGCGCGTCGAGCAGCGCGAGCCCCCCGGCCGTCGGGTCGCCCCAGCAGGCGGCCCGCAGGGCGAAGTCCGCCAGGTCCGCGATCCTGATCTCGGGCGACGGAAAGCGTGCCCTGCTCCCGTCCTCCGCCTCCGCCCAGCAGCGGTAGACCACACCGGGCGCCTCACGCCCCGAGCGCCCGGCCCGCTGCGTCGCCGCGGCCGCCGACACCGGCACCGTCGCCAGCGACCCGAGCCCCCGGGCGTGGTCCGTCCGGGGCTCCCGCGCGAGCCCCGAGTCGACCACGACCCGCACCCCCGGAACCGTCAGGCTCGACTCCGCCACCGACGTCGAGAGCACCACCCGGCGCCGCCCACCCGGCTCGACGCCCCGCAGCACCGCGTCCTGCACCTCCGCCGGAGCCCGCCCGTGCAGCTGGAGCACCTCGGCGTCCAGCCCGGACAGCAGCCCCGCCGTCCGCGCGATCTCCCCCGTACCCGGAAGGAAGCAGAGCACGTCGCCCTCGTGCCGCTCCAGGGCGAGCCGCACCGTCGCCGCCACATGGCGCAGCAGCGCCGGATCCACCCAGGTGCCGTGCGCGGGCCGGATCCCGGCGGGCGGCGCGGCGAACCGCACCTCGTACCCGTGCCCCTCACCCTCGCTCCGCACGATCGGCGCGGGCCCGCCGCCGTCCACAGAGGTCAGCAGCCGGGCCCAGGCCTCGGCGTCGCTCGTCGCCGAGGCCGCGATCAGCTTCAGCTCCGGCCGCAGGGCCGCCCGCACGTCCACCAGGAACGCCATCGCCGTGTCGGCGTCCAGGTGCCGCTCGTGGCACTCGTCGAGCAGCACCACGTCGACCCCCGCCACCTCCGGGTCGCGCTGGAGCCGCTGGAGCAGGACGCCCGTGGTCACCACCTCGACCCGGGTCGACGGCCCGGCCCGCCGCTCGCCGCGCACCGAGAAGCCGACCGCGCCGCCGACCTCCTCGCCGAGCAGCCACGCCATCCGCCGGGCCGCCGCCCGCACCGCCATCCGGCGCGGCTCGGCCACCAGCACCCGGCGCTCGGGACCGTCCCCTATGAGCCCCGCGAGAGCCAGCGGCACCAGCGTCGTCTTGCCGGTGCCGGGAGGAGCGGACAGCACCGCCGTACCGCACTCCGCGAGCGCGGAGAGCAGCTCGGGGACGGCATGGCGGACGGGGAGACGGTCGAGCGCTTCGTTTCGGATCACGCACTCAGTCTCGTACGCGCAGAAAAAAGGCGGGCCCCGTTGTCCACAGGGCCCACCTGTAAGTACGACTAATGCGAGGGGTGATGCGAGAAGGGATGGGGGCGGGGGGAGCGGAGAGGCGGCTACTCCGCCCGCTCGCACACGAAGATCGCCGTCCCCGGGATCAGGTTCCCCCGCAGCGGGGACCAGCCGCCCCACTCCTGGCCGTTCCAGGCCGGCCATTCCGGCTCGACCAGGTCCACGAGCCGGAACCCGCCGGCCACCACGTCCCGCACCCGGTCCCCGAGCGTCCGGTGGTGCTCCACGTACACCGCCCGCCCCTCCTCGTCCTGCTCGACGTACGGCGTGCGGTCGAAGTAGGAGGCGGCGACCGAGAGCCCTTCGGGGCCCGGCTCGTCGGGGAACGCCCAGCGGATCGGGTGCGTCACCGAGAACACCCAGCGCCCGCCCGGCCGCAGCACCCGGCGCACCTCCCGGAAGACCCGTACCGGATCGGCGACGAACGGCACCGCCCCGTACGCCGAGCAGGCCAGGTCGAAGGAGCCGTCCCGGAACGGCAGCGCCCCCGCGTCGGCCTCCACCAGCGGCACCTCGCCGCCGATCCGCAGCGCGTGCTGGAGCTGCCGGTGCGACAGGTCGAGCGCCACCGGACGCGCCCCCCGCGCCGCCAGCCACCGCGAGCACTGCGCCGCGCCCGCGCCGATCTCCAGGACGTCGAGGCCCTTCAGCGAGGCGGCCGGACCGAGCAGCCCCGCCTCGGCCTCGTCCAGCCCTTCGGGACCCCACACGAACCGGTCGTCGCCCAGGAAGGGCCCGTGCTCGCTCTGGTACTCGTCGGCGTTCCGGTCCCACCATCCGCGGCTCGCCCGGCTGCTCTCCGCGTCCCCCGCGTCACGCCGGGTCGCCTCCGCCCCGTCGTCCCCGCCCTCGACCGCGTCTTCGCGTCCGTACTCTTGGTTCATCTCGCCCGCCGATGTAGTTTGCGCTCAGTACCGCCGTGCGGCGGACCACGCCGACACGGCGTGGAAGGACATGAGTAGTGCCGGAGTTGAGCCGATCTGCCCCGGGTGCGCGCTTCGCGCATTGACCCTGTCCGGCCGCTTCCGTATGCTAAAGGTTGCGCTGCGGGTCTGCGTGCCTCAGACGGAGCAGGCCGCGCTCGTACCTGGTGTATGTCCCCTCGGTTTTCGAGGCTCCTCCCGCTTCCGCGGGCAGGGAGTTTCTTTGGCTGTCCGGCTTCTTGGTGCGATACGGGCTCACGGCGTAGCAGTACCTACGACTTTCTGTCCGTAACCGGAGCCCTTTCCCACATGACGAGCAGCACCGAGACCACCGCCACCACCCCGCAGGTTGCGGTCAACGACATCGGTAACGAGGAAGCCTTCCTCGCCGCGATCGACGAGACGATCAAGTACTTCAACGACGGCGACATCGTCGACGGCGTCATCGTGAAGGTCGACCGGGACGAGGTCCTGCTCGACATCGGTTACAAGACCGAAGGTGTCATCCCGAGCCGCGAGCTCTCGATCAAGCACGACGTCGACCCGAACGAGGTCGTCAAGGTCGGCGACGAGATCGAGGCCCTGGTCCTCCAGAAGGAGGACAAGGAAGGCCGCCTGATCCTCTCGAAGAAGCGCGCCCAGTACGAGCGCGCCTGGGGCACCATCGAGAAGATCAAGGAAGAGGACGGCATCGTCACCGGTACCGTCATCGAGGTCGTCAAGGGTGGTCTCATCCTCGACATCGGCCTCCGCGGCTTCCTCCCGGCCTCCCTGGTCGAGATGCGCCGCGTCCGCGACCTCCAGCCCTACGTGGGCAAGGAGCTCGAGGCGAAGATCATCGAGCTGGACAAGAACCGCAACAACGTGGTCCTGTCCCGCCGCGCCTGGCTGGAGCAGACCCAGTCCGAGGTCCGCCAGACCTTCCTCACGACCCTCCAGAAGGGTCAGGTCCGCTCCGGCGTCGTCTCCTCGATCGTCAACTTCGGTGCCTTCGTGGACCTGGGTGGCGTCGACGGCCTCGTCCACGTCTCCGAGCTGTCCTGGAAGCACATCGACCACCCGTCCGAGGTCGTCGAGGTCGGCCAGGAGGTCACCGTCGAGGTTCTCGACGTGGACATGGACCGCGAGCGCGTCTCCCTGTCGCTGAAGGCGACCCAGGAGGACCCGTGGCAGCAGTTCGCCCGGACCCACCAGATCGGTCAGGTCGTCCCGGGTAAGGTCACCAAGCTGGTTCCGTTCGGTGCGTTCGTCCGCGTGGACGAGGGCATCGAGGGCCTGGTCCACATCTCCGAGCTGGCCGAGCGCCACGTGGAGATCCCGGAGCAGGTCGTCCAGGTCAACGACGAGATCTTCGTCAAGGTCATCGACATCGACCTCGAGCGCCGCCGCATCAGCCTCTCGCTGAAGCAGGCCAACGAGTCCTTCGGTGCCGACCCGGCCTCGGTCGAGTTCGACCCGACCCTGTACGGCATGGCCGCGTCCTACGACGACCAGGGCAACTACATCTACCCCGAGGGCTTCGACCCCGAGACCAACGACTGGCTCGAGGGCTACGAGGCTCAGCGCGAGGCCTGGGAGACCCAGTACGCCGAGGCGCAGGCTCGCTTCGAGCAGCACCAGGCCCAGGTCATCAAGTCCCGCGAGGCCGACGAGGCCGCCGCTGCCGAGGGTGGCGCCGCCGCTCCGGCCGGTGCCCCGGCGGGCGTGTCGGGTGGCTCCTACTCCTCGGAGTCGGACGACAACTCCGGCGCCCTGGCGTCGGACGAGGCGCTTGCCGCCCTGCGCGAGAAGCTGGCCGGCGGCCAGAGCTGAACAGGCTCTCCGCTGAGCGCTAGCCGCTAGCGAGACCGAGGCCCGCTCCCCTCCGGGGGAGCGGGCCTCGGCGTTTTCCCGAAGACCCCGTTTCCCGAAGGCCTCGTTCTCCCGAAAGATCGCGCGTCCCGGGAATGGGGGCACCGTCCCGCGCGTTCCCAGAGAGGACACGAGGAGGAGCGGTAATCGTGCTTGATCCGCAGGATTTGTACGAATGGGACCCGAAGGGCGTGGCCGTCGTCGACATGGCTCTGGCACAGGAGTCGGCCGGCCTGGTCATGCTGTACCACTTCGACGGCTACATCGACGCGGGCGAGACCGGCGAGCAGATCGTCGAGCGCGTGCTCGACACCCTTCCGCACCAGCTGGTGGCACGCTTCGACCACGACCGGCTCGTGGACTACCGGGCCCGCCGCCCGCTGCTGACCTTCCGGCGCGACCGCTGGACCGCGTACGAGACGCCGTCCATCGAGGTCCGCCTCGTGCAGGACGCCACCGGCGCCCCCTTCCTCGTCCTCTCCGGCCCGGAGCCGGACGTGGAGTGGGAGCGGTTCGCCGCCGCCGTCCGGCAGATCGTCGAGCGCCTCGGCGTGCGCCTCTCCGTCAACTTCCACGGCATCCCCATGGGCGTGCCGCACACCCGCCCGGTCGGCCTCACCCCGCACGGCAGCCGCACCGACCTCGTGCCCGGCCACCGCAGCCCCTTCGACGAGGCCCAGGTCCCCGGCAGCGCCGAGGCGCTCGTCGAGTACCGGCTCACCGAGGCCGGCCACGACACCCTCGGCGTCGCCGCCCACGTCCCGCACTACGTGGCCCGCTCGTCGTACCCGGACGCGGCCCTGACCGCCCTGGAGGCCGTCACCGCCGCCACGGGCCTCGTCCTCCCCGGCGTCGCCCACTCCCTGCGGACGGAGGCCCGCCGCACCCAGACCGAGATCGACCGCCAGATCGGCGAGGGCGACGAGGAGTTGGTGGCGCTCGTGCAGGGCCTTGAGCACCAGTACGACGCGATGGCCGGTGCCGAGACCCGCGGCAGCCTCGTCGCGGAGCCCGCCGACCTGCCGTCCGCCGACGAACTGGGCCGTGAGTTCGAGCGCTTCCTCGCGGAGCGGGAGGGCGATGCGTAGCCCCGCGGGGGCAGGCCCTAAGCTGCCGCTCATGCTGAAGGTGGGCCTGACCGGCGGGATCGGCGCCGGCAAGAGCGAAGTGTCACGGCTGCTCGTCTCGTACGGGGCCGTCCTGATCGACGCGGACCGGATCGCCCGCGAGGTCGTGGAGCCCGGCACCCCGGGGCTCGCGGCCGTCGTGGAGGCCTTCGGCGACGGCGTCCTCACCCCGGAGGGGACGCTCGACCGGCCGAAGCTCGGCTCCGTCGTGTTCGCCGACGCCGAGCGCCTGGCCACCCTCAATGCCATCGTCCACCCCCTGGTCGGCGCCCGGTCGGCCGAGCTGGAGAGCCGGGCGGGGGCCGGGGACGTCGTCGTCCACGACGTACCCCTGCTCACCGAGAACGGCCTCGCGCCGCTCTACGACCTGGTCGTGGTCGTGGACGCGTCCCCCGGGACCCAGCTCGACCGGCTCGTACGGCTCCGGGGCATGGACGAGTCCGAGGCGCGGGCCCGCATGGCGGCCCAGGCCACGCGCGCGCAGCGGCTGGCCGTCGCGGACCTCGTGATCGACAACGACGGACCGCTCGGCGAGCTGGAACCGCAGGTCCGGAAGGTCTGGGACGAACTGGCCCGGCGGGCCGCGTCCTCCTGAGGCCCCGTGGGGAGGCGAGCGGACGGAATGCGGCCACCGGGTCCGGTGTTCAACCACCGGACGAGGGGAAGGATGCCATCGTGGCCGACAGCAATCCGGAAACGCACGTCATCGACTTCCGCGCCGCCGAGCACCTGCTGGCCGCGCGGGACCCCCGTGGCGCCGTGAAGCTGCTGGACTCGGTGATAGCCGCCCACCCCGAGAACACGGCCGCGCGCCTGCTGCGCGCCCGGGCCTTCTTCGCCGCCGCCCAGCTGCGCCCCGCGCAGCTGGAGTTCGAGCTGGTCCTGGAGCGCGAGCCGGACAACGCGTTCGCCCACTTCGCCCTCGCCCGCACCCTGGAGCGCTCCGGACAGACCGACCGGGCCACCCGGCACTTCCGCCTCGCCGCCGCGCTCGACCCCAAGCCGGAGTACCTGAAGGCGGCGGGCTTCGACTCGCACGACTGAGGACACGCGGGGCCGGGCGCGCTCAGCGTCCGCCGCCGCCTCGGTCGCGGTCGGGATCGTACGGGGGGACGTCCCGGCCCGGCTGCCAGTGCGGCCCCTGCCGCATCCGGCGCACCACGAGGACCAGGTCGACCAGGACCACCAGGAACAGCACCCCGCAGGCCGCCGCCCACCCGGGCCGGCCCACCAGGGCGAACGCGACCGTACCGAAGGCCGCCCACAGCAGCCCCCACACGCTCAGCCAGAACCGCATCCGCAAGGGACTGCGCGCGGTCACCGGCTCACTCCCGGTCCGCATGACGGTCACGCCCTCCGTGAGACTTCTCCGGCCCCTTCCAGCATGGACCCGTCCCGGAGGAAAGCGGAAAGCGGAGCCGGGAACGCCCGTGGGAACGCTCAGTGGATGACGCTGTAGCTGCGCCACGGCGGGGTGTCCGGGACGATCTCGTCCCCGGTGTCGGCCGGCAGGTAGGTGGAGTCCTTGCCCCGGCAGTCGCGGGTCGGGTACAGCACGATGTCCACCATGGTGTTGTTCTCGACCTTGGTCGCGCCGGACGGCGCCAGGTGGTGGCAGCCCTTCACCGAGGGGCTGGTCACCATCACCCCCACCTCGCGCTCCGTCTCGTACTCGATCGTGCCCACGGCGGTGCGGCCGAGGCCCGAGCAGCCGGCGACGGCGAGGGTGAGCAGCACGGCCCCGGTGGCGGTCGTGAGACGCCGGCGAAAGGACATGGCGGTTCCTCTTCTGTCGGGTTCTATCGAGTACGGCGATGGGCGGTGCCCCTCGGGTCCGACCCCGGTCCAGGCCCACCCTCCCGCCCGCCGGACCCCGTGTCATCCGTTGCTGGGCCGCCCGGGGGAACCGCCCGGCGGCCGGGCCGGCCCCGGTGGCCGGAGCCCGTTGTCAGACCCCGCCCGTAAGGTCGGAGATCCACGTCGGAACCGTTCGGGATTCCGGCACGCGGCGGAGAGCCGGGGGAGGAGAGCGGAGCCGTGACACACACCTGGACCACCTGCGCCGCCGTCTTCCTGCCCGCCGCCCTGCCCCGCGAGGGCCGGATCGCCTTCTGGGCCCCCGACGGCGGCCCGCTGCCGGATCCGGAGGCGGTGCCCGGCGCGGAGCGCGTCGCGCTGACCGTCGCCCGGCGGCACGGCGGCGGCGCCCGGAGCCGCGAGGTCCCCGCCGTCACGCTCCCCGTCGAGACCGCCCTGCCCCACCTCGTCGCGGCCCGGCACCACCCGGCCGCCCACCCCGCCACCGCCGGCTGGGGCGCCGCCGCCCTGCACGCCCTGCACCTGGCCGCCCGGGGACGGCTCCTGCCGGGACTCACCGCCGACGACCTGGACGCCTGGCGGGCCGGGCCCCTGGACGCCGACGACATCGCCCACCTGCGGGCCGTCGCCGCCGCCCTGCCGGTCGAGGCGTACGCCGTCCCCGTCCCCGGCCGGGGGCCGCTGAGGCTGCCCGAGCCCGAAGCCCTCGTCCGCGCCTTCCTCGACGCCGTCGCCGACACCCTGCCCCGCACCCCGGCCGCCGCCCACGCGGTCGGTGCGCCGTTCGCGGCCCGTGCCCCGCAGCACCTGCCCCGCGCGCGTGCCTGGGCCGCCGAGGCGGCGGCCGGAATGGACGCCGGGGTCCGCGTCTCGCTCCGCCTCGACCTGTCGCCGTACGAACTCTTCGACATCGGCGCCCCCGGGGAAGAGGACGGTCCTCCCGGGAAGGAGGGCGGAGGCGAGCGCCACGCCGCCGCCCTCCTCCAGGTCCACAGCCTCGCCGACCCCACCCTCGTCATCGACGCCACGGCCCTGTGGGCGGGGGAGGGCGAGCACTTCGGCCCCCGCGCCCGGATCGACGCCGTCCTCGCCCTGCGCCGCGCCGCCCGGGTCTGGCCCCCGCTCGCCCGGCTCCTGGAGCGGGACGTGCCCGACGTCCTCGCCGTCACCGAGGACGAGCTGTACGAGCTGCTCGGCCCCGCCACGGCCCGGCTCGCCGACGCCGGGGTCGCCGTCCACTGGCCGCGCGAACTGGCCCGCTCGCTCAGCGCCTCCGCCGTCGTCCGCCCGGCGCTCGCCGCACCCGGCTCCGCGACCGACGGCACCTCCTTCTTCGACAGCGAGGAGCTGCTGCGCTTCGACTGGCAGCTGGCCCTCGACGGCGACCCGCTCACCGAGCGCGAGATGGACCTCCTCGCCGAGGCCCACCGGCCCGTCGTGCGCCTGCGCGACCAGTGGGTCGTCGTCGATCCCGACCTGGTCCGCAAGGCCCGCAAGCGGGAGCTCGGCCTGCTCGAACCGGTCGACGCCCTCGGCGTCGCCCTCACCGGCACCGCCGAGGTGGACGGCGAGACCGTGCCCGCCGTCCCCGTCGGCGCGCTCGCCGCCCTCCGCGACCGGCTCCTGGCCGGACCCGAGGACGTGCAGGCCCCGCCCGGCCTCACCGCCACCCTGCGCGACTACCAGCTCCGCGGCCTCGCCTGGCTGGACCTGATGACCTCCCTCGGCCTCGGCGGCTGCCTCGCCGACGACATGGGCCTCGGCAAGACCGTCACCCTCATCGCCCTCCACCTGCGCCGCGCCCGCCGCGCCCCCACCCTCGTCGTCTGCCCGGCGTCCCTGCTCGGCAACTGGCAGCGGGAGGTGCGCAAGTTCGCCCCCGACGTGCCCGTGCGGCGCTTCCACGGCACCGACCGGGACCTGGACGGCACCGGGGGCGGCTTCGTCCTCACCACCTACGGCACCCTGCGCACCAGCGCCGCCCGACTGGCCGCGCACGAGTGGGGGATGGTCGTCGCCGACGAGGCACAGCACGTCAAGAACCCGTTCTCCGCGACCGCCAGGGCGCTGCGCGAGATCCCCGCACCCGCCAGGGTCGCCCTGACCGGCACCCCCGTCGAGAACAACCTCTCCGAGCTGTGGGCCCTCCTCGACTGGACCACCCCCGGGCTCCTCGGACCGCTCAAGGCCTTCCGCTCCCGGCACGCCCGGGCCGTGGAGAACCACGAGGAGATCGAGCACGCCGAGGCCGTCGAGCGGCTCGCCCGGCTCGTCCGGCCCTTCCTGCTGCGCCGCCGCAAGTCCGACCCCGGCATCGTCCCCGAGCTGCCGCCCAAGACGGAGTCCGACCACCCCGTCCCCCTCACCCGCGAGCAGGCCTCCCTCTACGAGGCGACCGTCCGCGAGACCATGGCGCGGATCGAGGAGTCCGAGGGCATGGCACGACGCGGCCTCGTCATGAAGCTGCTGACCTCCCTCAAGCAGATCTGCAACCACCCCGCCCAGTTCCTCAGGGAGGAGGCCCCGCGCGGCCCCGGCACCGCCCGCCTCACCGGCCGCTCCGGAAAGCTCGCCCTCCTCGACGAACTCCTCGACACGATCCTCGCCGAGGACGGGTCCGTGCTCGTCTTCACCCAGTACGTGTCGATGGCCCGGCTCCTCGCCGACCACCTGGCCGCGCGCGGCATCCCCGCCCAACTCCTGCACGGCGGCACCCCGGTGGCCGAGCGGGAGCGGATGGTCGACCGTTTCCAGGACGGCGAGGTCCCCGTCTTCCTGCTCTCCCTCAAGGCCGCGGGCACCGGCCTCAACCTCACCCGGGCCGGCCACGTCATCCACTACGACCGCTGGTGGAACCCGGCCGTCGAGGAACAGGCCACCGACCGCGCCTACCGCATCGGGCAGACCCAGCCGGTGCAGGTCCACCGGCTGATCGCCGAGGGCACGGTCGAGGACCGGATCTCCGACATGCTCCGCGCCAAGCGGGCCCTGGCCGACGCCGTCCTCGGCTCCGGCGAGGCCGCCCTCACCGAACTCACCGACCGCGAGCTCGCCGACCTGGTGTCCCTGAGGAGGCCCTCGTGAACCGTGCCCGGGCCGGGCACGGCGCCGTCGCCCGCCACGACGACCGCCGCCGCTCCTTCCCGCAGGTCGCGCCCCGCGAGGCCCCCGACGGGCGGTTCGCCGCCACCTGGTGGGGGAACGCCTGGGTCGAGGCCCTGGAGGACACCGCCCTCGACCCGGCCCGCCTCGCCCGCGGCAAGGCCTACGCGGGACGCGGCCACGTCGACGCGATCACGGTCACCCCCGGCCGGGTCGTCGCCTACGTCCACGGCAGCCGGCCCCGCCCGTACCGCACCGAGATCAGGATGCGGACCCTCGGCGACGACGGCTGGGAGGAGTTCCTCGACGGGGCCACCGCGCGCCCCGACCACATCGCCGCCCTCCTCGACAAGGACGTGCCGCACGCCCTGGAGGCGGTCGCCGGACTGCTCCCCGCGCCGGGCGACCTCGTCCCCGACTGCTCCTGCCCGGACGACGGCTACCCCTGCAAGCACGCCGCCGCCCTCTGCTACCAGGCCGCGCGGCTCCTCGACGAGGACCCGTTCGTCCTCTTCCTGATGCGCGGTCGCGGCGAGCAGGAACTCCTCGCCGAACTGACCCGGCGCAACGCGGCCCGGTCCGCCGCCGAGGCGGACGCCGCCGCGCCCCCGATGCCCACCGTCCCGGCCCGCACCGCCCTCGACACCGCCGGGGCCGGGCTCCCGCCGTTGCCCGCCCCGTTGCCGCTCCCCGACCGGCCCGGCCGCCCGGCCGTCTTCCCGCCCGACCCCGCCGCCCCCGACCCGCTCGCGCTCGACCTCCTCGCCACCGAGGCCGCCGCCCGCGCCCACGCCTTCCTCGCCACCGGCCTCGACCCGGTCGCCGCCCTCACCCCCTGGCAGGACGCGGTCCGGCTCGCCGCCGCGCACCCCGGCTCCGGCCTCACCGCCTCCACCCGCGCCCTCTACCGCGACCTGGCCCGCGCCCTCGACCGCACCCCCACGGACCTGGCCCGCGCCGTCGCCGCCTGGCGACAGGGCGGCGCCGAGGGCCTCGCGGTCCTGGAGGAGGCCTGGGACCCGCCGGCGGGCCCGTTCGACCGGGCCAGACCCGCGCTGCTCGCCGCCGGCCTCCCCGCCTTCCGCCCCTGGCGCAACCGCCTCTCCGGCAGGTCCCTCCAGCTCCGCCTGGGCCGGGACGGCCTCTGGTACGGCTACGAGTCGGACGCCGACCGCGAGGACTGGTGGCCGCGCGGCGCCCCGGGCCACGACCCGGTCGACACCCTCGACGGCCTCCTGGGGCGCTGATTCCGCGACCGGCCCGGTAAACGAACCGGCGGGCGAACCAGCGGACGGTCCACACTCGAACAGGCCCCACTCGTTGGGGTGAAACCCTCCGGAGGCCGGATCCGGCGCGTACGTCCGCCGCGTTGATTCGGGTACGGGCAACTGCCCGTGCACACCTCCGGAAGGCAGGAAGCCATGAGGCAGATTCGCCGAAGTGGTCTGGCCACACTGTTGGTCACGGGCGGGGCGCTCGCCCTCTCGGCGGGCGCCGCGCACGCCGACGCCGGCGCCCAGGGCGCCGCGGTCGGTTCGCCGGGAGTCGGTTCCGGCAACACGGTTCAGCTGCCGGTGCACGTACCGGTCAACGTCTGTGGCAACACGGTCAACGTCGTCGGGCTGCTCAACCCGGCCTTCGGCAACAGCTGCGCCAACGTCTCCGACGGACCGACGGGTTACGGATCGGACGACGACGGCCGCTCCCACTCCCACAAGGACGAGCCCGGCACCCCGCGCGGCGGGGAGCAGGCCGGCGGCTCCCACGGGGGCGGCTCCCAGAGCGGCGGCTCCTCCAACGGCGGCGGCTCCTCCGCCGAGAGCCACGCCGAGGGTTCGCCCGGCGTCCTCTCCGGGAACGGCCTCCAGCTCCCCGTCGACGTCCCCGTGAACGTCAGTGGCAACTCGGTCAACGTGGTCGGCATCGGCAACCCGTCCTTCGGCAACACCGCGGTCAACGGCCCCTCGGAGCCGGCCCCGCCGATCGAGACGCCGACGCCCCGCCCGCAGACCCCCGTGCGGAACGTCCCGGTCCCGCAGGCGCAGACCGAGTCGCCCGCCCCCGCCCCGGCCCCCGTGGCGCAGGGCGAGACGGGCGAGGCCGCGCTGGCCCACACCGGTTCGTCGGCCGGCATCGGCTACGCCGCCTCGGGAAGCGCCGCGCTGCTCCTCGGCGGAGCCCTGCTGTACCGTCGCGCGCGCCGCGCCGGAGACCAGGCCTGAGGGAACGCCCCGCGCGGCGGGACCGGCGCGCGCCGACACCCGAGCCGTCAGCCGCGCGCGTCCCCGCCGTCGCCGCGCCAGGCCCGGAGCACCGCTTCGATGGCGGGTGCCACCCTCGTCCGGGCCTGGTGACGGGGCACCCCCTGCATCAGCAGGGTGTCGTACGGGGTGTCGACGTGCCGTACGCCGGCCCGTACCGCCGCGGTCACCGCGTCGCGGTCGAGCGAGCGGCCCGCGGCCGTGCGCCCCACCCGCCCACTGCCCTTCGCCGAGGCGTGGGCGGCGATCTCGCCGGCCCGGTCCGCCGGGCAGGACGGGAAGAGCCGCAGGATCTCCGCCCGGAGGGCCGTGGTGACCTCGGCGTCGAGGACCGCGCGCCGCTCCGCGTCCCGGGCCCGCCGTCTGGCGCGTGCCTCCGCGTCCGCCAGGCAGGCGCGCTCCGCCGCCGCCAGCGCCGCCTCCTCGACGAGGAGGCCCTGGCGCTCGTACCGGGTACGGCGCCGGTTGTGCCGTACCACCACCGCCCAGAGGGCGCTGCCCTCGCGGGCGCGGCGGGTGAGGGCCGTGTCGCCCCGGGGCAGGAAGACCAGGTGGCCGAGGTCGGCGCAGTCCAGGCAGACCGGCGCGTTGAATTCCAGGATCATCCGCTCCAGCGGCCCCCGGTGGCACTCCGAGCAGCGGCGGCGCTTGAGCGGTTCGACGACGACCGGCGCGACGAGGTCCATGCCCGCCCCCGCCCCCGTCAGCGGACGCCGGGCGCGGCGGCGGCGACGAACCGGGCGAGGGCCTCCTTGGCCTGCTCGGAGCGGCGGGCGCGGTCCGCGGTCCCCACCGCCTCGTGCATGCAGTGGGTCTCCTCGAAGGCCTTCTCCGCCAGGCGCCGGGTCTCGGGGTCGTCGCACACCAGCTGGACGCGGAAGAGGGCCTGCCGGGCAGCGGTGCGCTGCCGGTAGGAGGCGTAACGGGACTCCTCGGCCTCCTCCGAGCCGGGCTCCTCGACCGCCCGGAACCAGCGGTCGTTCTGGCTGTGCCGGTAGTCGACGACCGCGCCGGCGAAGGCGCTGTAGGTCGCGATCCGCTCCTGCCGGAGCTGCTCGGAGCGGGCGAGCGCGGCCGTGCGCTCGGTGGCCCGCCCCTGGAACCAGTGTGTGAAGACGACACCCAGCAGGGTTCCCGCCACGGCTATCAGTGCGGCGTCCATGACCGGCCGCCCTCCCGTTCTCCTCGACCGTCCGACCCCTTGATCATGACAGCCGGGAGGGCTCGCGTCACCGCCCGTGTCCGTACCCGCACACCCGCATCCGCTACTGCCGGTATCCGCTCAGGAAGCGGCCGATGCGGCTGATCGCGGCGTCGAGGTCGTCGGCGTACGGCAGGGTGAGGATGCGGAAGTGGTCCGGGCGCGGCCAGTTGAAGCCGGTGCCCTGGACGACCTGGATCTTCTCCCGGAGCAGCAGGTCGAGGACGAACTTCTCGTCGTCGTGGATCTTGTGCACGGCCGGGTCGAGGCGCGGGAAGGCGTACAGGGCGCCCTTCGGCTTCACGCAGGAGACGCCGGGGATCTCGTTGAGCTTCTCCCAGGCGCGGTCGCGCTGTTCGCGCAGCCTGCCGCCCGGGGCGGTCAGCTCGTGGATCGACTGGCGTCCGCCGAGCGCGGCCTGGATGGCGTACTGGGCGGGGGCGTTGGGGCACAGGCGCATGGAGGCCAGCATGGTGAGGCCCTCCAGGTAGTTCGCGGCGTGCCGCTTCGGGCCGGTGACGACCAGCCAGCCGGAGCGGAAGCCGGCCACCCGGTAGGTCTTGGAGAGGCCGCCGAAGGTGAGGACCACCAGGTCGTCGGCGAGGGAGGCGGCGGGGTGGTGGACGGCCTCGTCGTAGACGATCCGGTCGTAGATCTCGTCGGCGAGGACCATCAGGCCGTGGCGGCGGGCGAGGTCGAGGATGCCCTCGACGATCTCCTTCGGATAGACCGCGCCGGTGGGGTTGTTGGGGTTGATGATGACGACGGCCCGGGTCCGGTCGGTGATCTTCGACGCCATGTCGTCGAGGTCCGGGTACCAGTCGGCCGACTCGTCGCAGAGGTAGTGCACGGCCTTGCCGCCCGCGAGGGTGGTGGCGGCGGTCCAGAGCGGGAAGTCGGGGGCGGGGATCAGGACCTCGTCGCCGTCCTCCAGGAGGGCCTGCACGGCCATGGAGACCAGCTCCGACACGCCGTTGCCGAGGAAGACGTCGTCCACGTCGACCTCGGGGAGGCCCATCTCCTGGTAGCGCTGGGCCACCGCGCGGCGGGCGGAGAGGATGCCGCGCGAGTCGGTGTAGCCGTGGGCCTTGGGGAGCATCCGGATCATGTCCTGGACGATCTCCTCGGGCGCCTCGAAGCCGAAGAGGGCCGGGTTGCCCGTGTTGAGGCGCAGGACGCTGTGGCCCGCCTCCTCCAGGGCGTTGGCGTGCTCGATCACCGGGCCGCGGATCTCGTAGCAGACCTCGTTCAGCTTGCTCGACTGCCGGAACTCCATGTCCGACCTCCCCAGTTCCCGGAACCAGCACCGCTCGTTGTCGCTCGGCCTCGCATTGCTCGGTCTTACGTCGCTCGGCCTTACGTTGCTTGGTTTTACCAAGTTCGAGCTTGGAAAGTCCAACGACATGTCTAGACTGCGTCGCATGCCACGTCAGTCACGCCGCAGCTACGACCAGCACTGCGCCGCCGCGCGCGCCCTCGACCTCGTCGGCGACCGCTGGACCCTGCTCGTCGTCCGCGAACTCCTCGCCGGGCCGCGCCGCTACACCGACCTCCACGCCGACCTGCCCGGCGTCAGCACGGACATGCTGGCCGGCCGCCTCAAGGACATGGAGGGCGCCGGGCTCGTCACCCGCCGCCGACTGCCCCCGCCCGCCTCGGCGTCCGTGTACGAACTCGCCCCGCGCGGCCGGGACCTGCTGCCCGTCCTGCGCGCCCTCGCCGCGTGGGGCGCGCCCGATCTGGGGGAGCCGCGGCCGACCGACGCCGTGCGCGCGCACTGGTACGCGATCCCGCTCCTCGGGGCGCTCGCGGAGCTGGGCGAGGGGACGGTCCAGGTCACCCTGGACGAGGGGGAGTTCCACGTACGGGTCGGGGCCGACGGCGATGTCGCGTACGGGGACGGCCCGGCGGAGGCGCCCGACGCCCGGCTGCGGACCGACGCGGCCACGTGCCGGGCGCTCGCGGGCGGGGAACTGACGCTGGCCGAGGCGGTGGCGTCGGGGCGGGCGGAGCTGGAGGCGGTGGCGCCGGTCCCGGCCGCGGCCCCCGGCCTCACGTCCTGACGGACTGCGCCTCCAGGGCCTTCGCCAGGCGGTCGCGGGCCGCGGTCTGCGCCGCGATCCGCGCGTCGAGCACGGCCAGCCGCTCGCGGGCGATCTCCAGGCCGCGGGCGGACGGCGGGGCCGTGGCCATGTCCCCGTCCAGGCAGGAGCGGAAGGCGGACACGTCGTCCAGGGTGAGCCCGGCGTCCAGCAGGTACCGGATGTTCGCCACCCGCGTGACGGCCCCCTCCTCGTACACCCGGTAGCCGTTGGCCGCCCGGGACGACGTGATCAGACCCGCCTGCTCGTAGTGCCGCAGGGCCCGGGCCGACACCCCGGTCCGCCGGGCCAGTTCGCCGATGCGCAAGGACGCCACCTCCCCGCGCAGTCGTACCACGGACCGGCGGACCGCCGTTCAGGAGACCAGCGCACCCCCGTCGACGGGCAGCACCACGCCGGTCGTGAAGGAGGCCTCGGGCGCGGCGAGGGAGGTGATCGCCCACGCGACCTCCTCGGGCCTGCCGAGCCGCCCCAGCGGAACGTGCGCGAGCTGCCAGGCCCGCACCTCCTCCAACCGCTCCGGGGACAGGCCCGCGTGCAGGCCGATCGGGGTGTCGACCGGTCCGGGGGCGACCGCCACCACCCGGACCCCGGCCGGCGCGAGCTCCACCGCCCAGCAGCGGGTCAGGGTCTCCAGGGCGCTCTTGGTCGCCGGATAGAGGGAGTTGGCGGGCCAGCCGCGCTGACCGATGGTCGTCGACACGTTCACCACCACGCCCCGGGACTCCCGGAGCGCGGGGACGGCGGCCCGGGTGAGCAGGACCGGGGCGACGAGGTTCGTCTCCAGGAGCGGGGTGATCACGGAGCGGTCGAGAGCGTCGAGCGGTCCGCCCGTGGCGATCCCGGCGTTGTTGACGAGGACGTCGAGGCGGCCGTGGGTGTCCAGGGCGGCCCGGACGATCTCCTCGGCGGCGCCCTCCGCCGTGATGTCGGCGGCGAACGGGTGGATCCCGGGCCGGCCCTCGGCGGTCTCCCGCAGCGGCTCCGCCCTGCGGCCGACGGCGACGACGGCCGCCCCCTGCCCCGCGAAGGCCCGCGCGGCGGCCCGGCCGATGCCGGTGCCCGCGCCCGTGACGACGACGACCCTGGTGGGTGTGGTGGTGTCCATGAATCCGATGGTCGAACGCTGACGCCAATGACAAGGTCAACCCATGACACCGCACGAACTGTGGACGGCCCTGCCGCAGGACGCACGCGAGCGCGTGGACGCGTTCGTCGTCCGGCGGAAACGGATCATGGCCGTCAAGGAGATGTGGGAGTCCGGCGTCGTGCCCCGGCCCGACCTGAACGACTGCCTCCACCTCACCGCCGTACGCACGGAGATCCTCGCCGACCGGCTCGTGCCGCTGCCGGCCCAGGACGTGGACACCCTCGCCGGAAAGGCCGTCGCGCTGCCCGGGCCGCCCGCCGCCCTGGAACTGGAGTGGGACGGCGACAGCTGGGGCTGGATCCTGCTGCTCGGCGCCGTCCTGCCGGATCCGCCCGGGCGTCCGCGCCCGTTGGCGCGGTGGCAGCAGGCCGACTGGACGGAGCCCCTCGCCACCGCGCGGGCCCTCGCCGACCGGCTCGGCGTGCCGCTGCGCGGCCCCGGTGACGACGGTCCGCCGTACGCAGGGGCAGAGTGAGGGGATGCGGTACGAGGCGATCACCTGGGACAAGCTGGCGGAGGCGCTCGCCGGGCACGTCGACGCGTCCGCCCCCGGCGACGGCGGCGCATGGCTCAAGGTCGGCATCGACGGGCCGCCCGCCGCGCCCGGCGCCGAACTGGCCGCCGCGCTGGCCGAGGCCCTGCGGGCGCGCGGGCGCCCCGTCCACCTGGCAGGCACGGACGGCTTCCTGCGGCCCGCCTCCCTCCGGTACGAGTACGGCAAGCAGGACCCCGACGCGTACTACGGCGGGTGGACCGACACCGGCGCCCTGTGGCGGGAGGTCTTCGGCCCGCTGGAACCCGGCGGCACCGGGCGGGTACTGCCCGACCTGTGGGACCCGGCCAAGGACCGGGCGACCCGCAGCCCGTACGTCACGCTGCCGCCCGGCGGGGTCCTCGTCCTGCACGGCCCCTTCCTGCTCGGCCACTGGTTCCCCTTCGACCTCGCCGTGCACCTGCGGCTCTCGCCCGCCGCCCTCGCCCGGCGCACGGAGGAGCCCTGGACGCTTCCCGCCTTCGCCCGGTACGAGACGGAGGTCGATCCGGCCGGGACGGCGGACGTCGTCGTGCGCGCCGACGACCCGCGCCACCCGGCCTGGACGGGACTCGGGCGGTAGGCGCCCCGGGGCTTCCGTCCCTCAGGAGGCCGATCGGCCGGCCGCCGGTCGCACCGGCGGACGGCCGCCCACCACCGTGACCGCCTCCGTGCCCGCCCGGCACCCCGCCTCCGCCGCCTTCACCGGGTCCGCGCCCGCGAGTCGGGCCGCCAGGAACGCCCCGGTGAACGCGTCGCCCGCGCCCGTCGAGTCCACCGGCCGCACCGGGGGCGCCGCCACCCGCGCGGCGACCGCGCCGCCCTCGGCGACCAGCGCGCCCGCCGCCCCGAGGGTGACCACGACCAGCGGGAAGCGCCGGCTCAACTCCGCCGCCGCCCGCTCCGGTTCGGAGCACCCGGTGAGGACCCGGGCCTCGTCGGCGTTGGGCAGCAGCACCTCGGCCCCCTCCACGGCCGCCAGGAACCGGTCGACGCCCAGCGCCGTTAGGAACCCCGCCGAAGCAGGGTCCACGCTCACCGCGATCCCCGCCCCGGTGGCGTCCCGCAGCGCCCGCCGGGCCGTTTCGCGGCTCGGGTCGGCGAAGAACAGGTACCCCGAGAGGTGCAGCCGGGCCACTCCGTCGAGCAGCTCCGGGGACCAGTCGGCGGGGGAGAGGCGCAGCGCGGCGCCGCTGTCGGTCAGGAAGGTGCGCTCCGCCGAGGCGTCCACGAGCGCGATGACGGTGGCCGTCGCCGCCTCCGCGTCCCGGACGAGCAGGGGACGCACGCCCGTCGCCCGCAGTGCCCGCTCGTGCCAGTCGGCCGCTTCCCTCCCCACCCGGCCGAGCAGCCGCACCTCCCCGGCGCCGGAACGCACCGCCCAGCAGGCCGCGTTGGCCCCGGCTCCGCCCGGCAGGGTCCGGATCTCCGCCGCCGTGTCCGTGGCCGGCGCGAGCGGGGCCCGGTGCCGGGCCACGACGTCCGTGACCACGTCCCCGACGACGAGCAGCGCGCGCCGGACGCGGCTCACCGGCCGCCCGTGCCGCGCGCCTCCGCGCCGCCGTCGTGTGTTCCCTCGCGTATCTCCGTACCGCCGCCCGCCCCTCCCGCGCCGGGTATGCCCGCCCCGTACGCCCGCGCGATCCTCGCCGCCAGCCGCACGTTCCCCCGTATCGCCGCCAGGTTGGCCTCCAGGGACGCGCCCTCCGTGTGCACCGTCAGGTATTCGAGCAGGAACGGCGTCACCGCCTGGCCCGTGATCCCCTTCTCCTTCGCCGCCGCCAGGCCGTCCGCGAGCACCCGGTCGTGCAGCGCGGGATCCAACTGCTCGGCCTCCGGCACCGGATTGGCCACGACGAGCGCCGCCCGGGGACCTTCGAGCCGGTCCTGCGCGCGCATCACCGCCGCCACCTCCTCCGGTGTCCGCAGGGTCCAGTCGACGGGCTCGCCCGAGGAGGAGAGGTAGAACCCGGGGAAGTGCTCCGTGCCGTACCCGACGACCGTCACCCCCAGCGTCTCCAGGCGCTGGAGCGTCGCGGGCACGTCCAGGATCGACTTGACCCCGGCACAGACGACGGCGGTCCCGACCTGCGCGAGCAGCCGCAGGTCGGCGGACTCGTCCTGCGTCTCGGTCCACGCGCGGTGCACCCCGCCGAGGCCGCCCGTCGCGAACACCCGGACGCCCGTCGCGTCCGCCAGCCAGGCCGTCGCCGAGACCGTCGTCGCACCGGTCGCGCCCGTCGCCAGGGCGGGGGCCAGGTCGCGATGGCCCAGCTTCCGCACCGTCGGGTCCTCGGCGATCCGTATCAGCGCCGCCTCGTCCAGGCCCACCCTGGCCGTGCCGTCCACCACGGCGATCGTGGCGGGGACGGCGCCCCCGGCCCGTACCAGCTCCTCCAGCTCACGGGCCACCGCGAGGTTGCGCGGGCGCGGCAGGCCGTGGGCGACGAGCGTCGATTCCAGGGCGACGACGGGACGGCCCTCGTGGAGCGCTTCCCGTACCTCTTCGGACACGTGTGTGGACATGCCTCATTCCTGGCGCACCCGCGAACCCCGCAAACCTCGTTGGCGACCTCCTGCCAATTCCTCCGGAGCCGCCCTGCGGAATCCGTCACGGACCGCCCCCGGCGACAGCCCCGGACCGCCCGGGCGCCCTTGCGGCACCGCCCCGGAGCGGCGGTACGGATTCCGTCGGCACCGTCCGATCCGGGCATCGTCCCTGGTGGGAGCCGTGTCCTTCCTGCGGTCCCACCCTCGGACCACTGCCGGATCCCCGCTACAGTCACCGCCCATGACGACACACGACCTCCCCTCCTTCGCCGTCCACATCCCCGACGCGGAGCTCGAACCGGAGCCGCTCGACCCCGCCCAGATCGTCTCCGGCACGCCCGAGGTGACGGGCAAGGTGCTGTGGGAGTCCGCCGACGGCAAGCAGGTGCGCGGCATCTGGCAGATCACGCCCGGGGTCGTCACCGACACCGAGGCCAACGAGCTGTTCGTGGTGGTCTCCGGGCGGGCGACCGTCGCCGTCGAGGGCGGGGACACCCTGGAGATCGGCCCCGGCGACGCCTGCGTGCTGCGCGAGGGCGACCGGACCACCTGGACCGTCCACGAGACCCTGCGCAAGGCGTACCACATCAGCCTCTGAGGCCTTCGAAGCCTCTGAGGTCTCCGAGGCCTCTGAGGTCTCCGAGGCCTCTGAGGTCTCCGAGGGCGTGGCGGGCTCGGCGAGCACGCCGACCCGGCCCGACCGCCCGTGCGCGCACACCCGGCACACGGGCGGCCCGCCCACACCTCCCCGCGGGCCCGCTCAGGCCTTCTTGAGGACGCTCCGCAGGGCGAGCGCCGCCATCGGAAGGAGCAGGCAGGCGGCGATCGCGTTCAGCGGTCCGTAGCCCGCCTGGGAGACGATCAGGCCCGCCGCGAGCCCGCCGACCCCGGCGGCCGTGTTCATGACGAAGTCGGAAAGGCCCTGGGCGGCGGCCCGGGCGGCCTGCGGCACCGAGTCCGTGAGCAGCGCCGAACCGGACACCAGCCCCGCCGACCAGCCCAGGCCGAGGACGAAGAGCCCCAGGGCGACCCGTCCGTGGCTCGCCCCCGCCGTGCCCGCGACGAGCGCCGCCGCGCCGATGAGGCCGACCGCGAGCCCGATCACCGAAAGGCGCCCCAGCCGGTCGGAGAGCCGGCCCATCAGCGGCGAGAAGGCGTACATGCCCGCGATGTGCCCGCTGATGACGAGGCCGATCAGCTTGATGTCCGCGCCGTGGTGGGTGAGCGCCACCGGGGTCATCGACATGATCGACACCATGGCGGTGTGCGAGCCCGCGACGGTGACCAGGGCGAGGCGGGCCCGCGGGGACTCCCGTACCGCCCGCATCCCGGCCCGCAGGGAGCGGCTCTCGACCGCCTCCTTCCCGTCCGGGTCCGCGTCGGTCAGCGCGCGGGCGGTGAGGAGCGGGTCCGGGCGCAGCAGCAGGGCCACCACGGCCGCGGAGACCACGAAGACGCCGGCGGCCCAGACGAAGGGGCCCGCCGTCGCCGGCACGCCCAGGCCCGCGACGCTCCGCCCGGCGGGCGCCGCGACGTTCGGCCCGAGCACCGCCCCGATCGTGGTCGCCCACACCACCGTGGAGATCGCCCGGGCCCGGTGGTCCGGCTCGGCCAGGTCGGCGGCGGCGAAACGGGCCGCCAGATTGGCCGAGGAGCCGGCACCGAAGCCGACGAGCCCGACGAGCAGCAGGGCGAAGCTCCCGACGACCGCCCCGAGCACCACCACACCGGCGCCCACGGCGCCGAGCAGATACGCGAGGACGAGCCCCGCCCGGCGTCCCCGCGAGGCCATCAGGGCGGCCAGCGGCATGGCGAGCAGTGCGGGACCTGCCACCGTCGCCGTGGACGCCAGACCGGCCAGCGCCTCGGTGCCGCCGACCTCCGTGGCCAGGACGGCGGCGAGCGCGACCCCGATGGCGATGCCGAGGCCGCCGAGGATCTGGGTGGCGATCAGCACGGCCTGGACGCGCCGCCGCAGCGCCGGCAGCTCGGCGGCGGTGACGGGGGCGGGGCCGGGTATGTGGCCGGGCAGGGTGGCGTCAGGGGCACCGGGGGTGTGGGTCACTTACGAGAGTGTGCCAGCCGTCCCACCTGATGGGAACGTCCCCGTCCCGGGCGCGACCCTCGGAACAAGCGCCCCGGCCCTCGGACCAGACACCCCGGCCCCCGGGCCGCCCTCAGAGCGAACACCCCGCCCCCGCCCCCGCCCCCACCCTCAGAACAGCGGCGCCGGCAGCACGCCCTCGAGCTCCAGCAGCCGCCGCTTGGTCTCCAGGCCGCCCCCGAAGCCACCGAGTCCCCCGTCGCTCTCCACCACCCGGTGGCACGGCACCACCACCGGCAGCGGGTTGGAGCCCATCGCCGCCCCCACCGCCTGCGCGGCGCCCGGCTGCCCCACGCGCCGCGCCAGCTCCCCGTACCCGACGACCGTCCCGTACGGGACGCCGGCCGCCAGCTCGCGCAGCACCTGCCGGTTGAACCCACTCGTCAGGCTCCAGTCCAGCGGCAGGTCGAGCGCGTCCGGAGCGCCCGCGAAGTACCGCTCCAGCCGGCGTATCGGCTCCGCGAGCAGCCCCGAGGCGCGCTCCACCGGCTCCGCGCCGAGCCGGGACCCCAGCCGGTCGAGCATCTGTTCCCGTCGTACCGCGTCCGCGTGGAACTCGACCCGCACGAGCCCCCGCCCGGTCGCCGCGAGGAAGAGCGGTCCGACGGCGCTCTCCACGACCGTCCACTCCACCGGGGCGGCCCGCTCCCCGTCCGCCGCCCCCGCCGCCGGACCCGTCCCCGGCACCGCTTCGATGTCCATGCCGACCACGCTACGACCCCTCACCGACAACCCGACCGCGACCGCGAGGAACCCCCCGGGAACGGCACCAGGATCACGGACCGGTCTCGCTCCGGACTCACGAAGGGAAATTCCCCGGTCACATGGTCGCCACGACTCCCGCGCGCCATAATCTCGCCCCGGGGAGTAGAAGGCGGCGGGACCGACTGTTTTCGGCCGACGTCGCACCAGGGGTGGAGGGCACACGCTCATGCAGGGCACGGTCGACGGATTCAGCTACGGGCTCGTCACTCCGGTGGCCTCCTTCCTCATGGCCTGCCTCGGCGGCGCCCTCGGCCTGAGGTGCACCACCAGATCCCTCCGCCACCGCGACACCTTCAAGGCGGGCTGGCTCCTCCTCGGCGCCACCTCGATCGGCACCGGCATCTGGACCATGCACTTCATCGCCATGATGGGCTTCTCGGTCCAGCAGGCCCCGGTCGACTACGACCGGCCCATCACCTTCGCCAGCCTGGGCGTCGCCATCCTCATGGTCGGCATCGGCATCCTCATCGTCGGATACCGCGGGGCGACCGCCCTCACCCTGGTCACCGGCGGCACCATCACCGGCCTCGGCATCGCCACCATGCACTACCTCGGCATGGCCGGCATGCGCCTCCACGGGCGCATCGAGTACGACACCGCGACCGTCGCCCTCTCCGTGGTCATCGCCGTCGTGGCCGCCACCACGGCCCTCTGGGCGGCCGTCTCCGTCCATGGATTTCTGGCCAGTCTCGGCGCGAGCCTGGTGATGGGCGTCGCCGTCAGTGGTATGCACTACACCGCCATGGCCGCCGTCAGCGTCCACCTGAACGGGGCCGCGGCCCCCGCCACCGCGACCGCCCCCGCCGCCTCGCTCCTCCTGCCGATGCTGATCGGCCCGGCGGTCTTCCTCATCCTCGCCGCCGTCGTCGTCATGTTCGACCCGCTGCTCGTGATGGGCGACCCCGAATGGCGGCGGACCCCGGTCCGGGCCGTGCACCGCCCCGGCGTGCCCGCCCCGCGCCACGTGCCGACCCACTACGGCGTGCCCGCCGGCCGCCCCGCCCGCCGCATCACCCGCAGGACCGCCGCGGTCCACGGCGTGCACCGCTCCCAGGACTGGTGAGGGGCCGCCCGGCGACCGCGCGGTGAGCCGATCACCGCACGAGTGTCAGTGCCGGGTCGTACGGTGGTTGCATGCGGCCCGTTTCCAAGATCGAACGTACGGTGGCGCCCTTCGAGGTCGTCAGCTCCTACCAGCCCAGCGGTGACCAGCCGACGGCCATCGCCGACCTCGAGCGGCGGATCCGCGCGGGCGAGAAGGACGTCGTGCTCCTCGGCGCCACCGGCACCGGCAAGTCGGCGACCACCGCCTGGATGATCGAGAAGCTCCAGCGCCCCACCCTGGTGATGGCGCCGAACAAGACGCTGGCCGCCCAGCTGGCGAACGAGTTCCGCGAGCTCCTGCCCAACAACGCCGTCGAGTACTTCGTCTCGTACTACGACTACTACCAGCCCGAGGCGTACGTCCCGCAGTCGGACACCTACATCGAGAAGGACTCCTCCATCAACGAGGAGGTGGAGCGGCTCCGCCACTCCGCGACGAACTCCCTGCTCACCCGCCGGGACGTGGTCGTCGTCGCCTCCGTCTCCTGCATCTACGGCCTCGGCACGCCCCAGGAGTACGTGGACCGGATGGTCCCGCTCAAGGTCGGCGAGGAGATCGACCGCGACCAGCTGCTCCGCCGCTTCGTCGACATCCAGTACACCCGGAACGACCTGGCGTTCACCCGCGGCACCTTCCGGGTCCGCGGCGACACCATCGAGATCTTCCCGGTGTACGAGGAGCTGGCCGTCCGCATCGAGATGTTCGGCGACGAGATCGAGGCCCTCTCCACCCTCCACCCGCTCACCGGCGAGGTCATCAGCGAGGACGAGCACCTGTACGTCTTCCCGGCCAGCCACTACGTGGCGGGACCCGAGCGCATGGAGCGCGCGGTCAACGACATCGAGCGCGAGCTGGAGGGCCGCCTCGCCGAGCTGGACAAGCAGGGCAAGCACCTGGAGTCCCAGCGGCTGCGCATGCGGACCACGTACGACATCGAGATGATGCGCCAGATCGGCTCCTGCTCCGGCATCGAGAACTACTCGATGCACTTCGACGGACGCGAGCCCGGCTCCGCGCCCAACACGCTCCTGGACTACTTCCCCGAGGACTTCCTGCTCGTCATCGACGAGTCGCACGTCACCGTGCCGCAGATCGGCGCCATGTACGAGGGCGACGCCTCCCGCAAGCGGACCCTGGTCGACCACGGCTTCCGGCTCCCCTCCGCCCTCGACAACCGCCCGCTGAAGTGGGAGGAGTTCCAGGAGCGGATCGGCCAGACCGTCTACCTCTCCGCGACCCCCGGGACGTACGAGCTCTCGCGCGGCGACGGCTTCGTCGAGCAGATCATCCGCCCCACCGGCCTCGTGGACCCCGAGGTCGTCGTCAAGCCCACCGAGGGTCAGATCGACGACCTGGTCCACGAGATCCGGCTGCGCGCCGAGCGGGACGAGCGGGTCCTCGTCACCACCCTCACCAAGAAGATGGCCGAGGACCTCACCGACTACTTCCTGGAGCTCGGCATCCAGGTCCGCTACCTGCACAGCGACGTGGACACCCTGCGCCGCATCGAGCTGCTGCGCGAGCTGCGCGCCGGCGAGTACGACGTCCTGGTCGGCATCAACCTCCTCCGGGAGGGCCTCGACCTTCCGGAGGTGTCCCTGGTCGCCATCCTGGACGCCGACAAGCAGGGCTTCCTGCGCTCCGGGACCTCCCTCATCCAGACGATCGGCCGTGCCGCGCGGAACGTCTCGGGCCAGGTCCACATGTACGCGGACCGGATCACCCCGGCGATGGAGCAGGCCATCGACGAGACCAACCGGCGCCGCGAGAAGCAGGTCGCGTACAACACGGAACACGGCATCGACCCGCAGCCGCTCCGCAAGAAGATCAACGACATCGTGGCGACCATCGCGCGCGAGGAGATCGACACCGAGGAGCTGCTCGGCACCGGCTACCGGCAGGAGAAGGAGGGCAAGGGAGCCAAGGCCCCCGTCCCCGCGCTCGCGGCGCACGCCCCCAAGGGCCGCGGCAAGGCCGGCTCCACGGTCGAGCTCGGCGACCGTCCCGCCACCGAACTGGCCTCGATCATCGAGGACATGACGAACCGGATGCGCGCCGCCGCCGCCGACCTCCAGTTCGAGGTGGCCGCCCGGCTGCGCGACGAGGTGGGAGAGCTGAAGAAGGAGTTGCGCCAGATGAAGGAGGCGGGCCTCGCCTGACCGGAGACGGTCCGGTGTGTTGCAAGACCGACACAAAACCGGACCGCCCCTCCGCGGTGTCAGTGACCCTGCGTAGGGTGCTGGGCAACCGCACGCACCGGACAGCGGGCGCGGGGGAACGCAACGAGAGGGGCACGCGCGTGACCGTGAACATGACCAAGGGTCAGGCCATCAGCCTGGAGAAGAAGGGCGGGGGCAGCCTCACCCAGGTGCGGATGGGGCTCGGTTGGCAGGCGGCGCCGCGCCGCGGTCTGTTCGGCTCGCGCACCCGTGAGATCGACCTGGACGCCTCGGCCGTCCTCTTCGCCGACAAGCAGCCGGTCGACGTGGTCTTCTTCCGGCACCTGGTCAGCGACGACGGCTCGGTCAAGCACACCGGCGACAACCTGGTGGGCGGCGCCGGTCAGGGCGGCGACGACGAGGCGATCCTGGTCGACCTGGAGCGGATCCCGGTCCACATCGACCAGATCGTCTTCACGGTGAACTCCTTCACCGGCCAGACCTTCCAGGAGGTGCAGAACGCCTTCTGCCGGCTCGTCGACGAGACGAACGGGCAGGAGCTGGCGCGCTACACCCTCGACGGCGGCGGCCGCTACACCGCCCAGATCATGGCGAAGGTGCACCGGGCCGGCTCCGGCTGGCAGATGACGGCCCTGGGCAACCCGGCCAACGGTCGCACCTTCCAGGACCTGATGCCGGCGATCCTGCCGCACCTGTAGGCGGCCCGCGCGCCACGCACCCACAGCTCCCGGAGGCAGCCGCCGCCGGGAGCTGTCCCGCATGACCCGTCCGGCACCCTGATCCGGACGGCCCACGAACGATCCGTTGGAACCGCACCGGGCACGCGCATCCGCACCGGGGAAGCACCGAGGGGACAGAGTCGATGACGGCCGAGCTGGTCCGGGGGCAGAACCACCCCCTGCCCGACACCCGACTGGAGATCCGGGTGTCGGCCGGTCATCCGGTCCTCGCCGGGGCCACCCTCGCCGACGAGGCGGGCAGGGTCCCCGGCGCGGAGTGGATCGCCCACCCCGGCGCGCCCTCGCTCCCCGGCGTCGACGTCCCCCGGGCGGCCGCGGCCGACCACCGCCTCTCCGTGGACCTCGGGGCGATGCCCGGGACCGTCCACCGCGTCTCGGTCCTCCTGGCGCTGACCGGCCACGGAGCCGCCCGCTTCGGAGCCGTCGCCGCCCCCTTCGTCGCCGTCGCGGGACCCGACGGAGACGAGATCGCCAGCTACACCCTCACCGGGCTCGACAGCGAGACCGCCGTCGTCGCCCTGGAGCTGTACCGCCGTCAGGGCGCCTGGAAGGTCCGCGCCATGGGCCAGGGGTACGAGGGCGGGCTCGCCGACCTCCTCGGCGACCAGGGCCTGGAGCGGCCCGCCGACGCGGCCGCGGCGATCCTGGCCGCGGCCGCCCCGGAGCCCGCGCCCGCGGTGACCGCCCCGCAGCCGCGCGTCCCCGAGCCGGAGCGGGTGCCGCAGCCGACACCCCCGGCTCCTGATCCCGCGCGCCCGACGGCCCCGGCCCCGGACGCCGTGCTCCCGACGGCTCCCGCCCCGGGCCCCGCCTCCCCGGCGGCCCCGAACACCACCCTCCCGGCCGCCCCCGTACTTCCGGCCGGCTCGGACCACCCCACGCCCCTGGCCACCCCGGCCGTCCCGGCCCCCGCCTCCCCGGCGGCCCCGGACCCCACGCCCCCGCCCCTCCCGCCGGTCGTCTCCGACCCGGCGCCGACCGTGCCGGTGACCCCGCCGCAAGGCACGGGCACGGACACGAACGAGCGGACCCCGGGCGGCCCCATCGACTACTCCCACCCCCGCCGCAGGCCCGCCGCCGCGCCGGAGCCCCCGCGGACCCCGCCGCAGGCCCCGCCCGTGCCGGTCGCCGGGGACGCCTCCGGCTGGTCCATGGACGAGCGCCTGTACAACCAGGTGTGGGGGATGTTCGAGGACCTGGCCCGCACCGCCGCCGCCTACCGCAGCGCCTGCGACTTCGCGGAGTCCCGGCTCGACCGGGAGCTCGACCAGACGCTCTCCGACTACCGCGCGCGCAACGGGGGCGCGAACGACGCCGCCCGGGCCGCCGCGCGGGCCCGGCACGACGAGCTGGTGGAGCGGGCCCGGGAGGTCCTGGACCGGGACCTCGCCCAGCTCGCGGCCGAGTCCGAGGTGGTCGAGCCGGCCCTGCCGCCCGCCTACGCCCGCTGGGACAACCCCGTCTGGCACGCCTACCGCGTCCCGGCCGAGGAGCCGATGGCCGTCCGGCTCGGCGACCTCCACCTGCCCGAGCGGGCCGAGCTGCGGATCCCCATGCTCGTCCGGCTGCCGCTGGAGCGGGGGCTGTGGGTGGACAGCGGACGGGGCCACTCCGAGGCGGCCGGCCTCCTCGACGAGACCGAGCTGCGGCGGCTCGCGCTGGACAGCGCGGTCGCGCACACGGCCCGGCTGCTCGCCGCGCACCCGGCGGGCGGCTTCACCGTCCACGTCCTCGACGCGGCCGGGGCGGGCGCCGCGTCCCTGGCGCCGCTCGTGGACTCGGGCGTCCTCGCCGCCCCGCCGGCCCGGGGCGCGGCCGGCGTCTCGGCGGTCCTGGAGCAGCTCACCGAACGGGTCGACCTGCTCCAGATGGCGGTGCGGGCCGGCGCGGCCGACGCGCTGCCGCCCGGCCTGGACACGGCCCGGCAGCTCCTCGTCGTGCACGACTTCCCGCACGGCTTCGACGACCGGGCGGTCACCCGGCTCCGCTACCTCGCCGACGAGGGGCCCTCGGTCGGCGTCCACCTGCTGATGGTGGCGGACCGGGCGGACGCGGCCGCGTACGGGCCGCTGCTCGACCCCCTGTGGCGCTCGCTGCTGCGGCTCACCCCCGTCGCCGACGACCACCTCGCCGACCCGTGGGTGGGGCACGCCTGGTCGTACGAGCCGCCGGTGCTCCCGCCGGGCAGTGGGGTCCTGCGGCAGGTCCTCGCCCAAGTGGCGGACGCTCGCCGGGGAAGGCAGCCCTGACCTCGCTTTTTGATGATCCTTTACCCTGCCCTTTACCTTCTCTTGGTATTTCGGGTAGTGTTCTTCACGCGGAGGGGAGTACTCCCCAAGCGCGGCGTGCCCGTCAGTACGGACGGATCCCAGTGATCCGATCCCGGGGCGTCGGCCCGGCGGCGGCAGGTCCGCCGCCCGGGTGGAAGAGACCTCCGGCAGCGACGACGCTGATCAGTAGCCGTACGACGCCGGAGGCGCAATGGACGTTTCGACGACCCTGTGGGTCCTGACCATTCTCGGTCTGGGTGCCCTGATCGCTGCCGACTTCTTCATCGGGCGCAAGCCCCATGACGTGTCGGTCAAGGAAGCCGGTATCTGGACGATCGTCTGGATCGTGCTCGCCGTGCTCTTCGGCCTCGGCCTGCTGTTCTTCGGCACCGCCCAGGCCTCCGGCGAGTTCTTCGCCGGATACATCACCGAGAAGTCGCTCAGCGTCGACAACCTCTTCGTCTTCGTCCTGATCATGGCGAAGTTCTCGGTGCCCTCGCACCTCCAGCAGCGCGTGCTGCTGATCGGCGTCCTGATCGCCCTGGTGCTCCGCGCGATCTTCATCGCCGCCGGCGCCGCGATCATCGCCAGCTTCTCCTGGGTCTTCTACATCTTCGGCGCGTTCCTGATCTACACCGCCTGGAAGCTCATCCAGGAGGCGCGGGCCGACGAGGAGGAGGACGAGTTCGAGGAGAACCGCCTCCTCAAGAGCGTCGAGAAGAAGTTCGGCGTCGCCGACCGGTACCACGGCACCAAGCTCTTCATCCGGGTCAACGGCAAGCGGGTGCTGACCCCGCTGATGGTCGTCATGCTGGCCATCGGCACCACCGACATCCTCTTCGCCCTCGACTCCATCCCGGCGATCTTCGGCCTCACCCAGGACCCGTACATCGTCTTCACCGCCAACGCCTTCGCCCTCATGGGTCTGCGGCAGCTGTACTTCCTGATCGGCGGCCTGCTCAAGAAGCTGGTCCACCTCAGCTACGGCCTGTCGGTGATCCTCGGCTTCATCGGGGTGAAGCTGGTGCTGCACGCCCTGCACGAGTCCGGGGTGCACGTCCCGGAGATCTCCATCCCGGTCTCCCTCGCGGTCATCTGCGGTGTTCTGATCATCACCACGATCACCAGCCTGATCGCCTCCAAGCGGCAGGCCGAGCGGGAGGCCGCCCAGAGCGTGGCCGACGCCGAAGGCACCGAGAAGGACAGCATCGGCGCCTGACGCGGCACACACGGCGACGGCCGGCCCGGGACCCCCTCCCCGGCCGGCCTTCGCCGTTTCCGCGCCCCGTTCCCGGTCGGTCTCAGGCGGGCGCGGGCTCCTTCGCCGCCGTACGCGCCGGCAGGGTCTCCGGGAGGAGCGCGAAGCAGCCCAGGCTGACCAGGGCCACCAGGGTCAGATACGCCGCCACGCCCCACGGCGGACCCGAACCGCCCTCGGAGAGCGCGGTGGCCGCGAGGGGGGTCAGGGCGCCGCCGAGGACGCCCGCGAGGTTGTAGCCGACGGCCGCGCCCGTGCACCGGACCCGGGGCTCGTACAGCTCCGGCAGGTACGCGGAGACCACCGCGAACATCGTGATGAAGGCCAGCAGCGCGCCCAGGAAGCCGAGGAACATCAGTGCCGGCCGCGCGGTGTGCAGCAGCGCCACCATCGGGAACATCCAGAGCGCACAGCCCGCGCACCCGGCCAGGCAGAGCGTCCGGCGGCCCCAGCGGTCGGCGAGGAGCGCCGCGAACGGAGTGGCCGCGCCCATCACCGCCACCGCCGCCATGACACAGCCCAGCATCACCGGGCCGCTCAGGCCGAGCCGCCCGGTGCCGTAGGCCAGGGCCCAGGTGGAGACCGCGTAGAAGACCGCGTACCCGACCGCGAGGGCACCCGCCGTCAGCAGCACCAGCCGCCAGTGGTCCCGGACGACCTCGGTCAGTGGGGCGCCCGCGCGCCGCCCGGACGCGGACAGCTCCTCGAACTGCGGGGTCTCCGCGAGCGAGGAGCGCAGCAGCAGCCCGCCCGCCGCGAGCAGCCCCGCCGCCCAGAACGGCACCCGCCAGCCCCAGGAGCGGAACTCCGCGTCGCTCAGCCCGGCCGTGAGCCCCAGCATCACCCCGTTCGCCAGGAGGAAGCCGACCGACGGGCCGATCTGCGGGAAGCTCGCCCACAGCGCGCGCCGGCCCTCCGGGGCGTGCTCGGCGGTGAGCAGCACCGCCCCGCCCCACTCGCCGCCGAGACCGAGCCCCTGGAGGAAGCGGAGCAGGAGCAGCAGCACGGGGGCGGCGATGCCGAGCGTCGCGTACGTGGGGAGGCAGCCGACCGCGACCGTGGCGCAGCCGGTCAGGAGCAGCGAGGCGAAGAGGACCGGGCGCCGGCCGTACCGGTCGCCGACGTGGCCGAAGAGGACCGAGCCGAGCGGCCGGGCCACGAAGCCGACGGCGAAGGTGCCGAAGGCTGCCAGGGTCCCGGCGAGCGGGGAGAAGCCAGGGAAGAAGAGCGGCCCCAGGACGAGGGCGGCGGCGGTCCCGTAGACGTAGAAGTCGAAGAACTCGATGGCGGTGCCGATGAGCGAGGCGGCGGCGATCCGGCCCATCGAAGGGCCGACAGGTGGCGACGGAGAGTGACGGCGGTGCATGTCCCGCGATCTACCCGCCGATCACCCCGGCTACGGGGGCGTGCGGGAGCGCGCCGCTGGTGGAGCGCGCGCCCTCCGTCCGCCGTGGGGTCACCAGCCGCGCTCGCGCCACTCCCCGAGGTGGGGGCGCTCGTCACCGAGCGTGGTGTCCCTGCCGTGGCCCGGGTAGACCCAGGACTCGTCCGGGAGCACGTCGAAGAGCTTGGTCTCCACGTCGTGGAGCAGGCTCGCGAAGGCCTCCGGGTCCTTGCGGGTGTTGCCCACGCCGCCGGGGAAGAGGCAGTCGCCGGTGAAGACGTGGGGGTGGCCGTGCGGGTCGTCGTAGACGAGGGCGATCGAGCCCGGGGTGTGGCCGACGAGCCGGCGGGCGGTCAGCTCGACCCGGCCCACCCGGATCGTGTCGCCGTCCTCCACGGGCACGTCGGTCGCGACCGGGATGCCCTCCGCGTCGTACGCGCCCGCGTAGGTGCGCGCGCCGGTCGCGGCGACCACCTCGGCCAGGGCCTGCCAGTGGTCGCCGTGCCGGTGGGTGGTGACGACGGCGCCGACGCCGTCGTCACCGATCAGCGTGAGCAGGGTCCCGGCGTCGTTCGCCGCGTCGATCAGCAGCTGCTCGCCGGTCGCCCGACAGCGCAGCAGGTAGGCGTTGTTGTCCATCGGACCGACCGCGACCTTCGAGATCATCAGGTCCGCCAGCTCGTGCACGTCCGCAGGGCCGCCGACCTTCACCACTCCGCTGTACGTCATGCGCTCAGCCTATAGCGGGGGCAGCTCCGGGAGGCCGTCGCCGGAGAGGACGGCGAGACCGGCGCCCTTGTCGCCGCGGCCGGACAGCCAGCCGAGCAGTTCGGGGCCGGTGCCGGCGAGGGCGACGGGAGTGCCCTCGGTGCCGCCGGTGCGCCAGCCGGGGCCCGTCCCGTCGCGGCCGATGCGGAGGGTCACCGGGGGGACCTCCGGGCGCCCCGACCAGCGGTCGGCCAGGAACTCGATCTCGCGCAGGACGAACTCCTCCGGCAGGTCGTCCAGGTCGTATCCGGCGCCCAGGTCGACGTGGTGCAGCTCCACCTCCACCCAGCGGCGGAAGGGGACCCGGGAGGCACTGTCGGTGACGCCGTTGCGCAGCTCGACCGTCCGGCCCCAGTCGGCGGGCTTCTCGCACACCGCCCGCAGCCGCTCCGCGCTCTCGCGCACGTCGGCGAGCTGCACGTCGAGCGGGCGGTACGCGTCGCGCTCGATGTCGGCCTCGCGGGTCGCGGCGTCCGGGTACATGGGGCGCCCCTCGAAGACGTTCACCAGGGCGTCGGCGTTGCGGGCGAGATGGGCGAGGACATGGCCGCGGGTCCAGCCCGGAAGCCGTGACGGCTCGGCCGTCGCGGCGTTGTCCCAGGAGGAGGCGGAGTCCAGGAGACGATCGGTCGCCTCCCGCAGGGAAACAAGGTCACGCTCGTGATCGATCATGGCGCCGACCCTAGCGCCGTCCGGGCCGGACCACTCGTTCGGGTGAAGAGATCCCCGAAAGACCGGAAATCGAATGTGCGTGCTATACGCTCGATGGAAGCATCCGGCGTCCCCGGTTGTTGGTGTGTAGGCACATCCGCTCTCTGAAGAAAGGTGCGGACCGGCGTGGCCGACCGTCTCATCGTCCGTGGCGCTCGCGAGCACAACCTCAAGAACGTCTCCCTCGATCTCCCGCGTGACTCCCTCATCGTCTTCACCGGGCTCTCGGGGTCGGGCAAGTCCTCCCTCGCGTTCGACACGATCTTCGCCGAGGGGCAGCGCCGGTACGTCGAGTCGCTCTCCTCGTACGCCCGGCAGTTCCTCGGTCAGATGGACAAGCCGGACGTCGACTTCATCGAAGGTCTGTCGCCCGCCGTCTCCATCGACCAGAAGTCGACCTCGCGCAACCCGCGCTCGACGGTCGGCACCATCACGGAGGTCTACGACTACCTCCGCCTGCTCTTCGCGCGCATCGGCAAGCCGCACTGCCCCGAGTGCCACCGCCCCATCTCGCGCCAGTCGCCCCAGGCCATCGTGGACAGGGTCCTGGAGCTGCCCGAGGGCAGCCGCTTCCAGGTCCTCTCCCCGCTGGTGCGGGAGCGCAAGGGCGAGTTCGTCGACCTCTTCGCCGACCTCCAGACCAAGGGCTACAGCCGCGCCCGGGTCGACGGGCAGACCGTCCAGCTCAGCGAGCCGCCGACGCTCAAGAAGCAGGAGAAGCACACCATCGAGGTGGTCGTCGACCGCCTCACCGTCAAGGACAGCGCCAAGCGCCGGCTCACCGACTCCGTCGAGACCGCGCTCGGACTCTCCGGCGGCATGGTCGTGCTCGACTTCGTGGACCTCCCCGAGGACGACCCCGAGCGCGAGAAGATGTACTCGGAGCACCTCTACTGCCCGTACGACGACCTCTCCTTCGAGGAGCTGGAGCCGCGCTCCTTCTCCTTCAACTCGCCCTTCGGCGCCTGTCCGGACTGCACCGGCATCGGCACCCGCATGGAGGTCGACCCGGAGCTGATCGTCCCCGACGAGGACAAGTCCCTCGACGAGGGCGCCATCCACCCCTGGTCGCACGGGCACACCAAGGAGTACTTCGGCCGGCTCATCGGCGGCCTCTCCCAGGCCCTCGGCTTCCGCACGGACATCCCGTACGCGGGGCTGCCGCAGCGCGCCAAGAAGGCGCTGATGCACGGCCACAAGACCCAGGTCGAGGTCCGCTACCGCAACCGGTACGGGCGGGAGCGGGCGTACACCACCCCGGCCTTCGAGGGCGCCGTCTCCTTCGTCAAGCGGCGCCACACCGAGGCCGAGAGCGACTCCAGCCGCGAGCGCTTCGAGGGCTACATGCGCGAGGTGCCCTGCCCCACCTGCGAGGGCACCCGGCTCAAGCCGATCGTCCTCGCGGTCACGGTCATGGACAAGTCCATCGCCGAGGTCTCCGCGATGTCCATCAGCGACTGCGCCGAGTTCCTCTCCCGGCTCACGCTCAACGCCCGGGACAAGAAGATCGCCGAGCGGGTCCTCAAGGAGGTCAACGAGCGGCTGCGCTTCCTCGTGGACGTCGGCCTCGACTACCTCTCGCTCAACCGGGCCGCCGGGACGCTCTCCGGCGGCGAGGCCCAGCGCATCCGGCTCGCCACCCAGATCGGCTCCGGCCTGGTCGGCGTGCTCTACGTCCTCGACGAGCCCTCCATCGGCCTCCACCAGCGCGACAACCACCGGCTGATCGAGACCCTGGTACGGCTCCGGGACATGGGCAACACGCTCATCGTGGTCGAGCACGACGAGGACACCATCAAGGTCGCCGACTGGGTCGTGGACATCGGCCCCGGCGCCGGCGAGCACGGCGGCAAGGTCGTCCACTCCGGTTCCCTGAAGGAGCTCCTCGCCAACGAGCAGTCGATGACCGGGCAGTACCTGTCCGGCCGCAGGGCGATCACCACCCCCGACGCGCGCCGGCCGGTGGACCCCGAACGCCGGCTCACCGTGCACGGGGCCCGCGAGAACAATCTGCGGGACATCGACGTCTCCTTCCCGCTCGGTGTCCTCACCGCCGTCACCGGCGTCTCCGGCTCCGGCAAGTCGACCCTGGTCAACGACATCCTCTACACCCACCTGGCGCGCGAGCTGAACGGCGCCAAGTCGGTGCCCGGACGGCACACGCGCGTGGACGGCGACGAGCTCGTCGACAAGGTCGTGCACGTCGACCAGTCCCCGATCGGCCGCACCCCCCGGTCGAACCCGGCGACCTACACCGGCGTCTTCGACCACGTCCGCAGGCTCTTCGCCGAGACGATGGAGGCCAAGGTCCGGGGCTACCTGCCCGGCCGCTTCTCCTTCAACGTCAAGGGCGGCCGCTGCGAGAACTGCTCCGGCGACGGCACGATCAAGATCGAGATGAACTTCCTCCCGGACGTGTACGTCCCGTGCGAGGTCTGCCACGGCGACCGGTACAACCGGGAGACCCTGGAGGTCCACTACAAGGGCAAGTCCATCGCCGAAGTCCTGAACATGCCGATCGAGGAGGCCCTCGACTTCTTCGAGGCCGTCCCGACGATCGCCCGCCACCTGCGCACCCTCACCGAGGTCGGCCTCGGCTACGTCCGCCTCGGGCAGCCGGCGCCGACGCTCTCCGGCGGCGAGGCGCAGCGCGTGAAGCTCGCCTCCGAGCTCCAGAAGCGTTCGACGGGCCGCACGGTCTACGTCCTGGACGAGCCGACCACCGGTCTGCACTTCGAGGACATCTCGAAGCTGATCAAGGTCCTCTCCGGTCTGGTCGACAAGGGGAACTCGGTGATCGTCATCGAGCACAACCTCGACGTCATCAAGACCGCGGACTGGGTCATCGACATGGGCCCCGAGGGCGGCAGCGGCGGTGGCGTGGTGGTCGCCGAGGGCACGCCGGAGGAGGTCGCCTCGGTCCCGGCGAGCCACACCGGCAAGTTCCTCCGCGAGATCCTCGGCGCCGACCGGATCAGCGACGCGGCGATCCCGGCGGCGCGCGGCACGAAGAAGACGGCGGCGAAGAAGACGGCGACGGCGAAGAAGGCCGCCACCACGAAGGCCGCCCCGGCGAAGAAGGCGGCCGCCACCAAGGCGACCGCGGCCAAGACCGCCGCCAAGAAGACGGCGACCCGGGCCCGCAAGGCCTGACCCGAACCGCCACCCGGGTCACCCGGCAGGGCCCCGCCCGGGGTCCTGCCGGACCGGTGCGCCCCCGCGCGCGGACCCCCGCCCCACCCGGCGGGGCTCCGCACCGGGGGCGTCGTCGTACCCGCGATCCACGCGTACGGGGCTCCTCCGGTACGGGCGGGCCGCCGCCGACCGCTCGCCCAGCACCAGCCGTACCAGGTCGGGCTCCTCCGCACGGGCGGGCCGCCGCCCCGGAGGCCCCGCTCGTACCCACGGCCCCCGCGGCCCGTGCGCGGGGCCCGCCGGTATCGTCGGTTCGGTCACCGCCGGGGTGTCCTGCCCCCGATCCCGTCGTCCTCGCCGATCTCACCGTGGAGCGCCCATGTCCGGCCAGTCCAGCCGTCGCACCGTACTGAAAGGCGCCGCCCTCGCCGGTGCCGCCGGGCTGGGGGTCGCCGCCTGCTCCACCGAGTCCAAGCTCGGCCACGCCGAGGTTCCGACCCCGACCGCCCCGGTCTCCCTCGGCGCCCCGGACGAGGTCCCGGTCGGCGGCGCCAAGCTCTACCGCGAGCAGCGCCTCGTGGTGAGCTGCCCCGCCGAGGGCCAGTACAAGGCCTTCAGCGCCCAGTGCACCCACGCGGGCTGCGTCCTCGACAAGGTCGAGGAGAACGAGGGCAACTGCCCCTGCCACGGCAGCCGCTTCGACGTGACGACCGGCAAGGCGCTCCGGGGCCCGGCCACCGTCCCGCTCCCCGAGGTCCCGGTCCGCGTCGAGGGCGGCAGGCTCGTCGCCGGCCCCGAGGCCGCCGAGACCCCCAAGGCCTGACCGACGGGACGGACGGTTCAGGACCAGTCCCAGTCGATCCCCAGGATCCCCGGGCGCACCCCCTGCTCCACCAGGTGCACCGTGCGGTGCCGGCCGCTCAGGGTAAGCTCCGCGCGGCCGCCGCGCGGCGCCCCCGCCGAGACCTGCGCGAACCTCCGGCACCGCACCGGGAGCGCCGCCTCGTCGAAGCGCACCTGGAGCACGTACTGCCCGCCCGCGAAGCTGAACCCGCGCACGTACTCCCCGCTCGCCCCCGCCGTACCGTCCTCGAAGCCGTACGAGAAGAGGTACGTGTCCCCGGCCCGCAGCCGCGCGTCGAAGAGCAGCTCCGCGACCAGCACCCCCGTCCCCGCGTGCCACCGCACCCGCCCGGTCCGGCAGTTCTCCACCGCCCGCACCACCACCCGCGACGGGTCGCAGCCCGGGTCCCCGTGGTGGATGGCCAGATAGCGGTCCACCCCGTCCCGGTGCGCCCGCACCACGTGCTGGGACTCGCGTCCCACCAGCTCCCGACCGGCCCCGATCCGCACCCGCTCGTGGTGCCCCACCGTGTGCAGCCCCCCGTCCGTCGGGCACTCCAGCTCCGCGAGCAGCTCCTCGACCGAGCCGGACGCCTCCACCAGCGAGCGGTACGAGCGGCCCGCCGGGCGCTCCGCCTCGGACCGGGCGGCCGTGTCCTCCGTCAACAGGCGCAGGAGTGAGTTGCCCGGGAGCTGGAGCACCTCCTCCAGGGCCCGGACGGCCTTCAGGGACTCCGGCCGCTGCGGGCGGCGGGCGCCCTGCTGCCAGTAGCTCAGGCTCGTCACCCCGACCCTGACGCCCCGGTGCGCCAGATGGTGCTGGACCCGCTGGAGCGGCAGCCCGCGCACGGCGAGGGCGGTGCGCAGCGCGAGGTGGAAGGGACCGGTGTGCAGCAGCTGCGCAAGATCGGCCTCGGTGTGGCTCACGAGGGCTCCTCGGTGAACGTTCACGGTGGGGGAGCGGACCGTCGTACCGCCGGGGACGGGCGGGCAGGTGGGGCGGGGGCGTCCGTTCACACCCGGGTCACACCGTTCACAGTCCGATGTCATCCCGCATTGAAGCGTGTTGACCCGGCCCGGACAACGGCAGATGCTCCTGACCAGCGTCCGGACGCGCTCCTCCACACCCCCACCCCACCCGGGAGGAACGCGATGCGCAGAAGGAAACTGAACCTCGCGGCACTCGCCGCAGCCGCCCTCTTCCTCGTCCCCACCACCTCGGCGTCCGCCGCGCCGACCGGTGAGGACGCCTCCGCCCTCGCCTCCAAGCGCCTGAACATCACCATGCAGGCCCAGCAGAAGAGCAACTGGTGCTGGGCGGCGGCCGGCAACACCATCGCCACCTGGTTCGGCCGCGGCTACAGCCAGAACCAGTTCTGCAACGCCGCCTTCAACCGTCAGCAGGGCTACGACTGCCCCAATAACCAGGCCACCCTCGGCAACGTCCAGACCGGCCTGAGCTGGGCCGGCGTCCGCCCCGGCTCGTACGTGACCGGCTGGCTGCGCTACCCCACCGTGCAGACCGAGATCAACGCCGACCGGCCGATCGAGACCCGCATCCAGTGGTCGAGCGGCGGCGGGCACATGCACGTGATCTACGGCTACGACGACGCGAGCAGCTGGGTCTACTGGGGCGATCCCTGGCCCTCCAGCGACCGCTACAACTGGGCCTCGCACGCCTGGTACGTTGACAACAACTCCTTCTCCTGGACCCACTCGCTCTACCGGATCGGGGCGTGACGACCATGACCACCGTGATCGCCGCGACCACGACGCGCGCGCGTGCCACCGCCGCCGGGCTCCTGACCGCCGCCGCCCTCGTCGCCCTCGGGGCCGTCCCGGCCACCGCCGCCGAGAGCCTGCCGTCCGCCCCCACCCCCGAGCGGGCCGCCTCCGCGCCGGGGACCCTGGACACCCTGTCCCGGTTCTTCGCCAGTGACGGGGCCGGTGCCCCGGCGGCGGCCCGCGCGGCGGACGCCGGGGGCGCCCCGCGCGTCGAGGGCGCCTCCGTGCCCGTCCGGATCCTCTCCCCGGACTTCGTCGCCGGGAAGGCCGGGGCCCCGGTCGCCCGCGTCGAGTTCCGCGCCAGCCGGGCCGTCGCCCCGGACGGGCGGAAGGCCTCCCTGTGGACGGTGCGGGGAGCCGACGGCTGGCAGGTGGTGAACATCGCCACCGGCGACGACGAGATCCGGTACGCGGAGCAGGGCGGGCGCCTGCTGCCCGGCGGGCTCGTCTTCCGCGAGCCCCAGATCGACGCCTGGTACGTCCAGAAGGGCGCGAAGGTGCTCCCGCTGGACGAGGACGCGGTGCGGGCCGTCGGGAAGAACGGGACGAGCCTCGCCGCGTACCGGGAGCGGGTCGCCCGGGCGTACGGCGACAAGCTCCCCGGCTCCGCCTACGCGAAGAAGGGCGCGGCGGGCGGGTACGGGCCGCAGGAGGTCCCGGCGCGGGAAGCCGCCGCGCAAGCGGCTCCCGCGCCCCGGGCCGCCCAGGCGCCCCGTACGGACGCCTCGGGACCCCGTACGGACGCCTCCGGGGGGTCCGCCGCCACCGCGGCCGGCGTCGGCGCCGCCCTGGCCCTCGCCCTGACGGCCGGGGCCGCGATACGCCGCCACCGGACGGCCCGGAGCGGCCCGGAGGCCTGATCGGGCCCGGGGCCCGGCTCGGGCTCGGGGCCCGGCTCGGGCCCGATCCCGGTTCCGGCCCGGTCCCAGCCACGGCCCGGCGTCCTGAGCCGACCCGGCGGCTCGACCCGGGCCCGGGCCAGGCCACCGGAACCGGTTTCAGGCCCGGCCCCGGCTCGGCCACCGGAACCGGGCCCAGGCCAGGCCACCGGTCCCGGCTCCAGGTCCGGCCCCGGCCCGGCCACCGGCCCCGGACCCGGCCTCGACGGCCCCGTGCGGACGGGTCCCCACCCCGCCCGCACGGGGCCCGGGCGCAGCCCCGCGTCCGGTCGGAGTGTCGGTCCCCGCCAGTAGGGTGGGGACCATGGCAGACCCCTCCAGCTACCGCCCCAAGCCGGGTCAGATCCCCGACTCCCCGGGGGTCTACAAGTTCCGCGACGAGCACCGCCGGGTGATCTACGTCGGCAAGGCGAAGTCCCTGCGCCAGCGCCTCGCCAACTACTTCCAGCCGCTCACCAGCCTGCACCCGCGCACGGCCACCATGGTGACCACGGCCGCCTCCGTGGAGTGGACCGTCGTCTCCACCGAGGTCGAGGCGCTCCAGCTGGAGTACTCCTGGATCAAGGAGTTCGACCCCCGGTTCAACGTCAAGTACCGGGACGACAAGAGCTACCCGTACCTCGCGGTGACCACGAACGAGGAGTTCCCCCGCGTCCAGGTCATGCGCGGCCACAAGAAGAAGGGCGTGCGCTACTTCGGGCCGTACGCGCACGCGTGGGCGATCCGCGAGACCGTCGACCTCATGCTCCGGGTCTTCCCCGTCCGCACCTGCTCCGCCGGCGTCTTCCGGAACGCCGCCTCGGCCGGCCGGCCCTGCCTCCTCGGCTACATCGGCAAGTGCTCGGCGCCCTGCGTCGGCCGGGTCACCCCCGAGGAGCACCGCGAACTCGCCGAGGAGTTCAGCGACTTCATGGCCGGCCGCACCGGCACGTACATCCGTCGTCTGGAGAAGCAGATGACGATCGCGGCCGAGGACATGGAGTACGAGAAGGCCGCCCGGCTCCGCGACGACATCGCCGCCCTGCGCCGGGCCATGGAGAAGAACGCGGTCGTCCTCGCCGACGCCACCGACGCCGACCTGTTCGCCCTCGCCGAGGACGAGCTGGAGGCCGCCGTCCAGATCTTCCACGTGCGCGGCGGACGCGTCCGCGGCCAGCGCGGCTGGGTCACCGACAAGGTCGAGGCCGTCGACACCGCCGGGCTGGTCGAGCACGCCCTCCAGCAGCTGTACGGCGAGGAGAGCGGCGAGGCGGTCCCCAAGGAGGTCCTGGTCCCGGCCCTCCCCGAGGACCCCGAGGCCGTCTCCGCCTGGCTCTCCGGCCGCCGCGGCTCCCTCGTCTCGCTGCGCGTGCCGCAGCGCGGCGACAAGAAGGACCTGATGGAGACCGTCGCGCGCAACGCCCAGCAGGCGCTCGTGCTCCACAAGACCAAGCGGGCCAGCGACCTCACCACCCGCTCCCGGGCCCTGGAGGAGATCGCCGAGGCCCTGGACCTGGACTCGGCGCCGCTGCGGATCGAGTGCTTCGACATCTCGCACCTCCAGGGCGAGGACGTCGTCGCCTCCATGGTCGTCTTCGAGGACGGACTGCCCCGCAAGAGCGAGTACCGGCGCTTCCAGATCAAGGGCTTCGAAGGGCAGGACGACGTCCGCTCCATGCACGAGGTGATCGGCCGCCGCTTCAAGCGCTACCTCGCCGAGAAGGAGCGGACGGGGGAGTGGGGGGACGGCGAGGTCCCGGCCGAGGACCCCGAGGACGACGGGCGCCCCAAGCGGTTCGCGTACCCGCCGCAGCTCGTCGTGGTCGACGGCGGACAGCCCCAGGTCGCCGCCGCGCGGCGCGCCCTGGACGAGCTGGGCATCGACGACATCGCGGTCTGCGGCCTCGCCAAGCGCCTGGAGGAGGTCTGGCTGCCCGGCGACGACGACCCCGTGGTGCTGCCCCGCTCCAGCGAAGGCCTGTACCTTCTCCAGCGGGTGCGTGACACGGCTCACGACTTCGCCATCCGCTACCAGCGGTCCAAGCGGACGAAACGCCTCAGGACCGGGCCCCTCGACGCCGTCCCCGGCCTCGGGGAGACCCGGAAGCAGGCCCTGATCAAGCACTTCGGCTCGGTGAAGCGGCTCCGGCAGGCGACAATCGAGCAGATCTGCGAGGTCCCCGGCATGGGCCGGAAGACCGCGGAGGCGGTCGTCGTGGCCCTGGCCCAGGCGGCCCCCGCCGCCCCCGCCGTCAACACGGCGACGGGCGAGATCATGGAGGACGACGTGGCTCCCGCCCCGGCGGCCTCCGCCGCCCCCGTCGTGAACACCGCGACGGGGGAGATCATGGAGGACGGCGCGGACGTCACGGCACGGCCGCGCGCGCACGGCACGACGAGCACCACCGAGAAGACGGAGCAGGACACGTGAGTACGGGCACCAAGGAGACCCCCGGCGACAACGGCGCCGAGGCGGCCATTCCCGAGCTGGTGATCATCTCCGGCATGTCCGGGGCCGGCCGGTCCACCGCGGCGAAGTGTCTGGAGGACCTCGGCTGGTTCGTCGTGGACAACCTGCCGCCCGCGCTGATCCCCACCATGGTGGAGCTCGGCGCCCGCTCCCAGGGCAACGTCGCCCGGATCGCCGTCGTCGTGGACGTCCGCGGCCGGCAGTTCTTCGACAACCTCCGGGAGTCCCTCGCCGACCTCGACGCCAAGCAGGTCACCCGCCGGATCGTCTTCCTGGAGTCCTCCGACGAGGCCCTGGTCCGGCGCTTCGAATCGGTCCGCAGGCCCCACCCGCTCCAGGGCGACGGCCGCATCACCGACGGCATCGCCGCCGAGCGCGACCTGCTGCGCGAGCTGCGCGGCGACGCCGACCTGGTGATCGACACCTCCAGCCTCAACGTCCACGAGCTGCGCGCCAAGATGGACGCCCAGTTCGCCGGCGACGAGGAGCCCGAGCTGCGGGCCACCGTGATGTCCTTCGGCTTCAAGTACGGCCTGCCCGTCGACGCCGACCTCGTCGTGGACATGCGCTTCCTGCCGAACCCGCACTGGGTCCCCGAGCTGCGCCCCTTCACCGGCCTCAACGAGGAGGTGTCGAACTACGTCTACAACCAGCCCGGCGCCAAGGAGTTCCTGGACCGCTACACCGAGCTGCTCCAGCTGATCGCCGCGGGCTACCGCCGCGAGGGCAAGCGGTACGTGACGATCGCCGTCGGCTGCACGGGCGGCAAGCACCGCTCGGTGGCCACCGCCGAGCGCCTCGCCGCCCGCCTCGCCGCCGAAGGGGTCGAGACCGTCGTCGTGCACCGGGACATGGGGCGCGAGTGAAGCCGTACCGCCGGCGTGCCTCCACCCTCACGGTGCGTCGCACGCTCCGCAGACGCGGCGCCCAGCCGAAGGTCGTCGCGCTCGGCGGGGGCATGGGCCTCTCGGCCTCCCTCGCCGCCCTCCGCCGGATCACCGGCGACCTCACCGCCGTCGTCACCGTCGCCGACGACGGCGGCTCCAGCGGCCGGCTCCGCGAGGAGCTGGGCGTCCTCCCTCCCGGGGACCTGCGCAAGGCGCTCGCCGCGCTCTGCGGCGACGACGACTGGGGCCAGACCTGGGCCCGGGTCATCCAGCACCGCTTCCAGTCCAAGGGCGAGATCAACGGGCACGCCGTCGGCAACCTGCTGATCGTCGCCCTCTGGGAGCAGCTCGGCGACCCCGTGCAGGCCCTCGACCTGGTGGGCCTGCTGCTCGGCGCCCAGGGCCGGGTGCTGCCCATGTCCGCCGTCCCCCTGGAGCTCCAGGCCCTGGTCAAGGGCCACGACCCGGAGCGGCCGGACGACGTGGACACCGTGGCCGGGCAGGCGACCGTGGCGCTCACCCCCGGCGAGGTGCAGTCCGTGCACCTCGTGCCGAACGACCCGCCGGCCGTCCCCGAGGCCGTCGCCGCCGTCCTGGACGCCGACTGGGTCGTCCTGGGGCCCGGCTCCTGGTTCTCCTCGGTGATCCCGCACCTCCTGGTCCCCGAACTCCTCGACGCCCTCGTCGAGACCAAGGCCCGGAAGGTGCTCTCCCTGAACCTCGCGCCGCAGCCCGGAGAAACCGACGGCTTCTCCCCGCAGCGTCATTTGGAGGTTTTGGGGCGACACGCCCCTAAACTCGCCCTGGACGTGGTGCTGGCCGACGAGGCCGCCGTGCCCGACCGCGACTCCCTCGCCGACGCCGCCAAGCGGTTCGGCGCCGCGGTCGAGCTGGCGCCGGTGGCCGGGCCCGACGGCTCCGCGAAGCACGACCCGGAGCTGCTGGCCGCCGCGTACGACCGTATTTTTCGGATGCATGGAAGGATCGGCCCATGGCGATGACGGCAGCGGTGAAGGACGAGATCTCCCGGCTCCCCGTCACCCGGACCTGCTGCAGGAAGGCAGAGGTCTCGTCGATCCTGCGGTTCGCGGGCGGGCTGCACCTGGTGAGCGGACGCATCGTGATCGAGGCGGAGCTCGACACCGCGATGGCGGCCCGCCGCCTCAAGCGGGACATCCTGGAGATCTTCGGGCACAGCTCCGAACTGATCGTGATGGCCCCCGGCGGACTGCGGCGCGGCTCGCGCTTCGTGGTGCGGGTGGTGGCCGGGGGCGACCAGCTCGCCCGCCAGACGGGTCTGGTGGACGGCCGGGGCCGCCCCATCCGGGGCCTCCCCCCGCAGGTGGTCTCCGGCGCGACCTGTGACGCGGAGGCCGCCTGGCGCGGGGCCTTCCTCGCGCACGGCTCGCTGACCGAGCCCGGCCGGTCCTCCTCCCTGGAGGTCACCTGCCCGGGCCCCGAGGCCGCCCTCGCCCTGGTCGGCGCCGCCCGCCGGCTCTCCATCGCGGCGAAGGCCCGCGAGGTACGGGGCGTGGACCGGGTCGTCGTCCGCGACGGCGACGCGATCGGCGCCCTGCTGACCCGGCTCGGCGCGCACGAGTCGGTGCTCGCCTGGGAGGAGCGGCGGATGCGGCGCGAGGTCCGCGCCACCGCCAACCGCCTGGCCAACTTCGACGACGCCAACCTGCGCCGCTCGGCCCGCGCCGCGGTCGCCGCCGGGGCCCGGGTGCAGCGCGCCCTGGAGATCCTCGGCGAGGAGGTGCCCGAACACCTCGCCGCCGCCGGCCGGCTCCGCATGGAGCACAAGCAGGCCTCCCTGGAGGAGCTGGGCGCGCTCGCCGACCCGCCGCTGACCAAGGACGCGGTGGCCGGCCGGATCCGCAGGCTGCTCGCCATGGCCGACAAGCGGGCGCAGGACCTGGGCATCCCCGGGACCGAGTCCAACCTCACCGAGGAGCTGGACGACAGCCTGGTCGGCTGACGCCGGTCCTTTTCGGTCAACTCTTCACTGCCGGTGCGTTTCTGACGCACCGGCAGTTTCTTTTTCCGGTGTGCGCGACGCGCCGGGAGGCACCCTTGACGCCCCTCCGGACGCCGATGAGTCTGTCGTCTGTTCTTCCGTGAGACCCGTCCCACCCGCGAGACCTGTTCACCTTCGAGACGGACGACACCCGACACCAAGGGGAGCCCATGAGACGCAGAGCGGGATCGATCCTCGCCGCGGCTTCACTGCTGATCGCCGGAGCCGCGGCGGCGCCCGTCGCCGGAGCGAGGCCGGACGACCGGAACGCCGACGCCCTCTCCGTATGGCACGCCGAGGTCACCAAGGAGCAGGTTCCGCTCCTCCTCGAAGCCGGCGCCGACGCCCACGAGCTGACCGAGCGGGTGCCCGCGCAGGGCAGCGCCACGGTCGAGCTCTTCCTCACCGGGGACCAGGCCGGACGGCTCCGCGGCCGGGGCGTCGAACTCGCCGAGCACACCCTGTCGGACGGGGCCGAGAACCGGGTCGCCGCCGCCGGCGACGGCGTCTTCCGCCCGTACGGCGGGACCGGCGGCCTCAAGCAGGAGATCCTGGACACCGCCCGGACCCACCCCGGACTCACCAAGGTCGTCTCGATCGGGAAGACCCTCAAGGGCCAGGACATCCTCGCCCTCAAGGTCAGCAAGGGCGCCCAGCGCGCCAAGGACGGCTCCAAGCCCGCCACGCTCTACATGTCCAACCAGCACGCGCGCGAGTGGATCACCCCCGAGATGACCCGGCGGCTGATGCACCACTACCTCGACGGTTACGGCAAGGACGAGCGGATCACCCGGATCGTCGACACCACCGAGCTGTGGTTCGTGCTCTCCGCCAATCCGGACGGCTACGACCACACCCACGCCGACCCCGCCAACCGGCAGTGGCGCAAGAACCTCCGCGACAACAACGGCGACGGGCGGACCGGCCCCGGCGACGGCGTCGACCTCAACCGGAACTTCGCCTACAAGTGGGGCTACGACAACGAGGGCTCGTCCCCCGACCCGGCCGACGAGACCTTCCGCGGCAAGGGCCCCATGTCGGAGCCCGAGACCAGGGCGATCGACGCCTTCCAGAAGCGCATCGGCTTCGCGTACGGCATCAACTACCACTCCGCCGCCCAGCTCCTGCTGTACGGCGTCGGCTGGCAGGTCGCCACCGACACCCCCGACGACGTGGCCCTCAGGGCCCTCGCCGGCACCCCGGAGAACTCCGCCGTGCCCGGCTACCGGCCGCAGGTCTCCTCCGAGCTGTACACCACCAACGGCGAGGCCGACGGACACGCCGCCAACGTCAACGGCATGCAGATGTTCACCCCGGAGATGTCCACCTGCGCCACCGCCTCCCGGGTCGACCCGAACGACGCCTGGAACCCGGCCGACTGCGCCTCCGTCTTCACCTTCCCGGACGACGAGAAGCTGATCCGGGCGGAGTTCGCGAAGAACGTGCCCTTCGCGCTCGCCGTCGCCGAGTCCTCCGCCCACCCGGACCGGCCCGTCTCCCCGGTCGGCGTCGAGGCCCCCGACTTCACCCCGAAGGCCTTCGCCACCTCCTACGCCCGCGGCGGGGAGCAGGAGGTCGCCGTCACCGCCCGCAAGTCGCTGCGCGGCAAGACGCTCGAATACCGGATCAACGGCGGCCGCGTCCACCGCGAGGAGCTCCGCGCCTGGAAGGGCGGCGAGACCTACGGCGGCGAGGACAACCTCTACTTCGACGAGTACCGCGCCGAGGTCGAGGGCGCCCGGCCCGGCGACTCCGTCGAGGTCCGGTTCACCGCCCGCACCCGCGAGGGCCGCGCCACCGCCTCCGCCCCCTTCACCTACGAGGTGGCCGAACGGGCGCGCGGCGACGTCCTCGTCCTCGCCGACGAGGGCGGCACCACCGCCGGACGCCACACCGCCGCCTACGTGAAGGCGCTCGCCGACGGCGGGCGGAAGGCCGCCGTCTGGGACGTCGCCGTCCAGGGCGCCCCGGACGCCCTCGGCGTCCTCTCCCACTTCGACGCCGTCGTCTGGTACACCGGCGCCCAGCGCCCCTCCGGGGACGCCGAACTCGCCGTCCGCTCCTACCTCAACGAGGGCGGCAAGCTGGTCAACGCCGGGGAGAAGGCCGGCGGGCTCACCCGGGTCGGCGCCGCCGAGACCAACGACTTCGCCCAGTACTACCTCGGCGCTCATCACCGCGCCGGCCTCAAGAACCCGTCCGCGTTCGCCGGCGCGGGCGCCTTCGGAGGCGTACGGGCGACCCTCGGCGCGGCCCCCGGGAACCCGCTGGACGACGCCGGCGCGTACACCGTCACCTCCGACACGCTCAAGCCGAAGGACTTCCCGCAGTTCGCGAGCAGCGCCTCCGCCGGCGACTACCCGGGCGTCCGCACCCCCTTCGAACCCGCCGAGGGCGCCACCTTCGCGGCCGTCAAGCACGCCGACGACACCTGGGCCCGGCTCAGCAGGACCGTCGACCTCACCGGCGTCCCGGCGTCCGCGAAGCCCCGCCTGGACTTCCAGGTCAGCCACGACGCCGAGCCCGGCTACGACAACCTCGTCGTCGAGGCCCACACCGTCGGCCAGGACGACTGGACCACCCTGCCCGACGCCAACGGCGGCACCTCCGCCGCGCCCCCGGCCGACTGCGGCGAGGGCTACTACGTCCGCGGCCACCCCTTCCTCGCCCACTACCTCACCGTCGGCGAGGACGGCTGCGCGCCCACCGGCACCACCGGCTCCTGGAACGCCTTCACCGGCCCCTCCAACGGCTGGCGCCAGGCCTCCGTCGACCTGAGCGCCTGGGCGGGCAAGAAGGTCGAACTCTCCCTCTCGTACGTCTCCGACCCCGGCACGGGCGAGACGGGCGCGTTCGTCGACGACGTCCGGCTCGTCACCGGCACCACCACCGAGGCCGAGGGCTTCGAGACCTCCCTCGGCGCCTGGTCCACGCCCGGCGCCCCGGCCGGAAGCCCCGGCAACGGCTCCGACTGGACGCGCTCCGCCGCCCTCTTCCACTCGCAGGCGGCGGTCACCACCCGGGACACCGTCCTCCTCGGCTTCGGCCTGGAGCACGTGCCCGGCACGGCGGAGCGGGCCCGGCTCCTGGGCCGCGCCCTCAAGGCCCTCCACCGCTGAGGGGGGCACCCCGATCGTTTAACGGAGAGTAGTCGGGACAAACGGTTCAAGGCGGCCCTTACCCGCTGGTAGGTGAGGGCCGCCGACCGTTTTCCCTCACTTTCCGAGCTCGTCCGGATGCGGCCGATGTCACTCCGGCGGCCCCGGGGAGGTAGGGTCGTAAGCGGTCGGGGACATCCCAAAAACAAAAATCTCGCCGGCGTCGAACAACACCGGCGTACCTAACGAGGAGATCGGTTCGTGACGATCCGCGTAGGCATCAACGGCTTTGGCCGCATCGGCCGGAACTACTTCCGCGCGCTCCTTGAGCAGGGTGCCGACATCGAGATCGTGGCTGTCAACGACCTGGGTGACACCGCGACCACGGCCCACCTGCTGAAGTACGACACCATCCTGGGCCGCCTCAAGGCCGAGGTGACCCACACCGCCGACACCATCACCGTCGACGGCCACACCATCAAGGTGCTCTCCGAGCGCAACCCCGCCGACATCCCCTGGGGCGAGCTGGGCGTCGACATCGTCATCGAGTCGACCGGCATCTTCACCAAGAAGGCCGACGCCGAGAAGCACCTCGCCGGCGGCGCCAAGAAGGTCCTCATCTCGGCTCCGGCCAGCGACGAGGACATCACCATCGTCATGGGCGTCAACCAGGACAAGTACGACGCCGCCAAGCACGACATCATCTCGAACGCGTCCTGCACCACCAACTGCGTGGCGCCGATGGCGAAGGTCCTCGACGAGAACTTCGGCATCGTCAAGGGCCTGATGACCACGGTCCACGCGTACACCAACGACCAGCGCATCCTGGACTTCCCGCACAAGGACCTGCGCCGCGCCCGCGCCGCCGCGGAGAACATCATCCCGACCACGACCGGTGCCGCCAAGGCCACCGCCCTGGTCCTCCCGCAGCTCAAGGGCAAGCTCGACGGCATCGCCATGCGCGTCCCGGTCCCGACCGGCTCGGCCACCGACCTGGTCGTCACCCTGGACCGCGAGGTCACCAAGGACGAGGTCAACGCCGCCTTCAAGAAGGCCGCCGAGGACGGCGACCTCAAGGGCGTGCTCTTCTACACCGAGGACCCGATCGTCTCCTCCGACATCGTGGGCGACCCGGCGTCCTGCACCTTCGACGCCTCCCTGACGATGGTCCAGGACGGCAAGTCGGTCAAGATCCTCGGCTGGTACGACAACGAGTGGGGCTACTCCAACCGTCTCGTCGACCTCACCGTCTTCGTCGGCGGTCAGCTCTAAGCTTCAGGGCGGACCTTCGATGGTGAGCAGGGCTCGGGCAGCGCAACGCCGCGCTGCGCGAGCCCTGTTCGTGTGCTCCACCGCGTACCAAGGAGTCAGTTAACAGATGAAGACGATCGACGAGCTTCTCCACGAGGGCGTCGAAGGCAAGCGGGTGTTCGTCCGCGCCGACCTCAACGTGCCGCTCGACGGCACCACCATCACCGACGACGGACGCATCCGCGCCGTCGTGCCCACGGTCGAGGCGCTCGCCGACGCGGGTGCCCGCGTCGTGGTCGCCTCGCACCTGGGCCGCCCCAAGGGCGCCCCGGACCCGGCGTTCTCGCTCGCCCCGGCCGCCGCGCGCCTCGGCGAACTGCTCGGCGCCGACGTGGCGTTCGCGACCGACACGGTCGGCGACTCCGCCACCGAGACCGTCGCGGGCCTCGGGAACGGCCAGGTGGCCGTCCTGGAGAACCTGCGCTTCAACCCCGGCGAGACCGCCAAGGACGACGCCGAGCGCGGCGCCTTCGCGGACCGCCTCGCCGCCCTCGCCGACCTCTACGTCGGCGACGGCTTCGGCGCCGTGCACCGCAAGCACGCCTCGGTCTACGACCTGCCGGCGCGCCTCCCGCACGCCGCGGGCCACCTCATCGCCACCGAGGTCGGCGTCCTCAAGAAGCTGACCGACGACGTGCAGCGGCCGTACGTGGTCGCCCTCGGCGGCGCCAAGGTCTCCGACAAGCTCGGCGTGATCGACCACCTCCTGGAGAAGGCCGACCGCATCCTCATCGGCGGCGGCATGGCGTACACCTTCCTCAAGGCCCAGGGCCACGAGGTCGGCATCTCGCTGCTCCAGGAGGACCAGATCCCGGCGGTCCAGGAGTACCTGGCCCGCGCGAAGGAGCGCGGCGTGGAGTTCGTGCTCCCCGTCGACGTCCTGGTCGCGTCCGAGTTCCCGGACCTGAAGACCAAGGCCCCCGCGAACCCCACCACGGTCGCCGCGGACGCCATCCCGGCGGACGAGGAGGGCCTCGACATCGGCCCCGAGACCCGTAAGCTCTACGCCTCGAAGCTCGCCGACGCGGCCACCGTCTTCTGGAACGGGCCCATGGGCGTCTTCGAGCACCCCGACTACGCCGAGGGCACCAAGGCCGTCGCCCAGGCGCTCGTCGACTCCCCGGCCTTCACCGTGGTCGGCGGCGGCGACTCCGCCGCCGCGGTCCGCACCCTGGGCTTCGACGAGAACGCGTTCGGACACATCTCGACCGGCGGCGGCGCCTCCCTCGAATACCTCGAGGGCAAGACGCTTCCCGGCCTCGCCGCACTGGAGGACTGACCCCCTTATGACCACCCGCACCCCGCTGATGGCGGGCAACTGGAAGATGAACCTCAACCACCTGGAGGCCATCGCCCACGTCCAGAAGCTCGCCTTCGCCCTCACCGACAAGGACTACGACGCGGTCGAGGTCGCCGTCCTGGTCCCCTTCACCGACCTGCGGTCCGTCCAGACCCTGGTCGACGGCGACAAGCTGAAGATCAAGTACGGCGCCCAGGACATCTCGGCGCACGACTCCGGCGCCTACACCGGCGAGATCTCCGGCCCGATGCTGTCCAAGCTCAAGGCCGCCTTCGTGGCCGTCGGCCACTCCGAGCGCCGCCAGTACCACGCCGAGGACGACGAGGTCTGCAACGCCAAGGTGAAGGCCGCCTTCAAGCACGGCATCACCCCGATCCTCTGCGTCGGCGAGGGCCTCGACGTCCGCAAGGCCGGCAAGCAGGTCGAGCACACCCTCGCCCAGCTCGACGGCGGCCTCAAGGACGTCCCGGCCGAGCAGGCCGAGACGATCGTGATCGCGTACGAGCCGGTGTGGGCCATCGGCACCGGCGAGGTCGCCACCCCCGAGGACGCCCAGGAGGTCTGCGGGGCGATCCGCGGCCGCCTCGCCGAGCTGTACTCCCAGGAGCTGGCCGACAAGGTCCGCATCCAGTACGGCGGCTCGGTCAAGTCCGGGAACGTCGCCGCGATCATGGCCCAGCCGGACGTCGACGGAGCCCTGGTGGGCGGCGCCGCGCTGGACGCCGACGAGTTCGTCAAGATCGTCCGCTTCCGCGACCAGTGAGTATGCGGTAGCGGAGTTACGTCGTACCCTTGCGGGGGTCGGGCAGGTGCCCGGCCCCCGTCCGTATAAGTCCGAGGAAGTTGGTCCAGCCGTGGTTATGGGGTTCTCGATCGCCCTGATCGTCTTCAGCGCGCTGCTGATGCTGCTCGTGCTGATGCACAAGGGGAAGGGTGGCGGCCTCTCCGACATGTTCGGTGGCGGCATGCAGTCCTCCGTCGGCGGCTCCTCGGTCGCCGAGCGCAACCTGGACCGCATCACCGTCGTGGTCGGTCTGCTCTGGTTCGCCTGCATTGTGGTGCTCGGTCTGCTGATGAAGTTGGACGGGTAACTCCAATCACTGGACGCGCGTTGGGCCTTACGTAGACTGGGGCATCTTCGAGCACCATCACGCAGGGAGTTACGACCGTGGCAAGTGGCAACGCGATCCGGGGAAGCCGGGTCGGAGCGGGGCCGATGGGCGAGGCCGAGCGGGGCGAGTCGGCGCCGCGCCTCCGCATCTCCTTCTGGTGCTCGAACGGGCACGAGACACAGCCGAGCTTCGCCAGCGACGCACAGGTCCCCGACACCTGGGACTGCCCGCGCTGCGGCTTCCCGGCCGGCCAGGACCGCGACAACCCGCCGGACCCGCCGCGCACGGAGCCGTACAAGACCCATCTCGCGTACGTGCGCGAGCGGCGCAGCGACGCGGACGGCGAGGCGATCCTCGCCGAAGCCCTCGCCAAGCTGCGGGGCGAGATCTGAGCACGACGTGACGGTGTGACGAACGGGCCCGGCCCGCGAACTCGATTCGCGGACCGGGCCCGTTCGCCGTCCCGGACCCCGTGTCCCCCCGCCGCGACCGCCCTCGCGCCCGTCGTCGCGCCGCCGGTCCCCCTGATCAATTAGGTTGGAGGGGCAGCGGGGCAGATACGTACGAAGAAGAAGAGGGCGATGTCCGAGATGACTGGCGAAGGACGTACGAGGCTCAACCGGCTGCCCGAGTGGGCGGCCCTCGGCAAGCACCGCGAGCAGCTGGGCGAGCCCCATCTGCGCGAGCTGTTCGCCGCCGACCCGACGCGCGGCACCGACCTCACCCTGAGGGTCGGCGACCTCTACCTGGACTACTCCAAGCACCTCGTCACCGGCGAGACGCTGACCCTGCTGCGGGAGCTGGCCGCCGCCACCGGCGTGGCCGAGCTGCGCGACGCCATGTTCCGCGGCGAGAAGATCAACACCACCGAGGACCGGGCGGTCCTCCACACCGCGCTGCGGGCCCCCCGCGACGCCGTGATCGAGGTCGACGGGGAGAACGTCGTCCCCGGCGTCCACGCCGTCCTCGACCGGATGGGCGACTTCGCCGACAAGGTCCGCGCGGGCGAGTGGACCGGCCACACCGGCAGGCCGATCAAGAACGTCGTCAACATCGGCATCGGCGGCTCCGACCTCGGCCCCGCCATGGCCTACGAGGTCCTGCGCTCCTACACCCGGCGGGACCTGACGCTCCGCTTCGTCTCCAACGTCGACGGCGCCGACCTCCACGAGGCCGTCCACGACCTCGACCCCGCCGAGACGCTGTTCGTCGTGGCGTCGAAGACCTTCACCACCATCGAGACCATCACCAACGCCACCTCCGCCCGCGACTGGCTCCTCACCGGCCTCGACGCCGGCCAGGAGGCCGTGGCCCGGCACTTCGTGGCCCTCTCGACCAACGCGGAGAAGGTCGAGGAGTTCGGCATCGACACCGCGAACATGTTCGAGTTCTGGGACTGGGTCGGCGGCCGCTACTCCTACGACTCCGCCATCGGCCTCTCCCTGATGATCGCCATCGGCCCGGAGCGCTTCCGCGAGATGCTCGACGGCTTCCACCTCGTGGACGAGCACTTCCGCACCGCCCCGCCCGAGGAGAACGCGCCGCTGCTCCTCGGCCTCCTCGGCGTCTGGTACGGCAACTTCTTCGACGCCCAGTCGCACGCCGTCCTGCCGTACTCCCACTACCTGTCGAAGTTCACCGCCTACCTCCAGCAGCTCGACATGGAGTCCAACGGCAAGTCGGTGGACCGCGAGGGCAACCGGGTCGACTGGCAGACCGGGCCCGTCGTCTGGGGCACTCCCGGCACCAACGGGCAGCACGCGTACTACCAGTTGATCCACCAGGGCACCAAGCTCGTCCCGGCCGACTTCATCGGCTTCGCCCGGCCCGTGGACGACCTGGAGCCCGGCCTCGTCGCCCAGCACGACCTGCTCATGGCCAACTTCTTCGCCCAGACGCAGGCGCTCGCCTTCGGCAAGACGCCCGAGGAGGTACGGGCCGAGGGCGTCCCCGAGGAGCTCGTCCCGCACAAGACCTTCCGGGGCGACCACCCCACGACCACGATCCTCGCCGACGCGCTCACCCCGTCCGTCCTCGGACAGCTGATCGCGCTCTACGAGCACAAGGTCTTCGTCCAGGGCGCGATCTGGAACATCGACTCCTTCGACCAGTGGGGCGTCGAGCTCGGCAAGGTCCTCGCCAAGCGGATCGAGCCGGTCCTGACGACCGGGGAGGGCGCGGAGGAGCTCGACGGCTCCACCGCCGGCCTGGTCGCCGCCTACCGCTCGCTGCGCGGACGGTAGAAGCGTGAGGGGGGAGGACGCGGTGCGGCTGAGGCCGCCGGGGAACGCCGTGGACGGGCGGGCCGTCACCTGGTGGCGGACCCAGCTCCTGGTCACCACCGCCGTACCGGTGGTGGTGCTCGGCGTCCTCGGCGCGCTGATCGGGCCCGCCAGGACCTGGCTGCTGGTCGCGGCCGGGGCCGTGGCGGCCGCGGGCCTGGCCTGCACCGCGTTCTTCCCCGCCTGGTGGCTCCGGGTGCACCGCTGGGAGGCCACCGACGAGGCCGTCTACGTGCGCACCGGGGCCCTCTGGCAGGAGTGGCGGATCGCCCCGATGTCCCGGATCCAGACCGTCGACACCTCGCGCGGGCCCCTGGAGCAGTACTTCCGGCTGGCCACCGTCACCGTGACGACGGCCTCCTCCGAGGGCGCGATCCGGATCGAGGGCCTGGACCACGAACTGGCCGCCGACCTGGCCGAACGGCTGACCGCCGTCACCCAGGCGACGCCCGGGGACGCGACGTGAGCGAGCCGGCCGCCGGGGCGCCGGAGGAGGAGCGGCAGCGGCCCGGCGCGCCGGAGGAGCGAGGACGGCTGAGGCCCGGTGCGCCGGAGGAAGAAGAACAGCCGCGGTCCGGGACCGAGCGGCAGCGGCCCGGCGCTCCGGAGGACGGAGAGCGGCAGCGGCCCGGCGCCCCGGAGGACGGGGAGCGACCGCGGCCCGGCGTCCCCGAGGAGGAGTGGCGGCGGCTCGACCCGCGTACCCTCCTCGCCACCGCCGCCGTCCTGTGCGGAGTGGCGGGCGGCGCCGGGGTCCCCGTCGCCCTCGGCCTCGCCGGCTCCCGGCCGCTCTGGCAGGCCGTCGCCTGGGTCCTCGCCGGGGCCCTCCTCCTGCTCCTCGGCGGCACCGGGGCCGACTCCGTCCGCCTGCGCCGCACCCGCTACCGCGTCGGCCCCGACCGGATCGACCTCCACACCGGCCTGCTCCACCTCAAGCGCCGCTCCCTGGCCCGCGAGCGCATCCGCAGCGTCGACCTCACCGCCAACCCCCTCCAGCGCGTCCTCGGCCTGGTCAAGGTCCGCATCGGGACCGGCGAGCACAGCGGCGGCGACGCCGCCCTCGCACTCGAACTGGTCGCCCGCGCCGAGGGCGAACGGCTCCGCCGCGCCCTCCTCGCCCGCGCCGCCGCGCCCGAGGACCCCCGCCACGACGGCGCCCTCGCCGTCCTCGACCCGCGCTGGATCCGCTACGCCCCCGTCTCCTTCGTCGCCCCCGCCCTCGGCGGCGCCGCCGCCGGAGCGGTCATGCAGGTCAGCGAGTGGTTCGGCGCCCAGGGCGAGGTCATCGACTGGATAGGGGAGCGCTTCAGCTCCGTCGCGATCCCCTGGATGATCCTCTGGCTGGTCCTCGTCGCCACCGCCGTCGGGGCCGTCGGGGCCCTCGGCCTCTGGATCGAGATGTGGTGGAACTACCGCCTGGAGCGCGAGCCCGGCGGCACCCTGCGCGTCAACCGGGGCCTGCTCACCGCCCGTTCGGTCTCCATCGAGGAGCGGCGGCTGCGCGGCGTCGAGCTGGTCGAACCGCTCGGCGTGCGCCTCTTCGGGGCGGCCCGGGTCGACGCCGTCGCCACCGGCCTCGCCGAGAAGGACGAGGACAAGCACGGCGACCTCAAGAACCTGATGCCGGCCGCCCCCCGCCCGCTCGCCGACCGGGTCGCCGCCCAGGTCCTGCGCGAGCCCGAACCGCCCACCGCCACACCGCTCGCCCCCCACCCCCGGGCCGCCCGGAACCGGCGGATCCGCTGGGCCCTGTGGAGCGTCCTGGCCCCCGCCGCGCTCCTCGCCGGTCTCGGCCTCCTGCTCGCCCCGGTCCTGCTGTACGTGGCGGCCGGCTGGACCGCCGTCCTCACCCCGCTCGCCCTGCTCCTCGCCCGCGACGCGTACCGGAACCTCGGCCACGGCGTCGGCGGGGGGTACCTGGTGACCCGTTCGGGCACGGTCCGGCGGACCACGGTCGCCCTCCAGCGCTCCGGCGTCATCGGCTGGACGGTCAAGCAGTCGTACTTCCAGCGCCGTGCCGGCCTCCTCACCCTGACCGCCACGACGGCGGCCGGGACGGGCGCGTACGAGATCCTCGACGCCGGCCGGAGCCAGGGCCTGGCCTTCGCCGCCGAGGCCGTACCGGGGCTCCTCACGCCCTTCCTGGAGCCCGTCGGCACACCGGAAACGCCGAAGAACCCGGAAACGCCGGAGGCCCGGTCCACCGAGGGGTGAACCGGGCCTCCGGGGCCGTGCCGATCGGGAGAGATCAGGCCGTGGCCGGCGGATACAGGCTCCGCGGCAGCTCCGAGGCCGCCGCCGAGTCCAGCAGCCACAGCGTGCGCGAGCGACCGCGCGCGCCGGCCGCCGGGGCCTGCAGCTCGCCCGCGCCCGACAGCGCGATCGCCGCCGCCTTCGCCTTGTCCTCGCCGGCCGCGAGCAGCCAGACCTCTCGCGCCGCCCGGATCGCCGGGAGCGTCAGCGAGATCCGGACCGGCGGCGGCTTCGGCGCGCCGCGCACCCCGACCACCGTCCGCTCGGTCTCGTGCACGGCGGGCAGCTCCGGGAAGAGCGAGGCCACGTGCGTGTCCGGGCCGACGCCCAGCATCAGCACGTCGAAGGCCGGCACCCCGCCGTCGCCGGGACCGGCCGCGGCGGCCAGCTCCTCCGCGTAGGCAGCGGCGGCGGCCTCGACGTCGTCGCCGTACGGCCCGTCGGAGGCGGGCATGGCGTGCACCCGCGCGGGGTCCAGCGGCACCCGGTCGAGCAGCGCCTCGCGGGCCTGGGTGACGTTCCGCTCCGGGTCCCCGTCGGGCAGGTACCGCTCGTCGCCCCACCACAGGTCGAGCCGCGACCAGTCGACCGCGTCCCGCGCGGGCGCCGAACCGAGGGCCGCGAGCAGCCCGTTGCCGTTGCGCCCGCCGGTCAGCACCACCGAGGCGGAGCCCCGGGCGGCCTGGGCGTCCACGATCCGGGTGATCAGCCGGGCCGCGGCGGCCTGCGCCATCAGCTCCTTGTCGCGGTGGACCACCAGCTGCGGGGCGCTCACCTGGCCGCCGCCTTCCTGGCCGGGGCCTTCTTCGCGCCGGACTTGGCGGCGGGCTTCTCCTCGGCGGGGGAGGCGTCGGGGGCGGTCTCCGGCGCGGTTTCCACCACGGTGACCTCCACCTCCTCCTCCGGCTCGGGCGCCGTGACCGCCGCCCGCTCGTCCAGCCGTCCCACGCCGAACTTCAGCGCCGCCGCGTAGGTGTCGTCCGGGTCGAGCCGGCGCAGCTCCTCCGCGATCAGCTCGGCCGTGTCGCGGCGCTTGAGCGCCACCCCGCGGTCCGGCTGCCCCTCGATGGAGAGCGTGGCGAGCGACCCGTCCGGCCGGTCGAGCACGATCGGCCCGCAGTCGGTCTCCAGGCGTACGGAGGTGAGGCCGGGCCCCGCCGACTTCGAGCGCCGCACGGGCACCTTCAGCCGGTCCGCCACCCACATCGCGAGCAGTTCCACGCTCGGGTTGAACTCCTCGCCCTCCACCTCGGCGGCGGAGACCCGGCAGACGACCTGGTCGAGCGCGGCGGCCAGCATCGAACGCCACGGGGTGATCCGGGTCCACGACAGGTCCGTGTCGCCCGGGGTGTACGTCTCCGCCCGCGCCGTCAGCTCCTCGATGGGCTGCTCGGAGGCGTACGTGTCGGTCACCCGGCGCTGGGCGAGCGCGCCCAGCGGGTCCTTCGCCGGGTCGGTCGGCGCGTCCACCGGCCACCAGACGACGACCGGGGCGTCGGGGAGGAGCAGCGGCAGCACCACCGACTGGGCGTGGTCGACGACCTCGCCGTACAGCCGGAGCACCACCGTTTCGCCGGCGCTGGCGTCGGCGCCGAGGCGGACCTCGGCGTCGAGCCGCGCCTTGGCGCGGTCCCGCGGCGAGCGCGAGACCCTCTTGATGACGACGAGGGTCCGCGAGGGGTGCTCGCGGGACGCCTCGTTGGCCGCCTTCAGCGCGTCGTAGGCGTTCTCCTCGTCGGTGACGATGACGAGGGTGAGCACCATGCCGACGGCCGGCGCGCCGATCGCCCGCCGCCCGAGCACCAGCGCCTTGTTGATCTTGGAGGACGTGGTGTCCGTCAGGTCGGTCTTCATGGCCGGCGCCAGCTCCTGCCGTCTCGTGCGAGCATCTCGTCCGCCTCGACCGGACCCCAGGTCCCGGACTGGTACTGCGCGGGCTTGCCGTGCTCGTCCCAGAACCTCTCGATCGGGTCGAGGATCTTCCAGGACAGCTCGACCTCCTCCACGCGCGGGAAGAGGTTCGAGTCGCCGAGCAGGACGTCGAGGATGAGCCGCTCGTACGCCTCCGGGCTGGACTCCGTGAACGACTCGCCGTACGCGAAGTCCATCGACACGTCCCGGATCTCCATCTGGGTGCCGGGCACCTTGGAGCCGAACCGCACCGTCACGCCCTCGTCCGGCTGCACCCGGATGACGATGGCGTTGCGGCCGAGCTCCTCGGTCGCGGTGTGGTCGAAGGGGGAGTGCGGGGCGCGCTGGAAGACGACCGCGATCTCGGTGACGCGGCGGCCCAGGCGCTTGCCGGTGCGCAGGTAGAAGGGGACGCCCGCCCAGCGGCGGTTGTCGATCTCCAGCTTGACGGCCGCGTAGGTGTCGGTCTTCGAGTTCGGGTCGATGCCCTCTTCCTGGAGGTAGCCGACGGCCTTCTCGCCGCCCTGCCACCCGGCCGCGTACTGGCCGCGGACCGTGGAGGCGCCCAGGTCCCTGGGCAGCTTCACCGCGCCGAGGACCTTGGTCTTCTCTGCGGCCAGCGCGTCGGCGTCGAAGGAGGCGGGCTCCTCCATCGCGGTCAGCGCGAGCAGCTGGAGCAGGTGGTTCTGGATGACGTCGCGGGCGGCGCCGATGCCGTCGTAGTAGCCGGCCCGGCCGCCGATGCCGATGTCCTCGGCCATGGTGATCTGCACGTGGTCGACGTACGACCGGTTCCAGATCGGCTCGAAGAGGGTGTTGGCGAAGCGGAGCGCCAGGATGTTCTGGACGGTCTCCTTGCCGAGGTAGTGGTCGATCCGGAAGACCTCGTGCGGCGGGAAGACCTCGTGGACGACCTCGTTGAGCTCCTTGGCGGAGGCCAGGTCGTGCCCGAAGGGCTTCTCGATGACCGCGCGGCGCCAGGAGCCGTCCTTCTGGTCGGCGAGCCCGTGCTTCTTGAGCTGCTGGACGACCTTGGGGAAGAACTTCGGCGGGACCGACAGGTAGAAGGCGAAGTTGCCGCCGGTGCCCTGGGCCTTGTCCAGCTCCTCGACGGTGGTCTTGAGCTGCTCGAAGGCCTCGTCGTCGTCGAAGTCGCCCTGGACGAACCGCATGCCCTGGATCAGCTGCTGCCACACCTCCTCGCGGAAGGGGGTGCGCGAGTGCTGCTTGACGGCCTCGTAGACCTCCTGCGCGAAGTCCTCGTCCTGCCACTCGCGCCGGGCGAAGCCGACGAGCGAGAAGCCCGGCGGCAGCAGGCCGCGGTTGGCCAGGTCGTAGACGGCAGGCATCAGCTTCTTTCGGGACAAATCGCCCGTGACGCCGAAGATCACCAGACCCGACGGCCCCGCGATGCGCGGGAGCCGTCGGTCTGCGGCGTCACGGAGCGGGTTGGCTCCGTGTGCTGCGCTCAAGGTGTTACGCCTCCGAAGGTGCGAGGCGCTTCAGCTCCGCCTCGGTGGACGTGAGCAGGTCGTTCCAGGACGCCTCGAACTTCTGGACGCCCTCGTCCTCCAGGAGCTGGACGACCTCGTCGTAGCCGATGCCCAGCTTCGCGACGGCCTCCAGGACCGCGCGGGAGTCGTCGTAGGTGCCCGCGACGGTGTTGCCGGTGACCTCGCCGTGGTCGGCGGTGGCCTCCAGGGTGGCCTCGGGCATGGTGTTGACCGTGCCGGGGGCGACCAGGTCCACCACGTACAGGGTGTCCTTGTACGCCGGGTCCTTCACGCCGGTCGAGGCCCACAGCGGGCGCTGCTTGTTGGCGTGCGCCTTGTCCAGCGCGGCCCAGCGCTCGGAGGAGAAGACCTCCTCGTAGGCCTCGTAGGCCAGGCGCGCGTTGGCCAGGGCGGCCTTGCCCTTGAGGGCCTTGGCCTCGTCCGTGCCGATGCCGTCCAGGCGCTTGTCGATCTCCGTGTCCACGCGGGAGACGAAGAAGGAGGCCACCGAGTGGATCTTCGCCAGGTCCAGGCCGCGCTCGCGGGCCTTCTCCAGGCCCGCCAGGTAGGCGTCCATGACCAGGCGGTAGCGCTCCAGCGAGAAGATCAGCGTCACGTTGACGCTGATGCCCAGGCCGATGACCTCGGTGATGGCCGGCAGGCCCGCCTCGGTGGCCGGGATCTTGATCAGCGTGTTCGGGCGGTCCACCAGCCAGGCCAGCTGCTTGGCCTCGGCGACCGTGGCCTTGGTGTCGTGCGCGAGGCGGGGGTCGACCTCGATGGAGACCCGGCCGTCCTGGCCGTCGGTGGCGTCGAAGACCGGGCGCAGGATGTCGGCGGCGTCGCGGACGTCCGCCGTCGTGATCATCCGGATGGCCTCCTCGACGGTCACCCGGCGGGCCGCGAGGTCGGAGACCTGCTGGTCGTAGCCGTGGCCCTCGGAGATCGCCTTCTGGAAGATCGACGGGTTGGTGGTCACCCCGACCACGTGGCTCTGGTCGATGAGCTCCGCCAGGTTGCCGGAGGTGATCCGCTGGCGCGAGAGGTCGTCCAGCCAGATCGCGACGCCTTCGTCGGAGAGGCGCTTGAGTGCGTCTGTCATGAGAGTTGCATCTCCAATTAAGTCGTACGTATCGGGGTCAGCGCGCGGCGGCGTCGATCGATTCCCGCGCGGCGGCGACGACCGCCTCGGGCGTGAAGCCGAACTCGCGGAAGAGGACCTTCGCGTCCGCCGAGGCGCCGAAGTGCTCCAGGGAGACGATCCGGCCGGCGTCGCCGACGTACTTGTGCCAGGTCAGGCCGATGCCGGCCTCGACCGCGACCCGGGCGCGGACCGACGGCGGCAGGACGGAGTCCTTGTACGCCTGGTCCTGCTCCTCGAACCACTCCACCGACGGCATCGACACCACCCGGGTGGGCGTGCCCGCGGCCTGGAGCTGCTCGCGGGCCTCGACGGCCAGGTGCACCTCGGAACCGGTGGCGATCAGCACGACCTCCGGCTCGCCGCCTTCGGCGTCGAACAGCACGTAGCCGCCCTTGACCGTGCCCTCGTTCGGCGCGTACGTCGGCACGCCCTGGCGGGTGAGCGCCAGACCGTGCGGGGCGCCCTTGCCGTAGACCTTGGTGTGGCGCTGCATGATCTCGCGCCAGGCCAGGGCCGTCTCGTTGGCGTCGGCCGGACGGACCAGGTTCAGCCCGGGGATCGCGCGCAGCGAGGCCAGGTGCTCCACCGGCTGGTGCGTCGGGCCGTCCTCGCCCAGACCGATCGAGTCGTGCGTCCACACGTAGGTGACCGGCAGGTGCATCAGGGCGGAGAGGCGCACCGCGTTGCGCATGTAGTCGGAGAACACCAGGAAGGTGCCGCCGTAGATGCGCGTGTTGCCGTGCAGCGCGATGCCGTTCATCTCGGCGGCCATCGCGTGCTCGCGGATGCCGAAGTGGATCGTGCGGCCGTACGGGTCGGCCTCCGGCAGCGGGTTGCCCTCGGGCAGGAACGACGAGTCCTTGTCGATCGTCGTGTTGTTCGAGCCGGCGAGGTCGGCCGAGCCGCCCCACAGCTCCGGGATGACCGCGCCGAGCGCCTTGAGGACCTGGCCCGAGGCGGCACGGGTGGCCACGCCCTTGCCCGGCTCGAAGACCGGGAGCTTCTCCGCCCAGCCCTCGGGCAGCTCGTTGGCCTCGATGCGGTCGAACTCCGCCGCGCGCTCCGGGTTGGCCGTACGCCACTCCGCGAGCTGCTTCTCCCACTCCACGCGCGCCTCGCGGCCCCGCTCGCCCAGCGCGCGGGTGTGCGCGATGACCTCGTCGGAGACCTCGAAGGTCTTCTCCGGGTCGAAGCCCAGGACGCGCTTGGTGGCCGCGACCTCGTCGTCGCCGAGCGCCGAGCCGTGGGCGGCCTCGGTGTTCTGCGCGTTCGGGGCGGGCCAGGCGATGATCGAGCGCATCGCGATGAACGACGGGCGCTCGGTCTCGGCCTCGGCGGCGCGGATCGCCGCGTAGAGCCCGGCCGGGTCCAGGTCGCCGTTCTCCTGCGGCTCGACGCGCTGCACGTGCCAGCCGTACGCCTCGTACCGCTTCAGGGTGTCCTCGGAGACGGCCGTCTCGGTGTCGCCCTCGATCGAGATGTGGTTGTCGTCCCACAGCAGGATCAGGTTGCCGAGCTTCTGGTGCCCGGCCAGCGAGGACGCCTCGGCGGAGATGCCCTCCTGGAGGCAGCCGTCACCGGCGATCGCGTAGACGCGGTGGTCGAACGGCGAGGTGCCGGCCGGCGCCTCCGGGTCGAACAGGCCGCGCTCGAAGCGGGCGGCCATCGCCATGCCCACGGCGTTGGCGACGCCCTGGCCCAGCGGACCCGTGGTCGTCTCCACGGCGGCGGTGTGGCCGTACTCCGGGTGGCCGGGGGTCTTCGAACCCCAGGTGCGGAAGGCCTTCAGATCGTCCAGTTCGAGACCGAAGCCACCCAGGTAGAGCTGGGTGTAGAGGGTCAGGGACGAGTGGCCGGCGGAGAGCACGAACCGGTCGCGCCCGACCCACTCGGGGTCGGCCGGGTCGTGGCGCATCACCTTCTGGAAGAGGGTGTACGCGACGGGTGCCAGGCTCATCGCCGTACCGGGATGGCCGTTGCCGACCTTCTGTACGGCGTCCGCGGCCAGGATGCGAGCGGTGTCTACGGCCCGCTGGTCCAATTCGGTCCACTCGAGGTCTGTGGTGGTCGGCTTAGTGCTCACCCTGGGTCAGGGCTCCTCTCCACATGTCTGAAGCCGGTGACTGAGGGTGTACCGGCGGTGTCGAGCCTACCCCCGTCGGACGGCCCTCTTTTCGTGTTCATGCCCCTCAAATGAGCGCACACGGCAAGACTGCCGGTGGCCGTGGGACTTCGCCTCCCGAACGGGTCCACCGTGTGGGACGGGCCCTCTTCCCCACGGCTCCACCCCTTGGGGCGTACCCCTTCAACACGACCCCACCCCCGCGAAGATCGGCGTCTGGGCAACGTCTAGAGTGGCGTGGTACGCGCAAGCTTCACCCCGCTTTCATTCGGGGAGCTTGCTGGGATTTCTCTGTCAGGGGTGTGCGTGACGGCCGTCGAGTCCCGACCCGCAGGGGTCGTCTTGACTCCCAGCCCGGGGGGCCATCGGCCGTTCGGGGCCCGCGTCAAGGCATTCGTGGCGCTGACCAAGCCGCGAATCATCGAGCTGCTGCTCATCACGACCGTCCCGGTGATGTTCCTCGCCGAGCAGGGCGTGCCGAACCTCTGGCTGGTGCTCGCCACCTGCTTCGGCGGCTACCTGTCGGCGGGCGGCGCGAACGCGCTGAACATGTACATCGACCGCGACATCGACGCCCTGATGGACCGCACGTCCCAGCGTCCGCTGGTCACCGGCATGGTGTCGCCGCGCGAGGGCCTGGTCTTCGGCCTCACCCTCGCGGTGGTCTCCACCCTCTGGTTCGGCCTGCTGGTCAACTGGCTCTCCGCCTGGCTGTCGCTCGGCGCGCTTCTCTTCTACGTGGTCGTCTACACGATGATCCTGAAGCGGCGGACCGCGCAGAACATCGTCTGGGGCGGCATCGCCGGCTGCATGCCGGTGCTCATCGGCTGGTCCTCGGTCACGAACTCGATGTCCTGGGCCGCCGTCATCCTCTTCATGGTGATCTTCTTCTGGACGCCGCCGCACTACTGGCCGCTGTCGATGAAGGTCAAGGACGACTACGCGCGCGTGGGCGTCCCCATGCTCCCGGTGATCGCCTCCAACAAGGTCGTCGCCAAGCAGATCGTGGCCTACAGCTGGGTCATGGTCGCCGTCTCGCTGCTGCTCACCCCGCTGGGCTACACGGGCTGGTTCTACACCGCCGTGGCGCTGGTCACCGGCGGCTGGTGGCTCTGGGAGGCGCACGGGCTGCTCAACCGCGCCAAGGACGGCGCGACGGGCGCCAAGCTCAAGGAGATGCGGCTCTTCCACTGGTCCATCACCTACGTCTCGCTGCTCTTCGTGGCGGTCGCGGTGGACCCCTTCCTCCGCTGACCTCCGCAGGACCGCTCGGCCGACGGCCGGGCCGCGTGGGAAACACCACGCGGCCCGGCCGTCGCCGTTCGATCTACCCGTCGGTAGCATCCTTGCCATGGCAGACACGCAGGCAGATACGAAGGCAGACACCAAGAAGGACGAGCGCAGGGTCGCCCGGCTCACCAAGCAGATCCAGGCCTTCTCCAAGGAGCACGGCGGCTCCGAGGGGCACCTGGAGCACATCGGCCAGGCGGGCACCCGGATCGTCCTCGTCGGCACGGACGGCCTCTGGGGCGACCTGGTCGCCCCGACGTACGCGATCGCCGAGCGGGCGGCCGAGAAGGCCGGCCTGACGCTCCACGAGGAGTTCGACGGCGAGTTCGCCGCGAAGGTCGTCACCGGGCCGTACGAGTGGTCCCGGATGGCGGGCATCCAGATCGGCGGCCCTTCCGACCGCTGAGACGGGGTGCGCGCACACGAAGGGCCCACCGGCTCGCGGGAACCGGTGGGCCCTTCTGTGTGCGTGTACGGGGGAGCCTCAGGCCTTCGCGAGCTCCGGGTCCGCCTGGGCCGGGATCGCCGGCGTGCTCAGCGGGCGCTCGCGCATGCTCAGGGCGAGCCGTACGACCGCGATCCACATCAGCGAGGAGCCGAGCATGTGGGCGCCGACCAGGATCTCGGGGACCCCGGTGAAGTACTGGACGTAGCCGATGCCGCCCTGCAGGAGCAGCACGATCAGCAGGTCGCGGGCGCGGGCCCGGGTGTCGTCCGGGGCGTCCACCGCGCGCAGGACCAGCCACATCGCGACCGCGAGCGCGCAGACGATCCAGGCGGCGATGGCGTGCAGGTGCGCGGCGTTCGTCCAGTCCCAGGGCATGCGCGGGACGTCGCTGCTGTCGCCGGCGTGCTTGCCGGAGCCGGTCACGGCGGTGCCGAGCGCGATCAGCAGGCCCGAGGTGATCGCGATCGCCCAGGACAGCCTGCGGACCGGACGCGGCACGCGCGGGCGGGGGGCGGTGTCGCCCTCGCCGGTCCGGTGCCAGGTGACGACGGCGACCGTGAGGAGCGCGTTCGCGGCGAGGAAGTGGCCGGCGACCGTCCACGGGTTGAGGCCCATCCACACCGTGATGCCGCCGAGGACGGCGTTGCTCAGCACGATCCAGAACTGGACCCAGGCGAGCCGGGTGAGGCCGCGCCGCCGGGGCTTGACCGAGCGCACGGAGACGATGGCCCAGCCGACGGCCGCCGACAGGACGTACGTCAGCATCCGGTTGCCGAACTCGATGGCACCGTGGAGGCCCTGCTCGGGCGTGGCGAAGAGGCTGTCGTCCGTGCACTTGGGCCAGGTGTCGCAGCCGAGGCCGGAACCGGTCAGCCGGACCGCGCCGCCCGTGACGATGATGAGCACGCTCATCACGACGGCGGAGAGCGCGGCGCGCCGGAGCGTCCGGGGGGACGGGGTCCAGCGCCGGGCGATGGAGGCGAGGGGGTTCAGCACGGGCCCTATCGTAGGACGGCGCTTGTGCGCGCTTTCACGAGGGGGGCGTATGTGGCCGAACGGAACCTTACGGTTACTCCCCGGGGCGGGTCACTCCCAGCGGAAGAACTTCGCCGCCGTGCCGAGCCCCAGGACCGCCCAGACCGCGAGGACCAGCGCGTCGCCCCACGGCATCGGCGCCCCGCCCTGGAGGACGTCCCGCAGGCCGTCCGAGAGGGCCGAGATCGGCAGCAGGGCGAGCACGTCGCCGGCGGCGCCGAACTTCTCCAGGGGCACGATCACCCCGCCGCCCACCAGGAGCAGCAGGAAGACCAGGTTGGCGGCGGCCAGGGTGGCCTCGGCCCGCAGCGTGCCGGCCATCAGCAGGCCGAGGCCGGAGAAGGCGGCCGTGCCGAGGACCAGGAGGAGCAGCACCGAGAGCGGGTTCCCGTGCGGGGACCAGCCGAGGGCGAGCGCGATCGCCGTCAGGAGCGCGACCTGGAGGACCTCGGTGACCAGGACGGAGAGCGTCTTGGCGGTCATCAGGGCCCAGCGGGGGAGCGGTGAGGCCCCCAGCCGCTTGAGCACCCCGTACCGGCGCTCGAAACCGGTCGCGATGGCCTGGCCGGTGAAGGCGGTGGACATCACGGCGAGCGCGAGGACGCCGGGGGCGAGGAAGTCGACGGCCTTCCCGGCCCCGGTGTCGACCACGTCGACGGTGGAGAACAGCACCAGGAGCAGCGAGGGGATGATCACCGTCAGGAGCAGCTGCTCGCCGTTGCGCAGCAGCATCCTGGTCTCCAGGGCGGTCTGCGCGGCGATCATCCGCCCGACGGGCGCGGCACCGGGCCGGGGGGAGTAGGTGCCCGTGGACTTCGGGAGGGGGGTCCCCGCGCTCATGACCTCAGCTCCTTGCCCGTGAGCTCCAGGCTGTGCCGACCCGGGGGGCGCCCCCCGGACCCCCGGCAGATCCCGTCGGTGGCCGGCTTCATGACCTCAGCTCCTTGCCGGTGAGCTCCAGAAAAACGTCTTCGAGGGTGTGCCGCTCGACCGAGATGCCGTCCGGCATCACGCCGTTCTGGGCGCACCAGCTGGTGACCGTGGCGAGCAGCTGCGGGTCGACGTCGCCGGTGATCCGGTACGTGCCCGGCAGGGTCTCCGCCGCGGCCGTGCCGTCCGGGAGCGCCTTGAGCAGGGAGCCCAGGTCGAGCCCGGGGCGGCCGGTGAAGCGCAGGGTGTTCTCGGCGCCGCCGCGGCACAGCTCCTCGGGGCTGCCCTGGACGGCGATCCGGCCGGCGTCGACGATGGCGACGTCGTCGGCCAGCTCCTCCGCCTCCTGCATGAAGTGGGTGGTGAGGACCGTGGTCACCCCGTCGGCGCGCAGCTCGCGGACCAGGTCCCAGGTGGCGCGGCGGGCCTGCGGGTCGAGCCCGGCGGTGGGCTCGTCCAGGAAGACCAGCTCGGGGCGGCCGACGACGGCCATGGCGAGCGCGAGGCGCTGCTGCTGGCCGCCGGAGAGGCGCCGGTAGGTCGTACGGCCGCAGGAGCCGAGGCCGAGTCGCTCGATCAGGGCGTCCACGTCCAGCGGGTGGGCGTGCAGCTTGGCCATGTGGCGGAGCATCTCGTCGGCGCGGGCGCCGGAGTAGACGCCGCCGGACTGGAGCATGACGCCGATCCGGGGGCGCAGGGCGGCCGCGTCGGCGACCGGGTCCAGGCCGAGGACCCGGACGGTGCCGGCGTCGGGCCTGCGGTAGCCCTCGCAGGTCTCGATCGTGGTGGTCTTGCCGGCCCCGTTGGGACCGAGGACGGCGGTGACGGTGCCGGCCCGCACGTCGAGGTCGAGGCCGTCGACGGCGGTCTTGTCCCCGTACCGCTTGACCAGGCCGCGGACCTGGACGACGGGCTCTTTTCGCATGTCCGGCAGTCTAGAGAGCACCCGGGGGCCCTCCGGCCGCGGGGCCCGAAGAGTGGGCGAATTCATCCCACGAATGATCGTTTCCGCAGGTCAGGTAAGCCTTACCTGAGTGACGCACGGCACCGTCCGCGCTCCGGGCACGGCTTGTCACTCCTGGATTAATTACGCAACAATGGTGTTGTGAAAAACGTGGGCGCGGCTCCGGTGGAGGAACTCGCGACCCGGGAACGCTCCACGCGCAACCGGGTCGCGCGGTCGATCCTGGACCACGGGCCGTCGACCGTCGCCGACCTGGCCGAACGGCTCGGCCTCACCCAGGCCGCCGTCCGCCGCCACCTCGACTCGCTGGTCGCGGAGAACGTCGTCGAGGCGCGCGAGAAGCGCGTCTACGGCAACCGCGGACGCGGCCGCCCCGCGAAGGTCTTCGCGCTGACCGACTGCGGCCGGGACGCCTTCGACCAGTCGTACGACTCCCTCGCCGTCGAGGCGCTCCGCTGGATCGAGCGCAACGCCGGGGGCGAGGAGGCCGTCGCCGCCTTCGCCCGGGACCGGATCGAGAGCCAGGGAGGCGCGTACCGCGAGGCCGTCGAGGCGGCCGAACCCGCGCGGCGGACCGAGGCGCTCGCCAAGGCCCTCACGGCGGACGGGTACGCTGCCACTGCGCGGAACGCGCCGGTCGGCGAGCAGCTCTGCCAGCACCACTGCCCGGTAGCCCACGTCGCCGAGCAGTACCCACAGCTGTGCGAGGCGGAGACGGAGTTCTTCTCCCGCCTCCTGGGAACGCACGTCCAGCGTCTGGCCACCATCGCCCATGGTGACGGCGTCTGCACCACGTTCATCCCGCACGGCACACCACAGACCACCGAATCAGCATCCGCACGTACGGCCGGGAGGAACCCCGCATGACCACCGAGATCAGCCACCCCGAGCTTGAGGGCCTGGGTCGGTACGAGTACGGCTGGGCCGACTCGGACGCGGCCGGCGCCACCGCCAAGCGCGGTCTGAACGAAGACGTCGTCCGCGACATCTCCGCGAAGAAGAACGAGCCCGACTGGATGCTGAAGCTGCGTCTCAAGGGTCTGCGGCTCTTCGGCAAGAAGCCCATGCCGACATGGGGCTCCGACCTCTCCGGCATCGACTTCGACAACATCAAGTACTTCGTGCGGTCCACCGAGAAGCAGGCCGAGTCCTGGGAGGACCTGCCGGAGGACATCAAGAACACGTACGACAAGCTCGGCATCCCCGAGGCGGAGAAGCAGCGCCTCGTCGCCGGCGTCGCCGCCCAGTACGAGTCCGAGGTCGTCTACCACCAGATCCGCGAGGACCTGGAGGAGCAGGGCGTCATCTTCGTCGACACCGACACCGCCCTGAAGGAGCACGAGGAGCTCTTCAAGGAGTACTTCGGCACCGTCATCCCGGTCGGCGACAACAAGTTCGCCTCCCTGAACACGGCCGTGTGGTCCGGCGGCTCCTTCATCTACGTGCCGAAGGGCGTGCACGTCGAGATCCCGCTCCAGGCCTACTTCCGCATCAACACGGAGAACATGGGCCAGTTCGAGCGGACGCTGATCATCGTCGACGAGGACGCCTACGTCCACTACGTCGAGGGCTGCACCGCCCCGATCTACTCCTCGGACTCGCTGCACAGCGCCGTGGTCGAGATCATCGTCAAGAAGGGCGGCCGCTGCCGCTACACGACCATCCAGAACTGGTCGAACAACGTCTACAACCTGGTGACCAAGCGCGCCGTCGCCTACGAGGGCGCCACCATGGAGTGGGTCGACGGCAACATCGGCTCCAAGGTCACCATGAAGTACCCGGCCGTCTACCTCATGGGCGAGCACGCCAAGGGCGAGACCCTGTCCATCGCCTTCGCGGGCGAGGGCCAGCACCAGGACGCCGGCGCCAAGATGGTCCACATGGCCCCGAACACCTCCTCCAACATCGTCTCCAAGTCGGTGGCGCGAGGCGGCGGCCGCACCTCCTACCGCGGTCTCATCGAGATCGGCGAGGGTGCCCCGGGCGCCAAGTCCAACGTGCTCTGCGACGCGCTGCTCGTCGACACCATCTCCCGCTCCGACACGTACCCCTACGTGGACGTGCGCGAGGACGACGTCTCCATGGGCCACGAGGCCACCGTCTCCAAGGTCTCCGAGGACCAGCTCTTCTACCTGATGAGCCGCGGCCTCACCGAGTTCGAGGCCATGGCGATGATCGTCCGCGGCTTCGTCGAGCCCATCGCCAAGGAACTCCCGATGGAGTACGCCCTGGAGCTCAACCGGCTGATCGAGCTGCAGATGGAAGGCGCGGTCGGCTAAGGCCCACCGCACCAGCAGCGACCGTTTCCACGTACGCAGGAAGAGAGCAATACGACAGCCATGGCTGAGGCTCAGAACATCCCGGCGGGATCCACCACCGCCGGCTCGATCGCGGTGGCCGCCGAGTCCACCGTCGCCACGCGCATGAGCGCGCCCCCGTCCTTCGACGTCGCGGACTTCCCCGTCCCGCACGGCCGCGAGGAGGAGTGGCGGTTCACCCCGCTGGAGCGCCTGCGCGGTCTGCACGACGGCACCGCCGTCGCCACCGGCGAGGGCGTCAAGGTCGACATCGAGGCCCCCGAGGGCGTCACCGTCGAGACCGTCGGCCGCGACGACGAGCGCCTCGGCCGGGCGGGCAAGCCCGTCGACCGGGTCGCCGCCCAGGCGTACTCCTCGTTCGAGAAGGCCTCGGTCGTCACCGTCGCCAAGGACGCCGTCCTCACCGAGCCGATCCGCATCGCCGTGCACGGGCACGGCGGGACCGCCTTCGGCCACCAGGTGATCGAGCTCGGCGCCTTCGCCGAGGCCGTCGTGGTCATCGACCACACCGGTGACGCCGTCCTCGCCGCCAACGTCGACTACGTCCTCGGCGACGGCGCCAAGCTCACCGTCGTCTCCGTCCAGGACTGGGACGAGAAGGCCGTCCACGTCGCCCAGCACAACGCGCTGGTCGGCCGCGACGCCTCCTTCAAGTCGGTCGTCGTCACCTTCGGCGGCGACGTCGTCCGCATCCACCCGCGCGTGGCGTACGCGGCCCCCGGCGGCGAGGCCGAGCTCTTCGGCCTGTACTTCACCGACGCGGGCCAGCACCAGGAGCACCGCCTCCTGGTCGACCACAACACCCCGCACTGCAAGTCCAACGTGGCCTACAAGGGCGCGCTGCAGGGCGAGGGCGCGCACGCCGTCTGGATCGGCGACGTGCTCATCCAGGCCGCCGCCGAGGGCACCGACACGTACGAGCTGAACCGGAACCTGGTCCTCACGGACGGCGCCCGGGTCGACTCCGTGCCGAACCTGGAGATCGAGACCGGCGAGATCGCCGGCGCCGGCCACGCCTCGGCCACCGGCCGCTTCGACGACGAGCAGCTCTTTTACCTGATGGCCCGCGGCATCCCGGAGACCGAGGCCCGCCGCCTCGTCGTCCGCGGCTTCTTCGCCGAGCTGGTCCAGCAGATCGGCCTGCCCGACGTCCAGGAGCGCCTGATCGCCAAGATCGAGGCCGAGCTGGAGGCCTCCGTCTGATGGCCTTCGTCCGAGTCTGCGCACTGAGCGAGCTGGAGACCGACACCCCCAAGCGGGTCGAGGTCGACGGCACGCCGGTGTCGGTCGTGCACACCGAGGGCGAGGTGTTCGCGATCAACGACATCTGCTCGCACGCGAACGTCTCCCTCTCGGAGGGCGAGGTCGAGGACTGCGCCATCGAGTGCTGGCTGCACGGCTCCAGCTTCGACCTGCGCACGGGCAAGCCCTCCGGCCTTCCCGCGACGCGCCCCGTCCCCGTATACCCCGTAAAGATCGAAGGGGACGATGTGCTCGTCTCCGTCACCCAGGAGTCCTGAGTCACCCATGGCTACGCTTGAAATCCACGACCTGCACGTCTCCGTCGAGGCGGAGAACGGCCCCCGCGAGATCCTCAAGGGCGTCGACCTGACCATCAAGCAGGGCGAGACCCACGCCGTCATGGGCCCCAACGGCTCCGGCAAGTCGACCCTGGCGTACTCGCTGGCCGGCCACCCGAAGTACACGGTCACCGGCGGCACCGTCACCCTCGACGGCGAGGACGTCCTGGAGATGTCGGTCGACGAGCGCGCCCGCGCCGGCGTCTTCCTGGCCATGCAGTACCCGGTCGAGGTCCCCGGCGTCTCGGTCTCCAACTTCCTGCGCACCTCCGCCACCGCCGTCCGCGGCGAGGCGCCCAAGCTGCGCACCTGGGTGAAGGAGGTCAAGGAGGCCATGGCGGAGCTCCAGATGGACCCGGCCTTCGCCGAGCGCAACGTCAACGAGGGCTTCTCCGGCGGTGAGAAGAAGCGCCACGAGATCCTCCAGCTGGAGCTCCTCAAGCCGAAGATCGCGATCCTCGACGAGACCGACTCCGGCCTCGACGTCGACGCCCTGCGCATCGTCTCCGAGGGCGTCAACCGCGTCCGCGAGAGCGGCGAGGTCGGCACCCTGCTGATCACCCACTACACGCGCATCCTGCGCTACATCAAGCCCGACTTCGTGCACGTCTTCGCGAACGGTCGCATCGCCGAGTCCGGCGGCGCCGAGCTCGCCGACCAGCTGGAGAACGAGGGCTACGACAAGTACGTGAAGGGTGGCGCGTCCGCGTGACTTCTGCCCATCAGGGGCTCTCCGGCCTCCTCGACACCGAGGCGATCCGCAAGGACTTCCCGCTCCTGGATCGCACGGTCCACGACGGCAAGAAGATCGTGTACCTCGACTCCGCGGCGACCTCGCAGAAGCCGCGGCAGGTGCTCGACGCGCTCAACGCGTACTACGAGCGCCACAACGCCAACGTCCACCGTGGCGTCTACACGGTCGCCGAGGAGGCGACGGCGCTCTACGAGGGCTCCCGCGACAAGGTCGCGGCCTTCATCAACGCGCCGAGCCGCGACGAGGTGATCTTCACCAAGAACGCCTCCGAGTCGCTCAACCTCGTGGCCAACATGCTGGGCTGGGCCGACGAGCCCTACCGCGTGGACCACGAGACCGAGATCGCCATCACGGAGATGGAGCACCACTCCAACATCGTGCCGTGGCAGCTGCTCTCGCAGCGCACGGGCGCGAAGCTGAAGTGGTTCGGCCTCACCGACGACGGGCGTCTCGACCTCTCGAACATCGAAGAGGTCATCACCGAGAAGACCAAGATCGTCTCCTTCACCCTGGTCTCGAACCTGCTCGGCACGTTCAACCCGGTCGAGACGATCATCCGCCGCGCCCAGGAGGTCGGTGCGCTCGTCTGCATCGACGCCTCCCAGGCGGCCCCGCACATGGTCCTGGACGTACAGGCGCTCCAGGCCGACTTCGTGGCCTTCACCGGCCACAAGATGTGCGGTCCGACCGGCATCGGCGTGCTGTGGGGACGGCAGGAGCTCCTGGAGGACCTGCCGCCCTTCCTCGGCGGCGGCGAGATGATCGAGACCGTCTCGATGCACTCCTCGACGTACGCGCCGGCTCCGCACAAGTTCGAGGCGGGCACGCCCCCGATCGCGCAGGCCGTCGGCCTCGGCGCGGCCGTGGACTACCTCTCGGCGATCGGCATGGAGAACATCCACCGCCACGAGCAGGCGATCACCGAGTACGCCGTCCGGCGCCTCCAGGAGGTCCCGGACCTGCGGATCATCGGCCCCACCACGGCCGAGGACCGCGGCGCGGCGATCTCCTTCACGCTCGGCGACATCCACCCGCACGACGTGGGCCAGGTCCTCGACGAGCAGGGCATCGCGGTCCGGGTCGGCCACCACTGCGCGCGGCCGGTCTGCCTCCGCTACGGAATTCCCGCGACCACGCGGGCGTCGTTCTATCTGTACTCCACTCCGGCCGAGGTCGACGCCCTGGTCGAGGGGCTGGAGCACGTACGGAACTTCTTCGGCTAGGGGACACGCTCGTGAAGCTGGATTCGATGTACCAGGACGTCATCCTGGACCACTACAAGCACCCGCACGGGCGCGGTCTGCGGGACGGCGACGCCGAGGTGCACCACGTCAACCCGACGTGCGGCGACGAGATCACGCTCCGCGTGAAGTACGACGGCTCGCGCGTCGAGGACGTGTCGTACGAGGGCCAGGGCTGCTCCATCAGCCAGGCCTCGGCGTCCGTCCTCAACGAGCTGCTCGTCGGCAAGGAGCTGGCCGAGGCGCAGAAGATCCAGGGCACCTTCCTGGAGCTGATGCAGTCCAAGGGCCAGATCGAGCCGGACGAGGCGATGGAGGAGGTCCTGGAGGACGCGGTCGCGTTCGCCGGGGTCTCCAAGTACCCCGCCCGGGTGAAGTGCGCCCTGCTGAGCTGGATGGCGTGGAAGGACGCGACCGCCCAGGCGCTGGGGGACGACGACCAGAAGTCCGAGAGGAAGTCGGCATGACCGAGAACGCCGGGGCCACCATGAAGCCGGCCTCCGAGGAAGAAGTCCGCGAGGCGCTGTACGACGTCGTCGACCCCGAGCTGGGCATCGACGTCGTCAACCTGGGCCTGATCTACGGCATCCACATCGACGACTCCAACGTCGCGACGCTGGACATGACCCTGACGTCGGCGGCCTGCCCGCTGACCGACGTGATCGAGGACCAGGCGAAGTCCGCCACGGACGGCATCGTCAACGAGCTGAAGATCAACTGGGTCTGGATGCCGCCGTGGGGCCCGGACAAGATCACGGACGACGGGCGCGAGCAGCTGCGCGCGCTCGGCTTCAACGTCTGAGCGAGCTCTTCACGCGAACGGCCGTGCTCCCCTGACAGACTGGGGAGCATGGCCGTTCGCATGTACCACCTCGCCGTCGACGCCCACGACATCTCCGCCCAGGCGCGCTTCTGGGCCGCGGTCCTCGACTGGAAGGTCCTCTACGAGGACGAGCACGAGGTCGTCATCGGAGCCGACGAGCACGCCCTGCCCGGGATGTGCTTCCTGCCCGTGCCCGAGTCCAAGACGGTCAAGAACCGGCTGCACATCGACCTCTCGCCCGACGACCGGGACGCCGAGGTGGAGCGGATCCTCGCCCTCGGGGCCACCCGGATCGACGTCGGGCAGGGCGAGGACGCGACCTGGGTCACCCTCGCCGACCCCGAGGGGAACGAGTTCTGCGTGCTGCGGCCGAAGCGGTCGCTCACGGACTGAGCGGCGGCCTGAGCGACCGGTCCGGCCGGGCCGTCAGGAGCCGTACGCCCGCGCCGCCGCCGTCCGGGCGAGCGTCGGCGCCAGGTTCTCCCGGCGGATGCGCTGGTCGACGTAGAGCAGCCCGGACACCAGCGGCGGGAAGAGCGCGGCGAACACCTGGGCGATCAGCGATCCGACGATCATGACGATCAGCATCGGCCCGACCAGGGCGAGGACCTCCCCGGCCGATTCCGGCGCCGGGCCGTCGTGGAAGGACAGGGGCGCGGCCGCCAGCGCGCCGAGCACCTGCTGGAACACCATGCTGACGACGCTCGTGAGCACGAAGGCCACCAGCAGGCCGCCGAAGGTCCGCCACCAGGTGCCGGTCACCAGGTGCCAGGAGCGCCGCAGGGAGGCCATGGGGCCCTGGCGCTCGATCACCGTCACCGTCGGGGCGAAGGCGAGCTTCACCCAGAACCAGGTGCCGAGCGGGGCGAGGACCAGGAAGAAGAGCGGGAACAGCAGCAGCGTCACGGCCGGCCCCGTCTCGTTGGCGATCAGCAGGGTCATCAGGCCGGCGAACAGGCCGAGGACGAGCAGGAACGGCACCAGCACGACCAGCGTGGTCAGCAGGAGCGTGCCGAGGACCGCGGGCGTCCGCGCCCACGCGCGCCCCCACACGGTCCCGAACGTGAGCCGGCCGCCCACGACCGCCTCCTGGAGGACCACGGGCACCGCCGCCGACACCACGGCGGTCGCGACCAGCATGCCGATCACCGCGACCAGCCAGACGCAGCCGAACGCGACCATCACCGGAACGAGGTCGTCCGGCGACGCCTCCCGGCCCTCCCGCAGGTCGAACACGCGGGGCACGTTGTCCGCGACGAACAGGTAGCCGATGCCGAACGCCGCGCCCACCAGCAGGAGGGCGAAGCCGTAGGCGACGCCCGTGACGCCCACGAGCTGCTTCCAGTGGCGTCCGAGGGTGGCGAAGGCGGCCGTCAGGACCTCGCTGAGGGCGAGCGGTCGCAGGGGTATCACGCCGGGCTTCGGTGGCGGGGGCGGGGGAGTGTGGCCGTAGCCGTAGGGCCCCGTGGGATAGGTCATGGGCGACACCGTATCGGTCGGCACGCCGAACACCTGTGCGCATTCATGTGTACGGGTGTACGCAGCGATGTGTACGCTCGTACACATGGGTTACGGACTGCTGGCGGGCGCCATAGCGGCGGAGATCCTCGCCACCACCTCGATGAAGTACAGCGACGGCTTCAGCAGGCTCTGGCCCTCGCTCGTCACCGGCGTCGGCTACCTGGTCGCCTTCGCGCTCCTGGCGCAGGCCCTCAAGACGCTCCAGGTCGGCACCGCCTACGCCATCTGGTCCGGCGTCGGCACCGCCGCCGTCGCCGCCATCGGCGTCCTCTTCCTCGGCGAGACCCTCAGCCTCGCCAAGGTCGCCGGGATCCTCCTCATCGTCGCCGGGGTCGCCGTCCTCAACCTCGGCGGCGCCCACTGATGGCCCGCCCCCGCCGCCACGACCCCGACCGCCGCGACCGCCTCGTGGACGCGGCCCTCCGGGTCGTCGGACGCTCCGGCATCGCGGGCCTGAGCCACCGCGCGGTGGCCGCCGAGGCGGACGTGCCGCTGGGCTCCACCACGTACCACTTCGCCTCCCTGGACGAACTCCTCGTCGCCGCGCTCCGCAGGGCCAACGAGAACTTCGGGTGCCGGCTCCGGGAGCGGTCCGCCCTCCTGGGCCCGGACGCCGACCTCGCCGCCGTCCTCGCCCGCTTCCTCGGGGAGTGGCTGGGCGGCGAACGCACCGGCGTGGAGCTGGAGTACGAGCTCTACCTCGCCGCCCTGCGCCGCCCCGCCCTGCGCCCGGTCGCCGCCGAGTGGACCGAGGCCGTCACCGCCGCCCTGGCCCCCCGCACCGACCCCGCCACCGCCCGCGCCCTGGTCGCCCTCGTGGACGGCGTCTGCCTCCAGGTCCTGCTCACCGACGGGGAGTACGACGAGGAGTACGCGCGCGCGATGCTGGGCCGGATCCTGGCCCCCGGGGCCCCGGACGAAGCACCGAAACCCCCTCGTCACGGCTCGTCCGAACCGCCGACGCGCCCGACCGACACCTGAGACCGGTTGGCCCGGGCGGGGGCCCGCCGGTTAGGTTTTCCGTCATGACCACTGCTCCTCGCACCACCGGCGCCGTCGCCGCCGGCCTCGCCACCCTCGCCGGCGACGGCACCGTCCTCGACACCTGGTTCCCCGCCCCCGAGCTGACCGACGCGCCCGGCCCCGCCGGCACCGAGCGGCTCACCCCCGACGCGGCCGTCGACGCCCTCGGCGAGGGCGCCGCCAAGGCCCTCGGCGTGGACGCCCGCCGGGGCGTCGAGGTGGTCGCCGTCCGGACCGTCATCGCCTCGCTGGACGAGAAGCCGCTCGACGCCCACGACGCGTACCTGCGCCTGCACCTGCTCAGCCACCGCCTGGTCAAGCCGCACGGCCAGAGCCTGGACGGCCTCTTCGGCCTCCTCGCCAACGTCGCCTGGACCTCGCTCGGTCCGGTCGCCGTCGACGACATCGAGAAGGTCCGGCTCAACGCGCGCGCCGAGGGCCTGCACCTCCAGGTGACCTCGATCGACAAGTTCCCCCGCATGACCGACTACGTGGCGCCCGCCGGGGTCCGGATCGCCGACGCCGACCGCGTCCGCCTCGGCGCCCACCTCGCCGCCGGCACCACCGTCATGCACGAGGGCTTCGTCAACTTCAACGCCGGCACCCTCGGCACCTCCATGGTCGAGGGCCGCATCTCCGCCGGCGTCGTCGTCGGCGACGGCTCCGACATCGGCGGCGGCGCCTCCACCATGGGCACCCTCTCCGGCGGCGGCAACGTCGTCATCTCCATCGGCGAGCGCTGCCTGGTCGGCGCCGAGGCGGGCGTCGGCATCGCGCTCGGCGACGAGTGCGTGGTCGAGGCCGGCCTGTACGTCACGGCCGGCACCCGGGTCACGATGCCCGACGGCGAGATCGTGAAGGCCCGCGACCTCTCCGGCGCCCCGAACATCCTCTTCCGCCGCAACTCGGTCACCGGCGCCGTCGAGGCCCGCCCGAACAACGCGGTCTGGGGCGGCCTCAACGAGATCCTGCACAGCCACAACTGAGGCCCCGTGAGCGGCCGGCCGCCCCGTCCCGCCGTCAGACGGCCGGCAGGGCGGTCAGCCGCTTTCCGTGCAGGGCCGCCAGGCGCTTGCCCGAGGCCGCCACGTACCACTTGTCGACCGCGCCCGTGCCGTCGTTGTACGTCCAGCGCAGCTTGCCGTCCTGCGCATCGAAGGCGAGGATCCCGCCCTTGGGGTCGAGCTCCGTCGCCGCGTAGAGGTTCCCGCCGGCCTTGACGAACTGCCAGGGGTACGCGACCTCCAGGAGGTCCGCGTTGCGCCAGCGCTCCTCGCCGGTCGCCGGGTCCACCGCCCGCAGCACGTGGGCGGAGTCGGAGACGTAGAGCACCCCGTCCAGAACGGCCGGGCTGTGGAAGCGGGTGTACGACTCGTCGCCGGCCAGCGACCAGCGCTCCGCGCCGTCGGCCAGGGCGAAGGCGCGCAGCCGCCCGCCGTCGGCGACGACCACCAGGTCCCCGTGGACGGCGATCCGCTCGCTGTTGGAGCGGCCGATCTTCTTCGTCCACACCTGCCGTCCCGTGGCGGTGTCGCGGACCGTCACGTTCTCCCGGAAGTCCGTGTAGACGAGGTGGCGGCCGGAGACGGCGGCCGTGATGCCGAACTGCTGGGTGCCCCGGTCGCGCCGCTCCTGCCAGACCACCTTGCCGGACGCGATGTCGAGGGCCGCGATCACGTTGTCCTTGACGCTGTAGTCCGCCTCCAGGATCCCGGCGAGGACGTAGACCCGCTGCTCGTCGACCGCGATCGTGCGGGGCTGCGCGTACTTCTTGCCGCCGAGCCTGCTGCGCCAGGTCTCCTCGCCGGTGGCCGGGTCGAGGCCGACCACGTCCCCGTCGTACCGGGCGCTGGCCAGGTACAGCGTGCCGCCGGCGACCAGCAGCTTCGCGCCCGGCACGGCGACCTTCTCGCGGGACCAGAGCCGCTTGCCGGTGGTGAGGGAACGGCCCGTCAGCGGGTCGCCGGAGACCATGACCACGTCGCCGGAGACGGCGAGCGCGTCCATCGCGCCGAGCGCCCCGAGCGCGGCGCCGTCCTGCCACAGCGGGCGCGGGGCGGTGCCGGGCGGCGGGGTGGTGAAGGCGTCCCCGGGCGCGGCCTCCCCGGCCGACGGGTTCTTCCCGGGAGCGGTGGCGTCGGCGGCCGGCTCCTCCACCGGGCCGCAGCCCCACGCGCCCGCGCCGAGCACCGCCAGGCCCAGACCGGTTCCGGCCAGCCGGACCAGGTGTCTGCGGGACGGCCCGCGCTCCCCGGCCGTCGTCCCGGCCGTGCTTCCCCCACGTATCGGCATGCGTCCGCTCCCGTTCCTCGCCCTGTCGCCCCGGGGCCTTCCGTCGTCCCACGGCCGGGTGGCCGCCCGGCGCCCGGAGCGGGCCCAGGCTAACCGGGGGGCCGGGCGCCGCCCCGGGGCGGTACGCGACGGGGACAGTGCCGTGAAACTCCGGACACCGCCGTGAAGCTCCCGTCACACGGCAACACCCGTGTGACGCGCACGGCAACCGATCCGGTGACGCTGCGTTATCAGGGAGGGGCGGAGAGTCCCCTACGCGGACGAGATCACGCAGACGAGGCGAGGAGACGGCATGAACATGAGGACGAGGCACACGGCCACCGGGGCGATGGCGGCGGTGACGGTCTTACTGTGCGCCGGAACGGCGGCGGCGGACGAGACGCACCTCCACTCGCACAACGGCCCGAACGTCTCCCTGGTCTCCACCGGCCAGATCGACGACCCGCTGGAGGACGTCCTGGAGCACGCCGCGATCCTCGGCGGGACCTACAGCGGCGACACCGCCTGATCCGTGCCCAGCAGCGCCTCGTGGAGCGCGCGCAGCCCGTCGGCCGTCTCCCGGTCGGCGGGCAGCAGGGGCTCCCGCGGCAGGCCGCCGAGGAGGGCCTTGACGGTCACCGTGCCCGGCAGGCCCGAGGCCGTCATCCGCTCGGCGAGCGGCAGCAGCCGGGCGTTGAGGCGAGCCGCCCCGGCGGTGTCGCCCGCGTCGAAGGCGTCGAGCACCGCCCGCAGCCGGCGGGGCGCCACGTTCGCCACCGTACTGACGTACCCGGCGCCGCCCACCGCGTACAGCGGCAGGTTCAGCTCCTCGCAGCCCGAGTAGTACGCGAGGCCGGTCTCCGCGATCAGCCGGGCCGATCCGAGCAGGTCGTACGCGCAGTCCTTCACCGCCACGATCCGCGGGTGCGCGGCCAGCCGCCGCATCGTCGCGGGCTCGACGCGGGTCCCGGTGCGGCCGGGGATGTCGTAGACCATCACCGGCAGGCCGGTCGCGTCCGCCGCCTTCAGGAAGTGCGCCTCGACGGCCGCCTGCGGAGGGCGGCTGTAGTACGGGGTGACGACGAGCAGTCCGTCCGCGCCCGCCTCCTCGGCCGCGCGGGCCAGCCCGGCGGTGTGCGCGGTGTCGGCGCTGCCGACGCCCGCGAGGACCGAGGGGCCGGGGCCGACGGCCTCCCGGACGGCGCGGACGAGCGCGGTCTTCTCGGCGTCGGTGGTGGTCGGGGACTCGCCGGTGGTCCCGTTGAGGACGAGGCCGTCGCAGCCCTCCGCCACGAGCCGGACGGCGAGGGCGCCCGCCGCGTCCAGGTCGAGCGTGCCGTCGGGGGCGAACGGGGTGATCATCGCGCAGAGCGCGCGGCCGAAAGGCGGTGCGGTGGTCATGCCGGAAGTCTGGGCGGGGCGGACGCTGAAGGTCCACTTAGATCTTCTTGGGCGGAAAGGTAAGGGTTGCTGAAGAAAGGGGTTCGCACCCCCGCGCCGGGGTGCGGCGCGGGGGTGCGGCTCGGGGTGCGGGAGACGCTTACGGGCGGAAGCGCAGGACCTGCGGGTCGTGGTCGCTGTCCTGGTCGGCGAACTCCGCGTTGATGTGGACGCTGTCGTACGCGAAGTGGTGGATCCCCGGGCTGGTCAGGATCTGGTCGAGGACCTGGCTGTTGCCCTGGTACACGTACGAGTAGCGCTCGCCGCGCGGCAGCGACTTCACCGCCGGGTACAGCGCGCCGCCGTCCGTCAGCGCCTTCGTGGTGCCGGAGAACTCGAAGTCGTTGATGTCGCCGACCACCAGCACGTCGGCCTGCTTCTCGACCGCGAGGAGCTGCTTCACGAAGCCGTTGACGGCCTGGGCCTGGAGCAGGCGCTTCGCCTCGGAGGAACGGTTCGGCGGCTGGTGGTGGGAGACGATCGACTCGTCCCCGCCCTTCGAGCCGAAGTGGTTGGCGATCACGAAGACCGTGCGGCCCCGGAAGACGAACTCGCCCGCGAGCGGCTTGCGGCTGTCCGCCCAGGCCGCGTTCGCCGGGTCGATCCGGCCGGGGGAGACGGTCAGCGCCGCGTGCCCCTTGCGGCCGGTGACCCCGGTCGCGGTGGTGGCGTCGCCGCCCGGGCGGTCCGTGAAGGAGACCCGGGCCGGGTTGAAGAGGAAGACCTGACGGATGTTGCCGCCGGGCTCGCCGCCGTCCTCGTTGTTCTCGGGGTCGACCGAGCGCCAGTCGTACGCCGGGCCGCCGGCCGCCACGATCGCGTCGGTGAACTTCTTCACCGTCCGGGCGGCACTCACCGTGCCGTCGTTCTTGGCGCCGTTGTCGTCCTGGATCTCCTCCAGGGCGACGATGTCGGGCGAGGCGAGGTTCTCCACGACCGCCTTCGCGAGCGCGTCGAACTTCTCCTGCGGGTCGCTCGGGTCGAGGTTCTCGACGTTGTACGTCGCCACGGCCAGCTCGTTCTTGTGCTGCCGGTCCGTGGTCTCGCGCTCCAGGCCCCGGTCCACGACCGTGCCGAGGGTGCGGGCGGTCAGGGTGTAGCCGCCGTACTGGTTGAAGTCGAGCGGGCCCTCGGTGGCGCCGGCCAGCACGTCGCCCACGTTCGCCTTCGGGAACGGCTGCTGGGCGATCGGGACGAGCGACTGGACCTGGAGCCGCCCGGTGTTCTGGTCCTCGTACGAGCCGTAGACCGTGCCGCCGCGCCGGTTGGCGTTCTCCCACGGCTTCACCGTGACCCACAGCTCGGAGTACGGATCGGTGGCGCCGACCACCCGCGAGGAGCCGATCCGGACGTTGGTGCCCTCCAGGGACTCGTAGTAGTCCAGGGCGTACGTGCGGGGCTTCAGGGTCAGGCCGTTGATCGAGCCGCCCGCGGCCGGGTCGCCCGCCGGCGCGTAGGCGCCGGGCACGGACCAGGACGAGATGGTCACCGGGGCCGGCACCGGGTTGCCCTGCGAGAGGACGGTGACGACCGGCTTGGAGAGCTGCGTCAGGGACTGGTTGCCGGAGGCCAGGCCGCCGGGGACGTACTCGGTGACCGTGCCGTTCACGCTCACCGCGTCGCCGACGGCGACGGTCGGGACGGAGCTGGTGAAGACGAACAGGCCCTCGCTGGTGGCCGGGTTCGCGTCGGGGGTGGGGTCCTGGATCCAGAAGCCCCGCGAGCCGTAGGTGCGGACGCCGGTCACGATGCCCGTGACACCGGTGACCTGCTGCCCGACCAGGGGCGAGACGCGGGTCGTGCCCTGGATGTCGTGGATGCGGACACCGGCCCCGTCCTCGGCGGACGCGCTCGCCGAACCGGCGAGCAGCCCGGCGGCCAGGGCGGCGGACACGACGGCGGCGACGGCGGCGGATCTCGGTATGGAGGAAGACATCAGGGACTCCGAGGGTGCTTGGAGGAACGGCAGATGGATCTACGCGCGTCAATCTCTTGGCAGGGCACCCCACTTGTCAAGGGTCGACGGGTGTACGAAGGCTGACGGATCCGTGAACCCGCGGGCACCCTCCCGGATGCGTCTACGCTGGGACGGTTCTCCGAGACCACTCTCCGAGACCGCTTTCCCGCGCCCAGTCCACCCGCTCACCCCGCACGCGCCGAGGAGACCCCCCAGATGTCAGCGGACCACCCCACCCTTCCCCCCGTTCGGCTGCGTGCGGACGCGGAGCTGGCGCGGGACGCCCTGGCCGCCCCCCTCCTCGCCGACGCGGCACGGCTCGCCCGCTGGGCCGGGCCCGACACCCGGGTCGACGCGGGCGGCGAACTCGTCGACGAGCAGCTCCCGGCGGCGGCCGAGGCCCTGGGCCTCCCCGCCGACGAGGAGGGCGAGCTGCGGGCGGGCGACGCCTGGCGGCTCGCGGTCGACACCGGCCTCGTGGAGATCGAGGACGGCGAGTCGGCCGGGGAGGCCGGCGCGGAGGACGTCCCCGGGCGGGCCGCGCCCGGCGAGAACCTGGCGCTCCTCACCGGCGGTTCGCCCCGGGACGTCCTCGCGCTCTGGCTGGACGGCTTCGACACCGTCTTCGCGGACGCCGTCGCCCCCGTCCTCGACGACCTCGACCAACTGCTGGACGAGGACGGCGAGATCGACGTCGACGCCCTCGACTGGGACCCCGAGGCCGAGGCCGAGTTCCTGGAGGGCGTGCTCGGCAACCTCTACCTGCTGACCGTCAGCGAGGGCGGGGCCGGCGAGGGCCCGGTGCCGCTGCCCGCGCTCGCCGCGTCGATGGTCGTCCCCGACGACATGGGCGAGCCCACCGACGACGTCCTGGAGCAGGTCTCCGACGCGATGATGCGGCTGGACGAGCAGTTCCGGCTCCTGGAGCCGATCGGGCTCGTGGAGTACCAGCCCCTGGACGAGGCCCTGATGGTCGAGGAGGGCGAGGAGTCCGCCGTCTCCGTGGACGACGAGGACGTCACCCGCTACGGCATGGTCCGGCTCACCCCCCTCGGCCTCTACGGCGTCCGGGCCCGGATGCTGGAGGCCGGCGTCGGCGCGCCCGCCGTCGGCGACCTGGCCGACAAGGGCGCCGACGCCCTCCTCGACGGGATCGCCGGCTACCCGGAGGCCGCGGCCCGCGAGGAGACCGCCGCCTGGCTGGCCGGCCGCGACGCCCTCGGCGCGGCCCGCGAGCTGCTGCACGCCGCCCGCGGCTCCGACCCGGGCTCCCCGCTCCGCCGCCTGCACTGCCAGCAGACGCTCTCCCTGGTGGGCCCGGAGGCGGAGCCCGCCGTGCGGGAGGTCCTGGACGACGCGGAGCTCGGCGGCCTGGCGCGGGTCTGGCTCGCGGAGCGGGGCGCGGCGGACGTGCCCGCGCCGCCGGAGTCGATGATCTTCTGGCTGGCGATCGACACGATCGCGGCCCAGCTCGACGCGGAGGGCGACCTGGAGGAGCTCCAGGAGCTGATCGAGGGCCTCACCGGGCGCCACGGCGGCTTCTTCGAGGCGGCCTGGCGGGTGGAGCACCCGGCGACGGCGGAGGTCCTGGAGGCGATGGGGCGGCTGCACCGGGACAAGGGCACGGCGAAGGAGGCCCGCAAGGCCGCCTTCAAGGCGCGGTCGCGGGGCGGGGCCTGACCGGTCCCGTACTGAGCGGCTCCTGACGGCGTGGCCGTTCTCGCCGGGCGTCCGGGGTTCCCGGGCGCCCGGCGGTGTTCCGGTGGCGTTCAGGCGGTGTTCGCGGAGGCGCGGGAGGGTGGCCCGCGACATCCGGCCACCGCAGGGAGAACCCGCCACCATGCCGCTCAACCGCAGAGAGTTCACGAAGCAGTCCGCCGTCGCCGGTGCGGGGCTCGCCCTCACCGGTGTCGTCGGAGCTCTCGCCACCGCCCCCGAGGCGCTCGCGTCCGACGAGCCGCAGGCGTACGGGGGCGGACACGGACATGACCACGGCCACGGACACGGGCACGGGCTCGGGTACGGTCCCCTGGTCGCCGACCCCGAGGGGATGCTCGCCCTGCCCGCCGGGTTCTCGTACCGCGTCGTCACCCACAGCGGCGTGACCCGCCTGGAGTCGGGCGAGTTCACCCCTTCGAACCACGACGGCACGGCCGCCTTCGCGGGCCCGCGCGGCAGCACGTACCTGGTCAACAACCACGAGCTCAAGGGCCCGCGCTCCAAGTGGACCCATCCCGTCCCGCTCGCCGAGGGCCTCGTCTACGACCCGGCCGCGGCCGGCGGCTGCACCGTCGTCGAGGTGCACCGCGACGGCACGGTGGCCGAGTGGGTCGGTATCGCGGGCACCTCCACCAACTGCGCGGGCGGCCGCACCGACTGGGGCACCTGGCTGACCGGCGAGGAGAACGCCGACCGCGCCGGGGTCAACGGCATGACCAAGGACCACGGCTACGTCTTCGAGGTCGATCCGCGCGACCACCGCGCCAACCGGAACCCGAAGCCGGTCAAGGCCTTCGGCCGCTACGAGCACGAGGCCGTCGTCATCGATCCCGAGCGCGGCCACGCCTACCTCACCGAGGACGCGTCCGGCCCCAACGGGCTGCTCTTCCGCTGGGTGCCGCCGAAGGGCTTCCGGCACGGGCGCGGGAAGCTCCGCACCCTCGCCGACGACGCCGGTGTGCTCCAGGCCTTCAAGTGCGTCGACTCCGGGGGTCGTTTCGTGGACGACCTCTCCCGCGCCACCCGGATCGGCACCGTCTACGGCGTGGACTGGGTCGACGTCCCCGACCGCGACGCCCGCACCGTCCCCGTCCGCAAGCAGTTCGCGGCCGGGCAGGTCACCCGCGCCCGCAAGCTGGAGGGCATGTGGTGGGCCGACGGCGGCGCCTACGTCGTCTCCTCCTACGCGCGCGACGAGAGCCCGGGCGCCGCGCACGACGGCCAGGTCTGGTTCTACGAACCGAAGCGCCGCACCCTCACCCTCAAGGTGCTGCTCGGGGTGAACGCCAACCCCGACGAGGACGGCGCCTACGACGGCCCCGACAACATCACCGTCTCCCCGTACGGCGGGCTCGTCATCGCCGAGGACGGCGAGGGGGTCCAGCACCTCTTCGGCGCCACCGACTCCGGCCGCACGTACCCGATCGCCCGCAACGACCTCAACGACAGCGAGTTCACCGGCGTCGTCTTCTCGCCCGACGGCGACACGCTGTTCGCCAGCATCCAGGACCCCGGGATCATGGTCGCGATCACCGGCCCCTGGCGCCGCCAGCCCCGCCGCTGAGCGCCGACACGCAGGAGGGGGCTCCCGGGACGAATCCCGGGAGCCCCCTTTTTCGGCTTTTCGGCCGGTCGCTCAGAGCGCCTGGGCGGCCGGCTTCACCATGCCCCGGACGGTCCGCGACTTCACGAACTCGCCCATCGCCGTCATCTCCCACTCGCCGGAGAACTGCCGGATCAGCTTCGCCATCATCACGCCGGTCTGCGGCTCGGCCGTGGTCAGGTCGAAGCGGACCAGCTCCTCGCCCGTCGCCGCGTCGAGCAGCCGGCAGTAGGCCTTGGCGACCTCGGTGAACTTCTGGCCGGAGAAGGAGTTGACCGTGAAGACGAGGCCGGAGACCTCGGCGGGCAGCCGGCCCAGGTCGACGGTGATCACCTCGTCGTCGCCCGCGCCCTCGCCGGTCAGGTTGTCGCCGGAGTGCTTGACCGAGCCGTTGAGGATGGTCAGCTTGCCGAAGTAGCAGCTGTCCAGGTGGTTGCGCTGGGGCCCGTACGCGATGACGGACGCGTCCAGGTCGATGTCCTTGCCCCGGTAGGCGGGCTCCCAGCCGAGGCCCATCTTGACCTGGGAGAGCAGCGGACGGCCGCCCTTGACCAGGGACACCGTCTGGTTCTTCTGGAGGCTGACCCGGCCCTTGTCCAGGTTGATCTTGCCTGTACCGGGTGCGGGGGCGGCCGGGGGCGCGGCCGGGGCCGGGGGCGCGACCCGGGGGTCCACCGGGGCGACGGGCGGCGCGGGCGGGGCCGGAGGAGCGGGGGGCGCGGCCTGCGCGGCGGCCGGGGGAGCGGAGGGCTCCTCGTCCACGGAGACGCCGAAGTCGGTCGCGATGCCGGCGAGGCCGTTGGCGTAGCCCTGGCCCACGGCGCGGGCCTTCCACGCGCCGTTGCGCAGGTAGATCTCGACGACCACGAGCGCCGTCTCCGTGGTGAGGCTCGGCGGGGTGAAGGTGGCGAGGGGGCTGCCGTCGTCCGCGTTGCGGATCGTCGCCGTGGGCTCGATGCCCTGGAAGGTCTGGCCCGCGGCGTCCGGGCTCGCCGTGACGACGATCCTCTCGACGCCGGCCGGCAGGGCGCCGGTGTCGACCAGGATCGCGTCGGGCGCGGTCCCGCCGCCGGAGCGGTAGGTGACACCGGGCCCGGCGGGCTGGTTGTAGAAGATGAAGTCGTCGTCCGAGCGCACCTTGCCGTTGGCGCCGAGCAGCAGGCCCGAGACGTCGAGCCGCACCGGGGCGGCGACGTCCACCGCCACGCGCGTGGCGGTGAGAGGGATGTTCGAGCCGGGGGTCATAGCGGTCATGCCAGGGCTAACGATCCGGCCCCCTTTGCCGTTCCCTTACCTTCGCCCGGTTCGGCCACCCTGATTACGCGGGTGGTTCCTGGCCTGCCGTTCGTTGCCGAAGCGGTACGCGCCCGTCCAGCGGGCCATGACCAGCTGGGTGTCGCCCGACTCCACCTCGGCCAGGAACTTCTCGGCGCGCCCGCCGCGCAGCACGCCCGCGGCGCGGCCCTGGTGGGTGAGGACGACGGATCCGTCGCCCCGTTGCTCGTACGTGAATCCATGAGGTCGTGGCATGACGGGCATCCTGCCGTTCCCGGTCAGATCCGTCATATGAATATTCTTTCGACCCATGGGTGCGGTGGGGGCCGGGGGGACGGTGGTGGGCGCGGTGGGGCGGGCGAGACCGGCGGGCGGGGGCTCGTTCCGGACGGGGGACGTGGACGAGGCGCGCGAGGAGCTGGACGCGCGGTACTACACGAGCCGCATGGAGCTGGTCGAACACCGGTCGCGGACCTTCGCGGCCCGGTTCGACACCGTCGTCCTCGGGCCGCTGGTCATCGGCGACCTCAGCTGCGGGGCCGACGTCCGGATGAGCTTCGGAGAGCTGGGCGCCTACCACCTGAGCGCCCCGCTGAGCGGCACGATGGAGCTGCGGCAGGGCGGCGGCCCGCCGCTCGTCGCGACGCCCGCCGAGGGGCTGCTGCTCGACCCGGCGGGGGACACCTTCCTGGACCGCTGGAGCGGCGACTGCCGGACCCTGGCCGTGAAGATCGGGGCGGCCGCGCTGCGCGAGCGCCTCGAACAGCTGACGGGCCGGCCGCCGCGCGGCCCGCTCGCCTTCGCGCCCCGCCTGGACATCACGAGCGGCCCCGGCCTGAGCTGGGTGCGCCTCGCCCGCCGGGTCGCGCACGAGGCGCTGGCGGGAGATGGCCTCGTCCGGCACGAACTGGTGGCCCGGCCCCTCCAGGAGGCCCTGCTCAACGGGCTGCTCCTGGCCGCCGAGCACCCCTGGCGCGAGGCGCTCGACCATCCGGGGGAGACCAGGCGCCCGGCCCCGGTCAAACGGGTGATGGACGCGGTGCGGGAGCGCCCCGAGCACCCGTTCACCACGACCGAGCTCGCCGCCCTGGCCCGGGTCAGCGTGCGCCGCCTCCAGGAGTCCTTCCGGGAGTACGTGGGGATGTCCCCGATGGCGTACGTACGGGAGGTCCGCCTCGACAGGGTCCGCGAGGAGCTGCGGGCGGCCGCGCCGGACGAGGTGCGCGTGAGCGAGGTCGCCTGGCGCTGGGGCTTCGGCCACCAGGGCCGCTTCGCGGCCCGCTACCGCGAGAAGTACGGCGAGTCACCGTCCCGGACGCTGCGGACGGGGGGCTGAGGGGGGACGCCGGCGGGGCGGCGCTGTCGTGGGGTCTTCCCTCGGGATCCTCGGGACCTTGCCCCGTAGGGCCTTGTCCCGTAGAGCCTTTCCGTAAGGCCTTCCCGTAGGGCCTTCGGCCCGGGCCGACTCCCCGACGGCGGTATCGCGCCAAAGCCGTCGGCCGGGCCCGGCCGGGACCGGCGGTGTCGTGGCGCCGGCCGGAGCCGCCGGTCCGGATCGCGCCGCCGGGGGCGCGCGCTCCGGCCGGACCGTGCTTCCGTTCCCCCGATCCGTCGCGCATTCCGGACAGGCTCCGCGCTCCGCGGCTCGCGACGATCTTCGGCCGGGCCTACGGTGAGCGGGTCCGGTCCGCCCGTGCGGACGGTCACCCGGACCCGGCCGGCTCCCCCGTATCAGTCCGGCCGGGTCCTGCGTACGTCCGGAGCGTGCCTCCGGGTCAGACCAGGCCGCCGTTGCCCGTCAGCAGCTGCCCGTTGACCCACTGGCCCTCGGGCGAGCAGAGGAAGCCCACCAGGTGCGCCGCGTCCCGGGCGGTGCCGAGGCGGCCGAGCGGGGTCTTCCGGACGATCTCCTCCCGCAGCTCCTCGGACATCCAGCCGGTGTCCACGGGGCCGGGGTTGACGACGTTCGCGGTGACCCCGAGGTGCGCGAGTTCACGGGCCGCCGCCAGGGTGATGCGGTCCAGGGCGCCCTTGCTCGCCCCGTACGGGAGGTTCCCCACGGTGTGGTCGCTGGTCAGGGCGACGATACGGCCGGTGCCCGGGGCCCCGGTGAACCGCCGGCCGTATTCGCGGATCAGCAGCCAGGACGCGCGTGCGTTGACCGCGAAGTGGCGGTCGAAACTCTCGACCGTGGTGTCGAGCAGACCGGAGTCGACCGACTCGCAGTGGCACAGGACGAGGGCCGTGACCGGGCGGCCGAGGTGCCGTTCGGCGGCTTCGAAGACGAGCGCGGGGGCCTCGGGGTCGGCGAGGTCGGCCTCGACGGCCTCGGCGGTCGCGCCCCGGTCGGCGAGGTCGCGGAGGATCGCCTCGGTCGCGCCCCGCTCGACGCCCCACTCCATGCGAAGGTCGTAGGGGGTCCAGTGGGTGACGACGAGGTCCCAGCCCGAGTCCGCGAGGCGCCGGGCGACGGCCGCGCCGATGCCGACGGTACGGCCGACCCCGGTCACGAGGGCGAGGGGACGGGACATGCGGCGGCTCTCCTCCGGTCGGTCCCGGGACACGCTAGGAAGCCGCCTGACGGGCCGTCAAGGGAGTTCGCGGGAGCGCTCCTCCGCCGGGGCGGAGAGCGGGGCGGCGGCCCGCCGCTCCTCCCGGCGGCGGCGCCGCGCGAGGGCGAAACCGACGCCCGCGACGAGGGCGGGGAGGGCGGACAGCGCCGTCAGGGAGGACAGCCAGCCGGAGGTGAGGTGTTCCGTCGTGCCGCTCTCGTACTGGCAGGTCGCCTGCGGCGGGAAGAAGGAGTACTCCAGCGTCCTGGGCGGGTGGTGCCCCCAGTCCCCGGACGCCGAACAGGCCGACGACGGGCCGGTGAACAGCTCCCAGCCGGCCAGCGCGTACAGCAGGAGGAAGAGGGATCCGGTCACGAAGAAGGCGGCCCCCGTGCGGCTCACCTGCTCGGCCCTGCTCCTCGGCTCCACCAGCGGATCGCCGGGGCGCGGCTCGAACCAGTCCGCCACCAGGGCCGTGAACAGGCAGACGACCAGGACCACCAGGGCGACCCACAGGAGGGCGCCGAGGACCCACGCGTTCCCGAGCGAGGACACCTCCTCCCGCTCGAACTCGCAGACGGTGGCCGGGGGGAACGCCTGATTCCGGATCCCCCGCAGCCCGCCGGGCCCTTGGACCAGCCCCTGGGAGCACCGCTCGTCGTACTCCAGCATCAGGAACAGCGCGAGGCCCGAGCCGATCAGCACCGCGGTGAACGAGATCCCCACCGCGGCCCACAACCCGCCCGTCCGATAACCGCCGTACGTACGCGTGTCCGCCATCCGCGCACCCTAGCGGAGCCAGGTCCTCACCAGGCCAGGTCCTCACCAGGCCGGGTCCTCACCAGGCCGGGTCCTCACCAGGCCGGGTCCTCACCAGGCCGGGTCCTCACCAGGCCGGGTCCTCACCAGGCCAGGTCCTCCAGCGCGTCCAGGTCCGGCATCGCCGCCTCCGCCGGTTCGGGGCCGTCCGCGCCCGCCCGCAGTTCGGCCCAGATCGTCTTGCCGCGCCGGCCGTACCGCGTGCCCCAGCGCTCCGCGTACTGCGCGACCAGGTAGAGCCCGCGCCCGCCCTCGTCCGTCGCCGCCGCGTGCCGCAGGTGCGGCGAGGTGCTGCTGCCGTCCGAGACCTCGCAGATCAGCGTCCGGTCGTGGAGCAGCCGCACGCGCACCGGGTCCGCCCCGTACCGCACCGCGTTCGTGATCAGCTCGCTGAGGATCAGCTCCGCCGAGAACGCGAGCCCGTCGAGCCCCCACTCCGACAGCTTCGCCGCCGCCGCGTTCCGCACCGGCGACACCGCCGACGGGTCCCGCACCACCTCCCACTCGGCGATCCGCTCCCGGTCGAGCAGCCGGGTCCGCGCCACGAGCAGCGCGATGTCGTCGCGCGGCGCGGGCGGCAGGAGCGTCGCGAAGACGTCCGCGCAGGTCTGCTCCGGGCTGCGGTCCGGACGGGTGAGCGTGGACCGCAGCAGCCCGAGCCCCGTGTCGAAGTCCCGCCCGTGGTCCTCCAGGAGGCCGTCGGTGAAGAGCACCAGCTTGCTGCCCTCCGGCAGCCGCAGCTCCGTCGACGTGAACGCCGCCTCGCCCAGGCCGAGCCCGAGCGGCAGCCCCGGCGACAGCTCGGGGAACTCCACCCGCCCGTCGGGGGAGACGAGCGCGGGCCCGGGATGGCCCGCGCTCGCCACCGTGCAGAGCCCGGACGCCGGATCGTAGATCGCGTACAGGCAGGTCGCGCCGGTGATCCCCTCGTCGCGCCGCCGCCCCTCCCCGTCCGTCCCCTCCGACTCCCGGGGGTCGATCCGGCCCGTCAGCTCGTCCAGGTGGCCCAGGAGCTCGTCCGGCGGCACGTCCAGGGTCGAGAAGTTGTGCACCGCAGTCCGCAGCCGCCCCATCGCCGCCGCCGCGTGCAGCCCGTGTCCCACCACGTCCCCCACCACCAGCGCCACCCGCGCCCCCGGCAGCGGGATCACGTCGAACCAGTCGCCGCCCACCCCGGCCTGCGCCGGCAGGTAGCGGTACGCGACCTCCACCGCGCTCTGCTCCGGCAGCACCCGGGGCAGCAGGCTCCGCTGGAGCGACACCGCCATCGCGTGCTCCCGGGTGAACCGGCGCGCGTTGTCGATCGCGACCGCCGCCCGCGCCGCCAGCTCCTCCGCGAACGACAGGTCCTCCTCTCCGAACGGCTCCGGGGTGTCCGCCCGCCAGAAGTTCGCCATCCCGAGGACCACCCCGCGGGCCAGCAGCGGCACCGTGAGCAGCGAGTGCATCCCGTACGCGAGGGCCTGCGCCGCCCCCTCCGGGTCCTGCGCCCGCCAGCCCTCCGCCGCCGCCAGCTCCGGCTGCACCACCGCGTGCCCGGTGGCCAGGGCCATGGCCATCGGGGTGCTGGGGACGTCGAAGCGGACGGTGTCCCCGACCGGCTGGAGCGGCCGGTCCGGCCGCAGCCCGCTCAGCGCCGTCCGCCGCATCTCCGCCGTCGCGGCCGCCGTCTCCACGATCTCGGACGGCTCCTCGCCGCGCAGCACCGGCTCCAGGAGCTCCACCGTGACGAAGTCCGCGAACCGCGGCACCGCCACCTCCGCCAGCTCCTCCGCCGTCCGCACGACCTCCAGGGTCGTCCCGATCCGCACCCCCGCCTCGTAGAGGAGCTGGAGCCGGCCCCGGGCCACCGCCGCCCGGCCGGACAGCGCGGCCAGCTCGGTGGTGTCCCGCATCGTCATCACGCAGCCGGACTCGGAGCCGTGCGGCAGCGTGGGCCGCACGCTCACCGCGAGCAGCCGGTCGCCCGCCCGGTGCACCTCGTCGGTCGCCGCCTCCCCCGACTCCAGGAGCTCGACCGTCCGCGGGTCCAGACCCAGCTCCGAGACGTGCCGCCGCTCGGCCTCCGGCCCGAGGCCGAGCAGCCGGCGCGCCTCGTCGTTGGCGAGCAGCAGCCGGTGGTCGGAGTCGATGATCAGGACGCCCTCCCGGACGGCGTGCAGCACCGCCTCGTGGTGTTCCTTCATCCGGGTCATCTCGGCAGGCCCCAGGCCGTGCGTCTGCCGCCGCAGCCGCCGGCTCACCAGGGCCGCCCCGCCCACGGCCACCAGGAGCGCGCCGCCCGCTGCCCCGGCCAGCAGCGGCAGCCGGTCCTGGACGGCGTGCGCGATGTTCTCGACCTCGATGCCGCTGGTCACCATGCCGACGATCTTTCCCCGGTCGTCCACCACGGGGACCACGGCCCGCACCGCGTCGTTCGGCGCGCCCTGGAAGATCTCCGTGTACGACTCGCCGTCCACCGACGCCCGCGAGAGGTCGCCGACCGCCCTGCGGCCGATCAGGTCCGGCTGCGAGTCGGTGTACCGCATCCCGTCCGGCCCCAGGATCGCGATGAAGTCGAGCCGCGTGGCCCGCCGGATCGCCTCCGCCTCGTCCTGGAGCCGCGCCGTCGGATCGGGCGAGGCCAGCGCCGCGTCGATGCCGGGGGCGTTCGCCAGCGCCTCCGCGACCGCGAGCGAGCGGGCCCGCGCGTCCCGCTCGGTGTCCCGTCGCTCCTGGTAGAACGTGACGAACGCCGCCGCCACGATCACCAGGAGCGCGATCAGCGCCTCCAGGGCGAAGACCTGCCCGGCGACGCTCCGCAGCCCGGTCCCGCGCTTCCGCCCCTTCTCCCGCCGGGCCCGCTTCTGCCCCCGGGCGGTGCCGGGGCCCGGGCCGTCCCGCCGCCTCCGCGCGGTCATCCCGTGCTCCGGGCGATCAGGAGCGCCACGTCGTCCGGCGCCCCCGGCCGGCGCAGCGCCTTCAGCAGCAGGTCGCAGGTCTCCTCCAGGGGCCCGCGCGCCTCGTCGAGCAGGCCCACGAGCAGCGCGAGCCGCTCGTCGATCGCCTCGTCGCGGGTTTCGATCAGGCCGTCCGTGTAGAGCACCAGGCGGTCCCCGGGCCGGAACGGCACCCGGGCCGTCCGGAAGGTGCCGCCGCCCACTCCCAGCGGCACCCCGGTCGAGAGCCGCACCAGCTCGGCCGGGCCGTCCACCGGGACCCGCACGGGCGGCAGGTGCCCGGCGTTCGCGATCCGGCACCGTTCCCTGGCCGGGTCGTGCACGGCGAAGAGGCAGGTCGCGATGTAGTGCTCCAGGCCCTCCGTGATCCGGTCCAGGTGCCGCAGGACCTGCGCCGGGGACAGGTCGAGGTCCGCGAACGCGCAGGTCGCCGTCCGCAGCCGGCCCATCGTCGCCGCCGCGTCGATCCCGCTGCCCATCACGTCCCCGACGACCAGCGCCGTCTTGTCGTCGGGCAGCGGGATCACGTCGTACCAGTCTCCGCCGACCTCGCTCGACGCCTGCGCCGGCTGGTAGCGGGCCGCGACCTCCAGGCCCGCCCGCGCCGGCGGCGCTCCCGGCAGCAGGCTCCGCTGGAGCGTCACCGCCGAGTTCCGCACGCTCTGGTACCAGCGCGCGTTGTCGATGCTCACCGCCGCCCGGGCCGCCAGCTCCGTCGCGAGCAGCACGTCGTCCCCGTCGAACGGCAGCGCGTTGCGGTCCCGCTTGAGGTCGAGCGCGCCGAGCACCTCGCCGCGCGCGATCAGCGGCACCGCCAGGTACGAGTGGACCCCCGCCCTGGCCAGCATCTCCGCCGCCTCCGGGCTCCGCGCGATCCGGGGCAGGTCCTCGGGGCCGACCCGCTCCACCAGGACCGGCAGACCCGTGTGCACGCACCGGGTGACCAGCCGGTCCGCCCCGTACATCGCGACCGAACCCGGCGGGTCGGCGGCCGGCAGTGCCTCCGTGCGCCCCGCCGCCTTCACCGCGAGCGCCCGGAACAGCGCGGGCCCCTCGTCCGGCGCGCCGGGTCTGCGCAGTGACAGGACGGAGTCCAGGACGTCCACGGCCGCGATGTCCGCGAGCGCCGGCACCACCACCGAGGCCAGCTCGTCGGCGGTCCGCTCCACCTCCAGGGTGGTGCCGACCCGGGCCGAGGCGTCCGCGATGAGTGCGAGCCGCCGCCGGGACCGGTCCGCCTCCGCGTCCGCCCGGTGCCGCTCGGTCACGTCGATCACCGACGCCGCCACGCCCAGGACCCGGCCCTCGCCCCCTTCGAGGCGGTAGAACGACGCCGACCAGACGTGGTCGCGGTCCGGGTCCGCCGGGGTGCGGCCCATCGTGGAGTGGTCGAGCAGCGGCTCGCCCGACGCCAGGACCGTCCGCAGCACCTCCTCCATCCCCGGCGCGTCGATCCCCGGCAGCATGTCGGAGATCCGCCGCCCGGTGTGCAGCGCGGCCGGGATGCCGTTGATCCGCTCCAGGGCCGGGTTCACCAGCACGAAGCGGAGCGCGGTGTCGAAGACGGCGAGGCCGATCGGGGACTGGGAGACGAGCCGGTCGGAGAGGGCCAGCTCGGCCTCCACCCGTTCGACGACGGAGTGGTCGGCGGCGATCCCCAGGGCGTAGAGCCCGCCCAGGTCGTCGGTGAGCCGCATGTTGCGGAACTCGACCTGCCGGGTGGAGCCGTCCTTGTGCCGTACGGGGAAGGTGCCCGCCCAGGTCGTGCCGGCGGCCAGCACCTCGCCGAAGAGGCGCATCGCCTCCTCCCGGTGGTCGTCGCCGACGATCAGCCGGGCCACGTACTGGCCCAGGGCCTCCTCGGCGCGGAAGCCGAAGAGGGCCTCCGCCTGCGGGCTCCACAGCACGATCCGGCCGCGCGCGTCCACGACGACGGCCGCGACCCCGAGCACGTCGAGCAGCCCCTTGCCGTCCAGGGGCATCCCGACCCGCCCCGCCGTCCCAGGGAAGGAACCGGCCGTCACCCTGCCTCCTCCCGCCGCGCCCGCGCTTCTCCTCCATGCTCCCCGCCCGGAGGCCGCGCCGCACCTAGGGCGTGTCCGGCGGGTCAGGGCCGGGCAGGCCCTAGGAGACGTCCGTACCCTTCCCCTTCTCGTACCGCAGCGCGAGCCCCGTCACGAGCGCGCCTACGCCCTCCCACAGGCCCACGCCCAGGAAGCCGGCCGGGGCGCGGCCGGTGACGACGGCGAGGGTGAAGACCGCGCAGGTGAGGAGGCGGAAGGGGACCGTCCAGCGGAAGAACGGCTTCCAGTCGGCGAGCGCGGCCAGGACGTAGTAGACGCCCATGTTGAGCGCGGCCATCGAGGAGGCCGTCAGGAAGACCAGGGTGTGGTCGCCGTCCGCCCGCCCGCCGTCGGGCACCGGCTCGAAGCCCATGACCGTGAGCAGGGCGTCCGGGGCGACCAGGCCCACCACGCCGAGCGCGGCGGCGAGCACGCCGAAGACCGCCATGGTCCAGCCGGACAGGGAACGGGGCAGACGCACGGGGGTCCTCCGTGAGGGGGAAGCAGGGGGTACGGATCGAATGTGTGCTCGGGTGAGAGCGTGCCCCTGCATATCGCGTGACGGGGCCCGACGGCCAATCGGGCCCCGCCCGGCGTCACTTCGGCACCACCGCCGTCATGCCGCCGTCACTTCAGCGCCGCCGCCATCATCTTCTGCGCCACCGGGGCCGCCAGGCCGTTGCCGCTGACCTCGGAGCGGGCCGCGCCCGAGTCCTCGATCATCACCGCGACGGCGACCTGCTTCCCGGTCGCGGGGTCCTTGGCGTACGAGGTGAACCAGGCGTACGGCGTCTTGCTGTTGTTCTCGCCGTGCTGCGCGGTACCCGTCTTGCCGCCGACCTCCGCCCCGGCGACCGCCGCGTTCGTGCCGGTGCCCTCCTCCACCACGGTCACCATCGCGCTGCGCAGCTGCGCGGCCGTCGCGGAGGAGACGATCCGCCGGGTGTCCCCGTCCTCGTACGAGGTGAGCGCGTCGCCGTCGGAGTCGACGACCTCCGACACCATGTGCGGGGCCGCGAGGAGCCCGTCGTTGGCGATGGCCGCCGACACCATGGCCATCTGGAGCGGGGTGGCCGTCACGTCGAACTGGCCGATGCCGCTGAGCGCCGTCTGCGCCGGGTCCATCGTCGACGGGTACACGCTCGCGTACGCCCGGACCGGGACGTCGAGCTCGGCGTCGTTGAAGCCGAACCTCTCCGCCATCGCCCGCACCTTGTCCTGCCCCAGGTCGGCGGCCATCTTGCCGAAGACGTTGTTGCAGGAGTACCGCAGCGCGGTGCGGATCGTCGCGTTCTCGCAGGGCGCGGAGGCGTTCTCGTTCCGCAGCACGGTCCGGGTGTGCGGCAGCGTGTACGGGGAGGGGCTCTCCGTCGCCGTGTCCACCGAGCGGTAGAGGCCGTCCTCCAGGGCCGCCGCCGCGACGACCAGTTTGAAGGTGGAGCCGGGCGGCAGCGGCTGTCGCAGCGCCCGGTTGACCAGCGGCTTGTCCGGGTCGCCGGTCAGCTCCCGCCAGGCCGCTCCGTCGTTCGTCCCGGAGATCTTCGACGGGTCGTAGGACGGGGTGGAGGCCAGGGCGAGGATCCGGCCGCTGACCGGATCGACGGCGACGGCCGCGCCCTTCTTGTTCCCGAGCGCCCGGTAGGCGGCCTCCTGCACGGCGGGGTCGATCGTGGTGAGGACCGTGCCCGGCTCCCGCTGCTTGCGGGTCACCGCGTCCAGCGGGTTCTTCAGCCGGTCGTCGGTGCCGTCGAGGACGTCGGCGTAGATGCCCTCCAGCTGGGTGGAGCCGTACGCCTGCGAGCTGTAGCCCGTGACGGCCGCGTACAGCTCGCCGTCCGTGTAGGCGCGCCGGTACTCCAGGTCCGTCCCCTCCGTCCTCTTCGAGCCGGTGACCGGGGAGCCGGCCACGACGATGTTCCCGAGCGGCTGCGCGTACTGCGCGATCGTGTTCCGCCGGTTCTTCTGGTCGTCCGCGAGCGCCTCGGCCCGGTACGCCTGCACCCAGGTGGCCCGGCCCAGGAGGGCGAGCACGAGGAGCAGCACGAAGACCGAGGTGTGCCTGATCGTCTTGTTCATCGCACTGGTCGGGACGAACGGACCGGCGGCGGACGTTCCGGATGCGCCCCGTTTCTCAGCGAACCTTCATGTCCGGATCCGTTCGGTCGGTTGTGCGATCAGCTGTGTGATCGGGTGTGCGATCGGCTGCGTGATCGGCTGTGCGATCATGCGGAGGCCCCGGGGGAGGGGCCACGAGCACGCGGGAACACGGGGAGGGGCCGGTAGTGGGCGGGGAGCGGGACGGTTCGTCGGTGCCGGACGAGGTGTGGGAGGAGTTCCTCCGGACCTCGGCCGACGGCGCGGGGGACGCGCCGAAGGAGCCGTCCGCGCGGGCCCGCGAGACGGCGGCCCGGCTGCGGTCGGAGCCCGCGGAGCCCGTCCCGTGGCGCGCGCCGACGTCCGCGCCCGTACGGCCCCGGTCCCGGCCGAGGAAGGGCTGGTACGTGGCGGGGTTCGCGGCCGCCCTCGCCCTGCTGTTCGTGGCGGTCGATCCGGGAGGCCTCGTCGGCTGGTCCGGCGAAGGGGACCGGGCCGGCGCGCCCCTCGCGCAGGAGACGGAGCGGCCGACGGAGGCCCCTCCCGCCGAGGCGGACGGGCGGGCCACGCTCGCCGACCCGTTCCGGGGCTCCCCGGCCGCGCGCTGGGCGAGCGGCACGGCCGGCATCACCGTGCCCGCCGCCCGGGCCACCGGCTGGATGACGGAGCCGGAGGTGGCGCGGGCCCTCACGCGCACGCGTGACTTCCTCGCCGCGTCCCACCTGGACCCGGCGGTGCTGCGGGGCGCCCGCCCGGAGAAGGCGATCGCCCTGATCAACCCGCACCAGAAGGACGTCAGGACCTTCGTGGCGACCGCGCTGAGCAGGCCGGGCGAGGAGCACGACCCGCTGCTGCTCTTCAGCCGCTTCGACCCGGCGCAGGCCCGCCTCGTCGGGGACGAGGTCAGGACCCGGGGCCGGCTCTCCTACCGGGAGGGGAGGGACGGGGCCCTGGAGGTCACCGCCGACGTCACGTACGTGTACCCGGCCGCCCCGGCGGGCGGCGGTGACGAGGTCGTGCGGGTGATCGCGCGCCGGGAGACCGTGGTGAGCTGGGACGACCCGTCGAAGGTGACCACGGAGAAGGGGACCTTCACCCTCCTGTCGTACAAGCTCGACATGACCAACGGCGGCTGCGACGAATCCACCGGCTATTTCCGGCCGCAGTTCGGCGGGGGAGCGGCGGACACCGACCCGAACGGCGTCAGGGCCGACCCCTACGACCGCACGGCACCGCTGGGCGCGGGCGGGAACGGGGTCCGCGAGGGCTGCGGGACGGCCACCCGGTCGTAGCGGACCCCCGGGGGCCCGGGGACCCAGGGGTCCAGGGCTCGGGGGCTCGGACCCTCGGGGGCCCAGGGGCTCACCCCGTCCCCACGAACCCCGACTCGTACGCCAGGATCACCGCCTGGGTCCGGTCGCGGGCGCCCAGTTTCGACAGGACCGACGCCACGTGCGTCTTGACCGTGGCCGGGCCGACACCCATCCGGGCGGCGATCTCCGCGTTCGTCAGGCCCGTCGCCACCAGGCGCAGCACCTCCGCCTCCCGGTCGGTGAGCCGCGCGGCCCAGGGCGGTGCCGCCGCCGGCCCGCGGCGGGCGTGCTCGGCGGCCAGGCCGCGCACCGCCGCCGGGTAGAGCAGCGAGTCGCTCCGCGCGACCAGCCGGACCGCGCCCACCAGCTCCTCCGCCGCCGCCCGCTTCAGGAGGAAGCCGGCCGCACCCGCGCGCAGCGCGTCGTACACGTAGGAGTCGTTCTCGAAGGTGGTCACCACCACGATCCGGGGCGGCTCCGGCATCCCGGCGAGGATCTGCTCGGTGGCCCGGATGCCGTCGATCTCCGGCATCCGCACGTCCATCAGGACCACGTCCGGACGCACCGCCCGCACCACCGACACGGCCTCGGCGCCGGTGGCCGCCTCCCCGACCACCTCCAGGCCGGGCTCCGCGTCCAGGATGACCCGCAGGGCCGTCCGCACCATCCGCTCGTCGTCCGCGAGGACGATCCGCACGACCTGCCCGGGCCCCGCAGGGCTCACCGCCCGCCCCGCCTCCGCCGCGTTCACCGGGTCGTCCACCGGCTCGTCCCGGTGGCCGTCGGCGTTCACCGGGGGATCCTGGCCGCCAGGCGCCACACGCCGTCGGCCGGGCCCGCCCCCGTGGTGCCGCCGAGCAGGCGGGCCCGTTCCGCGATGCCGGGCAGTCCGCGTCCGCCGTGCGGGCGGGCGACCGGGGGCCGCTCGGGCAGGGGGTTCTCCACGACGATCTCCACTTCCTCGGTACGGACGTCGAGCCGTACGGTGACGGGCGCGCCGCCCGCGTGCCGGGCCGCGTTCGTCAGCCCCTCCTGGACGATCCGGTACGCCTCCCGCGACACCGCCTCCGGTACGGATTCCGGGGTCCCGGCCACGGCCAGCGCCACCCGCGGCCCCGCCCCGCGCACCAGCGCCTCCAGGGCGTCGAGCCCCGGGCCCACGCCCTCCGCGACCTCCTCGCCGCGCCGCAGCAGGCCGAGGGCCCGGTCCAGCTCCCCGACCGTGCGCCGGGTGGTCTCCTCGATCGCGGTCAGCGCCTCCCGTACGAACTCCAGGTCGGGGCCCTCGGCGTTCAGCACCCGGCGGGCCGCGCCCGCCTGGAGGGTGACCGCGCTCAGCGCGTGGCCGACGGAGTCGTGCAGCTCGCGGGCCAGCCGGTTGCGGGACTCCGCCTCCGCCGCGCGCCGCTCGGCCGCCGCCAGCAGGTCCGCCGGGCCGGGCCCGAGCAGCCGGGGCGCCCGCCGGGCGAGCAGGGCCCCGGTCGCGGCGGCGGCGCCCGCCAGGGCGAGCAGCATGAGCACGGCCGCCGGGACCGCCGCCCAGACCCACGGAAACCCGTCGAGCCCCCAGTACGCGCCGAGTTCGGACGCCCGGAGCGACGGCGAGAACGGCAGCGCCGCCACCGCCGCCGCGAACGGCGGCAGGGCCAGGCTCGCGCCGCTGACCAGGGCCCCGGCGCCCAGGTGGAGGGTGAACCAGCCCGCCGTCCGCGCCCTGGCCTCCCACCCGCGCGCCGGTCCGTCCGCGAACCGCTCGGCGGGCACCCCGCACAGCGTCCGGGCCGCCGCCACCGACATCGGCCGAGTCAGCGGGAAGAGCGCGGTGACGGCCGCGAGCGGCAGCCCCACCGCGTACGCCCCGAACTGCGTCCGGAGGTCGCCGCCGGTCAGCCCGCCCCCGCCGCCGAAGAGCCCCACGACCACGGTGCCGACCAGCCAGTACGGCATGAACAGCGCGCCGCCCAGGATCAGGTGCAGCCAGCGCAGCCTGGCCCGCCGCCCCAGGAGGGCCCCCGTCCACCGCCTCACGCCCCGGCGCCCCGCCGCCGCAGGACGACGGCCGCGCACGCGGCCAGGAGGAAACCGGTGATCATGACGCCAGCGTAGGACAGCCGGGTCAGGACGGTGACCCGCTCGGCGGGATCCGCCACGGGGAGCAGGGCGACCGGCGACATGGAGGCGCCCCAGCAGCCGGCGGCGACGACCACCAGCCCGCGCAGCCACCGACGGACGGGACCCGGCGGGGGATGCCGGGGTGGGGGAGGAGGTGTGACGTACGGTCGGTGTCATGCGTTCACGCTCCCGCGCGGGCCCCGGGCGCCGCCTCCTCCCGTACGGTGAACCGCCTCCGCCGCACGGGGGAGACGCCCACCTTCCGTACGGGCCTACGGTCCCGGTGCTCTCCCGCACGGCCTCCGCGGTCCCGGTGCTCTCTCGCGCAGGCACCACGGTCCCGGCGCTCCGAGCCGGCGGGTCGTCAGGTCCGGCCGGTCGCGCACGTCGAGGAGCGCGCCCCGGCTCGACCGCTCGCGAACCGGCGCGAGCCGCGCCACCGCCACCGCCAACAGCACCGCCACCGCCACCGGCACCGAGCGGTCGACTGCGTCCCGCACCAGCAGGGTCCGGTAGAGGATCGCGACGCCGAAGCGGCGCAGCCCGGCATGTTCTCCTCGCGGTCGACCGAGAACCCCCGCGCGCGGACGGCGCGCAACTCCTCTCCGCCCGCTCGCGCCGGCAGTCACCATGCCCCTCGCCCCTTCTCCCTCCGTCCGGCCACCCCTTGTGGAGACGGCCGGGCCGTCAATAGAGTCCATCGGAAACGCTTTCATCTGCGGGAATCGTGTTCAGGGCGGCGACAGGGGCGTGACGGTGGCGGCAGAACCGGTGTGGAGCGTGGACCCCCGGACGGGGAAGCCGCGCGAGCAGGTCGCGGTGGAGGCCACGGCGGAGGAGGTCGACCGGGCCGTCCGGGCCGCGCACGCCGCCCGGGGGGCCCTCGCCGACCGGGCCGCGCGGGCCGCCCTCCTCCGTACCGCCGCCGACCTCCTCGACGGGTCCCGCGACCACGTCGTGGAGGCCGCCGACGCCGAGACGGCCCTCGGGCCCGTCCGGCTCACCGGCGAACTCGCCCGTACCACCGCCCAGTTGCGGGCCTTCGCCGACACCGTCGAGGAAGGGTCCTTCCTGGACGTCCGGATCGACCTCCCGGACCCCGGCGCCGTCCCGCCCCGGCCCGACCTGCGCCGCTGGAAGGTCCCGCTCGGCGTCGTCGCCGTCTACGCCGCCAGCAACTTCCCGCTCGTCTTCTCCGTCCCCGGCGGCGACACGGCGAGCGCCCTCGCGGCCGGCTGCCCCGTGGTGGTCAAGGGCCACCCCGACCACCCGGCCACCTCCGAGCTCTGCGCCTCCCTGCTGCGCCGGGCCGCCGTCAAGGCCGGCCTCCCCGAGGACGTCGTCGTCCTCGTCCACGGCTTCGACGCCGGTGTGGCGCTCGTACGCCACCCGCTCGTCGCGGCGGCCGGCTTCACCGGCTCCGTACGCGGCGGCCGGGCGCTCTTCGACGCGGCCGCCGCCCGACCCGTGCCGATCCCCTTCCACGGCGAACTCGGCTCCCTCAACCCGGTCGTGATCACCCCCGCCGCCGCCGGGGAGCGGGCCGCCGAGATCGGCGCCGGGCTCGCCGCCTCCATGACCCTGGGCGCGGGCCAGTTCTGCACCAAGCCCGGCTTCGTCCTCGCCCCCGCGGGCGCGGCGGGCGACCGCTTCCTCGACGCCCTCACCGCCGGCGTCAGCGAGACCGAGCCGTCCGTCATGCTCGACCACCGGATGCGGGACGCCTTCGTCGCCGGGGTCGGGGAACGCGCCGCGCTCCCCGGGGTCGCCGCCCCCGTCACCCCGGGCGCGGGCGGCGCGCACACCGTCAGCGCCGGCGTCCTCGCGGTCGACGCCGGGCGGCTCGTCGCGGGCGGCCACCACCTCCTCCTGGAGGAGTGCTTCGGCCCGGTCACGGTCGTCGCCCGCTACTCCACCCGCGAGGAGGCCGCGGCCGTCCTGGACCTGCTGCCGGGCAACCTCACGGCCACCCTGCACACCACGGAGGCGGCCGACGACCCCGACGCGGCCCCGCTCCTCGCCGCCCTCACCCCGCTGGCCGGGCGCGTCCTCGTCAACGGCTGGCCCACCGGCGTCGCCGTCGCCGCCGCCCAGCACCACGGCGGCCCCTACCCGGCCACCACCTCCACCGCCACCTCGGTCGGCGCGACCGCGATCGAGCGCTGGCTCCGCCCGGTCACCTACCAGTCGACCCCCGACCACCTCCTCCCGCCGGAACTCCGCGACGGCAACCCACTGGGACTGCCGAGACGCTGAGCCCGCGGGCGCTGGGCCCTGTCCGCCGGACAGCCACTGGGGCGTGCGCGTCGGACTCCATCAGCCGGTGGGCGTCGGCGATCCGGTCCAGGCCGTCGAAGACCTCGGCTACCACCGGCGCGAGGGAGCCGTCGCGCAGCCCCGAGCCGATGAACCCGGCCGCCCCGCGCCCTCCACCAGGACCCCCGCCGGGGCGTGGACGGTCGAGGAGCTCGGCGGCCTCTTCCGCGCCGCGTTCGCCCGCCGGTTCACCGCCTCGTCGGCCGCTCGCCCCTCGCGTACCTCACCTGGTGGCGCATGACCGCGGCGGGCCGGCTGCTCCGCTCCGACGACCTCCCGCTCCGCGCGGTCGCCCAACGCTACGGCTGCTCCTCCGGGTTCGCCTTCGCCAAGGCCTTCAGGCGGGAGTGCGGGGTGGCGCCGGGGCAGTACCGCGGGAGCGCGTGACGGAGCACCGGGCAGGTCCGGCGCGCCCCGCGTCAGGCGCTCCCCAGGACCACGAGGCGCCGCGTCGCCCGGGTCATCGCCACGTACCGGTCCACCGCCCCCGCGACGCCCCCGCCGAACGCCTCCGGGTCGACGAGGACGACCAGGTCGAACTCCAGGCCCTTCGCCAGGGACGGGGTCAGGGACCGGACGCGGGGCCGCTCGCGGAACGCCGGGTCGCCGATGACGCAGGCGGTCCCCTCCGCGTGCTCCGCCAGCCAGGCGTCCAGGACCGCGTCCCGGTCCCCGACCGACCCGTACGCGACGGGGATCCCGGTGCGGCGGACGGACGTCGGGACGTTGGCGTCCGGGAGCGCGGCCCTGACGACCGGCTCCGCCTCCGCCATGATCTCCTCCGGCGTCCGGTAGTTGACGCTCAGGGAGGCCACCTCGATCCGGTCGAGCCCGACCCGCTCCAGACGCTCCCGCCACGACTCCGTGAAGCCGTGCCGGGCCTGGGCCCGGTCCCCGACCACCGTGAAGCTCCGGGACGGGCAGCGCGCGAGCAGCATCCGCCACTCCGCGTCGGTCAGCTCCTGCGCCTCGTCCACCACGACGTGCGCGAACGGCCCGGCGAGCAGGTCGGGTTCGGCTACGGGCAGCGCGCCCTCGTCGATCAGGCTCTCTTGGAGGTCCCGCCCGCGCAGCATGCCCATGGCGCCCTCGCTCTCGTCGATCACCATGTTCTGCAGCAGGCTCGCGGTGACCTCGGCCCGGCGTGCGCGCTCGGCCGCGACGGCGGCCTCGCGCCGGCGTGCGCGCCGCGACGCCTCCGGGGCGCCGAGCCGTCGCCGGGCCGCGTCCAGGAGCGGCAGGTCGGACACCGTCCACGCGTGCGCGTCCGTACGCCGCAGCCTCCGCACCCCGTCCGGGCCGAGCCAGGGGGCGCACAGGCGCAGATAGGCGGGGACCGTCCACAGGTCCCCGACCAGGTCGGCCGCCTCGATCAGCGGCCACGCGCCGTGCAGGGCGTCCGCCAGCTCCCGGTCCCGGCGCAGCGACGCCCGGAACTCGTCCTCCGGGACCTCCTCGCCGAGTCCGTCCCGCAGGATCTCGGCCAGCTCCTCCCAGATCTGCTCGCGCGCCTCGTTGTGCGGGGTCCCCGGCTCGGGCGCCTCGAACGCCCGCGCCCAGTCCCGGGCGGTCAGCCGGACCTCGCCCCAGGGGGTCGTGACCGTCATGACCCCGTCCGGGGGCGTCTCGTAGAACCGGACGGCCGTCTCGATCGCCTCCACCATGTCCGCCGAGGACTTCAGCGCGGCCGCCTCCGGGTCGGGCTCGGCCACCGCCTCCGCCCCCTCGGCGACGAGGTCCCGCAGCGTGCAGGTCCGCACCCCGTCCTCGCCGAGGCCGGGCAGGACGTCGGAGACGTAGTCCAGATAGGGCCGGTGCGGCCCGACGAACAGCACGCCGCCCCCGCGGCGCCCGAGGCGCGGGTCCGCGTGCAGGAGGTAGGCGGCGCGGTGCAGGGCGACGACCGTCTTCCCGGTCCCCGGACCTCCGTCGACGACGAGCGCGCCCTTGGAACCCGCCCGGACCACGGCGTTCTGGTCGGCCTGGATGGTGCCGAGCACGTCGCGCATCCGGGGCGAGCGCTCGCCGCCCAGGCTCGCGACGAACGCAGACTGGTCGTCCAGGGCCGCGTGCCCCTCCAGCCCTTCGGCGGTGAACACCTCGTCCCAGTAGTCGGTGATCCGGCCGCCGGTCCAGCGGTACCGGCGCCGGCTGGCGAGCCCCATCGGGTCGGCGTGGGTCGCCCCGAAGAACGGCTCGGCCGCCGGAGAGCGCCAGTCGACGAGCAGCCGGCGCCCGTCGCCGCCGGTGAGCCCGAGCCGCCCGACGTACACCGGCTCGGCGCCGTCCGCGCCGACCATCCGGCCGAGGCACAGATCGAGGCCGAAGCGGCGCAGGGTCCGCAGGCGCGCGGTCAGCCGGTGGATCTCGGCGTCCCGCTCCATCGCCTCGCGCCCGATGCCGCCGGGCGCCTTCCGCAGGGCGTCGAGCCGCCCGGACAGTTCGGCGACGGACCGTCCCAGGCTCTCCGCCACGACGGCGAAGTGCCGCTCGTCGGCGGCGACCAGCGCCGGGTCGGCCTTGGCGGAGAGCCGGTCGGGGAGGTCGAACGCGCTGAGCGCGGTGGAGGGGCGGAGAGGGGCGGACGAAGAGGTGGGCACGTGGCGGGTCTCCCGTTTCGCAGGGTCCGACCTGGGGCTTTCCCGGGCAGGTCGACGATTCTGCGGTACGGAGAGGGCCTTGCCGCAAGCCCCCCTGTGCGCTATACGTTGAGAGTGGCGAGGGGAGGGTCCACTCCCGTACGCGCGCCCGGCGCGGGAAGGTCCGGAACCGTCCCCCCGGCCCCCGCGTCCTGAAAGACCATGATCCGACTCGCGACCGAAGCCGACCTCGACGCCGTCGTCGCCCTCCACACCGAGGCGCGCGCCACCTACTACCGCGGCCACCTGCCCGACGCCGAGTTCCTCGGCCCCGAGGAGGTCGCCCGCTCCCGGGCGGGCTGGGCGGCCGCCGTCGGCCGCGGGATCGTCCTCTGCGCCGAACGGGACGGCGAGGTGGCGGGCGTCGCGGCCCACCGCGTGGACGACGGCGTACCCGTCCTCTCCCAGCTCCACGTGTCCCCCGCCCGGTGGCGCCGGGGCATCGGCGGCGAGCTCCACGACGCCTGCGTCGAGATCTGGCACGCCGCCGGAGCCCCCTGGGCCCGCCTGGAGGTCTTCGACAAGAACGAACGCGCCCGGGCCTTCTACGCGGCCCGGGGCTGGACCCCGGACCCCGAGACCCCGAGGAACGGCGACCACCTGGTGCTCCGTCTCACCCTCGGACCGCGGGAGGAATGAGGAATGAAGGGCGCCGGTGGGGCGTTCCCCCTGCGAACGCCCCACCACCACCCCTCGGAGAGAAACCCATGCGCGTCGAGATCTGGAGCGACATCGCCTGCCCCTGGTGCTACATAGGAAAGGCGCGCTTCGAGAAGGGGCTCGCCGCCTTCGCGCACCGGGACGAGGTCGAGGTGGTGCACCGCTCCTTCGAGCTCGACCCCGGCCGACCCAAGGGCGACACGGCCCCCGTCCTGGAGATGCTGGCGAAGAAGTACGGCCGCACCCCCGACGAGGCCCGGGCCATGGAGGCGCACGTCGCGTCCAACGCGCACGCGGAGGGACTCGACTACCGCACCGAGGGCCGCGACCACGGCAACACCTTCGACATCCACCGGCTGCTCCACCTGGCCAAGGCGCGCGGCCGGCAGGACGCGCTCCTCGACCTGGCCTACCGGGCCAACTTCGCGGAGGAGCGCTCCGTCTTCGACGCCGACACCCTGGCGGCGCTCGGCGTCGAGGCCGGCCTCGACGAGACCGAGGTCCGGGCCGTCCTCGCCGACGAGACCGCCTACGCCGACGACGTACGGCAGGACGAGCGCGAGGCCGCCGAACTCGGCGCCAACGGCGTGCCGTTCTTCGTCCTCGACCGCCGCTACGGCGTCTCCGGCGGCCAGCCCGCCGAGGTCTTCACCCAAGCCCTCGAACAGGCCTGGCAGGGCCGTGCCCTCCAGCCGCTCGGCACCGGCGCGGGCGCGGACGCCTGCGGCCCGGACGGCTGCGAGGTCCCGGGGGCCTGATCGGACCCGCCCCTGATCCGGCCCCGACCCCTCCCCGACCCGGCCCGGGCTTCGGCGTCCGCCGTCCCCGGGCCGGAGCCTCTTACCCCCTCTCACCTGCGGTGATAAGCCGCACTTGGAAGATCCCCCAGGTGGGGGAGCAATTGACGGGTGATCGTCGGGAATCCAGGGTGGGGGCATGGATTCCCTCGATCAGACGCTCGACCGGCCGCTCGGCGGCGCCGAGTTCGCGCCCACGAAGACCTATCTCAACACCTCCACCTGCGGGCTGCTGCCCCGCCGGACCGTCGAGGCCGTCACGCTCCTCGCCCAGGAGACCGCCGACGGGCGCCCCGGCGGCTCCGGGAGCTTCGAGATCGTCGCCGAGGCCCGGGCGACCTTCGCCCGGCTGGTCGGGACCGCCCCCGAGCGCGTCGCCGTCGGCAGCTCGGTCGCCGTGCACTGCGGGATGATCGCCCAGTCGCTGCCGGCCGGGGCCGAGGTCCTCTTTCCCGAGGGCGACTTCTCCTCCGTCATCACCCCCTTCACGGTCCGCGGCGACCTCAAGGTCCGCTTCGCGCCCCTGGAGCGGCTCGCCGCGTCCGTCCGGCCGGAGACCGACCTCGTCGCCCTCTCCGCCGTGCAGTCGGCGGACGGCCGGACGGCCGACCTCGCGGCGGTGCGGGAGGCCGCGGCCGCCCACGGCGCCCGCACCCTCCTGGACGCCACCCAGGCGGCCGGCTGGCTGCCGCTGCGGGCGGGGGAATGGGACTACACGGTCGCCGGCGGCTACAAGTACCTGCTCTGTCCGCGCGGGGCGTCCTTCCTCACCGTCACCGAGGAGGCGCAGGACTCGCTCCTCGCCATCCACGCCAACTGGGTCACCGGCGAGGACCTGTGGGTCAACAGCTACGGCCCGGTCCGCGAACTCGCCCGCTCCGCGCGCCGGTTCGACGAACCGATGGCCTTCCTCTCGTACCACGGGGCGGCCCGCTCGCTCGCCCTCCTCGAAGAGGTCGGCATCGAGCGGATCGAGGCCCACAACAAGGGGCTCGCGGCCCGCTTCCGCGCCGGGCTCCGCTCCCTCGGGCACGAGCCGGTCGCGGACGACTCGACGGTGGTCGCCGTCCCGGGGCTCGGGGACCGCGCGGACGCCCTGGAGAGGGCCGGCGTCCTGCTCTCGGTCCGCGCGGGCAACCTGCGGGCCTCCTTCCACCTGTACAACACGACGGCGGACGTGGACCGCGCCCTGAACGCCCTGGACGACTGACGCGCCGAGGTCCCGACACCGGGCGCCCGGACCCCCGTTCCGACGGCCGGGACCCGCCTGCCCGCCTGAGGGCCGGCGGCCCCTCCAACACCCCGGGCCCGCCACCCCCTCCGGCGGCGGCCACCGCGTCTCCACGGACTGTCCGGCGCTGTGACCGGCCGGGCGTACGCGGAGGGGGCGGGGTCCCGGTGTCGGGTCCCCGCCCCCAGCCCGTACAGCGTTCTACGCCCAGGCCTCCGTCACCGCCCGGCGCGCCCCCTCCAGGTCCACCGCGCGGCCCGTCTCGCCGAGCGCCGCGCCCAGGGCCGCGAGCGAGGACTGCACGGCCCCCGGGGTCGCGTCCACCCCGTAGTGGTTGACCCGGATCATCTCCCCGGACAGCGCGCCGCCGCCCGCGATCAGCGGCAGCGACGGGTCGGCCGCGAGCGCCTTCGCCACCAGCTCGGCGGCGTTCACGTCCGCCGGGGTGCGCAGCGTCGTCGCCACCGGGGCCGCGTCCCTCGCCTCGTACACGTACGGCTCCAGACCGCCGCCCAGCGCGAGCGCGCCCGCGCGGGTCGCGGCCGCCGCCGAGGCGTGCCGCGCCATCAGCGCGTCCAGGCCCTCCGCCTCGATCCGCTCCACACAGGCCTCCAGGGCCAGCATCTCCAGCTGCGCAGGCGCGTGCAGCAGCGCCTTCCGGCCGCCGTCGATCCAGCGCTCCTTCCAGTCCAGGAGCGAGAGGTACGAGCGGCGCGGCGCGGCCGGGTTGGCGGCGAACCGCTCCCAGGCCCGCGCGCTCACCGACACCGCGGACACGCCCGCCGGGCCGCCCATCGCCTTCTGCGCGCCGATGATGCACATGTCCACGCCCCACGCGTCCGGCAGCACCGGCTCCGCACCGATCGACGCCACCGCGTCCAGGTAGAACAGCGCCCCGTGGGCCCGGACGACCTCGCCGATCTCCGCGACCGGGTTGGTGTTGCCCGTCGCCGCCTCCGCGTGCACCAGGGACACGAAGTCGATCTCCGGGTGCTCGGCGAGCGCCCGCTCCACCTGCTCCGCCGTCACCGCCGTGTGGAAGGGCACCTCCAGGTCGACCACGGTCGCGCCGCAGTCCCGCAGCCAGTTCCCGAAGGTCTGCCCGTACGGGCCGGTGACCACGTTCAGCGCGGTCGAACCGGCCCGCGCCCCGCTCCGGATGCACCCTTCGAGCGGCAGCAGGGCCTCGCCCTGCGTGATCACCACGTCCTGCTCCGTGGAGAGCAGCGCGGCCACCCGCCGCTCGATCGACGCGAAGTGCGCGGCGGTCAGCGGGGCCAGGTCCAGGAGCGGGTGCGTCACGGTCACGGTGGTGCCTTCTCGGGTCGGTGGTACGGCCGTGGCCAGCGTACGCCCACCCCTCCCGCGCGCCCTCGTACAGTGCAGGCATGAGCGATCACGAGGTGTTGCACGTGCAGGGGCGGGTGCTCGTCGGCCCGGAGGACGTACGGGACGAACTCTGGTGCGTGGACGGGCGGATCACCTTCGAACGGCCCCCGGGGGAGGCCCTGACGGTGACGGGCTGGGCCCTGCCCGGGCTCGTCGACGCCCACTGTCACGTCGGCCTCGACCGGCACGGGCCCGTCGACGCCGACACCGCCGAGAAGCAGGCCCTCACCGACCGGGACGCCGGGACCCTGCTCCTCCGGGACGCGGGCTCGCCCTCCGACACGCGCTGGATGGACGACCGCGAGGACCTGCCGAAGATCATCCGCGCGGGGCGGCACATCGCCCGCACCCGCCGCTACATCCGCAACTACGCCCACGAGATCGAGCCCGCCGACCTCGTCGCGTACGTCGGCCGGGAGGCCCGCAGGAGCGACGGCTGGGTCAAGCTCGTCGGCGACTGGATCGACCGCGAGGTCGGCGACCTCACCGCCTGCTGGCCGCGCCCCGAGGTGGAGGCGGCCATCGCGGAGGCGCACCGGCTCGGCGCCCGGGTCACCGCGCACTGCTTCGCCGAGGACTCGCTCCGCGACCTGGTCGAGGCGGGCATCGACTGCGTCGAGCACGCCACCGGGCTCACCGAGGAGACCATCCCGCTCTTCGCCGAGCGGGGCGTCGCCATCGTCCCGACCCTGGTCAACATCGCGACCTTCCCGCACCTCGCGGACGGCGGCCGGGAGAAGTTCCCCCGCTGGTCGGCCCACATGCGCCGGTTGCACGAGCGGCGGTACGACACGGTCCGCGCCGCCTACGACGCGGGCGTCCCGGTCTTCGTCGGCACCGACGCGGGCGGCTCCCTCGCCCACGGCCTGGTCGCGGAGGAGGTCGAGGAGCTGACCCGGGCCGGCATCCCGCCGATCGACGCCCTCTCGGCCACCACCTGGGGGGCCAGGGCCTGGCTGGGCCGCCCCGCCCTGGAGGAGGGCGCCCCCGCCGACCTGGTCGTCTACGACGAGGACCCGCGCGCGGACGTCCGCGTCCTGGCGGCGCCCCGGCGGATCGTCGTCAACGGGCGGATCACGGGCTGACCGGCGGGCGGCCCGGGAGCGACGGGCGGCCCGAGAATCGGCCCGCCGGCCCGCCGGCCCGCCGGCCCGCCAGTCAGACAGTCAGCCGGTCAGCGGGTCAGGAACGCGAGCCGGGCCCGCTTCTCCGGCAGGAAGACCTCCGGCAGGTCCACCTCCGGCAGCACGACCTCCGGGCCCAGCTCGAAACCGATCCGCACCATGCGGGCGACGGCCTTCTCGTTGTCGGCGTCGGGCTCGACCACGACCCGCGTGCGGTCCTTCAGCGTGAACGCGATCAGCGCGGTGACGAGCCTGCCGGTGAAGCCCGGCTCCGGGGAGGCGTTCGGCGCGATGAGGAAGTGCACGCCGATGTCCCCGGGCAGCACCTCGTAGCACTCGCTCACCCGGTCGGCCTCGGGGTCGTACGTCTGGAGCAGGGCGACGGGCTCGTCGTCCCTGCTGACCAGGTAGCCGTGGTGGGTGGTGAGCGAGTCCAGGTGCGCGTAGATCTCCCGGACCTGCTCGACGGTGGTCCCGGTCATGCCCCAGAAGCGGGACCGCTCCTCGTTGACCCAGGCGTGCAGGAGCGGGGCGTCCCGGTCCGGGTCGACGGGCCTGATGGTGACGGTGCCGAAGCCCTCGACGGTCTGGACGTGAACGGCGGTGGTCATCCCTGCTCCTTGGTGAGGTACTGCCAGTCGGTGGTGACGGGGGCGAGCTCGCCCCGCAGCCACAGGGGGAGTTGGTCCTGGTGGTGGGGGTCGCCGGGCACGCCGGACGCGCCGAACGGGACGACCCATCCGCTGCGTTCGCGGTCGGCCAGGTCCCAGACGTAGCGGGCGGCGGAGGCGCGCGCGCTGCGGTCGGTCCAGCCGGGCACGCTGGACGTGGAGAGCACGCAGTCGTGGTCCCCGGCGAGCCCCGGCCACCGCGCGTCGTCGGGATCGGGCAGCGCCTGCCAGGGCGCGAGCCGGTGGGTGGTGCCCCAGGCGGCCGGCGGCTCCCCGGCCGCGACCTCCTCCAGGGCCTCGCGCACGATCCGGTCGACGTCCCCGGCGGGCACCGGCCCGGCCGTGAGCAGGGTCTCCAGGGCGAAGGCCACGCGCGGCCCGAGGGCCAGCCAGGGCCGGAACACCTCGGGGTACGGGGCGGGTTCGCGCAGCGCCGCGAAGGCCTCGTGCCCGGCGAGGCGGCGGACGACCGCGCCCCGGACGGCCGCGTACAGGCCGGCGTCGGTGCTCTCCGCGTCCATGCGCCGGTCCCAGGCGAGCAGCCGTTCCCGTACGGCCGAGGCGGCGGGGGAGAGGCCCGCCTCCGCGCGTCCGACCGCCGCGAGGAGGGGGGCCGCCGAGGGGTTGTCGGTGTCCCGGTGGACGGCGGTGACGGCCTGCGGGGTCCAGTCGGCCGAGGCACCGAGCAGCGCGTCGATCCGGTCCGCCCGGTGCGGCGGGGCGAACTCGACGCCCAGCGGCGCGGCCAGGCCCCGGGCGTTGGCCATCACGGCGTGCCCCCGGACCTCGGCGCGGGGGAGCGGGGCGGGCGCGTCCGCCCAGGCGTGCGCCGGATCCCAGGCGGGCACGGTACGCAGGGAGTTGAGCCGGTCCCGTACGGGGACGTGGCCGGCGACCCGGTGCAGCAGCCCGCCCCGGGTGTCGGCCGCCTGGACCACGTTCACCGGCTCGACCCAGCCGTCGAGCGCCGCGTCCACGTCCCCGACGGTCCGGGCGCGCAGCAGCGCGGGCAGCACCCCGAAACCGAGCTCCCCGGTGACCCGGGGCGGGTGGCGCAGGGCGAGGACCTCCCAGCCGCGCCCCTCGCTGTCGTGCCCCTCACCGGGGCGGCCACCCTCCGGGGCGCCGTCGGTCGGGCCGTCCTCGGGGGCTCCGCCGACCGGGCCGTCCGCCAGGGCCCCGCCCGCCGGACCGTCCACCGGCGCGCCCGCCGCCGGGCTGTCGCCCGCCGTCCGGGCGTCCGCGGGGGCGTTGCCGACCGGGGTTCCGGCTTCCGGGGTGCCGCCGACCGGCCCGCCTTCCGACCCCCCGGCCTCCGGCTCCTCCTCCACGCCGACGATCACCGGTCCCCGGTCCGTCTCGATCACCTCGATCACGACCGGGTCCCCGCCCGCGACCTCGATCGTCTCCGTGTGGGCGGTGGCCGGGCGCCAGCCCTCGGGGCCGAGGGCCTCCACGCCTCCGTCGGCCAGCCGCCGCAGCCGCTCCCGGTACACGTCCTGGTAGTCCGCCATCGCGTTGGTGATCGCCCAGGCCACCGGCCCGGTGTGGCCGAAGTGCGCGAGGCCGGGGATGCCCGGCACGGCGAGGCCCACCACGTCGTACGCGGGGCAGGCGAGCCGGATCTGCTGGTAGACGCCCGGCGCCTCGATGAACCGGTGCGGGTCGCCGGCCACCAGGGCCGCCCCGCTCGCGGTCCGCTCGCCCGCGACCACCCAGCCGTTGGAGCCCGCGGTGCCCGGCCCGTCCGTCGCGAACAGCTCCGTCCACTCCTCGCCGAGCCGGCGCGCGACCTCCTCCCGCCACAGCTTGGTGGGGAAGCCCGCGAAGAGGATGTGGGTCGAGAGCCAGACGGCGAGCGGCGTCCACGGCTCCCAGCGGCCGGGCGCGAGACCGGTCTCCGCGAACTCGGGCGCGCGCCGCGCCCCCTCCGCCAGACCGTCGTTGACCCCGTCCACGTACGCGCGCACCCACGCGGCCGTCGGCGCGTCCGCGCGCTCCAGGCGGGCGAAGCAGAGGCGGGCGGTGTCCGCGAGCCGGACCCGCCGGGCGAAGACGTCCCAGCCGAGCTCGGCGGCGCCGAGGAACGCGGCCGTGGTGCCCTGGGCCCGGTGCCGCTCCACCTCCAGCTGCCAGGCGCGGTCACGGGCGGTGACCCGCCCCTGGGCGAAGGCGAGTTCGTCCGGGTCCCCGGCCCGCAGATGCGGAACGCCCCAGGCGTCCCGGTAGACCTCGATGCTCACGGAGAAATTCTCCCGTCCCTGCTTTTCCATAAAATCTTAGGTTAGGCTGACCTAAATTAATCTACAGTAATCACAGGGGAGGGGATCACGGTGGGTCATGGCTGGCAGGGCGCCGTCCTCAAGTTGATGCGCGGCAAGGACTTCACGTTCACCGTGACGGGCGCCGAGCAGGTCACCGAGGACTACCGGCGGGTGCACTTCACGGACGGCGGCCTCCTCGCCGCCGCCGGGGTCCACCCGACGATGTGGGTCCGCATCTGGTTCGACGGCGGCGGCAAGCCGCACCAGCGCGCCTACACGCTCGTCGACCCGGACGCGGAGGCCGGCACCTTCAGCCTGGAGTTCGCCCTCCACGAGGGCGTCGCGAGCCGCTGGGCCCGGGACTGCGCCGCCGGCGACACCGTGGAGGCCACCCTCCAGGGCACCGGCTTCGAGGCCCCCGACCCGCTGCCCGGCCGGCTGCTCGTGGTCGGCGACTCGGCCTCCCTGCCCGCGATCAACTCGCTGCTCGACGCCTTCCCGGACCTCCCGGCCACCGTCTGGTTCGAGACCCAGCACGCCTCCGACGCCGAACTGCCGTTCCGCGTCGACCCCGAGCGGCACGACCTGCGCCGGGTGCCGCGCGAGAAGGGCGGCGCCGAGCTCGTCGCCCGCGTGAAGGCCGAACTGCCCGCGCTCGCCGGCACCGCCCCGTACGTCTGGATCGCCTGCGACACCACGACCACCCGCACCCTCGGCACGTACGCGCGCAAGGAGCTCGGGCTGCCCAAGGAGCGCGTCCACGCCCTCGGGTACTGGCGCGACAGCTGAACGCACCGGGTTGACGATCCGTTACCCCGGCGCGGAACCGGTCGTTCACATCCTCGCCCGCCGTCCCCGCTCGCGCCCCTTCGTACGAAACACGCGGGACGAGCGGGAACGGTTGTAGCGAAAACAATCGAAAATGAACGCGGAAACCCCCCTTTGGAGTGAACTGGCGTCAGGTGACTGCCGGTTCACTCTCCGTGCGTAAAGATTCCGGTGTCCCAAGTCGCCGGACCGCGCCGAGCCACCGTCCCCGTGGTGAGCGGCCGGCGACGCCATGTCTCCTGTGGGGGTTCCACCACCTTGAACAGCAACACCTTCCGCATGCCCGTACGCCGTTCCGCGGCCGCCGCGACCGTCGCCGTTCTGGCCGTCGGCCCGGTGCTCCTCGCGGCCCCCGCGGCGCACGCCACGGGCGGCGAAGGGCGCGCCACCGCCGTCGTCCTGCGGACCGGCCTCGACGTCTCCCTCCTCGACAAGACGGTGAACGTGCCGGTCCGGGCCTCCCTCAACGAGGTCCAGGCACCGAAGAGCGAGAACGAGACCGCGCTCTCCGTGAAGGTGCAGGGGGCCGAGAACGGCAAGCCGGTCGACATCCTCAAGGCCGACGTCGCCACCTCCGAGGCCACCGTCGACGAGAAGAAGGCCGAGGGGCACGTCAACCTCGTCAAGGCGCGCGTGCACGTCCCCGGCCTCCCCCTGCTCTCCCTCATCGAGGTTGAGAAGGTCACCTCCAAGGCGCTGTGCGAGGTGGGGAAGCAGCCGGTCGCCGAGTCCAACGTCCTCGGCCACGTCACCGTCCTCGGCAAGAAGACCACCCTCTCCGCGGCCGGCCGGACCCAGGTCACCGTGCCGAAGGTCGGCGAGGTCACCCTGGACCTCTCCCGCACCTCCACGACCTCCCGCACCGCCGCGGCGACCGCCCTGGAACTCGACGTGGAGGTCAACCCGCTGAAGCTGGGCGTCGCCGAGGTCAAGGGCAAGGTGACCCTCGCCGAGGCGACCTGCGAGACGCCCGAGGGCACGAAGCCGACAGAGAAGCCCACCGAGAAGCCGACGGAGCGGCCCACGCAGCAGCCCACCGACCGGCCCTCCGAGCAGCCGGAGCCCTCCGCCGAGCCGAGCGACGACAGCGGCATCACCACCAACAACGGCGGCGGCGCCCCCACCCAGAACCTCGCCGAGACCGGTGGCAGCTCCACCACCCCGTACATCGCGGCCGGGGCGCTCGCCCTCGTCGTGGCCGGCGGCGGCGCGCTCGCGCTGACCCGCTCGCGCGCCCGCGCGCGCGGCTGACGGCCCGAGGGGGAGGCGCCGGGGGCGCGGGGGAAGCAGGACGGCGGGGCCCGGGGAGGGCGGCGGTGACGACACCGCCCTCCCCGGGCCCCGGCCCGTCGCCGGAAGACCTCGGCCCCGGCCCGTTCCCGGGACCCCTGCCTCAGCCGCCCATCAACAGCGCCTGGTCCAGCGCCTGGAGGAAGCGGTTCGTCGTCGCCCGGTCCCGGACCGCGAGCCGCAGCCAGTTCCGGTCGAGCCCCGGGAACGTGTCGCCCCGGCGGGCCGCGAAGCCCAACGACCGCAGCCGCTCCCGCACCGCGTCCGCCCCGTCGATCCGGACGAGCACGAAGGGGCCCTCCGCCCCCGCCACCGTCCGCACCTCGTCGAACTCCGCGAGCCCGGCGAGCAGATGGGCCCGCTCCACCCCGATCCGGTGCGCCGCGTGCTCGGCCTCCGCGAGCGCCGCCCGCGACATGCAGGCCTCCGCCGCCACCAGGGCGGGCGTCGACACCGGCCACAGCGGCTGCGCCCGCTCCAGGTCCGCGATCGTCCCGGGTGCGGCGAGCACGTACCCGATCCGCAGCCCGGCCAGGCCCCAGGTCTTGGTGAGGCTGCGCAGCACCACGAGCCCCGGCACGTCCGTCCGCCCGGCAAGCGACTCCCGCTCGCCCGGCACCGCGTCCATGAAGGCCTCGTCCACCACCAGGGTCCGCCCCGGGCGGGCCAGCGCGGCGATCGAGGCGGCGGGGTGCAGCACGGAGGTCGGATTGGTGGGGTTCCCGATCACCACCAGGTCCGCGTCCTCCGGGACCGCCGCCGGGTCCAGCCGGAAGCCGTCCTCCTCGCGCAGCAGCACCCGGCCCACCGCGTGCCCGGCGTCGCGCAGCGCCGCCTCCGGCTCGGTGAACTGCGGGTGCACCACCACCGGCCGCCGCGCCGGCAGCGCCCGCGCGAGCAGCACGAAGGCCTCCGCCGCGCCGGCCGTGAGCAGCACCCGGTCCGCGGGCAGGTCGTGCCGCTCGGCGACCGCGGCCCGCGCGACCCGGCCGTCGGGGTAGGCGGCGAGGCCGGTCAGGGAGTCGGCGATGCGTCTGCGCAGCCAGTCCGGAGGGGTGTCCGTCCGGACGTTGACCGCGAGATCGATGAGTTTCTCGTCCCTGACCTCGGCGTCACCGTGGTGGCGAAGGTCGTGGGCGTCGGTATGCGTGTGCATGTCCATGGCCGCCGTCGTGTGGGGGGTGGGGATGGTGGGGGGTGAGCCAGGCTCGCCAGCGATGTACCCGTGAGTTCGGGGCAACAACCGTGCGCCCGGGGCGTCTTCGTGCGATCGAACCGGGACGGAAGCGGCGAGAGCGCACGTTGCGCGCCGGGTTTTCCGCTTCGGTACGAGCAGCACGGCCCGCGCACGTGCCGGGGGCGCCGCCGGTTCGCCCGTGCCAGGGGCCACGACCGCGCCCGGGACCGCGCCCGCATCCGCGCCCGGCTCCGTACCCGCCGCCAGCAGGGCCGCCGCCTCCGCCACCGACGCCGTGCCCGTCGCGGCCAGGGGCCGGGCCGACGGGTGCGGTACGGACACGGCCGCCAGCTCCTCGGCGGCGAACCCCCGTACCGGCACGCCGAGGAGCGCCGCGGCCCCCGCGATCCCCGGCTCCGCCGCCCGCGCGTCGAGCGTGCCGAGGGACCGGACGGCCGTACGGGAAAGCCCCGCCTCCCGCAGCACCGCGTCCACGAGGGCCAGCACCTCGTCCACCGGGACGCCCGACCGGGCCCCCACACCGAGGTGCGCGGACGCCTCCCCATCCGATAGCAAAGCCCCATGGCTGTGGTCGTCGCGCTCGGCGCGTTCCTCATGACGCTCTTCGGAGGATGGGTCGCCGGACGCGTCACCGACCGGCGTCACCTGGTCCTCGGACTCTCCGGCGGACTCATGCTCGGCGTCGTCGGACTCGACCTCCTGCCCGAGGCCCTGGAGGCCGCCGGGGACGAGGTGTTCGGCGTCCCGGAGGCCCTGCTGCTCTTCGTCGGCGGCTTCCTCTTCGCCCACGTCGTGGAGCGCCTGCTCGCCGTGCGCCGGGCCGCGCACGGCGTCGCGGCCGGAGAGCGGGTCCCCCAGGTCGGCCTCACGGCGGCCGCCGCGATGGTCGGCCACAGCCTCATGGACGGCATCGCGCTCGGCGCCGCCTTCCAGGTCGGCGGCGGCATGGGCGCCACCGTCGCCCTCGCCGTCATCACCCACGACTTCGCCGACGGCTTCAACACGTACACGATCACGAGCCTCTACGGGAACGCGCGCCGCAAGGCCCTCGCGATGCTCGTCGCGGACGCCGTCGCCCCGATCCTCGGCGCCGCCTCCACTCTGCTGTTCACCCTTCCGGAGGAACTTCTCGGCGGCTATCTCGGGTTCTTCGGCGGCGCCCTGCTCTACCTCGCCGCCGCCGAGATCCTGCCGGAGGCCCACCACGACCACCCCGCCCGCTCCACCCTGCTGTGCACGGTGACGGGCGTCGGCTTCATCTGGCTCGTGGTGGGAGCCTCCGGCGGCTGAACTCACGTGACCGGACCGCCCGCGACAGAACCGGCGGCAGCCGCCACGAACCGCGCCGCCGCCTCGGGCGCGCCCGCCCAGTGCGTGTGCACGTAACTGGCGTGCACCCCTCCCCGTACGAACCCCTCCACGCGCCGCACCGGCTGCCGCAGCCCCCACGCGGCCCGCTCCCCGGCGCCCGGCTCGATCACGGTGCGGTGGAACTCGTGCCCCCGCATCCGCGCCCCGGCCGGCGCGAGGACGCTGTCGCTGACGGCCACCGCGTCCCGGTACCCCAGCGTCAGCCGCTCCGACATGCGCGCGTCCGCGTCCAGCACCCCGCACATGGGCCTGCCGTCGAGCGACCGCGCCAGGTAGAGCAGCCCGGCGCACTCGGCCGCGACCGGCGCGCCCGAGGCGGCGAGGTCGGCCACGGCCTTCCGCAGCGGCTCGTTGGCGGACAGCTCGCCCCCGTACACCTCGGGGAAGCCGCCGCCGATCACGAGCCCGGAGGTCCCCTCGGGCAGCGCCTCGTCCCGCAGCGGGTCGAAGGTGACGACCTCGGCCCCTGCGGCGGTCAGGAGTTCGGTGTGCTCGGCGTACGAGAACGTGAACGCGGCCCCGCCGGCCACCGCGATCCGGGGCCGCGCACCGGCGACGGCCGGCCCCACGACCTCCGGCGACCACGCCTCCGCGTGCAGCTCCGGCGCCGACCGGGCGAGCGCGAGCAGCGCCTCCAGGTCGCACCCGGCCAGGACCTGTTCGGCCTGCGCCGCCACCGCCTCCACGGCGGCGGCCTGCCGCTCGGCCACCGGCACGAGCCCCAGGTGCCGCGACGGCGTCGCCACGGCGGGCGCCCGCCGCAGCACGCCGAGGACCGGCACCCCGGACTCCCCGAGCGCCTCCCGCAGCAGGTGCTCGTGCCGGTCGGTGGCGACCTTGTTGAGGATCACGCCCCCGATCCGCACCTCCGGGTCCCAGGACGCGAACCCGTGCACGAGCGCCGCCACCGACCGCGACTGCGACGACGCGTCCACGACCAGTACCACCGGCGCCTTCAGGAGCTTCGCCACCTGCGCGGTGGACGCCAGCTCCCCCTGGTCGGCGGCCCCGTCGTACAGGCCCATGACCCCCTCGACCACGGCCAGGTCGCAGCCGCGCGACCCGTGCAGGAAGAGCGGCGCCACCAGCCCCGTGCCGCACATGTACGCGTCGAGGTTGCGCCCCGGGCGGCCCGTCGCGAGGGCGTGGTAGCCGGGGTCGATGTAGTCGGGGCCGACCTTGTGCGGGGAGACGGCCAGGCCGCGGCCGGCGAACGCGGCCATCAGGCCGGTCGCGACCGTGGTCTTGCCCGCGCCCGAGGAGGGCGCGGCGATGACGAGACGTGCTACCACTCGATGCCCCGCTGGCCCTTCTGACCGGCGTCCATCGGGTGCTTGACCTTGGACATGTCGGTGACGAGGTCCGCGAAGTCCACCAGCTCCCGGGGCGCGTTGCGGCCGGTGATGACGACGTGCTGCTGACCGGGACGGTCGCGCAGCACCTCCACGACCTCGTTCACGTCGATCCAGCCCCAGTGCAGGAGGTAGGCGAACTCGTCGAGGACGTAGAACTTGTACCTCTCCTCCGCGAGGTCCCGCTTGACCTGCTCCCAGCCCTCGCGTGCCTTGTCCTCGTGCGACTGCTCGCCCTCGGCGACCTCGCGCTGGATCCAGGACCAGCCCTCGCCCATCTTGTTCCAGGTGACCGTGCCGCCCTTGCCGGTCTCGCCGAGCGCCTTGAGGGCGTTCTCCTCGCCGACCTTCCACTTGGCGGACTTCACGAACTGGAACACCCCGATCGGCCAGCCCTGGTTCCAGGCGCGCAGCGCCATGCCGAAGGCGGCGGTCGACTTCCCCTTGCCGACGCCCGTGTGCACCATCACCAGCGCGCGGTTGCGGCGCTGGCGGGTGGTCAGACCGTCGTCGGGAACGACGGTCGGCTGTCCCTGCGGCATTAAGCGGCCCTCCTGGATGCGTGCCCTGCGTGTCCTGTCTGTACGTCCCTGACGAGCCCGGCGATCGCGTCGGCGCGCAGCTCGTCCAACGTCACGGCCGTGCCGCCGAGTTCGAGGGCGAGCCGCCCCGCGAGCCCGAGCCGCACCGGGCCGGTCTCGCAGTCCACGACGACCGACGCCGTGCCCTCGGCGGCGTGCAGCCGCGCCGCGCGGGCGGCGAGCGCCACCGGGTCCCCGGCCGCCCGCCCCCCGGTCGCCCGCCCGTCCGTCACGACGACCAGCAGGGGGCGGCGCGAGGGGTCCCGCAGCCGCTCGACCCGCAGCACGTCGTGGGCCTTGAGCAGCCCGGCCGACAGGGGGGTGCGCCCGCCCGTCGGCAGCTGTTCGAGCCGGGCGGCGGCCGCGTCCACGGACGAGGTCGGCGGCAGCGCCACCTCGGCGTCCCGGCCCCGGAAGGTGACCAGACCGACCTTGTCGCGCCGCTGGTAGGCGTCGAGGAGCAGCGACAGCACCGCGCCCTTGACCGCGCTCATCCGCTGCCGGGCCGCCATCGAGCCCGAGGCGTCGACCGCGAAGAGCACGAGGTTGCCCTCGCGGCCCTCCCGGGTCGCCTGCCGCAGGTCGTCGCGCCGGACCACGAGCCCCCGCCCGGTCCGCCCGCGCGCCTTCTGGTGGGGGGCGGCGGCCTGCACGGTCGCGGCCAGGTGCAGCTTGGTCAGCGCGCCCCGGGGCCGGGTGGAGCCGGTCGTACGGCCGTGCTCGGTCCGGGCCCGGGAGCGGCGCCCGGCCGCGCCCTCGCCGAGTCCGGGCACGCTGAGCACCTTCGTACGGAAGGGTTCGGCGGCCTTGACGGCGGCCCGCTCACCGGCACCCGCCCTCTGGGGAGCAGGCTCGGGTACGGGCGCCTCCTCCGGCGCCGGTACGTCCTCGGGCACGGGTCCGTCGCCCTGCGGCGGGATCCCGCCGCCGTCCGGACCGCCCCCGCCGGGGCCCCCGTCTCCCGGACCGCCGTCTCCCGGACCGCCGTCGTCCGGGCCGTCCGGCTCCGGGTCCGGGTCGGGGTCCGGGTCCTCGCCCTTGAACTGTTCGAGGGTCTCGTCCAGCTTGTCCTCGTCGAGCCCCGGCGCGTCGAAGGGCGAGCGCCGGCGGCGGTGGGGGAGGGCCAGGAGCGCGGCCTGCCGCACGTCCTCGGAGGTGACCCCGGTCCGCCCGGCCCAGGCGGCGAGCGCGGTGGCCGTGCGGGCCATGACGATGTCGGCGCGCATGCCGTCCACCTCGAACGCGGCGCAGGTCGCGGCGATCTGGAGCAGCACGGCGTCCCCGAGGGTCACCTGCGGGAGGAGGGCGCGCGCGGCGACGATCCGCCCGCGCAGCTCGGCCTCCTCGTCGGCCCAGCGCGCGGCGAACGCGGCCGGGTCGTCCTCGAAGGCGAGCCGCCGCCGCACGACCTCCACCCGCTGCTCGGGGTCGCGGGAGGCGGCGACCTCCACGGTGAGCCCGAACCGGTCGAGGAGCTGCGGCCGCAGCTCGCCCTCCTCGGGGTTCATGGTCCCGACGAGCAGGAACCGGGCGGCGTGCCGCACGGAGACGCCCTCGCGCTCGACGTTCGAGAAGCCCATGGCGGCGGCGTCGAGCAGCAGGTCGATCAGGTGGTCGTGGAGGAGGTTGACCTCGTCCACGTACAGGATGCCCCGGTGCGCGTCGGCGAGCAGCCCCGGCTCGAACGCCTTCACGCCCTCCGCGAGCGCCTTCTCGATGTCGAGCGAGCCGACGAGCCGGTCCTCGGAGGCGCCGACGGGGAGTTCGACCATCCGCGCGGGCCGCTCGGCCCCCGGCCCCGCCTCGTGCGGCCCGTCCGGGCAGCCCGGATCGGGGGACGCCGGGTCGCAGCTGAACCGGCAGCCCGCGACCACCGGCACGGCGGGCAGCAGCTCCGCGAGCGCGCGCACGGCGGTGGACTTCGCGGTGCCCTTCTCGCCCCGGACGAGCACGCCGCCCACGGCCGGGCTGACGGCGTTCAGGAGCAGCGCGAGCCGCAGGTCGTCCATGCCGACGACGGCGGTGAACGGGTACCGGGTGCTCATCGGGTGGTCTCTCCTTCGGATCGCTGATGTTCGGACGACGGCGCGCGGCCGCCGGGGAGGAGCCGGCGGCGGCCTCCCGTGCTCACGGCGCCCCCGGCGGCACGAACGGCAGCCCCGCCGGGGCGCCCTCCTCGATCAGCCGCAGCAGCGCGTCCGTGTCCGCGTGCTCCTCGATCAGGTCGCCGAGCCGGTCGAGCTGCTCCTCGCGCAGGGCGCCGAACGACGTGTCCGGCGCCGGGACGAACCGGCGCCCGGCCGCCGCCGCGACCTCCCGCAGGAACGCGCGCCGGAAGCCGTCGCTCTCCAGCGAGCCGTGCCAGTGGGTGCCCCACACGGCACCGACCCGGCACCCGTCCAGGAAGGGCTCCCCGCCCCGTACGTCCGCGACGCCGTGGTGGATCTCGTACCCCTCGACCCGCTCGCCGAGCGCCTCGCCGACCGGCCGGGCCAGGGTCTTCTCGACCCCGAACCGCACCCGTACGGGAAGCAGCCCGAGCCCGTCGACCACACCGGCCTTCGACTCGACCTCGTCCTCGATCCGCTCGCCGAGGGCCTGGAAGCCGCCGCAGATGCCGAGGACCGGGCGGCCCTCGGCCGCGCGCCGGGCCAGGGCGTCCGCCAGGCCGCGCTCCCGCAGCCAGGCGAGCGCCTTCACCGTGCCGCGCGTGCCCGGTACGACGACCAGGTCCGCGTCGACCAGCTCCTCGGGCCGGTCCACGAACCGGACGACCACGCCCGGCTCGGCCGCCAGCGCGTCCACGTCCGTGAAGTTGGACATCAGGGGGACGGCGCAGACGGCGACCCGCAGCACGTCCGCGCCGACCGGCGGCGCCACCACCGACTCCCGGACGGTGCCCCGCAGGGAGACCCGCAGACCGTCCTCCTCGTCGATGCCGAGCCCGTGCGCGTACGGCAGGACGCCGAAGGTCCGGCGCCCGGTCAGGCCGTACAGCATGTCGAGCCCGGGTTCGAGCAGGCTCACGTCGCCCCGGAACTTGTTCACCAGGTACCCGGCGACGAGCGACTGGTCCTCGGGGGACAGCAGCGCCGTCGTGCCGAAGAACTGGGCGAAGACCCCGCCCCGGTCGATGTCCCCGACCACCACCACGGGCAGCTTCGCGGCCCGCGCCACGCCCATGTTCACGATGTCGGTGCGCCGCAGGTTGATCTCGGCCGGGCTGCCGGCGCCCTCGCAGATCACCGCGTCGTACGTGCTCCGCAGCTCCTCCAGGCAGGCCATGACCGGCTCGAAAAGCTCCTTCTGCCGCCCCCCGTGGTAGCCCTTGGCACTCAGCTCGCCCACCGGCTTCCCCATCAGGACGACCTGGCTGGACCGGTCGCCGCCCGGCTTCAGCAGCACCGGGTTCATCAGCGCGGTCGGCTCGACCCGGGCGGCCTGCGCCTGCATGGCCTGGGCCCGCCCGATCTCGGCGCCCTCGCGCGTGACGAAGGAGTTGAGGGACATGTTCTGCCCCTTGAACGGCGCCACCTTCAGACCCTTGCGGACCAGCCACCGGCAGATCCCGGCCGTCACGACGCTCTTGCCCGCGTCGGACGTGGTCCCGGCGACCAGCAGCCCCCCGCCCTTCCCGCCCCTCATGAAGCCCTCCGCTTCCCGCGCCGCACGGCGTCGGCGATCAGACGGCCGCCCACGCAGGCGGCCAGGGTCAGCGCGGTCACCCGGCGCGAGAGCGCCACCGCCCGTTCGATGTCCGCCACCTCGACGGCCCGCCCCTCCCCGTTCAGCACCGGCCGGTGCTCGACGCGTCCGCCGTACGAGAGGGTGCCCCCGAGCCGCACGCCCAACGCGCCCGCGAAGGAGGCCTCGACCGGGCCCGCGTTGGGGCTCGGGTGCTTCGAAGCGTCCGCCCGCCAGGCCCGTACGGCCCCGCGCGGATTCCCGCCGGCGACGGTCGCGAGGACGGCGGTCAGACGGGCGCCCGGCCCGCCGGCCAGGTCGTCGAGGCGGGCCGAGGCCCAGCCGAAGCGCCGGTACCGGGGCGACCGGTGGCCGACCATCGCGTCCAGGGTGTTGACCGCCCGGAAGCCGACGAGCCCCGGCACGCCCGCGACCGCGCCCCAGAACAGGGCGCCGACCACGGCGTCCGAGGTGTTCTCCGCGACCGACTCGACGACCGCGCGGGCCATCGCGGGGCCGTCCAGGGACTGCGGGTCGCGCCCGCACAGGTGCGGAAGGCGCTCCCGGGCCACCTCCAGGTCCCCGGCGGCCAGCGCCCCGCCGATCGCGCGGGCCTCCCGGCCCAGGGTCGTCCCGCCGACGACGGCCCACACGGAGGCGGCGGTCAGCGCGACGGCGGCGGCCGGCCGGTCCCGTACGGCCCGGGCGGCGAGGGCCCCGAGGGCGACGGTGGAGCCGGCGCAGACGGCGGTGTGCAGGGCGCCCCAGCCCCGGTGGTCGTGGTGGAGGCGCCGCTCGACGACGGCGGCGGCCCGGCCGAACGCGGCGACGGGGTGGCCCCTGCGGGGGTCCCCGAGGAGCAGGTCGACGGCGAGGCCCGCGGCCGCTCCGTACGCGAAGACACCGGTGGCTCTGCTGCGGCCGGGCATGGCGCTATGTCCTCACTCAGGGTCCGCGCCCTGGATCGACGTGACCGGCGGCGAGAGTTCCTGACTCCCGGACCCTCGGATCCGGTCACAGTGGCGGGACCGCGCCGGATTCGCACCGGACTTCCTCTGCTGCCGCCGTAATGGCCCCGGCAGTCCACCACGCGCCGAGAACGGGCGTCAACCCAGCCTTGACCTGCGGCGGCGCACTGTGCGGAGCACCACAGGAAGCGCGGCGGAAAAGGGACCGGGCGGCCCGCACCCGAAGGTGCGGACCGCCCGGCCGGTGGAGCGGGGGCCGTCGGACGACGATCAGACGACGATCAGGTAGATGCCGTACGCCACGGCCGCCAGGCACAGCCCGAAGCAGGCGTAGGCGCCGGTGCGGGCCAGGGCGGCGGAGCCTCCCCGGGCCTCGGCCTCCTCCTGCTTGGTGAGGCCGACGATGCCGAGGGTGAAGAGGCCCACCAGGACGACGGTCGCCACGAGGCTGACGCCGAAGACGGAGCCGAGGGCTGCCCAGTCGATCTTCATGTGGTTCTTTCCTTAGACCTTCGCGGCCGGGGCCGGGGGAGCGGTCGGGTCGGTGGGGGCCGGGGCGAGGATGGTCGCCTTGAGGTCCTCGTCGGCGACGGCGGCGACGGAGCCGGGCGGCGGCGGGGTGACGGCGGCGATGGCGGTGGTCACCACGCCCGCGGGCTCGGCGTCGAGGTCGTCGGCCGTGACGTTGTGGTGGTCGACCGGCTTGCGGCGGGAGAGCGCCCAGATGACGGCCGAGCCGGCCACGAGCAGGACCGCGACGGCGGCGATGCCCCAGGGGCCCTGCTTGGTGAGGAACTCGGCGCCGGCGCCGACCAGGCCCGCGGCGGGCAGGGTCAGGCCCCAGGCGACGAACATCCGGGTCGCGGTCGACCAGCGGACGACACCGCCCTTGCGGCCGAGGCCGGCGCCCATCACGGCACCCGAGCAGGACTGGGTGGTGGAGAGGGAGAAGCCGAGGTGCGAGGAGGCCAGGATGACCGTCGCGGCGCTGGTCTGGGCGGCGAAGCCCTGCTGCGGCTGGAGGTCGGTGAGGCCCTTGCCCATGGTGCGGATGATGCGCCAGCCGCCCAGGTAGGTGCCGAGCGCGATGGCGACACCGGCCGAGACGACGACCCACAGGGGCGGGTTCGAGCCGGGGGCGACGACGCCCTGGGTGACCAGGGCGAGGGTGATGATGCCCATCGTCTTCTGGGCGTCGTTGGTGCCGTGGGCGAGGGAGACGAGACCGGCGGAGGCGATCTGGCCGGCCCGGTAGCCCTTGGCCGTGGCCTTCGCCTCGGGGTTGGCCTTGATCTTGTACGTCAGCTTGGCCGCGAACATGGCGGCGAGGCCCGCGACGAGCGGCGCGGCGACGGCCGGGATGAGGACCTTGGTGACGATGGTGGAGCCGTTCACGGCCGACCAGCCGGCCGACATGACCGCGGCGCCGATGAGACCGCCGAAGAGCGCGTGCGAGGAGCTGGACGGGAGTCCGAGCAGCCACGTCAGCAGGTTCCACAGGATGGCGCCGACCAACGCGGCGAAGATCACCTCTGTGCGGATGCCCTCTTCGTTGATGATCCCGCCGGAGATCGTCTTGGCGACCTCCACGGACAGGAACGCGCCGATGAGGTTGAGCACGGCGGACATGGCCACCGCCGTCTTGGGCTTGAGCGCACCGGTCGAGATGGTCGTGGCCATCGCGTTGGCGGTGTCGTGGAAACCGTTCGTGAAATCGAACACGAGAGCTGTCACGACCACAATGGCGAGCAGCAGCGTGATGTGTTCCATTTACCCAGGCAATCGTTTGACGTCAGTGGCTGGTCGAACGTAAGCAACCTGGGTGAACGGAAGATGAACTGGGGCGGGCGGCGTGGTGTCCCTAACCGGTGTCAAGAGATTCCGCTTAGTGCTCCGGAGGGGTCCCCGGGAGGGGCCGTCCACGATGCGGTCGCCCTGCGACCCCGGGTAATCCGGGCCCGCGCAAGGTCTCGGCGGTCCGTCCCGGTTCCGCCCCCGCCGCCCGGTTCCGCTCCCCGGACCGGACCACCCGACCGGGGGACCCCGCCGAGGAGACCCGCGTCACTCTCCCGGGGAGGGCCCCCGCACCCCGGAACGCATCCCTCCGGACCCTCCGGTGGCACCCCGGTCCCGTCCTGCGGACACTGGGGGTGTGCGCCCGGCTACAGCGACGGCAGCGGCCGTCACCACCCTGCTCGGTGCCGGCGCGGCCGCGGTCGCGGCCGGCCGGTACGCCAGCGACCTCGCCCTCAAGGCGTCGTCCGTACGCCCCCTGCCCGGCGATCCGAGACTGACCGTGCACGCCACGGGCCCCGACCGGATCACCCTCACCCGCAGCCTCGCCTCGCTGCGCCCCGGCACGTACGGCATGGAGGGCCACGGCCTGCACGCCGTCCTCGGCCCCGTCCTCGCCCGGGCCCCGCACACCGCCGACACCGTCGTCCGGCGCCTGGAGCGGATCGAGCTCGGCGCCCCCGGGCCCGGCGCCCGCGTCCGGCTCACCCCCGCGCTCCACCGCGGCACGCCCGCGAGCGCCCTCGGGCTCGACCACGAGGACGTGGAGATCCCCGGCGAGCTCGGCCCCCTGCCCGCCTGGCTCGTGCCCGCCCCGCGCACCACCTGGGTGATCGCCCTGCACGGCCTCGGCACCACCCGCGAGCACCCGCTCAACGTCGTCCCCTTCTACCACCGGCACCGCATCCCCGTCCTCGTCCCCGCCTACCGGGGCGACGAGGGCGCGCCGCCCTCCCCGGACGGCCTCACCCACCTCGGCGACTCCGAGTGGCGCGACGTCGACGCGGCCCTGCGCTACGCCGTCCGCCGGGGCGCCCGCGAGGTCGTCCTGCACGGCTGGGGACCCGGAGCCTCGATGGCCCTGCGCGCCGCCGCCGAATCGGGGGTCCGCGACCGGATCGGCGGCCTCGTCCTCGACTCCCCGGTCCTGGACTGGGAGGTCACCCTCCGCAACCTCGCGTCGGCCCGGCACGTCCCCGGCTTCCTGGTCCCGCTCGCCGTCCGCGCCGCCCAGGGCAGGACCGGCCCCCACGACGACCTGCTCCGGCTCGCCTCGGCCCCCGGCGCCCTGCGCGCCCCGACCCTCCTCTTCCACGGCCCCGAGGACGCGATCGCCCCCTGGGAGCCCTCCGTCGAACTCGCCGCCCGCCGCCCCGACCTGATCAGCCTCCGGACGGTCCGGGACGCCCCGCACGCGGCGATGTGGAACCCGGACCCGACCCGCTACGAGGAGTCCCTGCGGCGCTTCCTCGTCCCGCTGCTCTGAGCCCCCGGTACTGCTCCGGGGACCGCCCGGCACCGGCCCGAGGCCTTTCCCCTACCGGCCGGGAGCGCCGGGCCGGGGGACTTCGCGCGGTCTTCCCGAAGTCTCCGCGAGGTCTCCGTACCGTCTCCGCCGGCCCTCCGCGGGCCCCGTTCCGACGGCGCGGCCGATTCCGATTGGGCTTTCGGGCCGTCAGCGGGAAGACTGCCCCCGTGACGTCTCGAAAGCCCGATGAACCATTGGCGCGCAACTCCAGACTCCGACTCGTCCGCCCACGGTCGCTGGCCACCGCCCGACGGGCCGTGACGACCCGGCGCACCCGGCCGGCGCCGCGGCCGCCCGAGGGCACTCCGCCCCGCGCGGAACTCGCCCGCCAGGCCCGGCACGTCCTCGCCGACGCCGTACGGATCGCCCGCTGGGCCGCCGTCGAGGGCGGCGCCCGGACGGCCCCCCGTACCGGCCCCGGCGCCGTCCCCCCGCAGGAACGGGCCGCCGCCGCGCTCGACCTGACGCCCGGCCAGGTCCGGGCCGGCTGGGACCGCGCCCGGCTCGCCGGACTCGTCGAGCTCCACGGCGACACCGCCCGCCCCGGCTGGCGGCTGCACGCCTGGGACCGCGACGACTCCGCCGTACTGCGCGGCTGGGTCGCCCTCTTCGACGCCTGGTCCCTGGTGCACCCGGCCCCCGAGGGGGTCGCCCCGGGCGCCGTCGCCGAGGTCGTCGAGGCCGTCCCGCAGGTCCTCTCGCTCCTCCAGCTCTCCCAGGGCCCGGTCCCCGTCCCCGCCCTCCTCGACCTCCTCGGCCAGCGGGTCGAGGAGCTCCGCGGAGAGCGCTGCGAGGTCCCCGTGCCCGAACGGGCCCCCGAGGCCCCCGCCGAGGCGGGCACCGCCGGGCTCCCCGCCCTCCTCGACTGGGCCCTGGAGGGCCTGGCCGCCGTCGGCGCGCTCACCCTGGACCCCGGCGCCGACGAGCGCCACGCCACCCTGACCCCGCTCGGCAACTGGGCCGTGTGGGTCAAGCTGGAGCAGATCTGCGTCGCCGCGCAGAGCCCCGCGGGCAACATCGAGCAGTCCGCCGAGGACATGCTCCGCGGCTGCGCCCGGCTCACCCCCGGCCCGGCCCGCGACGAGTACCGCGCCTGGCTCGCGGCCCGCACCCTCTCCAGCGCGGTGGCCGAACTCCTCGCCGTCGCCCGGGGCGAGGACGCCCTGCTGCGCGGCCTCGCCTTCGAGGCGCTCCGGGTCGTCGGCGCCCCCGCAGAGGCCGAGGTCCGGGCCACCGTCGCCGAGCCCCCGCTGCGCCCGTACGCGCTGCTCTGGCTCGCCGAGTACGAGGGCGCCGACCCCGACGACGCCCAGGAGGTGCTGACCCGGGAGGAGGCCACCTGGCTCTGGGTGGACACCGCCGCGGCCGTCGCCGACCACGGCGAGAGCGCGCTGCTCGTCCGCCACCTGGACTCCGCCGTGCAGGGCACCGTCCCCGCGCTGCTCGACGAGGTCCGGGCCGTCGGCCACCCCCGTACCGTCCAGGTCCTGGTCGCCCTCGCCGCCGCCCACCCGGACCCGGCCCTGGCCAAGGCGGTCCGCAGGGCCGCCTTCCAGGTCCACACCGGGGGAGCGTGACGCACGGCGCCGGGGAGACCGGGCCGCCGGGGAAGATCCCGGCGCCCGGCTACTCCGCGGCGCCGGGGCTGTACGTCCCGAAGCTCCAGACGTTGCCCTCGGCGTCCCGGGCCATGTAGTCCCGGGCGCCGTACTCCTGGTCCGTGGGCGGCGTCAGGACCTCCACCCCGTGGGCGACCGCGCGCGCGTGGTGCTCGTCCACGTCGTCCACGTGCACGAAGACGCCCGCCGGGCCGGCACCGGCCATCGCCTTGTCGAAGGCGCTCCCGGTGCCCCTGCTGCCCAGCATCACGACCCCGTTCCCCAGGGACAGCTCGGCGTGCACGACGCGCCCGTCCTCGCCCTCGTACACGCCGGTCGCGGTGAAGCCGAAACCCTCCGTGAGGAGCGCGATCGCCGCCTTCGCGTCCTCGTACAGCAGCGTCGGGCAGATGTGGGGTGTCCCGGTCATCCCGACCACGTCCTCTCGCAATCGACGGCGTGTGATCCAGGTCTCAGTCTCGCAGCCGCCACCGACAACGCCGGGGAAGCCTCAGCGGAAGGTGTCGCACCGGGCCATGTCGCCCGTCTCGTACCCCCGGTGGAACCACTGCTGCCGCTGCGCCGCCGAGCCGTGGGTCCAGCTCTCCGGTGTCACCCGGCCCTGGAACCTCTCCTGGATCCGGTCGTCGCCCACCGCGGCCGCCGCGTCCAGACCGTCCCGGATGTCCTGGTCGGTGAGCTTCGTCAGCAGCAGCCGGCCGGTCTTCTCGTCGGGCGTGGTCGTCGCGTGCCGCGCCCACACGCCCGCGTAGCAGTCGGCCTGGAGCTCGACCCGCACCGCGTTGGAGTCCGCGCCGGTCCGCCCGTCCTGGGCGCGGCCCAGGGTCCCCATCAGGTTCTGGACGTGGTGGCCGTACTCGTGCGCCACCACGTACGCCTGGGCGAAGGGCCCGCCGCTCGCCCCGAACTTGGTGCGCAGCTCCTCGAAGAAGTCCAGGTCCAGATAGACCTGCCGGTCGCCGGGGCAGTAGAACGGCCCCACCGCCGAGGTCGCCGTGCCGCACGCGGTCCCGACCCGCTGGGTGAAGAGCTCGGTGGAGGCGGTGCCGTAGGTCCCGCCCCGGCGCTCGTACTCGCTCCGCCAGTAGTCCTGCACGCTGTTGACGACGGCCACGATCCGGCAGTCGTCGCGCGTGTTGGCGTCCGAGCCCTTCCGGCAGACCTGGTCCACCCGGGTCGCCGGGGACGAGGTCGCGGCCGGCTGGTCGCCGCCGTCCGAGAGCCCCAGCTGCTCGGGGCCCACCCCGAAGAACAGCCCCAGGACCAGCGCGACGAAACCGATGATCCCGCCGCCGATGGTCGCTCCGCCGCCCGGGATCCGGCCGCCCCGGGAGTCCTCGACCTCCGAGGTGTCCAGATCGGCGTTGTCGTCGAACTGCACGGTCCACCACCCTCCGCTGTCCGCCGGGCAGTGACCGCCGCCCTGCGCCGAGTATCGGACGCCCGTGTACCCGGCGCTTCTTTTGCGAAGCGCCGGTGGGAGCGGCGGGCGGGGGAGACGCGGAAGGCGGCGGTCCGCCGGGAGCGGAGGGCGGAGCGGAGGCCCGGACGGCGGCGGTCCGCGCCCCGTATGGCCGAAAACCAGTTGCAGGGGCCCGTTAGACTGGCCGTATGGCCATTCTCCCCGTGCATTAGCGGCGTCGAAGCCCTCCACCCCGTCCTTCCGCCGTTCCCCACCGCCCTGGAGTCTGTCCGTGATCACCGCTTCCGGCATCGAGCTGCGCGCCGGCGCCCGCGTCCTCATCGAGTCCGCTTCCTTCCGCGTCGCCAAGGGCGACCGCATCGGCCTGGTCGGCCGCAACGGAGCGGGCAAGACCACCCTCACCAAGTGCCTGGCCGGCGAGGGCCAGCCCGCCGGCGGCACCATCGCCCGCTCCGGCGAGGTCGGCTACCTCCCGCAGGACCCGCGCACCGGCGACCTCGACGTCCTGGCCCGCGACCGCATCCTCTCCGCCCGCGGCCTCGACACCCTCCTCAAGAAGATGCGGGCGAACGAGGAGCGGATCGCCACCGGCAGCGGCGCCACCCGCGACAAGGCCCTGCGCCAGTACGAGCGCCAGGAGACCGAGTTCCTCACCAAGGGCGGTTACGCGGCCGAGGCCGAGGCCTCCACCATCGCCGCCGCCCTCGGCCTGCCCGACCGGGTCATGGGCCAGCCGCTGCACACCCTCTCCGGCGGTCAGCGCCGCCGCGTCGAGCTCGCCCGGATCCTCTTCTCGGACGCCGACACGCTCCTCCTCGACGAGCCGACGAACCACCTCGACGCCGACTCCATCGTCTGGCTGCGCGACTACCTGAAGACCTACCGCGGCGGCTTCATCGTCATCTCCCACGACGTGGACCTGGTCGAGACCGTGGTCAACAAGGTCTTCTACCTGGACGCCAACCGCTCCGTGATCGACGTCTACAACATGGGCTGGAAGCTCTACCAGCAGCAGCGCGAGGCCGACGAGAAGCGCCGCAAGCGCGAGCGCCAGAACGCCGAGAAGAAGGCCGCCGCGCTCAACTCGCAGGCCGACAAGATGCGCGCCAAGGCCACCAAGACCGTCGCCGCGCAGAACATGGCCAAGCGCGCCGAGCGCCTGCTCTCCGGCCTGGAGGCGGTGCGCGCCTCCGACAAGGTCGCCAAGCTGCGCTTCCCGGAGCCCGCGCCCTGCGGCAAGACCCCGCTGACGGCCGAGGGGCTCTCCAAGTCGTACGGCTCCCTGGAGATCTTCACCGACGTGAGCCTCGCCATCGACAAGGGCTCGCGCGTCGTCATCCTCGGCCTCAACGGCGCCGGCAAGACGACCCTGCTGCGCCTCCTCGGCGGGGTCGAGGAGCCCGACACCGGCGAGGTCACCCCGGGCCACGGCCTCAAGCTCGGCTACTACGCCCAGGAGCACGAGACGCTCGACCCGGACCGGACCGTCCTGGAGAACATGCGCTCGGCCGCGCCCGACCTCGACCTGGTCGAGGTCCGCAAGACGCTGGGCTCGTTCCTCTTCTCCGGCGACGACGTCGACAAGCCGGCCGGGGTGCTCTCCGGCGGCGAGAAGACCCGGCTCGCCCTGGCGACCCTGGTCGTCTCCTCGGCGAACGTGCTGCTCCTCGACGAGCCCACCAACAACCTGGACCCGGCCAGCCGCGAGGAGATCCTCGGCGCGCTGCGCACGTACAAGGGCGCCGTCGTCCTCGTCACCCACGACGAGGGGGCCGTGGAGGCGCTCGACCCGGAGCGGATCATCCTGCTCCCGGACGGCGTCGAGGACCTGTGGGGCGCGGACTACGCGGACCTGGTGGCCCTGGCCTGACCCCTGCAGGGGCCCGGGGAGCCCTCGCGGGCCCCCGGGAAGGCCCCCGCGAACCCCTCCCGGACCCTTTCCGAACCCCTCCCAGGCCCTTCCCGGACCCGAAACGATCACTCGGGGCTGGATCATTCGGCTCATCGGTGATCCTTCATCTGAGTGAGGACGTCTCGTACCCGTCGGCGCGGTGCTCTGCTGAATCTTTCCGGCAGACCCGCGCCGCACGCGTCTCTCCGACGCGCCGCTGACCTGGCACTTCCCGCCCCGGCCGGCGCGGCGGCGTCTTTCCCCGTGATCGGAATTCAGGGTTCCGGTCGTGACGACGGGGTACGCGTCCACCAACGAAGCGGCACGGACCTTGTCGAATGGGTGGCCAGGACGGACGGGAGGGGTGATCATGAGAAGTCCAGAGCGCACTTCCCATGAGGAGGCACGGGTGGCCGAGACTCTGAAGAAGGGCAGCCGGGTGACCGGCGCCGCGCGCGACAAGCTCGCGGCAGACCTGAAGAAGAAGTACGACTCCGGTGCGAGCATCCGGGCGCTGGCCGAGGAAACCGGCCGCTCCTACGGATTCGTCCACCGGATGCTCAGCGAGTCCGGAGTCACGCTGCGCGGACGCGGCGGGGCGACCCGGGGCAAGAAGGCGGCCTCGGCCTGACAGAGGGGCGGCCCGACCGGGCCATCGGGTCTCCCGGTGGCCACCCGGTCGGCCCTGCGGCCGACCGGGTGGTTACTGTGCAGTCACTTAGCATCGGACGCAGTGCTGCACCGGAACCGGAGGCGCCCCATGACCACGCTCGACGACTCTGAGCCCGTATTCGACAAGGACGGTGTACGGCTCACCGTCGAGGACGCCGTTGCCACGGTGACCCTGACCAACCCGGCGAAGCGCAACGCCCAGTCTCCCGCTCTGTGGCGGGCGTTGACGGAAGCCGGGCGGTCGTTGCCGGGCAGCGTGCGGGTCGTGGTCCTGCGCGGCGAGGGCAAGTCCTTCTCCGCCGGACTCGACCGGCAGGCGTTCACGCCCGAGGGCTTCGACGGCGAGCCGTCCTTCCTCGACATGGCGCGCGGGTCCGACGAGGACCTCGACGCCGTCATCGCCGAGTACCAGGAGGCGTTCACCTGGTGGCGCCGCGGCGACCTCGTGTCGATCGCGGCCGTCCAGGGGCACGCCATCGGCGCGGGCTTCCAGCTCGCCCTCGCCTGCGACCTGCGGGTCGTCGCCGAGGACGTGCAGTTCGCCATGCGCGAGACCAGCCTGGGCCTCGTCCCCGACCTCACCGGTACGCACCCCCTCGTCTCCCTCGTGGGCTACGCCCGCGCCCTGGAGATCTGCGCCACCGGACGCTTCGTGCACGCCGACGAGGCCGAGCGCATCGGCCTCGCCAACCTCGCCGTGCCCGCCGACCAGCTCGACGCGGCCGTACGGGACCTCACCGCCGCCCTGCTCGCGGCGCCCCGCGACGCGGTCAACGAGACCAAGGCGCTCCTCCAGGGCGTCTCCGGCCGCTCCTACGAGGAGCAGCGCGTCGCCGAGCGCGCCGCCCAGGGCCGCCGCCTGCGCGACCTCGCGGGCCTCGGCGACTGACGCAGGACCCCTTCAGCGCAGTTCCGACACCAGTACCGTGACCGCGGTCGCCCCACCGGCGGCCGCGGTCGCGGCGCTCCGGGCGGCGCGGGCCACGTCCAGCGGGCAGCGGCCCGCCGTCATGGCCAGCTCGACCCGCAGCGCCTCCCCGCTCCGGCGCACCGGCGGCCCCAGCGCGTCCGTCATCCCCGCCACCCCCTCGACCCGCAGCACCGCCAGGGCCACCGGATCGTCCGTCGCCGGGGAGGGCCGGCCCGGCGGGGGAGCGGCCGGACCCTCCTCCGGGGCCGCGTCGAGCAGTTCCGTCACCCGCAGGTCCACGGACGTCACCGGCAGTCCGATCCTGTCCGCCGCCGCCCCGAGCAGGGCCGCCCGCAGCTCCTCGGACACCTCCGGCAGCGGCCGGCCCGCCACCGCCGCGAACTCCGCCGTGATCCGCAGCGGCCCCGGCGGCAGCCCGCCCGGCGGCACCGGAAGCGGCTCCGGGCCCGGCTCCCCGTCCGGATCGGGGCCGACCCGGAGCCTGCCCGGCACCACCCCCCGTACCGCCGCGGCGGTCCCGTCGAGGACCTGCCGCACCGCCCGCTCCGTGATCCAGGCGCCGTCCTCCGCCGCGCCCAGGGGCAGCAGCCTGCCCGGGGCGAGGCGGTCCCGGACCGCCGCCGTCCATCCCTCAGCCGTCGTCATTCCCCCAGACTGCCGCATCAGCGGAGCGGAACGGGGGAAACGCCCTTAATGTGAGCGAGGAACCCCGAAATATCCCAGAAGGGGCGAAAGCTGATGACGGACACCACCCACACCGGAGACTCCGGCTCGGACGAGTCGCGCCGCACCTCCGTGACCAAGCGCGGCGGCGGTCCCGCCGCCACCCGCGGCAAGACGACCATCGCCGACGGCGTGGTCGAGAAGATCGCCGGTCTCGCCGCGCGTGACGTCGACGGCGTCCACGCCATGGGCAGCGGCCTCTCCCGCACCTTCGGCGCCGTACGCGACCGGGTCCCCGGCGGAGGCGGCAGCAAGGCGAACGCCACGCGCGGGGTGAAGGCCGAGGTCGGCGAGGTACAGACCGCGCTCGACCTGGAGATCGTCGTCGAGTACGGGTACGCCATCTCCGACGTCGCGGGCGACGTCCGGGAGAACGTCGTCAACGCCGTGGAGCGGATGACCGGCCTCGAAGTCGTCGAGGTCAACATCGCGGTCAGCGACGTGAAGCTGCCCGACGACGACGATGACGACGACGGCGACGACGATCAGCGCCGACTCCAGTAGGACCGTCGAACCCAGCAGGCACCGGACACCCGGCGGACAGGGCCAGGAAAGGGACTCGGAATGAGCATGGCGGTGGTCGGCCTGTTGGCCGGCATGGCTCTCGGCTTCGCCGGATACTTCGGCGGCTTCGGAGCGTTCGTACTGGTCGCGGCCCTCGGAGCGGTCGGCTTCGTGGTCGGCCGCTTCGCCGACGGAGACCTCGAACCCGGCGACCTGTTCCGGGGACGCGAGCGCGGCGACCGGCGGCGGTGACGCGGGGTGGCGACGGACCTTGCAGCGGCCCCGGCGGCGGACACGGCACGCGACCCGGTACGTGACCGGGGAGCGACCGACATCGCCGACCGGGTCGTCGCGAAGATCGCCGCCCAGGCGGCCCGGGAAGCGCTCGACCGCGTTCCGAAGGGGGGCTCGAAACCCCACGCCTCGGTCGTCGTCCACCGCGACGCCGCCCGCGTCGCGGTGACCCTCGAACTCGACTACCCCTCCGACGTCGGCCGCCAGTGCGGCGCCGTCCGCAGCCGGGTCCGCAGCCGGGTGGAACACCTCGTGGGCCTGGAGGTCCACGAGGTGACCGTCGACGTGGAACGCCTCCACTCCGCCCACACCCGCGACGACACGCCGAGGGGCCGCCTCTCATGACCACCACTCCGGCACCGGACCCCTCTCCCGTCCGGGACGAGGAGGAGAAGAAGCCCGACACCGCCCCCGCGGCCCCCGCCCGCCGCTTCTGGGCGGTGCGCCGCGTTCCCGCCGCCCTGCTCGCCGCCGTCGTCCTCGGCGGCGCCGGGCTGCTCCTCTACGACGTGGCGGCCGTACGGGCCGACCACTCCGCCATGGCCTGGCGCAAGGAGGTGGCCGACGGCCTCGCGACCCGGCCGCTCGACTCCACCTGGGTCCTCGTCGGCGCGTCCCTCGCGGCCGCCCTCGGCCTCTGGCTCCTGTTCCTGGCCCTCACCCCCGGACTGCGCTCCGTCCTGCCCATGCGCCGGGACCACCCCGACGTACGGGCCGGACTCGACCGCGGAGCCGCGTCCCTCATCCTGCGGGACCGCGCCATGGAGGTCTCCGGCGTGCAGTCCGCGAAGGTGCGCGTCCGCCGCTCCAAGGCCGCCGTCCGGGCCGTCTCGCACTTCCGGGACCTCGACGAGGTCCGCGCCGACCTGGAGCACGCGATCGCCACCGGCATCGACGAACTCGGCCTCGCCCGCCCGCCCGCGCCGAAGGTACGGGTGGCCCGGCCGCCCCGGAAGGGATGACCGGCCCGATGCCGCCCCACGAGAAGACCCCGCCCCGCGCCGAGACCCCCGCGCCCCCGGAAGGAGCCCGCAGGTGACCGTCGTCCTGCGCCGCGTCAACCGCGTCCTGCTCGGCCTGGCCGGGCTCGTCCTCGTCGTCCTCGGCGGCTCCGTCCTCGCCGCCGCGGCCGGCCTCTCCGTACCGTCCTGGTGGCCCTGGTCGGGCCCCTCCGACGTCCTGCTCACCACCGCCGACCGGCAGCGCTGGCGGGACGAGGGCTGGTGGTGGCCGGTGGTCATCGCCGTCCTCGGGGTGCTCGTCCTGCTCGCCCTGTGGTGGCTGATCGCCCAGTTCCGGCGGGGTCGGCTCGGCGAGGTCGCCGTCGACAGCGGCGACGGCGACGAGGCCGTCCTGCGCGGCCGGGCCCTGGAAGGCGTCCTGGAGGCCGAAGCCGCCTCCCAGGACGGCGTGGAGCGGGCCCGGGTCTCCCTCACCGGCCGCCGCACCGCCCCCCGCGCCCGCGTGAAGCTCCGGCTCGAACCGTACGCGGCCCCGGCCGACGCCCTCGCCGTCCTCGGCTCCCGGGCGCTCGCCAACGCCCGCGCCTCGACCGGCCTGTCCGCGCTGCCCACCGAGGCGCGCCTGCGCGCCGCGAAGCACCGCGCCCGCCGGGTGGCCTGACCGGCGGGCCGCTCCCCGGACGGCGGCTCAGAAGCCGCTGCGGGCCCCGCCGTCCACCGGCAGCATCAGACCGGTCAGGTACGAGGCGGCCGGCGACAGCAGGAAGGCCGCCGTCCGCCCGAACTCCTCCGGCGTGCCGTACCGGCGCAGCGGGATCGCCGCCTCGTTCGCCGCGCGGGCCGCGTCCGCGTCCCCGGAGAGCGCGTCCAGGGAGCGCACCCGGTCCGTGTCGATCCGGCTCGGCAGCAGCCCGACGACCCGCACCCCGCGCGGCCCCAGGTCGTTGGCCAGGGACTTGGCGAAGCCCGCGAGCCCCGGGCGCAGCCCGTTGGAGATGGCCAGGCCCGGGATCGGCTCGTGGACCGAGGCGGACAGGACGAAGCCGATCACCCCGCCCTCCCCGAGGGTCTCGGCCGCCGCGCGGGCCAGCCGCACCGCCCCCAGGAAGACGGTGTCGAAGGCGGCCGACCACTGCTCGTCGCCGTTGTCCGCCGCGAAGCCGGGCGCCGGGCCGCCGACGCTGATCAGGATGCCGTCGAAGCCGCCGAACCGGGACCGCGCCTCCGCGATCAGCCGGGCCGGGGTCCCCGGGTCGGCGTTGTCGGCCGCGATCCCGGCCGCGCCCGGCCCCAGCGCCTCCACGGCCTCGGCGACCGTCTTCTCCTCGCGCCCGGTCACCAGCACCTTGGCGCCCTCCGCGAGCAGCGCCTCCGCCGAGGCACGGCCGAGCCCCCGCGTCGCGCCGGTCACCACGTACACACGGTCCTTCAGTCCAAGATCCATGGCCCTATCCTGCCGGGTCCCGCTCCTCCGCTGCCAGCGCGAGCGCCGTGCCCACCAGGCCGATGTGGCTGAAGGCCTGCGGGAAGTTGCCCAGCTGGCGGCCGGTCGCCGGGTCGTACTCCTCCGCGAGCAGCCCCACGTCGTTGCCGAGCGCGACCAGCCGCTCGAAGAGCACCCGTGCCTCCTCGGACCGCCCGGTCATCCGCAGGGCGTCCGCCAGCCAGAACGAGCAGACCAGGAAGGTGCCCTCCTGCCCCGGCAGGCCGTCGAGGGCCGTCGAGTCGGCGCTGTAGCGGCGCACGTAGCCGTCGTGCATCAGCTCCGTCATGACCGCGTCCACCGTGCCCACCACCCTGGGGTCGTCCGGCGGCAGGAAGCCCACCTGGGGGATCAGCAGGGTGGCGGCGTCCAGCTCCCGCGAGCCGTACGACTGGGTGAAGGTGTTCCGCACGGGGTCGTACGCCCTGTCGCACACCTGGGCGTGGATGTCGTCCCGCATGGCCCGCCAGCGGGCCGCGTCCCCCGGCAGCGACGGGTCGGCCTCCAGGGTGCGCACGGCCCGGTCGGCGGCCACCCAGGCCATCACCTTCGAGTGGGTGAAGTGCCGGCGCGGCCCGCGCACCTCCCACAGCCCCTCGTCCGGCTCCCGCCAGGTCGACTCCAGGAAGCCCAGCAGGCTCAGCTGGAGGTTCCAGGCGTGCCGCTCCGCCGGGATCCCGGCCTCCCGCGCCCGGTTGAGCGAGTCCATGACCTCGCCGTACACGTCCAGCTGGAACTGGTCCACGGCCGCGTTCCCGGTCCGCACCGGCGCCGAGTCGGCGTACCCCCGCAGCCACGGCAGGGTCGTCTCGGGCAGCCGCCGCTCCCCGGCCGGGCCGTACATGATCTGGAGGTCGGCCGGGTCGCCCGCTACCGAGCGCAGCAGCCAGTCCCGCCAGGCGGCGGCCTCCTCCACGTACCCGGCGGCGAGCAGCGCGCCGAGGGTCAGGGAGGAGTCCCGCAGCCAGCAGGAGCGGTAGTCCCAGTTCCGCACGCCGCCGACCTCCTCCGGCAGGGAGGTGGTGGGGGCGGCGACGATCCCGCCGGTGGGGGCGTACGTGAGCGCCTTCAGGGTGATCAGGGAGCGCAGCACCGCCTCCCGGTGGGGTCCCCGGTAGGTGCAGCGGGCGGCCCAGTCCCGCCAGTCCGCGAGCGACTGCTCCAGGGCCTCGAAGGGGTCGACCAGATCGGGGCGCGGCTCGTGCGAGGGGTGCCAGGTCAGTACGAAGGCCACCTTCTCGCCGGCGGCGACCGTGAAGGCGGAGCAGGTGGAGAACTGCTGGCCCCAGGTCTTCACGTGCGGCTCGCTGCGCAGCCAGACCGCGTCCGGGCCGGCGACCGCCACCCGGTGCCCGTCCGACCTGCGCATCCAGGGCACGATCGAGCCGTAGTCGAAGCGCAGCCGCAGGACGGCGCTCATCTCGACGCTGCCGCTGACCCCCTCGACGATCCGCATCACGTCCGGGTACGCGTCCCGCTGCGGCATGAAGTCGACGACCTTGACGGTGCCGGTCCGGGTCTCCCAGTACGTCTCCAGGACGAGGGAGTTCTCGGCGTAGCGGCGGGAGGTGCAGGTCGTGGCGCCCTTGGGGGCGATCCGCCAGTGCCCGTTCTCCCGGTCGCCGAGGATGGCGGCGAAGCAGGCGGCCGAGTCGAACCGAGGCAGACACAGCCAGTCGACCGATCCGTCGCGGCCGACGAGCGCGGCGGTCTGGAGATCGCCGATCATGGCGTAGTCGTCGATGCGTTGCGTCACGCTCGGGCTGTTCCCGGAAGCGGCGCAGGTCAATCAGCGGGACGGTGTGGCCAGGGTCTCCGCGGTGTCCGGTTCCGGCGGTCCGGCGGCCCCGGACGCGGCGGCGGCCTCCCGGTCGCGCTTCTCGCGGCGCACCAGGATCACCCAGCCGACGGGCACGCCGGCCGTGAAGAGCCACCACTGCACGGCGTACGCCATGTGGGCGCCGATCGAGTCGTGGTCGGGCTCGGGGATCTGTTCGATGGTGCCGTCGGCCGGGTCGGGCGCGGTCTGCTCGACGTAGCCGCCGAGGACCTCGCGGCCGATGAGCTCGGCCTGCTGCCGGCTGTTGATCAGCATGACCTGGCGGTCGGGCAGGCCCTTGAGGTCCTTGATGCCGCTGGCGCCGGTCGTCTCGTCGGCCTTGAGCCGGCCGGTGATGGTGACCTCGCCCTTGGGGACGGGCGGCACCGCCGGATAGGAGTGCTGGTCGGCGGCGGCCGGGACCCAGCCCCGGTTGACGATCACGATCTTCCCGTCCCGCAGGACCAGCGGGGTCAGGACGTGCACGCCGATCCGGTCGTCGGAGGAGGTGCGGCGGCGGACGACCACCTCGTGGGCGGTGTCGAAGGTGCCGGTGGCGGTGACCGGCCGCCAGTAGTCGGCGCGCGGGACGGTGTGGCCGGGGGAGGTGAGCTGCTCGACCGGCACCGGCCGGGCGCTGATGCTGTCCTCGATCAGGGCGTTCTGGGCGACCCGGCGCTCGTGCCGGTGGAACTGCCAGAAGCCCAGCTCGATCATCGTCGGGACGAGGACGAGGGCGATCAGGGTGAGGATCACCCACTGCCGGGACAACAGGAAGCGGTACACCCCATGACCGTACAGCGGGGGCCACGGGGTGCACGCAGGGGGGTTGGGCGCGCCGACGCGCCCTCCGGAATCGTTTCTCCGGGTTCCGTCCTCACACCTTGTCGACGATGCCCACCTTCCCCTCCGCGCGGGCGCAGTGGCCGCCGCAGTACCAGCTGCCCTCGACCTCGACGCCCTGGCCGATGATCTGGACCCGGCAGTGCTCGCAGATGGGCGCCATGCGGTGGATGGCGCAGGCGAAGCAGTCGAAGACGTGCACCGCGCCCTGCGCGTGCACCTCGAACGACATGCCGTAATCGTTTCCGCAGACCTCACAACGTGCCATGCGCCACAGGGTGGGGCTCCCCGCGGACGCGCGCCGCCCGGCACGCCCGGAGGGCCCGGGGACGTCACCCGTCTGCCGGGGCCACGTCCCGCAGCAGCTGGGTGTAGGCGGCCTCGTCGACGACGGGCGTGCCGAAGGACCGGGCCTTGAGGGTCTTGGAGGTGGCGGCGTCCGGGTCGTTGGTGACGAGCAGGCTCGTCAGCCGCGACACGCTGGTGGCCACGTGCAGCCCGGCCTCGACGGTCCGGTCCTCCAGGAGCTCGCGGTCGACGGAGGTGTCCCCGGAGAACGCCACCCGCATCCCCTGCTTGAGCGGCTTGTCCGTCTCGTACCGGCCGGGATTGGGGTACGGGCAGGCCGGCCGCTTCCGCGAGGGGCGCCAGCTGTTCGACCGGTACGGCGAGGAGGGGTACGGAGAGGGGGACGCGGCCGGGGAGGCGGCCCACTCGGTCAGCGGCCGGCACTCCAGGAGCGGCAGTCGCACGCCCTGCTCGGCCGCCGCGTGCAGGCTCGGCCGGAACGCCTCGGCGAGCACCCGCGCGTCGTCCAGCGCGTTGTGCGCCTGGCGCTGCTCGACGCCGAAGTGCGCGGCCAGCGACTCCAGCTTGTGGTTGGGCAGCGGCAGCGCCAACTGCTTGGCGAGTGCGATCGTGCACAGGCGCTGCCGCACGGGCGCGGCGGACTCGGCGCGCGCGTACTCCCGGGCGATCATCTGCCAGTCGAAGATCGCGTTGTGCGCGACGAGCACCCGCCCGTCGAGCCGGGCCGCGAACTCGGCCGCGATCTCCGGGAAGAGCGGAGCGCCCTCCAGGGCGTCGCTGGTCAGCCCGTGGATCCACACCGGGCCGGGGTCGCGCTCGGGGTTGACGAGGGTGTACCAGTGGTCCTCGACGTTCCCCTGGGCGTCCAGCCGGTAGACGGCGGCGGACACGATCCGGTCGTCGCGGGCGAGGCCGGTGGTCTCCACGTCGACGACCGCGTACCCCTGCGGGTAGGCGGTCGGCCACGCTGCTGCGGTCGTGAGGTCGTCGAGCATGGTCATTGAGGATACGGGCCGCGACCGACAATTCCCTCCCCGGTGCTCCGGGGCCGGTGGACGGAGACCCGGGCGGGTCGCTCCGGGACCGGCGACCGGCCGGGTGCGACCCTGCCTCACGTGACCGAACCCCCCGAGCCTTCCGCACCCTCGGCGCCCGCCGCGCACGACGAGGCCCACGGCGGCCTCGGCTCCCGGCTGAACTGGCTCCGGGCCGCGGTCCTCGGCGCCAACGACGGCGTGGTCTCCACGGCGGGCCTCGTCGTCGGCGTCGCCGGGGCCACCGAGTCCGGGTCCGCGCTGCTCACGGCCGGCCTCTCCGGGCTCCTGGCCGGTTCGATGTCGATGGCGGCGGGGGAGTACGTCTCGGTCTCCACCCAGCGCGACTCCGAGAAGGCCGCGCTCGCCCAGGAGAGGCGCGAACTGCGCGAGCGGCCGGCGGCCGAGCTGGACGAGCTCGCCGCCCTCCTGGCCGCCCGCGGCCTCTCCCCGGACGTCGCCCGCGAGGCCGCCGAGCAGCTCACGGCCCGCGACGCCCTGCGCGCCCACGCGCGCGTGGAGCTGGGCATCGACCCGGACGCCCTCACCAACCCCTGGCACGCGGCCGGCGCCAGCTTCCTCGCCTTCACCGCCGGGGCCCTGCTCCCGCTCCTCGCGATCGTCCTGCCCCCGCCCTCCGCCCGCCTCTGGGTCACCGTCCTCTCGGTCCTGGCGGCCCTCGCCCTCACCGGCTGGTCCAGCGCCCGCCTGGGCGCCGCCCCACCGGGCCGCGCGGTCCTCCGCAACATGGCGGGCGGGGCCCTGGCGATGGCGGTGACGTACGGGGCGGGGTCGTTGCTGGGGGCGGCGGGGGTGTGAGGGGTAGGGGGTCAGGAGACGCGCGTGATCCGTTCGGGTGCGAACAGGTCCTCGCCGAGCAGGACCGTGTCCTTGGGCACGGTGAGGTCCAGGCCCTTTCGGTCGGCGAGGGGTGTGATGTCGATTGGACTGCCGTCCCGCGCTGTGCACTGCCCGAGGTAGAGCCGCTTCAGGGAGGGGAACTCGCGCAGAGGTGTCAGGTCGGGGACCTCGCAGCTCAGCAGGCTGAGGTGCTCCAGCCGGGGCAGCACGCCGAGCAAGTCGAGTCCGGGGGCCTGGAGTCCCGTCAGGTAGAGCGCTGTGAGCGCGGGCGGTTCCCGTAGGGCGAGGAGCTGGTTCGTCTGGGTGCGCCCATGAAGGGCGAGTGAGGTAAGTAGGGGCCATCGCTCGATGCCGTCCAGATTGATGTACCGAGCCTCCGAACCCAGGAAGAGCTGGGTGAGTTCCGCGTCGATGGGGAGTTCGTCCAGGCGCTCGACCAGTAGGGGATGGTTGAGACTGAAGAAAGCCAGGTCCGGCATGTCGCGCAGGGGCTCGACGGAGAGTTCCGGGTGCAGGTCGTACAGACTTAGGGACTTCAGGCCCGGCCGCGCCAGCGGAGAGAGGTCCCGCAGCATCCTGCACCTGCTGAGTCCCACGCCCTCCAGCTCGGAGAAGTGCCACAGGGGGGAGAGGTCGGTGAGCGAGGGGTTCTCGTACACGAAGAGCCGACGCAGGTCACCCAGGACGTGCAGGCGGTCCAGGCCGATGTCCAGGTACCAGAGGCGGACTGCCTGGGTCTTCGGGAGGAGGGAGAGCGCTTCGACCTGCTCGGAGGACTGGACCGTGAGGTAGGGCGAATGTCCGCCGTCCCAGTTCCTCGCCGCCAGTACCTCCTGAGCGAACCGCTCCGTATCGAACGCCTGCCACGCCTCGGACACCTGGAAGGCGACGGAGAACCGCCCGTCCTCCCGGAACCGCGCCACCACCTCGAACGCCGCGTCCCCCGCGATCAGCTCCGCCGTGCGGACCACCGCCGCCGCGCTCTTCTCGTCCAGCTCCTCCGGCCCCGGAAGCAGCTCCAGGACCAGTTCCCCGACCTTCGCCAGCTCCTCCGCGTCCTCCTTCGAGCGCGGCGGGAGGAGCGCTTCGGTCTCGGCCTGCACCAGCTCCCTCACCGCCGGGTCCAGTTCCGGCGCGTGCTCCAGGCAGGCCGCCGCCAGGAGGACGAGCCGGTGGCGCAGCCGGGGCGCCCGGTCCGCGCGGCGCAGGAGCTGTTTCAGGAGCCGGGCGCGCTCCTCCACGCGCGCGTGGCCCACGGCCATCTGCACCACGTCGTCCCAGGTGTCGTCGTGGGCGTTCTTCACCAGGACGCCGAAGTCCCGCGCCTCCACCGCCGCCTTCGCGCCCAGGTAGTCCTGGAAGGTGCGGTGCACGAAGCCCACCGAGCCGGGCGCCGGCTCGCGCAGCAGACCGCTGCGGATCATCAGATGGGCGAAGACCTGCTCCGGCGTCCCCCGCACCTGCGGCATCGCGGCCAGCCACTCCGCTACCATCTCGGCGGCCTCCGCGCGGTCCGCCTCGACCTGCCCGTTGCGGATCAGCCAGTACGCGAGCCGCTGGAGCAGCGCGGTCTGCTCCTCGCGGGTCAGGTCGACCCCCTCGACCCCGCAGATCTCCCGCTCCGTGTCCCTGCGCACGAGGAGCATGTCGAGCGCGGCGTCGTACAGCTCCTTGCGGGCCCGGGGCAGCTGCATCCGCCGGTCCCGGTTCAGCGCGCACAGCAGGGCGCACATCAGCGGGTTGGTGGCCAGCTTGCCGAGGTCGCGGCGGGTGCCGACCGCCTGCCGCAGCGACGCCTCGTAGGCGTCGAGCGCCTCGTCCTCCGGGTCCTCCAGACGGGCCGCGTCGTGCCAGTGCGCGAGGAAGGCGCGGATGCCGCTCCGGTCCAGCGGCAGCAGGGTGTGCGGGACGAAGCCCTGCCGGGACAGCCACTCCTCCGGGACGGCCGAGGGCCGGGTCGTCACCACGTACCGGGCCTCGGGGAAGGCCGTCACGAGGTCCTTGAGCCAGGTCTCGGTCCGCCGGCGGAGCCGTACCGGGACCTCGTCCACGCCGTCGACCAGGACGAGCGCGCGACCGCCGGCGAGCAGGCCCTCGGTCCAGCCCGCCGGCGCGCTCAGCGGCACGCCCGCCGCCCGCAGGAAGTCCTCGGGGACGGGCAGCGCGTCCGCCGAGGTGAAGGCCCGCAGCCGCAGCACGAAGGGCACGCAGCGGTTCAGGTCGGCGAGGTCGCCCTCGAAGGAGCGCCGGGCCGCGTTCAGCGCCAGCCACTGCACGAGGGTGCTCTTGCCGGACCCGGCGGGGCCGCGCAGCAGCAGCCGGTCCGCCGCCGCGAGCGCCGCGTCCGTGCTCACGGCGGCCGGCCCCGGGCGTGCGAGGCCGTGTACGGCCCCGTCCTCGTGGCCCCCGCTCACCGCCAGGGTGAGGTACGCGGTGTCCAGCGGCCACTCCCGGGCCGACCGGCCGAGCGTGAGGCCGAAGAGTTCGAGCCGCCCGTGGGTCGCCGCCACGTAGCGCGCGTACCGCTCCTCGAAGGCGAGGGCCGCCGCCTCCGGCCGGGCCCGGTCCGCGGCCAGGGCCTCCACCGCGTCCCTCACCCGCCCGGCCGTCCGCGTCTGCTCCACGGCCGCCCGCGCGGGGAAGGACGCCTCGGCGGTGAGCTGTTCGACCAGGTGCGCGCAGCAGAGCCCGAGGAGTTCGTCGTAGAGGTCCAGGGTCCGGCCGGAGAGCCCGGCGTCGGGGGAGCGCAGGGCGCGGGCCAGCCGCAGCGGGTCGAGGTCCACGGCGAACAGCCGGTCCGCGTCGACCGCCCCCGCCCCGGCGAAGGCGTTCCGCACCCCGTCGACCGCCGCGAGCCGCTCGTGCTCCGGCAGCGTCCCGTACCGCTCCGCGAGCCGCCCGCCGAGCACCTTCACCAGCCGGTCGGGGCCCGCCGGGCGGGGGAGCGGGCGGACGGGGGAGGGGACGAGGCCCGCCCCCTTCCGGGGTGCGAGGGCCGACCGCGCGACCGCGCCCAGCACCGTCCCCGCCAGCCGCGCCAGCGCGATCTCCAGTCCCTGCAAGGCGGTTCCTCCCCCGACGGACGCCGTTCCCGTGATCGTAGCGGCGCCTTCCGCCGTGAGGGGGACGTCTTGTCGGAAGGTGCCAAAGCCTGCTGACAAGCCGTCTCGCATACTTGTTGGTAACAACGTCTAGCCGTGCCCCGACCCCCGCCTCTACCGTCGACGGCATGCCGAACCTGCCCGATGTCGTGCTCTGGTCCATACCGGCGTTCGTCCTGCTCACCGTCCTGGAGATGGTCAGCCACCGGATCCACCCCGACGAGGACGCCGCCGGGTACGAGACCAAGGACGCCGCCACCAGCATCGGCATGGGCCTGGGGAGCCTGGCCTTCGACGCCCTGTGGAAGATCCCCGTGGTGGCGATCTACACCGCCGTCTACGAGCTGACCCCGCTCCGGGTGCCCGTCCTCTGGTGGACGATCCCGCTGATGCTGCTCGCCCAGGACTTCTTCTACTACTGGCAGCACCGCGGGCACCACGTGATCCGCATCCTCTGGGCCTGCCACGTCGTCCACCACAGCAGCCGCAGGTTCAACCTCACCACCGCCCTGCGCCAGCCGTGGACCAGCGTGACCTCCTGGCCGTTCTACCTGCCGATGATCGCCCTCGGCGTGCACCCGGCGGCCGTCGCCTTCTGCTACTCGGTCAACCTCGTCTACCAGTTCTGGATCCACACCGAGCGCGTCGGCAAGCTGCCGCGCCCCTTCGAGTACCTCTTCAACACCCCCTCGCACCACCGCGTCCACCACGCCTCCCAGGGCGGCTACCTGGACCGGAACTTCGGCGGGATCCTCATCGTCTGGGACCGGATGTTCGGCTCCTGGGTCGGCGAGACCGAGCGGCCCGTCTACGGCCTCACCAAGAACATCGAGACGTACAACCCGCTCCGGGTCGCCACTCACGAGTACGCCGCCATCGCCCGCGACCTGCGGGCCGCGGACGGCTGGCGCGAGCGGGCCGGGAGGGTCTTCCGCGGACCCGGCTGGCAGCCCGGACCGCCCCCGCCGCCGAAGAACGGTCCCGCCACGGCCGGTCCTGCCGCGGTCGGCCCCGTGGCGCCCGAGCCCGCCACGCCCGGCCCCGCCACGGTCGGTCCCGCCCCGGAGCCCGCCGCGTGACCGCGTCCCCCACCCCCGCCCCGGCCGCCGCGCCTCCCGCCGTGCGCGCGACCCCCGTCTCCCGCGCGCTGCTCGCCGCCTTCGGGCTCGCGGCCGCCGCCGACCTGGTCTCCCTGCTCGCCGGCGCCGAGCTCGGCCACCAGATCGCCAAGCCGCTCCTGATGCCCCTCCTGGCCGCGTACGCCGCCACCAGGGGCGCCCCGAAACTCCTGGTCGCCGCGCTCCTGTTCGGCTGGGGCGGTGACGTCTTCCTGCTCTCCGACGCCGACTGGGCCTTCCTCGTCGGCATGGGCTCCTTCGCCGCCGGACACGTCTGCTACCTGGTGCTCTTCGGCCGCCGTCGTACGTCCCCGGCGCTCGGCGTCCTGTACGCGGCCGCCCTCGCCGGCACCGTCGCGCTCCTCTGGCCCGACCTCCCCGCCGAGCTGCGGATCCCGGTCGCCGGATACTCGCTGCTGCTCACCGCCATGGCCTACCGGGCGAGCTCCCTCGGCCTCCTCGCCGGCCTCGGCGGCGCGCTCTTCCTGCTCTCCGACACCCTCATCGCCACCGGCGTCGCCGAGTGGCCCCAACTGCCCGCGCCCGACTTCTGGATCATGCTGACCTACATCGCGGCGCAGTACCTCCTGACGACCGGAACGCTCCGGTCGTCAGGAGGGAAGCGAGAAGGTTCCTAGAGCCACACCGGCGCGTCCGCCCCCGGCAGGCCCGGCGGCCGTGACCAGTCCGTCGGGCCGCCCTCGTACGCGACCGGCGACAGCGCGTGCCGCAGCCGGCCGAGCGGGCCGTCCGACTCGGTGAGGTACCGCTCGGGTTCGTACGCGGGCAGCGCGTGCGTCAGCCAGTGGCCCGTCCGCGCGAGGGAGAGGCGGACGAGGCGGGTGCCGCCGTCCCGGTCCCGCTCGGTCAGCGACCGCAGGACCGCCGCCGCGAGCAGATAGCCGGTGCCGTGGTCCAGGGCCTGCGCGGGCAGCGCGCCCGGCTCCTGCGCCGAGCCCTCCACGACGGCGATCCCGGTCGCCGCCTGCACCAGGGAGTCGAAGCCGCGCCGCCCGCCCCACGGCCCGCCGTCGCCCCAGGCCGAGATCCGGGCCGTGACGAGCCCCGGCCGGTGCAGGTCGAAGCGGTCGAGCGCGCCCGGCCGGTAGCCGGTCACCAGCACGTCGGCCGCGTCGAGGAGTTCGTCGAAGGTGCGCCGGTCCGAGGGCCGGTCCAGGTCGAGCGCGGCCGTCCGCTTCCCGGCGTCCGTGTCCGCGTGCTGGTCCGGCAGCTCCGGATTGCCCGGCGGGTCGATCCGCAGCACGTCCGCGCCGAGCAGCGCGAGCGTCCGGGTCGCCACCGGCCCCGCGAGCACCCGGGTCAGGTCCAGGACCCGCAGCGGTCCCGAGCGCGGCCGGGGCGGGGCCTCGTCCAGCCGCTCCCGGGACAGCAGTGGGCTCCCCGCCACCTCCCGGCCCTGCGGGTGCGCCGCCCACTCCCCGGGCGTGCGCAGGGCGACGGCCAGGCCCCCGGTCCCGTACACCGCCGTCTCGACCTCGACGGCCGTCCGCTCCCCGATCGCCGCCGCCACGGCCTCGGCCGTCCCCGCTTCCGGCTCCGACGGCACGCCGAGGGCGGTGAGCAGCGCCGCCCGGTGGTGCGGGTAGTTGGCGTGGGTGCGGACCCAGCCGTCCGCCGCCCGCCAGAACCGGGAGAGCGGCGCGAAGTTCACCGGCGCCCGCCCGTCGATCCGCAGGTGCCGCTCGCTGGTGAAGGCGGTGGCCACGGCCCCGTCGTCCACCCGCACGGGCCCCGGGAGCCCCGCCCGTTCGACCGCCGCGAGCCCGGCCACCGCGACCGTCGCCCGCGCCAGGTCCATCACCGGCAGCCGGGCCGGCAGCAGCCCCGAGGGCCCCGTGAACGACACCCGGTCGACCAGGGCGGGGTCACCGCCGAGGGCCGACCACAGCGACTCCGTACCCGTGCGTACCGTGTGGTGATCCATGCACCGACTATGGCATCCGGCGCGACGCGGAAGGGCCCCGGTGCGGCGTACCGCACCGGGGCCCCGAGAACCGCTGGTTACCAGCGGACCGCGTCGAGCGCGTCGACGATGCCGGCCCCGTAGAAGCCGTTCTTGTTCTTGCCGCCCTCGCAGACGGCGTCGACCTTGCCGTCGGCGTCGATGTCGTACGGGTTGGTGCAGGCGTGCCGGTCGGCCTGCGCGTACAGCAGGGCCTTGAGCGCCGCCGGGCTCGCGGTCGGGTGCTTCGACTTGATGAGCGCCAGGACGCCCGCCGCGTGCGGCGAGGCCATCGACGTGCCGCCCTTGTAGTTGTAGCCGCCGTTGACCGTGGTCGACAGGATCAGGCCGTTCACCGCCGGGGCGTCCGGCGTCTGGTACGCGGTGCGGTCGCCACCGGGCGCGGCGATGTCGATCACGCCGAGGCCGTAGTTGGAGTACGACGCCTTCAGGCCCTTGGCGCCGGTCGCGGAGACCGTGACGACGCCCGGGAGCATCGCCGGGTAGTCCAGGCACTCCTTCGGGTCGATGGTCCGGCCGCCCGGCGTGGAGTCGTTCGGGCTGCTGTCGTCGACGATCGAGTCGGCCGCCAGGTCGAACTTGGAGTTGCCGGCCGCCGCCACGTTGACCGTGCCCTTGCGCTCCGCGTAGCGGGTGGCGCGGGTGACGGCCTCGATGAGTGCCTTCTGGTCCGCGTCGTTCTTGCACGCGAACATCCACGGGTCGGTGTAGTAGCTGTTGTTCGTGATGTCGATGCCGTGCTCGGCCGCCCACACGAAGCCGCAGACCACGGCCTCCGTGTAGAAGAAGCCGTCCGGGGTGGACACCTTGATGCCGGCGAGCTTCACGCCCGGGGCGACACCGGTGACGCCGATGCCGTTCTTGGCGGCGGCGATCGTACCGGCGACGTGCGTGCCGTGGTCGCTCTCGCCCGGGTTCGGACGCCACGAGCCGGCGGTGGTGTCCGGCTTGCCGGAGACGCAGTTGGCGGACTTCGCGGCGCTGAAGTTCGGCGCCAGGTCCGGGTGGGTGTCGTCCACGCCCGTGTCGATGACGCCGACGGTCACGCGCTTGCTGCCCAGCGTCCGCTGGTGCGCCTTGTCGGCCTTGATCGCCGGGAGGTCCCACTGCAGGGGCTCCAGGGCGTCCTGCTCGTCCGTCGCGCGGGCCGCGGCGGCCTTGGCCTCGGCCTCGGTCAGCGCCTGCGTGCCGCCGCCGACGGACTTGTCGCCCTGCACGGAGAGCGGGGCGGTGCGGGTCGCGCCGGCCGACACCACGCCGCGCGCCTTGCGGATCTTCTTCGCGAAGTCCGGGTTCTGCGAGTGGACGACTATCACGCCTATCTGGTCGTACGCGACGACGATCGTACCGCCGGCGGCGGCTATCGCCTTCTTCACCGACTTGGCGGCCGAGCGGCCCCCGTCGACGTTCACGACGTACGACAGCTTCGGCCCGTCCGACGCCACGGCGGCGGCCGGAGCGTCGCTCAGCTCCGCGGCCGAGGCACCGGAGGGAAGGAAGCCGAGCGAGGCCGTGAGCGCGAGGCCGACCGGCAGGGCGAGAGCTCGGCCGCGCCTCGATCCCAGATGAGCCATGGGTTCTCCACATCATCCGTATGTACTGTCCGCGCGCGGGTTTGCGCACGGGCAGGTGCATGACGAGTGAAGCTATCGCTGATCTTCCTGTCCCATCAATGAGTTGAGAAGACTTCATGAAGATCTGCCCGAGAAATTCCTCGGGGTGAACCGCTTCGCTTCCCCTTCCGTGCCGTTGTGCAGGGGAGGGCTCCACCCGGAGCCCCGGCTCCCGCACCCCGGTGAGGCCCCCTTTGACCCAGCCGTCCGCCCCCGCGTCACGAGGAGAGTCCGTGGCTACCGAAGCACCGCCGCCAGCCCGAAACGGCACGGAGACCGATCGGAGTCCCGTGCCGCCCACCACGGAGCAGTTCACCGAGGTGCAGGAGAGCGAGGAGTTCGGCGAACTGCGCCGCACCTACCGCTCGTTCGCCTTCCCCCTCACCCTCGCCTTCATCGCCTGGTACCTGCTGTACGTGCTGCTCTCCAACTACGCGGGCGGCTTCATGGGGACCAAGGTCTTCGGCAACATCAACATGGCGCTGGTCCTGGGCCTCGGCCAGTTCCTCACCACCTTCCTCATCGCCTGGCTCTACTCGCGGCACGCGGCGAACCGGCTCGACCCGAAGGCCGAGGCCATCAAGTCCCGTATGGAGGGCGACGCATGAGCACCCCCGTCCTGCTCGCGGCGGGCAACGCCACCAGCGAGCACCGGCCCCTGATCATCGCCCTGTTCGGCGCCTTCGTGATCGCCACCCTCGTCATCACCGTGTGGGCCGGCCGGCAGACCCGCAGCGCCGCCGACTTCTACGCCGGCGGACGCCAGTTCACCGGCTTCCAGAACGGCCTGGCGATCTCCGGCGACTACATGTCGGCCGCGTCCTTCCTCGGCATCGCCGGCGCCATCGCCCTCTTCGGCTACGACGGCTTCCTCTACTCGATCGGCTTCCTCGTCGCCTGGCTCGTCGCCCTGCTCCTGGTCGCCGAACCGCTGCGCAACTCCGGCCGCTTCACCATGGGCGACGTCCTCGCCTACCGGATGCGCCAGCGCCCGGTCCGCACCGCCGCCGGCACCTCCACCATCGTCGTCTCGATCTTCTACCTGCTCGCGCAGATGGCCGGCGCCGGCGTCCTCGTCTCGCTGCTCCTCGGCATCACCAGCGACGGCGGCAAGATCGCGATCGTCGCCCTCGTCGGCGTCCTGATGATCGTGTACGTGACCATCGGCGGCATGAAGGGCACCACCTGGGTGCAGATGGTCAAGGCCGTGCTGCTCATCGCGGGCACGCTCCTGATCACCTTCCTCATCCTGCTGAAGTTCGACTTCAATCTCTCGGACCTGCTCGGCGCGGCCGCCACCAACAGCGGCAAGGGCCAGGCCTTCCTGGAGCCCGGCCTCAAGTACGGCGTCAGCGCCACCTCGAAGCTGGACTTCCTCTCGCTCGGCATCGCGCTCGTCCTCGGCACGGCCGGCCTGCCCCACATCCTGATCCGCTTCTACACGGTCCCGACCGCCAAGGCCGCCCGGAAGTCCGTCAACTGGGCCATCGGCATCATCGGCGCCTTCTACCTGATGACGATCGTCCTCGGCTTCGGCGCCGCCGCCCTGCTCAAGAACAGCGACATCGTCGCCTCCAACAAGGCCGGCAACACCGCCGCCCCGCTCGCGGCCCTGGAGGTCGGCGGCGGAGCCGGCTCCACCGGCGGCGCGATCCTCCTCGCCGTCATCTCCGCCGTCGCCTTCGCGACCATCCTCGCCGTCGTCGCCGGACTGACCCTGGCCTCCTCGTCGTCCTTCGCGCACGACATCTACGCCAACGTCATCCGGCGTGGGAAGGCCACGGAGAAGGAGGAGGTGCGGGCCGCCCGCTGGGCGACCGTCCTCATCGGCGTCGTCTCCATCGCGCTCGGCGCCCTCGCCCGCGACCTCAACGTCGCCGGCCTGGTCGCCCTCGCCTTCGCGGTCGCCGCCTCCGCCAACCTGCCGACGATCCTGTACTCCCTCTTCTGGAAGCGGTTCACCACGCAGGGCGCCCTGTGGTCGATCTACGGCGGCCTGGTCTCCGCCGTCGTCCTGGTGCTGTTCTCGCCGGTCGTCTCCGGCAAGCCCACCTCGATGTTCAAGGACGTCGACTTCTACTGGTTCCCGCTGGAGAACCCCGGCCTCGTCTCCATCCCGCTCGGCTTCCTGCTCGGCTGGCTCGGCTCGATCCTCTCCAAGGAGGAGCCGGACAAGGGCAAGTACGCGGAGCTGGAGGTCAAGTCCCTCACCGGTGTCGGAGCGCACTGAACCGTATACGTTCCGCCACGCACGGACGGCCGCGTCGTAGAGTTCTACGACGCGGCCGCGCCGGTCCTCGTGACAATCTGCCCTGCTGGATGTCGGACCGCTCGCGTAGGCTCGGAACAAGGCGATCGAAACGAACCGATCCACAGACGGGGAGGGGGCCCACCGTGCTCATCGACACCTTCGGCCGGGTCGCCACCGACCTGCGCGTCTCGCTCACGGACCGGTGCAACCTGCGCTGCACCTACTGCATGCCGGAAGAGGGCCTCCAGTGGCTCGCCAAGCCGGACCTGCTCACGGACGACGAGATCGTCCGCCTCATCCGCATCGCCGTCACCGACCTCGGCGTCACCGAGGTCCGCTTCACCGGCGGCGAGCCCCTGCTCCGCCCCGGCCTCGTCGGGATCGTCGAGCGCTGCGCGGCCCTGGAGCCCCGCCCCCGGATGTCCCTCACCACCAACGGCATCGGGCTCAAGCGCACCGCGACCGCCCTGAAGGCCGCGGGCCTCGACCGGGTCAACGTCTCCCTGGACACCCTGCGCCCGGACGTCTTCAAGACCCTCACCCGCCGCGACCGGCACCGCGACGTCCTCGACGGCATGGCCGCCGCCCGCGACGCCGGCCTCGTCCCGGTCAAGGTCAACGCCGTCCTGATGCCCGGGCTCAACGACGACGAGGCCCCCGACCTGCTCGCCTGGGCGATCGAGGAGGGGTACGAGCTCCGCTTCATCGAGCAGATGCCCCTCGACGCCCAGCACGGCTGGAAACGCGACGGCATGATCACCGCCGGGGACATCCTGGAGTCCCTGCGCACCCGCTTCACCCTGACCCCGGAGGGCGCCGACGAGCGCGGCTCCGCCCCCGCCGAGCGCTGGGTCGTGGACGGCGGACCGCATACGGTCGGCGTCATCGCCTCCGTCACCCGCCCGTTCTGCCGGGCCTGCGACCGCACCCGGCTCACCGCCGACGGACAGGTCCGCACCTGCCTCTTCGCCACCGAGGAGACCGACCTGCGGGCCGCGCTCCGCTCGGACGCGGGGGACGCCGAGGTCGCGGAGATCTGGAAGAAGGCCATGTGGGGCAAGAAGGCCGGCTCCGGCCTCGACGACCCGAGCTTCCTCCAGCCCGACCGCCCGATGTCCGCGATCGGCGGCTGACCCCCGTCTTGGAGCCCTGTCTCAAGGGGCCTCGGACTCCCAGTCGGCCAGCGGCACGACGTCCTTGAGGAAGCCCCGTACGCCCAGGAACTGCGAGAGGTGTTCGCGGTGCTCCTCGCACGCGAGCCAGGTCTTGCGCCGCTCCGGCGTGTGCAGCTTGGGGTTGTTCCACGCGAGCACCCAGACGGCGTCGGCGCGGCACCCCTTGGCCGAACAGATCGGCTTCTCTTCGCTCACTGGACCCATGATCACCCGATCATTGTCCAACAAGGGCGATGCCGAGCAGCCACGGGGGGAGCTGCCCGGCATCGGTCCGTCGCTCCGACGGGGGATGCGGAGCGCGTAGGCAGTATGTCACGGCACACGGGGTGTGGTGCACTGGAACTTCATGATTGATCTGAGCTTTTCTTGAGGTTTCCGGCCACGCTCGGTGATCAGTTCCGGCCGTACGGGCGGCCCGTCCCCGGGGGCGCCCCGGCCTCTTCCGCCGGCTCCTCCGTCGGCTCTCCCGCACCGAGCGCGGGCCGCGCCGGAGTCGGTACGAACGTGGAGGGAAGGGACGGGGCCGACTCGCGTCCCGCGTTCGCGATCACCACGGCGACGTACGGCAGGAGGATGCCCAGGGCGAGGGCCACGATCGCCACGTGCCGCTCGACGTTCCACAGCACCGCGGCGGCGATCACGGAGAGCGTCCGGACCGTCATCGAGATGACGTACCTCCGCTGCCGTCCCCGGACGTCGTCGGCGAGCCCCTGCCGGGCCCCCGTGATCCGGAAGACCTCGGTTCCACCACGCTTCGGCATCGCCCTTCACCACCCGCCGGTCGCGCCGGACCCACCCCGGTCCGGTCCTCGTTCCACGGTACGCCCGCCCCTCCGCGCCCACGAGACCGGGGCACGTATGGCGGTGTCCGACATGCAGCGTACGTCCGGAAAGCCGAGACTGGGCCCACATGCGTACAAGGAGGCGACAATGGGTTGGTTGTGGGCGATCATCGTGGGACTCGTCCTCGGTCTGATCGCGAAGGCGATCCTGCCGGGCAAGCAGCAGATCCCGCTCTGGCTGACGGTCGTGTTCGGCATCCTCGGCAGCGTCCTCGGAAACGCGGTCGCGACCTGGATCGGCGTCAACGACACCAAGGGCATCGACTGGATCCGCCATCTGCTCCAGCTGATCGGCGCGGTCGTCGTCGTCGGCCTGGGCGACATGCTCTGGGCCTCGATCAAGGGCGACAGACGACGGGCCTGACGGCGGGACACGACCGGGGGCCCGGTACGGCACACCACGTGCCGTACCGGGCCCCCGGTCGTGTCGTACGGGCGGACCCGTCAGGCGCCGGTGAACTCGATCGCCGCCAGGTTCTTCTTGCCGCGCCGCAGCACCAGCCAGCGCCCGTGCAGCAGGTCGTCCGCCGACACCTCGGCGTCCTCGGCGGTGACCTTCGCGTTGTTCACGTACGCCCCGCCCTCCTTCACCGTGCGGCGCGCCGCCGACTTGCTCGCCACCAGACCGACCTCGGCGAACAGGTCCACGACCTGGCCGAGCTCCGACACGCGCGCGTGCGGCAGCTCGGACAGGGCCGCGGCCAGCGTCGCGTCGTCCAGCCCGGCCAGGTCGCCCTGGCCGAACAGCGCCTTGGAGGCGGCGATGACGGCCGCGCACTGCTCGGCGCCGTGCACCAGGGTCGTCAGCTCCTCGGCCAGCGCCCGCTGGGCCGCCCGGGCCTGCGGCCGCTCGGCGGTCTGCGCCTCCAGCTCCTCCAGCTCCTCACGGGACTTGAAGGAGAGGATCCGCATGTACGTGGAGATGTCCCGGTCGTCCACGTTCAGCCAGAACTGGTAGAACGCGTACGGCGTGGTCATCTCCGGGTCCAGCCAGACGGCCCCGCCCTCGGTCTTGCCGAACTTGGTGCCGTCCGCCTTGACCATCAGCGGGGTCGCGAGCGCGTGGACCTCGGCCCCCGGCTCCAGGCGGTGGATCAGGTCCAGCCCGGCCACCAGGTTGCCCCACTGGTCCGAGCCGCCCTGCTGGAGCGTGCAGCCGTAGCGGCGGTACAGCTCCAGGAAGTCCATGCCCTGGAGGAGCTGGTAGCTGAACTCCGTGTAGCTGATGCCCTGCTCGGACTCCAGGCGCCGGGCCACGGAGTCCTTGGTCAGCATCTTGTTGACCCGGAAGTGCTTGCCGATGTCCCGCAGGAACTCGATCGCCGAGAGCCCGGCGGTCCAGTCCAGGTTGTTCACCATGACCGCCGCGTTCTCCCCCTCGAAGGAGAGGAACGGCTCGATCTGGGTCCGCAGCCGGTTCACCCAGTTCGCGACCGTCTCGGGGTCGTTCAGGGTGCGCTCGGCCGTCGGCCGCGGGTCGCCGATCTGCCCGGTGGCCCCGCCGACCAGCGCCAGCGGCCGGTGCCCGGCCCGCTGGAGCCGGCGGACGGTGAGGACCTGGACCAGGTGGCCGACGTGGAGACTGGCCGCGGTCGGGTCGAAACCGCAATAGAACGTGACGGGACCGTCCGAGAGAGCCTTGCGCAGTGCGTCCTCATCGGTGGACTGGGCGAAGAGCCCGCGCCACTTCAGCTCGTCGACGATGTCCGTCACGGTCGTCCGTCTCCTTGATTGATCGGGGTGATGCCGGGGCCCAGTCTAGGTGGGTCAGACCCCCTTGCTGACCGAGCTCATGTTGAAGTCCGGCACCCGCAGGGCGGGCATCGCGGCCCGGGTGAACCAGTCGCTCCACTCGCGCGGCAGCGTCTTCTCCGTACGGCCCGCCTCCGAGGCCCGCGACAGCAGGTCCACCGGCGACTCGTTGAACCGGAAGTTGTTCACCTCGCCGACCACCTCGCCGTTCTCGACCAGGTAGACGCCGTCCCGGGTCAGTCCGGTGAGCAGCAGCGTCGCCGGATCGACCTCGCGGATGTACCAGAGGCAGGTCAGCAGCAGACCGCGCTCGGTGGAGGCCACCATCTCCTCCAGCGAACGCTCCCCGCCGCCGTCCAGGATCAGGTTCCCCGCTCCCGGGGCCACGGGCAACCGAGTAAGCCCCGCCGAGTGCCGGGTGGTGACGAGCCGCTCCAGCTTCCCGTCCCGCACCCAGTCGACCGGACCCACCGGCAGGCCGTTGTCGAAGACGGACGAGTCGTCGCCGGAGGAGTGCGCGATCACGAACGGCGCGGACTCCAGACCCGGCTCGTTCGGGTCGCTGCGCAGCGTCAGCGGCAGCCGCGAGAGCGTCTCGCCGAGCCGGGTGCCGCCGCCGGGCTTGGAGAAGACCGTACGGCCCTCCACCGCGTCCCGGGCGGCGGCGTTCCACTGCTGGTAGATCAGCAGGTCGGCCACGGCGGTCGGCGGCAGCAGCGTCTCGTACCGCCCGGCGGGCAGCTCGATCCGCCGCTCCGCCCAGCCGAGCCGCACCGCCAGGTCGGCGTCGAGCGCCGCCGGGTCGACGTCCTTGAAGTCCCGCGTCGCGCGCCCGGCCCAGGCGGAGCGCGAGCGGTCGGGGGACTTGGCGTTCAGCTCCAGGGTCCCGTTCGGCTGGTCGTGCCGGAGCCGCAGCCCGGTCGACGTGCCCAGGTAGGTGGAGGTCAGCTCGTGGCTGGCGAAGCCGTACAGCTCGCGGCCGCCGGCCCGGGCCCGGGCGAAGGCCTCGCCGAGGGCGGGCGCGAAGTCCCCGAAGACGGCGGAGGAGGTCTCCGCCGGGGCGTCCGTGAAGTCGGGGGAGGCGGGCACGCCCTCCACCAGCGGCTGCGCGTCCTCGGCGGGCCCGGCGGACCGGGCGGCCTCCTCGGCGGCCCGCACCAGCGGCTCCAGGTCGTCCACGGTCACGGCGGACCGGGAGACGACACCGGAGGCGGTGCCCTGCGCGCCGTCGACGGTCGCGATCACCGTGAGCGTACGGCCCCGGGTCACGCCGTTCGTCGTGAGGGCGTTCCCCGCCCAGCGCAGATTGGCCGAGGACTCCTCGTCCGCGATGACCACGCACCCGTCGGCCCGGGACAGCTCCAGGGCCCGCTCGACGATCTCGTACGGCTTGCTGACGCGGCTCATCGTCCCGCCTCCTGCGTCGTGTTGAGGATGTTGACGCCCCGGAAGAGGGCGGAGGGGCAGCCGTGGGAGACGGCGGCGACCTGGCCCGGCTGGGCCTTTCCGCAGTTGAAGGCGCCGCCGAGGACGTACGTCTGCGGGCCGCCGACCTGCTCCATCGAGCCCCAGAAGTCCGTGGTCGTCGCCTGGTACGCGACGTCCCGCAGCTGCCCGGCGAGCCGCCCGTTCTCGATGCGGAAGAAGCGCTGCCCGGTGAACTGGAAGTTGTACCGCTGCATGTCGATCGACCAGGACCGGTCGCCGACCACGTAGATGCCCCGCTCCACGCCCCCGATCAGGTCCTCCGTGGACAGGCCGCCCGGGTCCGGCCGCAGCGAGACGTTCGCCATCCGCTGCACCGGCACGTGCGCGGGGGAGTCCGCGAAGGCGCAGCCGTTCGACCGCCCGAGGCCGGTGAGCTTCGCGATCCGCCGGTCCAGCTGGTAGCCGACGAGCGTGCCGTCCTTCACCAGGTCCCAGGACTGCGCCTCGACGCCCTCGTCGTCGTAGCCGACGGTGGCGAGCCCGTGCTCGGCGGTCCGGTCGCCCGTCACGTTCATGACCGAGGAACCGTACGTCAGCTTGTTCAGCTGGTCGAAGGTGGCGAAGGAGGTGCCCGCGTAGGCCGCCTCGTAGCCGAGCGCACGGTCCAGCTCGGTGGCGTGCCCGATCGACTCGTGGATGGTCAGCCACAGGTTCGACGGATCCACGACCAGGTCGTACCGCCCGGCCTCTACGCTCGGCGCCCGCATCTTCTCGGCGAGCAGCTCCGGGATCTCGTCCAGCTCCTTGTCCCAGTCCCAGCCCGTGCCGGTCAGGTACTCCCAGCCGCGCCCGACCGGCGGCGCGATCGTCCGCATCGAGTCGAACTCGCCGGTCGTCCCGTCCACGGCCACCGCCGTGAGCTGCGGGTGCAGCCGCACGCGCTGCTGGGTGGTCACGGTCCCGGCCGTGTCCGCGTAGAACTTGTTCTCGTGGACGGTGAGCAGCGAGGCGTCCACGTGCGCCACGCCGTCCGCCCGCAGCAGCCGCGCGCTCCAGTCGGCGAGCAGCGCGCTCTTCTCCTCGGAGGGCACGGAGAAGGGGTCGATCTCGTACGAGGAGATCCACACCTTGTCCTCGTGCACCGGCTCCGCCGCCAGCTCGACGCGCTCCTCGGAGCCGGCCGCCGCGATCACCTGCGCCGACAGCTTGGCCATGGCGACCGCCTGCGAGGCGACCCGGGCCGCCCCGTCCATGGTCAGGTCGACGCCGGAGGCGAATCCCCAGGCCCCGCCGTGCACCACCCGCACCGCGTAGCCGAGGTCCGTGGTGTCGGAGGAACCGGACGGTTTGGCGTCGCGCAGCCGCCACGCGGCGCTGCGCACCCGCTCCAGGCGGAAGTCGGCGTGCTCGGCACCCAGCGCGCGCGCTCGGGCGAGCGCCGCGTCGGCGAGTGCCCGAAGGGGCAGCGCGACGAACGAAGGGTCGATCTGATGGACCACGAGCGGCCTCGCTCTCGGTGATCGGAAGGCTCGGAAGACGGTCATGGAGGTCATGGAACTGCCCGGGAAGTCAATCACGGGAGGGGCGGCCGGGGCTGCGCATTGGCGTGCGCCCTCGGCGGAACCGTCCCCAACCGGCCACCGCGCGCCGGGTCTTGGGGCAACGGCACAAGGCCCGCCGGTGTCCGGCGGGCGGCCCGGACGTCCACCGGGCCGTGTCCCCGGGCCCCGGACCGCCCCTGTCGGGCCCGGTCGCGGGCCGCCGGGCGGTCGTCTTCCGGCACCCCCGAGCTGTAGGGACCCGACAGTGCGGCCCGGGCGCCACTGTGGGAGGTCGATTCCTCATGTCGGGAGCGATGCAGATAGGTTTTCGGCTACCAGACCGCTATCGAAAGGGTGATCCGTTGAGCCGCTCGGTTCTCGTCACCGGAGGAAACCGGGGCATCGGCCTCGCCATCGCCCGCGCGTTCGCCGAGGCCGGCGACAAGGTCGCGTTCACGTACCGCTCCGGCGAGCCGCCGGCCGCCCTGGCCGAGCTGGGCTGCCTGGCCGTGAAGTGCGACATCACCGACGGCGAGCAGGTGGAGCAGGCGTACAAGGAGATCGAGGAGAAGCACGGTCCGGTGGAGGTCCTCGTGGCCAACGCCGGCGTGACGAAGGACCAGCTCCTCATGCGCATGTCCGAGGAGGACTTCACCTCCGTCGTCGACACCAACCTGACCGGCACCTTCCGGGTCGTCAAGCGGGCCAACCGCGGGATGCTGCGCGCCAAGAAGGGCCGCGTCGTCCTGATCTCGTCGGTCGTCGGCCTCCTCGGCTCCGCGGGCCAGGCCAACTACGCCGCCTCCAAGGCCGGTCTGGTCGGTTTCGCCCGCTCCCTCGCGCGCGAGCTGGGCTCCCGCAACATCACCTTCAACGTCGTCGCGCCCGGCTTCGTCGACACGGACATGACCGCGGTGCTCACCGACGAACAGCGCGCGGGCATCGTGTCCCAGGTGCCGCTGGGCCGCTACGCGCAGCCCGGGGAGATCGCCGCCGCGGTGAAGTTCCTCGCCTCCGACGACGCCGCGTACATCACTGGAGCCGTCATCCCGGTTGACGGCGGATTGGGCATGGGTCACTGATCACCATGAGTGGAATCCTCGAGGGCAAGCGCATCCTCATCACCGGTGTGCTGATGGAGTCCTCCATCGCCTTCCACACCGCGAAGCTGGCCCAGGAGCAGGGCGCGGAGATCATCCTCACCGCCTGGCCCCGGCCGACGCTGACCGAGCGCATCGCCAAGAAGCTGCCCCGGCCCGAGAACGTCAAGGTCCTGGAGCTCGACGTCTCCAACGACGAGCACCTCGCGCGCCTGGAGGGCCAGGTCCGCGAGCACCTCGGCGACCGCCTCGACGGCGTCGTGCACTCCATCGGCTTCGCCCCCCAGGACGCGCTCGGCGGCAACTTCCTCAACACGCCGTTCGAGTCCGTCGCCACCGCCATGCACGTCTCGGCCTTCTCCCTGAAGTCCCTGACGATGGCGCTGCTGCCGCTGATGAGCGAGGGCGGCTCCGTCGTCGGCCTCACCTTCGACGCGAAGTTCGCCTGGCCGCAGTACGACTGGATGGGCCCGGCCAAGGCCGCCCTGGAGGCCACCAGCCGCTACATCGCCCGCGACCTGGGCAAGCAGAACATCCGCTGCAACCTGGTCTCGGCGGGCCCGCTGGGCTCGATGGCCGCCAAGTCCATCCCGGGCTTCGGCGAGCTGGCCTCCGTCTGGGACAGCCGCTCCCCGCTGGAGTGGGACCTCAGCGACCCGGAGCCGGCCGGCCGCGGTGTCGTCGCGCTGCTCTCCGACTGGTTCCCGAAGACGACGGGCGAGATCGTCCACGTCGACGGCGGTCTGCACGCGATCGGCGCCTGACGCCTCCTGCACGTACGACGAGGGCCGTGTGCCCGCCCCTCGGGGCGGTGCGCACGGCCCTTCGCCGCTTTCCGGCCACCGGGGCCCGAACGCCGAAATCGAACACTCGACTCGAAAAGTAGCCCGGACGGCCCCAGACTGAGGCAGAGCGTGAAGGTCTGCTGCTGACGGGGAGGAGGTACGGGCATGCACGTGACACGTCACGGATTCGGGGCGTTCGCCTCGGTCGCCGTGCTGCTGACCGGGGTCGCCCTCGCCACCGAGGTGCGCGCGGCCCCCGCCCCGGCCGAGGAGGTCCCCCTCGCGGCCCCGGCGCCCGGGGAGCCGGAGAACTTCGGCGCCTCCTGCCGCACCGACATCGAGGGCTCCCGCGTCACCGCCCACTGCCAGAACCCGTACCCGCGCACCGACCGGGTCCGCCTCCACGTCGAGTGCGAGCGGTGGTGGGACCTCGACACCGACAGCGCCCCCGTGGACGTCGGCCCCGCCGACTACGCCCAGCTCACCGGCCGCTGCTGGAAGGAGGTCCGGGCCGCCTGGATCACCCACCAGCCGGCGGACCCGGAGCCCGCGCCGGACTCCTCAGGACCGTGAATCCGGTGCGTCCCGTACGGCGCTCCGCAGGCACATGAAGGGGTAGCCCGCCGCCTCCGTGCCCGCCCGCTCGGCGTCGCCGTCCCGGATCGCGTCCACCAGGCGCGCGTGGTCCATGTGGTTCTCCGGCCGCAGCTCCCGCCCCACGTCGTCCCGTAGCCACTGCCGCAGCAGGTCGCCCAGGTCCGCGTAGAGCTCCGTGAGGACCTCGTTGCCCGAGGCGGCGACGACCGCGTGGTGGAAGGCCGCGTCGGCGGTCACGAACCGCTCCGCGTCCCCCGTCCCCCACGCCTCCTCGCGCCGTACGAGCAGGGCGTCGAGCTGCTTCAGGTCCCGCTCCGTGCGCCGCTGCGCCGCGAACCGCGCGGCGGCGGACTCCAGGGTCGAGCGCAGCTCGGCGACGTGCCGGGGGTCGGAGCCCGCGAACCGCCGGTGCATGACGCCCGCCAGCTCGCTGGTGGCGGCCACGTACGTCCCCGAGCCCTGCCGGATGTCGAGCAGGCCGTTGTGCGCGAGCGCGCGGACCGCCTCGCGCACGGTGTTGCGGGCCACGCCCAGCTGCTCGACCAGCTCGGGCTCGGTCGGGATGCGCGAGCCCACCGGCCACTCGCCGGAGGTGATCTGGTTCCGCAGCTCGGCGATCACCTGGTCGGAGAGACCTGCGCGCCGGGGATGGCCGAGGGCCATGGAGGCACCTTCCCGTTCGTTCGAGACTTGCTTCGGGATGTTCGAGATTGGACAACCAATCATCCCATGATTCTATGATGGCTCCATGCCTGACGAGCCGAAGACCCTCGACCCCGCCGCACGACCGGCCACCACCGTCGGGGATTCTCCCGCACCGGACCGCGACCGCCCCGCCGGCACGGCGCCCCGGGACACCGAGGCCACCAAGGTCACCCAGGCCACCCCGACCACGCCGGCCACCCCGGGGGCATCGGCGGCACCGGGCACCCCGGCGGCACCGGCCGTCCCGGCGGCACCGGCCGTCCCGGTCCACCGCCGGGTCCTCGTCCCGGTCGTCCTCGGTCTCGTCCTGGCCGCGCTCAACCTGCGCCCCGCCATCACCAGCCTCGGCGCCCTCCTCGAAGAGGTCAGCGAAGGCCTCCACATGAGCGGCAGCGTCGCCGGCGTCCTCACCTCCGTGCCGCCGCTCTGCTTCGCGGTCTTCGGCATCACCGCCCCGCGCCTCGCCCGCCGCTTCGGCCCCGCCGCCGTCGTCTGCGCGGGCATGGCCGCGATCTTCGCCGGCCTCGTCCTGCGGCCCCTCGCCGGCGGCACCGCCGCCTTCCTCGCCGCCAGCGCCCTCGCCCTGATGGGCATCGCCGTCAGCAACGTCCTGATGCCCGTCATCGTCAAGCGGTACTTCCCCGACCGCGTCGGCACCATGACCGGCCTCTACTCCATGGCGCTCGCCCTCGGCACCTCCGTCGCCGCCGCCGCGACCGTCCCGATGACCGACGCCCTCGGCGGGGACTGGCGCCTCGGCCTCGGCGTCTGGGCGGTCCTCGCCGCCCTCGCCGTCCTGCCCTGGCTCCCGCTCCTGCGCGACCGCGACGGCGGCCGGGCCGGCGCCTCCCGTACGGACAACGGCGCTTCCCGTACGGGAGCCGGCTCCCCCCGTATGGATACCGGCGCTCCCCGTACGGAAGCGAAGGCCCCGGCGCAGGCCGCCGCGCCGCGCGTCACCCGCAGCCGCACGGCCTGGGCCCTCGGCGCGTTCTTCGGGCTCCAGGCCACCGGCGCGTACATCACCATGGGCTGGATGCCGCAGATCTTCCGCGACGCCGGCGTCCCCGCCTCCACCGCGGGCGTGCTCCTCGCCGTCACCATGGTCATGGGCGTCCCGCTCGCCTTCGTCATTCCCCGGCTCGCCACCCGCATGAAGACCCAGGGCCCGATCGTCGTCGCCCTCGCCCTGTGCGGCCTCGGCGGCTACACCGGCCTCTTCCTCGCCCCGGCCGCCGGAGCCTGGATCTGGGCGGTGCTGCTCGGCGTCTCCAACTGCGCCTTCCCGCTCGCCCTCACCATGATCGGCCTGCGCTCGCGCACCGGCGCCGGCGTCGTCCGCCTCTCCGCCTTCGCCCAGAGCGTCGGCTACCTCATCTCGATCCCCGGACCCCTCCTCGTCGGCGTGCTCTACCAGCACAGCGGCGGCTGGGGACTGCCCATCGCGCTCATGGGAGGCCTGATGGTGCCTCAGATGATCGTCGGAATCCTGGCGGGCAGGGACCGGACGGTCGAGGACGAATGCTGAGGTGCGAGACTGTTCCCATGCCAGTTCTCGAACCCAATCCGCCGAACGGCCAGAAGAAGCTGCTCGCCGTCTTCGGCGCGATGATCGCCATCACCGTCGTCATCGGCGTCATCGCCTCCATCGCCGCCCCGTGACCCTCCGGCCGGGGGGTGGCCCCCGCATCCCCTAGGGGGCGGGTCTCAGGGTCTAGTGGGTGGATCACCGGATGGGCCGCGGCCCCCGCGCTCCGTACGTTGGGAGACGACGGCGAAAGCGGAGACCCACCCACGGAGGCGGCCATGTCGGTCCGTACGCGCAGCGGTACCGGGACCACGGCGACCGGCGCCGACATCAGGCTGCCCTGGTGGGTCCTCGCCCTCCCGGTGGCCGCCTTCACCGCCCTCCTGCTGCTCATGACCGGGCCGGGAGAGGCACACGCGACCGGGGGAGACCCGAAGGTCGGACGGTTCCTGGAGCAGGTCCGGCAAACGCTCCCTCTCTGAGTCGGAGAGGCCCGTTTCGTGCGAAGCTGTGGACCATGAGCGTCGATACACCCCGCAGGATCGTGCTGCTCCGGCACGCGAAGGCAGACTGGCCCCAGGTGTCCGACCACGAGCGGCCCCTCGCCGAACGAGGCCGCTCGGACGCCCCCGTCGCGGGCCGCAGGCTCGCCGAGACCGGCATCGGCTTCGACCTGGCCCTCTGCTCGACCGCCGTCAGAACCAGGGAGACCTGGAAGCTCGCCGTGCACGAACTGCCGGAGCGCCCCAGGACCGTGTACGAGGACCGGCTGTACGAGGCCTCGCTCGGCGAGCTCATCGCCCTGCTCAACGACGTCCCGGACGAGGTCTCCGACCTCCTGGTCATCGGCCACAACCCCGGCATGCACGCCCTCGCCGACGCCCTCGCGGGCCGGGCCGAGGGCGACACCGCGACCCGGATGAACCGCAGCGGCTTCCCGACCTCCGCCTTCGCCGTCCTCGCCTTCGACGGCTCCTGGAAGTCGGTCGAGCACGGCGTCGGCACCCTCGTCGACTTCTGGACCCCGCACGACTGACGGGTCCCGTACGGCCGACGAGGCCCCGCGCCCCCGTCCCCGTACGCGCGAGGGCCCGGCCGTCCCCAGGACGACCGGGCCCTCCTCGTCGCGACCCGCCGATCGCGGCGGCGGCTCAGTGCAGCAGCTCCTCGCCGCCGTCCGCCGCCTCGACCTCCTCGCGGGTGATCCCGAGCAGATAGAGCACGGTGTCCAGGAACGGCACGTTCACCGCCGTGTCGGCGGCCTTCCGCACCACCGGCTTGGCGTTGAACGCCACCCCGAGCCCGGCCGCGTTCAGCATGTCCAGGTCGTTGGCCCCGTCGCCGATCGCCACGGTCTGCGCCAGCGGCACCCCCGCCTCCGAGGCGAACCGGCGCAGCAGCCGCGCCTTGCCCGCCCGGTCCACGATCTCCCCGGTGACCCGCCCGGTGAGCTTCCCGTCCACGATCTCCAGGGTGTTGGCCGAGGCGAAGTCCAGCCCCAGGCGCTCCTTCAGGTCGTCGGTGACCTGGGTGAACCCGCCGGAGACCACGCCCACCTGGTAGCCGAGCCGCTTGAGCGTACGGATCAGGGTCCGGGCCCCGGGCGTCAGCCGCACCTCGGCGCGCACCTTGTCCACCACCGAGGCGTCCAGGCCGGCGAGCAGCGCCACCCGCGCGTGCAGGGACTGCTCGAAGTCCAGCTCGCCGCGCATCGCGGCCTCCGTCACCTCGGCGACCTTGTCCTCGCAGCCCGCGTGCGCCGCGAAGAGCTCGATCACCTCGTCCTGGATCAGGGTCGAGTCCACGTCCATGACGACGAGCCGCTGGGCGCGCCGGTGCAGACCGGCGGAGACCACGGCCACGTCGACCCCGATGGTGTGCGCCTCGACGGCGAGCGCGGTCCGCAGCGGCTCGGTCTCACAGCCCGAGACCGCGAACTCGACCGCCGTCACCGGGTACTTCGCGAGGCGGAAGACCCGGTCGATGTTGCCGCCGGCCTCCGCGATCCTGGCCGCTATGGCCGCCGTCTGCTCCGCCGTGAGGGGGTTGCCGAGCACGGTGACGTGCGAGCGCCCCTCGCCCCGGGGGCGGTTGTCGCCCGTGCCGGAGATGATCTCGGCCTGGAGCTTCAGCGACTCGGCCCAGCTGTGCACGGTCGCCCGGAGCTCGCCCTGCGACGCGACGGTCGGCTCGGTGACGAGCGCGCACAGGACGAGGCGGCCGCGCGAGACGACCTGCTCGATGTCCACGACGTCGACGGAGTAGGCGGCGAGGGTGTCGAAGAGTCCCGCGGTGATCCCGGGACGGTCCTTCCCGAAGATCTTGACGAGAAGGGTGGGAACGTCCGAGGGGGAAACGTCTGAGGTCTGCGATGCGCTCATGGTGGTTCCCACCGTATCCGGCACCGCGCGCCCCCCGACCCCCCGTCCCGCGTACCGGACACCGGCCCCCGGGCGGCCCTCCGGCGCCCCGCCCGCCCGCCGGGCCCGCGCCCCGACTTTCGGAGAGGGGACCGGGCCTGAAATAGTTCCCCCCGGATGTTCGCCATCCCTGGACTCCCAGCGACGGGGGTACATCGGGGGACAAGTAGTGGGGCGTGGAGTGCCAGAACTCGTACTGGAATTGAATGGAAGGACCTGGACCCTCGATCCGTCCAGGTCGTACACCGTGGGCCGGGACCCGCAGGGTGACCTGGTCATCGACGATGCCAGGGTCTCGTGGCGCCACGCCACGATCAGCTGGGGCGGCCGGAGCTGGGTCATCGAGGACCACGGCTCCACGAACGGCACGTTCGTCCGGGGCCAGCGGATCCACCAGATGGAGATCGGGCCCGGCTCGGCCGTCCACCTGGGCAACGCGACCGACGGCCCGCGGCTGAATCTCGCCGCCGGAGCCCAGACCGGGCACCAGGCCGGGCAGCCCGCGCCGCACCAGCAGCCGCCGGTGGCCCAGCCCGTCCCGGCCCACCAGGCCGCGGAGCAGGCCGAGTGGGCCACCCACCAGGCACCGCCGCAACACCAGGCCCCGCAGCAGCCCCACCAGGCCCCGCAGCAGCCCGGCTGGCAGCAGCCGCAGGTCCCGCACCAGCAGGGGCCCGGACGCGGGGGTCCCGGCGTCGGCGCGGGGGCGTCGTCGGCCTACTCCGACCGCAGCCCCACCACGTTCCACGAGCTGTCGCTCGGCCGCGTCATGCGCATCGGCCGTGCCCTGGAGAACGAGCTGGTCGTCTCCGACCTCCAGGTCTCGCGGCACCACGCCGAGTTCCACGCGACGCCCGACGGGCGCTTCGAGATCCGCGACCTCGGCTCGCACAACGGCACGTACGTCAACGGCCAGCCGATCGCCAAGGGCGGCACCGCCCTCCTCGGCCCGCAGGACATCGTCGGCGTCGGCCACTCGACCTTCCGCATCGTCGGCGGCCAGCTGGAAGAGTTCGTCGACACCGGCTCGGTCTCCTTCTCGGCCCGCCACCTCACGGTCACGGTCGACGGCGGCAAGCAGATCCTCAAGGACGTCACCTTCGGCGTCCCGGAGAAGTCGCTGATCGGCGTCATCGGCCCGTCCGGCTCCGGCAAGTCCACGCTCCTCAAGGCGCTCACCGGCTACCGCCCGGCCAACGAGGGCGACGTCCTCTACGACAACCGGAGCCTCTACAAGCAGTTCGCCGAGCTGCGCCAGCGCATCGGCCTGGTCCCGCAGGACGACATCCTGCACAAGGAGCTGACCGTCCAGAAGGCGCTGCGCTACGCGGCCAAGCTCCGCTTCCCCGGCGACACCGCGACCGCCGAGCGCGAGGCCCGCATCGACGAGGTGCTGCGCGAGCTCAAGCTCGACATCCACAAGGAGAAGAAGGTCACCTCCCTCTCCGGCGGCCAGCGCAAGCGCGTCTCCGTGGCCCTGGAGCTCCTCACCAAGCCCTCGCTGATCTTCCTGGACGAGCCGACCTCCGGCCTCGACCCGGGCATGGACCGCGACGTCATGCAGCTGCTCCGCGGCCTCGCCGACGACGGGCGCACGGTCCTCGTCGTCACCCACTCGGTGGCCGAGCTGGGCCTGTGCGACAAGCTCCTCGTGATGGCGCCCGGCGGCTCGGTGGCGTACTTCGGCCCGCCGGAGGAGGCGCTGAACTTCTTCGGCTACTCCACCTGGGCCGACGTCTTCTCCGCCTTCGAGAACTACCGCGACTACGACTGGGCCGGCCGCTGGAAGGGCTCGCAGCACTACCAGCTGTACGCCGCGGACATCGACGCCGTCGCCGCCCAGCCCGTCCAGGTGCCGCAGCAGGCGATGTCCCGCCCGCCGAAGCCGCAGAGCTGGGGCTCCCAGCTGTGGACCCTGATCCGCCGCTACGTCTCGGTGATCGCGTCCGACAAGGGCTTCCTGGGCCTGATGGTGATCCTGCCGGCCGTCCTCGGCGCGGTCTCGGTCGTCATCCCGGCCGACTTCGGCCTCGGCTCGCCGACCCCGCCGTCCCGCTTCAACGGCGACGCCGGCACGATCATGCTGATCCTCGCGGTCGGCATGTGCTTCAGCGGCGCCGCCAACTCGGTCCGCGAACTGATCAAGGAACGGGTCATCTACGAACGGGAGCGCGCCACCGGCCTCTCCCGCTCCGCGTACCTGATGTCCAAGGTCATCGTCCTCGGCCTGATCACGGCCTTCCAGGGCGTCATCATCTGCGGCATCGGCTTCTCCACCCGGGCGCTGCCCGAGGAGGGCCTCTTCATGCCGCCGGCCGTCGAGCTGTGCGTCCAGGTCATCGCCCTGGGCCTCACCTCGATGATGTTCGGCCTGGTCATCTCCGCGCTCGTGAAGACCGCCGAGAAGACCATGCCGCTCCTGGTGATGTTCGCGATCGTCCAGGTCGTCTTCACCGGCATCCTGTTCCAGGTGTACGGCTCGCCCGGCCTGGAGCAGTTCGCCTGGCTGATGCCGTCCCGCTGGGGAATCGCCGGCGCCGGCACCACCCTCGACCTGGCCCGCCTCATGCCGCCGTGGGACCCGAAGAACCCCACGGACACCGACCCCCTGTGGGAGCACACGGCGGCCCAGTGGGGCATGAACCTCGGCGTCCAGCTCCTGATGGCGGCAGTCTTCTGCGTCGTCGTGGCGCGGCTGCTGCGCCGCCACGAGCCCGAGGTCATGCGCAAGTAACCCGGGGACGGACGCGTCCGAGGGCGGCATCCCGTACGGGGTGCCGCCCTTCGGCGTACCGGCGCGCGATCAGTACGCGCTGTTGACGTTGTCCATCGAGCCGTAGCGGTCGGCGGCGTAGTTGCAGGCCGCGACGATGTTGGCGACCGGGTCGTACAGGTCGAACTTGGTGCCCTTGACGTGGTACCGCTCGAAGGTCGGCTGGATGACCTGGAGCAGACCCTTCGAGGGGATGCCGTTGATGGCGTTGATGTCCCAGTTGTTGATGGCGCGCGGGTTGCCGGAGGACTCGCGCATGATGTTGCGGTGGATGCCCGAGTAGCTGCCCGGGATGTCGTGCTTGTCCATGATGAACAGCGCCTCGCGGATCCAGCCGTCGAGGTTGTTCGCGAAGACCGGGGTGCGGGTGACGGAGCGGTTGGCGGCGGCCTTCTCGGCGGCGCGCTTCTTCGCGGCGGCCTGGGCCTTGACCTTGGCGGCGGCCTTGACCTTGGCGGCGGCCTTGGCCTTCGCGGCGGCCTTCGCCTGGGAGGCGGCCTTCGCCTTCGCGGCCTTGGCCTCGGCGGCGGCCTTCGCCTGGGCGGCGAGGTTCGCCTTGGCCTTGGCCTCCTGCTGAGCCTTCAGACCGAGGGCGGTCTGCTGCTCGTTGAGGCCGGCGGCCAGCGCCTTGGCCTGGGCGCTGTTCGCGTCGTAGGACCAGGCGACCTTCTGCGTACCGGTGGAGAGAGCCTGGGGCTCGGTCTCGGTGGAACCGTTGCCGGGCACCAGGGAGAGCGTGAGAGCCGCGGCGCCCAGAGCGGCGACGCCGGCGATCGTGGCCTTGTGGGTCTTCTTCAGACCACGACGACTGTGGCCAAAGGTGTTCGCAGACATGCAGGACTACCTCTTCGAATCGCTGGGGGTCGCTCCGGCCGGGGGCGGCACACGCCTCACTCGGCGGCGACGGATGCAATTCTTAGCGGCGGCAAAATCTGCTGGCAAAGGTGTGACCTACGAAGCCGGATAGTGGACCGGGGGGCCGGGAGGGGGTCGAAGGACGTCCTGTGTGCCCGTTTTTCTCCGTCCTTATCCGACCTTGAGGTCTCCACTAAGCGGCTTCGTAAGTGACGTGGGTCCTATGCCCGGCCTCACACGGGGGAGGCCGTGAACTCACCCCGAGTTGCTTCCGCAACGCGCACGGTGACCCTTCTCCTCCGGGAGGAGGAGATGGACGTCCCCGAACTCGTGCCAGAGGTAGCGGTCCCTCACCGCCGCGGCGTACGCGCTCCGCAGCGCCGCCCGCCCGGCGACGGCCTCCAGCATCAGCAGGTGCGAGGCCTCGGGCTCGTGCAGCCCGGTGAGCAGCCCGTCCACCACCCGCACGCCCCGCGCGGGCGTCACGACCAGATCGGTCCAGCCCCGGCCGGCCCGCGCCGAAGCCCCCGCCCCGACCGGCCCTGCCACCGCCGCCGACTCCAGGGCCCGCACCACCGTCGTCCCCACCGCGATCACCCGCCCGCCGGTCGCCCGCGCCGCGTTCACCAGGGCCGCCGTCGCCGCCGGGACCTCGAAGCGCTCCGGGTACGGCGGCTCGTGCGCCTCCGCCGACGCCACCCCCGTATGGAGGGAGAGCGGGGCGATCCACACGCCCCGCGCCGCCAGCTCCGCCACGAGCCCCGCCGTGAAGGGCCGCCCCGCGCTCGGCATCTCCGCCGAGCCCCCGCCGTCGGGGGAGGGGCGGGCGAAGACCGTCTGGTACGCGGACAGCGGCTGGTCCCGCTCCGTGTACCCGTACCGGATCGGCCGCCCGTACCGCCCGAGCAGCCCCGGCACGTCCCCGTACGCCCGCGCCCACCACAGCCGCCCGCTCCCCGGCGTCAGCGGCCCCGCCAGTGCGAGGCGGCCCCCGCCCGGCAGCCGTACGACCGCCCCCGCCGGGCCGCCCGCACGCGGGCGCGTACTGCCGGACGGCTCCGGCGACCGCAGCTCCACCGCCCACCGCCCGTCGTCGCCCCGCGTCGAGAAGTGCACCACCACCGGCTCCCCGCCCGGCTCGGGCCCGAGCCGCCCGTCCACTGCCGCCGCCAGCGTCGGCGAGGTGTTGACGACGAGCACGTCCCCGGCCCGCAGCAGCGCCGGCAGCTCCCGGAAGGCGTGGTGCGACACCGCCTCGCCCCGCGACACCAGCAGCCGCACGTCGTCCCGGCCGCGCCCCGGCCCCCGCTGCTCGGCCGGCACCCGGGCCGACAGCTCCTCCGGCACGCGCAGCCCTTCGAGCCCGTCCACCACGACGCTCACCGGCCCGACCCCGCGGTCCTCGCGTGCGCGTGCGCGGGCGCAGAACCAGCGGAACCAGCAGAACCAGACGCGGGCGCCACCGCCTCCGGCGACGCCGCCCCCGCCACCCCGTACCGCCCGCTCGCCGGACGCCGGTCGAGGAGGGAGAGGAGCCCCGGCACCACGGACTCCGGACTCGGCCGCCCGCCGACCCCCGACGGGTCCGCCGCCGCGTACAGGTCCGTCTCCATGTCCCCCGGATCCACCGCCCACACCCGCAGCCCCGGCTCCTCCACCGCGAGCACCGCCGCCAAGTGGTCCGCCGCCGCCTTCGACGCCCCGTACCCGCCCCACGTCGCGTACGCCTCCACCGCCGCGTCCGAGCTGACCACGACCACCGTCCCCGCCCCGCTCTCCCGCAGCGACGGCAGCCCCTCCCGCACGAGGCCGAGGACCGCCACCACGTTCGTCTCCAGGGCCTCCCGCAGGCCCTCCAGCGGCTGCTCCTCCAGGCGCACCAGCGGCGCCGCCCCCAGCGCGCTCGCGTTGTTCACCAGCAGGTCGAGCCCGCCGAGCCCCCGCGCCGCCGACACCAGCTCCCGCCGGTGCCCCGCGTCCCGGACGTCCCCGGGCAGCGCCACCACCCGCGTCCCGTGCGCCGCGCGGACCGCCGCCGCGCCCTCCTCCAACACGTCCGCCGTCCGGGCGTCGAGGACGAGGTCCCAGCCCCGCCCCGCAAGCCCGTGGGCCAGGGCCAGGCCCAGCCCCTTCGACGCCCCCGTCACGATCGCGACAGCCATGGCCACCGCCCCTTTCCGTCCATCCGCTCGGACACCGACGGCTCCACCCTCCGGCGCGGCCCCCGCCCGCCGCCTCGTCCCCGCGCCCGGACCGCCGAGGGCACTTCGACCTAGGTCCCGGGACCGGCCCCGGCCTCGTCCCCGGACGGATACGGACGGTCACGCCCCGCCGGTACGGTGAACGCATGAGCCATCGACCGAGCTCCGGCCTGGCCGCCGTGAGCACCGCCCTCCTGGCGATGAGCCGCCACCTGGAGGTCCGCGACGTCCTCAAGACGATCGTGGCCTCGGCCCGCGAGCTCCTCGACGCCGAGTACGCGGCCCTGGGCGTCCCCGACGACCACGGCGGCTTCGCCCAGTTCGTGGTCGACGGCGTCAGCGACGAGCAGTGGCGGGCGATCGGCCCGCTGCCCCGCCAGCACGGCATCCTCGCCTCGATGCTCCACAAGGCCGAGCCCGAGCGGCTCGCCGACGTCCGCAAGGACCCCCGCTTCGAGGGCTGGCCCGCCGCCCACCCCGAGATGTCCGACTTCATCGGCCTGCCCGTGCGGGACGGCGACGAGATCATCGGCGCCCTCTTCCTCGCCAACAAGCGCTGCCCCAAGGAGGACGGCCGCTGCGGCTTCACCGCCGACGACGAGGCCCTGCTCTCGATCCTCGCCCAGCACGCCGCCATCGCCCTCACCAACGCGCGCCTGTACGAGCGCAGCCGCGAGCTCACCATCGCCGAGGAGCGCTCCCGCCTCGCCCACGAGCTGCACGACGCCGTCAGCCAGAAGCTGTTCTCGCTCCGGCTGACCGCCCAGGCCGCCGCCGCCCTCGTGGACCGCGACCCGGTCCGCGCCAAGGGCGAGCTCCAGCAGGTCGCCGCGCTCGCCGCCGAGGCCGCCGACGAACTGCGCGCCGCCGTCGTGGAGCTGCGCCCCGCCGCCCTGGACGAGGACGGCCTCGTCCACACCCTGCGCACCCAGATCCAGGTCCTGGACCGCGCCCACTCCGCCCGGGTCACCTTCGAGAGCCCCGGCGTCCGCGCCCTGCCGGCCGCCCAGGAGGAGGCCGTCCTCCGGGTCGCCCAGGAGGCCCTGCACAACGCCCTGCGGCACGCGGACGCGGAACGGGTCCGGGTCTCCCTCATCCGCGACGGCCGGGGCGCCCGGCTCACCGTCGCCGACGACGGCAAGGGCTTCGACCCGCGTACGGTCCGCAGCGCCGGACGCCACCTCGGCCTGGTCTCCATGCGGGACCGGGCGGGCGGCGTCGGCGGACGGCTCACCGTGACCTCGGCCCCCGGCGAGGGCACCACGATCGAGATGGAGGTTCCCGGTGGCTGACAAGCCCATCCGCGTCCTGCTGGTCGACGACCACCAGGTCGTCCGCCGAGGCCTGCGCACCTTCCTGGAGGTGCAGGACGACATAGAGGTCGTGGGGGAGGCCTCCGACGGCGACGAGGGCGTCGCCCGCGCCGAGGAGCTCCGCCCCGACGTCGTCCTCATGGACGTGAAGATGCCCGGTACGGACGGGATCGAGGCCCTGAAGCGGCTCCGCGAGCTCGCCAACCCCGCCAGGGTCCTGATCGTCACCAGCTTCACCGAGCAGCGCACGGTCGTCCCCGCGCTCCGCGCCGGCGCCTCCGGATACGTCTACAAGGACATCGACCCCGACGCCCTGGCCGGCGCGATCCGCTCCGTCCACGCCGGACACGTCCTGCTCCAGCCCGAGGTCGCCGGTGCGCTCCTCTCCCAGGACGACGCCCCCGGCGGTACGGGCCGGGGACCGTCCCTCACCGAACGGGAGCGGGAGGTCCTCGGCCTGATCGCGGACGGGCGGTCCAACCGCGAGATCGCCCGCGCCCTGGTCCTCTCCGAGAAGACGGTCAAGACGCACGTCTCGAACATCCTGATGAAGCTCGACCTCGCGGACCGAACCCAGGCGGCCCTCTGGGCGGTGCGCCACGGCCTCACCCGCTGACGCGCCCCCCGCGCGCGCCGGGCGCACGACCGTTCACCCGTTCATACCGTCGTGTGTACGTCCCCCGTTCGGCGCAACCTCCCGGGCGGCGGGGCGTTCTCCAGGGCGTGCTGCGGCGGACCGGCCGCAGCGACGACCAGGAGGAATCACCAAGTGAACAAGTTCAAGAAGGCCGCTGCCCTCACCATGGTCGCCGGTGGCATCGTCGCCGCCGGCGCGGGCGTCGCCTCCGCCGACGCCGGTGCCGAGGCCGCGGCCGTCCACTCCCCGGGTGTCGCCTCCGGCAACGCGGTGCAGGTCCCGGTCCACGTCCCCGTGAACGTCTCCGGCAACACGGTCAACGTGATCGGCCTGCTCAACCCGGCCTTCGGCAACGGCGCCGTCAACGACTGACCCGCCACCGCACGCCCCCGACCCCCGGACGATCCCCCCGGGGGCCGGGGGTTTCCCTTTGCCGCACGTTCCACCCCGACCCTCAGAACCCCCGCTCCCGCTCCCTCTCCTCCACGTACGCGTTGTACGCGGCGACCTGCGCCCGCCGTGCCACCCGCTCCACCGGCCGCAGCGCCTCCCCCCGCGCCGCCATTTCCGACGCGCTCACCGCGCCCCCGTGGCCGTGGTCGTACGCCAGGTCCACGAGGAGGCCGATCCGCTGCGCCAGTTCCAGGACCCGCACCGCGCGCGGCGGATAGCCCGGGGCCAGGACCTCGCGGCCGACCTCCGCCCGCGCCCGGTACGCCTCACGCGCCACCTCCGCCGCCGGGCCCGAGGCCGCCACGTCGAGCCGGGTCAGCACCGTCGTCGCGTCCCGCAGCGCCTCCGCCAGCTCCCGTTCCGCCTCGCCGAGCGACGGCACGTCCGCCGGCGGCGCCTCCCGCACCGCGAGGCAGCGCCACACCACCTCCACGTGCACGTCCCCCGCCGGACCCGCCTCCGAGACCTCCGGCACCAGGCCGTACGGCGCGCCGAAGCCCACCACCGCCTCCTCCGCCTCCAACGCGCGCGCGTTGAAGTCCGGCGGCCCGCTCAGCCCCAGCGGATGACCCGGCGCGGGCAGCGCCACCCGCCACCCGGTCACCCCGAGCCGCCGCAGCCGCCCCAGGGCCAGCGTCAGCCCCACCGGACCCGCCTCACCCGGCAGCCCCTCCACGCGGTGCACCGCGTCCTCCCCGACAATGGCCATGGCCGCCTCGTCCGGCGACACCGCCCCGGCCAGCAGGGCATTGCCCCAGGCGGCCAGACGTCCTGAGCGTGGTTCCGAAAGCATCCCCCCAGACTAAGGACTCGGGGGAAACAGCAGGGCCTGTCCGGCCCGCTCCGGCGATAACGTAGGTTTTCCCCTGGACGCCGCGCCCGCCGGCGCAAGGCGACGACACTCGACCGCAAGGGGAGACAACGCGCTCATGAGCGATGTACTGGAGCTGGTGGACGTATCCGTGGTCCGCGACGGACGGGCTCTGGTGGACGACGTCTCCTGGTCGGTCAAGGAGGGCGAACGCTGGGTGATCCTCGGCCCCAACGGCGCCGGCAAGACCACCCTCCTGAACGTCGCCTCCAGCTACCTCTTCCCCACCAAGGGCACCGCCCGCATCCTGGGCGAGCAGCTCGGCGGCGTCGGCACCGACGTCTTCGAACTCCGCCCCCGCATCGGCATGGCCGGCATCGCCATGGCCGAGAAGCTGCCCAAGCGCCAGACCGTCCTCCAGACCGTCCTCACCGCCGCGTACGGCATGACGGCCACCTGGAACGAGGACTACGACCCGGTCGACGAGGACCGCGCCAAGGCCTTCCTCGACCGCCTCGGCATGAACGACTACCTGGACCGCCGGTTCGGCACCCTCTCCGAGGGCGAGCGCAAGCGCACCCTGATCGCCCGCGCCATGATGACCGACCCCGAGCTCCTCCTCCTCGACGAGCCCGCCGCCGGCCTCGACCTCGGCGGCCGCGAGGACCTGGTCCGCCGCCTCGGCCGCCTCGCCCGCGACCCGTACGCCCCCTCCATGATCATGGTCACCCACCACGTCGAGGAGATCGCCCCCGGCTTCACCCACGTCCTGATGATCCGTCAGGGCAAGGTCCTCGCCGCCGGACCCGTCGAGACCGAGCTCACCTCCCGCAACCTCTCCCTCTGCTTCGGCCTCCCGCTCGTCGTCGAGCGCCTGGAGGACCGCTGGACCGCCCGCGGCCTGCCGCTGAAGTAGACCGGCCGGGCGCCGTGACCGCACAGCACCGCGCCCTGTCCCGGAAGCACCCGCCGCCCTACCATGAACGGGTGGACATCGACGCGTGGGTGTGGTGGCTGATCGTCGCGGTGGGACTCGGCATTCCCCTGGTCCTCACCGCGATGCCGGAGTTCGGCATGTTCTCCGTGGGGGCGGTCGCGGGAGCGGTGACCGCCGCCCTCGGCTTCGGCATCGTTCCCCAAGTACTCGTCTTCGCCGCCGTCTCCGTGGCGCTCATCGCGGTGGTACGCCCCCTCGCCGCCCGCCACCGGGGTGACGGACCCGGACTCTCCAGCGGGGTCGACGCCCTGAAGGGACGTCAGGCCGTCGTCCTGGAACGGATCGACGGCACCGGCGGGGGCCGCATCAAACTCGCCGGAGAGATCTGGTCCGCCCGCGCGCTCGACGCCGGACAGACCTTCGAACCGGGCGAACAGGTCGACGTCGTCGAGATCGACGGCGCTACAGCCGTGGTCATGTGACCGAACCTCGCCCATGACGTTCCGGCGTCTGCGAGACTCGATCATCGAAAGCAAACCGGCAGTCAACCGGCAGCGAAGGGCACGGGGAACACGATGTCAGCAGTCATCATCGTCCTGATCATTCTGGTGGTGCTCGTCTTCATCGCCCTGATCAAGACGATCCAGGTCATCCCGCAGGCGAGCGCGGCGATCGTCGAGCGCTTCGGCCGCTACACCCGCACGCTCAACGCCGGACTGAACATCGTCGTCCCGTTCATCGACTCCATCCGCAACCGGATCGACCTGCGCGAACAGGTCGTCCCCTTCCCGCCGCAGCCGGTCATCACCCAGGACAACCTGGTCGTGAACATCGACACGGTCATCTACTACCAGGTCACCGACGCCCGGGCCGCCACCTACGAGGTCGCCAGCTACATCCAGGCCATCGAGCAGCTCACCGTCACCACCCTCCGCAACATCATCGGCGGCATGGACCTGGAGCGGACCCTCACCTCCCGCGAGGAGATCAACGCGGCCCTGCGCGGCGTCCTCGACGAGGCCACCGGCAAGTGGGGCATCCGCGTCAACCGCGTCGAGCTCAAGGCGATCGAGCCCCCGACCTCCATCCAGGACTCGATGGAGAAGCAGATGCGCGCCGAGCGCGACAAGCGCGCCGCCATCCTCACCGCCGAGGGCACCCGCCAGTCCGCGATCCTCACCGCCGAGGGCGAGAAGCAGTCGCAGATCCTCCGCGCCGAGGGCGAGGCCAAGGCCGCCGCTCTGCGCGCCGAGGGCGAGGCCCAGGCCGTCCGCACGGTCTTCGAGGCCATCCACGCCGGCGATCCCGACCAGAAGCTCCTCTCCTACCAGTACCTCCAGATGCTCCCGAAGATCGCCGAGGGCGACGCCAACAAGCTCTGGATCGTGCCCAGCGAGATCGGCGACGCCCTCAAGGGCCTCTCCGGCGCCTTCGGCAACATCGGCTCCGGCGCCCCCGGTTTCAACACCAAGACCGGAGCGCCCGAAAGGCGAGACGAACCGTCGGTTGACTGACACGTACACGTAATTCTCGTGCATGATCGGTACGAGCCCCTCGACCCCGGCGGTCCCGGAGCGGGGAGGCGACTCACCGACCCTGTAAGGAGAAGGCGTTGTCCCTCTGGGAAGCCCTGGCGGTCTTCGCCGCCGGCATCGGCGCCGGCACCATCAACACGATCGTGGGATCGGGGACGCTGATCACGTTCCCGGTCCTCCTCGCGACCGGACTGCCACCGATCACCGCCAACGTCTCCAACGCCCTCGGCCTCGTGCCCGGCTCCGTCAGCGGCGCCATCGGCTACCGCCGCGAACTCAAGGGCCAGAAGAAGCGCGTCCTCCGCCTCGGCGCCGCCGCCCTCGTCGGCGGTCTCGTCGGCGCGATCCTGCTCCTCGCCCTCCCGTCCGACGCCTTCGACGCGATCGTCCCCGTCCTCATCGGACTCGCCCTCGTCCTGGTCCTCCTCCAGCCCCGCATCGCGGCGGCCGTGAAGCGCCGGCGCGAGCAGACCGGGTCCGAGGCGCACCCCGACGGCGGCCCCGCCCTCCTCGTCGGCCTCCTCCTCGCCAGCATGTACGGCGGATACTTCGGCGCCGCCCAGGGCGTGCTCTACCTCTCCCTCATGGGCCTGCTGCTCCACGACGACCTCCAGCGCATCAACGCCGTCAAGAACATCCTCGGAGCCCTCGTCAACGGCGTCGCCGCCGTCTTCTTCCTCTTCGTCGCGGACTTCGACTGGACGGCCGTCCTGCTCATCGCCGTCGGCTCCACGATCGGCGGCCAGCTCGGCGCCAAGGTCGGCCGCAAGCTCTCACCCGCCGTCCTGCGCGGGGTGATCATCGCCGTCGGCGTCGTCGCCATCCTCCAACTGACCCTCAAATGACGCGGAAGGGTCCGCCCCCCACCGGGAGGCGGACCCTTCGCATACACGCGGCATCCGCGGGTACGCGGACTACGCGGCCGAGTTCGCCAGCCACTCCGGCAGCGCGGACCGCTCGCTCGCCCGCAGCGTGAGCAGCATCGCGTCCGCCGGGGTCGGCTCGAACGGCTGGTGCAGCAGCGGCATCCCCGCCTGCTCCGGCGTCCGGTCGGCCTTGCGGTGATTGTCCTCGGCACAGGACGCCACCGTGTTCAGCCAGGTGTCCTGGCCGCCCTGCGCCCGCGGCACGACGTGGTCCACCGTCGTCGCCCGCTTCCCGCAGTACGCGCACCGGTGCTGGTCCCGTACCAGCACCCCCCGTCTCGACCACGGAGCCTGTCTTCGGAAGGGCACCCGGACGTACCGGCAGAGTCTGATCACCCGGGGCACCGGCAGATCGACGGCGGCACCGCGCACCCGCAGCTCGGGATGGGCCTGCTCGACGACGGCCTTGGCCTGCAGCACGAGCACCACCGCACGGTTCAGAGTGACCGTCGAAAGCGGCTCGAAGCTCGCATTGAGTACCAGCGTGTCCCGCATGCTGCCCACCTCCCGTATGCCGGCCCGCCCCCTGGCGGGCTTGGATCAACGATGGCCGGGCCGGCCGGGTCGGACAACGCAATTTCCCGCGAAACAAAAGGTGCCCGCTTCTGATCTCTCCAAGACCAGAAGCGGGCAAACAACAAACGAACGATCAGCCTGCCGCGGGAGCCGCGTACTCACCGATCAACTGCGCACGGCCCAGCGTGTGGAACCGCAGGTTGAACCCGACCGCCGCCGGCGAGGCGTCGGCGTCCGGCCCCAGCTTCTCGCTGTCCACCGCGTACACCGTGAAGACGTACCGGTGCGCCGGGTCCCCGGCCGGGGGAGCCGCACCGCCGAACTCCTGCGCGCCGTAGTCGTTCCGGGCGTGCACGGCACCGGCCGGCAGCCCCTCGAACGCACCCGACCCGGCCCCGGCCGGCAGCTCCGTCACCGACGCCGGGATGTCGAACAGCACCCAGTGCCAGAACCCGCTGCCCGTCGGGGCGTCCGGGTCGAAGCAGGTGACGGCGAAGCTCCTGGTCTCCGCCGGGAAACCCTCCCACCGCAGCTGCGGCGAGGTGTTCCCCTCCGCGTACACCTGAGCGTCCTTCAGGACCCCGCCCGGCGCGATGTCGTCGCTCACCACCGTGAACGCCGCCACCGGCGGATGGAAGTCGTGGGGGAGCGGCGCCCTCTTGCCCTCGGACACGTAGAAACCCTCCGTATCGCCCGTCGCCGCCGGGACGGGTCCTGCCTCGCGGCCCGATCGCCCCGGCGGCCTTACGGACCCGAGCCTAGAGCCAGTTGCGACGGCCGCCGACCTCGGCGAGCCACTGGTTCAGGTAAGCCGCCCAATCGGTGGTGTGGAAGTCGTGCAGACCCACCTTGAAGGACCGGTAGGAGTCGCTGCCCTCGGTGAACAGACCCGGCTTCTTGTCCATCTCCAGGACGACGTCCATCTCGCGGTCGTCGGCGACGAAGCTGACCTCGACCTGGTTCAGGCCGTGGTACTGCTGCGGCGCGAAGAACTCGATCTCCTGGTAGAAGGGCAGCTTCTGCCGCGTCCCCCGGATGTGCCCCCGCTCCATGTCCGCGCTCTTGAAGCGGAAGCCCAGCTGGAGGAAGGCGTCCAGGATCGCCTGCTGCGCCGGCAGCGGGTGCACGTTGATCGGGTCCAGGTCACCGGAGTCCACGGCGCGCGCGATCTCCAGCTCCGTGGTCACGCCGATGTACATGCCGCGCAGCTGCTGCCCCGACACGGCGGTGATCGGCGTCTCCCACGGGATCTCCAGCCCGAACGGCACCACGTGCACCGCGCCGGCCTGCACCTGGAAGGCCCCGCCGAGGCGCGACTTCACGAACTCGATGTCCTGCTTGTGCTCCTGGTCGCCGCCCTCGACCTCCACGCGCGCCTGGAGCCCGACGGACAGCCCCTCGATCTGCTGGTCGACGCTTCCGCCCTGGATCCGCACCTCACCCTGGACGACCCCACCGGGGACGACGTTCTCCTCGGTGAGCACCGTCTCCACGCTGGCCCCGCCGGCACCCAGGCTCGCGAGCAGCTTCTTGAATCCCATGGCTTTCACTCCTTCTGGTCCTGACCCCTACATACGCGCGAAGACGGTAACCGGTTCCGGACCGGGTCCCCACTAGGCTCGGACGCCATGAACGAGAGCCCCGACCGTACGCCGCTCCCGCGGTCCTTCTTCGACCGCCCCGTCCTGGAGGTGGCCCCGGACCTCCTCGGGCGCACCCTCGTCCGCACCACGGAGGAAGGACGGATCGAACTGCGCCTCACGGAGGTGGAGGCGTACGCCGGCGCGATCGACCCGGGCTCGCACGCCTTCCGGGGGCAGACGGCACGCAATGCCGTCATGTTCGGCCCGCCCGGGCACGCTTACGTGTACTTCACGTACGGCATGTGGCACTGCCTCAACCTGGTGTGCGGCCCCGTGGGCAGCGCGAGCGGGGTCCTGCTGCGCGCGGGCGAGGTCGTCAGCGGCGCGGAGCAGGCCCGCCCCCGCCGCCGCTCGGCCCGCAAGGACGACGAGCTGGCCAAGGGCCCGGCGCGCCTGGCCACCGCCCTCGACGTCGCACTCTCCCTGAACGGCGAGGACGCCTGCGCCGGCCCGGCCGCCCCGCTCGCCGTCCTCACCGGCACCCCGCCGGCCCCGGCCCTGATCCGCAGCGGCCCCCGCACGGGCGTCGGTGGCGAGGGCGCCCCGCACCCCTGGCGCTTCTGGATCGACGGCGACCCGACGGTGAGCCCGTACCGCGCCCACACCCCCCGCAAGAGGAACAAGGGGGGCCTTGACTCGGGCCGACGAAGTGCGTAATGTGGCCCGAGCCGCTGGATCAGGGCCTGCTTGTTCGAGCACCCCCTGCAGTGGCCACCCACTACTCAAGAAGATCCCCTCGGCGAGGGCGTATTTCGGCGTGCCGTAATGCGTTTCGAATGACTCGATTATGAGTCACCGGGGAAATCCGCTAAAGTAGTGACCACGCCGGAAGGGCCCGGAGCGAAAGCGAAAGGGACTGGAAAGCACCGAGGAAATCGGGTCGGAAAGATCTGATAGAGTCGGAAACGCAAGACCGAAGGGAAAAGCCCGGAGGAAAGCCCGAGAGGGTGAGTACGAAGGAAGCGTCCGTTCCTTGAGAACTCAACAGCGTGCCAAAAATCAACGCCAGATTAGTTGATACCCCGTCCAGCCGGTTCCGGTTGGTCGAGGTTCCTTTGAAAAAGTCCACCCCTTCGGGGTGGCACACACAGCGAGGACGCTGTGGACAGCCGGCCTTATTCCGGTCTGGCTGTCCCGCTCAACGCGAGTGTCTCACCCGATTACGGGTAAACATTCACGGAGAGTTTGATCCTGGCTCAGGACGAACGCTGGCGGCGTGCTTAACACATGCAAGTCGAACGATGAAGCCCTTCGGGGTGGATTAGTGGCGAACGGGTGAGTAACACGTGGGCAATCTGCCCTTCACTCTGGGACAAGCCCTGGAAACGGGGTCTAATACCGGATACGACCTGCCGAGGCATCTCGGCGGGTGGAAAGCTCCGGCGGTGAAGGATGAGCCCGCGGCCTATCAGCTTGTTGGTGGGGTAATGGCCTACCAAGGCGACGACGGGTAGCCGGCCTGAGAGGGCGACCGGCCACACTGGGACTGAGACACGGCCCAGACTCCTACGGGAGGCAGCAGTGGGGAATATTGCACAATGGGCGCAAGCCTGATGCAGCGACGCCGCGTGAGGGATGACGGCCTTCGGGTTGTAAACCTCTTTCAGCAGGGAAGAAGCGAAAGTGACGGTACCTGCAGAAGAAGCGCCGGCTAACTACGTGCCAGCAGCCGCGGTAATACGTAGGGCGCAAGCGTTGTCCGGAATTATTGGGCGTAAAGAGCTCGTAGGCGGCTTGTCACGTCGGGTGTGAAAGCCCGGGGCTTAACCCCGGGTCTGCATCCGATACGGGCAGGCTAGAGTGTGGTAGGGGAGATCGGAATTCCTGGTGTAGCGGTGAAATGCGCAGATATCAGGAGGAACACCGGTGGCGAAGGCGGATCTCTGGGCCATTACTGACGCTGAGGAGCGAAAGCGTGGGGAGCGAACAGGATTAGATACCCTGGTAGTCCACGCCGTAAACGTTGGGAACTAGGTGTTGGCGACATTCCACGTCGTCGGTGCCGCAGCTAACGCATTAAGTTCCCCGCCTGGGGAGTACGGCCGCAAGGCTAAAACTCAAAGGAATTGACGGGGGCCCGCACAAGCAGCGGAGCATGTGGCTTAATTCGACGCAACGCGAAGAACCTTACCAAGGCTTGACATATACCGGAAAGCATCAGAGATGGTGCCCCCCTTGTGGTCGGTATACAGGTGGTGCATGGCTGTCGTCAGCTCGTGTCGTGAGATGTTGGGTTAAGTCCCGCAACGAGCGCAACCCTTGTCCTGTGTTGCCAGCATGCCCTTCGGGGTGATGGGGACTCACAGGAGACCGCCGGGGTCAACTCGGAGGAAGGTGGGGACGACGTCAAGTCATCATGCCCCTTATGTCTTGGGCTGCACACGTGCTACAATGGCCGGTACAAAGAGCTGCGATGCCGCGAGGCGGAGCGAATCTCAAAAAGCCGGTCTCAGTTCGGATTGGGGTCTGCAACTCGACCCCATGAAGTCGGAGTTGCTAGTAATCGCAGATCAGCATTGCTGCGGTGAATACGTTCCCGGGCCTTGTACACACCGCCCGTCACGTCACGAAAGTCGGTAACACCCGAAGCCGGTGGCCCAACCCCTTGTGGGAGGGAGCTGTCGAAGGTGGGACTGGCGATTGGGACGAAGTCGTAACAAGGTAGCCGTACCGGAAGGTGCGGCTGGATCACCTCCTTTCTAAGGAGCACAGCACCGGATGCAGACGAACGTTCTGCACGGTCAGCTCATGGGTGGAACGTTGATTAGTTGGCACAGTCAGGGACGAGAAACCGCTAGTACTGCTTCGGCGTGGAACACGGGATTCGAGGAACGGACTGTGCCTGGCACGTTGTTGGGTGTCTGAGGGTACGGCCGTCTGGTCGTCACCTTCGTGGATGCCGGCCCCAGTGAACTCACCGCGTGCGGTGAGGTGGTGGGTGGCTGGTCGTTGTTTGAGAACTACACAGTGGACGCGAGCATCTGTGGCCAAGTTTTTAAGGGCGCACGGTGGATGCCTTGGCACCAGGAACCGATGAAGGACGTGGGAGGCCACGATAGTCCCCGGGGAGCCGTCAACCAGGCTTTGATCCGGGGGTTTCCGAATGGGGAAACCCGGCAGTCGTCATGGGCTGTCACCCATGCCTGAACACATAGGGCATGTGGAGGGAACGAGGGGAAGTGAAACATCTCAGTACCCTCAGGAAGAGAAAACAACCGTGATTCCGGGAGTAGTGGCGAGCGAAACCGGATGAGGCCAAACCGTATGCGTGTGAGACCCGGCAGGGGTTGCGCATGCGGGGTTGTGGGATCTCTCTTTCACAGTCTGCCGGCTGTGAGGCGAGTCAGAAACCGTATGGATAGGCGAAGGACATGCGAAAGGTCCGGCGTAGAGGGTAAGACCCCCGTAGCTGAAATTCATGCGGCTCGTTTGAGAGACACCCAAGTAGCACGGGGCCCGAGAAATCCCGTGTGAATCTGGCGGGACCACCCGCTAAGCCTAAATATTCCCTGGTGACCGATAGCGGATAGTACCGTGAGGGAATGGTGAAAAGTACCGCGGGAGCGGAGTGAAATAGTACCTGAAACCGTGTGCCTACAAGCCGTGGGAGCGTCGGACACAAGCTTGCTTGTGTCTCGTGACTGCGTGCCTTTTGAAGAATGAGCCTGCGAGTTTGCGGTGTGTTGCGAGGTTAACCCGTGTGGGGAAGCCGTAGCGAAAGCGAGTCCGAACAGGGCGATTTTAGTAGCACGCTCAAGACCCGAAGCGGAGTGATCTAGCCATGGGCAGGTTGAAGCGGAGGTAAGACTTCGTGGAGGACCGAACCCACCAGGGTTGAAAACCTGGGGGATGACCTGTGGTTAGGGGTGAAAGGCCAATCAAACTCCGTGATAGCTGGTTCTCCCCGAAATGCATTTAGGTGCAGCGTCGTGTGTTTCTTGCCGGAGGTAGAGCACTGGATAGGCGATGGGCCCTACCGGGTTACTGACCTTAGCCAAACTCCGAATGCCGGTAAGTGAGAGCACGGCAGTGAGACTGTGGGGGATAAGCTCCATGGTCGAGAGGGAAACAGCCCAGAGCATCGACTAAGGCCCCTAAGCGTACGCTAAGTGGGAAAGGATGTGGAGTCGCAGAGACAACCAGGAGGTTGGCTTAGAAGCAGCCACCCTTGAAAGAGTGCGTAATAGCTCACTGGTCAAGTGATTCCGCGCCGACAATGTAGCGGGGCTCAAGCGTACCGCCGAAGTCGTGTCATTGCAGCATGTACTCCCAACGGAGGCTGTGATGGGTAGGGGAGCGTCGTGTGCCGGGTGAAGCAGCCGCGGAAGCGAGTTGTGGACGGTTCACGAGTGAGAATGCAGGCATGAGTAGCGATACACACGTGAGAAACGTGTGCGCCGATTGACTAAGGGTTCCTGGGTCAAGCTGATCTGCCCAGGGTAAGTCGGGACCTAAGGCGAGGCCGACAGGCGTAGTCGATGGACAACCGGTTGATATTCCGGTACCCGCTTTGAAACGCCCAATATCGAGCCCATTAATGCTAAGGCCGTGAAGCCGCCCCGGAGCCTTCGGGCAAAGGGGAGTGGTGGAGCCGCTGACCCAAGGTGGTAGTAGGTAAGCGATGGGGTGACGCAGGAAGGTAGTCCAGCCCGGGCGGTGGTTGTCCCGGGGTAAGGGTGTAGGCCGTGTGATAGGCAAATCCGTCACACATCAAGGCTGAGACCTGATGCCGAGCCGATTGTGGTGAAGTGGATGATCCTATGCTGTCGAGAAAAGCCTCTAGCGAGTTTCATGGCGGCCCGTACCCTAAACCGACTCAGGTGGTCAGGTAGAGAATACCGAGGCGTTCGGGTGAACTATGGTTAAGGAACTCGGCAAAATGCCCCCGTAACTTCGGGAGAAGGGGGGCCATCACTGGTGAAGGAACTTGCTTCCTGAGCTGGGGGTGGCCGCAGAGACCAGCGAGAAGCGACTGTTTACTAAAAACACAGGTCCGTGCGAAGCCGTAAGGCGATGTATACGGACTGACGCCTGCCCGGTGCTGGAACGTTAAGGGGACCGGTTAGTGACCTTTCGGGGTTGCGAAGCTGAGAACTTAAGCGCCAGTAAACGGCGGTGGTAACTATAACCATCCTAAGGTAGCGAAATTCCTTGTCGGGTAAGTTCCGACCTGCACGAATGGCGTAACGACTTCTCGACTGTCTCAACCATAGGCCCGGTGAAATTGCACTACGAGTAAAGATGCTCGTTTCGCGCAGCAGGACGGAAAGACCCCGGGACCTTTACTACAGTTTGATATTGGTGTTCGGTTCGGCTTGTGTAGGATAGGTGGGAGACTGTGAAACCGTGACGCCAGTCATGGTGGAGTCGTCGTTGAAATACCACTCTGGTCGTGCTGGATGTCTAACCTCGGTCCGTGATCCGGATCAGGGACAGTGTCTGATGGGTAGTTTAACTGGGGCGGTTGCCTCCCAAAGGGTAACGGAGGCGCCCAAAGGTTCCCTCAGCCTGGTTGGCAATCAGGTGTTGAGTGTAAGTGCACAAGGGAGCTTGACTGTGAGACCGACGGGTCGAGCAGGGACGAAAGTCGGGACTAGTGATCCGGCGGTGGCTTGTGGAAGCGCCGTCGCTCAACGGATAAAAGGTACCCCGGGGATAACAGGCTGATCTTCCCCAAGAGTCCATATCGACGGGATGGTTTGGCACCTCGATGTCGGCTCGTCGCATCCTGGGGCTGGAGTCGGTCCCAAGGGTTGGGCTGTTCGCCCATTAAAGCGGTACGCGAGCTGGGTTTAGAACGTCGTGAGACAGTTCGGTCCCTATCCGCTGTGCGCGTAGGAATATTGAGAAGGGCTGTCCCTAGTACGAGAGGACCGGGACGGACGAACCTCTGGTGTGCCAGTTGTCCTGCCAAGGGCATGGCTGGTTGGCTACGTTCGGGAGGGATAACCGCTGAAAGCATCTAAGCGGGAAGCCTGCTTCGAGATGAGTATTCCCACCTCCTTGAGAGGGTAAGGCTCCCAGTAGACGACTGGGTTGATAGGCCGGATGTGGAAGCCCCGTAAGGGGTGGAGCTGACCGGTACTAATAGGCCGAGGGCTTGTCCTCAGTTGCTCGCGTCCACTGTGTTAGTTCTGAAGCAACGAACAGTTGCTGGTTTCTTGAGCTAGAACACAACTACAGAGTGTGCTTGTTCGCTCGAAACCGATAGGGTTTCGGTGGTCATAGCGTTAGGGAAACGCCCGGTTACATTCCGAACCCGGAAGCTAAGCCTTTCAGCGCCGATGGTACTGCAGGGGGGACCCTGTGGGAGAGTAGGACACCGCCGAACAATTCTTCAGGACCCCTGGTCCCAGCGTTCATGCTGGGACCAGGGGTCCTTTTGTTTTTCCTTGATTTTTCTCCACTGCGCGGCGGGGTGCCGGCTGCGCGAGAATGACTGCAGTACCCGAAGACAGGAGTCACGACCATGCCCACCAACTCTCCCGACGACCGTCCGGAGCGCGAGCCGCGTCGCAGGGACGGTGCTGGTGGCGACCGGGGCGGCTTCCGCGGCCCGCGCCGTGACGACCGTGGTGGCGACCACCGCGGCGGTGGCGGCTTCCGCCGCGATGACCGGCGTGACGACCGCCGGGACGACCGGGGCGGTGACAACCGCGGTGGTGGTTTCCGTCGTGACGACCGTGGCGGGGACAACCGTGGCGGCGGTTTCCGTCGTGACGACAACCGGGGCGGCGGCGGCTTCCGTCGGGACGATCGGCGTGACGAGCGTCCGTCGTTCCGGCGCGACGACCGGCCCTCGTACCAGCGGGACGACCGTCGTGACGACAACCGTGGTGGTGGTTTCCGCCGGGACGACCGTCGTGACGACAACCGTGGTGGTGGCTTCCGTCGCGACGATCGCGGTGGGGACAACCGTGGCGGCGGGTTCCGTCGCGACGACCGGCGCGATGACCGTCCGTCGTTCCGGCGGGACGACCGGCCCTCGTACCAGCGTGACGACCGGCGCGACGACAACCGCGGTGGTGGGTTCCGGCGTGACGACCGTGGCGGGGACAACCGTGGCGGTGGGTTCCGGCGTGATGACAACCGGGGCGGCGGCGGCTTCCGTCGGGACGATCGGCGTGACGAGCGTCCGTCGTTCCGGCGGGACGACCGGCCCTCGTACCAGCGTGACGACCGGCGCGATGACCGGCGCGATGACAACCGGGGTGGCGGTTTCCGCCGGGACGATCGGCGTGACGAGCGCCGGGACGACCGGCCCCCGTTCCGTCGGGACGATCGGCGTGACGAGCGTCCGTCGTTCCGGCGCGATGACCGGCCCTCGTACCAGCGTGACGACCGGCGCGATGACCGTCGTGACGACAACCGTGGTGGTGGGTTCCGGCGCGACGACCGTGGCGGGGACAACCGTGGCGGTGGGTTCCGGCGTGACGACAACCGGGGCGGCGGCGGGTTCCGTGGGCGGGACGACAACCGTGGCGGGTTCCGTGGGCGGGACGACCGGGGTGGTGACAGCCGTGGCGGGTACGGGCGCCGTGACGACCGGGGCGGTCGGGACCGCGACCGGGACCGTGGTGACCGCGCGCCCATCAAGCGGCTGCCGATCCCGCCGGAGGTCACCGGCGAGGAGATCGACCCGGACGTGCGCCAGGAGCTGATGAGCCTGCCCAAGGGGCTCGCCGAGGACGTCTCGCGCAACCTCGTCATGGTCGCCCAGCTGATCGACGAGGACCCGGAGAAGGCGTACGGGTACTCCAGGGTCGCCCTGCGGCTCGCCTCCCGCGTCGCCGCCGTCCGCGAGGCCGCCGGCTTCGCCGCGTACGCCACGCAGAAGTACTCCGAGGCGCTGGCCGAGTTCCGGGCCGCGCGGCGGATGAGCGGCGGTGTCGAGCTGTGGCCCGTCATGGCCGACTGCGAGCGCGGCCTCGGCCGGCCCGAGCGGGCGCTCGCGATGGCCGGTGAGCCCGAGGTGCAGAAGCTCGACAAGGCCGGTCAGGTCGAGATGCGGCTCGTGGCCGCCGGCGCCCGCCGGGACATGGGGCAGCTCGACGCGGCCATCGTGACGCTGCAGAGCCCCGAGCTCGCCTCCGGCGCCGTTCACCCGTGGACCGCGCGCCTGCGCTACGCGTACGCCGACGCGCTCCTCGCCGCCGGGCGTGAGCAGGAGGCCCGGGACTGGTTCGGGAAGGCCCTGGAGGCCGACAAGGACGGCGCCACGGACGCCTCCGACCGGCTCGCCGAGCTGGACGGCATCGAGTTCGTCGACGCGTTCGACGACTCCGACGAGGACTCCGGAGAGGAGACGGACGGCGGCGGTGACGTCGCGCTCGACCGCGAGGACCGTGACAAGGGCTGATCCCGGTCGGTGAGTGAGAAGGGCGGCACCCCTCAAGGGGTGCCGCCCTTCTGCGTCCGCGGTGTTCCTCAGTCCAGCGCGAGGCTTCTCAGGACCAGGCCCGTCGCCGGCTTAGGGCCGAAGGAGGTCGACTTGCGGGGCATCGTGACGCCCTGGCGGGCCAGGTCCCGGACGACCTCCTCGCGTACCGGGTGCATGAGGACCGCCGTACCGCCGCGGCGCTCCGCCTGGTCCACGGCGGCCTCGGTGTCGTGGATGTAGGCGATGTCCTCGGGGGCGTCCGGGACGTGCCAGACGTGCTCCAGGAGAGTGGAGTGCAGGACGGTCGCGTCCAGCGTGCGCCAGGCCTCGGGGCGGTCCGCGCGGATCGTGCGGTCCAGGAGGGCCGGATCCGGGCGGTCCAGGAGGTGGAAGGCGCCGTCGCCCGCGAGGAGGAAGGCGTTGCCGTCGGCCGCGGCCGACGCGAGGGCCTCCAGGGCCTCCGGGAGGGACCCGCCGAGGCGGCGCACCCGGAAGGAGCCCTCGACGGCCGCGAGGGCGTCGGCGACCGGCAGGCGGTTGAGGAGGCGGTGGATGGCGCGGACCCGCAGCGGATGGCGGGCGGTGTCGACCAGGAGGACCAGGCCGTAGTTCCAGGGGCCCGGCGCGACGTGCTCCTCGCGCAGGCGCAGGTACGTCGCCCAGCGGTGGTGCCCGTCGGCGATGAGGGCCTGGTGGCGGCCGAGGTCCGCGGCGACGGCGGCCTGCTCGGCCGGGTCGGTCACCGCCCACAGGCGGTGGCAGAAGCCGTCCTCGGTGGTGGTGGAGAGGAGCGGCTCGCGCTCCGTGGCCCGCTCGATCACCGCGTCCGCGCCCCCGCCGTCCTCCTCCCCGACGTAGGTGAGGAGCAGCGGTTCGAGGTTGGCCGCGGTCGTCCGCATCAGGGCGGCGCGGTCCTCGACCACGTGCGGCATCACGTCCTCGTGGGGGAGGACGACGCCCGCCTCGGGGGCGGAGAGCTCCAGGGCCCCGATGATCCCGCGCTGGAGGATCCCGTCGCCCCGCTGTTCGTACACGTAGAGCGCGGGCACCGGGTCGGGGGCCAGGACGCCGTCCGCGAGCCAGCGGTCGAGGGTGACGGCGGCCTTGCGGTGGCGGGTGCCGGCGGTGATCGCCTGCGGGAGGATCAACCGGACGATGTTGTGCGGGTCCGCCGACTCCAGGTGGAGGAGTCCGTCAGGTCGTACGACGACGTCGTAGGGAGGGGACGTCACGGCGGCGAGGCTGCCGACCCGCTCGGGGACGTACCGGAGCCCGCGGAACGGGACCAGACGCAGCCCGGCGGTGTCGTCGCGGACGTCGGTGGCCGCGTGACCTGAGGTGTTCATCTCGACATCGTATGTGGGCCGGGGCATGAGCGATGATCGGGGAGCGGGGGACCACGACCGGTGAGGCGAGGAGCGAGCGTGACGGTGCACGGTGGCCGGGGACGGCAGGACGGCGGCAGGACGCGGCCGGAGGGCAGCGCGGAGCCGCTGAGCGGGGCGTACGACACGGCCCTCCTCGATCTGGACGGGGTCGTGTACGCGGGAGGGCTCGCCGTCCCGTACGCCGTCGAGTCGCTCGGGGCGGCCCGGGACGGCGGGATGCGCCTCGCGTACGTCACCAACAACGCGCTGCGGACGCCGGAGGCGGTCGCGGAGCACCTCACGGAGCTCGGGGTGCCGGCGGAGGCCGGGGACGTGGTCACCTCGGCGCAGGCCGTCGCCCGGCTGATCGCGGACGAGGTGCCGGCCGGGTCCCGGGTGCTGCTCGTCGGCGGCGAGGGGCTCGCGGTGGCGCTGCGCGAGCGGGGCCTGGTGCCGGTGGAGTCGGCGGACGACGACCCGGTGGCGGTCGTGCAGGGGTACGGGGGGCCGGAGCTGCCGTGGAAGCGGTTCGCCGAGGCCGCGTACGCGGTCGGGCGGGGCGTGCCGTGGTACGCCTCCAACACGGACCTGACGATTCCGGGGGCGCGCGGGATCGGGCCGGGGAACGGGGCGGCCGTGGAGGTCGTGCGGATCGCCACCGGCGGGCGCTTCGCGCCGAAGGTGGCGGGAAAGCCGCTGCCGCCGATGCACCGGGAGACGGTGCTGCGGACCGGGGCGGAGCGGCCGCTCGTGGTGGGGGACCGGCTCGACACGGACATCGAGGGCGCGTTCAACGGCGGTGTCGACTCGCTGCTCGTCCTGACCGGGGTGACGGACGTGCCGCAGCTGCTCGCGGCCGCGCCCGAGCACCGGCCGACCTATGTGGCGGCCGATCTGCGGGGGCTGCTCACGGGCCAGCCCGAGGTGGTCGCCGACGGGGACGGCGGGTTCGTGTGCGGGGCGTGGCGGGCCTCGGCGGGCGGGGGCGCGTTGGCGGTCGAGCAGGTGGCGGCCGGCGATGCCGACCCCATGGACGGCGTACGGGCGCTGTGCGGGGCCGCGTGGACGGCGGCGGAGGCCGGGGCGGGCGCCCTGGACGGGGAGAAGGCGCTCGCGCGGCTGGGGTTGTAGCACCGGGGCGGTGGCGGGCGCCCGCGGGACGATCGAAGAAGTTGGGTAGGCTAACCTAACTCCGCTTGGGTCGTGGTCGTCAGCGTCCGCCACGGTCACGGACGAGGACACAACGGGAGTCGCGGGTATGGACGGTCGGCAGAGGCAGCGCCTGAGCGCGGAAGCGGTCACCCTGGCGTACGAGCAGCGGGTCATCGCCCGCGACCTGTCCGTCGAGATACCCGACAACTCCTTCACCGTCATCGTCGGGCCGAACGCCTGCGGCAAGTCCACCCTGCTGCGCGCCCTCTCCCGGATGCTGAAGCCCGCCGAGGGGCGCGTCCTGCTCGACGGGCAGTCGATCCACTCCCTGCCCGCCAAAAAGGTTGCCAAGACCCTCGGGCTGCTGCCCCAGACCTCCCTGGCCCCCGACGGCATCACCGTCTCCGACCTCGTCGCCCGCGGCCGCTACCCGCACCAGGGGCTGCTGCGCCAGTGGTCCCCCGAGGACGAGCGGATCACCCGGGAGTCGATGGAGGCCACCGGCGTCGCCGAGCTGGCCGACCGGTACGTGGACGAACTCTCCGGCGGTCAGCGCCAGCGCGTCTGGATCGCCATGGCGCTCGCCCAGCAGACCCCGCTGCTCCTGCTCGACGAGCCGACGACGTACCTCGACATCCAGCACCAGATCGACGTCCTCGACCTGTGCGCCGAGCTGCACGAGACGCAGGGGCGCACGCTCGTCGCCGTCCTGCACGACCTCAACCACGCCGCCCGGTACGCGACCCACCTCATCGCCGTCCGCGCCGGCGAGGTGGTCGCCGAGGGACCGCCGGCCGAGGTCGTGACCGCCGAGCTGGTCGAGCGGGTCTTCGGGCTCCGCTGCCAGGTCATCGAGGACCCGGAGACGGGGACGCCGCTGGTCGTGCCCGCCGGACGGAGGGCACGCGCCACCGCCGCCGCCGCGACGGCGGGGCCCGCGCTACAGAAGTGAGCGCAGCCGCAGCAGGTCGCGGAAGCCGGCCTCCAGCCTGACCCGGCCCGAGGCCCAGGCCTTCGCGAAGTTCAGCCGCCCGTCCACCATCGCCACCAGGTCGTCCCCGGTCATCGCGAGCCGGATCTGCGCCTTGGCCGGCGGCGGGCCCTGCACCGTGGCGTCCACCCGGATCCGGCCGTCCGCGAGCCGGCCCGTGAAGGTCGTGTCCAGGTCGGTGACGTGGCAGCTCAGGGTGCGGTCGAGCGCGGCCGCGCCGCGCACGTCGCCGTCGGCCCGCGCGAGGTTGTCGGAAAGTCTGTCCAGTGCGCCGCGGCACTCCGTGATCGTCGCCATCGCCGTCGACGGTACCCCAGGGCTTCGCGGTAGCGTCGGGGCATGAGCGACGCGATGCCGGAGCCGGTGGAACCAGTGACGGAACCAGTGGCGGAACCGGTGACGGAGTTGGTGGCGGACGGCCGGGCCGACGAAGCACCCGGCGTATCCGGGGGGCCGCCCGGCGTACCCGGCGAAGCACCCGGCGGAGTGGCCGACGAGCCCGCCGCCGCGGCCCCGCTCGGCGTCGCCCGGGAGCTCACCGGCCACCCCGCCGTCGACGCCCGCCTCGCGCGTCTCGCCGAGGTCGACGCCCTCCCGGCGGACGGGCACCTGGAGGTGTACGAGGATGTACACCGTGGCCTGCGCGACGAGCTGACCTCGCTCGACGCGCACCCCGCCCCCCGTCCGTACGACAACAGGAGCTGAACAGAACGTGGCAGGAGTGGCACGCCGCCGTCTCGACGCCGAGCTGGTCCGGCGCAAGCTCGCGCGCTCGCGGGAGCACGCGAGCCAGCTGATCGCCGCGGGCCGGGTGACCGTCGGCAAGACCGTCGCCACCAAGCCCGCCACCCAGGTCGAGACCGCCGCGGCCATCGTCGTCGTGCAGGACGACTCCGACCCCGACTACGTCTCGCGCGGCGGCCACAAGCTCGCCGGGGCCTTCGAGGCCTTCGTGCCGCGGGGGCTCGTGGTCGAGGGGCGGCGCGCCCTGGACGCCGGGGCCTCCACCGGCGGCTTCACGGACGTCCTGCTGCGCGCCGGCGCCGCCCACGTCGTGGCCGTCGACGTCGGCTACGGGCAGCTCGCCTGGTCGCTGCAGAGCGACGAGCGGGTCACCGTGAAGGACCGTACGAACGTACGCGAGTTGACGCCGGACGCCCTCGACGGCGTGCCCGTCGACCTCGTCGTCGGGGACCTGTCCTTCATCCCGCTCGGCCTCGTCCTGCCCGCCCTGGCGTCCTGCACGGCGCCCGGCGCCGACCTCGTCCTCATGGTCAAGCCGCAGTTCGAGGTGGGCAAGGAGCGGCTCGGCTCGGGCGGAGTCGTCCGTTCCGCCGAACTCCGGGCCGACGCCGTGAAGAACGTGGCCCGGCAGGCGGGCGAACTGGGGCTCGGCGTCCTCGGCGTCACCGCCAGCCCGCTGCCCGGGCCCTCCGGCAACGTCGAGTACTTTCTGTGGCTGCGGGCCGGGGCGCCCGCGCTGGATCCGGCGGATGTCGACCGCGCCGTGGCGGAGGGACCTCGTTGAACTCGACGACAGCACCACCAGAGACCGCACCACGTACCGTCTTCCTGCTCGCGCACACCGGCCGGCCGGCCGCCGTGCGCAGCGCCGAACTGGTCGTCCAGGGGCTGCTGCGCTCCGGCCTCGGCGTCCGCGTCCTGGAGGCCGAGGCGGCGGACCTGCCGCTGCCGTCCTCCGTGCAGAAGGTCCCCGAGGCCTGCTCCGAGGCGATCGACGACTGCGAACTCCTCGTCGTCCTCGGCGGTGACGGCACCCTGCTGCGCGGCGCCGAGTTCTCCCGCGCGTCCGGGGTGCCGATGCTCGGCGTCAACCTGGGGCGGGTCGGGTTCCTCGCGGAGGCCGAGCGCGACGACCTCGACAAGGTCGTGGAGCGGGTCGTCACCCGGGCGTACGAGGTCGAGGAGCGGATGACCCTCGACGTCACCGTGCACCAGAACGGCGACGTCCTGCACCGGGACTGGGCGCTCAACGAGGCGGCCGTGCAGAAGGTGTCCCCGGAACGGATGCTGGAGGTCGTGCTCGCGATCGACGGGCGCCCGGTGACCGGCTTCGGCTGCGACGGGGTGATCTGCGCGACACCCACGGGCTCCACCGCGTACGCCTTCTCGGCCGGCGGGCCGGTCATCTGGCCCGAGGTCGAGGCGCTGCTCATGGTCCCGATCGGTGCCCACGCCCTCTTCGCCAAGCCGCTGGTGACCACCCCCGAGTCGGTGCTCGCGGTCGAGGTCGAGCCGCACACCCCGCACGGGGTGCTGTGGTGCGACGGGCGGCGGACCGTGGAGCTCCCGGCGGGCGCGCGGGTCGAGGTCCGGCGGGGCGCCGTCCCGGTCCGGCTCGCCCGGCTGCACCACGCCTCCTTCACGGACCGGCTCGTCGCCAAGTTCGCCCTGCCCGTCTCGGGGTGGCGGGGCGCCCCGCGCTGACCGGCCCGCCGCGCCGCCCCAGGTGCGGGAACGATCGGCGCGCCGGAGGGTTACGGCCGGGGCGATGTCGCATCGGACCAGGGAAACCTCGTATGGTCTGGGGCGTGCTGGAGGAGATGCGGATACGGTCGCTCGGGGTCATCGACGACGCTGTGGTCGAGTTGTCGCCCGGCTTCACCGCGGTGACCGGTGAGACCGGTGCGGGCAAGACCATGGTCGTGACCAGTCTGGGGCTGCTGCTCGGCGGGCGGGCCGACCCGGCGCTCGTACGGATCGGCGCGGCGTCGGCCGTGGTCGAGGGGCGGATCAGCGTGCCTCCGGGCGCGCCCGCCGCCGTGCGCGCCGAGGAGGCCGGGGCCGAGCTGGACGAGGGGGTCCTGCTCGTCAGCCGCACCGTCTCGGCCGAGGGGCGCTCCCGGGCCCACCTCGGCGGGCGCTCCGTGCCCGTCGGGCTGCTCGCCGAGCTCGCCGACGAACTCGTCGCCGTCCACGGCCAGACCGACCAGCAGGGCCTGCTCAAGCCCGCCCGGCAGCGCGGCGCGCTCGACCGGTACGCGGGCGAGGCCGTCTCGGTGCCGCTCGCGGCCTACGGCGAGGCGTACCGGCGGCTGCGGGCCGTCACCGCCGAGCTGGACGAGATCACCACCCGGGCCAGGGAACGCGCCCAGGAGGCCGATCTGCTGCGCTTCGGGCTCGAAGAGGTCGAGGCCGTCGCCCCGCTGCCCGGCGAGGACGCCGAACTGGCCGCCGAGGCCGAGCGGCTCGGGCACGCCGAGGCCCTCGCCTCCGCCGCCGCGCTCGCGCACGCCGCGCTCGCGGGCTCGCCAGAGGACCCCGAGTCCGTGGACGCCACCACGCTCGTCGCGGGCGCGGGCCGGGCCCTGGAGGCCGTGCGGTCGCACGATCCGGCGCTCGCCGCGCTCGCGGACCGGATGGGGGAGATCTCCATCCTGCTCGCCGACGTGGCCACCGAGCTGGCCGGGTACGCCGACGACCTGGACGCCGACCCGCTGCGGCTCGCCGCCGTCGAGGAGCGGCGCGCGGCCCTCACCCAGCTGATCCGGAAGTACGGGGACGGGGAGGGCACGGCGGCCGTCCTCGCCTGGGCGGAGCAGAGCGCGGCCCGGCTCGGGGAGCTGGACAACGACGACGACCGCATCGAGGAGCTGACCGCCGAGCGGGACCGGCTGCGCGACGAGCTGTCGGCGCTCGCGCAGCGGCTCACCGACGCGCGGACGGAGGCGGCGGACCGGTTCGCGGCCGCCGTCACGGCCGAACTCGCCTCGCTCGCCATGCCGCACGCGCGCGTGTCCTTCTCCCTCGCGCAGACCGAGGACCCCGAGGGCGTCGAGGTCGGCGGCCGGCGGGTCGCCTACGGGCCGTCCGGGGCCGACGAGGTCGAGCTGCTGCTCGCCCCGCACCCCGGCGCCCCGCCGCGGCCGATCGCCAAGGGCGCGTCCGGCGGTGAGCTGTCCCGGGTGATGCTGGCCGTCGAGGTCGTCTTCGCCGGGGTGGACCCGGTGCCCACGTACCTCTTCGACGAGGTCGACGCGGGCGTCGGCGGCAAGGCGGCCGTCGAGATCGGCCGCCGCCTCGCCAAGCTGGCCAGGACCGCGCAGGTCGTCGTCGTCACCCACCTCCCGCAGGTCGCGGCCTTCGCCGACCGCCAGCTCCTCGTGGAGAAGACCAACGACGGCTCCGTGACCCGCTCGGGCGTCACCGTCCTGGAGGGCGAGGAGCGGGTCCGCGAGCTGTCCCGGATGCTCGCCGGCCAGGAGGACTCCGAGACGGCCCGCGCCCACGCGGAGGAACTCCTCGCCGCCGCACGGGCGGACGGGTGAGGCGCGCCCTCTCCTTCGCCGTGGCCGCCGGGGCGACCCGGGCGGTGTACGAGGGGCTGCGGAGGCTCCCGCGCGACGCGCGGTGGACGCGGACGAACCACGCCGGGCGGGAGGTGGACCTGTACGCCGGGCCCGCCGTCGTCCTCGGGGCGGCGGCCGGGAGCGGCAGCGCGCCCGTCGCCCTCGCCGTGCTCGCGGCCGGGGCGTGCGGGGCGTACGACGACGTGCGGGGGGATCACCGGCGCGGTTTCCGGGCGCACTCGGCGGCGCTGCGTGGCGGCGAGGTGACCAGCGGGGCCGTCAAGCTCCTCGGGATCGGGGCCGCCTCGCTCGTGGCCGGGGCGCTGCTCAAGGAGCGGCCGGTGGACAAGGTCCTCGCCGGGGTCGTCGTCGCGGGCAGCGCCCATCTGGTGAACCTCGTGGACGTACGGCCGGGGCGGGCCGGTCTGGCCGTGCTCGCGCTCGCCGCCCCCGGGCTGCTGCGCGGCTCGCCCGCCGCCGCCCCGATGGGGGCCGCCGCCGCGGTCCTCGCGGACGACCTCGGGGAGTCGACCATGCTCGGCGACACGGGCGCGCACGCGCTGGGCGCCGCCGTCGGCGGGGCGATCGCGGCAGGGAACGGGCGGCTCGGGCTCGCCGCGCACGCGGCCGCGCTCGTCGCCGCCGCCGTGTGGGGGGAGCGCGCGACCTCTTCACGCGCTCACCCGTGTGGGTGAACCCGTGGGGTGAGCCGGGGCGTCGGGCGCCCTCCGCGCAAGGGAACGACTCCATTTCGGTGCCGGAACGTGCGTACGGTCCCGGGCCCGGGCTGGCATTCTTGGGCGCGTGACACAGCTCCGTACGGTCCACGTGCTGGGCGGTGGCGGCGCGGGCAGCAGCGCGCACGTCCGATCACTCGCCTCGGGCCTTGTGGCGAGGGGCGTGCGGGTGACCGTGTGCGCCCCTCCCGAACTCGACCGCGTCCACGACTACCCCGGCACCGGCGCGCACTTCGTGCCGCTGCCGCGCCTCGGCGACCCCGCGGCCGTCACCGCCCTGCGCAACACCTGCGTCGGCGCGGACGTCGTCCACGCGCACGGCCTCCAGGCCTCCGTACGGGCCGCGCTCGCGCTCTCCGGCGGGGCACCGGTCCCGCTCGTCACGACCTGGCACACCCGCGGCCACGCGGAGGGCGCGCGGGGCGGGGTGCTCCGGCTCCTCGAACGGCGGACCGTACGGGCCGCGAGCGTCGTCCTCGCCACCACCTCCGAACTGGTCGACCGGGCCCGGCGGCGCGGCGCCCGCGACGCCCGGCTCGCCCCGGTCACCCTGCCCGCCGCCCACGGCCCGGTCTGCCTCCACGACGGCAAGGCGCGCGCCGAACTCGGCGCCGTCGACCGCCCGTTGCTGATGGCCGTCGGAGCGCTCGAACGCGGCCGGGGGTACCGGACCCTGCTCGACGCGGCCCGGCGGTGGCGGGACCTCGACCCGCAGCCGCTCCTCGTCGTCGCCGGGGAGGGGCGCGAACGGGCCCTCCTCCAGCGACGGATCACCGACGAGGACCTGCCGGTCCGGCTGATCGGGAGCCGCGAGGACGTCGCCGAGCTGCTCGCGGCGGCGGACGTCGCCGTCCTCCCGTCCCGCTGGGAGGCCCGCTCCCCGCTCGCCCAGGAGGCGCTCCGGCTCGGCGTGCCGCTCGTCGCCACGGCCGTCGGCGGAGTGCCGGAACTCGTCGGCGACGCCGCCGAACTGGTGCCGTACGGGGACTCCGCGGCCCTCGCGGCGGCGGTCCGGGGCCTCCTGGAGGACGCCGACCGGCGGATGGACCTGGCGGCCGCCGGCCGGGTCCAGGCGGGCACCTGGCCGACCGAGGACGACACGGTGGCGCACGTGCTCAGCGTGTACGACGAGCTGGTGGGGCGCTGAGCAGGGGTTACGGCGTGTGGCGGCGGGCCCTGAGGGCCAGGGAGAGGGCCAGGACCGTCTGCGGGTCGTCCAGGTCCGTGCCCAGGAGCTCCGAGATGCGGGCGAGCCGGTTGTAGAGGGTCTGCCGGTTGAGGTGCAGCTCGCGGGCCGTCTCCGCCTTGCGGCCCGCGTGCGCCAGATACGTCTCCAGGGTCGGCAGCAGCGGCGGCCGGGAGGTGCGGTCGTGCTCCTGGAGGGGGCCGATCGCACGGTCCACGAAGGCCCCGAGGACCGTGTCCCCGTGGAAGTGCAGCCGCCAGAGCAGCAGGTCGATGTCGAGGCGCCGCGCGTCGTACCAGGGCAGGTCCGACAGGCCCTGCGCCGCCGTCGCCGTCTCCGCCGCGTGCCGCAGGCCCGCCGAGGCCGCCGCCCAGCCGCCCGCCACGCCCACCACGATCACCGGCGGGTGCGTGCCCGCCCGCTCCAGGCCGGCCCGCTCCACGCCCGCGCGCAGGGCCGCCGCGACACGGTCCGCGACCGCCGTGCGCTCGGTCTCCGAACGCAGGCCGAGCAGCAGCGGGACCCGGCCCTCGACCGGGCGGACGCCGAGCAGCACGGGCACGCCGACGGAGGACAGCTCCTCCAGGACCGCCCGGGCCAGCAGCGCCCAGTTCCCCGAGGGCGACAGCTCCGGGGCGAGCCGCATCACCACCGGCAGGAGCGGGCCGTCCCCGGGCTTGAAGCCGAGGACCCGGGCCTGCGCCGGGGCGTCCTCGGCCGTGATCCTGCCCTCCGCCAGGTCGGTCAGGAAGTCGCCCCGGCCGCGCGCGGCCAGCTCCTCCTCCTGCCGCGCCTGCATGAGGACGACCGCGAGGAGCCCGGCCGCCCGCTCGGCCGCCATCCGGTGGACGGGGGAGAGGGCGCCGGAGACCGCCAGGAGGACGAGGCGGGCCCGCACCGAGCCCGTACCGGGTCCGCCGCCGGGCACGTCCACCAGGACCGTGCCGGTGGGCGGGCCCGACTCGCGGGCCGCCCGGCCGCCGCGCAGCCCGTCCCACACCTGGAGCGGGTCGGCGGGCGCGGACTCGGTGCCCGCCGCGTACAGGAGCTGTCCGTCGGGGGTCTCCAGGAAGACCGGGTTGGCGGCGAAGTCGGAGAGGATCCGCAGCACCTGCGGGACCCCGCCGCCGCCGAGCAGGGCCTCCGTGCACTGCCGGTGGACCTCCTCCGCCCGCCGCTGGAGGGCGTAGTGGCCGTTGACGATCTCGGTGTGGATCTCCTCCGTCACCGTCACGAACGGCACCTCGCGGTGCAGCTGCACCAGCGGCAGGCCGGCCGCCCGCGCGGCCTCCACTATGGTCGCCGGGAGGCGGGCGAAGCGGGGCCCCAGCTCCACCACGAGCGCCGCGATGCCCCGGTCGGCGAGCCGCCGCACGAAGGCCCGCTGCTCGGCCGGCCGGGTCCCGAGCCCGAGGCCCGTGGTGAGCAGCAGCTCGCCGCCCTTGAGCAGCGACGCGATGTTCGGCACCTCGCCCGCGTGCACCCAGCGCACCGTCCGGTGCAGCCGGTCCGCGCCGGCGACGACCTCCGGGAGCCCGCCGCGCAGGCCGGGAAGTTCGAGGGCCCGCTGCACGGTGATCCCGCCCTGGTTGTCCATGGCCCCGGACGCTACCCGCGTCCGACTTCCGGCGACATCACCCCACGGTCACGGCACCGGACACTTCGTACACCGGCCCGACAACTCGTCGTCCCCGGAGGGGGATTGCGCGATCATGTGTCGAGTGTGTCCTGCGTCACCCCGTGAGGGGCGGTACGGGGGCGGTCTCAGGCCGCCGGGACGATGTTGTGGTTGAAGCGGAACACGTTCTCCGGGTCGTACGCCGCCTTCACCCCGGCCAGCCGCCGGGCGTTCTCCGCGCCGAGGCCCGCCGCCACCCGGTCCGCGCCCTCGGAGCCGATGAAGTTCAGGTACACGGCGCCGATCGCCCACGGCCGCATGTCGGCCCGGACGTCCCGCACCCAGCGGATCGCCCGCTCGTCGTCGGCCGGGTCCTCCCACACCCCGAAGGGGTGCACGGCCCACGGAGCCGTACGCCACGGCAGCGGGTACGCGGAGGGTCCGTCCGCCACCCGCCCGCCCATCGGGAACACCAGGTGCTGGGTCCCGGTCGGCACCGGCATGTCCGCCGCCCGCGCGCAGAAGCGCTCCACGGCCTCGTCGGGGAAGGCGTCCAGGTACTCGGCCGACCAGTAGTTCCGCTGCCCGGGCGGATCGTCCAGCATGCACTGGAAGTCGGCGTACGGGATCTCCGTCACCACCGTCGCCGCCGGGCCGAGCGCGAGCAGCGGCGCCACGACCTCCCGCAGTTCCTCCTCCGGCCCGGCGTACGTGGTGAGCACGACGTAGACCGGCGTCCCCACCAGCTCCGGCGGTACGAAGTCCTCCGGCGGGGCCGTCAGGCAGAGCACCGCGCCGCCCGCCGCGTCGGGGGCCGGGGCGTCGAACACGTCCCGGTAGGCGCGGACCGCGTCGGGACCCGCGTCCGGGGTGAACATCAGGAGCGCGAAGCAGAACTCCGGCAGTTCGTGCACCCGCAGCGTCAGCGAGGTCACCACCCCGAAGTTCCCGCCGCCGCCGTGCAGCGCCCAGAACAGCTCCGGGTTCTCCTCGGCGTCCGCGTGCACGTGCCGGCCCTCGGCCGTGACCAGCTCGGCGGAGAGCAGGTTGTCGCAGGCGAGGCCGAACCTCCGCTCCAGCCAGCCCGAGCCGCCGCCGAGCGCGAACCCGCCGACCCCGGTCGTGGAGGCCCGGCCGCCGGTCACCGCCACGTGGAACGGTTGGCAGGCGCGGTCCAGGTGCGCCATGGTCGCCCCGCCCCCGACCCGTACCGTCATGTGCTCGGGGTCCGCGACCACCGCGTGCATCCGGCGCAGGTCCACCACCAGGCCGCCGTCGTTGAGGGCCGTGCCGGCGACGGAGTGGCCGCCGCCGCGCACCGCGACCGGCAGGCCCGCCTCCCGGCCGAAGAGCACCGCGTTGACGACGTCCTCGGGCGTGGCGCACTGGGCGACGACGGCCGGACGCCGGTCGATCATGCCGTTGAAGACGGTCCTCGCCGCGTCGTAGCCGGGGTCGTCCGGCACGAGGACCTCACCCGCCAGGTCCTCCCGGAGACCGGCCAGGGCGCTGTCGGGGACGAGCGTTCGGGGAGCCATGGGGTGCCCCCCTTCCTTGCGGGGGACAGGACCCTTTCATCGTAGGTCCGGCCCCGGGTCCGTGCTTCCCGGCCGCCGCGCGCCCCCGCCGGTTCCCGTGCGCCGGTCGCGCCCGGCGGGTCAGGCCCGCAGGTAGGTGAGGACGGCCAGGACCCTGCGATGGGTCTCGTCCGCCGGAGGCAGGTCCAGCTTGGTGAGGATGCTGCCGATGTGCTTGCCGATCGCCGCTTCGGAGACCACCAGCTCCTTGGCGATCGCGCCGTTGGACCTGCCCTCGGCGATCAGCGCCAGCACCTCCCGCTCGCGCGGGGTGAGCCGCTCCAGCGGATCGCGGCGGCGGCGCAGCAACTGGCGCACCACCTCGGGATCGACCACCGTCCCGCCGTCCGCCACCTCGCGCAGCGCCTCCACGAACTCCTCGACCTGGCCGACCCGGTCCTTGAGCAGGTAGCCGACGCCCGTCCCGTCGCCGGAGTCCAGGAGTTCGGCGGCGTACGCCCGCTGCACGTACTGGCTGAGGACCAGGACCGGGAGCGCGGAGCGCTCCTCGCGCAGCCGCACCGCCGCGTGCAGCCCCTCGTCCTGGAAACCGGGCGGCATGCGCACGTCCGTCACCACGATGTCGGGGGCGTGCTCCTCGACGGCGGATACCAGCGCCCGCGCGTCCCCGACGGCCGACACCACCTCGTGGCCGCAGCGGCCGAGCAGACCGACGAGTCCTTCCCGCAGCAGCACGCTGTCCTCGGCCAGCACTACGCGGAGCGGCCGGCCGCCTCGGTCAACTCGCAAGGAAACTCCACACGCAACAGGGTCGGTCCACCCGGCGGACTGGTCAGGGCAAGTCTGCCAGCCAGGACCGACACCCGGTCCGCGAGGCCGGTGAGGCCGCTGCCTGCCGACGGGTCCGCGCCGCCGCGGCCGTCGTCGCGCACTTCGAGGAAGAGGCGTCCGTCGTGATGACCGCCGCTCACCCGTGCGCGGCCGGCCCCGCTGTGCCTGGCGATGTTGGCCAGTGCCTCGCAGACCACGAAGTATGCCGCGGACTCGACCGCCTCGGCCGGTCGGCCCGGTAGTTCGAGGTCGACGTCGACGGGGACCGCGCAGCGGTCGGCGGCGTCGCTGACCGCGGCGTGGAGGCCGTAGTCCGTGAGGACCTTGGGGTAGACGCCCCGAATGAGCTCGCGCAGCTCCTCGAGCGCCCTGCCCGCCTCCTCGTGGGCCCGGGCGAGCTGGTCGGCGAGCGGGCCGGGCGGGGCGTCGAGGCGGGCGAGGCCGAGGGCCATCGACAGGGCCACGAGGCGCTGTTGGGCGCCGTCGTGCAGATCGCGCTCGATACGGCGCCGCTCGGCCTCGAAGGCGTCCACCAGCCGGGCGCGGGAGCGGGCCAGCTCGACCACCTCGGCATCGAGCTCGCCCTCGCGGGAGGCGATCAGCAGCCGGGCCAGCCCCGCACGGGCGCCCGCCGCGGCACAGAGCACGTACGCGCCCAGGCCCAACAGGAGCAGCCCCAGCACGGCGACGCCGAACGCGGTCGGCCACGTGGTGACCGTCCACTGCTTGAGCACCTTCGCCTCGTCGCCGTCGCCGACCGTGGCCATCAGCAGCGGGGTGGCGACCACGGACAGCGGGAGGAGCAGGGCGACCGTGACGACCAGGGCGTCGACCGGCCACAGCAGCACGGCGAACAGCAGCGCGTACCCGAGCTCCCGCCAGGTCCCCTGTTCGCGCAGCCGGGTGGTCAGCCAGGCCCGCAGTCCCGGCGCGGTCGGCACCCGGTGCCGGCCGGACACCGGGTCGCGGTCGATCAGGCGCAGCCTGCGCCGCTCCACCCAGGCCACGGGGATCCCGCCGAGGGCGACCAGGACGAGCAGGGGCAGCCCCACCAGGACGACGACGAGCACACCGCAGACCGCCACCGCCGTCACGATCCCCACCAGGGTCACGGCACCGGCCGCCGCGCCGGTGAACAGATACGCGGCGGCGCGCCAGGGCCAGGCCGACAGGAGGAGGCCCGGCCGGGACATGGCCTGCCACACATTGCGAGGGTGCATGCGCACGACCGTAAGCGGCCCCGCCGGTCCGGTGCCATCGGCCCAGGGCCCCCCTCGGGGGTGGGCCTGGCACTACCCCGAGTCTCCTCCGGGCCGTACTGCGCCACGCGGGGCCTCCGCGGTTTCGTTGGGGGACCGACGAACCGAGGAGCAGGCCCTGATGGGGGAGCACATGAGCAACGACGCGATCCGATTGCGTTCCGTGACCCGGCGGTACGGCGCGGGCGGTACGTCCGTCACCGCCCTCGACGAGGTGTCGCTCGCCTTCCCGAAGGGGACCTTCACCGCCGTGATGGGCCCCTCCGGATCCGGCAAGTCGACCCTGTTGCAGTGCGCCGCGGGCCTGGACCGGCCCACGTCGGGCTCGGTCACCGTGGGCGGCACCGAGCTGACCGGGCTGAGCGAGACCGGGCTGACCCTGCTGCGCCGCGAGCGCATCGGCTTCGTGTTCCAGGCGTTCAACCTGCTGCCCTCGCTGACCGCCGAACAGAACGTCGCCCTGCCGCTGCGGCTGGCCGGCCGCCGCCCGAAGCGGGCCCGGGTGCGGGAGGTGCTCGAACAGGTCGGAATCGGCGACCGCGCGCGGCACCGTCCGGCGGAGATGTCCGGCGGCCAGCAGCAGCGGGTCGCCCTGGCCCGCGCCCTGATCACCCGCCCCGACGTGCTCTTCGGCGACGAGCCGACCGGCGCGCTCGACTCGCGGACCGGCCGCGAGGTGCTGACCCTGCTGCGCGGCACGGTCGACCGGGACGGCCGGACGATCGTCATGGTCACCCACGACCCCGTCGCCGCCTCCTACGCCGACCGCGTCGTCTTCCTCGTCGACGGCCGTGTCGACGGCGAACTGGTCGGCGCCTCCGCCGAGGACGTCGCGGCGCGCATGACCAAGCTGGAGGCGGCGCCGTGCTGACCACCGCGCTGAGCACCCTGCGCACCCGCTGGGTCACGTTCGCCGGCAGCTTCGTCGCCCTCTCCCTGGGCGTGGCGCTGATCGCCGTGATGGGGCTGGCCCTGGCGTCCTCGATGGACGCACCCGACCGGGGGCCCGAGCGGTTCGCCGCCGCGCCGGTCGTCGTCAAGGGCCCGGACACCGTCCGGGTGTCCACCCCGATCGGCGTCCGCGACCAGAAGCTCGCGCAGCCGCGTGCCGTGCCCGACGACGTGGTGGCGAAGCTGCGGGATCTCGGGACCGTCGTCGAGGACAGGTCGTTCGCCGTACGGGCCGAGGGCGGGCCCGCCGACCTGGTGGGCCACCCCTGGTCCACGGCGGCCTTCGCACCGTACGAACTCGACGCGGGACGCGCGCCCGAGGCCGTGGACGAGGTCGTCGTCAGCGGGGACTGGGCCCGTCCGGGCACCCGGGTGCGGACCGACGGCGGCACGGTGAGGGTCGTCGGCACCGTGGCCGGGCTCGGCTTCGAGAACGCCGTGTTCCACACCGACGCCCGCGCCGCCGAACTGGCGCCGCGCAGCCTCCAGCTCGTGGTCGACGCCGACGCGGCGGCCGTGCGCGAAGCGGTGCGCGGCAGTGAGGGCGTCCAGGTCCTCACCGGGAACGCGCGCCGGTACGCCGACGCCGACCCCGACCGGGACGTCGAGGCCCTCACCGCGATGAACGCCATGTTCGGCACGGCCGGCGGCGTCACCGGGTTCGTGTCGGTGTTCGTGGTGGCCTCGACCTTCGCGTTCGCGGTGGCCCGGCGGCGGCGCGAGTTCGGGCTGCTGCGCACCGCCGGGGCGACCCCGGGCCAGATCCGCCGCATGGTCGTCCACGAGGCGCTCGCGGTCGGCGCACTCGCCTCGGCCGCCGGCTGCGCGCTCGGCTCCCAGGCGGCTCCCGTACTCGTCGAGTGGGCGGTCGACGAGAACCTCGCGCCCCGCTGGTTCACCCTCGGCGACCACACCTGGCCCTACCACACGGCATTCTGGACGGGCCTGCTCGTGGCCCTGTGCGGCGTCCTCGCCGCGTCCTGGCGGGCCGGGCGCACAGGCCCCGCCGAGGCGCTGCGCGAGGCGTCCGTCGACGCCCGGCCGATGACACGGGGCCGCCTGCTGTGCGGCGCGGCCCTGCTGGTCACCGCCGCGGTGACCCTGGCCCTGGCCCTGATGACGGACCCGGGAGACCTGCTGGGGCGCAAGACCTATGTGACCCGGCCGATGCTGCTGATCACCGCGGTCGCGCTGCTCGCGCCGGTGGTGGTGCGGCCGCTGGTCCGGCTGATCGCCTGGCTGCCGGCCCGCCTGCCGGGCGCCGGCGGGACGCTGGTGCGGGAGAACGCCGCCACCGGGGTCCGCCGCACCGCCGCCGTCGCGGCGCCCGTGCTCGTCACGGTCGCGCTGGCGGGCTCGCTGCTCGGCGCCACCGCCACCCTCGACGGGGCGAAGGCCACCGAGGTGCGCGAGCGGACGGCCGCCGACTTCGTGGTCGCTCCGGCGGGCGACGCCGGCTTCGACGAGGCGACGCTGCGGCGGCTCCGGGCCGTGCCCGGCGTCGAGGTCTCGGCGAGCTCGTCGAGCGCCGTGTACGTCCTGGAGGAAGGGGTGGCGCTCGTCAGGTCCGCTGCCAGGGCCGCCGAGCCGGGACCGCTCGCGGCGACGACCCGCCTCCCGCTCGCCGCGGGGAAGGCGGAGGACCTGGACGACGACTCGATCATCGTCAACGAGGAGTGGGAGAAGCGCACCGTGGGCGAGCGGGTGGACGTGTGGCTCGGCGACGGCACGAGGAAGTCCCTGAGGATCGCCGCGGTCATGACCGTCGGCACCGGCGACAACGGCGTCTACGTCACCCCGCGCAACGCCCCCGCGGCGCCCGTCGACCGGGTCGACGTACGCCTCGCGCACGGGGCCGACGCGAGCGCCGCGGCCGCCGGTCTGAACCGGGCGGTGCGGGCGTCGGGCGGGGAGGTGCTCACCGGGGAGGCCTGGGTGCGGGCGGCGCGTCCCGAGAGCGACCGGAGGACCCGTACGGGGTTCTTCCTGGTCCTCGGGATCGCCCTCCTCTACACCGGCATCTCGCTGGCCAACACGATGGTCATGGCGACCTCCGACCGGGTCCGCGAGCTGGCCGCGCTGCGACTGGCCGGCGCCACCCGGTGGCAGGTGCTGCGGCTGGTGGGCGCCGAGGCGCTGACGGTGGTCGTGGTCGGCGGACTGCTGGGAGCGCTGGTCGCCGGGCTCGACCTGGCGGGCATGTGGGGCGCGCTGGGCCTGCTCTCGGTGTGGACGCCGATCGAGGTCCCGTGGACGACGCTCGGGGCGGTCCTGGGCACCTGCGCGGTGCTCGCCGTGATCTCGGCGGTCGTTCCGGCCGGCCTCGCCCTGCGCCGCAGGGCGGTGGAGCTCGCGGGCACACGGGAGTGACCCCGGCCCCGGCCCGCCCCGGTCGTCCACGTCGGTGACGACCGGGGCGACCCGATGCGCAGAGACGGAAGCACCGACGCCGGAGGCGTGGGCCCCCTCAGCCGCCGTACGCGCCGCTCGCCGTCAGCCGCAGCGCCGTGTCGATCAGCGGGACGTGGCTGAAGGCCTGCGGGAAGTTGCCCACCTGGCGCTGGAGCCTCGGGTCCCACTCCTCGGCGAGGAGGCCCAGGTCGTTGCGGAGCGCGAGCAGCTTCTCGAAGAGGGTGCGGGCCTCGTCGACCCGGCCGATCATCGCCAGGTCGTCGGCCAGCCAGAAGGAGCACGCCAGGAACGCGCCCTCGTCGCCCTCCAGGCCGTCCACGCCGGCCTCCTCGCCGGCCGTCGGGTAGCGCAGCACGAAGCCGTCCTCCGTGGACAGCTCCCGCTGGATCGCCTCGATCGTGCCGATGACCCGCTTGTCGTCCGGCGGCAGGAAGCCCATCTGGGGGATCAGCAGCAGCGAGGCGTCCAGCTCCCTGGAGCCGTACGACTGCGTGAAGGTGTTCCGCTCCTTGTCGTACCCCTTCTCGCACACGTCCCGGTGGATCTCGTCGCGCAGCTCACGCCAGCGCTCCAGCGGGCCGTTGGCGTCCCCGGACTCGATCAGCTTGATCGTGCGGTCCACCGCCACCCAGGCCATCACCTTGGAGTGCACGAAGTGCCGGCGCGGGCCCCGGACCTCCCAGATGCCCTCGTCGGGCTGGTCCCAGTTCTTCTCCAGGTACTCGATCAGCTTCAGCTGGAGCAGGGAGGCGTAGTCGTTCCGGGACAGGCCCGTCATGTGCGCCAGGTGCAGGGCCTCGGTGACCTCGCCGTACACGTCCAGCTGGAGCTGGTTCGCGGCGCCGTTGCCGACCCGCACCGGGGTGGAGCCCTCGTACCCCGGCAGCCAGTCGAGCTCGGCCTCGCCCAGCTCGCGCTCGCCCGCGATGCCGTACATGATCTGGAGGTTCTCCGGGTCGCCCGCGACGGCGCGGAGCAGCCAGTCCCGCCAGGCGCGGGCCTCCTCGCGGTAGCCGGTGCGCAGCATCGAGGAGAGGGTGATCGCCGCGTCCCGCAGCCAGGTGTAGCGGTAGTCCCAGTTCCGCACGCCGCCGATCTCCTCGGGCAGCGAGGTGGTCGGGGCGGCGACGATCCCGCCGGTCGGCGCGTACGTCAGCGCCTTCAGGGTGATCAGGGAGCGGACCACGGCCTCCCGGTAGGGGCCGTGGTACGTGCAGTGGTCGACCCACTCGCGCCAGAAGTCGGCGGTCGCCTCCAGGGCCCCCTCGGGGTCCGGCAGCGCCGGCGGCTCCTTGTGGGAGGGCTGCCAGGAGATCGTGAGGGCGACCCGCTCCCCGGGGCCGACGGTGAACTCGGAGTACGTGGTGAGGTCCTCGCCGTGGGTCTCGGCCTCCGCGTCCAGCCACACCGAGTCGGGCCCGGCGACCGCGACCGTGCGGTCCCCGACCTTGTGGACCCAGGGCACGATCCGGCCGTAGCTGAACCGCATCCGCAGCGCGGACCGCACCGGGACCCGGCCGGAGACGCCCTCGACGATCCGGATCAGCTGCGGCGCGCCGTCGCGCGGGGGCATGAAGTCGGTCACCCGGACCGTGCCGCGCGGGGTGTCCCACTCGGACTCCAGGATGAGCGAGTCCCCCCGGTAGCGACGCCGGTCGGCGGGGGCCGGCTCGGCGTCCTCGGGGCCCGCGGGGGCCACCCGCCAGAACCCGTGTTCCTCGGTGCCGAGGAGTCCCGCGAAGATCGCGTGCGAGTCGAAGCGGGGCAGGCAGAGCCAGTCCACGCTGCCGTCCCGGCAGACCAGGGCGGCGGTCTGCATGTCTCCGATGAGTGCGTAATCCTCGATGCGCCCGGCCACGTGCTTCACTCCAGTCGAACGGCCATGTCCGCCCCTCGGGGCGCTTGCTCCAGATGCCCGGCCGCATGTGCCGGCCGGGGTCCGAGTGTGTCAGCGGTCGGGGGGTCTGCGACAAGCCTCGGTCCGGGATGGGTCCCCGGGCGTTCGGCCCCGGGGGGACAGGCGGTGGCGTCGTCGGCCGGCCGGCTCGGCGGGCCATGTCCGAGCAGGATACGTTGCGCCCCGCACCATCCGTTGATCACACCAGTGACGTCGCTGCTCCAATCGGGTGAACACCCCCTTTCCCCGTCCGGGACCGGTCGGCCCCCGGCTATGTCACCGGCCACGCCGTCGTTCGCGTCGCCGTCCGTGAACACCCGGCTGCCGCGTGTGGCCGGAAGCGGTCTCCCCGGGTCGCTGATACCCTGGTACCCCGTGGACCGGTGGGAAACGGCGACAGCCGAGGACCCCGCAACCGCAGCGACGGCACCCCCCGATTCTTCCGGAGGGGACGCCGGTACGCACCTCCAGAACGCGACCACGGGAGCCCCCTCTTGGCGATGCCGCCCAACACCACGACGACCAAGCACATCTTCGTCACCGGGGGTGTCGCCTCCTCCCTCGGCAAGGGCCTGACCGCCTCCAGCCTGGGTGCGCTCCTCAAGGCGCGGGGCCTGCGGGTCACGATGCAGAAGCTCGACCCGTACCTGAACGTCGACCCCGGCACCATGAACCCGTTCCAGCACGGCGAGGTGTTCGTCACCAACGACGGCGCCGAGACCGACCTGGACATCGGCCACTACGAGCGCTTCCTCGACGTCGACCTCGACGGCTCGGCCAACGTCACCACCGGCCAGGTCTACTCGCAGGTCATCGCCAAGGAGCGGCGCGGCGAGTACCTGGGCGACACCGTGCAGGTCATCCCGCACATCACCAACGAGATCAAGTCCCGGATCCGCCGCATGGCGACCGACGACGTCGACGTGGTCATCACCGAGGTCGGCGGCACCGTCGGCGACATCGAGTCCCTGCCGTTCCTGGAGACCGTCCGCCAGGTCCGCCACGAGGTCGGCCGCGACAACGTCTTCGTCGTGCACATCTCGCTGCTCCCCTACATCGGCCCGTCCGGCGAGCTGAAGACCAAGCCGACCCAGCACTCGGTCGCCGCCCTGCGCAACATCGGCATCCAGCCCGACGCGATCGTGCTGCGCGCCGACCGCGACGTCCCCACCGCCATCAAGCGCAAGATCTCGCTGATGTGCGACGTCGACGAGGCCGCCGTGGTCGCCGCCATCGACGCCAAGTCGATCTACGACATCCCGAAGGTGCTGCACACCGAGGGCCTGGACGCCTACGTCGTCCGCAAGCTCGACCTGCCCTTCCGCGACGTGGACTGGACCGTCTGGGAGGACCTCCTGGACCGCGTCCACAACCCGGAGCACGAGGTCACCGTCGCGCTCGTCGGCAAGTACATCGACCTGCCCGACGCCTATCTGTCGGTCACCGAGGCCATGCGGGCCGGCGGCTTCGCCAACAAGGCCCGGGTCAAGGTCAAGTGGGTCACCTCCGACGACTGCAAGACCCCGGCCGGCGCCGAGAAGCAGCTCGGCGACGTCGACGCGATCCTCGTCCCCGGCGGCTTCGGCGACCGCGGCGTGAGCGGCAAGGTCGGCGCGATCCAGTACGCCCGCGAGCACAAGGTCCCGCTGCTCGGCATCTGCCTCGGCCTGCAGTGCATCGTCATCGAGGCCGCCCGGAACCTGGCCGACATCCCCGAGGCCAACTCCACCGAGTTCGACCCGGCCACCGCGCACCCCGTCGTCTCCACGATGGAGGAGCAGCTGGCGTACGTCGAGGGCGCGGGCGACCTGGGCGGGACGATGCGCCTGGGCCTGTACCCGGCGAAGCTCGCCGAGGGCTCGATCGTCCGCGAGGTCTACGGCGACGAGCCGTACGTCGAGGAGCGCCACCGACACCGCTACGAGGTGAACAACGCGTACCGCGCGGAGCTGGAGAAGAAGGCCGGCCTGGTCTTCTCCGGCACCTCCCCGGACAACAAGCTCGTCGAGTACGTCGAGTACCCGCGCGAGGTCCACCCCTACCTGGTCGCCACCCAGGCGCACCCCGAGCTCCGCTCCCGCCCGACCCGCCCGCACCCGCTCTTCGCAGGTCTGGTGAAGGCCGCGGTGGAGCGCAAGACGGGCAAGTAGGGCGCAGGCGTTAACGTTGCCGGGGTGCGGGCCCGTTCGGGTCCCGCACCCCGGTTTTCGTGTGTCTACGGGAGGACGACCGATGGAGTTGCAGGACACCCCGCAGGAGTGGAGGGTCACCGCGACGGAGACCCCCTTCCAGGGCAAGAAGACGGGCGTCCGCACGGACGACGTGGTCATGCCGGACGGCACGGTCGCGCGCCGCGACTACCAGGTCCACCCCGGCTCGGTGGCCGTCGTGGCCCTGGACGCGGAGGACCGGGTGCTGCTGGTCAAGCAGTACCGGCACCCGGTGCGGCAGAAGCTCTGGGAGGTCCCGGCCGGGCTGCTCGACGTACCGGGGGAGAACCCGCTGCACGCCGCCCGGCGCGAGCTGTACGAGGAGGCGCACGTCAAGGCGGAGGACTGGCGGGTCCTGACCGACTTCTACACCTCCCCGGGCGGCAGCGACGAGGCCGTGCGGATCTTCCTCGCGCGGGACCTCGCGGAGGCGGAGGGCGAGCGCTTCGAGGTGGCCGAGGAGGAGGCCGACATGGAGACGGCGCGGGTGCCGCTCGCGGACCTCGTACGGGGGGTCCTCGCGGGCGACCTGCACAACAGCTGCCTGGTGAACGGGGTCCTGGCGCTGGCCGCCGCCCGCGCCGGCGACGGCCTCGACGCCCTCCGCCCGGCGGAGGCACCCTGGCCGGCCCGCCCGTTCGAGGCGTAGGCCCTGGCCGGGCGGGGTGGTGGTCGGGCGGGCGGGGTGCCGTCAGGCCCGGCCTCGGCCCGCCCCGGGCCCGGCTCCGGCCCGCCTCGGCTCCGGCCCGTCCCGGCCGGTTCCGGCCCCGGCCCGGCCGACTCCCGGGTCGTCACCCCGTCCCGCCCCGCCCGGTCGTCGCCCCTGTGCGGGCGTCTCGGAGGCGGGCACAGGGCCCGGTGTGACCATCTGCTGATCCGATCGGGGGATGTGTCCGCCCTGCTCCGCCGGGTACGTGTCCCGCGCTGAACTACGCTCGGAAACGCCCGCGCGGAGCCCCTCCCGCGGGATCGGCTCGTGCGCAGGTGGACGGGAGCGTGGCCCGTGACGGATCAGGCGGTGGCGGCAACCGGCAGCCGGCGGTTCTTCGGCCGCCAGCGCGAGTTGAAGGCCCTGCGCGCCGACATCGAACGGACCGGTCTCGACACCCTCACCGGCCGCAAGGCGCCCCGCTCCCGGGTCCTGCTCGTCGCCGGTAAGCCCGGCTCGGGCCGTACCGCACTCGCCGAGGAACTGGCCGCCGCGGTCGCCGACCGGTACCCCGACGGGACCTTCCGCGTCCGGCTCACCGAGCCCGGCGGCGAGCCCGTCCCCACCGGCCGGGCCGCCCAGGAACTCCTCGCCGCCCTCGGGGTCGCCGAACCCCCCGGCGCCGCCGAGGACGAGCTGGCCGAACTGGTCCGCGGCGCCTTCGCCGGACGCCGGGCCGTCCTGATCCTCGACGACGCCGTCGACGCCGAGCAGGCGGACCCGCTGATCCCCGACGAGCCCGGCACCCTGGTCATCGGGGTCGCCGGGGGGCCGCTCACCGGCATCCCCGACGTACGGCCCTGCACCCTCGGCGGCCTCGACCCCAAGTCGGCCATCGAACTGCTGACCTCCTTCACCGGCTCCGTCCGCGTCACCGTCGACCCGCAGGCCGCCGAGACCCTGGTCGAGGAGTGCGGGGGACTGCCCGCCGCGGTCGTCCTCGCCGGCGGCTGGCTCTCCACCCACCCCAAGGCCTCCGTCGCCGACCTCGCCAAGCGGCTGCACGGGCCGGGCGGCGACCCCCTCACCCGGGCCTTCCTGCTCGCCCACGAGGCGCTGCCCGCCACCGCCGCCCGGATACTGCGCTTCCTCGCCCTCGCCCCGCTGGGCCGGGCCGACGCCCACACCGCCTCCGCCCTGGCCGGCTGCTCGGTCTCGGCGGCCGCCACCACGCTCGCCGACTTCGAGGCCCTGGGACTCGTCTCGGCCGGCGAGGACGGACAGTACGAGGTCCGCGCCCACCTCGTGCCCCTCCTGCGCGCGCAACTGGAGGAGCGCGACCGGCCCGCCGAGGTGCAGCTCGCCCGGGCCCGGATGCTGGAGCGGACCGTGCGGCTCCTCCAGTCCTGCCGCGCGGTCACCGAACCGGAGGGCTCGCCCGCCCGCAGGAAGCTGGCGGGGCTGCCGCGCGCCCTGCGCTTCCCGAACGCCGCCGCCGGGGCCGCCTGGCTGGACTCCCGGCGGCCCGTCCTGCTCGCCTCCGCCCGTCTCGCCGTCGCCGACGGGGAGTTCGACACCCTGGCCCGCCGCCTGATCGCCTCCCTGGTCCGGGCGCTCGCCGCGCACCGGGGCGCCGAGGCCGCCGCCCCCGAGCTGTACGGGCTGCACCGGCTCGTCCTGGACGTGGCCGAGCGGCGCGGACTGCACCGCGAGCGGGCCGCCGCCCTGCTGAACCTGGCCGACCTCGACGCCCGCACCGGCAGGACGAAGGAGGCTCTGCTGCGATATCGGTCGGCTCTGGATGCCGGACGCGCAGCAAATGACCCGTACGCGACCGTCCGGGCGATGGAATCCGTAGGCGGCTCCTATCAGGAGCTGGGGGACTGGCAGCGGGCCGGCGACTGGTACGGGCGGGCGCTCGCCCAGCGCCTCGCCCGCGACGAGCGCGCCGACCAGGCCCGGCTGTACGCCCGCCTCGGCGCCGTGCAGACCTACGCCGGGCGGTACGGGGAGGCCCTGCGGAACTGGCGGGCCGCGGCCGCCGGCTACCGCAGGCTCTCCGATCTCCCCGGCTACGCACGGGCGTTGAGCGAGGCGGCCCGGGTCCAGGAGTACGCCGGACGGCCCGAGGAATCGCTGCGGACCTGCGAGGAGGCCGTGGAGTGGGCCCGCCGGGCGCAGGACGTCCGGCTCCAGGCGGCGCTCCGGCTGCGCCTCGCCGACACCCTCGACCGGCTCGGCGACCCGGCGGCGGCCCGGCTGCACCGGGCCGGGGCGGAGAGACTGCTGGAAACGGAACCTTCCGCCTACGAAATCCGCAGTGGGTCCGGGAAAGATTAGTACTTTGAAAGGCTAGACAGCGGGAACTCCTTCATTAGACTGGTTCCGCCGCGTTCGAACGTGGTCTGCCCCGGTGCGTCGTCATGCATCCGGGTATGTATCGCAGTGCGCCAGTTATCCCTCCCTGATTCAAGGACCGTGATCGACGATGAAGGTCGGCATCCCCCGCGAGGTCAAGAACAACGAGTTCCGCGTGGCCATCACCCCCGCCGGTGTCCACGAGCTCGTCCGCCACGGCCACCAGGTCTTCGTCGAGCAGAACGCCGGTGTCGGCTCCTCGATCACGGACGCGGAGTACGTCGCCGCCGGCGCCGAGATCCTCCCCACCGCCGACGAGGTCTGGGCCACCGCCGACCTGCTGCTCAAGGTCAAGGAGCCCATCGCCGAGGAGTACCACCGCCTCCGCAAGGACCAGACCCTCTTCACCTACCTGCACCTCGCCGCCTCCCGCGAGTGCACCGACGCACTGCTCGCCTCCGGCACCACCGCCATCGCGTACGAGACCGTCGAGACCGCGAACCGCGCCCTCCCGCTGCTCGCCCCGATGTCCGAGGTCGCGGGCCGCCTGGCCCCGCAGGTCGGCGCCTACCACCTGATGCGCTCGGCCGGCGGCCGCGGCGTCCTGCCCGGCGGCGTCCCCGGCACCCACGCCGGCAAGGCCGTCGTCATCGGCGGCGGCGTCTCCGGCTGGAACGCCACCCAGATCGCCGTCGGCATGGGCTTCCACGTGACCCTGCTCGACAAGGACATCAACAAGCTCCGCGAGGCCGACAAGATCTTCGGCACCAAGGTGCAGACGATCGTCTCCAACGCCTACGAGCTGGAGAAGGCCGTCGTCGAGGCCGACCTCGTCATCGGCGCCGTCCTCATCCCGGGCGCCAAGGCCCCGAAGCTGGTCACCAACGAGCTCGTCGCCAAGATGAAGCCCGGAAGTGTCCTTGTCGACATCGCGATCGACCAGGGCGGCTGCTTCGAGGACTCGCACCCGACCACCCACGCCGAGCCGACCTTCCGGGTCCACGACTCGGTCTTCTACTGCGTCGCCAACATGCCCGGCGCGGTCCCGAACACCTCCACCTACGCCCTCACCAACGCCACGCTGCCCTACATCGTGTCGCTGGCGAACAACGGCTGGGCCGAGGCCCTGCGCCGCGACGCCGCCCTCGCCCTGGGTCTCAACACCCATGACGGCAAGGTGGTTTACAAGGAGGTCGCCGAGGCCCACGGCCTGGAGCACGTCGAGCTGGGCAGCCTCCTGGGCTGACCCCCGCGGCACCGCGTCAACGCGCGCGTCAATACCACGCACCCGGCCGGACCTTGTTCGACAAGGTCCGGCCGGCTGTGTCTCCGGCCACGCCGAAACGTTCGGGCAACTCGCGGCGAACGTAACCCTTCAACCGTTTCGCACCCCCCGGAAACGCACGGATGCGTGGCCGCGCGCCCTTGACAGAGGCCTGTTCGGTTGCCGACACATCGGGCCGGGTCCGGCGGATTGTGTTGCTGCGGACCGGTGACACGCCATAGAGTCGCCAACCGTCGGCATGGTGCCACGCTGACCTATCGATAAATGTTCCCGGCCACACCCAAGGAGGTAAGACGACTTGTGAATGAGTCGACATTTACTCCCGGGAGTGGTGCGCCGGGAGCTCCGATCGGCTCCGTCGCGGTGCGGACCTTCGCGACGCACCAGCCCGTGACGACAGCCCACACGATGAAGACGATGGACGGCCTACACGTGAACGCCACGGCCGGCAACGAGATGGGCCGAGAGTCCACCCACTTCGCCGCCTACGACGAGGTGCCCGAGGGGCACTTCTACGACCCCGACGCCGAGTACGAGCCCGATCCGGAGTACGCGGCCACCCTCGCGCCCGACGCTGCCCGCCAGCGCCGCGAGCGGATCGGCCCGACCGGACGGCCCCTGCCGTACTTCCCGATCCCGGGTCCGCTGACCGACCACGGACCCGCGAAGATCATCGCGATGTGCAACCAGAAGGGCGGCGTCGGCAAGACCACGTCGACCATCAACCTGGGCGCCGCGCTCGCCGAGTACGGACGACGGGTCCTGCTCGTCGACTTCGACCCGCAGGGAGCCCTGTCGGTCGGCCTCGGCGTGAACCCGATGGAGCTCGACCTCACCGTCTACAACCTGCTCATGGAGCGGGGCATGTCGGCCGACGAGGTCCTCCTGAAGACCGCCGTGCCCAACATGGACCTGCTGCCGAGCAACATCGACCTCTCGGCCGCCGAGGTCCAGCTCGTCAGCGAGGTCGCGCGCGAGTCCACGCTCCAGCGCGCCCTGAAGCCGCTGATGAACGACTACGACTACATCGTGATCGACTGTCAGCCCTCGCTCGGCCTGCTGACCGTGAACGCCCTGACGGCCGCTCACAAGGTCATCGTGCCGCTGGAGTGCGAGTTCTTCGCGCTGCGCGGCGTCGCGCTGCTGACCGAGACCATCGAGAAGGTCCAGGAGCGGCTCAACCCCGAGCTGGAGCTCGACGGCATCCTCGCCACGATGTACGACTCCCGGACCGTGCACAGCCGCGAGGTGCTCGCGCGCGTCGTCGAGGCCTTCGACGACCACGTGTACCACACGGTCATCGGGCGGACCGTGCGCTTCCCGGAGACCACGGTCGCCGGCGAGCCCATCACCACGTACGCCTCCAACTCCGTGGGCGCCGCCGCCTACCGCCAGCTCGCCAGGGAGGTGCTCGCCCGGTGTCACGCCGAGTGAGTCTGCCCGGCGCCGACGAACTCTTCCGTACGACCGGGGGGACGGCGCTGCAGGCGTCCTCACCCCGCCGGGCCGTCCCGGCCCCGGCGGGCGAGAGCGACCCGGCGGCGGCCGAGGGCTCCGCGGAGCACGCGGCGGCGGACTCCGAGGCCGCGGAACCGCGCGCCCGGACGTCCCCCGAGACCGAGAAGGCGGCCCCGGCCGCCGCCCCCCGGCGGCGCGGCGGAGGCCGCACCGCGAGCCGGCGGCCCAGCGGCCGCGAGCGCCACGACGAGAAGATCACGGTCTACGTCTCCGCCGAGGAGCTGATGGACCTGGAGCACGCCCGGCTCGTGCTGCGCGGCGAGCACGGCCTCGCCGTCGACCGGGGCCGGATCGTCCGGGAGGCCGTCGCGGTCGTCCTGGCGGACCTGGAGTCCCGCGGCGACGCGAGCATCCTCGTCCGCCGTCTGCGCGGCCGCTGACGGTAGCCTGCGGGCTGCCGCGCTCCCCGCTCCCCCTGGACCTCCATGCACCACGCCCCCGACTCCGCCCCCGACGAAACGTCCCGCCCGCCGCGCCGCCGCACCCTGGGCCGGGGCGGGGGCGCGGGGCCCCTGCGGGGGGCGGGGACGGGGGCGGAGGCCCCCGGAAACCCTGAGGCGTCTCCCGGGGCCTCAGAGGCGCCCTCCGGGACCTTCGGGGCGGCCGTACGGGCCCCCGCGCCCGACCCGGAGCCCCCGGAGCCTGTCGTCGAGCCCGCGCCCGCGGGAGGGCCCGCGGCCGACCGGGAACTCCCGGCGTTCCTCGCCGAGCCCTCCGCCTCCGTGGAGCCGGGCCCGGACGAGGAGCACCCGGACCCCGCCGGGGAACCCGGGCCCGCGAAAGCCGTAGCCGTACTCCCCGGTGGCCCGGACGCGGCGCCCCCTGTCGTGGGGGAGCCCGGGGCCGCAGGCGGGTCCCCGACCGGCGGGGAGCACCCGGCGGCCGTACCGGAGCCCGCCGAAGAGCCTCCGGCCGCCGGTCCCGCCGGTTCCGACGGGCGGTTCACCGTGCGGCTCTCGAACTTCGAGGGGCCCTTCGACCTGCTGCTCCAGCTGATCACCAAGCACAAGCTCGACGTCACCGAGGTCGCGCTCTCGCGGGTCACCGACGAGTTCATGGCGCACCTGCGGGCCCTCGGGCCCGACGGGGACCTCGACCAGACCACCGAGTTCCTGGTCGTCGCCGCCACCCTGCTCGACCTCAAGACCGCCCGGCTGCTGCCCGCCGCCGAGGTGGAGGACGAGGCCGACCTCGCCCTCCTGGAGGCCCGCGACCTGCTCTTCGCCCGGCTCCTCCAGTACCGCGCGTACAAGCGCGTCGCGGCGATCTTCGAGGAGCGGTGGGAGAGCGAGGGCCGCCGCCACCCCCGTACCGTCGGACTCGAACCGCACCACGCCGAGCTGCTTCCCGAGGTGATCCTCTCCATCGGCGCCGAGGGCCTCGCGAAGCTGGCCGTCAAGGCCATGCGGCCCAGGGCCGAGCCGCAGGTGTACGTCGAGCACATCCACGCCCCCCTCGTCAGCGTCCGCGAGCAGGCCGCCGTGGTCGCCGCCCTGCTGCGCGAGCGCGGCACGGCGCCCTTCCGGGAGCTGATCGAGGACGCCGGCGACACCCTCACCGTCGTCGCCCGCTTCCTCGCCCTCCTGGAGCTCTACCGGGAGCGGGCCGTCGCCCTCGACCAGGAGACCGCCCTGGGCGACCTCACGGTCTCCTGGACCGGCGGGGACGGGGAGACCAGGGTCACCGACGAGTTCGACCAGGAACCCGGACAGGAACAGAAAACGGAGGCCCGCGCATGAGCGTCCCCGACATCGACCCCGGGGGCACCCCGGACTCCGGCCTCAAGCCCTCCCTCGAAGCCGTCCTCATGGTGGTCGACGAGCCCGCCACCGAGGCCCACCTCGCCGAGGTCCTCGGCCGCACCCCCCGGGAGGTCGCCGGCGCCCTGCGCGAGCTGGCCGACGAGTACACCGCCCAGGGCCGCGGCTTCGAGCTGCGCCACGTCGCCGGCGGCTGGCGCTACTACACCCGCCCCGCGTACGCCCCGGCCGTCGAGGCCTTCGTCCTGGAGGGCCGGCAGGCCCGGCTCACCCAGGCGGCCCTGGAGACCCTCGCGGTCGTCGCGTACCGCCAGCCGGTCAGCCGTTCCCGCGTCTCGGCGGTCCGCGGGGTCAACTGCGACGGCGTGATGCGGACCCTCCTCCAGCGGGGTCTGGTGGAGGAGGCGGGCGCGGAACCCGAAACAGGTGCGATCCTGTACAGGACGACGAACTACTTCCTGGAGCGGATGGGCCTGCGCGGCCTGGACGAACTCCCCGAGCTCGCGCCCTTCCTCCCCGAGGCGGAGGCGGTCGAGCCGGACTCCCTCGAAGGCGTCCCGTCGTTCGAACCCGACGCAGACGTAGACGACAAGACGGAACTTTGATGCGAAGCAGCAGCGGCAGGAACAGCAGCGGAAACAACGGCGGGAGCCGTGGTGGCAACAGCGGCGGCCGCGGCGGCAGCGGTGGCGGCCGGGGCAGCGGCGGCGGTGGCGGCGGGCGCGGGAACTACCGCGGCGCCGGCAACGGCCGCGACGACCGCCAGGGCGGCGGGCGTCCGGGCCAGGGCGGCGGCCGCCCCGGTCAGGGCGGTGGCCGTCCGGGGCAGAGCGGCGGTCGTCCCGGCGGTCAGGGCGGCGGCTTCCGCCAGGGCGGTCAGGGCGGTCAGGGCGGCCAGGGCGGTGCCAACACGCGCCGGCCGCGCCCGGAGGAGCGCAGCTACGACGTGGACGGTCTCGCCGGCCGTTCGGACGGCCCCAAGCGCGGTCGCGGCGACGCGGCGCGCGGCGGTGCCAAGGGCGGCCCCCGGCAGTCCCCGCAGCGCGGCGGCGGCCGTACGGCCCCGGCCCGCTCGCGCGAGTACGACGCCCGCACCGAGGAGCGCAACCGGGAGCGGTACGCCGGCAAGCCCGAGATCAAGACCCCCAAGACCTTCCCCGGCGCCGAGCAGGAGGGCGAGCGGCTGCAGAAGGTCCTCGCCCGCGCCGGCATGGGCTCGCGCCGCGCCTGCGAGGAGCTGATCGAGCAGGCCAGGGTCGAGGTCAACGGCGAGATCGTCGTCGAGCAGGGCATGCGCGTCGACCCGGAGAAGGACGAGATCAAGGTGGACGGCCTGACCGTCGCCACCCAGTCGTACCTGTTCTTCGCCCTGAACAAGCCCGCCGGCGTCGTCTCCACCATGGAGGACCCGGACGGCCGCCAGTGCCTCGGCGACTACGTCACCAACCGCGAGACCCGGCTCTTCCACGTCGGCCGGCTCGACACGGAGACCGAGGGCATCATCCTGCTCACCAACCACGGCGAGCTGGCCCACCGCCTCACGCACCCGAAGTACGGCGTGAAGAAGACGTACCTGGCCGCCATCACGGGGCCGCTGCCCCGCGAGGTCGGCCGCCGCCTCAAGGACGGCATCCAGCTGGAGGACGGCTACGCCCGCGCCGACCACTTCCGCGTGGTCGAGCAGACCGGCAAGAACTACCTGGTCGAGGTCACCCTGCACGAGGGCCGCAAGCACATCGTGCGCCGGATGCTGGCCGAGGCGGGCTTCCCGGTCGAGAAGCTGGTCCGCACCGCCTTCGGCCCGATCGGCCTGGGTGACCAGAAGTCGGGCTGGCTGCGCCGCCTGACCAACACGGAGGTCGGCATGCTGATGAAGGAAGTCGGCATGTAGCGCATCGGAGGCGCCCGTACGCATCCGTACGAAGGGGCCCGTGACCGTTCCGGCGGTCACGGGCCCCTTCGCGTCCGCCCCCGGCCCTTGTGGGCGCGGTCCGCCACCCTTTATAGTCAACATGACTCTTAAGGAGGCGGGCGTGAGCCTCGCGACTTTGCTCGAACCCCTGCAACAGCCGCTCTTCACCGTCCTGGACACCCCGGTCAGCTGGACCGAGGTCCTGGGCTTCGGCAGCGGAGCGCTCTGCGTCTGGCTGGTGGCCCGCCAGCACGTGGCCAACTGGCCGATCGGCATCGCCAACAACCTCTTCTTCGTCCTGCTCTTCACGCAGGCCGGGCTCTACGCCGACGCCGGCCTCCAGATCGTCTTCATCACCCTCGCCGCGTACGGCTGGTGGACCTGGACCCACGGGGGTGGACCGGGCTCCGACGTCCTTCCGGTGCGCCGCACCACGCGCACCGAATGGACGTGGCTGCTCGCGGCGGGGGCGGTGGGGACCCTCGCCCTCACCCTGCTCCTCGACCGCGCCACCGACTCGACCGTCCCCTTCTGGGACGCCCTGACGACAGCGCTCTCCCTCATGGCCACCTACGGCCAGTGCAGGAAGCGCCTGGAGTCCTGGTGGCTCTGGATCGCCGCCGACGTCGTCTACGTGCCGCTGTACGCCCACAAGGGCCTGTACCTGACCTCCCTGCTGTACGTCGGCTTCATGGCGCTCTGCGTGAGCGGCCTGCGCGGCTGGAGCAAGGACCTCGCGGGGACCGCCCGGCGACCGGTGGAGGCGGCGGCGTGACGCACGACGACCCCGGCACCGGGCGGCCGGAGCGCTACGGACACGGCCTCGTCCTCGGCAAGTTCTACCCGCCGCACGCCGGCCACCACCACCTCGTCCGCACCGCCCTCGCCCGCTGCGAGCGCCTCACCGTCCTCGTCTGCGCCTCCTCCGCCGAGTCGGTCCCCCTGGAGGACCGCGTCGCCTGGATGCGCGAGGTCCACCCCGACGCCCTCGTCGTCGGCGCCGTCGACGACCACCCCGTCGACCTCCACGACCCCGACGTGTGGGAGGCCCACATGCGCGTCTTCCGGGCCGCCGTGCCCGAACGCGTCGACGCCGTCTTCACCTCGGAGCCGTACGGCGAGGAGCTCGGCCGCCGCTTCGGCGCCGCGTCCGTCCTCGTCGACCCCGACCGCGTCCGCTTCCCCGTCTCCGGCACCGCCGTCCGCGCGGACCCCGCCGGCTGCTGGGACTTCCTGGAGGCCCCCGTGCGGGCCGCGCTCACCCGCCGGGTCGTCGTCCTCGGTGCCGAGTCCACCGGCACCACCACCATGGCCCTCGCCCTCGCCGACCACTACCGGCGGCGCGGCGGCGTCTGGGCCCGCACCCGGTACGTACCGGAGTACGGGCGCGAGTACAGCGAGCTCAAGCTCGCCGAGCTGCGGGCCGAACGCCCCGGCGCCACCTGGCCGGACGTCGTCTTCCGCTCGTCCGACTTCCCCGTCATCGCCCAGCGCCAGGCCGAACTGGAGGAGGAGGCCGCCCGCGACGGCTCGCCCGTCCTCTTCTGCGACACCGACGCCTTCGCCACCACCATCTGGCACGAGCGGTACATGGGCACCACCAGCCCCGACACCGGCGAGGTCGCCGCCCGCGGCCGGCAGCACCTCTGGCTGCTCACCGACCACCGGGGCGTCGACTTCGAGGACGACGGGCTGCGCGACGGGGAGCACCTGCGGCCCTGGATGACCGCCCGCTTCCTCACCCAGCTCGCCCACTCCGGTCGCCGCACGGTCGTGCTCACCGGACCGCACGAGGAACGGCTCGCCACCGCGGTCGCCGCCGTGGACGCGCTGCTCGCCGAGGGCCCCCGCCTCACCGACCCCCTGCCGGAGCGCCGATGACCGCCCACCGGGCCCCCGAGGGCTACGACCCGCACGCCTTCGAGCCGTTCGCCGTCACCGTCGACCTCGCCGTCCTCACGATCCGCGAGGAACGCCTCCACGTCCTCCTCGTCGAACGCGCCCGGGAGCCGTACGCCGGGTCCTGGGCGCTGCCCGGCGGCTTCGTGCTGCCCCGCGAGTCCGCCGAGACCGCCGCCCGCCGCGAACTCGCCGAGGAGACCGGCCTCTCCGGGACCACCGTCGCCGGGCTCCACCTCGAACAGCTCCGCACCTACACCGAGCCGGACCGCGACCCCAGGATGCGGGTCGTCTCCGTCGCCTTCACCGCCCTCGTACCGGACCCGCCCGAGCCGCGCGGCGGCGGGGACGCGGCCCAGGCGCGGTGGATCCCGTACGGGACGCACGGGCCGCTCGCCTTCGACCACGACCGGATCCTCGCCGACGCCCACGAACGGGTCGGCGCCAAACTCGAGTACACCTGCCTCGCCACGGCCTTCTGCCCGCCCGAGTTCACCCTCGGCGAGCTGAGGCAGGTCTACGAGACGGTCTGGGGCGTCGAACTCGACCGCCCCAACTTCCGGCGCAAGGTCCTCGCCACGCCCGGCTTCGTCCGGGCCGTGGAGGGACCGCCGCGCCTCACCGGCGGACGGGGGAAACCGGCCGCCCTCTACCGGGCGGGCGGGGCCACGGCCCTCCACCCGCCCCTCCTGCGACCGGAAGGACGTTCCTCGTGAACCACACACGCACCGCCGTCGAGGGGGCCGCGACCGGGTCCCTGATCGGACTCGCGCTCGGCGACGCGCTCGGCTTCCCCACCGAGTTCAACGACGTGCCCTCGATCCTCGCCAAGTGCGGGCCCTGGCGGGAGATGGAACTCCCCGTCAGGAACGGGACGGCGTACGTCACCGACGACACCCAGATGGCCCTCGCCTTCGCCCGGGGCATCCGCACGGCCATGGACCGGGGCGTCCTCACCCCGCGGCGCCTCGCCCGGCCGGTCCGCGAGGAGTTCGTCGGCTGGTACCACTCCCCGGACAACAACCGTGCCCCAGGCACCACCTGTCTGCGCGCCTGCGAACTCCTCGACGGCGACCGGCTCTGGCAGGACGCCAGCCAGATCCACTCCAAGGGCTGCGGCGCCAACATGCGGGTCACCCCCATAGGCCTCGTCCCCGGTCTGAGCGACGAGCAGCGGGCCGGCGCCGCGCAGCTCCAGGCGGCCCTCACGCACGGCCACCCCACCGCGCTCGCCGCCTCCGACCTGACCGCCCGCGCGGTGTACCTGCTCGCGCGGGGCGTGGACCCGGCCGGACTCGTCGGACAGCTCCGCTCGTACGCGTACGAGAACCGCTCCCGCTACCACGAGGAGTGGCTCGGCGACCTGTGGACCCGCTCCCAGGACCCCTCCGCCCGGCACTTCACCGAACGCGGCTGGGACGAGTGCCTGGCGGTCCTGGAGCGCCTGGACGCCGTCCAGCGCACGGCCGACCCGGAGCTCGACCCCTGCACGTACACCGGCGACGGCTGGATCGCGGAGGAGGCCCTGGCGACCGGGCTGCTCTGCTTCCTCCTCTTTCCCGGCGAACCCCTCACCGCCCTGCGCCGGGCCGCCTGCACCCGGGGCGACTCCGACTCGATCGCCGCCCTCGCGGGCGCCTTCGCCGGAGCCCACCTCGGCGCGGACGCCTGGCCGGCGGAGTGGGCGGACCGTATCGAGTACCGGAGCGACCTCGTCGCCTTCGGCGCCCTCTGGGACGCCTGAGCCGCGGCGCCCGGCTACAGCTCCCGCAGGACCGACGCGCGGCGGGCGCGGGTCAGGAAGTCCTCCACGCGCGCGTGGTCCGGTGCGAGGGGGAGCGGGGAGGCGTCGTGGGCCCGGTCGGCCTCCTCCTGGAGGCGGTTCATCCAGGACTCGACCTCGGGCCAGGGCACCTCTCCGCGCTTGACCGCGAGGAGGCGGTCGCGGTCCTCGCCGACGTCGATGCTCAGCTCGCCCGTGCGCAGCAGGTCGCGGCAGCTCGCCAGGAGCCGCAGCAGGTGCATGGCGTGCTTCCAGCGCGGATGCCCGTGCTGGCGCACGTCCGCGTCCAGCTTGCGGCGCTGCCCGCCCGCGTACCGCACGAACGTCCGGTGCGCCTGCCGGGAGAGGAAGGCGCCGCGCAGCGCGACCAGCTCGCGGCCGAGGTCGTCGGCGTACTCGACCACGGGGGAGTGGAGGCATTCCAGGACGTTCGGGTTGTTGCGCAGGGCCAGCTCGCAGAACCGTTCCAGCTCCCAGCTGAACTGTTCCGGCGCCGGGCCCTCCACGTGCGCCGGGGGCTTGTCGAAGCGCCAGAAGAGCGGCGTCGGGGCCAGGTAGACGCCCCGGACGTCCGTGTCGCTGCCCTCGGTCGCCAGACCGAAGGCGCGCGAGCCCATCACACAGGAGTAGATCGTGTGCTCGCGCACCAGCTCGTCCGGAGTCATGCCGGGCAGGTTACGCGAGGCTGATCGTTTCGCCCGAGACGATGATCTGCTCGGCGGGGAGCGGGCGGGTGGCCGGGCCCGTCACCACCGAGCCGTCCGCGACGCGGAACCTCGAACCGTGGCAGGGGCAGTCGACGGTGCCGTCCGCGACCTTGTTCACCAGGCACCCCTGGTGCGTGCAGACCGCCGAGAACGCCTTGAACTCGCCGGCCGTCGGCTGCGTCACCACCACCTTCTCCTCCGCGAAGACCGTTCCGCCGCCGACGGGGATCTCGGAGGTCCTGGCCAGCACCTCGCCGTCGCCCTCGGGGGAATCGGGGGCGCCCGGCGTCTCCGGGGCGTCCGGCGCCTCGGGGGTGCCCGCCGTCGTACCGCCGTCGCCCCCGTCCCCGCCGCCGTCCGAGCCGCAGCCCGCCGTCGTCAGGGCCGCGGCGGCGAACAGGACGGTGCGGCGGCTCGTGCTGTGGGAGGTCATGGCGCCAGCTTGGCCACGCGCCCGCCGCCGGGTCCCGCGACACGCCTGCGCCCGTACCCCGGGTGGCGGAGCGCGCGGGTCCGCGTGACACCGGCCCCGTCCCGTACGCCCGCCCGCGCTCCGTACGCCCGCCCCGTCTCGGAGAGCGGGCGCCGTGCTCCCGGCCTCCCCGCCGCTGACTAGGCTGAACGGAGCACTGACGCAGGCGAAGGAGCACGACGTGGCGGTACGAGCGGTCCGAGGCGCCGTCCAGCTGGACCGGGACGAGGCCGGGCACATGCGCGAGCGGGTCGAGGAGCTGCTCACCGCCGTCCTCGAACGCAACGGCCTCACCACCGAGGACCTCATCAGCATCTGGTTCACGGCCACGCCCGATCTGCACAGCGACTTCCCCGCCGCCGCGGCCCGGCACATCGGAATCGCCGACGTCCCCCTGATCTGCGCCCAGGAACTCGACGTCGAGGGCGCCATGCCGAGGGTCGTCCGGCTCCTCGCCCACGTCGAGACCGAGCTGCCCAAGCCCCGGATCGCGCACGTCTACCTCGGCGCCGCGGCCGCCCTGCGCAAGGACATCGCCCAGTGAGAACAGCGCTCGTCATCGGAACCGGCCTGATCGGCACCTCCGCCGCCCTCGCCCTCGCCGGGCGGGGCGTCACCGTCCACCTGCGCGACCACGACCCGGCCCGCGCCCGCACCGCCGCCGCGCTCGGCGCCGGCACCGACGAGGTGCCCGGGGGCCCCGTGGACCTCGCCGTCGTCGCCGTGCCCCCCGCCCACGTCGCCGCGACCCTCGCCGAGGCCATGACCGCCGGCCTCGCCCGCGGCTACCTGGACGTCGCCAGCGTCAAGGGCGGACCCAAGCGGGAGCTCGAAGCCCTGGGCCTCGACCTCACCGCGTACATCGGCAGCCATCCCATGTCCGGCAAGGAGCGCTCCGGCCCCCTCGCCGCCACCGCCGACCTCTTCGAGGGCCGCCCCTGGGTCCTCACCCCGACCCGGGACACCGACACCGAGGTCCTCAACCTCGCCCTGGAGCTGGTCGCCCTCTGCCGGGCCGTCCCCGTCGTCATGGACGCCGACGCCCACGACCGGGCCGTCGCCCTGGTCTCCCACACCCCGCAGCTGGTGTCCTCCATGGTCGCCGCGCGCCTGGAGGAGGCCGACGAGTCGGCCGTGCGCCTCTGCGGGCAGGGCATCCGCGACGTCACCCGGATCGCCGCCTCCGACCCCCGCATGTGGGTCGAGATCCTCTCCGCCAACCCCGGCCCCGTCGCCGACGTCCTCTCCGGCGTCGCCGCCGACCTCGACGAGACCGTCCGCGCCCTGCGCTCCCTCCAGTCCGCCGACGAGGACGAGCGCCGGGACGGCGCCACCGGCGTCGAGGACGTCCTGCGCCGCGGCAACGCCGGCCGCTCCCGCGTCCCCGGCAAGCACGGCGCGGCGCCCGCCGCCTACGAGACCGTCGCCGTCCTCATCAGCGACCGGCCCGGCGAGCTGGCCCGGATCTTCGCCGACGCGGGCCGCGCGGGCGTCAACATCGAGGACGTCCGCATCGAGCACGCCACCGGCCAGCAGGCCGGCCTGGTCCAGCTCATGGTGGAGCCCTCGGCCGCCCCGGTCCTCGGCGCCGCCCTCCAGGAACGCGGCTGGGCCCTCCGTACGGGCTGACGCGGCCGCCCCCGTGCCCGGCCCGCGCACGGGCTGGGCCGAACGGGTGCGTGGGACTCGGTAACCTTGGGGGAAGCCCGTCGCGCCCCCGCCGGGTCCTGCCACCCCACCCCAGGAAGGTGTTCCCACCGTGGAATCCGTGATCGTCGCCATCGACGGGCCGTCCGGCACGGGCAAGTCGAGCACCTCGAAGGCGGTCGCCGCCAAGCTGGGGCTGAGCTACCTCGACACCGGCGCCCAGTACCGGGCGATCACCTGGTGGATGATCAGCAACGGCGTGGACGTCTCCGACGCCGGGGCGATCGCCGCCGTCGCCGCCAAGCCGGTCATCGTCTCCGGCACCGACCCGTCCCGGCCCACCATCACCGTGGACGGCGCCGACGCCTCCGGCCCCATCCGCACCGAGGAGGTCACCTCGAAGGTCAGCGCCGTCAGCGCCGTCCCCGAGGTGCGCGCGCTGATCACCGAGCTCCAGCGGACCATCGCCCGGGGCGCCGAGCACGGCATCGTCGTCGAGGGCCGGGACATCGGCACCACCGTCCTGCCCGACGCCGACCTCAAGATCTTCCTCACCGCCTCGCCCGAGGCCCGCGCCGCCCGCCGCTCCGGCGAGCTCAAGGGCGCCGACGTGCGCGCCACCCAGGAGGCCCTGGTCAAGCGGGACGCGGCCGACTCCAGCCGCAAGACCTCCCCGCTCGCCAAGGCCGACGACGCCGTCGAGGTCGACACCACCGACCTCACGCTCGACCAGGTCATCGAGTGCGTCGTCACCCTGGTGGACGAGAAGCGGGCGGCCGTCCGGTGACCGTGCCCTCCGCGAAGGGCGCCGCCGTCGGCCGGGGCATCGGCATCGGGCTGATGTACGGGCTGTGGAAGCCGCGCGTCCTCGGCGCCTGGCGGGTGCCGGCCTCCGGCCCCGCCATCCTCGCCGTCAACCACGCGCACAACATCGACGGCCCCATGCTCATGGGCACCGCCCCGCGCCCCGTGCACTTCCTGATCAAGAAGGAGGCGTTCGTCGGCCCGCTCGGCGGCTTCCTGGAGGGCATCGGCCAGGTCAAGGTCGACCGGGACAGCACCGACCGCACCGCGATAGCGGGCGCCCTGGGCGTCCTGGAACAGGGCGGTGTCCTCGGGATCTTCCCCGAGGGCACCCGGGGCGAGGGCGACTTCGCCTCGCTGCGCGCGGGCCTCGCGTACTTCGCGGTCCGCAGCGGCGCGCCGATCGTCCCCGTCGCCGTCCTGGGCAGCACCGACCGCCGGGGACGGCTCGTCAAGGCCCTGCCCCCGCTGCGCGGCCGCGTGGACGTCGTCTTCGGCGACGCCTTCCAGGCGGGCGACGGCTCCGGCCGCCGCACCCGCAAGGCGCTGGACGAGGCCACCGTACGCATCCAGGGGAAGCTCACCGCCCACCTGGAAAACGCCAGGCGCCTCACCGGGCGCTGAGCGAGACTTTCAGTAGTGGAACCCGTCGACCGGGAACCACCGACCACGAATGATCGAGGAACGGACTTCATGAACGACCAGCACGACCACGGGGCACTTGGCGACGCCGAGTACGCGGAGTTCATGGAGCTCGCCGCGGAAGAGGGCTTCGACGCGGAGGAGATCGAGGGCGCGATCGAGGAGGCCGGGCACGGCCCGCTCCCCGTCCTCGCCGTCGTCGGCCGCCCGAACGTCGGCAAGTCGACCCTGGTGAACCGCATCATCGGGCGCCGCGAGGCCGTCGTCGAGGACAAGCCGGGCGTCACCCGCGACCGCGTCACCTACGAGGCCGAGTGGGCCGGCCGCCGCTTCAAGGTCGTCGACACCGGAGGCTGGGAGCAGGACGTCCTCGGCATCGACGCCTCCGTCGCCGCCCAGGCCGAGTTCGCCATCGAGGCCGCCGACGCCTGCCTCTTCGTCGTGGACGCCACCGTCGGCGCCACCGACACCGACGAGGCCGTCGTCAAGCTGCTCCGCCGCTCCGGGAAGCCGGTCGTCCTCGCCGCCAACAAGGTCGACGGCCAGTCCGGCGAGGCCGACGCGGCCATGCTCTGGTCCCTGGGCCTGGGCGAGCCGTTCCCGGTCTCCTCGCTGCACGGCCGCGGCACCGGCGACCTCCTGGACGAGGTCCTCAAGGTGCTGCCCGACGCCCCCGAGCAGCGCTTCGGCAACGCCGTCGGCGGCCCGCGCCGCATCGCCCTCATCGGCCGCCCGAACGTCGGCAAGTCCTCCCTGCTCAACAAGGTGGCGGGCGAGGACCGGGTCGTCGTCAACGAGCTGGCCGGCACCACCCGCGACCCGGTGGACGAGCTGATCGAGCTCGGCGGCGTGACGTGGAAGTTCGTGGACACCGCCGGCATCCGCAAGAAGGTCCACCTCCAGGAGGGCGCGGACTACTACGCCTCCCTGCGGACCGCGGCCGCCGTCGAGAAGGCGGAGGTGGCCGTCATCCTCATCGACACCACCGACACCATCTCGGTCCAGGACCAGCGCATCATCACGATGGCGGTCGAGTCGGGCCGCGCCGTCGTCATCGCCTACAACAAGTGGGACGAGCTGGACGAGGAGCGCCGCTACTACCTGGAGCGCGAGATCGAGACCGAGATGCAGCAGGTCTCCTGGGCGCCCCGGGTCAACGTCTCCGCCAAGACCGGCCGCCACATGGAGAAGCTGGTCCCGGCCATCGAGACCGCCCTCGCCGGCTGGGAGACCCGCGTCCCCACCGGCCGGCTGAACGCCTTCCTCGGCGAGATCGTCGCCGCCCACCCGCACCCGATCCGCGGCGGCAAGCAGCCCCGCATCCTCTTCGGAACGCAGGCGGGCACCAAGCCGCCCCGGTTCGTCCTCTTCGCCTCGGGCTTCCTGGAGGCCGGCTACCGCCGCTTCATCGAGCGCCGCCTCCGCGAGGAGTTCGGCTTCGAGGGCACCCCGATCCACATCTCGGTCCGGGTGCGCGAGAAGCGCGGCCGCAAGAAGTAGGACCGCATGCGGCCGGGGGCCGGGACCCGCATCGGGTCCCGGCCCCCGGCCGTTCGGTTCCTTCCCGGGCCCCGAGGGCCCGGAGCCCTTCGCGAGGGCCCTTCAGAGCCCTCCGCGGGGCCCCGGCGGCAGCGCCGCCCGGGAGACCTGCGGAGGCGGCGGCGCCGGGGCCTGTGCCGCCCACGCCGCGGGCGGCGCCGCGTGCCGCCGCCCCTGCCCGGGCCCGCCCGCGCCCAGCGTCGTGCCGAAGGCCCGGAATGCGAGCCCCTCCTCGCCGCTGCGGTCGCCCGGCAGACTGCGGAACGACCTGCGGTACTCCGAGTACAGGGCGTCGTAGATCGGCGTGGGCGAGGGGCCCGCCGAGACGTCCGGCGCGAGGCGCATGGAGGGGATCTGACTCGGATGCGACTGGGGGGAAGGGTCGTATGGGTGCACGTAGGTGCCAACGACCCCGCCGCCCGTCGGATGCGGGCGGCTCTCCGAAAGGGCCGCCCGCCGAGGGCGCGGCACGGTCGCGGCCCCCGGCCCCGGCGTCCCCCGCTCCGCCGGCACCCCGGCGACCCGCACCCACCCCGAGCCCCGCCGCGCGTCCTTCGTCACGTGCCGGCCAGCGGCATCGCGGCGGCCACCAGGCGCCCGTTCGCGGCGGCCTTCTCCAGGGCGTCGCGCAGCAGGTCCTCGCGCGGCTGCTGGCCGATCGAGCCCACCGGGGCGGCGAAGACCAGGACCGTGTGCGACTTGTTGGCCGCCGCGCGCCAGCCGTCGGTGACCTGGAGCGGCTGGTGCGCCTGCCACCAGGCGGCCTGCCCGGCGCCGCCCGGCCCCGGCTGGAGCACCGAGTGCAGCTGGCCCATGGCGACCAGGACCGACCAGCCCGGCAGCACCGCCGGCCTCGTGTCGAGGTCCATGACCTGCTGGAAGCCCTGCTCGGCCAGGAGCGGCAGGAACTCGTCGACGAGGCCGTCCGACCCCGGGCGGGCCACCGGCGCGGTCGGCTCCACCACCAGGGCCGGGTGCAGCTCGCCCTGGATCAGGACGAGCCCGCTGGTGACCCCGAGCACGGCCTGCTCGGGATGGGAGACGGAGAGCGCGTCGGCGGCGTCCGAGGCCGTGATGGAGGCGACGGCCCCCTGGAGCTGCTCCTCGGCGACCCGTACGACCTGCGACGGGATGCAGCTGGCGTGGGCGAACGCGAGGACCGCCGTCTCCTCGCCGACGAACAGCACCGTGCTGGTGCGCTCCTGCTCGGAGTCCCCCGGCGTGCGGCAGGAGGTGCAGTCGTAGTTGCCCGGGGCGTTGTCGCCGTCGAGCAGCCGGTCGGCTTCTTCGTCGCCGATCTCGGCGCGTACGTCCTCGCTGACGTCGAGCATGCGCGGCACGGGGGGCTCCCTGGACTCGGTACGGGCGGACGCCGGGCCGTTCCCGGTCGTCTCATGCCGAGTTCAACGGGCCAGGCTCGGCCGGGGTCACGCGCGGATGCGGGGCAAGTTGCCGCCGGACACCGGGGCGGGAGGGTGCCGCCGACCGGGTGGGGTGTCGGCGGAGTCCCGCGCGGCACGGGCCGGGGGCGCCGGGAGGCTGCCTAGCCTGCGGCGATGTCGAAGATCAGATTTTGGACGGCCGGTTCCCTCGCGGCGGCCTCCGCGGCCGCGCTCCTCACCCTGGCCCCGACCCCCGCCCAGGCACAGGTGCAGACACGGACGCAGACCGCCACCGCACCCCGTACGACCGCCGCCTCCGTGCCCGCGTATCCCTGCGCGAAGGACCAGTGGCCGTGGGGCTGCGTCGCCGAGTGCGAGAGCAGCGGGCGCTGGCACGCCAACACCGGCAACGGCTTCTACGGCGGGCTCCAGTTCTGGCAGCCCACCTGGGTCGAGCACGGCGGCCTCGCCTACGCCCCGCGCGCCGACCTGGCGACCCGCGCGCAGCAGATCAAGGTCGCCGAGGAGGTGCTGCGCACCCAGGGCTGGGGCGCCTGGCCCGTCTGCTCCAAGCGGTACGGCCTGAGCGGGCGCGTCCACACCGTCCAGCCCGGCGACACCCTCAGCTCGATCGCCCGCCGCTTCGGGATCAAGGGCGGCTGGCAGGCGCTCCACACGGCGAACCGGAGCCTGATCGGGGCCGATCCGAACCGGATCGCCGTCGGCATGATGCTGCGCATCGCCCCTCTCTGACGGTCCCGCTCCGCCGCTCCCGCCCGGACGGGCGCCGGGACCGCCGGTGTCCGTCCGCACGACCGCCCGCGAGCACCGGCGCCGTCCGGCAAGTACAGTCGGGCGACCGACCAACTGACCGGGGGGAACCGGCAGCGCGATGCGTATCTCCTTTCTGCTCCACAACGGCTACCACTACGGCGGCACGATCCGCACCACCTACACGCTCGCCGAGGAACTGGCGGAGCGTCACGAGGTCGAGATCGTGTCGGTGTTCCGCCACCGCGACCGCCCCCTGCTCGACCTGCCCGCGGGGGTGACCCTGCGTCACCTCGTCGACCTGCGGAAGGACGGCCCCGGGTACGACGGGGAGCACCCCGACTTCCACCGCCCCGCCCGGGTCTTCCCGCGCGGCGACGGACGCTGGAAGCAGTACAGCGCGCTCACCGACGCCCGGATCGGGGAGCACCTGCGCGGGGTGGAGGCGGACGTCCTGGTCGCCACCCGCCCCGGGCTGAACGTCCACCTCGCCCGGCAGGCCCGGCGGGGGCCCGTCCTGATCGGCCAGGAGCACCTGACCCTGGACGGCCACACCTACCGGCTGCGCCGGGACATCGCCCACGAGTACGCGCTCCTCGACGCCGTCACCACGGTCACCGAGGCCGACGCGCGCGCCTACCGGAAGCTGGGGCTCCCGGGCGTACGGATCGAGGCCGTGCCCAACAGCGTGCCCGCGCCCTCGCTGCCGCCGGCCGACCCGGCGGCGAAGACGGTCGTCGCGGCGGGCCGGCTGACCCGGGTCAAGCGGTACGACGTGCTGATCGAGGCCTTCGCGCGGGTGGCCGGGGACCACCCCGACTGGAAGCTGCGGATCTACGGCTCCGGGGACGCCGTCCAGAACCTCAGGGCCCCGCTCGCCCGGCTGATCGAGGAGCGGGGCCTCGAGGAGCGGGCCTTCCTCATGGGGTCGGTCACCCCGCTGGAGCCGGAGTGGGTCAAGGGCTCGATCGCCGCCGTGACCTCCCAGCGCGAGTCCTTCGGCATGACGATCGTGGAGGCGATGCGCTGCGGCCTCCCGGTGGTCTCCACCGACTGCCCGAACGGGCCGCGCGAGATCATCGAGGACGGGGTCGACGGGCGGCTCGTGCCGGTCGACGACGTGGCGGCGGTCGCGGGGGCGCTGCGCGAGCTGATCGAGGACGACGAACTGCGGGCGAAGACGGCGCGGGCGGCCCTCGCCGCCTCCGAGCGCTTCGACCCGGCCCGGATCGCGGCCCGGCACGAGGCGCTCTGGACGGACCTCCTCGACCGGGGCGCGGGCCGCCGCACGCACCCCCCGGCGCGGACGGCGCTCCACCGGGGCGTGGGCCGGGCCGTCGACGCCGTCTACGCCCAGAAGGCGCGGGCGGGCCGCCTGGTCCGCCGCTTCCGCTGACCGGGCCGGAGCGCCCTCCGCCGCTCACCGGAGCTCCCTCCGCCGGTCGTCGGGGCGCCCGGTCCGCATCGAGGACCGCAGCTGTCCGCGAGGGGTGCCAGACTCGGGCGCATGTTGGAGACCTCCGCACGGCTGCTGCGTCTGCTCTCACTGCTCCAGGCCCACCGCGAATGGTCCGGCGCCGACCTCGCCGACCGGCTCGACGTCACCCCGCGCACCGTGCGGCGGGACGTCGACCGGCTGCGGGAGCTCGGCTATCCCGTGCACGCCACCCCCGGCACCGGCGGCGGCTACCGGCTCGGCGCCGGGGCCGAGCTGCCGCCGCTCCTCCTCGACGACGAGGAGGCCGTGGCGGTCGCGGTCGGGCTGCGCGCCGCCGCCGGACAGGGCGTCGAGGGCATCGGCGAGAGCTCCGTACGCGCCCTGGCCAAGCTGGAGCAGGTCCTGCCGGGCCGGCTGCGACGGCGCGTCGGGGCCCTGAACGCCTTCACGGTGCCCCTGCTGCGCACCCCGGACGAGCGGGTCGACCCGGAGGTCCTCACCGAGCTCGCCCACGCCTGCCGGGACGGCGAGCGGTTCCGCTTCGCCTACCGGGACCACGGCGGCTCCACCACCCGCAGGAGCGTGGAGCCGCACCGCCTGGTCTGCACCGAGCGGCGCTGGTACCTGGTCGCCTGGGACCTGGACCGGGCCGACTGGCGTACGTTCCGGGTCGACCGGATCGAGCCCACCCCGCCGCACGGCCCCCGCTTCCCGCCCCGCGAACCGCCCGCCGCGGACCTGGCCGCCTATGTGGCGAAGGGCGTGTCGAGCCGTGCCTACACGACGGAGGGGACGGTCCGGCTGCTGGTGCCGCTGGCCGAGGCCGCCGGGGTCGTCGGCCCGCTGCACGGCGTCCTGGAGGCCGAGGGGGACGGCACCTGCCTGCTGCGGTCGGGGGCGCACGGCCTCGACGTCCTGCTGATCCACGTGGCCATGCTCGGCTTCGACTTCGAGGTGGTCGAGCCGCCGGAACTCACCGGACAGGTCCGCGAGCTCAGGGACCGCCTCTCCCGCGCCCTCGACCGGGCGGACGGCGTAAGCATTGTGTAAGGAAAGCGTGAGCACCGCGCGGGGGCGCCGCCGGAACAATTCGCGGGGCGCGCGCGACGGGCGGGAATTCCCCGCGTCCTATCGACCCTTCCCGGCGCCGCGCGGGAAGGACCGGACCTTCCCCGGAAATCCCCGGAGAAGCACCGGGGAAGCGGCGGTTAACCGCCCTCGCGGGGGCGCGGGGCGCGGCAGACATATGTCGAGAACCTGTGACACAAGCGTGACCGGCAAGGTACTAACGTGAGGCTCATGGCACCCACATCGCGCACTCCCGAACCGCCCCGCGACGCCCCCGAGTCCTATGTGGGCCTCGACGCGGAAGGCGCCGAGCAGCTCGCCAGGACCCGGGGCTGGAGCGTCGTCCGCGCCCTGCCGCCCGGCTCGATCATCACCATGGAGTACCTCGCCGGGCGCATCAACTTCGAGGTCCAGGACGGCGCCGTCACCCGCTGCTGGCTCGGCTGACGCCCGGCCCCGGACACGCGAAGGGCCCCGGCCGACCCGGCCGGGGCCCTTCCTCTGCTCGCGGACCTTCGTGTACGGGGAGGTGCGGGGGCTCAGCCCCCGGTCGCCGGGGTGCGCCGGCCGCCGGCCACCCCCACGGGCTCCCGGGCCGGCTCCTCGGGCCCGGGCGGGCGCGTCGGGAAGAACCCCGGCCGGGGCCCGCCGGACGCCACCGGCAGCGAGGGCACGAGCCGCCGCCGGTCCCGCAGCCGCTCCCGCACCCGGTCGCGCGCGGCGAGGATCCACGACTCCGCCACGGCCAGGACCGGCTCGCACCAGGGCAGCGCGAGCAGGACCAGGAGGCCGGCCGCCCAGCCGAGCAGCACGTCGCTCAGCCAGTGCGTGCCCAGGTAGACGGTGGTGAGGCCGACGCCGAGCGCGACCACGGCGGAGAGCGCCGACAGATAGCGCCGGGCCCGCGGGGTGGTCGCCAGGTAGGCCAGGATTCCCCAGGTCACGACCGCGTTGGCGGTGTGGCCGGAGGGGAATATATCGCCGCCGGCGAAGAGCTCGGCCGAGCCGACCTGCGTCGCGTAGTGGGGTCCGAGCCGGCCGAGTCCGAGCTTGACCGAGCCGACCGAGACGTTGAGCAGCAGGAGGGCGGCGCCGAGACACAGCAGGGGGCGCAGGGTGTGCTGGCGCCAGGAGCGCCAGCCCAGCCAGGCGGCCACCATGACGGCCGTGGGGCCGCGCTGACCGAGGACGACGTAGTAGTCGAGGAAGGCGTGCAGCTCCGGCCACTGCTGGTAGGGCCGGAACAGCATGATCTTCCAGTCGAGGGTCACCAGCCGGGTCGAGAGCAGCACGGCCACGACGATGGCGAGATAGAACGCCGACGTCCCGCCGAAGAGGGCGAGACGCGTGCGGGTCATCCCCGGGACCTCTATCTTCGGCGGTTCCGGCTCCCGGTCCAGCCGGGCAAAGATGTCGGTACGCACCCAATCGACGTTACAGGGAGTGAGAAGCCGACCCCGTCAAACCGCTCCCTTCGTGATGACGATGTGATGTGGAGTGCGTCTCGCCGGTCGCTCATTACCGGCGTCCGTCCGGAAATCGGATGACCTGCGAATCCATTCCCGAAGGGGCGTTCCGGAAAAATGTTTGAACGCCCGGGAATTGTTCCGAACGGGCGCCCGCGCGGAATTCCGTACGATCCGTGCACCGCCCCGAGTGGCGTACGCCACACCCGGAGCCCCGACGGCGTGAGAGGTGCACCACGCGCTCGACGCTTGAACTCGCGTACGCTGGCGGCTCGCTCGCCCGTCGATGCCGGGCCGCTCCGGGGAGGCAACCCCTGGTCGGGGGCCCACCGAGCGCGAGAGTTCCACCGGGAGGTACGTACATGTCGCGGACGAACACGGCCCCAGCACGACCCCGTGCCGCCGCGGGCGGTGGTGCCAACCGCTGGGTCGTCCTCGTCGTCCTCTGCGTCAGCCTCCTCCTGGTCGCCCTGGACGCGACCATCCTCCACGTCGCCGTCCCCTCGCTCACCGAGGACCTGCGGCCCGGCTCCACCGAGCTGCTCTGGATCGTCGACGCCTACCCCCTGATCTGCGCCTCGCTCCTGATCCTCTTCGGCACCCTCGGGGACCGGGTCGGACGGCGCAGGGTCCTGCTGCTCGGCTACGCGCTGTTCGGCGCCGCCTCCGCGGTCGCCGCCCTCGCCACCGAGCCCTCCGTCCTCATCGCGGCCCGCGCGCTGCTCGGCGTCGGCGGCGCCATGATCATGCCCGCCACGCTCTCCATCCTCCGGGCGGTCTTCCCCGACCGGCGGGAGCGCGCCACCGCCATCGGGATCTGGACGGCGGTCGCCGCGATCGGCGCCGCCACCGGTCCGGTCCTCGGCGGCTTCCTCGTCGAGCACTACTGGTGGGGCTCCGTCTTCCTCATCAACATCCCGCTGATGGCGCTGATCCTGCCGCTCGGCCGCCGCCTGCTGCCGGAGTCCCGGGGCGCCGCCGACGGCCCCTGGGACGTCCTCGGCGCCCTCATGGCCGCGGCCGGCGTGCTCGGCTGCGTCCTCGGCGTCAAGCGCGCCGGGGCCGGCGACCCGCTGCTCGCCCTGCCCACCGCCGGGCCGCTGCTGCTCGGCGCGGCGCTCCTCGTCCTCTTCGTGCGGCGCCAGAAGCGGCGCCCGCACCCGCTGATCGACACGGGCCTCTTCGCCCGTCCCGCCTTCACCACCTCGGTCGGCTGCATCGTCCTCGCCATGCTGGCCCTGGTCGGCCTGGAGCTGATCGCCGTCCAGTACCTCCAGCTGGTCCTCGGCCTCAGCCCCCTGGAGACCGGTCTGCGGCTCCTGCCGCTGACCTTCGCCGCCATGGCGGCCGGCGCCACCGGCTCGTACACCCTGCGCCGGATCGGGCCGCGCCGGATGGTCGGCTGGGGCTTCGTGCTCACGGCCGGCGCGGTGCTGCTGCTCGTCCTCATGGGGGAGCACGACCGGCCGCTGCTGCTCACGGTGGGCTTCGTGCTGCTCGGCTTCGGCCTGCAGACCACGCTCTTCTCGGCGTACGAGTCGATGCTCAGCGAGGCGCCGCCGCGGAGTGCGGGCGGCGCGGCGGCGATCGGGGAGACCTCGTACCAGCTCGGCGCCGGGATGGGCATCGCCCTGCTCGGCAGCGTGATGAACGCGGCGTACGCCCCCGGTCTCGGCGGGATTCCCGGGGTGCCCGAGGAGGCGAGCCGGGCCGCCGCGAACTCGCTCGGCGAGGCCTACAAGGTGGCCGACCAGCTCGGCGGCGCGGCCGGCGGGGCCCTGCACCAGGCCGCCCGGCAGTCCTTCGTGAACGGTCTGCACGTCACGCTCTGCGTGAGCGCCGCGCTGCTGCTCGCCGGCGCGCTGATGGCCCTGCGGCTGCCCCGCGTCATGGAGTGTCCGGTGGATCCGGAGGGGCCGGAGGAGGCGGAGCGCCCGGAGGCGGCCGTGGAGGCCGGGGGCGCGCGGACGGTCCCGGACGGTCCGGTGCCGGGCGCGGAGCGCGCCGGGAAGGCGGGGCCGTCCGAGGCGGCCGAGCCGCGGGTGCCCGCGACCCGGGAGGCGATCGAGCCCGCCGGCTCGGGGCGACGGCCGGCGCACTGACCCGATCCGTGGGGAGTGCCCCGGGCGGGCCGGCGGACCCGCTCAGCTCTGGTTGAAGAAACCGTCCTGCGGGCGCCGGCCGTTCTCGCTGACGACCTGGGTGTCGGCGGGGGTCAGCAGGAAGACCCGCGTCGCCACGCGCTCGATCGAACCGCGCAGACCGAAGGCGAGACCGGCGGCGAAGTCGACGACGCGCTTGGCGTCGTCCGGCTCCATCGCCGTCAGGTTCACGATGACCGGGACGCCGGCCCGGAAGAGTTCGCCGATGCCCCGCGCGTCCCGGAAGCCGTCGGGGGAGACGGTGGCGATCCGGCGGCCCCGCTCCTCCGCGGTGTCCGTGGCCACCCGGACCCGGGGGTCCGTCACCCAGGCGTCGCCGCTCTCGGCACCGTCGGCGTACTCGTCGTCGTAGTAACGCTCGTCGTTGTCCTCGACGAGTCCCAGCCAGGCACTTGCCTTGCGCACCGATCCCATCGACGCCTCCTTTCAACGCGGTCACTTGTGGTTCCGCATGTCCCCATCGTCGTCCATGATGCGGATCGCGCGCCAAGCGGATAAGCACCGCGCAGGAGATTCGTGACGGTACTGGTGCAGAACGTGAGGGCCGTTTCCTGGCGATTCGTCAGGAAACGTGCGGTATGCGGTCCCTGGTGAGGGGCCATGCAGATGAAAATATGAAAGTCGTGCCGGAAGAGTGACGACGGGCGCGTACGGGTGAACGGGACCGCTCGCTACGATGCCGCGAGGCCGCTCGACGGTCCTCCGTACGGGCCTCCGTACGACCTTGCGCACCGGTTCGCGGGCGGCCCCCGGGCGGCCCGGCCCACGACTCACGGGGGAGTCCTTGTTCGGAATCGTCAGACCCTGCACGCACCGGCTCACCGACAACCTCAAGGTCGAGTGGATGGCCCACCTCTGCGGCCTCTGCCTCGCGCTCCGCGCCGACCACGGCCAGTTCGCCCGGGTCGTCACCAACTACGACGGGCTCATCGTCTCGGTCCTGACGGAGGCTCAGACCGGCGCCGTGGCGAGCGGCCGCCGCACCGCCGGGCCCTGCCCGCTGCGCGGCATGCGGACCGCGCCCGTGGCCCGGGGCGAGGGGGCCAGGCTCGCCGCCGCCGTCTCGCTCGTCCTCGCCTCGGCGAAGGTGCGGGACCACGTCGCCGACCGGGACGGCCTGTTGGCGCGCCGGCCCGTCGCCGCCGCGGCCCGCCGGGTCGCCCGCTCCTGGGACCGGGCCGGGGCCAGGACCGGGCGCGCCCTCGGCTTCGACACCGCCGTCCTCGTCGACGCCGTCGACCGCCAGACCGGCATCGAGGCCCTCGCCGGGACCGGCACGCCCCTGCTCGCCGTCACCGAGCCGACCGAGACCGCGACCGCCGCCGCCTTCGCCCACACCGCCGTCCTCGCGGGCCGCCCGGAGAACGCCGCGCCGCTCGCCGAGGCCGGACGCCTCTTCGGCCGGCTCGCCCACCTCCTCGACGCCGTCGAGGACCAGGCCGCCGACGCGGCGAGCGGCGCCTGGAACCCGCTCACCGCGACCGGCACCTCCCGCGAGGAGGCCCGCCGGCTCGCCGACGACGCCCTGCACGGCATACGCCTCGCCCTGAAGGACGCCCGGTTCGCCGACGGCAAGCTGGTCCACGTCCTCCTCGCCCACGAACTGCGCACCTCGGTGGACCGCGCCTTCGGCACCACGACCTGCTCGCACGGGGCGCACGGCGCCGGGCAGGCGCAGGGGCACGGGCCGGTGCCGGGGAACCCGTACGCCCCCCAGGGGCCCGGGCCCGGCAACCCGTTCGCACCCGGTCCCGGCGGCCCCGGCGGACCGGGCGGGCCCTACGCCCCCGGACCCGGCGGCCCCGGGGGTCCCGGCGGGCCGTTCCCGCCCGGACCGCCCGGCCGGCGCGGGCTGATCGCCGGCTGCACCCTCTGGGTCGGCCTCGCCTGCACCTGCCAGATGTGCTGCGGGACGTACGAGGACCCCTGGACCCGGCAGCGGCGCGACGGCCTCTGCAGCCAGTGCGACCCCGGGAACTGCTGCGACTGCTGTGACTGCTGCAGCAACTGCTGCTCCTGCGGCGAGGGGGACGGCGGCTGCTGCGACTGCAACTGCGGCTGCGACTGCTGACGGCTCGTCGTAAGGGCCCCGGCGGGGCCCTTACGACGAAAACGTCCTCCACCGGGCCCGTACCGCTACTTCTTCGGTGCGGGGATCTCCGGCGGGGAGATCCGCGAGCGCTCGATGCCCGAGCCCGTCACCCCCCACTTCCGCAGGATCCGGTCGTACGTCCCGTCGGCCTTCAGGCCGTTCACCGCGGCCTGGAAGGCCGGCGCGAGCGGGGTGCCCTTCTTGAAGGCGAAGCCGACGTCGAGCCGCCGGTACTCGTTGAGGAACTTCACGTTCTTCTGCTGCGTCACCGCGTACCGCACGCCGTTGATCGTGTTCATCACGACGTCGCTGCGCCCCTGCTGGAGCGCCATCCAGAAGGCTCCGGCCTCGTTGTAGACGTTGATCTCGTACGGCTTCTTTCCGCCCTCCGCGCACCGCCCCCGGTTCTGCTCCAGGGTCCGCTCGAAGGTGGTGCCGGCGCCCACCGCCACCTTCAGGCCGCACAGCTGGGTGAGGTCGGTGATCTCCTTCAGCGGACTGTCGGCCCGGGTCGCGAAGCCCTGCCCGTCGTTGACGTACGTGACGAAGTCGATCGTCCTGCGCCGCTCCTCGGTCACGCCGAAGTTCCCGGTGCCCACGTCGTACTTGCCGCTGCCGAGCGCCGGCAGGATCGCCTCGAAGCCGACGACCTCGCGCTTCGGCTCCAGACCGAGCGCCTTCGCCACCGCCGCGGTGAAGTCGGCGTCCACCCCCACCACGGTCCTGCCGTCGGGCAGATAGGCCGAGCCGGGCGGGGTGGCCACGGAGGCGGCGACCGTGAAGCTGCCCCGCTGCCGCACGTCGGCGGGGAGCAGCTTCGCCGCCGCCTCGTTCTTCCTCACCCCCGCCACCACGTCCTCGGTGGGAAGGGCGCCCTTCGCCGCGCCCGGGGCCCCTGCCGGTGCGGTCGCGGGATCACCGCCCGCGCAGGCGGTGAGGCCGAGCGCGGCGGCGGTGATCAGCGCGAAGACGGCGGTGGTGCGGGCGGGGCCGGAACTCGTGGGCGTACTCATGGCTTCGGGTTCTCCAGGAACTTCTCGAACGGCAGCGGGCCGATCGTCTCGGGATCGGCGGACACGTCGAAGAGCGGGCGGTAGCCGCTCGCCAGGTAGAGGCCCCTGGCCTCGGGCTGGCGCGGCCCGGTCGTCAGGTAGACGCGGGAGTAGCCGCGGGCGGCGGCCTCCCGTTCGAGCACGGCCAGGACGCGGCGGGCGAGCCCGCGCCTGCGGTGCGCCGAGTGGGTCCAGATCCTCTTCAATTCGGCGGTGTGCTCGTCGTGGCGGCGGTAGGCGCCGCCCGCCACGGGCACGTCCTGCTCCAGGAGGAGCAGGAAGGCGCCGTGGGGAGGGGCGAACTCCTCCGCCGGACAGCGGCTCAGCTCGTGCGCGGAGCCGTACCGGGTCGTGTACTCGTGCGCCAGTCCGTCGAGGAGCGGGCGCGCCAAGGGGTCGTCGGCCGTGGTCCGGCGCACGGACGGCGCGGACTCACGACTGGGCGTGAGAGGCATGTGTCTCTTTCGGGCGAAGAGAACCGAGAAGGGGCAGGGCGAGGGGAGGGGAGTTCAGTGCCGCACGGGTGAAGGAACCACCGCCGACGGTGTCAGAAGGGACACCACGGGCGGGGAGGGGAGAGCAGGAGACGCGGGGGTCGGCTCAACAGGAAGAGGACCACACGCGACCGAAGTCGATGTGGGAGCGCGTGACCAGCTGCCGCGAATGCATGGGCCCAGTGGAACAGGCATCCGTTTCCCCGTCAACCGCCGTGAGACGAACGGCCCGTATTCCGGACGGACTTGACAGGCCTCCGCCCGACGACCGTAGCCTCACAGGGCGGACACCGGGCTGAGGGGCCCGGTCCCGCGCTCACCGCTCGCCGTGCGTGTGAAGGCGCACCCCGTGGGAACGCCCCCGCGCGTTCCCCGCGTGAACGCCGGCCCGTTCCCATGCGAACGACCCCGCGTTCCCCGCACGAACGCCCAGGCGTTCCCGTGCGCACTCCCGTGTTCGATCCGCCCCCTGGCATCCACGGAGCCTTCGCATGCCGACCCCCCTCGCCCCCCTCGCCCCGCTCGCCAAGGAGGCCGCGGCCCCGCCGCCGGCCGGACCGCCCCTCCGGATCGTCCCCGCCCGCCGCACCGGGCAGCGGGCCGCCGCCGGCGCCATGATCGTCCTGCTCGCGCTCGGCCTCGTCTCGGTCGTCCGCAACGAGGCCTTCCAGTGGGACGTCGTCGCCCGGTACTTCACCTCCGCGTCCGTCCTGCGCGGCCTCGGCCTCACCCTGTGGCTGACCGCCCTCGTCATGGTCCTCGGCTTCGCCCTCGGCACCCTGCTCGCCGTTTTCAGGCTCTCCGCCAACCCCGTTCTACGAGCGGTCAGTTGGGGCTACGTCTGGTTCTTCCGGTCCACGCCGATCCTGGTACAGCTGCTCTTCTGGTTCAACATCGGCATGCTCTACCCGCGGATCCTCGGCGTGAGCACGGTCAACCTCCTCGGACCCGTCGCCGTCGCCGTCATCGGCCTCACCCTGCACGAGGCCGCCTACGCCGCCGAGGTCGTCCGCGGCGGCATCCTCTCCGTCGACCGGGGCCAGATCGAGGCCGCCGAGTCCCTCGGCCTCGGCCGGTGGCGCCGGCTCTCCCGGATCGTCCTCTCGCAGGCCATGCGCGCCATCGTCCCGCCCGCCGGGAACATGCTGATCGGCACCCTCAAGGGCACCTCGATCGTCTCCGTGATCGCCGTCCAGGACCTGCTCTACTCCACCCAGCTCGTCTACCACCGCACCTACGAGGTCGTCCCGCTCCTCCTCGTCGCCACCCTCTGGTACGTCGCCGTCACCTCGGTGCTGAGCGTCGGCCAGTACTACGTCGAGCGGCACTACGCCCGCGGAACGGCCGGTGCCCGATGAGCACCCGCCCCTCCCTCGTCGTCGTGGGCGCCGGGCCGCGGGGGACCGGCTTCCTCGAACGGCTCGCCGCCAACCTGCCCGAGCTGTACGGCGACCGGCCCCTCGACGTGCACCTCGTCGACCCGCACCCGCCCGGCCCCGGCCGGATATGGCGCACCGGACAGTCCCCGCTGCTCTGGATGAACTCCCAGGCCGAGGACGTCACGATGTTCACCGACGAGACCGTGCGCCTCGAAGGGCCCGTCCGGCCCGGACCCACCCTCGCCGAATGGGCCGGCATCGACGGCCGCACCTTCCCCACCCGCCCCCTCCAGGGCTCCTACCTGCGCTGGGTGTACGAGCGGGCCCGCGCCGCCCTGCCCGCCTCCGTCACCGTCCACGAGCACCGCACCAGCGCGCTGCGGGTCGCCGGCCCCCGCGAGGGGCGCCAGCGGGTCTGGCTGGAGGGCGCCGCCGCGCCCCTCCCCGCCGACCTGGTCGTCCTCACCGTCGGCCACCTCGACGCCGAACCCGACCGGGAACAGCGGGCGCTCGCCGACTTCGCCGCCCGCCACGGCCTCGTCCACCTGCCGCCCGACTTCACCGCCGACACCGACCTGAGCGCGCTCCCCGCCGGCGAGCCCGTCCTCGTCCGCGGCTTCGGCCTCGCCTTCGTCGACCTGATGGTCCTCCTCACCGAGGGCCGCGGCGGCCGGTACGAGGGCGAGGGCGACGACCTCGTGTACGTGCCCTCCGGCCGCGAGCCCGTCCTGCACGTCGGGTCGCGCCGGGGCGTCCCGTACCGCTCGAAGATCGGCTACGCCCTCGACGGCGAACGGCCCCCGCTGCCCCGCTTCTTCGGCACCGGGCAGACCGACGCCCTGCTCGCCCTCGGCCGCCCGCTCGACTTCCGGCGCGACGTGTGGCCGCTGGTCGACAAGGAACTCGGCTGGGCCCACTACCACCGCCTCTTCTCCACCCACCCCGAGCGGACCGCGCTCCCCTGGGACGACTTCGAGAAGGCCTACGGGGCGGCCGAGCCGCGCGGGGCCGCACTCGCCGCGCTCGTCGCCGCCGCCGTCCCCGACCCCGCCGACCGGCTCGACCTCGACGCCCTCGACCACCCCCTGGACGGCGCCCGCTTCGCCTCCGCCGAAGCCCTCCAGGACGGCCTGCGCGCCCACATCGCCGCCGACCTCGCCCGCCGCCACGACCCCGCCCACAGCGCCGACGCCGCCGTCTTCGCCGGACTGCTCTCCGTCTACGCGCAGCTCCTGCGGCTCGGCGACCGCCTGGACCCCGGCGGCTGGTGGCACGGCTTCTTCAGCTACCTCGCCTCCGGCCCGCCCGGACCCCGGCTCCGGCAACTCCTCGCGCTCTCCCGCGCCGGCGTCGTCCGCTTCCTCGGCCCCCGCGTCACCGTCGGAACCGACGAGGAACGCGGCCTCTTCCGGGCCTCCTCCGAGGCCGTACCGGGGGAGCGGACCGAGGCCCGCGCCCTGGTCGAGGCCCGACTGCCCGACCCCACCCGGGAACTGACCGGCAGCCCGCTGCTGCGCGCCCTGTACGAGGAGGGGGCCCGCGCCACCGCCAGTGGCCTCCTCGTCGTCGACCCCGCCGACGGCCGGGTCCTGGAGCGCGACGGACGCCCGCACCCGCGCCGCTTCGCGCTCGGCCCGCACACCACCGCCCGCGCCGGCGGGGCCTTCACCCGGCCCCGTACCGGCGGGGTCGCCTTCGGGCAGAACGACGTCACCGCGCGCGCCGCGCTCGCCCTCCTGCGCGACCTGGAGTGTCGTCTCCCGGCCCCGCTGAGCGCCTGACCGGCACTCCGTCGGGCGCCTGACCGGCCGCTCCCCTCCCGTACCCCGCCCGCTTCTCTCCCGAGGAACCGCCATGGCTCTCACCAGTGGCCCACCGGCCGCACCGCTCACGAAGGAACCTGCCACCACCGCCGAACCGACCCCCGCCGCCACGGCCAAGGTCGAGATCCGGGCCGTGCACAAGAACTTCGGCCCCCTGCACGTCCTGCGCGGCATCGACCTCGACGTGCGGGCCGGCGAGGTCACCGTCGTCCTCGGCCCCTCCGGCTCCGGCAAGTCCACCCTGCTGCGGACCATCAACCACCTGGAGAAGGTGGACGGCGGCACGGTCAGCGTGGACGGCGTCCTCGTCGGCTACCGGCGCTCCGGGAACAAGCTCTACGAGTTGCGCGAGCGCGAGATCCTCAAGCAGCGCACCAGGATCGGCTTCGTCTTCCAGAACTTCCACCTCTTCCCGCACCTGACCGTCCTGGAGAACGTCGTCGAGGCCCCCGTCTCGGCCCTCAAGCGCCCCCGCGAGGCGGCCGAGGCCGCGGCCCGGAAGCTCCTCGAACGCGTCGGGCTCGCCGACAAGGCGGACTCGTACCCCGGGCGGCTCTCCGGCGGACAGCAGCAGCGGGTCGCCATCGCCCGCGCGCTCGCCCTCGAACCGAGCCTGCTCCTCTTCGACGAGCCGACCTCCGCGCTCGACCCCGAACTGGTCGGCGAGGTCCTCGACGTCATCAAGGACCTGGCCGCCACCGGCACCACCATGATCGTCGTCACCCACGAGATCGGCTTCGCCCGCGAGGTCGCCGACACCGTGGTCTTCATGGACGAGGGCCGGATCGTCGAGCAGGGGCCGCCCGACGAGGTGCTGGACAGCCCGCGCCACGAACGCACCCGTGCCTTCCTCTCCAAGGTCCTCTGACCCGCCCGGAACCACCGAGACCGTACGAAAGGGTTGAAAAGCATGAACGCGGATCCACGGCAGGACTGGCGGGAGTGGCGCGAGGCGCGCGAGGCCGCGGTCTCCGCCCCGTACGGACCGCTCTCCCTCGCGGGCCACCACTGGCTCTCCGACCGCCCGGAGGGGCGAATTCCGGCCGTTCCGGGGGAGTGGCGGGCGGACGGCGACGAGGTGGTCCTGACGGCGGCCGGCGGGGACGGACTCGCCGTCGACGGGAAGCCGTTCACCGGCACCGTCCGGCTCGCCGCCGACCAGGGCCCGGCCGGGGAGTCCCGGGTCGCGGCGGGCGAGCGCCGGTTCGTGCTGCTGCGGCGCGAGGGGGAGTGGGCCGTAAGGGACTTCGACCCCGGCGCGGGGACGCGCCGCGCCTTCCGGGGCGTCGAGGTCACCCCGTACGACGAGCGCTGGGTGGTGCCCGGCGTCTTCCGCCCGTACGGGGAGACGCGCGACGTGCGGGTCGGGAACGCCGACGGCCGGGAGCGGGACCTCGGCCTCGCCGGTGAGCTGGTCTTCGCGCTGGACGGCGACGAGCGCACGCTCCAGGTGGCGGTCGGGGAGGGCGGCTCCCTGTGGGCGGTCTTCGCGGACGCCACCAGCGGCGACGACAGTCACCGCTTCCGCTTCCTGAAGCCCCCGGCCCCGGCGGCGGACGGCACGGTGACGGTGGACTTCAACCGGGCGCTGCTGCCGCCGTGCGCCTTCGCGGACCACTTCCTCTGCCCGTTCCCGCCGCCGGGGAACACCCTCGACGTCGCCGTCCCGGCGGGGGAGCGGCGGCTCGTACGGAACTGAACCCCAACCGCTGGGCAGTGCGGGGTAGTTGAGGGCTGTACGGCCGAAAGGCGCCCTTGCGGCGTGAAGTCGTACGGCCGGAGACTCCCCCACAGCGCCGGCCTCCGGGCCGCGCCTCACGGGCCCGACACCCCACTGCGGGCCCCCGATTCCCCTCGGGAGGAACGAGAAGTGAGGACCATGCGCACCACCCCCACGAGAACGATCCGGCTGCTCGCCGTCACCGCGGGCCTCGCCGCCGCCGCGGCGCTCGCCGTCCCCACCGCGAACGCCGACTCCACCGGAACCGCGGGCACCTACAGCGCCGCCGCCCTCGCGGCGACCGGCGACGCCGTCCGCGCCGCCGACGTGGCCGGCACGGCCTGGCACGTCGACACCGCCACCGGCCGGCTCGTCGTCACCGCCGACTCCACCGTCAGCGCGGCGGAGATAGCGAAGATCAAGCAGCGGGCCGGGGCCAACGCCGCCGCCATCGAGGTCGAACGGACCCCGGGCCGCTTCACCAAGCTGATCTCCGGCGGAGACCCCATCTACGCCGACGCCGGCTGGCGCTGCTCGCTCGGCTTCAACGTCCGCGACAGCGCGGGCACCTCCTACTTCCTGACCGCCGGGCACTGCACCGACGGCGCCCGCACCTGGTACGCCAACTCCGCCAAGACCACCGTCCTCGGCACCACCGCCGGGTCCAGCTTCCCGGGCAACGACTACGGCCTGGTCCGCTACACCAACAGCTCCATCGCCAAGCCCGGCACCGTCGGCAGCGTGGACATCACGAGCGCCGGCAACGCCACGGTCGGCCTGTCGGTCACCCGCCGGGGCTCCACCACCGGCATCCACAGCGGCAGCGTGACGGGCCTCAACGCCACCGTGAACTACGGCGGCGGCGACATCGTCTCCGGCCTGATCCGCACGAACGTCTGTGCCGAGCCCGGCGACTCCGGCGGCCCGCTCTACTCGGGCAGCCGGGCCATCGGCCTCACCTCGGGCGGCAGCGGCAACTGCTCCTCCGGCGGCACGACCTTCTTCCAGCCCGTGACGGAGGCGCTGAACGCGTACGGGGTGAGCGTGTACTGAGCGAACCGCGCGGGGACGAGCAGCCCCGGCGTGAAGAAGACGGAAGGCCCCGGCACTCCTGTGCCGGGGCCTTCCCGCGTCGCGCGTCCGTGGACCGCCCCAACTCGCGCATTATCAGATGGTCATGACGGCGCATCACTTTTTACCGACGCGTAACTTCCCAGCCGTGGCTACCCGTGCGTAGCTTGGCTGAAGCGCATCCCCACTTGTGGTCCGGACCGCAGGGCGTAGCACCCCACCTTTCCCCTTGAGCCGCAAGGAGATCGCCCGATGCTGCCCTGGAAGCACGCCGTCAGAGCGCTGTCCGTCCTGCTGCTGACCGCCGCCGCCACCCTCGCCCCCACCGCCGCCTCCGCCGCCCCCGAGCGGGCCGAAACCGTCGCCGCCGCGCCCCATCGTGGCTGGAACGACTTCTCCTGCAAGCCCTCGGCCGCGCACCCCCGCCCCGTCGTCCTCGTCCACGGCACCTTCGGCAACTCCGTCGACAACTGGCTCGGCCTCGCGCCGTACCTCGTCGACCGCGGGTACTGCGTCTTCTCGCTCGACTACGGGCAGCTCCCGGGCGTGCCCTTCTTCCACGGCCTCGGACCCGTCGAGGCCTCCGCCGGGCAGCTCGCCACCTACGTCGACCGGGTCCTCGCCGCCACCGGCGCCCCCGAGGTCGACCTCGTCGGACACTCGCAGGGCGGCATGATGCCCCGCTGGTACCTGAAGTTCCTCGGCGGGGCCGACAAGGTGAACGCGCTCGTCGGCATCGCCCCGAACAGCCACGGCACCACCCTGCTCGGCCTGACCAAGCTGCTGCCGTACTTCCCCGGGGTCGAGGACCTCATCAGCGCCGGCACCCCGGGCCTCGCCGACCAGGTCGCCGGCTCGCCCTTCGTCACCAAGCTCAACCAGGGCGGCGACACCGTGCCGGGGGTCCGCTACCACGTCATCGCGACCCGGTACGACGAGGTCGTCACGCCGTACCGCTCGCAGTTCCTGAGCGGCCCGAACGTCACCAACGTCCTCATCCAGGACAAGTGCGCGCTCGACCTGTCCGAGCACGTGGCGATCGGCACGGTGGACCGGGTGACCTTCCACGAGGTGGCCAACGCCCTGGACCCGGCCCGCGCGACCCCGACCACCTGCCTCTCCGTGATCGGCTGACGCGCACCGCTCGACACGCGGCCGGGTCCCCCGGAAGGGGGCCCGGCCGCGCCCGTCTTCGCTCCGTCGGCCCAATGGACACGCCCTCTGATGGCGCAGTGTCACGGAATGCGCGCTAAATGACATCAGGTGTGCGTTTCTGGCACATCGAGAGACAGCCATGGTGGGCGTCCCGAAGGCGTCCACGAACGGAGCCTGTGACATGACCACCGACCTTCCTCACACCCATCCGACGGAAGAGGACATAGGAAGAGAGCCGATCGAAGGGCCCGTCTCCGGGTCGCACTCTCAGTCGGCTGTCTCCCCGTCCCCGGCACCCGACGCGCCGGACCTCCCCGTTCGTCCGGCCCTGCCCTGCACGGCGCCGGACGTCCCTGTCCTGACGGCGGCCCCGGTCGATCCCGTCCACCGGGACGACGTGGCCCCGCCGGAGACGTGGCGGTTCGATCCGCCGGCCGATCCGCCGGCCGGTCTGCCGGTCGGTCCGCAGACCGCCCCCGCCGACCCCGGTGAGGACGCGCGGGCCGTCCCGGAGGTCCCGGACCAGCACGAGACCGGCGACGAGGCGGTCCACACCCTCCTGACGACGGCGGCGACCGAACGCCCGGTGGACGAGGTCGCCGCGCTCGTGGCCCGGCTCCAGGAGACCGGCGAACTGTCCAGCCCCGCGGACGTGGCGCTCCGCGCGGCCGCCGTCACCCGCCCCCTGGACGAGGTGCGCGAGCTGCTCGCCCTCCTGAACGCCTCGGGATACGACCTCCACCAGGCCGAGACCACGCTGCGCGCCGCGGCGGTGGGTCGGCCGATCGAGGACGTGGTGCGGCTCGTCGGCATCCTCGGCACCGACAGCAGCGACTGGCAGCCCACCGAGCAAGGGAACACCGCGGAACGCAAGGCCGGGCCCGCCCCGGCTCCCGCCGGTCCGGAGCGCTCCCGGGACGCCGCCCAGCGGACGGGGGCGTCCCTGGACGGCGCGCTGGCAGCGGGCCCCGGCAGCCACAGCAGCTCCCCGGCGCTGCGGTCGGCACTGCGCTGGCCGGCGGCGCTCGCGCTGTTCGCCTGCGGCCTCGTCCACCTGCCGACGGACCTCACGGGCCTGCGCGCCGGCGGTGACACGGAGACGCTGTCCGTGGTCGTCACCGTGCTCTGCCTGGTCGGCGCCGCGTGGCTCGCGGCACGGGACACCCTGGTGGCCTGGGCCACCGCCGCGGGCATCGGCGTCGCCGTCATCGCGCTCCACGGAGTCGCGAGCGCCCGTACGGTCGACCTGCTGAGCGGCAGCCTCGGCGCCACGTCCGCCTGGGCGAAGGCGGTGGCCCTGCTGGGCGCCGTGGCCGTCGTCGCCCTGGCCGCCTCGGCCGTGGTGCGGCACACGAGGGCGGCCGGCACGGCGGGCAACGCCTGACGCACCGACCGCCGCACACCGTCCCCGCTCGGACAGCCCCAGGCTGCCCGAGCGGACGGGCGTCAGGCCCGGCGGCGCCGGGCGGTCCCGAAGAGCACGGCCGCACCGGCCGCGAGCACGGCGGCGCCGCCGATCGCGAGGTACGGGGTGCCGGCGTCGCCACCGGTCTCGGCCAGCTCCACGCCGGAGCCGGACGTGCCGGCGGGCGCGGGCGCGTTGGGCGAGGACGGGGCGGCGGGTGCCGAGGAGGACGACGCGGGGGCCGCCGTCCCCTCGGCACCCGTTCCCGCGGTGCCGGTCTTCCCGGCACCCCCGGTCCCGGCGCCCGTGTCCCCGGCGCCGGTCGCCGGGTCGTCGTCCCCGTGCCCGCCGTGCTCGACCGAGGACTGTCCCTTGCCGTCCTCGATCTGCTGCTCGGTGGGCGCGCTGGCGCCCGGCGCCGGGGAGCCGTTGTCCTGCCCGAACACCACGTCGGAGCAGGTGTAGAAGGCCTCGGGGGAGTCGGAGCGCTGCCAGATCGAGTAGATCAGGTGGCGGCCGGACTTCTTCGGCACGGTCCCCTGGAAGACGTAGTCGCCGTTCTGCATCCCCGGGTCGGTCACCGTCAGGAACGGCTTCGCCTCCAGGTCGGACCACTTGAGCGGCTTCGACGGGTCGTAGCCGTCCTTCGTCACGTACAGCTCGAACGAGCCCCTGTGCGGCGCGGTCCCCTTGTAGCGGAAGGTGTGCGCCCCGGAGCTCAGCTTGCTCGCCGGCCAGTCGGCCCGCGCCAGGTCGAGCCCGCGGTACTTGTCGTTGCCCGCGCTGCACAGCTTGCCGTCCGGGATCAGCTGCCGGTGCTGCCCGGCCGCGTTCGCGATGTTCACCGCGTTCCAGTCGTAGAACGCCTGCGTCCCGCTCGCCGCCACCGCCGCCTTGCAGGCCGCCGACCGCGGGGACTCCGGCCCCTCCGCGTAACAGGCCGAGACCCGGCTCACCGGATCCGTCATCGACCCGTGCGCGAACGCGGGACCGGCCGGGAGCCCGGCCAGGGCCAGTACGGTACCGACGGTGACGACTGCGGCCGAACGACGAGAGGTCATGGGAGGACAGCTCCTTCACGAGGGCGAGCGTGGGGGGTTGCCCAGAAAGCTAGCCGCCCGAAACCGCGAAAGGGCCCGCGAGGAGGGGGCGGAGGCCATCCTTAGGGCCCTGTTAAGGAGCCGCTGAGCGGCGCTTGAGGAACCGTCCCGGCAGACCCCCGTCAGCCCAGCCGCCGGTAGCGCCGCTCCGGGCGGCCCGTGCCGCCGTAGCGGAGGGTGACCTCCGCGCGGCCCGTCTCCGCGAAGTACTCCAGGTAGCGGCGGGCGCTGACGCGGGAGAGGGAGCCGGCCTCGGCGCACTCCGTGGCCGAAAGGCCCTCCGGGTGGGCGCGCAGGACCGAGTCGACCAGGTCGGCGGTGGGGGCGGCGAGGCCCTTGGGGAGGTCGCGGGAGCCGCGCGGCCGGGTGCCGAAGATCTGGTCGACGTCCTCCTGCCGGGCCTCGTCCAGGTCGTCGAGGCGGCTGCGCAGCGAGGCCACGTGCCGCAGCTGCTCGTGCAGCGCCGCCTGGCTGAACGGCTTGATCAGATAGTGCAGCGCCCCGGCCCGCAGCGCTGAGCGGATCGTCCCCGCGTCCCGCGCCGCCGTGATGAAGAGCGCGTCCGTGCCGTGCCCCGCCGCGCGCAGCTCCCGCAGCACCCGGACGCCGTCCATGTCGGGCAGGAACACGTCGAGCAGCACCAGGTCGGGCCGCAGCCGCTCGGCCTCCCGCAGGGCCTCGGCGCCGCTGTGCGCGACCCCGGCCACCGTGAAGCCCGCCACCGCCGACACATAGCGGCAGTGCAGCTTGGCGACCATGAAGTCGTCGTCGACCACCAGCACCCTCGTCACGCCGACCCACGCTAGATCCTGACCACAACGACCACAACGTCCGTTGATTGCGGAAGAGAGACAGCTCCTTAACGCGCGGGCAACATGTGGGCCACCTCACCTCCCCCTTTTCCTCCTACCTGAGAGGCGGCTCCCGTGCGGTTGCGCACCCCCTTCGCCCTCCTCGGAGCGGCGCTGCTCGTGCTGGTGGGTCCGCCGCTGCTCAGCCCGGGCAGCGGCTCCGACACCGGCACCCGGATCCCCGGCCTGCGCCTCATGGTCCCCAACAGCCCCGGCGGCGGCTACGACATCACCGCCCGCACCGCCGCCAAGAACGCCGAGGAAGCCGGACTCACCGGCGACGTCGAGGTCTTCAACCTGCCCGGCGCCGGCGGCACCGTCGGCCTCACCCGGCTCGTCGGCGAACACGGCAACGGGCGGCTGGCCATGTCCATGGGCCTCGGCGTCGTCGGCGCCGTCCACACCAACAAGACCCCGAGCACCCTCACCGACACCACCCCGATCGCCCGGCTCACCGAGGAGCAGGACATCGTCGTGGTCGCCAAGGACTCCCCGTACAAGACGATCCAGGACCTCCTCGCGGCCTGGAAGAAGGCCCCCGGCAAGCTGCCCGTCGGCGGCGGCTCCTCGCCCGGCGGGCCCGACCACCTCGCCCCCATGCTGATGGCCCGCGCCGCCGGCATCGCCCCCAAGGACGTCAACTACGTCCCCTTCGACGGCGGCGGCGAACTCCTCGCCTCCATCCTCGGGAACAAGGTCGCCTTCGGCGTCTCCGGCGTCGGCGAGTACCTCGACCAGATCGAGGCCGGCGAGCTGCGCCTGCTCGCCGTCACCGGCCCGAAGCGCGTCCCCGGCCTCGACGCCCCCACGCTCCGCGAGGCCGGACTCGACACCGAGTTCACCAACTGGCGCGGCATCGTCGCCCCGCCCGGCCTCTCCGACGCCGAACGCGACAAGCTCGTCGCCCTCGTCACCGCCCTGCACGACTCCCCGCAGTGGCGCGAGTCGATGAAGACCCACGGCTGGGACGACGCCTTCCTCCCCGGCGAGCGCTTCGGCGACTTCCTCGCCGAGCAGGACCGGCGCGTCGCCTCCGTACTGAAGGAGCTGGGACTGTGAAGCCGACCGTCCCCACGAAGCCGACCGTTCCCACCTGGCTGCGCGGACGCTCCGAACTCGGCGTCGGAGCCCTCCTCTTCCTCCTCGGCGTCCTCGTCCTCACCGACGCCCTCACCCTCGACGCCACCGTCGCCGGACGCGGCCCGGTCGGCCCCGCCACCGTCCCCCTCGTCGTCGGCTGCGGCCTCCTCGCCGTCTCCGTCCTGCTCACCGTCGACGTCCTGCGCGGCGGCCGGGGCGAGGCCGAGGGCGGCGAGGACGTCGACCTGACCGCACCCGCCGACTGGCGCACCGTCCTGCTCCTGGCCGGCGTCTTCCTCGGCTTCGCCGTCCTCATCGGCCCCGTCGGCTTCCCCGTCGCCGGCGCCCTCCTCTTCTGGGGCGCCGCCCACGCCCTCGGCAGCCGCCACCTCCACCGCGACCCGCTGATCGCGGCCGGCCTGTCGCTCCTCACCTACGCCGTCTTCGACCGGCTGCTCGGCGTCCCGCTGCCCGGCGGCCCCCTGATGGGAGTGATCTGACCCGTGGATTCCCTGAACTCCCTCCTCGACGGCTTCGGGACCGCCCTCACCCCGATCAACCTGCTCTGGGCCGCCCTCGGCGTGCTCCTCGGCACCGCCATCGGAGTCCTGCCCGGCATCGGCCCCGCCATGGCCGTCGCCCTGCTGCTCCCGGTGACCTACGGACTCGACCCCACCGGCGCCTTCATCATGTTCGCCGGCATCTACTACGGCGCCATGTTCGGCGGCTCCACCACCTCCATCCTGCTCAACACCCCCGGTGAGAGCGCGGCCGTCGTCGCCGCCATCGAGGGGAACCCGATGGCCAAGGCCGGCCGGGGCGCGCAGGCGCTCGCCGCCGCGGCCGTCGGCCACTTCGCCGGCGGCATGATCGGCACGATCCTGCTCGTCGTCCTCGCCCCGACCGTCGCCGCGCTCGCCGTCGACATCGGCGCCCCCGACTACCTCGCCCTGATGGTCCTCGCCTTCATCGCGGTGACCTCCGTCCTCGGCTCCTCCCGCGTCCGCGGCCTCGCCTCCCTGCTCATCGGCCTCACCATCGGCCTGGTCGGCCTGGACTCGATGACCGGGCAGCAGCGCCTCACCTTCGGCTCGCTCCAGCTCGCCGACGGCGTGGACGTCGTCATCGTCGCGGTCGGCCTCTTCGCCATCGGCGAGGCCCTGTGGGTCGCCGCCCACCTGCGCCGCACGGCGGGCGAGGCCATCCCGGTCGGCCGCCCCTGGCTGGGCCGGGAGGACGTGAAGCGCACCTGGAAGCCCTGGCTGCGCGGCCCGTTCATCGGCTTCCCCTTCGGCGCGATCCCGGCCGGCGGCGCCGAGATCCCGACCTTCCTCTCGTACGTCACCGAGAAGCGCCTCTCGAAGCACAAGGACCAGTTCGGCAAGGGCGCCGTCGAGGGCGTCGCCGGACCCGAGGCGGCGGCCTCCGCCTCCGCCGCCGGCACGCTCGTCTCCATGCTGACCCTCGGCCTGCCCACGACCGCCGTCGCCGCCGTGATGCTGGCCGCGTTCCAGCAGTACGGCATCCAGCCCGGCCCGCTGCTCTTCGAGCGGGAGCCCGAGCTCGTGTGGGGTCTGATCGCCTCGCTCTTCGTCGGCATGGTGCTGCTCCTCGCGCTCAACCTGCCGCTCGCCCCCGTCTGGGCCAAACTGCTGCGCATCCCCCGCCCGTACCTCTACGCCGGCATCCTCTTCTTCGCCGCCGTCGGCGCGTACGCGGTGGGCGGCGAGGCCCTCGACCTGGTCGTCCTGCTCGTCATCGGCCTGATCGGCCTCGGAATGCGCCGTTACGGCCTGCCGGTGCTGCCCGCCGTCATCGGCGTCATCCTCGGCCCGGCCGCCGAACAGCAGCTGCGCCGCGCCCTCCAGATCAGCGACGGCTCCCTGACCGGGCTCGTGAACACCCCGTTCTCGATCACCGTGTACGCGGTCGTCGCGCTCCTGCTCGCCTGGCCGCTCCTGCGGCGGGCGGTCACCCTCCGTAAACGCCCCGCCCCACCGAAGGGATGAACTTCGGCCATCCGACGGCCGGATCCGGGTATCCCTGGCGGGCAGTACCATCCCCCACCCCGAAGGGACCCCCCATGCGCGTCCGGCTCGTTCTCGCCGCAGCCGCCCTGCTCACCGCCGCCGTCGCCCCTCTCGCCCACGCGGGAGGGGCCGACGGCCACCACACCGCCGACCGGCCCACCGGGAGCCAACTCCGCGACGGACACCTCCACGACAGCAACCTCCGCGACAGCCGCTTCACCGACAGCCGCTTCACCGACGGTCACTTCACCGACGGCCTCTTCGTCGACGCGTACGGGACCGTCGCCGACGACAGCACCGTCACCCTCTCCGGCACCTACCGGTGCCTCGACGACAGCGCGGGCCCCGTCTTCGTCAGCTCCACCCTCGTCCAGGGGGACCGCTCCACCGGCATCGGCGGCACCCGCGCCGTCTGCGACGGGCACCTCCACACCTGGACCAACAGCTCCGTGGCGAAGGACCCCGCCTACGTCCCCGGCGCCGCCCGCGTGGAGGCCACCCTGATGCAGCTCAGCGGGACCGGTCTGCCGCTGCCCCGCTTCCTCGCCACCGAGAAGGCGGACGTCGAACTGCGCTGACGCGCCTCCCTACCGGGACCCGTCCAGCAGGTCCACCAGACCGGCGCGGCCGAGCGCTTCGAGCTCGTCGAGGGCGGCCACGGCCCGGTCCGCCGCCTCCGGATCGGAGGCGGCGAGGCCGCTCGCCGCGAACTCGTCCTCGTCGAGCCTCAGCACCTCGCTGCCGTCCGCCGACACCCACAGGTCCAGGTCCAGGTCCTCGACCACCACCCCGGAGCCGCCGATCACGGGCGGCCGGGTGACGTCGCAGTACCAGCCCTTGAGGGCGCCGTCGCCGGACCACACCTCCTTGACCGTGAACCAGCGGCCCCGCCAGTAGTGCTCCACGAACACGTCGCCCGGCTCGAACCGCACGAAGCCGAAGTCCCGCACCCCCTCGGCCGCCCACGGCGCGCGCACCGAGAGCCGGCCGGGCCCCTCCGTGAGCACCTCGGCCGGGTAGCGGATCTTCGTCCGGCCCGCCTTCGTCAGGGTGACCTCAACCGATCGTACGGACATGCCGCACCTCCGTCGCCGCGATCTCGTAGCCGAACCACGCGTTGATCGCCAGCATCGGCCCGTTGCCGGCATCGTTCCCGGTGAACGCCTCCGTACAGCCCGCCTCCCGGGCCCGGTGCAGCGACGCGTTCTTCACCAGCTTGGCGAGCCCCCGGCCCCGGAAGGCCGGCGCCGTGCCCGTCATCCCCGTGTGGTACTGGCCCAGTCCGTCCGTCTGCGCCGCGCTGAACGCGGCCGGCACCCCGTCCACCACCGCCACCGTCGTCAGCGACCGGTCGAAGAGGGGGTGCTCCCAGGTGGTCTCCCGCCAGTGCGCGTAGTCGTCCAGCTCGACCGACACGTCGCCCGGCTCGTCCGCGGTCGTCACCGCGTCCAGCTCGAACAGCGGCCGGGGATCGGCCGCGAAGTCCTCGGCCGTCAGCAGCTCCACACCGGCGGGCGGCGCCTGGAGCGGCGGCAGCCCGGCCCGCGCCAGGTCGAGCCGGAGGAAGTGGGCCGACCGGCTGGGGGAGTACCCCCGCCGCTCCGCCCAGGCCCGGTGCTCCGGCGCGTCCAGGACCCAGCTGTAGAGGGTGCGCGCGCCGCGCGCGGCCAGGTGCTCCTCGGCGGCGCGCAGCAGCAGCGTCCCCGCGCCGCGCCCCTGGTGGGCGGGGTCCACGTACACGTTGAGGGAGCCGATGCCCGGCTCCGGGGAGTCGTGGGCGATCCGGAGCTGGACGGTGCCGACGACCTCCCCGTCCCCGTCCACGGCCACGAGCGGGCGCGCGTGGCTGTCGGGGTGGGCGTGGGCCCAGTCGAACACGCACTGTTCGGCGGTCGCGAGCATGAAGGGGAGCGCGGCACGGCGGACCCGGGCGAAACCCTCGGCGTCCCCGTCCCGTACGTAACGGACGTTCACAGTCATGTGGGCGCACGCTACGGGCAGAGGGTGCACCGCCGCCTCCCCTTTTCCGGCGGGGTGGGGGCAGAATCGGCGGGTGACACTCACCATCGTCGTGGACCACGAATCCACCACCGCTCCCTACGAACAACTGCGTGCCCAGATCTCGGAGCGGGCCCGGTCGGGCGGACTGCCGGTCGGCTACAAACTGCCGACGGTACGGGGACTCGCGGAGCAGTTGGGGCTCGCAGCGAACACGGTCGCCAAGGCGTACAAGGCGCTGGAGGCGGACGGGGTCGTCGAGACGCGCGGGCGCCACGGGACCTTCGTCGCCGCCGCGGGGGACGCGGCCAGCCGCCGGGCCGCCAGCGCCGCCGCCCAGTACGCCGAGGAGACCCGCCGTCTCGGCCTCAGCCGCGAGGCCGCCGAGGCGGCGATGAACGAGGCGCTGCGGGCCGCGTACGACGACTGACCCCTACAGGTACAGCCCCGCCCCCGCCGTGCGGGGCTCCGGAAGGTCCGCCGGGGGCGTGCCGCGACGGAGCGCGAACAGCTCCGCCAGCGTCGCGCCCTCGCGCGGCACGTCCTCCTCGCGGCCCAGCCACGCCACCGACTCGGCCCGGCTCAGCGGCCCCACCTCGATGCGGGCCAGGCAGCGGCCCGGCCGGACCACGGCCGGGTGCAGCCGCTCCAGGTCCTCGTTGGTGGTGACCCCGACCAGGACGTTCCGCCCCTGCCCGAGCAGCCCGTCCGTCAGGTTCAGCAGCCGGGACAGGGCCTGGCCCGCCGTGTGCTTCGCCTCGCCCCGGATCAGCTCGTCGCAGTCCTCCAGGAGCAGCAGCCGCCAGCGGCCCTTCGCCGTGCCCTCGTCCTCCCCGATGGCGATGTCCATCAGATAGCCGACGTCGTTGAAGAGCCGCTCCGGGTCGAGCACGCAGTCCACCTGGCACCAGTCCCGCCAGGACCGCGCCAGGGTCCGCAGCGCGGACGTCTTGCCGGTGCCCGGCGGCCCGTGCAGCAGCAGGAGGCGGCCCGCGACGGAGTCGGGCGTCACCTTCATCAGCCGGTCCATGGACTCGGCCACCGGCGCCGAGTAGTTGGGCCGCACCTCCTCCCACGTCCCGGCGCTGATCTGCCGGGTGGTGCGGTGCGGGCCGCGCCGGGGCGACATGTGCCAGAAGCCCATCGTCACGTTCTCGGGCTGCGGCTCCGGCTCGTCCTTCGCTCCGTCCGTGGCCTCGCCGAGGACCCGCGTCGCCAGCTCCTCGTCCGTGGCCGTCACGGTGACGTCCGCGCCCCGGTTCCAGCGGGAGACCAGGAGCGTCCAGCCCTCGCCCTCGGCGAGCAGGGCGCTGCGGTCGTCGTCCTTGGAGGCCCGCAGCACGCGCGCGCCCGCCGGGAGCAGCGTCGCCTCCGGCTTGACCCGGTCCAGGGTGGTGCTGTGGGAGTGGGGCTGCTCGCCGGTCGCGAAGCGGCCGAGGAACAGCGCGTCGACGACGTCCGACGGCGAGTCGCTGTCGTCGAGGTTCAACCGGATCGGCAGCGACCGCTGCGGTGCGGACGGTGCCGGTGGGGTGTCAGCCATGGCGCCCATGATCCGGCAACCGGGTGCGCGGCGCACCGTCTTTTGGGCGGGGCGCGCCTCCGGTCGCCGGAGTGGCGGTACGTCAGATCCAGTGGCCCCGCAGTGCGCCCCGGGCGCGCCGGGCGAGCGCGTACCCCTTCGTCATGGCCCGGTCGGCCGCGAAGTTCCGCGCGATCGCGCGCCCCTCGATCAGCCGGACGAACTCCTCGGTGCCGGTGGAGCGGCGCACGGTCACCCGCTCCAGGGCGTACGGACCCTGGCGGCGGCGGGCGAGCGCGTTGCCGACGGCGAGCGCCTGGGCGAACCCGGCCTCCCGGACCGCCCGGCGGACCCGCCGGCTGGAGTACCCGTACGGGTAGGCGAAGGAGACGGGGGCGGTGCCCAGCTCCTCGCCGACGATCTCCCGGCAGTGCAGCGTCTCGAACCGGAGCCGTCCCGCGTCGAGCTGGTCGAGCTGCGGGTGGCTGTGGCTGTGGCCGCCGATCTCCGTTCCGGCGTCGGCCAGTTCGCGCACCTGCGCCCAGTCGAGCATGGTGTCGAGCGCGCCGCCCCCGTCGTGCTTGCCGCGCAGCCAGCCGGTGGAGACGAAGACGGTGCTCGCGAAGGAGTGCTTCGCGAGCACCGGCAGGGCGTGCCGGTGCACGCCCTCGTAGCCGTCGTCGAAGGTGACGAGCAGCGGCCGGGCGGGCAGCGGCGTCCCGTCCCGCCAGGCGGCGGCGAGCCCGGCGGTGGTCAGCGGCGTGAACCCCCGCTCGGCGACCACCGCCATCTGCGCGGCGAACGCCTCGGGCGTCACGGAGAGCCCGAGGGCGGCGGGGGCCGGGTCCCGGTCGACGGCGTGGTACATGAGGACGGGCACGGGGGCGCCGTCGGACGCGGTCCCGGTCATGTGGCCGCTCCCTCGCCGGTCTCGCTCCCGGCGGCCCTGTCCCGGGCCCGGTCGGCGGCCCTGCTCCCGGCCCGTTCGGCGGACCCGTCCCCGGCGCGTGGGGCGGTCGGCCCGCCGGTCGGCTCGGCGGCCGGCCCGTCGGCCCGTTCGATCGGTCCCCAGGAGAAGGTGGTGCCGGAGCGGCGGGCGCGGAGCCGGCCGAGGGCGTAGCCGCCGGCCGCGAGGGCGACCCCGGTGACGATGGCCCCGGCGCGCCCCGCGCCGCCGGAGCGGCCGCGCAGCGCGTCGCCCGCCCCGCGCAGGACGCCGGCGGGCAGCACCCGGGTGGTGTAGCGCCGTTCGGACTCCAGGCCCTTCTGCGCGCCGACGCTCTGCGCGACGAGCGCCTTGGAGAGCCCCTCGGCGTACACGCGGGTGCGGAAGTAGTCGAAGCGCTCGCGGACGGCGGGCACCTTGTGGTGGATGACCGCCCGGTCGTCCATGAGCAGGATCGCCCCGGGCAGCGCCTTGGAGAGCCGGATGCACAGCTCGGTCTCCTCGCCGCCCAGGGGGCGCCGGTCGCCGTCCCGGCCGATGCCGGTGGCGAAGCCGCCCGCCGCGTCGAAGGCCGTGCGGCGGAAGGAGGCGTTGCCGCCGAGCACGTTCCGCACGGGGACGCGGCCCGGGGCCAGGCCCCGGTACGTACAGCCGACGACCCAGTCGAACTCCTCCGGGAACCAGGCCGGGCGGCGGCCGGAGGCCCAGGCGGGCAGGGTCCGGCCGCCGACGGCCATGACGCGCGGGTCGTCGTAGGCGGCGGCGAAGTGGTGGAGCCAGTCCCGCTCGGCGACGGCGTCGTCGTCGAGGAAGGCCACGAACGCGCCGCGGGCGGCGGCGATTCCGGTGTTGCGGCCGGCGGAGAGGCCGCGGGGGCCCGCGTTGGCGAGCACCCGCACCTCCTCCCGGAGCCGTGCGTCCGCGTACTCCTCGGCGAGCCGTGCGCGCAGACGCTCGTTGTGGTCGACCACGAGGAGCGTCTCCAGGGCCGGCAGCGACTGCTTCCGCACGGAGTCGACGGCGGCGAGGATGTCCTCCCACCTGTCCTCCGTGTAGACGCAGATCACCACCGAGAAGTCGTGCGGGGACGTGCCGTCGCTCAAGACGCCTCTCCCCGGGGGACGCTGACCGAGAAGGGGGCGGGCCGGCGGCGGGCCGCCTTGGCGAGGGACTTTTCCTTGAGGATGACCTTCAGGACCCGGATGCCGTCGCGCACGGCGTTGAGGTTGCTGACGCCGTGGATGCGGTTGTACTCGTGACTCGGGACCTCCTGCACCTTGAGGCCGGCCTTGACGACCCGGATGTTGATCAGGGTCTCGATCTCGAATCCGGTGCAGTCGAGGGTGATCTTGTCGAGGCAGTGGCGCCAGAAGGCGTTGTAGCCGTAGCAGAGGTCGGTGTAGCGGGCGCCGAACTTGCGGTTGACGAGCGTGCAGAGGGCCCAGTTCCCGAGCCTCCGGATGGTCGTCATGTCGTCCGTTCCGCCGCCGTTGGCGAAACGGGACCCCTTGGCGAAGTCCGCGCCGCCGACGAGTGCGGAGACGTAGGAGACGATCTCCTGGCCGTCGGCCGATCCGTCCGCGTCGACCATGACGATGATGTCGCCGGTGCAGGCGGCGAAACCGCTGATCAGCGCGTCGCCCTTGCCCTTTCCGACCTGCTTGACGACCTTGACGTCCGGCCACAGCTCACGGGCGACGTCGACCGTGTTGTCGGTGGAGTTTCCGTCGACGAGGACGACTTCGTGAATCCATTCCGGCAGCGTCTTGAAGACGTACGGAAGATTTTCGGCCTCGTTCATGGCGGGAATGACGACGCTCACCGGTGGAGTGATCGCGAGGTGCGAGGTGATGGCCCGGTACTGGGCGGCTATTCGACTCGGCTCGGTCATTTCTTGGCCCGTGGCGGCCGGGCGCAGAAACGAGCTCATGGGTCTTTTTCCCTCTCGTCCGGTGGGCCGCCCACCCCTTGGGCGGTCCGATGGTGTGTCCGGTTCGAAAGGGGGGTTCTCGCCATGCCGCACGGAGACGATCTCCTTGCGGGATCGCCGAGTTGGCATGGCCGGCCGCGCGGTACCCGTGACTCGGCGCACGTTCGAACACCGAGCACGGCACCCCCCTACCGCGCCCCGTACCGGAACCGTCGCGATGCTGGAGCCCTCCCCAGGGCCGCTTTGCATGAGGAACCGGTGCGGGTGAGATGTACGACGGTATTGACGAATAGGACTGTATGGCAAGTCCCGGATCCGTGGCCCGCTTTTCCGTAGTTTGACGGTGCTTCAGCGATCGGATGTGTGGTCGTACCGGTCGGATTCGATCAATCCGATGGTGCGTCGGGGAGTGGTGGTGCGGGGGTGTATCCCTGTGTGTTGATGTGCGAATGTGTCGCGATCCCGGCCGGGGTCATAAACGGGAGCGGAAGGTCCGCTTCCTCCGTCGACTCTCTACTGGCCGGATTTCGATGGTCCTTGCTGGAGGATCGGAGGAAGTTCACCCCCAGTTTTGACATGGACACTTCCGGTGGGGCGGTTCCGCTGCTACTACCTGGTAACGCAGAGATCCTGCTACAGGGAGGTTCCATGAGACTGTCCCGATTCACCGCCCTCTCCTCCTCGCTCCTGCTCGGTGCCGTCCTCGCCCTCACCGGGGCGGGCGCCGCCCAGGCCGCGGAGACCGCCGCCCTCGACTACGTGGCGCTGGGCGACTCGTACTCCTCCGGCGTGGGAGCCGGCAGCTACGACAGCGCCAGCGGCAACTGCAAGCGCTCCACGAAGGCGTATCCCGTCCTCTGGAAGAACGCGAACGCCCCCTCCTCGTTCGCCTTCACCGCTTGCTCGGGCGCCCGAACGGGTGATGTGACCGCGAATCAGCTCGGACCCCTCTCGGCCGCCACCGACCTGGTCTCCCTCACGATCGGGGGAAATGACGCCGGTTTCGCCGACGTCATGACGACCTGTGTGCTCCAGTCCGAGTCCACCTGCGTCAACCGTGTGAATCAGGCCAAGGCCTACGTCGACTCCACCCTGCCCGGCAAGCTCGACTCCGTGTACAACGCCATCAGGAACAAGGCACCCAACGCCCGCGTGGTCGTCCTCGGTTACCCGCGCTTCTACCAGCTCAACGGCACCTGCGTGGCCGGACTGAGCGAGGGCGAGCGCAAGGCCATCAACGGGGCCTCCGACCACCTCAACGCGGCCGTGGCCAAGCGCGCCGCCGACCACGGCTACACCTTCGCCAGTGTCGTCTCCGCCTTCAGCGGGCACGAGATCTGCTCCGGCTCGGCCTGGCTGCACAGCGTCAACTGGCTCAACATCGGCGAGTCGTACCACCCGACCGCCGCCGGACAGTCCGGCGGCTACCTGCCGCCGTTCAGGAACGCGGTGTAGCCGGTACGCCGTCCGCCCCCGTGGCGCCGGAACCGGCCGGAACGGTGCTCGTGACACCGCCCGGCGCACCCGGCCCGGCGCCCGGACCGTCGTCCCGCACCGCGTGATAGACCAGCGCCCCCGCGATGAGCAGCGCCCCGACGACCCCGGCCACCAGGACGGGGACCCGGCGGGGCGCCTTGTGCTTCCGGCCCGGCGGGGCGCCGGGCGCGGGGGCCGCGTCGTCCTCGCCGGCGCTCCGGTGCGGGGCGGGCGCGTCCGCCGCCCCGGGGGCCGCCCCCGGCGCGCCCCCGCCCGCCCGTGAGCCGTCCCCGTCCGCCCGTGCGCCGCCCCGGTCCTTCCGTGCGCCGTCCCCGAACGCCCCCGTGCCGCCCGGGGGAGTCCGCGTGCCGCCGCCCGCCACCCGGCGCAGCTCCCGCTCGGCCCGGTCCGCCGTGACGGGGCCCTCCGGCCCCTCGCCCAGGAGCGCGTCGATCACGGCGCCCAGCGGGCCGGACCGGTCGTCCGCGGCCGCCTCCAGCAGCCTGCCCAGGGAACGCAGCTCCGCCGCCGGGTCCGCGCCGTCCTTCGGGCCCGCACTCTCCTTCGGACCCGCGGCTTCTTCCGGCGCGTCGCCGAAGCCGGTGACGACGGCCCGGCCGTCGTTCCCCAGGAGCACGTCCTCCGGCTCCACGCCCCGGTGGGGGACGCCCGCCTCCCGTGCCGCCCGCAGCCCGGCCAGTACGTCGGCGCCGACGCGCGCGGCCTCGCGCGCCGGCAGCGGCCCGCCCGCCTCCAGGGTCTCGGCCAGGGTCAGGCCGCGGACCAGCTCCGTCGCCACCCAGGGCCGGCCGTCCTCGGCGACCACGTCGAGGACCCGTACGACGGAGGGGTGGGAGACCCGCGCGAGGGCCCGTGCCCCGCGCTCCCGCCGCGCGTGGAGCGCAGGCGCCTCGTCCGCCGGGAGTCGGGGCGGCACCCGGGACTCCTTCAGGGCCACCTCGTGGCCGCTCGCCCCGTCCAGGGCGCGCCAGACGGTGCCCGTCGCCCCCTCGGCCAGGACGTCCAGAAGCCGGTAACGACCCGCGATCACCGTCATGGATCCACGGTAGCCGAGGGGCGCCCTTCCGGCCCCCGTCCGGCACCGGACCCGGGCGACGGGAACCGGCGGCGAATCGCGCGGCGGATCTTGGTGGTGGAGATCACAGGCGTCTCCGTGCCCCCGGCGGACGTCCCGGAGTGCAGGATGGTTCGTGACGGTTCGACAGGTGTTCGAGCCCTGTCCAACTCGCCCTGGAATCAGACGTATTCGGAGGGTGACCGTCAACCCCCGTACGAGTGCGTTGAATCCCGTCGCCGGGATACACGGGTGTCATGACGGGGCGATAGGGTTAACCTGCCCGGGTCGGGTGCCCTTGTACGGGTGGGGAGTGACATGGAACAGATAGCAATGCGCAGCAGGCCCCGAGTGCCTGCCATCACCTGCGGGAGCAGCGCGACCAGTTCGCGGCTCGACCGTCATCTCGCGGTGCTCGGCGGACCCGCCGTGCCCCAGCGCGAGGCGGCCGAGGCGACCCTGCTGATGCGGGAGCTGACGACGCGTACGCGCGAGGCGCCGGTGCACGGCCACCGCAGCCGCAGCGCCCGGGTCTCGCTCTTCGCCCCGCTCCGCCGACTCCGCCGCTCCCTCTTCGGCACCCGCCGCTAGCCCGCCCGGGTCCCGGCCGCCCGTACGGCCCCGACCTCGACTCCGCCGGACGTGTCCCCGCCCGTCCGGCGTTCGTCGTGCCCGTACCGTCGGATCTCGCCCGGTCACCTGCCCCTCCCGCCCCAACCGCCGGACCTCGCCCGGTCCCCCGCTCCTCCCGCCCGAACCGTCGGACCCCGTGCGGCCACCCGCCCCGCCGAGGCCCCCGACCCCGGCCCCGTCAGGCGACCACGCCCGCCTCCCTGAGCGCCTTCACCTCCGCCTCCCGCAGACCGAGATCGGCGAGGACCTCGTCCGTGTCCTGCCCGAGGGACGGAATCCGGTCCATCCGCGGCTCCGGCGCGTCCGGGAACACGATCGGCGGGAGCAGCGACCGCAGCGGACCGACCGGTGACTCCACCTCCCGCCACCGGTCACGGGCCGTCAGCTGCGGATGGTCCGCCAGCTCCGCCACCGAGTTGAGCCGGGCGCAGGCGATGCCCGCCGCGTCGAGCCGGGCCAGCGCCTCCTCCGCCGTCAGCGGGGCCAGCGCCGCCGCGACCGCCGCGTCCGTCGCCGCCCGCCCCGCGACCCGCGCCGCGTTCGTCGCGAAGGCCGGGTCGTCGGCGAGGTCGGCCCTGCCGAGCACCTGCCCGGCGAGCCTCCGCCACTCCCGGTCGTTCTGCACGGAGAGCAGCACCAGGCCCCCGTCCGCCGTCGGATAGGCGTCGTACGGGGCGATCACCGCGTGCGCGAGCCCCGTACGCGCCGGGGCCCCGCCGCCGTGCATCCCGTGGTGGAGCGGATGCCCCATCCACTCGGCGAGCGAGTCGAGCAGGGAGACCTCCACCGGCCCGCCCCGGCCGGTCGCGCCGCGCCGCACCAGCGCGGCGAGGACACCGGAGAAGGCGTACATGCCGGCGGCGATGTCGGCCGCCGGGATGCCCGACTTGACGGGCTGCTCCGGGGTGCCGGTCACCGACACCAGGCCCGCCTCGCACTGGACGAGCATGTCGTACGCCCGCCGGTGCGCGTACGGCCCCTCCGCCCCGTACCCCGAGACGTCCACCGCGATCAGCCGCGGGTGCGCGGCGCACAGGGTGGCGGCGTCGAGGCCGAGGCGGGCCGCCGCCCCCTGCGCCAGGTTCTGCACGAAGACGTCGGCGCCGGCCGCCATCCGCCGCACGAGGGCCAGGCCCCGGGGGTCCTTGAGGTCGACCGCCACCGACTCCTTGCCGCGGTTGCACCACACGAAGTGCGAGGCCAGGCCCCGGGCGGCGGTGTCGTACCCCCGGGCGAAGTCGCCGCCGTCCGGGCGCTCGACCTTGACGACGCGGGCGCCGAGGTCGGCGAGCTGGCGGGTGGCGAAGGGCGCGGCGACCGCCTGCTCGACGGCGACGACCGTGATTCCTTCGAGGGGGAGTGGCTGAGTGCTCATGACCGCCCTGCCTACCCTGCCGGACCGGCCCTTGTCACCAGGGGATGCGTCACGCGCCCCGTCGTCCCGTCGCGGTCACAGGAGCGCGAACTGCCCCTCCGGGCCCTCCTCCCGGTGGTCCAGTACGGACGCGGGGCGGCGGGCCCGGGCGGGCGGCGGCAGCACCCCGGCGGCCCGCAGCGCCGCCGCGCCGTCCGCCGCGTCCTCCGCCGCCCGTGCCGCGAGGGCCGCCCGCTCCGGCTCCCGCGCGCCGAGCAGCGCGAGCACGGTGATCAGGTCGAGCAGCTCCGAGGTCCACTCCTGCGGCCAGGCGGCCGGCCCGATCGCCTCCAGGGAGCCGGGCTCCGCCGGGGCGGTCCGGTGCGCGAACCACTGCTCCAGGATCCGGGCCCCACCCACCCGGAACTCCCAGGCCTCCGCCGGTACGGGGGAGATCCGGCCCCCGTCGAGGACCAGCGCCTCGTCCTCGGAGTCGTACGCCATCTTCGTCGGGCGGGCCGGGACCGCGGCCCGCACGTAGGGGCGGCGGCCGCCCGGCAGCCGGGGCTTCGTCCCGCTCAGCGCGCCCCGCAGCTGCACGTCGAGGAGGTCCCGGCCGAGCGCCACGCCCGCCGTCCAGGCCTCCGGTCCTGCGGGGAGCGGGACGCGGCACCCGGCGGGGGAGGGGCGGGCCGCCGCCACCGTCCACGCGAGCCAGTCGCGGGCGCCGACCTCCTGCCCGTACCGCTGCCCGAGGAAGTCCAGGAGGCCGGGTGCGAGGTTGGGTTCGAGGCCCCCGGGGCGCCGGAACAGCGGCCGGATCCGGCCCGGCCGGCCCGCCGGGGAGCGGCCCTCCGGCAGCGCGGCCGTCACCAGGAGCGCGGGCCCGGCCGCCCCCGGCACGTACCCCTGCTCCACGGCGAAGAGCTGCGGCTCCCCGGCGACCCGCCACAGCTCCGGCCGCGCGGTGTCGATCAGCCGGTGGTCGGGGAGCAGCCACTGCTCGTCGAACGGCCCGGACGCCACCCGCACCGGCGCCGGGCACGGGCCCGCCTCGCGCGCGAACCGCACGGTCCCGGTGCGCTGTCCGGGCAGCGCGGCCACCGTGCTCGCCGGGGTCCTGGCCCTGCTGGGCCGGAACAGCGTCTCCCGCTCGGCCCCCTCGGCGGCCGTGAGCCGGGCCCAGCGGGTCCGCAGGGTCCGCGCGTCGGGGGCGACGATCCAGGAGCGGCCGAACCGCAGCGGGGCCACGGACCACGGCATCAGCTCGTCGAGGAGGGGCGCGTCCTGCGGCCGGGCGTCATCGGTCACGCCCCGCATGCTAACGACCGCCGTCGGCGCGCCTCCAGCACGTCAGTGGGCCTCGACCGTGACCGTGAACGAGAAGCGGTCGCCGCGGTAGCGGATGCGGGCCACGTCGACGACCCGGCCGTCCTCGTCGTAGGTCACGCCCGTGTAGTGCAGGATCGGGGAGAGCAGCGGGACCTGGAGCAGGCCCGCCGTCTCCGGGTCGGCGAGGCGGGCCTCGACCGTGTCCGTGATGCGGCTGATCCGCACCCCGACCACGTCCCGCAGCACCTTCGTCATCGGCCAGCGCTCCAGGTCCGCCGGGTCGATCGCGGTGGCGAGCTCGGGGAGCACCGCGTTCTCCGCCCAGTTCGTCGGCTCGCCGCTCTCCCCGTCGCTGCGCAGCCGCCGGTACATCACGACCTCCGACACGTCGGGGAAGTACTCCGCCAGCTCCCCGGGCACCGGCTCGGCGCCGTGCCCGAGGACCGTCGTCCGCTCGCCCGATTGCTGGGCCACGATCGCGTCGATCGAGCCGAGCAGCCGGCGCGGGGTGGAGCGGCGGGCACCCGGCTCGATGAAGGTGCCGCGCCGCCGGTGCCTGCTGATCAGGCCCTCCTCCTCCAGCTCCTTGAGGGCCTGGCGCATGGTCAGCACGCTCACGCCGTAGTGGGCGGCGAGCCGCTCCTCGGTGGGCAGCCGCAGCGAGGCGTCGGGCGTGCGGCCCAGTATCGAGGCGCGCAGCGACTGCGAGACCTGGTACCAGAGCGGCAGCTTGCGGTTCAGGACCAGCGAGTCGGGAGCGAAGGCGGTCACGGGTCCTCCGTACGGGGCTACGGGCTTACGGCCGGGACTTTACGGCCGGAAATGGCGCTCCAGACCCTGCCACACGTCGTCGTACCCCTTCTGCAGATGGTCGGCGTTCGCGGCCTGCGGGGTCGCGGTCACCGGCCAGCGGGTCTCGAACATGAAGGCCAGGCCGTCGTCGATCTTCTGCGGCTTCAGGTCGGCGGCGCTGGCCCTGTCGAAGGTCTCCCGGTCGGGGCCGTGCGCGGACATCATGTTGTGCAGCGAGCCGCCGCCGGGCAGGAAGCCTTCCGCCTTCGCGTCGTACGCGCCCTCGATCAGGCCCATGTACTCGCTCATCACGTTCCGGTGGAAGTACGGCGGCCGGAAGGTGTCCTCGCCGACCAGCCAGCGCGGGGCGAAGGCCACGAAGTCCACGTTCGCCAGGCCCGGGGTGTCGGTGGGCGAGGTGAGCACCGTGAAGATCGACGGGTCGGGGTGGTCGTAGGAGATCGACCCGATGACGTTGAAGCGGCGCAGGTCGTAGACGTACGGGGTGTGGTTGCCGTGCCAGGCGACCACGTCGAGCGGGGAGTGCCCGTACGTCGCGGACCAGAGGTTGCCGCAGTACTTGTTGACGACCTCGACCGGGCCCTCGACGTCCTCGTGGGCGGCGACCGGGGCCCGGAAGTCCCGGGCGTTGGCCAGGCCGTTGGCGCCGATCGGGCCAAGGTCGGGGAGCTGGAAGGGGGCGCCGTAGTTCTCGCAGACGTAGCCGCGGGCGGTCTCGTCGAGCAGCTCGACGCGGAAGCGGACCCCGCGCGGGATCAGCGCGACCTCGCCGGGGCGGGCGGCGAGCAGGCCCAGCTCGGTGCGGAGCAGGAGGCCGCCGCGCTCGGGGACGATCAGCAGCTCGCCGTCCGCGTCGCCGAAGACCCGCTCCATGGAGGCGTTGGCGTGGTACAGGTGCACGGCCATGCCGGTGCGCTGGGTGGCGTCGCCGTTGCCGCCGAGCGTCCACAGGCCGGCCAGCCAGTCGGTGCCCGGGGCCGGGTCGGGCAGCGGGTTCCAGCGCAGCCGGTTGGGGTCGGGCACGGTCTCGGTGAAGGGGGCGCCGCGCAGCGCCCCGTTGTCGATCCGGGCGTACGGCGGGTGCGCGGCCGACGGGCGGATCCGGTAGAGCCAGGAGCGGCGGTTGTGCGCCCGCGGCTCGGTGAAGGCACTGCCGCTGAGCTGCTCGGCGTAGAGGCCGAGGGGTGCGCGCTGCGGCGAGTTGCGGCCGTGCGGCAGTGCGCCGGGGATCGCCTCCGAGCTGTGCTCGTTGCCGAAACCGGTGCTGTAGGTGAGCGCCTCGGCCGTCTTCCTGGCCTGCTCCGTGGTCATCGCCCGCTCCTGTCCTGAGCCCGCAAGGGAATCCTATGGGAGACCGTAGGATTCCGTGCGCCTCCCGTCAACGGCGCGTGGGGGCGAGGGGGCGGGTCGATGCACGCGAGAGGGGGTGGACCGGTGCGTGCGAGAGGGTGCGGACCGATGCGTGCGCGAGGGGGTCAAAAAAGATGAACATTGCTCTACTCTCACGCGCATGTCCCGGACCCGAAGGTTCGTCCTCGCGCTCTCGGTCGTGCTCGCGGCGCTCGCCGCAGCCCTCTTCACCGCCCCCGGGGCCCAGGCCCACGAGGAGCGGCCCGTCACCTTCCCCGACGGCTCCGGCAGCGTGCCGAAGCTTCGCACCGGCGAACCCGACCTCCTCGTCTGCAAGACCGACCGGACCGACTTCGCACGCCGGATCTCCGGCTTCCCGCCCGCGCTCAAGGCCCGCAACCTCGCCCTCTTCGAGCGCTGCGCGGCCTCCGGACACCGCCATCTCCAGCAGGCCGTCGACGCCGTCGACCGGCCCGGCCTCACCATCGCGATCCTCCCCGGCCTCTACGAGGAGGAGCCCTCGCAGCCCCCGCCCACCGGGGCCTGCGCCTCCCTCGACGCCCCGGACTCCGCGCTCGGCTACCAGATCCTCAGCTACGAGCAGCAGCGGCAGTGCCCGCACAACCAGAACCTGGTCGCCATCCTCGGCAAGAAGGACCTCCAGATCGAGGGCACCGGCGCCTCCCGCCTCGACGTCGTCATCGACGCCAAGTACCAGAAGCTCAACGCGATCCGGGCCGACGGCTCCGACGGCGTCTACTTCCGCAACTTCACCGCCCAGCGCACCACCTTCAACTCGCTGTACGTCCTCGCCGCCGACGGCTTCGTCATCGACGACGTCCTCACCCGCTGGAACGACGAGTACGGCTTCCTCACCTTCGCCTCCGACCACGGCCTCTACAAGAACTGCGAGTCCTACGGCAATGGCGACTCCGGCATCTACCCCGGCTCGGCCTCGAACATCAACGACGGGCGCGGCTACGACGTCCCCCGCTACTCCATCGAGATCACCGGCTGCCGCAGCCACCACAACATGGTCGGCTACTCCGGCACCGCCGGGGACTCGGTCTGGGTCCACGACAACGAGTTCGACCACAACATGGGCGGTGCCTCCATGGACTCCGCCTTCCCCGGCCACCCCGGACTGCCCCAGAACCACGCCCGCTTCGAACGCAACCTCATCCACGACAACAACCAGAACTACTACCCGTACGTCGCCGACGGCACCTGCGCCAAGCCGCCCGTCGAACGCGGCTACGAACGGGGCGTCGTCTGCCCCCAGATCTCCATGCCGCCCGGCACCGGCATCATCACCGCCGGCGGCAACTGGAACCTCTACGAGGACAACTGGGTCTACGGCCACCAGCGCGCCGCCTTCTACCTGAACGCCGTACCCGCCTTCATCCGCGGCGAGTCCGCCTGGGGCAGGCAGACCGACACCTCCCACCGCAACCGCTACGCCGGCAACCACCTCGGCACCGACCCCTCCGGCGCCTCCCGACCCAACCGCACCGACGTCTGGTGGGACGGCCAGGGCGGCGGCAACTGCTGGCAGGCCGACGCCGGCGCCACCAGCCCCGGCGCCCTCCCCGAATGCGGCGCCCGGCGAGGCGAGGTCTCCGGCACCGCCGACCGCCTCGTCGGCGAACCCGTCAAACTCGCCCAACTCCTCGTCTGCGCCGACTACGACGTCCAGGCCCGCCGCCTCCCGGCCGGCTGCGACTGGTACGGCGCCCGGGGCCTCCAGCGCGTCGAGACCCAACTCGCCCTCGGCACCGCCCTCGTCCTCGCCCTCACCGGCGGCGCCCTGTGGTGGCGCCGGCTGCGCGGCAACCGGCTCGCGGGCGCCGCCACCCTCCTCGGCCTGGCCGGCCTCGCCCTGGACGTGGCCGGCTCGACCCTCGCCCTCACCCCGACCGCCGTCCCGGCCGTCGCGCTCCTGCTCACCGGCGCCTGGTGGACCCTCCTCGGCCTCGCTTTCCGCCCTACCCGCCCCGCCTTCGCCTGGGCCACCCTGGCCCTCGGAGCCCTCACCCTCCTCGACGCCTTCGACAAGGCGGTCCTCATGATCCCCGGTATCCCCGTGAGCCCCGCCTGGCTCCGCCTCCTCCTCGGTGTCATCTGGATCCTCTGGGCCGTGGTGACAGCGGGCACCCGCCCCCCGACCGGAAAACCAGCCGGACCCGGGGACGCGCCGACCGGGCCCGGGAGTGCGCCGACCGAGCCCGGGGGTGCGCCGGTGGTGCTCGGGGACACGCCTGCTGAACCCGGAGATGCACCAGCGATACCCGGGGACGCACCGGCCGGATTCGGGGGTGCCTCCGTCTCCGCCCCCACCCGTACCTCCACCCCCACCCCCACTCCCGGCCCCGTGCCCCCGCAGGCCTCCGACGTCCGCCCGCATCACGGGGAGGGGTCCGCGTGACGCGCACACCCGGGGCCCCGCCCCTCGGGCGCCGGTTCGGCGGCCTCTGCCTGGTGCTCGTCCTGGCCGCCGCGCCGGTCCTCGCGGGCTGCGGCGGCCGGGCCACCACCCATCACAAGCCCGGCACCGGCCACCAGGAGGCCACCGGCGGCAGCGGCACCCTGCTGCCGGCCCGGGACGAGGCCGGGCACCGGCTCCGGGAGCTTCCCTCGGCGCAAGCCCCCACCGTCCGGGCCGAGGTCCGCCCCGACTCCGAGGGTGGCTGGAACGTCCACCTCACCGTGGAGAGGTTCCTCTTCACCCCGGAGAGCACCGGCGGCGCGGCCGTCCCGGGCCGGGGCCACGCCCGCCTCCTGGTCGACGGGCGCGAGACCGGTCGCCTCTACGGCCCCTGGGGATACGTACCGGCCGGCGCCCGCACCCTGACCGTCCGGCTCCACGCGGACGACCACACCGTCTGGGCCGCCGCCGGCGCCCCCGTCCAGGCCACCGTCCCCGTGGCCGGGGCCTCCGCCGCATCCGCCCCGCCGAGCCCCCGCCCCACCGAACCCGGCCGGCCCGAACCCGGCCGGACCGTCACCCTCACCATCACCGGTCGGACCGTCCAACCACCTCCTTCCCGCATCGAGTTGAAGAAGGGTGAACGGCTCACCCTCCACGTCACCAGCGACCGCGACGACACCCTTCACGTCCACGGCTACGACCGTGAACTGCCGCTCTCCGCCGGCACTCCCGCCGCCCTCGCCCTCACCGCGGACCGCACCGGCCTCTTCGAGGTCGAGACGCACGGTTCCGGACTCGTGCTGACCCAACTCGTCGTCCGATGACCACGGCCCTCGCCCAGGTCTTCGCCCCCGTCCCGGCCCCCGCCCACGGGGCCGGGCCCGTTCACGCCCACGCCACGGCATTCCCCCTTCCGCTCGCCCACGGCGTGGGCTCCTCGCACGACCTCCCCCTCTCCCCCTTCTACGCCTACGTCGGCGCCTTCACCGCGCTTCTCGTCTCCTTCCTCGCCCTCGGGCTGCTCTGGTCCTCCTCCCGTTTCCGCGGCGACGTGGCCGGACGCCCGATCCCCGCCGCCCTCCAACGGGCCGCCGACGCCCCGTCCACCCGCACCGCCCTCCGGCTCCTCGGCACCGCCGTCGCCCTCTTCTTCCTCCTCCACCTCCTCCTCGGCCCGGACGACCCGGACCGCAACCCCGCCCCCGGCGCCCTCTACGTCCTCCTCTGGGTCGGACTCGTCCCCGCCTCCCTCCTGTTCGGCCCCGTCTGGCGCCTGCTCAACCCCCTGCGCGCCCTCCACTCCCTCCAATCGCCGCGGAACCCCCGCCCGCTGCCCGCCGTCCTCGGCATCCGCCCCGCCGCCACGGGACTCCTCCTCTTCACCTGGCTCGAACTCGTCGCCCCCGACAACACCTCCCGCGCCACCCTCCTGACCGCCCTCGCGCTCCACCTCGGCGTCCAACTCCTGGGCGCCGCCCGCTACGGCGACCGCTGGTTCGCCCACGCCGACCCCTTCGAGGTGTACTCCTCCCTCCTCGCCCGTCTCTCCCCGCTCGGCCGCCGAGCCGACGGCCGACTGGTCCTGCGCTCCCCCTTCGACGGTCTCGACTCCACCCCCCGACTCCCCGGCCTCGTCGCCACCGTCTGCGTCCTCCTCGGCTCCACCGCCTACGACGGCATCTCCGACAACCCCCGCTGGATCACCACCCTCCAGACCTCACCCCTCGGCCCCGTCCCCACCGCCACGCTCGGTCTCCTCGCCGCCGTGGCCCTCGTCTCCGCCTGTTACGGCCTCTGTGCCGGCGTCCTGCGTCTCACGGACCGCGAACTCACCACCCCCCTCACCTCCTTCGCCCACTCCCTGCTGCCCATCGCCCTCGGCTATCTCACTGCCCACTACTTCTCACTCCTAGTCACTGAATTTTCACGCACAGTAATCATGGCAGGGGGTACTGACAACGCCCCCGCCCCCGCTCCGCCCCTGGACCCCGGCGGCCTCGCGGTCCTTCAGGTCGGCGCCGTCGTCGCCGGCCACGTCCTCGGCGTCGTCGCCGCCCACGACCGGTCCGTGCGCCTCTTCCCGCCGGCCAGGGCCGTCGCGGGCCAACTCCCCCTGTTCCTGCTGATGATCGCGTACACCCTCGGAGGCATCGGCCTGCTCGTCGCCTGAGGCCCCGGCTTCGCCCGCCCCCGCCCGAACGGCATCATGGACCCCGTGCCCCAGACCCGTCCCCAGACCGCTCCGGCGCTCCGCCGCGCCCCCGTGCAGCAGCGCAGCGCCGAGCGGCTCGCCCGGATCCTCGACGCCTGCGCCGTACTCCTCGACGAGACCGGGTACGAGCGGCTGAGCACCCGGGCCGTCGCCGTCCGCGCCGGTGTCCCCATCGGCTCCGTCTACCGCTTCTTCGGCAACAAGAGGGCGATGGTCGCGGCCCTCGCCCTCCGCAACCTCGACCGGTACGCCGAGCGGGTCTCCGAGCGCCTCGCCGCGACGCCGCTCCTCGACGCGCACGGTGCCATCGACGGCGTCCTCGACGAGTTCATCGCGATGAAGCGCACCGTCCCCGGCTTCGCCCTCGTCGACTTCGGCGTGCCCGCAGCCCTGCCCGGAGAAGCCTCCGACAGCACCCCTGGCAGCACTCCCGGCAACACTTCCGACGAGGCTTCCGGTACCGAGGGCGACACCGCTATCGGCGACGGCGAGGGCGGCTCGTGCGGTGAGGCCGAGGATCCCAACCGGCTCGTCGCCGAGCGGATCTGCGCTCTCCTCGCCACCCATCTGGGCCGTCCCGCCGACGAGGAACTGCACCGGAAGGTGCTCGTCGGGGTCGAGACCGCCGACGCCCTCGTCCGGCTCGCCTTCCGTGCGGACCCCGCCGGGGACCCGGCGCTCGTGGACGAGACCCGCCTCCTGCTCCACGCGTACCTGGGGCCCTCCCTCTCGTAGGAGCCCCGCTTTCAGGAGGCCCGTCCAGGGTCAGTCGCGTTCGCGCCAGTGGAGCACTTCGAGGGCGGCCGCCACGTCGAGGGGGCGGGAGGCGAGCGGGAGCGGCAGCAGCCGGTCGGCGCGGGCGAGGCGCCGCAGCAGGGTGTTGCGGTGGACGAAGAGGCGCTCCGCGGCCCGGGAGGCGTTGCACCGCTCGGCGAGGAAGACGCGTACCGCCTCGGTGGTCTCGGTCGGCGCCGCCGCCAGGTCGCCGAGGACGCGCGTGACGAACCGGTCGGCGTGTTCGGGGTCCCGGGTGAGGAGCGCGACCAGTTCGACCTCGTCGTACGAGGTCAGGCGCCGGGCGGACGAGAGCCCGGCCAGCATCCGCTGGGTGGCGAGCGCGTCGAGGTGACCGCGGCGGAACCCGTCGACGCCGGGCCCGGCCGAACCGAGCGCGACCCGTACGGTCGGCAGCCCCGCCAGGGCGGCCCGTACGCGGTCCGTGTCGGGGCGGCCGTGGACCCACACCCAGCGGGTCGCGGCACTCGCGAGGACGCTCAGCGGCGGCGTCCCGCCCGCCGCGGCGGCGAGGGCGTCCGCGGCGCGGTCGAGCTGGTGCAGATCGGCGTCGGGGTCGTCGGTCCAGACGACGGCCGCGGTGTGCGTCGGATCCAGGGCGTAGCCCAGCCGGGCCTGGGCGCGCTGCCGGGCGATCGGCGCGCCGTCCAGGAGGAGGGTCACGACCTCGCGGCGCTCGGCGTGGGTGCCGCGGGTGAGCTCGCCGCGCTCCACGCGCATGCGTGCGGCGATGGCGGCGACGGTGTCGTCGACGAAGGCGGAGATGGACCGCAGCGACACGTCGAGCAGTTCGCGCAGGTCATCGGTGTCGTCGGTGAGCGAGCAGGCGATCTGCGTCCACACGCGCACGGCGACGCCCTGGCCGACCCGGTAGGCGTCGAGCGCGGTCTCGTCGAGGCCGCGTCGCACGAGGTCGCGGGCGATGGCCAGCGGCGCGTCCCCCTCGTTCGCGGGCACCCGCTCGCCCGGGGCACGCACGTTGGAGGCCGCCCAGAACAGCAGGTTGGAACGGTTGGTCCGGCGCGTCCCGGCGGCGAGTACCGGATCGGCGGCGACCGCCTGCTGAGCCTGCCCGGACAGCGTGGCCGCGTCGAGCTCGGCGAGCCAATCCTGCCTGGGGTCGAGCGCGATTTCGGCGCCCCGGCGGATCAGTTCCCGGACGCGGAGCGACGGCGGTTTCCGCAGCGGCGTAAGCGACACACGGCGACTGTAGTGGTGCACATCGCACCGTACGGAGGCCGCTCCGGTGCACATCGTGCCTGGCCGCCCTGCCGTTCGCGCCCCACCATGGTCGGACCGCGCGTCGCCGTCCCGTCATCCCGCCGTCTCACCATCCCGCCGTACTGTCGTCCCGCCGAGCCGCCCTTCCGTTCTCGCACCCCCGCCCGCCCCCTTCGCCCCGGCTCGTCCTCATCCTCTGGAGTGGTCGCCCATGTCCGTTTCCGCCGCCCGGCCCGTCGCCGCCGAACACCTCGACGTCCTGATCGTCGGCGCCGGGATCTCCGGCATCGGGGCCGGCCGCTATCTGAAGACCGAGCTGCCGTCGAAGACCTTCGCGATCCTGGAGGCCCGGGCCGCCTCCGGCGGGACCTGGGACCTGTTCCGCTACCCGGGGATCCGCTCCGACTCGGACCTGCACACCTTCGGCTACGAGTTCAAGCCGTGGCGGGACGAGGAGTCCATCGCCGCCGCGCCCCGGATCCTGTCGTACCTGCGCGAGACCGCGACCGAGAACGGCCTCGACGACCACATCCGCTACCACCACAAGGTGCTCTCCGCGTCCTGGTCGAGCGACCGGGCGCGGTGGACGGTGCACGTCGAACGCGCCGACACCGGCGAGCGGACGGCGTTGACGTGCTCCTGGTTGTTCTGCGCGGGCGGCTACTACCGTTACGACCAGGGGTTCACCCCGCACTTCGAGGGCCGGGAGCGCTTCCGCGGCACGATCGCGCACCCGCAGCACTGGCCCGAGGACCTCGACTACGCCGGCAAGCGGGTGGTGGTGATCGGCAGCGGCGCCACCGCGGTCACGCTGCTGCCCGCGATGGCCGGAACCGCCGCGCACGTGACGATGCTCCAGCGGACCCCGTCGTACGTCATGCCGGTGTCGAAACGGGACGTGGTCGCCAACGTCCTGAAGAAGTACCTCGGGCAGGAACGGGGCTACGCGCTGACCCGGCGAAAGAACATCGCCCAGCAGCGCTTCGTCTGGGCCTTCTGCCGGCGGTACCCGAAGGCCGCGCGTCGGCTCATCCGATGGGTCAACACCAGGCAGCTGCCCGCCGGCTACCCGGTCGACGAGCATTTCAACCCGCCGTACGACCCCTGGGACCAGCGCCTGTGCGCCGTGCCCGACGGGGACCTGTTCAAGGCCATCCGCGCCGGGAAGGCCTCGGTCGTCACCGACCGGATCGCCACCTTCACCGAGAGCGGGGTACGGCTCGCGTCCGGCCGCGAGCTGGAGGCCGACGTCGTCGTCACCGCGACCGGCCTGAACGTGCAGGCCTTCGGCGGCGTCCGGATCACCGTCGACGGCGAGGAGGTCCGCCTCCCCGACACCGTCGCCTACAAGGGCATGATGCTCTCCGGAGTGCCCAACCTGGCCTTCTCCATCGGCTACACCAACAGCTCCTGGACGCTGAAGGTCGGCCTGCTGTGCGAGCACTTCTGCCGTCTCCTCGCCCACATGGACGCCTCCGGCCACGACGTCTGCCGGCCCGAACCGGCCGATCCGGCGATGCCGACCCGGCCGTTCCTCGACTTCGACGCCGGCTACATCCGGCGCGCGGTCGACCGACTGCCCCGCCAGGGGGACCGGATGCCGTGGCTGACCTCGATGGACTACCACGCGGACGTCAAGCTGCTCCGCGCCGACAGCGTCGTCGACCCGGAACTGCACTTCACCAGGTCCGGGGCCGCTCGCGCCACGACGGACTCTCCCCCCGCGACGACGGCCTTCTGACGAGCGGAGCGAGCGGTGCGACCGCACCCCTCCCCTCCCTCCCTACCGGTCGGTATGCTCGGCGCCACCCGACGCCCCCAGGGAGACTCCATGCCCACGGCCCTGCGCATCTGCCCCCTCTGCGAAGCGACCTGCGGACTGACCCTGACGCTCGAAGGGAGCCGGATCACCGGGGCGCGCGGCGACCGCGACGACGTCTTCAGCCGGGGGTTCGTCTGCCCCAAGGGCGCCGCGTTCCCCGAGATCGACGCCGATCCGGACCGCCTCCGCCGTCCCCTGGTGCGGAAGGACGGCGAACTCCGGGAGGTCGACTGGGACGAGGCGTTCGACACGATCGCCGCCCGAATCCGTCCGATCATCGAGGAGTACGGGCCGGACGCGGTGGGTATCGTCCTGGGCAACCCCAATGTGCACACGATCGCCGGAGCCCTCTACCCGCCCCTGCTCATCGGCGCGCTGCGCACCAGGAACCTCTTCACGGCGTCCACGCTCGACCAGATGCCCAAGCACGTCTCCAGCGGCCTCCTCTTCGGTGACCCCTTCGCCGTCCCCGTGCCGGACCTGGACCGCACCGACCACCTGCTGATCCTCGGCGCCAACCCGCTGGACTCCAACGGCAGCCTGTGCACCGCCCCCGACTTCCCCGGCAGGCTCAAGGCTCTCCGCGGGCGCGGCGGCACCCTCACCGTCGTCGACCCCCGGCGCACCCGCACCGCGCGCCTCGCCGACCGGCACGTCGCGATCCGCCCCGGCACCGACGCGCTGCTCCTCGCCGCCCTCGTCCACACCCTCTTCGCGGAGGACCTCACCGACCTCGGCCCGCTCGCCGCCCACGTCGAGGGCGTCGAGGAGGTACGGGCCGCGGTACGGGAGTTCAGCCCCGAAGCGGTCGCCACCGCCTGCGACGTGGACGCCGCCACCGTCCGCGCCCTCGCCCGGGAGCTCGCCACCGCGCCCACCGCCGCCGTCTACGGGCGGATGGGCAGCTCCACCGTGGAGTACGGCACCCTCGCCAACTGGCTGGTCGACGTCCTCAACATCCTCACCGGCAACCTCGACCGGCCCGGCGGCGCGCTCTTCCCGCTCTCCGCCACCGCGCCCGCCCCGCGCCCCGCCGGACCCGGCAGGGGCTTCGCCCTCGGTCGCCGGCACAGCCGGGTCTCGCACCACCCCGAGGTCAAGGGGGAGCTGCCGCTGGTCGCGCTCGCCGAGGAGATCGAGACCCCGGGGGAGGGGCGCGTCCGGGCCCTCCTCACCCTCGCCGCCAACCCCGTCCTGTCCGCCCCCGACGGAGACCGCCTCGACGCGGCCCTCGGCTCCCTCGACCTCATGGTCGCCGTCGACCCGTACCTCAACGAGACCACCCGCCACGCCGACGTCCTGCTGCCCCCGCCCCCGCCCTCCCGGAGCGCCCACTTCGACTTCGCCTTCAACGGGTTCGCCGTCCGCGACCAGGTCCGCCACACCCCGGCGGCCGTTCCCCTCGAAGCGGACCGGATGGACGAGTGCGAGATCCACGCCAGGCTGATCCTTGCCGTCTCGGGCCTCCACGGCACGCCGCCCTCGGCCGTGGACGACCTCGCCATCCGCACCACCCTCGCCAAGGCCGTGACGCAGGAGCACTCGCCGGCGTACGGCGCCGACCCCGAGGAGTTCGCGGCCCGGCTCACCGGGGACACCGGGGCCGAGCGGCGACTCGACCTGATGCTGCGGCTCGGCCCGTACGGGCTCACCCTCGACGAGCTGAAGGCGCACCCGCACGGCATCGACCTCGGCCCGCTCAAGCCCCGTCTGCCCCAGCTCCTCAAGACCCGCAGCGGGCGGATCGAACTCCTCCCCGCGCCGCTCGCCGCCGACCTGCCCCGGCTGCGCGCCGCGCTCGACGCCGTACCCGACCCGGACGCCCTCCGGCTCGTCGGGCGCAGGCACCTGCGCTCCAACAACAGCTGGCTGCACAATACGCCCGCGCTCGGCGGGGGCTCGAACCGCTGCACCCTCCAGGTGCACCCCCGGGACGCGGACCGGCTGCGGCTGACCGACGGCGGGCTCGCCCGGGTCAAGGGGGAGGGCGGCGAGCTGGAGGTGCCGGTCGAGGTCACCGACGGGGTACGGCCGGGCGTGGTGAGCCTTCCGCACGGCTGGGGCCACGACCGGGCGGGCACCCGGCTCGCCGTGGCGTCCGCCCGCCCCGGCGTCAACGTCAACCAGCTGCTCGACGGGTCGCGGATCGACCCCCTCTCCGGCACCGCCGTGCTCAACGGCTTTCCTGTCGAGGTGTCGCCCCTGCCGTGACACGGAGCGCCGCCCCGCCGTGATCCGAAACTGCGATCGAACGCCGTGATCGCATGCCCCCCGGCTGCGGTCCCGAGCTGCACCCCTGCATTGACCTGGGGTTTTGCTCGTATTGCTCACGGGTCAACACCTTGTTAACGGCGGAAGGGGGCACCTACGGTCGTCCGGACCGCCGCTCGGCGGCAGTTCAAGGGTGAACGTGAGGTGTCCTCCATGCTGACCGTCCTCGGCTTCGCCATGATCGCGACCTTCCTGGTCCTGATCATGACGAAGAAGATGTCGCCGATCGCGGCGCTCGTGCTGATCCCCGCGCTCTTCTGCGTCGCGGTCGGGGAGGGGGCCCGGCTCGGTGACTACGTCATCGACGGCGTCGGCAACCTGGCGCCGACGGCCGCGATGCTGATGTTCGCGATCGTCTACTTCGGCGTCATGATCGACGTCGGGCTCTTCGACCCGATCGTCCGGGGCATCCTGCGCTTCTGCAAGGCCGACCCCGTGCGGATCGTCGTGGGCACGGCGGTGCTCGCCGCGATCGTCTCCCTGGACGGCGACGGCTCCACCACCTTCATGATCACCGTCTCGGCGATGTATCCGCTCTACAAGCGGCTCGGCATGAGCCTGGTCGTCATGACGGGTGTCGCCGCCACCGCCAACGGCGTCATGAACACCCTGCCCTGGGGCGGTCCCACCGCCCGCGCCGCGACCGCCCTGAAACTGGACGCCGCCGACATCTTCGTGCCGATGATCCCCGCGCTCGGCGTGGGCCTGCTCTTCGTGTTCGCCCTCGCGTACGTCCTCGGCCGCCGCGAGCGCAAGCGCATCGGCTACCTCACGCTCGACGAGGCCCTGGTGCCGGAGACGGACACGGTGCTGGTCGCGGCCGGCGGGAGTGGCGGTGGGAGCGGAAGCAGGGGCGCGGGTGGCCACGCGGAGGCCGGGGCCGGGGCCGGCTCCGGTGCGGGGGAGACGGACGGCGACGGGTTCCAGGGGCTCGATCCGAACCGTGCCACGCTCCGCCCCCGGCTGTACTGGTTCAACGCCGGCCTGACGGTCGCGCTGCTCACCGCGATGATCCTCGAACTGCTGCCGATCCCGGTGCTGTTCCTCCTCGGCGCCGCCCTCGCGCTCACCGTCAACTACCCGGACATGGCCGAGCAGAAGGCCCGTATCGCCGCCCACGCCGACAACGTCCTCAACGTCTCCGGCATGGTCTTCGCCGCCGCCGTCTTCACCGGTGTCCTCACCGGTACGGGCATGGTCGAGCACATGGCGGACTGGCTCGTCGGCGCGATCCCCGAGGGCATGGGGCCGCACATGGGCCTGGTCACCGGGGTGCTGAGCCTCCCGCTCACCTACTTCATGTCGAACGACGGCTTCTACTTCGGCGTGCTGCCGGTCCTCGCGGAGGCGGGCGCGGCCCACGGGGTGTCGTCCCTGGAGATCGCCCGGGCGTCGATCGTCGGCCAGGCCCTGCACATGTCGAGCCCGCTGGTGCCGGCGGTGTACGTGCTCGTGGGCATGGCGAAGGTGGAGTTCGGCGACCACACCAGGTTCACGGTGAAGTGGGCCGCGCTGACCTCGCTGGTCGTGCTGGCGGCGGCGGTCCTCTTCGGGATCGTCTGATCCGCCGGACAGGCCCTGGTCACGGGCGGGTGCCCCGGTGGGTCGGGGGCGGGTCCGACGGCCTCTGAGCCGGACGGGCGACTCGGAGATCGACACACGCATGTCGCCACCCTCCGCAGTCACGTTATGACTGATAGTCGGATTATCGGTTGAAACACCCGACGTGTCCTTTCCTGGAGGAACCCGCATGCCTGCTCGTGCTCTCCGCCCCCTCGCCACCACCCTCGTGGCCACGGCGGCCATCGGCGGCCTCGCCCTCGCCGGTGCCCCGGCCGCGTTCGCCGCGCCCGGCGACAACGGTGACATCAAGGTCCACAAGGTCGGCACCCCCTACGGCAACCTGGACGACGAGGTGAGGGTCTGCAAGTTCTACCTCGCGGCCTTCAACTTCGACATCCTCGAAGAGGTCAGCTGGGAGATCACCCCGCAGCCGCCCCGGCCGGAGGTCCCCACCCTCAGCGGCCGCGTCGCGCTGAACACCGGGATGGGCCACACCAACCCGCTGACGCTGCCCGAGGGCCAGTACCGGGTCACCTGGACCTTCCCGGGCGCCACCCCCACCGGCAAGCAGAAGACCTTCACGGTCGACTGCCACGGCAACGGGCCGGGCGGACGTCCGGGCAACGGCCCGAACAACGGCAACAACGGCAACAACGGCGCCGGCAACAGCAACTGGTCCGGCAATGACAGCAACAGCAACTGGTCCAACAACGGCCAGGGCCGGCCCCCGCAGGGCCCGGTCGGCGCGGGCGGTGGCGGCGTGCAGCTCGCCGCCGCCGAGGAGTCCTCCGCCTTCGGCGTCGGGGCGGCCGTCGCCGCCGGCCTCGCCGGTACGGCCGGACTGGTCATGATCCGCCGCTCGCGCCGCCGCAACGATGGCGCCGCGTAGGTCCCGCATCACGCGCAGGCGCCGGCGCCTGTTCCGGCTCGCCAGGACCGTGACGATGGTCGTGGTCCTGGTGGTCGGAGGCTTCTGGTGGGCGGGCGACGACGAGCCCGCCGCCCCGCCCCTTGCCGCCGCTCCGGCCGCCTCCGGCGAAGCCGGGGCGGCGGCGGCCGCGGCGGCCGGGGCCCCGGCCGCCCTGGACCGCAAGGCGAAACCCGAGGCCCCGCAGGAGAACGCGCCCCCGCAGGAGAAGGCACCCCCGCAGGAGAAGGCACCCCCTTCGGAGAGCGCACCCGCTCCGAAGTCCGCACCCGCTCCGAAGGCCGCGCCCACCACGAAGGTCACGCCGACTCCGAAGGCCGCGCCCGCCCCGAAGGCCGCGCCCCGGTCGAAGGGCGCGTCCCAGGGTGCGCCCGCGCCGCTTCCCCGCTCGCGCCCCACCGCCGTCGCCGTCCCGGCCATCACCATCGAGGCCCCCGTGATCGACCTCGGCCTCGACGCCAAGGGGCAGCTGGCCACCCCGCCGGTCGACAACCCCGGGGTCGTCGGCTGGTACGCCAAGGGGGTCACACCGGGCGAGCGCGGGACCGCCGTCGTCGTCGGCCACCGCGACACCCTCACCGGCCCCGCGGTCTTCCTCAACCTCGGCGTGCTCAACCCCGGCAACACCGTCCGGGTCGCCCGCGCCGACGGCAAGGTGGCCGTCTTCACGGTCGACCGCGTCAAGACGTACGCCAAGGACGACTTCCCCGACAAGGAGGTGTACGGCGCCACCGGGCGGCCCGAGCTGCGGCTGCTCACCTGCGGCGGATCCTTCGACCGCAAGACGGGTTACGACGCCAACATCGTCGTCTTCGCCCACCTCACCGACATCGCCCAGAAGATCTGACGCCCCGGAACGCCCGAGCCCCGGAGTGCCGAGGCCACAGAACGCCGAGGCCACAGAACGCCGAGGCCGCGGAACACCGACGTCCCGGAACCCTCCCGCCGACGGATCCCAGCCGCTCCGTCGGCCCCCTCCCGCCGCGCCCGGCGGGCCGCGCCCCCCCCGGCGTGCGCCCACCGGGCGCGGCGGCGTGTCCGGGCCGCGGGCCCGGCGGCAAGGCGGAGGGGCCCAGTCCCGCCGCCCCGCGCCTGTCCGGTTCCGCCGTGGACGGCGCCCGGTCCGGGGCGGCACGATCGGCTCCGTACCGAATCCCACAGAGGCACCGGGGACGGCCCGGCACTGAGACCCGGGGCACGTCCCGCCACCCTGGCGCCGGAAAACTAACGGCGCTAGTTTGGGTGGGCGACGAACCCGTCGGTGACGTGAGGAGACAGCGGATGAAGGCGCACGACGCGATGTACATCGGCGGGGAGTGGCGCCCCGCCTCCTCCACGGAGACCGTCCCGGTGGTCAACCCGGCGGACGAGCAGGTCATCGGTCACGTCCCGGCCGGTACCGCCGAGGACGTCGACGCCGCCGTACGCGCCGCCCGCGCCGCGCTGCCCGGCTGGGCCGCCACCCCGCCCGCCGAGCGCTCCGCCCGCATCGCCGCCCTGCGCGACGCGCTCGCCGCCCGCGCGGAGGAGATCGCCGCCACCGTCACCGCCGAGCTCGGCGCCCCGCCGCAGCTCGCCGCCGCCGTCCACGCCGGACTGCCGATCGCCGTCGCCGGCTCGTACGCCGAACTCGCCGCCACCCACCCCTTCGAGGAGAAGGTCGGCAACTCCACCGTCTACGCCGAGCCGGTCGGCGTCGTCGCCGCGATCACCCCCTGGAACTACCCGCTCCACCAGATCGTCGCCAAGGTCGCCCCGGCCCTCGCCGCCGGCTGCACCACCGTCCTCAAGCCCGCCGAGGACACCCCCCTCACCGCGCAGCTCTTCGCCGAGGCCGTCCACGAGGCGGGCCTGCCCGCCGGCGTCTTCAACCTGGTCACCGGCCTCGGCCCGGTCGCCGGCCAGGCGCTCGCCGAGCACCCGGACGTCGACCTGGTCTCCTTCACCGGCTCCACCGCCGTCGGCCGCCGCATCGGCGCCCTCGCGGGCGGCGCGGTCAAGCGGGTCGCCCTCGAACTCGGCGGCAAGTCCGCCAACGTGATCCTGCCGAGCGCCGACCTTCCCAAGGCCGTCGCCGTCGGCGTCGCCAACGTCATGTCCAACTCCGGCCAGACGTGCAGCGCCTGGACCCGCATGCTGATCCCCGCCGACCGGTACGAGGAGGCGGTGGCGCTCGCCGCCGAGGCCGTCGCCAAGTACGTCCCCGGCGGGCGCGTCGGCCCGCTGGTCAACGCCAAGCAGCAGGAGCGCGTCCGCGGCTACATCGAGAAGGGGATCGAAGAGGGCGCCCGGCTCGTCGCCGGCGGCCCCGAGGCCCCCCGCGAGACCGGCTACTACGTCTCCCCGACCGTCTTCGCCGACGTCACCCCGGACATGACCATCGCCCAGGAGGAGATCTTCGGGCCGGTCGTCTCGCTCCTGAGGTACGAGGACGAGGAGGAGGCCCTGGCCATCGCCAACGGCACCGTCTACGGCCTCGCCGGAGCCGTCTGGGGCGACCCCGAGGAGGCCGTCGCCTTCGCCCGCCGCATGGACACCGGCCAGGTCGACATCAACGGCGGCCGCTTCAACCCGCTGGCCCCCTTCGGCGGTTACAAGCAGTCCGGCGTCGGCCGGGAGCTGGGCGCGCACGGCCTCGCCGAGTACCTCCAGACCAAGTCCCTGCAGTTCTGAGACGACTCGCCCCTTCACACAGCCCCGAGCCCCGAGGAGCACCGTACGTGAGCCCGATCCGCGCCGCCGTCCTGCCCGCCGTCGGCGCTCCGCTGGAGATAGCCGACATCGAGCTCCCGGAGCCCGGCCCCGGCCAGGTCCGGGTCCGTCTCGCCGCCGCCGGCGTGTGCCACTCCGACCTCTCCCTCTCCAACGGCACCATGCGCGTGCCGGTCCCGGCCGTCCTCGGCCACGAGGGCTCCGGCACCGTCGTCTCCGTCGGCGAGGGCGTCACGCACGTCGCCCCCGGCGACGGGGTCGTCCTCAACTGGGCGCCCTCCTGCGGCACGTGCCACCCCTGCTCGCTCGGGGAGGTCTGGCTCTGCGCCGACGCCCTGACCGGCGCCGGCGACGTCCACGCCCGCGCCCAGGACGGCACCGAGCTCCACCCCGGCCTCAACGTCGCCGCCTTCGCCGAGGAGACGGTCGTCGCCGCCCGCTGCGTCCTGCCCGTGCCCGACGGCGTCCCGCTCGCCGACGCCGCCCTGCTCGGCTGCGCCGTCCTCACCGGCTGGGGCGCGGTCCACCACTCCGCCCGGGTCCGGGAGGGCGAGACCGTCGCGGTGTACGGCGTCGGCGGCGTGGGCCTCGCCGCGCTCCAGGCCGCCCGGATCGCGGGCGCCTCGACGGTCGTCGCCGTGGACGTCTCCCCGGAGAAGGAGGCCCTCGCGCGGGCGGCCGGGGCCACCGAGTACGTCGTCGCCTCCGACACCACCGCGAAGGACATCAGGAAGCTGACCGGCGGTCAGGGCGTCGACGTGGCCGTGGAGTGCGTGGGCCGCGCCGTCACCATCCGCACCGCCTGGGAGTCCACCCGGCGCGGCGGCCGGACCACGGTCGTCGGCATCGGCGGCAAGGACCAGCAGGTCACCTTCAACGCCCTGGAGATCTTCCACTGGGGCCGCACCCTGGCCGGCTGCGTCTACGGCAACTCGAACCCGGCCGAGGACCTGCCGGTGATCGCCGAACACATCCGGGCCGGCCGGTTCGACCTGGGCTCCCTCGTCACCGAGCGGATCACCCTGGACGGCATCCCCGGCGCCTTCGACAACATGCTCGCGGGCAAGGGCGGCCGGGCCCTGGTCGTCTTCCCCTGAGACCCGTACGGGACGGAGGTCCGTACGGGCCGGAGGAACTTCGTCTCGTCGGCCGGTGTGGTCCGGGGTGCTTTGGTGACGCACCTTGCACGGTGCCCCGAGCGGCCCGGGGTCAGGCGAGCTGGATGGTCAGGGAGCCGGCGATCAACAGGGCGAGGCCCAGGGCGCGCGGCCGGGTGAGGGAGCGCCGCGGGAGCTTGAACAGGCCCTTGTGGTCGATGAGCGCGGAGGTCAGCTGCTGGCCCGTCACGGTGAGGGCGATGGTCACCGCCGCGCCGATGGCCGGGATGAGCAGGAAGGTGCCGGTGACGTAGGCGGCCGCGCAGGCGCCGCCGAGCCAGCCCCACCAGGGCATCTTCTTCAGCGGGACGATCCTGGGCCTCGGGGTGCGGCGGGTCGCGTGGAGCACGAGCAGGACGACGGCGATGGTGAAGGTCGCCACGGCGAAGCTGATCACCGCGACGGTGAGGGGCTCCTCGATCCGGGCACGCAGCCGGGCGTTGACCGCGCCCTGGACCGGCAGCACGCCGCCGGCCACGACGCCGAGGGCGAGCCACCCGGCGCGCCCGGCGCTCGACATCGCGGGCGCGCCGGCCGGGGCCGCGGCCTTCATGCCCCGGATGATCACGACGATGCCCGCGAGGACCGCCGCGGCGCCCAGGACGATGCCGGCGCCGAGCTCCTTCCGTTCCAGGCCGAGGAGGCCGAAGAGGTCGAGCGCGAGCGAGGCGAACATCTGGCCGGTGACGAAGAGCCCGACGGCGGCGAGGGCGCCGAGCCGGGGGAAGAGCAGGATGCCGCTGGTGATGTAGAGCGGGCTGGCGAGGCCCCCGAGCAGCTGCCAGGGCTCGACGTCGGGCAGCTTGCCGAGCGCGCCGAGCGCCCCGGCCGCCACCGCGAGGACGACGAGCAGGCCGGTCGCGACGCCGAGCTGGATGGTCGAGGCGCCGTAGGGGGTGCCGACGGCCGAGTTGAGCTGGAGGTTCACCGAGGCCTGGACGGCCAGCAGGCAGCCGACCAGGAGGGCCGCGGCGAGGAGCGCGGTGTGCATGGGATCTCCCTGGGACGGGATGGCGAGCAGTAAGTGGACACTTAGTCCGTTTAGCATGCCATTCGACACGGTAAGCGGACAAGGCGTCCACTTGTTTCGGGGGAAGTCGAGGGAAGTAGGGTCGGGCCATGAGCGACGACGAGCAGCGGGGCGGCGGAGCCGGTGCCGTGCACCGGGCCGACGGGCTCCTCGGTGACCTCCAGGCCGCGGACGAGCGGCCGGTCGCCCCGCGCAGACGCGCGGACGCCGAGCGGAACCGCGCCCAGATCCTGGCCGCGGCCGAGCGGCTCTTCGCCGAACAGGACCCCCGGTCGGTCACCATGGACCGGATCGCCAAGGCCGCCGGGGTGGGCCGCGCCACCCTGTACCGGAGCTTCCCCGACCCCTCCTCGGTCGCCGTGGCGCTGCTCGACGAGCACGAACGCCGGCTCCAGGGGCAGCTCATCCACGGCCCCCCGCCGCTCGGGCCCGGCGCACCGGCGGACGAACGGCTCGCGGCGTTCTACCTGGCGATGCTCGACCTCCTCGAACGGCACCTGCCGCTGGCCCTGGGGGCCGAGACGGGCCCGGCGCGCTTCCGGACGGGCGCGTACGGCTTCTGGCGCGTCCACGTCCGGACGCTCCTCGTCGACCACGGGGTCGAGGACCCGGACCCGCTGGTCGACATCGCGCTCAGCCCGCTGTCGCCGGAGCTCTTCCAGTTCCAGCGGCACGAACTCGGCCTGTCGGTCGAACGCGTCGGCCGCTCGCTGACGTCCTTCGCCCGCCGGCTGCTGCGGTCGGGGAACGGGAGCTGAGGGCCCCTCGGGGGGAGAGGCCGGATGCCGGAGCGGAGTCGTACGGCGTCCGCCCCCGAGCGCGGCCCGTCAGGCTGATTCGGTTGTCGCGGTGGCGGCGGAACCCCGCGGCCGGGAGCGGGAGACGGCCACGCCCGCCAGGCACAGCGCGCCCCCGGCGAGGGTGAGCGGCCCGGGCAGCTCACCCAGGAACGCCCACGCGAGCAGCACCACGAGGGCGGGCACGGCGTACGTCGTCGCGCCCATCCTTCCGGCGGTCGTACGGGCCAGGGCGTAGGCCCAGGTCGTGAACGCGAGCGCGGTCGGGAACACCCCGAGGTAGACCATGTTCAGGGTCGCCGACAGCGGCGCCCGTCCCACCTCGCCGGCCAGCTGCCCGGCGAACGGCAGGCACGCCACCGCCCCCACCAGGCAGCCGAACGTCGTCACCTGGAGCGCGCTGCCGTGCGCGAGCGCCGGCTTCTGGGCGACGACCCCGCCCGCGTACGCCACCGCCGCGAGCAGGCAGAGGGCGACCCCCAGCACCGAGGCGTGGCCGCCGGCGGAGTCCCGGGACATCGAGAGGCCGACCGTCACCGCGCCCGCGAACGAGACCGCCATGCCCGCGAGCAGCCGGGGCGGCAGGGACTCCCCGAGGAACCGCGCGCCGAGCAGGGCGATCAGGATCGGCCCGACGTTCACCACCATCGCGGCCGTGCCCGCGTCGACCTCCTGCTCGCCCCAGTTGAGCACCACCATGTACACCCCGAACCAGAGCAGCCCCGAGACCGCGATCCCCGGCCACGCGGCCCGGGGCGGCAGCCCCTCCCGCCGCACCAGGAGGACGGCGCCGAGGACCAGGACCCCGGAGAGGAGCCGGCCGAGCGCGAGCGCGCCGGGGGAGTAGGCGGCTCCCGCGCTGCGGATGGAGACGAAGGCGGAGGCCCACAGGACGACGGTGACACCGGCCGCGACGAGCGCGAGCCGGGAGGACGGCTTCTGCATGCCTCGACGGTAGGCGGAGGACCGTTCGGCGCTCACCGCAATATCCCGGGAGCCGGGAGCCGGGAGCCGGGAGCCGGGAGCCGGGAGCCGGGAGCCGGGAGCCGGGAGCCGGGGCCCGGCTTGAACCCGAAGCCGGACCCGAACCCGGCTCGAAGCCGAGCCCGGTCCCGGCCGGGCCCAGTCGGGCCGGGCGACCGGTCCCGGTCCCGGTCCCGGCCCCGAACCCGCCCCCGGCCCGCGCAGAGCACCCCTCTACCCCGCCGACCGCTCCCGCCGCAGTTCCCACAGGCGCCACACCCCGCTGTTGTCCGCGACGAGGTAGTGGCCTCCGGTGACCGCCGGCCGGGCCGCCACGTAGTTCTTCTTCTGCCAGAGGGGCACCAGCGGGACCTCCTTCGCCACCACCCGCTGGATCGCCCGGAACCGGTCGACGCTCCGATCGCGCTCGACGAACCGCTGCGTCACCTTGATGGAGTCGTCGATCTCGGCCGACGAGTAGCCGTTGTGGAGGGCGTTGCCGCTCCCCACCAGCGGCTGGACGAACGTGTCGGGATCGGGGAAGTCGGGACTCCACTGCAGGACGTAGGCGTCGAACTCGCCGCTCTTGTACCGCTCCTGGTACGTGACCCAGTCGCTCTCCTCGACCAGTTCGACCCGGAACAGCCCCTTCCGCTCCAGCTGCGCCTTGAGCGCGCGCGCCTCGGCGGCGGCGCTGCCGACCTGGTGGCCCAGGGTGATCCGTACCGGAGTGGGAACGCCCGCGTCGCGCAGCCGCCGCGCCGCCCATTGCGGGTCCGATTCGGGATACACGTCGTAGAAGTCGGTGCTGTGTCCCGTGACGCCTCGCGGGACGAGCGAGTAGAGCGGTGACACGGTGTCCTTGAACACCGTCTCCGCCAGGCGCCCCCGGTCGACGAGCGCGGCGACGGCTTCGCGGACCGCGACGTTCCCCAGGGGGCGGCGCGGCGGGCGCGTGTTCAGGACGAGGTGGCGCGCCACCGTGCTCTCCCCGACGGAGAGGCGCACGTCCGGGTCCTCGCCGTTCTCGAGGGTCGCCAGCGTCGCGGCGGTGAGCCCGGCGTGGGCGATGTCGATCTCCTTCGCGTTCCACGCCTTCTCCACCTCCTGGGAGGTCTTGTAGTAGCGGATCTCGACCGGCCCGCCCTTCCGGGAGACGGCTCCCCTGTACGAGGGGTTCGGGGCGAGCGTGATCCGGGCGCCCTTCTCGTAGGAGGAGACGACGTAGGGGCCCGATCCCGGGAAGGTCTGCCGCGTCCGGAGTCCGCTCCGGGGGAACTCGGCCGGATCGACGATGGACGCCGCCGGCGTGGCGATCTTGGAGGGCCAGGTGGCGTCCTCCGTCGAGAGGCGGAAGGTCACGAAGGGGCCGCTCGCCTCCACCGAGAGGAGGTTCGCGAACAGCGGCGAGGGCCCGAGGGGGTCCCGGATGTCCAGGATGCGGTCGAACGAGTGCTTCACGGCTTCGGCGGTGACCGGACGCCCGTTGGAGAACGTGAGGTCCCCGCGCACCTTGCACCGGTAGGTGGTCAGGGACGTGGTGAACCCGCACGATTCGGCCGCGTCGGGCCGGGGGACGGTCGCCCCGGGGTCGAAGGTGAGCAGGGGCTGGTAGATGTTGCTGTACAGCGCCCAGGACCCGCTGTCGTAACCCCCGGCGGGGTCGAGGTGGGTGAGGCTGTTCGCCGTTCCGATGACGACGGGCTCTTCGGGCGAGGCCGTGAACGGCAGCAGCCGGTACCCGCAGGCCGCCAGTAACGCGCAGGCTCCCGCCGTGATGCCGAGGCTTCTGCGTTTCATGCGATCGTCTTCCTTCTGCGTGGGGGAGTCGTCGGCGTGGGGGGAATCGTCGGCGGACGGCCGACGCGACGCCGGACAGCCCCGGCGGGGGGAAGCCGCCGGGGCTGTCGGGCATCAGGGGGAGGCCGGCCGGTACGGAGTCCGGCTCGGCCGCCGGTGACGGCGGTCGGGCGGGCCGGCCGCCCGTGCCGGCGGTCGGGTCAGCCGCCGGTGACGGCCGTCAGGGCCTTGTCCGCGTCGGAGAGGCCGGCGCCGCAGCCGCCGGAGCAGGTGCCGGGCAGGGCGCGCGTGTTGTTCTTGATCGTCTGCTCGATCTGGGCGGGGGTGAGGGAGGGGTTCTTCTGCTTCAGCAGGGCGGCCAGGCCCGCGATGTGCGGGGCGGCCATGCTGGTGCCCTGGTAGGAGGCGTACTTCTCCTTGTCCGGCGTGGTGGTTCCCGTGTTGAGGGTGGACCAGATGCCGTCCGCGTCGCGCACGTTGTTCTCGCCGCCGGGAGCGGTGACGTCGACGACCTTGCCGTAGTTGGAGTAGGCGGCGCGGTTGCCCTCGCGGTCGGAGGCGGCGACGGTGATGACGTTGGCGCAGCCGGCCGGGCTGTAGGCGGCGGCGTCCGTGTTGTCGTTGCCGGCGGACACGACGACGGTGGCGCCCCGGTCCCTGGCGCCCTTGAGGGCGGCGTTGTAGGCCTGGTCGCAGGTGAACCCGCCGCCCAGGCTCATGTTGATGACGGCGGCGGGGTTCTTGTTGGCGGGGACGTCGGTCACGGTTCCGCCCGACGCCCAGGTGATGGCGTCGATGATGTCGGAGGTCGTGCCGCCGCACCGGCCCAGGACGCGGACGGGCAGGATGCTGGCCTCGTGGGCCACGCCGACCGTTCCGTATCCGTTGGCCGCGGCGGCGACGGTGCCGGCGACGTGGGTGCCGTGCCAGCCGCTGTTGGTGTCGCGGGCGGGGACGGGGTTGCCGTTCTTGTCCTTGCCGCACTCCCCTCTCTTCAGCCAGTCACCGGGGTCGGAGGGGTCGTTGTCGCGGCCGCCGCCGTCGTTGGCCGTCCAGGTGTGGGAGATGAAGTCGTAGCCGGGCAGCACCTTGGAGCTCAGCTCGCTGTGCTTGGCGATGCCGGTGTCGATGACCGCGACGGTGACGCCCTTGCCGGTGGCCTGCTTCCAGGCCGCAGGAACGTTCATGCCGGCCGTGGTCTCGTACAGGTCCCACTGGTAGCTGTACTCGTCGGGGTCGACCGCGGTGGCGTACACCCGGCGGTCGGGGACGACGTACGCCACGTCGGGGTCGGCCAGGAAGGCCGCCGCGACCTTCTGCGCGTCCTGGACCTTGTCGGCCTCGGGCAGCTCGACCAGGGCGGCGCCCGTGCCCAGGCGGCGCTCGAAGGAGACCGGCTCGCCGGCCTTGCCGGCCTTGGCCCTGGCGTCCTTCACGGCCGCCTCGTTCGACTTCGCCTCGGCCGCCTGGGACTTGTACCCGACGATGAAGCCCTGGACGAGCTCGGTGGCACCGGAGACGTCGGCGGCCACGGGGGTGGCGGCCCTGCCGGCGTCGGCGGGGCGGGCCGCGTCGGAGGAGCCGCCGGCGAAGGCGACGCCGGTGCCCATCACCGCGGCGGCGGTCGCGACCGCGAGGGCTATTCGGAGGGGGGTGAAACGGTGCACGGTGGTTCCTTACTTCTCGGATGCCGCCCGTTCTGCTGTGGGGGGTCGGCAGGGGGGCACGAAGGGCGGTGGGACCGGTGCGCCCGTGGCCCGTCGTGGTGCGGTCGGCCGCCGTGGAGGGCGGGTGATCGACCGATGGGCGGAAACCTATGGACGGAGGCGACCGGAAGACCATCCGGGTGCCGCACATACGGACACCTATTCATCCCGACGAGGACCGCGACGGCCGGGGGAGCGGGGCGTGACGCCCGGGACGGTCCGGAGGGTTGATTGCGTATCCGTGGAACCGGCTCCCCGGATGTTCGGGAGCACGGGCGGAACCCTAAGTTCAGGTGTCGGCCCACCGGACTCGCGGGCCGTGCGAAACCCGCGCGGACCCCACCGGCCTCGGTCGGCCGACATCGTGCACGGGCGTGCGGAACGAGCTGTGCGCGCCGCCCTCGGGCAGTCCCGGGCCGGATGGCAATGCGCCCTGCTTTTCCGCAGTCGGCCGGGCGTGCTCCGCGGCGCGCCCGTCGCCGAAGGCTCTTCCGCGCGCCCGGGCACTCGTTCCCGCCGGAATTCCGGGCCGAAAGCGAGCGACCCTCGCGAATCCGCGCCGTCCGCCACCGGCGATTTCGCATCGCGCGGCCTTTCCCGTTCCGTACAGGAGAAAGACGGTGGAAAACCTGCTCCCCCCGCACGCTTCCGTGCCCGTGTGCCGCCGTCGCCTCCTTGATACGGTGCCGGAATCGACCCGCGCGGACCGGCGATCCGGGAACGGGAGCGGTAACGGGAACGGGAAAGAAATGCGTCGCGCGGAATTCCCGTCGGAAGAAGGAGAGCGAGGATGACGGCGTGAACGAGACGCGTGGTTCCGCTCTGCGGCCCCTGGCCCGGGTCCTCACCGACGGCCGTACCGGACCGGTGCTGCTGTTCGTCGAGGGCGCCGCCGGCACGGGGAAGAGCCATCTGCTCCAGGAACTCGCCGACCTGCCCGGAACGGCGGAGACCGTCCGCGTGCGGTGGCGGTGCGGAACCGACGGCGGGCCGCCGGACGAGGACGCCCACCGGCGGGTGCCGACCCTGTGGCTGGTGGACGACGTGCACCGGGCGGACGAGGCCGAACTGCGGCGGCTGCGCCGGGTCCTGGAGGCCCTGGAGCCGGGCTCGGCGGCGGCCGTGGCCTACCGCCCCGAGGAACTCCCCGCGCCCGGCCTGCCGCTGGGCGCCCCGCCGTTGACGTACCCCTCCCGCCTGACGGTGCTCCGGCACCGGCCGGCGCCCTGGGACGAGGAACGCGTCCGCCGCGCCGCCGCGGAGGCGCTGGAGGCCGACTGCACGGACGAGGTGGTGCGCAGGCTGCGCGAACTCACCGGCGGAGTGCCCCGGGTGGTCGTCGACCTCCTCGCCGTACTGGGGGAACGTCATCCGCCCTTCACCGGTACGGCCGCGGAGGTCGAGGCGGTGGGAGTGCCGGCCCGCCTCGCGGAGCTGGTCCTGAGCCGTACGCACGCGCTGCCCCCGGCCCACCGCCCGGTGGTCTGGGCGGCCGCCGTCCTCGGCGAGCCCGCCGGCCGCGACGAGCTGATCGCGGTGTCGGGCCTCGGAGCCGCGGCGGGCGGCGACGCGCTGCTGCGGGCCCTGGAGACCGCCGCCCTGGCGGAGCCGGCCGAAGGCCGCTACGGCTTCGCCGTCCCGCTGGCCGCACCGGCCGTACGGGCCTGTGTGCCCGGACCCGTCCGCCAGGACCTGCACGGACGGGCGGCGAGGGCGCTGGGCCGCAGGCAGCCCGTGCCCTGGGCCGACGTGGCCGAACACCACAGGGCGGCCGGCGACACCCGCAGATGGCTCGGGGCGGTGGAGAGGGCGGCCGAGTCGGCGGCGGCGTCCGGCCGGCACGAACAGGCCGTCGCGCTCCTCGAACGAACCCTCGCCACGCCCGGCCTGCCCCCGCGGAGCCGGGCCCGCCTCGCACCGCTCCTCGCCCGCAGCGCGGTGACCGGACTGCGCTCGGACCGGACCGTGGAGGTCCTCGCGCAGATCGTGCGGGACGCCTCCCTGCCCCCGGCCGTACGCGGAGAACTGCGGCTCGACCTGGGGCTGATGCTGTGCAACCAGATGGGCCGCTTCCCCGAGGGATGGCGGATGCTGGAGATCGCCGCCGCCGAACTGCGCGAGGTCCGCCCCGGCCTGGCCGCACGCGCCATGACGGCACTGTCCAGCCCCTACTGGCCGGGCAGCTCCCTCGACGTCCACCGGAGGTGGCTGGCCGAGGCCACCGCCGCGGCGGACGTCAGCGGGGACGAACCCATGCGCACGGCGGTCCTGGCCGGCCGGGCGGGACTCGCCATGAGCTGCGCCGACCCGGGAGCGTGGGAACTGGCGAAGGAACTGCCCGCGGAGGACACGGACCCCGCGTGCGCCCGGCAGGCGGCGCGCGGCCTGTGCAACACGGCGGACTTCGCGGTCTGGCTCGGCTTCTACGAGCGGGCGGAGGACCTCCTCGCGGCGGGGAGCGACCTGTCCGCCCGGAGCGGCGCGCCGTACATGGAGTACAACGCGCTGGGGACGCGGCTGCTCCAGGAGTGGTGGACCGGCCGGTGGCCCGGCCTCGCCGAGCGGTGCGAGGACTTCGTCGCCGCCACCGCCGACATGCCGTTCATCGCCTCCGACGCCTACGTCGTGCGCGGCCTGCTCGCGGTCGCCCAGGGCGACTGGGGAGAGGCGATGTCCTGGCTGTCCCAGCGGGGGACGTTCGGGACGGAGAAGCTGCCCGTGCCCCTGGGCGCGACGGCGGCCGGCGGCATGATCCGCCTCGCCCTGGCCCGCCAGGAGGTGGAGGCCGCCGCGGAACAGGCGCGTGCCGCCTGGGCGGTGGTGGCCGGGAAGGGCGTGTGGCCGTGGGCCGCGGAGCTCGCGCCGTGGGCCGTGGAGGCGCTGTCGCGCGCGGGGGACGGGGCCGCGGCGCACGCCGTGGTCCGGGACTTCTCCCGGGGCCTCGGCCGGAGCGACGCGCCCGCCGCCAGGGCCGCGCTGATCTGGAGCAGGGCCGTACTCGCCGAGACGGAGGCGCCGGACCGGGAGCCGCGGGACGGACTGCTGCGGGCCGCGGAGCTGTACCGGCAGGCCGCGGCGGCCTACGCGGAGCTGCCCCGCCCCTACACCCGGGCGCTGACCGCGGAGGGCGCCGCGCGCTGCGTACTCGCGGCGGACAGCGATGTGGGCACCGGGCCGGATGCGGGGTCCGTTACTGGTGCGGGCGCCGAGCCGGACACGGAGCCCGGCACCGGGGCGGGCTCCGGGGCGAGCCCCGTTCCCGCTGCGGACCACGGGGACACCACCGCGTCACCGGCCCCGACCTCGAACCCGACCCCGATCCCGGACTCGGCCCCGGCCCCCGACCACCCCACCACCCCGGCGGCGATCGCCGAACTGGAGGACTGTGCCAGGAGCTTCACCGAGCTGGGGGCCGTCTGGGACGCGGCGCGGGCCAGGGCCCTGCTGCGCACCCGCCTGCCGGCGAGGAAGGGCCGGCCTCCCGGCCGCCCCTCGCACGCCGACGAGCTGTCCCCCCGGGAGGCGGAGGTGGCCCAGCTCGCGGTCTCCGGCCTGACCAACCGGGAGATCGCCGCCACCCTCCACCTCTCCCCCCGGACGGTGGAGCAGCACATCGCCCGCGCCATGCGGAAGACCGGGGCGCTCTCCCGCCGCGACCTCGCCCACAGGCTGGGGGGTACCCCCTAGGGGGTACCCCGCCGGGGCAGGGCGGGCCCGCGGTCCCGGAACATTCCGTCGTGGGCCCAGGCGTCCACGGTCGCGGCCGTCCAGTCGAAGACCCAGCCGGGGCGCAGCCCGCGCGCTCCCCAGCCGTCCGGGCGCCTGCGGGGCAGGGGAAAGCCCGCCCGCTGCGCGGCGGCCGCCGTGTCGCAGGTCTCGCGCGCGATGCGGAGGGCGTCCGACCAGGTGTCGGCCGGCCCGGTGAGGACGTGCAGCCCGCACTGCTCGGGCCGTACGGAGTTCTTTATGGGGACATTGACCTGGAAGTAGACCTTGGCCATGGTGCCGTCTCCTCGGTTCCGCGCTTTCCCGTGCGGCGGGCTGCGCCCCTTCGGGCCCGTTCGGCCTCACGACCGCTCGGCCCCCGACCGGACCCCATCAACCTACGAACCGGCCCGGGGGCCTGAATATCCGGAAACGGCGAATCACCTATACGTATCCCGCCCGTATCCCGCACGCACCCCGCGTATCCCGCCCCGTACGTATCCCGGTCGCCGCGCGGGGCGGCCGGCGTACCGGCGCACGTCGGACCGGTCGCGGAAAGGCTCTCCCCGGTCAACAGGAGAGCCGTGAATTCTGTTGAAAACTACCCGGCGCACGTGTCTTGAAGTTCATTCGGCCGCTGGGCAATAGTTCGGACCGCGGCGAGTTTCCCACTCCCCGTCAGACAGGAACTGCCCTTCGTCGGTGCGTTTTTGGCGCATTCCGGCGATACACCCCCCATCGGGTTCCTGACTGTCATCCGGAAGGAATCAACGTGCGTAACTCTCGTAAGTACCGCCTGGCCGCGGTGGGCATCGCGCTCTCGGCCTCGGCGGTCCTGGGGACCCAGACCCTGGCGCAGGCGCAGGACACGGCGTCCACCCCCCGCTACCAGCCCGAGATGGTCGAGGCGCTGGCCGCCTCGCTCGGCGTGAGCGAGAAGGCCGCGGTCGACCGCCTGGACCGGCAGGACGCCCAGCAGGCCCGGCTCGCCCAGCTGGTGAAGAGCGGGATATCCGGCGACGGCGCCTTCTTCGACGCCTCCGGCACGCTGACCGTCAACGCCGACGACCAGGCCGAGGCGGCCAGGATCGAGGAGGCCGGCCTCGCCGCCCGGGTGCCCGCCCGCGGCCAGGCCGCACTCGACGGGATCAAGGCCGAACTCGACGCCCTCGCGGCGAAGAAGGTCCCCTCCGGGGTCGTCGCCTGGTCCGTGGACCTGGCCTCGGACAAGGTGACCGTCAAGGTCAACAACGAACGGGGCGCCGCCGCCAAGGCGTTCCTCGCCGCGGCCGCGAAGCACGGCGCCGCCGTCCAGATCGTGCGGGGTCAGGAGGAGCTCGCGCCCCAGGCCGCGATCTACCCCGGCAGCAAGATGACGTTCAACAACACCAGCAACTACTGCTCCGTCGGCTACGGCGCCCGCGACAGCTCCGGCAGGCAGTACCTGGTGACCGCCGGGCACTGCGTCACCAACACCCTGCGCTACGACGGGGCGGCCTTCGCCCAGGGGTACAAGACCCGTTACGCGCTCGGCACCCGCAGCGTCGACATGGGCATCCTGACCGTCAACTCCGGCCACTCGATCGTCACCGCCGTCGGCACCTGGGGCCAGGGCAGCACCAGGACGGTCGCCGTCAAGGGCGTCAGCCGCGCCGCGTCCGGCGCCGCGATCTGCAAGTCCGGCGCCACCACCGGCTGGACCTGCGGCACGATCGGCTCCTACAACAACACCGTCACCTACAAGGACCTGAACGGCGGCCCCGACACGGTCGTCAGCGGTCTGGCCACCTCCAGCGTCTGCACCGAGGGCGGCGACAGCGGCGGTGCGTACATCTCCGGCAACATGGCCCAGGGCATGACCTCCGGCGGCCCGATCGGCCAGGAGTGCACCGGCGGGGTCAACTCCCGCGGCACCTCGCACTTCCAGCCGCTCGACGACGCCCTCAAGTACTACGGTCTGACGCTCAACACCAACTGAGCACGTCCGTAGCAGGACCGGCCGGGGGTCGCTCGCGGAACAAGGCGAGCGGCCCCCGGCCGCTTTCCGGCAGAGCCCCGCCTCCCGCCCCCCGTCGTCCCCGCCCGCTGGAAGACGCCATGCCGAACACCCCCCACACCGACGGCCCGGACGCGATGTTCGCGGCCGTGTTCAAAGAGGCCCTGCGGCGGCGGGGCCTGCCGCTGGACCGCGTGCGCGACCACCTGGAGTCGTACGGGATCACCCTCAGCCTCGCCACCCTCAGCTACTGGCAGAGCGGCCGCAGCCTGCCGGAGAAACCCCAGTCCCTGCGCGCCGTCGACGTCCTGGAACCCTTCCTCGGCCTCCCGCGCGGCGCCCTGCGCTCACTGCTGAGGCGCCGGCCGCGCGGCTGGGTCCCGCAGCACGACCCGGCCGCCGTCCGCGACGTCTACGGCGAGGGCTCCGACCTCGAAAAGGCGCTCGGCGACACCTTCCCGTACTTCAACGCCGGTCTGCGGCGGCTGGTCGTCCACGAGGCGGTGAGCGTGAACGAGCACCGCCTCGTGGACGAGATGCGCGTCACCACCGCGGTCAGGGCCGTCCGCGACGACGTGCGGCACCTGACGGTCGTCCACACCCTGGACGCGGCGCAGGACGGCGCGGTCGACCTCGCCGTCCCCCACGGGCCGCCCCCGAGCGTCCGGTCGCGGCCGGAGCTGAACTGCGTGATCGCCGAGATCCCGCTCGGCCGCCGGCTGGCCAGGAACGAGACCGCGGTCGTCGAGTACACGCTCCGCGCCGCCGCCACCGAGGGCGTCTCCCACCACCACGAACGCCGGATCACCGCCCCCCTGCGGACCTATCTGCTCCAGGTCCGCTTCCACCCCTCGGCGGTGCCGTCGAGGTGCTGGCACTACTACCGCGGGCACCTCGGCGCCGAGCCCCGGAACCGGCAGCTCGCACCCCTGGACGGCTTCCGCACGGCGCACCTGCTGCCCATGAAGTGCCCGCCGGGCGCGTACGGCATGGAATGGCAGTGGACGGACTGAGGTCCGACGGAACCCCGCGCGTCACTCCCCGGCACCGAGGCCCGACGGGCCCCGTACGGCGCTTCCCGGCGCGGCGGCCGGGACCGTCACCGCAGCGCCCCCGCCGCGATCCCCAGGCACGCCCCCAGCGCGGCCTCGCCCGCCGGGGTCACCTTCACGGCCCGCCCGGACCCGATCCGTACGCACCAGCCGGTGTCGAGCGCGTGGCGGCAGAGCGCGGCGCCCGCCGTCCCCGCGAGGTGCGGCCGGCGTTCGGTCCAGTCGAGGCAGCCGCGCGCGACGGGCCGCCGCCCCTTCCGTACGAGGGCGACGCCCTGCTCCTCGAACCAGGCCAGGCCCCGGTCCGTGAGCGCGAACCCGGTGTCCTGCCGCAGCAGTCCCCGTACGGTCATCGCCTCCGCGATCGCGGTGCCGAGCCGTCCGGCGAGGTGGTCGTAGCAGGTCCGGCCGCGGGCCATCGCCTCCCCGGCGCTCGCCTCCCGCAGCGAGCGGGGCCGCGCGGGCGCCGGGGGGCCGGACCGGGCGGCCAGGTCCTCGACGAGCTGCGCGATCCCGGGGTCGGCGAGCCGGACGTACCGGTGCCGGCCCTGCCGTTCCTCCGCGAGCAGCCCGCCCCCGACCAGCTTCCCGAGGTGCTCGCTCGCGGTGGACGGCGCCACCCCGGCGTGCCGGGCGAGCTCCCCGGCGGTCCAGGCCCGCCCGTCGAGCAGGGCGAGCAGGAACGCGGCGCGGCTCTCGTCCGCGAAGAGCGCCGCGAGCGCGGCGAGGTCACTGGCTGCCATGCCCCCAGGCTGCCGCACTCACCCTTCGGCGGCGGCCGAAGCGTCACGGGATCCGGTCACCCGGGCCGCGTACTGCGCGGCCAGGCCGTCGAGGAGCGCCCGCAGGCCCGTTTCGAAGGCGCCCTCGTCCACCTGTCGGCGCCGCTCCGCGAGCAGGTGGGCCTGGCCGAGGTGGGGGTACTCGGCGGGGTCGTACGCCGTCTCGTCGTCGACGAACCCGCGGGCGAAGGAGCCGAGGGCGGAGCCGGTGACGAAGTACCGCATCAGGGCGCCGATGTACGTGGCCTGGGCCGGGGGCCAGCCCGCGCGGACCATCGCGCCGAAGACGGCGTCGGCGACCCGCAGTCCGGCCGGGCGGCGGCCGGGCCCTTGGGCGAGGACCGGGACGATGTGCGGGTGGTCGGCGAGGGCGGCGCGGTAGGAGACCGCCCAGTCGTGCAGCGCCGTCCGCCAGTCGCGGGGGTCGTCCTCCGCGAACATCGACAGGTCGATCTTCGCGCTCACCGCGTCGGCGACGGCGTCGAGGATCTCGTCCTTGGTGCGGAAGTGGTTGTAGAGCGAGGGCCCGCTCACCCCGAGCTCGGCCGCGAGCCGGCGGGTGGAGAGCGCGGCGAGCCCCTCCGCGTCGACCAGCGCGCCCGCCGTCTCGACGATGCGGTCTCGGCTGAGCAGGGGCTTGCGCGGTCGGGCCATGGCGCACATAGTAGGCCTGCCCCTGAAAAACTAGCAGTGGTAATTAAAGTGATCGCGGTCGGACGGATGAGGTGGCACGGTGGATCTGGCGCTGAGCGAGGAGCAGGAGGCCGTACGGCGGCTCGCCGAGGACTTCGTCGCACGTGAGGTGGCCCCGCACGTCACCGCGTGGGACCGCGCGGAGGAGGTGGACCGGGGGATCGTGAAGAAGCTCGGCGCCGTCGGCTTCCTCGGCCTCACGGTCCCGGAGGAGTACGGCGGTTCGGGCGGCGACCACCTCGCGTACTGCCTGGTGACCGAGGAGCTGGGCCGCGGCGACTCCTCCGTGCGCGGCATCGTCTCCGTCTCGCTCGGTCTGGTCGCCAAGACGATCGCCTCCTGGGGGAGCGAGGAACAGAAGCGGGCCTGGCTGCCCCGGCTCGCCTCCGGCGAGGCCCTCGGCTGCTTCGGGCTCACCGAGCCGGGCACCGGCTCCGACGCCGGGAACCTGGCCACCCGGGCCGTCCGGGACGGCGACGACTACGTCGTCAACGGCGCCAAGATGTTCATCACCAACGGCACCTGGGCCGACGTGGTGCTGCTCTTCGCCCGGACGAACGACACCCCCGGCCACAAGGGTGTCTCCGCCTTCCTCGTCCCCGCCGACGCCCCCGGCCTCACCCGCCGCCCCGTCCACGGCAAGCTCGGCCTGCGCGGCCAGGCCACCGCCGAACTGGTCCTGGAGGACGTCCGCGTCCCGGCCGCCGCGATGCTCGGCCCCGAGGGCAAGGGCTTCGCCGTCGCCATGTCCGCCCTCGCCAAGGGGCGCATGTCGGTGGCCGCCGGCTGCGTCGGCATCGCCCGGGCGGCCCTCGACGCGGCCCTGCGGTACGCGGCGGAGCGCGAGCAGTTCGGAAAGCCGATCGCCTCGTACCAGCTGGTGCAGGAGCTGATCAGCGACATCTCCGTCGACGTGGAGGCCGCCCGGCTGCTCACCTGGCGGGTCGCCGACCTGATCGACCGCGGCCGGGACTTCGCCACCGCCGCCTCCCAGGCGAAGCTGTACGCCTCCGAGGCCGCCGTCCGCGCCGCCAACAACGCGCTCCAGGTCTTCGGCGGCTACGGCTACGTCGACGAGTACCCGGTCGGCAAACTGGTCCGCGACGCGCGCGTGATGACCCTGTACGAGGGCACCAGCCAGATCCAGAAGCTCATCATCGGCCGGGCGCTGACGGGGGTCTCGGCCTTCTGAGTACGGAGCCGCGCGCCCCTGAGTACACGGACGGATGTGGCGGGGGCCACATCCGTCCGATGCTGTCCGGCATGAGCGACACACCGGTCAAGCAGCAGAACACCGCCGCCTACTACATGCAGGCCGTCATCTCCTTCGGGCTCGCGCTCACGGCCGTGGCCGTCGGCGTCTACCAGCTCGACGCCAGCGCCTGGGTCCGGGCCTTCCTCGCGATCTCGGTCCTCTACCTCACGACCTCGGCCTTCACCCTCGCCAAGGTCGTCCGCGACCGCCAGGAGGCCGGCCAGATCGTCAGCCGCGTCGACCAGGCCCGCCTGGAGAAGCTCCTCGCCGAACACGACCCCTTCCAGAAGCTCTGAACGGGCCCCGCCGCACGGCCGGAAAGGCTTGACAGCCGATCCGGCCGTGGGAGGTGATGGGGCCGCCGACGGCTTCGAGGGGGATGTTGTGGATCTGGGTTCGGTGATCATCGCGGTGGCCGGCGTGGCCGGCACGCTGGGGGGAACGTTCCTCACCCAGCGGGCCTCCGAGCGGGCGAGGCGACGGGAGATCGCCCTGCTCCGGGACCAGGAGGAGGGGCGCGAGAACCTGCTCCTCCGGCGCACCTGCTACGTGGAGTTCAACCGGGCGGCGCGCCAGTTCACCACGGCGCTCAACAAGCACCTGCACGTCATGCGGGAACGGGCCGTCGAGGAGTCCGACGTGGAGGCCCTGGAACAGGCGAAGGCGGACCACCGCGACCGGCACTCCGAGGCGCAGATGATCGCCCCCGACGCCGTGCTCGCCCGGATGAGCCGGGTCAACCGGGCCCTCAGCGGGGTCTACGGCCAGGTCAAGCGCCTCGAACGGGGAGCCCCCGAGCCCGGCGAGACGACGGCCACCGCCGCCCGGGACCAGGCGGAGATCTGGAACCTGCTCCAGGCCATGAGGGCCGCGATGCGCCACGACCTCGGCGTCACCCCCGAGGCGCCCCGGCCGATCGCGGCTCCCGAACCGACCGCGGCCCCCCGACCGGTCGAGACTCCCGAACCGATCGCGGCTCCCGCACGGATTCCGGCGGCGGAACCGATCGCGGCGGCGGAACCGGACGGAAGGCCGGAACGGCGGCTCTAAGCGCTTGCTCACCCTCGTTGATATGGTGTCCCTGCTGACGGGGACCGAGGAGGAGTGTGGGATGAGCGCGGCGGAGGAGACGCCCGGGGGCGAGGACGTGCCCTGGGGCGAGGTCACGCCCGAGGCGGCGCGGCGGCTGCTGGTGGCCGCCGTCGAGGCGTTCGCCGAGCGCGGCTACCACGCCACCACCACCCGGGACATCGCCGGCCGCGCCGGCATGAGCCCGGCCGCGCTCTACATCCACTACAAGACCAAGGAAGAGCTGCTCCACCGGATCAGCCGGATCGGCCACGACAGGGCCCTGGAGATCCTCCGGGCCGCCGCCGACGGCGAGGGCACGGCGGCCGAGCGGCTCGCCGACGCCGTCCGCTCCTTCGTCCGCTGGCACGCCGAGCGCCACACCACCGCCCGCGTCGTCCAGTACGAGCTCGACGCCCTCGGCCCCGAGCACCGCGCCGAGATCGTGGAGCTGCGCCGCGAGTCCGACGCGACCGTGCGCCGGATCATCGACGAGGGCGTGGCGGCAGGGGAGTTCGACGTCCCCGACGTGGCCGGCACCACCGTCGCCGTGCTGTCCCTCTGCATCGACGTCTCGCGCTGGTTCACCACCCAGGGCCGCCGGACGCCCGACGAGGTCGGCGCGCTCTACGCCGACCTCGTCCTCAGGATGGTCGGCGCTCAGAAGTAGTAGCGGGAGACCGACTCGGCGACGCAGACCGGCTTCTCGGAGCCCTCGCGCTCCACGGTCACCGCCGCCGTCACCTGCACGCCGCCCGCGACCTCCTCGACCTTCGTCAGGACGGCCGTGGCGCGCAGCCGCGAGCCCACCGGCACGGGGGCCGGGAAGCGCACCTTCTCCGTGCCGTAGTTGATGCCCATCTTCACGCCCTCGACCGCCAGGACCTGCGGGACGAACACCGGCAGCAGCGACAGCGTCAGATAGCCGTGCGCGATGGTGGTGCCGAACGGCCCGGAGGCGGCGCGCTCCGGATCGACGTGGATCCACTGGTGGTCGCCGGTGGCCTCCGCGAAGAGGTCGATCCGCTTCTGGTCGACCTCCAGCCAGTCGCTGTGCCCCAGCTGCTCGCCGACCCCCGCGCGCAGCTCCTCGGCGGAGGTGAAGATCCTCGGCTCGGCCATGTCCCTGCTCCCTCTCGTCACGCCTTCCCCGGACGCCCCCGCACGCTCCGGTCGCGCTGTCCAAGCGCTTGCTCAGCATTGTGGTGCGGGCGGACCCCTGTCAACGCCCGGCCGGACGGCGGGCCCGTTCCCGTAGGGTCGCGGGGTGCCGCAGATTCCAGAGAAGATCCACGAGCTCACCGTCGGCCAGCTCTCCGCCCGCAGCGGGGCCGCCGTCTCCGCCCTGCACTTCTACGAGGCCAAGGGGCTCATCAGCAGCCGCCGCACCAGCGGGAACCAGCGCCGCTACGGCCGCGACACCCTCCGCCGGGTCGCCTTCGTCCGGGCCGCGCAGCGGGTCGGGATCCCCCTCGCCACCATCCGCGAGGCGCTCGCCCAGCTCCCCGAGGAGCGCACGCCCACCCACGAGGACTGGGCCCGCCTCTCGGCGGCCTGGCGCACCGAACTCGACGAGCGCATCAAGCAGCTCGGCCGGCTGCGCGACCACCTGACGGACTGCATCGGCTGCGGCTGTCTCTCCCTGGAGACCTGCGTCCTGTCCAACCCCGACGACGCCTTCGGCGACCGGATGGCGGGCTCCCGCCTCCTCCCGGTGCGCCGCCCGGCCCCGGAGCACGGCGAGGAGTAGACGGCACGGCCGACGCCCACGGGAGCCGGCGCCCACGAAGCCGCGCGCACGGCACAGAGGGATGCGTGTACGGCGCCCCCGAAACCGCGCATACGGCGCCGAGGAGCGTGCGTACGGCGCCCACGAAACCCCGCGTACGGCGCCGAGGGACGCGTGTACGGCGCGTACGGACGCGAAGACGCGCGTACGGGACCGGGGCGCGGGCCACCGGGGCGCTTCAGGGTCCTCCCGGCCCCGGCGCCCCGGAGGTCACGCCGCCGACGCCAGCCGCCGGCCCCGGTCGGCCCGCGCCCGGGCCAGGGTGCCCGAGGTGAGCACCGTGCGCGGAACGCCCACACCGCAGTCGACGCACACCGGGCCGCGCCACGGCTCGTACCGGTCCCCGGGCCCCGCCCACTCGATCCTGGGCCCCGCGCACACCGGGCACGCCTCGCCCGGACCGCGCTCCAGGGCCGCGATCAGCCGCCGCAGCACCTCCGGCAGAGGGTCCGACGGATGCAGCTCGGGGTCGCCGCACCGGACCACGCCGTTGCCGCCCCAGACCCGCCGGTGCCAGTCGTCCAGCGCGCCGGGCCGGCGCAGCCCCTCGTGCTTCTCGCGCCGCCGCCGGGCGGCGAACTCCTCCTCGTACGCGAGCCACACGGCCCGCGCCTCCTCCAGCTCGTCGAGCGCCGCCACGAGCCGCCCCGGGTCGAGCTCCCGGTCCTCCGGTCCGAACCTGTGCCTGCGGCACAAGTGGTCCCAGGTCGCGCGGTGCCCGTACGGGGCGAACCGCTCCAGGCACTTGCGCAGCGAGTACCTGCGCAGTGCCGTGTCGCACCCCGGATCGCGCACCTGTCTCGCGAGACTCCGGAAACCGGCCATCTCCCGCCACCTCCGTCGCTGGTCCTTCCGCGGTATCAGAGGGACGAACGGGAAGCCCTCCGCGTTCCATCGAAATGCGGATGGCAGCCATCAGTGGGGCGGGAGGGGCCCGTGGGACGGGGCGGAACCACCGGGTCCGGGGACGGACGGGCCCGGCTCAGCGGCCCGTCCCCGACGCCGCCACCACCACCCGGGCCAGCTCCGGCCGGCAGAGGTCGCCGTGGGAGCGGACCACCTCCGTCACGTCCACGTTCACGCACCCCGCCCCCGGCACCCCCGCGCGCAGGACCGCCGCCAGGCTCCGCGCCACCGTCCCCGGCACCCCGCGCATCCCGCCGTACCCGACCGCCCCCCAGCGCGGATCGTCCGCACCGGCGGGGCCCGGGCCGTCCGCGAGCCGCGACGCCAGCGGGTACAGCACCCCGAGCGCCGTGTCGTACCGCGAGTGACAGGCCACCACAGGCCCCCTGATCCGGTGCTGCGTCCCCCGCAGCGCCCCGGTCCGTTCGGGCGCGTGCGGCAGCCGCTCCGCGAACGCGTAGGAGGGGAGGGCGCCCTGGAGGAGCGTCACGGAGGCGACCGGCCGGGCCCCGGCGGGCAGCCCCCGCAGCGCGTACGCGACGAGCCGGGCGCCCGTGCCGTGCCCGACGAGGTGGACGCGGAGCCCGGGGGCCGCGCGGGCGACCCGGCCGAGCAGCGGCCCGAGCCCGTACTCCCCGACGTGCCCGGCCCGCCGCCCGAGGACGTGGTACGCGGCCTGCCGCAGCGCCTCCCGGGCCCCCTGCCGGCGCCGCTCCGGCCCCTCCGGGAGCCCCGGGCCCAGGGCCTCGGCGAACAGGTCGCACACCTCCGCCGGGTCCGCCGCCAGGAACGCCGGCACCGGATCCCCGGCGCCCGCCACGTCCGCCAACTCCCGCAGCAGCGCCCCGAACTCGGCGAACGCCGCCTCCTCCCCGGGGACCGAGGCGAGGAGGCCGGTGAGCCGCTCCAGGACCGGCTCCTTCTCCGGGAGGACCGTAGCGAGCGCCCGGTAGTCGGGCCCCGGCTCGCCCGTGCACACCGCCGAGGGCCACACCACCCCCGCGTACCCGGCCTCGGCCCCCGGGGCGAGCAGCCCGGGGAAGGGGGCGAAGAAGTCCGAACAGAGCCGGGTCGCGCCGGACGGAGAACCGTTCCGCCCGTGCGCGAGGAGGAACAGGTCCGAGACCCCCTGCCGGGCCAGCGCGGCGAGCGCCGCCGCCTGTTCCGGGGGACCGTCGCCGTCCTGGTCGAAGGTGATCTCCCGGTACGGCTCCACACTCATCCCGGCCACGGCACGACCGTCCCTCCGCTTCGAGGGGGCCGCGGCACCGAGTGCGCCCCGTGCGCGGGCGGCGGCTCCACGGCCAGCATGCCCGCGCACGGACCCTCCCAGACCCGCGACGGGGAGTCAGCGCAGCCGGGCCGCCGAGATCCGGGGGAAGTGGATCAGCAGGTCGTACGAGGCGGAGAGCCGGCCGGGCACGGTGTCGCCCGGCCAGGGGTACGCGGTCCCGATGTTCCGGTCCGGCCGGGGCGTCCCGAGCCACTCGCGCGCCGCCGGGGTCGTCCGCCGCAGGTCCAGGTAGAACGGCTCGTCCGCGACCCGGTCCAGGGTGTGGGCGCCGCTGTCCGGCCCGAGCGGCCCGACGGTGAAGACCCGCAGCGGCTCGCCCGGGGCCCCGGTGTCGTGCGCGTTGAAGGACCCCCGCCCGAAGGAGGCGCCCACGCTCACGTAGTCCCGGCCGAGCGCGTCCCGCAGGAAGGTGCCCTGGAGGCGCGGGTAGTGCTCCGGGTCGAGCGTCACGTACCCCACGTGCCCGTTGTGCGCGGAGAGCACCATCCGGTCCCCGGTCCGCCGCTGCCACCAGACGGTGTTCTCCGCCATGACCCGGTCCCGGTACAGCATCGCCGCCGCGAGCCCCTCGGGCGTCGCGAAGTCGTGCGCGTACTCGGTGCCGACCTGGGCGATCGCGCGCGCGTGCTGCACGGCCCAGGCGTGCGCCTCCCGCGCCCCGGCGCCCCCGCCGGGCCGCTGCCGCTCCAGGAGGGCGAGGGCCCGGTTCACGTCGCCGGCCATCCGCCGCCGCTCGGCGAGCGGCCGGTCCAGGTACCCCTTCATCCACTCCTCGACCCCGCCGGTGGGCCGCGATTCCCGGTACAGCTCCCGGAAGCGGGGCAGCAGCGCCGGGCGGGTGCGGGAGACGTACGCGGTGACGGCGTCGAAGAGGTTCGGGCCCGCGTACCCGAGGTCGTTCCCCATGAAGCGGACCGGGCGGTCGGGGTGGGCCCGGTTGTACTCCCGCATCCAGCGGAACAGGTCGAGGTACTCCTCGGTGTTCCAGAGGCGGTACGACTCCTGGAACTCGTCCCGCATGATCGCCTCGATGTCGCCCCGGCCGGTGCGCACCCACGCGTCGATGAGGAGCCCGGTGGACCAGTTGGCCTCCAGGGCGAAGGTGGTGAACCCCCGCTCCTCCACCAGGTGTTCGAAGATCCGGTGCTTGGTCGTGAAGAACTCCGCCGAGCTGTGGGTGGCCTCGCCGACGCCGACGACCTCGGCGGAGCCGATCATCCGGTCGAGCGGCCGCAGATCGGCCAGGGGGCGCGCGGAACGGGCGAGTTCGCGCGCCGGATCGGTGACGGCCGCCTCGGTGCGGGTGCTCGCGGGAGCCGCACCGGCCGGGGCCGGGGCGAGGCCGCCCAGGCAGACGGCGAGCAGCAGCCCGGCGACGGACAGGCGACGGCGTAAGGATGACTGGGGAAGGGCGGTGGGACGCATGGGCCCAGCGTGGTCGGCGGGACGCCGCCGGGACATCCCGCCCGCCCCCTTTCCCGGCCTCCCGCCCACCCCCTCGGGACACGGGGGACAACCCCCTTCCCGGGGCGGCCCTCAGCGGTACAGCAGGTACTCCTTCCGCACCGCCCGGAAGGCCGCCAGGTCCTTCTGCCACGCCCCGACGACCTCGTCCGTGTCCGCGCCCGCGTCGATCAGGGTCCGCACCCGGGCCGAGCCGGTCAGCCTGTCGATCCAGTGGTCCGGCCGCCAGGCGAAGCCGGACCACGAGCGGCGGGCGGTGACCAGGAGCCCGATCCCGGTCCGTACCGGGTCGAAGGACTCCCGGTCGTGGACGTGCAGCTGCACCCCGCCCACCGTCCTCCCCTGGAACTTGGAGAAGGTCGGCGCGAAGTAGGCCTCGCGGAAGCGGACCCCGGGCAGGCCGAGCGCGTTCGCCGCCTCCGCCCACCGGCGGTCGATCCCCTCGGCGCCGAGGAGTTCGAAGGGGCGGGTGGTGCCCCGGCCCTCGGAGAGGTTCGTGCCCTCGAAGAGACAGGTGCCGGAGTAGGCGAGCGCGGTCTCCGGCGTCGGCATGTTCGGGCTCGGCGGCACCCAGGGCAGCCCCGTGGCGTCGAAGAAGTCCGACCGCCGCCACCCCGACATCCGCACGGTCTCCAGGGCGACGGGCGCGGCCAGGAACTCGCCGTTGAAGAGCAGCGCCAGCTCGGCCACCGTCATGCCGTGCGCCTGCGCGATCGGCTCGCGCCCGACGAAGGTGGCGAACGCCCGGTCCAGGACGGGCCCGAGCGCCGCGCGCCCGGTCACCGGGTTCGGCCGGTCCAGGACCACGAACCGCTTCCCGGCGAGGGCGGCGGCCTCCATGCAGTCGTACAGCGTCCAGATGTAGGTGTAGAAGCGGGCGCCGGCGTCCTGGATGTCGAAGACGACCGTGTCCACGCCGGAGGCCGTGAAGACGTCCGAGAGCGGCCGCCCGCTCTTCAGGTACGTGTCGTAGACGGGCAGTCCGGTCGCCGGGTCGTCGTACCGGCCCTCCGAGCCGCCCGCCTGGGCGGTGCCCCGGAAGCCGTGCTCGGGGCCGAAGACGGCGGTCAGGTCCACCCGTTCGTCGGCGTGCATCACGTCCACGAGGTGGCGGGCGTCCGGGGTCACGCCGGTCGGGTTGGTGACGACGCCGACCCGCTGCCCGGCGAGCTGTGCGTACCCGTCCGCCGCGAGCCGCTCGAAGCCGGTCCGCACCCGGCGCCGCCCGTTCTCCCGGCCCGGAGCCCCCGTCTCCCGGCCCGGCGTCCCGGCGGTGGCGGGGTGCGCGGTCGCGGCCACCGCCCCCAGGGCGCCTCCGGCGGCCAGCAGACCCCGTCGCGACAGACCCATGCGCGAACCTCCTCGATCGCGGCCCCGGCCGGGGCACATGACATGGGCACGCACGCTAGCGTCCCCGGCCGCCCGGGGGAACGAGGCGTGCGGAGGGGTCCTCCTCCCGCCGACCCTTCCCTCCCTGCATACCGACCGGTTAGTCTGCCGGGGTCGTCGTCCCGGGGAAGCCGGACGGGCCGGAGAGTCGCGGAGAGGTGGGTCCAGACATGGGCGCGGACACGGGCACGGGTACGAGCGCGGGCACGGAGACGGCCGGGGGCGCCGGGGCGGACCTCCGGGACGCCGGAGTCGTCGTCACCGGCGCGGGCGGCGGCATCGGAGCCGCCCTCGCCCGCCGCTTCGCCGCAGAGGGCGCCCGCGTCGTCGTCAACGACCTCGACGCCGACCGCGCTAAGGCGGTCGCCGCCGAGATCGGCGCCGTCGCCGTCCCCGGCGACGCCTCCGCCGTCGTCGCCGAGGCCCGCGAGGCCCTCGGCGGCACCGTCGACGTCTGGTGCGCCAACGCCGGCCTCTCCTCGCCCGGCGACGCCTTCGCCGACGAGGACGTCTGGGCCGCCGCCTGGGACGTCAACGTCATGGCCCACGTCCGCGCGGCCCGCGCCCTGCTCCCCGAGTGGCTGGAGCGCGGCGGCGGCCGCTTCGTCTCCACCGTCTCCGCCGCCGGACTCCTCACCATGATCGGCGCGGCGCCGTACAGCGTCTCCAAGCACGGCGCGTACGCCTTCGCGGAATGGCTCTCCCTCACCTACCGGCACCGGGGCCTCTCCGTCCACGCCATCTGCCCGCAGGGCGTCCGCACGGACATGCTCACCGCCGCCGGGAGCGCGGGCGAGCTGGTCCTCGCCCCCACCGCCATCGAGCCCGGGGACGTCGCCGACGCCCTGATCGACGCCATCGCGGCCGACCGCTTCCTCGTGCTGCCCCACCCCGAGGTCGCCGGCTACTACCGCAACCGGGCCACCGACCCCGAGCGCTGGCTCGGCACCATGAACCACGTCCAGCGGACCTGGGAGACGGGCACCGGTCGGCCGCAGACCCCGGCGGATGGGAAGATCTAGCGGCGGGAACGCGTTCCCCCGACCGAAAACGATCACCCAGAACGATGAACGAAGCAGTACGAAGGAAGGCGGCGGAGCATGGCCAGGACGACGGACGGGAACGGCACCCCCGTCCCCCAGAGGCTCCTCGCCGCCGCCACCCGGCTCTTCGCGGAGCAGGGCTACGACCGCACCTCCGTCCAGGAGATCGTGGAGGCCGCCGGGGTCACCAAGGGCGCGCTCTACCACTACTTCGGCTCCAAGGAGGACCTGCTCCAGGAGGTCTACTCCCGGGTCCTGCGCCTCCAGCAGGAGCGGCTCGACGCCTTCGCCGACGCCGACGCGCCCGTGGAGGAGCGGCTGCGCGACGCCGCCGCCGACGTCGTCGTCACCACCATCGAGAACCTGGACGACGCCTCGATCTTCTTCCGCTCCATGCACCACCTGAGCCCGGAGAAGAACAAGCGGGTGCGGGCCGAGCGGCGCCGCTACCACGAGCGGTTCCGGGCCCTGATCGAGGAGGGCCAGAAGTCCGGGGTGTTCTCCTCCGCGACCCCCGCCGACCTGGTGGTCGACTACCACTTCGGCTCCGTGCACCACCTGTCCACCTGGTACCGCCCGGACGGCCCCCTCAGCCCCGAGCAGGTCGCCGGCCACCTCGCCGACCTGCTGCTCCGGGCCCTGCGCCCCTGACCGCACCCCCCGCGGAGGGGGCGCGGCCGACCGCGACGGCCTACAGGTACTTCTTCAGCTCCCGGCGCGCGAGGGACCGCTGGTGCACCTCGTCCGGCCCGTCCGCCAGCTTCAGCGTCCGCGCCGCCGCCCACAGCTCGGCCAGCGGGAAGTCCTGCGACACCCCGCCCGCGCCGTGCGCCTGCACGGCCTTGTCGATGATGTCCACGACCGCGCGCGGGGTCGCGATCTTGATGGCCTGGATCTCGGTGTGCGCGCCCCGGTTGCCGACGGTGTCCATGAGCCACGCCGTCTTGAGGACCAGCAGCCGCAGCTGCTCGATGGTCACCCGGGCGTCCGCGATCCAGTTCTGCACGACGCCCTGCTGGGCGAGCGCCTTGCCGAAGGCGGTACGGGAGACCGCGCGCCGGCACATCAGCTCCACGGCCCGCTCCGCCATGCCGATCAGCCGCATGCAGTGGTGGATGCGGCCGGGGCCGAGCCGGGCCTGCGCGATGGCGAAGCCGCCGCCCTCCTCGCCGACCAGGTTCGCGGCCGGGACGCGGACGCCGTCGAAGATCACCTCGGCGTGGCCGCCGTGGTAGTGGTCCTCGTACCCGTACACCTTCATCGCGCGCCGCACCTCGACGCCCGGGGTGTCGCGCGGCACCAGGACCATCGACTGCTGGCGGCGGAGGTCGGTGCCGTCGGGGTCGGTCTTGCCCATGACGATGAAGACCTTGCAGTCGGGGTTCATCGCCCCGGAGATGTACCACTTGCGCCCGTCGATCACGTACGAGTCGCCGTCCCGCCGGATGCGGGTCTCGATGTTGGTGGCGTCGGAGGAGGCGACGTCCGGCTCGGTCATGGCGAACGCCGAGCGGATCTCGCCCGCGAGCAGCGGCTCCAGCCACTGCTTCTTCTGCGCCTCGTCGCCGAACTCGGCGAGCAGTTCCATGTTCCCGGTGTCCGGGGCGGCGCAGTTGAGGGCGGTCGGGGCCAGCTGGGGGCTGCGGCCGGTGATCTCGGCGAGCGGCGCGTACTGGAGGTTCGTCAGGCCCGCCCCGTACTCGGCGTCAGGGAGGAAGAGGTTCCAGAGGCCCTGCCGCTTGGCCTCGGCCTTCAGCTCCTCGACCACCGCCGGGGTGTCCCACGGGGAGGCGAGCAGGGCCCGCTGCTCCTCGGCGACGGCCTCGGCCGGGTACACGTGCTCGTCCATGAAGGCGAGGAGCTTCGCGCGGAGTTCCTCGGTGCGCGCGTCGTAGGCGAAGTCCATGGGGGTCAGCCCTCCTGAAGGGTGGTCAGGCCGTGCTCGATGAAGACGGGGACGAGTTCGCCGATGCGGTCGAAGCCGGCGCCGACCGTCTGGCCGAGGGTGTAGCGGTAGTGGATGCCCTCCAGGATCACGGCGAGCTTGAACCAGGCGAAGGCCGTGTACCAGGAGAGGGCGGAGGTGTCGCGGCCCGAGCGGGCCGCGTAGCGCTCGACCAGCTCGGCGACGCTCGGGTGCCCGGCGGCCGTGGCGGTCGTGGAGATGGGGGAGCCCGGCAGATCGAGCGGGGTGCTGTACATGACGAGGAGGCCGAGGTCGGTGAGCGGGTCGCCGAGCGTGGACATCTCCCAGTCGAGGACGGCCCGGATCCGGTCGTCGGGGCCGACGAGGACGTTGTCGAGCCGGTAGTCGCCGTGGATCACGGTGGGCGGGGGAGAGGCGGGCAGCGCCCGGCCGAGGGCGGCGTGCAGCTCGTCGATCCCGGCGAGCTCCCGGCCGCGCGAGGCGTCGAGCTGCTTGCCCCAGCGGCGCAGCTGCCGGTCGAGGAAGCCGTCGGGGCGCCCGAAGTCGCCGAGCCCGACGGCGTCGGGGTCCACGGCGTGCAGGTCGACCAGGGTGTCGACCAGGCCGAGGACGGCGGCGCGGGTGCGCTCGGGGCCGAGCGGGGCGAGTTGGCGGGCCGAGCGGTACGGGGTGCCCTCCACGAACTCCATGACGTAGAACGGCGCGCCGAGCACCGACTCGTCCTCGCAGAACAGGACCGTCGCGGGCACGGGCACGTCCGTCGCCCGCAGGGCGCTGATCACCCGGTGCTCGCGCCGCATGTCGTGGGCGGTGGCCAGGACGTGGCCGAGCGGGGGCCTGCGGACCACCCAGCGGCCGGCGGCGGTGCCGTCGGTCACCGCGTACGTCAGGTTCGACCGCCCGCCCTCGATCAGCCGGGCTTCGAGGGGGCCGCCCACCAGGCCGGGCCGCTCGCGGTCGAGGAGACGGCGCAGCCGCTCGGGGTCGAGGCCTGGTGGGGGCACCTCCCGCGTCGTGGACTGCGGGTCAGGGGCGGAGCTCATCGGACGTACCTCCGGGTCGGCTTCGGTCGGCCCTCATGATGACCGACCAGTCGGTATGTCGTCCAGAGGGGTGTCCGCCACACTCCGCCGAAGCCCCCGCCGTGCGGCTCTCCGTACGGCTCAGGCGTGGCAGGCCACCGGCTCCCCGCCGTTCATCGCCGCCATGTCCCCGAAGACCGCCACCGGATCGAGCGGGTGCCCCTCCGGCAGTCCCGCCAGCTCCGCGTACGCCCGGTGCAGGTTCGCCACCAGGCGCTCGCTCTCCCGCCACGCGGCGAACTCGCCCGGCTCCGCCCGCCGAGCCGTCTCCAGCGGCGGGTCCCCCTTCGCGTACCCCTCGGCGGCCAGCTCCCGCACCCACAGCAGGTACCGCTCCGTCGCGTCGTACGCGGAGGGGTCGGTCACCCGCCCGTGCCCCGGCACCACGGTCGGCGCGTCGAGCGAGCGGAGCAGGGCGAGCGCGCGCAGCGAACCGGCGAGCGACCCCATCGGCAGGAACGGCGTCCCGCCGTGGAAGACCAGGTCGCCCGTGAAGACGACCCCCTGCTCCGGGAGGTGCACGATCGAGTCGCCCGTGGTGTGCGCGGCGCCCGGGTGGATCACCCGCACCTCGATCCCGCCGACGTGGAGCGTCAGCCGGTCGGTGTACGTGACGGTCGGCGGCAGGATCTCGACCCGGCCGAAGTCGGTTTGCGGCCAGATCAGATGGAGCTGGCGCCCGGCCGAGAGCTGCTCGGTCCGGCAGTTCTCGTGGCCCACGATCCGCGCCTCGGGGGCGAACACCCCGTTCCCGTAGGTGTGGTCCCCGTGGTGGTGGGTGGAGACGACGGTCCGCGGCAGCGGAAGACCGGCGGCGAGAACGGCCTCGCGCAGCAGCAGGGCCCGCCGTTCGGTGGCGGCGGTGTCGACGAGCAGCGACTCGTCCGCGCCGCCGAGGAAGCCGGCGTTGTTCAGGCACCAGCCGCCGTCGGGCTGGACGAAGGCGTGGACGTGCGGGGCGAGGGTGACCACGTAGGGGTCGGTGGAGGACGCGCGGGAAGGACCGCTGGAAGAGCCGCTGGAAGGGCCGTTGGAAGACAAGGGATTCCCCCGGGAGGAGAGCCGGACCGGACAGGGGGGAGAGTGCCAGTCGGCCCCGGCCCGGGGGAAGGAGGAGCCGGGTCGTTCACCGGATCAGTGGTCGTCCCAGTGCCCGTCGTGCGCCGCGTGCCGGTGTCCGTCGTGCACGTAGTCGAGGTGGTCGCCGTGCGTCACCGACTGGTGGCCGCAGTCCGGCCCGTGCTCGTGCGCGTGCGCCTCGTGGGAGACGTGACCGGCCGGCTCGCACTCGTCCCAGTGGCCCGAGTGCTCGCGGTGCAGGTGCCCGTCGTGCGCGTAGTCGACGTGGTCCCCGTGGTCCACCGCCCGGTGGCCGCAGTCCGGGCCGTGGGCGTGGGCGTGCGTGGGGTGCTCGTGGTGGAGAACGGTCATCACATGGCCTCTGTGAGGGAGCGGCTGACCTTTCCAGGCTAGTCCGATACGTCCCTCTCGTCCTGGTTCGGAAGGCCCGCCGCGTCCGTGTCTTCCCCTGCGGTCTCCCCTACGGCTTCCCTTACGGGGACCCCGCCGGGCTCACCAGATCAGCGCCGCCCCGAAGACGGCCAGTCCGATCGTGCACAGGGCGGCGAGCAGCGCGCCCCGGTGGGTGAGCGGGCGCGGCCGGGCCGTGTCCAGGGAGCGGATCCGGCGGTGGGCCACCGCCAGGAACAGGAGCCACACGAGGGCGGTGAGGGCGAGCCCAGCAAGGCCCCTGGGCGTGGTCTCGTCCTGGACGGCCAGCTTGACGGCGAGCACCGCCACGACCGTGCAGGAGAGCGTGGTGCGCCGCCAGGCGAGCCGGGTCCGCTCGGGCTGGAGCCCGGGGTCCCGGGTCACCACCGCGTCCGGCGGCCCCTCCACTACCCGGCCCAGCCGAAGAGGACGACCACCACCATCGCGAGCGCCACCACGGCCACCGCGAGGCTGAGCAGCGCCGGGAACCGGGAGACCGGCAGGTCCTCGCCGCGCCGCATCGCCCGCTCGCAGCGCATCCAGTGGTTCACCGCGCGCAGGGCGCAGAGGACGCCGGCGGCGAGCAGGGCGAGCGCGAGCCCGACCCGCACCCCCCAGCGCAGGTCGGGCAGGAACTGGTCGACGGCGAAGCCGCCGCCGACCAGGGCGAGCGCGGTCCGGATCCAGGCGAGGAAGGTCCGTTCGTTGGCGAGGGAGAAGCGGTAGTCGGGGGTGTCCCCCTCATCCCGGATCCGCTGCGGCGCGAACCAGAGCCGCAGACTCTGCACGAAATCGCTCACCCGTGCACCCTAACGGCCGGATGATCGCCCCGCCCGGCACGTCCGGCTCCGAACCGACCCCCGGGGCGTGTCCGAAAGGCCCCGCCCGGCCGGGTTCCCGGAGCCAGGCCCCGCCCGGCCGCGCCTCGCCGGGGCTCCCGGGTGCCGACCCCTCAGCCCCCCGCCGGGGCCCCGGGGCCCGCCCCCTCAGCCCCGCCCCGCCGCATGCGCCCGCAGTCGCTCGTACGCGGCGAGCCCGTCCGGCACCCACTCCCACGTGCCGAGCCGCGCGGCCAGCTCGTCCTCCGTCAGGAAGGCGTGCCAGGCGACCTCCTCGACCTGCGGGTCCACCGGCAGCTCGCAGCGGACCTCGTACACGGCCGACCACCACTTCCCGGCCACGCCCCCGGAGTCGTACAGGAAGCGCAGCACCGGCTCGGGGCGGGGGAGCCCCCGTACCCCCAGCTCCTCCTCGGCCTCGCGCAGCGCGGCCTCGTCGTAGGACTCGCCCGCGCCGACGACACCGCCGACGAACATGTCGTACATCGAGGGGAAGACCAGCTTCGTCGGCGTCCTGCGGTGGACGAAGACCCTGCCCCCGGCGTCCCGGACGCGGATGAAGACGCAGCGGTGGATCAGGCCCCGCGCGTACACCTCACCGCGCGGGGCCCGCCCGATCACCCGGTCCTGCTCGTCGACGACGTCGAGAATCTCTTCGGCGGAACTCATGCCGCCATCCAAACAAAACCGCGCGGCCCGGTCTCACTGCCCCATGACGTACTTGACCGTCGGACCGGTCGTCCAGCCGCCGTCCACCGCCAGCTCGGCGCCCGTCACGTACGAGGCGGCGTCCGAGAGCAGGAAGACGACCGCGCCCGCGATCTCCCCGGCCTCGCCGACCCGGCCCATCGGGGTGTTCGGGTACTTGCCCTCGCCGCGCTCGATGCCGACGGAGGCGGTCATCGGGGTGTACGTCATGCCCGGGTGCACGGAGTTGACGCGGATCCGCGCCGTGCCGAGCTCCACCGCGCCGATCTTCGTCAGGCCGCGCACGCCCCACTTGGAGGCGCCGTAACCGGCCGTCAGGGCCAGGCCCATCAGACCGGCGGCCGAGGAGATGTTGACGATCGAGCCGCCGCCCGCCTCCCGCATCGCGGGGACCACGGCCTTCATGCCGATGAAGACGCCGGTCAGGTTGATGTCGAGGACCTTGCGGAAGTGCTCGACGGACTCGGTCTCCAGGAGGGTGCCGGTGGATATGCCGGCGTTGTTCACCAGACCGTGCAGCCCGCCGAACTCCGCCACCGCGTACGCGACGGCCGCCGCCCACTCCTCCTCGGAGGTCACGTCGTGGTGGAGGAACCGCGCCCGCTCGCCGAGCTCCGCGGCGGTCGCCTTCCCCTCCTCGTCCAGGACGTCGGTGAGCACGACGTTCGCCCCGGCGGCCACGGCCTGCCGGGCGGCCTCGGCGCCCAGGCCCCGGGCGCCGCCGGTGACGAGGACGGTCCTGCCGGTGAGGTCGTTCATGAGGAATCCTTTCGGTGGTCCGCCGGCTCCGGCCGGGGGGCGCGCAGCAGGGCGGTGGTGGTCTCGGCGAGGTCCGCGAGGAAGAGCGCCTCGCCGGTGAGGGGTTCGGTGCCGGCGAGGTACTGCCGGGCCCGGTCCGCCAGGGCCGCGCCGACCACGGTCAGCGCCAGGTCGAGGCGTTCCAGGAGGAGGGGTTCGGGCAGTCCGGCGGCGGCGAGGCGGTCCGCGATCCGCTCGATCAGGCGCCAGTAGGCGGTGCCGGCGAGTGCGGGGTGGGGCGTGCGGGCGCGGACCCCGCTCTCGTGGCTGAGCTGCGCGGAGATCCGCAGACAGCGCCGGCCCCGCTCGGTGCGCAGCTCACTGGCCTCGGCCGTGACGAGGGCCGTGACCAGCCCTTTCAGGTCATCGTCCGTACTTTCCAGGAGCGGCGCGAGGACCGCTTCCGTACGGGCCTGGCGCCCGGCCATCACGGCGTCGAGCAAGCCGGCGCGCGAGCCGAAGTGGTACTGCACGGCGGAGGGGTTCGCCTGCCCGGCGCGGGCCACGACGTCCCGCAGCTGCGCGCCGTGGACGCCCTGGGCGGCGAAGAGCTCCTCGGCCGCGCGGATCAGCTTCTCCCGGGTCTCGGGACCCGATGTCCTGGCCATGCGACCATATTAATGCTGAGCATTAAAAAAGCGATAAGAGCCCTCCGTGAGCGGGAAAACGCTCGAACGGTTGACTCGATACACCGGTGTATCCAAGATGCGGTCCATGTCCTACGACGCTGACGTGATCGTCATCGGGGCCGGCCTCGCCGGACTCGTCGCCACCGCCGAGCTGGTCGACGCCGGCCGCACCGTGATCCTCCTCGACCAGGAGCCCGAGCAGTCCCTCGGAGGCCAGGCCCACTGGTCCTTCGGCGGCCTCTTCCTGGTCGACTCGCCCGAACAGCGCCGGATGCGCGTCAAGGACAGCCACGCCCTGGCCCTCCAGGACTGGTACGGCACCGCCGGCTTCGACCGGACCGAGGACCACTGGCCGAGGAAGTGGGCCGAGGCGTACGTCGACTTCGCGGCCGGCGAGAAGCGCGCCTGGCTCCACGCGCGCGGGGTGCGGTTCTTCCCCGTCGTCGGCTGGGCCGAGCGCGGCGGCTACGACGCCACCGGGCACGGCAACTCCGTCCCCCGCTTCCACATCACCTGGGGCACGGGCCCCGGCCTCGTCGCCCCCTTCGAGCGGAAGGTCCGCGAGGGCGTCGCCCGCGGCCTGGTACGGCTCCGCTTCCGCCACCGCGTCACCGGCCTCGGCCGCACCGCCGGGGCCGTCGACACCGTCACCGGCGAGATCCTGGAACCCTCCGCCGTCCCGCGCGGCACCGCCAGCGGCCGCGAGGCCACCGGCTCCTTCGAACTGCGCGCCCAGGCCGTGATCGTCACCTCCGGCGGCATCGGCGGCAACCACGACCTGGTCCGCGCCCAGTGGCCCGCCCGCCTGGGCACCCCGCCCGCCAAGCTGCTCTCCGGCGTCCCCGCGCACGTCGACGGCCTCATGCTCGGCATCGCCGAGAAGGCCGGCGCCAGCCACATCAACCGCGACCGGATGTGGCACTACACCGAGGGCATCGAGAACTGGAACCCCATCTGGGCCCGGCACGGCATCCGCATCCTGCCCGGCCCGTCCTCCCTCTGGCTCGACGCCACCGGCAAGCGGCTGCCCGTGCCGCTCTTCCCCGGCTTCGACACCCTCGGCACCCTCGCGCACATCACGCGGACCGGGCACGACCACACCTGGTTCGTCCTCGACAAGAAGATCATCGGCAAGGAGTTCGCCCTCTCGGGCTCCGAGCAGAACCCGGACCTGACCGGCAAGTCGGTCCGCGACGTCATCGGGCGCGCGCGGGCGGACGTCCCCGGCCCCGTCCAGGCCTTCATGGACAAGGGCGTCGACTTCGTGGTCGAGAAGGACCTCTCCGCCCTGGTCCGGGGCATGAACGCGCTCACCGGCGAGCCGCTGATCGACGAGGCCGCCCTGCGCCGCGAGATCACCGCCCGCGACCGCGAGATCGCCAACCCCTTCACCAAGGACCTCCAGGTCACGGCGATCAGAGGCGCCCGCAAGTACCTGGGCGACCGGCTCATCCGCACGGCCACCCCGCACCGCATCCTGGACCCCGGCGCGGGCCCGCTGATCGCCGTCCGCCTCAACATCCTCACCCGCAAGTCCCTCGGCGGCCTGGAGACCGACCTCGACTCCCGGGTCCTGACGGAGGGCGGCGAACCCCTGGAGGGCGTGTACGCGGCGGGCGAGGCGGCCGGCTTCGGCGGCGGCGGCGTCCACGGCTACCGCTCCCTCGAAGGCACCTTCCTCGGCGGCTGCATCTTCTCGGGCCGCGCGGCGGGGAGGGCGGCGGCGAAGGCGGTGGGCTGACGCGGGGTCCTGGGCCGGGCGGCGGTGAAGGCGGTGGGCTGACGCGAGGTCCTTCGCCGCCACTCGCCGCGACGACCCGGAGTTCCTCCCGTTCCTCCGTCGGGCGACGGAGGATGAGGCACCGGAAATCCACGATCTCGCCTGGCGACTCCTCACCGTCCTCGAGGCCCAGGGGCCCTGACTGTCAGGCCTCCCGGAGCACCTCCACCACCCGGAACCACTCCACCACCAGCATCGTGTCCCCGTCCACCACGAACCCCGGATCCCCCAGCGCCTCCCGCATCTCCTCGCCGTGCCAGAAGTTCTCGTGGCCCGCTCGCCACTCCGCGACCGAGCGGTAGCCCTCGCCCTCGGCGAGTGCGAGGCGGAGGTCCGCGTCGCGCAGGGGCAGGACCTGGACCTCCGTGATCTCCACGACGGCCACCTCGCGACCGTCCGAGTCGATCAGCGCCGACCGTTCGCCGACCTCGGGCAGCTCCTCCTTCTCGGCCTCGTACTCCAGGAGGAGCCCCGTCGTGGCGGTCTTCTCGCCGGAGAGCACCGCCGCGACGAGCCGGTCCCGCAGGGGGCCGGGGAAGGCGAGGAGGAAGGGCTTGAGCGCGTGAGGGCCGGTCATGGCCGACAGTCTGTCAGCCACGACCGGCCCTCACCGTCCGTCTTCGGCGGTGCTACAACACCAGCGACAGCAGCAGCACGAACACGATGCCCACGACCGAGATGATCGTCTCCATCACCGACCAGGTCTTGATCGTCTGGCCGACGTTCATGCCGAAGTACTCCTTCACCAGCCAGAACCCGGCGTCGTTGACGTGGCTGAAGAAGAGCGAACCGGCACCGATCGCGAGGACCAGCAGCGCCGTCTCGCCCGTCGACATGCCCTCCGCCAGCGGAGCCACGAGCCCCGCCGCCGAGATCGTCGCCACCGTCGCCGAGCCCGTCGCGAGCCGGATCGCGACCGCGATCAGCCAGGCCAGCAGCAGGGTCGGGATGGCCCAGCTCTTGGAGAAGTCCAGGATCATCTGTCCGACCCCGATGTCGATCAGGGTCTGCTTGAAGCCGCCGCCCGCGCCGACGATCAGCAGGACGCCCGCGATCGGGGCGAGGGACTTCTCGACGGTCGAGGACAGGCGCTCCTTGGTGAAGCCGGCCGCCCGGCCCAGGGTGAAGAGCGCGACTATGACGGCGGCGAGCAGCGCGATCAGCGGCGAGCCGATGACGTCGGTGACCTTCTGGACGCCGTTCTCGGGGTCGTCCACGACGATGTCGACGAGCGCCTTGACCAGCATCAGGACGACCGGCAGCAGCACGGTCGCGACGGTGACGCCGAAGCCGGGACGCTTCTCCAGGTCCTCGGAGGGACGCGTGGGGATCATGTTCTCGGGGGCCGGGATGTCCACCCAGCGAGCCGCGTACCGGGAGAAGAGCGGACCGGCGATGATCACGGTCGGGATCGCGACGACGAGGCCGAGGGCGAGGGTGACGCCCAGGTTGGCGCCGACCGCGTCGATCGCGACGAGCGGGCCGGGGTGCGGCGGGATGAGCCCGTGCATCACGGAGAGGCCGGCGAGGGCCGGGATGCCGATCCGCATCAGGGAGTAGTTGCCGCGCTTGGCGACGAGCAGCACGACCGGGATCAGCAGCACGATGCCGACCTCGAAGAAGAGCGGCAGGCCGATCACGGAGGCGATGAGCACCATCGCCCACGGCATGGCCCGGCCGCCGGCCCTCGCCAGGATCGTGTCCACGATCTGGTCCGCGCCGCCGGAGTCCGCGAGCAGCTTGCCGAGGATGGCGCCGAGGGCGATCAGCACGCCCACGCCGGCGACGGTGCTGCCGAGGCCGGCGGTGAAGGACTTGATGGTGTCCGCGAGCGGCGCGCCCGCGAACGCGCCGAGCGCCAGGGACCCGATGGTCAGCGCCAGGAACGCGTGCAGCTTGAACTTGGTGATGAGCAGGACGATGACGGCGATGCCGGCGAGCACGGCGATTCCGAGCTGGGCGTTGCCTGCCGAGGTGATCGGTTCGGCGGCGTCCGCTGCCAGGATCTCGACGCTGAGACTGGTCACGGTGGTGTCCTTCGTACGGGCAGGAGAAAGAGAGGGGGCGGAGGGGGTCAGCCGGCCCGGCCGCGCAGTGCGGCGACGGCGCGGGCGGTGATCTCCTCGGGGGTGCCGGACACGTCGACGGCGACGCCGGCCTCGTCGTCCTGGAGCGGCTCCAGGGTGGCGAACTGGGAGTCGAGCAGCGCCGTCGGCATGAAGTGCCCCTTGCGCGCGGCCATCCGGCCCTCGATGAGTTCCCGGTCACCGGTCAGATGCAGGAAGACGACGCCGGGCGCGGCGGCACGCAGCCGGTCCCGGTACGCCCGCTTCAGCGCGGAACTGCTCACCACGCCGCCGAGCCCGGCCCGGCCGTGTGCCCACTCGCCGATGGCGTCCAGCCAGGGGCCCCGGTCCTCATCGTCCAGCGGGACGCCGGCCGACATCTTGGCGACGTTGGCCGCCGGGTGGAAGTCGTCGCCCTCGGCGTAGGGGAGGCCGAGGGCATCGGCGACCAGCGGACCGATGGTGGTCTTGCCGGTCCCCGCGACGCCCATCACGACGACGACGGGAGGGGCCTGGGGAGTGGTGGTCATGGGAGGTGCCTCGCTGTCTTCGTCGACATCGATTCCGTTGTCCGTCGCGCTCATGAAACCCATTGGGTACGACTTATTCAAGAGACTGTGACATAAAAGTCGTACTTTTGCTCCGGGGTGCGCTTCAGGGGTGATCACTCCCGCGTACCCGCATAGGCTGACCCCATGACGACACAGGCCCAGGGGCTCCACTCCCACGTCCTGGCCGCCCTGGGCCTCGCGATCACCGCGGGGGAGTACCCGCCCGGCACCGTGCTCCGCACCGACGAACTGGCCCAGCGCTTCGACGTCTCCCGGACCGTGGTCCGCGAGGTCGTCCGGGTCCTGGAGTCCATGCACCTCGTCGAGTCCCGCCGCCGCGTCGGCGTGACCGTGCTCCCCACCGCCAGCTGGAACGTGTACGACCCCCAGGTCATCCGCTGGCGCCTGGCCGGCGCCGACCGCCCCCGCCAGCTCCGCTCGCTCACCGTGCTCCGCTCCGCCGTCGAGCCCGTCGCCGCCGGCCTCGCGGCCGTGCACGCCACCCCCGAGCAGTGCCGGGAGCTCACCGAGGAGGCCCTCGGCATGGTCGCCACCTCGCGCGGCCGGCGCCTGGAGGAGTACCTCGTCCACGACATCGCCTTCCACCGGGTCGTCCTCAACGCCTCCGGGAACGAGATGTTCGCCCGCCTCGGCGACGTCGTCGCGGAGGTCCTCACCGGCCGCACCCACCACCACGTGATGTTCGAGGACCCGGACCCGGCCGCCGTCACCCTCCACGTCCAGGTCGCCGAGGCCGTACGGGAACGGGACGCGGCCCGCGCCGAGGAGCTGACCCGGCAGATCGCGGTCGGCGCCCTCCAGGAGCTGGACGTCCTCGCGCCGTGAGAAGCCGCGAGAGGCCGCGAGGAGTCCTGGCAACCGGACGCAAGCTCTGAACTAGCTCAAATATGGGCGTTCAGTGACATGCGCCACAGTCAGTCACCGCCCCGTGCCGTGAGGATGTGCGCTGGTCGTACCGGGGAGACCCCCCACCGGGTGCGACCGGGTACCGCACAACCCCCCTCACGAAGGCGAACAACTCCATGAGTGACCGCGTCATCGCGGCCGACCCGCTGTCCGCCGCACCGGCGGCATCCGGCGGGACCACGGCCGCCACCCCCCACGTCGACGCCGGCGACGCCGGATACCGCAAGGACCTCAAGTCCCGGCACATCAACATGATCGCCATCGGCGGCGCCATCGGCACCGGGCTCTTCCTGGGCGCCGGCGGCCGCATGTCCCAGGCCGGTCCCTCCCTCTTCATCGCCTACGCCGTCTGCGGCGTCTTCGCCTTCTTCGTGGTCCGCGCCCTCGGCGAGCTGGTCCTCTACCGCCCCTCCTCCGGCGCCTTCGTCTCCTACGCCCGCGAGTTCATGGGCGAGAAGGGCGCCTACACGGCCGGCTGGCTCTACTTCCTCAACTGGTCGACCACCGCCGTCGCCGACATCACCGCGGCCGCCACCTACGCCCACTTCTGGTCGATGTTCAGCGACGTCCCGCAGTGGATCCTCGCCCTGATCGCCCTCGCGGTCGTCCTCGCCGCCAACCTCATCTCCGTGAAGTACTTCGGCGAGATGGAGTTCTGGTTCGCCATCGTCAAGGTCGCCGCCCTGGTCGTCTTCATGCTGGTCGGCGTCTTCCTCATCGTGACCTCCCACGACGTCGGCGGCAGCACCCCCGGCCTCGCCAACATCACCGACAACGGCGGCATCTTCCCCCACGGCACGATGCCGATGCTGCTGCTCATCCAGGGCGTCGTCTTCGCCTACGCCTCCGTCGAGCTGTGCGGCGTCGCCGCCGGCGAGACCGAGAACCCCGAGAAGATCATGCCGAAGGCGATCAACTCGATCATGTGGCGCGTCGGCCTCTTCTACGTCGGCTCCGTCGTCCTGCTCGCCCTCCTCCTGCCGTACACGGCCTACTCCGGCGACCAGAGCCCCTTCGTCACCGTCTTCGACAAGCTGGGCGTCCCCGGCGCCGCCGGCGTGATGAACCTGGTCGTCCTCACCGCCGCCCTCTCCAGCCTCAACTCGGGCCTGTACTCCACCGGCCGCATCCTGCGCTCCATGTCGCTGGCCGGCTCCGCACCCCGCTTCACCGGCGTCATGAACAAGGGCGGCGTCCCCTACGGCGGCATCCTGCTCACCGCGGGCTTCGGCGTCCTCGGCGTCGGCCTCAACTACGTCATGCCCGGCGAGGCCTTCGAGCTGGTCCTCAACCTCGCCTCGATCGGCATCATCGGCACCTGGGCCATGATCATGGTCTGCTCGCTGCTGTTCTGGCGCCGGGCCGAGGAGGGCAAGCTCGCCCGCCCCGGCTACCGGCTGCCCTGGGCCCCGTACACCCAGATCGTGACCCTGCTCTTCCTCGGCTCCGTCCTCGTCCTGATGTGGATGGACGAAGGCATCAGCCGCACCACCGTGAACTGCCTCCCGCTCATCGCCGCGGCCCTGGTCGGCGGCTGGTTCCTGGTCCGCGGCCGGGTCCGCGCGACCGCCGGAACCCCCCGCGACTGACGCGCCCCCCACGAGACCCCCGCGGGCACGGCCTGCGGGGGTCTCGCCTTTTGTCAGGAGATAGTGGTACGCAGGAGCCTTACAAGATCCGTTCGGAGAAAAGGAAGTTCGCGATGCCGCAGCACGTCCAGGGGGTCATCGCCCCCGGCAGGAACGAACCGGTACGGGTCGAGACGATCGTGATCCCCGATCCCGGCCCCGGCGAGGCCGTCGTGAAGATCCAGGCGTGCGGCGTCTGCCACACCGACCTCCACTACAAGCAGGGCGGCATCAACGACGAGTTCCCCTTCCTCCTCGGCCACGAGGCCGCCGGAATCGTCGAGTCGGTCGGCGAGGGCGTCACCGACGTCGCCCCCGGCGACTTCGTGATCCTCAACTGGCGCGCCGTGTGCGGGAACTGCCGCGCCTGTCTGCGCGGCCGCCCCTGGTACTGCTTCGACACCCACAACGCGAAGCAGAAGATGACCCTGCTCGACGGCACGGAACTCTCCCCGGCCCTCGGCATCGGCGCCTTCGCCGAGAAGACCCTCGTCGCCTCCGGCCAGTGCACCAAGGTCGACCCCGAGGTCGCCCCCGAGGTCGCGGGCCTCCTCGGCTGCGGCGTCATGGCCGGCATCGGCGCCGCGATCAACACCGGCAACGTCGGCCGCGGCGACACCGTCGCCGTCATCGGCTGCGGCGGCGTCGGCGACGCGGCGATCGTCGGCTCCCGCCTCGCCGGAGCCGCGAAGATCATCGCCGTCGACATCGACGACCGGAAGCTGGAGACGGCGAAGACGATGGGCGCCACCCACACCGTCAACTCCCGCTCCACCGACCCCGTCGAGGCGATCCGCGAACTCACCGGCGGCTTCGGCGCCGACGTCGTCATCGAGGCCGTCGGCCGCCCGGAGACGTACGAGCAGGCCTTCTACGCCCGCGACCTCGCCGGCACCGTCGTCCTCGTCGGCGTCCCCACCCCCGAGATGAAGCTCGAACTGCCCCTCCTCGACGTCTTCGGCCGCGGCGGCGCGCTCAAGTCCTCCTGGTACGGCGACTGCCTGCCCTCCCGGGACTTCCCGATGCTCGTCGACCTGCACCGGCAGGGCCGCATCGACCTCGCCGCCTTCGTCACCGAGACCATCGGCCTCGGCGAGGTCGAGAAGGCCTTCGCCCGCATGCACGAGGGAGACGTCCTGCGCTCGGTGGTGGTGCTGTGATGACCGCCCGCATCGACCACCTCGTCACCTCCGGCACCTTCAGCCTCGACGGCGGCACCTGGGACGTCGACAACAACGTCTGGATCGTCGGCGACGACACCGAGGCGATCGTCATCGACGCCGCCCACGACGCCGAGGCCATCCTCGCCGCCCTCGACGGACGCACCCTGCGCGCCATCGTCTGCACCCACGCCCACGACGACCACGTGGACGCGGCCCCGGCGCTCGCGGCCGCCACCGGCGCCCGCATCCTGCTCCATCCCGCCGACCTGCCGCTGTGGAAGCAGACCCACCCCGACCACAGCCCGGACGGCGACCTCGCCGACGGCCAGGTCCTCACCATCGCCGGCACCGACCTCACGGTCCTGCACACCCCGGGCCACGCCCCCGGGGCGGTCAGCCTGTACGCGCCGGACCTCGGCACGGTCTTCACCGGCGACACCCTCTTCCAGGGCGGCCCCGGCGCCACCGGCCGGTCCTTCTCGGACTTCCCCACGATCGTCGACTCGATCCGGGACAAGCTCCTCACCCTGCCGCCGGAGACCGTGGTGCGCACCGGCCACGGCGACACCACCACCGTCGGCGCCGAGGCCCCCCACCTCCAGGAGTGGATCAGCCGGGGCCACTGAGCCGCAGCCGGCTCTCGAAGCGCACCGCACGGCCCGAGAACGGGTCGGTGAACTCCAGCGTCCGTGCCAGCAGCCCCAGCGGACGCCCGAAGTCCTCCGGCCCGTCCTCACGGACCACCGGATAGACCGGATCGTTCAGGAGCGGCAGCCCGAGCGCGTTCATGTGCACCCGCAGCTGGTGCGTCCGCCCGGTCACCGGCTCAAGCCGGTACCGGCCGAGCCCGCCCCCGTGCGCCACCAGCGCGATCCGGCTCTCGGCGTTCGGCTCGCCCGGCACCTCCCGGGCGGCCATCACCCCGCGCTCCTTCTCGATCCGGCTCCGCACCGTCACCGGCAGCCCCACCGCCGGGTCGTAAGGCGCCACCGCCTCGTACTCCTTGCGCACGGCCCGGTCCCGGAACAGCGTCTGGTACGCCCCCCGGTCCTCCTCCCGCACGACGAAAAGCACGAGCCCCGCCGTCAGCCGGTCGAGCCGGTGCGCGGCCTGCAACCGGGGCAGCCCCAGGTCCCGCCGCAGCCGCGCCGTCGCGGTCTCCACGACGTGCCGCCCCCGGGGCATCGTCGCCAGGAAGTGCGGCTTGTCGGCCACCACGATCCGCTCGTCCCGGTACACGACCCCGACCCCGAACGGCACCGGCACCTCCGGCGGAAAGTCCCGGTGGAACCAGAGCCACCGCCCCGCGGCGTACGACTCGTCCCCGGAGACCGGCCCGTCGACCCCGACGAACCTCCCGGCCCGCAGCATCTCCTCGACCCGCCCGACCCCGACGGCCGCCCCGTACCGCTCCACCAGGTGGTCCCGCACGGTCGCCCAGGCACCCTCCGGATCCTCCGGCAGCCGCACCCGCACGGGATCGACCCCGTCCCGCTGGGCCAGCGGCGACGCGGGGGCCCTGGTTCTGCGTCTCACCACTCCGCCTCGTGGCCGTCCGTACGCGTGCGCTCATGACGCGAGTGCTCATGCGGAAGTCCCGGTCGAGAAGATCTCGACCGGGACTCCGTGTGGTGTCCGAGGGGGGACTTGAACCCCCACGCCCGATAAAGGGCACTAGCACCTCAAGCTAGCGCGTCTGCCATTCCGCCACCCGGACAAGGTGTCTGTCTTCTTGGCCGCTGGGCCCTTCCGACGAGGAAAACCATAGCAAACATTCGGGGTGGTCGATCACCACCCCCGGCCGGCCCCGGTCCGCCCCGGCGCCCCCCGGCACGTGACGGCCGCATGTCGGACGGCGGTCGGCCTTGGGCGGGGAGGGGGCCACGCGCGAGGATGGAGGCGACCAGCAGCAACCGCGTGGGGCACGTAGTGGGAGGAAGCAGCGTGAGCGAGTCGAACACGGCCGGGAGCGTCCGCGGCGAGGACGAGGTGGTCGACCTCTGTCGCGACCTCATCCGCATCGACACCAGCAACTACGGCGACCACTCGGGGCCGGGGGAGCGGGCGGCGGCGGAGTACATCGCCGAGAAGCTCGCCGAGGTCGGCCTCGAACCGAAGATCTTCGAGTCGCACCGGGGGCGGGCCTCCACGGTCGCCCGGATCGAGGGCGAGGACCCGTCGCGGCCCGCCCTGCTGATCCACGGCCACACCGACGTCGTCCCGGCCGACGCCGGGGACTGGACCCACCACCCCTTCTCCGGGGAGATCGCCGACGGCTGCGTCTGGGGCCGCGGCGCCGTCGACATGAAGGACATGGACGCGATGACCCTCGCGGTCGTGCGGGACCGGCTGCGCAGCGGCCGCAAGCCCCCGCGCGACGTCGTCCTCGCCTTCCTCGCCGACGAGGAGGCCGGCGGCACCTACGGCGCCCGGTACCTGGTCGACGAGCACCGGGACCTCTTCGAGGGGGTCACCGAGGCCATCGGCGAGGTCGGCGGCTTCTCCTTCACCGTCAACGAGAACCTGCGCCTCTACCTGGTGGAGACGGCCCAGAAGGGCATGCACTGGATGCGCCTGACCGTCGAGGGCACCGCCGGCCACGGCTCGATGACCAACGACGACAACGCCATCACGGAGCTGTGCGAGGCCGTGGGCCGCCTCGGCCGCCACCAGTGGCCGGTGAGGGTCACCAAGACCGTCCGGTCCTTCCTGGACGAGCTCTCGGACGCCCTGGGCACCCCCCTCGACCCCGAGGACATGGACGCCACCCTCGCCAAGCTCGGCGGCATCGCCAAGATGATCGGCGCCACCCTGCGCAACTCGGCCGCCCCGACCATGCTCGGCGCCGGCTACAAGGTGAACGTGATCCCCGGCCAGGCCACGGCGCACGTCGACGGCCGCTTCCTGCCCGGGTACGAGCAGGAGTTCCTGGCCGACCTCGACCGGATCCTCGGGCCCCGCGTGAAGCGCGAGGACGTGCACGGAGACAAGGCCCTGGAGACCAGCTTCGACGGCGCCCTGGTGGACGCCATGCAGCTGGCCCTGCGCGCCGAGGACCCGATCGCCCGCGCCGTGCCGTACATGCTCTCCGGCGGCACCGACGCCAAGTCCTTCGACGACCTCGGCATCCGCTGCTTCGGCTTCGCCCCGCTCCAGCTGCCGCCGGAGCTCGACTTCGCCGGCATGTTCCACGGCGTGGACGAGCGGGTCCCGGTCGACGGCCTCAAGTTCGGCGCCCGCGTCCTGGACCGCTTCCTGGACGCCTGCTGAGGACGCCCCGAGGAGAGGAGGCGTGGGGAGGACCCGAGGAGAGGGCCTGCCGGAAGGACCCGCCGACGGCGCGCGCCGGATTCGTCCGCGCGTTTGCCCTTGCCCGAAAAGAGTGAATGACCCCGGGGGCTCGTAGCCCCCGCCCTTCCCCCTCGTTACAGGTGTGCGGTCCGCGGCTGGGGCCGCATTGCCAACTAGGAGGAATAATGATCAAGAAGGTCGTCGCTGCTGCGGCTGCCACTGGCGGTCTCGTTCTCGCGGGTGCGGGCATGGCCGTTGCCGACGCGGGTGCCCAGGGTGCGGCCATCGGTTCCCCCGGTGTCCTCTCGGGCAACGTCGTCCAGGTGCCGGTTCACGTTCCCGTGAACCTGTGCGGCAACACGGTCTCCGTGATCGGTCTGCTGAACCCCGCCTTCGGCAACGCCTGCGTCAACGACTGACGTCGTCCCTCGCCCCGTGAGGGTGTGAGCCGGTCCGGCCCCGGAGTGCGTGCCATGCACTCCGGGGCCGGTGGCCATTTCCGCCTCGGGCCCTTCGCCCGGTGGCACTTCTTCGAAGCCGAGCAGGCAGGGAACAAGCTATGCGACAGGTCACGCGCAAGGGCCTCATCACCGTCGCGGCCGCCGGAGGCGTCTTCGCCGCGGTCGGCGGCGGCTATGCGCACGCCGACTCCGGCGCGAACGGTACGGCCTCGAACTCCCCGGGCGTCGCGTCCGGGAACTCCGTCCAGGTCCCGGTGCACGTGCCGGTGAACGCCTGCGGAAACACCGTCAGCGTCGTCGGACTGCTGAACCCGGCGATGGGCAACACGTGCGCCAACGTCTCCGACTCCGGGAAGCCGGGCACGCCCGGCGGCGGATCCTCCGCCGAGGGCCACACGAGCGGCTCGCCCGGCGTGGGCTCCGGCAACAACGTCCAGGTGCCGGTCGACGTCCCGGTGAACGTGTGCGGCAACAGCGTCTCGGTCATCGGGCTCCTCAACCCGGCCGCGGGCAACGACTGCGCCAACGGCGTCGAGCCGACGCAGCCGGGGAACCCCGAGACCCCCGAGACGCCGGAGACCCCCGGCAACCCGGGCAACCCCGGGAACCCCGGCACCCCCGGGAACCCCGGCACCCCCGGGAACCCGGGCACCGACGGCGGGTCGAACACTCCCGGTACGCACGTCGTGACGCCCCCGCGGGCCGTCGAGGAGCTCGCCGAGACCGGCGCCGGGCCGCTCGGCGTGATCGTCCCCGCCGGCGCCGGACTGCTGCTCGCCGGTTCGCTGATCTACCGCCGCGCCCGCCGCGCCGCCTGAGCCCGCCGCACGGCCCGGGGCCGTGTGACGAGCACCACGCGCGGACGCGCACCACGCACAGGGGCCCCGCACACCGCGGGGCCCCTTCTCGTCGTTCTCCGGTCTACCAGGTCGCCCTGACCTGGCGGATGATCCGTCGCTTCAGCCGCACCCTGCGGCTCCCGTCCCGGTGCAGGCTCAGACGGTCCAACTCCCAGTGTCCGTACTCGGCATGATCGGTCAGCAGCCGCGTCGCCTCCTTGCGGGAGACACCGCGCGGCACGTACACGTCGACAAATTCGTATTCCGGCATCGCATCTATTGTGCGGGCACGGCCCCGGTACGGATAGCGTCTCTCCCATGTCTGATGCTGCGCAGCCCACCGCTGCCGAGGTACGTGCCGCCGCCGAGGCGGTCAAAGCCGCACTGGACCGTCACCTCGCGGCGGTCGAACGCCGCACGGGGGACGACGACCCGGCCGTCTACGAGGCCTTCAACGCCCTGGCCTCGGCGGCCGAGACCTACGACGAACTCCTCTACGACCGCTACGACGAGGTCACCCCCTTCGAGATCCCCGGCGCGGACGGCGCCCTGCCGCCCTACACCGGGCCCGACGAACCCCACGCCCTCAGCCTCCTGATCCGCCGCGACTACGCCGTGGCGGAACCCCGACGCCTGCTCGCCCAGGCCCGCCGCGTCGCCGAGAGCGGCGGCGAGGACGTCACCGGGGCGGCCGCCAAGGCCGGCGTCTCGCCCCTCGCCGCGCTCGGCGTGCTCTTCGGCGAGTACGAACCGGACGAGATCGCCTCCCGGCACAAGGACTTCGGCCTGGAGGAGGGCGACTCCACGCTCTGGGTCGTCGCGGCCGACGAACTCCCCGAACCGGGGGAGTGGCTCCACGCCCCCTTCGAACACGCCGACCCGGAGCGGATCGTCTGCCGCTTCGACGTCAGCTCCGTCTTCGACGAGGAGGACGACGGCGACGACGGCGACGGCCCCGTCGGGAGGGTCCGCGCCTGACCCCGCGGCCGACGCGGAGACGCGGGAGGGCCGGGACACCGTACGAGGTGTCCCGGCCCTCCCGTCGTTCCGCCGCCCTACTCCCCGGGAGCGGCGAGCAGCCCCTCCAGGAGCGGCCGCAGCCGCGTCGTGCGCTCCGGGGCCACCCCCTCGGCCACCGCCCGGGGCAGCGCCTGGTCCACGCCGTGCACGACCGACAGATGGCGCTCCGCCCGGCCGAACGCCGTGTACACCCACGGCCGGCTCAGGCCCCCGGCCGCGTCCCCGGGCAGCACCGCGACCACCGCGGGCCAGCGCGTCCCGGCCGCCTGGTGCGCGGTGAGCGCCCAGCCGTGCCGCAGCGCCGACTCCACCCGCTCCTTCGGTACGAGGAGTTCGTCGTCCCCGCAGCGCAGCCGCAGGCCCTCGGCGTCGGCCGACAGGACCGTGCCGGTGACCGTCCGCCCCGGCACCGGCGCGTACGCCACCCGGTCGCCGGGGTCGTAGCCGCCGAACCGGCCGGGGCCGGGGTTGAGCCGCTGCTTGAGGGCGGCGTTCAGCGCGCGCGTCCCGGCCGAGCCGCCGTGGCCGACCGTGACGACCTGCGTCCGCTCCGGCGGCACCCCGATCGCCCGGGGCACCGAGTCGGCCACCAGCTGGACGGTGCGGTGCACGGCCTCGCCCGCGTCCCGCACCGGGACGATCACGATCTCCTTGCCGGGGGCCTCGACCTGGTTCAGCTCGCCGACGCCGATGCCCGACACCAGCTCGCCGAGCGGCCCCGGGTCGGGGACGCGCGAGGCGATCCGGGGGCACACCTTGGCCGCGAGCACGTCGGCGAAGACCCGGCCCGCGCCCGGCGCCCCGAGGACCTCCGGGTCGCCGCTCAGGACCAGGCGGCAGCCGTCCGGCAGCGACTCCACGAGCGTCGCGGCCGTCTCCACGTCCAGCTGCGGCGCGTCGAGCACCACCAGGAGGTCCAGGGCGAGGGCCCCGTCCTCGTCCCGGCCCGGACCGGCCGCCCCGGCCAGCAGGGCGGCGACCGTCACGGCCTCCGTCCCCGCGGCGCCGAGCGCCCGCCGCCCGCCGTCGGAGTGGACCGCGACCAGGGCGCGCAGGCCCCGCTCGCGGGCCGCCGCCGCGAGCGCCACCGGCTCGGCGCGGGCGGCCTCGCCGCCGGTGTGCAGGACGAGACCGTGCGCACCGGCGGCGCGCTCCAGCTCGGAGCCCTCCCAGGCGTCGGCCGTCGCCGTCCTGACGAGACGGGCGAGTCCTTCCGCGAGGCTCTCCTCGGCGAGCGCGTAGCGGTCGAGGCCGAGCAGCGCGGGGGGTGCCCCGCCGCTCTCGTCGCTCGTGTCCGCCTTCTCGCCGGCCTCTTCGTCCGGTTCCTCCTCCGGGGCCTCCTCCCGCTCCTCCCGGAAGAGGTGGACCGCCCCCTCGGAGACCGCGGTGTCGACCGCCTCCTCGGGGTCGGGCACGGAGTGCGCGGCGAGGCCGGCGCACACGGTCGCGGTCTCCAGGGCGGTGTGTCCCCGGAGCGCGGCCTGCTCCAGGAGCCACACGGTGAGCGCGACCGTCCGGCGCGGGTCGCCGGGGCCGCAGTCGGGGCCGAGCAGCGCCCGCGCGAAGCCGTCGGCCTGCTCCGGCCGCACCCCCGCCACCGCCAGGAGCTGCCAGGGGTCGTCGAGCAGGATCGCGGCCGCGCCCTCGCCGAGCGCGGCGGCCACCGGCCCGGCCAGGGTCTCCGGGGCGCCGCCCCGGGCCAGGACCTCGCGGACGGCGGCCGTGGTGGCGGGTGCCGGGCCCGTCGGTCGCTCCGGTGCGGGGGGCCCGGGGGGTGCCGTCGGGGGCCGTTCGGGGGCGGAGGGCTCGGGCACCGGGGCGGCCGTCTCGTAAAAGGCACTGCCCTTGGCCGCACCGCCCTCCACGGCCCGGACCGCCGCGAGGAGGTCCGCGGCGGTGCCGCTCAGCTTGGCGCCGGCCGCGACCGGGCCGCCCTTCTCGGCCTTCCGCGCCTCGATCCTCGCCCGCAGCTCCCGCTGCGCGGCCAGCTCGGCCTGCGCCTCGCTCAGCCCGGGCGCGTCGGAGGCCCCGGCGTCCTCGGCCGGCTTCTCGGAGGTCTCCCCGGCCCCCTCGGCGGCGTCGGGCTCCCCGGCGGTCGCCTCCGGCCCGTCCTCCGTGGTGCCGGCCGGGGCCGTCCCGGTCCCCTCCCGTACGTCCTCGGTGGGCTCCACGTCCTCGGGTGCCTCGGGCGCGGTCTCCCCGGAAGGCTCGGTCACAAGGTGCTCCAGTCGTGATCCGGATAGCGGTGCACGGGCGCCGACACGTCGTCCAGCGCCCGGCAGATCTCGTCAGGAAGACTAAGGGTCTCCACCGACAACGCGGCCGTGAGCTGGCGCGCCGTGCGCGCGCCGACGATCGGGGCGGTCACCCCGGGCCGGTCGCGGACCCAGGCGAGCGCCACGTGGAGCGGGGTCGTCGCGAGGCCGTCGGCCGCCGTCGTCACCGCGTCCACGATCCGGCTCGCCGCGTCGTCCAGGTACGGCTCCACGAACGGCGCCATCGTCTCCGACGCGCCCCGCGAGTCCGACGGCGTCCCGCTCCGGTACTTCCCGGTCAGGACGCCGCGCCCCAGCGGCGAGGAGGGCAGCAGGCCTATCCCCAGGTCCAGGGCGGCCGGCAGCACCTCGCGCTCCACGCCCCGCTGGAGCAGCGAGTACTCCAGCTGCGCGCCCGCGAGCCGGGTCCGGTCCCCGCCGAGCTGCCAGGTGCCCGCCTTGGCGAGCTGCCAGCCGCAGAAGTTCGCCACGCCCGCGTACCGGGCCCGGCCGCTGCGCACGGCGATGTCGAGCGCCTGCAGGGACTCCTCCAGGGGCGTGTGCGGGTCGAAGGCGTGCAGCTGCCACAGGTCCACGTGGTCCGTGCCGAGCCGGGCGAGGGAGGCGTCGAGCGCGGCGAGCAGGTGGCCGCGCGAGCCGTCCGTGCGCCGGTCGGGGTCGGGGACGCTGCCCGCCTTGGTCGACAGGACGAGGTCCTGCCGGGGCACGAGCCGCTCCATGAGGCGCCCGAGCAGGTACTCCGCCTCGCCGCCGCCGTACACGTCGGCGGTGTCCACCAGCGTGCCGCCGGCGTCCCAGAACGCCTTCAGCTGCTCGGCGGCGTCGTGCTCGTCGGTGTCCCGGCCCCAGGTGAGGGTGCCGAGTCCGACGCGCGACACGCGCAGGCCCGTACGTCCGAGATGCCTCTGCTCCATGGGCGCGAGATTACTGTCCGGGGCGGCACGCGGAGAGAGCCTGTGGACAACCGCGTCCTGTCGGAGGCGCCGACCGCGCGCTAGAGTCCGGCCCACAGGGACGTTACCGATGGGTAAGGGGTGCGTGGAATGCGGCTCGGCATCAACCTCGGCTACTGGGGCGCCGGTATGGACGGCGACAACCTCGCCGTCGCGCAGGAGGCGGACCGCCTCGGGTACGACGTCTGCTGGGCCGCCGAGGCCTACGGCTCCGACGCGCCCACCGTCCTCGCCTGGGTCGCGGCGAAGACCGAGCGGATCGACGTCGGCTCCGCGATCATGCAGATCCCGGCCCGCCAGCCCGCCATGACGGCGATGACCGCCGCCACCCTCGACTCGCTCAGCGGCGGCCGCTTCCGCCTCGGCCTCGGCGTCTCCGGACCCCAGGTCTCCGAGGGCTGGTACGGCGTGAAGTTCGACAAGCCGCTCGCCCGGACCCGCGAGTACGTCGAGATCGTCCGCAGGGCCATGACCCGCGAGCGGCTCAGCTACGACGGCGAGCACTGGACCCTCCCGCTCCCCGACGGCCCCGGCAAGCCCCTCAAGCTCACCGTGCACCCGCAGCGCGAGCACATCCCGCTCTACATCGCCGCCATCGGCCCCAAGAACCTGGAGCAGACCGGCGAGATCGCCGACGGCGCCCTGCTGATCTTCCCCTCCGCCGACCACCTGGAGGACACGGCCCTGCGGCACATCCGCGCGGGCCGCGAGAAGGCCGGCCTCACCATGGACGGCTTCGACGTCTGCCCCACCGTGCCGCTCGCCCTCGGCGACGACGTCGACGCGCTCGCCGACGTGTTCCGGCCGTACACCGCCCTCTACGTCGGCGGCATGGGCAGCCGCAAGCAGAACTTCTACAACCAGCTCGCGCGCCGCATGGGGTACGAGAAGGAGGCCGCCGAGGTCCAGGACAAGTACCTGGCCGGCGACAAGACGGGCGCGGCGGCGGCCGTGCCGCACTCGCTGATCGACCGGACCACCCTGCTCGGCTCCGTCGAGCGGATCGCGGACCGGATGGCGGCCTACGCCGCCGCCGGGGTCACCACCCTCACCGTCGCCCCGGCCGGCTTCACCCTGGACGAGCGGGTGGCGGCCCTGCGGGCGGGCGTCGAGGCGCTGGAGCGGGCCGGGCTCGCGTGACCGCGCCGACGGCTCCGTACGCGGCGCACTGACGGCTTCGTACGTGACGCGTGGAGCACGTGACGCGCCGACGGCCCCGTACGGATGTCGCGTACGGGGCCGCCGGAGAGGTCTGCGGCCGTGGTGGGGGCTCGGGGGGTCTTCCCCGCCACGGCCGTCACGCAGCACAACGGCTCCGGCGGGCCCCCGGTTACGGCCTCGGGGGTCACTCTTTCGGCCGAGTCCTTCCCGCCCCCGTGTTGCCCGCCGCCCCGGACCGGACTTGACTCGTTCTCCCCGGACAGGGCGCTCCCCGGACGTACCGGAGTGCGAACGTCCGCACGGAGGTGGCGGCGATGCTCACGGCCAAGGGCCTGTTCCAGGAAATCATCGACAACGACGAGTCCTTCCGGCTCTTCTGCTCCATCGCGGCGAGCGGCGAGGCCCAGGGCGGCTGGGAGAACGGCCGGATCGCGGCCCTCGTCGCCCCCGGGATGCGCGAACTCGCGCCCAAGATCACCCGGCACGGCGCCGACGAGGACAAGCACGGCCGGATCTTCAACGCGCTGATGAAGAAGCGCGGCCTCGAACCCGTCCCGGTACCCCCCGACACCGACTACACGATGCTGCTCGAACAGCGCGGCATCGGCCTCGCGCACGACAAGCTCCGCCGCGACGAGCCGCTGACCGAGCGGGACATCATCGTCTACCTCGCCCACAGCCGGGTCACCGAGCAGCGGGCCGCCGACCAGATGGACATGCTCGTCACCTACTTCGGGGACCACCCCGAACTGGGCAGGGCCATCCACATGATCGACAACGACGAGGCCAACCACCTCGCCTACTGCCACGAGGAACTGCTCCGGCTCGCCCGCCAGGGGCACGGCCGGCTGATCCAGAAGACCCTGCGCGAGTCCGCCCTGGTCGAGATCCAGGTCTACCGGGACGTCAGCCTCGCCGTGATGCGCCACATGGGCCGCGTCCTGGAGTGGCCGAAGCCCAAGGCCCTCGCCCTCGCCGCCGGCATCCACGGCATGTACGCGTACGAACGCCTCGCCGGCTGGCACAAGATGATCGACCTCAGGATGCCCGAACGGCTCGACGCGCTCGGGGGCCCCATGACCCCCGCCCCCGCGTTCTGACCCGGGCCTCGGCGCGGCGGGAGCGGTCCCGGCGGCGGGAGCGGTCCTACATCCAGCCGCGCCGCTTGAACATCCGGTACAGGACGACCACGATGCCCGTCATCACCAGGATCACCGCCGGATAGCCCATGCCCCAGCCCAGCTCCGGCATGTGCTCGAAGTTCATCCCGTAGATCCCCGCGACCATGGTGGGGACCGCCGCCATGGCCGCCCACGCCGAGATCTTCCGCATGTCGTCGTTCTGCCGCACCCCCATCTGCGCCAGATGGGCCGAGAGCACGTCGGACAGGAGCCGGTCCAGGCCCTCCACTTGGTCGTTGGAGCGCAGCAGGTGGTCGTTGACGTCCCGGAAGAACGGCTGCGAGTGCTCGTTCACGAACGGCACCGAACCGGCCGTGAGGCGGGCCATCGGCCCGGCCAGCGGACCGCTGGCCCGCCGGAACTCCAGGACCTGCCGCTTCGCCGTGTAGATCCGCGCCGCCGTGTTGGAGGCCGCGTCCCCGGTGGGCGCGAAGACGTCCGCCTCCAACTCCTCCAGGTCCACCTGGAGCTCTCCCGCGACCTCCAGGTAGTGGTCCACGATCGCGTCGCTCACCGCGTACAGGACCGCCGTCGGACCGTGCTTCAGGACCTCCGGATCGGCCTCCAGGCGCCGGCGCACCTCCGCCAGCGGGGCCCCCTCGCCGTGCCGGACCGTGACCACGAACGAATCGCCCACGAACAGCATCAGCTCGCCCGAGGAGACCCGGTCGCTCTCCGGCTCGTACACGACCGGCTTGAGCACCATGAACAGCGAGTCGTCGTAGACCTCCAGCTTGGGCCGCTGGTGGGCCTTCAGGGCGTCCTCGACGGCCAGCGGGTGCAGCGCGAACTCCGAGGCGACGTGGTCGAACTCCTCCTCCGTGGGCTCGTGCAGCCCCACCCACAGGAACGCGTCGTCGCCCGTCGCCCGCGCCTCCTTCAGGGCGTCGGAGAGGTCGGCGGGTCCGTCCGTGCGGTGCCCGTCCCGATAGATGGCAGAGTCCACGATCACGGGCCGCATTTTCCCCCGAACGGCTCCGCCATGCACGCGTACGGCTCGCGCGGACCTCCGCCGTTCCGCACGCACGCGCACGCGTACGGCCGGGCGGGCGTGACGGGCGGCCGACGGGCGAACCGCGTTCCGCACGCGCGTACGGGCGGGAGACCGACGCATGACCATCACCCCCGCCTCCCCGCGTTCCGCACGCGCGCGTACGGGCGGGGGACGGGGCCCGCCCGGGGCACCCCCTAGGCTGGCCGCCATGGCCACGCTGATCCTCGTCCGGCACGGACGCTCCACCGCCAACACCTCCGGGGTCCTCGCCGGGCGCACGCCCGGGATCGCGCTCGACGAGCGCGGGGCCGCGCAGGCCGCCGCCCTCCCCGCGCGCCTCGCGGACGTCCCGCTCGCCGCCGCCGTCTCCAGCCCCCTCCAGCGCTGCCGGGAGACCCTGCGGCCCCTCCTCGACGCCCGCCCGGACCTCCCGCTCCACGTCGAGGACCGGATCAACGAGTGCGACTACGGCGACTGGTCGGGCCGCAAGCTCGCCGAGCTCAACGACGAGCCCCTGATGGAGGTCGTCCAGGCGCACGCCTCCGCCGCCGCCTTCCCCGGCGGCGAGTCCATGCGCGCCATGCAGAACCGCGCCGTCGAGGCCGTGCGCGACTGGAACGCGCGGATCGAGGCCGAGCACGGTGAGGACGCCTGCTACCTCATGTGCTCGCACGGCGACATCGTCAAGTCGCTCGTGGCGGACGCCCTCGGCCTCCACCTCGACCTCTTCCAGCGCGTCCACGTGGACCCCTGCTCGGTCACCGTCATCCGCTACACGCGCCTGCGTCCCTTCCTCCTCCGGCTCGGCGACACGGGGGACTTCGCCGGATTCGCCCCCCGCGAGCGCCCCGGGGACGCCGGGACGGCCGAGGTCGGTGGCGGTGCGGGCGCACCGTGATCCCTTCGCGCAGTAGGGTGGACGCGCCGCTGTAGTACGACCGTCGAGACGCAAGGGAGCCGGGAACGTGTCCCGTCAGGTGTTCCTCTACGACCCACCGGAGCGTTTCGTGGCCGGTACGGTCGGGCTGCCTGGCCGCCGTACGTTCTTCCTCCAGGCGTCCGCCGGCGGTCGGGTCACCAGCGTCGCCCTGGAGAAGATGCAGGTCGCCGCCCTCGCCGAGCGCATCGACGAACTCCTGGACGAGGTCGTGCGGCGCACCGGCGGCAACGCGCCCGTGCCCGCCGTCGCCCCCGCCGAGATCGCGGACACCGCCCCCCTCGACGTGCCCGTCGAGGAGGAGTTCCGGGTCGGCACCATGGCGCTCGCCTGGGACGGCGAGGAACAGCGCATGATCGTCGAGGCGCAGGCCCTCGTGGAACTCGACGCGGAGTCCGAGGAGGACCTCGCCGAGGCCGAGGAGCGGCTGCTCCAGGACGAGGAGAACGGCCCGCCGATGCTCCGGGTCCGGCTCAGCGGCGCCCAGGCCCGGGCCTTCGCCAAGCGGGCCCTGGACGTCGTCAACGCCGGCCGCCCGCCGTGCCCGCTGTGCAGCCTGCCGCTCGACCCCGAGGGGCACGTCTGCCCCCGCCAGAACGGATACCGCCGCGGAGCATGAGCAGCAGCCCCCAGACCCTGCCGGGCGCGGACCTGCTCGCCCGCGGTGAGCTGACCGTGCGCGGCCGGATCCGCGAGGCCTCCAACGCCGTCCTCTACTGCTCCGTCGCCCACGAGGGCCAGGAGGCGGCCTGCGTCTACAAGCCGATCGCGGGGGAGCGGCCCCTGTGGGACTTCCCCGACGGGAACCTCGCCCGGCGCGAGGTCGCCGCGTACGAGGTCTCCGAGGCCACCGGCTGGGGCCTGGTCCCGCCGACGGTGCTGCGCGACGGCCCGTACGGGGAGGGGATGGTCCAGCTGTGGATCGAGGCCGACCCCGGGGCGCGGCTGCTCGCCCTCACCGAGGACGAGGAGCCGGGCGAGGGCTGGAAGGCCGTCGGGGAGGCCGAGGTCGGCGAGGGCCGCACCGCCCTCCTCGTCCACGCCGACACCCCCGAACTGCGGCGGCTCGCCGTCCTGGACGCCGTCGTCAACAACGGCGACCGCAAGGGCGGGCACCTGCTGCCGGCCCCCGGCGGACACCTGTACGGCATCGACCACGGGGTCACCTTCCACGTCGAGGACAAGCTGCGCACCCTGCTGTGGGGATGGGCGGGCGAGGAGCTGCCCGCCGAGGCGGTCGAGGTCCTCGACGGGCTCGGCCGGTCCCTGGCGCCGGGCGCGCCGCTAGCCACCCGACTGGCCGAACTGCTCACCGGCGCCGAAGTGGCGGCGGTACGCGCCCGTGTGGAGGCGATGCGGACGAGCGGACGCCACCCGGAACCCTCGGGGCAGTGGCCCGCCATCCCCTGGCCGCCCGTCTGAGAACCGCCGCCCCGGACGCCGCTCCCGGTCCCGTACGGACCCGACGCCTCAGGGGTTCGCCCAGAGGTTCACACAGGGGGTCGACCGAAAGGTTTCGGCCAAGCCGAGCTGCGCCGAACGGCACCCCCCAGGGGTATGCATGGGCGCATTCGTCCCGCAAGACCGCCTAATCGGTCAAGATCCCGGATCCGGTTCGTATCCGGAACACCTGTCCGGTTACGCTCGGGTCATGCATGCCTGGCCCGCTTCTGAGGTCCCCGCCCTTCCCGGCAAGGGCCGCGACCTCCGGATCCACGACACCGCGACCGGCGGACGAGTCACCCTCGTCCCCGGCCCCGTCGCCCGTATCTACGTCTGCGGGATCACCCCGTACGACGCGACCCACATGGGTCACGCGGCGACCTACAACGCGTTCGACCTCGTTCAGCGCGTGTGGCTCGACACCAAGCGGCAGGTGCACTACGTCCAGAACGTGACGGACGTGGACGACCCCCTCCTGGAGCGCGCGATCCGCGACGGCGTCGACTGGGTCGGCCTCGCCGAGCGCGAGACCGCCCTCTTCCGCGAGGACATGACCGCCCTGCGCATGCTGCCCCCGCGGCACTACATCGGCGCGGTCGAGGCCATACCGGGCATCGTCCCGCTGGTCGAGCGCCTGCGGGACTCCGGCGCCGCCTACGAGCTCGACGGCGACGTCTACTTCTCCGTCGAGGCCGACCCGCACTTCGGCCAGGTCTCGCACTACGACACCGAGCTGATGCGCCACCTCTCCGCCGAGCGCGGCGGCGACCCCGAGCGCCCCGGCAAGAAGAACCCGCTCGACCCCATGCTCTGGATGGCCGCCCGCGAGGGCGAGCCGAGCTGGGACGGCGGCAGCCTCGGCGCGGGCCGCCCCGGCTGGCACATCGAGTGCGTCGCCATCGCCCTCGACCACCTCGGCATGGGCTTCGACGTGCAGGGCGGCGGCTCCGACCTGGTCTTCCCGCACCACGAGATGGGCGCCTCGCACGCCCAGGCCCTCACCGGCGAGTTCCCGATGGCCAAGGCGTACGTCCACGCCGGCATGGTCGGCCTCGACGGCGAGAAGATGTCCAAGTCCAGGGGCAACCTGGTCTTCGTCTCGAAGCTGCGCCGCGACGGCGTCGACCCGGCCGCGATCCGGCTCGCGCTCCTCTCCCACCACTACCGCGCCGACTGGGAGTGGACCGACCAGGTCCTCCAGGACGCCGTGGAGCGCCTCGGACGCTGGCGCGCCGCCGTCTCCCGCCCCGACGGGCCGTCCGCCGACGCCCTCGTCGAGGAGGTCCGCGAGGCCCTCGCCGACGACCTCGACGCGCCGGCCGCGCTCGCCGCGGTCGACCGCTGGGCCGCGCTCCAGGAGGCCGACGGCGGCACCGACGAGTCCGCCCCCGGGCTCGTCTCCCGCACGGTCGACGCGCTCCTGGGCGTCGCCCTGTAGGACGCCGGAGAGGTCCCGTACGCACGTGACGGCATGAAGGAGGGGCGCCCGGTTCCGGACGCCCCTCCTTCCGTACCGACCTTCGCCGGCTACTTGCCGGGGTCGCCGTCCGGGGTCCCACCGTTCTCCGGGCCCTCGCCGTCCGGGCCTTCGGTCTCCGGACTCCCGCTCTCCGGGGCCTCTCCGGGCGGGTTCTCCCCGGTGGCGCCCGGAACCGACTCCGGTCCCGGAACCGACTCCGGTCCCGGCTGCTCCGGCTTCGGCGGACGCGTGCGGCCGCTGCCGGGGTCCCGCAGGAAGGGGGAGTCCCCGCCCTCCGTCGCCACCCCGGGGCCGGGGCCCGGCCCCGCGCCCGGCTCGCGCCGCCGCAGATACCGCTCGAACTCGCGGGCGATCGCCTCGCCGGACGCCTCCGGAAGCTCCGCGGTGTCCCGCGCCTCCTCCAGCGTCTGCACGTACTCGGCGACCTCGCTGTCCTCGGCGGCCAGCTGGTCCACGCCCAGCTGCCAGGCCCGCGCGTCCTCGGGCAGCTCGCCCAGCGGGATGCGCAGCCCGATCAGGTCCTCCAGGCGGTTGAGCAGCGCCAGCGTCGCCTTCGGGTTCGGCGGCTGCGACACGTAGTGCGGCACCGCCGCCCACAGGCTCACGGCCGGCACGCCCGCGTGCGTGCACGCCTCCTGGAGGATGCCCACGATGCCCGTCGGGCCCTCGTACCGGGTCTCCTCCAGGTCCATCGTGCGCGCCAGGTCCGGGTCGGAGGTCACGCCGCTGACCGGGACCGGCCGGGTGTGCGGGGTGTCCCCGAGCAGCGCGCCCAGGATCACCACCATCTCCACGCCCAGCTCGTGCGCGAAGGCGAGCAGCTCGTTGCAGAAGGAGCGCCAGCGCATCGAGGGCTCGATCCCGCGCACGAGGACCAGGTCACGGGGCTTGTCACCGCCCACCCGGACCACGGAGAGTCTGGTCGTCGGCCAGGTGATCTTCCGCACGCCGTTGTCCAGGAAGACCGTGGGCCGGTTCACCTGGAAGTCGTAGTAGTCCTCGGCGTCGAGCGCCGCGAACACCTCGCCCTTCCACTCCCGGTCCAGATGGGCGACCGCGGTGGAGGCGGCGTCCCCGGCGTCGTTCCAGCCCTCGAACGCGGCCACCATGACCGGGTCGATCAGCTCGGGCACCCCCTCGAGCTCGATCACCCAGCGCCTCCTTCTCGAAGTTCCTGTCGTACGGACCAACCTTACGGCTTTCCGGCGGTCCGTCCGCAGCCCCCGGACATCCCCGAAAACCCGTGCGGCCTTGATCGACTACCCAGGAACTCGCCTCCGCACACGGAGGGGTCACTCCTCCCGGACCGTGACGATCCGCCCCGACCGGACGGCGGCGGAAAGGAGTTCGCCGGTGAGCGGACGGGGCGCGGCACGCCGAAGGGGCGGCCCCTCGGAGAGGAACCGCCCCTGCACGCGGGCGCGTTACTTGCGGAGCATCGCCTCGACCCCGGCGCGGACCTCGTCCGTCGCCAGACCGCGGATGGTCAGCGTCGTGCGGCGGCGCAGCACGTCGTCGGCCGTCTCGGCCCACTCGTGGTCGCGGGCGTAGGCGACCTGGGCCCAGATCTCCGGCGCGTCCGGGTGGACGCGGCGGGCCAGCTCCGGGTTCTCGTTCGCCATGCGGGCGATCTCGAAGGAGAGCGAACCGTAGTGCGTCGCCAGGTGCTTGGCGGTGTCGGCGGCCATGCGCGGGCCGGGCGCCGGGCCGTCGACGAGCAGCCGGTGGGCGACCGCGTTCGGGTTGGCTATGCCGGGCAGCGGCAGCCGCTTCGGCAGCGCCGACACCGGCTCGTAGTCCTCGCCCAGCGGATGGCCCGGGAGCTGCTCCAGCTTCTTCATGACCGTGCGGCCGATGTGGCGGAAGGTCGTCCACTTGCCGCCGGCCACCGACAGCATCCCGCCGCGGCCCTCGGTGACGACCGTCTCGCGCTTGGCCTTGGAGGTGTCGCCGGGGCCGCCGGGCAGCACCCGCAGACCGGCGAAGGCGTACGTGATCAGGTCGCGCGACAGCTGCTGGTCGCGGATGGAGAAGGCGGCCTCGTCCAGGATCTGGGCGGTGTCCTTCTCGGTGACCTCGACCTGGCCGGGGTCGCCCTCGTACTCCTCGTCGGTGGTGCCGAGCAGCAGCATGTCCTCCCAGGGGAGGGCGAAGGTGATGCGGTACTTGTCGATCGGGGTGGCGAGCGCCGCCTTCCACGGCGAGGTCCGCTTGAGGACCAGGTGCGCGCCCTTGGAGAGGCGGATGGAGGGGGCCGCGTTCGGGTCCTCCATCCTCCGCAGGTGGTCGACCCACGGGCCGGTCGCGTTCAGGACCAGGCGGGCGCTCACGCCGAACTCGTCGCCGCTGGTGCGGTCCTTCAGCTCGGCGCCGGTGACCCGGCCGCGGGTGAAGCGCAGACCGGTGACCTCGGCGTGGTTGAGGACGGTGGCGCCGGCGTCGACCGCGGCGCGGACCGTCATCAGCGCCATCCGGGCGTCGTTCATCTGGTCGTCACCGTAGACGGCCACGGCCTTCAGGTCGTCGGTCCGCAGCTCCGGCACGTCCTGCGCGGCCTTGGCGGGGGAGAGCAGGTGGCCGACGCCGTCGCCGAACGCCGAGAGCGCGGAGTAAGCGAAGACGCCGGCGCCCAGCTTGGCGGCGCCGTGCGGGCCGCCCTTGTAGACGGGCAGGTAGAAGGTGAGCGGGTTGGCGAGGTGCGGGGCCACCTGGCGGGAGACCGCGCGCCGCTCGAAGTGGTTCTCCGCCACCAGCTTCACCGCGCCGGTCTGCAGGTAGCGCAGTCCGCCGTGGAGCAGCTTGGAGGAGGCGGAGGAGGTGGCGCCGGCGAAGTCGCCGGCGTCCACCAGGGCCACCCGCAGGCCCGACTGCGCGGCGTGCCAGGCGGTGGAGATGCCCAGGATGCCGCCGCCGATCACCAGGAGGTCGTACGTCGCCTTGGAGAGCTGTTCCCGGGTCTCGGCGCGGCTCGGCAGGGAACCGGCAGCCGGGCGCGTCCCCAGGGCGGGGACGCTCTGCAGGGTGGTCATGTCGCTTACTCCTCTTACTGCTCGCTCTTACTGCTCGTCGGACTCGTCTTCGAGCCAGCCCATGGAGCGCTCGACGGCCTTCAGCCAGCTCTTGTACTCGCGGTCGCGCTTGTCGGCGTCCATGCGGGGGGTCCATTCGGCGGCGCGGCGCCAGTTGGCGCGCAGCGCGTCCGTGTCGGGCCAGAAGCCGACGGCCAGGCCGGCGGCGTAGGCGGCGCCGAGGCAGGTGGTCTCGGCGACCATGGGGCGCACGACGGGCGCGTCCAGGAAGTCCGAGAGGGTCTGCATCAGCAGGTTGTTGGAGGTCATGCCGCCGTCGACCTTGAGCGCGGTCAGCTCGACGCCGGAGTCCTTCGTCATGGCGTCGGTGATCTCGCGGGTCTGCCAGGCGGTGGCCTCCAGGACGGCGCGGGCGATGTGCGCCTTGGTGACGTACCGGGTGAGGCCGGCGATGACACCGCGCGCGTCGGAGCGCCAGTACGGGGCGAACAGGCCGGAGAAGGCCGGGACGAAGTAGGCGCCGCCGTTGTCCTCGACCGAGGACGCGAGGGTCTCGATCTCGGCGGCGGACTTGATCAGGCCCATCTGGTCGCGCATCCACTGCACCAGGGAGCCGGTGACGGCGATCGAGCCCTCCAGGGCGTAGACCGGCTTCTCGTCGCCGATCCGGTAGCCGACCGTGGTCAGCAGGCCGCTGTAGGAGTTGATGATCTTCTCGCCGGTGTTCATCAGCATGAAGGTGCCGGTGCCGTACGTGGACTTGGCCTCGCCCTCGGCGAAGCACGTCTGGCCGAACAGGGCGGCCTGCTGGTCGCCGAGCGCGGAGGCGACCGGGACGCCGTCGAGGACGCCGCCCTTGACCGTGCCGTACACCTCGGCGGAGGAGCGGATCTCCGGCAGCACGGCGGCCGGGACGTCCATGGAGTGCAGGATGCGCTCGTCCCACGCCATCTCGTGGAGGTTCATCAGCATGGTGCGGGAGGCGTTGGTGACGTCGGTGACGTGCACGCCGCCGTCGACGCCGCCGGTCAGGTTCCAGATGACCCAGGAGTCCATGGTGCCGAAGAGGATGTCGCCGCGCTCGGCCCGCTCGCGCAGCCCCTCGACGTTGTCGAGCAGCCAGCGGACCTTGGGGCCGGAGAAGTACGAGGCGAGGGGGAGGCCGGTCTCGCGGCGGAAGCGGTCCTGGCCGACGTTGCGGCCGAGCTCCCGGCAGAGGGCGTCGGTGCGGGTGTCCTGCCAGACGAGGGCGTTGTGGACCGGCTCGCCGGTGTGCTTGTCCCACAGCAGCGTGGTCTCGCGCTGGTTGGTGATGCCGATGGCCTTGACGTCGGCGGCGGTGATCTCCGCCTTCTCCAGGGCGCCGGCGACGACCTCCTGGACGTTGGTCCAGATCTCGGCGGCGTCGTGCTCCACCCAGCCCGGCTTCGGGAAGATCTGCTCGTGCTCCTTCTGGTCGACGGAGACGATCCGGCCGTCCTTGTCGAAGACGATGCAGCGGGAGGAGGTGGTGCCCTGGTCGATGGCGGCGATGAAGGGGCCGGAGGTGTGGGCGTCGGTCACGGTGTGCTCCAAGGGAGGTCTGGAAGAAGGACGGCTCAGGCGAACGCGATGGTGTAGATACCCGCGGCGAGGGCGCCGCCGATCAGGGGACCGGCGACCGGGATCCAGGCGTAGCCCCAGTCGGAGCCGCCCTTGTTCGGCAGCGGCAGCAGGGCGTGCACGATGCGCGGGCCGAGGTCGCGGGCCGGGTTGATGGCGTAGCCGGTCGGGCCGCCGAGCGAGAGGCCGATGGAGACCACGACGAAGGCGGTGATCAGGGCGCCCAGGGTGCCGAGGCCCTTGCCGCTGTCGTTGAGGCCCTGGGTGAGCACGGCGAGCACGAGCACGACGGTGCCGATGATCTCGGTGGCCAGGTTCTGCCAGGTGTTGCGGACCTCGGGGCCCGTGGAGAAGATGCCGAGCACCGGGCCGGGGCCCTCGATCGGCTTCTCGCCGATGGTCTCCGGGTCCGTGAGGTGGGCCTGGAACTGGCCGTAGTAGGCCACCCAGACCAGCGCCGCGCCGATCATCGCGCCGAGTATCTGGCCGGCGAAGTAGACGGGCACGTCGCCCCAGGCCCCGTCCTTGATCGCGATTCCGACCGTGACGGCGGGGTTCAGATGGGCGTCCGAGAGGGAAGCCGTCATGTAGACGGCCGTCATCACGGCGAAGCCCCACCCGAAGGTGATCGCGAGCCAGCCCGCGCCGCGGGCCTTGGAGCTCTTGAGCGTGACGGCGGCGCACACACCACCGCCGAGCAGGATGAGTACGGCGGTACCGATGGTCTCGCCGAGGAAGATGTCGGAGCTGGACACCCGCGACTCCTTTGTCCTTCGTCCAGGGGAAGGCGAACCACGGGTCCCTCCGATGGTCCGCACCCTCGTGTTGAGGGCGTTGCCGGCCCTTGGCACTGCCACACTCTAGCGCGTATTGCCGTTAGGTGTTCGGCAATGCCGACCGATGAACGGAAGTTTTGCCCCGGGGTTAACAGCGCGTCAAGGGTCTGGGAAGTGAAAAACCCGCCGATAACGCGATCGTTACCGGCGGGTCGGAAGGGGGTCCGAAGGGAGTGCGGAGGGGTACGGGGGAGGCGGGGCGCAGGGAGCCCCGGAGGCCTCAGAAGCGGCCGGCCCCCAGGTCCCGGGAGACCGCGCGGGCGCAGTCGCGCACCGCCGCCACCAGCTCCGGGCGCAGCTCGCCGTCCGGGCGGAGCCGCTCCACCGCGCCCGTCACCGCCACCGCCCCCACCGGCATCCGCCGCCGGTCGTGGATCGGCGCCGCCACCGACGCCACGCCCTCCCAGGTCTCCTCCAGGTCCGCCGCCCAGCCCCGGGCCCGCACCGTGTCGAGCAGCGTCTCGAAGTCCCCGAGCTCCGTCGTCGTCCGGGGCGTGAACGCCTCCCGCTCGACCTCCACCACCTCGCTGTGCGCCACCGGGTCGTACGCCGAGAGGACCTTGCCCAGGGCCGTGGAGTGCAGCGGCTGCATGGCCCCCACCTCCAGGACCTGGCGGCTGTCGTCCGGCCGGAAGACGTGGTGCACGATCAGCACGCCCCGCTGGTGCAGCACCCCCAGGTGCACGCTCTCGCCGCTGGACCGGGCCAGGTCGTCCGTCCAGACCAGGGCCCGCGCCCGCAGCTCGTGCACGTCCAGATAGCTGTTGCCGAGCCGCAGCAGCTCCGCGCCCAGCTGGTAGCGGCCCGAGGCCGCCTCCTGCTCCACGAAGCCCTCCGCCTGGAGGGTGCGCAGGATTCCGTGGGCCGTCCCCTTGGCGAGCCCCAGCGAGGACGCGATGTCGGAAAGGCCGAGCCGGCGCTCGCCGCCCGCGAGCAGTCGCAGCATGGCCGCCGCTCTTTCAAGCGACTGGATGTTCTTCGCCATCGCCCGGCCCCTATCCCTCTCACGCTGTTCGACAATGCTGAACACTATCGGTCGATGCCGACCTTGCGTCACATCCCACAGTGTCGGTCAAGGAGGGGCAGGACCGGGAGTCCCCGGACACAGGATGCCGTCCGCCTCGTGGGACACCGTGTCCACCCCGGCCCGAGCGCGGTTACGCTGGCTCCGTGCACCCTCCACCGAGCGTGCAAAGCCGACAGCCGTCGCATCCCAGGGAGATAGCCCATGGCCTCGTTGCCGTCCCCTTCCGCCTCCGCCACCGGAGACAGCCGGAACCGCGTCGCCGCCCTCCGCGAGGCACTCGCGACCCGGGTGGTCGTCGCCGACGGAGCCATGGGAACCATGCTCCAGGCCCAGGACCCCACCCTGGAGGACTTCCAGGACCTCGAAGGATGCAACGAGATCCTGAACGTCACCCGGCCCGACATCGTCGGCTCGGTGCACCGGGAGTACTTCGAGGCCGGCGTCGACTGCGTCGAGACGAACACCTTCGGCTCCAACCACTCCGCCGCGAGCGAGTACGACATCGCGGACCGGATTCTCGAGCACTCCGAGGCGGGCGCCCGGATCGCCCGCGAGATCGCCGACGAGTTCACCGCCGGGGACGGCCGCCAGCGCTGGGTCCTGGGCTCCATCGGCCCGGGCACCAAGCTGCCGTCGCTCGGCCACATCACGTACGACGTGCTCCGCGACGGCTACCAGCGGAACGCCGAGGGCCTGCTCGCCGGCGGTGCCGACGCCCTGATCGTGGAGACCACCCAGGACCTCCTCCAGACCAAGTCGAGCCTGATCGGCGCGCGGCGCGCCATGGACGCCCTGGGCGTGGACGTGCCGCTGATCTGCTCCCTCGCCTTCGAGACCACCGGCGTCATGCTGCTCGGCTCGGAGATCGGCGCGGCCCTGACCGCCCTGGAGCCGCTCGGCATCGACCTGATCGGCCTGAACTGCTCCACGGGCCCGGCCGAGATGAACGAGCACCTGCGCTACCTCGCCCGGCACTCGCGCACGCCGCTCATGTGCATGCCGAACGCGGGCCTGCCGGTGCTGACCAAGGACGGCGCGTACTTCCCGCTGACCCCCTCCGAGATGGCCGACGCGCAGGAGCACTTCGTGCGCGACTACGGCCTGTCGCTGATCGGCGGCTGCTGCGGCTCGACCCCCGAGCACCTGCGGCAGGTCGTCGAGCGGGTCCGGGACCTCACGCCCCCCGAGCGCTCCCCCCAGCCCGAGCCCGGCGCCGCCTCGCTCTACCAGACCGTGCCGTTCCGCCAGGACACCTCGTACATGGCGATCGGTGAGCGCACCAACGCCAACGGCTCCAAGAAGTTCCGCGAGGCCATGCTGGAGGGCCGCTGGGACGACTGCGTCGAGATGGCCCGCGACCAGATCCGCGAGGGCGCGCACATGCTCGACCTCTGCGTGGACTACGTCGGCCGCGACGGCGTGGCGGACATGGAGGAGCTGGCCGGGCGGTTCGCCACCGCCTCCACCCTCCCGATCGTCCTCGACTCCACCGAGGTGGAGGTCATCCGGGCCGGTCTGGAGAAGCTCGGAGGCCGGGCCGTCATCAACTCGGTGAACTACGAGGACGGCGACGGACCCGAGTCCCGCTTCGCCAAGGTCACCCGGCTGGCCCAGGAGCACGGCGCCGCGCTCATCGCGCTGACCATCGACGAGGAGGGCCAGGCCCGCACCGCCGAGCACAAGGTCGCCATCGCCGAGCGCCTGATCGAGGACCTGACCGGCAACTGGGGGATCCAGGAGTCGGACATCCTCATCGACACCCTGACCTTCACCATCTGCACCGGTCAGGAGGAGTCCCGCAAGGACGGCATCGCCACCATCGAGGCGATCCGCGAGCTCAAGCGCCGCCACCCCGACGTGCAGACCACCCTGGGCCTGTCGAACATCTCCTTCGGCCTCAACCCGGCCGCCCGCATCCTGCTCAACTCGGTCTTCCTGGACGAGTGCGTGAAGGCCGGCCTGGACTCGGCGATCGTGCACGCCTCGAAGATCCTGCCCATCGCCCGCTTCGACGAGGAGCAGGTCACCACCGCCCTGGACCTGATCTACGACCGGCGCGCGGAGGGCTACGACCCGCTGCAGAAGCTGATGGCGCTGTTCGAGGGCGCCACCACCAAGTCCCTCAAGGCCGGCAAGGCCGAGGAACTGGCCGCCCTGCCGCTGGAGGAGCGCCTGAAGCGGCGGATCATCGACGGCGAGAAGAACGGCCTGGAGGCCGACCTCGACGAGGCCCTGACCACCACGTCCGCCCTCGACATCGTCAACGAGATCCTGCTCGACGGCATGAAGGTGGTCGGCGAGCTGTTCGGCTCCGGCCAGATGCAGCTGCCGTTCGTGCTCCAGTCCGCCGAGGTCATGAAGACCGCGGTGGCCTATCTGGAGCCGCACATGGAGAAGTCCGACGCCGAGGGCAAGGGCACTATCGTCCTCGCCACCGTTCGGGGCGACGTCCACGACATCGGCAAGAACCTCGTGGACATCATCCTGTCCAACAACGGCTACAACGTCGTCAACATCGGCATCAAGCAGCCCGTCTCCGCGATCCTGGAGGCCGCCGAGGAGCACAACGCCGACGTCATCGGCATGTCCGGCCTCCTGGTGAAGTCCACCGTGATCATGAAGGAGAACCTGGAGGAGCTCAACCAGCGCGAGCTGGCCGCCAAGTACCCCGTGATCCTCGGCGGCGCCGCCCTGACCCGCGCCTACGTCGAACAGGACCTCCACGAGATCTACCAGGGCGAGGTCCGCTACGCCCGCGACGCCTTCGAGGGCCTGCGTCTCATGGACGCCCTCATCGGCATCAAGCGCGGCGTGCCCGGCGCGGCGCTGCCCGAGCTCAAGCAGCGCCGCGTTCCCAAGCGGGACGCGGCCGCCCTCCAGGTCGAGGAGCCGGAGCCCGGCGGCCGCTCCGACGTCGCCGTCGACAACCCGGTCCCGACCCCGCCGTTCTGGGGCACCCGCGTCGTCAAGGGCATCCCGCTCAAGGAGTACGCGTCCTGGCTCGACGAGGGCGCCCTCTTCAAGGGCCAGTGGGGCCTGAAGCAGAACCGGGCCGGCGACGGACCGGCGTACGAGGAGCTGGTCGAGACCGAGGGCCGGCCCCGGTTGCGCGGCTGGCTGGAGCGCCTGCACACCGAGAACCTCCTGGAGGCGGCCGTCGTGCACGGCTACTTCCCCTGCGTCTCCAAGGGCGACGACCTGATCATCCTGGACGAGGACGGCAACGAGCGGACCCGCTTCTCCTTCCCGCGCCAGCGCCGCGGCCGCCGCCTCTGCCTCGCGGACTTCTTCCGCCCGGAGGAGTCCGGCGAGACCGACGTCGTCGGCCTCCAGGTCGTCACCGTCGGCTCGAGGATCGGCGAGGCCACCGCCAAGCTCTTCGAGTCCGACTCCTACCGCGACTACCTGGAGCTCCACGGCCTCTCCGTGCAGCTCGCCGAGGCCCTCGCCGAGTACTGGCACGCCCGCGTCCGCGCCGAGCTCGGCTTCGCCGGCGAGGACCCGGCCGACGTCGAGGACATGTTCGCGCTCAAGTACCGCGGCGCCCGCTTCTCCCTCGGGTACGGCGCCTGCCCCGACCTGGAGGACCGTGCGAAGATCGCGGACCTGCTGCGGCCGGAGCGGATCGGCGTGCACCTCTCGGAGGAGTTCCAGCTCCACCCCGAGCAGTCCACCGACGCCATCGTCATCCACCACCCGGAGGCGAAGTACTTCAACGCACGGTGACGGCTCGCTGACCTCGCGTAATTCGCCGGCGCGTAAAGGGACGCGTTTCCGCTGATCGGGACGTACACTTGTCCGTCCAGCAGGCCGGTCCTCCTCCCGCGCGGGGGGAAGACCGGCCTTCTCGTCCCTTCATGGAGGTGTGCCGGATGACCAGTACGGTTCCCGCGTCCCTGTTCCGTACGAACGGCAGCTCCGCCCTGCAGGCGGTCTTCCTCGACATGGACGGGACCCTCGTCGACACGGAGGGCTTCTGGTGGGACGCGGAGGTCGAGGCCTTCGCCGACCTCGGGCACCGGCTGGACGAGGCCTGGCGGGACGTGGTGGTCGGCGGGCCGATGACCCGCAGCGCCGGCTACCTCATCGAGGCCACCGGCGCCGACATCACCCTGCCCGAGCTGACCGTCCTGCTCAACGAGAAGTTCGAGCGGCGCATCGAGCGGGGCGTCCCGCTCATGCCCGGCGCCGAGCGGCTCCTCGCCGAGCTGGCCCGGCACTCCATCCCCACCGCCCTGGTCTCCGCCTCGCACCGCCGGATCATCGACCGGGTCCTCGCCTCGCTCGGCCGCGACCGCTTCTCCCTCACCGTCGCGGGCGACGAGGTCGTACGGACCAAGCCGCACCCCGAGCCGTACCTCGCGGCCGCCGAGGGAGTCGGGGCCGACCCCACGCTCTGCGCCGTCGTCGAGGACACCGCGACCGGCGTCGCGGCGGCGGAGGCGGCCGGCTGCCGGGTCGTCGCCGTCCCCTCCGTCGCCCCGATCGCGCCCTCCCCGGGCCGGGTCGTCGTGCGTTCGCTCGAAGAGGTCGACGTGCCCTTTCTCCGCACATTGATCACGGGAATCTGAGCTTTCACTGAGCTTTCCCCGGAGAAAACGATCAGGCCATTTGCCGAAAAGGCCTCCGCGTGACCTTGGTCACGCAGGGTGCCGGACGGCAGATGGCCTGACCTCGTCCACCGCCCGGAATGCACATTTTTCGGCGCCCCCATGTGCCCCGATTCGCTCGTGCCCGTCCGCATCGTCCGACGCATGACTATCGAACCGCACGCATTCATGATCACTGTGCGATTACCCCGCCACCGGGCCGTGGTCCGGCAATAGGGGCGCGGCCCACTAATCTTTCGCGAGTACTTCGCCGCATAACCGCGTGCACCGGCGCACATCCGAGTCGCCGTGAACACAGGACCGATCGCAACACCCGGCCCGATCGCTCCCGCCCCGACCGGGCGGCAGGCGGCGGAGTGTCACTGACCGCTGCAACCCAGTGCCGGATGAGGAGATCGTCCCTGATGAACCGCAAGACCCTGGTGCTCCCGGCCGTCGCCGGCCTGCTCGCCCCCCTGCTCGCCGCCTGCGGCGGATCCGAGGGCGACCGGGCCATCGTGGTCGGCACCACGGACCAGTTCATCGCCACCGAGGACGCCCCCGCCCCGCTCGACCCCGCCTACGCCTACGACACCGGCGCCTGGAACGTCCTGCGACAGACCGTCCAGACCCTGCTGCACGTCCCCCGCGAGGGCGGCGAGCCCGTCCCCGAGGCGGCCGAGAGCTGCGGCTTCTCCGACAAGGCCAGCGGGAGCTACCGCTGCACCCTCCGCCCCGGCCTCACCTTCGCCGACGGCACCCCCATCACCGCCGAGGACGTCAAGTACTCCATCGAGCGCGTCCTGAAGATCAAGTCGGACAACGGAACGGCCGCCCTCCTCTCGAACATCGACACCGTCGAGACCCAGGGCACCGACGGGATCGTCTTCCACCTCAAGACCCCCGACGCCACCTTCCCGTACAAGCTCTCCACCCCCGTCGCCGGCATCCTCAGCAAGGACAAGTACCCCGGCGACGGCCTCCGCGACGGCTTCGACGTCGACGGCTCGGGCCCGTACACCATGAAGGTCGAGCGCGAGGGCGACAAGGTCGGCCGCTTCGTCTTCACCAGGAACCCGAAGTACAAGGGCGACATCACCCCGCGCAACGACAAGGTCGAACTGCGCCCCTTCGCCGACTCGGCCGCCATGGGCAAGGCCCTGGAGAGCAAGGACATCGACATGATGGCCCGCTCCCTGTCGCAGAAGCAGATCAAGGACCTCGCCGAGAAGCCCAAGGAGGGCATCAAGACGGTCGAGGTCCCCGGCCTGGAGATCCGCTACCTCGGCTTCAACACCAAGGCCCCCTCCGTCGAGCAGAAGGCCGTGCGCCAGGCGATGGCCGCCGTCGTCGACCGGGGCGCCCTGGTCAGCCTCGTCTACGGCCCCACCGCCCAGCCGCTCTACTCGCTGATCCCCTCCAGCATCACCGGCCACGCCACCCCCTTCTTCGACGCGTACGGCGAGCCCGACCGCGACCGCGCCGCCCAGATCCTCAAGAAGGCCGGCATCAAGACCCCGGTCAAGATCACCCTGAACTACACCACCGACCACTACGGCGCCGAGACCGCCCAGGAGTTCGAGGCGCTCGGCAAGCAGCTCACCGCCAGCGAACTCTTCGACGTCACCGTCAAGGGCACCGAGTGGTCCACCTTCCGCACCGCCCAGAAGCGCGGCGACTACGCCGTCTACGGCCTCGGCTGGTTCCCCGACTACCCGGACCCGGACAACTACATCGCGCCCTTCCTGGACAGCGACAACTTCCTCAACACCCCGTACGTGAACACGGTCGTCCGCGACCAGCTCATCCCGCGCTCGCGCCGCCAGGCCGACCGCACCGCCGCGGCCCCCGTCTACGCGCAGATCCAGAAGATCGTCGCCGAGGACGTCCCCGTCCTGCCCCTGTGGCAGGGCAAGCAGTACGTCGCCGCCCGCGACGACCTCAGCGGAGTCGAGTACGCGCTCAACACCTCCTCCGACCTGCTGCTCTGGGAACTGGGTCGCGGCACCGCCTGACCCCTTCGTTGTCCCGGCCGCGCGCCCGCGCGGCCGGTCATGGCAAGAGATCAAGAGGCACGACTGTGAAGGCACACAACAAGTGGCTGACGGCCCCGCTCGCCGCCGGCCTGTCCGCCGCCCTCCTCAGCGGCTGCGGCACCGAACAGGGCGGCGGCTCCGGCGGCTCCGGTGACGGCATACGCGTCGGCATGTCCGACGAGATCCTCGCCACCGACCCGGCGGCCGGCTACGACCCCGGCTCCTGGCTGCTGTTCAACAACGTCTTCCAGTCCCTCCTGGCCTTCCCCAAGGGCGGCCTCGAACCCGAGCCCGACGCCGCCGACGAGTGCGCCTTCTCCACCGGCAGCAAGGTCTACACCTGCACCCTCCGGGACGGCCTCACCTTCTCCAACGGCAACAAGCTCACCTCGGAGGACGTCAAGTACTCCTTCGAACGCGCCATCAGGATCGCCGACCCGAACGGCCCGGCCCCCCTGCTCGCCGGCATCGACACCATCGAGACCCCCGACGAGAAGACCGTCGTCTTCCGCCTCAAGGTCCCCGACGCCACCTTCCCCAGCAAGATCGCCTCCGGCGCCGGCTCCATCGTCGACCACCGCGAGTACCCCGCCGACGCGCTGCGCACCGACGGGAAGGCCACCGGCTCCGGCCCGTACAAGCTGGACTCCCTCAGCGACACCCAGGCCACCTTCTCCGGCAACACCGGCTACCGCGGCGACGCCAAGCGCAAGAGCGAGTCGGTCACCCTCAAGCTCTACCGCGGCGACCGCTCCGCCCTCGCCAAGGCCCTCGCCGACGACCAGATCGACGTGGCCTACCGAGGCCTCTCCGCCGACGACATCGCCGCCCTGGAGACCTCCGCCACCACCGGCGACCGGGGCGTCGAGGTCGTCCAGGGCACCAGCGCCGAGGTCCAGCACCTCGTCTTCAACATGAAGGACCCGGTCGTCGGCAAGCTCGGCGTCCGGCAGGCCATCGCCCACCTCGTCGACCGCGAGGCGCTCGTCGAGGACGTCTACAAGTCGACTGCCACCCCGCTCTACTCGATCGTCCCGGCCGGCATCACCGGCCACAACACCGCCTTCTACGACACCTACGGCACCCCCGACACCGCCAAGGCGAAGAAGGCCCTGCGCGCCGCAGGCGTCACCGACAAGGTGAAGCTCACCCTCTGGTCCACCCCCAGCCGCTACGGCCCCTCCACCGACCAGGAGCTCAAGGCCATCGCCGGCCAGCTCAACGCCAGCGGCCTCTTCGAGGCCGACGTCAAGTCCGTCGCCTTCGAGCAGTACGAGCAGGACATCGCGGCCGGCAAGTACGGCGTCTACGTCAAGGGCTGGGTCCCCGACTACCCCGACCCCGACAACTTCACCGCCCCCTTCTTCGGCGAGGGCAACGTCCTCGGCAACCACTACGAGAACGCCACCATCACCGGCGCCCTCCTCCCGAAGACGGCCGCCGCGGCCGACCGCGCCTCCACCACCGACGAGTACGGGAAGCTCCAGGACATCGTCGCCGACGAGCTGCCCATGCTGCCGCTCTGGCAGGGCAAGCAGTACGCCGTCTCCCGCACGGGCGTCACCGGCCTCGAATGGACCCTCGACGCCTCGACCGTCTTCCGCTTCTGGGAGCTCCGCAAGAGCTGAAGCCCGTCACAGGACCCTCCCCCACGACGAGAGGGGCCCGGCGCACCCGCGCCGGGCCCCTCTGTCGTCCGTCCGCGCCGCTACTGGTTGCCGCCGGGCCGCACCAGACCGCTCTCGTACGCGTACACCGCCGCCTGCACCCGGTCCCGCAGCCGCAGCTTCGTCAGCACGTGCCCCACGTGCGTCTTCACCGTCGTCTCGCTCACGAACAGGTCCGCCGCGATCTCCGCGTTCGACAGGCCCCGCGCCACCAGCTTCAGCACCTCCAGCTCGCGGTCGGTCAGGGTGTTCAGCGTGTCCGGGACCTGCTCCTCGCCCGTCGGCAGGTGCGCCGAGTACTTGTCGAGCAGCCGGCGCGTGATCGACGGCGCCAGCATCGCCTCGCCCGCGGCCACCACCCGGATCGCCTGCACCAGCTCGTTCGCCGGGGCGTCCTTCAGGAGGAAGCCGCTCGCACCGGCCCGCAACGCCTCCACCACGTACTCGTCCAGGTCGAAGGTGGTCAGGACCAGCACCTTCGCCGGACCGTCCCGGCCCGGACCCGTGATCTGCCGGGTCGCCTCCACCCCGTCCATCCGCGGCATCCGGATGTCCATGAGGACCACGTCCGGCTGGAGGACGCGCACCTGCTCCTGCGCCTGGAGACCGTCCCCGGCCTCACCCACCACCGCGATGTCCTGCTCCGCCTCCAGAATCATCCGGAAGCCGGTGCGCAGCAGCGGCTGATCGTCGACCAGGAGGACGCGGATCGTCACGGGGGCTCCTTCACGAGCTGGACTCACGGGGATGGGCCCACGGGGCTCACGGACCGGGCGGGTCCCCGAGGCGCGGGCGGACCCCTACGGTGCGGGCGGGGCCGGGTCCATTCTGCCCTGCCCGGATTCGCCCGACTCCGGCGGCCGCACCGAAACGATCTCCAGCGGATAGACCGGGGGAGTCCCGCCGAACTCCGGACAGACCGCCTGGTGGTCGCACCACCCGCACAGCTTCGTCGGCCGCGGCCGCCAGTCGCCCGTCTCCGTCGCCAGCCGGATCGCCTCCCACAGCGCGAGCAGCTTCCGCTCCACCCGCAGCAGGTCCGCCTCCACCGGGTCGTACGTCAGCACCTCCCCGCTGCCCAGGTACACCAGCTGGAGCCGCCTCGGGACCACCCCCTTCAGCCGCCGGACCACCAGCGCGTAGAAGGTCATCTGGAACAGCGCGCCGTCCCGGTACTCCGGCCGGGGCGCCTTGCCCGTCTTGTAGTCGACGATCCGCACGTCTCCCGAGGGCGCCACGTCGATCCGGTCGATCACCCCGCGCAGCCGCAGCCCCGAATCCAGCTCCGTCTCCACGAACAGCTCGCGCTCGGCCGGCTCCAGACGCGTCGGGTCCTCCAGCGTGAACCACCGCTCGACCAGCCGCTCCGCCTCGACCAGCCACCCCGCCAGCCGCTCCCCGTCCGGATCCTCCGCGAACAGCTCGCCCAGCTCCGGCTTCGACGCCAGCAGCCGCTCCCACTGCCCCGGCACCATCGCCTTCGCCCGCGGCGCCGTCCGCTCCGCCGCCGGATCGTCGAAGAGCCGCTCCAGGACGGCGTGCACCAGCGTGCCCCGGGTCGCCGCCGCACTCGGCTTCTCCGGCAGCCGGTCGATCACCCGGAACCGGTACAGCAGCGGACACTGCATGAAATCGCTCGCCCGCGACGGCGACAACGACATGGGCGCTCTCGGCTCCATCGGCACCCGCTCGCTCGTACTCATGACCCCGACCCTACGACCCGCCACCGACAACCGGACGCATACCATCGACCCGGGACCCCGTCGCACTGCATGATCGAACCGTGACGCAACGACGCGGACCACACCGGCGCGACGAAAGGAACCCGTGAACCAGGACGAGCCCAAGCCGCAGCGGACCGAGGAGCCCGGCGGAGGCATCCTCATGGGCCGGCCCTTCGGCGTGCCCGTCTACGTCGCCCCCAGCTGGTTCCTGGTGGCCGCCCTCATCACCTGGGTCTTCGGCGACCAGATCGAACGCGTCCTGCCCGACCTCGGCGCCGCCCGCTACCTCGTCTCCCTCTTCTTCGCGGTCGCCTTCTACGCCTCCGTGCTCGTCCACGAACTGGCCCACACGATCGCCGCGCTCCGCTTCAAGCTGCCCGTGCGCCGCATCCAGCTCCAGTTCTTCGGCGGCGTCTCCGAGATCGAGAAGGAGAGCGAGACCCCCGGCCGCGAATTCGTCCTCGCCTTCGTCGGCCCCCTCCTCTCCCTCGTCCTCGCCGGCCTGTTCTACCTCTCCCTGTACGCCGTCGAGCCCGGCACCGTCCCCGGCGTCCTCCTCGCCGGCCTGATGATCTCCAACCTGATCGTCGCCGTCTTCAACCTGCTCCCCGGCCTCCCGCTCGACGGCGGCCGGATGCTCCGCGCCGTTATCTGGAAGATCACCGGCAAGCCCATGAGCGGCACCGTCGCCGCCGCCTGGGTCGGCCGCGCCCTCGCCGTCCTCGTCCTCGTCGGCCTGCCCCTGCTGACCCGCACCGGACTCCTCGGCAACTCCACCGAGGACATCAGCGGCTTCGACACCGTCACCGACGCCCTGCTCGCCGCGATCCTCGCCGCCATCATCTGGACCGGCGCCGGCAACAGCCTCCGCATGGCCCGGCTGCGCGAACACCTCCCCGAACTCAGCGCCCGCTCCCTCACCCGGCGCGCCATCCCCGTGGAGCCCGTCACCCCGCTCTCCGAGGCCCTCCGCCGGGCCAACGAGGCGGGCGCCCGCGCCCTGGTCGTCGTGGACGGCACCGGCGAGCCCACCGGCATCGTCCGCGAGGCCGCCATCGCCGCCGTGCCCCAGCACCGGCGCCCCTGGGTCGCCGTCAGCACCCTCTCCCAGGACCTCGCCGACGGCATGCGGGTCCCGGCCGAGCTCACCGGACAGCCCCTCCTCGACCACCTCCGCGCCAGCCCGGCCACCGAGTACCTGGTCGTCGAGGAGACCGGCGCGATCTACGGAGTCCTCTCCACCGCGGACGTCGAACGGGCCTTCGTCAGGGCCATGGCACGACCCGGTTCGTAACCCCGGTATCCTGCTCGTATGTCCGAACCGACCGGTGCCGCCCGCCGACGCGGGCCCTTCAAGGTCGGGGACCAGGTTCAGCTGACCGACCCCAAGGGCCGTCACTACACGTTCACGCTCGAAGAGGGAAAGAACTTCCACACCCACAAGGGTTCTTTCCCGCACGACGAACTGATCGGCGCCCCCGAGGGCAGCGTTGTCCGCACCACCGGAAACGTCGCCTACCTCGCGCTGCGCCCCCTGCTCCCCGACTACGTCCTGTCCATGCCCCGCGGCGCCGCCGTGGTCTACCCCAAGGACGCGGGGCAGATCCTGGCCTTCGCCGACATCTTCCCCGGCGCACGCGTCGTGGAGGCCGGGGTGGGCTCGGGATCGCTCAGCAGCTTCCTCCTGCGCGCCATCGGGGACAGCGGCATGCTGCACTCCTACGAGCGCCGCGAGGACTTCGCCGAGATCGCCAAGGGCAACGTCGAGCGCTACTTCGGCGGCCCCCACCCCGCGTGGCGGCTGACCGTCGGCGACCTCCAGGACAACCTGTCCGACACCGACGTCGACCGCGTCATCCTGGACATGCTCGCCCCCTGGGAGTGTCTGGAGGCCGTCTCCAAGGCCCTCGTCCCCGGCGGCATCCTCTGCTGCTACGTGGCGACCACCACCCAGCTCGCCCGCACCGTGGAGTCCATCCGCGAGTTCGGCTGCTACGCCGAGCCGCAGCCCTGGGAGTCCATGATCCGCAACTGGCACGTGGAGGGCCTCGCCGTCCGCCCCGACCACCGCATGATCGGCCACACCGGCTTCCTCGTCACCGCCCGCCGCCTCGCGGACGGGGTCGAGCCCCCGATGCGTCGCCGCCGCCCCGCCAAGGGAGCCTACGGCGAGGACTACGAGGGCCCCAACAAGGGCTGACGTCCCGACACCCGTGGCACGCCGCCGCCGAGTTCCCGCCCCGAGCGGAACTCGGCGGCGGCGTCCTCATGTTCGAGCCCCCCGGGGAACGGTTCGATCCGCGGGCGACCGCCCGGGCCCCGGGCGACGGCCGGGAACACGGGCGCCGGCCCGGACCCTCCGGGAGGCGGCCGTCCGCCCTTCACCCCACGTGTTCCGTCCCCCTGTGACGTGTGGCACGATGCCGGAAACCCTCGTCGCACCACCCCACAGGAGACGTCTCGCGTGCAGCTGCCCGCCGCCCCGGACCTCACCGACCTCGCGCACACCCACGCCGGGCCGATGCACTGGCTGGCCACCGCGACCGCGACCGCCGCGGTCGTCGCCCTCGCGGGACTCCTCCAGCCCGGCCCCGTCGGAACCACCACCGCGACCGCGGCCGCCGCCCCGCGCCCGGCCGCCGCCCCCGAGGCCGCAGGAGTCGCGTACCCCGTGGAGTGCGGGGGAGGCCCCCGTACGGTCGCCAAGCGGGCCTCCGGGGACCTGGACGGCGACGGGAACCCCGAGACCGTTGCGGTCGTACACTGCGAAGCCGGCTCCGGCACCCCGCCGAGCGGCGTCTACGTCCTCACCCGCGGCAAGGGGGCGGACGCGCCCGCGCGCGTGGTGGCCACGCTCGTCGCACCCGACCAGCACCGCAGCGTCACCGAGCTCGCCGTACGCGACGGGGCGGTGCTCGCCACCCTCCTCGGCTACTCGTCCTTCGACGTCCCCCGCTGCTGCCCGGACGAGAAGGAGCAGGTCAGCTGGCGCTGGCGGGGCGGCGCCTTCGTCCGCGCCGGCCAGGACGAGGCGCGCGGCGCCTGACCCGTCACTCCGCGTCGGGGCCGTACACCTCGACCTTGTCCGCGACCCGGCGCACGTGGATGCAGTCGCCCGGGCACTCCTTCGCGGAGTCCACCACGTCCTGGAGCAGCGGCAGCGGCACCGGGGTGGTGGCACCGGTGTCCTGGAGGAGCTCGTCGTCGGCGCTCTTCACATAAGCGAGCCCGTCGATGTCCAGCTCGAAGACCTCGGGAGCGTACTGCGCGCAGATCCCGTCCCCGGTGCACAGGTCCTGGTCGATCCAGACCTCCAGCGCCTCGCCGGCGCCCGTCGCCGGGGCCTCGTTCCGCACGGTCATGTCTCCCGCCGTTTCTGCTTCGCTCGATAAGTCCGGCCGCCCTTGGAGGGTGTTGGCCGGTAACGACGATACAACCGCCCGCTTTCAGACGGTGAAGGGTGGGTATTCCCCTGGCGAGAGGGGAAGCGCAAGGGTGAAGATCGGACACACCCCGGAGTCTTTTTGATCTAGGGGTTTCAATCACCACCCACGCAGGTAGGGTCAGGAAGCGTCCAGCTCCCCTTGGAGGAGGTGAGGACCGTGGCAGCCCACGACGACGACATCAACCGCGGCATCCGGCCGGGGCGAGGGTCTGAAGACCCCGCCGGCCAGGTTGCCTATCTCGAGCAGGAAATCGCCGTCCTGCGCCGCAAGCTCGCCGACTCTCCGCGTCACACGAGGATTCTCGAAGAGCGGATCGTCGAGCTGCAGACCAACCTGGCCGGCGTGTCCGCGCAGAACGAACGTCTGGCGAGCACGCTCCGTGAGGCCCGCGACCAGATCGTGGCCCTCAAGGAGGAGGTCGACCGGCTCGCGCAGCCGCCGGCCGGCTTCGGTGTCTTCCTGCAGGCCAACGAGGACGGCACGTGCGACATCTTCACCGGTGGTCGCAAGCTCCGGGTGAACGTCAGCCCGAGCATCGAGCTCGAAGAGCTCAGGCGCGGCCAGGAAGTCATGCTCAACGAAGCGCTCAACGTGGTCGAGGCCATGGAGTTCGAGCGCGCCGGCGACATCGTCACCCTCAAGGAGATCCTCGAGGACGGCGAGCGCGCCCTGGTGGTCGGGCACACGGACGAGGAGAGGGTGGTGAGGCTCGCCGAGCCCCTGCTGGACGTCACCATCCGCTCCGGCGACGCCCTGCTGCTCGACCCCCGGTCCGGCTACGTCTACGAAGTGGTCCCCAAGAGCGAGGTCGAAGAGCTCGTCCTCGAAGAGGTCCCGGACGTCGACTACGAGAAGATCGGCGGCCTGGGCAACCAGATCGAGCTGATCCGCGACGCGGTCGAGCTCCCGTACCTCTACCCGGACCTCTTCAAGGAGCACGAACTGCGGCCGCCGAAGGGCATCCTGCTCTACGGCCCGCCCGGCTGCGGCAAGACGCTGATCGCGAAGGCCGTGGCCAACTCCCTGGCCAAGAAGGTCGCCGAGGTGACCGGTCAGCCCGCGGGGAAGTCCTACTTCCTCAACATCAAGGGCCCCGAGCTCCTCAACAAGTACGTCGGCGAGACCGAGCGGCACATCCGCCTCGTCTTCCAGCGTGCGCGGGAGAAGGCGAGCGAGGGGACCCCCGTCATCGTCTTCTTCGACGAGATGGAATCCCTCTTCCGCACCCGTGGATCCGGTGTCAGCTCGGACGTGGAGAACACCATCGTCCCGCAGCTGCTCGCCGAGATCGACGGCGTGGAGGGCCTGGAGAACGTCATCGTCATCGGCGCCTCCAACCGCGAGGACATGATCGACCCCGCGATCCTGCGGCCCGGTCGGCTCGACGTCAAGATCAAGATCGAGCGTCCGGACGCGGAGGCGGCGAAGGACATCTTCGCGAAGTACCTCACGGCCAACCTGCCGCTGCACGAGGACGACATCTCCGAGCACGCCGGCTCGAAGGCCGCCGCCGCCCACGGAATGATCCAGTCCGTCGTCGAGCAGATGTACGCGGAATCCGAGGAGAACCGCTTCCTCGAAGTCACGTACGCCAACGGTGACAAGGAAGTCCTGTACTTCAAGGACTTCAACTCCGGCGCGATGATCCAGAACATCGTGGACCGGGCCAAGAAGATGGCCATCAAGGCCTTCCTCGACCACAACCAGAAGGGCATCCGGGTCTCCCACCTCCTCCAGGCGTGCGTGGACGAGTTCAAGGAGAACGAGGACCTGCCCAACACCACCAACCCCGACGACTGGGCCCGTATCTCCGGAAAGAAGGGCGAGCGGATCGTGTTCATCCGCACGCTCGTCACCGGAAAGCAGGGTGCGGACACCGGGCGCTCCATCGACACGGTGGCCAATACCGGCCAGTACCTGTAAAACGCCCACCGGCTGCGGATGTCCGGAAACCGGGCATCCGCAGCCGTCGCATTCCATCCAGCATTTCCCCCGGCACCACAGGCTCAGGGAAATACCGCAAACGATCTCCCCACCAGCGCGGAGCCGATCTAGGCTCTTCGGTACCGCCGAGTCGCGCACAGTGAGCGCCGCCGGGCAAGGAGGGCCGCATGACCGTACGGCGAGTAATGGGCATCGAGACGGAGTACGGGATCTCCGTCCCGGGCCACCCGAACGCCAATGCCATGCTCACCTCGTCCCAGATCGTCAACGCCTACGCGGCGGCGATGCACCGGGCGCGCCGCGCCCGCTGGGACTTCGAGGAGGAGAACCCGCTGCGGGACGCCCGCGGCTTCGACCTCGCCCGCGAGGCCGCCGACTCCAGCCAGCTCACCGACGAGGACATCGGCCTGGCCAACGTGATCCTCACCAACGGGGCCCGGCTCTACGTGGACCACGCCCACCCCGAGTACAGCTCCCCGGAGATCACCAACCCCCGCGACGCCGTCCTCTGGGACAAGGCCGGCGAGCGGATCATGGCGGAGGCCGCCGAGCGCGCCGCCCAGCTTCCCGGCGCCCAGCCCATCCACCTGTACAAGAACAACACCGACAACAAGGGCGCGTCCTACGGCACGCACGAGAACTACCTGATGAAGCGGGAGACCCCCTTCTCGGACATCGTGCGCCACCTGACCCCCTTCTTCGTCTCCCGCCAGGTCGTGACCGGCGCGGGACGGGTCGGCATCGGCCAGGACGGGCGGGAGCACGGCTTCCAGATCAGCCAGCGCGCCGACTACTTCGAGGTCGAGGTGGGCCTGGAGACCACCCTCAAACGGCCCATCATCAACACCCGGGACGAGCCGCACGCCGACGCCGAGCGCTACCGCCGCCTGCACGTGATCATCGGCGACGCGAACCTCTCGGAGATCTCGACCTACCTCAAGCTGGGCACCACCGCGCTGGTCCTGTCGATGATCGAGGACGGCTTCATCACCGTCGACCTCGCCGTCGACCAGCCGGTGCGCACCCTCCACCAGGTCTCGCACGACCCCTCGCTCCAGTACCTGGTCACGCTCCGCAGCGGCCGGACACTCACCGCCGTACAGCTCCAGATGGAGTACTTCGAGCTGGCCAGGAAGTACGTGGACGAGCGGTACGGCGCGGACGCGGACGAGCAGACCAGGGACGTCCTGACCCGCTGGGAGGACACCCTCAACCGGCTGGAGAACGACCCCATGAGCCTGGCCGGCGAGCTCGACTGGGTCGCCAAGCGGGAGCTCATGGAGGGCTACCGGCGCCGTGATGGCCTGGACTGGGACGCCGCCCGGCTGCACCTGGTGGACCTCCAGTACGCGGACGTGCGCCCCGACAAGGGCCTCTACAACCGCCTGGCGGCCCGCGGGCGCATGAAGCGGCTCCTGGACGAGGCCGAGGTGGAGCGGGCCGAGACGGAGCCCCCCGAGGACACCCGGGCCTACTTCCGGGGCCGCTGTCTGGAGCAGTACGCCGACGACGTCGCCGCGGCCTCCTGGGACTCGGTGATCTTCGACCTGCCGGGTCGGGACTCGCTCCAGCGCGTCCCGACCCTGGAGCCCCTCCGGGGCACCAAGGCGCACGTGAAATCGCTCCTGGACCGCTGCCGCACGGCGGAGGAACTGGTGCGCGTGCTCTCGGGCGACTGAACCGGGAGCCCGGTACGAGCCTGAAATGCCCCGGCGCTGGGAATCATGGAACCAGTGCCCGGGCGTTGTGGAAACCACGAGGCCGAAGTCGGACCCGACCTATAGGGTCTGATCTTGCAAGGACTCAACCGAGCGGGCCCATTCGAGCGGGGTGAGGGATATGGCGACCAAGGACACCGGCGGCGGACAGCAGAAGGCGACGCGCTCCACGGAGGAGGTCGAGGAGACCACCACGGAGGCGAGCTCCGACCTCCAGGAGCGCCAGGAGAAGCTGAGCGAGGACGTGGACTCCGTCCTGGACGAGATCGACGACGTCCTGGAGGAGAACGCCGAGGACTTCGTTCGATCGTTCGTGCAGAAGGGCGGCGAGTAGCCCCCTCGCGCACCTGTCGTCCTCCGTCCCCGGAGCCCCGGAGAAAGCCGCGGGTCCGGGGACGGATGACAGGCCGTGGCACGGGTAAGGTCCGTGCACAGCAAGCAAGATCGGCCCGCGCTCCGCACGGCGGGCCGACTCTCCCACCCGGAAGGAATCGCGTGGAAGCCAACCCTCGTAGCACCGGGCGTCTGCCGGCGGCCTTCCTGACGCCGGGCTCGTCCTCGTTCCTGGACTTCCTGTCCGCGCACTCGCCGGATCTGCTCCCCGGCCACCGGAAGCTTCCGGAGGGCATCGTCGAGGCCCCCCACGGCACGACCATCGTGGCCGCCACGTTCCCCGGCGGGGTCGTCCTCGCAGGCGACCGCCGCGCCACCATGGGCAACATGATCGCGCAGCGGGACATCGAGAAGGTGTTCCCGGCCGACGAGTACTCCGCGGTCGGCATCGCCGGCACCGCCGGCCTGGCGGTGGAGATGGTCAAGCTGTTCCAGCTGGAGCTGGAGCACTTCGAGAAGGTGGAGGGCGCGACGCTCTCCCTGGAGGGCAAGGCGAACCGCCTCTCCACCATGATCCGCGGCAACCTCGGCATGGCCATGCAGGGCCTCGCCGTCGTGCCGCTCTTCGCGGGCTGGGACGAGGGCAAGGAGAAGGGCCGGATCTTCTCCTACGACGTGACCGGCGGCCGCTCCGAGGAGCACGGCTTCGCCGCCACCGGCTCGGGCTCGATCTTCGCCCGGGGCTCGATGAAGAAGCTCTACCGCGACGACCTGACCGAGCAGCAGGCCACCACGCTGGTCGTGCAGGCCCTGTACGACGCGGCGGACGACGACTCCGCGACCGGCGGCCCGGACCTGGCCCGCCGGATCTTCCCGATCGTCACCGTCATCACCGACGAGGGCTTCCGCAGGCTCACCGAGGCCGAGTCCTCCGAGCTTGCCCGGTCGATCACCGAGCGACGGCTCGAGCAGCCCGACGGGCCGCGCGCCGCCCTGCTCTGACCACTCGTCGCTCCAGAAGCCCAGAAGAAAGGGACGGACCGCCGGTGTCCACTCCGTTCTACGTCTCACCCCAGCAGGCCATGGCCGACCGGGCCGAGTACGCCCGCAAGGGCATCGCCCGGGGCCGCAGCCTCGTCGTCCTCCAGTACGCCGACGGCATCGTCTTCGTCGGCGAGAACCCGTCCCGCGCCCTCCACAAGTTCAGCGAGATCTACGACCGGATCGGCTTCGCGGCCGCCGGCAAGTACAACGAGTACGAGAACCTGCGCATCGGCGGCGTGCGCTACGCCGACCTGCGGGGATACACCTACGACCGGGACGACGTCACCGCGCGCGGCCTGGCCAACGTCTACGCGCAGACGCTCGGCACCATCTTCTCCAGCGCGGGGGAGAAGCCGTACGAGGTGGAGCTGGTCGTCGCCGAGGTCGGCACCGAGCCGGAGGGCGACCAGATCTACCGGCTGCCGCACGACGGCTCGATCGTCGACGAGCACGGCTCGGTCGCGGTCGGCGGGAACGCCGAGCAGATCAGCTCCTTCCTCGACCAGCGGCACCGGGACGGCATGTCCCTGGCCGAGGCCCTGAAGCTGGCCGTGCAGGCGCTCTCCCGGGACACCAACGGCAGCGAGCGGGACATCCCCGCCGAGCGCCTGGAGGTGGCGGTCCTGGACCGCACGCGCCCGCAGCAGCGCAAGTTCAAGCGGATCGTCGGGCGGCAGCTGTCGCGCCTCCTGGAGGCGGACAACGCGGCGGTGACGAAGACGGACGAGCCCTCCGACGAGGCTCCCGAGGAGTAGGCGGACCTTTCACCCGAGGGGCCCCGGCGCGCGCGAGCGGTCGGGGCCCCTCGGGCCGTCCGCCTCCGGAAGTGCCTCAGGCGGCCGGGGCGGGCCCCGAGGAGCCCCGGGGGACCAGGGCGACGGGGAGGGTCTCCGGGCGGGGCGGTTCGCCCGTGAGGACGGCGAGGAGCGCCTCCATGCCCCGCCGGCCGAACTCCTCGGCGGGCAGCCGGACGGTGGTGAGCTCGGGCTCGACCACCGTGGCCAGGGCCATGTCGTCGAAGCCGGTGACCGACAGGTCCTCCGGGATGCGCAGACCGAGCCGGCGCGCGGCCTTGTAGACGCCGGCCGCGAGGATGTCGTCGTCGCAGACCACCGCCGTGGGACGGGGCCCGGGGGCGGCCAGGGCCAGGGTCGCCGCCTCCCGCGCGTCCGCGACGTTCAGCGGCGTCCGCACGGTGCGGACCTCCGTCCCGCGCAGCTCCCGGGCGAGCGCGTCGGCCCGGACGTCGAAGGTCCAGGACGGGGCCGCGGACGCCAGGTGCAGGAAGCGGCGGTGGCCGAGATCGAGCAGGTGCCCGGTCACCCGGCGCATCCCGTCCGCCACGTCGAGGTTCAGATGGGCGGCGGCGCCCGTGCCGGCCGGGTCGCTGTCGAGCATGACGAGCGGCAGGTCGGTGCCCCGGAAGGCCTCCAGGGCCTCGGCCGCCATGGAGGAGGCGATCACGCCGTCGAGGGCGGCCTGCGCGGAGGCGAAGGGGTCCCGGGCCGGTCCCACGCCGTCGGGGGAGGGGTAGAGGACGACGCCGAAGCCGTGCCGGGCCGCCGCCTCGGCGGCGCCCGTGTAGACGTGGGCGAAGAACTCGTTGGTGAGGGCCGGGACGACGAGCAGGGCCGTCCTGGTGCGGCCGAGCCGGAGGTTGCGGGCGGCCAGGTTGGGCCGGTAGCCGAGCCCCCGGGCGGCCTCCCGCACGGCGCCCGCGGTGCGCTCGGAGACCCGGCCGCGCCACTTGTCGCCGAGCACCAGGGAGACGGTGGCCTGCGAGACGCCCGCGGCCCGGGCGACGTCCCGGCTGGTCGGGCGTGTGCCGCCGGGCGGCTCCGGGGTCTGCACACAAGCCTCCGCGTCGGACGGTCCCAGGGACGCGGGGTGGACCCGCGTACAGCCGTCATGGTACGTATGACGTCGGACGTTATACGTAAAACTTCGGGAAGATCCGAGGCGAGGGGAGACCGGCATGGCCACCGAGGCACCGGCACACGGCGGCTATCTCGACATACTCCGGGCGCCGCACGCGGCCCGGCTGCTCGCCGGCACCCTCGTGGGGCGCCTGCCCCACGGCACCGGCCCCGTCGCCCTCACCCTCTTCGTCCGCGACCAGGGCGGCAGCTACACCCTCGCCGGCGGCCTCATCGCCGCCTACGGCATCGCCACCGCCCTCGGCCAGCCCCTCCTCGGCCGGGCCGTCGACCTCAAGGGCCAGCCCCGGGTCCAGCTGCCCGCCGCCGTCCTCTCCGCCCTCGGCATGGCCCTGCTCGCCCTCACCGGCATCGGCCACCTCGGCCTCGCCTACGCCGCCGTCGTCCTCGCGGGCCTCTTCACCCCGCCCCTGGAGGGCGGCCTGCGGGCCCTGTGGCCGAGCGTCCTCGGCCGCGAGGACCGGGTCCACCGCGCGTACGCCCTCGACGCGGTCGCCCAGGAGGTCATGTTCACCGCCGGGCCCCTGCTCCTGACGCTCCTGGTCTCCCTCTGGTCCCCGGCCGCCGCCCTCCTCGTCATCAACGCCCTGGGTGTCCTCGGCGCCCTCGCCGTCGTCCTCTCCGAGCCCTCCCGCACCTGGCGCTCCGCACCCCGCGAGGCCCACTGGCTGGGCGCCCTGCGCTCGCCCGGCCTCCTCGCCCTCCTCGGCTCCTTCTTCTTCGTCGGACTCGCCCTCGGCTCCATCACCGTCGCCGCCGTCGCCTACGCCGACGACCGGGGCACGCCCTCCGTCTACGGCTGGCTCATGGCAGCCCTCGGCCTCGGCGCGCTCCTCGGCGGCGTCGCCTACGGCGCCCGCCGGTGGGCCGGGGCGCCCGAGCGGCGCCTGCGCGTCCTCGTCCTGCTCCTCGCGGTCTGCTACCTGCCGCTGGTCCTCGTCCCCGGCCCCGCGGCCATGACGGGCCTCTCGGTCCTCTCCGGCGTCTTCCTGGCCCCCGCCCTCGCCTGCGCCTTCCTCGTCGTCGACCGGCACGCGCCGCGCGGCACCGTCACCGAGGCCTTCTCGTGGCTCGTCACCACCTTCGGCGTCGGCTCGGCCCTCGGCTCCGCCGTCGCGGGACCCGTCGTCGAACTCGCCGGGACCGCGTCCGGCTTCGCCGTCGCAGGAGTGGGCGGCCTCGTCGCCTTCGCCGTCCTCCTCGCCACCACCCGCGTCCTGGACGCCCCCACGGCCCCCGAACCTCCCGGCGCCGGGGCACGACACGCCGCCGACGCGGACGCCCCCGCCGCCGCGCACGGCGAAAAGAACACGCCCTGATCGGAAAATGATCCGAACGTGAGTGTCCAACCCGGTTTCAGCACAGGCCGTCAGGCGTAATGTTCAGTCATGGACCGCCGCATTTTCGGGCTGGAGAACGAGTACGGCGTCACGTGCACGTTCAGGGGACAGCGCCGACTGTCTCCTGACGAAGTGGCGCGCTACCTCTTCCGCCGTGTCGTGTCATGGGGCCGCAGCAGCAACGTCTTCCTGCGGAACGGCGCCCGCCTGTACCTCGACGTGGGTTCGCATCCGGAATACGCAACGCCGGAATGCGACAACGTGACCGAACTGGTCACCCACGACAAGGCCGGCGAGCGCATTCTCGAAGGCCTGCTCGTCGACGCCGAACGCCGCCTGCACGAGGAGGGAATCGCGGGCGACGTCTACCTCTTCAAGAACAACACCGACTCGGCCGGAAACTCCTACGGCTGCCACGAGAACTATCTCGTCGCCCGCCACGGGGAGTTCTCCCGGCTCGCGGACATCCTCATTCCCTTCCTCGTCACCCGGCAGCTCATCTGCGGTGCGGGGAAGGTCCTCCAGACCCCGCGCGGCGCGGTCTACTGCGTCTCCCAGCGCGCCGAGCACATCTGGGAGGGCGTCAGCTCCGCCACCACCCGCTCGCGCCCCATCATCAACACCCGGGACGAGCCGCACGCCGACGCCGAGCGCTACCGCAGGCTCCACGTCATCGTCGGCGACTCGAACATGTCCGAGACGACCATGCTGCTCAAGGTCGGCGCCACCGACCTCGTGCTCCGCATGATCGAGGCCGGCACCGTGATGCGCGACCTGACCCTGGAGAACCCCATCCGGGCCATCCGCGAGGTCAGCCACGACATCACCGGCCAGCGCAAGGTCCGGCTCGCCAGCGGACGCGAGGCCTCCGCCCTGGAGGTCCAGCGCGAGTACTACGAGAAGGCCGTGGACTTCGTCGACCGCCGCGGCATCCGCAGCGGCACCGTCGCCCAGGTCCTGGAGCTCTGGGGCCGCACGCTCGACGCGATCGAGGCCGAGCAGCTGGACCGCATCGAGACCGAGATCGACTGGGTCATGAAGTACAAGCTCATCGAGCGGTACCGGGCCAAGCACAACATGACCATGTCGAACCCGAGGGTCGCGCAGATAGACCTCGCCTACCACGACATCCACCGCCGCCGCGGCCTGTACTACCTGCTCCAGAAGAACGGGCAGGCGGCCCGGATCTGCAACGACCTGAAGATCTTCGAGGGCAAGTCCGTGCCCCCGCAGACCACCCGGGCCCGCCTCCGCGGCGACTTCATCCGCCGCGCCCAGGAGCAGCGCCGGGACTTCACCGTCGACTGGGTCCACCTCAAGCTCAACGACCAGGCGCAGCGCACGGTCCTGTGCAAGGACCCGTTCCGCTCCGTCGACGACCGCGTGGAGAAGCTGATCGCCGGCATGTGACCGGTTCACCGCAAGGGTGAACGCGGCGTACGGAAGCTGACCCGGACCCCGGGTCAGCCCCGTGCGCCGAAGGCCGCGCCCCCCTGGGGGCGCGGCCTCGGTTCCGTGGGTCGGGTACGGCAGAACCCCTGCGGGGCACGGGCCGCACCGTAGAGTGTGGACGTTCCCATGGCCCCGACTCCCAGTTGGACTGATGAACTACAACACGAAGCGACGCATCGCCGCGCTCTTTGCCGTGCCCGTCCTGCTGATCACCGCCGCGTGCGGTTCGGACTCGGAGAAGGGCGGCTCCTCGGACGGCGCGGTGGCCGAGGTCAAGGGGAAGTTCGGCGCCCAGCCGGACGTCGTCGTCCCCAAGGACGCCAAGGCCGCCGGCAAGACGGTGATCGAGACCGTCACGGAGGGCAGCGGGGCGACGGTCAAGAAGGGCGACTTCGTCAGGCTGGACTGGACCGTCGAGAAGTGGCAGGACGACAAGCCGCTCGGCGGCACCTGGGCCCAGCAGCAGACGCCCGCCGCCGAGGGAGCCCACCCGCAGTCCGTCGAGCGGCTCGGCCAGCCGAGCCAGCAGCTGCCGGAGAAGGTCCTCAACGCGGTGGAGGGCAAGAAGGCCGGCTCCCGCATCCTCGTCCAGGGGACCGCGGGCGACCTGGTCGGCGAGAACCTGAACCCGCAGTCGGGCCTGAAGGCCACCGACACCCTGGTCTGGGTCGTCGACGTCGCGGGCGCCGCCACGGTGGACTCCAAGGCCGAGGTCAAGGGCACCCAGGCGGCGCCCGCGGCCGGCATGCCGGAGGTGAAGGCCCCCTCCCAGGCCGCCGCGACGATCACCATCCCGAAGGGCGAGAAGGCCCCCACCGCGCTCAAGGAGCAGGTGCTCATCAAGGGCACGGGCCCCAAGGTCGAGGCGGGCCAGGGACTCATCGCCCAGTACACCGGCGTGAAGTGGGAGGACGGCAAGAAGTTCGACTCCTCCTGGGACCACGGGGGCGCCACCGCCTTCCAGATCGGCACCGGATCGGTGGTCCAGGGCTGGGACAAGGGCCTGGTCGGCAAGAACGTCGGCGACCGCGTGCTCCTGGTGATCCCCCCGGCGCTGGGCTACGGGGCCAACCCGAGCAGCGAGCTGGCGAAGAACACGCTGGTCTTCTCGGTCGACATCCTGGGCGTCGCCTGATCGGCGGACCGACCGCCGGACCGATCGTCGATCCGGTCACCGGCATCACCACTCCGGTCACCGACGTCACCGATTCGATCACCGATCTGTGAGACTGTTCCGGATCGACGCACCACAAGAAGGAGCACACAGCAGTGAGCATCGAGAAGCCCGAGGTCGACTTCCCGGGTGGCGAGCCGCCGAAGGACCTGGAGATCAAGGACATCTGGGAGGGCGACGGCGACATCGCCGAGGCCGGCGACGTCGTCCAGGTCCACTACGTGGGCGTGGCCTTCTCCACCGGCGAGGAGTTCGACGCCTCCTGGAACCGCGGCACCCCGCTCGGCTTCCAGCTCGGCGTCGGCCAGGTCATCCAGGGCTGGGACCAGGGCGTCCAGGGCATGAAGGTCGGCGGCCGCCGCCAGCTCGTCATCCCCGCGCACCTCGCCTACGGCGACCGCGGCGCCGGCAGCGCCATCGCCCCCGGCGAGACGCTGATCTTCGTCTGCGACCTCGTGGGCGTCGGCAAGCGCTGACCCGCCCCGACGAGGTCCCGAGGACCCCCGCCGTCCACGGCGGGGGTCCTCGGCTTTTGTCCCGGGACCCCGGGACGGTACGGTCGGACGTCCGAGAAGTGGAACCGGCGGAAGAGGTGCGGGGCGTCAATGGCGATTGCCAAGTCCGAGCGGCTGATGAATCTCGCGCTGTGCCTGCTCGGGACGCGCCGCCCGCTCAGCAAGCGCGAACTCCGCGGCTCCATCGAGGCGTACCTCGAAGCGAGCGGCGAGGACGCCTTCAACCGCATGTTCGAGCGCGACAAGGACGATCTCCGCGAACTCGGCCTCGTCATCGAGACCGTCGAGAACCTGGACGGCGAGACCGGCTACCTGGCCCGCCGCGACTCCAACCGGCTGCCGCCCATCACCCTCGACGCCGAGGAGGCCGCCGCGCTCGGCCTCGCCGCCAAGGTCTGGCAGCAGGCCCGCCTCGCCGGAGCCGCCAGCGGCGCCCTCCAGAAGCTCCGTGCCGCCGGCATGCCCGAGGCGGAGGACTCGTACGACGTCCAGCCCAGCGCCCTCGAACCCCGCATCCCGGTCCGCGAGGCCGCCTTCGAGCCCCTCATGCTGGCCTGTCGCGACCGGCGGCCCGTCGTCTTCGACTACCGCAAGGCCAACGCCGCACGGCCCGAGCCCCGCCACGTCGAGCCCTGGACCCTCGAATGCTGGCGCGGCCACTGGTACCTCGCGGGCTGGGACCGCGACCGCGGCGCCGAGCGCGTCTTCCGCCTCTCCCGGATCACCGGCAAGGTCCGCTCCCGGGCCGGCGCCTTCACCGCGCCCGTGCCCGACGTCGTCACCGTCCGGGAGACCGTCGAGAGCTGGGCCGGCGAGACCGCCACCCGCTCCGCCCGCATCCGGCTCCGCGCCGGCGCCGGCTACCCGCTGCGGGCCCGCGCCCAGTCCGTGCGGGAGGGCGCCGACGGCTGGGACGAGCTGGAGATCCCGTACGGGCACGGCCTCGACGCCTGGCTCGTCGAGTTCGGCCCCGACGTCGTCGTACTGGAACCGGCCGATCTGCGGGCCGACGTGGTGGACCGGCTGCGCGCCGTGGCCAAGGGCTGAGGGGAAAGACGGACGCATGGCTGCCAACGCGATCGACCAGACGAGGCGGATGCTCTCCCTCGTCACCTACCTCCGCGAGCGCCCCGGCGCCCACGTCGCCGACGTGGCGCGCGCCTTCGGCATCACCGAGGACGAGCTGATCTCCGACCTGGACGTGCTGCCCATGTGCGGCACCAGCTTCCGGGGCGGCGACCTCCTCGACATCGACACCGACGGCGACCGGATCTGGTGGCACAACCCCGACGACGTCGCCGCCCCGCTGCGCCTCGCCGCCGACGAGGCGACCGCCCTGCTCGTCGCCGCCCGCGCCGTCGCCACCCTCCCGGGGCTCCGCGAGAGCGACCGGGAGGCCCTGCTGCGCGCCACCGCCAAGCTGGAGGCCGCGGCCGGCGAGGCCGCCGGGGCCAGCGCCCGGCTCTCGGTGACCTTCGAGGCCGAGGGCGGGGTCTTCGCCGAGGTCGACCGGGCGATCTCCGAGCGCCGCCGGCTCTGGGTGCGCTACTACTCGCCCGCGCGCGACGAGCTCACCGAGCGCGAGGTCGACCCGATCCGGCTCTTCGCCGTCGGCCACACCTACATGGAGGCCTGGTGCCGCCTCTCCGAGGCGCGCCGCACCTTCCGGCTCGACCGGGTCGCGGAGATCCGCCTCCTCGACAAGCCCGCCGCGCCGCCGGAGCTGGAGCTGCGGGACCTCTCCGAGAACCTGGTCCAGCCCTCCGCCGACGACCCCGAGGTCGTGGTCGAGGTCGGCCCCGGCGGCCGGTGGGTCGCCGAGTACTACCCGCACGACCGGGCCGACGAGCTGCCCGACGGCGGCCTGCGGATCACCCTGCGGACGCCGGACCCGGCCTCGCTGCGGAGGCTCGCGCTCCGGCTCGGCAGCGACGGGCGCATCGTCGCGCCGGCCGAGCTGGCCGACAGCGCCAGGACGGCCGCCGCCGCCGCGCTCGCCGCGTACGAGAGCGAGTGAGGCACGGCGGGGACGCCCCGCCGGCCCTCGTCCCGCCGCGGGCCGGCGGCACGGGGACCGGGGAGCCGTGGGTCGGTGAGACGGGGGTCGGCGCGTCACGGACCGATGAGTCGTGGACCGGTGAGACGGGCGCCGGAGCGTCACGAGCCGTGGAGTCGTGGGCCGGAGGGGCGAGCGGGCCGGGAGCCGGACAGGAAGTCGGATCGGGAGCGGGAGAGATGGGGAAAATGTCCGTGATGCACGGTTTTGCGGTGACGGTGGCGCCGGTCCTCTTCAAGGCCGCCTGCCCCGACTGTCGTTCCCGCTTCGAACTCTCGGCCAACGCCCTGCGCCTCGCCATCGGGGCCAGTCGCCGCACCACCTTCTACTCCTTCACCTGCCCCGAATGCGGAAGCTCCGTCCGCAAGCCCGCCGGCGAGCGCATCGTCGAACTCCTCACCGGCGGCGGCGTCAGGACACTGCGCCTCCACACCACCGTCTGAACGACCCCCCGCCGCCCACCGTCTAGGCTCGCCCCATGTTCTGGCCCATGCTCGCCATCGCCCTCGGCTTCCTCGGCCTCGCCGTCCTCGGCGTCCTCGCCGTCAAGGTCTTCCTGGAGGTCCAGCGCCTCGGCCGCCAAGTGGCCCGCACCACCGAGCGGATCACCCGGGCCGCCGAAGAACTGGAGGAGGCCGCCACCGACCTCGCCCGCACCGGGGAAACGCTCCGCTGAACCCGTGGCGTACGCTGCGGGAGGCGGCCCCGGCCGGGGCGCGCGGGACGCAATCGGGAGTACGCACGGGCATTGCCCCCCGTTTACTCCTGCGGGTTACGATCGCAGACAGCGCGGTGGCCGGACACCTGTCCGACCCGCCGGGCACGCACACCATGTCGCCTCGGTGAAGAAGGTAAAAGCTATGGGTAGGCTCGGCCCCACCGAGATCATCCTCATTCTCGTCGTCATCATCCTGCTGTTCGGCGCCAAGAAGCTCCCGGACATGGCCCGCTCGCTCGGCAAGTCGGCCCGCATCCTCAAGAGCGAGGCCAAGGCGATGAAGTCCGACGACCAGCAGAACGCGCCCGCCGACCCGCCGCACGCCGGAACCGGAACGCCGGACCAGCCCGCCCCGCGCACCATCCAGGCCGCTCCCGGCGACGTGACCAGCGCGCGTCCCGTGACCGAGCCCACGGACACCACCAAGCGCTGACCCGGTCCGCCGCGGCCGCCGCACCGTGCGGCGGCTGCCGCACGAGATGAGGACGTGGGTTGCTCAAGTCTGCCCGCAAGCAGGAGAAGGACCCCGAGGGTCGGATGCCCCTCGTGGAGCACCTCCGCGAACTCCGCAACCGCATGGCGAAGGGCCTCCTCGCCATCGCAGCGGTGACGATCGTCGCCCTCGTGTACAGCGAGGAGCTGATGCAGTTCCTGACGAAGTCGGTGCCCACCTGCGCACCGGACGTCACCAGCAACGGCGGAAACTGCGCGATCGTCTCCTTCAACACGCTGATGGCCCCCTTCAGCACGACGATCCAGCTGTCGCTGACGACGGGCCTCGTCGTCGCCAGCCCGATCTGGCTCTACCAGCTGTGGGCCTTCGTCGCGCCCGGACTGCACAAGAACGAGAAGAAGTACACGTACGCCTTCGTCGGCGCGGCCGTGCCGCTCTTCGCCGCCGGCGCGTACCTCGCGTACCTCATCCTCCCCATCAGCGTGAAGGTCCTCATCAGCCTCACGCCCGAGGGCTCCGCGAACATCCTCTCTCTCGGCGACGTCCTCGACTTCACCCTGCGCATGGTGCTCGTCTTCGGCCTCGCCTTCGAGCTGCCGCTCGTCCTGGTCATGCTCAACCTCACCGGCGTCCTCACCGGCCGCCGCATGGCCGGCTGGTGGCGCGGCGTGATCATGGGCGTCTTCGTCTTCGGCGCCGTCATCACCCCCACCACCGACCCCGTCGGCATGATCGCCCTCGCCGGGCCCATCACCGTCCTGTACTTCGGGGCCGTCGGCTTCTCCCTCCTCAACGACCGGCGGCGCAGGCGCAACGACCCCGACGCCGAGCTGGACGACGACGAGGCCTCCGCGCTCGACCTCACCCCCGAGACGGTCGGCGCCGTCGAGTCGGTGAGCGCCCCCCGCGCCCTGCCCGAGCAGGCCACCGGGGAGCCCGGCGGCGGAGTGCGGCGCCTCAACGGTTACGACGACATCACCTGATCTTGTAGGGTCCCCCCAGACTCCGTCCGGGGGGACCACTGATGACCAGCGACATCACCCTCTTCGTCAACCCCACCGCGGGCCGCGGCCGGGGCGCCCAGGCCGCCCGGCCCGCCCTCGACGCCCTGCGGGACGCCGGACTCTCCGTCCGCATCGTCCTCGGGCACGACGCCGCCGACGCCCTGCGACGCGCCCGCGAGGCCGTCGCGGACGGCACCGGCGCCCTCGTCGCCGTCGGCGGCGACGGCATGGTCTCCCTCGCCCTCGAGGTCGTCGCCGGGACCCCCGTCCCCCTCGGGATCATCGCCGCGGGCACCGGAAACGACTTCGCCCGCACCCTCGGCCTGCCCGTCCGCGACCCGGCCGCCGCCGCCCGCGTCGCCGCCGGAATCCTGAAGGACACCGGCGGCCGGGCCGTCGACCTCGGCCGCGTCACGAGCGGCGGGACCGCTGCCACAGGAACCTCTGCCGCAGGAACCGCCACCGCAGGGGCCGGGGCCCGCTGGTACGCGACCGTCCTCGCGTCCGGCTTCGACTCCCGGGTCAACGACCGGGGCAACCGCATGCGCCTCCCCGCCGGCCGCTTCAAGTACGACCTCGCGATCCTCGCCGAACTCGCCGCCTTCCGACCCGTCCCCTACCGCCTCACCCTCGACGGCGGACGGATCGTGGAGGTCGACGCCACCCTCGTCGCCGTCGGCAACGGCACCTCCTACGGAGGCGGCATGCGGATCTGCGCCGACGCCCGCACCGACGACGGACTCCTCGACGTCACGGTCGTCGGGGACTGCGACCGCACCACCCTGCTCAAGGTCTTCCCCCGCGTCTACAAGGGCACACACCTCGACCATCCCGAGGTCACCACGTACCGCACCCGCACCCTCGCCCTCGACGCCCCGGACACCACCGGCTACGCCGACGGCGAGCCCCTCGGCCCGCTGCCCCTCGCCGTGGAGTGCGTCCCCGCAGCCCTGCGCGTCCTCGCCCCGGACACCCCCGTACCGCACCCGTAGACCCGCGGTTCCTCCCCCGGCAGCCCCGCCCCCGGCGCGCCTCACCGCCGCTCCACATCCCGCGATAAAGATCGCGTCACTGTCAGAGGTGGCGGGTAGGCTCGACAACAAGATGACAGAGGACCTCACACCAGCCGAGGCGTACGCGGCCGCCCTCGCCCGCAACGCCGAGCGGGCCACCGCGCTGGCCCCCTTCCGCGAGATGTACGACTTCGACCTGGACCCCTTCCAGATCGAGGCGTGCAAGGCCCTCGAAGCGGGCAAGGGGGTACTCGTCGCCGCGCCCACGGGCTCCGGCAAGACCATCGTCGGCGAGTTCGCCGTCCACCTCGCCCTCACCCAGGGCCGCAAGTGCTTCTACACGACCCCCATCAAGGCGCTGTCGAACCAGAAGTACGCCGACCTCGTCAAGCGGTACGGAGCCGACAAGGTCGGCCTGCTCACCGGGGACAACAGCGTCAACGGCGACGCCCCGATCGTCGTCATGACCACCGAAGTCCTCCGCAACATGCTCTACGCGGGCTCCCAGGCCCTCTCCGGCCTCGGCTACGTCGTCATGGACGAGGTGCACTACCTCTCGGACCGCTTCCGCGGCGCCGTCTGGGAAGAAGTGATCATCCACCTCCCCGAATCCGTCACCCTCGTCTCGCTCTCCGCGACCGTCTCCAACGCCGAGGAGTTCGGCGACTGGCTCGACACCGTCCGCGGCGACACCGAGGTCATCGTCTCCGAGAGCCGCCCCGTGCCGCTCTGGCAGCACGTCCTCGCCGGACGCCGGATGTACGACCTCTTCGAGGAGGAGACCGACCACGGCGGCCGCGGCGCCTCCCGCCGCGAGGTCAACCCCGACCTCCTCCGCCTCGCCCGCACCGAGAACACGCGCACGTACAACCCGCGCGACCGGCGGCGCGGCAAGATGGTCCGCGAGGCCGACCGCGAGCGCGAGCGCCGCCAGCGCTCCCGCATCTGGACCCCCGGCCGGCCCGAGGTCATCGACCGCCTCGACGCCGAGGGACTCCTGCCCGCCATCACCTTCATCTTCAGCCGCGCCGGCTGCGAGGCCGCCGTCCAGCAGTGCCTCTACGCCGGACTGCGCCTCAACGACGACGACGCCCGGCAGCGGGTCCGCGAGATCGTCGAGGAGCGCACCGCCTCCATCCCCGCCGAAGACCTCCACGTCCTCGGCTACTACGAGTGGCTCGAAGCCCTGGAGCGGGGCATCGCCGCCCACCACGCGGGCATGCTCCCCACCTTCAAGGAGGTCGTCGAGGAGCTGTTCGTCCGCGGCCTCGTCAAGGCAGTCTTCGCCACCGAGACCCTCGCCCTCGGCATCAACATGCCCGCCCGGTCCGTCGTGCTCGAAAAGCTGGTCAAGTGGAACGGCGAACAGCACGCCGACATCACCCCCGGCGAGTACACGCAGCTCACCGGCCGCGCCGGCCGCCGCGGCATCGACGTCGAGGGACACGCCGTCGTCCTCTGGCAGCGCGGCCTCGACCCCGGCCACCTCGCCGGACTCGCCGGCACGCGCACGTACCCCCTGCGGTCCAGCTTCAAGCCCTCGTACAACATGGCGGTCAACCTCGTCGACCAGTTCGGCCGGCACCGGTCCCGCGAACTCCTCGAAACCTCGTTCGCGCAGTTCCAGGCCGACCGCTCCGTCGTCGGCATCTCCCGTCAGGTCCAGAAGAACGAGGAGGGCCTGGAGGGCTACCGCGAGGGCATGACCTGCCACCTCGGGGACTTCGAGGAGTACGCGCTGCTCCGCCGCGACCTCAAGGACCGCGAGACGGAACTGGCCAAGCAGGGCGCCGCCCAGCGCCGCGCCCAGGCGGCCAGCTCCCTGGAGAAGCTGAAGCCCGGCGACGTCATCCACGTCCCCACCGGCAAGTTCGCCGGCCTCGCCCTCGTCCTCGACCCCGGCATCCCCGCGGGCCGCACCAACGGGCACCGCGGCTTCGAGCACCACGACGGGCCCCGCCCGCTCGTCCTCACCGCCGAGCGGCAGGTCAAGAGGCTCGCCTCCATCGACTTCCCCGTCCCCGTCGAGGCCCTGGAGCGCATGAGGATCCCCAAGTCCTTCAACCCGCGCTCCCCGCAGTCGCGCCGCGACCTCGCCTCCGCGCTGCGCAGCAAGGCCGGACACATCAACCCCGATCGGCACCGCAAGAACCGCTCCGCCGCCGCCGACGACCGCGAGATCGCCCGGCTGCGCACCGCCATCCGCGCGCACCCCTGCCACGGCTGCGACGAGCGCGAGGACCACGCCCGCTGGGCCGAGCGCTACCACCGCCTCCAGCGCGACACCCGGCAGCTGGAGCGGCGCATCGAGGGCCGCACCAACACCATCGCCCGCACCTTCGACCGGATCGTCGCGCTCCTCACCGAGCTCGACTACCTGCGCGGCGACGAGGTCACGGACAACGGCAAGCGGCTCGCCCGCCTCTACGGCGAACTCGACCTGCTGGCGAGCGAATGCCTCCGCGACCGCGTCTGGGAGGGCCTCACCCCGCCCGAGCTCGCCGCCTGCGTCTCCGCCCTCGTGTACGAGTCCCGCCAGGCCGACGACGCCGTCGCGCCCAAGCTGCCCACCGGCAACGCCAAGGCGGCGCTCGGCGAGATGGTCCGGATCTGGGGACGCCTCGACGCCCTCGAAGAGGAGTTCAAGATCAACCAGGCAGAGGGGGTGGGCCAGCGCGAGCCCGACCTCGGCTTCGCCTGGGCGGCCTACCAGTGGGCCTCCGACAAGGGCCTCGACCAGGTGCTCCGCGAGGCGGAGATGCCCGCCGGCGACTTCGTCCGCTGGTGCAAGCAGGTGATCGACGTCCTCGGACAGATCGCCGCCGCCGCGCCCAAGGAGAACAGCACCGTCGCCAAGAACGCCCGCAAGGCCGTCGACTCGCTCCTGCGGGGCGTCGTCGCCTACAGCTCCGTGGGCTGACACTCCTCACCCCATCGGGTGACTTCCGGCCGGGGACCATGGAGATCACGCCATGGTCCCCGGCCTCTGTCGTGTTCTCATCGCCGTTGTCCACAGGCCGTCGTCCACAGGGGTGGCGCGGGGCCCGACCCTTCCGATTGCATGGACTCACATGCAGAGAAGGGCAGTTGGGGAGGGGAAACGGATGACCACGCACGCCGGTCCGGATGCCGGGACGCACAACGAGGAACAGCCGACGGGGACATCGTCCCAGGGCCCGGTGGCCTTCGTGGAAGGGCCCCGAGGCGTCCCCCTCCTCGGGAACCTGCCCGCCTTCGGCAAGGACCCCCTCGCCTTCTTCGAACAGCTCAGGGAGCGCGGGGACTTCGTCCACTGGCGCTTCGGCCGCAGTCGCGCCCTCTTCATCGCCCACCCCGACAACGTCGGCGAACTCCTCACCGAGGTCGAGCGCACCTTCGACCAGCCCGACCTCGGCATCGCCTTCCGCACCCTCCTCGGCAACGGCGTCGTCGTCGCCAAGGGCGCCGACTGGCGGCGCAAGCGCTCCCTCGTCCAGCCCTCCGTCCGCCCCAAGCAGGTCCGCTCCTACGCGGCGACCATGGCCGAATGCGCCGTCGCACTCGCCGACCGGTGGGCCGACGGAGAACGGATCGACGTCAAGAGGGAGATGGCCGCCCTCACCCAACTCATCGCCGTCCGCACCATCTTCGGCGTCGACACGGCCGCCGACGCCGAGTCCATCGGCCGGGCGATGGACGTCGCGCAGAAGGAGATCGGCGCCGAGTTCAGCGGCATCGGAGCCCTGCTGCCCGACTGGGTCCCCACCCCCGGACGCGCCCGCGTCAAACGCGCCACGGCCGTCATCGACACCGAGGTCTCCCGGATCGTCTCCCGCCACCGCGACGGCGACACCGAACGCCCCGACCTGCTCAGCCGGCTCCTCGCCGCCCGGGACGAGACCGGTGCCCGCCTCTCCGACCGGGAGATCCGCGACGAGACGGTCACCCTCTACATCGGCGGTCACGAGACCACCAGCTCCACCCTCGTCTGGGCCTGGCACCTGCTCTCCCGCAACCCCCGGGTCCGGGACGCCCTCACCGAGGAACTCGACCGGGTCCTCGCCGACCACGAACCGGGATACGACGACTACGCCTCCCTCACCTACACCCAGGCCGTCGTCAAGGAGACCCTGCGGCTCTACCCCACCATCTGGCTCATCACCGGCCTGGCGAAGGAGGGCGCCACCATCGGCGGCACCCCCGTCCCCGCCGGCACCCGTGTCTGGTCCAGCCAGTGGGCCACCCACCGGGACCCCCGCTGGTACGGCGACCCCGAGGCCTTCCGCCCCGAGCGCTGGCTGACCGCGGACCGCGAGGAGGGAAAGGGCGGCGAACCGGCCGAGGAGACGGAGGAGATACCCGAGTACGCCTGGTTCCCGTTCGGCGGCGGCCCCCGCGTGTGCCTCGGCACCCGTTTCGCCCTCGTCGAGGCGGTCCTCGTCCTCGCGGTCCTCGCCCGCCGCTTCCACCTGGACGTCACCACCGACGGGATACGCCCGGTCCCCAGCCTCACCCTCCAGCCGGACCGCGACGTCCTGGCGACGGTCCGCGCCCGGGGCTGAGACCAGGACCGGGCCTGGACCTACGGCCAGGCCGGCGACCGGCGCTCTTGGTCGGCCGTGGCCAGGGCCCTCGCCAGGTCCCGCAGGTCGTCGGCGCGCAGGACGCGGCCGCCGAAGCCGGGAAGGGGGACGTGGAGGACGGGCAGCCAGCGGGCGGGGACGGCGGCGGAGCCGTACACCGCGCCCGCGAGCGTGCCGGTCACCGCCGCCACCGTGTCGGTGTCGCCGCCCAGGTCGACCGCCGCGGCGAGGGCCTCCTCGAAGGAGCGGGTGGTGCGCAGCGCCCACACCGCCGAGCCGAGACAGGGCCAGACCGCGCCGTTGAACTCGGTCGCGTCGTCCGGGTGCCAGTCCGGAGCGAGCGCCGTCGCCCACCGGTCCCGGTGGGCGGGGTCCACCTCGGCGAGGGCGGCGGGCAGGGCGGCGAGCGGGTCCTCACCGAGGAGGGCGACCCGGACCAGCTCGTGGAGGACCGCCGTACCCTCCCAGGCCGCGCCGTCGCCGTGCGTCAGGGCGGCGATGCGGCGGGCGGCGTCCATGGTCTCCGTGCGGCCCCGCGCCGCGAAGTACACGGCCGAGGTGGCGGCCCGCATGAGCGAACCGTTTCCGGCGGCGTGGGTGTTGACCTGGAAATGGCGGGCGGCGGCGAGGTCCCACGGGTCGCCGCCGAGGAGCACCTGTTCGGTCTGGAGGCCGATGTCCTTGGGGTCGGCCGCCGCCCAGCGCCGGAAGCGGTCGAAGACGTCCGGCAGGTCGAGGCCGCCCCGTTCGAGGAGCGATTCCCCGAGCAGAACGGCCATCTGCGTGTCGTCCGTCGCCTCGCCCGGATCCCAGCCGCCGCCTCCGCACAGCTCGCCGACGCCGTCCGGGAAACGCTCCCGGAAGACCCCGGGAAGACCGAACTCGAAGGGGGCGCCCAGGGCGTCACCCGCGGCGGAGCCCAGAACGGCGCCCACGGCGCGGTCGATGTCCGTCATCGGCCCAGCGTAGCCGGGGTGTTGGGGTCCGTGATGAAAGTAGATCTTGATTGTTGGCGATCATTGGCAATGGGATGTGGTGACCTGATGAACGGCCAGTGGGTTTGGTTTGTAGCCGGCGCCCTGGACGCGGGGAGGGAGTTGGGCGGTCGATTCCTGGCGGCTCAGGCTTCGACCTGTACCCAGGTGTCGCCGCCGCGGATCCAGAGAACGCCATCGCGGCCCTGCACGCAGCGCCTGGTTACCGGCTCCGGTAGTCGCAGTTGTTCCTGGGAGGTGATCACCCAGGCGTTGTCGACGAGTTCGGCGCGGTTCAGTTCGACGCCGGGGCGGTTGTGGAACTGATGGCTCAGGATCATCCGGGTGCCGCGTACGGCGATGCCGTCGGAGTTTTTCAAAGGGTGGCGGTAGCTGATGATGCTGCCGTCGGAGGAATCGACCCGGGACAGGAAGGAACCTTCGTGGCTGTACCAACCGAGCCAGACCGTGTTCTCCCCGGTCGCGCCCGCGATCCCGCCGAGGGGCAGTACAGGGAGCCGTCCCCGTCCCAGAGGGCCCCAGGTCTGAGCACCGTCGGTGTTCCAGCGGGCCAAGCCCCCACTGGAGGCAGGATGGCTTCCATGAATGCCCTCGTCACCGTGCGAGGTCCAGATGCCGCCGTCACGGTCGGTGAGGACGTGGTCGATGTCGTCGCCGATACAGATGTGACCTGTCGGGTAGCCCCCGGGGGAGTACACGATCGCGTTGCTCTCCCAGCTCCCGGTCCTGTCCCGGCGTGTGCGGTATGACGCCAGCAGGAACCGCGACCACGAGAGCAGGGCCAAGTGGCCGGTGTCTGCGGTTATGCCCGTCACCGGGGTGTGGTGTTCCGCCCCGTCCGAGATCACAACCAGTACGCCGTCGCACGGAGCTACCACGTGCCATCCGGCCCACCCCCTGATGTACGGGGAACGGTGGAGGTTCCGTTTGTGGACCAGCATCACCGCGAGTTCGTTGCTCGGTCCGACGGTCCACCACAGGGCCTGCCATCCGGCTCGGGCGTCCTCGGAGGGCAGGCTCCACACGACAGGCGGTTCACCAGGAGTCATCGGCACACCTTTGGGACTCCAGGTCCCGACGGCACCCGAAGAAACGTACGTTACCGAACGGTGGCCGCAGTGCTCGACCGGCCCGGCTTGATGCCTGCGGCTCACACCGGTGCGGGAGCCGGGTGGCGTTCACCGTGCCGTGCGCGTGCGGTCCAGAGGGAGCGGACCACCAGGAAGATCGGCAGGGCGACGGGGGAGAGGAGGATCGTCAGGAGGAGCAGAGGACCCATCAGGAGGGGCGGTACGGAGAGGCGTCGGCCCTCCCGGTACATCCACTGGCCGAGCAGCAGGTCCCAGGCGAGGACCTGGGCCCAGATCGCGCCGGCGCCGTTCGCGAGCGCCGCGAGGTCCCGGAAGGCGTCGATGTCCGGGGCGCTGACCGCCGCCCAGAACTCGGGCAGCACCGGGACGGCCAGCACCGCCCAGAGGACCAGGAGGGGGAGGACGGTCAGCGGCGAGGCCGCGACGCGCTCGGTGAGCCGCCACCGGGGCGCGAGGATCATCAGGAGCCAGACGGGAGCCGCGAGGTAGAACGTCAGCTCGAAGAGGAAGCCGGTCATGCCGAGAACTCCTCGGTGGGGGTGGTGGGTGGGGCGGGGGAGGGAGGGGTGGGGGAGGGGGAGGGGCCCCCGGGAGAGGTGCGGCGGAAGGAGAAGGCGGTGGCGGCCGCGCCGAGTAACGCGATCGCCCCCGCGCCGGCCAGTGTCGCGCCGTCCGGGGCGAGCAGGGCCTGGCCGCGCAGCGCCTGCCAGGTCAGCAGGACGAAGACCGCCGCGTAGACCGCCGAGGCGGTGAGGGCGAGGCGCAGCCGGACCCGCTCGTCTGCGAGGCGTGCGAAGCGGGTGAGACGGGGGGAGCGGGCGGCGAGGGCGGTCAGGGCCAGGAGGACCAGCGGGAGGAGTTGGAGCGCGTGCATGCCGAAGAAGTGCGCCACGCGCAGGTCGCCGCCGGTGGTGGCCCAGCCCGTCACCGGCATGGACGGGCCGCCGTCCGGGACGCCGACGCTGTGCGCGCCGACGATCGGCGGGTCGTCGGACGCGAGCTGTTCCGGTGTCGGACGCACCATCAGGAAGCCGACGGCGGCACCCGCCAGGGCGATCAGGGAGGAGAGGCGGACAACCCGGGCCGTGGCGAGGTCCAGGATCCGGGCGCGCAGCAGGAGCAGGGCGATGACGAGGGCGCCGAGCCACAGCACGACGACGGTGCCGCCCATGATCTGGAAGACGGCGTTGTCGAACGGGGTCGCCTGGTTGAAGTGGCTCTGAGTGCCCCGTACCACCTGGAGGGTGATGAGCACCATCTCCACCGCGCTCGCGACGGCGACCACCGTTCCGGCCCACCAGCCGGTCCGGCGGCCCCGGGGGAGCAGGGAGAGCATCCAGGCGAGCGAGAGGGCGTAGGCGACGAACGAGACCGAGAACTTGAACGGTTTGGCCCAGATCGGTGCGCCGACCAGGATCCGGTCGTCCACCGCCAGGCCGACGGCGGAGACGAGGGCGAGGGCGCCCATCGAGGCGGCGAACCAGGCCAGGGGCCGGTGCAGCCTGAGCCGGGCGGGCGGGGTGAGTGGTTCGACTTGTTCGACTTGTTTCGGCGAAGGCATACGAATCCCCCCGTGGGAAAGTATGGATAGCGGCACTCGCCGCTATCTGATAGCGCCACTATCTATGATGTCGGTGTCGGTCGGCAAGGCCGAAGGAGGACCGGGAAGGTGAACAGGCAGTGCGCATCGGAGAGTTGAGTCGCAGGACCGGGGTGTCCGTGCCGACGATCAAGTTCTACGTACGGGAAGGGCTGCTCCCGCCCGGAGAGCTGACGAGCCCGAACCAGGCCTCGTACGGAGAGACGCACGTGCGGCGGCTCCGCCTGATCCGGGCGCTCCTCGATGTGGGCGGTCTGTCGGTGGCGGGGATCCGTGGGGTGATCGAGGCGATCGACGATCCGCGGCGGCCGCTGCACACGGTGCTCGGCGAGGCGGCGGACCAGGTGGTGCCGCGCTACGAGCACGGGGGCGGGTCCGGGATCGCCGAGGCGAGGAAGAGGGTCGCCGAGCTGATCGAGGCGCGCGGATGGCGCACGTACGAGGGCAGTCCGGCGGCGGAGTCCCTGGCGACGGCGATCGCCGCCCTCGACGAGGTCGGCCACGGCCGGTTCACCGAGGTCCTGGACGTGTACGCGGACGCGGCGGAACAAGTGGCGCGGGTCGACCTGGAGTACGTGGCGCACCGGGTGGCGCGGGAGGAACTCGTGGAGAGCGTAGTCGTCGGCACGGTCATCGGCGACGCCGTCTTCGCCGCCCTGCGCCGGCTCGCGCACGTGGACGCGTCGGACCGGGTCTTCGGGGAGACGCCCTGACGCCCGGATGTCCTGACGCCCGGACGCCCTGGCGCTCGACGTCCTGGTGCCTTGACGCCCCAACGCCTTGGCGCCCTGATGCCCCGACGCCCTGGTGCCTTGGCACCCTGATGCCTTGGAGGCCTGGCGCCATGTTGGCGTGCGGCCCGTGCGGCCCGTGCGGCCTGTGCCGCCCGTACGGCCCGACGGGATCGGCTCTCCCCCTTCGCCCGCGCTCACGCGAACGGGGGTGGCCGGGGCCTCCAACCCCCGCCACCCCCGCCCCGGGATCCGCTCAGCTCTCCTGCTCGCGCTCCACCTGCTCGTTCCACTCGCGCTTGATCGCGCGCCAGGCCTCGTCCGACTTGCCCAGGCGCCAGTAGCCCGAGATCGACAGGCGTTCGCGCGGCACCTCCCGGTCCAGGCGCAGGTGGCGGCGGAGCTCCTTCACGAAGCCCGCCTCGCCGTGGACGAAGGCGTGCACGTCGCCCGCCGGGAAGTCCAGCGTCCGGACCGCCTCGACCAGCGCCTCGCCCACCGGGCGGTCGCCCCGGTGGAGCCACGTGACGTCGACGCCCGCCGCCGTCTCCAGCTTCTGCTCCTCCGCCGCGTCCGCGATCTCCACGAAGGTGTGCGCCCGCGCCCCGGCGGGCAGCCGCTCCAGGGCCGCCGCGATCGCCGGAAGGGCGCTCTCGTCGCCCACGAGCAGGTGCCAGTCCGCCGCCTCGTCCGGCGCGTAGCCGCCGCCGGGGCCGAGGAAGCGCACGGTGTCGCCCGCCTCGGCGCGCGCCGCCCACGGGCCCGCGAGGCCCTCGTCGCCGTGGACCACGAAGTCGATGGTCAGCTCGCGCCGCTCCGGGTCCCAGGCCCGTACCGTGTACGTCCGGGTCGTCGGCCACTGCTCCCGGGGGAACTCCTCCCGGATCCGCTCCATGTCGAACGGCTCCGGATAGGCGACCCCCTCGGGGGCGAAGAGCAGCTTCACGTAGTGGTCGGTGTACTCGCCGGCGTCGAAGCCGTCGAGCCCCGGGCCGCCGAGGACGAGCCGCACCATGTGCGGGGTGATCCGTTCCGTGTGCACCACGCGCGCTTCGGTGGCCTTCGGTGACCTGCGGGTCGGCTGCTCTGCCACGACGTGCTCCCCTGGAATTCGCCTACTTAGGTATGCCTAAGCTAGCACCCCGCGGCACGCGGAGCCCGATTCCGGACCGGCCAGGATCTCCGGACCGGTCAGGATCTCCGGACCGGTCCGGGCCCTCCGGATCAGCGTTCCAGGACCGGCAGCAGCCGCCCCACGGCCCCGGTGAGGCCCCACCGCTTCACCAGCGCGTCCAGGGCCGCCGGGTCGCGGGGCCCGGCGGGCAGGGCCGGGTCGAACTCCGGCAGCGGTACGTCGGTGGCGACCCGCACCACCGTCGGCGCCACGTCCAGGTACGCCGCCGCCTCCACGATCCCGCGCCGCTTGGCCGGGGTCAGCTTCGACGCCGGGTCCTGCGCCGCCGCCCGCACCCCCGCCAGGTCCCCGTACTCCGTGATCAGCTGCGCCGCCGTCTTCTCGCCGATGCCCTTCACGCCCGGCAGGCCGTCGCTGACGTCCCCGCGCAGCGCCGCGAAGTCCGCGTACTGGTCGGGGCGCACCCCGTACTTCGTACGGATCAGTTCGTCGTCCACCAGGTCGCAGTCGCCGACGCCCTTGCGCGGGTACAGGACCCGCACCCGCCGTGCGTCGTCCACCAGTTGGAACAGGTCCCGGTCGCCCGTGACGATGTCCACCGGTCCGGCGGCCCGGCCCGTCAGCGTTCCGATCACGTCGTCCGCCTCGTACCCGGCCGCCCCGATCCGCGCGATGCCGAGCGCCGCCAGGACCTCCTCGATCACCGGCACCTGCGGGGCCAGCGTGTCCGGGACCTCCTCCTCGTCCGGGCCCGTCTCCGTCTCCGCGGCCACCCGGTGCGCCTTGTACGAGGGGATGAGGTCCACCCGCCACTGCGGGCGCCAGTCGTCGTCCCAGCAGGCCACCAGGTCGTCCGGGCGGTGGTCCTGGACGAGCCGGCCGATGAAGTCGAGCAGCCCGCGCACGGCGTTCACCGGGGTGCCGTCGGGGGCCCGGACGGAGTCCGGCACGCCGAAGTACGCGCGGAAGTAGAGGCTGGCGGTGTCGAGGAGCATCAAACGTCGCGTCACCCGGCCGATCCTATGGCGCGGCGAGACGCGTCGGGGGAACACCGGAAACGGGACTTCCGGACCGTCTTTCCGTGACCCCCGTCACCTTTGCGTTTGTGCCCTTCGGCCCCGGGCATGCGCGGCCCCGGAGTGAACCCCGGTGCGGAATTCAACGAAAAGGTCCCGTACGCGACGGGGTGCGGGCCGATCCCGCGGGCTCCACGGTCCGGCCTCGCGGGGGTGGCGGGGCCGTTCTTCGTTGCTACCCGTGAGGTGTATGTGTCCAGGCTCCAGGCCGACCACCTGTACAAGGTGTTCGGCAGACGACCCGACGAAGCCGTCCGCAGGCTGGTGGACGGTGCCGACCGCGAGGAGCTGCGCGCCGAGGGGACGACAGCGGCCGTCGTGGACGCCGGCTTCGTCGTCGAGCCCGGCCAGATCTTCGTCGTGATGGGCCTGTCCGGCTCCGGGAAGTCCACGCTCCTGCGCATGCTCAACGGGCTGCTCGAACCCACCGCGGGCCGGGTCCTCTTCGACGGCGACGACCTCACCGCGCTCTCGCCCCGCGACCTGCGCGCGGTCCGCTCCCGCCGGATCAGCATGGTCTTCCAGCACTTCGCGCTCTTCCCGCACCGGAACGTCCTGGAGAACGCCGCCTACGGCCTGGAGGTCCAGGGCGTGCCCCGCGCCGAGCGCGAGACCCGCGCCGCCGAGGCCCTCGCCCTGTGCGGTCTCGCCGGCTGGGAGAAGTCCTGGCCCGACGAGCTCTCCGGCGGCATGCAGCAGCGCGTCGGCCTGGCCAGGGCGCTCGCCACCGACGCCGACCTGCTCCTCATGGACGAGTCGTTCAGCGCGCTCGACCCGCTGATCCGCCGCGACATGCAGGACCAGCTCCTCGTCCTCCAGAAGCAGTTGAAGAAGACCATCGTCTTCATCACCCACGACCTGAACGAGGCCATGCGGCTCGGCGACCGGATCGCCGTCATGCGTGACGGCAGGATCGTCCAGCTCGGCACCGCCGAGGACATCCTCGTCCGCCCCGCCGACGACTACGTGGCCTCCTTCATCCAGGACGTCGACCGCTCCCGCGTGCTCACCGCCTCCGCCGTCATGGCGGCGGGCGCCCCCGCCGCCGACTGCCCGGAGGACTGCTCCTGCCGGCCCGTCGGGCCCGACACCCTCGTCGCGGACCTGTGCGCGATCGCCGCCGGCGCCCCGCACCCCGTGACCGTGGAGGACACCGACGGCACCGTCCTCGGGGTCGTGTCCCCGGAGCGCCTCCTCGGCGTGATGGGCGGCCTCGGCACGCACGACACCGCCGTGAAGGACGTCACCACGAAGGGCGTCGAGGACAGGCGCGCGGCCACCAAGGACCTCGGCGCGGAGGACGCGAGCACGCAGGACTCCGGCGCGCAGGGCTCCGATACGGAGAACGCCGGCATCGAGAAATCCGGTGCGCAGACCTCCGGCCGTACCTCCGTCACGAAGGGCGGCGACGGCGCCGAGAACGCCTCCGCGAAGAACGCCTCCGCGAAGAACGGCCGGGAGGTGACCGCCGGTGCCTAGGCTCCCCCTCGGACAGTGGGTCGACACCTCCGTCGACTGGCTCCAGTCCCAGTTCTCCTGGCTCTTCGACGCCGTCACCACCGGCGTCACCGGCCTCTACGACGGCATCGACGCCGTCCTGTCCGCGCCCCAGCCCCTGCTGTTCGCCGGCATCCTCGCCGTCGTCGCCTGGTGGCTGCGCGGCTTCGCCGCCGGCCTCCTCGCCTTCGCGGGCCTCGCGCTGGTCGACTCCGTCCAGCTCTGGGACGAGGCCATGGCGACGCTCTCGCTCGTCCTCGTCGCCACCCTGGTCACCCTGGTGATCGCCGTGCCGCTCGGCATCTGGGCGGCCCGCTCGAAGACCGTCAGCGCCGTCATGCGCCCGGTCCTCGACTTCATGCAGACCATGCCGGCGATGGTCTACCTGATCCCCGGCATCATCTTCTTCGGCGTCGGCGTGGTCCCCGGCATCATCGCCACCATCGTCTTCGCGCTGCCCCCGGGCGTCCGGATGACCGAGCTCGGCATCCGCCAGGTCGACGGCGAACTCGTCGAGGCGGCCGAGGCGTTCGGCACCACCCCGCGCAACACCCTGCTGCGCGTGCAACTGCCGCTCGCCCTCCCGACGATCATGGCCGGTGTCAACCAGGTCATCATGCTGGGCCTGTCCATGGTCGTCATCGCCGGCATGGTCGGCGGCGGCGGGCTCGGCGGCGCCGTCTACCGCGCCATCGGCAACGTCGACATCGGCCTCGGCTTCGAGGCCGGCGTCTCCATCGTCGTCCTCGCCATGTACCTCGACCGGATGACCGGCGCCCTCGGCCGCCAGGTCTCCCCGCTGGGCCGCCGCGCCGCTGCCAAGGCGCGCGCCGCGACCGCCAAGCGCCCCGGCGCCAAGCTCTGGGCCCATCGGCCGCAGCCCGTCACCGCCCTCGTCGGCGTCGTCGTCCTCGCCCTCGTGGCGGGAGGCACCGGCTTCCTCGGCACCGGCTCCGGAGACGCCGGCGGCGGCAACGGCAAGAAGATCAGCATCGGCTACATCCCCTGGGACGAGGGCATCGCCTCCACGTTCCTGTGGAAGGAGCTCCTGGAGCGGCGCGGCTACGAGGTCGACGCCAAGCAGCTGGAGGCCGGCGCCCTCTACACCGGCCTGGCCGGCGGGCAGCTCGACTTCCAGACCGACTCCTGGCTGCCCGTCACCCACGCCCAGTACTGGGAGAAGTACAAGAACGACCTGGAGGACCTCGGCTCCTGGTACGGCCCCACCTCCCTGGAGCTCTCCGTCCCCTCGTACGTGAAGGGCGTCGACTCCCTCGCCGACCTCAAGGGGAAGGCCGGGCAGTTCAAGGGCCGGATCGTCGGCATCGAGCCCAGCGCCGGAATGATGGGCATCCTCAAGGACAAGGTGCTCGAGGAGTACGGCCTGGAGGGCGAGTACAAGGTGGTGGACGGCTCCACGCCCGGCATGCTCGCCGAGCTGAAGCGCGCGTACGAGCGCAAGGAGCCCGTCGTCGTCACCCTCTGGTCCCCGCACTGGGCCTACTCCGCCCACGACCTGAAGAAGCTGAAGGACCCCAAGGGGACCTGGGGCAAGGGCGACGGCGTCCACACCCTCGCCCGTAAGGGTTTCACCGGGGAGAACCCCGAGGTCGGCGCCTGGCTGAAGGACTTCGAGCTGTCCGAGAAGCAGCTCACGGACCTCGAAGCCGTCATCCAGGAGACCGGAAAGGGCAAGGAGCAGCAGGCCGTCCGCACCTGGCTCGACCGGAACCCCGGTCTCGCGGAGAAGCTCACCCCGCAGTAGCCGCCCGACGGGACCGGAACGGTTCCTGTCCGAAAAGGAGCGGTCGCCGTATGTGCACGGCGACCGCTCCTTTTCCGCACGACGCGAAACCCCGCCCCGAAGCTGCGTAAGGTTCAGGTAACCGACCGGTACGAGGGTCGCGACGGGCACGAGGCGAGAGGGAGGGAGCCGACATGGACGAGAAGGAGTCGCCCCGCGTGGGCGCGGCCGTCAAGAGGCGCCGCAGAGAGCTCCGGCTCACCCTGGCCGTCGTCGCCTCCCGCAGCGGCCTCTCCGTGCCCTTCCTCAGCCAGGTCGAGAACGACCGGGCCCGCCCCAGCCGCCGCTCCCTCGAACTCGTCGCCGGGGCCCTGGAGACCACGGCCGGCGAACTCCTCGCCGTCGCCGAGGCCTCCCGCACCGTCGACGTCGTACGGTCCGGGGAGACCTCTCCCGACCTGCCCGAGGGCGTCCGGTCCCTGGTCCGGGGCCGCCACCAGCTGCACGCCCTGGAGTTCACCGGCGAGCAGGACGCGGGCCGCGAGTTCCAGCACCGCAACGACGAACTGCTCTACGTGGCCGACGGCGCCGCCGAGGTCGAGGCCGAGGGCCGCGCCTACCGGCTCGACCGGGGGGACACCCTCTACCTCTCCGGCGGGGTACGGCACCGCTGGCGCGCCACCGAGCCCGGCACCCGGCTCCTGGTCGTGGCGATCGGGGAGCACGTGGAGGCGGAGGAGGAATGAGGGGCCGGGGGGATTTCGGGGGTACGGCCACGACGGACCGGGAGATCCCGGAGGCGTCGCGATGAGGGTCGTCTCGCTCGTGCCCTCCCTCACCGAGGCCGTCGCCGTCACCCTGCCCGGCGTGCTCGTCGGCGCCACCGACTGGTGCACGCACCCGGCCGGTCTCGACGTCGTCCGGATCGGCGGCACCAAGAACCCCGACGTCCCCGCGATCACCGCCCTGCGCCCCGACCTCGTCCTCGCCAACGAGGAGGAGAACCGCGCCCCCGACCTCGACGCCCTGCGCGCCGCCGGTCTCGACGTCCTCGTCACCGAGGTCCGCACCCTCGACCAGGGCCTGCGCGAGCTCGCCCGGACCCTCGCCGCCTGCGGCGCGCCCCGCCGCCCCCGCTGGCTCGCGGAGGCCGAGGACGCCTGGGCGGCGGTCGCGCCCCCGCACCCGGAGGCGCCGCTCACCGCCGTCGTGCCGATCTGGCGCCGTCCCTGGATGGTCCTGGGCCGCGACACCTTCGCCGGCGACCTGCTCGCCCGCCTCGGCGTCCGCAACGCGTACGCGGACCATCCCGAGCGCTACCCCCGCCTCCCGCTCGACGAGCTGCGCGCCACCGCCCCCGACCTGGTCGTCCTGCCCGACGAGCCCTACCGCTTCACGCGCGACGACGGCCCCGAGGCCTTCCCCGGGACCGCCGCCGCCCTCGTGGACGGGCGCATGCTCACCTGGTACGGGCCGTCGCTGGCCGAGGCCCCGGAGCGGCTGTCCCGGGCCCTGCGAGCAGCGCGCCGCTGACGAGCCCGCGCGCGGTGTGCAGGGCGGCCACCAGCCAGGCCGCGACGAGGAGCGCGTACAGGCCGACCGCCAGCCACCGGAAGGCGGCCAGGCCGGTGTGTCCGGCCAGCCCCCCGGCGCCGGTCACGCAGGTGCCGACCGGGAAGGTGAACGCCCAGAAGGTCATCGCGAAGCCCATGCCCCGGCGCCGCGCCCGCAGCACCATCGCCCCGGCGAGCGCTAGCCACAGCAGCGCGAAGCCCATGACGGGCACCCCGTAGAGGACGGCGAAGGCGGCGAAGCCCTGCGCGTACGGCTCGGGCAGCACGCCCGGGGCCGCGTCGGCGAACTTGTTCGCGGCGGTCGTGGACTGGCCGAGGGGGCCGAGGACCAGGAAGAGGGCGGGGGTGAGCGCGAGCGGCGGCGGACCGCCGGTGACGAGCCGCCCGAAGACCAGGGGCAGCACGAGCAGGGTGGCGAGCAGGCTGAGGCCGAACAGCGCGTAGCAGCCGATCAGGAGCGTCTGCCGGGCCTGCCCCGGGGGCAGGTGGGGCACCAGCAGCGGGCCGAGGGCGGCGGAGACCATGGGGGCGACGACCGGCAGCAGCCACACCGGGGACGCGCTCTCGATCCGGTGGTGCACCACCATGAGGTACGGGACGGTCACGGCCGCCACCAGGCCGATCAGCGTGCCGGCGGCGAACAGGACGGTGTCGAGCGCGACGGCCGCCGGGAGCCCGATCCAGTCCCGGCCCACGATCAGGGCCCCGCCGCCGACCGCGAGCAGCGCCATCGACAGACAGCCGTAGAACGGGGCCACGGCCGGGTCCATGAGGTGGGCGCGGGCCTGGTCGCGGTGGTGGACCCAGTGCAGCGCGCGGGCCGGCAGCAGGACGAGCAGCATCGCGAGCGACAGGGCCCAGACCGTCGCGCAGACCGTACGGAGGCCGGGGACGTGCACCGGGAGGGCGGCGCCCGCGGTGGCGACGATCGCCGTGCCCATCACGGAGGCGTACCAGTGGGGGCCGAGGTGCCGGACGGAGCGGACCCGCGGGCCCGGCCGGACGCCGGGAGTGGTGGCGCGGGGGACCGGGAGGGGGGTCGGGTGGAGGGGTGCGACGCTTGCCATGACCCCACCGTCGTCCCGTTCCCGGGCCCGGACCAGGGATCATGCGGCTATGACGCCATAAGCTGGGTTTATGAGCAGGGGAACGCGGGGCGGTGGGGCCCACGAGGACGGCGCGTACGAGGACGGGACGTACGGGGGCGGCGTGTACGAGGGCGGAGACCGGGGTGCTTCCCGGAGCGGCGCCGGGAACAGGGCCGGGAGCGGCACCGGGAACAGCGCCCGGAGCGGTACCGGGAGCGGGCCGGCGGACGGAGCCCCCCGCCCCCACCTCTCCCACCGCGTCCCCGACCTCGGCGCGCTCGAACTGCTCCTCGCCGTCGCCCGGCACGGCAGCCTCGGGGCCGCCGCCCGCGAGGCCGGGATCACCCAGCCCGCCGCGAGCAGCCGGATCCGCTCCATGGAGCGGCAGCTGGGGGTGGCGCTGGTCGACCGTTCGCCGCGCGGCTCCCGGCTCACCGACGCGGGCGCCCTCGTCACGGACTGGGCGCGGCGGATCGTGGAGGCGGCGGAGGCCTTCGACGCTGGGGCGCAGGCCCTGCGCGGGCGGCGCGACTCGCGGCTGCGGGTGGCCGCGTCCATGACGATCGCCGAGTACCTGCTGCCCGGCTGGCTGATCGCCCTGCGCGCCGAGCGCCCCGACACCGCCGTGTCGCTCCAGGCCGGGAACTCGGCGGCCGTCGCGGAACGCCTCTTCGCGGGCGACGCGGACGTCGGCTTCGTGGAGGGCCTCGCCGTCCCGGACGGCCTCGACGGCGTGGTCGTCGCGCACGACCGCCTCGCGATCGTCGCGGCCCCCTCTCACCCGTGGGCCCGCCGCCGCGCCCCGCTCGACCCGGCCGAGCTGGCCGCGACCCCGCTGGTGCTGCGGGAGCGCGGTTCGGGCACCCGGCAGGTCCTCGACGCGGCCCTCGCCGCCCACGGCGGCCTCGCGCGGCCGCTCCTCGAACTCGCCTCCACGACGGCGGTGAAGGCCGCCGCCGTCAGCGGGGCCGGGCCGGCCGTCCTCAGCGAACTCGCGATCACCGAGGAGCTGGCCTCCCGCCGCCTGGTCGCCGTCCCCGTCGAAGGGGTGGTCCTGCGCCGGGACCTGCGGGCCGTCTGGCCCACCGGCCACCGCCCCACGGGCCCGGCCCGGGACCTGCTCTCCCTGACCCGCGACCGGCCCCGGGAGCGGTGATCAGACGCTCGCCGCCCGGTGCGTGATCCGCCCGTCCAGGACCGTCAGCAGCACCGGCAGGTCCGGCAGCTCCGTCGCGGCCGTGGTCAGCGGGTCGCCGTCGAAGACGGCCAGGTCGGCGCGGTGGCCGACGGCGATCCGGCCCGCCTCGTGCTCCTCGCCCGCCGCGTACGCCGGAGCCGTCGTCAGGCCCCGCAGCGCCTCCAGCGGCGTCAGCGCCTGCTCGGGCCCGTGCGGCGCCTGCCCGAGGTCGCGGCTGGGGCGCCGGTGCCGCGCCCCGGCCATCACGCCGAGCGGCGGGAACGGCGCGATCGGCCAGTCCGAGCCGAGGACCACGGCCGCCCCGGAGTCCAGCAGGTCCCGGCAGCGCCACGCGCGCGAGGCGCGCTCCTCGCCGAGCCGGCGCGACCAGTTGTCGGTGTGGTCGGCGCGGGTGAAGTCGCAGCAGTGGGTGGGCTGCATGGACGCGACGACGCCCAGCTCGGCGAAGCGGCGCAGGGTGTCGTCCGGGACGGTCTCGATGTGCTCGACCCGGTGCCGCACCTCGCCGCCGCCCGTGGCGCGCGCCTTCTCGACGGAGTCGAGGACGTGCCGGACGGCCGCGTCCCCGATGGCGTGCGTCGCGGTGGGCACGCCCGCCCGGTGCAGCTCGCCGACGATCCGGGTGTACGCCTCGGGGTCCGGCCAGAACGCGTGCGTGGACTCGCCGTGGCAGTCGGGCCGCTCCAGCCACGCGGTGCCGTTGTCGATGGTCCCGTCCATGAAGAGCTTCACGCCGGCGACCCGCCACAGCGCCCCGCCGGTGCCCTGCCGCTCGATCAGCTCGCGCACGCCGTCGGCGTCGGTGCCGGGCTGGCACCAGGGGGCGACCCGGAGCCGCAGCGGCAGCTCGCCGGCCGCGTCCAGCTCCCCGTACAGGGCGAGGCTGTCGCCGTTGGCGTCCATGGCGTGGCCGCCGGTCAGGCCCGTGGTGGCCATGGCGCGCAGCGCGGCCGCCAGCCGCTCCCGGCTCTCCTCGCGGGTCGGCTTCGGGGCGACCCGCTCGACCAGTTCGCAGGCGGCGTCCTCCTGGAGGAGGCCGGTCGGGCGCCCGTCGGCGTCGCAGACGACCTCGGCGGAGGCCTGGTCGAAGGTGCGGGGGCCGTCGACCCCGGCGAGTTCGAGGGCCCGGCGGCTGGCGAGGGCCGAGTGGGCGTCGAAGAGCAGCAGGAAGGCGGGCACTCCGTCGAGGACGGCGTCGAAGGGGGCGATGCCGAGGGGGCGGTCGCCGAAGACGTTCGGGTCGAGGCCCCAGCCGAACAGCCACGCCCCGCGCTCCAGGGTCCGCACCTCGCGGGCGAGGGCCTCCCGGACGTCGTCGAGGTCGGCGCAGTACGACAGGTCGAGGCCGTGCGTCAGCTCGGCGCCGCTGACCGGGTGCACGTGCCCGTCGACGAGGCCGGGGGTGACGACGGCCCCCTTGAGGTCGATCACGGTGGTCGCGGGACCGGCGAGCGCGCGGATCCCGCGGTCGTCGCCCAGGGCCGCGATCCGGCCGTCGTCGGAGACGGCGAGCGCGGTCTCGGGCAGGAACGCCCCCGTGCCGGGGTCGAGCAGACGGGCGGAGAGCAGGACGAGTCGGGTGCGCACGGGTGGCTCCAGGGAGGGTTGCGGGGTGGTTCTTCGGCGGTACGGGGGCGGGTCGCGCGGATGGGCGGAGGTGCGTATGGGGGAAGGCGCGTCCGGAGCGTGCGGGGCGGAGACGCGTACAGGGCGGCCCCCGAGGGGAAGACCGGTGCGGACCAGCCTCTACGGATCGGGCCCGCCCGGCGGCTCGACGCGCCGTACGACCGGGGGCTCAGTCCGCTACGCCCGGCAGCGGCGTCTCCGTCAACGCCCCGGCCTCAAGCCCGAGTTCGCGTTCCGCCGTGGTGACGGCCATGCGGGTCACGGCCTCCGGCCGGTTGCTCCGGTCGGTGTTGGCGTGGGCGCCGAGGCCGTCGAGGACGACCAGGATCTGGATGGCCGCGGCGCGCGGGTCGTCCGTGCGGAACTCGCCCCGCTCGACGCCCTCGCGGATGAGCCCTTCGAGGCGGTCGTCGGAGGCGAGCTCCTGCTCGGCGACCCGGTCGCGCAGGACGGGCCGGTAGCGGCTGAGGTGCCGGGCGTTGATCCACAGGCGGCTGATGTCGTCGTACGCCTCTCCGGCCGAGAGGGCGAAGTAGCGCGCGAGGTACTGCGCGGGGGTGCCGTGCGGCCGCTCGGCGGGCAGCAGGGAGTCCAGCTCCCCGGTGGCGGCCACGGCGAACGCCTCGGCCACCAGCTCCTCCGCCGAGGGGAAGTAGTGGCTGATCAGACCCGGCCGTACGGCCAGCTCCTCGGCGATCCGCCGCAGCGTGACGCACTCCAGGCCCTCGGTCAGGGCGACCCGGGCCGCGGCCTCCACGATCTCCGCCCGCCGGGCTTCGGGGGTTTTCCGGATTCGTTTGCGCTCGACGCTTGACGACATACCGGGGATGCTATTGAGTGTGCGACCAATAAGCAACCAGGTGGGCACCACACGCTTCCGGAGGGCCGCATGGCTTCCACGATCCCCGACCAGGACCCGGCCTCCCGGGCCGCTCAGGTCACCCCTCCGGCCGCCGATCGGCCCGGCCGCATCGAGGCCCACGGCATCGACCACATCCCCGACGAGGAGCGCCACGGACACCCCCGCGAGCTGTTCTCCGTGTGGGCCGCGGCCAACGTCAACTATCTGAGCCTGGTCATCGGCGGCGCCCTCGTCCTCATGGGCCTGAGCCTCTGGCAGGCCCTCGGCGTGATCGTCGCGGGCAACCTCTTCTGGGTGCTCACCGGCCTGCTCGCCACCTCGGGCCCGGCCGCCGGCGCGCCCAGCGAGGTGATCACCCGGGCCGTGTACGGCGTCCGCGGCAACCGCGTGAACAACGCCGTCGGCGGCTGGCTCGTCTCCGTCTGCTACTTCGCCCTCAACCTGGCCGCCGCGGCCACCGCCGCCTTCGCGCTCGTGGAGAAGACCGGCATCGCGGTCACCGTCCCCGTCGAGGTGGTCGTCATCGTGGTGATCGCCGCCCTCACGCTGGTCATCAGCGTCTACGGGCACGGTCTGATCGTCAGGCTGTACCTGCCGATCACGCTCGCCCTCGCCGCCGCCTTCGCCGTCGTCGCGTTCGCCGTCCTGCTCCACGCCGACCTCGCGTACGTCCCCGCCGAGCGCCTCTCCGGCGCCGAGCTCTGGACCCTGCTCCTGGCGGGCACCACGATGATCGCCTCGGGCCCGCTCTCGTACACCACGAGCGCCGACTTCTCCCGCTACCTGCCCCGCACCGCCTCGAAGAAGGCGATCGTCGGCTGGACGGCCCTCGGCGCCTTCCTGCCCAGCGTCGTCGTCTCCTCGCTCGGCGCCCTCGCGGCCACCACCGTCGACATGACCGACCCGCAGACCGCGCTCCAGGAGATCCTGCCCGGCTGGTTCGTGCCGGTCTTCCTGCTCGCCCTGGTCCTCGGCACCATCGCCATCAACGCCCTGACCGCCTACAGCGCCGGACTCGCCCTCCAGGCCGTCGGCCTGCGCGTCCGCCGCTCCGTCAGCGTCCTCCTCGACGGAGCCGTGGCCGTCGCCCTCACCCTGTACGGCGTGCTCGTCTCCGACTTCCTGGACACCGTCAGCAACGCCCTCCAGGTGATCACGGTCCTGGTCGGCCCGCTCATGGCCGTGTACGTCACCGACGTCCTGCTGCGCCGCTGCCGCTACGACGGCGCCGCGCTCTCCGACGAGACCCCCGGCAGCCCCTTCTGGTACACCGCCGGCGTCAACCGGGCCGGGGCGCTCGCCCTCGTCTGCGGCGTCGCCGCCGCGTCCCTCTGCGTCAACACCCTCTACACCGGGCCCGTCGCCGCCGCCCTCGGCGGCGCCGACCTCTCGCTGCCCGTCGGCATGGGCGTCTCCGCCGCCCTCTACGCCCTCCTGATGCGGGGCGACCGCACGGTGCTCGCCGCCCGCGCGGCCGCCTGATCAGGTACGTCCACGGGCCGCCGCCGCTTGGACCAGTCCCCGCATCACGCGCGTGTCCTCGCCCATCTCCGGGTGCCACTGCACGCCCAGGGCCCAGGCCGGGGCGGCCAGTTCCACCGCCTCCACCGTGCCGTCCTCCGCGTGGGCCGAGGCCGCGAGCCCCGCGCCCAGCCGGTCCACGGCCTGGTGGTGGTAGGTCGGCACCTCGGCCGTCTCCGGCACCAGGGAGGCGTAGCGGGTGCCCGGCACCGGCTCCACCTTGTGCCGGCCGATCACCCCGACCGCCTCCACGTGCCCGTCCAGGTGCTGGACCAGCGTGCCCCCGAGGGCCACGTTGAGCAGCTGCATCCCCCGGCAGATGCCCAGGAGCGGGATGCCGGCGGCGAGGGCCGCGTCGATCAGGGCCAGCTCCCAGGAGTCCCGGGCGCGGGCCGGCGGTCCGGTACGGGGGTCGGGCTCGGCCCCGTACCGTACGGGCTCGACGTCCGCCCCGCCCGCGACGACCAGCCCGTCGAGCCGGGCCACCACCGTCGCGGCGACGGCCGGCCGGTCCGGCGGGAGCAGCACCGCGAGCCCCCCGCTCTCCCGCACCAGCCGGGGGTACGGGGCGGGCAGCAGCGCCGCCTCCATGTCCCACACCCCCCAGCGGGCCCGGTCCAGATAGGTGGTCACGCCGATCAGCGGCTCGGACACGAGGATTCCTCCAGAGAGATCGGGACGACGTCAGCCGCGTTCGAGTTCGGCCTCGGCCGCGGCGAGCGCCGCGAACTCCTCCTCGGGCGCCTTGGCGACCAGGTGGTGCCGACTGTAGAACGCGAAGTAGGCGAGGGCGATCACGTACACCCCGAGCGCCATGAACGCCGCCGTCCGGTCCACCAGGAAGGTCGCCACCAGGGCCGACAGGGCCAGCACGAAGGCCGTCGAGGAGGTCAGGGTCCCGCCGGGCGTGCGGTACGGCCGGTGCAGGTGCGGCTCGCGGCGGCGCAGCACGATGTGCGAGAGCGCCATCAGGGCGTACGAGATGGTGGCGCCGAAGACCGCGATGTTCAGCATCCGCGCCCCGTTCCCGGTCCCGGCCGCCAGCGCGAAGCCGATCGCGCCCGGGATGAGGAGCCCCGGGTAGGGCGACTTGCGGCGGCTGGTCAGGGAGAGGAAGCGGGGCAGGTAGCCCGCCCGGGAGAGGGCGAACAGCTGCCGCGAGCCGGCGTAGATGAGGGAGAAGAAGGAGGCGACCAGGCCGGCCAGGCCCGCGTAGTTCACGAACCGGCTCAGCGCCGTCGGCTCCCCGTCGCCCTGGAGCGCCACGACCAGCGGGTTCCCGGCCTCCTGGATGGCGGCCGCGCCCCGTGCCCCGGTGGCGGCGAAGAAGGTCATGACGGCGAGCAGCACCAGGACGCCGAGCGAGATCGCAAGCGCCCTCGGCATCGAGCGGACCGGGTCCTTCGCCTCCTCGGCGGCCAGCGGCACCCCCTCGACGCCGAGGAAGAACCACATGCCGAAGGGGAACGCGGCCCAGATCCCGAGCAGCCCGAACGGCAGCCAGGAGTTCGAGCCGAAGGCCTCGCCGTCCACCGGGATGTCGTTCAGGCCGTCCACGCGGAAGTCGGTGAACGCGCCGAGCGCGAAGACGACCAGGGCCGCGACCGCGATCGCCGTCACCACCAGGCTGAACCGCAGCGCCTCGCCCACGCCCCACAGGTGGATCCCGATGAAGAGCGCGAAGCAGACCAGGTAGACCGGCCAGCCGGACTCCAGGCCGAAGAGCCCCAGGGACTCGACGTAGTCGCCGATGAAGATGGAGATGGCGGCGGGGGCGAGGATGTACTCGATGAGGATCGCGGTTCCGGTGAGGAAGCCGCCCCAGGTGCCGAGCGCCCGGCGGGCGAAGCCGTAGCCGCCGCCGGCCGTGGGCAGGATGGCGGAGAGCTCGGCGAGCGCGAAGACCAGGCAGGCGTACATCGCGCCCATCAGGACGGTGGCGACGGCGAGCCCGCCGAAGCCGCCCTTCGACAGGCCGATGTTCCAGCCGGAGAAGTCCCCGGAGACGACGTAGGCGACGCCGAGGCCGGTGAGCAGCAGCCAGCCGGCGCTGCCGCGGCGCAGCGCCCGCCGCCTCAGGTAGTCGTCCTCCGGCGGGGCTCCCGGTGTCTTCCCGTCCCCGGGCGTCTTCCCGGACGTGCTCCCGGTCGTGTCTTCGAGCGTCATGGCAGCGTCAGCTCCCCGCAACGGGCCCAATGGATTGAGGCCATACCTTTGCGTCGGCCGTCGGTGCGGCGCAACCCCCGTGCGTTACTTTCGGGTTACGAGGCCCCTCCGTGCGGCCCGGGCCCCGCTCACGTCAGGAAGCCCCGCAGCAGCGCCGCCGTCCCCGCGCAGTGCTCCCGCATCACCTCGCGCGCCGCGTCCGCGTCCCCGTCGAGGACCGCCTCCACGAGCGCGGTGTGCTGGTGCTGGGAGTGCTCCAGGTTCCGCACGAGCAGCGGTATGCAGTCGAGCAGGTCGTTCACGGTCGCCCGGACCGCCGCGTACCGGGCCGTCAGGCTCGGCGAGCCCGACAGCTCCGCGAGCGTGAGGTGGAGCAGGGTGTCCTGCCGCCGGTAGTCGCCGAGCGGGGCGTCGTGGGTCGCCGCGAGGGCGGACCGCAGCCGCTCGGCGCCCGCCGCGTCCAGGCCGTGGGCCGCGCACAGCCCGGCGGCCCCCACCTCCAGGACCTCCCGGAAGCGCAGGGTGTCCTCCACGTCCACCGAGGCGATCCGGCGGCGCAGCTCGTCCTCGTCGCCCGTCCGGACCCGTGGCAGCACGAACGTCCCGCCGTACCGGCCGCGCCGGCTCTCCACCAGCCCCTGCTCCTGGAGGACCTTCAGGACCTCGCGCAGGGTCACCCGGCTGATCCCCATCCGCTCGGCCAGCTCCCGCTCGGCCGGCAGCCGCTCCCCGTCCGGCACCAGGCCCAGCCGCACCACCTGGAGGATCTGCTCCAGGGCCTCCTCGAACCCGTTGCCCGCCCGCACCGGCCGCAGCACGGGCGTCAGCCGGTCCGCCGATTCACTCGTACTGGCCACGTTCTCGTTTCCTTCCCGCCGGGACTTCCCAAGCAATGGTCTCGCGCAATACCTTATGGCTCCCGGCAGGCCGAAGGAGGAGCAATCCCGTGGCAGACCGCACACCCCCGCTCCGCGTCGAGGAGCTGCGCGCCCTCGTCGCGAGCGGCGAGATCGACACCGTAGTCCTCGCCTTCCCCGACATGCAGGGGCGGCTCCAGGGCAAGCGGTTCGCCGCGCGGTTCTTCCTGGACGACGTCCTCGGCCACGGCACCGAGGGCTGCAACTACCTCCTGGCCGTCGACACCGAGATGAACACCGTCGACGGCTACGAGATGTCCTCCTGGGACCGCGGCTACGGCGACTTCGCCATGCACCCCGACCTCACCACCCTCCGCCGCGTCCCCTGGAACGAGGCCACCGCCATGGTGACGGCCGACCTCGCCTGGGCCGACGGCACCCCCGTCACCGCCGCGCCCCGCCAGATCCTCCGCCGCCAGCTCGAACGCCTCGCGGAGCACGGCCTCACGGCCCACGTCGGCACCGAGCTGGAGTTCATCGTCTTCAAGGACAGCTACGAGCAGGCCTGGGACGCGAACTACCGCGGCCTCACCCCCGTCAACCAGTACAACGTCGACTACTCCGTCCTCGGCACCGGCCGCGTCGAACCGCTCCTGCGCCGCATCCGCAACGAGATGACCGCCGCCGGGCTCACCGTGGAGTCCGCCAAGGGCGAGTGCAACCCGGGCCAGCACGAGATCGCCTTCAAGTACGACGAGGCCCTCACCACCTGCGACCAGCACGCCGTCTACAAGACCGGCGCCAAGGAGATCGCCGCCCAGGAGGGCCACTCGCTCACCTTCATGGCGAAGTACAACGAACGCGAGGGCAACTCCTGCCACATCCACCTCTCCCTCCAGAACGCCGCCGGGGAGAACGTGATGGCCGGGGACGACGAGCACGGCATGTCCGGGACCATGCGGCACTTCCTCGCCGGACAGCTCGCCGCCCTCCGCGACTTCTCCCTCCTCTACGCCCCCAACATCAACTCCTACAAGCGGTTCCAGCCCGGCTCCTTCGCCCCCACCGCCGTCGCCTGGGGCCACGACAACCGCACCTGCGCCCTCCGGGTCGTCGGCCACGGACGCTCCACCCGCTTCGAGAACCGCCTCCCCGGCGGCGACGTCAACCCCTACCTCGCCGTCGCAGGCCTGGTCGCCGCCGGACTCCACGGCATCGAGCAGCGCCTCGAACTGCCCGAACCCTGCACGGGGAACGCCTACGCCGCCGACTACGCCCACGTCCCCACCACCCTGCGCGAGGCCGCCGAACTCTGGGAGACCAGCGAGATCGCCAAGGCCGCCTTCGGCCCCGAGGTCGTCGCCCACTACCGCAACATGGCCCGCGTCGAACTCGACGCCTTCGACGCCGCGGTGACCGACTGGGAACTGCGCCGCTCCTTCGAACGCTTGTGAGGAAAGAGTTGCTCCAGGTACTGAACCCGGCCACCGAGGAACACGTCGCCGACGTCCCCGCAGCCACCCCCGCCGACGTCGACGCCGCCGTCACCCGGGCCGCCGCCGCCCAGCGCGGCTGGGCCGCCGCCGCCCCCGCCGACCGCGCCCGGCTCCTCCGCCGCTTCGCCGCCGCCGTGGACGAACACGTCGAGGAACTGGCCCGCCTGGAGGTCACCGAGGCCGGCCACACCCTCGGCAACGCCCGCTGGGAGGCCGGAAACGTCCGCGACCTGCTCGAATTCTCCGCCGGGGGAGTGGAGCGCCTCAACGGGCGCCAGATCCCGGTGGCCGGCGGCCTCGACGTCACGATCCTCGAACCCCTCGGGGTCGTCGGCGTCATCGCCCCCTGGAACTTCCCCATGCCGATCGCCGCCTGGGCCACCGCCCCCGCCCTCGCCGCCGGCAACGCCGTGATCCTCAAACCGGCCGAGACCACCCCGCTCACCGCGCTCCGCCTCGCCGAACTCGCCCTGGAGGCGGGCCTGCCCGAAGGGCTCTTCCAGGTCCTCCCCGGCACCGGCCCGGTCGCCGGGAACGCCCTGGTCGAACACCCCGGCGTCGCCAAGATCGTCTTCACCGGCTCCACCCGGGTCGGCAAGGCCGTCATGGCCAAGTGCGCCGAACGGGTGAAGCGGGTCACCCTCGAACTCGGCGGCAAGAGCCCCAACGTCGTCTTCGCCGACGCGGACCTCGAAGCCGCGGCCGCCGCCGCTCCCATGTCCTTCCTCGACAACAGCGGCCAGGACTGCTGCGCCCGCACCCGCATCCTCGTCCAGCGCAGCGCGTACGACCGCTTCCTGGAGCTGCTCGCCCCCGCGATCGAGGAGATCGTCGTCGGCGACCCCTCCGACGAGCGCACCCAGATGGGCCCGCTGATCTCCCGCGCCCAGCTCGACCGCGTCCGCTCCTACGTCCCCGACACCCTCGAAGGCATCCGCGGCAAGGCCCCGGAAGGACCCGGCTTCTGGTTCCCGCCGACCGTCCTCACCGGCCTGCCCGAGGACGCCCCCTGCGCCGTCGAGGAGGTCTTCGGACCCGTCGCCGTCGTCCTCCCCTTCGAGGACGAGGCCGACGCGGTCCGCCTCGCCAACGCCACCGAGTACGGCCTGTCCGGCTCGATCTGGACCCGGGACCTCGGCCGCGCCCTGCGCGTCTCCCGCGCCGTCCGCGCCGGCAACCTCTCCGTCAACTCCCACTCCAGCGTCCGCTACTGGACCCCGTTCGGCGGCTACCAGCAGTCCGGCCTCGGCCGCGAACTCGGCCCCGACGCCCTGACCGCCTTCACCGAAACCAAGAACGTCTTCCTCAGCACGGAGGCCCGAACCGCATGACCACCGAAGAGATCATCTGCCGCCGTCTGGTCGGCCGCACCGCCGTCATCACCGGCGCCGGCAGCGGCATCGGCCTCGCCACCGCCCGCCGCCTCGCCTCCGAGGGCGCGAACGTCGTCTGCGGCGACATCGACGAGACCGCCGGCAAGGCCGCGGCCGAGGAGGTCGGCGGCACCTTCGTACGGGTCGACGTCACCGACCCCGAGCAGGTCGAGGCGCTGTTCAGGACCGCCTTCGACACGTACGGCTCCGTGGACGTCGCCTTCAACAACGCCGGCATCTCGCCGCCCGACGACGACTCCATCCTGGAGACCGGCCTGGAGGCCTGGAAGCGCGTCCAGGACGTCAACCTCACCTCCGTCTACCTCTGCTGCAAGGCCGCCCTGCCCTACATGCGCCGTCAGGGCCGGGGCTCCATCATCAACACCGCCTCCTTCGTCGCGATCATGGGCGCCGCCACCAGCCAGATCTCCTACACCGCCTCCAAGGGCGGCGTGCTCGCCATGTCCCGCGAGCTGGGCGTCCAGTTCGCCCGCGAAGGCATCCGCGTCAACGCCCTCTGCCCGGGGCCCGTCAACACCCCGCTCCTCCAGGAGCTGTTCGCCAAGGACCCCGAGCGGGCCGCGCGCCGACTCGTCCACATCCCCGTCGGCCGCTTCGCCGAGGCCGACGAGATCGCCGCCGCCGTCGCCTTCCTCGCCAGCGACGACTCCTCCTTCGTCAACGCCACCGACTTCCTCGTGGACGGCGGCATCGCGGGCGCGTACGTGACCCCGCTGTAGGCCCCGCCCACGGGAACGGCCGGGCGTCACGAGACGCCCGGCCGTTCCCGTGTCGCTCCTGGAGGCCCTACAGGAAGGTGCGGCCCTCGCCCCGGTACGTCGGCACGGTCGCCGTGATCCGGTCGCCCTCGACCAGGTGCAGGCTCTCGAACCGCTCGCACAGCTCGCCGGCCTTCGCGTGCCGGAACCACACCTTGTCGCCGATCCGCAGGTCGTCGGCCGGCGAGCCGAGCAGCGGGGTCTGCACCTCGCCGGCCCCCTCCTGCGGGTCGTACCGCAGCCCCTCCGGCAGGTACGGCACGGGCAGCCGGTCCGGGCCCGCCACCCCGGAGGCCGGGTAGCCGCCGCCGAGCACGGTCACCACGCCCACGCCCGGCCGCCGGACCACCGGCTGTGCGAAGAGCGCGGCGGGCCGGCCGCTGAAGGACGTGTAGTGGTCGAAGAGGCGCGGCACGAAGAACCCCGAACCGGCGGCGATCTCCGTCACCGCCTCCTCGGCGGCCGTGTGCTGCACGCTGCCGGTGCCGCCGCCGTTCACGAACTCCAGGTCCGGCGCCACCGCCCGCACGGCCCGCACCACGGCCGCCCGGCGCTCCGCCAGCTCCCTGCGGGCGGCGGACTGCATCAGCCGGATCGCCCGCGACCGCAGCGGCCGGCCCGCGACCGCGTCCCCGACCCCCGCGACGTGCCCCTCGTACGCCATGATCCCGACCAGGCGGAACCCCGGCCGCCGCACCACCGAGCGGGCCAGCTCCGCCAGCTCGGCGGGCTCGCGCAGCGGGGAGCGGCGGGCGCCGATCCGGATCCGGCCGCCGAGCAGGCTGAGCGCGGTGTCCAGCTCCAGGCAGACCCGGACCTCCTCCGTGCCGCCCGCGCGGGAGGCGTCGACGAGGTCCAGCTGCGCCACGTCGTCCACCATCACGGTCACGGCGGCGGCCAGCTTCGGGTCCCGCGCCAACTCCCCGAACCCGGCGCGGTCCGCCGACGGGTACGCGAGCAGGACGTCCTCGAACCCGGCACGGGCCAGCCACAGCGACTCGTCCAGCGTGAACGACATGATCCCGGCGAAGCCCTCCCGCGCGAGCGCCCGCTCCAGGAGCGCCCGGCACCGCACGGACTTGCTGGCCACGCGTATGGGCTTGCCCCCGGCCCGGCGCACGAGGTCCGCCGCGTTGGCGTCGAAGGCTTCGAGATCGACGATCGCCACGGGCGCGTCGAGATGAGCGGTGGCCCGGTCGTAACGGGCCCGGTCGCCGGCACGGGGAGTCATGGCCCGAGCTTGCCAGACGGGTTTACGGGTGGGTAGCCCCTGATTTCCCGTACGGCGGGGAACAGCCCGTAGAGTGACGGGCATTGTCGACACGAGCGGGAGACGGGGATGACCAGCGAGCACCGCCCCACACCCTCCCGCATCACCGACCTCCTCCTCCCGCCCTCCCCGACAGAACCCCCGACCCGCCCGACGACGCCCGGCCCCGCCGAGGGTTCGGCTCCCACCCGCTCGGCGCCGCCCCGCCCTGTCGATGGCCCGGTTCCCACCCGTACCGCGTCGCCCGGCCCCACCGGCCCCGCTCCCGCGCACACGGCGCCGCCCGCTGCTGCCGGCTCGGCCCCCGCCCGCCCGGTGGCAGCCGGCCCCGCCGGAAGCTCCGCTTCCGATCGTCCGGGGCCCGCCGGCGCCGATCTGCCCGCCGTCGAGACGACGGCCCGCCTCCGCCCGATCCGTCCCGCGCAGGGCGCCGCCGGTCCGCAGACCGGTCCGGCGCGCCCGCCCGTGCCGCCCCGCCCCGCGCCCGCCCCGACCGCGCCCCCGCAGGTCGCCGCGCCTCGTCCCCCGGCCGCGCCTCCCGCCCCGGCGCCGACCACCCCGCCCCGCCCCACGTCCGCGCCTTCCGGGTCCGTACGGTCCGTATCCGATCCGCTCGGCCCGCCGCGGGCCGCCGCCCCGCCCCGACCGGCGTCCGGGCCGCCCGCACCGGCCCGGCCGTCGGCCGCGCGGTCCGTGCCCCCGCAGGCCGCGCCGCCTGCGCCTGCGCGGCCCGCGCCCGCCGCCTTCGTACCGGCGCCGTACGGCCGTACCACCGGCTACGCCCCGCCGCCCGAGGCGCCCGTCGAGACCACCACGCGGCTGCGGCCCGTCCGGGACCGGCGGAGTGCCGGGCGGACGGCCGCGGCCGCCGCCTGCGCCGTGCTCGGCTTCGGGCTCATCGGCGGTGCCCTCGCCGGGGTGTGGCTGGCGGCCTCCGAGCCCGGGAAGCCCGCCGAACCCGTCGGGTACGCCGAGGCCCGGGAGCTCTGGCACAACGCCCCCGTCGACGCCCTCTTCCCCCAGACCCTCCCCGGCCCCGGCGCCGGCCCCGGCGCCGCCGACCGCACCTGGACCCGGATCGTCGTCGCCCCGGACGCCCCCTGTTCGCCCGCCGTCCTCGCCAAGGGCCTGCTCACCGCCGTCGAGCCGCTCGGCTGCGAGCGCGTCCTGCGCGCCACGTACACCGACGCCACCGCCAGCAGCGTGATCACCGTCGGCCTCGTCTTCACCCGCGCCGACGCCACCGTGCAGCGCACCCTCGGCGAAGGCCTCACCGCCCGCCTCGGCCAGGACGTCCCCCCGGCCCTCTCCGGCCCCTCCACCGTCGCCGCCCGCTTCGGCGACCGGCAGCGCGCGAGCTGGTGGACGAGCGCCCCCGCCGACCTCCCCGTCGTCGTCACCGCCGTCTCCGGCTTCGCCGACGGCCGGGCCGTCGACGCCCCCCAGCCCGCCGACAAGGCCACCGCCAAGGGCCGCACCGACGCCGTCGCCCAGTCCGGCCTCGGCCACGAGGCCAAGGGCATCACCGAGCGCCTGGAGCGCCTGCTGCGCACGACCGCCACCACGGCGGCGAAGGAGAAGGAGGCCCGGTGAACCGATCCGTCCGCCGGCGGGCGCGCGCCGGCGCGGCCGTCCTGCTCGCCGCCGCCTTCTCCGTCCTGCCCGCCACCACCGCGCCCGCGCACGCCGACACCATCCGGGCCCGGCAGTGGGGCCTCGAAGCCCTCCGCACCACCGAGGCCTGGCGCACCACCAGGGGCGAGGGGATCACCGTCGCCGTCCTCGACACCGGCGTCGACGCCGAGCACCCCGACCTGGAGGGCTCCGTCCTGCCCGGCCACGACCTCATCGGCTTCGGGGCCGCGCGGGGCGACCGCGCCTGGGCCCAGCACGGCACCGCCATGGCCGGGATCATCGCCGGGCACGGCCACGGTCCCGACGGCGAGGACGGCGTCCTCGGCATCGCCCCCGAGGCCGAGATCCTGCCCGTACGGGTCATCCTGGAGTCCTCCGACAAGGCCCGCGACAAGGCCCGCAAGAGCCGGGGCACCGCCCTCGCCCAGGGCATCCGCTGGGCCGCCGACCACGGCGCCGACGTCATCAACCTCTCCCTCGGCGACGACTCCAAGTCCGCCCACCCCGACGCGGGCGAGGACGCCGCCGTCCAGTACGCCCTGTCCAAGGGGGTCGCCGTCGTCGCCTCCGCCGGGAACGGCGGCGAGAAGGGCGACCACGCCTCGTACCCCGCCGCCTATCCCGGCGTCATCGCCGTGACCGCCGTCGACCGCTACGGGACCCGCGCCTCCTTCTCCACCCGCCGCTGGTACGCCACGGTCAGCGCCCCCGGCGTCGACATCGTCATGGCCTACCCCGACCGCCGCTACTACGAGGGCTGGGGCACCAGCGCCGCCGCCGCGTTCGTCTCCGGCGCCGTCGCCCTCGTCCGGGCCGCCCACCCCGACCTCACTCCGGCCCAGATCAAGACCCTCCTCATCGACACCGCGCGCAGCCGGCCGGAGGGCGGCCGCAGCGACGCCAAGGGGTACGGGACGGTCGACCCGGCCGCGGCGATCGAGGCGGGCGCCCGGCTCAAGGGCGGCGACCCGAAGAACACCGCCGCCGGCTACCAGGGGCGCCACTTCGGGCCCGGCCCCACCGCCCCCGCCGAGGAGCCCCGCTCCTTCGGCCTGCTCGCCCCCCTCCTCGGCGGCCTCGGCGCCCTGCTGCTCCTCACCGCCGTGGTGCTCCGCCGCACGCCTCGCGCCGACTGAGCCCCCGGGCCCGGCCCGGCACCCGGCGGGCCGGGCGGACCGGTCCGGGGACTAGGCTCGGGGCGTGGCGCTCAAGAACATCCCGGACCCCGGTTTCTCCGACGACGACGGCACCGCCGACCCGCGGCTCGCCGCGGCCCTCGCGGCCTGGGCGGAGGACAGAACCGCCCACGGCCCCGTCCTCGAAGCGCTGCGGGGGGCCCGGCTCCTCGTCCCCGTGGTCGCCGTCCTCGGCGAGGTCGAGACCGACGAGAACGGCCTGCGCCGCGAGAAGACCAGCGACATGGCGGTCCCCACCCTCACGGCCGGCGACCGGCGCGCCCTGCCCGCCTTCACCTCGACCGCCTCGCTCGCCCTCTGGGACCCGCAGGCCCGGCCCGTGGCCGTCCCGCTGCACCAGGCGCTCCAGGCCGTCGCGCACGAGAAGGCGGACACCCTCCTCCTCGACCTCGCGGGCCCCGTGCCGTACCAGGTCACAGGGCCCGCCCTGCTGGCCCTCGCCGAGGGCCGTACCAGCGCCGACCCGCTCGACGACCCCGCCGTGCGGGAGGCGGTCCGGGCCGCCGTCGCCGCCGAGCCCGCCGTGCTCCGCGCCCACCTGGGCCCCGGCCCCGCCGACGGCACCCTCGCCCTGGTCCTCGCCGGGGACGCCTCCCCGGCGGAGGCCGCCCAGCGGGTGGCGCGCGCCCTGGCCGCCGACGAGACACTGAGGGCCCGCCTGGTGCGGGGCCTCGACCTGGCACTCCTGCCGGCCTCGGCCACGCCTCCGGGCGAGCCCTTCTACGTACGGAACGTGTAGACGTACGGGTCCTAGCCGTACACCGGCCCCGTGGCTGTTGTCTTCCGGGGGGCGACCCCCGTACCCCCGCGACGGGTCCTAGCCGTACACCGGCCCCGTGTACTTCTCGCCAGGCCCCTGGCCCGGCTCGTCCGGGACCAGGGAGGCCTCGCGGAAGGCGAGCTGGAGGGACTTCAGGCCGTCCCGCAGGGGCGCGGCGTGGAAGGAGGACACCTCCGTCGCGCCGGCGTCGAGCAGACCCGCGAGCGCGTGCACCAGCTTGCGGGCCTCGTCGAGGTCCTTGTGCTTGTCGCCCTCCTCGGTGAGGCCGAGCTTCACCGCGGCGGCGCTCATCAGGTTGACGGCGACTGTCACGATCACCTCGACCGCCGGGACCTCGGCGATGTCGCGGGTCATGGCTTCGAAGTCGGGGGTGTCGGAGGAGTCGGTGGACTCGTTCTGGGGCGTCTCGCTCATGCCCCACACGATATGCCGGTCCCTCCCGCACGGGGGAGCGGCCGTCCCCGTTCGCGAACCGGGACGAGTCCTGCTAACCTTGTGTAACGACCGGCTGGACACCTCTGTGCCCGGCCCACAAGTGGAGGCTCCGTACTCCCACCCGACCACCCTCACGGGCGGCGGGTCACCGGTCAGGCGGTCCCCATCGTTCCGTACGGACGATGGAACCGCCCGAATGCGCGCCCCGCGGCCACCGCGGCGGTGCTCCGGTTTCCGTGGAGCCCCGCCTGTGTACCGTCCGGGGCGTTTTTCACGTACCGGCGCGGTTGGTCTCAACTGTTTCACGTGACGTGTCCGTCCGCCAAGGCGGTCGCGTGGTGCTACCGAGGAGGATCCATCAGCGCCGAGCCCCGCATCAACGAGCGGATTCGCGTTCCCGAGGTGCGTCTTGTCGGCCCCAGCGGCGAGCAGGTCGGCATTGTGCCGCTTGCCAAGGCCCTGGAGCTCGCTCAGGAGTACGACCTCGACCTGGTCGAGGTCGCGGCGAACGCCCGCCCGCCCGTGTGCAAGCTCATGGACTACGGGAAGTTCAAGTACGAGTCGGCCATGAAGGCCCGTGAGGCGCGCAAGAACCAGGCGCACACGGTCATCAAGGAGATGAAGCTCCGGCCGAAGATCGACCCGCACGACTACGACACCAAGAAGGGTCACGTCGTACGGTTCCTCAAGCAGGGCGACAAGGTCAAGATCACGATCATGTTCCGTGGTCGTGAGCAGTCCCGGCCCGAACTCGGTTACCGACTCCTGCAGCGCCTCGCCGAGGACGTCCAGGAACTCGGTTTCATCGAGTCCAACCCGAAGCAGGACGGCCGGAACATGATCATGGTTCTCGGTCCGCACAAGAAGAAGACCGAGGCCATGGCCGAGGCGCGCGAGGCCCAGGCCGCGCGCAAGGCGGAGCGCCAGGGCGGTTCGTCCGAGGCCGCCGCCGAGGCCCCCGAGGCGACCGCCCCGGAGACCCCGGCCGAGAACGCCGAGGCGTGATCCGAGGGGGCTGCCCCGCAGGCGGCCCCCGGGTTCCGCCCGGTTCCCACCCAATCGAAGAATGACGCTCCCCGCAGACCGGTGCCCGCGCCGGGGGGAGCGCCACTGACGAGGAGAGAACGGCGCCATGCCGAAGAACAAGACGCACTCCGGTGCCAAGAAGCGCTTCAAGGTCACCGGCTCCGGCAAGATCCTGCGGGAGCGCGCCGGCAAGCGCCACCTGCTCGAGCACAAGTCGTCCAAGCTGACGCGTCGCCTCACCGGCAACGCCGAGATGGCCCCGGGTGACGCCGCCAAGATCAAGAAGATGCTGGGCATCTGAGTTGATCTCCCGCCCTCGGCGACGAGGGCATCCGGCACAGACCGGGACCCATCCGTTTTCCGGGTCGTGTGAGGACCACCACGACCCCGCTACAAGGAGTTAAGAAGTGGCACGCGTCAAGCGGGCAGTCAACGCCCACAAGAAGCGCCGGGCGATCCTCGAGCAGGCCTCCGGCTACCGCGGTCAGCGTTCGCGCCTGTACCGCAAGGCCAAGGAGCAGGTCACCCACTCGCTGGTCTACAACTACAACGACCGCAAGAAGCGCAAGGGCGACTTCCGTCAGCTGTGGATCCAGCGCATCAACGCCGCTGCCCGCCTGAACGGCATGACGTACAACCGCCTCATCCAGGGTCTGAAGGCCGCCAACATCGAGGTGGACCGCAAGATCCTCGCCGAGCTGGCCGTCAACGACGCCAACGCGTTCGCCGCGCTGGTCGAGGTCGCGCAGAAGGCCCTCCCGGCCGACGTCAACGCCCCGAAGGCCGCCGCCTGATCTTCCAGGCCGCAGTACCTCCGCCCGGACCCGCAGTCGCTCACGCGCCTGCGGGTCCGGGTGCGTCGGCCCCCCGCACCACCCGGCCCGCGCCGTACCCGTACCCGTGGCGCACCCGCGCGCGTGACGCGTCCCCGCGCCCGTACCGGGCCGCGACCGTCCCCGGCCCCCGCAGCCCCCGGCCCCGAAGAGAGAACCGCCGCACGCCATGGTCACCCCCGAGCTGATCTCCCCGCGTTCCCCGCGCGTCGTCGCCGCCCGGCGGCTCGCCAAGCGCAACTTCCGGGGCAAGGACCGCCTCTTCATCGCCGAGGGCCCCCAGGCCGTCCGCGAGGCCGTCGAGCACCGGGGACCCGGCGGGGAGCCCACCCTCGTGGAGCTGTTCACCACCGTCGAGGCCGCCGAGCGCTACGCCGCCATCGTCGACGCGGCCCGCGCCGCAGGGGCCCGCGTCCACCACGCCTCCGACGCCGTCCTCGCCGAGGTCTCCCAGACCGTCACCCCGCAGGGGCTCGTGGGCGTCTGCCGGTTCCTCGACTCGCCGTTCGAGGAGATCGTCGCGGCCCGCCCCAAGCTGGTCGCCGTCCTCGCCCACGTGCGCGACCCCGGGAACGCCGGCACCGTGCTGCGCTGCGCCGACGCGGCCGGCGCCGACGCCGTCGTCCTCACCGACGCCTCCGTCGACCTCTACAACCCCAAGTCCGTGCGCGCCTCGGTCGGTTCGCTCTTCCACCTGCCGGTGGCCGTCGGCGTCCCCGTCGAGCAGGCCGTCGCCGGACTCAAGGCCGCGGGCGTACGGATCCTCGCCGCCGACGGGGCCGGACGGGACGACCTGGACGACGAGCTGGACGCCGGCACCATGGGCGGGCCCACCGCCTGGATCTTCGGCAACGAGGCCTGGGGGCTGCCCGAGGAGACCCGGGCCCTCGCCGACGCCGTCGTCCGCGTCCCGATCCACGGCAAGGCCGAAAGCCTCAACCTCGCCACCGCCGCCGCGGTCTGCCTGTACGCCTCCGCGCGCGCCCAGCGCCCCCGGACCTCCGCCTGAGGGACCCCGGAAGGGCCCATTCCGCCCCGCCCGCCCAGTAGAGTGACGCACTCGGGGGCCCACTGCGCGTCACACGAAGGGGTGGGGGACGGGGATGACGGCCGGCACGGGCAGTTCCACGGAGGCACGGAGCACCGGGCCGCACGCCCCGGAACGGGCCGGACCCGCGGACACGGCGGACGCCGCGGCCCCCGCCGACGCCGCGACTCCCACCGGCACCACGGCCGCCGCCCGCACCGCTCCCGCCGACTCTGCGGGCACCCAGACCCCCGCCGGCACCACCGGCACCACGGTCCGCACCGCCCCCGCAGACCTCCCCGGCCCTGCCGACCCCGCCGGCTTCGCCGGGGTCCGCCCCGACGACCTGCCCGACGGCCTCGTCGTCGCCGACGGCACCGGCCGCGTCGTCTGCTTCAACGCCGCCGCCGCCCGCATCACCGCCCTCCCCGCCGACCGGGCCCTCGGCCTCCCCCTCGACCGGGCGCTGCCCCTGGAGGACCTCAAGGGCCGCCGCTGGTGGGCGCTGACCGACCCGTACGGCGGACTCGCCACCCGCAGCGGGCAGCCCGAGCGCAACCTGCTCCTGCCCGGCGGCCGCGAGGTCCTCGTCTCCGCCCGCTACGTCCGCGAGCACCCCACCGGCCCCGTCCGCCGGGTCGTCGTCTCCCTGCGCGGCACCGAGGCCCGCCGCCGCACCGAACGCAGCCACGCCGAGCTCATCGCCACCGTCGCCCACGAGCTGCGCTCCCCGCTGACCTCCGTCAAGGGCTTCACCGCCACCCTCCTGCACAAGTGGGAGCGGTTCACCGACGAGCAGAAGCGGCTGATGCTGGAGACCGTCGACGCCGACGCCGGCCGCATCAAGCGGCTCATCGCCGAACTCCTCGACATCTCCCGGATCGACTCCGGCCGCCTGGAGGTGCGCCGCCAGCCCGTCGACATCGCGGCGGCCGTCGGCCGGCACGTCCACGCCCACACCACCGGCGGCCAGTCCCCGGACCGCTTCTTCGTACGGATCAGGCCCCAGCTGCCCCCGCTCTGGGCCGACCCCGACAAGATCGACCAGATCCTCGGGAACCTCCTCGAAAATGCGGTGCGCCACGGCGAGGGAACCGTCACCATCGAGGTGGCACCCACCACGGCGGGCGACGACGGAGAAGAGGGGACGGAGGTCACCGTGAGCGACGAGGGCCCCGGCATCCCCGAGGAGTCCATGAACCGCGTCTTCACCCGCTTCTGGCGGGGCAGCAAGCGCGGCGGCACCGGACTCGGCCTCTACATCGTCAAGGGCGTCGTCGAGGCCCACGGCGGAACCATCACCGTCGGACGGGGCCCCCGCGGCGGGGCCGAGTTCCGATTTACCCTGCCCGTCGGCACCCCGGCCCACCTCCTCTGACGTCTCACCCCGCGAGACCTCGGACGATCAGGAGCCGCCCGGCCTGCCCACGGGCTCATTCGCGTCCCCCCACCCCGTTAGACTCGACCTTTGGCACGTTTGCGCCCTTGACGTCGAGCGGGGCCGCCCAGCCAAGCCAACGGAAGCACGGGAAGAGATGTCCGCACCCAATAAGTCGTACGACCCGGTTGAGGTCGAGGCACTGAAACCGGAAGAGATCGAGCGCATGCGGGACGAGGCGCTCGCCGCCTTCGCCGCCGCGGGCGACCTCGACGCGCTCGCGCACGCGAAGACCGCCCACACCGGTGGCACCTCGCCGCTGGCGCTCGCCAACCGGGAGATCGGCGCCCTGCCCCCGCAGGCCAAGGCCGCCGCCGGAAAGCTCGTGGGCCAGGCCCGCGGCGTCGTCTCCAAGGCGCTCGCCGCCCGCCAGGCCGAGCTGGAGGCCGAGCGCGACGCCCGCGTCCTCGTGGAGGAGGCCGTCGACGTCACCCTGCCGTACGACCGCGTCCCGGCCGGCGCCCGCCACCCGCTGACCACCCTCATGGAGCGCGTCTCCGACGTCTTCGTCTCCATGGGGTACGAGGTCGCCGAGGGCCCCGAGGTCGAGGCGGAGTGGTTCAACTTCGACGCCCTCAACTTCGTCCCGGACCACCCGGCGCGCCAGATGCAGGACACCTTCTTCGTCGAGGGCCCCGAGGGCACGACCGGCGACGAGTCCGGCGTCGTCCTGCGCACCCACACCTCCCCGGTGCAGGCCCGCACGCTCATCGACCGGGAGCCCCCGGTCTACGTCGTGTGCCCCGGCCGCGTCTACCGCACCGACGAGCTCGACGCCACGCACACCCCGGTCTTCCACCAGATCGAACTGCTCGCCGTCGACGAGGGCCTCACCATGGCCGACCTCAAGGGCACCCTCGACCACATGGTCCAGGCGCTCTTCGGTCCGGACATGAAGACCCGGCTGCGCCCGAACTTCTTCCCGTTCACCGAGCCGTCCGCCGAGATGGACATGCTCTGCTACGTCTGCCGCGGCGAGTCCGTCGGCAACCCGGACCGGCCCTGCCGCACCTGCGGCAGCGAGGGCTGGATCGAGCTCGGCGGCTGCGGCATGGTCAACCCGAAGGTGCTCGTCGCCTGCGGCGTGGACCCCGAGAAGTACAGCGGATTCGCCTTCGGGTTCGGCATCGAGCGGATGCTGATGTTCCGCCACAACGTCGAAGACATGCGAGACATGGTCGAGGGTGACGTCCGGTTCACCCGGCCGTTCGGGATGGAGATCTGATGCGGGTCCCGCTTTCTTGGCTGCGGGAGTACGTCGACCTGCCGGCGACGGAGACCGGCCGCGACGTCCAGGCCAAACTCATCTCCGCGGGCCTCGAGGTCGAGACCGTCGAGCAGCTCGGCGCCGGCCTGTCCGGCCCGCTGGTGGTCGGCAGGGTCCTCACCATCGAGGAGCTGACGGAGTTCAAGAAGCCCATCCGCTTCTGCACCGTCGACGTCGGTCAGGCCAACGGCACCGGCGAGCCCCAGGAGATCATCTGCGGCGCCCGGAACTTCGCCGAGGGCGACAAGGTCGTCGTGGCCCTGCCCGGCGCCGTCCTCCCCGGCGACTTCCGGATCGCCGAGCGCAAGACGTACGGCCGCGTCTCCCGGGGCATGATCTGCTCCGGCGACGAGCTCGGCATGGGCGACGACGGCTCGCACGGCATCATCGTGCTGCCGCCGGAGCACGAGGTCGGCACCGACGCCACGGTCCTCCTGGAGCTGTTCGACGAGGTCCTCGACATCGCCGTCACCCCGGACCGCGGCTACTGCCTCTCGATGCGCGGCGTCGCCCGCGAGACGGCCACCGCCTACGGCCTGCCGCTGCGCGACCCGGCGCTGCTCGACGTGCCCGCGCCGAACTCGTACGGCTACCCGGTCCAGATCACCGACCCGATCGGCTGCGACCGCTTCACCGCGCGCACCGTCGTCGGCCTGGCGCCCGAGGCCCGCTCCCCGATCTGGCTCCAGCGCCGCCTCCAGAAGGCCGGCATGCGCCCGATCTCGCTGGCCGTGGACGTCACCAACTACGTGATGCTGGAGCTCGGCCAGCCGCTGCACGCCTACGACCGCACCCGGCTCGACGGCCCCATCGGGGTCCGCCGCGCCGAGGCCGGCGAGAAGATCACCACGCTCGACGGCACCGTGCGCGTCCTGGACGCCGCCGACCTGGTCATCACCGACAACCGCGGCCCGATCGGCATCGCGGGCGTCATGGGCGGCGCCAACACGGAGATCGCAGACCCGGTCCTCGACCCGGAGACCGGCGTCGTCACCGGCACCTCCGAGGTCGTCGTCGAGGCCGCGCACTTCGACCCGATCTCGATCGCCCGCACGGCCCGCCGCCACAAGCTGTCCTCCGAGGCGTCCAAGCGCTTCGAGCGCGGCGTCGACCCGCAGGCCGCCGCCGCTGCCGCGCAGCGCACCGTCGACCTGCTCGTGCTGCTCGCGGGCGGCACGGCCGAGGCCGGCGTCACCGAGGTCGTCGCCCCGTCCGCGCCCCGGACGATCGTCATCCCGGCGGACCACCCGGACAAGGTCGCGGGCGTCGCCTACGGCCGCGAGACCGTCGTCCGGCGCCTCCAGGAGGTCGGCTGCGACGTCTACGGCCAGGACGAGCTGGTCGTCACCGTGCCCTCGTGGCGCCCCGACCTCAACGAGCCGAACGACCTGGCCGAAGAGGTCATCCGCCTGGAGGGCTACGAGAACCTGCCCTCCACGCTGCCCAAGCCCCCGGCAGGCCGCGGGCTCACCGAGCGCCAGCGCGTCCACCGCCGAGTGGGCCGCGCCCTGGCCGGCGCCGGCTACGTCGAGGCCCTGAACTACCCGTTCATCGGCGAGCAGGCCCTCGACAACCTCGGCCTCGACGCGGACGACGCCCGTCGCCGCCTGGTGAAGCTGGTCAACCCGCTCTCGGACGAGGAGCCCGCGCTCCGTACGACGCTGCTCCCGGGCCTGCTCGGGGCGCTGCGCCGCAACGACAGCCGGGGCGGCCACGACCTGGCCCTCTTCGAGACCGGTCTGGTCTTCCGGCCGGAGGGCCGGCCCGGCGTCGCCGTCCGGCTGCCCGTCGACCGCCGCCCCACCGACGAGGAGATCGCCGAGGTCAACGCCGTGCTGCCCGCGCAGCCGCGCCGGGTCGCCGTCGTCCTCGCCGGTGCGCGCGAGCAGGCCGGCTGGTGGGGCAAGGGACGTCCGTCCGACTGGGCGGACGCGGTCGAGGCCGGCCGCACCGTGGCCGCCGAGGCCGGGGTCGAGCTGATCATCAGCGCCGACCAGCACGCTCCCTGGCACCCGGGCCGCTGCGCCGCGTTCCACGTCGAGGCGGACGGTGAGAAGGTCCTCGTCGGCCACGCGGGCGAGCTCCACCCGCGCGTGGTGAAGGCGTTCGGGCTCCCGGCCCGCACCTGCGCGATGGAGATCGACCTGGACCTGTTGGAGAAGGCGAACGAGGGTCCCCTCAGGGCCCCCCGGATCTCCTCCTTCCCGGTCGCCACCCAGGACGTCGCCCTGGTCGTCGCCGACGGCGTCCCGGCCGCCGAGGTCGAGGCCGCCCTGCGCGAGGGCGCGGGCGAACTCCTGGAGTCCATCCGGCTGTTCGACGTCTACACCGGCGACCAGCTCGGCGAGGGCACCAAGTCCCTGGCGTACGCCCTGAAGTTCCGCGCCCCGGACCGCACCCTGACGGTCGACGAGGCCACCGCGGCCCGCGACGCGGCCGTCGCCCTGGCCACCGACCGCACCGGCGCCGTCCTGCGCGGCGCCTGACCCCGCGGCGCCACCCAGCGGCACCAGGAGGGCCGCCCCGGAGATCCTCTCCGGGGCGGCCCTCCGTCCTTTCCGGGGGCCACGGCACGCACACCCTTACGGGAATGGCACGTCCGTGCCGATGGCGCGACCCTGGCGCGGGGCGGCGCGCCGGGGGTGCTCACTCCTTCGGGTGAGATCGGTGGGGGGTGTTCCGCGGGGATGGGTGCGGTCGGGAGAATCGACGCGGTCGCAGGGGCGGACCTGCGTGCCGCAGGGCCTTCGGGCGCTGTCGGGGCTCGGGAAGGGCCGTGCATGATCCGTACGAGGTCGTTGGACTCCGATGGCTCCCGGCTCCGCCGGCTGGCCCCGCTCGCTCCTCCCGCCGCCTGGGGCGCGGTGGCCGTGGCGTGGAAGTTCGCCTGTCCGTCGGCCCGGGAGCCCGGGCTGCCGATACGGATCGCCACCAGCGTCGTCTTCCTCTCCGTCGGCATCGGGCTCGTCCTCGGCGTCCGGCGCGGCCTCGCAAGGGAGCTGGCGCGGGCGCGGGCCGTCGCGGAGGCCACCCAGCAGGTGCTGCTGCGGCCCCCGCCGGGCCGTCTCGAAGGGCTGACCCTGGCCGCCGGGCAGCTCTCCGCCTCCCGGGGCGCCTCCGTCGGCGGCGACCTGTACGAGGCGGTGGCCACCCCCTACGGGGTGCGGATCGTCGTCGGGGACGTCCGGGGCCACGGGCTCGCCGCGCTCGGCGCCGTGGTCGCGCTGCTCGGCAGCTTCCGCGAGGCCGCCCATGACGAGCCCGAACTCGCGGGGGTGCTGCGGCGGTTGGAGCGCGCCCTGGAGCGGCACTTGCGGGAGCGGGCCCGGGACGAGCACCCGGCGCGGGCCGGGACGGACCCCGAGCACCCGGCGGCCGAGGAGTTCGTGACCCTGCTGCTCCTGGAGATCGGGCCCGACGGGCGGCTCTCCGTGTTCAACTGCGGTCACCCCGGCCCGTACCGCCTCGGACGGGAGGCGGAGCGGCTGCCCGTCGGGGACCCGCTGCCCCCGCTCGGCGTGCTGCCGCTGCCCGCCGGCCTCGCCCCGTACACCGCGGCCCGGCTGCTGCCCGGCGAGACCCTCGTCCTGCACACCGACGGCGCGGAGGAGGCCCGGGACCACCGGGGCCGGTTCTTCGCCCTCGACGCCGCCCTGGCCGGGCCGCCCGGCGAGGCGCCCGCGGCGCTCGTCCGCCGGGTCCACGCGGAGCTGCTGCACCACACGGGCGGCCGGCTCGCCGACGACATCGCGCTCCTCGTCGTACGGAACGACCGCGCCAGGGTGCCGGCGCAGCCCGCCGAACCCGGGCTGCGCCGGCCCCGGCCCGCCCCCTCCTCCCCCTGAGGGGAGGGAGGGGACGGTACCGGCGCCGCCCGCCCCGCCACGGAGTGTCGGGCAGATCAGCGGGGCGGGCGACGCGGACCGGGCGGCCGCACTGTACGAGGGGGAGCCGGCGGCCCGGTCGTCGCCTTGCGGCGAGAAGCACAGTCAACCGGGGACGGGCCGGGCGCGGCAGAGCACGCGGACCGGAAGAACGGGTGCTTCGTTCACACCCCGTGCGAAACCCTCGGAGGAGGCCTCCCGGACCCTCCGCGCGTACACCTCGTGTGCGCGAATCCCCCCGTACGGGCCACTCCACGTCACTTTGCCCCGTACGAAATCGGCCACCGCTACGCTGAGTTCACCGAGCGGACCGGAGCGGCCATGCAGCCCAACACCTTGCTCGACGCCCTGCTCGACGAAGCGGGCGTCTCGCACGCCGGCCTCGCCACCCGGGTGAACCGGGCCGGCCGGGCCAGGGGACTCACCCTGCGCTACGAACACACCGCCGTGGCCCGCTGGTTGAAGGGCCAGCGGCCGCGCGGCCAGGTGCCGGACCTGATCTGCGAGGTGCTCGCCGCCCGGCTGGACCGGCAGGTGACCCTGGACGACATCGGCCTCGGGGTGCCGGGCGGCCCGGTCCCTGCGCCCGGTTCGCCGCTCTCCGGCTTCGTGGAGCGGGCGGCCGCCCTCTGGCGCTCCGACGAGCAGCAGCGGCCGCACATCGTCGCCGCGCCCGCCCTGACCGGCACCCCCGCGGTGATGCCCGTCTGGGAGTGGGAGAACCCGCCGGAGGACACGGACGTCTCCCGCACCGGCCGGACCGCGGTCTCGGCCGCCGACATCGACGTCCTGGTCGCCGCCCGGACCCACTACGAGCAGATGTACCGCAAGGCCGGGGGCATCGCGACCCGGGCCCGGATCGTCGGCTTCCTCACCACCGAGACGGCGCCGCTGCTCCGGGGAAGCTACGGCGACGACCTCGGACGGCGGCTGCACCGCGCCGCCGGCGGCCTGGTGGCGGTGGCCGGGATCTGCGCCTACGACGCCGACGCCCACGGCCTGGCCCAGCGCTACTTCCACCAGGCGCTGCGGCTCGCGAAGGCCAGCGGAGACCGGGGGCTCGGCGCGTACGTGATCGCGCTCCTCGTCAACCAGTCGCTGTTCACGGGCGAGTACCGGCAGGCGGTGGCGTTCGCGGAGGCGGCGCTGCGGGCGGCGGGGCGGCAGATCACCCCGGCGCTCGCCGCCGACCTGACGGCGATGCAGGCGAAGGCGTACGCGCACCTGGGCGACGGCGCGACCGCGCTCGCCTGCATCCGGCGGGCCGAGGCGGCGGCGGAGCGGATCAGTCCGGGCGAGGAACCGGCCGAGACGGGCTATGTGCAGCCGGGGCTCGTCAACGTGCAGATCGCGGAGGCCCTCTTCGGCCTGGGCGACCTCCCGGCGGCCCACGAGCACGCCACGGCGGCGGTCGGGGCGCCCTCGCACGACCGGGGGCGGGTCCACCGGCTCGCCATGCTGTGCCGGGTCCAGCTCCGGCAGGGGGAGGCCGACGGGGCGGCACACACGGCCGTGGAGATGACGGAGCTGGCGCGCGGGACGGAGTCGCGGCGGCTGCGGGACCGGCTGCGGGAGGTGCGGGAGCACCTGCTCGCGAGCGGCGCGGAGGACGCGCGGGAGGCGGCGGCGCTCATCGACGGGGCGCTGCGCGTCCCCCTCTGAACCCCTCTGCTTCCCTCTGACCTCTTCCGACCCCTGCCTCTGCCTCCTTCCGGGCCCTCCCCCTGCTCCTTTCCGCCCCTTGACGATCCTTTCCGGTCGTCTCCGGTCCCCTTCGGGTCTCCGACTGCTGCGATATTGCCACCGAACAAGCTCCGATCAGTCGGAAGGTGGCAAGAACGTGCAGTGGACGAAGCTGAGCGAACGCTCTGTCTATGAGAACCGTTGGTTCCGGGTGAACCTCGCGGACGTCGAACTCCCGGACGGCCGCCACCTGGACCACTACCTGATCCGGCTCCGTCCGGTCGCCGTCGCGACCGCCGTCAACGAGGCCGACGAAGTCCTGATGCTCTGGCGCCACCGCTTCATCACCGACAGCTGGGGCTGGGAACTGGCCGCCGGCGTGGTCGAGGACGGCGAGGACGTCGAGTCCGCCGCCGCCCGCGAGATGGAGGAGGAGACCGGCTGGCGGCCGGGGCCGCTGCGCCACCTCCTCACCGTCGAGCCCTCCAACGGCCTCACCGACGCCCGCCACCACCTCTACTGGGCGGAGCGGGCCACCTACACCGGGCCCCCCGAGGACGCCTTCGAGTCCTCGCGGCGGGCCTGGATCCCGCTCAAGCAGATCCCCGACATGATCGCCCGGGGCGAGGTCCCGGCCGCCAACATGGCCGCCGGTCTGCTGATGCTCCACCACCTGCGCCTCGGCTGAGCCGGAAGCGGCGCCCAGAGGCAGGGGAAAGGCCGGACGACCCGTACCTGTGCGGGAGTACGGGCCGTCCGGGTGGTGCGGAGAGTGGTCTGAGGGTGTCCCGCGAGGGACGGGGTCAGGCGTACGGGTAGAAGCCCGAGCCCGTCTTCCGGCCGAGCCGGCCCGCGTCCACCATGCGCTGGAGCAGCGGGGGAGCGGCGTACAGCGGCTCCTTGAACTCCGAGTACATCGAGTCGGCGATCGAGGCGATCGTGTCCAGGCCGATCAGGTCGGACAGCTTCAGCGGGCCCATCGGGTGGGCGCAGCCGAACTCCATGCCGTTGTCGATGTCCTCGCGGCTCGCGATGCCCGACTCGAACATCCGGATCGCGGAGAGCAGGTACGGCACGAGCAGCGCGTTCACCACGAAGCCCGAGCGGTCCTGGGCGCGGATCGCGTGCTTGCCCAGCGTCTTCTCGGCGAAGGCCTGGGCCCGGCTGATCGTGCCCTCGGAGGTGGTGAGGGCCGGGATCAGCTCGACGAGCTTCTGCACCGGGGCCGGGTTGAAGAAGTGGATGCCGATGATCTGGTCGGGGCGGGAGGTCGCCACGGCCAGCTTCACCAGCGGGATGGAGGAGGTGTTCGAGGCCAGGATGGCGTCCGGCCGGGTGATCACCTGGTCGAGGACCTGGAAGATCTCGGTCTTGACCTGCTCGTTCTCCACCACGGCCTCGATGACGAGGTCGCGGTCGGCGAACTCGCCCAGGTCGGTGGTGAAGCTGAGGCGCGCGAGCGTCGCGTCCCGCTCCTCCTCGCTGATCTTGCCGCGTTCGGCGGCCTTCGACAGCGAGTTGTAGAGCCGCGTGCGGCCGATCTCCAGCGCCTCGCCGGTGGTCTCGGCGACCCTCACGTCAAGGCCGCTCCGGGCACACACCTCTGCGATGCCCGCGCCCATCTGGCCGCAGCCCACCACTCCGACGCGCTCAATGTCGGCCATGGAGTCCGTCACCTCGTGCCTTTCGCTCTCTGCCGGCGGCGGGGCCGTGCGATTCCGGTGCGTCCGCCTCTGTCCCACGACGTTACCGCTCATTAACCGATGATCGATCGCCCGGGACGTGGGCATGCTCTCCCGGTGAGTGTGACGTATCCAACACAGGAGGGGTACAAGTGCGGCCTATCGGGAGAAGAGGGTTCGTGGCCGGAGCCGCCGGGGCGGCGCTCGCCGTGACGGGAACGACAGCAACGACGGGGACGACAGGAGCAGCGGTGGCGGCGGACGAAGCGGTTCGCGGGGTGACGGAGGCGGGTGCGGCGCCCGAGGTGAGGAGCCAGGCGCGGGGGAGGCCGTACCGCCGCCGGGAGTTCCGCGGCATGTGGCTGGCGACGGTCGCCAACATCGACTGGCCCTCCCGGCCCGGCCTGACCGCAGCGCAGCAGCGCTCCGAGCTCCTCGTCCACCTCGACACGGCGGCCGAGCGGCGCCTCAACGCCGTGGTCCTCCAGGTCCGGCCGACCGCCGACGCCCTGTGGCCCTCGCCGTACGAGCCGTGGGCGGAGTGCCTGACCGGCACCCAGGGCCGCGACCCCGGCTGGGACCCGTTGGGCACGGCCGTCGCCGAGGCCCACGCGCGGGACCTCCAGCTGCACGCCTGGTTCAACCCGTACCGGGTGGCGAACCACACCGACCCGGCCCGGCTCACCGCCTCCCACCCGGCCCGGCGGCACCCCGAGTGGGTGCTGCCCTACGGCGGGAAGCTGTACTACGACCCCGGCCTTCCCGAGGTCCGGCGCTTCGTCCAGGACGCCATGCTGGACGCGGTGCGCCGCTATGACATCGACGCCGTGCACTGGGACGACTACTTCTACCCGTACCCGGTCGCCGGACAGGCCTTCGCCGACGACGAGACGTACGCGCGCCACGGCGGGGACTTCCCCGACAAGGCGTCCTGGCGGCGGCACAACACCGATCTGCTGGTCTCCGAGATGTCCGCCCGCATCAAGGCTGCCAAGCCGGACGTGGCCTTCGGCGTGAGCCCCTTCGGGGTCTGGCGGAACCGCGCCACCGACCCGGAGGGCTCGAACACGAACGCCGGCGTCCAGACGTACGACGACCTGTACGCCGACACCCGCAAGTGGGTGCGGGAGGGGTGGCTCGACCACGTCGTGCCACAGCTGTACTGGCACATCGGCCTGCCCGCGGCGGACTACGCCGAGCTGCTGCCCTGGTGGGACGAGACGGTACGGGGCACCGGCGTCGGCCTCTACGTCGGCGAGGCGCTCCACAAGGCGGGCGACCCCGCCCAGCCGGCCGCCTGGCAGGACCCGGGGGAGCTCTCGCGCCATCTGGAGCTGGCCAAGGGGTACGCCGGGGTCGGCGGCCACTGCTTCTTCTCGGCCAAGGAGGTCGCGCGGGACCGGATCGGGGCGATGGCCGCCGTGGTGGCCGACCACTACCCGACCAGGGTCCGCCCGCCGGGGTGACGGCCTCCCGGCCGGTTCCTGCTCCTCAGCCGGTCCTGGCCTCTCGGTCGGACCTCGCCGCTCAGCCTGACTTCGCCTCCGGGCGGTGACGCACGACGGCGTCGGGGCCCGGCGACATCAGGGCCTCGTGTCCGTCGTCGTCGAACTTCACGCGGTACGGGGGAGTGCCGTTCTCCCCCAGTACCTGAAGGACCTCGGCCGTACGGTCGTGGTGGCCTACGGTCCGTCCGTGCACCAGCAGTTTGTCGCCCACGCTCGCCTGCATCGGGGTGACCTCCTCGCGACCGGACCCGTGCCGGTCTCCCGTTCTTCGAGTCTTCAAGGCCTCTGCTTGTCATTGTGACCCTTTTCGGCCGGTTCCGTCGCGCCTGGCCTCCCGGCCTCCGGCTCACGACTTCGACCGCTGGGTGACCGCGATGCAGACCAGGACCGCGACCGCCGCGACGGGGGCGGCCGGCGACAGGGTCTCGCCGAGCAGGGTGACCGACCAGACGAGGGTGAGGAGCGGCTGGGCGAGCTGGAGCTGGCTGGCCTTCGGGATGCCGATCGCGGCCATGCCCCGGTACCAGACGTACAGGCCGAAGAAGGTCGAGCCGGCGGCGACCCACACCAGGCCGATGACGCCGTGGGCGTTGAGGCGGACCGGCTCCAGGGACAGGGCGACGGCCGAGGCGGCCACCATCAGCGGCAGGCAGAGGACCAGGGCCCAGCCGATGACCTGCCAGCCCGGCATCAGCCCGGCGAGCCGGCCGCCCTCGGTGTACCCGGCCGCGCACACGAGCAGCGCCCCGAACAGGTACAGGTCGCCTGTCGAGAGCGCCCCGCCGCTCTCCGCGAGCGTGAAGCCGAGCACCACCACGGCTCCGGAGACGGCCGCGATCCAGAAGGTGCGGGAGGGGCGCCGGCCCGTCCGCAGGGCGGCGAAGGCGGCCGTGGTGAGCGGCAGGAGGCCCACCACCACGGCGGCATGGGAGGTGGTGGAGGTCTGCAGGGCCAGGCTGGTCAGGAGCGGGAAGCCGATGACGACACCGCCGGCGACCACCGCGAGCCCCGCCCAGTGGCGCCGCTCCGGCAGCGGCACCCGACCGGCGAGCAGGAAGACGCCGGCGAGGAGCGCGGCGAGGGCGGACCGCACGGCCACGAGCGACCAGGGGCCGAAGCTCTCCAGGCCCCAGACGGTCGAGGGGAAGGTGAGGGAGAACGCGACGACACCGAGCCCGGCGAGCAGGGTGCCACGGCGCCGGGAGTCGGGGGCGGGGGCCCGGGAAACGGTGGCCCGGGAATCGGGGCCGGAGTCGGGGCCGGAGTCGGGGACCCGGGGGGCCGCGGTCCGAGAACCGGCGACAGCGGCTCGGGAGCCGGAGCCAGGGGCCTGGGAGGCCGCGGCCCGGGAGCCGGGCGCGGGAGTCGAAGGGCCGGACGCCCCGGCGGTGCGGGCCCCCGGGCCGGTGACCGCTATCGCGTCAGGAGCAGTAGCGCTATCGTGTGTCCTCATGCATGAGCGTAGCAGTGTCGCGGAACTCGTGAAATCCCTGAGATTTGAGCTCGACCGCTACTCCCCAGGAGGAAAGCTGCCGTCGAGTCGGGCGCTCGTCGAGCGCTACCGCGTCTCCCCGGTCACCGTCACCCGCGCCCTCGCCCAGCTCGCCGCCGAAGGGCTCGTCGTCACCCGCCCCGGCGCCGGCGCCTTCCGCGCGGAGCCCCGTACCCCCACCCCGGCCGCCGGGGACACCTCCTGGCAGGAGGTCGCCCTCAGCGCCGACACCGCCACCGAACTCGTGCCCCGGTCCGTCGACGCCTCCGGCGTCCTCGTCACCCTCTCCGCGCCGCCGCCCGGCACGATCGAGTTCAACGGCGGCTACCTCCACCCCTCCCTCCAGCCCGAACGGGCCCTCGCCGCCGCCCTCGCGCGGGCCGGCCGCCGCCCCGGCGCCTGGGGCAGGCCGCCCGTCGACGGCCTGCCCGAGCTGCGCGCGTGGTTCGCGCGCGAGATCGGCGGCGGCGTCACCGCGGCCGAGGTCCTCGTCACCGCCGGCGGCCAGTCCGCGATCACCACCGCCCTGCGCGCCCTCGCCCCGCCCGGCGCCCCCGTCCTGGTCGAGTCGCCCACCTACCCGGGCATGCTCGCCGTCGCCCGCGCCGCCGGACTCCGGCCCGTCCCCGTGCCCGCCGACGCCGGGGGAGTCCGCCCCGAACTCCTCGAAGCCGCGTTCCGCGCCACCGGGGCCCGCGTCCTCGTCTGCCAGCCGCTCTTCCAGAACCCGACGGGCGCCGTCCTCGGGCCGGAGCGGCGCCGGGAGGTCGTCCGGATCGCCCGTGCCGCCGGGGCCTTCGTCGTCGAGGACGACTTCGCCCGCCTCCTCGTCCACGAGGACGCCCCGCCGCTCCCCGAACCCCTCGCCGCCGAGGACCCGGACGGCGTCGTCGTCCACGTCCGCTCCCTCACCAAACCCACCTCGCCCAGCCTCCGCGTCGGCGCCCTCGCCGCCCGGGGCCCCGTCCTGGAACGGCTGCGCGCCATCCAGGTCGTCGACAGCTTCTTCGTCCCCCGGCCCCTCCAGGAGGCCGCGCTCGAACTCGTCGGCTCCCCGGCCTGGCCCCGCCACCTCCGCGCCGTCTCCCAGGAGCTCAAGGGCCGCCGGGACGCCATGACCGGCGCCCTCGCCCACCACCTCCCCGAACTCGCCCTGCCGCACATCCCCTCCGGGGGCCACCACCTCTGGCTGCGCCTCCCCGACACCCTGCCCGAGGCCTCCCTCCACGCCACCGCCCTGCGCACCGGGGTCGCCGTCGCCCCCGGCCGCCCCTATTTCTGCGCCGAACCGCCCGCCGGCCACATCCGGCTGAGTTTCGCGGGTGTCGCGGGCCCCACGGAGATCGCGGAGGGGGTGCGCCGCCTGCGGACGGCGGTGGACGAACTCACCGGCTGACCCCGGGACCGTGCCGTACGGGCGTTCCGCCCCGCCCCGGCTCCCGGTGAAATCACCTGACAAGCCCCCGCCCTCCTGGAAGCCTGCGCCCATGACCGACAGCAGCCTCCCGGAGGGCCCCGTCCTGCACGGGGCGTACGAGATCTCGTCCGACCCGGCCCGGATCGACGCCGCCCGCGTCCACCACTGGCTCTCCACCGACTCCTACTGGGCCCACGGCCGACCTCGGGAGAAGCAGGACCGGGCCATCGCCGGCTCGCTCAACCTCGGCGCCTACCACCGCGAGACCGGCGAGATGAGCGCCTACGCGCGCGTCATCACCGACTACGCCACCTTCGCCTGGCTCTGCGACGTCTACGTCGACCGCCCGGCCCGCGGCACCGGCCTCGGCACCGCGCTCGTCACCGCCGTCCGGGACCACCTGGAGCCGTACGGGCTGAGCCGCATCATGCTCGCCACCGCCGACGCGCACGGCGTGTACGAGAAGGTGGGTTTCGCGCCACTCCGAAATCCGGACATGTGGATGGCTCTCGGGCGGCAGTGAGCCGCACTCCCTCCGCCCCCTCGAAGCGACCCCTTGACCGGCGGCGCCACCGGCCTCACGATCGCCGCCATGAGTCTTCGGGTGACGCTCGTCACGGCGGCACGCAGCTCCTCCCTGCTCGCCGAACGGTTCGACGACGACCGGCCGCTGGACGAGGCCGGCTGGTACGAGGTGCAGCAGGCCGCGCCCGCGCTCATCCCGCTCGGCGCGGCCGAACTGCGCTACTGCTCCCCGACCCCGCGCAGCCGCGCCACCGGCACCGCCCTCGGCTACGCGCCCCTCGTCCAGCCCGCGCTGCGCGACTGCGACATGGGCCGCTGGCGCGGCCTGACCCTCGCCGAGGTCGCCGCCCTCGAACCGGCCGCCGTCGACGCCTGGCTCACCGACGCCCGCACGGCCCCGCACGGCGGCGAACCGCTCCTCGCCTTCATCACCCGGATAGGGAACTGGCTCGACACCCGCCCCGCCGAGGACGGCGCCATCGTCGCCGTCGCCGAACCCTCCGTCGTACGGGCCGCCCTCGTGTACGCCCTGAAGGCGCCGCCCGCCACGTACTGGAACGTGGACGTCCGCCCCCTCTCCACCGTCACCCTCACCGGCCGCCCCGGCCTCTGGCACCTCCAGCTCGACGCGGCCCTGCGCTGAGGGGCCCGCCCGCGTCACCGGGACGGGGCGCACGGCGGAGAAGGGCGGCCCGCCCCCGCGACCGGCTAGCCTGAACCCACGATGAACCGTTTGAGCACGTCATGGGGCGCCTTCACGCTCACCCGCCACCCCGAGGACCCGCGCGACCCGCTGCGCGCCTGGGACGCGTCCGACGAGTACCTCCTCGGACACCTGGCCGAGACCGGCACCGACCTCTCCGGCACCGTCGCCGTCCTCGGCGACCGCTGGGGCGCCCTCGTCACCGCGCTCCAGGCGGCGGGCCCCGGCGCACTGGTCCAGATCACCGACTCGTACCTCGGCGGGCGGGCGACCCGGACCAACCTCGCGCGCGCCGGCGCCGCCCCGGACGCCGTCCGGCTGCTCACCACCCAGGACCCGCCGCCCGAGCGGATCGACGTGCTCCTCGTCCGCGTCCCCAAGAGCCTCGCGCTCCTGGAGGACCAGCTGCACCGTCTCGCGCCCGCCGTCCACGAGGGCACCGTGATCGTCGGCACCGGCATGGTCAAGGAGATCCACACCTCCACGCTGAAGCTCTTCGAGCGGATCCTCGGACCCACCCGCACCTCCCTCGCGGTGAAGAAGGCCCGGCTGATCCACACCACCCCCGACCCGGCCGCCGCCCCGGGCCCGAACCCCTGGCCGTACCGGTACGACCTCCCCGCCGACACCCCCGCGCCCGGCCTCCCCGGACGGACCGTCGCCAACCACGCCGGCGTCTTCTGCGCCGACCGCCTCGACATCGGGACCCGCTTCCTCCTCGCGCACCTGCCCCGCGACATCGGCCGGGCCCGCGTCGCGGACCTCGGCTGCGGCAACGGCGTGGTGGGCCTCGCGGTCGCCCTCGCCGAACCGGAGGCGGAGCTGGTCTTCACCGACGAGTCGTACCAGGCCGTCGCCTCGGCCGAGGAGAACTTCCGCGCCCACGCGGGCGAGGGGCGCACGGCCGGGTTCCACGTCGGCGACGGGCTCGCGGACCTGGAACCCGGCTCGCTCGACCTGGTCCTCAACAACCCGCCGTTCCACAGCCACCAGGCCACCACCGACCGCACCGCCCGCCGCATGTTCGCCGACGCCCGGCGCGCCCTGCGCCCCGGCGGCGAACTGTGGGTCGTCGGCAACCGGCACCTCGGCTACCACGTCACCCTCCGCCGCGTCTTCGGCAACAGCGAACTGGTCGCGAGCGACCCGAAGTTCGTGATCCTGCGCGCGGTCCGCCGCCCCTAGGGACAGACCGGCGGCAAAAGGCGGACAGCGAAGAGGCCGGTACGGCACCGAGGCGCCGTACCGGCCTTCCGTACCGCCGGGGCGCCGCCCGGCGCCCGCGCGTCAGTCCGTGCCGAACTCCATCGCGGCCCGGTCGAGCAGCTCGTCGTCGCCCGAGGACTCGCCGCGCGAGGCGATGGCCTCGGCCCCGCCCTCCGGCATGCTGCCGATCAGTCCGGTCGCGGCGGCCTGCGCGGCGCCGATGGCCGGGCCGCCGCTGCCGATCAGGCCGAGGCCCGCGTACTGCTCCAGCTTGGCGCGGGAGTCGGCGATGTCGAGGTTCCGCATGGTGAGCTGGCCGATCCGGTCCGCCGGGCCGAAGGCCGAGTCCTCGGTGCGCTCCATGGACAGCTTGTCCGGGTGGTAGCTGAACGCCGGGCCCGTGGTGTCGAGGATCGAGTAGTCCTCGCCGCGCCGCAGCCGCAGCGTCACCTCGCCGGTGACGGCCGCGCCGACCCAGCGCTGGAGCGACTCGCGGACCATCAGGGCCTGCGGGTCCAGCCACCGGCCCTCGTACATGAGCCGGCCGAGGCGCCGGCCCTCGTTGTGGTACTGGGCGAGGGTGTCCTCGTTGTGGATCGCGTTGACCAGGCGCTCGTACGCGGCGTGCAGCAGGGCCATGCCCGGGGCCTCGTAGATGCCGCGGCTCTTGGCCTCGATGATCCGGTTCTCGATCTGGTCCGACATGCCCATGCCGTGGCGGCCGCCGATGGCGTTGGCCTCCATCACCAGGTCGACGGGGGAGGCGAACTCCTTGCCGTTGATGGTGACCGGGCGGCCCTGGTCGAAGCCGATCGTCACGTCCTCCGTGGCGATCTCGACCGACGGGTCCCAGAACCGGACGCCCATGATCGGCTCCACGGTCTCGACGCCCGTGTCCAGGTGCTCCAGGGTCTTGGCCTCGTGGGTGGCGCCCCAGATGTTGGCGTCGGTGGAGTACGCCTTCTCCGTGCTGTCCCGGTAGGGGAGGTCGTGGGCGAGGAGCCACTCCGACATCTCCTTGCGGCCGCCGAGCTCGGTCACGAAGTCGGTGTCCAGCCACGGCTTGTAGATCCGCAGGTGGGGGTTGGCGAGCAGGCCGTAGCGGTAGAACCGCTCGATGTCGTTGCCCTTGAAGGTCGAGCCGTCGCCCCAGATCTGGACGTCGTCCTCCAGCATCGCCCGGACGAGCAGCGTGCCGGTGACGGCGCGGCCCAGGGGCGTGGTGTTGAAGTAGGCGCGACCGCCCGAGCGGATGTGGAACGCGCCGCAGGTGAGCGCGGCGAGGCCCTCCTCGACCAGCGCCGCCCGGCAGTCGACCAGGCGCGCGATCTCGGCACCGTAGGTCTTCGCGCGACCGGGCACCGAGGCGATGTCGGGCTCGTCGTACTGGCCGATGTCGGCGGTGTAGGTGCAGGGGATGGCGCCCTTGTCGCGCATCCATGCGACCGCGACGGAGGTGTCGAGGCCGCCGGAGAAGGCGATGCCGACGCGCTCGCCGGCGGGCAGGGAGGTGAGGACCTTGGACATGGGAAGAGTATGCATCATCTCGCATGGTCATGCAAAGAGGGTCGGGGGAGACCGTGGAAAGGGGCCGGGGGCGCGGATGCGGCCGGGCCGAGAAGGGGGGCGTGCCCGCCCGCCCGTATCCGTGGCGCGGCCGCATCCGACGTAACGTGCGCGGTGAACCGGGACGGACGGCCGACGATCCGCTCCGGTACGGGACGGGGGGACGGCGGAACATGGACGACGAGCGGCTCGTGGCGGCGGCCGAGCGGGGGGACGCGGAGGCCGTGACCGCCGCGCTGGAGGCCGGAGCGGACCCGGACACGGTCACGGACGACGGCCTGCCGGTGCTCTGCCTCGCGGTCGCCGCCTACGACGCCGCCGTCGCGGAGGCACTCGCCGAGGGCGGCACGGACCCGGACCGGCGGCTGCCGGACGGGACGACCCCGCTGGTACGGGCGGTCGAAGGCGGCTCCCCGGCGGTCGTGACCGCCGTACTGGGCCGGGAGCCCCGGACGCGTCTCCCGGAGGCCGAGAGGGAGCGACTGCTCGCCCTGGCCCGGCGCTGGTACGAGCGGGGCGCGGAGGAGGGGCTCCGGGACAGGGTGGGCGGATCCGGCCCCGTCCGCCGGTCGTCGGTGAGGGACGACGAGTACGGCTCCGTGCCGGAGCTGACGCTCGGCGGCCTGACGGTCCGCGACGGGCACGGCGCGATCCTCACCGAGCTGGAATGGGCCTTCCGCGTCCTGGCACCCGTGGACGAACTGGTGGCCAGGGCCGTGGCGCGGCACGACCCGGAGCACGTCGACCGGTCGGCCGCCCTGTGGACCCTCGACAAGCGGCGCGGCAGGGAGACGTGGTCGGCCGTCACCGCGCACCGCCACTGCCCGGATCCGGAACGCCGGCTGTTCGTCCTCGACGTCCTCCGCCTCCACCTCCTCTTCATCTCGAACTGGCGGAACTCCTACGAGCGGGAGACGGCGGAACTGCTCGTCGCCTGGGCGACCGAGGGCGAGAGCGACCCCCGCGTCCTCGCCGAGGTGCTCCGCGTCCTCGGCGAGGCGGAGCACCGGGAGCTGGAAGCCGTGGGGCTGCGGCACGCCGGTCACTCGGATCCGCGTGTCCGCGCCCGGGTCCCCCTTCTCCTGTTCGACGGGGAGGGCCCCGCCCCCGGCGCGGCGATCCGCGCCGCCCTGCTCGCGCTCGCCCGGGACGAGGACCGCGACGTGCGCGCCGGAGCCGCCCGGGCGCTGGCCGCGGCCCACGGCACCGGCCCCGGCTTCACGGACGCCGTCGTCGCCCTGCTCCGGGACCCCGCGGCCGAAGTGCGGGCCCGAGCCGCGGAGGCCGTCGCGAGCGGCACGGACCGCACCGGGGCGATCGCCGACGCCCTCGCGGCCCTGCGCGACGAGGGTGAGTTCGAGACGCGGCTCAATGCCGCCTACGGCCTCCTCCGGCGCCACGACCCGCGCGCCGACGAGGCGATCGAACGACTCGGCCCGCTCTCCCGGCCCGGCTACGAGCACGACCACCGTCTCTCCGCGATCTTTCGCCGGAAGTGGGAGCGCGAGGACCGTTCCGCCGCCGAATAACGCCGAATAACGCCGAATGGTGCCGGATGACGCCGGCGCCCCGGGCGGGCGGGCGTACGGAGCGACGTCGAGGCCCCCATCACTCGTTGCATAAAAGTGCGGCCTTGCGTATAGTCATGCCATCCATGAGGAGGGTTTCGATGACGGTACGAGTAGCAGTGGCGGGTGCGAGCGGATACGCGGGCGGAGAGCTCCTGCGTCTGCTCCTGGCGCACCCCCATGTCGAGATCGGGGCCCTGACCGGCCACTCCAACGCCGGTCAGCGACTCGGGGCCCTCCAGCCCCACCTGTTCCCGCTCGCCGACCGCGTCCTCGTGCCCACCGACGCCGAGGAACTCGCCGGGCACGACGTCGTCTTCCTCGCGCTGCCGCACGGCCAGTCCGCCGCCGTCGCCGAGCGGCTCGGCCCGGACGTCCTCGTCGTCGACATGGGCGCCGACTTCCGGCTGAAGGACCCGGCCGACTGGGAGACGTACTACGGCTCCCCGCACGCCGGGACCTGGCCCTACGGCCTCCCCGAACTGCCGGGCGCCCGCGCCGCACTGGAGGGGTCCAAGCGCGTCGCGGTGCCCGGCTGCTACCCCACCGCCGTCTCGCTCGCGCTCTTCCCCGCGTACGCGCACGGCCTCGCCGAGCCCGAGGCCGTGATCGTCGCCGCCTCCGGCACCTCCGGCGCCGGCAAGGCCGCCAAGCCGCACCTGCTCGGCAGCGAGGTCATGGGCAGCATGTCCCCGTACGGAGTCGGCGGCGGCCACCGCCACACCCCCGAGATGATCCAGAACCTCAGCGGACCGGCGGGGGAGCGGGTCACCGTCTCCTTCACGCCCACCCTGGCCCCGATGCCCCGCGGCATCCTCGCCACCTGCACGGCCGCCGCGAAGCCGGGAACCACCGCCGAGGCCGTACGGACCGCGTACGAGAAGGCCTTCGCGGACGAGCCGTTCGTCCACCTGCTCCCCGAGGGGCAGTGGCCGGCGACCGCGTCCGTCTACGGCTCCAACGCCGTCCAGATCCAGGTCGCGTACGACCCCGGCGCGCAGCGGATCATCGCGATCAGCGCCATCGACAACCTCACCAAGGGCACCGCCGGCGGCGCGGTGCAGAGCATGAACATCGCCCTCGGGCTCCCCGAGGCGACCGGACTTTCCACGATTGGAGTCGCTCCGTGAGCGTCACCGCAGCGAAGGGATTCACGGCGGCGGGCATCGCCGCCGGGATCAAGCAGAACGGCAACCCGGACCTGGCCCTCGTGGTCAACACCGGGCCCCGCCGCGCCGCCGCGGGAGTCTTCACCTCCAACCGCGTCAAGGCCGCCCCCGTCGTCTGGTCCCAGCAGGTCCTCACCGACGGCGAACTGACCGCCGTCGTCCTCAACTCCGGCGGCGCCAACGCCTGCACCGGCCCCCAGGGCTTCCAGGACACCCACGCCACCGCCGAGAAGGTCGCCGAAGTCCTCTCCGCGCAGGGCGAGGAGGTCGGCGCCGGTGAGGTCGCCGTCGCCTCCACCGGCCTCATCGGCGTCCTGCTCCCCATGGACAAGCTCCTCCCCGGCGTCGAGAAGGCCGCGGCCGAACTCTCCGAGCACGGCGGCGAGAAGGCCGCCATCGCCATCAAGACGACCGACACCGTCCACAAGACCGCCGTGGTCACCGAGGACGGCTGGACGGTCGGCGGCATGGCCAAGGGCGCCGGCATGCTCGCCCCCGGCCTCGCCACCATGCTCGTCGTCCTCACCACCGACGCCGACGTGGACGCCGAGGGCCTCGACGCCGCCCTCCGGAGCGCCACCCGCACCACCTTCGACCGGGTCGACTCCGACGGCTGCATGTCCACCAACGACACCGTCCTGCTCCTCGCCTCCGGCGCCTCCGGCCTCACCCCCGCCCGGGACGAGTTCGCCGAGGCCGTACGGACGGTCTGCGACGACCTCGCCCGCCAGCTCATCGGCGACGCCGAGGGCGCCAGCAAGGACATCCGCATCGAGGTGGTCAACGCCGCGACCGAGGACGACGCCGTCGAGGTGGGCCGCACCATCGCCCGCAACAACCTCCTCAAGTGCGCCATCCACGGCGAGGACCCCAACTGGGGCCGGGTGCTCTCCGCCATCGGCACCACCTCGGCCGCCTTCGAGCCCGACCGGCTCAACGTCGCCATCAACGGCGTCTGGGTCTGCAAGAACGGCTCCGTCGGCGAGGACCGCGACCTCGTGGACATGCGCTACCGGGAGGTCACCGTCACCGCCGACCTCGCCGCCGGCTCCGAGTCCGCCGTCATCTGGGCCAACGACCTCACCGCGGACTACGTCCACGAGAACAGCGCGTACTCGTCGTGACCGGCGCCACGCGGAAGCACACCGCGCTCCCCAAGGCCCAGATCCTCATCGAGGCCCTGCCCTGGCTCACCCGCCACCACGGCAGGACCGTCGTCATCAAGTTCGGCGGCAACGCCATGGTCGACGAGGACCTCAAGGCCGCCTTCGCCCAGGACGTCGTCTTCCTGCGGCACGCCGGCCTCAGGCCGGTCGTGGTGCACGGCGGCGGCCCCCAGATCAACGCCGCCCTCGACCGGCACGGCCTGGTCAGCGAGTTCAAGGCCGGCCTCCGGGTCACCACCCCCGAGGCGATGGACGTCGTACGGATGGTGCTCGCCGGACAGGTCCAGCGCGAACTCGTCGGACTGCTCAACCAGCACGGCCCGTTCGCCGTCGGCATGACCGGCGAGGACGCCCGCACCATCACCGCCACGCAGCACCGGCCGCTCATCGAGGGCGAGCAGGTCGACATCGGCCGGGTCGGCGAGATCACCGCCATCGAGACCGGCGCCATCGAAGCACTCCTGGAGGACGGCCGGATCCCGGTCATCTCCTCCATCGCACGCTCCCAGGACGACGGACATGTCTACAACGTCAATGCTGATACGGCGGCTGCGGCACTCGCTGCGGCGCTGGGTGCCGAGACCCTGATGGTCCTGACCGACGTCGAGGGTCTCTACGAGGACTGGCCGAACAGCGACGAGGTCATCAGCAGGCTCACCGCGAGCCAGCTGGAGAAGCTGCTGCCCGAGCTCTCCAGCGGCATGGTCCCCAAGATGGAGGGCTGCCTGCACGCCGTACGGAACGGGGTCACCACGGCCCGGGTGATCGACGGCCGGGTCCCGCACTCGATCCTGCTGGAGATCTTCACCGACGAGGGCATCGGCACGATGGTCGTACCGGACGGCCACCACGGACAGGGGGACTGATGAGCGCCGACGACAGCAACGGCAGCAACGACAGCACGGGCACCGGCACTGACACTGGCAACGCCGAGCTGACCCGCCGGTGGCAGGGCTCGCTCATGAACAACTACGGCACGCCCCGGCTGCCCCTCGTCCGCGGCGAGGGCGCCAAGGTCTGGGACGCCGACGGCAAGGAGTACCTGGACTTCGTCGGCGGCATCGCCGTCAACGCCCTCGGCCACGCCCACCCGGCCGTCGTCGAGGCCGTCTCCCGCCAGATCGGCACCCTCGGCCACGTCTCCAACCTGTTCGTCGCCGAACCGCCCGTCGCCCTCGCCGAACGGCTCCTCGGCCTCTTCGGCCGGCCCGGCAAGGTCTTCTTCTGCAACTCCGGCGCCGAGGCCGTCGAGGGCGCCTTCAAGCTCGGCCGGCTCACCGGCCGCCCCCACACGGTCGCCACCCACGGCGGCTTCCACGGCCGGACCATGGGCTCCCTCGCCCTCACCGGCCAGCCCGCCAAGCAGACCCCCTTCCTGCCGCTGCCCGGCGACGTCACCCACGTGCCGTACGGCGACGCCGAGGCGCTGCGGGCCGCGGTCACCGAGGACACCGCCCTGGTGATCATCGAGCCGATCCAGGGCGAGAACGGCGTCGTCGTCCCGCCCCCCGGCTACCTCAAGGCGGCCCGGGAGATCACCCGCGCCACCGGCACCCTGCTCGTCCTCGACGAGGTCCAGACCGGCATCGGCCGCTGCGGCCACTGGTTCGCGGCCCAGGCGGAGGGCGTCGAGGCGGACGTCGTGACCCTCGCCAAGGGCCTCGGCGGCGGCCTCCCGATCGGCGCGACCGTCGCCTTCGGCCCGGCCGCCGACCTCTTCGGCCCCGGCCACCACGGCACCACCTTCGGCGGCAACCCGGTCGCCTGCGCCGCCGGACTCGCCGTCCTGGACACCCTCGCCGCGGACGCGGCCCTCGACCACGTGAAGGCGGTCGGGGAGCGGCTGCGGCAGGGAATCGAGGCCCTGGGCCACCCGCTGGTCTCCCACGTCCGTGGTGCGGGCCTCCTGCTGGGTATCGTGCTCACGGAGTCCCTCGCGCCCCAGGTGCAGCAGGCGGCTCAGGACGCCGGCCTCCTGGTGAACGCGCCCGCGCCCGACGTCGTACGGATCATGCCTTCGCTGCTCCTCACCGACGCCGAGGCGGACGCCTTCGTCCGGGCCCTGCCCGGGGTCCTCGACGTGGTGAACGGGCAAGGACGAAGCGGAGATTGAGACGACGATGACCGACGCGCAGGAGAACGAGCACGGAGGGCCGTCCGTTCCGCAGACCCGCACCGCACGCCACCGCAGGATCGTGGACATCCTCAACCGGCAGCCGGTGCGCTCGCAGAGCCAGTTGGCCAAGCTCCTCGCGGACGACGGGCTGAGCGTCACGCAGGCGACGCTCTCCCGCGACCTCGACGAGCTGGGCGCGGTGAAGATCCGCAACACCGGCGGCGAGCTGATCTACGCGGTGCCCAGCGAGGGCGGCTTCCGCACCCCGCAGGCCCCGCTCGGCGAGTCCGCCAAGGAGGAGCGCATGCGGCGCCTCTCCGGCGAACTGCTGATCTCCGCCGAGGCCTCCGCGAACCTGGTGGTCCTGCGGACCCCGCCGGGCGCCGCCCAGTTCCTCGCGTCGGCCATCGACCAGGCCGAACTGCACGCCATCCTCGGCACGATCGCGGGCGACGACACCCTCCTGCTGATCAGCCGCGACCCGGTGGGCGGCCAGGCCCTGGCGGACCACCTCCTGAAGCTGGCCCAGAAGTAGGCCTCCGCCCGGGGGGCGGGCCCGTACGGCCGGATGACCCGTACGGGCCCGTACGGGTCATCCGGCCGTACGGGGCATCGGCGGCAGCGGCAGCGGCAGCGCGGGCAGCCCGTCCAGGCTGCTCGCGATGTGCTCCTTGCCCTCGCAGTACGCGTTGAACTCCTCGTCCGACTTCCGGTTGAAGTACTCGGCGTGCAGCGTCCGGTCCTCCCGGTACTCCATCAGCGGGACGGCGAACCCGCAGGAGTCGCTGATCCGCCGCGCCCGCACCAGGACGATCGCCCGGGCGCTGCCCTGCCCCTCCACGGCCTCGGCCGGGAAGCGCGCGAACAGCTCGCTCCAGCGCGGGTCGTCACGGAGCACCACCTCCCCGGAGCCGTGCACCCGGACCACCGTCGGCGGCCCCGAGAACGAGGTCCACATCAGGGTGATCCGCCCGTTGCCCGGCTCCCGCAGGTGCGCGAGCGTCTCGGCGCTGCTGCCGCCGAAGTCCACGTAGGCCAGGGTCATTTCGTCGAGCACCACGAGGGTGCCGTACCGGCCCTTGGGGGAGAGGTTGACGTGACCGTCGCCCGACAGGGGAGCGGTCGCGGTGAAGAAGACCGGCTGCTCCTCGATGAAGGCGCGCAGCCGTCCTTCGATGCGTTCGTATGTCTTTCCCATGGTCTGCATTCTCCTCAACGCTCCTGGTGGGGGCGACGGGTTGGCGACTCCCTTGCGGAAGAAGGCGCTCATGCCCCCGTCGCCCGGCGCGCCAGGGCGCGCAGCTTCGGGTCCGGGTCGTCGGCGAGCACCCGGGCCGCCTCCCGGAACGCGGCGCCACCGGTCTCGGCGAGCAGCCGCAGCGCGCCCTTCCGCACGTGCGGGGCGGGGCCGGCGGTCGCGCGCCGCAGGAGCGCGTCGGCCGGAATCCGGTCGGCCCACGGCAGCAGCGCCGTCACGGCCTCCCGCACGACCCGCGCCGAACCGTCGTCCAGCAGGGGTACGAGGGGATCGACCCGTACGGCGTCGAGCCGGCGCAGTCCCGCCACGGCGCTCGCCCGCACGCGGGGCCGCTCGTGCCCGGTGAGCGTCCACAGGGCCGGGACGTCCACGGCCCGGTCGCCGCACTCGGCGAGTCCGAGCGGCGCGTCGTCGGGCATCCCCGCCGCGGTACCGGCACCGGCACCGGCCCCGGCCGCGCAGACCGCCCGGTAGAGCGGCAGCGGCTCCGTGCCCGCCTGCCGCAGCACCCAGCGGGCGCAGGCGCGCACCAGTGCGGAGCGGTCGTACAGGAACGGCTCGGCCCCGGCGGCCCGCCCCGCCCGGCGCAGCCCCGTGACCCCGGCGGCCCGCACCCGGCCCTGCCGGGAGCACAGGAGCGGGTCGAGGAGGGCCCCGTCGACCGCGTCCCGGACCGTCGCGAGCACGGCGTTCGCGCAGAGGTCCTGGACGACCGCGTCGGGGTCCGTCGCGGCGATCTCCGCGAGCCGGGCGGGGGAGAGGAGTCCGCGCTCGACGCCGATCCGGTGGGCCAGCCGCCGGATCCCGCGGTCGCCGTGTCCGAGCAGCGCGGCGACCCGGCTTTCGGGCCCCTCCCGCAGGGCCCCGGTCAGCAGCGTCCGCGCGGCGTCCCCGCGCAGGCGCCCCGCGATCAGCAGGGCGACCGCCAGGAGGTCGCCGAACGCCCTGTGCGGCAGTCCCGGCAGCTCCGCGCGCAGCACGGACCGCGCCCGCTCCCGTACGGGCCCGGCCCAGTCGGCGCACCGGACGACGACCAGGGGCAGGAGTCCGGGTGAGCCGCCCGCGAAGGAGAGGGCGGCCTCCCGCGTCCGCCCGTCGGGACCGCACAGGGCGACGGCCGTCTCGGCGGCGGTGGGCCGCCGGCCCGGGGTGCCGGGGAACCAGGTGTGGACGGGCGGGACGGAGCGGCTCCACCGCAGCGCCTCCCGGACGTCCTCGTCGAAGTCGGTCCACGCGCTCGCGCCGGCCCCCTCCGGTATCCGGGCGAAGCGGTCTGCGAGGGCGTCGAAAGCGCTGGTCGGCATGGGCGGAGCCTAGGTCCGTGAGGCCGGGGGCGCCGCCGAATATCGGGCCGGAGGCACACCCGCCGCCGCGCATTGACAAAACATACGGAGGATTGCATAGTTATGCCATCGTCTTCTCCTGTCCCCCCGAGAGGTCCGGGGCCGGGAAGGCGACGGTCCACCCACCCTCCCGAGGAGCAGCAGCTGTGAGCAGCAACAACGGTGACGTACGGCTCTGGGGCGGACGGTTCGCCGACGGTCCCGCCGAGGCCCTGGCGAAGCTGTCCGCGTCGGTCCACTTCGACTGGCGTCTCGCCCCGTACGACATCGCCGGCTCCCGCGCCCACGCGCGCGTGCTGCACACCGCGGGCCTCCTCACCCAGGACGAGCTGACCCGCATGCTGGCCGGGCTCGACCGGCTGGAGGCGGACGTCGCCGACGGCTCCTTCGTCGGCACGATCGCCGACGAGGACGTCCACACCGCCCTGGAGCGGGGCCTCCTGGAGCGCCTCGGCCCGGACCTCGGCGGCAAGCTGCGCGCCGGCCGGTCCCGGAACGACCAGGTCGCCACCCTCTTCCGGATGTACCTGCGCGACCACGCCCGGATCATCGGCGGCCTCCTCGCCGACCTCCAGGACGCCCTGGTCGGCCTCGCCGAGGCGCACGCCGACGTCGCCATGCCCGGCCGCACGCACCTCCAGCACGCCCAGCCGGTGCTCTTCGCCCACCACGTCCTGGCCCACGTCCAGTCCCTCTCCCGGGACGCCGAGCGGCTGCGCCAGTGGGACACCCGGACGGCGGTCTCCCCGTACGGCTCCGGCGCCCTCGCCGGCTCCTCCCTCGGCCTCGACCCGGAGGCGGTCGCGAAGGACCTCGGCTTCGAGCGGGGCAGCGCGGGCAACTCGATCGACGGCACGGCCTCCCGCGACTTCGTCGCCGAGTTCGCCTTCATCACCGCGATGATCGGGGTCAACCTCTCCCGGATCGCGGAGGAGGTCATCATCTGGAACACGAAGGAGTTCTCCTTCGTCACCCTCCACGACGCCTTCTCCACCGGCTCCTCGATCATGCCGCAGAAGAAGAACCCCGACATCGCGGAGCTCGCCCGGGGCAAGTCCGGCCGCCTCATCGGCAACCTCTCCGGCCTGATGGCCACCCTCAAGGCGCTCCCGCTCGCCTACAACCGGGACCTCCAGGAGGACAAGGAGCCGGTCTTCGACTCCTGCGACCAGCTGGAGCTCCTGCTGCCCGCCTTCACCGGCATGATGGCCACGCTCACCGTGAACCGGGAGCGCATGGAGGCCCTCGCCCCGGCCGGCTTCTCGCTGGCCACGGACATCGCGGAGTGGCTGGTCAAGCAGGGCGTGCCGTTCCGGGTGGCGCACGAGGTGGCCGGCGAGTGCGTGAAGGTCGCCGAGTCCGAGGACAAGGAGCTGGACGAGCTGACGGACGAGCAGTTCGCCAAGATCTCCGAGCACCTCACCCCCGAGGTCCGCACGGTCCTGAACGTCCCCGGCGCCCTCGCCTCCCGCAACGGCCGCGGCGGCACCGCCCCCTCCGCCGTCGCCACCCAGCTCGTCGAGGTCAAGGCGGACCTGGTGATCCAGCACGCCTGGGCCACCGCGAAGCAGTAGGACGCCAGGGGATCACAGCGCCGCCGCCCACTCCGCGAGCGCGTCGAAGTCCGGCCGGATCAGCCCGATCCGCTCGTCGACGCGCAGGAGCAGGGCGGCGGCGAGGTGGTTCCGCTCCACGTGCTCGCGGTCGTACGGCGTGATGTCGTCGTCGACCCACGCGAACGGCCGCCCCGCCGCGTACTCCAGGATGTACTGCGTCTTCCAGAAGGTCCCGAGAGGGGCCTTCCCGTGCATCTGGGGCCAGTCGATGTACGGCAGCACGGGCAGCCCCAGCGGAGGACCTATCCAGTCGTTGGCCTCGCCCTTCCAGGTCGTCGCCCACACCAGCTCGTACGTCTCCGCGAGCGCCAGCAGCTCGCCCCCGTGGTCCGGGTTGAGCCACACCCGCAGCGGCTTCGCCCCCGTCCAGCCCGTGGGGCTCATCCGATGGGTCTCGTATCCCTCCGGGCGCCGCTCGGGTTTCGCCGCGTACGGGTTCAGCGGTCCGTCCACGTCGATGAGCAGCAGTGGCTTCGTCATGTTCACAGCATTCCGTTCCCGCCCCTGATGAGGCATCGATTTATTGAATGAGACGCTGATGTCTCATTCGGTGTATGCTCGTCTCATGTCAGTCGATCGCACCCAGGTGCTCCGCGCCGCCGCCGCCCTGCTCACCCGCAAGGCGACCGCCACCATGGACGAGGTCGCCCGGGCCGCCGGGATCGGCCGGGCCACGCTGCACCGGCACTTCGCCGGGCGCGACGCCCTGGTGCGGGCGCTCGAAGAGCTCGGCCTCCAGGAGCTGGAGGCGGCCCTCGACACCGCCGCGATCGACGAAGGACCCGAGGACGACGCCGTACGCCGGCTCGTCGCCGCGGTCGAGCCCGTCGGCCCCCTGCTCTCGTTCCTCGTCACCGAGAACCAGCTCTTCGAGGGCGACCAGCAGAACGAGGGCTGGGCCCGCATCGACGCCCGGGTCTCCGCGCTCTTCCGGCGCGGACAGGAGAACGGCGTCTTCCGGATCGACCTGACCCCCGTCTGGCTCACCGAGGCCTTCTACGGGCTCGTCGGTTCCGGCGCCTGGGCCGTGCAGGACGGCCGGGTCGCCGCCAAGGACTTCCAGTACATGATCGTCGAGCTGCTGCTCGGCGGAGCGCGCAGGAGCGTGGAGAAGTGACCACCAGCACCTTCAAGAGCACGGGCCATACCGGGGGCGTGCGCCGCCCCGGCCGGTGGCTCGCCCTCTCCGTCCTCGTCCTGGCCGTCCTGCTCGTGGCGGTCGACGCCACCGTGCTCGGCCTCGCCACCCCCTTCCTCTCCGAGGACCTCGAACCCACCGGCACCCAGCTGCTCTGGATCGGCGACGTCTACTCCTTCGTCATCGCCGGACTCCTGGTCTCCATGGGCAGCCTCGGCGACCGCATCGGCCGCAAGAAGCTGCTCCTGATCGGCGCCACCGCCTTCGGCGCCGTCTCCGTGCTCAACGCCTACGCGAGCAGCCCCGAGACGATGATCGTCGCCCGCGCCCTCCTCGGCGTGGCCGGCGCGACCCTGATGCCGTCCACCCTGGCGCTCATCCGCAACCTCTTCCACGACCCGCGCGAGCGCAGCCTCGCCATCGGCATCTGGGGCGCCATGGCCTCCGCCGGCGCGGCCGTCGGACCGGTCGTCGGCGGCTTCCTCCTGGAGCACTTCTGGTGGGGCTCGGTCTTCCTCATCAACCTGCCCGTCATGGCCGTCCTCGTCCTCGTCGGCGTCAAGCTGATCCCCGAGTCGAAGAACCCGAACCCGGGCCCCTGGGACCTGCCCAGCGTCGCCCTCTCCCTCGTCGGCATGATCGGCGTCGTCTACGCGATCAAGGAACTGGCCTCGCACGGCCCCTCCCTGGACGCGGGTCTCGCCGCCCTCGCCGGCGCCGGCGCGCTCACCTGGTTCGTCCGCAGGCAGCTGACCCTGCCCGCGCCCCTCCTCGACATGCGCCTCTTCCGCCACCGCGGTTTCTCCGGCGCCGTCCTCGCGGACCTGCTGACCATCCTCGGCCTCTCCGGCCTGGTGTTCTTCCTGTCCCAGTTCTTCCAGCTGGTCCAGGGCCGCCAGCCCCTGGAGGCCGGGCTCGCCGAACTGCCCGCCGCGATCGGCGCGGTCACCGCGGGCCTGGTCGCGGGCGTCGCGGCCCGCCGCTTCTCCGTACGGTCCGTGGTGACCGCCGGCCTCGCGGCGGTCGGCCTCTCCCTCGCCGTCCTGACCACCCTCGACCAGCACACCGGCTACCCGCTGCTCGGCGCCGCCCTGCTCGTCGTCGGCGTCGGCGCGGGCTTCGCCTTCACCGTCACCGCCGACGTGATCCTCTCCAGCGTCCCCAAGGAGCAGGCCGGCTCCGCGTCCGCCGTCTCCGAGACCGCGTACGAACTGGGCGCCGCGCTCGGCATCGCCGTCCTCGGCTCCATCGTGACCGGGGTCTACCGGGGCTTCCCCGTCCCGGCCGGCGTCCCCGCGGACGTCGCGTCGGCCGCCCACGAGTCCCTCGGCGGCGCCGTCGAGGCCTCCGGAGCCCTCGCCCCGCAGACGGCGGCGGCCCTCGTCTCGGCCGGCCAGGAGGCCTTCGTCGACGGCCTGCGGATCGCGGCGGGCGTCGGCGCGGCGGTCCTCCTCGCGACGGCGGTCGCGGCCTGGTTCCTGCTCAAGGGCCAGAAGCTGGCCGACGGCATCGAACACTGACGCGCGGCCCCGCGGCCGGGAGCGCCCCTACGGGCCCGCCCCGCACACGAAAGCGCCCCCGTACGGCAAGAAACCGTACGGGGGCGCTTCCGTGCGCGTACGAGCGAGACCTACGCGGCCTTCGCCTTGGTGGCGTACATGTCCACGTACTCCTGCCCGGAGAGCCGCATCACCTCGGCCATCACCGAGTCCGTCACCGCCCGCAGGACGTAGCGGTCGCGGTCCATCCCCTCGTACCGCGAGAACTCCATCGCCTCGCCGAAGCGGACCGTCACCCGGCCCGGGCGCGGGAAGCCCGCCCCGCCCGGCTGGATCTTGTCGGTGCCGATCATCGCGAACGGCACCACCGGCGCGCCCGTCATCAGGGTCAGCCGCGCGATGCCCGTACGGCCCCGGTACAGCCGGCCGTCGGGGGAGCGGGTGCCCTCCGGGTAGATCGAGAAGACCTTGCCCTCCTCCAGGACCCGGCGGCCCGTCATCAGCGCCGCCACCCCGCCCCGGCCGCCGTCCCGGTCCACCGGGATCATGCCGACGCTGGTGAAGAACCAGGCCATCGCCCGGCCCTTGAGCCCCTTGCCCGTCACGTACTCGTCCTTGCCGATGAAGTAGACCGGACGGTCCAGGCAGATCGGCATGATCATCGAGTCGATGAAGGTCAGGTGGTTCCCCGCGAGGATCACGGGACCCGTCCCCGGGATGTTCTCGGCGCCCTCCACGCGGGGGCGGAACATCAGGCGCATGACCGGCCCGAGCACTGCCTTGATGATCGCGAGACGGGACAACGGTTCCTCCGGTGGGAAGCGGGTCGGGCGAAGGCGGCCGCACCGACGGTGCACCCGGCGACGATACTCGCGGGTCACCACCGCGCGCACATCGGGTTCACCTAGTCGATACGCAGTGTTGACGTGTGTTTCCGCCATGTTCCGCGCAGGTCTGCCGCCCGTAGGGGCTCCGTGCCTAGCGTCGGGGTCACCGCCGACAGGTGCGGGACATCACATCGACATCACACCACGGACCACCAGGAGGATCCCCCATGACCCAGGGCGAACGCCGGACCCCGGCGCGGCGGACGGTTCTCGGCGCGGCGGGCGCCACCGTCCTCGGCGCCTCCGCGGCCCTCACCGCCGGCACCGCGCAGGCCGCCGACCGGGCCCCGCAGGCCGCGCCGGCCGCCGGGGCGAGCGGCGCGCACGGCCGGGGCCGCGGCTACCGCTCCCTGCCCGTCCCCACCGTCATCGGCCACCGCGGCGCGAGCGGCTACCGGCCCGAACACACCCTGGGCGCCTACCGGCTGGCCCTCGACCTGGGCGCCCACGTGATCGAGCAGGACCTCGTCCCCACCCGGGACGGGCACCTGGTCTGCCGCCACGAGAACGACATCACCGGCACCACCGACGTCGCCGACCACCCCGAGTTCGCGTCCCGGAGGACCACCAAGACCGTCGACGGGACCAGGCTCACCGGCTGGTTCACCGAGGACTTCACGCTCGCCGAGCTCAAGACCCTGCGCGCCAAGGAGCGCATCCCCGGCAACCGCCAGGAGAACACCCTCTACGACGGACGCTGGACCGTCCCCACCTTCGAGGAGGTCCTGCGCTGGGCCGAGGAGGAGGGCCGCCGCCGGGGCCGCGAGGTCTGGCTGTACGTCGAGACCAAGCACCCCAGCCACTTCCGTTCCCTCGGCCTCGGCCTGGAGGAACGGCTCGCCAGGCTGCTGCGCCGGTACGGGCGCCACCGCGCGCACTCCCCGGTCATCCTCCAGTCCTTCGAGCCGAGCAGCATCCAGCGCCTGGCGAAGCTGGTCGACGCCCCCGGCGTGGTCCTGCTCTCCGGCGCGGGCACCCGCCCCTGGGACTTCACCGAGGCCGGCGACCCGCGCACGGTCGCGGACCTGATCACCCCCGAGGGCCTGCGCTGGATCTCCTCGTACGCCAAGGGCATCGGCCCCACGCTCGACCTGGTCATCCCCCGGGACGCGGGCGGCCGGCTCGGCACCCCGACCACCCTGGTGCGCGACGCGCACAAGGCCGGGCTCGTCCTCCACCCGTACACGCACCGCAACGAGAACGCCTTCCTGCCCGCCGAGTTCCGCCGGGGCACCGACCCGAACGCCTACGGCGACTCCTTCGGGGCCCTGAGGAAGTACCTGGAGACGGGCATCGACGGCATCTTCTCCGACAACCCGGACACCGCCCTGCTCGCCGCCGCGGACCTCACCGCCCACCGCTGACACCCCCGCGGGCCCGGCCACCCCGGGCCCGCACGCCGTGGACCCGCCCCCGGGCCCGTACGAGGCGAACCCGGCCCCCGGGCCCGCGCGGCGACCCCCTCCCGGGTGGTTTACGCCCCGTACCGCAACCACGGGCGCGCACCCCGGCATCGTGCGGGGCATGACCACCCCCGCCACCCCCGCACCCACCCCCGACACCGCCGACGTGCCGGCCGGTCTCCTCGCCGAACTCGCCCCGCTCCTCGCCGCCGAGTCGGACGCCGAGGCGCCGGCCGCCGGCGTCGACCCCGGCGACCTGGAACAGGCCGTCTGGCTCCGCCTCCTGGAACGCCTCCGGGAGACCGGCGCCCCCGAGCGGCCCGCCGAGTGGCTGCGCCGGGCGGTACGCGCCGAGGCCCGCCGCGCCCGCAGGACCGGCGACCGGGAACGCCCGTACCGGGACGAGCCCGTCCACGAACCGGCCGGCGCCGAACCCCACGGCTCCCCGGAGCACTCCCTCCTCGCCGCCGAGGGCCGCCGCACCCTGCGCGCCGCCGTCACCCGCACCCCCGGCCGCTGCCCCGGGGTCCTCGCCGCGATGCTCGACCCGAAGGACCCCACCTACCGCGAAATCGCAGGAGAGTTGGGTATCTCACAGGGGAGTCTGGGGCCGATGCGTTCCCGTTGCCTGGGATGCCTGCGCAGAATGCTGGCGGCAGAGGTTCCCGCCCCGGGTCGTCGGGGAAGGGTGTGTTGAACCGATGATCGACAGATGAGCGGGAGGCGTGCACACATGGGCCTGAGTGTGACCATCTCAGCGGCGGACGCGCGGGACGCGGAGCACGTCCTGAAGCTGCAGTACCTCTGCTACCAGAGCGAGGCGGAGCTCTACGGGGACTGGTCCATCGAACCGCTCACCCAGTCGCTCGACGCCCTGCGCGCCGAACTGGAGGAGGGGCACGGGCTCGTGGCCCGCCTCGGCGACGAGGTCGTCGCCTCCGTACGGGCCCGCGTCGACGAGGACGGCACCGTACGGATCGCCAAGCTCATCGTCCACCCCCGGATGCGGCGGCACGGCCTCGGCGGCCGGCTCCTCGACGCCATCGAGCGCCACTTCGCCGCCGTCCCCGAGGCGGCTTCGCCCGTCAAGCGCTTCCAGCTCTTCACCGGCCACCGCAGCGAGGTCAACCTGCGCCTCTACCGCAGCAAGGGGTACGCCCAGGTCGCCACCCGGGAACTCGGCCCCGAGCTCACCCTGGTGACCCTGGAGAAGGCCGCGTAGGACCTGTCCGCCCGGAGCGGGACCCCAGGGCCTGTCCGGCGGATCATGGCCGGGGCCGCGACGCCTGATCCGCCGGACAGGCCCTAGGCGGCGGCCTTGGACCTCCGCAGCCACCAGATCCCGGTCAGCGGCAGCAGCACCGGGATGAAGACGTAGCCGTAGCCGAAGTCCGACCAGACCGTCGAGTCCGGGAAGGCGGACGGCTCGACCAGCGTCCAGGCCCCCACCACCAGCACACCCGTGAGCTCGGCGGCGCAGCACACCAGCGCCGCCCTGCGGGCCTTCTCCCCGCCCCGTACCAGCGTGTACGTGATGAAGACGTAGACGACGGCCGCCACCCCCGACAGGGAGTACGCGAGCGGCGCCCGGTCGAACTCGGTGGAGATCTGGTAGATCGAGCGGGAGACCGCGCCGACCGACATCACGCCGTACAGCCAGACGAGGAGCATGCCCGGCCCCCTGACCAGGCGGGTCGTTCCCTCGGTCGCGGTCATGGTCAGCCCACCGTCCAGATGTCGTGGAGACGTACTTCGAGCACGGCCAGGACGACCGCGCCGGCCGCCACCGTCGCCGAACCCCACCGGCTGCGCTCCGCGAGCGACATGAACCCGGCGATCGGCACCGCGCACAGCGCCCCGAGCAGATAGGCGACGAAGATCGTCGTGCCCTCCTCGGCCTTCTCGCCGCGCGCCAGCTGCACGATGCCGACGATCAGCTGGACCAGGACCAGGAAGGTCACCACGGCCATGCCGATGAAGTGCCAGTCCTTGGTCGGCTGGTCGCGGAAGGCGGCGAAGCCGCACCAGGCGGCGAGGGCGAGCGCGGCCACGGAGACCGCGACCGTCAGGGCGTCGAGCATGCGCCCGAGGGTATTACGGCCCGAACGCCCCGCCGCGCCCGGCCCTCCCCACCCGCGCTCCCATCACCCCCTGTCCTTCCTGTCCGCGCCTCGCCGCCTCGGCCCCTGTCCCCGCGTGGCCTTGGCCACAGAAGGGGCTCCGGGCGGCTCCCGCCCGCAACCCCGTCCCCGCAGGCCGCACAAGGGAAAGAAGCGGAACGGGCCCCTCCGAAGTGTCCGCATGGCATCTCATCGACGTCCGCTATTCGGACAGTTCCCTTTCGTTCGCGACCGTGCGTGCTTTACTTGCAGCCATGACCACGACGAGCAGCCGCACCCTTGCGACCGAGGCGATCACGACGCCCGGTGCTCGTTGTACGTGTCGAATGTGCGCCATCTGAGGGCCCCCGCTGCGTCCCGCGCCCCGAAGCGAGACCGACGGCCGCACCGGCTCCCCACCGCCCCACGGCGGCGGACCGTGCCTGCCCCCGCGCACCCGCCGACGCCCGGCCACCCGCCGGACCGGCCCCCGTGCGCCTGACTGTCCGATGACGAATGCCCCGTGCGTGACGGACCCCGCGTCGCGCACTCGACAGTGACGGAAACCCCCTGTGATCACCACTTCGGGCCTGACCAAGGTCTACGAGTCGCGCGGCCGGCAGGTCACCGCTCTGGACGGCGTCGACCTCCACGTCCGCGAGGGCGAGGTGTTCGGCGTGATCGGCCAGAGCGGCGCCGGCAAGTCCTCCCTCATCCGCTGCGTCAACCTCCTGGAGCGCCCCACTTCCGGCACGGTGACCGTCGACGGCGTCGACCTCACCGCCCTCGCCGGCAAGGGCCGCCGCGCGGGCAAGGACCTGCGCCGGGCGCGCAGCAGCATCGGCATGGTCTTCCAGCACTTCAACCTGCTGTCCTCCCGCACGGTCAAGGACAACATCGAGCTCCCCCTGGAGATCCTCGGAACATCCGGCGCCGAGCGCTCCCGCCGCGCCCTGGAACTCCTCGACCTCGTCGGTCTCGCCGACAAGGCCAAGGCCTACCCCGCCCAGCTCTCCGGCGGCCAGAAGCAGCGCGTCGGCATCGCCCGCGCCCTCGCCGGCAAGCCCAAGGTCCTCCTCTCCGACGAGGCCACCAGCGCCCTCGACCCGGAGACCACCCGCTCCATCCTCCAGCTCCTGCGCGACCTCAACCAGCAGCTCGGCCTCACCGTCCTGCTCATCACGCACGAGATGGACGTCGTCAAGACCATCTGCGACTCCGCCGCCCTCATGCAGCACGGGCGCGTCGTCGAGTCCGGCACCGTCGGCGAACTGCTCGCCACCCCCGGCTCCCAGCTCGCGGCCGAGCTCTTCCCGGTCGGCGGCGCTCCCACCGGTCCCGACCGCACGGTCGTCGACGTCACCTTCCACGGCGAGGCCGCGACCCAGCCGGTCATCTCCCAGCTCTCCCGCACGTACAACATCGACATCTCGATCCTCGGGGCGGCGATGGACACCGTCGGCGGCAGGCAGATCGGCCGGATGCGGATCGAACTGCCCGGACGGTACGAGGAGAACGTCGTCCCGGTCGGCTTCCTGCGCGAGCAGGGCCTCCAGGTCGAGGTCGTGGAAGAAGCCGAGACCGCCGAGGAAACGGGCGTCCGGGAAGCGGCGTCCGCCACCGCGCCCGCACTGGTGAAGGAAGGTGCCAAGTGACCTGGTCCGAGATGCAGCCCCTGCTGGAGCAGGGCACCGTCGACACCCTCTACATGGTCCTGTGGGCCACGTTCGTCACCGTCCTCGGCGGCCTGCCGCTCGGCATCCTCCTCGTCCTCACGGACAAGGGCGGACTGCTGCAGAACCGGCCGGTGAACAAGGTCGTCGGCGCGATCGTGAACATCGGGCGCTCGCTGCCCTTCATCATCCTGCTGATCGCCCTGATCCCCTTCACCACCTTCGTCGTCGGCACCTTCATCGGCCCGACCGCGATGATCGTGCCGCTCGCCATCGGCGCCATCCCCTTCTTCGCGCGCCTCGTCGAGACCGCGATCCGCGAGGTCGACCACGGACTGGTCGAAGCCGTCCAGGCCATGGGCGGCGGCATCCCCACCATCGTCCGCAAGGTCCTGCTCCCGCAGGCCCTGCCCTCCCTGGTCTCGGCCGTCACCACCACCGTGATCGTGCTCATCGGCTACTCCGCGATGGCCGGCGCGGTCGGCGGCGAAGGCCTCGGCTCCAAGGCCGTCACCTACGGCTACCAGCGCTTCGACACCACCTTCATGCTCGTCACGGTGGTCGTCCTCGTCGTGATCGTGACCGTGGTCCAGCTCATCGGCGACGGAGTCGTCCGACTCCTCGCCCGCCGGGGCCGCACGGCCTGAGCCGTCCCGCCCCGCCCCCCGACTTCGTCCTTCGAAGAACAGTCCGGACTTGTTGTCCAGACGACTACCACTCCACCTGAAAGAGGCACTCTTCGTGCGCAAGAACATCAAGCTCACCGCCGGCGTCGCCGCCACCGCAGCCCTCGCCCTCGGCCTGAGCGCCTGCGGCACCTCCTCCGACCCGTCCTCCTCCAAGGACCAGGCCGGCTCCGCCGACAAGCCCCTCGTCGTCGCCGCGTCCCCGACGCCGCACGCCGACATCCTCAACTACGTCAAGGACAACCTGGCCGAGAAGGCCGGCCTGAAGCTGGAGGTGAAGGAGTTCACGGACTACGTCCTGCCGAACACCGCCACCCAGTCCGGCCAGGTCGACGCCAACTTCTTCCAGCACAAGCCGTACCTGGACGACTTCAACCAGAAGAACAAGACCACCGTCGTCCCCGTGGTCAACGTCCACCTGGAGCCCCTGGGCCTCTACTCCAAGAAGCTCAAGTCGCTGAAGGACATCAAGCCCGGCCAGACCGTAGCCGTCCCCAACGACACCACCAACGGCGGCCGCGCGCTCCAGCTCCTCGCCGAGAACGGCCTGATCGCGATCAAGGACGGCGTCGGCACCAACGCCAAGCTCTCCGACATCACCGACAAGAAGGGCCTGGAGTTCAAGGAGCTGGAGGCCGCCACCGTGCCCCGCGCCCTGAACGACGTCGACGCCGCCGTCATCAACGGCAACTACGCCCTGGAGGCGAAGCTGGAGCCGGCGAAGGACGCCATCGCCCTGGAGAAGGCCGAGGGCAACCCGTACGCCAACTTCCTCGCCGTCAAGGCGGGCAACGAGAAGGACGCCCGCGTGCAGAAGCTCGCCGAGCTCCTCAACTCGCCCGAGGTGAAGAAGTACATCGAGGACACCTACAAGGGCTCGGTCGTCCCGGCCTTCGGCGCCCCGCAGAAGTAGGCGCCGCCCGAGGGGCCGTCAGAACGGTTCCCCCGTACAGTCCTTGAACGGAAGGCCCCCGCACCCCGTCCGGTGCGCGGGGCCTTCCGCCGTACCCGACCCGGCCATGCGCACCGGCGGTGGCATGCTGCATGCTGTGCGTTCACGGTCGATTCGGACGGTCCACGGCATGGAGCTGCGCATGACTACCACCTTTCCGGACATCTCCATCAACACGGACCGGTTGGTGCTGCGCGCGCTGGAGGAGGCGGACGCCCCCGCGCTCGCCGAGATGATGAACGACGAACTCGTCGGCGCCTGGACCGCCGTGCCCCAGCCCTTCACCGAGGCCGCCGCCCACCACTGGATCACCGAGTACGCCCCCGCCGAACGCGCCGCCGGCCGGGGCATCGACCTCGCCGTCACCGAGTTCCTCACCCAGCGCCTGGTAGGCATCGTCCAGCTGAGCAACACGAACTGGCGCGTCCGCTCCACCGAACTCTCCTACATCGTCGCCCCCTGGGCCCGCGGCGAGGGCTACGCCTCCGAAGCCGCCCTCGCCACCGCCCGCTGGCTCTTCAACGACCGGAAGTTCGAACGCCTGGAACTGCGCACCGCCGCCGACAACACCGCCTCCCAGCAGGTCGCCCAGAAGATCGGCTGCATCAGCGAGGGCGTCCTGCGCAACGCCTGCATAGCCCGCACCCGCACCGAGGACGGCGGCTGGACCGAACTGCGCACCGACTTCATCCTCTGGGGCCTCCTCCCCGAGGACCTCGACGACGTCGCCGACCAGATGGCCGAAGCCGGATACTCCTCGTACACCGACTGGAACTGATTCCCGGGGGCCATCCCGGGGTACGCTCGGCACGCCCCCGACCTGCGACAACACCACAGGGAGACAGACGACGATGGCCGACCGCGTCACGGTGATCGGCTGGGACGGCTCGCCCCTTTCCCCGGCGGCCCTGTCCGCGCTCTCCGCCGCCACCCTGGTGGCCGGAGCCGGCCACCACCTGACCCGGCCCGAGGTCCCGCCCGCCGCCGAACGCATCCGCCTCGGCAGCGTCGACCTCGCCGCCCGCCGCATCGCCGGCCACCGCGGCACCGCCGTCGTCCTCGCCGACGGCGACCCCGGCTTCTTCGGCGTCGTCCGCACCCTGCGCGCCCCCGAGCACGGTCTGGAGGTCGAGGTCGTCCCGGCCGTCTCCTCCGTCGCCGCCGCCTTCGCCCGGGCCGGGATGCCCTGGGAGGACGCCCGGATCGTCGTCGCCCACCAGCGCACCCTGCGCCGCGCCGTCAACGTCTGCCGCGCCCACCCCAAGGTCGCCGTCCTCACCTCGCCGGGCGCCGGCCCCGCCGAGCTCGCCCTCCTCCTCGACGGGGTCCACCGCACCTTCGTCGTCTGCGAGGAGCTGGGCACCGACCGCGAACGGGTCTCCGTCCTCACCTCCGACAAGGCCGCCGACCACACCTGGCGCGACCCGAACGTCGTCCTCGTCATCGGCGGGGGCGGCGGCACCCCGGCCACTCCCTGGCTGGCGGGCCTGGACCCGTCCGTCCGCCCGGTCCGGGGCTGGGGCCTCCCCACCGAGGAGTACGACTCCGAGGGGCCTGCCACCGGAACCGATCAGGTCCGCCCGAAGGCGGGCGATGACCCCGCCCTCCGCGCCGCCCAGCTCGCCCGTCTCGGGCCCCGCACCGGCGACCTCGTCTGGGACATCGGCTGCGCGGGCGGCGCCTTCTCCGTCGAGGCCGCCCGCTTCGGCGCCGCCGTCATCGCCGTCGACCTCGACCCGGCCGCCTGCGCCCGCACCGAAGCCGCCGCCCGCCGCCACGGCGTCCCCCTCCAGACCGTCCGGGGCCGCGCCCCGCACGTCCTGGAGAGCCTCCCCGAACCCGACGTCGTACGGATCGCGACCGGCGGCGTCCCCGTCGTCACCGCCTGCGCCGACCGGCGTCCGGAACGCATCGTCGCCCACGCCTCCACCCGCGACGAGGCCGAGGCGATCGGAGCCGCCCTCACCGCCGCGGGCGGCTACGCCGTCGAGACCCTCCTCCTCCAGACCGTCGGACTCGACCCGGACACCTGGTCGGAACGCGATCGTTCGGCCGTCTTCCTGCTCTCCGGACGCAGGATCGAACGCGCCCCGTGATCCGCCCGCCCCACCGGGCGGGGTAGGCTGGCCGATTGTTGTACCGCGTCCGGACACTCGTCGCTTCGTGTGCCGATGTCCTGAATTGGTGGCCCCTGGTGGACGCCGGTGTGGTACGCGGCAAGGGGGGACCGCGCGACGTGGCGCAGTCCACAGCGCACCGTGGCGAATCTTCCTGCCACGGAGGCCGAGGGCCGGGACAATGTGCAGGTGCCCGCGTCCTTCGTGCCGCGCGGCGCGCACGCTCGTTCTTGTCGACGGGCGCAGGTCTGAAGGAGCACAAGCGATGGGCGAGGGGTACGCATGACGGACACCGGCCAGGTCCCGGGCGAGGGGCTGCCGGAGAACGCAGGCATGGTCGAGCAGCCGGGCATCCCCGCACCGGGCGCGTACACCTTCCTGGACCCCTCCGAGCACACCGCCGAGGACGACGACCTCCTTCTGATGCCGGGCGCCCAGGGCGCCTGGAGCGAGCACCCGCCGGGCGTCGCGCCCGCGCCGCCGGTCGCCGTGCCGCCCCCGCCGCCGGCCCCCGTGGTCCCGCACCAGGGCGTGCCGCAGGCCGTCCCGCACCAGGAGGTCCCGGTCCCGACGGGCGACCCGCTGACGGACCCCCTGCCGGATCCGCTCACGGACCCGCTCCCCGAGCAGCCCGTCGCCCTCGGCGACGCCCTCACAGCCCCGCAGGGCCAGACCCCGCCGCAGGGCGTACCGGTCGACCCGTACACCGGCACCCCGGCACACGGCGTCCCCGCCGCCGGCACTCCCGCACACGGCGTCCCCGTCGCCCCGCACGAGCCGGTCGTCACCGACCACGGCTACGAGCCGGGCATCCTCGACACCGGCGCGCACGAGTTCACCGGCCACGGCTCGGGCTCCGTGGACCTCGGCGCCGTGCCCCCGTCCCCGCAGGGCGTGGCGCAGACTCCGCCGCCCGCCCGCCGCCCGCTGCACATGGGCCCGCCCGTGCCCGAGGGCACCGGCGGAGTCGTGCGCTCGCTGGCCGACCGCGGCCCGGCCACCGCGCCCGCCCCGGCCCCGCAGCCCGCGCCGGAACCCCTCGTGGCCACCGGCCCCGCCCCGGTGCCGGTCCGCACCCCGGGCCCGCCGACCACGGGCCCCGAGTACTTCGACATCGCGCAGGAGCAGCAGCTCGCGCCGCAGGGCGCCGAGCCGTGGACCGCGCAGGAGCCGGTGGCGCAGCCCCCCGCAGAAACGGTCGTCCCGCAGCCGGACCACTCCGGCCGGTTCGTCCAGGTCGAGGGCGCCGTCCCGACGACCCCGCACCTGGCCCCGACGCCGACCGAGGAACAGCCTCCGGCACCCGTTCCCGTCCCCGAGGAGCAGCCCGAGGCGCCCGCCGCCGAGACGGAGCCGACGCCCGAGGCCGCCCCGGAGATCTGGGAGGAGCCGACCGGCCCGGAGGCGGTCGTCGTGCCCGCCCCGCGCGAGCCCGAGCCGGCGGCGCCGGAAGCGGTCGAGCCGGAGCCCGTCCTGACCGCGCCCGCCCCGGTGCCGGACGAGCCCGCGCAGGAGACCGCCCCCGAGACCCCGGCCACCGAGCCCGAGGCCCCGGTGGAGCAGGCCCCCGCGGAGCCGGTCGCGGAGGCCGCCCCCGAGCAGCCGCAGGAGCAGGAGACCCCGCAAGCCGCACCCCAGGAGCAGCCGGAGCCGCTCCAGGCCCAGGAGCCGACCCCGGCCCAGGAACAGGCACCCGCCCCGGAGCCGACACCTGCGCCGGACGCTCCGGAACCGACCCCCGCCTCGGAGGCAGCCCCCACCGAAGGGGAAGAGCCCGCCCCCACCCCGGAACCGCTCCCGGAGGAGACCCCGGAAGCACTCACGGAGCCCGCCCCGGAACCGCTCCCGGAGGGGACTTCGGAGGCGACCCCGGAAGCACTCCCCGAGCCGCCGGCCCCGGAGGGGACCCCGGAACCCTCCCCGGCAGCCCCGGCCTACGACGACGCCGAGCGCGAGGCGGTGCTCCGCGTCATGCGCGAGCGCCGCGACATCCGCAACGGCTTCCGCTCCGACCCGATCCCGCACGAGGTGCTGCTCCGCGTCCTGGAGGCCGCGCACACGGCCCCCAGCGTCGGCCACTCCCAGCCGTGGGACTTCGTCGTCATCCGCTCCGCCGAGACCCGGCAGACGATGCACGAGCTGGCCCAGCGGCAGCGCGAGGCGTACGCCAAGTCGCTCCCGAAGGCCCGCGCGAAGCAGTTCAAGGAACTGAAGATCGAGGCCATCCTCGACACCCCGGTCAACATCGTGGTGACCGCCGACCCCACCCGGGGCGGCCGCCACACGCTCGGCCGCTACACGCAGCCGCAGATGGCCCCGTACTCCTCCGCGCTCGCGGTCGAGAACCTCTGGCTCGCTGCCCGCGCCGAGGGCCTCGGCGTCGGCTGGGTCAGCTTCTTCGACGAGCGCGAGATGGTCCGCGCCCTCGGCCTCCCCGAGCACCTCGAAGTGGTCGCGTACCTCTGCGTGGGCTACGTGGACGAGTTCCCGGAGGAGCCCGAGCTGATGCAGGCGGGCTGGTCCAAGCGCCGCCCGCTGGCCTGGGTCGTCCACGAGGAGACGTACGGCCGCCGCGCCCTGCCCGGCGAGGAGCCGCACGACCTCCTCCAGGAGACCGTCGCGAACATCCGCCCGCTGGACGCCAAGGCGCTCGGCGAGGCCTGGGAGCGCCAGAAGCGCATGACCAAGCCCGCCGGGGCCCTGGGCATGCTGGAGATCATCTCCGCCCAGCTCGCCGGCCTCTCCCGGATGTGCCCGCCGCCGATCCCGGAGCCCGCGGCCGTCGCGATCTTCGCGGGCGACCACGGCGTCCACGCCCAGGGCGTCACGCCCTGGCCGCAGGAGGTCACCGGCCAGATGGTGGCCAACTTCCTCGGCGGGGGAGCGGTCTGCAACGCCTTCGCCCACCAGGTGGGCGCCGAGGTCTGCGTCATCGACGTCGGCGTGGCCGCCGACCTCCCGGCCACCCCGGGCCTGCTGCCCCGCAAGGTCCGCCCCGGCACCGCCGACTTCACCACGGGCGCCGCGATGACCCGCGAAGAGGTCCTGGCGGCGATCGAGGTGGGCGTCGAGACGGCCCGCGACCTCGTGGCGGCCGGCAACAAGGCCCTGCTCACGGGCGAGATGGGCATCGCCAACACCACGGCGTCCGCCGCCCTGATCTCGGTCTTCACCGACGTGGACCCGGCCGAGGTCACGGGCCGGGGCACCGGCATCAACGACGAGACCCACGCCCGCAAGGTGGACGTGGTCCGCCGCGCCCTCGCCCTGCACAACCCGGACCCGGAGGACCCGATCGGCGCCCTCGCGGCGGTCGGCGGCCTGGAGCACGCCGCCCTCGTGGGCCTGATCCTGGGCGCGGCCTCCCTCCGTACCCCGGTCATCCTCGACGGCGTCTCCACCGGAGCGGCGGCCCTCGTGGCCCGGGCGATCGCCCCCGAGTCGCTCGCGGCCTGCATCGCGGGCCACCGCAGCGCCGAGCCGGGTCACGTGGCGGCCCTGAACAAGCTGGGCCTGCGCCCCCTGGTCGACCTGGACCTCCGCCTCGGCGAGGGCACGGGCGCCCTGCTGGCCCTCCCGCTGGTGCAGAGCGCGGCCCGCGCGATGCACGAGGTGGCCACGTTCGACGCGGCGGGCGTCACCGAGAAGTAGTCACCACCGGCGCGGCCCCCACCCCCACACGGGAGTGGGGGCCGCGCAGGAACAGGGTTCGGGACGTCAAGCGTGATGTGTGGCGCGACCAGTGGGCTCAGCTCTCCAGTACAGCGGGCGCCGTAAATCATGCAGTCCCGAACCCTGTTCCTGAGCGGCCCCCACGTCACGCCCACGGCGGGGAGATCCGTCACAGGGTGACCCCCCGGGGCCCCCGATATCGTGGGACCCGAAACAGCGCCCCACCAGCCGCTCCACCGCCGCAGCGGCCCGCACCTGCCACGCCCCGAGGAGCCGCTCACCCATGGCCGAGAACACCGAGAAGGCGACCCCCGCCGCCCACCCCGCCTACCCGGTGGGCCTCCGCCTCGCCGGCCGCCGCGTCGTGGTCCTCGGCGGCGGCCAGGTCGCCCAGCGCCGCCTCCCCGCCCTGATCGCCGCGGGCGCGGACATCACCCTGATCTCCCCCTCCGCGACCCCGTCCGTGGACGCGATGGCGGAGACGGGCGAGATCACCTGGCTCAAGCGCCGCTACGAGGAGGGCGACCTCGCCGACGCCTGGTACGTCCTGGTCGCCACCACCGACCCCGCCACGAACGAGGCCGCCTCCGCCGAGGCCGAGCGGACCCGGACCTGGTGCGTGCGCTCGGACGACGCCGAGGCGGCCACCGCCTGGACCCCGGCCACCGGCCGCGGCGACGGCGTCACCGTGGCGGTGCTCACCGGCCACGACCCGCGCCGCTCGGCCGCCGTGCGGGACGCGATCGTGGAGGGCCTGCGGGACGGCTCGATCGCGGCACCCCAGCACCGCGCCCGCACCCCGTTCGTGGCCCTGGTCGGCGGCGGCCCCGGCGACCCGGACCTGATCACGGTGCGCGGCCGCCGCCTGCTCGCGGAGGCGGACGTGGTGATCGCGGACCGCCTCGGCCCCCGCGACCTCCTGGACGAGCTGCCGCCGCACGTCGAGGTGATCGACGCGGCGAAGATCCCGTACGGCCGGTTCATGGCGCAGGAGGCCATCAACAACGCGCTGATCGAGCACGCGAAGGCGGGCAAGTCGGTGGTCCGCCTGAAGGGCGGCGACCCGTTCGTCTTCGGCCGGGGCATGGAGGAGGCGCAGGCGCTCGCCGCCGAGGGCATCGCCTGCACGGTGGTCCCCGGCATCTCCAGCTCGATCTCGGTGCCGGGCGCGGCGGGCATCCCGGTCACGCACCGGGGGGTGGCCCACGAGTTCACGGTGGTCAGCGGACACGTGGCCCCCGACGACCCGCGCTCCCTCGTGGACTGGGCCTCGCTCGCCAAGTTGACGGGCACCCTGGTGATCCTCATGGGCGTCGACAAGATCGGAAAGATCGCGGAGGCCCTCATCGCCCACGGCAAGGCCCCGGAGACCCCCCTGGCCCTGGTCCAGGAGGGCACCACGGCGGCCCAGCGCCGGGTGGACGCGACGCTCGCGACGGTCGCGGAGACGGTCAGGACCCAGGAGGTCCGCCCGCCGGCAGTGATCGTCATAGGCACGGTGGTCACGGAAGGCCCGAACGGGCCGACGGCGTAAAGCACACCCACACAACCCCGACCCCCGAACGAGGCAGCAACACCCCGTGGCCGAACTCATCACCATCGAAGCCCCCGACGACCCCCGCCTGCACGACTACACGGGCCTGACCGACGTGGAACTCCGCCGCAGGAGGGAACCGGCCGAGGGCCTGTTCATCGCGGAGGGCGAGAAGGTCATCCGCAGGGCGGGCCAGGCCGGGTACGCGATGCGGTCGATGCTGCTCTCGGCCAAGTGGGTCGAGCCCATGCGGGACGTCATCGACGGCTCCGGGGCACCGGTGTACGTGATCGATCCGGACCTGGCGGAGCGGGTCACGGGCTACCACGTGCACCGGGGCGCGCTCGCGTCGATGCAGCGCAAGGAGCTCCCGGAGGCGTCCGAGCTGCTTGCGGAGGCCCGCCGGGTGGTGGTGATGGAGTCGGTCAACGACCACACCAACATCGGCGCCATCTTCCGCAGCGCCGCCGCCCTCGGCATGGACGCGGTCCTGCTCTCCCCGGACTGCGCGGACCCGCTCTACCGGCGCTCCGTGAAGGTGTCCATGGGCGCGGTCTTCTCCGTCCCGTACGCCCGCCTGGAAGGCTGGCCGCGAGGCCTGGAGACGGTACGGGAGGCGGGCTTCAAGCTGCTCGCGCTCACCCCGGCGGAGCGGGCGGTCTCCATCGACGAGGCCGCCCCGCACAAGCTGGACCGGGTGGCGCTGATGCTGGGCGCGGAGGGCGAGGGACTGTCGCAGAAGGCGCTGCGGGCCGCCGACGAGTGGGTCCGCATCCCGATGGCCCACGGCGTGGACTCGCTCAACGTGGGAGCGGCGGCGGCGGTGGCGTTCTACGCGGTGGCGACGGGCCGCCCGGAGTCGTAGCGAACCCGCCCGGATCAGCCCTGGAGGGCCTGCGCGGCGGCGATGCCGAGGGCGACGACCAGGGTGACGACCACGAAGACGAAGAGCCGCTGCCGCAGCAGCCGGGGGTTGGCGGGCCGGCGGCCCGTCGAGGTGGAGCGGACGCCGGGCCTGGTGCCGGGCCGGGACTGCGGGGACCGCGAGCCCCCGGTCCGCGGCCCGGCGGCGGAGGAGGACCGCGAGGAAGACCCCCGCCCCTGCCCCCGCTCCCGCTCGGAGCCGCGTTCGAGACCGCGCTCACCCGCCCGCTCCGGCCCGCGCCCGCGCGTGTCCCGCTCGGTGTACTCGGTGTACCGCTCCGTCGGCCGGACGGCGCTGCGCTCCTCGGACCGTTCCCGCTGCACGGGCGGCCGGGAGACGGGCAGCCCCTGCGCCTCGCGCGCCGCGATCTCCTTGAGCCGCATCGACAGCTGGAGCGTGCTGGGCCGGTCCTCGGGGTCCTTCGCGAGACAGGCCCGGACGAGGGGCGCCAGCGCGTCGGGCACGCCGTGCAGCTGCGGCTCCTCGTGCACGACCCGGTAGAGCATGACCTCGGAACTGCCGTGCCCGAAGGGGGAGTCGGCCATCGCCGCGTACGCGAGGGTGGCGCCGAGCGAGAAGACGTCGGTGGCGGGGGTGACGGCGGCGCCGCGCACCTGCTCGGGGGCGAGGAAGCCGGGCGAGCCGACGGCGGTGCCCACGTGGGTGAGGGTGCTGGCGCCGGTGGCCCAAGCGATGCCGAAGTCGATGATCCGGGGGCCCTTGGGGGAGAGCAGGATGTTCGACGGCTTGAGGTCCCGGTGCACGACGCCGGCCTCGTGGACGGCGACGAGGCCTTCCGAGAGGGCCGCCCCGATGGAGGCCACGTCGGCGGCGCGCAGCGGGCCCTCCTCGGCGACGCGGTCGTGCAGGGAGGGGCCGGGCACGTACTGGGTGGCGAACCAGGGGCGGTCGGCCTCCAGGTCGGCGGCGACGAGCCGGGCCGTGCAGCCGCCGCGGATCCGCCGGGCCGCCGACACCTCGCGGGCGAACCGCGACCGGAACTCCTGGTCCTCGGCGAGGTCGGGCCGGATGACCTTGAGCGCCACCCGCTGGCCGCGCCGGTCGGACCCCAGGTACACGACGCCCATTCCGCCGGCCCCCAGCCTGCGGTGGAGCCGGAACGACCCGACGATCCGCGGATCCTCGCGCCGGAGCCGCATCATCGCCATGTCCGTCCCCTCGTCCGTTCGACGTGGCACAGCTTACGTAGTGGCGCCCGCACGCGCTCATAGGCCGCGCCCTCGCACCGGGATCGATTGTCAGTGCTGTGAAAGCCCCCGAAGGACCGGCGGCCGGTCTCCATCCCCAACACCCGCCCCGAAAAACCCACTTGACGAGACCTCCCGACCCCGGCCGCACGCCCCCGGAGAAGGGACCCGGCCGCTCGGACGGTCCCGGCCGCACCCGAGACGATCAAGGAAGTGAGCGATGTCACCCCACCTCCCGCCCACGCGCCTCCCGTACGCAACCCCTGGGGGAAGACCCCGGGTTGAGGGCCCCCGTCTCCACCCAGGGGAGTACGCCGTGCGGGCGGCCGTCATCCTCCGGGAGGCCCGCAAGTCGGTACGCGGGCATGACGCCCCGGCGCTCCCCGCTTCCTAAGGTTGTTGTCACGCGGCGGGTGCAGCACTCGTCCCCCGAGGTTACGCACCCGCCGCGCCACACGACGGGAGAGGAACCATGGCCTACACGGCACCGCGGACGACCAGCCGGCCCCCGGGCCGCCGTCACCCCCTGGTGGCCACGGCCATGGTCCTTCCTCTCGCGGCCCTGCTCGTGGTCGTCTTCGGCGGCTGGGAAGCGGTGGTCACACAGGCGTCGTCCGTGGGCGTGATGCTGGGGCGCTGAGCGGCGCCCCGGACCCGGGAGAGCGGCCCGGGTCGGGACATCCGGCCATCAGCCCCGTGGGGACGGGGGTGCGACGGACGGCAGCGTGGGGCCGGTCGGCCGGGGAGCCGACCGGCCCTCGCGCGTCCCCACCACCCCGCACGCTCCCCACACACCCGCACGCCCCCGCCCCGTACACACCCCCCGCCCCACCCCGTACGCTCCCCGCGTGACTCCCACCGCCCGGTCCACGCCCGCTTCGGGCGCCCCGCTCGACGGCCTCGCCGCCCTGGCCCGTACCGCCGCCCACCCGCCCGGCGCGACTCCCTGCGGCTGCGCGGACGGCGGTCTCGTCGGGGTGCTCGCGGACCGGGAGGACGGGACCGTCGTACGGCACGGGGCGCTCGTCGTGAAGGCGCACGCCCCCGACACCGACCCCGAGGCGCACCGCGCGCGGCTCGCGCTGGCCGCCCGCCCGGACGTCGCCGACGTGCTCCTGTCGCCCCTGCCGCTGCCGCCGGCCGCGCCGGAGGTGCTCGGCGGACGTCCGGTCACGGCCTGGCCGTACGGGCCGCCCGTCGACCCGGGAGACCCCGACGCCGCCCCGTGGGAGGAGGCGGCGCGGCTCCTCGCCCTGCTCCACCGCACTCCGCTCCCGCCCGGGGCCGACCTTCCGCCGATGCGGGCCCCGCTCAAGGCCGCCCTCGCGGTGGACCGGATGCGCCGGTCGGCGCCGGACCATCCGGCCGCGGCCACGGTCCTCGCGGCCTGGGGAACGATCCCCACGGAACTCATGGCCCCCGGGAACACCCCCCACCTGCTCTGTCACGGCGACTTCCACCTGGGCCAACTGGTCCGCCTCGCCCCATCCTCACCCACCCCGTCCACCCCTCCCCCCTGGAGGCTCATCGACGTGGACGACCTCGGCCTGGGGGATCCCGCCTGGGACCTGGCCCGTCCGGCCGCCTGGTTCGCCGCCGGCATCCTGCCCCCGGAGGTCTGGTCCCGCTTCCTCGGCGCGTACCAGGAGGCGGGCGGCCCGGCGGTGGGGACCGACCCCTGGATCCGACTCGACGTGCCGGCCCGTGCCCTGACGGTGCAGACCGCCGCGCTGGCCCTGGCGAAGTCCACGGCCGAGGGCCGGCCGCTGGACGAGGTCGAGGAGGTGATGATCGACACCTGCGCCCGCATCGCCGGACATCGAACCGGGTAGGCACTTTCGGCGTCCACGTAAGGTGAAGCCACCATTCGAACGGCAATGTCAGGGAGTTGAGCCGAGCATGCAGTGTCCCAAGTGCCATGCGGCCATGCACACGTACAACCGCAACGGCGTCCAGATCGAGCAGTGCAGCGGCTGCCGGGGCATATTCCTGGACTACGGCGAGCTGGAGGCCCTGACCCGTCTGGAGTCCCAGTGGGTGCAGCAGGCCCCGCCGGCGCCGCCCGCCCCGGGGGCCTACCCGGCGCAGCCCGCTCCCGCCGCTCCGGCCTGGGGCGCCCCGCACCACGGCGGCCACCACGGCGGTCACTACCGCCAGCGCGGCTTCGGCCGGATGCTCTTCTCCTCCTGAAGCCCCGGAACGAAGAAGCCCCCGGCCGCGAGACGCGGCCGGGGGCTTCTTGCTGTGGTGCGCGATACTGGGATTGAACCAGTGACCTCTTCCGTGTCAGGGAAGCGCTCTCCCGCTGAGCTAATCGCGCGGGCTGTGCACAACCTACCCGAAGGCGGTCGTACTGCGTGCGCGATACTGGGATTGAACCAGTGACCTCTTCCGTGTCAGGGAAGCGCTCTCCCGCTGAGCTAATCGCGCGGGGGATCCGAAGACCCGGGACCCGAAGGTCCAGTGGACGATACTGGGATTGAACCAGTGACCTCTTCCGTGTCAGGGAAGCGCTCTCCCGCTGAGCTAATCGTCCTTGGAGGTGGAGACGGGATTTGAACCCGTGTAGACGGCTTTGCAGGCCGTTGCCTCGCCTCTCGGCCACTCCACCAGGAGTGAATACGGGGGTTCGGGAAGATCCCCCACATCGAGCGGACGACGAGATTCGAACTCGCGACCCTCACCTTGGCAAGGTGATGCTCTACCAACTGAGCCACGTCCGCTTGTCGTTTCCGTTCCGCTTGCGCGTCCCGGCGACGTGTTGAACTCTAGCGGATTCCCGGGCCAGTACAAAAACGCGTTTCCGCAGCGTGCTGACCTGCGGGCCGACCGGGGCGCCGACGACCACGCTCCGACGGGACCCCCGGAGGGTTCGCGAGGCGTTCACTCGCCGTGTTCCCCGGGTCGCGCGGTGCCCCCGCCGCGACGCGGCCCGGTGTCCCCGCCCCGCCCGACCTAGACTCGACGCGTGTACGACCTCGCACCCCTGGCCCGTTTCGGCGGCCTCGTCGCCACCGACCTCCGGGACGTCACCCACGACCCCGAGGCCCTGGACTCCACCGGGTTCTGGGCCGTCTGCGCGGACTTCGAGGGGCGCCTGACCTGCGCCCGCTTCGGGGACGTGCGGCCGGACCCGGTCCCCGCGCCCGTGCCGGGCGCCTGGCGCGGCCCGACCGCCGACTCCTGGACGTCCTCCCTCGACCGCGCCGCGTACACCGCGGGCGTACGGCGCGTGCGGGAGCACATCGCGCGCGGCGAGGTCTACCAGGCGAACCTCTGCCGGGTGCTGTCCGCACCGCTCCCGGACCCGGCCTCCGCCGACGTGGACGCCCTCACCGCGCTCCTCGCCCGGGGCAACCCCGCCCCGTACGCCGGAACGATTCGCCTGCCCGCCCACGGCGTGGAGGTCGCCACCGCGTCCCCCGAGCTCTACCTGCGCAGGGAGGGGTCCCGGGTCTGCTCGGGGCCCATCAAGGGCACCGGCCGCACCGCCGCCGACCTCCTGCCCAAGGACCACGCGGAGAACGTGATGATCGTCGACCTGGTCCGCAACGACCTGGGACGCGTCAGCGAGACCGGCTCCGTCGCCGTCCCCGCCCTCTGCGCGGTCGAGGAGCACCCCGGCCTGGTCCACCTCGTCTCCACCGTCAGCGGCGTGCTGCGCCGGGACGCCGGCTGGCCCGAGCTGCTGGCCGCCACCTTCCCGCCCGGCTCGGTCACCGGCGCCCCCAAGTCCAGCGCGCTGCGGATCATCGAGGCGCTGGAGACCGCGCCCCGGGGCCCCTACTGCGGGGGCGTCGGCTGGGTCGACGCCGACGCGGGCACCGGCGAGCTGGCCGTCGGCATACGCACCTTCTGGATCGACCGCCCCGAGGGCGTGCTGCGCTTCGGCACCGGCGCCGGGATCACCTGGGGCTCCGACCCGGAACGCGAGTGGGAGGAGACCGAACTGAAGGCGTCCCGGCTGGTCGCGATAGCGTCGGGCATCCACGAACCAGGCGCCTCCGAGGCGACCGGAAAGGCCATTTCCCGATGAAACTCTGGGTCAACGGCGGGCTGCACGACGCGGAGGCCGCCCGGGTCTCCGTACTGGACCACGGACTGACCGTCGGCGACGGCATCTTCGAGACGGTCAAGGCCGAGCGCGGCGAAACGTTCGCCCTCACCCTCCACCTGGAGCGCCTCACCCGCTCGGCCCGGGGCCTCGGTCTGCCCGACCCGGACCTCGACGAGGTCCGCCGGGCCTGCGCCGCCGTCCTGGAGGCCAACCCGATGGAGCTCGGCCGGCTCCGCATCACGTACACCGGCGGCACCTCCCCGCTCGGCTCGGAGCGCGGCGACGCCGGGACCAGCCTCGTCGTCGCCCTCGGCGAGACCGGCCGCCGCCCCGACACCACCGCCGTGGTCACCGTGCCCTGGACCCGCAACGAGCGCGGCGCCCTCACCGGGCTCAAGACCACCTCGTACGCGGAGAACGTCGTCGCCCTCGCGAAGGCGCGCGAGCAGGGGGCCTCCGAGGCGCTCTTCGCCAACACGGTGGGGCAGCTCTGCGAGGGCACCGGCTCCAACGTCTTCGTCGTGGTCGACGGCCGGATCCTCACCCCGCCCGTCTCCTCCGGCTGCCTCGCGGGCATCACCCGCGCCCTCGCCGTGCGGTGGACCGGCGCCGAGGAGACCGACCTGCCGCTGGACGTCCTGGAGACCGCCGACGAGGTCTTCCTGACCTCGACCCTCCGCGACGTGCAGGCCGTGCACCGGATCGACGGGCGCGAACTGGCGCAGGCGCCCGGCCCGGTCACCGCCAAGGCCATGCGGGCCTTCGACGAGCACGCGGCCCGGGACCGGGACCCGCGCCTCGGGTAGCCCTCGGGCAGGACGGTCGCGGCCCGCCGTAAAACCCGATGACGGACGGCCCCGGGGTGGGTAGAACACTTCCGATGACCACCACCCTGCGGCCGGTCGAGCCGCTTCAGCAGTTGCCCGGCGGCGGCCGTTCCCGCACGTACGACGTGTGCGTGAACAGTCGCCGCGTCGGCTCCGTCCACCTCACCACCGACCCCGGCTTCGGCGCCGCCTCGGGAGTGATCCGGGACCTCCGGATCGACGAGCCGGACCGGGGGAGGGGCCGGGGCACGGTCGCCGCGCTCGCCTCCGAGGAGGTGCTGCGGAGCTGGGGCTGCGTCCAAGTGTCCGCGTCGGTGCCCGCCGACGCCGCGCCCGCGCTGCGCATGGTCCGCTCGCTCGGCTACGTCGAGCGCAGCCGGAACATGGTCAAGGAGCTGCCCGGCACCCCGCCCGTCCTGCCGGAGGGAGTCGAGGTCCGGCCGATGACCGGCGCCGAGTACGAGGAGTGGGGGGCGCGGGCCAGGGAGGTCTTCGCACAGGAGTGGACCGAGCGGGGCGTCCCCGAGGAGCAGGCGCGCGCGAAGGCCGAGAGCAGCCACCGCGTCCTCCTGCCCGAGGGACTCGCCACCCCCGGCGCCGCGTTCCACGTCCTCGTCCGGGACGGGCGGCCCGCCGGTGTCCTGTGGACGGGCCGGACCGAGCTCGAACCGGGGCGCTGGGCCGCCTACGTGTACGACATCGAGGTGGACGAGGAGCAGCGCGGGCACGGCTACGGGCGGGCGCTCATGCTGCTCGCCGAGCGGGTCGCGCGGGAGGCCGGGGAGACCCTGCTCGGACTGCACGTCTTCGCGGACAACACCCCGGCGGTCCGCCTCTACGAGTCGCTCGGCTACCGCACGACTTACGTCAACGGCGCCAAACCGCTGCTGTAGGCCCGCAGGACCGCGGGCCCGTCCGCCCGGGTCAGGCGCCGAGGAGGCGGTCGGCGATCGCCTCGATCCGCTCCCGCAGGCCCTCCTGGCTCTTCCCGCCGTCCAGGCGCTCGCCGCCGATGACGTAGGTCGGCGTGCCGGTGACCTTGATCGCCTTGCCCTCGGCCTCGTCCGCGTCGACGGTCAGCAGGTGCCGGCCGTCGATCAGGGCGGTGTCGAACTCCTCGGCATCCAGGCCCAGTTCGGCCGCGAGCTCAAGGAGGACCGGCTCGCCCCGCTCGCCGAGCTCGGCGGTCCTGGCGAGCAGCGCCTCCACGTACGGCCGGCCCTTGCCCTGCGCGGCGGCCTCCTCGGCGGCCTGGGCGGCGGCGTACGCGTGCTTGTTCTTCGCCAGCGGGAAGTGGCGCAGCTGTACGTCGAGCCGGTCGCCGTACTTCTCGCGGAGCGCGCGGACGTCGTCGAGGGCGCGGAAGCAGTCGGGGCACTGGAGGTCGAACCACGCCTCCAGGACGACGGGGGAGACGGGTGCGGTGGTGGAGTCACTCATGCCAGCAGTCTCCCCCACCGGGGCACGGGGTTCACCGGGACCCGGGGACTTACCGGGACCTGGGGAGGAGATCCCGGCCGGGGCGACCCGGAGATCTCCCTGAGACCGGCTCGGGGGCATGGCTCGGGCGGAGGCGGGGGTGCAGGATGGAAGGGACGTATCACCCGGGGACCTGGAGGACCGCATGCTCGCCGAGACCATCTGTTCCGCGGTGTCCGCGGCGGGCCTGGGCATCGCCGCGATCGCGGCCTACCGGAAGCGCTTCCTGTCCGCCGCCCGGATCGCGGCCTACGCGCTGGTGCCCCTCGGCCTGGTGATGACGGGGGCCGTCGCCTGGATCGCGGACACGGCGTTCAGCCCGGTGGCCTGGGCCGGCTTCGGCGTGCTCGGCCTGGCCTGGCTGCTCCTCCTGTCCACCCGGGCCGTCGAGCGGCGCCGGGCCGGCCGGGCGGGAGCCGCCGTCGCGGAGGCCGCCCCGAGAGCCGCGGCGCCCGGCGCGCCGGCGCCCCCGAGGGCCGTGACCGGGAAGCCGCGGGCCGCCGAGCCCGCGGGCGACGACTTCAGCGACATCGAGGCGATTCTGAAGAAGCACGGAATCTGACCGCTTCTGGCGATTCCGCCGACCGTCCTGGTTCGGTGATCCACGGGAAGGGGTGAACCCCCCGGTCAGAAGGCGTGTTCCGTGATGTCGGGTGCGCGGCGTGCGCGATCATCCCCCCGAGATGCTGGATACCTCGCGGGACCCCGTCCCCGCCCCCACCGACGTCCCTCCCGACGTCCCCGTCGACGCCCCCGGCGAGGAGGCACGTGGCTGTCTGTACGCGCTCTCCCAGCCACCGCTGATGATCTTCCTCGGCGTCATCGGTTGCCTGCTGCTCGTGGCCGCCGTGCACGACCTCTTCGTGCTGTGACGCTGCGTGCCGCGGTTCTTCGTGGCGCGGTTCTTCGTCTCTTCGCCCTGCGGTCCTCCGGGACGGTCGGTCAGCCCGCCGCCTCCTTGCGGCGCGCCCGGTAGGCGGCCACGTGCAGCCGGTTGCCGCAGGTCCGGCTGTCGCAGTAGCGGCGCGAGCGGTTGCGGGAGAGGTCGACGAAGGCCCGGCCGCAGTCCGGCGCCTCGCAGCGCCGCAGCCGCTCCTGCTCGCCCGCCACGACGATGAACGCCAGGGCCATGCCGCAGTCGGCCGCGAGGTGGTCCGCCACCGAGGCGCCCGGCGCGAAGTAGTGCACGTGCCAGTCGTAGCCGTCGTGGTCGGTGAGCTGCGGGGTGGTGCCCGCGCCCGCCACCAGCTGGTTGATCAGGGGGGCCGCGATCCGGGCCTCGGGCGCGGAGAAGACCGCCGCGAACTTCTCGCGCACCGTGCGCACGGCCCGCAGGTCGTCGGCGCCGAGGTCGCCCACGTCGCTGATCTTGTGCGCGTGGACGAAGGCGTGGAGGCCCTGGAGGTCGGCGAGCGCGTCGGGGCGGTCGCCCTGGGGCGCGGTGTTCATCAGATCGACGACGGTGTCGAGGGCGATCCGGGTGTCGTGAGGGATCAGCACGATTCGCTCCCTGGCCGGCCGCGGGCGGGCGCCCGCGGAATGGCGCTGACTTTAGCGCGACCCGGACATGGCACCGGCGCCCACCACCGCGCCGGCTGCGCGGTGGTGGGCGCCGGATGACGTGCCTGTGGGGCTGCCCGCGCGGCGCCGTCTCCCCGAGTCGGACGGCGCCGTGCGGCTCTCGGCCTGGCTCAGCTGTCGGCCAGGATGTGGGAGAGCTCCGTATCGAGGTCGAAGTGACGGTGCTCGGTGCCCGGTGGCACGGCGGCGTCGGTCCGCTTCAGGAACGACTCCAGGGCCCTCGCCGGGGCCTCGAGCAGGGCTTCTCCCTCGGGGGAGCTCAGCGCGATGCAGACGACTCCCTGGCCGTGACTACGGGACGGCCAGACGCGGACGTCGCCCGTGCCGGTGGGCCGGTGCAGCCCCTCGGCGAGAAGGTCGCGGGCGAAGACCCACTCGACCGTCTCCTCGGCTCCGGTGTGGAAGGTGGCGTGCACGGCATACGGATCGGCCGTGTCATACCGCAGGCCCGCGGGTACAGGCAGTGAGGACTCGCTCGACACAACGAGGCGCAGGTGCAGCTCGCAGCTGACCGTGGTGTTCATAAGCGCCAGGGCCTTTCGCTCAGTGTGCGCTCGGGGATTCGCACGTCGGCGAAATCGACATGCCACCTCCGGTGCCGTTGTAAACCCCTCTGTCGGTTTTGTGGTCGTTCAGGTCCCTCGTACGGACCCGTGTAACTTTGGGTAATACGGCCATTCAGGTATCGGCCCGGCGTCCGGTAAGTTGGGATCATGCATGCGGAGAGTGACGAGCGCACCGGGGATTCCGCAGCCGGCCAGGAAGCCGAACTGGGATCCCGCGCACCCGAGTTCATCAAGTCCCGCCGGACCCTGCACCTCAGCTGGCAGGTCGGCGTCTTCGTCGTGGGGCTCGCGGTCGTCGTCGCCGGGGTGCTCATGCTCGTGCTGCCCGGGCCCGGCTGGCTGGTCATCTTCGCCGGCATGGCGATCTGGGCGACCGAGTTCGTCTGGGCGCAGCTCGTGCTCCGCTGGACCAAGCGCAAGGTCACCGAGGCCGCTCAGCGCGCCCTCGACCCCAAGGTCCGCCGCCGCAACATCATCCTCACCACCATCGGCCTGGTGATCGTCGCCGTCCTGCTCGGGGTCTACCTCTGGAAGTTCGGCTTCGTCATGCCGTGGAAGATCGACCAGTGACCCCCGCGTGGTGCGGAAGCGCCGCTGACATGGGGTAATGTGTGCGGTGCACCGGGCGATTAGCTCAGTGGGAGAGCGCTTCGTTCACACCGAAGAGGTCACTGGTTCGAACCCAGTATCGCCCACCACCCGGACCGAGGGCCCGGAGACGACCACCGTCTCCGGGCCCTCGGCGTTCCGCCCCCGGAAGGGGCCTCACCGCATCCGCGCCAGCCGCTCCCGCAGCCTCCGGGCGTCCCGCAGCCGCTGCTCGTACGTGGCGCCCACCGCGAGCAGCAGCAGCCCGGCGAGGGCCGGCGGCAGCCAGCGCGGCAGCGCGCCCACCACCTGCACCACGTACGGCGCCAGCTCGTGCAGCCCGTCCAGGGCCAGCACGGTGCCGCCGAGCAGCAGCAGGGCCTGGAGCCGGAACCGCGCCCCCAGCAGCGTCACCACGAGCGCCGCCACCCCCAGGACCAGCGGCCGCACCCACTCCGGGTCCGTCCAGGCCGCGCCGAGGCTCGGCAGCAGGGTCACGGCCAGACCGGGGCCGTACGCCGTCCAGGACGAGGCCTCCGGGTCCCGGCGCCGCCGCAGGAACCCGACGACGAGCGCAGGAACCGTCACCGGCAGCGTGTACGCCTCCGGAGTCGTCACGCCCCACGCCCCCAGCCGCACCCAGGCGGCGAGCAGGAACAGCCCCGCCGCCGCCCAGGAGGCGAACCGGCGCCGCTCCGGCCGGACCGCCGTCGCCGCCGCGATCACCCCGCCGAGCGCCAGGACGAGCGCGAGGAACGCGGGCCGCGACGCGGCGAGCCCGAGGGCCGAGAGGCCCACGGCCGCACCGGTGATCTCGACCGGCAGTGCCACCGGGCGCGCCGTGGCGCCGACGGCCGCCGTCGCCGCCGGGACCAGGAGCAGGGCCAGGCCCGTCCAGTGGGCCTCCAGACCGGCCGCCGCCGCACCCGCGAACACCAGACCCGCCGCCGCGAGCACCGCGCCGCAGGCCGAAACCGCCCGCCGCGCGCCCGTACCGAGGACCGCGACGCCCGTGAGGAGCCCGAGGACCGCCCCGAGCGCGAGGAACGTGGCCCCCCGCACGTCCAGGGCGAGGGCGACCGCGCCCGCCGCGGATACCAGCCCGCCGGCGTACGCGACCCACCCGAGAACGGTCCCGGGCTCCGCCGCGGAAGCCTGCGGCCGGGGCCGCGGGGGCATCCAGCCGGTTCCGGGGGCGCCGAAACCGGCCCCCGGGGCCCGGGGCGGTGCCGAGGGCGGAGGCGGGACGGAACCACCGGCCGACTGCCCCGCCGGTCCGGAAGCCGGCGATGTGGCGGGGCCGGAGGCGGGCTGACCGGCCGGGCCGGGAGCCGACGGTGCGGAAGGATCGGCGACCGGGGTGCCGACAGGACCGGAGGCGGGCCGATCGGCCGGGCCGGGAGCCGACGGGCCGGGAGCCGACGGGCCGGAAGTCGGCGGCTCGGCAGGACCGGTGGCAGAGACGCCGGACGGGCCGGTGGCCGCGGTGGCCGGGCGGTTCGTCGGGCCGGTGGTCCGGGCGGCGGTCGTCCGCGCGTCCGGAGAGGCCGCCGGAGTCGTCCCCGGCCGGGGCAGGCCGCGGGTCAGCGGGGCCGGGCGGACCGCGATCCACAGGGCCGCCGCCGTCGTGAGGAGCTGGAGGGCGAGCGTCGCCGCGTACGGCAGGCCCGGGGCGACCGGCAGGGCCGTGAGCAGCGCCCACACCAGGGCGAGGGCCCCGCACCGGGCCCACAGCCGGGGGACGGACGCGAGCGCGGCGGCGACCACCGCGAGGACCAGGGCGGCCGTCGCGGGGTACGCGACCAGGCCGGGCCCGGTGTGCTCGCCCGACCAGACCTCCGTCGTCCGCGCCAGCGGCCCCAGAGCACCCCCCGCCACCGGCGGCAGCGCCCACAGCAGCCCCAGCGCCACCGTCGCCGCCCCCGCGCCCGTGAGACCCGTCCGGACCCCGCGCGGCAGCCGGGCGCCCACGCCCGCCCGCCACACCGACGCCAGGACCAGCCCGCACAGCACGTACCCCGGGACCGCCCAGTCGCCGGGAACCGCCGACCGCAGCAGACCGCCGAGCGCCGCCACCACCGCGAGGCCCGCGACCACCGAGACCGCCACCGCCCACCCGGGCTTCCGCCACGCCGCGTACAGGCACACCGCCGCGCCCGCCAGGAGCAGCGGCGCGCCGCTCCACGGCGAGGAGAACGAGAGCCAGCCGCCCGTCAGGAGCGCCCAGCCGCCCAGGAGCGCCGCACCGGCGCCCGCCGTGATCCGCACCGGCAGCGGACGCGTCCACAGGACCACCGCGCCGTCCGCCGCGGCCGTGACCAGCGCCGCCCACGCGAACGCCGTCGCCCCGCCCCCGGCCGCGAGCACGCCCAGCGGCAGCGGCAGCTGCGCCGCGACCACGCCCGCCGGCAGCGGGACGCGCAGCCGCGGCAGCGCCGAGCCGTACGCCGCCCACGCCCCCGCCAGGACCGCCGAGGCCACCGCCGCGTACCCGAGGCCGTCCGTGTCCGACAGCGCCACCCGGTGCAGCGCGTACGCGTCGAGCACCGTCAGGACGAGCCCCAGGACCGCCACCGACTCGCCCGTCGACACCAGGCCCCTGCGCAGCAGGACCACCGGCGCCGAGAGCGCCGCCCCGGTCACCGCGCACAGCACCGCCGCACGCCCGCCGATCCCCATCGAACCCCAGCTCACCAGGGTGAAGGCGACCGCCGCGATCGTCAGGAGCGTGCCGCCGAGCGTCAGGAGCACGTTCTGCGCGCTCCGCGGCGTCGAGTCCGCAGCCGGAGCCGCCGGCGTCACGGGCCACCGCGGCGTCGCCGCCCGGGCCGGCCGGTACAGGACCTGGACGAGCCAGGCCCGCCGCGCCAGCAGCTGGGTGCGGCGCGCTTCGAGTTGGGCCAGCTCGCGGTCGACGAGCACCAGCTCGTCCGCGGGCGGCAGGGAGTTGTCCATGTCCGGAGTGTCGTCCCGGACCCGGCCGCCGGGAATGGGTGCCCGTACTCAGATTTCCCCCTGAGTACGCCCACACTGGGTCCATGGACTGGTGCCGATACCGCTTCCGCTGCGTCTGGCGGCTCCCCGCCCCGCCCGACACCGTCTACGCCGTCCTCGAACGGGCCGAGGACTACCCCCGCTGGTGGCCCCAGGTCCGCGAGGTCGTCCCCCGCGACGAGGCCTCCGGCACCGCCCGCTTCCGCTCCCTCCTCCCGTACGACCTCCTCGTCACCGTCCGCGCCCTGCGCCGCGACCCCGCCGCCCGGGTCCTGGAGGTCGGCCTCGGCGGGGACCTGGAGGGCCGGGCCCGCTGGACCCTCACCCCGGAGGGGACCGGCACCCGCGTCCTGTACGAGCAGGAGGTCGAGGTCCGCGCCCGGCTCCTGAGGATCCTCGCCGTCCCCGGCAGGCCCCTCTTCCGCGCCAACCACGCCCTGATGATGCGCGGCGGACGGCGGGGGCTCGCCGCCCACCTGCGATCGGTTTGAAGGAAGCCCCGGAAGGCCTGTATGGTTCAACCCGTTCCCGGGCGATTAGCTCAGCGGGAGAGCACTTCGTTCACACCGAAGGGGTCACTGGTTCGATCCCAGTATCGCCCACCGGGAGAGGCCGGTCCGTCGAAAGACGGACCGGCCTCTGTCATTGCGGGCGCGCCCCGCGGATCACGCCGCCGCGCGCAGTTCCGGACGCAGCGGCCACGACGGGTCCACCGTCTCCGGCGTCCCCTGCCGCGCGAACCACGCCTGGAGCCCCCGCGCCTGGGCCGCGTGCCACACCGCTTGGAGCGTGTGCAGCTCCGCCGGCGTCAGCCGTTCGAGCCGGGACGAGAAGCGCCGCGCCACCGCCCGTACGACGTCCATCGCCGCCGTCGCGTCCGCCGCCGCGTCGTGCGCCCCCGTCAGCTCCACCTCGTAGTGGGCGCACAGGTCCGTCAGCGTCCTGCGCCCCTTCCGGTAGCGGTCCAGGTGCTTGTCCAGGACCCGCGGGTCGAGCACGCACAGCGGCGCGCCCGCCAGGTAGTGGTCCAGCGTCGAGGCCCGGTGCCGCCGCAACTCCCGGTCGAGGAGCGTCAGGTCGAACGGCGCGTTCATCACCACCAGCGGGCGCCCCGCCGCGATCTGCTCGGACAGCGCCCGCCCCAGCTCCTCCATGACCGGGGCCGGCCACCGGCCGTTCCGCTGGAGGTGATCGTCCGTCAGGCCGTGCACGGCGGTGGCCTCCGCGGGCACCGGTATGCCCGGGTTCACCAGCCACCGCGTCACCCGCGGACGCGTCCCGGCCGTGTCCTGCACGACCAGGGCGGCCGAGACGATCCGGTCGCCCTCGACGTCGATTCCCGTCGTCTCCGTGTCGAAAGCCGCCAGGGGGCCTTCGTACCAGTGCATCGTCATCCCCGAACTCCCTGCGCACGTGCGGCAGATGGCCAACCCCCTGCCCCGAAACGGTGATACCCGGACTGTTTGCGCCGTACGCGGACCGGTCACAACAGAAGGGACGGGGAAGGAAGAAGACATGGCGCTCGCCCAGCCCGAGTCGGGAGGGCTGCCGCCCCAGCGGGCAGCACCGACGCGCGGCTCACTCGCCACCACCGCCTGCATGGAGACCCTCCAGGTGGGATACCTGCACGCCGTCGCCGCCGCGGCCGGCTGCTCGCTGTCCCAGCCCTTTCCGGACAACGGCATCGACTGGCACGTGAGCCACAGCGCCCCCGGCCACACCGTCGACGACGAAGTGACCATCAAGGTGCAGCTCAAGTGCACCTACCAGATACCGCCGCGCCCGCAGGGGAGCACGTTCTCCTTCACCCTGGACAACGACCACCTGGTGAAGCTCGCCCGGACCCCCGTGTCCGTGCACAAGATCCTGGTCGTGATGCTCGTCCCCAGGTCCCGGGACGACTGGCTGAGGGCCGGTCACGACCGGCTCGACCTGCGGCACTGCTGCTACTGGACCAACCTGGCCGGACACCCGGTCACGGGACGGCGCCGGACCACCGTGCGCATCCCGACGACGCGGATCTTCGACGACCGGGCGCTCTGCGAGATCATGACCCGGGTCGGGGTGGGAGGGAGACCTTGATGCACCGACCGATCGACGACCCCGGATTCGAGGGGGAGGGGTTCGGCGGGGAGGGGGACGGCGCCGTTCCCCCGCCCTACCGGCCCCACCCGGCACCCGGCGAGCCCTCGGGGCCCCGGGCGGACGCCCCGGAGTCCCGGGGCGACGGCTCGGGGCCTCGGCGTGAGCCCGCAGGACCCCGGACCGGCGTCCCCGGCTCCCGGCACGAGTCCGCAGGGCTCCGGCCCGGCTCCCCCGCCTCCCGCAGCGGCCCCACCGGGCCCCGGGCCGGGGACCCCGACCCGGCCGCCGGGCCCTGGGCCGACACCCACGGCACCCCCGACCCCGGCCGCGTCGACCCGCGGGTCCTCGGCGCCCTGCTCGCCCGCCACGGCTGGCGGCGGCGCGGCGGGGCGGCCGGCCGCTACAGCCGCTGGACCCCGCCCGGCACCGGCACCGGCACGAGCCTCCTCGTCCCCGAGAGCCGCGCCTTCCCGGACTGCGACGACCTGCTCGGCGAGGCCCTCGCCGCCCTCGCCCACAGCGCCACGCCCTCCGCCCGCGAGGTCCTCACCGGCCTCGCCGTGCCCAGCGACGAGATCCGCTGGTGGCGCGACGTGCCCCCCGGCCCCGCCGGCACCGTCCCCTGGACCGTGCGGGAACAGCTCGGATCGGCCGCCCGCCAGCTCCTCCTCGCCGGCGCCCTCGCCGTGCGCGGCCGGGCCGGCTACTACGGCGCCCGGCACCGGCGCGCCGCCCAGGCGTCCCTGGAGGGCGTCCTCGTCGGCGCGTCCCCCGGCGGGCGCGGCCTCACCGCCTTCCTGCCCGTCGACACGGGCCGCCCGATCGCCGTCCGGCTCCACCACGCGCTCCACGCGGCCCGAGAGGCCGTCGACTACCAGCGGGCCACCGGCGGTACGGAGGCCTTCGACGCGGCCGTCGAGGCGGGCGTCAGCCGCGAGCTCACCGAGGCCCTCGTCGCCCTCGTCCGGGGCACCGAGGGCGCACGCATCGCCCTGGAGTGGGCCCCGGCCGCCGGACCGCCCGAGGGGTGCGCCGCCCGGCCCGAACCGGTCGAGTTCTCGCCCGGTGACCTGCCCGCCCTGCGCGAGGCGAGCGCCCGCTACCGGACCGGCGAGCCCTCCGTACCGGTCCGCCTCACCGGCGCCGTCGTCCGCATGCGCCGCTCCGGACCCCGGGGCGCGGGCACCGTCCGGCTCCGCGTCCTCGGCGGGGCCGAGGTCCCGCACGTCCGCGCCACCCTCGACGAGGAGGCGTACCGCACCGCCGGCCACGCCCACCTCGTCGGCCTCCCGATCCGGGTCTCCGGCCGGCTGGAGAGCCGGGGCGGCTTCCGCCGCCTCACCGACGCCTCCGAGGTCGTCCCCGTCCAGGTGGACGAGACGGAGCGGGACCGCCTGATGAAGGCGCTCCACGAGAACCTCGACTTCTTCGAGGAGGCCTGCGGGCCGGAGGACTGAGGCCGGGCCCGGGAAACGCCGAGGACGGGGGTCCGGCGGAGCCCGTAGGATCGACGGTGCGCGGCACCTCGTCTCTGTCGCGCACCGTTGGTGCCGGCACCTCGTGTCTGCCGGCGCCCCAATGTATGGAGCACCAGTGTCTGATGTCCGTGTGACCGTCCAGTCCGCCTCGGGAGCAGAGGAGAGGGCGGTGAGCGCGGGCACCACCGCCGGCGCCCTGTTCGCCGACGACCGTACGATCGTCGCCGCCCGCGTCGGCGGTGAGCTGAAGGACCTGTCGTACGAGCTCGCCGACGGCGACGTCGTCGAGGGCGTCGAGATCTCCTCCCCGGACGGCCTCGACATCCTGCGCCACTCGACCGCGCACGTCATGGCCCAGGCCGTCCAGGAGATCTTCCCCGAGGCCAAGCTGGGCATCGGCCCGCCGGTCCGGGACGGCTTCTACTACGACTTCGACGTCGACCGGCCCTTCACCCCCGAGGACCTCAAGGTCATCGAGAAGAAGATGCAGGAGATCCAGAAGCGCGGCCAGCGCTTCGCCCGCCGCGTGGTGACCGACGAGGCCGCCCGCGAGGAGCTGGCGGACGAGCCGTACAAGCTGGAGCTCATCGGCATCAAGGGCTCCGCGTCTGTGGAGGATGGCGCCGACGGCGCGAACGTCGAAGTGGGCGGCGGCGAGCTGACCATCTACGACAACCTCGACGCCAAGACCGGCGAGCTGTGCTGGAAGGACCTCTGTCGCGGCCCGCACCTGCCGACCACCCGGAACATCCCGGCGTTCAAGCTGATGCGGAACGCGGCCGCCTACTGGCGCGGCAGCGAGAAGAACCCGATGCTCCAGCGCATCTACGGCACCGCCTGGCCGTCGAAGGACGAGCTGAAGGCGCACCTCGACTTCCTCGCCGAGGCCGAGAAGCGAGACCACCGCAAGCTGGGCAACGAGCTGGACCTCTTCTCGATCCCGGACGAGATCGGCTCCGGCCTCGCGGTCTTCCACCCCAAGGGCGGCATCATCCGCCGGGTCATGGAGGACTACTCGCGCAAGAAGCACGAAGAAGCGAACTACGAATTCGTCTACACCCCCCACGCCACCAAGGGCAAGCTGTTCGAGAAGTCGGGTCACCTCGACTGGTACGCCGAGGGCATGTACCCCCCCATGCAGCTCGACGAGGGCGTGGACTACTACCTCAAGCCCATGAACTGCCCGATGCACAACCTGATCTTCGACGCGCGCGGCCGCTCGTACCGCGAGCTGCCGCTGCGCCTGTTCGAGTTCGGCACCGTGTACCGGTACGAGAAGTCCGGCGTCGTCCACGGCCTGACCCGGGCCCGCGGCTTCACCCAGGACGACGCGCACATCTACTGCACCCGCGAGCAGATGGCGGAGGAGCTGGACCGGACCCTCACCTTCGTCCTGGACCTGCTCCGCGACTACGGTCTGACCGACTTCTACCTGGAGCTGTCCACCAAGGACGAGACCAAGTTCGTCGGCTCCGACGAGGCGTGGGAGGAGGCCACCGCGGTCCTCCAGCAGGTCGCCGAGAAGCAGGGCCTCCCGCTGACCCCCGACCCGGGCGGCGCCGCGTTCTACGGCCCGAAGATCTCGGTGCAGGCGCGGGACGCCATCGGCCGCACCTGGCAGATGTCGACCGTGCAGCTCGACTTCAACCTGCCGGAGCGCTTCGACCTGGAGTACACCGCCCCGGACGGCACCAAGCAGCGCCCGGTCATGATCCACCGCGCGCTGTTCGGTTCGATCGAGCGGTTCTTCGCGGTGCTCCTGGAGCACTACGCGGGCGCGATGCCGCCGTGGCTGGCGCCCGTGCAGGCCGTCGGCATCCCGATCGGGGACTCGCACGTCGAGTACCTCCAGGACTTCGCGGCCGAGGCGAAGAAGCTGGGCCTTCGGGTCGACGTGGACGCCTCCGCGGACCGGATGCAGAAGAAGATCCGCACCCACCAGAAGCAGAAGGTGCCGTTCATGATCATCGTCGGCGACGACGACATGGCGGCCGGCACCGTCTCCTTCCGCTACCGCGACGGGTCGCAGGAGAACGGCATCCCGCGTGACGCGGCGCTGGCGAAGCTCGTCGACGTGGTGGAGAGCCGCGTCCAGGTATAACCCCTCTCCGTAGGCGCAGGGGTCAGGCCCCCGGGGAATCCCCCGGGGGCCTCTTCTCGTCCTCCCTCGTGAACGCCTGGATCAGCCACGACGAGAACGAACCCGTCACCGCCCCCAGCAGTGCCAGGCCGCAGGCCATCAGGCCCACCGCCGTCACCCGGCCGACCGGGGTCACCGGCGACACGTCCCCGTACCCCACCGTCGCCAGCGTCGCGCAGGTCCACCACACCGAGTCGCCGAAGGTGACGATCGTGGCCCCGGGGGCGTCCACCTCGTGGTGGTAGACCGTGAGCGACCCCGCGAAGCCGAGCAGGGACACGCTGAGGCCCGAGTAGACCATCACGCGCCCGTAGAGGCTGAGCTTCGGACCGTGGCGGCGCTGGACCCGGCCGTACAGGTTCACCATCCGGAGCGGGCGCAGCAGGGGGAGGAGCACGACCAGGGCGTCGAGGGGGTGGGCGCGCAGGAAGCGGTGCGGGGCGAGGCCGCTCAGCCGGAGCCGCACCAGGTAGTCCACGACGAAGAAGGCCCAGGAGCCGAGCGTGACCGAGAGGCAGACGTCGTGCCAGACCTCCTGGAGGTCGCGGGCGAGGACGTGGACGGCGTAGGCGCCGAGGAAGGCGAAGGAGGCCAGGGCGAGCGGGACCTCCATGCGGCGGTCCCAGTGCTCCAGCCGGGACGGGGTCGGCGGCCTGTCGCTCATCGCATCAGCATGGACGGCGGAGGGATCCGTCGCCCCGGCGACACGTTCCGAACGGGCGACGCAATATGCTGCACGGCATGACGACTGAGCCGGAGCAGCAGATCGGAGTGGGGACGCAGGACGCGTTCCAGCGCCTGTGGACGCCTCATCGGATGGCGTACATCCAGGGCGAGAACAAGCCGACCGGGCCGGGTGCCGGGGACGGCTGTCCGTTCTGCTCGATCCCGTCGAAGTCGGACGAGGACGGCCTGGTGATCGCGCGCGGCGAGAGCGTGTACGCGGTCCTCAACCTGTACCCGTACAACGGCGGGCACCTCATGGTCGTCCCCTACCGGCACGTCGCCGACTACACGGATCTGGACGCGGCGGAGACGGCGGAGCTGGGCGACTTCACCAAGCGGGCGATGGTGGCGCTGCGGGCGGCCTCCGGCGCGCACGGCTTCAACATCGGCATGAACCAGGGCACGGTGGCGGGCGCCGGCATCGCCGCGCACCTGCACCAGCACGTGGTGCCGCGCTGGGGCGGGGACACCAACTTCATGCCGGTCGTCGGGCACACGAAGGTGCTGCCGCAGCTGCTCGCGGACACCCGGAAGATGCTGGCCGACGCCTGGCCGGCCGGCGTCTGACCCGTACGGAACGCGAGACCCGGCCCCCGACGCAGTACGGGGGCCGGGTCTTCGTGTCGTACGTCGTACGGGGTCCGGTCAGGCGTCGTAGACGTCGGCCTTCCGGGGGCTCGTCTCCTGGACGCCGCCGCCGAGGACGAGCGAGCGGTTGGTGAAGCGCTCGGTGTCGACGTTGTGCTCGTCGAGGACCTTGATGGTGGCGTTGTGGACCGCGCGCAGCACCGGGGTCGCCATGCGGATGGCGTCGTCGGCCATGAAGCGGTTCTTCCAGAGGGGGCCGGCCCAGACGTGGCGCAGTCCGAAGGGCTCCGGCAGGACGAGCTTGCCGCCGAGGAACTCCAGGACCGGCGGGAACCAGGTGAGCGGGGCGCGGACGGCCGTCCGGACGACGTCGTCGGTGGTGGTCAGCGGCAGCTTGACCTCGCGGGTCTCCCAGAAGCGGACGGACTTGGAGACCACCTTGGTCTTCGCCGCGGGCTTGTCGTTGAAGAGGCCGTGGACGGGGCCGAGGGCGTGGCCGGTGACCTCGACGCGGAGCGTGTGGTGGAGCGAGGTGACGGTGACCATCATGGTGAGGACGAGGTTCCCGTCCCAGAGGGTGAACTGCACGCCGAGGTAGTGGCGGTTGCCCGCGCCGAACTGCTGCTCGTTGCAGATGCGCTGTATCTCGTGGGGCTTCACCTGGTAGTGGACGATGTTGTCGCCCTCGGGGCGGGTGACGGAGTCGGCCCCCTCGCCCACCGGGACGACGATCCAGTGCTTCACCGTCGGCTTGGGGAAGCCGCTCTTGAGCGAGCCGCGCTCCAGGAGGGTGAGCTGCTCGTGGATCTTGCGGACGACGTCCCAGGTGCGGAAGTCGTGGATCTCCTTGCCGGCTTGGGGGACGAGCTCCTCGGCGAGCGTCCAGCTGCCCCAGCGGGTGCCCAGGCCGAGGACGCCCTTGGGGCCGGCGTAGAAGACGACGTTGGACTGCTGTTCGACGGAGAGCTTCTCCAGGTTCTGGCGGAGCTCCTCGGCCGCCTTCTCGCCCGGGTCCCGGGGCGCCGCCTCGGGGATCTTGGCGCCGATGCCGCCGCCGCCGAGCAGGGCGCTCCAGCGCTCGCGCAGCTCGACGGCGGTCCTCTCGACGATGCGGCGGGCGAGGAACCAGCCGATGACCGGGGCCACCAGCATGAGGCGCAGATAGGTCGGCAGGACCCCGGCGAAGGGCAGTCTGAACATCACGAGCAGGGCGAGGAACCCGGCGGCGACGAGCACCGCGGTGCCGAGGAAGCTGGTGCGCTTGTTGTCGGAGCCGGCGGCGAACCGGCGGAGCTGGATCACGGCGAGCCAGAGCAGCAGACCGGGCAGGAAGAGGACCCCGCAGACGAGCGTGATCAGCGTCAGCTTCACGTCCCGTTGTTTGCGGATGCGGTTGGCGGCGAGGCAGTGGACCACCACCGGCTGCGGCTCCACGCCGAAGGACTGGATGAGGGCGGCGCGGGCCCCGCCGAGCATCCGCACCTGAACGGCGCGGGAGAAGGCCTCGCCGAGGTCGGGGCGGAAGAGCTTGTGCCACTTGCCCGGGGTGACCTTCGACTTGTACAGCTCGTTGTCGGCTTCCAGGATCTTGTCGACGGGGCCGTCGCGGTACGCGGCGGAGGCGAGGGCGTGGGTCGCCGCCGTCTGCCCGTCCGAGCCCTGGAGGGGAACCTGCGCCCCGAGACCGAAACCGTCCATCGCCACTGCCGCCCCCATCGCGCCGAGTCCCTGTGCGGGCTGTTTCCCAACTGCGGTGCCCCGCACACCTTCTGAGCTGGGCACCCCAGCGTAACCGGGTACCACCCGGTGCGTCACCGGAGCGCGGGGGGACGGCCGAATGCCGCCCGCCCCGCGGGGGCGGAGCGGGCGGTGGGGGCTGTCGGGCCGTCAGCTAGGTGTTGTTCTCGGTCTGTTGCCGGAGCTTCTGCGCCAGGTGCGGGGGCACCGGCTCGTGCCGGGCGTACGTGCGGTCGAACCGTCCGGTGCCGTGCGACACGGACCTCAGGTCGATCGCGTACCGCACGATCTCGGTCTCCGGCACCTCGGCCCGCACCAGGGTCCGTCCCGGGCCCGCCGGGTCGGTGCCGACGACGCGGCCGCGCCTCCCCGACAGGTCGCTCATGACCGGGCCGACGTACTCGTCGGGGACGAGGACCCCGACCTCGTCCACCGGCTCCAGGAGGTGGACGGGGACGTCGGCGGCAGCCTCGCGCAGCGCGAGGGCGCCGGCCGTCTGGAAGGCGGCGTCGGAGGAGTCGACGGAGTGGGCCTTGCCGTCGCGCAGGGTGACCCGGACGTCGACGAGCGGGTGGCCGGTGGCGATCCCGCGCGCGGCCTGGGCCCGTACGCCCTTCTCGACGGAGGTGACGAAGGGGCGCGGGACCGCGCCGCCGACCACCTCGTCGACGAACTCGACGCCGCTGCCCGGCGGCAGCGGCTCCACGTCGATCTCACAGATCGCGTACTGGCCGTGGCCGCCGGACTGCTTGACGTGCCGGCCGCGGCCGGAGGAGGCGCCGCCGAAGGTCTCGCGCAGCGCCACCTTGTACGGCACGGCGTCGACCCGGACGCCGTGGCGCTCGCGGAGGCGTTCCAGGGCGACGTCCTGGTGGGCCTCGCCCAGGCACCACAGGACCATCTGCCGGGTGTCCGGGTTCTGTTCGAGCCGCAGGGCCGGGTCCTCGGCGACCAGCCGGGCGAGGCCCTGGGAGAGCCGGTCCTCGTCGGCCTTGCCGTGGGCCCGGACGGCGAGCGGCAGCAGCGGTTCGGGCAGGGTCCACGGCTCCATCAGGAGCGGGTCGTCCTTGGCGGAGACGGTGTCGCCGGTCTCGGCGTGCCCGAGGCGGGCGACGCAGGCGAGGTCCCCGGCGACGCAGTGCGCCACGGGGCGCTGTTGTTTGCCGAAGGGGGAGGTGAGCGCGCCGACCCGGTCGTCGGCCTCGTGGAGGTCCTGGGCGTCGGGATCCTGCTCGTCGCGGCCCGCGCCCGGCTCCGTCCCCGTCCCGCGTGCGTCCGCGAGTCCGTGGCCGCAGACGTGGACGGTCTCGTCGGGGCGCAGGGTGCCGGAGAAGACCCGGACCAGGGAGAGCCGGCCCACGTAGGGGTCGGTGGTGGTCTTGACGACCTCGGCGACCAGGGGCCCCTCGGGGTCGCAGACGACCGGGGGCCGGGGCCGGCCGTCGGGGGTGGTGACGGCGCGCGGCCCGTGCTCCAGGGGGGAGGGGAAGCCGCGGGTGATCAGCTCCAGGAGCTCGACGCTGCCGAGGCCCTGCGTGCCGCCCTCGACGGCGGGGGCGGCCGCGAGGACCGGGTGGAAGGCGCCCCGGGCGACCGCCTTCTCCAGGTCCGCGACGAGGACCTCCGGATCGATCGGCTCGCCGCCGAGGTAGCGGTCCATCAGGGTCTCGTCCTCGCTCTCGGCGATGATCCCCTCGATGAGCCGGGCGCGGGCCTCCGCGATCAGCTCCCGCCGGCCCTCGTCGGGCGGCTCCTCCCGCCGTACCCCCGTGGAGTAGTCGAGGATCCGCTCCGTGAGCAGGCCGATCAGGCCGGTCGCGGGCGCGTGCCCGTCGGCGGCCTCGGGGCCGTGCACCGGTAGATAGAGGGGGAGGACGGCGTCCGGGTCGTCGCGGCCGAAGAGCCCGGCGCAGACCTCGGTCAGCTCCGTGAAGCCGGTGCGGGCGGTGTCGAGGTGGGTGACGACGACGGCGCGGGGCATGCCGACGGCGGCGCACTCCTCCCAGAGCGCGCGCGTGGAGGCGGCGACGGCGTCGGCCTCCTGGGCGGCCGAGACGACGAAGAGGGCCGCGTCCGCCGCGCGCAGACCGGCCCTCAGCTCCCCGACGAAGTCGGCGTACCCGGGGGTGTCGATCAGATTGACCTTGCATCCGTCCCAGCCGACCGGGACGAGCGAGAGCTGGACGGAGCGGTGGCGGCGCCGCTCGATCTCGTCGTGGTCCGAGACGGTGCCGCCGTCCTCGACGCGGCCGGCCCGGTTGAGGGCGCCCGCGGTCTGCGCGAGGGCCTCGACGAGCGTCGTCTTGCCCGATCCGCTGTGGCCGACCAGCACCACGTTCCGTATGTCCGAGGGCCGGTCGGCCGTCGGAGCCCTGCCGGCGGCCCCGGCGGGTGTCTTCGCCCTGTCACCCATGACGTGTTCCTCCCGACTGCTCGCACGGTGCGGCGGGACGCGGGCGCGGGGGAGCGGTGTGTCGCGGTGGCGCGGCTTCCGCGGTGCCCGCGGTGCCCGCGGTGCCTTGCGGTGGTCCTTCGAGCTTGGCACCGACACCGGGGCGCGTCCATCGGTCCCGGGGAGGGCCCGTTCCTCCGTCGCGTCCGCCGGGCTTCCGGGGGGACGCCGACGCGGCGGGACGGGTACCGCCGGTGGCCGGGGGCACCGGTGACTACGATGGGCGGGCCGGTGGTCGCAAGGGCCGCGCGGCCCACCGAACCTCGGGAAGGCCATGCTGAACAAGTACGCGCGTGCCTTTTTCACGCGTGTCCTCACACCGTTCGCCGCGTTTCTGCTCCGCAGGGGCGTCAGCCCCGACGCGGTCACGCTCATCGGCACGGCGGGGGTGATGGCCGGTGCGCTGGTCTTCTTCCCGCGCGGAGAGTTCTTCTGGGGCACGATCGTCATCACCCTGTTCGTCTTCTCCGACCTCGTCGACGGCAACATGGCCCGGCAGGCGGGGATCTCCAGCCGCTGGGGCGCCTTCCTCGACTCGACGCTCGACCGGGTCGCCGACGGCGCGATCTTCGGCGGCTTCGCGCTCTGGTACGCGGGCAAGGGCGACGACAACGTGATGTGCGCCGTGTCGATCTTCTGCCTGGCGAGCGGCCAGGTCGTCTCGTACACCAAGGCCCGCGGCGAGTCGATCGGCCTGCCCGTCGCCGTCAACGGCCTGGTCGAGCGCGCCGAGCGGCTCGTGATCTCGCTGGTCGCCGCCGGGCTCGCCGGACTGCACGCCTTCGGCGTCCCCGGCATCCAGGTGCTGCTGCCGATCGCGCTGTGGATCGTGGCCGTCGGCAGCGCGGTCACCCTGGGGCAGCGGGTCGTCACCGTGCGGCGGGAGTCGGCCGAGGCGGACGCCGCCGCGGCCGGGGGAAGCGGGGCGGCCTCGTGAGCGACCTCAAGGACCGGCTCAGCGACGGCCTGTACGGGCTCGGCTGGGCGACCGTGAAGAAGCTGCCCGAACCGGTGGCCGCGGGCCTCGGGCGGCGGATCGCCGACGTCGCGTGGAAGCGGCGCGGCAAGAGCGTCCTGCGCCTGGAGTCCAACCTCGCGCGCGTGGTGCCGGACGCCACGCCCGAGCGGCTCGCCGAGCTGTCGAGGGCCGGCATGCGCTCGTACATGCGGTACTGGATGGAGTCCTTCCGGCTGCCGACCTGGAGCAAGGAGCGGGTCGAACGCGGGATAGACATCAAGGACATCCACTATCTGAAGGAGGGCCTCGCCTCCGGGCGCGGGGTCGTCCTCGCCCTGCCGCACCTGGCCAACTGGGACCTCGCGGGCGTGTGGGTGACCCGCTCCCTCGGCGTGCCGTTCACCACGGTCGCCGAGCGGCTCAAGCCGGAGTCGCTGTACGACCGGTTCGTCGCCTACCGCGAGTCCCTGGGCATGGAGGTCGTGCCGCACACCGGCGGCTCCGCCTTCGGCAGGCTGGCGCGGCGGCTGCGGGCCGGCGGGCTGGTCTGCCTGGTCGCGGACCGGGACCTGTCGGCCTCCGGCATCGAAGTGACCTTCTTCGGGGACACCGCGCGGATGCCGGCGGGCCCGGCGATACTCGCCCAGCAGACGGGCGCCCTGCTGCTGCCGGCGACGCTCTGGTACGACGACACGTCCGTCATGAAGGGGCGGGTCCATCCGCCGGTGGACGTGCCCGACGCGGGTACGCGCGCGGAGAAGACGGCCGTCATGACCCAGGCCCTCGCCGACGCCTTCGCCGAGGGCATCGCGGACCACCCGGAGGACTGGCACATGCTGCAACGGCTGTGGCTCGCGGACCTGGAGGAACCGGGGACGGGCGAGCGGGCTCCGGGCGAGAGGGAGGGCGGGGCGGCGTGAGGATCGGGATCGTCTGCCCGTACTCCTGGGACGTGCCGGGCGGCGTCCAGTTCCACATCCGCGACCTCGCCGAGCACCTGATCCGACTCGGCCACGAGGTCTCCGTCCTGGCACCCGCCGACGACGAGACCCCGCTGCCGCCGTACGTGGTCTCGGCCGGGCGGGCCGTCCCCGTGCCGTACAACGGCTCGGTGGCCCGGCTCAACTTCGGCTTCCTGTCGGCCGCGCGGGTGCGCCGCTGGCTGCACGACAACGCCTTCGACGTCGTCCACATCCACGAGCCGACCTCGCCGTCGCTCGGGCTGCTCACCTGCTGGGCGGCGCAGGGGCCGATCGTGGCGACCTTCCATACCTCGAACCCGCGCTCGCGGGCGATGATCGCCGCGTACCCCATCCTCCAGCCCGCCCTGGAGAAGATCAGCGCGCGGATCGCGGTGAGCGAGTACGCGCGGCGCACGCTGGTCGAGCACCTCGGCGGCGACGCCGTCGTCATCCCCAACGGCGTCGACGTGGACTTCTTCGCCCGCGCCGAGCCGAAGAAGGAGTGGCAGGGCGAGACCCTCGGCTTCATCGGCCGGATCGACGAGCCCCGCAAGGGCCTGCCCGTCCTCATGAAGGCCCTGCCCCGCATCCTCACCGAACGGCCCGGGGCGCGGCTCCTGGTCGCCGGGCGAGGCGACGAGGAGGAGGCGGTGGCGTCGCTGCCGCGCGAGATGCGCTCCCGGGTGGAGTTCCTCGGCATGGTCAGCGACGAGGACAAGGCGCGGCTGCTGCGCAGCGTCGACGTGTACGTGGCGCCCAACACCGGCGGCGAGAGCTTCGGCATCATCCTGGTCGAGGCGATGTCGGCGGGCGCGCCGGTCCTCGCCGCCGACCTGGACGCCTTCGCGCAGGTCCTCGACCAGGGCGGCGCGGGCGAACTCTTCGCCAACGAGGACGCGGACGCCCTGGCGGACGCGGCGATCCGCCTCCTGGGCGACGAGGAGCGCCGCGAGGAACTGAGCACCCGCGGCTCGGCCCACGTCCGCCGCTTCGACTGGTCCACCGTCGGCGCGGACGTCCTCGCGGTCTACGAGACCGTCACGGACGGCGCGGCGGCCGTGGACACGGACGAACGAGCGGGCGGCCTGCGGGCGCGGCTGGGGTTGTAGGGGAGCCCGTCCGGGCCCGGGCCCCGGTCCCCGGCCATGGGCGTCGAACCCGTGCGGGCCGGGCGGCGGGACCGTACCCGCGCGCGCATGCCCCCGCGTTTCGGGCGGGCACCCCGCCGCCGCTGGGCGGGGTGCCCGCCACCACCCCGGTAGCCTGTGCGCCCGTGACCCAAACCCTGATCTGGACCGTCGTCGCGCTGATCGTCATCGGCGTCTACCTCAGCTGGACCGCCGGGCGGCTCGACCGGCTGCACTCGCGCATCGACGCCGCGCGCGCGGCCCTGGACGCGCAGTTGCTGCGCCGGGCCTCGGTCACCCAGGAGCTGGCCACCTCAGGGGTTCTCGACCCGGCCGCCTCGATCGTGCTCTACGAGGCCGCGCACGCCGCCCGGCAGGCCGAGGAGGACCAGCGGGAGGTCGCCGAGAGCGAGCTCAGCCAGGCGCTGCGGGCCGTCTTCGGCGAGCCCGAGCAGATGGACCTCGTGCGGCAGGCGCCCGGCGGCGAGGAGGCCGCGGGGGAGCTGGCGCAGGCCGTGCGCCGGGTGCCGATGGCCCGCCGCTTCCACAACGACGCCGTACGGGCCGCCCGCGCCCTGCGCCGCCACCGCACGGTCCGCTGGCTCCGGCTCGCGGGCCACGCCCCCTTCCCACTGGCCTTCGAAATGGACGACGAACCGCCGGTGGCCCTTGCCGATCGCCCGGCTTGATCCTTTCGACCTGCGAAAACGAGCCACCGGGTCCACATTGGCCCTTGCCGTGGCCCGCGAGTGGACTGTTTCCTCGTCTCTGTCGTCAACCCCCGTTGTCACCAGTGAGGTATCCGTGTCCACCACGCCTTCCACCCCCTCCTCGTCCCCCGAGACCGGCACCGCGCGCGTGAAGCGCGGCATGGCCGAGCAGCTCAAGGGCGGCGTGATCATGGACGTGGTCAACGCCGAGCAGGCGAAGATCGCCGAGGACGCCGGCGCCGTGGCCGTCATGGCCCTGGAGCGGGTCCCCGCGGACATCCGCAAGGACGGCGGCGTGGCCCGCATGTCCGACCCGAACATGATCGAGGAGATCATCGGCGCGGTCTCCATCCCGGTGATGGCCAAGTCCCGCATCGGCCACTTCGTCGAGGCCCAGGTCCTGCAGTCCCTCGGCGTCGACTACATCGACGAGTCCGAGGTCCTCACCCCGGCCGACGAGGTCAACCACTCCGACAAGTGGGCCTTCACCACCCCCTTCGTCTGTGGCGCCACCAACCTGGGCGAGGCCCTGCGCCGCATCGCCGAGGGCGCGGCCATGATCCGCTCCAAGGGCGAGGCCGGCACCGGCAACGTCGTCGAGGCCGTCCGCCACCTGCGCCAGATCAAGAACGAGATCGCCAAGCTGCGCGGCTTCGACAACAACGAGCTGTTCGCCGCCGCCAAGGACCTGCGCGCCCCGTACGAGCTCGTCAAGGAGGTCGCCGAGCTCGGCAAGCTGCCCGTCGTCCTCTTCTCCGCCGGTGGCGTCGCCACCCCCGCCGACGCCGCGCTCATGCGCCAGCTCGGCGCCGAGGGCGTCTTCGTCGGCTCCGGCATCTTCAAGTCGGGCGACCCGGCCAAGCGCGCCGCCGCCATCGTGAAGGCCACCACCTTCTACGACGACCCGAAGGTCATCGCGGACGCCTCCCGCAACCTGGGCGAGGCCATGGTCGGCATCAACTGCGACACCCTCCCCGAGGCCGAGCGCTACGCCAACCGGGGCTGGTAAGCACCGATGAGCAGCACTCCCGTCATTGGTGTCCTGGCCCTCCAGGGCGACGTACGGGAGCACCTGATCGCCCTGGCCGCGGCGGACGCCGTGGCCAGGCCGGTGAGGCGCCCCGAAGAGCTCGCCGAGGTCGACGGCCTGGTCGTCCCCGGTGGCGAGTCCACCACCATCTCCAAGCTGGCCGCCCTCTTCGGCCTCATGGAGCCGCTGCGCGAGCGCATCGCCGCAGGACTCCCGGTCTACGGCACCTGCGCCGGCCTGATCATGCTCGCCGACAAGATCCTCGACCCGCGCTCGGGCCAGGAGACCTTCGGCGGCATCGACATGATCGTCCGCCGCAACGCCTTCGGCCGCCAGAACGAGTCCTTCGAGGCCGGCGTCACCGTCGCGGGCATCGAGGACGGCCCCGTCGAGGGCGTCTTCATCCGGGCCCCCTGGGTCGAGTCGGTCGGCGCGGACGTCGAGGTCCTGGCCGAGCACGAGGGCCACGTCGTCGCCGTACGGCAGGGCCGGGCGCTCGCCACCTCGTTCCATCCCGAACTGACCGGCGACCACCGCATCCACGCCCTGTTCGTCGACATGGTGCGCGCGGCGGGCTGATCCGATCCCGGTAGGATCTCTGGGGTTCGTTCAGAAATGGGTTACGCGAAGGAGACAGGCAGATGTCCGGCCACTCTAAATGGGCTACGACGAAGCACAAGAAGGCCGTGATCGACGCCAAGCGCGGCAAGCTCTTCGCGAAGCTGATCAAGAACATCGAGGTCGCGGCCCGCACGGGCGGCGCCGACCCGGACGGCAACCCGACCCTCTACGACGCCATCCAGAAGGCGAAGAAGAGCTCCGTCCCGAACAAGAACATCGACTCCGCGGTCAAGCGCGGCGGCGGCCTGGAGGCCGGCGGCGTCGACTACGCCACGATCATGTACGAGGGCTACGGCCCGAACGGCGTCGCGGTGCTCATCGAGTGCCTCACCGACAACCGCAACCGCGCCGCCTCGGACGTGCGCGTGGCCATGACCCGCAACGGCGGCTCCATGGCCGACCCGGGCTCCGTCTCGTACCTGTTCAACCGCAAGGGCGTCGTCGTGCTCCCCAAGGGCGAGCTGTCCGAGGACGACGTCCTGGACGCGGTCCTCGACGCGGGCGCCGAGGAGGTCAACGACCTCGGCGAGTCCTTCGAGGTCATCAGCGAGGCCACCGACCTGGTCGCGGTCCGCACCGCCCTCCAGGAGGCCGGCATCGACTACGACTCGGCCGACTCCAGCTTCGTCCCGACCATGCAGGTCGAGCTGGACGAGGAGGGCGCGCGCAAGATGTTCAAGCTGATCGACGCCCTGGAGGACAGCGACGACGTGCAGAACGTCTTCGCCAACTTCGACGTCAGCGACGAGGTCATGGCGAAGGTCGACGCCTGATCACATGCTTCACGCGGCGGGCCGACGGGGACACGCTCCCGTCGGCCCGCCGCGTTGTCGGTGGCAGCCGATAGCCTGCTCAAACAGGAGATCGACTCAAACAGGAGATCGAAGAGAGGGGGCGACGTGCGCGTACTCGGAGTGGACCCCGGGCTCACCCGGTGCGGCGTCGGCGTCGTCGAGGGCGTCGCCGGCCGGCCCCTGACCATGCTCGGCGTCGGAGTGGTGCGGACGCCCGCGGACGCCGACATCGGCATGCGCCTGGTCGGCATCGAGCAGGGCATAGAGGAGTGGATCGACCGCTTCTCGCCCGAACTCGTCGCCGTGGAGCGGGTGTTCAGCCAGCACAACGTCCGTACGGTGATGGGCACCGCCCAGGCCAGCGCCGTCGCCATGCTCTGCGCCTCCCGCCGCGGCATCCCCGTCGCCCTGCACACCCCCAGCGAGGTCAAGGCCGCCGTCACCGGCAGCGGCCGCGCCGACAAGGCCCAGGTCGGCACGATGGTGACCCGGCTGCTCCGACTCGCCGAGCCGCCCAAGCCTGCCGACGCCGCCGACGCCCTCGCCCTCGCCATCTGCCACATCTGGCGGGCCCCCGCCCAGAACCGCCTCCAGCAGGCCGTCGCCGCCCAGAACCGTCTCCAGGAAGCGGCCGCCCGGCACGCGTCCGCAGTGAAAGGCCGGACCCGATGATCGCGTTCGTCAGCGGCCAGGTCGCCGCCCTCGCCCCCACCACGGCCGTGATCCAGGTCGGCGGCGTGGGCATGGCCCTCCAGTGCACCCCGGCCACCATCGCCGGACTGCGGATCGGCGAGGACGCCCGGCTCGCCACCTCCCTCGTCGTCCGCGAGGACTCCCTCACCCTGTACGGCTTCGCCGACGACGACGAGCGGCAGGTCTTCGAGCTCCTCCAGACCGCCAGCGGCGTCGGCCCCCGCCTCGCCCAGGCCATGCTCGGCGTCCACAGCCCCGACGCGCTGCGCCTCGCCGTCTCCACCGGGGACGAGAAGGCCCTGACGGCCGTCCCCGGCATCGGGAAGAAGGGCGCGCAGAAGCTCCTGCTCGAACTGAAGGACAAGCTCGGCTCCCCCCTCGGCAGCAGCGGCCTCGTCGGCACCCAGCGCGTCGCCTCCGGCCCCGCCCCCTGGACCGAGCAGCTCACCGCCGCCCTCATCGGCCTCGGCTACGCGAGCCGCGAGGCCGAGGAGGCCGTCGGCGCCGTCACCCCGCAGGCCGAGGCCGCCCTCGCCGAGACCGGCACCGCCCCCGTGCCGCAGCTCCTGCGCGCCGCGCTGCAGACCCTCAACCGCGCCCGCTGACCACCCCCGATCCCGCCCGGCCGGGCCGTACGAACGAGAAGGCATCCACCGTGAACTGGGACGACGACACCACCGCCGGGGCACCCGACGCCGAGGCGCGCATCGTCGACGCCGCCGCCGAGGGCGACGACCAGGCCGTCGAGGCGGCCCTGCGGCCCAAGGACCTCAACGAGTTCGTCGGCCAGGAGAAGGTCCGCCAGCAGCTCGACCTGGTCCTCAAGGCCGCCCGGCAGCGCGGCGCCACCGCCGACCACGTCCTGCTCTCCGGCGCCCCCGGCCTCGGCAAGACCACCCTCTCGATGATCATCGCGGCCGAGATGAACGCCCCGATCCGCATCACCTCCGGCCCCGCCATCCAGCACGCCGGAGACCTCGCCGCGATCCTCTCCTCCCTCCAGGAGGGCGAGATCCTCTTCCTCGACGAGATCCACCGCATGTCCCGGCCCGCCGAGGAGATGCTCTACATGGCGATGGAGGACTTCCGCGTCGACGTCATCGTCGGCAAGGGACCCGGCGCCACCGCCATCCCCCTCGAACTGCCGCCCTTCACCCTCGTCGGCGCCACCACCCGGGCCGGACTCCTGCCGCCCCCGCTGCGCGACCGCTTCGGCTTCACCGGCCACATGGAGTTCTACGACCCGTCCGAGCTCCAGCGCGTCATCCACCGCTCCGCCGGACTCCTCGACGTCGCGATCGACCCGGCCGGCGCCGCCGAGATCGCCGGCCGCTCCCGCGGCACCCCCCGCATCGCCAACCGCCTGCTGCGCCGGGTCCGCGACTACGCCCAGGTCAAGGCGGACGGAGCGATCACCCGGGAGATCTCCGAGGCCGCCCTCAGCGTGTACGAGGTCGACGGCCGCGGCCTCGACCGGCTCGACCGTGCCGTCCTGGAGGCCCTCCTCAAGCTCTTCGGCGGCGGACCGGTCGGCCTGTCCACCCTCGCGGTCGCGGTCGGGGAGGAGCGCGAGACCGTCGAGGAGGTCGCCGAACCCTTCCTCGTACGCGAGGGTCTGCTGGCCCGCACGCCCCGTGGCCGGGTCGCCACACCCGCCGCCTGGACGCACCTCGGCCTCGTTCCGCCGCAGGCAGCGGGCCCGGGCACAGCAGGAAGCGGACAACAGGGGCTCTTCGGGGCGTGACGGTGCGGACACTCGCCCGGACCGGAACCAGGGTGCGATGCTGGACGTTGTTCCATCGATGCGGACTCGCCTAGACTCCGCCGTTGCCGCCCTTTCCGGTCGGCGTGCCCACCCCCGAAGATCAGGCCGCGGGTTCTCCGCGACCATGCGAAGGAAACCCGTCCCGTGAACATCGTGACCCTCCTCCCCTTCATCGTCCTCATCGGGGCCATGTTCCTGATGACCCGCTCCGCCAAGAAGAAGCAGCAGCAGGCGGCGCGGATGCGCGACGAGATGCAGCCCGGCACCGGCGTGCGCACGATCGGGGGGATGTACGCCACCGTCAAGGAGATCTCCGACGAGACCGTTCTCCTGGAGGTCGCCCCGGGCGTGCACGCCGTCTACGCCAAGAACGCGATCGGCGCGGTCCTCGAGGACTCCGAGTACAACCGGATCGTCCACGGCGACGACGACAGCGTCGAGACCCCGGACTCCGACACCGTCGTCCCGGACGACGCCTCCTCGCTGACCGGCGCCACCGACGTCACCGCCGAGGACGCGCCCAAGGCCGACCTGACGAAGAAGTCGGACGCGGCCGAGGTCGCCGCCGAGGGGGAGAAGGACGGCAAGACCGACGGCGAGGCCGGCGCGAAGTAAGCGCGACGGGGAACCGCGCGCACGCCCGCCGGGTGTGCGCGCGCCCCCGAACGGTTCCACGTCTGCGGGGGATGGTCCCCACACATACTTCGTGGCCGTCGCGCACACACCCGTCGCGCGACGGTTGGACAGGGAGATACGACAGGTGGCAGCACCGAAGAAGGGCCGAAGGCCGGCGGGGGGACAGAGCCGGCCGGGCCGCGCCCTGGCACTCATCCTGATCGCCATGGTCGCGCTCACCGGCGGCATGTTCTGGTCGGGGCACACCACCCCGCGCCTCGGCATCGACCTCGCCGGCGGTACGTCGATCACGCTCAAGGCCAAGGCCGACCCCGGCCAGGAGTCCGCGGTCAACGAGACCAACATGAACACGGCGGTCGACATCATCGAGCGCCGTGTCAACGGTCTGGGTGTCTCCGAGGCCGAGGTCCAGACCCAGGGCCGCGAGAACATCATCGTCAACATCCCCCGCGGGACGAACGAGAAGCAGGCCCGTGAGCAGGTCGGCACCACCGCCCAGCTCTACTTCCGGCCCGTCCTCGGAGTGACGAACGGCGCGCCCGAGGCGGCGCCCAGCGCCACCCCCTCGGGCTCGGCCTCCCCGAAGCCCTCGGCCACCCCCTCCGCCCCGACCGCGGGCGAGAAGTCCTCGGCCACCCCGTCGGCCACCGCCTCCACCCAGGGCCGCGCGCTCACCGAGGCCCTCAAGGCCCCGAGCCCGACGCCCACCGGCAGCGCCTCGCCCTCGTCCTCCGCGACGCCGAAGGCCACCGGCACCCCGCAGGCGACCCCCACGCCCGACCCCGCCACCGCGGCGCTGGAGCAGAAGTTCGCCGCTCTGAACTGCCTCGACCCCAAGCAGCGCACCGCCGCCGGCCAGGGCGTCAAGCCGGACCAGCCCACCGTGGCCTGCGGCGAGGACGCCCCGGGCGTCTGGTCGAAGTACCTCCTCGGCCCGGCCGAGGTGGACGGCCGCGACGTCGACGACGCCAAGGGCGTCTTCGACCAGCAGCGCGGCATGTGGATCGTCACCATGGACTTCACCGACGGCGGGTCGAAGAAGTTCCAGTCGATCACCGGCAAGCTGTCGCAGCAGGCCGACCCCCAGAACCGGTTCGCGATCGTCCTCGACGGCGAGGTCGTCTCGGCCCCCTCGGTCCGCCAGACGCTGAGCGCCAGTGCCGAGATCTCCGGCAACTTCAACCAGGAGTCGGCCCAGGACCTCGGGAACATCCTGTCCTACGGCGCCCTGCCGCTCTCCTTCCAGACCCAGAGCGTCGACACCGTCACCGCCGCGCTCGGCGGCGACCAGCTGGAGGCCGGCCTGATCGCCGGCGCCATCGGCCTCGGTCTCGTCGTCCTCTACCTGGTCGTCTACTACCGCGGTCTGTCGCTGGTCGCCATCCTCAGCCTCGGCGTCTCCGCGCTCCTCACCTACGTGATCATGTCCCTGCTCGGCCCGGCCATCGGCTTCGCGCTGAACCTGCCGGCCGTCTGCGGCGCCATCGTCGCCATCGGCATCACCGCGGACTCGTTCATCGTCTACTTCGAGCGCATCCGCGACGAGCTCCGCGAGGGCCGCACGCTCCGCCCGGCCGTCGAGCGCGCCTGGCCGCGCGCCCGCCGCACCATCCTGGTCTCCGACTTCGTGTCGTTCCTGGCCGCGGCCGTGCTCTTCATCGTCACCGTCGGCAAGGTCCAGGGCTTCGCGTTCACGCTCGGCCTGACCACCCTGCTCGACATCGTCGTGGTGTTCCTCTTCACCAAGCCGGTCATGACGCTGCTCGCGCGCACCAAGTTCTTCGGCAACGGCCACCCGTGGTCCGGCCTGGACCCGAAGCGCCTCGGCGCCAAGCCGCCGCTGCGCCGCACCCGCCGCACCACCGCCCCCGCCGGCCCCGTAGACCCGAAGGAGGCGTGAGATGTCGAAGCTCGGAGACCTCGGCGCCCGGCTGCACCGAGGTGAGGTCGGCTACGACTTCATCGGCAACCGCAAGATCTGGTACGGCCTGTCCGTCCTGATCACCATCACCGCCATCGTCGCCCTCGCCGTCCGCGGCCTCAACATGGGCATCGAGTTCCAGGGCGGCGCCGTCTTCACCACCCCGAAGACCGACGTCACCGTCAGCCAGGCCCAGGAGTACGCGGAGGAGGCCTCCGGCCACGACGCGATCGTCCAGCAGCTCGGCAACGGCTCGCTGCGCATCCAGGTCGGCGGCCTCGACACCGCCCAGTCCGACCAGGTCCGCGCGGAGCTCGCCAAGGACCTGAACGTCACCGAGGACAAGATCGCCGCCGAGCTGGTCGGCCCCAGCTGGGGCGAGCAGATCGCCAACAAGGCCTGGACAGGGCTCGGGGTCTTCATGATCCTCGTGGTGATCTACCTGGCCATCGCCTTCGAGTGGAGAATGGCGGTCGCGGCGCTCATCGCCCTCATCCACGACCTCACCATCACCGTGGGCATCTACTCCCTGGTCGGCTTCGAGGTCACCGTCGGCACGGTCATCGGCCTCCTGACGATCCTCGGCTACTCGCTGTACGACACGGTGGTCGTCTTCGACTCCCTCAAGGAGTCCACGAAGGACATCACGAAGCAGACCCGCTTCACCTACAGCGAGCTGGCCAACCGCTCGATCAACGGCACCCTGGTCCGTTCGATCAACACCACCGTCGTCGCGCTCCTCCCGGTCGCCGGCCTGCTCTTCATCGGCGGCGGCGTCCTCGGCGCCGGCATGCTCAACGACATCTCGCTGTCGCTGTTCGTGGGCCTCGCGGCCGGCGCGTACTCGTCGATCTTCATCGCCACCCCGCTCGTCGCCGACCTCAAGGAACGCGACCCGGCGATCAAGGCCCTCAAGAAGCGCGTCCTCGCCAAGCGGGCCACCGCCAAGGGCGAGTCCGCGGACGGTACGGACGCGTTCGCCGACGGCCCGGAGGCCGCCGTCGTCGGCCCGCGCTCCGGCCGCCGGGGCCGCGCCCAGGAGCACCGAGGATGACCGCCGGAACCCAGGACGTCACCGGCCTCCTGCTCAGCCGCATCCGCGACGTACCGGACTACCCGAAGCCGGGCGTGCTGTTCAAGGACATCACGCCGCTGCTCGCGGACCCGGAGGCGTTCGGGGCCCTCACCGGCGCCCTCGCCGGGCTGTGCTCCGCGCACGGCGCGACGAAGGTCGTCGGCCTGGAGGCCCGCGGCTTCATCCTGGCCGCCCCGGTGGCCGTCCGCGCCGGACTGGGCTTCATCCCGGTCCGCAAGGCCGGCAAGCTCCCCGGGGCCACGCTCCGCCAGGCGTACGAGCTGGAGTACGGCACCGCCGAGATCGAGGTGCACGCCGAGGACCTGGCGGCGGGCGACCGCGTCATGGTCATCGACGACGTCCTCGCCACCGGCGGCACGGCCGAGGCCTCCATCGAGCTCGTCCGCCGCGCGGGCGCCGAGGTCGCCGGCGTCGCCGTCCTCATGGAGCTGGGCTTCCTGCCGGGCCGCGCCCGCCTGGAGCCGGCCCTGAAGGGCGCTCCGCTCACGGCGCTGATCACCGTCTGACGTCGGGCTCCGTCCCGTACGGGGGCGCTCCGGGGAATCCCCGGAGCGCCCCCGTCGTTCTCCGGAGTGCCCCGGTCCGGCCGTCCGGAAGCGGATGCCGCCCGTGGCCGGATCCGTCCACCCGCCGGGCGCGTGAGCAGCGCGGGTCCGGGCTCGATACGATGGCCGTTCCGGTCCTGACCGGGGGACCCGGAACCTCCCCCAGACGCCGTCCGGGGGGACCCCAGAGGAGCGCTCTTTGCCAGACGAGGCCCAGCCACTCTCCGCCGCGCAGCCCGACCCGAAGGCCGAAAAGGCCGCGCCGGGGACCGGCACGCCCCTGAACAAGCCCGCGGAGACCGGGCCCGCGCCCGAGCCGGCCCCCGCGCCCGCTCCGGCCGCGCGCCCCGCGGCGAACGCCCCCGCCCGCTCGGGCGGCTCGTCCAACCGCGTCCGCGCCCGCCTCGCCCGGCTCGGCGTCCAGCGCTCCTCCCCGTACAACCCGGTCCTCGAACCGCTGCTGCGGATCGTCCGCTCCAACGATCCCAAGATCGAAACGGCCACTTTGCGCCAGATCGAGCGGGCCTACCAGGTCGCCGAGCGCTGGCACCGCGGCCAGAAGCGCAAGAGCGGCGACCCGTACATCACGCACCCGCTCGCCGTCACCACCATCCTCGCCGAGCTCGGCATGGACCCGGCGACCCTGATGGCCGGGCTCCTGCACGACACCGTCGAGGACACCGAGTACGGCCTCGACACCCTCCGCCGGGACTTCGGCGACCAGGTCGCGCTCCTCGTCGACGGCGTCACCAAGCTCGACAAGGTCAAGTTCGGCGAGGCCGCCCAGGCCGAGACCGTCCGCAAGATGGTCGTCGCCATGGCCAAGGACCCGCGCGTCCTGGTCATCAAGCTCGCCGACCGCCTTCACAACATGCGCACCATGCGCTACCTCAAGCGGGAGAAGCAGGAGAAGAAGGCCCGCGAGACCCTGGAGATCTACGCCCCGCTGGCCCACCGGCTCGGCATGAACACCATCAAGTGGGAGCTGGAGGACCTCGCCTTCGCGATCCTCTACCCCAAGATGTACGACGAGATCGTCCGGCTCGTCGCCGAGCGCGCCCCCAAGCGGGACGAGTACCTGGCCGTCGTCACCGACGAGGTCCAGGCCGACCTGCGCGCCGCCCGCATCAAGGCCACCGTCACCGGCCGCCCCAAGCACTACTACAGCGTCTACCAGAAGATGATCGTCCGCGGCCGTGACTTCGCGGAGATCTACGACCTGGTCGGCATCCGCGTCCTCGTGGACACCGTCCGCGACTGCTACGCGGCCCTCGGCACCGTCCACGCGCGATGGAACCCGGTCCCCGGCCGGTTCAAGGACTACATCGCGATGCCGAAGTTCAACATGTACCAGTCGCTGCACACGACGGTCATCGGACCCAACGGCAAGCCCGTCGAGCTCCAGATCCGCACCTTCGACATGCACCGGCGCGCCGAGTACGGCATCGCCGCGCACTGGAAGTACAAGCAGGAGGCCGTCGCCGGCGCCTCCAAGGTGCGCACCGACGTGCCGAAGAAGACCGGCAAGGACGACCACCTCAACGACATGGCGTGGCTCCGCCAGCTCCTCGACTGGCAGAAGGAGACCGAGGACCCCGGCGAGTTCCTGGAGTCCCTGCGCTTCGACCTCTCCCGCAACGAGGTCTTCGTCTTCACGCCCAAGGGCGACGTCATCGCGCTGCCCGCCGGCGCCACCCCCGTCGACTTCTCCTACGCGGTCCACACCGAGGTCGGCCACCGCACGATAGGGGCCCGGGTCAACGGGCGGCTCGTCCCGCTCGAATCGACCCTCGACAACGGCGACCTGGTCGAGGTCTTCACCTCCAAGGCCGCCGGCGCCGGCCCCTCCCGCGACTGGCTCGGCTTCGTCAAGTCCCCGCGCGCCCGCAACAAGATCCGCGCCTGGTTCTCCAAGGAGCGCCGGGACGAGGCCATCGAGCAGGGCAAGGACGCCATCGCGCGGGCCATGCGCAAGCAGAACCTGCCGATCCAGCGGATCCTCACCGGCGACTCCCTCGTCACCCTCGCCCACGAGATGCGCTACAGCGACATCTCCTCGCTGTACGCGGCGATCGGCGAGGGCCACGTCACGGCCCAGTCCATCGTGCAGAAGCTGGTCCAGGCGCTCGGCGGCGAGGAGGCCGCCACCGAGGACATCGACGAGTCCGCGCCGCCGACCCGGGGCCGCTCCAAGCGCCGCTCGAACGCCGACCCCGGTGTCGTCGTCAAGGGCGTCGAGGACGTCTGGGTCAAGCTGGCCCGCTGCTGCACCCCCGTGCCCGGCGACCCGATCATCGGCTTCGTCACCCGGGGCAGCGGGGTGTCGGTCCACCGCAGCGACTGCGTCAACGTGGAGTCGCTGTCCCGGGAACCGGAGCGGATCCTGGACGTCGAGTGGGCCCCGACCCAGTCCTCGGTCTTCCTCGTCGCCATCCAGGTCGAGGCCCTGGACCGCTCCCGGCTGCTCTCCGACGTCACCCGGGTCCTCTCGGACCAGCACGTCAACATCCTCTCGGCAGCCGTCCAGACCTCCCGCGACCGGGTGGCCACCTCCCGCTTCACCTTCGAGATGGGCGACCCGAAGCACCTGGGCCACGTCCTGAAGGCCGTGCGGGGCGTGGAGGGCGTCTACGACGTGTACCGCGTGACCTCGGCCCGCCGGCCGTAGCGGTACGGACACACGAGGAGGGCGGCCCCGGTACGTACCGGGGCCGCCCTCCTCGTGTCGTGCGACGGGATCAGCCGCCGAACTCCTCCAGACCCTTCAGGGCCTGGTCGAGCAGGGCCTGGCGGCCCTCCAGCTCGCGCGAGAGCTTGTCGGCCTTGGCGTCGTTGCCGGCGGCGCGGGCCGCGTCGATCTGCTTGCGCAGCTTCTCGACCGCGTCCTGGAGCTGACCGGTCAGACCCGCGGCACGCGCGCGCGCCTCCGGGTTCGTCCGGCGCCACTCGGCCTCCTCGGCCTCCTGGATCGCCCGCTCCACCGCGTGCATCCGGCCCTCGACCTTGGGACGGGCGTCCCGCGGGACGTGGCCGACGGCCTCCCAGCGCTCGTTGAGGGAGCGGAAGGCCGCGCGGGCCGCCTTCAGGTCCGTCACCGGGACGAGCTTCTCGGCCTCGGCCGCGAGCTCCTCCTTCACCTTGAGGTTCTCGCCCTGCTCCGCGTCCCGCTCGGCGAAGACCTCGCCGCGCGCCGCGAAGAAGACGTCCTGGGCGCCGCGGAAGCGGTTCCACAGGTCGTCCTCGTGCTCGCGCTGGGCGCGGCCGGCCGCCTTCCAGTCCGTCATCAGCTCGCGGTAGCGGGCCGCCGTGGCCCCCCAGTCGGTGGAGTTCGACAGGGACTCCGCCTCCGCGACCAGGCGCTCCTTCGCCTTGCGGGCCTCCTCGCGCTGCGCGTCCAGGGACGCGAAGTGGGCCTTGCGGCGCTTCGAGAACGCCGAGCGGGCGTGCGAGAAGCGGTGCCACAGCTCGTCGTCGGACTTCCGGTCGAGCCGGGGAAGGCCCTTCCAGGTGTCCACGAGCGCCCGCAGCCGCTCGCCGGCCGAACGCCACTGCTCGCTCTGGGCCAGCTCCTCGGCCTCGGTGACGAGCTTCTCCTTGGCGGCACGGGCCTCGTCGGCCTGCTTCGCCTTCTGGGCCCGGCGCTCCTCGCGGCGCGATTCGACCGTCTCGACGAGCTTGTCCAGCCGGGCGGAGAGCGCGGCCAGGTCGCCGACGACGTGGTGCTCGTCGACCTGGTGCCGGATGTGCTCGATCGCCGCGGTGGCGTCCTTCGCCGAGAGGTCGGTGGTCCTCACCCGCTTCTCGAGGAGGCCGATCTCGACCACCAGGCCCTCGTACTTGCGCTCGAAGTAGGCCAGGGCCTCCTCGGGGGTGCCGGCCTGCCACGATCCGACGACCTTCTCACCCTCGGCCGTCCGCACGTACACGGTGCCCGTCTCGTCGACGCGGCCCCACGGGTCGCTGCTCACAGCGCCTCCTCACCATGATGCCGTCGCGGGGGCGCACCCCGCGGGCATCGTCCACAGTTTCCCGGCGGGCCTCGCCCGCCTTCCGCAGCGCGGCCGACGGCCCACGCTGCACACCGCCAATCTAGGCGAACCGCGGCCCGGCTGTCCGCACTCAGCGCGACCGAGATTCGACGGCCGGTCCACCGGTGCGGACGCGCGGGCTCACTTCTTCGTGACGGTGGCCTTCTCGATGGTCACGGCCTTCTTCGGGGCGCCGTCCCCGGCACCGCCCTCGACACCGGCCGCGGCGACCTCCTGGACCGCCTTGAGGCCGGCCGCGTCGATCTTCCCGAAGGGGGTGTAGGTCGGCGGCAGCTTGGTGTCCTTGTAGACGAGGAAGAACTGCGAGCCGCCGGTGCCCGGCTGCCCGGTGTTCGCCATGGCCACGGTGCCGGCCGGGAAGGTCACCGAGCCGTCCGAGCCGGCCTTGCCGAGGGCGTCCAGGTTCTCGTCCGGGATGGTGTAGCCGGGGCCGCCCGTGCCGGTGCCCTGGGGGTCGCCGCACTGGAGCACGTAGATGTTCTGCGTGGTGAGCCGGTGGCACTTGCTCCCGTCGAAGTACTTCTTGTCCGCGAGGTGCTTGAAGGAGTTCACCGTGCGCGGGGTCTTCGACGCGTCCATGGCGATCGTGATGTCGCCCGCGTTGGTCTTGAGCGCCATGTCGTACGAGGCCTTCTGGTCCACCGTGAGCTTCGGCTCCGGGTTCTCGGACTCCTCCTCGGAGGGCGAGGGCGCCGGGGTGGTGGGCGTGTCGCCCGCCGCGTTGTCCGAGCCCTTCTTCGAGCCGTCCGACAGAGCCACCGAGGCGTACACGGCGCCGCCCGAGGCCAGCACCACCGCGAGGACGGCCGCGACGACGGTGTTGCGGCGCCTGTCCTTGCGGCGCTTCTCCTCCCGCCGCTGCTGCTGCCGCACGTACTTCTCCCTGGCAAGCTGCCGCCGCCGCTGATCGCTGCTGACCACCGGTCCGCTCCTTGTCGCTCGTCTGTTCCCGTCCTGGCCGGATGTGCCCGTACCGTATACGGGTTGGCTGTGGAACCGGGACCGCCGGTAGGCTCTGATCTGCTGAATCCCGTCATTCCCGTGATTTCCGCGCCTCGCGCCGGACGACATCCAAGGACGAACGTGCTGATTGCCGGCTTTCCCGCCGGGGCCTGGGGCACCAACTGCTACCTGGTCGCCCCCGCCGCGGGCGAGGAGTGCGTCATCATCGACCCCGGCCACCAGGCCGCCCAGGGTGTCGAGGAGACGCTGAGGAAGCACCGCCTCAAGCCCGTCGCCGTCGTCCTCACCCACGGACACATCGACCACGTCGCCTCCGTCGTCCCGGTGTGCGGCGCCCATGACGTCCCCGCGTGGATCCACCCGTCCGACCGCTACATGATGAGCGACCCGGAGAAGGCCCTCGGCCGCTCCATCGGTATGCCCCTCATGGGCGAGCTGACCGTGGGAGAGCCCGACGACGTGCGCGAGCTCGCCGACGGCTCCGCGCTGAAGCTCGCCGGTCTGGAGTTCTCCGTCGCCCACGCGCCCGGTCATACCAAGGGGTCGGTGACCTTCCGGATGCCCGAGACCGCGGAGGTCCCCTCCGTGTTCTTCTCCGGGGATCTGCTGTTCGCCGGCTCCGTCGGACGCACCGACCTGCCCGGCGGTGACATGGACGAGATGCTCGAATCGCTGGCCCGCGTGTGCCTGCCCCTCGACAACTCGACCGTGGTGCTGTCGGGACACGGTCCCCAGACGACCATCGGCCAGGAACGCGCCACCAACCCCTACCTCAGGCAGGTGGCCGCCGGCCTCGGGAGCCCCGACGCTCCCCGACGAGGAATGTGACGACCCACGTGAGCACCTTCAAGGCCCCCAAGGGCACGTACGACCTGCTGCCGCCCCGCTCCGCGACCTTCCTCGCGGTGCGCGAGGCGATCTCCACCCCGCTGCGGAACTCCGGCTACGGCTACGTCGAGACCCCCGGCTTCGAGGACGTGAAGCTGTTCTCCCGCGGTGTCGGCGAGTCCACCGACATCGTCAGCAAGGAGATGTACACCCTCACCACCAAGGGCGGCGAGGAGCTGGGGCTGCGCCCGGAGGGCACCGCGTCCGTCCTGCGCGCGGCGCTCCAGGGCAATCTGCACAAGCTCGGCAACCTGCCGGTCAAGCTCTGGTACTCCGGCTCGTACTACCGCTACGAGCGGGCCCAGGCGGGCCGCTACCGCCACTTCTCGCAGGTCGGTGCCGAGGCGATCGGCGCCGAGGACCCGGCGCTCGACGCCGAGCTGATCATCCTCGCCGACCAGGCCTACCGCTCGCTCGGCCTGCGGAACTTCCGCATCCTGCTGAACTCGCTCGGCGACAAGGAGTGCCGCCCCGTCTACCGGGAGGCCCTCCAGGACTTCCTGCGCGGGCTCGACCTCGACGAGGACACCCTGCGCCGCGCCGAGATCAACCCGCTGCGCGTCCTCGACGACAAGCGCGAGTCCGTGCAGAAGCAGCTGGTCGGCGTCCCGCTGCTGCGCGACTACCTGTGCGACGCGTGCAAGGCGTACCACGAGGAGGTGCGCGCCCTGGTGAGCGCGGCGGGCGTGGTCTTCGAGGACGACGACAAGCTGGTGCGCGGCCTGGACTACTACACCCGCACCACCTTCGAGTTCGTCCACGACGGCCTCGGCTCGCAGTCGGCGGTCGGCGGCGGCGGCCGCTACGACGGCCTCTCCGAGATGATCGGCGGCCCCGCGCTGCCGTCCGTCGGCTGGGCGCTCGGCGTGGACCGCACGGTCCTCGCCCTGGAGGCCGAGGGCGTCGCGCTCGACCTGCCCACCGCCACCAGCGTCTTCGCCGTCGCCATCGGCGAGGAGGCCCGCCGGATCCTCTTCGGCAAGGTCACCGAGCTGCGCAGGGCCGGTGTCGCCGCGGACTTCTCCTTCGGCGGCAAGGGCCTCAAGGGCTCCATGAAGGACGCCAACCGCTCGGGCGCCCGCCTCGCCGTCGTCGCCGGCGAGCGCGACCTCGCCGAGGGCGTCGTCCAGCTCAAGAACATGGAGACCGGCGAGCAGCGGGCGGTCGCCCTGGACGACCTCCTGGACGCGGTCCGGGCCGAGCTGGCCTGACCCCCGGCCGTACGAGGAGGGGCCCGGTGCGCGCGAGCGGCCGGGCCCTTCCTTATCTCCACCGAACGGCCGGCACGGGCCCCCGTACGGCAGAATGTCCGTGCCCAGCAGCCCCCGACCGACGGATCGGAAACATGACGAAAGCAGCGGTGGACGACCCGGCACCCGGCACGATCGGAGCGAGCCGCGCCTTCGCCTGGCTCCTGGTGATCACGGGCGCGGCCGGACTGCTCGCCGCCTGGGTCATCACGATCGACAAGTTCAAGCTCCTGGAGGACCCCGGCTTCACTCCCGGGTGCAGCCTCAACCCGGTCGTCTCCTGCGGCAACATCATGAAGAGCGACCAGGCCTCGGTCTTCGGCTTCCCCAACCCGATGCTCGGCCTCGTCGCGTACGGCATGGTGATCGCGATCGGCGTCGGCCTGCTCGCCGGCGCACGCTACCGGCGCTGGTACTGGCTCGGCCTCAACGCCGGCACCCTCTTCGGCGTCGTCTTCTGCGCCTGGCTCACCTACCAGTCGCTGTACGAGATCAACGCGCTCTGCCTGTGGTGCTGCCTGGCCTGGGTCGGGACCATCGTCATGTTCTGGTACGTGACCTCGCACAACGTGCGCCACGGCGTGATCCCCGCCCCCGCCGGCCTGAGGACCTTCTTCGGCGAGTTCACCTGGGTGCTGCCCGTCCTGCACGTCGGGATCATCGGCATGCTGATCCTGACCCGCTGGTGGGACTTCTGGACGGGCTGATCCCGACCGGATTGCCGGCGGCGTGACCTAGGCTTCGTGGACGTGGAGCCCGACCTCTTTACCGCAGCCGCCGAAGACCGCCAGGAGAAGGACCCGTCCAGCAGCCCGCTGGCCGTCCGGATGCGCCCCCGCACCCTCGACGAGGTGGTGGGGCAGCAGCACCTGCTCAAGCCCGGATCGCCGCTGCGCCGGCTCGTGGGGGACGGCGACGGAGGCCCCGCCGGGGCCTCCTCCGTGATCCTCTGGGGCCCGCCGGGCATCGGGAAGACCACCCTGGCGTACGTCGTCTCGAAGGCCACGAACAAGCGGTTCGTGGAGCTGTCCGCGATCACCGCCGGCGTCAAGGAGGTCCGGGCCGTCATCGACGGGGCCCGGCGCGCGGTCGGCGGCTACGGCAAGGAGACCGTCCTCTTCCTGGACGAGATCCACCGCTTCTCCAAGGCCCAGCAGGACTCCCTCCTGCCGGCCGTCGAGAACCGCTGGGTGACGCTGATCGCCGCCACCACCGAGAACCCCTACTTCTCGGTGATCTCCCCGCTGCTCTCCCGCTCGCTGCTCCTCACCCTGGAGCCGCTGACCGACGAGGACCTGAAGGGGCTGCTCGCCCGGGCGCTCACGGAGGAGCGCGGGCTCGGCGGGGCCGTGACCCTGCCGGAGGACGCCGAGGCGCACCTCCTCCGGGTCGCCGGCGGGGACGCCCGCCGCGCCCTGACCGCCCTGGAGGCCGCCGCCGGAGCGGCCATCGCCAAGAAGGAGGCGGAGATCACGCTCCAGACGGTCGAGGAGACCGTCGACCGGGCCGCCGTGAAGTACGACCGGGACGGCGACCAGCACTACGACGTGGCCAGCGCGCTCATCAAGTCGATCCGGGGCTCGGACGTGGACGCGGCCCTGCACTACCTGGCGCGGATGATCGAGGCGGGGGAGGACCCGCGCTTCATCGCACGGCGCCTGATGATCTCCGCGAGCGAGGACATCGGCCTCGCCGATCCGAACGCCCTGCCGATCGCCGTCGCCGCCGCCCAGGCCGTCGCCATGATCGGCTTCCCGGAGGCGGCGCTGACCCTGAGCCACGCCACGATCGCCCTGGCCCTGGCCCCGAAGTCGAACGCGGCGACGACCGCGATCGGCGCCGCCCTCGCGGACGTGCGCGGCGGCCTCGCGGGCCCGGTCCCGGCGCACCTGCGCGACGGCCACTACAAGGGCGCGGCCAAGCTCGGCCACGCGCAGGGGTACGTGTACCCGCACGACGTGCCGGGCGGCATCGCGGCCCAGCAGTACGCCCCGGACGCGATCCACGGCCGCCGGTACTACGAGCCCACCCGCTACGGCGGGGAGGCGCGGTACGCGGACGTGGTGGAGTGGGCGCGGACCCGTCTGAAGGGCGACGAGCGGCAGTAGCGCGCTCAGGCGCGGGCGGCCTCGAAGAGCCGGTGCATCTCGCGGCGCAGCTCCGAGACCTCCCGCACCGGCTCGGGGAAGTCGAAGCGGGCGTCGAAGCAGTCTCCGGGGCCCGCGCTGAAGCGGACCCGCAGGCCGAAGCGGTCGAGGGCGAGCGGGGCCACGTCCCGGGTGGGGACGAGGGCGGCCGAGCGCTCGCCGAGCAGCGATGCCAGCTCCCGCAGCCGGTCGCCGTGCGCCGCCGCCAGGTGCTGGAGCAGCTCCGTCTCGTGCGCGTGCAGCGGATCGGGCGCGGCGGCCGCGAACTCCTCGGCGTCGATCCCGGCGGTGCCCCACAGGTCGTCGACGCGCGCCTCCCCGACCTCCAGGCGCAGCATCATGCGGCCCTGCTCGGCGACGCCCGGCAGGCAGGTGAGCCAGCCGGAGACCCAGGCGCGGCCCCGGATGCGGTGGGGGACGGAGACCGGGGCCACGTCCGTGAGTTCCAGGACGACCGGCAGCTCGTCGTCCACGACGTGCGTGGCGGCCCGCACGGGCGGGGCGTCGGCGGCGTAGAGCAAGAAGATCTCGCCGTCGGGCCCCACGGCCCGCGCCTCGGGCGCGAGCTGCTCGGACCGGTGCCCCTCGGCCCCCGGGATCAGCAGTACGCCGGAGCATGTACTCTGTACGAGAGTTCGTGTGCGCTCGGCTGCTGACGGCATCCGCGCGATTTCAAGTCCGCTGGGACGCGGCTGACCATGAGCTGATCGGACCTCCGTCGTATCGATGCCATCCGGGGCTTCCTCCATGGATGGGGCATCGTTCTTTGTGTTGCCGTCCGTGATGCGAGTGGTGTTCCCCGGGCGAGACATGCGATCTCCTTGAGTAAGGTGAGCCTAACCTAACCTACAACGGAGGTCTGGAGAACGTGCCTAACCAGTCGCGTCCCAAGGTCAAGAAGTCCCGTGCGCTCGGCATCGCGCTGACGCCGAAGGCCGTCAAGTACTTCGAGGCCCGCCCGTACCCGCCGGGCGAGCACGGCCGTGGTCGCAAGCAGAACTCGGACTACAAGGTCCGTCTGCTCGAGAAGCAGCGCCTGCGCGCCCAGTACGACATCAGCGAGCGCCAGATGGCCCGCGCCTACGACCGCGCCAAGAAGGCCGAGGGCAAGACGGGCGAGGCGCTGGTCGTCGAGCTCGAGCGTCGCCTCGACGCCCTGGTCCTGCGTTCGGGCATCGCCCGCACCATCTACCAGGCCCGCCAGATGGTCGTCCACGGCCACATCCAGGTCAACGGCCAGAAGGTCGACAAGCCGTCCTTCCGCGTCCGCCCGGACGACGTCGTCATGGTCCGCGAGCGCAGCCGCACCAAGCCGCTGTTCGAGGTCGCCCGTGAGGGTGGCTTCGCCCCCGACGGCGAGATCCCCCGCTACCTCCAGGTCAACCTGAAGGCGCTGGCGTTCCGCCTCGACCGCGACCCGAACCGCAAGGAGATCCCGGTCATCTGCGACGAGCAGCTGGTCGTCGAGTACTACGCCCGCTGACGCAGGCGCGGTACCACCCCCGCGGTGTTCAGCCCGCCGCTTCCCCGCCCTTTCCGGTGGGGGAGCCGGCGGGCTTCCGCGTTCCCGGGACCCCCGCCGACCGGCCCGTACGGAACGGGCGCGGTGCCGCCGGACCGCCCCCGGCCGGATCCCGGCGCCCGGCGAGCGCCCGCTCCACCACCGCGTCCGCCGAGAGCCCCCGGCCCTCCCGGAACGCCTCCTCGTACGCCTCCGCGCCCAGCGCCTCGCGCGCCCGCGCCTCGCACAGCTCCCCGGGGCCGCCGAACGACGCCGAACCGAAGAGCCGGACGCCCACCGCCTCCCACACCGGCACCGCCGCTCCCTGGAGCACCGCCGCCTCCGCCGGGTCCCCCTCGCTCGCCGTGACGAGCGCCAGCAGCTCGATCGCCAGGACCAGCCCCACCAGGTCGTGGAAGGCGTGGTTGATCGAGACGCACTCGGCCAGCAGCCCCCGCGCCTCCCCGTACGCCTCCCGGGTCCACGCCGCGTACGCCAGGACGTAGAGCGCGTACGCCCGCGTCCACAGCTCCCCGCGCTCCTCGCAGACCTCCCGGACCTCCCGGCAGAGGGCCACCGCCCCCTCCAGGTCGCCCCGGAAGGCCCGCGCCATCGCCACCTCGACCTGGCCCATCAGCACGTTGCTGTTCAGCTCGCCCAGCTCCCGGTACGAGTCGAGCGCCCGCCCGATCAGCTCCTCCGCGCGCGCCGTGTCGTCCGTGAGCAGCGCCAGACAGCCCATCCGGTGCGTCGCGTACGCCTCCGCCAGCGCGTTCCCCGAGGCCCCGGCCCGCTCCCCGCACTCGTGGAGCGCCGCCACCGCCGCCGTGCCGTCCCCCTGCAGGATCGCCACGTACCCGAGCACCCACAGCGCCTTGAGCCGCGCCTCCTGGTGCCCGGAGTCGAGCGCGAGCGCCCGGTCCAGCCAGTACCGGCCCTCCGAGAGGCGCCCGCAGCCCGCCCAGGCGAACCAGAGCGTGCCCGCCAGGTGCTGGGCGAGGTGCGCGTCCTCCGGGAGCTCCAGGCACAGTTCGAGGGCCGCCCGCAGGTTGGGCAGCGCCACGTCCGTGCGGGCCGCCACCTCCCGCTGGCGCGGACTGAACCACTCCAGCTCGCACCAGGTGGCCAGACCCATGTACCAGTCGCGGTGCCGGCGCCGCATCCGCTCCGTGTCGCCGAGCGCCGCCAGCCACTCCGCCCCGTACGCGGCGACCGTCCCCAGCATCCGGTACGCCGGGCCCGCCGGCGTGTCCTCCCGCGACACCAGGGACTGCGCGAGCAGTCCCCCGAGCAGGTCCAGGATCCGCTCCGGCGGCAGCTCGCGGCCCCCGCACACGTACTCCACCGCCTCCAGGTCGAAGGGGCCCGCGAACACCGAGAGGCGTGCCCACAGCAGCCGCTCCCTCGGCGTGCACAGTTCGTGGCTCCAGCCGATCGCCGTCCGCAGGGCCTGGTGGCGGGGGAGCGCCCCGCGCTCGCCGTCCGCGAGGAGCCGGAAGCGGTCGTCGAGGCGGTGCAGCATCTGCTCGGCGGAGAGCAGGGGCAGCCGCCCGGCGGCCAGTTCGAGGGCGAGCGGAATCCCGTCGAGCCGGCGACACAACTCCCGTACGGAGTCAGGTACTTCGGAGGATGCACGGGAGGAGGGCGTGCGGGTGGGGGACGTGCTCGCGTCCGTACCGCTCGCCCCCGCGTCTTCCGCACCCGCGCCCTCCGCGCCCGCACCTTCCGGACCGCCCGGGTCCGCGGCCGCACCCCTGCCGCCCGCGCCCGCCGGCAGGACCGGTACCCCCGGCAGCACCGGCGCGCCCGCCTCCGCCGCCCGTTCCGCCAGCAGGGCCACCGCGTCCGCCTCGCCCATCGGCGCCAGCGGGAACACCGCCTCGCCCGCCACCCGCAGCGGCCTGCGCCCGGCCGCCAGGACGGTGAGCCCCGGCGCGTGCGCGAGCAGCTCCCGCACCAGCGGGGCGCAGCTCTCCACCAGGTGCTCGAAACCGTCGAGCACCAGCAGGACGCGCCGCTCCGCGAGGTGCTCCACCAGGGCCTCGTGCGGCGGCCTCGGCGTGTGGTCCGTGAGGCCGAGCGCCTCGGCCAGGGCGTGCGCCACCAGGTCCGGGTCGCGCAGCGGCGCCAACTCGGCGAGCCGCACCCCGTCGCCGTAGCGTTTCTGCGCCTCCGCGGCCGTCCGCAGCGCGAGCCGCGTCTTGCCGACCCCGCCCACGCCCACGACCGTGACCAGCCGGGACGTCCGGAGGAGCGCCGCCAGCGCATCCTGCTCGGCGGTCCGTCCGACGAACCGGTTCAGCTCCGCCGGGAGATTGCTCCGTCGCATGGGACACGGAGCGTACTCACCCGCGCGCGCTCCGTACAAGCGGATCCCGTGAGCGGTGCCTCGCGCACGGTAATGCGGTACGGCGCGGCGGCCCGGGCGCGATAGGGTCGGGGGACGACTTTCACAGGCCCAACGACAGCAGAGAGCGGTGCAGCGTGACCGGTGGAGAGGTTGCCGGGATCCTGGTGGCCGTCTTCTGGGCGATCCTCGTCTCCTTCCTCGCCGTGGCGCTGGCGAGGCTGGCGCAGACGCTCAGGGCGACCACCAAGCTCGTGGCGGACGTGACGGAGCAGGCCGTTCCCCTGCTCGCCGAGGCCTCCGCGACCGTGCGCTCGGCGCAGACCCAGCTCGACCGGGTCGACGCCATCGCCTCGGACGTCCAGGAGGTCACCTCCAACGCCTCCGCGCTCTCCACCACCGTCGCCTCCACCTTCGGCGGCCCGCTCGTCAAGGTGGCCGCCTTCGGCTACGGCGTGCGCCGGGCGCTCGGCCGGAGCCGGGACGGGGAGGGCGCGCCGAGCGCCTCCGCGCGCCGCACCGTGATCGTCGGCCGTACCGTGCCGTCCATGCGGCGCCGGAAGCAGAAGGGCTGAGCCGAGATGTTCCGCCGCACGTTCTGGTTCACGGCCGGCGCAGCCGCCGGCGTGTGGGCCACCAGCAAGGTCAACCGGAAGCTGAAGCAGCTGACCCCCGAGAGCCTCGCGGCCCAGGCCGCGAACAAGGCGCTCGAGACCGGCCACCGGCTCAAGGACTTCGCCCTCGACGTGAGGGCGGGCATGCTCCAGCGGGAGGCCGAACTGGGGGAGGCGCTCGGGCTCGACGCCCCCGCCGACCCGGCCGCCGCGCAGGGCCGGGAGCTCCCGGAGCCGCGCCGCAGGACCGCGCTCGGTCCCACCCCACCTTCGCACTTCACCCTTCCTACGCGTTCGTACAACCGGAATGAGGACCACTGATGGAGTCGGCTGAAATCCGCCGCCGCTGGCTGAGCTTCTTCGAGGAGCGCGGGCACACCGTCGTCCCTTCGGCGTCGCTCATCGCGGACGACCCGACTCTGCTGCTCGTCCCCGCCGGCATGGTGCCCTTCAAGCCCTACTTCCTGGGTGAGGTCAAGCCGCCCTTCTCGCGCGCCTCGAGCGTGCAGAAGTGCGTCCGCACCCCGGACATCGAAGAGGTCGGCAAGACCACCCGCCACGGCACGTTCTTCCAGATGTGCGGCAACTTCTCCTTCGGCGACTACTTCAAGGAAGGCGCCATCAAGCTCGCCTGGGAGCTGCTGACCACCCCGGTCGAGCACGGCGGCTACGGCCTCGAGCCGGAGAAGCTCTGGATCACCGTCTACGAGCAGGACGACGAGGCCGAGCGCATCTGGCGCGACGTCGTCGGCGTCCCCGCCGAGCGCATCCAGCGCCTCGGCATGGGCCCCAACTTCTGGTCCATGGGCGTCCCCGGCCCCTGCGGCCCCTGCTCCGAGATCAACTACGACCGCGGCCCCGAGTTCGGCGTCGAGGGCGGCCCGGCCGTCAACGACGAGCGGTACGTGGAGATCTGGAACCTGGTCTTCATGCAGTACGAGCGCGGGGAGGGCTCCGGCAAGGAGGACTTCCCGATCCTCGGCGACCTGCCCGCCAAGAACATCGACACGGGCCTCGGCCTGGAGCGCCTGGCGATGATCCTCCAGGGCGTCCAGAACATGTACGAGACGGACACCCTCAAGGTCGTCATCGACAAGGCCACCGAGCTGACCGGCGTCCGGTACGGCGCGAACCACGAGAGCGACGTCTCGCTCCGCGTGGTCGCCGACCACATGCGCACCTCCGTCATGCTCATCGGCGACGGCGTCACCCCCGGCAACGAGGGCCGCGGCTACGTGCTGCGCCGCATCATGCGCCGCGCCGTCCGCAACATGCGCCTGCTCGGCGCCACCGGCCCGGTCGTCCAGGACCTCGTGGACACCGTGATCGAGACGATGGGCGAGCAGTACCCGGAGCTGGTCACCGACCGCAAGCGCATCGAGACCGTCGCCCTCGCCGAGGAGGCCGCCTTCCTCAAGGCCCTCCGCGGCGGCACCAACATCCTCGACACCGCCGTCACCGAGACCAAGGCCTCCGGCGGCACGGTCCTCTCCGGCGACAAGGCGTTCCTGCTCCACGACACCTGGGGCTTCCCGATCGACCTCACCCTGGAGATGGCCGCCGAGCAGGGCCTCTCCGTGGACGAGGACGGCTTCCGCCGCCTGATGAAGGAGCAGCGGGACCGCGCCAAGGCCGACGCCAAGGCCAAGAAGACCGGCCACGCCGACGTCACCGCGTACCGGGAGATCGCCGACACCAGCGGCGCCACGCAGTTCACCGGCTACACCAACACCGAGGGCGAGACCACGGTCGTCGGCCTCCTCGTCAACGGCGTCCCCTCGCCGGCCGCCACCGAGGGCGACGAGGTCGAGGTCGTCCTCGACCGCACCCCGTTCTACGCCGAGGGCGGCGGCCAGATCGCCGACCAGGGCCGCATCAAGCTGCACAGCGGCGCCGTCATCGACATCCGCGACGTGCAGCAGCCGGTCCCGGGCGTCTCGGTGCACAAGGGCTCCGTGCAGGTCGGCGAGGTGACCGTGGGCGCCACCGCCTACGCCGCCATCGACGTGCGCCGCCGCCGGGCCATCGCCCGCGCCCACTCGGCCACCCACCTCACCCATCAGGCCCTGCGCGACGCCCTCGGCCCGACGGCCGCCCAGGCCGGTTCCGAGAACCAGCCCGGCCGCTTCCGCTTCGACTTCGGCTCGCCGAACGCCGTCCCCGGCGCCGTCCTCACCGACGTCGAGCAGAAGATCAACGAGGTCCTCTCGCGCGAGCTGGAGGTCCACGCCGAGGTCATGCCGATCGACGAGGCCAAGCGGCAGGGCGCCATCGCCGAGTTCGGCGAGAAGTACGGCGAGCAGGTCCGCGTCGTCACCATCGGCGACTTCTCCAAGGAGCTGTGCGGCGGCACCCACGTGCACAACACCGCCCAGCTGGGTCTGGTGAAGCTGCTCGGCGAGTCCTCCATCGGCTCCGGCGTGCGCCGCATCGAGGCCCTGGTCGGCGTCGACGCGTACAACTTCCTCGCCAAGGAGCACACGGTCGTCGCCCAGCTCCAGGAGCTGGTCAAGGGCCGCCCCGAGGAGCTGCCGGAGAAGATCTCCTCCATGCTCGGCAAGCTGAAGGACGCCGAGAAGGAGATCGAGAAGTTCCGCGCGGAGAAGGTCCTCCAGGCCGCCGCCGGCCTGGTCGACTCCGCCCGCGACATCCGCGGCGTCGCCCTGGTCACCGGCCAGGTCCCGGACGGCACCACCGCCGACGACCTGCGCAAGCTGGTCCTCGACGTGCGCGGCCGCATCTCCGGTGGTCGCCCGGCCGTCGTCGCCCTGTTCACCACGGTCAACGGCAAGCCGCTGGCGGTCATCGCCACCAACGAGGCCGCCCGCGAGCGCGGCCTCAAGGCCGGCGAGCTGGTCCGCACGGCCGCCAAGACCCTCGGCGGCGGTGGCGGCGGCAAGCCGGACGTCGCCCAGGGCGGCGGCCAGAACCCGGAGGCCGTCGGCGAGGCCATCGCCGCCGTCGAGCGCCTCGTGGTGGAGACGGCGTGACGATGCGCCGCGGCCGCCGCATCGCGGTCGACGTCGGGGACGCCCGGATCGGGGTCGCCTCGTGCGACCCCGACGGGGTCCTCGCCACGCCGGTGGAGACCGTGCCGGGACGCGACGTCCCGGCCGCCCACCGGCGGCTCCGCCGGATCGTCGAGGAGTACGAGCCGATCGAGGTCGTCGTGGGCCTGCCCCGCTCGCTCAGCGGGCGGGAGGGTCCGGCCGCGACCAAGGTCCGCGCCTTCGCCCGCGAGATGGCCAAGGGCATCGCCCCGGTGCCGGTCCGGCTGGTCGACGAGCGGATGACGACGGTCACCGCGACCCAGGGGCTGCGGGCCTCCGGGGTGAAGTCGAAGAAGGGCCGGTCGGTCATCGACCAGGCCGCCGCCGTGATCATCCTTCAGAACGCTCTTGAGTCCGAACGGGTATCGGGTAATCCTCCCGGTGAGGGCGTCGAAGTGGTCATCTGATCGCGATACGGTAACGTTCCGCGCGATGTGGCGGTGTTCGAACAGCTGCCGCACTACGTAGAGGCGGATCGTCCGGAAGCCTCGCGGCTGTTTTGGGGATCGATGACTGAGTATGGCCGGAGCCCGGGCTCCGAACCGTGGCACCCCGGGGACCCGCTCTACGGGGACCAGGGGTGGGAGGGCCGACAGCAGCACCCGCATCCGCAGCAGGCGAACCAGTACGACCAGGGCGGCCACGGCTACCAGGACCCGTACGGGCAGGGCGGCCAGGGGTACGGGGGCGACCCGTACCAGCAGCAGCCGCAGGGCTACGCCGATCCGCAGTACCAGCAGCAGCACTACCAGCCGCAGTACCAGCAACAGCAGCCGTACGACCAGTACCAGCAGCAGTACGGGACGGGCCAGCAGGGCGGTTGCGACACGCCCGGACACCTCGGACAGCAGTACGACGGCACCTGGGAGACCGGCCAGGCGGCGATGGCCTACGGCACGCCCCCGGCCGACCCGTACGGCGGCCAGAACCCGGACCTGTACGGCACGCCCGAGGCGTACCCGCCGCCCCGGCCCCCCGGCCACCGGCAGAACCCGCCGGAGCCGGTGGTCGACTGGGCGCCGGAGGAGGAGGTCCGCCGGGAGCCCGGACCGGAGCCGGAGGAGGAGAACCACCCCTTCTTCACCGGTGGGGACGACCGCGACGACGACGCGTACGAGGACGAGGAACCGGCGCGCGGCCGGGGCTCCCGCGGCGACGACCGCCGCGGCAAGGAGAAGAAACGCAAGGGCAAGAACGGCGTGGCCTGCCTGGTCGTCGCCGTCGTCCTGGTCGGCGGCGTCGGCGGCGTCGGCTACTTCGGCTACCAGTTCTGGCAGGGCCGCTTCGCGGAGGTGCCGGACTACGCGGGGGGCGGCACCGGCGAGGTCCAGGTCGAGATCCCGAAGGGGTCGTACGGCTCCGACATCGGCAACATTCTGAAGAAGGCCGGTGTCGTCAAGAGCGTCGACGCCTTCACCTCGGCGCAGCTGAAGAACCCCAAGGGGAATTCGATCCAGGCCGGCGTCTACACGCTGAAGAAGGAGATGTCGGCGGAGAGCGCCGTCACGCTGATGCTCGACCCGGCGAGCCAGGCCAACCTCATCATTCCCGAGGGCAAGCGGAACAAGTGGGTCTACGAGACGCTCGACCAGCGCCTGGACCTCAAGCCCGGCACCACCAAGGAGATCGCGTTCACGAAGGCGGACTCCCTGGGCCTGCCGGAGTGGGCCAAGCAGCACCCCGACATCAAGGACCCGCTGGAAGGATTCCTCTTCCCGGCGAGCTACCCGGTGGCCAAGGGCAGCAAGCCGGAGGACGCCCTGCGCAGGATGGTGGCCCGCGCGAACCAGGAGTACAACAAGCTGGACCTGGACGCGAAGGCGAAGGCGCTGGGCGTCGAAGGGCCGTGGGAACTCGTCACGATCGCGAGCCTGGTCCAGGCGGAGGGCAAGACCCACGACGACTTCCGCAAGATGGCGGAGGTGGTCTACAACCGCCTCAAGCCGGACAACCACGAGACGAACCAGAAACTCCAGTTCGACTCGTCCTTCAACTACCTGATGGGCCAGAGCGAGATCAAGATCTCCGAGAAGGAGATCAACACCAACCCGGACCCGTACAACACGTACAAGCACAGGGGGCTGCCCCCGGGCCCGATCGGCAACCCGGGGAACGAGGCGCTGGCCGCCATGGTCGACCCGACCAAGGACGGTTGGATCTACTTCGTGGCCACGGACGGCATGAACAAGACCGAGTTCGCCAAGACGCACGACGAGTTCCTCAAGCTGAAGGACAAGTTCAATGCCAACTCGAACCAGTGAGACGGCCCGCCGCGCCGCCGTCCTCGGTTCGCCCATCGCCCACTCCCTCTCCCCGGTCCTGCACCGCGCCGCGTACGCCGCACTAGGGCTCCGCGACTGGTCGTACGAGCGCTTCGAGGTGGACGAGGCGGCGCTGCCGGGGTTCGTGGGCGAGCTGGACGGCAGCTGGGCCGGGCTCTCGCTGACCATGCCGCTCAAGCGGGCGATCATCCCGCTGCTCGACGAGGTCAGTGACACGGCCGCGTCCGTGGAGGCCGTCAACACCGTCGTCCTCCGCGAGGACGGACGGCGGATCGGCGACAACACCGACATCCCCGGCATGATCGCCGCCCTGCGCGAGCGCGGCGTCGAGAAGGTGGAGGCCGCCGCCGTCCTCGGCGCCGGCGCCACCGCCTCCTCCGCGCTCGCGGCCCTCGCCCGGATCTGCGCGGGGCCCGTCACCGCGTACGTACGGAGCGAGGCCCGCGCGGAGGAGATGCGGGGCTGGGGCGACCGGCTCGGCGTGGACGTGCGGACCGCCGACTGGGAGCGCGCGGCGGAGGCCTTCGAGGCCCCGCTGGTCATCGCGACCACCCCCGCCGGTACGACCAACGCCCTGGCGACCGCCGTCCCCGACCGCGTCGGCACCCTCTTCGACGTCCTCTACGACCCCTGGCCGACCCCGCTGGCCGCCGCCTGGTCCGACCGCGGCGGCAAGGTCGTCGGCGGCCTCGACCTCCTCGTCCACCAGGCCGTCCTCCAGGTCGAGCGGATGACGGGCGTCCCGCAGGCGCCGCTCGCGGCCATGAGGGCGGCGGGGGAGCAGGCGCTGGCCGCCCGATAGGCTCCCGTCGGCGCCCGGGGACCGACCGGCGCCGAACAGGGGGATACGGGGACATGCTGCTGGCGTCCAAATGGGACACGGCCTTCGACGTGGCGCGCTTTCTGTACGTGGGGTTCTTCAGCGACCTGCCCGCGTGGGTGCGGTACACCGTGCTCGGACTCGGCGGTTCGACCGTCGTGTACGGCTTCGCGTCCTGGCTGCGCAACAGGTCCTCCGCCGGCCGGGGAGACGGGGAAACCGTCCCGGAGCCCGAGACGCCCGTCCGATAGCTGGACGGGAGTCCAAAGGGGCGCTCCGGACGTGGGAGGATCGGGGGTGGCGGGCCAGGGCCGCGCACCCGGGCGCGCCGTCGCAGTGCCAGGCGCGAGCATGAGGAGCATCGTTGAGCAGGTTGCGTTGGCTGACGGCCGGCGAATCCCACGGACCCGCGCTGGTCGCGACCCTTGAGGGTCTGCCCGCCGGTGTCCCGGTCACCACGGAGCTGGTGGCGGACCACCTCGCGCGGCGACGCCTCGGCTACGGACGCGGCGCCCGCATGAAGTTCGAGCAGGACGAGATCACCTTCCTCGGCGGCGTCCGGCACGGACTCTCCCTCGGCTCCCCGATCGCCGTCATGGTCGGCAACACCGAGTGGCCCAAGTGGGAGAAGGTCATGTCGGCCGACCCGGTCGACCCCTCGGAGCTCAAGGAGACGGGCCGCAACGCGCCCCTGACCCGCCCCCGCCCCGGCCACGCCGACCTCGCCGGCATGCAGAAGTACGGCTTCGACGAGGCCCGGCCGATCCTGGAGCGCGCCAGCGCCCGCGAGACCGCCGCCCGCGTCGCCCTCGGCGCCGTCGCCCGCTCCTTCCTCAAGGAGGCCGCGGGCATCGAGGTCGTCTCCCACGTCGTCGAACTGGCCGCCGCCAAGGCCCCGTACGGCCTCTACCCGACCCCCGCCGACGTCGAGAATCTCGACGCCGACCCGGTCCGCTGCCTCGACGCCGACGCCTCGAAGGCGATGGTCGCCGAGATCGACCAGGCCCACAAGGACGGCGACACCCTCGGCGGCGTGGTCGAGGTCCTGGCGTACGGCGTGCCCGTCGGCCTCGGCTCGCACGTCCACTGGGACCGGCGCCTCGACGCCCGGCTCGCCGCCGCCCTCATGGGCATCCAGGCCATCAAGGGCGTCGAGGTCGGCGACGGCTTCGAGCTCGCCCGCGTCCCCGGCTCCAAGGCCCACGACGAGATCGTCAGGACCGACGAGGGCATCAAGCGGACCTCCGGCCGCTCCGGCGGCACCGAGGGCGGCCTCACCACCGGCGAGCTGCTGCGCGTCCGCGCCGCGATGAAGCCGATCGCGACCGTCCCGCGCGCCCTGGCCACCGTCGACGTCGCCACCGGCGAGGCCGCCGCCGCCCACCACCAGCGCTCCGACGTCTGCGCCGTCCCCGCCGCCGGCATCGTCGCCGAGGCCATGGTCGCGCTCGTCCTCGCGGACGCCGTCCTGGAGAAGTTCGGCGGCGACAGCGTCCCCGAGACCCGGCGCAACGTGCGGTCGTACCTCGACAACCTGCACATCCGGTGACCGCCGGACCCCTGGTCGTCCTCGTCGGACCGATGGGATCCGGCAAGTCCACGGTGGGCGCGCTCCTGGCCGAACGGCTCGGCGCGCCCTACCGGGACACCGACGCCGACATCGTCGCCGCCGAGGGACGCGAGATCTCCGACATCTTCGTCGAGGACGGCGAGGAGCACTTCCGCGCCCTGGAGCGGGACGCCGTCGCCCGGGCCGTCGCCGAGCACGAGGGCGTCCTCGCCCTCGGCGGCGGCGCGGTCCTCGACGCCGGCACCCGCGAACTGCTCGCCGGGCTGCCCGTCGCGTACCTCTCCATGAACGTCGAGGAGGCGGTCCGCCGCGTCGGCCTCAACACCGCGCGGCCCCTGCTCGCCGTCAACCCGCGCCGCCAGTGGCGCGAGCTGATGGAGGCGCGCCGCCACCTCTACACCGAAGTCGCCCGGGTCGTCGTCGCCACCGACGACCGCACCCCCGAAGAGGTCGCGGCCGCGGTCCTCTCGGCACTGGAAATCGAGAAGGACGCATGACGACGGACCAGGACGTGACCCGCATCCACGTGGCCGGCAGCGCGGGCACGGATCCGTACGAGGTACTGGTCGGCCGGCAGCTCCTCGGCGAGCTGCCCGGCCTGATCGGCGACCGGGCCAAGCGGGTCGCCGTGATCCACCCGGAGGCGCTCGTCGACACCGGGGAGGCGCTGCGCGCCGACCTCGCCGAGCAGGGCTACGAGGCGGTCGCCATCCAGGTGCCGAACGCCGAGGAGGCCAAGACCGCCGAGGTCGCCGCCTACTGCTGGAAGGCCCTGGGCCAGACCGGCTTCACCCGCACCGACGTCGTCGTCGGCGTCGGCGGCGGCGCCACCACCGACCTGGCCGGCTTCGTCGCCGCGACCTGGCTGCGGGGCGTGCGCTGGATCGCCGTGCCGACCACCGTCCTGGCGATGGTCGACGCGGCCGTCGGCGGCAAGACCGGCATCAACACCGCCGAGGGCAAGAACCTCGTCGGCGCCTTCCACCCGCCCGCCGGGGTCCTCTGCGACCTCGCGGCCCTCGACTCGCTTCCGGTCCACGACTACGTCAGCGGCCTCGCGGAGATCATCAAGGCCGGCTTCATCGCCGACCCGGTGATCCTCGACCTCATCGAGGAGGACCCGCAGGCGGCCCGGACCCCGGCCGGCCCGCACACCGCCGAGCTGCTCGTCCGCTCGATCGAGGTCAAGGCCGAGGTCGTCTCCGGCGACCTCAAGGAGTCCGGCCGCCGCGAGATCCTCAACTACGGCCACACCCTCGCCCACGCCATCGAGAAGAACGAGCGGTACAAGTGGCGCCACGGCGCCGCCGTCTCCGTCGGCATGGTCTTCGCCGCCGAACTCGGCCGCCTCGCCGGGCGCCTGGACGACGCCACCGCCGACCGGCACCGCGCGATCCTGGAGTCCGTCGGCCTGCCGCTCACCTACCGCGGCGACCAGTGGCCCAAGCTCCTGGAGACCATGAAGGTCGACAAGAAGTCCCGCGGCGACCTGCTGCGGTTCATCGTGCTCGACGGCCTCGCCAAGCCCACCGTCCTGGAGGGCCCCGACCCGGCCGTCCTGATCGCTGCGTACGGCGAGGTGTCGGCGTGAGCGACCCGCGTCCGGTACTGGTGCTCAACGGCCCCAACCTGGGCCGGCTCGGCTCCCGCGAACCCGACATCTACGGCGCCACCTCGTACAAGGGGCTCGTCGAGTCCTGCCGCACCCTCGGCGCGGAGCTGGGCTTCGACGTCGAGGTGCGGGAGACCAACGACGAGGGCGAGATGATCCGCTGGCTCCACGAGGCGGCGGACGGCGCGGTCCCGGTCGTGATCAACCCCGGGGCGTTCACGCACTACTCGTACGGGATGAGGGACGCAGCCGCCCAGCGGACCGCGCCGCTGATCGAGGTGCACATCTCGAACCCGTACGCCCGCGAGGAGTTCCGGCACACCTCGGTGATCGCGGCCGTGGCGACCGGGACGGTCGCCGGGTTCGGCATCGGCTCCTACCGGCTGGCCCTGCGGGCGCTCGCCGAGGAACTGCCCGACTGACCCGACTGACGGGGTCCCGGCCGGGACCGAACGGGTTCCGGCCGGTCGGGCACCCGAAAGCGCCCCCGGCCGTTCCCCCTGCGGGGGCCGGGAGCGGTAACGTTCCGCCGTCCGGGTACACGACCGGTCCCGGGTGACGACAGGCGTACGAGACGGAGTGGCACCGGATGCAGCACGCAGTGGGGGGTCCGCTGCCACCGCACGAGCGGTCGGGCGGCACGCCCGCCCCCGTTCCCGGGGCGGGAGACACCGGCCGGCCGGCCGGACCGGGAGGCGGCCCCTACCCGGGGACGGCGCCGGGCACGGGGCCGGGCGCCGGCTCCCGCCTCGGCGTCCATCCGGCCGTCCCGGGCGGCACCCCCGCCCGGCCCCCGGCCGCGCCCCCGCACCCGCCGGCACAGGCTTCCCCGGGGCCGGGCCCCCAGGGATGGGGCGCGGGCGGCCCCGGCGGCATACCCGGGCACCGGGGGGCCACGCACCAGGGGGCCGGATCTCAAGGGACCGGCCACCCCCAGGCCCCCCAGCCCCCGGCAGTCCCTCCCTCTCCTCCGGCCCCCCAGTCGGCCACGGCCCCCCGCCCCCCGGCGGCCCCCCGGCCCCCCGGCGCCCCCCACTACCCCACCGCCCCGCCGCCCCCCCGCGCCGACCCCACCGGGGCCGTCCCGCTGCCGCCCCCGGTCGCGCCGCCCGTGGAGCACGGCGCCGGGACCGGCGCCGCGACCCTGGCCGTGCTGCTCATCGGCCCCGCCGGCGCCGGCAAGACGACCGTCGCCCGGCACTGGGCGCAGCGCCGCCGCGTGCCCACCGCGCACATCAGCCTGGACGACGTCCGCGAATGGGTCTGCTCCGGCTTCGCCGACCCCCAGTCCGGGTGGAACGAGCACTCCGAGGCGCAGTACCGGCTCGCCCGCCGCACCTGCGGCTTCGCCGCGCGCAACTTCCTCGCCAACGGCATCTCCTGCATCGTCGACGACGCCGTCTTCCCCGACCGGCCCGTCGTCGGCCTCGGCGGCTGGAAGCGCCACGTCGGCCCCGGCCTGCTGCCCGTCGTCCTCCTGCCCGGCCTGGAGGTCGTCCTGGAGCGCAACGCCAAGCGCAGCGGCAACCGGCGCCTCTCGGACGAGGAGGTCGCCGCCATCCACGGCCGGATGGCCGGCTGGTACGGCTCGGGCCTGCCGATCATCGACAACTCCACGTACGACGTCGAGACCACCGCCCGCGTCCTGGACGACGTCCTCGCCCGCGCGATCGCGAGCCCGCCCTCCTGGTGAGGCCGTGCCCGCCGCGGGCCCCGGTCGGCCGTTCCGAACAGGCCGTCGCGGCCCGCTGCTCGTAGGCTCGGAGCATGTCAGAGGTGTATGCGGACCGCCGTGTACGGCTGCGCGACAGGTGCGCGGCCGCGGGCAGCCCGGCGGCCCTGGTCTCCCGCCCCGCCAACGTCCGCTATCTCGCGGGCGGTTCCCCGCCGGGCGCCGTCCTGCTCGTCGGCCCCGAGCCGGAGGCGGACGTCCTGCTCCGTCCCGTCGCTCCCGGCGGCGAACCGGCCGACGGACGGCTCGACGAACTGCTCCGGCAGGAGGTCCTGCCCACCGGGGGAGGGGATCCGGCCGTCGCCGCCGTGGACCTCGCCCGCCGGGCGGGCGCCGACGCGCTCGCCGTCGAGGAGCACCACCTGACGGTGGCCCGGCACCGGGCCATGGGGGGCGTAGCGTCCGCCCCGCGCCTCACCGACCTCGACTGCGCCGTGGAGCAGCTCAGGATCGTCAAGGACGAGGACGAGATCGGCTGCCTGCGGATCGCCGCCGAGATCGCCGATCAGGCCCTCGGCGAACTCCTCGAATCCATCCTGGTGGGGCGGACCGAGCGCCACCTCGCCCTGGAGCTGGAGCGCCGGCTCGTCGACCACGGCGCCGACGGGGCCGCCTTCCCCACCTCGGTGGCGACCGGCCCGCACTCCGGCCGCCGGGGGCACCGGCCCACCGACCGCCGGGTCGAGGAGGGCGATTTCCTCTCCGTCTGCCTCGGCGCCGACTACCGCGGCTACCGGTGCGAGATCGGCCGCACGTTCGTCATCGGCACCACTCCCGCCGAGTGGCAGATCGAGCTGTACGAGCTCGTCTTCGCCGCTCAGCGGGCCGGCCGGGAGTCCCTGGTGCCCGGCGCCGAGTACCGGGACGTGGACAGGGCGGCCCGCCGGATCCTGAAGGCGGGGGGCCACGCGGAGGCCGCCGTCCCCCTCACGGGGCACGGTGTGGGGCTCGAAATCGACGAGGACCCGCAGTTGTCACCTTCAGCCATGGGTAAACTGGACGCTTGTGTGCCGGTCACCGTCGAACCGGGGGTCCACCTCCCGGGCCGGGGCGGGGTCCGGATCGATGACACGCTCGTCGTGCGCCAGGAGGCGGACGGCGGTCCCGAGCTACTCACCATCACGACCAAGGAGCTGCTCGCGCTCTAGGGCGCGCACGCCTCCCCGGTCCCACGTCAGTCCAGAGTCCAGGAGATTCCGCAACCGTGGCTTCCACGAACGACCTCAAGAACGGCATGGTGCTCAAGCTCGAAGGCGGCCAGCTCTGGTCCGTCGTCGAGTTCCAGCACGTCAAGCCCGGCAAGGGCCCGGCCTTCGTGCGCACCAAGCTCAAGAACGTGCTGTCCGGCAAGGTCGTCGACAAGACCTTCAACGCGGGCGTCAAGGTCGAGACGGCCACCATCGACCGTCGCGACATGCAGTTCTCCTACATGGACGGCGACTACTTCGTCTTCATGGACATGGAGACGTACGACCAGCTGATGGTCGAGCGCAAGGCCGTCGGCGACGCCGCGAACTTCCTGGTCGAGGGCTTCACCGCCTCCGTCGCGCAGCACGAGGGCTCGGTGCTCTACGTCGAGCTCCCCGCCGCCGTCACGCTGACCATCCAGCACACCGACCCGGGCGTCCAGGGCGACCGCTCCACCGGCGGCACCAAGCCCGCCACCCTGGAGACCGGCCACGAGATCCAGGTCCCGCTCTTCGTCACCACCGGTGAGAAGGTCAAGGTCGACACGCGCACCAGCGACTACCTCGGCCGGGTGAACGACTAACCGTGGCCGCTCGGAGCAAGGCCCGCAAGCGCGCCTTCCAGATCCTCTTCGAGGCCGACCAGCGCGACACCTCCGTCCAGGAGGTCCTCGCGGACCAGGTCCGGCACGCCCGGTCGGACGACCGGCAGCCGCCGGTCAACGAGTTCACCATGCAGCTGGTCGAGGGGTACGCGTCCCACGTGGCGCGGATCGACGAGCTCATCGCCACCTACGCGGTGGACTGGGACCTCGACCGGATGCCCGCCGCCGACCGGAACATCGTGCGCCTCGGCGCGTACGAGCTGATCTGGGAGGACGGCACGCCGGACGCGGTCGCGATCGACGAGGCGGTGCAGCTCGCCAAGGAGTTCTCCACCGACGAGTCGCCCGCCTTCGTCAACGGCCTGCTCGCGCGCTTCAAGGACCTGAAGCCGCGGCTGCGCCGGGACGTGGACGCCTGAGTCCCGCCCCCACCCGGTAGCCGAAGGGGCCCGCAGCATTCGACGCTGCGGGCCCCTTCGGCCGTTCGGGTGGCCCCGCGGGGACCCGAACGCTTCCCCGGCCCCGGAAGCGCTCCGTACGGGCCGGAAAACACGAGATCCGTGGACGTCGGCGACGTCCACGGATCCGGCGGTACGTTTCTGCTGGACCCTCGGAAGGGGTCAGCTGTCCTCGTGGGCGACCGCGCGGCGCGCGTCCGCGTCCAGCACGCCCCAGCTGATCAGCTGCTCGGTGAGGACCGAGGGGGACTGGTCGTAGATGACGGCGAGGGTGCGCAGGTCGTCCTGGCGGATCGACAGCACCTTGCCGTTGTAGTCGCCGCGCTGCGACTGGATCGTCGCGGCGTAGCGCTGGAGCGGGCCGGCCTTCTCCTGCGGGACGTGGGCCAGGCGCTCCAGGTCCAGGACCAGCTTCGGCGGCGGCTCGGCGGCCCCGCCCGGCGTCGTGCCCGGCAGGAGCTCCTGCACCGGCACCCCGTAGAAGTCCGCCAGCTCGGCGAGGCGCTGCACGGTCACGGCGCGGTCGCCCCGCTCGTACGAGCCGACCACCACGGCCTTCCAGCGGCCCTGGGACTTCTCCTCCACCCCGTGGAGCGAAAGACCCTGCTGGGTGCGGATGGCACGGAGTTTGGCCCCGAGCTGCTTTGCGTATTCGCTGGACATAACGCTCCCGGACGCTGTGACGACATGCGGCTGCGCCGCGCGGCTGGTAACTCACTGTGAGGTTACGCAGCGTTACACCCACCCGTCAAGCCGAAAGGTCCGTACCGCCCCCGCCCGGGGGACGGCGCCCGGAGGGGCGCGGGGGTGCGCGGAGGGCGCCGCGCCACCCCTGGTAGGGTTGAGCCGCAAGTACGACGTCCTTTAAGAGCCGTCCCGTGAGGCGGAGAAGGAGGTCCGTTTCCCATGGACACCCGGCTGGACACCCAGCAGCAGTACGGCGACGACGCGCGGCCCGTTCTCGAAGGCCCCGACATCGCGCGGGTCCTCACCCGCATCGCCCACGAGATCGTCGAGCGCGCCAAGGGCGCCGACGACGTGGTCCTCCTCGGCATCCCCACCCGCGGCGTCTTCCTCGCCCGCCGGCTCGCCGAGAAGCTCGCCGCCATCACCGGCACCAAGATCCCGGTCGGCTCCCTCGACATCACCATGTACCGGGACGACCTGCGGATGAGGCCCGCCCGCGCCATCGGCCGCACCGAGATCCCCGCCGACGGCATCGACGGGCGCCTCGTCGTCCTCGTCGACGACGTCCTCTTCTCCGGCCGCACCATCCGCGCCGCCCTCGACGCCCTCGGCGACATCGGCCGCCCCCGCGGCGTCCAGCTCGCCGTCCTCGTCGACCGCGGCCACCGCGAGCTGCCCATCCGCGCCGACTACGTCGGCAAGAACCTCCCCACGTCGCTGCGGGAGACGGTCAAGGTCCTGCTCGCCGAGGAAGACGGTCGCGACACCGTCCTGCTCGGCTCCAAGCCCGCCTCCTAGCCGGACCGGCCTTCCCGCCGGGGCCGGGGCACCCCCCTGCCCCCGCACGCCCTCACGCCTCCCCACCACGGAGAGAAACCCCCGATGATGCGTCACCTCATCTCGGCCGCCGACCTCACCCGCGACGACGCCGTACTGATCCTCGACACCGCCGAGGAGATGGCCCGGGTGGCCGACCGGCCCATCAAGAAGCTGCCGACCCTGCGCGGCCGCACCATCTGCAACCTCTTCTTCGAGGACTCCACCCGGACCCGGATCTCCTTCGAGGCCGCCGAGAAGCGCCTCTCCGCCGACGTCATCAACTTCGCGGCCAAGGGCTCCAGCGTCTCCAAGGGCGAGTCCCTCAAGGACACCGCCCAGACCCTGGAAGCCATGGGCGTCGACGCGGTCGTCATCCGGCACGGCGCCTCCGGCGCCCCGTACCGCCTCGCCACCTCCGGCTGGATCGACGCCCCCGTCGTCAACGCCGGCGACGGCACCCACCAGCACCCCACCCAGGCCCTCCTGGACGCCTTCACCATGCGCCGCCGCCTCGTCGGCCGCGACGCCGGACTCGGCCAGGACCTCGCGGGCAGGCGGATCACCCTCGTCGGCGACGTCCTGCACAGCCGGGTCGCCCGCTCCAACGTCGACCTGCTGCACACCCTCGGCGCCGAGGTCACCCTGGTGGCCCCGCCCACCCTGGTCCCCGTCGGCGTCGAGACCTGGCCCTGCGAGGTCTCGTACGACCTCGACGCCGTGCTGCCGAAGTCCGACGCCGTGATGATGCTGCGCGTGCAGCGCGAGCGGATGAACGCCGCCTTCTTCCCCACCGAGCGCGAGTACTCGCGCCGCTACGGCCTCGACGGCGAGCGGATGGCGAAGATGCCCGAGCACGCCATCGTGATGCACCCCGGCCCCATGGTCCGCGGCATGGAGATCACCGCCGAGGTCGCCGACTCCGACCGCTGCACGGTCGTCGAGCAGGTCGCCAACGGCGTCTCCGTCCGCATGGCCGTGCTCTACCTGCTCCTGGGCGGCTCCGAGCCCGCCGTCACCACCACCCCCGCCGCCCGCACCGAGGAGAACAAGTAACCATGAGCAAGATCCTGATCCGCGGCGCGAAGGTACTGGGCGGCGAGCCGCAGGACGTCCTGATCGACGGCGAGACCATTGCCGAGGTCGGTGCGGGGCTGTCCGCCGAGGGCGCGACCGTGATCGAGGCCGACGGGCAGATCCTCCTCCCCGGCCTGGTCGACCTCCACACCCACCTGCGCGAGCCCGGCCGCGAGGACTCCGAGACCGTCCTCACCGGCACCCGCGCCGCCGCCTCCGGCGGCTACACCTCCGTCTTCGCCATGGCCAACACCCACCCGGTCGCCGACACCGCCGGCGTCGTCGAGCAGGTCTGGCGCCTCGGCAAGGAGTCCGGCTACTGCGACGTGCAGCCCATCGGCGCCGTCACCGTCGGCCTGGAGGGCAGGAAGCTCGCCGAGCTCGGCGCCATGCACGACTCCGCCGCCGGCGTCACCGTCTTCTCCGACGACGGCAAGTGCGTGGACGACGCCGTGATCATGCGCCGCGCCCTGGAGTACGTGAAGGCCTTCGGCGGCGTCGTCGCCCAGCACGCCCAGGAGCCCCGCCTCACCGAGGGCGCCCAGATGAACGAGGGGATCGTCTCCGCCGAGCTCGGCCTCGGCGGCTGGCCCGCCGTCGCCGAGGAGTCGATCATCGCCCGCGACGTCCTCCTCGCCGAGCACGTCGGCTCCCGCGTCCACATCTGCCACCTCTCCACCGCCGGCTCCGTCGAGATCGTCCGCTGGGCCAAGTCCCGCGGCATCGACGTCACCGCCGAGGTCACCCCGCACCACCTCCTCCTCACGGACGAGCTGGTCCGCTCGTACAACCCGGTCTACAAGGTCAACCCGCCGCTGCGCACCGAGAAGGACGTCCTCGCGCTCCGCGAGGCGCTGGCCGACGGCACGATCGACATCGTCGCCACCGACCACGCCCCCCACCCGCACGAGGACAAGGACTGCGAGTGGGCCGCGGCCGCCATGGGCATGGTCGGCCTGGAGACCGCCCTCTCCGTCGTCCAGCAGACGATGGTCGAGACCGGGCTCCTCGACTGGGCCGGCGTCGCCGACCGCATGTCCTTCGCCCCCGCCCGCATCGGCCGGGCCACCGGCCACGGACGCCCCGTCTCGGCTGGTGAGCCCGCGAACCTGACCCTGGTCGATCCGGCTTACCGTGGAGTCGTGGACCCCGCGGACTTCGCCTCCCGCAGCCGCAACACCCCGTACGAGGGCCGCGAGCTGCCGGGACGCGTCACCCACACCTTCCTGCGGGGCCGGGCAACGGTCGTGGACGGGAAGCTGGCGTGACACCACTCATCGCAATCGCCGCAGAGGCAGCAGAGAAGAAGTCGGCGGAGGTGACCGACTGGGCCGGAAGGATCGGCTGGGTCGCCGGACTGCTGCTCTTCATCGCCTTCGTGTACTGGCTCATGCGCCAGGGCTGGAAGTGGCGCGGCAGCCTCCAGTCCGACCTCCCCGCCCTGCCCGCCGTGCCGGAGACGGCCGGCGAGGCGAAACTGACCCTCGGCGGGCGCTACCACGGGTCCACGACCGCCGGGCAGTGGCTCGACCGGATCGTCGCCCACGGCCTCGGCGTCCGCAGCCGCGTCGAGCTCACGCTCACCGACGCCGGGATCACGGTCGTCCGCCCCGGGGCGAACGACTTCCACATCCCGGCCGACGCCCTGCGCGAGGCACGCCTCGACAAGGGCATCGCCGGAAAGGTCCTCGCCGAGGGCGGGCTCCTGATCGTCACCTGGGAGCACGGCGGCACCCTCCTCGACTCCGGCTTCCGGTCCGACCGGGCGGCGGAACACACCGCCTGGGTCCAGACCGTCAACTCCATGATCAGCGCAACGGAAGGCATCGCACGATGACGACCTCCACCAGGGGAGCTGCCAAGGCTCCCGCCGTACTCGTCCTGGAGGACGGCCGCATCTTCCGCGGCCGCGCCTACGGGGCCGTGGGGGAGACCTTCGGCGAGGCCGTGTTCTCCACCGGCATGACCGGCTACCAGGAGACCCTCACCGACCCGTCGTACCACCGCCAGGTCGTGGTCATGACCGCCCCGCACGTCGGCAACACCGGCGTCAACGACGAGGACCCCGAGTCCGGTCGCATCTGGGTCTCCGGCTACGTCGTCCGCGACCCCGCCCGCGTCTCCTCCAACTGGCGCGCGAAGCGCTCCCTGGACGAGGAGCTGGAGCGCCAGGGCGTCGTCGGGATCTCCGGCGTCGACACCCGCGCCCTCACCCGCCACCTGCGCGAGCGCGGCGCCATGCGCGTCGGCATCTTCTCCGGCGACGCCTGGACGGGCGTCCGCGACGAGGCCCTGCTCGCCAAGGTCAAGGCGCAGCCCGAGATGAAGGGTGCGAACCTCTCCGCCGAGGTCGCCACCCAGGAGACGTACGTCGTCCCCGCGATCGGCGAGAAGAGGTTCACCGTCGCCGCCGTCGACCTCGGCATCAAGGGCATGACCCCGCACCGGATGGCCGAGCGCGGCATCGAGGTCCACGTCCTGCCCGCCACCGCCACCGCCGAGGACGTCTACGCCGTCCAGCCCGACGGGGTGTTCTTCTCCAACGGCCCCGGCGACCCGGCCACCGCCGACGGCCCCGTCGCCCTCATGCAGGCCGTCCTGGAGCGCAAGACGCCGCTCTTCGGCATCTGCTTCGGCAACCAGATCCTGGGCCGCGCCCTCGGCTTCGGCACGTACAAGCTGAAGTACGGCCACCGGGGCATCAACCAGCCGGTCCAGGACCGCACCACCGGCAAGGTCGAGGTCACCGCGCACAACCACGGCTTCGCCGTGGACGCGCCCCTCGACAAGGTCTCCGACACCCCCTTCGGGCGCGCCGAGGTCTCCCACGTCTGTCTCAACGACAACGTGGTGGAGGGCCTCCAGCTGCTCGACCGGCCCGCCTTCTCGGTCCAGTACCACCCCGAGGCGGCCGCGGGTCCGCACGACGCCGCGTACCTCTTCGACCGCTTCACGTCTTTGATGGAAACCGCCCTGATGGAGGCCGAGCGTGCCTAAGCGCACCGATATCCAGTCCGTCCTGGTCATCGGCTCCGGCCCGATCGTGATCGGCCAGGCCGCGGAGTTCGACTACTCCGGCACCCAGGCGTGCCGCATCCTCAAGGCCGAAGGCCTGCGGGTGATCCTGGTCAACTCCAACCCGGCCACGATCATGACCGACCCCGAGATCGCCGACGCCACGTACGTCGAGCCGATCACCCCGGAGTTCGTCGAGAAGATCATCGCCAAGGAGCGCCCCGACGCCCTCCTGCCCACCCTCGGCGGCCAGACCGCGCTGAACACCGCGATCTCCATGCACGAGCAGGGCGTCCTGGAGAAGTACGGCGTCGAGCTGATCGGCGCCAACGTCGAGGCCATCCACAAGGGCGAGGACCGCGACCTCTTCAAGGGCGTCGTCGAGGCCGTCAAGGGCAAGATCGGCCACGGCGAGTCCGCCCGCTCGGTCATCTGCCACTCCATGGACGACGTCCTCAAGGGCGTCGAGACGCTCGGCGGCTACCCCGTCGTCGTCCGCCCCTCCTTCACCATGGGCGGCGCCGGCTCCGGCTTCGCCCACGACGAGGAGGAGCTGCGCCGCATCGCCGGCCAGGGCCTGACGCTCTCTCCCACCACCGAGGTGCTCCTGGAGGAGTCCATCCTCGGCTGGAAGGAGTACGAGCTGGAGCTGATGCGCGACAAGAACGACAACGTCGTGGTCGTCTGCTCCATCGAGAACTTCGACCCGATGGGCGTCCACACCGGCGACTCGATCACCGTCGCCCCGGCGATGACGCTCACCGACCGCGAGTACCAGCGGCTGCGCGACATCGGCATCGCGATCATCCGCGAGGTCGGCGTCGACACCGGCGGCTGCAACATCCAGTTCGCGGTCAACCCGGACGACGGCCGCATCATCGTCATCGAGATGAACCCCCGCGTCTCCCGGTCGAGCGCCCTGGCCTCCAAGGCGACCGGCTTCCCGATCGCCAAGATCGCGGCCCGCCTCGCCGTCGGCTACACGCTGGACGAGATCCCGAACGACATCACGGAGAAGACCCCGGCGTCCTTCGAGCCCACGCTCGACTACGTCGTCGTCAAGGCTCCCCGCTTCGCCTTCGAGAAGTTCCCCGCCGCCGACTCCACGCTGACCACGACCATGAAGTCGGTCGGCGAGGCGATGGCGATCGGCCGCAACTTCACCGAGGCGCTGCAGAAGGCCCTGCGCTCCCTGGAGAAGAAGGGCTCGCAGTTCACCTTCGTGGGCGAGCCCGGGGACAAGGACGAGCTGCTGCGCGAGTCCGTCCGCCCGACCGACGGCCGGATCAACACGGTCATGCGGGCGATCCGGGCCGGCGCCACCCCGGAGGAGGTCTTCGACGCCACGAAGATCGACCCGTGGTTCGTCGATCAGCTCTTCCTGATCAAGGAGATCGCCGACGAGCTGGCCGCCGCCGAGAAGCTCGACCCCGCGCTCCTGGCCGAGGCCAAGCGCCACGGCTTCTCCGACGTCCAGATCGCCGAGATCCGCGGCCTGCGCGAGGACGTCGTCCGCGAGGTCCGGCACGCCCTCGGCGTCCGCCCGGTCTACAAGACGGTCGACACCTGCGCCGCCGAGTTCGCCGCCAAGACGCCGTACTTCTACTCCTCCTACGACGAGGAGTCCGAGGTCGCGCCGCGCGAGAAGCCCGCCGTGATCATCCTCGGCTCCGGCCCGAACCGCATCGGCCAGGGCATCGAGTTCGACTACTCCTGCGTCCACGCCTCCTTCGCCCTGAGCGACGCGGGCTACGAGACCGTGATGGTCAACTGCAACCCCGAGACCGTCTCCACGGACTACGACACCTCCGACCGCCTGTACTTCGAGCCGCTCACGCTCGAAGACGTGCTGGAGATCGTCCACGCCGAGACCCTCGCCGGGCCCGTCGCCGGCGTCGTCGTCCAGCTCGGCGGCCAGACCCCGCTCGGTCTGTCCCAGGCGCTCAAGGACAACGGCGTGCCGGTCGTCGGCACCTCCCCGGAGGCCATCCACGCCGCCGAGGACCGTGGCGCCTTCGGCCAGGTCCTCGCCGAGGCGGGCCTCCCGGCCCCCAAGCACGGCACCGCCACCACCTTCGCCGGCGCCAAGGCCATCGCGGACGAGATCGGCTACCCCGTCCTGGTCCGCCCGTCGTACGTGCTCGGCGGCCGCGGCATGGAGATCGTGTACGACGAGGCCCGCCTGGAGTCGTACATCGCCGAGTCCACCGAGATCAGCCCCACCCGGCCGGTCCTGGTCGACCGCTTCCTCGACGACGCGATCGAGATCGACGTGGACGCGCTCTACGACGGCGAGGAGCTCTACCTCGGCGGCGTGATGGAGCACATCGAGGAGGCCGGCATCCACTCCGGCGACTCGGCCTGCGCCCTGCCCCCGATCACCCTCGGCGGCCACGACATCAAGCGGCTGCGCGCCTCCACCGAGGCCATCGCCAAGGGCGTCGGCGTCCGCGGCCTGATCAACATCCAGTTCGCGATGGCCGGGGACATCCTCTACGTCCTGGAGGCCAACCCGCGCGCCTCCCGGACCGTCCCCTTCACCTCCAAGGCCACCGCGGTGCCGCTGGCGAAGGCCGCCGCCCGCATCTCGCTGGGCGCCACCATCGCCGAGCTGCGCGCCGAGGGCCTGCTGCCGAGGACCGGCGACGGCGGCACCCTGCCGTTCGACGCGCCGATCTCCGTCAAGGAGGCCGTCATGCCCTGGAGCCGCTTCCGCGACATCCACGGCCGCGGCGTCGACACCGTCCTCGGCCCGGAGATGCGCTCCACCGGCGAGGTCATGGGCATCGACTCGGTCTTCGGCACGGCGTACGCAAAGTCGCAGGCCGGCGCCTACGGGCCGCTGCCGACCAAGGGGCGGGCGTTCATCTCGGTCGCCAACCGCGACAAGCGCTCGATGATCTTCCCGGCCCGCGAGCTGGTCGCCCACGGCTTCGAGCTCCTGGCCACCTCCGGCACCGCCGAGGTCCTCAAGCGCAACGGCATCAACGCCACCGTCGTGCGCAAGCTCAGCGAGGGCGAGGGCCCGCACGGCGAGAAGACGATCGTCCAGCTGATCCACGACGGCGAGGTCGACCTCATCGTCAACACCCCCTACGGCACCGGCGGCCGCCTCGACGGCTACGAGATCCGCACCGCCGCCGTCGCCCGGGGCGTCCCGTGCCTGACCACCGTCCAGGCGCTCGCCGCGGCCGTCCAGGGCATCGACGCGCTCAACCACGGCGGCGCCGGCGTCCGCTCCCTCCAGGAGCACGCCGAGCACCTCGTCGCGGCCCGCGACTAGCAGCCGTACGGAGAAGGGGGGACACCGGCCACAGCGCGGTGTCCCCCTCTTCATGACCGAACAAGGGATATTTCGGACGATGTACAAGCTGTTCTTCCACCTGGTCTTCAAGCGCATGGACCCCGAGGAGGCCCACTACCTGGCCTTCCGCTGGATCCGCCTGGCCGCCCGCGTCCCGGTGCTCCGCACCTTCGTCGCCGCCGCCCTCGCCCCCCGGTACGAGGAGCTGCGCACCGAGGCCCTCGGCCTGCGCATGCACGGCCCCTTCGGCCTCGCCGCCGGCTTCGACAAGAACGCCGTCGCCATCGACGGCATGGCCATGCTCGGCTTCGACCACGTCGAGATCGGCACCGTCACCGGCGAGGCCCAGCCCGGCAACCCCAGGAAGCGCCTCTTCCGGCTCGTCCCGGACCGCGCCCTGATCAACCGCATGGGCTTCAACAACGAGGGCTCCGCCGCCGTCGCCGCCCGCCTCCACGCGCGCGTACCGGTGTTCAGGACGGTCGTGGGCGTCAACATCGGCAAGACCAAGGTCGTCCCCGAGGCCGAGGCCGCCGCCGACTACGTGAAGTCCACCGAGCGCCTCGCCGCGCACGCCGACTACCTCGTCGTCAACGTCTCCTCCCCGAACACCCCCGGCCTGCGCAACCTCCAGGCCACCGAGTCCCTGCGCCCCCTCCTGACGGCCGTACGGGAGGCCGCCGACCGCACGGCCACCGACCGCCGGGTCCCGCTCCTGGTCAAGATCGCCCCCGACCTGGCCGACGAGGACGTGGACGCGGTCGCCGACCTCGCCCTGGAGCTGGGCCTGGACGGCATCATCGCCACCAACACCACCATCGCCCGCGAGGGCCTGGGCCTGAAGTCCGCGCCCGAGCTGATCGAGGAGACCGGCGGGCTGTCCGGCCGCCCGGTCAAGCAGCGCTCCCTGGAGGTCCTGCGCCGCCTCCACGCGCGCGTGGGCGACCGCCTGGTCCTCGTCGGCGTCGGCGGCATCGAGAACGCCGAGGACGCCTGGCAGCGCATCCTCGCCGGCGCCACCCTGGTCCAGGGCTACAGCGCCTTCGTCTACGAGGGCCCCTTCTACGCCCGCGCGATCCACAAGGGCCTCGCCGCGCGCCTCGCGGCCTCCCCGTACGCCACCCTCGCCGAGGCCGTCGGCGCCGACAACCGAAAGGCCGCGAAATGACGATCCCCTTCGGCGCCCGCCTGCGCTCCGCCATGGACGAGCGCGGCCCGCTCTGCGTCGGCATCGACCCGCACGCCGCCCTGCTCGACTCCTGGGGCCTCACCGACGACATCGCCGGCCTGGAGCGCTTCACCTTCACCGTCGTGGAAGCCCTCGCCGGCACCGTGGCCGTCTTCAAGCCCCAGTCCGCCTTCTTCGAGCGCTTCGGCTCGCGGGGCGTGGCCGTCCTGGAGCGCGCCGTCTCCGACCTGCGCGCGGCGGGCGGCCTGGTCGTCATGGACGCCAAGCGCGGCGACATCGGCTCCACCATGGCCGCCTACGCCGAGGCCTTCCTGCGCAAGGACTCCCCGCTCTTCTCCGACGCGCTCACGGTCTCCCCGTACCTCGGCTACGGCTCCCTGAAGCCGGCCGTCGACCTGGCCCGGGAGTCCGGCGCCGGCCTCTTCGTCCTCGCCCTCACCTCGAACCCGGAGGGGAGCGAGGTCCAGCGGGCCGTCCGCACCGACGACCCCGCCGGGCGGACGATCGGCGCGACGATGCTCGCCCACCTGGCCGAGGAGAACGCGGGGGAGACCCCGATGGGCTCCTTCGGCGCGGTCGTCGGCGCCACCCTCGGCGACCTGTCCTCCTTCGACCTGGACATCAACGGCCCCCTCCTGGCCCCCGGCATCGGCGCCCAGGGCGCGACCCCCGCCGACCTCCCCGCCGTCTTCGGCGCGGCGGTCCGCAACGTCGTCCCGAACGTCAGCCGCGGGGTCCTGCGGCACGGTCCGGACGCGACCGCCCTGCGGGACTCGGCGCTCCGGTACGCGGACGAGATCCGCGCGGCCGTCGGCGCGTAACCCCTCCGGGGGGCGGGTGCGGACCGGTCCGGGGTCAATCCGCAGGTCGGAGCGGATCGGGCCGGTTCCGGCCTCCGCGCCGCCCCGCCGTCTCACCACTTGACGAAAACTTGGCTCAAAACCCGGTCGTTATGCCGGAAAAGTCCTGGTCGGTCGATGCTGACCAGGACTTTTCCGCTGTTCTCGCTGACTGGAGCGGCCTCGGCCGCTAGTCTCCGGGGCAGAGCAGGCGTTCAGCGGCCACTCCGTTGACCGTTGCTCCACTGGTGCGGGGCGACTAGGTTCCTCACCGGTCCGTATCCGACAGATCGACATCCGAGGTGACGTAGGCGTGGCTCTTCCGCCCCTTACCCCTGAACAGCGCGCTGCCGCGCTCGAGAAGGCCGCCGCGGCTCGCCGGGAGCGGGCCGAGGTCAAGAATCGACTCAAGCACTCCGGAGCCTCCCTCCACGAGGTCATCAAGACCGGCCAGGAGAACGACGTCATCGGCAAGATGAAGGTCTCCGCGCTCCTCGAGTCCCTGCCGGGCGTGGGCAAGGTCCGCGCCAAGCAGATCATGGAGCGGCTCGGCATCTCCGAGAGCCGTCGCGTGCGCGGTCTCGGTTCCAACCAGATCGCCTCCCTGGAGCGTGAGTTCGGCTCCACCGGCGCCTGACCTTTCGGGACATTCCCGGCATGCGGCGTCCTCCCTGCGCAAGCAGGGGTGAACCACTGGAATAATCGCTGCATGGCAGCAGAGGTACGTCCGCGGCTGACCGTGCTCTCCGGCCCCTCGGGGGTCGGCAAGAGCACGGTCGTCGCGCATATGCGCAAGGTCCACCCCGAGGTCTGGCTCTCGGTGTCGGCGACGACGCGGAAGCCCCGCCCCGGTGAGAAGCACGGCGTCCACTACTTCTTCGTGACGGACGACGAGTTCGACAAGCTGGTCGCCAACGGCGAGCTCCTCGAATGGGCCGAGTTCGCGGGCAACCGCTACGGCACCCCGCGCGGCGCGGTCCTCGACCGCCTCGACGCCGGCGAGCCCGTCCTCCTGGAGATCGACCTCCAGGGAGCCCGTCAGGTGAAGGACTCCATGCCCGAGTCCCAGCTGGTCTTCCTGGCCCCGCCGAGCTGGGAGGAGCTGGTCCGCCGCCTCACCGGCCGCGGCACCGAGTCCCCCGAGGTCATCGAGCGCCGCCTCGACGCCGCGAAGGTCGAGCTGGCCGCCGAGGCCGAGTTCGACACCACCCTCGTCAACACCTCCGTCGAGGACGTCGCGCGCGAGCTGCTAACGTTGATGCTGCTGTCTTCTGGGGAATGATCCCCAGGCTTTTGCAGTGTGTCTGATCTTTTTTCCATCTTCGGAAGGTAGAGCGTGTCCTCTTCCATCACCGCGCCCGAGGGCATCATCAACCCGCCGATCGACGAGCTGCTCGAGGCCACCGACTCGAAGTACAGCCTCGTGATCTACGCGGCCAAGCGCGCGCGTCAGATCAACGCGTACTACTCCCAGCTCGGCGAGGGCCTGCTGGAGTACGTGGGTCCGCTCGTCGACACCCACGTCCACGAGAAGCCGCTCTCGATCGCGCTGCGCGAGATCAACGCGGGCCTGCTGACGTCCGAGGCCATCGAGGGTCCGGCGCAGTAAACGCACGGCGTTTGTCATATCTGTCACCACAGGCCCGGCGGAGCATCCGCCGGGCCTGTGGTGTCTCATGGAGTCGTACGCATCCGAGTGCGCGTCCGAGTGCGGGGAGTCGTGGAAGTCGTGGCAAAGCCGAAGGTCGTCCTGGGCGTCAGCGGCGGCATCGCCGCCTACAAGGCGTGCGAGCTGCTCCGCAGGTTCACCGAGTCGGGCCACGACGTCCGGGTCGTGCCCACCGACTCCGCACTGCACTTCGTCGGCGAGGCCACCTGGTCCGCGCTCTCCGGGAACCCCGTCTCCACCGAGGTGTGGGAGTCCGTCCACGAGGTGCCGCACGTGCGCATCGGCCAGGCCGCCGACCTCGTCGTGGTCGCCCCCGCCACCGCCGACATGCTCGCCAAGGCCGCCCACGGCCTCGCCGACGACCTGCTCACCAACACGCTGCTCACCGCGCGCTGTCCCGTCGTCTTCGCCCCCGCCATGCACACCGAGATGTGGGAGCACCCGGCGACCCAGGAGAACGTGGCGACCCTGCGCCGCCGCGGCGCCGTCGTCGTCGAGCCCGCCGTCGGGCGCCTCACCGGCGCCGACACCGGCAAGGGCCGGCTCCCCGACCCCGGCGAGATCTTCGAGGTCTGCCGCCGCGTCCTGGCCCGGGGCGCCACCGCCCCCGACCTCGCCGGCCGCCACGTCGTGGTCAGCGCGGGCGGCACCCGCGAGCCCCTCGACCCCGTCCGCTACCTGGGCAACCGCTCCTCCGGCAAGCAGGGCTACGCCCTCGCCCGGGCCGCCGCCGCCCGGGGGGCCAGGGTCACCCTCGTCGAGGCCAACACCGGCCTCCCCGACCCGGCCGGCGTCGACGTCGTCCACGTCGGCACCGCCGTCCAGCTCCGCGAGGCCGTCCTCAAGGCCGTCGCCGACGCCGACGCGGTGGTCATGGCGGCCGCCGTCGCCGACTTCCGGCCGGCCGTCTACGCCCCCGGCAAGATCAAGAAGAAGGGCGACGACGGCGCCCCCGTGGTCGAGCTCGTCCGCAACCCCGACATCCTCGCCGAGCTCTCCGCCGACCGGGCCCTGCCCGGCCAGGTGGTCGTCGGCTTCGCCGCCGAGACCGACGACGTCCTCGCCAACGGACGCGAGAAGCTCGCCCGCAAGGGCTGCGACCTCCTCGTCGTCAACGAGGTGGGGGAGCGCAAGACCTTCGGCTCCGAGGAGAACGAGGCCGTGGTGCTCGCCGCGGACGGCGCCGAGACCCCCGTGCCGTACGGACCGAAGGAAGCGCTCGCCGAGACGGTCTGGGACCTGGTCCTGCCCCGGCTGCGTCCCACCGACTGAGATGTCCGGGTCCGGTCGCCGCCCGGCACGCCGCCGGCCGGGAGAAGGGGGCGAAACACCTCCTCGCGAGTGATTCGCGTCCCACCGGAACGGACGTTCCGCCCTTGTCGGCGGCCGGTTCCGGCCGCCGCGGGGCATTCGCCAGGCGAGACACCTGGTCCACACCCCGACCACGACCGATAGACTGTTCGTGGAACGTCGCGGGGCGCAGCCCCCTGCCGGTCCGAGCCACGAGTAGCCAGCAGCCGCTGCAACCCCAGGGAGCGTTGTGTCCCGTCGTCTGTTCACCTCGGAGTCCGTCACCGAGGGGCACCCCGACAAGATCGCTGACCAGATCAGCGACACCATCCTCGATGCCCTCCTGCGCGAGGACCCGACCTCGCGCGTCGCCGTCGAGACGCTGATCACCACCGGCCTGGTGCACGTGGCCGGCGAGGTGACCACCAAGGCGTGGGCGGACATCCCGACCCTCGTCCGGAACAAGATCCTGGAAATCGGTTACGACTCCTCGAAGAAGGGCTTCGACGGCGCCTCCTGCGGCGTGTCGGTGTCCATCGGGTCGCAGTCCCCGGACATCGCCCAGGGCGTGGACACCGCGTACGAGAAGCGGGTCGAGGGCGACGAGGACGAGCTGGACAAGCAGGGCGCGGGCGACCAGGGCCTGATGTTCGGGTACGCGTCGGACGAGACCCCCGAGCTGATGCCGCTGCCGATCCACCTGGCGCACCGGCTCTCGCGCCGCCTGACCGAGGTCCGCAAGAACGGCACCATCCCGTACCTGCGCCCCGACGGAAAGACCCAGGTCACCATCGAGTACGACGGCGACAAGGCCGTCCGCCTCGACACCGTCGTCGTCTCCTCGCAGCACGCGAGCGACATCGACCTGGAGTCGCTGCTCGCGCCCGACATCCGCGAGTTCGTCGTGGAGCACGTCCTCAAGCAGCTCGTCGAGGACGGCATCAAGCTCGACACCGACGGCTACCGCCTCCTGGTGAACCCGACCGGCCGCTTCGAGATCGGCGGCCCGATGGGCGACGCCGGCCTCACCGGCCGCAAGATCATCATCGACACGTACGGCGGCATGGCCCGCCACGGCGGCGGCGCCTTCTCCGGCAAGGACCCGTCGAAGGTGGACCGCTCGGCCGCCTACGCCATGCGCTGGGTCGCCAAGAACGTCGTCGCCGCCGGCCTCGCCGCGCGCTGCGAGGTCCAGGTCGCCTACGCGATCGGCAAGGCCGAGCCCGTCGGCCTCTTCGTCGAGACCTTCGGCACCAACACGGTCGACGTCGAGAAGATCGAGAACGCCATCGCCGAGGTCTTCGACCTCCGCCCGGCCGCGATCATCCGCGACCTCGACCTGCTGCGCCCGATCTACTCCCAGACCGCCGCCTACGGCCACTTCGGCCGCGAGCTGCCGGACTTCACCTGGGAGCGCACCGACCGCGTCGACGCCCTCAAGCAGGCCGCCGGGCTGTAAGCCCCGGACGCACGCGACCGAAGCCCGGCACCCCGCGAGGGGGAGCCGGGCTTCGGCCGTCCGGGCCTGTCGGTGGCGTCTGGTAGGTATGGGGCCGTGAGCAGCGAGAACGAGAAGCCCTCCGAGGAACCCGAGCAGCTCGCGCTCATTCGGGAGACCGTGCGGAAGGCGAAGGTGCCGCGGGCCAAGCCCCGGACGTGGCGGGGCGCCGCCCTCGCCAAGGAGCTGCCCGTCGCCCGGGTCGTCGTGAACAAGGGCGTGCTCCACCTCGACCAGTTCTTCGACTACGCGGTCCCCGAGGAGCTGGACGAGGCCGCCCGGCCCGGGGTGCGGGTGCGGGTGCGGTTCGGGGCCGGGGCGCACCAGGTCAAGAACGGGCGCCGGGAGGGCGGCCGGCTCATCGACGGCTTCCTCGTCGAGCGCCGGGCCGAGTCCGACTACTCCGGACCGCTCGCCGCCCTCGCCGACGTCGTCTCCCCGGAACCGGTCCTCGGCCCCGAACTCCTCGGCCTCGCCCGCGCCGTCGCCGACCGGTACGCGGGCAGCCTCGCCGACGTCCTCCAGCTCGCCGTGCCGCCGCGCAGCGCCGCCGCCGAGGGCCGCCCCTCCCCGGAGCCGCTGCCGCCGCCGCCCGCCCCGGAGCCGGGCAGCTGGACGCGGTACGAGCAGGGGCCCGCGTTCCTGGACTCCCTCGCGCACGGCGGGGCGCCCCGGGCCGTGTGGAACGCGCTGCCGGGGCCGTACTGGGCCGAGGAGATCGCCCGTGCCGTCGCCGCGACCCTCGCCTCCGGGCGCGGCGCCCTCGTCGTCGTCCCCGACGGACGGGCCGCCGACCGGGTCGACACGGCCCTGACCGAGGTCCTGGGGGAGGGGCGGCACGTGCTCCTCACCGCCGAGACCGGCCCCGAGAAGCGGTACGCGCGCTGGCTCGCCGCACGGCGCGGGTCGGTGCGGGCCGTCGTCGGCACCAGGGCGGCGATGTTCGCCCCCGTACGGGACCTCGGGCTCGTCGTCGTCTGGGACGACGGCGACGGCAGCCACAGCGAACTGCACGCCCCGCAGCCCCACACGCGCGAGGTGCTGCTGCTGCGCGCCGCCCACGACCGGTGCGCCTTCCTCCTGGGCAGTACGAGCTGCACCGTCGAGGCCGCCCAGCTCGTCGAGTCCGGCTGGGCCCGGGCGCTGACCGCCGGACGCGAGCGGGTCCGCGCGTCCGCCCCCCTGGTCCGCACCGTCGGCGACGGCGAACTCGCCCGGGACGAGGCCGCCCGCGCCGCCCGCCTCCCCTCGCTCGCCTGGCAGACCGTACGGGAGGGCCTGAAGACCGGCCCGGTGCTCGTCCAGGTGCCCCGCCGGGGGTACGTGCCCCGGCTGGCCTGCGAGCGCTGCCGGACGCCCGCCCGCTGCCGGCACTGCGCCGGACCCCTGGAGGCCCCCGGGCAGCGGGAGCTGCGCTGCGGCTGGTGCGGGCGCGACGACCCCGACTGGCACTGCGCGGAGTGCGGCTCGGTGCGGCTGCGCGCCCAGGTGGTCGGCGCGCGGCGGACCGCCGAGGAGCTGGGCCGGGCCTTCCCTGCGGTCCCGGTCCGCACCTCGGGCCGGGACCACGTCCTGGACAGCGTGCCCGGACGCCCCGCGCTCGTCGTCTCCACCCCCGGTGCCGAGCCCGTCGCCGAGGGCGGCTACGCGGCCGCGCTGCTCCTCGACGGCTGGGCCATGCTCGGCCGGCCCGACCTGCGCGCGGGCGAGGAGGCGCTGCGCCGCTGGATCGACGCGGCCTCCCTGGTGCGGGGGCAGGTCGAGGGCGGCACGGTCGTCGTGGTGGCCGAGCCGACGCTGCGGCCGGTGCAGGCGCTCGTCCGCTGGGACCCGGTCGGGCACGCCCGGCGCGAGCTGGCCGAGCGGGCCGAGCTGGGCTTCCCGCCGGTCTCCCGGATGGCCGCGGTGAGCGGCCCGCCGGAGGCCGTCGAGAGCTTCCTGGCGGCGGCCGCGCTGCCCCCCGACGCCGAGGTCCTCGGCCCGGTGCCGCTGCCCGTGGTGCGCCCCGGCGGCGCCCGCCGCCCCGGCGACCCGCCGCCGGGCGAGCAGTGGGAACGGGCCCTGGTCCGGGTCCCGCCGGGCAGCGGCGCGGCCCTGGCGGCCGCCCTCAAGCAGGCCCGGGCGGCCCGCACGGCACGTGGTGGAGGGGACCCGGTACGCGTCCGCGTGGACCCGTTGGACATCGGCTGAGGCGGGGAGTCCTTCCGTACGGACGAGGGGAGGGCCGCCCGCCCGCCGGGCACGCCACGGTCGCCCGGGGGTGCGAGACGGCCGCCCGTCCCACGAGGGGCGGGCGGCCGTGGCGTCTCGTGCGGCGGCGCCGCTCAGACGTTGCGGGGCGCGGGGAAGGCCGACGGGCGGGAGTCCTCGCGGAGGGCGGAGCCGCCCGAGGAGGGCTGTGGCGGCATCGAGCGGGCGGCGGGGACCGACGGGACGGGGCGGATGCCGCCCGGCTCCATCCCGCGCTCCTGCTCCGCGGCGGCGCTCTGCTGGGACGCCCGGCGGGCGCCGTAACGCCGGTGGACGGCCTGCTTGGTGACCCCGAGCGCGGAACCCACCGCGTCCCACGAGAAACCGAGCGAGCGGTCGAAGTCCACCGCCGCGGTCACCAGGGTCTCGACGCTGTCCCGCAGCTCCTGGGCGAGGCGTACGGTCGGGGCGGGCGCCCGCCCGTAGACGACGAAGCCCGTCGACGGGCCGGAGCGGCGAGGGCGGTAGACGTTGCCCAACTGGGCCGTGAGCGTGCGCAGCGCGTCCACCTGCCGCCGGACCCGCTCGATGTCCCGCACGAGCAGGTGCAGACTCGCCCGGGCTTGGGCGTCGTGGGTTGCGTGGTCGGCCATGTGAGAGCCTCTCGAACCGGCGATGAAGGAGCGGGTCGCCAGGGGAGCGGCGCGACCCGTTGAGGTCAATCTCTCTTGACCAACGCGCCACCGGGAGTTGGGTCACGCTGCGGGGGCGTACACGCATATGCGCGGGGCGCCCGCCCCCGCGTACGCCCCCTCCGCTCCTCTCCGTCCCCCCTCAGCCCCTCTCCGTCCCCGGCACCGCGCGCCGGGCGGGGGCTTCCCGATACGCCCTAGACTGGTGCGCTGCCCACAACGCCCCCGGAGAGACAGGCAGTCGCCACCCATGAAGCTCGTCTTCGCAGGCACCCCCGAGGTCGCCGTTCCCGCCCTGGACGCCCTGATCGCCTCCGGGCGGCACGAGGTGGCCGCGGTGGTCACCCGGCCCGACGCCCCGGCGGGGCGCGGCCGGCGGCTCGTCGCCAGCCCGGTGGCCCAGCGGGCGGAGGAGGCGGGGATCGAGGTCCTCAAGCCGGCCAGGCCCCGCGACGAGGACTTCCTCGCCCGGCTGCGGGAGATCGCGCCGGACTGCTGCCCGGTCGTCGCGTACGGCGCGCTGCTGCCCAAGGTCGCCCTCGACGTCCCGGCCCGCGGCTGGGTCAACCTGCACTTCTCGCTGCTGCCCGCGTGGCGCGGCGCGGCGCCCGTGCAGCACGCGCTGATGGCGGGCGACCAGGTGACCGGCGCCTCGACCTTCCTGATCGAGGAGGGCCTGGACTCCGGGCCGGTCTACGGCGTGGTCACCGAGGACGTGCGCCCGACCGACACCAGCGGCGACCTGCTGACCCGGCTCGCCTTCGCCGGCGCCGGGCTGCTCGCCGCGACCATGGACGGCATCGAGGACGGCACCCTCCAGGCCGTCCCGCAGCCCGTCGAGGGCGTCACCCTCGCCCCGAAGATCCGGGTCGAGGACGCCCACGTCGACTTCGCGGCCCCCGCGCTGCGGGTGGACCGCGTGGTGCGCGGCTGCACCCCGGCCCCCGGCGCCTGGACCGTCTTCCGCGGCGAGCGCCTCAAGCTGATCCAGGCCGTCCCCCTCCCGGACCGCACCGACCTGGCCCCGGGCGAGCTGTCGGTCGGCAAGAACAACGTGTACGCGGGCACCGGCTCGTACGCCGTCGAACTCGTCTGGGTCCAGCCCCAGGGCAAGAAGCCGATGAAGGCCGCCGACTGGGCCCGCGGGGTGCGGATCGCCCCGGGGGAGCGCCTGGGCGCGTAGGGGGCGGCTCGCCGATCGGGCCGGACCGGGGAGACACCCCCGGGCACCCGGCGGACCGGTGTCAGGACGATCCGGCGGAACGTTTCGCGGACGTCCTCCTGCGGGTGGCGGCACCGGAGCGCTTGGGCTTGGGTGCGGGCGGGGCGTCCCCGTCCTGTTCCGCCTCCTCCTCGCCCTCCGCCCGGGGCCTCGTCCGCGGCTTCGGGCGGGGGCCCGCGACCGGCCACTTCAGCTCGATCTCCAGCTCCACCTCGCCCTCTCCCGTCTCGACCTCGATCTCGGTCCGGACCTCGTCCGGGACGTGCAGGCTCAGCCTGCCGTGGCCGATGTCCCACTCGACGTCCCCGCCCTCCTTCAGGGCGGTCGCGAGCGCCATCAGCTGCTCCGCGGCTTCGAGACGCGAGACGGAGCGCTTCTGTTCGAACTTCAGGTCCTTCATGACCGACTTCCACTTCGGATACGGGAGGGGGCGGCGCCCGCCCCGCGCAGCGCCGAGCGCCAGGCCAGGGCGAGCGCGGTCTCGGCCAGGCCGAGGAGGACGAGCCAGAGGCCGAGCAGCCGGGTCAGGGCCCGGGCCGACTCGGCGGGAAGGGCCAGCACCACGATGCCGGCGGCGATGCCGAGGACGGCGACCGCGACCACCAGGCCCCGGCGCGGCAGGTGTTCGGCGGCGACGGCGCCGTACAGCGCGACGACTCCGGAGACCAGCCAGACGGCGCCCACGACGAGGGAGAGCGCGGCGACCGTCTGGAGCGGATGGCGCAGGCACAGCACCCCGCCCAGGACGAACAGGACGGCCACGAGCAGCCCGGGGAGCCGTTCGCCGGCGTCCCGGCGGCCGAAGACCATGACGAAGCGGAAGGCCCCCGTCGCGAGCAGGTAGAGGCCGATCAGCACGCCCAGGACGTGGAGGGTCGCGTCCGGCCAGACCAGGGCCATGACGCCGGGCACCAGCGTCACGACCGCCGCGCCGAGGAACCAGGTCCAGGAGGCGCCCAGCCGCGCCAGCCGGTCCGCCGGGCCGGCCGTCGTGGGAGCGGTGCCGAACGGAGAGACCATGTCTCCTCCTCCCGAATACCTGGATACCCGAATAGGGGTGATTCCGGGGTTATGTCCCGTTAATCGCATTTTGACCGTACCGTGCGGTACGCGGGCTGTCGCGCGCGGCGGCGGTCGCGGGACCACGCCGCTCCGGCCCGCCACCGGCAAGGGACTACGCTGGGAGCGTTCGACCTCGTCATTTCGTCACGCGGAGCACCTTTTGAGCGAGCAGGCACGTCGCCGTCCCCCCAAGCCCTACCGGAAGCCCAAGAAGGACCCGGTCCGGATGCTCGCCTTCGAGGCGCTGCGGGCGGTCGACGAGCGGGACGCCTACGCGAACCTGGTGCTGCCGCCGCTCCTGCGCAAGGCCCGCGAGGCCGGGGACTTCGACGGACGGGACGCGGCCCTCGCGACCGAGCTGGTGTACGGGACGCTGCGCCGCCAGGGCACGTACGACGCCATCGTCGCCGCCTGCGTCGACCGCCCGCTGCGCGAGGTCGACCCGCCCGTGCTCGACGTGCTCGCGCTCGGCGCGCACCAGCTGCTCGGCACCCGCATCCCCACCCACGCCGCCGTCTCCGCCAGCGTCGAACTGGCGCGGGTGGTGCTCGGCGACGGACGGGCCAAGTTCGTGAACGCCGTGCTGCGGAAGATCTCCCAGCACGACCTCGAGGCCTGGGTGGAGCGGGTCGCCCCGCCGTACGACGAGGACCCCGAGGACCACCTCGCCGTCGTCCACTCGCACCCCCGCTGGGTCGTCTCGGCCCTCTGGGACTCGCTCGGCGGCGGCCGCGCCGGGATCGAGGACCTCCTGGAGGCGGACAACGAACGCCCCGAGGTCACCCTCGTCGCCCGCCCCGGCCGCTCCACCACCGAGGAGCTCGCCGCGGCCACCGAGACCCTGCCGGGCCGCTGGTCCCCGTACGCCCTGCGGATGGCGGAGGGCGGCGAGCCCGGCGCCATCGAGGCCGTCAAGGAGGGCCGGGCCGGCGTCCAGGACGAGGGCAGCCAGCTCGTCGCCCTCGCCCTCGCGAACGCCCCCCTCGAAGGGCCCGACGCCCGCTGGCTCGACGGCTGCGCGGGCCCCGGCGGCAAGGCCGCGCTCCTCGCCGCCCTCGCCGCCGAGCGGGGCGCCGCCCTCCTCGCCTCCGAGAAGCAGCCGCACCGCGCCCGCCTGGTCGAGCGCGCCCTCGCCGGCAACCCCGGCCCGTACCAGGTGATCGCCGCCGACGGCACCCGCCCGCCGTGGCGCCCCGGCTCCTTCGACCGGGTCCTGGTGGACGTGCCCTGCTCGGGCCTCGGCGCCCTGCGCCGCCGCCCCGAGGCCCGCTGGCGCCGCCGCCCCGAGGACCTGGACGGCTTCGCCCCGCTCCAGCGCGGACTGCTCACCGAGGCGCTGCGCGCGGTGCGCGTCGGCGGCGTCGTCGGATACGCGACCTGCTCGCCGCACCTGGCCGAGACCCGGATCGTCGTCGACGACGTCCTCAAGCGGACCGGCGGCGCCGAGCTGGTCGACGCCCGCCCGCTGCTGCCCGGCGTCCCCGCCCTCGGCGAGGGCCCGGACGTTCAGCTGTGGCCGCATCTGCACGGTACGGACGCCATGTACCTGGCGCTGCTGCGCCGGACCGCCTGACCCCGGACCGTCCCGCCCTTCGATCGTCCGACCGCAATATCCCGGTCCGTCCGGGTCCCGGGCTCGTCGTTTCGTACCGAACCTGGTCCGGACCTGAATCGAAACCGCTCAGCGGCAAAGAAGTGCCCAAGAACGTGGGAGGCTTGGCGCATGGCGCAGATCAACCCCAGCATCCTGTCCGCGGACTTCGCCCGGCTCGCCGAGGAGGCGAAGGCGGTCGAGGGAGCCGACTGGCTGCACGTCGACGTGATGGACAACCACTTCGTCCCCAACCTGACGCTGGGCGTGCCGATCGTGGAGTCCCTCGCCCGCGCGACGGACACCCCGCTCGACTGCCACCTGATGATCGAGGACCCCGACCGCTGGGCCCCGCAGTACGTGGAGGCCGGCGCCGGTTCGGTGACCTTCCACGTCGAGGCGGCCGCCGCCCCCGTGCGGCTCGCGCGGGAGATCCGGGCCAAGGGCGCCCGCGCCTCGATGGCGCTCAAGCCGGCCACGCCCATCGAGCCGTACGAGGACCTGCTCCCCGAGCTCGACATGCTGCTGATCATGACCGTCGAGCCCGGCTTCGGCGGCCAGGCCTTCCTCGACATCATGCTCCCCAAGATCCGCCGCACCCGCGAGCTGATCTCCAAGCACGGCCTGGAGCTGTGGCTCCAGGTGGACGGCGGGGTCGCGGAGTCCACGATCGAGCGGTGCGCCGAGGCCGGCGCCGACGTCTTCGTCGCGGGCTCGGCGGTGTACGGAGCGGCCGACCCGGCCGCCGCCGTCGCCTCGCTGCGGGCCCGCGCCGAGACCGCGACGGCCTCCGCCGCGTGGGCGTGTGGACACTGAGCCTCCGGTGGATGAACGCGGCCCGTCGGGCCGCCGACAGGACTGATCAAGGCCCGTCGTTTCTGACAGGATGAACAGCGGGTCCGGAGTGTGAACGACTCCGGTACGTGAACGGCGTGACGTGAGCAAGCGGTACGTGAACGGCAGTGAGGAGATCGCGGTGGCGGGAATGTCGGCGGGACGGTCAGCCCTGCGGATGGGCCCCGCGGAGCTGGTGCAGGCGGCGGCCATGGCCCGCCGCTTCTACCTGGAGGGCAAGTCCAAGATCCAGATCGCCGAGGAGTTCGGCGTGAGCCGCTTCAAGGTGGCCCGGGTCCTGGAGACCGCCCTGGAGCGCGACCTCGTACGGATCGAGATCCGCGTACCGGCCGAGCTGGACGCCGAGCGCTCCGACGCGCTCCGCGCCCGCTACGGGCTCCGCCACGCCGTCGTCGTCGAGTCCCCGGCGGAGGGCGAGGACGAATCGCCCGACCCGGAGAACCTCGGCGAGGTCGCCGCCGACCTGCTCGGCGAGCTGGTCACCGAGGGCGACGTCCTCGGCCTGGCCTGGGGCCGCTCCACCATCCACATGGCGGCCGCGCTCGACCGGCTGCCGCCCTGCACGGTCGTCCAGCTCACCGGCGTGTACGACGCCGGGACCGCCGAGCGCGGCTCCGTCGAGGCCGTCCGCCGGGCCGCCCAGGTCTCCGGCGGCGAGGCCCACCCCATCTACGCCCCGATGCTGCTGCCCGACCCGGCGACGGCCGCCGCCCTGCGCAGCCAGACCGGCATCGCGCGCGCCTTCGAGTACTTCGACAAGGTGACCGTCGCCTGCGTCTCCATCGGCTCCTGGGAGCCGGGCATCTCCACCGTCCACGACATGCTCTCCGACGAGGAGCGCGCCCACTACGCCTCCCTCGGCGTGGCCGCCGAGATGTCCGCACACCTCTTCGACACCGAGGGGCGTCGGGTCGGCCGCGACCTGGGCGAGCGCTGCATCACCGTCGAGGCGGACCGGCTGCGCCGCATCCCCGAGGTCGTTGCCATCGCCGGCGGCCAGCGCAAGGCGGCGGCGATCGGCGCGGTGCTCCGCTCCGGGCTCGTCACCAGCCTGGTGACCGACCGCGCCGCGGCGGACTACCTGCTCACCGAGTCCCGGCCGGGCACCCACCCGGCGCTCGACCGGACGGACCCCGACGGCAGCTGAACCGCGCGTGCCCCGGGTCTTCGGCGGTGCGTACGACGCCATGCGTTCGCGCCGCGCGTGCCCCCGGGGCCGGAGCCGTTCCGCGACGCTATGTTCGGAACATGCTGCTCCGGCCCCCGCGCGTGCTCCTCGCGCTCGTCCTCGCCGTCCTCCTGGGCGGCTTCCTGTTCGGATGCTCCCCGACCGCCGGAGGCGCGGGAACCGCCGCCCCGACCCGTACGACCGCCACCGCCACGCCCACCGGCGCCTCCGGCCTGCCCGTCGTGCGGGCCGCCGACCTGCCGCCCGAGGCGCGCGGGACGCTCGACCTCATCGCGCGCGGCGGGCCCTACCCGTACGCCAAGGACGGCGCCGTCTTCTCCAACTTCGAGAAGGTCCTGCCCCGCGAGGAGCGCGGCTACTACCGCGAGTACACCGTGAGGACCCCCGGCGAACGCGACCGGGGCGCGCGCCGCATCGTCACCGGGCGCAGCGGCGAGACGTACTACACCGACGACCACTACGAGACCTTCCGGGAGGTGGTCACGGATGGGGCTTGACGACCCCGTCGTCCTCGACCTGACCGGCGTCGCGGACAAGGCAGCCCTCATGGAGCGGTGCGCCGAAGCGCTCGGACTGCCCGACTGGTTCGGCCGCAACTGGGACGCCCTCGCCGACTGCCTCACCGACCTGCCCCGGCCGGTCGTCCTCGTCGTCACCGGCTGGCGGGGGTACGCCGAGGCCCGGCCGCGCGAGTGGCGGACCGCCCAGGAGGTCTTCGCCACGGCCGCCGACGAGAGCCCCGCCCGCCTCTCCGTCCTCCTCTCCCTGGGGGAGTCTTTCGGAGGATCCTCCGAACCACCTGCCGCGAGACTCGGATGATCGGCCCGGGGCTGGTATTCGTACACCCGTGGGACAATGAACTACGTGCTTTTTCCCCTGGCTGAAATGCCTAGGGGCCGATCCGAACGACTGGGATGTCAGCACGTGCGTTTCCTCAATGACGTCAAGCCGCCCTACGACCTGACGTACGACGATGTGTTCATGGTGCCGAGACGCTCGGCCGTGGGCTCCCGCCAGGCCGTGGACCTCTCCTCCCCCGACGGCACCGGGACGACGATCCCGCTCGTCGTGGCCAACATGACCGCCGTCGCCGGCCGCCGGATGGCCGAGACCGTCGCCCGCCGCGGCGGCCTGGTCGTCATCCCGCAGGACATCCCGATCGAGGTCGTCACCGACGTGATCTCGTGGGTGAAGAGCCGCCACCACGTCCTCGACACCCCGATCGTCCTGGAGCCGCACCAGACCGTCGCCGACGCGCTCGCGCTGCTGCCCAAGCGCGCCCACGACGCCGGCGTGGTCGTCGACGAGGACCGGCGCCCGGTGGGCGTCGTCACCGACGCCGACCTCTCCGGCGTGGACCGCTTCACCCAGCTCTCCGAGGTCATGTCCAAGGACCTGCTCCTCCTGGACGCGGACATCGACCCCCGCGAGGCCTTCAACACCCTCGACGCCGCCAACCGCCGCTACGCCCCCGCCGTCGACGCGGAGGGCAAGCTGGCCGGCATCCTGACCCGCAGGGGCGCCCTGCGCGCGACCCTCTACACCCCGGCCGTCGACGCGAAGGGCCGGCTGCGGATCGCCGCCGCCGTCGGCATCAACGGCGACGTGGCGGGCAAGGCCAAGCAGCTCCTCGACGCGGGCGTCGACACGCTCGTCATCGACACCGCGCACGGCCACCAGGAGTCGATGATCTCCGCCATCCGGACCGTCCGGGCGCTCGACCCGCAGGTCCCGATCGTCGCGGGCAACATCGTCGCCGCCGAGGGCGTCAAGGACCTGATCGAGGCGGGCGCGGACGTCATCAAGGTCGGCGTCGGCCCCGGCGCCATGTGCACCACCCGCATGATGACCGGTGTCGGCCGCCCGCAGTTCTCGGCGGTCCTGGAGTGCGCCGCCGAGGCGAAGAAGTACGGCAAGCACGTCTGGGCCGACGGTGGCGTCCGGCACCCGCGCGACGTCGCCATGGCGCTCGCCGCCGGCGCCTCCAACGTGATGATCGGCTCCTGGTTCGCCGGCACGTACGAGTCGCCGGGCGACCTCCACCAGGACGCCCAGGGGCGCTTCTACAAGGAGTCCTTCGGCATGGCCTCGGCCCGCGCCGTCAAGAACCGCACCTCCGACGAGTCCGCCTACGACCGCGCCCGCAAGGCGCTGTTCGAGGAGGGCATCTCCACCTCCCGCATGTTCCTCGACCCGCAGCGTCCGGGCGTCGAGGACCTGATCGACTCGATCATCGCGGGCGTCCGCTCCTCCTGCACCTACGCCGGTGCCGGCTCGCTCGCCGAGTTCGAGGAGAAGGCCGTGGTCGGCATCCAGTCCGCCGCCGGCTACGCCGAGGGCAAGCCGCTGCACGCCAGCTGGAGCTAGTCCCCCGCACGCACGAAGGCCGTGGGCCCCCGGGAAAACCGCTCCCGGGGGCCCACGGCCATCCCGTACGGTCACGGCATGGAGCGTACGGAGATCAGGCCCTGCCGTGCCGAGGACGTCCCCCTGCTCGACCGGCACCTGCCCGCCCCGGGCGCCCCGGCGCGCCACGCCGACCGGTTCGCGCGCCAGGAGGCCGGGACCGGCACCTATCTGCTCGCCTGGCGGGGCGGCGAGCCCGTCGGGCACGGCCAGGTGCGCTGGGACGGCTGCGCGGCGCCCGAGGTGCGGGCCGCCGTCGGGGACTGCCCGGAGTTCAACGGCCTCGACGTACGGGCCGACCTCCGGGGCCGGGGCATCGGCACGGCCCTGGTCCGCGCCGCCGAGGAGCTGGTCCGTGCGCGCGGGGGCACCGCCCTGGGCCTCGGGGTCGCCCACGCCAATCCGCGCGCGGCGGCCCTCTACGCGCGACTCGGCTACGTGCCCGTCACGGCGTACACCGACCGCTGGAGCCGGACGGACCGGGACGGCCGCGTCCACGAGGAGGCGGACCCCTGCGCCTTCCTGGTCAGGGAGCTGTCAGCGGACTGACGGGGCCGGGGGCCCGACCGGGAGGTCCGAGAACCCGCGCAGGGCCTCCGCCACCGCCGCCGCGATCCGGGCGTGCCCCCGGTCGTTCGGGTGCAGGCCGTCCGCCAGGTGCTCCGGGCCGAGCAGCGGGCCGCCGGAGAGGACGAGCAGGTGCCCGTCGCCCTCCGCCGCCAGGTCCCGGCCCGCCCGCTCCATCGCCCGGCGCAGCTCCGTGAGGGTCGCCCCCAGGGCGTTGCGGGTGTGCTCGGCCTCCGGGCGCAGGACGGGCGAGACGATCAGCAGCGGGGTCTCGGGATGGCCCTTGCGGACGAGCCCGACGAAGGCCCGCACCGTCTCGTACAGCCAGTCCGCCGTCGCGGGCGCCTTGGACCAGCAGTTGGTGCCGAACGCGAGGGTGATCAGCTCGCCCGGGAGCCGCGCCAGGTGCTCGGCGAGGGGCAGCTCGCCGCGCGCCGCGCCCGCGTACCCCAGGTTGACCGGGTCGAGGCCGAGCGTGCGGCCCGCCGTGGCCGGCCAGGAGCGGGCCGGGCGGGTCGACCACCAGCCCTCCGTGATCGAGTCGCCGTGGACGAGCCAGCGGGGCCGGGCCGGGGCGGGGGAGAGGGCGCCGCCGACGGCCCGCAGGGCGAGCGGCACGGGCGCCTGGCCCTCCGGCAGGTACACGCTGAAGACGCCGCCGCCCGGGGGCAGCGCGAGCTTCACGACGGCCTCGGCGGCCGGGGCGACACAGGTCTCCCCGACGAACCGCGCCCCGCTCCACAGCGCGAAGCAGTGGCGCAGGTCCCGCAGCGGGTCGTCCGGGTCCGGCACGGCCGCCCGGTAGCGCAGCTCCACCGCGCGCGTGCCGGGCGCCGCCGTGAACTCGATCCGCACCCCGATGGGCAGTTCGGCCCGCGCCGCCACGTCCCACGGCAGCCGTGCCAGGTCGTCCGGATCGGCCCGCACGGGCCGCTTCCCGTCCAGCCAGGCCGTACCGCGCAGGAACGGTTCCGGGTCGAGCCAGTCCACCGAGGCCTCCGATCGTCGGGCTGCCGGGCCTCGTGGAACGGGTCGTCCGGCACGGGATCACGCGGGTGCGTGGATCGCTGCATGCCCCCGATGTACTGATTCATGCGGGGGAGCGCAATGTTTCCCCCGTTCGTGCCGGAAGTGCGCAATGATCATCCGTCATTGCGCAACAACCCTGCATTACGAGTGCGAAGCCTGGCCCTTAGGCTCATGCCTCGTACCAGGAGTGGCGGCGACCGTCTGCTCGGCGGTTCCGTCCCCCCCGCGGGTCTGCTTCGGCATGCCCGCACACCGCCGCGGTCCCCGCTCCGCCCCCACAGGCAGCGATAAGGAGCCTCCGCAGTGCTGGACCACGGCGCAGCCCCACCGGTCGACGACACGACCGCCCCCAAGCCCTCCGCTCTCGACGCCCTCACCCGCCGCAAGCCGGTGGAAGCCCTGGTCGCTGAGGGTGGGCAGGGCGAGGGCGGCAGCCTCCGCCGCTCCCTCTCGATGTGGCAGCTGACCATGATCAGCATCGGCGCCACGCTCGGCACGGGCATCTTCGTCGTCCTCGGCGACGCCGTCCCGGAGGCCGGCCCCGCGGTCACCCTGGCCTTCGTCATCGCCGGCCTCGCGGCCCTGTTCTCCGCCCTCTCGTACGCCGAGCTGGCCGGCTCCATACCGGTCGCGGGCTCCTCGTACTCGTACGCGTACGCAACGATGGGCGAACTCGTCGCCTGGGTCTGCGGCTGGTGCCTGGTCCTGGAGTACGGCGTCTCGGTCGCCGCCGTGGCCGTCGGCTGGGGCGAGTACCTCAACGAGCTGCTCGACGGGACCATCGGCGTCACCCTCCCCGCCGCGGTCTCCTCCGCGCCCGGCGAGGGCGGCTTCATCAACCTGCCCGGTCTGATCGTCGTCCTGCTCGCGATGGTCTTCCTGCTCGGCGGCGCCCGTGAGTCCGCCGTCGTCAACACGATCATGGTCTTCGTGAAGATCGCCGCGCTCCTGCTCTTCTGCGCCATCGGCTTCATGGGCTTCAAGTCCGGCAACTACGCCGACTTCATGCCGCTCGGCATGGCCGGCGTCGGCGCCGCCGGAGCCACCCTCTTCTTCTCGTACATCGGCTTCGACGCCGCCTCCACCGCCGGTGAGGAGGCGAAGAACCCGAAGCGCGACCTCCCCCGCGCGATCATGCTCTCGCTGCTCATCGTCACCGTCCTCTACGTCCTGGTCGCGGCCGTCGCCGTCGGCGCGTGGAACTGGAAGGACTTCGACGGCTCCGAGGCCACGCTCGCCGCGATCATGAACGACGTCAGCGGCCAGAAGTTCTGGGGCACCCTGCTCGCCGCCGGCGCCGTCATCTCGATCGCCAGCGTCGTGCTCACCGTGCTCTACGGCCAGACCCGGGTGCTCTTCGCGATGTCCCGCGACGGCCTCGTGCCCAAGGTCTTCGGCAAGGTCGACGCCAAGACCGGCACCCCCCGCGTCAACACCGTCATCGTGTCGCTGTTCTGCGGCGCCCTCGCCTCCGTCATCCCGCTGGGCAAGCTCGTCGACGCCACCAGCATTGGCACCCTGTTCGCCTTCGCGCTGGTCAACGTCGCGGTGATCGTGCTCCGCAAGACCCGCCCGACGATGGACCGCACCTTCCGCGTGTCGCTCGGCTGGACCTTCCCGATCCTCGGCTTCGCGGCCTGCGCGTACCTCATGTACAACCTGGACGCGATCACCTGGGCCGTCTTCGGTTGCTGGATGGCCGCCGGGCTCGTGTTCTACTTCCTGTACGGCATGCGCCGCTCCCGCCTGGCCACCGCAGCGCCCTCAGCAGAGAAGTGATCCACCCGTAGTGCGACTCAACGACCTCGACGAACGCATCGTCCACGCCCTCGCGGAGGACGCCCGCCGCTCGTACGCCGACATCGGCTCGCTCGTCGGCCTCTCCGCGCCCGCCGTGAAGCGGCGCGTGGACCGGCTCCGGGCCGAGGGCGCCATCACCGGCTTCACCGTACGGGTGGACCCGGCGGCGCTCGGCTGGGAGACCGAGGGGTTCGTCGAGATCTACTGCCGCCACAACACCTCGCCGGACGACATCCGGCGGGGTCTGGAGCGGTATCCCGAGGTGGTGTCCGCGTCGACCGTCACCGGTGACGCGGACGCCGTCGTCCAGGTCTTCGCCGCGGACATGCGCCACTTCGAGCGGGTCCTGGAGCGGATCGCGGGCGAGCCCTTCGTGGAGCGCACCAAGTCCGTCCTGGTGCTCTCGCCGCTGCTGCGGCGCTTCTCCTCGGGCTCGCCCGCGTAGGACCCGCCCGGGGTCACTCCGTCGGGTAGTCCATGTGCCAGGGCAGCACCTTGAAGTCACCGGTGCCGGCCTTCACCTTCTCGAAGGGGGCGGCGCTCATGCACGGCGGCAGCTCTTCGTACACCTCCTCGGTGATCCAGCTGTAGCCCAGGCGGTCGCGCTTCCCGTCGTCGTGCACCGAGATCCCGACCCGCTTGTTCCGGAAGCCGTCCACGTCGGTCTCGGTCACGACGCCCGTCACCACGGCCACCTTGCCGCCCGTGGTGAGGCAGTCGACCTTCGCCACCGCGTAGCCCCCTTGGCCGTTCTTGTAGTGGCTGAACCGGAAGGTGCCGGTCGCGGCCTGCGGGTCCATGTTGTCCTTCGCCGCCAGGTGCGCGTCGAAGGAGAACGTGATGTCGTCCCCGGCCGGCCGGTACAGCTCGGCCGTGCCGGTCAGCGCGGCCGCCTCCCGCTCGCCGGGCCGGGCGGACGCCGGGTCCCCGCCGGAGGCGGCGGCGGAACCGGCGGCCCCCGCCGTGATCAGGAGGGCGGCGGTCAGAGCGGTGATCCTCGTACGACGGTTCATGGCCGTTCCGTTCCTTTCGGCTGGTCAACCGGGCGAGGACCACTCTTCCGGGCGGGCCGTGCCGGCACGTCGCGCCGGAGGACGGTCCTCGTCTCCGCCGCGCGGCGGAGGAGCCGTACGACCCCGGCGGGCGCCCCCCGACACCTCGTGCGCAACGAATCGCCGCCCCGGGCGAGGATCGCGCAACGGTTCGACGGTCGGTCCGCAACGCTCCCGCCTTGTCCCGGCCGAGTCCGGAACCGTACCGTTTTTGACGTCTTCCCCCTGTACTCCGGACCCCCCGAGGATCGCCATGCCCGCGCTGCGCACCGCCCTGCTCCAGAGCTCCGGCGAGCTCGGTGACGTGGCCGCCAACCTCAAGATCCTCGACGAGGCCGCCGCCCGCGCCGCCGCCGCCGGGGCGGGCCTGCTGCTCGCCCCCGAGCTGTTCCTCACCGGCTACGCCATCGGCGCCGACATGGCCCGCCTGGCCGAACCGGCCGACGGCCCCTCCGCCCGCGCCGCCGCGGCCGTCGCCGTCCGCCACGGCCTGGCCGTCGCCTACGGCTACCCGGAGCGCAACACCGAGGAGCACGGCGTCCTCCACAACTCCGTGCGGCTCATCGGCGCCGACGGCGTCCCGCTCGCGAACTACCGCAAGACCCACCTCTACGGCGCCTTCGAGAACCAGTGGTTCACGCCCGGTGACGACGGCGTCGTCCAGGCCGAGGTCGGCGGCCTCACCGTCGGCCTGATGATCTGCTACGACGTCGAGTTCCCCGAGAACGTACGGGCGCAGGCCCTGGCCGGCACGGACCTCCTCCTCGTGCCGACCGCGCTCATGCACCCCGCCGAGGTCGTCGCCGAGTCCGTCGTCCCCGTGCGCGCCTTCGAGAACCAGCTCTACGTCGCGTACGCCAACCGGACCGGCCCCGAGGGCGACTTCGAGTTCGTCGGCCTCTCCGTGCTCGCCGCCCCCGACGGCACCGCCCGGGCCCGCGCCGGACGCGGCGAGGACCTGGTCGTCGGCGACGTCGATCCCGCCCTCCTGGCGGCCTCCCGCGAGCTGAACCCCTACCTCCGCGACCGGCGCCCGGACCTCTACGGCCCCCTGGTCTGAGCCCCCTCGTCCTCCCGCCCCACCCTTCTTTTCCCGTGCAAGGAGTCCGTACCCCATGACGTCCACGGTGCCCAACGCCGTCCAGCACACCGACGCGCAGCCGCCGATCACCATGTTCGGTCCGGACTTCCCGTACGCCTACGACGACTTCCTGGCCCACCCGGCCGGGCTCGGCCAGATACCGGCGACCGAGCACGGCACCGAGGTCGCGGTCATCGGCGGCGGCCTGTCCGGGATCATCGCCGCGTACGAGCTGATGAAGATGGGCCTCAAGCCCGTCGTCTACGAGGCCGACAAGATCGGCGGCCGGCTGCGGACCGTCGGCTTCGAGGGCTGCGACGACTCGCTGACCGCCGAGATGGGCGCCATGCGATTCCCGCCCTCCTCGACCGCGCTCCAGCACTACATCGACCTGGTCGGCCTGGAGACCACGCCCTTCCCGAACCCGCTCTCCCCGGCCACCCCCTCGACCGTGGTGGACCTCAAGGGCGAGTCGCACTACGCCGAGACCATCGACGACCTGCCGCAGGTCTACCGCGACGTCGCCGCCGCCTGGGGCAAGTGCCTCGAAGAGGGCGCCGACTTCTCCGACATGAACACCGCGATGCGCGAGCGCGACGTCCCGCGCATCCGCGAGATCTGGGCGCAGCTGGTCGAGAAGCTCGACAACCAGACCTTCTACGGCTTCCTCTGCGAGTCCGAGGCCTTCAAGTCCTTCCGGCACCGCGAGATCTTCGGCCAGGTCGGCTTCGGCACCGGCGGCTGGGACACCGACTTCCCCAACTCCATCCTGGAGATCCTCCGCGTCGTCTACACCGAGGCCGACGACCACCACCGCGGCATCGTCGGCGGCTCGCAGCAGCTCCCGCTGCGCCTGTGGGAGCGCGAGCCGGCGAAGATCGTGCACTGGGCGCAGGGCACCTCGCTCAGCTCCCTGCACGGCGGCGACCCGAAGCCGGCCGTGACCCGGCTGAACCGGACCGCCGGCAACCGGATCACGGTCACCGACGCCTCCGGCGACATCCGCACGTACCGGGCGGCGGTCTTCACCGCGCAGTCCTGGATGCTGCTCTCCAAGATCGCCTGCGACGACTCGCTCTTCCCGATCGACCACTGGACGGCGATCGAGCGCACCCACTACATGGAGAGCTCCAAGCTCTTCGTGCCGGTGGACCGGCCGTTCTGGCTGGACAAGGACGAGGACACCGGGCGGGACGTCATGTCGATGACGCTGACCGACCGGATGACCCGCGGCACCTACCTCCTGGACGACGGCCCGGACAGGCCGGCCACGATCTGCCTCTCGTACACCTGGTGCGACGACAGCCTGAAGTGGCTGCCGCTGTCCGCGAACGAGCGGATGGAGGTCATGCTGAAGTCGCTCGGCGAGATCTACCCGAAGGTCGACATCCGGAAGCACATCATCGGCAACCCGGTGACGGTCTCCTGGGAGAACGAGCCCTACTTCATGGGCGCCTTCAAGGCGAACCTGCCGGGCCACTACCGCTACCAGCGGCGCCTGTTCACGCACTTCATGCAGGACCGGCTGCCCGAGGACAAGCGGGGCATCTTCCTCGCAGGCGACGACATCTCCTGGACGGCCGGCTGGGCCGAGGGCGCGGTGCAGACGGCGCTCAACGCGGTCTGGGGCGTGATGCACCACCTCGGCGGCTCCACCGACGCCACCAACCCGGGCCCGGGCGACGTCTACGACGAGATCGCCCCGGTCGAGCTGCCGGAGGACTGAGCCGTACGGCTCAAGGCCCGGTCGGGGAGGTTCACGGCCCGGTGAGGGGGTTCACGGCCTGGTCAGGGGCGTGAGCAGCATCCGCCCCACCAGGCCCACCGACAGGTCCAGACGCTCGGTGAACTCCTCGGCCAGCTCGGGCAGCCCCCGCAGCTGCCACAGCGAGCGCGCCGCCAGCCAGGCCCCGTCCCTGGCCCGGTCCAGGGACCAGCAGCCGAGCAGATGGGTGAGCGGGTCCGCCAGCTCCAGGAGGTCCGGGCCCGGCATCAGTTCCTCCCGGATGCGCTCCTCCAGGAGGACGAGGACGTCCCCGACCCGGTCGAACTCGTCCTCCAGGTCGGCGGGCGCGCACTCCAGGTCCCGGCAGGCGTCCACGACGGCGAGCGCCAGGTCGTGGCCGATGTGGGCGTTGATCCCGGCGAGCGCGAACTGGAGCGGTCGTACGCCCGGATGGCGCCGGTAGTGGAAGAGGGGCCGCCAGCAGGCGGGCGCCGGGCCCCCGGAGGCGAGGGAGTCGACGGCCGCGAGGTACCGCTCGGCGAACCGCACGTCGAGCGTGGCGGCGGCCCGCCGGTCCTCGAAGGTGCCCGCCTCGATGGCGTGGCCGATCTCCTCGGTGACGGTCAGGTAGACCCGGTTGAAGACGGCGACCCCGTCGGCCGGGTGCCAGGCCGAGCGGAGCGCCCGCATCCGGTCCACCACGGGGTCGACGGCGACGAAGGGTCCGAGTTGCTGCCCGAGCTGCTGGGTCTGCGCCATGGGGGCAGGTTCCCAGCAGCCGGGCCCGCGGGGGAGCCTTCCGGGCCCGGCTTCCCCAGAACGGGCGAATCCCTCAGCCCTTCGCCCCGCCGTCCGCGCCGCTCTCGTACGAGCTGGTGCCGGAGTCCAGGAGCGGTTCCTGCTCCTTGAGGTGGTCCGGGGCGAAGGCCCGCAGCACGTGGTAGCCGGTGATGACGACGATCGTGCCGAGCGCGATGCCGCCCAGCTCGAAGGTGTCGGTGAAGGTCAGCTTCACCCCGCCGACGCCGATGATGATGCCGGCGGCGGCCGGGACCAGGTTGAGCGGGTTGCGCAGGTCCACCTTGGCGTTGATCCAGATCTGGGCGCCGAGCAGGCCGATCATGCCGTACAGGATGACGGTGATGCCGCCGAGGACGCCGCCGGGGATGGCGGCGACGACCGCGCCGAACTTCGGGCAGAGGCCGAAGAGCAGCGCGAAGCCGGCCGCGGCCCAGTAGGCGGCGGTCGAGTAGACGCGGGTGGCGGCCATGACGCCGATGTTCTCGGAGTACGTGGTGTTCGGCGGGCCGCCCACGGCGGTCGAGAGCATCGAGGCGGCGCCGTCGGCGGCGATCGCGGTGCCGAGCTTGTCGTCGAGGTCGTCCCCGGTCATCTCGCCGACGGCCTTGACGTGTCCGGCGTTCTCGGCGATCAGGGCGATGACCACGGGCAGCGCGACCAGGATGGCGGACCACTCGAAGCTGGGGCCGTGGAAGGAGGGCAGGCCGATCCAGTCGGCCTGCGAGACGCCGGAGAGGTCGAGTCGCCAGTGGTCGGTGACCTGCCCGGACGGCGACATCGAGTGAATCCTGCCGAAGGTCAGGTCGAGCACCCAGGACAGGGCGTAGCCGAAGACCAGGCCGAGGAAGATCGCGATGCGGGACCAGAAACCGCGCAGGCAGACCACGGCCAGACCGGTGAACAGCATCACCAGGAGCGCCGTCCACTGGTCCTGCGGCCAGTAGGTGGCCGCGGTGACCGGGGCCAGGTTGAAGCCGATCAGCATGACGACGGCGCCGGTCACGACCGGGGGCATCGCCGCGTGGATGATCCGCGCGCCGAACTTCCGCACCGCGAGGCCCGCCAGGAAGAGCACGGCGCCGACGACCAGGACCGCGCCGGTCACGGTGGCGCTGGTGCCGCCGGAGGCCCGGATGGCGGCGGCGACGCCTACGAAGGAGAGCGAGCAGCCCAGGTAGGACGGGACCGTGCCCCGGGTCGCCAGGAGGAAGATCGCGGTCGCGACGCCGGACATCATGATCGCGAGGTTCGGGTCCAGGCCCATGAGCACCGGGGCCACGAAGGACGCCCCGAACATCGCGACCACGTGCTGCGCGCCGAGTCCGACGGTCCGGGGCCAGGAGAGCCGCTCGTCCGGGCGGACGACGGCCCCCGGAGCGGGTGTTCTCCCGTCCCCGTGCAGGGTCCAGCGCACGCCGAGGTTCATGAGGTCGCTCCCGTTCTCCGGTTCCGGCGGTCGCGTCATGACCGCAAAAGATCAGCCACATGGTATGCGCGGCCGGTGGCCGGGGACGCCCGGGAGGACGGCGCCCCGGCCGGTGGCCGCCGCTACGCGGCCGGGCCGCCGCTCTTCGCGGGGACGCCGCCCGCCGGGGGCGCCGCCGGGGCCTTCTCGTCGGCGTTCCGGAGCACGCCCGCGCCCAGCACCAGACCGAACGCGAGCAGCGTGACCAGGCCGAAGGAGAAGACGAGCGAGGTCGCGTCGGCGATGCCGCCGATCGCGGAGGGGGCGATGAGCCCCGAGGTGTACGTGATGGTGGCGACGCCCGCGATGGCCTGGCTGGGGTTCGGGCCGCTGCGCCCGGCCGCCGCGAAGGCGAGCGGGACGACGACCGCGACCCCGAGCCCGAGGAGTCCGAATCCGGCCAGGGCGACGGCGGCGTGCGGGGCGAGGACCACCAGGAGCCCGCCGAGGGTGGCGACGGCGCCCCCGACCCGTACCGTACGGACCGCGCCGAAGCGGTCCACGACCCGGTCGCCGACCAGCCGGGCCACGGCCATCGTCAGGGCGAAGGCGGTCGTCGAGGCGGCCGCGAGCCCGGCCGAGGTGCCCAGCTCGTCGCGGAGGTAGACGGCCGACCAGTCGAGGCTCGCGCCCTCCGCGAACACCCCGCAGAAGCCGATGGCGCCGATGACCAGCGCGGACTTCGGCGGCAGCGAGAAGCGCGGCGGCGCCTCCTCCTCGGGGGCGCTGCGCACGTCCAGGACGCCCTGGCAGAAGACCAGGCCGAGCGCGGTGAGGACGAGGGCCGCGATCAGGTGGTGGATCCGGGCGTCGGCGCCGAGGTGGGCGGCGACCGTGCCGGCCGCGGAGCCGATCAGGGCGCCCACGCTCCACATGCCGTGCAGGCTCGACATGATGGAGCGGCCGAGCCGGGTCTCTGTCTCGACGCCCAGCGCGTTCATCGCCACGTCGGACATGCCGGCGGTCGCGCCGTACACGAGGAGCGCGCCGCACAGGCCCCAGACGTTCGGGGCGAGCGAGGGCAGGATCAGGGAGAGCGTCCACAGGACGAGCAGGCCGCGCAGCGCGGTGCGGGCGCCGAAGCGGTGGGAGATCGCCCCGGCGAGCGGCATCGCGAGCGAGGCGCCGAGCGCGGGGAAGGCGAGCGCGAGCCCGAGCTGTCCGGCGCTGACGTCCGCGTGCTCCTGGATCCAGGGGATGCGGGTGGCGAAGCTGCCGGTCACCGCGCCGTGGACGCAGAAGACGGCGGCGACGGCGAAGCGCGCCCGCCGCAGGCGTTCGGTGGTGGTGACGGTGTCCGCCGCCATGGGCCCTCCCGGGGGGTTCGTGGTCTGCCGCCGTCGTGGCGTGCCGGTGCCGGTGCCGGTGCCGGTGCCGGTGTCGTGCGTGGTGCGTCGGCGTCGTGGTGCGTCGCGTAAACTATCAGGAACCCTGCCTGATAAATAGTCGGCCGGGAGGACTCCCGCCCCGGGACCGTCTGAGAGGATCGCCGCATGGCCGCATCCCCGAGCACCGCGCGGGCCATCAACGACCGGCTCGCCCTGCGACTGCTCCAGGACGAGGGCCCGTTGACGGCCACTCAGCTCAAGACGCTCACCGGGCTCTCCCGCCCGACCGTCGCCGACCTCGTCGAGCGGCTGCGGGGCTCCGGGCTCGTCCACGTCGTCGGCGAGGCCGGGGCCGAGCGCCGGGGGCCCAACGCCAAGCTGTACGGGATCGTGGCCGGCCGCGCCCACCTCGCCGCCCTCGACGTGCGCACCCGCTCGGTCTCCGTCGCCGTCGCCGACCTGCTCGGCACCACGCTCGCCGAGGCCTCCGCGCCCGTCGGCGACGGCGGCGGCACGGGACCGGCCGTGGAGAAGGCCGTCGCCCTCCTGGAGCGCACGGTGAAGGAGGCCGGCGTCGACGCGCCCCACAGCGTCGCGATCGGCGCCCCCGGCCTCATCGAGCCGGTCACCGGCGAGCTCCGCGACTCCACGGGGCTGCCCGCCTGGCACCGGCGGCTCGTCGCCGTCCTCCAGGAACGGCTCCCCGCGCGCGTGCTCGTCGAGAACGAGACCAACCTCGCCGCCCTCGCGGAGCTGCGCGAGGGCGCGGCCCGCGACCGCGAGGACTTCGTCCTGCTCTGGCTCGGCCAGGGCGTGGGCGCCGCCGTCGTCCTCGACGGGCGGCTGCGCCGGGGGGCCTCGGGCGGCGCGGGCGAGATCGGCTTCCTGCCGGTGCCCGGCACGAGCGGCCTCCCCTCGGCCACCGGCTGCGACGGCGGCTTCCACGAGCTGGCCTGCACCGCCGCCGTCGAGGCGCTGGCCCGGGAGCACGGCCTGGACCCGGCGACCGCGCTCGCCTCCGGCCACGAGCCCTTCCTGGACGCCGTCGCCCGCCGGCTCGCCGTCGGCGCGGCGGCCGTGGCCTCGGTCCTCGACCCCGGCTGCGTGGTCCTGGGCGGCGAGACCGGCCACAGCGGCGGCGCGGCCCTGGCGGCCCGGGTGGAGGCGGAGCTCGCCGCCCTCTCGCCGCTGCGCACCGAGGTACGGGCCACCGCCCTCGGCGACGCGGCCGTCCTGCGCGGCGCCCTCCTGACGGCCCGGGACGCGGCCCAGGAGGACCTGTTCCCGTAGGGGAGGGAACCCGCCGTCGCGTACGGCTCCGGAAACGCCACCGCGCCGCGCCCCGGACAGGGGAGCGCGGCGCGGTGGGGGCCCGGCGACGGCAAGGGCCGTGATTTCCGCCGCCGGGAGTCCTTCGGTGGGGTCCTGCGGGGGCCCTCCGACGAGGGCCCCTTCAGGAGTCAGGAGGTGGGGATCAGCAGGCGCCGAGGTCCTTCCAGACGCCCCACTCGCCGGTCGTGCCCGGCTCCTGGTTCTGGGTCCACCACTGGGCCTTCCACTTGCGGCCCTTGTGGGAGACCTCGTTGCCCGCGTTGTAGACCGTGCCCGCCACGTACGCCGGGGCGGTGCAGCCGGTGGGCGGCTCCGTCGTCGGCGGGGTGGTCGGCGTGGTGCCGGAGCCCGGCTCCACCACCTTCGTGCCGCGCGCCAGGTCACCGGCGAGGGCGTACGCCTTGCCGTTGATGTTCACCGTCCAGTTGGAGGGGGTGGACACGGGCAGGTAGTAGTTGAACGACAGGTCGACCGTCGCGCCCGGGGCCAGCGTCTGCCAGGCCGGGAGCTTCAGGGAGACGCGGTGGAAGTCGCCCTTCAGACCGCCGACGTTGCCGCCGGTGTGGTCGCTGCTGATCACCTTGGTGCCGAAGCCCGACTGGTCGGAGGCGTTGGCCGGGGCCGCGGTGGAGTAGTCGAACTGGAACTCCGTGCCGCCGGGCAGCGTGGCCGTGGTGTTGTTGGTGATCTTCAGCTTGGGCGTGATCGGGTAGTTGGAGTCGCCCAGCTTGAACTCGGTGAAGTCCACGGCGATGTCGACCGCCTCGGAGGGCAGCGCCTTGTTGGACTTCTTCGCACCGTACGGGGCGGCGGTCTTGAACTTGTCGTACATCAGCGAGGTGAGGGTGGAGCCCGCCTCGTACTGGCCCTTGGCCGCGTTCCAGGCGTAGTCGCCGGCCATCTCCCAGACCATGGTGCCGCCGATGCCGCGGTCGACCACGTAGTCCGCCTTCGTGGCCACCGACTGCTCGTCCTCGGTGGAGAGGAAGACCTTCTTCTGCGCGTTCCACAGCCACGGCGCGACCAGGGTCGAGTCGTACTTGCGGGCGTAGGTGCCGGTCAGCTGGGTGTTGGCGGGGAAGCCGTACTGGGTGACGTAGTCGCCGACGATCCCCTTCTCCAGGTTCTTGGCGTGCCACATCGGGTTGGAGCCCGCGGGGGACTCGACGCCGTTGTCGTCCTTGTCGTGCCAGAGGTTGTCGATGCCGACGGCGCCGTCACCGCACTTGGTCAGGCCGGAGCCCGCCGGGCAGGAGGCCGCGGCGGCCTTGCCCCACAGGCCGTCCGTGCCGCCCTGCACGTTCTTGTGGCCGCGGGTGTAGTACGGCAGGCCGATGTTGATGCGGCCGGCCGGCATGGAGCCGCGGAAGTAGTGGTACGCCCAGTCGGTGTTCAGGTAGCCGATGCCGCCGTACTGCGCGCTGCCGTAGACGTTGGCGGAGGCCAGCTCGGCGTCCTTGCCGTCGTCGAAGAGGGAGGCGTTCGGGCCGACGTACTCGTTCCAGGCGCCGTGCAGGTCGTACGACATGATGTTGACGTAGTCCAGGTACTTCTGGACCTGGAAGGTCTCCATGCCGCGCAGCAGGTAGCCGGAGGAGGGGGCGGCGACGGTCAGCAGGTAGTGCTTGCCGTCGGCGGCGCCGGCCCGGTCCAGCTTCTCGCGCAGGGTCTTCATCAGGGCCGCGTAGCCCTTGTTGAGGCCGGCGCGACGGGCGTTGGAGATCGGGAAGTCGGCCGGGTGGCCGGCGTCCTTCATCGACGTCGGGTACTCGTAGTCGATGTCGACGCCGTTGAAGCCGTACTTCTTGATGAAGTCCACGGCGGAGTCGGCGAAGGTGTTGATGCCCGCCTGGTTCACGGAGCCGTCCGCGTTGGTGGCCATCGTGTAGAAGCCGCCGGAGCCGACCCGCTTGCCGCTCTCGTCGAAGTAGCCGCCGGTCTCGGCCCAACCGCCCACGGAGATGAGCGTCTTGACGTCCGGGTGCTGCTTCTTGAACTTGTTGAGCTGGTTGAAGTGGCCCTTGTACGGGAAGGCCGGGTCCATCTCGGCGCCCGCGACGCCGGGCCAGGTCATGCCGGTCGCCGCGTTGTTCGGGCCGTCGGCGCCCACGGACACCTTGTTGGCCGCGTCCACGTGCGCGAAGGCGTAGTTGATGTGGGTGATCTTGTCCCACGGGATGTCGTCGGCGAGGTAGGCGTCCTGGCCGTTCTTGCCGGTGCGCCAGCCGGTGAAGTAGCCGATGACCCGGCGCTGGTGGTCCGCGCCCATCTTCTCGCGGCCCTCGGCGTCGTAGACCGAGCAGTACGGAACGTCGACGCCGGGCGTCTTGTAGAGGCCGTCGGGGCGACAGGACTCGTTGTCGGCCGCGTACGAGACGCCGCCGGAGAGCGAGCTGAGCAGCAGCCCGGCGACGGCCGCGCCGGACGCGAGCAGCGAGGCTCTCTTCGTCGTGGGGGACAACACGATCGGTTCCTCCTGGGGAGGTGGGGAAAACACAACGAACAAGGGGGTGGGTCGTGTTGGGCCCGTGGAGTGCGCACGCCGACGGGCCGTTACCTCGGAGGTGACACGGAGATTAAGAGGACTAGACCAGTGCGTCAATAGGTCTGGACCAAAGAGGGGGAATGTGGGAGCCTGTGAGTCAGCCCACAGGTCCGCGGCCGCCCCGCCGTTCACCGGCGTGGCACACTGGCCCTGTATCAGCAGCAGCGCACTCCGGGGTCGGTGTAATTCCGAACCGGCGGTATAGTCCGCGACCCGTCCGCAGCCAGCGGCCGGTTGACCAGGTGAGATTCCTGGACCGACGGTGAAAGTCCGGATGGGAGGCAGTGCGCGGCGGGCGACCCCTCTCCGGGGGTGTGCCGGCCGTACGTCCGCTGTCCGCCGTTTCCGGCGGGCCGGGACCTTCGGCCTCGGCGTACCCCGTGCGAGGCGTCCTCCCCGCTCCCTGTCGTCACCGACAGGCCCCGGAGTCCGTGCCCGAAGAGGCAGGAGGACCCGGTGGACCGGCAGGCGGACACCACAGCCATGCGGCGCGCCGTCGCGCTCGCCGCCCGCGCCCTCGGCGCCACCAGCCCCAACCCCGTCGTCGGCTGCGTCGTCACCGACGCCTCCGGCCACCCGGTCGGAGAGGGCTACCACCGGCACGCCGGCGGCCCGCACGCCGAGGTCCACGCCCTGCGCGAGGCCGGCGTCCTCGCCCGCGGCGGCACCGCCTACGTCACCCTCGAACCCTGCGACCACACCGGCCGCACCGGACCCTGCTCCCAGGCCCTGATCGAGGCAGGGATCAGCCGCGTCGTCTACGCGGTCGGCGACCCGAACCCGCAGGCCACCGGCGGCGCCGACACCCTGCGCGCGGCCGGCGTCGAAGTCGGGAAGGGGCTCCTGGAGGACGAGGCCGAGGCCGTCAACATCGCCTGGCTCACCTCCGTGCGCCGCGGCCGCCCCTTCGTCCGCTGGAAGTACGCCGCCACCCTCGACGGCCGGATCGCCGCCGCCGACGGCACCTCCCGCTGGATCACCTCCCCCGAGGCCCGCGCCGACGTCCACCGGCTGCGCGCCGAGGCCGACGCGGTCCTGGCCGGCGGCGGCACCCTGCGCGCCGACGACCCGCACCTCGCCGTCCGGGGGATCGAGGGCGCGGTCCAGCCGCTGCGGGTCGTCCTCGACGCCCGCGCCGAGATCCGCCCGACCGCCCGCGTCCTCGACGGTGCCGCGCCCACCCTGGTCGTCGTCGGCGAGGACGCCGACACCCGCCACCTGCCCGACGCCGAACCGCTCCGGCTGCCCCTGCGCGACGGCCGGATCGGCGTCCACGACCTGCTCGACGCGCTCCACGCCCGGGGCGTCCGCTCCGTCCTCCTCGAAGGCGGCCCCACCCTCGCGGGCTCCTTCGTCGCCGCGGGCGCCGTCGACCAGGTCGTCGGCTACCTCGCCCCCGTCCTCCTCGGCGACGGCCCGCAGGCCCTCGCCGGGGCGGGAATCGGCACCATCACCGAAGCGTTGCGGCTCGACATCACCGAGACCGTCCGCATCGGACCCGACCTCCGCATCACCGCCACCCTCAAGGGAGCCTGACCGTGTTCACCGGAATCGTCGAAGAACTGGGCGAGGTCGTCGCCGTCGAGCGGCTGGAGGACGCCTCCCGCTTCCGACTGCGCGGCCCCCTGGTCACGGAAGGCGCCCAGCACGGCGACTCCATCGCCGTCAACGGTGTCTGTCTCACGGTCGTCGAGCACGGCGACGGCGAGTTCACCGCCGACGTCATGGCCGAGACCCTCAAGCGGTCCAGCCTCGGCGCCCTCGGCGTCGGCTCCCGGGTCAACCTGGAGCGGCCCATGGCCGTCGGCGGGCGCCTCGGCGGCCACATCGTCCAGGGCCACGTCGACGGCACCGGCACCGTCCTCGACCGCACCCCGTCCGAGCACTGGGAGCTGGTCAAGGTCGGCCTCCCCGCCCACCTCGCCCGCTACGTCGTGGAGAAGGGCTCCATCACGGTCGACGGCGTCAGCCTCACCGTCGTGGAGGTCGGCGACGACTGGTTCACCATCAGCCTCATCCCCACCACCCTCGACCTGACCACGCTCGGCATCAAGAAGAGCGGCGACCCGGTCAACCTCGAAGTGGACGTCATCGCCAAGTACGTCGAGCGGCTGCTCGGCCCGAACGCCGGGGAGAACGTCAAGTGAACTGGCTCAACTCCGAGGCGTTCACCGTCCTCGACCAGCACATCATGTGGTCCGACATGATCGGCAACACGATCGGGCTCGTCGCGCTCGCCCTCGGCTGGCGCCGCTCCATCCTCACCTGGCCCGCCCAGCTCCTCTCCGGCCTGATCCTCGTCGGCGCCTACGCCTCCGCGCACCTCTCCGGCGGCGTCGGCAAGCAGCTCCTCGTCATCGGCGTCGCCGCCTGGGGCTGGTGGCAGTGGAACCGGGGCAGGCAGCAGGCCCAGGACGGCTCCATCGCCGTCCGCTTCGCCACCTGGAGGGAGCGCGGACTGCTCCTCGCCGGAGCGGTCCTCGGCACGCTGGCCGTCGGCGGCCTCTTCACCCTCTACCCGTCGCTCTCCTGGAGCCCGTGGGCCGACGCGTACATCTTCGTCGGCACCCTCGTCGCGATGGTCGCCCAGGCCCGCGGCCTGGTCGAGTTCTGGTTCGCCTGGCTCCTGGTCGACCTCGTCGGCGTCCCGCTCGCCTTCAGCAGCGGCCTCGCCTTCTCCGGCCTGGTCTACGTCGTCTACTTCGCCCTCGTGATCTGGGGCATGCGCGACTGGTGGCTCCGCACCCGCACCGCCCCCGCTCTGGAAGGAGCAACCGCATGAGCGCCCTCCCGATCTGGGACACTGCCGACCTCGCCCTCGACCCCGTCGAGCAGGCGATCCGGGACATCGCCGCCGGCCGCCCCGTCGTCGTCGTGGACGACGAGGACCGCGAGAACGAGGGCGACCTCGTCATCGCCGCCGAGAAGGCCACCCCCGAGATCGTCGCCTTCATGATGAGCGAGTGCCGCGGCCTGATCTGCGCCCCCATGGAGGACGAGGAGCTGGAGCGCCTCGAACTCCCGCAGATGGTCGCGCACAACACCGAGTCGATGCGCACGGCCTTCACCGTCTCCGTCGACGCGTCCCCCGCCCACGGCGTCACCACCGGCATCTCCGCCGCCGACCGCGCCATCACCCTGCGGATGCTGGCGAGCGGACGCCACGAGCCCTCCGACTTCGTCCGCCCCGGGCACGTCTTCCCGCTGCGCGCCAAGCCCGGCGGCGTCCTCGCCCGCAACGGGCACACCGAGGCCGCCGTCGACCTCGCCCGCCTCGCCGGCCTGCGCCCGGCCGGCGCCATCGTGGAGATCGCCGGCGAGGACGGCGTCATGCTGCGCCTGCCCGAGCTCGTCCCCTTCGCCCGCAAGCACGGCCTCACGATCATCTCCATCGAGGACCTGATCGCCTACCGCCGCTCCGCCGAGCCCACCGTCCGCCGCGAGGCCGAGGTCAGCCTCCCCACCGCGCACGGCGACTTCACCGCGTACGGCTACCGCTCCACCGTCGACGGCGTCGAGCACGTCGCCCTCGTCCACGGCGAGATCGGCGACGGCGAGGACGTCCTCGTCCGGGTCCACTCCGAGTGCCTGACCGGCGACGTCTTCCACTCGCTGCGCTGCGACTGCGGCCCCCAGCTCCAGGCCTCCATGGACCGCATCACCGAGGCCGGCCGGGGCGTCGTCGTCTACCTGCGCGGCCACGAGGGCCGCGGCATCGGCCTGCTGTCCAAGCTGCGCGCGTACGAGCTCCAGGAGCGCGGCCGCGACACCCTCGACGCCAACCTGGAGCTCGGGCTGCCCGCCGACGCCCGCGACTACGCGGCCGGCGCCCAGATCCTCGTGGACCTCGGGGTCCGGGGCGTGCGCCTGATGACCAACAACCCCGAGAAGATCGACGCCCTCACCCGGTACGGCCTCGTCGTCGAGGGCCGCGAGCCCATGCCGGTCCAGGCCGGCGAGCACAACCTCCGCTACCTGCGCACCAAGCGGGACCGGATGGGCCACGACCTGCCCTGGCTGGACGGCTCCCCGGCCCCCACCTGCGGCAACCAGTAACCCCGTACGCACCGCAATTCCGTACGCACCATCGGCAAGGAGAAACATGAGCGGCAAGGGCGCACCCGTCCTCAGCGTGAAGAACTGCGGCGACCTCCGGGTCGCGGTCATCGCTGCCCAGTGGCACGAGAAGATCATGGACGGCCTGGTCGACGGCGCCCTGCGCGCCCTGAGCGAGCTCGGCATCGACGAGCCGACCCTGCTCCGCGTCCCCGGCAGCTTCGAGCTCCCGGTCGTGGCGAAGGTCCTCGCCGGACGCGGCTACGATGCCATCGTGGCGCTCGGCGTCGTCATCCGCGGCGGAACGCCGCACTTCGAGTACGTGTGCCAGGGCGTCACCCACGGCCTCACCCAGGTCTCGATCGACACCGGCGTACCCGTCGGATTCGGCGTCCTCACCGTCGACAACGAGGAGCAGGCGCTCGACCGGGCCGGCCTGGAGGGCTCCTCCGAGGACAAGGGCCACGAGGCCGTCACCGCCGCCGTCGCCACCGCCACCACACTGCGCACGGTCAGCGAACCCTGGCGCTGAGTGGCGCATTCGCACCCCGTACTCTTAGGACCATCATGGCGAACAAAACCTTCGAAGAGCTCTTCGCCGAGCTGAAGCTCAAGGCGGAGAACGGCGACCCGGCCACCTCCCGCACCGCGGAACTGGTGGACAAGGGCGTCCATGCCATCGGCAAGAAGGTCGTAGAGGAGGCCGCCGAGGTCTGGATGGCCGCCGAGTACGAGGGCAAGGAAGCCGCCGCCGAGGAGATCTCGCAGCTGCTGTACCACGTCCAGGTGATGATGGTCGCCCGCGGGATCTCGCTCGACGACGTCTACGCCCACCTCTGAGCCGTCCGTCCCCGGGACGCCCGCCTCAGGACCCGCCCGCCCCACCAGCACACAACTCCCCAGGCAAAGGAAGCCGCCCCATGCTGCGCATCGCCGTCCCCAACAAGGGTTCCCTCTCCGGACCTGCGTCGGCCATGCTCCATGAGGCCGGCTACCGCCAGCGCAAGGAGTCCAAGGAACTGGTGGTCATCGACCCCGGCAACGAGGTCGAGTTCTTCTACCTGCGCCCGAAGGACATCGCGATCTACGTCGCCTCCGGGAAGCTGGACATCGGCATCACCGGCCGCGACCTGCTCCTGGACTCCGGCGCCAACGCCGAGGAGATCCTCCCGCTGAACTTCGGCCGCTCCACCTTCCGGTACGCGACCCGGCCGGGCACCGCCAAGGGCCCCGAGGACTTCGGCGGCATGACGATCGCCACCTCCTACGAGGGCATCGTCGCCAAGCACCTCGCCGACCAGGGCATCGACGCCTCCGTCGTGCACCTCGACGGCGCGGTCGAGACCGCGATCCAGCTCGGCGTCGCCCAGGTCATCGCGGACGTCGTGGAGACCGGCACCAGCCTGCGCAACGCCGGCCTGGAGGTCATCGGCGACCCGATCCTCACCTCCGAGGCCGTCGTCGTCCGCCGCCAGGGCGCCGCGGAGGACCACCCGCAGGTCCAGCAGTTCCTCCGCCGCCTCCAGGGCGTCCTCGTCGCCCGCTCGTACGTGATGATGGACTACGACTGCCGCGCCGAGCACCTGGAGCAGGCCGTCGCCCTCACCCCCGGCCTGGAGTCGCCCACCGTCTCCCCGCTGCACAACGAGGGCTGGGTCGCCGTCCGCGCGATGGTCCCCGCCAAGGACGCGCAGCGGATCATGGACGACCTGTACGAGCTGGGCGCCCGCGCCATCCTCACCACCGCGATCCACGCCTGCCGCCTCTGACGGCCGGACCAGCGCTTCCCACCGGCACCACCGGCACCACCAGGCACCGAGGAACCCCATGTCCGAGCCCACGACGCCCGCCCTCCCGGTCACCTTCCGCCCCGGCCGCACCCGGGCCGTCCTGCTGACCGTCGGGATCGCGATGTTCGCCACCGTCACCGTGGTGGCGATGATGCTGGAGCGGCTCGGACCGGGGGAGCGCGCCAGCTTCGTCTTCACCGCCGCGCTCTTCCTCGGGGTCCTCGTCCTGCTGAGCCGCCCCAAGGTCGTCGCCGACGACGAGGGCGTCACGGTCGTCAACATCACCCGGACCCGCCGGCTCGCCTGGGCGGAGATCCTCCGCGTCAACCTGCGCTCCGGCGACCCGTGGGTCTTCCTGGACCTGAGCGACGGCACCAGCCTGCCCGTGCTCGGCATCCAGCCCGGCATCGCCAGGGAGGCTGCCGTCCGGGACGCCCGCGCCCTGCGGGCCCTGGCGGAGAGCCGGGGGACGGGCACGGAGGGGACCTGACCCCCAGGGGGCGGTATCGGGTGGAACGTCCGGGAGAACCCCGGTCCGTCCCCCATCCGGAGCCGACCCCCTGCCCCTCGGGGCGTTCGCGCGTCTAATCTGGAGGCGGTGGTGCCGAGCGCACCACCGCCTCGCGTGTACGGGGCCGCCGCAGCGGCCCGCGAGGCCGCCCTTCGACCCGAGGAGTGACTCCCTCCAGCAATGGACGGATCGTCCGGTAGTACCCGCGCCGCCCCCTCCCAGGAGGCGGCGGCATGATCATCTCCCTTCTGCTGCTCGCCGCGGCCTTCCTCCTGATCCTCGCCAACGGCTTCTTCGTGGCCGCCGAGTTCGGTCTCGTGACCGTCGAGCGCGCCGAGGCCGAGCGGGCCGCGGCCACCGGCGACCGGCGCGCCCGCGCCGTCGTCACCGCGCTGCGCGAGCTGTCCTTCCAGCTCTCCGGCACCCAGCTCGGCATCACCCTCACCTCGCTCGTCGTCGGCATGCTCGCCGAGCCCGCGCTCGCCGGGCTGCTGCACGGCCCGCTCACCGCGGTCGGACTGCCCTCGGGGGCCGTCTCCGGGGTGTCCGTGGTGATCGGGATGCTGCTCGCCTCCGCCGTCCAGATGGTGGTCGGCGAGCTGGTGCCCAAGAACTGGGCGGTCTCCCGGCCGCTCCAGGTGGCCCGCTTCGTCGCCGCCCCGCAGCGCCGCTTCTCCGCCCTCTTCCGGCCTGTGATCGCCCTGCTCAACCGGGTCGCCAACCGTCTCGTCCGGCTCCTGGGCGTCGAGCCCACCGAGGAGCTGGACTCGGTCCGCACCCCCGGCGAGCTGGTCTCCCTGGCCCGGCACTCGGCCCTGGCCGGCGCCCTCGAACAGGACACCGCCGACCTCTTCGTACGGACCCTGTCCCTCGGCGGCCTCACCGCCGAGCAGGTCATGACCCCGCGCGTGAAGGTCAACGCCCTCCAGTGGGACGCCACCGCGGCCGACGTCCTCAACCTCACCCGGGCCACCGGCCTCTCGCGCTTCCCGGTCTACCGCGACCGGATCGACGAGATCGTCGGCATGGTCCACCTCAAGGACGCGCTCGCCGTCGCCCCGCACGCCCGGCTGCGCACCCCCGTCGGCCGGATCGCGGTCCCGCCGCTCCTGGTCCCCGAGTCGCTGCCCGCCCAGACCCTCCTGGAGCGGCTGCGCCGGGAGCAGCCGATCGCGGTGGTCGTCGACGAGTACGGGGGCACCGCCGGCGTCGTCACCCTGGAGGACATCGTCGAGGAGCTCGTCGGCGAGGTCCGCGACGAGCATGACACCGCGGCCGACGGACGGCCCGAGCTGGTCGCCGCCCCCGCCGAGGACGGGCGTCCCGCCTGGGACGCCGACGGCTCCTGCCGGGTCCACACCCTGCGCCGGATGGGCCTCGACGCGCCCGACGGGCCGTACGAGACCGTCGCCGGGCTCGTCGCCGACCTCCTCGGGCGCATCCCCGTCGCCGGGGACCGGGTCGAGCTGCCCGGCTGGCACCTCACGGTCCGCCGGGTCGACCACTACCGCGCCGAATCCGTCCGGCTCGTCCGGGCGGACCCGGTGGCGGTGCCGGTGGCGGCCTCCGCCGCCCCGCTGGTCGCGGAGGGCGCCCGATGAGCACCCTGCAACTCCTCTTCGCCGTCCTCCTGGTCCTCGCCAACGGCTTCTTCGTCGGGGCCGAGTTCGCCCTCGTCTCCGTCCGGCGCAGCCAGATCGAGCCGCTCGGCGGGGCCAGGGCCAAGCAGGTCCTGTACGGCCTGGAGAACCTGCCGCGGATGATGGCGGCCGCGCAGTTCGGCATCACGGTCTGCTCGCTGACGCTCGGCGCCGTCGCCGAGCCGACCGTCGCCCGGCTCCTCGAACCCGTCTTCCACGCGGCCGGGGTCCCCGAGGGCCTGATCCACCCGCTCGGCTACGTCATCGCCCTGGCCGCCGTCGTCTTCCTCCACCTCGTCATCGGCGAGATGGTCCCGAAGAACCTGGCGATGGCCGCGCCGGAGCGGACCGCGCTCTGGCTGGCCCCGGCGCTCGTCGGCTTCGCCCGGCTCTGCCGGCCCGTGACGACCGCCCTGGGCGCCTGCGCCGGGCTGGTCCTGCGGGCCTTCGGGGTCGAGCCGAAGGACGAGGTGGAGGCCGTCTTCACCAGCGCCCAGCTGGGCCGTCTCGTCGAGGACGCCGGACAGGCCGGCCTGCTCGACCCGGCCGAGCAGGAGCGCCTGGAGGACGCGCTCGAACTGGGCTCCCGCCCGGTGACGGACGTCCTCATCGCCTCCGCCTCCCTGGTCACGGTCCCGCCGTCCGTCACCCCGCGCGAGATCGAGGAGCTGACCGTGCGGACCGGGTACTCGCGCTTCCCGGTCCGCGCCGAGGCGGGCGCCGCCTTCATGGGCTTCGTGCACGTGAAGGACGTCCTCGACCTGGAGGAGCGGGAGCGGGCGGTGCCGCAGCGGCTGTGGCGGCCGATGGCGACACTCCGGGCGGAGCTGCCGCTCGACGACGCCCTCACCGTGATGCGCCGGGCCGCGACCCATCTGGCGCAGGTCGCGGACGGCTCGGGCCGGGTCCTCGGCCTCGTCGCCCTGGAGGACGTCCTGGAGATGCTGGTGGGCGAGGTCCGCGACCCCGCCCACCGGGTGCGCCCCCGGACGGCCACGGTCACGATCCCGGTCACGGCACCGCACCCGTCCCCGGCGCAGGGCGCGGCCCGGGCCCCGGGCACGGTGCCGGGCGCGGGCCCCTCGCCGGCTCCCGCGCGGAGCTAGTGCACCCGGCTAGTACGGGGGCGGTTCCTGCTGCGGGCCGCGGTCGACCGGACCGCGGCCCGACAGGACCTCCCCGTACGCCTGCATGAGGTCCGCGAGCCGGAGGGTGGCCAGGTCCTCCCGGGTCGGGCTGCCCGGGTAGCCGGAGAGCCGCAGGTCCCGGTAGGCGCAGGACTTCTCGTACAGGGTGCGCAGGAAGCGCCCGTTGCCCAGCTCGTCGATCCAGCCCTGCTCCACGACGTGCCCGCTGATCGAGCGCAGTTCGTCGCGGGCCTCGTCGTCCCAGCCGTCCCCGTTGGCCGCCGCGAGGACCTCGCCGATGGCGGTGAGTTCGAGCGGCCGGTACGAGGGGAAGTCGACCCGGGTGGTGAACCGGGAGGAGAGCCCGGGGTTGGTGGACAGCAGCCGGTCCATGCCCTCGGGGTAGCCGGCCAGGATGACCACCAGGTGGTCGCGGTTGTCCTCGGCCCGCTTCAGGAGCACCTGGAGCGCCTCGTCGCCGTACGCGTCGCCCTTGCTGTAGCCGGTGTTGGAGAGCGCGTAGGCCTCGTCCACGAAGAGCACCCCGCCGACCGCCGAGTCGATCAGCTCGTTTGCCTTGACCGCCGTCTGGCCCAGGAACTCGCCGACCAGGTCGGCCCGCTGGGCCTCCACGAGGTGGTCGCCGCCGAGCAGCCCGAGGGCGTAGAAGACCCGGCCCAGGATGCGGGCGACGGTGGTCTTGCCGGTGCCCGAGGGGCCGGAGAAGACGAAGTGCCGCTTGGGCGGCTGGACCGGCAGCCCCTGGTCGGCCCGGAGCCGCGCCATCTCCAACTGCGCCGAGAGCGCCTTGACCTGCCGCTTCACCGGTTCGAGGCCGACCATGCCCTCCAGCTCGGCCAGCGCCTCCGCGAGCAGCGCCGGATCGGTGGGCCCGGCCGGGAAGCGCGGCGGCTCCGGCTGCCGGGGGACCCGGGCCATCTGCCGTACGGCCTCCGGGGGCGGCGGCGCGGCCGGCGGCACCGGGTCGGGCGCGAGCCGCAGCCCGTCCCCGAGCCCGCCGGTGTCGGGCTCGGCGCCCGGCACGGCGTCCACCGCGTCCTGGCCGAGACCGCCGCCGACCGTGCCCAGCGAGACCGTCGCGAGCCCGGCCGGGTCCTCCAGGCCGTCGTAGCCCTCGAAGCCGTCGTACGCGGTGATCGCCGCGAGCCGGGCAGCCGTGTCCATGAACGCCGGGTCGATCCGGTGCACGGCCCGGTAGAGCGGCAGGGCGGCGGCGCTGCGCCCGGTGCCCTCGTGGGCGCGGGCCAGCCAGTACCGCAACTCCTTGCGCTGCGGCTGCTCGCTGCGGCACCGCATCAGGGAGGCCGAGAGCAGCGGCTCGGCCTGGCCGTACATCTCCAGGCGCACCCGGGCCATGCCGCCGAAGAGCCCGGCCTCGATGCCGAGCAGCGGGTCGTCTACGAGGGGCTCGGTGAGCCGGACGAGCTGGTCCCAGTCCTTGACGAGATAGGCCCGGCAGGCGTGCAGGAAGCGCACCTGGGGGTCGGCGTCGACCGGGGGGAGCCCCGCGAGGGCCCGGTCCAGCTCGGGCACGTGGCGCCCGTCGAGCCAGTGGGAGGCGTGCGCGAGCAGCAGGTCGCGCGGGCTCTCCAGGACGGGCTGCACCCACCAGCCCAGCCAGTACCAGGAGTTCAGGGTGCGCCGGTAGCGGTTCCGCTGCTCGCCGAAGCGCTCGCGGTGCCGGTACATGCGCAGCAGCGCGGTCGTGGTGTCGACCCGGAGCGCGTGCAGCCCGAGCCAGGCGTCCGCCATCCCGGGATCGATCCGCACCGCCGCCCGGAACTCGTCCTCCGCCTGCGGGTAGGCGCCCATCGTGTAGGCGTCGACTCCGCGCAGCCAGGCGAGCTCGGCCGGGGGCTGCGAGCCCTGTGTGCCGATGTCCATCGGGTCCCCCACAACCGTCATCGCATGGACGGGATTTGACCGCACCTGGGGCATCGTACCTGCGCAGGGGGTGCGCGCTTAAGGAGAAGCGCATGATCCGGAAGCGGTGACCCTGGGTGAGCGCCGGGGGACGCGAAGGGCGCTGGAGGGGCCTCGGGAGGGCTTCCGGAGGGGCTCCCGGGGCAGAACGAAGCCCCCGATCACGGGGGAACAACCGGGGGCTTCGCGTCCGCGGCGGCTCCGAAAAGCCGCACATTCAGAACGTAAGACCTGTACGCCCCTGGGGTCAAGCGGAGTTGGGGCACTTGCGCAAGTGGACCCGGGCCCCTCAGTTCGCGGACAGAAAGCCGTCACGGTGGGTGATGATCTGGTCCGTGCCCGCTGTCACACGGGGCCCGGGAAGCCACTCGTATCCCTCCTGACACTCCCGTACCAGGGTGTCGGCGAAGGGCCGGGAGGGGTCCTCGGAGAAATGGCGAGTCTCCGCCACGGTCCAGCCCTCCCAGAACGCCGCCTGCTCCGGGCCGTCCCGGTGCCGGCCCCGCTGCCAGGACTCCTCCGCGCCGCGCTCCATCCACAGCAGGCGCGCGAGGAAGGGCCGCACCGCCCGCCGGCCCGCGCCGACGCCCTCCACGAGGACCACCGGCGCCGGGGGCAGCGCGCGCGGCTCCCCGAAGCGCCGCAGCCGCCAGTCGTACGGGCGGTAGGCCGCGGCCGCGCCCCGCGCGAGGGGTTCCAGGACCTGTTCCCGCAGCCGGCCGGTCCACGCGAACAGCTCTTCGTGGGTGGCGAGGTCGTCGAGGTGGAGGACGGGGGCGTCGCCGAGGGCGGTGGAGAGGCGGGCCGCGAGGGTGGACTTGCCGGAGCCCGCGTGCCCGTCGACCGCGACCAGCCGGACCGGCCCGCAGGAGGGCGGCAGCCGGAGCAGCGCGCGGGCCGCGCGGTCGAGGTCGTCCATGGGCCCAGGGTAGGGGAGCGGGGACCGCCGCAGGTCAGGGAGGTGCCGCCGTCAGTGGACGAGACCAATATTGGTCCGGCGACGCGGGGCGAAGTGCTGGCGGAGGCCCGCCGGGGCCGGGATAGTGGGGCCGCGCGACCGGTCCGTACACCAGGTCGGCACATCCGCGCGCCCACCGTTCTCGACTGGGGGTCACCGCCCATGACCAGTTCCACCCCGCGCAGAACCGTCCTCGCCGCGGCGCTCGCGGCCGCCGCGGGAACGGCCGCGGCCGCCGTTCCCGCCGTCGCCTCCGCCGCCCCCGGGGGCCGGGCCCCCGCGCCCGGCCTCGTGGACAACCGCTTCTGGTCCTCGTACGCGGACTGGCGGCGCGGCACCGCCGCCGGTACGAGGGCGGTCCCGGGGCTCCGCCCGGGCCTGGTCATCGACCGGCCCGCCGGCCGCACCGACCACACCGACCCGCACACCGGACGGACCTCGACCTGGGAGTACGCGAGCTGGACCTCGCCCGAGTACACCCCGGCCGTGCCCGCCACCGAGGTCATCGCCTCCTGGAACGCCCGCACGCCCCCGGGCACCTGGATCCAGATCGAGCTCTCCGGCACGTACTCCGACTCCACGGCCGTCCCCCGGTACGTCCTGGGCCGCTGGGCCTCCGGCGACGGCACGGAGGACATCCGGCGCACCTCGGTGGACGACCAGACCGACGGCCGGAGCAGCGTCTGGACCGACACCTTCGCGATCGACGACCCGGCGAGCGGGCTGCGGCTGCGCTCGTACCGGCTGCGCCTGACCCTGTACCGGGCGCCGGGCAGCGGCCGGACCCCGACGGTGTGGCGGGTCGGCGCCATGGCCTCGGACGTCCCGGACCGCTTCACCGTCGCGGCCTCCGCGCCCGGCCCCGCCCGCGAACTGGCCGTGCCGCGCTACTCGCAGAACACCCACGTCGGGCAGTACCCCGAGTACGACAACGGCGGCGAGGCCTGGTGCAGCCCGACCTCCTCCCAGATGGTCGTGGAGTACTGGGGGCGCCGCCCCTCGGCGGAGGACCTGGCCTGGGTGGACCCGGCCTTCGCCGACCCGCAGGTCTGCCACGCGGCCCGCTTCACCTACGACCACCAGTACGAGGGCTGCGGCAACTGGCCCTTCAACGCCGCCTACGCCGCCACCTACCCCGGCATGAACGCCGTGGTCACCCGGCTGCGCTCGCTCACCGAACTGGAGGGCCTGGTCCGCGCCGGCATCCCGGTCATAACGTCCCAGTCCTTCCTCGAGGAGGAACTGACCGGCGCCGGTTACGGCACCGCGGGCCACCTGATGACCGTCGTCGGCTTCACCCCGGCCGGCGACGTCGTCGCCAACGACCCGGCCTCCCCGAGCAACGAGGCCGTCCGCCGGGTCTACCGGCGGCGCGAGTGGGAGAACATCTGGCTGCGGACGAAGCGGTACGACGCGAACGGCAAGGTCCGCGGCGGCACGGGCGGCGTCTGCTACGTCTACTGGCCGACCGGCCCGACCCCGGCCCAGCGCCGCGCGCTGCGGTCGCTCGGCCTGCGGTGAGGGGCCCGGGCCTGCGGGCGGTGTGAACCGGCGAGGGCCAAAGCGCCGCCGGAACGCGGGAGTTGCGGAAGCGCTGCGCTACGTTGAGGGCGTGACCGACATCGAATCGCGCATCGACACCTCCCGGCCGCACACCGCCCGGATATGGAACTACTGGACCGGCGGCAAGGACAACTACCCCGTCGACCGGGAGGCGGGGGACCGGATCCGGGAACTGCACCCCGGGATCGGGGAGTACGCGAAGGCGGACCGGCTGTTCCTGGGGCGGGCGGTGCGGTACCTGGCCGGGCAGGAGGGCGTCCGGCAGTTCCTGGACATCGGGACGGGGCTGCCGAGCGCCGACAACACGCACGAGGTCGCCCAGCGGGTCGCCCCCGACGCGCGGGTCGTGTACGTGGACAACGACCCGCTCGTCCTCGCGCACGCCCGCGCCCTCCTCGTCGGGACGCCCGAGGGCGCCACCGACTACCTGGACGCCGACCTGCGGGACGTCGACACGATCCTGGCCGCCGCGGCGAAGACGCTCGACCTCTCGAAGCCGGTCGCCCTGATGCTGCTCGGGGTCGTCATCTTCGTCGAGGACGACGAGGAGTCGTACGGAGTCGTCCGCCGGCTCATGGACGCGCTCGCGCCCGGCAGCCACCTCGTCCTGTCCCACACGGTCACCCACCCCGACATGCCGGACGTCGACGCGGCGGTGGCCTTCTGGAACGAGCACGGCACCCCGAAGCTCACCCAGCGCACCCCCGAGGCGGTCGCGCGCTACTTCGACGGCCTGGAGCTCCTGGAACCCGGCGTGGTCTCCTGCTCCGCCTGGCGAGCGGAGCGACCGGCGCCGGACGTCGCGATGTACGCGGGCGTCGGCCGCAAGTGAGGGAGGGGGCGGGCACGGGCGGCCCGCCCCGACCGTCTCCCTCTTGGCCGCGCGGTACAGACGACCGCGTCGTACGACGATCGAGCGGTACGACGATCGGGCAGTGCGACGCGAGCGGCGACGTGGCGTCCGGCGACGTGGCGTCCGGCACAGGAGGTGCCCGCCGACCTCGCCTCCCCGACCGCCCCCCGGCCGCTCGGCGCAAGGCCTCTCCGGGTCCCGGTGTCCTCCGGCGCGCCGGGACGGGCCCGGGGGACGTGACGGACATCTCTACCCCGGAGCCGCCTCCGTGGCGCATGGTGTTCGTCATGACCTCCACCACCCACAGCCTCGCCCTCTTCCGCGCCCGCACGGGCGGTCCCCGGGACGACGACGGGCCCAAGATCCTGGAGAACGTCCTCGGCTGGACCCTGGTCGTGCTGCTCGCCGTGCTCGTCACCCGGGCGGGCCTCATGTGACGGCGTCGGTGTGATCCCCCGGCGGCCGCGTGAACCCGGCCCGCCCGGCGGGCATACTCCCCGCGACCCCGGCATCCCGCGTGCGGCCCGCCCGCGCCCGGCAGGGAGGAGCGTCCGGCCGTGCCCGACACCCCCGCGGACGGCGTGGAGCGCCGACTGTCCACCGACGAGGCCCGCGAGCTGCTCGCCCTGGTGCGCGGCATCGCCCGGCGGGAGATCGCCCCGTCCGCCGCGGCCGAGGAGGCCGCCGGACGCTTCCCCCGCGAACTGTTCGCGCTGCTCTCCCGCTCCGGCCTCCTCGGACTGCCCTACGGCCCCGCGTACGGCGGGGGAGGCCGGCCGTACGAGGTGTACCTCCAGGTCCTGGAGGAACTCGCCGCCGCCCGGCTCACCGTCGGCCTCGGCGTCAGCGTCCACACCCTCTCCTGCCACGCGCTCGCCGGCTTCGGCACCGAGGAGCAGCGGGCCGCGCACCTGCCCGCGATGCTGGGCGGCGGCCTCCTCGGCGCGTACTGCCTCTCCGAGCCCTCCGCCGGGTCGGACGCGGCGGCGCTGCGGACCCGGGCCGTCCGCGACGGCGACGGGTGGACGATCGACGGCACCAAAGCGTGGATCACGCACGGCGGGATCGCCGACTTCTGCACGGTCATGGCCCGCACCGGCGGCCCCGGCGCGCGCGGCATCACGGCCTTCCTGGTCCCCGGGGACGCGCCGGGCCTGAGCGCGGACCCGCCCGAGCGGAAGATGGGCATGGGCGGCTCGCCCACCGCGCAACTGCGCTTCGACGGCGTACGGGTCCCCGACGCGCGGCGGCTCGGCGGGGAGGGGCAGGGCTTCGCGATCGCGCTCGACGCCCTGGACTCGGGACGGCTCGGCATCGCCGCCTGCGCCGTGGGGCTCGCCCAGGCCGCCCTGGACACGGCCGTCGGGTACGCCCGGGAGCGCCGCCGGTCCGGTCGGCCGATCGCCGACTTCCAGGGGCTCCGCTTCCTCCTCGCCGACATGGCGACCCAGGTCGAGGCGGGCCGGGCGCTGTACCTGGAGGCGGCGCGACTGCGGGACGAGGGGCGGCCCTTCGGCCGGTGCGCGGCGATGGCCAAGCTCTTCTGCACGGACGCCGCGATGCGGGTCACGACGGACGCGGTGCAGGTGCTCGGCGGGTACGGCTGCACGGCGGACTTCCCGGTGGAGCGCTTCCTGCGGGAGGCCAAGATGCTCCAGATCGTGGAGGGGACCAATCAGATCCAGCGGGTGGTCATCGCCCGTCACCTGGTCGGACCAGAGTCCCGCTGACCCGGACGGTCCGGTCCGCCCAGACGGGCCCCGCGGCGAGCCGGGTCCACTCCTGGTCGCGGTGGCCGGGCAGGGTGCGGCCCTGGCTCGCCCAGAGCGAGAGCACGTCCTGGTAGATGGGCGGGTGCGCCGGGACGGGAGCGGGAAGGGCCGCGGAGACCGGGCCCTGCGCCGAGACCGGGACCGGGGCGGCGACCGGGACGGGGGTGGTGATCGTGACCGGCGGGTTGGCGGGGAGGGGCGGGCTGATCGGGGCTGGGGCCGGAGCCGAAGCCGGAGCCGAAGCTGGTGCCGGGGCCGGGGCCGGAGCTGGTGCCGGGATCGGGGCCGAAGCCGGTGCCTGAGCTGCTGTCAGAGCCGGAGCCGGGGCCGGTGGCTGCGCCTGCGGCTGTACGCGGGGTCGGGGCCGGTCCTGGGGCCGGACCCGGGTTTCGGCCCGTGCCTCCGTCCGGCCCTCCGCCTCCCCTTCCGCCCGGGGCTGCGCCTGCCCCTGCGCCGGGACGGGCACAGGCACGGGCATGGGTACGGGCGTGGATCCGGCCGCGGACCCGGGTGGGGGCGCCGGAGCGGACACGGCCGTCGTCGCCGGCGCCGCAGCCGGTTGAGGAACCGATTCTTCAATGCGCGGCTCGGCCTGCCGGTGCCGACCGTAACCGCTGGGCGTCGTGTGCAGCGTGGTCATGCCCTGACCAACGCGCCCCGGCGGCCAAGGGTCACCGCCGAGCGGATTCGAGCGGCAGTTCGCCCGGTACCCGGGCGGTCCCGTTCCCCGCGCCGTCCGGTCTCCCGTACCGCGCCGTCACGCGGTACGGGAACGTCCGGCGGCGTACGGCCTCAGGCCGCGCGGCGCATCTGCGGCACCCGGATCGGGCGCGAGCCCGGGCCGCCGACGTGCGAGAAGGGCTGCGTGCGCCAGTCGAGCCCCTGGGGGAGCGTCAGGAGCAGCGCGGTGTCCTGCTCCTGGACCTCCAGGGTGTCGTCGGCGGCGGACGCCTCGGAGGCCGCGAGGCCCGTGCCCGGGCACACCGTGAGGACGAAGGGGTTCCACGGCGTCGGGCAGAGCGCGTGCTCCGGCAGCACGTCCTCGTCCGCGAGCAGCGCGATGGGCTGCACGCACTCCGGGCAGACGACCCGGAACATCTCAAAGGTGTCGTACGCGTCGAGCTCGTCGGACATGTCGACCGAATCAACAGGCTCCTGCATGGAGAATCTCCCCCTCGGCTGGGTCGGCCGGATCTGTGCGGCCTTCGACCACAGCAACCACTTCCCATGCGGAACTCCGCATAATCGTGAGGCGGCATCCCGGGCCGGGCGCAAACCTGTGGCGTTCGTCACATGCCCGTCGCAGGTGCCTCGTGACGGCGCATAGCGCCCCATACGGGCCGCCCCGGGCTGTGCCGCGCGCCCTCCGGAGCACTAGGGTCACCGCATGGAGGAGCTGGATCGTCAGATCGTGGAGTTGCTCGTCAAGGACGGGCGCATGAGCTACACCGACCTGGGCAAGGCCACCGGCCTGTCCACGTCGGCCGTGCATCAGCGCGTCCGCCGACTGGAGCAGCGCGGTGTCATCCGCGGCTACGCCGCCGTCGTCGACCCGGAGGCCGTGGGCCTGCCGCTGACCGCCTTCATCTCGGTCAAACCCTTCGACCCCAGCGCCCCCGACGACACCCCCGACCGGCTCGCCGACATCCCCGAGATCGAGGCCTGCCACAGCGTCGCGGGCGACGAGAACTACATCCTCAAGGTCCGGGTCGCCACCCCGCTGGAGCTGGAGCACCTGCTCAGCCGCATCCGCTCCCAGGCCGGCGTGTCCAGCCGTACGACGGTGGTCCTGTCCACCCCGTACGAGGCCCGGCCGCCGCGCGTCTGACCCGCCGGCACCCGTCCGGCGTGCCCTTCGGCATCCGCCGGGGGACCTGCCGGACGAACCGGGTCCGCGCAGGTCCTAGCCTGGTGCCATGAGCGAGTCCATGCCTGCCGGGTCTCCCGGCGAACACCGCACCGTGCTGCTGCGCGGGGGAGAAGTCCACAGCCCCGCCGACCCCTTCGCCACCGCCATGGTGGTGGAGCGCGGGCACGTCGCCTGGGTCGGTTCGGAGGGCGCGGCCGACTCCTTCGCGTCCGGCGTGGACGAGGTGGTCGACCTGGAGGGCGCGCTCGTCACCCCGGCGTTCGTCGACGCGCACGTGCACACCACCGCCACCGGCTTCGCCCTCACCGGGCTCGACCTCTCCTCCGCCGCCTCGCTCGCCGAGGCGGCGGAGCGGATCCGGGCCCACGCCGCCGCCCGCCCCGAGGACCGCGTCCTCCTCGGCCACGGCTGGGACGCCTCCCGCTGGCCCGAGCGCCGCCCGCTCACCCGCGACGAGCTCGACGGCCTCACCGGCGGCCGCCCGCTCTACCTGACCCGGATCGACGTCCACTCGGCCGTCGTCACCACCGCCATGCTCGACCTCGTGCCCGGCGTCCGGGACCTGGACGGCTTCCACGACGGCCTGTGGCCCCTCACCGGCGACGCCCACCACGCCGTGCGCGCCGCCGCCTTCGGCGCCGTGTCCGCGCTCCAGCGCACCGGGGCCCAGCGCGCCGCCCGCGCCCGGGCCGCCTCCCTCGGCATCGGCACCCTGCACGAGTGCGGCGGCCCGCGGATCTCCTCCGAGGAGGACTTCACCGGACTGCTCGACCTCGCGCGCGAGGAGGCCGGGCCCCGGGTCGTCGGCTACTGGGCCGACCTCGACGTGGAGCGGGCGCGGGACCTCGGCGCGCTCGGCGCCGCCGGGGACCTGTTCGCCGACGGCTCCCTCGGCTCCCACACGGCCTGCCTCCACGAGCCGTACGCCGACCACGCCGACACCGGTCACACGGGCGCCGCCCACCTGGACGCGACCACCGTCGCCCTCCACGTGGTCGCCTGCACCGAGGCGGGGCTCCAGGCCGGCTTCCACGCCATCGGGGACGCCGCCGTCACCGCCGTCGTCGAGGGCTTCCGGGCCGCCGCCGAGAAGCTGGGCCTCGCCCGGATCCGGGCCGCCCGGCACCGCGTCGAGCACGTCGAGATGCTCACCCCCGAGACGATCGCCGCCTTCGCCGAGCTGGGCCTCACCGCCTCCGTCCAGCCCGCCTTCGACGCGCTCTGGGGCGGCGAGGAGGGCATGTACGCCGACCGGCTCGGCGCCGAGCGGGCCCGCACCCTCAACCCGTACGCGGCGCTGCTGCGCGCCGGAGTGCCGCTGGCCTTCGGCTCCGACAGCCCCGTCACCCCGCTCGATCCCTGGGGCACCGTCCGGGCCGCCGCCTTCCACCGCACCCCCGAGCACCGGATCTCCGCCCGCGCCGCCTTCACCGCCCACACCCGGGGCGGCTGGCGTGCCGTCGGTCGCGACGACGCCGGGACGCTGGTCCCCGGCGCCCCCGCCGACTACGCGGTCTGGCGCACCGAGGAGCTGGTCGTCCAGGCGCCCGACGACCGGGTCGCCCGCTGGTCCACCGACCCGCGCTCCGGCACGCCCGGCCTGCCCGACCTCTCGCCCGGCGCCGACCTCCCCGTCTGCCTGCGCACGGTGGTGCACGGACGGACGGTGTTCGCGCGGCCGGACGCGTGACGCGCCGCCCGGCCGGGACCGCGCCGCCCGATCGGGACTACGCCGCACGTCACCCGTCCCACCCGACCCGCCACGCCGGAGCACCCCTGGGACCTCGCTATGGTGGGGGCCTGTGTTTGCATCCGAAGGGGCAGTAGTGAACGACGGTGGCCAGAGGCGTTACGGCCCGCTCGGCAAGGCCTTGGTGATCATTCCGACCTACAACGAGGCGGACAACATCAAGCCGATCGTCGCGCGGGTGCGGGAAGCCGTACCCGACGCGCACGTTCTCGTCGCCGACGACAACAGCCCCGACGGCACGGGCAAGTTCGCGGACGAGATCGCCTCCGAGGACGACCACGTGCACGTCCTGCACCGCAAGGGCAAGGAGGGGCTCGGCGCCGCCTACCTGGCCGGCTTCCGGTGGGGCATCGAGCACGGCTACGGCGTCCTCGTCGAGATGGACGCCGACGGCTCCCACCAGCCCGAGGAGCTGCCCCGGCTGCTCACCGCCCTCAAGGGCGCGGACCTGGTGCTCGGCTCCCGCTGGGTGCCGGGCGGGCGGATCGTGAACTGGCCGAAGTCCCGCGAGTTCATCTCCCGGGGCGGCAGCCTCTACTCGCGCGTGATGCTCGACGTGCCGATCCGCGACGTCACCGGCGGCTACCGGGCCTTCCGCAAGGAGACCCTGGAGGGCCTGGGCCTGGAGGACGTGGCCTCGGCCGGGTACTGCTTCCAGGTCGACCTGGCCCGGCGCGCGGTCGCCGCGGGCTACCACGTCGTGGAGGTCCCGATCACCTTCGTGGAGCGGGAGGTCGGCGACTCGAAGATGAGCCGCGACATCCTCGTCGAGGCGCTGTGGCGGGTCACCGGCTGGGGCCTGACGGCGCGCGCGGAGAAGGTCGGCAAGCGGCTGGGCCGCAAGTCCTCCTGACCCCGCCCCCGTACTGATCTTCCCTTTACGCCGTTCCGGCGGGGCTCCAGGCACACTGGGGACCATGACGACCGGCGTACCGCCCTCTCCCGCCCCCGAGAAGCGCTCCCGCGCGCGCACGTTCCTCCCGCTCGGCCTCGCCGCCTGGCTGGTCCTGGAGATCTGGCTGCTCACCGTGGTGGCGGACGCGGCGGGCGGGCTGACCGTCCTCGCCCTGCTCGTCGGCGGTGCCGTGCTCGGCACCGTCGTCGTCAAGCGGGCCGGCCGGCGCGCCTTCCGCAACCTGACCTCGACCTTCCAGCAGGCCCAGGAGGCCGCCCGGACCGGCGGGGTGCCCGTCGCGCCGGAGCGGACCGGCGCGGAGGACCGCAACGGCTTCCTGATGCTCGGCGGCCTGCTCCTGATCCTCCCCGGCCTGGTCTCCGACGCCGCCGGCCTGCTCCTGCTGATCCCCCCGGTCCGCTCCTTCCTCGGGCGGCGCGCGGAGAAGGCGGTCGAGCGCCGGATGAGCGCCGCGTCCCCCGGCAGCCTCCAGGACGCCTTCCAGCAGGCCCGCATCCACCGCCCGGACGGCAAGGTGGTCCAGGGCGAGGTCGTCCGCGAGGACGCCCCCCGGGGCCCGTACCGGCCCGACGACTCCCGCCCGCCCCTGACGCCCTGACCCCGGCCGCCTCGGGGCGCGTACGGAAAACGCCGCGGGGCCCGGTACACGTCTTCGTGTACCGGGCCCCGCGGCGTTGCTCGTCCGGCGGTCCGCTAGGCGGACTTGCGGCTGTCGCGCGGATGCACGGCGATGTTCATGGCGCCGGAGCGCAGGACGGCCAGCCTCTCGGCGAGGACCTCCTCCAGCTCCTCGCGGGTGCGCCGCTCCATGAGCATGTCCCAGTGCGTACGCGCAGGCTTGCCCTTCTTCTCCTCGGGACCGTCCCCGTCCACCAGGAGTGCCTGGCTTCCGCAGACCTTGCACTCCCACTCCGGCGGAATCTCCGCCTCTACGGAGAAGGGCATCTCGAAGCGATGTCCCTTCTCGCATGCGTACTCCACCGCCTGGCGCGGGGCCAGATCGATGCCGCGGTCGGTCTCGTAGCTCGTCACCACGAGGCGCGTGCCGCGAAGAGCTCGCTCACTCATGAATCGTGCCTCCCGGGCTTGTCGCCCACAGGACAGATGTCGCTGTCGTCGTTATCCGGTCAACGTCCGGTCGGCGGTAAAGATTCCCGTGCCGGGTCATGCGTCGCCCGTCGTGCCGCCCCTTGTTGTACCCACCAGTGCCCGTTTTGTCACATCTGACGGCAGGTGTGACATGGTGTCTTCACCAAAGCAGCACGCAGTAACGGTCCGCCTGGCAGGCCAAACGCGTACACTACCGCCCTTTCACCGCCACGTCTAAATACGCTCCGGTACCGGGTTCCCCGCGGCCTCGACCGCGCGCCGCACCGGCACCCTGGCGAGCAGGACGAAGCCCACGGCGAAGAAGATCAACAGGGAGATGATGGCATCCCGGTAGCTTCCCGTCAGCTGATACGCGAGACCGAACACCAGCGGACCCAGCCAGCTGAGCCCCCGGTCGCTCATCTCGTACGCCGAGAAGTACTCCGCCTCCTTGCCGCGCGGCACCAGGTGGGAGAACAGCGAGCGCGACAGGGCCTGGCTGCCGCCCAGGACCAGGCCGATCGCGGCCGCCAGGGAGTAGAAGAAGACGGGCGCGTCGGCCGGCAGGACGTAGGCCGCCGCCAGGATCAGGGTCCAGACCGCCAGCGAGGCCAGGATCGTCCGCTTGGCGCCGTAGGACCGGGCGAGCCGCCCCATGCCGAGCGCCCCCGCCACCGCGAGTACCTGCACGAGCAGGACCGCCGTGATGAGCGTCGTCTGGTCCAGGCCCAGCTCCTCCGAGCCGTACAGGGAGGCCTGGGAGATCACCGTCTGCACGCCGTCGTTGTAGACCAGGTACGCGAGGAGGAAGGAGAGCGTCAGCGGGTGCCGGCGCATGTCCTTCAGGGTGGCCCGCAGCTGCCTCCAGCCACTGCCGACCGCGCCCCCGCCGGCCCGCTCCCGGCCCTCCGGGGGGAGCCGCCGGTCGCGCAGCCGCCGCAGCGGCACGAGGGTGAACGCGCCCCACCACACCCCGGCCGAGGCCAGGCAGATCCGGATCGCCTCGCCCTCGGTGAGGCCGAAGGAGTCGTGGCCCGAGTAGAGGACCAGGTTCAGGACGAGGACCAGCGCGCCGGACGTGTAGCCGAAGGCCCAGCCGCGCGAGGAGACCGCGTCCCGTTCGTCCGGCTCCGAGATCTGCGGCAGATAGGCGTTGTAGAGCACCATCGAGACCGACAGCGAGGCGTTCGCCAGGATCAGCAGGAAGGCGCCCAGGAGGTAGCGGTCGCCGTCCAGGAAGAACATCCCGGCCGTGGCCGTCGCCCCCAGGTACGCGGTGGCCGCGAGCAGCGGCTTCTTCCGGCCCGTGCGGTCGGCCGCCGCGCCGACCAGCGGCATCGCGATCACCGCGACCACGATCGAGGCCGACACGGCGTACGCGAAGAGCGAGCCCGCCCGCACGGGTATGCCCAGCGGGTGGACGAACCCCTCCGGGTCGGCCGCCGCCCGCGCCACCGAGGTCAGGTACGGGCCGAGGAAGACGGTGAGCACGCTCGTCGAGTACACCGAGCACGCGAAGTCGTAGAAGTACCAGCCCCGCTGCTCGCGCCGCCGTTCGGCGGGGCCGGCGGCGTACTCCTCCGGCTCGGTGGTGTCGGCGGTCACGGCCGTGCCCCCTCGTTCGTCCCCGTGGGCGCGTGCCCCTGGTGTCCCGTCCCCGTGCCGCCCGGGCGCGCGCTCAGCTCCACGCCCCCCGCTCGGCCAGCACCGAGCGCAGCGTCTCCAGGTGATCGGTCATGATGCCATCCACCCCCAGGTCGAGGAGAGAGTTCATCCGGGCCGGATCGTTCACGGTCCACACGTGGACCTGGAGGCCGCGCGCGTGCGCCTCCCGGACGAACCGCCGGTCGACCACCGGGACGCCGCCCTGCCGCTCCGGGACCTGCGCCGCCACCGCCCCGGCCCGCAGCGCCGCCGGAATGCCCAGGGAGCGCAGCCGCAGCCCGACCACCCCGCGCACCCCGTACGAGGTGGCGAGCCGCGCTCCGGCCAGGCGCTGGGCCCGGGCCACCCGGGCCTCGGTGAAGGAGCCCACGCAGACCCGGTCCCAGGCGCCGGTCCGGCGGATCAGGTCCACCAGCGGCTCCAGGGCCGACTCCGCCTTGAGGTCCACGTTCCAGCGGGCCTCCGGGAACTCCTCCAGGAGGTCGGCGAAGAGCGGCAGCGGCTCCCGGCCCGCCACCCGGGCCTCGCGCACCGCCGCCCACGGCAGGTCGCGGATCCGGCCCGAGGCGTCCGTCACCCGGTCCAGGGTCGCGTCGTGGAAGGCCACGAGCACCCCGTCGGACGTCGTGTGGACGTCGGTCTCGAAGTAGCGGTAGCCCGCCGCGGCGGCCCGGCGGAAGGCGGCCGCGGTGTTCTCCAGGCCGTTCGCCGTGCCGCCGCGGTGGGCGAACGGGAGGGGGGAGGGGTGGTCGAGATAGGGGTGGCGTACGCGGGTCACCGCCGCAGTATCGCCTGTTCCGGTGTCCCGGGGGCGACCGCCGGGGGACGAGCGGCCGTCGCGGGGCCGGCGTCCTCCGCCGGGGCGAGGGGTCCGGCCGGGCCGGGGTCCTCCGCCGGGGCGGGTCCCGCGGAGGCCGTCGTGACGTCCTCCTCCCGCTCCGGGACCGCGAACCGGCGCAGGAAGAACTGGGCCAGCGGGCCGATCGAGAGCGCGTACAGGACCGTGCCGACGCCCACCGAACCGCCGAGCAGGAAGCCGGTCGCCACCACGGCCACTTCGAGGAGCGTCCGCACCAGGCGGATGGACCGGCCGGTGAGCCGGTGCAGACCGGTCATCAGGCCGTCGCGCGGGCCGGGGCCGAACCGCGCCGCGATGTACAGACCGGTCGCGACCCCGTTGAGGACGATCCCGAGCACGAGCAGCGGCACCCGTACGACCAGGGCGTCGGACTCCGGGACCAGGGCCAGGGTGCCGTCCATCGCCAGGCCGATCACGAAGACGTTGGAGACCGTGCCGAGACCGGGCCGCTGCCGGATCGGGACCCACAGGAGCAGCACCACCGCCCCCACCACGATCGACACCACGCCGATCGTCAGCCCGGTCTTCTCCGCGAGGCCCTGGTGGAGGACGCCCCAGGGCTCCAGGCCGAGCGCGCCGCGCACGAGCAGCGCCGAGCTGACGCCGTACAGCGTCAGCCCCACGTAGAGCTGGACCAGTCGACGGGTGAGGTGCCGGCCGCGAAGGCCGGAGGCGATGGACAAGGTGCTGCCCCCCAGGGTGGTGGTAGTGGACCGACTCGTGCCACTCTGTGGCAGGGGATCGAAGGCCAACCATGGCCAATTCGAGGAAGGTGGACTGATTTCCGTGGCTCAGTGGACTTCGGCGGTGGGACCGGCACAGCTCGCCCGGCAGCTCGGGGCGCAGCAGCCCCGGCCCGCCGCGCCCGGCGCCCGCAAGCCGCCCGCCTACCGCGCCCTCGCCGACGGCATCCGGCTGCTCGTCCTGGAGGGCCGCGTCCCGGTCGCCGCCCGTCTGCCCGCCGAGCGGGAGCTCGCCCTCGCGCTCGCCGTCAGCCGGACCACGGTGGCCGCCGCCTACGAGGCGCTGCGCACCGAGGGCTTCCTGGAGTCCCGGCGCGGCGCCGGCAGCTGGACGGCCGTCCCCGCCGGGAACCCGCTGCCCGCGCGCGGCCTCGAACCGCTGCCGCCCGAGTCCCTCGGCTCGATGATCGACCTCGGCTGCGCGGCCCTCCCCGCCCCCGAGCCCTGGCTGTCCCGGGGCTTCCAGGGCGCCCTGGAGGAGCTGCCGCCCTACGCCCACACGCACGGGGACTACCCGGCGGGCCTGCCCGCGCTGCGGCAGATGCTCGCCGACCGGTACACCGCCCGCGGCATCCCCACCATGCCCGAGCAGATCATGGTCACCACCGGCGCCATGGGCGCCATGGACGCGATCTGCCACCTCTTCGCCGGGCGCGGCGAGCGCGTCGCCGTCGAGTCCCCCTCGTACGCCAACATCCTCCAGCTGATGCGCGAGGCCGGGGCCCGGCTCGTGCCCGTCGCCATGTCCGAGGGGCTCGGCGGCTGGGACCTGGGCCGCTGGCGCCAGGTGCTGCGGGACGCGGCGCCCCGCCTCGCGTACGTCGTCGCCGACTTCCACAACCCGACCGGCGCGCTCGCGGACGAGGACCAGCGGCGGCAGCTCGTGGAGGCGGCCCGCTCGGCGGGCACGGTGCTCGTCGTCGACGAGACCATGGCCGAGCTGCGCCTCGACGACGACCTGGAGACGCCCCGGCCGGTCTGCGCCTTCGACCCGGCCGGGTCCACCGTCCTGACGGTCGGCTCGGCCAGCAAGGCCTTCTGGGCGGGCATGCGCATCGGCTGGGTCCGGGCCGCGCCCGACGTCATCCGCTCCCTGGTGGCCGCCCGCGCCTACGCGGACCTCGGCACCCCCGTCCTGGAACAGCTCGGCGTCAACTGGCTCATGCGGACGGGCGGCTGGGAGGAGGCCGTGGGCCTGCGGTGCGAACAGGCCAGGGAGAACCGGGACGCGCTGGTGGCCGCCGTCCGCAGGGAGCTGCCCGAGTGGGAGTTCACGGTCCCGCGCGGCGGCCTGACCCTCTGGGTGCGCACCGGCGGCCTCTCCGGCTCCCGGCTCGCCGAGGCGGGCGAGCGGGTCGGCGTCCGGGTGCCCTCCGGCCCGCGCTTCGGCGTCGACGGGGCCTTCGAGGGCTTCGTCCGGCTGCCCTTCACGGTCGGCGGCCCGGTCGCGGACGAGGCGGCCGCCCGGCTCGCCGCCGCGGCCCGCCTGGTCGAGTCGGGGGCGGCGGGCGGGGGGACGGAACCGCCGCGGTCGTTCGTCGCGTAGTCAGGCCGGGAGTCTCCCAGGACGTGCGGAGGGGCGGGTACGGACCGTGGTGTCCGTACCCGCCCCTCCGGCGTGCCCGGTGCTCAGCCCTCCGCCGGGACCGGGGCGTGCAGCGGGCCCGGAGCCGGGTCGGGCGCGGTGACGGGGATCTTCTCGATCACCACCGTCGGCGCGGGAGCCGTCACGGGCGAGGCCGGGGTCCGCTCCGGCAGGAGGTCCAGGACCGCCCGGCGGTGCGCGTCGTTCGTCGCGTCGTCGTACGGATCGGGCGTTGCCGGCACCTGGAGCCGCAGGACCGGGCCGGTGCCCAGGCGCGCGTAGCCCCGGCCCGCGGGGACGTCGGGCGTCGGCGTGGTGTGCGGCTGGACGCCGAGGACGGCCTCGATCTGCCCGGGGGCGGCGGGGCCGAGGACGATCCGGGCCCTGGTGTGGGTCCGTACCGCCTCGCTCAGCATGTCCACGCTGTCGAACTGCTCGGCCACCACCACCGTCACCTGGGCCGCCCGCCCGTGCCGCAGCGGCACCTGGAGCAGCTCCTGCGGGTCGGGGCGCCCGTCGGCGGCGGCCAGGTGGCCGAGGACGCCCGGCCGGTCGAGCAGGATCCACAGCGGGCGCCGGGTGTCCTCCGGGGCGGGCAGGCCGGCCTGCCGGGCCCGGTTCGCGGCGATCAGGCGCCGCTCGGTCTCGTGCGCCGCCCACTCCAGGCTCGCCAGGGCGCCGGAGAGCCCGCACTCGACGGCCAGGACCCCGGCACGGCCGGTCAGGCACGCGTACTCGCCGGTGCCGCCGCCCTCGACGATCAGGACGTCGCCGTGGGGGAGCGCCTGGAGCGCGATCGAGCGCAGCAGGGAGGTGGTGCCGCTGCCCGGCTGGCCCACGGCCAGCAGGTGCGGCTCGGTGGAGCGGGGGCCGGTGCGCCAGACCACGGCCGGGGCGTCCTCCGTCGCGCCCTCCGCCGCGAGCACCGGAACGGTCCGCTGCACGGCGTCGGCGTCGGTGAAGCCGAGGACGGTCTCGCCCGGCACGGTGACGAAGCGCTGGGCGGCGATGGTGGTGGGCAGGGCGGGCAGCACGCTCAGGACGAGCCGGTTGCCCTCCTCGTCCCAGTCGAAGCGGTACTCGCGGCCGCGCCCCGACTTGGCGTGCAGCAGCTGCTCGACGCGGGCGCGCGCGGCCGGCTCGCCGTCGGCGAAGTACGGGGGGTAGGAGATCCGCAGCCGGGTGAGCCGCCCGTCCCCGTCGAAGGCGTACTCCCCGAAGGCTCCGCTCCAGTCGCCCCCGTGGGAGAAGAGCGGGGAGGGGTCCTCGGGGACGGAGAAGTACGGTACGAGCGCCTCGTACAGGCCCTTGAGGCGGGCGGTCTCCGCCTCGTCGGGCCCGGTCTTCACGACCGGACGCTCGCGCCCCTTCCACGCGGCGGCGCCCATGAGCACGACGAGCGCGAGGAGCGGCCCGTACGGCAGGAGGGCGACGACCAGGACGCAGGCCGCGACCAGGAACAGCGTGGGACCACGCCGCTCCTTGGGGGTCGCGGCCCACTTGGCGCGCGCGGACGCGGCCAGCTTCCGCAGACCGCGGGAGACCGTGATCAGCGGATGGAGCACATCGGTGGCGCTGTCGGCGGCCGTGCGCGCGATCTCCCGACCACGGGCGATCTGCGTGCTGCCGCTGCTCAGAATGCGGGGGAGTGGTCGCCGGGCCACGTCGTACTCCTGAAGTGGTGGAAGGGGCTGAGGGGCGTCAGAACTTGATCCCGCCCAGGAGACCGGCGAGGCTCTGCCCGCCCGCCGTGATGCTCGGGGCGATGGCGGTGCCCGCGAGGTAGAAGCCGAACAGCGAGCAGACGAGGGCGTGGGAGGCCTTGAGTCCGTCCTTCTTGAAGAACAGGAAGCAGATGATGCCGAGCAGGACCACGCCTGAGATGGACAGGATCATTGGGTGTTCTCCTGGGTGAGGGGACAGTCACCACGAGTTCTTCCAGGTTCACGGCAAGTATCTATGTGACTAAAGGTGCATTGGAGTGAAAATCGGGGGATTTCACTTGACCGGCGGACGGCGGACGCCCGGCCCGGTGGCGAAACGCCCGGGGTGCCCTTAAGGCGGATCCGGAGGGGACGGGACGCCGTGATCTTTGCCTCCGTCGCGCACGGTCATGTCCCCGGACGGGCAGTACCCTGTCGATTCACCCGTACGGCCGCGCTCGCCGTGCGCGGCCCGACACCGTAGGAGAGAGGCGGTCCCCCGATGAGCGAGACTCCGGACCCCGAGGTCATCGAGCTGGCGTCCAAGGTCTTCGACCTCGCGCGCACGGGGGACGCCGAAGCCCTCGCCGCCTACGTCGACGCGGGCGTCCCCGCGAACCTCACCAACGACCGGGGCGACACCCTCGTCATGCTCGCCGCCTACCACGGCCACCCCGCCGCGGTCTCCGCCCTCCTGGAGCGGGGCGCCGACGCCGACCGCGCCAACGACCGCGGCCAGACCCCGCTCGCCGGCGCCGTCTTCAAGGGCGAGGCCGAGGTGATCCGCGCCCTCCTCGCCGGCGGCGCGAATCCGGAGGCGGGGACTCCGTCCGCCGTCGACACCGCCCGGATGTTCGGCAAGGCCGAACTCCTGGAACTCCTCGGAGCCCGGTGAACGGGCGCTGAACCCCAGGTGAGGCGGCGTCGTAAATGTGGTCGCGGTGGCGAAATGGGTGGGTCATCATGACGTCGGACCCGGCAGAACGGGCCACCGACGAGAGGCAGAGGAAGATGATCACTGGCAAGCGCAGGACGACGAGCGGCCCGACATGTCGCCGCACGGCCTAGGCGTACACCGATGCACCGCCTGACCCGGTTCATCCCGGTCATCCCGGCATCCCCCGGTCGTGTCGACAGCTTGATGTGAGGCGTCCTCCCATGTTCGAACCATTCATAGCGCCGAGCGGCACCCTGCTCGGCCTGCTGCAGCGGGGCCGCGGCGACGGCACCCTGCACGCGCTCGCCGCGCCCCGCGCCGAAGCCCTCGCGGCCCTGAACCACTGCGTCCTCGACGACCCCCGCCACGACTGGCAGGTCGAGAACCGCTCCCTCTACTACGCCCGTCTCTACCTGGACCTCCACGGAGGCCTGGACGAGATCGAGGCGCACCTCTTCGGCGCCGAGGACCACCTCGACACCGAGGAGTCCCGGACCGGGCTCGCGCTCGCCGTCCTCGGCCACCTCGCCTCCTACGGACGCCAGGACGCCCTGCTGCTGCTCCGGCGCTACGCCGCGACCGGCACCAACTGGGCCTGGGCCCTGGACGAGCTGGCCCTGCGCGACGACGACGCCGGACTCCGCGCCCTCGCCCCCTCCGTACTGGCCCGCTTCCCGGCCGACGCCGAGGGCGACGCCGAACTGGCCCGCACCGTGCGCGACGCCTTCGAGCCCCGCCCCTGGCGGCTGTGGGCCGAGGACCGGCGCGACGCCGTGGGACCCCGCGTCAGGGCCGCCATGGAGCAGGGCTCCTTCGACCGCTGGCAGCGCCAGATGCGCCCCACCGGGCCCCGCCCCGGCTGGAGCGTGCGCGCCGTCCTCGACTGGGCACAGGAGGGGTACGAGCGCGGTGCCGTCCTGTACGGCCCCGCCGCCCGCTGCCTCACCGCCGTCGCCGGCCCCGAGGACCGGCCCGAACTCCTCGCCGCCGCCCGCGACGGCGCGGAAGGGGCCCGGGGCGCCGCCCTCCACCACCTCGCCGAGGCACGGGACCCCGCCGTCCTCGACCTCGTCGAGCACGCCGCCGACAGCGGCTCCCGCGCGGTCGCCGAGGCCGCCGTCGCCGCCTACCGGCGCATGTGCGGCGACGACGCGGTCGCCCGCGCCCGCGCGTGGATCCGGCGCACCGACGCGCTCGGCACCGCCGCCGCCGAGGTGCTGGCCTGCCGCGGCACCGCCGAGGACTCCCCCTCCGTCCTCGGCGCGCTGCGCGAGACCGTACGCTCCCAGGGCCCCGACGCCCCCGCGCTCCCCTTCCTCGTCGACGGCGCCGGACGCCTCGGCATCGCCTGCGCGGCCCCCGTGCTGCGCCACGTCTACCGGGAGACGGCCTCCTCCCAGCTGCGCGGTCGCGCGGCCCGCGCCCTCGCCGCCACCGATCCCGCCTTCGCGACCGGCTTCGCCGTCGAATGCCTCTGGGACTGCGAGGAGACCACCCGCGAGGTCGCGGCCCAGCACGCCGAGACCGGCGACATCCGCGTCGCCGAACGCCTGCGCCGCCTCGCCGCCGACCCGGCCGAGGAGGTCGAGGTCCAGCTCGCGGTACGCAACCGGATAGGGCCGGACCTGCAGGTCTAGGACCTGCCCGGGGCGGGTCGGGCCGGTGGCGCGGCCCGCCCCCACGGGCCCCGGGCGGGAAACGCTCACGGGACGTTCCCTCCCCGTCCAGATCGACTTCGACGGGGGCACGCCGGGCGCGACGACAACACCCATATGCGTGTCGTCATCGTCACCGAATCCTTCCCTCCCGACGTCAACGGTGTGGCGCACTGCGCCCTGCAGACCGCGCGCCACCTCGTCCGGCGGGGCCACGCCCCGCTCGTCATCGCCCCCGCCGTCGCCGACCCGGCCGCGGACGCCGACGCCCCCTGCGCCGTCGTCCGGGTGCCGTCCCTGCCCCTGCCCGGCTATCCGCAGGTACGCGTCGCCCTGCCCAGCCGCCGGGTCGCCGCGGCCATCGCCGCGCACCGCGCCGACCTCGTCCACCTCGCCGGACCGTTCGTCCTCGGCGTGCGCGGGATGACGGCCGCCGCCCGGCTCGGCATCCCCGCCGTCGCCGTCTACCAGACCGACCTCGCCGGTTACGCGCGCACGTACGTGGGGACCGGCGAGGGCACCGCCTGGCGCCGCCTCCGCGCCGTGCACGGCGCCGCCGACCGCACCCTCGCCCCGTCCTCCGCCGCCCTGCGCGACCTGGAGGCCCACGGCATCGGCCGCGTCCGGCTCTGGGGCCGCGGGGTCGACACCGCCCGCTTCCGCCCCGCACTGCGCGACACCGCCCTGCGCCGCGCACTCGCCCCGGACGGCGAGCTCCTCGTCGGCTACGTGGGCCGCCTCGCCCCCGAGAAGCGCGTGGACCTGCTCGCCGGGGTGTGCGGGCTCCCCGGCGTGCGGGTCGTGGTCGTCGGGGACGGGCCGAGCGGGCCCGCCCTGCGCGCCGCCCTGCCGGGCGCCCGGTTCCTGGGCCGCCGCACCGGCGCCGACCTCGCCCGGGTCTTCGCCTCGCTCGACGTCTTCGCCCACACCGGCCCGTACGAGACCTTCTGCCAGACCGTCCAGGAGGCCATGGCGAGCGGGGTCCCGGTGGTCGCCCCGGCCGCCGGCGGGCCCCTGGACCTGGTCGACCACGGCCGCACCGGGCTCCTCGTGCCCCCGGGCGACCCGGACGCGCTGCGCGACGCCGTCGCCGCGCTCGCCGCCGCGCCGCACCTGCGCGCCGCCTACGGCCGGGCCGGCCGTACCACCGTCGAAGGCCGCACCTGGGAGGCCCTGGGCGACGAACTGATCGGCCACTACCGGGAGGTCCTGCGCGAGCGGACGGCGGTGGCGGCGTGAACGACGCACGGATGGCCGTGCGAACGCGTACGGATACGGGCACGGGCGCGCGTACGGGCGGCCCCGACGGTCGCGGCGGGCTCCGGATCGTGCGGCTCGCCAACTTCGTGACCCCCACCTCGGGCGGCCTCCGCACCGCCCTCGACCGGCTCGGCCGCGGCTACCTGGCGGCCGGGCACGAGCCGGTCCTCGTCGTCCCCGGCGCCACCGCGAGCGACCGCCGCACCGAGCAGGGCCGGATCGTCACCCTCCCGGGACCCGTGCTCCCCGGCACCTGCGGCTACCGGGTCCTCGCCGACCGGCGCCGGGTCGCCCGCCTCCTCGACGAACTCGCCCCCGACCGGATCGAGGTCTCGGACCGCACCACCCTGCGCTGGACGGGCGAGTGGGCGCGACGCGCCCGCGTGCCGTCGGTCATGGTCTCCCACGAGACCGCGGACGGGGTCCTGCGGACCTGGGGCGTGCCGCCCGCCCTCGCGGCCCGCGCGGCGGACCGGCTCAACCGCCGCACCGCCTGGGCGTTCGCCCGGATCGTCTGCACGACGGAGTGGGCGGAGCGCGAGTTCGTACGGATCGGGGCCCGCAACGTCGTACGGGCCCCGCTCGGCGTGGACCTGGACCACTGCCGGCCAGACCGCCGCGACGCCGCCCTGCGGGCCCGGTACGCGGCCGGGGAGCGGGTGCTGCTCCTGCTGTGCTCGCGCCTCTCCGTCGAGAAGCGGCCCGGCACGGCCCTGGACGCCCTGGAGGAGCTGCGCGCCGCGGGGGTCGCGGCGGCGCTCGTGGTCGCGGGCGACGGGCCGCTGCGGGGCGCCCTGGAGCGGCGGGCGCGCGAGCGGCGCCTTCCGGTGCGGTTCGCCGGGCACCTCGCCGACCGGGAGGCCCTGGCCGACCTCCAGGCGGCGGCCGACGTCTGCCTGGCGCCGGGGCCCGCCGAGACGTTCGGGCTCTCCGCCCTCGAAGCCCTGGCCTGCGGGACCCCGGTCGTCGTCAGCGCATCCTCGGCCCTCCCGGAGGTCGTCGGCACGGCCGGGGTGGCCGCGGCCGACACCCCGGCGGCCTTCGCCTCCGGCGTCCAGAGCCTCCTCGCCGTTCCGGAGACGGTGCGCCGCCGGGCCGCACGCGCGCGTGCGGAGGGCTTCGCCTGGGACCGCTCCGTCGCCGCCTTCCTCCACGCCCACGACGCCCTGCCCGGGCCGGAGGTGCTTGTGTCCGGAGTTCCTGGAGACCCGGGAGCCTCCGGAGTCCCTGGAGTTCCCGGAGCCTCCGGGGCTTTTGGGGCTTCTGGAGTTTTGGGAGCCCTCGGAGCTCCCGGAGCCTCTGGAGTTCTGGGAACCCCTGGAGCCCCAGAAGCTCCCGGAGTCCCAGGGGTCCCTGGAGCCCCCGAAGTCCTGGGGGTTCCCGGCGCGTTCGTCCCCGAAGAGCCCCGCCGATGACCGGGGACGCCACGCGCGCGGGGACGGTGCCGCCGGGAGCCGGGCGCGGCCGCCCGGCTCCGCCCCCGGCCCGGCCGGCCCTGCCCCGGGTGCCGGAGCCGCGCCATCCGGGGCCCCGGCCCTCGGAGCCCCGCCATCCGGAGTCTCGCCACCAGGAACTCCGGCCCTTGGAGCCCCGTCACCCGGAGCCCCATCGCCCGGCGTCCCGGTCTCCCGGGTCCCGGCCCCCGGTCGGCCTTCGGCCCGTCCCCGCCGTCCCCCTCCGCTTCGCCGTGCTCGGGGACTCGCTCAGCGAGGGCGTCGGGGACCGGGTGGACGGGGCCTGGCGGGGATGGGCGGCGCTGCTCGCCGACGGGCTCGCGCCCGACGGGGAGGAGACGGCGTTCCTGAACCTGGCCGTCAGCGGCGCGCTCAGCGGGGACGTCGCCGGGGAGCAGGCCCGCCGTGCCCTCGCCTTCCGGCCCCACCTCGCCTCCGTCGTCGTCGGGGTCAACGACACCCTGCGCCGCACCTTCGACATCGCGCTCCTGGCCCGCCGCCTCGACCGGGTCTGCGGCGACCTCGACGCCCTCGGAGCCGTCCTCCTCACCGCCTGCCTGCCCGACCCGGGCCGGATGCTCGGACTGCCCCCGCCCCTGGCACGCCCGCTCGCCCGCCGCCAGCGGTCCGTCAACGCGGTCGTCCACGCGCTCTCCGCCCGGTACGGGGCCGTCCACCTGCACCTGGCCGACCGGGCCTGGACCGACGACCGCACCCTGTGGAGCGCCGACCGGCTCCACCCCGGCGAACGCGGCCACCGTGCCGTCGCGGCGGGCTTCCACCGGCTCCTCGCCGACCGGGGGCTCGCCCACGGCGCGCCGCCCGCGCCGGACCCCGACCGGCCGCCGCCGACCCGCGCCGAGTCCCTGCTGTGGCTCGCCACCGCCGGCACCGGCTGGGTCCTGCGCCGCAGCCGCGACCTGCTCCCGCAGCTCCTCCTGCTCGCCGCCGCCGAACTGCGCCACCGGGCCGGCGGCACCGGCACCGGGCCCCTCGACGCGCACGCGGACGACGCCCTCGCCGCCGCGCTCGCGTCCGTGACAGCGAACCGGGCCTCCGCTCACCGCACCGGTACGAACCGCACCGCCGTCCCCGGCACCGCCTGGGCCGCCGCGCCCAGATCGGCCTCACGGACGACCCCGACCACCGGATAGCCCCCGGTCGTCGGATGGTCCGCGAGGAAGACCACCGGGCGCCCGTCCGGCGGGACCTGGACCGCACCGAGCACCATGCCCTCGCTCGCCAGCTCCCCGGTCACGGCCCGCTCCAGGGCCGGGCCTTCGAGCCGCAGCCCGATCCGGTTGCTCGCCGGGGACACCCGGTACGCGCGCGTGGCGAGGGTGCGGAGCGCGCCGGGAGTGAACCAGTCGTCGCGGGGCCCGAGCCGGACCCGCAGTACGAGCGCGTCCGGCGGCCCCGGCCACGGAGGGGCGTCGACCGGCCCCCGTACCGCCGTCTCCGCACCCAGCGGCAGGACCGCCCCCCGCGCCAGGGGCGCCGGGCCGAGGCCGGACAGCAGGTCGGTGGAGCGGCTGCCGAGCACCGGCTCGACCTCGATCCCGCCGCCGAACGCCACGTACGCCCGCAGCCCCCGTACGGCCGTCCCGACCTCGACCACCGATCCGGCCGCCACCCGGACCGCCGTGCCCCAGGCGGCCGGGCGTCCGTCCACCCGGACCGGGCAGGGCGCGCCGCCCACCGCCACGGTCACCGCGCACCGGGCCCGCACCGCGCACCCGTCGACGGTGGTCTCCAGGACCGCCGCCCCCTCCGCGTTGCCCACGAGCCGGTTGACGAGCCGTACGGCCGCCGGGTCGAGCGCGCCCGAGCGGACCACGCCCAGGTGCGCGTACCCCGGCCGCCCCAGGTCCTGCACGGTGGTCAGCGCCCCCGGCCGGACCACGGCCACCCCCCGGCCCGTCACCGCGCGTCCTCGGCCGTGAACCGGACCCGGGTGCCGGGGGAGAGGAGCGCAGCCGGGTCCCGCCCGGTGTCCCAGAGGACCGCGTCCGTGGTGCCGATCAGCTGCCAGCCGCCGGGGGAGGAGCGCGGGTACACGCCCGTGTACGGCCCGGCCAGCGCGACCGAACCGGCCGGGACGGCGGTGCGCGGAGTGGCCCGCCGGGGCACCTCGTAACGCTCGCCGAGTCCCGTCAGATAGCCGAAGCCCGGCGCGAACCCGCAGAAGGCGACCCGGAACTCGGCCGCCGTGTGGATCCGCACCGCCTCCTCGGCGGACACGCCCCAGCAGGCGGCGACCTCCGCCAGATCGGGCCCGTCGTAGCGGACCGGCACCTCCACGACCCGCTCCACGCGCGCGGAGAGCGGCCCCACCTCCCAGCCCGGCAGCTCGGCCGCGAGCCGGTCCGGGTCCGCCACCCCGTCGAGCAGGACGGTCCGCGCCGCCGGCACGACCTCCCGTACGGCGGGAAGGACACCGGCCGCCCGCCGCCGCAGCACCTCGGCGTGGAACGCCTCCGCCTCGGCGCCGCCGTCCAGCTCCACGAGCAGCGCCCGCTCGCCCACGCGCAGCACGCGCACGCATACGCGTACGGCCCTGGAAGATGTCCCGTTCCCGCTCATACGAAGGCCTCCACCCGCACCCCGGACGATTCGAGGCTCGCCCGGACCCGGCGGGCGAGCTCCACCGCGCCCGGAGTGTCCCCGTGCAGACAGAGGGACCGGGCCCGGACGGACACGGAGGCCCCGCCGTGCGCGGTGACCGTCCCGAGCCGGGCCAGGGCCACCGACCGCTCCACGACCTCGGCGGGATCGGTGACGACCGCCCCCTCCTGCCCGCGCGGCAGCAGGGAGCCGTCCGACCGGTAGGCCCGGTCGCCGAAGGCCTCGGTGACGACCGGCAGCCCGGCCGCCGCGGCGGCCTCGTGCAGCCGGGAGCCGGGCAGCCCCAGGACCGGCAGCGTCCGGCCCGCGAGCCGCACGCCCTCGACGACCGCCGCCGCCTGCTCCGCGTCCCCGACCACCCGGTTGTAGAGCGCGCCGTGCGGCTTCACGTACGCGACCCGGGAGCCCGCCGCCCGGGCGAAGACCTCCAGGGCGCCGATCTGGTACGCCACCTCGGCGGCCAGCTCCGCCGCCGGGACGTCCATCGACCGCCGCCCGAACCCCGCCAGGTCCCGGTAGGACACCTGCGCCCCGATCCGCACCCCCCGCGCGGCGGCCAGCTCGCACACGCGCCGCATGGTGGCCGCGTCCCCGGCGTGGAAGCCGCAGGCCACGTTGGCGCTGGTGACCACCGACAGGAGCTCCTCGTCGTCGGTCAGGGTCCAGCGGCCGAAACCCTCGCCGAGATCGGCGTTGAGGTCGATCGACACCCGGTTCGTGCTCATCTGCGCCTCGCGGGACGGGGGGCGTGCCCACGCGGGCACGGCGGGACCGTGGGATGCTCTCAACGTAGAGGATTGTTGAACGATCCGACAAGAATCCGGCACGGATACGGCAGGGATACGGCGGGGAGCGGTCCGGCGGGAAGCGTGTTGTCCCGTCCGTCCCCGTGCGGTTGACTGCCGTGCGGCCGGGCCGGCGGACACCGCGGGAACAGCGGCGGAGGACGGTGGATGACGACGGAGCGGGAGGGAGCGCCGTGACGGGACGGGCGGAGACCGGGATCGGGGACCTGGCGGAGGACCGCGCGCTGCTCGGGCGCACGAGCACGGCGGAACGGGTCGCGGACATCCTGCGCGCCCGCGTCGCCGAGGGCCGCCTCGCGCCCGGCACCCGGCTCTCCGAGGACGCCCTCGGCGGCGCCCTCGGCGTCTCCCGCAACACCCTGCGGGAGGCCTTCCGCCTCCTCACCCACGAACGCCTGCTCGTCCACGAGCTGAACCGGGGCGTCTTCGTCCGCGTCCTCGACGCCGACGACGTGGCCGACATCTACCGCACCCGCGGGCTCGTGGAGTGCGCCGTCGTCCGGGGCCTGGGACGGCCGCCGTTCGCCCTCGACGGCCTCGCCGCCGCCGTCGCGGCGGGCGAGGGCGCCGCCCGCGCCGACGACTGGGACGGCGTCTCCACGGCCAACATCCACTTCCACCGCGCGCTCGTCGCCCTCGCGGGCAGCGCCCGCACCGACGAACTGATGCGCGGCGTCCTCGCCGAACTCCGCCTCGCCCTCCACCTCGTGGACGACCCGCGCGCCCTCCACGAGCCCTTCCTCGCACGGAACCGGGAGATCCTGGACGCCCTGCGCGCCGGCGAGCGCGGCACGGCGGAACGCCTCCTCGCCCGCTACCTGGACGACTCCCGCACCCGGGTCGCGGACGCCTGCGCCCGGACCGCCGGCACTCCGCCGGGCACCCGTCCCTGAACCCCGGGGGTCCGTGCGCATCCGCACTGTTTCGACCGTTGTCAGGGTGAGGACCTAATCTGTGCACCGTGACTTCGCCTGCCTCGACGGACCTCGCTCCGCCCCAGCTCAGCGCGGGGCCGCGGCCCGCGCAGGGCCCGGCCGCCGACGAAGGGCTCGCGCGGCGGCTCCGCGCGCTCGCGTGCACCGCCCCGCTGCACGACCTGGACGCCCGCAAGGCGAACCTGGCCGGCGAGTACACGGTCTACGCGATGGCCGAGGTGGCCCTCGCCGCGATCGACCTCATCACCCTGAACATGGACTTCGACACCGGCGCCGACCACGAGCAGATAGTCGCCCGCCTGCTGCCCCGCGTCGCCGCCCAGGCCCCCGAGCGCCCCGCCGCCGAGCACGAGCGCGTGGCCCGCTGGGTCCTGGAGAACCTGATCAACGTCGGCAGCGTCGACCGCGGCTTCCGCGCCGTCTACGGCACCTTCGGCACCGACGGCGTCTACGTCCGCAGGGACTACGACTTCAAACTCGTCGAGGAGGTCCCCGGGTACGGGGGCGGGGTCTACCTCCGCACCACCGACGAAGCGGTCAACGTCCTCGTCGGAGCCCTCGACACCGACGTCACCAGCGCCCAGATCGCCGCCGAGGTGAAGCTGGAGGTCCTCATCAACCGGGGCCGCCTCGCCGACGCCCAACTCGCCGCCGAGCAGGCCCGCTACCGGACCGTGCAGTACGCCGAGACCCTCCGCAGGACCCTGGAGGCCACCCGGCGCAACGTCCGCGCGGTCGACTGGCTCCAGACGGTCCCCGACATGATCGCCGAGGCGCTCGACCACGTCGCCGACCGCTACCGCCACGAGAACGCGATCCTCACCAACATCCGCAGGGCGCGCGACGAGGCCGAGGCCGCCACCGACGCGAAGACGGCCGAGCACAAGCGGCGCGCCGCCGAACTCGTCGACATCGTCAAGGACTGCATCCGGCGCCACACCCAGCTCCAGTCCCGCCTCCTGGAGGCCGGACCGCTCTTCCGCGCCGAGCAGGACCGCCAGGCCTTCGCCGCCCCCGCCGCGTACACCGGACTCGACCTGTACGGGCAGCTGGTCGCCCCGCTCCTCACGCTCCCCGTCGAGCAGGCCACCCGCGCCACCGACGCCTTCTTCGCCCACGGCACCGGGCTGCGCACCCCCGCCTCCGTCCGCCTCGGCGACCTGGTCGACCTGCTCCTCACCCCGCCCGTCGAGCGCGAGCACCTCGGCGCGGAGATGCCCGAGCCCGACCTGATCGCCACCCCCGACGACTCCCGCTTCAGCGAGGAACAGCTCGGACACGCCATGCGCCTGCTCGACCTGGAGCACGACGCCCCGCGCCGCCTCTCCGGCCTGCTCGCCGAGGCCCGCGCGATCGACCCCGACCTGCCGTACCTCGTCGCCCTCCTCGCCGTCCACGCGGCGAGCCCCCCGGTCGGCACCGCCTACCGCCAGGGCGAGGAGCGGCTGCTCTTCGCCGTCGACGACGGCACCCCGCTGGACGACCCCGAGTTCGGCGGTGCCGACCTCGTCGTCGGTACGGCACTCCTCGACGCGGCGGGCATGGCCGCCGACCGCACGGAGGCGACGTGACCCTCGTACCCCCCGCCCCGACGACGGCCCCCGAACCAGCCGCCGCCCCGACCTCCTGTACCGCCTCCTGCGCCGACGGGGCCGGCCCCGCCCCGGTCGGCCCGCCGGACCCCGTGGACACCGCAGCACCCGAAACCGCCGCCGTCCCCGCGCCCCGCCCGGAAGCCACGGCCCCGGAGACCGCACGCACGGAACTCACCGCTGCGGAAGCCACGCCACCGACCCCGGAAACCGGAACCGAACCGGACCCGAACCTGGCGGCAGCCCTGGCACCCGGCCCGAGCCTCGCGCCGGATCCCGAACGGAGCCCCGCGACCGACTCGGATCTTGTACCGGAGCCCGGCCGGAGCCCGGCAGCCGATCCCGCCCCCGTACCGGACCCGGCACCCGGCCCCGGTGCCGCCCAGGCCCCCCGTCCCCGTCTCGGCACCGTCCCCCTCGCGCCCGGACCGGCCCGCGCCGGGGCCGCTCGGCGGCGGGGCGACGTCCCGTCCGTACGGGCCGTGCGGCTCGCGGACGGCCCGCCCGCGCCCGCCGGACGGCCCCCGGCCCCGGCTGCCGTCACCCCCGTCCCGCTGCCCGTACTCCCGCCCGCCGTACAGACCCCTCCGTCCGCCGTACCGACCGAGAACCGTCCCGAGGAGCCCCAGCCGTGAGCGAGACCCACGCCGAGCACGCCGACGCGTGGAGCGAGCAGGAGCCCCCGCACGCCGACGCGTGGAGCGAGCAGGAGCCCCCGCACGCCGACGCGTGGAGCAGGCAGGAGTCCCCGCAGACCCCGGCCGCTCCCGTCGCCTCCGCGTCCGGCGGCCCCGGCGGCCCCGCGGTCACCCCCGCCGACGCCGCCGACGCGGCCCGGCTCGTCTCCTTCGGGCTCCAGCCCAAGCTGCTCCCGGCCCGCGACGCCGAGTACGCCGAACTCCTGCGCCGCTACCGCGAGGACCCCGCCTTCGCGCGCCTCGCCGACGCCGTCGCCACCGGCCTCGGCCTCGTCGTCCTGGAGGTCTCCCCGCGCGCGGGGATGGCCGTCACCGCCGCCGAGGACTCCGTCTTCGCCGTCCGCATGGGCGACTACGCCCGCCGCGCCTCCACGGACTCCGCCGACCGCTTCCTGCACGGCCTGGCCCACCTCGCCGTCGCCGCCATGGCCTTCCCCCGCCCCGAGGACCTCGCCGACGACGCGTACATCGGCCGGTTCACCGTCAACGGCGTCGACGCCTTCGTGCGCCAGGCCTGCCTGCGGCTCGAACAGCGCGCCGAGGAGGCGGGCGAGAACACCGACCCGGCCTCCGGCGCCCCCGGCCTGGAGGCCGCCTGGCGGACCTACGCCCGCCGCAGCGCCACCGGCGCCACCAAGGACGCCCGCCGGCTCGCCGGCTCCACCACCGGCATCGTCGGCAAGGCCGCCGCGTTCCTCACCGACTCCGGCTTCCTCCAGCGCACCGGCGACGAGGGCGGCGGCTCCTACCGCACCACCGCCCGCTACCAGCTCCAGGTCCGCGACATGGCCGGCTCCGCCGCCATGGCCGAACTCCTCGAACTCGGCGTCGTCCCCGTCAGCGACGGCTCCGCGACCCTCCTGCCGCCGCCCGAGGGCGACGACCTGGAGCTCGCGGCCGACGCGGGCCTCCCTTTCCACTCGTAACCCCGTTCACGTCCCGCGCGGTCCCGCCGCCCCACCGACCTTCCCAGCACGAGAGTCCCCGCCATGTACGAGCTGTCCCGGGTCCGCCTCTACTCCATCGGCCCCGCCGGCGCGCGCTACGCCGACACGGTCCTGGACCTGCGCGGAGTCGGCGCCCCCGTGCCCCACCCCGCCCCCACCCAGGCGGAGTTCTTCGAGGACGAGCCGGTCGGCCCGCCGCGCCGCCCGGCCCCCGCGGGCGTGCTCTTCCTGGAGAACGGCGGCGGCAAGTCCGTCCTCCTCAAGCTGATCTTCTCGGTCATGCTCCCCGGCCACCGCAACACCCTTGGCGGTGCCAGCTCCGGCGTGCTCCGCAAGTTCCTCCTCGCCGACGACTGCGGCCACGTCGCCCTGGAGTGGCAGCACACCCTCACCGGCGAACTCGTCGTCGTCGGCAAGGCCAGCGAGTGGCGCGGCCGCCAGGTCTCCAACGACCCGCGGAAGTTCGCCGAGGCCTGGTACTCCTTCCGCCCGGGCCCCGGCCTCAGCCTGGACAACCTCCCCGTCGCCGAGGCCACCTCGGTCCGCCCGCCCGTCGAGGGCGCCTCCGGCGCGCGCGGCCGCCGCCGCACCATGAAGGGCTTCCGCGACGCCCTGACCGAGGCCGGCAAGGCCTACCCGCACCTGGAGGTGGTCTGGGAGGAGATCCACGACCGCTGGAACGAGCACCTCGGCGAACTCGGCCTCGACCCCGAACTCTTCCGCTACCAGCGCGAGATGAACGCCGACGAGGGCGAGGCCGCCGGCCTCTTCGCGGTCAAGAAGGACTCCGACTTCACCGACCTGCTGCTGCGCGCCGTCACCGACACCCGGGACACCGACGGCCTCGCCGACCTCGTCGGCGGCTTCGGCAACAAACTCGGCCGCCGCGCCGAACTCACCGCCGAACGCGACTTCACGGCCGGCTCCGTCGACCTCCTGAACCGGATCGTCGAGGCCGCCGGAGTCCGGACCCACGCGCGCGAGGTCCATGCCGCCGCCGAGCGCCGCACCCGCACCCTCGCCCGCCGGCTCTCCGCCCGCGCCGCCGAGGAGCGCGGCCGGGGCGCCGCACTCGCCCAGCAGGTCACCACCGCCGCCCACGCCGTCGCCGAGGCCGAGGACGCCCGCGGCCGCAGCGCCCTCATCGCCGCCGAACTCGCCTACCGGCACGCCTCCCTGGCCCTGGCCGCCGCCGAGAAGGGCGCGGCCTCCCAGCGCCGCGAACTCACCGACGCCCGCACCCTGCACTCCGCCTGGCAGGCCGCCGAGGCCGTCCTCCGCCACCGCGCCGCCGGCGACCGCTCCGCGCGCGTGGCCGCCGCCATCCGCGAGGCCGAGCGGGACGCCGCCCCCGCCCTCGCCGCCCGCGCCACGGCCGCCGCCGACCTCGTACGGGCCCTCGCCGCCGCCGCCGAGGAGGGCGAGCGGCACGCGGCCGAGGAGGAGGAGCGCTCCACCGCCCTCCAGGAGGCGGGCGAGACCGCCCACCGCGACGCCACCGCCGCCGCCACCGAGGCCCAGCGCGCCCGCAGCGAGGCCGGCCACCTGCGCCAGCGGCTCGCCGAGGTCGAGCAGGAGACCGCCGAGGCCGTACGGGCCGGCTGGCTCGACGACACCGCGCCCGACGCCGACCCGGCCCGCGCCGCGCTCGCCGCCAGCGACGCCGAGAAGACCACGGTCGCCGCCTGGGACACCGCCCGCGAGACCGCCCGCGCCGCCATCGAGCGCGCCCGCGAGGCCGCCGCCGCCGAGGCCCGCGCCGAACTCGCCGCCGCCCGCGCCGCCGACGCGGCCGGGGCCGCCGGGAACGCCCACGACGCGGAGCGCCGCGCCGCCGAGTCCCTGGCCGCCGAGGCACGCCTCGCCGAACTCCTGGGCCTGCCCGCCGCCGGGGACGACGGCGCGTCCCACGGGGGAGCGCTCACCGTCGCCGACCTCGACCGGTACGCCGACGAGCTGCGCTCCCTGCTCGACGGGGCCGTCGCCTCCGCCGAGCGGCAGCTCTTCGACCTGCGCACCGCCGCCGCCGACGACTCCCGCATCCTCGGCGCCCTCGGCGACGGCGGCCTGCTGCCGCCGGGCCCCGACGTCCTCGCCACCGTCGAGCACCTCGGCGAGCACGGCATCCCCGCCCTCCCCGGCTGGCGCTACCTCGCCCAGGCCGTGGACCCCGCCGACCACGCGCGCGTGCTCGCCGCCCGCCCCGAGCTGGTCGACGGCGTCGTCATCACCGACCCCGTCTCGTACGGACGCGCCCGCGAGGTCCTGGCCGCCGCCGCCCTGCTGCCCCGCTCCGCCGTCGCCGTCGGCACCGCCGCCGCCCTGCTCGCCCCCGTACCGGCGCGGTCGGGGGACGAGGACGCGGGCGTCTTCCTCGTACCGCCGAACCCGGCCATGCACGACGAGCACGCGGCCGACGAGGAGCGGCACGCCCTGCGCGCGCGTGCCGCCGCCCGCGACGAGGAGATCCGCGCCCTCGCCGCCCGCCTCGCCGGCGACCGCTCCCTCGCCGCCCGGATCGGCGCCTGGCGCGCCGACTGCCCGCCCGGCATGCTCGCCGAGCTCGCCGCCGCCGCCGAGGCCGCCCGCGAGAGCGCCGAGACGGCCGCCGCGACCCTCGAAGAGGCCCGCACCGCCCGCGCGGAGGCCGACGAGAGCGCCGCCGAGGCGATCCGCGTCCGCGAGGAGCGCCAGGAGGCCGCCCAGCGCGCCCGCCGGGCCGCCGACGCCCTCGCCGGCCTGGCGTTCCGGCTGCGCGAGCGCTCCGCCTGGCAGGCCAGGCTCCGCGAACTCGCCGACGACGCGACCGAGTACGAGGCCCGCGCCCAGACCTGCCTGGAGCGCGCCCGCGCCGCCGACGAGGACCGCCGCGCCGCCCAGCGCGCCGCCGACGACGCCCACCGCACCGCCCGCGCCCTACGGGCCGAGCGCGCCGAGATCGCGGGCGCCCCCGACCCGCTCCCCGAGGCGGACCCGGCCGCGCCCCGCACCGCCCTGCCCACCCTCCGCGAGGCCTACCGGGCCGCGTCCCAGCTGTACGAGAAGGTCGGCGTCGGCGCCGACCTGCGCGCCGAGCAGGCCCGCGCCGAGAGCGACGAGTCCGCCGCCCTCGCCGAGCTCAACCGCCTCACCAACAAGGTCCGCACCCGCGCCGAACAGCTCCTGGAGTCCACCGACGGCGCCGACGGACCGTCCCGCCAGGCCGCCGCCGCCCGCGCCGAGTCCCTGGTCCAGATGCTGGAGACCCGCGCCTCCGAGGCGAGCGAGAAGCTCGGCCGGCTCCGCGGCGAGGCCGAGCGACTCGCCCCCGAGGACGGCGAGGCCCACACCGAGCTGCCCGAGGAACTGGTCCCCGCCGACGCCGAGCGCGCCCAGGCCCTCCTGCGCACCGCCACCGCCGAACTGGCCTCCCGCAGCGCCGCCCTGGAGTCGGCCCGCGCCGCCCACGCCGGACTGCTCCGCGACCACCGGGCCGCCGAGGACGCGGCCGGCGGCTTCGACGAGACGGCGGCCCTGCTCCGGGACCTGCTCCGCGACCACGCGGACGAGGAGCAGGAGGAGGCCGAGCCGTACCCCGGCAGCCTGGAGGAGGCCCGTACGGCGGCCACCGAGGCGCGCCGGGCGCTGCGCGGCCGGACCGGCGAGCTGTCCGCCGCCGACGCCGCCGTCCGCGAGGCGAGCGACGTCCTCGTCCGGCACGCCAACTCCACCCGCTACGAGCAGGTCCGCACCCCGGCCCGCCAGCAGATCCGCGAACTCCCGGCGTCCGCGCTCCCCGAGCACGCCGCCAAGTGGGCCGAGGCCTTCGCGCCCCGGCTGCGGGTCCTCACCGACGAGCTGGAGCAGCTGGAGCGCAACCGGGACTCGATCGTGGACCGCCTCCGCGGCCTGGTCGAGTCCTCCCTCGCCACGCTCCGCTCGGCCCAGCGGCTCTCCCGGCTCCCCGAGGGTCTCGGCGAGTGGTCCGGCCAGGAGTTCCTGCGGATCCGCTTCGAGGAGCCCGACCAGGCCACCCTCGCGGAACGGCTCGGCGAGGTCGTGGACGAGGCCACCCGCGCCGCCGTCAAGAAGAACTCCGACCTGCGCCGCGACGGCATGTCCCTGCTGCTCCGGGGCGTGCAGGCGGCCCTCGAACCCAAGGGCGTCTCCGTCGAGATCCTCAAGCCGGACGCGGTGCTGCGCGCCGAGCGGGTCCCCGTCGGGCAGATGGGCGACGTCTTCTCCGGCGGTCAGCTGCTCACCGCGGCCATCGCCCTGTACTGCACGATGGCGGCGCTCCGCTCCAACGACCGGGGCCGCGACAAGCACCGGCACGCGGGCACGCTGTTCCTGGACAATCCGATCGGCCGCGCCAACGCCACGTACCTCCTGGAGCTCCAGCGGGCCGTGTCGGACGCGCTCGGCGTCCAGCTCCTCTACACGACGGGCCTGTTCGACACGACCGCGCTCGCCGAGTTCCCGCTGGTGATCCGGCTCCGCAACGACGCCGACCTGCGGGCGGGGCTGAAGTACATCAGCGTGGAGGAGCACCTGCGTCCGGGGCTTCCGCAGACCGACCCGGAGGGGGAGGCGATCCACGGCGAGATCACGGCGACGCGCATGTTCCGCCGCCACCAGTCCGACGACCCGGCCCCGACGGACGCCGCGTAGCGGACCCCCGGACAACGACCGCCGGACAACGGGGAGCGGCCCGGCCCCCATCGGGACCGGGCCGCTCCCCGTACCGCCTCAGGCCGCCTCGGACAGCGGCGCCGCCTCCATCCGGCCCTCGTCGCGCCGCGCCCGCAGCGGCGGACGCGCCGTACTGCTCGGCTCCGACACCACCCCGTTGCGCTGGCGCCACACCTGACGGGTGATCCAGACGTCGAGCACGCTCCAGGTCGCCACGACCGTCGAGGCCACCGCGGAGAGGGTGACCGGAAACGCCAGCCACGAGCCCGCGAGGCTGCAGAAGAACGCCACCACCGCCTGGATGAGGGTCACCGATGTGATCAGCACGGCCCTGACGGCGGCGTCGCGCACCGGATCGGGCATCCGCCGCCGGCCCCGCTCCTCCTCCACCCACAACTGCCGCGCCGACCGCGCCTCGTGTTCCATTGTCCTGTCACTCCCCACCACTGAACGACTCCAGGGAAACGGCTGCCCGTTGTGAGCGCCTTTACGCGGACAGAACCCTCCCCGTACCTATTGACGCACGTCAGAGGGAAAAGGTTTCGCCCCGCCCCGGGTGAACGCGAGACCCCGTAGGAGCGGAACGCACAGTTCCAGCCATCTCCGCAGGTCGGTGGAGACGCACGTCAGCAGGTGTCCTGCGCCACAGTGGCCGGACTCAACTCCCCGAATAACAGGACATCTCATGATCAACGCTCACTCGACAGGCTGAAAATAGCCCGGACATGCCTTCGGGATGGTCGCGATGCAGTAGTAGGCTCACGCCGCCGTTTGTTGAAACTCAAGGTTGACGCCGTGTGTTGACGCCCGACGTCACGAAGTGAAGGACCCTCGCGACGAACGGGGGCCGAGCTGGGGGAGGCCATGCGCTTTCGCGGGAAGTCCATCCGCAGGAAGATCGTGGCGTTGCTGCTCGTACCGCTCGTCTCGCTCACCGGCCTGTGGGGCTTCGCCACGGTCCTCACCGGCCGCGAGGCCGACCAGCTCCTCGACGTCGGCTACATCGTGGACAAGGTCGGCTACCCCCTGGAGGACACCGCCCGGGTCATCCAGCTCGAACGCCGCCAGTCCCTCATCTACCTCGCCGATCCCCGCGGCTCCGACGCCCTCGGCCAGCTCCAGGAGACCCGCCGGGCCACCGACCGGCAGATCGCCCGCATCCGCGCCAACGCCGCCGAGCCCGGCGTCCGCGAGGAGATGCGGCCCGTCACCGCCCAGCGGATCGACAGCCTCCTCGAAGCGCTCGACGGCCTCGAATCGATCCGCCGCTCCGTGGAGAACCGCGGCATCGGCCGCATGCAGGCCCTCGAGTTCTACAACCGCCTGGTCGACCCCTGCTACAGCTTCCTCATCACCCTCCACGCCCTCGAGAACGTGGAGATGGACAAGCAGGGCCGCGCCCTCGTCGGCGTGACCCGCGCCCGTGAACTGCTCTCCCGCGAGGACGCCCTCGTGCTCTCCGCGCTCGTCGCGGACCGCGTCACCGCCCAGGAGATCCGCGCGATATCCGACCTGATCGCCAACCGCAAGCAGTTCTACGAGGTCAACCTCGAACTCCTGCCGACCGCCGAACGCGACCGTTTCGAGAAGTTCTGGCGCGGCCCCGAGACCCTGCCGCTGCGCACCGCCGAGAACGCCCTCGTCGAACAGGGCCCCACCAACAGCCCGCGCGCCGTCACCGCCGCCCACTGGCAGGACCACGCCGGCCCCGTCCTCGACGCCCTCGCCCGCGAGAACACCGCCGCGGGCGACCGCTACCAGGAACGCGTCCAGCCCGCCGCGTACAGCGTCCTCCTCAAGGTCGGCGTCGCCGGCGTCCTCGGCTTCCTCGCCCTGCTCGCCTCGATCGTCATCTCCGTCCGCATCGGCCGCGCGCTCGTCCACGACCTGCGCCGCCTCCAGAAGGAGGCCCAGGAGGTCTCCGGCGTCCGCCTGCCCAGCGTCATGCGCAGGCTCGCCGCCGGCGAACAGGTCGACGTCACCACCGAAGTGCCCCACCTGCGCTACGGCGAGGACGAGGTCGGCCAGGTCGGCCAGGCCCTCAACACCCTCCAGCGCGCCGCCGTCGAGGCCGCCGTCAAACAGGCGGAGCTGCGCCGCGGCGTCTCCGAGGTCTTCGTCAACCTGGCCCGCCGCAACCAGGTCCTGCTCCACCGCCAGCTCACCCTCCTCGACACCATGGAGCGGCGCACGGAGGACACCGACGAACTGGCCGACCTCTTCCGGCTCGACCACCTCACCACCCGCATGCGCCGGCACGCCGAGGGCCTCGTCATCCTGTCCGGCGCCGCCCCCTCCCGCCAGTGGCGCAAGCCCGTCCAGCTCATGGACGTCGTCCGCGCCGCCGTCGCCGAGGTCGAGGACTACGAGCGGATCGAGGTGCGCCGACTGCCCCGCCTCGGCGTGGGCGGCCCCGCCGTCGCCGACCTCACCCACCTCATCGCCGAACTCCTGGAGAACGCCACGGTGTTCTCCCCGCCGCACACCGCCGTCCAGGTGCTCGGCGAGCGGGTCGCCAACGGCTTCACCCTGGAGATCCACGACCGCGGCCTCGGCATGAACCCCGACGCCCTGCTCGACGCCAACCTCCGGCTCGCCGAGACCCCCGAGTTCGAGCTCTCGGACACCGACCGCCTCGGCCTCTTCGTGGTCAGCCGGCTCGCCCAGCGCCAGAACGTCCGCGTCTCCCTCCAGACCTCCCCGTACGGAGGGACCACCGCGGTCGTCTTCATTCCGGCCGCGCTGCTCACCGACGCGCCCGAGACCGAGGGCGCCGGCTTCCGCCTGGACCGCAAGGTCTCCGACCGCGCCGACGGCGACTCCGCCGCCCTGCCCACCCGCCGCCCGGCGCTCGCCAGGGTCCCCGACGTCACCACCGGCGGCCCCCTCGACGGCCCCGTCGAGCTGGAGGCCCCGCTCGAAGACGACTTCGACGCGCTCCTCGACCGGTCCGCGGACCTCCTCGACGACACCGAGAGCGAGCGCGGCGGCCTCTTCAAGCCCCGGGACCGGCGCCGCACCGGCCTCGCCCCGGCGGGCGAGCAGCACGACCAGGCCCCGGACCGTGCCGCCACCGGCCGCGACGAGTCCGCCGACGAGCCCGCCCGCCGCCCCGTACCGCTGCCGCGCCGCCACACCCCGACCCTCGTCGTGGACCACGGCCGCCGCCTTGACGGCCCCGACCGCACCCATCCGGCCCCCGGCCGGGCCCACCCGACCCCGGGCCGCCAGACCACCGGCCCCGGCGGCATCGGCCACGAGGAGCGCCAGGGCCCCACCCTCGTCCCCGTACGCCCGGAGGGCTCCGCGAAGCCGGGCGGCCCCGCGCGCCCGGAGACCCCCGCGCGCCCGGGAAGCCCCGTACAGCCGGAAGGCCTCGCACGACCGGAGGCCTCCGGCCGACCGCAGGGCTCCGGACGGCCGGAAGGCACCGCGCGCCCGGAGCCCCCCGCACCGCCCGCGACCGCCCCCGCCCCGCCGGAGGCCCCGGCCCCGGCCCTCTTCGACGGTCTGCCCCGCCGCGTCCGCCAGGCCAGCCTCGCCCCCCAGCTGCGCGAGGCCGACCGCAAGACCGGCACCGACAAGGAATCCGCCGCGCCCGTCGGACCGGACTCCTTCGAGCGCGACGCCGAGGAGGTGCGCGCCCGGATGGCCGCCATGCAGCGCGGCTGGCAGCGCGGACGCCGGGACACCACCGACCCTGACGACCCGACAGCACCAGGAACGACACCCGAGGGGGACGGTCGATGACCGCACCGAACGCCGCAGCACCCAGCACGACCTCCGGAAACGGCGAACTGAACTGGCTTCTCGACGAGCTCGTCCAGCGCGTCGGCTCCATCCGGAAGGCCCTGGTGCTCTCCAGCGACGGCCTTCCCACCGGTGCCTCCCAGGACCTCACCCGGGAGGACGGCGAGCACCTGGCCGCCGTCGCCTCCGGCTTCCACAGCCTCGCCAAGGGCGTCGGCCGCCACTTCGAGGCGGGCAAGGTGCGCCAGACGGTCGTCGAACTGGAGGACGCCTTCCTCTTCGTCACGGCCGCCGGCGACGGCAGCTGCCTGGCGGTGCTCGCGGACGCCGACTCCGACGTCGGCCAGGTCGCCTACGAGATGACGCTGATGGTGAAGCGGGTCGGAGCCCACCTGGCGACGGCCCCCCGGACCGGACTGCCCTCGGGAGGGTGAGTGGGACGGCATGAGTGACGAAGCCGAGCGGAACCGACCCGCGGAGGGAGGCGCACCGCGCCCCCACCACTGGTTCGACGACGAGGCGGGACCGGTGGTCCGCCCGTACGCGATGACCCGCGGCCGGACGAGCGCCGCCACCCGCCACCGGCTCGACCTGATCGCGCTGGTCGTCCCCGAACCCGCCGCCGAAGACCCCGGCCGGGACCAGACGCTCTCCCCGGAACACGTGGAGATCGTCGAACGCTGCTCCGAGCAGCCCCAGTCGATCGCCGAGCTCGCCGCCGGACTCGACCTCCCCGTCGGGGTGGTCCGGGTCCTCGTCGGCGACCTCGTCGAGGACGAACTCGTCCACGTGACCCGCCCCGTTCCGCCGGCCGAGCTGCCGGACGTGAACATCCTCCGCGAGGTGATCAATGGCCTTCGGGCGCTCTAGCCGCACCAAGCCCTACGTCGAACCGGTGACCCTGAAGATCCTCGTCGCCGGCGGGTTCGGGGTCGGCAAGACGACCCTGGTGGGCGCGGTCAGCGAGATCAGGCCGCTGCGGACCGAGGAGGTGCTCACCGAGGCGGGCCGGCCCGTCGACGACCTGCACGGCGTCGAGTCCAAGACGACCACCACGGTCGCCATGGACTTCGGCCGGATCACGCTGCGCGAGGACCTCGTCCTGTACCTGTTCGGCACGCCCGGCCAGGACCGCTTCTGGTTCCTCTGGGACGAGCTGGCCCAGGGGGCCCTGGGCGCGATCGTCCTCGCCGACACCCGCCGCCTGGAGGACAGCTTCGCGGCCATCGACTACTTCGAGCGGCGCGGCATCCCGTTCACGGTGGCCGTCAACTGCTTCGAGGGCGCCCAGCGGTTCCCCGCCGAGAGCGTGCGCGGGGCCCTCGACCTGGACCCCGAGGTCGAGCTGGTCATGTGCGACGCCCGGGACCGCGAGTCCGTGAAGAACGTCCTCGTGGCGGTCGTCGAGCACGCCCTCGTCCTCGCCGACCGCACCCACGCGGCCGTCACCTCCTGATCCCCGGTGGAGGGCCCGTCAGGGGACCCTCCACCGGAAGGCTCAGTGCCCCGCCACCGACCTCCGCGCCACCGGGAAGTCGAAGTACGTCTCCGGGAACGGCTCCGGCCTGAACGTGAAGTGCCACCACTCCTCGGGCAGGTTCACGAACCCCTGCTCGGCGAGCACCCCCTTGAGCAGCTGCCGGTTGGCCCGCTGCGCGTCCGTGATCCGGGGATCGTCGGTGTGCGAGCGCGTGTCGAAGCAGTCGTACCCCGTCCCCATGTCCACGGAGTTGTCGGGGAACCGTTCCTCCTGCGGCGCGTAGCACTCCACCAGCCTCTCGCCCGGCCGGTACGCGCGCGTGGGCTGCGCCGGCAGCCGCACGATCGTCAGGTCCACGGTCGAGCCCCGGCTGTGCCCGGACCTCTCCGCGATGTAACCGTCCGCGAACAGCCTCGATTTGTCGACGAGCGGATAGAACTCCTTCTTCATCCGCTCGTCCTCCAGGTCCTCCGCCCACCGCACGAAGTGGTCGACGGCCCGCTGCGGCCGGTAGCAGTCGTACACCTTCAGCGTGTAACCCCGGGCGAGCAGCCGCACCTGCGCCCGGTGCAGTGCCTCCGCCGCCGGCCGGGTCAGGACGCACAGCGGCTGCCGGTAACCGTCCACCGGCACGCCCGTGAAGTTGTGCGGCGTCGTGTAGCGCATCTCCTGGAGGATCGTCCGGTCCACGGAGTCGAGGGCCACGAACTCCCGAGGCGCCCTGGGCTCCGGCGCGGCCGAGGCCGGGGGAGCGGGGGCGGCGACGGAACCGGCGAGGGCGAGCAGCCCGGCGGCCGCGACGGAGAGGGTACGGAGAAGAGGGGCGAGTCCTGTCATGCGCCCCCGTCTACCAGTTCCGGCAGCGCCGGGAAAGGGTGATCGCATACGGTCGTGGCGTGACCGAACCGACCGCGCGGCCTTCGACCGCGAAGGGCTCGCCCGTGCAGCCTCCCACCGTCAAGGGCCCGGCCGCGGAGCCCCCGACCGTCAAGGGCCCGACCGTGCAGGACTCCCACTGCTCCTCCTGCGGCGCGGCCCACTCCGCCGACGCGGGCTGGCCCCGCACCTGCCCGGGCTGCGGCCGCACCGCCTACCGCAACCCGTTGCCCGTCGCCGTAGCCCTCCTGCCCGTCACGGACACGGACGGCACGACGGGACTCGTCGTCATCACCCGCGCCATCGAGCCGCAGCGGGGCAGGACCGCGCTCCCCGGCGGCTTCATCGACCACGGCGAGGACTGGCGCGCCGCCGTCGCCCGCGAACTGCGCGAGGAGACCGGCATCGAGGCCGCCGCCGAGGAGGTCCGCCTCGCCGACGCGATGAGCTCCCCGGGCGGCCACCTCCTCCTCTTCGGCCTCCTCCCGCCCCGCCCGGCCTCCGCCCTGCCCGCCTCGGCCCCGACGGACGAGACCACCGGCCACCACCTCCTCCGGGCCCCGGAGGAACTGGCCTTCCCGCTCCACACGGAGGCGGTACGGAAGTGGTTCGCGGGGGAGTACGGCTGAGAGGGGAAGTTCGGCCGGGGAGGGCGGAGGAGCCGACAGGCCCCTCAAAGTCCCCGCACCCGCACCGGCAGCCCCGCCTCCGCCGCCCCGTCGTCCGTCACCCGCTCGACCACCACCCGTCCGTCCACCAGGCGAGACTGGTACCGCTCGATCTCGGCCGGCTCCCAGCCGTCCCCCGTGTCCCGTACGACGAGCCCCCCGCCCGTCCGCCCGGCGGCGGGCGCCCACACCTCCAGGACCGTGCCGCCCTCCTCGCCCCGCACCGGGAGCACCGTGCCCGCCCGGGCCAGGACCGGCACCCGCGACAGCGGCGCGTCGAGCAGCACCTGCCCGGGCCCCTCGTACGCCCGTCCCGTCGCCGTGTCGTACCAGCGTCCGCGCGGCAGCCGCACCGCCCGCCGGTCGGTGCCGTGCGTCAGGACCGGGGCCACGAGCAGCGAGTCGCCGAGCAGGAACGCGTCCTCGCAGTCCCGCAGCGCCCGGTCCTCCGGCGTCCCCCACCACACGGGCCGTACGTACGGGGCGCCCGTCATCCGGGCGAGCCGCGCCAGGGTCGTGAAGTACGGCCGCAGCCGCTCCCGCTCGGCCAGAGCCACGCGCGCGTACTCCGCGATTTCGGGCCCGTACTCCCACGGCTCGTGCGGCTCGGGACCGGTCCCCGCGCGCGTGCGGAACAGCGGGAGCCACGCCGCCAGCTGGTACCGGCGCAGGAACAGCTCCGGCGACGAACCGCCGTCGGCTCCGGAGCCCTCCACGTCCGGGCCCGAGTACGGCACCCCGCACAGACCGAGCCCCAGGACGAGCGAGAGCGAGGCCCGCAGCCCCGGCCACCCCGCCGGCAGCCCGTCCGTCCAGGTGCCCCCGTACCGCTGTACGCCCGCCCAGCCGGAGCGCGACAGGAGGAAGGGCCGCTCGTCGGGCCGCAGCCGGCGCAGCCCCTCGTACCCGGCGCGGGCCGCCGCCAGACCGCGTACGCCGCGCGCCTCCCGGCGGTCGGCGTCGTGCGGCCGGCCCCCGGGCTCCGCCCGTACCACCGGGTCCGCGACGGCCACCAGCCGCACGCCCTCCTTCCGCAGCTCCTCCGCGAGTCCGGACAGATCGTCCGAATGCCCGGCGTCCGGGTGTCCTGCGCCCGGGTGCCCGTCGTCCAGGTGTACGACGGACAGCGGAAGCCCGTGCTCCCGGTACGCGTCCACCGCCCTCCGCACCTCCGCCACGCCACCGGAGCCCGCGCGCGCGTGCTGCGGGCCCAGCGCCCAGGACGGCGGGAGCGCGGGCGCGCCCGTGAGCGCCGCCCAGCCGTGGAGCACGCGCGCGGGGGTGCCGACCACCACCCAGCAGCGCAGCGGACCGCCCTCCATCCGGACCTCGCCGGTCCCCGGCCGGTCGTGCCCGGACCCGGCCCCCTCCTCGCCCTCGGAGAGGGTGACCCGGCCGTCCCAGGAGTTGTCGTGGAACACCAGGTGCGTACCGGCGTCCGAGACGACGAACTGCACGGGCATGGCGAGGTGCGGCGGCACGTCCCCGGGGCCGGACCGGGACCCGGACCTCGACCCCGACCCGAACCCGAGCCCGGCCCCCCGCCCCTCCCCGCCCCCGGAACCCCTCCGCGAGGCCGTGCGCCGCAGCCCGTACGAGCCGTCCCGCAGCCGCAGTCCCCCCGACCGCCCGCCGAGCCCGAAGAACCGCGCGTCGGCCGGCACCTCGCTCCGCTGCACCCAGCGCGCGACCCCGAACGAATCCGCAGCCCCGGACGAATCCCCGACCCCGGCCACCCCCACCGGCTCCCACCACCGCGGCGGCAGGTCCCGCCGGAGCAGCAGCCCGCCCGGCGTCCTGATCTCCACCGCCCCGTGCCGGGTGACCGCCACCGTCACCCGCTCCGACACGACCCGCCACCCGCCGTCCGTGTCCGGCTCCAGGGCCGCCCGGGGGTCCGGCTCGGGCGCCTCGCCGGCCAGCGCGTACGAGGGCAGCGGCCCGGCCCCGTCCCACCCCCAGAACACCGTGCCGCCCGCCGACACGCACAGCCGCAGCGAGGACCGCGCGAACCGGATCGTCCCCCCGCCCGGCGCCGGCTCCGCCGCCTCCGCGAGCCCCGGCACCCGGGCCCGCTCCGGCCCCCTCGGAGGCGTCCCCCACGCGCCCGTACGGCGCTGCCGCCACGCCGACCGCAAGCCCTCCACAGAACCGAACACCTTCATCGAACGCAGCAGTTCACGACCGTCCATGCGGCTCACCCTGCCACCCGAAAAAGGCGATACGAGCCGCGTTCAACTGCCGTTCACCCGTGGTGGGAGCACATATTCAACTACCGGACCATGGGCGGGCGGCCCTGGTGCGAAAGACGATCACATGGCATCGTCCTGTCAGCCGCGTCGCGCGCACACCCCAGCACGTGCGCGGGACACACGCAGACCCCGCGTACAGCCAGGGAGCCGCCCCATGACATCAGCGCAGACCGAGCCGCTCTGGCAGCCGGACGAGGAACGCATCGCCACGGCCGCCGTCACCCGTTTCCAGTCCTGGGCGGCCGAGCACCACGGCGCCCCGGCCGAGGGCGGGTACCCGGCGCTCCACCGCTGGTCGGTCGAGGAGCTCGAAGCGTTCTGGCGGGCGGTCGCCGAGTGGTTCGACCTCCGCTTCTCCACCCCGTACGAGCGCGTCCTCGGCGACCGCTCGATGCCCGGCGCCGACTGGTTCCCCGGCGCCACCCTCAACTACGCCGAGCACGCCCTGCGCGCCGCCGACGAGCGCCCCCACGACGCGGCCCTGCTCCATGTGGACGAGACACATGAGCCCACCCCGGTGACCTGGGCCGAGCTCCGCCGCCAGGTCGGCTCCCTCGCCGCCGAGCTGCGCGCCCTCGGCGTACGCCCCGGCGACCGCGTCAGCGGCTACCTGCCCAACGTCCCGCAGTCCGTCGTGGCCCTGCTCGCCACCGCCGCCGTCGGCGGCGTGTGGACCTCCTGCGCCCCGGACTTCGGCGCCCGCAGCGTCCTCGACCGCTTCCAGCAGGTCGAGCCGGTCGTCCTCTTCACCGTGGACGGCTACCGCTACGGCGGCAAGGAGCACGACCGCCGCGACACCGTGGCCGAGCTGCGCGCCGAGCTCCCGACCCTCCGCGCCGTCGTCCACATCCCGCTCCTCGGCACCCCGGCCCCCGAGGGCACCCTCGTCTGGGACGACCTGGTCGCCGCCGACACCGAGCCGGTCTACGAGCAGGTCCCCTTCTCCCACCCGCTGTGGGTCCTGTACTCCTCCGGCACCACCGGCCTGCCGAAGGCGATCGTCCAGTCCCAGGGCGGCATCCTCGTCGAGCACGTCAAGCAGCTGGGCCTGCACTGCGACCTCGGCCCCGAGGACGTGTTCTTCTGGTACACCTCCACCGGCTGGATGATGTGGAACTTCCTCGTCTCCGGCCTGCTCACCGGTACGACGATCGTCCTGTACGACGGCAGCCCGGGCTATCCCGACACCGCCGCCCAGTGGCGGGTCGCCGAACGCACCGGCGCCACCCTGTACGGCACCTCCGCCGCCTACGTGATGGCCTGCGCCAAGGCGGACGTGCACCCCGGCCGCGACTTCGACCTCTCGGCCGTGAAGTGCGTCGCCACCACCGGCTCCCCGCTGCCCCCGGACGGCTTCCGCTGGCTCCACGACGAGGTCCGCGACAACCTCTGGATCGCCTCCGTCAGCGGCGGCACGGACGTCTGCTCCTGCTTCGCCGGCGCCGTCCCCACCCTCCCCGTCCACGTCGGCGAACTCCAGGCCGCCGGCCTCGGCACCGACCTCCAGGCCTGGGACCCCTCGGGGAAGCCCGTCATCGACGAGGTCGGCGAACTCGTCGTCACCAACCCCATGCCGTCCATGCCGATCCACTTCTGGAACGACCCCGACGGCAGCCGCTACCGCGACAGCTACTTCGAGATGTTCCCGGGCGTGTGGCGCCACGGCGACTGGATCACGATCACCGACCACGGCTCGGTCGTCATCCACGGACGCTCCGACTCCACCCTCAACCGGCAGGGCGTCCGCATGGGGAGCGCCGATATCTACGAGGCCGTCGAACGCCTCCCGGAGATCCGCGAATCCCTCGTCATCGGTCTGGAGGAGCCGGACGGCGGCTACTGGATGCCGCTCTTCGTCCACCTCGTGGAGGGCGCCGTCCTGGACGAGGAGCTGATCACCCGCATCAAGCGGACCATCCGCTCCGAACTCTCCCCGCGCCACGTCCCCGACGAGATCATCGAGGTCCCGGGCGTCCCGCACACCCTCACCGGCAAGCGCATCGAGGTCCCGGTCAAGCGCCTCCTCCAGGGCACCCCGCTCGCCAAGGCCGTCAACGCCGGCTCGGTCGACGACCTCGGCCTCCTCCACTTCTACGAGACCCTGGCCGTCAACCGCCGCGCCTAGACACGCCAACACCTCGGGGCCCCGATCCACCAGGATCGGGGCCCCGGGCGTTTTCCCCTACGCCTTCGGCAGCTCACCGGGCGCGGCGGCGGCCCCCTTCACGAGTACCGCCGACACCCCGAGGACGGAGCCCGCCCGCCCGGCCGGCGTGGTCTCGGCGAGGACGGTCCGCTCCCCGAGGAACGCCGACGTCGTACGGTCGAAGACCCACTGCGTCTGCTCCCCGTGGGCGGTACGGGCCACGGCGACGCCCTCGCGACCGGCCGCGTCCGTAGCGGACGGCAGCACGGTCACGCCCGGGATCAGGGCCGCGGCCCGGTACAGCGCGGCGGTGACCTCCGGGGGAGCCCAGGTCTCGGCGACCAGCGCCCCGATCGCGGTGAACGCCCGCTGATCGGCGTCGCCCCCGGAACCACCAGAGCCCCGGGTCTGCTCGCGCACCAGCCGCAGCAGCGCCTCCGGATCGGTGGGAAGCGCCGCCACGTACGCGTGCGTCGGGTTCGTGACGGACGGCGCCTCCGCCCCGAGGGAGGTCTTCCGGGGTACGGCCCCGGGGCGGTCCAGTTCGTACACGGGCGCCCGGGACCCGAGCGGCGTGTCGGCGGCCCCCGTCTCGCGCAGCAGACCGGGGCGGCTGCCGTCGGGGGAGAGCCACACCTCGCGCGCGCGTGCGGGCGGCAGCACGGCGGGGCCACCGCCCGCGTCGCGTCCGGCGTACGCGACGAGGCTCTTCACGTAGACGTACTCCCCGGGCCGCACCTCGGGCGCGGGAGCGGCCGCCGCGGCGAGCGCCGCGTGGGACAGGAGCCGTACGGCGTCGGACGGGGCCGGCTGCCCGACCGATCCCCGGCCCGGCGACCCGCCCGGCGCCTCCCCGGGCGCGAGCACGACGACACCGGCGACGAGCGCGCAGGCGACCGCGGGAGCGGCGATCCAGCCGAGCCGGAAGCCGGGACGCGTCCGGCGTGCGGGCGACGGCCTCGCACCGCCGTCGGCGGCGAGCGCGGACCGCAGGACGGCGTGCCGCAGGTCGCGGTTCCGCTCCGGCGTCAGCTCGGGCACCGGCGGCGGGGGCAGCAGCTCGGCGAGCTCGGCCCGCAGCAGCGCGTCTGCGCCGTGCGGCGGGCGGGGGGTGAAAGTGTTCATGCCTGCTTCTCCGGATTAGATCGGGATGAAAGGGAACCTGTTGCCGGCACGGACGGCGGTACGGGCCGACGCCCGGACACGGGTACGGATTCGCGCACACCGGCCGCACGGGCGGGACCGCCCGCCCGGACGGCGACGACGGCGGACCGCTCGCGCCGCCGCGCCGCCCTCAGCTCGGCGTCCGCGAGCTTCCGCAGCCGTTCACGCGCGCGGGACAGCCGGGAGCGGACGGTCCCGACCGGGACGCCGAGGGCCTCGCCGGCCGCCGCGTAGTCCAGACCGGCCCACACCACGAGCGTGAAGACCTCGCGCTCGCGCCGCCGGAGCCTGCCCAGCGCGACGCGGGCGGCCCGTATCTGCTCCCCGTCCGTCATCCGGGCGAGGACGTCGTCGGCGAAGTCCGGCAGGACACCGCGCTCGGGGAGCCGGGCGAGGGCCGCGTCCCGCCGCCGGGCCTCGCGGGCGGCGCCCCGCATGATGTTGGTCGCGATGCCGAGCAGCCACGGACGCAGACTCCCGCCGTCGGCGTGCACCTTCCCGCGACAGCGCCAGGCCTCCAGGAAGGCGGCGGAGACGACGTCCTCCGCGGCCGCCCGGTCCCCGCACACCCGGAACGCGTAGTGGTACAGCACGCGTGCGTGCTCGTCGTACGCCTCGCCGAGCGCCGAGGGGTCCCCGGCACGGAAACGATCTCTCATAGGTGATTCCACAACTGGCACTGGACGGTGGTTCGTCCGCGTTCCCGTGACCTGGAACACACCCCTCCACCGCTGTGTCCCAGGTCACGGGAACGCCTCCGCCGCCCCGAGCAGTGCTGAGCATGAACGATTCCTCAACACCCGACCGCACGACGGCGCTCAGCCGCACGACGGCACCCGCCCGCACCACTCCGGGCACGCCCCGCCACGCGACCCGCCGCAGGGCCCTCCGCACCCTCGCCCTCGCCGGAGTCCTCTCCGGCATGACGCTCTCCGCACTGCCCCCGACCGCCGTGGCGGCGCCCCGCACCCCCGAGACGTACACCCTGACGATCCGCCACCTCGACCGCCAGGGGACCGCCACCGACGCGTACCGGACTCACGTCACCGGCATCTCGGGTCCCGGCGCGTCCGAGGAGGTCACGCCCCACGACGCCTCCGGCACGGTCACCGTCCGCCTCCCCAGGGGCCGCTACCTGCTCGACTCCACCGTGGTCGGGCGCGAGGAGGGTTCGGGAACCGACTGGATCGTCCAGCCCCGCCTGGACCTGGACCGCGACACCGCGGTCACCGTCGACGCCCGCACGACCGCCCCGGTGGACGTCCGCCCGCAGGACCCGGACGCCCGCTTCCTCAGCCGCCTCGGAGTCGTCGAGGTCACCCACGGCGGCACGACCCGCTCCGCGAACGTCATGGCCGGCCCCGGCCTGCGCGTCGCCCACCTCGGCCCCGACGCCGAACCGGGCTCGGTCAAGGAGTGGTTCGACACCTACTGGGCCGGCGGGACCACCGACTACGCCCTCGGCTACACCTTCACCTCCTCACGCGCCCTGACCGGCCTCGTCCGACACCCGTCCCCCTCCTCCCTCGCCGCCGTCGAGGTCCGCCGCGCCGCCCCGGACGGCGACACCGGAACCGCGTTCGTCTCCGTCCAGCCCAGCGCGGGCCCCACCGTCGGCATCGTCCAGCCCCTCCGGCCGCTCGGCACCGCGACCGTCCTCGTCACCCCCGAACGGGGCCTGTGGGACGTCGAGTACGAGGGCCCCGCCGCCTCCGGGGAGACGCCCAACCGGTACGCCCGGAACGGAATCGCGGTGCGCGCGGGCGCCACCACCACCCACACCTTCGACAACGCCGTCTTCGGCCCGGCCCTCGCCACCGCGCCCGGCGCCCGCCCGGCGGGCGTCCGCGACGGCGCCGCCCTCTCCCTCGACGTCCCGCTGCTCGCCGACGGCGAGGGCCACGCGCCGAGCGCGCCGCGCTTCCACGCCGCCACCACCACGCTCCACCGCGACGGGGTCCTGATCGGCACCCGCAGGGGCGAGCCCGGCCGGGGCACGTTCACCACCACCCCGGGAGCGGCCTCGTACCGGCTGACCGCCACCGCGACCCGCGGCGACGGCACGGCGCCGCGCGGCCGGGTCACCGCCGCCTGGGCCTTCCCCTCGGCCGCGACCACCCGTCCGACCGCGCTTCCCCTCAGCACCGTCCGCTTCGCCCCGGCCCTCGGCCTCGACGGCACCGCCCCGGCGGGCACCCAGGCACGCGTTCCGGTGACCGTCCAGGGAGCGGCGGCCGGCTCCGGCGTCCGCTCCCTGACCGTGTCGGTGTCGACCGACAACGGCACCACCTGGACCCGCGTCCCCGTCCCCGACGGCCACGCCACCTTCCGCAACCCCACCGCCGGACGCTCCGTCTCCCTCCGCGCCGAACTCACCGACACGAAGGGCAACACCCTCACCCAAACCCTGACGAACGCCTACCGCACCCGCTGAGGCACCGCTCCCCACGGTGTCCCGGAACGCTCCGGGGAGGCCGACCCTCCCCGGAGCGTCACTGTCAGTGGCGAAGATTACGGTGAGTGAGCACTGATCGGACCGTCACCAGGGGGAGACATGACACGGACCGGAACCACCCCGACGAACCTGCGCCGCGCGTTGCGCCGCGAGATCCCCAGCACCGTCGGACTCCTCGCCGACGAACAGGACTTCGCGGCCATGCGCCGCTACCGCACGTTCCCCTTCACCGACCACACCACCTACCTGCGCGAGGTCGAAGCCCTCCTCAGGGCCCTCGCCCGCCAGGGCGGCCACACCACCGTCACCCTCTTCGACCCCGAGGAGTACGCGGCCTGGTGCGCCGAGACCGACACCGACCCCGACCTGTCCGCGAGCCGCAGCCGCTTCACCGCCCACCTCGCCGCCACCGGAGCCCGCGTCACCTATACCGGCCAGCCCCTCACGACGCTCCTGCCCGAGCTCGTCGACACCGCCGTCCGCCAGGCCACCTGGGAGTACGCCACCACCGTCCTCGCCACCACCGGCGACTGCGCGACCTGCGGCAAGGACATCGGCAAAGCCGCCTACGAGCGGGCCGCCCACCTGCTCGTACGCCTCCTCGAAACCGCCGGACCCGGCATCCACCACCTCGTCTGCAGCGTCCCCGCCGCCGACGACCAGCTCCTCGCCGTCCTCCACGCCGACGGCACCGCACCACCCGAGGACACCGCCGGCACCGAACCCGCCGCCGAGTTCACCGCCGTCCTCGCCGCCGGCATCGCCCTCGCCGCCCCCGGCGGCCTCGTCCTGCGCACCACCGCCCCCGACACCCCCGACCGCCTCCACGGCTGGCGCCTCACCGACGGCACCCTGACCCCGCTCACCGAGGCCGAGGTCTTCTCGGCCTACTGCACCGACGCCCGCACGGGAGAACCCCTCTCCCCGGAACCCGGCGTCGAGTACCGCGCAGGCTTCCCCCTCGCCCCCGGCCCCGACGACGACTGGACCACCCACCACTGACCACCGGCCCCGCGCACGACGAAGGGGCCCCCGCCACCTCCGTGACGGAAAGCCCCTTCGTCGTCGCTCACCTCAGGGGATCACTCCCCGGACAGCACCGCTTGCGCGGCCAGCCGCGCCTCGTGCGCGGTGTCCGCAGCACGCGCCGCGGCCGCCGCACGCTCGCACTGCGCCAGCGTGTACTTCGCCAGCGTCGCCCGCACGTACGGAATCGACGCCGCACCCATGGAGAGGGAGGTGACGCCCAGACCCGTCAGCACACACGCGAGCAGCGGATCCGAAGCGGCCTCGCCACAGACACCACAGCTCTTGCCCTCGGCCTTGGCCGCCTCGGCGGACAGCGCCACCAGGTCGAGCAGCGCCGGCTGCCACGGGTCCTGGAGCCGGGACACCGCACCGACCTGACGGTCGGCCGCGAAGGTGTACTGCGCCAGGTCATTGGTGCCCAGCGACAGGAACTCGACCTCCTGCAGGATCGAGCGCGCCCGCAGCGCGGCCGACGGAATCTCGACCATCGCACCGAACTTCGCCCGCAGCCCCGCCTCACGGCAGGCGTCGGCGAACGCCTTCGCGTCCGTACGGTCCGCCACCATCGGCGCCATGACCTCGAGGTACACCGGCAGTCCCTCGGACGCCTTCGCGAGGGCGGAGAGCTGCGTCCGCAGCACCTCCGGGTGGTCGAGCAGCGACCGCAGCCCCCGCACACCCAGCGCCGGGTTCGGCTCGTCCGCCGGGGTCAGGAAGTCCAGCGGCTTGTCGGCGCCCGCGTCGAGCACCCGCACGACCACACGCCCCTCGGGGAACGCCTCCAGGACCTGGCGGTAGGCCTCGACCTGCTTCTCCTCGGACGGCGCCTTCTTGCTGTCGTCCAGGAAGAGGAACTCCGTGCGGAACAGACCGACGCCCTCCGCACCGGCCTCCACCGCCGCCGGCACGTCCGCCGGGCCACCGACGTTGGCCAGCAGCGGCACCTTGTGCCCGTCCGAGGTCGCCCCCGGCCCGGTGGACGTCGCCAGCGCGGCCCTGCGCTCGGCGGCGGCCTTCGTCAGCTCCGCCTTCTTCTCCTCGCTCGGGTCCACGAACAGCTCACCGGTGGAACCGTCGACCGCGATGAGCGTGCCCTCGGCCAGCTCGCCCGCGCCCGGCAGCGCCACGATGGCCGGCACGCCCAGGGCCCGTGCGAGGATCGCGCTGTGGCTGGTCGGCCCGCCCTCCTCGGTCACGAACCCGAGCACGAGCGTCGGGTCGAGCAGCGCCGTGTCGGCCGGCGCCAGGTCCCGCGCGATCAGCACGTACGGCTCGTCGCTGTCCGGCACACCCGGCATCGGCACGCCGAGCAGCCGCGCGACGATCCGGTTCCGCACGTCGTCCAGGTCGGCGACCCGGCCCGCCATGTACTCGCCGGCCCCGGCGAGCAGCTCGCGGTAGTGCGAGAAGGCGTCGTAGATGCCGCGCTCTGCCGTGCTGCCGACCGCGATCCGGCGATCCACGTCGGCGATGAGCTCCGGGTCCTGGGCGATCATCGCCTGGGCCTCGAGCACCGCCTGGGCCTCTCCACCGGCCAGGTTGCCCCGGGCGATCAGATCCGCGGCCACGGCCTCCACGGCCTGACGGGCGCGCCCCTGTTCGCGCTCCGCCTCCTCGGCCGGAATCGACTTGGCCGGCGGCTCCAGAACCGCAGTGCCCATGTGCCGGACCTCGCCGATCGCCACTCCGTGGCTGACGCCGACGCCTCGCAGCGTTGTCTCCATCTCACCCGTCTCCGATTGAGCGACGGCCCCTGCCGTCGCGTTGAATGTCGAACTCGCGGTCGTCACGGCGGACGGACCGGCTCAGCTCCAGCCGAAGAGGCTGTCGCCGGTGGCCACGTGGCCGTCCTCGGCGACGTCGGAGAGCGAGTCCGCGGTGGCCTCCAGAGCCACGACGGGACAGATGGGGGACTTGCCGGCGGCCTCGACCGCGGCCGGGTCCCAGCGCACGACGGCCTGTCCGCGCGTCACGGTGTCGCCCTTGCTGACGAGCAGCTCGAAGCCCTCGCCGTTGAGCTGGACGGTGTCGATGCCGAGGTGCGTCAGCACACCGTGCCCCTCGGCGTCGACGACGACGAAGGCGTGCGGGTGCATGGAGACGATGACCCCGTCGACGGGGGAGACGGCCTCGGAGGGCTCACGTACGGGATCGATGGCGGTACCGGGACCGACCATCGCACCGGAGAAGACCGGATCGGGGACTGCGGCGAGACCGATGGCACGGCCGGCGAGCGGCGAGGTCACGACTGTCATGGGAAGCCTCCCAGGGGCGGAGATTGTGTGGCGCCGTCACTACCTGTCCTGGACGGCGAACTGTTCAGAAGCGTATGTCATGGGAAGTCCCGGTTCCGCCCGAGACGTACCACTTGGACGGGGCTAGGGACCACCGGCGACGGTTTGCCTCTACTGGCGGTGGGATGTACTGTCGTACTCCTGCCTGACCCCAACGCGGCCTTGAGTCGCGGGTCGGCAGCGCCTATCAAGCCAGATCCTAACCCCAGTGGTCTACACCTCTGCGTACTCGCAGTGGGACGTGGTCAGGGGGACCGAGAAAGCCTGGTAGTGTTTCACCTCGCCGGAAGGGCCCGGAGCGAAAGCGAATGGGACCGGAAAGCACCGAGGAAATCGGGTCGGAAAGATCTGATAGAGTCGGAAACGCAAGACCGAAGGGAAAAGCCCGGAGGAAAGCCCGAGAGGGTGAGTACGAAGGAAGCGTCCGTTCCTTGAGAACTCAACAGCGTGCCAAAAATCAACGCCAGATTAGTTGATACCCCGTCCATCTTCGGATGGTCGAGGTTCCTTTGAAAAAGTCCACCCCTCTGGGGTGGCACACACAGCGAGGACGCTGTGGACAGCCGGCCTTATTCCGGTCTGGCTGTCCCGCTCAACGCGAGTGTCTCACCCGATTACGGGTAAACATTCACGGAGAGTTTGATCCTGGCTCAGGACGAACGCTGGCGGCGTGCTTAACACATGCAAGTCGAACGATGAAGCCCTTCGGGGTGGATTAGTGGCGAACGGGTGAGTAACACGTGGGCAATCTGCCCTTCACTCTGGGACAAGCCCTGGAAACGGGGTCTAATACCGGATACGACCTGCCGAGGCATCTCGGCGGGTGGAAAGCTCCGGCGGTGAAGGATGAGCCCGCGGCCTATCAGCTTGTTGGTGGGGTAATGGCCTACCAAGGCGACGACGGGTAGCCGGCCTGAGAGGGCGACCGGCCACACTGGGACTGAGACACGGCCCAGACTCCTACGGGAGGCAGCAGTGGGGAATATTGCACAATGGGCGCAAGCCTGATGCAGCGACGCCGCGTGAGGGATGACGGCCTTCGGGTTGTAAACCTCTTTCAGCAGGGAAGAAGCGCAAGTGACGGTACCTGCAGAAGAAGCGCCGGCTAACTACGTGCCAGCAGCCGCGGTAATACGTAGGGCGCAAGCGTTGTCCGGAATTATTGGGCGTAAAGAGCTCGTAGGCGGCTTGTCACGTCGGGTGTGAAAGCCCGGGGCTTAACCCCGGGTCTGCATCCGATACGGGCAGGCTAGAGTGTGGTAGGGGAGATCGGAATTCCTGGTGTAGCGGTGAAATGCGCAGATATCAGGAGGAACACCGGTGGCGAAGGCGGATCTCTGGGCCATTACTGACGCTGAGGAGCGAAAGCGTGGGGAGCGAACAGGATTAGATACCCTGGTAGTCCACGCCGTAAACGTTGGGAACTAGGTGTTGGCGACATTCCACGTCGTCGGTGCCGCAGCTAACGCATTAAGTTCCCCGCCTGGGGAGTACGGCCGCAAGGCTAAAACTCAAAGGAATTGACGGGGGCCCGCACAAGCAGCGGAGCATGTGGCTTAATTCGACGCAACGCGAAGAACCTTACCAAGGCTTGACATATACCGGAAAGCATCAGAGATGGTGCCCCCCTTGTGGTCGGTATACAGGTGGTGCATGGCTGTCGTCAGCTCGTGTCGTGAGATGTTGGGTTAAGTCCCGCAACGAGCGCAACCCTTGTCCTGTGTTGCCAGCATGCCCTTCGGGGTGATGGGGACTCACAGGAGACCGCCGGGGTCAACTCGGAGGAAGGTGGGGACGACGTCAAGTCATCATGCCCCTTATGTCTTGGGCTGCACACGTGCTACAATGGCCGGTACAAAGAGCTGCGATGCCGCGAGGCGGAGCGAATCTCAAAAAGCCGGTCTCAGTTCGGATTGGGGTCTGCAACTCGACCCCATGAAGTCGGAGTTGCTAGTAATCGCAGATCAGCATTGCTGCGGTGAATACGTTCCCGGGCCTTGTACACACCGCCCGTCACGTCACGAAAGTCGGTAACACCCGAAGCCGGTGGCCCAACCCCTTGTGGGAGGGAGCTGTCGAAGGTGGGACTGGCGATTGGGACGAAGTCGTAACAAGGTAGCCGTACCGGAAGGTGCGGCTGGATCACCTCCTTTCTAAGGAGCACAGCACCGGATGCAGACGAACGTTCTGCACGGTCAGCTCATGGGTGGAACGTTGATTAGTTGGCACGATCACGAGAGACCTTCACCAGTACTGCTTCGGCGTGGAACGTGAATCCGTCTCAACGGATCGTGCCTGGCACGTTGTTGGGTGTCTGAGGGTACGGCCGTCATGGTCTGCCTTCGTGGATGCCGGCCCCAGTAAAGCGACACAGCAGTGTCGTGTGGTGGGTGGCTGGTCGTTGTTTGAGAACTACACAGTGGACGCGAGCATCTGTGGCCAAGTTTTTAAGGGCGCACGGTGGATGCCTTGGCACCAGGAACCGATGAAGGACGTGGGAGGCCACGATAGTCCCCGGGGAGCCGTCAACCAGGCTTTGATCCGGGGGTTTCCGAATGGGGAAACCCGGCAGTCGTCATGGGCTGTCACCCATGCCTGAACACATAGGGCATGTGGAGGGAACGAGGGGAAGTGAAACATCTCAGTACCCTCAGGAAGAGAAAACAACCGTGATTCCGGGAGTAGTGGCGAGCGAAACCGGATGAGGCCAAACCGTATGCGTGTGAGACCCGGCAGGGGTTGCGCATGCGGGGTTGTGGGATCTCTCTTTCACAGTCTGCCGGCTGTGAGGCGAGTCAGAAACCGTATGGATAGGCGAAGGACATGCGAAAGGTCCGGCGTAGAGGGTAAGACCCCCGTAGCTGAAATTCATGCGGCTCGTTTGAGAGACACCCAAGTAGCACGGGGCCCGAGAAATCCCGTGTGAATCTGGCGGGACCACCCGCTAAGCCTAAATATTCCCTGGTGACCGATAGCGGATAGTACCGTGAGGGAATGGTGAAAAGTACCGCGGGAGCGGAGTGAAATAGTACCTGAAACCGTGTGCCTACAAGCCGTGGGAGCGTCGGACGTGCCTTCGGGTGCGTCTCGTGACTGCGTGCCTTTTGAAGAATGAGCCTGCGAGTTTGCGGTGTGTTGCGAGGTTAACCCGTGTGGGGAAGCCGTAGCGAAAGCGAGTCCGAACAGGGCGATTTTAGTAGCACGCTCAAGACCCGAAGCGGAGTGATCTAGCCATGGGCAGGTTGAAGCGGAGGTAAGACTTCGTGGAGGACCGAACCCACCAGGGTTGAAAACCTGGGGGATGACCTGTGGTTAGGGGTGAAAGGCCAATCAAACTCCGTGATAGCTGGTTCTCCCCGAAATGCATTTAGGTGCAGCGTCGTGTGTTTCTTGCCGGAGGTAGAGCACTGGATAGGCGATGGGCCCTACCGGGTTACTGACCTTAGCCAAACTCCGAATGCCGGTAAGTGAGAGCACGGCAGTGAGACTGTGGGGGATAAGCTCCATGGTCGAGAGGGAAACAGCCCAGAGCATCGACTAAGGCCCCTAAGCGTACGCTAAGTGGGAAAGGATGTGGAGTCGCAGAGACAACCAGGAGGTTGGCTTAGAAGCAGCCACCCTTGAAAGAGTGCGTAATAGCTCACTGGTCAAGTGATTCCGCGCCGACAATGTAGCGGGGCTCAAGCGTACCGCCGAAGTCGTGTCATTGCAGCATGAGGGCCAACGCCCGCTGTGATGGGTAGGGGAGCGTCGTGTGCCGGGTGAAGCAGCCGCGGAAGCGAGTTGTGGACGGTTCACGAGTGAGAATGCAGGCATGAGTAGCGATACACACGTGAGAAACGTGTGCGCCGATTGACTAAGGGTTCCTGGGTCAAGCTGATCTGCCCAGGGTAAGTCGGGACCTAAGGCGAGGCCGACAGGCGTAGTCGATGGACAACCGGTTGATATTCCGGTACCCGCTTTGAAACGCCCAATATCGAATCAGGCGATGCTAAGTCCGTGAAGCCGCCCCGGAGCCTTCGGGCAAAGGGGAGTGGTGGAGCCGACGAACCAGACTTGTAGTAGGTAAGCGATGGGGTGACGCAGGAAGGTAGTCCAGCCCGGGCGGTGGTTGTCCCGGGGTAAGGGTGTAGGACGTCACGTAGGCAAATCCGCGTGACACATAGTCTGAGACCTGATGCCGAGCCGATTGTGGTGAAGTGGATGATCCTATGCTGTCGAGAAAAGCCTCTAGCGAGTTTCATGGCGGCCCGTACCCTAAACCGACTCAGGTGGTCAGGTAGAGAATACCGAGGCGTTCGGGTGAACTATGGTTAAGGAACTCGGCAAAATGCCCCCGTAACTTCGGGAGAAGGGGGGCCATCACTGGTGAAGGAACTTGCTTCCTGAGCTGGGGGTGGCCGCAGAGACCAGCGAGAAGCGACTGTTTACTAAAAACACAGGTCCGTGCGAAGCCGTAAGGCGATGTATACGGACTGACGCCTGCCCGGTGCTGGAACGTTAAGGGGACCGGTTAGTGACCTTTCGGGGTTGCGAAGCTGAGAACTTAAGCGCCAGTAAACGGCGGTGGTAACTATAACCATCCTAAGGTAGCGAAATTCCTTGTCGGGTAAGTTCCGACCTGCACGAATGGCGTAACGACTTCTCGACTGTCTCAACCATAGGCCCGGTGAAATTGCACTACGAGTAAAGATGCTCGTTTCGCGCAGCAGGACGGAAAGACCCCGGGACCTTTACTACAGTTTGATATTGGTGTTCGGTTCGGCTTGTGTAGGATAGGTGGGAGACTGTGAAACCGTGACGCCAGTCATGGTGGAGTCGTCGTTGAAATACCACTCTGGTCGTGCTGGATGTCTAACCTCGGTCCGTGATCCGGATCAGGGACAGTGTCTGATGGGTAGTTTAACTGGGGCGGTTGCCTCCCAAAGGGTAACGGAGGCGCCCAAAGGTTCCCTCAGCCTGGTTGGCAATCAGGTGTTGAGTGTAAGTGCACAAGGGAGCTTGACTGTGAGACCGACGGGTCGAGCAGGGACGAAAGTCGGGACTAGTGATCCGGCGGTGGCTTGTGGAAGCGCCGTCGCTCAACGGATAAAAGGTACCCCGGGGATAACAGGCTGATCTTCCCCAAGAGTCCATATCGACGGGATGGTTTGGCACCTCGATGTCGGCTCGTCGCATCCTGGGGCTGGAGTCGGTCCCAAGGGTTGGGCTGTTCGCCCATTAAAGCGGTACGCGAGCTGGGTTTAGAACGTCGTGAGACAGTTCGGTCCCTATCCGCTGTGCGCGTAGGAATATTGAGAAGGGCTGTCCCTAGTACGAGAGGACCGGGACGGACGAACCTCTGGTGTGCCAGTTGTCCTGCCAAGGGCATGGCTGGTTGGCTACGTTCGGGAGGGATAACCGCTGAAAGCATCTAAGCGGGAAGCCTGCTTCGAGATGAGTATTCCCACCTCCTTGAGAGGGTAAGGCTCCCAGTAGACGACTGGGTTGATAGGCCGGATGTGGAAGCCCTGTAAGGGGTGGAGCTGACCGGTACTAATAGGCCGAGGGCTTGTCCTCAGTTGCTCGCGTCCACTGTGTTAGTTCTGAAGCAACGAACACGCCCCCTGCGGGGTGCGGCGGTTCGTGAACTTCATAGAGTTTCGGTGGTCATAGCGTTAGGGAAACGCCCGGTTACATTCCGAACCCGGAAGCTAAGCCTTTCAGCGCCGATGGTACTGCAGGGGGGACCCTGTGGGAGAGTAGGACACCGCCGAACAATCATTGTGGGAAAGCCCCGCACCTCTGGTGCGGGGCTTTCCTGCGTTCAGGGGCGCCGACGTGACCCCGTGCGCGGTGGTCCGGTGAGCTGAAGGTAGGGTCAGGGGGCAACGTCGGCATCATCCCCAGCAGGAGGCCCCCGGGTGGAGGTCCAGGAGACTCGCGTTCAGACCGACCGGGTCCTCACCATCCCCAACATTCTCAGCATGGCGCGCCTCGTCGGCGTGCCGCTGTTTCTGTGGCTGATTCTCCGCCCCGAGTTCGGCGGCCCCAAGAGCGACGGATGGGCGCTTCTCGTCCTGGCGCTCAGTGGCGTCAGCGACTACCTCGACGGGAAACTCGCCCGACGCTGGAACCAGATCAGCAGCCTCGGCCGGCTGCTCGATCCCGCCGCCGACCGCCTGTACATCCTGTCCACCCTCGTGGGCCTCACCTGGCGGGAGATCCTGCCGCTCTGGCTGACCGTCGCCCTCCTGGCGCGCGAGGCCATGCTCCTGGTCATGGTGGGAATCCTCCGCCGGCACGGCTACCCGCCGCCGCAGGTCAACTTCCTCGGAAAAGCTGCGACTTTCAACCTCATGTACGCGTTCCCGTTGCTGCTTCTCAGTGACGGAACGGGCTGGCTTTCGTCACTCGCTGAAGTTTTCGGGTGGGCCTTCGCCGGATGGGGTACAACTCTGTATTGGTGGGCAGGGATCCTCTACGTGGTCCAGGTCCGTCGACTCGTGAAGACGGATACCGAGGCCGATTGAGCCCGTTCCTTCTGTGTCGAGCAGCGTCGCCGGCAACAACGAGGACGTCCGCGGGCTACTGAGCGGACAGGCGAAGTCGGCAGGACCGTCATCTCTTGAAGGAGGACGCTTCCGACATGAAGGCCGTCGTGATGGCCGGTGGCGAGGGAACCCGTCTTCGCCCCATGACCTCGAGCATGCCCAAGCCTCTTCTGCCGGTGGTGAACCGGCCGATCATGGAGCACGTCCTACGACTGCTCAAGAGGCACGGTCTCAACGAGACCGTCGTCACCGTGCAGTTTCTCGCCTCTCTCGTCCGAAATTACTTCGGTGACGGCGAAGAGCTCGGGATGGAGCTCACCTACGCCAACGAGGAGAAGCCGCTCGGTACAGCGGGAAGCGTGAAGAACGCCGAGGAAGCGCTGAAGGACGACGCCTTCCTCGTCATCTCGGGGGACGCGCTCACCGATTTCGATCTCACCGATCTCATCGCCTTCCACAAGGAGAAGGGCGCACTCGTCACGGTCTGCCTCACCCGGGTGCCGAACCCCCTGGAGTTCGGTATCACGATCGTCGACGAGGAGGGCAAGGTCGAACGCTTCCTGGAGAAGCCGACCTGGGGCCAGGTCTTCTCGGACACCGTGAACACGGGCATCTACGTGATGGAGCCCGAGGTGTTCGACTACGTCGAGGCCGACAAGTCGGTCGACTGGTCGGGAGACGTCTTCCCGCAGCTCATGAAGGAGGGCAAGCCGATCTACGGCTATGTCGCCGAGGGCTACTGGGAGGACGTCGGTACGCACGAGAGCTATGTGAAGGCCCAGGCGGACGTCCTGGAGGGCAAGGTCCAGGTCGACATCGACGGCTTCGAGATCTCGCCCGGAGTATGGGTCTCGGAAGGCGCCGAGGTGCACCCCGACGCCGTGCTGCGGGGGCCGCTCTACATCGGTGACTACGCCAAGGTCGAGGCCGGTGCCGAGATCCGCGAGCACACCGTCGTCGGCTCGAACGTCGTCGTCAAGAGCGGCGCCTTCCTGCACAAGGCCGTCGTCCACGACAACGTCTACATCGGTCAGCAGAGCAATCTGCGCGGCTGTGTGATCGGCAAGAACACCGACGTCATGCGGGCCGCCCGGATCGAGGACGGAGCCGTCATCGGGGACGAGTGCCTGGTCGGTGAGGAATCGATCGTGCAGGGCAACGTCCGGGTCTACCCGTTCAAGACGATCGAGGCCGGTGCGTTCGTCAACACCTCGGTCATCTGGGAGTCCCGGGGCCAGGCCCACCTCTTCGGGGCGCGCGGAGTCTCCGGCATCCTCAACGTGGAGATCACCCCCGAGCTGGCCGTCCGCCTCGCGGGCGCGTACGCCACGACCCTGAAGAAGGGCTCGACCGTCACCACGGCCCGTGACCACTCCCGGGGCGCCCGCGCGCTGAAACGCGCGGTGATCTCGGCGCTCCAGGCCAGCGCCATCGACGTACGGGACCTGGAGAACGTACCGCTGCCGGTGGCGAGACAGCAGACCGCGCGCGGAAGCGCCGGCGGCATCATGATCCGGACCTCGCCCGGCGTGCCCGACTCCGTGGACATCATGTTCTTCGACGAGCGCGGAGCCGACCTCTCGCAGGGCGGGCAGCGCAAGCTCGACCGGGTGTTCGCGCGCCAGGAGTACCGGAGGGCCTTCCCCGGTGAGATCGGAGACCTGTCCTTCCCGGCGAGCGTCTTCGACTCGTACACCGGATCGCTGCTGCGCAACGTCGACACCTCCGGGATCGCGGAGGCCGGCCTCAAGGTCGTCGTGGACGCCTCCAATGGCAGCGCCGGGCTCGTCCTGCCCAGCCTGCTCGGACGGCTCCAGGTCGACTCGCTGACGATCAACCCCGGTCTCGACGAGTCCAGGCCCACGGAGTCGGCCGAGAGCCGGCGGGCCGGACTCGTACGGCTCGGGGAGATCGTGGCCTCGGCGCGCGCCGCGTTCGGCGTGCGGTTCGACCCCGTCGGCGAGCGCCTTTCGCTCGTGGACGAACGGGGCCGGATCATCGAGGACGACCGGGCGCTCCTGGTGATGCTGGACCTGGTGGCGGCCGAGCGGCGCTCCGGGCGGGTCGCGCTGCCGGTGACCACCACCCGCATCGCCGAGCAGGTCGCCGCGTACCACGGCACCCAGGTCGAGTGGACGACCACCTCGCCCGACGACCTCACGCGGGTCGGCCGGGAGGAGTCCACGATCTTCGGCGGCGACGGGCGCGGCGGGTTCATCGTGCCCGAGTTCAGCAGCGTCTTCGACGGGACCGCCGCCTTCGTGCGACTGCTCGGTCTCGTGGCGCGGACGCAGCTCACGCTGAGCCAGATCGACGCCCGGATCCCGCGGGCCCACGTCCTCAAGCGGGACATCGCGACCCCGTGGGCCGTGAAGGGGCTCGTGATGCGCAAGGTGGTCGAGGCGGCGGGCAACCGCTCCGTCGACACCACCGACGGCGTCCGGGTGGTCGAGGCCGACGGACGCTGGGTGATGGTGCTGCCCGACCCGGCCGAGGCCGTCACCCATCTGTGGGCGGAGGGCCCCGACGACACCTCCGCGCAGGCCCTGCTCGACGAGTGGGCCGCGGTGGTCGACAGCGCAGGTAGCTGACGCGATCGCCCCGTCCGGTGGGGAGGCGCCCCAGGGGTGCCTCCCCACCGGACGGAGGGGCCATTCGGCGGTACGCCGCGCGACGTGCGACGATGTGCGGCATGTCGCAGCAGCCCCCCGTTCGGAGCACCGGATCACCGCCGCCGCGACCCGACGCGTCCATGTCGCTGCTGAACAACGTGATCGACCACGCCCTCGACGACGGGTACGCCGAGGCGACCGCCCGGCGCGCCGCCGAGGGCGGCGGGACGCCCCGCAGCCTGCGGGCGAAGCTCGGCGTCGCCGTCGGCCTCCTGCTCGCGGCCGCCGTGGTGACCGTCGGCGGGGCCGAGGCGCGGGTCTCCGCTCCGGTCGTCGCCAAGGAGCGGCAGGAGCTGATCGACCGGATCGAGGCGGAGTCGTCGGGGGCCGACGACCTGGAACAGGACATCGAGCGGATCCGGGCCGAGGTCGGGGAACGTCAGCGGCAGGCGCTCCAGGAGCACGGCGGCGACCAGGCCGAACTGGTGGCGCTGCTCTCGGGCGCGGCGCCGGTGCACGGCCCCGGGGTGCGGCTCGTCGTGGACGACGCCAAGGGCACCGACACCGGTGGCGGCGGGCCGCGGGAGAGCAGCGGTTTCTCCGACACGGGCCGGGTCCGCGACCGTGACATGCAGCGCGTGGTCAACGGGCTGTGGGAGTCGGGCGCCGAAGCCGTCGCGATCAACGGGCAGCGGTTGACATCGCTGTCCGCGATCCGGGCCGCCGGCGACGCCATACTGGTCGACAACAAGCCGCTGGTGCCGCCGTACACCGTCCTCGCGATCGGGAACGGGCAGAAGCTGAGCACCGCGTTCCAGGACAGCGCCGACGGGCAGTACCTGCACGCGCTGGTGGAGAGCTTCGGGATCAGGAGCAGCATCTCCGCCGAGGGCGACGTGCGCCTGCCGGCCGCGCCGAGCCTGACCGTACGTACCGCAGAGCCGAGGGGGGCCGGGGCGACGCCCTCCGGTCGGGCCACGGCCGACACAGGGAAGGGCACATCGTGATCGCCGTACTGGGCCTGATCGTCGGAGTGGTGGTCGGACTGTTGGTCCGCCCCGAGGTTCCGGCGGTGGTCGAGCCCTATCTTCCGATCGCCGTGGTCGCCGCCCTCGACGCGGTCTTCGGCGGCCTGCGGGCCATGCTCGACGGGATCTTCGTGGACAAGGTCTTCGTGGTCTCCTTCCTGTCCAACGTGGTCGTGGCCGCGCTGATCGTCTTCCTCGGCGACAAGCTGGGCGTGGGCGCGCAGCTGTCGACCGGTGTGGTCGTCGTCCTCGGCATCCGGATCTTCTCCAACGCGGCCGCCATCCGGCGCCACGTCTTCCGGGCGTGAGGCCGATGAACGAGAACCCGCAGAATCCCCAGAGCCCTCAGAACCCCCGGGGGTCGCAGGACCCCGAGAACCCGGAGACCCCGAAGAACCGGGAGAATCCGGAGGATCCCGGGGTCTCCCGGAGCCCGCAGAGGCCGCAGGGTCCCCAGACTCCGCAGGACCCCCAGGCTCCTCAGGCCCCACAGAGGCCGCAGAACCCCCAGGTTTCCCGGAATCCTCAGGGCCCCCGAACCCCCCAAACCCCTCAGGGACCGGACCCGAGGCAGCCTCGTGGTCCGGAAGCGCGGCGGCCTTCGGGGGAGTCCGGGGCTCCAGGGGTTCCGGCAAGGCCCGCGGCGCACGAGCGGCCCGCCGTGCCCGAGGACGAGAGCACCCGGGCCCTCCGGAAGGTGGAACTCCGTCCGCCCTCCCCGCACCCCCACCAGCACCGGAAGCCCGCGGGAGAGGGTGTGCCCGGTACGCCCGCGGCACCGGAGAGCGCGGACCGGGGCGTACGAGAGCCAGGGGCGTCCTCCGTACCCGAGGCGTCACCGGTGGCCGGTCCGCCCCCGGCCGGTGAACCGCCGGCTGCGGGCGTGTCCGTCCGGGACGAGCAGGGCGGACGGCGCAGGCTGGTCTCCGCGCTGTGGCCACCGAGGGTGACCCGGGCCCAACTCGTCGTCGCCCTGCTGCTGTTCGGCCTCGGGCTCGGTCTGGCCATCCAGGTCTCCTCGACCAGCGACAACAGCGCCCTCCGGGGCGCGCGCCAGGAGGACCTGGTGCGCATTCTCGACGAACTCGACGACCGCACGCAGCGCCTGGAGGACGAGAAGGCCCGCCTGGAGAAGCAGCGTTCCGAGCTGGAGTCCAGCTCGGACCAGGCCGAGGAGGCGCGCAAGCAGACCCAGGAGAAGGAGCGGCAGCTCGGCATCCTGGCCGGCACGATCGCCGCCGAGGGGCCCGGCATCACGCTGTCCGTCGGCGATCCCACCGGGGCCGTCGAGTCGGACATGCTGCTCGACGCCATCCAGGAGCTGCGCGCGGCGGGCGCCGAGGCGATCCAGGTCAACGGCGTACGGGTGGTGGCGGACAGCTATTTCACCGGTAGCGGTGACGACATGCGGATCGATGGAACGAAGGTGGCCGCTCCGTACGTCTTCAAGGTCATCGGCAAGCCGGAGGATCTCGAGCCCGCGCTCAACATCCCCGGCGGTGTCGTGCAGACCCTCGAGAAGGAGCAGGCCACGGCCACGGTGGAGCGGTCGGCGAAGATCGTCGTCGACGCCTTGCGACCGGCGAAGCGGCCTGACTACGCTCAGTCGTCCTCGCAGTGAGGAGGCGTACGAGGGGGGTCCCGCGACAAGGGCAGGGCCTTGCGGGGGGTCGGCGCATCACAACGGTGGTGCGTGGTGGAAACTGTCCGGAGGATACGGACGTTGTGAAGGTGTCCGGGTCGGCAGGTGTGATGGATCTCGGTTCGTCCTGCCCCACGGGCGGGTCTGTTTCGGTCAAGGGGAATCGCCCGTGAAGTTGTTTGCGAAGTTGTTCGGCAAGAGCGCACGCGAGGACGGCGGCAACGCCCGGCACCGCGCGCCGCGCCATGCCCAGAGCGAGGAGCAGGGCGGCGAGCGCCCGCTCTTCCGTGACGAGGTCGAGGGTCGGGGCGGTGACATTCCGGGCGCACCGGGCGCGTCTTCTGTTGACCCCGCCGGGGCCGCCCGCATAGGTTTCGGAGAACCATCGACCTCAAGTACGGGTGGAGGGTTTGCCCCCGACCCGTACGCGACACAGACCTCGGCGGGGCAGCCGCGGCAGGAGGATGCGTCCATGCCGGTGTGTACGAGGTGCGGTCACCGCAACGCGGCCGACAGCCGCTTCTGCTCCCACTGCGGCACGCCGCTGCGGGGCGGGGTCGCCCCCGAGCGCGCGTCGGAGACGACGTCCACGATCTCCATCTCGGGTCTCGAGGCCTACGACGCGGAGGTCACCGGCCAGACCGCGCTGCCCTCGCTCTCCCCGGAGGCGCTGGCGGCCGTGGAGGCGCTGCCGCCGGGCTCCGCGCTCCTCGTGGTGCGCCGGGGGCCGAACTCCGGCAGCCGGTTCCTCCTCGACGGGGAGCTGACGACGGCCGGCCGTCACCCGCAGAGCGACATCTTCCTGGACGACGTCACGGTCTCCCGGCGGCACGTCGAGTTCCGGCGGGCCCAGGACGGCAGTTTCACCGTCGCCGACGTCGGCAGCCTCAACGGCACGTACGTCAACCGCGAGCCGATCGACTCCGTCGTTCTGTCCAACGGTGACGAGGTGCAGATCGGCAAGTACCGGCTGGTCTTCTATTCGAGCCAGCGGGGCGTGTGACGCCCCGGGGAATCCCCTTCAGGGAAGGTCCATGCTGCGAACACCGACGGGCGGTGCCGGAACCGGCACCGCCACCGCGGGCGACAGGCTGGTCAGCATCGGCACGGTGCTGAACCAGCTGCGCGACGAGTTTCCGGAAGTGACCATCTCCAAGATCCGGTTCCTGGAGGCCGAGGGGCTCGTCGAGCCCCGGCGGACGGCCTCCGGGTACCGGAAGTTCAGCCCGCAGGACGTGGAGCGGCTCGCCCGCATCCTGCGGATGCAGCGGGACCACTACCTTCCGCTGAAGGTCATCCGCGAGCACCTGGACGCCCTTGCCCGGGGGGAGCAGGTCGAGCTCCCGGCCCCCGGGCGGCGACGGGACCTCCTGGAGGGCCCCTGGGAGCAGGAGGCGGAGCCGCCCGCCGCCGCGCGGCTCGGACGGGACGAGCTGCTCGCCGCCGCCGAGGTCACCGAGGCCGAGCTCGCCGAGTGGGAGTCGTACGGTCTGCTCGCCGAGACGGAGGGCGGGGGCTACGACGCCGAGGCCGTCACCGTCGCCCGGCTCGTGGCGGATCTGGGGAGATTCGGTCTGGAGCCCCGCCACCTGCGGTCCGTGAAGGCGGCCGCCGACCGGGAGGCCGGGCTGATCGAACAGGTGGTCGCGCCGCTGCGCCGGCACCGCAATCCGCAGACCAGGGCCCATGCGGAGGCCACCGCCAAGGAGCTGGCCGCGCAGTCCGTACGGCTGCACGCGGCCCTGGTGCAGATCGCCCTGGGCATCCGATCCACGTGACCTCGGAGGGGCCCGACTATCCAAACCGGTCGGGCACGTCCTAGGGTTGCTGTGTGAACGAGCTCGACGTTGTGGGTGTCCGAGTGGAAATGCCCTCCAACCAGCCGATCGTGCTCCTGCGTGAAGTGGGAGGCGATCGCTACCTCCCCATCTGGATCGGACCGGGGGAGGCGACCGCGATCGCCTTCGCGCAGCAGGGGATGGCCCCTCCGCGGCCGCTGACGCACGACCTGTTCAAGGACGTGCTGGAGGCCGTGGGGCAGGAGCTCACCGAAGTCCGCATCACGGATCTGCGTGACGGGGTCTTCTACGCCGAACTGGTCTTCGCCAGCGGCGTCGAGGTGAGCGCCCGGCCGTCCGACGCGATAGCGCTGGCCCTCCGGACCGGAACGCCGATCTTCGGCAGCGACGGCGTCCTGGACGACGCCGGCATCGCGATTCCGGACGAGCAGGAGGACGAGGTGGAGAAGTTCCGCGAATTCCTCGACCAGATCTCACCGGAGGACTTCGGGACCAACAGTCAGTGAGAACGAGCGGTACGGCCGGAGGCCGTTCGCGGGGCGCCGTCAGAGCATTCGAGTAGCCTTTCCCTGAAGAGAGACACGGGAAACCACTCTCAGGGTGATTATCACTCGGCGTGCCGAGTGTGGCGATCGTTGACGCACCCCGAGTGACTGCCTACCTTCGTGTGGGCAGGTCAAGGACGGAGGGTCGGCGTGATGAGCAGCGCGGACGGTACGGCGGGCAGCTCCCTCGGACGGGTGTCCGGGGAGAACGGTCCGTATCCGCTTCACGGCAGGGTGGGCGACTTCGGTACGGACGCCGGTACGGGGGCGGCGGACGAGGTGATCGGCTACCGCGGCCCCACGGCGTGCGCGGCCGCCGGCATCACCTACCGCCAATTGGACTACTGGGCGCGCACCGGGCTCGTGGAGCCGAGCGTGCGGCCCGCGTACGGGTCGGGGACGCAGCGGCTCTACAGCTTCCGCGACGTCGTCGTCCTGAAGATCGTCAAGCGTTTCCTCGACACCGGGGTGGCCCTGCAGAACATCCGGGCCGCCGTGCAGCACCTGCGGGCCCGGGGCTTCCGGGACCTGGAGCGGATGACGCTCATGAGCGACGGGGCCACGGTCTACGAGTGCTCCTCGCCCGACGAGGTCGTCGACCTGCTCCAGGGCGGGCAGGGCGTCTTCGGGATCGCCGTCGGGGTGGTCTGGCGGGACGTGGAGGCGGCGCTCTCCCAGCTCCACGGGGAGCGGGTGGACACCGGCGAGACGCTCGTGGGGCACAACCCCGGCGACGAGCTGGCCCGGAGACGGCGGGACCGGGCGGTCTGAACCGGTTTACGGGACGGATCGCGGGGCGGCCCCGTCGCGGGGCGGGGCGGGTTTGGTTCTTGGGCCGGCCCGGCCGCGGGGTGAGCCGTGGGGCGGTCGAGCGTTGTCAGTGGCGTGGGGGAGCATCGGAGGCGTGAGAGCCGCGCCGACGATCCTGCATCTCGACATGGACGCCTTCTTCGCCGCCGCCGAGCAGGCGTCGAAGCCGAGCCTGCGCGGAAAACCGGTGGTCGTGGGCGGGCTCGGGCCGCGGGGCGTGGTCGCCACCGCCTCGTACGAGGCGCGCCGCTTCGGGGTCCACTCGGCGATGCCGATGGGCCAGGCGCGACGGCTCGCGCCGAACGCGGCCTATCTCGTGCCGCGCTTCGCCTTCTACCGGTCGATCAGCGAGCAGGTCATGCGGCTGCTCGGGAGCCTGTCCCCGCTCGTGGAGCCCCTCAGCCTCGACGAGGCCTTCGTGGACCTGGAGGCGGGGGGCGTCGCCGACGACACGGCGAGCGCGCGGGCCGCGGGGGAGCGGCTGCGGGCCGACATCCTCGCGACGACCGGGCTCACCGGGTCGGTGGGGCTCGCCGGGTCCAAGATGCTCGCGAAGATCGCCTCCGAGCAGGCGAAGCCGGACGGGCTCGTCCTCATACCGCCGGGCACCGAGCGGACGCTCCTCGGGCCGAAGTCCGTACGGATCCTGCCCGGGGTCGGGCCGGCGACCGGGGAGCACCTGCGGCGGGCCGGGATGACGACCGTGTCCGACCTCGCGGAGGCGGGCGAGGACGAGCTCGTACGGCTCCTGGGGCGGGCGCACGGGGCCTCGCTGTACCGGATGGCCCAGGGGTACGACGACCGGCCCGTGGTGGCCGAGCGGGACGCCAAGTCCGTCTCCGTCGAGGACACCTTCGCCGTGGACCTGCACGACCGGGTACGGATCCGGGGCGAGGTCGAGCGGCTCGCGGAGCGGTGCGTGGAGCGGCTGCGGGCGTCGGGGCACTCGGGGCGGACGATCGTCCTGAAGGTGCGGAGGTTCGACTTCTCGACGCTGACCCGGTCCGAGACGCTGCGGGGGCCGACGGACGCGCTCGGGGTCGTACGGGAGGCTGCGGGGCGGCTCCTCGACTCCGTGGACACCACGGGGGGCGTGCGGCTGCTCGGGGTGGGGGTGAGCGGGCTCGCGGACTACACGCAGGAGGACCTGTTCGCCCAGGCGGAGCTGGTGGGGGAGCGGGGCGCGGAGGGTGCGGCTCCGGTGGCGCCCGAGGTCGCGGTGGCCGAGCCGACCGGGCCCGTCGCGGCCGCCGAGCGGTACTGGGCGCCCGGGCACGACGTGCGGCACGCGGTGTACGGGGCCGGGTGGGTGCAGGGGAGCGGGCTCGGGCGGGTCACGGTGCGGTTCGAGGAACCGGGGTCGGCGCCGGGGCGGGTGCGGACGTTCGCCGTGGACGATCCGGAGCTGGAGGCGGGGGAGGCGTTGCCGCTGGTGCGGGACCCTGTGCCGGGGGCGGTGCCGGTGCCCGCGCCGTCGACGGCTGCGGGCCGTGGGGGTGCGCCCGGCCTTGCGGCCGGGCCGGGTTCCCACCCGCGCCGCCCGTGACGGTGGGTGGGCAGAGGTGCGGGTTCTCCCGTGGGTGGTGCCGCGCCGTCGGCGGCTGCGGGCCCCGGGGCGTTTTCGGCCGGGCCGGGGGCCGACCGTCGCCCGTCGTGGCCGGCGGGCTTTCCGGTGTGCGGGGATCGGCTTCGGGTCAGCCGCCCTCCTGGCCCGCCAGGCGGCCGAAGTCCTTGTCCGGGGTGTCCGTGGGGGGCGGGGGGAGGGCGAGCCTGTAGTGGCGGTAGAGCTGGAGTTCCTGCTCCGGGGAGAGGTGGCGGCCCACGCCGAAGTCCGGGGCGTCCTTGATGAGGGCGCGTTCGAACGGGACGTGGAGGCCGTCGTCGAGCAGGTCGCTCGGCTCCAGGGGGACGAACGCGTCCCTGCTGAACAGGCCCGTGCGGACCGCGGCCCACTCCGGGACGCCCGTCGCGTCGTCCAGGTACACCTCGTCGACGGTGCCGATCTTGTGTCCGTTCCGGTCGTACGCCTTGCGGCCGATCAGGCTGCGCGGATCGATGTCGGTCTGCACGGTCCCTCCAACTGGTCGCAACTCCTCTACCCCCTACCAAAGGGCACATCCGGGATGTCGGCCACTTGAGCGAAAGGAGCCTCAACCGCGCTGGTAGGCTGGGTGTGGCTGTCGACCCCGTGCGGGAGAGTCCCCCGGAGAAACCTTCCGGTGGGCGCCGAAGGAGCAAATCCTCCCCGGAATCTCTCAGGCCCCCGTACCGCACGGACGAGGTCACTCTGGAAAGCAGAGCGGATGTCCGACGGCATGCGCTCTCACCGACGGTGAAAGCCGGCCTGCCGCGAGGCGCGCCGGTGAAGCTCTCAGGTTGAGATGACAGAGGGGGAGGCCGTCCGGGCACCCGCGCCGTGGTGCCCCTCGCAGGTCGTGACGACCAGGAGGCCTCCGTACATGACCGCCAACCGCACTCCGCTCTCCGAGCTCGAGCAGGGCATCCCCTTCGAGCAGCGGCACATCGGGCCCGACGCCGAGGCCCGGGCCAAGATGCTCGCCCAGGTCGGTTACGGCTCGCTCGACGAGCTCACGGCCGCCGCGGTGCCGGACGTGATCAAGAACGCCGAGGCGCTGGGCCTGCCGGCCGCGCGCACCGAGGCCGAGGTGCTCGCCGAGCTGCGCGCGCTCGCCGACCGCAACCAGGTCCTCGCCCCGATGATCGGCCTCGGCTACTACGGCACCTTCACCCCGCCGGTGATCCTCCGGAACGTGATGGAGAACCCCGCCTGGTACACGGCGTACACGCCGTACCAGCCGGAGATCTCCCAGGGGCGTCTGGAGGCCCTGCTGAACTTCCAGACGATGGTCGCCGACCTGACCGGCCTGCCCACCTCCGGCGCCTCCCTGCTCGACGAGGGCACCGCCGCCGCCGAGGCCATGGCGCTGTCCCGCCGCGTCGGCAAGGTCAAGAAGGGCGTCTTCCTGATCGACGCCGACGCCCTGCCGCAGACGATCGCCGTCATCGAGACCCGCGCCGAGCCGACCGGCATCGAGGTCGTCGTCGCCGACCTGAGCGAGGGCATCCCCGCCGAGGTCGCCGAGCGCGGCGTCTTCGGCGTGCTGATCCAGTACCCCGGCGCCTCCGGCGCGGTCCGCGACATCAAGCCGCTGATCGACGCGGCCCACGAGCTGGGCGCGATCGTCACCGTCGCCGCCGACCTGCTCGCGCTCACCCTGCTCACCTCGCCCGGCGAGCTCGGCGCCGACATCGCCGTCGGCACCACCCAGCGCTTCGGCGTCCCGATGGGCTTCGGCGGCCCGCACGCCGGCTACATGGCCGTCCAGGACAAGCACGCCCGCTCCCTGCCCGGCCGCCTCGTGGGCGTCTCCGTCGACGCCGACGGGAACCGCGCCTACCGCCTGGCCCTCCAGACCCGCGAGCAGCACATCCGCCGCGAGAAGGCCACCAGCAACATCTGTACCGCCCAGGTGCTGCTCGCCGTCATGGCCGGCATGTACGCCGTCTACCACGGCCCCGACGGCCTCAAGGGCATCGCGCTCCGCACCCACCGGTACGCCGCGATCCTCGCCGCCGGTCTGCGCGCCGGGGGTGTCGAGCTGACCGGGGACGTCTTCTTCGACACCCTCACCGCCCGCGTGCCCGGCAGGGCCGACGAGGTCGTGGCCGCCGCCCGCGAGGCCGGCGTCAACCTGTACCGCGTCGACGCCGACCGCGTGTCGGTCTCCTGCGACGAGACCACCACGCGAGAGCAGCTCGCCGCCGTGTGGGGCGCCTTCGGCGTCACCGCCGACGTCGAGGCCCTGGACGCCGCCACCGAGGACGCGCTGCCCGCCGGTCTGCTGCGCTCCGACGCGTACCTGACCCACCCGGTCTTCCACGCGCACCGCTCCGAGACCTCGATGCTGCGCTACCTGCGCCGTCTCGCGGACCGCGACTACGCGCTGGACCGCGGCATGATCCCGCTCGGCTCCTGCACGATGAAGCTGAACGCGACCACCGAGATGGAGCCGGTGACCTGGCCCGAGTTCGGCCAGATCCACCCCTTCGCCCCGGTCGAGCAGGCCCAGGGCTACGTCACGCTCATCACCGAGCTGGAGGAGCGCCTCGCCGAGGTCACCGGCTACGACAAGGTGTCGATCCAGCCCAACGCCGGTTCGCAGGGCGAGCTGGCCGGCCTCCTCGCCGTCCGCGCGTACCACCGGGCCAACGGCGACGAGCAGCGCACCGTCTGCCTCATCCCGTCCTCCGCGCACGGCACCAACGCCGCCTCCGCGGTGATGGCCGGCATGAAGGTCGTCGTGGTGAAGACCGCCGACGACGGCGAGGTCGACGTCGAGGACCTGCGGGCCAAGATCGCCCAGTACCGCGACGAGCTGTCCGTCCTGATGATCACCTACCCGTCCACGCACGGCGTGTTCGAGGAGCACGTCGCGGACATCTGCGCCGAGGTCCACGAGGCCGGCGGCCAGGTGTACGTCGACGGCGCCAACCTCAACGCCCTGGTCGGCCTGGCCAAGCCCGGCCACTTCGGCGGCGACGTCTCGCACCTGAACCTGCACAAGACCTTCTGCATCCCGCACGGCGGCGGCGGCCCCGGCGTCGGCCCGGTCGGCGTCCGCGCCCACCTCGCCCCGTACCTGCCGAACCACCCGCTCCAGCCCACCGCGGGCCCGGAGACCGGCGTCGGCCCGATCTCGGCCGCCCCGTGGGGCTCCGCCGGCATCCTGCCGATCTCCTGGTCGTACGTGCGCCTGATGGGCGGCGAGGGCCTCAAGCGCGCCACCCAGGTCGCGGTGCTCGCGGCGAACTACATCGCCAAGCGCCTGGAGCCGCACTTCCCGGTGCTCTACACCGGCCCGGCCGGTCTGGTCGCCCACGAGTGCATCGTGGACCTGCGCCCGCTGTCCAAGGCGACCGGCGTCACCGTCGACGACATCGCCAAGCGCCTGATCGACTACGGCTTCCACGCGCCGACGATGTCCTTCCCGGTGGCCGGCACGCTGATGATCGAGCCGACCGAGTCCGAGGACCTGACCGAGCTCGACCGCTTCTGCGACACGATGATCGCGATCCGGGCCGAGATCGAGAAGGTCGCCGCGGGCGAGTGGCCGGCGGACGACAACCCGCTGCACAACGCCCCGCACACCGCGGCCGCGCTCGGCGGCGAGTGGAACCACCCGTACACCCGTGACGAGGCGGTCTTCCCGGCCGGCGTCTCGGCCGCCGACAAGTACTGGCCGCCGGTGCGCCGCATCGACGGCGCCTTCGGCGACCGGAACCTGGTCTGCTCCTGCCCGCCGCTGGACGAGTACGACCAGTAGGGGCGCAGCCCTTCACGACGGGGTGCCGACGATCGAGGGCCGGCCCGGAGAGTTCTTCTCCGGGCCGGCCCTCGGGCTTCCTCCCTCGTACGGTTCGCTCAGGCGGCGGTCGTCACCCGGCCCGCCGCGAGCGGCCGGTGCGGGGCGATGATCTGCCCGTCCGGCAGGAGCTCACCGGTGTCCTCGAAGAGCAGGACGCCGTTGCACAGCAGGCTCCAGCCCTGCTCGGGGTGGTGTGCCGTCAGTCGGGCCGCCTCGCGGTCGGCGGAGTCGGCGGTGGGACAGGCGGGCTGGTGCTGGCACATGGGTGGGTTCTTTCGCTGCGTCGTGGTGGATGTCCTGCGGCTCTGCGCGTTCATGGCCGCCCCCGTCGGTCGGTTCGGTTCCGGTCCAAGTCTTGCCCCCGGGACGGACTTCCGCAGGCATTTCGCGGCAGCTCGTCCTCTCCTGGGAGGACGCGTCACCCGCAGGGGCGGTTCGGCTCAACCACCCCGTCCCTTCGGGTGGTTCGGGGTGGCCCGAGCGGGCTAGTCCGTACGGGAGGGGTGTTCGGGCGGGGCGTTCGGGCGGACGGTTCGGACAGCAGTGCGCCCCGTGACCCGGCCGGGCCACGGGGCGCGGACGCGCGTGAGGTGGATCAGGCGGGCGCCGCCGAGCCCAGGAGGGGCGGCGGCGCGAGGCGCGTGCTGAGGACGGGCAGGAGGTCGGCGACCGGGTACGGCCGGTGGGCCGCGATCCCCGGGGGCGCGGGGGCCAGGGGCACCATCAGGTCGGCGGCGCCCGGGGCGACGGTGGTGTCGTCGGCGTCCGGGGCGGTGGCGCCGTCCGGTTCCGGGACGGCGTGCAGCCAGAGGGTCAGCATGTAGAGCTCCGGCACGGAGAGCAGCCGGGGCCGGTAGGCGACCGGCAGGCCCTCGGCCTGGTGCAGGGCCCGTTCCGTGGCGGAGACGTACGGCCCCTCGAAGAAGTGCGAGAAGGACCAGCCGTCCGGGGTGAGCATGGTGTCCGCGGCGGCGATCGTCCGGTCCCCGTTCCGGATCAGGAAGCGCCAGCCGGCGAGCCGGGTGCGGGGAGGGTGTCCCGGGGCTCCGGTGACGCCCAACACGTGGACGGGCAAAGGGAGTTCGGGGCTCAGTGGTCCCTGCGCGGCCCGCAGGGCGGGGGTGCGCGCCTCACGGACGGCGGTCGGTGAGCCGAGCGCCGCGAGGACGCTGCGGAGGGCCGGCGCGGGGGCCGGGGAGGGTCGGAGCATGGTGGGTCGCCTCTCGCTCAGGAGACACGGTGACGCGTGGGCAGGTACGACGGCGCTGTCGGCGGCGGGGCCAGAGAGGGGCCATGGGGCCATGGCCGGGCGCCAACACTCTGCCTCGTCCGCGGAGTTTATACGACATGTGTTCACACAGTGTTTCCGCTAGACGTCGCCGATATTCCTGACAAGACCTCATCAGGCCGTCATCGAGAGGCGTCCGAGCGGAATCAGGAGGACGATACCCCTCTCACCTGCGCACACCGCGAGGAGCCGGTCGGCTGAATTGCGATCCCGAATCCCGGGACAATATGACATTGGTATATGTCTTTTGTCGTGTGCCCCTGGAATGTGCCGTTGGAGTGCTGCATCCAGCCTATCCTCCGACAGGCCCGCCCCGCAGGCGTTGTGGATCAAAGAGGTGGGCATCATGGTCCGTGACGCGCGGCCGCCCTGACGGCCGCCCACCCGGGGAAGGACGCTTCGATGGGCGAGAAGGTCGTGGCCGACGGGTTCGGCCCGTCCGACCGGCAGCAGTACCGGAGGAAACTCCAGCAATGCCTGGCGGGGCTCGCGAGGCTCCTGGCGGAGAAGAGGTTCGACCGCCCGCGCAATCTCATGGGCGTGGAGATCGAGCTCAATCTCGCCGGCGCGGACGGTCTGCCCCGCATGCTGAACGGACCGGTTCTCGAAAAGATCGCGAGCCCCGATTTCCAGACGGAACTCGGAATGTTCAACCTCGAAGTGAACATCGCCCCCCACCAGCTGGAGGGGCACGTATTCGACCGCCTCGCGGAGGAGATCGGAACCGGAATCGGGTACGCCGACCGCAAGGCGGCGGAGCTCGACGCGGGCGTCGTCATGATCGGCGTACTGCCCACCCTCGAACAGCACGACCTGGTCCCCGAGAACCTGTCGGACAACGACCGCTACGCCCTCCTCAACGACCAGATACTGGCCGCGCGGGGCGAGGACTTCATCCTCGACATCCACGGCGTCGAACGCCTCCAATGCACCTCGGAGTCGATCGTCCCCGAGGCCGCCTGCACCTCGGTCCAGCTCCACCTCCAGGTGACCCCGGCCCGGTTCGCCGCCGTCTGGAACGCGGCGCAGGCCGTCTCCGGGGTGCAGATCGCCCTCGGCGCCAACGCCCCCTTCGTCTTCGGTCACGAGCTGTGGCGGGAGTCCCGCCCGCCGCTCTTCCAGCAGGCCACCGACACCCGGCCGCCCGAGCTCCAGTCCCAGGGGGTGCGGCCGCGCACCTGGTTCGGGGAGCGCTGGATCGACTCGGCGTACGACCTCTTCGAGGAGAACCTGCGCTACTTCCCCGCCCTCCTCCCCCTCCAGGACGAGGAGGACCCGCTGCTCGTCCTCGACCGGGGCGGGGTCCCGCGCCTCCAGGAGCTCGTCCTGCACAACGGCACGGTCTACCGCTGGAACCGGCCGGTGTACGGCCTGGTCGACGGCGTCCCGCACCTGCGCGTCGAGAACCGGGTCCTGCCGGCGGGGCCGACCGTGACGGACGTGATCGCGAACGCCGCCTTCTACTACGGCCTGGTGCGCGCGCTCGCCGACGAGCCGAGGCCCGTGTGGAAGCGGCTGGCCTTCGAGGACGCCGAGGCCAACTTCGACACGGCCTGTCGCCACGGCATCGAGGCGGAGCTGCGCTGGCCCCGGCCGGGGCGCGCGGGCGGCGTCGCCACCCTGCCGGCCGTACGGCTCGTCCTGGACGAGCTGCTGCCGCTCGCCGCGGCCGGGCTCGACGCCTGGCACGTCGAGCCCGCCGACCGGGACCGCTACCTCGGGGTGATCGAGCAGCGCTGCCGGCGGCGGGTGAACGGAGCCTCCTGGCAGGTGGACACCTTCCACCGGGCCCTGGAGGCGGGCCTGGACCGGAAGACGGCGCTCGCGGCGATGACGCGCCGGTACCGGACGCTGATGCGGGAGGGGGAGCCGGTCCACACCTGGCCGGTGGGGATCCACTGACACCCGCTTCCCGGTCCCCGCGCCCCTCCCGGGCGGTTCATGGGCGATCATGTCCGGACGGTTCGGGTCGTTCGGAAAGCGGGGACAGGCGTGGTGTCGGAGCAACGCGTGAGAGACGCTTCCCCGCCCCCCGGGGGCCTGCCGCGCACGGTGCTGCGCTCCGAGACGCTCATCGTGCTCGCCCTCTCGCTCGGGGCGAGCGCGGTGTCGGCCCTCATCAGCTTCGTCGGCTCGCTGACCAAGCCCGGGGCGCTGAAGGAGCAGGCGGCGACGCTCAACGGCTCGTACGCCCCCGGGCGGCCGTGGCTCGACCTGTCCTGGCAGCTCTTCGGCATCGCCACGGCCCTGGTGCCGGTCGTCCTCGTCGCCCACCTGCTGCTGCGCGAGGGCGCCGGGATGCGGGCCATCGGCTTCGACCGCACCCGCCCGTGGCCCGACCTCGGGCGCGGGGCGCTGGTCGCGGCGGGGATCGGCAGCGCCGGGCTCGCCTTCTACCTGGCGGCGCGGGCGACCGGGTTCAACCTGACGGTGGTGCCCGAGTCGCTGCCGGACGTGTGGTGGAAGTACCCGGTCCTCATCCTGTCGGCGATCCAGAACTCCGTCGTGGAGGAGGTCATCGTCGTCGGCTACCTGCTGCGCAGACTGGGGCAGTTGGGGTGGACGCCGATGGCGGCGCTCGTGGCCAGCTCGGTGCTGCGCGGCTCGTACCACCTCTACCAGGGCGTCGGCGGCTTCATCGGCAACGTGGTGATGGGCGTGGTCTTCGTCCTGCTGTACCGCCGCTGGGGCCGGGTCGGGCCGCTGGTCGTGGCGCACGCGCTGCTCGACATCGTGGCCTTCGTCGGGTACGGGCTGCTCGCCGGGAAGGTGGGGTGGCTGCCGACCGTGTGACGGGCGGTCGTCCACGGTGAAGGGGCGTACGGGATCCTCCGTACGCCCCTTCACCGTTCTCGCGGACGGGTGTCAGGCGTGCAGCTCGCCCTCGACGACCGTGACGGCACGGCCGCCGAGGAGGGTGCGGTCGCCGCGCAGGCGGGTGCGGACGAGGCCGGTGCGGGCGCCGCCCTGGAGGCCGGTGAGGTCGTCGCGGCCGAACCGGGCCGACCAGTAGGGGGCGAGCGCGGTGTGGGCGCTCCCGGTCACCGGGTCCTCGTCGATGCCGACGGCCGGGAAGAAGCCGCGCGAGACGAAGTCGTAGCCGCCGTCCGGGCGTTCGGCGGCGGCGGTCGCGATGGTCCCGCGCGAGGACATGGTCTTCAGGGCGGCGAAGTCCGGGGCGAGGGAGCGGACGGCGGTCTCGTCGCGCAGTTCGACGAGGAGGTCCCCGATGTGGGCCCCGGTGTCGTGGACGGCGACGATCTCGGCGCCGAGCGCCTTCTCCAGGCCGTCCGGGACCGCGACGGGGGTGAGGGGCGAGGTCGGGAAGTCCATGGTGATCGTGCCGTCGGCCTCGGCGGTGGCGCCGAGGACGCCGCAGCGGGCCGCGAAGCGGACGGTGCCGGTCGCGGCGCCGGTGGTGTGCAGGACGTGGGCGGTGGCCAGGGTGGCGTGGCCGCACATGTCGACCTCGGTGGTCGGCGTGAACCAGCGCAGGGCCCAGTCCGCCTCGCCGCCGGCCGGCAGCGGGTGGGCGAAGGCGGTCTCGGAGAGGTTGACCTCGGCGGCGACGCTCTGGAGCCAGGCGTCCTCGGGGAAGGAGTCGAGGAGGAGGACCCCCGCGGGGTTGCCGGAGAAGGGCCGATCGGTGAAGGCGTCGACGATTCGGATGCGCATGGCGCCGACGGTACTGGGGGCGGTTTTCCGGCGGCCAAGGCCAATCGCGGAGAACTGGACCGGCCGCTTTGCGCGTCGTCGGACGTGGAATCGGACGTGGAAGGTGTCGCCGTGCGCGGACTCGGGGGGCTTCGATGATGTTCGGGTACGCGGACGACTGGTGGGTCCTGTTCCTCTATCCGGTGCTGCTGTGGGTGCCGTTCGGGCCCTTCCTGATGGGGGCCGCGGGGGCGTGGTGCGCGGCCCGGCCCGGGTGGCGGCCGCGCCTGTGGTCGGTACTGCTCCCGCTGGTGCCGGTGGGGGTCTCCGCGGCCGTGATGGTCCTGCCCCTGGACCAGGAGAAGCGCACCGAGGACCTCGTCGGCTACGCCACCGTCCACATCGGCGGCATCACGCTGCTGCCCTGGCTCCTCGGGTACGGGACCACCCGCCTGGTCCGGGCCGCGCGGGCGCGCCGGGAACGCCGCCGAGGGTCCGGCGGCGGGGGTTCGTGACGGTGCCGTCTGCGCCGCCGGGTTCGGGGCGCCCGGCGGCACCCCGGTACGCGCGCCCGGCATCCGGTGCCGGGGCGCGTCAGCGGCCGGCGCGCAGTTCGAGGACGTACCTCGCGGTGAGGGCGACGGCGGGGTCCTCGTCGTGGGACAGGGCCTCGAGGGCGCGGGACGCCGTGGGGCCGGGGATGTCCGCGAGGGCCTGGGTCAGGCGGCGGCGCGCGGGCGTTCCGGTGGTGGCGTGGGAGAGGCGGTCGACCAGGGCGCCGGCGATCCGGTCCGCGAGTACGGGGTCGTCCGCGAGGGCGCTCAGGGTGTCGGCCGCGTCGACGTCGTTCGTCCCCACCGCTCCCTCCGCCCCCTCTGTCCCCTCCGTCTCGTCCGTTCTGCCCGTCTCCCCGACGACCATGTCGACCAGGACCGGGACCGTGTCGGCCGCTCCCCGCGCCCCGAGTGCCACGGCCGCGTGCCGGCGGACCGTGGCGTCGGGGTGCGCGAGGGCGTCCCGCAGGAGTGCGGTCGTCGCCTCGTCGTCCGGCAGCTCGGCGAGGGACCGCACGGCACGTTCCCGCACCTCGGCCGTGGGGGAGTCCAGGCCCTCCGCCAGGAGTGCCGGAGCGTCCCCGTCCGTTCGCGCCAGGGCCCAGCGGAGGGCCCCGGCGACGTTCGGGTCCGACTCGTCCAGTACGGCCTCGACCAGGGCCTCCACCGGCAGGGAGGTCTCCTCGGAGGTGGACAGGGCCGCGCGCTGGCGCGCGTCCGCGTCGTTCGACCCCAGCGCCTGGAGGAGCGCGACGGTCCGGAGGACGTCCTCCCAGCCGGCGGGTCCCGCCGCGTCGATCCGGCGGAGCCGCGTGAGCAGTTCCGTCTCCGCCGCGATGCGTTCCCGGGTCCGGCGGGCGAGGTCGGCGACGAGCTCGGCGGGCGCGAAGCCGGGATCGTCGAGGGCGCGCCCGACCTCGCGCAGCGAGAGGCCCAGCGACCGCAGGCTCTCGATGTGGAAGATCCGCCGGATGTCCTCGTCGGAGTACTCCCGGTAGCCCGAGCCGGTGCGGCCCGTCGGGCGCACCAGGCCGAGCGACTCGTAGTGCCGGAGCATGCGGGCGCTGACCCCGGACCGCCGGGCCACGTCACCGATCAACACGCCTGTCACTCCTCCTGGCCGGCCACGCCGAGGGCCACGACGCGCTTCGCCTCCTCGACCGCGCACTCGAATCCGGCGTCCGGGTCGCGCCGCAGCCGCTCCGTGGCGATCGCGTGCGCCCGCACCTCGGGGCCGGGGTCCGTCGCCGCCGCGGCGAGGACCGGCACCGCCGCCTCCCCGAGCGCGATCAGCGCCCGGCTGAGGCTCAGCCGCGTCTCGCGTCCGCCGCGCCCGAGCTGTGTCGCCAACCCTACGGCCAGCCCGTGCTCCTCACCCTCGGGCACGAGCACGACCGCCGCCCGCCAGGCGCTCCGGGCCACCTCGTCGTCGGCGTCGGACAGCAGTGCCGGGGTGATCACCGGCCACGCCCGCCGGTCCCCGATCTTGGACAGGGTGTGCAGGGCCTGGCTCCGGGCCTGCGCGCTCTCCGAGCGGACCTCGGGGAGGAGCCTCGGGACCGTCACCGACGGCGGGTGGCGGGTGAGCGCCCACGTCAGCATCTCCCGTACGGAGAAGTCGGGTTCGACCGCGCACCGTTCGACCAGTTCGTCCACGGACCCCCGGTCCGGGGCCGAGCCGACCGCCAGGGCCGCCCGCAGCCGGACCGACGGGTCGTCGCTCCCCAGCGCTCCCAGAGCCCCCGGAACCCGTACGGTCTCGTCCTCTTCCTTCGGCATGGTCATCGGGACCACCTCCTCGGCGCCAGTGAAGGGCTTGACACCGTGACAAGGTCAAATAGGGGTTTCTGGCGGGCGGCACGCGCCCCTAGGGTGTGCGGATGCCGACGATCAAGAAGTTCCAGGTCACCTTCGACTGTGCCGATCCCGAACGCCTCGCCCGTTTCTGGTGCGAGGTGCTGGGCTACGTCGTGTCGCCGGTGCCGGAGGGTTTCGACACGTGGGAGGAGTACCACCGCTCGCTGCCGCCCGGGCGCGAGGTGAAGTGGTTCTCCTGCGTCGATCCCTCGGGCGAGGGCCCGCGGCTGCTCTTCCAGCGCGTCCCCGAGGGCAAGGTCGTCAAGAACCGGGTGCACCTCGACGTACGGGCCGGCACCGGGCTCGTGGGCGAGGAGCGGCTCACCACGCTCCAGGCCGAGTGCGCCCGGCTGGTCGAGCTCGGCGCGGTCCATCTGTACACGCTGTTCGCCGACGAGGAGAACGAGTCCTGCATCGCGATGCAGGACATCGAGGGCAACGAGTTCTGTCTGGACTGAGGTCCGTGAGGGTGTCCCGGCCGGGGCACCCTCTATTTTCTTTTCCCTTTCTATCGAACTGGTGTTCGGTATCCGTCCATCGCCCTCTCGACTTCTTGCCTACCGAACAGTTCCGATATATCGTTGACGCATCGCGATGGTTCGCAGAAGGAATCCCGATGGAAGGAGCGTTGCGATGCGTTCACATGGACACGAGTACGGAAACGGACACGGAGCCGGTCGTGGAGGCCGTGGCCCCGGAGGCCGGGGAGACTTCGAGGGGCGGCGTGCCGCGTTCGGACCCTTCGGGCCCGGGTTCGGCGGCGGGCCGTTCGGCGGAGGCCCCTTCGGGGGGCGGGGGCGCGGCGGAGGCGGCCGGGGACGGGCGCGGCGCGGTGACGTGCGGGCCTCGATCCTGGCGCTCCTGAAGGACCGCCCGATGCACGGTTACGAGATGATCCGCGAGATCGGCGAGCGCAGCGACGGGGCCTGGAAGCCCAGTCCCGGCTCCGTCTACCCCACCCTCCAGCTCCTGGAGGACGAGGGGCTGATCATCAGCGCGAGCGAGGGCGGCAAGAAGCTGTTCACGCTCACCGACTCCGGGCGCGCCGAGGCCGAGAACGGTCCCGAGGCCCCCTGGGAGGAGGCCGGGCGCGGAGTCGACTGGGACGCCGTGAACGAGATCCGGCAGGCCGGCTTCGGCCTGATGGAGGCGTTCGGGCAGGTCTGGAAGACCGGCAGCCCCGAGCAGCGGGAGAAGGCGGTCGCCGTGATCAACGAGGCGCGCAAGAAGCTGTACCTGATCCTGGCCGACGAGCACTGAGGCAGGAGGAAAAAAGGGAAGGGGCCCGCGGCAGTCGCCGCGGGCCCCTTCCCCCGTTTCCCGGGCGCTCAGGACCTGTGGACCGTCAGCTCCGCCGTGGTCGGGCCCGCCCCGTCGCCGATCCACCAGATCTCCGCCGCGTCGAAGCTGTCGGAGGCGCGCGGCGCCCCGTCCTCCTCGTGGCAGTGGAACGCGGCCCAGAACAGATCGGCCGGCAGCGCCTCCCGGGGCGCGTACACCCGGTACACGTACTGCCGCCCGTCGAGCGCGAGCAGACCCACCATCCAGAACACGTTCGGAAGACGAGCGGAGAGGGGGTCGTGGTTGCAGAAGGGGCGCGAAGCAAGGCGGCGCGCGCCTCTCGGGGGCGACACGCGCAATCTCCTTCGCAAGGAGGAGGAATCGCGCGTCCGTGCCCGACTCCGGTGGGATGCGGACATGCTTCTCTCCGGTGATGTTCCGGCCGCCGGAGCCTGATGAGGTGGGAGCGTGCACAGTCCCGTCCCGCGCCCCCCGTCGTTCCGGCAGTCCGTCGCCCCGCGCGCGGAGCTCGCCCCCTTCCTGACGCCCCCGCTCGCGGCGGCCGTCTCGGGCGCGCGCCGCAGGGCCCTCCGGGACGGGGACCGTCAGATCGACACCGCGCACCTGCTGCACTCGCTCGTCGAGTCCGACCCCGAGGCCGCCGCCGTGTTCGAGAGCGGCGACCGGCTCGCCCGCGTCCTCGGCTACCTCGTCCAGCGGTCCATCGGCTACGGCCTGCGCTGGCAGCGCTCCGTCGAGGAGTCCGCGGCCCGGCGCATGCTGCCCGCGACGCGCGGGGTCGAGTCCCGCGAAGTACGGGCCCCCGGCTGGTCGCCGGCCGCGGCCGGCGCCCTGGAGGGCGCCCTCCGGCGGGCCGCCGGACGCGGCGAACCGCAGGCCCGGGGCGTCGACCTGCTCGCCGCCGTCGCCGCCGACCCCGAGAGCCGGGCCGTCGAGGTGCTGCGCCGCGCCGGGATCGACCCGGCCGCCCTGGCCGCCCGCGCCGACCTCGCCGCCACCCCGCGCGAGGCCCTCGACGGCGTCGGCGGCCCCGCTCCCGACGGTGCCTCGGGCGGCACCCGCCGCGAGGGACCGTCTCAACAGGTGTAACGGGGGTTACACCCCTGACGGCGCCCTGTCATGATGACCCCATGCACGCGTCTCAGGGGAGAAGCGCCGGCCTGGGACTCGCCCTGGCCTCGGCCTTCGCATTCGGTGGTTCGGGAGTGGCGGCCAAGCCGCTCATCGAGGCGGGACTCGACTCGCTCCACGTCGTCTGGCTCCGGGTCGCCGGCGCCGCGCTCCTCATGCTCCCGGTGGCCTGGCGCCACCGGGACCTCCTGCGCCGCGAACCCGCCCTCCTCGTGGGCTTCGGCCTCCTCGCCGTCGCCGGCGTCCAGGCCTTCTACTTCGCCTCGATCTCCCGCATCCCCGTCGGCGTCGCCCTCCTCATCGAGTACCTCGCCCCGGCCCTCGTCCTCGGCTGGGTCCGCTTCGTCCAGCGCCGGCCCGTCACCCGCGCCGCCGCCTTCGGCGTCGTCCTCGCCGTCGGCGGCCTCGCGTGCGTCGTCCAGGTCTGGTCCGGGCTGGGCTTCGACCTCCTCGGCCTCCTCCTGGCGCTCGCCGCCGCCTGCTGCCAGGTCGGCTACTTCGTCCTCTCCGACCAGGGCGCCGACGGTGACGGAGGGGCCGAGCGGCCCGATCCGGTCGGCGTCATCGCGTACGGACTCCTCATCGGCGCGCTCGTCCTGACCGTCGTGGCCCGGCCCTGGGGCATGGACTGGGCGGTCCTCGGGGGCCACGCCGCCATGGACGGCACCGCTGTGCCCGCCTGGCTGCTGCTCGGCTGGATCGTGCTGATCGCCACCGTCTTCGCCTACACCACCGGCGTCATCTCGGTACGCCGGCTCTCCCCACAGGTGGCGGGCGTCGTGGCCTGCCTGGAGGCCGTCATCGCGACCGTCCTGGCCTGGGTCCTGCTCGGCGAGCACCTGGGCGCGCCGCAGATCGTCGGCGGCGCGGTGGTCCTCGTCGGCGCCTTCATCGCCCAGTCCTCGACGCCGAAGGCGCCGTCGGCCGGGCCCGTGGCCGGCGGGACGGGGGACGTGGGCGCGCTCACGGCCGGGACCGGGGCCGAGGCCGAGGGCGGTGCCGAAACCGGGGCCGGGATCGGGAGTGGTACCAGGTCTGGGGACGGTGCCGGGGCCGGGAGCGGTACCGGGTCCGGGGACGGCGCGGCCGGTCAAGAGGCCGGGTTGTCCGCCGGGCGGACCGCCCCGTAGGGTGCCGATCATGCATGCGACCGTGCTTCCGCCTCCCGCCGCCTAGCGCGCGCGGAGACCTTTCCCGACGAAGACCGGGCCCGGGTGGCGATCCCTCGCCGCCGGGCGGTTCGTCGCTGCCCGCGCGCGGAGTCGAGCGACCACCTTTCCCTCCCGTCTTCCACGGAGAAGTCACGTGTCGAACTCCTCGGGATCCGCCCTGTCCGTCGGGCGGAGCCTCTTCTATCTGATCGTCGCCGGGATCGCCTGGGGCACGGCCGGTGCCGCCGCCTCGCTGATCTTCCGCGTCAGCGACATGGGCCCCCTCGCCCTCTCCTTCTGGCGCTGTCTCGGCGGCCTGGTCCTGCTGCTCGGCGCCCTCGCCCTGCGGCCCCGCCGCGCGGCCGCCCCCGCCACGGGGGAGCCGCGCCGCCGGAGGGCGGTCCGCATCCTCGGCACCGGCGTCGGGCTCACCGTCTTCCAGAGCGCGTACTTCGCCGCCGTCGAGGCCACGGGCCTGGCCGTCGGCACCGTCGTCACCCTGGGCGCCGGCCCCGTCCTCATCGCCCTCGGCGCCCGCCTCACCATGGGCGAGCGCCTGGGCCGGGGCGGGACCTTCGCCGTCGTCGGCGCGCTCGCCGGGCTCGTCGTCCTCGTCCTGGGCGGCGGCGACGCCGAGGTGCGGCCGGTCGGCGTCGCCCTCGCGGTCGTCTCGGCGGCCGGATACGCGGCGATCACCCTGCTCACCCGCCGGCTCGGCCGCGCCGGCGGCGGCGCGGACGCCCTGGCGACGACCGCCTGGGCCTTCGCGATCGGGGCGGTCGGACTGCTGCCCGCGGCGCTCGCGGAAGGGCTCGTCCCGCACACCGACGCGCCGGTGGGCGTGCTGCTCCTCCTCGTGTACGTGGCGGCGGTGCCGACCGCGCTCGCGTACGCCCTCTACTTCGCCGGAGCGGCGGTCGTCCGGGCCGCCACCGTCTCCGTGATCATGCTCCTGGAGCCGGTGAGCGCCGCCCTGATCGCGGTCTCGCTCCTCGGCGAGCGGCTCACCGCCGCGATCGTGCTCGGCACGCTGCTGCTCCTCGCGGCCGTCACGGGCCTCGCCTTCGCGGAGACGCGGACGGCGGTCGGGCGGGGGCGGGAGGCCGTGACGGTGTAGGCCGATCCGACCGGGAGGCCCGGGTGTCGGCCGGTCGCGAGGCGGCACGGCCGACGGGCCCGGCCTCCCGGTCGGATCGGCGTGCTTCCTGCGCCCCTCCGCCCGCCGTCAGAGCGCGGCGAGGTAGGCGGGCAGGGGGACGGACGGGTCGAGGTCGTCCGCCGGGACCGGGGTGCCGTAGCCGCCGCGCAGGGGGACGACGCCGGTCCAGTGGGGGAGGGCGGCGTCCTCGGGGTCGTCGTTGGGGCCGCCGGTGCGGACCTTCGCGGAGACCTCGTCGAGGTCGAGGCGGATCACGGCGGTGGCGGCGAGCTCCTTGGCGTTCGCGGGGCGCGAGTCGGCGGAGCGGCCGGGGACGACGTGGTCCACGAGGGCGTCGAGGGCGGTCCGCAGCTCCTCGGGGTCGGTGACCCGGTGGGCGGTGCCGTGGACGACGACCGAGCGGTAGTTGAGGGAGTGGTGGAACGCGGAGCGGGCCAGTACGAGGCCGTCGACGTGGGTCACGGTCAGGCAGACCGGCAGGCCCGGGGCCTTCGTGCCGTCGCCGGTCGCGCGCAGCGGACGCGAGCCGGTGGAGCCGTGGAGGTAGAGGCGCTCGCCGACCCGGCCGAAGAGGGTGGGGAGCACGACCGGCACGCCGTCGCGGACGAAGCCGAGGTGGCAGACGTAGGCCTCGTCCAGGATCGAGTGGACCAGTTCCCGGTCGTACGAGGCGCGCTCCCGCGAGCGGGTGGGCACGGTCCGGGCGGTCGGCGTGTAGGCGGCGGGCCGCGCCGGCACCGGTGAGGGGATGTCGGAGGACGGAAGGTCTTCGGCGGGGGCGCTCATTGCGTACTCCATTGCACTAGTGCATACTTGTGTTTGTGCTAGGAGAGTATAGGATCGAAGGTCGCCGCGCATCGGAGATTGCCGCCAGCGTCGAACGGGGGGTTGGAGCCGGCGCGCTCGCGCCCAGTCAACTTCTGCCTCCCATGAGGGAATTGGCGGCCACCCTGGGCGTGAACCCCAACACCGTCGCCGCCGCCTACCGCATCCTGCGCGAGCGCGGGGTCATCGAGACGGACGGGCGGCGCGGCAGCCGGGTGCGGCCCCGCCCCGCCACGACCGCGCGCGGCTCGATCCGGGTCGAGGCGCCCGCCGGAGTACGGGACGTCAGCAACGGCAACCCCGACCCCGCCCTCCTCCCGCCCCTCGGCGACGCCCTCGCCGAGGTCGCCCGGCGGTACGCCGAGCGGCCCGGGATGTACGGAGAGGCCCCGGTGGACGAGGAGTTCGGGCGGCTCGCCCGCGCCGCCTTCGACGCGGACGGCGTGCCGGACGGGCCCGTCGGCGTGGCCTCGGGCTCCCTCGACGCCATCGAGCGCGTCCTCGCCGTCCACCTCAGGCCCGGCGACGCCGTCGCCGTCGAGGACCCGGGCTGGGGCAGCCTCCTCGACCTGGTGCCCGCGCTCGGCCTGCGGCCCGTGCCGGTCGCCGTGGACGACGAGGGGCCGCTCCCCGAGGAGGTCGAGCGGGCGGCCCGGCGGGACGGGGCGCGGGCGGTGATCGTCACCGACCGGGCGCAGAACCCGACCGGCGCCTGCGTCACGGCGGACCGGGCCCGGGAGCTGCGGCGGGTCCTCGCCGCGCACCCCGGCGTCCTGCTCGTCGAGGACGACCACGGGCACGGCATCGTCGCACAGCCGCTCCAGCCCCTGGCCGGGGTCACCGATCACTGGGTCCTCGTCCGCTCGGTCGCCAAGGCCTACGGCCCCGACCTGCGGATCGCCGCCTTCACCGGGGACGCCGAGACCGTCGACCGGGTCCTCGGGCGGCAGCGGCTCGGCCCCGGCTGGGTCAGCCGGCTGCTCCAGCGGACCGTCGCACACCTCTGGGCCTCGGGGGCGGTGGACCCGGCCGTCGTCGCCCGCTCGTACGGCGAGCGGCGCGACGGACTCGTCCGCGCCCTCGCCCGGCGCGGCGTCACGGCGTACGGGCGCTCCGGCATGAACGTGTGGGTGCCGGTCGCCGACGAGACGGGCGCGGTCGCGCGGCTCCTCGCGGCGGGCTGGGCGGTGGCCCCCGGCGCCCGGTTCCGGATGGACACCGGGCCCGCCGTCCGGCTCACCGTCTCCGGCCTGTCCGTCCCGGACGTCGAGCCCCTGGCCGACGCCGTCGCCGGGGCGGCGGGGCCCGCGCCGGCGCGGAGTTACGGGTAGGGGGCCGTCCGTGAACCGGGGCGTCCGTGCCCCCGGGGCGTCCCCCCGGGAGCGCGGACGCTCAGGAGCAGGACGCGGACTCCCGGGGCGCCGGGGCCGGTTCCCGCGCTTCGGGGAGCGGAGCCGTACGGCGACGGGAGGAGCGGGTCTGGGTGAGGGCCGCGCCCGCCAGGACCACGACGGCCCCCACCGGGGTGTTCCAGCCGAGCCGCTCGCCCAGGAGCGTGACGCCCGCCGCCGTGGCGATCACCGGGATGAAGTACGTGACCATGGAGGCCGTCGTCGGGCCGACCTCCGCGACGATGCCGTACTGGAGGAGCATCGCGTACCCCGTGCCGAGCGCGCCGAGCGCGACCACGGCGAGCAGCGGCAGGAGCTCCACCGAATCCGGCATCGAGGTGAACAACGGGGTGACCACGGCCAGTTGCAGCGTCGCCAGGCCCACCTGGGAGCCGGCGAGCGAGAGGTTCGACGCGCCGGTGCCGGCCAGCGTCCGGCGGACGTAGATCCAGCCCACCGCGTAGCTGAACGAGGCGAGGAGGGCGAGCGCGGTGCCGGTCGCGTCGAGGCCGGAGAAGCCCTGCCAGGCCCCGAGCACGGTCAGTACGCCGACGAAGCCGATGCCCAGGCCGGCCGCGCGGACCCGGGTCGGGCGGTCCTCGGAGAGCGCGACGAGGGAGAGCAGCATGCCCCACAGCGGGGTCGTCGCGTTGCAGATGCCCGCCAGGGTCGAGGGGATCGTCAGCTCCGCGTACGCGAAGAGGGAGAACGGCAGCGCGTTGAGGAGGAAGGCCGCGACCGTCAGATGCCCCCAGACGCGGGCGCCGCGCGGCAGCCGGTCCCGCTTCACGACCAGGGCGACGGCGAGCACCGCCGTACCGAACAGGAGCCGTCCGAAGGTGACCTGGAAGGGCGCGAAGCCCTCCGTGCCGACCTTGATGAGGAGGAAGCTGAAGCCCCAGATGAGGGCCAGCGCGCCGAACCGGACGCGCCAGTCGAGCAGCCGGGAGGCGGGCCGGGGCGGCCCGGCGGACGTCGTGGCGGACGTCGCGGCAGAGGGAGCGGGAGGGACGGGGGGCGGGGCTGCGGGGCTCATGGCACTCAGGGTGACCGGAACCGACCGCTTAGGACAAGTGAGACTTCCTCGACCCCTTCCCTTAGCATTCCTTACATGTTGAACCTGGAGCGCCTCCGCACCCTCGACGCCGTCGCCCGCCACGGCTCCGTCAGCGGCGCGGCCGACGGGCTGCACGTCACGACCTCCGCCGTCTCCCAGCAGCTCTCCAAGCTGGAGCGCGAGGTCGGGCAGCGGCTGCTCGCCAGGAACGGGCGGGGCGTGCGCCTCACCGACGCCGGCATGCTCCTCGCCGAGCACGCCGCCCGGATCCTCTCCCAGGTCCAGATGGCCCAGGCCGACATCGAGGCCCAGCGGGGCCGGGTCGTGGGCGAGGTGCGGCTCGCCGGCTTCCCCACGGCGGCCCGCGGGCTCTTCCCCGGCGCGCTCGCCGCCCTGCGCGCCGACCACCCCGAACTCCGGGTCCGCACCACGGAGCTGGAGCCGGAGCCGGGGGTGCGCGCGGTGCTGCGCGGCGACGCCGACCTCGCGATCGTCCTGGACTGGAGCAACAAGCGGGCGCCCGTCCCCGGCGGCCTGGAGCGCGCCCACCTCTTCGACGACACCGCCGACGTGGCCCTGCCCGCCGCGCACCCGCTGGCCGGACGCGAGGCGGTGGACCTGGTCGACTTCGCCGACGAGGAGTGGGTGTCCTGGCCGGAGGGCGAGTTCTGCCACGACTGGCTGATGTTCACCCTGCGCTCGCAGGGCATCGAGCCGCGCATCGGCCACCTCGCGGGCGAGCACCACACCCAGCTCGCGCTCGTCGCGGCCGGTCTCGGCGTCTGCGTGACCCCCCGGCTCGGCCGCCCGGTGCCGGAGGGCGTCGCCTTCGTGCCCGTGCGCCAGAAGATGCGGCGGCACATCTACGCCACCTGGCGCGCCGACGCGGGCCGCCGCCCCTCGGTGCGGGCGGTCGTCGGGGCGCTGCGGGCGGTGGCCGGGCCGCTGGACTGCTGAGGAGCGGCCTTCCGGGAAAAACCGAAGCGCCTTACAGTTCTCAGTAGAATGTCCGAACCTGGACATCCTGCAAGGGAAGTGTCCAGCCCCGGGTGATCCCGGGGCGCGACGCGGCCGGAACGGAGGCGACGCGCATGCCGACACGGTCGGTCAGCTCCCACCACGTACGGGCCGCGCTGCTCGGTGCCGAGCGGCGCGGGGTGGCCGCCGGGCCGCTCCTCGCCCGGGCCGGACTGCCCTCCGCGCTCCTGGAGGAGCCCCGGGCCCGGGTCCCCGCCGAGCAGTTCGGGCAGCTCGTCAGGACGCTGTGGGCCACCCTGGACGACGAGCTGATCGGCTTCGGCGGCGCGCCCAGCAAGGTCGGCACCTTCGCGATGATGGCCCACGTCGTGGTCCACGGCAGCCGGGACCTGCGCGAGGCCCTGCGACGCGCCCAGACCTTCTACTCCCTCTTCCCGGCCGGGCCGCGCTTCCGGCTCGTGGAACCCGTACCGGGCGAGGAGACCTCCGGCGAGGCGGTGGCCGACGAGGCCCGGCTGGAGTTCGACGTCTCCGACTACGATGACCCCCTCCACTTCGGCGCCGAGTCCACCGTCCTCGTCGCCCACCGCTTCGCCGGCTGGCTGATCCGGCGCAGGATCGGCCTGCGCCGGGTCGAGTTCGTCCACCCCGAGCCCCGGCACGCGCGGGAGTACGACCTCCTGTTCGGCGCGCCCTGCGTCTTCGGCGCCGGGCGGACGGCCGCCGTCTTCGACCGGGCCGACCTCGACGAACCCGTCCTCCGCGACGGGGCCGCGCTCAAGGTCTTCCTGCGCCGCGCCCCCGTCGACGTGCTCGTCTCCGCCGACTACGGCAGTACGGTCACCGGCCGGGTGCGGCACCTGATCGGGCGCGCCCTGCCCGCCGGGCCCGTGCCGACGCCCGAGCAGCTCGCCGTCCGGCTCTCCGTCAGCCCGCAGACCCTGCGCCGCCGGCTCGCCGCCGAGGGGACGACGTACCAGCGCCTCCGCGACCAGGTGCGGCGCGACCACGCCCTCGCCGAGCTGGCCGGCGGCCGGGTCTCCATCGAGCGGCTCTCCCGGCAGCTCGGCTTCTCCGAACCCAGCGCGTTCCACCGGGCGTTCCGGCGCTGGACGGGCGAGACGCCCCGGGCGTACCGGGGGAGGGGGCGGGGGTAGCCCCGCGCCGGCTGCCGGGCCCGCGGCTCGTACCGTTCCTCCGGGCCCGCTCGGTCCGTCCGGTCAACAACCCTGAGCGGTACGGTCACGGCCGAAGGCCGCCGTCCGGCCTACCGTCCCGCCATGACCGAAACCGACCGGTCCGGTGGCGTGCGGCCCCCGGACCCCACCCGACGCCGATGAGCGCGCGCCGGGCGGCCGGCGCCGTCCTCGGGGCCGGAGTCCTGCTCTGCCTCCTCGCGGGCGTGGCCGTCACCGCCCTCGGCATCCGGGTCGACGGCACCAGCATGGCCCCCACCCTCCACCAGGGCGACCGCGTCCTCGCCGCCCCCGGCTCCGCCGGGGAGGCGCGCCGGTTCGACGTGGTGCTGCTGCGGGCCACGAACAAGGACACCCTCATGGTCAAGCGGGTGATCGGACTCCCCGGCGACCGGGTCGCGATCGTCTCCACGCCGGACGAGCCCTTCCGCGTGCTGCTCCAGAAGGGCGGCGAGGGGCCCCTCTACCGGGTGGCGGCGCCCCAGTGGGCCGCGCAGGCCCACCGTACGGGCGCCTGCTGCACCCCGGAGGGCAGCCGTTCGGCGCGGGCGGCGCTGCGGACCGTGCCCGAGGGCTCGTTCTTCTACCTGGGCGACAACCCCGACCTGTCGGACGACTCGCGGGCGTACGGCTGGGGCGAGATCGACCGGATCGAGGGGAGGGTCGGCGTGCGCGCCTACCCCGTCTCCACGTCCCCGGGCCTCGGCAACCGGCCCGTCCTGGAGGAGTACCGGGGGCCGGGTCCCTGAGGCGGCTACCGCCCCGGGCCCGGCGGGAGCCGTTCGCGGCCCGTGCTCAGGGCGACCCGGACCACCGTGTCCGCGATGCGCCGGGCCGACTCCTCGGGGGAGGCCGTGGCCTGCACGATGTGACTCGCGGTCAGTCGCACCGCCGCGTCCACGGCCAGTTCGCGCGCCACCGGATCGACGGTGGGCCAGGCCTCCGTGACGTACGCGTCGGCCATGGACGTGGCCGTGGCGAACGCCGCCGCCGACCGGGTCGTCAGATAGGGGAGCAGTCCGTCCTCGCCGGTGCTCGTCAGCATGGCCCGGATCAGCGGGTTCCGGCCGGCCAGCGTGAGCGTGAAGCCGACGGCGGCCTCGACGGCCGCGCGCAGGTCGTCCCGGTGCGCGTCCAGGCCCGCCTGGATGCCGACGAGGCAGCGCTCCAGCTCGCGCTGGAAGAGGGCCTCGCCGACCGCTTCCTTGGAGGGGAACTCCGAGTACAGGGTCTGCCGGCTGACGCCGACCGCGCCGGCCAGGTGCGCCATGCGCAGCTTGTCGAAGCCGCGGTCCGCGACCGCCTCGTACGCGGCGTCGAGCAGGCGCTCGCGCAGCAGTGTCCGGACCGTCTCCCTGAACCGTGGCATCGGCCAAGCCTAGTCCAGAGGAATTCTCCCCAGGATTGTCCGAAGTGTTGACACTCAATGAGAGAGTGTCCAATTCTCGAACATGCAGCCGCAAAGTGTCACCCGTCTCCGACCATCCGGCCGAGGACGCACGGCTGTGTTCACATCCCCACCCGCACGGCACGTGCGGGACGACGGTTGGAGAGCACATGCAGGAAGAGATCAGAGGGGTCACCCGCTGGCGCAGATCGGCGTTCCTGGCCCTGCCGGCCACCGTGGCGATCGGTGCCATGGCCACGGCGATGGTCCAGGGCGCCCTCGCCGCGAACCTCTCGCTGACGAGCGTCCCCTTCACCCTCAGCTCCAAGACGGTGGCCGCGCCCCAGGGCATCGGCGCGGTCATGCACACCGTCGACGCGGGCGGGCCGAAGGGCGCCGCCGAGGTGGGCCTCGCCAAGGCGGGCCTCGACGGCATCTGCGTCCACGCCGTCCAGTCGGTCGACCTCCCGGTGATCGGCAACCTCGGCACCTGGTCGCTCAACATCTCCTCGCCGGCCGCCGCGACCCCGCTCACCAGCGACCAGCTCGTCGCCGGCGCCGGGCTCCAGGCGAACAAGCTGGTCCTGGACGCCCAGGCGCTCAAGGCGTCGACGGCCACCCTGCACGCCGCCGACGGCAGCCCGAACGTCATCGGCGCCGCCGCCGACAGCGAGGGGATCAAGAGCACCGGCATCACCGACGGCACCCCGGGTCAGTTCGGTCTGGACGCCACCGGCGGCCGGACGGACATCAAGAACCTCAACGCCGACGCCAACGCCGCCACGATCTCCGGCGCGATCACCCTGCCCGACCTGGCGATCGGCATCGCCCACGGCGACAAGGGCTGCTGAGCCGTACGGCCCCGGCGCACCGCCGCCACCCGGCCGGGGTCCCGAGCCTTCCGGAGCCATACGGGCCTCCCGGAGGGCGCGGGGCCCCGCCCCGGCACCCCGCCCCCTCTCCCGCCCCTCCCCGACCCGCCGCTGCGAGGCCTCCATGAGCACCGATCCGCCGACCGACCCGCCCGAGCCGACCCGGCCGACAGAGGGGACCTCGTCCCCCGAGGGGACCGCCTCTCCCGAGAGGACCGTGGCGCGCGGCGCCCGCGCGGCGTTCCGCCGCTGGCGCCGCACCCGGCCCTTCTGGGCGGCCGTCTGGACCGGGATCGGCGGCTTCGTCATCTTCTTCCTGCCGATGGCCCCCCTCGGCAAGATCCTCCAGGTCGGCGTCGGCGGGATCGCGGGCATGGCGGGCGGGATCGTCCTCATGGCGATGGCCCTGCTCATCCTCCTGCTGCCGAGCCAGCGCCACACCGCCGGCGTCCTCGCGGTCATCGCGGGCGTCGCCTCCTTCCCGCTGTCGAACCTCGGCGGCCTCTTCGTCGGCATGTTCCTCTCGGTCCTCGGCGGCTCCATGGCCTTCGCCTGGCTCCCCGAGAAGCCCGCCAAGCGGACCCGCGGCCTCCTCCGCCGCGACCGGGCGGCTGCCGAAGCCCCCGTACCCCCCGTGTCCGTTGGGAGCGGAACCGCATGAACCACCTCTTCTCCGGCGCCCGCGGGCTCGGCAAGTCCTTCACCCGGATGCGCACGGCCGGCGCCCGCGCCGCCGCCGACTGGAACACCCGGATGCTGGCCGAGGCCGCCGACGACACCCGCCGCGGCACCCGCTGGGGACGCGGCGCCCTCGCCCTCGTCCCCTCCGCCCTGGCCATCGGCGCCCTCGGCACGGCGCTCGCCCAGGGGGCGCTCGCCGCCAACTTCAGCGTCACCGGGGAGCCCTTCACCCTGACCTCCAACGGCGTCCAGGGCAGCGGCTTCGGCGCCATCGTCAACACCCCGGCCGTCGGGCGCCCCGACGGCACCACGACCACCAACACCGCCATGGCGCGCGTCGGCTTCGCCAGCGCCGGGCTCGCCGGACTGTGCGGCATCGTCCACCAGAAGATCGCCGGCGTCCCGTACTCGCTGCTCCTGACCGGCGGTCAGAAGGTGACGGCCACCCCGCCCGGGACCTTCACCACCGACATCGACGCCTCGAACCTCTACATCCAGGCCACCGAACTCCAGGCGTACGGACCCACCACCCTCCAGAACGCGGTGCTCGGCCAGTCCGCCGACCAGGTCACCGTCGCCGGCAAGCCCCTCACGGGCGCGCTGCCCGGCGGCTTCGGACTCGGCTCGGCGGGCGGCGAGGGCGGCAGCTCCATCAAGCTGCACGGCCTCAACGCCACCGCGTACGACGCCGAGATGGCGGGCGCGCTCGTCCTGCCCGACCTGAAGATCAAGGTCGTCCCCGGAACGGCCACGACGTGCTGAGCCGGGTGAGGGCCGCGTGGGCGTGGTTCCGGGCCTTCCGCCGCACCCGCCCCTTCTGGGGCGGGGTGTGGCTGGTCGCCGGGGGCTGGACCGTCCTCAAGTTCTCCCTCAGCTCGCTCCAGCTGATCGTGAGCACCGGCTTCGGGGGGATCGCCGGCTACCTCGTCGGCGGCGGGATGATCCTGTGCGGCCTCATCCCGATGGCGCTGCCCGCCCAGCGGTACACCTTCGGGCTCATCGGTGCGGTCCTCGCCGTCGTCTCGCTGGTCGTCTCCAACCTGGGCGGCTTCCTGCTCGGCATGGTCCTCGGCGTCCTCGGCGGCTCCATGATGGTGGGCTGGGGAGTCAAACGCCCGCGCCGCAGGGCGGTGGAAGGGTGACGGCCGGGGCGCGCGGGACGCGCGGAAGGGGCGCCGCGCGGCGGAAGTCGCTCGCCGTGAGCACCGCCCTGGTGCTCGCCGTCGCCACCGCCGTCTGGTCGGGACAGCCGGGCAGCGCCTCGGGGGCGCCCGCCGCGGTCCAGCCCCTCGGCGTCCCCTTCCTGCCCTCCCCGGACCCGCTGCGCGTCACCATCGACAGCATGGTCGCCGTCTCGCTGACCGTCGACAAGAACGTCACCATCCGGCTCTCGGACGGCACGACCCGGGTCACCAACCAGTACACCTTCACCAAGCTCAAGATCCGCTCGCACATGAACGTGGTCCAGAAGGCGAACGGCCACACCGTCACCATCGACGTGCCCGACGAGGGTTCGCTCGGCGGCTACGACAGCGCGGGGAAGCCCGAGACGACGACGATGTGGGGGAACATCACCAACGTCTGCCTCCGCGTCCTCGTCAAGATCTGCGGGGTGCAGGGCCTCCTCGACTTCTTCGGCTCCATCATCCCGCTGACCGCAGGGGCCGAGGACTTCGCCGGGGACATCTACGCGATCCGGACCGTCGACGACCACGCGGCCCTCAACTCCACCGACAACCCCGTCCACCTCCCCGGAACCATCACGGTGACCTCCCCATGAGCCCCGAAAGCCGCAGCACCTCCGAGGAGGGCCGCACGCACTGGCGTCGGTCGCTCGCCGTCGCCGTGCCCGCGCTCCTCGCCGCCGGCGGCCTCGGCACCGCCATGGCGACCGGCGCCCTCGCCGTCGGCCTCCAGATCCAGGACCGGCCCGTCGACTTCACCACCAGCAGCCTGTACGGGACGCAGTACGGCGCCGCCGTCGTCGACCAGCCCGTCGTGCGGCCCGACGGCTCGACCGGCACCGTGCGGGTCCTCCGCATGGGTTTCGCGGACGGCATGATCAACGGCCTGTGCCTGAGCCAGAAGCAGCAGATCGGCGGAGCCACGTACACCCTGATGCTGGTCCTCGGCGACGACAACCCCGGCTCCTGGGAGATCAGGACCAAGAACACCGTCCTCGACCTGAGGAACGCCACCGGCGTCCTCGACATGGACGGCATCGTGGACCTCAACACCAACGGCGCCGACGTGAAGACCGTCAAGGACTCCTCCGGGGCGTACGTCGACAACCCGCTGAACAGCCCGCAGCACCGCTTCGGCATCCAGGCGCGCTACGCCAAGTTCGACCGGATCGTCGGCACCGCCCAGGACTTCCAGCTCCCGGGCCTGCTCACCACCCCCAAGCTCAAGCTGTCCGTGAAGCCCGGCACGGTCGCCTGCCCCACCCCGCCGGCGCCGACCGGAACGCCCGGGACGCCGTGAGGCGGGGGGCGGCTTGAGGCGCGGGGCGGCGATCGGGCCGCCGCCCCGCGCCCGCCGCCTCACGCCTCCGGCATCGCCATCGTCGCCACCGGGTCCGAGGTCGGGCGGGGCGAACCGCCCTCCGGTTCCACGGTGATGCCGATGCCGGCCGAGCGGTTCGCCGGCCCCTCCAGGAGGACCGCCGAGGTCGCCGCGCCCGGCGTCATCAGACCGGCGGGCCGCATCGTCCCGGAGTCGTCGTACCAGAGCTGGTAGACCTTCCCGGGCGGCGGCGCCGGCATCCCCGCCGCGGCGAACACCGCCCGGTCCAGGGACGGGGAGTGGACCAGGGTGCCCACCGCGCCGTCCGCGAGCCGGGCCGTGGAGACCCGGGCGTCGGGCGCGGCGAGGACGGCCGCGACGGCCTCCGCGCGCTCCTCCGCGACCGCCGCGCGCCGGTCCGCCTCCTCCGCGCGCCCGTACTGCCAGCCCGCGATCCCGCCGAGCGCCACCAGGCCGGCGACCGAGGCGGCGAGCGCCCAGCGGGGCAGCCGCCGCAGCCCCCGCGCACCGCCCGACGAGCGGCCGAAGGGACGAGTGGCGGGCGGGAGTTGACGGACGTCCGTGATCCGGCGCAGCACTTCGGCGCGCAGGGCCGGATCGACCGGCGCGGCGACGGCCAGGCCGAGGCGCGCGGTCGTCTCGGAGAGCTCGCGGACCTCGTGCGCGCACGGCCCGCACTGGGTCAGGTGCCGTTCGACCGCCTCCCGCTCCCCGTCCGTCTCCAGGGCGTCGAGGACGTAGGCACCGGTCAGGGTGTGCAGCTCGTCGGTGGTCATCACGCGGTCACCCCCAGGCAGTCGCGGAGCCGGATGAGCCCGTCGCGCATCCGGGTCTTCACGGTCCCCAGGGGGAGCGAGAGCAGCTCCGCGACCTCCCGGTAGGTCAGGCCGCGGTAGTAGGCGAGGGTGACGGACTGGCGCTGGCGTTCGGTGAGGCCGCGCAGGCAGCGCCGTACCCGCTCGCGGTCCAGCCGGCTCTCCACCTCCTCGGTCACCTCGTCGTACGCGGGGCTGTGGTCGAGCAGCGCGACCCGCCGGGCGCGGTCCGAGGCGGCCTGCTCGGAGCGCACCCGGTCCACGGCCCGGCGGTGGGCGAGGGTCAGCGCCCAGTTCAGGACGGAGCCCCGGTCCGGCCGGTAGCGGGCGGCGGAGCGCCAGAGGTCGACCATCACCTCCTGCGCCACCTCCTCGGACTGCGCGGGGTCGCGCAGCACCGAGCGGACCACGCCCAGGACGGGCCCCGAGACCCGGTCGAAGACGCCGGCGAAGGCCTCCTGGTCCCCGCGGGCCACCCGGTCCATCAGCTCGGGCAGCCCGTCGCCCCGGTCCGGGACCGGACCGCCTCCGACGCGTGCGTGCTCTCTCATCCGCCTGTGCCCTCCTGCGTGGCCTCGGGTGCGCTGCTCCTGAAGGGGTCTTCGGAGCGGGGGACCCGGGGGATTGGCCGGATCTACGACTTGTCCGGTGCGGCCGCCCCCTCCGCCGGGAGGCGGCTCAGCGCGCCCGGCCACCAGGCCTTCGGACCGAGGTCGCGTACCAGGGCCGGGACGAGGAGCGAGCGGACCACCAGGGTGTCGAGCAGCACGCCGAAGGCCACGATGAACGCGATCTGCACGAGGAACGCCAGCGGGATCACGCCGAGCGCGGCGAAGGTCGCCGCGAGCACCACGCCCGCCGAGGTGATCACGCCGCCGGTCGCGGTCAGGCCGATGCGGACGCCCTCGCGGACCCCGTGGCGCAGCGACTCCTCGCGGACCCGGGACATCAGGAAGATGTTGTAGTCGACCCCGAGCGCCACCAGGAACACGAAGCCGTACAGCGGCACCGAGGAGTCCGTGCCGGTGAAGCCGAGGACGTGCTCGAAGACGAGCGCCGAGACGCCCAGGGTGGCGGCGAAGTTGAGCGCCACCGTGGCGACCAGGAGCAGCGGCAGGACGAGGGAGCGCAGCAGCGCCACCAGGATCACCAGGATGATCGCCAGGACCACCGGGACGATGAGGGTACGGTCCCGGGCGGCGGTGCGCTGGGTGTCGTACTGCTGCGCCGTCGAGCCGCCCACCAGGGCGTCCGCCCCGGGGACCGCGTGCACGGCGGTACGGAGCCGGGCGATCGTCTCCCGTGCCGCGTCGCTGTCGGCGGCGTCGGCGAGGGTGGCGTCGATCCGGACCCGGCCGTCGACCACGAGCGGCTTCCCGGGGGCCGGGCGGCCCGTCGCGTCCACCGGGAACGCCGAGTCGACGCCCTCGACCTCCCGCGCGGCGGCGGCCACCCGGGTCGCCGCCCCGGCGTCGGCGACGATCACGGCGGGGTTGCCCGCGCCGCCGGGGAAGTGGCGGCCGAGGGTCTCCTGCGCGGCGACGGACGGCGCGTCGTTCACGAAGATCTCGTCGAGGGGGACGCCCCGGGAGTTCAGCATCGGCGCGAAGGCGGCGCAGGCCAGGAGGCCGGCGAGGGTGATCGCCCACACCTTGCGGGGCGCGCGGTCGACCACGGCGGCGATTCGGGTCCAGAGGGCCTGGCCGCCCCTGGGGGCCTCGGGCTCCGCACCCTCCGGAAGCGTCTTCGGGCGGGCCGGCCAGTACGCGGCGCGGCCCGTGAGGACCAGGGCCGCCGGAAGGAAGGTGAGCGCGCTCAGGACCGCGCAGACGATGCCGATGGCGCCGACCGGGCCCAGCGCCCGGTTGTTGGACAGGTCGCTCGCGAGCAGGGCGATCAGCGCGAGGGCGACGGTGGCGGCGCTGGCCACGATCGGCTCGACCGAGCGGCGCAGGGCCTTGCGCATGGCGGCGAACCGGTCGGCCCCCGGGGCGGTCAGCTCCTCCCGGTAGCGGGCGGCGAGCAGCAGCGCGTAGTCGGTCGCGGCGCCGATCACCAGGATGGACAGGATGCCCTGCACCTGGCCGTCCACCCTGACCAGGTCGGCGTCGGCGAGCACGTACACGATCGCGCAGGCCAGGCCGAGGGCGAACACCGCGCCCAAGATGATCATCAGGGGCAGCAGGACGCTGCGGTAGACGACGAGCAGGATCAGCAGCACCGTGACCAGGGCGACGCCGAGCAGGAGACCGTCGATGCCGGCGAAGGCGCCGGAGAGGTCGGCCTGGGTGGCGGCGGGGCCCGCGAGCCAGACGGTCGTCCCGGGCACCGGGGCGGCCGCCTTCCGTACTTCGTCGAGCGCGTCCGGCAGGGCGTCGCCGAGGTCGGGCCGGAGCGGGACGACGGCCCGCAGCGCCTTTCCGTCCTCGGAGGCCAGGGCGGGGGAGGGCGGTCCGGCGATCCCCGGGCGGCCGGAGAGCGCGGCGAGGGCCTTCGTCGCCCCGGCGGCCGAGCCGGGGTCCAGGGTCCCGCCGTCCTCGGCGGTCCACACCACGATCGCGGGCACGGACTCCGAGGTCCGGAAGGCCTTCTGCGCCTCGATGACCTTGGTGGACTCGGCGCTGCGGGGCAGGAAGGCCGCCTGGTCGTTGGTGGAGACCTCGCCGAGCCGGCCCGCGAAGGGGCCGAGGCCGCCGCCGACGGCGAGCCAGACGAGGAGGAGGGCCAGGGGGACGAGGAAGCGGGTCCGGCGGGAGGCGCGGGGCATCGGGTCTCCGAACTATGACTTGACCATTAACAATCTCAATGATTGAGAGAAGTGTGCACCATCCCGGGAAGGGCCGGACGACCGGGTACCCGGAACGGGCGATCGGATGCCACGGAACACCACGTACGCGTGCTCTCGTCGGACCTTCCGCCTCGGCGGGCCGCGTGGATGCACCCGTTCGGCGGACGCGCGCCCTTCTTGTGGAGCGCCAGTCTCAGCGGCGCGGTACGCGCAGGGCGCCCAGTTCGTCGTTGAGGACGTTCAGGAAGCGCAGGGCCACCGCGAGTTCGTCGGCGTCGAACCGGTCCCGCGCCCGGGCCGTCGCCTCCGCGAGAGGCAGGAAGTACCGGCGGGCCGCCGCCCGCGCCCCGTCCTCGTAGCGCACGTGCACCACGCGGCGGTCGGCGCTCTCCCGGGACCTGCGGATGTGCCCCGCCCGCTCCAACCGGTCCAGACAGGCCGTCACCGCGCCCGAGGTCAGCCCGAGGTGCTCCCGGAGCCGCCCCGGCGTCAGCGGCTCGGGGCTGTCCAGGACGACGGCGAGCGCCTGCACGTCCGTGGGGTGCAGCCCCTGCGCCTGGGCGAAACCGTGCACCAGGCGGTTGATCTCACCCTGCGTCCGACGCAGCGCGACGGCGAAACTGTGCAGGTCACCGGCCGCGCCCGGAGGGGCGGCGGAAACGTCTCGGTCTTCTTCGCGGGCCACGCGTTCAGCCTATAGACCTCGCCCTCCCGCATCCGTCCGGGCCATGGTGGGAGAAGAAGTGGCGTGGGACCCGCCCTGCGCGGGTCCCGGCGAGCCCGCCCCCGGGACGGAACGGAGCACCCCCTGCCATGGCGACACATCCCAGGGCCACGCCGGAAGGCCCGGACCCCGAGGAGCCGTCCGGCCCCGGCCCCGGCCTCGACTCCGGCCCCGCCCCTGACTCCGACCCCGGCCCCCGCTCCGGTCTCTGTCTCGTGACCGGCGCCGGCGGCTACATCGGCGGCCGGCTCGTCCCCGAGCTGCTCGACACCGGCCGCAGCGTGCGCTGCCTGGCCCGTACCCCCGCCAACCTCCGCGACTACCCCTGGGCCGACCGGGTCGAGGTCGTCAAGGGCGACGTCACCGACGCGGCGACCCTGAGGCCCGCGTTCGAGGGCGTGGAGGTGGCCTACTACCTGGTGCACTCCCTCGGCTCCGGACACGACTTCGAGGAGACGGACCGGCGCGCGGCCCGGACCTTCGCCGAGGAGGCCCGCGCCGCCGGCGTCCGCCGCATCGTCTACCTGGGCGGCCTCACCCCGCAGGGCGTGCCCGAGCGCGAACTCTCCCCGCACCTGCGGTCCCGCGCCGAGGTCGGGCGCATCCTGCTCGACTCCGGCGTCCCCACGACCGTGCTGCGGGCCGCCGTCGTCATCGGCTCCGGCTCCGCCTCCTTCGAGATGCTCCGCTACCTCACCGAGCGGCTCCCCGTGATGCTGACGCCCAGCTGGGTCAGGACCCACGTCCAGCCCATCGCCGTGCGCGACGTGCTGCGCTACCTCGTCGGCAGCGCGGACATGCCGCCGGACGTCAGCCGGGCCTTCGACGTCGGCGGCCCGGACGTCCTCACGTACCGCGACATGATGATCGAGTACGCGGCGGTCGCCGGACTGCCCAAGCGCCTCATCGTGTCCGTGCCGATGCTCACCCCCGGCCTGTCCAGCCACTGGATCGGCCTGGTCACGCCCGTCCCCGCCGGCCTGGCCCGGCCGCTCGCGGAGTCGCTGCGGTACGAGGTGGTCTGCGCCGAGCACGACATCGCGGAGTACGTCCCCGATCCGCCCGGCTCCCCGATCCCCTTCGGCCGCGCCCTCACCCTCGCCCTCCAGCGGATCCAGGAGGCCAAGGTCACCACCCGGTGGTCCTCCGCCTCGCTGCCCGGCGCGCCCAGCGACCCGCTGCCCACCGACCCCGACTGGGCCGGTGGCAGCCTCTACACCGACGAACGCGAACGGACCGTCGACGCCCCGCCGGAGACCCTCTGGAAGGTCGTCGAGGGGATCGGCGGCCAGAACGGCTGGTACTCCTTCCCGCTGGCCTGGGCCGTACGCGGCTGGCTCGACCGGCTCGTCGGCGGCGTGGGCCTGCGCCGGGGCCGCCGCGACGCCCAGCGGCTCCGGGTCGGCGACGCGCTCGACTTCTGGCGGGTCGAGGAGATCGAGCGGGGCAGCCTGCTCCGGCTGCGCGCCGAGATGCGGCTCCCCGGGCTCGCCTGGCTGGAGATGCGCTCCGAACGCGACGAGGAGGGCCGGACCCGCTACCGCCAGCGCGCCCTGTTCCACCCGCGCGGCCTCGCCGGGCAGCTGTACTGGTGGAGCGTGGCGCCGTTCCACGCCGTCGTCTTCGGCGGCATGGCGCGGAAGATCGCCCGCACGGCGGAGCGTGCGGCGGCCGGTGAACCCGTGGTGCCGGGGGACGGGCCGGCCGCCGCCCGCTCCGGCGACGTACCGGCCCGGGCGGGGGAGGCGCCGCCCCGCGGCTGAGGTCCGCGTTCCGGGGGCGTATCCGCCCGCCGGGGCGCGTGTCGCCGTCGCCGGTCCGTCGCGGGACGCCGGCCCGTCGCGGGTACGCCGTCGCCGCGACCGGTCCGTCCTGAGTACGCCGCCGGTACGCCCGGCGCGGGCCGTCTCCGGGACCGGCCCCCGGCACGCCGCCTTCGTCGCCGGCCCCCGGGGCGCGCCGGTCCGCGCGGAGCGCCTCCGCATCCGTGCACCGGCCGCAGGGAGAAAAGGGACGGCACGGCCGCCACGCGGCCGCAGCCGCACCACGGCCGCACCACAGTCGCAGTCCACCGGGCGCCCTGCCCCCGCGGGCGCCGTCCGATGGCCGAACCCCAGGAACAGGCGCCATGACCGTCTCCGTCGTCCTCTTCACCTCCGACCTCCGGCTGCACGACCATCCGCCCCTGCGGGCCGCCGTGGACGCGGCGGACGAGGTCGTCCCGCTGTTCGTCCGGGACCCCGCCGTCGACCGGGCCGGGTTCGCCGCCCCGAACCGGCTCGCCTTCCTCGCCGACTGCCTGGCCGACCTCGACGCCGGACTGCGGCGGCGCGGCGGGCGGCTCGTCGTGCACGCGGGCGACACCGTGGCCGAAGTGTGCGGCGTGGTGCGGCGGTCCGACGCCGACGAGGTCCACATGGCCGCCGACCACTCGGCCTTCGCCCGCGCCCGCGAGGAACGGCTGCGGGACGCCCTGGAGGCGGACGGGCGCCGCCTCTACGTCCACGACGCCGTGACCACCGTCGTGCCGCCCGGCGACGTCACCCCGCAGGGCTCCGACCACTTCGCGGTCTTCACCCCGTACTTCCGCCGCTGGTCGGGCGAACCGCTCCGGTCGCCCCTGGCGGCCCCCCGGGCGGTACGGGTGCCGAGCGGCCTGCGCTCCGACGAACCGCCGTCGCGCGCCTCCGTGGCGGGCGTGTCCGAGGGCCTGGCGAAGGGCGGCGAGACCACGGCCCGACGCAGGCTCGGCGCCTGGCTGTCCCGGCACGCCGACGCCTACGGGACGGGCCACGACGACCTAGCCGGGGACACGACCTCGCGGCTCTCCCCGTACCTCCACTTCGGCGCGCTCTCGGCCACCGAGGCCGTCCACCGGGCCCGCGCCCGGGGCGGCCCGGGCGCCGAGGCCTTCGTGCGGCAGCTGTGCTGGCGGGACTTCCACCGCCAGATGCTGGCCGTGCGGCCCGCGATCGCCACCGAGGACTACCGGTCCCGGCACGACCGCTGGCGGCGCGGCGCGGCGGCCGAGGCGGACCTGCGGGCCTGGCGGGAGGGCCGTACCGGCTACCCCGTGGTGGACGCGGCCCTGCGCCAACTCGCCCACGAGGGCTGGATGCACAACAGGGGCCGGCTGCTCACCGCCTCCTTCCTCACCAAGACGCTCTACCTCGACTGGCGGGAGGGCGCCCGGCACTTCCTGAGCCTCCTCGTGGACGGCGACCTCGCCAACAACCAGCTCAACTGGCAGTGGGTGGCCGGGACGGGGGCCGACAGCCGGCCGAACAAGGTCCTCAACCCCGTCGCCCAGGGCAGGCGGTACGACCCCGACGGCGCCTACGTCCGCCGCTGGGTCCCCGAACTCGCCGCCCTGCCGGGCGCGTCCGTCCACGAACCCTGGAAGCCGAAGGACCGGGAAGGGGTCGCGCGCGACTACCCCGAACCGCTCGTCGCCCTCGCCGAAGGCGCCGCCCGCTTCCGGCACGGCAGGGGCCTGGAGTAGCGCGGGAAGCGGTGCGTCGAAAGAGGAGAGGCGACGCACAAACGATGCGAGTTGTTCCGCCTCGTCCTCCGGCCGGAGGCTGAGGGGACCGAGGGCACGGAGCCCCGGCGAGGAGGAGCTTCGCCATGAACGCAGCCCGTACGGCCGCCCGCCGCCCCGTCCCCGCGCACCGGGAGGGCCTCCTTCCGGGCGAGGAGGTCCTCCCGGGCGAGGAGGCTCCTCCGGCCGCCCTCTCCGACGCGGAGATCGGCCGGGGGCTCGTCCGGGGCGACGAGCGCTGTCTCGCCCTCGCCCACCACCGCTGGGCGCGCCTCGTGCACACCCTCGCCTCCCGCGCCCTGGGCGATCCGCGCGAGGCCGAGGACGTCGCCCAGCAGGTCTTCCTCGCCGCCTGGCGCGGCCGTGCCGGATACCGTCCCGAGCGCGGCTCCGTGCCCGCCTGGCTCGTCGGCATCACCCGGCGGAAGATCGCCGACGCCCTCACCGCCCGCACCCGCCGGCTCGACCTCGTCGCCGCCGCCGGAGCCGCCCTGCCCCCGTCCGACGGGACCGGGGAGGGCCCCGACCACGTCCTCGACCGGATCGTGGTCACCCGCGAACTCGCCCGTCTGCCGCGCGTCCAGCGCGACGTCCTGGCCCTGGCGTTCTTCGCGGACCTGACGCAGACGCAGATCGCCCACCGGACGGGCCTGCCCCTCGGCACCGTCAAGAGCCACGCGCGCCGGGGCCTCCAGCGCATGCGCCGCAGCCTCGGCGCCACCGAAGCGGCCGCGGGCGGGGTTGTCCCCGGCGGGATGGCCCCTGGCGGGGAGACCAGCGGCAGGGCGGTCCCCGGCGGGGCGGCCGGCAGCAGGGCGATCAGCGGCAGGGCGGCCGTCGCCTGAAATCCGCCCCGGGCGACCTGACTTTCTACGCCCCGCGCGCGAGGCCCTTCCCCGCTCCGCGCGGCCGCGCCTCCGGCACCCGGACCGCCCCGGCGGCCTTCCCGTCCGGCGGAGCCCGTACCTGACGGGCCGTGGGGCCTGGCAGACTGCGACCCACACGGCCGCCTCCCCTCGTCACGAGCGCTCGTCACGAGCGGACCGCTCGCCCGGGGAGGCGGCAGGCGACTCCTGGAGGCCCCCATGGCACAGCGGCCCGGACACGCGGCCCACGAGGCCCGCGCGAGCGGGTTCCCACCCCGGCCGCCGCACCGGCGCGCGGACGGGACGGCCGCGCGGTGAACGTCTGCCGTGTCCGGCGCGCCACCCCCGGCGCCCTCCTCGTCCGCAGCGCCCCCGTCGCGCCCGCCGCCCCCACCGCCGCCGTCCTGCTGCTCCACGGCGGCCGCGCCGACGGGCCCGAGCCGCCGCCCGCCCTCAACCTCCCCGCGCTGCGCATGCGCCCCTTCGCCGCCGCCGTGACCCGTGCCGTACGGGGCCGGAGCGTCCTCGTCGCCGAGGTCCGCTACCGCCACCGCGGCTGGAACGGGGCGCGCGCCGACGCCGCGCGGGACGCCGAGACCGCCCTGAGCGACCTCCGGGAGCGGATCGGGCCCGTGCCCGTCGTCCTCCTCGGCCACTCCATGGGCGGCCGCGCCGCGCTCCGCGCCGCCGGCGACCCGGCCGTGCGCGGGGTCGTCGCCCTCGCGCCCTGGTGCCCGTCCGACGAACCCGTCGAACACCTCGGCGGCCGGCGCCTCTACCTGCTCCACGACGAGACCGACCGCGTCACCTCCGCCCGCGAGTCCTGGGACTTCGTCCGCAGGGCCCGGGCGGCGGGGGCCGACGCGGTGGGCATCCCGATGCGGATCGGCGGGCACGCCATGCTCCGGGGCGCGGACCTCTGGCACCGCCGGGCGGCCGAGCTCACGGCGGCGCTGCTGTCGCACGGCTGAGCCGCCGGACCCGGCCCCGTACCCCCCACACACGAGGGAAGCGCATCCCCGTCCCCCGGAGGGGAGCGCGCCCCGCCGCACCGGGGGAGCGCCCGTCACACCGGAGGCGCGGCCCGTACGCCGGCCTGGTGGCGGGAGAGCGCGTCCAGCGCCTCCCGCAGACCGCCCGGGCGCAGCGTCCCCGGCTCCGGGGTCCGGCCCGCCCAGCCGGGGCCGGCCAGGAGCACCAGCGGACGCGTCCGCGCCCCCTTCACGCCGAACGAGCTCCCGGCGACGTGCCGGGCGAGGGCGTGGTTCGCGGTGGACCGCGCCTGCGACCAGAGGACGACCGCGGCCGGGCCCATGCGCCGCACGGCGGCGTCGAGCGCCTCGGCGGGGACGGCCGCGCCGAACATCCGGGTCGGCAGACCGCGTTCGGAGAGGCCCGCCGCCAGCGCCTCCAGGGGCAGCGTGTGCTGCTCGCCGGGCACACAGGCCAGGAGGACGGGCGGTACGGGGGCCACGGAGCGGTGTCCGGCGGGCACGACCTGCCGGAGCGCGGTCGACACGTGCCAGGACAGCAGGTGCTCCACCTCGACGTAACGGTCCCCGGACGACTCCCACTTGCGCCCCACCGCGTGCAGGGTCGGGGCCATCACCTCCTCCCAGGCGGTGACGAGCCCGTGGTCCGCGACGGCGTCCCGGAGCAGGGCGTCCAGGGCGGGGCCGTCGAGCCGCACGGCGGCCCGCGCGAGCCCCCGGCACTCCCGCCGCACGTCACCGAGCGGAAGCCCGTTGCCGGACCCGGGCTGCCGGGCCGGTCCCGGCTCCTCGGGCCGGTCCCGGCGCGGTCCTCCAGGGTGGTCGGGGTACGACTCCGGCTCCGCGGACCGGACCCGCGTCCCCGGCTCCGTACCGGGAACCGCGCCGGGGCCCGCCGTACCAGGAACCTCCGTCCCGGTCGTACCAGGAGCCGCCCTGGCCGTCCGTACGATCCGTGCCGCCTCGGCCGGAGGGGCGCCCGAGGCCGTCAGACGGCACATCTCCTCCAGCATCGCGACGTCCTCCGGGGCCCACCGCCGGTGCCGCCCGTCCTCGCGGGCGGCGGGGCCGATCCCGTACCGCCGGTCCCACGAGCGCAGGGTGGTCGGTGAGACCCCGAGGCGGCGCGCCACCGCGCCGGTGGTGAGGCCGTACGTCGCCGAATCGCTCATGGGGCCAGGTTACGACGCACGAACGATGCGAGTACGCCTCAGGCGCCGGGTCCGGTGCGTTCGGCGGCCAGCAGGCCCGCGCAGGCCTCCCGGGTCGCCCGGTGCACGGCGCGGGCGAGCCGCGCGCCCCAGAGCGAGCGAGGCCCGGCGAACGGCTCGGCGCCGGACCCGACAAGGGCGGGGGCGGGCGCGGCCACGCAGACCGCGTCCGTCGGGGTGCCGGAGGCGTCCGCGCCCAGCTCGACCAGGGCCTGCGTCTTCGCCTCGGTGGCGGTGGCCACCGCGTTCACCAGGGCCGCGTCCGTCAGGGGCACGGGCAGCGACACGATGATGTTGATCGTCCCGGGGTGCGGGACCGCGACCCCGCCGACGCCCGGGGCGGCGGCCCAGCCCCGTACCCCGATCCCGGCCGTGACCACGGCGTGCGCGCCGCCGTCCACCGCGTGGCGCCGGTCCGCGACCGAGGCCGCCGTCATGAGCCCCACGCCCGGGCCGGGGAGCCCGGCGCCCGCGGCGAGTTCGCGGAGGTGGGCGACGGGGTCGAGCCGGTCGTAACCGGGCGGCACCTGGGCGTTGACCACCCACTCCCGCTCGCCGATGCCCCCGCCGAGCACCGCGCTCGACACCATCCGCACGCCCGGCCCCGGGACCCAGACGAGGAGCGGCCACTCCCGCCCCTGTTCCGTGTGGCCGAGGAGGACGGCGTCGGCGAGGGACGGGCGGGCGGGGAGGGTCCGGGAGAGCACCCCACACCCTAACGCGCGGCCCTTTTCTCACTCGAACGGGTGAAAGCCCCGCCTGGACCCATCCGACCGGCACCCGGCTCCGAATCACCCGTGACAGCAGGGCCGGAAGTGAGCGATTCGCCACGGACGGCCCGGGCGCGCCACCGCCCTCCCCGCCGGGGAGGCAGTGCCGTCTCCTTCATACGTGCGCAGTCCTCTACGCATCCGGACCAAAGAGGTTCCTCCCATGACCACTTCCCGCATCCGCCGCGCCGCCGTCGCCGTGGCCGCCGCGGCCGTGCTGCCCTTCTCCCTGGCCGCCTGCTCGGACTCCGGAAAGGACGAGGCCTCCGGGGCCGGGGCCCCGGCCTCCAGCGCCCCCGCGCAGGAGACCGCCTCCTCGGCCCCCGCCGACTCGGAGATGACGCCCGACGGTCCGTTCGGCCCGGCCTGTGCCGGTGTGCCCAAGGAGGGCGCCGGTTCGTTCGACGGCATGGCGAAGGACCCCGTCGCCACGGCCGCCTCCAACAACCCGGCCCTGTCCACCCTGGTGACCGCCGTCAAGAAGGCCGGCCTGGTCGACACCCTCAACAACGCGCAGAACATCACCGTGTTCGCGCCCACCAACGACGCCTTCGCGAAGATCCCGAAGGCCGACCTGGACAAGGTCCTGGCCGACAAGGACATGCTCACCAAGGTCCTCACCTACCACGTGGTGGGGGAGAAGCTGACCCCGAAGCAGCTGGAGAACGGCACCTTCGAGACCCTTGAGAAGAGCACGCTCACCACGAAGGGCTCCGGCGAGGAGTACACGGTCAACGACTCCTCGAAGGTCGTCTGCGGCAACGTCCCCACGGCCAACGCGACGGTCTACATCGTCGACACCGTCCTCATGCCCAAGTAGGAGTTCGAGCAGGCGCCCGAGCAGGCGCCGCGCGCGCGTGACCCGCGGCGGGAGCGGCCGCGGGACGGACCGAACGGGATCGGACCCACACGCGCGACACGCCCGAAGGGCATCCACGCGCGGGACCACCGGAACTTGGGGCCGGTGGTCCCGTGCCCGTGCCCGTGTCCGTGACCGCCCCCGGCGCCGCGCCACTCCGCGTCCGTGCCATGCCGTGCCGCGCCGGAGGCGTGGATCCGCCACCGACGCGGAGTGACGCCGGGCCCGTCCGACTCGTTTGCCGGGCATGCCGTCCCGTCACGCCCTCCCCGGCGCCGCGATATCCGCCCACCGCCCCGCCCGCGAGGCCGCCGAGGCCGCGCTCGTCGAGCACTACCCCACGCTCGTACGGCTCGCCCACCTCGTCCTGCCGCCCGCGCTCGGCCGCCACCGCCGCGTCCTCGCCGCCCACGCCCTCGTACAGAACTCCCTGACGGAGGCGGCCCGTCGGCCGAAACCCGGGACGCACGGGGCCGGGACACCGCCCGCCGGGGCCTCCCTGCCGGGGCAGCGCTCCGGCGAGCGCTCCGCGCACGCGTGGCTGCGGGCGACCGTCGTCCGCGCCGCGCTCCGCCCGCCGCGCCGCTTCCCGCCCGCGTTCCCGCTGCCCCTGGTGCTCGGCCTGCGGCTCTTCCCCCGGGCCGGGGGAACCGACGAACTCGCGCTCGACCGGGCCCTGGCCGAGGCCGCCCCCGAAACACGGGCCGCGCTCGCCCTGCGGATCCTCGAAGGCCTTCCCGCCGACGCGACCGCCCGGCTCCTCGCCTCGGTGGGCGTGGCGGACCCCGCCGTCGCCCTCCGCGCCGCCGAACGGATCGAGGCGGCCTCCGGAACCGACGTCGGGGCGCTCCTGCGCAGCGCCGAGTTCGACCCGTGCACCGTCCACACCCGCCCCACCGACCTCCTGCGCCGCCGCCGGCGCACCCGTCTCGCCACCCTCGCCGGTGTGCTGCTGCTCGTCACGGCGGGCGCCGCCGTCACCGCAGGGGTCCGCGCCGGGACGGAACCGGAGTCCGCCTCCCCGTCCGCCAGGGCCCGGACGACCGACCCCGCCGCGCTCCTTCGCACGCCCGCCGACCGCTGGGCCGACACCTCGCGCGTCGACCTCACGGCCTGGCCCGCGCGCGGTGCCGGGACGCGGGACACGGCCCTGCTCCGGCGGGCCCTGGAGGCGTGGGCCCGGGGCGCCGGGGACGGCGTCCGGCGGACCGCCACCCCCGGCACGCCCGCCTCCCCGCCCGCCGAACCGCCCCGCCTCCTCTTCGCAGGTCCGGTCGACGGCGCGGACGTGGTGCTCCTGCACGACGGGCGCAGGCTCGCCCGGTACGCCGAACCCCGCGGCGGACGGGGGCCCGCCGTCCTCGACCTCGCGCGGGCCGACGACGCCGACGTCACCACCGGCGCCGCCGTGGTCCTCATCCGCACCCCCGGGCGGGTCCGGTACCTCCTCGCGCCCTGGATCGCGGGGGCGGCGGTACGGGACCTCCGCGCGCCCGGCACCGCCGCCCGCCCGCTGGACGTCACCCCGGACGGCGTGACCGCCCCCGTCCCGTACGACGCCCCGTACACCCGTGGGCGTGCGCCCGGCGCGTGCGCGGGCGTGACCGCGCTCCAACTGCGCTCCTCGACCCGGATCGTGGAGGACCACGCCTTCCTCCTCGCGGACCTCGGGGAACTCGCCCCGGCACACCTCACGTGGACGCCCCCGCCGGGGGCGGGCGCCCCGGCCCGCGCGCCCCGCGAGGCGACCGGCGCACGCGGGCTCGCGGCCTGGGCGCGCTCGGCCTGCTCCCTGGCGCCGCTGCACGGCACCGGGGTCCGGTCGGTCAACCGCTGGGAGTACGCCGAACAGCTCCTGCCCGATCGGGCGGGCCGGGCCCTGTGGGTCTGCTCCCGCGTCGAGACCTGGGAGGGGAGCGGCCGGGCGGCCGTCTCCTTCGAGGCGCCGGGCGGCACCGCGCCCCGGCCCGTGGCGGAGCTCCGGGACACGGCGGCGTGCGGCCGCTTCGGGCAGCACGTCCTCGCGGGGACGTACTGGACGGCCCCGTCGGGCGCGCGGTACCTGCTCTCGGCGGGCAGTCGCCGGCTGACCGGCGTCACCGCCGGGGGAGCCGTGACCGCTGCCGCGCGCGGCCCGTTCCTGGCGGTCCGGACCACGGCGGAGGGGCCGGTGCGGCTCACGGGCCGGCTTCCCGACGGCTCGGCGCTCCCCGGGCTCGCCGGCCCCCCGGGAGTCACCGGATCTCCGGGGCTCACCGGCCCCTGAGCCCTCGTCGGCATTCCGGAGGCGGTCGTGCGCGGCTCCTCGCTCGTCGTCCACGCGGTGATCGCCGTGACGGGCGTCGAGATGCTCCGCCGCGCCGGCCCTTCCGGGGCCGGTACGAGCTCCACGGCCGCCGCCCAGGCCCTCGCGACCGGCCTGCTTCCGGCTCCTGACCCCGGACCCGTGCGGCGGCTTCCCCGGCCGGGCCGCACGATCCTGGACAGCGGTGTCGTCACCGGCACCCCGACCGCCGTCCTCCTCGGCCGGTTCGAGGGGCGTTCCGAGGACCGCTCCGAGCGGCGGGGCGGGGAACCGGAGCCGCGCGCACCCGAGTGAGGGGCGCGCGGCCGGCGGGGGCAGCGGACCGGGACGGAGGGGGGCGGGCGACGTCGGCCACGTGCTCGCCCGGCCCCGCGGTCGCCCGGTTCGGGTGGGAGGCCTCCCGCGCGGAACCGCTCGGCGAAAGCCCCGGGAGACCGGCCGGCAGGCGAGCGCGTCACGGGCCGGGAGCGTGACCGGGTCTCCCCGATCCGGCTTGACGAGGGGGACGAACGCCTCGTGACGGGCGGGCTCCAGGCGCGCGCCGATGCCGTCGAGGCGCACGCGGTCGTACGCCGCCTTCGGCGCGAGCTGCCACCGGGGCGCAATCGCGGCTTAAGGAAGGTGGGCGACGATGACGCGTTCCCAGGGAAACCGATGCGAGGAGTGCTGGCATGACGGGGCTCACGGCCGACAGCGACGTGTGGATCAGGCGCTTCCATCCGCCCGCGGCGGGCGAGCCGGAGCGGACTCCGCTGGTCTGCTTCCCGCACGCGGGCGGGTCGGCCGCCTCCTTCCACGGCCTCTCGGGGCTGTTGGCCCCCGCGGGGATCGAGGTGCTCGCCGTGCAGTACCCGGGACGCCTCGACCGCAGGAGCGAGGCTCCGATGGAGGACGTGCGGGAGATCGCGGCCGCGGTGGTCGCGGCCCTCTCGCCGTGGGCGGATCGCCGGCCGGCGTACTTCGGGCACAGCATGGGCGCCGCCGTCGCCTTCGAGGCGGCACGGCTGAGCGAGCCCCGGATGCTGTTCGCCTCCGGGCGGCGCGCGCCCTCGACCCACCGGGAGGAGGCCTTCCACCTGCTCGACGACGACGCGCTGATCGCCGAGACGGTGCGGCTCAGCGGGGTCTCGGCGGAGCTGCTCGCCGACCCGGAGACGCGGGACCTCGTCCTGCCGCCGCTGCGCGCCGACTACCGGGCGATCGAGACCTACCGCCCGGAGCCGGACGCCGTCGTCCGGGTGCCCGTCGAGGTGATCCTGGGCGACCGGGACCCGCGCGTGACCGAGGAGGAGGCACGGGCCTGGCAGGCGCACACCACGGGGGAGTTCGGCTGCACCGTCGTGCCCGGCGGCGGGCACTTCTACCTGACGGACCGCACCGACGAACTCGTCGCCCTGATCACCGGCAGGCTCGCCGCCGGGGCCGAGTCGGTCAGCGTCGCGGTGGCCAGAGGCCGTCGATCATGACCGTCAGGACCTGATCGGCCTCGTCGGGTGCGTGCTCGCGCGTCCAGGCCGCCGCGGCGATCAGCGCGAACAGCTCGGCCGGCGAGATGTCGTCCCGCACCTCGCCGGTCCGCTGCGCCCGCTCCAGGAGCTGCTGGCCGGACGACTGCATGGACGTACAGGCGTCGTTGAGCTCGGAGGTCTCGTCCTTGAGGCTGTCCATCAGCATGGTCACGAGCCCCCGGTACGTGGTGGCGTGCGCCACCGCAGCCCGGACCCAGGTCGCGAGGGCCGCACCGGCCGGCTCCGTGGCCAGCAGTTCCCGTGCGGTGCCGCCGAGTTCGGAGAGGCTGTCCCGGAGCATCGTCTCCAGCAGCGCCTCCCGGGTGGGGAAGTGGCGGTACAGCGTCGCGTTGCCCAGTCCCGCCTGCTTGGCGATGTCGTCGAGTGAGGTCTGGATGCCGTGCGTGTCGAAGGCCTTCCTGGCCTCGGCCAGGAGTCGCTCGTAGTTGCGGCGGGCGTCTGCGCGCATCGTGCTGTCTTCTCCTCGGCCGTGTTCGAACGGTGCCGCCGCCTGAGGCGGCGGCACCGTAAACGGGGTATAGCCCCGATTCTACCCCGCCTCCCCGCCGATCATCCTGCTCAGCCGAGCCGCCAGCTCCCCGGGCGTCGGGTGGTCGAACGCGAGCGTCGCCGCCAGCTCCAGACCCGTCGCGTCGGCCAGCAGGTTCCGCAGTTCGAGACCGGTGAACGAGGTGAATCCGGCCTCCAGGAACGTGGCGTCCGGAGCGATCCCGGCGGCGGAGTCGTGCCCGAGCACGGACGCCGCCGAGGACAGCACGAGCTCCAGGAGCTCCGCCTCCCGCTCCTCGGGCGCGAGTCGGGCGAGATCCCGGCGCGGGACGGGCCCTCCGGGGGCACCGGCGAGAGCGGAGTCGCCGTCCCGCGCCGGGACCGCGAGGACCGCCGGGTCCCCGGCCGGTCGTACGGCCGGGGCGTGCAGCCAGTAGGGGCGCCGCTGGAAGGCGTACGGGGGGAGGGGCGCCCGTCCGCCCGCCGGGACGAGCCCGGCCCAGTCCACCGGGCGTCCGTGCGCCCAGGCCAGGCCGAGCGCCGAGAACAGCGTCCGCGGCTCGGGGCGGTCGCCGCGCAGCGCCGGGACCAGGACCGGCGGTTCCTTGCGCAGGCTCTGCGCGGTCAGCGCCGCGAGGACGCCGTCCGGGCCGAGCTCCACGTACAGCCGGACGCCCTCGTCCTCCAGGTGCCGGACGCCCGGGTGGAAGCGGACCGCCTCGCGGACGTGTCGCACCCAGTGGTCGGGGTCGGCCAGTTCCCCGGCGCTCGCCGGCCGGCCGGTCAGGTTGGAGACCAGGGGGATCACCGGCGGCGCGAAGGACAGCTTCGCCACGGCCCGGCGGAACTCCTCCAGGATGCCGTCCATGTGGTGCGAGTGGAAAGCGTGGCTCACCCGCAGCCGCTTGGTCTTGCGGCCCCGCGCCCGCCAGTGCGCCGCGGCCTCGGCGGCCGCGTCGGCGTCGCCCGAGACGACCACCGACCGGGGCCCGTTGACCGCCGCGATCGACAGCCGGCCCGCGAAGCCCCGCGCGCCCCCGGCGCCTTCTCCGCCTTCCCCGGCTTCCGTGCCTTCCCCGCTTTCCGCGTACTCCGTCAGGAAGGCCTCGACCTCCTCGGCGGAGGTCTGCAGCGACACCATCGCGCCGTCGCCGCGCGCCGACTCCATGAGCCGCCCGCGCACGGCCACGAGCGCCACCCCGTCCTCCAGGGTCAGCACGCCCGCCGCGTACGCGGCGGCCAGCTCGCCCACCGAGTGCCCGATGACGAAGTCCGGTACGAGACCGTGGTGTCCGAGCACCCGGAACAGCGCCGTCTCCAGCGCGAACAGGGCGGCCTGCGCGTACCGCGTACGGTCGAGCAGCGCGGCTTCGGGAGTGCGGGGCGCCGCGAACACGACGTCGCGCAGGGGCCGTTCCAGGTGCCGGTCGAAGAGCCCGCACACCTCGTCGAAGGCGGCGGCGAACACCGGGTGGGACCCGTACAGTTCGCGGCCCATGCCGAGGCGCTGGCTGCCCTGCCCGGTGAAGAGGAACGCGGTGCCCGCGCGGCGCTCGGTCCTGCCCCGGACGACGGCCGGGGACCGGGCGCCGGACGCCAGGTCCTCCAGGCCGCGCAGCAGGGCCTCGCGGTCCTCGCCGAGCACGACGGCCCGGTCCTCCAGGGCGGGCCGTGCGGCCAGGGCCCGCGCCACCTCGGCGTCGGTCGCCCCGGGGTGCTCCGCCAGATGGCCGAGCAGCCGCCGTGCCTGCGCGGCCGGAGCTTCCGGGCCCCGCCCGGACAGCGGCCAGGCGACCAGCGGGAGCCCGGTATCCGCCCCGGTCCCGGTGTTCGTTTTGGTCCCGGCATCCGCCTCGGGCCCGGCGCCCGCCCCCGGCGCCCCGTCGGCCGGCTCCTCCGGAGCCTCCTCCAGGATCAGGTGCGCGTTGGTGCCGCTGATCCCGAAGGAGGAGACCCCGGCCCGGCGCGGCCGGCCCTCCTCGGCCGGCCAGGGGCGGGGCGCGGTCAGCAGCCGGACCGTGCCGTCCGACCAGTCCACGTGGGGGGTCGGCTCGTCCGCGTGCAGCGTGCGGGGCAGCACGCCGTTGCGCAGGGCCATCACCATCTTGATGACGCCGCCCACGCCGGCCGCGGCCTGGGTGTGGCCGATGTTCGACTTGAGCGCGCCCAGCCACAACGGCCGGTCGTCCGCCCGCTCCCGCCCGTACGCGTTGATCAGGGCCTGGGCCTCGATCGGGTCGCCGAGCGTGGTGCCGGTGCCGTGCGCCTCGACGGCGTCGACGTCGGCGGGGGCCAGCCGGGCGTTGTCGAGGGCCTGCCGGATCACCGCCTCCTGGGCGGGCCCGTTGGGGGCGGTGAGCCCGTTGCTCGCGCCGTCCTGGTTGACGGCGCTGCCACGGATGACGGCGAGGACCTCGTGCCCGTTGCGGCGGGCGTCGGACAGCCGCTCCAGGACGACCAGGGCCGAGCCCTCCCCGAAGCCGGTGCCGTCGGCGCCGGCCGCGAAGGACTTGCAGCGGCCGTCGGCGGACAGACCCCGCTGCCGGCTGAACTCGGTGAACAGGCCGGGCGTCGACAGCACCGTCGCGCCGCCCGCCAGGGCGAGCGAGCACTCGCCCTGGCGCAGCGCCTGGACGGCCAGGTGGACGGCGACCAGGGAGGAGGAGCAGGCGGTGTCGACGGTGACGGACGGGCCCTCGAAACCGAAGGTGTACGAGATGCGGCCGGTGGCGACCGACGGCGCGGTGCCGTTGCCGATGAAGCCCTCCACCTCCGGCGGGATGACGGGGAGCCGTGCCGCGTAGTCGCTGTACATCAGGCCCGCGAAGACCGCCGTCCGGCTGCCCCGCAGCTCGCGCGGGTCGAGCCCGGCCTGCTCCAGCGCCTCCCACGCGGTCTCCAGGAGCTGCCGGTGCTGCGGGTCGGTGGCCAGCGCCTCGCGCGGGCCGAGTCCGAAGAAGCCCGCGTCGAACTCGGCGGCGTCCGGCAGGAAACCGCCACTGCGGGTGTACGAGGTGCCCGACCGGTCCGGGTCGGCGTCGTACAGCGCGTCGAGGTCCCAGCCGCGGTCCTCCGGGAACCCGCCGATGGCGTCGGTGCCGGAGTCCACGACCCGCCAGAGGTCCTCGGGGCCGCGCACGCCGCCGGGGTAGCGGCAGCCGATGCCGACCACGGCGATCGGCTCCCGGGCCGCGGACTCCGCCTCGCCGAGCTTCTGCCGCGTCCTGTGCAGCTCGGCGGTCATCCACTTGAGGTACTCGACCAGACGTTCCTCCTGGGAGGCGGGTTCGGCGGTGGAGCCCGTCCCGGTGGTGCTCTCCGTCGTCGGCGTCGTCGTCACTTCGACCGGTCCTTCCTGCCGAATTCGCTGTCGATGAGGTCGAGGAGGTCGCTCGCCGAGGCGGACTCGATCCGGCCGGCCACGTCCTCGGGGCCCGCAGCCGGGGAGCCCGCCGGGGTCGCCGGGGCCTCCAGGCCGTCGAGCAGGTCCCGCAGCCGCCTGACGACCTCCGCACGGGTGTCGGTGTCGGTCTCCAGGGTCAGGGCGAGCGCCTTCTCCAGGGCGTCGAGCCCGGCGAGCGGACCGGCGCCGGCGGCCGGGGCCGTGTTCGTGTCGGGAGCGCCCGCCGCCCGCACCGCGGCCTCCTCGGCCCGGCCGCGCAGCAGCGTGGCCAGCGCGGCCGGCGACGGGTGGTCGAAGACCACGGTCGCCGGCAGGCGCAGCCCGGTGGCGGCGTTCAACCGGTTGCGGAACTCCACCGCCGTCAGGGAGTCGAAGCCGAGCTCCTTGAACGAGTGCTCGTCGTCGATGAGACCGGTGTCGCTGTGGCCGAGGACGAGCGCGGCCGTCTCCCGCACCAGGTCGAGGACCAGGCGCTCCCGGTCCTTCTCCGGCACCTGGCCGAGGCGCTCGGCCAGGGAGCCCGAGGGGGTCGCGGCGGCCCGGCGCGCGGGCGCCGGCGCGAGTCCGCCGAACAGCGGCGGCAGCAGCCCGGCCCCGGCGCGGCGCCGGAGTTCGGCGCGGTCCAGGCGCGCGGCGACGACGGCGGCCGGCGCTCCGGCCAGGGCGCGGTCGAGGAGGGCGAGCCCGTCCTCGGCCGTCAGGGGCACGACGCCGTCGCGGCCGAGCCGGTCGCGTTCCCGCCCGTCGAGGTGCCCGGTCAGCGCGCTGCCGTCGGCCCAGAGTCCCCAGGCCAGGGAGAGCGCGGGCAGGCCGAGGGCCCGGCGGCGTACGGCCAGGCCGTCCAGCAGGGCGTTGGCGGCGGCGTAGTTGCCCTGTCCCGCGTTGCCCACCACGCCGGCGAGCGAGGAGAACAGGACGAACGCGGCGAGCGGCAGCTCGCGGGTGAGGTCGTGCAGGTGCAGGGCCGCGTCGGCCTTGGCGGAGAGCACCGTGTCGAGCCGCTCCGGGGTGAGCGACCGGACGACGCCGTCGTCCAGGACGCCCGCCGCGTGCACGATCGCCGTGAGCGGGCGGTCCGCGGGGATCCCGGCGAGCAGCGCGGCCAGTGCGTCGCGGTCGCCCGCGTCGCAGGCCTCGATCCGGACCTCCGCGCCCAGCGCGGTGAGTTCGGCGGCGAGTTCCGCGGCGCCCGGGGCGGAGGGTCCCCGCCGGCCGGTGAGCAGCAGGTGCCGGACGCCGTGGCCGGTGACGAGCCGGCGGGCGAGGAGCCCGCCGAGGGTGCCGGTGCCACCGGTGACCAGGACGGTGCCGTCCGGATCCCACGGCCGGGCCCCGGCCCCGGTCCCGGCGTCGGCTCCGGTGCCTGGCCCCGGCGCGTCCGGCAGGGCGGTGAGCCGGGGCGCGTACCAGGTGCCCTCGCGCAGCGCGAGTTCGCTCTCGGCGGGTCCGGCGTCCGCGGCCAGGGCGCGCAGCGAGGCGTCCGTGCCGTCGTGGTCCACCAGCGCGATCCGGTCCGGGTTCTCGCTCCGTGCCGTGCGCAGCAGCCCCCACGCGGCGGCGGCCACCGGATCGACGGTGTCGCCGTCCCGTACCGCGACCGCGCCGCGCGCGGCCACCAGGAGGCGTCCGGCGGTGAGGAGTTCGTCGGACTGCCAGTCGCGCAGCAGCGCGAGCAGCGGGTCGAGCACGGCCCGGACATCGGCACCCGTCGGGAGGGCGCCGGCCGCGCCCGGGGGCTCCTCGGTCGCCGGAAGGACGGCGAGGACGGTGTCCGGCAGGCGCAGCGAGCCGTCGGCGACGGCCGCGCGGAGCTCGGCCGAGCCGGCGAACACGGGCGCGTCGCCGAGCGCAGCGGCGAACGCGGCGCCGTGCTCTCCGACCACCGCCCACGTGCCCTCGGCCGGGGCGGTCCGACCGGCGGCCGTCCAGTCGACCGCGTACAGCGGCAGGTCCGCCGCGCCCCGCGAGCGCAGCGCGGCCAGCTCGGCGGCCGGCAGCGGACGCAGGGCCAGCGTCTCGACCCCGGCGACGGGCGCGCCCTCCGCGTCGGTGAGCCGCAGGGCGACCGAGGTCTCACCGGTCCTGGTCAGCCGCACCCGCAGCGCCTTCGCGCCGGTGCGGTGCAGCCGTACGCCGCCGAAGGAGAAGGGCAGCAGGATCTCCCCGGATCCCCCGGATCCCCCGGAGCCGTCCGGGCCGGCCGGCGCGAGGGCCAGCGGGTGCAGGGCGGCGTCGAGGAGCGCCGGGTGGACGGAGTGACCGGCGGTGTCGGTGTCCTCGGGCAGCGACACCTCGGCGTAGAGGTCGTCGCCGTCGCGCCAGAGCGCGGTGAGGCCCTGGAACAGCGGCCCGTACGCGTAGCCGCGGGCGAGCAGTTCGCCGTACGCGTCGCCGAGCTCGACCGGCTTCCCGGCCGGCGGCCAGACCGCGTGCCCGGCGGAGGCCCGGTCGGCCGGGGCTGAGGCGGAGGCCGCGCCGAGCAGGCCGGTCGCGTGCCGGATCCACTCCGCGTCGTCACCCGTCCTGGAGTGGACGCCCAGCGGCCGGCGGCCCGCCTCGTCCGGCGCGCCGACCGTCACCTGGAGCACCGTCGCGCCCTGCTCTGAGAGGACCAGCGGGGCCTCCAGGGTGAGGTCCTCGACGCCGTCCGCACCGGTGCGGTCCGCCGCGTGCAGCGCCAGGTCCAGGAGACCGGTGCCCGGCAGCAGCGCCGTGCCCTCCACCGCGTGCTCGGCGAGCCAGGGGTGGGTGCGCGGGGAGACGCGGCCGGTGAACACGACCTGGCCGGAGTCGGCGAGCGGGACGCTCGCGCCGAGCAGCGGGTGCCCGGCCGTGTCCAGACCGAGGCCGTCCGCGTCGACGGCCCCGCCGGTGGCCTCCAGCCAGTAGCGCTGCCGCTGGAACGGGTACGTGGGCGGCCCCGCCGGGTCCGCGGGCGGCATCGGGGGCCGCCACGCCGCGGGCGAGGTGCCGGTGACGTGCGCCTCGGCCAGCGAGGTGCCGAAGCGGTCGAGGCCCCCTTGGTCACGGCGGAGCGTGCCGAGCGCGGCGGCGGCGGCGCCCGCCTCCTCCGCGGTGTCCTGGATCGCGGGGACGAGCACGGGGTGCGCGCTGGCCTCGACGAAGGTGGTGTGTCCGGCGGCGAGCAGCCCGCGCACGGTCTCCTCGAAGAGCACCGGCTCGCGCAGGTTGCGCACCCAGTAGTCGACGGTGAGCTCGGTGCCCGCGAGCGGGCCGCGCGTGACCGTGGACCAGAACGGCACGTCCGTGGCGCGCGGTTCGATCCCGGCGAGCAGTTCGCGCAGCTCGTCGCGGAGCGCGTCGACGTGCGGGGAGTGCGAGGCGTAGTCGACGGGGACCGTCCTGGCCCGGACGCCCTCGCCGGTGAACGTCTCCTTGAGCGTCTCCAGGGCCTGCGGGGCGCCCGAGACGACGGTGAGCGCGGGGCCGTTGACGGCGGCGACGTACGTGTCGTCGATCAGCCTCTCCCGTACGACGCCGGCGGGCAGCTGCACCGACAGCATGCCGCCGGTGCCCGCGAGCCGGGTGATGGCGCGGCTGCGCAGCGCGGCGATCCGGGCGGCGTCGGCGAGCGTGAGGGCGCCGGCCAGGTACGCGGCGGCGATCTCGCCCTGGGAGTGGCCGATCACCGCGGCCGGCTCGACGCCGTGCCGGCGCCAGAGCCGGGCGAGCGACACCATCATCGCGAACAGCGCGGGCTGTACGACGTCGACCCGGTCGAGCGGGGCGGCGTCGGGGTCGCCCGCGAGGACCGCGGTCAGGTCCCAGTCCGTGTACGGGGCGAGCGCTTCGGCGCACTCCCGCACGTAACCGGCGAAGTCCTCGCTGTCCCGCATCAGGGCGCGTCCCATGGCGAGCCACTGGCTGCCCTGGCCGGGGAAGACGAACACGGCGCGGCCGGGCTCGTGGCCCACCGTCGTGCCGGTCACCAGACCGGGCATCTCCCTGCCCTCGGCGAGTGCGTCGAGGGCGGTGAGCAGGGACGTGCGGTCGTCGGCGGCGATGACGGCGCGGTGGTCGAAGCGGGCGCGGGTGGCGAGTGTGGCGGCGATCCGGTGTGTGGGTGTCTCGGGGTGTTCGGTGGTGTAGGTGTGGAGCCGGCGGGCCTGGTCGCGCAGGGCTTGCTCGCTCTTGGCCGACAGCAGCCAGGGCAGGTCGGGGAGTTCGGTGTCATCGGCGGCGCCGGTGCCTTCCGGGGCCTGCTCGGTGATCACATCCTCTTCCGGTGCCTGTTCGATGATCACGTGGGCGTTGGTGCCGCTGATGCCGAACGAGGAGACGCCCGCCCGGCGCGGCTCGTCGCCCGTGGTGTGCCACGTCTGTTCCTCGGTGAGCAGGCGTACGGTGCCGTCGGACCAGTCGACGTGCGTCGTCGGCCGCTCGACGTGGAGCGTCTTCGGCAGCCGGCCGTTGCGCATCGCCATGATCATCTTGATGACGCCGCCGACCCCGGCCGCCGCCATCGTGTGCCCGATGTTGGACTTCAACGAGCCGAGCCAGAGGGGGTGTTCGGCGTCGCGTTCCGTGCCGTAGGTGTTGATGAGGGCCTGGGCCTCGATCGGGTCGCCGAGGCGGGTGCCGGTGCCGTGGGCCTCGACCGCGTCGACCTGGCCGGCGGTCAGGCGCGCGTTGGCCAGGGCCTGGCGGATCACCCGCTCCTGCGAAGGGCCGTTCGGCGCGGACAGGCCGTTGCTCGCGCCGTCCTGGTTGGTGGCCGTGCCCCGCACCAGGGCGAGGACCGGGTGCCCGTTGCGGCGCGCGTCGGAGAGCCGCTCCAGGAGCAATAGACCCGCGCCCTCGCCCCAGCCGGTGCCGTCCGCCGCGTCCGAGAAGGCCTTGGCGTGGCCGTCGGGCGACAGGGCCCGCTGCCGGCTGAACTCGACGAAGCTCGTGGGACCCGCGAGGACGGTCGCGCCGCCGGCCAGGGCCAGCGAGCACTCGCCCTGCCGCAGCGACTGCGCGGCCAGGTGCAGCGCCACCAGCGACGACGAGCACGCCGTGTCCACGGAGACCGCGGGGCCCTCGAAGCCGAAGGAGTAGGCGATGCGGCCGGAGGCCACGCTCGCCGTGGTGCCGGTCGCCAGATAGCCCTCGACCGCCTCCGGCGCCCGGCCGAGCCGGGTCACGTAGTCGCCGGCGACGACGCCCGCGAACACGCCCGTGTCGCTGCCGCGCAGCGTCGTCGGGTCGATCCCGGACCGCTCCACGGCCTCCCACGCCGTCTCCAGGAGCAGCCGCTGCTGCGGGTCCATGGCCGTCGCCTCGCGCGGGTTGATCCCGAAGAAGGCCGCGTCGAAACGGTCGGCGCCGGTGAGGAACGCGCCGCGCCGCGTGTACGAGGTGCCGGACCGGGTCGGATCGGGGTCGTACAGGGCCTCCGTGTCCCAGCCGCGGTCCTCGGGGAAGCCGGTCACCGCGTCCGTGCCGGACAGCACGAGCCGCCACAGGTCCTCGGGCGAGGCGACACCGCCCGCGTAGCGGCAGGCCATCCCGACGATGGCGATCGGGTCGTCGTCGGCCGGCACCGCCGCGGCCGGCGCCGCGCGCCGGGCGGCCGGAGCCGTGGCCGGCTCGGCGTCGCCGAACAGGCCGGTGCGCAGGTGCGCCGCGAGGGCGGCCGGCGTGGGGTGGTCGAAGACCAGCGACGACGGCAGGCGCAGGCCGGTGGCCGCGTTGAGCCGGTTGCGCAGCTCGACCGCCGTCAGCGAGTCGAAGCCGACGTCCTTGAACGCCCGCTCCGGGGCGAGCGTGTCACCGGCGCCGTGCCCCAGCACCGCCGCCGCCTCGGCCCGCACGAGCGCGAGGAGCTGCCGGTCGCGTTCGGCCGCGTCGGCGCCGGCGAGCCGCTCCGCGAGCGACCCGGCACCCGCCGGGGCCGGACGCCCCGCCGCGGCGCGCCGGGTGCGCGAGCGCACCAGACCGCGCAGCAGCGGAGGCAGGGTGCCCGCCTCGGCGCGGGCCCGCAACGCGGGCACGTCGAGCCGCAGCGGGACGAGCAGCGGCTCGTCGGTGGTCAGCGCCTCGTCGAACAGCGCCAGGCCCCGCTCGGGGTCGATGGGAGCGAGCCCCGCGCCCGCGAGCCGGGCCAGGTCGCCCGCGTCGAGGGTCCCGGCCATGCCGCCGCCGTCCGCCGTCCCCTCCGCGCCCCACAGACCCCAGGCGAGCGAGACGCCCGGAAGTCCGTTGGAGCGCTGGTACGCGGCGACGCCGTCCAGGAAGGAGTTGGTGGCCGCGTAGTTGGACTGCCCGGCGTTGCCGATGATCCCGGCGAACGAGGAGAACATCACGTACGCGGCCAGGTCCAGGTCGCGTATCTCGTCCGTGATCAGCCACGCCGCGTCCTGCTTGGAGCGCGCGACCCGGTCGAGCCGCTCCGGTGTCATCGACTCGATCGTGCCGTCGTCGAGGACACCGGCCGTGTGCACCACGGCGGTCAGCGGGTGCGCCGGGTCGACCGAGGCGAACAGCCGCCGCACCGACGCCGGATCGCCCGTGTCGCAGGCGACGACGGTGGCCCGGGCGCCGATCTCCGCGAGCTCGGCGACCAGCTCGTCGGCGCCGGGGGCCCCGGGACCGCGCCGGCTCGTCAGGAGCAGGTGCCGGATGCCGTGGCGGGCGGCCAGGTGACGGGCGACGAGCCGCCCGAGGGTGCCGGTGGCGCCGGTCACGAGGACCGTGCCGTCGGTGTCCAGGGCGCGCGGCAGGGTGAGGACCACCTTGCCGGTGTGCCGGGCCTGGCCCAGGTGCCGGAAGGCGTCCCGGGCCCGCCGGACGTCCCAGGCCTCCACCGGCAGCGGGCCGAGCCGGCCCGCCTCGAACAGGGCGAGGAGTTCGGCGAGCATCTCCCGGATGCGGTCCGGGCCGGCCTCCATGAGGTCGAACGAGCGGTAGACCACGCCGGGGTGGTCCCGGGCCACCCGCTCGGGATCGCGGATGTCGGCCTTGCCCATCTCGATGAACCGGCCGCCGTGCGGCAGGAGCCGCAGCGACGCGTCGACGTACTCGCCGACGAGCGCGTCGAGGACCACGTCCACGCCGCGGCCGTCGGTGGCTGCCAGGATCTCCCGCTCGAAGTCGAGGGTGCGCGAGTTCGCGAGGTGGGCGTCGTCGAAGCCCTGGAAGCGCAGCGCGTCCCACTTGGCGGGCGAGGCCGTGCCGTAGACCTCCAGCCCCAGGGCGCGGGCGATCTGCGTCGCGGCCATGCCGACGCCGCCGGCGGCGGCGTGGATCAGCGCCGTCTGCCCGGCGCGGGCGTCGGCCAGGTCGGTCAGGGCGTACAGGGCGGTCAGGAACACCACCGGCGTCGCGGCGGCCTGGGTGAAGGACCAGCCGGCCGGCACCCGGGAGAGCAGCCGGTGGTCGGTGACCGCGACCGGCCCGGCCGCGCCCTCGGTGAACAGGCCCATCACCCGGTCGCCGGGCGCGAGGCCGACGACGCCGGGGCCGGTCTCCAGGACGTGTCCGGCGCCCTCGCTGGCGATCGGCGCCTCGCCCGGGTACTGGCCGAGGGTGATCAGGACGTCGCGGAAGTTCAGGCCCGCTGCCCGCACCCCGACCCGCACCTGACCGGGGGCGAGCGGCGCGTCGGGCGCCTCGGCGGGCAGCAGCGCCAGGTTCTCCAGGGTGCCCTCGGCCGTCGCGCCGAGCCGCCAGTTCGCGTCGCCCGCCGGCACGGGGAGGCGCCCCTCGGGCGCACTCGGCGAGAGCCGGGCGGTGAGCACGGTGCCGCGGCGCAGCGCGAGCTGCGTCTCGTCGGGCGTGTCGAGCGCCGCGCCGAGCGACCGGTACGAGGCCTCGTCCCGGTCCACGTCGACCAGCAGGAAGCGGCCCGGGTGCTCGGTCTGCGCGGAACGCACCAGCCCCCACACGGCCAGGCTCTGGTCCCGGATCGACTCGTCGTAGCGGGTGGAGACCGCGTTGCGCGTGACGACGACCATCCGCGAGTCGGCGAACCGCTCGTCGGCCAGCCAGCGCTGGATCAGCCCCAGCATCCGGTGCGGCGCCTCGCGGGCGATCGCCACCGGGTCGTACGTGCCCCGGGGCGGGCGTCCCGGCGTGAACGGCACCAGCACCTCGGCCGGCACGGGCCCGTCGGCGGCGGCCAGCTCGTCGAGGTCGGCGTACCGCACGGCGCCGTCACCGAGGGCGTCGGCGACTCCGATGACGTCGGGGCCCATCACCGCGCGGACGGGGGCGGCGTCCCCCGCACGGGCCTCGGCGGCGCCGGGAACGGGCCGCCAGTCGACCCGGTACAGGGCGTGCGAGCCGTCGCCGGAGGCGGCGGACGCGGCACCGATGTCGGCCGGACGGATCAGGAGGGCGCCGACGTCCACGACGGGACCGCCCTCGGGGTCGTCGGCGGCCAGCGTGACCGTGTCGGCGCCGGACCGGGTCAGCCGGACCCGCAGCCGGGCGGCGCCGGTCGCGTGCAGGGTGACGTCGGACCAGCTGAACGGCAGCCGCACCGTCGCCGGGTCGCCGCCCACCAGGTCGAGCAGCAGCGGGTGGAGCGCGGCGTCGAGGAGCGCGGGGTGCACCGGGTGCCCGAGGGCGTCGGCCTCCTCGGGCAGCTCGATCTCGGCGTACAGGTCGTCGCCGTCGCGCCAGGCCGCCGTGAGGCCCTGGAAGGCGGTGCCGTACGCGTAGCCCCGGGCGTGCAGTTCCTCGTAGAGACCGGTCAGGTCGGCCCGCTCGCCGGGCGGCGGCCACGGCAGGGACGCACGGTCCGCCCCCGCGCCCGGGGCGACGGAGAGGGTGCCGGAGGCGTGCCGGGTCCACGACTCGGCGTCCTCGCCCCGCGCGTGGATCGTGAACGCCCGCCGGTCGGACCCGGCCGCAGGGTCGACCACCAACTGCACCTCCACCGAACCCTTCTCGCGCAGGACGAGGGGTGCTTCGAGGGTGAGGTCCTCCAGCGTGGGCGTGTCGGTGTGGCCGGCGGCGTGGAGGGCGAGGTCCGTGAACGCGGTGCCGGGCAGGAGGGTGGTGCCGGAGATGGTGTGGTCGGCGAGCCAGGGGTGGGTGCGCGTCGAGATCCGGCCGGTGAACACCAGCTGGTCGCTGTCCGCGAGGGTGACCAGGGCGCCCAGGAACGGATGCCCGGCGGACACTAGCCCGGCGGACGTCACGTCGGTCCCGACCGCGGTCGTCCGCTCGATCCAGTAGTGCTCGTGCTGGAAGGGGTAGGTGGGCAGGCCTTCCACGGAGGGTGTCGGGGTCTGGGGTTGCCAGGTGGTGGGGGTGTGGCCGGTGGTGTGGAGGCGGGCGAGTGCGGTGGTGAGGGTGGTGGGTTCGGGGGTGTTCTTGCGCAGGGTGGGTGTGAGGAGGGCTTCGGTTCCGTCCAGGGTCTGTTGGGCGAGTGCGGTGAGGGTGGTGTCGGGGCCGAGTTCGAGGTAGCGGGTGGTGTTGTTGGTCTGGAGGTGTTGGATGCCGGGGTGGAAGCGGACGGTTCCGCGGATGTGGCGGGCCCAGTAGTGGGGGGAGCGGAGGTCGTCGTCGGTGGCGGGCAGGCCGGTGATGTTGGAGATGACGGGGATCTTCGGGGGGTGGAAGGTCAGGTCGCTGATCGCCGTGCGGAACTCCTCCAGGACCTCGTCCATGTGGGGTGAGTGGAAGGCGTGGCTGACCGTCAGGCGGGTGGTTTTGCGGCCCAGCGCCGCGAAGTGCTGCGCCACCGCCTCGGCCGCGCTCCGGGAGCCGGAGATCACCGTGGCCTCCGGCCCGTTCACGGCCGCGACGTCCAGATCGCCCTCGACACCGGCGAGGACCTCCCGCACCTCCTCCTCCGAGGCGCGCACGGCGAGCATCGCACCGTCGCCACGGGCGGCCTGCATCAGCCGGCCGCGTACCGCGACGAGGGTGACGGCGTCGGTGAGGTCCAGGACGCCGGCGGCGTGGGCGGCGGCGATTTCGCCGATGGAGTGGCCGATGAGGGCGTCGGGGGTGAGTCCTTGGGCTTCCAGGGTGCGGTGGAGTGCGGTTTGGAGGGTGAAGAGGGCTGCTTGGGTGTACTGGGTCTGGTGGAGGGTGGTGGGGTCCTGGTTCCACATGACCTGGCGCAGGGGCTGGTCGAGGTGGGGGTCGAAGAGAGCGGTGATCTCGTCGAACGCGGCGGCGAACACGGGCTCGGATTCGTACAGTTCGCGTCCCATGCCGGGGCGCTGGCTGCCCTGGCCGGTGAAGAGGAAGGCCGTCTTGCCGGTGAGTGCGGTGCCGGTGGTCAGGCCGGGGGCCTCGGAGCCCTCGGCGAGCGCGTCCAGGGCGGTGAGCAGCGCCTCGCGTCCGTCCGCCGCGTCGACGACGGCGCGGTGGTCGAAGCAAGTACGGGCCGCGAGCGCTCCCGCGATGTCCTGCGGCGGGGTGTCGGGGTGCTCGGTCGCGTACGTGTGGAGCCGGCGCGCTTGATCGCGCAGGGCTTGCTCGCTCTTCGCCGACAACAACCACGGAAGGTCGAACGGTTCGGCCCCGTCGGTGGCCGTGGGGGGTTCCTCGGGGGCCTGCTCGATCACGACGTGCGCGTTCGTCCCGCTGATGCCGAACGACGACACACCCGCACGGCGGGGCCGGCCGCTCCGCGCCGGCCACGGCTGCTCCTCGGTGAGGAGTCGTACGGTGCCGTCCGACCAGTCCACGTGGTCCGTCGGCTCGTCGGCGTGCAGGGTCCGGGGAAGCACCCCGTTCCGCATCGCCATGATCATCTTGATGACGCCGGCGACGCCCGCCGCGGCCTGCGTGTGGCCGATGTTCGACTTGATCGAGCCCAGCCACACCGGCTCGTCGCCGCCGCGGCCCTGCCCGTACGTGTTGATCAGGGCCTGGGCCTCGATCGGGTCGCCGAGGCGGGTGCCGGTGCCGTGCGCCTCGACCGCGTCGACCTGGTCCGCCGTCAGGCGCCCGTCGGCCAGGGCCTGGCGGATGACGGCCTCCTGCGAAGGGCCGTTGGGCGCGGTCAGGCCGTTGCTCGCGCCGTCCTGGTTCGCGGCCGTGCCGCGGATCACCGCGAGCACCGGGTGGCCGTTGCGGCGGGCGTCCGAGAGACGCTCCAGGACGAGCAGCGCGGAGCCCTCGCTGAAGCCGGTGCCGTCCGCGCCGGAGGCGAAGGCCTTGCAGCGGCCGTCGGCCGCGAGCCCGCGCTGTCGGCTGAACTCGGTGAGCAGCACCGGGGACGCCATGACCGTCGCGCCGCCCGCGAGGGCGAGCGAGCACTCGCCCTGCCGCAGCGACCGGGTGGCGAGGTGCAGCGCGACCAGCGAGGCCGAGCAGGCGGTGTCGATGGTGAGCGCGGGGCCTTCGAGGCCCAGGGTGTAGGCGATCCGGCCGGAGGCCACGCTCGTCGTGTTGGTGACGAGGTAGCCCTCCAGCTCGGGGCGTATCTCCTCGGGGCGCGCGTAGTCCTGGGCGATGGCACCGACGAACACGCCGGTGTCGCTGCCGCGCAGGCTGTCCGGGGAGATCCCGGAGCGCTCCAGGGCCTCCCACGCGGTCTCCAGGAGCACGCGCTGCTGCGGCTCCATCGCCTCGGCCTCGCGCGGGCTGATGCCGAAGAAGCCCGCGTCGAAGAGGCCCGCGTCGTGCAGGAAGCCACCCTTGGCCACGTACGTGGTGGCCTGGGCGTCGGACTCGGGGCCCGGCGCGTGCAGCCGGTCGAGGTCCCAGCCCCGGCCCTCGGGGAAGTCGGTGATCGCGTCGCCGCCGGCGGCGAGCAGCCGCCACAGATCCTCGGGACTGCGCACATCGGCCGGGAAGCGGCAGCCGATGCCGACGATCGCGATCGGCTCGTGCGCCGCGGCCTCGACGTCGGTCAGCCTCTGCCGGGTCTGCTGCAGGTCGGTCGTCACCCGCTTGAGGTAGTCCCGGAGTTTCGCTTCGTTGGCCATGAACCCATCCCTCGTGATGCCAGACGGTCTTGCGGGCAACGTCGCCGACGCGGCTTGCGGGCTGCTTAGCGTGACCTAAAGCCGTCGCCGAGCGGTCGCGGTCACCCCTTGACGGGCCCGGCCGGCGCGCCGGCCGGCCATGCCCCCGGACGGTCCCGCGCCGGACTCACCGCGAAGATCCACCTCGCCGCGGCAGCCGACGCCGGCCACCGGAGTACGTCCTCACACCCGGGCGGGCCGGTGACGCGCGTGTTCTCGGAGGGCCCGCCCCGGGGCGCTCGGGCAGCGACCGCTGCCCTCCCTCCTGCCCGCCGAGGCATTCCTCCGGCCTGTTCGAAGCGGTGTCGTGGAGTGGAACCCGACTGTCTCCGCGGAAAGGCGCCCTCTTCATGGCTCGCGAAGGCGACCGGTCTCCGGACTCCGAACACCGACACCAGCAGACGGCGGCGCGAGCCCCGCTCGCCCCGTCCGACGCCCTCGACATCCAACGCACCGCCGGGAACAAGGCGCTGGTTCAGCTCCTGCGCCAGGCGGGTCACCCCTGGGCCCAGGAGCAGCACCAGCACACGGCCGGCTGCGGCCACCAGCAGAACGCGCGGGCCGGACAGCCCGCCGTGCAGCGCTCCGCCGTCCACGACGTGCTGCGCACCTCCGGACGTCCCCTCGACGACGCCACCCGCACCGACATGGAATCCCGGCTCGGCGCGGACTTCTCCGACGTCCGCGTCCACGACGACTCCGCCGCCAGGGCCTCCGCCGCCGAGGTCGGCGCCCGCGCCTACACCTCCGGCAACCACGTCGTCATCGGTGAAGGCGGCGGAGACCGGCACACCCTCGCCCACGAACTCACCCACGTCATCCAGCAACGTCAGGGCCCCGTCGCAGGCACCGACAACGGAAGCGGCCTGAAGATCTCCGACCCCTCCGACCGCTACGAACGCGAAGCCGAGACCAACGCCACCCGCGTCCTGCGCTCCGCACTCCCCGAGGTCACACACGCACCCGCCGCCGAACGGGAGCAGCGGGCCGTCACCGGGGGTGCCGCGGTCCAGCGGGTGATCGGAGAGAACAACAGCACGGCCGGAGTCGCCCACGCCCAGGGAGAACACGTCTTCAACGACGTCGCGACCCTGGTCAACGAATTCCGGGAGGCCGCCAAAGCGCAAGGCGCGGCTCTCGTCGCCTGGCGCAACGGAGCCGGGCAGGTGCACGGCAGTGAGAAGCTGAAACGCATCTACGCGAAACTGGTGGCGGCGAAAACGCAATTGGACCTCCTGAGCACGGAGTTCGCCACCACGCTCGACACGCACCGGCGGCACCACCACTACGGCACGGTGAATTCGGGGCTGGGTGATGACGCCAACGCCGAGGTGTACGGCCTGTACAAGCGGCACATCCTGGCGCTGCTGAACGACTGCGGCCCGGACAGGCTCTTCCTGGAGAACGCGGCCCCGAGAAGTCTCGCCGAACTGGAGAGCGCACGCGACGCCAGCATCGTCGACATGGTCGCACTCGGGCACGTGAGAAACCGGTTCGGAGCGGCCGCCGTCAACGGCGGCTGGTACACCGCGGCCAAGGCGGACATGGACAGGGCCTTCACCGCCGTGTTCGCCGCCCTGCGCAGCATGCTGGAGATCAAGGGCATCCTCGCGGAGGGGGACTGACGTCCGAGGGCCGCCGGACAGGCCCTAAGGAGCCCTTTAGGCGGGCGTCAGCGGAGCGACAGCCGGGCGGCCGAGAGTGGCGGGATGGAAGCCTCGGAAATCCACATCCTGTCCGTGGGCACCGCCCTGCCCGGTGACCCCCTCGAGAACGCGGACCTGGCCCGGCACTTCGGCATGGACCCGATCTGGGAGGAGTGGGTCGACGCGTTCGTCGGGACCAGGGCCCGGCACCTGTCGGTGGATCTGGGGACCGGCAAGCTCCGGTCCACCCTCGCCGATCTGGCGACCGAGGCAGGCGCCCGCGCCCTGGCGGACGCCGGCCTCGGGCCCGGTGACATCGACCTGGTCGTCCTCGGCACCGCCACGCCCGACCAGCTGATGCCCGCGACGGTCAACATCGTCGCGGACCGGCTCGGGATCGACGGCGTGCCGACCTACCAGCTGCAGTCGGGCTGCGCGGGTGCCTTCCAGGCGCTCGACGTCGGCGGCCAGATGCTGCGCACGGGCGGGCACCGCACGGCCCTGGTGATCGGCGGCGAGCTGTGCTCCCGGCACTACGACCCGGGCGTCGACCTCAGGAAGCTCGACTCGGGCGAGCTGGTCAACTTCGTGCTGTTCGGCGACGGCGCCGGCGCGGCCGTGCTGACCTCGGAGCCGACCGGGGGCGCGCCGGTGATCCGCCGGGTCCTCAACCGGCTGACCGGGCGGGGCCGCGCGCCGGGCCAGATCGTGGAGTGGACCGGCGCGCTCGACCGGGCCCACGCGGACCGCGCGCACATCAAGGAGGACTACAAGGCGATCGAGGAGTCCGTCCCGGTGATGTCCCGGGAGATCGCCGAGGAACTGCTCGGCGATCTGGGCTGGACGGCCACGGACGTGGACTACCTGCTGCCGCCCCAGCTGTCGGGGCGCATGACGCGGCGGATCGTCGAGGGCCTGGACCTGCCGCTCGCGGAGGAGATCACCCGCGTGGACACCATCGCCAACACGGGCAACGCGATGCCGTTCTTCCAGCTGGAGGAGGTCCTGCCGCAGCTCGCGCCGGGCGACCGGGTCCTCGGGATCTCCGTCGAGTCCAGCAAGTGGCTGAAGGCGGGCTTCGCCCTCGAAGTGGTCTGACCGCCCCCACGCGGCCCGAACGGCCACGTCCCCGTACACGAAAGCGCCCGCGGTGACCGCGGGCGCCTCTTCCGTGTCCCCGGTCGCTCAGCGCGGCGTGCCGAACCAGTTCTTCAGGGCCGTCTCCAGCGAGCCCGAGCCCTCGGCCCACACGACGTGCCCGTCCGGGCGCAGCAGCACGGAGCGGGTCGCGTCGGCCGCGAGCGCCGGCGCGACGCCCACGCGGTCGGCCCAGGCCGCCGCCGTACGGGCGTGGGCACCGCCCTCGCCCCGCTCGCCGTCCCCGTCGGCAGCGCCGAGGAGCAGCAGGCCCCCGCCGCCGTGGAGCAGGGGCGCGGCGCCGGGGACACGGCCGCCGAGCGCCGGGTCGGGGACGACGGAGCCGGAGGCGCCGTCGGTGCCCACGCGATAGCGCGGGTCGACCCCGGTCACCAGCTCCACCAGGTACCGGTTCACGTCCTCGAAGCGGGCGAGGTCCGCGACGAGCGAGCGGGCACCGGCGGTGCGGGCCGCCGGGTGCATCAGGGCCAGCTGGGCGTCGAGCGCGAGCCGGGCCCGCTCGCCCTCCGGGTGACGCTCGGCGTGGTACGTGTCGAGCAGGCCCGGCGGCGCCCAGCCCGCCAGGTCCGCGGCGAGCTTCCAGCCGAGGTTGACGGCGTCCTGGAGACAGGTGCTCAGCCGCAGCCCGCCCAGCGGGTAGAAGGAGTGCGCGGCGTCGCCGGCGAGGAACACCCGGCCGGAGCGGTACCGTTCGGCGTTGCCGCTGTGGCTGGTGAACCGGCGGGCCCACAGCACCTCGCGGGCCGGCAGCGGCTGCCCGGTGAGGTGCTCGACCTCGCCCTGGAGCTCCTCCGCGGCGACGGGACCCGACGGGGCGGGAGGCGTGGCGCCGAACACGGTGGTGATCACCCGCAGCACCCCGGGCCCGGCGGGCGCCCCGGAGTACACCCCGCCGGCGGGCAGGTAGTGGGCGCCCAGGTGGTGCACGGCGAGCTCGGAGAAGTCGACCGTGACGTCGCCGACGATGCCGGACACGGTCCAGCCGCTGCCGGGGAAGTCGATGCCGGCGAGGCGCCGCACGGTGCTTCCGGCACCGTCGGCCGCGACCACGTACGAGCCGCGCAGCGTGGAGTCACCCGCGGAGGTGCGCAGCTTCAGCGTCACGTGTCCGGGGGACTGGCGGAGTTCCGTCACCTCGTGCCCGCGGCGGACGTCCACGCCGAGTTCGCGGGCCCGCTGCTCCAGGACCTCGGTCAGCCGGGGCTGGGCCACGAGCAGTCCGGTGCCCACCTCGGGCCGGTCGGCGGTGATCTCCTCGGGCCGCAGCCACAGCAGGGAGAAGTGCGCGCCGGGCAGCGGGAGGCCGGAGGCGCGCAGCGCGTCCGCCAGGCCGCGCTGTTCGAGGAGCGCGACGACGCCCGCGTTGACGGCCTGGCCGGGGGCGTGCGGATCGGGGGCGTCGCGGCGGTCGAGGACGACGACGGGCGCCCCGGCCAGGCCGAGCTCGCAGGCGAGCATCAGACCGGTGGGGCCGGCGCCCACGACGATCACGGGGTCGGTCACGGGGTCATCCTTTCCTCAGGAGCGGGATCACGGGAGCGAAGTCGTACAGGTGGGCGGAGAGGACCATGTACGACGTGAGGCCGTACCGGTCGCGGCAGTGCCGGACCTGCTCGGCGATCTCCTCGTGGGTCCCGAGGAACAGGGTGGGCAGCTCCAGGAGCTGTTCGGCCGTCAGGTGGGGTGCGAGGGAGGGCCGCAGCGCCTCGGCGGCGGCCTTCCGGTCGTCGGTGACGACGACCCTCTTGACCCCCACGTTCAGTTCGGGGGAGCGGCCGAGTTCGGCGGCGCGCCGCCGGACGGTGTCCACCTGGGCGGCGAACTCGTCGGGGCCGAGGAGCACGAAGTCCTTGCCCGGGGGCAGCGAGGCGCCGATGAAGACGACCGTGTCGGCCCGGCGCGCGGCGAGTTCGAGCTCTTCCGGTTCGCCGACGCCGAGCATCAGCCGCGGCCGCGGGCTGCTGACCGGGCGGGGCCGCTGCCCGGGGTCCGTCAGCAGGCGTTCCAGGACGTCCACCGTGTCGGCGAGCCGGTCGCGCTTGTCCTGGGGGGTGAGCGCGGCCGTCCCTGCGCTCCCGGTCCAGCCCGCGTGCAGGCCCACGCTGAGCCGCCCGCCGGTCAGCCGGTCGGTACCGGCGATCTCCCGGGCCAGTACCTCGGGGTCCCACAGGGACGCGTTGGTGAGGTAGGTGGCGACCTGGAGCCGGGTGGTGACGGCGGCCGCGGCCACCAGCGAGGGGAACGGCGCCGACATGCCGAGGTGGTCGGTGGTCGCGAGGGTGTCGTAGCCGAGCCGTTCGGCCTCCCGCGCGCGTTCGGGCCAGTCGGCCTCGGGGGAGATCTCGTTGACCCCGAAGCGGAACTCCGTCCCAGGTCCGCCGCTCATGCGTCGCCTCCTGTCGTGGCTGTCGTGACTGGGGTGAGGGTGGTGGCTGGGGTGGGCGCCGTGTCCGTCGTGCGCCCGCGCGCCCCGGTCAGCCGTTCGCGGGCCCGGACCGCGGCCAGGGCGAGGCCGAGGAACCGGCGCTGGGGCCCGAAACCGCCCAGGGCGTCCAGGGCGGAACGCAGGCTCCACAGCCGGGACTCGGCGACGTGGGACGGCGAGCCGTGCACGTCGTCGTGGACGAGCAGCCGCAGCTCGCGCACGTGCCGTTCGAGGAGCAGCCGGTCACCGGGCGGGACGATCTCGTCGCGCGCGCTCACCGTGTACGCCACGGGCACCCGGATCGCGGCGAGTTCGTCCGGCGTCAGCGCCAGGCCCACCAGCCCGGGAAGCACGGTGTCCGGGGTGAGGCCGGTGAGGTGGGCCAGGGTGTCGACGGTGACCCGGGGCACCCGCGGCCGCCAATCGGCGTCCGTGAAGAAGTCGCCGATCGGCGCGCCGGCCGTCACCACGCCCCGGATCCGCTTGTCGTGGAGGGCCGCCCGCAGCGCCATGTGGCCGCTGAAGCTCATCATCACGGCGACGGTCCGGTCGGTGTCCGCCCGGTCCGCGAGCGCGTCGAGCAGCTCGGAGACCATGAGGTGGCTCTCCGGCCCGTACCGCTGCTCGTTCTCGCCGACCCCCGGCATCTCGACTGCGACGACGGCCAGACCGAAGCGGTCCGCCCCGGCGAGGATCGGACCGAACTGCTCCTTCACGCTGACGATGCCGCCGCTCAGCAGCAGCACGGGCCGCCGCTCGCCGCCCCGGGGCGCGAGACCGGCCGCCCAGCAGCGCACCCGGCCGCCGGAGAGGCCGAGGTCGATCCGCTGGATCCCGGCGGTGCCGCCGAGCCGCCAGCGGTCGAAGGAGGCGACGGTCCGCGCCTGCGCGTCGGCGCGCGCGGGGCCGTCCACGTAGGGGAAGCGGGCGATGTTGAAGTGCCGTCCGGCCTCCGCCTCCCGGCCCCGCCGCTCCAGTTCGACGCCGGCCTCGGTCCACTCCCGGGCCCAGGAACCGGGCTCGCCTTCCTCGTCGTGCCGGATCCGCCCGAGGACCCGGGCCAGCCGCCCGCCCGGGATGCCGAGGATGCGGCCGTGCACCTCCACGAACCGCTTCAGCTCCGTGACGTCGTTCACCGCAGCGCCTCCTCGGCCGTGTAGCCCTCCAGCGACTCCTTGACCTCGGTGAGGACGTCCGCCGCCTCCGCGCCGTCGATCACGCGGTGATCGAAGGTGAGGTTCAGCCGCATCACGGGCGCGCTCGTCACCTCGCCGTCCCGCACCACGGGACGCTCCGCGATCCGGCCCACGCCGAAGGTGAGGGTGGTGCCGCCCACCGAGTGGAAGCCGTCGACCGCCCGGTGGCCGAGGGACGACACCGAGAAGGTGCCGAAGAAGCGCGGGTGGGCGAGGAGCGGGCGCACCGCCCGGCGGTAGGCGGCGCGCGCGATCAGCGACGGCAGCCGGTGCAGCAGCAGCATCGGGGCGAACTCCGGCATGGTCTCCGGATCGCCGTCCCGGAAGCGCTCCAGCTCGTGCTGGATGCCCTTGAGGTCGGTCCGGTCCAGGTCCGGCAGGACGGTGGAGACCACGACCCGCCGGCCGCCGACCAGCTTGTCGAGGGCGACCTTCCCGGAGACCTCGCCGTAGCGGGCGACCGTGGGGCGCAGCCGGCCGCGGATCGCGGCGTTCGCCTCCGGGTGGGCGGCGATCACCCGGGCCGCGGAGTGGAGCACGTACGTGACCACGGACAGCCGGCTGTCGCCGCGGTGGGCCTCGCGGTGCGCGAGCACCCCGGACATGTCCACCTCCGTGTCGAGGTGGACCGGCGCGAAGGGCCGTATCTGGTCGAGGAAGAAGAGCGTGTGTCGCCGCTCCCGGGCGATGGCTGCGATCTGCATCCCGCCAATCTCCGCAGCCCGGCTAAAGGACCCTTTAGCGCGGCCTAAACCCGTCTTCCGGCCGGCCGCACCACGGCGGCCCTCTGGAGCAGCGCACATACGGCGTGCCGCGCCGCGGGACGTCACCCACAGCAGTCCTCCGGCACGGCGCGGGTGTCGTGCGCCGCACGCGACGGCGTCACCCACAGACGTCCTTTAGCGCGGCGCAAGACACCCGTTCCAATCTGGCCGCCCAGCCCGAATGCCGCCGCTCGCAGGAGATTGCGCATGTCACGCCCCAGCGCCGTGGGCCTCACCACCGGTAACGCGCCTCTGCCCGACTTCCCGCAGCTGCGCACCTGCCCGTACCAGCCGCCGCCCGGCTACCGCGATCTGCGGCTGGCCGAGGGGCCCGTGGTGCGCGCCCGGCTGTACGACGGCCGCCCCACCTGGGTGGTCCTCGGCCATGCCGTCGCCCGTGAGCTGCTCGTCGACCCGCGGCTGTCCTCCGACTGGGGACGGCCGGACTTCCCGTCGCCGAGCCCGCGCCGCAAGGCCATCCAGAAGGCGACGATGCTCATCGGGATGGACCAGCCGGAGCACTCCGCGTACCGCCGCCGGGTCATCCCGTCCTTCTCCGTGCGCCGCACCCGCGAGCTCGGCGAGTCGATCCACCGGCGCGCCGGGGAACTCGTCGACGCCCTCCTCGAACAGGGCCCGCCCGCGGAGATCCTGCGCGGCCTCGCGCTGCCGCTGTCCTCGCACACCATCTGCGGGATCCTCGGCGTGCCCTACGAGGACCACGCCTACTTCGAGGAGCAGTCGGCGATGCTCGTCGCCTCCCACGCGTCCGAGGAGGACGCGACCGGGGCGCTGACGAACCTGCGGGACTTCCTGGTCTCCCTGGTCGACCGCAAGGAGAAGGAACCGGAGCCGGGCGAGGGCCTGCTGGACACCCTGGTGCACAAGGACCTCGCCGAGGGTTCGCTGTCCCGCGAGGAGGTGATCGCGCTCGGCATCATCCTGCTGATGGCCGGTCACGAGACCACCGCCAGCATGATCACGCTGAGCACGTTCACGCTGCTGCAGCACCCGGGGCAGCTGGAGGCCTTCCGCGCCGACCCGGACGCCGCGGGACCGGCCGTCGAGGAGCTGCTGCGCTACCTCTCCATCGGAGACGTGGCCATGCGGATCGCCGCCGAGGACATCACCGTCGGCGACGTCCGCATCGAGGCCGGCGACAGCGTGATGCTCTCCGCCGCCGAGATCAACCGCGACCCGGAGGCCTTCGAGGACCCCGACGTGCTCGACCTCGGCCGCGGCGCCCGCCACCACCTCGCCTTCGGCTACGGGGTGCACCAGTGCATCGGCCAGAACCTGGCCCGCGCCCAGCTGCGGAGCGCGCTCACCCTGCTCTTCTCCCGCATCCCGGGGCTGCGGCTCGCCGTTCCCGCCGAAGAGGTGGAGATCAAGCCCGCGCAGAGCGGTGTGCAGGGCATCTACGAACTCCCCGTGGCGTGGTGAGGCCGGTGCGCGTCCTCGCCGACTCCGACCGCTGCGTCGGCGCGGGACAATGCGTCCTGACCGCGCCCGACCTGTTCGACCAGGACGAGGAGGGCATCGTCGTCCTGCTGACCGACTCCGTCGCCACCGAGGCGGACGCGAAGCTCGCCCGGGAGGCCGAGCACCTGTGCCCGGCCGCCGCGCTCCGGGTCACCGCCGGCACCGACGACGGCGAGGGGTAGCCGGGCGCATGAGGATCCGTACGCATCGCTCCGTCGTCCGCCGGGCCCTGGTGGCGGCGCTGGCCCTGGCCTCCGTCGCCACCGGGTGCGGCACCGGGCCCGGCCGGGCGGACGGGCGGGACGGCCGGATCGTGTACGCCGTCGACTCCCAGCCCGACTGCCTGGACCCGCAGATCAGCCCGTACGACGTGACGGCGGCCCTCGGCCGCAACGTCTTCGACTCGCTGCTCTCCACGGACGCCCGGGGCCGCGTCCGGCCCTGGCTCGCCACGTCCTGGGAGATCTCCGGCGACGGGCGGACGTACACCTTCCACCTGCGCGACGGGGTCCGCTTCCACGACGGCACCGCCTTCGACGCGACCGCCGTCAAGGCCACCCTCGACCACACCGTCGCGCCCGAGACCAAGTCGCAGTACGCGGCCGGGCTCATCTCCATGTACGAGGGCGCGACCGTCCTCGACGCCCGCACCGTACGGATCCGGCTCTCCCGTCCGTACACGCCGTTCCTCCAGGTGCTGTCCACGGCCACGTTCGGCATCCAGTCGCCCGCCGCGCTGCGCGCGAACCGCGGCCGGACGTGCCTGAAGCCCGTCGGCAGCGGCCCGTTCGTCTTCGCCGGCTGGACCCGCAACCGGCGGCTCGACCTGGACCGCAACCCGCACTACGCGTGGGGCCCGCCGGACGCCGCCGGCCGGGGACCGGCGCACGTCGCCGGCATCACCGTCGAGTTCATCCCGGAGGCCGCCTCGCGCTTCGGCGCCCTCAGTTCGGGCCAGGTCGACCTGGCCTCCGCCGTACCGCCCAGCCACGTCGGCAGGCTCCGGCACGCCGACGGCTTCCGGCTGATGCGGGCCACCCAGCCCGGCGCGCCGTACACCCTCCTGCTCAACGTCAACCGGGCGCCGCTCGACGACCCGCGCGTGCGCCGCGCCCTGCAGCGCTCCGTGCGCTTCGACGCGCTGGTGAAGGCGCTGTACTCGGGCGTGTACGAGCGCTCGTGGAGCCCGCTGACACCCGCCACCGACGGGTACTCCCGGGCGACCGAGGGGGAGTGGCCGTACGACCCCGAGGAGGCGGCCCGGCTCCTCGACGCGGCCGGGTGGACCGGGCGCGACGAGCAGGGCTACCGCACCAGGAACGGCGCCCGCCTCACCGTGCACTGGCCCTACATGACCAGTCTGATGCGCGACCAGCGGGCGCTGCTCGGCCAGGGCATCCAGGCCGAGGCCAAACGGGCCGGCATCGAGCTGCGGTTCACCGCCCTCGAACCCGGCGCCTACCTGGAGAAGGCGGTCGGCCGCGACGCCGACGTCCTCGCCTTCAGCTGGAACCGCGCCGAGCCCGACATCCTGCGGACGTTCTTCGACTCCGGACAGACCGGCGACAAGGGCGGCGTCAACGCCTTCGGGCTCAGCGACCCGCAGCTCGACGGCTGGCTCCGCGAGGCCTCCGCCACCCGCGACCCCGCCCGCCGCACGGCCCTGTACGCGAAGGCCCAGACACGCGTGAACGACCAGGTCTACGCCCTGCCCGTGTACGCCCCCGCCACGCTCCTCGGGGTCGCCGACCGGGTGCGCGGCGTGACCTTCGACGTCCAGGCGTACCCCCGCTTCCACGACGCCCGGCTGGAGGACTGACGATGCCGCCCCTCCGCTGGTTCGCGCGGCGCCTGTCGCTGGCCGCCCTCGTCGTGTTCGGCGCCGCCAACGCCGTCTTCTTCGCCTTCCGGCTGCTGCCCGGCGATCCGGTGCGCAGCATGCTCGGCTCCACCAACCCCACGCCCGAACTCGTGGCGCGGGTACGGCACGACCTCGCCCTCGACGAGCCGCTCGCCGTGCAGTACGGGCGGTTCATGCGCGGGCTGCTCACCGGCGACCTCGGCGAGTCCTTCCAGCTCCAGGAGCCGGTCGGCGAGGTGATCGGCGGGCAGCTGTGGCCCACCGTCCAGCTCGCCGTCGCCGCCCTGCTGCTCGCGCTGCTCGTCTCGGTCGCCCTGGCCGTGCTCACCGCCCACCGGCCGCGGGCCCGGCGGATCACCTCCGCCTTCGAACTCGTCGCCGCCTCCACCCCGGCCTTCTGGACCGGCCTGCTCCTGCTGGCGCTGCTGTCCTTCCGGCTCCGCTGGTTCCCGGCGATGGGCGGCAGCGACATCGCCGCCCTGGTGCTCCCTGCGGTCACCCTCGCGGCCGGTCTCGTCGGGGCCTTCACCCAGGTGCTGCGGGAGGAGCTGGAACGGGCCCTGGAACAGCCCTTCGTGCTCACCGCGCGCGCCCGGGGCGGCGGCGAGACCGCGATCCGGCTCCGGCACGCGCTGCGGCACGGACTGATCCCGCTGATCACCCTGTCCGGCTGGGCGGTGGGCGCGCTGTTCGGCGGCGCGGTCGTGGTGGAGACCGTCTTCAGCCGTCAGGGCCTGGGCCAGGTCACGGCCGCCGCCGTCGCCGGCCGCGACCTGCCGGTGGTGACCGGCGTCGTACTGGTCTCCGCCGTCGCCTTCGCCCTGATCAACCTCGCGGTGGACGTGCTCTACCGGCTCGTGGACCCGCGCATCGACGAGAGGAGCATCGGATGACCGCCTCGGCCTCCGCGTCCGCCCCGACCTCCGCACCCGGTGCCGCGGCCGGCGCCGACGGGACGCCCGCCGGCCCCCCGGGCGACGCCGCCGCGCTCCCGCGCCGCGAGCCGCGCGGGTTCCGGCCGGGCGTGGCGCTCGCCGCGGTGACGCTGCTCGCCGTCGTCGCCGCCGCCGTGGCGCCGGACCTGGTCGCGCCCCGGCAGCCGGACCTCATCGATCCGGTCGACGCGCTCGCGGGGCCCGGGTCGGGACACTGGCTGGGCACCGACCAGCTGGGACGCGACGTGTTCAGCCGGATCGTGCACGGGGCCCGCACCTCGCTGGTCATCGGCTTCGGCGCGACCGCCCTCGCCGTCGTGGGCGGCTCGCTGCTCGGCGTGTTCGCCGCGACCGCGGGCCGCGCCGTCGACCAGGTCCTGATGCGCGCCACCGACATCCTGATGGCCTTCCCCGGGCTGATGCTGTCGCTGGTGGTCGTCGCCGTCCTCGGCCCCGGCACCGGCAACGCCACCCTGGCCATCGGTGCCTCGCTGCTGCCCGGCTTCGTCCGGCTCGCCCGCGGCCAGGCGCTCGCCATCCGCGGCAGCGACTACGTGCAGGCGGCCCTGGTGATGGGCCGCGGCCGGGCGTCGATCCTGTTCCGGCACCTGCTGCCCAACGCCCTGCCGCCGCTGCTCGTCCTGGCCACGGTCAACGTGGGCGGCGCCGTCGTCGCCGGGTCGACCCTCAGCTTCCTCGGCCTCGGGCCGCAGCCGCCCTCACCGGAGTGGGGCGCGATGCTCGCCGAGGGCCGCGACCACCTGGACACCGCGTGGGCCGCGGCCGTCTTCCCCGGCCTGGCCATCACGGTCACCGTCGTCTCCGTGACGGTCGTCGGCCGGGCCCTGCAACGCCGCTTCGACCGGAGGGACGGCCGTGAAGCCTGACACCACCCGCGCGGAGCGGGCCCTCGTCACCGTGGAGGACCTGCGGATCTCCTTCGGGCGCGGCAGCCGGCGCACGGAGGTCGTGCACGGTGTGGACCTGACACTGCGGGCCGGCGAGTGCCTGGCCCTGGTCGGCGAGTCGGGCTCGGGCAAGACCCTCACCGGCCGCACCCTCGCCGGACTCACCGGGCCGGGCGCCACCGTGACCGCCCGCACCCTCGACTTCGACGGCCGGGACCTGACCGCCCTCGACGAACGCGCGTGGCGCCGGCTGCGCGGCGCCGAGATCGGCCTGGTCCTCCAGGACGCGCTGGTCTCCCTCGACCCGCTGCGACGGGTCGGCGCCGAGATCGAGGAGTCGCTCGCCAACCACGGCATCGGGACCCGCCGCGACCGGCCGGACCGGGCCGTGGAGCTGCTGCGCGAGGTAGCCGTGCCCGCGCCCGAGCGGCGGGCCCGGCAGTTCCCGCACCAGCTCTCGGGCGGGCAGCGGCAGCGGGCGCTGATCGCCTCCGCCCTCGCCGCGGGACCCCGCGTCCTGATCGCCGACGAGCCGACCACCGCACTCGACACGACCGTGCAGGCGCAGATCCTCGACCTGCTCGCCGCCCGCCGGGACGCGGGCACCGCCCTGCTGCTGATCAGCCACGACCTGGCGGCGGTCGCCCGGCTCGCCGACCGGATCGCGGTGATGCGGGACGGGCGGATCGTGGAGAGCGGCCCCGCCGCGAAGGTCCTCGCCGCGCCCGCCCATCCGTACACCCGCCGTCTTCTCGACGCGGTCCCCGACGCCCGTGCCGCCCGTCGGCCGAGCGCCGGAAGCGGCGGCGCCGGCACGGAGGTGCTGCGCGCCGACGGCCTGGTGAAGCGTTACGCCGGGCCCGGCGGCGGCACGACCGCGCTCGACGGCGTGTCCTGTGTGCTGCACGCGGGCGAGACGCTCGGCGTCCTCGGCGAGTCCGGCTCGGGAAAGTCCACGCTGGCCCGGATCGTGCTCGGGCTCACCGAGCCCGACCAGGGGTCGGTGACCCTGCTCGGCCGACCCTGGTCAGGTGCCGGCGAACGCTCGCGGGCCGCCCTGCGCGGCCGGATCCAGCTGGTGCAGCAGGACCCGCTGTCCTCCTTCGACCCGCGCTGGACGGTGGAGCGGATCGTGGCCGAGGCGCTCGGCGCCGGCGGCCGGCGGGCCGCGCGCCGTCACCGGGAGCGGGTCGTCGAACTCCTGGGCCTCGTCGGCATGGGGCCCGAGCTGCTCGACCGCGGCCCGCGCGGGCTGTCCGGCGGTCAGCGGCAGCGGGTGGCCGTCGCCCGCGCGCTCGCGCCGGAACCGGACGTGCTGGTCTGCGACGAGCCGGTCTCCGCGCTGGACGTCTCCGTGCAGGCACAGGTGCTGGAGGTGTTCGAGCGGGTCCGTGAACAGCTGGGCGTGGCCCTGCTGTTCATCTCGCACGACCTCGGCGTCGTGCGCCGGGTCAGCGACCGGGTCGCGGTGATGCGGGCGGGCGGCGTCGTCGAGACCGGGCCCTCCGAGCAGGTCTTCACCCGCCCGGAGCACCCCTGGACCCGGGAGCTCCTCGGCGCGGCGACCCCCGTCGCCGTACCGGACCGGCAGGACGCCGGGAGACCGGCGTGACGGCCGGCGCGCCCCCGGGACGCCCGTGGGCACCCCTGTCCGCCCCGCCCCCGCGGGCCGACGGCGTCGCGCCGCGGTCCGCCGATTCCCCGACCACCCCGGCCGGGCCCCCGGGCTCCGGCCGCGTCCGACGATCGTGAGTCGCCCATGAACGACACCGTCCCCTTCCGTCTCTCCGTGCTCGACACGGTGCCCGTCTTCAACGGGGTTCCGGCCGCCCGGGCGCTGCGGGAACTCCTGGAGCTCGCGCCGGAGGTGGAGCGCCTCGGCTACCACCGCTACTGGCTGGCCGAGCACCACAACATGCCGGCCTTCGGCACCTCCACGCCACCGGTGCTGATCGGGCAGCTGGCCGGCGTCACCTCGACGCTGCGGATCGGCTCGGGCGGCGTGATGCTGCCCAACCACGTGCCGTACGTCGTGGCGGAGCAGTTCGCCACCCTGGAGGCCTTCCACCCGGGCCGGATCGACCTCGGCGTCGGCCGCGCTCCGGGCGGTGAGCCCGCCACCGCGCGGGCGCTGCGCCGCACGGGCGACCCGGCGCACGAGGGCGCCTTCGGCGAGCAGCTGGCGGAGCTGATCGGCTATCTGTCGCCGTCCGCGCCGGGTGACCGCCCGCCGGTCGCGGTCTGTCCGGCGGTGGAGCACCCGGTGCCCGTCTGGCTGCTCGGCACGAGCCCCTCCAGCGCCTCGCTGGCGGCCCGGCTCGGCCTGCCGTACGCCTACGCCCACCACCTCAACCCGGCGGGCACGGAGGCCGCGACGGACCGCTACCGTGCGGAGTTCCGCCCCTCGGAGCGGCTGGAGCGACCGTACGTCGCGGTGTCGGCGCAGGTGGTGGTGGCCGAGTCCGACGAGGAGGCCGAGTACCAGGCCGGGCCCGCCAAGGTGGCCCAGGTGGAGGGGCGGATCAATCCGCTGACCCTGTTCCGCACGCCCGAGGAGGCGGCCGCGTATCCGCTGACGGGCGCCCAGCGGCGCTTCCTCGACGAGTACGCGGCTCCGCAGATCATCGGCGGGGTGGAGACGGCGGGCCGGCGTCTCGCCGGTCTCCGTGCCCGCACGGGCGCCGACGAACTGCTCGCGTCGGTGCCCGTGTACGGCCTGCGGGCCAGGGTCCGGACGTTCCGGCTCCTCGCCGAGGCGGTGGCTCAGGCCGCGTCGGAGGGGGCGTCGGCGGGGGAGCCCAGCCCGGTCACCTCGGCCAGCAGCTCGTAGGAGCGGACCCGCTCGTCGTGGTCCTGGATCACGCTGAGCATCATCAGCTCGTCGGCGCCGGTGGCCTTGGCGAACTCGGTGACCCGCCGCCGCGCGGTCTCGGGCCCGCCGAAGATCTGCGGCGCGTACATCTGGTCGACGACCGCCCGCTCCTCCGCGGTGTAGGAGAAGCGGGCGGCCTCGTCCACGGACGGGAAGTACGGGTTCTGACCGCGCAGCGACCGGGCGGTGATCACGCGCAGCGGGTCGCTCAGCCGGGCCGCGCGCTCGTCGTCCTCGGCCACGCCGCAGAAGACGGAGACGATGGTGTACGGCTCGGCGAGGTACTCGGAGGGCCGGAACTCGGCGCGGTAGGCGTCGAGCGCGGCGGTCGTGCCGTGCGGGGAGAAGTGGTGCGCGTAGGCGAAGGGCAGGCCCAGGGCCGCCGCGAGCTGCGCGCTGTAGCCGCTGGAGCCGAGCAGCCAGACGGGGACGGAGTGCTCGGCCGCGGGCACGGCGGAGACGGTGCCGTGTCCGGGTTCCAGGACGTGCGCGGTGCCGGCGGGCGGCGCGAAGTAGCGCATGAGTTCCTGGATCTGGGCGGGGAAGTCGTTGCCGCCGAGCGGGCCGGTCTGGCGCCGCAGGGCCCGGGCGGTCAGCGGGTCGGTGCCGGGCGCGCGGCCGACTCCGAGGTCGACCCGGCCCGGGTGCAGGGCGGCCAGGGTGCCGAACTGCTCGGCGACCACGAGGGGCGGGTGGTTGGGCAGCATGACGCCGCCGGCACCCACCCGCAGACGGGTGGTGGCGGCGGCGATCTGCCCGGCGAGGATCGCCGGCGACGAGGTCGAGAGGGCCGGCATGTTGTGGTGCTCGGCCAGCCAGAATCGGTGGTAGCCGAGCCGGTCCACGGCGCGGGCCAGCCGGATGGTGTTGCGCAGGGACACGGTCGCGGTCGACCCCTGCCACACCGGAGCGGTGTCCAGGACGGACAGTCGGAATCCCAGTTCGGTGGTCATGGAACGAGAATATGGGGACTGTCCCCGTTTTTCAACACGGCCTGGACACCGCTCGTTTCACGCCGCTCTGGTCAGCGCGGGGCCGGAGTCCAGGAGGATCTCCCGGTGCAGCTCGTGCAGCTGCCGGCAGGGGCTGATCCCGAGCTCCCGGTCGAGCGCCGACCGCACCGTGTGGAAGGCCTGGAGCGCGTCGGCCCGGCGGTCGGAGCGGTACAGGGCGAGCATCAGCTGCCGGTGGAACGCCTCGATGAGCGGGTGCTTGGACACCAGCGCGTAGAGCGGACCCACGAGCTCGCGGTGCCGTCCGAGGGCCAGGTCGGCCTCGTTCCGCAGCTCGACGCACTCCAGCCGGGTCTCCTCGGCCCAGGTGGCGAACTCGTCCACGACGTCGCCGCCGCGCAGCTCGCCGAGGACCGTGCCGCGCCACAGCGACAGCGCCTGCCCGCACAGCGCGGAGACCTCCGCGTGCCGGCCGGCACGCGCCGCGGCCCGGCCCTGCTGGGCCAGACGCTGGAAGTCGTGCGCGTCCAGGGTGTGTTCGCCGCCCAGCTCCAGGACGTAGCCCGGGAAGCGGGTGACGATGGGACCCTTCGCCCGGCTCGGGCCCTTCAGCGTCTTGCGTAGTTGGGATATGTACACGTGCAGCGTGGCGGTGGCCCGGCGCGGCGGATCGTCGCGCCAGATCTCCGAGCACAACTGGTCCGTCGATATGACGTTCCCTGCGCGGACCAGCATGGCGGCGAGAAGGCACTCCACCTTCGGCGCACTGATGGTGAAGACCTCGTCGGCGTCCGTGATGCGCAGGCTGCCCAGGATTTCGAATCGCATGTCTTGTGTGACCTTCCGGAGATCGCTGAGACTGGCAGCGCTCAGCGCGACACTGAGCCGAAGCGGCCGTCCAGGTAGACGAGGGGACGGGCGGGGTCGCCCTGATACGCGCGAATCGGCTGAGCGATCACCACGGTGTGATCGCCGGCGGGCAGGTCGTACACCTTGCGGCAGACCATCGTTGTCGGAACGCCGTCGAGCAGCGGCACGCCGTGCGGGCCGGCGCTCCAGCGAGTGGGCGGCGCGAAGCGGTCGGCGCCGCTGCGCGCGAAGGTCGAGGCGAGTTCCCGCTGGTCGTGGGCGAGCAGATGCACCGCCACGTACTCGGCGGCGCAGACCGTCGCCCACGACGACGCGTTCCGGCCCACCCCGAACGACACGAGGGGCGGCGCGGAGGAGACGGAGGCGAGCGAGGTCGCGGTGAAGCCGACGGGCCGTCTCTCGCCCATCGCCGTGATGATCGCCACGCCGGCCGGATGCGTCCGGAAAACGCTCCGGAACGCGTCCTCCGCGATCGGCTCCTCCTCCGTCGCGCCGGCCCCCGGACACCTGCCGGAAGCCGACCAGACGTGATGATGGGCGATCCCGCCGTGACTCACTTCAACCCCCTGAAGCACTGTTCCGGCGCCGGTCGGATCCAGCGCCTTCATTGCCGTGCCTTCAGGCTCACAGAAGGATCAGGTGGCGGCATCCGTGGAAATACGTACGGCCATCAACCGAGCCAATTCCGCTCGCGAACCGATCTCCAATTTGCGGTAGATCCGCGACAGATGGACCTCCACGGTGCGCGGACTCAATCCCAGCGCCTCGGCTATCTCCCGGGTCCGCCGACCTGTTCCGGCCTCTCTCGCGACCTCCCGCTCGCGCCCGGTCAGCACCTCGAGACCGGCCACGGGAGGGATCGGCGCGGGCAGCAGCGCGTGGCAGCCGCGACCCAGCGAGTTCTCCAGCGGAGTGTCCGGATTCAGCCGGGCGAGCAGCAGCACGTCCCACTGCTCGGCCAGCTCCTGCGCCGAAACCCACAGCTCCGCCGCCAGCTCCGGACGGCTGCTGTTGCTCGCCGCACGGGCCGACCGGATCCGGGCGGTCAGCCGGTGCAACCGCAGCTGGGCGCCGTCGAACGCCCGCTCCGCCTCCTGGTACAGCGTCACCGCCGCGTCCCATTCGGCCTGCTCGGCGAGTACGTGCCCGCGCGCGAGCAGTGCGTACGCCCGGTTGTGCGGCAGCCGCAGCCCCTGCGCCGCGACGTTCGCGCGGTCGGCCCACAGCGAGGTGCCGCCGGAGCTGCCGGTGCCGCCGGAGAGCGAGGCCAGGGCGAGCAGTTCGAAGCCCCGGGGCCGCAGCGTGGGGTCGAGCCCGGGAAGCCCGGGGCCGCCGAGCTCCAGGAGCAGACCGACGCAGCGGTCCGGGCTGCCCTGCATCAGCAGCGCTTCGGCCAGCGTGAGCACGGACGAACCGTGCCAGCGGCAGGACGAGCGGCGCAGCGAGTGCACGGCCTGCTCGGTGAGCGCGGAGGCCCGGCTGCTGCCCGGCGGCTCGGCGTAGGTCACGCACAGCGCCTCCTGGGCGAGGGCCACCACGCGCAGCTGCTCGGCGCCCAGGTAGCCGGCGAGCTCGGTGGCCTCGGCGGCGGACCTCCGGGCACTCTCCAGACGGCCCTGCCGCAGCTGGGCCTCGGCGAGGCCGCTCAGCAGCACCGGCAGCACCACGTTGTGGGCGCGCTCCTGGACGACCGCGGTGCCGCGCTCGAAGAACGACTCCGCCTCGCGCGGCCGGCCGAGCGCCATGGCGCAGGAGCCGAGCAGCGCCAGGTACTCGCTGTGGCAGGCGATGTCGGCGTGCGAGAGCTCGTCCATCTGGCGCACGGCGGCGTCGTACGAGGCCAGGGCCTGCGTCACCCGGCCGGCCGCGAGCTCGCCGAGGGCGTGCAGCGCCATGGCCCCGGCCAGGGTGCTGCGCTTCCCGCCGGACCGGGCGAGGACCAGGGCCCGGTCCGCGATCCGGGGCAGCTCCTCGTCGTCGCACAGCGTGGAGATGATGCCGCGGTGGATCGTGAGCCGGGCGAGGACGTCGTTGTCGGCCTTCGCCGCCCGCAGGTCGGTGAGCGCGGCCGAGAGCAGCTCCGTCGCTCGGCTGAATCGTCCCTGCAGGCACTCGACGACGACGCAGAGTCCGATCGCCGCCCGGCTCGCGCCCTCCGGGGCCAGCTGTGACCCCCGGGTCAGCAGGGCGCGCAGCGAGGGGTCGTCGGCGAGGTAGTCGGCGGCCCGCAGCGCCCGCGCCAGGGGCGGGATCAGGGCGAGCAGCCTGCCGGACGCCTGTTCTTCGAAGGCGGGCAGCTCGTGCAGGGCCGTCAGGAGCCACCGTACGGCGTCGTGGGGAGCGCTCTGCTCGGTCTCCCGGCCCGCCTTCGCCAGCGTCTCCAGGTCCTCGGGGGTGAACGAGCTGGTCGACAGCTCGATGTGCACCGCCCGCTCGGACGCCGAGGCGGCGCGGCGGTTGAGCACGGTCAGCGCCCTGCGGTGGGCCTGTGAGCGCCAGCAGCGGTCGGCCTGGTCGTGCAGCACCCGGCGCAGCGTCGGGTGCCGGAAGCCCAGGAGCGTGCCGGAGCAGCGCAGCGGCCGCAGCACGTCCAGCTGGATCAGCGCGCTGACGACGGCGCAGGTCTCCTCGGTGGGCAGCTCGGAGACGGCCGCCAGCTCGTCCCGGCTGAACCGGTCGCCGAGGACGGCCGCGGACTCGGCCACGAGCCTTTCGGCGGGGTCCAGCTCGGCCAGTTCGGCGGCCAGCGGCGCGAGGCGCCCGGTGAGCAGCTGGGTGCGCGGGTCCGCGCCCTTCACGGTCGTCTCGTCCTGCGCCAGCAGGTAGAGCGGATTGCCGTCGCTCTCGTGGAGCGCCGACGGCAGCCGGATCGCGTCGGGTCGTACGCCGAGCAGCCGGGCTGCCTGGTCCAGGTCGAGCGGCGGCAGGTCGATGCGTTCCACCCGGCCCTGCTCGGCGCCCTGGGCGAGGGTGCTGAGCAGCGAGGGCGCGGCCTGTCGCGGCCGGTGCGCGATCACCAGCAGCACCGGGGCCCGGAAGTTCCAGCGGGCCAGGTGGTCGGCGAGCGCGAGCGACTGCGGGTCGGCCCAGTGGAAGTCGTCCAGGACCAGCAGCAGGCCGTGATCGGCGGCCTGGCTCAGCAGGGCGTGCAGCGCCTGGGAGAGCTGCAACGGGGACGGTTGCGGGCCCCGGCCGCCCAGCCGGGCGCAGAGGCCGGCCCGTAGCAGCTCGGCGTGCTCGCGCGAGAGGGCGGACAGCCGGTCGGCCGTCATGATGCCGTGCAGTGCGCGGGTGAAAACGTGCAGAGGTTCGTCAAGTTCGGAGGGGTAGCAGTGTCCGTCGAGGACCGTCACTCCTCGGGCGCGTGCGGCGGAGGCGAGCTGTGCCAGCAGCCGGCTCTTGCCCGCACCGGGCTCTCCGAGCAGCTCGACGATGCCTCCCCGGCCCTCCTGCAGGGCCTGTAGGGCGCCCAGTAACCGTAAGGATTCCTCGCACCGGACCGACGACGTGCTCTGGTCGCCAACCAGCGACACGGTTGTGGTGACCATCTCTTCCCCCTTGTGTCGGCGTCTCGTCCGCAGGTCATCCTTGTCCCTCGACCCCGATGGTACGAGCGCTTTGTTACAGGGGTCTGAGCCGGAGATGTCCGCCCCGCCGGCACACGAACGCGCCCTGACCGTCGAGAACCGGCCAGGGCTGCGCGTGGAGTCGCGAAAGGGAACTACAGGGACGAGACGGGCTGGGTGGGGCTGCCGGACTGCTCCGGGGCGTCCTCCGCGCCCTGCTCCGCGCCGCCGCCCATGGGGACGGAGCGCATGATGAGGGTGAGCAGGATGGTGAGGGCGGTGAAGCCGGCGCCCCAGGCGAAGGCCATGGTGACGCCCTCGGTGAGGACGAAGTCCGCGGAGCCCTTGGCGTCGAGACCGGCCGGCACCTCGTCGGCGGCGCCGCGGCTCGCGGCGCCGAACACGGTCACCATGATGGCGAGGCCCAGTGCGCCGCCGATCTGCTGCATGACGTTCAGCAGGCCGGACGCGGCGCCGGTCTCCTCGGGCGCGATGCCGGACATCAGGATGGTGGTGACGCCGACGAGCAGGGTGCCCATGCCGAGACCGGCGATGAGCATGGGGCCGAGCATCGCGGAGGCGAAGCCGGCCTCGGGGCTGAGCTGCGCGAACCAGATCAGGCCGACGCTCATGGCGGCGGCGCCGACGGCGGTCAGGACCCGCGGTCCGGCCTTGGGCAGGAACTTGGCGGCGACGCTGGAGGAGATCAGGATCAGCACCGCGAGCGGCACGAAGGCCAGACCCGCCTGGATCGGGCTGAAGCCCCGCACCTCCTGCAGGAACTGGGTGAGGAAGAAGAACATCGAGTTGCCGGCCGCCATCACGAAGAGCAGCGAGAGGTAGCCGGTCGCGCGGTTGCGGTCGGCGAACAGCCGCAGCGGGGTGATCGGCTGCTTGGCGTGGGTCTCGATGAAGACGAAGACCACGAGCAGCACGATGGCGGCGGCGAAGGAGGCCAGGGTGAGCGCGTCGCCCCAGCCGCTCTCGGCGGCCCGGATGAAGCCGTAGACCAGGGCGGTCATGCCGAGGGTGGAGGTGAGCGCGCCGCCGAGGTCGAAACCGGCGGGCTTGCGCTCGGTCTCGCGGATGAACATCGGGGCCGTGATCAGCAGCGCGAGGCCGATCGGCACGTTGATGAAGAGCACCCAGCGCCAGGAGAGCCAGTCCGTCAGCAGGCCGCCGCCGATGAGGCCGATGGCCGCGCCGGAGCCGGAGACCGCCGCGTACATGCCGAGGGCCTTGGCCCGGGCCTTCTCGTCGGTGAAGTGGGTCGCGATCAGGGCGAGCACGGTGGGCGCGGCGAAGGCGGCGCCGACGCCCTGCAGGGCGCGCGCGGCGAGCAGCATCGCGGCCGAGTCGGACAGACCGCCGAGCAGCGAGGCCGCGGTGAAGATCGTGACGCCGATGAGCAGCCCGCGGCGGTGGCCGAGGACGTCTCCGGCGCGGCCGCCGAGGAGCAGGAGACCGCCGAAGGTCAGCAGGTAGGAGCTGAGGACCCAGGAGAGACCGGTGGGGGTGAAGTCGAGCGCGACCTTGAGGTCGGGCAGGGCGATGTTCACCACGCTCACGTCGAGGATGAGCATCGTCTGGAGGGTGAGCACGATGAGGAGCACCATGCCGTTGCGGCGGCCGGCCGCCTCGGCGGTGGGCGGACCCTGGCCCGCGGCGCTCGTGACGGACTTTTCACTCATGATTCGGCATCTCCTCGAGGAGCTAAACGGGGACGTTCCACGATTCTCTCCGAACATACAGGGACCGTCCCCGTTTAGCAATCGACGGCGGCGCCGGGGCAGTTGGCGCCGCCGTCGACGTGCGTCCGGCGGCTCAGTTGACGCCGAGCTCCCGGTCGATGAAGTCGAAGAGGTCGTCGTCGGACGCCTCCTTCAACTCCACCGCGTTCGCCTCCACCGCGTCACCGGCCTCGGACTCCAGGCGCAGCAGCAGATCGCGCACCCGGCCGGTCAGCCGGCCGCGACCGCCCTCGCCCGCGCCCAGCGACACGAGCCGCGCCTCGATCCGGTCGAGCTCGGCCAGGGCCGACGCCACCGGGTCCTCCTCCGCCGGGGCGAGGGCCGTCAGCAGGTGCCGGGCGAGTGCCAGCGGCGTCGGATGGTCGAACACCAGCGTGCTCGGCAGCCGGAGACCCAGCTCCGCGTTGAGCCGGTTGCGCAGCTCCACCGAGGTCAGCGAGTCGAAGCCCAGCTCCTTGAAGGGCCGCTCGGTGCCGACGCCGGCCGCGTCCGTGTGCCCGAGCACCGTCGCCGCGTGGCCGCGCACCAGGCCGAGCAGCAGGTCGAGACGCTCGGGACCGGCCAGCGCGGCGAGCCGCTCCCGGACCCCGGCCCCGCCGTCCGCGCCGGCCGACGCGCCGCCCGCCGCCTTCCGTACCGTCCGGCCCTCGCCGGCCAGCTCGCCGAAGAGCGCCGGCAGCGAGCCCGCCCGGGCCCGTGACCGCAGCGCCGCCCGATCGAGCCCGACCCCCACGGCCAGCGGCTGCCGGCCTTCGAGCGCCGCGTCGAAGAGTGCGAGCCCCTCCTCGGTGCCCAGCGGCAGGATGCCGTCCCGCGCCATCCGCGCCAGATCCGCGTCCCCGAGCTTCTCCGTCAGCGAGCTGCGCTCGTTCCAGAGTCCCCAGGCGAGGCTGGTGGCGGGTTGTCCGTGGGTGTGGCGGTGGTGGGCGAGGGCGTCGAGGAAGGTGTTGGCGGCGGCGTAGTTGGCTTGGCCGGGGGTGCCGGTGAGGCCGGAGAGGCTGGAGTAGAGGAGGAAGTGGGTGAGGGGGTGGTTGTGGGTGGTGGTGTGGAGGTGCCAGGCGGTGTGGGCTTTGGGGTTGAGGGTGGTGTGGAGGTGGGTGGGTGTTTGGTGGTGGAGGGGGGTGTCGTGGGTGGTGCCTGCGGTGTGGATGACGGTGGTGAGGGGGTGTTGGGTGGGGATGGTGGTGAGGAGGTGGGTGAGGTGGTCGGGGTTGGTGGTGTCGCAGGCTTCGATGCGGATGTGGACGCCGAGTCGGGTGAGTTCGGTGGTGAGTTGGGTGGCGCCGGGGGCGTCGGGTCCGCGTCGGCTGGTGAGGATGAGGTGGCGTGCGCCGTGTTTGGTCACGAGGTGGCGGGCGAGGAGGCTGCCGAGCGCGCCGGTGCCGCCGGTGATGAGCACCGTCCCCTCCGGATCCGGCGGAGCCGGCAGCGTCAGGACCGCCTTGCCCGTGTGCCGGGCCTGGCTCAGATACCGCAGGGCCTCCGGCGCGTGGCTCACGTCCCACGCGGTCACCGGCAGCCGCCGCAGCTCCCCGGACTCGAACAGCCGCACCAGCTCGACCAGCATCTCCTGGACCCGCTCCGGCTCCACCCGCATCAGGTCGTACGCGGTGTAGGACACGCCCGCGTGCCGCTCCCGCACCTCGGCCTCGTCACGGATGTCCGTCTTGCCCATCTCCAGGAACCGGCCGCCCGGCGCGAGCAGCCGCAGCGACGCGTCCACGAACTCCTGCGCCAGCGAGTTCAGCACCACGTCGAAGCCCCGGCCGCCGGTGGCCGCCCGGTACTGCTCCTCGAAGTCGAGCGTCCGGGTGGAGGCGATGCGGTCCTCGGCCACGCCCAGCGAACGCAGCACGTCCCACTTGGGCCTGCTCGCCGTGCCGTAGACCTCCAGGCCCCAGTGGTGCGCGAGCTGCAGCGCGGCCATGCCGACGCCGCCGGTCGCCGCGTGCACGAGCAGCGACTCGCCCCGGCGCACCTCGGCCAGGTCCTCCAGGCCGAAGTACGCGGTGAGGAACACGACCGGGATCACCGCCGCGTCCGTGAACGTCCAGCCCCGCGGCATCCGGGTCACCCAGCGGTGGTCGGTCACCGCGACGGGACCGATCGCGCCCAGCGGGAACAGCCCCATCACCCGGTCGCCGACCGCCACCGAGGTCACGCCGGGCCCCGTCTCCAGGACGACACCGGCCGCCTCGCCGCCGATCCGCGCCTCGTCGCCCGGGTACATCCCGAGACCCACGAGGACGTCACGGAAGTTCAGCCCCGCGGCCCGCACCCGGACCCGCACCTCGCCGTGGCCCAGCGGCGCGCCCGCCTCCGGGGCGGGCAGCAGCGCCAGATTCCCCAGGGTGCCGGAGCTGTGCACGTCGAGCCGCCAGAACGGGGTGTCCTTCGGCGGCACCAGCACCTCGGGCGCCCGGTCGGCCCGCACCAGACGGGGCGCGTAGACACCGCCGTCACGCACCGCGAGCTGGTGCTCGTCCCCGGCGAGCAGCGCCGACACGGCGGCGGCCAGCCCCTCCGTACGCTCCCCGGCGACGTCGTCGAGGTCCAACAGGCCGAACCGGCCGCTGTGTTCGGTGCGAGCCGCGCGCAGCAGGCCCCACACGGCGGACGCGGCCAGGTCCCGGATCTCCGGACCGGGCCTCGCGGCCACGGCGCCCCGGGTCACGGCCACGAACCGGGGCTCCGCCGGGGCGTCGGCCGGCCACTCCCACTCCAGCCAGTCCTGCGTCAGGGCGAGCGCCCGGCCGCTCAACGCCTCCACCCGCGACGGAAGTCCGGCGGCCGCCGTCAGGTCGTCCGCGGCCGGAGTCTCGTCGAGGAAGGTGGCGAGCACGACACCCGGCACCTCCGCGCCCGCCGCGACGGCCGCGTGCAGCGCGGCGGCGTCGGGGTGGGCCGGCGCGCCGAGCGCCACGGCCAGGCCCAGCGGGTCCGGGCCGAGCACGGCGACCGCCTCCGGCGACGGGGCCGGCGTCCCGGCCGAGGGCAGCGGCTTCCAGTCGACCAGGAGCAGCGGCGTCCGCCCGGCACCCGGCCCGTCCGCGCCGGCCGGGAGATCGGCCGGCGCGCCGGCCCGCGCGGTCACGGCCGCCACCGTGGCGACCGGAGCGCCCGCCGGATCGGTCAGCCACAGCCGTACGGTGTCCTCGCCGGTCCGGGTCAGCCGCAGCCGCACCCGGGTCGCCTCCACGGCGTGCAGCGTCACGCCCTGCCAGCTGAAGGGCAGCAGCACGCTCTCGGCGTCCTCGCCCATGACCTCGCGCGCCCACGGGTGGAGGGCGGCGTCGAGGAGGGCGGGGTGCAGGGTGTGCCCCGCGGCGTCGACGCCCTCGGGGAGCTCGATCTCGGCGTAGAGGTCGTCGCCGTCCCGCCAGAGCGCCGTGAGGCCCTGGAACGCGGGGCCGTAGGTGTAGCCGTGGGCGTGCAGCTCCTCGTACGCGCCCGTGAGGTCGACGCGCTCGCCCGGCGGCGGCCACGGCAGCTCCTCGGGCGCCTCGACCGTGTCCGACAGGGTGCCGGAGGCGTGCCGGGTCCAGGACTCGGCCTCGTCCGTGCGCGAGTGCACGGAGATCGTCCGGCTGCCGTCCCCGGCCGCCGGGCCCACCGTGACGTGCAGGGTCACCGGCGTGTCCGCCCGCAGCACCAGCGGGGACTCGAGGGTGAGGTCCTCCAGCGTGGGCGTGTCGGTGTGGCCGGCGGCGTGGAGAGCCAGGTCGGCGAGGGCGGTGCCGGGGAGGAGGGTGGTGCCGGAGATGGTGTGGTCGGCGAGCCAGGGGTGGGTGCGCGTCGAGATCCGGCCGGTGAACACCAGCTGGTCGCTGTCCGCGAGCGTCACCACGGCGCCGAGCAGCGGATGTTCGGAGGCCACGAGACCGGCGGACGCGACGTCCGTCGCCACCGTGCCGGGCGACAGCCAGAAGCGCTCGCGCTGGAAGGGGTAGGTGGGCAGGCCTTCCACGGAGGGTGCCGGGGTCTGGGGTTGCCAGGTGGTGGGGGTGTGGCCGGTGGTGTGGAGGCGGGCGAGTGCGGTGGTGAGGGTGGTGGGTTCGGGGGTGTTCTTGCGCAGGGTGGGTGTGAGGAGGGCTTCGGTTCCGTCCAGGGTCTGTTGGGCGAGTGCGGTGAGGGTGGTGTCGGGGCCGAGTTCGAGGTAGCGGGTGGTGTTGTTGGTCTGGAGGTGTTGGATGCCGGGGTGGAAGCGGACGGTTCCGCGGATGTGGCGGGCCCAGTAGTGGGGGGAGCGGAGGTCGTCGTCGGTGGCGGGCAGGCCGGTGATGTTGGAGATGACGGGGATCTTCGGGGGGTGGAAGGTCAGGCCGCTGATCGCCGTGCGGAACTCCTCCAGGACCTCGTCCATGTGGGGTGAGTGGAAGGCGTGGCTGACCGTCAGGCGGGTGGTTTTGCGGCCCAGCGCCGCGAAGTGCTGCGCCACCGCCTCGGCCGCGCTCCGGGAGCCGGAGATCACCGTGGCCTCCGGCCCGTTCACGGCCGCGACGTCCAGATCGCCCTCGACACCGGCGAGGACCTCCCGCACCTCCTCCTCCGAGGCGCGCACGGCGAGCATCGCACCGTCGCCACGGGCGGCCTGCATCAGCCGGCCGCGTACCGCGACGAGCGTGACGGCGTCGGGAAGGTCCAGGACGCCGGCGGCGTGCGCGGCGGCGATCTCTCCGATGGAGTGGCCGATCAGCGTGTCGGGGACCAGGCCGTGGTGTTCCAGGGTGCGGTGGAGCGCGGTCTGGAGGGTGAAGAGCGCGGCCTGCGCGTACTGCGTCCGGTTGAGCGTCGCCGCGTCCTGGCCCCACATCACCTCGTGCAGCGGCCGGTCCAGGATCGCGTCGAAGCGGTCGCACACCTCGTCGAACGCGGCGGCGAACACCGGGTGGGACTCGTACAGTTCGCGTCCCATGCCGGGGCGCTGGCTGCCCTGGCCGGTGAAGAGGAAGGCCGTCTTGCCGGTGAGGACGGAACCGGTCGTCAGTCCGGCGGCCTCGGAGCCGTCGGCGAGCGCGTCCAGGGCGGTGAGCAGCGCCTCGCGTCCGTCCGCCGCGTCGACGACGGCGCGGTGGTCGAAACGGGTACGGGCCGCGAGCGCCGCCGCGACGTCCTGCGGCGGGGTGTCGGGGTGCTCGGTGGCGTACGTGTGGAGCCGGCGTGCCTGGTCGCGCAGGGCCTGCTCGCTCTTCGCCGACAACAGCCACGGAAGGGCGGTGAGCGCGGTGGCCCCGTCCGAGGGCTCCGGGGTGTCGGCCGTGGGGGCCGTGGCATCCGCCGTCTCACGCCCGGCCGGCTCGCCGCCGGGCTGCTCGGCGTGCCGCTCGACCAGCAGCTCCGTCGCCTGCTCGATCACGACGTGCGCGTTGGTGCCGCTGATGCCGAACGACGACACGGCGGCCCGCAGCGGAGCCGTGTCGGCGGCCTTCCACGGCTGTTCCTCGGTGAGCAGCCGTACGGTGCCCGCCGACCAGTCGACGTGGTCCGTCGGCCGGTCGACGTGCAGCGTGCGCGGCAGCGTGCCGTTGCGCATCGCCATCACCATCTTGATGACGCCGCCGACCCCCGCCGCCGCCTGCGTGTGGCCGATGTTCGACTTCAACGAGCCGAGCCACAGGGGGCGTTCGGCGTCGCGCTCGCGCCCGTACGTGTTGATCAGGGCCTGGGCCTCGATCGGGTCGCCGAGCGTGGTGCCGGTGCCGTGCGCCTCGACCGCGTCCACCTGGTCGGAGGTCAGCCGGGCGTTGGCGAGCGCCTGGCGGATGACCCGCTCCTGGGAGGGACCGTTCGGCGCCGTCAGCCGGCCGCTCGCGCCGTCCTGGTTGGTCGCGGTGCCGCGTACGACGGCGAGGACGGGGTGGCCGTTGCGGACGGCGTCGGAGAGCCGTTCGACGAGCAGCAGGCCGACGCCCTCGCTCCAGCCGGTGCCGTCGGCCGCCGCCGAGAAGGCCTTGCAGCGCCCGTCGGCGGACAGACCGCGCTGACGGCTGAACTCCACGAAGGTGTTGGGCGTGGCCATCACCGTCGCACCGCCCGCCAGGGCCAGCGAGCACTCGCCCTGCCGCAGCGACTGCACCGCGAGGTGCAGCGCCACCAGGGACGAGGAGCAGGCCGTGTCCACGGACACCGCGGGGCCTTCGAGGCCGTAGACGTAGGCGAGGCGGCCCGAGGCCACGCTGCCGAGACTGCCGCCGGCGAGATAGCCCTCGTACTCCTCGGGGGCCGGCCGCAGCCGCGAGGCGTAGTCGTTGTACATCACCCCGGCGAAGACGCCGGTGTCGCTGCCGCGCAGGGTCGTCGGGTCGATGCCCGCCCGCTCGAACGCCTCCCAGGCCGTCTCCAGGAGCAGCCGCTGCTGCGGGTCGGTGGCCATCGCCTCGCGCGGGCTCAGCCCGAAGAAGGACGCGTCCGCCCGCGCCGCGTCGTACAGGAACCCGCCGCGGGCCGTCGTCGACCTGCCGACGGCCTCCGGGTCCGGGTCGTACAGGTCCTCGTCCCAGCCGCGGTCGTCCGGGAACGGGCCGATGGCGTCGGTGCCCTCGCTGACCAGCTTCCACAGGTCCTCGGGCGAGGACACCCCGCCCGGGTAGCGGCAGGCCATGCCGACGATCGCGATCGGCTCGTGCCGGGCCCCCTCGATCTCCGAGATCCGGCGGCGCGCCAGCCTCAGGTCGGTGGTCGCGCGCTTGAGGTAGTCGCGCAGTCTGTCTTCGTTGTTCGCCACGTTCGCCACGGGAGCGTTGTTCGCCACGGGAGCTCAACCTTCACTGCTGTCGAAAGGAGGGATGGACGGGACGGCGCCGGGCGCCGGGGCGGAGGTCAGGACGGGCCGAGCTCCTTGTCGAGGGCTTCGAAGAGCTCGTCGTCCGTCGCGGAGTCGAGGTCGTGGGCCGCCGGTTCGCCGAGGGCGGCGCTCACGTCGTGCCAGCCCCGCAGGACCGACTGCAGCCGCCGGGTGATCTCGGCCGCCTCCGCCGCGTCCCGCGCGGCGGTCCCCGCCGAGTGCCGCCGCAGCAGCTCCTCCAGGTGCCCGATCGCCTCCAGGGGATCGGCCGGCCCCGCGGACCCCGTCGGGGAGGCCGTCACGGCCAGCTCGTCGAGCAGGTGCCGGGCGAGCGCCGCCGGCGTGGGGTGGTCGAAGACCACCGTCGTCGGCAGCCGCAGCCCCGTCACGGCGCCCAGCCGGTTGCGGAACTCCACCGCCGTCAGCGAGTCGAAGCCGAGGTCCAGGAGCCCGCGTTCCGCGTCGATCCGGTCCGGCGAACCGTGCCCGAGGACCGCCGCCACGTGCTCCCGCACCAGAGCGAGCACCAGCTCCTCGCGCCCCTCCGCCGGTGCCGCCGCGAGCCGGTCCGCGAGCGGCACCGCGCCTCCGGCGCCCCGGGCACCCGTGCCCGCCGCGGCACCGCGCCGCGCGGGCCCGCCGCGCACCAGGCCGAGCAGCGGCTCCGGGCCCGTCCCGGCGGCCGCGAGGGTCCGCAGGGCGTTCAGGTCCAGCCGCGCCGGATAGAGCAGCGCCTCCGTCGAACCGAGCGCCGTGTCCAGCATCCGCAGCGCCTCCTCCGGAGGCATCGGCACGATCCCGGAGCGGCGCAGCCGCGCGAGGTCCGTCGCGGTCAGCCGCTCGCCCATGCCGCCCTCGTTCCAGAGTCCCCAGGCGAGGCTGGTGGCGGGTTGTCCGTGGGTGTGGCGGTGGTGGGCGAGGGCGTCGAGGAAGGTGTTGGCGGCGGCGTAGTTGGCTTGGCCGGGGGTGCCGGTGAGGCCGGAGAGGCTGGAGTAGAGGAGGAAGTGGGTGAGGGGGTGGTTGTGGGTGGTGGTGTGGAGGTGCCAGGCGGTGTGGGCTTTGGGGTTGAGGGTGGTGTGGAGGTGGGTGGGTGTTTGGTGGTGGAGGGGGGTGTCGTGGGTGGTGCCTGCGGTGTGGATGACGGTGGTGAGGGGGTGTTGGGTGGGGATGGTGGTGAGGAGGTGGGTGAGGTGGTCGGGGTTGGTGGTGTCGCAGGCTTCGATGCGGATGTGGGCGCCGAGTCGGGTGAGTTCGGTGGTGAGTTGGGTGGCGCCGGGGGCGTCGGGTCCGCGTCGGCTGGTGAGGATGAGGTGGCGTGCGCCGTGTTTGGTCACGAGGTGGCGGGCGAGGAGGCTGCCGAGCGCGCCGGTGCCGCCGGTGATGAGCACCGTCCCCTCCGGATCGAACCGTCCCGCGGCCGGCGCGCCCTCGGAGCCCGCCGTCCCTTCGGCGCGGGCCAGCGTCGGTGCGAACAGCCGCCCGTCCCGTACGGCCACTTCGCCGCGCCCGGAGGCGACGACGGCCGGCAGCGACTCCGCCTCCGCCGCCCAGTCGCCCCCGGATCCGCCCACGGCACCGTCGGCGGCAGGCACGGGCGGGAGGTCCACCAGCGTGAACAGGCCCTCGGTCTCCTGCCGCGCGGTCCGCAGCAGACCCCACACCGTCGACACGCCCGGTGAGGTCACCCGGGGGTCCGGCCCCGCCGCGACGGCGCCGCTCGTGACCATGAGGAGCCTGGTGCCGGCGAGGCGGTCGTCGGACAGCCACTCCTGCACCACGGCCAGCGCGTCGACCGCCGTCGCGTCGGCGGTGGCGAGCACGTCCGCGCCGTCCTCCCGCCAGGGCAGCACGACCACCGACGGCACGGGACCGCCCGCGTCCAGCGCGGCCCGCAGCCCCGCGAGGTCCGCGTGCCGGGCCCGGACGCCCAGCCGGTCGGCCACCGCGTCACCGTGCTTCCCGAGCGTCGCCCACGACGCGGCCGGCGCCTCCGGATCCGTCGGCCGCTCCGAGGGAACCTGCCGCCAGCGCAGCACGTACAGCGGATCGCGGGAGCCGCCCGAGGCCCGGGCGAGCGCGCCCGGGTCCACGGTGCGCAGGGCCAGTTCGGCCACCTCCGCCACCGGAGCACCGGTCGCGTCGGCCAGCGTCAGGGCCGCCGTGTCCGGCCCGGTCCTGCGCAGCCGCACCCGCAGCGACCGGGCCCCCTCGGCGTACGCCGAGACGCCGGACCAGCTGAACGGCACCCGCAGCGGCGCCTCCGGGTCGGCCACGAGCAGGGCGTGCAGCGCGGCGTCGAGCAGCGCGGGATGCAGCACGTGACCCGCGGTGGCGTCCTCCTCGGCGTCGTCGGGCAGGGCGACCTCGGCGTACAGGTCGTCGCCGTCCCGCCACAGGCCCGTGAGGCCCTGGAACAACGGCCCGTACGCGTACCCGCGCCCGGCGAGCGCGTCGTAGGCGTCGGTGAGGTCCACCCGCTCGCCGGCCGGCGGCCAGGAGAGGTGCTCCACGGCCGCGCCGTCGGGTGCACCGGTGAGCGTGCCGGTCGCGTGCCGGGTCCAGTCCGCCCCGTCACCGGCCCCGGTGGTCTCCTCGCCGCCGTCCGCGGGGCGGGCGTGCACCGCGAGCGGCCTGCGGCCCGTCTCGTCGGGCGCGCCGACCCTCACCTGGAGGTCGACGGAGCCCGTCTCGGGCAGCACCAGCGGGGCCTCCAGGGTGAGGTCGCCGACCGACCCGGCCGCCGCGAGGTCCGCCGCGTGCAGCGCCAGGTCGACCAGGGCCGCGCCGGGCAGCAGCACCGCCCCGCCGACCGCGTGCTCCTCCAGCCACGGGTGGCCGCGCCGGGACAGCCGCCCGGTCAGCACGAACCCGTCGTCGTCGGCGAGCCGGACCGCGCCGTCCAGCAGCGCGTGCCCGGACCCGGCGCCGCCCGACCGCTCCGCGCGGCGGGTGAGCCAGAAGTGGTCCCGCCGGAAGGGGTAGGTCGGCAGGTCCTCGGGGCGCGCCGGGGTGCGGTCCGGCCGCCAGTCCGCAGGGGAGGCCCCGCCGACGTGCAGCCGGGCCAGGGCCGCGCCGAACGTGCCCGCCTCGTCGCCGCCGCGCCGCAGGGCCGGGGCGAGCACGGCGGCACCGGACAGCGTCTGCCGGGCCAGGGCCGTCAGGATCGCGTCCGGACCGAGCTCGACGTACCGCACGACGCCGCTCTCCTCCAGGGCCCGGACGTGGTCGGTGAAGCGGACGGTGTCACGGATGTGCGCCGTCCAGTAGGCCGCGGTCGTCGGATCGCCGCTCATGACGAGCGGGACCGACGGCTGCCGGAAGCGGATCCCCGCGACGGCCTCCTCGAACGCGCGGAGCATCGGTTCCATGAGCGGCGAGTGGAAGGCGTGACCGACCTTGAGCCGGGTGGTGCGCCGGCCGAGCGCGGCGAACGCGTCGCGCACCGCGAGCGCGTCCTCCTCGACGCCCGACACCACGGTGGAGTCGGGCGCGTTGAGCGCGGCGACGGACAGCCCCGGGGTGAGGTGCGGCAGCACCTCCTCCTCGGTCGCCTGGACCGCGACCATCGCGCCGCCCGCCGGCAGCGCCTGCATGAGCCGGCCGCGGACCGTGACGAGCCGGGCCGCGTCCTCCAGGTCGAGGACGCCGGCGGCGTGCGCGGCGGCGATCTCGCCGATGGAGTGGCCCGCCAGCCGGTCCGGGACGACGCCCCGGTGCTCGAGGGCCCGGTGGAGCGCGGTCTGCAGGGCGAACAGGGCCGGCTGGGTGTACTCGGTGCGGTTCAGGAGCTCCGCGTCCTCGCCCCACATCACCTCCCGCAGCGGACGGTCGAGGTGCCGGTCGAGCGCCGCGAGCGCCTCGTCGAGGGCGGCGGCGAACACCGGGTCGACGGCGTGGAGTTCCCGTCCCATGCCGAGCCGCTGGCTGCCCTGCCCGGTGAACAGGAACGCGGTGCCGCCGGTGAGCGCGGTGCCCGCGGTCAGACCCGGGGCCTCCCTGCCCTCGGCGAGTGCGTCGAGGGCGGTGAGGAGGGACGTGCGGTCGTCGGCGGCGATGACGGCGCGGTGGTCGAAGCGGGCGCGGGTGGCGAGTGTGGCGGCGATCTGCTGTGCGGGTACTTCGGGGTGTTCGGTGGTGTAGGTGTGGAGCCGGCGGGCCTGGTCGCGCAGGGCTTGCTCGCTCTTGGCCGACAGCAGCCAGGGCAGGTCGGGGAGTTCGGTGTCATCGGCGGCGCCGGTGCCTTCCGGGGCCTGTTCGATGATCACGTGGGCGTTGGTGCCGCTGATGCCGAAGGACGAGACGCCCGCCCGGCGCGGCTCCCGGTCGGCCGGCAGCCAGGGCCGGTTCTCGGTGAGCAGCCGTACGGTGCCGTCGGACCAGTCGACGTGATCCGTCGGGTCCTCCGCGTGCAGGGTCCTGGGCAGCACCTCGTTCCGCATCGCCATGATCATCTTGATGACGCCGCCGACTCCCGCCGCGGCCTGCGCGTGCCCGATGTTGGACTTCAACGAGCCGAGCCAGAGGGGGTGTTCGGCGTCGCGTTCCGTGCCGTAGGTGTTGATGAGGGCCTGGGCCTCGATCGGGTCGCCGAGGCGGGTGCCGGTGCCGTGGGCCTCGACCGCGTCGACCTGGCCGGCGGTCAGGCGCGCGTTGGCCAGGGCCTGGCGGATCACCCGCTCCTGCGAAGGGCCGTTCGGCGCGGTCAGACCGTTGCTCGCGCCGTCCTGGTTGGTGGCCGTGCCCCGCACCAGGGCGAGGACCGGGTGCCCGTTGCGGCGCGCGTCGGAGAGCCGCTCCAGGAGCAGCAGGCCGACGCCCTCGCTCCAGCCGGTGCCGTCGGCGGCGCTGGAGAACGACTTGCAGCGGCCGTCCGGCGAGAGACCGCGCTGCCGGCTGAACTCCACGAACGTGCCCGGAGTCGCCATCACCGTCGCGCCGCCGGCCAGGGCCAGCGAGCACTCGCCCTGCCGCAGCGACTGCGCGGCCAGGTGCAGTGCCACCAGCGACGACGAGCACGCCGTGTCCACGGTGATCGCCGGACCCTCCAGGCCGTACGTGTAGGCGATCCGGCCCGACACCACGCTCCCGAGCGTGCCCGTCAGGAGGATGCCCTCCAACTCCTCCGGCATCTGCTGCACGTGCGGCGCGTAGTCGTGGTACATCGTGCCCGCGAACACGCCCGTGTCGCTGCCGCGCACCTCGCCCGGGTCGATGCCGGCCCGCTCGAAGGTCTCCCAGGCCGTCTCCAGGAGCAGCCGCTGCTGCGGGTCCATGGCCGTCGCCTCGCGCGGGCTGATGCCGAAGAACTCGGCGTCGAACTCGCCCGCGCGGTACAGGAACCCGCCCTGGTCGGTGCTGGACCTGCCGACCGCCTCCGGGTCGGGGTCGTACAGGTTCTCCAGATCCCAGCCGCGGTCCCCGGGGAACGGCCCGATCGCGTCCGTGCCCTCGCTCACCAGGCGCCACAGGTCCTCGGGCGAGGACACCCCGCCGGGGAACCGGCAGGCCATGCCGACGATCGCGATCGGCTCGTACGCGTCGTCCGACCCGGCCCCGGCCGCGGGCCGCGCCGCCCGGACGAGCGCGGAACCACCGGACGCCCCCCGCGCTCCCGAGGAGGTGAGCCGCTCCCGCAGGTGCGCCACCAGGGCCCGCGGCGAGGGGTGGTCGAAGATAAGGGTGGCCGAGAGGCGCAGCCCCGTCGCCGCGTTGATCCGGTTGCGCAGCTCCACCGCGCTCAGCGAGTCGAAGCCCAGGTCCTTGAACCCGGAGGTGACGTCCACGGCCGCCGCCGACGCGTGACCGAGCACCGCGGCCGCCTGCTCCCGCACCAGCTCCGTGATCCTGCGCCGCTGCCCGGCCTCGTCGAGACCGGCGAGCTCGGCCGCCAGACCGCCGGCGGCGGGCGCGGCGGCGGCCACCCGGCGCAGCGGCGCGCGGACCAGACCGCGCAGCAGCGGCGGCACGCCGTCGGCCGCCGCCCGCGCCCGTACCGCCGCCAGGTCGAGGCGCGCGGGCACGAGCAGCGGTTCCGGACGCCCGAAGGCCGCGTCGAACAGGGCGAGGCCCTCGTCCTCCGTCATCGCCACCACCCCGGACCGGGCCATCCGGGCCAGGTCGGAGCCGCCGAGCTTCTCGCCCATGCCGCCCTCGCCCCACAGGCCCCACGCCAGCGCGGTCGCCGGAAGGCCGAGCGCGCGGCGGTGGTGGGCGAGGGCGTCGAGGTAGGTGTTCGCGGCGGCGTAGTTCGCCTGACCGGCCGTGCCGATCAGGCCCGACACCGAGGAGTAGACGACGAACGCCGCCAGGTCCAGGCCCGCGGTCAGCTCGTGGAGGTGGAAGGCGGCCTCCGCCTTCGGACGCATCACGGTGTCGAGCCGCTCCGCCGACAGCGCGGTGACCACGCCGTCGTCCAGGACACCGGCCGTGTGCACGACCGCGGTCAGCGGGTGCTCGGCGGGCACCGACGCGACGAGGGCCGCGAGCGCCTCCCGGTCGGCGGTGTCGCAGGCCACGACCCGCGCCTCGGCACCGGCCTCGGCGAGCCGGGCGACGAGTTCGTCCGCACCGGGTGCCTCCGGGCCGCGCCGGCTGGTGAGCAGCAGACGCCGTACGCCGTGTCGGACGACCAGGTGCTCGGCGAGCAGCCGCCCGAGCCGCCCGAAGGCGCCGGTGATCAGGACGGTGCCGTCCGCGGCGAGGGGCGCGGAAGGCGCGGAGGAATCGGTGGGCGCCGAAACATCGGTCGTGGTGGACGGGGCCGTCGTGGTGTCCTCCGCGACCCGGGCCAGCCGGGGCACCAGGACCTCGCCCGCGCGGACCGCGCTCTGCGGCTCCCCGGACGCGATCACGGCCCGCAGCCGCTCCCGCGACTCGGCGGCCCCGTCGACGTCCACGAGCGCGAAACGGCCCGGGTACTCGGACTGCGCCGAACGCAGCAGGCCCCACAGGGGCGCGGCGACCAGGCCCCACGTCGTCACCTCGGGCACTGCGCCCGGGGCTGCGGGCTCCGTGGCGGTGCCCACGGCGTCCCGCGTGACGACCAGCATCCGGGTGTCCGCGAACCGCTCGTCGGCGAGCAGCGCCCGCACCGCCGCCAGCGCCTCGTGCGCGACCCCGCGGGCCTCCGCCGACGGGAACTCCGGGCCGGAGCCGGTCGTCACGGCCGCGTGCACGACGAGCCCGGGGACGGTCGCCGCACCGGCGTCCAGAGCCGCCCGCAGCGCGTCCAGGGAGGTGTACGCCTCGGCGCCGAGCGCGACGGCGAGTTCGCCGGCCCCGGGCGAGGAACCCAGCACCACCCGGCGCTCGCCGTCGTCGTGGCCCTCGGCCCCGGCGGCCACGGACGGCTGCCAGGCGACCGTGAACAGCGGCTGACGGCGCCCGCCGTCGGCGAGCCGACCGGCCTCCGCCCGGCGCAGCACCAGCGACTCGACGACCGCGACCGGCGCGCCCGCCGGATCGTCCAGCCGGAGCGTGACACCGCCCTCGGCGGACGGGGCCGCGTGCACCCGCAGCCGGGTCGCACCCGTCGAGTACAGGGTCACGCCGCCGAAGCCGAACGGCAGCAGACCCTCGGCGCCGTCGACCAGCGGGTGGAGCGCGGCGTCGAGCAGCGCCGGATGGAGGGTGTGGCCGGTGGTGTCGACGCCCTCGGGGAGTTCGATCTCGGCGTGGAAGTCGTCGCCGTCCCGCCAGAGGGCGGTCAGCCCCCGGAACGTCGGACCGTACGCGTATCCGTGCGCGTCGAGCCGCTCGTACGCGCCCGTGAGATCGACCCGCTCGCCCGGCGGCGGCCACGCGATCGGCTCGGGAGCCGGGGCGGCGTCCGTGAGCGTGCCCGAGGCGTGCCGGGTCCACGGCTCCGACTCGTCCGTGCGCGAGTGCACGGTGATCGCCCGGCGGCCGGTTCGGTCCGCCGCCTCCACCGTCACCTGGAGGGTGACCGCGGTGTCCGCGCCCAGGGGGAGGGGGGATTCGAGGGTCAGCTCCTCCACCGTCCGCACCTGCGCGAGACCTGCGGCGTGGAGGGCGAGGTCCGTGAACGCGGTGCCGGGCAGGAGGGTGGTGCCGGAGATGGTGTGGTCGGCGAGCCAGGGGTGGGTACGCAGCGAGATCCGGCCCGTGAGGACCAGTTGGTCGCTGTCGGCGAGCGTCACCACGGCGCCGAGCAGCGCGTGATCAGTGGCGGTGAGCCCCGCGGCCGTGACGTCCGTGCCCGCCCGCCGCGGCGACAGCCAGTAGTGCTCGTGCTGGAAGGGGTAGGTGGGCAGGCCTTCCACGGAGGGTGTCGGGGTCTGGGGTTGCCAGGTGGTGGGGGTGTGGCCGGTGGTGTGGAGGCGGGCGAGTGCGGTGGTGAGGGTGGTGGGTTCGGGGGTGTTCTTGCGCAGGGTGGGTGTGAGGAGGGCTTCGGTTCCGTCCAGGGTCTGTTGGGCGAGTGCGGTGAGGGTGGTGTCGGGGCCGAGTTCGAGGTAGCGGGTAGTGTTGTTGGTCTGGAGGTGTTGGATGCCGGGGTGGAAGCGGACGGTTCCGCGGATGTGGCGGGCCCAGTAGTGGGGGGAGCGGAGGTCGTCGTCGGTGGCGGGCAGGCCGGTGATGTTGGAGATGACGGGGATCTTCGGGGGGTGGAAGGTCAGGCCGCTGATCGCTGTGCGGAACTCCTCCAGGACCTCGTCCATGTGGGGTGAGTGGAAGGCGTGACTGACCGACAGACGGTTCGTCTTGCGGCCCAGCGCCGCGAAGTGCTCCTGGAGCGCGACGACCTTCTCCGCGTCGCCCGAGACCACGAGCGAGCCGGGTGCGTTGAGCGCCGCGATGTCCACGCCCTCGGTGAGCAGCGGGACGACCTCGTCCTCGGTGGCCTGGAGGGCGAGCATGGCGCCGTCGTCACGGGCGGCCTGCATCAGCCGGCCGCGTACCGCGACGAGGGTGACGGCGTCGGTGAGGTCCAGGACGCCGGCGGCGTGGGCGGCGGCGATTTCGCCGATGGAGTGGCCGATGAGGGCGTCGGGGGTGAGTCCTTGGGCTTCCAGGGTGCGGTGGAGTGCGGTTTGGAGGGTGAAGAGGGCTGCTTGGGTGTACTGGGTCTGGTGGAGGGTGGTGGGGTCCTGGTTCCACATGACCTGGCGCAGGGGCTGGTCGAGGTGGGGGTCGAAGAGAGCGGTGATCTCGTCGAACGCGGTGGCGAACACGGGCTCGGATTCGTAGAGTTCGTGTCCCATGCCGGGGCGCTGGCTGCCCTGGCCGGTGAAGAGGAAGGCCGTCTTGCCGGTGAGTGCGGTGCCGGTGGTCAGGCCGGGGGCCTCGACGCCGTCGGCGAGTGCGGCGAGACCGGTGAGCAGGGCGTCGCGGTCGGTGGTGTGCAGGACGGCGCGGTGGTCGAAGCAAGTACGGGCCGCGAGCGCTCCCGCGATGTCCTGCGGCGGGGTGTCGGGGTGCTCGGTTGCGTACGTGTGCAGGAGACGGGCCTGGTCGCGCAGGGCCTGCTCGCTCTTCGCCGACAACAACCACGGAAGATCCGCGCGTTCGGTGTCCTCCACGGTCGCCGGGGCCTGCTCGATCACGACGTGCGCGTTCGTGCCGCTGATGCCGAACGACGACACACCCGCGCGCCGGGGCTCGCCCCCCGTCGCGTCCCAGGCCCGCTCCTCGGTGAGGAGTCGTACGGTGCCGTCCGACCAGTCCACGTGGTCCGTCGGCTCGTCGGCGTGCAGGGTCCGGGGAAGCACCCCGTTCCGCATCGCCATCACCATCTTGATGACGCCACCGACACCGGCGGCGGCCTGGGCGTGCCCGATGTTGGACTTCAACGAGCCGAGCCAGAGGGGGTGTTCGGCGTCGCGTTCCGTGCCGTAGGTGTTGATGAGGGCCTGGGCCTCGATCGGGTCGCCGAGCGTGGTGCCGGTGCCGTGCGCCTCGACCGCGTGGATCTGCCCCGCGCCGAGGTCCGCGTCGGCCAGCGCCTGGCGGATGACGGACTCCTGCGCGGGGCCGCTGGGTGCGGTGAGGCCGTTGCTCGCGCCGTCCTGGTTGGTCGCGGTGCCGCGTACGACGGCGAGGACGGGGTGGCCGTTGCGGACGGCGTCGGAGAGCCGCTCGACGAGCAGCAGACCGACGCCCTCGCTCCAGCCCGTACCGTCGGCCGCCGCAGAGAAGGCCTTGCAGCGCCCGTCCGGGGACAGTCCGCGCTGACGGCTGAACTCCACGAACATGCCGGGGCTCGCCATGATCGCGGCGCCGCCCGCGAGGGCGAGCGAGCACTCGCCCTGCCGCAGCGAGCGCACCGCGAGGTGCAGCGCCACCAGCGAGGAGGAGCAGGCCGTGTCCACCGTGATCGCCGGGCCTTCGAGGCCCAGGGTGTAGGCGATGCGACCGGAGGCGACGCTGCCGAACTGGCCCGTCAGGAGGTGCCCGTCGACACCGCCCTCGGCGGCGTCCGCGAGCCGAGGTCCGTACTCGAGGCCGTACGTGCCCGCGAAGACGCCGGTGTCGCTGCCGCGCAGGGTCGTCGGGTCGATGCCCGCCCGCTCGAACGCCTCCCAGGCCGTCTCCAGGAGCAGCCGCTGCTGCGGGTCCATGCCCGTCGCCTCGCGCGGACCGATGCCGAAGAAGCCGGCGTCGAACCCGCCCGCGTCGTAGAGGAATCCGCCCCGGGCCGTCGAGGACTTCCCGACGGCCTCCGGGTCCGGGTCGTACAGGTCCTCGTCCCAGTCCCGGTCCCCGGGGAACGGGCCGATGGCGTCGACGCCCTCGCTGACCAGCTTCCACAGGTCCTCGGGCGAGGACACCCCGCCCGGGTAGCGGCAGGCGATGCCGACGATCGCGATCGGCTCGCCGGGGTCGGCGTCCGCGCGGCGGCCCCTGGTCGCGGGCGTCCGGGCCGTCCCGTACAGCAGCGCGTGGAGGTGCGCGGCGAGAGCGGCGGGCGTGGGATGGTCGAAGGCGACGGCCACGGGCAGCCGCAGGCCGAGCGCCTCGGCCAGCCGGTTGCGCAGCGCGACCGCGGCCGAGGACTCGAGGCCGAGGTCGCGGAACGTGTCGTCGGGCCCGCCGGCGGGGGTGCCCCGGTCGACGCCGAGCGCGTCCGCGGTCTGCTCCCGTACGAGCTCCAGGAGGCGCCGACGGCGCTCGTCCTCGGTCGACGCGTCCAGTTCGGCGCGGAGCCCGGTGACGGAGCGGGCGGCCTCGGAGGCGTCCGCGGCGGTGTCGTACGGGGGAAGCTCCAGGGGTGCGGGCCCACCCGCGCGGTCCTCCTGGGGCGCCGCCGCCCGGGTCAGGTCGACGGGCAGGCCGTACGTCCACAGGCCGGCGAGCGCCTCCGACAGCGCCTGCCGCCCGTTGCGGCCGCGCACCAGCGACCCGGCCACCACGACGTCCGCCGCCAGACCGGTGTCCTCGACCGTCTCCTCGACGGCCATCTTGAGCACGGGATGCGGTCCGGCCTCCAGGAACGCGCCGTGACCGTCCGCGAGCAGCGCGCGCACCGCCGACTCGAAGCGCACCGGGCGGCGCAACTGGCCCGCCCAGTAGGCCCCGTCGAGCTCCGCCGTGTCCACCGCGGCGCCGAGCGCGGAGGAGTAGAAGGGGATCCGGGACGCGGCGGGCCGTACCGTCCGCAGCTCCGCGAGGAGCCGGTCCGTGATCGCGTCCACCTGCGCCACGTGGACCGGCACGTCGGACCGGATCCGGCGGGTCCGCACGCCCTCGGCGGCCAGCACCGCCTCCAGCTCGCCGAGCGCCGCCTCCTCGCCCGACACGGTCACCGAACCGGGGCCGTTGACGGCGGCGAGCCCCAGCCGGCCGCCCCACCGCGCGAGACGCTCCCGCATCTCCTCGGCGGGCAGCAGCACCGCCACGATGCCGTGGCCGCCCGCGAGCGCGTCGGTGAGGCCCGCACCCCACACCGACGCGATCCGCAGGGCCTCGGCCCGCGGCAACGCCCCGCTCGCGTACGCGGCGGCCATCTCGCCGATGCTGTGCCCGACCACCGCGACCGGCTCGACGCCCATCGAACGCCACTCCTCGGTCAGCGCGATCATGACGGCCACCAGAGCGGGCATCACGACGGCCGCGGAGTCCAGCTCCGGCGCCCCCTCGGCGCCCCGCAGGACGTCGAGCAGGTCCCAGCCGACCAGTGGCCGCAGCTCGTCTGCGCAGGCGGTGAGACTGGTCCGGAAGGCCTCGGAGCCGTCCAGCAGATCGACGCCCATGCCGTCCCAGTGCGCGCCGAACCCGGAGTAGACGAAGACGACGCCGGGTGCCGCGCCGTCCTCCGGAAGCCGGCCCCGCCGCACCTCCGCGCCGGCGTCCTCGACCCGCCCGGCGGCCAGGGCCCGCAGCCCCGCGAGCAGCTCGTCGCGGTCCCGTCCGACGACCACGGCCCGATGGTCCGAGGCCTCGTCGGCCGCCGTCAGGGCGGCCGCGGCCGACGCCGGGGACAGGCCGGTGAGGCCGTCGAGCAGCTCCGCGGCCGCGGTGGCGCGGGCTCGCAGCGAGGCCGGTCCGGGCGCCGAGACCGGCCACAGTACGACGGGGCGGGGTGCAGCAGTCATCGTCTACCGTCTCCGAGTTTCGGTGTGCGCGGGTTACAGGTCGAGCCGGGGGGAGGGGGTGGAAGAAGGGGCGCCGGGCGGAGCCCTCGGGACCGGGGGGAGCCCTCAGGACCGGGTGCTGTGCTCGGCGGCGAGCAGCGAGGCGACGAGCCGGAGCACGACGCCGGGTGCCGTGCGGTGGAAGAAGTGCCCGCCGGCCAGGGTGAACACCCGGAAGTCGGCCGTCGTGTGGCGGGCCCACTCGGCGGCGAGCCCCGGTGTCACCAGCGGGTCGCTGGACCCGGCGAGCGCGCGGACCGGGACCGGCAGCGGGTCGGGCGCCGTGGCGCCGCCCGGCCCCGAGGCGTGGCTGTGCACGAGGCTCAGGTCGTCGCGCAGCACGGCGACGGCGAGCCGGAGCCAGTCCGGGTAGCGCCGTACGAGGTCGGGCAGCCCGCCGAGACCGGCCATCCACGCCGTCAGCTCCTCGTCGGAGCGATGCTCCGGGGGGACGCCGTCGGCCGGGTGCGGCCGGTGCGGCGGCGGGCAGGCCCCGACGAGGAGCTGCCGGGGCGGGGTGAGGCCGCGCTCGACCCGCCGCCGGGTCAGCTCGTGGGCGACGATGCCGCCCATGCTGTGCCCGTAGAAGGCGTGGGGGGCGTCGAGCAGCGGGCCGAGGGCCTCGTCGAGTTCGTCGACGAGCCGCGCGAACTCGCGCAGCCTGGGCTCCTTGGCCCGGTGCTCGCGGCCGGGCAGCTGCACCGGCACGACGGCGACGCCGCCGCCCAGTCGCTCCTGCCAGCCGGAGAAGGAGGAGGCCGTGCCGCCCGCGTGGTGGAAGCAGAACAGCCGCAGCGGAGCCCGCGTCGGGTCCGGCTGCCGGGGCAGCAGGTACGGCGAGCGGGCCGGGCCCCGGCGGTCCGGCACGGTCGCGCCGGCCCCGGCGGAGGCGCCGGTCACGTCCCCGCCGTCCGTGCCGGCGCCGTGAGCACGAAGATGTCGTGGAGGCTGGACGCCTCCAGGACCTGCGCCATGGGCACCCGCTGCCCGGTCTCCCGCTCGATCGCGGTGAGCAGCGTCAGCAGATGGAGGGAGTCCCAGCCGGGGAGTTCGTCGAATCCGGCGCCGACGGTCGCGGGCGTGAGGGACAGACCGATCTCGTTCTCCACGAGGAGCAGGAAGTCGCCGAGGTTCTTCACTGGTGCAGCCCTCCGAGGCTCAGGGTCAGCCGGACGTGTTCCGGCGGCGCGGTGATGTCCGCCAGGTCGTGACGGAAGAGGACGGGCGAGCCGTCGGGGGCGCCGTCCGGGTCGACCGGCACGAAGCCGTTGGCGGGATAGAAGTCCCGCACCTTGCCGTTCTTGGCCGACGGCCGGTAGCCGGCCCGTGCCGCGCTCAGGCCCTGCTCACGGGCGTGGGCGAGCAGTGCCGAGAGGCAGGCCTGCTCGATGCCCCGGGCGAACACCCGGCAGCTGAGCAGGAAGTTGTCGATGACGAGGGCGTCGCCGTCGCGGTGGGCGAGGACGGCGCCGACGACGCCGTTGTCGCCGAACCGGTCGGCGGAGCGGACGGTGAGGACGAGGGAGCCCGGCGCGGCCGCCCGCTCGGCGACCTCGGCCTCCTGGAGCCGCTCGGTGGTCAGGTTGAACTGGTTCGTGCGCAAGGTCAGTTGGGACACGCGGGCCACCTCGTCGGGCGAGGCGTCCGCGAAGCGCACCTGGACGTCGAGCTCGCGCAGATAGGCGTCGAGTGACGAGAAGCTGTCCAGGAAGTCCTTGCGGTCCAGCTCCTCCCGGTACCGCTCGGGGCGCTTCAGGTCGTCGGCCGTGACGTCCCGCACGGTGAACCAGCCGTCCCGCAGCAGCTTCTCGACGTGCAGCGCCGGCTCGTCGTCGAGCGCGACCACCGCGACGTCCGGCAGCTCACGGGTGACGAGGCCGCACTCGTACGGACTGTCGTCGGCGAACACGAAGCTGTCGACGCCGAGGTTCAGGTCGGCGGCCAGCTCGCGCAGGTTGTCGTGCTTGGGGCGCCAGTTGGCGACCACGCGGACGAAGTCGTCCTCGCGCAGCGTCATGTCCGGGTGCCGGCCCAGCACCTCGCGCACCGGCTCCAGGTCGTTCTTGCTGACCGCGGCGAGCAGCACCCCCTGCGAGACGATCTGCCGCGCCGTGTGCTGCAGCCTGCGGAAGGCCTCGCCGCGGTAGGAGCCGGACACCTCGATGCCCTCGATCCCGTCGTCGCCGAGGACGCCGCCCCACACCGTGTTGTCCAGGTCGAGGATCAGGACCTTCTTCGACCGCCCGGTCGCCGCGCGGAACACGCCGGCCAGCTCGCCCGCGTACGCCGCCTGCGCCTGCGGCGACAGCTCGGTGTGCGTGTAGACGCCCAGCCGGTCGTCGCGCAGCGGCAGGTCCGCGCCGAGCAGCGGGTCGAGGTCGAGGACGGTCAGCGAGGGGTGCCCGTCCATCAGGCGCAGCAGACGCGCGTTGGCCTCCCGCCACACCGCGCCGAGCCGCGCCCGGTCGCGCAGCGCGACCAGCTGCGCCGGCCACTCGCGCGGCAGCGGAAGGGTGTTGAGGACCAGCGTGCCGCGGCCCGCGCCGTCGAACACGCCGGCGAGCCCGTCGAGCAGCCGCAGCTTCTCGTCGAAGACCCGGGCCACGTCGTCGGGCCGCCAGGGCCGGGGGACCTCGTCGAAGACGACGGAGGCGTCCAGGAGGCACACGACGGCGTCGGGTTTCGCCGCGTACAGCTCGCTCCCGGTGTCCGACAGGTCGAAGACGTAGCCGTCGAAGTCGGAGACGTGGGGGCGCAGCAGCAGTCCGTGCCGGGCCAGTTCGGCGGTGACCGGCGCGACCAGGCCGGACACGGTGCTGTGCCCGGTGAAGGCCACCGACACCACCGGTGTGTCCGGATGCTCGGCGAGCACGGCGTCCGGGCCGATGCGGGCCAGCAGGTTGCCCGCCCAGCGCCGCCCGGCGGCGTCGGCGGCGCCGACCAGCGCCCGTACCCTCGGATACTCGGCGGCGACCCGGCCCCGCTCGTGCAGCGACCGCAGCGTGTCGTCGTCGTCCGTCTTCTCGACCATTCCCAGCTCTCCCGTACGTCGGGTGCGACGTCGGCCATGCTTGGCGAGCGTTCTAAAGCCGCCCTTGCAGCCGCCTGTGCCGAGCCTTGCGGATCTTGCCTCGCGGGGCGGGGACGGAGCGGCGTCCGTGGGGCCGGGTCTTGTCGATCGGGTCATGACCCGATCGACGAGGCACCCCCTAGGGCCTGTCCGGCGGATCAGGGTCGGGTAGGCCCTAGGCGCTCTTAAGCCGTGGTTTGGCGGGCCCGCCTAGATTTTGCTCCGCGCCACGGCGCGATCGGCGGCCGGCCGCCCGGCGGACGTGCCGGCCTCCCCCCATGACCCGAATCACCGTTCGAGCACCGCCAGTTGGCGCGGACCTCCGGGGTACCGTCGTCCTGGAGCGCCCGTCCCCCATCGACGCCCCGGCACCCTGCCGCCGCCACGGGCCGGGACGCGGTCTTCCTGATCTCATGAGGCGTTCATGAGCACCTCATGGGCACCTCGTGACCGACCCCGACGACAGGAAAGACGGGATGACCGAGAGCAAGGGCCGCCTGCTGGCCATCAGCGACCTGCACGTTGCCTACCGGGAGAACCGGGCGATCGTCGAGTCGCTGCGGCCCACGACGGACGAGGACTGGTTGCTCGTCGCCGGCGACGTCGGCGAGATGTCCGAGGACGTCGAGTGGGCCCTGTCCCTGCTGAGCGAGCGCTTCGCGCGGGTGGTGTGGGCGCCCGGCAACCACGAGCTGTGGACCCCGAAGGACGACCCGGTCCAGCTCCGCGGCCAGGAGCGGTACGAGTACCTGGTCGAGCTGTGCCGCCGCCTCGGCGTCCTGACGCCCGAGGACCCGTACCCCGTGTGGCGGGGGGCGGGAGGCCCGGTCACGGTGGCGCCGCTCTTCGTGCTGTACGACTACTCGTTCCGCGTGCCCGGCGTCACCACCAAGGAGGAGTCCCTCGCCCGTGCCGAGGAGAACGGCATCCTCTGCACCGACGAGTTCTTCCTCCACCCCGACCCGTACGCGAGCCGCGAGGCCTGGTGCGAGGCCCGTGTCGCGCTGACCGAGAAGCGTCTCGCCGCCTGCGACCCGGAGCTGTCCACGGTGCTCGTCAACCACTACCCGCTCGTCCGCGAACCCACGAGGATCCTGCGCCACCCGGACTTCGCGCAGTGGTGCGGCACGGAACGGACGGCGGACTGGCACCTCCGCTTCCGGGCCCGCGCGGTCGTCTACGGGCATCTGCACATCCCCCGGACCACCTGGTACGACGGGGTGCGCTTCGAGGAGGTGTCGGTCGGCTACCCGCGCGAGTGGAGCCGGCCCCGCCACCCGGAGGTCGGCCTCCGCCGGATCCTGCCCGAGGAGTCCGCGCCTGTGGAGTCCGGGGAGGGCGGGTGATCGAGCGACTGGTGCCGGAGGGCGTCGTCGCCGTGGACGCCTTCGAGGACGTCGCCGAGCCCGGCGACCTCCATCCGGAGGAGGCCGCGCTGATCGCGAGGGCCGTGGACACCCGGCGCCGTGAGTTCACCACTGCCCGCTGGTGCGCCCGGCGGGCCCTGGCGGGCCTGGGCGCGCCCGCGGCGCCGCTGCTCCCCGGCCCGCACGGCGCTCCGGCCTGGCCCGAGGGCGTCCTCGGCAGCATCACCCACTGCACGGGCTTCCGCGCGGCGGTCGCCGCCCGCTCGTCGGCCGTCGCCGCCCTCGGCATCGACGCCGAACCGAACGGGCCCGTGCGTGACGGCGTCCTCGGGACCATCGCGCTGCCCGGCGAGCGGCGGCATCTGCGCGAGCTGGCGCGGGCGGAGCCCGAAGTCCGCTGGGACCGGCTGCTGTTCAGCGCCAAGGAGGCCGTGTACAAGACCTGGTACCCCTGGACCGGTCGGCGCCTGGGCTTCGAGGACGCGGCCCTCACCTTCACCGTGGAGACCGGTGCGGGCGACGGGGGCGGCCGTCTCGGCGGCGGCTTCACGGCCCGCATCCTGTTCCCCGCCCCGAGGCCGGCCGCCTCGCCCGACCGCCTCGAAGGACGCTGGCTCGCCGAGCGGGGCCTCCTGCTCACCGCGATCGCCGTCCCGGGATGAGCCGCACGGGCCGCCCGCGCTCCCGGCACAGCCTCCGGCCCCGCCCCGCCCCGCCGCCCGCCGTGCCCCCGGCTCGGCGGCTCGACCACTCCGCGCCGACGATCACCCTCGGTTACTATGCTCACTTCCTGCCGGAGGCCGGAGGCCGGAAGCCGGCGGCAAGGGACGCGGCACCCTCGACGGCCTGCCCGGGGAGCGGGGAGACGGGCCCGCCGGCCGGGACTCCCCGGATTCTCCCCGGCGCGGCCGACCGGTGATTCCCGCCTCTGCGCCGGGGAGAACCGGGAAGAAGCCGTCCGTGAAGTGCAAGCCTGAAGAGATGGGTGGCCTGGGAAAGTGTTGGAAGAGGTCGTAGCGACCCGCTATGTCACGCCCCTGCGTGAAGGCGGCTCGCTCCCCGGGATCGTCGAGGCCGACGACCTCGGCACGTACGTCATGAAGTTCACCGGCGCGGGGCAGGGCCGCAAGACCCTGGTCGCCGAGGTGATCTGCGGGCAGCTCGCCCGCCGCCTCGGGCTGCGGGTGCCCGAGCTCGTCGCCATCCGGCTCGACCCCGTCATCGGGCTCTCCGAACCCGACCAGGAGGTGCAGGAGCTGCTCAAGGCGAGCGGCGGGCTCAACCTGGGCATGGACTTCCTGCCGGGTTCGCTGGGCTTCGACCCGCTGGCGTACGAGGTGGACCCGGCCGAGGCGGGAAGGGTCGTCTGGTTCGACGCGGTGATCAACAACGTCGACCGGTCCTGGCGGAACCCGAACATGCTCGTCTGGCACGGCGACCTGTGGCTGATCGACCACGGCGCCACCATGATCTGGCACCACAACTGGCCGGGCGCGCAGACGTCCGCCGCCAAGCCGTACGACGCCTCCGACCACGCGCTCGCCCCCTTCGGCCCCGACATCGCCGCCGCGGCCGCCGAGCTGGCCCCGCTGGTCACCCGCGAACTCCTCGAAGGGGTCGCCGCCGACGTGCCCGACGAATGGCTCGTCGACGAGCCCGGCTTCACGAGCACCGACGAGGTGCGCGCCGCCTACGTCGAGGCGCTGCTGCCCCGCGCCGCCACCATCCACGAGCGGATCACGCTCGGGCCGCGCACCGAGAACCGCCCCCAGCAGCCGCCCGGCTGGCTCGCCGAGCGCCTCGCCCCCCGCCCGCACCTCACCGGCCGGCCCGCCGACGGGGCCATCGAGAAGGACGGCACCCCGTGAGCGACCGCGACGTCTTCGAGTACGCGCTGCTGCGCGTGGTGCCGCGGGTCGAGCGCGGCGAGTGCTTCAACGCGGGCGTGGTCGTCTACTGCCGTGCCCGCTCCTTCGTGGCCGCCCGCACCCACCTGGACGAGGCCAAACTTACGGCCCTCGACCCGGCGGCCGACGTGACCGGGGTACGGGCGGCCCTGCGCGCCGTCGAGGGGGTCTGCCTCGGCGGGGACGCGGCCGGGCAGGCCGCGCGCGACGACGCGGGGCGCCGCTTCCGCTGGCTGATCGCGCCGCGCTCCACGGTCGTGCAGCCGGGCCCCGTGCACACCGGCCTCACCGCCGATCCCGAGGCCGAGGTGGAACGCCTGCTCGATCTCCTCGTGCGCTGAGCGCCCGCACCCGGACGGAGGGTGACCAGGTGCACCCGGTGGGCCGTTGACACCGGGTGCCAGGGCTTCTAGCGTCTCGTCTGCGGACGATACTAAGCGGTCGCTCATGTGCGGGACGCAGGAGCGGACGCCGGTCCGGCCGCCACCAGGGACGATCCAAGGGCGAGGAGAACCAAGCATGTCCACCACCGAGCAGCGCGTAGCCGTCGTCACGGGTGCCGCACGGGGCATCGGCGCGGCCACCGCGCTCCGCCTCGCGGCCGAGGGCCGCGCCGTCGCCGTACTCGACCTCGACGAGGCGGCCTGCAAGGACACCGTCGAGAAGATCACCGCCGCGGGCGGCACCGCCCTCGCGGTCGGCTGCGACGTCTCCGACAGCGCCCAGGTGGAGGCCGCCGTCGCGCGCGTCGCCGCCGAGCTCGGCGCGCCGACGATCCTCGTCAACAACGCGGGCGTGCTCCGTGACAACCTGCTCTTCAAGATGTCCGAGTCGGACTGGGACCTCGTCATGAACGTGCACCTCAAGGGTGCCTTCCTGATGGCGAAGGCCTGTCAGAAGCACATGGTGGACGCGGGCTTCGGCCGGATCGTCTCCCTCTCCTCCTCCTCGGCGCTCGGCAACCGCGGCCAGGCCAACTACTCCGCCGTCAAGGCCGGTCTGCAGGGCTTCACCAAGACCCTCGCCAAGGAACTCGGCAAGTTCGGCATCACCGCCAACGCCGTCGCCCCCGGCTTCATCGTCACCGAGATGACCGCGCAGACCGCCGAGCGCGTCGGCATGGGCTTCGAGGAGTTCCAGGCCGCCGCCGCCTCCATGATCCCGGTGCAGCGGGTCGGCCGCCCCGAGGACGTCGCCAACGCGATCGCGTTCTTCACGGGCGACGACGCCGGATTCGTCTCCGGCCAGGTCATGTACGTGGCCGGCGGCCCGCTCAACTGACGACCGGCAGCGACACGAACGAGGAGGAGACGAGCATGAGCACGCAGCAGCCGCCGGAGCCGTCCGGCAGGGTCGCCCTGGTCACCGGGGCGAGCCGGGGCATCGGCTACGGCATCGCCGAGGCGCTGGTCGCCCGCGGCGACCGGGTCGTCATCACCGGGCGCGGCGAGGAGGCGCTCAAGGAGGCCGTGGAGCGGCTCGGCGCCGACCGGGCGATCGGCGTCCCCGGCAAGGCCCACGACGAGGCCCACCAGGCCGCCGCCGTCGAGGCGGCGATGGACGGCTTCGGCCGGGTGGACTTCCTGATCAACAACGCCGGTACGAATCCGGTCTTCGGCCCCATCGCGGACCTGGACCTCAATGTGGCGCGCAAGGTCTTCGAGACCAATGTGATCTCCGCGCTCGGCTTCGCGCAGCGGACCTGGCACGCCTGGCAGAAGCAGAACGGCGGGGCGATCGTGAACATCGCCTCGATCGCCGGCGTGTCCGCCTCGCCCTTCATCGGGGCGTACGGAATGAGCAAGGCCGCGATGGTCAATCTGACCCTCCAGCTGGCGCATGAATTCGCACCGGTCGTCCGGGTGAATGCAATCGCCCCGGCCGTTGTCAAGACGAAATTCGCGCAGGCGCTCTACGAGGGCCGCGAGGCGGAGGCCGCCGCCTCCTATCCGCTCGGCCGGCTCGGCGTGCCGGCGGACATCGGCGGCGCGGCCGCCTTCCTCACCTCCTCCCAGTCGGAGTGGATCACCGGTCAGACGCTCGTCGTCGACGGCGGCATTTTCCTGAACGCCGGAGTCGGGTGACCGATAACCGGACACTTTCCGGAATTCGTGTCCGGATTGGCACCGGTTCTGCCTCGAATGCCTCAAGTGCCCCGTCAGGCTCGAACATTGACCTGACGGGGTGCTGCGGTATCGTCGGCCGACCCATGGCTGAACGAGGAGCGTGCACGTGTTCAACCGGACCAGTCTGCAGGCGGCTGCAGCCCTTGTGTCCATATCCCTGGTGACCGGATGCGGTGTCTTTTCGGACAGTGAATCCACCGGGGATCAGAGGCTCGTGATCGGCACGACGAGTTCTCCTTCCACGCTTGATCCAGCCGCGTCCTGGGACAACTCCTGGGAACTCTTCCGGAACGTCTTCCAGACCCTGGTGAGTTTCCCGACGGGCAGTACGACGCCGCAGTCGGACGCCGCCGACTGCAAGTTCACGGACACCGCCAGCCGGGTCTTCGAGTGCAAGCTCATCGACGGCCTCAGGTTCTCCAACGGGCACACGCTGGACGCCAGGGCCGTGCAGTACTCGATCGAGCGCATCCGCACGATCGACCACAAGGGCGGCCCCAACGGCATGCTCGGCTCCCTCGACAAGATCGAGACCGTCGGCGACCGCACGATCGTCTTCCGCCTGAACAAGCCGGACGCCACCTTCCCCTTCATCCTCGCCACCCCCGCCATGTCCATCGTGGACCCGGCCGAGTACCCGGCCGACCGGCTCCGCCCGCAGGACGGCAAGATCGCCGGCTCGGGGCCGTACGTCCTCGACGCGTACACCGAGGGCGAGTCGGCCGAGCTGACGAAGAACTCCACGTACAAGGGCTTCGCCGGCCTCAAGAACGGGGGGGTGACCATCAAGTACTTCAAGGAGTCCGAGGCGATGGTCACGGCCCTCCGGAAGAAGGAGATCGACGCCACCTACCGCGGCCTCACCGCCGAGGAGGTCGTCTCCCTCCAGGACGACAGGGCCGAGAACCAGGACCTCCAGCTCGTCGAGTCCACCGGCACCGACATCCGCTACCTCGTCTTCAACGCCCAGGACCCCTCGGTCGCCAAGCTCCCCGTCCGCAAGGCCATCGCCCAGCTCGTCGACCGCGACGAACTGGTCAGCCGGGTCTACCAGGGCACCGCCGAACCCCTGTACTCCATGGTGCCCAAGGGCATCGCGGCCCACACCACCAAGTTCTTCGACCGCTTCGGCATGCCCAGCGTCGAGAAGGCCACCGAGATCCTCCGCGACGCCGGCATCGACGAGCCCGTCAAGCTGACCTTCTGGTACACCACGGACCGGTACGGCTCCTCGACGGCCGCCGAGTTCAAGGAGCTCAAGCGGCAGCTGGAGGAGTCCGGACTCTTCCAGGTCACCGTGCAGGGCAAGCCCTGGGTGGAGTACCAGGCGGCCTACCAGAAGGGCGAGTACCCGGTCTTCGGCCGCGGCTGGTTCCCCGACTTCCCGGACCCGGACAACTTCGTCGCGCCCTTCGTCGGCAAGGAGAACGTCCTCGGCACGCCCTACCTGAGCCCCCAGATCACCGACGTGCTCCTCCCCAAGTCCCGCCGCCAGAGCGACCGCGGGACCGTCACGGACGAGTTCGTGGCGGCCCAGGAGATCATGGTCCAGGACGTCCGGCTGCTGCCCCTGTGGCAGGGCAAGCTCTACATCGCGGCCCGCGAGGACATCGGCGGCGGCGAGCGCGCCCTCGACCCGCAGACGGTCATGCAGCTGTGGGAGCTGCACCGCCGCGCCAGCTGGTAGGCGGACGCCGGCCGGGAAGCGCCGGCGGGAGCGACGACCGGTGAAGACCTGCGGGGGCCACTGTCAGTGGCCCCCGGTAGGTTCTGGGGCGTAGACAGGAACGTCCACCGGAGGTTGTTGACCGTGACCGACACCAGCATGCTGCCCGAGTCCTGGCGGGGTGTTCTCGGCGAGGAGCTGCAGAAGCCGTACTTCGAGCAGCTCACCGAGTTCGTCGAGGAGGAGCGCGCCAAGGGACCGGTCTTCCCCCCGAAGGACGAGGTGTTCGCCGCCCTCGACGCCACCCCGTACGACAAGGTGAAGGTCCTGATCCTCGGCCAGGACCCCTACCACGGCGAGGGCCAGGGCCACGGCCTCTGCTTCTCGGTCCGCCCCGGCGTGAAGACCCCGCCCTCCCTGCGGAACATCTACAAGGAGATGAACGCCGAGCTCGGCCTGCCGATCCCGGACAACGGCTACCTGATGCCGTGGGCCGAGCAGGGCGTCCTCCTGCTCAACGCCGTGCTGACCGTCCGCTCCGGCGAGGCGAACTCGCACAAGGGCAAGGGCTGGGAGAAGTTCACCGACGCGGTGATCACCGCGGTCGCCTCGCGCCCCGACCCGGCCGTCTTCGTCCTGTGGGGCAACTACGCGCAAAAGAAGCTGCCGCTCATCGACGAGGAGCGGCACGTGGTGGTGAAGGGCGCCCACCCCTCGCCCCTGTCGGCGAAGAAGTTCTTCGGCTCGCACCCCTTCACCCAGATCAACGAGGCCGTGGCGGCCCAGGGCCACGAGCCGATCGACTGGCGCATCCCGGACCTCGGCTGAGCCTCGGACCGATCCGGGCCGGCGGCGGCTAGCGTCGGCCCTCCCAGTGGTGATCTTGTGGAGGTCGCGGTGACCGAGCAGCAGCAGGTGTCGGACGACGGGGTCATGACCAGGATCGGGCAGGCCCTGATGCTGCTCCACGGAGGCGACCGCGAGGAGGCCCGCAACCGCTTCGGGCTCCTCTGGCAGCAGATCGGCCCGGACGGGGACCCCCTGCACCGCTGCACCCTCGCCCACTACATGGCGGACACCCAGGACGACCCCGACACCGAGCTGGCCTGGGACCTGCGGGCGCTGAGCGCGGCCGAGGACCTCACGGACGAGCGGCTCGCCGCGCACGACGCGTCGGCCGCGGTCCGGGCGCTGTACCCCTCGCTCCACCTCAACCTGGCCGCCGACTACGTCAAGCTCCACCGGCCCGACGCCGCGCGCGCCCATCTGGACCGGGCCCGCGCGGCGGCGGACCACCTGGACGACGACGGCTACGGGAACGGGGTACGGGCCGCGATCGAGCGCCTGGAGCTGCGGCTGCGGGCGGAGTGACGGCCGCCGGCCGCCCGTGGGCGGTCCCCTCGGGCCCGTACCCCCGGCTCACCGGCCGTACGGGCCGGGGCAGAACCCCGACCGGTCGCCGCCGGGGTCCAGGGCCCCGTACCGCTCGCCGAGCGCGCAGACGTCGGAACGGGAGAGCGGCGGCCGCGCCGGCGGAGCCGCCGGCAGGAGCGGGCGGGCCGACGCGGACGGGCGGGCCGTCCCCGCCGGCCCGGACGGGTCCGGCCGGGCCGAGGGACGCGGATGCGCGCGCGGGGGCGGTACGGCGCCGGGGCGCGGCGCCTCCGGAAGCGGCGGAGCCGCCGCCCGCCGCCGCTGCTCGGCCGCGGGGGTCGCGCGGGGCGCGGCGGACGCCGGGGGAGCGGGGAGCGCCGCTTCGAGGGCCTCACGGGCCGGGCCGTCGACGAGCTGCGGCGCGGCCTCCTTCCCGGGGCGTACGGACTCCGCCGCCGGAGCGGGAGCGGGCGCCGCCGGAGGCGCGTCCACCGAGACGCAGCCGCTCAGGGCGGCCATCGCCGCCCCTAACAGGATCTTCGCTGTGGTTCGGGTTCCATGCACCCGCGCCACTCTGCTGCTCCGGCGGCGATCTTCGCGCCCCTACCGGCGGGGAATGCCCCGCACGGGTGAGCCGGGGCGTGCCCGGCCTTGACCCGCTCGGCCGCGACCCGCCGGGGCCCGGGGGCTCAGTCGCCGGTCGCGCCGTCGATCCGCTCCCGGAGCAGGTCCGCGTGGCCGTTGTGGCGGGCGTACTCCTCGATCATGTGGAGGTAGATCCAGCGCAGGTTGAACTTCTTCCCCTTGGGGTGCTCCCCGGCGCCCAGGTCGTCCAGGTCGCGGGTCGCCGCCAGGGTGCGGGCGTGGGCGATCTCGGCCTGCCAGGTGGCGTGGGCCTCCTCGTAGGTGTCCCCCTCCACGGTGTGGATGTCCCGGTCGGGGTCCTCCTTCGTCGAGTAGATCCAGGGGGCCTTCTCGCCGGCCAGGGTGTGGCGGAACCAGCCGCGCTCGACCTCGGCCATGTGCCGGACGAGACCCAGCAGGTTGAGGTCGGACGGCGGGGCGGAGGGGGTGCGCAGCTGGGCGTCGTCGAGCCCCTCGCACTTCCTCGCGAGGGTCGCGCGGTGGAAGTCGAGCCACTGCTCCAGCGCTTCGCGCTCGCCCGAGGTGGTGGACGGAGAGACGCGCGGGGTGGTGTCGGTCTGTTCGGTGGTCATGCCGGGCATCGTTCCCCACGGCCGGGGGCGACGCCAGCGAATTCACGTCCGCGCGGACCGGGGCCGGTCCCCGAGCATGCCGCGCAGCAACTCGTCGATCCCGGTGCGCAGTTCCGCGAGGTCCGGCACGGCCGAGTGGAAGGAGCCCGCCGCGCAGGAGAACATCAGCCCCTCGGACCAGGCGATCAGGGACAGGGCGTGCCGTTCGGGGGCGGTCGAGCCGGCCGCCGCCATCATCGCGGTCAGCGGCCCGTGGAACACCGCGCCCGCCCGGTCGAAGAAGCTCCTCAGCTCGGGGCGGCGGGTGGCCTCCAGGGCCAGTTCGTAGCGGGAGACGAGCAGGGGGCGGTGGTCGGTGAGATAGCGGTGGAGGGCGAGGGCCAGCGCGTCCACGAGCGCGTCCCCGCCGCCGTCCGGGCCGGGCATCTCGTGCGGGGTGAGGACCCGGGACTCCAGCTCGACCTGGCGCCGCACGGCCGCCTCCAGGAGGGCCTGGCGGGTGCGGGCGTGGTTGGACGTCGATCCCTGCGGCAGTCCGGCCCGCTCGTCCACGGCACGGTGGGTCAGGCCCCGCATCCCCCGCTCGACGAGCAGGTCGAGGGCGGCGTCGCCGATCCGGTCGGCACGCGGGGCGGAGGGGTCCGGCACTGCGGTCATGGAGGACAACCTACTACCGGCCCCTGCACGGCGTACTACACCTGTAGTACGGTCGGAGGGCCGGGCTCACTACACCTGTAGTTCGCGGGTCCGGCGGTCGCCCGTCCCGAGGGAGCAGCCATGGAACAGCACCGCGCCGACGCGAACGACTCCGACGCGCGCCGCGCCGACACCCGCCGCGCCGAAGCGGGCCGTACCGACATCGATCGCTCCGACGCGCACAGCGCCGACGCAGGCCGCACTGGCGCCGACCGCTCCGACACCCACCACTCCGACGCAGGCCGTGCCGACACCCGCCGCACCAACACGCGTCGGGCCGTCGTCGTCGGAGCCGGCATCGGAGGGCTCACCGCCGCCGTCGCGCTGCACCGGCGGGGCTGGCGGGTCACCGTCCTGGAGCGGTCCGCCGACCTCGCCCCCGTCGGCGCCGGCATCGCCCTCGCGCCCAACGCCCAGCGGGCCCTGGACGTCGTCGGCCTCGGCGACCGGGTCCGCGCCCTCTCCGCCTGGCAGGGGGACGGCGGCATGCGGACCCCCGCCGGCCGCTGGCTCGTCCGTACCGACGCGGCGGCCGCCGCCGCCCGCTTCGGCGGCCCCCTCGTCCTCCTCCACCGTGCCACCCTCGTGGAGATCCTCACCTCCGCCCTCCCGGACGGGACCGTCAGGACCGGCACGGCCGCCACGGTGGCCGACCCGGGGGACGACCGCCGCCCGGCCCGCGTCACGGCCGTGGCCCAGGGGGCGGAGACGGAGCGGGAGGCCGACCTCGTCCTCGCCGCCGACGGCATCCACTCCGCTACCCGGCGCGCGCTCTTCCCCGACCATCCCGGCCCCCGCTACTCCGGCCGCACCACCTGGCGGGTCGTCGTCCCCGCCCCCGGACGCCCCTTCGCACCGCACGAGACCTGGGGCGCCGGACGGCTGTGGGGCACCCAGCCGCTCAAGGACGGCCGGGTCTACGCGTACGCCATGGCCACCGCCCCCGAGGGCGCCCGCGCGCCCGACGACGAGAAGGCCGAACTCCTGCGCCTCTTCGGGGACTGGCACCACCCGGTGCCCGAGATCCTCGCCGCCGTCGACCCCGACCGGGTCCTGCGGCACGACGTGCACCACCTGATCACCCCGCTGCCCGCCTACCACCGGGGCAGGGTGGCCCTCCTCGGGGACGCCGCGCACGCGATGATGCCCTCCCTCGGCCAGGGCGGGAACCAGGCCGTCGAGGACGCCGTCGTCCTCGCCCACCACGCGGGCGCCGACGGCGGGTTCACGCCGAGCCGCGCCCTCGCCGCGTACACCGCGGACCGGCTGCCCCGCACCACCGCCATCGTCCGCAAGGCCGCCCGCACCGGGGCGCTCACGATGCTCTCCGCGCCCCCGGCCGTCGCCCTGCGCTCGGTCCTCGTCGGCGCGGCCTCCCGCCTCGGCCCCGGGCTCCTGCTGAAGGGCTTCGACGGCATCGCCGACTGGCGGCCGCCCGGCGACCCGTCCCGCGTAAGCTGACCGGCGCGAACGGCCCGTACGAGCGGGGCCGGCGACGACGACAAGGGAGACCCCGTGAAGGTTGGCTGCATCGGACTCGGCGACATCGCGCAGAAGGCCTACCTTCCCGTCCTCGCCACCCTGCCCGGGGTCGAACTGCACCTGCAGACCCGCACCCCCGCCACCCTGGAGCGGGTCGCCGACACCCTCCGCCTGCCCGCCGGGCAGCGCCACACCACCCTCGACGGGCTGCTCTCCGCCGGACTCGACGCGGCCTTCGTGCACGCCTCGACCGCCGCGCACGCCGAGATCGCCGAGCGGCTCCTCGAAGCGGGCGTCCCCACGTACGTCGACAAGCCCCTCGCGTACGAGTACGCCGACTCCGAGCGGATCGTGGAGCTCGCCGAGAAGCGCTCGGTCTCCCTCGCCGTCGGCTTCAACCGGCGCCTCGCCCCGAGCTACGCCCAGTGCCTGGAGCACCCGCGCGACCTGATCCTCCTCCAGAAGAACCGGATCGGCCTGCCCGAGGACCCCCGCACGCTGGTCCTGGACGACTTCATCCACGTCGTCGACACCCTCCGCTTCCTCCTGCCCGGCGAAGTCGAGCACATCGACGTGCGGTCCCGGATCCGCGACGGGCTCATGCACCACGTGGTGCTCCAGCTCTCCGGCGACGGATTCACCGCCATCGGCATGATGAACCGGATGAACGGCTCGACCGAGGAGGTCCTGGAGGTCTCGGGCCAGGACACCAAGCGCCAGGTCCTCAACCTCTCCGACGTCATCGACCACAAGGGCCAGCCGACCGTCCGCCGCCGCGGCGACTGGGTGCCCGTGGCCCGGCAGCGCGGCATCGAGCAGGCGGTCCTCGCCTTCCTCGACGCGGTGCGCGAGGGCCGGGTGCTCAGCGCCCGCGACGCCCTGCTGACCCACGAACTGTGCGAGCGCGTCGTACGGGAGTCCCTGGCCCAGGCGTCCTGACGCCCGTCCCCGCGCGCGGGCGTCGCCGGGTCTCCGGTCATACTGTCCGGCATGCGCGTGCACGTGGACCCCGAATCGGCCGACAGCACCTCCTTCTACCGGCTGCTCACCGCCACCGTGGTGCCCAGGCCGATCGCCTGGGTGTCCACGAGGTCGGCCGACGGGACGGACAACCTCGCCCCGCACTCGTTCTTCACGATCTCCGCGGTCACGCCGCCGGTCGTGCAGTTCACCTCGGTCGGACGCAAGGACACGCTGCGGAACGTGGAGGAGACGGGGGAGTTCGTGGTGAACCTCGCCCCCGAGGCCCTCTTCGAGCGGATCAACGCGACCGCGACGGACTTCCCGCGCGGGGTGAGCGAGTTCGACGCGTGCGGGATCGAGCGGGAGCCGAGCCTGCGGGTGAGGCCGCCGCGAGTGGCCCGGTCGCCCGTGGCGCTCGAGTGCGAGCTGCACAGCACCCTGCGGATCGGCGACTCGACGGTGGTCTTCGGCCGGGTCGTCCACGCGGCCGTCGACGAGTCGGTCCTCGTGGACGGCCACCCCGAGATGACATTGATGCGCCCGCTGTCCCGGCTCGGCAGGAACGAGTGGGGCACCCTGGGCGGCATCGAGGAGATCGCCCGGGAGCCCCACCGGCCCTGAGCCGCCCGTGGCCCCGGCGCCGCCGCCGGTCTCCCACGGCGCGGCCGCGGCGTGGACCCGGGGCCACGCCGCGGCCGGCGGACAGCTGGACGCGGGACCCGCTACCCGCCGGATTCGCCCGCGTGCGGGCTCAACACACCGGCTCCCACCAGGACGAACAGCAGGATGCCGAGCAGGATCCGGTAGATCACGAAGGGCATGAAGGACTTCGTGGTGATGAACTTCATGAACCAGGCGATGACGGCATATCCGACCACGAAGGCGACGACCGTCGCGAAGATCGTCGGGCCCCAGGAGACGTGCCCCTCGCCCGCGTCCTTCAGTTCGTACGCGCCCGAGGCGAGGACCGCCGGGATCGCGAGGAGGAAGGAGTAGCGGGCCGCCGCCTCGCGGGTGTAGCCCATGAGCAGGCCGCCGGAGATCGTCGCGCCCGAGCGGGAGACGCCGGGGATCAGGGCCATCGCCTGACAGACGCCGTAGATCAGGCCGTCCCGCACGCCGAGGTCCTTGAGCGTCTTGCGCTCGCGGATCGCCCGGTGGCGGCCGCCGATCTCGTCCCGGGCGGCCAGCCGGTCCGCGACGCCCAGCACGACGCCCATGACGATCAGGGTGGTGGCGATGAGCCGCAGGTCCCGGAACGGGCCCTCGATCTGGTCCTTGAGCGTCACGCCGAGGACACCGATCGGGATCGAGCCGATGATCACCAGCCAGCCCATCTGGGCGTCGTGGTCCGCGCGCATCGACTTGTCGGTGAGGGAGCGGAACCAGGCCGAGACGATCCGGGCGATGTCCTTGCGGAAGTAGATCAGGACCGCGGTCTCCGTGCCGATCTGGGTGATCGCGGTGAACGCCGCACCCGGGTCGTGCCAGCCGGCGAACGCCGCCGTGAGGCGCAGGTGCGCGCTGGAGGAGATGGGGAGGAACTCCGTCAGCCCCTGGACGAGTCCCAGGATGAACGATTCGAACCAACTCATGGGGCCAGGGCCGTCCCGTTATGTACGTGTGTGGTCAGAAGGTCGTGCGCAGCGTACCGCCCCCGGGTGAAGAATCCCCTGACGGAGCATGTACGCGAGGTAGCGCCCGCCGTATCTCCCGGGAGGCCTCCGGTAAACCTCAGCGGGCGCCTGCCACCAGTTCCGGTTCCGGCGTGTCGCCCCGCGCGGGAACGGGGACGGGAGCGGCGGCGGGGGACCGCAGGCCGTGCCGCTTGCGCCAGGCCACCACCGCGGCGCCCAGCCCCGACAGGACGATGAAGCCCGCGGAGAAGAGGAAGGCCGGCGAACCCGGCGAACCGGCCTGGGCGCCCGCCACCACGTACGCCGCCGTGTTCGGGACCGTGCCGATCCCCGTCGCCAGGAGGAACGGCGCGTACTTCATCCGGGAGACCGCCGCGCAGTAGTTGGCCGCCGCGAACGGCACCCCGGGGAACAGCCGGATCGCCAGCATCGAACGGAACCCGTGCCGGCTCAACTGTCCGTCCGCCGCCGTCAGCAGACGGCCCCGCAGCAGCGGCCGCAGCGCGTCCTGCCCCAGGTACCGGCCGAGGGTGAACGAGATCCCGGCGCCGAGGACCGTCCCCGCGACCGCCCCCGTCAGACCGGCGGCCGAGCCGAAGAGCGCGCCCGCCGCCAGGTTCAGGACCGGGCGCGGCACGAAGGCCGCCGTGCACACCCCGTACGCCAGGGCGAACAGCAGCACCGCGCCCGCGCCGCTCGTCCGCGGCGGCCAGCCCGAGGCCAGCAGGCGCTGGGGCTCGTAGAGCACCACGAGGGCGGCCGCCGTGAGCAGCAGCAGGACGAGCAGCGAGAGCCGCGCGCGGGGAGCGAGGAGGGCCCGGGAGCAGCGGACGGCGAGGGAGCCCGGCGGCCGGGGGACGGGGGCGAGCATTCGGGGAGAGTAACGGACGCGGGTGTAGGGGCGCCGTAATGTGCGTCATGTCCGACCGGACCGGATTCCGGAGCCGCCGCGACCGGGAGCCCCCTCATGACGCCCGAACCCGCACCCGGGGGAGCGTCCGGCGAGGGCCCCAAGGTCCCCACCCCGCCCGCGGAAGCGCCCAACCATCGCGCCAGAATGGGGACATGACGCAGCAGACGGAGAAGCGGGCGGCACTGGTACTGGGCGCGGGCGGCATGGCCGGGGCCGCCTGGGAGACCGGAGTGCTGCGGGGCCTCCTCGACGCCGGACTCGACGTGACCGGGGCGGACCTCGTCGTCGGCAGCTCCGCCGGCGCGGTCGTCGGGGCGAGGCTCGGCGCGGTCGGGCTCGACGCGCTGTACGAGCGGGAGCTCGGCGGCGAGGACACGGAACCCGCCGCACGGCTCGGGGTCCCCACGCTCCTCCGGTACGCCGTCGCCGTCCTGCGGTCCCGCACCCCGGAGGAGTACGGACGCAGGATCGGCCGGCTCGCCCTCGGGGCCCGCACGGTGGACGAGGCGGTCCGCCGCGAGACCGTCGTCCGGCGGCTCGGACCGGCCACGGACTGGCCCGGCCGCCCGCTGCTCGTCACCGCCGTCGACGCCGCCACCGGCGAGCTCGTCGCGTACGACGCGGACGCGGGCGTCCCGCTGGCCGACGCCGTCACCGCGAGCTGCGCCGTCCCCGGCCTCTGGCCCCCGGCCACCGTCGGCGGGCGCCGGCTGATCGACGGCGGCATCCACTCCACGGCCAACGCCCACCTCGCCGCCGGGTACGCGCGGGTCCTGGTCGTCGCCCCCGACGGGTGCGGGAGCAAGGTGATCCCCGCGCCGGAGCGGCAGGGCGCCGACCTCGCCGCCGCGGGGGCCCGCGTCGAGGTGATCACCCCCGACGCCGACTCCCGCGCGGCCTTCGGGCGCAACGCGCTCGACCCGGCCCACCGGGCCGCCGCGGCCCGTGCCGGTCGCGCCCAGGCCGCCCGCCACGCGGAGGCCGTCACCGCCGTCTGGAACGGCTGACCCCCGCGATCGGCGGGCGCCCGGCCCCGTCCCGCACCACCCCGCCCCGCCCCGTCACAATGGGACCGTGAACGAGCACATCCCCGTCGTCCGCGAGGTCGACCAGGGCACCGCGCGCCTCCTGCCCGACGTGGACCGGGAGCGGGCCTGGCTCCTGACGGTCGACGGCGCGCCCCAGTCGTACGTGGACCTGGACGACCCGGCACACCTGGAGTTCGAGTACGCGCGCCGGCTCGCCCACGTCGTCGACGGCGCGGCCGGCGAGGGCGAACCGCTGGACGTCCTGCACCTGGGCGGCGGGGCGCTCTCCCTGCCCCGGTACGTCGCCGTCACCCGGCCCGGCTCGCGCCAGGACGTCGTGGAGGCGGACCGCGGTCTGCTCGCCCTGGTCGCGGAGCACCTGCCGCTGCCGGAGGGGTCGGGGATCGCCGTGCACGGCGCGGACGCCCGGCGCTGGCTGGAGGCGGCCCCCGCCGCCTCGGCCGACCTGATCGTCGGCGACGTCTTCGGCGGCTCGCGCGTCCCCGCCCACCTCACCTCCGTCGAGTACGCGCGCGAGGTCCGGCGGGTCCTGCGGCCCGGCGGCGTCTACGCCGCCAACCTGGCCGACGGCGCCCCCTTCGCCTTCCTCCGCTCCCAGCTCGCCACCTTCGCCGCCGTCCTCCCCGAGCTCGCGCTCGTCGCCGAACCGGGCGTCCTGCGCGGCCGCCGCTTCGGGAACGCCGTCCTGGTCGCCTCCGACCGCCCGCTCGACACCGCCCGCCTCGCGCGCCGGGCCGCGGCGGACGCGTTCCCCGCGCGCGTGGAGCACGGGGACGCGCTCGCCCGGTTCACCGGCGACGCGGAGCCGGTCGGGGACGCCGGGGCCGTACCGTCACCCGTTCCCCCGGACGGGGCTTTCGGCATCGGCTGAGCGGGGGCTCGGGAGGGCCGGGAGTTCCTTCCCGGTGGGCTCGGCCGGCGCGTGCGGGCGCCGGGTCAGGTTCCGCACGTCCGGCACCAGCAGGACGAGCGCCGTGACGACCACCATCAGCGCCGCCGCGCCCCACAGCGCCCCGCTCCGGCCGAACGCCCCCTCCGCCGGGCCCGCGAGTGCCGTGGTCAGCGGCAGCAGGGCCGTCGAGCCGAACCAGTCGTAGGCGGAGACCCGGGACAGCTTCTCCTCGGGGATCTCCTGGTGCATCGCCGTCATCCACGAGACGCCGAAGACCTCGATCGCCACCCCGCTCACGAACATCGCGGCCGTCAGGCCGATCGCGGGCAGCGGCACCGCGAGCGCCGCCGAGGGCAGCGCGATCGGGAAGACGCACAGCGTCCCGACGAACAGCATCCGGCGCGGCTTCCACCGGGTCATCAGGACGGCGCCCGCGACCGTCCCCACCCCGTACGCGGCGAGCGCGAAGCCCCAGGGGCGCGCGCCGCCCAGCTCCTCCCGGGCGACCAGCGGACCGTACACCGCCTCGACCGCCCCGATCAGGCCCACCACCACGGAGAACTGGGCGACGATCGACCACAGCCAGGGGCGGCCGACGAACTCCTGCCAGCCCTCCTTCAGGTCGGAGAAGAGCCCTCCGCCGGGGGCGCGCTCGGGGACGCCCTTCACGTCGAGGAAGGCCCGCAGTCCGCCCGCGACGGCGAAGGCGACGGCGTCGATCACGAGGACCCAGCCGGGCCCGACGAAGGCGACGAGCGCCCCGCCGAGTGCGGCACCGCCGATGGAGGCGCCGTGCATCGCCATCCGGAAGACGGCGAACGCCTTGCTCGCCTGCTCCCCGCTGACGGTGGCCAGGAGCATGCCCTCGGCCGCCGGGTTGAAGAAGGCCTGGCCGGTGCCGCAGAGCGCGGTGAGCACCATCATCTGCCAGATGCGGGCCTCGCCGGAGAGGACGAGGGCGGCGAAGGCGGCCTGCGACACGCAGTTGAGGGCGTTGGCGGCGACCATCACCCGGTGCCGGGGCAGCCGGTCGGCGACGGCGCCGCCGACGAGCAGGAAGAGGACGAGCGGCAGGAAGCGCGCCATCGCCACGAGCCCCACGTCGCCCGCGTCGCCGCCGGAGTCGAAGACCGCCCAGGTGGTGGCGATCAGGGCGCCGTGCGTGCCGAGGTTGGTCACGACCGTGGCGGCGGTCAGCAGGAGGTAGTTGCGACCGGCCCACTCGGGACGGCGGGCACGGGTCGGAACGGGGGAGGGAGAGGAAGAGGAAGAGGAAGAGGAAGAAACGGGGGAGTCGGGGGAGTCGGCGGGTGATGTCACCCCGGGACTATCCCCGCCGCCCCGCCGAAGTGCCAAACCGATATCCGGACGGGGCGTCGCACCGGCCGCCGGGACGACGGGTCCCGGCGGCCCACGGGCCCTGGTGGTCGGGCGTCCCCGACGTCACGGTTCCCCCGCCGTCACGAGTCCTCGGCGAGACGGACCGTGGAGAGGATCTGCTGGATCGTGGCGTCCGGCAGCTCGTCGGTGACGCCGTCGGCCGCGTTGAGGACCCAGGTCGAGAAGTCGTTCTTCGCGTTCTTGAAGGTGAAGGCGATCGCCTTGCCGTCCGACTCGCACTTGTTGCGCTTCTTGACGTTCGGGGCGGTGGCCGTCGACATGCTGCCGGTGAGCCCGGACTTCGTCGTGTACGGCACGGCCTTGGTGATCTTGATCGTGTTCTGCGGCATGTGCTGCGCGTAGCCGCCCCACACCCACGTGCCGGCCTCGTTGTACGCGGCCTCCGCGGTGCTCTTGGCACCCTGGCCGCCCTTGGTGCCGGCCGACGCCAGGCTCCAGGACTCCTCGCTGCCGTCCTTGTTGGTGTCGTAGGTGCACCACTTGCCCTTGAGGTGCGTGGGCCCGGACATCGTGACGAGCGGGCTGCCGTCGCCCTTCTTCTCGTCCTCCAGGAAGCTGATCGTCCCCGGCTTCGACACCTCCCACTCCGGCGGTACGTCGAAGAGGGTGCCGTACTTCGGGTTGTGGACGACCTTCCAGCCGGGGATCGTCGGCTGCCGCGCGGCGCCGTCGCGCGGGTTGTCGAGCTCGGACGACTGGCTCGGCTCGGGGGCCGCCGACGGATCGACGGAGGCGGTGTTCGTCGCGGACGGCTTCGGGTCGGCGGCGGTCGCCTCCTTGTCGTCCTTGCCGAGCACCAGGTAACCGGTGACGCCGGCCGCGACGACCACGGCGGTCGCGGCGAGGATCGCCACGAGGGCCGTCTTCTTCTTCCCGCCGGGACCGCCGGGACCGGGCTGCCCCGGACCCGGGACCGCGTACTGCTGCGGCACGGTCGGCTGCTGGTACGGGTTCGGCTGCCCCGGCTGCGGGCCGTACCCCTGCTGCGGGTACCCCGGCGGGACCGGCGGCTGCTGGCCGTAACCCGGCTGCGTCGGCGGCTGCTGCGGGTATCCGGGCTGGGCCGGCGGCTGCTGGTACGGGTTCGGCTGCTGGTACCCCGGCTGCTGGTACGGGTTCTGACTCTGGTCCTGCGGGTTCTGCTCGCCCCCGGGCGGCTGCTGTCCTGGCCACATGGCCAGTAACCATAGAGGTGCGGGGGCCTCCCGGCCACGCCCGCCCCCGGTCCGAGGGGGCCGCGGGGGATGGCCAAGGCCTCTACTCGCGGGTAACATCGCGCTCCATGAGCGCAGACCAGATGACCGTCGGCGAGATGCTCGCCGCGACGGTTCCCATGGCCGGGACCCTGAACCTGGAGTTCCTGGAGACCACCGCCGAGCGCGCCGTCGTGCGCCTGCCGGACCAGCCCGCCTACCACAACCACGTCGGCGGCCCGCACGCCGGAGCGATGTTCACCCTCGCCGAGTCCGCCAGCGGCGCCATCGTGCTCGCCGCCTTCGGCGACCAGCTCAGCCGCGCGGTCCCGCTCGCCGTCAAGGCCGAGATCGGCTACAAGAAGCTGGCCATGGGCGTCGTCACGGCCACCGCCACCCTGGGCCGCCCCGCCGCCGAGGTCGTCGCCGAGCTCGACGCCGGACAGCGCCCGGAGTTCCCGGTGCGGATCGACATCACCCGCGAGGACGGCGCCGTGACCGGCGAGATGACCGTCGTCTGGACCCTGCGCCCGAACGCCTGACCCGGCCCGGACCGCGCGCCTCCGCCCCCGTACCCCTTCCGGTACGGGGCGGACGCGTTCCCCGCCCGGAACCGGTCCCGGCCCCGCCTTCCGCGGCGAGGCCCGTCCGCCCCGACCGGGTAGGCTGCCCCGGCGTGCCCGCCGAGGCGCACGACGGCGCCGCGCCCCCGACCACGGGCGGGGCGCGACCGGGGAGCCGAAACGGGAGGAAGCCGCGTTGCACGTCCTGGAGTGGCTGGAGACGATCCCTCCGATCGCCGTCTACGTCCTTGTGGGCGTGGTGATCGGCCTGGAGAGCCTGGGCATCCCGCTGCCCGGCGAGATCGTCCTCGTGAGTTCGGCGCTGCTCGCCTCGCAGCACGGCGACATCAACCCGTACGTGCTCGGCGCCTGCGCCACCGCCGGCGCGATCATCGGGGACTCGATCGGCTACGCCATCGGCCGCAAGGGCGGCAGACCCCTGCTCGCCCGGCTGGGCAGGAAGTTCCCCAAGCACTTCAGCGAGGCCAACATCGGACTCGCCGAGAGCTCCTTCCGGAAGTGGGGCATGTGGGCCGTCTTCTTCGGCCGCTTCGTCGCCCTGCTGCGCATCTTCGCCGGGCCGCTCGCGGGCGTGCTCCACATGCCGTACTGGAAGTTCCTCGTCGCCAACGTCTTCGGCGGCATCCTGTGGGCCGGCGGCACCACGGCCGTCATCTACTCCGTCGGGATCGTCGCCGAGGCGTGGCTGAAGCGCTTCTCCTGGCTCGGCCTCGTCCTGGCCGTCCTGATCGGCCTCACCTCGATGCTGGTCCTCAAGAACCGCGCCAAGAAGGCGGCCGCGGAGCGGGCCACCGAGCCGGAGCCGGTGCCGGTCGCGGCGGCGGACTGAGCGGCTTCCGTACGGAGGGGAGGGCGGCACCCGGCCGGGTGCCGCCCTCCTTCTCGTCGTCCTCGCCGCCGTACGGGACGCGCTCAGTCCTCGAAGGCCTCCGCGTGCCCCTTGGCCAGGTGCAGGTACATCTCGGCGTTGAGCCGGATGCCCGCCTGCTCCTCCTCGGTCAGCGGGCGGCGCACCTTCGCCGGTACGCCCGCGACCAGCGAGCCCGGCGGGACCTGCATGCCCTGCGGGACGAGCGCCTGGGCGGCGACGAGCGACCCGGCGCCGATCCGGGCCCCGTTGAGGACCGTGGCGCCCATGCCGACGAGCACGTCGTCCTCGATGACGCAGCCGTGCACGGTGGCGTTGTGGCCGACGGTCACCCGGGCCCCGATCGAGACGGGGAAGCCGGGGTCGACGTGGACCGTGCAGTTGTCCTGGACGTTGGAGTCCTCGCCGATCCCGATCGGGCCGCAGTCCGCCCGCAGCACCGTGTGGTACCAGACGCTCGCGCGGGCGCCGAGAGTGACCTCGCCGAGGACCACCGAGGTCGGGGCGGTGAAGGCCGTCGGGTCGATCCGCGGCTCCTTGCCGCCCACGCCCTTGATCAACGCCTCTGTCATGGTTCTTCGCTCCTGCTCGTCAGCCGTCGTGTCGCGCCCGGGGGTGCCCCCGGGCCGCAGCCTATGCCGTGCTCATGACGGACATCACAGCGCACGGCGGTCATCGGGCGCGACGGCGCCGACTACCGTGGCCGGGTGCCCAGGAACAGAAACACGTTCTCATCCCTCGCCGCCTGGCGGCGCAGGGTCGTCGCGCACGCCCTCCAGGGCGGCTGGCGCTGGGCGCAGCGGGCCGGCGCCGTCACCGCCGAGCACCAGGGGAAACTGCGCTTCCGCCGCCTCGGCGAGGGGACCCGGCTCGCCTTCCCGCAGGGCACGGTCTTCGGCGAGCGGTGGATCGAGATCGGCGCGTGCTGCATCATCGCCGAGCAGGTGACGCTGACGGCCGGGATGCTCCCGGGCCTCGACCTCGGGACGGAGACGGTCCTGACCCTCGGCGACGGGGTCGTCCTCGGCCGGGGCAGCCACGTCATAGCCGACGCGGAGGTGACGATCGGCTCGGACACCTACTGCGGCCCGTACGTCTACATCACCTCGACCAACCACAGCTACGACGACCCGGACGAGCCGGTCGGCCGCCAGTGGCCCCGCTCGGCACCGGTCTCCATCGGCCCCGGCTGCTGGCTCGGCACGGGCGCGGTGGTCCTGCCCGGCGCGCGCCTCGGCCGGAACGTGGTCGTCGCGGCGGGCGCGGTGGTGCGCGGCGAGGTCCCGGACCACTCGGTCGTGGCCGGCGCCCCGGCGAAGGTGGTCCGCAGCTGGGACCCGGAGAACGGCTGGCAGCCCCCGCTCCGCACCCCCGCCCCCGTCCCGATCCCGGAGGACGTCACCCCCGAGCAGCTCGCGGCGCTCGCGGAGTGGGAGGTCGAACAGGCGGGCACGGCGGCGTCCTGACGGGCGAGTGAAGGACGTACGCACGTACGTCCCCCCAGCCCGTACGCACCCTCCCGCCCGCACGCGCCCCTCCGCCCGTACTCCGAGACGGCCCCCGCCCACCCCGGCACCGGTTGTTAGCGTGACGCACATGCGCGCACCCATCGGAGACTTTACCGACGCCCGGCCCGCCCCGGACTGCCTCGACCTCCTGACCGGCCCCGTCGCCGTCGCCGTCCGCGCCTGGACGGGCCCCGTCCCGGCCGACCAGGTGCTGTACGTCGACACCGACCCGGCCATCGCCGACACCGCCGTCTTCGTGGAGCACCACGGCGCCGACCTCCTCGACACCTCCGCGAACTGCGTGGTCGTGGCGGCCAGGCGGGGCGGCGACACGACCCTCGCCGCCTGCGTCGTCGGCTCCGCCACCCGCGTCGACGTCAACGGGGTGGTGCGCCGTCACCTCGGCGCCCGCAAGGCCTCGTTCGCCCCGGCGGACACGGCCACCGGCGAGAGCGGCATGGAGTACGGCGGCATCACCCCCGTCGGCCTCCCCGCCGACTGGCCGCTCCTCGTGGACGCCGCCGTGGCCGACACGCCCTGGGTCCTCGTCGGCAGCGGCCGCCGCCGCGGCAAGCTCATCCTCCCCGGCAAGGCCCTCGCCCAACTCCCCGGCGCGGTCGTCCTGGAGGGCCTCGGCGTCCCCGTGACCCGGGAGGGCTAGCCCAGGCGCGGGATCTCGATGGCGGGGCAGCGGTCCATCACCATGTCCAGGCCCGCCTCGCGGACGCGGGCGAAGGCGTCCTGGTCGATCACGTCCAGCTGGAACCAGACCGCCTTGGCGCCGATCGCCACGGCCTCGTCCGCGACCCCGCCGGCGAGGTCGCTGTTGACGAAGACGTCCACGACGTCCACCGGGAAGGGGACGTCCGCGAGGGACGCGTAGCCCCGCTCGCCGTGGACCGTCTCCGCCTTCGGGTGGACCGGGACGATCCGCTTCCCGAAGCGCTGGAGGACGGCCGCGACCCCGTAGGCCGCCCGGGCCCGGTTGTTCGAGAGGCCCACCACCGCCCAGGTGTCGCCCGTGGACGTCAGGATCCGCCGTACCGCCTCCGAGGCGGAGTACCCGGCGGTACCGGCGGTGGTCGTGCTGTCGGCGCTCATCGTCTCTGCTGCCTCTCCTCGGCGCGGTCCGTCTCCCGGGAGAACGAGCCGCGCCGGCCCTTGATTCCCGGTGCCCCACCGGCCGCCGGGGAGCACCGGCCCGGCGGAACGTAGGCTGGTCGGATGCAGGAGCAGTACCGCACCCCGGCCCGCGAGGGCGTGCACGAGACCGAGATCAACCGCTCGCGCTTCCTCTGCGCGATCGCGCCCGTCGCCGACGAGCGGGAGGCGCAGGAGTTCGTGGCGAGGATCCGCCGCGAACACCCCACGGCGACCCACAACTGCTTCGCGTACGTCATCGGCGCCGACGCCTCCGTGCAGAAGGCGAGCGACGACGGCGAACCGGGCGGCACGGCCGGCGTCCCCATGCTCCAGATGCTGCTGCGCCGCGAGACGCGGTACGTCGCCGCCGTCGTCACCCGCTACTACGGCGGCGTGAAGCTCGGCGCGGGCGGTCTGATCCGCGCGTACGGGGGCGTGGTCGGCGAAGCCCTCGACGTGCTCGGCACCGTGACCCGGCAGCGCTTCCGGCTCGCCACCGTCACCGTCGACCACCAGCGGGCGGGCAAACTGGAGAACGACCTGCGGGCGACCGGCCGCGCCGTCCGGGACGTGCGGTACGCCGACGCCGTCACGATCGAGATCGGCCTCCCGGACGCCGACGTCGACGCCTTCCGCGCCTGGCTCGCCGACGCCACGGCGGGCACGGCGACGTTCGAGCTCGGCGGCGAGGCGTACGGCGACGTGTGACGCCCGACCCCGGTGCTCCGCCACCGGGACGGCCGCGCCCACACCCCCGCTCGGGATAGCGTGGTGGGCGCACACGAACGGAGACCGGTGCGGGCACCGGCGGGGGAGGGACGGCACACATGCGGGGTGGGACGGCACCGTGAGGCTCCTGCACACCTCGGACTGGCACCTCGGCCGGTCCTTCCACCGCGTCGGACTCCTCGGCGCCCAGGCCGCGTTCCTCGACCACCTCGTGGCCACCGTCCGCGAGCACCGCGTCGACGCCGTCCTCGTCGCCGGCGACGTCTACGACCGGGCCGTGCCCCCGCTGTCCGCCGTCGAACTCTTCGACACCGCCCTGCACCGGCTCGCCGAGGCCGGCGTCCCCACCCTCATGATCTCCGGCAACCACGACTCGGCCCGCCGCCTCGGCGTCGGCGCCGGACTCATCGAACGGGCCGGCATCCACCTCCGCACCGACCCCGACGGCATCGGCACCCCCGTCGTCCTCGCCGACGCCCACGGCGACGTCGCCCTCTACGGCCTGCCCTACCTCGAACCCGCCCTCGTCCGCGAGCGCCTCGGCGCCGGGAAGGCCGGCCACGAGGCCGTGCTCGCCGCCGCCATGGACCGGGTCCGCGCCGACCTCGCCGGACGGCCCCCCGGCACCCGCTCCGTCGTCGTCGCCCACGCCTTCGTCGCCGGCGGCGCCCCCAGCGACAGCGAGCGGGACATCACCGTCGGCGGCGTCTCCGCCGTCCCCGCCGGAATCTTCGACGGCGTCGACTACGTCGCCCTCGGCCACCTCCACGGCAGCCAGACCCTCACCCCCCGGGTCCGCTACTCCGGCTCCCCCCTCGCCTACTCCTTCTCCGAGACCGACCACCGCAAGACCATGTGGCTGGTCGCTCTCGGCCCGGCGGGCCCCGACGGCGCGGACCTCGCCGCCGAACGCCTCGACTGCCCCGTCCCGCGCCCCCTCGCCCGGCTCCGGGGCCGGCTCGACGACCTCCTCGCCGACCCCGCGCACGCCCGCCACGAGGACTCCTGGGTCGAGGCCACCCTCACCGACCCCGTACGCCCCGCCGACCCCATGAACCGGCTGGCCGAACGCTTCCCGCACACCCTCAACCTCGTCTTCGACCCCGAGCGGACCGGGGGCGACACCGGCGCCTCCTACGCCCAGCGGCTCCGCGACCGCAGCGACCAGCAGATCGCGGAGGACTTCGTGGCCCACGTGCGCGGCGGCGCGCCGCTCGACGGAGCCGAACGGGCCGTCCTGTACGGCGCCTTCGACGACGTACGGGTCGACACGGCCGAGCGCGAGGTGGGCCGGTGAGGCTGCACCGCCTGGAGATCACCGCCTTCGGCCCCTTCGGCGCCACCCAGACCGTCGACTTCGACGCCCTGTCCTCCGCCGGCCTCTTCCTGCTCCACGGGCCGACCGGCGCGGGCAAGACCTCCGTCCTCGACGCCGTCTGCTTCGCCCTCTACGGAAGCGTGCCCGGCGTCCGCCAGACCCCCGGCGCCTCGCTGCGCAGCGACCACGCCCCCGTCGGCACGTACACCGAGGTCCTCCTCGAACTGACCGTGGGCGACCGGCGGCTGGAGATCACCCGCCGCCCGGCCCAGCAGCGGCCCAAGCGGCGCGGCACCGGCTTCACCACCGAGAAGGCCCAGACCTGGCTGCGCGAGTACGACCCGGCCACCGGCGCCTGGAACGGCCTCAGCCGCTCCCACCAGGAGATCGGCGAGGAGATCACCCAGCTCCTCGGCATGAGCCGCGAGCAGTTCTGCCAGGTCGTCCTCCTCCCGCAGGGCGACTTCGCCCGCTTCCTGCGCGCCGACGCCGAGGCCCGGGGCAAGCTCCTCGGCCGCCTCTTCGACACCCGCCGCTTCGCCGCCGTCGAGGAACGCCTGGCCGACCTGCGGCGCGTGGCCGAACAGCGGGTGCGGGAGGGGGACGAGCGGTTGCTCGCCCTCGCCCACCGCATGGCCCAGGCCGCCGGCGGCCTCGACGCCGCCCGCACTCCGGTCGAGGGCGGGCCCGGCGAACCCGGGCTCGCCGCCGCCGTCCTCACCTGGGCCGCCGTCGCCCGCACCGAGGCGCGGGAGGCCCTGGACGTCGCGGGCCTGCGGCTCGCCGCCGCCGAGCGCCGCCGGGACGCCGCGCGCGCCGCCCTCGACGCCGAGCGCGACCTCGCCGCCCGCCAGGCCCGCCACGCCGACGCCCTCCGGCGCCGCGAGCGGATCGCCGAGCGGGCCCCCGAGCGCGACCGGCTCCGGGCCGCCCTCGACCGGGGCGTCCGGGCCGACCGGGTCGCCCCCGCCCTGGCCCTGCGCCGGGACGCCGAGCGCGAGCGGGACGCCGCGCGCGCCGCCCTCGCCCGCTCCCGCGCCCGACTGCCGACCGACCTTGCCGACGCCGGGGCCGAGCAGCTCGCCGCCCTGGAGAACCGGCTGCGCGGGGAGCTCGGCGGACTCGAACCGGCCCGCCGCGCCGAGCACCGCGCCGCCGCCGTCGCCGAGGAACGGGCCGTACTGGCACGGGAGGCGCGCGCCGACGAGGAGGCCCTGCGGGACGCGGCCGACTGGCTCGCCGGCTGGGAGCCGCGCCGCGCCCGGCTCGCCGGACACGCCGAGGCCGCCCGGGACGCCGTCGCCCGCGCCGAACACCTCGCCGGCCGCCTGGAGCCCGCCCGCCGCCGGCTCGCCGCGGCCCGCCGCCGCGACGCCCTCGCCCGGGGCGCCGAGGCGGCCGAGGCCCGTCTGACGGAGGCCCGCGAGCGGCGGAACGACGCCCACGAGACCTGGCTCGACGTCAAGTCCCGGCGCCTGGAGGGCATCGCCGCCGAACTCGCGGCCGGCCTGGAGGCGGACGCCCCCTGCCAGGTCTGCGGCTCCACCGACCACCCGGCCCCCGCCCGCACCACCGCCGGCCACGTCGACCGCGCCACCGAGGAGGCCGCCTACGCGGCCTACACCGCCGCGGAGGAGACCCGTACGGCCGCCGAACGCGAACTGGCCGTCACCCGCGAGTCCTGGGCCGCGGCCCGCGCGGAGGCCCGCCCCGCCCCGGACGGCGACCCGGCCGCCGCCGGTCCCGCCGTCGGTCCTGTCGCCGGTCCCACCGCCGCCCACGCCGTCGATCCCGCTGTCGAGGAACTGGCCGGTGAGGTCGAGGAGTTGACCCGGCTCCACGCCGAGGCCCACGCGCTCGCCGGACAGGCGCACACCGCGCGCCAGGCGCTCGCGCGGGCCGAGCACGAGCACGGGGAGCGGGTGGCGGCGCAGCGGGAGGCCGAGCGGCGGGTCGCCGCCCGGACCTCGCGGCGCGAAGCCCTCGACCAGGAGCGGGCCGCGCTGGACGAGGAGCTGGACCGGGGACGCGGCGCGTTCGCCACCGTGGCCGAACACGCCGCCCGCCTGGAGCGGCGGATCGACCTCCTGACCGAGGCCGCCGACACCGTGCGCGCCGCCGAACTCGCCGACCGGCGCCTCAAGGAGGCCGACGCCCGGCTCGCCGACGCCGCCTACCAGGAGGGCTTCGCCACCCCCGACGAGGCCGCCGAAGCCTTCCTGGGCGAGGGGGAGCGGCGCGGCGCCGAGGAGCGCCTGCACGTCTGGCAGGCCGAGGAGGCCGTCGTCGCGGACCGGCTCGCCGAACCGGGCACCGCGGCCGCCGCCGTGCTCCCGCCCGCCGACCCCGCCGCCGCCGAGGCCGCCCACACGGCGGCCGAACGCGCCCTGCGCGAGGCCGACTCCGCCCTCGCCGCCGCCCGCGAACGGGCCGCGGACCTCACCGACCTCTCCCGGCGGGCCGCCGCCGAGGTCCACCGCCTGGGACCGCTCCGCGAGGAGTACGAGCGGGTGGCCCGCCTCGCCGCCCTCACCGCCGGCACCTCCGCCGAGAACGAGCGCCGGATGCGCCTGGAGTCGTACGTCCTGGCCGCCCGGCTCGAACAGGTCGCGGCCGCCGCGACCGCCCGCCTCCTGCGCATGTCCTCGGGCCGCTACACCCTCGTCCACTCCGACGCCCGCTCCGGCGCCAAGCGGGCCGGCCTCGGGCTGCACGTCGTGGACGCCTGGACCGGCAACGAGCGCGACACCGCCACCCTCTCCGGCGGCGAGACCTTCTTCGCCTCCCTCGCCCTCGCCCTCGGCCTCGCCGACGTGGTCACGGACGAGGCGGGCGGCGTCCGGCTCGACACCCTCTTCATCGACGAGGGCTTCGGCAGCCTCGACGAGCAGACCCTGGACGAGGTCCTCGACGTCCTCGACTCGCTGCGCGAGCGGGACCGCAGCGTCGGCATCGTCAGCCACGTCGGCGACCTGCGCCGCCGGATCCCGGCCCAGCTGGAGGTCGTCAAGGAGCGGCACGGCTCGGCGGTGCGGCTGCGCGCCGGAGGGGACGCGCTCAGCGGCTGAGGGAGCGCCGGGGCAGCGGGGAGGAGTAGACGACGCTGGTCGTCACCGAGCCGAGCCCGGCGATCTTCCCCGTGATCGTCTCCAGGTCCCGCATGGAGCGCGCCGCGACCTTCAGGACGAAGCAGTCGTCGCCGGTGACGTGGTGCGCCTCCAGGACCTCCGGCGTGGTGTCCAGCAGGTCGTGGAACGGCTTGTAGTTGCCGTGAGGATAGCGCAGCCGCACGAAGGCCAGGATGGGCAGCCCCAGCCGGTCCTGGTCCACGAGCGCCGTGTACCCGGTGATCACCCCGGCCTTCTCCAGGCGCCGCACCCGGTCGGTCACCGCGGACGGCGACATCGACACGGCGCGCGCGAGTTCGGCGAAGCTGGCGCGGCCCTCGGACTGGAGGGCTTCGAGGATGCGCCAGTCCGTGGCGTCCGGCGTGTAGGCGGTGGTCATGGGGGAGGAATAGCAGGCGGATCCCCCGCCGATCAAGGGAGATCCCGGGCCGACCGGGCGGACGACCGGGGAATCGCCCCCGCCGAGGCCCCGGAGCCGGGGGATCGCCCCCTTACGGCCTCGTGGCCGGGGACCGCCCCGCTGCCGGATCCTCAGAGCCGGGAGATCTCGTCCACCAGGTCGTCCAGGCCGAGGGGGCCCAGGGAGAGGGCCGCCATGTGCCAGGCCTTCGCGTCGAACGCCTCGCCGTGCGCCGCCCGGGCGCTGGCGCGGCCCAGCAGCCAGGCGCGCTCGCCCAGCTTGTAGCCGATCGCCTGCCCCGGCACCGACAGGTAGCGGGTCATCTCGCTCTCCACGAAGGCCGGCGGGCGGCTGCTGTGCAGCTGGAAGAACTCCTGGGCCAGCTCCGGGGTCCACCGCTCGCCCGGACGGAAGGGGGAGTCCGCCGGGATCTCCAGGCCCAGGTGCATGCCGATGTCCACGACGACCCGGCAGGCGCGCATCATCTGGGCGTCCAGGTAGCCGAGGCGCCGCTCCGCGTCGGGCAGGAAGCCCAGCTCGTCCATCAGGCGCTCCGCGTACAGCGCCCAGCCCTCCATGTTGGCGCTGACCTTGCCGATGGTCGCCTGGTAGCGGGAGAGCCGGTCGGCGACGTGCACCCACTGCGCGCTCTGGAGGTGGTGGCCCGGCACGCCCTCGTGGTACCAGGTCGACACCAGGTCGTACACCGGGAAGCGGGTCGTGCCGTCCACGGGCAGCCAGGTGCGGCCGGGCCGCGAGAAGTCCTCGGACGGGCCGGTGTAGTACGGCGCGGCGGCGCCGCCCGGCGGGGCGATGCGGGACTCCACCCGCCGCACCCGCTCGGCGAGTTCGAAGTGGGTGCCGTCGAGCGCCTCGACGGCCTCGTCCATGAGCCGCTGGAGCCAGTCGCGGACCTCGTCGACGCCCTCGATGTGGGTGCCGTGCTCGTCCAGGTGGGCCAGCGCCTCCCAGGGGCCCGCGCCGGGCAGGATCCGCTCGGCCTCGGTCCGCATCTCGCCGAGGAGCCGGTGGTACTCGGACCAGCCGTACGCGTAGGCCTGGTCGAGGTCCAGGTCGGTGCCGTTGAAGAAGCGGGACCAGCGCCGGTAGCGCTCGCGGCCCACCGTGTCCGGGGCGCCGGCGACGGCCGGGGCGTACACGTCCCGCATCCAGTCCCGCAGCGCCCCGACGGCCGCGGTGGCCTCCTCGCCCGCCGCCGCCAGTTCGGCGCGGAGCCCCGCGGGGAGCGCGTCGGGCGCGGCGGCGGCGAACTCCTCGAACCAGCCGGGCCGTTCGCCGCCGCCCGCCCACTCGGTGAGCTGCCCGACGAAGGTGGCGGTGGCGCGGGGGCCTCCGAACAGCTTGCGCTCCAGGCCCAGGGCGAGCGAGGAGCGGTAGCCCTCCAGGGCGGCCGGCACCGCGCGCAGCCGGGACGCCACCGCCGTCCAGTCCTCCTCGGTCTCCGTCGGCATCACGGTGAAGGCGATGCGGACGCTGTGCGCTGGCGAGCGCATGTTGCTGACGGTACAGAGGCCCTCCTCGGCCTCGTGCACGGCCAGTTCCGCCGTCAGGCGCTCCCGCAGCAGCCGGGCGCACCGCCGCTCGGCGTCGCCGTCGGCCCCCGGCGTCCGCTCGGCCGCGTCGAGCCGGGCGAGCGTGCGGCGGGCGAGGTCGGCCACGGCCTCCCGGCCGGCCGGCGAGAAGTCGGGCAGCAGTCCGGCGCTCTCCCTGACTCCCAGGTACGTACCGGTGATCGGGTCGAGGGCGACGAGTGCGTCGACGTGGTCGTCGGCGACCTGGCGGGGCAGCGGGCTGCGGGAGATCTCTGGCATGGGGGCCATCCTGGCCTTTCCCGCGGGCCCGCGTCATCCTCGTCGGGCTTCAGTCGGCTGACAAGGAAGGGCTCGCGGAGGGCGGCAGGAGCGGGCCGCACTCCCACTGCTGGAAGATCAGCCGGGTCTCCACCCGGGCCACCTCGCGGCGGGAGGTGAACTCGTCCAGGACGAGTCGTTGCAGGTCGGCGGGGTCCGCGACGGCCACGTGCACCAGGTAGTCGTCGGGGCCCGTGAGGTGGAACAGGGCCCGGGACTCCGGCAGGGCCCGGATCCGGTCGACGAACGGACCGATCAGCTCCCTGCGGTGCGGGCGGACCTGGACCAGGAGGAGCGCTTCGAGCCCACGGCCGAGTTTGGCCGGATCCAGACGTAGCCGGTGCCCGAGGACCACGCCCGTGCGCCGCAGCCGGGCCACCCGGTCCAGACAGGTGGAGGGAGCGACGCCGACCTCGGCGGCGAGCTCGCGGTAGGTGGTCCGGGCGTCGTTCTGCAAGAGGCGAAGAATATGCAGATCGACCGGGTCCAGTACGACGGAATCGCTCATCGGCCGAACGTAGCACGGAGATTTTCCGCTACTTGCCGGTATCCGTTCACAGTGCCGCCATGGACGCCATGGATCTCGGACCCTCGGCCACCCCGAGGGCCCTCGCCACCGAAGCCGTGCACGCGGGCCGCGAGGACCTCGCCGGCCTCGGGCTGCACGCCCCGCCGATCGACCTGTCCACCACCTACCCCTCGTACGACGCCCGGGCCGAGGCCGCCCGGATCGACGAGTTCGCCACCACCGGCGCCCGGCTCGACGGCCCGCCCGTCTACGCCCGGCTCGACAACCCGACCGTCGCCCGCTTCGAGGAGGCCCTCGCCCGCCTGGAGGGCACCGAGGCGGCCGTCGCCTTCGCCAGCGGCATGGCGGCCCTGACCGCCGTCCTGCTCGCCCGGGCGAGCCAGGGCCTGCGCCACGTCGTCGCGGTCCGCCCGCTGTACGGCTGCAGCGACCACCTCCTGGACGCCGGTCTGCTCGGCACCGAGGTGACCTGGACCGACCCGGCCGGCGTCGCGGAGGCGATCCGTCCCGACACCGGCCTGGTCATGGTCGAGTCGCCCGCGAACCCCACCCTCGCCGAGGCCGACATCCGGGCCCTCGCCCACTCCTGCGGCTCCGTGCCGCTCCTGGTCGACAACACCTTCGCCACCCCCGTCCTCCAGCGGCCGGCCGAGCAGGGCGCCCGGATCGTGCTGCACAGCGCGACCAAGTACCTGGGCGGCCACGGCGACGTCATGGGCGGGGTCGTCGCCTGCGACGAGGAGTTCGCCCGTACGCTCCGCCAGGTCCGCTTCGCCACCGGCGGAGTGCTCCACCCACTGGCCGGATACCTGCTGCTCCGCGGCCTGGCCACCCTGCCGGTACGGGTCCGGGCGGCGTCCACGACGGCCGCCGAGCTCGTCCGGCGGCTCGCCACCGACCCCCGGATCGCCCGCGTCCACTACCCGCGGATCGGCGGCGCGATGATCGCCTTCGAGGTGTACGGGGAGCCGCACGACGTGATCGCCGGAGTACGGCTCATCACCCCGGCGGTCAGTCTCGGCAGCGTCGACACCCTCATCCAGCACCCGGCCTCCATCAGCCACCGGATCGTGGCCGAGGGAGACCGGCGCTCGGCGGGCGTCAGCGACCGCCTGCTGCGGATGTCGGTCGGCCTGGAGGACGTCGAGGACCTCTGGCGGGACCTGACGCGGGCGCTCAGCGCTCCGCCGGCCGGGACCCCTCGTGCGGCCGGGTCCGGCCGGCCGGGCGGTGTGCCGAGGCCAGCCGGGCGGTGATCACCAGGGTGCCCTCCTCGATCTGGTAGTCGAGGGGCAGGCGGAGCGCCCGCATCGCGGCCACCATCCCCGTGTTGGACGACTGGGTCACGGCGTACACGCTGTCGCAGCCGGCCTCCTCGGCCATCGCCACGAGCCGGCCGAGGAGTTCGGACCCGATGCCGCGCCGCTGCCAGTCGTCCTCGACCATCAGCGCGACCTCCGTCTCGTCCCCGTCCCACAGCAGGTGGCCCAGGGCGACGAGGCGGCCGGAGGCGGTCTGCACGGCGAGGGTGCGCCCGAAGCGGGGGCTGAGCAGGTGGTCGAGGTAGCGGTCGGCATCGCCCACCGGGCCGTGGTAGCGCAGGCCCAGGGTGCGGGCCGAGCAGCGGTCGTGCATGGCCCGCGCGGCGGCCAGGTCGCGCTGGTCGGCGCGGCGGACGGTGATCTCGTTGCCCTCGGGCAGGGTCAGCACGTCCCGGCCGCGCGGGAGGCGCGGGCCGAGCCGGGCGTCCAGCTCGACCAGGGCGCGCGCCCGGGCGAACTCGGTCGGGGTGAAGGGGAGGTAGGGGCGCTCGACGACGAGCGTGCCGCCGTGCGGGTCGCGCAGCCGCATCACGGTCTCCTCCAGGACCCCCTCGACCGGGGCCTGTTCGCCGGTGGGCCGCCCGGTGATCGAGACGGCCGGTACGGAGTGGAGGGTGCAGCGGCCGAGGAGCTGGCGCAGCGCGAGCGGCAGTTCGGCCGCGTCGAGCGCCGTACGGGTGGCGAGCCCGAGGACCCGGGTGGGCGTGTCCACCAGGTCGTGGGCGTCGGCCCGCTCGGTCCAGGTGTCCCGGCCGCCGGCCGCCGCGACCTCGTGGGCCAGGGTCCGGGCGGAGAGGTCGGCGGGGGCGCGCAGCAGGAACTCGTCCACCGTGCCGTCCGCCAGCGGGTGGGTCTGGAGGGTGAGGATGTCCACGTCCAGGCGGGCGAGGACCGTGCACAGGGCGGCGAGGCTGCCCGGGGTGTCGGCGACGGTGGTGCGCATCCGCCACAGCGAGGTCCCGGCCGCCGGGCCGGACCCGTCGTCCGCACCGGACGCGCCCGCCGTGTCGGACTCGCCGTCCGCGCCGGACTTGCCGCCCGCCGCCGGCCTCTTCGCCGCCGCGGGCTCCGGCCGCGCGGCGGGGACGACGGCCGGGCGCCCGCCGGTGTCACCGGCGGGCGGGGCATGACTGGCATGGCTGCGCCTCCGCGCCCACCAGGTGTGGAAGGTCGCGGTGGCGACCAGCGCGATCGCCGAGAACACCAGCAGGTAGGGGCCCTCCGGGCCCTTGGCGATGGTCTTGGCGATCGTGTCGGCCACCACCACGGCGGTGAACAGCGCGGCCAGCTCGATCAGGTCGTGCCGCCAGTGGTGCGGGTGGCGGGCACTCTTCGAGGACGTCACATCGGTCATGACTTCACTGTGGCCCAGTGGTGTTGCGTGATCACGAACGCTTTGTGACTGACGGGTTAAGCGCCCGTCTGACGGCTTAACGACCGATTCAGGCCCTTTCTGGCAGAGGCTGATCGGCCCCCTGACGGAGTGCGTTCAGCAGCCGCTTGGCCTGGACCACCAGCTGCGAGGAACCCCGCGCCGAGGCCACCGCCTCCAGCCCGGCGGGCTCGCCCCGGGCCCCGCACCGCTCCGCGCAGTCGGCCGCGACCGCGAGCAGCTCGCCGAGCCCCCGCACCGGCTTCTCCGCGCCGAGCAGCTCCGGCAGCATCGCCTCCAGGACCGTCCAGACCGTCCCGTACGCCCCGGTGGCGGCGGCCGTGCGGACCGCGTCCGTCAGCCGGTTCGGCTTGAGCGACCCCTCCGCCACCAGCCACGCCAGCTCCGCCCCGAGCGACCGGGCGTTCAGCTCGCCCCGCGACGCCAGGACGAGCAGCGCGTCCACCGCGCGCAGCCGGTCGTCGGAGTCGACGCAGCCGAGACCGAACGCCAGGGCCAGGTGCACCGCGCGGCCGACCGGGCCCCCGGCCTCGGCCAGCGCGGTCAGCGGCTCGGTCGTCCCGCGCTGGTCCCCGTCGACCGAGTGCGCCGTGGCCGGAAGCAGACAGGCCGCAAGGACCTCGCGGTCGGCCGGGAGCACCGGGGCCCACTGCACCCGGTGGTCGATCCAGTGGTAGCAGCGGCGCGGGGTCGCCCGCACGGCACCGCCCAGCCAGTGGAAGGCGGCCGGGAACTCCTCCCGCACCACGGCCCGCTCGCCGAACTCGACCACGATCCGGTCGATCAGCCACCACTTCCCCGAGGCCCGGTCCCCGCCCCGGGGGAAGAACCGCACCCTGGCTCCCAGCGCGTCCTCGTCCCGAAGCCAGGCGGCGAGCCGCAGACCGGCCGGGGTGCCGAGCGCCGCCGCCTCCCCGGCCGCCCGTTCCGCCGACGGGTCGCCCCGCAGGACCCGGAGCAGCGCCTGGGCGAAGTCGACCGGGGCGGGCTCCGCGCCCGTGTCCCGATAGGCCCGCAGCCGCTCCACGAGGACCGAGGGGTCGATCCCGCCGGTGTGCAGGGTCGGCGTGGCGAGCAGGAACGGCAGCTCGTCCGTGCCGACCAGTGCGGCGGCCTCCCACAGGCGCGCGTCCAGGATCCCCGACAGGCCCTCGTGGACGCAGGAGTCCCGCTCGGGCGCCTCCGCCCGGTGGACGTCGATCACCGACCGCTCCACGAGGCCGAGCAGTGCCGCGAGGACCACCTGGATGCCGTAGGGATAGTGCGTGAAGTGGTGGGGCGCGCTCCAGGTCGTCTTCGGGAACGCCTCCCGCACCGCCTCCGCCACCGCCGCCCGGTCCCGGTGCGCGTGCCGCACCAGACCGTCGAGCGCCCGCTCGAACGCCACGGGCTCCTCCATGAGCCCCTTCGCCACCAGCTCCTCCACCAGCACCGCGACCGTGGCCGCCGGGGGTGCCACCGGCTCCGGCGCCGGCACCGGCGGCAGGATCTCCTCGTACGGCCCGGGGTCGGCCTCCCCCAGGGCGTCCCCGAACACCTCCGCGGCGGCCTGCCGGTGCACCGGGCCGAGCAGCCCCGCCGCCTCGGCCAGCTCGCCCCGCACCTCCGCGTCCACGGCGGACAGGTACTTGCCCACCAGCTTGAGCGCCCGCTCCTGGACACCGGTGTCCTCGTGTCCGAAGGCCTCCGCGACGGCGGGCAGCAGCTCGCCGGCCGCGCCCCGCTCCCGCGCGAGCGCCTTGCCGACCAGGGTCAGCTGGGCCCGCACCAGCTTCTTCTCGGTGCGGAAGAGCACCGCGCCCGTCATCTCGGCCAGCGCCCCGACCGGCAGCGTGCCCGCCGCGGCGAGCCCCGCCAGGACCTCCTGCGCGTACCCGGCGACCGGCGACGGCGCGTCGGCCGCCATTCCGACCCAGTCCGGGACCCGCTCCCGCAGCTCCTCCCCGGTCGGCGCGAGGAGCCGCAGCACCTCCAGCGGGAACCGCAGGTCCCGCACCCGCCCGCCGCGCAGCAGCCGGGACACGCACAGGTCCACCACCCCGGCCCGGCCGAGCACCCCATCCGCGACGAGCGTCGTGATCGCCGTGGGCCAGTGCGTCGGCGCCTCCGGGCCGACCGACCAGGCCAGCCGGTCGGGGGTCTCGCCCATCGCGAGCGCGTGCGGCACCAGGACCGGGGTCTGCGGGTCCTCGCGCAGCCGCTCCAGGAGCTTCCCGTCGGTGATCTTCCGCGTCCACCCGAGGACGTAGCCGTCGGTCGCCGGCACCGGGCACCCGGAGCGCACCACGAGCCCGTGGATCAGCTCGTAGCTGCTCTCCGCGACGGCCTGCCGCTTGGCGAGCCGCTCCGCCACGTCCGCCATCCACGCCGGGTCCCGTCCTTCGAGCACCGACAGGACCAGGACGCCGTACTGGGGATCCCACCCCATCAGGTCCCGGCCGCCGAGCCAGGTCGCGGTCGCCGCCGCGCCCGTGTGACACCCGGCCCCCGCCACGTACAGGGCGCGCCGGATGCGGGCCGCCTCGTTCCACCGCTTCCAGTCCCAGGCGCGCACCTCGGAGCGCAGCGCCTTCAGCTTCCCGAGGGCCTTCTTGCGCGCGGCGGCGTCCAGCGGCTCCAGGAGCTTCGGCACCTGGTGGGCCCGCCCGGCGCGCACCGCGTCGAGCAGCGCCTCGACCGCCGCGCCGTCCGCGTCCCGCGTCCCGTCCTTCACCGACACCGCCGCACCGCTCTCCGTACCGATTCCCACTTCGACCCCCATTGTCTTCCGCCCCGCCCCTTCGGCCCGTTCCCCGATGCCGGCCACCGCTCCGGCCGCCCGTCCCCCGATCCCCGCCACGGGGCCCGTCACGACGCGGCCCCGGTCACGGCTCCGGCTCCGGTCGCCGCCCCGGTCGCGGTCGCGACGACCGCGCCCCGCCGGACCATCCGCACCGCGAGCGCGTGCTTGCACGGCCCCCGGCGCCCCCGGTAGTCCGCCCACCACTGGCAGGTGCAGCTCAGGATCCCGTCCGACTCCCGCACCCGGTAGCGCCGGTCGCCCGAGGCCACCGCCGCCGACTCCCCGTCGAGCTCCACGGCCCCCTCCGCGACCAGCCGGCGCGCGCTCACCAGACGCGGGTTGTGACGCTCGGCGCGGTCCGCGTCGTACGGCAGCTCCCGGTGGAAGTAGGCCGCGTCCGCCACGTCGTACCCCACCCGGCCCGCCGTCCCGAGGCGGGTCAGCGCCGCCCGCACCCGGTCGGCCGTCAGGCCCGCCTGCGCCGCGAGGTCGGCCGGGTCGATGCGCGGCTCCCAGGCGAGCAGCACCGCGACCAGCTCGGCGTCCTGCTCCGCCTCCTCCGTCGCGAGCGCCTCCAGGACCCCGCCCTCGCCGGAGAAGCCCCGCGCCGGATCGGGCGACAGCGTCAGCGTCAGCCGCATCCCCGGCAGGGTCACCTCCCAGGCGCTCGCCGCGGCCGCGCCGTCCGGCACCGGCCCGTACACCCGCAGCCCCGTCGCGTACCGCAGCACCCGCTCCAGGGCGACCAGCCGGTCCGGCCCCGGCAGGCAGACCGCGCCCGCCCCCGGCCGGGTCGTCGGCCGCAGGGTCCGGCCCGACTGCGCGATCCACAGCGGACCGCGCCCCCGGGCCTGAGTGCGCGGCAGGGACCGCAGGAACCGCACGGCCTCCGCCCCCGTCAGCTCCGCCCGCAGGTCGAACCGCGCCGAGGCGACCTGGGCCTCGGCGAACCCCCGCAGCCAGCGGTCCGGCAGCGGCACCTTCTTCTCCACGACCGCGCCCGCGAGCGTGCTCACCGCCATCTCGTCGGGGCCGACCCGCAGGTGCAGCGGATCGTCCCCCGTCATCCGCGACAGCGCTTCGCGCAGCGGGTTGTTGACGTCGACGTTGGTGGTGCCGTGCCCCGTCTCCGCGCCGCCCAGGCCCTCGTCCAGCACGTCCAGGCGCGCGTACACCCCGCCGCAGCCGGAGAAGGACTCGAACCGCAGCCGGTCCCCGTTCCCCGTCACCACCGGATCCAGCGAACCCGGCCGTATCCGCTGGTGGTAGCGGGCCGCGGCCACGTCGGCGACCGCGAGCAGACCGCGGGCGGCGACCTGCGGCGAGGCCAGGAAACCGGAGAAGAAACGGGGATGGGCCTCGGCCCCGCGGGGCGTGAGGCCCCCGGCCGTCTCCAGACCGAGCAGCCGGCCGGAGCCCGTGGACTCCAGCGCGGACGGGCGTGCGTAGGCGAGCGCCTGTACGGATCGCGTCATGGGAAAAACCGTAGGACCCGCCACTGACAACGCACCCGACCAGCGGTTTCCGCACCGGGGCCGGTCCCGGGCCGGTGCCGTCCGACGTCCCTGTTCCTACCGCTTCCTACTGCCCGACGCGCCCCGGGCGCAGCACCTTGCTGAACAGGACCTTCCCGCCCTCCGCCCGCAGTCGCACGGTCAGGTCGCCGCTGTGGCCGTCGATGTCGACCTCGCCGAAGTACTGCGGGCTCTCCATCGGCGACAGGTTCGCCCGCTCCGGCGCCCGCACGAAGACCCGCTCGGGGCCGAAGGTCCCGTCGAGCGCGTTCGCCGGGAACCCGCCCGCCGCCAGCGGCCCGGACACGAACTCCCAGAAGGGCGCGAAGTCCCTGAAGGCCGCCCGCTCCGGCGCGTAGTGCTGCGCCGAGGTGTAGTGCACGTCCGCCGTCAGCCACAGCGTGCCGGTGATCCGCCGGTGCTTGACGAACCGCAGCAGCTCCGCGATCTGGAGCTCCCGGCCCAGCGGCGCGCCCGGGTCGCCCTGCGCGATCGCCTCGAAGTCCGCCGTCCCGTCCGGCACGACCAGGCCGATCGGCATGTCCGCCGCGAGCACCTTCCACACGGCCGTGGACGCGGCCAGCTCCCGCTTCAGCCAGGCCAGTTGCTCCGCGCCCAGGATGCCGGTGGTGTCGTCGGCCTGCCGGTTGGGCGAGTTGGGGTTCCGGTACGAGCGCATGTCGAGCACGAACACGTCGAGCAGCGGCCCGTACCGCACCACCCGGTGCACCCGCCCGCGCCCGCCGGGCACGTGAAGGGTGGAGACCGGCGTGTACTCGCCGAAGGCGCGCGCCGCGCGGGCGGCGAGGACGTCCACGTCCTTCTCCGTGTACCGGGGGTCGTCCAGGATCTGCCCCGGATACCAGTTGTTCCGCACCTCGTGGTCGTCCCACTGCACGATCGACGGCACGCGCGCGTTGAACGCCCGGACGTTGTGGTCGAGGAGGTTGTACCGGAAGTTGCCCCGGTACTCGTCCAGGGTCTCGGCGACCTTGGACTTCTCCGGCGTCGTGACGTTCCGCCAGATCCGCCCGTCCGGCAGGGTGACGCTCGGCTCGATCACCCCGTCCGCGTAGATCGCGTCGCCGCTGCACAGGAAGAAGTCCGGGTCGAGCTGGCGCATCTCGTCGTACGCGCGGAAGCCGCCGATGTCCGGGTTGATGCCCCAGCCCTGCCCCGCGATGTCCCCGGACCACAGGAACCGGACGCCGTCGCGGCGCCGGTCCGGGGCCGTGCGGAACGTGCCGGTGACCGGCTCGCCCGTACGGCGCGGGTCGTCCGGGTCCGCCAGGGTGACCCGGTAGTGGATCTGCTCGCCGGCCGGCAGACCGTGCAGGGCCGTGGTCCCGGTGAAGTCCGTGCCCGCGCCGAGCAGCGGCCCGCGGTGGCGGCGCGCCCGCCGGAAGGACTCGGTCGCGGAGGTCTCCACGACCATGCGCGCCGGACGGTCGGAGCGCACCCACACCAGACCGGAGGAGGCCGTGACGTCGCCGGTCTGCACGCCCCACGCGGCCCGGGGCCGGCCCGAGAGCGCGAACGCGGGGGCGGCGAGGCCGGCGCCGCCGAGGGCGAGCGCGGCCGAGGCGGCCAGCGAGCCGCGCAGGACGCCGCGCCGGGCGGGGGCGGCCGGCACGGGGGAGGAGGAAGGGGAGGGGCCGGATACGGGGTGGGACGAGGGGCCGGTCACGGGACGGGGCATGGAAGGGCCTCCGGGAGGTGGTCGATTCCGGTCGTGGGCGGTACGCCGCCCCATGCCTAACGGCCGGGAACGGCGCCCGCGCGAACCCCGCGTGAACAGATCACCCCACCGGCCCCACCGGGCCTCCCGTGTGAACGGGGCGCCCCGCCGTCCCCTCCACGTCTCCCGCGCGGGCGGATCACCCCACCGGCCCCGCCCCGGCCCCCACCGCCTCCGCCAGCAGGCCGATCCCCTCCGCGATCGCCGACGGCGACAGGTGCGCGTAGCCGATGACGAGCCGTACGTCCCCGTCCGCCGGCCGGGCCGTGCCGTACTCCTCCAGGGGGCGCAGCGCCACCCCCGCCCCCGCCGCCCGTGCCAGGAACCGTTCCGGCGGCCCGAAGCGCGCCGGTACGCGCGCGATGACGTGCAGTCCGGCCGCGATGCCGCTCACCCCGGTGCCGGGCAGGTGCTCGGCGAGGGCGGCGAGCAGCGCGTCCCGCCGCTCCCGGTAGGCGCGCTGGCAGCGGCGCAGCTGCCGGTCGTACCCGCCCCGCGTCACGAACTCCGCGAGGACGGCCTGGTCGAGCACCGGATGGCCCAGGTCCATCGTCCGCTTCCGCTCCACGACCTCGCCGAGCAGTTCCTCCGGGACGAGCATCCAGCCGAGCCGCATCCCCGGCGCGAGCGACTTGCTGACCGACCCCGCGTAGACGACCCGCCCCGGGTCGAGGCCCTGGAGCGCGCCGACCGGCGCCCGGTCGTACCGGAAGTCGCCGTCGTAGTCGTCCTCCAGGACGTAGCCGTCGACCGCCCGCGCCCAGTCGAGGAGCGCGGCGCGCCGCTCCGCCGACCAGGCGATCCCGGACGGGAACTGGTGCGAGGGCGTCACGACCACGGCCCGTACGCCCGAGGCGGCGAGCGGTCCCGGCCGCAGCCCCTCCCCGTCCAGCGGCAGCCACACCGTCTCCATGCCGGTCGAGGCGAAGAGGCGCCCGTGCTCGGGGCTGCCGGGGTCCTCGACGCCGACCGTGCGCAGCCCCCGCGCCCGCAGGACGAACCCCAGGAGCGTCGACGCCTGCGCCACGCCCGAGCAGACCACGAGCCGTTCCGGATCGGCCACCACGCCCCGGCGCCGCGCCAGCATTCCGGCCAGCGCCCCGCGCAGCTCGGGCAGGCCGCGCGGGTCCGGGTAGCCGAGGGCCCGGTGGGGGAGCCGCGCCAGGACGGACCGCTGCGCCGCCGCCCACGCGCTCCTCGGGAACAGCGACAGGTCCGGCGTCCCGGGCCGGAAGTCCACCCGGACGCCCGGCATCCCGACGACTCCGCCCGCCCCGGCCCCGCCGGTCGTACGGGCGGGGCCGTCCGTGCCGCCGGCTCCGACCGCCCGGCTCACCCCGCCCGTGCCGTCGGCTCCACCAGCCCCGGGCGCCCCGCCCGTGCCGCCCGTGCCGACCGTCCCCGCCCTGGCCGCACCGCTCACCCAGGTCCCCGCGCCCCGGCGGCCGCGCAGGTACCCCTCGGCCGTCAACTGCTCGTACGCCTCGGTGACGAGCCCCCGCGAGACGCCGAGGTCGGTCGCGAGTTCGCGGGTGGACGGCAGTCGCGTCCCGGCCGCGAGCCGCCCGGAGCGGACCGCCTCGCGCAGCGCTTCCTGGAGCGCCCGTCCCCGCCGTCGCGCCGGCGCCCCGACGGCCGGAAGCAACAGCTCCCAGGCGGACCGTCCCTGCGGGCGCGCATCCGGAACGTCCCTGTCCGACGCGCCGTCCCCGACCTCCGGCGACCGTCTCGCCTGTCCCATGGTTCCCCCCCGTGGTCGGCCGTGGACGAGTATGCCGTCTCGACGGCACGGCACGGCACGGCGTGGCTGCGGCCATCGACCTCCCGGCCGCGCTCGCACCCGCCCCCCCCGCTTAGTAATGGAATTCATTTTCATGTAGCGTGTCGGCTGTTCCCCTTGTCTCGTCCTGTTCCAGGAGGTTGGTCATGGCTGTCCCGAAGCGGAAGATGTCCCGCAGCAACACGCGTCACCGCCGCGCCCAGTGGAAGGCCGTGACGCCCCGGTTGGCGCCGGTGACCGTGGACGGCTCCGTGTACCTGGTGCCGCAGCGGCTGGTGAAGGCGTACGAGCGCGGTCTGCTGCGCCCCGAAGGGTGACCGCGATGCGAACCGCCGACCCCCGGCTGCCGGTGACCGTGCTCTCGGGCTTCCTCGGCGCCGGCAAGACCACGCTCCTCAACCACGTCCTGACCAACCGCGACGGTCTGCGGGTCGCCGTGATCGTCAACGACATGAGCGAGATCAACATCGACGCGGCGCTGGTGCGCGGCGGCGAGGCCGCCCTGTCGCGGACCGAGGAGCGGCTGGTCGAGATGACCAACGGGTGCATCTGCTGCACCCTGCGCGACGACCTCCTGGAGGAGGCCGACCGGTTGGCGCGCGAGGGGCGTTTCGACTACCTGCTCATCGAGTCCAGCGGCATCTCGGAGCCCATGCCGGTCGCGGCGACCTTCGCCTTCCCCCGCGACGACGGTGCGACCCTCGGTGATCCGGCCCGGCTGGACACCATGGTCACCGTGGTGGACGCGGCGAACTTCCTGCCCGAACTCGCCGGCGGCGACGGCCTGGTGGAACGGGGCCTCGACCAGTACGAGGAGGACGAGCGGACCGTCAGCGACCTGCTGATGGACCAGATCGAGTTCGCCGACGTCATCGTGCTCAACAAGCTCGACCTCGTCGAACCGGCCGACGCCCTCCGGCTGCGCGCCGCACTGACCCGGCTCAACCCGGCCGCCCGGGTGGTGACCGCCATCCGCGGACGGGTACCCCTCGAACGCGTCCTGGGGACCGGCCTGTTCGACCTGGAGCGCGCCCAGGAAGCGCCGGGCTGGGTCATGGAGCTCAACGGCGACCACGTGCCGGAGACCGAGGAGTACGGCATCTCCAGCCTCGTCTTCCGTTCCGGCGTCCCCTTCCACCCCGGCCGGCTGTTCACGTTCGTGACCAAGGGACTCGACAGCGGAACGTTCGGGAACGTCCTGCGCTCCAAGGGCTTCTTCCGGCTCGCCAGTCGGCCCCGGACCGTCGGTCTGTAGTCGCAGGCGGGCTCCGCGGCCCGCTTCGAGCCCTCCGGCACCTGCGACGACGCCCAGGGCCAGGAACTGGTGTTCATCGGGACCGGCCTGCGGGCGGAATCCCTCAGGGCGGCACTGGAGAGCTGCCTGATGGCCGAAGGCGAGGCCCTTCCCCCGGCCGACCCGTTCCCCGCCTGGGACGCGTACGGGCTCGAAGACGCCTGCGAGCGCGAACGGTCCGCGCAGTTCGTGTAGTTCACACAGTCTGCGTAGTCCGTGCAGTCCATACAGTCTGTGCTCGTGCGATCGGAGCGACAAGCTCGCCCCGGGCCGTGCGCGCCGCAGTCGTCCATGAGACGGACCACCTCCTGCTCGTCCGGTACGAGCAGGAGGTGGTCCGCGTTTCCGCCTCAGGGACGCAGCTGGGCGAGGCTGCGGTTGAGGGCGCTGTCGGGGCGGGCGGTGAGTTCCTCCCAGGTGCCCTCCTCGGCGATGCGTCCGGCCTCCAGGACGGCGACGCGGTCGGCGCGGCGGATGGTGGCGCGGCGATGGGCGATGACGATCGTGGTGCGCCCCTCCTCCCGGATCGCGGCGGCGAGTCGGGCGTCGCTCGCGTTGTCCAGGTGGGCCGTGGACTCGTCCAGGACCAGGACGCGCGGCCGGACCAGGAGGGCCCGGGCGAGGGCGACGCGGGCCCGCTGGCCGCCGGAGAGGGTGGCGCCGCGCTCGCCGACCGGGGTGTCCAGCGGCGCGATCCGGTCGACGCCGCACAGGCGGGCCGTCTCGGCGAGGAGGTCGTCGTCGGCCTCGGGGGCGGCGAGCCGCAGGTTTTCGGCGAGGGTGCCGTGGAAGAGGGGCGCCTCCTGCCCGACCAGCGCGACGGCGCGCCGGAGGTCGGCGTCGGCCAGCTCGCGCACGTCGACGGCGTCCCCGTCGGCCGGTATCAGCTGCACCTCTCCTTCGGACGGGTCCCAGAAGCGGGCCAGGAGATGGGCGCAGGTCGACTTTCCGGTGCCCGAGGCGCCGACCAGGGCGAGCGTCTGCCCCGCGCGGACGGTCAGTTCGACGCCGTCGAGGACGGGGCCGCCGCCGTAGTCGAACCCCACTCCGCGCAGCCGGACGCCCAGCGGCCCCGGGGGAAGCGTACGGGGCGCGGCGGGCGGCGGGGCGAGTGCGGGGGCGTCGACGGCCGCGCCGACGCGGGAGGCGGCGGCGCGCAGGGACACGGCCCGGCTCAGCGACCGGGCCGCTTCCGCGACGGGGCCGAGGACGGCCAGGGAGAGCGCCATCGCCGCCGGGGCCCACGCCCCGTGCAGCCGCCCCGAGGTCACGGACTGCGCCGCCGCGACCACCACGCCGAGGACCGCCGCCACGACGAGGAGGTCGCGGACCGCGGCGGCACCGGCCTCCCACGCGGCCTCGGCGCGCTGGGCGTCGCCCACCCGCCGCCCGCCCTCCGCCAGCCGGCGGCGGCGCCCGGGGAGCGCGCCGAAGGTGAGCAGTTCGCGCAGCCCGTCCACGGTCTCCACCGTGTCGGCCGACAGCTCGGCGACGGCCGCCCGGGTGCGGGCGCCGCGCGCCGCGCTCCCGCGGGCCTCGGCGAAGGGGGCCGCGGCGAGCAGGGCCGCGACCGGCAGCACCGCGACGAGGAGCCACGGCTCCACCACGGCGAGGGCCGCCGTACCGCCGGTGAAGACCGTCGCCGCCGCCAGGAGCTGGGCGGTGGTGTGGGCGTAGAAGAACTCCAGCGCCTCCACGTCGGCCATGGCGGTGGCCGCGAGGTCCCCGCTGCGGCGGCCCGCGACGCGGGCGGGCGCGCTGCGGGCGAGCCCGTCGAAGACGCGTACGCGCAGGGCGGCGAGGACCCGGTAGGCCAGGTCGTGCGAGAGGTCCATCTCGCGCCAGGTCGCCAGGGCCCGTACGAGGACCAGGGCGACGAGCGCGGCGACGGTGCCGGACGACGGGGCCTCCGCCTCGATGACGGCCGTTCCCACGGTGTGCGCCGCGAGCGTCACCAGGGCGACGAGGGAGCCCTGTTCGAGCAGCGCGGCGGCGCAGGTGCGGGCCGTCATGGCGCGGTGCCCGGCGAGGGCGGGGAGGAGGGCGCGGAGGGCGCCGGGGCCGGGCGCGTCCGCCTTGGCGGTGACGGCTCCGACGGCTCCGACGGCGGTTTCGGCGGTGGGGGCTCCGGCTGTGGGTGTTCCCGGGGCGGTGGTTTCGGTGGCGCTGCTCATGCGGCGAGTTCTCCTCGGTGGGTGCGGCCGGCTTCGACCAGGCGCGTGTAGACGCCGCCGGCCTCGACCAGACCGGTGTGGACGCCGACGGCGTCCACCCGTCCCGCGTCGAGGACGACGATGCGGTCGGCGTGGCGGACGGCGGCGAGCCGGTGGGCGACGACCAGGACGGTGCGGTCCCCGGCGGCGTCGAGGAGTTCGCGGACGATGCCCGCCTCCCGGCGTTCGTCGACCGAGCTGGTCGCCTCGTCGAGGACGAGGACCGGGGCGTCCGCGAGCAGGGCCCGGGCGAGCGCGAGCCGTTGCCGCTGTCCGCCGGAGAGGGTGGCGCCGCGTTCCCCGAGGACGGTGGCGTAACCGTCGGGGAGGGCGGCGATCTCGTCGTGGACGCCCGCGGTGCGCGCCGCCGCCGCCAGGTCGTCGTCCGTGGCACCGGGGCGGGCCATGCGCAGGTTGTCGGCGATGGTGGCGTGGAAGAGGTACGTCTCCTGCGACACCACGGCGACGCCCCGCCGGAGCGCGTCGAGGGAGTACTCGGCGGCGGGGCGCCCGCCGAGGAGGACGCGGCCCCCGTCCGGGTCGTGGTGGCGCAGGAGCAGCGCGAGGAGGGTGGACTTGCCCGCGCCGGACGGGCCGACGATCGCGGTGGTGCGTCCCGCCGGCGCGGTGAAGGAGACGCCGTCGAGGGCGGGCGCCGTCGCGCCGCCGTAGGTGAACCGGACGTCCTCGAAGCGCAGCTCCGGGGGCGCCGTCCAGTCCGCGGGGGCCGTCCCGGTGTCGCGGACGCCCGGTGCGGCGGTGCGCAGGGCCGCGATCCCGTCCGCCGCCGACACGCCGAGGTAGCCGGCGTGCCACTCGCGGGCCAGGTCGCGGACCGGCCGGAAGCACTCGGAGGCGAGCAGCAGCACCAGATAGGTGCCGGTCGCCGTGGAGGACCCGCCGAGGACCGCGTGGCAGGCGAGGAGCGCCGCTGCGGCGGTGCCGCCCTGGATCGCGAGGTCCGTGATGCCCGTGTCGGCCAGGGAGACGCGGAGCTTGGCGACGGTCGCCCGGTGCAGGGCCGCCGAGCGTTCCTCCAGGCGGGTACGGGTGCGGCCGACCGCGCCGGCGGCGCGCAGGGCCGGCATGCCCTGGAGGGCTTCCAGGTAGTCGGCGCCCAGCCCCTCGTACGTGTCCCAGTGCTCCTTGCCCCGGGCGGCCAGGAGCCGGTCCCAGGCGCGCGGGCCGCACAGGGCGAGCAGCAGGGCGGGGACCAGGCCGAGCAGCGCCACCGGTTCCACCACGGCCAGGACGGCGAGGACCAGGGGCGGCACGGTCAGGGTGACCAGGAGCTGGGGCAGGTAGCGCGAGACGTAGGCGTCGACGCCCTCCACCCCGTCGACGAGGGTCGTACGGACGGCTCCGGCGCGCGCGGTGGTCAGGTGGGCGGGCCCCAGAACCCCCAGTCGGGCGAGGAGTTCGTCCCGCAGCGCCACCCTGACCCGGGCTCCGGCGCGGGTGGCGGTACGCCGCTGCCACGTGCCGAGTCCGGCGCGGGCGGCGACGGCGGCGAGCACCGCGGCGAGCAGCCAGGGGAGCCGTTCCGTACGGCCGCGTGCCAGGTCGGCGAGGGCGAGGGCGAGCAGGGCCGCCTGGGCGAGGTGGGTGAGGGCGACGGCGCCCTGCAGGAGGGTGGCGGCGAGCAGGGGGCGGCGGGCGCGGCGGGCGGCGCGGCGCAGTTCGGGGTGGACGATCACGGGGTGTTCTCCTCGTCGGCGTGGCGGGTCCCGAGGGCCAGGGCGTGGACGATCCAGTCCCGGCCGGGGGCGGCGCCGAGCGCGGCGCCGAGGTCCGCCCGCTGCCAGGAACCCACGGGCCGGGCGGCCAGGCCGTGTCGGCGGGCGGTGAGGTGGGCGAGGTGGACGGCGAACCCGGCCCGCAGGTGGGCGCGGCGGATGTGCTGTGCGTCGGCGTCCTCGGGGCAGCCGCGGGCGAGCAGGACGGCGCCCGCGTCCGCGATCCACGCCTGCCCGGCCGCCCAGGCCGCGAGCGTCGGGCGGGCCTCGCCAGCGGCGCACCGGCGCAGCGTCGTGCCGTCGGGGGCCAGTTCCACGAGCCCGGGGCCCGGCGGGCCCACGGCGGCGCACCACCGCAGGCCGTCGCCGCCCGCGGCGGCCGCGGTGGCGAGGACCGCCCGCAGCGCGTCCGGGGGAGGGGCCCCCGTCAGCGGCGGCGGGGCGCTGCGGCGGGCCAGCAGCTCCTCGGGTAGGGGCCCGCGCGCCGGCGGCCGGGAAGGCGAGGCGCGGCCCGGGCGGGGCGGGGCGACGCGTACGAGCGCCAGGGGGTGCTCGGTGGCCCCGTCCAGTACGGGCTCGGGCTCTCCCGCGCCCGACGCGCGGGCCGCCAGGAACAGCGCGGCGGCGGCGTGCCCGGTGTCGAGGAGCAGCAGCGGCCGGGCACGGTGCCCGTAGTGGGAGGCGGTGCGCCGCGCGGTGACGGAGAGTTCGACGCTCACGCCCGGCGGCGTGCCGTCGGGCTGCCGGCCGAGGCGGTGGACGCGGTGGCGCAGCGGGTCGTAGCCGTAGCGGCCGGGCGGCAGGGAGCAGCCGGCGCCCACGACGAGCTCGGTGTCCACCGGGTGCAGCGCACCGGCGGAGGGGGCCGGGCGCAGCCGCCCCGAGGCGTCCGAGGCCGCCAGGGAGAGGCGCAGCAGGGTCCCCAGGTCGAGCTCCGCCGGCCCGGGGTCCGGAAAAGGGCGTGCCGACCCCGGCCAGGCCGGAACGGGCGTCCCCGCGGACGTGTCGGGCCCGGGGGCCCGGGAGGACCGGGCGAGCGCGATCTCGCCGCCGAGGCCGAGGCCCGCGGGGCCATTTCCGCCGGGGCCTTCTCCATCAGGGCCCTCTCCACCGGGGAGCCGGTCACCCCGTGGGCGATCGGGGCAGAGGCGCCCCTCATCCGCCGCGCGGTCCGCGGCGAGGGGCCCACTGTCTGCCGGGTGTCCGGTGCCGAGGGGTTCTCCGTCTGCCGGGCGTCCGATGCCGAGGGGTTCTCCGTCTACCGGCCGGTCCGTGCTGAGGCGGCCACTGTCTGCCGGGCGTCCGGTGCCGAGGGGTTCTCCGTCCGCCGGGCGGTCCGTGCAGAGGTGTTCCCCGTCCGCCGGGCGGCCCGTGCCGACGTGCCCACCGCCCTCCGGGCGTCCGGCGCAAAGGCGTTCACCGTCCCCCAAGCCCCCGGCGCCGAGGTGTCGTTCGTCCTCCGGTCGGTCGGAGCAGAGATGCGTCACGGGGGTCCTCACATGTGCGGCGGAGGCGCGAGGGTGAAGTCCTCGGGCGCCTCCGGCGCGGTCGTGCGCCAGCCGCGTCGGACGGCCGCTTCGGAGAGCCGCGGGCAGCCGAAGTAGCCGAAGGCGGCGGGCGCGTTGGGGAGGAGGCCGGAGACGAGGACCCGGGCCACCCGCAGGGACGTCTCGACCACGTCCTCCGTGGTCAGGTCGAACGTCATGACGCGGTGGCCGCCCGCGCGCAGCGCGCCCTCCAGCCGTGCGCGGTCGCCGGACTCGACGGCGTCGATCGCGACGGTCCCGAGGGCGGGCTCGGTGAACCGCCGCGCCTCGCCCGCCATCCGCTCGTCCAGCCACACCTGTACGTGCGCGCCCAGGTCCCGCACGTGCTCGAACCGCTCGCCGCACGCGTCCAGGTACCGGCCGTCGGCGCGGTGCTCCAGGTAGAGCCCGCGGGCGAGCAGCCCGGCCTCGACGGCCTGGAAGACCCAGCCGTCGGGGTCGGTCAGGCCCTGGGTGAAGACCCAGGTGTGGACGGCTTCGAGGACCGCCTTGCGGGCGGCCTCGGCCGGGTCGTACTTGCAGGCGAACCCGGCCGCGTACAGGCCCAGGCGCGGGTCGTGGACGAGCGCCGCCACGCACGGGGCGAACTCCGAGGGCATCTCCACGAGGTGCACGTCGAGCGCGGAGCCGGCCAGGTCGTCCAGGAGGCCGGGCACACTGGCCGGGTCGATGCCGCGGGCCGGTCCGTCGAGGTGCCACCACAGTTCCAGGGCGTCGCGCTCGACGGTTTCGAGGAGACCGCGTTCGACGGCGTCGTCGAAGCCCTGCCCGGTGGCGATGCCCGCGTAGTTGAGGTGGTGGGTGCGGGGCAGTTCGCGCAGGTCGCCCTGGCGCCAGTTGAGGTGGGTGAGGGCGACGGGCGCCCAGACCTCCGCCGTCCGCCCGTCGGGCAGCGCCTCGGTGCCGCGCGTCCACAGGGACGGGGTGCCGGCGGTGAGGGGGCGGTACGGGAACCTCTCCCGGGCGTACTGCCACGGCGCGTACGCGGGCAGGTCGCCGGGGCCGTAGAACCGCAGGCCCTTCTCGGCCAGTTCGGCGGCGGTGGCGCGCAGGGGCGCGTCGGGGTGGCCGGGCGGGGGCACGCGGTTGCCGCAGTACCGCTCCACGCCCTCGGCTATCGCCGCGATCCGGGCCTGTCCGGGGTCGCCGAAGGTGGTGCCGAGGGAGACCCGGTCGGCCGGCCACAGGCCGAGTCTGCGGGCGTCGGACACCTCGGCGGTGAGCGCGGTGTAGCGGGGCGGGGTGCCCGCGGGGTGTTCGACGGGCTTGACCTTGCGGACGATGCCGCAGAAGGGGTCGACGAGTGTTTCCAGCGGCAGCGCCGTCATCGCGGGATCTCCTTGGCGGGATCGGTGGAGGTGGGACGGGAGGCGAGGACGTGCAGGGTCAGCGTCACGCTCTCGGGGGCGACCTCGCGTCCGGAGGGCAGCAGGCGGTCGGCCGTGACCGGGTCGTCGCCGGTGTGGGGGTTGCGGGCGTGTGCGGGGAAGTGGTGTCCGGCGATTTCGAGGCGCAGCCGCACGCCGGCGCGCAGCCGGTGGGCGACCCGACCGAGGCCGATGCTGAACTCGCTCGCCTCGCCCGGTGGTTTCTCGCGCCGCAGGGTGCCGACGGCGAGCCGTTCGGCGGCCCCCTCGGGGGTGACGGCGACGAGCCGGGCGATCCAGTCGGCGGACGGGGTGTCGGCGGTGGCCCGCAGCCGTATCCGCACGGGCCCGACGGCGTCGAGCGGGCGCGGCAGCGGCGGGGTGGCGAGGAGACAGCGGTCGGGAAGTCCGCGGGTGGGCACCGTGAGGTCGTCGGAGCGGACCGGGCGGCCGGGGTCGGCGGTGAAGGCGGAGCCGCGCAGCGGGCGCAACCCGAACGTGCGCGGCTCGCCGTCCGTGCCCGCGGGCAGCCACAGGTCGCCACCGCTCAGCGCCAGCGCGCCGTGGCGGCCGGGGGCGAGGGCGCCGGTCAGGGCGCGCCGGGCCCAGCGTGCGTACAGCTCACCGAGGTTCACCCGGTGGGCGGGACCGGCACCGGGTCCGGGCGCGGCGGTCAGGCCGTGGCCCCAGGGGCCGAGGAGCAGCCGGGCGGAGGGCCCGCCCCAGGCGCGCCACAGGGCGACGGTGTCCTCGGCGAAGGGGTCGTGGTGCCCGCCGACCGCGAGCAGCGGTACGCCGGCGTTCCCGGCCCGCGCCGTGAGGCGGCCGCGCTCGCGGTGCCGCCACAGCCCCGCCCAGGAGGGCAGGCGCCGGCCCAGCCGGGAGGGGAGGCCGGTGAGCGGCAGGTGGGCGAGCAGTTCGGGGTCGGCCGCCAGGGCCTCGTCCAGCGCGCCCTCGTCGGAGTCGCGCCGGTCGCCGTGGGCGGCCCACCAGCCGGCGCGGGACAGCAGCCTTTCCGCCCCGGAGGGTTCGCGCGCCGTCTCGGCGGCGCCGAGCGCGGGCACGGCGGCGACGACGGCGTCCGGCCGTGCCCCCCGGTCCGCTTCGAGGGCGAGGACGAGGGCGCAGTGGGCGCCGTAGGAGCCACCGGCGGCGACGTACCGCCCGTCGCTCCACGGCTGTCGCCGGATCCACCGCGCCGTCACCGCCCCGTCGGCGGCCTCGTTCTCGTACGGGCGCCATTCCCCGGCCGAGGCGAACCGGCCCCGTACGTCCTGGACGACGGCGGCGAAGCCCCGGCGGGCCCAGCCGTGCGCCTCGGCCCGGTGCCGGCTGCGGTCGTAGGGGGTGCGGACGAGGACGGCGGGGAAGGGGCCGGGGCCGTCGGGGAGCCGCACGTCCGTGGCGAGCCCGCCGACCGACGCGTGGAGGGACGTCATCCGTCCTTCCCCGGCGTCGATATGGCAGCGGGAGTCGGTACGGCAGTGGGAGTCGGTGCGGCAGTCGGTGTCGGCACGGCAGCGGAAGCCGGTGCGACAGTCGGTGCCGGTACGGCGGCCGGCATCGATACGGCAGTCGGCATCGGCGCGACGGCGGGCACCGGCAGGACGGCGTGCTCGGTGACGGTCAGCGTGCGCAGGTCCACGCGCCGGAGGCGGCGCCGCGCCGGGAGGCCCGTCGTGTCCGGGGCCCCGGTGGCCCATCGGGCGAGGTCGTCGGCGAGCAGGGCCGCGAGCAGCGCGGCGGCGGGGACGGTGAGCCGCACCGGCTCGCCGGACGTGCGGGGGCCGTTCCAGTAGGCGGCCAGCTCGCGGTGGGCGGGGGTGGCGGCGAGGCGGCGGGCCCGGACGTGGGCCGAGGTGACGTCCCCGGGGGCGGCGGCGAGGGGTTCGACGTACGCCTGCCGGCCCTCGCGGTGGCAGCGGAGCCAGGCGACCCCGTGCTCGGGCAGCCGGTCGGCGGCGTCCCACAGTCCGTCGGGCACGGGGCCGTCGAGGCACCACACGACGGCGGCGGGGTCCCCCTCGAGCAGGTCCTCCGTCGTCGTCGGCGACGCGGCGGGGGTCGTACGGGGTTCGGCGCCCAGGGCGGTCAGGTGGGCGGCCAGCGGTCCGGTCAGCGCCGGATCGCCGAGGAGCCGGACGTCACGGCGGGCGGCGGGCCAGCGCGGGGCCGGTACCGCGTCCGTCAGGTAGCCGGCCTCCTCGAAGCCCCGGAGCACACGGCGCAGTTCTCCGTCGACGGGGACCGCGTGGTCGCCCGAGAGCAGCGAGAGCAGGGCGTTCTCGTCCGCGTGTCGCGTCCTGACGCTGAGGAACTCCCCCTCGGCGGTGCGGACGGCGAGACCCCGTCCGGGCACGGCGACGACTTCTACACCGGGTACGAGCCGGTTGCGGGACACGGCGTTCTCCTCACTGCGGGGCTTGTCATGGGCGTGGGCCCGCCCGAACGGCAACGGGCGGGCCCACGGTCGAGGGCGGTGAGGCCCTCGCTTACTCCTCGGTGTCCTCGAAGGGGTTCTCGACGAGCGCGTTGGAGTGGGAAGCCGAGTCGTGGGCCAGCTGACCCGGGTCGGCGATCGGGGCGAAGATCTGCTCGTTGTCCATGAACTCTCCTTGTTCGTAAGGGAGATGAGGCGCCCGGTCGAGCGCCCTCACCGACTCTAATAGAAATGATTTTCATTCTCCATAGCGGGCAGGGGGTGATCTGGGTAACACACCGGCCAGCCCCCCTCGGGATCCCGGCCGACGCGGCCGGCCACCTTCAGGACGTCCGCGAGCAGCCCCGGCGTGACGACCTCCTCCGGCGGCCCGTCGGCCACGACGACCCCCTCGCGCAGGGCGACGACGCGCTCGGCGAACCGGGCGGCGTGGGCCAGGTCGTGCAGCACCATCACCACGGTGAGCCCGCGCTCCTCGCGCAGCCGGACGACCGTCCGGAGCACGTCGAGCTGGTGGTGCAGGTCCAGATAGGTGGTGGGCTCGTCGAGCAGCAGGACGCGGGTGTCCTGGGCGAGCGCCATCGCGAGCCGCACCCGCTGCCGCTCGCCCCCGGACAGCGCGTCCACGTCGCGGTCGGCCCACCCCTCCACGCCGACGTCCCGCAGCGCCCGCCGCACGACGGGGTCGTCCCCCTCCCGCAGCATGCCCAGCGGGCCCCGCGCCGCGTACCGGCCCTGGCGCACCAGCTGCCGCACCGTCATCCCCGGTACGGCGGGCGCGGACTGGTGCAGCAGCGCCACCCTCGTCGCCGTGGCGCGCCGCGAGAGCCCGGCCAGGTCCTCCCCGCCGAGCAGCACGCGCCCCCGGTCCGGCCGCAGCAGCCCCGCGGCCAGCCGCAACAGGGTCGACTTCCCACAGCCGTTGAGCCCGATGAGAGCGGTCAGCTCGCCCGGCCGTACGGTCATGTCGACGCCCCGCAGCACGGGTCGCGCGGGGTAGCCGAAGTGGACCCCCTCGACGTGTATGCCCATGGACTGGGTCAGGGTCATGCTCTGTCCTCCGTCGGCTTTCAGAACGTACGGCCCGGCGCGCGGCGCACGACGACCAGCAGCAGGCCGGCGCCGAGGCAGGCGGTGAGCGCGCCGACCGGCAGCGTGAGCCGGTCGGCGTCGAGCGTCAGGGCGAGCAGCCGCGAGGAGAGCTGCGCGACGGCGTCCGCCCCGCACACCACGACCGCGCCCGTCAGGGCGGCACCGGGGAGGCTCCTGCGCAGGTCGGCGCCGAAGACGGCCACGGCCAGGTGCGGTACGAGCAGTCCCACGAAGCCCAGGGCTCCGACGGCGGCCACCGCGCCGGCCGTCAGGGCCACCGCGCACCCCAGGGCGAGGGTGCGGGCCCGGTGGGCGGAGAGGCCGGCGGCCAGGGCGATGTCGTCGCCGCAGCGCAGCAGGGTCAGGGGCCCGGCGAGCAGCCAGGCCGCGACCCCCCAGGCCAGTGCCCAGGGCCACAGCAGGTGCCAGTGCTCCCACACCCGGCCCTCCGTGGTGCCCACCAGCCACTGCACGACGCTGCCGAGTTCCCCCGGCTCCACGAGCAGCACCATGGCGGTGAGCCCGCCGAGCACCGCCGAGACCAGCACCCCGTGCACGGCGGTCCGGGCCGGGTCGCCGCCGCCGCGGCCGGCGAGCAGCCAGAGCAGCAGTGCTCCCGCGCACCCGCCCGCACAGGCCGCGAGCACCACGGCCAGGGGCGAGTCCCATCCGGCGAGTCCCAGGGCCGTCGCGGTGACGGCCCCGAGGACCGCCCCCGGGGTCACACCGGTCACCTCGGGACCGGCGAGGGGATTGCGCAGCGCGGACTGCAGGACGAGACCGGCCACGGCGAGGCACGCGCCCGCGCCGAGGGCCACCAGCGCCCGGGGGAGCCGCAGTTGGAGGAGGATGTGGCGTTCCGTCGCGTCACCGCCGCCGCCCAGTACGTCCCAGACCGCGCCCGGGGACATGCCGCGTCCGGCCACCAGCTCCACTCCCGCGCACACGAGGGCCAGCGCGGCGAGCACCGCGAAACGCCGGGTCACCGCGCGTCCTCCGTTCCGGTCGTCCCGGCGGGGCGGCCCCCGCCACCGCCGGCGTCCCGGGCCCCGGGCCCGTCGGGACGGGCGAGCGGCCCCGTCCCGCCGGCCGTGGCGGGGGCCGCCACCAGGGGTTCGCGCGGCCGTACGAGTACGGCGGCCGGGTCCGTCCACCGGCGTCCGGCCCTCCGGGTGCGGCGGCCCGACCGCATGAGGGCGACACCGGCCGGTACTCCGAGGAGCGCCGTCCAGGCACCGGCCGGCGTCTCCACGGGCGCGAGCGCCAGCCGGGCGGGGACGTCGGCGACCGCCACCACGACGGCACCCCACGCGCCGGACCAGGGCAGCCAGCGCACCGCACCCGAACCGGGGTCGAACCAGCGGGCCAGGTGCGGGGCGAGGAAACCGACCCACGCGACGGGCCCGCACACGGCCGTGACCGGCGCGATCAGGACGACGGCGATGGCCAGGGCGGCCAGCCGGGCCCGCCGGGCCCGCACGCCCAGCGCCTCCGCGTCCTCGTCGCCCAGCCGCATCACCGAGAGCACCGGCGCGCACAGGACGAGGGCGGGCACCGCGACGAGCAGCCACGGCCACAGGCCCGCGACGTCGTCCCAGGTCCGGGCCGAGAGGGAGCCCAGCAGATAGCGGTAGATGAGCTGGAGGTCGAGCTGGTCGGCCATGACCATCAGGACCAGCAGCGCGGCCTGCAGGGCCGCCGCGACCGCGGCACCGGTCAGCAGCACCGCGGACGGACTGCGTCCGAGGCCGGCGGCGAGCAGGGTCAGGCCGCCGCCGAGCGCGGCCCCGCCGAGGGCGAGCAGGGGCTGGAGCGCGGCGGGCAGGGAGAGGGCGAGCACCAGCGGGGCGGCCACCCCCAGGGCGGCTCCGGACGAGACGCCCAGCATCTCGGGCACCGCCAGGGGGTTGCGGAGGGCCTCCTGGAGCACGAGGCCCGCCGCGCCCAGGCAGGCCCCGGCGATCAGCGCCAGCAGCAGTCGCGGGACGCGGAGTTCGGTGACCACGATCCCGGCGAGCGTGGCGTCCCCGTCCAGCAGCGCGCCGGGGAGCCGGTGCGGCGGGACGAGGGGGGTGCCGAGGCAGAGGGCGCAGAGCGACGCTCCGACCAGCGCCGCGATCACGAGGAGGGGCTGCCACACGCGTACTCGCGGCGAGGGGCGTCGTACGCCGTCCGTCGTTCCGTCCGCCGTGAGGTCTGTTGCGAGGCCCGGCGCGCGGTCCGTCCTACGGCCCGTCGCGGCGGGCTCCGAGAAGGGCTTCCTCACCGCAGCGCGGCCGTGGCCTCGTCGAGGACGATGCCCAGCGAGCGGGTGCCGCGTCCCTTGGCCCACACCTCCGGGTCCACCTCGTGGACGTCACCGTTCCGGACCGCCGGGATCTTGCTCCAGAGGGGGTTCTTCGCCAGCTTCTCCGACAGCTTGCCGTCCGCGTCGCCGAAGCTCATCGTCTCGACGAACAGCACGTCGACGTCCTGGACGAGGATCTCCTCCAGACTGTAACTTCCCTCCACGCCACGGGACTTCCACGGGTAGTCGGCGATCCCGGGGAACAGGCTGGCGGCCACGTCGCCCTCGGGCGTCGCGACGCCGAAGTTCTCGTCGCTTCCGTAGACGACGAGGGCGGTCTTGTCGCTGGGGGTCCTCCGGGCCTCGGCGAGCTTGGTCCGGAAGGCCTTCTCGGCCTTCTCCCCCTCGGCGGTGCGGCCGGTGAGGGCGGCGGTGTCGCGCAGGTAGCCGACGCTGTCCTCCCACGTCTCGGGCTGCATGGGCCAGAACGCGGTGACGCCCTTGAGCGCGGGGGCCAGCTTGCCGTGGGTGTCGCCCAGGCCGATCACGAGGTCCGGCTTGTGGGAGAGGATCGCCTCCACCTCGGGAGCGATGAAGCCGCCCGGAACGACGGCGACCTTTCCGGCCTTCTCCTTGCCCAGGAAGCCGGGGTGGGCGAGCAGTCCGCTGTTGGTGGCCGTCGGCACGATGCCGAGTTCGGTCAGGATGTCGTCGCAGAGCGCGAACAGGCAGACGATCCGCTCCGGTCGCTTCTTCAGGGCGATCTCGAATCCGTTCACGTCGGTCAACTCGGTTGCCGCCCGGATGGGTTCGACGGTGACGGGGCCCTCGGTCCTCGGTGCGGACCCGGCCTTGTCGCCCGCGGGTTCGCCGGACGGTGAACCGCAACCGACCAGGACGGAACCGACCACCGTTGCGGTGAGCCAACTACGGACGAATCTCGACGGTGCGCGCAGCATCGACGCCCTCGCTTCTCGCTCGGAAACCTGGAACGCAGCGAACATACATGATAATCGTTTTCAAAAGACAGGTCAGGGGAGGACCGCATGCCCGCATCCGTACTTCTCGTCTCCGACCACGTGGACGGAGCCGTGTACGTGCTGACCGTGCCGGACGGCACGGTCACGAAACGCCTGACGGGACGTCACCTCTCTGAGCACGCGGGCTTCTTGGCGCTGCCGGGAGGCCGGGTGGCCTGCGTCGACGATCGCCGGGGAGAGCTCCTGGTCCTCGACCCCTTCGGCGACGAACTCGTGGAGCTCGCGGTTCCGGTCGCCGTCCCGGCCGAGCACCTCGCCTGCGACCCGACCGGCCGCCGGCTGGCCGTGACCACCGGCCTGGGCAAGAACGGCGAACCGTGGTCGGACCTGCTGACGGTCGTCGACCTGACCGCCGGGGAGGCCGCCCGGGTGCGCACGCGCGTCGGCGAACCGGGCGTGACGGTACTGGGCGGCGGCGACCCGCTCGTGGTGCTGCGGCACCGGGAACCCGGCGCACTGGCCGTCCACCGGTTCGCGGACCTCCTCGCGGCGCGCCCCGGCTGCCCGGTGGCCGTGCCGCACGCGCTGCTGCCCCTGCCGGACGACGGGCACGGCGACGCCCAGGACCCCGGCCCGGGACGGGTGTTCGCGGCGACGGGTACGGGAGTGCACACGGCGCGGAGGAAGGGCGACGGACTCGTGGCCGAGGAGGTGATCCCGTGGGAGTCGCAGGCCCGGGGCTGGTACCTCCGCCTCGACACGCGCCGGCGGGCCCTCTGGAGCACCTTGCGCGGCGGCGACCCGGACCCGCTGCGCTGGTCGGACTGGACCAACCAGGCCTGGTGCCACGACCTGGAGACCGGCCGTACGCTCCTCACCGACCTCGGCCCCGGCCTGGTGTTCCGGCTCGCCTTCGCCCGCGACCACACCGCCTTCACCCGCATCCATCCCGACGGTGACGAGCTGGTGCTCCTGGGCTCCGACGGCACCCTTCGCCGCGTGCCCCTCCCGGCCATGGCCGGCGCGCCGAAGCGCGGCGGCACCCCCTGGGAGGGGGTCCAGCGCCGCGCGGTGGCCGCCTCACCGGGCGACCACTGGCTGGCCGTCACGCGCGGCGGCCACGGCGAAGTGCACCTCGTCGACGCGCGGACGGGCCACGAGACGGCCCGCGTACGGCTGGACACGCCGCTGCACCACGGCGGCCACGCGACGCTGCTCGGCCGGAACGACGGCGCCGGCGGCGACCCCCTGGGCCGCTGACGCCTCCGGCGGCGCTCTCCCGGGCGACCCGGCGAAGAGCTCACGCGCCCGAGGCCCGCGCCCGACGCTCCCGCTCCGCGCCCTCCGGTACGTCGGCGGGAGGGCGCGGAGCGACGACGCGACCGGCGTCCGGCAGTACGTCGGCGGGAGGGCCCGCCGCGACGACGCGACCTGCGTCCAGCAGCAGGCAGTGACCCGCCCGGCGGGCCGCCGCGAGGTCGTGCGTGGCCTGGACGACCGTGACTCCTTCGCCCGTCACCTCGTCCAGGACCCGCGCGATCGTCTCGCGGGCCGCGCCGTCGAGGGCACTGGCCGGTTCGTCCAGCAGCAGGAGGTCGGCCCCCTGGGCCAGGCCCTGCGCGACCAGGACGCGCTGGCGCTGACCTCCCGACAGCTCGCCCAACTGCCGTTCCGCGAGACCGGCGACGTCCAGGCGCTCCATGCTCGTCTCCACCGCCTCGCGGTCCCGCGCGGAAGGGCGCCGGAAGAAACCGAGCCGGCCCCACCGCCCCATGGCCACCGTCTCCCGCACCGTGAGCGGCAGGACGTCGGCCACCGCGCTGCGCTGCGTCACGAAGGCCGGCCGCACGGCCGTGCGGTGGACCACCGTGCCGGATGTCGCCGGAATCACTCCGGCCAGAAGGCCCAGCAGGGTCGACTTGCCCGAACCGTTCGGCCCCATCACCGCAGTGACCACCAAAGACGGTGTTTCCAGGTCGAGTTGGGTCAGGACGGTGGTACGGGCGTAGCCCGCCGACACGCCCTTGAGTGACACCTGCGATGCCGGGTGTGGATCCGCCACGGCACACCTCCTTTGTATTGATAATCATTTTCATTATAGGGTCCCGCTCCATGGAATGGTTGGTGGCCCCCTTCGAGGTGGGCTTTGTGCAGCGGGCCCTGTGGGGCGGCGTCCTGGTGGCGCTGATCTGCGCCCTCGCCGGTACGTGGGTGGTCCTGCGGGGGATGGCGTTCCTCGGCGACGCGATGTCGCACGGGATGCTGCCCGGTATCGCCCTGGCCTCCCTGCTGGGAGGCAACCTGCTGGCCGGAGCGGCGGTGAGCGCGGTCGTCATGGCCGCGGGCGTCACGGTGGTCGGCAGATCGCCCCGGCTCTCCCAGGACACCAGCATCGGACTGCTCTTCGTCGGCATGCTGTCGCTGGGGGTGATCGTCGTCTCCCGCTCGCAGTCCTTCGCGGTGGACCTGACCGGGTTCCTGTTCGGCGACGTGCTCGCCGTACGCCAGGACGACCTCGTCCTGCTCGGGATCGCCCTCGCCCTGGCCCTGACGGTCTCGGTCCTGGGCTACCGGCCCTTCGTCGCCCTGGCGTTCGACGAGCGCAAGGCCCACACGCTGGGTCTGCGGCCGAAGGCGGCCCACGTCGCCCTCCTCGGCCTGCTGACGCTCGCGATCGTCACCTCCTTCCACATCGTGGGCACCCTGCTCGTCTTCGGCCTGCTCATCGCGCCCCCGGCGACGGTGCTGCCGTGGGCACGCCGCATCCCCGTGATCATGGCCGGCGCGGCGGTCCTCGGCTCCGCCGCGGTGTTCCTGGGACTGCTGGTGTCCTGGTACGCGGGCACCGCGGCCGGGGCGACCGTCTCGGCCGTCGCGGTCCTGCAGTTCCTCCTCTCCCATCTCGCCGCCGGATGCCGGGGCGGCCGTTCCCGGCGCGCCTCCACCCTCATCGCGCGGCCCGGACCGCGCACGGACAAGGTGCCCTCGTGACCGACCTCAGGAAGACCTCCACCGCGATGATCCTCACCGCCTGCCTGCTCGCCTCGGGATGCGCCGGCGGCGACGAGCCGGAACCGGCCGGGGACCAGGGGAAGGAAGCGGTCCCGCACGGCTATGTCGAAGGCGCGCAGGAGGCCGCCGAACAGCAGTCCCGCCTGGTCATGGCCGACGCCGCCACCGGCACGGTGCGCGTCCTGGACCTGGTCACCGGCGACACCGCCACCCTCGGAGCGGTCGGCCCCGTCACGGACGTCACCACCGACGGCCGCTTCGCCTACCTCGCCACCGGCACCGGCACCGAGATCGTCGACAGCGGCGCCTGGACGGTGGACCACGGCGACCACGTGCACTACTACCGCGCGAAGATCCGCCGCGCGGGCCGGGCCGAGGGGCCCGGCCCGGTCCGTGCCCACTCCGACCCCGCCGTCACCGCCCTGTCCTTCGGTGACGGCTCGGTCCGCCTGTTCGACCGCGAGGCGCTGGAGGACGCCCGCCCCGGCGCGGGCAGGGCCCTGCCCGACGCCACTGCGCCCGTGATCCCCTACGGGGAGCACCTGGTCGTACCCGGCACCGGCGCCGCCCACGACCGCGTCGAGATCCGCGACCGCGACGGCAAGCCGGTCTCCTCGCCGGACGAGACCTGCCCCGAACCGCGCGGCACGGCGCTCACCCGCCGCGGCGCGGTGCTGGGCTGCGCCGACGGCGCCCTGCTCATCAGCGAGAACAGTGGTGCGTTCACCGCGCGGAAGATCCCCTACGGCACGTCCGTGGCGCCGGCCGAGCGGGCTGTCGACTTCCGTCACCGGGCCGGGAGCACGACCCTCGCCGCCCGGGCCGGGCGGAACGCGGTCTGGATCCTCGACGTCACCGGGCTGAGGTGGAAGCGGATCGAGACCGGCCCGGTCGTCGCCGTGAACACGGCCGGAGAGGGAACCCCGCTGCTCGCCCTCGGCGCCGACGGACACCTGAGCGCCCACGACCCGGCCACCGGCAAGCGCACGGTTCGTACGCCGCTGCTGCCGCCGGCCTCCCGCGGTCCGGCACCGGTCATCGAGGTGGACACCAGCCGCGCCTACGTCAACGACCCGGCCGGACGCAAGGTGTACGAGATCGACTTCAACGACCGGCTGCGCCGCGCCCGCACCTTCTCCCTCGACTTCACCCCGTCGCACATGGTGGAGACCGGACGATGACGACCCCCGTTCACCACCGCCACCGTTCCACCGCTCTCGCCGCCGTCCTCGCCCTGATCGGCGCGGTGCTCCTGGGGCTCACGGCCTGCACCCCCACCGGTGCGCAGCGTCCCGGCGTGGTGGTCACCACCAACATCCTCGGTGACATCACCCGGGAGATCGTCGGAGACCAGGCCGAGGTCACCGTCCTGATGGGACCCGGCGCCGACCCCCATTCCTTCGGCATCTCCGCACCCCAGGCGGCGAAGATCGAACAGGCCGACCTGATCGTCCACAACGGCCTGGGCCTGGAGGAGAACGTCCTGCGCCACGTGGAAGCGGCGCGGGAGAGCGGTGTGGCCGCGCTCGCCGTGGGCGAGGGCGTCGACCCCCTCACCTACGCCTCGGACGACATGGCAGGCCGGCCCGACCCGCACTTCTGGACCGACCCCACCCGCGTACGCACCGCGGTCCGCCTCATCACCGACCGACTGATCGAGCACGTCGACGGAGTCGACGCCGCCGTCATCCGGGCCAACGCCACCCGCTACGACACCCGACTCGCCGACCTCACGGCCTGGATGGAGAACCGCTTCGCCGCGATGCCACCGAACAAGCGCAACCTGGTGACCAACCACCACGTCTTCGGCTACCTCGCCCAGCGCTTCGGCTTCCGCGTCATAGGGGCCGTCATCCCCAGCGGCACCACCCTCGCCTCACCCAGCGCCTCCGACCTCAAGTCCCTGGCCACGGCGATCGAGAAGGCGAAGGTACCGGCGATCTTCGCCGACTCCTCCCAGCCCGACCGGCTCGCCCAAGCCCTCCAACGCGAAAGCCACGTGGACGTACGCGTCCTGCCCCTGTTCTCCGAATCCCTGACGGAACGGGGCGGGGGCGCCGCCACCTACCTCGAAATGATGCGCGCCAACACCACGGCCATAGCCGACGGCCTCGGCGCACCCACCCCCACCGCCCGCCCCACGGCGGGCACCGAAAGGAAGACCCCATGACCACCACGACGCGCTCGCGCGCCGCGGCAGGCATCACCCTCCTGATCGCCACCTCCCTCGCCCTGACCGCCTGCGGCACCGACACCACCGGCACCACCGACAAGCCCGCGGCCAAGGAGAACCAGAGCAAGCCCGGTACCTCGGCGAAGCCGGTCACCGACCCGCTCGTCGCCACCTACGAGGGCGGCCTCTACGTCCTGGACGGCCAGAGTCTCGAGGTCGCCGAGGACATACCCCTGGCCGGCTTCAACCGCGTCAACCCCGCCGGCGACGACCGCCACGTCATGCTCTCCACCGCCGACGGCTTCCGCGTCCTGGACGCCGTCGGCCGACGGCTCACCGACATGGAGTTCAAGGGCCCCAAGCCCGGCCACGTCGTACGGCACGCGGACAGGACCGTCCTGTTCACCGACGGCACCGGACAGGTCACCTCCTTCGGCCCCCACGACCTCGCCGGGGGCAGGCCCGCCACCACCACGTACACCTCCGCCAGTCCCCACCACGGCGTCGCCGTCGAGCTGAAGAACGGCCGGCTGGTCAGCACCCTGGGCACCGAGGAGAAGCGCACCGGCCTGGTCGTCCTCGACAAGGACCGCAAGGAGATCGCCCGCAACGAGCAGTGCCCCGGCGTCCACGGAGAGGCCACCGCCAAGGGCGAGGGCGATGTCGTGGTCGTCGGCTGCGAGGACGGAGTCCTCATCTACAAGGACGGCGCCAAGGGCGGGGCCGAGGGCGGCACCTTCACCAAGGTGAAGAGCCCCACGGCCTACGGCCGGATCGGCAACCAGGCCGGATCCGACCTGTCCCCGATCGTCCTGGGCGACTTCAAGAAGGACAAGGACGCCGAACTCGAACGCCCCCGGCAGGTCTCGCTGATCGACACCACCACCGGAAAGTTGCGTCTGCTCGACCTCGGCACCAGCTACACCTTCCGCTCCCTGGCGCGCGGCCCGCACGGCGAAGGCCTCGTCCTGGGCACCGACGGCGGGATCCACGTGATCGACCCCGAAGCGGGCAAGGTCACCAGGACGATCCCGGTCATCGGCGCCTGGCAGGAGCCCCTGGACTGGCAGCAGCCGCGCCCCGCCCTCTTCGTCCGCGACCACACCGCCTACGTCACCGACCCCGCGACCAAGAAGATCCACGCCGTCGACGTCGAGACCGGCAAGGCACTCGCCTCCGCCGCCCTGCCCGCGACGCCCAACGAGATCAGCGGCGTCAAGCACTGACCCGCACCGACTGTGCCCGCACCCCCCGGGGGGGTGCGGGCACAGTCGCGCGTACGGACGAACCACAGGGCTCGGGCTCCTGCCCCAAGGGCCGAAGGAACCGGTCACCAGGAGGACTTGGTCACTCCGGGCAGGAAGCCGGCGTGCGCCTGCTGTCGTACGCGCACCCGGGAGAGGCCGAACTTGCGCAGGTGGCCGCGGGGGCGCCCGTCGACGCCGTCGCGGTTGCGTACGCGGGTGGCGCTGGCGTCGCGCGGCTGGCGGCGCAGTTCGGCCTGCGCGGCCTCCCGTTCGGCCGGGGTGCTGGAGGGGCGGCGGACGATCTCCTTGAGCTCGGCCCGCCGGGCGGCGTACCGCTCGACGACCTCCTTGCGGTGCTCGTTGCGCGCGATCTTGCTCTTCTTCGCCATCAGACCTTCCCTCCCCGCGCCCGGATCCGGACCACGGCCGCCTCGACGCCGATCACGTCCACCGTCTTGATCGCCCTGGCGCTCAGGGTGAGGCGGACGTGGCGCCCCTCGCTGGGCAGCCAGTAGCGCTTGCGCTGGATGTTCGGGTCGAAGCGGCGCGAGCTGCGCCGGTGCGAGTGGGAGATCGTGTTGCCGAATCCCGGCCTGGCGCCGGTCAGTTGGCAGTGGGCGGACATGGGTCTTACCTGCCTCTCTCTGCGTCCACTACATATTGGTAATGGAAATCATGTCCATATACTAGCCGCACCGCCCACCGCCCACCGCCCACGGCCCGCCGCTCCCCGAAGTGGTCCCCGATGACGTCGTGGAAGTGGACCTCAACCAGGACCGCGCGGATCCCTAGCGTCGGAACCATGAACGCGAACTCCCTGCGCGGGGTCCTGCTCGTGACCCTCGCCTACGCCCTCGTCGGCGCATCCTTCACCGCCAACAGCCTGCTCGGCGCCTATCCGTACGCGGGCGGCCAGGCGATCCGGTACGGGGCCGCCTGCCTCCTCCTGCTCCCGCTGCTCGGCCGCGGCGGGCTCGCCCCGCTCCGGCTCCTGACCGCCCGCCACTGGCTGCGGCTCGCCGCCCTCGCGGCCGTCGGCATGGTCGGCTTCAACCTCGCCGTCCTGGCCGCCGAGCGGACCGCCGAACCGGCCGTCCCGGGCGTCCTGGTGGGCTGCGCGCCGGTCGTCGTCGCCGTCCTGGTCCCGCTGGCCGAGGGCCGCAGGCCGGCCCGCGCCGTGCTGTACGGGGCGCTGCTCGTCACCGCCGGCGCCTTCACCGTGCAGGGCTGGGGGCGCACTGACGCGGCCGGGATCGGCTGGTCGCTGGCGGCGCTCGCCGGCGAGGTGGGGTTCACGGTCCTCGCCGTCCCGGTGCTGCGGATCCTCGGCCCGAAGCTGCTCACCGCCGCCGTCTGCGGGATCGGTACGGCCGAGGCGGCGCTCCTCGGCCTGCTCGTGGACGGCACCGGTTTCGTCCGGATGCCGACGGGGACGGAGGCGGGGGCGCTCGCGTGGCAGGCGGTCCTGGCCACGGTCGTCGGCTTCGTCCTCTTCTACATGGGCGTCCAGCGGATCGGCGTGGAGCGGGCCACCCTCTTCACCGGGGCGATCCCGGTTGCCGCCGCGCTGAGCGCCGCCCTGGTCGCGGGCGCGGCCTTCGGCCTCCCGCAGGTGGCGGGCAGCCTGCTCGTGGGGGCCGGCGCCGCCCTGGGCACCGGCCTGTTCACCCGTACGAAAGCGGCCTCAGCGGCTGCCGTCCAGGAGCACGCGCGCGACGAGGGCCGGGTCGTCGTTCATGGGCACGTGGCCGCAGCCGGGCAGCCGGACCAGGCGCGCGCCGGGCAGGACGTGCTTCGCGCGGACGCCCTGACGGCGCAGGAGCAGCCGGTCGCGGGTGCCCCAGGCGACGGTGACAGGCACCGAGGAGGAGAAGTCGTCGCGGAAGAGCACGGTCCGGCCCGCCGCCAGGGTCTGGTGGAAGCCGGTCGCGCCGCGCAGCGCGAGCGTCTCGGCGACGACCGCCTCGGGTGAGCGCCGCGCGGGCCGGGCGTAGATGGTGCTGGTGAGGGCGGTGCGCCCGGCGGGCGTACGGGAGAGCCGCTCGATCACCGGCACGGGCAGCGACAGGGCCGCGCCGCGCATGGCCCGCAGCGTCCCGAAGGCGTACCGGCGCTCGGCCTCCGTCCAGAAGCCGGCGGGGGAGAGGACGGTGACCGAGCGCGCCAGCTTCTCCCGGCCGAGTTCCAGCGCGAGCAGCCCGCCGAGCGAGTTCCCGGCCACGTGCGGACGCTCCACGCCGAGGGCGTCGCAGAAGGCGCCGAGGACGGGGACGACGGTGGGCAGGCCGTACGGGGCGCCCTCCGGCAGCGCGTCGGAGGCGCCGAAGCCGGGCAGGTCGACGGCGATCACGTCCCGCTCGGCGGCCAGGACGTCGAGGACGGGCTCCCAGGCCTGCCAGTGGTGCCCGATGCCGTGCAGGAGCAGCAGCGGCTCGCCCGCGCCCCTCCGCTCGTACGTCAGGGACGTCGTCCGGGGACCCCGGGGAGTCTCGATCGTGAACGTGATCCGTGCGGGCATGCGGACTCCCTGTCGTGACACCTCTTAGACGACCCGTCAGTAACAATTACCGGTCGGTAGCCCGGAGTTCAAGGGCCCGGCCCGAACTGGACAGGCCGGAGGAGGTGGGCTGGGATGGACGAGTGCCCACCGACATCCCCATCGACCCCACCGGCCCCGCTGTCACCGACCCCACCGCCACTGCCGCCACCGGCCCCGCCACCGACGGCACTACAGGCCCCACCGGCCCTGCCGCCGACGGTCCCACCGGCTCCGTCCCTGCCGACCCCACCGGCCCCACCGCCGACGGCTCTCCGGTCGACCCCCTGACCGAACTCTTCGAGGAGCACCGTCCGATGCTCCTCGGCGTCGCCTACCGGATGCTCGGGCGCGCCGCCGACGCCGAGGACGTCGTCCAGGAGGCCTGGCTGCGCTGGACCGCCGAGGACCGGGCCGCCGTCCGCGAGCCCCGCGCCTTCCTCGTACGGATCACCACCCGCCTCGCCATCGACCGGCTCCGGCTCGCCCACACGCGTCGCGAGACCTACGTGGGCCCCTGGCTGCCCGAGCCCGTCGTCACCGACTTCGGCCCGGCCGCCCCCGACACCGCCGAGCGCGCCCTGCTCGCCGACTCCGTCTCGCTCGCCGTCCTCGTCGTCCTCGAATCCCTCTCGCCCCTGGAGCGGGCCGTCTTCGTGCTGCGCGAGGCCTTCGGCTTCCCGTACGGGGAGATCGCCGCCGCCCTGGACCGCTCGGAGGCGGCCGTGCGCCAGCTCGCCGGGCGCGCCCGGCGCCACGTGGACGAGGGCAGGCCGCGCTACGACGTGGACCCGGCCGAGCGCCGCGACCTCACCGACCGCTTCCTCGCCGCGGCGGCCGGCGGCGACCTCGGCGAACTGCTCGCCCTGCTCGCCCCGGACGTGCGCCTCGTCGGCGACAGCGGCGGCAGGGCCAAGGCGCCGCTGCGGGTCATCGAGACCGCCGACAAGGTCGGCCGCTTCCTCCACGCCGTCGCCGGGGACGAGAACTTCCGGTACGAGCGCCGGATCGTCGAGCTCAACGGCGCCCCGGCCCTGGTCGCGTTCGTGGGCGGGCGCCCCGACACGGTCATCCAGATCGAGGTCAGGGACGGACGCGTCCAGACGGTCCACATCATCCGGAACCCCGACAAGTTCCACGGTCTGAAGGACGCCTGACCTCCCCGGGGGACGAGGAGGGGCCTTCCACCGCGCCGGAGTGCGCCGCGGTGGAAGGCCCCTCGCCCGCCGGGACGGAAGTGCGTCAGACGCCCGCGATCGACCTGATCCAGGAGCGGTACGCCGTCACGTTGGTGTACGCGGTGGTGGTCTGGCGGTCGCTGGTGGAGGCGACGCCGACCTGGACCCCGGCGGCCATCATCGGGCCGCCGGAGTCGCCGCCGGCGGTGATGCCGTTGCCCCGGCGGGCGCAGATCGCGGAGCCGCCGTAGGCGTCGGTGCAGCCGCCGGTGACGGTGACGTTGGCGACCTTCAGGTAGCGGGACTGGCAGTTGGCCTCCGAGCCGCACTGGGACGTGGCGCCCCAGCCGTACACCTGGACGCTCTGGCCGACGCGCACGGTGCCCGGCTGGCCGAGCGTGGCGTAGGTCGCCGACACGGAGCGGTCGAGGCGGACCAGAGCCAGGTCGGAGCTGTGCGTGTAGGTCTGGGCGCCGTTGGCCACGGTGCCGCCGCTGTGCTGGTCGAGGCTGCCGATGCGGAACGAGAGCCCGCCGCCGGTGACGCAGTGCTTGGCGGTGAGGATCCAGGTCGGGGCGATGATCGTGGCCGAACAGGTCTCCCGGCCGTTGGAGAACAGCCGGGCCGCCCACGGGGCGTTGGAGGCGTAGCCGCCGCCGATGATCGGCTGCACGGCCTGGACGGCCGGGGGCGCGGGCGCCGGTGCCGCGGAGGCGGTGGGGGCGAGCAGGGCGAGGACGGAGACCGCCGCGGCCGCGAGGGCGGGCACGAGCCGTGTGATGCGCAAGGGTTCCTCTATTCGGACGGGCGCGCCGGTCGGGCGCGCGTGTGGGGGGCGGCGGCCCCGGGGGGCCGCGCGCATGCCGGAGTCCCGCCGGCGGGGCGGTAACTCGGCATGGACATGACCCATGATTCCGAAGAGGAGGGCGAACGCGGTAATAACACTTGGCCATAACACGGCGCTCTCTCCCCCCAGGACCTTCGAGGGGCCCTCCCGGCGCCCCGGCGCCGCACGAACCCCCGCCCCCGCCGCCTCCCGGCGGGGGTTTTCCGCTACCAGGGCCTCACTGGGGTGCGAACGTCCTGTGAACGATCTAGGTCAGAGGGCCGCATTCCGGGGTTTTCGACGGAGGATTGGTCTTGACCAAGGGGGTGGCTCGCCTTATGGTCGCAGAGTTAGTGCAGGAACCTTTAATAAACAAGGGCGCGGAAAAACGCCGCGGGACACGGCGAATTGCGGAGGATCAGGGTGGGGACCACGCAGCTGGCATCGGTGCCGGAACCGAAGTACCAGCACCTCAAGACAGTGATCGGCGAAGCGCTCGACTCGGACTTCGCCGTCGGGGAGATCCTCCCCAACGAGCGCGAGCTCGCCGCGCGCTTCGGCGTCGCCCGGGCCACGCTCCGGCAGGCCCTGGAGCAGCTGGAGCTCGAAGGACGCCTCCAGCGCCGCCGCGGCGTCGGCACCACGGTCGCCCCGCCGCGCGTCGGCGTGGACGTCTCCACCACCCAGCACACCTGGCCGGGCGTCGGCGACGAGGCCTGGCAGGCCCTGGACTCCGCCTCGGACGTCCCCCCGGCCGCCGTCGCGCGCGTCCTGGAGACCGGCGCCGAGGACCGGGTGCACGTCGTCCGCCGCCTCCGGATCACCCAGGGCCAGCCGGTCGCCGCCGAACTGCTCTACGTGCCGGTCGGCTCCGTCCCCGGCCTCAGCGGCATCGACGCCCCCGCGGGCCCCGCCCGCGCCCGCGCCGTGCTCCGCGAGCTCCAGCACCTCGCCCTGGACGGCCAGGACCGCTCCGTCGAGCTCGGCTCCGCCCGCGCCGACGACGCCAAGGAGCTCGACCGGCTGCCCGGCGCGCCCGTCCTCGTCGTGACGACCCGCTACCTCTCCGGGGGCCGTACCGCCGCCGTCTCCGTGGCCACCTACCGCGCCGACACCTGCCGCCTCACCTTCGGCGACTCGGTCGACCTGGTCATGGCCTCGTAACCCGCGCTCCCCGACAGGCACCGGCCCGCCCCGGGACCGCCCCTCCGGCGGTTCAGCGGCGGGCCGTCACCGTTCCGTCGACGGCGAACAGCTGCTCCTCGACGTGGTCGAGGGCCAGGCGCAGCGCCCCCGTGCCCACCGCGGCCTCGCCGAGCAGGGAGAGCACCACCCGGGGCGGCCGCAGGCAGAACCGCGCCAGCTCCTCGCGGAGCGGCTGGAGCACCCCGTCGAGACCGGCCGCCCAGCCACCCACCACCACCAGCTCGGGATCGATGGCCAGCACGAGCGCCGCCACGTCGTGCACGAGCCGCTGGATGAACCGCTCCACCGCGGCCTCGGCCCGCGCGTCGCCCTTCCTGGCCAGCGCGAAGACCTCGGCGACCGCCTGCTCGTCCAGCGGGTGCAGCGGCTCGTCCGTGGTCGAGAGCAGATGCTCGGGGGTGACGCCCCGGCCGAGCAGGTGCAGGGCGCCGATCTCCCCGGCCGCCCCGCCGAAACCGCGGTGCAGCCGGCCGCCGATCAGCGAACCGGCCCCCGGGCTCAGCCCGGCCAGGACGAACACGATGTCGTCGGAGTCGGTCGCGGCACCCTTCCAGTGCTCGGCGACCGCCGCCGCGTTGGCGTCGTTCTCCACGATCACCGGGCAGCGGAAGGAGCGCCGCAGCCGCTCGCCGAGCGCGAGGCCCGTCCAGCCGGGCAGCGCCGTCCCGAGGCGTACGGTCCCGTCGGCCTCCACGATCCCGGGCGTGCCCACGCCCACGGCCCGCAGATTGGACCGGGCGACCCCGGCCCTGCGCAGCACGTCCGCGACGACCGTGCGCACCCGGTCGAGCCGCTCGTCCTCGGGCGCCGTCTCCGACACCTCGCGGGACCCGGCGCCGATGATCCGGCCGTCGAGACCGGAGAGCAGGGCGGCCACCCGGTGCGGGCCGATCTCGATGCCGAGCAGATGACCGGCCTCCGCGCGGAAGCGGAACCTCCGCGCCGGACGCCCCTGCCGCCGGGCCTCGCCCTCCTCGGGCGCCGACTCGACGACGAGCCCGCCCTCCATGAGGCCTTCGACGACCCCCTCGACCGTGGGCCGCGACAGACCCGTGATCCGGGTCAGATCGGTCAGCGTGGGCGCGTCGGCGCCCCGCAGCGCATGGAGTACCACCGCGGAGTTGATCCGCCGCAGCAGAGACGGATCCCCGCCGGTCAGCCGCCCCACCGTGTGTCCTCCCAGCTCGTGAGCCATTCAGCCGGATGGTACTCAATGGGCCCGGACGCGGCGAGTGCCGCCCCCGTCACGCTTGGGTGACGGTCCGCGCGCGGTGACGACGGGGTCCCCGGCGTCCCGGACGGCGCGGCGAGGTCTGACGGTCCGCGCGCGCGGTGACGGCGGCCTTCCGCGCCTCCGCCCGGCGGGCCGGGGTCCACCCCGCCGCCGGACCCCGGCCCGTACGGCGGGACCGGAACCGCCCTACGTCTCCGTGCGCCGCTCGACCCCCGCCGCCTCGCGCAGCCGGGCGAACTCCTCGGCCATCGCCGCCGTCGACCAGTGGGCGTTGAGCCCGCTCGGGCTGGGCAGCGCCCAGATCCGGGTGGTGCCGATCGTCCGCTCCTGCGGCCCGATCGCCGCCTTCGGCTCGTCGAAGGCCGCGCGGTACGCGGTGACGCCGGCGATCGCGAGCCAGCGCGGAACGAGCCGCTCCACCCGCTCGGAGAGCAGCCGCCCGCCCTCCAGGTACTCCTCGCGGGTCAGCTCGTCGGCCCGCGCCGACGGCCGCGCCACCACGTTCGTGATCCCGAGGCCGTACGTCAGGAGCTCGTCCTGCTCGTCCGGCCGCAGCTGCCTCGGGGTGAACCCCGACAGGTGCAGCACCGGCCAGAACCGGTTGCCCGGCCGGGCGAAGTGGTGGCCGGACGCCGCCGTCATCAGGCCCGGGTTGATCCCGCAGAAGAGCACCGAGAGGCCGTCCGCGACCACGTCTGGAACGACGCGGTCGCGAGCGGCCTCCAGCTCCTGCCGGGTGTACCGGGGGGAGGGCGTCAGAGGATCGCCCCGGGGGTGTAGGCGGCGGCCTCCGGGTGCTGCTTCACGATCTCGTCGATGCGGGAGACCACGGCGGCGACCTGGTCGGCGGCGGCGCCCGTGAAGGACAGCTTGTCCGCCATCAGCTCGTCCAGCTGCGTCCGGTCCAGCGGGATCCGCTCGTCGGCGGCCAGCTTGTCGAGCAGCTCGTTGCGCTCGGCGCCCTGCTCGCGCATGGCGAGCGCGGAGGCCACGGCGTTCTCCTTGATGGCCTCGTGGGCGACCTCGCGGCCGACCCCGGCGCGCACGGCGCCCATGAGGACCTTGGTGGTCGCCAGGAAGGGCAGGTAGCGGTCGAGCTCGCGGGCGACGACGGCCGGGAAGGCGCCGAACTCGTCCAGCACGGTCAGGAAGGTCTCCAGGAGGCCGTCCAGGGCGAAGAAGGCGTCCGGCAGCGCGACCCGGCGGACCACGGAGCAGGACACGTCGCCCTCGTTCCACTGGTCGCCGGCCAGCTCGCCGGTCATCGAGGCGTAGCCGCGCAGGATGACCATGAGGCCGTTGACGCGCTCGCAGGAGCGGGTGTTCATCTTGTGCGGCATCGCCGAGGAGCCGACCTGGCCGGGCTTGAAGCCCTCGGTGACCAGCTCGTGGCCCGCCATCAGACGGATCGTCTTGGCGGTCGAGGAGGGCGCGGCGGCCAGCTGGACCAGGGTGGTGACCACGTCGTAGTCGAGCGAGCGCGGGTAGACCTGGCCGACCGAGGTGAAGGCGTGCGCGAAGCCGAGGTGGCCGGCGATCCGCCGCTCCAGGTCGGCCAGCTTGCCGGCGTCGCCGCCGAGCAGGTCGAGCATGTCCTGCGCGGTGCCGACCGGGCCCTTGATGCCGCGCAGCGGGTAGCGGCCGAGCAGCTCCTCCAGGCGCGCGTACGCCACGAGCAGCTCGTCCGCCGCCGTCGCGAACCGCTTGCCGAGGGTGGTCGCCTGCGCGGCGACGTTGTGCGAGCGGCCGGCCATGACCAGCTCGGCGTATTCGCCGGAGAGCCTGCCCAGGCGGGCGAGGACGGCGACCGTGCGGTCCCGCATCAGCTCCAGGGAGAGCCGGATCTGCAGCTGCTCGACGTTCTCGGTGAGGTCGCGCGAGGTCATGCCCTTGTGGACGTGCTCGTGGCCGGCGAGGGCGTTGAACTCCTCGATGCGGGCCTTCACGTCGTGCCGGGTGACCTTCTCGCGCTCGGCGATGGAGCCGAGGTCGACCTGGTCGAGGACGCGCTCGTAGTCGGCGAGGGCCTCCTCCGGAACCTCGATCCCGAGGTCCTTCTGCGCACGCAGCACGGCGAGCCACAGCTGCCGCTCCAGCCTCACCTTCTGCTCGGGGGACCAGAGGACGGCGAGCTCCGCGGAGGCGTAGCGGCCGGCCAGAACGTTGGGGATGCGGGGCTTCGCAGTCACAGCAGTCACGTGGGCAGAGTTTACCTGGCGGTTTCTGCAGGTCGGCGCCGCCGCCCGATGTGGAGCTTGCTACGAGACGCGGGTCACGGGCGCTCGGACCGGACGCTCACCGAGGGCGCGTACGGAAGCAGCTCCGGGCGCTTGGGCGCGCGGCCGTCCCCGGAGGAGCGGCCGGTCAGGCGCCGGCCGATCCAGGGGCCCAGGTGCTCCCTGGCGAAGCGGGCGTCCGCGAGCCGCCGGCTCGCCCAGCGGGGGCGCGCGGTCGGCGGCATCGGGGTGCGCCAGTCCTCCTCGGGCTCCAGGCCGAGGGTCTGCCACACGGCCTCGGCGACCCGCCGGTGCCCCTCGGCCGTCAGGTGGAGCCGGTCCACGTCCCAGAGCCGGGGGTCGCCGAGCGACGGCGCCCCGTACAGGTCGACGACCAGGGCGCCGTGCCGGGCGGCGAGCGCGTCGATGTGGGCGAACAGCTCCTCCATCCGGGGCCGGAAGCGCTCCATGACGGGCCCGTTCCGGCCGGGGCTGCGCATCAGGACCAGCTGTCCGCAGGCGGGTGTGAGGCGTTCCACTGCCTCGGTGAGGAGGTCCCTCACCCGGACCATGTCGACCTTGGGCCGGAGGGTGTCGTTGAGGCCGCCGACGAGGGTGACCACATCGGCCTCCATCGTTGCGGCCGGGCCGACTTGCTCCTCGACGATCTGTCCGATGAGCTTCCCGCGCACGGCGAGGTTCGCGTACCGGAAGCCGGGGGAGCGGGCGGCGAGACGGCCCGCGAGGGCGTCCGCCCAGCCGCCGTAGGAACCGTCGGGCCTCAGGTCCGACATACCCTCGGTGAAGCTGTCGCCGAGGGCGACGAAACTGTTGTACGTGGCATTGATCTCCATGGCGGAGCGATCATACCGCGCGGTATGCGAGGCATGCCGTGGAGAACCCGGGAGGGGAAACCCGATGAGCGACGCGCTCCTGAGCGCCCTGGCCGAGGCCCTGGCCGGACTGGTGACGGCCGTCGAGACCGCCGACGAGGACGTCCTCGACCCCGACACGGCGGTGGAGTGGCTGGAGTCCACCGGACACGCCTTCGCCGGGCTCTCGGCGGCCGACCGGCGCGCCCTCGACGGACTGTTCCGCGCGACCGCCCCGCGCGAGCCCGAGGGCCCCCGCCGGAACGTGCTGCTCAAGGTCTCGGAGGGCTTCGGACTCACCTCCGGACTTCCCGCCGGGCCCGCCTCCGGACTCCTCTCCGGTCCCTCCGCGGACGCCCACGCCGCCGCCTGCGACGCCGTCCTGGACCACACCCGGCGCCTCGCCGCCGTCGTCCGCGACGCCGACCCCGCACTCCCCGTCCCCGGCTGCCCCGACTGGACCCTCGCGGACCTCGCCCGGCACGTCGGCACCGTCCACCGCTGGGCGGAGCACCTCGTACGGACCCGTTCCGCCACCCGCGTCCTCGCGCGGGACGTCCCCCTCGACCCGCCGGCCGACCCCGCCGCGTACGCCGACTGGCTCGTCGCCGGCGCCGAGCGGTTCGCCGCCACGGCCCGCGACGCCGACCCGGACGCCACCGTCTGGTCCCCGGGCGCCGACCCGCACGTCCGCCACTACCCCCGGCACGTGCTCTTCGAGACCCTGGTCCACCTCGCCGACGCCGAACTCGCCGTCGACGGGAAGACCGGCCCCCTCGACCCCGCCACGGCCGCGGACGCCGTCGACCACTTCCTGACCGACGCCCCCTACATCGCCCGGATCGCGGAGCCGGTCTCCCGGCTCGGCCGGGACGGGACGGTCCTGCGCCTCACCGCCCGCGACACCGGCGCCGTCTGGACCCTCGTCCTCGGCGGGGGCGGCTTCACCTGGACCCGGGGGAGCGGCGGCGCCGAGCCGACCGCCGCCGTCGAGGCGGACGCCGGGGAGCTGCTGCTCCTGCTGCACCACCGGTACGCCGCCGACGACCCGTGCTTCACGCACGCCGGCGACCGAAGCCTCCTGGACGACTGGCTGGCGGCCACCGCGCTCTGACCCGTACGGGGGAGAACGCCCGAAGGGCCCCGGGACGATCCCGGGGCCCTTCGGGCGTCCACGCGGACCGGTCACGGCGCCGCCGGGCGCCCCACCAGCTCGCGCAGCACGTCCTCCATCGCCACGAGACCGGCCGGCCGGTCGTTCTCGTCGAGCACCGCCGCCAGGTGCGTCCGGCTGCGGCGCATCGCGGTCAGGGCGTCGTCCAGCGGCGTGTCCGCCCGCACCCGGGCGATCGGCCGCAGCGACGTCACCGGGAACGGCAGGTCGCGCGGGACGATGTCCAGGGCGTCCTTGACGTGCAGATAGCCCAGGATGTGCCGCTCCGGGTCGACCACGGGGAAGCGGGAGAACCCGGTCCGCGCCGACAGCGCCTCCAGCTCCTCCGGGGTGGTGCCGACCGGGGTGGACACCACCTTCTCCGCCGGCATCACCACGTCCCGTACGGGACGGCGGCCCAGCTCCAGGGCGTCGTGCAGCCGCTCGGCCGCCCGGCCGTCCAGGAGCCCGGCGTCACCGGCGTCGGTGACCATGCGGGCCAGCTCGTCGTCCGAGAAGGTCGCGGACACCTCGTCCTTGACCTCCACCCGCAACAGCTTGAGCAGGGTGTTCGCGAAGGCGTTGATCGTGAAGATCACCGGCCGCAGCGCCCGCGCGAGCGCCACCAGGGGCGGCCCGAGGAGCAGCGCGGAGCGCGTCGGCTCGGCGAGCGCGATGTTCTTCGGCACCATCTCGCCGAGCAGCATGTGCAGGTACGTCGCGAGCGACAGGGCGATCACGAACGAGATCGGGTGCACCAGGCCGTGCGGGACGCCGACCGCGTCGAAGACCGGTTCGAGCAGGTGCGCGATGGCCGGCTCGGCGACGATGCCGAGCACCAGGGTGCAGAGCGTGATGCCGAGCTGGGCCGCCGCGAGCATCGCGGAGACGTGCTCCAGACCCCAGACGACACTGCGCGCCCGCTTGTTCCCGGCCTCGGCCAGGGGTTCGATCTGACTGCGGCGGACCGAGATCAGGGCGAACTCGGCGCCGACGAAGAAGGCGTTCACGACCAGGGTGAGCAGGCCGATCAGCAGCTGGATCGCGATCATCGGCCGACCTCCCCGGTCTCGTCCCCGGCGGCGTGCACGGGCGCGTGCAGCAGCACGCGGGCCGCGCGGCGGCCCGAGGCGTCCACGACGTCGAGCCGCCAGCCGGCCAGCTCCACGCCGTCGCCGACGGCCGGGATGCGGCCCAGCTCGTGGGCGACGAAGCCCGCCAGCGTCTCGTACGGGCCGTCCGGCACCTTCAGGCCGATCGCACCGAGCTGGTCGGTGCGGGCCGCGCCGTCGGCGGACCACAGCTCGCGCCCGTCCGCGTCCTCGCCGGCCCGTGCCAGGTCCGGCGTCTCGTGCGGGTCGTGCTCGTCGCGCACCTCGCCGACGACCTCCTCGACGATGTCCTCCAGGGTGACGACCCCGGCCGTACCGCCGTACTCGTCGATGACGACCGCCATCGTCTGCTTCCCGGACAGGCGGTCGAGGAGCTTGTCCACGGTCAGCGTCTCGGGGACGAGCAGCGGCTCGCGCAGCATCTCGCCGATCGGGCGGCGGTGCCGCTCGGCGGCCGGTATGGCGAGGACGTCCTTGATGTGGGCGATGCCGACGACCGCGTCCAGGCTGTTGCGGTAGACGGGGAAGCGGGACAGACCGGTCGCGCGGGTCGCGTTCGCCACGTCCTCGGCGGTGGCCTGCACCTCCAGGGCGGTGACCTGCACGCGGGGCGTCATCACGTTCTCGGCGGTCAGCTCCGCCAGGTTGAGGGTGCGGACGAACAGCTCGGCCGTGTCCGCCTCCAGGGCCCCCTCCTTCGCGGAGTGCCGGGCCAGCGCCACCAGCTCCTGCGGGGAGCGCGCGGAGGCCAGCTCCTCGGTCGGCTCCATGCCGAGCCGGCGCAGGATCCGGTTCGCGGTGTTGTTGAGGTGGCTGATCAGCGGCTTGAACGCGGCCGTGAACACGCGCTGCGGGGTGGCCACGACCTTCGCCACGGCGAGCGGCGAGGAGATGGCCCAGTTCTTGGGGACCAGCTCGCCGACCACCATCAGGACCACGGTCGACAGGGCGGTGCCCAGGACCAGGGCCACCGAGGAGGCGACCGTGGGGGAGAGGCCGAGGGCCTCGACCGGGCCCTTGATGAGCTTGGCGACCGACGGCTCGGCCAGCATGCCGACCACCAGGTTGGTGACGGTGATGCCCAGCTGGGCGCCGGAGAGCTGGAACGTCAGCGACCGGACGGCCTTGAGCGCGCCCGCCGCGCCGCGCTCGCCGCGCTTCGCGGCGGCTTCGAGTTCGCCGCGCTCGACCGTGGTCAGCGAGAACTCGGCCGCGACGAAGGCGCCGCACGCGAGGGAGAGCAGGAGCGCGAGGAGGAGCAGCAGCACTTCGGTCATCGGTTCACCTCCGTCCCATGATCACGCGGCGGGAGGAGGACCGCTCGGCGCCGGAGGCCGGAGCGGGAGTCGAAGCCGGGGCTTTCGAGTCTTTCGGGTCTTGCGGAACCACTGCTACTGGGAGGCTCGCCCATGGGCGGACGTTCACACCTTTCGGTCGTCGGGACGGGGGACCATGGTAAAGGAGAGGCAAAGTGGCGTGACGGTCACCCCCTGTGCTCTTCGTTACGCGAGCGGCTTCACCCAGCGGCGCCAGTGGTCCTCGCGCTCGTACCCGGCGGCCGCCCACAGCATCCGCCCCGTTCCGTTGGCCTCCAGGACCATGGCGTCCGCGCGCCGCCCGCCGAGCGCGGCGAACCGTTCCTCGGCCGCCCGCAGGAGCGCGGTGGAGATCCCCCGGCGCCGGTACGCGGGCAGGACGGCGAGCCGGTAGAGGGAGGCGCGCCAGCCGTCCCAGCCAGCGATCACGGACCCCACGATCCGTCCGTCGGCCAGCGCGAGCAGCAGGGCCTCCGGGTCGCGCTCCACGAGCCGGGTGACCCCGGGCACGTCGTCCGAGACGGACGTCCCCTCGGCGGACTCCCGCCAGAAGGCGAGGACGGCCTCGGCCTCGTCGGCGGTGGCGGCACGTATCTGCAGATCGATCATGGCCAGATCCCATCACGGCCTCCTGCGGCCGTGCCAGCGGGTTCCGGAGGGCGGGACGGCGGCGCCTCACCGGCGCGCCGTACCCAGGACGCAGGGGGAGGACGGCAGCCGGGGCCCGCCCTCCGGCACGTCGAAGGAGCGGTACGGGCCGAGGGCGAACCCGGCCTCCCCGATCTCCGCCAGCGGGTCGCGGGAGGTGTGGCAGCCGCCGAAGAGCAGCGGCCACACCGTGCGGTCCAGGCCCCGCTGCACCCGCGCGAGCCCCGGCGTGTCCGCCGCCCCGTGCTCGAAGAAGCGCAGCTCGCCGCCGGGGCGCAGGACCCGGCGCAGCTCCGTGAGGGCCGCCGGTACGTCCCGTACCGTGCACAGGACCAGGGAGACCACCGCCGCGTCGAAGGAGCCGTCCTCGGCCGGCAGCGCCTCGGCCGTCCCCGGCACCACGGTCACCGGAACGGCCGCCCGCCGCGCGGCCTTCCCGGCCAGTGCGCGCAGCCGGGCCTCCGGCTCGACGGCCACGACCTCCGTGACCCCGACCGGGTAGTGCGCGAAGTTCAGCCCGTTCCCGGCCCCGACCTCGACCACCCGCCCGGCGAGCCCGGCGAGCAGCTCCGCCCGGAGGGCCCCGATCCCGCCCCGCGTCTCGGCGGAGACGCTGAAGCGGGCGTAGAAGCGGGCGAAGAGGGGGTGGTGCACCCGGGGCGGGTCCCCGGGCGCCGGCCGCGAAGACGTCATCGGGGACTCCTTCCACAGGGGCGCGTACCTCCACCCTACGGAGCCGCCCCACCCGGGGCGGCCCGACGGGCCGAACCCCGACCACACGGCTGACGCCCGAACCCCGACCCGTACGGAAGCCCCCGGGGCACAGGGCTGCACCCCTGTGCTTATGAGGGTCCGGCCGTACGGGATCTCACGCCCCGGCCGTACGAGAAGACCGCGGCCCGGCCGCGCGGAGGCGCCGCATTCCGCCCCGGGCCGCCGGGCGCCCCGACCGTCCGTCAGCCCCCGTACGGCTCCGCGTGGGTCCGGGTGAAGGACTCCGCGTCCCACGTCCCGCCCAGGGACGGGGCCAGCCAGCCGCCCGCCGCCGCCCGGAACTCCGTCGGGGACAGGGCGCCCGAACCCTCCGGTACGGCTCCGAGCAGGGGCGCGCCCGCCGCCTCCGGCAGGTCGGCCAGGTTGCAGCGGGCCGCCAGGTCCGGCGCGGCCGGCCAGCTGCCGACCACCACGCCCAGCTGCCCGATCCCGCGCGCCCGCAGCGCCTCGGCCGTCAGGGTGGTCGAGTTGAGCGTCCCGAGCCCGGCCGGGGCCACCACCAGGACCGGCGCGCCGAGCAGCGCCGCCGCGTCCGCGAGCGTGCCGCCCTCCTCGTCGAAGCGGACGAGCAGCCCGCCCGCCCCCTCCACGAGCACCAGGTCGTGCACGGCGGCCAGCTTCCGGGCGGCCTCGGCGACCTCCCGGGGCCCGACCGGCGCGAGACCGGCCCGCCGGGCGGCCGTACCGGGGGCCAGCGGCTCCGGGAAGCGGCCCAGCTCGGCCGAGGCGGCGGCGCCCGAGAGCCGTACGACCTCGTCCGCGTCACCCCGCTCGTCCGGCCCGACGCCCGTCTGCGCCGGCTTCAGGACGGCGACCGACCGCCCGGCGGCGGTCGCGACGGCGGCGACCGCCGCGGTCACGACCGTCTTGCCGATCTCGGTCCCCGTGCCGCTGACGACGACGATTCCCATGCCTGCCCCAGTCCTTCCGTTCAGCCCGCCGCCGCGGCGGCCCGTACCGCCGCGCAGATCCGGGCCACGTCCTCGTCACCCGTCACGTACGGCGGCATCGTGTAGATCAGATCCCGGAACGGGCGCAGCCACACGCCCTCCCGGACCGCCGCGCGCGTCGCCGCCGCCATGTCGACCTCGTGGTCGAGCTGGACGACCCCGATCGCGCCGAGCACCCGCACGTCCCGCACGCCCGGCAGGTCCGCGGCCGGGGCGAGCCCGTCGCGCAGCCCGGCCTCGATGCGCTTGACCTCGACCCGCCAGTCCTGGGAGAGCAGCAGGTCGATCGAGGCCAGGGCCACGGCGGAGGCCAGCGGGTTGCCCATGAAGGTCGGCCCGTGCGCCAGGACCGGCACCTCGCCGCGCGAGATCCCGTCGGCCACCCGGCTCGTGCAGAGCGTCGCGGCCATCGACAGGTAACCGCCCGTCAGGGCCTTGCCCACGCACATCACGTCGGGGGAGACCCCGGCCGCGTCGGCCGCGAACAGCGTGCCCGTGCGCCCGAACCCGGTCGCGATCTCGTCGAACACCAGCAGCACGCCGTGCTCGTCGCAGGCCTCCCGCAGCACCCGCAGGTACGCCGGGTCGTGGAAGCGCATGCCGCCCGCGCCCTGCACCACCGGCTCCACGACCACCGCGGCCAGCTCGTGCGCGTGCCGCCCGATCGAGGTCCGCAGCAGCGCGGCGTACGACTCCTCGTACGCGGCCGGCGGGGCGTCCGTGAAGACCTGGGGCTGGAGGACCCCGGTCCACAGCTCGTGCATCCCGCCCTCGGGGTCGCACACCGACATCGGCTGCCAGGTGTCCCCGTGGTACCCGCCGCGCCAGGTGAAGAGCCGCCGCTTCTCGGGGCGACCGAGCGAACGCCAGTACTGCAGGCACATCTTGACGGCGACCTCGACGGAGACCGAGCCCGAGTCGCTGAGGAAGACGTGCCGCAGCGGCTCGGGGGTGATCTCCACGAGCCGGCTCGCGAGGCGGACGGCCGGCTCGTGGGTGAGCCCGCCGAACATCACGTGGCTCATCCGGTCGAGCTGGCCGCGCACCGCCTCGTTGAGGACGGGGTGGTTGTAGCCGTGGACCGCCGACCACCACGAGGACATGCCGTCGATCAACTCGTCCCGCCCCTCGGCGGGTTCGGCGAGCCGGAGGCGCACCCCGGACGCGGACGCGACGACCAGCGGGTCCGTGCGGCCCGGCATGGGGCCGTACGGGTGCCAGACGTGCGCCCTGTCCAGGGCGAGGAGCTCGTCGTTACGCATTCGGCGCGAGGTCCGTCCCGGCTCCCCGGCGGCGCACCGCCACCAGATCGGTCCGGGCGCCGCCCGGCGCGGCCTCGACGGCCGGCGCCTCGGCGGGCTCGGGGACCGGGGCGTGTCCGCCGCACGGACCGCAGCCGCCGGAGTGCGACCCGCACCCGGCACCGGCCTCCGCCGGGGCGCCCTCGGTCGGGGCGTGCGAGCCGCAACCGCCACCGGCCTCCGCGCCCGAACCGCAGCCGCCGCCGGCCGCCGCGAGCGCGTCCGCGCGGTGGGCGGGCAGCGTGGGCGTGCCCGTGCCCTCCACCTCGAAGCCCGCGTCCGCGATCATGTCCAGGTCGGCCTGGCCGGCCTGGCCCTCACTGGTCAGGTAGTCGCCCAGGAAGATCGAGTTCGCGATGTGCAGCGCGAGCGGCTGCATCGAGCGCAGGTGCACCTCGCGGCCGCCCGCGATCCGCACCTCGACGTCGGGGCAGACGAACCGCACCATCGCCAGGATCCGCAGGCAGCGCTGCGGGGTCAGGTTCCACTCCTTGGCGAGCGGGGTGCCCTCGAACGGGATGAGGAAGTTGACCGGCACCGAGTCCGAGCCCAGCTCCCGCAGCGCGTACACGACGTCGACCAGGTCCTCGTCGGCCTCGCCCATGCCCGCGATCAGGCCCGAGCAGGCCGAGAGCCCGGCCGCGTGCGCCTTCTGGACGGTGTCCACCCGGTCGGCGTACGTGTGGGTCTTGGTGATCCCGCCGTACGTCGCCTCGGAGGTGTTCAGGTTGTGGTTGTACGCGTCGGCGCCGGCCTCCCGCAGCCGCTCCGCCTGCCCGTCCGAGAGCAGACCGAGGCAGGCGCACACCTCGACGCCCTCGTTCTGCTCCTTGATGGCCTCGATGGTCCTGCCGACCCGCTCCACGTCCCGGTCCGTCGGACCGCGCCCGCTCGCCACCAGGCACACCCGCTTGGCGCCGCCCGCGACGCCCGCCGCGGCGGCCTGGGACGCCTCGTCCGGCTTCAGCCAGGTGTACTTGAGGATCTCCGCCTTGGAGCCGAGCCGCTGCGAACAGTACGAGCAGTCCTCGGGGCACAGGCCGGACTTGAGGTTGACCAGATAATTGAGCTTCACCCGCCGCCCGAACCACTGACGGCGCACCTTGCCGGCCGCGGCCACCACATCGAGCAGTTCGTCGTCGGAGGTCGCCAGGACGGCGAGCGCTTCTTCACGGGTCGGCGGCTCGCGCCGCAGCCCCTTCTCCACCAGCGTGTTCAGCAGGTCCATAACCGCTGATCCTGGCCTACCGCCCGCCCCCGGGCCAAGGAGGATCCGAACAAACGCCCCCGATCGGGGTGTGTGGATGACCACACCACGATCCCGGTCTCCTGCGGTTAGGGTCTGTGCGCTGCCTACAAAAGGCACCGGCCGGCCGGCCGGAGGCGCCGACGAAGGATCCCGCATGCCACAGGCCGACGACACACGGGCGGACGACACACGGGCGGACGACGTACGGGTGGACGAGACGCGGGTGGACGAGGCGCGGGTCGCGGTCCCGCGCCGCACGGCCTTCGACTGGACCGACGCCGAGGCGCGCCGCCGGGCCGACGCCGGTCTCGTCCGCACGCTGCGGCCCCGGACGGCCGACTCGGACCTCCTCGACCTGGCGGGCAACGACTACCTCGGCCTCACCCGCAGGCCCGAGGTCACCGGGGCGGCGGCCGAGGCGGCCCGGCGCTGGGGCGCCGGCTCCACCGGCTCCCGGCTCGTCACCGGCACCACCCGGCTCCACACCGACCTGGAGCGCGAGCTCGCCGCCTTCTGCGGCTTCGAGGCGGCCCTCGTCTTCTCCTCCGGCTACGCCGCCAACCTCGCCGTGCTCACCGCGCTCGGCGGCCGGGACTCCCTGATCGTCTCGGACGCCGCCAACCACGCCTCCCTGGTGGACGGCTGCCGCCTGGCCCGCGCCGAGACCGCCGTCGTCCCGCACGCCGACCCCGAGGCCGTACGCAAGACCCTGGAGGCGCACCCCGGGCGCCGGGCCCTGGTCGTCAGCGACTCCGTCTTCTCCGTCGACGGCGACCGGGCCCCGCTCGCGGAGCTCGCCGCCGCCTGCCGCGCGCACGGCGCCGGGCTCGTCGTGGACGACGCCCACGGCTTCGGCGTCCTCGGCGACGGCGGCCGGGGCGCGGTGCACGGCGCCGGGCTCGCGGGCGACGAGGACGTGGTCGCCACCCTGACCCTCTCCAAGTCCCTGGGCAGCCAGGGCGGCGCGGTCCTGGGCCCGGCCCGGGTGATCGAGCACCTGGTGAACGCCGCCCGCACCTTCATCTTCGACACCGGCCTCGCCCCGGCCGCCGTCGGCGGCGCCCTCGCGAGCCTGCGCCTGATCGCCGCCGAACCGGGGCTCGCCGGGCGGGCCCGTACCGTCGCCACCACCCTGTACGAGCGGCTGACCGCGGCCGGTCTGACCGGCGCCCGGCCCGACGCGGCCGTGGTCTCGGTCCGCGCCCCCTCCCCGGAGGCGGCGCTGCGCTGGGCGGCGGACTGCCGGGAACGGGGCCTGGCGGTCGGCTGCTTCCGGCCCCCGTCCGTCCCCGACGGCGTCTCGCGGCTGCGCCTGACGGCCCGCGCCGACCTGACGGACGCGCAGATCGACCGCGCGGTGGAGACGATCCTGCGGACCGCGCCCGCCGCCTGACGCACCGTCCGGAGGCGTTCACGGTTCGTACGGTTCACCGCTTCGGGCGACAGATGCGGTATTGCCCTGGTGGAACCCGATACGGCCCGGCACCATCGGTGGGACTCTGACGCGCAGTGCGATCCGGGGCGGTGGCCCCGGCGGGAAAGGGACAGAGTCGCCATGGCAGACCATCAGGAAGCATCCGTCACCCTGGCGAGCGAGCCCGCCTCGGTCCCCACCGCCCGGCGGTACGTCGCGCGGATTCTCACCGACTGGGGCCTCGACGCGCTCTCGGACCAGGCGGACGCGGTCCGCCTGATCGTCTCGGAACTGGCCACCAACGCCGTCCTGCACACCTTCGGCCAGTCGCCCACCTTCACGGTCGACGTACGCCTGGAGGACGGGGAGCAGCTCCACGTCGGCGTCACGGACAGCCATCCGCGCCGGCCCCGCCGCCTTCCCGCGGCGGTCCAGCAGGACAACGGCCGCGGCATGGCCATCATCCGCTCCCTCGCGGTGGAGTCCGGCGGCCGCCTCTCGGTGACCCCGACCCCGGACGGCGGCAAGACGGTCGGCATCACCCTGCCGTGGAAGGCCGCGGCACCGGTGGTCTGTTAGCGCGCGTCCGGCGGGGCCGGGGCCCGTCCGGCGACGGTTCGGGTGCGGCGGCGCCACCGCACCCCCCGGCCTCCCCTCCGGCGCCCGCTCAGTGCCCGGGCGGGGTCACCGGACGCGTCCGTAGGAGACCTTCGAGGTCCAGATCTTGTCGAGCTTGACCCAGGAGCCCGTCTTGGGCGAGTGCCAGAGCTTGCCGCTGCCGGCGTAGATGCCCACGTGGTAGACCTTGCCGCCGGAGTGGAAGAAGACCAGGTCCCCCTTCTGCCGGCCGGAGGCGGAGACGCGACTGGTCTTGTTGTACTGCTGCTGCGCGGTGCGGGGCAGCGACTTGCCCGCCTGCTTGTACGCGTAGAGCGTCAGGCCCGAGCAGTCGAACCGGGAGGGGCCGGTGGCCCCGTAGCGGTAGGGCGCCCCCTTCTTGGAGGCGGCGACGCTCAGCGCCTTGTTCGCGTGTGCGGTCGCTGCCTGGGCCTCCGGCGCCGCGCCCGGCGCGAGCAGCGTGCCGCCGACGGCGGCGAGGGTGAGAGCCGAGACGGCTCCGGCCCGGGACAGCAGGGACGGGACGTGCATCTGCGCAGTCATGCGCAACCCTTCGTCAGCCGCCTGTGAAGGATGACCTGTCGGGTTCGGGCAGGCGAAGATGCCCGGCCGCTCTCGCGGCTTCACCCCAAGGGCCGGCCCCGCTGCGGAAACAGCGCGTACGGCCCGTACTGCTCGGGTCCTCCACTCCTGCCGATCCAATCCTGTCGACCAGGCGTCCGGGACGGCGGCAGGACTCGGCGTCCGCCCGGACCGCCCCGCCTCGGATGGCGGGGGCTTGTCGTCGGCAGGGATCTTGCCCCACAGCCTGGTCGAAATCCGAGTGGAAACGACGTTATGTGAGAGTCCTCACGACTGATCCATTCGGGTGGACAGGATGGTTTCGTGATCGTCGGAGGTTTGGCGGACGAGCCCCGCACCAGCGAAGGAGCGCCCGGTTCCGCCAGATGTGTACACCCCTTGCGCAACTCGCCCGGGTCATATGTCGACTCATCGACTCCACCGAACGGACGAGTGGTTCCGGCGCGCCGTGTCGGCCGTCCGGCCCTTGACACGACATGCCGGAATGTCAACTCCGCCGCTCCCGGGGGAGCGTGACCCGGCCCGCCCGCTGCTCCCCATCCAGCACCCGCAGGGCGCGCGCCAGGGTCTCCGCGTGCACCTCGCTCTCGCCCCGCGCGTGCATGAGCGCCAGGGCCTCACGCAGCTCCTCCGCACGCCCCACCAGGGCCTGAGCCGCCCTCAGGCCCCCATAGGTATGCGTACTCCTGGATGGATTGATTCTCCCCAGGAGGTCGACGACCGCAAGGCAGGCATCGACCACTTCGCCCTCGGCCCGCGTCAGGGCGGGCAGCGGCGGCGGTTCGGGAACCACGGCCCGCTCACCGCGCCGCGCCGCGGCGGCTCGTGACCACGTGCTCCACCAGCCCGTACGCGACGGCGGCCGGGGCGTCCAGGACCGTGGGGCGGTCGAGGTCGGCGGCGACCCGCTCGCTGCTCCGTCCGGTGTGCTCGGCGAGCAGTCCGGTCATCAGGGCGCGCCGGCGGTCCAGTTCGCGGGCCTGGACGCCGAGGTCGCTCGGCTGCCCGCGCAGGGGCTCCTCCATGGCGGGCTGCCGGAGCGTGACGCGGGCGCCGGGGAGCATCATCCGCTTGCCCGGGGTGCCGGCGGCGAGCAGGACGGCGGCGGTGGAGGCGGCCTGGCCCAGGCAGGTGGTGACCACGTCGCAGGCGAGCGTCCGGATCGTGTCGTGGATCGCGGTCATGGCGGTGACGGAGCCGCCGGGGGAGTTGATGTAGAGCGCGATGTCCTGGTCGGGTGCCGCGTACTCCAGGTACAGCAGTTGAGTGATCACGTCGGTGGACGAGATCCCCGTGACGCAAGCGCGAGCCGAGCTCGCGGACCTCATCAACCGCGTCGTGTACGGCGGTGAGCGCGTCGTCGTCACCCGCCACGGGGAGCCGCTCGTCGCCCTGGTGTCCGCCGCCGACCTGGACGTACTCGAAGGGGCCGCGCGGCCGGAGGAGGAGCAGGTCGTCCGCTCCGTGTCCGGCTTCCACTCCGCCGGCTCCGCTCCCGGGGAACAGGGGCACTTCGGCCTCGCCGCCCGTCACCGCGAGCCCGGCGCCCCGTGAGGCCCGCGAGGCCCGTCGGGTGACACCGGTCGGATGATCATGGGAACGCAAAGCCGGAGTTAACGAGCCGGAAAAACTTCCGCCCTAACGTGCAATGTCTCGCCGCGGGCCGCATCCAGGCAGTTCAACAGAGTGTTGACGGTCGGTAGGGTCCGCAGCTGTCCGGGTGCCGTCCCGGTCGACGACTGTGAGGTGGAAGAGTGCAACTGAGCCCGCACGAGCAGGAACGCCTGCTCATCCATGTGGCGGCGGACGTGGCCGAGAAGCGCAGGGCCCGGGGCGTACGGCTCAACCACCCCGAGGCCGTCGCCCTCCTGACCTCCCACATCCTGGAGGGCGCCCGCGACGGCCGGACCGTCGCCGAGCTGATGGCATCCGGCCGCAAGGTCCTCACCCGCGACGACGTCATGGAGGGCATCCCCGAGATGATCCACGACGTCCAGGTCGAGGCCACCTTCCCGGACGGCACCAAGCTCGTCACCGTCCACGACCCCATCGTCTGAACGGGCGCCGCCGATGATCCCCGGAGAGATCCTGTACGCGGACGGCCCCGTCGCCCTCAACGAAGGGCGCCCCGTCACCCGCCTCACCGTGCTCAACGCCGCCGACCGGCCCGTCCAGGTCGGCTCCCACTACCACTTCGCCGAGGTCAACCCCGGCCTGGAGTTCGACCGCGCCGCCGCGCACGGGCGGCGGCTGCACATCGCCGCCGGGACCGCCGTCCGCTTCGAGCCCGGCATCCCCGTCGAGGTCGAGCTCGTCCCGATCGGCGGCCGCCGGATCGTGCCCGGACTGCGCGGCGAGACCGCCGGCCCGCTCGACGCGACCCCGGCCGGTACGGACGGAGGCCCCCGTGCCTGAGCTGCACCGCGCCGTGTACGCCGACCTGTTCGGACCCACCACCGGCGACCGGATCCGCCTCGCCGACACCGACCTCCTCGTGGAGATCGAGGAGGACCGCTGCGGCGGCCCCGGCCGCGCCGGCGAAGAAGCCGTCTTCGGCGGCGGCAAGGTCGTCCGCGAGTCCATGGGGCAGGCCCGCACCACCCGCGCCGAGGGCGCCCCCGACACCGTGATCACCGGCGCCGTCGTCATCGACCACTGGGGGATCGTCAAGGCCGACATCGGCATCCGCGACGGGCGGATCACCGCCCTCGGCAAGGCCGGCAACCCCGACACCATGGACGGCGTCCACCCCGACCTCGTCATCGGCCCCGAGACCGAGATCGTCGTCGGCAACGGGCGGATCGTCACCGCCGGAGCCGTCGACGCCCACGTCCACTTCATCTCGCCGACCGTCGTCGAACAGGCCCTCGCCACCGGCGTCACCACCCTCGTCGGCGGCGGCACCGGACCCGCCGAGGGCACCAAGGCGACCACGATCACCCCCGGACCCTGGCACCTGGCCCGGATGTTCGAGGCCCTCGACACCTTCCCGGTCAACATCGGCCTCCTCGGCAAGGGCAACACCATGTCCCGCGAGGCCATGCACTCCCAACTGCGCGGCGGAGCCCTCGGATTCAAGATCCATGAGGACTGGGGCGCCACCCCGGCCGTCATCGACACCTGCCTGGACGTCTGCGAGGAGACCGGCGCCCAGCTCGCCATCCACACCGACACCCTCAACGAGGCCGGCTTCGTCGGCGACACCCTCGCCGCCATCGCCGGCCGCACCGTCCACGCGTACCACACCGAGGGCGCGGGCGGCGGGCACGCCCCCGACATCATCACCGTCGTCTCCGAGCCGCACGTCCTGCCCAGCTCCACCAACCCGACCCGGCCGCACACCGTCAACACCATCGAGGAACACCTCGACATGCTGATGGCCTGCCACCACCTCAACCCGGCCGTCCCCGAGGACCTCGCCTTCGCGGAGTCCCGCATCCGGCCCTCCACCATCGCCGCCGAGGACGTCCTGCACGACCTCGGAGCCATCTCGATCATCTCCTCCGACTCCCAGGCCATGGGCCGGATCGGCGAGGTGGTCATGCGGACCTGGCAGACCGCCCACGTCATGAAGAAGCGGCGCGGCGCCCTGCCCGGCGACGGCCGCGCCGACAACCACCGGGCCCGCCGGTACGTCGCCAAGTACACGATCAACCCGGCCGCCGCCCAGGGCATGGACCACCTCATCGGCTCCGTCGAGCCCGGCAAGCTCGCGGACCTGGTGCTCTGGGAGCCCGCCTTCTTCGGCGTGAAGCCGCTCGTCGTCATGAAGGGCGGCCAGATCGCGTACGCGCAGATGGGCGACGCCAACGCCTCCATCCCCACGCCCCAGCCGGTCCTGCCCCGCCCGATGTTCGGCGCGCTCGGCAAGGCCGCCGCGGCCGGCTCGTTCAACTTCGTCGCGGAAGCGGCGATCGAGGACGACCTGCCGCAACGCCTCGGCCTGCACAAGGAGTTCACCCCCATCCGGAGCACCCGGCGGGTCACCAAGGCCAACATGCGCGAGAACGACGCGCTGCCCCGGGTCGAGGTCGACGCGGACACCTTCACGGTGACCATCGACGGCGAGGCGGTCGAACCGGCCCCCGCCGCCGAACTGCCCATGGCCCAGAGATACTTCCTCTTCTGATGACGGCGCGATCTGCTTTGTTGGTGCTCGCCGACGGGCGGTTCCCCGCCGGCGGGCACGCCCACTCCGGCGGCGCCGAGGCCGCCGTCAAGGCCGGCCGGATCAAGGACGCCGACGACCTGGAGGACTTCTGCCGGGGCCGCCTGCACACCACGGGTCTCACCTCCGCCGGACTCGCCGCCGGAGCCGCGCACGGACTCGACCCGTACGCGCTCGACGCGGCGGCCGACGCCCGCACCCCCTCGCCCGCCCTGCGCGCCGCCGCCCGCAGGCTCGGCCGCCAGATGATGCGGGCCGCCCGCGCCGCCTGGCCGGACCCCGGGCTCGACGCCCTCGCGGCCGCCTTCCCGCGCGGCGCCCACCAGCCCGTCGTCCTGGGCGCCGCCGCCCGGGCCGCCGGGCTCGGCCCCGAGGACGCGGCGCACTGCGTCGCGTACGAGACGGTCGGCGGTCCCGCGACCGCGGTGGTGCGCCTCCTGGGTCTCGACCCCTACCGGGCCACCGCCGTCCTCGCCCGCCTCGCCCCCGACATGGACCGGTTGGCCGAGCGGGCGGCGGCCGCCGCCCGGGACGGGGTGGACGCCCTGCCGGCCGCCTCCGCGCCGCTGCTCGACCTCACCGCCGAACAGCACGCGTCCTGGCCGGTCCGCCTCTTCGCGTCCTGACGACCCGGCACCCCGTCCCCCTTCCGTGACACACGACCACCCCGGAGCCGCCCCATGCACCTCGGCCACGCCCACGCCCACCACGGCGCCGTCTCCGCCGACGCCCACCGTCCCGACGGCACCCGCCGCGCCCTGCGCGTCGGGCTCGGCGGGCCGGTCGGATCCGGCAAGACCGCCACCGTCGCCGCCCTCTGCCGCACCCTGCGCGACACCCTCTCGCTCGCCGTCGTCACCAACGACATCTACACCCGCGAGGACGCCGAGTTCCTGCTCCGCGAGGCCGTCCTGCCGCCCGAGCGCATCCGGGCCGTGGAGACCGGCGCCTGCCCGCACACCGCCATCCGCGACGACATCTCCGCCAACCTCGAAGCCGTCGAGGAACTGGAGGACGCCGTCGGGCCGCTCGACCTCATCCTCGTCGAGTCCGGCGGCGACAACCTCACCGCCACCTTCTCCAAGGGCCTCGTGGACGCCCAGGTCTTCGTCATCGACGTCGCCGGCGGCGACGACATCCCCCGCAAGGGCGGCCCCGGCGTCACCACCGCCGACCTCCTCGTCGTCAACAAGACCGACCTCGCCCCGTACGTCGGCTCCGACCTGGAGCGGATGGCCCGCGACGCGAAGGAGCAGCGCGGCGAACTGCCCGTCCTCTTCACCTCCCTGCGCTCGGCGGAGGGCGTCGGCCCCGTCGCCGACTGGGTCCGGACGCGGCTCGCGGCATGGACCGCGTGAGCCTGCGCGCCACCGCCCGGATCGCCGCCGACGCCGGCGGCGGGCTGCCGCTCCTGGTGAGCGACGGGCCGCTCGCCCTGCGCCGCACCAGGGCCCCGGAGCCGTACACCCGGGTCACCGTCGTCGGGGCGATGAGCGCCCCGCTCGGCGGCGACCGGCTCGCGATCGAGACGGCGGTACGGCCCGGGGCCCGGCTCCTGGTCGACGCGGCCGCCGCCACCCTCGCCCTGCCGGGCCGGAGCGCGGAGCCCGCCGCGTACGACGTCCGGATCGACGTCGCCGACGACGGCGTGCTCCGCTGGCTGCCCGAGCAGGTGGTCTCCGTCGAGGGCTCGCACCTGCGCATGCGGACCACCGTCGAACTCGCCCCCACCGCGCGGCTCGTGCTGCGCGAGGAGCAGGTCCTCGGCCGACACGGCGAGCCGCCCGGCACCCTCGCCACCCGTCTCACCGTCCGCCGCGCCGGGCGCCCCCTGCTCGACCAGGAACTGTCCTTCGGGCCCGGCGCCCCCGGCGGCTGGGACGGCGGCGCGGTCCTCGGCGGCCACCGGGCCACCGGGCAACTCCTGGTCGTGGACCCGGCGTTCGCGGATAAGCCGGTGGAGACCCGACTGCTCGGGGAGCACGCGGTGATCGCTCCGCTCGCGGGTCCCGCCGCCCTCGTCACCGCCGTGGCCCCGGACGCCCTGGTCCTGCGCCGCCTCCTCGACACCGCCCTGGCCGCCCTCGCCCCCTTCTGAACCGCCGACGACCGCGACCGGGCGGCTCACCGCTCAGCGGTGCGGCGTCTCCGGTTATGGGTTCGGCAAAGAAACGGTTGTTCACCCTTTCCTCCCCGGTCCCTCCGGCGAAAGGATCCCCTGGACCACCAACATCCGGCGCCACCACGGGAAACGGCGCCGTCCCCGGGGGAGGACCCATGAGACGTACGGCACTGCTCGGTTCGGCCGGAACGCTGATAGCGGGCGCGCTCGTCGCGGGCGCCCTCGCGGCTCCGGCGGCGAGTGCCCACAGCGACCGCGACCACCGCGACGCCGAGTCCATCGGCGTCGCCGTCGCCGCCGCCCGGGCCGCCGCCACGGGCATCGACTGGCAGGACTGTCCGGCCGACTGGGGCCTGGAGAAGCCCATCCAGTGCGGCTGGGTCACCGTGCCCGTCGACTACGCGAAGCCGAACGGCAAGAAGATCAAGCTCGCCGTGGACCGGATCGAGTCCACCGGCACCCCCGCCGAGCGCCAGGGCGCCCTGCTCTACAACCCCGGCGGCCCCGGCGCCTCCGGCCTGCGCTTCCCGCGCCGCGTCACCACCAAGAACGCCATCTGGGCGGGCGCCGCCAAGGCCTACGACTTCGTCGGCTTCGACCCGCGCGGCGTCGGCCACTCGGCCCCCATCTCCTGCGTCGACCCGACCGAGTTCGTCAAGGGCCCCAAGGCCGACCCGGTCCCCGACAGCGAGGCCGACAAGCGCGCCCAGCGCAAGCTCGCCGCCGAGTACGCCCGGGGCTGCGCCGAGAAGAGCGGCGCGATGCTGCCCTTCATGACCACGCCCAACAGCGCCCGCGACCTCGACGTCATCCGCGCCGCCCTCGGCGAGAGGAAGCTCAACTTCGTCGGCGTCTCCTACGGCACCTATCTCGGCGCGGTCTACGGCACCCTCTTCCCCACCCACGTCCGCCGCATGGTCCTCGACAGCGTCGTCAACCCCTCCCGGGACAAGATCTGGTACGAGGCCAACCTCGACCAGGACATCGCCTTCGAGGGGCGCCTCAAGGACTGGATGACCTGGGTCGCCCGCCACGACTCCACGTACCACCTCGGCGACACCTACACCGAGGTCCGCGCGCAGTGGGACGTGCTGCGCGCCGCCGCCAAGAAGAACCCGCTGGGCGGCAAGGTCGGACCGGCCGAGCTGATCGGCTTCTTCCAGAACGCGCCCTACTACGACTCCATGTGGGCCCCGGTCGCGGAGGCCTGGAGCGCGTACGCCGCCGGCGACCCGCAGCCGCTGATCGACGCGGCCGCCGCCGACCCCACCGACACGGCCGGCAACATCGCCTCGGAGAACGGCAACGCCGTCTACACCGCCGTCGAGTGCGCCGACGCCCCCTGGCCGACCAGCTGGAAGAAGTGGGACCGGGACAACACCCGCCTCCACCGGAACCACCCGTTCATGACCTGGGCCAACGCCTGGATGAACCTGCCCTGCGCGACCTGGTCCGCGCCGCGTCAGCGGCCGGTCGAGGTGAAGACCCACAAGGGCCTGCCGCCGGTGCTCATCGCCCAGGCCGAGCGCGACGCCGCCACCCCGTACGCCGGCGCCGTCGAGCTGCACAAGCGCTTCAAGGGCTCGCGCCTGATCACGGAGCGGGACGCCGGCTCGCACGGCATCACCACCCTGGTCAACCCGTGCCTCAACACCAAGGTCGAGGCCTACCTGCTGACCGGGAAGCTGGACGCCAGGGACCAGACCTGCGCCCCGCACGCCACCCCGCAGCCGTAACGGCACCGGCGCGGGGGTGGAGGGACCGTCCCTCCCTCCACCCCCGCGTCACCCGCGCGCCGCGAACCAGGCGTCCTCCGCCGCGTAGTCGAACCAGTCCACCCCGTACTTCGCGAGGTTCGGGAACGCCTCCCGCCACTCCCGCCCCTGCGCCCGCCCGGCCAGCCACTCCACCGTCTCCGGCAGCGAGTCGGCGTACGACACCACCGGCCGGTAGCCCAACTCCCGCTCCGCCGCCGCCATGTCGTAGACGATCGGGTGCTCCGCGGTCCACGGCGTGAGCCCCACCAGGCCCCCGGGCCCCTCCGGCGGCCCCTCGATCAGCACCCGTTCGCTCTCCACGCCCAGGACCGCGTCGATCGCGGCCCCGATCTCCGCCACCGTCGGCGCCTGCGGATCGGCGCCGTTGAGCACCCGGCTCCCCGGCCTCGCCGCCGCGAGGCGGACCAGCTCCGCCAGGTTGTCCACGTGCGCCGGATGGAACCGCGACCTCCCGCCGTACGCGAGGACCCGCACCGGCCGCCCGTCGAGCGCCCGCTTCACGAACCACAGCTCGCGCGGCCCCGGACAGTACGGCCCGTGGATCGCACCCGCCCGCAGCAGCGTCGTCGGCAACGCCCCGCCCGCCGCGAGCAACTCCCGCTCCAGGGCGACCTTCCGCGTGCCGTACGTGCCGTCGCCCGGCGCGACCGTCGGCCACTCCTCCGGGATCGGCACCGGATAGGCGGGGAAGCCGTCCGGCTCGTCCTGGGTGTCGAAGCTGCGCCCCCGGTCGTCCTCGTAGACGGCGCCGCTCGACACCACCACCGCCGAACCGATCCGGTCGGCGAGCCCCGTCAACTGCCGGGCGTGGCCCCGGTCGTACGCGACGATGTCCACGAGCACGTCGCAGCCGTCGCCGATCCCGGCCGCGAGCGCCCCCTCCTCGTTCCGGTCGAGCCGCACCGTCCGCACCCCGTCCGGCCACCCGTCGTCCCCGCCCCCGCCCCGCGAGGCGGCCGTCACCTCCCAGCCGTCCGCGGCGAGGGCCCGCACGGCCGCCCGCCCCACCTGTCCCGACGCACCCAGCACGAACGCGTGTCCCTTGGTCATGGTGGGGACGCTACGGTCGCCCGGCGCACGGGCCCAGAGGATTGCGCCGTGCGCGGATCCGCCCTCAGCGTTCCCCGCCGGGGAACTTTCCCGGCCCCTCGTCCGAAGGGCCTCCGGCCTCCGCGGCCTTCACCACCGCCGCGTACTCGTCCACGTACTCCTGCCCCGACAGGCGCAGGATCTCGTACATGATCTCGTCCGTGACCGCCCGGACCACCGCCTTCTCGCCCTCCTGCCCGGCGAACCGGGAGAAGTCCAGCGGCTCCCCGAACCGGATGGTGACCCGGCGGATCCGGGGCACGACCCGCCCCGGCGGCTGGATCTCGAAGGTCCCCACCATCGCGCAGGGCACCACCGGCACCCCGGCCCGCAGCGCCATCACCGCCACGCCCACCTTGCCCTTGTAGAGCCGCCCGTCGTGCGAGCGGGTCCCCTCGGGATAGATGCCGAGCAGCTCGCCCCGGCCGAGGACGCCGAGCCCCTCACGGATCGCCGCCTGCCCGGCCTCCTTGCCCGAGCGGTCCACCGGAATCTGCCCGGCGGCCCGGAAGAAGGCGGCCGTCAGGCGCCCCTTGAGGCCCGGACCCGTGAAGTACTCCTGCTTCGCCAGGAAGGTGATCCGCCGCTCCAGGACGGCCGGCATCAGGAAGTGGTCGGAGAAGGAGAGGTGGTTGCCCGCCACGATCGCCGCCCCCTCCGCCGGCACGTGTTCGAGGCCCTCGATCCGTGGCCGGAACAGCAGCTTGAGCAGCGGCCCGAGGAGCACGTACTTCATCAACTGGTAGAACACTCGCGACCCCGTTCACCCGTCCGACAGTCCGTCTGTCATCCGTTCGTCTTCCCGCCACGCCCGTTGTATCCGTGCGCGGGCCCGTGGTCCACTGGAGGGGGAGCGTCACCATGACGAACGGGTACGGAACGAACGGAACGAGACGCCCCGGCCGGATCCTCACCGCGTTCCTCTGCGCGCTGACGGCGGCCGGGCTGTACGGCTGCTCCGGCACGGCCACGCCCGACCCGGCCCCCACGGCCCCGGCCGGCCGCTCGCCCTTCACGGGCCTGCCCGCCGAGCCCGCTCCCGTCCTCGGCGTCAAGATCGACAACGCGGCGGCGGCCCGCCCCCACACCGGGCTCGGCACGGCCGACCTCGTCTACGTCGAACAGGTCGAGGGCGGCACCACCCGGCTCCTGGCCGTCTACTCCTCCCGCCTCCCCGAGCGCGTCGGACCCGTCCGCAGCGCCCGCGAGTCCGACATCTCCCTGCTCGCCGCCTTCGGCCGGCCCGCCCTCGCCTACTCCGGGGCGCAGACCGCCCTGAACCCGCTGCTCGCCGCCGCGCCGCTGTACCCGGTCACCGAGAGCACCGCACCCGGCGCCTTCCTGCGCTCCCCGGACCGGGCCGCCCCGCACAACCTCTACCTGCGCCCGGACCGCGCCCTCGCCGCCGCCCCGCAGGCCGGGGACGCCGAGGACATCGGCTTCCGCTTCGGCCCGGCCCCGCCGGACGGCACCCCGACCACCACCTCGACCGTCCGCTACCCGGCGGCCCGCTACACCTTCACCTGGTCCGCCGCCGACCGCGCCTGGCGGGTCGCCATGGACGGCCGCGAGACCCGCGCCACCGACAGCGGACCGCTCACCCCGGAGACGGTCGTCGTCCAGCGCGTCACCGTCCGCCCCTCCGACTTCCGCGACGTGACCGGCGCGGTCTCCCCGTACACCGAGACCGTCGGCGAGGGCAGCGCGACCGTCCTGCGCGACGGACGTGCCCACGAGGCCCGCTGGTCCCGCCCCTCCGACGCGTCCGGCACGACCTTCACCACCCCGGACGGGGCGCCCCTGGCCTTCGCGCCGGGGCAGGTCTGGATCGTCCTCGCGCCGCGCTGAGAAGGCGTACGGAGGTCAGATCCCCGTAGGACCCATCGGGCCCGTGGGACCGCTGGGCCCGGGGCGCTCCGGTGGGCGGCGGCGCGGACCGGCGGGGGCCGTCCCGCTCTCCGACGCGGCCACCCCGATCGTCACCACGATCAGCACCAGCAGACCGAACCAGAGCCAGCCGCTGCTGCCGAGCGCCACCGTGTACGCCGTCGTCAGCACCAGCGCGGCGCAGGTGAGCACCGTCATCGTCTTCGTGGGACCGGACATCAGCCCGCCCTCCTCCCGACCGAGGCGACCGAGGCCGCGGAAGCCGTCCCGACCATCGTCACCCGGCGGAGGGGGCGCGCGCTACTCCCCGGACGCTCCGGCGTGCGCCGGAAAACGCCTTCCGTACGGAGAACGGGCCCGGCGCCGCACCGGCACCGGACCCGTCCACGACCTTCCGGAGGTCAGTTCCCCCGCGCCCGGAGCGAGGCCAGGTACGCGTTGTACGCCTCCAGCTCCTTGTCCCCGTCCCGGTCGGCGGCCCGGTCCTTGCGGACCGCCTGCCGCTGCTCGGAGTGGTACCACTGGTAGACGAGCGCGATCAGGACCAGCACGGACGGGATCTCGCTGAACGCCCAGGCGATGCCGCCCGCCGCGTTCTGGTCGGAGAGCGCGTCGATCCCCAGCGAGGCCGGCGGGCTCGCGTACGCCTCGACCATCGGCTCCGAGGCCATCATCAGCGCGATGCCGAAGAAGGCGTGGAACGGCATGCCCGCGAACAGCTCCAGCATCCGCATCACGTACCCCGGCCGGTGCGGGCCCGGGTCCACGCCCATGATCGGCCAGAAGAACACCACGCCGACCATCAGGAAGTGCACCATCATCCCGATGTGCCCCGGCTTCGAGCCCATCAGGAAGTCGAAGAGCGGCGTGAAGTACAGCGCGTACAGGCTCGCGATGAACATCGGGATCGTGAAGCCGGGGTGCGTGATCACCTTCATGTACCGGCTGTGCAGCAGCTTCAGGAGCAGCTCGCGCGGCCCGGTCGAGCCCCGGCCCGCCACCGGCAGCGCCCGCAGCGCCAGGGTCACCGGCGCGCCCAGCAGCAGCAGGATCGGCGACAGCATGGAGATCACCATGTGCTGCACCATGTGCACGCTGAACATGACCATGCCGTAGTCGTTCAGCTTGGTGCACATCACGAGCGCGACCGTGAGGACGCCGACCGTGAAGAACACCGTCCGGCTCACCGGCCACGCGTCCCCGCGCCGCCGCAGCCGCGCCACGCCCCACCCGTACAGGCCGAGCGCCGCGAGGCAGCCGATCAGGAAGAAGAGGTCGGGAGAGAACTCCAGGCCCCGCCCCAGCGTGAACGGCGGCAGGTCCGTGGTCATGCCGTGCCCGCTGTGATCCATCCGTACACTCCTGGAGCCCGATTCGCGCTTGTTGTCCGCACCAGACTAGAACCGCCCCCGGCCGCGATCGCGACCGGGGGCGGGTGTCACGTACGGGGAGGCGTACGGTCACGCACGGGAGCCGTTCAGAGCACGCACTCGGCCTCGGCGTAGCGGTCGGCCGGGACCGTCTTGAGGGTCTCCACGGCCTTGGCCAGCGGGACCATCACGATGTCCGTGCCGCGCAGCGCGGTCAGCATGCCGAACTCGCCGCGGTGCGCCGCCTCCACCGCGTGCCAGCCGAAGCGGGTCGCGAGGACGCGGTCGTACGCGGTCGGGGTGCCGCCGCGCTGGACGTGGCCGAGGATGACCGGGCGGGCCTCCTTGCCGAGGCGGCGCTCCAGCTCCACGGAGAGCTGGTTGGCGACGCCGGTGAAGCGCTCGTGGCCGTAGATGTCGGTGCCGGCGGTCTTGAACTCCATGGAGCCCTCGCGCGGCTTCGCGCCCTCCGCGACCACCACGATCGCGAAGCGCTTGCCGTCGGCGAAGCGGGCGCCGACCCGGGAGGTCAGCTCGTCCATGTCGAAGGGGCGCTCGGGGACGACGATCGCGTGCGCGCCGGCCGCCATGCCGGAGTGCAGCGCTATCCAGCCGGTGTGGCGGCCCATGACCTCGACGACCAGGACCCGCTGGTGGGACTCGGCGGTGGTCTTCAGCCGGTCCAGGGCCTCGGTGGCCACGGTGACGGCCGTGTCGAAGCCGAAGGTGACGTCGGTGGAGGCGATGTCGTTGTCGATGGTCTTCGGGACGCCGACGATCGGCAGGCCCGCCTCGGAGAGCAGGTTCGCCGCCTTGAGGGTGCCCTCGCCGCCGATCGGGATGATGGCGTCGAGACCGAGGTCCGCGACGTGGCCCCGGGCCCGCTCGACGCCGTCCACCAGGTGCGCGGGCTGGACCCGCGAGGAGCCGAGGATGGTGCCGCCGCGGGCGAGGATGCCGCCCACCGCGTCCAGGTCCAGCTTGCGGTAGTCGCACTCCAGGAGGCCCTTCCACCCGTCGTGGAAGCCGATGACCTCGTCGCCGTGGTCCACCACGGCGCGGTGCACGACGGACCGGATGACAGCGTTCAGACCGGGGCAGTCTCCGCCGGAGGTGAGCACGCCAATGCGCATAGCCCAAAAACCTTTGCAACGTGGGCCGACTCCCGGACCACGTCGTCCGGCTGGATCCCCGCCACCCTATCGCCGCCGGGTGGCGGGGCCGAACCTGATGTCCGCCCAGTGGACAACGTACGTGTGTACGAGCGGTGCGGACGGACCGTGCGGGACGGTCAGGCGGGCTGCGTGGCCGCCGCGATGCGCTCGGCGCGCAGCGCCTCGTACCAGCGGTCGTCCGTCGGCGGCAGCGCGTTCACGTCGAGGGCCAGCTTCAGGAGCAGGTCCGCGATCTGGGGGTTGCGGGCCATGACGGGGCCGTGCATGTAGGTGCCGAAGACGGTGTCGTTGTACGCGCCCTCGGTGCCGTCGCCGGTGCCGTTGCCCTTGCCGAGGACGGTCCGGGCGAACGGCCGGGCCGTCGGGCCGAGGTGGGTGATGCCCTGGTGGTTCTCGAACCCGGTGAGCTGGGGCAGACCCAGGCGCGGGTCGATGTCCGCGAGGACGTCGCCGACGCACCGCTCGCCCTCGCCGCGGGTCGAGATCACGTCGATCAGCCCGAGGCCGGTCTCGCGCTCGCCGAGGTCGTTGATGAACTCGTGGCCCAGGATCTGGTAGCCGGCGCAGACCGAGAAGATGATCGCGCCGTTGGAGGCGGCCCGGCTCAGGCCGCCGTCGCGCCGCAGCCGCTCGGCCGCGAGCCGCTGCGGACGGTCCTCGCCGCCGCCGATCAGGTAGATGTCGCCCGAGGTCGGCACCGGCTGGTCGCTGCGGACGTCGACGCGCTCGACGCTGAGGCCGCGCTGCAGGGCGCGGCGCTCGACGACGAGGACGTTGCCCTGGTCGCCGTAGGTGCTGAGCAGGTCCGGGTAGACCCAGACCAGGCGCAGGCTGCTGTCACTCATGCTGCATGTCCTCTACGGGTCAGTTGCCGACGCGGCGGCGGACGTCCTGGAAGGCGGTGTAGTTGGCGATCAGCTCGATCTGCCCGGGCGGGGCCATCGCGACGGCCTCGTCGAGGGTCTCGCAGACGCGGAAGTCCACGCCCGCGACCTCCAGGCGGACCGCCAGGTCGAGCCGGCGGTCGCCGATCACCATGATCGGGTGGCCGGCGAGCCGGCCGTAGTCGACGTCCCACAGCCAGGAGGTGTCCGTGCCGTCGGCGCCGCGCGCGTTGACGGAGAGGATCACCGGCGCCGGCGGGCCGTCGATCAGCGAGAACGTCTCCAGCCAGCCGGCCGGGTTCTTCGCCAGGAGCAGACGCAGGTCGCGGTTCTGGAAGGAGACCACGTCGTAGCGGCCGGCGACGGCCTGCACCTGGTACATGCGCTCCAGGGCCACCTGCGGCGGCACCCCGAAGACGGCGGCGACGGCGGCCGAGGTGGTGGCGTTCGCCTTGTTGGCGCGGCCGGGGAGCTGGAGGCGGATCGGCCAGGCCGAGCCGTGCGGGTCGAGCACGTGGTCGCCGCTGAGCGCCCAGCTCGGCGCGGGGCGGCGGAAGCCGCACTCGCCGCAGAACCAGTCGTCGCCGGGGCGCTGCATGACACCGCCGCAGGCGGGGCAGGACCAGGCGTCGTCCTTCCACTCCTGGCCGGCGGCGACCCACACCACGTTGGGGGAGGAGGAGGCGGCCCACACGATCAGCGGGTCGTCGGCGTTGGCGATGACCACGGCCTTGGTGCCGTTGAGGCCCTCGCGCCACTTCTCGGCGAGCATCCGGGTCTCGGCGGCGCGGTCGAGCTGGTCGCGGGAGAGGTTGAGCAGCGCGATCGCCTTGGGCGTGGTGTCCCGGGCGACGCCCGCGAGGTACTTCTCGTCGACCTCGATCACGCCGTACTTGGAGTCCGAGCCGCCGGCGAGCGCCGAGGTGATGCCCGCGGGCATGTTCGCGCCCAGCGCGTTCGAGACGACGGGGCCGGCGGCGCGCAGCGCCTCCGCGATGAGCCGGGTCGTGGTCGTCTTGCCGTTGGTCGCCGACACCAGGACGACGTCCAGATGCTGGGCGAGGCGCCCGAGGAGGTCGGGGTCGAGCTTCAGCGCCACCCGGCCGCCGATCACCGATCCGCTTCCGCGACCCGCCGCCCGCGACACCGCGGCCGCGGCCCTGCCCGCCGTCACGGCCAGCTTGGCACGCGGCGACAGCGGCTCTGGATTACCGGGGTGTCCTGACATCGTTCTTGTTCCTCCTCGCGTCGGTCCGGGCTCAGCCTATCGAGATCCGGCCAGGAGCCCGAACAGCGGCACCGCCGAGCGATCGTACGAAACAGGCAGGTCACGGCGGACCGTACCCTTACCGGCATGCGAAACCGCCCCATCCCCGGCAGTTCCGGCCTGGTCCGAGCGATGACCCTGCTCGGCGCCCCCGTGCTGCACGCGCCCTGCGCGCCCGTCACCGACTTCGGACCCGAACTGGCCCGGCTCGTCGAGGACATGTTCGCCACGATGTACGCGGCGAACGGGGTGGGTCTGGCGGCGAACCAGGTGGGCGTGGGCCTGCGGGTCTTCGTGTACGACTGCCCCGACGACGAGGAGGTCCGCCACCTGGGGCACGTGGTGAACCCGCGCCTGGTGGAGGCGGACGGGGACGTGGTCAGGGGGCCGGAAGGGTGTCTCTCGCTGCCGGGTCTGGAGGCCCCGACGCCCCGGTTCGACCGCGCGGTGGTCGAGGGCGTGGACCTGGACGGGGCCCCGGTGCGGATCGAGGGCACGGGCTTCTTCGCCCGCTGCCTCCAGCACGAGGCCGACCACCTGGAGGGCGGGGTCTACGCGGACCACGTCACGGGGTGGCGGAGGTCACGTCTGCTGCGGGCGGTCCGGAAGCAGCCGTGGGGCGGTGGGGTGTCGGTACTGGAGGGTTGAGGGGTCGCCGGGGGGCCTCGGGCCAGGGGCTGGAAGCCCGGCCCGTCCGCGGGTCCTCAGAAACCCGGCCCGTCCGCGCGGTCGTCGGCCTCGGCCAGGCGGCCCCAGAGGAGGTCCGCCAGGCTGCGGACCAGCTCGGCGCGGGAGCAGGGGCGCTCGCCGAGCCACCAGTCGCCGGCCGCGTGCATCATGCCGACGATGCCGTGGCCCCAGATCCGGGCCTGGGCCTCGGCGCCCGGCCCCAGGTCGACGCGCTCGGCGATGACCTGGCCGAGCTCCTCGCCCATGCGGCGCAGCAGCGGGGCCGAGTGGCGGCCGACGTCGAAGCCCTGCTCGTTCTGGTGGGGCTCCTCGGCGGGGTGCATGAGGAAGCGGTAGACCTGCGGCATCGCCTCGATCGAGGCGAGGTAGGTGTCGAGGGTGGACTCGACCCGGCGGCGCCGGTCGGAGGGGGCGTCGAGCGCGGCCCGCAGGGCGTCGAGGAGCGCGTCGGTGTGCCGGGTGGCGAGGGCGCGGTAGAGGCCGCCCTTGTCGCCGAAGTGGCGGTAGAGGATCGGCTTGGTGATGCCGGCCTCGGCCGCGATCGCGTTCATGGAGGCCTTGGGGCCGTCCCGGAGCACCACCCGGTCCGCCGCCTCCAGCAGTTCGCGCCGCCGCTGCTCGGCGGGCGTCTGCTGGTCGGTGGTCCGGTGCGCGATGTCCATGTGCCTGTCTCCCCGGCCGTACGGTCTCGATCCCGCGGTTCCGTGCCCGGCGGCCCCGCGGTCCTGTGTGCTGTCTTTGTCGGGCCGTCGCAACGTAACACCCGGCCCGGCCCCGGTGCCGGTCGGGCCGAACGCCGCCGCGCAGGTTGACAGCCCCTACCCGGCGGTAACAGACTGCTGTTACCGCAAGTAACATACTGCTGGGAGGGAAAATGGGCGAGTTCACGTTCGAGCTCAACGAGGACCAGAAGCAGGTGCGCGACTGGCTCCACGGCTTCGCGGCCGATGTCATGCGTCCCGCGGCCGCCGAGTGGGACGAGCGTGAGGAGACCCCCTGGCCGATCATCCAGGAGGCGGCCAAGCTCGGAATCTACTCCCTCGACTTCTACGCCCAGCAGTTCTTCGACCCGACCGGCCTCGGCGTCCCCATGACCATGGAGGAGCTCTTCTGGGGCGACGCGGGCATCGCCCTCTCCATCGTGGGCACCGGCCTCGCCGCCGTCGGCGTCCTCGCCAACGGCACCGAGGAGCAGATCGGCACCTGGGTCCCGCAGATGTACGGCGACGCGAACGACGTCAAGGTCGCCGCCTTCTGCTCCTCCGAGCCCGACGCCGGCTCGGACGTCGCCTCCATGCGCACCCGGGCCGTGTACGACGAGGCCAAGGACGAGTGGGTCCTCAACGGCACCAAGACCTGGGCGACCAACGGCGGCATCGCCAACGTCCACGTCGTCGTCGCCGTCGTCGACCCGGAGCTCGGCTCCAAGGGCCACGCCTCCTTCATCGTGCCGCCGAACACCCCCGGCCTCTCCCAGGGCCAGAAGTTCCAGAAGCACGGCATCCGCGCCTCCCACACCGCCGAGGTCGTCCTGGAGGACGTCCGGATCCCCGGTCACTGCCTCCTGGGCGGCAAGGACAAGCTGGACGAGCGCCTCGCCCGCGCCCGGGAGAAGGCCAAGGCGGGCGGCGAGCGCGTGAAGAACGCCGCCATGGCCACCTTCGAGGCCTCCCGCCCCGCCGTCGGCGCCATGGCCGTCGGCACCGCCCGTGCCGCGTACGAGGTGGCCCTCGACTACGCGAAGACCCGCGTCCAGTTCGGCCGCCCGATCATCGAGAACCAGGGCGTCGCCTTCCAGCTCGCCGACATGGCCACCCGGATCGACGCGGCCCGCCTCCTGGTCTGGCGCGCCTCCTGGATGGCGACCGCCGGCAAGCCCTTCACCTCGGCCGAGGGCTCCATGTCCAAGCTGTACGCCAGCGAGGTCGCCAAGGACGTCACCGCCCGGGCCATCCAGATCCTCGGCGGCAACGGCTACACCCGCGAGTACCCGGTGGAGCGCATGCACCGCGACGCCGCCATCTACACCATCTTCGAGGGCACCAGTGAGATCCAGCGCCTGGTCATCAGCCGCACGATCGCCAAGTAGGCCCTGATCCGCCGGACAGACCCTAGGCCGGCCCACCGAGGCGTACGTCCGCCCCGCACCCCTTCCCGGGGTGCGGGGCGGACGCGTCAGAGCGGCCGGAGCACGTCCGCGACCGCGTCGAGCGCGGTCCGCCACGGGTAGCCGGCGGGGTCCTCCCCGCCAGGCTCGTACGGGACGAACCCTCCCTCGCCGTACAGGACCCGCACCCCGGCGCCCCGCAGGATCTCCAGGGAGAGGTCGAACCGGGGGTGCGCGGCGTACGCGGAGTTCACGCACGGCATCACCGCCGTGGGGATCCGCCTGCCGATGCCCTCGGCCACCACCCCGACCAGCCATGTGTCCGTGAGCCCGAGCGCCCACCGGTTGACCGTGTTGAAGGTGGCCGGCGCCACCACGATCGCATCCGGCTCCGGCCACGCGTCCGGCTGGCCGGGGAGCAGGTGGTCCCAGCGCACGGGGTGGCCGGTGAGCGCGGCGAGACCGTCGAGGGAGCCGACGAGCCAGCGGGCGGCCGTCGGCGTGAGGCCGAGGCACACGTCCCAGCCGTCGGCCTGCGCCTCCTCGACGACCCGTGCGACGTCGAAGACGGGTGAGGCGGCACTGCTGAACAGGTACAGGGTCCGATCGTTCATGACCACCATCCGATCACATGACGGTCGTACGAGAGCGAACTCGGTCCGGACTCAGCCCTTCCGCTTCTTGTCGCGCAGGTGCAGCGCGCGCAGCGCCGCCTCCAGGGCGAAGCGGTGATCGGGGTCGAGGAGCCGGTCGCCGAAGTGGTTGTCCAGGTTCCGCAGCCGGTAGCGGACCGTCTGGGCGTGCACGCCCAGCAGTTCGCCGACCTGCTCGGCCGGGGCCCGGGTGGAGACGTGCACCCGCAGGGTCTCGATCAGCCGGTCGCGCCGGCTGCCCGACAGGCCGTCGAGCGGGGCCAGTTCGCGCGCGGCGAGGTGGTGCGTGAGCGCCGGGTCGGACAGCAGCCACAACGTTGTCAGGTGCTCCTCGCAGCGCACGAGCGGCGCGTCCGGCACGATGCCGTCGTCGATGAGCTGGAGGACGCGCCGCGCCCAGCGGATGGAGTGGGCGGCCTGCGGCGGCGGCACGGTCAGGCCGACGACGGCGGGGGTGCCGGCCAGGGCGGATTCGAGCATCGCGAGGCGCTCGGCGGTGAGCGGGCCCGGAATGAGCAGGTGCGGCTGGGGGAGGCTGAGGTCGGCGAGGACGTCGCGGTCCAGGCCCGCCTGGACGAGCTCGGCGACCGGGGCCCGTAAGGCGACCATCGTGCACTCGGCGGGCAGTTCCCAGGAGGACTCCCGGCACAGCTCGGCGATGGTCGTCCGGGGCAGCGGCGGCCCGGCGAGCAGGAGGTGGAGGAGCTGTCTGCGCAGCGCCGCCGTGTCCGACATCGCGCGCCCCTGGACCATGGCGTGACCCTCGCGGGAAAGCGCTTCCAGCTCCTCGACGTAGGCGAAGAGGGCGTCCGCGAAGGCCAGGATGAGGGTGGGGGAGAGGTTGTACGTGCGCCCGATGCTCTTGGCCCGGCGCAGCGCGATGCGGGCGCCGAGGCGGTAGGCGCCCTGCAGGGTGTCGAGGTCGCGGCCCTCGTAGGCCTCCACCCGGCCGAACTTGCGCAGCAGCTCGTCGCGGAGGGCCGAGTTCGTCCCGGGGTCGGCGACCCGGTCCACGAAGGCCGCCAGGGCCTGCTCCACGCCCTGGCGGATCGCGTCCGAGTGGGGCCCGTTGAAGAGGTGGGCGTACACCGGGTAGGTCCGCTGGACCTCCACGCCGATCTCCTTGATGAGACCGGGGATCTCCGGCCTCATCAGCTCGGCGAACTCCCGGGGGAGCGGGTCGAGGGGTTCGCCGACGCTCGGCGGCTGTGCGATAGCGGGCATGGACCGATCCCTTGCTCTTCTGCGCGACCGGTGGGGGAACGGCGGTGCGGCGCCCCGCCCGGAGTACGGGGCGCCGCCACGACCGTCAGGTGCGTACCTGCGGGGACTGCTGAAGCTAGGACACCTGCTCGTTGCTGTACACAACTTGCGCAGGAGTTGGCGTCCCGGGGAGGGCGTGTGCCGCCGACTAGGCCGGTAATCGCCCCTGAGTGGCCGTTACTTGACGGCGGAGTGCCAGCTCTGGGAGAAGACCTTCCCGGCGTCGGGGGCGACGACGCCCGGCGCGTACAGGCCGGTCAGGTAGGTCTGGGTGTTGTTGAGGACGAGGCTGTTCTTCCCGGCGGGGGAGGGCAGGCCCGTCTTGAGGTTGACCGCGCCGTCGATCAGGCCGAACAGCCCGAGGCCGCAGCCGCTGGCGCCGGGGACGGCGAAGGTGTTGTCGCCCTGGGTGGAGCCGAGGAGGTTGATGCGGCTCAGGTCGCCCTCCTCGTTCGGGGTGCCGTCGGTGCCGAAGCGCTCCAGGCCGAACTCGGGCGCGGTGAAGTTGCGCGGACGCAGGAGGATCGGCTTCTCCTTCGTCCCGATGTAGCAGTTGCCGCCGAGGAACGGGTTCTCCAGGCGGATCCGGACCGGGAGGGTGACGATCGGCTGGTCGGTGAGGACGCCCGCGATCTGGTCGAAGTCCGAGGGGGAGCCGACCGACTCCATGGTGGCGGTGATCTTGTTGAGCTTCCCGTCGGAGAGCTGCTTGCAGATGCTGGTGATGAACGGGATGTCGCTCGGACACATCAGGCCGAGCAGGCCGCCGGGGACGGTGGCGGAGTCGGCGATGAGCGCGCCGGCGGGCGGGGCGACGACCGTGCTGGTGCCGTCGGCGTTCTGGACGACCCCCATCTGGAGGTTGGTCTTCCCGGTGGGCACCGTCGTCTTGCCCAGCTTGATGGAGCCGCTGAGCGAGAAGGAGACGACGCACTGCGGCGACCTGTCGAGGCCGTCGGTGGCGAGCATCGCGGGGGCGTCGACGGGGCAGCGGGTGGACGGGCCCCAGCCGCCGTTCAGTTCGGGGGCGGCGGCGGTCGCCGTGCCCATGGAGGCGAAGGCGCCGAGGGCGGTGAGGGCGGAGACGGTGGCCAGCTTCGTGCGGGCGGGGACGAGGGGCATGGCGGAGGCCTTTCTGGCGGAAGGGGACGGGGCGGGGCGGGTCAGCGCTCGGGCTTGGGGATCACGAGGGGCTGGGAGTCCTCGGTGCACTCGGCCGGGTTCCAGGCGTCGGGGTCGACGGCACAGGCCTGGCCCTGCGTCTGCTTCACGTAGTTGCCGGGGCCGGAGATGGAGGCGGTGAGGAGCCGGTCGAGGTTCTCTCCATTGGCACCGCAGCCCTTGAAGGCCGGAATGGTCGTCTCGCCGGTGAGCGGGCCGCCGCTGGAGAGCAGGTAGCCGACGGCGTCGGTGCCGTTGACGAGTCGTCCCTTCCCCTGGAGCACCAGATGCTTCCCGGGGTGCCGGGAGGGGTCGGGATCGGTGGAGGTGAGCGGCTCCGCCGTACGGCAGGAGGGGCCCACGTCCAGTGCGACGCCGTTGACCTCGACGTCGAGGACGCGCAGGACGAGTGGTGCCCGGACCACGGTGTCCGTGGAGTTCGAGAAGTCCGACATGAAGATGCGCAGGAGCGCTTCGATCGTGATGGGGCCGGCCTGTTCCAGGACCATGGTCGCCGTGACCGGCTGGAAGTCGAAGGACAGGAAGGTGGAGGTGAAGGGCGGGGTCTGCTTGCGCCCCTGGTAGGACAGGTTGGCCGTCGACGGGACGAAGAAGTGCATCTCGTCCGTCGGAGGGGGATAGGGCGGCTCCCCCGAGAGGCCCTGTTCGATCAGCATGCAGGACACCGGGAGGAGCGAGGCGCCTTTCTGTTTCCGCACGTTGCTGTAGCCGGTGACGTAGGCGGACAGCGACGTGGGCGTCGGATTCTCGGTCAGGCAGGGGGGCGCGGCCGGCCGGTCCGCCGGTGCGGGGGACGCGGTCCCGTCGTCCGCCCGCGGGCCGACCCGCGGACCCTTCGGGGCCCCGCTCGCCCCGTTCGCGGTCTCCGGCTCCGCCGGGGTCGTCCGGTCCGGCGGAAGCGACGGCACGGGCGGGCCGGACGAGGAGGCGGACGGCGAAGGGGCGGCCGGTGACGTGGGAAGGGGGGTCGGTTCCGGGGTGGGGGCGTCCGCGCCGACCGGGAGGGTGACGAGCCGCGTGCGCTCCCCGGCGTCCGGGCCGGGGGCGCAGGTGACGGAGAGGGACGCGGGGGTGGTGGCCGCGCCGTCGGCCGTGCTCGGGGCGAGGTCGACGGCGAACGCCCCGGCGACGAGGGTCAGATCGCCGGGGACGTCCGTCGTCAGGGAGGGGACGTCACCGGTCGTGGTGAGCACGAGGGGCCCTTCGGCGGGCACGGCGACGGGCTGCGACGTACCGCTCCACACGGCTTCCGCGCGCTGCTCCCGCTGCGCCACGCCGACCGCGAGCCGTGTCTCCGCCCGTACGGTGGCGGCCTTGGGCGCGGTGAGGTCGGCCACGGCCCCGGCGGGGAGCTCCACCGTCGTGGTGACGTCGACGGGGCGTATCTCCTCGCCCACGGCCGCCCGTTCGGGGAAGGCCGCCGTGATCCGTACCGTCGCGGGCTGCTGTCCCGAAGGCAGGGTGCAGACGTAGGGCAGGGCGGTGTCGACCTTCAGCGTCCCCACGGCGACGGCCGAGGCCGGGAGCAGGGGGGCGAGCGCCACGAACGCGGCGATCGTCGCGCCGCGCGCGCGGACGCGGACGCGGGGGGATCGGGTGGTGGGCCCGGGGCCTCTCATCTGTGTGCTCCGCTCGGGTCGTTGGGTGCCGACGGGAGGAGGGGTCGGCGCGGGGCGCGGCCGGTCCGCGAAGGCGGGGAGCCGCACCCTTACGGGTGGGAGCCGACGATCGTCGGAACGGTGGCGGTGCCCGTCTTCTTGAGCAGGTAGTCGGCCTTGACGATCAGACTGGCGCCGACCGGGGCGGAGGCACCGCAGTTGGTCTGCGAGACGACGGTCAGACCGCCGGTCGTGCCGGCGAGGGTCAGCCTGCCCGTCGCGTTGGTGTAGGCGACGGGTATCGTCCCGCGGACGCGGAAGACGCAGGCGCCCCAGGTGACCCGGGTGTCGACGTCGCCGAGGTGGCCCCTGGTGACGCCGGTGGAGGCGTCGTGGTCCCGGGCGACGAGGGTCCAGGGGGTGGTGGGGGCGAAGCTCATGGTGCCGAGCACGCTGCTGCAGGGCGCGCCGGAGGCGCCGAACGCGAAGGAGTCGACGGTGCCGACGGTGGCGGGGTTGCCGGTGGCGCTCCGCAGGCCGCCCGAGAAGGACGACCGCGAGCACGTCACGGCGATGCCGTTGTCCTTGACGAGTTCGATGAGCACGACGACGTTCGCGCTGTTCGTCGCGGAGACGCCGACCGGTGACGGACCGACGGTCCAGACGGTCGAGGGGGCCGCCGAGGCAGGGGCCGTCGCGAGGACGAACGCGGCCGCGGCCGCTCCGGCGGCGGTGCCGCACTTCCTGATCGGCTTCTTCACGGTGCGGGACTCTCCTCGATGGGCGTCGCCCCCGCGTGCGGGAGCGGAGGGGGAAGGGCGGTGGGGTGCGCGGACAGCCCGCGCCCGTCCGGCCGGTGGCGCCGGCCGGACGGACGCGGGTTCCCGGACCCTTACGGGTTGGAGCCGACGATCGTCGGGATGATCGTGGTGCCCGTCTTCTTGACGAGGTAGGCACCCTTGAAGAGCGGCTTGGCGCCGACCGGCACCGCCGCGCCGCAGCTGGTCGACGACACGACGGTCAGCTCGCCGGCGACGCTGTTGACGGCCAGCTTGCCCGTCGAGTTCTGGTAGGTGCCGGAGGCCTTGCCGGTCACGCGGAAGACGCAGGCGCCGACGGTCACCTTGGCGTCGACGTTGCCGACGTAGCCCGAGGTGATGCCGGTGGAGGAGTTGTAGTCCTGGGCCACGATGGTCCAGGGCGTGGTGGCGACGGTGGTCACGTTGCCCAGGACGCTGGTGCAGGGCGCGCCGGTGGCGCCGAAGGAGATGGCGCTGATGGAGGCGACGGTCGCCGGGTTGCCCGTGGCGCTGGACATCGAGGCCGTGGCGGCCGACTTCGTGCACGTCATGGCGATGCCGTTGACGCTCAGGACGATGTTCCCGGTGTTCGTCGCGGAGACGGGCACGGGCGACGGCGCCGGGCTGACGGTCCAGACCGTCGAGGGCACCGCCATGGCCGGGGTCACCGCGAGGGCGAGGGCGGCCGTGGCGGCTCCGGCGACGACGGCGGTCTTTCTGATGGTCTTCTTCATGGCTCTGGGACTCTCCTTGGGGATCGACCAGCGGAGGACGGCCACGTCGGAGGGGGGCGAGCGGCCGGCGGCTCGGGTTTCCCCGGCTGCGAAACCTGACGTTACTTGCGGGAAACTTAGCTGAACAATGGCGAAGTCCATGATTCTTTGAAGATGCCTCATCGCCTGTCAAGTGGGTGAGCGATATCAGGAATCGCCTTGGTTCCGGGGTGCGCAATGTCGACAATTATGATCGATCGCCCGAGGGTCGGGAAGAGGCCTCCGCGCAGTGGCCCGGGGGGCCCTGAAGAGGCACGTATTCGCTCTTGCCGATGACAAGTCGGACGGCGAACCTGTTTCCCCGATGACAAATATCGGGCCGTTCTTCCCCGACTTCCGAAAACTCGGAACCCGGTATTGCCCCGGGAGGTTACTCGGCCGTAACGTTCCCCGGGCGGCGCTCAGTCGCAGGTCGGCGCGCACCCACAGGTCGGTCCGGCCGCCGCGCCGGTGCGGGACTCCGGCGACGGAGACCCGCTCGCCGGGCCCCGAGGAGAAGCGACGCCCGCTGTGTCTCGGCGGAGACAAAAACCGGATCGGGGTTTGTCTCCACGGTGACAAGAACGGCAACGGAGCAAGGATCACGGCGACGCGCCTATTGTCCCGGTGATCCGCACCGACTTAACGTGCGCCCGCGGTGCACGCCCCGACTCACGCCTGCTGGAGGTGGTATGGGAATCGAAGTAGCCGTTGAGGGTCTGACCATGTCCTTCGGCAAGCAGAAAATCTGGCAGGACGTGACGCTGACATTGCCGGCCGGAGAGGTGAGCGTGATGCTCGGCCCCTCCGGAACCGGCAAGACGGTCTTCCTGAAATCGCTCATCGGACTGCTGAAACCCCAGCGCGGCCGCGTCCTCATCAACGGGGTCGACATGGTCAGCAGCCCCGAACGCGACATCTACGAGACCCGCAAGCTCTTCGGCCTCATGTTCCAGGACGGGGCCCTCTTCGGCTCCATGACCCTCTTCGACAACATCGCCTTCCCGCTGCGCGAGCACACCCGCAAGCGGGAGTCCGAGATCCGCCGCATCGTCATGGAGCGCATCGAACTCGTCGGCCTCCTCGGCGCCGAGGGGAAGCTGCCCGGCGAGATCAGCGGCGGCATGCGCAAGCGCGCCGGCCTCGCCCGCGCCCTCGTCCTCGACCCGCAGATCGTCCTGTGCGACGAACCGGACTCCGGGCTCGACCCCGTCCGCACCGCCTACCTCTCCCAGCTGCTCATCGACCTCAACGCGCGGATCGACGCGACGATGCTCATCGTCACCCACAACCTGGACATCGCCGCCACCGTCCCCGACAACATGGGCATGTTCTTCCGGGGCGACCTCGTCACCTTCGGCCCCCGCGAAGTCCTCCTCACCAGCGACGAACCGGTCGTCACCCAGTTCCTCGCCGGCCGCCGCGAAGGCCCCATCGGCATGTCCGAGGAGAAGGACGCCGCCACCCTCGCCGCCGAGGCGGACAGCGCCGGAGGCGTACGGACGGACACCCCCCGCGTCATCGTCCCGCAGCTGGAGCCCTCGCCCGGCCTGCCGCCCCGCGCGGCCGTCGCACGCCGCCGCGAACGGGTCCTCGGCATGCTCGACCGGCTGCCGCCCGCCGCCCGCGCCGCCATCCAGGACACTTACGCGCGGACCGCCGCGGCCCCCACCCTGCGCATGCCGGCCGCCGGGAGCGGCGCGTGATCACCGGCGCGCTGCGGCAGACCGGCCGCCTCTTCGCCCTCGCCGCCGAGGTGAGCCGGGCCGTCTTCCGGCGCCCCTTCCAGTTCCGCGAGTTCATCGAGCAGTTCTGGTTCGTCGCGAGCGTCACCATCCTGCCGGCCGCGCTCGTCTCGATCCCGTTCGGCGCCGTGATCGCCCTCCAGGTCGGCTCGCTCACCCAGCAGTTCGGCGCCCAGTCCTTCACCGGCGGCGCCAGCGTCCTCGCCGTCATCCAGCAGGCCAGCCCCCTCATCGTCGCCCTCCTGATCGCCGGCGCCGGCGGCTCCGCCATCTGCGCCGACCTCGGCTCCCGCAAGATCCGGGAGGAGCTCGACGCCATGGAGGTCATGGGCGTCTCGCCCGTCCAGCGCCTGGTCGTCCCGCGCGTCCTCGCCACCATGGCGGTCGCCGTGCTCCTCAACGGCATGGTCTCCGTCGTCGGCACCCTGGGCGGCTACTTCTTCAACATCGTCCTCCAGGACGGCACCCCCGGCGCCTACCTCTCCAGCTTCTCCGCCCTCGCCCAGCTGCCCGACCTGTACATCAGCGAACTCAAGGCCCTGATCTTCGGGTTCATCGCGGGCATCGTCGCCGCCTACCGGGGACTCAACCCCCGCGGCGGCCCCAAGGGCGTCGGCGACGCCGTCAACCAGTCCGTCGTCATCACCTTCCTGCTGCTGTTCTTCGTGAACATGGTGCTGACGGGCCTCTACCTCCAGATCGTCCCGCCGAAGGGAGGCTGAGGCCGATGGCCTCCCCGTTCGTCTGGCTCGACCGCTCCGGCGACCAGCTCCTGTTCTACGTCAAGGCGCTGCTCTGGATCCCGCGGACCCTGCGCCGCTACCTCAAGGAGGTGCAGCGGCTCCTCGCCGAAGTCGCCTTCGGCTCCGGCGGCCTCGGCGTCATCGGCGGCACCATCGGCGTGATGGTCGCGATGACCCTCTTCACCGGCACCGTCGTCGGCCTCCAGGGCCACGCCGCCCTCGAACAGATCGGCACCGCCGCCTTCACCGGCTTCGTCTCCGCCTACTTCAACACCCGCGAGATCGCCCCCCTCGTCGCCGGACTCGCCCTCTCCGCGACCGTCGGCGCCGGCTTCACCGCCCAACTCGGCGCCATGCGCATCAACGAGGAGGTCGACGCCCTCGAAGGCATGGGCATCCGCTCCGTGCCGTACCTGGTCACCACCCGGATCATCGCCGGCGTCGTCGCCATCGTCCCGCTCTACGCGATCGGCCTGCTCTCCTCCTACCTGGCCTCCCGCTACGTCACCGTCCTCTTCAACGGACAGTCGGCGGGGACCTACGACCACTACTTCAACCTCTTCCTGTCACCGACGGACGTCCTCCTGTCGGTGCTCAAAGTGCTGATCTTCAGCGTGATGGTGATCATCGCCCACTGCTACTACGGCTTCCGCGCCTCCGGCGGCCCCGCCGGCGTCGGCATCGCCGTCGGCCGCTCCGTGCGCAACGCCATCGTGCTGATCAGCGTCACCGACTTCTTCCTGTCGCTGGCCCTCTGGGGCGCGACCACGACCGTGAAGGTGGCGGGGTGAGATGAGCGATCCACGAGCCCAGACCCTGCGCCGCCGGTGCGCCGGCGTCGTCTTCCTCCTGGTGCCCGCCCTGCTCGCCTGGCTGGCGGTCGCCGTCTACGAGAAGCGCTTCACCGACTCCGACCCGGTCGTCGTCGAGACCGGCAGCGTCGGCAACGAGATGCACCTCGGCGCCGAGGTCAAGCTGCGCGGCGTCGTCGTCGGCGAGGTCCGCGCCATCGAGGCCACCGGCACCGGAGCCCGGCTCACCCTCGCCATGCGGCCCGGCACCCTGGGCCACGTCCCCTCCGACGTACGTGCCCAGATGCTGCCCACCACCCTCTTCGGCGAACGGTTCGTCGCCCTCGTACCGCCCGGCAACCCCTCGGCGAAGCCGCTCGGCCCCGGCGCCGTCATCCCCGAGGACCGCTCCGACAACGCCGTCGAACTCCAGCAGGTCCTCGACAACGTCCTGCCCCTGCTGACCGCCGTCCAGCCGCAGAAGCTCTCGGCGACCCTCTCCGCCGTCTCCCGGGCACTGGAGGGACGCGGCGACAAGCTCGGCGACACCCTCACGCAACTCGACGCCCACCTGCGCGAGTTCAACCCCCACCTGCCCACCCTCAACAGGGACCTGAAAGAACTCGTGAAGGTCAGCCACCTCTACGCGGACGCCGCCCCGGACATCCTCACCGCGCTCACCGACTTCACCACCACCAGCGGCACCCTCGCCGAGAAGGAGGCCGAACTGGCCGGCACCCTCGGCGCCACCACCCGGACGTCCCAGGACCTGACCGCCTTCCTGCGCCAGAACAAGGACAACATCATCCGGCTCAGTGCCACGAGCAGGCCCACCCTGGAACGGCTCGCCGAGTACTCCCCGTCCTTCCCGTGCACCCTGCGCACCCTCGCCCAGTTCGTGCCCGCCATGGACAAGGCGCTCGGCAAGGGCACGAACCGGCCGGGACTCCACGTGAACGTCACCGCCGTGGCCCCGCGCGGCGCCTACGTCCCCGGCCGCGACACCCCCTCGTACGGCTCCGGCGGCGGCCCGCGCTGCCACCCCGTGCCCTACCTCGGCGCCCCGGCCGCACCCGCCGCCCAGGCCTCCGCCGCCGCCGGCCAGGACCTCGGGCCCGCCAACTCCCCGCAGGAGAACGACCTCGTCAACGAACTCCTCGCCCCCGCCGCGAAGAAACGGCCCGGCGACCTCCCCGACTGGAGCAGCCTCCTGGCCGGACCCGCCTTCCGCGGAGCGGAGGTGACCCTCCGATGACGAAGCCCCCCGCCCACACGCGCCGGCGCGGCCTGACCGGCACGGTCCTGAAGTCCCTGGTGTTCGTCCTCGTCACGGCGCTCGCCACCACCGTCCTCGGCCTCAGCATCGCCAACACCGGCGTCGGCTCCGACACCTCCTCGTACAAGGCGCTGTTCACCGACGTCACCGGCCTCACCGAGGGCGACTCCGTCCGCATCGCCGGGGTGAAGGTCGGCGAGGTGACCGACGTGCGCGTCGTCGAACGGCGCACCGCCCAGGTCACCTTCACGGTCCGCGAGGACCGCACCCTGCCCCGCTCCGCGACCGCCGCCGTGAAGTACCTCAACATGGTCGGCCAGCGGTACGTCTCCCTCGACCGCGGCAGCGGCGACCTGTCCGGCACCCTCCGGTCAGGGGACACGATCCCCCTGGAGCGCACCACGCCCGCGCTCGACCTCACCCTGCTCTTCAACGGCTTCAAACCGCTCTTCGAGGGCCTCTCGCCCGCCGACGTCAACGACCTCGCCGGCTCCCTCGTCCAGGTCCTCCAGGGCGAGAGCGGAACCGTCGACAGCCTCCTGCGGCACATCGGCTCCCTCACGAAGACCGTCGCCGCCAAGGACAAGGTCATCGGCCAGGTCGTCACCCACCTCAACACCGTCCTGACCACCCTCAACAACCGCGAGGCCGGCTTCAACGACCTCGTCGTCACCCTCCAGAAGCTCGTCACCGGCTTCAACGCCGACCGCAAGCCCCTCGGCCAGGCCGTCCAGGCCATCGGCGACCTCACCACCACGACCGCCGGACTGTTCCAGGAAGGCCGCGCCCCCCTCAAGAAGGACATCCGCGAACTGGGCCGGCTCTCCGGGAACCTCGCCGACCGGACCCCCCGCATCGAGTCCTTCCTCGCCAACACCCCCGCCAAGATGACCGCCCTGGCCCGCCTCTCCTCGTACGGGTCGTGGTTCAACCTCTACCTCTGCGAGGCGCGCGTGAGCGGCGTGGCCACCTCCGACGGCTCCAAGCCCCCGACCGGCGTCACCGTGACCGAATCGAGGTGCCGCGGATGAGCCCCCGCCCCCGGCTCAAGCCGGTCAAGGAGCGCAGCCCCGTCGCCGTCGCCCTCGTCGGACTCCTCCTCCTCGCCCTCCTCGCCGCCCTCGCCTACAACGTGGAACGGCTCCCGCTCGTCGGCGGCGACACCGCCTACAGCGCCGACTTCACCGAGGCCGCCGGACTCGACGAGGGCGACGAGGTGCGCATCGCCGGCGTCAAGGTCGGCAAGGTCACCGGAGTCTCCCTCGACGGACCCAAGGTCAAGGTGACGTTCGAGGTCGGCGACGCCTGGGTCGGCGACCGGTCGACCGCCGCCATCGCCATCAAGACCCTCCTGGGCGAGAAGTACCTGACGCTCGACCCGCTGGGCTCCGCCCCCCAGGACCCCGGCACCCGCATCCCCCAGTCCCGCACCACCTCCCCGTACGACGTGACACAGGCCTTCCAGGACCTCAGCGGCACCGTCGACTCCCTCGACACGGAGAAGCTCGCGGAGAGCTTCGAGACCATCTCCGACACCTTCAAGAACTCCCCGCCGCACGTCCGCAACGCCGCCACCGGCCTCTCCGAACTGTCGAGGACCGTCTCCAAGCGCGACACCGAACTCGCCCGGCTCCTGGAGAACAGCAAGAAGTTCACCAAGACCCTGGAGGGCAGGAAGTCCAGCTTCGAGACGCTCATCGAGGACGGCGGCTCCCTGCTCGGGGAGCTCAAGAAGCGCCGCGACGCCATCCGCGCCCTGCTCAAGGGCAGCAGGGAGCTGGGCGTCCAGCTCGGCGGCCTCGTCGGCGACAACGACCGGCAGCTCGGCCCCACCCTCAAGGCCCTCGGCCGCGTCACCGCCGTCCTGGAGAAGAACAGCGGCCAGCTCGACAAGACCCTCGCGCTCGTCGGCCCGTACTACCGGCTCGTCGGCAACGCCCTCGGCAACGGCCGCTGGTTCGACAGCTACCTGTGCGGCGTGGTGCCCCGGACCTATCTGCCCGAAGCCTCGCAGCCCACGACCGGATGCCTGCCGCCGAAACAGACGGCGACGGCCAAGGGGAGCGGTGAATGATGACCAAGCCCAGAACGCCCCTCGCCGCCGGCCTCGCCCTCGTGGTGCTCGCCGCCTGCGGATTCGTCGCCGTACGCGTCCTCGAACCCGACGGCACCCGCGTCACCGCCTACTTCGACCGGGCCGTCGGCGTCTACGCCGGCTCCGACCTGCGCGTCCTCGGCGTACGGGTCGGGGAGGTCGAGTCCGTCGAACCGCAGGGCACCCGCGTCCGCGTCCGGCTCCACCTGGACGAGGGCGTCCGCGTCCCCGCCGACGCCCGGGCCGTCGTCGTCGCCCCGAGCATCGTCGCCGACCGCTACGTCCAGCTCGCCCCCGCCTACAGCGGCGGCCCCGCCCTCGCCGACGGAGCCGAACTCCCGGCCTCCCGCAACCGCGTCCCCGTCGAGATCGACCAGCTCTACGCGTCGATCACCGACCTGAGCGAGGCCCTCGGCCCCGACGGCGCCAACTCCGCCGGAGCCCTGTCCGCGCTCCTGGACACCGGCGCGAAGAACCTCAAGGGCAACGGCGCCTCCATCGGCACCTCCATCGAGGAGTTCGGCAAGGCCGCCAAGACCCTCGACGGCAGCAGCGAACAGCTGTTCACCAGCCTCGGACAGCTCCAGACCTTCACCACCATGCTCAAGAAGAAGGACGGCGACGTCCGCACCGCGCAGGAACGCCTGGACGAGGTCGTCGGCTACTTCGCCGACAACAAGGACGACCTCACCGGCGCCCTCAAGGAGCTCGGCAAGGCCCTCGCCCAGGTCAAGACCTTCATCAAGGAGAACCGCGGCGAACTGAAGAAGAACGTCGACCGGCTCGTGCCCCTCACCCAGACCCTCGTCGACCAGCGCGCCTCCCTCGCCGAGGCCCTCGACGTCGCCCCGCTCGCCGCAGGCAACCTCGTCAACACGTACAACCCGAAGACCCGCACCCTCGACGGGCGCGCCAACCTCAACGAGATCAGCATGGGCGGCCCGCTGCTCCCGCTGCCGGTGGCCGGCGGCTCCGCGGCGGGCACCGGGAAGGGGGAGCGATGAGCCGCGGCACCTCACCCTCCGGGAAGCTCCTCGGCGCCGGGGCCGTCGGCACGATCGCCCTCGGCCTGGGCATCGCCGTCGTCCTCGGCGTGGTCCCGGCCGACCCGCTCCGGTTCGACGGCATCGAGGACCTGCCGCTGCCCGGCGGCGCCGACCTCGGCCCCCACCCGTACACGGTCACCGCCGAACTGGAGGACGTCCTGAGCCTCGTGCCGCAGTCCGCGGTCAAGGTCAACGACGTCGCCGTCGGCCGCGTCACCGCCATCGAGCTGGTGCCCGGCAGCTGGACCGCCCGCGTCACCCTGAAGATCAACGGCGACGTCCGGCTGCCCGCCGACTCCGGCGCCCGCCTGGAGCAGTCCAGCCTCCTGGGCGAGAAGTACGTCCAGCTCGTCGCACCGGGCGGCAACGGGAACGGAAGCGGTAGCGGTACGGGCAAGGCGGGCGTCCGGCAGGCCGCCGCGAGCCGGAGCGGGGGCGACCTCGCCGACGGCAGCGTCATCCCGCTGGCGCGCACCAGCCGGAACACCGAGGTCGAGGAGGTCTTCGGCGCCCTGTCCCTGCTGCTCAACGGCGGCGGCGTCAACCAGCTGAAGACCATCACCCGGGAACTCAACGCGGCGCTCGGCGGCCGCGAGCCCGAGGTCCGCTCGATGCTCAACCGGGTGAACACCCTGGTCACCAACCTGGACGCGCACCGCGGCGACATCACCCGCGCCCTCGACGGGGTCAACCGCCTCTCCGCCACCCTCGCCGGCCGCAAGAAGGACGTCGACACGGTCCTCACCGGCCTCTCGCCCGGCCTGAAGACGCTGGAGAACCAGCGGGGCTCCCTGCTGACCATGCTGCGCGCCCTGGACACCCTGTCCGGCGTCGCCGTCTCCACCGTCAACGCGAGCAAGAAGGACATGGTGGCCGACCTGAAGGCCCTCGCGCCGACCCTGCAGGCGCTCGCGGACGCCGGCGCCGACCTGCCCGAATCGCTCCAGGTCCTGCTGACGTACCCCTTCACCGACGAGGTGATGCGGGGCATCAAGGGCGACTACCTCAACACCTATCTGCACCTCGCCGCCGCCCCCGGCACCGAGATCATCCCGCCCCTGATCCCCAAGACCGAGACCGACCCCGAACCCACCCCGTCGTCCCCGGAGACGACGGACCCGGAACCCGAGCCGGAACCCGAGCCGGAGCCCGAGCCGGGCGCCCGCCAAAGCCAGGGTCAGGGCCCGAGCGCCGGACCGACCCTGCCGCTGCCCCCCGTCCGCACGGGCGGCACCCCGACGCACGGAGGCGAGAACCGGTGATCACCCGCACCGTACGGCTGAAGAACCTCGCGTTCCTCGTCATCGCCGTCCTCGTCCTCGGCTTCGTCGGCATCCGCTACGCGGACCTCGGCCGCCACGTCGGCGTCGCCGACCACTACTCCGTCAAGGTCCACCTCGCCCGTACGGGAGGCCTGTTCACCCACTCCGACGTCACCTACCGGGGCGTCTCCGTGGGACGCGTCGGCGACATCGACCTCACCGCCGAAGGCGTCGTCGCCGAACTGCGCATCAAGAAGTCGGCCCCCCGGATCCCCGCCGACGCGAAGGCCGTGGTCGCCGGGCTCTCCGCCGTCGGCGAGCAGTACATCGACCTGCGCCCCGAGAGCGACGGCGGTCCCTACCTCGCCGACGGCGCCCGCATCGAGCAGACCGACACCCAGGTGCCGGCTCCGGTCACCGACGTGCTCGCGAGCATGAACGACCTCACCACCTCCGTACCCCTCGACTCCCTGCGCACGGTCGTCGACGAGTTCGGCAAGGCCTTCGAGGGCCACGGCGACGACCTCCAGGCCCTCCTCGACAACGGCAGCGCGTTCGTCCAGGCCGCCGACCGGGCACTGCCGTCCACCGTCCGGCTCATCGACGACGGCGAGGTCGTCCTGCGCACCCAGGCCGACGAGAGCCGTGCCATCCGGGGCTTCGCCACCGGGGCCCGCGACCTCGCCGCCGCCCTCAAGGGCTCCGACGCCGACCTGCGGCGCGTCCTGACCGTCACCCCCGACGCGGCCGGCCAGGTCAGCGGCCTCCTGCGCGACCTCGACCCGAGCCTGAGCGTCGTCCTCGCCAACCTCCTCACCACCTCCGAGGTGGCCGTCACCCGGCAGCGCGGCATCGAGGAACTGCTCGTCAAGTACCCGGCGGCCGTCTCGGCCGGAGCCACCGCCGTCGACGGCGGAAAGGTCAACTTCGGCATGGCCGTCACCTTCTTCAAACCCCTGCCCTGCACCTCCGGGTACGGCGGTACGCGCTACCGCAACGGCCTCGACCTGGGCACCGCGCCCGCCCTCAACACCGGCGCGGCCTGCACGGCCTCCGCGGCGACCGGGGTCAACGTGCGCGGCTCGGCGCACGCCCCGAGGGGCGGCCCCGTACCCGTACCGGCCAAGCCGGGCTCCCTGCCCTCGGGCAGCACGGGCGGCGGTACGGCGGACCCGCAGCGGCAGTCCCTGCCCGGCGCGCTCGCACTGCCCGGCCAGGGCGGCGGGCCGACGGACATGGCCGGACTCCTCGGCCTGGGCACCGGGAGCACGCGATGAGGCGGGCGAGGATCCTCGGCGCCGGCGCCCTCGTCGTCGCCCTCGGCTTCTGCGGCACCGGCGCGTGGACCTACGCGCAGGCCCGCTCCGACGAAGGCCTCTCCTTCGGCCGCGAACGGGACACCGCGCTCGCCGAGGGCCGGCAGCGCCTCACCGTCCTGAACACGCTCGACGCCTCGACCCGCGAGCGCGCCGAAGCGGGCGTACGGGCCTGGCGCGAGGCCTCCACCGGCCCGCTCCGCACCGAACTGGGCCGCACCGCGCCCGCGGTGGGCGCCTCGGCGCGCGCCGAGGTCACCGAGGCCGCGCTCACCGCGCTCGACGTGCGCGCCGGCACGGCGAAGCTCATCGCGACCGTACGCGTCGACGTCACCCCGCGCGGGAGCGCCGCCGCGACCTCCGACCGCAAGCGCCTGGAGGCCGTCCTGAACCGCACCGGCGAGAACACGTGGAAGGTCGCGGCCCTGAGCGCGGTCCCCGTCGCCGGCGCGGAGGAGAACGAGAAGAAGGAGGGCGGGGACGAGTGACGCGACTGCTGCGCGAAACGGCCCACGGGACCCCGGAAGCACCTGAAGCCCCGGAAACCCCGGAGATCTCCGAGCGCGACGGGGAGGAGCCCCAGGACGCACCGGGTACACCGGAAGACGGCGACAACGACAGCGACAGCAACGGCGGCAACGCCGGCCCGTTCACCCCCCGCCGCCGGAAAGCCGTCCTCGTCGCGACCGTCGTCGCCCTCCTCCTCGGCGGAAGCGCGTTCTTCTACGGGGCCCACCAGCTCCGCTCGACCCCCTCCGCCCGCAACCACGCGCTCACCGACACCGCGGCCACCACCCGCGTCGGCGGCGACGTCGGCGAAGGCCTCGCCCGGGTCTTCTCCTACGCGCCCGCCCAGGCCGACGCCGCCGAGCGCTCCGCCAGGACCGCCCTCTCCGGACGCGCCGCCCGCCAGTACGCCGACCTGTTCGCCCAGGTCCGCGCGAGCCTGGTCGAGCAGCGCGTCACCCTCACCACCCAGGCCGTCCGCACCGGGGTGATCGAACTCAGGGGGAACACCGCGCGCCTGCTCGTGTTCCTCGACCAGACCTCGCAACGGGACGCGGCACCCGCCACGTCCGCCGCCGCCCAGCTCACCGTCACCGCGGAGTTCCGGGACGACCGGTGGCTGATCGTCGACATCAAGGCCCGCTGACCATGGGCACGAGCGTGCGCATGCGCACGAGCGGGAGACGGGAGCACTCCATGACACGCGCGGTCCGCACCCCGGCGGGCATCCGGCCGGCCCTGGCCGTGGCCCTCGTCCTCACCCTCGTCGCGGGCGTCCTCGCGGCCTGGGCGGGCCGGGACTGGTACGCCGCGGCCCACGACGACTCCGCCGCGTACGCCGTGCAGCGCGACCGGGCCCTCGCGGCGGGGGAGCAGGCCGTGCAGAACCTCAACACGCTCGACCACCGGCGCGTGGACCAGGGCCTCGACCTCTGGGAGTCCTCCACGACCGGCGAACTCCACCAGCAACTCGTGGACGGGCGCACGGAGTTCGCCGGTCAGGTGAAGGCCGCGAAGACGGTGACCACGGCCCGGGTGCTGTCCGGCGCCGTCACGGAGCTCGACGACCGCGCGGGACGGGCCCGGCTGCTGGTCGCCCTGCGCATCACCGTCACGACGCCCGACAGCAAGAGCACCGACAAGGACAGCCGCATGCTGGGCGAACTGACCCGGACCGACGGGCAGTGGAAGCTCAGTGCCCTGGGGCAGGCCCCCGTGGGCGGCACGGCGGCCGGCTGACCGGCCCGTACCAGCGAGAGCCGCCCGCACGCGAAAGGACGACGCACGATGCCCACGCCCCGCCACCACCTCAACCGCCAGCGCCGCCGTCAGGCCCTCGCCGCCGCGCCCGAGGACACGGCCCCCCGCCCCCGTACGTCCGTGGGCCTCCTGACCGAGCCCGCCTCCGAGCCCCGGCGGCGGACGGCGGCGAAGCCCGTACGGGAGAAGGCCGAGAAGGAGGCCGAAGGGAAGGCCGGAGCGAAGGCCGTACGGGAGGAGGCCGAAGAGAAGGCCGGGCAGCCGGACCGGAGAACCGCGGGGAAGGGGACCCGGTCGCGCGGGCCCGTCCCCCTCGTGGTCCTCTGCGTCCTGACCCTCCTCCTCGGCGGCTTCGCCGGCTGGGCGCACAGCCGGGCGGGCGAACTCCGCGACGACTCCGCGCGCGGCAACACGGCCCTCACCGATCTCGCCCGTACCAGCGAGATCAAGGGGCAGACCACCGCGGCCGTCGCCGCGCTCTTCTCCTACGACCACGCCGACCCGGCCGCCTTCGAGAAGGCCGGGAAGACCCTCCTCACCGGGAAGGCCGTCGAGCAGCACCGGACGCTGCTCGGCGGGGTGCTCGCCCGGGCGGCCGAGGAGAAGACGGTGATCACCACGGCGGTCACCGACAGCGCGGTCGAGCGGATCGACGGCGACCGCGCCCGGGTCCTGGTCTACGCCGACCAGAGCAGCGTGAGCACGGCCGGGACCGCCAAGGGCGGCAAGCAGCAGAAGGTCCAGGACCAGGGGGTGTACGCGGGCGCCATGTTCGCCGTGGACGTGGTCCACCGGGACGGCCGCTGGCTCGTCGAGAACATCGACACCTTCGGCCGCTGAGCCGCTGGGACGCCGCCGGCGGGCCTCACCCGGCCCGCGCGGCGACCAGCACCGTCGCGTACCGCTCCTCGCACGTGGCGATCCGGACCTCCAGGCCGTGCGCGGAGACCGCCTCCGCCGCCGCACCGGCCTGCCGCTCACTGGTCTCCACCAGCAGGTGGCCGCCCGGCGCCAGCCACTCCGGCGCCCCGGCGGCGACCCGCCGCAGCACGTCCAGTCCGTCCGGGCCGCCGTCGAGCGTGACGAGCGGCTCGTGGTCGCGGGCCTCGGGCGGCAGCAGGCCGATGTCCCCGGTGGGCACGTACGGCACGTTGGCGACCAGGACCTCGACCCGGCCCCGCAGCTCCGGCGGCAGCGGCGCGAACAGGTCCCCCTCGTACACCCGGCCGCCGCGCGGCTCGACGTTCCGCCGGGCGCAGGCCACCGCCGCCGGCTCGACGTCCGAGGCGTGCACCTCCGCGCCCGCGACCCGGTCGAGCAGCACCGCGGCCGCCGCGCCCGAGCCGCAGCACAGGTCGACGCAGAGCGCACCGGGCGCGGCGAGGGCCACGGCCCGCTCGACCAGGAAGCCGGTCCGCCGCCGGGGCACGAACACCCCCGGGTCCACGGCGATCCGCAGCCCGGCGAACTCCGCCCACCCCACGACGTGTTCGAGCGGCAGCCCGGAGGCCCGCCGCTCGACCATCAGATCGAGCTCGGCGGGCCCGCGAGCGGCCGCGAGCAGCATCGCGGCCTCCTCCTCGGCGAAGACGCACCCGGCGGCCCGCAGCCGCTCGACCACCCCCGCGCCGTCCACCACGTCAGACAAGCTGGGCCTCGATGGCCGCCACGACCTCGGGGGCGTCCGGCTCGGTGCGCGGACGGAAACGGGTGACCCGCCCGTCCCGGCCGATCAGGAACTTCTCGAAGTTCCACTGCACGTCACCGGCCTCGCCCCCGGCGTCCGCGACCTTCACCAGCTCCGCGTAGAGCGGGTGGCGGTCCGGGCCGTTGACGTCCGTCTTCTCCAGGAGCGGGAAGGACACCCCGTACGTCGTCGAGCAGAACGTCCGGATCTCCTCCGCGCTGCCCGGCTCCTGGCCCGCGAACTGGTTGCAGGGCACGCCGAGCACGGTGAGGCCGCGCTCCCCGTACTCCTTCTGCAGCCGCTCCAGACCCGCGTACTGCGGGGTCAGGCCGCACTGGGAGGCGACGTTCACCACCAGGACCGCGCGGTCCCGGTAGTCGGCCAGGGAGACGGGCTCGCCGGTCAGGGTCTTCAGCGGGATGTCGTACAGGCTCATGGCCGCTCCTCGTACGCACGGGGGGATGGGGTTTGATCTGACCATGGGCGACGAACCACTGGCAATCCCGATCGACTCCACCGCACGACCGGCGCCGCGCCGGGTCCTCTGCCGGCTCTGCGGCCGCCCCCTGACGGGCGCGGACTCGCGCCGCACCGGTCTCGGCCCCACCTGCGACGCCAAACTCCACCCGCCGGGCCCGGACATCCGCACCCGCCGCCACGAGGTGGAGCAGGACGTCCTGCCGGGCCTGGACCCGCCGGAGGTCTGAGCCGCGCGACGCTACCAGCCGGGAAAACGGGTGGGCCAGCGGTTTCCCGGTCCGGCAGGCTGGCCGGGATGAGAACGCCACCCGAGCCACCGGAACCGGAGTCCTGAACCGTGTCGACCCTGCGCGTCACCGCCGAAGTCCTGACCGTCCACCCCCATCCCAACGCAGACGCCCTGGAACTGGCCCAGGTCGGCCTCTACCGGGCCGTCGTCGCCAAGGGCGCCTACACGACCGGCGACGCCGCCGTCTACATCCCCGAGCAGGCGGTGCTGCCCGCCGCGCTCATCGAGGAGCTGGGACTGACCGGGCGCCTCGCCGGAGGGAACGCGGACCGGGTCAAGGCCGTGCGGCTGCGCGGGGAGCTGTCCCAGGGACTCGTCTGCCGGCCCGCCGCCCTCGCGGACACCGACCTGGTACGGGCCGCCGCAGAGGGCACCGACTTCGCGGAGCGCCTCGGCATCGTCAAGTGGGCGCCGCCGATACCGACGCACATGAGCGGGGACGTGGAGAGCGCGCCCGACCTGCTGCCCTGGGTCGACGTCGAGAACCTCCAGCGCTACCCCGACGTCTTCGAGCCCGGCGAGCCCGTCGTCCTGACGGAGAAGCTCCACGGCACGGCCTGCCTGCTGACGTACAACGCCGGCGACGGGCGCGTCCAGGTCTCCTCCAAGGGCTTCGGCGCGAAGGGCCTCGCCCTCAAGGAGGACCCGCGCAACCTGTACTGGCGCGCCGTCCACGGCCACGGCCTGGCCGCCGTCGCCGAGCGCCTGGCGAAGCGCCTGGGCGCCCGCCGCGTCGGCCTCTTCGGCGAGGTGTACGGCTCCGGGGTCCAGGACCTGGCGTACGGCGCCGACGCCCGCAGCGAGACCGTCGGGTACGCGCTGTTCGACGTGTCCGCCGAGATCGACGGACAGGTCCGCTGGCTGGACCCGGCCGAGGTCCTGGAGCCCGGCGAGGCCCCGCTCGTCCCGCGCCTGTACTCCGGCCCGTACGACCTGGACACCGTCCTCGCCCACGCGAGCGGCCGGGAGACGGTCTCCGGCCGGGAGGCGCACCTGCGGGAGGGCGTCGTCGTCCGGTCCGCGACCGAGCGGTACAGCCCGGTCCTGGGCGGCCGGGCCATCGCCAAGGCGGTCAGCCCGGCCTACCTCACCCGCAAGGGCGGCACCGAGTTCGAGTGACCGGCGCCGAAAAGACCTACAGCTTGCGGAACAGGCCCTCCTGGACCACCGACACCAGGAGCCTGCCCTCGCGGTCGTAGATCCGGCCCCGCGCGAGTCCCCGGCCGCCCGTGGCGATCGGGGACTCCTGGTCGTACAGGAACCACTCGTCCGCCCGGAACGGCCGGTGGAACCACATCGCGTGGTCGAGCGACGCCATGTCGAAACCGCGCGGCCCCCAGAGGGGTTCGACCGGGATCCGGACCGCGTCCAGGAGGGTCATGTCCGAGGCGTACGTCAGGGCGCAGGTGTGGACCAGCGGGTCGTCGCCCAGCGGCCCCACGGCCCGCATCCACACCGCGCTGCGCGGATCCGCGTCCTCGACCTCCTCCTTCGTCCAGCGCAGCCGGTCCACGTACCGGATGTCGAAGGGCTGCCGGCGGGCCATCCGCTCCAGGGCCTCCGGCAGCGCCCCGAGGTGGTCGCGGATCTCGTCCACCAGCATCGGCAGGCTCTCCGGGTCCGTCATGTGCCGGGGCGGCAGCTGGTGCTCGAACCCGGCCTCCTCCGGCCGGTGGAAGGAGGCCGTCAGATTGAAGATCGTCCGCCCCTCCTGCACCGCCGTCACCCGCCGGGTCGTGAACGAGCGCCCGTCGCGCACCCGCTCCACCTGGTACACGATCGGCACCCCGGGACGGCCCGGCCGCAGGAAGTAGGCGTGCAGCGAGTGCACCGGCCGGTCGTCCTCCACGGTCCGGCCGGCCGCCACCAGGGCCTGCCCGGCGACCTGCCCGCCGAAGACCCGCTGCAACGACTCCTGCGGGCTGCGGCCCCGGAAGATGTCGACCTCGATCCGCTCCAGGTCGAGCAGGTCCACCAGTCTCTCGGCGGGATTGGTCACCACGGCACTCCCCTCTACAGCTGTCCGACGGACGTCACGCGGACGACTGCGCGCCCCTCCTCGTCGGAGGCCGCGAGATCCACCTCCGCGCCGATGCCCCAGTCATGGTCGCCGTTCGGGTCGGCGAAGGTCTGCCGGACGCGCCACAGGCCGTGCGCCGCGTCCTCCTCGATGGCCAGCAGCTTCGGGCCGCGCGCGTCCGGTCCCGTACCGAGGTCGTCGTACTCGTCCCAGTACGCGTCCATCGCCTCGCCCCACGCGTCCGCGTCCCAGCCGGACTCCGCGTCCAGCTCGCCGAGCGCGTCCACGTTGTCCAGGGCGGCCAGCTCCACCCGGCGGAACAGGGCGTTGCGCACCAGGACCCGGAAGGCGCGGGCGTTGGCCGTGACCGGCTTGACCTGGTCGGCCTTCTCCTGGGCCTCCTCGGCCGTCTGGACCTCCGGATTGGCCAGCTGCTCCCACTCGTCGAGGAGCGAGGAGTCGACCTGGCGGACCATCTCGCCCAGCCAGGCGATCAGGTCCTCCAGGTCCTCGGTCTTCAGGTCGTCCGGGATGGTGTGGTCCAGCGCCTTGTACGCGCTCGCCAGGTACCGCAGGACGATGCCCTCGGTCCGCGCCAGCTCGTACCACGAGGTGAACTCGGTGAAGGAAAGCGCCCGTTCGTACATGTCACGGATGACCGACTTCGGCGACACCGGGTGGTCGCCCACCCACGGGTGCGACGTCCGGTAGACGTTGTACGCGTGCCAGAGCAGCTCCTCCAGCGGCTTCGGGTACGAGATCTCCTGGAGCCGCTCCATCCGCTCCTCGTACTCGACGCCGTCCGCCTTCATCCTCCCGACGGCCTCGCCGCGCGCCTTGTTCTGCATGGCGGCGAGGATCTGGCGCGGGTCGTCGAGCGTCGACTCGACCACGGACACCATGTCCAGGGCGTACGAGGGGGATTCGGGGTCGAGCAGGTCGAACGCGGCGAGCGCGAACGTCGACAGCGGCTGGTTGAGCGCGAAGTCCTGCTGGAGGTCGACCGTCAGACGGATCGTCCGGCCCTCCGCGTCCGGCTCGTCCAGCTGCTCCACCACGCCGCCGTCGAGCAGCGAGCGGTAGATCGCGATGGCCCGGCGGATGTGCCGCAGCTGCGCCTTGCGCGGCTCGTGGTTGTCCTCCAGGAGCTTGCGCATCGCCTCGAAGGCGTTGCCCGGCCGGGCGATCACCGAGAGCAGCATGATGTTGGTGACCTTGAAGCGCGAGGTCAGCGGCTCCGGCTCGGCCGCGATCAGCTTCTCGAACGTCGTGTCGCTCCAGGCGACGAAGCCCTCCGGGGCCTTCTTGCGGACCACCTTGCGGCGCTTCTTCGGGTCGTCGCCCGCCTTCGCGAGCGCCTTCTCGTTCTCGATGACGTGCTCGGGGGCCTGCGCCACGACCAGACCGGCCGTGTCGAAGCCGGCCCGGCCCGCCCGGCCCGCGATCTGGTGGAACTCACGGGCGCGCAGCGTCCGCACCCGGTTGCCGTCGTACTTGGTGAGGGCCGTGAAGAGCACCGTGCGGATCGGCACGTTCACGCCCACGCCCAGCGTGTCCGTCCCGCAGATCACCTTCAGCAGACCGGCCTGCGCCAGCTTCTCCACCAGCCGCCGGTACTTCGGCAGCATGCCGGCGTGGTGCACGCCGATGCCGTGGCGCACGAACCGCGAGAGGTTCTGACCGAACTTGGTGGTGAAGCGGAAGTTGCCGATCAGCTCGGCGATCTTGTCCTTCTCCTCGCGCGTGCACATGTTGATGCTCATCAGCGACTGCGCGCGCTCGACGGCCTGCGCCTGCGTGAAGTGCACGATGTAGACGGGCGCCTGCTTGGTCTCAAGGAGTTCCGTCAGGGTGTCCGTGATGGGCGTGAGCCGGTACTCGTACGACAGCGGCACCGGCCGGGTCGCGGAGCGGACCACCGAGGTCGGCCGGCCCGTGCGCCGGGTCAGGTCCTTCTCGAACATCGACACGTCGCCGAGCGTCGCCGACATCAGCACGAACTGCGCCTGGGGGAGTTCGAGCAGCGGGATCTGCCAGGCCCAGCCCCGGTCCTGCTCGGCGTAGAAGTGGAACTCGTCCATGACGACCTGGCCGATGTCGGCGTACTTGCCGTCCCGCAGGGCGATCGAGGCCAGGACCTCCGCCGTGCAGCAGATCACCGGCGCGTCCGCGTTCACGGAGGCGTCGCCGGTCAGCATGCCGACGTTCTCGGTGCCGAAGAGCTTGCACAGGTCGAAGAACTTCTCCGACACCAGCGCCTTGATCGGCGCGGTGTAGAAGGTCACCTGGTCGTTCGCGAGCGCGGTGAAGTGCGCACCCGCCGCGACCAGCGACTTTCCCGATCCGGTGGGGGTGGACAGAATGACGTTCGCACCGGAGACGACCTCGATCAGCGCCTCTTCCTGGGCCGGGTAGAGCGTGATGCCCCGCTCCTCGGCCCAGGAGGAGAAGGCCTCGAAGAGGGCGTCGGGGTCGGCGGTCGGCGGCAGCTGGTCGATAAGGGTCACGCCCCCATCTTGCCTGGATTCCGTCCGGAGCAGGGAACCGGCCACCGGCGGTGTTGATCACGAGCGGTAGGCTCGTCCGTCGACCGGGCGCCAACCGAGCGCCGGCAGGGGAGAAACGGGGCGGGCCAACCATGATGGGACCGGCGCACTCGCTGTCCGGAGCGGCGGCCTGGCTGGGGGTCGGAGCGGCCGCGGCCGCTTTCGACCGGCCCATGCCCTGGCCGGTCCTCGTCGTCGGCGCGCTCATCTGCGCGGGCGCCGCCCTCGCCCCCGACCTCGACCACAAGTCCGCGACCATCTCGCGTGCCTTCGGACCCCTCTCCAAGTGGCTGTGCGAGGTCGTCGACAAGCTGTCGTACGCCGTCTACAAGGCCACCCGCTCCAAGGCCGACCCCCGCCGGACCGGCGGCCACCGGACCCTCACCCACACCTGGCTCTGGGCGGTCCTGGTCGGCGCCGGATGCTCCGCCGCGGCCGTCTCCGGCGGCCGGTGGGCGGTCCTCGCGATCCTCTTCGTCCACCTGGTCCTCGCCGTCGAGGGCCTGCTCTGGAAGGCCGCCCGGGTCTCCAGCGACGTCCTGGTCTGGCTGCTCGGCGCCACCAGCGCCTGGATCCTCGCGGACGTCCTCGACGACCCCGGCAACGGCGCGAACTGGTTCTTCACCGGCCCCGGCCAGGAGTACCTGTGGCTCGGCCTGCCGATCGTCCTCGGCGCCCTCGTCCACGACATCGGCGACGCCCTGACCGTCTCCGGCTGCCCGATCCTCTGGCCCATCCCCGTCGGCCGGAAGCGCTGGTACCCGGTCGGCCCGCCCAAGGGCATGCGCTTCCGGGCCGGCAGCTGGGTCGAGCTGAAGGTCCTCATGCCCGCCTTCATGCTCCTGGGCGGCCTCGGCGGAGCCTCCGCGCTCGGCTACATATAGCCCCGCCCGTACGGGGGAGGGCCCGCACCGGATCGCCGGTGCGGGCCCTCGCGCATCTCCTACGGCCGGTCACCCGTGCCAGGACCGCCACAGCGCCGCGTACGCCCCGTCCGCCGCGACCAGTTCGTCGTGGCTGCCCAGTTCGCCGATCCGGCCGGACTCGACCACGGCGATCAGGTCGGCGTCGTGCGCGGTGTGCAGCCGGTGCGCGATCGCCACGACCGTGCGCCCGTCGAGGACCCGGCCCAGGGACCGCTCCAGATGGCGGGCCGCCCGCGGGTCGAGCAGGGAGGTCGCCTCGTCCAGGACCAGGGTGTGCGGGTCCGCCAGGACGAGCCGGGCCAGGGCGATCTGCTGGGCCTGCGCCGGGGTCAGCGCCCGGCCGCCCGAGCCGACCTCGGTGTCCAGGCCCCCGTCGAGGCCCCGGGCCCAACCCTCCGCGTCCACGGCCGCGAGCGCCGCCCACAGCTCGGCGTCGCCGGCCCCGGCCCGGGCGAGCAGCAGGTTGTCCCGGAGGGAGCCCACGAAGACGTGGTGCTCCTGGTTGACCAGGGCCACGTGTTCGCGGACCCGCTCGGCGGGCATCCGCGCCAGCTCGGCCGCGCCGAGGGTGACCGAACCGGCCCGGGGGGCGTAGACGCCCGCGAGCAGCCGCCCCAGGGTGGACTTGCCCGCCCCCGACGGGCCGACCAGGGCGATCCGGGTGCCCGGCGCCACCGTCAGGGACACGTCGTGCAGCACGTCGACGCCCTCCCGGTAGCCGAACCGCACCTCGTCCGCCCGCACCGTCCGGCCCTCGGGCCGCACCGCCCCGTCGCCCGCCTCCGGCTCGATGTCCCGGACGCCGACGAGCCGGGCCAGGGACACCTGCGCGACCTGGAGCTCGTCGTACCAGCGCAGGACGATCCCGATCGGGTCCACCAGCATCTGCGCGAGCAGCGCACCGGTGGTCAGCTGCCCCACGTCGATCCAGCCCCGGAGCACGAACACCCCGCCGATCAGCAGCACGGCGCACAGCACCGTCATGTGGGTGAGGTTGACGACGGGGAAGAGCACCGAGCGCAGGAAGAGCGTGTACCGCTCCCAGGCGACCCATTCCTTGATCCGCCGGTCCGACAGGGCGATCCGGCGCCGGCCGAGGCGGTGCGCCTCGACCGTGCGGCCCGCGTCGACGGTCTCGGCGAGCGCGGCGGCCACCGCCGCGTACCCCGCGGACTCCGAGCGGTACGCCGACGGCGCCCGCTTGAAGTACCACCGGCAGCCCACGACCAGGAGCGGCGCGGCGAGCAGCACGGCGAGGGCGAGCGGCGGCGCGGTCACCGCGAGGCCGCCGAGCAGCAGCCCCGCCCACACGACGCCGATGGCCAGCTGGGGCACGGCCTCGCGCATCGCGTTGGCGAGCCGGTCGACGTCCGTGGTGATCCGGGAGAGCAGGTCGCCGGTCCCGGCCCGTTCGAGCACGCCCGGCGGCAGCCCGACCGCGCGCACCAGGAAGTCCTCGCGCAGGTCCGCGAGCATCTCCTCGCCGAGCATCGCCCCGCGCAGCCGGACGAGCCGCACGAAGACGGTCTGGACGAGGAGCGCGCCCGCGAACAGCGCGACCGTGCGCTCCAGGTGCAGCTCGCGGGCCCCGGCCGCCAGGTCGTCCACCACCGAGCCCAGCAGGTAGGGAGCGACCATCGAGGCGATCACGGCGACCGCGTTCACCCCGACGAGCAGGGCGAACGCCCGGCGGTGGCGGCGGAGCAGGTCGCGCACGTAGGCGCGGACGGTCGCGGTCGCGGCGACGGGCAGCGTCGTCGCCGTCGTCGGGGCCCCCGGGTCGTACTCCGGCGGAGCCAGGCCGATCATGCCGATTCCCCTTCCAGTGCCTTCTGCCCTTCCAGTGCTTCTTCCGCTTCCGGCGCCTTTTCCGTTTCCAGCGCGTCGAGCGCGTCCCCGGGAGCGGGAACGGCGGCCCGCTCCTCGTCCGTCTCCCGGGTGACGACCGCACGGTAGCGGGGCTCCCGGGCGAGCAGCTCGCGATGGGTGCCGACCGCGACCGCCGCGCCCTCGTGCACCAGGACCACCCGGTCGGCCCGGTCCAGGAGCAGCGGCGAGGAGGCCAGGACGACGGTGGTGGCGCCCGCGCGCAGGCCGGCTATCCCGGCGGCCACCCGCGCCTCGGTGTGCGCGTCGACCGCCGAGGTCGGCTCGTCCAGGACCAGTACTTCCGGGTCGGCCACCAGGGACCTGGCGAGCGCCAGGCGCTGGCGCTGCCCGCCGGAGAGCGACCGGCCCCGCTCGGTGATCCGGGTGCGCATCGGGTCGCCGCCGGTGTCCACGGAGGCCTGGGCCAGCGCGTCGAGGACGTCCTCGCAGCGGGCGGCGGCCAGCGCGTCCTCGGCCCGCACCGCGCCCGAGGCGGGCACGTCGAGCAGTTCGCGGAGGGTGCCGGAGAGCAGCACCGGGTCCTTGTCCTGGACGAGGACGGCGGTACGGGCGGCCTCCAGGGGCAGTTCGTCGAGCGGGACCCCGCCCAGGAGCACCGAGGTGTGGTCCGCCTCCGGCTCGGCCGGGTGGCCGCCGAGCCGGTCCGCGAGCCGCCCGGCCGCGTCCGGGTCGCCGCAGACGACGGCGGTCAACAGACCGGCCGGGGCGCGCAGCCCGGTCAGCGGGTCGTACAGGTCGCCACCGGCCTTCGGCTCCCCGTCCCCGGCGTCCGTGGTCACGGTCGTCGTGGTCCGGGTCAGCGCGAGGACCCGGGCGGCCCGCTTCGCGGACGGCCGGGAGAAGGAGAACGCCATCGCGATCTCCTCGACGTTGCGCAAGGGGTGATGGGTCAGGGCCACGGCGCTGTAGACGGTGACCAGTTCGCCGACCGTGATCCGCCCGTCGAGCGCGAGCCGGGCCCCGTACGCCACCACCACGATGAGCAGGACACCGGGCAGCACGACTTGGATCGCGGCGATCAGCGCCCACATGCGGGCGCTGTGCACGGCCGCCCGGCGGACCTCCTGGGAGGCGGCCCGGTAGCGGCCGAGGAACAGCTCCTCGCCGCCGATGCCGCGCAGCACGCGCAGCCCGGCGACGGTGTCGGAGGCCAGCTCCGTGGCCCGGCCCGCCTTCTCGCGCTGGACGTCGGCCCGGCGGGTCGCGCGGGGGAGGAGCGGCAGCACGGAGAGGGCGAGGACCGGGACGCCGACGGCCACCACGGCGCCCAGGGCCGGCGCGTAGACGACGAGGCCCACGCAGACGGCCACCAGGACCACGGCGCCCGCCGCGAACCGCGACAGGGCCTCGACGAACCAGCCGATCTTCTCGACGTCGCCGGTGGAGACGGCGACGACCTCGCCCGCGGCGACCCGCCGGGTCAGGACCGAGCCCAGCTCGGCGGTCTTGCGGGCCAGGAGCTGCTGCACCCGGGCGGCCGCGGTGATCCAGTTGGTGACGGCGGTCCGGTGCAGCATCACGTCGCCGGTCGCGAGCGCCGCGCCGAGGAGCGCGAGCAGCACCCCGGCGAGCGCGAGCCGGTCGCCGTCGCGGTCCACCACCGCCTGGACGGCGAGCCCGACGCCGAACGGCAGCCCGGCGATGCCCAGATGGTGCAGCAGCCCCCAGAGCAGGGACTTCACCTGCCCGCCGAGCTGCTGACGGCCGAGCCAGACGAGGAACCGCGTGCCCGAACGGACGTCGGGTACCCCGGGATCGGCGTAGGGAAGATCTCGAATCTGCATGGCGTCCCAGGGTCTCCGGGTCGGGCGGGGGAAACGCGCGCCGGAGGATGTGCGGCGGCGTCGGAAACCGTGCAAGGTTCGCTTTTTCCCCGGGAACCGGCAAACGATTTTCCACGCGGAGGGAACAGATCCGGCCATGGCCGTGCCCGGCCCCCTTCGCGTACGGGGCCGGGCACAGGACGTTCCCTCAGACCGGTTTCACCGAGTCCACGCCCGACCGGGCCCGCTGCCACTCCCCGCGAGTGAAGTCAGGGATCTCCTGCGGCGCCCCGCCCGCCTTGATCGAGGCGTGGCTGAGCGGCAACGGGGCCGTCCAGACGGCGGCGTCGTACACGTCGAAGTCCGGCACGAGTCCCTCCCGCAGGCACTGCGCCAGGCGGTACACCATGAGGTAGTCCATGCCGCCGTGCGCGCCCGGCGGGTCGGCGTGCTCCTTCCACAGCCAGTGGTCGAACGCGGCGGCGTAGGCCGAGAAGTCGCCCCACTGGTCGTCCCGGTGGTCCGGTTCCAGATAGATCCGGGGCGGATAGTCCTCGAAGACGCCCCGGGTGCCGCCCAGGCTGTTGACCCTGCTGTACGGGTGCGGGGTGGAGACGTCGTGTTCGAGACGGATCACCCGCCCCTTCGCCGTCCGGACCAGGCTGACTGTCCGGTCGCTCCCGATGTACGTCTCCTTCCAGCTCGGGTCGCCGGGCGGCACGTGCTCCTTCCGGTACTCGGCGAGGGCGAGCGCCGGGGTGCCGAGGCTGCTGATGCTCACGGCCCGGTCGCCCCGGTTGACGTCCATGTAGTTCGCGACCGGGCCGAAGCCGTGGTTGGGGTAGAGGTCGCCGCGCAGCCGCGTGTGCCACAGCCGGCGCCAGGGCCCCTCGTAGTACGTCGGCGAGAACATCAGGGCGCGCAGGTCGTGGTGGTACGCCCCCGCCCCGTGCAGGAGCTCGCCGAACTTCCCCGCGTGCGCCATCCGCAGCACCCGCATCTCGTTCCGGCCGTAGCAGCAGTTCTCCAGCTGCATGCAGTGCCGGCGGGTCCGCTCCGAGAGGTCGACCAGCTCCCACAGCTCGTCGATCGTCAGGGCGGCCGGGCACTCCACGCCGACGTGCTTGCCGTTCAGCATCGCGGACCGGGCGATCGCGAAGTGGCTCTCCCAGGGGGTGGCCACGTACACGAAGTCGAGGTCGGTGCGGGCGCAGAGGTTCGCGTAGTCCTCCTCGCCGTTGACGTACAGGGCGGGGGCCGGGCGCCCGGCGGCGACGACCTGCGCGGCGGCCCGCTCGGCCTTCGCGCGCACCGGGTCGCAGACGGCGACGACCCGCACCCAGGAATGGGCCAGGAAGTGGCCGATCATGGCGGCGCCCCGGTTGCCGAAGCCCACGATCCCCACCCGGACCGTGGAGCGGGCGTCGAAGGGGACGCCGGCCATGGTGGCGCCCCGGCGTGCCGGTGCGGCGGCGGGGGCTGCATGGGCCGCCCCGGTGCCGGCGGCGGTGAGACCGAGCCCCGCCCCGGCCGCTCCGGCGGTGGTCCTGAGGACCTCGCGGCGGCTCGGGGCGTGCGGCGTCTGCTCGTTCACGGAACCTCCCGGAGCCGGAGTCGGACAGTCGGACTGTACGTTCCGGCTCCGGCGCGGTGCCGTACCGCCCGTCGCGCCTCACCCGAACGTACCAAGGTCTCCACCGCCCGGGGCTTCCGGGGGTGCTGACGGCTGGTCAGGGGCGCGTGGCGCGCTCCAGGGCGATCAGCGCCGACACGTAGGTGCGGCCCGTCGCCCGGTCCATCCCGATCTCGCACATCCGGTTGGCCGAGAGGTGCGCGTCGAACGGCCGGGCCGTGACCTCGGCCGCCTCCCGTGCCGTCGCCGACGCCGTCAGCTCCGGGTGCAGCATGCCCCGGTCGCCCGCGAAGGCGCAGCAGCCCGCGTCGGCGGGCACCACGACCTCCTCCGCGCAGGCACCGGCCAGCGCGGTCAGCCGGTCCTCGTCGCCCAGGTGCCGCATCGAGCACGTCGGGTGGACCACGGCGGAGCCGACCCGGCGGCGCACGTCGAGCCGGGGGAGCAGCTCGTCCGCCGCCCACACGAGGGAGTCCACCACCGTCAGCCCGGCGTGCAGCTCCCGGTTCTCCTCCGTCAGGTACGGCACCACCTCGCGCGCGATGCCGAGCGCGCACGAGGAGGCGTCCACGACGAGCGGCAGCCGCCCGCCCGCCGTCCAGCCCCAGGCCGCCTCGACGATCCGGTTGGCCATCACCTCGTCGCCCCGCTCGTACCCCTTGGAGTGCCAGATCGTGGCGCAGCAGGTGCCGGCCACGTCGTCCGGGATCCACACCGGCCGCCCGGCCCGCGCCGACACCGCGACGACGGCCTCGGGCAGCGAGGGGCCGGGCTCGCCGTCCGGGCCGCCGAAGATCCGGTTCACACAGGCCGGGTAGTAGACGGCGACCGCCGCCGGGCGGTGGGTGCGGGGCAGCCGGCGCGGCGCGGCGCCGGGGACCTCCGGCAGCCACTCCGGTACGAGGTCGGGGCGGACCGCCCGGCGGGCGAGACCGGTCACCGACTCCACGACCCGGTCGCCGAGCCGGTCGGCGGCGGCGACCGCGAGCCGCGCGGAGGCCTCCACGGCCCGGAAGTTCCTCGCGGCCAGGGCGGCGATCCGCTCCTCGCGCGGCGAGTGCCGCTCGTGCCGGAACTCCTTCATCAGCGCGCCCGTGTCGATGCCGACCGGGCAGGCGAGCGCGCACGTGGAGTCCCCGGCGCAGGTGTCGACGGCGTCGTACCCGTACTCCTCCAGGAGCCGGGTCTCGACCGGCGAGCCGTCGTCCTGCCGCAGCATCTCCCGGCGCAGCACGATCCGCTGGCGGGGAGTGGTCGTCAGGTCGTGGCTGGGGCAGGTCGGTTCGCAGAAGCCGCACTCGATGCACGGGTCGGCGATCCGCTCCACGGTCGGGATCGTCTTCAGACCGCGCAGATGGGCCTGCGGGTCGCGGTCCAGGACGACCCTCGGGGCCAGCACCCCGGCCGGGTCGAAGGCCTCCTTGATCCGCCACATCAGCTCGGTCGCCCGCGTCCCCCACTCCAGCTCCAGGAAGGGCGCGATGTTGCGGCCGGTGGCGTGCTCGGCCTTCAGGGAGCCGTCGAAGCGCTCCACGGTCAGCTTGCAGAACTCGTCCATGAAGGCCGCGTACCGCTCGACGTCGGAGGGGTCGGCCGCGTCGAACGCGAGCAGGAAGTGCAGGTTGCCGTGGGCCGCGTGACCGGCCACGGCCGCGTCGAAGCCGTGCCGCTCCTGGAGGTCGAGCAGCGCGGCGCAGGCCTCCGCGAGCCGGGCCGGCGGCACCGCGAAGTCCTCGGTGATCAGGGTCGTGCCGGAGGGGCGCGCACCGCCGACCGCCGTCACGAACGCCTTGCGGGCCCTCCAGTACCCGCCGATCCGCCCCGGGTCGCGGGTGAACGCGTTCTCCACGGACGCCACCGGAGCGGTCAGGTCGAGCCCGGCGAGGACGGCGTCCGCCGCCCGCTCGTACGCGTCCAGGGCCGCCGCGTCCGGGGCCCGGAACTCGACCAGGAGCGCCGTGGTGTCCTTCGGCAGCTCCGCCCAGTCGGCGGACACGCCCGCCACGCCGACCGAGGCCCGCAGCGTGTTGCCGTCCATCAGCTCGACGGCGATCGCCCCGGCGTCGTTGAACAGCGGCACGGCAGCGGCGGCGGCCGGCAGCGAGGGGAAGAAGAGCAGGGCCGTGGAGACCTCGCGGTCCAGCGGCAGGGTGTCGAAGACGACCTCGGAGAGGAAGCCGAGGGTGCCCTGGGAGCCCACCATGAGGCCCCGCAGGATCTCGACGGGCGTGTCCCCGTCGAGGAAGGCGTCGAGCCGGTAGCCGTTGGTGTTCTTGAGGGTGTACTTGGCCCGGATGCGGGCGGTCAGCTCGGCGTCCGCCTCGATCTCGGCCTTCAGCGCGAGCAGTTCGGCGCAGAGCGCCGGTTCGGCGCGCGCCAGCTCCTCGTCGGCGTCCGGGTCGGCGGTGTCGACCACGGTGCCGCTCGGCAGGACGGCGGTGAGCGAGGCGACCGTCCGGTAGGAGTTGCGGGCCGTTCCGGCCGTCATGCCCGAGGCGTTGTTGGCGACGACCCCGCCGATCGTGCAGGCGATCGCGCTGGCGGGGTCGGGGCCGAGGACCCGCCCGTACGGGGCGAGCGCCGCGTTGGCCCGGACGACGGTGGTGCCGGGCCGGATCCGGGCGCGGGCGCCGCCGTCCAGGACCTCGACGCCGGCCCAGTGGCGGCGCACGTCCACCAGGACGTCCTCGCCCTGGGCCTGCCCGTTGAGGCTGGTCCCGGCGGCCCGGAAGACGACCTCGCGGCCCTTGCCGTGCGCGTACGACAGGACGGCGGAGACGTCGTCCAGGTCCTCGGCGACCACGACGACCTGCGGGACGAAGCGGTAGGGGCTGGCGTCCGAGGCGTAGCGGACCAGGTCGGAGATCCTGCCGAGGACCTTCCCGGGGCCGAGGAGCGCGGTCAGCTCCTCGCGCAGCCGGCGCGAGGTCCCCTTGGCGTGCAGCGCCGGGACCCGGTCCGGGGCCGGGGTCCGCTCCCGACCGGGACGGAGGGCCTGCGGGTCCGGTTCCAGCAGCGGCATGTCACGGCTCCCCTTCGGCGCGATCCCGTCCCCGAGGGGTCAGCAGCCGCCCTCCGGGCCGGGGTCGACCAGGGCGGTCAGCAGGCCTCCGAGCACCTCGCGCTGTTCGGCGGTCAATGGAGCAAGGATGTCCTCTGCGGCCGCCCGGCGCGCGCTGCGCAGCTCCCGCAGCGTGGCGCGGCCCGCGTCGGTGAGCTCGATCCGGATCACGCGGCGGTTGTCCGGATCGGGTGCCCTGCGCACCCGCCCGGCCGTCTCCAGGCCGTCGACGAGGCTGGTCACCGCCCTGGGGACGACTTCCAGGCGGGCCGCGAGGTCGGCCATCCGGGGCGGCTCCCCGAAGGCCGCGACCGTGCGCAGGAGCCGGGACTGCGCGGGGGTGATGCCGACCGGCTCCAGATGGCGCTTCTGGATGCGGTGCAGCCGGCGGGTGAGCCGGAGCAGCTGCTCGGCGAGGAGCCCGTCGGCGTCGGAGGCACCGGGGACGCCGGGGGTGCCGGGGACGCCCGCGCGGTCCGGAGCGCCGGCGTCGTCCGCGCGGGCGGGGACACCACCGGCGTCGTCCGCGCGGGCGAGGGCGTCCGGATCGCTCGTACGGTCGGTAGTGCTCATGACGGGAACAATATCAGGACGCCGTTCATTGTGAGCATAGGTAACAGTGACCTATGCTCTGATCGACGCCGAATCCACCGAAGGAGCCCATGCGCCCCCACGACGAGTCCGAATGGACGCCCCCACCCCGTGATCCGGGAGAACCGGAGGAGCCCGCCCAGGTGCGGCGCATCCTGCGGCTCTTCCGCCCCTACCGCGCGCGCCTGGCGCTCGTCGGCCTCCTGGTCGGCGCCGCCTCGCTCGTCACGGTCGCCTCGCCGTTCCTGCTCAGGGAGATCCTGGACGTCGCGATCCCCCAGGGCCGCACCGGCCTGCTCGGCCTGCTCGCCCTCGGCATGATCGTCGCCGCCGTCCTGACCAGCGTCTTCGGCGTCCTCCAGACCTTCATCTCGACCACCGTCGGCCAGCGCGTCATGCACGACCTGCGCACCGCGGTCTACGAGCGGCTCCAGCAGATGCCGCTCGCCTTCTTCACGCGCACGCGTACCGGCGAGGTCCAGTCCCGCATCGCCAACGACATCGGCGGCATGCAGGCGACCGTCACCTCCACGGCCACCTCCCTCGTCTCCAACCTCACCTCCGTCGTCGCGACCGTCGTCGCCATGCTCGCCCTCGACTGGCGGCTCACCCTCGTCTCGCTGCTCCTGCTGCCGGTCTTCGTCTGGATCAGCCGCCGCGTCGGCCGCGAGCGCAAGCGGATCACCACCCGGCGCCAGAAGCAGATGGCCGCCATGGCCGCGACCGTCACCGAGTCCCTCTCGGTCAGCGGCATCCTGCTCGGCCGCACCATGGGCCGCTCCGACTCGCTGACCAGGTCCTTCGCCGAGGAGTCCGAGCGCCTGGTCGACCTGGAGGTGCGCTCCTCCATGGCCGGGCGCTGGCGGATGTCCATCATCGGCATCGTCATGGCCGCCATGCCCGCCCTGATCTACTGGGCCGCCGGCCTGGCCGTCGGAGCCGGCGGCACCGCGATCTCCCTGGGCACGCTCGTCGCCTTCGTCTCGCTCCAGCAGGGCCTCTTCCGGCCCGCCGTCAGCCTGCTCTCCACCGGCGTGCAGATGCAGACCTCCCTCGCGCTCTTCCAGCGCATCTTCGAATACCTGGACCTGCCCGTCGACATCACCGAGCCCGCCGACCCGGTCCGGCTGCCGGAGATCCGCGGCGAGGTCTCCTTCGAGAAGGTCGGGTTCCGGTACGACCCCGAGGCCCCCGGCCGCGCCACCCTGGACGGCGTCGACCTGACCGTCCCCGCCGGCGGCAGCCTGGCCGTCGTCGGCCCGACCGGCTCCGGCAAGTCCACCCTCAGCTACCTGGTGCCCCGGCTGTACGACGTCACCGAGGGGCGCGTCACCCTGGACGGCGTCGACGTGCGCGACCTGGACTTCGACACCCTCGCCCGCGCGGTCGGCGTCGTCTCCCAGGAGACGTACCTCTTCCACGCCTCCGTCGCCGACAACCTGCGCTTCGCCAAGCCGGACGCCACCGACGAGGAGATCGAGGCCGCCGCCCGCGCCGCCCAGATCCACGACCACATCGCCTCGCTCCCCGAGGGCTACGACACCCTGGTCGGCGAGCGCGGCTACCGCTTCTCGGGCGGCGAGAAGCAGCGCCTCGCCATCGCGCGCACCATCCTGCGCGACCCGCCCGTGCTGATCCTCGACGAGGCGACCAGCGCCCTGGACACCCGGACCGAGCACGCCGTTCAGCGGGCCATCGACGCCCTGTCGGCCGGCCGCACCACGATCACCATCGCCCACCGGCTCTCCACCGTCCGCGACGCCGACCAGATCGTCGTCCTGGAGGAGGGGCGGATCGCCGAGCGCGGGACGCACGAGGAGCTGCTCGCCCGGGACGGGCGGTACGCCGCCCTGGTCCGCCGGGACGCCCGCACGACCCCGGAAGCCGAACAGGCGAACGTGGGAGCGGTTGTTCCCCGGAGCGCGTGATCGCCCCGGGAATCATGGCCCCACTCCCGTACGGAGCCGGAGGGTCACGGAGTGCGAGCGACGGGCTGCAGACCGCGACCGCACGCGTCCCACTGAAGTACCTGTACGAGGAGGAGCACCACCATGAACGTCATCACCGATCTGCTCGCCGGCGTCCTGCACTTCCTGGGCCGGCTCGTCTGACGATCGCAGTGACCGGCGCCGTGTGCGCGGGGTCCGTACGGGCCGGTTCCGTGTGCGCCCCCGGCACACCGACCGGGCGGGAACGGGTCAGCCCGCCGGGACGGCGGCCCGCTCCCTCTCGCGGCGCAGGAGCCGGCGGACGCCGGAGACCGCCGCGCGCCCGGCCCGGTTCGCGCCGATGGTCGAGGCCGAGGGGCCGTAGCCCACGAGGTGGACGCGCTCGTCCCGTACCGCGCGCGTGCCCTCCACCCGGATGCCGCCGCCCGGCTCCCGCAGCCGCAGCGGGGCCAGATGGTCGATCGCCGCCCGGAAGCCGGTCGCCCACAGGATCACGTCCACGTCGACGCTCCGGCCGTCGTCCCAGGCCACCCCGGTCGGGGTGATCCGGTCGAACATCGGGAGCCGGTCCAGGACCCCGCGCGCGCGTGCCTCCCGGATCGCGTCGTTGAGGGGCAGCCCGGTGACCGAGACGACGCTCCGCGGCGGCAGCCCGCGCCGTACCCGCTCCTCGACGAGCGCGACGGCCGCCCGCCCCTCCGCCTCGCCGAACGGGCCCTCGCGGAAGACGGGCTCGCGCCGGGTCACCCAGAACGTGTCGGCGGCGACCTCCGCGATCTCCATCAGGTGCTGGGTCCCGGAGGCCCCGCCGCCCACCACGAGCACCCGCTCGCCCGCGAACTCCCGCGGGCCCGGGTATCCGGCGGTGTGCAGCTGACGGCCCCGGAAGGTTTCCTGCCCCGGGTAGCGCGGCCAGAAGGGGCGGTCCCAGGTGCCGGTGGCGTTGATCAGGGCCCGGGTCCCGTAGACGCCCTCCGAGGTCTCCACCCGCAGCCGCCCGTCCTCGCCCTCCCGGACGGCGGTCACGTCCACGGGCCGGTGGACCCGCAGGCCGAAGGCCTGCTCGTACGCGTCGAAGTAGCCTCCGATCACCTCGGAGGAGGGGCGCGCGGGATCCGCGCCGGTCAGCTCCATCCCGGGCAGCGCGTGCATCCCGTGGACCTTGCCGTACGTGAGGGAGGGCCACCGGAACTGCCAGGCGCCGCCCGGGCGCGGGGCGTGGTCCAGGACGACGAAGTCCCGGTCCGGCTCCAGGCCGTTGCGCCGCAGGTGGAAGGCGGCGGAGAGCCCCGCCTGCCCGGCGCCGATGACGACGACGTCCACCGCGCGCACGTTCCCGACCGCCGCTGCGTCCCTCACAAAATCGTTCACGTTTCTACCAACCGGGGCGGGAGTGCGGATCTTCCCGCCCCACCCCGCCGGCGGCTCCTGCCGGCCGCCTTCACCGGCCGCAGGTGGTCGCCGAAGCGGCGCTGCTCGGCAGAGTCGCCGCCGGTCACCACGTTGAGGAGGAGCCGGCCCCGGGTGATCCGCTGGTACGGGGACGCCATCTGGGCCGCGAGCACCGGCGAGATCACCCCCGGCCGGAACGCCACCAGGAACTTCAGGCGCTCCATGTGCCGGGCGAGCGCGACCGCGGTCAGCCAGGCGTCCTCGCACCACGTGCCGGTCGGGGTCAGCACCGCCTCGAAGCCCAGCTGCTCGGCGGCCTTGGCGATCTGGGCCAGATAGTCGATGTCGGGCGCGCGCACCCCGGACACGGCCCGGTCCCGGGTGATCCCGCCGTCCGTGTACGCGTGCCGGTCGACGAGGGTCCGGCCGTCGCCGCCGGTCGGCAGGAACCAGTGCGGATGGACGCTCATCAGGGGGCCTTTCCGTAGGCGGCGCACATGCGGTGGTCAGGGCGTCAGGGGCACGAAGAGCGTGTCGGAAGAACCGATCGGACAAGCGGACCGGGATGACCGGTCCGAGAAATCGATCGGGACAACCGACAGGAGAAACCGGTCGGGGGAACCGAGAAGAACGCGTCAGGGACGCGGAGAGCGGTGAAAGGGCGTCAGCGGCCGCGGCGACACGCGGCGGAGGCCACCCGCGGCAGGTCGATGTGACCGCGCGTGGTGAGCAGGGCTGTACGCAACATGGCGCGAACGTAGCGGCCGCCCGTACAGGGTCAACGGTTTCTCGGAGGTCGGACGTGCAGTCCCAAGGACTGGAACGGGGTGTGCCCTGTCCCGTGTTCGGCCCCCCCGAACACGGCCCGGGACGGAACCGATTGCGGCATTCGCGGAACGCCGGAGCCGTGGCCGGGCCAGAATGAACGCCGGAGTTCGTCGAACGGGGGACACTGTGGCATCGCGGCGTGCGCGCGCGTGGGCCGGGGCGGTTCTGCTCGGCATCGGCCTGGTCGCCCTGGGCGTCCTCTTCTTCCGTGCCGGACTGGAGTCCGCCGATCGTCTGGCCAGTGTCATCGGGGTGTTCGTGGGAATCGTCGGCCTGGCGCTGGCCGCCTACGGAACGGCGCAGACGCGCCGTACGCCGTCCGCCCCGCCCGCCGGGCACCAGGGGGACGCCACCGGCGCCACCGACGTCACCAACGTCATCCGCGACGCGACGGTGGGCGGATCGGTCCGTCAGGGGCGGGACATGACGTTCGGACGGGGACCCTGCGGAGGCGCCCCGCAGGCCGGCGGCGTCTCGAACTCGGTGGAGAACTCGACGGTGCGGGGCGATCTCACGCAGTCCCGCGACACCTTCGGCGAGGCATCGCCTCCCGACGGCGGCGGACGAACGGACGCGTGACCTCCGGAGCCACGCGCCCGCGTGCGAGGACCGTCACCGACGAGGAGAGGCGAGACGTATGGACCTGCGGAAGGAGGAGGACTCCGGCACCCGCAACGACCTCAGGGGGAAGGTCTACGGCGACGTCACCCAGATCGGGACCGTCGTCAACCCCCCGCCGCGCAAGAGGTGGTTGTTGCTCGTCGGCCTGCCCGTCCTCGCCGCGCTCGCGACGGTGGGCGGCGTCCTGGCCGCCGGGCGGGGGGACGCCGGACCGCTCCCCGCCGACGGCGAGGCGGTGAAGACCGAGGCCGTGGCCGACACCACCACGAACAACTGGGAGTGCGGCGACTCCGCGGTCGTGCCCGGTCTCCGGGTCGGAGCCGAAGGCCTGCCCGTGGTGCGCGCGTTCCCCCGCGACGGTGTCCAGGCCGACAGAAGCGTCATCACGGTCACCCTCCAGGGGACCACGCAGGAGGAACTCGTCCTGACCGGGGCACGCACGGTGATCGTTTCCCGACGTCCGCCCGTCGAGGGGACGCACCTGGCCGCCGTCTGCGCGTCGGAGGTCCCCGTCCGCGCCTTCGAAGTCGACCTCGACATCGACGGCGCCCCCCTGGTGCCCGTCCCCGACCCCCGCCCGAAAGCCCCGAAGAAGACCGTCACGGGATGGCCGTACGCCATCAAGGAGGGGGACGCGGAACATTTCGTCATCAGCCCGAAGACCATGAAGTACGACACGGAGTTCCGCATCGTCGTCCGCTGGAGCAGCGGCGGGTCCAAGGGGGAGGTCGTCCTGGACGACCACGGCAAGCCCTTCCGCTACACCGCCACCACCGCCGCCGATCCGCTGTGCGCGGTCCCCGGTCAGGACGGGGGCTACCGCTATCTGCCGGCGGCGTCACCGCGCTGCCCGGGAAAGAGCTGATGCGCGCCGCACCGGCCGCGCAGGGCCGGTTCCGCCCCCGCCGCGGCGGACGGTTCCTGGCCCCGGTGGCGGCGGTTCTCCTCCTGGTGCCGGCGTGCCAGGGATCCGAGGGCTCCCGGAAGGACCGCGAGCCGGACCCCGCGAGCATCCAGTGGGTCCGGGTGCCCCAGGAGGACACGTCGTACGTCTTCCACGGCCTGCAGCCCCTCCAGGTCACCGCGACCTCGACGGAGTTCCTCGTCCTGGGCATCCCGTACCGGAGGACGGGCGGGCTCTACGGTTCCCGGGACGGCCGGACCTGGTACGAGACCGGCCCCGAAGCGGCGTTCGTGGACCGTGTCGCCGCGACCGCCGACGGCGCCACCCTGGCGGGCACCGTGCCGAACGCCGACACGGTCGTGCCGGCCGTGTGGCGGTCCACCGGGCGGGGGAAGTGGGGCCCCGCGGAGATCCTGGCCGGCGGCGGCCCGTCCGACGAGGTGCTGGGCCTGGCCCGGGGCCCCCGGGGCACCGTCGTGGTCGCGCACGACGGCGGACCGTTCGGCGAGGAGGAACCTTCCGACGACTCCTACCGCGGCGAGTCCCTGCGTCTGTGGACCGCCGCCGACGGCGGGTCCTTCGGCCGGCCCCACGTGGTGCCCTGCCCCGCGCGGCCGGCCCTGGAGCCCCAGGTGTCGGTCCTCGCCGACGCGCACGGCTTCGTCGTGTCGGCGCAGTGCACCGACGACGCGTTCGAGTCGAAGCGCGTCGTCCTGACCTCCGCCGACGGCACGGCCTGGAAGAGCCGTCCCGAGCTCTTCCGGGGAGAGCTGAACGGCGCCGGGGCGACGGGCCCCCGTGGCAGCGTCCTGATCAGCCACCCCGAGAGCAGCGACGAGGAACCGGGCGTGTACGTGTCCACCTTCTGGAGCCGCGGCGGCGAGGAGACCTGGACCGCCGGTGAGCCGATGGACGTGGGCCGCCTCCCCGACCGTGGGGTCACCCCGCGGAAACTCCAGTCCGTCAACGGGGTGAGTGCCGTCACCGGTGGCTACGTCGCCTCGGGCCGGTCCCTCGACGCCCTCCACGGGCAGCCCGTCGGCGCCCTGTGGACGTCGGCGGACGGCCGGCGCTGGACCAAGGCGCCCACCGGGAAGAACCTCTTCCACGAGGTCTACGACCTGTACGGTGCCGCGGAACTCGACGGAACGGTCATCGCGCTGGGCGTGGGAGCCGCGCCCGACAGTAGCGAGGAACCCGCGCCGACACGTCTCTGGATCGGCCGCTACGGGGCCCGGCCCGCACTCGGCCGGCCGTCGGGGCTCGCGCCCTTCGTGGGGACCTGGACATGGAGCCACGGCAGCATCGTGATCGATCCCGAAGGGCGGTTCACCTACCGGTGGCGTCTGTACCGGGACTGCGCCACGGAACCCGCGCCGTGCGACAACGGACCGGAATGGGGCGGGAAGGCGACGGGGAAGCTCGCGCCCGACGCCTCGGGACGCCTCCGCGGCCGCCTGGAGACGACGAACAGGCCGGACGAGGAGGGCTACCGCGAGAACGCGGCCGTCGAGCTGCGGCGGGAGCCCTACGAGGCGATCCGGATGACCGTGGCGGGCCGACCGCACGGGATCTTCTGCTCGGGGGGAGAGGCGGACTCCCGCTGCGTCGTCTCCCACGGATGACCCCCGCCGCCCCGTTCGCGGTCGGGCGCGCGTCCTGCGTAACCCCGGGCCGTCCCGCACCACCTCCTCGCTCCGCGTGCCGCCCCCGCACCGCATCGGCCGCACGGGTTACGGTGCGCGGGCGATCCGCGCCCGGCCGGGGCGCCTCGCCGACCTTCCGGCCGCCACCCGGTACGGCCCCCGCCCCACGCCCACGCCCCCAACCCGCGACCGAGGAGCACACACCCCATGACCGACCCCGACCGGCACTACCCCTACCCCGACGCCCTCCGGCCGGACGCGGAGCCCGCGCCGCACCCGCTGCTCGCGCCGGTCCTCGGGCTGCTGGGGGTCTGGAGGGGCCGGGGGCGGGGCGGGTATCCGTCGCTCGGTGAGGACTTCGCGTACGAGCAGGAGGTAGTTTTCAGCCACGACGGGCGGCCCTTCCTCCAGTACGAGACACGGGCCTGGCTGATCGACGGGGACGGCGCCCCGCTGCGGCCCTCGGCGCGGGAGAGCGGCTGGTGGCGGCTCCGGGCGGAGGGGCGCGTCGAGGCCCTGATCACCCAGCCCACCGGCATCGCGGAGCTCTCCGTCGGCCGCGCGGACGGCGCCACGGTCGACCTCGCCACCCACGAGGTCGCCCTCGCCCCCACCGCCAAGCAGGTGGACGCCACCCGCCGCCGCTACACCCTCGCCGACCCGGACACCCTCGACTTCGTCCACGACCTCGCGGCCGTCGGCCGGCCGCTCCAGCACCACCTGGGCGCACGGCTCCACCGGACCGCCTGAGACCGGAGGCCCCCTTCGGTCGTGCGCGCCGGTCCCGCACAATACGGAAATGAGCGATGACGACCCGTACCTGTGGCTGGAGGAAGTCTCCGGCGACGCCGCCCTCGCGTGGGTGGCCGAGCGGAACGCCGAGACGGCGGAGGCCCTGACCGCCGACCCCGGGTTCACCCCGCTGAAGGAGCGCCTGCGGGAGGTGCTCGACGCCTCGGACCGCATCCCGTACACCACCCGGCGCGGCGCGCACCTCTACAACTTCTGGCAGGACGCCGAGCACGTGCGCGGAGTATGGCGGCGCACGACCCTTGAGCAGTACCGCAAGGACGAGCCCGAGTGGGAGGTCCTCCTCGACGTCGACGCGCTCGCCGCCGAGGAGGACGAGAAGTGGGTGTGGAGCGGGGCGTCCGTGCTCCGGCCCGACCACGACCGGGCCCTGGTGGAGCTGTCGCGGGACGGCGCCGACGCCACGGTGGTCCGCGAATTCGACCTGACCACACGGGAGTTCGTCGAGGACGGCTTCCGGGTTCCGGAGGCGAAGACGCAGATCGACTGGATCGACGCCGACACCGTCTTCGTCGGCACCGACACCGGACCGGGCTCCCTGACCGACTCCGGCTACCCCCGCACGGTCCGCCGCTGGCGGCGCGGCACCCCCCTCGAAGAGGCCGCGACGGTCTTCGAGGCCGAGGCCGGGGACGTGTCGGCCTGGGGCTACCACGACGACACCCCCGGCTTCGAACGGGACTTCGTCGGCCGCTCCCTGGACTTCTTCCGCGGCGAGACGTACCTCCTGGAGTCCGACGGGACGCCCGTACGGATCGACGTGCCCGACGACGCCTCCGCCTACGCGCACCGCCGGCACCTGATCGTCACCCCGAGGTCCGCTTGGCTGGGGCGGCCGAGCGGCTCCCTCCTGGCGTTCGACTTCGACGCCTTCCTCGCGGGCGACCGCGCCCACGAGGTCCTGTTCACCCCCGACGAGCGGACCGCCCTCGCCGGGCACTCCTGGACCCGCCACCACCTGATCCTGGAGACGATGCGCGACGTCGGCACCCGCATCGAGGTCCTCACCCCGGCCGACGAGGGCCCCTGGCGCCGCGAACCCCTCGTCGGCGTCCCGCCCCTCTCCGCGGTCGACGTCGTCGACACGGACCCGGACGTCTCCGACGAGTACTTCCTCGACGTGTCGGGGTTCCTCCAGCCCTCCACCCTCCACCGGGGGAGCGTCGGCGGGGACGCGGAGGTCCTCAAGCAGGCCCCGGACCGCTTCGACACGACCGGCCTGACCGTCGCCCAGCACTTCGCGACCTCCCGGGACGGCACGCGCGTGCCGTACTTCGTCATCGGCCCCGACCGGGTGGCCACCGGCCCCGGCCCCACCCTGCTCTACGGCTACGGCGGCTTCGAGGTCTCCCTCACCCCCTCCTACAACGCCGTACGGGGCCGGGCCTGGCTGGAGCATGGCGGCACCCACGTCATCGCCAACATCCGGGGCGGCGGCGAGTACGGCCCCGCCTGGCACCAGGCCGCACTCCGCGCCGAACGGCCGCGCGCCTTCGAGGACTTCGCGGCCGTCGCCGAGGACCTGGTCGCCCGGGGCGTCACCACCCCGGACCGGCTCGGCGCGGTGGGCGGCAGCAACGGCGGCCTGCTCATGGGCGCGATGCTCACCCGGTACCCGGAGCTGTTCGGCGCGATCGTCGCGCAGGTGCCGCTCCTCGACATGACCCGCTTCCACAAGCTCCTCGCGGGCGCGTCCTGGATCGCCGAGTACGGCGACCCGGACGACGAGGCCGACCTGCCGCACCTGCGGGACCTCTCCCCGTACCACCGCGTCGAGGCGGACCGGACCTACCCGCCCGTCCTCCTGATGACCTCCACGCGCGACGACCGCGTCCACCCCGGCCACGCCCGCAAGACGGCGGCGCGGCTCCGGGAGCTCGGCCACCCCGTCCTGTTCCACGAGAACACCGGCGGCGGCCACGCGGGCGCGGGGGACAACGAGCAGGCCGCCCACAACAGCGCCCTCCTGCACACCTTCCTGTGGAAGAACCTCACGCCCGCCCCCGGTGGCCTCACAGCCACCCCGAGCGCTGCGCCTGGAGCGCCATCTGGAACCGGCTCGTAGCACCGAGCCGGGCCATCAGGACCTGGATCCGGCGGAAGAGCGTGCGGCGGCTGATCCCGAGCTCCCGGGCGACCACGTCGTCGCCCGCCCCGGCCGCGAGGAGCCGGAGCAGCCGGCGGTCGGCGGGCAGCAGCCCCGCCGGCCGCACCGAGCGGCCGTGCAGGGGCAGCGCGCTCCGCCAGGTCTGCTCGAAGAGCGCCACGAGCGCCGAGAGCAGACCGCACGGCTGCACCACCAGCATGCTGTTGTGGACGTCGGCCTCCCGGATGGAGAGCGACACCAGCGCGTACGCCTCGTCGATGACCAGCAGCTTCACCGGCACCGACGGCAGCACCCGCGCCTGCTCGCCCGCCTCCACGCACGGCTCGATCGACTCCTCCAGCTGCCCCGGGAACTCCAGGGACGCCTGCGAGTAGACGACCCGCTGCGTCACCCCGCGCGCCAGGGTCGCGAGGGCGTCGTCGGTGGCGCCCGGCAGCGGGAAGTACGGGGGCGAGTCCAGCTGCCGGATCTGCTCCCGCGCGCTGGCCCAGGCCTGCCGCATCCGGGGCCCGACCGCCTCCCCGGTCACCACCTCGACCAGGTCGTCGTGGTACGCGGCGAGCCGCTGCCGCCGGAACGCCTCGAACGCCCCGCCGACCGTGATCCGGGACTCGTCCAGCTCGGCCGCCCGGTGCCGGCCGAGGATCTCCAGACCCGCCGCCGGGGGCACGGGCGCCACCGGGTCCCCGCCGTCCGCGACCGCGCTCGCCAGACCCGCGTCGACCAGCTCGCCGTACGCCGCCGCGAGCCCGTCGCCCGCCAGGCCGGCCGCCGCGCCGATCGCGCCCAGCGGCGCGGGCCCGAGCTCCAGGAGGTGCGGATAGAGCCGCCGGGCCCCCTCCCCGATTCCCAGGAGCCGCAGCGCCTCGCCGAGCTTCGCGTCGTTCGCCATGCCCGCATTATCGGCGCCCGCCGCACCCCGCCGTGTCCGATCCGTGCCACTGGCGGACCCCGGCCGCCGACGGGCGCCGATCGCAGTACCGTCCGGGAGCCGCCGACGCACGGCGGCCGTGGAACCCCTCCGGAAGAAGGAGCAGGACGTGGCCAAGGGTCGCAAGAACGGCCTCTACGAAGGCGTCTCCGAGGAACTCTCCGCCCTGATGAGGACGGGATGGGCCGACACCGAGCGGCGCGGGCTCGAAGCCGGCGAGCAGGCCCCGTACGCGGCCCGCCGCCGCGCCGCGCTCTCCGCGCTCTTCCCCGGCGAGCGCCTGGTCGTCCCCTCGGGGAACCTGAAGTACCGCTCCAACGACGACGCCTACCCGTTCCGCCCGTACTCGGGCTACGTGCACCTGACCGGTGACCAGGCCCGCGACGGCGCCCTCGTCCTCGAACCCCGCGCCGGCGGCGGCCACGACGCGTACTGCTACCAGCTGCCCCGCGACAGCCGGGACGACGACGAGTTCTGGACCGGCTACACCGCCGAACTGTGGACCGGGCGCCGCCGCTCCCTCGCCGAGTCCGGCGCCGTCCTCGGGCTGCCCTGCCGCGACGTCCGTACCGCCGCCGAGGACCTGGCCGCCGGCTCCGGCGTCCCGACCCGGATCGTCCGGGGCATCGACCCGGCCCTCGAAGCGGCCGTCAACACCGACGAGGAGCGCGACGGGGAGCTGGAGGACGCGCTGAGCGGCCTCCGGCTCGTCAAGGACGCCTGGGAGATCGGCGAGCTGCGCAAGGCCGTCGACTCGACCGTGCGCGGCTTCACCGACTGCGTCGCGGAGCTCTCCCGCGCGGTCGCCTCCTCCGAGCGCTGGATCGAGGGCACCTTCTTCCGCCGGGCCCGCCTGGAAGGCAACTCCGTCGGCTACGGATCGATCTGCGCCGCCGGCGAGCACGCCACGATCATGCACTGGACGGACAACGACGGCCCGGTCCGCCCCGGCGACCTGCTCCTCCTCGACGCCGGAGTGGAGACCCGCACCCTCTACACCGCCGACGTCACCCGAACCCTTCCGATCGGCGGCACCTTCACCCCCGTCCAGCGCCGGGTGTACGACGCCGTGTACGAGGCGCAGGAGGCCGGGATGGCGGCGGTGAAGCCGGGCGCGCCGTACCGCGCCTTCCACGAGGCGGCACAGCGCAGCCTGACGGCCCGCCTGGTCGCATGGGGCTTCATCGAGGGGCCGGTGGACCGCGCGTACGCCCTCGGGCTCCAGCGCCGCTTCACCATGGCCGGAACCGGTCACATGCTCGGCCTGGACGTCCACGACTGCGCGCGGGCGCGCACGGAGGAGTACGTCGACGGCGTCCTCGCGCCGGGCATGGTCCTGACCGTCGAGCCGGGCCTGTACTTCCAGGCCGACGACCTGACCGTGCCCGAGGAGTGGCGCGGCATCGGCGTCCGCATCGAGGACGACCTGCTCGTCACCGACGACGGCCACGAGAACCTGTCGGCGGGCCTGCCGCGCTCGGCGGACGAGGTCGAGGCGTGGATGGCACGGGTGGCGGGCTGACGGCCCTCTCGGTCCTCCCCCGGAGCCTCTGGACGCGGCGCACTCCATACGGTTAGCTGCACTCGCACCTATTCAACTAGTTGCCTATGGAGTCGCGCCGTGCATCCGTTCCGTACCGCCGTGGAGAACCGCGACCTCGACGCCGTCGAGGCCCTGCTCGCCGAGGACGTCGTCTTCACCAGCCCCGTCGCCTTCAAGCCGTACCCCGGCAAGGCCCTCACCACCGCGATCCTGCGCGGGGTCCTCCGCGTCTTCACCGACTTCCGGTACGTTCGCGAGATCGAGGGCGCGGACGGCCGCGACCACGCCCTCGTGTTCACCGCGAAGGTCGGGGACAAGGAGATCAACGGCTGCGACTTCCTCCACTTCGACGAGGAGGGGAAGATCGACGAGTTCACCGTCATGGTCCGCCCCCTCTCCGCCGCCCAGGCGCTCGCCGCCGCCATGGGCGCCCAGTTCGACCGCATTCAGGAGGAGGCCACCACGGGAGAGCGGGCCTGATATTCACCGATTCGGGTGATTGCGTGACAGGTGAAACGTCCCCTCCGGGTATGAGGAGGTCACGCTCGGTGTGACAAGCGGAGCCACCCCCTGGAGAGGCCGATGCAGCTCATCCCCCGTCAAGGTCGTCATCTGGAAGCGCGTTCGTCCGACGGGCACACCGTCGCCGTCCTCCGGGGCGAGCTCGACCTCGTCCTGGTGCGGCGCTTACGGCCCGAACTCGACGCCCTCGCCCGGGAGTCGGACGTCCTCACCCTCGACATCCGGGGGCTCGCCTTCTGCGACGCCACCGGGCTCGGCCTCCTCGTCCGCTGCGCCGAGCGCACGCGCGAACGGGGCGCGCGCTGGCGGCTCCTCTGCGACCAGCCGCGCATCCTCCGGCTCATCCGGCTGACCGCGCTCGACGACCTCCTCCGCCCGGAGACGGCCCCCGCCGACGGGCCCGCGCCGCGGCCGGAGCCGGACGGGGCGGTCTCCGAGGCCGCCACGGCGCGGGCCCGCCGGGCGGAATAGGGCCGGGGTACGGTCGCCGCATGCCTGAAGTCCGGTCGACCACGCCCTCCTCCCCCTCGTGCTCGGCATCATCCGGGCGACGGCCCTGATCACGGGCGTCCGCGCGACGGCCGGCCGACCGTCCGCCGCCCCGGGGCCGAAATCCCGTGGTGGCGGGGGCCGGTGGGGGCGAGGATGGCGGGATGACCGACAGCACGCAGCCCGTGGAGCCCCCGCCCGTCGACGCCTCGCCCGCGGCGGTCCCGCCCGTCGACGCCCTGATCGTCGTGGACGTGCAGGCGGCGTTCGTCACCGGCGGCGGGGCCGTGCCCGACGCGGACCGGCTCGTCGACCGGACGGCGGAGCTGATCGCACGGGCCCGGCGGGCCGGGGCGCTCGTCGTCCACCTCCAGAACGACGGCCCGCCAGGATCCGAGGACGAACCCCACACCCCCGGCTGGGAGTTGCACCACCCGGTGGAGCCCGGCCCTCTGGAGCTGGTGATCCGCAAGCCCGAGGACGACGGCTTCCGGCGGACGCCGCTGGGCCGCGTCCTCGCCGACGCCGGGGTGCGGGCGGTCGCCGTCTGCGGGGTGATGTCGGAGATGTGCGTGCGGGCCACGGCCCGTACGGCCCTGGAGCGCCACTACCGGGTCGTCGTGCCGTACGACGCGCACGCCACCCAGGACGCCCCGGCGGTGCCGGGGGTCGCCGAGATGGTTCCGGCCGCGGTGGTCTCACGGGTGGCGGCGTACTCCCTCGGCAGCGACGCGGAGGTCACCGTACCGGCCGCCGGGGTCGCGTTCACGGCCCCCGGGAAGGCCTGACCGCCCGGCCCCGAGCGAGCGGAACGCGCCACGAACTCGTCCCGGAACGACGGCGAGCGGGCTGTTCAAAGGCTTGTCGATCTCTCTCCGGTGGATCCGGAGCGCCTCGTCGGCGCTCCGCGCGACACGATGGGGAAGCGGTGGAAGAGCTGGTGGCACTCGCCACGGCGGGGGTGACGACCGTGTTCGGTCTCGTCGTCTCGGACCTCTGGGAGCAGACGAAGGCGCGGAACTGGCGCCTGTTCCGCCGGCGGGGATCCGATACGCCCGTGACCGAACGCCAGGAGATCGTCGCCGCCTTCGGGACGCCGGGCACGGTCGCGTACGTCGACGGCGGGGTGAACCACGGCCCGGTCTTCCAGGGATCGTCGGTCCACGGCGATATCAACGTGTACGTGCCGCAACCTCCCGCCCCCCGGCCGCGCCCCGACCAGGTGCCCGCGCTCACCGCCGTCTTCGTCAACCGCACCGCCGACCTCTCCGAACTCGACCGCTGGTTCGGTCCGCCCGCCCCGTCCGCCTCCGGGGCGTCGCCCCCGGTCGGCATCGGTGTCCTCCACGGACTGCCCGGCGTGGGCAAGACCGCGACCGCCTGGCACTGGGCCGCCGGCACCCGGGAGCGCTACCCCGACGGCCAGTTGTACGTGGACTTCGCCGCCCTGCGCGGACAGTCCGGCGGCGACGTCTCCGAGGCCGTCGCCATGTGCCTGCGCGGACTCGGCGTCCTCGACACGTACATGCCCGCCTCGCTCCAGGAACGGGCCGCGCTCTTCCGCACCCGCACCGCCGACCGGCGCCTGCTCGTCGTCCTGGACGACGTGGGCGACCCGGCCCAGGTCCGGCCCCTCGTGCCCAAGGGTCCCGGCAGCGCCGTCCTCGTCACCAGCACGTCGGCGCTCGGCGAACTGGCCCTGGACGGGGCACGTGCCCTCGGGCAGGTCGACGTTCTCGCTCGCGGTGAGGACCGGGTCGGGGGAGACGTCGCCCAGCTGCGACCAGGGCATCACGCGGCAGCCGGAGTCGTGCAGCAGGTCGAGGACGCCGTCGTTGAACGCGGAGGTGGGGTCGTACGCGAAGACGACGCTCACCCGGCTGTCGTCGCGCAGCACGGCGGGCAGGCACTCCAGGACCCGGGTGGTGGAGACGACGGTCCGCGCGGCGACGACCAGCGTCCGCTCACCGGGGAAGGTCCGCCACCGCTCGGCGTCCCGCCCGACGGGAACGCGGAGGGGCCGTTCGGTGTGCATGGCCACCCCGCCGACGTACGTCCGACTCCCCCGTTACGCGGCTCGCGGCCATGGTCCGGCTACCTCAATTCCCAGGAGAGGGCAAGGGATCCGGGCTCGAATGCGAGATCGAATGCAGGGTCGAATCCGGAAGCGAACGCCACCTTATCCGCATCCCCCGGGCGCTCCTCCCCGGACGTCGTCAGCACGCCCCGAACGACCAGAAGACGCCCACCTCGTCGTCGTTCACCGCGATCACGCCCACCTCCTCGAAGAAGCGCAGGCCGTCGGGGCCCTCCGAGGTCGGGAACTTGTGCGTCCGTGTGCCTCGGAGGTCCGGGGCCGGACCGGTCGCGGCGGCCGTCCAGGAGACGCACGAGGCGGCCGAGCGGGTGGACCCGGGCCTCCTGGTCCTCCGTCGCGGCGGCCCCGACCGTCGGTTCCCCGCCCGTCAGTCCTCGCGGGGATGGACGGCGGTCACCCGGCCCTTCGCGTCGGCCGCCAGATAGGCGGACCCGTACGTGTCGGACAGGTAGACGCTCATCTCGGGATCGCTGCCCCTGAGGGTCGAGGCCGGGCTGACGACCAGGTAGCGGTTGACGGGCTCCTCCACCCCCAGCTCCTTGTCGGCGCGCTTCAGGAGCGCCGGCAGTGCGTCCCACGCGAAGGTGTCCAGGTCGACCGGGACCGAGCCGGGGAAGGCGGTGCCGCCGGGGCCCTGCCGGACCGCCACGTCCCCGCCCCGGTACATGTACCGGTCGTACCGGGTCGTGCTGCCCTCGACCATCGCCTCGGCCACCGCGTACTCCGGGTACACGACGAAGCTGCTGACCTTGGCGCCGCCCGAGGCCTCCTTGACGGCGGCGACGGCGGTGCGGATCCCAGCGGGCGTCAGCAGGTCGAGCTTCCCGGCGGTCGCCTCCGCCGCCGGCTCCTTCGAGGGCACCGTGGTGGGCGCCGCGGACCCCGAGGGCCGCTGTGCTCCCGGACCCTGCTGCGAGGGGGCGGCGGCCGGCCCGCCGTTCCGGTCGTCCGCGCCCCGGTCCCAGGTCACGGCGGCGACGGGTATCCCCACCGCCAGGACCGCCACCACGGCGGCCGCCACGGCGACCCGGCGCCCGCGCCGCCCGGGAGCGCCGCCCGCCACCGGCGCGGTCGCGGGCGATACGCCGGGGAACCCCGCCGGAGCGCCCGCCGCTGGAGCCCCTGCCGGAGTGCCCGTCGGGCCCGTCGGCCCCGCCGGGCCGCCCGCCGCCGGCGGTGCGAGCCGGAACGAGGTCGTTCCCCCGGAGCCGGACATCTCGGGGCCGGACACCTCTGAGGCGGGCGTTCCCGAGCCCGGCCCCCCGAAGCCGGACGCTCCGAACCCCGGCACCCGGTCCCGTACCGCCCCGTCGTCCCCCGGCGCCCCCGTCGCGACGGACGCCAGCGCCCGGTCCACCTCCGCCGCGTCCGGGCGCGCCGCCGGGTCCCGTACGAGCAGCCGGGTCAGTACGCCGGTCAGCGCGCCGGCCCGGACCGGGGGAGGCACGTCGTCGGAGATGACCGCCGCCAGGGTCGCCAGGGTGTTCTCCCGGCGCAGCGGGTGGTGCCCCTCCACCGCCACGTACAGCAGCATGGCCAGCGACCACAGGTCGGCCGCCGGGCCGCTCGCGCCGCCCCGGATCCGCTCGGGCGCCATGTAGTCCGGCGAGCCGATGATCGAGCCCGAGGCGGTCAGGGCGGTGGACTCGCGGATCGCCGCGATGCCGAAGTCGGTGAGGACCGGCCGCCCGTCGGGCCGCAGCAGGACGTTGGCGGGCTTCACGTCGCGGTGCTCGATGCCCAGGCCGTGGGCGGCGCGCAGCGCCGAGAGCAGTTCGCGGCCGAGGGCGGCGGCCTCGGCGGGGGTCATCGTGCCCCGGTCGAGGCGGTCCTGGAGGGAGCCGCCGGTGACCAGCTCCATCACGAGCCACGGGTAGGTGCCCTCGCCCGCGTCCACGATGTGATGGATCGTCACCACGTTGGGGTGGTCGATCCGGGCCAGCGCGCGGGCCTCCCGCAGCACCCGCGCGCGCAGGGTCCGCGCGCCCTCGGTGTCGTACTCGGCCATCGCCGGGTCCGGCGGGCGCACCTCCTTGAGCGCCACGTCGCGGTGGAGGGCCAGGTCCCGGGCGCGCCACACCGTCCCCATGCCACCCCCGCCCAGCCGCTCCACCAGCTCGAAACGGCCGTCGATCACTCTGCTCACGCGCGCACCCCTGTACTCGGGTCGTTCCCTGGTCCTCGGAGCGGCGCCGGCCCCGGCCGGTCCGCCGCCCGCTTCGCCGCACACGTCCACGGCCGTACACATCCACATCCGCGCACGTCCGCACACGTCCACGGCCGTACGCATCCACATCCGCGCACGTCCGGTCCACGTCCACGGCCGCACGCGTTCCCATCCGTCCGCCGGCGTCCCGTACGGACCCGGTGGCGAGGACGCGTACCGGGCCGCCCGGAGGCGTCCGTGCAGATCTTCGCCGCTCCCGGCCGCACCTGTCACCTCCGGCCGCCCGGTGGCCCGGGGCATCGAACGGCCGCATGCGCGGCGCCCGTCGCCTATGTCTCGGATAGGGTGATTCAGTAGGGATCGCGCCCCCAGGGGCCGGCCGAGGCGTGGGGCGATGCGTTGGAGACTCACCAGTCGTCGAACAGGGTCCCGCAGCCGCCGCGGGCGGCCGTGGGGGACGCCGGCGTGCTCCGCGAACTGCTGCCGATCGCCCTCTGGCGGGAGGACGCCGACGGCCGCGTCGTCGAATGGTCCCTCGCCGCCCAGGACCTCCTCGGCCACCGCCCCGAGCACGTGCTCGGACGGCTCGCCACCCCGCTCCTCGTTCCCGACGCCAACCGGGAGCTCGCCGACCGGCTCACCCTCCGCGTCCAGGCGGGCGAGACCATCATGGGCACGCTGCCCGTCCGCCACCGCGACGGCCACACGGTCGCCATGGAGATGTGGATCGTGCCGGCCGCCGACCCGGAGGGGCGGACGGGCGCGATGCTCATCGCCGTGGAGACCTCCGAGGTCCTGCGGATGCGCGAGAACCTGGCGGCGATGGAGAGCCTCTTCACCCAGTCGCCCATCGGCCTCGCCCTGCTCGGCCCCGACCTGCGCTTCCTGCGCGTCAACGACACCCTGGCCCGGATGAACGGCGTCCCGGCCGCCGAGCACGTCGGCCGGCGCCTCACCGAGGTCGTGCCCGGCGTCAACGCCGACTCGCTCGAAGCCCTGATGCGCCGGGTCCTCGACAGCGGCACCGCCGTCGTCGACGCGCGCCGGGTCGGCCGCACCCCCGCCGACCCGGACCGCGACCGCTTCTGGTCCTGCTCGTACGCCCCGCTCCTGGGTCGCGGCGACCGCCGGCCCCTGGGGCTCATCGCCTCCCTCGTCGACATCACCGAGAGCCAGGAGGCGCACGACGAGGTCGAGCGGGCCCGCCACCGCTTCGCCCTGCTCTCGGAGGCCGGCGCCCGGATCGGCACCACCCTGGACCTCGCGCGGACGGCCGAGGAGGCCGTCCGCTTCCTCGTCCCCCAGCTCGCCGACTCCGCCGACGTGCAGATGCTGGAGTCGGTCCTCGCGCCGGACGAGTCGGCCGCCTCCACCCGGGGCGTCCTGCGTCGGCTCGCCGCCCGCTTCCCCGAACCGGCCGCCCCCACGTCCCAGCTCCTACCGGGGCAGACCTTCCAGATCCCGCTCGACTCCGCGTACGAGCGGGCCGTCGCCCAGGGGCGGCCCACCGACCTCTACACGTCCGACCTGCCGGCCCTCTTCGGCGGCCCGCGCGCCGAGCCGCTGCGCACCTACTTCGCCGCCCGCATCGGCTCGGCGCGGCTCGTCCCCCTCGTGGCCCGGGGCAAGGTCCTCGGCACGATCACGGTGACCCGGCTGCGCGGCCGCGAGCCCTTCGACGCCCAGGACAGGGTCCTCATCGACGAGGTCGTGGCCCGTGCCGCCCTCCACATCGACAACGCACGCCTCTACACCACCCAGCGGGAGGCCGCCCTCACCCTCCGGCGCTCCCTCACCAACAACGCGCTCCCCGCCGTCGCCGGCCTCGAACTCACCGGCCGCTACCTCCCCGCGAGCGCCCACGACGTCGGCGGCGACTGGTACGACGCCATCGCCCTGCCGGGCGGCAGGACCGGGCTCGTCATCGGCGACGTCATGGGCCACGGCATCCACGCGGCGGCCGTCATGGGACAGCTGCGCACCGCCGTCCGCACCCTGGCCCGCCACGACATCCCGCCGGCCCGGATGCTCAGCTCCCTCGACGCCGTCGTGGCCGACCTGGACGAGGACGAGATGGCGACCTGCGTCTACGCGGTCCACGACCCGGCCACCGGCCGCTGGACGATCGCCCGCGCGGGACACCCGCCGCCGGTCGTCGCCACCCCGGACGGGAACGTCGGCTTCCTCGACGGACCGCCGGGCACCCCCCTGGGCACGGGGGGCCACGACTTCGGCACGGAGGAGGTGGTCCTGCCCGCGGGCGGGCTGCTCGTCCTCTACACGGACGGCCTGGTCGAGGCCCGCGACCGCGATCTCGACCAGGGCATGGGGCAGCTCGCCCACGCGCTCCGGCCCCTCGACCGGCCCCTGGACACACTGTGCGACGAGGTCCTCGCCCGGCTCCTGGGCGGATCCGCCCAGGACGACGTGGCGATCCTGGTCGCCCGGAGCCTCCGCTGAGCCCGCCGCCCCCGGCCCGTACGCGGTCAGGTCACGTCGATGTGCACGCTGGTCGACTTCACGCGGGCGGTGGCCTGCATGCCGACCTCGAGTCCCAGTTCCTCCACGGCCTCCCGGGTGAGGAGCGAGACGAGCCGGTGCGGACCGGCCTGGATCTCGACCTGGGCCGCGACGTCACCGAGCTTGACGGCGGTCACGATCCCGGGGAACGCGTTGCGCGCCGAGGTGTACGCCTCCTCGCCGTCCCCGGCGGCGCCCTGGCCGACCTCGACGGAGAAGGCGGCGAGGTCGCGGCCGTCGATGAGCCGCCGGCCGTTCTCGTCGCGGTGGGTGGTGACCCGGCCCGCGTCGGCCCAGCGGCGCGCCGTGTCGGAGCTGACGCCCAGCAGACGCGCGGCCTGCCCGATGGTGTAGGACTGCATGCGCGCAAGATTAGGGGCCCAGTCGCCGCATATGCAAGGGAATCGCGGCCTATTTGGCCGCATGTGCGACCCGATGTGGGGAGGTCAGGAGGTCCCCGGCCTCCGCCCGACCGCCTCGACCAGCGGCAGCAGCCGGTGCGGCACCCGCTCGCGCAGGGCGATCTCGGTCCGGGTGCGGACCACCCCGGGCAGCCGGATCAGCCGCTGGATGACGTCCTCCAGGTGCCCGGCGTCCCGCGCCACCACCCGGGTCAGCAGGTCGCCGCCGCCGGTGATCGAGAAGGCCTCCACGATCTCCGGCACGGCCGCGAGGGCGTCCCCGACCTCGTCCAGGTGCCCCTGGGTCACCTCGACGTGGACGAAGGCCAGCACCGGGTGGCCGAGGGCGGCGGGGGAGAGGACCGGCCCGGTCGCCGTGATCACGCCGTCCCGCTCCAGGCGGTCGATCCGGGCCTGTACGGTGCCCCGCGCCACGCCCAGGATCCGCGCGTACTCGCGCACGCTCGTCCTCGGCTGCTCGATCAGCAGCCGCAGGATGCGGGTGTCGAGCTCGTCCACCGCCATGCCCCGCCGGCCTCCTTCGTCCCGCCTGCCCCGGGCCGACTCTACGCTCCCCGGACCTCCGCGCCCCCGCCTCCTGCGCGTCAGTCCTCCGCGCGGGCCGCGTGCCCGGCCCAGAGGACCAGGGGGAGCTGGAGCGGGACGCGGCCGTAGGCGACGGCCTTGGCGGCCGTGGAGCGGTGGCGCCAGTCGTACGCCATCTTCACGTTGCCCGGGAGGACGGCGACGAAGAAGAAGGCGGTCGCCCGGGCGCTCGCCCGGCGCGTCCCCGGCACCGCGAGGCCGGCGGCGAGTGCCAGCTCGGCGACCCCGCTGGCCCGTGTCCACGTCCGCGGGCTGCCCGGCAGGGCGCGGGGCACGATCGAGTCGAACGGCCTCGGGACGAGGAAGTGGGCGGTGCCCGCGGCGGCCAGCAGGCCGGCGAGAGCGAGGGCGGAACGTGCGGGCCGGGGCATGAGGGACCTCCGAAACGACGGCGCCAGTCTGTTACTGACGAGTAAGTAAGCAGTGAGGATAGGCGTGCGCGGGGCAAGCCGTCGAGACCCGGACCCCACCCTTCCGGTATTCGGCCGGGTTCCCGCGTCCACCGGAACGGCGACGCCCCGGCGAAGATGGTCCGTTGGCCCACCAATGGAGCATGTGACGGCCCCCGAGCCGGGCAGATGGTCCAGTGGATCGGCGATGAGTTGAGCCAATGGGCTCGGGATGTTTTCCTGTGTCGTATCCACGTACTTTCGGCGCCGCGCAGCGCCGGGGCGGCGACGAGGCCGGTCCGGACCGCGGCGCCTTCGTCGTGTCCGCACGACCCCACCACCCCGGGGCGCCGCGCGGCCGGCGGAAGGCAAGACAAGGGGGCGGCCTTGGCCGTGAAGAAGATGTTCGTGGCCCCGGATCCGGGCCTCGTCCGACTGCGCGTCTCCCTGCGGGCGGTCCTCGGCATCGGCCTCGCGGTCGCGCTCGCCGAGCTCGCGGGGTTCTCCCTCACCGCCTCCATCACGGCCGGCCTCGCCGCGCTGCTCGCCCTCTTCACCGTGGGCGACCCGACCGTGCGCCGCCAGGCCGTCACCACCGCCCTGCTGCCCGCCGCCGGCTTCCCCGTCCTCGCCCTGGCCACCGTCCTCCACGACGTCCCCCTCCTGCGCGACACCGCCTGGCTCCTCGTCGTCTTCGCCGGGGTCTACGCCCGCCGCTGGGGACCGCGCGGGCACGCCCTCGGCATCTTCGCCTTCATGCAGTTCTTCGTGACGCAGTTCCTCCACGCGCTCCCCGCGCAGCTCCCGGAGCTGTACGCGGCCGTGGCCCTCGCCCTGCTCGCCTCCGGCGCCGTCCGCTTCGGCGCCTGGTGCATCGAGCGGCGCGTCCCGCCGCCCGCCGCGCCCACCCCGCTGCCGGGCGCCGGCCTCGCCCGCCCCACCACCCGCCAGGCCTTCCAGGCCACCGCCGCCTGCGCCGTCGCCCTCGCCGCCGGCCAGCTGATCTCCCACGAGCGCTGGTACTGGGCCGTCGGCACCGCCTGGTGGATCTTCGTCAACACCGCCTCGCGCGGCGAGACCCTCGTCCGGGGCTTCCGCCGGGTCCTCGGCACCGTCACCGGCATCGCCGCCGGACTCCTGATCGCCGTCCCCCTGGGCGGCGCGCCCGCCCCGACCGCCCTCCTCGTCGCCGTGTGCGTCTTCGGGATCTTCTACACCGCCCCGCTCTCGTACAGCTGGATGATGTTCTTCGTGACCGTCATGGCCGGACTCCTGTACGGCCTGCTCGGCGTCCTGCACCCCGGTCTCCTCGTCCTGCGCTTCCAGGAGACCGCCGTCGGCGCGATCGGCGCCGCGATCGGCGTCGCCCTGCTGCCCGTGACCACGCACGCCGCCACCAACGCCTGGATCGAGCGGGCCGTGACCTGCGTGCACACCTGCACCACGGCCGCCGCCCGCCGGCTCGCCGGCGACCCGGACGCCGACCCCGCGCCGCACGCCGCCGAACTGGAGCTCCTGCTCGGCCGGGTCCGGCTCTCCCTCGCGCCGCTCGTGCACCCGCTGAGCCCGCTGCGCGCCCGCAAGGCCCGCGCCCGCCGGGTGCTCGCCCTCCTGGACGACTGCGCCCGCGAGATCAGGGGCCTCGCCGCCGTCGCCGCCGACCCGGACGCCTCCCACGACGCCCGGCTCGCGGCCGCCGCCTGGCGCGTCGAGGCCGCCGTCCACGCCCTCGTCCCCCCGGCGGAGCCCGTACGGTCCGCGGTCGCCGAAGCGGCCGGAACACCGCGCCACCACCCCGGCGCCGAGGCCGCCCTCGGCCACCTGCACGGTCTGGAGCAGGCCCTCGTCGACCTCGCGGCCCCCCTGCGCACCTCCCCGCGCGCGCCCCTGGTCCCGGCCGCCTGAGCCGGAACGCCCCGACGCGGGGCCGGAACCGACCCCGGTTCCGGCCCTTTGGTCTAGACCCCTGCTACCGTCGGCCGCGAACGGCCGGCCGAACGCGGCCGGCACCGGAACAGGGGAGACGCCGTGGGCGACGCAGGGACGGTCCGGAACCGGGAGCACGAGGACGCCGTACGGGCGTACATCGGCTCCTTCACCTCGGCGGGCGGACGCGGGGTCCTCACCGCCGAGGTCGACGCCGACACGGGCGCGCTGACCGTCACCGGCGCCAGCGACGCCGTCGCCGACCCCTCCTTCCTCGCCCTCGCCGGGCCCCTCCTGTACGCCGTGTCCGAGACCGACGCGGGCGCCGTGGCCGCCTTCGACGCCACCGGGCCCGCGCCCCGGCCGCTCGGCGCGCCCGTCCCCGTCGACGGCTCCGGACCCACCCACCTCGCCCTGGCCGGGGGACAGGTCCTCACCGCCAACTACACCTCCGGCAGCGTCACCGCCCTGCCCCTGGCCGTCGACGGCACCGTCCGCCCCGCCGCGGCGGTCCTGCGCCACGAGGGGAGCGGGCCCGTCGCGGACCGCCAGAGCGGCCCGCACGCCCACCAGGTCCTCCCCGACCCCAGCGGCCGCTGGGCCCTGAGCACGGACCTCGGCACCGACTCCGTGTGGATCTACTCCCTCGACCCCGCGACCGGGACGCCGACCCTCCACGGCGAGACCGCGCTGCGCCCCGGCACCGGTCCCCGCCACCTCGCCTTCCACCCGTCCGGCACGCACGCGTACGTCCTGCACGAGCTGGAGCCCGTCCTCACCGTCTGCCGCTGGGACGCGGAGACCGGCACCCTCGAACCGCTCGGCGAGACCCCCGTCGTCCCCGAGGGCACCCCCGGCCCCAGCTACCCCTCCGAGGTGGTCGCCGCCCCCGACGGGCGCTTCCTCTGGGCCGCGATCCGCGGCGACGACACCCTCGCCGTCCTCGCCCTCGACCCGTCCGGGTCGAAGGCCGCGCTGACCGCCACCGTGCCCTGCGGCGGCACCTGGCCCCGCGACCTGACCCTCGCCCCCTCCGGACGGCACCTGTACGCGGCGAACGAGCGCTCCGGCGACGTCACCTGGTTCGCCCTCGACCCCGAGACCGGCGTCCCGTCCCGCGCGGGCGCGATCGAGGCCCCGGCGGCCTCCTGCGTCGTCCTCGGCTGATCTTCCAGCCCCGAACGCGAAAGCCCCGGACACGCCGAAGGGCCCGCACCGTCCGGTGCGGGCCCTTCCGTGGGCGGCGAACGGCGTCGCGGCCCTCAGGACGCGGGCGCGCCCTGCGGCTGCTGCGGCGGGATGCCGAGCGCGGCCGAGTACTGCGAGAGCACCAGCTTGCCGATCGCCGGGTAGGCGCCCAGCGGCTCGGCGGAGGCGCACCCGGCCTCCTTCGAGGCCTCGTCGAGGAGCCCCTCGGCCAGCTCGGGACCGATCAGGTACGGCGCGAGGGCCAGCTGCTCCGAGCCGGCGGCGCGCAGCTGCTCGGCGACGGAGGCGATCGAACCCTCCTGGTCGAGCGCGGCGGCGATCACCGGCACGGCGAGGCGCGCGGCGAGCAGCATGCCGGTGATCCCGGCGGCCTGCACGGCCTCCTCGCCGCCGACCGTGGCCAGGATGATGCCGTCGGCGGCCGTCGTGACCGTGAACAGGCGGGCGCGGTCGGCGCGGGCCAGGCCCGCCTCCGACAGGCGCACGTGCAGCGCCTCCGCGAGCAGCGGGTGCGGACCGAGGACGTCGGTCAGCTCGGCGGTGTTGCCGCCGTCCATCACGGCCTGGCGGACCCGGCGCGTCTGGGCGCTGTCCGGACCGGCGAGCAGCGGGACGACGACCGCGGCCGGGCCCGTCGGGGCGGCGACCTCGCGGCCGGCGGCCAGGGCCAGCTCGTACCGCTCGGTGCGCAGCGTCTCGACGGCCTTCAGCACGTTCGCCAGGGACGGGAACTCGACGTCGTCGCCCTCCAGGAAGCCGATCACGGCCTCCAGGCCGGGCAGCTCGGAACGGGCGATGCTCACGACCTCTTCGGCCAGCGAGCGTATGGCGGCGGACGGCACGCCGGGGACGGCGAGAACCAGTGCGGGAGCGCCCTCGGGCGCCGCCGCGGGTTCGGGGCGACGGTGCCGCCCGGACTGGCGGGGTCGAGGCATTCGTACAGGCAGGCCGGAAGCAGGCCCAGTGGGGGAGCTCATGGCGCCGCATGCTACTGGTTTCACCCCCGCCGCCGTTCGCTGAGGTGCGGTCACGCGCCTTCTGTCCCCCTATGTCCGGTCCCCGGCGCCGCTTCCGTCTCCTTCCGGCCGCCCTCCGACCCGCCGCACCGGCCCCCACCTGCGCGGACACCCCGCCAGGGCCAGTCCGGCGCACCCCGGCCGGGCACGCTCTACGACACCCCCTCGCCGAACAGCCGGAGCAGCGCCGGGTCCCCCGGCAGGCGGAGCGTCCCGGTGGCGAGCGCCGAGGCGAGGGCGACCGCCCCGGCCAGCGGATCGCCCGCCGCCTCCACCGTCCGGGCGTGCGGAAGCAGCTCCCCGAGCGCCGCCCGCAGGGGTACGAGCAGGGGGTCGCCCATCCGGAACAGGCCCCCGGTCAGGGCCACCACCGCCCCGGGCCCGGCCGGGCACACGGCCCCGGCCGCCTCCGCGACGTGCGCACCGGCCCGCGCCAGGATGTCCGCCGCCACCGGGTCCTCCGGGGCGCAGCGCCCCACCTCGGGCGCGAAGGAGGCCAGCACGGCGGGCCGGTCCGTCCGCGGGTAGAGCGCGCCCGGGAGGCCCGCCGCCGGTCCGAACAGCTTCTCGGCCCGGTCCAGGAGCGCCGCCGAGCCGCCGCGCCGCCCGTCGTACGCGCGCATGGCCGCCTCCAGGCCGGCCCGGCCGATCCAGGCGCCGCTGCCGCAGTCGCCCAGGAGGTGCCCCCAGCCGTCGGCCCGCCGCCAGGACGCCAGGTCCGTGCCGAGCGCGATCATCCCCGTCCCGCCCGCGACGACCGCGCCCGGCCGCTGCCCGAGCGCCCCGGTGTACGCGGTGACCGCGTCGGCCGCGAGCGCGAGCCGCCGCACCCCCCAGGCCTCCGCGAGCGCGCCCGGCAGTCCGGCCCGCAGCTCGTCCCCGAGGGTCGCCATGCCGGCGGCGCCCACGGCCGCCGCGAGCAGCGGCCGTCCGCCGTGGGGCTCGACCAGGGCGCGGACGGCCGGCAGGACCTGCTCCAGGAAGTGGGCGGCGGAGATCCCGCCCGGCCCGGTCCGCACCGGCTCGTTCGAGACGCGGGTGTCGAGGACCGCGCCGGTCGCGGCGTCGGCCAGGGCGATCCGCAGCCCCGAACCGCCGGAGTCGACACCGACGACCAGACCGGCCGGAACGCCGGGAACGTCAGGAACGCCGGGAACGGTCGGGCCGTTGGAGGGTTCGTTCACGGAGACCAAGGTGCACCGTCCTCGCGCCGGGGTGTGAGGGGCGGCCCGGGCGGGCGTCCGGGGCCGTTGTCACTGTAGGCCGGTAGAGTGACGGACCGTGACAGCGCGACCTTTGAGTGAACTGGTGGAGCCCGGCTGGGCGGAGGCCCTGAGCCCCGTCGCGGGACGTGTGGCGGCCATGGGCGACTTCCTGCGGGCGGAGATCGCCGCGGGCCGGACCTACCTGCCCTCCGGGCCGAACGTCCTGCGGGCCTTCCAGCAGCCCTTCGACGACGTACGGGTCCTGATCGTGGGTCAGGACCCCTATCCCACGCCGGGGATGGCGATCGGGCTGAGCTTCGCGGTCGCGCCCGAGGTCCGCTCCCTGCCCGGCAGCCTGGAGAACATCTTCCGGGAGCTGCACACCGACCTGGGCCTGCCACGGCCGTCCAACGGCGACCTGACCCCCTGGACCCGCCAGGGCGTTCTGCTCCTCAACAGGGCGCTGACCACCGCCCCGCGCAAGCCGGGCGCCCACCGGGACAAGGGCTGGGAGGAGGTCACGGAGCAGGCGATCCGCGCCCTCGCGGCCCGCGGCAAGCCCCTGGTGTCGATCCTGTGGGGCCGCGACGCCCGCAACACCCGCCCGTTCCTGAACGGCCTCCCGGCCGTCGAGTCCGCGCACCCCTCCCCGATGTCGGCGGACCGGGGCTTCTTCGGCTCCCGGCCCTTTAGCCGCGCCAACGAACTCCTGCTCGGCCTGGGCGCGCAGCCGGTGGACTGGCGCCTGCCCTGACCCGACGCGCGGGCGGCGGCACGCCCCGGGCCACCGCCCGCGCGCATGCACCGGACCGCCACCGCCCGTACGTCTCAGAGCACCGCCGCCCGCACGCACAGCACGTCCGGCAGGTGCTCGGCGAGGAGCCGCCAGGTGTCCCCGTCGTCCTCGCTCGCGTACACCTCGCCGTTCCGGTTGCCGAAGTAGACGCCCGCCGGGTCCGCGTCGTCCGTGCACAGCGCGTCCCGCAGCACCGTGCCGTAGTGGTCGCCCCCGGGCAGCCCGGCCGACAACGGCTCCCACGTGCCCCCGGCGTCGGTCGTGCGGTAGACCCGGCACCGGCGGCCCGCGGGCACCCGGTCGGAGTCCGCGTTGATGGGGAAGAGGTAGGCGGTGTCCGGGCGGTGGGGGTGCGCGGCGACCGCGAACCCGAAGTCGGACGGGAGCCCCGCGCCGATGTCGGACCAGACGGCGCCCGCGTCGTCGCTGCGGAAGACGCCCCAGTGGTTCTGGAGGTAGAGCCGGTCCGGATCGCCCGCGTCCTGGGCGATCTTGTGGACGCACTGCCCGAACTCGGGGTGCGGGTCCGGCAGGAACACCGCGGACACGCCCTCGTTGGAGGGCGCCCACGCCGCCCCGCCGTCCCGTGACCGGAACACCCCGGCGGTCGACACCGCGACCGTGACCGCGTCCGGGTCGCGGGGGTCGGTGACCACGGTGTGCACGGCCTCGCCGCCCCCGCCGGGCACCCACCGCGAACGGGTCGGGTGCTCCCAGAGCGGGCGGACCAGCTCGAAGGACTCGCCGCCGTCCGCCGACCGGAAGAGCGCGGCCGGCTCCGTCCCCGCGTACACCACGCCGGGGGAGTGCTCCGGCGCCGGGTGCAGCTGCCAGACGCGCTCCAGCGAGGCCCCGGTGTCCTCGGGGAACCTCACGGCCGGCCGGGACGGCTCCGTCCAGCTCCGGCCGAGGTCGTCGGAGTGGAAGACGGACGGGCCCCAGTGGGCACTGTCCCCGCCGACGAGCAGGCGCGGCGCGGGCCCTCGGGTGTCGATGGCGACCGAGTACACCGCCTGCGCGGGGAACGCCGGATCGTCGAATTCCCACCGCCCGTCGTGCCTGCGGCCGATGAAGAGGCCCTTGCGGGTCCCCACGGTGAGGAGTGCGTCGGGTACACCGGGCATGACTGCCACCTCCAGGACGTCCTTGTCACGGATACGGCCAGTCTGCACCCGCCCACTGACAACGCCTCCGGGACGCGCCCCGCCACCCCCGTGACCTCGTCAGATCGCCCAGGCGTACTGCGACGGCGCCTGGACCTCCGCGCCCAGCTCGCGGGCGGCGCGGCGGGGCCAGGAGGCGTCGCGCAGCAGTTCGCGGCCGAGGAGGACCGCGTCGGCCTCGCCGTTGGCGACGATCTTCTCGGCCTGCCCGCTCTCGGTGATGAGGCCGACGGCGGCCACGGGCAGCCCGGTCTCCGCCCTGACGCGGGCGGCGAAGGGCACCTGGTAGCCGGGGCCCACCGGGATCCGGGCCGGTCCGCCGTTGCCGCCGCTGGAGACGTCCAGCAGGTCCACGCCGTGCTCGCGCAGCAGCGCGGCGAACCGCACGGTCTCGTCGGGCGTCCAGCCCTGCTCCTCCAGCCAGTCGGTGGCCGAGATCCGGAAGAAGACGGGCAGGTCCTCGGGCCACACGGCCCGCACCGCGTCCACGACCTCCAGGGCGAAACGGGTCCGGTTCTCGAAGGAGCCGCCGTACGCGTCCGTGCGCCGGTTGCTGTGCGGGGAGAGGAACTCGCCGATGAGGTAGCCGTGGGCGCCGTGCACCTCGATCACCTCGAACCCGGCGTCCAGGGCGCGGCGGGCCGCGTCCGCGAACTGCCCGGTGATCTCCCGGATCCGCTCCACGGTCAGCTCGGTCGGCACCGGGTGGCCCTCGTCGAACGGGACCGGGCTGGGGCCGACGGGCTGCCAGCCGTCGCCGCCGGGCGCGACGGGCCCGCGGCCCTCCCAGGGGCGGTTGGTCGAGGCCTTGCGCCCGGCGTGCCCGATCTGAATGCCGGGCACGGTGTCGTGCTCCTTGAGGAAGCCGGCGATCCGCCGCAGCCCCTCGGTCTGGGCGTCGTTCCAGAGGCCGAGGTCCGCCGGGCTGATGCGGCCCTCGGGGGCGACGGCGGTCGCCTCGACCAGGATCAGTCCGGCGCCGCCGGTGGCGCGGGCTGCGTAGTGGGCGAAGTGCCAGTCACGGGCGACACCCGCGGCCGGGCCGGTCGCCTCCGCCGAGTACTGGCACATGGGCGCCATCCAGACCCGGTTGGGGAAGGTCAGGGACCGCAGGGTGTAGGGCTCGAACAGGGCGACGCTCATGACGGACTCCGTTTCGGGGTGCCTCGGTGACGGGATGCCGCGAAGATGTTCGTACGATACTCACCGTACTACGGCGACTGTCAAACTACGAGGATCATCGTACAATGGGTCCTTCCCGGAGAAGTGGAGCCGCCATGACGACCACCACCAGCCCGCGCGTCCTCGAACACCCCGCGCGCGACCAGATCCGCCTCGAAGACGTGCTGCACGCGCTCGCGGACGCCGTGCGCCTGCGGATCGTGCGGGACATGGCGCGCGAGGGCACCGGGCTGAGCTGTTCGTACTTCGACCTGCCGGTGACCAAGTCCACGACGACGCACCACTTCCGGGTGCTGCGCGAGAGCGGAGTCGTCCGGCAGATGTACCGGGGGACGGCGAAGCTCAACGTCCTGCGCAGGGAGGACCTCGACGCCCTCTTCCCCGGCCTCCTCGACACCGTCCTCGCGGCGGCCACGGCCCAGGCCGACCGCGACGGGCGCGAGGGAGGGGCCGGGGGCGAGGCGGCCGGGGGCACGACGGCCTGACGGCCGCCGCCGGGGAGCGCCCGTCCCTACAGCGAGCGCATCCGGCCGATCTCCGACGTCTGCTGGGCGATCACGTCGTTCGCCATCTCCTCCACCAGGCCGTTGTTGCCCGCGCCCAGCAGCTCCGCCGCCATCGTCACGGCCCCCTGGTGGTGCGTGATCATGAGCTTCAGGAAGAGCGCGTCGAAGGCCTTGCCCCGCGCCTTCCGCAACTCGGCCAGCTGTGCCTCCGTGGCCATGCCCGGCATCGTGTGATGGGCGTGCCCGCCCTGGTCGCGCGGCCCGCCGTTGTTCTTCAGCCACCCCTCCATCGCGCCGATCTCCGGCTTCTGCGCGGCCGAGATGCGTTCGGCGACCTTCCTGACCCCGTCGGACTCCGCCCGTCCCGGGGCCAGTTCCGTCATCGTCAGGGCCTGGCGGTGGTGCACGATCATCATCTGGACGTACCGGAAGTCCGCGCCGTTCGGGCTCTCGTCGGGGAGCAGTCGGGCGGCCTCCTCGGGGGTGACCCGCCGGGCCGGCTCACCCGGCTTCCCCGGCGCGATCACCGTCCCCCCGGTCGAGGCCGCCCGCGGCGCGTTCTTCTCCGGCTCCGCGTCGCAGGCGCCCAGGGCGAGTACGGCGGCGGCGGTCAGGGTCACGACGACGGCACGCTGACGGCGGATCAACAACGCGACCTCCAGGTGTTCTTGCGGGGACAAGGACCGTTCCTAGCACTTTTCTCCGGGGCGCCGACCGGAATCCTTCATTACGTCTCCGTTGCCATCTGTTGATATGTGCACGGCAAGGAACATACTGCCGGGGTCCAACACCGTTCAGAGCCGAACGGACACCAGGGAGGACGAGTGACTTCGTTGCGTACCCCGCGTACCACGACCGCCGCGCGCGATCCGCGCGGCCGGATCAGACGCCTGGGCGTGGCATCCGCCGCGGCCGGGCTGCTGGCCACCCTGCTCGCCGCCGGACCCGTGGCCGCCACCCCCGACCCCGGAGACGCCCCCGCCCGGGCCACCGTCTCCTCGGAGGAGGCCGCGGACGCGCGCTCCGCGATCCGGAGCGGCGAGATACCCGGAGTGGACGAGATCGTCCACTCCGGGAACATCGAACACCTGGCCAACATCCCCAAGGACGCCCTGCCGGGCTTCAACACGGACCTCGCCTTCCAGGGCAGGTACGCCTTCGCCGGCAACTACGACGGCTTCCGGATCTTCGACATCAGCAGGCCGAGCTCCCCGAAGACCGTCGCCCAGGTCCTCTGCCCCGGCTCCCAGAACGACATCTCGGTCTCCGGGGACCTGCTCTTCCTCTCCACCGACTCCTCCCGCAGCGACGACTCCTGTGCGAGCACCACCCAGCCCGCCACGGTCAAGGAGTCCTGGGAGGGCATGAAGATCTTCGACATCAGCGACATCAGGAACCCGAAGTACGTCGCCTCCGTCGAGACCGCCTGCGGCTCCCACACCCACACGCTCGTGCCGCAGCGCAAGGACGTGTACGTGTACGTCTCGTCCTACGGCCCCGGCGACACGTTCCCGGACTGCCGGCGCCCGCACGACGGCATCTCGGTCATCAAGGTGCCCCGCAAGGCGCCCGAGAAGGCCAGGCTCGTCGGTTTCCCCGTCCTCTTCCCGGGCGAGGGCCCGGACGGCGGCGGCAACCCGGGCGCCCCCACCAACCCGGGCGTCTCCAAGACCACCGGCTGCCACGACATCACCGTGCTGCCGGAGAAGGACCTCGCGGCCGGCGCCTGCATGGGCGACGGCATCCTCTTCGACATCTCCGACCCCGAGCGCCCGCGGGTCATCGACCGCGTCCAGGACAACGTCAACTTCGCGTTCTGGCACTCCGCCACCTTCAACCTGAAGGCCAACAAGATCGTCTTCACCGACGAGCTCGGCGGCGGCGGCGCGGCCACCTGCAACGCCGAGGTCGGCCCGAACCGGGGCGCCAACGGCATCTACGACGTCGTCGGCAAGGGGAAGCGGAGCAAGCTCGTCTTCCGCAGCTACTTCAAGATCCCGCGCCACCAGGCCGCCACCGAGAACTGCGTCGCCCACAACGGCTCCCTGATCCCGGTCAAGGGCAAGGACCTCATGGTCCAGGCCTGGTACCAGGGCGGCGTCTCCGTCTGGGACTTCACGAACTCGGCCAAGCCGAAGGAGATCGCCCACTTCGAGCGCGGCCCGCTCTCCGACACCACCCTGTCGGTCGGCGGTTCCTGGTCCGCGTACTACTACAACGGCCACATCTACTCGAACGACATCGCCAAGGGCTTCGACGTCCTCAAGATCTCCGACCGCCTCACCGACCCCGCTAAGCGGGTCCGGCTGGACGAGCTCAACGTCCAGACGCAGCCGGACTACTTCGACTGATCCGGCCCGCCGCGCCCCTCGCGGCCCGCAGGTGACCCGAACGACGGCGCGCCGCCGGGCGGACCCCCGTCCGGCGGCACGCCGAGCTCCCAGTCCAGGCCGTACCGCGCGAACAGCTCCGACCGCAGCCGCGTCCACGGCATCGGGGCCCCCGGCAGCAGCACCGCCACCACCGCGCCCATCAGCAGGGCCCGCAGCAGCGGATAGTCCGTGTCCACGTCCTCGGAGCCGTACCGCTCGACCGTGTCCCGCAGCAGGAAGGCGAGGCGCTGCTGCTCCTCGCAGCGCACGAAGCCCTCGGCCTGCAGGATGCCCGCCATGTGGGTCCGCATCAGGGTCGGGCGCTCCACCGCGAGCCCCAGGATCGCGTCGATCGCGCGGGCCAGCCGCTCCCGGCCGTCCTCCGTGCGCGGCTCGCGTTCCAGCGCCGCCGCCAGGGTGAGGTGCATCAGCCGGTGCACCGCCGACTGGAGCAGCTGCCGCTTGCCCGGGAAGTAGTACGAGATCAGCCCCCGCGCCGTCCCCGCCCGCTCCGCGATGTCGCCGAGCGTGGTCGTCTCGTAGCCCTTGGTGTCGACGAGCTCCACGGTGGCCCGCAGAATGCGCTCCCGCGACCGACGCCGAAGCTCTTCATTGACCGACGGGCTACGCGGGGACATGCTGGACTCCTGCGTTGACTGGCTGCCGGCCAATATACTCGGCGCATCCCGTCGGCCTGCCCCCGTGGCGGACCGCCGGGGACGCCGTCTGTTCTGGGCGACACGGGGGATCGTCCAGAACAGGCGGCTTCACCGTTCTCCCGCCTTTCCGCTCCCGCCGTCCGTGCCGCCGGTCCCCGGGACGGTCCGCGGTCCGCGCCGCTCGCCCCTGCGGTACGCGAGGATCGCCACGGCCACGCAGAACCAGCCGAGGAGCCAGCCCCCGACGACGTCCGAGGGCCAGTGGACGCCCAGGTAGGCCCGCGTCCAGCCCACTCCCAGGACCGACACGACCGCAGCGCTCGCGAGCGCGCCCCAGCCGCGCCGTCCGTCCCGCCAGTGCAGCGCCAGGACCCACAGCAGCAGCCCGCAGACGACCGTCGCCGTCATCGCGTGCCCGGACGGGAAGGCCCCGTAGCGCGCCCAGTCGACCGGATCGGGCCACTGCGGCCGCTCCCGCCCCACCAGGGCCTTCAGCCCCTGCTGGAGGAGCAGGGCCAGGACGGTCGTTCCGACCACCCACAGGGCGAGCCGCCGCTCCTTCCGCCACCACAGCAGCACCGCCGTCCCGGCGGCCAGGGCGCGCATGGTCAGCGGGTCCCACACCCAGTCGCTCAGAACGCGGTTGACCCGGGTGAGGCCGGGGTGGGCGACGGCACCGCGGTGCAGCTCCTCGGCGACCGCCCGGTCGCAGGAGAGCAGCGGCGACCAGCCGACGGCGACGAGCACGAGCAGCAGGGCGGACAGGACTCCGGAGACCACGGCGGAGGATCGCATGCGCCGATCCTGCCCCAGGATCGGCCCCGTACGACCCCTCACACGCCCCGCGCGCCTCCCGGCGCTCGGTCCGGGACACTCTGCCGGGCAGGCCCTAACCCAGCGCGCGCAGCGCCGGGACGAAGGCCACGAGCACCGGGACCACGGGGACCAGGGCCGCGGCCGCCGTCAGGCGCAGCCGGCGTCCGGCCGTGAGCCGGGGCGCCGCGGTCAGGAGCCGGTTCACCCGCCGGGGCAGGTCCGCGCCCGGGCCCGGACCGGGGCCGAACACCCCGCGGTCCTCGTTCAGTCCGACCAGCGCGAGCGCGATCGTCAGCCGCCCGAACCGGCGCGAGGCCACGTCGTCGGCGGCCAGCTCCACCAGGCGGTGCATCTCCTCGCGGAAGGCCGTGAAGACGGGAACCCCCGGGAAGCCGGCGGCCAGCGCCGCCGAGCAGTGCCGCAGCCAGTCGTGCCGGGCGCGGGCGTGGCCCTGCTCGTGCGCCAGGACCGCGTCCAGCTGACGCCCCTTCAAGCGGCGCAGCGCCGCCGTGGTGATGACCAGCTGGGGCGTCGGCCCCGCCAGCCACCAGACGTCCGCCCGCTCGCCCTCCAGGACCACCAGGCGCTCGCCGCCCGGCTCCTCCCCGGGCATCAGGGGCGCGCGGACCAGCAGGTCGCAGCGGCGCTGCCGGCGCCGGGCGCGGGCCCGGCCGATCTCCCGGCCCAGCATCGCCCCGGACCACACCCCGCCGGCCGCGAGGGCCACCGCGAGCACCGCGGACCAGGGGCCGCTCGTGCCCAGCTCGTACGCCTCGATCACGGTGCTCGGCGCGGGCGCGAAGACCTGGCCGCGCACGGCCTGCCAGGCGACGGACGCGCTGAACGTCATGGAGAGCGCGAAGCTCAGCAGTACGGCGGCCACCACGCACTGCCACACCCACAGGGCCACCACGGGTTCTCGCTCGACCCAGTCCGCCCTGGACAGCAGCCGGGGGGCCATGAGGGCGGTCAGGAGGCCGAGCAGGAACAGCACGAGGGAGACCCACATGGCGCCAGCCTATGAGCGCGGTACCGGTCGGGGGTACGGGTGCGGAGAGCAAGTGACGTACGCCACGGTTTCGTTGCCACGGCAGCACGGCAGCACGGCAGCCGGCAGCACGGCAGTGCGACGGCACGGCGCCGACGCCCCACGGCCGGCGCGCCACGGCCCCCTCCGCCCCGTACCCCCTCAGAGCGTCACGAGCATGGCCACCATGCCCAGCGCCATCGACAGGCGGCACGCCAGCGTCATCTCCGGTCCGCCGGTCCGGTCCGCACCGCCCGCCGGGCCGTTCCCCGGACCGCCCGCCGTCACCGGGACGAGCCCCGCCCCCGCGCGCAGCACGTACACCGCGTAGTAGAGGAGGAGCCCGCCCGTGAGCACGGGTATGCCCCCGGCGCCCGCCGCCGTGTGCCCCGCGTGCGCCCCGGCGCTCCCCGGGGCCGCCATCGCCACCGCCATGTAGACCATGGCGAGCGAGCCCATCAGATGGTGGACGTGGTGGCCGCCGTGCCGGACGGCGGCCAGACCGTGCAGCGCCGTCGCGCCGAACACCGCCGCGTACACCATCCAGCTCCACCCCGGCGGTGTCAGGACCGCGGCGGGCAGCGCCATGAACGCCATCCCGAACCCCATCACCGCCTCGCCGCCGGCCGTCCGCCGCTCCTCCCCGGCGCACGCGCGCATCCGCAGCAGGCAGTACACGCCCGTCACCGCGCACAGGGCGACCATCAACCAGCCGGACAGAGCCGGTCCGTGCACGGCACACCTCCCCCTCGACACCGTCCCCCTCGGGGGAGGGATGCCCGTGCCTCCGGAGGGGTACGCGGGCGCACAGGCGTACGAGGGGGAGCGAAGAGGCGCGCGTTAGGCTCGGGACGATCGCGCACGCCGATCACCGAAGCCCGAGGGGAGCCCCGTACATGGACACCGCCACGTCCCAGGAGACCGGCCGGATCGGCTACCGCGAAGCGGTCCTGGAGGACGTCCCCGTCCTCGTCCCGCTCGTGGAGTCGGCCTACCGGGGCGACGCCAGCCGGGGCGGCTGGACCACGGAGGCGGACATCCTCCAGGGGCAGCGCACCGACCCCGACGGCGTGGCCGCCGTCATCACCGCCCCCGGCAGCCGGCTCCTGGTGGTCGAGAGGGACGGCGAGGCCGTCGCCTGCTGCCAGCTGGAGCACCGCGGCGAGGCCGCCTACTTCGGCATGTTCGCCGTCCGCCCCGAGCTCCAGGGCGCGGGCCTCGGCAAGCGGATCATCGCGGAGGCCGAGCGCCGGGTGCGCGAGCTGTGGGACGTGCGCGAGATGCACATGACGGTGATCTCCGTGCGCGAGGAGCTGATCGCCTGGTACGAGCGGCGCGGCTACCGGCGGACGGGCCTGACGACCCCCTTCCCCTACGGCGACGAGCGCTTCGGTGTGCCCCAGCGCGACGACCTGGAGTTCGAGCTGCTGGTCAAGCCGCTGGTGTGAGCCGGGGTCCGGCGGGCCCGCGGTCCCGAAACCACCCGAAGGGCGGAAGCGTGGCCTCACCCCCCGGCGGCAGGAAAAACTTCTGCCGATAGGGGGGTCACGCAGGATAATTTCCCTTGCTCCTCTTGTGGGGGAGAAGCGTCGATGTATACGGTGTCTTGACGCAAGGTTCTCCTGTGGAGGAAGAGGCATGACGGAAATTCTTGTGCAGGACGTGACCGGTGGGGGGATATCCACCGACGCCCGGGTCATCGACCACCCGGCCTGGCCCGAGCTCAAGAATGCCGTGGAGGAGATCCGCGCCTGGCAGAGCGCGGACGGCTCCATCGACTTCGAGGCCGAGGACGCCCCCGCCCGCTCCCAGGTCGAGCCGACCCTCGACCGGGTCGTCGCCGCCGTCGAGCAGCTCTCCCCCCTGCTCCCGCACGACGCCGCCTACCACCGCGCCCTCGTCTCCGACCTGCGCAAGTGGGCCGAGAGCGGCTTCGCGGTGCCGGACTTCCTGGACGCGCTGCTCGCCTTCCAGCCGGCCGCCGACCGCGCCGACGGGCTCCAGCACCTCGTGCTCTTCCCGATGTACACGCAGAACGGCAACCCGGACCGCAACCTCGAAGCCGTCGTGCTCCGCATGGTCTGGCCCGAGTGGCTCGCCGAGCTGGAGCGCACCCGCTACGACAACCCGCTCTTCTGCGGCATCACCTTCGAGGACTTCACCGCCGGGTACGACACCAACTCGGCCGTCCTCTTCCCGGAGACCATCGCCGTCCGCGAGGCCCCCGAGCGCTTCACCTGGGGCGGCATCTTCTGCGACCGCGAGGCCGCCCGCTTCCGCAAGGTCACCGGGGCCGCCGTCGACACCCTGGGCATCGAGCTGCCCGCCGACATCGCCGCGATGATCGAGGACCAGGAGCGCTGCGAGAAGGCCTTCGTCCTGTGGGACATGGTCCACGACCGCACCCACAGCCACGGCGACCTGCCCTTCGACCCCTTCATGATCAAGCAGCGCCAGCCCTTCTGGATGTACGGCCTGGAGGAGCTCCGCTGCGACCTCACCGCCTTCAAGGAGGCCGTGAAGCTGGAGGCCGAGGGCAACACGCACGGCCGTGACGTGCAGTACGCCGTCCTCTTCGACCGCATGTTCCGCTTCCCGCTCTCCGGCGACCGGAACCGCAACTACGACGGCCTCGGCGGCCAGCTCCTCTTCGCGTACCTCCACAAGCACGACGTGGTGCGCTGGACGGACAACACCCTCAAGATCGACTGGCAGCGGGCCCCCGAGGTCACCAACCAGCTCTGCGCCGAGATCGAGAAGCTCTACCGCGACGGCATCGACCGCCCCAAGCTCGTCCACTGGTTCAAGGCGTACGAGCTGGTCTCCACCTACCTCGCCCCGCACCCGGGCTCGAAGTGGGCCAAGGGCCCCGACGCACTCGACCTGTCCCTGCCGCCGCGCAAACTCGTGGACGACGTGCTTCCGGACGAGTTTCCGCTCAGCATGTTCTTCGAGGCCCTCGCCAAGAAGCTGAAGGGCGTGATCGCCGACACCAAGGGGATCACCGCCGCCGGCGCCCCGCGCACCGAGCGGGCCGCCGCGTGAGCGCTCCTGCCGAGAAGCCGGAGAACGCCGAGCGCACGGAGGAGACGGTGTCCATGAACGCCGAAGGAAACGGCGGGCCGCTCGACGGCGCCGTCATCGCGGTCGCCGGCGCGGCCGGTCCCGCGGGCCGCGCCACGCTGCTGCGGCTCGCCGAGGCGGGCGCGACCGTGATCGCGTCCGACGCCGACCCGGCCCGCCTCGCGGAGGCCGTCGACGCCGCCCGCTACGCGCACGGCGGCGCCACGGTCGTCGGCGACACCGTCGACCTGCTCGACCTCGCCGCCACCCGCGACTGGGCCGCCAAGACCGAGAAGGAGTTCGGCCGGATCGACGGCCTGGTCCACCTCGTCGGCGGCTGGCGCGGCAGCCCCTCCTTCACGGAGACCGAGCTCAAGGACTGGGACTTCCTGGAGAAGCTCCTGATCCGCACGGTCCAGCACACCTCGCTCGCCTTCCACGACCCGCTGCTCCGCGCGGGCGGCCGCGGCCGCTACGCCCTGATCAGCCAGGCCGGCGCCCACAAGCCGGTCGCGGGCAACGCCGCGTACAACGCGGGCAAGGCGGCGGCCGAGGCCTGGACCCTCGCCATGGCGGACTCCTTCCGCAAGCTGGGGGGCGACGACGGCCCGCAGGCGGCGGCTGCCATCCTGGTGATCAAGGCGTTGGTGCACGAGGCCATGCGCGCCGAGCGACCCAACGCGAAGTTCGCGGGCTTCACCGACGTCGACGACCTGGCCTCAGAGATCGCCGGCCTGTGGGACAAGCCCGCCCAGGAAGTGAATGGACAGCGTCTGTGGCTGACCCCCAAGCCGTGACCGCGGCCCTCGGCCCCAGGACCGACGCGCGTCGTCACCACGACCCGTCGGTCCGGGGCTTCGCCAGCGACAACTACGCCGGCGCCCACCCCGAGGTCCTCGCGGCCCTCGCCCTCGCCAACGAAGGCCACCAGGTCGCCTACGGCGAGGACCAGTACACCGACCACCTCCAGCGGATCGTGCACAGCCACTTCGGTCCGAGCGCCGAGGCCTTCCCGGTCTTCAACGGCACCGGGGCCAATGTGACCGCCCTCCAGGCGCTCACGGACCGCTGGGGCGCCGTCGTCTGCGCCGAGTCCGCCCACATCAACGTGGACGAGGGCGGCGCGCCGGAGCGGATGGGCGGCCTCAAGCTGCTCACCGTGCCGACCCCGGACGGCAAGCTCACCCCCGAGCTGATCGACCGGCAGGCCTGGGGCTGGGAGGACGAGCACCGGGCCATGCCCCAGGTCGTCTCGATCACCCAGAACACCGAGCTGGGCACCGTCTACACGGTGGACGAGATCCGCGCGATCGTGGAGCACGCCCACGCCAAGGGCATGAAGGTGCACCTCGACGGGGCCCGGATAGCCAACGCCGCCGCCTCGCTCGACGTGCCCATGCGCGCCTTCACCAACGCGGTGGGCGTGGACGTGCTCTCGTACGGCGGCACCAAGAACGGGATGGTCTTCGGCGAGGCCGTGATCGTGCTGAACCCGGACGCGGTCAGCCACATGAAGCACCTGCGCAAGCTGTCCATGCAGCTCGCGTCGAAGATGCGGTTCGTGTCGGTGCAGCTGGAGGCCCTGCTCGCGAAGGACCTGTGGCTGCGCAACGCCCGCCACTCCAATGCGATGGCCCAGCGCCTCGCGGCCGGGGTGCGCGCCCTCGACGGGGTGGAGATCCTCTACCCGGTCCAGGCCAACGCCGTCTTCGCCCGCCTCCCGCACGAGGTGAGCCGCCGGCTCCAGGAGCGCTTCCGCTTCTACTTCTGGGACGAGGCCGCCGGCGACGTGCGCTGGATGTGCGCCTTCGACACCACGGAGGACGACGTGGACGCCTTCCTCCAGGCCCTGAAGGAAGAGCTGGCCCGCTGAATCGGGCTGCATGAATATACGGCCGGGCGGAAAGTCATTGACTCTGTCCGGCCGTCTCCCTAGGGTCGTCCCGCATGGAACTCATCCAGCAGGACCCCGGCATCAACGCCTACGTGGCCGCGAGCGAGGCCGTCGACCACGAACACCCGGTCGTACGGGAGGTGGCGGACCGGCTCTCCGCCGCGCACCCCGGCGCACACGCATACGCCGAAGCGGCCTTCGCGTACGTACGCGACGCGATCCCGCACTCCATGGACTCCGGCGACCTCCGCGTCACCTGGCGCGCCTCCGACGTCCTGGAGCAGCGCACCGGCATCTGCTACGCCAAGACCGTCGCGTACGCGGCGCTCCTGCGGGCCCGGGGCATCCCGGCCGCCCTCTGCTACCAGCGGCTCACCGACGACGACGGATCCCACCCCGTGGTGCACGGCCTCACCGCCGTCCTGCTGCCGGGGGAGCGGGCGTGGGCCCGCCAGGACCCGAGGGGCAACGCGCCGGGCGTCGACACCCGCTTCTCCCTCGGGCCGGAGAGCCTCGTCAGGACCGTACGCCCGGAGCTCGGCGAGGTGGACTACCCGCAGCTCCACGCCGAGCCCCACCCGGCCGTCCTGGCGGCCCTGAGGGCCGCCCGCGACCGGCCGCACCTGGACCGGACCCTCCCCGCCGGGCTGGAGCCGATCGGGCCGGAGCCGGTCACGCTTCCTTGACCTGGGCCGGCGTCGGAGCCGTACCGCCGAGGTGCGCGGGCACCCACCAGGTGTCGGCCGCGTCCTTGGGGCGGACCGGGTAGGCGCGCTGCGCGGCCTCCAGGAGCTCCTGGACGCGCTCGCGCAGCCGCCGGGTGATGGCGCCCGCGTACTGGTCGGCGGGGGCCTCCACGGCCTCGCCGACCCGGATCGTCACCGGGATGTGGTTCCGCTTGAAGTTCCGCGGCCGGCCCTTCGTCCAGATCCGCTGGGTGCCCCACAGCGCCATCGGGATCAGCGGGACGCCCGCCTCCTGCGCGAGGCGCGCCGCGCCCGTCTTGAAGCCCTTCAGCGTGAAGGACTGGGAGATGGTCGCCTCGGGGAAGACGCCGATGATCTCGCCGGCCCGCAGCGACTCCAGGGCGTGCTTGTAGGCGTGCTCGCCCTGGGCGCGGTCCACCGGGATGTGCTTCATGCCGCGCATGAGCGGGCCGGAGATCTTGTGCCGGAAGACCGAGTCCTTCGCCATGAAGCGCACCAGGCGCTTCTGCGGCAGCGCGGCGAGACCGGTGAAGATGAAGTCCAGGTAGCTGATGTGGTTGCTGACCAGAACGGCCCCGCCGGTCCGCGGGATGTGCTCCGAACCCTGTGTGTCGATCTTCAGGTCGAGCGCCTTGAACATGGTCAGAGCGGCGCCGACGACCGGCCGATAGACGAGTTCTGCCATCGGAGAGGAACCCCTTCTTCCTGCTTGTCCGGGGAGGGTTCTCCCGGCGAAGTTACGCGGCCGTAGGTTTTCGGCTTTGGGCAGATCGTGCCCCATGAGGGACGCTGTGACCAGCCTCAGCGGCCTCGCGAGGGGAGATTCTCGTCACTCGCGGTGGCCGGAACGGGAATCGGATACCCGTCCTGCGGTGCTGTATCCCAGGGCGCGCGGAACGGGCGCGCGGAGACGAGGAGGAGCGGAGAAGGATGAGCGAGGTCCTGGGACCGGAGGCGCTCGGCGCCGAACTGGGGGAGCGGGCCACCCTCGTCCAGTTCTCGACCGCCTTCTGCCAGCCCTGCCGGGCCACCCGCCGCACCCTCGCCGAGGTCGCCGCGATGGTGCCCGGCGTGGGGCACGTCGAGATCGACGCCGAGGCGCGGCTCGACCTCGTACGCGCGCTCGGCATCGCCCGCACCCCCACCGTGCTCGTCCTCGACCGGACCGGCCGCGTCGTCCGCCGGGCCGCCGGACAGCCCCGCAGGGCGGACGTCATCGCCGCCCTGGGACGGGTGGTCTGACGCCGTGACACTCCTCCCACATCCCGGTACGCACTTGACTGCACCCGCCACCGATCGTCACCCTGACGGAGTGACTCTGGAACTCCTTCTCCACGGCCGGGCCCACGTGGACCTGGCCCGCAACGCGAGCGCGCGCTGTCCGGGCGTCTGACCCACCCCAGGACTCCTCCATGCCGCCCTCGCAGAAGGACAACTCCATGACGGTTTCGCCCGAGCTCCGCACCGTTCCCACGATCGGCGCGCCCCGGCAGGCCTCTCCCGATCTGCTCCGCTCCGTCTTCCGCCGGCACGCGGCCGGCGTCGCGGTCGTCACCGCCCACGGCGAGCGCCCCGTCGGCTTCACCGCGACCTCGCTCAGCTCCGTCGCCGCCGAACCGCCGCTGATCTCCTTCGGCGTGGGCACCGCGTCCTCCTCCTGGCCGGTGGTCTCCGAGGCCGAGTTCGTCGGCGTGCACATACTCGGCGAGCACCAGCAGGACCTGGCCGCCACCTTCGCGCGCAGCGGCGCCGACCGCTTCGGCGAGGGGACCCGCTGGAGCGTCGGCCCCGAGGGCGTGCCCGTCCTCGACGACGTCCTCGCCTGGCTGGTGTGCCGCGTCGTGGCCCGGGTGCCCGCCGGGGACCACCGGATCGTGATCGCGGAGGCGGTCGCGGGCGACCCGGACGGAGCGGGCCGACCGCTGCTCTACCACCACGGGCGCTTCAACGCGCTGCGCGACTGAGGGTTCCCGCGCGCGCCGCTCTCCGCGCGTTGGGAAGGTCACACGGCTGAGCGCTTGCTCAGTGGTAACGAACTGGGTGTACTGGCGAGTAATATTTTGGTCGGGGCGTCCGGCGCCCCGACCGGAAACCCGCCCTTCAGGCGCCTATGCTGCGAGCAACAAGGCAGCCCAGTTATGACGATGCAGTAGGAGAGCCGGCGTGAGCTTGAGGATCGTTGTCTGTGTGAAGTACGTGCCCGACGCCACCGGCGACCGGCACTTCGCCGATGACCTGACGGTGGACCGCGACGACGTCGACGGCCTGCTGTCGGAGCTCGACGAGTACGCGGTCGAGCAGGCGCTGCAGATCGCCGAGGAGGCGGACGACGCCGAGGTCACCGTGCTCACGGTCGGCCCCGAGGACGCCAAGGACGCGCTGCGCAAGGCGCTGTCGATGGGCGCCGACAAGGCCGTCCACGTCGAGGACGACGACCTGCACGGCTCCGACGTCATGGGCACCTCGCTGGTGCTGGCCAAGGCGATCGAGAAGACCGGCTACGACGTGGTCATCGCCGGCATGGCCTCCACCGACGGCGTCATGGGCGTCCTGCCCGCGATCCTGGCCGAGCGCCTGGGCGTCCCGCAGGTCACGCTGCTCTCCGAGGTCAAGATCGAGGACGGCAAGGTGACCGGCCGGCGCGACGGCGACGCCGCTTCCGAGCAGCTGGAGGCCGCCCTGCCGGCCGTCGTCTCCGTGACGGACCAGTCGGGCGAGGCGCGCTACCCGTCCTTCAAGGGCATCATGGCCGCCAAGAAGAAGCCGGTGGAGTCCCTGGACCTCTCCGACCTCGACCTGGAGGCCGAGGAGGTCGGCCTGGAGGGCGCGTGGACCGCGGTCGACTCCGCCGCCGAGCGTCCGGCCCGCACGGCCGGCACGATCGTCAAGGACGAGGGCGAGGGCGGCAAGCAGCTCGCCGAGTTCCTCGCGAGCCAGAAGTTCGTCTAAGGCTTCAGCCGCGCGGGCCGGGGGCCTTCCCGGGCCTCGCGCGCCGCTCAGACCTCCCCCTCACCTTCGCAGGAGATTGAATCCCCATGGCTGAGATCCTCGTCTACGTCGACCACGTCGACGGAGCCGTCCGCAAGCCCACCCTGGAGCTGCTGACGCTCGCCCGCCGCCTGGGCGACCCGGTCGCCGTCGCCCTCGGCAACGGCGCCGCCGACACCGCCCCGGTCCTCGCCGAGCACGGCGCGGTCAAGGTCCTGACCGCCGACGCGCCCGAGTTCGCCGAGTACCTCGTCGTCCCCAAGGTCGACGCCCTCCAGGCCGCCTACGAGTCTGTGTCCGCCGGGGGCTCCCTGGCCGCCGTGCTCGTCCCCTCCTCGGCCGAGGCCAAGGAGATCGCGGCCCGTCTCGCGGTCCGCATCGGCTCCGGTGTCATCACCGACGCCGTGGACCTGGAGGCCGGCGCGGAGGGCCCGGTGGCGACGCAGTCCGTGTTCGCCGCCTCCTTCACCACCAAGTCCCGCGTCTCCAAGGGCACCCCGGTCATCACGGTCAAGCCGAACTCGGCCCCCGTCGAGCCGGCCCCGGCCGCCGGCACGGTGGAGGCCCTGTCGGTCTCCTTCGGCCCGCTGGCCACCGGCACCAAGGTCACCTCGCGCACCCCGCGCGAGTCGACCGGCCGCCCCGAGCTGACCGAGGCCGCGATCGTGGTCTCCGGCGGCCGCGGCGTCAACGGCGCCGAGAACTTCGCGATCATCGAGGCGCTGGCCGACTCGCTCGGCGCGGCCGTCGGCGCCTCCCGCGCCGCGGTGGACGCCGGCTGGTACCCGCACGCCAACCAGGTCGGCCAGACCGGCAAGTCGGTCTCGCCGCAGCTGTACATCGCCTCCGGCATCTCCGGCGCGATCCAGCACCGCGCGGGCATGCAGACCTCGAAGACGATCGTCGCGATCAACAAGGACGCCGAGGCGCCGATCTTCGAGCTCGTCGACTACGGCGTGGTGGGCGACCTCTTCGACGTCGTCCCGCAGCTGACCGAAGAGGTCAAGACCCGCAAGGGCTGACCTGCGGTTCTGTCGGACCGGGGGCCGCACGGTGAACTCTCACCGTGCGGCCCCCGGCCGTTTCGGACACCCATTGACTCAGCTCCGACCGCCCGTTAACTTCGCCATACGGATTGTTGATTCCGTGCAGCGGAAAACAGGAGGGTATGGGATGGGTCAGCAGGAGAAGGTGTCGACGAGCCTCGCGGGCGCGGTCAGCGAGGGCATCAGCGCCTCCCTCGCCGCGGTGGACGCCGAGCTGGACCGCCGCTACCCGGGAGACCCCGGCACCCGCCAGCCCGTCCACACCGTCTACGTCCCCGGCAACCTCTACGACGCCGGCACCGTCCGCTCCTGGGGCGACCAGGCCCTCGCCGCCCTGGACGAACACGCCCCCGACGCCGCCTCCTTCGCCGCCGTCCTCGGCCTCTCCGACGACCTCGCGGAGGACGTGTACGGCCGCGTGCGGGCCAAGCTGGAGCGCGAGCCGATCGAGGACCTCCGGGTCGACTTCGAGGACGGCTACGGCGGCGACGACGAGGACCGGGACGCGGCCCGCGCCGCCCGGCTGATCTCCGAGGCGTACGAGCAGGGCACCGCCGCCCCGTACACCGGCATCCGGATGAAGTGCATGGAGGCCGCCGTACGCGACCGGGGCATCCGCACCACCGACGTCTTCCTCACCGGCCTCCTGGAGCACGGCGGTCTCCCTGAAGGACTCGTCCTCACCCTCCCCAAGGTCACCTACCCCGAGCAGGTCACCGCCTTCGTGCGCCTCCTGGAGGCCTTCGAGAAGGCCCACGGCCTCGACGCCGGCCGCCTCGGCTTCGAGATCCAGATCGAGACCAGCCAGGCCATCCTCGCCGCCGACGGCACCGCCGCGGTCGCCCGCATGATCGGCGCCGCCGAGGGCCGCGCCACCGGACTGCACTACGGCACCTTCGACTACAGCGCCTGCCTCGGCGTCTCCGCCGCCTACCAGGCCAGCGACCACCCGGCCGCCGACCACGCCAAGGCGATCATGCAGGTCGCCGCCGCCGGTACGGGCGTCCGCGTCTCCGACGGCTCCACCAACGTCCTGCCGGTCGGCCCCACCGCGCACGTCCACGAGGCCTGGCGCCTGCACTACGGCCTCACCCGCCGCGCCCTCGCCCGCGCCTACTACCAGGGCTGGGACATGCACCCCGGCCACATCCCCACCCGCTACGCCGCCGTCTTCGCCTTCTACCGCGAGGGCTTCGAGACCGCCGCCAAGCGCCTCTCCGCCTACGCCAACCACGCGGGCGGCGACGTCATGGACGAGCCCGCCACCGCCAAGGCGCTCAGCTCCTACCTGCTGCGCGGCATCGACTGCGGCGCCCTCGACACCGCCGAGGTCGGCGCCCTCACCGGCCTGACCCGCGCGGACCTCGACCGCTTCGCGGCCCCGCGCCGCGGCGACCTCACGGCCTCGGCCGAGTAACCGGGCGGCTGCCGGGGCCGGTGTCAGGCGGCCGGCGGCGCGATCTCGCCCGAGCCCCGGGCGAGGAGCGCCGTGCCGAGCACCACCCGTTCCGGCGCCCCGTCGGCCCCGTCCAGGCGTCGGAACAACCGCTCCGCCGCCGTCCGGCCCAGGGCGGCGGCGTCCTGGGCCACGACCGTGATGCCCAGCAGATCGGCCAGCTCGATGTCGTCGAAGCCGACCAGGGCGACCGGCCGGGGCCGCGCGGCGAGGGCCCGGACGGCCGTGACGGTGACCCGGTTGTTCCCCGCGAACAGGGCCGTCACCGGCTCCGGCGCGCTCAGCATCCCCCGTACCGCCGCGTCCACCCGCTCCGGATCCGTCGGGCCCAGCGAGACCCACTCCTCCCGGACCGGGAGCCCCGCGTCCTCCATCGCCGCGCGGTAGCCGCGCAGCCGCTCGGCCGCCGTGTGGATGCGCGGGCGGTCGCCGACGAAGCCGATCCGGCGGTGGCCGTGCGCGATCAGATGGGCCGTGCCCTCGCGCGCCCCGCCGAAGCTGTCGGAGAGGACCGCGTCGGCCTCGATCCGCCCGGCGGGCCGGTCCACGAACACCGTGGCGACGCCCGCCCTGATCTCGGGCTCCAGATACCGGTGGTCGTCGCCGGCCGGGATGACGATGAGGCCGTCGACCCGGCGCGCGCACAGCGCGAGCGCCAACTCCTGCTCCCGGTCGGGGTCCTCGGCGCTCGACCCGTTGATCAGGAGGGCCCCGTGCGCCCGCGCGACCTCCTCGACCGCCCGGCTCAGCGGACCGTAGAAGGGGTCGGCCAGGTCCTCCAGGACCAGGCCGACGGTCGCGGTCCTGCCCTTGCGCAGGACCCGCGCGCTGTCGTTGCGGCGGAAACCGAGGACCTCGATGGCCTCCTGGACCCGCCGCTCGGTGTCGGCGGTGACGCCCGGCTCGCCGTTCACCACCCGGGACACCGTCTTCAGGCCCACGCCCGCCTTGGCGGCGACGTCCTTCATCGTGGGCCGGTTGCCGTAGCGGTGCTCGGGGCGGTGGGCGGTGTCGGCCACGGTCTGCGGTTCCTCCGTCGTGTCGGGACCCCGCCGTGGCCGGGCCGTCTTTCGGACTCCGGACGAGCATAGGGCCTGGACAACGTTGTCATAGTGCGTGAGAGGATGAGGAACGCCGCACCGTCCCCGGCCGCCCCCTGGAGGCTCCCCGTCCATGTGTACCGACCCCGCCACGGGCCTCGTCGCCGCCCTCGACATCGGGGGCACCAAGATCGCCGGCGCCCTGGTCGACGGCGAGGGGCGCGTCCGCGTCCGGTCCCGGCGGCCCACGCCCGCGCGTGAGGACGGCGAGACGGTGATGGCGGCGGTCGAGGGTGTCCTCGGCGACCTCGCCGCCTCCCCGCTGTGGGAGGCCGCCGGCGCCGTCGGCATCGGCAGCGCGGGCCCGGTCGACGCGGCCCGGGGGACCGTCAGCCCCGTCAACGTCCCCGGCTGGCGCGACTACCCGCTCGTCGAACGGGTCCGGCGGGCCACCGGCGGCCGACCGGTCACCCTCGTCGGCGACGGCGTCGCCATGACGGCCGCCGAGCACTGGCTCGGAGCCGCCCGCGGCCACGACAACGCCCTCTGCCTCGTGGTCTCCACGGGCGTCGGCGGCGGCCTCGTCCTCGACGGACGCCTCCACCCGGGCCCCACCGGCAACGCGGGCCACATCGGTCACATCGCCGTCGACCTGGACGGCGAGCCCTGCGCGTGCGGCGGACGCGGCTGCGTCGAACGCCTCGCCAGCGGCCCGCACCTGGCCCGCCGCGCCCTGGAGAACGGCTGGCGGCCGGGGCCCGACGGCGACGTCTCCGCCGCCGCGGTGGCCGCCGCCGCGCGCGCCGGGGACCCGGTGGCCACCGCCTCGTTCGAGCGCGCGGCCCGGGCGCTCGCCGCGGGCATCGCCGCCACGGCGGCCCTGGTCGAGATCGACATCGCGGTCGTCGGCGGCGGGGTGGCGGGCGCCGGGGAAGTTCTCTTCGCCCCGCTCCGGCGCAGCCTCCGCGACTACGCCACGCTCTCCTTCGTACGGAACCTGACGGTCGTCCCGGCCGTCACGGGCACGGACGCCGGCCTCCTCGGCGCGGCGGCGGCCGCCGCGCACGCGTGGAGAGAAGGGGCGTACGCCGGAGCGAACGCGGGCGCCGGCGGCGGTACCTGAGGGGGCTTCGGGCCGCAGGCGCCGCGTACGACGGGGGAAGCGTGCAGCGGCTCCCCCCGTGACCCGTCTACTCCCGTGCCCGCTCGGCCGTCCGCTGCCCGACCAGTCTGCCCTCGGCCTTCCGCCGTTCCGGCGGTCTCTGCTCCACGACCACCAGGAACGCGTCGGACTCCAGGTCCATCACGACCCGGGCCGGTACCCCTTCGTCGCGCCGCGCGCCGGCGAACTCCTCGGCGGGCCAGCTGCCCCGCGGACCGCCGGCCGGAAAACGTTCGAGAACCGTACGACTCATTTCCACACCCCTCGTGCTTGCCGTTCCCAACGACGGTTTCCCGGAAGTGTCACGCGCATGCCGGTCCCGCCGTCGATCCATACGTTCGTGGTTTCCGTGGCAGGGTGTTGCGGGCAAGCCACAGGGGGCTACCGAAGAGGGGGAAAAAGTGATCGTCTGGATCAACGGGGCGTTCGGCGCGGGGAAGTCCAGCACCGCGCGTGAACTGGTCGATCTGATCCCGCACAGCACCCTGTACGACCCCGAGGCCACCGGCGACGCGGTGCGCCGGCTCCTTCCGGCCAAGCGGCTCGCCGAGGTCGAGGACTACCAGGACCTGCCGATCTGGCGGCGGCTCGTGGTCGACACCGCCGCCGCCCTGCACGCCGAGGTCGGCGGCGTCCTGGTCGTCCCCATGACCCTGCTCCGCCAGGACTACCGGGACGAGATCTTCGGCGGGCTCGCCGCCCGCCGCATCGAGGTGCGCCACATCGTGCTCACCCCTGAGGAAACGATCCTGCGTCAGCGGATCGACACCCGGGAGGAGTACGGCGACCCCGAGGTCGACGCCCGCGTACGGAAGTGGTGCCACGCCCACGTGGACCCGTACCGCGCCGCCCTCGGCTGGCTCGCCGCCGACGCCCACGCCGTCGACAACTCCGCGCTCACCGCTGCCGGGACCGCCCGGAACGTCGCCGACGCGATACGGACGGGGCTCGCCGCCCCCTGCGGGATCGTCCAGACGCCCGAGCCGACCGGCGAGACCGTCGCCGCCGGCGTGCTGCTCTTCGACGAACAGGACCGCTTCCTGCTCGTGGACCCCACCTACAAGCCCGGCTGGGAGTTCCCCGGCGGCGTCGTGGAGCTCGGGGAGCCCCCGGCACGGGCCGGGATGCGGGAGGTGGCCGAGGAGGTCGGCCTCGCGCTCGACGCCGTGCCCCGGCTGCTGCTGGTCGACTGGGAGCGCCCCGAGCCCCCGAAGTACGGAGGGCTGCGGCTCCTCTTCGACGGCGGCACCCTCCGCGCCGCCGACACCGAGCGGCTGAGCCTGCCCGGCGCCGAACTGCGCGACTGGCGCTTCGTCACCGAGGAGGAGGCCGCCGACCTGCTGCCGCCCGTCCGCTACCAGCGCCTGCGCTGGGCCCTGCGCGCACGGGAACGCGGCACGGTGCTCAACCTGGAGGCCGGGGTTCCGGCGGGATGACCCCGACCGGCCTGAGCGGTCCCGGACCGGGCTCGCTCAGGCCGGGGCCGCCCCGGCCTCCGCCGCCGCCCGCAGCCGGGCCGCCGTGTCCGTGACCACCGGCGCGCCGTGACCGCAGCACAGCACCGACGGGTCGAGCTCCGCCAGCCTCCGCATCGACTCCAGGGCGAGGGCGCGGTCGACGTGGAACACGCCGAAGGTGACGCCCTGGACCGAGGCCACCGTGTCCCCGGTGAACAGCACGCCGTGGCGGGGGAGGTGCACGGCGATCGAGCCCGGGGTGTGGCCGGGGGTGTGGACCACCACGGCCCCGTCGCCGAAGCCGAGTTCGTCGCCGTCCTCGACCTCCCGGTCCACCCGGGTCGGCGGCGCCTCCGGCACGGTCAGGCCGTGCTCGTACAGCGGGAGTTCCCACTCCAGGAGGTCGGGCTCGGGGACCGGGGCCTCGCCCCGGACCACCGGCGCGTCCAGGCGGTGCGCCACGATCTCGGCCCCGTGGCGGTCCGCCAGCTCCTGGGCCGCGCCCACGTGGTCCCGGTGGCAGTGGGTCAGCACGATGCGGCGCAGCCGGTCCGGGTCCAGGCCGGCCGCCCGTACGGCCGCCGCCGTCGCGTCCGCCGTACCCGCCCAGCCCGCGTCGATCAGGGTCAGCTCCTCCTCGTCCCGCCAGAGGTAGGCCTGGCCGATGGAGTGGTCGAGCACGTGCAGCCGCGAAGTCACCATGAGGGGTTCCATGCGGCGAACCTACGCGTCCGCGCGGGTCCGCCGCCCGGTTCTACGCTCTCGGCGAGCTTCGCCGAACGCTGAACCCGATCAGGAACGGAAGGGCGTCAGGCCTGCTTCGAGCGCGCGTAGTTGAGGAGGAAGTGCGCCTCGGCCACCGACAGGCGCTCCAGCTCCTCCGGCGACACGGACTCGTTGGGCGCGTGGATCTGCGCCTCCGGCTCGCTCAGGCCGATCAGCAGGATCTCCGCCTCCGGGTACAGCGAGGCCAGCGTGCTGCACAGCGGGATCGAGCCGCCCAGACCGGCCGTCTGCATCTCCTGGCCGGGGTACGCGACCTCCATCGCCTCGGCCATCGAGGCGTACGCCGGGCTCGACGTGTCCGCCTGGAAGGCCTGGCCCTGGCCGACCTGCTCCATGGTCACCCGGGCGTTCCACGGCGTGTGGTTCTCGATGTGCGCGAAGAGCAGCTTCGTCGCCTCGGCCGCGTCCTGGCCCGGCGGCACCCGCAGGCTGATCTGCGCGCGGGCCGTCTTCGGGATGGACGGGGTGGCGCCGGCCACCGGGTGGCAGTCGATGCCGACGACGGTGACGGCGGGACGCGCCCAGATGCGGTCCGCGACCGTGCCGCCGCCCGGCAGGTCCACGCCCGGCAGCACCTTGGCGTCCTGGCGGAAGTTCTCCTCCGGGTACTGGAGGCCCTCCCACACCCTGTCGCCCGGCAGGCCGTCGATGACGGTCGAACCGTCCGGGCCGCGCAGCGAGTCGAGCACGCGGATCAGCGCGGCGAGCGCGTCCGGGGCGGCGCCGCCGAACTGGCCGGAGTGCAGGTTGCCCTCCAGGGTGTCGATCTGCACCCGGATCATCGTCATGCCGCGCAGGGTCGCGGTCACCGTCGGCAGGCCCACCCGGAAGTTGCCCGCGTCGCCGATCACGATCGCGTCGGCGGTCAGCAGTTCGGGGTGCTCCTCGGCGTACCGCTCCAGGCCGCCGGTGCCCTGCTCCTCCGAGCCCTCGACGATCACCTTGACCGTCACCGGGACGCCGCCGTTCGCCTTCAGGGCGCGCAGCGCGAGCAGGTGCAGGATCACCCCGCCCTTGCAGTCGGCCGTGCCGCGCCCGTACCAGCGCCCGTCGCGCTCGGTCAGCTCGAACGGCGGGGAGAGCCACGCGGACTCGTCCAGCTTCGGCTGCACGTCGTAGTGCGCGTAGAGGAGGACGGTCGGCGCGCCGGCCGGGCCGGGCAGTATGCCGTACACGGCCTGCGAACCGTCCGGGGTGTCGAGCAGTGCCACGTCCTGGAAGTCCTCGGCGCGCAGCGCGTCCGCGACCCAGTTCGCCGCCGCCTCGCACTCGCTGCGCGGGGCCACGTTCTCGTCCGCCACCGACTCGAAGGCCACCAGCTCCGTGAGCTCCGTCCTGGCGCGGGGCATCAGGGACCGTACGGTCTCGGCGATCGGATTCGCGGTCATGGGCACGCTCCTGGTGGGTGCGACGTTACGACGGTGTGGACGGCGTCGTCGCGTGTCGTGGCGCGGCGAACGCACCGTCGATCCTACGGCCGGGGCTCCGGCTACCGCGCCGTAGGATGCGTCAGGAGCAGACCCCCGGTCGGATCAGGAGCAGAAGCACATCGTGAGCAGCGAGCACGCAGGGAACGCCGGTCCGGAGAACACCGAGCCCGAGGGCGCGGCTCCTGAGGGCACCGGCGCGGAGGCGGCGAGGGACGGCGACCCGGACACGGTGGAGGACGGGGGCGCGGACGACGCCACGGACGGTGCGACGGGAGACGTCGCGGACGACGCGGCGAGCGATGTCGCGGGCGGTGTGACGGGAGACGTCGCGGGCGGTGTGACGGGGGATGCCACGGGCGATGTCGCGGGCGCGGCTTCCGTCGTGGCCGGTGAGGGCCCGGACGGGGACACGGGCGCGGACGGGGCGGCGGACGTCTGGGACGTCGTGGTCGTCGGCGCCGGACCGGCCGGCGCGTCCGCGGCCTACGCGGCGGCGGTGGCCGGGCGCCGGGTGCTCCTCCTGGAGAAGTCGGAGCTGCCCCGGTACAAGACCTGCGGCGGCGGCATCATCGGCCCCTCCCGCGACGCGCTCCCGCCGGGCTTCGAACTGCCCCTCCAGGACCGGGTGCACGCCGTCACCTTCTCCCTCGAAGGACGCTTCGCCCGCACCCGCCGCTCGCGCCGGATGCTCTTCGGGCTCATCAACCGGCCCGAGTTCGACGCGCAGCTCGTCCAGCACGCGCAGAAGGCCGGCGCCGAGCTGCGGACCGGCGCCACGGTGACCCGGGTGGAGCAGCACGGGCCGTCGGTGCCGGACCGGCGGACCGCCGCCGTCGTCCTGGCCGACGGCGAGACGATCCTGGCGCGCGCGGTCGTCGGCGCCGACGGCAGCGCCAGCCGGATAGGCGCTCACGTCGGGGTGAAGATGGGCCAGGTCGACCTGGGCCTCGAGGCGGAGATCCCCGTGCCGCCGTCCGTGGCCGAGGACTGGAAGGGCCGCGTCCTCATCGACTGGGGACCGATGCCCGGCAGTTACGGCTGGGTGTTCCCCAAGGGCGACACGCTGACCGTCGGCGTCATCTCGGCGCGCGGCGAGGGGGCCGCCACCAAGCGGTACCTGGAGGACTTCGTCGCCCGGCTCGGCCTGGCCGGCTTCGAGCCCTCGATCTCCTCCGGCCACCTGACGCGCTGCCGCACCGACGACTCGCCGCTCTCCCGCGGCCGGGTCCTGGTCTGCGGCGACGCGGCCGGTCTCCTGGAGCCGTGGACGCGCGAGGGCATCTCGTACGCGCTCCGCTCGGGCCGCCTCGCGGGCGAGTGGGCGGTCCGGGTCGCCGAGGCGAACGACGCGGTCGACGCGCGCCGCCAGGCCCTGAACTACGCCTTCGCCATCAAGGCCGGCCTCGGCGTGGAGATGGCGGTCGGGCGGCGGATGCTCGCGGTCTTCGAGCGGCGCCCGGGGCTGCTGCACGCCACGCTCACGGGCCTGCGGCCGGCCTGGAACGCCTTCGCCGACATCACCCGCGGCTCGGCCACCCTCGGCGGCATGGTCCGTTCGAACGGTCTGGCCCGGCGCGCCCTCGAACTCCTGGACAAGCGGATGGACACCTCGTCCGGCGTCGGCCCGGCGGGCCGGGGCGTCACGGCGAAGGAGCGGGACGCGTCGGAACCGGAGGGCACGGACGAGCCGGGGGCCGTGCGGGGCACGGCGGAGGGCGCGGAGGGCGCGGGGGAGACGAAGGGCACGGAGACGGGCGTCTGACCCTCCGCGCGTTGCGGTTCGGTGTGTTGCGGTTCGGTGTGGGGCGGTTCGGTACGGCCGCCGGGAATCGCGATCGACTCGTACGGGCTCCGTCGGCCCGGTCCGCTCACGCGGTCGGGGCGGCGGAGCCCGTCGTCGTGATGCGGAAGACGGGGTGCTTCGGCGCGGCGGCGCGCAGTTCGGCGTCGGAGGAGTCCGGGCCGACCCCGTCGAAGAAGACGCCGACCTCGGCCTTCCAGCGCTTGAGGTAGGCGCGGAGCAGCGCGGGCTTGGCGTCGTCGGGGACCTCGACGGCGGTGAACTCCTGCACGTGCCTGCCGAGGTGCAACTGCCCGCCCCCGGCGGCCCGCATGTTGTGGGTCCACTGGACGTGGCCGCGGGGGGCCACGAGGTACTGGGCGCCGTCCACCGTCAGGAGGTTGACGGGGGTGCGGCGCCATTCGCCGCTCTTGCGCCCCCGGACGGCGAGCACGCGGGATCCCCAGACGCTGATGCCGCGGCGGGTCGTCCAGGCGACCAGACGGTTGAGGACGTTCACGGTGAACCAGCCGGGCTTCATGACGTGGGCGGAGGGGTCGGCGGGGGTGGTGGAGTCGGTGGGCCGGGCGGACATGACTGCCTCCTGTGGGCTCGGGGCGGGGCGGGGCGACGGCGAGCGGTGGTGGGCGGTGACGAGTAAAGCGTGAGCACTGCTCTCGCTTGAGATCAGTGTGCACGGTTCCGTGCTCACATTCAAGAGCAGTGCTCTTGCTTTAGTTCGGCGCTCTCGCTTTAGTTCGGCGCTCTCATTCCGTTCCAGTGCTCCGGAAGTGGCACACTGCTCTCCATGACGACCGTTCGAGGAGCCCGCGCCCGCGCCCGCATCGAGATCACCGCCGCCATCAAGGACGAGGCCCGCGCCCAGCTCGCGGCGGAGGGTGCCGCCAAGCTGTCCCTGCGGGCCGTCGCCCGGGAGCTGGGCATGGTCTCCTCCGCGCTCTACCGCTACTTCCCGAGCCGCGACGACCTCCTCACCGCCCTGATCGTCGACGCCTACGACGCCGTCGGCGCCGCCGCCGAGCAGGCCGCCGCCGACTCCGCCGGGCAGCGGCCGCTGGACCGCTGGACGGCCGTCTGCCGGGCGGTCCGCGTCTGGGCGGTCGCCCACCCCCACGAGTACGCCCTGATCTACGGCTCCCCGGTCCCCGGCTACACCGCGCCCCGGGACACGGTCGCCCCCGCCGCCCGCGTCGGCCTCGCCCTGATCGAGATCGTCCGCCTGGCCCACACCGGCGAGGGCGTCGCCCTTCCCCCGCTCCCGGACGCCCTGCGCCCCGAGGCCGGGCGGATCGCCGCCGACATCGCCCCGGACCTCCCCCCGGCCCTCGCCGTCGCGCTCGTCGCCGCCTGGTCGCAGCTCTTCGGCCTCGTCTCCTTCGAGGTCTTCGGGCAGTTCCACCGCGTCGTCGAGGACCGTGACGCCTTCTTCACCGCCGCCGCCCGCCGTCTGGGCCAGGACGTGGGCCTGCTCCCGCGCGGCTGAACCCGCCCACCCCATCGACGGTGCCCCCTCCATCGGGGGCCCGTGCCGATGGTGTGCGCCGTCGCGCGGTCGGCACCGCGCGGCCGCCCGGTCGCCGAAGCGCCGGACGGCCGCTGACGAACCGGCCGGCGATGGGCGAGGTCCTGACCCGGATGCTGGTCCGGGAAGGTTTCTGCGTGGTCCGCGAACGGAGTGCACCGGCGTTCCGGAACACCTCAGGGGATTCGGCGGTCTGCACGGCGGTCTGGCCCTCCCCCTCGTCGCGGGAGCCATGGGCGAGCACGCCGAGGGGCGTGAACTGGTCAGTGCGACCGGCCGGTTCGGGCGGGCGATCGACGCCCCCTTCCGGGTCGAGACCGTGCCGGGTCACACCGGCCGGTCGAGTGCGACCGTGTCCGGACGCATCGAATCCGAACGAGGCCCGCTGCTCGACTCCCGGGCGGTCTTCGCGGGGAAATCCGGAGGCGTTTCCTGGCCCGTCGTGGAGTTACCCGCTCCGGAAGTGCCGGGCCCCGGGGAGTGCGAAACGTTCGCCGTTCCGAAGGAATTCGTGCCGATCTCGACCAGTACGGAGATCGGACCGGTGGGCTCCGCCCGCCCCTGCGCGGGCGGCGCGGAGGCCGAGCTGGTCGCCTGGGTCAGACTGACCGAGGACGACCTTCCGCCCGACGCCCTGCGCTTCGTCTTCCTCGTGGACGCGCTCGCCCCCTCCTGTTCCGCGGTGCTCTCGACGCTCGCGCCCGTGCCGACCGTGGAGATCACGGTCCGCCCCGCGGCGGGCCTGGCCGCGGCGTCCTCGCCCTGGCTGCTGCTCAGGGCCACGACCCGGCAGGCCGACCCCTCCGGCTGGTCCTCGGAGTGGGTCGACACCTGGGGACGGGACGGTACGCACCTGGGGTCGGCCCAGCAGCTGAGGGTGGTCCGCGGCGGCTGACCCCGGTGCGGTAGGGGGCGATCGGTGCGGTGCCGAGGGCGGTTCCTGTGGCGCCGGGAGGCGACCGTCGCAGAGCCGGGGCGGTCGTTACGGCGCCGGAGGACGGGCCGTGACGGTGTCGGGCACGGCCCGGCCCGCACCGGAGCGTCCGCCGGCTGTCAGAGGCTCCCCGGCGGCCCCGGTGGCCCCGGCCTCCCTGGCCAGGTACCCCATCACCGCCGCCCCGGCGGCGAGCGCCGCGACCGTGGTGAGCGCGGTCGGCAGGGAGAACCAGTCGGCGAGGAACCCGATCGAGGGCGGGCCGAGCAGCATCCCGCCGTACCCGAGGGTGGACGCGGTCGCCACCCCGCCGGGCCCGGCGAGCGCGCCGGCGCGGGCCACCGCGACGGGGAAGATGTTGGCGAGGCCGAGGCCGGTCACGGCGAAGCCGAGAAGCGCGGCCCAGACGGTCGGCGCGAGCGCACCGAGCAGCATGCCCGCGGCGGCGGTCGCACCGCCCGCGACCAGGGTGCGGGTCTGGCCGAGGCGTTCGAGGAGCGCGGTGCCGGAGAGCCGGCCGACGGTCATGGTCAGCGCGAACATGGAGTACCCGGCGGCGGCCACCCCGGGGTGCGCGTGCAGGTCCTGGGTGAGGTGGAGGGCGCCCCAGTCGGCGAGCGCGCCCTCGCCGTACGCCGTGCAGAGCGCGATCGTGCCGAAGAGGAGGACCGTACGGCGCGAGGCCGGGGTGCCCGGTCGCGGGCCGGAGGCGGCGGCCGGTGCCGGCAGGGGCTCGGGCGGGGCGGGGGAGGGGTGGCGCAGGAGCACGGGTCCGGCGACGCCCGTCAGGGCCAGGCCGACGAGCGTGAGCCCGAGGAGGTGGACGGTGGGGGAGAGGCTCCCGGCGAGCAGCCCGCCGAGCCCGGCCCCCAGCATGCCGCCGAGGCTGAACGCGGCGTGGAAGCCCGGCATCACGGGGCGCCGCAGCGCGGTCACGACGTCCACGGCCGCGCTGTTCATGGCGACGTTGATGCCGCCGTACGCGGCGCCGAAGACCAGCAGGACGAGCCCGAGGGCGAGCGGGGAACGGGTGAGCGCGGGCAGGGCGACGGAGAGCGAGAGGAGGACGGCGGTGGCGACGGTGACGGCGTGGGAGCCGTACCGGCGGCAGAGCCGCCCGGTCAGCGTCATGGTCACCACGGCGCCCGCCGACACCCCGAGGAGCGCCAGGCCGAGGTCGCCGGCGGAGGCGCCGGTCTGCTCCTTGACGGCGGGGATCCGGACCACCCAGCCGGCGAACAGGAAGCCGTCGAGGGCGAAGAAGAGGGTCAGGGCGAAGCGGAGGCGGGACAGGGAGCGGGCGGCGGTGTCTCCGCCGGAGCCCCCCGAGGCGGCCGTCCGTACTTTGTTCAGTAGCGGCACAAAGTCAGGATAGGGGCGGGGGGCGGGGGAAGCAACCGGCCCGCGAGGTCGGGAGCGCCGTCCGATCATGGGAGACTCGCCCCCATGAACGGCAAGGCGACGACGACCCGGACACGGCTGGACAGGGGGCGCAGCGCGCTCGGCCCCGCCCTTGAGCTGGTGCACACCGGCAGGGCGCCGACCCGGGCCGTCCTCACCGCCGAACTCGGCGTCACCCGCGCCACCGCCGGGGCCGTCGCCGCCGAGCTGGAGGCCCTCGGCCTCATCAGGGTCGACTCCAACCCGGGCGCCGCGGCCGGCTCCCAGGGCCGCCCCTCGCACCGGCTCGCCGTCGACGAGAAGGGCCCCGTCGCCCTCGCCGCGCAGGTCCACCCGGACGGCTTCCGGGCCGCGCTCGTCGGCCTCGGCGGCACGATCGTCGCCACGGCCCCCGGCAGCGTCGTCGTCTCCGCCGACCCCGCCCAGGTCCTCGGGGCCGTGGTCGACGCCGGAGCGGCCCTCCTGGCGGAGAGCGGCCGCCGCTGCGTCGGCGCCGGCCTCGCCGTGCCCTCCGCGGTCGCCGAACCCGAGGGCACCGCCCTCAACCCGCTCCACCTCGCCTGGCCCGCCGGCGCGCAGGTCCGCCAGATCTTCGCCGAACGGGTACGGGAAGCGGGCATCGAGGGCCCCGCCTTCACCGGCAACGACGTGAACCTCGCCGCCCTCGCCGAGCACCGCCACGGCGCGGGGCGCGGCGCCCGGGACCTGCTCTGCGTGGCCACCGGCCACCGGGGCGTCGGCGGCGCGCTCGTCCTCGACGGGCGCCTGCACACCGGCAGCGCGGGCCTCGCCCTGGAGGTCGGCCACCTGACGGTGAACCCGGAGGGCGGCCCGTGCCACTGCGGCGGCCGGGGCTGCCTCGACGTCGAGACCGACCCGCTCGCCTTCCTCACGGCCGCCGGCCGCGTCCCCGGCCCCGAGGTCTCGCTGCTCCAGCAGTCCCGCGACCTGCTGCGCACCAGCCCGGACGACCCGGGCGTCCGGGTCGCCGTCGGGGAGCTGATCGACCGTCTGGGACTCGGCCTCGCCGGTCTGGTGAACATCCTCAACCCGGACCGGATCATCCTCGGCGGCCTCCACCGCGAACTCCTCGACGCCGATCCCGAGCGCCTCCGCGCGGTCGTCGCCGACCGCAGCCTCTGGGGCCGCAGCGGCGGCGTGCCGATCCTCCCCTGCACCCTGGACCACAACAGCCTCGTGGGCGCCGCCGAACTGGCCTGGCAGCCGGTCCTGGACGACCCCCTGACGGCCCTCTCCCGCGAACCGGTCTGAGGAAGCCGCCCGACTTACTCCCGGCGCCCTTCGAGCAGCGCCGCAAGCCGGTCCAGGGCCATGCGGGTGCCGGTCTCGTTGTCGGCGGCGGGGATCGCGTCCGGGACGCCCTCGTGGACGACCAGGACCTCGGTGCCGCCGCCGTCCGGGACCAGGGTCGTCGTCAGGGTCATGGCGCCGCGCAGCAGCGGGTCCGCCGTCTCGAACTCGACGACCTCGACGACCCGTTCGTCCGGTACGAGCTCCACGAAACGGCCGTGGTACGTGTCGGTGCGCGGCCCCGACTTCCCGGTGCCGTCCTCCCCCTCGTACCGCAACGAGACCCGGAACGCGCCTCCCTCGCGTGCGTCGAACTCGTGCACCCGGCAGGTCATGCCGTACGGCACGCGCCAGCGTGCGACGGCCTCCGGGTCGAGGAGCGTCCGGTAGACGGTCAGGGGCGGGGCGTCGACGTGGCGGGACACGCGCGTGGTGTACACCCTTCCCAGGCTAGGGCCCCTGCGGTGTTCGCGCCCGTACCCGAGGCCGGGGGCCGGGAGCGGACCGAAAACCGGTGGGCCCGGCCGACCGGACGACGTACCGTTCCGCCCCATGACCTCTCCCGACCACGCCCTCCCCCCGCGCCTCGGCAGCCTGACCTTCCACGGCCCGCTCTCCGAGGCTCGCGCCGCCCGCATCCTGGGGCGGCTCGCCGCCGCCGGACCCGCCGACGTGCTCGACATCGGCTGCGGCTGGGGCGAGTTGCTCCTGCGCCTGCTCGAAGCGGCTCCCGGGGCCGAGGGGGTCGGGATCGACATCGACGCCGAGGACCTGGCCCGGGGCCGCGCCCTCGCCGAGGAGCGCGGGCTCGCCGGCCGCGTGGCCTTCGTGGAGGAGTCGGCGCTCGGCACCGGCCGGGGCCCCGTCGACACGGTCCTCTGCCTCGGCTCCGGACAGGCGCTCTGCGACCCCGACCTGCCGCACGACCCCGCCGTCGCCCTGCGCGAGCTCCGCCGGCTCGTCCGGCCCGGCGGCCGCGTCGTCCTGGGGGAGGGCTTCTGGGAGCGCACCCCCACCGGGGCCGAACTGGCCGGCATGTGGCCCGGCGCCCGCGCCGACGACCACCTCTCCCTCGGCGCCCTGGTCGACCTCGCGATCGGGGCCGGGTTCCGGCCCGCGTGGATCGAGACGGCGAGCGCCGAGGAGTGGGAGGAGTTCGAGTCCGGCTACCGGTACGACACGGAGGTCTGGCTCGCCGCGCACCCCGGCCACCCGCTCGCCGCCGAGACGCGCGAGCGCGTCGACCGGCAGCGCTCCGGCTGGCTGAACGGCTACCGGGGCGTCCTCGGCATCGCCTATCTGACCCTCGTGGCCGTGGCCGAGGACTGAGCGCTTCCGCCGCCCCCGCGGGCCTCAGCCCGCCCGGCCCGCCAGGACCGGGCGGGCGGCCGCCACCGCGGGGGCGGGGCTCAGAACCGGTTCGGCAGGGGTGCCGAGGGGCACGGCGGGGACCCGCTCGTACCCGGTGAAGGGGCCGCCGGTCGCGGCGCCGCACACGACTTCCTCGCGCGTCTCGACGGGACCGCCCGCGGGCGGCGCCGCGAGGGTGAACCACACGACCTTCCCGTCGTCCCCGCACGGCCGGACGCCCCAGCTCTCGCTGACCGCCCCGACGAGGGCGAGGCCCCGGCCGGACGTGGCGAGGCCGTCGGCCGGTCCGCCGACGGAGCCGTCGGCCGGGTCGCCGAACGGACCCTCGGTCCGCGGCAGGCGCGGGTCGTGGTCCCTGACGGAGACCGTGAGGCGGTCGAGCAGCAGCTCGACCTCCACGGTGCACCGCTTGTCCGGCCGGGCGTGCCGGTGGACATTGGTCAGGAGCTCGGTGACTCCCAGGAGGGCATGGTCGACCAGGGCGTCGAGATGCCAGTGGCGCAGATGCGCCGAGACAATCCTGCGGATCTGTCCGATCCGCTGCGGCAGGGCCTGGAGCTCCACCGCGTAGTACCTGCTCGGTTCGCTGATCACGGCTGCGACTCCCCGAAGTAGTCCGGAAGAAGACGAAGGTGCGGATCTCTCATGCGGTCCAGCGGGGCGGTGGCCACGACGTACTGTCACCGCCCGTCAACCCTCGGTGAGCTGGTTCCAGCGTGGGCCAGAGGTGACCGTCCCGCAACTCACGGCGAGCCGTACCAGGTCGGGGGCGCCGCGCACCCCCGGCGTCAGCGCCGCCCCGCCGCCCGCTTGAGCGCGGCCAGGAAGCGCCCCGTCTCCTCCGCTTCCTCCGACTTCCCGGAGTCCCCGGAGATTGCGGAGCTTCCGGAGTCCCCGGAGGCCGCGGCCCCGCCGTCCCGGCCGTTCTTGTGCAGCGTCAGCCGGTACCGGGTGCCGTTCACGGTCGCCACCGCCTCGTCCGGCCCCGCGAACCACGGGCGCCCCGCCCGCACCGCCGTCACCGGCGCGCTGTCGATCTCGCTGCCGTAACTGGTGAGCAGGGCGAGCCGCCCGTCCTCGATCCGCACCTCGCCCGCGCGCGTCAGCGAGCGCAGCCAGCGGTTGATCTCCACGCCCCTGGCGCTGAACTCGGGTTCCTTCACGCCGATCCGCCCCTTCCCACCCGTTTCCCCCGGGTTGCCGCTCCCAGTGTGCCGGGCCGTCCGCGACCGCACCAGTGGCCCTTCCGCACACCCTTTCGCAAGTCTTCCCTATGGAAGGTCAAAGGGAACGTTTGCCCAGGTGAGAGCGGTATCGTCGGCAGTGGAGCACCCGGGGGAGCACCCCCGGGGAAGCGATCGAGGAGAAGCGCGGATGAGCATCACCGAGCGCAGTGCGCAGAACGGTTCGTCGGCCACCGCCGGAGGCGCCGCCACCGCCGTGGCGACCGTCGACGTCGACCGCAGCGACCCCGTCTACCGGGCCTGGCTGAAGGAGGCCGTCCGCAAGGTCCAGGCCGACGCCAACCGCTCGGCCGACACCCACCTGCTGCGCTTCCCGCTCCCCGAGCGCTGGGGCATCGACCTCTACCTCAAGGACGAGTCCACCCACCCCACCGGCAGCCTCAAGCACCGGCTCGCCCGCTCCCTCTTCCTCTACGGCCTGTGCAACGGCTGGATCCGTCCGGACAAGCCCGTCATCGAGGCCTCCAGCGGTTCGACCGCCGTCTCCGAGGCGTACTTCGCGAAGCTCATCGGCGTCCCCTTCATCGCCGTCATGCCCCGCACGACCAGCCCCGAGAAGTGCCGGCTCATCGAGTTCCACGGCGGGCGCTGCCACTTCGTCGACGACTCGCGCACCATGTACGAGGAGTCCGCCGCCCTCGCCGAGCGCACCGGCGGCCACTACATGGACCAGTTCACCTACGCGGAGCGGGCCACCGACTGGCGCGGCAACAACAACATCGCCGAGTCGATGTACCAGCAGCTCCGCCTGGAGCGGTACCCGGAGCCGGCCTGGATCGTGGCCACCGCGGGCACCGGCGGCACCTCGGCGACCATCGCCCGCTACGTGCACTACATGCAGCACGACACCCGGATCTGCGTCGCCGACCCCGAGAACTCCTGTTTCTTCGACGGCTGGACCCACCACGACCCGCACGCCACCGCCGACTGCGGCTCCCGCATCGAGGGCATCGGCCGCCCCCGCATGGAGCCGAGCTTCGTGCCCGGGGCCGTCGACCGCATGATGAAGGTCCCCGACGCGGCGAGCGTGGCCGCCGTCCGCGCCCTGGAGACCGCCATCGGCCGCAAGGCGGGCGGCTCCACCGGCACCGGCCTGTGGAGCGCCTTCAAGATCGTGGCCGAGATGGTCGGGCAGGGGCGCACCGGCAGCGTCGTCACCCTGATCTGCGACCCCGGCGACCGCTACCTCGACAAGTACTACTCCGACGACTGGCTGGCCGCCCAGGGCCTCGACATCGCCCCGTACGCCGCCGCTATCGAGAGCTTCCTGGCGACAGGGGCCTGGCCGGAGTGAGCCGCCGGTCGAGCCGGCGCGCCGCGCCCCGGAAGGACCGGCCGAGGCCCGGCCGCGCGAGCCGCAGCCCGAGCCGGAACGGGGCCGGGCCGTCGGCGGCCATGGTCCACCGCAGCAGCGTGCCCCGCCCGGCGGGGAAGAGGGCCCACTCCTCCGCCATCGCCGTCACCCCGGGGACGTTCGCCGTGTCCACCCGGTAGGCGTAGCGGACCTCGGGCTCGGCGGCCAGGACCGTCTCCTCGAAGGCGATCCCGCCCCGCAGCCGGACGCTGCGGCCCGCCCCGTCGCCCGTCGGGACGGCGGAGACCAGGGCGGTGAACCAGGACGGCGTACTCCCCACCTCCACCGCCAGGGAGCGGTAGACGGCCGAGGGCGGGGCGGCCAGCGTCGCCGTGAACACCAGGCGGACGGGCGCGGACGCGGTGAAGTCGAGCTCCACCGGCCTCAGTCGGCGTGCCATGGACCGGACCTCCGGGGACGCGGGTGGAAGGAGCACCTTAACTGACTTTTCGTCAACAACCCATACAGCGGGCGTGGTTGAGAGGAAAAGGCGTACGAGACCCGGGCCTCACCCCTCCCGCAGCAGCCCGTCCACCGCCCGCCCGAACACCACCCGGCCCGCCCGGGCCAGCACCGGATCGAGGACCCGCGGCACGCCCCGTACCGTCAGCTCCTCCGTCCACACCACCCGGCAGCCCCCGCCGGACGCCTCCGCCACCTCGATCAGCGCCCAACCCCGTACGAAACGGCCGTACTTCTCCAGGCGGCACGCGCCGGGACGGCCCGCCGTCGGGGGTTCCCAGCGCACGACCTCCATCGGGTCGTCGAAGGACAGGCGGCCGATCCCGGTCCGGGCGGTGAACCGGGTGCCCACGCCGTTCGGTCCCGGCGTCAGCACCCGCGTCCGGGTCAGCGGCACCAGGCGCCCGTGCGCAGGCCAGTCCGTGAGCCGCCGCCACGCCTCCTCCGGCGCCAGCGGCACGGTCCGCTCGACCCGGAACGGGCTCACGCCCGCTCCTCGCCCGCCACCACGAGCCCCGGCACGTGCTCCGCCACCTCCGCCCGCACCTCCCCGGGCAGGCCCCCGTCCGTCACCCAGGTGTCCACCTCGTCCAGGGCGGCGAACGAACTCAGGCCCACCGTCCCCCACTTGGTGTGGTCGGCGACCACCACCACCCGGCGCGCCGAACGCATCAGGCAGGTGTTCGTCTCCGCCTCCGCCAGGTTCGGCGTCGACAGACCGGCCTCCACCGAGACGCCGTGCACCCCGAGGAAGAGCAGGTCGAAGTGGAGCGAGCGGATCGCCCGGTCCGCCACCGGCCCCACCAGGGCGTCCGACGGCGTGCGCACCCCGCCCGTCAGGACCACCGTCGCCGCCCCCCGCCGCGCCTCGCCCGCCCGCCCCGCCTCGTGGAACACGTCCGCGACCCGCACCGAGTTGGTCACCACCGTCAGGTCCGGCACGTCCAGCAGGTGCCGGGCCAGCGCGTAGGTCGTCGTCCCGCCCGACAGGGCCAGCGCCGTGCCCGGCGCCACCAGGGCCGCCGCCGCCCGCGCGATCTCGTCCTTGGCGCTCGGTTCGAGCACCGACTTGGCCTCGAAGCCCGGCTCGTGGGTGCTCGCCTCGACCACCGGGACGGCCCCGCCGTGCACCTTCGACAGCACGCCCTGCCGGGCCAGCGCGTCCAGGTCGCGGCGGATCGTCATGTCCGAGACGCTCAGACGGCGGGTCAGCTCGTTGACCCGTACACCGCCGCGCCGCCGGACCTCGTCGAGGATCAGGGCGCGCCGCTGCTCCGCGAGGAGGTTCTGGTTGTCAGTCACCGCCGGGGCCGGTCCTTCCGCAGGGGACAAGGGATATGGGGATGAGGGTGAAATTCGGTGAGGGACCGTGCGCGGCCGCACGACCGTCCGCGATCCTGTCTCCGACGTCGCATCTTCCCACCCCATGAGGGAGCCGCCCCAGTGTCCCCTGCCACACCCGCCCCGGAGAGCGGGGACGCGGCGCTCGAACTCCTCGTCCACGGAGTCGGCGGCGCCACCCCCCAGGACATGCTCGACGACCCCAGGACCGTACGGATCACCGGGGACCGGACCGCCGCCGTGTACCGGCGGACCGAGGACGCCGACGCCGAGGACCATCCCGAGCGGTACGCCGGGCGCCCGGTCCCGGAGGCGTACTGCTGGTCCAACCTCACCTCCGGAGACGGCACCCGCGCGTTATGGCTGCTGCTCCTGCCCTTCATGGTCGCCAACCTCGCGCACTGGATGCGTCCGCCCGCCCCGAGCGGCCACCGGCTCGCCCGGCTCTACGGGGTCCTCGTCCGCCTCGTCGCCCTCACCCTCACCGTGCTGCTCACCGCCGCCGTCTGCGAGGTCGCGCTCGACCTGACGGCCTGGCAGTGCGCCGCCGCCCCCGCCTGCGTCGACTCCGCCTCCTGGCTGGGCTTCCTCTCCGCCGAGCGCGGCGGCTGGTGGTCCGCGCCCGGCCGCCGCCTCGCCGTCGCCGCCCTCGTCCCGACCGCCCTCGTCGGCCTGCTCTGGTACCTGTCCAACCGGACCTGGAGCGCGTACGAGGCCCAGCGCCCGCCCACCGGACACGACACCCCGGCGGAACCGCAGGACGTCCCCGGCCCCGCCGGACCCCGCGCCGCCCTCGGCCGCCCCGGCTTCTGGTACGGCCGCCGCCTCGTCGCCCGGCTCAGGGCCGCCCACACCGCCGCCGGGTTCCTCACCGTCGCCGCCGCCCTCGTCACGGCCGCCGCCCGCCACGACACCGCCGCCCCCGGGACCGGGGCCGTCCTCGGCCGGACCCTCCAGGCCGCCGTCGCCGCCTTCGCCGTCGTCCTCCTCTGGGTCGTCTGCCGGCGCGGGCGCAGCGAGAACCACCTCGACCTGCGGCTCGAACGCGCCCTGGTCTCCTGGCTGCCCGGCGCCTCCCTCGCCCTGCTCGCCGCCGCCGCCCTCTACGCGGGCTGGTCCCGCCCCGGCTGGACCTCCTCCGGCACCCTCCCCGGCGACGCCGTCTTCACCGCCCTCACCGTCGCCCAGGGCGCCCTCGTCGTCGCCCTCGGCGCGGTCGCCCTCCTCCTCCAGCGCCCCCGCCGCGACCCCCGCACCGCCCTGTACGGACTCGGCGGACCCGCCGTCGCCATGCTCGCCTGCGCCCTCGGCGGGGTCATGTCCGGCGGCGTCGCCCAGCGCGTCGCCGACTGGCTCGACGGACCGGCCACCCCCGGCATGGGCGACCCGGGACCCCGGATAAGCCCGCCCGTCCTGCTCAGCTGGCAGGCGTCCGTCATCCCCGTCCTCCTCCTGCTCCTCGCCGTGCCCGCTGCCCTCCTCGTCGCGCGGACCGTGCTCGCCGCCCGGCGCCTGCGCCCCGAGGTCGAGGCCGACTACGGGGCCGGCGACGAGCGCGACCCGGTCCGTACGGGACGGATCGCGACCGTCCGGGCCCGGGCCGGGCTCACCGACTCCGCGCCCGTCCTCGTCGGCGTCGTCTCCGGCGCCACCCTGCTCCTCGGGGCCGCCTCCGTCGCCGGCGCCTGGGCCAGCGGGAACGTGCCCGGCCGGGCCTTCGACGGCGCCCACCCCGCCGTCGCCGCCCTGGCCTCCGCCACCCAGGCCCTCGGCTCCTGGATGATCGGCTTCGGCTTCCTGCTCTTCGTCACCTGGGGCCGGCGCGCCTACCGGGACCCCTCCGCCCGCCGCACCATCGGCATCCTCTGGGACGTCGGCACCTTCTGGCCCCGCGCCGCCCATCCCTTCGCCCCGCCCTGCTACGCCGAGCGCGCGGTCCCCGACCTCACCTGGCGGATGAGCTCCTGGACCCGGCGCACCGGCGGCCGGCTCGTCATCTCCGGGCACTCCCAGGGCAGCGTCCTCGCCGCGGCCGCCGTCTGGCAGCTCGAGCAGGCCACCCGCCGCCGGGTCGCCCTGCTCACCTACGGCTCACCCCTGGAGCGGCTCTACGGACGCTGGTTCCCGGCCTACTTCGGCCCCGAGGCGCTGGACTCCCTGAACCGCACGGTGTACTGCTGGAGCAACCTCTACCGCGCCACCGACCCGATCGGCGGGCCCGTCCGGGTCGCCGGCGAGGACGGGCGGCCCGCCGTGGACGAGCCGGTCCTGCTCGACCCGGTCGCCTACGGACGCACCCGCGACCACCCGCTGCCCGAACCGATCCTGGGCCACTCCGACTACCAGGCCGACCCGGGCTTCTCCCACTGCCGCACCGGCCTCCTCGACCGCCTCCCGCCCGCCGTCCCCCGGCAGCGCGGGACCGGGGAACCGCCGGAGCCCTCCGGGAAGGCACCCTCAGGGAAGGCGTCCTCAGGGCCGGGGACCTGCGATCCGACGGCTCCCGAGGAGGACGCCTCCGGCCGGGAGGGGATGGATCAGGGCAGCTCGGGCAGGTCGTCCGGATAGAGCAGGGTCAGGTCGTCCGTGCTCGGCTCGTCGAGCGCGGCGACCCGCCCCGCGTGCCGCTCCACCATCGACTCGAAGGTCTGCCGCGCCGTGCGCCCGTTGCCGAAGGCCGGACCCTTGGGCAGCTTCGCGAAGTAGGCGAGCAGCGCCTCGTCCGTGCCCGGGGCGAGCCGGTACTCGTGCTCGTCCGCCTGCTGCCCCACGATCCGCAGCAGCTCCTCCGGCTCGTAGTCGCCGAACGTGATGGTCCGTGAGAAGCGCGAGGCCACCCCCGGGTTCACGGTGAGGAACCGCTGCATCTCCGCCGTGTACCCGGCGACGATCACCACCACCGCGTCCCGGTGGTCCTCCATCAGCTTCACCAGCGTGTCGATCGCCTCGCGCCCGAAGTCGCGGCCCGAGTCCTCCGGGGACAGCGCGTACGCCTCGTCCACGAACAGCACCCCGCCGCGCGCCCGGTCGAAGGCCTCCTGGGTGCGGATCGCCGTCGAGCCGATGTGCTCGCCGACCAGGTCCACCCGGGACACCTCCACCAGGTGCCCGCGCTCCAGGACCCCGAGCGAGGCCAGGATCTCGCCGTACAGCCGGGCCACCGTCGTCTTGCCCGTGCCCGGGTTGCCCGTGAAGACCAGGTGGCGGCGGACCGAGGCCGCCTTGAGCCCGGCCTCCTGGCGCCTGCGTCCCACCTCGATCATGTTGGTGAGGGTCCGCACCTCGTGCTTGACGCTCTCCAGGCCCACCAGGGCGTCCAGCTCGCCCAGCACGTCCTGCGAGGAGCGGGCCTCCGGGGCGGGCTCCGGCGCCGGGGCCGCCGCCGGGGGCCGGGACGCCGGTACGGTGCCGAGCAGCCCGGCCGTCCGCGTCTCCGTCAGGACCGCACCGCCGCCGGCGGGGGAGGAGTCGGGGACGGAGGAGCGGACCGCGCTCTCGTCGCTGGTGCACTCCTCGGCGACCGCGCCCTCCTCCGGGAACTCGTAACCGCCGCGCGCGCACCGCTCCGTACGGCACTTGCGCAGGGTCGTCCGGCAGCCGTCCGTGACGTGGAAGCCGTACCCTCCGCTGCCCGTCACCCGGCAGCCCTGGAAGGTGCCCCGGCCCTCCGCCGACACGTAGAAGCCGGCCTCGGCGGGCGAGGTGACCGTGCACCGCTCGATCGCGGGGTCGGCGCCCTTGGTGACGATGACCCCGGTCTGCACGGAGTCGATGGTGCAGCCGGCCAGGGTGCCGCCGCTGCCGTGGTCCCGGAACCAGGCGCCCGTGGACGCCTCCCGGATGCGGCAGTCGTCGAGCTGGGCGGTCGCCCCGTCGCTCACCGACACCGCCGTGTTCCGCACCTGGGACAGGTCGCTGTCGACCACGTCCACGCGCGAGCCCCGGTCGAGGACGAACAGCGCGTCCGGCACGTCGTGCACCCGGCAGGCGTCCAGGACGGCGGTCGCCCCGTCGCTCACCCACACCGCCGGGTAGTCGCCCGTGCTGTCGTGGATCTCGCACTGGTCGGCGTCCACCCGGGTCCCCGGGTCCCACACCGACAGGCCGTTGCGGCCGAAGCGGCGGACGGTCGACCGGGTGAGCGTCAGGACCGAGCGCGAGCGCAGGTCCACCGCGTTCTCCGGGACGTCGTGGATGTCGCAGTCGGCGAGGGTGAGGACGGCGTCGGTGTCGAGGGTGATGCCGTCCGCCGACGTGCGGTGCACCGAGGAGTCCGTGAGGTGGGCGGTGGCACGGGACGCGATCTGGAGACCGGCGCCCTTGATCTCGTACACCTCGCAGCCCACGCCCTCCAGCGCGCTGCCCTCGCCGGTGACGGCGATCCCGGCGCCGGAGGCGTGGTGCACCCGGCAGCGCTCCAGGCGCGGGTGCGCGCCGCCCCGCACCGAGACGCCCGCCTGCCCGGCGGACACCACCTCGCACTCCTCGAACACCCCGCCCGCGCCGTCCAGTACGGCGATGCCGATCCCGGCCGCGTTGTCGACGGTGCAGCGGCGGACCGTGGGCCGGGCGGCGCCCCGCACCTCGATCCCGGCGGCCGAGCGGGTCATGATCCGCAGGTCGAGCAGCTCGGGCGTGCCCTCCTCGACGAGCAGCGCGGGCGCGGCCACGTCCTGGCCCTCGACGTGCAGGTCCTGGAGGACGGCGGAGGCGCGCACGGTCAGCGGCACGCCGTCCGGGGGCGCGATCCGGACCGGTCCCGCCCCGCCCTCGGGGCCGCGCAGGGTGACGGCCCGCCGCACCACCAGGTTCTCCCGGTAGGTCCCCGGGGCGACGGTGAGCACGTCCCCGTCGCCCGCGGCCTCCAGGGCGGCGGCGAGGGAGGGGTACTCACCCGTGCGGCGCCGCCACCGCGATGTGCCGGTGTGCGTCACCTGGACCGTGCCCTGTGCCATGGGTGTGTCCTGCCCCCGCCTCATGCCTCGCCGCTGATCCGATGCCCCACCGTAGCGCGCGCGGCGGCGTGGGGTTGACGGGTCGCGTACCCCCGTCCGCACCGGGAACGCACCTGGTGCCCGGGGTGCGTCACCGCCGGTCCGGGCCGGTCCGGAGCGGTCGGGACCGGTCGGACCCGGTCAGCTTCCGGCGCCGGTGGGGGCGACGCGAGCCCCGCCCGGAGAAAGGGTCAGTCCAGGATCTCGACGGCGTCGCCGACCCGGACCGTGCCGGGGTGTTCGGGGACGAGGTTCTGCCCGAAGACGAGCCGCCCGTCGCGCTGCCGGTGCCGGGCGAGGGTCCGCAGCGGCTCCTTGCCGCGCGCGCCCGTGAGTTGGTCGGTCGTGGTGACGACGCACCGCCCGGAGGCCCGGGCGACCCGGAAGGTGACCTCTCCGACGCCGATCCGGGTCCAGGCGTCCTCCGCCCAGGGCTCGGTCCCCTCGACGACGAGATTCGGCCGGAACCGGCTCATCGGCAGGGGGCCCTCCTCGGCCCGGTCGCCCAGGGCGATCAGGGAGTTGAGGGCGTCGAGCGAGGCGGTGGTGGTGACGAGCAGCGGATAGGCGTCCGCGAAACTCACCGTCTCGCCGGGCAGCGCGTACACGGGGTCCACCGGGCGCCGGTGCTCGGGCGCGTCCATGTGGATGAGCCGGAAGTCGCCCTCCAGGAACGCCGAGAGCCACGCGGCCGCGTCGGGTCCGGCCGGGACCGCCTCCACGGGCTTGTCGAACACGTCCACCGTGACGGTGGCCGAGGGGTGCGGTACCTCGACCGTCAGCGGCGGGTGCCCCGGTGCGGACAGGACGATCCCGCCGCCGGGAAGCCGTTCGGCGGTGGCCAGCGCCGTCCGGGGGTGACGGCGCTGGGTCACGACCCTGCCCGCCGCGTCGACGACGGTCCAGCGGCGGTCCCCGGCCAGCCCCCAGGGCTGCACCTCGGCCTCCGGGAGGGTCAGCGCGCGCATGGCCTTCACCGGGTGGACGTGGACGGAGCGGAGCGCGGGAGTGGACATGGAGTCATCCTGCCAGCCGCCCCGGCCGGGGAGCCCGCCGATTTACGGGGCTGTTCGCCGGGCCGGTCAGTAACCCCCGCCCTGGTAAGGGCGGTTGTACGGGTCGGCGTACGGAGCGGGCGCCGGGACCGGAGCGGGCCGGGGCGCCGCCGGACGCATCGCCTCGTAGCCGGCGGCCGCCGGACGGGGCTGCTGCTGCGGGTACGGACCGCCCGGGTAGCCGCGCGGGGCCGACGGCTGCTGCGGGATGTACGGGGCCGGGGCCTGCTGCAGGGGCACGGGGGCCATCTGCGGCGAGGGCTGCGGGTAGCCGTAACCGCCGTTGTAGGCGGGGGCGGGCTGAGGGGTGGGCGCCGCCGGGAGGGCGGGCAGCGCCGAGGAGAGCGCCGGCAGGTAGGAGCCGCTTCCACCGGTGGGGAAGCTGCTGCCGGTGTCGTAGGCGGCGGGCACTCGGATCGGGGCGATCTGAGGCGTGCCCCGCTCCGCGACCAGGGAGTCGTAGATCGGGGTGTCCGGGAAGGACGGCGCGGTGTGGTAACCGCCTCCATAGGAGGAGCGGGGGGAGGTCATGGCCATAAGTTAAGCCCACGATGTGCTGCTTGGGGAGACCGAATAGAAGGTTGTTTGACGGGCTTCGTGGAGCCTTGGATCCGCAATCCGAGCGAACGTGACAAAAACGGACGCCCTCTTGTCTCAAGATCACGTAAAAGCCGAGTTCGGAGGGGGTTACCGGCGGGTCGGGGCCCGGTGGCGTCGCGCGGTCCCCCCCGGCATGAAGAGCACATAAAGAAAAAGTGCCGGGAAGGTGCGGGGGCTGATCATGGGCATGATTGGACGCCCTTGATTGACCGCCCCTCGGGTGCCCTGATTCGGCGTCAATCCGGTGTCCGGAGGGTGATGCGCACGCGCCGAATTGACGGCACTACTCCCCGTAAGGGAAATCGCTACCGCCCGTATCGAAAATGCCATTTCCCCCAAGGCCCCTGGTGGGCACGCGCGTTCACCGGTCCGGCGCCGCCTCCGGGCGCGCGTACGTCCGCCCCTTCCACGCCGCGCCCCGGCCCCGGTGGTGTTGCACCGCCGAGTCCACCGTCATCAGCAGATAGAGGAACGCGGTGAACGGCAACAGCGGGGCGAGCCACAGCGGCTGCCGGTAGTGGCGGAGCATCGGCACGTACGACCCCGCCATCGCCGCCCAGGCCGCGCCTCCCGCCCAGGCCGCCGGCGCGTTTCCGGTCGCCGCACCCGCCACCAGGGCCACCGGCGGCACCAGATAGACGACCACGAGCCCCGCGACCGTCCCCAGGAGCAGCAGTGGACTGTGCCGGAGCTGCGCGTACGCGCTCCGGGCCACCATCCGCCACAGCTCGCCGAGCCCCGGATACGGACGGACGCTGTCGACCCGCTCCGCGAGGCCCAGCCAGATCCGCCCGCCGGCCCGCCGCACCGCCCGCGCCAGCGACACGTCGTCGATCACCGCCTGCCGGATCGACTCCGGCACCCCCGCCGCCACCGCCGTCTCCGTCCGCAGCAGCACGCAGCCGCCCGCGGCCGCCGTTGCCCGGGGTCGTGCCCGGTTGATCCAGCGGAAGGGGTAGAGCTGCGCGAAGAAGTAGACGAACGCCGGCACGACCAGGCGCTCCCACATGCTCTCGACCCGCAGCCGGGCCATCTGCGACACCAGGTCCAGGTCGTTTTCCATCGCCGCCGACACGAGGAGGCGCAGGCTGTCCGGCTCATGGGCGATGTCCGCGTCCGTCAGGAGCAGGAACTCCGGTCCACGCGCGCGTGCCAGCGCCATGCCGTGCCGCAGCGCCCACAGCTTCCCCGTCCAGCCCGGCTCCGGCTCGCCCGGCGACGCCACGGTCAGCGGCAGTCCGCCGCACCGGCTGGCCAGCTCGACGGCGAGCGCTCCCGTGCCGTCCGTGCTGCCGTCGTCGACGAGGACCACCTCCGCGACCCCCGGATAGTCCTGCGCGAGCAGCGACGGCAGGCTCAGCGGCAACACCCCGGCCTCGTCCCGCGCGGGCACGACGACCACCACACGCGGCCACGCGGTCGGCTCTTCGCGCGCGTGCCTGACGGTGGGGGCGTCCGGCTTCCCGGCTGCCTCCTCGGGTACGTGCCCGTCGCTGGGGGCGCTCGGTCCCTCGGTCGGCTCCTCGCGCGCGTGTCGGCCGGCGGAGGTGTCCGGCTTCCCGGCCGGCTCCTCGCGTACGTGCCCCCCGATGGGAGCGCCCGGCTCCCCGAGCGGTTCCCCCCGCGGGTGCCCCATGCCGCGCGTCGGCGGCGGCAGCCTCTGGTCCGTGCGCCAGAAGAACCCCTGGCCGAGCAGCAGCCACGCCCAGGCGGCCAGGGAGGCGAACGCGAGCCAGGCAAGGGTGTCCATTCGCGGCAGTCTGCCCCAGAACGCGGGGTACGCAGGGCTCATCGGCTAGGGTGACCGGGTGAAGATCGCGCTCATGGACTCCGGAATCGGCCTCCTCCCGGCGGCGGCCGCGGTGCGCCGGCTCCGGCCGGACGCGGATCTCCTCCTCTCCAACGATCCCGACGGCATGCCGTGGGGACCGCGCACCCCCGAGGACCTCACCGGACGGGCCCTCGCCGTCGCGCTCGCCGCCGCCGAGCACCGCCCGCGGGCGCTGATCGTGGCCTGCAACACCGCCACCGTGCACGCCCTGCCCGCCCTGCGCGCCGCCCTCGAACCGGACATCCCCGTCATCGGCACCGTGCCCGCGATCAAGCCCGCCGCCGCGGGGGGCGGCAAGATCGCCATCTGGGCCACCCCGGCCACCACCGGCAGCGCCTACCAGCGCGGCCTCATCCGTGACTTCGCCGGGGACGCCGAGGTCACCGAGGTGCCCTGCCCGGGCCTCGCGGACGCCGTGGAGCACGCGGACCAGGAGGCCGTGGACCGGGCCGTCGCCGCCGCGGCCGTCCTCACCCCGGCCGACGTCCGCGCCGTCGTCCTCGGCTGCACCCACTACGAGCTGGTCGAGGAGCGCATCCTCGCCGCCCTGGAGGCGCGCGGCCGGGCGGACGACCTCCCGTCCCTCGTCTTCCACGGCTCCGCCGACGCCGTCGCCGCCCAGGCGCTGCGGCGGATCGGCGCCGAGCCCGCCCCCGGCGCCGCCCCCACCGGGACCCTCTCCGTCCTCCTCAGCGGACGCCCCGGCCGACTCCCCGCCGCCGCCCTCGCCTACGCCGAGGGCCGCGGCCTCACGGAGACCGCGTCAGCTCACTGAGCGTGACGGAAACGTTTCTTTCCGGCGCGCTGCCCGGATCGAAACTGGGTATTCTTTCCGATATGAGGGAATATTCCCGGAATCATCGCGCCGACGAACGGACGCCCGACGTCTGGACCGGTCGCGCGACCAACCGCTTCCAGTGGGTGGCCGCCGTGGCCGGTGCCGCCTGCGTGGCCCTGGGAATCGCCCTCGCCGTCCGGCTGCAGTGGACCTCGGGCGTCGCGGCCCTCCTCATGGCGGTGATCGGCTGCGTCACGGTCGGACTGCTCGTCCTCTTCGGCACCCTCGCCTTCGTCCACGTGGCCGTGAAGGTCGACGACCGGGCCATGGAGGTCCGCTGCGGCCACATCGGCCTGCCGCGCCGCCGCATCCCGCTCTCCCACGTCGTCGGCGCCGACTTCGCCCCGAGCGTCACCCCGCGCCACTGGGGCGGCTGGGGCTACCGCTGGCGCCCCGAGAAGGGCACGGCCGTGATCGTCCGGCGGGGCGAGGGGCTGGTCCTGCGCCTGGACGACGGGCACACCTTCACGGTCACCGTCGACGGCGCCGAGTCTGCCGTCCGCGTCATCCGCGACCGCCTGCGCCGCCTCACCCCGCCGGGCCCGCCCGCGGCGACGGGAGCCTGACGGAGCGGGGGACCGGCGGGCGGAGGCCCGACGGGGCCCGCCTCCGGAGGCGGGCGTTCCGCCTCCCCGGGAGGCCGCGTCCGAGCAGGTCGCGAGCCGGTCGGAGGGGTACGTGCCGGGCCGCACCGGACGCCCGCCCGACAGGGGCGCCCCGTAGACTCCGCAGGGTGAGCGCCACCACCACCCCCGTCGACGCCTCCGACACTCCCGTGGACGCGTCCGAAACCGACACCGCACCCGCGCCGGCCCACCGGCTCCGGCGGTTCGCGCGGCCCGCGGCGGCCCTGCTGTCCGGCTTCGTGCTCTACCTGAGCTTCCCGCCGCGCCCCCTGTGGTGGCTCGCGCCGCCCGCCTTCGCCCTGCTCGGCTGGGCCCTGCGGGGCCGCCGGCTGCGCGCCGGCTTCGGCCTCGGGTACCTGGCCGGGCTCGGCTTCCTGCTCCCGCTCCTCGTGTGGACCGGCGAGGAGGTCGGCCCCGTCCCGTGGCTCGCGCTCGCCGCCGTCGAGGCGCTCTTCGTCGCCGCGGCGGGCCTCGGCATCGCGGCCGTCTCCCGGCTCCCGTGGTGGCCCTTCTTCGCCGCCGGGGTGTGGATCCTCGCGGAGGGGGCACGCGCGCGCGTGCCCTTCGGCGGCTTCCCCTGGGGCAAGATCGCCTTCGGCCAGGCCGACGGCCTCTTCCTGCCGCTCGCCGCCGTCGGCGGCACCCCCCTGCTCGGCTTCGCCGTCGCCCTCTGCGGCTTCGGCCTGTACGAGGCGGCCCGCCTGGCCCGCGCCCGATGCGCCCTGGGCGCCTCCGGGGGCCCGGCCACCGCTCCGGGGTCCTCGACTCCGGGCGCCCCTGCCGCCGCTTCCGGCACCGCTACTCCGGGCACCTTCTCCGCCGCTTCCGACGCCTCCGCTTCCGGCGCCACCGCCGCGGGCGCTTCCGCCCCGGACGCCCCCGACGGCACCTCGCCCGCCACCGACGCCGCCCCGCCCCGTACCGCCACCGACGTCGAGACCGGCACCGCACCGCCCCGTACCGGCACCACCGCCGGCCGGGCCGGCACCGGCGGCGCCCCGTCCCGTATCGGTGCCGTCCCCCGCGGTCCGCTCGTCGCCGCCGCGCTCGCCGTGCTCGTCCCGGTCACCGGCGCGCTCGCCGCGCTGCCGCTCGTGGACGACTCCGCCGAGGACGGCACCGCGACCGTCGCCGCGATCCAGGGCAACGTCCCCCGCCTCGGCCTCGACTTCAACGCCCAGCGCCGGGCCGTCCTCGACAACCACGCCGCCCGCACCCGCGAGCTGGCCCAGGCCGTCGAGGAGAAGCGCGAGCCGCAGCCCGACTTCGTCCTGTGGCCCGAGAACTCCTCGGACATCGACCCGTACGCGAACGCCGACGCCGCCGACGTCATCGACGAGGCCGTCCGCGCGATCGGCGCGCCCACCGTGATCGGCGCGGTCGTCGCCCCCGAGACCGGCAAGCTCCGCAACACCCTCATCCAGTGGGAGCCCGGACGCGGCCCGGTCGCCACGTACGACAAGCGGCACGTCCAGCCCTTCGGCGAGTACATCCCGATGCGGCCCCTCGTCCGGATCTTCAACAGCAACGTGGACCGGGTGAGCCGCGACTTCGGCCCCGGAAACAAGATCGGCGTCTTCGACCTCGCGGGGACGAAGGTCGGCCTCGCCACCTGCTACGAGGCGGCCTTCGACTGGGCCGTGCGCGACACCGTCACCCACGGCGCGCAGCTCATCACCGTCCCCAGCAACAACGCCACCTTCGGCCGCAGCGAGATGACCTACCAGCAGCTCGCGATGTCCCGGGTGCGCGCCGTCGAGCACAGCCGGGCGGTCGTCGTGCCCGTCACCAGCGGGGTCAGCGCGATCATCCGCCCCGACGGCGAGGTCGTCGCGCAGACGAGGATGTTCACCCCGGACGTCCTGGTCGAGGAGGTGCCGCTGCGCTCCTCGCAGACCCCCGCGACCCGCATGGGCACCCTCCCCGAGGCCCTGCTCGCGGCGCTCGCCGCCGCCGGCCTCGGCTGGTCGGCACTCCGCTCCGTACGGGCCCGCCGCACGCGGACGGAGTGAGCCGGGGCGACCGGGCCGGACCGGATCGGTGCCGGGGCCAGGGCGGTACCGGGCGCCGGTGACGGCGGGCCGGTCGGAGGCGCCCGTACATGATCTAGGGTCGGCCCATGGCTACTCCTGACTTCATCCGCACCCTGCGCGAGACGGCCGGTCACCAGCTGCTCTTCCTGCCCGGCGTGAGCGCCGTCGTCTTCGACGACCGGGGCCGGGTGCTGCTCGGCCGGCGCGCCGACAACGGGAGCTGGGCGATCATCGGCGGCATCGTCGAGCCGGGCGAGCAGCCCGCCGACTGCGCGGTCCGCGAGGTGTACGAGGAGACCGCCGTGCGCTGCGAGGCCGAGCGGGTCGTGCTCGTCGAGACCCTCCGCAGGCCCGTCGTCTACGCCAACGGCGACCAGTGCCAGTTCATGGACGTGACCTTCCGCTGCCGGGCCGTCGGCGGGGAGGCCCGCGTCAACGACGACGAGTCCACCGAGGTCGGCTGGTTCGACGTGGACGACCTGCCGGAGATGAAGCGTTTCTCCCTCCTGCGGATCGAGAAGGCGCTCGCCGACGACCCCACATGGTTCCGCACCACAGCAACCGGCTGAACTATGGGCCCGACGCACATCGGTGGGGGGGAGGGGCGTTCATAGGGTGCGGAGCATGAGCGCTCCCGTCACCGCCCCCGGTACCGACCTCGCCGCACCCCTGCCCCGCGCGGCCGGACTCGCCCTCGACCTCACCGGCCGCACCGCGCTCGTCACCGGCGCGGCCGGCGGCATCGGACGCGCCTGCGCGCTGCGGCTGGCCGCCGCCGGGGCCCGGGTCAGAGCCGTCGACCGGGCCGCCGAGGGCCTGGAGGCCCTGGCCGGAGAGGCCTCCGGGCTCCCCGGGGAGCTGGAACCGCGCCTCCTCGACCTGACCGACCTGGACGCCGCGGAGACGGCCGCCGCCGGCGCGGACATCCTCGTCAACAACGCCGGGCTCCAGCTCGTCCGCCCCATCGAGGAGTTCCCGCCGGACGTCTTCCACACCGTCCTCACGGTGATGCTGGAGGCCCCGTTCCGCCTTATCCGGGGCGCCCTCCCGCACATGTACGGGCAGGGCTGGGGACGGATCGTGAACATCTCCTCCGTCCACGGGCTGCGCGCCTCCGCCTTCAAGTCCGCCTATGTGGCCGCCAAACACGGTCTGGAGGGCCTGTCCAAGACCGCCGCCCTCGAAGGCGCCCCGCACGGGGTCACCTCCAACTGCGTCAACCCCGGCTACGTCCGCACCCCGCTCGTCGAACGCCAGATCGCCGACCAGGCCGCCGCCCACGGCATCCCGCCCGAGCGGGTCCTCGCGGACGTCCTGCTCAAGGACTCGGCGCTCAAGCGGCTCATCGAGCCCGACGAGGTCGCCGAGGCCGTCCTCTACCTCTGCGCCCCCCAGGCCTCGTTCATCACCGGCACCTCCCTCACCCTCGACGGCGGCTGGACCGCCCACTGAAGGTGCCCCTGTGAAGGTCGTCCACAGGGGTGGTGCGACCACACGTACGGCAGGTATCCCTGTGTCCATGTCCCACGAACACGTCTCCTACCTGGAACTCCTCGCCCGGGGAGCCGCGCCGGAGGCCTACGACCGGCCCGTACTGCTCGCCCGCGCGAGCGGTGCGGGCCCCGAGGCGCTGGCCGAGCTTGAAGAGGCCAAGCAGCTCGCCCTGCGGGTCCGGGCCGAGCTGGAGGGACGGCGGCGGCGCGAGGCGGAGCTGTCCGCGCTCTTCGCCACCGCCCACGACCTCGCGGGACTCCGCGACCTCGACGCCGTCCTGCGCGCCATCGTCCAGCGCGCCCGCTCGCTCCTCGGCACCGAGGTCGCCTACCTCAGCCTCAACGACCCGGCCGCCGGCGACACGTACATGCGGGTCACCGAGGGCTCCGTCTCCGCCCGCTTCCAGCAGGTGCGGCTGGGCATGGGCGAGGGGCTCGGCGGCCTCGTCGCCCAGACCGCCCGCCCGTACGTCACGGACGACTACTTCGGCGACGCGCGCTTCCAGCACACCCGCACCATCGACACGGCGGTACGGGACGAGGGCCTCGTCGCCATCCTCGGGGTGCCGCTCAGCCTCGGCAGCCAGGTCATCGGGGTGCTGTTCGCCGCCGACCGCAGGGCCAGGGTCTTCGAACGCGAGCAGGTCGCGCTGCTCTGCTCCTTCGCCGCGCACGCCGCCGTCGCCATCGACACGGCCAACCTCCTCGCCGAGACCCGCTCGGCCCTCGCGGAGCTGGAGCGGGCCAACGACATCATCCGCGAGCACAGCGGCGTCATCGAGCGGGCCTCCGAGGTCCACGACCGCCTCTCCGAGCTGGTCCTGCACGGCGGCGGCGTCCACGACGTGGCCCGCGCCGTCTCCGAAGTCCTCGGCGGGACCGTCGAGTTCACCGAGGCGGGCGCGGGCACCGCGCGCCGCGCCGGGGGCCACGCGGTCCGCGAGGGGGACGACTGGGTCGCCGCGGTCTCCGCCGGCGGCGAGGCCCTGGGCACCCTCGTCCTGCACGGCCGGCCCGACCTCGACCCCGTCGACCAGCGCACCCTGGAGCGCGCCGCCCTGGTCACCTCCCTGCTGCTGCTCGCCCGCCGCTCGGCGGGCGAGGCCGAGCAGCGGGTACGGGGCGAACTCCTCGACGACCTGCTCGACGCCCCCGACCGGGACCGCCGCCTGCTGCGCGAGCGCGCCGCCCGGCTCCGTACCGACAGCGAGGCCCCGCACGTCGTGCTCGCCGCCCGCGTCGACCGGCCCGCCGGGGACGGCGACACCGACGCCGGCCGCCGCGAGAGTGCCGACCGGCAGCGCCTGTGGTCGGCCGCCTCCCACCTGGCCGCCACCCGCCGAGGGCTGGCCTCCGCGCGCGACGGCGGTACGGTCCTGCTGCTGCCGCTCGGCCCCGGCGAGACCGCCGCCGACCTCGCCCGGCAGACCGCGAAGAGCCTCGGCGGCACCCTGCGCGAAGAGGTCACCGTCGGCGCCTCGGCCCCCGTACGGGCGCCCCTGGACCACCCGGACCGGGTGGCGGTCGCGTACGAGGAGGCCCGCCGCTGCCTCGACGCCCTGCGGCTCCTGCACCGCTCCGGCCAGGGCGCCGCCGCCGAGGACCTGGGCTTCCTCGGCCTGCTGCTCGCCGAAAGACGGGACATCGGCGGCTTCGTCGACCGTACCGTCGGCCAGGTCGTCGCCTACGACCGGCGGCGCGGCACCGAACTGGTCCGCACCCTGGACGCGTACTTCGCGAGCGGCATGAGCCCCGCCCGTACCAAGGACGAACTCCACGTCCACGTCAACACGGTGGCCCAGCGCCTGGAGCGGATCGGCCGGCTCCTCGGCCCCGACTGGCAGTCCCCGGCGCGCGCCCTGGAGATCCAGCTGGCGCTGCGGCTGCACGCCCTCTCGGACGCGGTCGGAGGGAAGTGATGTACGGGAAAGGCCCCGGGCCCCGCTCACGGAGAGCGGGGCCCGGGGCCTTCGTGCGTCCTGCGGATCAGGTGTCGGCGCGGACCCGGGAGTCCTCGGGGGCCCGCTCGGCGACGTCGCCGAGGTCGCTGTCGCGGGTCTCGCGGGCACAGACGATCGCGACGACCGTGAGCAGCGCGGCGGCGATCACGTACAGGGAGATCGGGGTCGAGGTGCCGTGGTCGGCGAGCAGCGCGGTCGCGATGAGCGGGGCGGGGGCGCCGGCGGCGACGGAGGAGAACTGGGCGCCGATGGAGGCGCCGGAATAGCGCATCCGGGTCGCGAACATCTCGGAGAAGAAGGCGGCCTGAGGCGCGTACATCGCCCCGTGCAGGACCAGGCCGACCGTGACGGCGAGCAGCAGGCTGCCGAAGGTGCCCCGGTCGATGAGCGTGAAGAACGGGAACATCCAGGCCCCGACGCCCACCGCGCCGATCAGGTACACCGGCCGGCGCCCGAGCCGGTCGGACAGCGCGCCCCACAGGGGGATCACGGCGAAGTGGACGGCGGAGCCGATGAGGACGGCGTTCAGGGCGGTCTGCTTGGAGAGCCCGACCTGCGTGGTCGCGTACACCAGGATGAACGCGGTGATCACGTAGTACGAGATGTTCTCCGCCATGCGGGCGCCCATCGCGATGAGCACGTCCCGCCAGTGGTGGCGCAGCACCGCCACGAGCGGCATCTTCTCGACCTGTCCGGCGGTCGCCTTGCGCTCCTCGGCGGCGGCGAGCGCGGCCTTGAAGACGGGCGACTCGTCGACGGAGAGCCGGATCCACAGGCCGACGATCACGAGGACGCCGGAGAGCAGGAACGGGATGCGCCAGCCCCAGGAGGCGAAGGCGGCGTCCGAGAGCAGCGCGGTCAGCGCGGAGAGCACGCCGGTGGCGAGCAACTGCCCGGCGGGCGCGCCGGTCTGCGGCCACGAGGCCCAGAACCCGCGCCGTTTCGCGTCCCCGTGCTCGGACACGAGCAGCACGGCCCCGCCCCACTCCCCGCCGAGCGCGAAGCCCTGCACGAGCCGCAGCACGGTCAGCAGCACGGGCGCGGCGGACCCGATGGTCGCGTGCGTCGGCAGCAGCCCGATGGCGAACGTCGCCCCGCCCATCAGGAGCAGGCTGAGCACCAGCAGCTTCTTCCGCCCGAGCCGGTCGCCGTAGTGCCCGAACACCAGCGCCCCGAGCGGCCGCGCGGCGAACCCGACCGCGTACGTCAGGAACGACAGCAGGGTTCCCACCAGCGGATCGGACTCGGGGAAGAACAGCTTGTTGAACACGAGCGCCGCGGCGGACCCGTACAGGAAGAAGTCGTACCACTCGATGGTGGTGCCGATGAGGCTGGCGGCGACGATTCTCTTGAGGGAGTTGGGTGGCGTCGGGGAGGGTGTTGCGGCGGCCATGTGCACCACTTCCAGGCAAGGGCGGGGACGTTTCGGTGTCGCCACACCGTAGGAAGTGGCAGGTCAGGGGCGTATGTGGTGGGACACCATAGTTCAGGCCGACCAAGTGCGCTCGGCCGCCATGAGAGCCCCGGGCGGGCCTTGTGCACATTCACCGAGCCGGTGTTCCTGTCGGCGAGAGGGACCTTGAGGTCACTCGGGCAGATCGGCGCGGTCGCTCCCCCCCGAGCGCGCCCGGCCTCGTCCAGTGGCCGCCGTCGGAGTCACCGGCAGAAGTACGCGAGGCGGCACTTCTGCCGGTGGAACCGCATGGTCCCGCTCCTGTCGGCCGTGTTGGCTGGGGGCACCGGGGGGCGGGCCGGGTCGGGACCGCTCCGTGATCCCGGCCGCCGGACAGTCCTTCCGGTTCTTGGCGCGGTCTCCTGCGCCAAGGGCCGCCTCGCCTCTGGAATCGACATGCGCATAACTGATCACTTCAGCATGGAGTGCTTGGCCAGGGAGTTGCGCGCTGCGATGACGCGAACTCGGTCAGAGGGTGGGGGAGGGGAACACCCGTTGACGCGGTGGCGGCTCTTGCGGGGAGAATTCCTGATCGGTGAGCTCGGTGAGTACGGCTGTGACCAGCCCTTCTCCCTGGCGCGTTTCACCCCGGGGCCGGGCTGGGAGAGCGTGAGGCCGTTGTTCGAAGCGTGGACGGCCTCCGGTGGCCCCGACCCGGACGGGATCAGGCCCGTCGCCCCGGCCGAGCCGTTGCGGGACCTGGGGCTCACACTGGCTCCGGCCGGCGGCCGGCAGCCTCCGTTGCGGCTCTTCAAGGACTGCGTGGTGCGCATCGACGGATCCGAGGCCCGCCTCCGCCGCTACTGAACCTTTCGCTGGTCAGGTGGCGTGACTTCCCGAGGCCCGTGACCGGGGCGTTCCGCCGAACGGGTGCCCCGGCCGGCAGCGGGTCTCCCCGGCCGCCTCCGCCTCACCCCCAGCGTTCGGACAGTTGAGCGAAGAACGCCTCCGGCGTCACCGCGTAGCCTCCCGGGCCGAGCACCGCGACCGGGTCGCCGTCGGCGAGCACGGTCGGCGTCGCCTCGACCCCGGTGCGCTCGAAGGCGGCGGAGACGGTGCGCGCCCAGGGCAGGTAGACACCCTCGGACACCTTGCGCGTGAACGCCTCGGTGGCCAGCCCCGGCACCTCCCCGGCCGGCTTCAGCAGCGTCTCCTCGTCGGCGAAGCCGTCCTCTCCCTCGGGCGGCTGCTCGGCGTAGAGCAGCCTCAGGTAGAGCGCGAACGGCCCGCTCCCCTCGTCCAGCGCCGCCCCCAGCGCGGCCAGGGCGTGCAGCGACCCGCTGCCGCCGGCGTCGTCGAGGAACGTCGCGAAGTGGTACTCCACCCGGAAGCGCCCCGCGTCGGCCGCCTCCCGGATCACCGTGCCCAGCCCGTTCTCCATCCGCTTGCAGTACGGGCAGCGCGGGTCCAGGTACACGCCGAGCACGTGCGCGGCGCCCTCGTCGCCGTAGAGCACGACGGTGTTGCCGGGGCCCGAGGTGTGCGCGGGAACGGGCGTCGCCCCGCCGGAGGTGTCAGAGGTCATGCGGTCAGACTGCGCCCGCCGCGCCGCCCGCGCAAAAGGAGCGCCCCCGGCGAGCGGACGCGCGGCGGCTGCCGTACGGGTCGCGCGCAGGGGTCGTACGCGGGGGGCAAGGGGCTTGGTGTGAGGGGTGGTTGGCCGGGTGGGGAGGGCGTCCGGCGTACGTGGATTCGGACACCGGCCCGGACGTGGTCTCGGACACCGCCCCGGAGCATGTGGCCGAAAACGATGTCCGGATTATTTCCGTTCTTCTCAGAAAAGGCGGGTACGCGAAGCCGCACGACAATCGAACCGGGCGAAGCGGAATTCGATTTTCCGCAGAGAAAGGGGACGTCATGGCCGCACGCATCCTGAGGAAGAACGCCGTTCTCGCCGCGGCACTGGTCTGCGCGGGTGCCACCGCTCTCACCGGCTGCGGGGACGGCGACTCGGACGAGGCCTTCGCCGGGCAGAGCGCCGACGCCATCGCGGCCGAGGCCGTGAAGGCGACCCGTGACGCCGACTCCGTGCGGATCACCGGAACTTCGCGGGCGCAGGGCGCGCCAGCGGCCGTGAAGACGGAGTTCCGGGTCGACGAGAAGGACAACTGTCTCGGCACGCTGTCGATGAACGACGCGAAGGCCGACGTCCGGCAGGCCGGGCAGAACGTCTACGTCCGGGGCAACGAACGGTTCTGGCAGAACGCCCTGCAGGGCCGGCCCGGCACGGACACCGTCGTCGACCGGCTCCAGGGCAAGTGGGTCAAGAGCGAGCCCGGCGACAAGTCCACCCAGGGCATGTGCGACAAGCAGGCGCTCCTGGCCGCCATGGACAGCGACAAGTCCGAACGCGACGGCATGCGGCGCGGTGCCGTCACCGAGGTCGACGGCGAGGACGCCCTGACGCTCACCAAGCAGCAGGCCGACGGCGAGAAGCTGACCCTGTACGTCGCCACCGAGGGCGACCCCTACATCCTCAAGGCCGTCTCCGAGGGCGGCGAGCAGCCCGGCGAGACGCTGTTCAGCGACTACAACGAGAAGGTCGAGGTGGAGCAGCCGCCGGCCGGTGAGGTGGTCGACCCCAAGACCGTCGCCGCGAACGGCTGACCGCGTCCCGCCCCGTGGCGGCGGTCGGGAAGACAAGGCTCCGGTGCGGCGGAAACCCGGGTGCGCGTTCCGCGCGACCGCCCTAGGCTGCGCCCGCGGGCGCGGCGGGGTGCCGTGCCGGCCGTCAGGGGATCGGAGACGTACGGGGTATGACCAGTCGACTGTTCGCGATCTGCTTCTACGCGACCAGGCCGCCGGAGCTGGCGCGGTTCTGGTCCGGGCTCCTGGGCTGGGAGCCGGACGGCGGCCCGGACGACGGCGTCGCGATCCTGCCTCCCGACGCCCGCGGATTCCGCATCCGCTTCCTGCCGGGCCCGCAGCCCGGGCCCGGCAGGAACCGGGCGCACTTCGACCTGACGAGCGACTCCCCGGAACACCAGCGGCGGACGGTGGCCAGGGCGCTGGAGCTCGGCGGGGAACACCTCGACGTGGGCCAACTCCCGGAGGAGGGGCACGTGGTGCTCGCCGATCCGGACGGCAACGAGTTCTGCGTCATCGAGGCGGGCAACAAGTTCCTCGCCGACACCGGCTCCATCGGAGCACTGGCCTGCGACGGCACCCGGGCGGTCGGGTACTTCTGGAGCGAGGCGCTGAGGTGGCCGCTGGTCTGGGACCAGGACGAGGAGACAGCGATCCAGTCGCCGGACGGCGGTACGAAGATCACGTGGGGTGGCCCTCCGGTGGCCCCGAAGACGGGTGTGAACAGGTTGTACTTCGAGCTGGAGCTCCCCGCCGGAGCCGACGGGGAGGCGGAACTCGACCGCTTGGTGTCCCTCGGCGCGACGCGCGCCGAAGAGGGCGACGACGACCGGGTGACGATGCTCGACCCCGACGGCAACGAGTTCTCCGTACGGAGGGCCCGCTAGCGGTTCTCCGCACGAAGGCCCCGTCGGCGGTCCCGCGCCGCCCCGGACCGCGCCGCACGCCCCGGGACCTTTCTCTCGTACTCCCGCCGCACGCTCACGGCCCCAGGTGCACCAGCGCCGCGGCCCTGAGCAGGCCGAGGGGGCCGCGGGCCCTGGCGCTCCGCACGGCCCCGTGCAGGGCGCGCGCCGAGTGTTCCGGGCTCAGCCGTCGGGAGGGCGCCCGCAGCGACCGGTAGAAGGACGTCGCGACCAGCATGGCCGTCTTCTCCTCCACGTCGCCCACCGTGCCGATCACATGGCGGAACCCCGCCGACTGGAACGACGCGGCGATCGTCCACCCGGCGCCGTCACCGCCGGCGTGACCACCGGCGGTGTCACAGGCGGAGAGGTAGGCGAGGGCTCCGTCGGGGACGAAGCCCCGCGGCAGGTGCCGCCGGCCGAGGCCCTCGGAGATGTGCAGCAGGGACGTTCCGGCGTGCCAGCCGGCGTGGCCGCTGTAGTGGAAGAAGGAGTGGTCGGCGAGACGCGCGATGACCTCTCCCACGGTGACGTGGGGCCCTTCCAGGACCTGGGCGTGCGGCACCCGTTCCCGGATCAGCCCGACTTCCTCGCGCGCCCACCGCAACCCCTCGCCGGACAGGACGAGGAGCATGGACTGCACGGCGCCCTCGTCCGCCCGCCGTTCGCGGTGCCGTGCCCGGGCGAGTGCGTGGAGGCTCGGAGTGTACGAGTGGACCGCGTGGTCCATGGCCGACCGCTCGGGGGTGCCCGCGGCGTGCAGGGGCAGCATGGTGAAGGGGCCCGTGGGGCACCACCAGATCCGCGGCAGCGTCTCGTCCTCGGCGCGGACCGCCGGCTCCGGGGGGCCGTCCTGACCCACGGCGGGCCGGTGGTCCGCGGGCCCGGGTGCGTCCCCGGTGGGTCGGTGGTCCGTGGGACCGATTGCCTCCAGGGCGGGCCGGTGGTTCGTGGGCTCGAGCGCGTACAGGGCGGGGCGGTGGTCCGCGAGTCCGAGCGCGTTCAGGACGGGCCACACGGTGCTCGCCCCCAGCCAGCCGAGGACGGCCCAGCCCTCCGACGGGTCCTCCAGGGGGACCGTCCGGAAGCGCTGTACGTGCTCGCGCAGTTCTCCCAGCCGCACGTCCAACGGCAGTACGGTCACGCCCTGGCGCGTCACCAGGAGGGCGTCGCAGCGGCGAGCGGCGGCGTTGAGCACGACGACGGGGCCCTCGCTCGCGACCGAGGCCGGACGGGACGCGGCCTCCGCTGCGAAGGAACCCGAGGGACCGGACACCGCCGGAGCGGCATCGGCGAACCTGGTCGCCCGGCGCCAGGCCTCTTTCCGCAGCGGGTTGGCCTGCGAGACGCGTTCCACGTCGAGATGGAGGTACGCCCACAGCCACCGCACCTCCGCGGCGGGAGCCGACGAGGGCTCCTCCGGCCGGTCCGCGCCGTATTCGGCGAGCATCCTGCCGCGCTGCTCCAGGATGTCCAGCGCCCTCGTCGGCAGGCCCGCGTCGATCGCGTGGGCCGCGGCCTCCCGGCTCAGCCGCTCCCACGAGGTGACGAGCGCCTCGTGCGCCCGGTCGGGCGGCAGGAAACGCAGCGGCGCCAGCTCCCGGGTGGCGCGCTCGTGGACATCGGCCACGATTTCGCCGGCGCCCAGTCGCACGCCGAGTTCGCCGCAGTGGAGCAGCGCCCGGAGCCGCCACAGGGGGTGGACGGCGTCCTCGGCCGCCCGCCGCGCGTCTTCGGCCGCTTCGACCAGCGCGTGGCGCGAGGAGGCGAGGGGGCCGGACGTGAGCCCGGACCGTACCAGGAAGAGGGACGACAGGGCGGCTTCCCGGAGCGTCGGATCGACCGTCTCCGACGACCGCACCGCCCGCTCCCACAGGTCGACCAGTTCGACCAGGTCCACGGCTCCCGGGGCGTCGGCCGGTATCTCCAGCAATGCGGAGACGATCCCGGCCGTGGGATACCAGGCCGGTCGGTGTGCGGTGAGAAACCGGGGCCTCCCGGTGTTCCCGGTCTCGGAGTTCTCCACGATCTCCAGGAGGCCCTGGACGGCCTCTCGGAGCGTCTCGGGGCTCCCGGACGCGACGTGGGCCAGCAGCAGGCACTCGCCGATCAGGGACTGTGCCTCCTGTCGGCGGGCCAGGGCCGGTTCACGGCTCCAGCCCTCGGAGAGGACGACCCGGCAGGCTTCGCGCGCGGCCTCCAGCTCGTCGGCCCGGCCGCTCCGCCGGTAGCCGTCCACCAGGCAGCGGGCGAGGTCGTGGTGCGCGGCCCCGTGCCAGGGCGACGACACGGGCAGGGACCCCGCGACGTCCCGCAGGACGGCGACGGCCTCGTCGAGGGCTTCCGGCTCGTGCGTCAGGGCGAACCGCAGACGGAGCACGTCCGCCAGCAGCAGGCGCGGGGGCGTCGACTGGAGCTCGTTGTCCGGCGAGGCGAGGGAGACGGCCCAGCGCGCGCGCTCCAGGGCCTCCTCGAAGGCCTCGCGCACGCCGTACGTCCGGAACCGGGCCAGGGAGGACCGGGCCAGCAGGAGTTCCCTCTCGACCCGGACGTCCCTCGGCTCGGCGGCCGACTCCCCGGTCCGGACGAGGCGATCGGCGTGGCGGAGGGCCCCCGGGGCCCCCGTCGCCTCGTGGTGGGAGAGGAGGAGGCGGGCCAGCGGCAGTGCGCAGGACGCCTCCTCCTCGGGGCGGCCGACGATCGTGTCGGCCAGGATCATCGCGCCGCGCAGGAGGTCGTCGCGGAGGGTCGTCTCGTAGAGGACCGCGTAGGTGGACAGCAGCTCGGCGACGACCCGCCGGTGGCCGGGTTCCTCCTCCGTGCCCGTCGGGCGGACGGGGACCGGAGTCAGCGTCTCCAGGGCCCGGAAGAGCGAACCGACGTCGCCGGTGTACGAGAACAGGCCGCGCAGAGCGCCCCCGCGGACGGCGCGGGCGGCCGGGTCCGCCTCGTGGCCGGGCAGGTCCAGCAGCTGCCCGCTGACGCGCATCGCCCGTTCGAGCGAACGCCGGTGGCCGAGACGCAGTCCGTGCGCCAGGTACACCTCGCCGACGAGGTGCCCCAGGCCGAGGAGCTCCTGCGGCAGGAGACCGTCTTCCGCCACCCGGTCGCCGATCCGTACCGCCGCGTGCAGCGCGATCGTGTCGTCCTCCGAACGGAACAGTCCGAGCAGGTCCTCCAGGACGCCGCCCACCCGCGCGACGGTCTCCGGCCCCGGCTCCGCGTCGCCGAGTTCCCGGAGCACGCTGTCCACCCTGGCCCAGACGCCCCTCGGCACGGACGGTGCGGACACCGGCTCGACCCGGTAGACCGCCCCCGCGCCCGTGCGCAGTTCCACCCGTCCGCCGCCCACCTCGATCCGTACGACCGCGTTCCGGTCCACCCGTACCGTCCGCGTCCCGGAGTCCGTGACGACCTCGACCAGGCGGGGGTCGGTGGCCGGGACGAGGACCGCCGCCGCGTGCCGTCCCCGCACCTGTCCCAGCGTCAGCGCGGTCCCCTCGCGCAGCACTCCGAGCCGGACCTCGCCGACGGAGCCGGTGATGGGGGCGATGTCGGCGAGGTCCAGGTGCGGGGGCTGCCCCGCGTCGAACGCCGGGACGTGCGGCCGGGAGGCGTGGGCGAGGCGCCACGCGGTGGTGATCGACCGGGCCTCGTCCGGCAGGCGGTGCCACGCCTCGGCGAACCAGCCCGCCAGACCGGACCGCTCCTCCCGGACCAGCGCGTGCAGGGCGCGGTCGAGCTGCCGGTCGGCGGCCTCCAGGTCCCCGGTCAGGGTGTGCCAGGTGACCCGTTCCTCCAGCAGCAGCGCCGGTGACAGACCGCGGTGGTGGGCCTCCACGACGTCGAAGACCTCGCCGAGCGCCGGATCGGACCGCAGCCGCTCGACCAGACCGGCGCGCAGGTGCGGCAGGCACTCGGGGAGCAGCGCGACGGCCTCCGGGGACCGGGCGCCCACCCAGGAGCTGAACCACAGGTCGGCCTCGGCCCCGGCGTCCAGCCACGGCAGGAAGCGGAGCCGGACGGCACGGATCAGCTCGGGTTCGACGCGGGTGGCGAAGCTGAGCAGTTCGGCCAGTTCCCGCGCGCCTTCCGGCGGCGCGGGCGGCAGGTGGTCGGGGAGGCCGCTCATGCACGCCTCCTTCCGACGTGCCCGGGCCGGGTGGTCCGGTCCCAGCCGACCAGCGGCAGCGTCCTCGGCATCCACGCCGCCCAGCGGCGGGCGGGGTACGGCGACAGGACGACGGCCTCGCATCCGGCCCGGCGCACCGCGCACGCGAAGTCCGTCCACTCCTCGCGGGTGCCCCGGCGGCGGTGCCCGGGCGGGCCGCCCAGACCCAGGTCGGAGAGGACCAGCACGGGCCGGCCCGCCCGGGGCGGCCGGTAGGCGGTCCGGGTCCAGCGCGGCCCGGGGCCCGTCCCGCGCTGCGGGGCGTCGGAGAAGTACCCCGCTTCGACCAGTTCCTCACCGACCACGGCGCGGACGCGCCTCAGCAGTTCGTCCTGGTCCCGGCGGAACGGCTGCATTCCGGCGCCCCGGTCGACCAGCACCTGGACGCCGTACCGGAGCGTGGGCACGGGGAGGCGCGGCAGGGACGTGACGGGGCGCTCGTGGGCCAGCGTGTCGATCAGGGCGGGGATGTCCACGGGCCCCTCGGGCACCGGCCGGGAGAGCAGGGCGCGGACGATGGCACCGGTCCACTGCGGGACGAGCAGGGGCTGGTGGGGGAGCGGGAGGCGCACGCCGGTCGGCCTGGCCAGCGGTTCCACCGCCTCCCGCGGCACGGCGTCCCCCTCGCGGCCGGGCCCGTGCGGAACGGGCCGCAGCAGCGGCAGCTCCGCCAGTACGTCCACGGGCTCGGCCGGCTCCTCGGGCACGGGCGGGGCGATCGGCTCGTCGTCGGCCCGGGGGTCCGGCTCGTGGGACGGCCGGGGGAAGGGATCGTCCGACGGGGGCGACGGCTCCCGGGACGGCGGGGCGTCGTCCACGGGTACGGAGCGCGGGGCGAAGCCCAGCAGTCCCGCGATCCGCACCCGCTCCTCCTCCGTGCCCGCCGCCTCCAGGGCGCGGACCACGTCACCGAGCCAGATCTCCCCGCGCACCGGTCACCGCCCGGCTTCCGCCGGCTTGGCCAGCGTCAGACTGCGGAGCAGGAGCCAGCGCGGATCGCCCGGGGTGATGCCCAGCGTCAGGCAGGCCCGCAGCGCGTCCAGGTACTCGGCGGTGCTGGGCCGCCGCTGGTGGCCGAGGCCGGCGGTCTCGCGCGCCCTCATCAGTTCGTCGGCGAGCGCGACGACGAGCTCGTGGACGGAGTCCGAGATCTTCCGTTTCTCGTGCCGCAGGTGCAGACGGGCGATGCGGACCAGCCCCTCGTGGGTGGGGCCGGGCAGGGTGAAGGTGACGCAGCGCCGTACGAACGCCTGCGGCAGGTCCCGTTCGCCGTTGGTGGTGATGACGATCAGCGGCGGTCCGGCGTCCGCCTCGCGCCGTACCAGCGTGCCGGTCTCCCCGACGGTGAACTCGTGCGAGGCGAGCGGCACGAGGAGGCTGTTGGGCAGGTCGGGATCCGCCTTGTCGATCTCGTCGATCAGGACGACGGCGCCGCTCGGACGCTCCTCGCGGTGGAGGAAGCGCTCCGAGGGGTCCCGGTGGTGGGCCGGGGAGAGCAGACCGCCCCGGCTGCGCGCCGACTCGGGGGCGAGGGCCCACCACAGGGCGCCGGGGACGACGTAGTCGCCGTCGTTCAGCCGGCCGCGGTGCGCCTGCGCGTCGGCCAGCCTGCGCACGCTGTCGAAGGTCCAGAGCAGATCGGTCGCCCGGGTCCGGGAGGTGATCACGTGCTCGTAGTAGCGCATGCCGTTCCGGCGGGCGTGGTACGGGGCGAGGGACGACTTGCCCGAGCCGGGATCGCCGCTCAGCAGCAGCGGCCGGTCGGTGGCCAGGGCGACCTCGACGGCCGTCCGGAGGTCGTCCGACATGTCGTACACCAGGCCGTCCCGGGGATCGGGTCCCTGCACGGTCTGCTCTGCCACGGGGGCTCCTAGTACGTTCCGGTGAGGCGGCGGGGCAGTTTGACGAGCTTCTTCTTGCGCAGCCGGGCCGTCTGCTCCTCGGCCACGGTGAGGAGCGGCTCCAGGAGCACCGCGTTGTCGAAGCGGTCCCGGACCGGCTGGGCGGGGACGGAGTTACCGGTCGTCACGAGGACGATCAGCCAGGAGAACAGTCCGTGCAGGAGGCCGACGGCGTCGGCGAAGTCCCCGTCGGGCCGGCGTTCGTCGATGAGCAGGTAGTGCTTCCGCTCGTGGAGGTCGTCGGGCAGCCAGCGGTCGTCCTCGTCCTCGGCGTCGAAGAACAGCTGCCACACCGCGTCCTCCCAGGAGCGCACCCGCTCGCCGACCCGGTCCTCCCCCAGCGGGAGGGCCCCGGTCGACTGCACCTCGTAGCCCCGGTGGGCGCCGCACGTCGCCCGCCGGACGTAGTCCTCGGCGGTCTCGGGGAAGTGGGCGTTGAGCAGGAGCGTCATCGCGTGCGGCGGTCCGCCCGGCGGAGGCAGCACGTTCCTGGCCGCCTCCTCGTGCACCCAGGTGGCGGTCAGCGAGCCGACGAGCCGCGAGATCGTCTGGTCGGACAGCGCGGGGGCGAGGATGTCGAGGGCCCGTTCCATGCGCGCGGGGGGCGCGACCAGGAACTGGTGCGCCAGGAAGAGGCAGCCCTCGTGCCCCGTGGTGATGGCGGGCAGGTGGTGGTCCTCGATCTCCAGCGCCTTCGCGGCCTCGGCCAGGAGCCGCGGGTCCGTACGGGCCTCTTTGAGGTAGAGGCCGATCCGGGCGAGCCAGCCGCGCATCGGATCGTCGCCCACCGCCGCGGACGGCAGCTCGGAGAACCGCCGCAGCACCTTCCCGGCGACCTCGAGGGCGTCGTGTTCCGCGCCCGCCGGAGTCCGGGCGAACTGCACCGGCCCCAGCTCCTCCAGCCCGGCGTCCTTGACGGCGCGGGTCCCGAGGCCTTCCAGCAGCACGGGTATCACGAGCAGCGGGGCGCCGAGGGCCCTGCGCCACATCAGGATGTTGACCTCGCGCCGTACCCAGGTCGACTTCAGGGCCTTCTCGTTGAGCAGGACGACGGCCGCGTCGCAGCGTGCCAGCCAGTCGACGACCTCGGCCCGCCACTCCTCGCCGGGAGGGATGTCCGACTGGTCGACGAGCGGTCTGTGCCCCTTGGCCTCCAGTTCTTCCACGACCTTCCGCAGGACGTTCATGGCGGACGCGTCGCCCCGGGCACTATGGCTGATGAAGACTTCCCCCACACCGGTGATTGTGATCCATTGCCGGACACCGGGTGGGGGGTTTCACAAACCCGCGTCGAATTCCGGCTTGGCGACCGTGATGCGCCAGCGGCGCAGTTCCTCGGTGAGGGTCGACTCGGTGCGTACGACCAAGGTCCGGAAGGAACGCAGGAGTTCGGGGCCCTCGGGCTGTCCGAGCAGGCGGCGCAGGGCGTTCTCGTGGCCGAGCAGCTCCAGCCGGGTCTCCCGGTAGGAGACCGCCAGACGCTGTCCGGCGAGCAGGTTCTGCACGGCCAGCACCGAGTTGCACAGCGGGGGCAGGCCGGCGGCGAGGACCGCGATCAGCGCCGTGGCGGTGGGCGGCCGGTGCCCGTCGGGCACGGCGGCGAGCAGCACGGCGTACGAGACGGCGACCCCGACGGCCGCCAGGACCACGCCCTTGACGGTCCGGCCGAGCACGCCCTCCGAGCGCTCGCACTTCTCGGCGGCCAGCTCCATGAACAGCCGCTGGCGTCTGATGCGGTGGTCCAGGTAGGTGCGCATCCGGTCGCCGAGGTCGCCGAGGGCCGGGACGGCGGGGTCGTCGGCCCGGCGCCACACCTCGTCCCGCCAGTCCCGCTCCCCGCCGTCCGGATCCTGGTCGGTGAGGTGCGCGAACCGGTCGAGCGCGGACGGACCGGCGTCGGCGAGCAGGCCGATCCGGGCGTCCCGCACCAGTTCGGCCTCCTGGTCGGTACGGCCCAGATAGGGCCCGACGCCCGCCAGGAGCAGGAACATCTCCCGGCGGAAGAGCTCGGCCCTGACCCGGCTGGTGACCCAGGGCCGGGACGGCTGCTGCTCCGTCCACACCGTCCACACCAGCGAGCCGAGCAGCAGGCACTCGGCGAGCACGAACCCGATGCCGAGGCCGCCGCCGTGCTCCGGGAGGACGGTGTGCGCGGTGAGGAAGAGGACCGCCAGCAGGGGCAGGACGGCGAGCCGGACGCCGGTGGCCCGGTAGCGCCCCTGGTGGTCCACCGGGGCGTCGCCCGACGGGCGCCGCAGGACGTTCGGATAGTCGATCGGCGCGCGCACGCCGGCGGCGGGGGCCCAGGCCGCCCGCCGCTCCCGGCTGTTCCGGCGCCGCCGCCGGTGCGCCCACCCGCGTCCGATCAGGTAACCGTGGTGGAGGAGGACGAGCAGCCACACCGCCCCGACCACCGGCAGCGCCACCACCATCACCGGCGCCCGGCCGACGGCGGCCACCCAGGCCCATCCGGCCAGCACGGCGCTCGCACCGCCGACGATCCCCACCCGTACCGCAGCTCGCATGCTTCCTCCCCCGGCGCGACTCTACGACGCGGAGGGAGGCGTCGCGGGGGCATCGGGGAAGTCGGGGGACACCGCGTGCCGCGCGCCGGGGGCTCTTGGCAGCGGCGCCGGGGAGTTCCTCTCAGCGGCGCCGGGGGGCGACCGTGCGCCGAGGGGGTCTTCTCAGCGGCGCCGGGAGTGCCGGTGCCAGGTGAGGCCGCCCGGGAGGCGTACCGACGCGCTGCGGCCGCCCCGGCTGTGGAAGGCGACGTGGGCCCGGCGCGGGCCGAGGCTCAGCGACCAGCCGTGCGTGCCGATGTTCAGGCGGAGCAGCTTCGGGACGAGCGTGATCTGCTTGCGGTAATGAATCGACATGTCGGCCTCCTCGACGCCATGGTGCGCCCCGCGTACGCCGGGACTGTCACGGTCGCCCCACCATCGTGTCACCGTCGGCGTGCCCTCCCGAGGCCTTCGGGTCGCCGGGCCCGCTCGTAGGAGTGAACGGCTCCTCCGCGCCGGCCGTCACGTACCGGAAAACGGGAACAGGCGTCCTACGGCTCCGAGCGTCCGGTGATCGCCGTGCGATCGGTTTCTCGTGCCCGGCCGTCGTCCCGCGTCCCCGCCGGGCGACCGGCGCCGGGTCCACCGTTCCGACCCCGAACCGAAAGCGACCGCACATGAGCGACACCAAGCCCCTCGCCCTCGTCACCGGCGCCTCCAGCGGCATCGGCCTCGAACTGGCCGAGCAGCTGGCCGAACGCGGCTACGACCTCGTCGTCAACGCCGAGGACGACGCCCGGCTCCAGCGGGCGGCCCTGCGGATCCGGGCGGCCGGGGCGCGGGTGGAGGCGGTCCGGGCCGACCTGCGCGACCCCGAGCAGACCGAACGCCTCTTCGCCGGGGCCACCGCCCTCGGCCGGCCGCTCGACGTCGTCGTCCTGAACGCCGGTGTCGGACGGGGCGGGGCGTTCGTCGACAACGACCTGGCGGACGAGCTGGAGGTCGTCGACCTCAACGTCCGCTCCACCGTGCACCTGGCCAAGCTCGTCCTCCGCGACATGACCGCCCGCGACGCGGGCCGCGTCCTCGTCACCTCGTCCATCGCCTCCACGATGCCCGGCTCCTTCCAGGCCGTGTACAACGCGTCCAAGTCGTTCCTGCAGTCCTTCACCGAAGCCCTGCAGAACGAACTCAAGGACACCGGCGTCACCCTGACCTCCCTGATGCCCGGCCCGACCGAGACCGACTTCTTCCGCCGCGCCGGAATGGACGACACCAAGGTCGGACAGCAGGACAAGGACGACCCCGCCCAGGTCGCGCGCCAGGGCCTCGACGCCCTCTTCGCCGGCAAGGACAAGATCGTCGCGGGCTCCGCCAGGACCAAGGCGCAGGCCGCCGCCAACAAGCTGCTGCCCGACAGCCTGAAGGCGGAGGCGCACCGGAGGATGGCCGAACCCGGCTCCGGCGACGAGGAGTAGGAGCAGCCGGTTCGGACGGACCGTCCCCTCCCGTCCCGGGCGCCGCCGGCCGGACCGGCCGTGGACGAACGGCCGAAGGGAGGTTTCCCGTCCCTTTTCCGGTGTTACGCGTACAGAGCGGCGACCGCCGACCAGACGACCCGAACCCCCGGAGGCACCCGTGACCACCACGGTGAAGGACATGCTCGACACGTTTCCCGCCGACCTCGGCGGGGTGGACCGCGAGAAGCTCGTCCGCTGCATCGAGGCGTGTCTCGCCTGTGCGCAGGCGTGTACCGCCTGCGCGGACGCCTGTCTGTCCGAGGAGATGGTCGGCGAGCTGACGACGTGCATCCGCACCGACGCCGACTGCGCCGACGTCTGCGCCGCCACCGCGGCCGTGCTCTCCCGCCGTACCGGCGACGACACCCGCGTCACCCGCGCGGTCCTGGAGGCCTGCGCCACCGTCTGCGGGGTCTGCGCCGGGGAGTGCGAGCGCCACGCCGACCGGCACGACCACTGCCGCGTGTGCGCCGAGGCCTGCCGCCGCTGCGAGCGGGCGTGCAACGACCTGATCGCCTCCCTGGCCTGAACAGGCCGAACGGCCGCCACCGAGCGGGCCGACAGGCCGAGCGATCCGCACCGAGCGAAGGGGACGACGTGTCCGTACAGGAGGACGGCCCGGTCCTGGTGGCCGACGCGGGATCGTCGAGTCTGCGCCTGACCGTGTTCGGCGGCGACGGCGAGGTCCTCGCCGAGCACCACGACGACGCCCCGCCGGGCGAGGACGCCCCGGACGCCTTGCGGCGACTCCTCGACGAGGCGCCCGCTCCGGCGGCCGTCGGACACCGCATCGTCCACGGCGGGCCGGAACTGCGCGACCACATCCCGGTCGACGACGACGTACGCGCCCGGCTCGACAAGGCGGCCGACCTCGCGCCGCTGCACGTCCCGCCGGCCCTCACGGTCCTGGACGCGGCCCGGGAGCTGCTGCCCGACGTCCCGCACGTCGCCTGCTTCGACACCGTCTTCCACCGCGACCTGCCCGCCGCCGCGCGGGAGTACGCGGTGCCCGCCGCGTGGCGGGAGGAGTACGGACTGCGCCGCTACGGCTTCCACGGACTGTCCTACGCCTGGGCGCTGGACCGGGCGGCCGACCTCCTCGGCCGCCCTCCCGAGCGGCTCCGCCTGGTGATCGCGCACCTCGGCGGCGGCTGCTCCGCCTGCGCCGTGCGGGACGGCCGTAGCGTCGACACGACCATGGGGTTCACCCCGCTGGAGGGCCTGGTGATGAGCCACCGCAGCGGCAGCGTCGACCCCGGCGCCCTGACGTGGCTGCAGACCCGGCACGGCCTGACGGCCGACGCCGTCGAGGAGGCGCTGAACCACGAGTCCGGGCTGCTCGCCCTCTCCGGCACCTCGGACGACACCCGCGACCTCGTCCGCGACCGGGCGGCGGGGGACGAGCGGGCCGCGCTCGCCCTGGACGTCTTCACCCACCACTGCCGTCGTGGCATCGCCGCCGTGGCCGCGTCCCTGGACCGGCTCGACGCCCTGGTCCTCACCGGCGAGATCGGCGAGGACCAGCCCGAGGTGCGCGAGGAGGTGTGCGCCGGGCTGTCCGTGCTCGGCCTCACCGGCGGGCTGCGGCCGCTCGTCGCCGAACGCCCCGAGATCGTCAGCGGGCCCGGCGCGCGGGTCCCGGTCCTCGTCGTGCCCACGGGGGAGGCCCGGCAGGTCGACCGCGAGACCCGGGCCGTCCTGGCCCGCCGCTGAGCGGGGTCGGCCCTGGCGCTTCGGAGGCGGTCCGCCGGAGGAAAGCAGCTGTCAGCGCCGGGCGCGCCGCCGGGCGATGAGCAGGCCCAGGGCGATCCCGGCGAGCAGGGTGACCGCCAGGACGGTCCACAGGGGGAGCGTGACCTCGGGGACCCACATGCGGATGGTGACGGAGCCGGTGTTGGCGGCGATGAACCAGATGGCCAGGGCCGCGAGCACGACGAACCCGATGGTGCGCAGCCGGACGTCCCGCCCCTTGACCGTCACGCTCGACGGCGGGTGTTCTTTCGCCGTTTTGTCTGCCATGCGTTAAGTATCAGGTGGTTTGCCCGGGTGGGCCATCCGGGCCCGGTGAGGACACCGCCGCCGGCCCCGGGGCGGTACGCGACCCCACTCCGAGGAGCGGTCCGCGATCCCGCCCTCAGGGCGACACGCGGTCCCGCAGGGCGGTCTGCCAGGCCGGTGAGGGAGGGGTGGGCTCGGCCTCGGGGCGGCGGCCGCCCTGGGCGAAGAAGTCGACCAGGGGCAGCAGGGCCGCCCCGACGGTGACGGCCTCGGGGCCGAGGGTGCCCAGGCCGATCCCGGTGCGGCTGGCCGGGTACCGCAGCGCGTACTCCCGGGCGTAGCCGGTCACGGTCTCCAGGAAGCGGGTGCCGAGCTGGAGGCCGGCCCAGCCGCCGACGAGGATGCGCTCGGGCTGGAAGAGGTTGATCAGGTCGGCGAAGCCCGCGCCGAGGTATTCGGCGGTCTCCTCCAGGACGGCGAGGGCGGTGGCGTCGGGCGGGGTTCCGGCCTCGGCCGGGTAGGCGGCGGTGAGCATTGCCGTCAGGGCCGTCTCCTCGTCCGCACCCTCCGGGGGCCGCCCGCCCGCCTCCCGCCAGCGCTCCAGGAGCGCTTCCGCGCCCGCGTACGCCTCCAGGCAGCCCTGCGAGCCGCAGCGGCAGCGCCGGCCCCGTACCCGTACCGTCAAGTGCCCCCATTCGAGGGCCCGTCCGGGCCCCATGGGGTCGGTGACGACGCAGGCGCCGACGCCGGAGCCGAAGAGGACGACGACGGCGCTGCGCGCGCCCCTGCCCGCGCCGAACCACATCTCGGCCTGGCCGAGGGTCTTGGCGCCGTTGTCGATCCAGTACGGCACCGAGGCGGGCAGCTCCACGTGCTCGCGCAGCAGGCGCTCCAGCGGGACGGCGTTCCAGCCGACGGTCTGGCCGTGCACGACGGCGCCGTCCTCGGGGGTGCGGGCCACGATCCCGGGCACGCCGACCCCGACGCCGAGCAGGCGCTCGGCGGGCACGTCGGCGGTCCGCAGCACCTCCGCGACGCCCTCCCGCAGGTGCGCCACGACGAGATCGACGTCGTACCGCGCGGTGCGCGGACCGGAGCTCGCCAACGGGCGCTCGGTGCGGGCGAGTTCGGTGAGGGCGAGGTCGAAGAGCTCGATCCTGATCCGGGTCTCGCCGATGTCGACGCCGATCATGAACCCGCTGCCGGGCGTGATGCGCACGAGGGTGCGGGGGCGCCCGCCGGCCGAGTCGACGCTGCCCGCCTCCTCGACCAGGCCCTCCGCGACGAGTTCGGCGACCACGTTGCTGACCGAGCCGGAGCTGAGTCCGGTCGCGGGGCCGAGCGCGAGCCGGCTCATCGGTCCGTCGAAGTACAGCCTGCGCAGAACGGCGGTGCGGTTCTCGCGCCGCAGGTCACGCACCGTGCGGCCACTTCTCGCGTGCACTCTGGTCCCCGTCTCTCATGTCGTTCGTTTCAACATACCCGCAGTACAGGCCTTGACGCGACCTTCTCATGGGGTTTAACTCACATCCTAAATTAAGCCGATGCAGCGGAGAGCGGTCCAGGGGCTCCCCGCATCGGCCCTCCCCTCGTCCCCGAAAGGGCCCAGGAGCCATGCGCAGAATCAGAGCCGCTGTCACCGGTGCCGTCACGCTCTCCCTCGTCCTCACCGCCACCGCCTGCGGCGGGGGAGAAGACAGCGGGTCGTCCCCGAAGACCCTCACCTACTGGGCCTCGAACCAGGGCGCCAGCCTGGAGGTCGACAAGAAGGTCCTCCAGCCCGAACTCGACCAGTTCGAGAAGGAGACCGGCATCAAGGTCAAGCTGGAGGTGATCCCGTGGTCCGACCTGCTCAACCGGATCCTCACCGCGACCACCTCCGGCCAGGGCCCCGACGTCCTCAACATCGGCAACACCTGGAGCGCCTCCCTGCAGTCCACCGGGGCCCTCCTGCCCTGGGACGCGAAGAACTTCGGGGCCATCGGCGGCAAGGACCGCTTCGTGGACTCCGCGCTCGGCTCCACCGGCGCCCCCGGCCAGGACCCGGCCGCCGTCCCGCTCTACTCCATGGCCTACGCGCTCTACTACAACAAGCAGCTCTTCAAGGAGGCGGGCATAGCCAAGCCGCCGACCACCTGGGACGAGGTGGCCGAGGCCGGCAAGAAGCTCGGCGCGAAGGGCAAGAACGGCATCGGCGTCGAGGGCTCCAACCTCTCCAACAACATCCACCAGGTCTTCGTCCTCGCCAAGCAGCACGGGGCCGACTTCTTCACCGCCGACGGCAAGCCCGACTTCACCTCCGACGGCGCCGTCGCCGCCGTCAAGCAGTACGTCGACCTCATGGCCGCCCAGAAGATCGCGGCCCCCGGCAACGCCGAGTACGCCCAGAACCAGTCCCTCAGCGACTTCGCCAAGAACAAGACCGGCATGGTCCTGTGGCAGACCCCGTCGCAGACCTTCTCCGCCCAGGGCATGGGCCCCGACGAGTGGGGCGTCGCCCCCGCCCCGGTCCCGTCCGGCAAGCCCGGCACGGGCAAGCAGACCAACTCCATGGTCGCCGGCATCAACCTCGCCGTCTTCAAGAACACCAAGAACCTCGACGGCGCGCTGAAGTTCGTGAAGTACATGACGAGCGACGAGGAGCAGATCGCCCTCAACAAGGCGTACGGCTCGGTCCCGCCGGTCAAGAGCGCCCAGCAGGACGCCGCGTTCTCCGACCCCTCGCTCGCCGTCATCCGCGACACCCTCGCCACCAGCGCCGCCGCCCTGCCGCAGGTCCCCGAGGAGTCCCAGTTCGAGACCGTCGTCGGCACCGCCGTCAAGGAGCTGTTCGCCGACGCCGCCGCCGGCCGGCCGGTCACCACGGAGTCCGTCAAGGCCAAGCTCGAAAAGGCCCAGCAGCAGATGCCCAAGAAGTAGGCCGCCCCACCATGACCAGAACCGCCGTCGCTCAGCCCCCTGAGCAGGCGGTGCGCAAGGCCGCACCCGGAGAGGCGCGCACCCCGCGCCGCTCCGGGCGCCGCCGCATCGCACTGCCGTACCTGCTGCTCCTGCCCGCCCTGCTCCTCGAACTGCTCGTCCACCTCGTGCCGATGCTCATGGGCATCACCATGAGCTTCCGCGAGCTCACCCAGTTCTACATCCGGAACTGGTCCGAGGCGCCCTGGTCGGCGTTCGACAACTACAGCGTCGCCATCGACTTCGACGCCCCCGTCGGACAGGCGCTCCTCAAGTCCTTCCTGACGACCTGCATGTTCACCGTCCTGTCCGTCGGACTGTGCTGGCTCCTGGGGACGGCCGCCGCCGTCTTCCTCCAGGAGAACTTCCGCGGCCGGGGCTTCCTGCGGACCCTGTTCCTCGTCCCGTACGCCCTGCCGGTCTACGCGGCCGTCATCACCTGGGCGTTCATGTTCCAGCGCGACAACGGCATGATCAACCACGTCCTGCACGACCAGCTAGGCATCGGCGACAGCCCCGCCTTCTGGCTCATCGGCGACAACAGCTTCTGGGCCCTGCTCATCGTCTCCGTCTGGAAGGGCTGGCCCTTCGCCTTCCTCACCGTCATGGCGGGACTCCAGAACATCCCCCGGGACATGTACGAGGCCGCCGCCCTCGACGGCGCCGGCATGTGGAAGCAGATCCGGCACATCACCCTGCCGTCCCTGCGCTCCGTCAACCAGGTCCTCGTCCTCGTCCTGTTCCTGTGGACGTTCAACGACTTCAACACGCCGTTCGTGCTCTTCGGCAAGGCGGCCCCCGAAGCCGCCGACCTGATCTCGCTCCACATCTACCAGTCGTCCTTCCAGACGTGGAACTTCGGCACCGGCTCGGCCATGTCCGTGCTGCTGCTGCTCTTCCTCCTCGTCGTCACGGGCGTCTACCTCCTGCTCACCACCCGCGGAAGGAAGACCTCCGATGTCTGAGCACGCGGCCCGCCGCACGGTTCCCCGGTCGCCCATGGCGGCACCCCGCTCGTTCCTGTGGACCCGGCGGATCTTCCTCACCCTGCTCACCGGCTTCGTGGTGCTGCCGGTGTACGTGATGGTCTCCAGCTCCCTGAAGCCCCTCGAGGACGTCTCGGGGAAGTTCGAGTGGTTCCCCTCCGGGCTCACGCTCCGGCCCTACTTCGACATCTGGGAGACCGTCCCGCTCGCCGACTACTTCGTGAACTCGATCGTCGTCGCGGGCGCGGCCACGGTCTTCTCGGTGATCGTCGCGATCTTCGCCGCGTACGCCGTCAGCCGCTACTCCTTCCGCGGCAAGCGGGTCTTCACGGTGACGGTCCTGTCGACGCAGATGTTCCCCGGCATCCTCTTCCTGCTGCCGCTCTTCCTCATCTACGTCAACCTCGGCAACGCCACCGGCATCGCGCTCTTCGGCTCGCGCGAGGGTCTGATCCTCACCTATCTGACCTTCTCGCTGCCGTTCTCCATCTGGATGCTGACCGGCTACTTCGACTCGATTCCGCGCGAGCTGGACGAGGCGGCCAAGGTGGACGGCTGCGGGCCGGTCAAGGCGCTGTTCCGCGTGATCATCCCGGCCGCGAGGCCCGGCATCGTCGCCGTCGCCATCTACGCCTTCATGACGGCCTGGGGCGAGGTCCTCTTCGCCTCGGTCATGACCACCGACAGCACCCGCACCCTCGCCGTCGGCCTCCAGGGCTACTCCACCCTGAACGACGTCTACTGGAACCAGGTGATGGCCGCCTCCCTCGTGGTGAGCCTCCCCGTCGTCGTCGGGTTCCTGCTCCTCCAGCGCTACCTCGTCGCCGGCCTCACCGCGGGTGCGGTCAAGTGACGTCCCTCTCCACACCGACCACGAAGAGGTTCCCCGTGTCCGAATCCACCGGTTCCCGCCCCGCGCTCGACCTGGAGGCCTTCCCGCCCTCCTTCGCCTGGGGCACGGCGACCTCCGCCTACCAGATCGAGGGCGCGGTCGCCGAGGACGGACGGGCCCCCTCCATCTGGGACACCTTCTCCCGGGTCCCCGGCGCGATCGACAACGGCGACCACGGCGACACCGCCTGCGACCACTACCACCGCTGGCGCGAGGACATCGCCCTGATGAAGGAGCTGGGCACCGACACCTACCGGCTCTCCGTCGCCTGGCCCCGCGTCGTCCCCGGCGGCGACGGACCCGTCAACAAGGCCGGGCTCGACTTCTACGACCGGCTCGTCGACGGCCTCCTCGACGCCGGCGTCACCCCCTCCGTCACCCTCTACCACTGGGACCTGCCGCAGGCCCTCCAGGACCGCGGCGGCTGGACCGTCCGCGAGACCGCCGAGCACCTCGCCGCCTACACCACCGCCGTCGCCGAGCGCCTCGGCGACCGCGTCACCCGCTGGGCCACCCTCAACGAACCGCTCTGCTCCGGCTGGATCGGCCACCTGGAGGGCCGGATGGCCCCGGGCCTCACCGACCTCACGGCCGCCGTCCGCGCCTCGTACCACCTGCTGCTCGGCCACGGCCTCGCCACCCAGGCGCTGCGCGCCGCCGCCCCCGGCGCCCGGATCGGCCTGGTCACCAACCACTCCACCGTCGCGCCCGCCTCCGACCGGCCCGAGGACCTCGCCGCCGCCGCCCGCATGGACGGTCACACCAACCGCTGGTGGCTCGACCCGGTGTACGGCCGCGGCTTCCCCACCGACATGCGCGAGCTGTACGGGGTCGAACTCCCCGAGAAGCCGGGCGACGCGGAGCTGATCGCCGCCCCGCTCGACTGGCACGGCCTCAACTACTACTTCCCGGTCACCGTCGCCGACGACCCCGAGGGACCCGTCCCGTACGCCCGCGAGGTGCGCCTGCCCGACGTGCCCCGCAGCGGCATGGACTGGCAGATCGACGCCGGCGGCCTCGAAGCCCTCCTGCTGCGCCTCACCGAGGACTACGGCGTGCGCGAGCTGTACGTCACCGAGAACGGCTCCGCCTTCCCCGACGCCGTCGGCCCCGACGGCTCCGTCCACGACCCGGAGCGCACCGGCTACCTGGAACAGCACCTCGCGGCCTGCGCCCGCGCCGTCCGCAAGGGTGTCCCGCTCGCCGGGTACTACGCCTGGTCCCTCCTCGACAACTTCGAGTGGGCCTACGGCTACGACAAGCGCTTCGGCCTGGTCCACGTCGACTACGCCACGCAGAAGCGGACCGTGAAGACGAGCGGCCGCCGGTACGCGGACATCATCCGCGCCCACCGGGAGACGACCGCCGGCTGACCGGGCACCGCCGTACGCCTCCGGAAGGCCCTCCCGTCAGGACCGGGGAGGGCCTTCCGGGAGGTTGTCAGCCCGCCGTCGGACCCTGCCCGCCGTCGCGGCGGACCGTTCCGAGCGGGACGCAGTTGTCCGGGTCCTCGGCGCGTCCTCCCTCGCACAGCCGGGCCCGTGACAGGTCGGCCCCCTCCGGCACCAGCTGCCAGGCGCGGGTCCAGTACGGGGTGTCCGCCGCCAGGTCGCCGAACTGCCGGGGGACGCCGGGGCCGAACTCCGGGGAGTGCATGTCCTCCTCGGTGAAGTAGGCGGTCCCGTCATCCATGCCGCCGCAGCCGACCTGGCTGTCGGCTTCCTGGGCGGTCTTGCAGCCGTCGTACCGGACCACCCAGTACGCGTTGGGGTGCGGCGCCTTGAGGGGGCGGCCGGGAGTGCCGGCGACCTTCAGTACGAGCTGGACGTATGTCAGGTCCTTCGGCGCCGGGGACTCCGGGGCGTCGGGGCTGACGAAGGCGTCCACGATCCGCACCGTGTGCGGATAGGGTCCCTGCTCCACGGACAGCACCGGACCGCGCCCCTCGAGCGAGGCGTCCGAGGACGAGGGCGAGGGCGACGGGCTCGCCGTGGCAGGGGTCCCGGACGTGGCCGACGGGCCCGGTGCGGGCCGGTCCGCCTGCGGCTGCCCTCCGCACGCGACCAGAAGACCCCCGCACGCCAGCACCAGACCGCCCTGTACCCATCGGGCCGGACGCGTGCGTCCACTGTTCCTCATCGATCCCCCTGCCGACTGCGACGGAGCCGTGCTCCGGCCGCCCTTCCGATCTCGGCCACACAGTAACCAGAGACCTCGCTCCAACCGTCGCCGTCGTACGTGGGGAGATCGTTTTCCGGCCGCACGAACGGCCGCACGAACGCCCGGATCAGGCGGACTCGCGCACGACCAGGACCGGTTCGAAGACCCGTGAGGCGGGGCCGGGGCGGAGGCCTTCCAACTCCTCGACCAGGAGGCCGGCCAGGGCGGCCGCCATGTGTTCCACCGGCTGGCGGACGGTGGTCAGGCGGGGGTGGGAGCGTCGTGCGGCCGCCGAGTCGTCGAAGCCCACGACGGCCACCGTGCCGGGGACGTCCACGCCCCGTTCGCGCAGGTACTGGCAGGCGCCCTCGGCCATCATGTCGTTCGCGGCGAACACCGCGTCGACGTCCGGGTGGTCCCGCAGCAGCTCGGCCATGGCCCGCCTGCCGCTGTCGACCGTGAACCTGCCCCGTACGACGGGCACGTCCGTCACGCCCCGGGCGGCGAGCGCCCGGCGGAAGCCGTCCAGGCGCGCCGCCGCCGCGGGGGCGGTGACCGGTGCGGCGATGGTGGCGGGGCGCCGTCGGCCGGTGGCCCACAGGTGCTCGGCCGCGAGGCGCGCGCCGGCGTCGTTGTCGAGGTCGACGAAGCCGTACCGCTCCCCGTCGCGCGGCCTGCCGAAGAGGACCGTGGGGAGGCCCGCCGCGGCCAGCATCGCCGGCAGCGGGTCCGCGTCGTCGAGCGGCACCACGAGGGCCCCGTCCGCGGCGCCCCGCCGCAGGTACTCGACGAGTTGGGTCCTGGCCCGCTCCGACTCGGCGACGAGCAGCACCGGCTGGATCGCGCGCTCGCGCAGCACGGGCAGGACGCCGTCCACGACGCGCCCGAAGAACGGATCGGAGAAGACCCGGGCGGCGAAGGCCCCGTCCGTCGCGGAGAGCACGAGGGCGGCGGCCCCGGTCCGCCGCGTCACCAGGGAACGGGCGGCCTGGTTGGGCGTGTAGCCGGTGCGGGCGATGGCGTCGCGCACGCTCCGCTGGATGTCGGGGGAGACGTTCCGCACCCCGTTCACGACGCGGGACACCGTGGCCCGTGACACCCCCGCCTCACGTGCGACGTCTTCCAGAGTCGGTACTCGATTCCCCACCTCCGCACTTTAACGGTGTCGCGTGTCCGGTGGGGGAACGGTCGGGGTCCGGCCGGAAGCCATCGGTGTCGTGACTTAATGAAAGCCAAAAGAAAAGTCGTGTCACACGCCTTGACCGTCAACTCGCCCTGCAGGCAAGGTTTCGGAGAGCGCTCTCCCACGTTTCCCCCATGCATCCCAGAGGAGACCCATGTCCTCCGTCGGGTCCCCGCCGGTCCACCGGCGTCCCGCACAGAACGTCCGACGGGCCACCGTCGGCGCACTCGTCGCGTCCCTGGCAGGCGGCCTGCTCGCCCTCGCCCCCGCGACGACGGCCCAGGCGGCCCCCACCCTGCTCTCCCAGGGCAAGACCGCCACCGCCTCCTCCACCGAGGGCGGCCCCTTCGCCGCGTCCGCCGCCGTCGACGGCGACTTCGGCACCCGCTGGGCCAGCCAGTGGAGCGACGACCAGTGGCTCCAGGTCGACCTCGGCCGCAGCGCCACGCTCAGCAGCGCCACCCTGAACTGGGAGGCCGCCTACGGCAAGAGCTACCGGATCCAGGCCTCCGAGAACGGCACCGACTGGCGGACCGTCACCACCGTCACCGCCGGCGACGGCGGCACCGACGACGTCACCCTCTCCGGCACCGGCCGCTACGTCCGCATGAGCGGCGTGACCCGCGGCACCGGATACGGCTTCTCCCTCTGGGAGTTCCAGGTGTACGGCACCACCGACACCACCGGCCCCGTCCTCCCCGGCGGCGGCGACCTCGGCCCCAACGTGCACGTCTTCGACCCCTCCACGCCCAACATCCAGGGCAAGCTGGACCAGGTCTTCCAGGAGCAGGAGTCGGCCCAGTTCGGCTCCGGACGGCACGCCTTCCTCTTCAAGCCGGGCACGTACAACAACCTCAACGCCCAGATCGGCTTCTACACCCAGATCGCCGGACTCGGCCTGCGCCCGGGCGACACCACCATCAACGGCGACGTGACCGTCGACGCCGGCTGGTTCAACGGCAACGCCACCCAGAACTTCTGGCGCGGCGCCGAGGGCCTGACCCTCAACCCGGTGAACGGCACCAACCGCTGGGCCGTCTCCCAGGCCTCCTCCTTCCGCCGCATGCACGTCAAGGGCGGACTCAACCTCGCCCCGAACGGCTACGGCTGGGCCAGCGGCGGCTACATCGCCGACTCGAAGATCGACGGCCAGGTCGGGAACTACTCGCAGCAGCAGTGGTACACCCGCGAGAGCTCCATCGGCGGCTGGTCCAACAGCGTCTGGAACCAGACCTTCTCGGGCGTCGAGGGCGCCCCGGCCACCTCCTTCCCGGAGCCGCGCTACACCACCCTCGACACCACCCCGATCTCCCGCGAGAAGCCCTACCTCTACCTCGACGGCAACGAGTACAAGGTCTTCGCGCCCGCCAAGCGGACCAATGCGCGCGGCACCAGCTGGGCCAACGGCACCCCGCAGGGCGAGTCCATCCCGCTGAACCAGTTCTACGTGGTCAAGCCGGGCGCCACCGCCGCCACCATCAACCAGGCGCTGGCCCAGGGCCTGCACCTGCTCTTCACCCCGGGCGTCTACCACGTCGACCGGACCATCGACGTGAACCGCGCCAACACCATCGTGCTCGGCCTCGGCCTCGCCACGATCGTCCCCGACAACGGCGTCACCGCGATGAAGGTCGCCGACGTCGACGGCGTCCGCCTCGCCGGCTTCCTGATCGACGCGGGCCCGGTCAACTCCCCGACCCTGCTGGAGATCGGCCCGCAGGGCGCCGGCGCCGACCACGCCGCCAACCCCACCACCGTGCAGGACGTCTACATCCGCATCGGCGGCGCCCACGTCGGCAAGGCCACCACCAGCATGGTCGTGAACAGCGACGACGCCATCATCGACCACACCTGGGTGTGGCGCGCCGACCACGGCGAGGGCTGGGGCTGGGAGACCAACCGCGCCGACTACGGCGTCCGCGTCAACGGCGACGACGTGCTCGCCACCGGCCTGTTCGTCGAGCACTTCAACAAGTACGACGTCGAGTGGTACGGCGAGCGCGGCCGCACGATCTTCTACCAGAACGAGAAGGCGTACGACGCCCCCAACCAGGCCGCCATCCAGAACGGCTCCACCAAGGGGTACGCCGCCTACCGGGTCGACGACTCCGTGAACACCCACGAGGCGTGGGGCCTCGGCAGCTACTGCAACTACAACGTCGACCCGACCATCGTCCAGGACCACGGCTTCAAGGCACCCGTCAAGCCGGGCGTGAAGTTCCACAGCCTCCTGGTCGTCTCCCTCGGCGGCATGGGCCACTACAACCACGTCATCAACGACACCGGGGCCTCCACGATCCCGGCCGGCACCTCCACCGTGCCCTCGACCGTCGTCTCCTTCCCCTGACGGTTCCGCCGGGACGCGCCCGACCGGCGCGTCCCGGCGCCCCCCACTCCTTGCGGGCGGCGTTCCAGGTCCCCGCCGCGCCGCCCGGGAGGCCACCCCCTCCACCGCCCGTCCAGGAGCCCCCATGACCACCGCCCCGACCGCACGGCGGCGGGCCCGCACCACGGCCTCGCTCGTCTCCCTCGGAGCCCTGCTCGCCACCTCCGCCACCGTCCTGACCGCGGCGCCCGCCACCGCCGCCGAAACCCTCCTCTCCCAGGGGAAGACCGCCACCGCCTCCTCCACCGAGGGCGCCGCCTACGCCGCCTCCGCCGCCGTCGACGGCGACCTCACCGGCACCCGCTGGGCCAGCCAGTGGAGCGACGACCAGTGGTTCCAGGTCGACCTCGGCGCGAGCGCGGACATCAGCCGCGTCGTCCTGAACTGGGAGGGCGCCTACGGCAAGGCCTACGCCATCCAGCTCTCCGACAACGGCACCGACTGGCGCACCGCCGGGTCCGTGACCGCCGGCGACGGCGGCACCGACGAACTGGCGGTCTCCGGCGCCGGCCGCTACGTACGCCTCCAGGGCATCACCCGCGCCACCGGATACGGCTACTCCCTCTGGGAGTTCCGGGTCTACGGCAACGGCGGCACCACCCAGCCCGAACCCGGCGGCGCCGTCCGCGTCACCGGCTCGCAGGGCAACTGGCAGCTGACCGTCGGCGGACAGCCGTACACCGTCAAGGGCCTCACCTGGGGCCCGGCGATGGCCGACGCCCCCCGCTACATGCCGGACCTGAGGTCCATGGGCGTCAACACCGTCCGGACCTGGGGGACCGACGCCTCCAGCAAGCCCCTGCTCGACGCCGCGGCGGCCAACGGCCTCAAGGTGATGAACGGATTCTGGCTCCAGCCCGGCGGCGGCCCCGGCTCCGGCGGCTGCGTCAACTACGTGACGGACACCGCGTACAAGAACACCATGCTCACCGAGTTCGCCAAGTGGGTCGACACCTACAAGTCCCACCCGGCCACCCTCATGTGGAACGTCGGCAACGAGTCCGTCCTCGGCCTGCAGAACTGTTACGGCGGCACCGAGCTCGAAGCCCAGCGCAACGCGTACACCACCTTCGTCAACGACGTCGCCAAGAAGATCCACTCCATCGACCCCGACCACCCCGTCACCTCCACGGACGCCTGGACCGGTGCCTGGCCGTACTACAAGCGCAACGCACCCGACCTCGACCTGTACTCGATGAACGCGTACGGCGACGTCTGCGGCGTGCGCCGGGACTGGATCGACGGCGGGTACGACAAGCCGTACATCATCACCGAGACGGGGAACGCCGGTGAATGGGAGGTGCCCGACGACGTCAACGGCATCCCCGACGAGCCGACGGACGTCCAGAAGGCCGAGGGCTACACCAAGGCCTGGAACTGCGTCACCGGGCACCAGGGCGTGGCCCTGGGCGCGACGATGTTCCACTACGGCCTCGAACACGACTTCGGCGGCGTCTGGTTCAACCTCCTCCCCGACGGCCTCAAGCGCCTGTCGTACTACGCCGTCAAGAAGGCCTACGCCGGCTCCACCGCCGGCGACAACACCCCGCCGGTCATCACGAACATGACCGTCACCCCGGCCTCCGCCGCCCCGGCCGGCCGCGAGTTCACGGTCCGCGCCGACATCCGCGACCCCGACGGCGACCCGGTCACCCCCAAGATCTACCTCAGCGGGAACTACGCCAACGGCGACAAGCGCCTGATCGACGCGCAGTACCGCTCCCTGGGCAACAACACCTTCGCCGTCACCGCGCCCGAGAAGCTCGGCGTGTGGAAGGTGTACGTCCAGGCCGAGGACGGCCGCGGCAACGCCGGCATCGAGACCAAGTCCGTCAAGGTCGTCGCCCCGCCCGTCAGCGGCACGAACATCGCCCTGAACAGGCCCGCCACCGCCTCCTCCGCCCAGGCCTCGTACGGCGACTGCCCCTGCCCCGCCTCCAACGCCTTCGACGGCAACGCCGGGACGCGCTGGGCCAGCGACTGGAGCGACCCGCAGTGGATCCAGGTCGACCTCGGCTCGGCCAAGCCCATCCGCACCGTCCAGCTCGTCTGGGACCCCGCCTACGCCAAGTCCTACGAGGTCCAGGTCTCCGACGACGGGAACACCTGGCGGACCATCCACACCACCACCACGGGCAACGGCGACATCGACACCGTCGAGACCGCCACCACAGCCCGCTACGTCAAGCTCCGGCTCACCGCACGCGGCACCGGCTGGGGCTACTCCCTCCACGAGTTCGGCGTCTACGCCTGACGGTGCCGACCCCCCCATGACGGGTGGCGGGGCCCGCCTCCCGGCCCCGCCACCCCGGCACCACCGCACGGGAACCCACCACACCGGTCGCGCGGCGTCCTCGCGCGCACGCGACACCACCCCCACGGGCAGGAGAATCCCCATGAGAGCGAGTCCGAAGCGCCTCTCCGCACTCCTCGTCAGCACGGCCCTCATCGCCGGCGCCCTCGGCATCGGCACCATCGCCCAGGCCACCGACCCGGACGGCGGCCTCCCGCCCGCCGTCGTCGCGGCCGTCAACCACGAAGGCCACCGGATGGCCGCCTCCACCCAGGCGTCGGGCGACGACGCCGACGGGGACGGCTACATCCCCGCCGTACCCCAGGTCACCGGCGTCGTCCCGTCCACGGCCACCCCGCCACCGGCCTACCACCACGAGTTCCAGGCCGGCTGCTCCGTCACCCACACCGCCCCGGACGACCCGATCGTCTACCCGGGCCAGTTCGGCAAGTCCCACGACCACACGTTCATGGGCAACACCTCCACCGACGCCGCCAGCACCACCGGCTCGCTCTACGGAGGGAACACCACCTGCAAGGCGCCCGCCGACGCCTCCGCGTACTGGATGCCCTCGCTCTACAAGGGCGACCGGAAGATCCTGCCGGTGGGCCCCCAGGTCATCTACTACAAGGCGGGCGTCACCGACTACCGGAGCGTACGGCCCTTCCCCAAGGGCCTCCGGGTCGTCGTCGGCAACCCGATGCAGACCGCCCAGGAGTTCCGGTCCCACAAGGGCTTCGTCGAGGGCTGGGAGTGCGGTGACAGCTTCTTCAACACCGACATCCCGGCGAGCTGTCCGGAACGCCCCGACGTCCAGCTCAACCTGCGCATGCAGGCCCCCAGCTGCTGGGACGGGAAGTACCTCGACACCCCCGACCACAAGAGCCACATGGCCTACCCGGTCGTCAAGCCCGGCACCAACGACAACATGTGCCCGGCCTCCCACCCGGTCGCCCTGCCGATGATCGAGTTCAAGATGGCGTGGCCGGTCAACGGCGACATGAGCCAGGTCCGCCTCGCCAGCGGACGCGGCTACTCCTTCCACTACGACTTCTTCAACGCGTGGGAGGAGCGCACCCTCAAGGCCCTGGTCGACCACTGCATCGTCGGCGGCCTGCAGTGCGACACCCGGGGCTTCGACCTGTACCGCCCCGAACGCGGCGTCGTGCTGGACGAGAACCACCGGCTGCCCTGACCCGACGACCCCCGCACGGCCCGGACGCCCGCTCCCCACGGCGCCCGGGCCGTGCCCGCGTGGGGGCCGGGGATGATCCAGTGGCCCCCCGGGCGCCTCGTACGGGACAATCCTTGTGAGCCGTACACCGCCACCGGAGGGCCCGTCCCGTATGGCACGCACCCGTCGCACCCGCCTCGCCGTCGCCGCCGCGACGGCGACCCTCGCGCTCCTCGGCTGCGGCTCCCTTCCGGACGGCACGGCGGGCGCCACGACGGCCCCGCCCCCTCCCACGGCCGCCCCGCCCGCGTCCCCGTCCCCGGAGCGCACGACCGCCCCCGCCGAGCCGTCCCCCTCGCCCGTCCCCGAGGCCCGGCCGCGCCGCGCCGAGCTGGACATCCCGTCCATCGGAGTGGCGGACCTGCCCGTCCTCCCGTACGAGGGCACCAGCGACGACCGCCCCGGCACGCGGATCCAGGACCGCGGAGTGGCGGCGAGCCCCCACGGCGACCGGGGCGGCGTCGGGCCGGGCGACGTCGGCAACTACCTGGTGACCGCGCACCGGCTCTCGGCCGGCGGGCCCCTGCGCCTGCTCCCCGAGGTCGAGGAGGGCGACACGGTCGTCGTGACGGCCGACGACGCCGTGTACGAGTACCGGATCGTCGCCACCCGCTCGACCTCCTTCCGGTCCGCCGCGTCCCTCGCCGAGCAGCGCGCCCCGGTCCCCGGGAAGCCGGGGGAGGAGCCCACCCGGGCGATGATCACCCTCTCCACCTGTGCCACGCCCGAGGACGACGCGGCCGGCAACCACTGGCGGGACGCCCTGGGCAACCCGGAGCACCGCATCGACAAGATCGGCGTCCTCGTCTCCACCCGCCCGGTCGCGAACAGCCCCGCGCCCTCCTAGTGGCGCCACCCCGTGACGCCCCCGCGACGGGGAAACGGCCCGTCGCGTTCTCCACCCCGGGAACCATCCGCCGCGCCGTGCGCTACTCCTGAGGTCGGACACGAAGCCGCCCGGACGGAGGATTCGCCCAACTCCCTTGTGAGCAAAGGTGCATGAGGCCCACTCATCCACCTCCCGCAAGGATCCGACACACTGTGAGAAACAGGCGAACAGCATCCCTCGTGGCCATGGGGGTCGCCGCGGCGCTCCTGCCCGCCCTCACCCCCGCCACCGCCTCAGCGACAACTCCCGCCGCCCCGGCGGTCGTCGACCCCCTCGGGCAGTACACGCAGCAGAAGCCGCTCTGGAAGCGCTGCGAGCCCGAGGGGCCGGCGAACCACGAGTGCGCGACGATCAAGGTGCCGCTCGACTACAGCCGCCCGAACGGGAAGAAGCTCGACGTCGCGATCTCCCGGACGAGGGCGACCAGCGCCGAGGACCGGCGCGGCGTCCTGCTCCTCAACCCGGGCGGTCCCGGCGGCATCGGGCTCGACATGCCCGTGTACCTGGGGCCCGACCTCCCGGACGCCGTGAAGCAGCGGTACGACCTGATCGGCTTCGACCCCCGGGGCGTCGGACAGAGCTCCCCGGTGGGCTGCGGCCTGAACGACGACGAGCTGAACTGGCAGCGCCCCTACAAGGCCGCGACGTTCGCCAAGGACGTCCGGTGGGCGCGGACCGTGGCCGAGAAGTGCCGGGCGGCGAACGGGGACGTCCTGCCGCACCTCAGCACCCGCAACACCGCGCGGGACATGGACGTGATCCGCGCCGTGCTCGGCGAGAAGAAGATCTCGTACCTCGGCTACTCCTACGGCACCTACCTGGGCGCGGTCTACACCCAGCTGTTCCCGAAGCGGACCGACCGGTTCGTCCTGGACAGCGCGGTCGATCCCGAGCGGGTCTGGCGGGGCATGATCCAGATGTGGGCGGAGGGCGCGGAGCCCGCGTTCACCCGGTGGACCGAGTGGACCGCCGCGCGGCACGCCACGTACGGGCTGGGCCGCACCCCGGCCCAGGTCCGCAAGACCTTCTGGGACCTGGTGGCCGGGGCGAACCGCACGCCCATACCCGTCGACGGCGTGCGCGTGTCCGGCGACGACATCCGCTCCTGGCGGGCCATGTTCTTCTCCGTGCAGGACGCCGCCGAGACGGTCGTCCTGCTCAAGGACGCCGCCGCCGGCAAGACCCCGGCGCCGAGCGCGTCGCCGTCGCGGCGCGGCCTGCCGACCGCGCCCGTCCCGCCGTCCTTCGCCCGTGACGTCCCGGCCGACAACGGGGACGCGCTCTTCTGGTCCGTGGTCTGCGCCGACACCCGCGCCTGGCCGCGCGACCCGGAGCAGTACCGCCGCGACGCGATCCGCGACAAGGCGAAGTACCCGCTGTACGGCGACTTCGCGTCCCACATCAAGCCGTGCGCGTTCTGGGGCAGGGGCGCGGAGCCCGCGACGAGGATCGGCAACTCCGTCCCCGCGCTCGTCCTGCAGAACGAGTGGGACCCCCAGACGCCGCTGGTCAGCGGCCAGGGCATGCGCCGGGCCCTGAAGGGCTCCCGCATGGTCACGGTCCTCGACGGCCTCGGCCACGGCGTCTACGGCTCCGGGTCCTGCGCCGACGCCATCGGCACCGCCTACCTGGTGACGGGCAGGCTGCCGGCCGCCGACGTGACCTGCCGGACCCCGGCAGGCCGGAAGACCGACGCCCTGCGGCTCCCGCCGTCGGCACCCCGGGGGGTCCCGGGCCTCCCGGGCCGCTCGGACCGCTTCTGACCGACTCCGTGCGAAGGGCGCGGGCCCTCCCTCCCGCCCGGGGACACCGGGCGGGAGGGAGGGCCCCTCCGGGTTCACGCCAGGTCGAGGAGGGTCGCGAGGACCGTCCGCAGCTCCGTCTCGGGATCCTCCACGGGCCCCTCGGAACGCCACGCCACGAACCCGTCGGGACGGACGAGGACCGCCCCGCCCTCCGTGACGCCGTGCAGCTCCGCCCAATCCGCACCCGCCTCCGGGACCAGGTCGGCGTCCGGCCCGGCGCCGATCCGGTACGAGTCCAGCGGCACCGAGAGCCGGGCCGCCGCCCGGGCCGCCGCGGTGTGCCACGCGCCCGTGCCGCCCGCCGTGCTCAGCAGCACCGGGGACCGCTCGTACAGGTCGAGGGAGGAGATCCGCTCCCCGGCCCGCTCCAGCCACAGGTGGGGCGACCGGGTCCCCGGCTCGCCGCCGAGGCGCAGCCCGTCGGGCACGACCGGCGCCGCCTCGTCGGCGCCCAGGACCGCGCCCCGGGGGTAGCGGTAGCCCAGGACCACGTTGAGGATGCCGCCCTTGCGGCCCGCCGGGCTGATGCCGGGGTCCGGCGCGTACCCCGGGTGGCTGTGCTCCACCGAGCGGGACGAGGCGCGGGCGCTGGTCGCCTCCGCGACCGGCCGCCGCTCCGCGTCGTAGGAGGCGAGCAGACCGGGCCCGGCCCAGCCGTCCAGGACGGCGGACAGCTTCCAGGCGAGGTTGTGGGCGTCCTGGATGCCGGTGTTGGAGCCGAACGCCCCGGTGGGCGGCATCTCGTGGGCCGAGTCGCCGGCCAGGAACACCCGCCCCTCCGCGTACCGCTCGGCGATCCGCTCGGCGGCGTGCCAGGGGGCCCGGCCGGTGATCTCCACGTCGAGGTCCGGCACGCCCACGGCCCGGCGGATGTGCTCCCGGCACCGCTCGTCGGTGAACTCCTCCAGGGTCTCGCCGCGCTCGGGGTGCCAGGGCGCGTGGAACACCCAGCGCTCCCGGTTGTCGACCGGAAGGAGGGCCCCGTCGGCCCCCGGGTCCGTCAGGTAGCAGACGATGAAGTGCCGGTCGCCGACGACCTCCGCGAGGCCCCGCGAGGTGAAGGTGACGCTCACGTTGTGGAACAGGTCGCCGGGGCCGTTCTGCCCGATGCCGAGCCGCTCGCGCACGGGGCTGCGCGGGCCGTCCGCCGCGACCAGGTACTCCGCGCGGACCGTGGTGTGCTCGCCGGTCTCCCGGCTCTTGACCCGGGCCGTCACCCCTTCGGCGTCCTGCTCGAAGGACATCAGCTCCGTCGCGTACCGCAGGTCCCCGCCGAGACCGGCGGCGGTCTCCCGCAGCGCGGGCTCCAGGTCGTTCTGGCTGCACAGGCACCAGGCGGCGGGGCTGAAGCGGGCGAGGCCGCCGCCGGGGTCGATCTCCCTGAACAGCCACTCGCCGGCGTCCCCGACCAGGCTCGGCGCCTGCAGGATGCCGTTGTTGCGCGCCAGGACCGACGCGGCGTCCCGGATGCGCCGCTGCACCCCGGCGCCCCGGAAGAGCTCCATCGTGCGCACGTTGTTGCCGCGCCCGCGCGGATGGACCGAGGTGCCGGCGTGGCGCTCGACGAGCACGTGCGGCACGCCGAGGCGGCCCAGGAACAACGAGGCGGACAGTCCGACCAGAGAGCCGCCGACGATGAGGACGGGCGTGTCGACGACCTCGCCGGACCCTTCGAATCGGTTCATCGAGTGCCTCCAGCGTCACCTGTGACGCGAGTCGGGGGTGGGATGGAGATCCATGCCCTGAGACGGCCGCTTCGTTCGTTCGGGGCACCCGAATGACGCGCGGTTCACTCATCCGCCCCGTGGGAGTCGCGCGACTCGCGGGGGCACGCCGACGATCGGCACATGACGGCCCCTGCCCTCCTCGGCACGGCGGCCCCCTCCCGGCTTCCCCGAAGCGGATCCCCGGAGAAGGCCTCGAAGAGGCCCGAAGGAAACCCCCGAAGAGAGAAGAGGTGCGCCGGATGACCGTTTCGGCACGTGTCTCGCAATCGGCGTTCGACGGCTCCAGGCTGCGGGTGATCCTGCTGCTCGACCTGTACGAAGGCGCCCAGCAGCAGTTCCTCGAAGCGTACGAGCTGATGCGCAAGCAGGTCGCCGCCGTCCCCGGACACATCAGCGACCAGCTCTGCCAGTCCATCGAGAACCCCTCGCAGTGGCTCATCACCAGCGAGTGGGAGAGCGCCCCGCCCTTCCTCGCCTGGGTCAACAGCGAGGAGCACGTCGAGGTCGTCAAGCCGATGCACAGCTGCGTCCGGGACACCCGCTCGATGCGCTACAGCGTCCTGCGGGAGACCGGCGGCGGCCGTCCGCTCGCCCAGGACACGGCGCGGGCGGACCACCAGGTCGCGGCCCGGGAGGGCGACGGGGTGGCGCGCCACGCCCTCACCTTCACCGTCAAGCCGGGCTCGGAGTCGAAGGTCGCCGAGCTCCTGGCCGGCTACGACTCGCCCCGCGCCCAGGTCGACGAGAACACCCGGCTGCGCCGCACCTCCCTCTTCATGCACGGCAACCGCGTCGTCCGCGCGGTGGAGGTGGAGGGCGACCTCCTCGCCGCCCTGCGCCACGTCGCCCGCCAGCCCGAGGTCCGCGCCGTCGAGGAGGCCCTGAACCCGTACCTGGAGCAGGACCGGGACCTCACCGACCCCGAGTCGGCCCGCGTCTTCTTCACCCGGGCGGCGCTCCCGGCCGTGCACCACGTGGTCGCCGACCGGCCCGCCCCGGCCGACCTGCGGCGCCACGCGCTGTACTACCCGGCGAAGGAGGGCCGCGGCATGGACCTGGCCCGGCTCCTCGCCCACCAGGACGCCACCGCGGCCGACGACCCGGACAGCCCGGTGCACGGCAGCACCGTCTTCCACCGCGACGACATCGTGGTGCGCCTGGTCGACATCACCGGCGACGTCGACCTCGACCCCGCCGCCTCCCTCGGCCTCAAGGGCCCCGGGAAGGCCGAGGAGCTGGAAGCCCTCCTCGACGGCGCCGCGATCGGCGTCGAGGGCGCCCTGACGACGGACCGCAACCTCAACCGGCTCCTGTCGCACGCCGACATGCTGCCCGTCACCGACCGCACCTCGGCGGACTCCTGACCGACGGCCGCGGCCCCCGCCCGGACGTCACCGCCCCACCCGGAGGTATCACCCATGCCCCACCAGCAGCCCCTCATCGTGAGCCTGGACGAGACAGAGCCCAACCGCAGGCGCGGAGGTGACCTGCGGGCCATGCTCACGCCGGCCGCCGTGGGCTCCACCAGCGGCTTCATGGGCCTGGCCATCGTCAAGCCCGGCGAGCGCATCGGCGAGCACTACCACCCGTACTCCGAGGAGTTCGTGTACGTCGTCTCCGGCGCCCTCGAAGTGGACCTGGACGGCGAGACGTACGCGCTCCGGCCCGACCAGGGGCTCCTGATCCCGATCGACGTGCGGCACCGCTTCCGCAACGTCGGCGACGAGGAGGCCCGCATGGTCTTCCACCTGGGCCCGCTCGCCCCGCACCCGAGCCTCGGCCACGTCGACACCGAGGAGACGGCGGACGCCCCCGTCGGACCGCAGCTGACCGTGGGCGGCCCCGGTCAGGTCCCCGAACGCACCGGGGCCATCGAGTGAACCGGCGAGTGGCCGTCACCGGGATCGGAGTGGTCGCCCCCGGCGGCACCGGTGCGGCGGCGTTCTGGGACCTCCTCTCCGAGGGCCGCACCGCGACCCGCGGCATCACCCTGTTCGACCCGGCCGGCCTGCGCTCCCGCATCGCCGCCGAGTGCGACTTCGACCCGCTGGCGCACGGCCTCGACCCCGAGCTGAGCCAGCACGCCGACCGGTACATCCAGTTCGCGGCGGTCGCCGCCGGGGAGGCCGTCCGCGACTCCGGGCTCGACACCGCCACCGAGGACCCGTGGCGCGTCGGGGTCTCCCTGGGCAGCGCCGTCGGCGGCACCACCCGGCTCGAACACGACTACGTCCTGGTCAGCGCGGGCGGACAGCGGTGGGACGTGGACCACCGCGCCGCCGACCCGAAGCTGCACCTGGCGTTCTCGCCGAGCACGCTCGCCTCGTTCGTCGCCGAACGCTTCGGCGCCCGAGGCCCGGTCCAGACGGTCTCCACCGGCTGCACCTCCGGCCTCGACGCCGTCGGCTACGCCTTCCACACCATCCAGGAGGGCCGGGCGGACGTCTGCATCGCCGGGGCGTCGGACTCGCCGATCTCCCCGATCACCATGGCCTGCTTCGACGCCATCAAGGCGACCTCCCCCGACAACGACGACCCCGAGCACGCCTCCAAGCCCTTCGACGACCGCCGCAACGGCTTCGTCATGGGCGAGGGCGCGGCGGTCCTCGTCCTGGAGGAGTACGAGCACGCCCGGGCGCGCGGCGCGCACGTCTACTGCGAGATCGGCGGCTACGCCACCTTCGGCAACGCCTACCACATGACCGGTCTCACCGGAGAGGGCCTGGAGATGTCCCGGGCCATCGACAGCACCCTCGACCAGGCGAGGCTCGACCCCACACTGATCGACTACGTCAACGCGCACGGCTCGGGCACCCGGCAGAACGACCGCCACGAGACCGCCGCCGTCAAGCGCTCCCTCGGCGCCCACGCCTACGACACCCCCATGAGCTCCATCAAGTCCATGGTGGGGCACTCGCTCGGGGCGATCGGGGCGATAGAGGTGGCCGCCTGCGTCCTCGCCCTCAAGCACCAGACGGTGCCCCCGACGGCGAACTACGAGGTCCCCGACCCCGAGTGCGACCTGGACTACGTGCCGCGCACCGCCCGCCCCCGGAAGCTCAGGAACGTGCTCTCCGTCGGCAGCGGCTTCGGCGGCTTCCAGTCCGCCGTGCTCCTCACGGAGCCGGCAGGGAGGACACGATGAGCACGGAGCAGCCCAAGCGCGCCGTCGTCACCGGCATCGGGGTGATCGCCCCCAACGGCCTGAGCGCCGACACCTACTGGAAGTCCGTCCAGGAGGGCGTCGGCGTCCTGGACCGGATCACCCGCGAGGGGTGCGAGCACCTGCCCCTCAAGGTGGCGGGCGAGGTCCGGTCCTTCGACGCCTCGACCCTCATCGAGGACCGCTTCCTCGTCCAGACCGACCGGTTCAGCCACTACGCCATGGCGGCGGCCTCGCTCGCCCTCGACGACGCCGGCCTCGGCCGGGACGCCCCCGAGGACCCGTTCTCCATCGGGGTGGTCACGGCCGCCGGGTCCGGCGGCGGCGAGTTCGGCCAGCGGGAGCTGCAGAAGCTGTGGGGCCAGGGCTCCAAGTTCGTCGGCCCGTACCAGTCCATCGCCTGGTTCTACGCCGCCAGCACCGGCCAGATCTCCATCCGGAGCGGCTTCAAGGGGCCGTGCGGCGTGGTCGCCAGCGACGAGGCCGGCGGCCTGGACGCCCTCGCCCACGCGGCCAGGGCCGTACGGCGCGGGACGGGCGCGGTGGTCGTCGGCGCCGCCGAGGCCCCCCTCGCCCCGTACTCGATGGTCTGCCAGCTCGGCTATCCCGAGCTCAGCACCGTCGAGGAGCCCGACCGGGCCTACCGCCCCTTCACCGCCGGAGCCTCCGGCTTCGTGCCGGCGGAGGGCGGCGCCGTGCTCGTCGTGGAGGACGAGGACCGCGCCCGGGACCGGGGGACGGCCGTCCGGGCCGTCGTCGCCGGCCACGGAGCCACGTTCACCGGCGCCTCCCGCTGGGCCGAGTCCCGGGAGGGACTGGCCCGCGCGATCCGGGTCGCCCTGGACGAGGCCGGCTGCGCCCCGGAGGAGATCGACGTCGTGTTCGCCGACGCCCTGGGCGTACCGGAGGCGGATCGCGCCGAGGCGCTGGCGCTCGCCGACGCCCTGGGCGCGCACGCCGCCCGGGTGCCCGTCACGGCGCCCAAGACCGGGATCGGCCGCGCCTACTGCGGGGCCCCCGTCCTGGACGTCGCGGCCGCGGTGCTCGCGATGGAGCACGGCCTGGTGCCCCCCACCCCGAACGTGTTCGACGTCTGCCACGACATCGACCTGGTGGTGACCCGGGCCCGCCCCGCCGACCTGCGGACGGCCCTCGTCCTCAGCAGGGGCCTCATGGGATCCAACGCCGCGCTGGTAGTGCGCCGCGGCGACGAGACCGCCCGGTAGGACCGGGCGGGAGAAGGAGAGCACACATGAGCATCACCGAACTGACCTTCGAAGAGCTGGCCGCGCTGGTCAAGCAGTCCGCGGGCGTCACCGTCGCCCCCGAGGACCTCCGCAACGCCTCCGACGTCCCCTTCAGCGCCCTCGGCGTCGACTCGCTCGGCCTGCTCGGCATCGTCGGCGAGCTGGAGAACCGCCACGGCGTGGCGCTGCCCCCCGACGCGGAGCGCAGCAAGACCCCGGCCGACTTCCTCGGCCTCGTCAACAGCACCCTCACCACCGGAGTCTGACGTGTCAGGACACACCGACAACAGCATCACCATCGACGCCCCCCTCGACCTCGTCTGGAACATCACCAACGACCTCGAGAACTGGCCCTCCCTCTTCAGCGAGTACGCCTCCGTCGAGGTGCTCGCCCGTGAGGGCGACACGACGACCTTCCGCCTGACCATGCACCCGGACGAGTCCGGGAAGGTCTGGAGCTGGGTCTCGGAGCGCACCCCCGACCGCGAGCGGCGGACCGTCACCGCCCGCCGCGTCGAGACCGGCCCCTTCGCCCACATGGACATCCGGTGGGAGTACGAGGAGACCCCGGCCGGCGTGCACATGCGCTGGGTGCAGGACTTCGCGATGAAGCCGGACGCCCCGGTCGACGACGACTGGATGACCGCCAACATCAACCGCAACTCCCGCACCCAGATGGCCCTCATCCGGGACCGCATCGAGCAGGCCGCCCGCGAGCGCCGGCCCGCCCCGGTCCTCTCCGACTGAGCCGTCCAGGAAGGACGCCCGATGCACCACGCCCTGATCGTCGCCCGCATGGCGCCCGGTTCGGCGCCGGCGATCGCCGACGTGTTCGCCGCCTCGGACAGCGGTGAACTGCCCCACCTGGTGGGCGTCTCCCGCCGCAGCCTCTTCCAGTTCGGCGACGACGTCTACCTGCACCTCATCGAGTCCGAGCGGGACCCGGCGCCCGCGATCGCGAAGCTGACCGGGCACCCCGAGTTCCGGGACGTCAGCGACCGCCTGGCGACGTACGTCAGCGCCTACCACCCGGAGACCTGGCGCAGCCCCAGGGACGCCATGGCGCAGTGCTTCTACCGCTGGGAGCGGGACCCCGCCTCCTGACCGGACCCGGAGCACGGGAAACCCGAAGGCCGCCGGCCCCGCGAGAAGCGGGGCCGGCGGCCTCGGACTTTCCCCCGTCACGAGGGGGTCTTTCCGGTCAGGAGGGAACGGTGCACTCGAAGGCGTGGAGGTACGCGTTCACCGGCCGGATCTCGCCGACGACCAGCCCCGCGTCCGCCAGGCGCTCGACCATGCTCTCCCGGGTGTGCTTGGCGCCGCCGACGTTGAGGAGCAGCAGCAGGTCCATCGCCGTCGTGAACCGCATCGAGGGCGTGTCGTCCACCAGGTTCTCGATCACGACGACCCGGGCGCCGGGCCGCGCCGCCCCGCGGACGTTGGCGAGCGCCCTGCGGGTGCTGTCGTCGTCCCACTCCAGGATGTTCTTGAGGACGTACACGTCGGCCTGGACCGGGATGTCCTCGCGGCAGTCCCCGGCGATCACCCGGGCCCGGGAGGCGAGCGAGCCGCCCTCCCGCAGCCGCGGGTCGGCGTTCCCCACCACGCCCGGCAGGTCGAGCAGCGTGCCCTCCAGGGCGGGGTGCCGCTCCAGGAGGCTCGCCAGGACGTGCCCCTGGCCGCCGCCGATGTCCGCGACCGACGCCGCACCCGCCAGGTCGAGCAGGTCGGCCACGTCCTGCGCGGACTGCCGGCTCGACGTGGTCATGGCCCGGTTGAACACGTACGCGGACTCGGGCGCGTCCTCGTTGAGGTACGGGAAGAACTCCCTGCCGTACACGTCCTCGAAGACGCCGCCGCCGGTGCGCACCGCCTCGTCCAGCTTCGGCCAGACGTCCCACGTCCACGGCTCGGTGCACCACAGGGCGATGTACCGCAGGCTGTGCGGGTCGTCCTCGCGCAGCAGCCGGGACATCTCGGTGTGCGCGAAGGTGCCGTCGGGCCGCTCCTCGAAGATCCCCTGGCAGGCCAGGGCGCGCAGCAGCCGGCGCAGCGTCCGCGGCTCGGCCCGCACCGCCTCCGCCAGGTCCTCCACGCTCGCGGGCGTGTCCTGGAGGGCGTCCGCCACGCCGAGCCGGGCGGCGGCCCGCACGGCGGCGGCGCACGCCGCTCCGAAAACGAGCTCCCGCAGCCGCATGGGCGGCGGGGGAGCGGGGTCGACGGTCCTCACCGGGTCAACGGTCGTCATCTGTCGCCTTGCCTTCTCTGTCGTGCCGTGGGGGAAATGCGTGGGGGAGTGCGTGTGTGTGTGGGGGAGAGAGAGCGGGGTCAGCACATGCCCGCGGGCTCGGAGACCTCGCAGGTGTTGCCGCGGAAGGTGTTGCCCTTGCCGGTGTCGCGGTTGGCGAGGTCGGCCGTGCCGTTGCGCAGGACGACGTTGTCGCGGATCTCGTTGCGCTCGTTGAGGGCGCCCACGAAGCTCTTGAAGAGCACGATGCCGCCCGACAGCGGGGAGGTGCCCCTGTTGTCCTCGATCCGGTTCTCGGCCACCAGCGTCTCCTCGGCGCCGGTGAGGACGATGCCCGAGCCCTGGAGGAAGGGCAGGCGGGGGGTCTTGGGGCAGTACTTGTTGTTGTCGTGGATGTGGTTGCGGCGCAGGCTCATCGCCCCGGCGCGCGGGGTGGACTCGTCGCCGACCACGAAGACCGCGGCGCAGTTGCCGGTCGCCTCGTTGCGGTCGACGGTGACGTTCCGCAGCCGCCGCACGGTGAGGCCGATCCGGTTGCCGGACAGGCGGTTGTGGCTGATCAGGGTGCCCTTCGCGTCGACGGCCCCCTCCTCCGTGTCGGTGGTGTTGGACACGAAGAGGCCGGCGTCGCCGTTGTCCCGGGCGGTGTTGCCGGTGAGCACGGAGCGCACGGACCGCTCCTGGGCGATGCCCCAGTTGCCGTTCTTCTCGGCGGTCACCCCGCGGACCGTCAGCCGGTCGGTGCGGGAGGCCCACAGGCCGTTCCGGGTGAAGTTCCGGAGCGTCAGGGAGCGCACGGTGACGTCCTCGACGGGGCGCTGGGCGGTGCCGGTCACGCAGATGCCGTGGCCGGCCTCGGCGCACGCGCCGGTGGCGGCCTTGCCGGGCACGATGACGGTGGGGAAGACGGTCGAACCCCGCAGGGTCAGGTCCGAGGTGGTGATGGTGACGCTCTCGCGGTAGGTGCCGGGGGCGAGGACGATGCTGTCTCCGGGCTTCGCGGCGTCCACGGCCTTCTGGATCGACTCGCCGGGCTTCACCCGGTGCACGTTCCGGGAGGCGGCGGAGGCCTCGGGGGTGGTGGGCGGGGCGGCTCCCAGACCCGTCGTCACGGCGGCCACGGCGCATGCCACGAGGGCGATCTGTCGTCTTGTCATAGGGCGAAGCTATGAGCGGCCCCACCGCCCCGCCACCGCTGATCACCCGGCCGTGCCGCCCGTCCCCCGAACGCCGCCCGTCCGGCCGGAGGGCACGTGATGAGCCGTCAGCCGCCGGGGCCGCCGTACGGATCACGGCCGGGTCGCGCCCCTGCTGCGAAGAAAAGACCCCGACCCCGGTCCGCCGGACGGGCCCTAACCCGTTCGCCCCTCGTCCGCCGGCGTTTCCGGTACGGCGACCCCACCGCCGTGACCTGCGGCGACGGCGCCACGGGCGGTGGCCGGGCGGCCGACCGGGCGACAACCCCGGGCGTCGCTCGCGTTGCGACGATCACCGGGCGGCCTTTCCCTCGTGCTCGGAGCACAGCACAGGAGCCGCGCGGACGAGCCGGGCGGGAACCGCTCCGTCCGAGGAGAAAACCATGCGTCACGCCCGTACCGGTGCCACGGCCGCCCTGATCGCCGCCGCCCTGGTCCTGCCCGCCCCCATTGCCCTGGCCGCCGAGGGCGAAGCCGCCGGCACGGCGGCCGGGGACGTCCGCGTCACCCCCCGGACGGCGTCGCCCGGCGACACCGTCACCGTCAGCACGACCGCCTGCGGCAAGGAGACCTACGGCAAGGGGGAGTCCGTGGCGGGCGGGAAGTTCCACCTCCTCCCGGGCGACCGGAAGGGCGTCCTGACGGGCGAGTACCGGCTGCCGAAGGACGCCGCCTCCGGCACCGACACCGTGACGCTCAAGTGCCCGCCCCGGAAGAAGATGACCGCCACGTACCGGATCTCCGGCCGCCCGAACGGCGCCGTCGACGCCGGCTTCGGCGGGGCCGCCGGCAAGGAGGGCGAGTTCGGCCTCGGCTGGCTCCTCGCGGGCGCGGCCGTCGCGGGCGGGGCGCTCAGGATGCGCCGGCGCGCCGCGGGCGCGGGGGCCCGGGCCTGACGCGGACCGGCGGCCCGCGGCCCCGGTACGTCCCGCCGCTCAAGCCGCTCGTCTGGGCCGCGCTGGCCGGCTCGCTGCTGCTCGTCGACGCGACGACCGGCCGCGACGCCCCGCCGCCCGCCGCGCAGGCCCGGCCGCAGGGCGCGCGGGCCGCCGCGGCGGACGTCCCGGCCCGCTCCGGCCCCGCCGCCGCGCCGCTCCCCGCGTCGGATCCGGTACGGGTCCGGATCCCGGCCATCGGGGTCGACGCCCGTCTGATGCGCCTTGAGCTGGACGAGGAGGGGAGACTGGAGCCGCCTCCCCCGAACCTCCCGGCCTTCGCCGGCTGGTACGCCCGGGGCACCCCGCCGGGCTCGCCCGGGACGGCCGTCCTGACGGGCCACCTGGACACCCCCACCGGGCCGGCCGTCTTCCACCGGCTCGGCGCCCTGACGCGGGGCGCCGGGATCGCGGTCGAGCGCGCGGACGGCCGCACGGCCCTCTTCACGGTCGACGCGGTGGAGGAGTACCCCAAGGACCGCTTCCCCGACGACGAGGTCTACGGCGGTTCCGGCGGCCCGGAGCTGCGCCTGATCACCTGCGGCGGCGACTGGTCCGGCGACACCGGCTACCGGGCCAACACGGTCGTCTACGCCACGCTGACCGGCGTGGCGTAGCCGGTCCGTACGGGTCCGCCCGCTCGTGGGGCTCCGGCTTCCGGCCGATGCCCGTGGGGGCGCCGGGGGACCACCGCTACGAGTTCCGCTTCCCCGGAGCGGGCCCGGTGGGGCCCGGGGAGGGCGGGTCTCAGTCCTCCGGCGGCTTCCCGGTGACCCGCGTCCCCGGGTGCGCGAGGGCGAACAGGAAGGCCACGGCCAGCGCGATCGCCATGCCGTAGAAGACCCACTGGTTCGCCTCGGCGAAGTCCATCCGGATCGCGTCGCCCGCGCCCCGGAGCGCCTCGGCGATCGGCCCGTCCCCGGTGGGCGCCCGGCCGTCGGGATGGCCGGTGACCGCCTCCGAGACCCTCCCGGCCGTCGCCTCCGCCTCGGCCGGCGGCAGACCGCGCCCGGTGAGCGTGTCGGTGATCCGGTCGGCGGAGACGTGCGCGAGGACGGTGCTGAAGACGGCCATGCCGATGGCCGCCGCGTAGTTGCGGACGGTCTGGGTGATGCCGGTGACCTCGCCGTACGAGGCCCCGATGGAGCGGTTCACGGCGTCCGTGGAGGCGGGGGCCAGCAGGAACCCGATGCCCGCGCCCGCCATGGCCGCGTACGGCCACTGGTCGTGCATCGACAGGTCGGTCAGCTTCTGGGCCCACAGGTAGAAGCCGACCGCGCCCAGCGCGCAGCCGATCTTCATCGCCGGGCGGGCGCCGCGCTTGTCGAGGATCTTGCCGCCCCACTGGGAGGCGATGCCGAAGCCGATGAAGAAGTACAGCAGGAACAGCGCGGCCTGGTTCGGCGAGGCGCTCAGCGACACCTGGGCGTACACCGACGCGAAGAAGAACACCGGCACGAAGGCGAGCATCGCGAAGAACAGCACGAGGCTGTCGATCGTGAACGCCCGGTCCCGGAAGACGTCGAAGTTGATCAGCGGCTGCGCGGTGCGCCGCTCGTAGGCGTAGAACAGCACCAGGACGACCGCGCCGCCGATGACGCAGGCCCAGGTCGCGACGCTGCCCCAACCCCAGGACGACGCCTGCTGGAAGCCGAGCACGCCCAGGCCCATGCCGACGGCGACCAGGACGGCGCCGACGACGTCGAGGCGTTCGCGGCGGCGGCTCTCGGGGACCCGGGCCAGCACGGTGAGCACGATCGCGACGACGGCGACCGGCACGTTCACCCAGAAGATCGCCCGCCAGGTCCAGGCGGTCAGCCAGCCGCCGAGCAGCGGACCGAGGGCGGTCAGGGCCCCGGAGAGCCCGAAGAACAGGGCGAGCGCCCGGCCGCGCCGGTCCACCGGGAAGACCGCGATGACCACGGCGAGCGCCGCCGGGAACATCAGCGCGGCCCCCAGACCCTGCGTGGCGCGGAAGACGATCAGCCAGGTCAATGCGAAGTCCCCGGACGGCACACAGCCGCAGAGCACCGACGAGACGACGAAGAGCAGCGTGCCCGTCAGCATGATCCTGCGGTGCCCGAGGATGTCCGAGAGCCGCCCGCCGAGCGCGAAGAACGCGGCGAGGGAGAGCAGGTAGGCGTTGACGACCCACTGCATCCCGGAGGCGGAGAGGCCCAGCTCGGCCGTGATGTTCGGCGCGGCGATCGAGACGATCGTCTGGTCGATGAACGTCATCGACACCGCGAAGAGCATGGCCGCGAGCGCCAGTTTCTGGCGGGACGCACGCGAGGCGGCAGCGCCGTCCCGCGTGGCCGTGGAGTTACCAGCCATACCTCGATGGTCGCCCCGGACCACCGGGCGTGCACGCGGAGCCCGGCGGGAGGCCCGGGGCGGGGCCACCGCCCGTCCGCCCCCCGGCGGCACGGAGGTGAGCCGCGTCTCACCGGCCCCGGACGGCCTTGCTATGCAACTCGTTGCATAGCAAGATCGGGGGCATGGCGCTCGACCACGCGATCCTCGTGTCCCTGCTGGAGAAGCCCGGATCCGGCTACGAGCTGGCCCGGCGCTTCGAGCGGTCCATCGGATACTTCTGGACCGCCACCCACCAGCAGATCTACCGCGTGCTCAAGCGCATGGAGGGCGACGGCTGGATCGACGTCCGGGACGTGCCCCAGCAGGGCCGCCCGGACAAGAAGGAGTGCTCCGTCACCGGGTCCGGCCGCGACGCCCTCTCCGCGTGGCTGGGCGAGCCGATCGAGCCCGAGAGCATGCGGCACGAGCTCGCCGTGAAGATCCGGGGCGCCGCCTTCGACGACCCGGCCGCGCTGATCGGCGAGGTCGAGCGGCACCGGACGGCGCACACGGACCGCCTCGCCCACTACCTCGCGGGCGAGGCCCGCGACTTCGGCGCACCGGGCCCGGCCGACGGCCCCCCGGACGCGGAACGGGAACTCCAGCACGTCGTGCTGCGGGGCGGCATCGCGTACGAACGCATGACGATCGCCTGGCTGGACGACGTCCTCGCCACGCTCGCCCGCTTCGGGACCGGGCGCTGACCCCGGCACCCTCCCGACCCTCCTCGCACTGTCACCACCACCCTCATCCCGAGCCGGAAAGGCGGACGTCATGGCCGACCCGCTGCTGTTCAACCCGCACACCTACGACCCCGCGCACTTCGACCCGGAGACCCGCCGGCTCCTGCGCGCCACCGTCGACTGGTTCGAGGCGCGCGGCAAGCGCCGGCTCGTCGAGGACTACCGGACCCGCGCCTGGCTCGGCGACTTCCTCGCCTTCGCCGCCGAGGAGGGCCTCTTCGCCACCTTCCTCACCCCGTCCTCCGCCGCCGGCGAGGACGAGGGCGACAAGCGCTGGGACACCGCCCGCATCGCCGCCCTCAACGAGATCCTCGGCTTCTACGGCCTCGACTACTGGTACGCCTGGCAGGTCACCATCCTCGGCCTCGGCCCGGTCTGGCAGAGCGACAACGCCGCCGCCCGCGCCCGCGCCGCCGAACTCCTCGCGCAGGGCGAGGTGTTCGCCTTCGGCCTCTCCGAGAAGACCCACGGCGCCGACATCTACTCCACGGACATGCTGCTCACGCCCGACGGCGAGGGCGGCTTCCGCGCCACCGGCTCCAAATACTACATCGGCAACGGCAACGCCGCCGGACTCGTCTCCGTCTTCGGCCGCCGCACCGACGTCGAGGGCCCCGACGGCTACGTCTTCTTCGCCGCCGACAGCCGCCACGACGCGTACCGCCTGGTGAAGAACGTCGTCGACTCCTCGAAGTACGTCAGCGAGTTCCGCCTGGAGGACTACCCGGTCGCCGCCGAGGACGTCCTGCACACCGGCCGCGCCGCCTTCGACGCCGCCCTCAACACGGTCAACGTCGGCAAGTTCAACCTGTGCACCGCCTCCATCGGCATCTGCGAACACGCGATGTACGAGGCCGTCACCCACGCGCAGAACCGGATCCTGTACGGCCGCCCCGTCACCGCCTTCCCGCACGTGCGGCGCGAGCTGACCGACGCGTACGTCCGGCTGGTCGGCATGAAGCTGTTCAGCGACCGGGCCGTCGACTACTTCCGCACCGCCGGACCCGACGACCGCCGCTACCTCCTCTTCAACCCGATGACGAAGATGAAGGTGACCACGGAGGGCGAGAAGGTCATCGACCTGATGTGGGACGTCATCGCCGCCAAGGGCTTCGAGAAGGACAACTACTTCGCCGAGGCGGCCGTCGAGATCCGGGGCCTGCCGAAGCTGGAGGGCACCGTCCACGTCAACCTGGCGCTGATCCTCAAGTTCATGCGCAACCACCTCCTGGACCCGGTCGCCTACGAGCCCGTCCCGACCCGCCTCGACGCGGCCGACGACGCGTTCCTCTTCCGCCAGGGCCCGGCCCGCGGCCTCGGCTCGGTCCGCTTCCACGACTGGCGCGCCGCCTACGACGCGTACGCCCACGTGCCCAACGTCGCCCGTTTCCGCGAACAGGCGGACGCCCTCTGCGAGTTCGTCCTCAAGGCCGCCCCGGACGAGGAGCAGAGCCGCGACCTCGACCTGCTCCTCGCCGTCGGCCAGCTCTTCGCGCTCGTCGTCCACGGACAGCTGGTCCTGGAGCAGGCCGCCCTGACCGGTCTCGACGAGGACGTCCTCGGCGAGCTGTTCGCCGTCCTCGTCCGCGACTTCTCCGCGCACGCCGTCGAACTGCACGGCAAGGACTCCGCGACCGAGCCGCAGCAGCTCTGGGCGCTTGCCGCCGTCCGCCGCCCCGTCGTGGACGAGGCCCGCTCGGAGCGGGTCTGGCAGCGCGTCGAGGCGCTGTCCGGCGCGTACGAGATGACGCCCTGACCCTCCCGCACCGCGGAAGCCCGCACGGCCACCCCGGTGGGGGCGGTCGTACGGGCTTCCGTCGTTCCCGGGATACGGCCTAGTCGAACGGGTCGAGCGTCACGTACGCCTGCTGCGGGCTGCCGTCGTGGACCAGCGACTCGTGCGCGCCGACGTCGTCGAAGGCGAAGCCGTACGCCTTGCCGTCCACCATCCGCTCGTGGATCGCGCGGGAGTAGTGGTTGGTCACCGCGTCCTTGTAGAAGCCGGCCGACGAGGCGTCCGGCTGGTTGGGGTTGGTGAGCAGGGTGGAGCGGTTGTAACCGGCGCAGAGCGTGCGGGAGATGGGGCCGCGCACCTGGTCGTTCGGGGCGTCCAGGAGCTTGTAGCAGCCGAAGACGCTGTCCGAGTCGGGCTTCTGGAAGGAGGTGACGACCTGCCCGGCCCCATTGGTGAAGTTCATGACGTTGCCCGAGACCCGCCCGTAGTACTTCACGGAGGGCTGGTGCGCGAAGGGCGTCACGGTCAGGGTCGACGTGGCGTACTTGCTCCAGACGCGGTTGACGTAGTCGTTCATCACCCCCGCCGGCAGCGCGCCGGCCTCGATGCCGTGGCCCGGGGCGAGCGCGCGCAGCACCGTGCCGTCGGAGCGGGTCTGCACCAGGCCGCCCCAGCCGCCGGGCTGGGCGCGCAGCGCGTCGAAGAAGCCCCGGTAGCCGCCGGGCTTGAGGCGGCCCGTGTTCGCGACGGAGCCGTCCGGCCGCTTCACGCCGACCGAGTACGGCGCCGAGACCATGTCGACCTGGGTGCTGTTCAGCCAGAGGCCCGCGTCGTTGAGCGTGTACTCGGACCAGTTGAAGAGGATGTCCCGGTTGGGGTCGCTCGGGTTCTGGACCGCGGGCTGCACGAGGCCGCCCGTCGCCAGCCTGAAGTCCAGCTTCCGGCCGTAGCTGAAGTAGACGCGGCCCGAGAACTTCGGCAGCCGTATCGTCATCGACTTCCCGGCGGCCGGGCCCGCGATGGAGGCGTCGGGCGCGGGGACGGGGACGGAGCCCCCGGCCGGCCACGGGTGGAAGGTGCCGTTCGCGTCCGCCCAGCCCTGCCGGCCCGTCGAGAGCTCGGTGCCGAGGTTGTAGACGTACACCTGCTCCCCGCGGCCGGAGTTGTTGGTGAAGGTGAGCGGGATGGTGGCGGGGACGGCGGCCTCGACGGGGTCGGAGGAGACGGCGACGGTGACGCCGGTGCCGACCAGCGCGGCGGTCACCAGGAGGGGGACGAGTCGGACGCGCGTGCGCCTGTGACGTGCGGACACGTGGGGCTCCTCGGGGGTGGGGGGACTCCATGTGGGGGGAATCCGGGAGGGATCGCGCTCTGGGGGATGCGCTTGAGAGCGCTCTCAAGAATGGGGAGGCGGTGTGCACCTGTCAATGGCCGCGACGGAACCGGCGGCGCCGGACGGGGCGCTTCCACCCCGCGTCCCGATGATCGAACGACAGAATTTGATCGGTTTATTGCATTTCAGGTACGGCCGTCAGTCGCTTTGTGCGACCGGAATGACCGGTGGGGGTTGTCCTTTCGGCAAAGTCACACGGTGAACCCGAACTGACTATGCTCACCGGTGTGTTGCGCCGCGCTCACAGCGAGTCATGAACGCCGTGGGCGCGTGAACGGAGTACGGCCGCGAGGGAAAGCGCCCGTAAGCGCGATTCCCGGAGCGATCCCCCGGGTTTCCGCCCGTCGGGTTTTTCATTCGGACATGCGCACGCGTGTCCGAATGAGGTCCGCCTCCGCTCCTTCCGGCGCACCACACCCCCACGGTCCGCTCATTCCAGACTCTTTAGGGACCCTCCTCATGGTTCGTGCAGGTTCGATTTCCAGAGCCCGGCCGACTCCGGTCGTCCGGGAATGGCTCCTCCCCCCGGGAGTTCTGGCGGGAGCCACCGTGCTGGCGCTCCTCCTTTCCCCTGCACAGATACGGACACCGGTCGCCTGGTGCGGTCTCGCCGCGGTCCTCCTGACGGCCCTCACCTCCGCCGGGACCGCGCGCCGGCTGCGCGCGGCGGAGGCGGCCCGGCACACACGGGCGGCCGCCGAGGCGGAGAGGTACTACGAGCAGCGCGAGGCCGCCCTGCTCGGGCGGCTCGCCGACCAGCGGGCCACCACCGTCTGGCTGGCCGAGGAACTCCTGCCCGCCGCCGTCGCCCGGCTGAAGAAGGGCGACCCCACCTCGGACATCCTGCGCGCCGTCGACTTCGGCAAGCACCTCGACAAGGAGTTCGCCGAAGCGCTCAAGGGAGCCCTGCGGACCCTCCTGGAGGCGGTGGAGGCCGAGGAGCACACCCGGGACGCCTCCCAGCGCGCCCTCGTGGCGATCGCGCGCCGGGTCCAGGCGATCGTGCACCAGCTCGCCAAGGACCTGCACGCCATGCAGATCCTCCACGGCAACGACATCGTGGTCTCCCGCGGCCTCCAGGACGTCGACCACCGCAACGCCCTGATCGGACGCCTCGCGGCCAGCATCGCCGTCCTGGGCGACGCCCGCCCCGGACGCCAGTGGTCGAAGTCGATCCCGCTCTACGACATCCTGCGCGGAGCCATGTCGCGCATCGTGGACTACCCCCGCGTCAAGCTCCAGGCGGTGGCGGAGGTGGCCGTGACCGGCCCCGGCGCCGAGCCGCTGATGCACCTGTTCGCCGAACTCCTCGACAACGCCACCTCGTTCTCGCCGCCGCACGCCCCCGTCGAGGTCACCGCCAACGAGGTGCCCTCCGGCGTCGTGGTCGAGATCGAGGACCGGGGCGTCGGCCTCACCGAGGAGGTCAGGCAGCGCGTCGAGCGCGTCATGGCGCAGTCGCAGCGCACCATCCAGCTGGCCAGCCTCGGCGAGGTGACCCAGCTCGGCCTGCCCGTCGTCAGCCGCCTCGCCCGCGAGCACAACTGCGAGGTCCACCTGCGCACCTCCGCCTACGGAGGCGTACGGGCCGTCGTCCTCGTCCCCCGGAACCTGATCACCACCATGCCCCCGTCCGCCCTGCGCCCCAGCGACTTCGCCCGCAGGCGCGCGAACGGTCCGACCGGCCCGCACCGGACCGCGGGCGGCCCGGCCCGGCCCGCGCCGGTCCGCACGCCGACGCCCCCGCCCCTGCCGTCCCCCGCCCTCGCCATGGAGACCGGCGAGATCAGGAAGGCCCCCAACGGCCTCCCGCAGCGGCGGCGCGAGACGCCCGTCCCGATCCCGGTCGTGGTGACGGGCCCCACGCCCCCCGCCGTACCGTCCTCCTCCAAGCCGTCCCCCCAGCCCGGCCTGATGTGGGAGGCGTTCAACGGCGAGAAGAGAGCGGCCGCCGAACCTTCCCCTTCACCCAGCGAGCCTTCAGATGAGGTCGAGTAACATGCAGCCACTGCCCAACATGGACTGGATGCTCACGGAGCTCGTCAGCAGCGTTCCGTTCGTACGCCACGTGGTCATCCTCTCGGCGGACGGCCTGAGCATCGGGCAGGCGAACACGGCGCCCGACACCGCCGACGCCATCGCCGCCGCCTGCTCCGGCATCCAGAGCCTGGCCCGGGCCATCGCCCAGATGTTCCCGCACGGCGACGGCTCGACGCGGATGGTCGGCATCGAGGCCGACGGGGGCTACTTCTCCCTGATGGCGGCCGGCCCCGGCGCCTACCTCGCGGTCCTCGCCGACCAGGAGGTGGACGCCGGACTGCTCGGCGACCGCATGCGGACGCTGGTGGCCCGGATCGGCCAGCACATGACCAGCCCGCCCCGGCAGGACGTCAGGCAGGCGATGTGACATCGGAGAATCCGGGCCCCTGGAATGAAGGCAACCCTGTTCCGCTCTACGTCATCACCGGCGGCTCCGGTCCCTCGCCCAAGGGCTTCAACCTGGTCACCCTCATCGTGGCGCGGGCCTCGCCCGACGCCTCGATGCAACCCGAGCAGGCGGCCATCCTCACCATGTGCGCCTACCCGCTCTCGGTGGCCGAGGTCTCGGCGTACCTCAGCCTTCCGTTCAGCGTCGTCACCGCGCTGCTCTCCCAACTCGTCGAGGACGAGCGGGTCGAGGCCATCGCACCCGTGCCGGTGGCGGCCTACCCCGAACGCGGCCTACTGGAGGCGGTGATCCATGGACTACGCAAGCTCTGACGCGCCCGTCGGCTCCGACGCGCCCGCGTCCGTTCCCGGCCCGCGCGGCACCGACATGCTGCTGCCGCACAGCGCCAGGGGCGTCAAGGTCGTCATCGTCGGCGGCTTCGGCGTCGGCAAGACCACCATGGTCGGGGCGGTGAGCGAGATCCCGCCCCTGACCACCGAGGAGACCATGACGCAGGCGGGCGTCGGGATCGACCACAACCCCGGCGCCGAGGGCAAGAACACCACCACCGTCGCGATGGACTTCGGCCGGATCAGCATCAACCAGGAGCTGGTCCTCTACCTCTTCGGCACCCCCGGACAGGAGCGCTTCTGGTTCCTGTGGAACGGCATCTTCGAAGGGGCGCTCGGCGCCGTGGTCCTCGTCGACACGCGCAGGATCGAGGTCTGCTTCGAGGTCATCACCCGCCTGGAGGACCGCCGCGTCCCCTTCGTCGTGGCCGTCAACACCTTCCCGGAGGCCCCGCAGTACCCGGTGGAGGACCTGCGCGCCGCCCTGGCCCTCGGCGAGTCCGTGCCCCTCGTCGCCTGCGACGCACGGGACCGGGCGTCCTGCCGCGACGCCCTGCTCTCGCTGATGGACTACCTGCACACCCTCGTCGCCGCCCAGGAGACCGCATGACCTTCCCACCCGCCGAACACGCCACCGCGCAGGCGGGCCGGGTCCCGCCCCCCCGGCTGCCCGGCCCACGCCGCCACCGGAACCGACGGACCGACCCGGCTCTACGGCGAGGCGGCGGCGACGGACCCCATGGGCCTGTACGAGCAACTGCGGGCCGCCCACGGCCCGGTGGCGCCCGTCCTCCTCGACGGCGACGTGCGCGCCTGGCTCGTCCTGGGGTACCTGGAGAACCGCGACGTGGCCAGCCGCCCCACCCAGTTCTCCCGCGACCCCCGCGTCTGGCACGGCTGGCGCACCGGGGAGATCGACCCCGCCACCTCGCCGCTCATGCCGATGATCGGCTGGCGCCCCGACTGCGTCTGCGCCGACGGCGAGGAGCACCAGCGGCTGCGCGGCGCGCTCACCGCCGGCCTCGGCCAGTTCGACCACCGGGGGGTGCGCCGCCACGTCATCCGCTTCGCCCACCAGGTGATCGACGGGTTCTGCGAGAAGGGCGACGCGGAACTGGTCGGGCAGTTCACCGAACACCTGCCCATGCTCACCCTCATCCACCTCCTCGGCATGTCGGACGAGGACGCGCCCGAACTCGTGCACGCCGCCCGCGACCTCTTCAAGGCCACCGAGACGTCGCTCGCCAGCAACGCCTTCGTCCTGGAGAGCCTCGAACGGCTCGTCGCCGCCAAGCGCGCCCACCCGGGCCACGACATCGCCTCCGCCCTGATGGCCCACCCCGCCGGCCTCACCGACGAGGAGGTCAAGCACCACCTGCGGCTCATCCTGCTCGCCGGATACGAGACGACCGCCAACCTCATGTCCAACGTCCTGCGGATGGTCCTCACCGACCCCCGGTTCCGCGGCTCGCTGGCCGGCGGTCAGATGACCCTGCCCGAGGCCGTCGAGCAGGTCCTCTGGGACGAGCCGCCGCTGATGGTGTGCCCGGGCCGCTGGGCCAACAGCGACACCGTCCTCGGCGGGCAGGAGATCAAGACGGGGGACATGCTCCTCCTCGGCCTGGCCGCCGGGAACGTCGACCAGGCGATCCGCCCGGACCCCGCGGCCCCCGTGCACCACAACCGGGCGCACCTGTCCTTCAGCGCCGGCACCCACGAGTGCCCCGGCCAGGACATCGGCCGCATCATCGCCGACGCCGGCATCGACATCCTGCTCACCCGGCTGCCCGACATCGCCCTCTCCGTCCCGGAGGAGAGCCTCACCTGGCGCTCCACCACCTGGGCCCGGCACCTGACGGCGCTGCCCGTGGGCTTCTCCCCGCGCCCGCCCCGGGCCGACGACGGCCCGGCCCCGCTCCCGGCCCCGCCCGTCCAGAGCGACGGGGTCCCGCCGGTGCCGCCGGTGCCGGCGGGCGCCCCCGGCGGGACGCGCCGGTCCGAGGCCCGCGCCTCGTGGTGGACGCGCCTGAAGCGCCTGCTGGGCGGGCGGTAGGAACCGAGGGCGGCGGGGGTCCGGCCCCCGCCGCCGTCACTCCGGGTACGAGACGTCCGAGGAGGTGTAGCGGGGCGCCCCGGTGTACCAGGCGTGGATCCCGGAGAGGAACCCGCAGGCCCCCCGGAGCCAGGCCTCCAGCTCGGCCCGCTCGTCCGGGCGCAGCCCGGCCCGCCGCACGAGGAGCGGCACCTCGTTCCGCCGGAGGTGCTCGAAGTCCCGCAGCCGCGCGTTCACCAGGTTCAGGGCGGCGGGCACGGCGTCGTGGAGGGCGATGCCGAGGGACGTCCCGACGACCACGACCAGGTTGTTGACGTCGTTCTCCTCGTGCACCTCCCGCTCGTAGGAGGCGAGGTCGTTCGCGAGCCCCATGAAGTCCATGAAGGCGTCGAGGAGGGCGCGGACGGTCCGGCTGTGCCGTATCTGCTCGGGTATGCGCGCGCCGGTCGCCAGCTCGACGGAGTAGGGGGCGGTGTGGGCGGCGAAGCTCTCCCGCCGGAACGGCGCGTAGTCGATCAGGTGGGGGACGCGGCCGGTGCGGCTGTTGGCCAGCTCCTCGACCCCCGCGTCGACGTATCTCGCCAGGGCCCGGTTGAAGTCGTGCCGCCAGTGCGCGAGGCCCGGCGGGAAGAGGTGCCGCTGCAGGTCGGCGATGCCCCGCTCGACGGCGTTCACCGGCTCGGGCAGCCGGGCGTCGGGCTCGGGCCGCAGGAAGCCGTGCAGCCGGGCGGTGAAGAGCCGCGCGCCGGCCAGGTCACCGGTCTGCTTGAAGGCGGCGGCGAAGTGGTCGTCCCAGGCCAGGGCCCAGATGTTGAACCGGTGGTTGAGCCGGAGGGCGGGCAGGGAGGCGTCGGGGAGGGTCCAGGCGGTCAGCTGGTCGACGGTCATGGCGTGGAACTTGGCCCGGGACCATATGGCCGGGCGGCCGGGCACCTCCCCGTACCCCTCCAGCATGCCCATCTCGCGCGCCCAGGTCTCGCTCTCCTCGTGCAGTTCCGACAGGTGGGGGTTCACCCGCAGCGGATGGGGCATCCACAACTGCGGGTCTTCGACGGTGCGCACGGTCATGGGGACCGACCTCCTACTCTCCTCGGCCCGCCGCGGTGTGCGGACCACCATGCGGGCGGCCTGCCAGGGGGAGGGCGGCGCGCGGCGCGCCCGTGCGTGACGACGACCGCCCCGGCCGCGAGGCCGGACCGTGCCCGCCCCACGACCCTCCAAACCTGCCCGTCGCGAACGGCCGGCAATCACCCAACAATCGCTGACCCACCATCAGAACAGGTTCGCTCGCGGAACGGAACGGTCCTTCCCGTGCACTTTCCATGAACCAGGGGCAAGAACGGTCGCTCCACCGCCCCTCACGTGCCGTCCAGGGAGACGACCGGCCCTGCCGGCGCGGACCCCCACCGGACCGCCGGGACCGGTGACCACGGTTCCCGTGGGCGCGCGCGAACCCGCGAAGGCTCCCGACGCCCGACGGGAGACGACTCTTTTCGGCTACGCGCCGCTTCGCGTACGGCGGGCTACTGGATGCTCCAGCGGTGCGGATGCCCGGGATCGGCGGGACAGGCGAACACGTTGAGCTCGCCCCAGCGGCCCACGGTGACCTGTGTGGGAGTGGCGCCGCCGCGAGCGGACCGGTCCCCGTCCTCCAGTGGTCTCCAACTGCCGCTGCCGCCGTCCCACTCCGAACTGTCGACGGTCAGCAGCAGGCGCATGGGCGTCGCGCAGGCCGGACAGTCCATGGGGTACGGGTCGGTCGCGTGCCAGGAGGCGAAGCCGCCCGCGCGCCAACCGGGCGGGATGGACAGGTCGTACTGGTAGCCGGGCGGCTCCTCCGCGTCCTCGTCCTCCGCCTCCTCCGCCTCTTCTTCGAGCGCTTCCTCCCAGGCGTCGATCCGGGCGCACAGCTCCTCGGGCAGGAGGCCGGCGAACGGGTAGGTGACCACCTGCTCCGGATGCAGCACGCAGGGCTCGGGCACGAAACCGTCGGACCCGACGACCGGCGGCCGCGGCTGCGGGGCCAGCACCTCGCCGACCTCCCACGACCGCCGCCAGCGCAGGTGCAGCCCCAGGCCGTACCGGCTCGGGCCGTGCGCGTCGAAGGGGCACCAGAACACCTGGAGCAGATCGCAGTCGTCCGGCCCCGCCGGCAGGTCGGGAACGTCCCGCCGGTACAACTGCGCGAGGCCGATCAGCGGCAGCGGGTCGGTCTCGGAGGCTCCGGGGATCCGGTGCTCCCGGCGCAACTCGTCCAGGAGGTCCCGCTCCTCGGCCGTCGGACCGGACGCCGGGTCGCGGGCCCACGCAGCGTCCAGGACCTGCCGGTAGCGGTGGACGTCGGCCGGGCGCCGCCCGCGCCCGCGGCCGTGTGCCTCGTCGCACACCGGCCACGGCTCGTCCGCCGGCCACAGCAGGGGACCGCCGACGGAGCTGGCCGAGGGGCCCGGCGTGCCGGGCCGTGGATGGAGCCGGGTCGTGGTCCCCCGGAAGGCGGCCAGTTCCGGGAAGAGCGCCTCGACGTCGAGGGGGCGCGGGGGCGTGGTCCTGGTCATGGACGCGACCCTAAGGCGCCCGGGGGGCCGGTCGCCGGGCACCCCCGGGGTACGGGGGGATCAGTCCACCGTCCCCCACCACGCCCCCGCGCGCCCCGCCCCGGGCTCCGAGTGGTCGGGCAGGCGGGTGTCCAGGGCGAGGCGGGAGACGACGCGGTAGCGGTCGCCGCGGTAGAGGGAGCGGACGTACTCGACGGGGCGGCCGGTCGTGTCGGAGGTGGTCCGGTCGAAGAGCAGGGCGGGGGAGAGGACCGGGACGCCGAGGAGGTCGGCCTCCTCCTCGCTCAGGACGGTCGGCTCGATGGACTGCACCGCGTGCGCCGTGCGGATGCCGCGCCGCTCGCGCAGGTGGGCGTAGAAGCCGCCCTCCATGTCGGCGGCGGTGAGCCCGGGGACCAGGTCGGCGGGGACGTGGAGGTGCTCCAGGGCGATCGGGGCGCCGTCGACGTGCCGCAGGCGGGTCACGTGCACCAGCTCCGCCGCCGGGGAGACCGCCAGCTTCCGGCCGATCCGGGCGCCGGCCCGTACCGTACGCAGGTCGAGCACCGTGCTCGTCCAGTCGCCCCGGCTGCGGGGCGCGCCCGCCGCACGGTCCTCGGCGACCAGCTCCTGCGTCACCTTGTCGGGCGCGACGAACATGCCCCGGCCGTGCTCCCGCACCAGCAGGCCCGTCGCCACCAGCTCGTCGACGGCCGCGCGCAGGGTGGGCCGCGAGACGCCGAGGGCGGCGCAGAGGGTGCGTTCGGAGGGGATGGCGTCGCCGGGGCGGCGCCCGTCGATCACGGTCAGCAGGTGCTCCCGTACCCGTTCCCGCTTGAGCTCCATGCCCGCCCCTCCCCGCCGTGCCGTCCGCCGGTCAGTATGCATCCCCCTCGGTGGAGGAGGTCACGACGCCGTCGCGGGTGAAGTCGAGGCGGGAGACGATGCGGTACCGGTCGCCCCGGTAGACCGAGTGGACGTACTCGACGGGCCGGCCCGCCGTGTCCAGGGTGAGGCGCTCGATGAGGAGCGCGGGGGAGAGGACCGGGACGTCCAGGAGCGCGGCCTCGTCCTCGCTGACGACGGTCGGCTCGATCGACTGGGTCGCCTCCTTGACCCGGACCCGGTGGTGCTCCCGCAGGTGGTCGTAGAGGTCGCCGGCCTCCAGCTCCTCCGGGGTGAGCGCGGCGCCGACGAGGTCCGCCGGGATGTGCAGGTGCTCGATGGCCATGGGAGAGCCGTCGACCAGCCGGAGCCGGGCGACGTAGAGCAGTTCGGCGGCGGGGGAGAGGCGGAGCCGGCGTCCGATGCGGGCGCCGGCCCGGACCGTGGCGGACTCCAGGACGGTGCTGGACCAGCTGCCCGCCGCGCGGGGGACGGTGAACGCCGCCTCGTCCGGGGCGAGTTGCTGCACGATCTTGGCGGGGGCGACGAACATGCCGCGACCGTGCTCCCGGACGAGCGCGCCCGTGGCGACGAGTTCGTCGACGGCCGCGCGCAGGGTGGGCCGGGAGACGCCGAGGGCGGCGCAGAGGGTGCGCTCCGACGGGATGGGGTCGCCCGGACCGCCCGCCTCGATCAGACCGAGCAGGTGCTCCCGTACCCGCTCCCGCTTCAGCACCCCGCTGGAGGAGCCGTCCTTCATCCCGTTCTCCCTGACATCCCGTTCTCCCTGGCTGATCAGTTGATCCTGACTGGTCAACTGGTAAGTCCGATGGTAACCCGGCGACTTGACCTGTCGTCGAGTGAACGGGACATGTTTTACCGGGGATTGACGGCCGGAACGGTCCGTGTCACCTTCTGCTCACACGCCTGACCACTTGACCAATTGGTCAACCATGCAGCGAGGTGCCCCGTGCAGATCCGCCCCCTCGGCAGAACCGCCGCCGTCAGCAGGACCACCGCCCTCGCGGCGGCCGTCGCGCTCGCCGCCACCGCCTGTGGCGGCTCCGACGACCCGAAGGCCTCCGGCGGGCCGGAGAAGGTCACCGTCTGGATCATGAAGGACAGCGTCACCGACGCCTTCCTCGACCGCTTCCGCGCCGGCTTCGAGGCGGAGCACCAGGACATCGACCTCGACATCCAGATCCAGGAGTGGGACGGCATCGGCGAGAAGGTCACGGCCGCCCTCGCCAGCAGGGACGCCCCGGACGTCATCGAGGTCGGCAACACCCAGGTCGCCCAGTACGCGGCCGGCGGCGGCGTCCGCGACCTCAGCGACAAGGTCGCCGAACTGAACGGCGCCGACTGGATCCCCGGCCTCGCCGAGCCCGGCAAGGTCGACGGCAGGCAGTACGGCATCCCCTGGTACGCGGCCAACCGCGTCGTGATCTACCACAAGGACCTCTTCGCCCGGGCCGGCGTCACCCCGCCGAAGACCCAGGACGAATGGCTCGCCGCCACCGCCAAGCTCAACAAGGGCAAGGTCCAGGGCATCTACCTCCCCGGCCAGAACTGGTACACCCTCTCCGGCTTCGTCTGGGAGGCCGGCGGCGACCTCGCCGTCCAGGACGGCGGGAAGTGGAAGGGCGCGCTCGACACCCCGCAGGCCCTCGCCGGCATGGACTTCTACCGGAAGCTCCAGGCCCTCGGGAAGGGCCCCAAGGACGCCGACGAGTCCAAGCCCCCGCAGGCCGAGGTCTTCGCCGGGGGCGACGTCGCCCAGATCGTCGCCGTCCCCGGCGGCGCGAAGATCGTCGAGGAGATCAACCCCGCCCTCAAGGGCAAGCTCGCCTTCTTCCCCGTCCCCGGCCGCACGGCCGACAAGCCCGGCGCGGTCTTCACCGGCGGCTCCGACCTCATCGTCCCCGAGGCCTCCGCCCACCCCGACGCCGCCTACGAGGTCGTCAAGGCGCTGGCCGGCGAGAAGTGGCAGACGGACATGGCCAGGACGATGAGCTACGTCCCCAACCGCACCTCCCTCGCCGGGGCCGTCCAGGACGACGAGGGCACGGCCGTCATGGCCGCCAGCGCCGCCCAGGGCCGGGCGACCCCCAACTCCCCGCAGTGGGCGGCCGTCGAGGCCACCAACCCGATCAAGCAGTACATGACCGCCGTGCTCACCGGCACCGACCCCGCCGCCGCGGCGCGCACCGCGTCCGAGAGCATCACCAGGACCCTCGGCTCGTGAGACGCCCCCACGGGCCCGCCCTGTGGCCCTACCTCCTCGTCGCCCCGACCGTCCTCGGCGGAGCGCTCCTCCTCGGCTACCCCCTCGCCCGCAACCTGCTGATCTCCTTCCAGGAGTACGGCATGGGGGAACTGATCCGCGGCGGCGCCGGGTTCACGGGATTCGACAACTACCGGACCGTCCTGGCCGACCCCGTCTTCTGGGAGGTCGTCCGCCGCACCTTCTGGTGGACCCTGGTCAACGTCGCCCTGATCATGGTGATCGGCACCCTGGTCGCCCTGATGACGCAGCGGCTCGGCCGGCGCATGCGGATCCTGGTGACCAGCGGGCTCGTCCTCGCCTGGGCCAGCCCGGTCATCGCCACCACGACCGTCTTCCAGTGGCTCTTCGCCTCCCGCACGGGCGTGGTCAACTGGGTGCTCGTCCGCCTCGGGTTCGAGTCCTTCGAGGGGTACTCGTGGCTGGCCGACGGTCCCGCCGCGTTCACCGTCCTGGTGCTGCTCGTGGTCTGGCAGTCGGTCCCCTTCGTCGCCATCACCCTGCACTCGGCGCTCCTGACCGTCCCCGCCGAGCTGTACGAGTCGGCCCGGCTCGACGGGGCCGGCGCCGGGCGGATCTTCCGCTCGGTCACCCTGCCCCTCCTGCGGCCGGTCTTCGGCCTGGTCCTCTGCCTCGAAGTCATCTGGGTCTTCCGCTGCTTCGCCCAGATCTGGGCCGTCACCAAGGGCGGCCCCGGCGACGCGACGACCACCCTGCCGGTCTACGCCTACCGGGTGGCCCGGTCCCTGCACCGCTACGACCTCGGGGCCGCCGTCTCCACCCTCACCGTCCTCCTCCTCGTGGCCGTCCTGATCGCCTACTTCCGCCAGCTGCTCCGACAGGAGGCCGACCGGTGACCCCCGTACAACGGGTGAACCCCGCACGACGGACGACCCCCCGCGCCCTGCGGCGGCTCCCCCTGAACACCGCCGCCGCGATCACCTTCCTCGTGGCCGTCTTCCCGGTGTACTGGATGGTCCTCACCGCCTTCCGGCCCACCCGCGACATCCAGTCCGAGACCCCCGGCTTCCTGCCCCTCTCCGTCACCCTGGAGCACTTCGAGCGCGCCGTCGCGGCGGACGGCTTCTGGACCTTCTGGCGCAACAGCCTTCTCGTGACCGCCGGTTGCGTCCTGCTCGCCCTCGTGGTGGCCCTCGCCGCCGCCTTCGCCGTCGCCCGGATGCGCTGGCGCGGCCGGCGCGCCTTCCTCCTCATGGTGTTCGTCGCCCAGATGGCGCCCTGGGAGGCGCTGCTCATCCCGATGTACGTCATCGCCCGGGACGCCGACCTGCTCGACCGGCTCCCCACCCTCAGCCTGATCTACTTCATGATCACCCTGCCCTTCACCGTCGTCACCCTCCGCTCCTTCCTGGCCGGCGTCCCGGCCGAACTGGAGGAGGCCGCGCAGGTCGACGGCTGCACCCGGGCCGCCGCCTTCCGCCGGGTGACCCTCCCGCTGCTCGCCCCCGGCCTGCTCGCGACCTCGCTCTTCGGATTCATCACCGCCTGGAACGAGTTCGCCTTCGCCAACATGCTCATCATCAAGAACCAGGACGACCGCACCCTGCCCGTCTGGCTCTCGTCCTTCTCCAACGTCTTCGGCACCGACTGGGGCGCCACCATGGCCGCCTCCACGCTCTTCGCCCTGCCCGTCCTCGTCCTCTTCCTGGTCCTGCAGGGCCGGGTCGCCGCCGGAATGACCGGCGGAGCCGTGAAGGGATAACGCACCGCGATGCCCCTGCCCCGCCTCGTCCCCGACCCCACCCACCTCTCGCCGCTGCCCGGCCGGTTCACCTTCGACGCCGCGACCGCCCTCAAGGTCACCCCCGGTGCCGAGGGCGCCGCCCGGCTGCTGCGCACCCTGCTCGGCCCGGCCACCGGCCTGCCGCTGCCCGCCCGCCCGGACGGCTCCGTCGTCCTGGCCCTCGACCCCGCCCTCACCGGCCTCGGCGAGGAGGGCTACGGCCTCACCGTCGGCACCGGGGGCGTCCTGCTCCGGGCCGCCGACCCCCGGGGCCTCCTCGCCGGGATCCAGACGCTCCGCCAGCTCCTGCCCGTCGAAGCCCTCGCCGACGAGCCCGTCGCGGGCGTCGCCTGGACCCTGCCCTGCGTGCAGATCACCGACACCCCCCGCTTCCCCTGGCGGGGCTCCATGCTCGACGTCGCCCGCCGCTTCAGGCCCGTCTCCTACCTGCGCCGGTACGTCGACCTCCTCGCCCTCCACAAGCTCAACGTCCTCCACCTGCACCTCACCGACGACCAGGGCTGGCGCATGCCGGTCGCCGCCCTGCCCCGCCTCACCGAGATCGGCGGCGAGCCCCACGGCGGCGCCTACACCCGCGCCGAACTCACCGGACTCGTCACCTACGCGGCGGAGCGCGGGATCACCGTCGTGCCCGAGACCGAGATGCCCGGCCACGTCCGCGCCGCCCTCGCCGCCCACCCCGAACTGGGCAACACCCCGGGCCGCGCCTACGACGTGTGGGACCGGTGGGGCGTGTGCGACACCGTCCTCGGCGTCCACGACACCGCCATGGACTTCTGCCGCACGGTCCTGGACGAGGTGATGGACGTCTTCCCCTCCCCGTACGTCCACATCGGCGGCGAGGAGTGCCCCACCACCGAGTGGCACACCTCCCCGGACGCCCTCCGGCGGGTCGCCGAGGAGGGGCTTTCCGGGCCCGACGCCCTGCACGGCTGGTTCATGGGGCGGATCGGGGAGCACCTGCTGCGGGCCGGGCGCCGGCCGCTCAGCTGGACCGAGAACGGCGCCGACCTCCCGGAGTACTTCACCGTCATGCCCTGGCGCGACTCCGACCACGGCCGCACCGCCGTCCGCCGCGGCCACCGGGTCGTCATGGCGCCCCACCGCACCACGTACCTCGACTACCCCCAGTCCACCAGTCCCGCCGAACCCCCCGGCCAGGCCGGCGAGGTGGTCGACCTGCGGACCGTCCACGGCAACGACCCGGCCCCGGCCGACTGGAGCCCCGAGGAGGCCGCCCGGGTCCTCGGCTCCCAGGTCCAGCTGTGGACCGAGTACGTCCCCACCGCCGCGCACGCCGAGTACCTCACCTTCCCCCGGCTCTGCGCCCTCGCCGAGGTCGTCTGGACCGGCCGCCACGACTGGCCCGGCTTCCAGGAGCGCCTGCGCCACCACAGGACCCGGCTCGACGCCCTCGGGGTGCCGCGCCGTCTCTCCACCACCGCAACCCCCGTCCCCCACCTCTGAGGAGAGGAACCCCATGAGCGACCAGACCAGGACGCGCACCGTGCGCCTCCGCGCCGCGCTCGCCGTCGCCGCCGTGACCGGACTCGGCGCCACCGCCCTCACCGCCCTCCCGGCCGCCGCCGCCGGCGAGGCCGTCGCCGTCCAGTACCGCCAGAGCGCCACCGGCGGCGACCAGGTCGAGCCCTGGCTCAAGGTGGTCAACACCGGGACGACCGGCGTGCCCCTGAGCCAGGTCAAGGTGCGCTACTACTTCAAGGCCGACGCGGGAGCCTCGTACACCTACGCCTGCTCCTGGGCCGTGAAGGGCTGCGCCAACATCACCGGTACCTTCGGGACCCTCGCCCACCCCACCGCGACCGCCGACCGCTACCTGGAGGTCGGCTTCACCGCCGGGGCCGGCACCCTCGCCCCCGGCGCGGACACCGGCGACATGCAGCTGCGCTTCCACCGCTCCAACTGGCAGCCGCTCAACCAGGGCGACGACTACTCCTTCGGCCCGGCGCAGACCGCGTACACCGACTGGACCAAGGTCACCGCGACCGTCGGCGGCGTCCCCGTCTGGGGCACCGCCCCGGCGGGCAACGAACCCACCCCGACGCCCACGCCGACCGACCCGACGACCCCGCCGCCCACCGGGGCCACCCTCTTCGACGACTTCGACTACACCGGGCACACCGATCCGGCGATCGGCACCCACGGCTGGAGCGTCCGCTCCAACTCCGGCGGCCCCGGCGTGCCCGGCGCCACCTGGGCCCCCGAGAACGTCACCTTCGCCAAGGAGGGCACCAACTCGATCATGAACCTGCGGTCCTCCACCGCGGGCACCAACGAGTCCACCCGGCACACCGAGGTCCTGACGAAGGCCACCAAGTTCAAGAACGGCACCTACGCCGCCCGGGTCCGCTTCTCCGACGCCCCCGTGTCGGGTCCCGACGGCGACCGGATCGTCCAGACCTTCTTCACCATCAACGACCTCAAGGCCCCGATGGCCGACGACTACGCCGAGTACGACTTCGAGTACCTGCCCAACGGCGGCTGGGGCGAGCCCGCCAACATCCTCTACACCACTTCGTGGGAGACCTACCGGCCCGATCCCTGGGAGGCCGTCAACCAGCACTCCGAGGTCCGGGCGAGCTACGCGGGCTGGCACGACCTCGTCCTGACCATCGACGACAACAGCATCGTGTACTACGTCGACGGCCAGGAGTTCGGCCGCCACGACGCCCGTTACCTGCCCGAGCGCCCGATGTCGATCAACTTCAACCAGTGGCTGATCGACCTCGCGGGCCAGACCTCGACCACCCCGCGCTCCTACGACCAGAAGGTCGACTACGTCCTGCACGTCAAGGACCAGGTCCTGACCCCGGCGCAGGTGGCCGCCAAGGTCGCCGCCTACCGCTCGGCGGGCACCGCCTTCGAGGACACCGTCCCGGCGTCGTAACCGGCGCGCCCCCGCCCCGCCGCACGCGCGCCCGTGCGGCGGGGCCGTCCGTACGGGGGGCTCACCCGTACGGCCCCTTCCGCCTCGCCCGCCCCGCCGCCCCGGGCCAGGGTCGACACCAGGGCCGCGCCCGACCGCCCGACCGCCCGCGTCGCGTCCGTCCACCGAAACCGGAGGTCAGCCCGTGCCGGCATCGAAGCACTCCAAGGTCCACCTGGTCGGCGGCGGCATCGCCTCGCTCGCCGCGGCCGCCTTCCTCGTCCGGGACGCGGGCGTCCCCGGCGAGAACGTGCGCATCCTGGAACAGCGGCCGGCCGCGGACGGCGCCCGCGCCCCGACGCGCGAGGGCGGACACGTCACCCGCTACGACCCGATGTTCGAGGACGAGCACTGCGTCTGCCTGTGGAACCTCCTGGAGACGATCCCGACCCCGGACGACCCGGCGGTCTCCGTACGGCAGGAGATCCGCGCCTTCAACGCCGAACGCCCCACGCACGCCAGGGCCCGGCTCGTCAACGGCGACCGCACGATCGCCGACGCCTCGGAACTCGGCCTGGACGCCCGCGACCGCGTCGACCTGACCCGGCTGCTCGCCCTGCCCGAGCGGCTGATCGGGACCCGGCGCGTCGACGACTTCTTCCGGCCGCACTTCTTCACCACCCACTTCTGGTGCATGTGGAGCACGACCTTCGCCTTCCAGGCCTGGCACTCGGCCGTCGAACTCAAGCGGCACCTCCTCGCCTTCGTCCAGGACTTCGACCGCCTCCACACCCTGTCCGGGGTCCGGCGCACCAGGTACGACCCGTACGACTCCGTCGTCCGCCCGATCCGGGAGTGGCTCACCGCCCGGGGAGTGCGCACCGACTTCGGGGTCACCGTCGCCGACGCCGACTTCTCCGGCCCCGCCGCCCGCCGCCTCTCCCGGCTGCACCTCCGTCGGGACGGCGCCGAGGCCGGGACGATCGAACTGGGCGAGGACGACTACGCCTTCCTGACCCTCGGCTCGGCGAGTGCCGACACCGCCTACGGCGACAGCACCACCGTCCCCGAACTGGTCCGCGGCAGACGGGACGGCTCCTGGCGCCTGTGGGAGTCGATCGCCAGGAACGCCCCCGACTTCGGGCGCCCCACCGCCTTCTGCGGGAACATCGAGGAGACCAGACGGGAGTCCTTCACGCTCACCACCACCGGCAGCCTCCTCCTGGACCGCATCCAGAAGTACACCGGCAACGTCCCCGGCGAGGGCGCCCTGATGACCTGGAAGGACTCCCGCTGGCTCCTCTCGGTCGCGGTGCCGCCCCAGCCCCACTTCCGCGACCAGGAGGAGGACACGTACACCCTGTGGGGGTACGCGCTGTCCGGCGGCGTCCCCGGCGACCACGTGCCGAAGACGATGGACGCCTGCACCGGCGCCGAGGTCCTCGACGAACTCCTCGGCCACCTCGGCTTCGACGACATCGCCGACGAGGTCCGGGAGACCACCCGGGTCACCACCGTCCAGATGCCCTACGCCGGCGCCCCGTTCCAGCGCCGCGCCGCCTCCGACCGCCCCCTCGTCGTCCCGGACGGCGCCGTGAACTTCGCCTTCCTCGGCCGGTTCGTCGAGATCCCCGAGGGCGCCGTCTCCACCGTCGAGTACGCGGTCCGCTCCGCCATGATCGCCGTCCACCACCACTTCGGCGTCGACCGGGGGATCCCGCCGATGTACCACGGCCTCTCCGACCCGGAGGTCGCCCGGTCCGCGCTGAGAACCGCCCTGGCCTGACGTGCCCGGCCCGACACGGAAGAGGGACGCATGAACGCGGACCCCGGACGGTCCCCCCGCCCCACCACCCCGGACCAGTGGGACGAGGCGGTCCTGGACGCCATCTTCACCCAGTCGGACGTCGGCCTCCACGTCCTCGACACCGAGCTGCGCGTCGTCCGCGTCAACCCGGTCGCCGTCGGCGTCCGCGGCATCCCGTCCGAGCGGATCGTCGGCCTGCCCGCCACGGAGGCGTACGCACCCCTCGGGGTGGACGTCGACGAGGAGATGCTGCGTGAGGTCCTCGCCACCGGCCGGCCGAGGCTCGACCACCTCGTCCGGGGACGCCCGTTCACCGATCCGCGCAGCGAGTACGTCTTCTCCGTCGCGGCCCACCGCCTCCTCGACGCCGCCGGACGGGTCCTGGGCGTGGTCCTCACCACCACGGACGTCACCGAACGCGAACGGGCGCAGGCCCGCCTCCGGCTGCTGCACGACGCCCACGAGCGGATCGGCTCCAGCCTGGACGTGGAGCGCACGGCCCGGGAACTGGTCGACGTCACGGTGCCCGGGTTCGCCGACACGGTGGTGGTCGCCCTCACCGACGCCGTACTGCGGGGCAGGGAACCCGGCCTCCGGTCCCACGACCCGGCGCCCCTGCTGCGCTGCACCGCGACCGGCGGGACGGAGAGCGGTCCCCGGATCCCGACGGCCGGCGCCCTCCTGCTCCCCGGGATCTTCGGGGAGGTGCTGCCCACGGAACCCCGGCTGCTCTCCCCGGAGAAGGACGGGGCCGGGGGGACGCGGCTCGTGGCCCCGCTGCTCGTCCGGGGGCAGGTCTTCGGGGCCGTCGTCTTCCAGCGCGCGGAAGGTGCCGAACCGTACGACGAGGACGACCTCGAACTGGCCGACGGCATCGCCGCCCGCACGGCGACCTGCCTGGAGAACGCCCTGCGGTTCACCCGCGAGCACATCGTCATGACGGCGCTCCAGAGCTGGCCGCTGCGCCAGGAGGAGGCCACCCAGAGGGCCGTCGACATCGCCCGGCGCAACCAGCCCGACGGCAGCGGCGTCGGCTCCTGGTACGACGTCGTCCCCCTGTCGGGGGCCCGGGTGGCGCTCGTCGTCGGCCAGGTCGACCGCGCCGGACTCAGCGCCGTCGCCACCATGAGCCGGCTGCGGACCGCCGTCTACAGCCTGACCACCCTCGACCTCGAACCGCACGAACTGCTCGCCCGCCTCCACGCCACGACCCTCCGGCTCGCCGGGGAGCAGGAGACCGGACCCGGGGGAGACGGCGCGACGGCGAGCTGCACGGTCGCCGTCCACGACCCGGTCGGGGGACGGCTCGACGTCGCGCGCGCCGGCACCTCGCTGTTCGCCGTCGTCCGCCCCGACGGGTCGGTCGACACCCGGCCGGTCGACGACGGCCCGCTGCTCGGCGGGGAGGGGCCGCCCTTCGCCTGCGCCTCCCTCGTCCTCCCCGAGGGCAGCACCCTCTGCATGGCGCCGGGCGAGGGCGGCCCGCGCACGGAGGACCTGGTGAACGCCCTCGCGCACCCGGGGCGCTCCCCGGAGGCGATGGCGGACGACGTCGCCCGGCTCCTCGCCCCCGACCGCGTCCTGCTCGTCGCCCGCACCCGGCACCTGTCGTCGCACGAACTGGCCGAGTGGACCGTCCCCTTCGACTTCTCCGCCGTCGGCATCGCGCGCGGGCACGTCGAGGAACAGCTCCGGAAGTGGAACCACCCCGTCGACCCGTTCACGGCGACCCTCGTCGTCAGCGAACTCGTCACCAACGCCATCCGCTACGGCGCCGCCCCGATCGTCCTCCGCCTCATCACCGACTCCGCCACCCTGATCTGCGAGATCAGCGACGCCGGCCAGGCCGCGCCCCACCTGCGCCACGCCAAGGCCGTCGACGAGGGCGGCCGCGGGCTGCTCATCTGCGCCACCCTCGCGGAGAACTGGGGCGTCCGCTACACGCCCGAGGGCAAGACGATCTGGGCCGAGGTCGAGGCGGAGGAGGAGACGGCGGACGACTGAGCGGACGGACCGCCCGCCGCGGTCCGGGCGTGGAGTCGCGCCCGGCGGGCAGACGGGTCCGGGACACCGTCCGCGAACCGAGGAGGCGGCCGTGGAGATCTCAGGAGTCGTCAGCGCCCTGGTCGTCGGGGTGGTCGTCGGGGCCCTCGGACGGCTCGTCGTCCCGGGGCGTCAGCGCTTCGGCCCGCTGTGGACCGTCGTCGTCGGCATCGCGGCGGCGCTCGTCGGGACCGCGCTCGCGCGGGTGACGGGGCTCGCCGACACCTCCGGCCCGGACTGGACCGAGTGGCTGGCGCAGGTCCTGCTCGCCGCCCTCGGCGTCGCCGCGCTGACCCGGGTGAAGGGCCTCGACTGAATCCGCCCCGCCAAGTCCGGTCCCCTTCGCCCCGTTTGGGGCGGGAACACCCGGCAACGCGGACCAGGAGCAGCGGCGACGGGCCGCGTCGCCGCGCTCCGCCCCACCGGGAGGAGAAGCAATGAGCACCTACGTCTACGGCATCGCCCCGGCCGACCGGAAGCTCCCCGACGGCATCGAGGGCATCGGCGACCCCCCGCGCCCCGTGCGCGCCGTGCGCGGCGGCGGCCTGGTGGCCCTGTGCAGCGACGCGACGACCGGGAAGCGGGCGGAGCGCCGCGACCTCCTCGCCCACCAGCACGTCGTGATCGAGGCCGGCCGGGAGGGCCCGGTCCTGCCCCTGCGGTTCGGCAGGATCTCCCCCGACGACGCGACGGTCGCCGCGATCCTGGAGGAGCACCACGACGTCTACGCGGAACGCCTGAGGGCGCTCGACGGCAAGGACGAGTTCAACCTCAAGGTGCACCACGACGAGGAGGCGGTGCTCCACGCGGTGCTCGCCGACGACCCCGACCTGATGGCCCGGCACGCCGCCGGCCGCACGCCGGGCGACGGCGCCCACGAGGAGGGGCGCACCCCCGAGGAGCTGCTCGCGCGGGCCGTCGCCGACCGCGAGAGGACCGACGCCGACCTGGTCGAGCGGACCCTCGCCCCCTACGCGGCGGCGACGGTGCGCCGCCCGGAGGGCGCCGGGAGCCTCGCCGACCTGTCGTTCCTCGTGGAGCGCGAGCGGCGGGACGAGTTCCTGGAGGCCGTACGCGCCCTCCACCAGGAGCACGAGCACCTGCGGGAGCAGGTGATGGGGCCACTGCCCCCGTACAGCTTCGTCGAGGAGGCCTGAATCCCGTGGGACCGCTCACCGGAGACGAACCGCTGCTGTACGTGTACGCCGTCGTCCGCTCCGCCGACGTGGACGGGCCGCCCGCCGACCCCCCGCCCGACGTGACCCTGGGCGGGGGGCTCACCACCGTCGAGCACCGGGGCCTCACCGCCCTCGTGGAACCGGTTCCGGCGGCCGACTTCGGCGAGGCGCCCCTGCGCGAACGGCTGGAGGACCCGGACTGGCTCGCGAGGATGGCCAGGGCCCACCACGGCGTGCTGGCCGCGGCGGGCCGCCGGACCACCGCCGTCCCCCTGAGGCTCGGGACCGTCCGCCGCGGCGAACCGGGCGTGCGCCGCCTCCTCGAAGAGGGAGAGGAAGGCCTCTCGGAAGCCCTCGGCCGACGGCCGGGCCGTACGACCGGCGAACTCCGTGGAAAAGGGTTTGTTCCCGCCCGGCCCGGCTACACGAAGAACATGAGCGCATCGGAGAAGAACGACGAGAAACCGGCGGCGTCCGGAAAGACGGAAAAGGGCTCCGAAGGGGCCGGAGGAGCGGTGGCGGGAACGCTGACCGCGCTTCCCGCGCCCCTCGCCGAGAAGACCCTCGCGGCCGTCCACGCCGTCCGGGGCACCGGCGGCCTCGTGTGGAACGCCGTACGCACCCGCAAGGCGCTCACCGGCGGCACCGCCGCCTTCGGCGCGGCCGCGCTCACCGGTGCGTACGCCCTGGGACGCCGGACCGGGACGCGCTCGCGCGGCCCGCTCACCCGGCTCACCGGCGGCCGCATCTGACACGCGCCGAGGGGCGGCTCCGGAGCCCCGGGGCCGTCCCTCCCCGTGGAGCGCCGCCCTTCCCCGAAGGCGCTCCCCACAATCTTTGACTGTTTGTCCAGTGCCCCGGATCCGTTTTCCGGCCGCCGTGAGGAAAGACCCGGATTCCCGCCCATGGGGGCGGGGATTTCCGGCGGTCGGGAAAACGGGCGCAGGGGTGCGTGAGAATTCGGAGGTCGACGAAAATGGTTCCTCTTCTGCTGGTTCTGCTGCTCGCGCTGATCCTCTTCGGCGCCGGTTTCGCGGTGAAGGCCCTCTGGTGGGTGGCCGTGATCGTGCTCGTCCTCTGGCTGCTCGGCTTCGTGGCCCGGCCGAAGGGCGGCACGGGCCGCTGGTACCGCTGGTAACCGGCACCTCGCCGACGACACCGATCGCGCCCGCCACCGACACCGGTGGCGGGCGCGGCCGTGCGTCCGGCCCGGAAAACCCCGGAACCCCCGGAAAACGCCGGAGAACCCTGGGAACCGGGAAACGGCCCTGGTCCGAGACGCCCCGGGAAACGGCGGAACCCGGCACGCCCCACGGAGGGGTGTGCCGGGTTCCCGTCGTTCCCGTCGTACGGAATCAGGCCATCAGCACCGAGTCGTCCTCGGGGCGCGCACCGGGCAGGCGGTGGCGGGCGGCGACCAGCGCCGTGTCCACGTCGCGCGTTCCGGTGGAGACGCACAGTGTGTACGCGATGTCGTCCATGCGCTGCCGCACCTCGGGGCTTCCGTCCTCCGCGTGCAGCACCCTCAGCGTCTCGTACTGCTCGATCAGGTTGCTCAACACCGCGGGATGGGCCATCAACACAGTGGGTCTCCCCTCGCCGTCAGGGCGCCGACCGCCCGGTTCGATGCGCCGCATACCCCGGCCTCCCCGTTGTATGCGGCCGGGCCGGCCGGGCACCCTGGCGAGGAGACGACACCCCCGGGACCGGCCGGCCCCGCCGCACCGGCGCGTTCCGGCCGCCCGATCCTCCGTCGCCCTCCTCGTGACGATCACAGGAGAGTAGGGTCGTCGTTTATTGTCGTATGACAACGATCAGGTCGGAGTCGCACCGGGGCAGCGGTGGTCCGGCCCACGGTCGTGGCCGTGCTCAGGACCGCTGTGGTGCCTGGCGAGCGAACGAGGATGAGGCATGTCTGAGAAGACGATCGAGGGCTCCTCGGCCGCACGGCGGCCGGGGCCGGCCGCCGTGGGAGAGGCGGAGCTGCGCCAGCTCCTGGCCGGCCTCACCGCCGTGCGCGACGGGGACTTCGGCACCCGGCTGCCCGACGAGGCGGGCGGGCTCATGGGCGAGATCTCCAGCGTCTTCAACGGCATGGTCGACCAGCTTTCCCTCTTCACCTCCGAGGTGACGCGCGTCGCCCGCGAGGTCGGCACCGAGGGCACCCTCGGCGGCCAGGCCGAGGTCCCCGGCGTCTCCGGCACCTGGGCCGACCTCACCGACTCCGTCAACGCGATGGCCGGCAACCTCACCACCCAGGTCCGTGACATCGCTCACGTCGCCACCGCCGTCGCCAAGGGAGACCTCTCCCAGAAGATCGACGTCGACGCCCGCGGCGAGATCCTGGAGCTCAAGAACACCATCAACACGATGGTCGACCAGCTGTCCTCCTTCGCCGACGAGGTCACCCGCATGGCCCGTGACGTCGGCACCGAGGGCATCCTCGGCGGCCAGGCGGACGTCAAGGGCGTCTCCGGCACCTGGCGGGACCTCACCGACTCCGTCAACTCGATGGCCGGCAACCTCACCGCCCAGGTGCGCTCCATCGCCCACGTCGCCACCGCCGTGGCCAGGGGAGACCTCTCCAAGAAGGTCGACGTGGACGCCCGCGGCGAGATCCGGGAGCTGAAGAACACCATCAACACGATGGTCGACCAGCTCTCGGCCTTCGCCGACGAGGTGACGCGCGTCGCCCGCGAGGTCGGCACCGAGGGCAACCTCGGCGGCCAGGCCACCGTCCGGGGCGCCTCCGGCACCTGGAAGGACCTCACCGACAACGTCAACGTGATGGCGTCCAACCTCACCGGCCAGGTCCGCTCCATCGCCCAGGTCGCCACCGCCGTCGCCCGGGGCGACCTGTCCCGCCGGATCACCGTGGAGGCCAAGGGCGAGGTCGCCGCGCTCGCCGACACCATCAACACGATGGTCGACACCCTGTCGGCGTTCGCCGACGAGGTGACGCGCGTCGCCCGCGAGGTCGGCACCGAGGGCCGCCTCGGCGGCCAGGCCCGGGTGCCGAACGTGGCCGGCACCTGGAAGGACCTCACCGACAACGTCAACTCGATGGCGAACAACCTCACCGGCCAGGTCCGCAACATCGCCCAGGTCACCACCGCCGTCGCCAACGGCGACCTCTCCAAGAAGATCGACGTCGACGCCCAGGGCGAGATCCTGGAGCTGAAGACCACCATCAACACGATGGTCGACCAGCTGTCCTCCTTCGCCGCCGAGGTGACGCGCGTCGCCCGCGAGGTCGGCAGCGAGGGCCGCCTCGGCGGCCAGGCCGAGGTCGAGGGCGTCTCCGGCACCTGGAAGCGCCTGACCGAGAACGTCAACGAGCTGGCCGGGAACCTCACCCGTCAGGTCCGCGCCATCGCCGAGGTCGCGAGCGCGGTCGCCGAGGGCGACCTGACCCGCTCCATCACCGTCGACGCCTCCGGCGAGGTGGCCGAGCTCAAGGACAACATCAACGCGATGGTCGGCTCGCTGCGCGAGACCACCCGCGCCAACCAGGAGCAGGACTGGCTCAAGTCCAGCCTCGCCCGCATCTCCGAGCTGATGCAGGGCCACCGCGACCTCGCCGTCGTCGCCGAACTCGTCATGGACGAGCTGACCCCGCTGGTGTCCGCCCAGTACGGCGCGTTCTACCTCGCCGAGGACGGCACGGAGGGCGTCGAGCTCAAGCTCGTCGGCTCCTACGGGCGCCCCGCCGACAGCCGCGACCGCTTCCGGCTCGGCGAGTCCCTCGTCGGACAGGCCGCCCGCAGCCGCCGCACCATCGCCGCCGAGAACGTGCCCGGCGACTACGTCTACATCTCCTCCGGCCTCGGCCAGGCCTCGGGGGGCAGCCTGATCGTCCTCCCGATCGTCGTCGAGGACCAGGTCCTGGGCGTCATCGAACTGGTCTCCTTCACCCCCTTCACCTCCGTGCACCGGGACTTCCTGGAGCAGCTCATGGAGACGGTGGGCGTCAACCTCAGCACGATCGTCGCCAACGTGCGCACCGACGAGCTCCTGGGGGAGTCCCAGCGCCTCGCCGACGAACTGCGGGCCCGCTCCGAGGAGCTCCAGGTCCAGCAGGAGGAGCTCCAGCGCTCCAACGCCGAACTGGAGGAGAAGGCGGCCCTGCTCGTCTCGCAGAACCGCGACATCGAGGCCAAGAACCTCCAGATCGAACAGGCCCGGCAGGAGCTGGAGGACCGCGCCCAGCAGCTCTCCCTCGCCTCCAAGTACAAGTCCGAGTTCCTGGCCAACATGAGCCACGAGCTGCGCACCCCGCTCAACAGCCTGCTCATCCTGGCCCAGCTCCTCGCCCAGAACCCGACCCGCAACCTCACGGCCAAGCAGGTCGAGTACGCCGGCATCATCCACTCCGCCGGATCCGACCTGCTCCAGCTGATCAACGACATCCTCGACCTGTCCAAGGTCGAGGCCGGGAAGATGGACCTCAACCCGGAACGGGTGGCGCTGCGCCGCCTCCTCGACTACGTCGAGGCCACGTTCCGGCCGCTCACCACGCAGAAGAGCCTCACCTTCACCGTCTCCACCGCCGCCGGCGTCCCCGTGGACCTCGTCACCGACGACTCCCGGCTGCGGCAGGTGCTGCGCAACCTGCTCTCCAACGCCGTCAAGTTCACCGAGCGCGGCAGCGTCGAGCTCCGCATCGAGCCCGCCTCGGACGACGAACTGCCCGCCACGGTCCACCGCGGCGGCCCCGTCGTCGCCTTCCGGGTCAAGGACACCGGCATCGGCATCGCCGCCCAGCACCTGGACGCCATCTTCGGCGCCTTCCAGCAGGCGGACGGCACCACCAACCGCAAGTACGGCGGCACCGGCCTCGGCCTGTCCATCAGCCGGGAGATCGCCTATCTGCTCGGCGGCGCCCTCACGGTCGCCAGCGAGCCCGGCGAGGGCAGCACCTTCACCCTCTACCTGCCCGTCGCCCGGGCCGACTTCAAGGAGCAGTCCGTCCACGCCCCGGCCCTCCGGACCGAAGCGGACGAGGAGGTCGCGGAGCTCTCCGCCGCCGCCGACCCCGCCGCGCGCCCCGCCCTGCCCGCCGCCCCGCCGGCCCGGCAGACCCGGCGCCTCCTCGTCATCGAGGAGCGCCCGCGCGGGCTGCTCTCGCTCGTCGCCGAGAACGCCGTCGTGGAGCTGGCCGCCGGCCGGGACCGCGCGGACCGGGAGGACATCGAGCTGATCACGGCCGTCGGCCCGCAGGAGGCCGCGACCGCCCTCGCCACCCAGCCGTTCCACTGCGTCGTCCTCGAGGTCGACATGGCCCACGGCGAGGCCCTGCACTTCCTCGACGCCATGGACGGCGACGAGGCGCTGCGCACCGTCCCCGTCCTCGCCCACAACAACCGCAGGCTCACCCCCGAGCACGAGCGGGCCCTCCAGACCCGGGCCCGCCGCCGCCCGCTGGAACTGCTCTCCAGCCTCGACGAACTGCGCGAGCGGATCGCCCTGCACCTGTCGGCGGACCAGCCGGGCGACGTCGTGCCCCTGGTGCGCGGCGAGCACCGGCCCCCGGCGCCGCAGGCCATCGACACCGCCCTGCACGGCCGCACGGTCCTCGTGGTCGACGACGACGCCCGCAACCTGTACGCCCTGAGCGGCATCCTGGAGCTGCACGGCATCAAGGTCCTGCACGCCGAGAACGGCCGCAAGGGGATCGAGGCGCTCGCCGCGCACCCCGACATCGACCTGGTCCTGATGGACGTCATGATGCCGGAGATGGACGGCTACACCGCCACCGCGAAGATCCGGCAGATGCCCGCCCACGCCGGACTGCCCGTCATCGCGGTCACCGCCAAGGCCATGCCCGGGGACCGCGAGAAGAGCCTCGCCTCGGGCGCCAGCGACTACGTCACCAAGCCGGTCGACGCCGACGACCTCATCGCCTGCATCCGCCGGTGGCTGCACGACGGATAGGCCGCGACCCCTCCCCGTGCCACCACCCCTTCCTTCCCGTCCCGTCCGCCCCGCGGCCCAGGCCGCCGTCCCCGAGGAGTCCGCGTCATGAGTGCTCCCCACCGCCACGGCGGAGACCCCGCCGTCGGTCCCCGAGGGGACGGCGCTCCGACACCGGCCGGACCGGTCCTCCCTCCCGACCGGGAGGAGCCGTCGCCGGACGACCACTCCGCCGTCGGCCGGCTGGCCGCCACGGTGGAGCGGCTGCGCGAGGAGGTGCGCGCCGCGCACGCCGCGGCCGAGGGGCGGGCCCTGGTCGAGCTCGCCAAGGGCGTCATCGTCGAGCGGCTCGGCTGCGGCCCGGCGCAGGCCGCGAAGCAGCTCGCCGAACTGGCCGGCCAGGCCGGGCTCTCCCAGCTGGAGCTGGCCGCGGACATCATCAACCAGGCCGCCCACGACCGGGTCGCCGAGGTCGCCGGCGACTTCGTCAGGACCGTACGGCAGCCGGACGGACCCGGAACGGACCCCGGGGCCGACGGGACGGGCACGGACGTCCGCGGAACCGGTGAAGCAGGCGCCGACGGGACCGGTGGAACGAGGGCCGGCGGGTCGGTCGCCGTGCGCCTGCGCACGGCCGAGAGCGCCGCGCTCAACGCCGGGGACAGCCAGGCCGTCGCCGAGTCCCTCCTCGAACACGCCCTCGCGCCCCTGGGCGCCAGCGCCGTCGCCATCTGGACCACCGGCCCCGACGCCTCCCTGACCCTCTGCGGCCACGCGGGCTTCGGCGCCGACGAGCCCGCCCGCTGGCGCTACGTGCCGCCCGGCGTGGCCACCGTGGCCCGGGAGGCCCTCACCACCCGCCGGACCGTCCGCTTCCCCTCGCTCGGAACCGCCGGCCTCCCCTCGATCGGCCACACCCGCCACCCCGACGGCGGCCGGGTCGCGGTGCCCGCCGGGACCGGCGGCCGGATCCACGGGGTCCTGGAGATCTGCTGGCCCCGGCCCCTCGAACCCCAGCCGCAGGCCGTGGAGCGCCAGATCGAGGCCCTGGCCGAGCTGTGCGCCCACACCCTGGAGACCCTTCCCGTCCAACCGGTGCGGTCCCGGGCCCTCTCGTCCGCGGCCGCCGGGGCGGCGGAGCTGGTGGAGCTGGCCGACGGCCTCTACGACCCCGCCCTGGTCCTGACCCCGCACCTGGACGGCGAGGGGCGCCTGCGGGACTTCCGCATCCGCCACGCCAACGAGCACTTCCAGGACCCGGCGGGCCGCTCGCGCGGCGCCGTCGACGGGGCCCTGCTCCTGGAGGCGTACCCCAGCACGGCCGGCGAGAACGAGCTCTTCGAGCGGATCGAGCGCGTCTACGCCACCGGGGAGCCCTTCCGCGCCCGGCGGACCCGCCTCACCGCCCTCGTGGACCAGGTGCCGCTCGCGTCCGCCGCCGACCTCAGCATCAGCCGGCACGGCGACAGCGTGCTCCTCATCTGGCGCATCGAGGACGAGACCGCCCGGCTCGCCAGTCTGCTCCAGCACGCCCAGCGCCTCGGCCGCATCGGCGGCTTCGAGGAGGACGTCCTGACCGGGGAGATCACCTGGAACGGGCAGCTCTTCGACCTCTTCGGGCGGGACCTCACCGAGGGCCCGGTCTCCCTGCGCGACCTCACCGCCCACGCCCACCCCGACGACGAGGACGCCATCGGCCGCTTCCTCCAGGCCGTGCTGCACCAGCGGCGGGCGAGCTCGGCCGCCTTCCGCATGCTGCGCCGGGACGGGGTGACCCGCCACATCCGGGTGATCGCCGAGCCCTCCCTCGGCGCCGACGAGCGGCTCCTCGCCGTGCGGGGCGCCTACCAGGACATCTCCGCGCAGCACTGGACGGAGGTCGCCCTGGCGGCCACCCGCGACCAACTCGCCGTCACCGAGCAGGAGTCGGCGGAACGCAACCGGCTGGCCCTCCAGCTCCAGCACGCCATCATGCCGCCGACCACGGCCCCGCTCGACGCCCCGGGCCTCGACGTCGCCGTGCGCTACCGGCCCGCCGAGACCGAGTCCCTGGTCGGCGGCGACTGGTACGACGCCGTCGTCCTGCCGTCCAAGAAGATCCTGCTGTGCGTCGGGGACATCGCGGGCCACGGCATAGAGGCCGCCACCGGCATGGTCGTCCTGCGCAACGCCCTGCGCGGCCTCGCCGTGACCGGCGCGGGCCCCGGACAGCTCCTGTCCTGGCTGAACAACGTGGCCCACCACCTGACCGCCCAGGTCACGGCCACCGCCGTCTGCGGCGTCTTCGACCCCTCGACCCGCACCCTGCGCTGGGCCAGGGCGGGACACCTCCCGCCCGTGCTCGTACGGGGCGACCGGGCCACCACGCTGCCGCTGCTCCAGGGGCTGCTGCTCGGGGCCCTCGCCGAGGCCGAGTACGAGGAGGCGGAGATCCAGCTGGAGCCCGAGGACACCGTACTGATGTACACCGACGGCCTCGTCGAGCGGCGGGACACCTCCGTGCACGACTCCCTCGACCAGCTGCTCGCCACGGCCCAGGCGCCGGCCGGCGGCCTCGAACGGCGCCTCGACCTGCTGCTCACGCACAGCAAGTCCGACACCGACGACGACACGTGCCTGATCGGAGTGCGGGTCACCTGACCCCGTGCCCGACCGACCAACACCTCATTTGTGGAAAGCAGGGAGCATGCCCGAGCGCGAAGTGAACCTGGACGTCGAAGTGGAGATCCGCGACGCCGACACGGCGGTCGTGTCCGTGGGAGGAGAGCTCGACATCGAGACGGCCACCATGCTCCACCACCACCTGGCCAACCAGTTCCTGCACGGTCGCCGCCACCTCGTCCTGGACCTCTCCGCCCTGGACTTCATGGACTCGTCCGGTCTGAACGTCCTGATCAGGGCGGGGCGGGACGCGCGGGAGTCCGGGGGCGACCTCCACCTCGCCGCGCCGACCCCGGCCGTGCGGCGCATCCTGGAGATCACGGGCCTGACGATGACGACGCCCCTGCACGCCGACGTGGCGGACGCGCTCGTCGCGGCCGGGCACGAGGGCTAGAGGGCCGCGCCGCGGGCGGGGACGAGAAGGAGAAGCCGGAACACGTGGACGAGATCACCGGTGTCGAGCAGGCCCTGCGCCGGGCCGCTCCGCACCTGCTGGTGGGCGTCGTGGCGGACGCCCTGCGCAAGCAGTGCGGAGCGCTGCGGGTGGAGCTCCGCCTCGCCGACTACGCGCTGCGCTCGCTCCAGCTCGTCGAACGCGTGCCGCAGACGACCCCGCCGGTCCTCATCCACGACAGCCCGCAGGGGCGCGCCTTCGGCGCCCAGGAGCCGTACGTCACCCGTGACGCCGACGCCGTCTCCGTCCACCTGCCGGTCACCGTCCGGGGGGACCGGATGGGGGTCCTCACCGCCGCCCTGCCGCCGGGCAGCGACCTCGTGCCCCTGCTGCCCGAGCTGCGGCACGTCTGCGAGGCGCTCGGCCACGAGATCCTGGTGGCCGAGCGCGACACGGACCTGTACGACCTCGCGCGGCGGGCCACCCGGCTGACGCTGGCGGCCGAGATGCAGTGGCAGCTCCTGCCGGGCCGCTCCTGCGTCCGTCCCGAGTTCGCCCTCGGCGCGCACCTGGAGCCCGCCTACGCGATCTTCGGGGACAACTACGACTGGTCGGCCTCGGCCGACCACCTGACCCTGACGGTCACCAACGGCATGGGGGAGGGCATCGAGGCCGCCCTCCTGACGAACCTCGCCCTCAACGCCCTCCGCAACGCCCGCCGCGCCGGCCTCGACCTCGTCGACCAGGCGGCCCTGGCGGACCAGGCCGTGTACGCGCAGTACCGCGGCGAGGCCTTCGTCTCGGTGCTCCTGCTCCGCTTCGACCTCGCCACGGGGGAGGTGGAGGCCGTGGACGCCGGATCGCCGCGCCTGTGGCGGCTGCGGGACCGCTCCGTCGAGCCCGTCTCCTTCGAGGCCCAGCTGCCCCTGGGCATGTTCGAGGACACCGTCTACGAGACGCAGCGCCTCGCGGTCCGCCCGGGGGACCGGCTGCTCTTCGGCAGCGACGGGGTGTACGACGCGGCCTCCCCCGACGGGGAGAGCTACGGAGACCGGGCGCTGGCCCGCGCGCTCACCGCCACGAAGCTGCTGCCGCCCTCGCAGGTCCCGGGCGCGGTCCTGCGCGAGCTCGCCGCGTACCACGGCGACGCCCCGCTGGAGGACGACGCGCTCGTCGTCTGCCTCGACTGGTACGGACGCCGGGACGGGCACGACCCCGGCTTCCCGGAAGCCTCCGACGCCTGACCCGCCCCCGGGGTTCACCGGCACACCCGGTGTCAACAGTTGCCGTGCGGCAACTGTATCCTTGGGGCAACACCTGGCTCGTGTCCGGGGTGGACGCGTCATGGGCGGGCAGAGGGTGACAAGTGGGACAGGGGCTACGTGACCGGGCGGCGCGCGCGGCGCACGGGGGTCAGGCGGACCGGACGTCCTTGAGCGGCGCGCCCCGGCGCACCGGGGGCGCCGACGGTCTCTCCTTGTCCAGTGCGTCCTGGAAGCCCGTCAGACCGCGCAGCAGCGCCTTCCGGCTCGTCGGGGACATCTCGGAGATGACGGCCAGCAGGGCCTCCTCCCGCTGGACCCGCAGATCGCGCAGGTACGCCTTGCCGCGGACGGTCAGGTGCAGTTCGAGCTGCCGGCGGCTGACGGGACTGGGCAGCCGCTGCACGAACCCCAGCGCCTCCAGGCGGTCGCACATGCGGCTCACCGAGGGCGGCGCGGAACCGAGCAGTTCCCCCAGGGACCGGAGGTTGATGCCCTCCTCGCGGTCGAGGCTGTAGAGCACGCGGAGCTGGGAGGCCGACACCGGCGTCGACGACACCATGTCCCGGCCGCGCTCCCACAGCACCTCCAGAAGCTCGATGAGCTCCCGGGCTGCCTGTGCCGTCTCCTGCGGCTCCCGCGGGGACGGGGCGGGGTTCGTGTCCATGGCTACCGACACTCCTCAGGCGTCCGGGGCGGAAGGCGTCGGCCTCGCGACGCTCCGGTCATCTCCACATCTCTCCAGAAGGCGGTACGGGTCCGGTGGATCGACACGTGACAGTGGAACGCGCTCTGCGCGGGGCGCCGCCACACCGCCTCCTGGACTCCCTCCGCGTCGATCTGGCACGGCGGTTCGCCGTGCTCTCCGCCGATCTCCTGCTCCTCGACTACGGGCTCACGTCGCTGCGCCCCGTCGAGCCCGTGCAGGCTCCGGCCGGGATGCGGCACGTGACCGTGGGGTCGGGGCCCGCAGGTCGCGCACTTTCCACACAGCAACCATATCTTTTCGGTGGTGACGGGCCCACGGCGACCGCGTACCTTCCCGTGACGGTCCGCGGCGAGCGGTGCGGCGTCCTCGTGGTCGTCCTCCCCTCGGACCTGGCCACTCCCGGGGCGACCGAGGAGCTGGCCGACGTCGCCGAGACGCTGGGACACGCCCTGCGCGTCGCCGACCGCCACACCGACCTGTACCGCCGGACGCGCCGGGCGAGCGCCCTCAGCGTCCCGGCGGAGATGCAGTGGGGCCTGCTCCCCGGGCGGGCGTGCACGGACGCCGAGTTCGACCTGCACGCCTACTGGGAGCCCTCCTACACCTCGGGCGGACACGTCCTGGACTGGAACGTCACCGAGGAGGAGCTCACCCTGGTCGTCGCCAACGGCACCGGGCCCGACACCCCGTCCGCCCTGGTCGGCAGCCTCGCCCTGAACGCCATCCGCAACGCCCGGCGCGCCGGGCTCGACCTGGTCGGCCAGGCCAGCCTCACCGACCAGGCCCTCTACGGGCAGCACCGGGGCGAGCGGTCCCTCTCCGCCCTCCTGCTGAGCTTCGCCCGCGCCACCGGCGAGGTGCAGGTCGTCGACGCGGGCTCGCCCACGGTCTGGCGGGCCCGCGGCGAGGCGACCGAGCGGATCGACCTGGAGCGCCAGCTGCCCCTCGGCATGTTCGAGGACACCGTCTACGCCGCCCAGCGCCTCCGCGTCCTCCCCGGCGACCGGCTCGTCTTCGTCGCCTGCGACCGGGGCGAGCCCCCGCCCGGCGGCGACCCGGCCCTCGACCGCCCGGTGCGCCGCGCGATCGAGCGGACCCGGGACACCGCCTGCCCGGACGCCCCCCGGGCCGTCGTCCGGACGCTGCGCGAGGAAGCCCCCGGCGGACTGCCGGACGACGTTCTCGTACTCTGTCTGGACTGGCACGGCCGCCGCCCCGCCGGGCGGCACGCGGTCGCCGACGGGGACCGCGAAGCCCTTCCCGGGCCTTCCGCCGTATGAGTACGGTCGTGTCCGCGTTCTCGGATGCGGACGGTGTGGAAATCGCAAAGGAGGGAAGGTGCGCAGGATGAGGTACGGAGCACGGCACCGAGCCGTGTGAGGGGAGGCAGGCCGATGACGGACGCGATCGCCGCGGAGCGCGCGACACAGGGGCCCTTGCTGTACGCGAGTGTCGACTACGACGGTACGGACGCCGACGACGGCATGGTCGCGTCCGCCCGCGACTTCACCGCCGACTTCCTCACCGCCTCCCCGGCATCGGGGCACCCGCGGGTCCCGCGCGAGCGCGTCGACCTCGCGCGCCTGGTGGTCAGCGAGCTGGTGACCAACGCCGTGCGCCACGCGCCCGGCCCCTGCCGCCTGCTGCTCGAACTGTTCGAGGACGCTCTGGAGATCTCGGTGTTCGACCGCCTGGAGGCCTCTCCCGTCCCCCGGGGCCACGACCCCGGCCGCATCGGCCAGCACGGCGTCGAGATCGTCGTCGCCGTCTGCGAGAGCGTCAGCGTGGAGCCGCAGCCGTCCGGGAAGCGGGTCAGGGCGCGCCTCTCCCTCGTCTGACACCCGTCCGGCGGAAGCGATCACGCGCTCGGAGAGAAATTTTCGAGAAGGTGTGCATGCTCCGTGAGGGCCGGGGTATGCGGGCCGTCCGGGGGAAGACGGGTTGTCGACGAAAGAGGGGGTCATCGGAGTGCCGACCACAGTGCTGACCGAGACGAAGACCGGCGCCGAGCGGACCATGGGGGGCCTTCCTGTGCTCGAAGCCCCCGACAAGGTGGCGCCGAAGGACGCGCGTGAACTGTCGAAGCTGTTCTTCGACCGGATGGCCGTACTGGAGGAGGGAACCCCCGAGTACCAGTACGCCCGCAACACGCTGATCGAGATGAACATGTCGCTCGTGCGCTACGCCGCCGGCCGCTTCCGGGCCCGCGGCGACGACATGGAGGACATCGTCCAGGTCGGCACCATCGGACTGATCAAGGCGATCGACCGCTTCGACATCTCCCGCGAGGTCGAGTTCACCACCTTCGCCGTCCCGTGCATCGTCGGCGAGATCAAGCGGTTCTTCCGCGACACCTCCTGGGCCGTGCACGTCCCCCGCCGCCTCCAGGAGGCCCGGGTGGAACTGGCCAAGGCGACGGAGGAGCTCAGCTCCCGCCTCGGGCGCTCGCCGAGCGTGGCGGAGCTCTCGGCCCTGATGAACCTCTCCGAGGACGAGGTGATCGAGGCGCGGATCGCCTCCAACGGCTACAACTCCACCTCGCTCGACGCCGCGGTCGGCGGCGAGGGGGAGGAGAGCGGCGCCATGCTCTCCGACCTCATAGGAGAAGAGGACCCGGCGCTCGAACTCTTCGAGGACTTCCACGCCCTCGCCCCGCTCATCGTCGAGCTCGGCGAGCGCGACCGGTTGCTGCTGCACCTCCGGTTCGTCGAGGAGCTGACGCAGTCGGAGATCGGGAAGCGGCTCGGCATCTCCCAGATGCAGGTCTCCCGGCTCCTCTCCCGCAACCTCGCCCGCCTCCGCAAGGGCATGCTCGCCCCCATGGAGTGACGCCCCCCTCCCCGCTTCCCCCACGGGAACCGAACGGCCTCACCGCCCCCCCTTCCGGTGAGGCCGTTCCCCGTGTCACCGGCCCGGGACGGCCGACCCCTTGCCCGGGGGGTGAGGGGCCGGGCTACCTTGGGCCGATGCAGCCACAGCAGCCTCACCCCGCCCCCGCGCCGGCGGCCCCCGCGCAGTCCCGCAACCGCACCCGCACCGTGGCCCTCTCCCTCATGGCCGGGCTCGTGCTCGGCGTCGCGGGGACGGGCGTCGCCTGGACGCTGAGCGGGGACACCGCCTCCGCCGGAGGGGGCCCGGCCGGGGACGCGCAGGCCGCGTGCCGGGCGCTCGACGGATTCGACCCGGCGAAGTACACGGAGAAGGGCCCCGCCGGCGAGATCGCCCTCAACCGCTACGCGGCGGCCGACGCGCTCTCCGCGTCGGCGGCGGCGGGGGACGCGCGGTACGCACCGCTCGCGCAGGCCGTCCGCGGCTCCCGGCAACGGCACGCCGTGACCTTCGAGTTCAACGCGGAGGTCAAGAAGGAACTGGACCGGGCCCGCGCCTTCTGCGAGGACCTGTAGCCCGGCCGGGGAAGCACGGCATAGCGTGCCCGGGGCCGCCGCACCCCGGTACCGGGCGGTAGCCCCCAGTATCGGGGAAAGGGCCCGGCGCCCCGGGTCCTTCGGACTATCGTGCCTTCCATGAGCCAGGACGAGATCGACCCCGGCGACGAGTGGCCCCTGCCTCCGCCCTGGATGTGGGACTGCGACGAGTGCGCCGACCTCTACCGAACCATGCGGAACGTCGGCGACCGGATCGCCGAACTCCGCCTCACCGGCGAACGCGGCGTCGACTGGGACCCGTTCGACAGCACCGTCACCACCCAGATCGCCCTCGGCGCCCACCTCGCCGCCCGCCATCCCGACCTCCTGCCCGACTGGGACCCCGACTGCGACACCTGCGCCAGTCACCGGGAGCGGATCGCCCGCGAGCGGGAACCCGGTCCGCACCGGGACTTCGACCTCCGCTGCGGACGCGAGCACCTCGCCCGCCACGTCTACGCCCCGCCCCGGACCGTCGGCCTCCTCTGAACCGGCCTCCTCTGAACCGGCCCGTTCCGAAACGGACTTCGCGGGCCGGGCGGCTCAGGACACCGGGCCCGTCCCCTCCAGCTCCGTCAGCCGCACGGTGCACAGGCCCCCGCGCTCGGCCTTCACCTCCGTCACCTCCAACTGGGTGCCCGGCGTGAGGATGTACTCCTCCTCGCCGGTGAACGCGGAGAACCGCCGGATCCCCACGGCCCGCGCCGGCGTCACCTCGAACAGGGTCCGCCTGCCCCGGCTCCCCAGGAACCTCCGGGCCACCGCCGGCTCCGACGTGCACGAGGACACGCCCCACCAGGTCACCGTCCGTCCCACCGGGTACTGCGACCGCAGGTCGAGGGCCACGCCCCGCCACAGGGGCTCCTTCCGCACCGGCAGCTCGGCCACCGCCGAGAACAGCAGCCGAAGGTACGGCAGGTACGGCACCAGCCGCTCCCGGTCCGGGGACCGCAGCACGGCGTTGATCTCGCGGTAGAACGCCGACTCGCACGTGTACAGGTAGAGCGCCGCGACCGCGTCGGCGGACAGCCCGCCGGAGTCCTGCGCCGACGCGGCCTTCGCCTCCCCGAAGAGGCTCGACCGCTCGATGTACCCGTCCAGGTTCCGGAGCACCCCCGCCACCGGTTCGACGGCCTTGCGGAAGTCCATCAGCGGAGTGTCGAACACACCGGTGATCGGCGGCAGGACGAGCCCCTCGTCCTTGACGCTCGTGAGCCGCTCCAGATACAGCTGGTGCAGCTCCCTCGTCGTCGCGATGAACGCCCCCATCCGCTCCGCGACACCACCGCCCTCCGACCCGCCGGCCCCCGCCGCCTCCCGGTCCCAGCCCTTCGCCGGAAGCCAGTCGACCGGCTCGGCCCCCACCGCCGCCAGCGCGTCGTTCACCCGCGCGAAGTGGTCGCCCTCGCAGAAGACGTCCCCCTGCGCCGCCGGGTTCGCGTGGTCCAGGTGCCGGACCTCGACCCCCGGGTACTTCTTCTCCAGCCGCTGGACGACCCGCTTCAGGCTCCGGGCGTGCGCGCCCCACCAGGCGAACACCACGCCCCGGTCCTCCTCCCCGGCCTCCTGCTTGGCCCGGAGGACCTCCTCCACGATCTGCTCGGCCACGGGCCGCCAGAACGCCGTGTGCCGGTCGGTCGGCACCGCCCCGTCCGCGCTCGCCGTCAGGGACGCGTTGAGCAGCAGCACGCCCTGGGCCAGCATCGACTGGAACCACTCCGGCGGCGGGACCGTGTCCTCCTTCTCCAGCAGGGCCCGGACGTCGGCGACCGGCGTCTTCTTGGCGATGCCGTACTTCCACATCGCGGCGGCCTTGATGATGCAGCGGATGCTGACCACCCGGCCGAACCGGCTGTCCTTCCAGTCGGTGAAGGTGTTGTCGAACATCGCGATGCCGGTCGCGCTCTCCGCCCGCGGGTACGGGTTCTGACCGAAGACGACCACCTTCCACTTGTGCGGCGGGTGCGGCTTCAGCGCCTGGAACGTCAGCTCCCGCACCGGCACCACCTCCGGGCTCCGCTTCGGGCCGATGAAGTCGGCGGCCCCCGGCCGCGCCTCGATCACCGGCCCGAGCAGCGGCAGCCACGGCTCGCCGCCGCCGGTGAACAGCTCGGCCAGGTTCAGCGGGTCGCCCGCGGCGGGAACGCCGTCGGCGGGAACGCCGGCTTCGGTCATGGGTGCGGAACTCCCGGGGTTCGGTACGGAGGTGGTGGAGGTGACGGGGGTGGCAGGAGCGGCGGGGGCGGCGTCGCCCTGCGGAACCTGCGTGGCCTTCGGGTCAGCGGCGAAAGGAAGGCCGCCGCGGCACGTCGATCCGGACCCGCCGCGCGGACCCCGCTCCCCGGATGTCGTCGAGCTGCCCCAGCACCGCGGCCCTCAACTCGTCGTAGTCCGCGAACCCGTGGTCCTGGAACAGGGTGTAGCCCGTCCACATCAGATTGGCGCACACCTGCGCGGGCACCCGCCCCGTCTGCGCACCGAGCCCCACAAGCGCCACCGACCGGATGCTGCCGGGCTCCACCCTGTTCTGCAGGTGCACCGCCTGGAACGCGGCCGCGCACGCCAGGGCCACGTTCATGGTCTCGCCGACGTCCTGCGAGGACCGGCGCATGGTCGGCGTCGAGATCAGGTACCGGGGCACGGCGGCCCCGGACGGGACGCACACCGCGCTGCCCACCGGCAGGCTCCCGCCGAACCGGTCGCGGATCGCCCGCTGCACCCGCACCTGGATGCCGGCGCCGAGGTACCGCTTGACGACGGCGTCCACACCGCCGTCCATCCGCCCCTTCGCGTTGGTGGGGGACACCCACGCGTCGACGTCCACGTCGAGCAGGGAGCCCCGCCGGATCTCCACCTCGGGCGTGTCCGCGAACGCGGACCGCCAGGCCGCCACCACCCCGGCGTTCACATCGACCAGTACGACTCTCAACGCATGCCGGACACCCACGAGTCCGCCCCTCTCGCACAGCTTCTCGAACAACTCCGAAGCTATAGCGCCCCACTGACAACGCCCCGGCGTCCTGACCCGCCCGGAGAGGGAACGACGAAGGCGAGGAGATCGCTCTCCTCGCCATGTTCAAGGTATAGCGCACCGGGGGGCTTGCGGCAAGGCCCCGGTCGTGGCGCAGAATCGGCGGCCTCGGCCACGACCTGCGGAAAAGAGGAGCGCGATGCACGCGCGGTACGTACGGGACCTTCAGGAGATCGACGAGACGCAGGTCGCGCTCGCCGGCGGCAAGGGCGCGCACCTGGGCGCGCTGTCACGGATCGACGGCGTCCGCGTGCCGGCCGGTTTCTGCGTGACGACGGACGCCTTCCGGCGGGTCGTGGAGCGGGCGCCGCTGCTCGACGGCCTGCTCGACCGGCTGTCCCGCCTGGGCCCGGACGACCGGGAAGGGCTCCGTACGCTCAGTGCGGAGATCTGCCGGGCCGTCGAGGCGGTCGCCGTCCCGGACGACGTCGCGGAGGCGATCACGGGCGCGCTCGCCCGGTCCGGCGCGCACGACGCCTACGCCGTCCGCTCCAGCGCCACGGCGGAGGACCTGCCGACGGCCTCCTTCGCCGGCCAGCAGGACAGCTACCTGAACGTCGTGGGACCTGCGGAGGTCCTCCGGCACGTCGGCCGGTGCTGGGCCTCGCTGTTCACCGAGCGGGCCGTCGCCTACCGCCGCCACCACGGCATCGACCACCGCGCGGTCCGCATGGCCGTGGTCGTCCAGCGGATGGCCCTCCCCGACGCGGCCGGCGTCCTCTTCACGGCCGACCCCGTCACGGGCGACCGGAGGACCGCCACGGTGGACGCCGGCCTCGGACTCGGCGAGGCCCTGGTCTCCGGCCTGGTGGACCCGGACGTCTTCACCGTGCGGGACGACCGGGTCGTCGCCGAGACGATCGCCGTCAAACCGCGCGCCCTCCGGCCCCTGCCCGGCGGCGGCACGCGGGAGGAGGAGGTCGACGCGCGGCGGCGGGAGCGCCCGGCGCTGACGCACGAGCAGGTCGTGCGGCTCGTGCGGCTCGGCCGGCGGATCGAGGCGCACTTCGGCCGCCCGCAGGACATCGAGTGGTGCCTGGTGGACGACGACTTCCGGATCGTCCAGAGCCGGCCGATCACCACGCTGTTCCCCGTGCCCGAGGCCGACGACACGGACCCCCACGTCTACGTCTCGGTCGGCCACCAGCAGATGATGACCGACGCCATGAAGCCCCTGGGGTACTCCATGTGGCAGCTGACCGCCATGGTGCCGATGCACGAGGCCGGCGGGCGGCTGTTCGTGGACGTCACCCGGCGCCTGGCCTCGCCCGCGAGCCGCGCCGCCCTCCTGGACGCCGTCGGGAAGGGCGACCCGCTGATCAGGGACGCCCTGGAGACCGTCCTCGACCGCGGCGACCTCGTCCCGTCGCTCCCGGACGAGGCCCCCGCCGGACCCGCACCCGTACCCGGTGCCGCGCCCGCCCCGATCGACGCCGACCCGGCGATCGTCACCGCACTGGTCGAGCGCAGCCGGGCGTCCGTCGCCGCCCTGGAGCGCGACGTCCGGACCAGGAGCGGGCCGGAGCTGTTCGACTTCCTCCTCGAAGCCTTCGAGGAGCACAGGCGGGTCCTCGCCGACCCGCTGAGCTTCCGGGCGCTCATGGCGGGCATGGAGGCCACCTGGTGGCTCAACGACAAACTCCTCGCATGGCTGGGCGAGAAGAACGCGGCCGACGCGCTCACGCTCTCCGCCCCCGGCAACGTCACGTCGGAGATGGGCCTCGCCCTGCTCGACGTCGCCGACGCGATCCGCCCCCACCCGGAGGTGGTGGCGTTCCTGGAGCGCGTCGAGGACGACGACTTCCCGGACGGGCTGGCCAAGCTCCCGGGCGGGGCCGGGGCGCGCGACGCCGTCGAGGCCTACCTCGACCGGTACGGCATGCGCTGCGTCGGCGAGATCGACATCACGCGGCCGCGCTGGCGCGAGCGCCCCGCCGCGCTCGTGCCCGCGATCCTCGACAACGTCAGGAACTTCGGACCGGGCGCCGCCGAGCGGCGCTTCCGGAAGGGTCTGGAGGAGGCGCGGGAGAAGGAGCGGGACGTCCTGACCCGTCTGCGGGCCCTGCCCGACGGGGAGCGGAAGGCCGCCGAGACCAAGCGGATGATCGACCGGGTCCGGACCTTCGCCGGATACCGCGAGTACCCGAAGTACGGCATCGTCAGCCGGTACGCCGTCTACAAGCGGGCCCTGATGGAGGAGGCCGGGCGGCTCGTGCGGGCCGGTGTGCTCGCCGAGGCGGAGGACGTCTTCTTCCTCACCTTCCAGGAGTTCCACGAGGCCGTGCGCACGGGGCGGGTGGAGGAGGGGCTCGTCCGGCGGCGCGAGGAGGAGTTCCGGGCGTACTGTGCGCTCACCCCTCCCCGGGTGCTGACCTCGGACGGCGAGGCCCTCGACGGGGCCTACCGGCGGGACGACGTCCCGGACGGCGCCCTCGCCGGCCTGCCGGTCTCCGCCGGCACCGTCGAGGGCAGGGCCCGCGTCGTCCTCGACATGGAGGACGCCGACCTCGAAGCGGGCGACATCCTGGTCACGGCCTTCACCGACCCCAGCTGGTCGCCCGTGTTCGTCGGCATCGCCGGCCTGGTCACGGAGGTGGGCGGCCTGATGACCCACGGCGCGGTGATCGCCCGGGAGTACGGCCTGCCGGCCGTCGTGGGCGTGGCCGGGGCCACCCGGCTGATCGAGGACGGGCGGCGGATCCGCGTGCACGGGACCGACGGATACGTCGAGCTCCTGTCGTGAGGCCCCGCCGTCCCTCCTACCGCGCCCCCGTCCGCACCGGCCGCCGGAGCAGATAGGCGCCCGCGCAGGCGACGAGCAGCAGCATGCAGCCGGTGAACACCAGACCGGCCCGCTCCAGACCGAGCGGGCCGGTCAGCAGGCCGACGCCGATCACGGGGAGCGAGATCCCCGTGTACGCGACCAGGAACAGGGTCGAGATCACCGCCGCGCGCCGGTCCTCCGGCGCGGCCCCGGCGACGGCGGACAGGGCCGCGCGGAAGGTCAGGCCCTGCCCGGTGCCGCCGACGACGGCGGCCAGGACGACCAGCGCGAGCAGGTCGGTGGCGAGCGCGCCCGCCAGGAGGGCCAGACCGGCGAAGAGCACGGCGCAGCCCAGGGGCAGGGACCGGGGCACCCCGACGCGGCCGACGGCGAACTGCCCGGCGGTCGAGGAGAAGAAGGCGAGGGCCACGACCAGGCCCGTCACGGCGTGGTTGTCCACGTGCAGGAAGCGGGCGAGGAAGGCGGGGCTGACCGAGGTGAAGACCCCGAACAGGGCGAAGCCCACGAAGGAGGCGAGCGCCGCCGGCACGAACACCGGCCGGACCGGCGCGGGCAGGGCGGGCCACCGGGGCCGTACGGCGGACAGGGGACGGCGCTCCCGCACGGTCTCCGGCAGTCGCAGGACGACGACGGCCGAGAGCAGCGCCAGGGCGAGGTGCACGGCGAACGGGAGCAGCAGCGGCTCGGGGGCGTACTCCGCGAGCAGCCCGGCGAGCAGGGGGCCGCAGCCGAGGCCGCCCATGTTGGCGGCCGTGGCCACGAGCGTCGCCCGGGACGCGCCGCCCGGCGGGGCCAGGTCCATGACGTACGCGGTGGCGGCGCCCGTGAAGAGGCCCGCCGACAGGCCCGAGAGCAGCCGGCCCGCGTACAGCCAGCCCAGGCCGTCGGCGCACAGGAAGCAGACGGCGCTCGCCACCGCGAACCCGAGGCCCCACAGCAGCGCCGGGCGCCTGCCGACCGTGTCCGAGGCGTCGCCCGCCAGGAGCAGCACCCCGATGACCCCGAAGGCGTACACGGCGTACACCACGGTCACGATCAGCTCGGAGAACCCGAACTCCGCCTGGTACAGCGGGTACAGCGGGGTCGGCAGCGTGGTGCCGGCCATTCCCACGACGAACACGGCCCCGCCGAGCAGACACCGGAGCCACCCTTGACGATCACCAGCCATGCCGCCGACCGTAACCCCGGTGCGGGACCCGGCGCGGGAACCCGGGTCAGCGCGCGCCGAAGACCTGGGTCCAGTAGGGGCCGCCGTCGCCCGTGTGCAGGCCGACGCCCAGCTCCTTGAACGAGCAGTTCAGTATGTTCGCGCGGTGGCCGGGGCTGTTCATCCAGGCCTCCATCACCTGCTCCGCCGTCCGCTGGCCCATCGCGATGTTCTCGCCGTAGGTGGACCAGCCGTACCCGGTGGCCGTGACGCGCGCGCCGGGATCGGCGCCGTCCGGGTTGGTGTGGTCGAAGAAGTCCCGCGCGGCCATGTCGTCGGAGTGGCCCTGGGCGGCCCGCGCCAGGAGGGAGTTCCCGGTGACGGGACCGCAGCCCTCCTTGGCCCGCTCGGCGTTGACCAGGGCGATCACCTGCTCCTCGACGGAGGTGTGACCGGAGTCCTGCTTCGTGGCCGTGGGGCTGCTCGGGGTCGTCGGCGTCTTGGTGGCGGGCGCCTGCGTGGGCGTGCGGGTCGGCCGGTCCGCGGTCGGCCGCGCGGCGGTGGTCGGCGCGGCGGTGGGGGCCGACGCCGTGGGCTTGGCCGAGGGCTTCGCGGAGACGGTTCTGCTGGGCCGGGGCGTGCCCGACGGCGTGGCCGTCGGGGTGACGGAGGCCGAGGCGGTGGCCGCCGTGGGGGAGGAGGCCGGGCCCGACGCGGAGACCGTGAGGTCCACGGTGGAGGCGCGCGGCGCGTCCAGGGCCGTCAGCTCGTCCTCGTCGGGGCCGTCGACCAGGGTGAAGGCCCCGCCGGTGACGGCGGCCACCGCCATGCCCGCGGCGATGGCCACGCGGCGGCGCCCGCGCTGCTGCTCCTGCCGCCTGCGGCGCCGCGCGTTGCGGGCGCTGCGGGCGCCGACGACGGGGGAGGGGCTCGCGCTGGGCGTTCCCGCCGCCTCGTACCCGGTCGCCCCGGCCGGCTCGTACGCGTACGCGGCCGGCTCGTGCACGTACTCCGCCGGCTCCTGCACGTACCCGGTCGCCTCCACCGGCTCGTACGCGTACCCGGTCGTGGCCGCCGGCTCCTGCGCGTAGCCGGACATGCCCGATGTGTCGGGCGACTCGTACCCGTAACCGTGCTCGTGCCCGTACTCGTGCCCGTATCCGGAGGCTCCGGCCGGCTCGTACGCGTTCGGTTCGTACGCGCCCGTCCCGTACGCGGGGGTGGTCGCGGTGGCGAGGTCGAGGCCCGCCCGCTCGCGGAAGGAGGCGAGCAGCAGTCCGGCCGGGGGGACGAGCAGCAGCCCCGCGAGCAGGCCCTCGGCCGGGTAGAGGCCGTGGGACAGGCCGGCGCAGTACACGCACGCGCGGGCGTGCCTGGCTATTCGCTTGCGCCAGAGCCCGGAGGGGCGCCCGTCCCAGCCGCCCAGCTCGTACCGCAGGTCGGGGCAGGGCGGGTTCTCCGTAAGGGCCCGGACGACGACCCGGGCGGCGTCCAGCTGCGCCTTCATGCGCTGGACGCGCACCGCCGTGTGCTCCGGGGAGAGCTGGAGGGCCGAGGCCACCTCGTAACGGGTCAGGTCGCCCGTGCACTCCAGCCACCACAGGGACAGCAGGGCCCGGTCGTCCGGCTCCAGCCAGCGGGTCGCCTCGGCGGTCTCGCGCCGCTGCCCGGACAGGTTCAGGCGAACCACCGTCAGGCCGACGAAGTCGGCGCCCGGCTGGGGCAGGTCGCGGGCGTCGTCGAGGCCGCCCGTGGCGAGCCCGGTCTGCTGCCGGTGCCAGTGGGCGCGGACGACGTTCATCGCGATGGCCACCAGCCAGGACCGGAAGCTGTCCGGGGCGCGCAGTCCGCCGAGCCCGCCGAGCGCCCGGAGCATCGTCTCCTGCACGACGTCGTCCACGTCGTGGTGGCCGTTCATGGCCCGGCCCACGATGTTGTAGACCAGCGGCAGGTGGTGGGTGAGGAGCCGGTCCTGCGCCTGCGGATCCCCGCTCTGCGCGGCCCTGACCAGCTCCGTGAGCTGCTGTGTACTCATGCTCGAATCACCCTGCCTGTTCCGGTCGTCCTCGGGGGCCAACACATGGGAGACCGCCGGGCGCCGGGCCGATAACAGAAATCCCCCGGCTTTCCGGAGAAGATCCGGGAAGCGGGGGTCGGCCGGCACGTCCGGCGGTCCTTCGGGGCGGTAGTGGAGCGCCGCGGTCCGCGCACGCGCGGACGGGAGGGACGGGGGACACGCGGACCTCCTCGGCGCGCGGGACGGAGCGCCCGGACGGGGTGGGCCCGGGCGTGGAGCGGGCCCCACGGTAGCGGACGGGCCGGGGGAGCGGGCCGTCGGTCGCCGGACGTGCGGCGGCCCCGTCCTCGTCGTGATCGAGGGCGGGGCCGTGCGCGGGGCCCGGTGGCGGGCCGTGTGCGCGGGGTGCGCGGATCCGTGTGCGGATCGTCGGTGGGGCCGGATGAGCAGGCCTCACGTCCTTACGCGTGGCGTCGCGAACCGCCGGTGAAGAGGCGGTAGAGCAGGAGCAGGATCACCGAACCCACGATGGCCGCGATCCAGGTCGACAGCTCGAAGAAGCCGTCGACGGAGTCGACCCCGAAGATCACCTTGCCGAGCCAGCCGCCGAGGAGGCCGCCCGCGATGCCGAGCAGCGTGGTGATGATGAACCCGCCCGGGTCGCGACCCGGGGTGAGGGCCTTCGCAATGAGGCCCGCCAGCAGTCCGATGATGATCCAGGCGATGATTCCCATGGTTTCCGTCTCCTTCGCGTGTGCTGTTCGATCCGTTCCGCGCTTATAGAACGCTTATATGGAGCGCATACGCGGAATCGGCGGATCCAAACGTCCCCCGGCGCCATCACCTGTCCGCGGGAGAGGCGGACCGTGCCGTCGACAGGGGTTCCGCGATGTCCTCCAGGGAGCGGCGCTCGGCGTTCACCGCCAGGAAGGCGGCGACGAGCCCGGCCGCGCACATCAGTCCGGCGCCGATCTGGAAGGCGAGGACCGTGTCACCGACGACGCCGGACTCGGTGAGCTCGGCGAAGATCAGCGGTCCGCTGATGCCGCCGGCCGCCGTGCCGAGGGCGTAGAAGAAGGCGATGGCCATCGCCCGGGTCTCCATGGGGAAGATCTCGGAGACGGTCAGGTACGCGCTGGAGGCGCCCGCCGACGCGAAGAACAGCACCACGCACCAGCAGGCGGTCAGCGTGGTGGCGCTCAGCGAGCCGCGGTCGAAGAGCCAGGCGGTGCCGAACAGGAGGATGCCCGAGAGCAGGTACGTCGACGAGATCATGATCCGGCGGCCGACCGTGTCGAAGAGCTTGCCGAGCAGCAGCGGCCCCATGAAGTTGCCCGCGGCGATCACGGCGAAGTAGTAGCCGGTGCTGCCCGTGGGCACGTCGAAGAACGTGATCAGGATGGTGCCGAAGCCGAAGGTGATGGCGTTGTACAGGAACGCCTGCCCGATGAAGAGGGAGAGCCCGAGGACCGCCCGGCGCGGATAGGTGTGGAACACCGTCTTGGCGATCAGGCCGAAGCCGATGCTCTTGCGCTGGTGGATGGTGATCTCGCGGTCCGGCGGGGGCAGCCGGACGCCCTTCTCCTCCTCGATCTCCTTCTCCACGGAGCCGACGAGCTCCTCCGCCTCCTCGCCGCGGCCGTGGATGAACTGCCATCGCGGACTCTCCGGGACGTGTCGGCGCACCAGCAGGATGACCAGCCCGAGGACGACGCCGAGGGCGAAGCTGAGCCGCCAGCCGAGGTCCTTCGGGAAGATGTCGGTGTCCAGCATCACGATGGACAGCAGCGAGCCGCCGATCGCGCCCAGCCAGTAGCTTCCGTTGATGATGAGGTCGACCCGGCCGCGGTAGTGCGAGGGGATCAGCTCGTCGATGGCGGAGTTGATGGCCGCGTACTCGCCGCCGATGCCGAAGCCGGTGAGGAACCGGAAGAGGAAGAACCACCAGGACTCGAACGACAGGGCCGTCATCGCGGTCGCCGCCAGGTAGACGACCAGCGTCACCATGAAGAGGCGTTTGCGGCCGTAGCGGTCGGTCAGCCAGCCGAAGAACAGCGCGCCGGAGCAGGCGCCCGCCACGTACAGGGCGGCGGCGACGCCGGTGATCTGCGCGGCGGTGATGTCGAGGCCGCTGCCGTCCTCGGCGATGCGGCCGGCGACGTTGCCGACGATCGTGACCTCCAGGCCGTCCAGGATCCAGACGGTGCCGAGGCCGATCACGATCATCCAGTGCCACCGCGACCACGGCAGGCGGTCGAGGCGGGCCGGTACGGCGGTGGTGACCGTCGATTCCCCGGGCCCCGGTGCGGGGGGCCGTGACACTTCAGAAGCCATGGTTCTCTCTCCGTCGCGTGCCCCCCGCATTCCCCTCCCCCGAGTTCCCGGAACCGGAAGTTCCATGCGGGAGGGCGACGCAGCGCGAGCGGGCGGTGACGGAGAGGTGCGGGGCCTCCTCGCGGAACGCGACGGGTCAGAACACCCGTTCGGTCGTGGTGACGACGGCGCAGCGGCCCGCCGCCCACTCCAGGGCCATCCGGTGCTCGCGCTCGGAGAAGTCGGCCACGGCGTCCGCGACGACGAAGGCCTGGATGTCGCTCATCCACGCGTCGCAGGCCGTCATCAGGACCCCGATGTGCGCGTACACGCCGGTGACCACGAGCTGGTCGCGGCCCTGCTCGCGCAGCAGCTCCAGGAGGTCGGTGCGGACGAAGGCGCTGTACTTCCACTTGGTGAGGCGGATGTCGCCGGGCTCGGGTGCGACGGCGTCCGCGATCGCCACGGCGTGCGGGTCGTCCGGGACGCCGGGACCCCAGAAGTCCTGCTGGAGGCCGCGCTGCTCGGGCGTCTGGCCGCCGGGCTGGGCGGTGTAGACGACGGGCACGCCGAGCCGCGCGGCCTCCTCGCGGAGCCGGTTCAGGTTGGCGAGCAGTGCGGTGAGCGGCTCGGCGCCGTCGTCGAACGGGGTCAGGAAGTGGTTCTGGAGGTCGTGCACGAGGAGCACGGCGCGGTCCGGGTCGACGGTCCAGTCCACCCGGTTGGCCGGCAGGTCGCCGGGGCGGGGCATCGGATAGGGCGGGACGGCGGGGAGGCTCATGACGGTCCGTTTCGGAGGGGCGGGACGGCGGGGGCGGGGTGGTGAGGGGATGTCAGGCGCTCGCGCTGCCGGCGCGGAGGTCCTTCTTGGAGATCTTCCCGACGCCCGTCGTCGGGAAGGCGTCGGCGAAGACGATCCGGTCGGGGACCTTGTAGGCGGCGAGCCCGCGCTCCCGCACGAAGCGCTTGAGGGCCGGCGCCTCGACCTCCTCCGTCCCCGGGCGGCGGATCACGTACGCGCAGCTGCGCTCGCCGAGGTACGGGTCGGGCTCGGCCACCACGTTGGCGTCGTGCACCGACGGGTGGGCCAGGAGGTGGTTCTCGACCTCCTCGGCCGCGATCTTCTCGCCGCCCCGGTTGATCTGGTCCTTGGCGCGCCCCTCGACCACCAGGTGGCCGCTCGGGGTGAGCCGGACGAGGTCGCCGGTCCGGTAGAAGCCGTCCTCGGTGAACGCCCGGGCGTTGTGCTCCGGCGCGTTCCAGTACCCGCGGATCGTGTACGGGCCCCGGGTCAGCAGGTGCCCGGTGGCGCCGACCGGCAGGTCCTCGTCCTCGTCGTCCACGACCCGGATCTCGTCGTCCGGGGAGATGGGGCGGCCCTGGGTGGTGACGACCGTCTCCGGGTCGTCGTCCAGGCGGGTGTAGCAGACCAGGCCCTCGGCCATCCCGAAGACCTGCTGGAGGGTGCAGCCCAGGGCGGGCCGGACCCGGCGGGCCACCTCGTCGGCGAGCCTGGCGCCGCCGACCAGGAGCACGTCCAGGGTGGAGAGGTCGTACGCGGAGCCGGGGGCGGCGTCGATCCAGACGAGCGCGAGCGGCGGCACGAGACCGGTGATGGTCACGCCCTCGTCCCGGATCAGTGGGAACGCCACGTCCGGGGCCGGCTGCGGGCACATGACGACCCGTCCGCCCGCGTACAGGGTGCCCAGCGAACCGGGCGAGGAGAGCGGGAAGTTGTGGGCGGCGGGCAGCACGCACAGGTAGACGCTGTCCTCGTCGAGCGCGCAGATCTCGGCGGAGCCGCGCAGCGAGTAGACGTAGTCGTCGTGCGTCCGGGGGATCAGCTTGGGCACGCCGGTGCTGCCGCCGGAGAGCTGGAGGAACGCCGTCTCCGAGGGGTCGCGGTCGGGCAGCCCGACCGGCTCGGCCGGGACGTCGGCCAGGGCCTCGAAGGGCCCGGCGTCCTCGCCGACGACGAACACGTGCCGCAGCTCGGGGGAGCGGGCGAGGACCGTGGTCGCCAGGGCGCGGTGGTCGAAGCCGCCGTGGACGTCGGGGATCACGTAGGCGACGGCCCCGGTGAAGGAGCAGAAGTAGGAGATCTCCGACTCGCGGTGCGCGGGCAGCGCGAAGACGGGGAGCGCGCCGAGGCGGAAGAGCGCGAAGACCACTTCGAGGAACTCGGCGACGTTGGGCAGTTGGACGACGACCCTGTCGCCGGCGCCGATCCCGCGGGCCGCGAGGCCGGCCGCGAGCCGGTCGGCGCGCAGGTCGAGCTCGGCGTAGGTCCAGGCGCGCCGGGCGCCGCCGGGGCCCGCGCGGTCGACGACGGCGACGCGGTCGGGGTGGGCCCCGGCCCGGGTGCGGAGCATCGTCCCGAAGGTGACGCCCTCCCACCAGCCGGCCGCCCGGTACCGCTCGGCGAACTCCGCCGGCCAGGTGGGGGTGGTGTACGGGACGTCCCCGGACGGCTCCCCGAGGGACGCGGGACGGGTCGGCGCGGTCACAGCTCGGCTCCCACGGCGTGCAGGAAGGTGCGGAACTTCGCGGCGGTCTCGGCGGACTCGTCCTCCGGCACGGACGCGGCGACGACGCCGGCCCCCGCGTACAGGCGCAGGGTGCGCTCCTCGGCCTCGGCGCAGCGGATGGTGACGACCCATTCGCCGTTGCCGTCCGCGTCGCCCCAGCCGACGATGCCGGTGAAGAAGCCGCGGTCGAAGGGCTCGGTCTCCCGGATGACCTCGCGGGCCAGCGGCGTCGGGGTGCCGCAGACCGCCGGGGTGGGGTGGAGCGAGGAGGCGATCTCCAGGGCCGACACCTCGGGGTGGGCGAGGGTGCCGGTGACCGTGGTGGACAGGTGCCACATGGCGGCGGTGCGGATCAGCGACGGCCGGGTGGGGACGTCGATGGCGGAGCAGTACGGGGCCATCGCCTGGTGCACGGCGTCGACGACGACGGCGTGCTCGTGCAGGTCCTTGGCGGACTCCAGGAGGGCCGCGGCGCGGCGCACGTCCTCGGCGAGGTCGTCGCTGCGGGGGGTGGAGCCGGCCAGCGGGTTGGAGACCAGTCGGTCGCCGCGCCGGGAGACCAGGAGTTCGGGGCTGGCCCCGAGCAGGGTGCGGCCGGGGTGGGTGGGCAGCGCGAAGGTGTAGCCGCAGGGGTCGCGGCGGGCGAGCCGGCGGACCATGGCGGCGATGTCCAGCTCGTCGGGTCCGGTGACCTCCAGGGTGCGGGCGAGCACCACCTTGCTGAACTCGCCGTTCCACATGCGGTCGACGGCGGCGGCGACGCCCTTGGCGTACTCCTCCGGCTCCGGGTGGGGGCGGACCGTCCAGTCGCCGGCGCGGGGCGCGTCGGCGGGCAGCGCGACGAGCGGGTCGGAGGCGAGGGCCGGTCCGGTGCGGACCGTCTCGGGCACGACGAGCGCGGCCGGAGCGTCCTGGTCGAAGGGGACGGCGCCCATCACGACGGGGGCGGCGTGGCGTCCGGCGCGGGCCTCGGCGAGGGCGTCGGCCACCCGCTCGGCGATCGGGTCGGTGCCGTGCGGGACCTCGCTCAGGACGCCGTGGGCGAGCAGGGTCCGGGTGGGCGTGGCGAGGAAGCGGTCGCCGGCGCGGAAGGCGTCGAGCAGCCCGGTGGCGGCGCCGACGGCCGAGGACGTGGGGGTGGCGGCGCGGACGGGCGCGGGGGCCGGAGCGGCCGGGGGTGCGGGGGAGGGCGCGGGTATGGGGGCGGACGCGGGCGGGTGCGCGGCGACCTGGGGGACCGTCGACACGGGTGGGCTCCTTGGTTCGGTGAGGTGGGTGGGCGGCTCGGGCCCCGGGGGCCGCGCCGCGCGGGCCGTCAGCGCAGGGTGGCGCCGCCGTCGACGTACAGGTCCTGCATGGTGATGTGGCGGGCCCGGTCGGAGGCGAGGAAGACGACCGCCTCCGCGACGTCCTCCGGCCGGGCGATGCGGCGCAGGGGGATGCCGGTGCGGTGGGTGGCGAGATCGCCGTCGAGGACGCTGTCGGGGACGGAGTCGCCGTCCCACAGGGAGCGTTGCATCGGCGTGTCGGTGGAACCGGGACAGACGGCGTTGCAGCGCACGCCCCGGGCGGCCACCTCCAGGCCCAGACACTTGGTGAAGGCCACGGCGGCCGCCTTGGAGGCGGCGTACACGCTCATGTCCGCGCGGGGTATCCCGGCGGCGTTGGAGGCGACGGTCACCACGGAGCCGGAGCCCCGGGCGGCCATGCCGGCGACGACGGCGCGGGACAGGTGGAAGACCCCGGTCGTGTTGACCGCGAACACGTCCGCCCAGTCGCGGTCCGTCGTCTCGACGGCCGGGCCGGTCCGCAGCATCCCGGCGACGTTCACCAGGATGTCCACGGGGCCGAGTTCGCGCGAGACGCGCTCCACGGTCTCGGCCACGTCGTCGGGCGCGGTGACGTCGAGCCGGTACGGGACGACCGGCCCGGCGGCCGGGTCCGCGCCGGCCTCCTCGGCCAGCCGGGCGACGCTCTGCCCGAGCTCCCGCTCCGAGAGGTCGGTCGCCGCGACGGCGGCCCCGCGCGCGGAGAGGGCGCGCACCACCGCCTCTCCTATGCCCTGGGCGGCGCCGGTGACCAGCGCCACGCGGCCCGCGAACTCGCCGTTCGGACCGGTGCCGTTCGGCACGTGGCCGTCCGGCCCGCTTCCGTCCGGTCCGGGTCTGCCCGGTCCGTTGATATCCGTCACGATCTCTCCTCGTACTTAGGTAAGCCTAGCCTAAGTTTGACTGGTTGCCCATCGGTTCCCGAGGGGCGTTCAAAGGCGCTCGGGCTCCGGAACCCGCCGAACCGCCCCCGCCCGCACGGAAACCGGCCGCTTCTCCGCGACGGCGCGCAGCGCCCCGTCCAGGAGCGGGCCGATCTCCGCCAGCGCCTCGGGGGCCATCAGCTCGTCGTGACCCCGGTCGAGGACGTGCTCGGTGAGCCGCCCCGACACGTACGCCGGCCACACCGTGCCCGGCGCGTCCTCCGGCGCGGTCGTGCGCGAGGCCGTGAAGAACAGCACGTCGCCGTCGAAGTGACGGGTCGTACTGCGCGAGAGCAGCCGCACGCAGTGCACGTTGGTGTCCACGATCGCCCGCAGCAGCTCCTCGTCGAACCCGGCGAGCAGGCCCTGGCTGTCCCGGATCGCCGCGACGGCCTCCTCCCGCGTCACCCCGCCGCGCCCGGACTCCTCCGCGCCCAGGCCCGCCACCGAGAGCAGGAAGCCGTTCTCTTCCCGCTCCAGGCGCTCGCGCCAGTCCGGCCCGTCCAGGTACGACCAGTCGTCCCGCTCCGGCGGATAGGCGTCGAGCAGCGCCAGGAAGGCGACCTCCTCGCCCCGCTCCCGGAGCATCGACGCCAGGGTGTGCGCCACCGTCCCGCCGAAGGAGTAGCCCGCGAAGTGGTACGGGCCCTCCGGCTGCACCTCCCGGATCGCCGCCAGGTACAGCTCGGCCAGCTCCGCCACGTCGGCCGCCTCCGGCAGCGCCCCGGCCAGACCGGGCGACTGCACGCCGTACAGCGGCCGGTCCGCGTCCAGGTGGCGCAGCAGGCCCGTGTACTGCCAGCTGAACCCGGACGCCGGGTGGAAGCAGAACAGCGGCGCCTTCGTGCCCCGTTCGCGCAACGGCAGCAGCACCCGCAGCGCGTCCCGGCGCGAGTCCGACCCGATCCGGGCCGCCACGTCCGCGACCGTCGGCGCCGACATCACCGTGCCCACCTGCACCGGCACGCCCAGCTCGTCGCGGATGCGCCCCACGAGCCGCATCGCGAGCAGCGAATGCCCGCCCAGCTCGAAGAAGTTGTCCTCCACGCCGACCCGATCCAGACCGAGCACGTCCGCGAAGATCCCGCAGAGCAGCTCCTCGCGGGCGTCCTTCGGCGGCCGGCCGCCGCCCGCGTCCGCGAACACCGGGGCGGGCAGCGCCGCCCGGTCCACCTTGCCGTTCACCGTCACCGGCAGCGCCGCCAGTTCGACGAACGCCGACGGCACCATGAACTCCGGCAGCGTCGCCGACAGCAGGGCGCGCAGCTCCGCCGCCTCCGCCTCCGGGTCGGTGCGGACCGCCTCCGAGGCGGGCACGGTGTACGCCACGAGCCGCTTCACGCCGTTCGCCCCGGTGTGCACGACCACCGCGGCGGCGGCCACCCCGGGAGCGGCGGCGAGCGCCGACTCGATCTCGCCCAGCTCGATCCGGAAGCCGCGGACCTTCACCTGGTGGTCGGCCCGGCCCAGGTAGTCGATCTGCCCGTCCTCGCGCCAGCGCACCAGGTCGCCCGTGCGGTACATCAGCGTGCCCGGCTCCCCGAACGGGTCGGCCACGAACCGCTCAGCCGTCAGCGCCGGACGCGCGAAGTAGCCCCGGGCCAGGCCCGCGCCCGCCAGGTACAGCTCGCCCGGCACCCCGCGCGGCACCGGCCGCAGCGCGCTGTCGAGCACATAGGCGCGGGTGTTGTGGATGGGCCGGCCCACGCAGGACGACACACTCTCCTCCACGTCGGCGCCCAGCGCGTTGATCGTGTATTCGGTGGGCCCGTACAGGTTGTAGCCCATCGTGCCCTCGGTCTCCTCCAGGAGCGTCCAGAGGGAGTCCGGCACGGCCTCGCCACCGAGCAGCACGAGCGCCGGGCGGTGCCGGTCCGCGTCGAGCAGGCCCGCGTCGACCAGCTGCTGCCCGTACGACGGGGTGACGTTGACGACGTCGATGCCGACCCGGTCGTAGTGCGCCGTCAGGGCCGCCGGGTCGAGCCGCAGCTCCTCGCCGATGACGTGCACCTCGTGCCCGTCGACCAGCCAGAAGAACTCCTCCCACGACATGTCGAACGCGAACGACACCGTGTGCGCGACCCGCATCCGGCGCCCGCCCGCCAGCTTCACCGCCGGGTCGAAGATCCGCTCCCGGTGGTTGAGCAGCATGTTGACCAGACCCGAGCCCGGCACGACCACGCCCTTGGGGCGGCCGGTCGAACCCGAGGTGTGGATCAGGTACGCCGGGTGGCGCCCGTCGCGCGGCCCGGTCAGCTCCTCCTCCGCGACCGGACCGCCGGGCAGCGCCGCCAGTTCGGCGACGACCGCCGGGTCGTCCAGGGCGAGCGGCGGCACGCCGTCCACGACCGGGACCCGGCCCCGTACGGCGTCCACGGTGACCAGGCAGACCGGCACCGCGTCCTCGACCATCGCGGCAAGGCGGTCCACCGGGTGGTCCAGGTCCAGCGGCAGGTACGCCGCCCCCGCCTTGAGCACCGCGAACAGCGCGACCACGAAGTCCGCCGAGCGCGGCAGGCCCAGGGCCACCGTCCGCTCCGGACCGGCTCCGCGCGCGATCAGCGCCCGGGCGAGCCGGTTGGCCCGCTCGTCGAGCTCCGCGTAGGTCAGCCGCTCGTCCTCGAAGACCAGCGCCGTGGCCTCCGGGGTCCGCGCCGCCTGCCGGGCGAACAGGTCCACCAGCGGCACGTCCGGCACGTCGTGTCCGGTGTCGTCGCCCAGGGCGAGCAGTTCCGCCCGCTCGGCGTTCTCCAGGGTCCGCAGCCGGCCCACCGGCGTCGCCCCGCCCGCCGCGAACTGCTCCACGAGCAGCCGCAGCCGGCCCGCGAGCCGCTCGGCGGCCTCCCGGTCGTACAGGTCCGGCCGGTACGCCAGGCTCAGTTCGAGCGAACGCTCCGGGGTGACCGCCAGGGTCAGCGGATAGTGCGTGCCGTCGACGCTGTGCGTCCAGCCGATCTGGTGCCGCTCCACCGCCTCCTCGCGCGCCGCGTCGTCCAGCGGCGTGTTCCGGAACACGTACAGCGTGTCGAAGAGCTGACCGATCCCGGTGCCCCGCTGGATCGGGCCGAGCCCCAGGTAGTGGTGGGGCAGCAGGTCGGCGTGCTCGCCCTGCATCCGGACGAGCAGGTCCCGCAGCGTCTCCGAGGGGCGCAGCGTCACCCGGAACGGCAGCGTGTTCATGAACATGCCGATCATCTGGTCGACGCCCGGCACGTCCGCCGGACGGCCCGAGACCGTCGCGCCGAACACCACGTCGTCCCGGCCGGTCATCCCGGACAGGGACAGTGCCCAGGCCGCCGAGAGGACCGTGTTCAGGGTGACGCCGCAGCCCCGCGCGAACGACCGCAGCCGGTCGCTGGTCTCCGCGCCGAGCGCGATGTCCACCACCTCGGCCGTCACCGGCTGCCGGGTCGGGTCGGCCGGCGCCACCAGGGTCGCCTGGTCCAGGCCCGACAGGTGGTCGCGCCAGGCGGCCCGTGCCGCGTCCCCGTCGGTGCCCGCGAGCCAGCGCAGGTACTCCCGGTACGGCGTGACCGGCGGCAGGATCTCCTCGCGCCCGCCCGCCCCGTACAGCGCGAACAGCTCCTCGAAGAACAGCGACTCCGACCAGCCGTCGGTGAGGATGTGGTGCTGCGTCACGCACAGCATCCAGCGGTCCTCGGCGAACTTCAGCAGCGTCACGCGCATCAGCGGCGGCGCCGACAGGTCGAACCGGGTCGCCGCGTCCGCGAGGGAGAACTCCCGCTGCGCCTCGTCCTGCGCGGCCCGGTCGAGACCCGTCAGGTCGCGGACCTCCCACGGCAGCTCCCACGCGGCGGGCACCACCTGCACCGGGCCCGGCAGGCCCTCGTGCCAGAACGCGGAGCGCAGGTTCGGGTGGCGGCGCAGCATCGCGTCGAACGCCGAGCGCAGCGCGGCCGTGTCCACGGCGTGCCGCAGCTCCACGAAGTTCTGCATCAGATAGACGTCGAGCGCCCGGTCGTCGTACTGCGCGTGGAAGTACAGGCCCTCCTGGAGCGGCGCCAGCGGCAGCACCTCCTCGGCGCCCGGGAACACCTCCGCCAGGACCGTCCGCCCGGCCTCGTCCAGGTCCACCAGCGGGGCGTCCGCGTCCGGGGAGGCCGTGGCCGCCGCCTTCTCCTCCGGCGTCCGGGCCGCGAGCGCCAGCGCCGCGACCGTCCGCCGCTCGAACACGTCGCGCGGGGTCAGGACCAGGCCCTCCTTGCGGGCCCGGGTCACCAGCCGGATGGAGACGATGCTGTCGCCGCCCAGGGCGAAGAAGTCGTCGTCCACGCCCACCGACGCGAGCCCCAGGACCTCGGTGAAGACCCGGCACAGGGCCTCCTCGCGCTCCCCGCTCGGCGCCCGCGACCCCTCGGAGCCGCCGAACACCGGCGCGGGCAGCGCCGCCCGGTCCAGCTTGCCGTTGACCGTGAACGGCAGCGCGTCCAGGACCACGACCGCCGCCGGGACCATGTGGTCCGGCAGGCTCGCCGCCAGCTCCTCGCGGACCGCCGCCGGGTCCGCCGTGCCCGTCACGTAGCCGACGAGCCGCTTCACCCCCGGCGTGTCCTCGCGGACCACCACGGCCGCCGCGCCGACCCCGTCGACCGCCGCGAGCGCCGACTCGACCTCGCCCGGCTCGATCCGGAAGCCCCGGATCTTCACCTGGTCGTCGGCCCGGCCCAGGAACTCGATCTCCCCGTCGGCGCGCAGCCGCGCCAGGTCGCCCGTGCGGTACATCCGCGACCCCGGGGGCCCGTACGGGTCGGCCACGAACCGCTCCGCCGTCAGCGCGAACCGGCCCAGATAGCCGCGCGCCGTGCCGTGCCCCGCGAGGTACAGCTCGCCGGTCGCCCCGGCCGGCACCGGCTGCAGCGCCGCGTCGAGCAGGTACGCGCGCGTGTTGCCGATCGGCCGGCCCACCACCGGCGTCGCCGAGGCCGCCAGATCCGCCGCGAGCGCGTCCACCGTGTACTCGGTCGGGCCGTACAGGTTCACCGACATCACGCCGGTCGCCGCCCGCACCGCCGACCACAGCGCCTCCGGCACCGCCTCGCCGCCGAGCAGCAGCAGCGCCGGACGGTGCGCGGCCGGGTCCAGGAGCCCCTGGTCGAGCAGGCCGAGCGCGTACGTCGGGGTGACGTCCATCGTCTCGATCCGGTGCTCCCGCACGTACGACACGACGAACTCGGCGTCCCTGCGGCCCACCTCGTCCAGGACGTGCAGCTCGTGCCCGGCGACCAGCCAGAACAGCTGCTCCCAGGAGGTGTCGAAGCTGAACGACGCCGTGTGCAGGGCCCGCAGGCGCCGGCCGCCGGTCGCCTCGACCACCGGGCCGAACACGTCCGCGATGTGGTTGGCGTACAGGTTGGACAGGCCGCCGTGGGTCAGCACGACGCCCTTGGGGCGCCCGGTCGAGCCGGACGTGTAGATGACGTACGCCGGGTGCCCGTCCGCGACGGCCGGGGAGGCGAACTCCGCCGGGGCCGCGGCCAGGGCGGCGGCCGTCTCCGGCGCGTCCAGGACCAGCCGCTCGGGCCCGTCGCCGGCCTCCGGCAGCAGCCCCAGGCCGCGCGCGGTGGTCACCACGCACACCGGACGCGCGTCGTCGATCATCAGACCGAGCCGCTCCGCCGGATAGTCCAGGTCGAGCGGCAGGTACGCGCCGCCGGCCCGCAGGACGGCGAGGATCGCCACCACCGTCTCCGCCGAGCGCGGCACGGCGAGCGCCACCACCGACTCGGGGCCCACGCCCCGCGCGGCGAGCAGCGACGCGAGCCGCGCGGACCGCGCGGAGACCTCCGCGAAGGTCAGCGACTCCCCGCCGCACACCACCGCGACCTCGTCGGGGGTACGGGCCGCCCGCTCCGCGAACACGTCCGCGACCGTGCCCGCCGGCACGTCCCGCACCGTCCCCGGCCAGCTCCCGCGCACCCGCGCCGACTCGGCCTCGGGCAGCAGGGGCAGCGCCCCGACCGCCGTGCCGGGCTCCTCCGCGATCCGGTCCAGGACGTGGGCGAGCCGGTCCGCGATCAGGCCCGCGCGACGGTCGTCGAAGACGTCCGGGCGGTACTCCAGGCGCAGCGTGGCCCGCGCGTCCAGGGACACCGCGAGGGTCAGCGGGTAGTGGGTGGCGTCCTCCGCCTCGACCCCGGTCACCCGCACCCCGGCGGCGACGGTCTCGCGCGCCGCCGGGTCCACCGGGTAGTTCTCGATGACGACGAGGGTGTCGAACAGCTCGCCCGCGTCGCTCTGCTTGCGGATGAGCCGCAGCCCCAGGTGGTGGTGGGCCAGGAGGGCGTTCTGCTCGTCGCGGAAGCGGCGGAGCAGCCCCTCGACCGTCTCCTCGTTGCGGACCGACAGCCGCACCGGCACGGTCGTGATGAACAGGCCGACCATCGACTCGACACCGGGTATCTCGTCCGGACGGCCCGACACGGTCAGACCGAACAGCACGTCCCGGCGGCCCGTCAGACCGCCGACGAGCAGCCCCCAGGCGCACTGGACCAGGGTGCTCGGCGTGGTGCCGAGGCGGCGGGCCGCCGCCGTCAGACGGGCGGTGGCCTCCTCCGACAGCTCCAGGGACCGCACGCCCGGCCGGACCGGGGTGCGCGCCGGGTCGGGCTCCGCGACCAGCGTCGCCTCCTCGACCCCGGCGAGCGCCCCGCGCCAGGCGGCCTCGGCCGCCGGACCGTCCTGCTCCTTCAGCCACTTCAGGTACGCGCGGTACGGGCGCACCGGCGGCAGCCCGGAGGCGTCCCCGTCCGCCGCGTACAGGGCGAGCAGGTCACCTACGAGGAGCGGCATCGACCAGCCGTCGACCAGGATGTGGTGGACCGTGATCACCAGGCGGTGGTCGTCCTCGCCCACCCGGGCCAGGACCAGGCGAAGGAGCGGCGGCCGGTGCAGCTGGAAGCGGCGGGCCAGCTCGGCCCGGCGCAGCCCGGCGAGCCGGTCCTCCACCGAGGCACCCGAAGGGCCCGAAGCACCCGGTGCGCCGGACGGGCCCGACGCACCGGAAGCGCCCCCCGTCAGGTCCACCCGCTCCAGGGCGAAGGGCACCTCCGCCGGCACGAACTGCACCGGCTGCGGCACCCCCTCGTGCCAGAAGCCGGCCCGCAGGTTCGGGTGCCGGCGCAGCAGCGCCGCGGCCGCCCGCTCCAGGCGGTCGGCGTCGACCGGGCCCGAGAGCCCCACCGACACCTGCACGGTGTACACGTCGGCGGCCCCGTCGTCGTAGACGGAGTGGAACAGCATGCCCTGCTGAAGGGGGGACAGCGGCAGCATGTCCTCGATACGAGCCTGCGTCACTGCTGGGCCCTCCACATTTCTTCGAGCATGGTGATCTGGTTCTGGTCGAGGTCGAGCAGGTCGAGGTCGGACGGGGTGTGCCCGGCGGTGACCCCGCCCGCCGCCCAGGCCGCGAGCGCGTCGAGGGCGGCCGTCCAGCCGTCCGCGAGCGCCGCGACCGTGTCCTGGGGCAGGGCGTCGCCCGCCCACAGGAAGGAGGCGGCCAGCTCCGGCCCGTCCGGGCCGTGCTCGACCTCCGCGTCCACCTGGAGGGGGTACGCGAGCGGGGCGTCCGGCTCGGGGCCGACGGCGAGCGCGTCGGCCTCCTCGGCCGGGCCCCAGGCGGACTGCCGGGCGGCGGTCTGCCGGCCCAGGTAGTTCCACAGGATCTCCGGGCGGTCCTCCGGGTCGAACAGCCCGGCGGTGGCGGCGTTGGCGTACCGCAGCAGCCCGGCGCCGATCCCGCCGTCCGGGACCCCGCGGATCCGCTCCTTGATCTCCTTCAGGGCCGCTCCGGCGTCCTGCGTCCCGCCCACGACCGCCCGCGCGTCGTAGGAGTCCGCCGTGAGCCGCAGCGGGTACACGCCGGTCAGCCAGCCGACCGTACGGGTCAGGTCGGCGCCCGGGACGAGGTCCTGCTCCCGGCCGTGGCCCTCCAGCTCCACGGTCAGGCCGTCCGCCGGCTTCCCCCGCCGGGCCGCCCAGTCGCCCACGGCGAGCGCGAGCGCGGTCAGGAGCGTGTCGTTGACCGTGCCGTGGAAGGCCTGCGGCACGGCGGTCAGCAGGGGCTCGGTGCGCTCGGCGGAGAGCCGCACGGTGAGCCGCCGCGCGGTCGCCACCGTGTCCCGCGCCGGATCGAGGGCACGGTCCGTCAGGAGCCGCCCGCCGGTCGCGGACTCGGCCAGCCACCGGTCCAGTTCGGCGGTCCGCCGGGCGCTCTGCGCCTCGGCGAGCAGTCCCGCCGTCCAGGTCCGCAGCGCCGTCGGCACGGCGTCGAGGGCGTTCAGAGCGTCCAGGGCGGGCGTCCGTCCCTCCGCCGCAGCCTCGCACGCGGCCCGCAGGTCCGGCAGCAGGATCTGCCACGACACCTCGTCCACCACCAGGTGGTGGGCGACGAGCAGCAGCCTGCCCGGCTCGCCGGGACCGGCGTCGAAGCGCACGGCCCGCACGGTCCGCCCGGACTCCGGGTCCAGCTCGCCCGCGGCCCGGTCCGACTCGCGCGAGACCAGCTCCCGCAGGGCTCCGGCGTCGAGCCCGGCCGCGTCCACCGTCCGCAGCAGCGAGGCCGCCTTCAGCGAGCCGACCGGGGCGATTTCGGCGCTCCACACCCCGGGCCGGGCCACGGTCAGCACCTGCCGCAGACCGTCGTGCCGGTCCAGGACCGCCTGGAGCGCGGTCTCCAGGTCCGCGTGCCGCACCCCGGCGGGCAGCAGCACCAGACGGGCCTGGCAGAACCGGCGGTACGCGCCGCCGCGCCCCGCGAACCAGTGCGCCACCGGCGGCAGGACCAGCGGGCCCGTCGCCTGTTCGGCCGGACGCTCCGTCGCCCTGCCCGCCGGGGCGGCGGGCGCGGCGACGGCGGCCAGGCCGGCCGGCGTCGGGTGCTGGAACACCTGGCGGGCCGTCACCGTGAACCCGGCCTTGCGGGCCTGGCTGACGTACCGGATGGAGACGATGCTGTCGCCGCCCAGCTCGAAGAAGTTGTCGTCGGGCCCCGCGGCGGGCAGCCCCAGGACCTCGGCCATGAGCCGCGCGAGCAGCTCGGCCGGGGTCTCGGAGGCGGCGGCCGGCGCGGTCGGTGCCGTCGCCCGGCGGGGCTCCGGCGGCACCGGCAGGGCGCGCCGGTCCAGCTTGCCGTTCGGCGAGAGCGGCACGGACGGGATCTCCAGGATCACGGCCGGGACCATGTACTCCGGGAGCCGCGTCGCCGCGTGCGCCCGCAGCGCGTCCGCGTCGAGCGGTCCTTCGCCCGCCGGGACGGCGTAGGCGACGAGCCTGCGCACGCCCGGCCGGTCCTCGCGGACCACCGAGACGGCACGGGCCACCCCGGGCGCCCCGGAGAGCACCGCGTCGATCTCGCCGAGTTCGATGCGCAGGCCGCGCAGCTTGACCTGGTCGTCGGTGCGGCCGAGGTACTGGAGCCGCCCGTCGTCGTGCCGGACGACCAGGTCGCCGGTCCGGTACATGCGGCTGCCGGCGGGCCCGTACGGGTCGGCCACGAACCGCTCGGCGGTCAGGTCGGGGCGGGAGAGGTAGCCGCGGGCGAGCTGGACGCCGGCGAGGTACAACTCGCCGGGCACGCCGACCGGGACCGGCTGGAGGCGCCCGTCGAGGACGTGGACGCGGGTGTTCCAGACGGGGGAGCCGATGGAGGCCGAGGCCGTGGTGGCGCCCGGGAGGGCGGTGGCGGCGGTGACGTCCACGGCGGCCTCGGTGGGGCCGTACAGGTTCTCCAGGGCGACCGTCCGGCCCCCGGCGGAGGCGTGGAAACGGTCCACGAGATCGGTGGGCAGGGCCTCGCCGCTGCACACGACCAGACGGAGGCCCGGGCAGTCCGCCACGTCCACCGAATCCAGGAACGCCTGGAGCATCGACGGCACGAAGTGCAGCACGCTGACCCGCCGTTCGCGGATCGCCTCGGCCAGGTACTCCGGGTCCTTGTGCCCGTCGGGCCGGGCGATCACCAGAGGCACGCCCTGCGCCACCGGCCAGAACAGCTCCCACACGGAGACGTCGAAGGTGGTCGGGGTCTTCTGGAGGACCCGGTCGGCGGGCGTGAGTCCGTACGCGCCCTGCATCCACTGGAGGCGGTTGACGATGGCCTCGTGCTCGACCATGACGCCCTTGGGGCGTCCGGTGGAGCCGGAGGTGAAGATGACGTACGCCGGGTGGCGGGGAAGGAGCGGGGCCGACCGGTCCGCGTCCGTCACCGCGTGCGCGTCCGCGCCCGCCCACTCCGCCGCCACGGCGGCCGAGTCGAGCACGATCCGCTCCGCCGCGAGCCCCGCCGGAAGGTCCGGCGCCGAGGCCGCGTCGGTGAGGACGGCGACGGGCCGGGCCGTCTCGCACATGTGGGTGAGGCGGTCGGCGGGCAGGGTGAGGTCGAGCGGCAGGTAGGCGCCACCGGCCCGGACGACGGCGTGGATCGCCACGAGCAGGTCGAGCGAGCGCGGCAGGGCCACGGCGACGACCGACTCCGGTCCCACGCCCCGGCCGATGAGCAGCCGGGTGAGCCGGTTGACCCGCGCGTCGAACTCCGTACGCGACAGCTCCTCGTCCTCGAAGATCAGCGCCGGTCCCTCGGCGCGGGACGCACCCGCCGCCACCAGGTCCGCCAGCGTCCGGGGACCGTCCACGACCCGCTCGGTCGCGTTCCATCCCTCCAGGGCGCACCGCTCGTCCCCGTCCGTCAGGTCCAGGGAGGAGACCGGGGCGCCCGGGTCGGCCGCCACGGCGTCCAGGAGCCGGACAAGGCGTTCCACGAGCCGTTCGGCACCCGGCAGGCCGAAGAGGTCGGTCGCGTACCGCAGACCGCCCTCGATCCGCCCGTCGTCCTCCGAGCCGCCGAACGCGAACTCCAGGTCCACCTTCGACCCGCCGATCTCCACCGGCAGTTCACGGGCCGCGACCCCGAAGAGCGAGGAGACCTCGGTGGACACCGAGTGGTACGTCACCATCGCCTGGAACAGCGGGTTGCGGGCCTGGGAGCGGGCCGCGCCCACCGCCTCCGCCACCGCTTCGAGCGGCAGATCGGCCTGGGCGAAGCCCGCGAGCCCGGTGTCCCGCACCCGGCCGACCAGCTCCGCGAACGTCGGCTCGCCCGACACGTCCGCGCGCAGCACGAGCGTGTTCAGGAAGAAGCCCACGAGTCCGTCGAGCTGTTCGTCGCCGCGCCCGGAGACCGGCGCGCCGAGGGGGATGTCGTCCCCGGCGCCGAGCCGGTGCAGCAGGGCCGCGACGGCCGCGTGCACCACCATGAACATCGTCGCGCCGGAGTCGCGGGCGATCCGGGCGAGCCCGGCGCCCGTCGCGGCGGACACGTCGAACGGGACCACGTCGCCGCCGTGCGTCGGCGTCGCCGGGCGCGGGGTGTCGGTGAACAGCCCCAGCTCCTCCGGAATCCCGGCAAGCGCCTCCCGCCAGTACGCGGCCTGACGCGCCGCCGTCGAGTCCGACTCCTCGGCGTCACCGAGGAGTTCGCGCTGCCAGAGGGCGTAGTCGGCGTACTGGACGGGGAGTTCGGGGAACTCGGGCGCCCGGCCGGTGGCACGGGCCGCGTAGGCGGTGTCCAGGTCGGCGAGGAGCGGTCCGGTGGACCACTCGTCGGTCGCGATGTGGTGCAGGAGCACCACAAGCACGTGCTCGTCGTCGGACGCGCTGAGCAGCGTCACCCGCACCGGGATCTCCCGGGCCAGGTCGAAGACGTACCGGGAGGCGGCCTCCGCCTCGGCTGCCAGGTCCTCGGAGTGGACGCGGCGCACCGCGAACGGCACCCGCGCCTCGCCCGGCGTCAGGATCCGCTGGTACGGCTCGCCGTCGGCCTCCGCGAACACGGTCCGCAGCACCTCGTGCCGCGCCACCACGTCCTCCACGGCGGCCCGTACGGCCTGCGCGTCCACGGGCCCGCCGAGACGGACCGCGAAGGGCACGTTGTACGCGGTCCCCGGGCCCCGGACGCTGTCGAAGAGCCACAGGCGCCGCTGGGCGTACGAGAGCGGCAGCCGCTCCGGGCGTACGGCGGGGGCGAGGACGGGCCGCTCGGAGGCGGTCCGCTCCGCGAGCCGGGATGCGAGCGCCGCGACCGTCCGCGCCTCGAACACGTCCCGCACCGAGCACTCCACGCCCAGGGCGGACCGCATCCGGCTCGCCGCGCGGGCCGCGAGCAGGGAGTGGCCGCCGAGGTCGAAGAAGTCGTCCTCGACCCCGGCCGTCTCCAGGCCGAGCACGGCCGCGACGATCCCGAGCAGGATCTCCTCGCGCGCGTCCCTCGGCGCCCGCGAGGGTCCGGCGACGGCGTCCGGCGGCACGGGCAGGGCACGGCGGTCGAGCTTGCCGTTGGGGGAGAGGGGAACGGCCGGGATCTCCAGGAACACGTTCGGGACCATGTACTCCGGCAGGCGGGAGGCCGCGTGGGCGCGCACCGCGTCCACGGGGACCGGCCCGTCGCCGGTGCCGACGACGTACCCCACGAGCCGCTGCACGCCGGGCCGGTCCTCGCGGACCAGCGTCACCGCGTGCGCCACGCCGGGTGCTCCGGAGAGCACCGCGTCGATCTCGCCGAGTTCGATGCGCAGGCCGCGCAGCTTGACCTGGTCGTCGGTGCGGCCGAGGTACTGGATCCGGCCGTCCACGTGCCGGACGACGAGGTCGCCCGTGCGGTACATGCGGGAGCCGGCCGGACCGTACGGGTCCGCGACGAATCGCTCCGCCGTCAGGTCGGGGCGGGAGAGGTAGCCGCGGGCGAGCTGGACGCCCGCGAGGTACAGCTCGCCTGGGACGCCGACCGGGACCGGCTGGAGGCGCCCGTCGAGGACGTGGACGCGGGTGTTCCAGACGGGGGAGCCGATGGAGGCCGAGGCCGTGGTGGCGCCCGGGAGGGCGGTGGCGGCGGTGACGTCCACGGCGGCCTCGGTGGGGCCGTACAGGTTCTCCAGGGCGACCGTCCGGCCCCCGGCGGAGGTGTGGAAACGGTTCACCAGATCGGTGGGCAGGGCCTCGCCGCTGCACACGACCAGACGGAGGCCCGGGCAGTTCGCCACGTCCACCGAATCCAGGAACGCCTGGAGCATCGACGGCACGAAGTGCAGGACGCTGACCCGCTGCCCACGGATCAGCTCCGCGAGGTACTCCGGGTCCCGGTGGCCCCCGGGCCGGGCGATGACGAGCGGCACGCCCTGGGCGAGCGGCCAGAACAGTTCCCAGACGGAGACGTCGAAGGTGGTCGGGGTCTTCTGGAGGACCCGGTCGGCCGAGGTCAGCCGGTAGGTGCCCTCCATCCAGGCCAGCCGGTTGACGATGGCCTCGTGCTCGACCATGACGCCCTTGGGACGTCCGGTGGAGCCGGAGGTGAAGATCACGTACGCCGGGTGGCGGGGGAGCAGCGGCGTCCGCCGGTCCGCGTCCGTGACCTCGGCGCCGGCCAGGTCGTCCAGCTCCGCACGCACCTCGGGCGCGTCCAGGACCACCGGCTCGGCCTCCACGCCGGCCGGCAGTGCGCCGAGCGACGGAAGGTCGGTCAGGACGCACACCGGACGCGCGGTGTCCGTCATGTGGGTGAGGCGGTCGGCGGGCAGGGTGAGGTCGAGCGGCAGGTAGGCGCCACCGGCCCGGACGACGGCGTGGATCGCCACGAGCAGGTCGAGCGAGCGCGGCAGGGCCACGGCGACGACCGACTCCGGTCCCACGCCCCGGCCGATCAGGAGCCGGGCGAGCCGGTTGACCCGCGCGTCGAACTCCGTACGCGACAGCTCCTCGTCCTCGAAGACCAGCGCCGGTCCCTCGGCGCGGGACGCACCCGCCGCCACCAGGTCCGCCAACGTCTGCGGACCGTCCACGACACGGCCGGTCGCGTTCCACTCCTCCAGGACCCGGCACCGCTCGTCCCCGTCCATCAGCGCGGCCGAGGACACGGGCGCGTCGGGCGCGGTCGCCACGGCGTCCAGGAGGCGGACGAGCCGTTCGGTCAGGCGCTCGGCGCCCGCCCGCTCGAACAGGTCGGTCGCGTAGCGCAGACCGCAGGTCATACCGGCGCCGTCCGCACCCCGCGTCCGCCGGAACAGGATCTCCAGGTCGAACTTGGCCGCGCCGCCCCGCACCGGGAACTCCCCGGCGTCCGTGCCGAGCAGCCGGGACAGGTCCGGGCCGCCGCCCTCGTACGCCACCATCGTCTGGAACAGCGGGTGGCGGGCGAGCGAGCGGGCCGGCGCGACGGCCTCCACGACGGCGTCGAAGGGCAGGTCGGCGTGGTCGAGGACCGCGAGGCCCGCCGTACGGGCGCGGTCGAGGAGTTCGGTGAAGGACGGGTCGCCGGACAGGTCGGTGCGCAGGACGGCCGTGTTGACGAAGAAGCCCACGAGCCCGTCGAGGGCGCTGTCGCCGCGCCCCGCGACCGGGGTGCCGAGGGGGATGTCGTCCCCGGCGCCGAGCCGGTGCAGCAGGGCCGCGACGGCCGCGTGCACCACCATGAACATGGTCGCGCCGGAGTCCGCCGCCAGCCGGTCGAGGCGGGCCACGAGGTCGGCCGGAAGCTCGGCCGTGACCGTGTCGCCCCGGTGGGTCGGGACGGCCGGCCGGGGCCGGTCGGTGGGCAGCGCCAGCTCCTCCGGCAGCCCGGCCAGGGCGTCGCGCCAGAAGGCGGACTGGCGGCAGGCCAGGGAGGACGCGTCCGCCGGGTCGCCGAGGAGTGCGCGCTGCCAGAGGGCGTAGTCGGCGTACTGGACGGGGAGTTCGGGGAACTCCGGGGCCCGGCCCGCGAGGCGGGCGGTGTAGGCGGTGTCCAGGTCGGTGAGGAGCGGTCCGGTGGACCACTCGTCGGTCGCGATGTGGTGCAGGAGCACGACGAGGACGTGCTCGTCGCCGGCCGTGCCGAACAGGGTGACCCGCAGCGGGAGTTCGTCCTCCAGGCCCAGGGGCTCCGCGATCGCCGCCTCCACCGCGTCCGCGAGCGCCCCGGGCGCCGCCTCGCGGACCGCGAACGGCACCCGCGCCTCGCCGGGCGCCAGGATCCGCTGGTACGGCTCGCCGTCGGCCTCCGCGAACACGGTCCGCAGCACCTCGTGGCGCGCCACCAGGTCCCCGAACGCGGCGCGCAGCGCGTCGGCGTCGGGCCGCTCGCGCAGCCGCAGGGCCAGCGGGACGGTGTACGTGGAGCCGGCGCCGTCCATGTCGTACTGGAACCACAGGCGCCGCTGCGCGTACGAGAGGGGCAGCCGCTCGGGGCGTACGGCGGGGGCGAGGGCGGGCCGTTCGGAGGCGGTCCGCTCCGCGAGCCGGGCCGCGAGCGCCGCGACCGTCCGCGCCTCGAACACGTCCCGCACCGAGCAGGCCCGGCCCGCCGCCCGCACCCGGGCCACCAGGCGCGTCGCGAGCAGGGAGTGCCCGCCGAGTGCGAAGAAGTCGTCCTCGGCACCGACCGACGCCAGGCCCAGGACCTCCGCGAACGCCTCCGCGAGGCGCTCCTCCGTCTCGCCGCGCGGGGCGCGGGACGGCGCGGCGGCCGTCACGGCGGGCGCGGGCAGCGCGGCCCGGTCCAGCTTGCCGTTGACGTTCACCGGCAGGACGTCCAGGGCGACGACCGCCGCCGGGACCATGTACTCGGGCAGGCGCCCGGCGACCTCGCGGCGCACCGCGTCCGGGTCGGCGCCGCCGGTCGTGTACGCCACCAGGCGCGGCACGCCCGGGACGTCCTCGCGGACCAGGACGGCCGCCGAGGCGACGCCCTCGCAGGCCGTCAGTTCGGCCTCGATCTCGCCGAGTTCGACGCGGAAGCCGCGGATCTTCACCTGGTCGTCGGCGCGGCCCAGGAACTCGATCAGGCCGTCGGCGCGGCGGCGCGCCAGGTCGCCCGTGCGGTACATGCGGGAGCCGGCCGGGCCGTACGGATCGGCCACGAACCGCTCGGCGGTGAGCACGGAACGGCCCAGGTAGCCGCGGGCGTTCTGGACGCCCGCGAGGTACAGCTCGCCGGGCACGCCGGGCGGCACCGGCCGCAGCCGGGCGTCCAGGACGTGCGCCCGGGTGTTGTCGAGCGGGCGGCCCACCACCGGGGTCGCGCAGTCGGTGACCCGGGCGACCAGGGCGTCCACCGTGAACTCGGTGGGACCGTAGTAGTTGACCGTCTCCACGCCGGGGACCGCGCGCAGCTCCGTCCACAGGGCGGGCGGCACGGCCTCGCCGCCGAGGAGGAACAGCGGGGGCCGGTGGTCGCCCGCGAGCAGGCCCGCGTCGAGCAGGTGGCGGCCGTACGACGGGGTGACGTCGAGCGCGTCGATCCGCGCCTCCCGCACGTGGGCGACGACGGCGTCCGCGTCGCGGCGCCCGTACTCGTCCAGGACGTGCAGCTCGTGGCCCGCGATCAGCCACAGCAACTGCTCCCACGAGGAGTCGAAGGAGAACGAGGCGGTGTGCAGGGCGCGCACGCGCCGCCCGAGCCGGTCCGCGACCGGGCGGTAGAGCTGCCGCTCGTGGTCCCGGTACAGGTTCGTCAGACCGGCGTGGTGCAGGCCGACGCCCTTGGGGCGGCCGGTGGAACCCGAGGTGTAGATGACGTACGCCAGGTCGTCCGGCTGCGGCGCGCGGGGCGCCGGGCCCTCGGCGGCCGCCAGTCGGTCCCGTACCTCCGGGTCGTCCAGGACGAGCCGGGACGCGCCGGCCGCGTCCGGGACCCGCCCGTCCACGGCCCGGGTGGTGACGACGCAGACGGGCGAGGCGTCGTCCAGCATGTACGCCAGGCGCTCCTCCGGGTGGTCCAGGTCGAGCGGCAGATAGGCGCCGCCGGCCTTCAGGACGGCGAAGGCGGCGACGACGGACTCGGCCGAGCGGGGCACGGCGAGCGCCACGACGGCGTCCGGGCCGACGCCCTCACCGGCGAGCAACAGGGCGAGCCGGGTGACCCGGTCGTCCAGGTCGGCGAAGGTGAGGCGCAGGTCGCCGCAGACCAGGGCGACGGCGTCCGGGGTCTGCCGGACGCGCTCGGCCAGGATCTCCACCACGGTCGCGCCCGGGTGGTCGACGGCGGTGTCGTTCCACCGCTCCAGGAGCGCCCGCTCGTCGTCGGAGCGCAGCTCGTACGCGGAGACCGGGGTCTCCGGGGCGGCGACGGCCTGCTCCAGGAGGCGAAGGAGGCGGGAGGCGAGCGCGTCGGCCGTGGCCCGGTCGTACAGGGCGGACGAGTAGAAGACCTCCAGGTCCAGTTCGTCGCCGTGGGCGCCGTCGGAGAAGGTGATGTCGAGGTCGAACTTGGCGACGCCCGGGTCGGTGCGGTCCACGGCCGCGTCCAGGCCGAACAGGGCGCGCACGTCCTGGGTGACGGTGCTGTGCGACACCATGGTCTGGAAGAGCGGGTGCCGGGTGAGGGACCGCTCCGGGTTGACCGCCTCCACGACCGAGTCGAACGGCAGGTCGGCGTGGTCGAGCGCGGCCAGGTCGGCGCCGCGCACCCGCTCCAGGAGGGCGGCGAACGTCGGGTCGCCGGACAGGTCGGCGCGCAGCACCACCGTGTTCACGAAGAAGCCGACGAGGCCGTCCAGGGCCGGGTCGGAGCGGCCGGCGACGGGGCTTCCGAGGGGGATGTCGTCGCCCGCGCCGAGCCGGTGGAGCAGGGTGGCGACGGCCGCGTGCACGACCATGAAGACGCTGGTGCCGGACTCGCGGGCCAAACGCCGGATGCCGGAGGCGAGGGCGGCGGGCACCTCGTGGTGCACCATGCCGCCCGCGTTGTCGGGCTCGGCGGGCCGGGGCCGGTCGGCGGGCGGGGTCGCCTCGGCCGGGAGGCCGGCCAGCGCCTCGCGCCAGTACGCGGCCTGCCGGGCGGCGGGGGACTCCGGGTCCGCCGGGGCGCCCAGGGCCTCGCGCTGCCAGAGCGCGAAGTCGGCGTACTGCACGGGCAGCGGGGCGAACTCGGGTGCCTCGCCCCGGAGTCGGGCCGCGTAGGCGTGTTCGAGGCCGTTCAGGAACGGGCCCATCGACCACTCGTCGCCGGCGATGTGGTGCAGCAGGACCACCAGGGCGTCGGCGCCGCGCTCGGTGTCGCGCACCAGGGTGACCCGCACCGGGGCCTCCGCCGACAGGTCGAAGAGATGGCCGAGGGCCGCGTCCACGGCCGCGTCGACATCGCCCGTGGCGGTCTCCTCCACGCGGAGCCGCACCCCGGCGTCGGCCGGGTCCAGGATCCGCTGGTACGGCTCGCCGTCGCGCTCCGCGAAGACCGTGCGCAGTGCCTCGTGCCGGGCCACCACGTCCCCGAGGGCCGCGTCCAGGGCCTCCGGGTCCAGGAGCGTACGGAACCGGGCCACGAACGGGATGTTGTACGTGGCGCCGGGGCCTTCGAGCTGGTGCAGGAACCAGAGGCGGTGCTGAGCGTCGGACAGCGGAAGGACCTCGGGCCGCTCCCCGGCGGTGAGCGCCGGACGGGCGCCCGACGCGGTGCGGGCGGCCAGCCGCTCGGCCAGGGCCGCGGGCGTACGGGCCTCGAACACGTCCCGTACGCCGCAGTCGGCGCCGAGCGCGGTGCGCAGCCGGGCGGCGACGCGGGCGGCGAGCAGCGAGTGCCCGCCCAGGTCGAAGAAGTCGTCGTCGGGACCGGCCGAGGCCAGCTCCAGGACGTCCGCGTACGCCCCGGCGACGATCTCCTCGCGGGCGTCGCGGGGGGTCCGGCCGGCGGTCGCGGCGGACCCGGCCAGGTCGGGCGCGGGCAGCGCACGCCGGTCCACCTTGCCGTTGGCGGTGAGCGGGAATGCGTCCAGGACCACCACGGCCGACGGCACCATGTGCGCGGGCAGGCGCTCGCCCACGGCCGCGCGCAGCCCGGCCGCGCCCGGGGCGGAGCCGGCCGCGCCGGTCACGTAGCCGACCAGGAGCGGGGAGCCGGGTATGTCCTCGCGGACGACGACCACGGCCCGGTCCACCTCCGGACGGTCCGCCAGGGCGGTCTCGATCTCGCCGAGTTCGATGCGGAAGCCGCGGATCTTCACCTGGTCGTCGGCGCGGCCGAGGAAGTCGACGACACCGTCGGGGCGGCGGCGCACCAGGTCGCCGGTGCGGTACATGCGGGAGCCGGGCGGGCCGTACGGGTCGGCCACGAACCGCTCCGAGGTGAGCGCCGGGCGGCCGAGGTAGCCGCGCGCCAGCTGGTCGCCCGACAGGTACAGCTCGCCGGGGCGCCCGTGCGGGACGGGGCGGAGCGCCGAGTCGAGGACGTGGGCGCGGGTGTTCCAGAACGGCAGGCCGATGTCCGGGGTGCCGGTGTGTTCGGGGGAGAGGACGGAGGAGGTGGCCCAGACGGTCACCTCGGTCGGCCCGTACACGTTGGTGACCGAGGCGGCCGTGCGGGCGAGGCGTTCGGCGAGGGCGGCGGGCAGCGCCTCGCCGCCGACGAGGACCTTGGTGCGGGTGAGGGCGCTCGGGGCGCCCTCTTCCAGGAGGGCGTGCCACAGCGAGGGCGTCGCCTGCATGACGGTCGGCCGGTGGGCCTCGACCAGGGCGGCGAGGGCCGCCGGGTCGCGGACGGTGTCGCGGCCCGCGAGGACGACCGCCGCGCCGCTGATGAGCGGGACGTGGATCTCCAGGGCGGCGATGTCGAAGGAGACCGTGGTGACGGCGACGAGCCCGTCGCCGGGCTCCATGGCCAGCTCGTGGGCCTGCATGCGCAGGAAGTTGGCGAGCGCGGAGTGCGGGATCACCACGCCCTTGGGGCGGCCGGTGGAGCCCGAGGTGTGGATGACGTACGCCGGGTGGGCGCCGTCCGGGGCCGGAAGCGGCCCGGCGGGCTCGCCGGCCAGGTCCGCGAGGGCGGACAGGGCATCGGGGGAGTCCAGGACGAGGGTCTCGGTGCCGGGTACGTCGGGGGCGTCGGCCGCGGCGGCCAGGGTGGTGAGGACGCACACCGGGCGCGCGTCCTCGACCATGAACTCCAGGCGCTCGGCCGGGTATTCGAGGTCGAGCGGCAGATAGGCGCCGCCCGCTCTGAGGACGGCGAGCAGGGCGACGATCAGCTCGGTACCGCGCGGCAGGGCGATGCCGACGAACCGCTCGGGGCCGACGCCGCGCGCGGCGAGCAGCCGGGCCAGCCGGTGGACCCGGGCGTCGAGTTCCGCGTACGTGAGCTCCTCGGCGCCCGCGACGAGCGCGACGGCCTCGGGGTGCTCGCGCACCCGGGCGGCGAAGGCCTCCACGACGGTGCCGGGCGCCACCTCGCGGGCGGTCGCGGCGGCCTGCCCGGCGAGCGTCTCCAGGAGCGCGTCGTCCAGGAGGTCGGGGCGGCCCACGGGGGTGTCGGGTCCGGCGGTGGCGGCCTCGGTGAGGAAGCGGACGAACTCGGCGCAGCGGGCGTTCAGGCCCTCGGCGTCGTAGGCGCGCGGATTGGCGTCGAGTTCGAAGGCGATCCGGCCGGCGGCCGTGTCGTGGCGGACGGCCAGGGTCAGGTCGTCCACCGGGCCGGCGGCCACGTTGTGCACGGCGCCGGGGGCGCCGGCGAAGTCGAGGGCGTTGTCGAAGGCCTTGACGTTGACCATCGGGCCGAGCGGGCCCCGGTCGCGGCCGACGAGGCCGAGGTCGCGGCGGATGTCCTCGGCGCGGTGGCGCTGGTGGCGGCGCAGGTCCCGGACGCCGGCGGCGACCTCGGCGACCAGCTCGGCCAGGGGGAGTTCCGGGCGGACCGCGACCCGCAACGGCAGCACGTTGACCACCATCGCCGGGACGGAGAGGGAGGCCGAGCCCAGGCGGGCCATCGCGGGCAGCGAGAGCAGCACGTCCCGCTGCCCGGTCGAGCGGTGCAGGAAGGCGGCGAAGGCGGCCGTCACGGCGTCCGCCCAGGTGGCCTTCGCGGCGCGGGCGAGCGCGAACACCCCGGCGGTGGCCTCGGGCGTGAGCGCGGCCGAGGCGCGCAGGAAGTCGGGGGCGGCCGGGAAGGAGGCGCCGGCCAGCGGCTCGTGGTCGCCCCGGTCCGCGAGCCGGTCCCGCCAGTACGCGCGGTCGGCGGCGTACCGCTCGCCGTCCCGGTAGGCGGCCTCCTCCTCGACGACGGCGGACAGCGGGCCGAACGGCGAGGGGGCGGGCTCCTCGCCGCGCGCGAGCGCCGTGTAGACCTCGGCGGTGCGGCGGGACAGGAGCGAGAAGCCGTAGGCGTCCAGGGCGATGTGGTGGACGCGCTGGTACCAGAGCGTGCGCTCCGGGGCGACCTTGTGCAGGGCGAAGCCGAACAGCGGGGCGGTGGCCGGGTCGGCGGGCGTCGCCATGTCGGCGCGCATCGCGGCGAGCGCGGCGGCCTCCGGGTCCGGGGCGCCGAGGTGGTCCACGACCTCCACGACGGGGCCGCTCGGGGGCCCGTCGGCGAGGACCTGGGACGGCTGCCCGTTCGCGTCCTCCTCGAAGCGGACGGTGAGGGCATCGCACTCCCCGACGACGCGGCGCAGGGCCGTCGCGAAGAGGTCCGGGTCGAGCGCGCCGTCGACGGCGACGTACTGTCCGACGTTGTAGACCGGGGAGTCGGGGTCGAGCCGCTGGCCGTACCAGACTCCGGTCTGGGCCCCGGTCAGGGCGAGGCGTCGCAGAGCACGCTCGGTCATGGATCTTGCTCCAGGGGTCACCCGCGGCGGCTCGGGGCCGGCGGCGGGACGGGACGGAGAGGGAAGAGAAGGGGGAGGGAGGGCGGGGCGCCGGGGCGGTGCCGGGCCGGTGGCACCGGCGGCGCCCCGCCCGGTCGGTGTCAGCCGATGGCCGACGGGGCGCCCCCGGCGGGGGCGGGCTTCGCGGGGGAGACGACCGCGCCCACGGGAGCCGGGGCGGCGGTGTCCTCGCCGGGCGGGCCGTCGTCCCCGGGCTCCTCCTCCTCTTCGCGGGGGAGGGTGGCCTTGCGCAGGCCGGGGACGGTGACGGCGACGACCACGGCGGCCGCGGCGCACACCACGCCGTTCACGACGGCGGCGCCGGCCGGGCTGAACCACTTGGCCACCAGGGCGACTTCGACGTCTCCGACGATGTCGCCGGTGGTGCCCTGGGAGGTGAGGACGCTGACCGTGCGGCCGCGCAGCCGGTCCGGGGTGTTGTGCTGGACGAGGGCGTACTCGAGGATCTCGTACACCGTGCCGGCGGCGCCGCCCACGGCCAGCATCGCGAAGGCGACGGCGGCGCTGCCGCTGAGGCCGAAGCCGATGACGGCCAGGCCGCCGGTGAACGCGGCGACGAGCAGCAGGCGTCCGGGGCGGGCGGCGCGGGTGATCCAGCCGCTGGTGGCGGAGACGAGGATCGCGCCGACGGCCGGGGCGGTGTAGAGCAGGCCGAGCATGACGTCGCCGCCGCCGAACCGCTTGTCGACCATCTCGGGGAAGAGGACCATCGGCATGTTGAACAGCGCGTTGATCCCGCCGAGGGCGAGCAGGCCGCCGACGACGCGGTTGCGCACGGCGAACCGGAAGGCCGCGAGCGGCGATCCGGAGTCCTCGGCGCCGTCCTCGTCGTCCTCGTCCACGACCGGGGGCAGCGGCCGGAGCCTGAGCAGCAGCAGGGTGGTGACGGCGGTGGTGGCGGCGGTGAGGGCGAAGACCGGCGCGGGGCCGGCCAGGGCGAGCAGCACGCCGCCGAGGAAGGGGGCGGCGACCGAGCCGATCTCGCCGGTGAGGGAGATCAGGGCGCCGGCGGCGGGCAGTTGGTCGGGGCGGACCAGGGTGGGGGCGACGGCCATCAGGGCGGTGACGCTCACCCCGGTGGCGAGTCCGTCCCACGCGACGCACAGGTAGACCGCCCACAGCTGCGGGTCGGGCGTGAAGGCGTTGACCGCGAGGCCGGCGAAGGCGAGGGCGGCGGAGCCGCGGGCCCACAGGATCAGCTTGCGCCGGTCCATGCGGTCGGCCGCCCAGCCGCCCCAGAGGGAGCCCGCCAGGACGGTGACGCTCATGATCATGCTGGAGACGGCGACCCCGAAGGTGGACCCCGTCAGGTCGTAGACCTGCTTGGACAGGGCCACCATGGCCATGCCGAGGCCGAAGAGGGACACGATCCGGGCGATGAAGATCGCCCGGAAGTCCCGGCTGGTCCGCAGCGGGCCGATGTCGACCAGGAGGTCACCGGCTCGCACGGGACGCTCCCGCCGACTGCCCGAGGAGCACGGCCCACTCGCGGAGTGTGGGACGCTCGGCGAGTTCGACGAAGCCGACCTCGGCGCCGTCGGCGCGCCACGTCTCCACCAGGCTCATCAGCCGGATGGAGTCGAGGCCCTGGTCGAGCAGGCTCTCGTCCGGGTCGACCTCCTCGGCCTCGACGTAGAGCACGTCGGCGACGTCGCGCACGAGCCGCTCCAGGGCGAAGGTCTGCTGTCCGGCCGTGTCGGCCATGGGTGGGTCCTCTTCTTCCCGTCCGATGGATCAACATTAGTTAGGTAAGGCTTACCTAACTCACTATCGTGGAGTCAAACGGGTGCCGTGGCGTCACGGCGAACCGTCGAGCCGTCAGTCACCAGAGAGCGAGAAGACGTTGAGCACTGCCCTGCCCCGCCCGGAACTCCCGTCGGTCCCCGCCGCCGTCCGGACCGCCGGGAGCGAGGACGTCGGCGCGGTCCACCGGCTGTCCCGGCCGTTCGTGCGCGAAGGATCCCTGCGGGACCGGACGGTCGCCGAACTCGCCCGCCGCGCGACGGACTTCCTGGTCGTGGAGGCCGGCCGCGCCGGTCCGGTGGGATGCGTGGGGCTCCGCACCCGCACCGACGCGCGGGGGCGGGCGGCGGTCGTGCTCTACAACTTCTGCGTCGCGCCCGGGCATCAGGGGCGGGGCATCGGCTCCGCCCTGCTCGGCGCCGCCCTCGGCGAGGCCGGCGCGCGGGGAGCCGCCCGCGTGTTCACCGCCACCACCGGCAGCGGACTGCTGTTCCTGCGGTACGGGTTCGCCTTCGGCGGCGAGGAGGACGCGCCGCCCGCGTGGCGGGCCTCGCTCGACCCCGCGCGCGGCTCCCGGGTCCTGGTCCGCCCCCTCGGGTGACGCGGCGGACCGGGGGCACCCCCGGCCGGAGGACCGGCCGGGGGTGCGGCGACGTCAGGAACGGGCGGCGAGGCTCGCCGGACGCAGGTCCGTCCAGTGCTCCTCGGTGTACGCGGCGCAGCCCTGCCGGGAGTCCTCGCCGTGCACCACGGTCCAGCCGTCCGGCACCTCGGCGAAGGCCGGCCAGAGCGAGTGCTGGTTCTCGGCGTTGACGAGCACGTAGTAGCGGGCGTCGTCGTCCTCGAAGGGGTTGGTCGCGGTCATGGGTCTCTCCTCGCGCCGGTGCGGCCCCGCGCGCCGCGCCCGGAGGGGTGGGGGCGGGGGGCCGGTGGGTCGGGTCGGTGGGGGCGCCCGGGAACTGGGCGTTTAGGTAAGGCTTACCTAAAATCACCTAGGGGACGGTGGGTGTCAAGTCGCCCCCGGCGGCGGCCCGTCGGGCCGGGACCCGGCCCGGTTCACCCCGTGGAGCGCTCCGCGCACTCCTTGGTCCAGGCCCCCGGAGTGCGCCCGAAGTGCCGCCGGAACGCCACTATGTAGCCGTTCGTGCTCGTGAACCCGACCTTGGCGGCGACCGCGCCCACCTGGTGTCCCCGGCTCAGCAGTTCGAGCGAGTGGTTGAGGCGCACCCGGGTCCGCCACTCGGAGAAGGCGATGCCGGTCTCGGTGCGGAAGGCCCGGCGCAGACTGGTCGAGCTGACGTAGAGGCTCTCGGCCCACTCCGTCGCGGTGCGCTGGTCGTCGGGCCGGCGGAGCAGGGTCCCGGCGACGGCGCGGGCCGCCTCACTGGTCGGCCGGGGCAGCGGAAGCCGGGCGTCCCGGCGGGGCCGGGTGCAGGTCAACGCGGCGAACACCGCCGCGTCGTCGGCCTCCGCACCCGCCCCGCGGGTCCGGGCGAGCAGCTGCCGGCGGACGGCGTCGTCCAGGCGGATCGCGGTGGCCCGGGCGAACGGCAGGCGGTGCGCGGCGGGGTCGAACGGCTCCGCCAGGACGAGGGACTCGGGGTCGAACCGGGCGCTGTGCGGGGTGCCCGCCGGAAGCCACAGGGCCAGGGGCGAGGCGAGCTCGTGCTCGCCGTCCGGCGTGGTGACGGTGATCCGCCCCAGGGGGGCGTACAGGAGCTGGTGGAAGTCGTGCACGTGCGTCGGGTGCCCCGTCGCCGTGATGAGGTCCTCGTCCGCCGTCTTCGTTCCGCTGTCGGCCACGCGGGCCACCCCCTGGGTCCGGGCGCCGGTCGGACCCCGGCCCCTCGCTGTGATCGGTCGGCTCCCGGGTTGGATGCCCGGAGGTTAGGCAAGGGTAACCTAAGTCGCCGCACGAGCCGTGAGAACAAGGACAACAGATGACACAACCGCCCACGTCGGTGGTGAAAGCCCCGGTGCCGGAAGGGAGTCGGGGCGCCCCACGGGCCCGCACCCGGGCCTCCCGGGGCACGGCCGTCGCCGTCTTCGCCGTCGTGGCGGTGGTCGCGGCCCTCGTCGCGGGCATCGGGCTCGGAGCCCGGGACATCTCCCCCCTGGAGGTCGTCCGCATCCTGCTCAACCCCGGGGAGCAGGCGTTCGACACCCACGTCCTGTGGACCGAGCGCATCCCCCGGACCTTCCTCGGCCTCGCGGTGGGCGCGGCACTCGGCGCCTCCGGCCTCGTCATGCAGGCGCTCACCGCCAACCCCCTCGCGGACCCGGGCATCCTCGGCGTCGAACAGGGCGCCTCGATGTTCGTCGTCTTCGGCATCCTGTTCCTCGGCGTCACCGACGCCGGCGGCTACTTCTGGCTCGCGCTCCTCGGCTCGTCCGTGGCCGCCGCCCTCGTCTACCTCATCGGGACCCGCACCGACGCCGGGAGTTCGGCCGTCGGCCTCGTCCTCGCCGGCGTCGCCATGGCCGCCGTCATGTCCTCCCTCATCACCCTCCTCGTCGTCCGCGACAAGGAGGCCTTCGCCCACCTCCGCTTCTGGTCGGTCGGCCAGCTCACCGGCCGCGCCGAGGTACTGAGCCAGGTCATGCCCTTCGTGATCGCGGGCCTGTGCCTCGCCCTGCCGCTGGGCCGCACCCTCAACATCCTCGGCCTCGGCGACGAGACCGCCCGCGCCCTCGGAGTCCGGGTCGAACGCGCCCGCCTCACCGCCGCGGCCGTCGCCGTCCTGCTCTGCGCCGCCGCCACCGCCGCCGTCGGCCCCGTCGCCTTCGTCGGCCTGGTCGCCGCCCACTGCGCCCGGCTCCTCGTCGGCCCCGACCACCGCTGGTCGCTGCCGATCTCCATGGCCGTCGGCGCCGTCCTCCTCACCGGCGCCGACACGGCCGGCCGACTGGTCATCGACCACGGCGAGGTCCAGGTGGGCCTCATGACCGCCGTCGTCGGCACCCCCTTCTTCGTCTGGCTGGCCCGCCGCCGCGACCTGGTGCGGATGTGATGACCGCACTCGACACCCGGCCCCCGCGACCGGACACCCCGACCACGCCCGCCGTCGTCGCGCACCTGCGCTCCGACCGCCGCGCCCGCAACCGCCGCGCCGCCGTGACCGCCACCGTGCTCACCGTCGCGCTCCTCGCCCTCACCACCGCCTCCGTCCTGCTCGGCGGCATCGGCCGGCTCGACCCCGCCGACGTCCTCCCCGCCGCCCTCGGCCTGCGGGACGGCCTCGCCGACTACATGATCTTCCAGCTGCGGATGCCGAGGGCGCTCTCCGCGCTCCTCGCCGGAGCCCTCTTCGGCCTGGCCGGCTCGCTCTACCAGCGGCTGATCCGCAACCCGCTCGCCACCCCCGACATCGTCGGCATCTCCGCCGGAGCCGGCGCCGGAGCCGCGACCGCGCTGCTCTACGCGCCCGCCGCCTTCACCCTCGGCGTCCCGGTCGCCGCCGTCATCGGCTCCTTCGTCCTCGTCGCCGCCGTCCAGGCGCTCAGCTGGCGCGGCGGGGTCGACACGTACCGCCTCGTCCTCGTCGGCATCGGGCTCAGCGCGGTCTGCACCGCCTACACCAACTACCTGTTCACCGTGGCGGACCAGCAGACCATCGCCATCGCCATGCGCTGGACGGTCGGCAGCACCAACGCCGCCGACTGGGACGGCGTCACCACCCTCGCCGTCGGCTTCGGCGCCTGCGCGCTCGCCGCGCTCTTCCTCGCCCGCCCCCTCGCCACCCTCACCCTGGGCGACGACTTCGCCTCCGGCCTCGGCACCCGGGTGACCGCCTCCCGCGTCGGCGTCCTCCTCCTCGGCGCCGCCGCCGCGGCCCTCGCCACCAGCGTCGTCGGCCCCATCGGCTTCGTCTCCCTCATCAGCGGCCCCATCGCCGTACGCCTGGTGGGAACCGAACGCTCCACCCTCCTCGCCCCCCTCGTCGGCGCCGTCGTCGTCATCGGCGCCGACGTCCTCGCCCAGCACGCCCCCCTGATCAGCCCGGTGCCCACCGGTGTCCTCACCGCCCTGCTCGGCGCCCCCTACTTCGTCTGGCTGATCCTTCGACGCAGGCAGGGAGCCTCGTGACACACACCGTGACCCCGCAGACCGAGAGCCCCGAGGCCACCGCGCCCCACCAGCTCGAAGCCCGCGGCATCAGCGCCGGGTACGGCAGGACGCCCGTCATCGAGGACCTGTCCCTGCGGATCGAGAAGGGCCGGATCACCGCCCTCGTCGGCCCCAACGCCTGCGGCAAGTCCACCCTCCTCAAGTCCATCGCCCGACTGCTGCCCCTGGCCGCCGGATCGGTCCTCCTCGAAGGCGCCGACATCCACCGCCTGCCCACCCGCGAGGTGGCCCGCAGGCTCGGCGTCCTGCCGCAGTCCCCGGTCGCTCCCGAGAGCATCGCCGTCGGCGACCTGGTCCGGCGCGGACGCCACCCGCACAGCCGGTTCGGCCGGCGCCGCGACGAGCACGAGGACGCGATCATCGCCGAGGCGCTCCGGGCCACCGGCACCGCCGAACTCGTCGACCGCCCCGTCGACCAGCTCTCCGGCGGCCAGCGGCAGCGCGTGTGGATCGCCCTCGCCCTCGCCCAGGACACCCCGACCCTGCTGCTCGACGAACCCACCACCTACCTGGACGTCGCGCACCAGATCGAGGTGATGGACCTCCTCGCCGACCTCAACGAACAGACGGGCAAGACCATCGTGCTCGTCTCCCACGACCTCAACCAGGCCGCCCTGTACGCCTCGACGATCGTCGCCATGCGCGACGGACGCGTCATCCGGCAGGGCCCGCCCGAAGAGGTCCTCGACGAACGGACCATGGCCGAGGTCTTCGGCCTCACGTGCGTCGTCGTACCCCACCCCTACAACGCCAGGCCGCAGATCTTCCCCCTCGGCCGCCGTCACCACTCGCAGGAGAACTGACCATGAACCGCCTCGCCGGACCGTTCGCACGGCGCTCCACCGCCCGTACCCTGATCGCCGCCGCCGCGTGCGCCGCCCTGCTCGCCGGCTGCGGCGGCAAGGACGACAAGGGCGAGAAGACCGGCGGTGACAAGCCGTCGGCCGGCGCGAGCGCCGCCGAGGCCGCCTTCCCGGTCACGCTCACCAACGCCTGGGGCAAGACGGAGGTCGAGAAGAAGCCGCTCAAGGTCGCCACCGTCTCCGACGGCGACACCGACATCGCCCTCGCCCTCGGCCTCGTCCCGGTCATCACCCCCGACGCCGAGGACGGCGGCCCCGTCCCCGAGTACAAGCAGCGCGCCCTCACCAAGCTCGGCGCCGGCAAGCTCAAGACGTACGACGACACCGACGGCACCGACTACGAGGCCATCGCGGCCGAGGCGCCGGACGTCATCCTCGGCATGAACACCTGGTCGATGGACACCGACTACGCCAAGCTGTCGCCGATCGCCCCGGTCGTCACCTTCACCGACAAGGCGCACTCCGACACCCTCACCTGGCAGGAGCGCCTGAAGACCGCCGCCAAGGCGCTCGGCCTTACCGCCGAGGCCGAGAAGGTCATCGCCGCCAACGAGAAGGCCACCGCCGACGCGGCCGCCGCCCACCCCGAGTTCAAGGGCAAGACGTACACCTACGCGGTCGTCCACCCCGAACAGATCACCTTCATGTCCTACGCCGACCAGGACCCGGGCGTCTTCGAGCAGCTCGGCTTCAAGAAGACGGACAAGGCCAAGAACTACAAGGCCGACAAGAACGCCGTCAGCCTGGAGAACCTGGACGAGCTGGAGGCCGACGTCCTCCTCATGACGTACCCCTTCGGCGACAACGGCCTGCTCGGCGCCAAGGAGCTGGAGAGCAACAAGCTCTTCCAGTCCCTCCAGGTCGTCAAGGGCAAGCACTACGCGGTCATCCCCTCGGAGAACACCCTCTCCTCCGCCGTCGCCTACCCGGACGCCCTCAGCGCCCCCTGGATCGTCGAGAAGCTGACGCTGATCCTCGCCGGGGCCGTCGCCGGCAAGTGACCCCCGCTCCCCGCCGGGGAGCACCTCACCACCCGCCCGGCCCACCGGTCCGTCCCGCGGCGCCCGCCCGGCACCGCGCACGAAGGAGCAGCACCCATGCCCACCCGCAGCCCCCGCTCGGTCGTCACCTTCCCCATCGTGCTGCGCGAGCTGACCGTGCTGCGCGCCGAGAACCTCACCCCCGGGATGCGCCGCCTCACCCTCGGCGGGCCCCAGCTCGACGCCTTCGTCAAGGACGGCCTGGAACTGCCCGCCCTGCGCACCGAGGGCTTCGACGACCACGTGAAGTTCTTCTTCGCCGACGAGACCGGCCGCCTCGTCCTGCCCCGGCAGCAGGTGAGCAGCCTCGACTGGTCCGACGGGCGGCCCGTCGCCAAGGACTACACCCCGGTCAGCCACGACCCCGAGAAGGGCGAGATCGTCTTCGACTTCGTCCGCCACGACGGCGGCGTCGCCTCCACCTGGGCCGAGAACGCCGCCCCGGGCGACAGCGCCTGGATCGCCGGACCCAAGATGTCCCACAGCCACCCCGAGGGCGCCGACTGGATCCTCGTCGTCGGCGACGAGACCGCCCTGCCCGCCATCGGCCGCTGGCTCGCCGAGATGCCCGAGGGCACCGAGGCCCGCGTCTTCATCGAGATCGGCGAGGACAGCCACCGCCAGGAGCTGCCCACCAAGGCCGACGCCGAGATCGTCTGGCTCTCCCGGAACGGCGCCCCGGCCGGTACCACCGACCTCCTGGAGCAGGCCGTCCGCGCCGCCGACTGGCCGCCCGGCACCGTCTTCGCCTGGGTCGCCGGCGAGGCCGTCACCCTCAAGGGCATCCGCCGCCACCTGGCGACCGAGCGCGGAGTGCCGCGCGAGCAGACCCACATCACGGGGTACTGGCGCCGCACCGCGCCCGCCGTCCCCGCCGCGGCCGAGGCACTGCCCGACGCCCCCGCGGTGACGGAGGAGGACGAGGGCGACGCGCACGAGCGCCTCCACGAACTGACCGACCTCGCGCCCCCCTACGCCATCCGCACCGCCGTCACCCTCGGCGTCTTCGACCTGGTCGACCGGGGCGTACGGAACGCCGCCGAGCTGGCCCGCGGCGCCGGGGCCCACCCGGCCACCCTCAGGGCCCTCCTGGACTACCTCGTCGGGATCGAACTGCTCGCCACCGACGGCGAGGGCAACTACAGCCTCACCCCGATCAGCGAGGAGCTGGTCGAGGACGACCACTCGGCGGAGGAGTACCACCTGGAGGGCGCCGAGGCCGCGTTCGACGCCTCCCTCTCCGGTCTGCTGCACACCGTCCGCACCGGGAAGGCCGGCTACCGCACCCTCGCCGGGCGCACCCTGACCGAGGAGATGGCCCGGGAGTCCCGGATCGCCGACACCGCCCGCGCGGCCGTCGAGGACGAGGCCCGCTGGATCGCCCCCGGCGTGCTGCGCGCCCACGACTGGCCGTCCGTCACCGAACTGACCGCCACCGGCCACGGGGTCGCGACCGTCGTGGAGACCCTGGTCAAGGAATTCCCCGAGCTGCGCGCGCGGATCGTCGCCATGCCCTCGGTGCTCCGGGTGCTGCGCGAGGCGATCATCGACGAGGAGCTGCTGCCCCGGATCGACCTGGTCGCCGGCTCCGGCGCCGTACCGGCCGGCACCCGCACCCTGCTGATGTCGCGTCAGCTGGAGTGGCAGGACGACGAGGACGCGGCGCACACCCTCTCCGAGGCCGCCGCCTCGCTCGCGCCGGACGGCACCCTGCTCCTGGTCGAGCAGGTCGCGACCGGCGACCCCGAGGACATGGAGGCGGTCCTGCACCACCTGCGCCTCAAGTGCGCCTTCGGCTCCGGGGTGCGCGACGCCGGGGAGATCGAGGCCCTCGCCGCGCGCGCGGGCCTGACCGTGCGCTCCCGCACCGACGTCGGCTGGGACCACCGCCTGTGGACCCTGGAGCGGGCGACCTCCTAGGAGGTCCGGCGGGTGGCGCCCTTCCGAGGGGGCGCCACCCGCGTCACGCGTCGGACCGGTTCCTGCCGAGGAGCAGGCCGCGCAGCAGGTCGTCGGTCGTGCAGACCACACCGCTGCGCGCGGCCCAGCGCAGGGCCATCTCGTGCTCCTCGGCGGAGTAGTCGGCCACGGCGTCGGCGACGACGAAGGGCTGTATGTCGTTCATGAAGGCGTCGGCGGCGGTCAGCAGCACCCCGAGGTGGGCGTAGACCCCGCAGATGACGAGCTGGTCGCGGCCCTCCTCGCGCAGCAGCCGGCCGAGGTGGCTGCGGAGGAAGGCGTTCTGCCGTGCGTTGGGGAGCAGGTGCTCGCCGGGGCGCGGGGTGAGGGCGTCGATGATCGCGGCGTCCCCGGGGCCGTCGTCGATCGCCGGCCACCGGACGTCGGCGGCGAGCCCGCGCCGCACGGTCGGCTCGGCGCTGAAGACCACGGGCAGGCCGAGGGCCCCGGCCAGTTCGCGCAGCGCCACGATGTTGCCGACGAGGTCCACGACGGGCGGCTGCCGGGCCGGGAAGCGCCCGACGAAGTGGTTCTGCATGTCGTGGACGAGCAGGGCGGCGCGCCCCGGGTCGATGCGCCACGGGGCGTTGGAGCGGGGGAGGGCCGACCGGTCGGGCATGGCGTAGGAGTCGATGGCCGGCAGTCCCATGGCTGTTTCCCTCCCTGCCGCGGCGGCCGCGGGCCGAACGCGCGTAAATCCGGTTAGCTTAGCCTAACCTAACCATTCCTTTTCCGGCGTGGTCGAAAGGAATCCGAACCCCCTCCGGCCCTCGCCTGTTACCCGTGGGTACGCGATGATGGCGGCCAACCAACCACACGGCGGGACTGGGGCAGCGGTGACGACTTTCGACGAACGGACCACGGTGCACGCCTTCCGGGACGACGCCCTGGGCGAGCACGACGCGGTGGGCCTCGCGGCGGCGATCCGGCGGGGCGAGGTGAGCGCCGCCGAGGCGGCCCGGGACGCGGCCGAGCGGGTACGGGCCGTGGAGGGACGGCTCCACGCCGTCCAGGCGCACGCCGAACACCCCGAGCCCGGGCCGGGAACCGGCCTCCTCGCCGGGGTGCCGACCTTCGTCAAGGACAACACCGACTACCGGGGACTGCCCACCGGCCACGGCAGCGCCGCCTTCACGCCGCGCCCCGCCCGCCGCCACGCGGCCTTCACCCGCCAGTTCCTCAGCAGCGGCGTCACCGTCCTCGGCAAGACCAGGCTCCCGGAGTTCGGCTTCAGCCCGTCCACCGAGTACGAGGACGCCGAACCCGTCCGCAACCCCTGGGACACCGGGCACTCGGCGGGCGGCTCCTCGGGCGGCAGCGCGGCCCTCGTGGCCGCCGGAGCGGTGCCGATCGCGCACGCCAACGACGGCGGCGGCTCCATCCGGATCCCGGCCGCCTGCTGCGGACTCGTCGGGCTCAAGCCGAGCCGGGGCCGGGTCGTGCCCAGCGCCCAGGGCCGCCAACTCCCGCTCGACATCGTCTCCGACGGGATCGTCAGCCGCTCCGTGCGCGACTCCGCCGCCTTCCTCGCCGCCGCCGAGCAGCACTGGCGCAACCCGAAGATGCCGCCCCTGGGCCTGGTGGAGGGCCCCTCGGAGCGCCGGCTGCGCGTCGGCTTCCTCCTCGACTCGCCGACCGGCGTCACCTCCGACGCCGCGACCCGGGCCGCCGTCACGGAGACCGCGGCCCGGCTCGAACGGCTCGGCCACACCGTGGAACCGGTGGAGATCGCCGTCGATCCCCGCTTCACCGACGACTTCCTCACCTACTGGGGCTTCCTGTCCTTCCTCCTCGGCACCACGGGCCGCACCCTCGGCGCCGACTTCGACCGCCGCCGCATGGACGGCCTCAGCCGGGGCCTGCGCGCGACCTACCTGGAGAACTGGCGGAGCACCCCCGGCGTCCTGCGGAGGCTGCGGCGCACGAAGGAGGCGTACGCGGCGGCCTTCCGCGGCCTCGACCTCGTCCTCTCCCCGGTGCTCGCCCACCCCGCGCCCCGGCTCGGCCACCTCGCCCCGAGCGTCCCGTATCCGGCGCTGGTCGAACGGATCCTCGCGTACGTCGCGTTCACGCCGATCGACAACGTCGTGGGCACGCCGTCGCTCTCGCTGCCCGTGGGCGCGACGGAGGACGGGCTGCCCGTCGGCGTCATGTTCGCGGGGCGCCCCGGTGCCGAACGGACCCTCCTGGAGCTCGCGTTCGAGCTGGAGGCGGACCGGCCCTTCCGGCGCGTCCAGGACGTGTGACGTCCCAAACGCGCGACGCCCCGCGGGCCCGGGTCACTCCGCCACGGGGAGGCCCGCCGTGCGGGCGGCCTCCGCGAGCACCTCGCGCAGCATCTCCCGCGTCAGCCGGCCGGTGAACACGTTCCGCTGGCTCACGTGGTAGCTGCCGAACACCGTGAGCGGCGGGTCCCCGGGGGAGGCCGGCGCCAGGACCGTCCGCACGCCGTGCCCGAACTTCGGGCGCGGCCGGGGCACCAGCCACCCGGCCTCCGCCAGGGCGGGCAGCGCGGCCTGCCAGCCGAAGCCGCCCAGGACCACGACGGACCGCAGCGTCGGGCGCAGCAGCCGCGCCTCGCGGGCCAGCCAGGGGCGGCAGGCGTCCCGCTCGCCGGGCGTGGGGCGGTTGTCGGGCGGGGCGCAGTGCACCGGCGCCGTCACCCTCACCCCGTACAGTTCGAGCCCGTCGTCGCGGCCCGTGACCGTCTCCCGCGAGGCCAGGCCGAGTTCGTACAGCGTCGCGTACAGCAGGTCGCCGGCCCGGTCCCCGGTGAACATCCGGCCGGTCCGGTTCCCGCCGTGCGCGGCGGGCGCCAGGCCGCTGATCAGCAGCGCGGCGTCCGGCGGCCCGAACCCGGGCACCGGGCGCCCCCAGTACTCCTGGCCCCGGAACGCGGCGCGCCCGGTGCGGGCGGTCTCCTCGCGCCACGCCACCAGGCGCGGGCAGGCCCGGCACCGCACGAGCCGCGCGTCGAGACCGGCGGTGGTGCGCGCCCGGGCGGCGGCCCGTGCGGGATGGTCCTCGGCAGTGCACACGGTCGATCCGCTCCGTCCGGAAGGGGAAGTTCCTCTCCGGACCCCCTACCCGCCGTGCGCCGATGGCCGACGGATTGGCGGATTCTCTTCTTGTGCACGCGGAGGCAACCCCCGTTTCGCCTAACACTTAGGTTAGGCTAACCTACGGCTGTGCGAGCTGGAGAAGAGAGATCCGCGGCCGGCGTCCCCCGCGGCCATGAACTGTCGGCCACGGGCGTCACCGTGGCCTACGAGGACGTCGACGTCGTCCACGACGCGGCGCTGACCCTGCGCCCCGGCGAGGTCACCGTCCTCGTCGGCCCGAACGGCAGCGGGAAGTCGACGCTCCTGCGGACGATCTCGCGGCTCCAGAAGCCCCGGACCGCCACGCTCGTCATCGACGGGCACACCGACGGCCTCGCGCTCTCCCTCCGCGACTTCTCGCGCCACGTCGCCCTCCTCACCCAGGGCCGCCCCACCCCCGGCGGCCTGACCGTGCGGGACGTGGTCGAGTTCGGCCGCTACCCCTACCGGGGCCGCTGGGGCAAGACCGACCCGGACGGCCGCGCCGCCGTGGACCGCGCCCTCGCCCTGACCGGCGTCGCCGGGTTCGCCGACCGGGGCGCCGAGCACCTCTCCGGCGGACAGCTCCAGCGCGTCTGGCTCGCGAGCTGCCTCGCCCAGGAGACCGGCGTCCTCCTCCTCGACGAACCCACCACCTACCTCGACCTGCGCTACCAGGTCGAACTCCTGGACCTCGTCCGCGACCTGGCGGACGACCACGGCATCGCCGTCGGAGCCGTCCTGCACGACCTCGACCAGGCGGCCGCCGTCGCCGACCGGGTCGTGCTCCTCCACTCGGGCCGGGTCGTCGCCGACGGCTCCCCCCGGGACGTCCTGACGGGGGAGCGGCTGACCGACACGTACGGCATCCGCATCGAAGTCGACACCGACCCCCTGACCGGCCGGCTGCGCACCCGCGCCATCGGCCGGCACCACACGCGAAGCGAAAGGCTCACGACCCCCTCATGAGACGCCTCCTCCTCACCGCGGCCGCCGCCACCGCCGCGGCCCTCGCCCTGACCGCCTGCGGCACCACCGAGCCCGCCGCGGACAAGAAGGCGGAGAAGACCGCCGAGAGCATCACCCTCACCGACTCCACCGGCACCGAAGTCGTCCTCGACGGCCCGGCCGAGAAGGTCGTCGGCACCGAGTGGAACGTCGTCGAGAGCCTGATCTCCCTCGGCGTCGACCCCGTCGGCGTCGCGGACGTCAAGGGCTACAAGGCCTGGGACACCGCCGCCCCGCTGAAGAACGACGCCAAGGACATCGGCACCCGCGGCGAGCCGAGCGTGGAGACCGTCGCCGGCCTCGCGCCCGACCTCATCGTCGCCACCAACGACCTGAAGCCGGCCGTCGTGAAGCAGCTGCGCGCGGTGGCGCCCGTCCTGGAGCTCAAGGCCGCCGACGGGACCGACCCGATCGGGCAGATGACGAAGAACCTCGACCTCATCGCGCAGGCCACCGGCACCACCGCCAAGGCCGACCAGCTCAAGAAGGACTTCGACGCCAAGATCGAGGACGGCAAGAAGAAGCTCGCCGCCGCCGGTCTCGCCGGCGCGAAGTACGCCTTCGCCGACGGCTACCTCGTCTCCAACCAGGTCTCCATCCGGCCCTACACCGGCGGCTCGCTCATCGGCGCCGTCAACGAGAGGCTCGGCCTGAAGAACGCCTGGACCGTCCAGGGCGACCCGGCCTACGGCCTCGGCGCCACCGACGTCGAGGGCCTCACCAAGCTCGGCGACGTGCACTTCGCCTACATCGCCAACGAGCAGGACCCGAGCAGCACCCCGTTCACCGGCGTCCTCACCAAGGACAAGGTCTGGACCTCCCTGCCGTTCGTCAAGAAGGGCAACGTCCACCGCCTGCCCGACGGCATCTGGATGTTCGGCGGACCCGCGTCGATGAACCAGTACATCGACTCCGCCGTCACGGAGCTGACGAAGTAACACCATGGCCGTCACCGCAACCACACCCTCCACCCGTCCGACGACGGTCACGTCCCGGAGGAGCGCGGCCGCGGTGACGGCCGCACTGGTCCTCCTCGTCGCGGGCCTCGCCCTCGTCGACCTCACCCAGGGCACGGCCGCCGTCGGCGCCGCCGAGGTCTGGAAGGCGCTCACCGGCGGGGCAGACCCCACCGACGCGTCCGTCGTCGTCGCCTCCCGGCTGCCCAGGGCGGTCGCCGGACTGCTCGTCGGCGCCGCCCTCGGCATGGCCGGCTCCGCCCTCCAGGCCGTCAGCCGCAACGTCGTCGCCTCACCCGACACCCTCGCGGTCAACGCCGGCTCCTACCTGGCGCTCGGCCTCGCCGCCGTCACCGGCGTCTCGCTCCCGCTCTTCGCCACCTCCGGGATCGCCTTCGCCGGCGGCCTGGCCGCGGCCGCCGTCGTCCTCGGCCTCTCCGGCCTCGGCGCCGGCACCGTCCGCCTCGTCCTCGCCGGAAGCGCCCTCACCCTCGGCCTCACCGCCGTCGCCGAGGGCCTCCTCCTCCTCTACCCGAGGGAGACGGAGGGCCTCTACACGTGGAACCAGGGCAGCATCGCGCAGAGCGGCTTCGACGGCGTCCTGCAGATGGCGCCCGTCGCCCTCGTCGCCCTCGCCGGACTGCTCCTCCTCGCCCGCCGGGTCGACGCCCTGGCCCTCGGCGACGACGCGGCCCGCGGCCTCGGCGTCCCCGTCCGCACCACCCGGGTCACGGCCGTCGTCCTCGCCGCGCTCCTCTCGGCGGCCGCGGTCACGCTCGCCGGGCCGATCGGCTTCGTAGGCCTGTGCGCCCCCGCGCTCGTCCGCGGCCTCGCGCGCCGGGCCCAGCGGCTCCACCGCGCCCGCACGGGCCTGCCGGTCGCGGGCCTGACCGGCGCCGCCCTCGTCCTCGGCTCGGACGTGCTGCTGCGCGCCCTCGTCCCCGCGGACCTCGCCGTCGCCGTGCCCACCGGCGTCGTCACCAGCCTGGTCGGCGGCGCCTTCCTGATCGCCATGGCCACCCGGGTCAAGGACACCGCCGGCGCCCCGCCGGTCGACCGGCTGCGCATCAGGAGCCGCACCGTCTTCCTCGTCACCACCGGCGCGCTCGTCGCCGTGGTCGTGGGAGCGGTCGTCGCCGGCGTGCTGCTCGGCGACTCCAAGCTGCTCCTGGGCGACGTCGCGAACTGGGCCCAGGGCCGGGCCGGCCGGACCGTCTCCTTCGTGCTCGACACCCGGGTGCCCCGGGTCGTCGCGGCGCTCCTGGCGGGCGCGGCCCTCGCCCTGTCCGGCACGCTCGTCCAGGCCGTCACCCGCAACCCGCTCGCGGAGCCCGGCATCCTCGGCGTCTCCCACAGCGCCGCGCTCGGCGCCGTCCTCTTCGTCACCACGGTGCCGCTGGCCGGTTCCTGGGGCATGGCCGGCGCCGCGTTCGCGGGCGCCGCCCTCGGCTCCGTCCTGGTCTTCGGCCTCGCCGCGCGCGGCGGGTTCCAGCAGAACCGGCTCGTCCTGGTCGGCTTCGGCGTCGCCACCGCGAGCGCCGCCCTGATCAGCCTGCTCATCGTCCTCACCGACCCGTTCAACGCGACGAAGGCGCTCACCTGGCTCTCGGGCTCCACCTACGGGCGGACCCTGCCCGACGCCCTGCCCCTCGCCGTGGTCCTGACCGCGGGTCTGGTCGTGGCCTTCCTGCGGCGCGCGGAGCTCGACCTCGTCTCGCTCGACGAGGACACCCCCCGGCTCCTCGGGCTCGACCTCGGCCGCGGACGCCTGGGCTTCCTCGTGCTGAGCGTCCTGCTCAGCGCCACCGCCGTGGCCGCCGCCGGCACGATCGGCTTCGTCGGACTCGTCGCCCCGCACGCCGCCCGCGCCCTGGTGGGCCGACGGCACGTGCGCGTGGTGCCGGTGGCGGTGCTCCTCGGCGCGGCGCTCGTCTGTGCCGCAGACCTGGTGGGCCGGACGGTGATCGCGCCGGCCCAGCTCGGCGCCGGCATGATGACGGCCGTCATCGGCACGCCGTACTTCCTGTACCTGCTCGTCCGCAGCCGCCGCTGAGGGCCCTTCGGGTACGGGACGGCCGCGCGGCCCCGGTCAGGGGCGCGCGGCCGTTCTCGTTCCCCCCTCCAGGTGGGTGTGCACACGGCGCAGCAGTGAGGAGAGGAGCAGGCGCTCCTCCGCGTCGAGGGGGGCGAGGACCTCGTCGTCCGCCGAGGCGATGTCCGCGCCGAGTTCGGCCAGGGCGGAGCCGCCGTCGGGGGTCAGGCGCACCACGACCCGGCGCCGGTCCTCGGGGTCGCGGTCGCACTCCACGTACCCCGTCTTCACGAGGTCGTTGACGATCCGCACCAGGTCGCTGGCGTTCATGTCCAGCCGCGCGGCGAGGACGGTCTTCATCTGGGGACCCAGGTCGGAGAGGAGGGCGAGCACGGTGAGGTGCCAGAGCCTTAACCCCCGTGCGGTCAGCCGGTCCTGGAGCCTGCGCCGCGCGGCCTTGCCGAGCGCGTACATCAGGTACGCGTTGAGGCCGAGCACACTGGGCGGCGTCATGCTCATGGAGGGCGGTCCCGCGGCCGCCGGGCGGTCCGCGCCGGCCTCCGGGGCCGCGGCCCCGGCGACAGCGGCGGTGGCGGCGACGCCGGTGGCGGGCGGGGCGGTGAGGAGCGTCAGGTCGGCGCCCGCGAGGCCCTTGAGCACCTGCGCCCAGTCGGTCGGCATGTTCGATATGCCGACGACGGCGAACCGCGCGCCGTCCGGGCCGTGTGCGGTGCCGGAGTAGACCGGTTGCTCCATTGCTGTTCCTCGCTGTCCACGTGCGGTGGGAAGCCCCCCAACTACCTTGTTTTTCTTGGGGGTTGGGTGTTCCTAACCCAATGTCGTCCCACGGTACCGGCCCGCCCCGGGACCGTCCGGGGCGGGCCGGAGCTCCTGCTGACCGCTCGTCAGGGGCGGGCGGTCAGATAGCCCCCCATGGAGGTGAAGTACTCCGTGGCGGGCAGCTCCCGGCCGTCCGCGGTCCGGACGCGGGTGATCGCGAGGCCGTGGTTGCGGCCGGTGCGGGCGTCGGCGCCGGCGACGATCACCACGCCCTCGCCCTCCCGGTAGAAGATCCGCCCCGGGGTGCCGCCGTAGCGCCCCTCGGAGACGGTGGCGGAGACGACTTCGAGCCGCTCGCCCCGGTGGAAGGTGAAGGCGCTGGGGTACGGCGCGGACTGGGCGCGGACCAGGCGCTCCAGGACCTCGGCGGGCCAGGTCCAGTCGATCCGGATGTCCTCCTCGGCCCGCTTGTGGAAGAAGGTGGCCAGGGAGCGGTCCTGCGGGGTGAACTCCGCCCGCCCCGAGGCGATCAGGTCGAGCGCGCCGACGGTGACCGGGGCGATGAGGTCGACGGTCTTGTGGAAGAGGTCGGTGGCCGTGTCCTTCGGCCCGACCGCGACCGCCCGCTGGAGGACGATGTCGCCGGCGTCCAGCACCTCGTCCATCATGTGGGCGGTGACGCCGACTTCGGCCTCGCCGTTGATCAGGGCCCAGATGAGCGGGGAGAAGCCGGCGTACTTCGGCAGGAGGGAGTCGTGGACGTTCAGGGTGCCGTGCCGGGGCAGCGTGTAGACGCGCGGCGGGATCCAGGTGCGCCAGTTGTTGGCGACGATGACGTCCGGGTCGGCCTCCTTGAGGAGCTGGAACAACTCCTCGTCGTCGGGCCGGTTGCGGATGACCACGGGGACGCCGTGCTCCTCGGCCAGGTCGGCGACGGAGTCGCTCCAGATCTTCTCGTAGGCGTGCTCGCTCTTCGGGTGGGTCACCACCGTCACGACGTCGTGCTCGGAGTCCAGGAGCGCCTGCAGGGTGCGATGGCCCCAGGTCTGATAGCCGAACATGACGACCCGCATGGGCAAGTTCCTCCTCGGGAGAGCGGTGGATCACTCCCAAGTAAAGCAAGGCTAACCTAAGGATGCAACGAGGCGTATTTATCGGCCAGTTGAACGGCCCGACTTGGCTCATGTCCGATTCGTCCCGTCGACAGTCCCGGTGGTTCAGGTTAGCTTTACCTAAGTTCGGGCCGGTGGTGCGATGCCGCCGGCGTGTCCGGGCTCCGCCGTTCCCCACGCCTGACAGCGCGCCTGACAGGCGGCTGTCCCGCACGATGGGAGTCACATGTCTCAGGCTCTTCCTGACGACGCACCGCCGATCCACGACCTCATAGGAATCGGCTTCGGGCCGTCCAACGTGGCCATGGCGATCGCGCTCAGCGAGCACAACGCGAGCGTCGGAAGAGAGGACGCGGTCACCGCCCACTTCTTCGAGCGGCAGCCCCGCTTCGGCTGGCACCGCGGCATGCTCATCGACGACGCCACCATGCAGGTCTCCTTCCTCAAGGACCTGGTGACCCTGCGGAACCCGAGCAGCGAGTACACCTTCCTGCGCTACCTGCAGAGCAGGGGCCGGCTGATCGACTTCGTCAACCACAAGAACCTCTTCCCGCTGCGCGTCGAGTTCCACGACTACTTCGAGTGGGCGGCGGCCAAGGTCGACGACATGGTCTCCTACGGCCACGAGGTCGTCTCCGTGGAACCCGTCGTCCGCGACGGCGTGATCGAGTACCTGGACGTGACCGCCCGCTCCGGCACCGAGACCGTGGTCCACCGGGCCCGCAACCTCGTCGTCGGCACCGGCCTGCGCCCGCTCATGCCCGAGGGCGTCGAGCGCGGCGACCGCGTCTGGCACAACTCCGAACTGCTCGCCAGGGTCGACGGCCTGGAGGGCACCGACCCCGCCCGCTTCGTCGTCGTCGGCGCCGGCCAGAGCGCCGCCGAGAACGTCGCCTACCTCCACCGCCGCTTCCCGGACGCGGAGATCTGCGCCGTCTTCTCGCGCTACGGCTACAGCCCCGCCGACGACAGCGGCTTCGCCAACCGCATCTTCGACCCCGCGGCGGTCGACGAGTACTACACGGCGCCCGACGACATCAAGCGCAAGCTGATGGACTACCACGGCAACACCAACTACTCCGTGGTGGACATCGACCTCATCGACGACCTCTACCGGCAGGCCTACCGGGAGAAGGTCCTCGGCACCGAGCGGCTGCGCTTCGTCAACGTGTCCCGCCTCACCGGCGTCGAGGAGCACCCGGACGGCGTCCGCGCCACCGTCGCCAACCTCGTCACCGGCGAGGACGCCGTCCTCGACGCCGACGTCGTGGTCTTCGCCACCGGCTACCGGCAGGCCGACGGCCTCGGCCTCCTCGGCGACATCGCGGACCGCTGCCACCGCGACGACCTGGGCCGCGTCCGCGTCGAGCGCGACTACCGCGTCGCCACCGTCCCCGCACTGCGCTGCGGCATCTATCTCCAGGGCGGCACCGAGCACACCCACGGCATCACGTCGTCCCTGCTCTCCAACACCGCGATCAGGGTCGGCGAGATCCTGGAGTCGATCCTCGAACGGGGACTGGAAGGCTCCTCCGACCCGGTCCGCCCGATCGCCGGCGGCATCGGCACGAGCCGCTAGCCGCCGGCCGCTAGCCGCTGGCAGTCGGCAGTCGGCCGAGCACCGGCCGTACGGCCCCGGGCGGCCCCCCTTGGTTCCACCCCCCACACCGCCGCGCACCACCGGCCGCGCCTCGCGCCGGACGCGCGGCAGCACCGTGAAGTCCCCGTGAAAGGAACACACGTGTCCACTGGTACACGCCCCGCCCTGGCGCGGTTCGCCGGAAACGTCCCCCGCGCGGCCGTCGCCGTCGCCGCCGCGCTCGCTCTGGCCGCCTGTGGGAGCGGCACGGAGAAGACCGAGGGGGCCGAGCCGTCGGGCGGGTCGAGCGCGAGCACGTCGTCCGCCGGCGCCTTCCCGGTGACCGTCGAGCACAAGTACGGCAGCACGACGATCGACGCCGAGCCGAAGAAGGTCGTCACGCTCGGCCTCTCCGACCAGGACGCGGTGCTCGCCCTGGGCGTCAAGCCGGTCGGCTCGGTGGACTGGTTCAAGGAGGAGCCGTACGGCAAGTGGCCGTGGACCAAGGACAAGTGGGGCTCGACCCCGCCGCAGATCGTCGGCGAGCGCGACGAGTACAACATCGAGAAGATCGCGGCGCTCAAGCCGGACCTGATCGTCGCCCAGTACTCGGGCATGAAGAAGGAGCAGTACGACACCCTCTCCAAGATCGCCAAGGTCGTCGCCCAGCCCAAGGAGCACCCGGACTACGGCGCCCCCTGGCAGGTCATGACCCGCCAGATCGGCAAGGCGCTCGGCAGGACCCCCGAGACCGAGAAGCTGATCACCGACGTCGACGCCCGCTTCAAGGCCGTCCGGGACAAGCACCCCGAGTGGGCGGGCAAGACCCTGACCGTGGCCGACAGCTTCGAGGCCGGCAAGTACTCGGCCTTCACCAAGACCGACCCCAAGGCGATCTTCTTCTCCGAGCTCGGCTTCGAGCTGAAGCCCGAGATCGACGCCCTCGCCAAGCCGGGCTGGAACGTCGCCGAGCTCAGCGCCGAGAAGCTGAACGTGCTGGAGGCCGACCGCCTCGTCTGGGTCACCTCCAGCACCGAGGCCAACGAGCGCATCAAGGCCGAGCCGCTCTACAAGAAGCTGAAGGTCAACCAGGAGAAGCGCGACCTGTTCGTGCCCTACCAGGACCCGGACGTCGGCGCCGCCTTCTCCTTCAACACGGTCCTCTCGATCCCCTACGCGATCGACGAGATCGAGCCGCTCCTGACGGCCGTCAAGTAACCGTCGGCCCCCTTCCGCACCCCTCCGCCCGTCCGTCGCCCGCCACCGGCCGGCGGACGGGCGGAGTGCGCACGGGCTCCCGCGCCCCGCTCCACCCCACCGACGCACCACCAGGGAAAGGCACCCTCGAACGATGTTTGACGCCGAGTCGGACCGGACGACCGCCGCCGGACTCCCCCTCACGGGCGGACAGTCCGGAATCTGGCTGGCCCAGCAGATCGAGCCGGACGGCTCGGCCTACCACATCGCGTTCGTCCTGAGACTCCGCGGAGACGTCGACCCCGACCGCCTCGCGACCGCCGTCCGGCGGGCCGTGGAGGAGGCGGAGAGCCTGCACGTCCGCGTCACCGACGCCGACGGCACCCCGCGCCAGATCCCCACCCGCTTCCCCGTCGAGGTGGCCCACGTCGACCTGCGGGGCGAGACCGACCCGGAGGCGGCCGCCCACCGCTGGATGGAGGCCGACCGCGACCGCCCTGCCGGCCTTGACCCCCTCGCCGGCCCCGACCGCCCCGCCGACCCGGCCGGCGGCCCGCTGTTCGCCCAGGCCCTCCTGAGGCTCGCCGACGACCGGATCTGGTGGTACCAGCGCTACCACCACCTCCTGATCGACGGCGCCGGCGTCGCCCTGATCAGCCGCCGCGCCGGCGACCTGCACACCCTCGGCGACGCGGCCCCGGCCCCCGACTGGTCCCTGACCCGGCTCGTCGCCGCCGACGCCGCGTACGCCTCCTCCGAGCAGCACGCGGCGGACCGCGCGTACTGGCGGGAGCGGATGGCCGGCCGGCCCGAGCCGGTCCGCCTCGTCCCGCGCGCGACCGCCCCCATGCGCCGCCGCGTCCGCGACACCGCCGTCCTCGGCCCCGAGGCCGTCGCCCGGCTGCGCGCCCGCGCGGACGAGGCCGGCGTGCCCCCGTCCCGCCTCCTGCTCACCGCCGCCGCCGTCCACCTGCACCGCGCCACCGGCGAACGGGACCTCGTCCTCGGCCTCCCCGTCACCGCCCGCCGGGACCCCGCGACGCGGGACGTCCCCGGCATGGTCTCCAACATCCTGCCGCTGCGCCTCGCCGTCCGCCCCGACACCACCGCCGACCGGCTCCTGGACACCGTCGCCACGGCCGTCTCCGAACTCCTCGCCCACAGCCGCTACCGCGCCGAGGACCTCGCCAGGGACCTCGGCCTCACCGACGGCGTACGGGAACTCGTCGGCCCCACCGTCAACGTCCTGCCCCAGCCCGACGGCGTCCGCTTCGACGGCGCCGAGGCCGAGTTCGTCCCGCACTGGCTCGGCCCGGTCGGCGACCTGACCCTCACCTTCGGGGACCTCGGGGACCCCGAAGGCCTCCGCGTCCACTTCGACGCGGACGCCGACGCCTGCGACGAGGCGGCCCTCGCCGGGCACCGGCGGCACTTCCTCGCCGTCCTGGACGCCCTCACCGAGGACCCCGACCGGCCCGTCGGCCACATCGAACTGACCTCCCCGGAGGAACGCGCCCGGCTGCTCGGCGAGTTCGGCGTCTCGCCCCGGCCCGCCCCCGAGACGACCTGGCCCGCCGCCTTCGCCGAGCGGGTCCGCCTCGCCCCCGACGCCGTCGCCCTCGTCTGCGAGGACGAGGAGCTGACGTACGCCGGGCTGGACGCCGCCGCGAACCGCCTCGCCCGGCTCCTCGCCGCCCGGGGCGCGGGCCCCGAGGACGTCGTCGCCGTCGCCCTGCCCCGCTCCCCGGACCTGGTCGTCGCCCTCCTCGCCGTCATGAAGGCCGGCGCCGCCTACCTGCCGCTCGACGCCGACCACCCCCGGGACCGCATCGCCTACATGCTGGAGGACGCGGGCGCCCGCACGGTCGTCACCACCCGCGAACTGTCCGACGCCCTGCCCGACGCGCCGGGTGTCGCCCGCGTCCTGCTCGACGACCCGGCCACGGCCGCCGAACGCGACGCCCTCGACCCGGCGGACCCCGCCGTCCCGGTGACGCTCGACCACGCCGCGTACGTCATCTACACCTCGGGCTCCACCGGCCGCCCCAAGGGCGTCGTCGTCTCCCACGACGGCGTCGGCAGCCTGATCGCCACCGCCACCGACCGCATCGGCGTCACCGCCGACAGCCGGATCGTGCAGTTCGCCTCCGCCGGCTTCGACGTGACCGTCTGGGACCTCGTCATGTCCCTGTGCGTCGGCGGCCGGGTGATCCTCGTCCCCACCGAGCGCCGCGTCGCCGGACCGGCCCTCACGGACTACATCGCCCGCCACCGCGCCACCCACATGATCCTGCCGCCCTCCCTCGTCTCCGCGCTGCCGCCGGAGTGCGACCTGCCCGACGGCTCCGTCCTCGTCGTCGGCACCGAGGCGGTCCCCGGCGAACTCGTCGCCCGCTGGGCCGGACGCGTCCGCGTCGTCGTCGCCTACGGCCTCACCGAGGCCACCGTCAACTCCACCCTCTGGCCCGCCGACGCCGACCGGCCGGGACCCGCCCCCATCGGCCGCCCCGACCCCAACACCCGCGCCTACGTCCTCGACTCGGCCCTGCGGCCCGTCCCCGCCGGCGCCGAGGGCGAGCTGTACGTCGGCGGGCGCGGCCTCGCCCGCGGCTACCTGGGACGCCCGGGGCTCACCTCGGAGCGCTTCGTCGCCGACCCGTACGCCGACGAGCCCGGCGCCCGCATGTACCGCACCGGCGACCGGGTCCGCTGGAGCGCCGACGGCAACCTCGAATTCCTCGGCCGCGCCGACGGCCAGATCAAGATCCGCGGCCACCGCGTCGAACCCGGCGAGGTCGAGAGCGCCTTCATGGCCTGCCCCGGCATCGCCCAGGCCGCCGTCCTCGTCCGCGACGACCACCGGGGCGTCAAGCGCCTCGTCGGCTACCTCGTGGCCGAGGCGGGCACGGACACCGAGGCGGCCGACGCCGCCGTCGCCGAGGCCCGTACCCGGATCGCCGCGACCCTCCCCGACCCCATGGTCCCCTCCGCCCTCGTCCGCCTCGACGGACCCCTGCCGCTCACCCCCAACGGCAAGCTCGACCGCCGCGCCCTGCCCGAACCCCGGTGGACGGCCATGGCCGGCGACGACGCCCCCACCACCCCCGCCGAGACCGCGCTCGCCGCGCTCTTCGCCGAGGTCCTCGGCCTGCCGTCGGTCGGCGTCCACGACAGCTTCTTCGAACTGGGCGGCGACAGCATCGTCGCCATCCAGCTCGTCAACCGCGCCCGCGCCACCGGCCTCGCGCTCACCCCGCGCGACGTCTTCCGGCTCCGCACGGTCGCCGCCCTCGCCGCGCACGCCGCCCCCGTCGCCACCGGACCCGCGCCGCTCCCGGCCCCCGCCCTCGACGAGGACGCCCTGCCCGTCTCACCGCTCCAGGAAGGCTTCTTCTTCCACGCGGTGTACGACGAGGACGCCGACGACCTGTACGTGGTCCAGGAACTCCTGGACCTCGCGGAGCCCGTCGCCCCGGACCGGCTGCGCGCCGCCCTCCAGCTGCTCCTCGACCGCCACCCGCTGCTGCGCGCCTCCTTCCGGCAGCTGCCCGGCGGCGAGGTCGTCCAGCGCCTCGCGGACCGCGCGACCCTCCCCTGGTACGAGGCGGACACGGCCCGCACCGGCCTGGACGAGATCCTGCGACAGGACCGGGACCGGGGCTTCGACCTTGCCGCACCGCCGCTGCTGCGCGCCACCCTGGTCCGCGACGGACACCGCCACCGGCTCCTGCTCACCCTGCACCACATCGTCGCCGACGCCTGGTCCGTCACCGTCCTGCTGCGCGAACTGACCGCCGCGTACGCGGGGGAGACCCTGCCCGCGCCCGCCGACCCGCGCCCCTACCTGGCCTGGCTGGCCACGCGCGACCGCGACGCCGCCCGCGCCGCCTGGCGCGAGGCGCTGGCCGGCCTGGAGGAACCGACCCGGCTGCCCGCCCTCGCCGGGACCGCCGCGGGGGACGGCGAGCAGGCGCCGCGCGCCCGGACCGAGCGCGTCGACGTGCGCCTGCCCGAGGCCCTCACCGCCGAACTGACCGCCCGCGCCCGCCGCGAGGGCCTCACCCTGAGCACCGTCCTCAACGGCGCCTGGGCCCTCCTCCTCGGCGGCCTGACCGGCAGCCGGGACGTCGTCTTCGGCACCACCGTCTCCGGCCGCACCACCGAGGTCGAGGGCCTGGACGCGGCCGTGGGCCTCTTCGTCAACACCGTCCCCGTCCGCGTCCGGCCGCGCCCCGAAGAACCGCTCGCGGAGCTGCTGCGGCGCGTCCAGGACGCCCACGCGGCGCTCCTCGACCACCAGCACCTCGGCCTCGCCGACATCCAGCGGCTCGCGGGCGGCGGCGAACTCTTCGACACCCTCGTCGTCCTGGAGAACCACCCGGCCGACGCCCCCGCCCGTGAACCGCTCGTCACCGGCACCGAGGTGATCGACGCCGTCCACTACCCGCTCGCGCTCGTCGCCGAGCCCCGCGACGGACACCTGTCGCTCCGCTTCACCCACGACCCGGACCGCCTCGACCGGCTGACCGTCGCCGTCCTCGCGCGCCGCTTCGAGGCGCTGCTGCGCACCTTCGCCACCGACCCCGCCCGCCCGACCGCCCGGATCGGACTCCTCTCCGACCGGGAGACGGACCGCCTCGCCGCGCTGAACGCCACCGACCACCCGCTGCCCGACCCGGACGCCACCCTCGCCTCGCTCTTCGCCGCCCAGGCGGCCCGGACCCCCGACGCGCCCGCCGTCGTGTACGAGGGCGCCACCCTCACGTACGCGGAACTCGACCGGCGCGCCGAGGCCCTGGCCCGGCGGCTGCGGGCCCGGGGCGCGGGCCCCGAGGAGTTCGTCGCCGTCGCGGTGCCCCGCTCGGCCGAGCTGATGGTCGCGCTCCTCGGCGTCCACAAGGCGGGCGCCGCCTACGTGCCCGTCGACCTCGACCACCCCGCCGACCGGGTCGCGTTCGTGCTCGCCGACTCCGGCGCGCGCACGGTCGTCACCACCACGGGGGCCGTCGGCCGGCTCCCCGGCGTCCCGGGCCTCGCCCCCGTCCTCGTGGACCGCGAGGAGGAGGCCCCCGACGCACCCCACACGGATCCGCCCCGCACGGAGGCGGGCCCCGACCACCCCGCGTACCTGATCCACACCTCCGGCTCCACCGGCCGCCCCAAGGGCGTCGCCGTCACCCACCGGGCGATCGTCAACCGCCTCGCCTGGATGCAGGGGGAGTACGGGCTGACCGCCGACGACCGGGTCCTCCAGAAGACCCCGGCGAGCTTCGACGTGTCCGTGTGGGAGTTCTTCTGGGCCCTGACCGAGGGCGCCACCGTCGTCCTCGCCCGCCCCGACGGCCACCGCGACCCCGGCTACCTGGCCGAACTGGTCCGCGCCGAGCGGATCACCACCCTGCACTTCGTCCCCTCGATGCTGGCCGCCTTCGTCCAGGCCCTGGAGGCCGCGCCCGGCGGCCCCGACTGGGCGGCGACCCCGCGCAGGGTCTTCTGCAGCGGCGAGGCGCTCACCGGCCCCGACGCCCGCCGCTGGGCGGAGCTGACGACCCGGCCCGGCCGGGGACCCGTACCGCTGCACAACCTGTACGGGCCCACCGAGGCCGCCGTCGACGTCACGCACTTCCCGTACGAGGGCGCCGACGAGCCCGCCGTCCCGATCGGCCGACCCGTCTGGAACACGCGCCTGCACGTGCTCGACCCCTTCCTGCGGCCCGTCCCGGACGGCGTGCCCGGCGAGCTGTACCTCGCCGGGGTCCAGCTGGCGCGCGGCTACCACGGCCGGCCCGCCCTGACCGCCGAACGGTTCGTCGCCGACCCCTTCGGGGCGCCCGGCGAGCGGATGTACCGGACCGGCGACCTCGTCCGCCGCCGGGCCGACGGCGCCGTCGAGTACCTCGGCCGCACCGACCGGCAGGTCAAGATCCGGGGCAACCGCGTCGAGCCCGGCGAGATCGAGACCGCCCTCGCCGGCCTGCCCGGCGTGGCCCGCGCGGCCGTGATCGTCCGCGACGGCGCCCTCGTCGGCTACGCCGTGCCCGCCCCCGGCGCGCCCGCGCCGGACGCCGACGCCCTGCGCGACGCGCTCGCCGGCGCCCTGCCCGCCCCCCTGGTGCCGGGCGCCGTCGTCGTCCTCGACGCGCTGCCCCTGACGCCCAGCGGCAAGCTCGACCAGAACGCCCTGCCCGCGCCCTCCGTCGCCCCCCGGGCCGGCGGACGCCCGCCCCGCGACGCCCGCGAACGCGCCCTGTGCGAGGTCTTCGCCGCCGTCCTCGGCATCCCGGACATCGGCGCCGACGACGACTTCTTCGTGCTCGGCGGCGACAGCCTCACCTCGATCGCCGTCGCGACCGGGGCCCGCGAGAGGGGACTCACGATCAGCCCGCGCGACGTCTTCCGGCACCGCACGCCCGCCGCCCTCGCGGCGGCGGCCCCGGCCGCACCCGAGCCGGTGGAAGGCCCCGAGCCCCCGGCCGTGACCGTCACCGCCACCGACGCCGGACAGGCCGCCGCCGCGCTCCGGGCCGTCCTCGCCCAGCAGAACCAGGTCGATCCCGCCCTCCAGGCCCTCCTCGACCGGCTCACCGCCGCCGCGGACACCCCCCAGGAGTCCCCGGTCCCGGCCGCCCCGCTCGGCGGCCTGGAGCTGACCGACGAGGAGACCGCCCGCGTCGCCGAGACCGCGGGGCTGCCCGTCGCCGACGTCTGGCCGCTCTCCCCGCTCCAGGAGGGCATGTACTTCCACGCCACCTACGACACCGGGGACGCCCTCGACGTCTACCTGTCGCAGGAGACCCTGGACCTCGACCACCGCCTCGACGCCGACCGGCTGCGCGCCGCCTGCCGGACGCTCCTCGACCGCAACGAGGGCCTGCGCGCCGGATTCACCGGCGACGGCCTGCCCCGGCCCGTCCAGTTCGTCGTGGACGGCGCCGAGATCCCGCTGACCGAGACCGACCTGTCCGCGCTGTCCGCCGACGAGGGCCACGCGCGCGTGGAGGAACTCCTCGCGGCCGACCGGCGCCGGCGCTTCGACCTGGCGGCCCCGCCGCTCTGCCGCCTCCGCCTGATCCGCCTCCCCGAAGGCCGGGACCGGCTCGTCGTCACCCACCACCTCATCCTGTGGGACGGCTGGTCCGCCTGGCTCTTCCTGGAGGAGCTGTTCACCCTGTACGAGAACGGCGGCGACCCCACCGGGCTGCCCGCCCCCGGCTCGTACCGCGACTACCTCGCCTGGCTGGACGGCCAGGACACCGCCGAGGCCGTCGACGCCTGGCGCGGCGCCCTCGCCGGTTTCGGCGAACCGACCCTGGTCGCCCCCACCGGCCGCGACGCGGGCCCGGTCATCCCGGCCGACCACGACGCGGTCCTCACGGAGGCGACGACCGACCGGCTGCGGGCCGCCACCCGCCGCCACGGCCTCACCCCGAACACGGTCCTCAACGCCGCCTGGGGCCTGGTCCTCTCCACCACCACCGGCCGCCCCGACGTCGCCTTCGGCACGGCGGTCGCCGGCCGCCCCGCCGACCTGCCGAACGCCGCCGGCATCATCGGTATGTTCCTCAACACCGTCCCGGCCCGCACCGCGTTCGCCCCCGACGAGCCGCTGCTCGACCTGCTGCGCCGCCTCCAGACCGAGCGCGCCGCCGTCATGCCGTACGAGTACGTCGGCCTCGGCACCCTCCAGCGGGAGACCGGCCACCGGCGCCTCTTCGACACCCTCTTCGTACTGCGCTCCGCCGACGGCGAGGACCGGGCCGCCGAACTCCGGCGCCGCCACGGCATCACCGGCGTCTCCAACGTCGACGGCACCCACTTCCCGCTGACCCTGATCGTCACCCCCGGCACCCGGCTCCGGGTCACCCTGGCGGCCCGCCCCGACCTGTTCGACGCCGAGGCCGCCACCACCGTCCTCGACCGGTTCACGGCCGTCCTGGAACGGCTCGCGAACCTCCTCGACGGCCCCGACGCCGCCACCGTCCGCACCGCCGCCCTCGACCTGCTGCTCCCGGCCGAACGCACCGCCCTGACGGCCGGACTCGCCGCCGGACGCGAGCCCGTGCCGAACGAGACCGTCGCCGACATGCTCGCGGCCCAGGTCGCCCGCACCCCCGACGACACCGCCCTCGTCTTCGGCGAGCGCTCCCTCACCTACGCGGAACTCGACGCGCGCGTCAACCGGATCGCCCGGCTGCTGCTCGCCCGGGGCGCCGGGCCCGAGAAGGTCGTGGCGCTCGCGCTGCCCCGCTCCCTCGACATGGTCGCCGCCCTCTTCGCCGTCCTGCGCACCGGCGCCGCCTACCTGCCGCTCGACCTCGACCACCCGGCCGACCGGCTGCGCCTCATGGTCGAGGACACCGGCCCCCTCTGCCTGGTCTCCACCGCGTCCGTCGCCACCGCCCTGGACGCCGGCGCGCCCGCGGTCCTCCTGGACGACCCGGCCGTCGCCGCCGAACTCGACGCCCTGGACGGCGGCCCGCTCGCGGACGCCGAACGGCCCGCGTTCGCCCACGACGTGCCGGACCGGCTGGAGCACCCGGCGTACGTCATCTACACCTCCGGCTCCACCGGCCGTCCCAAGGGCGTCGTCACCCCCTACCGGGGCCTGACGAACATGCAGCTCAACCACCAGGAGGAGGTCTTCGCCCCGGCCGTCGCCTCGGCCGGCGGACGGCGCCTGCGCATCGCGCACACCGTCTCCTTCGCCTTCGACATGTCCTGGGAGGAGCTGCTCTGGCTCGTCGAGGGCCACGAGGTGCACGTCTGCGACGAGGAGCTGCGCCGCGACGCCGAGGCCCTGGTCGCCTACTGCGACCGGCACCGGATCGACGTCGTCAACGTCACCCCCACCTACGCCCAACTCCTCGTGGAGGAGGGCCTCCTGGACGAGGACGGGGCCACGGGCAGGCACCGGCCCGCCCTGGTCCTGCTCGGCGGCGAGGCCGTCTCCGACACCGTGTGGAACCGGCTGCGGGACACCGACGGCTGCTACGGCTACAACCTGTACGGGCCGACCGAGTACACCATCAACACCCTCGGCGGCTCGACGGCCGACAGCGCGACCCCCACGGTCGGCCGGCCCATCCGCAACACCCGCGCCCACGTCCTCGACTCCATGCTGCGCCCGGTCCCGCCGGGCTGCCCCGGCGAGCTGTACATCGCGGGCACCGGCCTGGCCCGCGGCTACCACGACCGCCCCGGCCTCACCGCCGAGCGCTTCGTCGCGGACCCCTTCGGGGCGCCCGGCGAGCGGATGTACCGCACCGGCGACCTGGTGCGGCAGCGGCCCGACGGACTCCTCGACTTCCTCGGCCGCACCGACGACCAGGTCAAGATCCGCGGCTACCGCGTAGAACTCGGCGAGATCGCCACGGCCCTGTCCTCCCACCCCGGAGTCGCCCACGCGGCGGTCGTCGTCAACACCGACACCGGCACGAAGCGCCTGGCCGGCTACTACGTGCCGGAGGGGGACCGGGAGGCGCCCGACCCGCAGGCCCTCCGCTCCCACCTCAAGGCCGCCCTGCCCGACTACATGGTCCCGGCCGCGCTCGTCGCCGTGGACACCCTGCCGCTGACCGTCAACGGCAAGCTCGACGTCCGCGCCCTGCCCGCCCCCGACCTCGCCCGCGCCGCGGGAGCCGGCCGCGCCCCGCGCACCCCGCGCGAGGAGACGCTGTGCGCCCTCTTCGCCGAGGTCCTGGGACTGCCCGAGGGCGCCGTCGGCATCGACGACGACTTCTTCGACCTCGGCGGGCACTCGCTCCTCGCCACCCGCCTCGTCAGCCGCGCCCGTACCGCGCTCGCCGCCGAACTCGCCATCCGCGACCTGTTCGAGGCCCCCACGGCCGCCGAGCTGATCGAGCGCGCCGACCGGGCCGCGGGACCCGCCCGGCCCGCCCTCACCGCCGGCGAGCGCCCCGACGAACTGCCGCTCTCCCACGCCCAGCAGCGCCTCTGGGTCGTCCAGCGGATCGAGTCCACCTCCGCCGCCTACAACTTTCCGCTCGTCCTGCGGCTGCGCGGCCCCCTCGACGCCGACGCCTGGGAGACCGCCCTGGCCGACGTCACCGCCCGGCACGAGGCCCTGCGCACCGTCTTCGCGGAGCGCGACGGCCGGGTGTTCCAGCGGGTGCTGCCCGCCGGGGAGGCACGGCCCGCCGTCGAACGGCTCACCGCCACCGAGGACGAGCTGCCCGGCCTGGTCGACACGGCCGTCAACCGGCCCTTCGACCTCGCCGCCGAACTTCCGCTGCGCGCCGCCCTCGTGGAACTCGGCCCCGAGGACCACGCCGCGATCCTGCTGCTCCACCACATCACCACCGACGAGTGGTCCGACCGCCCCTTCCTCCGCGACCTCGCCACCGCCTACGCGGCCCGGACCGCCGGCACGGCACCCGAGTGGGAGCCGCTGCCCGTCCAGTACGCCGACTACGCCCTGTGGCAGCAGCGCCTCCTCGGCGACCCCGCCGACCCGGACAGCAGGGCCGCCCGGCAGCTGGAGCACTGGCGCACGGCCCTGGACGGCGCCCCCGAGGAGCTGGAGCTGCCCGCGGACCGGCCGCGCCCGGCCCGCCCCGCCTTCACCGGCGCCGAACTCGACGTCGCCTTCGACCCCGACGTCCACGAAGGCCTCAAGCGGCTCGCCCGGGAGACCGGCTCCAGCATGTTCATGGTGGCGCACGCCGCCGTGGCCGCCCTCCTGCACCGCCTGGGCGCCGGCACCGACATCCCCCTCGGCGCGCCCATCGCGGGCCGGGGCGACGAGGCCCTGGACGACCTCGTCGGCTTCTTCGTCAACACCCTGGTGCTCCGCACCGACCTGAGCGGCGACCCGAGCTTCACCGCGCTCCTCGCCCGGGTCAGGGAGACCGACCTCGCCGCGTTCTCGCACGCCGACGTGCCCTTCGAGGCGGTGGTGGAGAAGCTCAACCCCACCCGGTCGCTGTCCCGCAACCCCCTCTTCCAGGTGATGGTCGGCTACCACGCCCGCACCGGCGACGCCCTCGCCCTGCCCGGCCTGACCGCCGCGTACCTGCCCTTCCGCATCCGCTCCGCCAAGTTCGACCTGGTCTTCTCCTTCACCGAGCACACCCCGGCCGACGGCGGCCCCGGCTCCCTGGGCTGCCGCCTGGAGTACGCCACGGAACTCTTCGACCGGGAGACCGCCGAGCGGATCGGCGAACGCCTCCGGACCCTCGTCGCGGCCCTGGTCGCCGCCCCCGACCGGCCCGTCTCCCGGGCCGAGATCCTGGACGACGCCGAACGGCGCCTGGTCCTGGAGGAGTTCAACGCCACGGCCCGCACGGTGGACGAGGAGACGTTCCCGGCCCTCTTCGCGCGGCGGCGCGCCGAACGCCCCGACGCGGTCGCCGTCGTGGAGCGCTCCCGCTCCGTGACGTACGCCGAACTCGACGCCCGCGCCGACCGCGTCGCCGCCCTCCTGGCCGCCCGGGGCGTCGGGCCCGAGAGCGTCGTCGGCGTGGCCGTGCCCCGCTCGGTCGACACCGTCGCCACGGTCCTCGCCGCGATGAGGCTGGGCGCCGCGTTCCTGCCGCTCGACCTCGCCCACCCGGCCGACCGGCTCGCGTACATGATCGAGGACGCGCGCGCGGCCCTGGTCGTCGGCACCGAACCGGTCGCGGGCAAGATCCCCGACGTGCCGGGCGTCCCGGTGCTGCTGCTCGACGCGCCGGAGACCGCCACCGCCCTGCGCGACCTGCCGGACACCCCCCTCGGCGGCGGACCCGCCGCCCGGGACTCGGCCGCGTACGTCATCTACACCTCCGGCTCCACCGGCCGCCCCAAGGGCGTCGTCGTCCCCCACGAGGGGATCGCCAGCCTGGTCGCCACCGCCGTCGACCGGATGGGCCTGGAACGCGACAGCCGCGTCCTGCAGTTCGCCTCCGTCGGCTTCGACGTCTTCGTCTTCGAACTGGCCATGGCCCTCTGCCACGGCGGCCGGCTCGTCCTGATCACCGACGAGGCCCGGGTCGCGGGCCCCGCCCTCACCGACTTCCTCGCCGACCAGCGGATCACCCACATGATCCTGCCGCCGTCCCTCGTCTCCGCCCTGCCGCCCGGCTGCGCGCTGCCCGAGGGGTCGACGGTCCTCGTCGGCACCGAGACCGTGCCGCCGGACCTCTTCGAGCGCTTCGGCACCACCGCCCACCTGATCTGCGCGTACGGGCTGACCGAGGCGACCGTCAACTCCACCCTGTGGCCCGCCCGCGAGCACCCGGGCCGCCCGTCCGGCCGGGTCCCCATCGGCCGGCCCGACCCCAACACCCGCTGCTACGTCCTGGACGAGCGCCTCAGGCCGGTCCCGCCCGGCGTCGCGGGCGAGCTGTACGTCTCCGGGCGCGGCCTCGCGCGCGGCTACCTCGGCAAGCCGGGCCTGACCTCGGAGCGGTTCGTGGCCGACCCGTACGGCCCGCCCGGCAGCCGCATGTACCGCACCGGCGACCGCGCCCGCTGGCGCGCCGACGGCAACGTCGACTTCCTCGGCCGCGTCGACACCCAGGTGAAGGTGCGCGGCTTCCGCATCGAACTCGGCGAGATCGAGGCGGCGCTCACCTCCCACCCGTCGGTGGCCCAGGCCGCCGTGGTGGCCGACCGCGCCGGCGACATCGTGCGCCTGGTCGGCTACGCGGTCCCGGAGGCGGGGGAGGGGGAGCCCGACCCGCAGGAGCTGCGCGCCCACGTGGCCGGCCTCCTGCCGGAGTACATGGTCCCGGCGCTCGTCGTCCCGCTCGACGGCCCGCTGCCCCTCACCCCCAACGGCAAGCTCGACCGGAAGGCGCTGCCCGCGCCGGACTGGGCCGCCATGACCGGCGACACCCGCCCGGCGAACGCGACGCAGGAGAAGCTCGCGGAGCTGTTCCGCGAGATCCTGCGCCTCGACCGGGTCGGCGTCCACGACAACTTCTTCGCGCTCGGCGGCCACTCCATGGCCTCGATGCGGCTCCTGGGCCGCATCCGCGCCGAGTTCGGGGTCGAGCTGAGCATCCGCGACGTCTTCGACGCCCTCACGGTCGCCGGCCTGGAGGCCAAGCTGAAGGGCGCGGCCGCGGCCCGCCCGGCGCTGCTGCCCGCCGGGGCCCCCGAGGGCCTCCGGCCCGCCGCGCCCGTCCAGCGCCTCCAGTGGGACGCGTACCGCCGTGCCCCCGCCTTCGACCACGCCCTGGTGCTCCGCTCGCCCGGCGGCCTGGACGCGGAGGCCCTGGCGGCCGCGCTCGCCGACGTGGCGGCCCGCCACGAACCGCTGCGCACCGCCTTCGCCGAGCGCGACGGCGTCCTGCACCTCACCGACGCCGCACCGCCGGTCCTCGTACGGGAGGAGAGCGCGGACCCGGAGGCCCGGCTGCGCGAACTGGCCGGGGGAGCCCCCGTGGCGGACCGCGAGGCACCGCTGCGGGCCCACCTCCTGACCGGCCCCGACGGACGGCAGGCGCTGCTCCTGGCCCTGCACTACCTGGCCGTCGACGAATGGTCGGTCGTCCCCCTCTTCCGCGACCTGACGTCCGCGTACACGGCCCGTACGGAGGGCCGGGCGCCCGACTGGGAGCCGCTGCCCGTCTCGTACACCGACTACGCCCGCTGGGCCCGCGAGGTCCTCGGCGACCCGGCCGACCCGGACAGCAGGGCGGCCGGCCAGCTCGCGTACTGGCGGCGGGCCTTGAAGGACGCGCCGGCCGAGCCGGCCCTCCCCGCCTCCCCGGCCGGCGCCCCGCACGCGCCCGCGTCCGGCGCGGGCCACGTCGGATTCGTCCTGGACGAGGAGCTGCACGCGGCCGTGGACGAGCTGGCCCGGACCACCGGCACCAGCATGTTCATGGTCCTGCACTCCGCCCTGGCCGCCCTGCTCACCGCCCACGGCGCGGGCACGGACCTGCCGCTCGGCACGATGGTTGCGGGCCGTACGGACGACCGGCTCGCGGACCTGGTGGGCTGCTTCTTCAACACGCTCGTGCTGCGCACCGACACGGCCGGGGACCCCACCTTCGCCGAACTCCTCGCCCGGGTGCGGGAGACCACCCTGAGCGCCCTCGACCACCAGGAGGTCCCCTTCGAGGAGGTGGCCCGGGCGGCCGGACTGCCCCCGGAGGGCCCGCAGGTCATGGTGATCCACCACGAACAGGCGGACCTGGACCGCCTGGAGGGCGGCGTCGGCTCCCTCGACGCCGTGCCGACCGGCTCCACCCGGGCCCGGCTCACCCTCAGCTTCTACGAGCCGCTGGGCGAGGGCCCGGTCCACTGCGCCCTCATCCACGCGACCGACCTGCTCGGCGCCGCCGAGGCGCGCCGGCTCGCCGACGAACTCCTGGGTCTGCTACGGGCCGCGGTCACCGACCCGGAACAGCCGCTCTCGGAGCTGTTCACCGCCCTGTCCACGAGGAGTGACGACGCATGACCGCCGGCCCGTACGGGGAGACCCGCCGGACCGACCCGCGCCCGGCGGCCGGGCGGAACTGAGGCCCGGAAACGGGTGATGGCCCCCTCCCCGGTGGGAGGGGGCCATCACCCTTTTCCGTCAGTCCCGTACGGCGGCCGGCTCCCGGCGGCTGTCGGACCAGGCCGACCACAGCTCGGCGTAGTGCCCGCCCGCCGCGACCAGTTCGTCGTGGGTACCGGTCTCGACCACCCGACCCCCGTCGAGGACGACGATCCGGTCCGCCGTGGCGGCCTGCGGCAGCCGGTGGGCCACCATCAGGCCCGTACGGCCCTCCAGGGCGCGCAGCGCGGCGGTCTCCAGGACGCGGGCGCCGGCGCTGCCCGCGTCGGCGGTCGCCTCGTCGAGGAGGGCGACCGGCGCGTCCGTGAGGACGAGCCGGGCCAGCGCCAGGTGCTGGGCCTGGGTCACCGTGAGCCGGTGGCCGCCCTCGCCCACGACCGTCGCAAGTCCCTCGGGGAGCGCGTCGGCCCACTCCAGGGCGCCGACGTGGTCCAGGGCCGCGCGCAGCTCCTCGTCCGTGGCCTCCGGGCGGGCCAGGCGCAGGTCCTCGGCGAGGGTGCCCGAGAAGACGTGGACCTCCTGGCTGATCAGGGTGACGGCCCGGCGCACCCCGGCGGGGCCCAGCTCGCGGGTGTCCACGCCGCCCAGGGAGATCGTGCCGGACGCCGGCTCGTGGACGCCCGCGATCAGTTTGGCGAGCGTGGTCTTGCCCGCGCCGCTGGCGCCGACCAGGGCGACGCGCTCGCCGCACCGCACGTCGAGGTCCACCTCGTGGAGCACCGGGTGGCCGTCCACGTAGGCGTGGCCGAGGCCGGTCACCTTGACCGAGCCGTCCACGGGCGCGGCGGGCCGGCCCTCGGGCTCCCGCTCGGCCGGCAGGCTCGACACGCCGACGAGGCGGGCCAGGCTCGCCCCGGCGGACTGGGCGTCGTCGATGAGGAAGAGCGCGGCGTTGATCGGGTTGAACAGGCCGTGGAAGTAGAGCGCCGCCGCCGTGGCCGTGCCGATGCTCACCGAACCGGCGTCGACCAGGAGGAAGCCGGTGACGAGGATCGAGGCCATGCCCAGGAACTCGGCGGCGTTCAGACGCGAGAAGAAGCCGGAGACCAGGCGCATGCCGCTCGCCGCCAGGTCGACGGCCGCCCCCGACCGCTTCTCCAGCAGGTCGGCGTGGCGGTCGGTCAGCCGGAACGCCCGTACGGTGCGGACGCCGCCGACGCTGTCGAGCAGCTGGTGCTGGAGGGCGCCGGTCGCCACCCGGTGCTCGGCGTAGATCCGCGCCGCGCGCGGGATGTACCAGCGCACGGTCAGGACGTGCACCGGGACGGCGACGAGGACGGCGAGCAGGAACCGCCAGTCGAGGACGGCGAGCCCCACCAGGGTCAGGACGATGGTCAGGAAGGCGTTCGCGAACTCGGGCAGCGCCTGCCGGACCGCCCGCGCGATCAGCGTCACGTCGCCCGTCACCCGGGCCGTCAGATCGCCCGAGCCGGCCTTCTCGACCCGTTCGAGCGGCAGCCGCAGCGCCCGGGCGATGAACCGCTCCCGCAGGTCCGCGAGGACCGTCTCGCCGAGCCGGGCCACCAGCGACTTGCCGACGGCGGTCGCCACGCCCCGGGCCACGGCCACCGCGAGGAGCAGCACCATCGGCACGGTCAGCGCGGCCGTGCCGCCGCGGTCCACGACCAGGTCCACGATCCTGCCCAGCAGCGGGGCGGTCAGCAGTCCGATGCCGGTGCCGGCGACCAGGACGGCCAGCGAGGTCACGGCGAGCAGCCGGTGCCGGCGCAGCAGCCCGCGCACGACGGCGAGGGTCCGCGCGCCGGTCGCGGTGGGCAGGAGCGCGCGCTCGGGCGTGTCGGTCGCGGGCGCGCCGTCGGTCGTGCCGGTCGCGGTGGGCAGGGGCGCGTGCTCGGGCGTACCGGGTCCGCTCATCGTCCGTCCTTCGTCCTCGTCCTTCGCGCCGGCGCCCGGGGCGGTCGCGTCGCGGCCGGCCGTCACGCCAGCACCGCCGAGCGGTACGTCTCGTGGGAGGCGGCGAGTTCCGGGTGGCTGCCTTCGGCGACCACCGTCCCCCCGTCGAGCACCACCACGACGTCGGTCCCGGCGAGCAGGGCCGGGCTGGTGGTGACCAGGAGGGTGGTGCGGCCCCGGCGCAGCTCCCGCAGCCGGACGGCGATGCGGGCCTCGGTGACCGTGTCGACGGCCGTGGTCGGGTCGTGGACGACCAGGACCGGGGGGTCGGCGGCCAGGGCGCGGGCGAGCGCGACCCGCTGGCGCTGGCCGCCGGAGAGCGAGCGGCCCCGCTCGGCGAGGACGGTGTGCACGCCGTCGGGCAGGGCCTCGGCGACGTCGTCCGCCGCCGCGGCGGCGAGCGCGGGGGCGACGTCCGCCGCGTCGTCGTCCGCCCCGGCCCGTACGTTGGCGAGGAGGCTGTCCTCGAACAGGTCGGCGTCGTGGTGGGCGACCAGGACCGCCCGGCGGGCCTCGCCGGGATCGAGGTCGGCCAGCGGGACGCCGTCGAGCTCCACGGTCCCGGCGTCGGGCTCCCGTTCGCGGCCCAGGCAGAGCAGCAGGTCGTTCGCGGCGGCCGGGTCGCGGGAGACCACGCCGACGACGCTGCCGGGCGCGACGTCGAGGTCGAGGCCGCGCAGCGCGCCGTGGGTCAGGCCCCGCAGCCGCAGCCGCCCGGCGACGGGGGAGGGGAGCGGGGTCGTACCGGCGGCGACGGCCGGGGGAGAGGCGAGCACCTCGGCGATCCGGTCGGCCGAGGCGCGGGCCTGGGCGAACTCGCCGTTGACGTAGGTGAGGAGCTGGAAGGGGCCCAGGAGGTACTGGGCGAGGCCGACGGCCGCCACCAGGTCGCCCACGCTGATCGTGCCGCGCATCGCCAGATGGGCGCCGACCAGGCCGATCACCGCGATGAAGACGCCCGTCAGGGCGAGGATGGCCCCGTCGTGCCAGGCCCGGCTGTTCGCCGCCCGCAGCGCCGAGGCGAGCGAGCTGCGGCTCGTCTCCCGGTACCGGGCGACCGCCGCGCCCTCGGCGCCGATGCCCTTCAGGACGCGCAGCCCCGCCACCAGGTCGGCGGCGACTCCGGACGCGTGGGCGGCGTGCTCCTGCTCGGCCTCGCTGCGCCGCTCCAGCGGCCGGCTGATGAGGTGCCCGATCCACAGCAGGGGCGGCACGCCGAGGAGGACGAGCAGCCCGAGCGGGACGGAGGTGCGGAGCAGGGCCACCGCGCTGACGGCGAGTCCGGTGAGCGCGGACAGCGCGTACGGCAGGGCGGAGGCGACCGAGCCGACCCGGCGGGCGTCGCCGGTCGCGACGGCGGTCAGCGCGCCCGGGAGCCGCCCGGTGTCGGCGCCGCCCCTGGGGTCGAGGACCCGGGCGGCGAGGTCCTGCCGGATCCGGTGCGCGGCGCTCTCGCCCGCCCCCTCGGCGAACCGGGCGGAGATCCGGTAGCAGGTGGAGAGGACGAGGAAGAGCCCGGCGAGGACGAGCAGCCAGCGCAGCAGCGCTCCGGCGGACCCGGTGCCCACCGCCTCGTCGATGGTCAGGCCGATGACGACCGGCACGAGAGCCTCGCACGCCTGGTGGGCCATGGCGAGGAGCGACGCCCCGCCGACCCGGCGGCGCTGGTCGCCGAGCGCTCTCCGGAGGACGTGGCCCCCCGTTGGTCCTCCAGCGGGCATGCGGAGCCTCCACGAAGAGAGAGGATGGTTAGGTAAGGCTACCTTAATGAGGGGTGCTGCCAAGGGGACCGAACAGGACACCGCAGCGTACCGGGGGTGCGTGCGCGACCGGCGGCCCGGAGGGCGCGTTGACCTGCCGGGGCGATCCGGTTAGGCTCGCCTAAGTCGACCTGTTCGGCACGTCAAGTCACGTGCGGCGCAACCGCCTTGGGCCCCACGGCCGGACGGGGGCGCGAACCGCCGTCAGGGGGAGTGGCCGTTGTCCGTCGAAATCCAGACGGCGTCCGGAGGAAGGACCGGCGGCCCCGACGGGCCCGCCGCCCCGCCCCCCGCGCGCCCGGCCACCGTCGCCCTGCGCGGCCTGGGGCTCCTCGTGACGCTCGGAGCGCTGCTCCTCGTCTCCCTGCTCAGCGTCTGGGTGGGCACCCGGGGCATCCCCTTCGCCTCCACCTGGGAACTGCTGTGGCACCCCGACGGCTCCGAGGCCTCCGTCATCGTCCACGACTACCGCGTCCCCCGCACCCTCCTCGGCCTCCTCGTCGGGGTGGCGCTCGGCCTGTCGGGCGCGCTCATGCAGGCCCTGACGCGCAATCCGCTCGCCGACCCCGGACTGCTCGGCGTCAACCTGGGCGCCTCCGCCGGCGTCGTCGTGGCCATCGCCTTCCTGGGCGTGGCCTCGCCCCTCGGCTACGTCTGGTTCGCCCTCGCCGGGGCCGCCGCCGCCTCGGTCGGCGTCTACCTGCTCGGCTCCTCCGGCCGGAAGCTCGCCACACCCGACCGGCTCGTCGTCGCCGGAGCGGCCGTCACCGCCGTCCTGTACGCCTTCAACTGGGGCGTGCTGCTCTTCGACCCGGAGGCCTTCGACCAGTTCCGCTTCTGGACGGTCGGCTCCCTCGCCGGCCGCTACCAGGACATCGTGCTCCTGGTCCTGCCGTTCGTCGTCACCGGCCTGGTCGTCGCGCTCCTCCTCGCCCCCTCCCTCAACGCCCTCGCCATGGGCGACCAGGTGGGGCGCGCCCTCGGCGTGAACGTCGGCCGCACCCGGATCCTCGCCGCCCTCGCCGTGATGCTGCTGTGCGGAGCCGCCACCGCCGCCGCCGGACCGATCGGCTTCGTCGGCCTGGCCGTCCCGCACATCGCCCGCTTCGTCGTCGGCCCCGACCAGCGCTGGGTCCTCACGTACTCGATGCTCCTCGCGCCCGTCCTGCTCATCGGGTCGGACGTCCTCGGCCGCGTCCTCGGCGCCCCCGGCGAGGTGCAGGTCGGCATCGTCACCGCCTTCATCGGCGCCCCCCTGTTCATCGCGCTCTGCCGCCGACGGAAGCTGGTCATGCTGTGAGCGTCCCCGTACGGGAGCCGAAGGCCCCCGCGCCCCGCGCCGTCGGCGGCCGGGTCGTCCGGCTCGGCCGCGGCGCCGTCTCCCTGCGCGTGCGGGGCCGCACCGTCGCCGTCACCGCCCTGCTGCTCGCCGCCCTGGTGCTCGTCGTCGGCACCACCCTCACCACCGGGGACTTCCCGCTCACCGTCGGCGAGGTCCTCCGCGCCCTCACCGGCAACGACTCCGGGGCCGCCGACTTCGTCGTCAACACCCTCCGCCTGCCCCGCGTCCTGACCGCCGTGTTCGTCGGCGCCGCCCTCGCCGTGAGCGGGGCGATCCTGCAGAGCCTCACCCGCAACTCCCTGGGCAGCCCCGACATCATCGGCTTCACCAACGGCTCCGCCGTCGGCGCCCTCGTCGTCATCGTCCTCCTGCACGGCAGCATGACCCAGATCGCCCTCGGCGCCCTGGCCGGCGGCCTCGCCACCGCCCTCGCCGTCCACCTCCTGATGATCGGGCGCGGACTCCAGGGCTTCCGCCTCGTCGTCATCGGCGTCGGCGTCAGCGCCCTGCTCCTCGCCGTCAACTCGTACCTGATCACCAGGGCCACCTTCCAGGAGGCCCTGGAGGCCCAGTCGTGGCTGATCGGCAGCCTCGGCAACCGGACGTGGACGCACGCCAACGCGATCGGCCTCGCCCTCGCCGTCCTGCTGCCCCCCGCCCTCCTCCTCTCCCGCCGCCTCGCCGTGGTGGAGATGGGCGACCTCACCGCCACCGCCCTCGGCGTGAACGTCCACCGCACCCGTACGGCCCTCCTCGTCATCGGCGTCGCCCTCGCCGCGTTCGCCACCGCCGTGACCGGCCCCATCTGGTTCGTCGCCCTGGCCGCCCCCCAGGTGGTCCGCCGGCTCACCGGATCGCCCGCGCCCGCCCTGCTCTCCTCCGCCCTCATGGGCGCCGTCCTGCTCGCCCTGAGCGACCTCGTCGTCCAGCGGGCCTTCGCGCCCGCGCTCCTCCCCGTCGGCACGGCGACCGGCGCCCTCGGCGGGATCTACCTCATCTGGCTGCTGATCACCGAGTCGCGAAAGAGCCGCGCATGACCGTGAAGAACCCCTCCGGCCCCCGGCTGCGCGCCGAGGACCTCACCCTCTCCTACGACCGGCGGACGGTGGCCACCTCCCTCAGCGTCGACATCCCCGACCACTCCTTCACGGTGATCGTCGGCCCCAACGCCTGCGGCAAGTCCACCCTCCTCTCGGCCCTCGCCCGGATGCTCACGCCCAAGGCCGGACAGGTCTACCTCGACGGCGCGGCCATCTCCTCGTACCGCTCCCGTGAGGTCGCCCGCCGCCTCGGCCTGCTCCCGCAGTCCTCCAGCGCGCCCGGCGGCATCACCGTCGGCGACCTCGTCGCCCGCGGCCGCTACCCGCACCAGCGGCTCCTGAAGCAGTGGTCCGCCGAGGACGAGGCGGCCGTCACCGAGGCCATGCGCCAGACCGGCGTCCTCGACCTCGCCGACCGGCCCGTCGACGACCTCAGCGGCGGCCAGCGCCAGCGCGTCTGGCTCTCCATGGTCCTGGCACAGCAGACCTCCGTCCTGCTCCTCGACGAGCCCACCACCTTCCTCGACATCGCCCACCAGGTCGAGGTGCTCGACCTGTGCGCCGAACTCCACGCCCGCAGGGGCCACACCGTCGTGGCCGTCCTGCACGACCTCAACCAGGCCTGCCGCTACGCCACCCACCTCATCGTGATGCGCCCCGGCGGTGTCGTCGCCGCCCAGGGCGACCCGGCCGGCGTCATGACCGCCGAACTGGTCGAGGACGTCTTCGGACTGCCCTGCCGGATCATCGACGACCCGGAGACCGGCACCCCGCTCATGGTGCCCGCAGCGCCCAGGCGGTACGAAGCGGAGGGCACCGACGGCACGGTGCTCACCAAGACGCCCTGAGACAGGACGCTCCGGGACGACACCCCCTGCGGCACCGAGGCACGACCGAGGCACGACCCCCCTAGGGACGGGACCCGCCCATGATGCTGTGCACCCGACTCACCAACGCGCGCTTCCTCACCATGGACCCCGACCATCCGGTCGCCCACGACCTGGGCGTCTGGCACGGCCGGATCGTCGGCCTGGACGAGGCCGTGAGCGGTCTGCCCGCGCGCGAGGTAGTCGACCTCCAGGGCGCCACCGTGCTCCCCGGCTTCATCGACAGCCACGTGCACCTGGCGTGGACGGGCCTCAAGGCGATCGCGCCGAGCCTCGCCGGCGTCGAACGGATCGAGGACGCCCTCGCCGTCGTCGCGGACGCGGCCGCCCGCAGGAACGCGCCCGGCGCGTGGATCCACGTCGGCGACTACGACCAGCGCGCCCTCGGCCGGCACCTGACCGCCGCCGACCTCGACCGGGTCGCCGCCGGGCACCGGATCTTCCTCATGCACACCTCCGGCCACGCCTGCGTCGTCAACAGCGCCGTCCTCGACCTGCTCCCCGCCGACGTCCCCCACGACGACGGCCTCCTCGTGGAGGGCGCGATGGGCGCCGTGCGCCGGCTCCGGCTCCCGTACGCGCAGGAGGAGTTGGCCGACGCCGTCGAGCACGCCGGGCGCGCCTGCCTCGCCGAGGGCGTCACCGCCTGCGCCGAGGCCGGCATCGGCGGCGGCCTGCTCGGCCACAGCCCCGCCGAGCTGGGCGCCTACCAACTCCTGCGCGACCGGGGGCGGCTGCCCCTGCGCGTCCAGCTCATGCCGGGCGCCGACACCCTCAAGCCGCTCGGCGCCCACGAGCGGGACGGCATCCCCCGCGGCCTCGACCTCGGCCTGCGCACCGGCTTCGGCGACGACTGGCTGTCCGTCGGCGCCCTCAAGATCTACACCGACGGCGGCATGATGGCCCGCACGGCCGCGCTCACCGAGCCGTACGAGGGCACGGACGGCACCGGGCAGCTCCAGGCCGACCCCGAACACCTCGCCTCCCTGATCGTGGACGGGCACCTCGCCGGCTGGCAGCTCGCCGTCCACGCCATCGGGGACCGCGCCGCCGACCTCGCCCTGGACGCCCTGGAACGGGCCCAGGAGCTGCGGCCCCGCCCCGACGCCCGCCACCGCATCGAGCACGCCGGCCTGATCCGGCCCGACCAGCTCCCGCGCTTCGCCCGGCTCGGCCTCAGCGCCGTCGTCCAGCCCAACTTCCTGCGGTACTTCGGCGACGACTACGCCACGGTCATGGGCCCGCGCCGGGCGCCCTGGATGTACCGGGGGCGCGGCTTCCTCGACCACGGCGTCCCGCTCGTCGGCAGCTCCGACCGGCCCGTCACCGACGGATCGCCGCTGCGGGCGATCCAGTTCATGGTCGAGCGCACCTCCCTCTCCGGCCGCCCGATCGGCCCGGGCGAGGCGATCACCGTCGGCGAGGCCCTGCACGCCTATACGGTCGCCGGCGCGTACGCCTGCCGGTGGGACGACAGCGCGGGCAGCCTGACCCCGGGCAAGCGCGCGGACCTCGTCGTCCTCGGCGACGACCCGCACGCGGTCGACACCTCCCGGATCGGGGACATCGAGGTCGTGGCGACCTTCGTGGACGGACGCGAGGCGACGGAGGGGAAGGAACTGTGATCACGGCCCCCGCGTGACGCCTCCCCGCCGGGTCCTCCGACGCGCCGACGCCACCGAAGCGATCGGCGGAACTCGCCTTGCTTCAACGGGACTTCACCGGAAAAGCAGCGGGTCGCGGGAGAGTCGACCGGGCCGGTGAGGAGCCGTGCGGTCAAAAATCCGCACGCGCGACGACCGACCCGGCGGTGCCGCTGACGACGCCCGACGGCCGCCTCCCGGACCGTTCCGTCCGAGTCGTGGCGCCCGACGCCCCGCAACGCATCCACAGCAGGCCTCTTCGCGAGAGCGGCTGTACAGCGGACCAAGGAGATTTCCCGTGCCCCTTTCTCTGTTCACCCGCAAGGCCGGAGCGGCCCTGGCCGTGGCGGCCGCGCTCACGTTCACGGCTGCCGGACCGGTGCACGGCACGTCGGCCCGGACCGCCGACCAGGTGATGCGGGACGGGCTCGACGCGGCGGTCGCCGCCGGATACCCGGGTGCCACGGCCCTGCTCCGCGAGGACGGAGCGCGCCGGTACCTGACGGCCGGCGTCGGCGACCGGGCCACCCGGACGCCGACCGACCCGAAGGCGCAGGTCCGCATCGGGAGCAACACCAAGCCGTTCATCGGCGCCGTCACCATGATGCTGGCCGATCAGGGCGCGCTGTCGCTCGACGACACCGTGGACCGGTGGCTGCCGGGCGTGGTGACCGGCAACGGCAACGACGGCAGGAAGATCACGGTCCGCCAGCTGCTGAACCACACCTCGGGCGTGCCCGAGTACCTCGACAAGGTCACCGTCGACGCGTACGAGAACCCGAACAAGCCCTTCCCGCCCGCACAGCTGGTGCGACAGGCCATGCAGCGGGCCCCGCTGTTCGCGCCGGGCACGAGCGTCAAGTACAGCAACACCAACTTCATCCTGCTCGGGATGATCATCAAGTCGGTGACGGGCAACGAACCAGCCGTCGAGGTGCGGACCCGCCTCATCGACCGGCTCGGCCTCACCGGCACGAGCTACCCGGCCTCGGACCCGAAGCTGTACGGCAACCACGTCCGGGGGTACGCCGTTCCCCTCTACTACTGGGGCGAGCGCCCCTACGTCGACGTCACCACCCTGAACGTCCAGTTCTCCGGCGCGGCGGGCGCGATGGTGTCGACCCTGGACGACCTGGCGACCCTCCACGAAGCGCTGCTCGACGGCACCCTGCTCTCCCCGGCGACGCTGGAGCAGCTCAAGACCCTCGTCGCCTACCCCGGCCGGTCCAACCTGTCCTTCGGGCTCGCCCACGAGGTGATGAACGGCCCGGGCGACTGCGGCAAGGTCTGGACGAAGGGCGGCGCCATCTACGGGTACTACACCGCCGTCCTCACCCGTGAGGACGGTGCCCAGGCCGCCGTCGCCACCAACCAGTACAACATGGCCGGCCCCGCGGGGGCCGGAGTCCAGAACCTGACCGACGCCGCCGTCGACGCCCTCTGCGCCCTCTGAGGGCCTTCGGGGACACCGGTACGTCACGACGAAGGGCGGGCCCGGGACGCCGGTTGCGGCCCCGGGCCCGCCCTCCGGTCGCGCTCAGGGGTCCAGCGCCTTCGCCAGCGCCCCCACCAGCCCGTCGATCTGCCCGTCCGTCACCGTCAGGGCGGGAGCGAGCCGTACGGTGGCCGGGCCCGCCGCGTTGACCAGGAAGCCGGCGTCCTGGGCCGCCCGCTGGACCTGCGCGGCCCGCGGCTCGGTGAGGACGACGCCCAGGAGGAGGCCGGCGCCGCGTACTTCGGCGACGCGGGGGTGCTCCAGCCCTTCGACGCCCCGGCGCAGCCGCTCGCCCGCCCGTACGGCACGGGCGAGCAGGCCCTCGGCCTCGACGGTCCGCAGGACGGCGAGCCCGGCCGCGCAGGCGATCGGGTTGCCGCCGAACGTGGAGCCGTGCTGACCGGGCCGCAGGAGCCCGGCCGCCGACCCGAAGGCCACCGTCGCGCCGATCGGGAGCCCGCCGCCCAGACCCTTCGCGAGGGCGACCACGTCGGGGTCCACGTCCCAGTCCGCCTGGTGCGCGAACCAGTGGCCGGTCCGGCCGATGCCGGTCTGCACCTCGTCCAGGACGAGCAGCGTGCCGGTCGCCCGGGTGATCTCCCGCGCGGCCCGCAGATACCCCTCGGGCGCGGGCACGACCCCGCCCTCGCCCTGGACCGGTTCGAGGACGACCGCCGCCGTCTCCTCCGTGACGGCCGCGCGCAGCGCCTCGACGTCCCCGAACGGGACGTGCGTCACCCCGTCGGGCAGCGGCAGGAACGGCTCGCGCTTCGCCGGCTGGCCGGTCAGCGCGAGCGCCCCCATGGTGCGCCCGTGGAACCCGCCCTCGGCGGCGACCACGTGCGGCCGGCCCGTCCGGCGGGCGATCTTGAAGGCCGCCTCCAGCGCCTCCGCGCCCGAGTTCGCGAAGAAGACCCCGCCCCGCCGGCCGAAGAGCCGGAGCAGCTCCTCGGCCAGGGCGACGGGCGGCTCGGCGACGAACAGGTTCGACACGTGGCCGAGCCGTTCGGCCTGCTCCCGGACGGCCGCGACGACGGCCGGGTGGGCGTGGCCCAGGGTGTTGACCGCGATCCCGCCGGTGAAGTCGGTGTACGTACGGCCCGACTCGTCCTCCACGGTGCTGCCCTCGCCCCGGACCAGGGCCAGCGGGGGAGTGCCGTACGTGTCCATCATGACCGCGCGCCAGCGGTCCGTGAGGGTCCTCGTGCTGTCGGCGGCGGTCACGCGTCGTCCTCCTCGGACGGGGAAGCGGGTACGGGGGCGGAGGGGGTCTCGGGGTCCGGGACCACGGTCGTGCCCGGCCCGTCGGTGGCGAAGACGCCGCCGAGGAGCGCGTGCGGCACCCGCCCGTCGACGACCCGGGCCGCGCGCACGCCCCCGCGGACCGCCCGCAGGCAGCCCTCCATCTTCGGGAGCATGCCGCTCGCCAGGTCCGGGAGCAGCGCGTCCAGTTCACCGGCCGTCAGCCGGGCGACGACCTCGGTGCTGCGCGGCCAGTCCGCGTACAGGCCCTCGACGTCGGTCAGGACCACGAGCCGGTCCGCGCCCAGCGCCACGGCGAGCGCGGAGGCCGCGAGGTCGGCGTTGACGTTGTAGACCTCCCCGTCCTCGCCCCGCGCGACGGGCGAGACGACGGGGATGCGGCCCGCCTCCAGGAGGGCGCGCACGGCGGCGGTCTCCACGCCCACGACCTCGCCGACGAGACCGATGTCCACGGACCGGCCGTCCACCCACGCGGGGCGCCGCACGGCGGTCATGGTGTGCGCGTCCTCGCCCGACAGGCCCACGGCGAAGGGCCCGTGGGCGTTGAGGGCGCCGACCAGCTCCCGCTGCACCTGCCCGGTCAGCACCATGCGGACCACGTCCATGGTCTCGGGCGTGGTCACCCGCAGGCCCGCCTCGAAGCGGACCTCCAGGTCGAGCCGGTCGAGCATGGCGCTGATCTGCGGCCCGCCGCCGTGCACGACGACCGGCCGCAGGCCCGCGTGCCACAGCTCCACGACGTCCTGCGCGAAGGTCCGGTGCAGCGCCGGGTCCACCATGGCGTTGCCGCCGAACTTGACGACGACCGTCCGGCCCCGCAGCTCCTCGGCCCAGGGCAGGTCGGCGGCGGCGGTGACCGTGTCGGCGGCCGCGGTGGCCTTGTTGGCCGGGGTCTCGCCCGGCCGCGCGTGGGGAAGCGTCCCCGTCCGTGTCGTCCCGGGCCCGCTCATGAGCTGTACGCGCTGTTCTCGTGGACGTACTCGGCCGTCAGGTCGTTGGTCCAGAGGACCGCCGACGCGTCGCCGGAGCGCAGGTCGGCGGTGATCGTGATCCGCCGGTCCGACAGGTCGACCTCGTCCCGGGACTCGCCCGCCGCGCCGTCCCGGCACACCCACACGCCGTTGATCGCCACGTCGAGCCGGTCCGGGTCGAAGACGGCCGCCGTGGTGCCGATGGCGGAGAGCACCCGGCCCCAGTTGGGGTCCTCGCCGTGCAGGGCGCACTTGAGGAGGTTGTTGCGGGCGATGGAGCGGCCCACCTCGACGGCGTCCTCCTCGGAGGCCGCGCCGACGACGCGCACCTCGATCTCCTTGGAGGCGCCCTCGGCGTCCGCCACCAGCTGCCCGGCCAGGTCCCGGCAGACCGCGTGCACGGCCTCGGCGAAGGCCTCCGGGGCGGGGGTGAGGCCGGAGGCGCCGGAGGCGAGGAGCAGGACGGTGTCGTTGGTGGACATGCAGCCGTCCGAGTCCACCCGGTCGAAGGTGACGCGGGTGGCGTCCCGCAGGGTCTCGTCCAGACGCCCGGCGTCCACGTCGGCGTCGGTGGTGAGGACGACCAGCATGGTGGCGAGGCCGGGGGCGAGCATGCCGGCGCCCTTGGCCATGCCGCCGACCGTCCAGCCGTCCCGGGTCACCACGGCGGTCTTGTGGACCGAGTCCGTCGTCCTGATCGCGACGGCCGCGTCCTCACCGCCGTCCGGCGACAGGAGCTCCCCGGCGGCGGCGACGCCCGCGAGGACGCGGTCCATCGGCAGCCGTACGCCGATCAGGCCGGTGGAGCAGACCGCGACCTCGTGCGGGTCCACGCCCACCGCGTCCGCCGTCCGCTCGGCCGTCAGGCGCGTGTCGACGGCGCCGGCCTGTCCCGTACAGGCGTTGGCGCCGCCGGAGTTGAGGGCGACGGCCGATATCCGGCCGTCGGCCAGGACGCGCCGGGACCAGCGGACGGGCGCGGCCTGGACGCGGTTGGAGGTGAAGACGCCGGCGGCGGCGCGCGACGGCCCCCGGTTCACCACCAGGGCCAGATCGCGGTCACCGGACTCCTTGATGCCCGCGGCGATGCCGCAGGCGAGGAACCCCTGTGCAGCGGTCACACTCACGGAGTGACTCCATTCATGGGCAGGCCCAGCCGTTCCGGCAGGCCGAGGGCGACGTTCATGCTCTGCACCGCGCCACCCGCGGTGCCCTTCGTCAGGTTGTCCACGGCGCTCACGCAGACCAGCCGGCCGGCGTCCGGGTCCACGGCGATCTGTACCTGGACCGTGTTGGAGCCGAGGACGGCGGCGGTCGAGGGCCACTGTCCGGGCGGCAGCAGCCGGACGAACGGCTCGTCGGCGTAGGCGGATGCGTATGCCTCGCGCACCGCGTCCGGGCCCGCCGCCAGCGCCTCGGGGCGGAGCCGCGCCGAGCAGGTGGCGAGGATGCCCCGGGGCATGGGGGCGAGCGTCGGGGTGAAGGAGACGGTGACCCGTTCACCGGCCACCAGGGAGAGGTTCTGGACGAGTTCGGGGGTGTGCCGGTGGCCGCCGCCGACCCCGTACGGGCTCATGGAGCCCATCACCTCGGCGCCGAGCAGGTGCGATTCGAGGGCCCGTCCGGCGCCCGACGTCCCGCTGGCCGCGACGACCACGACCTCCGGCTCCACGAGCCGGGCCGCGTGCGCGGGGAACAGCGCGAGCGTGACCGCCGTGGGGTAGCAGCCGGGCACGGCGATCCGCGTGGAGCCCTTCAACTCCTCGCGCGCGCCCGGGAGTTCCGGGAGGCCGTACGGCCAGGTCCCGGCGTGCTCGGAGCCGTAGAAGCGCTCCCAGGCGGCCGGGTCGCGCAGACGGAAGTCCGCCCCGCAGTCCACGATCAGCGTCTCGGAGCCCAACTCCCGCGCGTACGCGGCGGACTGCCCGTGCGGCAGGGCCAGGAAGACCACGTCGTGGCCGCGCAGGGCGGCCGCCGAGGTCTTGCCGAGGACCCGGTCCGCCAGCTCCGCCAGCTGCGGTTGTACGGAGCCGAGCGTCCGGCCCGCGCTGCTGTGCGCGGTCACCGCGCCGATCTCCACGCCGGGATGCGACAGCAGCAGGCGGAGTGTCTCCCCGCCCGCGTAGCCGCTCGCACCGGCCACCGCGACCCTTACGGTCATGTTCTTCCGTCTCTCTGCCGTACGTGTGGGGGACGCCGCCCCGGGGAGGGGGCCGCGGAGTGCCGTTCCAGGGTGGGGGCGCGGGGTTGCCGGCGCGGGCCCTCGGCCGTGCGTCCCGGCGAACGCCTCGCGGCGTCCCGACGGACGGGGGCCGCGCGCCCGGGGCCCGGCCCCGCGCGCCTCCGGCCCTCGCGGGGCGGGGAGCGCCGCGGGCCGAACGCCGTTCGCGGCCCGGTTCGCGTCCCCGCCCGTCCGCCGTTCGCGTCCTCGGCCGTGTCCTCGGCCGTGGAATCGTTCGCGTCCTTCGGGAAGAACGCGAAAAGCGGATGTGCCCGCACCCCCTCACCCTTCGATCGGGACTTAGCTGAGCCTAACCTAAGTTGAGCTTTCGTGGGGTGCGCCGGCCCGGTCCGCCGATGGGCCGGTCCTGTCGAGCGCCCCGGACGGGCCCGGCGTAGGGTCCGCATATGGGAGAGCCCGCGGGCGCGGACGCCGAGGACGTCTTCGGCGCGGGACGGTTGGACGCCGTCCTCGCCGACGTGATGCGCGACACCGGCGCCTCGGTCGGCCTGGTGTATCTCCGGGTCCCGGGGGAGGACATGCTGCGCCTGGCGCTGGTGTCGGGCGTCTCCCAGGAGATCGCGGCCCCCTGGGTCCGCATCCCGGCCGACGCGCCGATCCCGGTGGTCGACGCCATGCGCGACCGCGCGCTCGTGTGGCTGGGCGGCGGGCAGCAGGAGATCGCCCGCCGCTACCCGCGCCTGGGGATCGTGCTGCCGTACGACTTCCTCCTCGCCGCCGCCCCGATCGCCGACGACGTCGCCGTACGGGGCGGGATCGTCCTGCTCTGGCCGGTCTGGCACCCGCCCCACCTCGACGAGCACGAACGCGCGGCGCTCGACGCCTGCAGCCGCCGGGCGGCCCGCCTGCTGCGCCGGGCGGCGGAGCGGGAGCCGGCCTCCTACCCCGCCGAACCGCGCGTCGTGCACCCGGCCCGGCCCCCGGAGGCCGACCCCGTCCTGGCCCGGTCCGCCCTCCGCTTCGCCGAGCGGCTGCCCGTCGGGTGCTGTTCCCTGGACCTCGACGGGCGCCTCACCTTCCTCAACACCGCCGCCGCCGAGCTGCTCCAGGCGGGCGCGGCGGCGCTGCTCGGCAAGCGCCCGTGGGAGGTGCTGCTCTGGCTGAACGACCCCGTCTTCGAGGACCGCTACCGCGCGGCGGTCGTCACCCGCCGGCCGACGTCGTTCACCGTCGTGCGGCAGCCGGCGACCCGGCTGCTGTTCGAGCTGTACCCGGACGCCACCGGCATCAGCGTCCACGTCACCCGGCTGGCGGGGCCCTCCGTGACGGACGAGGGGGAGGGGGCCGGCAGGGAGCCCGGCGCGGGCGCGGCGGCCCCGCCCGGCACCCGGGCCGCACCGCACCGGACCCCGGATCCGCCCGAGCCCCCGGAGGAGACCGCCGGGGGACAGGCCCCGCCCTCCCGTCCCACCGAACCCGTGGGCGCCGGGGCCGTGTACCACCTCATGCACATGGCGGCGACCCTGGCGGAGGCGGCCGGCGTCCACGACGTCGTGGAGCTCGTCGCCGACCAGATCGTGCCCGCCTTCGGGCCGCAGGGCCTCGTCCTGATGAGCGCGGACGAGGGACGGCTGCGGATCATCGGACACCGCGGCTACAGCCAGGAGTTCGTGGACCGGTACGACGGCACGCCCCTGACGGCCGAGGTCGCCGACGCCCAGGTCCTCGCCACCGGCGTCCCCCTCTTCTTCACCAGCCCCGAGGACCTGTACCGCGCCCACCCCCACGCCCCGCGCTACGAGAGCCGCTCCGCCTGGGCGTTCCTGCCGCTGATCGCCTCCGGCCGCCCGGTGGGCTCCCTGATCCTCTCGTACGCCCGGCCGCGCCCCTTCCCGGCGGCCGAGCGGGCCATGCTCACCTCCCTGGCGGGCCTGATCGCCCAGGCCCTCGCCCGGGCCCGGCTCTACGACGCCAAGCACTCCCTCGCGCACAGCCTCCAGACCAGCCTGCTCCCGCACGGCCTGGTCCCGCTCCCGGGCGTCGAGGTCGCCGCCCGCTATCTGCCGGCGGGTCACGGCATGGACGTCGGCGGCGACTTCTACGACCTCATCCGCGCCGCGCCCGACACCGTCATCGCCGTCATCGGCGACGTCCAGGGGCACGACCCGAACGCCGCCGCCCTCATGGGGCAGGCGCGCACCGCCGTCCACGCGCACGCGACGGCCGGCGCGTCCCCCGGCGACATCCTGGCCCGCACCAACCGGCTCCTGAACGACCTGGACCCGGACCGCTTCACCAGCTGCCTGATCGTCGGACTCGACCTGGCCCGCCACCGCCTCCGGCTCGCCACGGCGGGCCATCCGCCGCCGCTCCTGCGCGCGCCCGACGGCCGGACCCGCCTCCTGGAGGCCCCGCCGGGCCTCCTCCTCGGGATCGCCCCGGACGTCGAGTACGCCACCACGGAGGTGCCCTGGGAGGCCGGTTCGGTCCTCGCCCTCTACACCGACGGCCTCGTCGAGGCGCCCGGCGTCGACATCGGCACGGCCACGGCGGAGCTGTCCGGCCGCCTCGCGCGGTCCCGGCCGAGGGACCTGGACGCGCTCGCGGACGACCTGATCCGGCACGTGAAGGACCCCGCGCACCGCACCGACGACGTCGCCCTCCTGCTCGTCCGCCGCGAGATCTGACCCCCGTCCCCCTCCCCGGCAGGGCCCCTCTCTTGCCGTACCTATCGAATATCGATAGCTTGTTATCGGTTTTCGATCGAAGGGGATGTCATGGGAAAGCTGACGGTGCTCGCGCTGCGCGCCGTGCTCGCGGGACTGCTCGCGGGTTCGGTCTTCGTGGAGGCGGTGATGGTGCCGCTCCTGGCCGCCGACCTGAACGGGCTGAGGCCGGAGTACGCGTACCTCCGCACACCGGTGCTCGTGCTCCTGGTCCTGGGCGCGCTGACGGCACAGACCGTCCTGGTCTGCGTGTGGCGGCTCGTGACGATGGTGCGGCGCGGCACGGTGTTCTCGCACGCGGCCTTCCGGTACGTGGACGTCGTCACCGGCGCCTTCGCCGCGGGCGCCGCCCTGGTCTTCGCGTTCGCCGTGCTCCTCGCGCCCGGCGAGGCCGCCGCCCCGGGCGTCGTGCTCCTGATCTGCGGGGCGAGCCTGGCGGTCCTGGGCGTGGCCCTGATCGTGCTCGTGCTGCGGATGCTGCTCGCCCAGGCCGTCGAGCGCGAGGCCGAGGCGAAGCGGATGCGGGCCGAGCTCGCCGAGGTGATCTGATGCCGATCGTCGTGGACGTCGACGTGATGCTGGCCCGGCGCAAGATGTCCGTGGGCGAACTCGCGGAACGCGTGGGCATCACCCCGGCCAACCTCGCCGTGCTCAAGAACGGGCGCGCCAAGGCGGTCCGCTTCGCCACCCTCGCCGCCCTCTGCGAGGTCCTCGACTGCCAGCCGGGCGACCTGCTCCGCTGGGAGCCGGAGACCGGGCAGCAGGAGACCCGGACGGAGGCGGGCACGGCCGGGGACACCGTGGCGGCGGTCGGGGAGAACGCCTGACGGAGGGCCGGCCCACCGAATCCGGAGCCGTACGCGAGAAGGGACGGGCGGCGGTCGCGAGTACCGCCCCGGACCGGGGCCCGGCCGGCCGAGCCCCGGGCCCGCGCGGCCGGTTCCGTCAGGTGCCCGGCGCGACGGGCGGCGGGGGAGGAGGCGGCGGAGGGTACGCCGGCGGGGGCGGGATCCGCGGCCCGGCGGGAGCCGCGACGGGCGGCGGCGGAGGCGGCCCCGAGGGGATGCCCCCGGGCCGCCGCTGCCGCACCGGCGGCGACGAGGGGGCCGGGGGCGGCGGTGACGGCGGGGGCGGGGACGGCGGTTCCGACGCCGGCAGGAGAGGACCGCCCGCGCGCAGCCGGGCGACGGTCAGTTCGCGCCGGCGGCGCGTGTGAGGGGCCTCGTCGCGCTCGAAGACGAGCCGGACGCCGTAGAAACCGTTGGGCTCGACCGCGAGCAGGCGGTAGCCGAGCGCATGGGCGATCTCCTCGATCCGCTGCCGCCCGGCCGCCGTGACGCGGTGGGGCCGCAGCTCGACGCGGCTCCGTCCGTCGAAACTCGCGCGCACCGCGTCGTCGTCCATCCGGGCCCGCCCCCAAGAGATCGTCGGTCGTCCGTCCACCCGCCCCCGATCGTCGCACGTGCCGGCCCGGGCGGCGCGGTGCCGCGAGGAGGGTTGTTATCGTCTGCCGGATGGACAAGAGGATTCCGCGCGGGAGTTGGTTCGAAGACGACGCCTTCCGCGAGTTGGTGCGGCAGACCGTTCCCCTGCGACCGGGCGGGTGGAGCCTTCCGGAGTTCGAGGACGCCGTCTCGGCCCTCGGCTGGGAACTCGACGAGCCCGACGAGTTCGCGGGCCAGGTCCGGCGCCGGTTCGTCTTCCGGAAGGGCCCCTGGGGCGGCTACGGCAGCGTGGACTCCGACCCCGAGGAGCCCGAGCGGATCCTCAAACTGCGCGTCCCCGTCGTGGACATGCCTCCCGAGGACGTCCGCACCGCCGCCGATATGGTCCGCGCCGCCTGGTGGGTCATGGAGGAGGAGCTGGGCCCGCCGACCCTCTGGGGAGGGGGCGTCGGGCCGTGGATGCTGTGGCGGCGCCCCGGAAGCAGCCTCGTCGTGCACGCGGACTCCGAGGGCCAGGTGGACTTCGAGCTCGTGAACACCGACGCCGACCCCGACGCCGCCGGGCGGACCGACTCCCGCGGCTCCTGGCGCGCCGCCGACCCGGAGCACCTGCCCCCCGCCGCGCCGGCCGACCCCGCCGCCGACTGGGACGCGATGGAGAAGCGTCTGTACCGGGCGTTGCGCGCCCTCGCTCACGACACCCCGTTCCTCCCCGGCATGTTCATCCTGCACCTGGGGTCTGCCCAAGACCCCCAGCGGTTCGTCCAGTGCTGGAACGAAGGCCTGGAACTCGTGATCGAGGCCACCGGCTACCTGCACCACCCGGAGCTGGCCGACCCCGCCCGCCTGGCGGAGAGCGGCTGGCAGTCGCCCCACTCGCTCTGGCAGCGCCGCTTCCCCGACGCCATGGGGGAGGCGAGCTGCGCGAAGACGGCCGCCCACATGCTCGTCGGGGAACTCGGGAACCTGGGCGTCGACCCGGCCGATCTCGTCCACAGCGGGACCGTGTCCGGCCGCGGACACAACTTCCACCTCGACCTGCCCGGCCTGGGCGCCCGCCGCGACCCCCGGGCCTGACCGGCCCTAAGCGCTCCGGACGCGCTCCGCGGGATCGAGCGGCGTCCGGAGCGCGCTCCGGCCCTCCGCCCAGGCCGCCAGCACCCGGTCCCCGAGCCGGTCCTCCAGGAGGACGGTCGCCGCGACGCCGAGGGCGACGTCGGACGCGAGGTCCGGCTCGTCCTCCAGGAGGCCGCCCACGGCTTCCCGGCGCACCAGCTGCTCGTGGACGGCGTCGGCCTCCACGTGCTCGTCGTAGTACCGCTCCGCCGCCGGACCCGCGCCCGTCCGCCGCATCGCCGCGACGAGCCGGGCGGCGGCCGGCGGCGAGGTCACCTCGACCACGGCGAAGTGCCCCACCAGCGCGCCGCGCAGCCGCCGGTGCAGGGCGAGGAAGGTCGACAGGTTCACGGCCGCCAGCGTCTCGGCCCCCACCGCGTCCACGTACCGCCCGTACTCCGGGTCGAGCCCCAGGTCGACCATGAGGTCGGCGTAGAGCCGCTCGTGCATCCGGTCGGCCCGTCCGCAGCCGAACTCGTCGTACTCGATCGCCACCATCGCCGCCTTGGCGCGGCCGCGCAGCCGGGGGATCACCCAGAGGTACGGGTCGGCCTCCCGGAGCTGCGACACGGAGCGGAGCGCCGCGTACTCCCGCACCTGCCACCGCTCGCCCCGCGAGGCGAGGAACGCGGAGACGCCGGTGGCCTCGGCGGGCTCCACCAGGAGGGCGCCCAGCTCCTCGTCCACGTCCCCCCGGTGCCGGCAGTCGTGCCGCAGCGCGCTCTCGAAGCGGTGCTCCAGGAGGGCGCGGGTCCTCAGCAGGTGCGGATCCCATTCGAGGGTCTCGGGAACCCCGTCGTACCCCCGGTAGTGCAGGGCGTAGCAGAGGTGCAGGGCCAGTTGGAGGTCCTCGCCGTACGGGTCGCAGCGCGCGATCTCCGGGCCGTCCGGCAGCGTCCCGGGGTCGCCGAGCAGCCGCTGCCGGACCGCCCGCGACACCTCGCCGCGGGCCTCGGGGACCCCGGGCGCGCCGGAGGTCGTACGGACGGTCTGCGGGGCGACGGTCATGGGGTCGGGTCCTCCGGGGAGTCGGCCGCCGGGCGGGGGCGCCGCTGCCGGTGGCGGTGGCTGGTGTCGCAGAACGGGGCCCGCTTGCTCCGCCGGCACGTGCACAGGGCGACCATCGGCCGCTCGCAGTGCCGTACCGACCCGTCGGGCATGACGACGTCCACCGGCCCCTCGACGAGCATCGGCCCGTCGTCCAGGGGGCGGACCAGGGTCGGCGCGCCCCGCGCGGGGCCTTCCGCCCGCGCCGGGGGCACGGCCCCGGGCCGTACGTCCGGGGAAGGGGACATCACACACCGCCCATCGGCTGTCTCGTTTCCTCTGCTGCGCGGCTGCCCCGCCGGGCCGCGCCCATGCGCGGGCGGTGCGGCGGGAGGGGGGCCGGGGGTCACGCGCGGGACGCGCGGATCACGACCAGGTCCTCCGTGCGCGTCCCGGGCGGGACGAGCCCCCGGGCGGCGAACCAGTCCTCGCGGGAGGACATCACCGGGCCGAAGGGCTGGGCGCGGCGGTCGGCCACCCGGGCGCGCAGCCCGGCCCGGCGCAGACCGTCCAGGGTGGCGGTGACGCCGGAGAGCGACGACTGCACGACGAGGAGGGTCCCGGAGGAGGTGAGCAGCCGGGGCACCCGGACGCAGACCCGGTCGAGGAGGAGTCGCCCGTCCGTCCCCGCGTCCCAGGCGCGCCGGGGGCCGCGCGCGGGCAGCGCGGGGTCCTCGCAGGGCACGTACGGCGGGTTCACGGTGATCAGGTCGAAGCGCTCGTGCGCCACCGGGGCCTCCAGGTCGCCCCGGAACAGCCGCACCCGGCAGCGGTGCCGCAGCGCGTTGAGCCGGGCCGCGGTGACGGCGGCGCGCGAGACGTCCACGGCGGTGGCCCGCGCGCCCCGCAGGGCGGAGGCGACCGCGACGACACCGGTCCCGGTGCACAGGTCGAGCGACCGCGCGCCGGCCCGGAGCTCCTCGCGCGCCAGGTTCGCGAGCAGCAGCTCGGTGTCCCCCTGGGGGGCGTACACCCCGGGGAGCCGGTAGACGCGCGGCACGTCCGCCCGTCCGTCCCCGGACGGTGCGTCGGCGAGGTCCCCGCCGACGGGAGGGGTCACCTGGGTCATCGCGGCCGACCTCCCGCCCGGGACGGGGCGCCGGGCGCCTCCCCGGAGTTCCGTATCGGGGCGCTCGTGGCGTTCCGCGTCGGGATCCTCATGGCCCGGCTCCTCAGCGGTCCCGTCCGCGCTGGGATTCCTCCGGCGGCTGCCAGGACTCCCGTCGCGCCTCCGCAGCCGGGGGCTGGGCCACGCCGGCGGTCCGCTTCCGCCGGGCCACCCGCCGGGAACCCCACCAGAAAGCGCCGAGGAGCAGGGCCGCCACCACCACTCCGACCGCGATCAGCAGGAGGGAGGAGGAGCCTTCGGCGGCCAGGGGGGAGGCCGGCACGGCGGCCAGAGGGGAGAGAAGCATGATCGCCCTTCCTGTCGGAGACGGGGCAGTCCGGTTCGGAACGGCGGGTACCCGCCCGGAGAAGATCCATTCGCTCACGGTCCGCGCCCCCGCCCCCGGAGGGGCGATCCGCCCTCAGAGCCGGTCGCGCAGGGCCGGGAGGAGTTCCTTCTCCGCCCAGCGGAAGAACGGCTCCTGGTGCCCGCCGCCGATCTGGACGAGGGCCAGCTCGGTGAACCCGGCCTCGGCGTACGGCCGGGCGGCCTCCACGAACGCGTCGACGTCGTCGCCGCACGGGATGCCCTCCGCCACGTCCTCGGGGCGGACCGTCTCGGTGGCCTGGGCGAAGCCGGAGGGCAGCGGAAGCTCGGAGTTGACGCCCCAGCCGCCCAGCGCCCAGCGGAACTGGTCGTGGGCGCGCGCCACCGCCGCGTCCCGGTCGGGGTCGTAGCAGACCGGCATCTGGCCGACGCGCGGCTTGCCCGCGCCGCCGTGCTCGTCGAAGGCGTCGAGCAGCTCCCCCTTCGGCTCCGTGGCGATCACCAGGTCCGCCCGGCGCCCGGCCACCTTGCAGGAGTGCGGGCCCGACACGGCGATCCCGATGGGCGGGGGAGCGTCGGGGACGTCCCACAGCTTGGCGTTCTCGACCTGGAAGTGGGTCCCGCGGTGGGTCACGTACTCGCCGGAGAACAGGTCGCGGATGATCCCGGCCGCCTCGTCCAGCATCTCCAGGCGGACGCCCGCCGAGGGCCAGCCCTCGCCGACGACGTGCTCGTTCAGGATCTCGCCCGAGCCGAGCCCGAGCCGGAACCGGCCCTCGGAGAGCAGCTGCACGGTCGCCGCCTTCTGCGCCACGACCGCCGGGTGGTAGCGGAAGGTCGGACAGGTCACGTACGTCATCAGGGGGATGCGGGAGGTCGCCTGCGCCGCCGCCCCCAGGACGCTCCACGCGTACGGGGCGTGGCCCTGGGAGTCCAGCCACGGGAAGGAGTGGTCCGAGATCACGGAGAAGTCGAACCCGACGCGCTCCGCCTCGACCACGTGCTCCACCAGCTCACGGGGCCCGGCCTGCTCGGTCATCATCGTGTAGCCGATCTGCATCATGCCGGGCGACTTGCCGCGAACACGCCCCTTGAAACGGGCATGACGGACACTTCTGTCGAGGGTGTCCGCAACGGCGCGCGACGGTCGAAAATGGGTGCCGACCCCGATGCGGGCGGGTGGTGCCCCGGGGGACGGTGGGGTGGAGGAGTACCCGGCGGCCCGGTCGCCGCGCCGGAGCGCGGGGCGGGACGCGCGGAGCGCGGGGCCGGCCGGTGACGCCGGTGTTCCGCGCCATGGCACGAACGGAGTCCGCGCCCATGACACGTCCCTCCCGGAGACCACGGAGCCCCCTCGCCGCGCCGGACGCGCCGCCCGCGCCCGGCCGCCGCCCCCGCCGGGCGGGTCCGCCGTGAGCGTGACCACGTGGGCGACCGTCGCGGTGTTCGCGGCCGTCTACGTACTGATCGCCACGGAGTGGATCCACCGGGTCGCCGCGGCCCTCGGCGGCGCGGTCGCCATGCTGCTCATCGGGGCGACCAGTCCGGAGGACGCCTTCTTCTCCGAGCACACGGGCATCGACTGGAACGTCCTCTTCCTGCTCCTCGGCATGATGCTGATCGTCTCCGTCCTCAAACGCACCGGCGTGTTCGAGTACGTCGCCGTCTGGGCGGCGAAACGTTCGCGGGGACGCCCGTACCGCCTCATGGTGCTCCTGATCCTCACCACCGCCGTCCTGTCGGCGTGGCTGGACAACGTCACCACCGTCCTCCTGATCGCCCCGGTCACGATCGCGGTCTGCGGCAAGCTCGGCCTCCCCGTCGTGCCCTATCTGATCGCCGAGGTCATGGCCTGCAACATCGGGGGCGCCGCCACCCTGATCGGCGACCCGCCCAACATCATGATCGGCTCGCGGGCCGGCCTCTCCTTCAACGACTTCCTGCTCCACATGGCACCCATCACCACCTTCCTGGTCCTGGTGTTCGCGGTGATGGCCCGCTGGATGTTCCGCAAGTCCTTCTCCTACGACCCGGAACGGGCCGAGGAGGTCATGGCGATGAACGAACGGGAGGCGATCACCGACAAGCGGCTGCTGATCGTCAGCGGCGTCGTCATCGGCCTGGTGATGGTCTGCTTCGTTCTGCACACCGCCCTGCACCTGGAGCCCTCCGTCGTGGCCGTCAGCGGAGGGCTGATCCTGCTCGCCGTCTCCCGGCTGAAGCCCGAGAAGGTGGTGGCGGACGTCGAGTGGCAGACGCTGGCGTTCTTCGCCGGGCTCTTCGTCATGGTCGGGGCCATGGTGCAGACCGGGGTCATCACCGACATCGGGGAGGCGGCGGCCCGGGCCACCGAGGGGAAGCTGCTCGGCACCTCGATGGCCCTGCTCTTCGGCTCCGTGGTCCCCTCCGCCGTCATCGACAACATCCCGTTCGTCGCCTCGGTCAGCCCGATTGTCTCCGAGATCGTCGAGTCCTCCGGCGGGACCGAACGGGCCGGCATGCTCTGGTGGTCCTTCGCCCTGGGCGCGGACCTCGCCGGCAACGCCACGATCATCGCCTCCTCCGCCAACGTCGTCACCGTCGGCATCGCCGAGCGCGCGGGCCACCCCATCTCCTTCTGGCAGTTCAGCAGGTACGGCCTCGTCGTCACGGCCGTCACCACCGTCATCGCGGGCCTGTACGTGTGGCTGCGCTACTTCGTCCTGGCCTGACCGTCCCGCCGCCGGGCCGTCGGGCCACCGAGAGGAGCGGAAACGACATGGGCGACTCCGATGAGGAGAGGATCGCCGACCTGGAGGCCGTCCTGCGGCGCGACGACCCCCGCTTCGCCCGCGGCCCGGGCGAGGGCCGGCCCCGGCGCCCCCGCGAGTACCGGCGCGGCCGGGCCTGGCCGGCCATGACCCTCGCCCTCGCCGCCGTCGTCGTCGGGGGACTCGTCCCGAACGGACTGCTCCTGGCGGCGGGCCTCGTCATGGCGGCCCTCGCGGTGAACCTCTTCGACTCCCGGGAGCAGCGGATCCGGCGCCGCCGGCACCGGCACCGGCGCGGGCGCGGCCCCGGCGGTCCGCGGTGACGCCGGGCCGCCCCCGGCCGCGTCACCCGCTCCGAGCGGACCGGCTCCGGGGCACGGTCACCGCTGTCCCGCGTCAGTACACGTCGCGGACGTACCGCCGGTCCGCGGCCATCCGCTCCACGTAGGCCGCCGCCTCCTCGTCGCCCATCCCGCCGTGGCGGGCGACGAGTTCGCGCAGGGTCCGGTCGACGTCCTTCGCCATGCGGGCGGCGTCGCCGCAGACGTGGAAGTGCGCGCCGTCCCGCAGCCAGGACCAGAGGACGGAGCCGTGTTCGCGCATCCGGTCCTGGACGTAGACCTTGTTCCGCCGGTCGCGGGAGAAGGCGGTGTCGAGCCGGTGGAGGTGCCCGGAGGCCAGATGGGCCTCCAGGGCCTCGCGGTGGTAGAAGTCGGTGGCCTCGCGCTGCTCGCCGAAGAACAGCCAGTTGCGGCCGGTGTGGCCCCGGGCCAGGCGGTCCTCCAGGAAGCCGACGAAGGGCGCCACGCCCGTCCCCGGACCGACCATGATCAGGGGCGCGGCGGGGTCGGCCGGCGGCCGGAAGTGCGGGGAGCGCCGCACGAAGACCTGGACGGGGCCGTCGTCGGCGTGGTCGGCGAGATAGGCCGAGCACACGCCGGTGCGGTCCCGGCCCCGGTCGTTGGTGTAGCGCACGACGGAGACGGTGAGCCGGACCTCGCCCGGGTGGGCCAGCGGGCTGGAGGAGATCGAGTACAGGCGCGGCTGGAGGCGCTTCAGTACGCCGGTCCACTCGGCGGCGGAGGCGCGGACGGGGAAGCCGCCGATCACGTCGGCCATCTGGAGCCCCCACCCCCACTTCGCCAGCTCGTCCTTGTTGCCGGGGCGCAGCAGCCGCTTGAGGTCGTGGCTCCCGGAGCGCTCGGCCACGAACCTCAGCAGCTCCGGGGTGACGCGCGTGATGTCGAGCCGGGTCCGCAGGGCCTCGGCGAGCGGGAGGGGCCCGGCGCCGCCCGCGTCGACCGGCTCGCCGGGGTCGAGCCCCGTGAGCGCCAGCCATTCGGCGACCAGGCCGGTGCCGTTCACCGGCCACACCCCGAGCGCGTCGCCCGCCTCGTACGCGAGCTCGCCGCTCCGCGTGTCGAAGGCGAACCGCCGTACCTCCTTCTGCGAACCGGGCAGGCTCAGGAGCCGGTTGCCGACGAGGAGCGTGGCGAACGGAGAGGTTCTGGTGTACTCCGCGGGCCGCGTCGCGCCGGAGGAGGGGACCCGCCCGGCGGGGGCGGGGGCGGGGGCCGGAGCCGGGGCGGCGAGCAGCGGCAGGAGCGCCGCGAGCCAGGCCCCGGAGCTCTCCTCGTGGTCGGGTTCGCAGTCGGTACGGGGACGGAGGCGGGTGGCGCCGAGTTCGGCGAGGCGCTCGTCGACGCGGCGCCCGTGCCCGCAGAAGTCGGCGTACCCGGAGTCGCCGAAGGCCAGGACGGCGAAGCGGACGCCGTCGAGGCGCGGGGCGTCGGGGGCGGCCAGCGACCGCCAGAAGGCCGTCCCGTTGTCCGGGGCGTCGCCGTCCCCGAACGTACTGGTCACCACCAGCAGGTCCGCGTCGGAACCGATCCCCGCGAGGTCGGCGCTCTCCATCGGGAGGAGGGCCGGGGCGTGCCCGGCCTCGGCGAGCCGGCCGGCGGCGGTGGCCGCGAACTCCTCGGCCGTACCGGTCTGGGAGGCCCACAGGACCAGCAGACGGCGCGCGGGGACGACCGACCGCCCCTCCCGCGCCGGCCCGTCGGCCGGCACCGGCGCCCCGGTCCGCGAGAACGTCCCGGCGAGGACCCCGTCGACCCAGCGGCCGCGCTCCGGCGCGAAGGGCGCGGACGCCGGGAGGACCGGTACGCGGCCGTCGGCGGGCGCCCCGGCGGGTCCGGAGAGTCCGGCGAGGAAGCCCGCGAGGTACTGGCGCTCCGGCTCGGTGAACGGGGGAGGGGCGAGGTCCGCGACGCCGAACAGGGCGGCGAGCGCGGGCACGGAGCCTCCCTCCGGGGCGGGAGCGGCGGGTACGGACCCAGGTACGGAAACGGGTACGGACACCGATACGGGAGCGGACGTCTTCGCGAGGGTCACCGCGCACACCTTGAACTCGGGCTGGAAGGAGATCGGATCGACGGCGTCGTTGGTGACGGCGTTGACGCTCAGGTACTCGCCGAACAGGTCGTTCCAGTGGAACGGGGCGAAGCAGTTCCCTGGCCGGACCCGGTCGGTGACCACGGCGGGCAGGACGGCGCGCCCGCGCCGCGAGGCGATCTCCACGCCGTCCCCCTCGGCGATGCCGAGCGCCGCCGCGTCCTCGGGATGGACCTCCACGAAGGGGCCGGGGTTCAGCTTCGCGAGCTTGGCCACTCTGCCGGTCTTGGTCAGCGTGTGCCACTGGTGCTGCAGGCGCCCGGTGTTGAGGACGAACGGATAGGCGTCGTCGGGAAGTTCGGCAGCCGGGAGGTGCGGGCGCGCGAAGAACCGGGCCCGTCCGCTCGCCGTCGGGAAGGCCAGCCGGGGCCGGGTGCCGTCCGCGCGCTCCAGGAGCGTCTGGCTGACGCCGTCGTTCACGTACCGGACCGGGTTGCGGTCGGGGCCGTCGACGGACGCGGCCGGCCACTGGACGGGGGTGGCGCGCAGCCTCTCGTACGTCACCCCGCGCAGGTCCCAGCCGGTCCCCGGGTTCCACGCCCGCTTCAGCTCCTCGAAGACCTCCTCGGCGGAGGCGTACGCGAAGCCCTCGGCGAAGCCCATCGCGCGGGCGACGCGGGCGATCAGCAGCCAGTCGGGCAGGGCCTGCCCGGGCGGGTCGACCACCCCCTGGACGAGGGTGAGGTTCCGCTCGGAGTTGACCATGACGCCGTCGGACTCCGCCCACAGCGTGGCCGGCAGCACCACGTCCGCGTACGCGTTGGTCTCGGTCTCGGCGAACACGTCCTGGGTGACGACGAGTTCGGCGGCCTCCAGGGCGTCGATGACGGTCCTGCGGTGGGCGACCGAGGCGACCGGGTTGGTGCAGATGATCCAGCAGGCCTTGATCTCCCCGGCCGCCATCCGCTCGAACATCTCGACGGTGCCGTGCCCCGTCTCGGTCCGCAGGGTCCCCGCGGGGACGTTCCACAGCTCCTCCACGAAGGTGCGGTCGGCGTCCACGAGGACCGACCGCTGGCCGGGCAGGCCCGGCCCCATGTAGCCCATCTCCCGGCCGCCCATGGCGTTGGGCTGGCCGGTCAGCGAGAACGGCCCGGCGCCCGGCCGGCAGATCGTCCCGGTCGCGAGGTGCAGGTTGACGAGCGCGTTGGTGTTCCAGGTGCCGTGCGTGGACTGGTTGAGCCCCATGGTCCAGCAGCTCGTCCAGGCGCCGGCCTCGCCGATCCACCGCGCGGCCTCCCGGATGTCGGCCTCGGGGAGACCGGTGATCCCGGCGACCTTCGCGGGCGGGTAGTCGGCGAGGAAGGCGGGCATGTCCTCCCAGCCCTCCGTGAACTCCGCGACGAACTCCTCGTCGACGTGCCCGTTCTCCACGAGGAGGTGCAGCAGCCCGTTGAGCAGGGCGAGGTCGGTGCCCGGCCGGATCGGGAGGAAGAGGTCCGCCTTGTCGGCGGTGGCGTTGCGCCGGGGGTCCACGACGATCAGCTTCGCCCCGGCCGCCTTCACCCGGTCCATCATCCGCAGGAAGAGGATCGGATGGCAGTCCGCCATGTTGGAGCCGATCACCAGGAACACGTCCGCGTGGTCGAGATCCTGATACGAGCCGGGCGGCCCGTCCGCGCCCAGCGACAGCTTGTATCCGGAACCGGCCGACGCCATGCACAGCCGGGAGTTGGACTCGATCCGGCTCGTCCGGACGAAGCCCTTGGCCAGCTTGTTCGCCAGGTACTGCGCCTCCAGGGACATCTGTCCGGAGACGTAGAGGGCCAGCGCGTCGGGCCCGTGCTCGTCCAGGATCGCGCGCAGCCGCCCCGCGACCTCGGCGACGGCGGCGTCCACGTCCGTCTCGACCGGCTCGCCCCCGCGCTCCGCCCGCACCAGCGCCTTCCCGAGCCGCCCGGGAGCGGCCGTCATGTCGGCGCTCGTGGCCCCCTTCGTGCAGAGCCGTCCGGAGTTGGCCGGGTGCGCCTTGTCGCCGGACGCCTTCACGACCCGCCGCAGCCCGGTCGCCGGGTCGCGCGCGACGTCGAGGACGATGCCGCAGCCGACCCCGCAGTACGAACAGACCGTCCGCGTCGTCCCGCCCTCCGGCTCCATCGGCGCCCCTCCTCGTCGTCCTCCCGGGTGGGAGTTCTCCCACGTCCACCGACCGTAGGAAGACCCGGTTTCCGGACGATCACGCCCCTCGCGCACGGGGCGTTACACCGGACGCACGACGGCAGGCGGAGCGCCGTGAGCACCGTACCGACACGTCGCCCCCGGTCGCGGCCCCGACCCCGATCCGCCGGACAGGCCCTAGAGTGCGGGAATGCCGTCGTACAGCATCGGGCAGGCCGCGCAACTGCTCGGGGTGAGTTCGGAGACCGTCCGCCGGTGGGCGGACGGGGGCAGGCCGGCCGTGGAGCGCGACGGGGCCGGCCGGCGGGCGATCGAGGGCATGGCCCTGGCCGCCTTCGCCCGGGAGCGGGGGGCCGGGCCGCACGCCGTCCCGGAGGACGACGTGCCGACCTCGGTGCGGAACTCCTTCGTGGGGATCGTGACCGGAGTGCGGGCCGACGACGTGGCCGCGCAGGTGGAGGTGCAGTCGGGGCCGCACCGGCTGGTGTCCCTCGTGACCCGTGAGGCCGTCGAGGAGCTGGGACTCGTCGTCGGGGCCACGGCCACCGCCCGGGTGAAGTCGACCGACGTGCGCGTCGATCCGGCCTGACGCGCGCCGGATCGTCCGGGACGGCTCAACGGCAGAGCAGGGCGGCGCGCAGGTCCACCCGGTCGTCCGGGCGGGACAGGTCCCGGCCGGTGAGGACCTCGATGCGCTCGACGCGGTAGTGGACCGTGTTGACGTGGATGTGGAGGGCCTCGGCGGTCCTCGTCCACGAGCAGTCGTGGGCCAGGAAGACCTCCAGGGTCTCCAGGAGCATGGCGCCCGACCCCCGACCGGCGCCGGGGAGGGGCCCGAGGACCGTCGTGCGGTAGACGTCCCGTACGTCGGCGGGGACACCGGCGAGCAGCAGGGCCAGCCCACCGAGGTCGCGGAGCCCGGCGACCGGCGGGGCCGGGGCGGGGGCCGCCGCCAGGGCGTGACGGGCCTGCGCGAGCGCGGTGTTCAGCGAGGTCGGCGCGGTCACGGGCGTCTGGATCGGTCTCCCTCGCCTCGCCGGGGCCCTTCCGTCCGAGGCGTGCGACCAGGTGGCGCCTTCTCGTCGCTTCCTACACCCCCCTCTCATTCGCGATGGAGAGTCCCACTAATTTGTTGCAGATGCGAGTGATCAAGGCCTACGGTGACGCATATGCAGTCCTCCGCCACCGGGCAGGCCGCGCGTCGTCGACGGAAAGTCGCCCGCGGTGTTCTCCGTGGAGGAACCGGGACCGGAAGTCGGCAGGCAGGCCACCGCCCGCGTGAAGCCGACCGGTGCGCACATCGACCGCACCCGACCAGCCCTCACGCGGTACCGAAGCACCTCGGCCGCCGGCGCGGCCGGCCCGCACCCCTTCCCTTCCCCTTCAAGGAGTTCCGATCCCCATGACCCTCGCCCCCGTCGGGCGCCGCACCGCCGCCGCCGTGCTCACCGCCGCCCTGCTGGTGCCGCTCGCGGCCTGCGGCAGCGACGACACGAAGAAGGACACCGGCGGCTCCCCGGCCTCCGGCTCCGCGAGCGGCGCCCCCGCGGCGAACCTCACCGTGCTCGCCGCCGCGTCCCTGACCGACGTGTTCAAGGAGGCCGGCGCCGCCTACGAGAAGTCCCACCCGGGCACGAAGCTGACCTTCTCGTTCGCCGGTTCGCAGGAGCTCGTCGCCCAGGTCTCCCAGGGCTCGCCCGCCGACGTCCTGGTGACCGCCGACACCAAGAGCATGGACAAGGTGAGGGCCGACACCGGCACGCCCGCGATCATCGCGAAGAACCGCCTGGTCATCGCCACCGGCGAGGGCAACCCGCACAAGGTCGACGACCTGAAGGACCTCGCGGACACCAAGCTCAAGGTCGTCCTCGCGGCGCCCGAGGTACCGGCCGGCAAGTACAGCAAGCAGATCCTCGACAAGCAGAAGATCGCGGTGAAGCCGGTCTCCCAGGAGCCCAACGTGCGCGCCGTCCTCAGCAAGGTCGAGCTGGGCGAGGCCGACGCCGGCCTCGTCTACAGGACCGACGCCGAGAGCGCGAAGGACAAGGTCGACGCCGTCGAGATCCCCGACGACCAGAACGCCGTCGCGCAGTACCCGGCGGCCACGCTGAAGGAGTCGAAGAACGCCGAGGCCGCCACCGCGTTCGTCGCCTGGCTGTCCTCGCCCGAGGGGCAGAAGATCCTCCAGGACGCCGGCTTCCAGAAGCCGTGACGTACGGGATCGACCATGATCGGGAGGGGCCGTCCGCATCGGGGGACCGGACGGCCCCTCCGCTCCCCGTCCCCGCCTCTCCGTTCCACGCCCCCGCCCCCACTCCTCCGGGACCACCGATGAAACCAGCAGGCATACGCGGCGTCTCCGCCCGGCGCCCGGGAACCGCCCGGCCGCCCCTCGCCCTCGTGCTGCCCGCGCTGGCGGCCGTGGCCTTCCTGGCGCTGCCCCTGATCGGCATCCTCGTACGGACCGAGTGGGCCGGGCTCACCGGACACCTGACCGCGCCGGGGACCGTCGAGGCCCTGAAGCTGTCGCTCCTCGTCTCCTTCTGGGCGCTCGGCCTCTCGCTGCTCCTCGGCGTCCCCCTGGCCTGGCTCCTCGCGCGGGTCCCCTTTCCCGGCAAGGCGGTCGTCCGCTCCCTCGTGCTGCTGCCGATGGTGCTGCCGCCGACCGTCGGCGGCGTCGCGCTGCTCCTGGCCTTCGGCCGGCGCGGACTGCTCGGACCGTGGCTGGAGTCCACCTTCGGCATCACCCTGCCGTTCCACACCTCAGGCGCCGTGATCGCGGCGACGTTCGTCGCCATGCCGTTCCTCGTCATCAGCCTGGAGGGCGCGCTCGGCGGGCTGCGGCCCCGGTACGAGGAGACGGCGGCCTCCCTGGGGGCCTCGCCGCTCCGCGTCTTCCTCACCGTCACGCTCCCGATGGTGGCGCCCGGCGTCCTCGCGGGAGCGGCGCTCACCTGGGCGCGGGCCCTCGGCGAGTTCGGCGCCACGATCACCTTCGCCGGGAACCTGCCCGGGACGACCCAGACCCTCCCGCTCCAGGTCTACCTCCTCCTCCAGGAGGAACCCGAGGCCGCCACCTCCGTCTCCCTCCTGCTCCTCGCCATCGCCATGGGCGTCCTCATCGCCCTGCGCGGCCGCTGGACCGGCACCCCGACGGACCGCAAGCACCGCCAGGCTCCCCCGGAGGAGCCGGCCATCACCGTGCCGGCCACTCCGCCCGGCGACCGCAAGGCGCCGCGTACGAACACCGCCGCTCCGGCCGACAGCCACCGTCCACCGGACACCACCCCACCCGCCGACCGCTGGGCGCTGCGCGCCGACGTCACCGGATTCACCCGGCTCGCGCTGGCTGCCGAACCAGGCACCACGATCGCCGTCGTCGGCCCGAACGGCGCGGGCAAGACCACCCTGCTCCGCGCCCTCCTCGGCCTCACCCCGCGTGCCCGCGCGGACCTCCGGCTCGGCGACGAGGACGTCACCGCCCTGCCCCCGCACCGCCGCCACGTCGCGTGGGTGCCGCAGGACGGTGCGCTCTTCCCGCACATGTCGGCCCTCGCCAACACCGCCTACGGCCTGCGCGCCCAGGGCGTCGCCCGCGCCGAGGCCCGCCGCGAGGCGCAGGCCTGGCTCGACCGCCTCGGCGTCGGCCACCTGGGACACCGGAAGCCGGCGCAGCTCTCCGGCGGCCAGGCCCAGCGGGTCGCCCTCGCCCGGGCGCTCGCCGCCCGCCCCCGGCTCCTCGTTCTCGACGAACCCCTCGCCGCCCTCGACCAGACCACCCGCGCCCACGTCCGGCACACCCTGCGCACCCACCTCGCTGGCTTCGGCGGCGTCTGCCTCATCGTCACCCACGACCCCGTCGAGGCCGTCTCCCTCGCCGACCGCGTCCTCGTCCTCCAGGACGGCCGCGCCCTCCAGGACGACACCCCCGCCGAGGTCACCCGCCACCCCCGTTCCCCCTGGGTGGCCCGCATGCTCGGCCGCAACGCCTGGCCCGGCACCGCCACCCCCGACGGCCTCGCCCTCGACGGCGGCGGCACCCTGGTCGCCGCCGAACCCCCGCCGCCCGGCACCCCGGCGCTCGCGATCGTCGCGCCCGAGGCGGTATCCCTGCACCGCGAGAGGCCCGCCGGCAGCCCCCGCAACGTCTGGCCCGGCACCGTACGCGAGATCACCGCCAGCGGCAGCCGCCTCCGCGTCCTGGTCGCTTCCCCCGAGGCACCCGACCTCGTCGCCGAGATCACCCCCCAGGCCGCCGCCGAACTCGGCCTCGCCGACGGCGTGCCCGTCTGGACCGGCATCAAGGCCACCGAGACCACGATCGTCACCCTCTGACTCCGAGCACCCCCGGCCGCCGCGCCGTCAGAGGCGTTCCCCCGGGGCCGGCGGCACCGCGCCGGACAGGCCGGCGCGGGCCAGACCGTACTCGTGGGGGTGGTTCTCCGCCCCGGGCAGGGCGAGGGCGGCCTCGTACTCCCGGCGGGCCTCGGCGTGCCGGCCCGCCGCCGTGTAGGTGCCGCCGAGCCGGACCCGGACCTGCATCTCCAGCCACGTGCTGGTGTGCCGGGTCAGTGCCGACAGGGCCTCGTGGTGGGCGTCGACGGCCGGACCCAGGCGGCCCCGGGCGTGCTCGGCTCCGGCGAGCCGGGAGAGGGTCGCCGCCCGCAGCGGCGGGTCCTCGACCTCGCGGGCCAGGTCGGCCGCCCGCCGCAGCAGTTCGACGGCCTCCGCGGTCCGGCCGAGGGCCAGCTGCGCCTCGGCGACGAAGCACAGGCTGCCGGCGATCGTCCGGGGCCGCCCGCCCTTCTCGGCGAGCGCCAGGGCGGTGGCGTAGAACCCCAGGGCCTCCTCGTACCGCCCCTGCCGGTGGCGGATCGCGCCGAGGTTGCAGGTCGCGATCCCGGCCAGCCAGTCGTCGCCGAGCCCGACCGCCCGCTCCACCGCCTCCTCGAGGCGGACGGTGCCCTCCTCGACTCGGCCCAGCACCCACTCCGAGACCCCCATGCCGGCGACGGCCCGCACGCGGTCCCGGGGGTCGCCGTGGCCGGAGCCGTGCCGCAGCGCCTCCTCGAACCAGGAGTACGCCTGCCGGAACCGCCCCCGGTGCACGTCGAGGAACCCCATGCAGTTGCGCAGCGCGGCGGGCATCCGCCGGTCGGAGGCCCGGTCCGCGCAGGACAGGGCGAGCTCCAGGGCGCTCCGGCACTCGTGGTGGTGGCCCTGCCCGAGCAGATGGTCGGCCAGGGCCTCGGCGATCCAGCAGGCGTGGTCGTACTCCCCGGCGGCGACCGCGTACGCCACCACGTCGACCAGCTCCCCGCCCGCCGCGCCCAGCCACGCGGACGCCTCCCGCCAGTCGGCGAACGGAGCGCCGCCGGAGCCCCCGGGCCCGGTGGGGAACGCGTCCGGACCCCAGTCGGAGGCCAGCCGCCCGGCGGCCGTGTAGAGCCGCAGCACCGCGTCCCGGTCCGCCGCGGCCTCCTCGGGCGCCTCCTCGGCGAGCTGCCGCGCGTGCGCCCGTACGAGGTCGTGCAGCCGGTAGCGGCCGGGGTGCGGCTGCTGCACCAGGCTCGCGTCGACCAGGTCCTCCAGGACCCCCTCGGCGTACTCCCGGGAACGGCCGAGGACGACGGCGAGCACGAGGTCGTCGAAGCGGGCCGTCGGAGCCAGGCCCACCGCCCGGAAACCGCGCCGCAGCCGGGGCGCGAGCTGGTCGTACGACATCCGGAAGGCGGCCTCCACGCTGCGGTCCTCGGCCCGCAGCTCGCCCAGGCCGCGCGCGTCGTCGGACATCCGCCCGGCCAGGAAGGCCAGGGTCCACGACGGGCGGTTCTGCAGCCGGGCGCTCGCGATGCGCAGTGCCAGGGGGAGTCCGCCGCAGCGGCGGGCGAGTTCGCGGGCCGCCTCGGGCTCGCGGTCCGCCCGGTCGGTGCCGAGGAGTTCGCGGAGCAGCCCGACCGCGACCCCCGTGTCCAGGGGCTCCACGGTGAGCCGTACGTCGGCGTCGAGACCGGGCAGCCGCTGCCGGCCCGCGACGAGGACCCTGCTCCCGGGCCCGGCGGGCAGCAGCGGGCGCACCTGCTCGGCGCTGCGGGCGTCGTCCACGACGAGCAGCAGCCGCAGCCCGCTGGTGGCCGCCCGCCAGGCCGCGACCAGCTCCGTGAGGTCGTCCAGGCCGTCCCCGTCCTCGGCGCCGTGCGGTTCCTCGGGGACCCCGTGTCCCCGGTCGCGGACCGCGCGCAGCAGCCGGCGCAGGGCCCGCCGGGGATCGACCGTCTCGTGGGCGGCGCCGTGCGCGTGCAGGTCCACGAACAGGCAGCCGTCGGGGTGGGCGTCGGCCAGCGTCCAGGCGGCGCGCACCACCAGGGACGTCTTGCCGACCCCCGCCGTGCCGTCGACGGTCATCACGGACACCGCGTCCGGGGGCACCGGGGCGGTGAGGAGGGCGAGTTCCGTCTCACGCCCGATCAGGCAGGCGGTGTCGCCCGGGAGTTCGTTGCGGTTCCGGCGGGGGAGGCGGGACCGGTCGGCCGGACCGGGCCGTTCGGGATGCTCGGGGTCCCCCTCGTGCCGGGGGCGGGGGAGGTCGGCGGGGGCGGAGCTGTCGTCGGCGCCGTCCCCACCGGCGGGCCGGTGAGCGGAACCGCCACCGGCGTCGGCGTCGGCACCGGTGACGACACCGCCACTGGTACCGGCCCGGTGCTGCCGCTCCGGCGGGTGCCCGTCCCCGTCGGCCGCCGCCCGGCCGAGCAGGATCCGGTCGTCCCGCCGCAGGACGGCCTGGTGCACCCGGCGCAGTTCCTCGCCCGGCTCCACGCCCAGCTCGTCGAGGAGCAGACGGCGCGTCTCCCCGTAGACGGCCAGGGCCTCGGCCTGCCGGCCGCTGCCGTACAGCGCGCGCATCCGCAGGGCGGCGAGCGGCTCGTCGTGCGGCGGGGCCGGCGGCGCCGCCATCAGGCCGTCCAGGGCCTCCGCGTGGCGCCCGAGCAGGACCAGGCACTCGGCCCGGTCCTGGAGCAGCGCGCGCCGCTGCCGGGCGAGGCGCCGGCGCTCGCTCACCGCGAGGGGGCCCGGCAGCCCCGGCAGGGGCTCGCCGTGGAGCAGCTCCAGGGCCCGGCCGCCGTGGTCGAGCGCCGCGCCGAGGTCGCCGGCGGCCTTCGCCCGCCGGGCGTCGGCGGTCCGTTCGGCGAGTTCGGCGAGATCGGTCCCGGCCCCCTCGGGCACGAAGCGGTAGCCGCCGCGCCCGCCGAGGATCAGCGACCCGCCGGGCCCGGCGTCCGGCGGGTCGAGCGCCTTGCGCAGCGCGTAGACGTAGCTCGGCAGGACCCGGTGGCCGGTCCCCGGCGGCTCGGCGCCCCAGACGTCGTCGAGGAGCCGTTCGTACGTCACGAAGGCCGGCGCCCGCAGGACCAGGGCGGCGAGGACCGCCTGCCTGCGCACCGGGCCGAGGGGGATCCGCGTACCGCCGCGCCGGGCCCGGACGGACCCGAGCAGGTCGATCCGCAGGCGTTCCCCCGCACCGGCCGCCGCCCCGCCCGGCCCCGTTGCCCGCTCGTCCACTTCGCCGTCCCCGTGTTTCCCGTGCGCCCCGTGCCCGCGCGATTCTTCAAGAACCTTGCTTCAACAGGATTTCATCGCCCTTGCAACGCGGTGCGCCAGGGTTGGCCGAGTTGTGTCGGGCACCCACGCATCGACGGGGGGCGGAGGTGCCGGGTGACGACGCACAGGGCGGGGCGGCAGTGTCGGCTGCCGCCCCGCAGCCGTCGGAGGACCGGGCCGGTCCGTGCCCCCGTCCCGCGCGCCCCGTTCGATCTGGCCAGAACGGTTCGCACGGCCCGCTCGTACGCCCCCGAGGGGTACGTCCCGCCCCGGCCCCGCCGTCGGCGGTGCCGTCTCAGACCCCGCCGAAGGGGCTGTCGATCACATAGCGCCAGTAACCGTCCTCCCCGCGCCGGACCACGTCCGTGGCCGTCCCCGACGCCTTTCCCTCGATCTCCCAGTCCACGGTCAGCAGCGCGACGTCGCCCGCGACGTGGACCTGCCGGGGGCGTACGGCGATCGGCAGCCCGAGGCCGAGGAACCCGGCGTTCTCGCGGGCGACGGCGTCCGCACCGCGCACGGCCGCCCCGGACTCCGGCACGAAGACGGCCCCCTCCTCGTACAGCTCCCGTACCGCGCGGGCGTCACCGCTGTTGAAACGCTCCGCGAACGCGGCGGGAACGTCCCGTGCCCGGGTCGGAAGCGTACGGGCGGACTCGGCTCCGGGATGTGTCATGGTGGCGTCTCCTGTTCGATGTCCGCCGGGCGGACGCCCGGCACACGACGACGGTAGGAGACGCCCTCGTGACTCACCGAACGGTAGGAGACGCCCCGGTCGCGCTCCCCGGCCTGCCCGACGACCGGCACGCGCGGGTCGCCGCGCCCCGTCCGGACTGTCCCGTGGAGATCGCCCTCGCCGCGCTCCGGGGACGCTGGACCACCCTCGTGGTACGCGAACTGCTGCGCCGGGAGACCCTGTCCTACAGCGATCTGGCCGCCCGTCTCCCCGCCCTCTCCGACAAGGTGCTCAGCGACCGGCTCGCCCGGCTCGTCGCGGCGGGCGTCGTCGCGAAGGACCGCACGGCGGGGTGGCCGCCCACCGTCGGCTACCGGCTCACCCCGCACGGCCGGGAACTGGGCCCGGTGCTGCAGGCGCTGTGGGACTGGGGCGCGGCGGCCCCCGGCCGGCCGGAGGACCGGGAGCCGTAGGGGGATCGCCCGGGGACGGCTGCCCGGAGACAGCCGCCCGGAGTCGGCCGTCCGGGGACGGCTGCCTGGGGACGGCTGCCCGGGCGCGGTCGCCCGGCTCGGTCAGCCGCCCCTGCGGATCTTCGCCGCCCGGCGGGCCTCGGCCGTCTTGCGGGCCTCGGCGGCGCGGCGGGACTCGTTCTTGGCGCGGCCCGGGCGGCCCGGGACCGTGCCGATGCCGCGGAAGGCCGCGCCGCCGCGCCGGGTGCCCTCCTGGGTCGGGGCGCTGCCGTCGACGGGGACGCCCGAGGGCTTCCGGGCGCCGGTGATGCGGGTCAGTTCGGCCTCGCCGGAGCGGACCCGGGTGACCGTGGGCCGGATGCCCGCGTCCGCCATGACGCGGGCCACGTCCCGGCGTTCCTCGGGGGTGACGAGGGTGACGACGACGCCGGACTCGCCGGCCCGCGCGGTGCGCCCGCCCCGGTGCAGGTAGTCCGTGCCGTCGGCCGGCGGATCGACGTTGACGACCAGGTCGAGCGCGTCGACGTGGATGCCGCGCGCCGCCACGTCGGTGGCGACCAGGACCGGCACCTCGCCGCTCCTGAAGCGGTCCAGGGTGCGGGTCCGCAGCGGCTGGGACTTCCCGCCGTGCAGCGCCGCGGCCCGTACGCCGCTGCCGAGGAGGTGCTTGGCGAAGCGGTCCACGGCGTGCTTGGTGTGCAGGAACATGATCACGCGCCCGTCGCGGGCGGCGATCTCCGTGGCGGTGGCGAACTTGTCGGCGCCGTGCACGTGGAGGACGTGGTGCTCCATCGTGGAGACGGCGGCGGCCGACGGGTCGACCGCGTGGACGACCGGGTCGGTGAGGTGGCGCTCGACGAGCAGGTCCACGTTCCGGTCGAGGGTGGCCGAGAACAGCAACCGCTGCCCCTCGGGGCGCACCTGGTCGAGGAGTTCGGTGACCTGCGGCATGAAGCCCAGGTCGGCCATCCGGTCCGCCTCGTCGAGGACGGTGACCGCGACCCGGTCGAGACGGCAGTCCTTGCGCTCCACGAGGTCCATGAGGCGGCCCGGCGTCGCGATCAGGACCTCGGCCCCGTCGCGCAGCGCGCCCGCCTGCCGGCCGATCGACATGCCGCCGACCACGGTCGCCAGGCGCAGCCCCAGCGCCTCGGCGAACGGGGCGAGCGCGTCGGTGACCTGCTGGGCCAACTCCCGCGTGGGCACCAGGACCAGGCCGAGCGGCCTGCGCGCCTCGGCGCGGCGTCCGGCGGTCCGCACGAGCAGCGGAAGGCCGAAGGCGAGCGTCTTGCCTGACCCGGTCCGCCCGCGCCCGAGGACGTCGCGGCCCGCGAGCGCGTCGGGCAGGGTGGCGGCCTGGATGGGGAACGGCTCCTCGACACCCAGACGGCCGAGCACCCGGAGCACCTCGGCCGGCAGGCCGAGCGCGGCGAAGCCGGTGGCCGGTGTCGGGGACGCGGCGAATTCGTCCTTCCGGGCGTCGTCCGTACGGGGTGTGCTGTTCATGTGACCTTCCTCGGAACGGTGCGCTCCGAGGAATTCACGACGGGCGGTGTGCCCGTGAATTTCCGCGACGTACCGAATGCCGTGTGGGTGATGCGTACCGCCTGAGGCGTACTGCGGATCCGGACGCGCCGCAGCGGCGGGAAAGGCGTCCGGTCCGGGGGAAATCCGGAAAACGCGACGGGCCGGTGTCCTCACCACACGGGTGAGGACACCGGCCGCGTCGGACGTGTCAACGTCAGGCGGGGAGGATGTTCTCCGCCTGCGGGCCCTTCTGGCCCTGCGTGACGTCGAAGGTCACCTTCTGGCCTTCCTGGAGCTCACGGAAGCCGGAGGTGGCGATGTTGGAGTAGTGGGCGAACACGTCCGGGCCGCCACCCTCCTGCTCGATGAAGCCGAAGCCCTTTTCCGAGTTGAACCACTTCACGGTGCCATTGGCCATTGTCATATCTCCTTCGGGGCGTAGCCCTGGGGACCGCACTGTGCGGAGCCCGGAGTCGCCGTGATGATTGCCCCGTCCGGAAACTGCACCGAAAACACATCAAGTGCCTGACGATGTCGAATCGTCGAAGGCACTTGTAAGTATTTGGGAACCACAACTGCAACTGTCATCGACTGTAGCACGTCGACGGCGTCCGTGCGCGAAATCCGCAAATTTCTCACCCGGAGCCGCCGAGAACAAATTTCCGGCCACCGCGCCGGCCACCGTCTCGGCCGCCGCGCCGGTCCCCCTCCCGGCCGCCGCCGGCCACCAGGACGAAGGTGACGCTGATGAGCAGCGCCCACGCGCCGAACTTGGAGAGGGGCACGGGCTGCCAGCCGCCCAGCTGGTGCGGGTAGCTCCAGGCCCCGACGTACGTGGCCGCGTTCTCCGCCACCCACAGGAAGAAGCCGATCAGGACGAACGACAGGGCCAGCGGCATCCGGTGGTCCCGCTCCCCGACCCGGAACCGCACCCACGTGCCCGCCGTGGCGAGGAGCAGCAGGGCGGCCAGCGCCCAGCGGGCGTCGGGCAGCCAGTGGTGGCTGAAGAAGTTCACGTACACGGCGCCGGCGAGGACCGCCGTCGCCCGGGGCCGGTAGCCCGTGAGCCGCAGGTCGAACAGGTGCCAGGCCCGGCACACATAGCTGCCCACGGCCGCGTACAGGAACCCGCCGTACAGGGGGACGCCGCCGACCTTCGTCAGCGCCTCCTCCGGGTAGCTCCACGAGCCCATCCGTACCTTGACCAGCTCGAAGAGCAGGCCGATGGCGTGGCAGCCGACGATCACGGCGACGTCCCGGCCGGTGTCCCAGCCGATCCGCCACGCGAGGAACGTGAGCCCGATGCCGTACAGGAGGAGCAGGTCGTAGCGGGCGACCGGCAGCTCCGGCAGCAGCGTCGAGGCGGCGATGCCGCCGACGAGCGCGACGGCGAAGGCGCAGCAGCGCGCCTCGAGCACCGCGAAGCGCAGCAGGTGGCGTGTCCCGTGGACGAGCGTCTTCATGGCGGGAGGGACGCCGGCGACCGCGCGTCCGGTTCGCCGCCCCCGGGAACGGAAGCGCGCCGCACCCCGGCGGGGGGTGCGGCGCGCTCGCCGGGCGTCGCGGGGGTCAGACCGCCGGCGACGGGAAGGTCGGGTACTCCACGCCGGAGACGTGCTGGACGACCCGGATGACCTGGCACGAGTAGCCGAACTCGTTGTCGTACCACAGGTACAGGATCGCGTTGTCGCCGTCGACCTTGGTCGCGCCGGCGTCCACGATCGACGCGTGGCGCGAGCCCACGAAGTCCATCGAGACGGCGTCGGGGGCCGTGGTGAAGTCGATCTGGCGCTTCAGCGGCGAGTGCAGCGAGACGTCGCGCAGGTACTCCAGGACCTCGTCGCGGGTGGTCTCGCGGCCCAGGCGCAGGCTCAGGATCGCGATCGAGACGTCCGGGACGGGGACGCGGATCGAGCTGCCGGTGATCGGGGCCTTCAGCTCCGGCAGCGCCTTGGCGACGGCCGAGGCGGCACCGGTCTCGGTGATCACCATGTTGAGCGGCGCGGAACGGCCGCGGCGGTCGGCCTTGTGGTAGTTGTCCAGGAGGTTCTGGTCGTTGGTGAACGAGTGGACGGTCTCCACGTGACCGCGCAGCACGCCGTACTCGTCGTCCATCGCCTTCAGCGGCGGGACGATCGCGTTGGTGGTGCAGGAGGCGCAGGACAGGATCCGCTCGTCCGGCTTGACCGTCTCGTGGTTGACGCCGTGCACGATGTTCGGCACGTCGCCCTTGCCGGGCGCGGTCAGGACGACCTTGTCGATGCCGGGGCGCAGGTGCTTGGAGAGGCCCGCGCGGTCGCGCCACTTGCCGGTGTTGTCGATCAGGATGGCGTTCTCGATGCCGTACGCCGTGTAGTCGACCTCGGAGGGGTCGTTGGCGTAGATCACCTTGATGGTGTTGCCGTTGGCGACGATGGAGCTGTTGTCCTCGTCGACCGTGATCGTGCCCTGGAACTGGCCGTGGATGGAGTCCCGGCGCAGCAGCGAGGCGCGCTTCACGAGATCCTGCTCACCGCCGCCGCGCACCACGATCGCGCGCAGCCGCAGGCCGTTGCCGGAACCGGCCTTCTCGATCAGGAGGCGGGCGACGAGGCGCCCGATGCGGCCGAAGCCGTAGAGGACGACGTCGCGTCCGTCGCGGCGCTCGATCTTGTTCTCGCCGAGGGCGCCGGCGACGGCCTCGGCGGTGAACTCCGCCACCGAGAGACCGCGGTTGTCGGACTTGTAGTCGGCGGCCAGCATGCCGATGTCGATCTGGGACGGGCCGAGGTCGAGGGTGGTGAGCGTCTGGAGGAAGGGGAGCGTCTCCGTGACCGACAGCTCCTCGCCGGCTATCTGCCGGGCGAAGCGGTGGGTCTTGAGGATGCTGACCACCGACTTGTTCACCAGGGAGCGGCTGTGGAGGAGGACGGTGACGTCCTGCTCCCGGTGCAGCTTCCCGATGATCGGGATCATCGACTCCGCGATCTCCTCGCGGTTCTTCCAGCTGGTGAACGAGTCGTCATTGACAGTCACAAGTTTATCTTTCGAGCTAGGCGGCGCTCATATGGTAACCCCGGGCCCATTCGATCGATCAAGGGGTCCGGGGTGTGACGAGGGCCCCTCGTGGCGCCCTTGCGCCCCGGGGGTTCCCGTACCGCGCGGCCGGGCGGGGGAGGGACGGCCCGTCAGGGGAAGACCAGGGCCCGGAAGGCGTCCCTGACCCGGGCCAGCGGCCCGGGATCGCGGGTGAGGTAGAGCCGGTTGGTCAGCAGGACGGCCCACCGGCCCCGCGCGGGCGAGACCCACAGGCCCGTGCCGGTGAAGCCGAAGTGCGCCCAGACGTCGTCCGCCGGGCCCGTGCCCGGCGCCGGGTGCCAGAAGAGCCCGCGCGGCGGTTCGAGGCGGCCGGTGCGCACGCGCAGCGAGGCGGCGGTCCACCCGGCGGAGAAGGTGCCCGGCACCGGATCGAGGAGGTGGCGCAGGAAGCGGCCGGTGTCGGCGGTGGTGGTGAAGACGCCCGAGATGCCGCAGGCGCCGCCGAGGAGTCGCGCCGAGAAGTCGTGGACGGTGCCCCTGAGCCGGACGCCGCTCTCCTCGTCGTACTCCGTCGGCGCGCACCGCCCTCTCAGGGCGGCGGGCAGCGGCCCGTAGCGGGTGTCCGTCATGCCGAGGGGCGTCCAGACCCGGTCCCCGGCGAGCCGGGGGAGGGGCTGCCGGGTGAGGTGTTCGAGGAGGTAGCCGAGGACCAGGGCCGCCCGGTCGGTGTACGCGACGGCCTCGCCCGGCCGGTGCCGCAGCGGCTCGGACAGGACCCCGTCCCGTACGTCCTGCGGGTCGGAGCCGTACAGGTGCCGCAGGTTGGCGCGGAGCGGCAGGCCCGCCGTGTGGGTGAGGAGGTGGTGGGCCGTCACCCCGGCGAGCGGCCGGCCGGCGGCCTCCGGCCAGTACGAGCCGAGCGGGGCGGCCGGGTCGAGCTTCCCGGCGTCGACGAGGGTGCCGGTCACGGCCCAGACGGCGAGGACCTTGGTGAGGCTCGCGACGTCGAAGAGGGTGTCGGGGCGCGTCGGTCCGGTGGGGTCCGCCGGGTCGAGGAGGCCCACGGCCCCGGCCGACAGGGTGGTGCGGGCGTCGCCCGCGGCCCACGCGGCGCCGGGGACGACGCCCGTGCGCACGGCGTCGCCGAGCAGCCGCTCGCAGGGGTCGGTGCGCTGTGCCAAGGCGGGCCTCCGACGGATCGGCCGGCCCGCCGGGGGATCCGGGGCCCGTCCGGAAGGCCGCGCCCGGCTCGCGGTGTCCGGGGGCGTTCCCGGCGGGCCCCTGCGGGCCGCGCTCCGAAGTCATGCCCGGACCGGAGGGGAAGACACCCTTCCGGCCGTGCGCGTCAGTGCCCGTCGGCGATCTGCTGCGGGGTCTTCGCCGGGACCTTCTCCGCGCTCTCCCCGCCGTCCGCCGTGCAGGTCACCTCGTCGCGCGGGGTGTAGTGGGTCTTGAAGGTCTCCCGCTTGACCTCGGCGCCGCCGTTCTTGAACACCCGGTCCACCGAGACGTCGAAGCCCTCCAGCGGGGGCTGCGGCACGCAGGCCTTGCCGGTGCCCTCGCGCTTCGTCGGCTGCGTGAGGTCGGTGCGCGGGCCGGAGACCGCCTCCACCGAGTCGTACTTCTTCGTCCCGAGGAAGCTCACGGTGACCGAGGAGTCCGTCGCGCTCGCCTTGATGTAGATCGGCTTGCCCGTGTCGTTGAGGAACTTCAGGTCCAGGCTGCCCCAGGCGACGGTCGCCTCGCGGCCGGCCGGGTAGCGCTCGATGTAGAAGGAGTGGGCGCCGTACTCGACGGGCTTCACCCCGGCGAAGAACATGGCGTTGAAGACGGTGGTGGCCATGGCGGACACGCCGCCGCCGGGCGCGGACCGGTACTGGCCGTCGAGGATCATCGTGCCGTCGACGAAGCCGTTGTCCGGGGTGCGCTCGCCGACCGTCTTGTTGAAGCTCCACACCGCGCCGGGCTGCACGAGCGAGCCGTCGATCAGCTCGGCGGCCCGGCCGATGTTCGTCGTCCGGTACGGGGCCGAGGGGAAGTTCACGGTGAACGACGACATCTGCTCGGTGATGCCGAGGCGGGCCAGCGAGTCGGAGGTCAGGTCGGGCCGCGTGACCTTGGTGGCCACCGGGGCCGTACGGGCCGCGTCGCCGGTCTTCGTGAGCAGCGGGCGGACGGCGTCGCCGAGGGCCTTCGCGGTCACCTCGTGGCCGGGCCGGCCCTCCGACTCCACGACGACCTTGCCGTCGCGCACGCCGAGGGTCGACTGCGTCGGCGCGTTCGTCAGGGAGGCGACCTGCCGCGCCACGTCCGGGTCGCGCAGCAGCGCGTCCGCGTCGAGGTTCCCGCTGAGGCGCCCGCCGTCGTTCTTCACGATGAGGTGGTCGCCCAGCGTGGCCGGGGAGATCCGCAGGCGCTGGTCCCCCGCCGTGAGCGTCACGGGGCCGGAGAGGGCGGGCTTCGCGTACGCGTCGAGGAAGCGGTTCACCTCGGCGGCGGGCAGCTTCGGCTGGGTCAGGGCGACGGGGAGGGCGACCGGCGCGGCGCCCGTGGCGGCCGGGTAGGCCGCGCGCAGGGACTCCACGGCCCGGCCGGTGTCCAGTTTCCGGCCCGTGACCGGCTGGGTGGCGACGGCCTTGCCGTCGCGGAAGGCGACGGAGCCCTCGCGGACCGCGCGGTCGTTCCGCTTCGCCAGGTCGGCGACGGTGGCCTTCGCCCTGGCCTCGTCGTACGCGAAGACCGGCCGGATCTCGCGCTCGCCGGAGGAGAAGAGGCGCCGGACGACGGTGACCGGGTCGCGGGAGGGGTCGGCCGCCAGCGCGGCGGTCTTCGCCACGTCCACGCTCAGCCCGGCGGCGGCCGGGTCCACGGTCGAGGCGAGGTCGCCGATCCGCACGGGGATCGGCGCCTTCCACTCGGCCGGGGCCTCGGCGGCGAGTCTCGCCTCTGCCTGGGAGCGGCTCATGCCGCCGATGTCTATGCCGGCGACCCGGGTGCCGGCGGATATGTCGTCCCCGGTGGCGAGCAGGCCCGCACCGTACAGGCCGCCGGCGGCCACCGCGACCACGCCTGTCGCGATCGCGGCCGTCCGGAGACGCGGACGGCGCCCCTCGCGGGGCGTCGGGTCGTGGTCGGTCGTGGAGCGGGGCACACGCTCTCCCGGGGCGTCGATGGGGAAGGGAACCCCATGACGGTACGCCGAAAGAGTGTCTTATGCACATAAGGCCGGTTTGACCTGCGGCAATGCGGAGGGCGGCGAAAGGGGTACGGAAAGTGGCCCCCGGACCTCCCGGCGGCCCCGGCGGCGCGCTCCGGGGCGGGGCCCGGAGCGGGTTCCGGGCCGGTGCCGGCCGCGATTCGAGCAGGGCCCGGGCCGGGGCTCGGAAAGGGCCGGGAGGGGGCGGAACGGAGGCCCGGACCGGGGTTCGGAGGAGGCGGGGCGGGGGCGGGGGCGGGGGTTCGGGCCGGGCTCCGGGCCTTCCGGCGCGCCCCGGGAGCGCCCCGCCCCGCCCGGCGGCCCGCCTGGTAGGTTCGCGGGCGACGCAGGCGGGGTGACGCGGGCGGGGCGGCGGCCCGAGGGGGAGGAGCGGCACATGGCGGCGGCGAGCGGGCGGCAGACCGGCAGGCCCACCCTGGAGGAGGTCGCCGCGCGGGCCGGAGTCGGCCGCGGCACGGTCTCCCGGGTCATCAACGGCTCCCCGAAGGTGAGCGAACAGGCCAAGGCCGCCGTCGAACAAGCCGTCGCCGAGCTCGGCTACGTCCCCAACCGGGCCGCCCGCGCCCTCGCCGGCAGCCGCACCGACGCCGTCGCCCTGGTCATTCCCGAGACCGAGGCGAGGCTCTTCTCCGAGCCGTACTTCCTCGACATCATCCGCGGCGTCAGCGGTGAACTCGCCGACGCCGACAAACAGTTGCTCCTCACCCTGATCCGCAGCGAACAGGAGCGGCAGCGCTTCGAGCAGTACCTCGCCGCCCAGCGCGTGGACGGCGTCCTGCTCGTCTCCGTGCACGGCGACGACCCGCTGCCCGACCAGGTCCGCGCCCTCGGCCTGCCCGCCGTCCTCAACGGCCGCCGCTCGCGGGAGGAGAGCGTCGCCTTCGTCGACTCCGACAACACCGGCGCCGGCCGGACCGCCGTCGCCCACCTCGCCGCCCGCGGCCGGCGCGCCGTCGCCACCATCACCGGACCGCTCGACATGCACGTCGCCCGCTGCCGCCTCGACGGCTACCGCGAGGGCCTCGCCGAGGCGGGGCTCCCGGCCGACGAAGCACTCGTCGCGAACGGCGACTTCACCGAGGAGGGCGGCCGCCGGGCCATGCGGGAACTCCTGGACCGGCGGCCCGCCCTGGACGCCGTCTTCGCCGCCTCCGACGTGATGGCGGCGGGCGCGCGGGCCGTCCTGCGCGAGGCGGGCCGCCGGGTCCCCGAGGACGTCGCCCTCGTCGGCGTCGACGACTCGGCCGTCGCCCGGCACATGGACCCGCCGCTCACCAGCGTCCGCCAGCCCATCGAGGAGATGGGCCGCGCCATGGCGCGCCTGCTCCTCCAGGAGATCGCCTCCCCCAGCGCCCCCGACGACCAGCCCCGCCGCATGCTCCCCACCGAACTGGTGATCCGCGCCTCCTCCTGACCGGCTCCCGTCAGGCGCGGGGACCCCTGTCCTCGTCGTGGATGACCCAGCGGCCGTCCCCGCCCCGGCCCGGGCGGAACCGGCGGCCGTCGGGGCGGTGGGAGCGGTGCGAGTCGCTCATCGCCTCGAAGGCCACGAACCCCGCGATCACCAGGGCGACCACGATCGCTCCCAGGACGTACCAGCCGTTCGGGGCCAGGAACCCGAACGCGATCAGGACCAGCAGACCGATTCCGATCTTGCGCGGCATCGACATGTGAGACGTCTCCCCCCGGAGCGTGCGTACGGTCTCCGGGGCAGACGCGCGGACCGCCCGCCCGGTTCCCCGCGAGATCCGGATCCCGGCGTGTCGTTCGGACGAGCCCAGCGGGCGGGGCGGCCGGGCCTGGGGTCGAATCGGGGCATGGCTTCCAACGACAGGCCCCGCACCGGCGGCTCCCCGAGGCCGCTCAGGGCCGGTGACACCTGGTGGTACGCCGCCGTGGCGGGCGAGGCCGCCGGCTCGTTCACCACCCGCGTCCGCACCCGCGCCCGGCGCGGCTGCCTCGGGGCCGTCCTCCTGCTCACGGTCGTCTACGCGGGACTCGTCCTCACCGCGACCGGCCGCCGCTGGGGCGACGCCGCCACGACCGGCCGCCGCGCCGACACCGCGGCCGCCGCCCTGCTCCGCGACCACCCCTCCCTCGCCGGGCTCACCACCCTCTCCCTGGTCCTCGGCTGCGTCCTCCTCCTCGCCGTCGGCCTCATAGGCAGGCGGTACGTCCTCACCGGCCTCGCCGCCGGCGGAGTCGTCACCGCCCTCGCCCTCACCGGACTGCTCCGGCTGTACGCCCCGCGCCCCCGCCTCACCGGCACCGGCGCCCTCCTGCCCAGCGGCTTCCCCAGCGCCCAGACCGCCCTCGCCCTGGGCGTCGCCCTCGGCCTGGCCCTCGTCGTCCCCCACCGGCTGCGCGCCCCCGCCGTCGGCGCCGCCACCCTCTGGGCCGCCGCCGTCGGCGCGTACACCGTCGCCGACGGCCGGCACCGGCCCGGCGACGTCATCGCCGCCGCCCTCCTCGTCCTCGCCGTCTTCTGCGGCATCCTCGCCCTCCGCGCCCGCAAGGGCGAGGTGCGCCCCGCCCCCCGGCGCCTGCCCGCCCCGGCGGCCCTCCTGGTGCTCCTCCCGCTGGTCCTCGTCGCGGCCGGCGGCCTCGCCGCCGGGATCTGGCTCCTCGGCGACACCCTCGCCCTGCCCGCCACGGCCCCCTACGACCCGGCCGAGCTCAGGCTCGCCCACCGCTGCGGCCAGGCCCTCGCCGCCGGCGTGACCGCCACCGCCGGAATCGTCCTGCTGCTCCTGCTCCGCCACGTCGACGTGGACGGCCCCCCGCCCCCGTACCGGCTCGGCGGTCCCTTCGCCGAGGCCGCCGGGGCCCCGGAGGACGAGGAGCTCGTGGGGCCCTTTACCGAGGACCTCGATCACGAGATATCTTGATGTCGAGCAATCTCGCATACGCAGACGTGGAGCGGAGCACCCTGGTGACTGACTCGACCATCATCTACACCCACACCGACGAGGCGCCTGCCCTGGCGACCTACTCGTTCCTGCCCGTGATCCAGGCGTACGCCTCGCAGGCCGGAGTCACGGTCGAGACGCGGGACATCTCCCTCGCGGGCCGCATCATCGCCGTCTTCCCCGAGTACCTGGAGGAGGGCCAGCGCATCGCCGACGCCCTCTCCGAGCTCGGCGAGCTGGCCAAGACCCCCCAGGCCAACATCATCAAGCTGCCGAACGTCTCGGCGTCCATCCCGCAGCTCAAGGCGGCCATTGCCGAGCTCCAGGCCCAGGGCTACGCCCTCCCGGCCTACCCGGACGACCCGAAGACCGACGAGGAGCGCGAGATCCGCGCCCGCTACGACAAGATCAAGGGCTCGGCCGTCAACCCGGTCCTGCGCGAGGGCAACTCCGACCGCCGCGCGCCGGCCTCGGTGAAGAACTACGCCAAGGCCCACCCGCACCGCATGGGCGCCTGGACCCCCGAGTCCAAGACCAACGTCGCCACCATGGGCGAGAACGACTTCGCCTCCACGGAGAAGTCCGTCGTCATCGCCGAGGACGACACCCTCCGCTTCGAGTTCACCGCCGCCGACGGCACCGTCAGCGAGCTCCGCGAGCCGCTGAAGGTCGTCGCCGGCGAGGTCGTCGACGCCGCCGTCATGCGCGCCGCCGCCCTGCGCACCTTCCTGAGCGAGCAGGTCGCCCGCGCCAAGGCCGAGGGCGTGCTCTTCTCCGTGCACCTCAAGGCCACCATGATGAAGGTCTCCGACCCCATCGTCTTCGGCCACGTCGTCCGCGCCTTCTTCCCGGCCACCTTCGCCAAGTACGGCGAGGCCCTCGCCACCGCCGGCCTCTCCCCGAACGACGGCCTCGGCTCGATCCTCAACGGCCTCGACGGCCTCCCGGAGCTGGGCGCCGAGATCAAGGCCTCCTTCGAGGCCGAGCTCGCCGAGGGCCCCGCCCTCGCGATGGTCGACTCCGACAAGGGCATCACCAACCTGCACGTGCCGTCCGACGTCATCGTCGACGCCTCGATGCCGGCCATGATCCGCACCTCCGGCCACATGTGGGGCCCGGACGGCCAGGAGGCCGACACCCTCGCCGTCCTGCCGGACCACAGCTACTCCGGCGTCTACCAGGCCGTCATCGAGGACTGCCGCGCCCACGGCGCCTTCGACCCGTCGACCATGGGCTCCGTACCCAACGTCGGCCTCATGGCGCAGAAGGCCGAGGAGTACGGCTCCCACGACAAGACCTTCGAGATCGCCCGGGCCGGCACCGTCCGCCTGGTGAACTCCGCGGGCGAGACCGTCCTGGAGCAGGAGGTCGCCGAGGGCGACATCTTCCGCGCCTGCCAGACCAAGGACCTGCCCATCCAGGACTGGGTCAAGCTCGCCGTCACCCGCGCCCGCGCCACCGGCGACCCGGCCGTCTTCTGGCTGGACGCCGAGCGCGCCCACGACGCGCAGCTGATCGCCAAGGTCGAGCAGTACCTGCCGCAGCACGACACCGAGGGCCTGGACATCCGCGTCCTGTCCCCGGTCGAGGCCACGAAGTTCTCCCTGGAGCGCATCCGCCGCGGCGAGAACACCATCTCGGTCACCGGCAACGTCCTGCGCGACTACCTGACCGACCTCTTCCCCATCCTGGAGCTGGGCACCAGCGCCAAGATGCTGTCGGTCGTCCCGCTGATGGCGGGCGGCGGCCTCTTCGAGACCGGAGCCGGCGGCTCCGCCCCGAAGCACGTCCAGCAGCTCGTCAAGGAGAACTACCTCCGCTGGGACAGCCTCGGCGAGTTCTTCGCCCTGGCCGCCTCCTTCGAGCACCTCGCGACCACCACGGGCAACACCCGCGCCCAGGTCCTCGCCGACACCCTCGACCGCGCCACCGGCACCTTCCTCAACGAGGACAAGTCGCCGACCCGCCGCCTCGGTGGTATCGACAACCGCGGCAGCCACTTCTACCTGGCCCTGTACTGGGCCCAGGAGCTGGCCGCCCAGACCGAGGACGCCGACCTCGCCAAGGCCTTCGCCCCGTTCGCCGAGAACCTCGCGGCCAACGAGCGGAAGATCGTCGACGAGCTGATCGCCGTCCAGGGCTCCCCGGCCGAGATCGGCGGCTACTACCAGCCCGACCCGGCCAAGGCCGCGGCCGTGATGCGCCCGTCCGCCACCCTCAACGAGGCCCTCGCGTCCCTCGCCTGATCCGGCGCGCGGCCCCGTACCGCCCCGGCCGGAAACTCCTCCGGCCGGGGCGGTCCCGTCGGTGGCGCATACGGCATCCGGGTGTGAACCTGGATGGATGAGTTGGGCATCTTGGACGACCACCGGTGTCTACACCGGGCGAGGTGGGGTGCTGACCGACGAGGCCGGGACCGTCACGGGCGATCTGACCGTGCACACCACCTGGACCGAGCGCGAAGCACGTGTGGCCGTGCAGTACAGCGGCGCGTCCGACTGGTTCACCATGTCGGGCAGTCCCGTCCCCTGCGCAACCGAGGAGGAGAGCCGCGATCTCCACGACGCCGTCGTGGAGGCGGTCCGGGAGGGGAACGGGGCCACGGTCCCGACGCTCCCCGGACCCCTGGTGTAGGGCCGGCGCCCCGGTGCCGCGAGCACCCGGACACCACGAGCGCCCGGACACCGCGAACACCCGAGCACCACGAAAACCCGAGCACGACACGTATCCGGTACCGCGAGAAGTGTTATCCCTCCCGCGCCCACGGGTCTCCGGAAGACGGGGGACACGGACCCGGGACGAGGGAGCAGATCCATGCACAGCGACGAGCGCCGCACCACCGCCCTTGTGGAGGCGGCCAGGGCCGGTGACGTCCACGCCAGGGACGAGCTGGTCCGCGCCTACCTGCCGCTCGTCCACAACGTCGTGGGCCGCGCCCTCGACGGCCACGCCGACACGGACGACATCGTCCAGGAGACGATGGTCCGCGCCCTGGACGGTCTGAGCGGCCTCCGGGACCCCGCCAGGTTCCGGTCCTGGCTCGTCGCCATCGCGATGAACGGGATACGGCGCCGCTGGCACGAGCGCCGGCAGGCTCCCGTGCCCGGCCTCGACCGGGCCGCCGACCTCGCCGACCCGGCCGGCGACTTCACCGAGCTGACCATCCTCCGCCTCGGCCTCTCCGGGCAGCGCCGCGACGTCGCCCGTGCCACCCGCTGGCTCGACGGGGACGACCGCGAACTCCTCGCCCTGTGGTGGCTGGAGGCCGCGGGCGAGCTGACCCGCGCCGAACTCGCCGAGGGCCTCGGCGTCCCCCCGCAGCACGCCGCCGTGCGGGTCCAGCGCATGAAGGAGCGCCTGGAGACCGGCCGGGCGGTGGTCCGCGCCCTGGACGCCCTGCCGCCGTGCCCTGAGCTGACGGAGATCCTCGCCCCCTGGGACGGCCGGCCGTCCCCGCTCTGGCGCAAGCGGATCGCCCGTCACCTGCGCGCCTGCGACGCCTGTACGTCCCGGGCGACGGGCCGCGGCGGCCTCGCCCCCGTCGAGGGCCTGCTGGTCGGCATCGGCCTCGTCCCCCCGCTCGGCCTCGCCGCCGTGACGGCGGACGGCCCGGACCCGGAACCCGCGGCGTACGGGGAGCCCGCCGCTTCCGGCAGCGGCCCGGACACGGGGCCCGCCGGGCCCGGGAACGGACCGGAGGGGGCGACCGGGAGCGCTCCTGCCGGAGGACCCGGCGTGCACGGGGACGGACCCGCCGCCGGTCCCGGCGGCGGGGGAGAGGCCGCCGGGCGGTGGGCTCCCGGGCGCGGGACGGTCCTCGCCGGGGTCGCCGCCGTCGCCGTGCTCGGGGCCGCCGCCCTCCTCGTACCCTCCGAACCGGAGGCGCGCGTGCGGCCCGAGAAGCCCGTCGCCGCGCCCCCGACCACCCCCGCCCCGGCCACCACGTCCCCGGCACCGCCGCCCACCACCGCCGCCCCCGCGCCGACGACCACCACCCCGACGCCCCGCCCCACCACCCCGCCCCGCCGCCGCCCACCCCCGGGGAGCGGGTGACCGCCCTCGTCAACCGGCTCCGGACGGAGGCCGGCTGCGCCCCGCTGCGCACCGACCCCCGGCTCGTCGCCGCGGCCCGCGCGTACGCCCGCGACATGGTCGCGCGGGGCTACTACGGGCACAGCAGCCCGGAGGGCGACTTCGCGGACGCGCGGATCACCGCCGCGGGCTACTCCTGGAGCGCCTGGGCCGAGAACCTGGCCAGGGGCGCGACCGGCCCGGAGACCGTCGTCGAGGACTGGCGGGACGGCTCGATGCACGAGGAGAACATGCTCGACTGCCGCTACCGGGACACCGGCGTGGCGTCGGTGCCCGGCCCCCGGGGCACGGTCTGGGTGCAGAAGCTGGCCGCGCCCGGGCGGGGATGACGGCCGGATCAGCGCTTGGCGCCGAAGTTCTGCACCCACCAGGGGCCGTTGGAGGTCACGGCCACTCCGACGCCGATGTCCTTGAGCGAGCAGTTGAGGATGTTCGCCCGGTGGCCCGAGCTCCCCATCCAGTCCGCCACGGCCCGCGCCGGGGTCTTCGGCCCGCGGTGGATGTTCTCCGCCCAGGTCGACCACGCGTAACCGGCGCCCTTCATCCGGTCGCCCCCGTCCCGGCCCTCGGGGCTCATGTGCTCGTAGTAGCCGCGGGCGGCCATGTCGGCGGCGTGTCCCTGGGCCGCCGCCCGCAGGTGCTTGTCGGCCCTGAGCGGCCGGCAACCGGCCCGCGTGCGCTCGGTGTTGGTCAGGGCGACGACCTCCTTGACGAACCGCTCGCTCTTCCGGGCGGCGGCCGTCCCGCCCCCGGGGACCAGGACGGGCCGCCGCTCCGACAACTGCGCCCGCGCCTGCTCCGGCCGGACCTCCGGGTCCACCCGTACGGGGACGGGGACGGGGACGGGCACGGTCACGGGCGCGGGGGAGACGGCGGACGCCGGGCCGCCGGCCGTCGAGGCGAGGTACGTCCCCGCCGCCACCGCGAGCGCTACGGCCGCCGTTCCCGTGACGGCGACGGCCGTGCGGAAGGCCGGGCGGTGCCGCCCGGCCGCCCGTGGGGGCCGGGCGGGCCGGTCGGAGGGTCGGGGACGGACGTGGTACCGCATGGGGCTCCGCTCTCTCGCCGGGGTCGCCGGACGGCCGGCGCCGGGGAGGGACGCCGGGGCGACGGTGACAACCCTTTCCGACCCCGGCCGCCCCGACACCCCGCGTCAACCCGGCGCGTCGGCTCACGTCGAAGCGTTTCAGCCCTGCGGGACGACCGCCACCGGGCAGGGAGCCAGATGGAGGGCCGCGTGCGCCACGGAGCCGATCCGCGGTCCGACGGCCCCGCGCTTGGCCCGCCGCCCGACCACCAGGAGCTGCGCGGCCCCCGACTGGGAGAGCAGGACCTGGCCCGCGCTGCCCAGTTCGACGTGCTCCTCGACCCGGACGTCCGGGTACTTCTCCCGCCAGGGGTCGAGGGCTTCGCGCAGCGCCTTCTCCTCGTACGGGACGAGCCCGCCGGCCTCGTCGGCGAGCCGCATCGAGGCCGGGCTGTACGCGTAGAGGGCCGGCAGGCTCCACGCCCGCACGGCCCGCACGGACGCCCCGCGCGCGGCGGCGGTCGCGAAGGCGAAGCCGAGGGCGGCGGCGCTGTCCTCCGGGGTGCCGAGCTGGCCCACGAGCACGTATCCGGCGGGCGGTTCGGCCCCTTCGCCGTCGCGGGACCGGACGGCCACCACGGGGCGGGTGGCGCCGGCGATGATCTGCTGCCCGTACGAGCCGAGCAGGAACCCGGCCACGGGGCCGTGGCCGCGCGAGCCGATGACGAGCATCTCGGCCCGCTCCTCGGTGCCGAGCAGCGCGGCGACCGGGGTGTCGGGCAGGACCTCGGCCGAGAGCTCCAGGTCCGGGTGCCGGCGGGCGATCTCCTCCTCGGCCTCGCGCAGGACCGCGTGCGCGGCCCGCCCCTGGGCCTCGGGGTCCTGGACCAGCGGGAGGTCGAGGGGCTCCCAGCGCCAGGCGTGCGCGAGCCGTAGCGGGAGGCCCCGGTGCAGGGCCTCGCGGGCGGCCCAGTCCGCCGCGGCGAGACTCTCCGGGGAACCGTCCACCCCTGCGACGATCTCACGACTCATCAGAATGCCTCCGTCGGTGCGGTGTCGGGCCCGCCGGCCGGCGGACCCTCTCCCCTCCAGCTTGGGCCCAACGGCCGCCCGGTGGCAGGGTCATACGTCCCGACATGCTGTTTTCCGCTGTGACGGGCGCGTGACGGGAGCGTGACGGCGGTCCGGCTCAGGCCAGCAGGGTGAGCCGGGCGTGGGTGCCGTTGAGATAGTGGTCGCCGATGTCCCGGAGCCGGTGGTCCGCCCGCGTCGGGGCGGTGAGCGCGCGGGCGTTGCGCCAGAAGCGGTCGAACCCCGGCCCGCCGGCCCGGGAGTCGGCACCGGCGGTGCCGTCGACCAGTTCGAGGATGCGGGTGGTGATGTGGACGGCCGCCCGGCCGGTGACGGTCTCGGCCGCCGCCACGAGGACGGAGATGTCGGCGCGCTCCTCCGGGGTCAGCGACCACTCGGCGTGCAGACCGCGGGCGAGGGCGTCCGTCGCCCGCTCCACCACCGCGGCGGCGGCGTGCGCGGCGGTCGCCAGCTCCCCGTAGGCGAGGAGGAGGTACGGGTCGTCCCCGGCCCCGGCCGGGGCGGTGCCGTCCGCGGTCGCCGGGCCGTCCGCGCCGCCGGCCGGCGCCGGCCCGGCCTGGTCGGCGCGGCTGATGTCCCGGGCCTCGGCCAGCGCCCCCTCGGCGATGCCGAGGCCGACCTGGGTGAGGAGCAGCCGCAGGGCGAGCGGGGCGAGGGTGGTGAACGGGGCGACGGCGTGCTCGTCGTGCGGGAGGACGCCGAGGACGTGCTCGGACGGTACGGGGACGTGATCGAAGGTGACGGTGCCCGCGCCGGCCAGGCGCTGCCCGACCCGGTCCGTGCCCGCGTCGGTGAACACCCCCGGGTGGGCCGGGTCCACCAGGACGACCAGCAGGTCGCCGGTGCCGCCGGGGCGCGCGCCGACGACGAGCCGGTCGGCCACCGTGACGCCGGACGCGAAGGCGCGGCGCCCGTCGAGGATCCAGCCGCCGCCGCTGCCCTCGGCGGGGGTGAGCACGAGGCCGGGGCCGGTCGCGGGGCGCGGCGGTTCGACGCCCCCGGCGAGCAGCCAGCGCTCCTCGGCCGTACACACGTCGAGGGCGAGCGGGCGGCGGGCGGCGCCCGGGGCCTCCGGGGCGGACGAGGCGCGGGGGGCGGGCGCCTCGTGCGCGGGGCCGAAGAAGCGGCTGCTCCAGGACAGCGCGTAGTGGTGGGCGAGGAGTTCGCCCACGGAGCTGTCGGCGGCGGAGATCTCCCGTACGACCGCGCACGCGGCCCGCCAGTCGGCGCCCCGCCGGGACGGCCCCGGCGCCGTGAGGAGGGCGGGCAGTCCCGCCTCCTGGAGCCGGGCGACCTCGTCGAAGGGGGCCTTGCCGGCCCGGTCCCTCGTCAGGGCGTCCACGGCGAGGTCGTCGGCGAGCTCCCGGGTGACGCGGGGCCAGATCTCGTCGTCGGCGGGCCGGTCGACGGCCCGTCCGGCCGGGGCGGAGGCGGTGCGTACAGCTGGTCTCTTCGGCGATTTCCTCGGCGTACTCACGTCACCTCACATGATCCCTAGTATTCCCACTGGAATAGTAGGGATAGTGGCAGAGGTGATCGCTCCTCCCCAAGGGGCGTCCGCAGATTGGACAGCGTCGTCTTGATTCTCGAGACGGGGCCAAGTCGCCGCAGGTCGTGAGGGGTTGACCCGGCCGGTCGGGGCGGGGCAGGGGCGGGGCAGAGGTGGATCAGGGAGGGGGCGGGGGTGGTTCGGGGGCGGATCAGGGATTGGTCCAGGCCTCCGGGTCGTCGGCGAGCGCGACGATCCCGGCCGGCAGCTCCGCCGCCGCCACCTCCGCGAGCGAGACCCCAAGGACCTCGCGGACTCCCGCCCGGAGCGCGATCCACAACGTCAGGAGCGACTCGGCCGGGCCCGTGTACGACAGCTCCGGCGGCCGCTCCCCGCGCACCGAGACCAGCGGGCCGTCCACGCAGCGGATGACCTCCGCGACCGAGATCGTCTCGGCGGGCCTGGCCAGCCAGTACCCGCCGTTGCCGCCGCGCTGGCTCTGCACCAGGCCGCCCTTGCGCATGTCCCCGAGGATGCTCTCCAGGAACTTGTGCGAGATGCCCTGGTCCTCCGCGATGGCCTCGGCCTTCAGCGGGCCCGCGTCCCGGGCGGCGGCGAGCTGGAGGGCGGCACGCACCGCGTAGTCGGCCCTGGCTGAAATGCGCATGCGCGCATTATTCCGTACGGTCGTGACGGATCCGCGCGCCCGTGGGGCGCGCCGTACCGCGCCGTGAGACGAGCCGTACCGCACCCTTGACGCCGCCCGTGACCGGTCGGACACTCAGGGACGGGAAAACCGAGCGAACGGGTAGGAAACCATGGGACGCACCGGCCGGAGGGACACCGCATCCGCCGCGCTCCTCCCGCGCTCCCTGCCCCTGACGTCCCGCCGCCACATCGACCTGCTGCGGGTCTGCAGCGCCGCGTAGTCGCCGCCGTCTCCCGGGCGGCCGGTACGCGCCTCCGCCCGCCGGGCCCCTTTCGCCGCGGTCCGCCCGCCTCCTCCTGTACGCATCTCCGCCGATCCGGCCCCGTCCGGCCGGCCCCGTCGCCGCGCCGCCGCGACCGGCGCCGCCGCGCGCCGCCCGGCCCGGCACCGAGCATCCCCGAGGGAGAAGCATGTCCGTCGTCCCGTCCTCGCTGCTGCCCGCCTCCGCCGCGCCGGCCTTCCGCGGCCGCATCGGCCGCGACGTGCGCAGCGGCCACTACGCCGTACCGCACCGCTACCGCCTCCACGTCGCCCCGTCGAGTCCCGGCTGTCTGGGCATCGCCCTCGTCCACGGCCTGCTCGGACTCGACGACACCCTCCCGCTCGCGGTCCTGCCCGACACCCCCGACGCGCCCGACGGCGGATACGCGGCCCTCCGCCCGCTGTACGAGGCCAGCGCCCACCTGTACGACGGTCCCGCCTCCGCGCCCGTCCTCAGCGACGGCTGGACCGGCCGCATCGTCACCACCCACGTCCCCGACATCCTCCGGGACCTCGCCCTGCGCTTCCGCGGCGACGGCCCCGACCTGCTGCCGGAGGAACACCGCGCCGAGACCGACGCCGTGGCCGACCTGTGCGAGCGGAACGTCAACCGGGCCGCCCAGCGGGCCGGCGAACTCGGACTGGACGACGGGGCCGCCCACCACGAACCCCTCGGCGTCCTCTTCGCCGCGCTCGACTCCCTGGAGCGCCGCCTCGCCCACCGGCCGTACGTCCTCGGCGACGGGCCGACCCTCGCCGACGTGCACGTCTGGGTCACCCTCGTCCAGCTCGACACCGTCCACCGCTGGCACCTGGACGCCGCCGCCATGGACCGGGTCGCCGACCACCCGGCCCTCTGGGCGTACGCCCAACGCCTGGCCGTGCGGCCCGAGTTCGCCCGCCACCTCGACATCGACGCCGTCCTGCGCCGCCACCGCTCCCACTGCCGGGGCCGTGAGGCGGCGGGCGCGGGCATCCGCATCGTCGACTGGTCGGCCGCCCCGCGCTGACGGCCCGGGAACGGGGTCCGGGGGGCACACTCCCCGGACCCCGGCACCTCCGCGTCCTCCCCCGCGGTCACCCACCGTGTCCGCGCGGGTCGCGGGTGTGGCCGACGGCCGCCAGTATGGAGCGACGCAGGAACAGGAGGACGCCATGCTGCTGCCCGACAGGAACACGGTCGACCGGTTGCTCCGGCACTACCGCGCCCAGGAGCGGACCGTGCTCGCCCGGCCGTGCGACCTGTCGGCCCGCCGGCGCTTCGAGGACACGGCGTACACCCTCTGCGTCCTGATGGGGGAGCGCAGCGCCCGCGCGGCGGTCCGCGCCGCCGAACGGTACGTGACCGGGAACCGCGCCCCGGCCCGGCCGGCCCTGGAGGGCCTGCCCGGGGCATGATCCTCCCGGCCCCGGACCGCTGCGCACTGACGCGGCGCGTACCGCCGGAGGAGATCAGGAATCGAGAAGCGCCGACACCGTGTCCCCCATTAGCGTGACAGCCATGGGCATCGCGGCCCGCCTCGAGGATCGGATTCGAGGACCGGATCCGGGGACCGGACGCGATGGACCACCCTTTCGGCCCCGCGCGACAGCTGGAGACACGATGAGCAAGGCCCCCAGGTCGGACGAGCAGACGTCCGCCCCGCACGCTGCCGACCGGCACGACCTGATCCGTGTGCACGGCGCGCGCGAGAACAACCTCAAGGACGTCAGCATCGAGATCCCGAAGCGCCGCCTCACGGTCTTCACCGGCGTCTCGGGCTCGGGCAAGAGCTCCCTCGTCTTCGACACGGTCGCCGCCGAGTCGCAGCGGCTGATCAACGAGACCTACAGCTCCTTCGTCCAGGGCTTCATGCCGACCCTGTCCCGGCCCGAGGTGGACGTCCTCGAAGGCCTCACCACCGCGATCATCGTGGACCAGCAGCGCCTCGGCGCCGACCCGCGCTCCACGGTCGGCACCGCCACCGACGCCAACGCGATGCTCCGCATCCTCTTCAGCCGGCTCGGCAAGCCCCACATCGGGCCGCCGAGCGCGTACTCCTTCAACGTCCCCTCCGTACGGGCGAGCGGCGCGATCACCGTCGAGAAGGGCGCCAAGAAGGCCGTGAAGGCCACCTTCGAGCGCACCGGCGGCATGTGTACGCGCTGCGAGGGCCGGGGCACGGTCTCCGACATCGACCTCACCCAGCTCTACGACGACTCCAAGTCCCTGGACGAGGGCGCGCTCACCATCCCCGGCTACACCACCGGCGGCTGGAACTACCGCCTCTACACCGACTCCGGCCTCGTCGACCCGGCCAAGCCGATCCGCTCGTACACGAAGAAGGAACTGGACGCCTTCCTCCACCACGAGCCGACCCGGATGAAGATCGCGGGCATCAACATGACCTACGAAGGTCTGATCCCCCGCATCCAGAAGTCCTTCCTGGCCAAGGACAAGGAGGGCATGCAGCCCCACATCCGGGCGTTCGTGGAGCGGGCCGTCACCTTCACCACCTGCCCCGAGTGCGACGGCACCCGGCTCGCCGAGGGCGCCCGCGCCTCGAAGATCGGGAAGGTCAGCATCGCCGACGCCTGCGCGATGCAGATCAGCGACCTGGCCGCCTGGGTCCGAGACCTGGACGAGCCCTCGGTGGCCCCGCTGCTCACCGCGCTCCAGCTGACCCTCGACTCGTTCGTGGAGATCGGCCTCGGCTACCTCTCCCTCGACCGCCCGGCGGGCACCCTCTCGGGCGGTGAGGCGCAGCGCGTCAAGATGATCCGTCACCTCGGCTCCTCGCTCACCGACGTCACCTACGTGTTCGACGAGCCCACCGTCGGCCTGCACCCCCACGACATCCGGCGGATGAACGACCTCCTGCTCCAGCTGCGCGACAAGGGGAACACGGTCCTCGTCGTCGAGCACAAGCCCGAGGCGATCGCCATCGCCGATCACGTCGTGGACCTCGGCCCCGGCGCCGGCACGGCCGGCGGCACCGTCTGCTTCGAGGGCACCGTCGAGGGCCTGCGGGCCTCCGGCACCGTCACCGGCCGCCACCTGGACGACCGCGCCGCCCTCAAGGACGCGGTGCGCGAGCCCACCGGGGCCCTGGAGATCCGCGGCGCGTCCGCGCACAACCTGCGCGACGTCGACGTGGACATCCCCCTCGGGGTCCTCACCGTCGTCACCGGCGTCGCCGGCTCCGGCAAGAGCTCCCTCGTCCACGGCTCGCTCCCCGCCGGCGAGGAGGTGGTCTCCGTCGACCAGAGCCCGATCCGCGGCTCCCGGCGCAGCAACCCCGCCACGTACACCGGCCTGCTCGACCCGATCCGCAAGGCCTTCGCCAAGGCCAACGGCGTCAAGCCGGCCCTCTTCAGCGCCAACTCCGAGGGCGCCTGCCCCACCTGCAACGGCGCCGGCGTCATCTACACCGACCTCGGCATGATGGCCGGCACCTCCTCCACCTGCGAGGACTGCGAGGGCAAGCGGTTCCAGGCCGCGGTGCTCGAATACCTCCTCGGCGGCCGGGACATCAGCGAGGTCCTCGCGATGTCCGTGACCGAGGCCGAGGAGTTCTTCGCCTCCGGCGAGGCCGCCACCCCGGCCGCGCGGCGGATCCTCGCCCGGCTCACCGACGTCGGCCTCGGCTACCTGACCCTCGGCCAGCCGCTCACCACGCTCTCCGGCGGCGAGCGGCAGCGGCTCAAGCTCGCCACCCACATGGGCGAGAAGGGCGGGATCTACGTCCTGGACGAGCCGACCACCGGGCTCCACCTCGCCGACGTCGAGCAGCTCCTCGGCCTGCTCGACCGGCTCGTGGACTCCGGCAAGTCCGTCATCGTCGTGGAGCACCACCAGGCGGTCATGGCGCACGCCGACTGGATCATCGACCTCGGCCCCGGCGCCGGTCACGACGGCGGCCGGATCGTCTTCGAGGGCACCCCCGCCGACCTGGTCGCCGCCCGCTCCACCCTCACGGGGGAGCACCTCGCGGAGTACGTCGGCGCCTGACCGAAGGGATCGGGGGCCGGGGGTGGGGCGTACGGCCCCGCGCCCCGCGCTCCTGCTTGCCCCGGTGCGGATGCCCGCTCCGGTACGGACGTCTACTCCTGTACGGAGTCGCCGGTGTCGGCGCCCGCCCGGCGCCGCCACCCCCACAGTCCGAGCGCCGCCGCGCAGGCCGCGCCGATCAGGCCCAGCGGGAGCCCGGCCGACGCGCCCGAGGGCGCCGCCGCGGGAGAGGCGTCCTTCCCGAGGGAGGCCGTTCCGGGGGCACCCTCGGCCACGGCGTCCCGCGCGGGACCGTCCGGTCCCGACGCACCCGGTGCGGCGGCGTCCTTCTCGGGAGAGCCCGACGCCGGAGCGCTCCGGACCGGGGCGTCCTTCTCGCCCTTCTCGGGCTTCCCGGAATTCTCGGAAGCGCCCTCGGCGGAAGTGCCCTTCGCCGGGGCGTCCTTCGCGGGGGCGTCCCCGGGCCGGGCCTCCTTGGCGGGCTCGGCCCCCGCCGCCTCCGCCCGGGGCGCCGCCGCGGCCCCGTCCCGTCCGTCACGGGCCGCCGCCACGGCACGGGTGTCCGCCTCGGCCTTCGCGCGCTCCGGCAGCAGCGAACCCACCGGCCGGACGTGCTCCGCCGCCTCGAAGCCCCAGTCGAGCAGCGACCGCGCCTCCTCGTACACGGCGTACCCGCCGCCCTCCTGGGGGTTCATCACCGACACGACGAGGGTCCGGCCGTCCCGCTTGGCCGCGGAGACCAGCGTGTTGCCCGCGTTGCTCGTGTAGCCGTTCTTGATGCCGATGAGCCCCGGGTAGCGCTCCACCCCGTTCTCGCCGGTCAGGAGCCGGTTGGTGTTGGCGATGCCGTACGACCACGAGCCCGCCGGGAAGTCCGCGTACCGCGTCGAGCAGTACCGGGTGAACGCGGGGTCCTGGAGCCCGGCCCGCCCGAAGACCGCCAGGTCGTACGCGGAGGACACCTGCCCCGGCGCGTCGTAGCCGTCCGGGGAGACCACGTGGGTGTCGTTCGCGCCCAGGGAGCGGGCCTTCTCCTGCATCTTCCGGGCCATCGCGTCCCAGCCGCCGTTCATCGCGGCGAGCACGTGCACCGCGTCGTTCCCGGAGCTGAGGAAGACGCCGTTCCACAGGTCCGAGACCTTGTACGTGTACCCCTCCTTGATCCCCACCAGGCTGCTGCCCGCCCCGATGCCGGTCAGCTCGGAATCGGCCACGGTGTGCTGCTCGGAAGGATCGTGGTGGGGGAGCGCGGTGAGGGCGAACAGCGCCTTGAGCGTGCTGGCCGGCGGCAGCTTCCGGTGCGCGTCCCGGGCGGCCAGCACCTCGCCCGTGGAGGCGTCCGCGACCACCCACGACAGCGCGGAGGCCGAGGGCAGCCGGGGCGCGCCCGCCAGCGGCTGCACCTGCACGCCCCGCCGGTCGAGCCGGGCCGGGTCGACGTGCCCGCGCGCGGGCGGGGTGGGTTCCCCGAGGGCGGAGGCCGGGGAACCGAACGAGACGGAGGAGACGGACGGGGCCGTGGGGGCGGGGGAGGCGACGGCCGCCGGAACGGGCAGCACGAACAGCAGGGCCGCGGAACCGGCGGCAGCGTGACGGACAGCTGACGTGACGATCATTCGGCCACCGTAGGGATGAGGTGAAGAACCCGCAGATCGAAGTGCGCCGACCGGGGGAGCGGGTGTGGCGTACGGCGGCGCGTCGTGAGCCGACCGGGTGGTTCCGGCCCGCCACCGGACGCCCGGGGGGCACGGGTGACGCGCCCTCACACCCGTACCGGAGCAACCCCGTTCCGTACGGGAGCCCCCGTCCCCCGTCGTGCCGTCGCCCCGGCCGACCGCCCGGCCGGACGGGACGCCGTGCCGGTCAATCCCGTACGTGGGCAACGGCGTTGACCGTAGGATCCGACCACTCGCGTGCCGCACCGGCCCGTCTCCGCAGACAGGAGTTCCCTCCGTGAACACCGCCCGTCCCGAGAACGCCGCCCGTACCGAGAACCCCGCCGACACCGCGAACGCCTCCCCTACCGCGTCCACCGCGAACGCGCCGCACTCCACCGCCCCCGCCGGCCGGGCGCCCCACCGCATGGACCCGGCGGGCGGCTGCCCGCACGCGGACAACGCGCGGCTGCTCGCCGGGGGCGCCGTGACCCCGGTGGTCCTGCCCGGCGAGGTCGAGGGCATGGCGGTCCTGGGCCACGGCGCGCTGCGCGAGTTCCTCTCCCACCCCGACGTCGCCAAGGGCGCCCGGCACTTCACCGCCCTCGCCGAGGGCCGCATACCCGACGGCTGGCCGCTGCGGACCTTCGCCACCGTCCCCGGCATGACCACCGCGGACGGCGCCGACCACCGACGGCTGCGCACCCTGGTCAGCAGCGCCTTCACCGCCCGCCGGGTCGAGGAGCTCCGGCCGCGCGTCGAAGCGGTCACCGCCGGACTCCTCGACGGACTCGCCGGGGCCGCCGCGGCCGGCGACGGCGTCGCCGACCTGCGCCGGCACTACGCGCTGCCGCTGCCGCTCGGCGTCATCTGCGAACTGCTCGGCGTGGACCCGGCCCACCAGGACCGGCTGCACCACCTCTCCGGCCTGGTCGTCGCCACCGACACCGAGCCCGCGCGGGCCGTCGCCGCCAACCGGGAACTCGTCGAACTCCTGGCCTCCATCGTCACCGCCAGGGCCGCCGCCCCCGGCGACGACCTCACCAGCGCCCTCATCGCCGCCCACGGCGAGGACGGCGACCGGCTCACCGGGCCCGAGCTGATCGGCACGCTGCTCCTGATGATCGTCGCGGGCCACGAGACCACCCTGAACCTGATCACCAACGCCGTCCGGGCCCTCTGCGCCCACCGCGACCAGCTCGCCCTGGTGGTCGAGGGCCGCGCGACCTGGGCGGACGTGGTGGAGGAGACCCTGCGCTGGGACAGCCCGGTCAGCTACTTCCCGTTCCGCTACCCGACCCGCGACCTCACCGTCGACGGCACCCTCATCCCCCGGGGCACCCCCGTCCTGGCCGGGTACTCGGCGGCGGGCCGCGACACGGAGGCCCACGGCCCGGACGCCGACCGCTTCGACATCACCCGCACCGCGACGGCGAAGCACCTCTCCCTCGGCCACGGCCCCCACTACTGCCTGGGCGCCCCGCTCGCCCGCCTGGAGGCCACGACCGCCCTGGAAGCGCTCTTCACCCGCTTCCCCGACCTGGACCTGGCCGTCCCGGAGGAGGACCTGGTCCGCCACGCCGGCTTCGTCGGCAACAGCGTCCGCGAGCTCCCGGTCCGACCGGCCCGCTGACCTTCCGGTCCGACCGGACCGCCGGCCCCCCGGCACGGCACCGGCCCGCCGGCCTTCCGGTGCGGCGTCGGCCCGCTGACCTCCCCTCGCGGCGCCGGGCCGCCCGGCGAAGTCCTCAGCCCGTCCACCCCCAGGCCGTCGGGGAAGGGGTCCGCAGGGTGGAGACGACGCGCAGCAGCCGGTCCTCGTTCCCGGCGAGGCCGGCCGCGCGGAGCGCCTCGTCGGCCTCCGCCATCGGACGGGTGAGCATCGCTCCCGCGTACGGCACGAGCCGCGGATCGGCCAGCACGGCCCGGGTGGATTCGAGCAGCCGCAGGTACGCCTGGGCCGCCGCGCGCTCGTCGGCGGTGATCGTGGTCATGTCGGGCTCCCTCTCGACAGTTCGGCTCCCACCACCCTCTCGCACGCCTCTGACAATCCGGTTCAGCCCCGCCCGCCGACGCCTCACGCCTCCGTAGCCCCTCCTACTCCTCCCACCCCTCCGCCCCGACCGTCACGGGCCCGCCGGCCGGGTCCACTCCCCGCGTCCAGCCGGGCCCGAGCCGTACGGAACGCCACGGCACGAGCGTGGCGGGCAGTCGTTCCCGCCGCAGCCGCGCGCCGTCCTGCGAGACGGTCAGGACCGGCCGTACGAGACGGCTTTCCGCCCGTACGAGCAGGGGCCCGGCCTCCGGGCCGAGAAGGCCGGGCGCCACCCACCGCAGCGGCCCCACCGCCGTGACCGGCACCGTGCCGACGGACCGGGACGTGCCGCCGGAATGGCCGTCGCGGAGGTGGTCGAGTACCGCGTCGGCCGCCGCCCGCCCCTCGGCGGCGGCCACCGCGGCCGGTTCCCCGCCGTGCAGCAGGTTGCCGGCCGCGAAGACCCCGGGAGCGGCGGTGCGGAAGGCGCCGTCCGTCACCGGGCCCCGCGTGCCCGGCGCGAGCGGCAGCCCGCGGGCACGGGCGAGCTCGTGGTCCGGGATCCAGTCGCCGGTGAGGACCACCGTGTCGCACCGCAGGACGGACGCCCGGCCGTCCCGCCCCCGGACCGCGACCCCGGTCGGTCGCCCGCGCCCGAGCAGCTTCGTCACGACGGTGCCGGTGAGCAGCGGCACGGACCCGAAGGAGACGGCCGCGTAAGGGAGTTCGGTGACGACCGCCGCCACCTCCACCCCGGCCGAGCGCAGCGTCCGCACCGCGCTCCGGGCCACCGGATCGCCGCCGACGACCACCGCCCGCCGTCCCACGTACTCCCGTCCCGCGTTCCTCTTCCGCCCCCCGAACAGCGCGACCGTCCGCTGGAGTTCGCCCGTGGTCAGCACTCCGGCGGGCCGTGTCCCCGGGAGGAGCCGGGCGCTGCGGGGCCGTTCGCGCGCACCGGTGGCGAGGACCACCGCCCGCGCCCCGATCCGTTCGAGCCCAGCCGGGGAGGTGACGTCCAGGGCGAGCGGCCCGGCCCAGCCCGTGGCCGAGGCGCCGGTGCGGACGACGGCCCCGGCCCGCAGCGCCTCCCGCACCGCGCGCCGCGCGTGGCCCGGCCCGTCCAGGGGCCGTCCCCGCGCGTCCGCGCCGAACCCCGGGCGCGCGCAGTGGCGCGGGACCCCGCCCGCGGCCGGCTCCCGCTCCAGGACCTCGACGCGGCCCGCGCCCGCCGCCGCGAGCCGGGTGGCGGCGGCGAGACCCGCGGGCCCCGCGCCCACGACGAGCACGTCGACCGTACGGTTCACCGGCCTCCTCCTCCGTTCTGCTCCGTCGGGGGCCGTGCCTCCTCGAACAGCGCCCGGACCTCCGCGCCGCAGAAGTTCCCCTGGCAGCGGCCGCCCCGGGCGCGGGTCCTGCGCCGCAGCCCGTCGAGGCCGCCCGGCGGGATCGTGGAGGCGAGCGCGGCCCGGATCTCGCCCCGGGTGACCCGCTCGCAGTGGCAGACGATCGCCCCGAAGTCGGGGTCGCGGGCGATGAGTCCGGCGTCCCGGTACGGCCGGGGGAAGACCTCCCCGAGGTTCGGCATGCGGACCGGGGCGAGCGGCCGTTCCGGTCCCGGGTCGAGCCCGCAGTCGGCCAGGAGGCCGAGCACGTGCTCGGCGATCGCCAGGGAGGCGCTGAGTCCGGTGGAGCGGATCCCGCCCACCGTCACGTACCGCAGGGCGGGGTGCGCGGCGATGCGGTAGTCCTCCTGTCCGGTGGCGGCCCGCAGCCCCGCGTAGACGGCGGTGACCTCCTCGTCGAGCAGCGCGGGCAGGACCCGGCCGCCCTGTTCGAGGAGGCCGGCGATCCCCTCGGCCGTGGTGCCGGTCGCCGTCTTGTCGTCCAGGTCCTCGGCGGTGGGCCCGAGCATGACGTTCCCGTACACGGTGGGGGAGACGAGCACGCCCTTGCCGAGCGGTCCGGGCACGGGGAGCAGGATGTGCCGGACCAGGTCGCGGGCGAACTTGTCGAAGACGAGCAGCTGGCCCCGGCGCGGGGTGACGGTGAAGTCCTCGCGCCCGACCAGGGCGTCGAAGGCGTCGGCGTACAGCCCGCAGGCGTTGACGAGGAGGCGGGTCCGGAGCGTGCCGCGCCGGGTGGCGAGCCGGTGGTGCGGGGTGCCCGGCCGAACCCCCTCCACCCGGCAGTTCAGGTGCAGGTCCACCCCGGAGCGGACGGCCTGCGTGGCGTACGCGAGGACGGTCGTCCACGGGCAGACGATCGACTCGCCCGGCACGTCGAGCGCGGCGAGCGCCCCGGGCCCCAAGTGGGTCTCACGTGCGGCCAGTTCGTCGGCGTCGATGATCCGGGTGCCGTGGTGGCCGTTGCGTCCGGCCTTCTCGGCGAGGCGGGGGAGCGCGGCGAGCTGTCCCTCGTCCCGGGCGACGAGCAGGGCGCCGAGCGGTTCCACGGGGATGCCGGTCTCCCGCGCGTACGCGGTGAGCAGCCGGTGGCCCTCGCGGACGAGCCGCGCCTCCAGGGTGCCGGGCACGGCGTCGAAACCGGTGTGCAGAATCGCGGTGTTGGCCTTCGAGGTGCCGTCGCCCACGTCGTTCGCGGCCTCCACGAGGGCGACCCGCAGCGGGTGGCGGGCTAGCGCGCGGGCGATCGCGGTCCCGACGACCCCGGCGCCGACGACCACGACGTCGTACGCGGCGCCCTCGCCGTCCGGGAGCGGCCCCGACCGGGTGACCTCCCCGGAGGTCCTCACACCGCCCCGCCGTCGGCCGCCGTCGCACCCGGCCGCTCCAGCAGCGCCGCGACCTCCGCGCGGAACCGCGCGAGGCGCGTCCTCGCCTCGTCGGCGGAGATCCGGGGCTCGTACACCGCCGACGGCTTCCACTCCGGTACGGCCTCCCGGAGCGCGAGCCCCGGGAAGCGGCCCAGGCGGGCGACCGCGCCGACCCCGAGGGCCGTGGCGTCGGGCAGGGCGGAGACCTCGACGGGCCGTTGCAGCAGGTCGGCCTGGGTCTGCATGAGCAGCGCGCTCCGGGTCAGGCCGCCGTCGGCGCGCAGCGAGGTCAGCGGCGCGCCCCGGTCCGCCGCCGCGGCCGAGGCCAGCTCCACGACCTGGGCGGCGATGCCCTCGCACAGGGCCCGGACCAGGTGCCCGGGGCCGGTGTCCAGGCCGAGGCCGGTGAGCGAGCCGCGCACGTCCCCCCGCCACCAGGGCGCGGCGAGCCCCGCGAACGCGGGGACGAACGCGACGCCCCCGCTGTCCGGGACGGCGCCGCCGACCGCGTCCAGCTCCCCGGCCCCGGAGATCACCCCGAGGTCGGTGAGCCAGCGGACGGCCGAGGCCACCGTGTACACCTGGCCGTCCAGGCAGTGGGTGACGCGCCCGCCGAGCCGCCAGGCGACACAGCTCACCAGGCCCGAGGCGGCCCGCAGCGGCTCGGAGCCGGTCCGCGCGAGCAGGAACGCCCCCGTGCCGTACGTGCACTTGGCGGCGGCCGGGTCGTCGGCGCTCTGCGCGAGCAGCGCCGCCTGCTGGTCCACCAGGAGGCCGGTGAGGGGGAGCGGCGGACCGAAGGCGCTCGTGGTGCCCACCGGCTCGTCGCAGTCCACCACCCGGGGCAGCGGCTCGTCGCCGAGTCCGTACCGGTCGCGGGCGGTCCGCGACCAGGCGACCGTGTCGAGGTCGAGGAGTCCGGTGCGCCCGGCGGTCGCCGCGTCGGTGACGAAGGCGCCGGTGAGCCGGTGCGCGAGCCAGGCGTCGCTGGTGGTGACGGCGCCCGCGCCGGTGGCGTGGCGGCGGATCCAGGCCATCTTCGGCGCGGCGAAGTACGGGTCCACCGGGAGGCCGGTCAGTCGGCGCAACTCCTCCGCGTGTGGGGCGAGTTCCGCGCAGATTCCGGCGGCCCTGCGGTCCTGCCAGACGAGCGCGTCGGTGAGCGGTTCACCGGTGGCGGGGTCCCAGGCGAGCACGGTCTCGCCCTGGTTGGCGAGGCCCACGGCCACGACCGGGACGCCCGCGTCGGCGAGCGCCGCCCGTCCCGCGGCGACCACGGAGTCGTACAGCTCGCGCGGGTCGACCTCGACCAGGCCGCCCGGCAGGTACCGGGGCCGGACCGGCGCCGTACCGCTGCCGAGGACGCCGCGCTCCGGACAGAGGACGAGGGCCTTCGTGCCCGACGTGCCCTGATCGACGGCGAGTACCGGGCCGCCCGTCATCCTGCCGCTCCCGTCCGTGGTCCCGTTCGGTGACCGTCCGGTCACCGAAAAGGGTCAGGGTGCCGCCGCCGGAGGGTCGCGTCAAGCCTCGCCGGGCGACCCCGTCAGGTCCGCCGCCGTACCTGACAGTAAGTCAAATTCAGTCGTTGGCTTAATAGTTGCCGTAGAAAAAGAAAGTGGACCGGTCGAGTCCAGAGCGCTCTATAGTGATCGCCGATCAACGGGCGGGACACCCCCCGAGGGCCTGACCACCCCTTACCACCCACCGAGGAACCATGCCACCCACATCACGCCCCGCCCCCTGATGGCCGGCCGAGGCTTCCGGCCCGTCTACCATCCGGCGGGCCACGACCACGCCCTGCGCCACGCCCTCCAGGACTTACGCACCGGCCGCTGGGCCGCCATGGCACGGCTGCTCGACGAGACCTCCGACTGGAGCGCCTGGACCCGGCGCACCCAGGTCCTCGCCACCGTCGCCGCCGGCACCGACGTCGTCCGCATCTGGCGCGCCGAACAACCCGAGAGCCCCGCCGCGGCCGTGATGCACAGCCGCGTCGCCGTCGAGCGGGCCGTACGCGCCCACCGCTCCGGCCACGCCCGCGCCGGGCAGCTCTGCCAGGAGGCCAGGGCCGCCTGCCACGAGGCCGGCGACCGCTCGCCCGCCGACCCGGTGCCCTGGGTGGGACTGCTCGCCCTCGCCGCCCTCGACGGGCCCCGGCACCCGGCCGAGCACCGGGCCGCCCCGCCGGCCCCCATGCTGCCGCCCGGCCCCTGGGGCCTGCTCGCCGAGTCGGAGAAGCGCCACCCGCACAACCGCGAGGCGCACCACCGCATGCTCCAGTTCGTCTACGCCCGGCGCTCCGGACCGCTCTCCGAGGCCGTCAACTACTCCCACTGGGCCGCCTCCACGGCCCCCGTCGGCTCCGCCCTGCACGCCCTCCCGCTCTACGTGCGCGTCGAGCGCTACCGGCGCGAGCGCGGCCACGAGCGCGCCCTCGACCTCCACTGGGTCGCCGAGGACGCCGTGCGCGAGGTCCGGCGGGCCCTGGACACCTGGTTCTTCTTCTGCGCGGTCGACGAGGCCTCCCTGCTCGACCTCAACCACCTGGCCCACGCCCTCTTCGGCGCCCTCCGCTTCGCCGACGCGGCCCGGGTCTTCGAGGCGCTCGGCCCGTACTACACGACGCTGCCGTGGGCCTACCGGACCGCCCGCCCGGACGACCGCGCCCTCGCCGAAGAGGTCTTCCTGCGGGCCCGCGCCCGCTGTCTCGGCGACTGAGGCCCCGGCCCCCGTCCCTCTCCTCGTACCTTCCGCTCACTCCCGTCCCCGGAGGAACCATGTCCCGCACCGACGCCCCGACCGACGCGATACGCAAGCCACCGCCCGTCCAGGACGAGGAGGAGCGGCTGAGAGAACTCGGCTACCAGCCCGTCCTCGCCCGCCGCATGAACGGCTTCGGCAACTTCGCGATCAGCTTCTCGGTCATCTCGATCCTCTCCGGCTGCATGACCCTCTACGGCTTCGGCCTGGGGACCGGCGGCCCCGCCGTCATGCTGTGGGGCTGGGCCGGCGTCGGCCTCTTCGTCCTCTGCGTGGGCCTCGCCCTCGCCGAGGTCACCAGCGCCTACCCGACCTCCGGCGCCCTCTACTACATGGCCGACCGGCTCGGCGGACGCCGCTGGGGCTGGTACACCGGCTGGCTCAACCTCCTCGGCCTGCTCGGCGCCATCGCCGGCATCGACTACGGCGCCGCCCTCTTCACCGGGGCCTTCCTCAACCTCCAGTGGGGCTTCGAACCCACCGCCGGCTCCACCTTCCTCATCTTCCTGGCGATCCTGCTGCTCCACGCCGTCCTGAACCTCTTCGGCGTCCGCCTGGTCAGCGTGCTCAACTCCATCAGCGTGTGGTGGCACCTGGCCGGCGTCGCGGTCATCGTCGGCGCCCTCGCGATCATCCCGGAGCGCCACCAGTCCGCCGAGTTCGTCTTCACCGAGTTCGTCAACGACACCGGCTGGGCCAACCCCTTCTACGTCGCCGCGATCGGCCTGCTCCTGGCCCAGTACACCTTCAGCGGCTACGACGCCTCCGCCCACCTCTCCGAGGAGACCTCGAACGCCTCCGTCGCCGCCGCCAAGGGCATCGTGCGGGCCATCTGGGTCTCCTGGATCGCCGGCTTCGCCCTGCTCGCCGGACTGACCTTCGCCATCCAGGACTACGCCGCCACCCAGAACAGCGCCACCGGCGTCCCGCCCGCCCAGATCCTCCTGGACGCGCTCGGCACCGGCGGGGCCACTGCCCTGCTGCTCGTCGTGATCGTCGCCCAGCTCTTCTGCGGCAACGCCGAGGTGGCGGCGGCGAGCCGGATGGTCTTCGCCTTCAGCCGGGACAACGCCCTCCCGGGCTCGGCGCTCTGGCGGAAGGTCAGCGCCCGCACCCAGACCCCCGTACCGGCCGTCTGGCTCTCGGTCGGCGTGGCCGCGCTCATCGCCGTGCCCTCGCTGTACTCGGCCACCGCCTACGGCGCCGTGACCGCCATCAACGTCATCGGCATCACGCCCGCCTACGCCATCCCGATCTACCTGCGGCTGCGCGCCGGGAAGCGGTTCACCCCCGGCCCGTGGAACCTGGGCCGCTGGAGCAGGCCGATCGGCTGGACCGCCGTCGTCTGGGTGGCGTTCGTGACCGTCCTCTTCTGCCTGCCGCAGAAGTCGCCGGTGACGGTGGACACCATGAACTACGCCGTCATCGCCCTCGCCGTCGTCCTCGTCCTGGCCAGCGTCTGGTGGTACGTCGCCCGCCGCTCGTACGGCACGCCGACCGCGTACGGCACGGCCCGCGAGGAGGCGGACATCGCGGAGGGGATCGTCTAGGGCTTTGCGCGAAGGAACGCTTCGCACGGGAACGCCCGGGCCGGACCGCCGCCGCCCGGGTGCCCCCGTGTCCGCGTCCTCAGGCGCTGAACTCGTAGGTCCAGGCCGCCGAGCGGGCCGCGACATCGATGTCCGTGATCTCCAGGGCGTGCCCGTGCTGGTCGCTGACCACCCGGTGGACGAGCAGCCGGGCCGCGCCGCCCGTCGTTCCGGAGCCGGCCGGCACGCCCACCGACTCCCGGTGGACGATCCGCAGCCCCGCCTGGTGCATCCAGTGGTAGAGGAGCCGCAGGTCGGGCTGCTGCCGGCAGTCCCGGCCCCGCCGGTAGCGGGCCAGTTGGGGGATCTCGGCGAGCGCCGGCCGGGAGAACCACGACACCGCCCGCTGGAGCGCCGAGCCCCGCGGGTCGAGCACCACGTGCCGGTGGACGAGCGTCGGCTCGCCGGGGGCGAGCAGGAGGCGCGGCGCGAGCGGGACGGGCGGCGGCTCCCAGGCGAGCGAGGCCCGCACCAGCGTCCCCGCCGCGCGGGGCCCGCCGGGGAAGGCCGGCCGGTGGACCCTGGGAGCGGGGTCCTCGGCGCGGGCCTCGGTCCCGGGCCCGGCGGCGAAGGTGCCGCGCCGGTCGGTGACGACGAGCCCCTCCTCGCGGAGGAGCTGGAGCGCGCTGCGCACGGTCTGCCGGTTGACGTGGTAGCGCTGGGACAGCGAACGCTCCGAAGGGAGCCGGCTGCCGGGGGAGATGCGCCGCTGGGCGAGATCCTCACGCAGGGCGGCGGCGACCCGGAGGTAGAGCGGCGCTTCCGCCGCCGCCCCGGAATCGGGCTCGGCCATGATCAACCCTCTCTTTGCTCAGCGTGACCGCATGGGTCGTATGGGTGATCAATTTCTATCATTGGTCTAAACCATTCTGCCAGTCCTGTCGGAAAGAGTGGCCGAAACGCGCGTTGCGCCTTGTAATGAGGTTCCAGGTGACGGGGCCGAGTCCGCCCCGGCGGAAGAGGCGGGTGAGGCCGGATGACGACGCCGTCGGAACGCGCCGCACGGGGCAGGGCGGCCCGCAAACGCGTCTCCCGGTCCTCCCACGGCCGCTGGATACCCAGCTCCCAGCGCCCCGACCCCCTGGAGGTCCTGGAGCGCCAGGCCCGGGACCGGCTGCCCGACCTCGTCCCCCTCCGGTACGGCAGGATGGCGGCCTCCCCCTTCGCGTTCCTGCGCGGCGCCGCCGCCGTCATGGCCGCCGACCTCGGCGCCCAGCCCGACACCGGCCTCACCGTCCAGCTCTGCGGCGACGCCCACCTCCTCAACTTCGGCGTCTACGCCTCACCCGAACGGACGCTCCTCTTCGACGTGAACGACTTCGACGAGACCCTCCCCGGCCCCTTCGAATGGGACGTGAAACGGCTCGCCGCGAGCGTCACCGTCGCCGCCCTCCAGAACGGCGCCACCAGGCCCAAGGCCCGCCGCGCCGCCCTCGTCGCCGTCGAGTCCTACCGCACCTCCATGCGCCGCCTCGCCGGCCTCGGGGAGCTCACCGTCTGGTACGAGCGGATCGCCGCCGACGACCTCCCGGCCCTGGTCCACCGGGGCGACCGCGCCCGCCTGGAGAACCGGCTCGCCCGCGCCCGCCGCCGCACCAGCCTCCAGGCCTTCGCCAAGCTCACCGAGGCGGACGCGACCGGACACCGGCACTTCGTCGAGGACCCCCCGCTCCTCGAACGCACCACGGACATCGACCGGATCACCCTCGGCAAGGTCTTCAGCGACTACCGCAGCTCCCTCGCCGAGGAGCGGCGGCTGCTCCTCGACCGCTACCGCTTCCTCGACGCCGCCCGCAAGGTCGTCGGGGTCGGCAGCGTCGGCACCCGCTGCTTCGTCCTCCTCCTCGAAGGCCGGGACGAGGGCGACCCGCTCATCCTCCAGATCAAGGAGGCCGGCCCCTCCGTCCTGGAGGAGTACCTGGCACCGACCGCCTACCCCCACCAGGGACAGCGGGTCGTCTGCGGCCAGCGCCTCGTCCAGGCCGCCGGCGACATCTTCCTCGGCTGGATGACCGGCCCCGAACAGCGCCACTTCTACTGGCGCCAGCTGCGCGACATGAAGGGCTCGGCCGAGGTGGAGACCATGTCCCCGGCCCTGCTGCGGGAGTACGCGCGGCTCTGCGGCCGGGCCCTGGCCCGCGCCCACGCCCGCTCCGGCGACCGCGTCGCCATCGCCGCCTACCTCGGCGGCTCGGACGTCTTCGACCGCGCCGTCGCCGATTTCGCGCTCGCCTACGCCCACCAGAACGCCGACGACTACGCGGCCCTCGGCGCGGCCATCGCCGCCGGCATGATCACGGCGGCCCCGGACGCCTGAAACGGCCCGGGGGCCCGGGGCGGCGGTCGGCGACCACCGCCGGCCCCGGCCCTCACCCGTACGGCCTACGCCTCGCGCCACAGCGGCGGCCCGGACGGAGTCTCGACGGGCGGCCCGAAGAGCACCGCCCGGGCCACCGGCGGGGCGAACAGGGCCGTCAGCGGACCGGTCAGGGCGATCGCCGAGCGGAACGGCCTCCCCACCACCGGGTCGCCCGCCACCCGCTGGAGCACCCGGCCCAGGTACCAGTCGGCCGCCCGGTCCAGCGTCCCGGAACGCGCCGCGTCACCGGTCGCGCCGGGCATCTTCCGGTCGGCCCCCGCCGAGATGTCCCAGGCCTGCCGCGAGGCGTCCAGGAGTGCCCGCTGCACGACCCGGGTCGTCGGCGTCCGCCTCGGGTCGGCGAGCGCCCGGCGCAGCGCGACCGCGCCGAGCGCGGCGACCGCCATGCCCTGCCCGTAGATCGGGTTGAAGGCGCACAGCGCGTCACCGGTGGCGAGGAAACCGGCCGGGCGGCGCCCGGGGCGGTCGTACCGGCGCCGGACGTTGGCGGTCTTCCGGAAGCCGTACACCGGCGACTCCGGCTCCGCCCGGGCCAGCCAGTCGCTGATCATCGGGTGCGGCAGCCGCTTGGCGTACTCCTCGAACGCGCCCTCCTCGACGGGCGGTTCGTCGCCGCGCAGCCCCGAGAGGGTGACCAGGTGCCGCCCGTCGCCGAGCGGCAGCACCACACCGCCGTACACCTGTGCGGGGTTCGGCACGATGTAGTAGCCGATCGCGTCGGTGTCCGTGCCGCCGGACGGGTCGCGGTAGACCCGGGTCGCGTACGCGAGGCCCGTGTCGAGGGTCTCCTCGTGCGGCGCCTCCGCGCCGATGCCCGCCAGCCAGTCCGACGCCTTCGTGGACCGCCCGGAGGCGTCCACCACGAGATCGGCCGCCAGGGTGCGGGTCTCCCCGCCGGCTCCCGCGCCGCGCTCCCGCAGCCGCACGCCCCGCACGCGCGAGGAGTCGCCGGTCAGGGCCACGGTCTCGGTGCCCTCGACCAGTTCGATCCGCGGATCGGCGAGCACCCGCCGCCGCACCAGCCACTCCAGCTGGGGGCGCGGACCGGAGTAGAAGTGCACGGCCGCGGCCGTACGGCGGTACCACGCGCCGTTCTGCCACTGGACCATGTCCTCGGGCATGCCCACCTTCGGCGCGCCGAGTTCCCGCAGCTCGTCCATGAAGCCGGGGAGCAGTTCGTCGAGCGCCCGCTGCCCGCCCTCGATGAGGACGTGGAGGTGCCGGCCCTGCGGGACGCCCGGCCTCGCCCCCGGCCCTTCGGGGAGCCGGTCGCGCTCGACGACCGTCACCCGCTCCGCGTGCTCGGCGAGGACCCGTGCGGCAAGCAGTCCAGCGAGACTTCCCCCGATGACCACCGCGTGACGTGTCGTGCGGCGCCCCAAGTCGTCGGCCATACCCGCCCTTTCGTTCGTGGAACCGGCAGCCCCCAGTATCGCCCGGCACCGGCCCCCACCCGCCGGGGCTACTCCTCCCGATCCAGTTCCGCAAGGGCACCGGTCAGCCATTCCACCCAGAAGCGCTCCAGGTCGATCCCGCCCCGCAGGACGAGATGGCGCAGCCGGTCCGGTTCGGTCCTCCGCCGCTCGGGCGGGAAGTCCCGGTCCTCGATCGCGCGGTACTCCTCCAACTGCCCTCGGTGCAGGGCGAGGTGGCGCTCCAGCTCGGCCCGGAGGCCCGGCGCGCCGACCATCGCGGCCGCCCGCATCCGCAGCAGCAGGGCGGACCGCATCGGCTTGGGGTCCTCGGACCTGGCGACCCAGTCGCCCAGCTCGGCGCGGCCCGCGGGCAGCACCTCGTACTCCTTCCGCCGCCCCCGGACGGGCACCGGGGAGGGCAGGGCGCGGATGTGGCCCGCCTGCTCCAGCCTGCCCAGCTCGCGGTAGATCTGCTGGTGCGTGGCCGACCAGAAGTAGCCGATCGACTTGTCGAAGCGGCGCGTCAGTTCGAGTCCGGAGGACGGCTTCTCGAGCAGGGCGGTGAGGATCGCGTGCGGGAGGGACATGCTCGCATCCTAGGTTCGGGGGCCGCGGCGACCACCGCGACCGCGACGGTCGTAGTGGTCACCGCGTGTGGATCACCGGGCGGTGCTCACAGGGCGGCGGCGAGGCGGGTGCCCTGGTCGATGGCCCGCTTGGCGTCCAGCTCGGCGGCGACGTCCGCGCCGCCGATGAGGTGCGCCGTGCGACCGGCCGCCACCAGCTCCTCGTACAGGTCCCGCCGCGGCTCCTGGCCCGCGCAGAGCACGACCGTGTCGACCGGGAGCACCTGCGACTCGCCGCCGATCGTGACGTGCAGGCCCTCGTCGTCGATCCGGTCGTACGTCACGCCCGCCACCATGGCCACGCCGCGGTGCTTGAGCTCGGTGCGGTGGATCCACCCGGTGGTCTTGCCGAGGCCCGCGCCGACCTTGGTCTCCTTGCGCTGGAGCAGGTGCACCCGGCGCGGGGGAGCGGTCCGCTCGGGCGTCCGCAGCCCGCCCCGGTTCTCGTACGAGGTGTCCACGCCCCACTGGCGGAAGTACGTCTCGGGGTCCTGGCTCGCGCCCTCCCCGCCGTCCGTGAGGAACTCCGCGACGTCGAAGCCGATGCCGCCGGCGCCGATGACCGCGACCCGCTCGCCGACCGGCGCGCCGTCCCGCAGCACGTCCAGGTAGCTGACGACGCTCGGGTGGTCCACGCCCTCGATGGCGGGGGTGCGCGGGGAGACGCCGGTGGCGACCACGACCTCGTCGTAGTCGTCCAGGTCGGCCGCCGCGACCGGGGTGTTCAGGCGCACCTCGACGCCGCGCTCGGCGAGCTGGACGCGGAAGTAGCGCAGGGTCTCGTCGAACTCGTCCTTGCCCGGCACCCGCTTGGCGACGTTGAGCTGGCCGCCGATCTCGGCGGCGGCGTCGAAGAGGGTGACCGCGTGGCCGCGCTCGGCCGCCGACACCGCGCAGGCGAGCCCGGCCGGGCCCGCGCCGACGACCGCGATCCGCTTGGCGCGGCGGGTGGGGGAGAGGACCAGCTCGGTCTCGTGGCAGGCGCGCGGGTTCACCAGGCAGGAGGTGATCTTCAGGCTGAAGGTGTGGTCCAGGCAGGCCTGGTTGCAGCCGATGCAGGTGTTGATGGTGTCGGCGCGGCCGGCCGTGGCCTTGGCGACGAAGTCCGGGTCGGCCAGGAACGGCCGGGCCAGGGAGACCAGGTCGGCGCGCCCGTCGGCGAGGATCTCCTCGGCGACCTCGGGGGTGTTGATGCGGTTGCTGGTGACGAGCGGGACGGAGACCTCGCCCATCAGCCTCTTCGTGACCCAGGTGTAGGCGCCGCGCGGCACGGAGGTGGCGATGGTGGGGATGCGCGCCTCGTGCCAGCCGATGCCGGTGTTGATGATCGTCGCGCCCGCCGCCTCGATCTCCTTGGCGAGCCGGACGACCTCCTCCAGGGTGGAGCCGCCGGGGACCAGGTCCAGCATCGAGAGGCGGTAGATCAGGATGAAGTCCTCGCCGACCCGCTCGCGGATCCGGCGGACGATCTCCAGCGGGAAGCGGACGCGGTTCTCGTACGAGCCGCCCCAGCGGTCGGTCCGCCGGTTGGTCTCGGCGGCGATGAACTCGTTGATGAGGTAGCCCTCGGAGCCCATCACCTCGACGCCGTCGTACCCGGCCTCCTTGGCCAGCTCGGCGCAGCGGACGTAGTCCTCGACGGTCTGCTCGACCTCGGCGTCGGTCAGCTCGTTCGGCACGAAGGGGCTGATGGGGGCCTTGAGGGGGCTGGGCGCGACCAGGGCGGGGTGGTACGCGTACCGGCCGAAGTGCAGGATCTGCATCGCGATCCGGCCGCCCTCGCGGTGCACGGCGTCGGTGATGCCCCGGTGCTCGGCGACCTCCTCGGCGGTGGTGAGCTTGGCCCCGCCGTCCCAGGGGCGGCCGGCCTCGTTGGGTGCGATGCCGCCGGTGACGATCAGGCCGACGCCGCCGCGGGCGCGCTCGGCGTAGAAGGCGGCCATGCGCTCGAACCCGTGCTCGGCCTCCTCCAGGCCGACGTGCATCGAGCCCATGATCACCCGGTTGGGCAGGGTGGTGAACCCGAGGTCGAGCGGGCTCAGCAGATGCGGGTAGGGGGTCATGCGGGCGCCTCCTCGCGCAGGGTCGTCACCTCCTGTTGTAGGGGACCCGGCGCCGGTTCTGCAACTAGTTGCAGAAGAATCGGGGCGTGATGTCTACTACTCGGTAACCACTGGTGGCGCCAGAAGGCCGGAGACGCCGGTGGTGTCAGAAGGGCCGGAGGCACTGGCGGTGACAGAAGGCCGGAGAGGGGTCGGGTCCGCCGCCCTCACGCCTTCCGGTAGGAATACGCCTCCGAGGCCGCCGCCACCACCGCGTCGAGGTCCCCGCCCGCGCTCGCCGTCACCACCGCCGCGACCGCGCCCTCCACGAAGGGCGCGTCAACCAGGCGGGAGTTCCCGGGCAGCTCGTCGCCCTCGACCAGCATCGCCTTCACGGTGAGCACGGCGCTGCCCAGGTCGACCAGGAGCGCCACCCCGGCGCCCCGGTCGACGGCCCTCGCCGCCGCGCCGATCAGCTCGGAACTCGTCCCCAGGCCGCCGTCCGGAGTCCCGCCCGCGGGCAGCACCGGAGGCGGCCCTTCACCGCCTCCGGCGAGTCCCAGGGCCAGCTCGGCCACCGCCGCCGCGACCGCCGCGCTGTGCGAGACGAGCACGACGCCGACGGGCCCCGCCCCTTCCGCTCCCACCGGGCTCACCCTTCCTCCCCTTCCCCGGCCGCCGTGTCGGCGAGCGCCGCGAACAGCAGGGCCGACGAGGTCGCCCCCGGATCCTGGTGCCCGACGGACCGCTCGCCCAGATAGCTCGCCCTGCCCTTGCGCGCCCGCAGGGGTACGGTCGCGAGGGCGCCCTCCTCGGCGGCGGCGCGGGCCGCCGCGAACGACTCCCGCAGCGCCTCCGCGGCCGGTACGAGCGCGTCCAGCATCGTCTTGTCGCCCACCTGGGCCCCGCCCAGCCGCGCCACGGCCTCCACGCCGGCGCCGAACGCCTCCGCCAGCCGCTCCCGCCCGACCCGCTCCTCGTCGCCCAGTGCCTTCCCCGCGCTCCGCAGCAGCGTCCCGTACAGCGGTCCGGACGCACCGCCCACCGTGGAGATCAGCTGCCGTCCGGCGGTGGTGAGCACCGCGCCGGGCGTTCCCGGCGGCTCCTTCGCCAGGGTCTCGGCCACGGCGGCGAACCCCCGCTTCAGATTGGCGCCGTGGTCGGCGTCGCCGATCGCCGCGTCCAGCTCGGTGAGCCGGTCCGCCTCGCGGTCGACGCTCCCGGCCACCGCCGCCAGCCAGCGCGCCAGGAACTCAGCGCCGAAGGTCTCCGTCATGCCGCCTCCCGCTCCCGTACCGTCATCCGTCGCTCCACCCTCCGTCTCACATGCCCCAGCGCAGGGCGGGGGTCCGCACGGGCGCGTCCCACAGGCGCAGCAGCTCCTCGTCCGCCTCGCACAGGGTCACCGAACAGCCCGCCATGTCGAGCGAGGTCACGTAGTTCCCCACCAGCGTCCGGGCCACCGGAACCCCGCGCTCGGTGAGCACCCGCTGCACCTCCGCGTTGAAGCCGTACAGCTCCAGGAGCGGGGTCGCGCCCGCCCCGTTCACCAGGGCGAGGACCGGCCCGGACGGGCGCAGGTCCTCCAGGACGGCGTCGACGGCGAAGTCCGCGATCTCCCGCGAGGTCATCATGGCCCGCCGCTCGCGGCCCGGCTCGCCGTGGATGCCGACGCCCAGCTCCAGTTCCCCGTCCGGAAGGTCGAAGGTGGGGCCGCCCTTGGCGGGGGTGGAGCAGGCGCTCAGGGCCACCCCGAAGGACCGGGACCGCTCGTTCACCCGGCGGGCGACCGACTCCACCCGCTCCAGCGGAGCCCCCTCCTCGGCGGCGGCCCCGGCGATCTTCTCCACGAACAGCGTGGCCCCGGTGCCGCGCCGTCCCGCCGTGTAGAGGCTGTCGGTCACCGCCACGTCGTCGTTCACGAGGACCTTGGCGACCTGGATCCCCTCGTCCTCGGCCAGCTCGGCCGCCATCTCGAAATTCAGCACGTCCCCGGTGTAGTTCTTGACGACGAACAGCACCCCGGCCCCGCTGTCGACCGCGGCGGCGGCCCGCACCATCTGATCCGGGACCGGGGACGTGAAAATCTCACCCGGGCACGCGGCGGCGAGCATCCCCGGCCCCACGAACCCCGCGTGCAACGGCTCGTGCCCGGACCCGCCGCCGGACACCAGCGCCACCTTCCCCGCCACGGGCGCGTCCCGCCGGACCACGACCCGCCGCTCCACGTCCACGGTCAGCTCGGGGTGCGCGGCGGCCATCCCGCGCAGCGCATCGGCGACGACGGTCTCCGGAACGTTGATCAACATCCTCATGGGCACCTCCGGGTGAGACGGGAGAACAAGCCACTGATCAGGGTTTCCACAGCTCGGAACGGATGAAGCGAAGGACCGCCCCCGACGCCCCGCGACGACGAGGGCCGCCCCCGCGCGGCACTGGTGCGACTCTCCTGGCGCAGCATCAGTCCAGTGTCCGGCGAATCGGCTCCGCGTGGGCGCGGCACGGCGAAATCATCGGCGCCCGAACGCGTACGCGCACGGGTGCGGACGCGGCCGAGGCCGTGTCGGCGTTCAGCGACGCGGCCGGGTCGGGAGTTTCCTCTTGACCTTCGAGTCGGCTGGAAGGTTTACGGTCGTGGCATGACCTCCATGCGGATCTCCCGGCTCGCCGAGCGCAGCGGAGTGCCGGCCACGACCCTGCGCTTCTACGAGGGGGAAGGGCTGCTGCCCGCCGGCCGGACGCCCGCCGGGTACCGGGTGTACGGCGAGGACGCCCTCGAACGGCTGGCGTTCATCGGCGCGGCCAAGCATCTGGGGCTGTCGCTGGAGGAGATCGGCGAGCTGTTGCGGGTGTGGGAGGCCGGTGCCTGTCGGGACGTGAAGGCCGATCTGCGGCCGCGGATCGCCGCTCGGCTCGCCGGGGCCGAGGCCCGTGCCGTCGAGCTGGCCGCGTTCACCGCCTCGCTCCACGGCGCGCTCGCGCACCTGGACGCGCTGCCCGACCGTGCCGGGCGGTGCGACCCCGAGTGCGGCTTCCTCGCCCCGGCCCCGCCCCGTGAGGCCCCCGGCCGCCGAGCGGGCGAACAGGAGGCGGAGCGGTGGCGCACGGCACCGGTGGCCTGCTCGCTGACCGGTGAGGATCTGCGCGAGCGCACCGCCCGATGGCGTGAGGCGGTCGGCGGCGCCTCACGCGCCGAGGCGCCCGAGGGCCTGCGGCTGACCCTGCCCGCCGACCGGGTCGTACGCATCGCCGAGCTGGCCGCAGCGGAGCAGCGGTGCTGCCCGTTCTTCGACTTCCGTCTCCACCTCGACGGCCCCGTCCTCCACCTGGAGGTCCGCGCCCCCGCCGAGGGCCGTACGCTGCTCGCCGACCTCTTCGGCCCCGCCGCCCACTGACCGCCGCACTCGAACCGTTCCCGCATCAGAAGGCCCACCACGTGCTCGTCGCCCGCTCCCTCGCCCTGTTCGCCGTCGCCGCCCTGTTCGAGATCGGAGGCGCCTGGCTGGTCTGGCAGGGCATCCGCGAACACAAGGGCTGGATCTGGATCGGGGCCGGCGCCGTCGCGCTCGGCCTGTACGGCGTGGTCGCCACCCTCCAGAACGACGACGACTTCGGACGCGTCCTCGCCGCGTACGGCGGGATCTTCGTCGCCGGCTCGATCGCCTGGGGCATGGCCGCCGACGGCTACCGCCCCGACCGCTTCGACGTCATCGGCGCCCTGGTCTGCCTCGCCGGCATGGCCGTCATCATGTACGCCCCACGCGGCCACTGAACCCTGCCCGCCTCCCCGGCCCGGGACGCGCACAGGGAGTGCGGGCGTGCCGCATCTGTTCGAGGAAACGGTCTCGCCGCGCCGGTCCCGACGGTCCTCAGCGGCTTCCGGCCGGGGCCCGCAGGGAGAAGTGGCCCACGCCCAGGACGACGGCCAGGATCGCCGGCGTCGTGACCTGCCAGGGGAGGCCGGTCCACACCGTGACCAGCCCCACGCCGAAGGCGGCCCCCAGGTTGGTGAAGAACAGCGTTCTGCCGGAGCGGCGCCAGGTGAAGGGGCCGAGGCGGCGCGGTGCGACGAGGCGTACCGCACCGAACGCGAGGCCCGTCAGCGCGAGGAGGCCGAGGCCCGTGCCCCCGGCGGCGGTCATCTGGGGCTCGTCGCGCGGCTCCTCGGAGGTCTTCTGCCGCAGCCCGTCCTTGGCGAGCGCGACGACGTCACCGCGCCAGACGGCGGCGACGACCCGGTCACCCGCCCGAAGCGTGTTCAGGAGCGGCCCGGGGTCGCCGAAGTCCAGCTCGCCCCGGAACCGTTCACCGCTCACGGTCGCCTGGTAGTCGCTGTTCCTCGCCCGCCTCTCGACCACCGTGCCCACGACGTCGAGCTCGACCTCCCGCAGGCAGTCCTCCCGCCACACGCCCGGTGCCGGGGCGGCCGCGCAGCGCTCGGCCGTACGGTACTCCTCGTACCGCGCGACACCGGTGGGCAGCCAGTCGGCGAAGGCGAGGACGCAGCCCGCCGCGGGTACCACGGACACCAGGACCAACAGCAGACCCAGGAGGCGCGGGACCACGGTCCGGGAAGCCGTCGATTCCCTCGGCTCGGTCGTCATCCTGCCCCCCCAGTACTCGAAGGCCGGGCACCCCGGCCTGTCGCCCCACCCTCACCCTTCGGGGACCCGCCGGGTCATGGGGGAAACCGGCAGGCCGGCGCCGTGTTTCCGTGCCGGGCGCAGGCAATCCCGCGCGCCCCCGCCGCCGGTCAGGCCTCCGCCGTACCCGTGTACCGCTCGTGCTCCTCGGTGGAGACGCGCAGGCCGGAGGACGGGAGCAACTGCGGAACGCCGTCCACGATCGGATACCGGAGGCGCAGCCGGGGGTTGTAGAGCACGTCACGGCCGGCGGACAGGACGAGCGGGCCCTTGTCGAGGGGACAGGCCAGGATGCGCAGCAGGGTCTCGTCGGCTTCCATTTCCATCGGTTTCCTCGTCGTTCGGTGGGGGACAGGGTGGGGTGCGGCGGTGCGCCGCGCGTGTCGGTACGGCCGCGCCGCCGGCCGGGGCCGGGGCGTCGTGGCGGGGCATGGCGAGCAGTACCGACAGGGCCAGCGCTGTCCCCGCCACGCGCAGGAACAGCGGCAACGGGTCCTCCGGAAGCCGCTCCCCGAAGACCGGCGTCCCCGCCACCGCCGTGAACAGGGCCGTCACCGTCGTGCAGACCGGCACGAGCAGGGACGCACGGCACCGCTGGAGCGCGGTCTGCGACATGACGAGCCCGGCACCGGCGGTGAACAGCAGCAGGTACGGATAGGGCGAGCCGAGCAGCGCCCGCGCCACCTCGGCCGCCCCGCCGCCCGTGAGCCTGCCCGCCGCCCCTTTGACCGCGAGCGAGCTGACGCCGTACAGCAGCCCCACGGCCACGCCGTACCCGATGCCGTTGGTCGGCACCCGGTGGCGCCGGCGCGCGCGCCGTTCCACCTGCGCGTAGAGCGCCACCCCCGTCGCGAGCGTGGGGACGGACACCAGCAGGACCAGACCCCAGGGCGCCGCCCCGCCCACGACCTCGTCCTCCTCGCGCACCGACGCCACGACCATGAGCAGCGCCACGAGCACCGTGCCGAGCGCGCGGCGCTCCCGGCCCGTGGGCCGCTCGCCGAGGACGGCGGACGAAAGCAGCAGGAGCAGGACGAGACCGGAGACGAAGATGCCCTGCGCCGCGGCGATCGGCAGCGTCCGGTAGACGACCAGCTGGGCGCCGAAGCCGGCGGCCAGCGCCACCGCGCCGACCAGCCACGACGGGCTGGTCACCAGCGTGACGACCACCCGCACCGGCCGCCCGGCGGAGAGCGCGGGCAGTGCCCCGAGCGCCCGCTTCTCCAGGACGAAGCCGACGCTGTAGAGGAGGTTGGCGACCAGCGCCGCGCCCACGCCCCACCACACGGGCCTACCCCCGCCGGGCGTGCGCGAGCAGGATGGACGCCGCCGAGGGCACCGCGCACGCGGCCCGGTCGATCAGGCGCAGCCCGCGCGGCACGCCGTGGAACGGCGCGGCGGAGACGCGCACGTCCTCGAAACCGGCCGACCGCAGGAACGAGCGCAGCGCCCGCGCCGTGAACAGGCGCAGATGGCCCACCACTTCCGTGCCGGGACGCCCGTGGATGCCCCGGAGGCTCACCTCCGAGAACACCGGCTGCCGGCCGGCGAGCAGCAGCGCGCGGTTGTACCAGGCCGCGAGGTTGGGGGTGGAGAGCATCAGGTGGCCGCCCGGGCGCAGGACGCGCCGCAGCTCGTCCATGGCCCGGTCGGGATCGACCAGGTGCTCGATGACCTCGCTGAACAGCACGGCGTCCGCGCACCCGTCGGCGAACGGCAGCCCGCCGCCGTCCACTTCGCCGCGCACGACGTGGGACATCCGCGGGCGGGCGCGGCGCAGCGCGTCGTGCGACCAGTCGACCCCCACGATCCGGTGCCCGGCGAGGATCGGCCCCGCGACGGCGGCCGCGGTGCCGTCGCCGCAGCCGACGTCGAGGACGAGCGCGCCGGGCCGGTCGAGCGCGGCGGCCAGCAGACGGGCCTGCCGCCGGCTCCGTGCGTCGCCGGAGGCCACGGGGACGGCGGGGTTCTCGTAGAAGTCCCGCAGCCCGGCCGGGCCGCCCGCGCCGGTGCCGGTGCCGGCGCCTGAGGCCGTGCCCGCGCCCGGGGTCGCGCCAGTGTCCGTACCCGCGCTGGTGCCGGTGCTCGTACCCGCGCCCCCGCCCGTACCTGTACTCGCGCCCGTACTCGTACCCCCGCCCGTACTCGTACCTGCGCCCGCACCCATATCCGTACCGCTACCGGTGTCCACGTCCGGCCCCCTCACAGTGCCTCCGTGTCGGTCGTCGCGAGTCGGTCGGCGAACATCCGGCCCAGCAGGTGGCCGTCCTCGTCGCCCAGGAGGGTCCGGGACCAGCGCAGCACCAGGTGGAGCCGGCCGCCGGTGGACGCCGTGGTGAACGTCAGGCCGCGCGGCATCGCCGCCGGGGCCGACACCCAGACCGCCCCGGCCCGGCCCGCCTCGCCGAAGTCCAGCGGATAGGGGATCCGGCCGAGGTTGCTGAGCAGCGTGGTCGAGATCCACGGGGCCGCGAGGCGCCGTACGCCCCGGGTCAGGGCCGCCCGGGCGGCGACCGGGAGGACCGGCGAGGCGAGCAGCGCCGCCCCGCGCCCCAGGGGCGGCCGTGCGACCGCCTTGAGGGCGCGGGTGCGCTCGGCCGTGGTCCGCAGCAGGGCGCCGACGTCCGTCCCGGGGCCCAGCTCGGCGGGCGCGAAGCCGACGTCCACCAGCCGGGTGCCGTTGCCGATCGGCATCGCGGGCCCCCGGGTCCGGTCGTCGACGGGCATGGTGATCCGCAGCGGCCGTTCGGGCGCCCCCTGCCGGCGGTTCCAGTCCGCGACCGTCAGTGCCGTGGCCACCATCAGCTGGTCGTTGACGGTGTGCGGGGCGCCCGGGGCGCGCCGGGGCACGGGCAGTTCGGTGACCAGCAGCGCGTTCCCGGGGGTGTCCCCGGGGTTCCCCGGCGCGACCCGCGCCACCGCCGCCCGCGACCCCGCCGGCCGGGGGGCGGGGCCCCCGGCCGGCGGGCGGGCCGGTGCGGCGACCGGCGGCGCGGCGGAACCGCTGTAGATCTCCGCGGCGGTCGCCACGATCCGCAGACAGGCGGGCCCGTCGAGCGCCGTGTGGTGCACGGCGAGGAGCAGGACGCAGCCGTCGGTGCCCGGCTCCTCGACCACTTCGAGGCGCAGCGGCGGCGCGGACCTCAGCGACGGGGCCACGGCCAGGGCCCGCTCCCGGGCGCGGGCGAGGGCCCCGGGCGCGCTCGGCGGGAAGAGCACCACGTCGGCACCGGGGCCGTCCGTCAGCTCCCACTCGTAGCGGCGGGAGAACGGCCCCCGCCCGCGCTCCCGCATCAGCACCCGCGGATGCCTGGACAGCGCCCGGCCGAACGCCTCGCGCAGGCGGTCCGGCCGGACCCGGCCCGGCAGGTGGATCTCGATGTGCACGGTGTTCGGCTCGCGCGCGTCGGCGCAGTGCCGGGCGATCTCGTCCGCGACCGAGAACGGCACGCGCGGCGGCTCGCGGTCCGGGGCCGGTCCGAGGACCTCCGCCCGCTGTCCGGTGGCCATCAGCGTCCCCCTTCCCCGGGACGCCCCGGCCGGTCGGGCGGCCACGGGCCGCCGGCGTCCCGGTCCGCCGGTCCAGGGGCCTCCCGCTCCTCCCGCTCGCCGGACGGCGGTCGGGGCGCCGTTCCCACCCGGTGGGCGCCGGTCCGGGCGGTGCGTTCGCCGCGTACGGTCACGAGCGCCGCGAACAGGGCGACCAGGGCGAGGACCTGGGCGGTGGCGCCGTAGGCCCCCCGGCCCAGGGCGGTCGGTTCGCCGCTGCCCGTCAGGGCGGCGATCCCGGCCCCGGCCATCGCCGCGAGGGCGAGGGGACCGAGCAGGGCCGGACGCAGCCGGGCGACCACGGCGAGCACGGGCACGACCAGCGCGAGCGGTCCGGCGATCACCACGCCCACCAGGGTCAGTACGACCGTGCCGAGCAGCAGGCCGGGCCCGGGCGGTTCCGCCTCCGCCCCGCTCTCCGCCGGTACGGAGCGGCCCCGGCGCCCGACGAACGCGAGCCCGGCGAGCAGCACGAGCAGCGCCCCGGCGACGGCCAGCCCCGTGTCGTACAGGCGGGAGGGCTCGTACACCAGCGTCACCGAGCCGCCCGCGCCGGCGGGGACGAGCCAGGCCTGCTGCCAGCCGTCCATGCGCAGCGGCCGCAGCTCCCGCCCGTCGAGCTCGGCCTTCCAGCCCGCGTTGTGGTTCTCGTGGAGCTGGAGGTACGCGGCCTCGCCGGCGCCCACCCGCAGGACGCGACGGTCGCCGCCGCCCGACACGGCCTCCACGGTCCGCGGGGCGGTGGCGGCGGCCCGCGGCTCGCCGGCCGTCAGGTCGACGCGGGTCACCGCGAGGGGACCGGCGTCGCCGGCCTCGATGGTGTGGGTGCCGCGCTCCAGGGGGACCCGGCCGCCCTCGGTGCACAGCGAGACGGCGATCGGGCGGCGTTCCGTCAGGTCCCGCACCCGGCCCTCGGCCCGGGTCTCCAGGAACCGGCCGTCGATCGACAGGACCGGCCCCTTCCCGCACGGCAGCGTGAACCTCTTCGCCGGGTCCGGCTGCGGCGCCCGGAACTTCTCCAGCGCCGGGACGTGCAGCTCGCTCAGGCCCACCGGAAGCTGCAACTGCGCGTCCGCCACCGGATTGTGCAGGGTCAGCGGCGCGACGCGGGAGATCGTGATGTCCATCCGGTCGGTCACCATGGGGGCGAACCGCGCGACCCCGTTCTCGTCGACCGACGCGATCGCGGCGCCGTCGGGGGAGCTGATCCGGATCTGCTCCGGCCGGCTCGCGAGTCCGCCGGACGCGACGAGGACGATCTCGCCGACGGAGGTCTTCCCCGGCCAGGACAGCCGGAGCACGGGCCGGTCACCGGCGACCCACGCCGTGGTCAGGTCGCCGTCCGTCAGGTTGCGCGGGCTCAGGTTCGTGCCGAGCCGCGCGGTCGAGTCCGCGCCCACCACGATCTTGTCCCGCTTGCCGGTGAGTTCGAACAGCAGGTCGTCGAGTTCCTTGCCCGGTACGGGCAGGGCGGTGGCCCGGACGGTGTGGTCGCCGGAGCCGACCGCCGTGAACTCCCGGTGCAGGCCCACCTCGGCGGGCGCGACGGACAGGCCGCCGGGATCGCTGCCGCGGTTGAGCGAGTACGCCGCCGGTCCGGTGGTCCCGCTCGGCGCGTCGGTCGGCAGCCGCAGCATCCGGGTGACCTGCACGCCGGGGACGGAGACCTCGGAGAACCCGGCCCCGGTCAGCCCCGGACGGCCCTGCTGGGAGGCGAGGATCGTCACCTTCAGCCAGGTCGCCCCGCCCTCCGGCGCGGCGACCCGCTGGGTGCCGCCGTCGGGGCGGAGCGGGCTGACCCGGCTGCCCCGGTCGGTCTCGACCCGCACCACGGTGGGCGCGGCGCGCACCTCGCCGCTGGGCAGCGGGGTGAGGTCGAGGGACCCGGGGATCGCGGTCGGGCCGGTGAAGGCGATCCGCAGCCACTCGCCGCGGGGCGAGCCGGGGGATCCCTCGGCCCAGGCGGTGTCCGGGTTGCCGTCGAAGGCGTTGACGGGGTCGTACTGGGGGAGGTGGAAGAGCCAGTTGCCCACGGAGGAGGCCGTCACCGACTCCGCGCCCCGCAGGACGGCGGTGGTCTGGTGGCGGTCGCCGGAGACGGGCAGGATCTGGCGCGGCTCCGCGCCCGGGTCCTGGACCGCCGACTCGGCGTTGCGCTCCTCGACGGTGTACGTGTGGGACGTGCCGGAGTTCACCAGGCCGAACCGGGTGTCGGCGCGGCGCAGTCCGTCGCCGGCCGCGTAGAGCGCGGGGGCGTCCGTGCCGGGATGGGCGTCGCCGGCCAGGACCACCGGCCGGCCGGTCACGGCGCCCGACGCCGACAGGGGCAGCAGGGACTCGGGTCCGCCGCTGACCACCGCCAGGTCGGACACGGGCGTCGTCCGGGCCGGACCGGGGCGCGGCGTGCCCGCCGGGGGCGCGTAGATCTCGACCGCGCGCTGGCGCGGATAGAGGCCCTCGACCTGCAGGGGCGTGCCCTCGGGGATCCGGCCGTCGGTCAGGAGCGGGCCGAAGCCGGTGACCCGGCGGTACCCGGAGGCCTCCAGGGTCCGCTTCACCGTCGCCGTGGGCACGTGCCCGAGCTGGTCCGGGTCGAGGTCGTTGCGGACGACGACGTGGTACAGGCCCGCCCGGGACAGGTAGGCGGAGAGCCCGGGGACCTCGCCGCCGGACGTCAGGGCCTGCTCGACGGCGTCCAGGGCGCGCCGGTTGCCGGGGGTGCCGAACGGCACGTAGTCGCGCTGCGCCCAGGGGGACTTGGCGAGGACGTCCAGGGGCTGGTCGATCGGCGAGCCCCAGGTGTAGATGCCGTGCGCGGTCGCCGGGACGACGAGGGCGCGGTCCTCGGGCGCGTGCTCGGCCAGCCAGTCGGCGGTCGCCTCCCAGTGCGAGGGCAGTTTTCGGAACGCCCCCGGCTGCAGGATCGTGCCGTTGAGGTACGGCCAGACGAGGCCGGGCAGGACGAGGACGGCGACCACGGCAGGGCCGAGCCGGCGGGCCCGGGCCGGCAGCGGGCGGGGGAGGCCCGAGGCGGCCAGGTGCGCGAGGCCGAGGGCCAGCGCGAGGGCGAGCCCCGTCTGGAACTTGTAGATGTTCCGGAACGGCACCAGCGGTCCGTTCAGCCACTCCTGCACCGTCGCGTGGAAGGGGCCGCCGAACGCGCCCCCGTACCCGGCGAGCGTGATCAGGGCGGTGACGGTGACGGTCAGCACCAGCCAGCGCCGCTCCGGCAGGTCACGGCGGGCGAGGCCCGCGAGACCGAGCGCCGTGGCGAGCGCCGAGCAGGCCACCACGAGGGCGGACGCGGCGACGGTCCAGCCGGCGGGCAGCCACGGCTCGCCGAAGTTCAGATAACCCACCCAGTTCCCCGCGCCGCGCAGCACCTCGGTCGCCGACATCGTCGCCGTGGTCGTCTGGGACGTCTCCACGTACGGCATGAAGTTCTCGCCGTACACCCCCAGGAGCAGCAGCGGGACGATCCACCAGGCCGTCGCGAGGACCACGCACGGCGTCCACCACGCGATCAGCGCCCACTTGCGGCGCCCCGGGGGCCGGGACAGCAGGTACAGGCCGACGGGCAGCAGCGACGCCAGCGTGGACGCGGCGTTCACCCCGCCCATCAGCGGGATCAGCAGCGCGGAGCGCGCCGCGGCCAGTCGCGGGCTCGTCTCCGGGCGGGTGAGCGGCAGCAGCACCCACGGCAGCATCGCGCCGGGCAGGGCGGCGGCGGACGTGGAGCCGACGACGATGGTGAACGTCGGCCACAGCGCGTAGACGGCCGCGCCGAGGAGCCGGGGCGCGGGCGCGCCGACGCCGAGCCGCTCGGCCAGCCGCAGGGCGCCCCAGAACGCGGTGGTGACCACGATCGAGAGCCAGAGCCGTTCGGCCAGCCAGACCGGCAGCCGCGCCAGGTCGGCGGCGGCGTGGAACGGCAGCATCGGGATCACGTAGCCGATGTACTGGTCGGCGATGCCGCCGAAACCGGCCCGGTCGTGCCACAGCTGGCCCAGGTCGTCCAGGAACTTCCACGGGTCGGTGACGACGCCCAGCTTGGTGTCGAACGTCATCCGGCCCGGCGAGACGGCCAGGAAGGCGAGGAGGACCGCCGCCCAGAAGCCGAACAGCCAGCGCCGGGACGCCTTCGGCGGCGGCGACGGCGCCGTGCCGGTCTCGGGGCCGGGCGGGGCCGGCGGACGGGCGTGGAGCGTGGTGGTCATGGGCACCGCCGAAGTAGGAGGAGGAGGTTCCACGTCGCGAACTCGCGGAGCACCGGCACCCGGGTGACGGCCCCGGGGAACACCGGCCAGTAGCGCGAGCGCGCGGAGACGATCTCGACGTCGCCCCGTTCCCTGACGTGGCGCAGGGTCGGGCCGACACCGATCGCGAACAGGTTCTCGCCCAGCCGGTGCTTGGCCGCCCGGCCGGTGCGCCGCTCGTAGCGGGCCCGCGCCCGCTCGGCGCCCAGGTAGTGCCAGGGCGCCCACTCGTGGCCGCCCCACGGCGAGAGCCAGTTGGTGAACGAGACGTAGATCAGACCGCCGGGGCGGGTGACCCGGATCAACTCGCTGAGGAACGTGGCGGGGTCGCGCACGTGCTCCAGGACGTTGGACGAGAAGCAGACGTCGGCCGCGCCGTCGGCCAGCGGCAGCAGGTACCCGTCGGCGACGACGGTCCCCGCCCTCCGGTCGGGCGCCAGCTCGGCGGGGTCGGGCTCGAACAGGTAGCCGTGGGCGCCCCGCCGGCGGAACTCCCGCGTGAAGTAGCCGCGCCCGCCGCCGACGTCCAGGACGATCCTGCCGTCCAGCCGGACGTGGCGCTCGATCTGGTCGGCGGCGTCCCTCGCCAGGAGTTCGTACGCGGTGTGCGGATCGTCCTGCTCGCGCAGGAAGGTCCGGAAGAGCGTCAGCGAGCGGTGGAACGACGGGTCCCTCACCTGCGCGCGCCTTCCGCCGGCCCGCCCCGGCCCCGTGGCCGGGAGCGTTCGACCGCCTCCGACGCGATGGCGCGGAACTGGCGCACGGTACCGCTCCACCGGAACGCGGCGGCGTGCCGGGCCGCGGCCTCGCCCATGTCCTCCCGGCGCGCGGTGTCGAGCGCCAGCGTGCACCAGGCGGCGGCGAAGGAGGACTCCCCGCGCGCCAGGACGCCGGTGACGCCGTCCCGGACGGAGTCGCGCAGCCCGGGCACGTCGAACCCGAGGGTCGGCGTGCCGCGCGCGCCCGCCTCGGTCACGACGAGTCCCCAGCCCTCGACGGCGGCGGGGTGCAGGAGCAGCCAGGCCTCGCACAGCAGCCGGTGCTTCTCCTCCTCGGAGACCTGTCCGGTGAACTCGACGCCGGCGCCGGCCAGCCGTTCGAGGCGGTCGCGTTCCGGCCCGTCGCCGATGACGACGAGCCGGCCGCCGGTCACCGGGCGGACCCGCTCCCACAGGCGCAGCAGGAGGTCGATGCGCTTGTAGTCGACGAGCCGGCCGAGGGCGACGAACAGCGGCGTCGCCGACTTCGGGGCCCGCGGCGCGGGCTCGTGGACGCCGTTGTGCACGACGCGGATGCGCTCGGGCGGCACCCCGATCGTGCGCAGCGCCTCCTCGGTGGAGGGGGACACGGCGGCCAGGAGGTTGCCCCGGTGGGCTCGGGCGAGCGCCCAGTGTTCGAGCAGCCGGCCCGCGCGGGCCACGGGCCGGGGGAAGCGCATCCCCCACAGGTCGGTGTGCACGTGGTTGACCAGGCACACGGTCGGGCCGTCGTGCCACAGCGGCGCCAGGTAGGGCATGCCGTTGCACACCTCGACGAGCAGGTCGCACGACCCGACGTGCCGGGCGAAGGCGGACCGGGCGCCGGCGAAGTGCCCGAACGGGCCCCCGGCGGACACGACCCGGTAGGGGCGCGGTGCCGCGGTGCCTCCGCACAGCAGGGTCACGTCGTGGCCGAACTCGGTCAGCCCGGAGGCGATCCGGTCGATGAGGACTTCCGAGCCGCCCGCGGCGGGGTTGCCCAGGCCCCGGTGGGCGAGGAAGACGATGCGCCGGGGCGGTTCGCTCCGCCGGGGGCGCGTCTGGACGGGCCCGACCAGGGGCTGGGGGAGCGGTGGCGGAACGGGCGTGAGCTGTGGGGCGGGGACGTGCTGGGGCATGCGCGCTCCAACTCGTTCGGGTGGGGAGAAGACGGAGGGTGGGGTGGAGCGGTGAAGACGGAGGGTGCTGTGGGGCGGCGAAGGGCGGGGTGGGGTGGGCAGGGGAGACCGGGGTGGGGCCGTGCTTGGTTGGGGACGTCAGTCTTCGGCAGGTGATCGACGCGAGGCTACTCACCGGTATGACAAGTTGGGGGCCGCTCAGACGGGCCGATGCATCGCCAAGTGAGCATCACGGGCGCGCAGTCGGGGCAATTCGCCCCCGCGCCACCAGGAGACCGCCGACCAGCGCGAGTATTCCGCCGAGGATCCCCGCCCCCGGCGGAAGGGTGCCGCCGAGCAGCTTCAGCCGGCCGCCGTCCGCCGACGCGAGCTTCACCTGCTGCCGCTGCGTGGCCTCGGTGAACGCGATCTTCCCGCTGGACAGCAGCACCACGGCGTCCTTGTCGGACCCCGGGGCGCGCAGGGTCTTCCGGGGGCCTGTCGCCGCGTACAGGATCCGCCCGGTGGGCCGGTCCACGACCAGCTCGATCGCGCTGTTGGCGTACCACTCCTCGGCGAGCACCTGCGGCCGGTCCGGGAGGCCCACCAGCCTGCCCGGCACCTGGCGCACGCCGGTACGGGTGGCGGGGACGCTGCCGGTGAAGCGCAGGCCCCGGTGCCCCTGCACCGTGCCGGGGCCCGTGTGGCGGAGCAGGACGACGGCGCCGAGCGTGCCGTCCCACCAGCGGTAGTCGCGCTCCTCGACGTCGAAGGGGAACTTCAGATAGGCCTCGCCGTCGAAGACGGGCGACTCGCCGCAGCAGTGCGCCGGCTCGTTCGTGCGCCGGTCCGTCACCCACCGCTCCAGGGTCCACTGGAGGGAGTCCCGCGTGTCGGCGGCGGGCAGCGTGGCGTCGGTGTCCACCGACGTGGACACGTCCCAGACGGCCTTCCCGCTCCGCACGCCCTCGGCGACGTCGCCGCGGACCTGCCGCGTGATGGTGATCCGCCGGTCGTGGACCGTTTCGAGCCGCGCGGTGTCGAAATAGCTGCCGCTGCCCTCGAAGACGGTCGTCGTGTCGACGTCGAGCGGGGTGCGCTTGGCCTGCGGCAGGACCTGGGCCACCAGCAACGGGGCCAGGACCAGCAGGAACACCCCCGCTCCGAGCAGGATCAGGGACAGTGGTGAAGCGGTACGGCGCATCCGGGACTCCTGTGGGACAACTCGCACGGAGACGCACGGACCTCAGGACCCGGTCAAGCCCTTGTGGCCGGAGACGCTAGGCAGCACTTGACGGAATGTCAATGTGCTGTCAAAACTGTCGGTCGGCCGTGGGGGCCGGCCGGGGTGGGGACGTCTCCGATCGAGGAGCTGACCCGACACAATGAACAGACTGATCGCCGCAACAGGAACCGTCGTGATCGCCGCCGTGCTCGCCGTGGGCGCCGCCTTCGGGATCGTGGCCGTCCTCGACGCCGTGCCCGAGCAGCCGAACGTGCCGCTGGTCACCTATGACACGGCCCCGGCGAGCCGATGACCCGACTCGTCTGGGGCGACGTGCCCCCGTCCAAGGTGGACCGGTTCGCGGCCATCGTGCTGTCCGAGTCGGCGGACCTGGCGGGGGAGATCCTCCGCGCGATCCGCTCCGAATTCCCCGGACAGCGCCCCGCGAAGGAGGAGACCGGCGAACCGAAGTCCCTCGTCGGGATCCGGCGCGCCATCGAGGGCTTCGTCCAGCAGCTCCTGTCCGGGGAGGCCGACCCGCGCGTGCCCGACGAGATCTTCCGGGAGTTCGGCCGGGCGGAGGGGCTGAAAGGACGCAGCCACGATTCGCTCCAGGCCGTCTACCGCCTCGGCGTCCGGCTCGCCTGGCGGCGGTTCGCCGAGGTCGGCCAGCAGGTGGACATCGCCGCACCCGCCATGTACGAACTCGCCGAGGCCGGCTTCAAGTACCTGGACGGCCTGGTCGAGGAGTCGGTGCGCGGCTACGCCGAGGCGGCGGCCCGGCAGGAGGGGGAGCGCCTGCGCCTGCAGCGGAGGCTGATCGACCGGATGCTGTCGGGCCGGCACGCCGACCCCGCCCAGGCCCTCGGGGAGCGCGCCGCGCGCATCGGCTGGGAACTGCCGGCCACCGTCGCGGTGGGCGTCCTGATCCGGCCGGCGCGCGAGGCCGTCGCCCCCGCGCTCGGCCGGGGCGTACTCCTCGACATGGAGAGCGAGCAGCCCCGCGTGGTCGTCCCGGATCCGGACGTCGCCGGCCGCGCCGACCACGTCCGCCGGGCCACGGCCGGATGGTCCGGCGCGATCGGGCCGACGGTGCCGCTCGCCGCCGCGGTGGAGTCCCTGCGCTGGGCGGAGACCGCCGTCCGGCTGATCGAGGACGGCCTGCTGCCCCACGGGGGGCTGCACCACTGCACGGACCGCGTCGAGGAACTGCTCCTGCTGCCCTCCCGGGAGCTCGTCGACGCGGCGGCCGCGCGCTGCCTGACCCCCCTGAACGGCGTCGCGCCCGCCCAGGCGCGGCGCCTCGCCGACACGCTGCTCGCCTGGATCGAGACCTCCGGCGGGGCCCCGGAGGTCGCCCACCGCCTCGGCGTGCACCCCCAGACGGCCCGCTACCGCCTGCGGCAGATCCGCGAACTCTGGGGCGACGTGCTCGACGACCCCGACCACCGCTTCGAACTGCTCCTGGTCCTGCGCTCCCGCCGCCTGCGGGGCGAACCCTCCGACACCGGCGAACAGGAGTAGACGGAACCGCTCGGCGCCGGCGGCGGACGCAGGGACGACCACCGGGCACGGGAAGCCCGACGGGGCCCGCGCCTGCTGTCGGCCCGTGCCTGCTCGTGTCGGCCGTCGGTCCGTGCCCGTCCTTTTCAGCCGGTGTCCGCCCGCCGGCCCGCCGGCCCCTCTCCCCGGTCGCGGACCGCCAGGAGCGCCGCGCCGACGTCCGCCGTCGTGCGCGGGTCGGAGAGGGACCGGCCCGTCAGCTCCTCGATCCGCCGGAGGCGGTAGCGGACGGTGTTGGGGTGGACGAAGAGGCCCCGGGCCGCGGCGTCGGCCGAGCCGCCCGAGGCGAACCACTGCTCCAGGGTGCGCAGCAGACGGGACCGCTCCGCGGCCGGCAGGTCGAGGACCGGCCGAAGGGTCACCTCCACCAGGCGGGCCGCCTCGGCGGGCGCGGCGGCGACCACCATCGCCAGCGGGTCGTCGTCGAACCGGGCCACGCCGGGACCGGTGCCCGGCAGTCCGGACAGGGCCAGACGGGCGAAGCGCAGGTTCTGCGGGACGCTCCGCAGCGACGGGAAGCAGGGGCTGAACCCCACGCGGGCGCGGCTCCGCCGCAGGACGCGGAGGCACGTGTCCTCCGCCGCGGCGGTGGGCAGCGCGATCAGGCCGAGCTGCCGGTCCGGCAGCAGCCTCCAGGCCGAGGGCAGGTCCGCCCGGAGCAGCGCCGCCTCCACCCCCGCGAGGGGCTCCTCGCCCGGGGCGCCCGCCTCCGCGACGGCGACGGCGTACGGCCCCTGCTCGGGCAGCCCCAGTTCCCGCGCGGCCTCCCACAGGGTGTGGTCGGTGATGACGCCGGTGAACAGCGCCTCGGCCAGCGCGGAGCGCCTCGCCTGGCCCCGCGAGGTCAGCTCGGCGGCCGTCTCCCGGTAGGCGACCGCCACCGCCTCCGCGTACAGGCCGAACAGCGCCCAGAAGTCCGCGGACTCCGACACGAGCAGGTCGTCCGACACCTCCGGACGCGTGCGCGCCTCCGCGAGGATCTCCGTCCACAGCAGCTCCGAGCCGATGCGGTACGCGCGCAGGGTGTCGGCCAGCGGGACGCCCTGCTCCGCCCTGGCGCGCCCGGTCTCGCGGGCCGCCTCCGCGTCCGGGGCGTCCTTCCGGCGCAGGTGCGTCAGGACGAAGTCCGCGTTGGCGGCGCAGGAGCGCCGCACCGCGTCCGGGGAGACCAGCGACTCGTCCTTGTAGGCGTCGACCTCCGAGCGGATGCGGAGCGCCATGCGCCCGGCCAGCTCGGGAAGCCTCGCGTGAAGCGCCGCGGCCACGCCCGAAAGGTCCATGCCCGCAGCCTAACCCCGCCGTTTTGTCGCCGGGAACAATCCGAGGGTCCGAGCGCTGTCGGCCAGGCCATAGGACATGCGCGCAGACGGCGACAAGATGTCGGCGATGTAAACATCTGATGGCTTCGTGTGACGGAGGCGGGTCATGGCCAATCTGGCAGGGTTCCTCGTGGAGACGGCGCGACGGCAGCCCGAGCGCCCCGCGCTGCGCCTGGGGGAGCGGGTCATCGACTACGCGGAGCTGGACGACCGCAGCGCACGCGCCGCCGCCCTGCTCAGGGCCGAGGGCGTACGGCCGGGCGACCGGGTCGCCCTGATGCTGCCCAACGTCCCCGAGTTCGTCGTCCTGTACTACGGGATCCTGCGCGCCGGAGCGGTCGTCGTCCCGATGAACCCGCTCCTGAAGACCCGGGAGACCGAGTTCCACCTCGCCGACTCCGGGGCGGTACGCCTCTTCGAATGGCACCGGGCCCCGGGCGAGGGCGCGAAGGGGGCCGCCGCCGCGGGCGTGCGGCACACCGCCGTCGAGCCCGCCGCGTTCGCCGCGGCCCTGGCCGGGCACGAGCCGCTGCCCGAGGTCGCCGACACGGACGGCGAGGACATGGCCGTCCTGCTGTACACCTCCGGCACCACCGGCCGCCCCAAGGGCGCCGTCCTCACCCACGCGAGCCTGCGGCACAACACCGAGGTCAACGGCGTCGAGATCCAGCGGATGACGCCCGAGGACGTGGTGGTCGGCTGCCTGCCGCTGTTCCACATCTTCGGACAGATCTGCACCATGAGCGCGGCCGTCCGCAGCGGCGCCTCCCTCGTCCTGATACCCCGCTTCGACCCGGGGGCCGTCCTCGACGCCGTCGCCCGCGAGCGGGCCACCGTCTTCGAGGGCGTCCCGACCATGTACGCGGCGCTCCTCCAGCACCCGTCCGAGGCCGACGTCTCGACCCTGCGGATGTGCATCTCCGGCGGCGCCTCGCTGCCGGTGGAGATCCTGCACGGCTTCGAGCGGCGGTTCGGCTGCCCGGTCCTGGAGGGCTTCGGCATGTCCGAGACCAGCCCCGTGGTCACGTTCAACCACCCCGACCGCCCGCGCAAGGCCGGCTCCATCGGCACCCCCATCCGGGACGTCGAGGTGCGGCTCCTCGACGACAAGGGGCAGGACGTGGCCCCCGGCGCGATCGGCGAACTGGCCGTCCGGGGACCCAACGTGATGAAGGGGTACTGGAACCGCCCCGAGGAGACGGCGGCCGCCGTGCCCGACGGCTGGCTGCGCACCGGCGACCTGGCCCGCGCCGACGAGGACGGTTACCTGTACGTCGTCGACCGCAAGAAGGACATGATCATCCGCGGCGGTTACAACGTCTACCCGCGCGAGGTCGAGGAGGTCCTGCACGAGCACCCCGCCGTCGCCCTCGCCGCCGTGGTGGGCGTCCCGCACGCCGAACTGGGCGAGGAGGTCGCGGCCGCGGTCGTGCTCCGCCCCGGCGCGCAGGCCCTCCCCGAGGAACTGAGGGAGTACGTCAAGGAGCGGGTGGCGGCCTACAAGTATCCGCGCCGGGTGTGGCTCGCGGACGCGCTGCCGCTGGGGCCGAGCGGCAAGATCCTCAAGCGGGAGATCGTCCTGCCGGCGGAGTGAGAGCCGCCTCCCGGGGGCGCCCCCCGGGCCGGCGGCCCTCCCCGACCCACCCCGTCGCACGCGCTCTCCGCGCGCCGCCGCCGCGTCCCCCGGGCCGGCGGCTCCCACTCCGACGCCCCCGGACGGGCGGCACGCGGGTGCGTGCGCGGGTCCCCGGTGTTGCAATGGAGGACGACGCGCCACCGGCCGGTACGAGGAGACCGCCGGTCACCGGAGGCGGGGAACCGCCGGACGAGGAGCCGCCATGAGCACCGACGACGTCGACGACGTTTCCGAGATGGGGCCCGTCGACTACCTGGTCCTGGAGTTCCCCGGCAACCGCATGACCGGGGAGGGGCTGTCCCGCCTGCTCGACCTGGTCGACCGCCACATCATCCGCGTCCTCGACCTGTCCTTCGTCCGCAAGGACGCGGACGGCACGGTCACCGCCCTGCAGATCGCGGACCTGGACGGCGACGGGGAACTGGACCTCGCCGTCTTCGACGGCGCCTCCTCCGGACTCCTGGACGAGGACGACCTGCGGGAGGCCGCCGCCGCCCTCCGGCCGGACAGCTCGGCGGGCGTCGTCGTCTACGAGAACCTCTGGGCCGCGCCCCTGGCGGCGGCGCTGCGGCGCAACGGCGCCCGCGTGGTCGCCGGCGGGAGGATCCCTCCGGAGGACCTCCTCGCCTCCCTGGAGGCCGCCGAAGCCGCCGCCTCCTGACGGCCCCACCGCCACCCGACGACAAGGACCTCCGCCATGCCCGGACTTCTGCGCGGCGTCGCCCGCACCGCGGTCATCTCCGGTACGGCCACCGCCGTGTCCAACCGCGTCTCGCGCCGCCAGGCCGGCCGCTGGGCGCAACAGGACGAGGCACGCGCCCCCCGGCCGGTCCACGAGCAGGCCTACGAGGCGGCACCGCCCCCGGCCGCCGTACCGATGGACGCCAAGATCTCCCAGCTGCACGAACTCGGCCGGCTCAGGGACCAGGGCGTACTCACCGAGGAGGAGTTCGAGGCGCAGAAGCGCCGCATCCTCGCGTCCTGAACCGCACGTCCCGGAGGAGGCCGGATGCCCGACCCCATCGGCGGCCCCGCACGCCCCGGGACGCGCCGGCGCGGGACCACGCCGCTCCGGCGGCCCGCGCGCGCCGTGCGCAGGGGCCTGTCGCAGTTGCTGTGCGCGGTCGCCGGCCTGGGGCTGGGGCTGCTGGCGCCGCTGGTCACCGGAGGGCCGCAGGTGGACGCGGGCCGGGTGGCCGGTGTGCTGTTCACCCTGGGCTTCGGCGTGATCAGCCTGGTGAGCATCATCTACTCGGTGCTCTTCCTGGTCGTGCAGTTCTCCGCGAGCACCTTCACCCCGCGCCTCGGCCTGTTCCGCGACGAACCGGTCGTCTGGCGGACGTTCGCCTTCACCGTCGGCCTGTTCGTCTTCTGCATCACCGCGGGCCTGGCCATCGGCTCCCGGGAGAGCGTCTCCACCGCCGTCCCCTCCGTGGCCGTGGTCCTCACCCTGGTCGCGCTCGCCCTGATGCGCACGCTCCAGATGAAGGCGTTCGACTCGATCCAGCTCGGACACTCGCTCAGCGCGATCACCACCCGCGCCCACCGCCTGTACGACACCCTGTACGTCAACCCGTACACCCCGACCGGGGCGGTTCCGTCGCCCCCGGTGGCCGACGCAGGTGCGGAAGTGCGCTGGACGGGGCCGCCGGCCGTCCTCCAGAGCGTCGACGTACCCGCCCTCCTGGGCGCCGCCCGGGCGGGTGACTCCGCGGTCGCCTTCCGTGTCGCCCCCGGTACGACCCTGGCGGAAGGCACGGTCGTCGCCCGGGTGGCCGGGGACGGCGTGCCCGCCTCCGTACTCCTCGGAGCCCTGACGACGGGCGTCGAGCGCATCTTCGACCAGGACCCCGAACTGCCCTTCCGGCTCCTCGCCGACATCGCCCTGCGCGCCCTGTCCCCGGCGGTGAACGACCCGGCCACGGCGGTGGAGGCCCTGGACCACCTGGAGGCCCTGCTGATCCGCCTCGCCGGTCGCGACCTGGACGTCGGCCGGTTCCACGACTCCACCGGACGGGCCCGGGTGAGCGTCCCGGTCCCGGCCTGGGACCGCTACGTCCGGACCGCCGTCGACGACGTGCTCTTCGCCGCCGCAGGCTCCCCGATGACCCTGCGCAGAACGCGCGACCTCCTGCGCGCGCTGGCGGAGCGGGCTCCCGCCGAACGGCGCGCCGTCGTGCTCGACCGGCTCCGGTGGGCCGAGCGGACCGGAGGCGAGACGTACCCGCTCGTCTGGACGAACGGGACCGGAACGGAGCCGGACGGACCCTCCGGGACGCGCACGCGTGGCACTCCCCGATGAGGGGACCGAGAATGGGAGGGCCGTACGGGATCTTCCCGGCGCCGTTCCCCGACCGCGGCAGGAACCCAGGTGATGACGCATGTGCCGATGGCTCGCGTACTCGGGCACGCCCGTCCTGCTCGACACCATTCTGTACAAGCCGGAACACTCCCTGATCGACCAGAGCCTGCACTCCAGGCTCGGCGTGGAGACCACCAACGGCGACGGATTCGGCGTCGGCTGGTACTCGGAGGGCACCGACTCCCCGGCGCTCTTCCGGGAGATCGGCCCCGCCTGGAGCAACCGCAACCTGCGGGAACTGGCCGACCACGTCCGCTCGCCGCTGTTCTTCGCCCACATCCGGGCGTCGACCGGGACGGCGGTGCAGCAGTCGAACTGCCACCCGTTCCGGCACGGCCGCTGGATGTTCATGCACAACGGGGCCGTCGCGGAGTTCCACCGCGTGCGCCGCGCCCTCACCCTGCTGATCGACCCGGCGCTGTACGCGGACCTCGAAGGGACGACGGACTCCGAGGTGATGTTCTACCTGGCCCTCACCTTCGGCCTCGACCACGACCCGCCCGCCGCGGTCGCCCGGATGGCGGGGACGGTGGAGCGCGTCGGCCGCGAGCACGGCGTGGAGTTCCCCCTCCAGATGACGCTGGCCATCAGCGACGGCGAACGCCTCTGGGCCTTCCGCTACTCCAGCGAGCGCGCCTCCCGGTCCCTGTTCTACAGCAGCCGGGTGGAGACGCTGCGCCGGCTCCACCCCGACGTCACGTTCCTGCAGGGAGCCTCCGAGGGGACCCGCCTCATCGTGTCCGAACCCCTCGGCGACCTGCCCGGCGCCTGGAACGAGGTACCGGAGGGCAGTTACGGCGTCGTCCAGCCGGAGGGCGACGAGATGCGCCCCTTCGCCCCGGCGGCCGTGTGACCGGCCCGCGGAACGGACCCGGGGAGGAGACGCCGGCGCCGCCCCCGGGGAACGGCCTCGCCTGGAGAAGGCGTCGGGCGGCCTCGGCGACTCCCTGGAGGACGCGGTCCGCGGGTTCGTGCACGAGAAGGCACGGGAGGTCACCGGCTCGGACGCCTTCGCGACCGTCCGGACGGAGGCCGACCGTGCGGTCCACGCCTCCGTGGACAAGGCCCTCACGGGCAGCGGCGGCGGCGCGGTCCGGGTGGAGGACGACGCGGTCACCCTCGACCTCGCCCCCGTCGTGCCTGGCTCACCGGACCGGGCCGCCGCGCCGCCCTGGCCAGGGGCCCGTGGACCTCCGGCATCGGCGCGGCCCGCGCCACGGCCGACCGCTCCGGTCTGCGCACGGGGCCCGTGGGCCCCTTCGTCCACCGGTACCGCGCCTGGATCACCGGCGCCCTGGTCGCGGCGGCGCTCGCCGGCTACGTCTTCTGGCCGCACCCCACCGGCTGGGTGGTCCTCGGCCTCGCCCTCGCGCTGCTCCTCGCCCTGGCCCTGGTGGAGTTCCTGGCCGCGGAGGCCCCCGCCGACGCCCCGCCACCGGAACCGGCCGCCCCTCCGACGTGAGCCGCCGACGGCCGCCGGGGTCCGAGCCCGGGCCGCCCACGTACCGCCCTGCCCGCCCGCTCCGGTCCTTCCGGCCGAACGGGTGCGCCCGGAGCGGCCTCACCGCCGATCCCCGCACCGCGTGTTAGACACCGGAGGTGTCCTCCGCCACCACCCTCCTCCTGATCATGTCCGCCGCGGTCCTCGCACCCCTGCTCGCCGACGGCCTCGCCCGCCGGGTCCGCGTCCCCCTGGTCATCTTCGAGATCGTCCTGGGCGTCCTCATCGGCCCGGACGTCCTCGGGTGGGCGCGCTCGGACGAGGTGATCGACGTCCTGTCCCAACTCGGCCTGTCGATGCTCATCTTCCTCGCCGGCTACGAGATCGAGTTCGCCAACGTCCGCGGCGGCCTCCTGCGCAGCTCGCTGGGCGCCTGGCTGATCTCCCTGGCCGCCGGGCTGGGCCTCGGGTTGCTGCTGAGCGGCGGGGACGTCTTCACCGGTTTCGTCGTCGGCACCGCGCTGACCAGCACCGCGCTGGGCACCGTCCTCCCCGTGCTGAAGGACGGCGGGGAACTGAAGGGGCGCTTCGGGGACGTGACGATGGCGTTCGGGGCGGTGGGGGAGTTCGGACCCGTCATCGCCATGGCGCTGCTCCTGAGCGGCCGCAGGCCGGCGGAGTCCGCGGCCCTCCTCGTGGCGTTCGGGGCGATCACCGCAGGGGCGGTGGTCCTGGCGATGCGCCCGCCGCCCGCGTGGCTCCCGCGCCTGATGGCCAGGACGCTGCACAGCAGCGGCCAGTTCGCCGTCCGCTTCGTCGTGCTGCTGCTCGCGGCGATGCTGGGCCTGTCGCAGGCGTTCGGCCTCGACGTGCTGCTCGGCGCCTTCGCGGCGGGCGTGCTCACCCGGCTCGTGCTCGACGGCGCCGCACCGGAGAGCAGCGCCGAGATCCTCGGCAAGGTGGAGGCCATCGGGTTCGGCTTCCTCGTGCCCCTGTTCTTCGTGGTCACCGGCATCGAGTTCCAGCTGGACGAACTCCTGGGAAACCCCGGGACGCTCGCGCTGGTCCCGCTGTTCCTGCTGCTGTTCCTCGTCGTGAGGGGTCTGCCCGTGTACTTCCTGGCGCCCCGCGACCTCGTCCGTGCCGACCGGTCGGCCCTGGCCCTCTACGCCGCCACGTGCCTGCCGCTCGTCGTCGCGATCACCACCATCGGGGTGGACCAGGAACTCCTCGACGCGGAGGAGGCGGCCGCGCTGGTCGGCGCGGCCATGCTCTCCGTACTCCTCCTGCCCCTCGTGGCGACACGGCTGAGGACGCGCGGCGGCGCGAAACCGGCGGAGCGCACCTCGACGGACACCGAGGCGTGGTGACCGGTCGGCCCACGAGCGGCGCGGGCTTCACCTGGTCCGGGCGGCGGACCAGGGAGTGGGCGCGGGCGGTCCGCAGGCCGATCGCACGGGCCTCGGGGGAGAGGCCCGGGTGCTCGGCGACCTCCAGGGCGCGCTGCCACCAGCCCCGGCTGCGGTCGTCGACGGAGTAGTGCCACAGCGGCTGCGCGGGGTCGGCCACGCCGACCAGCACCTGCTGGAGCTTGTGCGGGGGGATCCCGGGGACGCCGATCAGCCGGTCGGCCACGAGCAGCGGATGCTCCCCGTCGAGGCGGGCCCGGACCAGGACCCAGGTCATCAGCTGGCCCACGTCGTGGGCGGGCGAGGTGACGAAGTCCCACAGCTCGGCGGCCTTGGCCTCGTCGGGGGCGCCGAGGTGGGTGAGGAGCCGCAGCTCGTCCTTCCAGACCGGCCGGGCCCCGTTCCACCAGGAGACCAGCCTCCCCGCCGCCGGATGGTCCAGGTCGAGGGCGAGGCAGGTCAGGGTGACCAGCGGGTGGCGCCATTCGGTGTACGTGGTCCGGTACTTCTTGGTGAGGTCCTTCATCCGGCGCGGCAGCAGCGCCTCGACCTCCGACGCCCCGGCCAGGCCGTGGGCCAGGAGGAGTTCCAGGCAGAACCCGAGCCCCTGCAGTCCGGTCCCCGGGTCGGCCACCCGCTCCCGCAGCCAGCGCGCGTCGGCGTCGGTGAGCGTCCGGTACCGGTGCCACACGTCGCCCAGCGCGCCCTCGTAGGCGGTGAGGTCCGGCCCGGTGCCGGACAGGAGCCCGTCCCGGGCGGCCTCGTAGCGGTCCACGGCGGCCAGTACGTCGTCGGTGTCGGCCCCAGTGCCGGCGAACGCGCCGCCGCCGGGCCGGAGCGCCTCCTCCCGTACGAGCTCCACCCGGTCGCGGGCCGCGTCCGCGGCGAGGACGCGCAGGGCGCGCGGCAGCCGCTCGTCGGTGCTGAGGCGGACCACCGTCAGGGCGGACCAGGACAGACCGGCCCGGTGGTCGGCCCCCGTCTCCCGGCGCCAGTCGGCCGTGACGGCCCCGACCAGCGCCTCGTGGAGGCCGCGCAGCGACTCCTCCGGCGCGCCGTGCGCCTCCAGTTCCGCCGCGAGGGCGGCCGCGGCCCGTACCGCGTCGGGCTCGCGGAGCGCGCGGTGCAGTGTCAGCCAGGCGTGGACCGCGCTCCGGTCGCCGGCGAGCGCGGTCTCCCGCACGACGGCCAGGCCCCGCTCGGACGGCACCCGGCGCAGGACGGGGGCGGCCCGGGCGCCGAGCTCGGCGACGACCTCCCAGGCCTCCTCGAAGCCGTGGCGCAGCAGGGCGTGGAGCAGCTCCTTCCAGGCGCCCCACTCCGCCGGCCGCCCCTCGTACTCCGCCCGCCAGGCGCGCAGCAGCCGCTCCGTCTCGTCGGGCGCGAGCCCGTCCCGCCGCTCCAGCGAGACCGCGAACCGGGTCGCGGCGGAGAGGTCCAGGGGGCCGCGCAGCCGCTCGTGGAGCCACGCGGCCTGGGCGGGGGACAGCGGCCGGTACCGGAAGGAGACGGCGGAGCGGTCCGCCGGCTCGTCCAGCGCGTCGAGGAACTGGCGTACGCCGTCGGGGTCCGCCGGGTCGGGCAGGCCCGCCCCGTCCCGGCCGGTGACCCGGTCCAGGCCGAAGGCGCCTCCCGGTCCGTTGTCGGTGATCCGGAAGCCGGCGGGCCCCTCGCCGAGCCCGGCGGCGACGGCGGCGTGGTCGCCGCCCCAGTGCAGCAGCAGCTCGCCCGTCAGGGCGCCGGAGCGGTCGAAGGACCGCCGGTGGGACTGCCAGTGCCAGTACGCGAAGGAGACCGGGGCCGAGAGGCCCCGCACCGCGGCGAGTTCGGCGGCGTCCTCGTGGCCGTCGGACTGGGTGTAGCGCCCCCGGGTCGGCGGCGGGAGCACGAGGAACCCGTCGCCGCCGAGCCCCCGCCACCAGGCCGTGACCACGGCGAGGTCCGAACGGCCCCGCGCCGCGCGGCGACCTTCGGCGCCGGTCCCGTGCATGCGGATCCCGTCCGCGCCGGTCCCGTCCGCGCCGGTGCCGTGCATGACGGTCCCGTCCGCGCCGGTGCCTTCCGTACCGGTGCCGTCCGTGCTGGTACCGGGGTCGTCCACGTGCTGCTCCCTGCGCTCTCCGGGGCCGTCGAGGACGGTTCCCCCGCCCGCGACCCACCCTGCCACAGGGGTCCGACACCCCTTCCGGGCGGACCGCCGGCGACCTCCCCGCCCGGCTACCGCCGACGCGCCTCCGTCCCGCCGTCCCCCCACCCCGCCAGGGCGATGTCGGCCCTGGACGCGGCGTTCAGCTTCCGCATGATGCGCGCCACGTGGTGCTCCACGGTCCGGGTGGAGAGCACCAGGCTCTCGGCGATGTCCCGGTTGGCGCGCCCCTGCACGACCAGCCGGGCCACCTCCTGCTCGCGCGGGGACAGCCGGTCGCCGTAGCCGAGCCGGCCGCGGCGGTGGGTGGTGACGATGTCGTGCCGGCGCAGCAGCCGCCGGCAGCGGGCCACGTCCCAGCGGGCGTCGAGCCGCCGGTAGGCCTCCACCACCTCCCGGACCTCGTCGGCCGCCGCCTCCCCGCGCAGACCGAGCAGGCAGCGGCCCCGGGCCTCCGCCGCCCGGGCCGCGTCGAAGGGACGGCCGAGCAGCCGCCACCGCTCCTCCGCCTCCGCCAGCAGTCCGACGGCCTCCTCCGGCCGCTCCCCGGCCTCGGCGAGCAGCGCCCGGCACACGGTCAGGGCGGCCCGCGCGGCGGGCGCGTCGCCGCCGTCGATCCCGGCCGCGAAGTCGGCGACGAGCCGGCGCGCCCGCGCGGTCTGCCCGCTGCCGTGCAGGGCCTCCACGGCGACGGGCAGCACCTCCCCGGCCCACACCCAACCGCCCGTCAGGTCGAGCCGGTGCAGCACCTCCTCCACTGCCTCGCACGCCTGCCCGGGCCGCCCGGCCTCCAGATGGACGCGGGCCGTGGCGGCGGCGGACGCGGTGAGGATGAGACCGGTGTCGTAACGGGTGGTACGGGCTGCCTCCGCCAGGTCGTGGCGGGCCCGGGGGACGTCGCCGAGCACGTGCAGCGCGGTCAGCCCGCGCACCAGCGTGGCCTCCGACGTCAGGTCGGGTATCTCCCGGTAGAGCCGGGCGGTGCGGTCGGCGGCCCCGTGCAGGCCCTGCCAGCGCCCCTCGTGCCAGGCGAGCACGAGCCGGGCGGTCTGGGTCAGCCCCTCCAGGTAGGGGCTGCTGGTGTCGGCGAGCCCGTCGGCGGCCCGGTCGAGGAACTCCCGGGCCCGCGCGCCGTACCCGAGGGCGCTGGCGGCGTGCGCCAGGTTGGTCCAGCCCCGGGCGTGGTGCGCGGCCTCCATCGCGGACCCGGCCGGGCCGCGCAGCGCCTCGGCGGCGGTCCAGGCCCGCGGATCGCCGAGCAGCATCAGGGCGGTGGCGCGGTTGGCGGCGACGGCGGCCCGGGCGACCGGGTCGGCGACCCGGCCGTCGAGCGCCTCGCCGCGCTCCAGCCACTCCCGGTGGCGCTCGACGGGCCAGCCCTTGATGGAGGGGATGGCGGCGACCGCCATGGCGCGGGCGGCGGTCTGCGGGTCGGAGGCCTCCAGGTCGGGGATGGCGCGGGCGACCTCGTTGAGGCTGTCGAGCGCCCCTCCGCTCTGGTTGCGCAGGACGACGCTCAGGTGCAGCCGGATCTCGCCGCGCAGCCGGGGCGGCGGGCCGTCCTCGTCCAGGACCCGCCGCACGGCGGCCACCACCGGCTCGCCCGCGCGGGCCAGTTGCGCGGTGCGGGCCAGCTTCGCGGCGGTACGGATCCGGCCCTCCGCGCGCGGGTCCTCGGCGACGGCCCGGGTGTAGAGGCCGGTGGCGGTCGCGTAGTCGCCGGCGGCGGCCGCCCGGTCGGCGGCGGCGACGAGGCAGCGCAGGGCCTCGCGGACCCGTCCGGCCGCCGCGTACAGCCGGGCGAGGTCGGCCAGCGGCGGCGGCCCGCCGCCGTTCCGGCGCAGCGCGCGGGCGGCGCGCAGGCTCAGCCGGGCGAGCCGCGGCCCGGAGAGGAACGCCAGCGCGGCCCGGCGGTCCAGCGGGTGCCGGAAGACGGGACACGGCCCGTCGGCCCGCAGCACGGACCGGCGTACGCACGCCTCGACGGCCTCCTCGGCCCGCTCGGGCGCGAGGTCCGCGACCTCGGCGAGCACGTCGACGGGCACCGCGAGGCCGAGGACGGCCGCCGCCTCCACGACCCGCCGCGCGTCCTCGCCGAGCGGCGCGCACCGCCGGGCCAGCTCCCGCCGCACCCGCACGGGCACCCCGACCTCACCCACGGCGGCGCACACCGGCCCACCCGCCCCCACCCACGTCTCCGCGCCCCGACCGCCCGCGCCCGTCCGAGGCCCCCTCTCGCGACGGCCCCGACTCGCCCGAGGGCCGGCCGACCTGTCGGCCCTGCCCTCCCGAGGACCCGCCGTGCGGTCGTCCGGGCCCGCCCAAGGGCCGGCAATCCGTTCGGTCTCGTCCGCCCGGCGGCCCGTCACGCGGTCGTCCCGACCCGGCCAGAGGCCCGTCGGGCCGTCGTCATCCTTCCGGCAGGGGCCGTCCTCCCGCAGGAGTTCCCCGGCGCTCCGCAGCAGTTCTCCGGCGGCTCCGGGCAGGCCGTCGGTCAGTTCGTGCACGAGGGCGGCGAGTTCCTCCTGTTCGTCCGTCCGGTCCGGCCGGTGCGCGTCGAGCCACCGCCCGACGAACTCGTCCGTCTCCCCGGGCGCCCAGGGCCGGACCTCGATCTCCTCGACCCGTACCCCGTCCGGGACGCGGACGCCGAGGGCCGGCGGCCCGGCCGCCGCGTCCTCGGTGACCACGAGCCGCAGCCCGGCCGGCATCGCGCCCGTCAGGCGCCGGAGCAGGGCGAGGGTCGCGGGGTCCGCGCGGTGGACGTCCTCCACGACCAGGACGGCGTCCCCGACGGCCGCGAGGAGCGCCCCGATCGCGCGCGGCAGCAGCCCGCGCCGCACCTCCGGATCGGACGCCCCGGCGGGCGGGTCCGGCAGCCGGTCGGCCAGTTCCGGTACGAGGAGGCCGACGGCCCCGGCCACCGCGGGCAGCGCCCGGTCGGGGAGGCCGGGCCGGTACGGCAGCCCGGCCAGCGCGTCGGCGACGGGCCCGAGCGGCACCGCGTCCGCCGCGTCGGGGCACGTCCCGCGCAGCTGCGTCCACTCCGCGAACTCCGCCCGGTCGAGCACCTCGTCCACCAGCCGGGACGTCCCCGTCCCCGCCTCTCCCCGTACGACGGTGAGGCCCGGCCCCGCCCGCAGTGCCTCCCGCAGCCGCCGCGTCTCCTCCGCCCGCCCGACGAAGATCCGACGGGTGAGGGCCCGCCCGGTGGAGGCCCGTTCCGCGCACCCGCCCCCGCCGGCCGCCCCCTCGCCGCGCCCCGCACGGAAAGAGCCCGCACGGAAGGAGTCCGTGCCGGAGGATCCCGTACCGCAAGGCCCCGCACCGGAGGAACCCGTATCGAAGGAACGTCTCTCCACGGCTCCGCCTCTCACCGACCACGCGTCCGGAAGGCCTCCCGTACGACCGGGGCCGGGGCCGCCCGTTGGGCAGGTGGTCTACCCTCCGGACGGCCGAGGTCGCAATAGGGGTCCACCACCTACGGAATGCGGGCGGTCGTCCCGGCCGCCGTTCCTGCTCTTTGGGTAGCGCTACGGATTGCTGTGTTCCTCCCGGCCGGACGAAGCTCTGGGCGGTCCGGCGACGCCGTCCCGCACACTCCGGTCCCCAGCCGGCGGGGTGCGGGGACGGCCGGACCCGCGCCGTGCGGAGCCGACTCCGTACGACGCGCCACACCGCCCCACCGCCGTGGGCGCCGACACCCGAAGGCGCCCGCACGACCGCCACGTCCGGCTCATTGTCATGATCCCGACAGGATCGCGTCCCGGCGATCCGGCGGCCGGCCTCCGGACGCGCCCTCTCCACCACCGACGGAGCGCGTCCGGAGCCACCGGGGCGGCGGGTGTCCCCCCTCCGGGCCCGAGCCGGGCCCGGACACCTCTCAAGGGATCTCAAGGGAGAAACCATGGAGTTCGACGCTCGCGCCCTCCGGCGCCTGCTCGCCGTCGGCGCCAGTGCCGCCCTGCTCGCCGGGGCCGCCTCCGCCGCCGGGGCCACGGCCGCCCCCGTACCGCCGGGCGGCGGCGAGGGCCGCATCGTCGGCGCGGACCGCCCCGGCGCGGTCGACGGCTCCTACATCGTCACCTTCAAGGACTCGGTCGCCCGCGCCGACATACCCGCCTCCGCGAAGGCCCTGGCCAAGCGGCACGCCGGCAAGGTGAGCCACACCTACACCGCCGCCCTGCGCGGCTTCGCGGTGAAGATGACGGAGAGCGAGGCGAAGGAGCTGGCCGCCGACCCGTCGGTGGCCCGGGTGGAGGCCGACGCCGTGGCGTACGCCGTCGACACCCAGCCCAACCCGCCCTCCTGGGGCCTGGACCGCGTCGACCAGCGCGACCTGCCGATCGACAAGAGCTACACGTACGCCACCACCGCCTCCACCGTGAACGCGTACATCCTGGACACCGGCATCCGCATGAGCCACCGCGACTTCGGCGGCCGCGCGGTCAGCGGCTACGACTTCATCGACAACGACTCCAACGCCTCCGACTGCCAGGGCCACGGCACCCACGTCGCCGGCACCGTCGGCGGCGGCGCGTACGGCGTCGCCAAGGGCGTCAAGCTCGTCAGCGTCCGGGTGCTGAACTGCCAGGGAAGCTCTGGCAGCACCTGGGCCCCGGTCCTCGCGGGCATCGACTGGGTCACCAAGAACGCCCAGAAGCCCGCCGTCGCCAACATGAGCATCGGCGGCGGCAAGACCCAGTCCGTCAACGACGCGGTGGCGGCCTCCATCGCCTCCGGCGTCACCTGGGTCGTGGCGGCCGGCAACAACAACGCCGACTCGTGTTCCTACTCCCCGTCCTCCACCCCGGCCGCCATCACCGTCGGCGCCACCAACAGCCGGGACGCCCGCGCCACCGGCTGGTCCAACGGGCAGGGCTCCAACTACGGCTCCTGCCTGGACATCTTCGCCCCCGGCGACAGCATCGTCTCCACGTCCAACTCCGGCGACACCGCCTCCCAGTCGATGAGCGGCACCTCCATGGCCGCCCCGCACGTCGCCGGCGCGGCCGCCCTGCTGCTCGCCGCCAACCCGACCTGGACCCCGGCCCAGGTCCGCGACAAGCTGGTCGCCGACGCCACCTCCGGCAAGGTCACCGACCCCCGCACCGGCTCCCCGAACAAGCTCCTCCACACCGGCACCGGCAGCACCACCCCGCCGCCCACCGGCGACAGGTTCGAGAACACCGACGACGTCCAGATCCGCGACAACGCCACCGTGGAGTCGCCGATCACCGTCACCGGCGTCACCGGCAACGCCCCCGCGAACCTGGCCGTCACCGTCGACATCCGCCACACCTTCCGCGGCGACCTGAAGGTCGAACTGGTCGCCCCCGACGGCGGCGCGTTCGTCCTGAAGAACTACAACTCCTCCGACAGCGCCGACCACGTCCAGGGCACGTTCACGGTCGACGCCTCCGCCAAGGCCGCCAACGGCACCTGGAAGCTCCGCGTCACCGACAACTGGGTCAACGACACCGGCTACGTCAACGCCTGGTCGCTCCAGTTCTGACCGGCGCCACCCGCGCCACCCGCACCTCCCGCACCCCGCGCCCCGCGCCCCCGGAGCAGAGCCGCTCCGGGGGCGCGGGCCGTCCCACGCGCGCGTACTACAGCCGTTCGGGTGCCCTCCGGCTGCGCGGACACCGGACCCCCAGGACCGTGGGGGACATGAAACAGAGCACCCTGTCCGAGGTGAAGGACGCCGTCACCCCGCGGGCCACCCTGCTGGTCATCGGAGTGATCGCCCTCCAGTTGCTGTTCGTCGCCTCCTACGTGGGCGCACTGCACGAGCCCAGGCTCAAGGACGTGCCCTTCGGCGTGGTGGCACCGCAGGCCGTGGCCGGACAGACGGTGGCCCGGCTGGAGGGACTGCCCGGCTCGCCGCTCGACCCGCGCGCGCTGCCCGACGAGCGGACCGCGCGGCAGCAGCTCGTGAACCGGGAGATCGACGGCGCGCTCGTGGTGCGCCCGGCCGGCACCACCGACACGCTCCTGGTCGCCTCCGGCGGCGGCAGGGCCCTGTCCCTCGCGCTGGAGTCGCTCCTCGCCGCCGTGGACAAGAACCAGGGACGTACCGTCCGCACGGTCGACGTGGCCCCGTCCTCGCCCCACGACTTCAACAGCCTGTCCTCGTTCTACCTGGTCATCGGCTGGTGCGTCGGGGCCTACCTGTGCGCGTCGATCCTGGCGATCAGCGCCGGCGCCCGCCCGGCCAACCCGACCCGCGCGGCCACCCGCCTGGGCACCATGACCCTGGTCGCCCTCGCCGGAGGCCTCGGCGGCGCGGTCATCGTCGGACCGGTCCTGGGAGCCCTGCCGGGCAGCGTGTGGGCCCTGTGGGGGCTCGGCGCCCTGCTCATCTTCGCGGTCGGCGCCGCCACCCTGGCCCTCCAGGGCCTCTTCGGCGTCATCGGCATCGGCCTGGCGATCCTGCTGGTCGTGATCGCGGGCAACCCGAGTGCGGGCGGCGCCTTCCCCGCGCCGATGCTGCCACCGTTCTGGGAGGCCATCGGCCCGGCCCTGCCACCGGGCGCGGGCACCTGGGCGGCCCGCTCGATCTCGTACTTCCACGGCAACGACATGACCTCCGCCCTGCTGGTGCTCTCGGCCTGGGCGGTCGCCGGCGTCCTGATCACCATGCTCGCGGCGGTACTCCGGCGACGCCGGACCGCGGAAGCGGACGGCGCTCCGGGCCCGGCTGTCCGGGCCCCGTAGCGGCCCGCCCGTCCGGGGGCGGCTGGCGTGGCGGCGTCCGCCGATGTGAGGATGACGGCATGTATGCGGTCCCCGAGGGAAAAGTGCACCTCACGCGACACGAGCAGGTCTTCCTGATCACGATGCGCGGCGAGATGGATCATGACGACGTGGAGGAGGTCGAGGCCGCCTGGACGGCGGCCGACGAGGCGGCCTCCCCGATGACGGCGGTGGACCTCTCCCGGGTGACGTTCGCCGACAGCATGCTCCTCAACGCGCTGCTCGAAGCCCGGCGCCGCCACGAGGCGGACGGACGCGAACTGGTGCTGATCGGCCCCCTGCACTCCGCGGTGCTGCGCCTCCTGGACGTCAGCGGGACCCTCGACCACTTCCGGATCGTCAGCACGGGCCCCTCCCCGGCCAGCTGAGGCCCGTGACCCGCGGCGAGGAACGGGAGGCGGCACCGGGAAGCGGCCGGGGGGACTCCGTCAGACGATTCGACCACGCACCGGCCCCGCACGGGCAGGGAGAGGCGGCGCCCATGCGGTTCAGCATGGTCTGGGAGACGGCGGACGCGCCGGTCGCGGACTTCCGGCACGCCGCGCGCACCCTGCTAGCCCTGGCGGGACATCCTCCCGGCCACCGGGCGAGCCAGGACGCCCAGCTCGTCGTGACCGAACTGGTCACCAACGCCTACCGGCACGCCCCCGGCCCCGGCGCGCTCCTCCTCGAACTGTCGCCCGGGGGCTCCCTGCTGGACGTCACCGTCCGCGACGGCTCCTCCCGGCCACCGGTCGTCCGGGAACGGGACGCCCGCCGCTCCGGAGGACACGGCCTCCGCCTGGTCGTCCTCCTGTGCGAGCGGCTGCACCACAACGACCTGGGGACGGGCAAGGAGGTCGTCGCCCGGCTCCGCCTGCGTCAGCCCGCCGACCGACCGGACTGAGGGCCCGGCGGCGGGCCGGTGAGGTGGTCCAGGACGTTGGTGATGTGGAGCATGCGCTCCAGGAAGTCCGGGCGGTTGTCCAGATGGAGGGTGGCGCCGAGGGCGCTGGCCCGGCGGTGGACGAGCAGCAGGGCGGACAGGCCCGAGGAGTCGATGTGCGTCAGACCGTCGAAGTCGAGCCGTATGCCCCGCGGCGGCGTCCCGTCACCCGTCAGGTGCTCGGTGACCGCGTCGACCAGTTCGTCGCAGGTGTCGTAGTCGAGGTCCCCGATCACGCGCACGTACAGCGAGCCGGGCTCGCGGGCGAGGCCGAGGACGAACTCGGTGGGGGGGAATCCGTTCATGAGCGGGTGCCGGGGCCGGTACGGAGGGCGTGCGCGCCCAGGGCGGCCGCGCCCCGTTCGATCGAGCGCGTCGCACGGGGGAAGTCACGCAGCTGCTCCGCCAGGACGTCCAGGGCCGCCACGAGGGAGCGGGCGGGGACGCGGCGGGCCCCGAGGACGTCGGCGGTCCAGGTGAGGAACGTGGTGAACAGCTCGGCGTCGTCCACGTAGAGCGAGGTGGCCAGGAAGTCGACGATGTGCGCGATGTCCTCCGCCGTGCGCTCGCGCTGGAGGTCGCCGTACGCGCGCATCGGGGGGAACCGGTCCTCCAGGTCGGCCAGGGTCTGCTTGACCAGCCGGTGCCGGGATCGGACGACCATCGTGTACTCCTGGTCGGCCAGGTGCGGCAGGTCGTCCACGATCTGCCGGCCGGCCGTGGCGCTCGGCCGTGCCACGCCCTCGTCCAGGACCGCGAGCGCGCCGCGGGCGTCGGGCGCCCACCGGTCGGCGCACAGCGTGCGCGCGTACCGGCCGTCGGAGCCGAAGGCGCGGCCGCCCGCCAGAACCGGGACGCCCACGGCCTGGCAGGCGGTGATGGCGGCGTGGGCGGCCGGCAGGTGGGTCGGGATCGATCCGGACAGCAGGACGGCGTCGGGGTTGCTCTGGTGCAGATGGGCGACCAGGTGCGGGGTCGGGGTCTGCGCCCCGAAGTAGTCGACCCGCCAGCCGTGCAGGGAGAGGACCTCCGCGACGAGGCGGGCGGGGAACGCGTGCCACTCGCCGTCGACGCAGCTGACCGTGACGCGGCCCCGGGAAGGCGCGGCGCCACCGCCGATGCGGCGGTGCGCCAGGGAGGCGACGATCCGCTCGTTGATGGCGGTGACGGCGTGTTCCTGGGCCACGGTGATGCGGTCGGCGGCCCACTCGACGCCGACCCGCGCCTGGACCCGCGCGAGCACGTCGAGGAGCAGGGTCTCCTCCGGCACGCCCCCGTCGAGCGCTTCGTGGACGACCGAGGCGGCGGCGGGTTCGTCGCCTTCCACCGCTGCCCTCCACAGCCGTTCCGCCACCGTGTCCGTCGTGGTGGCCTGCCTCACGTGTTCCTCCCGCCGTTCCGGCCGCGTTCTTCGTCCGTGGTGAGCGACGAGGCCCTGGGGGCGGTGATCGCCACGACGGCCATGTCGTCGTGGCGGCCCTCGCGGAGCCACTGGGCGGCCAGCATCTGTATCCGCTCCACGACCGCCTCCGCCTGCATGCCCGCGCACTCGGCCAGGGCCCTCTTCAGGCGTTCCGTACCCAGGAAGTCGTCCCCGAGGGGACCGCCCCGCGCTTCGACGATGCCGTCGGTGTAGAGCAGGCACGTCTCCCCGGGGGCGAGCACGGTCTCCACGGTCCGGGCCTCGACCGCCGGCAGCGCGCCGACCAGGGTGCCGCGGGTGGCGACCTCCTCCACCGTGCCGTCGGCGCGGGCGAGGAGCGGCGGCAGGTGCCCCGCGCTGGTCAGCCGCAGCCGCGTCCGGCCGTCCTGGTTGTGCACGGAGGCGAGGACGAGGGTGGCGAAGCGGGTGTGGTGCGAGGAGAGCAGCGCGCCGTTGAGCAGGTTCAGGACCCGCTGGTGGTCCTCGGCCAGGGGGAGCAGGGCGTGCAGGGTGTTGCGGATCTTGCCGGTCAGGACCGCCGCGTCCAGGCCCTTGCCCGCGACGTCGCCCAGGACGACGAGGGTCTCCCCGGAGGAGTCGGCACTGGGGTGGACGTCGTAGAAGTCCCCGCCGACCCGTTCGTGGTCCTTCGAGGCACGGTAGCCGCCGGCGTACTCGACCCCGCGGACGTGGTGCAGCACCGGCGGCAGCAGTTCGCGCATCAACGTGGTGGTGATGGCCGCCTGCTCGGTGTAGAGGCGGGCCGCGGACAGGGCGGCCCCGGCACGCGCGGCGAACAGGCGTGCGAACACCTCCTCGCTCTCGCTGAAGGCCCGCTCGGTGCCGGAGCGCAGCAGGATGAGCGCCCCGGCGGGCACCCCGTGACCGGGAAGCGGTGTGACGATGACGGAACCGACCGGCGAGGTGAAGCCTTCGGGCACCACCCAGTCGGGGAGGTCGGCGGGGTCGATCCAACGGGCCGGCACGGGCGGGAAGCCCTGCAGGGCCTCGGCGAGACCCGGCACGGCGGAGACGTCGACCTGCCGGAGGGACTGCGTGACGGGTCCGCCCCGACGGGCGAAGGTCAACGGATGGCGCCGGCCCTGGGGCGGCGCCACGAGGACGGCGGCCTCGGCGAGGTGTTCCGCGGCCATCGAGGAGGCCAGTTCCATGCAGCGCCCCACGTTCAGCGTGGACAGCAGCGCACCGGAGACCTCGGCGAGGATCTCGGACCGCGCCCGTACGTCGACCAGGGTCGTCTCGGCGAAGAGGCGGTCGGTCTCGTCGACCAGCCACCACACCACGTCGCCGTCGTCGCCCGTCGTGGGGTGCGCTTCCAGGAGGCGGTCGCGGATGCGCCCGGTCAGCGGCCCGGATCTCGCGTCCGACAGGCCGTCGCAGATGCGCCGGTGGGCGTCCGAAAGCCAGGACGGCACCCGTTCGTGCAGCCAGTCGCCGCTCGCGGCGTCGGGCAGGAGGAGCCGGGCGGCCTCGTTGATCCGCACGAGACCGCCGTGCCGGTCCACGACCAGTACGGGATAGGGAGCCTCGATCCACGCCGCATCGGCCTGGAGGCCGCTGCCGGACGGACGGGCGGGGGAACCGCGGGAAGCAGTCACAAACGGAGGCGCGCGGCGCGCACCTCACCACCTTCCTGCTATGGACGACAGTTGTCCTGGGGCAACCGTCTCGCATTCGACGTCGGGATCGCAACCCGTCGGGCACATGCACATACAAGCCTCACAATGTGAGGGACCGCCCATCGCCTGTCAAACGCACCGCCATCAGGGCGATGTCGTCCTCCCCGTTGGGCGGGAACGCCTCCAGGAGACCGTCGCAGATCCTCTCCACGTCCGCCGGGAGGCCGCCGAGGGCGGATTCGAGGCGTTCCAGGGAGACCTCCAGGTTCTCACGGCGGCGTTCGACCAGACCGTCGGTGGTCATGACGAGGATCGAGCCGGGCGGCGCCGCCACCTCGGTGCTCACCGGGTGGGGGAGGCCTATGCCCAGGAGCGGGCCGTGCTCGTCCAGGGAGCGCACCGACCCGTCGGGAGTGCGCAGCAGCGGCGGCAGGTGGCCGGCATTGGCGATGTGCAGCAGACCGGTGGTCTCGTCGACGAAGACGATGCACAGGGTGAGGGTCAGCCGCGCCCCGACGGCCGCCAGCAGGTGGTCGAGCCGCCCGAGGATGCCGTGCGGCGGATGCCCCTCGATGGCGTAGGCACGCAGCGCGTGGCGCACCTGCCCCATGAGCATGGCCGCGTCGAGGGAGTGGCCCGCGACGTCGCCGACGGCGAGCAGCAGCCCGCCCCGCGTCGGAAGGGCCTCGTAGAAGTCGCCGCCGATCTCCGCGTGGTCGCTGGCGGGCAGATAGCGCACCGCGAGGTCGGCGAGACGCGAGTCGGGCAGCGTCTCGGGCAGGAAGCTCCGCTGGAGGGTCAGCGCCAGGTCGTGCTCCTCGGTGTAGCTCCGCAGGGCCTCCAGGGCGAGCGCGCACGCCTGGGCCAGCTGGGCCAGGAGCTGCTCGTCGTCGGGCGTCGCGACCGCCTCCGCGGGGACCGCGAGGCACACCGGCTGCCGGCCGGGCTTGGCGCGCGCCACGGCCACCGTCAGCCTGCCGCGGGACACGGGGCCGTGCGGGAAGCCGGGCCAGTCGCGGGCGTGGACCGTGGCGAGCCGCGTCCCGGTGCGGTCCCCCAGCCCGTGGTGCGGGGGCAGGTCGCGGGCGTCGAGCCGCACGTCGGCGACGGCGTCCGGGGAGGCCTGCCCGCCCGTGCCGGCGCAGGCCGCCGAGGCCGGCTCCCCGTGCGGGGAGATGATCGCCGCCACGGCGGGCGCCCCCAGGACGATGGACGCGCCCCGGGCGGCCGCCCGGGCGACCCCGGCGGCACTGTCCGCGCTGTAGAGGAGCAGCGTCGCCTCGTTCAGGTGCAGCAGGCGGTCCGCGAGGCGCTCGGCCCGGCGGCGCGCCCGCGCGTAGCGCAGGGTGGCCGTGACGGTGGCGAGGAGCTCGTCCGGGGCGATGGGCTCCGTGAGGTAGGCGTCCGCGCCCCGGTTGAGCCCCTGGGTGCGGTCGTCGACGGTGATGGCGGACGCCGAGACGTGCAGGACGGGGAGGGCCGCCGTCGCCGGGTCGGCCTTGATGCGCTCGCAGACCTCGAAGCCGGTCATGTCGGGCAGCCGCACGTCGACGACGGCCACCTCCGGCAGGGCGTCGGCGTCCTTGAGCAGCGCGAGTGCCCCGGTGCCGTCCTCCGCCTCCACGACGGTGTGGCCCGCGCGGGACAGAGTGGTCCGCAGGACGTAGCGGTTGGTCGGGTTGTCGTCCACGACCAGGACGCGCGCGGGCGAGTGGTCGGACGGGTGCCGGCCTGCGATCACGGCGTGGCTCCTCCGGACGTGTGCCGTCCGCCGGTCTCCGCCGGCGGGGTGGGATCGGGCCCGGCCGGGTCGAGGGCCAGGGCCAGGGCGATGCGCTCGGGCGTCAGGTGCGTCTTGCCCAGGACGGCCCGCGCGTGGGTGAGCCGGGAGCGGTCCACGTCGCCGGGGTCGGTCGAGGTCAGGACCACGACCGGGATGTGCGCGGTCTCCGGGTCGCGGGCCAGGACCTGGAGGAGCACGTACCCGTCGGGGGCCGGCATCGCCAGGTCGATCAGGACCGCGTCGGGCCGCTCCGCGCGGATGACGTCGACGGCCCGCGAGCTGACCGACACCTCCGTCACCTTCCGCGCGACCCGGCCCAGGACCGGCCGGAGCAGCTCGACGAACGTCGGGTCGTCGTCCACGACGACCAGCGACCCCACCCGCGCGCCGCCGGCGCCCCCCGGCTGCGCGCCCGGGGAGGAGAGGTCGTGGCAGGCCGGGATCTCGACCCGTACCGAGGTCCCGGCGCCCGGCTCGCTGGTCAGGGTGAGGACGCCGCCCAGCAGACTGGTCAGCCTGCGGGCGTAGGGCAGGCCCAGGCCGGTGCCCGGCTGTCCCCGCTGATGGGTGCCCAGGACCTGGTAGAACTCCTCGAAGACGCGGTCCTGCTGGTCGGAGGGGATCCCGATGCCCGTGTCGGTGGTGGTGAAGACGAACCAGGGACGCCCGGCCCGCTCCTCGGCCGTGACCGTGAGGCGGACCTCGCCGGCCGTGGTGAACTTCAGGCCGTTGGACAGCACGTTGCGCAGGATCCGGGTGAGCATGACCTCGTCGGTGACCAGCTCCGGCACGTCCTCGACGTCGGGGATGTCGAGCCGCACCCCGTCGCGGGCCATGCCCCGCAGCGTCCCGCGCAGCTGGTGCAGCAGGGTCCGCGGATCGGTGGGGACCAGATGGGGTTCGAGGCGCCCCGACTCGGCCTTGGCCACGTCCAGGAGCTCTTCGACCAGGGCCAGGAGCGTACTGCCGGAGCCGGCGATGAGGGACATCTGCTGGCGCTGCTCCTCGGTCAGCGGGTCGGCGCCGGGCGCGAGCAGCAGACGGGCGAGCGCGATGACCGAGTTGACCGGGGCCCGCAGCTCGTGGCTCACGTTGGCCCAGAACCGGGTCTTGGCCTCGCTCGCCAGCCGCAGCTGCCGGGTCTTGTCCTCCAGCTCGGCGTAGAGGGCCACCACGCCCGTGTTCGTCTCCTCCAGCTCCGCGGACAGCTCGCTGTAGAGGGCGACCACCCCCTGGTTGGTCTCCTCCAGTTCGGCGTTCAGCCGCTGCAGCTCCTCCTGCTGGGCCCTGGACTCCTCCAGCGCCCGGAGGAGCTGGCGGTTCTGGGTCCGCAGCTCCTCGGCCATGCTGAGGTCGCCCGAGTCGCGGAGCGCCGCGCGGGCGCGTTCCGCCCGCTGCCCCGGACCCTCCTGGGAGGCGGGCAGCCGCTGACCGGCCGTCAACGCGTGCCCCTCGGACGACGCCTCGTACGCGCAGTGGTCCAGGAGCCGCTCGGCCGCGGCGAGCGCCTCCCGGCCGGGGACGCGGGGCCCGCTCCAGGTGAAGCGGGCCCGGAACAGCTCGGGTTCCCGGAGGGGACTCGCCACGTGCAGGTCCACTTGGAGCCCCGGGGCGCCCAGGAGATCACGTCCCACCTCGCTCAGTACCGTCACCACTCGCACCAGTTCGTGGCCCTCCAACCCCAGGGCCCGACACACCAACTGCCCCCGCCTGCGCAGCTCGAACCCGTCCCGTTCGACGGCCAGCGGAAGGACGCAGAGGCCGTCGACGTGCGTCCGGCTCACCCGCGGGCCGCCCGGACGACGACGACACCGGCGTCGTCGCGGCGCACCCCGGCCTGCCCGAGGAGCTGGGCCGCGACGACGGCCGGCCGCCGGGTGAACAGACCGGGGAAGTCGGCCGGCGACCAGCGGTCGCTCAGGCCGTCGGAGTGCAGGACGAGGACCGCGTCACGGTCCAGGGGGGTCCGGAAGAGGCGGAGCGCGGGCAGCTGGTGACCCACGATCCCGGGAAGGGAGAGGAGGGTGCTCCGCCGGTCGCCGCCGACGACGAAGGCGCTGATGTTGCCGACCCCGCAGTGCTCGACGGTCCCCCGGGAGAAATCGGCCCGGGCGACCGTGATCGCCGCGCCCCGGCTGCCCCGCAGCTCCGCGTGGAGGGCCCGCACGACGTCCTGGGGGCTCCCGTGGGGGCCCGCCCGGAAGGCGGCCCGGGCCCGCTCGCCGGCGAGCGCCGCCAGCGGACCGTGCCCCAGCCCGTCGCACATCATCACCGTGACCGCCCGCGCGCCGTCGGGACCGTGCTCGGTGCGCGCGGCCCAGGTGTCCCCGCAGACCTCCTCGCCGCTGATCGGACGGGTCAGACCGGCGACCTCGGGTTCGTCGGTCCCGGCGAACGGGTCGGTGCCGTCCCCCGCCCAGAACCGCGCGAGCAGGGCCGTACCGCGGCCGGGCAGGGAGTGGACGTCGAAGACGCCGGCGAACCGCGCGATCGCCCCCATGCCCACGCCCAGGGTGCCGCTGCCGGACACGCCGTCCGTGAGCGCGCTGCCCACGTCGGCCATGCCCGGACCGCTGTCCACGGAGAGGAGTTCGAGGGCGGCCCGGCCCCGGAGGGTGACGACCCGCAGGGCCAGGGCGCCGTCCCGGGCGTGCTTCTCCAGATTGGTGGCCGCCTCGGTCACGGCGAGCTCGATCTCCGCCACCCGGTCCGTGGGCATGCCGACGCGCCGGGCCAGCCGCGCCGCCTCCCGCCGGGCGGCCGCGGCGACGGCCACGTCGAGGCGCAGCCACACGACGTCCTCGGCCTCGACCTCGTAGCCGGACACCGGGTTCACCGCGCCCACTTCAGCACCGTCACCGTGGTTCCGGCGCCGGGCGCCGAGTCCAGCTCGAACTCGTCGACCAGTCGCCGTGCGCCGCTGAGCCCCAGACCCATGCCGCTGCCCGACGTCCAGCCGTCGGTCAGGGCCTGCTCGATGTCCGGGATGCCGGGGCCGGTGTCCGAGAAGCTCACCCGGACGCCGACGCGCGCCATGTCGCGGACGATGACCGCGTCCGCCGTGCCGCCCCCTCCGTAGATGAGGGTGTTGCGGCCCAGCTCGCTGGCCGCCGTGACCAGCTTGGTCTGGTTGACCAGGGACAGACCGGCCTGCTGGGCGAGGACGCGCACGGTCTGGCGGGCCTTGACGACGTCGCCGCTGGACCGGATCGCCACTTCCTCGCGGGAGGCCTCGTCGGCCGGATACTCCTTCACGGGCGCGCCGGAGGGGTGTCCTGCGCCCGGCGCAGATAGCCCAGTCCGAGTTCGAGGTTGAGCGCCGTGCGGACGCCGCCCAGCGACAGGCCGAGCTCCACCAGCGTCATGGCGACGGCCGGGCGCATGCCGACGACGACCGTCTCCGCGCCGAGGACGCGGGAGATGGCGGCCGTGGTCGCCAGCATCCGTCCGACGAACGAGTCGACGATCTCCAGCGCCGAGATGTCGATGACCACGCCGCGGGCGCCGGTCGCGACGATCTGCTGGGACAGGTCGTCCTGGAGGTCGAGGACCATCTGGTCCTCCAGGTCCACCTGGATCGAGACCAGGAGGATGTCACCGATCTTCAGGACCGGTACGCGGTCGCTCACAGCAGGCCCGCCGGACGGGCCGCGGCGGCCTTGTCGATCTCCACCAGGGCGTGGCGCAGGGCGTCGGCCAGGGTCGCCTTCGTGGGGATGTCGCCGAACTCGATGCCCAGGGCGACGATGGTCTGCGCGATCTGGGGCCGGATGCCGGAGATGGTGCACTCCGCGCCCATCATCCGCGCCGCGACGACGGTCTTGAGGAGGTGCTGCGCGACCTGCGTGTCGACGGCCGGCACACCGGTGATGTCGATGATGGCGTGCGCGGAGTTGGAGTCCACCAGGGCCTGGAGCAGCTTCTCCATGACCACCTGGGTGCGCGCGGAGTCGAGCGTGCCGACCAGCGGCACGCCCACCACCCCGTCCCACAGCTTCACCACGGGCGTGGACAGTTCGAGCAGCTGCTGGGACTGCGCGGAGATGATCTCCTCGCGGGTCCGGGCGTACTCCTCCACCGTGAACAGGCCCAGGTCGTCGAGCAGCCGGGAGAACTGGAGGTAGGCGCGCACGTCCTCGACGGACCCGCCGAGGAAGGACTCCAGGACCTCCTTGAGCGCGAAGACGCTCACGGCGGTCTCGGTCGGGGTGAAGCCCTGCCGGGCCCGGGTGCGCGACAGCTCGACGAGGAGGCTGCGCACGACGGCGAAGTGCTCGCCGCGCCCGGCGAGGCCGCCCTTCGACACGGCGTCCAGGATCGCGTCGTAGAGCTCGCCCAGTTCCCGGCCGAGTTCCGCGCTGCTGACGCGCCCGCGCAACGAGGCTCCGACGGTCTGCTCCCACTGCGCCACCAGTTCGGACTGCCGCGTGGTCAGCAGTTCCAGCAAACGCTTCGAGTCCTCGTTGTCCATGACCCTTCCCCTCACCTGTACTGACGTTCGAAACCGGTTCCGACGATACGTCACCGGTCGGGGGTGTCGGTCACGCGCCTCCCGGCGCTCACGCCCCTGGCGACGCGTGCCCCCGATCCGCGTCTTCACACCTGCGCGGAGGAAATCGGGACGGTGCGGCATTCGGCGCAGTCGGAGAGCGGTCCGCAGGGCCCGGTGGTGCCATGGGGGCGTGCCCGCGACCGGCGGGGAGGAGAACCGGGAAGAATCCGGCCACCGCTTGGAGGAACATGTCGCGCGACAACCCCCTGCGGGGGCGGACGGCGGTCGTGACGGGCGCGGCACGCGGCCTGGGAGCCGGTCTCGCCAGGGAACTGGCGGGCCGGGGCATGCGCATCGCCCTGCTCGGCCGGGAGCGAGAGACCCTGGAACGGGTGGCCCGGGAGCTGCCCCCGGGGAGCCGGTGCTACGAGGTCGACGTGACGGACGACGACCTCATGGAGCGGACGGCCCACCGGCTGGCGCGCGACCTGGGGGAGCCCTCCGTCGTGATCGCCAACGCGGGCGTCGCCGAGGGCGGCCCGTTCGTCGCCTCCGATCCGAGGACGTGGAACCGCGTCGTCGAGGTCAACCTCATGGGCAGCGCGACCACGGCCAGGGTGTTCCTGCCCGGCCTGCTCGCCTCGCGGGGGTACTTCCTCCAGGTGGCCTCGACCGCCGCCTTCGGGTCGGCCCCCATGATGAGCGCCTACTGCGCCTCGAAGGCGGGGGCCGAGTCGTTCGCCCGGTCGCTGCGCGCGGAGTGCGCCCACCGGGGCGTCGCGGTCGGCATCGCGTACCTGCACTGGACGGACACCGACATGGTGCGGGACGTGGACGCCCACGACGTCCTGCGCGAGCTCCGCGCCCACATGCCGCGCCCCGCGCGCAGGGTGTACCCCGTGGAGAAGGTGGCGTCCTGGCTGGCCGAGGCGGTCCGCCGCCGCTCCGCCACCGTCTACGCGCCCCCCTGGCTGCGCCTCGTGCAGCCCGTCCGCCCCCTCCTGCCCGCGCTCGTGGCGTGGTCCTCGGCGAGGACCCTGCCCCGTCTGGAGGAGGAGGGCGCCCTGCGCCCCACGGGGCTGCTCGGACCCGGCGGCCTCGCGGCCGGGGAGGGGCCGGACCGTGGCGGCCGTTGACCCGCGCCCCCGCCGCCCGGCGGGTTGACCCGGCCGGACCACATGGGACCCGGTCGGGTGTGCCCCTCCCGGACCGGGGGCAGAGGGGGGTACATGACCAACGATGATGATCACCGGGGCCGCCGCGTGCGGCCCGAGAACGTCGACGACCTCACGGTGGAGGCGCTGGGCTCGCTCTCCAAGGCCCTGGAGACCACCGAGCGGGCCCGCGGCCACCTGTACTCCTTCCACCAGCTCACCGGCACCGCCGACCTGGAGCTGGACAGGGCGGTGGCGCTGCTCGGACGGGCCGGCCACGAGGAGTGGGCCGCGCTCGTCGAACGGGAGGTCCTCGGCCGCAACGTCATCCCGGGACACTGGACGTTCCAGGTGGTCGAGTCCTACGACCGGACGTACTACGAGCCGTTCAAGAAGGTCGAACGCGACGCCGTCGAGGCCCTCGCCGGGGGCCGCCCCCACCTCTACGAGGCGGAGATGAAGGAGCGGCGGCGCACGCACGGCCACCGCGACCACACCGCGACCCCCGAGGAGACGCCCTAGGGCGTCTCCGGCGCCTTCCCCGCGCCACCGGTCCCGTCCCGGCGTCATGGGCGTCGACCTCTTCGCAGGCGTCCCCGTGAGGACCGCGGGGGCCGGCCCCGCCGACCGCGAGACCCGGGCGAACGACGTGCGCAGGGTGACGTACGGGGGCCGGGGACGGGGGCCGGATCGGGCTCGGGGAGGCTCCGCTCCGATCACGCCCCCGCGATCCGGAGGCGGCGAGCCGGAGAACGGGTAAGGCTGTTCCGTGCAGACATTTCTCCCCTATGCCGGATTCGCGGACTCGGCCGCCGTGCTCGACCCGAAGCGGCTGGGCAAGCAGCGCGTCGAGGCCCTCCAGGTCCTCCGGGGACTCACCGTCCCCGGGTACGGCTGGCGCCGGCACCCCGCGGTGCGGATGTGGGCCGGTTACGAGGAGGCCCTGGTGCGCTACGGCCTCGACGTCTGCGGCGTCTGGACGGCCGGGGGCCGTTCCGACACCTGCGCCGCCACCCTCACGCGCGACTACCTCGCCCTGGCCCCCGGAGGAGGGGTGAGGGAGCAGGACGAGCTCGCGGCGGCCGGCGAGCTGCCACCCTGGCTCGGCGACCCCGCGTTCCACCGCAGTCACCGGTCCGCGCTGGTGCGCAAGGCCCCGGAGGTCTACCGCGACCTCTTCCCGGGAGTGCCCGACGACCTCCCCTACGTCTGGCCCGCGTCGGACCGCGGCGGGTCCGCCCCCTCCTGAGCCGCCGCGTGCGGCCCTCCGGCGGACCGGTTCCCTACACTGGAGGACGCCGCGGCAGAGATCCGGCCGCCGACAGCGCCCGCCCCGGCGGCGCGTGTCGGCCCAGCGCAGCGGAGTGGACATGCGAAGGCGTTCCGAAGGACCGGGGGAGGGGGCCGAGGGTCTGTTCGACGTGGGCGAGCTCGCGGCCGCCCCCGCCGGAGAGACGCACGACCGGCCGTTCCGCGACGGGGAGCGGGCGCGCCGCATGCTCGACGTGGCGGAGATCCACGCCGAGCCCGCCGCCGCGGACTCCCTGCGGGGGCGGCAGATCATCGCGCGCTTCCCCGAAGCCCGGATCGTGGAGACGGAGTCCCACTGGCGCGTCCCGCACCTGCACGGCAACGCCGGGAACGTGGAGCGCTGGGTGAGGATCAAGCGCGACACCCTGGTCCTCGGGGAGCGGAAGTCCTTCGTCGTCCGGCCCAACGGCCGCTCCGCCGACTGGATCGCCCCCGGCCTCTCCAACGGCTGCGCCATGGCCTGCGCGTACTGTTACGTCCCGCGCCGCAAGGGCTTCGCCAATCCCGTCACCGTCTTCACCAACGTGGACCGCGTCCTGGCCGCCCTGGGCCGACACGTCGCCGCCGCCGGACCGAAGCGGGAACCCAACCAGTGCGACGACCGGGCCTGGGTCTACGACATCGGGGAGAACGGCGACTGCTCGGTCGACGACCTGATCAGCGACAACACCGCCGACCTGGTCCGGGCCTTCCGCCGGTGGCCCACCGCCAAGGCGTCCTTCGCCACCAAGTTCGTCAACCCGGACCTGCTGCGGCTCGACCCGCGGGGCCGCACGCGGATCCGCTTCTCCGTGATGCCGCCGGACGACTCCAGACTCCTCGACGTCCGGACGAGCCCGGTCCCGGACCGCCTGGCCGCGGCCGCCGACTTCCTGGACGCCGGGTACGAGGTCCACTTCAACCTCTCCCCGGTGGTGATCCGTCCGGGCTGGGAACGGGCATGGGACGAATTGCTCCGCGCCATGGACGACGTGCTCCCCCGCAGGGTGAAGGACCAGGCCGCGGCGGAGGTCATCACGCTGACGCACAACGAGGACCTCCACGAGGTCAACCTCGGATGGCACCCCCGTGCCGAGGAGGTCCTGTGGCGCCCGGACCTCCAGCAGCCGAAGCGTTCCGAGAACGGCGCGCGAAACGTGCGCTACCGCACGGGCACCAAGGCGTCCGCCGTCGAGTCGCTGCGCCGCCTGATCGAGGCGCGCGCCCCGTGGCTGCGGGTGCGGTACGCCTTCTGAGCGTGACCGGAGAGGAGCGAACGGGGCATTCGGGGGCACACGGACGAGAACGGCCGACGGTCGGCCGGACAGGAGGCGCAGCCATGGCACAGGCATCCCGACCCGTTCCGGCGGCGGACGAGGTCCGCGCGGCCCTGGAGGACGTGTCGGACCCCACCGCGAGGGCCGTGGTCCTGGCCCTGCTGGCGGTCCGCGACGAGCTGAGGGCCGTGTCCGAGCGCACGGGCCGGGTGGACGCGCGGATGAAGCAGATGAACCAGTACCTCGGGGCCCTCGCCAACAAGCCCTGAGCGGAGGGCGGACGGGGGCCGCGCGCGAGGCGCGGCCCCCGAACGTCCCCTACCGCCTACTACCTACCGGCTGCCGGCCGGTTACTCGTCGTCGGCCGGGGGGAGGGCCGGGCGGAAGCACGCCGTGACCGTCTTGCCGTGCCGCTGGCAGCGCATGCTCCACTCGTCCGCGAGGGCCCGCACGATGTTCACGCCCCGCCCCGAGACCGCCCCCTCCTCCGCGACACGGGGGCGGGGCAGCGTCGGGTCCTCGTCGTGGACGCTGATGTGGAGGCAGTCGCCGTCCCACGTGAGCACGAGCTGCGCGTCGCTGTGCGCGTGGACGTGCGCGTTGGTGAGCAGCTCGGAGACGGCCAGGACGACGGAGTCCACCGTCTCCGGCTCCCGCGCGGTCCACGGGAGGGAGGCCAGGTGCCGCCGCGTCCACTGCCGGCCGGCCTGCACGCCCCCGGACACGGGAAACGAGTGCGCCCACCCCATCGCCTTGACCGTCACGCTCTTCACTCCTTCGCTGGCCGCCCGCGTCGTCCGTACGGGACCCGGATACCCGGCAATCGCCCCGGCAGACACGGCACCCCCCGCGGCCCCGCCCCGGCCGGCCTCTCGACGGCCGTGGCGGGACGGGAAGGGGGCGGGGACGGCTCAGGCGAGGTCGAACCGGTCGAGGTTCATCACCTTGTCCCAGGCCGCCACGAAGTCGCGCACGAACTTCTCGCCCGCGTCCTGGGAGGCGTACACCTCCGCGAGGGCGCGGAGCTGGGAGTGCGCGCCGAAGACGAGGTCGACGGGCGTGGCGGTCCACTTGAGCTCGCCCGTCGCGCGGTCGCGGCCCTCGAAGACGTTCTCCTCCGTGGCCGACGTCTTCCACTCCGTGCCGATGTCGAGCAGGTTGACGAAGAAGTCGGTGGTCAGCGCCTCGGGCCGGCGGGTGAAGCGGCCGTGCGGGGACCCCGCGAAGCCGGTGTCCAGGACCCGCATGCCGCCGACGAGCGCCGTCATCTCGGGCGCGGTCAGCGTCAGCAGGTTGGCGCGGTCGAGGAGGTGGGTCTCCGGCGACAGCTTCTCGCCGGCCCGCAGGTAGTTGCGGAAGCCGTCCGCCTTGGGTTCGAGCACGGCGAACGTCTCCACGTCCGTCTGCTCCTGCGAGGCGTCCGTACGCCCCGGGGCGAAGGGGACCGTGACGTCGTGCCCGGCGTTCCGCGCGGCCTGCTCGACGGCCGCGCAGCCGCCCAGGACGATCAGGTCGGCGAGCGAGATCCGCTTCCCGCCGCTCTGCCCGCCGTTGAACTCCTCCCGGATCCGCTCCAGGGCCTCCACGGTCCCGGTCACCTCGGGCAGGGCGTTGACCTCCCAGTCCTTCTGCGGCGCGAGCCGGATTCGCGCCCCGTTGGCCCCGCCGCGCTTGTCGGTGCCGCGGAAGCTCGCCGCCGCCGCCCACGCGGTGGTGACCAGCTGGGGCAGGGACAGGCCCGAGTCGAGGATCCGGCGCTTGAGGGAGGCGACGTCCTCGTCCGAGACCAGTTCGTGGTCGACCGCGGGGACGGGGTCCTGCCACAGCTGCGGCTCGGGGATCCAGGGGCCCAGGTAGCGGGAGAGGGGGCCCATGTCACGGTGCAGCAGCTTGTACCAGGCCTTGGCGAACGCCTCCGCGAGCTGGTCCGGGTTCTCGTGGAAGCGCTTCGTGATCGGCCCGTAGACCGGGTCCAGCCTCAGCGCGAGGTCCGTCGTCAGCATGATCGGGGCGTGCTTCTTCGACGGGTCGTGGGCGTCGGGCACGGTGTCCTTCGCCGACGGGTCCGTGGGCGTCCACTGCTTCGCGCCGGCCGGGCTCGTCGTCAGCTCCCACTCGTACCCGTACAGGTTGTCCAGGAAGCCGTTGTCCCACTTCGTCGGCCGGGAGGTCCAGGCGCCCTCCAGGCCGCTGGTGAGCGCGTCGGCGCCCACGCCGGTGCCGTGCGTGTTCCGCCAGCCGAGGGCCTGCTGCTCGAAGGGGGCGGCCTCGGGCTCCGGGCCGATGTACGAGGGGTCGACCGCGCCGTGGCACTTGCCGAACGTGTGGCCGCCGACGATGAGCGCCGCCGTCTCCTCGTCGTTCATCGCCATCCGGCCGAACGTCTCCCGGATGTCCCGGGCTGCGGCCAGCGGGTCGGGGTTCCCGTTGGGGCCTTCGGGATTGACGTAGATCAGGCCCATCTGCACGGCGCCGAACGGGCCGGTGAGTTCCCTGTCGCCGCTGTAGCGCTCGTCCCCGAGCCAGGTGTCCTCGGGGCCCCAGAAGATCTCCTCCGGCTCCCAGATGTCCTCCCGCCCGAAGGCGAATCCGAACGTCTCGAACCCCATGGACTCCATGGCGCAGTTGCCGGCGAAGACGAGGAGGTCGGCCCAGGAGATCTTCCGGCCGTACTTCTGCTTGACCGGCCAGAGCAGCCGGCGCGCCTTGTCGAGGCTCGCGTTGTCCGGCCAGCTGTTGAGGGGCGCGAAGCGCTGGGCGCCGGAGCCGCCGCCGCCCCGGCCGTCGGCGATGCGGTACGTGCCGGCGGCGTGCCAGCTCATCCGGATGAAGAGCGGCCCGTAGTGGCCGTAGTCGGCGGGCCACCAGTCCTGCGAGGCCGTCATCACCTCGAAGACGTCCCGCTTCAGCGCGTCGAGGTCCAGGGTCGCGAACTCCGCCGCGTAGTCGAAGTCCTCTCCCATCGGATCGGACAGGGGCGAGTGCTGGTGGAGGACCTGGAGGTCCAGTTGGTTGGGCCACCAGTCCCGGTTGGTCCGGGGCCGGGTCGGCGCCGGGGTGGGGGCGGGGATTGCCGGGTTCTCGCTTTCGCTGCCGGACACGTCCGTCCTTCTTCCTGTGTCGGTGTTCTTGCGTCGAGCACTGCGACCCGCGCCCGTCACGCGCCGTGGCGCCCGCCGGCCGGAATCGCCCGACCGGGCCCACGAGGCGGGGGAGCTTGTGTCGGCGTCCGTATGCTCGCGCACCACGGGCCGCAGGGCTGAGAGAACACGCAGGGCGTCCGCGCTTTACACGTCATCACACCGGACCCGGCGTCGGGGAGAGCGGAAAGGGCCCTCACGGGAAAGGGGCCTCCGTCATTCCCGTGGCGTCATTCCCCTGGCGTTACTCCCACGGCGTCGTTCCCGTGGCCCGGCCGTCCTCGTCCCAGGTGATCTCCAGGACCCGTTCGACGGCCTCGCGGTCGAGCGGCCCGAACACGTGCGGGAAGAGGGTCCCGTCGGGGACCCCCGGCGGCGGGGCGGGAACGGCCGCCTCCCGTTCCGTCCGGGCGGACAGCCGGCCCTCGTCGAGGACGAGCGCCAGGAGGGGCCTGGGGGAGGCGCGGTAGAAGGCGTTGACGACGGCGAGGGCGGTCGCCTCGTCGGGCGCGCAGTGGACGAAACCCTCCTCGGCCAGGGACGCGGGCGCGTACGGCCGCTCGGGCCGGGCGGACCATTCTGCGAGGGGGACGACGTGGTAGATCATGCTCCGGTTATACCGGCCTCCGCCCGGCCGGGCCGCGAGGTCGTCGGCCACGGCGGTCGGACGGGACCGTCCCCGTGCGCCACGGCCCCCGCCGGTGGGATCCTGGAACCATCGGAAGGGGCCGCGCGCCGGTGCACACGGCCCGCCGCCCGACGGTGCGAGGAGGCAGACCATGACCCGCACTCTGGAGTGGACGGTCGGTGTGGAGCTGGTCGAGGACGGCGGTACGACCCGGGCCGAGGCCCGGCTGAGCACCGGGACCTCGACGCTCACGGGCCACGGCTCCGCCCGCTGCAACCCGACGGACACGGACGTGCCGGCGATCGGCGACGAGCTGGCCGCGAGCCGGGCGATGAAGGACCTGGCGGGCAAGCTGATGCGGGAGGCCGACCGCGAGATGGAGGCCGCGGGCGCCGGGACCGTGCCGCAGCACACCGGCCCCGGCTACGGCTGGCCGGAGGCCGTCTCCTGACGGACGACGGGGCCGGGCCCCTCAGGCCCCGCCGCCCTCCGCCTCGTACGTCAGCCTGTCCACGACCTCCACGACCCCGTCCACCGTCTCGCACAGCCGGACCAGGATCGGGCCGATCCCCGGCCGCTCCAGCGCGCCGCTCAGCGTCACCCGGCCCTCGTCCACGTCGATGTGCACGGCGGCGGGGGAGAGGCGCAGGATCCGGACGACCACGTCCTCGCGGATCTCCTCCTGGATGGAGCGGTCCCTGCGCAGGAACAGCTGGAGCAGGTCGCTCCGGCTCAGCACCCCGATCAGCCGCCCGTCCGCGTCCACGACCGGCAGCCGCTTCACCCGGTGCCGCTCCATCCGCCGGGCGGCCTCGACCGCCGTCCACGACGGCCGGGCCGTGACGACCGGGCTCGTCATCATGGCCTCCGCCGTGCTCGGCCCGTCCTTCGCCGTGTGCCGCCGCAGCAGGTCCGCCTCGGAGACGACGCCCACCGGCCTGTTCTCGTCGTCCACCACCGGGACCGCGGTGATGCCGTACTCGTCGAGGAGCCGCGCGATCTCCTTGAACGGCGTCCCGCGCTGCACCGCGACCGCGGTGGGCGTCATCAGGTCCGCGACACTGCGGTGCCTCATCGTCCGTTCCGTCCCTTCTGCGTTCCGGATTCCATGATCCCGCACCGGGGGCCACGACGGAGCGAGGGGGTGGGAAGCGGGGACGCGGCAGAGGCCGGCCGGACCGTCTCCCGGTCCGGCCGGCCTCACCCGTACGGGGTCCCCGTCGCCCTCAGGCCCGGTGGACGGCCACCTCGTGGAGCGAGTACCCCCACTTCGTCGCCCGCTGCTCGCCGTGGATCCGTACGTAGCGGGCCGACCGCGACGGGAACTCGGCCGTGTCGTACCCGCCGTCCCCTGTGGTCGTGGACCACACCGTCCGCCAGTCCGTACCGTTCTCCGACAGCTCGATCCGGTACCGGCTCGCGTACGCGCGCTCCCAGTCCAGGACGACCCTCCCGACCGGGCGGACCGACCCGAGGTCCACCCGCAGCCACTGGTCGTCCGACCAGCCGCTGGCCCAGCGGGTGCCCGTGTCGCCGTCGAAGGCCCGGCCCGGCGCGTAGCCGGTGAACGGGTTCCACTCCGAGGAACTGGCCGACGCGGGCGCGCCCGCCGCCAGGTTCGCGCCCGGCTCGTGGTCCTCGGTCGCCTTCCACGTGGTCAGGTACGACTCCGCGCCCGAGGCCAGCTCGTCCACGACGCCCGGACCGCCGGCGGTGAGCCGGATCTGCTCGATCCAGTCGGGGACCATGCCGTGGTGCGCGGCGCCGTCGGTGTTGAGGTCCCAGACGCGCTGCCCGGTGACCTGGCGGTCGAGCACCGAGCCGCCGTCGAAGCTGCGGAAGGGGTACGTCACGGCGTTCGGCGCGCCGGTGCCGACCGGGCCCGGCCAGCCGCCGACGCCGTTCATGTCGGTGCCGTAGCCGAGGCCGACCCCGTACTCCGCCCGCAGCGCGGCCTTCTGCCCCGCCTCGCCGACGAAGCCCTCCGCGCCGTGCATGTACTGGGCGACGAAACCGCCCAGGCGGTAGAGCCGCTCGGTCCAGTCGAGGTCCATCCAGCTGTGGCTGGACAGGACGCCCGGGTACTCCTCGGACTCCAGGATGTCCAGCGCCCGGCCCGCGGCCTTGACGCTCATGTGGTCCAGCTCCAGCATCATCCCGCGGTCGATCATGCCCCGCAGGGCGTACTCGCCGAGCCGGGTCAGCCCGCGGGTGTTGCACTTGGCGTCGGAGGCGTACGAGGGGACGCTCACGCCCGGCGGCAGCTTCGACGCCATCACCGGGGCCGCCGCGAGGCCGATCGGGTTGTCGTGCTGCGGTCCCGCGCACTTCTCCGTGGTCCAGAAGGTGCCGGTCGACAGGAACTGGCCGATGTTGACCGCCGTGCCGACGGCGCCCTCGTCGAAGCGGACGCCGCACAGCGCGTTGTCGAACTTGTGGCACAGGAACATGCTGCGCACCCCGAGGCCGTACAGCTCGTCCAGGCCCCGGTCGATGTCGGCCTTGTCGCACTGGGCGACGTCGAGGATCTGCTTGCAGCCGAACGGCTCCGAGGTCTCCACGCCGAGGACGACGGCGAGCTTGCCCTGCTCGACCACCGAGCGGGCCTGGGCGGCGTCGGTGACGATCCGGAACCAGCCCTTGCCCGGGCCGCCGTACATCCGGTCGACGTAGTCCTGGAGTTCGTACGTCTTGCGGGCCTGGAGGCGGATCGAGTCCATCTCGTCGCAGCTCCGGTCGCGGGGCAGGATCGAGCAGATCAGGCCGTTGGTCACCAGGTCGTTGACGAGGACGCGCTGTCCGCCGCGCCAGGCGCGCTCGACCCAGGCGTAGTAGTTCTGCTGGTGGGTGAGGGAGTTGTGGGCCGGCCAGTCCTTGAACGTGGGCCAGCCGACCGGGTCGTGGTGGCCGTCGGCGCCGCCCGTGATGTTCTCGAACAGGGCGCCGGAGCCGTCGGGGTAGTGCTCGGGGCAGTCCTTGAGCGCGTCGGCCGCGCCGGCCTCGGAGAACGTGCGGCCGCAGATCAGCCGCCCGCCGAAGCCCTCGTCGGACATCAGGTGGTTGTGCGCGTCGACGAACCCGCGCACCTTCCCCCGGGCGTCGGTGCCGGTGAACGGCGCGCCCGTGACGTTGATCTGCGAGTCGGCGGCGGGACGGGACACGGGCTCCCACCACGGGCCGCCCGCGGCGGCGGGGACCGGGGCGGAGCCGAAGAGGACGGCGGCCAGGGCGAGGACGAGCGCCAGGAGGGCGGATCCGCCGCCCCTCCCGCGCGAGAGGGGACGAGTCATGGGCAGCGAGCCTCCGGTCGGTGGGGGAGTACCGGGCGTGCCGAGGATCGCGGTGCCGAAGGACCGAGTCAAGGGTCCGGGACGGATGACCTACTCACGGGTGAGGGCGGCCGTGCACTCCTCAACCCTCCATCAGGGACACGAGTTGATCGGCCATCAGGTCGAGGTGGCCGTCCGCCGCGTCCTTGTCGCCGAGGACGAGGAACTGGAGTGTGAGGCCGTCGATCGCCGCCGCCAGGTACCGCGCGACCACCTCCACCGGCACCTTCGGCGCGATCCCCCGCACCGCCCCCACCCGCTCGACCAGGTCGGCCGCCGACGCCACGTACTGCTCGTACTGGGCCCGCGCCAGGTGCTCGAACCCGGGCTCGCGCAGCGCGTACTGGGTCAGGTCGTAGGTCAGCATGTGCTCGCCGGGATGGGCGGTGACGTGGTCCCAGTACGTCCGGAGCGCGCCCCGTACGGTCTCGCGCAGGGTCGCGCCCGGCTCCACCGCCGACATCACCCGCGCCACGTAGTTGTCGGTGATCGTCTCGATCGCCGCTTCGAGGAGCGCCTGCTTGGACTCGAAGCAGTAGTGGAAGACGCTCAGCGACACCCCCGCCTCGGCGCAGATCGACCGGGTGGTGGTCCGGGCGACCCCGTCCCTGGTCATCGCCCTGATCGCCGCCTCGACCAGCTGCCTGCGTCGTTCGGCCGAAGACATCCGCGCCATGGTTCCTCCTCGCGTCCGGCGCCAGGGTAACCGCAGCCCCCGGCGCCGTGATCGCCCCGGCCCGCTCCTCCGGCCCGTACCCGGGGATCCCGTTCCTCAGGCCGCGCGACCGGGGCCCGGGTCCTCCGGCCAGGCGCCCCGTCCGGCGATCCGCAGCACCAGGGCGGCGATGTTCCACGCGTCGTCCTCGCCCCGGTGGTGGCGTCCCTCCAGGGGCAGTCCGGCGACCTCCAGGGCCTGCGCCATGCCGGGGCGCCGGGAGAGCCCGTACGCCTCGGTGAAGACCGCCTTCGCGTTGGTGTGCCACCGCCCGAAGGGATACGGGACGCCGGCGGCCCGGCACTGGTGGGTGAACTGCTTGCGGTCGTAGTCGCCCCAGCTGGCCCAGGGCCGTCTCCCGGCCTCGTACGTGGCGGCGAGCAGCCGGCAGGCGGCGGCGAAGTCCAGGCCGGTGTCGACCTCCGCCTGGGTGAGGCCGGTCAGTTCGGTGCAGAACGCGCTGACCCGCGAGCGCGCCGGGCGGACCAGGATCCCGTGGCGGGAGATCCGCTCCCGCGCGTCCAGGTCGACCACGGTCAGCCCGATCTCGATGATCTCGCTCACCTGGCCGGGCGGGCGCTCGCCCTCCCAGCAGGTCGCCTCGACGTCGACGACGTTGACCAGTCTTCCGTGTCCCTCGTGCCCCCCGTGCTCCATGCGGACGAGCGTAGGGCGCGCCGCCACCGGCGGCACCCGGTTTTCCGGGGGATCAGTCCGCGTCCCGCCCCAGGACCGCGCGCAGGGCCGCCACCGCGTGCGCCCGGTGCTCGTCGAGCCGGCGGACGGTGGCCGCCTCGTCGCCGTGGCGGAGCGCGGAGAGCACGGCCCGGTGCTCCCGCACGGCCAGTTTCCGGTGCGGGGCGTCCGTGTAGTACAGCGAGCGGTACGCGTCCGTGGAGTCCCACAGGGTCGCGATGAGGCGCACGAGGCGCGGCATCCCGGACGCCTCGATCAGGGTGAAGTGGAAGAGCCGGTTCGCCGCCGCCATCGCGGGCACGTCCCCGGCGTCGGCGGCCCGCTCCACCTCGCGCTGGATCCGTTCGAGCGCGCCGACCGTGCCCTCCGGCATCCGCCCCACGGCCAGCCGGACCGCCTCCGTCTCCAGCAGCTCCCGGATCCGGTAGATCTCCTCCAGGTCGTCGAGCGAGAGCTCCGCGACGAAGTAGCCCCGGTGTATGTGATGGACCACCAGACCCTCGGCCTCCAGGGCCTTGAGGGCCTCGCGCAGCGGCACCCGGCTCACCTCGAACCGGGCCGCCAGGGCGTCCTGGCGGATCTGGTCGCCCGGCCTGAGCTCCCCGGTGGTGATGGCGCGCCGCAGCTCCTCCAGGACGAACTGCTGGGCGGTCTGCGGCCGCCGCTTCTGCACCGCGCTGCTCATCGCCTGTGACCTTCCGTTCCTCGTGCCGCCGGACCGTTCCTCCGGTGGGCCGCTCCTCCGGCGTGACCATCTTCCTACGGATCCTCCGGGCCTTCCCCCGGGTCAGGACGCGCCCGCGGTCCGGCCCTCCGCGCCGAGCACGGCGTCCGTGTGCTCGCCGAGGCGCGGGGGAGCGGACCGGTAGGAGGGCGGGGTGGCGCCGAGCCGGATCGGGTTGGCGACCTGACCGGGGCCGGCGGCGGACTCGGGGACGCGCGGGGCGAGCCCCAGCCGGTCGGCCAGGCCGAAGGCGTCCGCCAGGTCATTGATGGGCCCGCAGGGCACGCCGGCCGCCGTCAGCTCCTCGAACCAGTCGTCGGCGGTGCGCGTGCCGAGCGGCCCGGCGAGCGCCGCCGCCAGCTCCTCCCGGTGGGCGACCCGGGCCGCGTTGGTCGCGAAGCGGGCGTCCCCGGCCAGCTCCGGCAGGCCGATCCGCTCGCACAGCGCCCGGAACTGCCGGTCGTTGCCCACCGCCAGGACCAGCGGCCGGTCCTCCGCCTCGAAGACCTCGTACGGGGTGATGCTCGGGTGCCGGTTGCCCATCGCGCGCGGCACGACCCCCGCCCCGAGGTGCGCGGCGGCCTGGTTGGTGAGCGCGGAGAGCAGGGAACCGAGCAGCGAGACCTCGACGCGCTGGCCCTCGCCGGTGCGCTCCCGGTGCCGGAGCGCGGCGAGCACGCCCATGCCCGCGTGCAGGCCGGTGACGACGTCGACCAGGGCCACCCCCGTCTTCGTCCCCGGGCCGCCCGGCTCGCCCGTCACGCTCATCAGGCCGCCCATGGCCTGGACGAGCAGGTCGTACCCCGGGAGCCGGGCGCCCTCCGCCGTGCCGAAGCCGGTCACCGAGCAGTAGACGAGCCCCGGGTTCGTCGCCCGCACCGCCTCGTAACCGAGCCCCAGCCTCTCCATCGTGCCGGGGCGGAAGTTCTCCACCAGGACGTCCGCCCGGTCCACGATCGCGCGCGCCGCCGCCAGGTCCCCGGGATCCGTCAGATCGAGCGACACGGACCGCTTGTTCCGGTTCACCCCGAGGAAGTACGTGGCCTCCCCGCCCGCGAACGGCGGCCCCCACGCGCGCGTGTCGTCCCCCGACCCCGGCCGCTCGATCTTGATCACGTCAGCGCCCAGGTCGGCCAGGAGCATCGTCATGTACGGCCCGGCGAGGACCCGGCCGAAGTCCGCGACGACGATCCCGGACAGGGCGCCGGGCGCGGGGGCGGGCCCCGTGCCGGGTGAGGTGTCGGACGGGTCCGGCTGGTCTGCGCGCATTCCGCTCTCCTCGGGATCGGCGGGCGGGTGTCGGATCCGACGCGTCGGATCCGACACATCGGATTCGGATATTGGATCCAGTCCACCGGACCGTAGGGCCGGACCGGTGGATTTTCAATACTGGATCCAATATCCGATGTACGGCTACGCTTCGGCACGCCGAGCCGTCACAGGCACCCACCGCCACAGGCACCAGTCGCCCACCGCCAGGAGGCCGTCCGTGAAGTCGTCGTCCACCCCCGTCCACCCCTTCGACCTGCTCGCCGTCGACGGACTCCTGACCGACGAGGAGCGCGAGATCCGGCGCACCGTCCGCGCCGTCGCCGACCGCGAGCTGCGACCGCACGTCGCCGGCTGGTTCGAGAAGGGCGAGATCCCCGCCCGCGAGCTCGCCCGCACCCTCGGCGGCACCGGCGTGCTCGGCATGCACCTGGAGGGGTACGGCTGCGCGGGCACCAACTCCGTCGCGTACGGCCTGGCCTGTCTGGAACTGGAGGCCGTCGACTCCGGGCTGCGCTCCCTGGTCTCCGTGCAGGGCTCCCTCGCCATGTACGCGATCTGGAAGTACGGCTCCGAGGAGCAGAAGCGGCGGTGGCTGCCGAAGATGGCGGCGGGCGAGTACATCGGCTGCTTCGGCCTCACCGAGCCGGACGCCGGCTCGGACCCCGGCGCCATGCGGACCAACGCCAAGCGGGACGGTTCCGACTGGGTGCTCAACGGCACCAAGATGTGGATCACCAACGGCTCCGTCGCCGACGTGGCCGTCGTCTGGGCCCGCACCGAGGACGGCGTCCGCGGCTTCCTCGTCCCGGCCGGCACCCCCGGCTTCAGCGCCCCCGAGATCCGGATGAAGCTGTCGCTGCGCGCGAGCGTCACCAGCGAACTGGTCCTGGAGGACGTGCGGCTGCCCGCCGACGCGATGCTGCCGGAGGCCCGCGGCCTCTCCGGCCCGCTCGGCTGCCTCAACGAGGCCCGCTTCGGCATCGTCTTCGGCGCGCTCGGCGCCGCCCGCGACTGCCTGGAGACGGCGATCTCCTACGCCCGGGACCGCACCGTCTTCGCCCGGTCCCTCGCCTCGTACCAGCTGACGCAGCAGAAGCTCGCGGACATGTCCGTCGAACTGGGCAAGGGCATGCTCCTCGCCCTCCACCTGGGCCGTCTGAAGGACGCGGGCGCGCTCACCCCCGAGCAGGTCAGCGTCGGCAAGCTGAACAACGTGCGCGAGGCGATCGCGATCGCCCGCGAGTGCCGCACGATCCTGGGTGCCAACGGCATCACCCTGGAGTACCCGGTCCTGCGCCACGCCAACAACCTGGAGTCGGTGCTCACCTACGAGGGCACGAGCGAGGTGCACTCCCTGGTCATCGGCAAGGCGCTCACCGGCGAGCAGGCGTTCCGCTGAGCCGTCCCGGACGCGGGGGCGCGGCGGGCGGTCAGCCCGCCGTGACCCGCCGGACGAAGGCGTCGAGGTTGGCCGTCGTACGGGCGATCTGCTCGTCGAGGGTGAGGGACTCCTCCTGGCGCCGGCCGCGCAGCTTCGGCTGCCGCCTGCCCCGGACGTAGAGGGAGCAGGCGAGGTCGGCGCAGAGGTAGATCCCGACCGTGTTCCCCTCGCGGCCGCGGGTCCCGGCGAGCGGCGCCACGAGGAGCGTCACGCCCGAGGAGGCGTGCCCGGTCAGACAGATCTGGCACATGCTCGACTTCACGGCGCTGGTCCGGCCGGCGGCCGGGACCCGCAGGGACACCCCGAGCGGGCCGTCCTCGCGCGGGACCACCAGGTGGGCGCGCAGCGGCGCGCCGGGATCGACCCAGCCGAGGAAGTCCAGGTCGTCCCAGGGGAGCTCGGCGAAGTCGAGCGGCAGTTTCAGTCGCGCCGCCTCGCCCTTGGTGCAGTTCACGAAGGACGAGCGGATCTGTTTGTCGGTCAGCGGTTCCACTCGGTGGACCGTACACGCGTCGCCCCGGACGGGCATCCGAATATGGCGCCGATCCGAGGGGAGCGGCGCCGTGCTCGGACCGGCGGCCCATCCGGCTCAGGCCGCCGGTCCACCCGTGTCCGGGTCCGCCGGCGCGTTCCCCGAGGTCTCCGGGGCCGGCCCCGAGTTCGGGGTGGAGGTGTCCGGCTGCGGTTCGGGCGGCGGCGGGGAGTCCGGCTGGGGCTCGGGCGGCGGCGGTGACGAGTCGGGCTGCGGTTCGGGCGGCGGTGGCGACGAGTCGGGCTGCGGTTCGGGCGGCGGTGGCGACGAGTCGGGCTGCGGTTCGGGCGGCGGCGGTGACGAGTCCGGCCGCGGCGCCGGTGGCGACGAGTCGGGCGAGGGGCCCGGCGAGGACGTCGACGGGCCGGGGGAGGTGCTGCCGGAGGGGCAGGGCGACGCGCCGGGCGGGCACGGCGCCGGGGACGTCGAGGTGGGCGGCGAGGCCGGCTCGTCCCGGTCGCCGGTGTCGCCGTGCTTCCGCGCGAACCAGTCGCCGTTCTCGGGGTCGTACACCACGAAGGCGTTCACGACCGTCGTGGCGGGCGCGACGACCACCACCTGGTCGGCGTCGTACCCCGGCCAGGGCGTGCCCGTCGTCCGGGGGTTCTTCTGCGCCACCGGTTCGGTCAGCGGGTTGCCGCAGGCGCAGCGCACCCGGGGCACCCCGCGGTCGTCGACCAGGACCGCCGTACCGGACTGGAGGACCGCCTGGTACGCGGTGGCGGAGCCGTCCTCGAAGCCGTGGTTCGTCACCCGGGTGTCGGCCCGGAGCTGGAGCGGGGTGAGGGAGCGCAGATAGCCGGGCACCTCGTTCGCCGAGACGCGCAGGACCGAGGCGAAGGCCGCGTTCTTCGCGGGCTGGCCGGAGAGGTAGCGCACCTGCTGCTCCACGTCGCAGCTCGCCACCGACCGCGTCCCGCCGTAGAGGCCGGGCGCAGCGCCCGACACCCGGGGCGTGCCGGCCTCCTCGGAGCCGGTGCGGGGCGGCAGCGAGGCGGGCGGGGCGGACTCGGTGGCACGGGCCGTGGACTGCGTGAACGGGTCCGGGCCGGTCGCGGAGGCGCTCTGCAGGAAGACCTCCCCGCCGCCGGCGTTCGTGGTGCCGCCGTCGTCGCCCGAACGGCTGGTGAGCACGACGATCAGGGCGACGGCCGCCACCAGTACGGCGGTGATCGAGGCGACCTTCGGGACGGAACGCCACCACGGGCCGCCGCCCTTGCCTCCTTCGGGGTAGCGGGACGAGCCTCCGCCGTCCCCGGAACCGCCGCCCGAGCCTCCTGAACCGCCGGAGCCGCCGGAGCCGCCGGAGGGCGGCCCCGGGGGTGGCGGGGGGCCGGCCGCGTTCGGGCGTGTGCTCGGACCCGAGAGGGGGCCCGAAGGGGGACCTGTGGGGGGAACCGACGGCGGACCGGACGGAGGGCCGGACGGCGGGTGGGAAGTCACGTTTTTCCCTTTCTTCCGTTCCGCGCCCATTGTGTGCGCCGACCGGTACCCGCCCGCAAGCGGAGGCGAGCCGTTCCGCGCTCCCCGGCCCGCCCGCCCGCCCGAGCCGCGGCCGCTCCGTCCACGGGCCCGTGGCCGTCCACAAGCGCGCGGCCGTCCCCGGTACTAGCGTGGTCACCGTGAGCAGCAGGCCCTCCACCTCCACGCGGACCGCCGCGGCCCCGGCCGGGCTCTTCGCCCGGATCGCCCTCCAGGCCCTGGTGGCCGTGGTCGCCGGGTACCTCGCGATGGGCGTCGTCGCCGGGCTCGGCCTCTGGGCCGCGGGCGCCGCCGACCTGCCCGGCGGCTTCACCGCCGTCCTCGCCGCCGTCGTCGTCATGGCCACGGGCGGCAAGGTCGAACTCTCCGGCGACGCCGGCGCCCTCGCCGGGACCCAGGCCCAGCTGACCGCCATGCCCCTCACCGTCACCCTGGTGGGCGCACTGGTCACCGGCTACTGCTTCCTGCGGCCCCTGCGCCACCACGCGGTGACCGGCGCCCGCGAACTCCTGCTCCGCGCCGGGGCCGTCGTCGTCCTCTGGCTGGTCGCCCTCGCCGGGCTCTCCGCCCTCGCCCGGCACGACTTCCGGATCACCCTCGGCGGCCAGGAGACCGAGGACCCGCTCATGGACCTCTTCGGCGACCTCCTCGACTCCGTGAACCCGACCGTCGGCTTCCGCACCGACCTCGGGCCCACGCTCTTCTACGGCCTCCTGTGGATCATCGGCGTGCTCCTCGTCGCCCTCCTCGTCTCGCGCGGGACCCCCCTGCCGTCCCGGCTCGTCCGCTACCAGGAGCCCGTCCGGCCCGCCGCCCACGCGATGCTCCTCCTGCTCCTCGCGTACGTGCTCGTGGGCCTGGTCGTCGGGCTCGTCGTCGCCGCGACCGAGGGGCACCCCGCCGACACCTTCGCGGTCCTCCTCCTCGGCCTGCCCAACGTCACCTGGCTCGCCCTCGGCGTGGGCATCGGCGGCTCCTGGGAGGGCAGGGCGGAAGGCCCCTTCGGGCTGCCCGTGCCCCAGGTCCTCGACGCCGTCCTGCGCGGCGGGGGAGGGGGCGAACGGCCGGACCTCTCGACCGTCGACCTGTCCTCGCTCGCCGCGCAGGACGGACGGGCCTGGTGGCTGCTGCCCGTCGCCGCCGTCCTGGTGCTCGCCGCCGCCTTCGCAGCCGCCGTGCGCTCCCCGGCCCGGACCCGGCCGTGGCAGCACTCCCTGCGCTTCGGCGTCGCCTTCGCGCTCACCATGCTGGTCGCCGCCCCCGTCACCCTCGTCGAGGCCCGCTTCGGCCTCTCGGTCCTCGGCATCGGCGAACTCGACTCGCTCGGCGGACAGGTGCTGCTGCGCCCGCACGTGTGGGTGATCGCCGGCTTCGCGCTCCTGTGGGGCCTGGTCCTCGGCCTCCTCGGCGGCCTCCTCGCCTCCCGGGTACACCGGAAGGGCGAGGTCGAGCGGCCGGCCCGTGACGAGGAGGGCGCCGACCCGTCCGGTACCCCGTAACCCTTCGGCGGCCTACAGTTCCCGGAACACCGGCCGCGCCCACGCGGGCGGGGCGGGCGGCGGGCCGAGCGGCCTCGGCGCCCCGGACACCGCCGGGCCCGCCACCCCCGGGCCGCCCGACGCCAGGGCGGCGCGCAGCTGGGTGACGAACTCCAGACACGTCCCGTACCGCTCCTCCGGCGTCTTCGCCAGCGCCTTCGCGAAGACCGCGTCCGCCGCCCCCGGCAGCTCCGGCCGCGCCTCGGACACCGGCGGCGGGGGATCGTACTGCTGCGCCCACAGCACCGCCCAGTCGGTGTCCCGGCGGAACGGCGGCGCGCCCACCAGCGTCTCGAACACCACGCACGCCAGGCCGTACACGTCGCACCGGCCGTCGACCGGCTTCCCCGAGATCTGCTCGGGCGCCACGTAGTCCAGGGTCCCCACGAACTCGCCCACCGTCGTGAACCCCGTCAGGGACAGCGACTTCTTCGTCAGGCCGAAGTCGGTCAGGTACACGTGCTCCGGATGGTCGCGGTCGGTGCCCTCGGCCACCAGGATGTTGCCGGGCTTCACGTCCCGGTGCACCAGGTCGTGCGCGTGCGCCGCGTCCAGGGCCGAGGCCACCTGCACGGCGATCCTGCCCGCCTTCGCCGGCGGCAGCGGGCCCTCGCGGTGCAGCAGGGCCACCAGGTCCTGCCCCGCGACGTACCGCATGGCGATGTAGAGCACGCCCTCCGTCTCGCCCGCCTCGAAGACCGGCACGATGTGCGGGTGGTCGATGGACGCGGCGACCCGCGACTCGTGCGCGAAGCGCTTGCGGAAGGTGTCGTTGCGGGCCAGTTCGGGGGCCAGCAGCTTCAGCGCCACCGTGCGGTCGAGCCGCAGGTCCCGCGCCCGGTACACCACCGCCATGCCGCCGCGCCCGATCTCCCCCTCCAGGCGGTATCCGGCGACCTCCTTGCCGACGAGCCCCGAGGGCCGCCCGGCCGGAAGGTCCGGGTCGGCGTGCGCACCGCCGGCCATCAGCCCTCACCCGTCGGAGGCCGCTCCACGACCCGGGTCGGCGGCGGCTCCACCGTTTCGGGGGGTTGCTGCACGACTTGCGTGGGTGGTGGCGGGTCCACCGCCTCGGGAGGCTGTTCCACGACCTGCGTGGGTGGCGGCGGTTTCACCGCCTCGGGAAGTTGCTCCACGACCTGTGTCGGAGGCGGCGGCTCCGCCGCCTCGGGAGGCCGTTCCGCCACCCGTGTCGGGGGCCGTTCCACCACTTGGGTCGGCGGGCGCTCCGCCACCCCCGCCGGCGGCTGCTCCACGACCTGCGTCGGCGGGGGCGGCCCGGACGGACCGGCCGGCCCGGGCGCCGCCGGGTCGGCCGGGGGCACCACCCTGGTCGGGTCGTGCCCGGCGGGCGCCGCCCGGGCGGGCTCGTGGCCGTCGCCCTCCGCGTCCCCGCCCGCCGAAGCCGAAGCCGCCGGGGCCGGGGCCGCCGGGAAAGCGGGCGGTGAAGCGGTCATCGAGGGCGCGGATCCGGCCGCGTACGTACTGAGCCCCGCGCCGTCGCAGTACACCCAGCGCTCGTGCTCCGCGTCGTACAGCCACACCGACTCGCCGTCCACGACCATGCCCACCCGCAGGCCGCGGGTCCGCAGCCGGAAGGCCTCGCCGTCGAGGCGGCCCGCGCCCAGCTCCTCGGCGGCCCGCCGGTAGCGGCCGAGGGCGTCCTCGGCGCGGGCGATCAGCGGGCGGGGGTCGGCGGTCCTGGTGAGGGGACGGCCCGCCGCCGGCGGGTCGTCGGGGACGCTGACGAGCAGCCGCGCGTCGACCCACGCCGTCCAGCCGTTGGAGCACCGGATCCGTCCCCAGTCCCCGCTCCGCTCCTCCAGGCGCACCGGCAGGAAGGCGTCCAGGGGCGCCGTGGGCAGCCCCGGATCGGGCGCCTCCCAGGCGGGCAGGCCGTCGCGCGGTACGACGTGGGTGGGCCGGAAGTCCGGCACGTACTCGGACACGGGGACGCTCACGAACCTACCTCCGCATGACGACCGGCTCGTGGCGGCGCAGCAGCCGGGCCACGACCAGGCCGAGGACCAGACAGAGCACCACCATCATGCCCATGTCGAACAGCCAGGCCTCCGCCGTGTGCCGCATCAGCGGATCGGTGGTCTTGTCGCTCGGCGCCACCTTCCCGATGTCGATCGTCGCGCCCATCGCCGCGAACGCCCACCGCGAGGGGACGAGCCAGGCCAGCTGCTCCAGGACGGGCGTGCCCCGCACGGTCAGGAGGGCCCCGCAGAACACCACCTGCACGATGGCGAGGAGGACCAGCAGCGGCATCGTCACCTCCTCCTTGCGGACGAGGGCGGAGACGAACAGGCCGAGCATCATCGCCGTGAAGGACAGCAGCGCGACGGCGAGGGTGATCTCCACCAGCGGGGGCATCAGGACCCCCTTGCCGCCGGGCACGTTCAGCGGCACGCCGATCAGGGCCACCAGGGTCAGGACGACCGCCTGTACGACCGTGATCAGGCCGAGGACCACCACCTTGGAGGCGAGGTAGGCCGAGCGGGACAGGCCGACGGCTCTCTCGCGCCGGTAGATCGTGCGTTCCTTGACGAGTTCGCGCACGGCGTTCGCCGCGCCCGTGAGGACCCCGCCCACGCAGAGGATGAGCAGGACGTTCAGCGACGACTCGGGGTTGAGACTGCCCTCGGACAGGGCGCGGGCCATCGCCCCCATCACGAAGGGCAGCGCCACCATGATGACGATGAAGGTGCGGTCGGCGGAGAGCGCCGCCGCGTAGCGGCGCACCAGCGTCCGCAGCTGGGAGCCCCAGCTCTGCGCCTTCGGCGGCGGGGCGGGCACCTCGTCCCCGGGGGCGCTGCCGCCCAGGGGGAGGTCCGGGCCCGCCGTGGCGTCGGTGATGTACCGGCGCTGGAAGCGGGAGGAGCGGTAGCCGCCCGCCCAGTCGCGGTCCCGTTCCTTCTCGAAGGCCTCGAAGGCCTCCGGCCACTCCGTGAAGCCGAAGAATTCGAGGGCCTCGGAGGGCGGTCCGTAGTAGGCGACCCGGCCGCCGGGCGCGAGGACGAGCAGCCGGTCGCAGACGTCCAGGCTGAGCACGCTGTGCGTCACCACGACGACCGTGCGCCCGTCGTCGGCGAGCCCGCGCAGCATGTGCATCACGGACCGGTCCATGCCCGGGTCGAGGCCCGAGGTGGGCTCGTCCAGGAAGAGCAGGGACGGCTTGGTGAGCAGCTCCAGGGCGACGCTCACGCGCTTGCGCTGGCCGCCGGAGAGGCTGTGGATCGGCTGGTCCGCGCGCTCCACGAGGCCGAGCTCCCGGATCACCTCGTCCACCCGGGCCTGCCGTTCCGCGCGCTCGGTGTCCTCGGGGAACCGCAGCTCGGCGGCGTACCCCAGGGCCCGGCGGACGGTCAGCTGGAGGTGCAGGATGTCGTCCTGGGGGACGAGCCCGATGCGCTGGCGCAGCTCGGCGTAGTCCCGGTACAGGTCGCGGCCGTCGTAGAGGACCGTGCCCCGGTCGGCGGGACGCTGGCCGGTGAGGGCGTTCAGGAGCGTGGACTTCCCGGCGCCGGACGGTCCGACGACCGCGAGCAGGCACTTCTCGCCCACCGGGAACGACACCTCGTCCAGGAGGGTCTTGTGCCCGTGGTCGACGGTGACGGCGAGCGACCGCACGTCGAGGGAGACCTCGCCGGTGTCGGTGAACTCGACCAGCTGCCCGCCGATCAGGCAGAACGCGCACCGGCCGATGCCGACGATGTCCTCCGGCGTCACCCGGGCGTCGGTGACGGGCCGCCCGTTGAGGAAGGTGCCGTTGTGGCTGTCCAGGTCGTGGATCCAGTAGGTGCCGTCGGGGTGGGCGCGCAGTTCGGCGTGGTGCCGGGAGACGACGAGGTCGGGGACGACCACGTCGTTGTCGGGGGCGCGGCCGATGCGGATGCTGTGGGTGGGCAGCGGCCGGACGGACGTCGGCTGCCGGAAGGTGCCGGTGGCGGCGGGGTGCGAGACGGAGGGGGGCCGGGGAGGGGAGGCCTCCCGCCCCGGCACGGCTCCGGGGAAGGGCTCCCGCTCCCGTACGGGACCAGGCTCCGGCTCCCGTACTGGCTCGGGGGCGGGCTCCGGTTCCCGTACGGGTTCCTCCCGCACGTGCCGTTCCCGTACGGGCTCCGGTTCCGGGACGGTCTCCCGCTCCCGTACGGCCTCCGGTCCCGGTTCCCGTTCCCGTGCGTGCTCGGGTTCCGGCTCCGGCACGGCCGGTGCGCCCGCCGCGTCCGGTACGGGCGGTGGCGGCGGAGGCTCCGCCCGGCGGGCCGGGGCGCCGGCCGAGAGGACGGCGCGCGGGCCGTCCTCCGGGTGTCCGAACCGCAGGACGGTCCCGGCGGCGACCTCCCGCGGACGGTCCACCTTCCGGCCGTCCGCGAAGGTGCCGTTCGTACTGTCCTCGTCGGTCAGGGTCCACCGGCCGGCGGAGGCCCTGAGCACCGCGTGGTGCCAGGACGCCCGGGCGTCCGCGAGGACGATGTCGCTGGTGGGGTCCCGTCCGACGCGGTAGACGCGGCTCGGGTCCATGAGCGTCGCGTCCCCGTCGATCTCGAGGACCAGGTCGGGCGCCGCGGGCGCGGCCGGCCACTCTCCCATGTCTGAATTTTATCCGCCGGAGCTGATCCCCGCCCGGCCGGGAGGCGCCGGTATGGTGGGCGTCCGCCGCGGGAGCGGCCCGGACGAACTGGAGGAACCACCCGTGCCGAAAGGTGTCACCAGGCGGCGGCCCCGCACCCGCGCGGCGCTCCTGAAGGCCGCCCTGGAGACCTTCGCCGAGCACGGCTTCCACGCGGCGACGATCGAGCAGATCTGCGAGCGCGCCGGCTACACGCGGGGCGCGTACTACTCGAACTTCGCGAGCAAGGAGGAGCTCTTCCTCGCCCTCTTCGACGAGCACAGCGAGCGGACGGTGCGGCGGCTCGCCGAGTCCATCGACGCGCTGACGGCCGAGGAGTACACCCTGGCCCGGCTCGCGGAGCTGGCCTCCCGGGTGGAGCCGGACGAGCGGGACTGGTACCTGGTGACCACCGAGTTCACCCTGCACGCCATCCGGGACCCGCAGGCCGCCTGGGTGCTCGCGCGCCACGACGAGCGGCTGCGGGCCGAGATAGCCCGCGGCCTCACGCTCGTCCTGCGCCGGGCCGGGCGCGAACTGACCGTGGACGCCGACCGGTTCGCGCGCCTGCTCATCGCCCTGCGCGAGGGCGGTCTCGCGCAGAGCTACGTGGAGCCGGACGCGCTGCCGCCGGGCAGTCTGGAACGCCAGTTCCTCCCCGGGTTCCTGGAGGCCTCGACGCGCGAACTCCCGGAAGGCGGGGCCCGGGCGGGCGGGGATCAGTCGAAGAGGTCCGGGTCGGACGCGGTGATCTGATCCCACAGCGGGCGCGCCTGGAACCAGCCGGCCAGGTGCCCGCCGACCTGCCCGCGCGTGAGCAGGGCGGTCTCCCGGTCGATGAGCTGCGGGGTGCCCGCGGCCATCGCGAGCAGCTGGGCCTGGCAGGAGCGCTCCATGGTGACGAACCACCACACGGCCTCGGCGACGGAGTGGCCGACCGTCAGGAGCCCGTGGTTCTTGAGGATCACGGCCTTGTACGCGCCGAGGGCCTTGGCGACCCGCTCGCCCTCCTCGGTCTCGTTCACCACGCCCCGGTAGTCGTCGTAGATCCCGTGGTCCTCGAAGAACGCGCAGGCGTCCTGGGTGATCGGGTCGAGCGGGATCCCGAGGCTGGAGAAGGCCTTGCCGTACAGGGAGTGCGAGTGCGCGGCGGCGATCGCGTCGGGGCGGGCGGCGTGGACCCGGGAGTGGATGACGAAGGCGGCCCGGTTCACGGGCCGGCGCCCTTCGAGGACGACGCCCTCGTGGTCGACCAGGATCAGGTCGGAGGCCTTGATCTGGGTGAAGCTCATCCCGAACGGGTTGACCCAGAAGGCGTCCGGGTCGCCGGGGTCGCGGACGGTGATGTGCCCGGCGACCCCCTCGGAGAAGCCGAACCGCCCGAAGATCCGGAATCCGGCGGCCAGTTGCTCCTTGCGGTACCGCCGCTCCTCCTCGACGTCCTCGAAGGTGGGCGGCAGCGGCAGGACGACCCCTTCGGGCAGCGGCCCGACGGCGGCGGCGAGCGCGGGCGGCACGGTGCTCATGACGGCTCCTCGGTGGAACGGGTGCGGATTACGGATACGGGCGGGAACGGCGCGCCAAAAGATACAGACGTGTATCCGATACGACAATGGATCGGAACGCCCCTTGCGGGGCGCGGCCCCCGGTGACTACGGTCGGAACACGGGGAGAAAGCGCTTTCTCCCTCGTCCTTCCGCCCCTGGAGCGCGCCGCGTGACCACCGCAGACGTCCTGATCCACACCCGCACCGCCGGATACCGTCACGACTCCATCCCCGACGGCGCCGCCGCGCTCACGGAGCTCGCGCAGGAGCTGGGGCGGACGGCCGAGACCACCGAGGACCCGGGCGCCTTCACGCCCGAACGGCTCGCCCGGTGCGCCGTCGTCGTCCTCCTCTCCACCACCGGGAACGTCCTGACCCCCGAGGGCCGGACCGCCTTCGAGGCCTACCTGCGGGGCGGCGGCGCCCTCCTCGCCGTGCACGCCGCCGCCAACGCCGAGCCCGACTGGCCCTTCTACGGAGAAATCCTCGGCACCCGCTTCGACGGCCACCCCGAGGTCCAGCCCGGCACCGTCCTCGTCGCCCCCGGGGACCACCCGGCGACCGCCCCGCTCCCGGCCCGCTGGCAGTGGACGGACGAGTGGTACAACTTCACCTCCGCCCCCCGGGGGGTACGGGTCCTGGCCCGGGCCGACGAGACCTCGTACCGGGGCGGCACCCACGGCGACGACCACCCGCTCGCCTGGTGCCGGGAGGTGGACCGGGGGCGCGTCCTCTTCACCGCCCTCGGACACGCCCCGGAGGCGTACCGCGACCCGCTCTTCCGGGCCCACCTCACCGGCGCCCTGACCTGGCTGACCGCCTGAACGGCCGGATCGCCCGTCCGGTCGCCCCGCCCCTGTTGCGCCGCGCCGCTCTTCACGGAAGGTTGGTGTCGGACGGGGGCCGACGCAGGAGGAGACAGGCCATGGGCATCGCCACCGTGAACCCCGCGACCGGGGAGACGCTGCGCACCTACGAGGCCCACGGGCCCGAGGAGGTCGAGCGCCGCGTCGCCGCCGCGCACGAGACGTACCGCCAGTACCGCACCACCTCCTTCGCCGAACGCGCCCGCCTCCTGCGCGCCGCCGCGACCCTCCTCGACGAGGACACCGAGGACATCGCGCGCACCATGACGACCGAGATGGGCAAGCCGATCGCCGCCGCCCGCGCGGAGGCCGCCAAGTGCGCCAAGGCCATGCGCTGGTACGCCCGCCACGCCGAGGAACTGCTCGCCGACGAGCACCCGGCGGAGAGCGACGTCCAGGACTCCGGCGCGGACACCGCCCGCGTCCACTACCGGCCCCTCGGCCCCGTCCTCGCCGTCATGCCGTGGAACTTCCCGCTCTGGCAGGTGATCCGCTTCGCCGCGCCCGCCCTCATGGCGGGGAACACGGGCCTCCTCAAGCACGCCTCCAACGTGCCGCAGACCGCCCTCTACCTCGGCGACCTCTTCCGCCGCGCCGGATTCCCCGAGGGCTGCTTCCAGACCCTCCTCATCGGCTCCCGCGAGGTCGAGGGCGTCCTGCGCGACCCCCGAGTGGTGGCCGCCACCCTCACCGGCAGCGAACCGGCCGGCCGGGCCGTCGCCTCCGTCGCGGGCGACGAGATCAAGAAGACCGTCCTGGAACTCGGCGGCAGCGACCCGTACATCGTGATGCCCTCCGCCGACGTCGTCGCGGCCGTCAAGACCGCCGTCACCGCCCGCGTCCAGAACAACGGCCAGTCCTGCATCGCCGCCAAGCGGTTCATCGTCCACCGGAACGTGTACGACGACTTCTCCGAGCGCTTCACCGCCGCCATGAACGCCCTCACCGTCGGCGACCCCCTCGACGAGTCCACCGACGTCGGCCCCCTCGCCACCGAACAGGGCCGCGCCGACCTGGAGGAGCTCGTCGACGACGCCGTGGAGAAGGGCGCCACCGCCCTCTGCGGCGGACACCGGCCCGAGGACGAGAAGCTGCGGAACGGCTGGTACTACCGGCCCACCGTCCTCACCGGCATCACCCCCGAGATGCGCATCCACCGCGAGGAGGCCTTCGGCCCGGTCGCCACCGTCTACCCGGTCGCCGACATCGAGGAGGCCGTGGCCGTCGCCAACGACTCGCCGTTCGGCCTCAGTTCCAACGTCTGGACCCGCTCCCAGGAGGACGTCGCCTTCTTCGTCCGCGACCTGGAGGCCGGCGGCGTCTTCGTCAACGGCATGACCGCCTCCCACCCCGCGCTCCCCTTCGGCGGGATCAAGCGCTCCGGTTACGGCCGCGAGCTGGCCGGCCACGGCATCCGCGAGTTCTGCAACGTCACCACGGTCTGGCAGCGCGCCTGACCCCACCGCCGGACGCCGCTCCCTCCCGAGGACTCACCCGCCGCCGGGAGCGGCGTCGGCCGGCACCCGCACCGGGCCGATCTCGCACCACACCGCCTTGCCCTCGCCGCGCGGCTCGACCCCCCACCGGGAGGCCAGCGCGTCCAGCAGGAGCAGCCCGCGCCCCGACGTGGCCGCCTCGCCCGGAGTGCGCCGCCGGGGCCAGGCGCTCGACCGGTCCTGCACCGACAGGCGCACCCGCCGCACCGGCTCGGGCAGCACCTCCAGGGTCAGCACCGCGCCCCCCTCCGTGTGCAGCAGCACGTTGACGAGCAGCTCGCCCGTCAACAGCTCGGCGTCGTCGGCCAGTTCCCGCATGCCCCAGTCGCGCAGCGCCTGCCCCACCGCCGCCCGCGCGTCCGAGAGGCCCTGCGGATCGGCCTGGTGGATGTACTGGTGGATGCGCGGCGCCTTGGGCGTGCCCGGGTCCGGGCTGCGCCGCAGCACCAGGAGGGCCACGTCGTCGCCCGAACCCCACCGCTCCCACAGACGGTCGGAGAGGTGGTCGGCGAGCGCCTCGGCCTGCGGCGGACCGCTGGCGATCGCCTCGGCGAGCGCGGTGAGACCGGACGAGATGTCCGAGTCCGGCTGCTCGACCAGCCCGTCCGTGCAGAGCACCAGGGTCTCCCCGGGCACCAGGTCGAGCCGTGTCTCCGGGAACTCCTCGTCCCCGAACACCGTCGCCAGGCCCAGCGGGAGCCCGCCCCGCAGCTTGGGCTGCCCCACCCGGCCGTCGTTGTGCCGGATCAGCGGGTCGAGGTGCCCGGCCCGCACCGCGCGCAGGGTGCCGCTCGCCAGGTCCACCTGCGCGTACGTACAGGTCGCGAACCGGTTCGTGTCCAGCTCCGCGAGGAACCGGGAGGCCCGGGCCAGCACCGTCGAAGGGGCGTGCCCCTCGCCCGCGTACGCCCGCAGCGCGATCCGCAGCTGGCCCATGATGGCAGCCGCGTGCGTGTCGTGGCCCTGCACGTCCCCCACCACGATCCCGACCCGGCTGCGCGGCAGCGGGATCACGTCGTACCAGTCGCCGCCGACCTGCCGCCCGCTCCACGCCGCGTGGTAGCGGACGGCGATCTCCCCGCCGGTGATCTCCGGGATCCGGCGCGGCAGCATCGCCGCCTGGAGCCCGGTCGCAAGCTCCCGCTCCTCGTCGAAGAGCATCGCCCGCTGGAGCGACTGGGCGACGATCGCCGCGAGTCCCAGGGCCAGGTTCCGCTCGTCGGGGTTGAACGAGGTGCGGCCCCGGTAGAACAGGGCCATCCCGCCCAGCGAGCGGGCCTGCGCCACCAGCGGCAGGTAGCAGGCGGCCCGGAAGTCGAGCCGGGGCAGATAGGGGGCCAGTTCGGGGAAGTCCCGCCCGAGCGACGGGAAGGACGACGCGAACCGGGGCCGGCCGCTCAGCACCGCCTCGGCCAGCGGCAGCCGCCGGTCGAGCCGCCGGTTGCGGAAGCCGTCGAGCACGTCGAGGGACTCCCCGCTGAGCGCGATGATGTTCAGCGAGCCGTTCTCCACCAGCCCCAGCGCGAGACCGTCCGCGCCGAGCCGGGCGAGCCCGCCCGGACCGGTCAGGGCCGCCGTCACGTCGTCCACGGTCACCGCGCGCGACAGCGCGTTCGTCGTCCGCTCCACGATGTTCGTCTGGACCTCGCGCCGCTTCTCCAGGTCCCGCACGAACGCGAAGTGCATCACCTCGGCGGTCGTGTCCCGCACGACGCCGACGATCCGCCGGGCCCGTCCGTCCGGCGAGCGCAGGATCCGCGCCTGCACGTGCGTCCAGTGGGGTGGTCCGTCGTCCTGCGGGATGGGGAAGTGCGCGGTGTACGAGGCCGCGCCGCTCTTGACGGCCTCGCGCACGACGCCCCGGAGCTTCACCCGCTCCTCGGGGTCGAGGCGCGCGACGAGGGTCTCGGGACGTCCGTCGAAGGAGTCCGGGGACACGCCGAAGACCAGCAGCCCGGACTCGTCGGCATCGATGCTGCCCGTGTCGAGATCCCAGTCGAAGCTGCCGGTCCGGTTCATGGCGAGCCACTCGGCGGGCCCGATCTCGCCACTGCGCGCACGCGGGTCGTCATCGGTCATCCTCCCCATTGTCGAACCCGCACCCCGGCGACGCCATGGCGGTGACACGGCGTGGCGCGAGTTCGCCGCGAAGGACGACCGTGCGGGGGCCTGTCGGACCCCCGCGTGGGACGAGCACGGCCGCGTGGGTCGGTGGTGGTCCGGCGACGGTGGGGTTCTAGGTGCTGGGGGCGCCTGGAGGTGCTGAAGATGCTGGAGGTGCTAGGGGTGTCGGTGGTGCCCTGGGCGTCGGTGGTGCCCCGGGTGCCGGTGGTGCTCTGGAGGTCAGTGGGGTCCCAGGTGTCGGTGACGCCCCGGATATCCGGTGGGGCCCCGGGCGTCGGCGGGGCAGAATGGGCCGGTGCAGCCGTCCTACCGCGTCCTCGGTCCGTGTCTGGCCCTCCGTACCGACGGCGGGACGGAGGCCGTCCTGGGCGGCGGCAGGCTCCGGGCCCTGCTCGCCGCGCTCGCGGCGGCCGGTGGGAGACCGGTGGACCCGGGCACGCTGATCGACCAGGTGTGGGCCGACGCCGACCCCGCCGACGGCCGGGACCGCACGGCCGCGCTCCAGGCCCTCGTCGGCCGGCTGCGCCGGGCCCTGGGCCGGGAGGCCGTCGCCTCGGACCCCGGCGGCTACCGCCTCGCCGCCGCCCGGGACGACATCGACCTCCACCGTTTCGAACGGCTCGCCGGCGAGGGTGCGGCCGCGCTCGCCGCCGGGGACGCGGGGCGGGCGGTCGTCCTGCTGGACGAGGCCCTGGGGCTCTGGCGCGGCCCCGCCCTGGCCGACCTGCCGGGCCGGGACACGGACCCCCTGGTCGTACGGGTCGAACAGCGGCACGCGCGGGCGCGCCGCGACCGGCTCGCCGCCGACCTGGCCCTGGGCCGGGCCGCCGACGTCCTCGCGCCGCTCGCCGCCCTCGCCTCGGAACAGCCCCTGGACGAACCCCTCCAGGCCCTGCGCGTCCGCGCCCTGCGGGCGGCCGGACGGCCCGCCGAGGCCCTGGCGGCGTACGAGGAGGTGCGCGCGGCCCTCGCGGAACGCCTCGGCACGGACCCCGGGCCCGAACTGCGCGCCCTGCACGCCGAACTCCTCGCGGAGGACCGGCCCGCCGGTCCCGGGGAGCGGACGCGCGCCCTGCCCGCCCGCCTGACCTCCTTCATCGGCCGCGACGCCGAACTGGGAGACCTCGCCGCCGACTGGGGCGCCCGGCGGCTCGTCACCCTCACCGGCCCGGGCGGCGTCGGCAAGACCCGGCTCGCCCTGGAGGCCGCCGAGACGTACGACGGGCCGGTCCACCTCGCCGAACTCGCCTCCGTACGCGACGGGGCCACGGTCGGCGCCGCCGTCCTCACCGCCCTCGGCGCCCGCGAGACACAGCTCTGGCAGCGCCCTTCCGTCCCCGGCGCCGTGCCGGAGGGCCGTTTCGCCGACCTCGTGGAGCACTGCGCCGGGCGGCGGATGCTGCTCGTCCTGGACAACTGCGAGCACGTGGTCGGCACGGCGGCCGAACTCGCCCAGGAGCTTCTGACGCGCTGCCCCGGAGTGACCGTGCTCGCGACGAGTCGGGAGCCGTTGGGGGTGCCGGGGGAGGTGGTGCGGCCGTTGGGTCCGCTGCCGGTGGGGATGGCGCTGCGGTTGCTGGGGGAGCGGGGGGCGGCGGCGCGGCCGGGGTTCGTGGTGGGGGGAGGACCGGGGGGCGGCGGAGGAGGTGTGCCGGCGGCTGGACGGTTTGCCGCTGGCGGTCGAGTTGGCGGCGGCGCGGTTGCGGATGTTGTCGTTGCGGCAGATCGCGGAGCGTCTGGACGATCGTTTCCGGTTGTTGACGGCGGGGGCGCGGACGGTGTTGCCGCGTCAGCAGACGTTGCGGGCGGTGGTGGACTGGTCGTGGGACCTGCTCGATGATCCGGAGCGGGTGGTGCTGCGGCGGCTTTCGGTGTTCACGGGCGGGTGCGACCTGGCGGCGGCGGAGGCGGTGTGCGCCGGCGACGGTGGGTCCGGGGAGGTGCTGGACGTGCTGGGCGCGTTGGTGGACAAGTCGTTGGTGGTGGCCGCTCCGGTGGACGGGGGGATGCGGTACCGGTTGCTGGAGACGGTGGCGGAGTACGCGCGGGAGCGGTTGGAGGAGGCGGGGGAGCGGGCGGGGGTGGAGCGGCGGCACCTGGCGTACTACCGGGAGCTGGCCCGGCGGACCGATCCGGAGCTGCGCGGGCCGGGACAGGTCGCCGCCATCACCCGCTTCGAACGGGAGCACGACAACCTGCGCGGCGCCCTGCGGACCGCCGTGGCGCTCGGCGACGAGCAGGAGGTCCTCTGCCTCGTCCACTGCCTCAGCTGGTTCTGGCAGCTGCGCAACCACCAGGTCGACGCCCGCACCTGGGCCGCCGAGGCCGGACGCCTCGGACCCGACCCGTTCCGGGAGCCCGTCCGGCGCGCGGAACCGATCGACGGGCGGTGCGTCGACGTACCGCCGCCGTGGACCGGCGAACGCCTCCGGGAGGCCCGGCGCGGCGGCCGGCTCTACGCGCTCGCCACCGAGGGCGGCGCGGGCGCCACCGCCCTCGAACGCCCCGAGAGCCGCGCCCGGCTCTCCGGCCTCGTCTCCGCGTACCGCCCCGGCCTGCCGCAGACCTGCCGGCAGCCGGGCACCATGTGGTACTTCGCCCGCCTGATGGCCGGGGAACTCACCGGCCTCGACGCGGCCCTCACGGAGATCGTCGACGCCTGCCGCGACCGGGCCCCCGGCTGGGACCTGGGCTTCGCCCTCCTCATGCGCGCCAAGCTCGCGGGCCGCGAGACCGACGCCGAGGAGGCGCTCGCCCTCTTCGAGGCCGCCGGGGACTCCTGGGGGATCGCGGAGTCCCTCGCCGCCCGGGGAGAGGCCTACGAGCAGGCCGGCAGGCTCCCCGAGGCCGCCGCCGACTTCGAACGGGCCACGGCCGCCGCCGCCCGCGTCGGCGCGCCCTCCCAGGTGTCCGTCTTCACCGCCCGCCTGGCCGCCGCACGGCTCCGAATCGGTCCCGAGGGCGACCGACCCGAAGGCAACCAGTCCGAGGGCGACCGGGCCAAGGATGATCGGCATGAGGGCGACCGGTTCGAAGGCGACCCGGAGGCCGAACGGCTCCTCGTCGAGGCCGCCGGCGAGGCCGGGAAGTGGGGTGCCGAGGCCGCCGGAGCCGCCCGGACGCTGCTCGTCCAGCACTACGCCCACACCGGACGCACCGGCCTCGCCCGCGCCCAGCTCACCCTGCTGGAGGGCGAGTTCGGAGAGAGCGTCCCGGCGCTCTTCCGGGGCCTGGTCGGCGGGACGTGGGCGTGGCTCGACTGCGTGGACGGCCTGTACGACCGGGCCGTCGAACGCCTCGCCCGCGCCGTCGTGGACGTGGAGACCCTGGCCCACCTGATCGCCCCGTACCTCGTCGTCGCCCAGTTCGGCACCGCCGCGTGGGCCCGCGGCGGGCGGGGCGGGCCGGGCGACGCCGAGGCCGGGGCGCGGTTCCTCGGCGCGTACGACGCCCACGCCGGGACCGGCAGCGGCAGCTTCCGCCCCTTCACCCCGGAGACGGAAGCCCTGATTCGCACCCGCGCGGAGGAGGTCCTGCGCGCGGCCCTCGCCCCGGAGGCGTACACCCGGCACTACGAGCAGGGCGCCGCCCTGTCCCTCAGGGCCGCCGCCGACCTCGTACGACAGCCCTGGGAGACCCCGGACGACTGACCGCCCGCCGCCCGTACCGGACGCGCACCCGCCCGTCCGGCGGGCCGGCACCGGCCCCCTCCCGGCCCCGGATGCGTTCTCGCCGACCGGACACGAGAATGGCCAGTGCCGGACGAACACGTAGGAGGCGGCATGAACGCTGAGCCCGACAAGACGTCCCCGGGGGACTTCCCGACGCCCGACCGGCTGCTGCACGCCGGATCGGAAGGGGAGTTCACGGCGGAGGACCTGGTCCTCGCCTCCGGCCGTGACGTGACCCCGAAGAACCTCGCCTGGGCGGAACGCCGCATGGCGGAGAAGGGGCGCGCTTCCATGGACGAGCTCCTGCCCTAGCGCCTGTCCCGTCGGCCCCGGCCCGGGCGCACGCCGCCCCGGGCCGGGGCCGACGCGCGTCAGGGCGGTCCCGGCGGGGGCGTTCAGCCGTGGGGGACGAGGGCCACCGGGGCGCGCCCGTGGTGCAGGACGGCGTACGCCACGCCGCCGATGTGCGCGCCCGGCGCCGAGCGCCGGGCGCGCCGGCCGACCACCACGAGGGACGCGTCGGCGGCGGCCCGCACCACCTCCTGGCCCGCCGAACCGATCACGACCCGGCCCTCGGCCGCGACCTCCGGATACGCGGCGCGCCAGGGCTCTAGGGCTTCGTCCAGGGAGGCCGCGACCTCCGGGGCCACGGCGGGCCGGACGTCCGGCCCGACCGGAGGGCCCGGCAACGCGTGGACGGGAAGCCGCTGTACGTACAGGGCGTGCACGGAGGTCCGGCGCCGCGCCGCCTCCCCGAACGCGAACGACGGCACCTCGTCGCAGGGCCGCCTCAGATCGAGGCCGGCCACGACGGCCCCGTCCGGAACGCCGGCGCCGCGCGCCCTCACCAGGACGACGGGCACCTCGACCCGGCCCGCGACCGTCATGCCGACCGATCCGACGAGGGCCTCGCCGGCCGCAGACGGCTGCTCGCCGAGTCCGTCGCGGGCCGCGCCGGGCGCCACCCCGAGGTGGAGGTCGTCGAGGAGGTCGTGGGAGGCCACCCGGTCGAACAGCTCGCCCTGGCCTCGCGGTCCGCCCTCGCCCTGGTCGTCGGCCGCAGGGGACGCGGCGGCTACCCGGGCATGCGGCTCGGCTCGACGCTCCACGGCCTGCTGCGCCACGCCGAGTGCCCGGTCGTCACCGTCCCCGGCCCGCCCGTGGACCGCTCCCGGACCGCCGGGGGGTGAGGGCGGTGCGGGCCCCGGACCAGTCGGCCCCCTCCGCCGGCCCCCTCGTACCCTGCGCCGCACGGCGAACGGACGGAAGAATGGACATCGGAGCCGCCGGAACGCAGGCGGACCGCTCCCACGGGAGGTGCGGCATGACCCGCCACGAACCGTCGGACGGCGACGGCGCCCCGCGCGTGCCGGAAGCCTTCGGACGCGCCGCTCTGGTCCTCCTCCTGACGCTCGCCCTGGTCTGCGGCGCCGTGGCCACCGGAGCGCTCTGGAAGGCCGGGGCCGACGCCGACCGCGAGCGCGCCGCCCACCGGCACCGGGTGACGGCGACCACGACCGGGCCGGCCAGGGAACCGTCCGCCTCCACCCGGTACGGCACGGAGCCGTACGCCCTCGCACCGGCGACCTGGGAACACCCCGAGCGCGTGAGCCGGTCCGGGACCGTCCGCGTGCCGCCCCGGACGCCCCCGGGCCGCGCCGTGACCGTCTGGGTGGACGAGACGGGGACCCCGATACGGGCCCCCGGCGACGCCGCGAGCCGTTCGCTGACCGCGGTCTCCGGCGGTGTCGCGGTGGCGGGTCTCGTCGGCGCGGCGGGAGCCGGCGCGCTCCTCCTCGTACGGCGGACGGCCGAGGGGCGCCGGTACGCCGCGTGGGAGCGGGAGTGGGAGCGGGTGGAGCCCGTGTGGTCCGGCAGGCTCCGCCGGGACAGCGGCGCGGGAACGGACGACGACTGACCGCCCGGGGGCGGACGGTTCCGTCGGGGCATGCCGGCCGTTACCGTCACCCCGGTACCGCCACCGCCACCGCCACCGTCACCCCGCCGCCGTCCGCCCGGCGCCCGTCCGTGTCTCGATCCGGTGCCGGACCAGGGTCGTCAGGGCCGTCAGCCGGGGCGAGACCGCGGGGACGGGCGGCACGGGCCGCTCGATGCGCCGGGCCTCCTCCGGCAGGGCGGCGAGGTCCCGCTCGAAGCGCTCGCGGGCGGCCGCCGGGGTGTCGGGCGGTTCCGTCCGGAGCCCGCCGCGCATCACGGTCCGCAGCAGCGGCTCGGCGTCCCCGGGCGGATCCTCGTGGGCCAGGCCGACGACGTCGCGGAAGCCCGGGCCCCGGAAGACCTGCTTGGGGCCCGGCGCCGTCGCCTTCGCCGACGACAGCTTCATGACCGGCCGTCCGTCGTACTCGACCAGCTTGTACGCCATGTCCAGGTACGGCGCGTCGGCGGCCGTCCCGACCTTCGTGCCCACGGCGTACGCGTCGATCGGCGCTCCCTCCCGTACGAGCCGGTCGACGCCGTACTCGTCCAGGCCGCCGCTCGCGATGATCCGCACCTCTTCGAGGCCCGCGCCGTCGAGCACGGTACGGGCCCGGCGGGCCAGCGCGCCCAGGTCGCCGCTGTCGAGGCGGATCCCGCACCCGGGCCCGAGCCGCAGGTCCTTGAACACGCGCGCGGCCGTCGCGACGCCGCGGTCGGTGTCGTAGGTGTCGACGAGGAGGGCCACTGGACCGGGGTGGGTGCGGGCGAAGGCCCGGAACGCCCGTTCCTCGGAGCCGAAGGCCTCGACGTACGCGTGGGCCATCGTGCCCGCCGCCGCGATGCCGTACCGGCGGGCGGCGGCGACGTTGCTGGTGCCGGCGAAGCCGACCAGGGCGCACAGCCGGGCCGCCTGTCCGCCCGCCTCGGGCCCGTGGGTCCGGCGCAGCGAGAAGTCCACCAGGGGGCGCCCGGCGGCGGCGAGCACGCACCGCGCCGCCTTGGAGGCGACGGCCGTCTGGTGGCAGAGGAGGGACAGCAGGTACGTCTCCACGAGCTGGGCCTGCGGCAGCGGCGCCGTGACCTCGAGCAGCGGCTCGCCCGCGAGGACGATCCGCCCCTCGGGCACGGCGCGGACCTCCCCGTCGAAGGACAGGCCGTGGAGCGGTTCGAGGTCCCCGACGGGCCGCCGCAGCGTGTCGGCGAAGTCCTGGACGTCGGAGCGGCCCACCCGGAACCGGGAGAGGTAGTCGAGGGCCGGTTCGAGGCCCGCGGCCACGAGGAACCCGCGGCCCGGCGGCAGGTCCCGCACGAAGAGGCTGAAGGCGGCCCGGCCCCGCATGTCCTCCCGCAGGTACGAGAGGGCCATCGTGACCTCGTACAGGTCGGTGGTCGTCACCTGGGACATGCTTCGAGCATGCGCGGCCGGGCGGCGGTCCGCACGGGGACGAGGACGTGGGGCGCGGTCCTCGTGTCAGCGGGCGCGCAGTGCCGCGAGGGTCGCCTCCAGATCGGCGGCGCGGGGACGGTTGTGGGGGAGCCCGGCGAGCACGGCGGCCATGCCGCAGGTGTCCGTGACGGCGGAGAGGACCAGGCCGGCGGCGATGCCCGCCGAGAGGAGCTGGAAGGCCGGGTGGACGAGGACGCCGAGCAGGAGGCCGAGGAGCACGACGGTGCCGGCGGTGAGGCGGACCTGGCGCTCCATGCCCCAGGTGGCCCGGGCCGCGCCCCGGGGGCGGTGCAGGTCGTGGCCGTCGGCGGCCCAGGCGCCCGTGCCGCCGGAGAGGGTGGCGGTGTCGACGCCGTGCTCGGCGAGGAGGCGGCAGGCGTTCTCGGACCGGGCGCCGGACGCGCAGACGACCAGGACGTCGCCGCGGCCGGCGGCGTCGCGGATGTCGGGCAGCGCCTTCCGTATCCGGTCCAGGGGGATGTTCAGGGCGCCGGGCAGGTGGCCGCCGGCGTACTCGCCGGGGGTGCGGACGTCGATGACGGTCAGTTCGTGCAGGCGGGTGCGGGCTTCGTCGGTGCCGAGGGTCGCGGGCGCGGTCATGGCGGATGTCGTCCTTTTCTTTCCGGATTCTTTCCGGAGGTTCTTCCTGGAGGGGTCCGTGTTCTTTCAGGAGGGCCCCGAGGAGGATGAGGAGGAGGAGTAGATTACCCCTGGGGGTATGTCGTGAGGAGTGGTGATGGAGCTCGATCCGGCGGAAGCCGAGCTGAAGGCGGTCCTGAACCGTCTGCGCAGGGCGCAGGGGCAGATCGCCGGAGTGGTCCGGATGATCGAGGAGGGCCGGGACTGCGAGGAGGTCGTCACGCAGCTGGCGGCCGCGTCACGGGCACTGGACCGGGCCGGGTTCTCGATCGTCGCCACCGGCCTCCGGCGGTGTCTGGCCGAGGCGGCGGACGGCGGCCGTTCCCGCGAGGACCGGGACGAGATGCGCGGCCGTCTGGAGAGGCTCTTCCTCTCCCTGGCCTGAGCCGCACGGCTCCCTGGCCCGAGCCGCGCGGCGGCGGATCCGCTCAGACGACCACGTCGACGATCATCAGGCCCGCCACGCCGAGGAGTGCGAAGGCGAAGATCCGCTGCAGAGCCGGTCCGGTGATCTTCGACGCGAGCCGTTTGCCGTCCCAGGCGCCGAGGATCGCCGCCCCGGCGAACGGGGCGACCGCCTCCCACCGCAGGTCCCCGTCGGTTCCCGTCCGCGCGGTGAGCGCGGCCAGGGAGTTGACGGTGATGACCAGCAGGCTCGTGCCCACCGCCTGCTTCATCCGCAGCCCGAGGACCCCGACCAGGGCGGGAACGGCGAGGAACCCGCCGCCGACGCCGAGGAACCCGGTGACGGTGCCGAGTCCGGCCCCGGCGCCCGCCGCCTTCGCCGGGCGGACCCGGTCCGGCGGCCCGGAGCGCGCGGGACGCAGCATCCGCACGGCGGCCAGGGCGGCGACGAGCGAGAACGCCCCGGTGAGCACCGCGGGAGGGAGGCGTCCGGCGACGGCTCCGGCGAGGAACGCGGGCGCGATCCCGGCCGTCGCGAAGAGCGTCCCGGTCCTCCAGGCGACGTTGCCGTCCCGGGCGTGGACGGAGAGGGCGGTGGCGGAGGTCGCGGTGACGATGACCAGGGCGGCGGTGGCCGCCGAGGCCGGGGAGAACCCGAGCAGGTAGATCAGGGCCGGGACCGCGAGGACGCTGCCGCCGCCACCGAGGGCGCCGAGCGCCAGGCCGACGACGGCCCCGGCGGCCAGGGCGAGGATCAGGGCGCTCACGCTATTGCGCCGCTGTTCCCGCGTTCGTCGACGACCGGGTGCCCGGTGGCGGCCCACGCGTTCATGCCGCCCTTCACGTCCACCGCGTCCGCGCCCCGCTCGGCGAGGAGCTTCGCGGCCTGCCGCGAGCGGTGTCCGCTGCGGCAGATCACCACGAGCGGGCGGCCCTGCGCGGAGGCGGGCAGCGCGGCGCCCCCGGCCAAACCGGTCAGCGGGGCGTGCACCGCGCCGGGGGCGTGCCCGGCCTTCCACTCGGGCTCCTCCCGCACGTCCAGCAGGACGGCCTTGGGCCGGTCCCCGGCGGTGCGGGCACGCGCCTCGTCCACGGACAGGCGTCGTCCACGCCTTCGGAAGAGGGACATCGTCGGTCTCGCCCTTCTCTCGTTCTCGTTCTCGTTCGGGGTGGGGGCTTCTCGTCCGGGGGACCGCGGGCTTGTCCGGGGTACGGCGAGACAGTCCGGTGTACGGCGGACTCGTCCGGGGTGTGGCGGGCCCGTCGGGGTCCGGCAGGTGCGGGCCCGGGCGGCCGGGTCCGTCCCCGGTTCAGTCGGTGGCGACGGTCAGTCCGGCCTCGGCGGCGGCGTCGAAGCCGTCGTCGACGGCGACCGCCTCGCGCCCGGCCGCGTCGAGCAGGGAGGCGGCGACGGCGGCGCGCATGCCGCCGGCGCAGTGCACCCAGACCGTCCCGTCGGGCACCTCGCCGATGCGGTGGTGCAGTTCGTGGACCGGGACGTGGACGGAGCCCTCGATCCGTCCGGCCGCGCGTTCGGAGGCGCGGCGCACGTCCAGGACGACGGTCCCGTCCGCGTCCCGGGCCGCGAGTTCCGCGAACGTGGCGCGCCGGAAGGACGCGGGGCTCTCGCCGTCGCGGATCCAGGCGGCGGGGCCGCCGGTCGCGGCGGCGGCAGGCCGGTCGATCCCGACCCGGACCAGTTCGCGCTGGGCGGCGGCGAGCTGCCCGGCGGACTCCGCGAGCAGCGTGACGGGCTTGCCCCACGGGACCATCCAGGCCAGGTAGGTGGCGAGCTTTCCGTCCGCCTCGAAGTTGAACGAGCCGGCCACGTGCCCCTCCGCGAACGCGACCCGGTTGCGCAGGTCCACGACCCACTCCCCGGCGGCGAGCCGCGCGGCGATCTCGTCCGGGTCGGCGACCGCGGGCGGGGTGAGGTCCACCGGCGCGGGACCGGCCGCGTTCGCCGGGCCCATGTGCGCGTAGTAGGCGGGGACGTCCTCCAGGCCCGCGAGCAGGTCGGCCACGAAGGCGTCCACGTCGGTGGTGAGGGCGGGGTTGGCGGCCTTCTCCTCGCCGATCGTGGTCGCGTCGCCGTCCGCCTGCGCGGAGGAGCAGAAGCTGCCGAACCCGTGGGTGGGCAGGACGGCGGTCTCGTCGGGCAGGGCGTCGGCGAGCCGGTGGGCGGAGGCGTGCTGGGCGCGGGCCAGTTCCTCGGTGAGGCGCGGTTCGACCAGGTCGGGGCGGCCGACGGTGCCGATGAGGAGGGAGCCTCCGGTGAAGGCCGCCACGGGCCGGCCGGCCTCGCTCAGTACGTACGCGGTGTGGTGCGGCGTGTGTCCCGGGGTCGCGACGGCCGCCAGGGTCAGGTCCGCGTCGACGCCGACGGTGTCGCCGTCCGCGATCGGGACCCGGGTGAACGAGACGCGCGCGGCGGCCGGGACCAGGTAGGCGGCGCCGGTGAGCCGGGCCAGCTCGAGGCCGCCGGTGACGTAGTCGTTGTGGACGTGGGTCTCCACCACGTGCGAGATCCGCACCCCGCGCCGGGCGGCGGCCGCCAGGACCCGGTCGACGTCGCGGGGCGGGTCCACGGCCACTGCCGTCCGCTCGCCCCCGGCCAGGTAGCTGCGGTTGCCGAGGCCCTCCAGCTCGATGGTGTCGACGAAGAACACGGGCTTGCTCCCTTCGATGGAAATTACCCCCGGGGGTATGTCGTTCACCCTAACAGGATTACCCCCGGGGGTATATTCCGGGCTGTGGGGTCCCGCCGCTCCGGAGCGGGTGCCCCGGCAGTGCCGACATCGCGAAGGAAGGCGAGCACCATGCCGTACGACCGCACCGTGAAGCTGACGGGAACCTTCGAGGAGACCGTGGAAGCCGTCCGCCGCGCCCTCGCCGAGCAGGGCTTCGGCGTCCTGACCGAGATCGACGTACGGGCCACCCTCAAGGCCAAGCTCGACCACGACATGGAGCCCTACCTGATCCTCGGCGCCTGCAACCCGCCCCTGGCCCGACAGGCCCTGGACGCCGACCGCTCGATCGGTCTGCTGTTGCCGTGCAACGTCGTGGTCCGCACCGAGGGCGACGAGGTGGTCGTGCAGGCGATCGACCCCGCCGTCATGGTCACGCTCGCGGGCGTCGACGCCATGGCGCCCGTGGCCGACGAGGCCGGCCGTCGCCTCGACGCCGCGCTCGCCTCCCTCGGCACGGGCGGGGCCTGAGACCGCCCCCGGCGGCCGCCCTCCGTGGTACCGCCTCAGGAGCCGGTCCGTTCGCCGGAGCCGGTGACCAGTGCGCACCGGACGTCCACCACGCCCTCGACGCCCTGGACCGCTCCCCGCGTGTCGACCACCGGCAGCCGTTTCGCACGGTGGACGGCCATCAACCGCGCGGCCCGGGGCAGCGAGGCACCTGGGCCGACCGTGACCGGGGGAGAGGTCATCAGCTCCCGCGCCCGCCGGGACCCGGCCCTGGCCGTGGCGTCGAGCCGGTCCCGCTGTTCCAGGAGACCGGGACGGTGGTCGTGGAACTCCTCCTTGAACAGCAGGTCGCCCTCGGAGACCACGCCGACGACGCGCCCCTCCCCGTCGACGACCGGGACGGCCGTCACCTTCCAGCGCTCCATGGCGGCGACGATCTCCTTGAACTCCGCGTCGGGCCGGACGGCGACCACCCTCCTGGTCATCACGTCGGCCACCGTGAACGTCCGGGTCGTCATGGCTCTCTCCTCACCCGCGTGCCCCGGGAACAGGCTCCCCCCGCCCCGGACGACACCGGGAGGACCCCGAAGACCCGTACGGAGGGCCGAACGGCCCGGTTGCGGCGGCGCGGGTTCGCGGAACCCTGGAAAGGAGCGCGGTCGAGGAGGAACGTGCTTCCGGCGACCGCGCCCGCACCGCCCGGGAAACCGGGCCGGCCCCGGTGCCCGAGCGGTCCCCTTTCCGGGACCGATCGGCCCACGCGCCGCCCGGGGCGGCGGCCGAGCCTGGGGAGGAAGGCACCCGAACGCCGTACAGGAAGTGGGTGGACAGCATGAAGGCCGCCGTCTTTCAGGGGCCGGGCAGCATCGCCTGGCAGGACGTTCCCGACCCCGGCGTCGAGGACCCCGGAGACGCGATCGTGCGGGTCGACGTCGTCACCGTCTGCGGCACGGACCTGCACATCCTCAAGGGGGACGTGCCGGAGGTGACACCGGGCCGGGTGCTCGGCCACGAAGCGGTCGGCACGGTGGTCGAAACCGGCCGGGACGTGCGCACGGTACGGCCCGGGGACCGGGTCCTGGTCTCGTGCATCACGGCCTGCGGCCGCTGCCGCTTCTGCCGCGAGGGCCGTTGCGGCCAGTGCCGCGGCGGAGGCGGCTGGATCCTCGGGCACACCGTCGACGGCACGCAGGCGGAGTACGTCCGGGTGCCGTTCGCCGACCTGTCCACGCACCCGCTCCCGAGCGCGGTCGACGGCTTCGACGCCGTCCTGCTCGCCGACATCTTTCCCACCTCCTACGAGGTGGGCGTCCTCAACGGCCTCGTCCACCCGGCCGACACGGTCGTCGTGGTCGGCGCCGGGCCCATCGGCCTCGCCGCGATCGTCACCGCCCGCCTCCTCAGCCCCGGCCGGATCATCGCCGTCGACCCCGACCCGGCCCGCCTGGAGGCCGCGCGCAAGCTCGGCGCCGACGCCACCGTGGCCGCCGACGAGGGACCGGAGCAGCTCGTCGCCGACCTGACGGACGGCCTGGGCGCCGACGTCGCCATGGAGGCCGTGGGACTCCCGGAGACCTTCGAGACCTGCACCCGGATGGTCCGGCCCGGCGGACGAGTCGCCAACATCGGCGTCCACGGCAGGCCCGCGACCCTCCACCTCGAAGACCTGTGGATCAAGGACGTCACGATCACCACCGGCCTCGTGGACACCACGTCCACCCCCATGCTGCTGCACATGCTGGCGGTCGGCCGGCTGCCGGCGAAGGAGCTGGTCACCCACCGCTTCGAACTCGGGCAGATGGAGGAGGCGTACGACGTGTTCGGCCGCGCGTCCGACACCGGCGCCCTCAAGGTCGCGCTCGGCGGCCCGCAGCACACCGCCGTCCAGGTCCCCGACCCGCCGGCCGTCGCGTGAACGGGCGCCACGGGAGCCTCCCGCCGCCCCGGAGCGTCGTCCTCGACACCGACGGCGTCCTCCTGGACTCCGCCACCGCGCACGCGGCGGCCTGGAAGACCGCGTTCGACGCCTGTCTCGCCGCGCGGGCTCCCGACGGCGCCGGAGCCCGCGCGCCGTTCGACGCGGACGCCGAGTACCGCCGCCACGTCGACGGCCGGTCGCGGTACGACGGCGCCGAGGCGTTCCTGACCTCCCGGGGCATCGCCCTCCCGCCCGGCAGCCCCGGCGACCCGCCCGGCACCGACACCGTGTGGGCGGTCGCCGCCCGCAAGGAGGCGGCGTTCCGGGAGGCCCTGGCCGCCGGGGCGGTCACCGCCTTCCCCGACGCCGGGGAAGCGCTCACGGCCCTGCGCGCGCTCGGCGTCCCGCGCGCCGCCGTCTCGGCGTCCCGCCACGCCCGGACGCTCCTCGCGGACACCGGCCTCGACCGGCTCCTCACGGTCGTCGTGGACGGCGGGGACGCCGCCCGGCTCGCCCTCCCCGGAAAACCGGACCCGGCGCTCTTCCTCCACGCCGCCGCCCTCCTGGACACCCCTCCCGGCGACACCGCCGTGGTCGAGGACGCGCTCGCCGGGGTGCGGGCGGCCCGCCGGGGCGGCTTCGGCCTCGTCGTCGGCCTCGACCGGAGCCCCGGCGGGCACGCCGGGGCCTCCCTGCACGCGGAGGGCGCCGACCTGGTGGTCCCCGACCTGACGGCACTGGTGCGGAAGACGTGGAGCGGGCGGACATGACCGACGGCTGGACGTGGACCTACGACCGGTACGACCCCGCGCGCGAACGCCTCGTCGAATCGCTCTGCACCCTCGGCAACGGCAGGTTCGCCACCCGGGGCTCCGCCCCCGAGTGCCCGGCAGGACCCGTCCACTACCCGGGCACCTACCTGGCCGGCTGCTACGACCGGCGCTCCTCGACCGTCGCCGGCCGGCGGATCGAGAACGAGGACATGGTCAACCTCCCCGACTGGACCCGGCTGCGCTACCGCTGCCTCCCGGACGGCGGACCGCCCGGCCCCTGGCTGACGCCCGGCTCCCCGGACCTGCGCCACTACGGCGTACGGCTCGACCTGCGGGCCGGGACCCTCACCCGGCACCTGTTCTTCCGGGACGCGGACGGCCGCGGACTGCGCGTCGACCACACCCGGCTCGTGCACATGGGCGACCCGCGCCTCGCGGCCCAGCGCAGCACCTTCCGCGCCTACGGCTGGACCGGCGCCGTCGAGGTGGAGTCCGTCCTCGACGGCGCGGTCGTCAACGCGGGGGTGGAGCGGTACCGGAACCTGGAGGGGCGCCACCTCACGGACCACCGGAGCGGGTTCGAGCCCGACGGGACCGCCTGGCTCTCCTGCCGCACCACCGACCCGGGCGTCCGCCTCGGCCTGGCCGTCCGCACCGACGCCCACCCCGGGGCCCCCGCCGTGGAGACGGCCGGGCCGACCGGCGCCGTCCGGACGTACCGCCTCCCGATCGGCCCCCGCCGCTCGGCGGCGCTCGTGAAGACCCTGGCCCTGCGGACCTCGGCGGACCGGCCCGACGGCGACCCGCGCGCGGCGGCCTGCGCCGACCTCGCCGGGGCACCCGCCTTCCCCCGGCTCCTGGCCACCCACGAGGCGTCCTGGCGGCGCCTGTGGGAACAGGGCGAGCTGCACGTCCCCGGCGAGGTGGGCCGCGTCCTGCGCCTCCACCTGTTCCACCTGCTCCAGACGCTCTCCCCGCACACGGCGGACCTCGACGTCGGCGTCCCCGCCCGGGGGCTGCACGGCGAGGCGTACCGGGGACACGTCTTCTGGGACGAGCTGTTCGTCCTGCCCCATCTGAACCTCCACTTCCCCGAGGTGTCCCGGGCCCTGCTCATGTACCGCCACCGACGCCTCCCGGCCGCGCGCGCGGCGGCACGCCGCGCCGGTGCCACGGGGGCCATGTACCCGTGGCAGAGCGCGAGCTCGGGCCGGGAGGAGACCCAGCAACTGCACCTCAACCCCCGCTCGGGACGCTGGCTCCCCGACCACTCGCACCTCCAGCACCACGTGGGCTCGGCCGTCGCGTACAACGTGTGGCGGTACGCGCAGGCCACCGGCGACCGGGGGTTCCTGCACGCCGAGGGGGCCGAGATCCTGCTGGAGGTCGCCCGCCACTGGGCCGGCGCCGCCGCCTTCGACCCCGGCCCGGGGCGCTACCGGATCCGCGGGGTCATGGGCCCCGACGAGTACCACGACGCCTACCCCGGCGCCACGTCCCCGGGCATCGACGACAACGCCTACACCAACGCGACCGCCGCCTGGGTCCTCGCCCGGGGCCTCGACCTCCTGGCCGAACTGCCCGACGCCCGACGGGCGGAACTGACGGAGGAACTGTCCCTCGCCGACGAGGAGCTCGCCCGCTGGGAGGACGTCTCCCGCCGCCTCCACATCCCCTTCCACCGGGGCGTCATCAGCCAGTTCGAGGGCTACGGCGACCTGGCCGAACTCGACTGGGAGGGATACCGGGCGCGGTACGGCGACATCCGCAGGCTCGACCGGATCCTGGAGGCGGAGGGCGACGCCGTCAACCGCTACCAGGCCTCCAAACAGGCCGACACCCTCATGCTCGGGTACCTCTTCCGGCCCGCCGAGCTGCGCGCGCTGTTCGCCCGGCTCGGCCACCGCCTCGACGACGACGTGTGGCGCGCCACCGTCGCGTACCACCTGCGGCGCACCAGCCACGGCTCGACGCTCAGCAGCCTCGTCCACGGCTGGGTGATCGCCCGGCAGAAGGGCGCCGACGCCTGGCGGTACTGCGAGGAGGCCCTGCTCGGCGACGTGGCCGACGTCCAGGGCGGCACGACCGGCGAGGGCATCCACCTCGGGGCGATGGCGGGCACCGTCGACCTCGTGGAGCGTGGGATCACCGGCCTGGAGCCCGGCCCGGAAGGGCTCCGCGTGGAACCGGTGGTCCTCGCGCAGATCCCCCGGTTCGCCTTCACGATCTGCTTCCACGGCCACCGGGGAGTACGCGTGCGCGTGCTCCCCGGGCGGCTGGCCGTCCGCGTCCCGACCTCCTCCCGGAGCCCGCTCACGCTCCTCCTGCCGGGCGGCCGCCGGTACCGGATCGCGGCGGGGGAGGAGCGCTGGCTCCGGCTGTGAGCGGCCCGGGAGGGGCTTCGGCTTCGGGAGGCTCCGGGAGGCGGCTCAGGCGAAGCCGAGCACCTCGGAGACAGGCCGGCGGGGGAGTGGCCCGCCCCAGGGGCCCGTACCCCATGCGGATCACCATCTGGACGAAGCTCGTCGTGGACAGGGGGTCCCGCACGAGGTGGCGCAGCTCGGGCCACTCCAGCGGCTGGGACATCAGGGAGGTGGCGAGCCCGTCGAGCGTGGCCCGCAGCAGGACCCGGTGCAGCGCCTGCCCCGCCGCCGGCCACTCCCGGGGGGCGTCCCTGACCGTGCCGAGCAGCGCGATCTGCGGATCCCTCTCGAAGGGCGCCGCACCGCGGTCGGAGACCCGGCGGGGGGAGTCGAAGTCCCGCACCGGAGAGGTGACGTCGTACTGCCTCGGACCGAGCGCGTACGAGGGGATCCCCTCCGTACCGGCGTCCTCGTCGGCCGCGCCGGTCGAGCATCGACTGCCCCGTGGCCACCGTCCGCACCGCCGACACCAGGTCCGAGCCCCTGATCTGCTTGAGCACGTACCCCGCCGCCCCCGCCATGATCGCGTCGATCAGGGCGTCCTCGTCGTCGATCAGGTCGCGCAGACCCCGCCGTACCACCTCGTGGTCGTCCACGAGGAAGACCCGCGTCGCCGTGCCGGTCGGCTGCTGCTCGGACATGGCGATCCCTGCGGTCGGTGGACACGTACCCGCCCCACCAGGATCGTCCGTCACGGGGCGTCCGCGCGCCGGGCGCCGGACCCGGTCCAGGTCCAGTCGGCGACCTCGGGCATGTCGGTGCCGTGCTCCCGGATCCAGGAGTGGTGGCGGGTGCGGGCGTCCGCCATGGCCTGTCGCACGCCCACGGCCCGTACGCCCAGGCCGGGCACGCGGTCGATCACGTCCATCACCAGGCGGTAGCGGTCGAGGTCGTTGCGCACGACCATGTCGAAGGGGGTCGTGGTGGTGCCCATCTCCTTGTAGCCCCGCACGTGCAGGTTCGCGTGCCCGGCCCGGCGGTAGGCGAGCCGGTGCACCAGCCAGGGGTAGCCGTGGTACCCGAAGATCACCGGCCGGTCCGTGGTGAACAGCGCGTCGTACTCCCCGTCGGTCATGCCGTGCGGGTGCTCCTCGTGGGGCATGAGCCGCGTCATGTCGACCACGTTCACCACCCGGACCGCCAGGTCGGGCAGGTGCCGCCGCAGCAGGCTCGCCGCCGCCAGCACCTCCTGGGTCGGCACGTCGCCCGCGCAGGCGAGGACCACGTCCGGCTCCCGCGTGCCGTCCTCGGTGCCCGCCCACTCCCACACCCCGGCGCCCCGGGCGCAGTGGGCGCGGGCCTCGTCCAGGGACAGCCAGTCGAAGCAGGGCTGCTTGCCGGCGACGATCACGTTGACGTAGTCCCGGCTGCGCAGCGCGTGGTCCGCGACGGACAGCAGGGTGTTGGCGTCCGGCGGCAGGTAGACGCGGACGACCTCGGGGCTCTTGTTGAGCACGTGGTCCACGAAGCCCGGGTCCTGGTGCGAGAAGCCGTTGTGGTCCTGCCGCCACACGTGCGACGTGAGGAGGTAGTTGAGGGAGGCGATCGGGGCCCGCCACGGCAGGGCGCGCGAGGTCCGCAGCCACTTGATGTGCTGGTTGACCATGGAGTCGACGATGTGGACGAACGCCTCGTAGCAGGAGAACAGCCCGTGCCGGCCGGTGAGCAGGTACCCCTCCAGCCAGCCCTGGCAGATGTGCTCGGAGAGGATCTCCATCACGCGCCCGTGCCGGTCCAGGTGCTCGTCGGTCTTCAGGAGCGGTTCCTGCCAGGCCTTGCCGCTGGCCCCGTACACCGCCTGGAGCCGGTTCGACGCGGTCTCGTCGGGGCCGACGAGCCGGAAGTCGCGCCGGTCGGCGGTGGCGTCCATGACGGCTTCGAGCAGGTCCCCGAGGACGCCGGTCGGCTCGTGCCGGGTGGCGCCCGGCTCCTCCACCGGCACGGCGAAGCGCTCCAGGGGCGGTACGGGAAGATCCCGCCGCAGCAGGCCGCCGTTGGCGTGCGGGGTGGCGCCGAGCCGCCGCTCGCCGTCCGGCACGCAGGCGAGCACCCGCGCGGACGGCGCGCCGTCGTCGCCGAACAGCTCCTCGGGCCGGTACGAGCGCAGCCACGCCTCCAGCTGCGCGCGGTGCTCCGCGTTCTCCCGTACGCCCGGCAGGGGCACCTGGTGGGAGCGCCAGGTGCCCTCGACGGGCAGCCCGTCCACCTCGGCCGGGCCGGTCCAGCCCTTCGGGGTGCGCAGCACGATCACCGGCCACCTCGGCCGCTCGGCCGGCCCGCCGTCGCGCGCCTCCCGCTGGACGTCCCGGATGCGGTCGAGCGCCGTGTCCATCGCGGCCGCCATCGCGCGGTGGACTTGGCGCGGGTCGTCGCCGGTCACGTGCAGCGGCTCGTGGCCGTAGCCCCGCAGCAGCTCGTCGAGTTCCGCCTCGGGGAGCCGGGCGAGCACGGTGGGGTTCGCGATCTTGTAGCCGTTGAGGTGCAGGATCGGCAGGACGGCCCCGTCGTGGACGGGGTCGAGGAACTTGTTCGCGTGCCAGGACGCGGCGAGCGGCCCCGTCTCCGCCTCGCCGTCGCCGATGACGCAGGCCACCAGGAGGTCCGGGTTGTCGAGGGCGGCGCCGTACGCGTGCGCCAGGGAGTAGCCCAGCTCGCCGCCCTCGTGGATCGAGCCGGGGGTCTCGGGCGCCACGTGGCTGGGCACGCCGCCGGGGAAGGAGAACTGCCGGAACAGCCGGGTCATGCCCTCCTCGTCCCGGCTCACGTCCGGGTAGACCTCGCTGTAGCTGCCCTCCAGCCAGGAGTTGGCGAGCACGGCCGGGCCGCCGTGGCCGGGCCCCCAGACGCACATCGCGTCGAGGCCCCGGTTCCGGACCACCCGGTTGAGGTGGGTGTGCACGAGGTTGAGCCCCGGGGACGTGCCCCAGTGCCCGAGCAGCCGGGGCTTGATGTGCTCCGGCTCCAGGGGCTTGCGCAGCAGCGGGTTGTCCATCAGGTAGATCTGCCCGACGGCGAGGTAGTTGGCGGCCCGCCAGTGGGCGTCGAGCGCGTCGATCTCCTCGTCGGTCGGGGACGTGCCGTCCGAGCGCTTGTTCCTGCGCATGTCTCCTCCGTCGTGTGCCTCGCGCATACGTGAGTACGTACGTACGTACGTACGGACGCGGCCGTCCGTACGGCCGGCCGGTCCCGGTGGTGCTCCCGGGGCGTCTGCCCCGCGCGCCGCACCGGACACGCCCCGCCCCGGCCCGGGCGCGCACGCTTCATGGTGCCGTTCGCGGCCGGGGGGCGCAGACTCGGTGGTAAGGACCTGTCCGGGCGGACCCCTGCGAGGTCTACGTGCTTGACGTGCCGTTCTGGCTCTGGGCGGCTTTCGCCGCCACGGTGATCGTGTCGCTCACGGTCGACCTGCTGGCCCACCGTCGCGAACACGTCATCGGGTTCAAGGAGGCGGCCGCCTGGAGCGGGCTGTGGGTGGGGCTCGCCCTCGTCTTCGGCGCGGTCGTCTTCCTGGTCCTCGGCGGGACGGCCGGCACCGAGTACACCACCGCCTGGCTCCTGGAGAAGAGCCTGTCGGTCGACAACCTCTTCGTGTTCGCCCTGATCTTCGCCTACTTCAAGGTCCCCCGCGCCTACCAGCACCGCGTGCTGTTCTTCGGCGTCATCGGGGCCCTGGTGTTCCGCGGGATCTTCCTGGCCGCCGGCGTGGCGGTGGTCAGCCGGTTCACCGCCGTCCTGTTCGTCTTCGCCGCCGTGCTCTTCTACAGCACCTACAAGATCCTCAAGGGCGAGGAGGAGAGCTTCGACCCGGGCAGGAGCCTGGCGGTCCGGCTGCTGCGCAAGGTCGTCCCCGTACGGGACGAGTACGCCGGGACGAAGTTCTTCGTCAAGGAGGCCGGCAAGCGCGTGGCGACCCCGCTGCTCGCGGTGGTCGTGGCGATCGAGGCCGCCGACCTGATCTTCGCCGTGGACAGCGTCCCCGCCGTGCTCGCGGTCAGCGACGACGCCTTCATCGTCTACACCAGCAACGCCTTCGCCATCCTGGGCCTGCGCGCCCTGTACTTCATGCTCTCGGGGCTCCTCGACCGCTTCCACTACCTCGGCAAGGGCCTGGCGGTCATCCTCGCCTTCATCGGCGTCAAACTCGTCCTCCAGGCGTCCCACGAGCTCATCAGCACCTCCATACCGGAGATCCCCTCCCCGGTGAGCCTGGCCGTGATCGTGGTGGTCCTGGCGGCTTCCGTGATCCTGAGCCTGCTGCGTCCCCCCGAGACGCCCGACACCGGCCCGCGGGACGATCCGCCCGACCGGAAGCCGTGAGCGAAGGTGCATAACGGCTCATAAAATCCCAATGAGACAGTAAAGAGACTTAAAGGTCTTCTCAAATCTTTTCCACGGTTCTACCGTGAGATGCATGACCAGCCACATGCGTGAGACCGAGCCGCGGGCCGAGCACGTCTGTCCGGTCTGCCGCCGCACCGTCCACAACGAGATCAAACGACACAAGACCCTGGGGGTCTTCGTGCCGCTCTGGGGCCCGGGCCCGTGCCACAACCCCGACTGCACCGAGTACGAGACCCCGCGACGCCGGCCGCGGCCCCGTCCGTGACGCGGCGCGCGGGCGGACTCCTCAGCCGGCGCGGAAGGCCCGCAGGGCGGACGGGGTGACGTTCCGGAAGAACGGCACCGGGGTCACCACGACGGCCAGCGCGAAGACGCCGAAGGCGAACCGCGCGCCGCCCCACTCGGCCAGGAGCCCGACCAGGGCCGCGCCCAGCGGCATGGCCCCGAAGCTGAAGAGCCGGGCCGCCGCGCTGTAGCGGCCGAGCATCTCGTCGGGGACGACCCGCTGGGTGAGGGTGCGGGCGTTGACCGTCCAGAGCGTGCCGCCCATGCCGCCGAGGAAGGCCCCGGCCGCCACCGCACGGATGTCGGTGGTCAGGGCCGGCAGGGCCACCATCAGGGCGGTGCCGACCAGATCGGCGAACATCGCCCAGCGCGCGCCGAGCAGCCGGTTCACCCGGGTGACGACCACCGCGCCGGCGAGCCCGCCGACGCCGAGGGCGCTGAGCACGATGCCGTACTCCCGGGGCCCGAGCGCCATGTCCTGCCGGGCGTACAGCGGCATCAGCGCCAGCCAGGCGCCCCAGACGGCGGCGAGCACGGCGACGATCAGCGACAGCGTGCGCAGCACTCGGTCCCGCCACAGGAAGCGCATTCCCTCGGCGATCCGGGCGTTGACCGGGACGGCCACCGCGTCCGGGGCGGGCGCGGGGGCCCTGAGGCGGCCCACCAGGAGGACCAGGGAGAGGGCGGAGAGGGCGTACGCGACGCTGGTCGCCCCCAGGGCGAGCCCCGTCCCCGCCGCCAGCAGCAGCCCGCCGACGAAGGGCCCGGCGAACTCCTGACCGACGGTCTCGGCCCCCACCATCCAGGCGTTGGCCCCCTCGCGCCGCTCCGCCGGCACCGCGGCCGGGACCAGGGCGGAGGCGGACGTCGAGGCCAGGACGTCGGCGACGCCGAGCACCGCCCCGGCGGCGAGGAGCGCCCCGAGCGTGAGGTCGCCGCCCGTGGCGGAGGCGGTGAGCAGGCCCGTCGCCGCCAGTCGCGCCCCGTTCGCGATCCAGAGCAGCTTCCGCCGGTCGAAGCGGTCGACGAGCACGCCGACGTGCAGGGCGACGAGCAGCCAGGGCAGCGTGAGGGTCAGCGAGACGGCGGTGACCTCGGTGGGGGAGCCGGTGAGCCCGGCGGCGAGCACCGGGAGGGCCATCTTCACCACGCCGTCGGCGAGGTTGGTGACGGCGGTGAAGCCGACCAGGACCGGGGTGTTGCGGCGGCGGGGGTCCGCCGGTCCGGTCTCCCCGCCCGCCTTCGTCGTCCCGGACAGCACGGTGACCATGATCCTCCCCTAACCATCAAACGCTTTAGCCGGTGAGATCACTCTGGCGCACGGCCGGTCGAGGTGCAACCGGCTAAACGCTTTGCCGGTAGGCTGGGGTGGAGGAACGCGCGAAACGCGGAGAAGGCGCGGGAGAAGGTACGGACGAGAGGAGCCCGACGTGCTGGAACCGCCCGCCCAGGCGGTCCTCGTGGAGGCCTTCGCCAACACGGTCGACGTGGAGGAGGGGAGCGACGAGATCGCCACCCCGGCGGGACTCGCCGACTGGCTGCGGGCACGCGGCCTGTTCGACGCGCCCGACGCGATCCCGGACGAGGTCCACCGGAGCTGTCTGGCCCTGCGCGCCGGCATCCGCGAGGGGCTGGGGGCCCACGTCGGCGACGTCCCCGACCCCGCCCTGCTCGCCGCGGCGGACCGGGTCCTCGCCGAGCACCCGGTGCGGATCACGGCGAGCGGCACCCTGACCCCCTCGGCCGGACTGCCCCCGGAGCGCGAGCCGCTGGCGGTGCTCGCCATCGCGTGGAGCGGACTGGTCGCGTCCGGGGACGCGGTCCGGCTCAAGCGCTGCGCGGAGCACACCTGCGGATGGGCCTTCTGGGACGTCTCGAAGAACCGGAGCCGCCGCTGGTGCTCCATGCGGGTGTGCGGAAACCGCAACAAGTCCCGCGCCTACGCCTCCCGGCAGCGACAGGCGACCTGAGACGCGGCCCCGCAGACGCCGCTCCTCCGGCCCCGAAGGGCCTTTCCGCCCGGGCTCGTTCCTCGGGAAACGCCGCCCGCTGCCCCGGCATCCTGTCGCCCCGGCATCGGGACGTTCCGACGACCTCGCCGCCCCGGCCCTCCGGGCCCTCGCCGTTCCGGCACCCTGCCGCCTCAATACACCGGCAGCCTGCTGCCCCGTGAGGAACCCCGGTGAGGAACCCCCGTACCGACCGGCTCCCGCACGGCCCTTCCGGCGTAGCCTGAACGCCATGAGGCAGGACGCCGACCCCGGGCTCTTCGGGCCCCGCTCCGTGACCTGGCAGCTGCACAGCGACCCGGTGATGTGGATCGCCGGCGTCCGGGCCCTGTGGCTCCAGGCGCTGCACCCCGTCGCCGTCCGCGGCGTCATGATCAACAGCAGTTTCCGGCAGGACCCCTGGGGCCGCCTGATGCGGACCGCGAACTTCGTCGGGACCCTCAGCTACGGCACCACCGGCGCGGCGGAGGCGGCCGGCGCCCGCGTCCGCCGCATCCACCGGCGGCTCGGCGTGGACGACCCCGAGCTGCTGCTCTGGGTCCACTGCGCCGAGACCGACTCGTACCTCTCCGTCGCCCGCCGCTCCGGGATCCCGCTCTCCGACGCGGGGGCCGACCGCTACGTCGACGAACACCGCGCCTCGGCCCGGCTCGTCGGCCTCGGCCCGGCCGCCGTCCCGGCGTCCACCGCCGAACTCGCCGCCTACTTCGAGGCGGTGCGCCCCCGCCTCGCCGCCGGACCGGACGCCCGGACCGTCGAGGACTTCCTGCGCCGACCGCCCGTCAAACCCGCCCTGGTCCCGGCGCGCGAGGTGATCTGGCGGCGCGTCACGGCACTCGCGTACGACACCCTGCCCCCGTACGCCCACGCCCTCTACGGACGGCCCGCCCCGCCACCGGAGACCGTCACCCGCCGGCTCGTCGCCACTGCCAACCTCCTGCGCTGCGTCCCCTCCGGCCTGCGCTGGAGGCTGCCGCCCCGGCACATCCTCCGGGCCGTGGAACGGCTCGGCCCGGAGACGCGACCCGACCCGTACGCGTACCCCACCCCGTACCCGTTGTCCGACCCGGCGGCCATACTGGACACACCGGAAAGGGCGCACGGAATCGACGGGGGCGGCGGCACGCGATGGGGGACTCCAGACTGATCCAGGGCCGGTACCGCCTGCACGAGGTCATCGGCCGCGGGGGCATGGGCGAGGTGTGGCGCGCCACCGACGAGGCGCTCGGCCGCCGCGTCGCCGTGAAGTGCCTCAAACCGCTCGGTCCGCAGCAGGACCCGCACGTCCGCGACGTGGTGCGCGAGCGCTTCCGCCGCGAGGCCCGGGTGGCCGCCGCGCTCCAGCACCGGGGCATCACCGTCGTGCACGACTTCGGAGAGTACGAGGGCGTGCTCTTCCTCGTCATGGAGCTCCTGGAGGGCCGCAACCTCAGCCAGCTCCTCGCGGCCAACGCCCAGAGCCCGCTGCCCGTCCAGGACCTCGTGGAGATCACCGACCAGGTCGCCGACGCCCTCGCGTACACGCACGGCCAGGGCATCGTGCACCGCGACCTGAAGCCCGCGAACATCATGCGGCTGCGGGACGGCACGGTGAAGATCTGCGACTTCGGGATAGCGCGACTCGGCGCCGACATGGGCTTCACCTCCAAGCTCACCGGGACCGGCATCGCCATGGGGACGCCCCACTACATGTCCCCGGAGCAGATCGGCGGCGGCGAGATCGACCACCGCAGCGACCTCTACTCGCTGGGATGCGTCCTGTACGAACTCGCCACCGGCGTCCCGCCCTTCGACCTCGGCGACTCCTGGGCGATCCTCATCGGGCACCGGGACACGGTGCCGAGCCCGCCGCGCGCCCACCGGGCCGAGCTGCCCGACTACTTCGACCGCCTCGTGGTCGACCTGCTCGCCAAGGTCCCCGAGGAGCGGCCGGCCGACGCGGGCGACCTGCGCCGCCGGATCGTCTCGGGCCGTGCGGGCCCCTCGCCGTTCGCGCCGCTGCCCGGCGTGCCCGCGCAGCCGCCCCTCCCGCCGACCCGGCCCGTGCCGGTGGACCTCCCGCCCGGCCCCGCCGCCCCCGCGCCCGCGTGGGCCCGCGGCATGACCGGAGGCCACCGCCCGGCCGCCGCTGCCGACGGCCCGCGCCCGCTCGCCCACGACCCCGCCGCGGCCGTCCTCACCACCGAGTGGACCACCCCCGCGCCCGCCACCTGCTTCCCCGCCACCCCGTCCACCCCATTCACCTCGGCCGCGCCTCCCGCCGAGCTGGTCGCGGTGCTCGCCGGCCGGTACCGGGCCGGCATGGGCCTCGGCAGGCTCGGCCGCTGGGACGAGGCCGAGGCGGTGCACCGCTCCGTCGCCGAGGACCGCTCGCGCGTCCTCGGCCCCGACCACCCCGACACCCTCGCCAGCCACTACGAGGTCGGCTTCGCCCTCGCCCGCCTCGACCGCCCCGCCGACGCCCTGCACGTCTTCGACCGGGTCGCCCGCGCCCGCGCCCGCGTCCTCGGAGAGGACCACCCCGACACGCTCGCGGCCCGGCAGGAACGGGCGTACGCGCTCGGGCGCCTCGGCCGCCACCCCGAGGCGTACGAGCTCTACGTCGAGGTGCTCGCCGCCCGCGAGCGCGCCGTCGGCCCCGACCACCCCGACACCCTGCGCTGCCGGCACAACCTGGCGTTCACCCTCGCCAGCCTCGGCCGCCTGGAGGAGTCGTACCGCACGGCGCACGAGGTCGCGGAGGCGCGGGCCCGGCTGCTCGGCCCCGCCCACCCCGACACCCTGGCGACCCGCCAGGAGGTCGCCCACGTCCTCGGGCGCCTGGGGCGTGGGGAGGAGGCCCTCGTCCAGTACCGCGCGGTCGCCGAGGCGCGCGCCGCGGCCCTCGGCGCCGACCACCCCGAGACCCTCGCCGCCCGCTACGAGACCGGCGTCTTCCTCGGCCGGCTCGGCCAGGCCGCCGACGCCCTGGACGTCTGCCGGGACCTCGTCGCCGCCCGCACCCGCGCCCAGGGCGCCGACGGGCCCGAGACCCTGCGCGCCCGCCACGCCCTCGCCGTCAACCTCGGCCGCCTCGGACGCTGGGAGGAGGCGCTCGCGGAGTCCCGGGAGGTCCACGCCCTCCGGGAGCGCGTCCTGGGCGCCGACCACCCGGACACCCTCCTCAGCCGCCGCGAGACCGCCGTCGCCCTCGGTCGGCTCGACCGCTGGGAGGAGGCCCGGGAGACCCACCGCGCCGTCGCCGCCGCCCGCACCCGGCTCCTGGGCCCCGCCCACCCCGACACCGTCGCCGCCCTGGAGGACGAGGCCCACTGCCTGGAGCGCCTCGGCCGCCCCGCCGACGCCGCCGCCCTCCTCCTCGGAGCGGCCACACCCCCACGGGGAGCGGCCTCCGCCTGACCGCGACACCGCACGGGAGACGGCCCCGCCGGAGGTGACCGCCCCCCGCCGGAGGCGGCAGGCCCACCGGAGGCGACGGCCCCCGGCCCCGTCCCCTTTCCCGGCCCCCGCCCGCGTGTGAGCATGAGCCATGACCGCCTCCGCCCCGCCCCCCGACGCCCCCGCGCCCGCCGCCCCGTACGACGCCGTCGTCGTCGGGGGCGGGCACAACGGGCTCGTCGCCGCCGCCTACCTGGCCCGCGCCGGACGGACCGTCCTCGTCCTGGAACGGCTCGGCTCCACGGGCGGGGCGGCCGTCTCCACCCGCCCGTTCGCCGGGGTGGACGCCCGCCTCTCCCGGTACTCGTACCTCGTCTCGCTCCTCCCGGAGAAGATCGTCCGGGACCTCGGGCTGACGTTCGAGGTGCGGAAGCGGTCCGTCTCCTCGTACACCCCGAAGGGGGACGGCGGGCTCCTCGTCGGCGGCGGCCCCGAGCGCACCCGCGCCTCCTTCGCCGCGCTGACCGGCTCCGACCGCGCGTACGAGGCCTGGCAGGCGTTCTACGCCCGCACCGGCCGGGCCGCCCGCCGGATCTTCCCCACCCTCACCGAACCGCTCCCCACCCGGGCCGAGCTGCGCGCCCGCGTCGACGACGCCGACACCTGGCGGATGCTCTTCGAGGAACCCCTCGGCGCCACCCTCGAACGGACCTTCGCCGACGACCTGGTCCGCGGCGTCGTCCTCACCGACGCCCTCATCGGCACCTTCGCCGACGCCCACGACCCGACCCTCCTCCAGAACCGCTGCTTCCTCTACCACGTCATCGGCGGCGGCACCGGCGACTGGGACGTGCCCGTGGGCGGCATGGGCGCCCTCACCGACGCCCTCGCGGACGCGGCCCGCGCCGCCGGGGCCCACCTCCGCACCGGCCACGAGGTCACCCGGATCGAGACCGACGGGCGCCGCGCCGAGGTCACGTACCGCACCGCCGACGGCGAGGGGACCGTCGAGGCGGGCCACGTCCTCGTCAACGCCTCCCCGCGCGACCTCGCCGCCCTCCTCGGCGACCCGCCCCCGCCCGCCCCCGAGGGCGCCCAGCTCAAGGTCAACATGCTGCTCACCCGGCTGCCGAGGCTCCGGGACCGCTCCGTCGACCCCCGCGAGGCCTTCGCCGGCACCTTCCACATCGCCGAGGGGTACGGGCAGCTGGCCGCCGCCCACGCCGAGGCCGCCGCCGGGCGCCTGCCCACCGCCCCGCCCTCCGAGATCTACTGCCACTCCCTGACCGACCCGACGATCCTCGGCCCGGACCTCGCCGCCCGGGGGTACCAGACCCTCACCCTCTTCGGACTGCACACCCCCGCCCGGCTGTTCGCCGCCGACAACGACGGCGCCCGTACCGCACTCCTCGCCGCAACCCTCGCCCAGCTCGACGCCCACCTGGACGAGCCGGTCGCCGACTGCCTCGCCCTCGACGCCGACGGGCGGCCCTGCGTCGAGGCGAAGACCCCGCTCGACCTCGAACGCGACCTGCGGCTGCCCGGCGGCCACATCTTCCACCGCGACCTCTCCTTCCCGTACGCGGACGAGTCCCCCGACGGGGAGGGCGGGGGCCGCTGGGGCGTGGAGACCCGCCACGCCAACGTGCTCCTGTGCGGCGCGGGCGCGATCCGGGGCGGGGGAGTGAGCGGCGTCCCCGGCCACAACGCGGCGATGAGCGTCCTGGGGCGGTGACGCCCCCAGGGGTGGGCGTCGTGCCCGCGTGTTGACGCCGGGCCGTCCCCGCCCGGGGTGTGAAGCTGATCTGCGAGCGCGCTTAAGAAATCCTCGATGGACCGGGAGCCGCGCGTACGGAAGATTCTCTTCCAGGGATCTTGGGCGTACAGCCCTGCCCTCACCCCCACATCACAGGACACGCACGTCGGGAGCCGTTGCATTGAAGGCACTGGTCAAGCTGAAGGCGGAGCCGGGACTCTGGCTCACGGACGTGCCCGAGCCGGAGACCGGCCCCGGAGACGTCCTCATCAAGGTCAAGCGGACCGGCATCTGCGGCACCGACCTGCACATCCGCTCCTGGGACGGCTGGGCGCAGAAGACGATCGACACCCCGCTGACGCTCGGCCACGAGTTCGTCGGCGAGGTCGTCCACACCGGCCGTGACGTCGCCGACATCGCCGTCGGCGACCTGGTCAGCGGCGAGGGCCACCTCGTCTGCGGCAAGTGCCGCAACTGCCTGGCCGGCCGCCGCCACCTCTGCCGCGCCACCGTCGGCCTCGGCGTCGGCCGCGACGGCGCCTTCGCCGAGTACGTCGTGCTGCCCGCCTCCAACGTGTGGGTGCACCGGGTCCCCGTCGACCTCGACGTCGCCGCGATCTTCGACCCCTTCGGCAACGCCGTCCACACCGCGCTCTCCTTCCCGCTCGTCGGCGAGGACGTCCTGGTCACCGGCGCCGGCCCGATCGGCATCATGGCCGCCGCCGTCGCCAAGCACGCCGGCGCCCGCAACGTCGTCATCACCGACGTCAGCGAGGAGCGCCTGGAACTCGCCCGCAAGACGGGCGTCACCCTCGCCCTGAACGTCGCCGAGCACACCATCGCGGACGGCCAGCGCACCCTCGGGCTCAAGGAGGGCTTCGACGTCGGCCTGGAGATGTCCGGCAACCCGCACGCGATGCGAGACATGGTCGCCAACATGACCCACGGCGGCAAGATCGCCATGCTGGGCCTGCCCAGCGAGGACTTCGCCGTCGACTGGGCCAAGATCGTCACCTCCATGATCACGGTCAAGGGCATCTACGGCCGCGAGATGTTCGAGACCTGGTACGCCATGTCGGTGCTCCTGGAGGGCGGCCTCGACCTCGCCCCCGTGATCACCGGCCGGTACGCGTACACCGACTTCGAGGCCGCCTTCGACGACGCGGCCTCCGGCAAGAGCGGCAAGATCATCCTCGACTGGACTGCGGGAGCCTGACCCATGTTCGATTCCGTTCGCGACGACATCCGAGCCACCCTCGAAGAGATCGAGCAGGCCGGGCTCCACAAGCCCGAGCGCGTCATCGGCACCCCCCAGTCGGCCACCGTCGAGGTGACCGCCGGCGGCCGCCCCGGCGAGGTGCTCAACTTCTGCGCCAACAACTACCTGGGCCTCGCCGACCACCCCGACGTGGTCGCCGCCGCCCACGCGGCCCTGGACCGCTGGGGCTACGGCATGGCGTCCGTCCGCTTCATCTGCGGCACGCAGGAGGTCCACAAGGAGCTGGAGGCGCGCCTGTCCTCCTTCCTCGGCCAGGAGGACACGATCCTCTACTCCTCCTGCTTCGACGCCAACGGCGGCGTCTTCGAGACGCTCCTCGGCGCCGAGGACGCGGTCATCTCCGACGCCCTCAACCACGCCTCGATCATCGACGGCATCCGCCTCTCCAAGGCCCGCCGCTTCCGCTACGCCAACCGCGACATGGCGGACCTGGAGCGGCAGCTCAAGGAGGCCGTCGAGGGCGGCGCCCGGCGCAAGCTGATCGTCACCGACGGCGTCTTCTCGATGGACGGCTACGTCGCCCCGCTGGACGAGATCTGCGACCTGGCCGAGCGCTACGACGCCATGGTCATGGTGGACGACTCGCACGCCGTCGGCTTCGTCGGCCCCGGCGGGCGCGGCACCCCCGAGCTGCACGGCGTCATGGACCGCGTCGACATCATCACCGGCACCCTGGGCAAGGCCCTCGGCGGGGCCTCCGGCGGCTACGTCGCCGCCCGCGCCGAGATCGTCGCCCTGCTGCGCCAGCGCTCCCGCCCGTACCTCTTCTCCAACACCCTCGCCCCGGTCATCGCCGCCGCCTCCCTCAAGGTCCTCGACCTCCTGGAGTCCGCCGGCGACCTGCGCGACCGGCTCAGGGCCAACACGGCGCTCTTCCGCTCCCGCATGACCGAGGAGGGCTTCGACGTCCTCCCCGGCGACCACGCCATCGCCCCCGTCATGATCGGGGACGCGGCCGTCGCCGGCCGGATGGCCGAGCTGCTCCTGGAGCGCGGCGTGTACGTGATCGGCTTCTCGTACCCGGTCGTGCCGCAGGGCCAGGCCCGCATCCGCGTCCAGCTCTCGGCCGCCCACTCCACGGAGGACGTGAACCGGGCCGTGGACGCGTTCGTCGCGGCCCGCGCCGCCCTGGCGGGCTGAGGGCAGCAGCGGACCCCGGTCCGCGGGCCGGAGCAGCCCCTCCGGCCTGCGAGACTGGGAGCATGATCGAAGCGCGGCGGTTGCACATCCTCCGTGCGGTGGCCGACCACCGCACGGTCACGGCGGCGGCCGCCGCGCTCTACCTCACCCCCTCCGCCGTCTCCCAGCAGCTCGCCGCCCTGGAACAGGAGACCGGCCACCGCCTGGTCGAGCGCAGCGCCCGGGGCGCCCGCCTCACCCCGGCCGGCGAGATCCTGCTGAGCCACGCCAACGCCGTCCTGGCCCAGCTGGAGCGCGCCGAGGCCGAACTCGCCGCCTACGGCTCAGGCGAGGCCGGTACGGTCACGGTCGCCGCTTTCGCCACCGGCATCGGCCTCGTCGTGGCCCCCGCCCTCACGGCGCTCGCCCGCACCGCGCCCGGCATCCGGGTCCGGGTGCGGGACGCCGAGGGCGACGAGAGCCTGCTCATGGTCCTGGACCGGCAGGTGGACGTGGCCGTCGCCGTCGAGTACCGGGGCGCCCCCGGCGAGGACGACGACCGCCTCACCCGCGTCCCGCTCTACGCGGAGCCCTTCGATGCGGTCCTGCCGCCCGCCCACCCCCTGGCGGCCGGCGGGCGGGTCGCGCTCTCCGCGCTCGCCAAGGACGACTGGATCGGGCAGTCCACCGGCAATCCCTGCCACGACGTCACCGTCCTGGCCTGCGAGTACGCCGGCTTCGCCCCCCGCTTCGCGCACGTCTCCGACGACTTCCGCGCCGTCGTCGCCCTCGCCTCCGCCTCCGCCGGAGTGGCCCTCGTGCCCCGCTCGGCGCTGCGCGGAATGGACCTCACGGGCGTCGAGGTCCGGCCCGTGGACGGGGTCGCCCCCACCCGCCGGGTCTTCGCGGCGGTGCGGCGCGGAGCCGAGGAACACCCCCTGATCAGCCCGCTCCTGACGGAGCTGCGCACGGCGGCGGCCGACTGAGGACCGCCTCCCGCGCACGGCGGCCGACCGACCACCCCCGCACCCGGGCCGGAACGACACGTCAGTCCCGGGACGCCGTCCACCCCACCGCCTCGATCCGCGCGCCGTCCGCCGGCCGGGCCTCGTCGAAGAGCGGCCGGCCGGCGGTGTCGAGGACCCGCAGCCCGTCCACGTACACCCCGCGCCCGACGTACCGCGCGTCCGTCGCGTACCGCCACCGCAGCCGTACGGGGACGGCGCCCCGGGCCGCCGCCGGGACCTCGGCCGCGAGCCGGTGCCAGACCCGCCCGGACCAGCCGCCCGCCGCCCCCACCGGGTGCGGCGACGGCTCCCCTCCCGGGCGCGCGGTGGTGAACGGCAGCGGCTCCCAGACCGCCCCGCCGTCGCGGGAGACCTCCAGGAAGGCGGCGTCCGCGTCCGGTTCGGTGTCCCACCACAGCGCGCACTCCAGACGCGCGGCGCCGGGCACCGGGGGCAGGGCGAGGGTGGCGGCGGTGCCGCTCGCCATCCCCGAGAACCAGGCCGTCCGCCCCTGGGCGGGCCGTACGGGCACGGCCCTGGCCAGCCGGTTCGCGGTGGCGACGCGCGGCGCGGACCCGGAGCGCCAGGAGCGCACCGGGTGCACGGAGTTGCCGAGGACGATCAGGAACGAGTCGGTCGTCGGGTCCAGGACGAGGCTGGTGCCGGTGAAGCCGGTGTGCCCGGCCGTGCGGGGCGTGGCCATCGCGCCCATGTACCAGTGCTGGTGCAGCTCGAAGCCGAGCCCGTGCGCGTCACCGGGGAAGGCGGTGTTGAAGTCGGTGAACATCAGCTCCACGGACGCGGGGGAGAGGATGCGGGCCCGGCCGTACGCCCCGCCGTTGAGCAGGGCGCGGGCGAGGATCGCCAGGTCCCAGGCGCGCGAGAAGATCCCGGCGTGCCCGGCGACCCCGCCGAGCGCGTACGCGTTCTCGTCGTGGACCTCGCCCCACACCATCCCCCGGTCCAGGCCCGACCAGGGCGGCCGGGCGTCCTCGGTGGCGGCGATGTCCGGCCGCCAGGACGGCGGCGGGTTGAAGCGCGTGCGGTGCATCCCGAGCGGAGCGGTGATCTCGTCGTGGAGCAGGACGTCCAGACCGCGACCGGTGATCTCCTCCAGGACCAACTGGAGCGTGATCAGGTTGAGATCGGAGTAGAGGTACGCGGACCCCGGCGGGTTCGCGAGCCGCTCCTCCCAGAGGAGCCGCAGCCTCCCCTCCCGCGTCGGCTCCCGGTAGAGCGGGATCCAGGACCGGAACCCGGAGGTGTGGGTGAGCAGATGGCGCACCGTCACGTCCCGCTTCCCGCCGCCGCCGAACTCCGGCAGGTACGCCGTGACCCTCGCCTCCAGATCGAGCGTCCCGCGCTCGATCTGCTGCACGGCCAGGATCGAGGTGAACAGCTTGGAGACCGAGGCCAGGTCGAAGACGGTGTCCACGGTCGTCGGCCGCTGCCGCTCCGGCGGCAGTTCGACGCCGGTGTCGGTCTTCTCGTCGTACGCGGCGTAGCGCACGGCCGAGCCGATCGCCCGGTGCAGGGCCACGGTCCCGCCGCGCCCGGCGAGCAGCACGGCGCCCGCGTACCAGGGATGCGCGGGGGAGGGGGCGAGGAACGCCTCGGCCTCCGCCACCAGTCCGTCCAGGTGCGGCGCGAGCAGCCCGGCCCGCGCGGCCGGACCGCGCCGCAGGGTGGTCCGCCGCGCGGGGATCCCGGTCCCGGGACCGCTTCCTGACCCGCTTTCGGCCCCTGCCGCGAGGCCGGCGCCGGGCACCGCACCGATCACCACCGCTCCTCCGAGGGCCAGGAGCCCGCCGCCGAACGCGCGCCGGGTCGAACGTCCTTGTCTCGCCGCATCCTCCGTCATGCCCACTGTCTCCCACCGGGGCCCGCCGCCAAACGGCCCCGTTCGAACATCCCTTCCGGTAGCATCGGCCGGGACGATCTCTTTGCTTTGAAAGCAAAATGAAGAGTTTGAAACCGAAACGAAGGGGGAAGGGCGCGATGCAGAACACCCACGAGGAGGACGAGGACCCCGGACCGGAACTGGACGAGGCCGTACGCACGCTGCTGCTGCTGATGCCTCGGACGGTCGCCCGGGTCAAGCGCGTCAGGGTCCCCGAGGACCTGCAGTCGCTCACCCTCGCGCCCCGGCACCTCTCCCTGCTCGCCCACCTCCTCTTCGACGGACCGCTGAGCGTCAACGAGCTCGCCGCCGAACTGGAGGTCGCCCCCACCACCGCCAGCCTGATGGTGGGGGACCTCGCGAAGAAGGGCGTCCTGGAACGGGTCGAGGACCCCGCCGACCGCAGGCGCAAGATCGTGTCGATCTCCGAGCGGTACCGGGCCGCCATCGACGGCTGGCTCGGACGCAGCGCCGACGCCTGGCGTGCGGCCCTGGCCCCGCTCGACGCGAGGGAGCGTCGCATGTTCATCGAGACCCTCGCCGCGTACGAGCACGGCCTCACCGAACCCCTGGAATGACCGAAATCGGGCGAAAGCCCCCTTTGTGGCAGGATGCGGATCATGAGTTCGAGCACGGCGGCAATGACACGTCAGTGGACCACCTGGGGACCAGTGGTGGCGGCGATCGCCCTGGGCGCGGCCTGGGGGCGTGACCTCCCCGGCTTCGTCGTGGGGCTCATCGCGCTCTGCCTCCTCGCGGCGGTCCTCGCGGCGGTCCACCACGCCGAGGTGATCGCCCACCGCGTCGGCGAACCCTTCGGCTCGCTCGTCCTCGCCGTGGCCGTCACCGTCATCGAAGTCGGGCTCATCGTCACCCTGATGGTCGGGGGCGGCGAGGGCACTTCGACCTATGCCCGCGACACCGTCTTCGCCGCCGTCATGATCACCTGCAACGGCATCGTCGGCATCTCCCTGCTCGTCGGCGCGCTCCGCAACCGCGTCGCCGTCTTCAACGCCGAGGGCTCCGGCGGCGCGCTCGCCATCGTCTGCACCCTCGCCACGATGACGCTGGTCCTGCCGACGTTCACCACGAGCCACCCCGGCCCCGAGTTCTCCGGCGTCCAGCTCATCTTCGCCGCCGTCGCCTCCCTCTTCCTGTACGCCGTGTTCGTCGGCGTCCAGACGGTCCGGCACCGCGACTACTTCCTCCCCGTGCCGCGCCCCGGCCACGAATCGGAGGACGAGCACGCCGCCCCGCCGGGCGACCGCGAGGCCTGGACCAGCCTCGGCCTCCTCCTCCTCGCCCTCGTCGCCGTCGTCGGCAACGCCAAGCTGATCTCGCCCACCATCGAGGACGGCGTCGAGTCGGCCGGTCTGCCCAAAGCGGTCGTCGGTGTCGTCATCGCCCTGATGGTGCTGCTCCCCGAGACCCTCGCCGCCGTCCGCGCGGCCCGCCGGGACAGGATGCAGACCAGCCTCAACCTCGCCTACGGCTCCGCGATCGCCAGCATCGGCCTGACCATCCCGTCGATCGCGCTCGCCTCGATCTGGTTGTCCGGCCCCCTGGTGCTCGGCCTGGGCCCCCTCCACCTGGCCCTGCTCGCCCTCACCGGCGTGGTGAGCGCCCTGACCGTGGTGCCCGGACGGGCCACGCTCCTCCAGGGCGGCGTCCACCTCTCGATCTTCGCCGCCTTCGTGTTCCTGTCGTTCAGCCCCTGACGGCCCCGCTTTTTCATCCGGCAGCAGCGAGCCGAGGACGGAAAGGCGTACCGGACCGGCCGCGGGCTCGACGCGGGCCCCGCAGCCGTCTCCGCATCGGCCTCGTAGGGGAAGTGCCGGACCGATCCGGATGACGGTGGGCGAACAGCCGTATCTCCCGGCACCGGTGATCCGTTCACCGCTTGTCGGCCTCACCCTGTCCCTCCGGAGTCGCGTCCATGCGTATCAGCCCCGTCCCGGCAGTCACGGGCCCGGACACCCCGCTCGAAGCAAGGGACCTCCGGAGCGGGAGGCGGAGGTGAGCCGAGGCGTTCTGGTGGGGCGTCCGCTGGCGGCGGGCCCGGTGGCGGACGCGTACGACGCGGTGGTGATCGGGTCCGGGGCGGGTGGGCTGACGACGGCGGTCTGTCTGGCCCGGCAGGGGCGACGGGTGGCGGTGTTCGAGCAGCACTACACCGCGGGCGGTTACACCCACGCCTATCGGCGGCGCGGCTGGGAGTGGGACGTCGGCATTCACTACGTCGGCCAGCTCGGACGGCGCGAGCCGGTCAGGGTGGTGTCGGACTACCTGACCGGCGGTGTCCTGCGCTGGGCCCCGGTGGGGGACCCCTACGACGAGTACCGGCTGGCGGAGGAGGCGCACTGGGCGCCCGTCGGCTTCTCCGCCTACCGGACCGCTCTGATCGAGCGCTTTCCGGCCGAGCGGGCGGGGATCGAGGCGCTGTTCCGGTTGATCGGACGGTGCCGCGCGGTGCTGCCCGCGCTGGCCCTGGGACGCCTTTCGGGTCCGGTGGTGCGGCGGTCGGCCCGTCTGCTGCGGGCGGCGGCCGTCCCGCCCCGAGCCCTGCGGCCGGCCCGGGAGGTGGTGGCGGAGCTGGTCCGTGACGAGCGGTTGCGGCAAGCGTTGCTCACGCAGAGCGCACTGCTCCTGGCCGACTCCACCGCCCGGTTGCCGTTCTTCCTGCTCGCGGTGCTGTTCGAGCACTTCCGGACCGGTGCCTGGTATCCGGTGGGCGGCAGCGCCGCCATCGCCCGCGCGATGCTCGATCCGATCCGTGCCGCGGGCGGCGAGGTCTTCGTGCGCGCGCCGGTCGCCCGGATCACACTGGACGGGACACGGGCGACGGGCGTCGTCCTGGCGGACGGCACCCGTGTCCACGCCCCCGTGGTGGTCAGCGCTGCAGGGGCCCACCACACCTACCGCACCCTGCTGCCCGACCCGTCCGTCGCCGGTGCGGACCGGCTGGAGGGCATGCGGCGCGGGTCCCCCTTCGTGGTGCTCTTCGTCGGCCTCGACGGCGACCCGGAGGAGCTGGGCCTGCCCCGGCACAACCTGATGGCCACCGACGGCGACTGCGACGCCTTCTTCGACGGCGTCGGTGGACGCACCAGCGGCCACTTCTTCTCCTTCTCCTGCGCCAAGGATCCGACCTGGGCCGCGCGGTACCCCGGCCGGTCGACCGGTGAGATCCTCACCTACGTGCACCCGGAGCTGTTCGCCCCCTTCCGCGGCTCCGGCCCGCGCGACCGGGATCCGGCCTACCTCGCGCTGAAGGCCGACCTCACGGCGGAACTCCTCGAACAGCTCCACCGTCGGCTGCCGCGCACCAGGGGCCGGGTGGCCTACCACGAGCTCGGCACCCCCCTCACCGCCGAGCACTTCACCCGCTGGCCCGGCGGCAGCCTCTACGGCCTCGCCAAGGACGTCGCCGCCTTCGGCGACGGCCACCGGCCCGGCCTCGCGGACTGGCTGCGGCCGCGCACCGAAATCCACGGCCTGTACCTCTCGGGCCAGGACTGCCTCGCCGGCGGCTTCCTCGGCGCGGTCACCGGCGGCCTGCTCGCCGCCCACGAAGCCCTCGACCGCACCGGCCGGGCACGCCTGTGGACGGGGCTCCTGAAACACGCCGTCCGGCCGCCCTCGTCCCGGTGACGGTGGAGCACCGCGGACCGGACCACGCACCCGGCCGGGCGACGCCCTGTCGACCTCCCGGACGGCGTCCGGGCATGTCCGCCGCGTCGCACGGTACTTGACCTCCAGTGAGGCGCGCGCGGAGGATCGCGCCATGAGCCGACTCCTCAGCCGCACCGTCGACGGCGTCCTGCGCGCGAGCGCCCGGCGCGTCCCCGACCGGACCGCCCTGCGGTACGCCGACCGGAGCTGGACGTACGCGGAGCTGGACGCGGCCGTCTCCACCGCCGCGGCCGTCCTGCGGGAGGTCCACCACGGCATCGGGCTTCCGGAGTACGCCCGGGTCGCCGCCTACGGCCACAACTCGGACGCCTACCTCATCGCGTTCCTGGCGTGCGCCCGGGCCGGCCTGGTCCACGTGCCGGTCAACCACCACCTGACCGGCGACGACCTCGCGTACGTCCTGGAGCAGTCGGACAGTTCGCTCGTCCTCGCCGACCCCGCCCTCGCGGACCGGATCCCGGACGGCTTCCCCGTCAAGGCGCTGCGGGACGCGCCCGGCTCGCTGCTCGACGCGCTCGCCGCACCGGAGCCGTACGACACCGACCGCGACGCCCGCGACCTCGCCCAGCTGCTCTACACCTCGGGCACCACCGCCCTGCCCAAGGGCGCGATGATGACCCACCTCGCCCTGGCCCACGAGTACGCGAGCGCCGTCGAGGCCCTCGACCTGCGCGAGGACGACCGGCCCGTGCACGCGCTGCCGCTCTACCACTCGGCCCAGATGCACGTCTTCCTGCTGCCCTACCTCGCCGTCGGCGCCGAGAACACCCTCGTGGACGGCCCCGACCCGGCCGTCCTGTTCGACCTGGTCGAGGCGGGCCGCGCCGACAGCCTGTTCGCCCCGCCGACGGTCTGGATCGCCCTCGCCGACCACCCGGAGTTCGCCACCCGCGACCTCTCCGCGCTCCGCAAGGCCTACTACGGGGCCTCGATCATGCCCGTGCCCGTCCTGGAGCGCCTGCGCGCCCGGCTGCCGGAGCTGCGTTTCTACAACTGCTTCGGCCAGTCCGAGATCGGCCCGCTCGCCACCGTCCTCGGCCCCGACGAGCACGAGGGCCGGATGGACTCGTGCGGCCGCCCGGTCCGCCACGTCGAGGCCCGGGTCGTGGACGAGAAGGGCGACGACGTCCCCGACGGCACCCCCGGCGAGATCGTCTACCGCTCGCCCCAGCTGTGCAAGGGGTACTGGAACAAGCCCGAGGAGACCAGGGCGGCCTTCCGCAACGGCTGGTTCCACTCGGGCGACCTCGCGGTCCGCGACGCCGAGGGCTACTACACGATCGTCGACCGCGTGAAGGACGTCATCAACTCCGGCGGCGTCCTGGTCGCCTCCCGCCAGGTCGAGGACGCCCTCTACGCCCACCCGGGGGTCGCCGAGGCGGCCGTGATCGGCCTGCCCGACGAGCGCTGGATCGAGGCGGTCACGGCCGTGGTCGTCCCGCGCGGCGAGGTCACCGAGGCCGAACTCCTCGCCCACGCCCGCGAGAAGCTCCCCCGCTTCAAGGCCCCCAAGCGTGTCCACTTCCTCCCCGAACTGCCCCGCAACGCGAGCGGCAAGATCCTCAAGCGCGAACTGAGGGACCGGTTCGCGAAGGCCTGAGACGGCTCTCCGAGAGGCCTCGGGGCACGGTGAACGGCACGGACCCGCACGGGCCGGCGAGGGCCACCCCGTCCGGGCCCGCGCTGTGGCTCGTCACGGGCTCAGGCCGGGAAAGGAGTGGTGCTCGTGCGCGACCACCCAGCGGCCCGCCTCCTTGCGCAGACCGAGGGTGAGCCGCAGCCGGAAACCCGGGCGGGCCGCGAGTTCCTCCTCGGTGCCGCACCGCACGAGCGCGTGGGCGAAGGCGACGTCCCCGCCCGCGGTGACCTCCAGCTCCTCGACGTCGAAGACGGCCCCCCGGGCCTGCCACTCGAAGAACGGCGGCCAGACCTCCCGGTAGGCGTCGATGCCCCGCACGCCCTCGTAGGGCGGCGGAACGTCGAACATCACGATGTCCTCGGCGTGGTCCTCCACCACCGTCTCGAGGCGCCCCAGGTGCACCGCCCGGGCCCACCGCTCGACGAGTCCCCGGATCTGCTCGGCGTCGTTCCCCATGGTCCTCCGGTCCTTCCGCTCGGGGCACCGCGCTTCGGCGGTGCGGTTCGGCACGCGGTCCCATGGTGCCGCCGCCCCGGAACCACGCGGGTGTTCCGCGCCGGGAGCCCCGCGGTTCCTCACTCCGGGCGCGTCCCTCCGGTGGAGTCGAGGACCGAGGTCAGGAAGCGGCGCACGGTCTCCAGTTCGTCCGGCTCGAACCCCTCCGCGACCGTCACCACCCCGTCGATGACCGGCCCGAAGAAGGCCCACCCCAGCTCCACGGCCTTCTCCTCCACCCGGAGGAGGACGCGCCGCCGGTCCTCCGTGTCCCGGTCGCGCCGGACGAGCCCGAGCCGTTCGAGCCGGTCCACCAGGGCGGTGGTCCCGGCGGAGTTCAGCCGCAGCCGCTCGCCGAGCCACCCGGGCGTGGCCCGGGTCCCGCCCCGCGCCGCGTCCAGCAGATGGACCAGCGCCCGCACGTCGGTGGGGTGCAGCCCCTCGCGCGCGGCGAACTCGGCGCCGAGCAGGTCGAATTCGACGGTGACCGCCCGTAGCAGGTGCACCAGCCGCATCGCCGGACCTCGGTCCTCCACCCGTACTCCCCATGTCCTCGAACCCTTGCGTACTCTCTCGCTGAACGAGATTATCGCTCAGCGAGAGGAGCGTCCATGCCTCCGTCCGCCCACGAACGCGCCTTCGGCCTCGCCTACGACGAACTCCGCGCCCGCTGGCCCCGGTCCACCGAGGAGCGGGACGTCGAGACCCCGTACGGGCCGACCCGCGTCCACGTCCACGGCCCGGCGGACGGCCCCCCGCTGGTGCTGCTGCCCGGCGGTTCCGCCACCGGCCTGGTCTGGTTCGCCAACGCTCCGGCCCTCGGCGCGCGGTACCGGGTCCACGCGGTCGACCTCCTCGGCGACGCCGGCCGGACCGAACGCCGGGGCAGGCCCCTGAGGAACGCCGACGACCTGACGGCCTGGCTGGACGCGCTCCTGGACGGCCTCGGCCTCACCCGCACGCACCTGTGCGGCCACTCGTACGGCGCCTGGCTGGCCACCCGGTACGCCCTGCACGCGCCGGAGCGGGTCGACCGCCTCGCCCTCCTCGACCCCACCCAGGTCTTCGCCGGCTTCCGCCCCGGCTACCTGCTGCGCGCGCTGCCCCTCCTGATCCGCCCGAGCGAGGCCCGCGCCCGCGCCTTCCTCGCCCGGGAGACGGCGGGCACCCACCCGGACGAGACCTGGCAGCGCCTCTACGCCCTCGCCGCCACCGCCCCCGGACGCAAACTCGTCACCGGCGGCCGGCCCCGGGCCGCCGACCTGCGCGTACCCCTCCTGGTCCTGCTCGCGGAGCGCAGCCGCACCCACCGCGCCGCCGAGGTCGCGGAGCGGGTCCGGCGCACGCTCCCGGAGGCCGAGGTGGTCTTGCTCCCGGGCGCCACCCACCACTCCCTGCCGCTCACCGCACCGGAACGGCTCGACGCCCGGCTGCTCGCCTTCCTGGGCTGACGACACCGGCCGCCACGGGCCCCGCCCCGCCGGGCGGGCCCTACGCGGACTCCCGCAGGTCCACGATCCGCCGGATCTTGCCCACCGAGCGCTCCAGCGTCTCGGGGTCGACCACCTCCACCCCGACCGAGACCCCGATCCCGTCCTTGACCGCCGCCGCGATCGTCCGGGCCGCCTCCACCCGCTGCCCGGGCGTCGCGTCCGCCCGGGCCTCGACCCGTACGGTCAGGGCGTCGAGCCTGCCCTCCCGGGTCAGGCGCAGCTGGAAGTGCGGGGCCACGGCCGGGGTGCGCAGGACGATCTCCTCGATCTGGGTGGGGAAGAGGTTCACCCCGCGCAGGATGATCATGTCGTCGCTGCGCCCGGTGACCTTCTCCATCCGCCGGAAGACCCGCGCCGTCCCCGGCAGCAGCCGGGTCAGGTCCCGGGTCCGGTAGCGGATCACCGGCATGGCCTCCTTGGTGAGCGAGGTGAAGACCAGCTCCCCCTCCTCCCCGTCCGGCAGCACCTCGCCCGTGAACGGGTCCACGATCTCCGGGTAGAAGTGGTCCTCCCAGATGTGCAGGCCGTCCTTGGTCTCCACGCACTCCTGCGCCACGCCCGGCCCCATGACCTCCGACAGGCCGTATATGTCGACCGCGTCGATCGCGAACCGCTCCTCGATCTCCTTGCGCATCTCCTCCGTCCACGGCTCCGCCCCGAAGACCCCCACCTCCAGGGAGGTCGCCCGCGGGTCCACGCCCTGCCGCTCGAACTCGTCGAGCAGGGTCAGCATGTACGAGGGGGTCACCATGATCACCTCGGGCCGGAAGTCCTGGATCAGCCGCACCTGCCGGGCCGTCATGCCGCCCGAGGCGGGGATCACCGTGCAGCCGAGGCGTTCCGCCCCGTAGTGGGCGCCGAGCCCGCCGGTGAACAGGCCGTACCCGTACGCCACGTGGACCTTGTGCCCGGGGCGCACACCGGCGGCGCGCAGGGAGCGGGCCACCACGTCCGCCCAGACGTCCAGGTCGCCCTCGGTGTAGCCGACGACGGTGGGCAGGCCGGTGGTGCCGCTGGAGGCGTGGATCCGCCGGATCCGCGACTCGTCCACGGCGAACATCCCGAAGGGGTAGTGGTCGCGCAGGTCCGACTTGGCGGTGAAGGGGAAGCGGGCGAGATCCGCGAGCGTACGGCAGTCGTCCGGGCCGACCCCGGCCGCGTCGAAGGAGCGCCGGTAGAACTCCACGTTCTCGTACGCGTGCCGCAGGGTCGCGCGCAGCCGCTCCAACTGGAGCGCCGCCAGCTCCTCCCGCCCGAGCCGCTCGCCGCCGTCCAGCAGGTCTTCCGTCATGCGCCGCTCCTCCACGCGCTCCACCACACCTTCGGCGCGACCTACCGATCATTCGGTAGCTCCGCTCGGGCCAGTAAAACCGGAGGTGCGGGGGGCTTGGCAAGGGGTCGGACACGAGGAGCCGCGAGGCGGGGGGACCGGTAGCCCGTGCGGACCACGCGTTCCGCGCCGTCGGCCCCCTTGGCCCTTGGCGTGCTTCGGGGGCCGTCCCCGGCTCCTCAGGCCGCCCAGTGCGCGGGACGCTCGAAGCCCTCCGGGAGGCGGGTGGCGGCGTTTCCCCGGGCCGCGTTCAGCTGGGGCTGCGTGAGGAAGAGCGCGCCCGTCAGGTCCGCGTCCGACAGGTCGGCGTCCCGCAGGTCGGCGCCGATCAGATCGGCGAGCGACAGGTCCGCCCCCGTCAGGTCGGCGGCGATGAGCAGCGCCCCGCGCAGGTCCGCGCCCCGCAGCTTCGCCCCGCGCAGCCGCTTGCCGATCAGGTCCGCCCCGCGCCGGCTCTTCGGCCGGCCGCCGACCGTGGCGCGGACCAGCTCGCTCGTCCTGAGCAGCAGCGGGTTCACCTCGGCCCGTACGGCGTTCACGTCCAGCCTCTCCAGCGCGTCCGGCGCCCCTGCCGCGAGTGCCTCGACCCGGGCGAGCGCCGCCCGCACCTCGGCGTGGACGGGCCGGGCGGCGGGCAGCGCCAGCGCCTCGGTGAGGTACCGCAGCAGCTCGTGGAGCCCGCGCACCACCGGGAACACCTCGTACATCTGCCGGGCCGTCTCCGGGGCCTCGCGCCACGACACCCCGCCGAAGGTCACCTGCGACACCCGCTGGCCGGCGCCGAAGCAGTCGTACACCGTGCAGCCCTGGAAACCGCTCGGCCGCAGCCGGGTGTGGATGCCGCAGCGGAAGTCCTCCCGCAGATTCCGGCAGGGCTCGCCGGAGGACTTGTCCACGGCGAAGTCCGCCGACCGGGCGAAGGGCAGCGCCACACAGCACAGTCCGAAGCAGTTGGCGCAGTCGCCGCGCAGGACGGATTCCCGGGTGTCGGGCACGGTGAAACGGTTCCTTAGGGGTGGGGGAGGGTGCCGGGGAGCGGCCCGTCCACCGTATCGCGTCCGGTCCCGCGCTCTCGGCGAAATCCGTTGCCGAGATCACCACGGGCCGGTGAGGATCGGCACATGCCGACGTTCACGACGTATGACGGGACCGAACTCGCTTACCGGACACGGGGAGAGGGCGAGCCGCTGGTGTGCCTGGCGGGCGGCCCGATGCGCGACGCCGCCTACCTCGGGGACCTCGGCGGGCTCACCGCCCACCGCACGCTCGTCCTCCTCGACGCCCGCGGCACCGGGGCGAGCGCCGAGCCCGCCGACCCCGGCACGTACCGCTGCGACCGGCAGGTCGGCGACGTCGAGGCGCTCCGCGCCCACCTCGGCCTGGACCGGATGGACCTCCTCGGCCACTCGGCGGGCGGCAACCTCGCGACCCTCTACGCCGCCGCCCACCCCGGACGGATCCGATCCCTCGTCCTCGTCACCTCCGCCGCCCGCGCGCTCGGCGTCACCAGCACCGACGAGGAGTGGGACGCGGCCGCCGAGGTCTTCGCCGACCGGCCCTGGTACCCGGAGGCCAGGGTCGCGCTCGACGCGACCGGCCCCGACACCCCGCTGTCCCGCGTCTGCGAGGTCGCCGCGCCCTTCGCCTACGGCCGCTGGGACGAGGCGGCCCGGGAACACGCGGCCACCTCTCACCGGCGGACCCGCTGGGAGGCCGCAGGCGCCTACCACGGCGAAGGCGCCTACGACCCGGCGGCGACCCGCCGCGCCCTCGCCGCCCTCGCCGCCCCGGTCCTGGTCCTGGCGGGCGAGCACGACCCCGGACCGACCCCCGCGAAGGCCGCCGAGGCGGCTGCCCTCTTCCCGTCCGCCGAACTCGCCGTCCAGCCGGGCGCCGGACACCACCCCTGGATGGACGACCCGGACGCCTTCGCCCGCACGGTCGCCGCCTTCCTCGATCCCGCCGTCCGCACGGTCACCGTGGACGGCGTCCGCCTCGCCCACCGGGTCACGGGACCGGAGGACGCCCCGCCCGTCGTCCTGGTCCACGGGCGCGGCGAGAACAGCACCACCTGGGCGGAGGTGGCTGCCGACCTCGCCGCCGACCACCGGGTGTACGCGCTCGACCTGCGCGGCCACGGGTTCAGCGACCGACGGCCCGGCGGCTACGGCTTCGACGCCTTCCGCGACGAGATCGGCGGCTTCCTCAAGGCCCTCGGCCTCACCGGCGCCACCGTCGTCGCCCACTCCATGGGAGCCGCCGCCGCGTACCTCCTCGCCCGGGACGAGCCCGGACTCGTCGGCCGCCTCGTCCTGGAGGAGCCCCCGGTCTTCTTCCCGCTCGACCCGCCCCGCCCCGCCGCCGAACGCCCCGAGGGCCCCCTCGGCTTCGACTGGGAGATCGTCCCGGCCACCGACGCCCAGCTGAACGACCCCGACCCCGACTGGCGCGACCGGCTCGCGTCGATCACCGCCCCCACCCTGATCCTGGCCGGCGGCCCGACCAGCCACGTACCCCAGGACCGGCTGTCCTGGCTGGCCGCCCGGATCCCCGGCGCCCGCCTCGCCACCATCGACGCGGGACACCTCGTCCACACCGCCAGACCGGACGAATTCCTCTCCTTGGTAAGGGAGTTCGGACTGTAGGGTCACCGCTCCCGCGCCCGTCGGAAGCCACGTGCCGGAGGGCGCCCGGCCGGCTCCCCCGTGCGGACGGCCCCTCGCCGGCCTCCTGGAGGCGGCCGTCGCACCCGGGGCCGCGTCCGCCTACCCTGGCGCGCATGAACGCGGAACGTGATCTGACCCGGCTCCTCGCCGGCCTGCGGCCGGAACTCGACCCCGGCCGGTACGTCTTCACCACGGTGGACGGCCCCGCCCCGACCGGGCTCGCCCCGGTGGTCACCGTCGCCGAGCCCGAGGGGCTCACCCTCGTCGTACGGCAGGAGGAGGCGGACGCGGCCTCCCTGCCGTACGACTACGTGGCGGGCCGGATCACCCTGCGGGTGCACTCCGCGCTCGACGCCGTCGGGCTCACGGCCGCCGTCGCACGCGAACTCGCCGACGCCGGACTGAGCTGCAACGTGGTGGCCGGCTTCCACCACGACCACCTCTTCGTCGAACACGCCCGCGCCGAGGAGGCGTTGGGTCTCCTGAACCGGCTCGCGGAGCGGTCGGGCGGCCGGGCCGGGTGAGACGTGCGCACGGCTCCGGCCGCCCCGGCGCCTTCACCCGTACGGCGTACCCGGAGCGACCGCCCGGGCACCTCGCGTGACCGCCGGGGCGGCCGGGCGCCCCCCGCCCGCGCGGCCCGGAGCGGGCCGGCGTCCTGGCCGTCGACCCGTCCTCGGGCGCTCCCCGCGCAAGGCCCCGGAAGGGGCCGCCGGGCGCCCGTCCGGACCCGGTCGGGAAACCCTCGGGACGCCGGGCGGGAGCCGCGCCACCCCCGCGCGGGCGGGCCGCCGGTCCGGGGCCGCCCGGCGCGTCGCGCCCCGCCCCGGGGCACGTACCATGGCCGTATGTCCTTCCTCCGCCGCCGCAGCGCCGCCACACCCGCGGGCCCGGACTTCGACGTCCTGGCCATGGACCCGGGGGACTGGCCCGGCAATCTCGGCGCCGGCCTCCTGCCCGCGCCCGACGGCTCCTGCCAGGGGGTGTTCCTCCGGTACGACCTGTTCGGCGGCCGCGGCCCCGCGATGATCATCGGCAACCTGCCGGAGGGCTCCCCGGCCCGCGAGCTCGCGGACGGCCAGATCCCCTTCGAGGTGGCGCAGCTCCTCGACGCCCTGGACAACGACGAGCCGGTCGAGGTGCTCGACACCGAGGACGTCCCCGTGATGCAGGGCGACAACCTCCTCATCGTCCGCCGCCTCAAGCTCTCCGAGAGCCGCATCTCCTGCGTCCAGTTCGACCGCAGCGACAACGTCCTCGTGACGATCGCCAGTTGGGACCGGCCGATCACCGACGACCTGTACGCGCTGCTCAAGCCGCTGCCCGCCGAGCTGTTCCAGCAGGGCTGACGGGGGAGCGGGGGTCGCGATGAGCGCGCGCGTCGACAGCTGGATCTGGGCGGTCCGCCTGACCAAGACCCGCTCCCAGGCCGCGGCGGCCTGCCGGGCCGGACACGTCAAGGTCAACGGCGAGCGGGTCAAGCCCGCCCAGCCGGTGAAGCCCGGCGACGAGGTCCGGGTCTTCCACGGCGGCCGGGAGCGGATCGTCGAGGTCAAGGTGCTGCACACCAAGCGGATCGGCCCGCCGGTCGCCGCCGAGGCGTACGTGGACAACAGCCCGCCCCCGCCGCCCCGCGAGCGCGTCGCGGTCGCCGCCGTCCGCGACCGGGGCGCCGGCCGCCCCACCAAGCGCGAGCGCCGGGAGATCGACGAACTGCGCGGCCGCCGCCCCTGAGACCTCTGTACGGGTGAGCCCCCGGGAATCCCCGGGGGCTCACCCGTACGTCAGCGCGGTGCGGACCCGAGCAGTTCCACCACCCGAGCCGCCGAGGTGCCGAGCCCCTTCGGGGCGTGCCGCAGCAGCGGCGTCCCGGCGCCCGAGCGCACGTCCTCGGCCCGGTAACGCCGTACGTTCCGGTGCCAGTTGAGGATTCCGGCGAGCCAGTCCTCCAGCTCCCGCAGATACGCCCCGAAGGCCGCCCTGCCCTCCTCGTCCAGCGCGAAGTCCTCGTAGAGCAGCGGCACTTCGTGCTTCTTCACGTGCTCGTACTGGCGCAGCCGGCCCCGCATCAGGTCGTCGACCATCGCGACCGCCGTCGGATAGTCGCAGTCGAAGAACTTCTGGAGCACGAGCACGCCGTTGTGCACCTCGCCCTCGACCTCGATCTCCTTCTGGTACGAGAAGAGGTCGTTGAGGAGCGTCGCGTAGTCCATGACCGACCGCTCCAGGGCGCGCACCGTGCCCGTGCGGTGGAGCGCGGCCGGCAGCGCGTCGGCGTGCCGCAGCCGGCACAGCAGGGTGGTCAGCTCCGAGCCGAAGGTGGAGCGCCGCATCTCGATGTAGTCGACCGGGTCGGGCACCCGGTGCTGCGCCTGGTTGTGCAGCTCCCACAGCCAGCTCTCCAGCATGGCGTCGAGCGCGTCCCGCAACTGCCCGCGCGCCTCCGGCGACATCGGGCCCGCCGTCCGCGCCCAGAGGTCGGCGAGCGAGCGCTCCATCGGGTTCACGGCGGACGCCGCCCCCAGGGCCGGGTCCTCCAGCGGCATGCAGGCCTTGAACCGCTCGGTCTGCTCCTTCGCGCCGGTGAGGTCGCGCGGCCGGCCGAAGACCAGCGGGTAGTGGTCGTCCCCGTACGTGCCCCAGGTCAGCCACTCGGCGCTGAGCTCCAGCTCCTCCGGGGTGGCGTCCGGGTCGAGCCCCGCCGCGCACAGCGCCAGGTCGAAGCCCTCCAGCAGCGGCCGGTCCCAGATGCCGTCCAGGAGCCCCATCCGCTCGGCCCAGTCCTCGGAGCGCCGCTTCGCCTCCGCGTGGTGCGGGCTGAGCGTCAGCGGGTACGGCAGGTCGAACTCGGGCAGCAGCGACGGCCCCACGTGCTGGTGCGGGACGTGGGTGAGCGCCCGCAGCCGCGAGGCCGCCGGCCGCCCGAAGAGGTTCCGCACGTCCAGGGCCGAGGTGCCGACGATCCCGTCCAGGTGCGAGGGGCCGCCGACCATGCCCTCGTTCATGTACCGGCTGGAGCGCATGTGCCACTCGTGCCCGCCGGACTGCCAGTCCTGGAGCCCCTTCGCGTACGCCGCGACGGCCGCGCACTCCTCCGGCGTGAGCCCCTTCTCGACGGCCAGCGGCGGCACTTCGGTGAGGGCGGTGTTCTCGAACTGCTGGAGCCGCGAGGTCAGCAGGTCGTTGACGGCGTTCGCCGCCTCCTGCGTCGTGCAGCCCAGGAACCGCTCCAGGACGAGGACGCCGTTGCTGTTCTCGCCCTCCTCCTCCACCTCGCGCTGGTACGAGAAGAGGTCGTTGCGCAGGTGCACCGCGTCCGAGAAGGTGTCCCGCAGCACGCACAGCGGCCGGGAGCGCGCCACCCGGTCCGGGACCTCGGCCCCCGCCGCGTACTCGACGAGCCCCGCCGACCAGGGCGCCCCGCCCACCTTGCGGCGCATCTCGATGTACTCGACGGGGTTGGCGACGCGCCCCTCGTTGATGTTGTCGAGCTCCCAGAGCGACTCGTACAGCAAATGCTCCGTGGCCTCCGCGAACCGCTTGCGCCAGCCCTCGGACATCGCGGGCACGGTCCGCCGCCAGAGGTCCGCGAGGCCCGCCTCGACCGGATTGGACGGCTCGGGCAGGTCCGCCGGGTCCGCCGGCATGAACAGCGGCAGCCGGTCCAGGTAGGCCTTGCCGCCCGACCGGTCCTGGGTGCGCTTGAAGACCTCCAGGAAGTGGTCGTCGAAGAAGAAGACCCAGGTGTACCAGTCGGTGACGAGGTTCAGGGCGTCCTCGCCGCAGTCGGGGTGGGTGTAGGCGCAGAGCAGCGCGTAGTCGTGGGAGTCGAGGTCGTGCTCCTCCCAGATCCCCGAGCCCTCCAGCATCCCCCTCTCCCGCGCCCACGCACGCGTGTGCGTGCGGGCGGCCTCCACGTGGGGGTTGAGACGTGCCGGATACGGGACGTAGAAATCCGGCATGACGAAGGGCTGCGGCATGTGCTGGGGGGCCTTCCGGTGCGCGAGGGGCGTCTGACCGGCCCAGCCTTACCCCTCGCCCGTACGGCGCACACGATCTCCCGAATAGTCGTATGAACGCCGACGGGGTGGTGCCGGACCGCACGTCCGGCACCACCCCGCGCCTTTCGGCCGCCCCTCCGTCAGATCCGGGAAACCCGCACGTCGGCGGCCTTCACGAAGGCCACCCGGTGGCCGAACTGAATCTCGTAGTACTCCTCCTGGCCCCGGACGACCGTGTGCCCGGTCGTGTCGAACGTCGGTGCGAAGAGGTACTCGCCCGGGGTGCGGTCGCCCACCACGTACCGCTGACCGGCGAGCAGCTTGTACGGCAGCGGCGACACCGCCTGCACCGGCACGCCCGCCGGATAGGCCGAGGCCTCCGGATAGGCCCGCCCGTACACCGGCACCTCCGCCAGGCCCTCGCGTGGCGTCAGGACGAGCCCCCGTCCGTTCACCGCCGTCGGCCGTTTGCGCGGGTTGTGGAACCACGCCTTCTGCCCGAGGTACCAGACCGCCGTCCAGTCGCCCCGGCGCTCCGCCACCGCGAAGCTCTGCCCCGTCGAGGCACGTGCGCCCGTGTCGTTGACGCCGGTGGTGGAGTCCTCCCTGCCCGGCCGCAGCCCGACGTCCTTCACCAGGGGCGCGTCACCGCTCGGGGCGGTGTGCAGGCGCACCGCCCCGCTGCCGTGCGGCGCGCACGCCGTCCCGGCCGTCTCGCAGCCCGTGTGGACCGGCCGGTGGGTGTCGTAGTCCGGCCGGATCGTCACCACGCCCGCGTGCGGACCGCTGCTCGGGACGATCGGGCGGCCGAGCAGCCGGAAGTAGTGCGCCCAGTCCCAGTACGGGCCCGGGTCCGTGTGCATGCCCCGGATCGTGGACGTCACCGTGCCCGGCACGTTGTCGTGCCCCAGGACGTGCTGCCGGTCCAGCGGGATGTCGTACCGGGCGGCGAGGTACCGCACCAGGCGCGCCGACGCCCGGTACATCGCCTCCGTGTACCAGGAGTCCGGCGCGGTCAGGAAGCCCTCGTGCTCCAGGCCCACGGACTTGGCGTTCACGAACCAGTTGCCCGCGTGCCAGCCGACGTCCTTCAGCGGCAGGTGCTGCGCGACGTGCCCGTCGGAGGAGCGCAGCGAGTACTGCCACGACACGTACTCCGGGTTCTGCACCAGGCCCAGGGTGACGTCCCAGGTGGCCTCGGTGTCGTGGACGACGATGTAGTCGATCGACTGGGAGGCGGGCCGGTCCGCCTTGTCGTGGTTGCCGTAGTCGCCGTCGCCGAACTCCTCGTACGGCGCGGGGATCCACTCGCAGGCCACCGTCCGGGGGCACTCCACGGGGCCGGCGACCGGCGCGCGCAGACCGAGCGCCGCCACCTGCCCGGTGGCGGGCGCGACCGACGGGTCGGCCCGGAGCGCCACCACCTGCCCGCTGTCCGTCGTCCGCGTCTCCCCGGTCCGGATCACGTCGAACACGTCGTTCGCGTACGCGGTCGCCGTCGCCGTGTCGTCCGCGCCGGAGTACCGCGCCACCGCCCCGTACCAGTCGGCCGGGTCCGTGCTCGCGGGCAGCCCCGCCTCCCGCTGCGCGGCGGCGAGCAGGGCCGCGCCGCCCTCGATGTTGGCGCCCGTCCGGGTCCGCAGCTCCCCGGCCGGGATGCCGGACAGCGCGGACGCCCGCTCCAGGGTCCGCAGCCGCTCCGGCAGCCGGTCGGCGGACGGCACCGGCGCGGGCGCCTCCGTGCGCGCCGGGCGCGAGGAGTCGCCGCGCGGGTCCTCCTCGCCGTCCGAGTGGTGCGGGGCGGACCGCGTCAGGGCCGTCACCGCGTCCGTCAGGTGCATCGGTCCGTATCCGCCGGTCACGCTCGGCGCGCCGCCGTGGCCGTCCCACCGCGACTGCAGGTACGAGACGGCGAGCAGCACGCTCTCGGGCACGCCGTGGCGCGCGGCGGCCCGGGCGAACTGCCCCTGGAGGGAGCCCGCCTCGGGCGCGTCGGCACCGGCCGGCGGCGCGGCGGAAAGCAGGGGGAGCAGCAGGGCGGCGGACGCCAGGACGCCCACCGCCCTCGGTGTGCGTCGGGGGGACCCGGAACGGAGCAAGGCGGCCTCCAGGGGGCGTGGGGGTGGCACGGAGGGGGCGTGCGGGGCCGAACCCGTACAGGGGTATCGGCTCCCGAACGATCCGTCAATCACCCACGCGATGAAGGAAGTTCCCACGTCAGAGCGGGAATGGAGGCCGGAAGGCGGAGTTTCGCGGCGACGGGCCCCGGGCCTGGGACGCGTCACTGGAGTGGACCACTGGAGGGGTGCCCGCGGGGAAGGCACAGGCGGAAAAGCCGGTGCGCCGCGTCCCGGTGTGTCGGCACCGGGACGCGGCGCACCACCCCCGTGGTCGGCAGGACCCGCCTCTCAGCGCGTCCCGACCGCCGCGCGCACGGCCCGCCGTGCCATGGCGCAGTCGTCGTGCAGCCGCCTCAGGAGCAGCCGCTGTTCCTCCCCGGGAGCGAGCGCCCCCGAGGGCACCGGCACGGAACCGGCCGGCGGGGCCTCCTTCATGGTGCGCTGCACCGCCGTCTCGTAGGTGCGGATCTCCCGCGTGAGCACGATCATCAGGTTCACCAGGAAGGCGTCCCGGGAGGCCGGGCCCGCCTGCTGGGCGAGCTGGCTGATCTGCCGCCGGGCCAGCGGCGCGTCACCGAGCACCGCCCACAGGGTCGCCAGGTCGTAGCCGGGCAGGTACCAGCCCGCGTGCTCCCAGTCGACCAGGACCGGACCGGTGGGGGAGAGCAGGACGTTGGAGAGCAGCGCGTCGCCGTGGCAGAACTGGCCCATGCCCTGGCGGCCGCCCGCGTGCGCCAGACCGTGCAGCAGCTTCTGCAGGTCGTCCCGGTCCCGGTCGGTGAAGAGCCCGAGCTCGTGGTACCGGGCGATCCGGACGCCGTAGTCCAGCGGGGCGTCGAACGTCCCGGCCGGCGGTCGCCAGGCGTTGAGCCGGGCGATCGCGCCGAGCGCGGCCCGCACGTCGGCGCGCGGCGGGGCCTCGACGGGGTGGCGCGAGAGCGCCGCGGCCCGTCCCGGCATCCGCTCGATCACCAGCGTGCAGTTCTCCGGATCCGCCGCGATCAGCCGGGGCGCCCGCACCGGCGGACGGTGCCGGACGAAGGCGCGGTAGGAAGCTATCTCGTGCCGGAACCGCTCGACCCAGGCCGGCGAGTGGTCCAGTAAACACTTCGCGACCGCCGTGGCCCGTCCGGTCGTTCCGACGATCAGTACGGAACGACCGCTGCGCCGCAGGACCTGCACCGGCTTGAACTCCGGGCAGATGCGGTGGACCGAGGCGATCGCCATCTTCAGCTGCGCGCCCTGGGGGCCGGACAGATCGATTCTCCCGCTGACCGGCTGGGTACCGGTGCCGCCCGCCCAGCGCCGCGGCCGGACGACCTGGGGCGCGGGGGCGAGGTACGGTCCGGCGCCGGCCGGGACGATGCGGTGCTGCGGCCGGGGCGGGGCGGACACGGAGGACGATGCTGTGTACATGGAGGTGACAGATCCCTTCGTGCGCCGACGAGTTGCGTGCGTCGCCCCGCCCGCCCCCCGGTCCGCACCCTGGGGAATGAGGGCCGGTCGACGGGGCGGGGTGGCGCGTTCCTACCTGACACCCGGGCGCGGGTGGCGGAACATCGGGCGCACCCTGGCGAACCCTGGCGAATAGTCGCCACCCCCCCTGACAGGGGGTTACTGTCAACTCAGCCGAGAACCTGGGGGCTTAGACGTGACCGGAGAAACCAACACCCGCCTGGCAGACCTGTTCGGCCTGGCCGGCTGGTCCAAGGGCGAACTCGCGAGGCTCGTCAACCGGCAGGCGGCGGCCATGGGCCACCCCCAGCTGGCGACCGACACCTCGCGGGTGCGGCGGTGGATCGACCGGGGCGAGACCCCGCGCGATCCCGTCCCCCGGGTGCTGGCAGCACTGTTCACCGAGCGACTCGGCCGTGTCGTGACCATCGAGGACCTCGGGTTCGTACGACACGGGCGCGCCGGGAAACGGCAGGACGTCGGCAAGACGGAGAACCCTGACCAACTGCCCTGGCCACCCGATCGTACGGCGGCGGTCCTCACCGAATTCACGGGAATGGACCTCATGCTCAACCGACGCGGCCTGGTGGGCGCGGGTGCCGCGCTCGCCGCCGGCTCCGTACTCAGCAACGCCATGCACGACTGGCTGCAGACCGACCCCGCCCGCCCGGGCGCCGTTCCGCGTGCCGTCGATCCCCTCCACGCCGACCCCGCCGGGTTCGACCGCTACGAGGCCGCCCCCATCGGGTCGGAGGAGATCGAGGCCCTGGAGCACTCGGTGCAGGTCTTCCGCGCCTGGGACGCCTCCCGGGGCGGCGGTCTCCAGCGCAAGGCCGTGGTGGGCCAGCTCAACGAGGTGGGCGGCATGCTCGCCTACCGCCACGCCGACCACCTCCAGCGGCGCCTGTGGGGCGTCGCCGCCAACCTGGCCGTCCTCGCGGGCTGGATGTCCCACGACGTCGGCCTCGAACCCACGGCGCAGAAGTACTTCGTCATCGCCGCCCACGCGGCCCGCGAGAGCGGCGACCGGCCCCGGGCCGGCGAGGCGCTGTCCCGCGCCGCCCGCCAGATGGTGCACCTGGGCCGCCCCGACGACGCCCTCGACCTGATGAAGCTCGCCAAGACGGGCTCGGGCGACCGGCTGCTGCCCAGGACCCGCGCCATGTTCCACACCATCGAGGCCTGGGCGCAGGCGTCGATGGGCCGGGGGCAGGCCATGCGCCGCACCCTCGGCGAGGCCGAGGACCTGTTCGTGTCGGACCGGCGCGACGAGGCGACGCCGGACTGGATGCAGAACTTCGACGAGGCCGACATGCACGGCATGGAGGCCCTCGCCTACCGCACCCTCGCCGACCACGACCCGACCGCCGCGATCCCCGCGCAGCGCCACGCCAAGCTGGCGCTCGAACTGCGGAGCAAGGGACACGAGCGGTCCAAGCTCTTCGACCACATTTCCCTGGCCTCGGCCTGCTTCATCGCCGACGACCCGGAGCAGGCCGACCGGTACGCCCGGCTCGCCCTCACGTCCATGGGGGAGACCTCCTCCCACCGGACCTGGGACCGGCTGCGGGAGATGTACCGGCTCACCGGCCAGTACGCCGACTACGCCAGGACCGACGTCCTGCGGGAGGAGATCGAGCTGGCCCTGTCCCGGTCGCCGGTGAACCACCCGAGGCCCGGACAGGCCTGATCCCCGGCCCCCGAAGGGACCGGGGACCGGGGCCGCCGTTCACGGGTCCGGCTCAGTGGCCGACCCGGACCACCATCACGCAGGCGTCGTCCTCGCGCGACTCCTCGCCGAACTCCTCGACCACCGTCCGCACGCCCTCCCGCGCGTCCCGCGCCCCGGCGAGCCGGGGGCCGAGGGCGAGCAGCCGCCGCGCGCCCGTGTCGTCGTCGTGCGCGCCGCTGCCCCGGGTCAGCCCGTCGGTGTGCAGGACGAGCAGGTCGCCGGGGAGCAGCCGGGTCTCGGCCTCGTCGTACGCGGTGCCGCCCGTCGCCCCGAGGAGGACGCCCTCGGGCCGCCGGAGGGCACGCCCCGTCCCGTCGCGGAAGAGCAGCGGGGCGGGGTGGCCGGCCTGCGCCCAGGTCAGGGTCTGGGCGACGGGGTCGTACCGGCAGCACATGGCGCTGCCGAGCGCGGGCTGTACGGAGGTCTCCAGGAGCTGGTTGAGGTGGCCCATCAGGGCGGCCGGCCGGATCCCGGCGACGGCCATGCCGCGCAGCGCGCCGAGGAGCATCGCCATCGAGGAGGTCGCGGCGACCCCGTGGCCGGTCAGGTCGCCGACGGTCAGCAGGGCGTTCCCGTCCGGCAGCGCGAGTGCGTCGTACCAGTCGCCGCCGATCAGTCCGGTGCTGGCGGCCGGGAGGTAGTGCGCGGCCACGTCGAGCGGGGCCGGCCCGTCGTGGGCGAAGTGCAGCGAGCCGCGCCAGGGCGGCAGGACGGCTTCCTGGAGCTCGACGGCGATCCGGCGCTCGGTGCGCTCGATGTCCCGGCTGCGCTCCAGGCCCGCCCGGCTCTCCCTGACCGCCCGCTCGCTGCGCCGCAGTTCGCTGACGTCGCGCAGGACGGCCCACATGGAGGCGGTGCAGCCGTCGGCGTCGAGGACGGGCTCGCCGGTCATGTGGACGGTGCGCACCCGGCCGTCGGTCCGTACGATCCGGAACTCGCCGTCGATCGGCTTCCCGTCGATCAGGCAGTCCGTCACCATCCCCTGGAGGAGGGGCTGGTCCTCGGCGAAGACCATCGTGGGCATCTCGTCGAGCGACATCGGGCCGGTCTCGCGGGTGCGGCCGAAGATCTGGTACAGCTCCTCGGACCAGCTGACCTCGTCGGTGAGCAGGTTCCACTCGGCGCTGCCGACCCGGGAGAGCAGCGCGCCGGTGCGCGCCGGTGCGGCCGCGCCGTACGCGGTGCCGGGATCGGTCGCGAAGTCCGCGTCCCGGACGGCCTCTCCGCCGGTCTCCGTCCCCGATTGGACCTCCACCGGGACGCCCGCCCGCAACTGCCCCAGCTGGGCGCCGAGGTCGTCGAGCTGGTGCACGGCGAGGTCGCACAGGGCGCGCTGCCACCGCTGCCGCGGGTCGTCCTCGTCCGCCGCGGCGTCCCGGCGGACGGCGTCGACCTCGCCGCGCAGGCGGCGGGTCTGCGAGATCAGCGCGTCCACCGCGCCCGGCTCCGGCGGCTGGGCGGGACGGTCCGCGAACAGAGGGGACGGCATGTCGTACTCCGATACAGGCGCGGCGCGGCCACAGGTCAAGAAGGGGCCCGTGTACGACTGTTGCACAGCCCGCGACGGCTCGTAAGAGGTTTGGCAACACTCGATCCGGTGGTGCTCCTGACATATGCCAAAGGCCCGGTGGTCGCCTCTCGCCGAGGGGCGGAACCCGGTGAAAGGCGGTGCGCGGACGCCGAATCGGCGGGGCGGGGGCGCGAGGGCGGGAGGGGCGTGGACGACAGTTCGACGCTCGCGGAAGCGTGTGCGAGGTCCGCTGCGCGGAGGATCCGCCGGCACCACCCCCGGTGTTCGGTCCCCCGGTCGAACGCCGCCGCCGGACGGTCCGGATGATGACCCCATGACTCGTACTTCCCCCAGCGGCGGCACCTCCCGGCGCACCCTGCTCACCGCGCTGACCGCCACCGCGGCAGCCGTTCCCCTCGTCCCGCTGGCCGCCTCCCCGGCCCGCGCCGCGCAGGCGGCCGCCCCCGCGGGCGTCGCCCTCCCGGCCGGCCTCGGCGGCCCCCGCTCCTCCGTGACGGTCGCCCCCCTCGGCGCCGACTGGTTCGCCGCCACGGCCCTCGGCGCGCTCGACACCGCCGTACTGCCCGGCACCCCGGCCCGCACCGAGGTCACCTCCGGCGGCAGACGCGTCGCGCTCCTGACGCACGGCGCCCGCACGGTGCTCCTCCCCGGCCCCGAGCGCACCTTCACCGAGGACAAGCGGCCCTTCGCCGACGATTTCCAGCGCACCCTGCCGGACCCGGCGCTCCCCGAGGCCGACCGCGTGTACTGGGGCACCGCGCCCGGCGGTGGCGGCTGGACCACCCTCGGCGGCCCGGCCGGCGACTACGCGGTCACCCCCGGCGCCGGCGTCATCAAGCTGACCACGGACTACGCGAGCCGCCACGCCAGCGTCCGCGACGGCGAGATCACCGACGTCGACGTGCGCGCGACGGCCTCCTTCGACAAGGTCCCCACCGGCCAGGCGTGTTCGTACGCCCTGTCCTTCGGCTACCAGGACACGCACAACAACTACCGGGCCCGGCTGTCGTTCACGACCTCGGGCGCGGTCGAGCTCCGCGTCGAGAAGGAGGTCGCCGACACCGTCACGCAACTGGCGCCGGCCGTCCCCCTGGCCACCGGAGTCGCCGCCGGCACCGCGTGGACCATACGGGTCCGCCGCGAGGGCACCGCCATCAGGGCCAAGGCCTGGCGCACGGCCGCCGCCGAGCCCGCCGCCTGGACCGTCGAGACGAACGACGCCGCCTTCGGCAAGGGGCGGGTGGGGCTGCGCGCCCTCGCCAACGACGGCTGCACCAACCTGCCGGTCAAGCTGACCGTGAGCCGCTTCGAGGTGACCGACGCGACCTGGGAGGCCCCGCCGACCGTCACCCACACCGACTGGGTGCGCGTCCTGGACCACCCGTTCGACGGCACCTGGACGCCGGAGCTGGAGGCCCGGATCCGGTCCTGGGCCGGTTCCACCGCGCCCGACGTGCTCGCCTGCGCGGCGATGTTCCTGCCGGGCGGCCCGGCCGTGACCGCGGGGACCGGCCCGGCGGCGGGCCGGCAGGTCCTCGGCCGCGCCGGCTACGGCCACCTCGACCCGCAGGGCAACCGCTACGAGGGCGCCGACTTCCACGAGTACATGAACCTCGGCTGGACCTTCCCGGACGGCACGTACACCGGCCCGTCGACCAAGCAGGTCGGCAACCTGGACTGCTCCGGCTACACCCGGATGGTCTTCGGCCACCACCACGGCGTCCCCCTGGCGGCCGGGGCGGACACCTCCGGGACCCGGCTGCCCCGCAAGTCCCGCGACATGGCGGAGCACGCGCCGGGCGTCCGCGTCGACCGGACGGCCGGCGGCGCCCCGCCGGCCGCGGCCCGGCTCCAGCCGGGCGACCTGGTCCTCTTCAACGCGGACTCGGGCGACGACGGCCAGACCGCCACGGTCGACCACGTCGGCATCTACCTGGGCGGGGACACGACCGGGAAGCGCCGCTTCCTCTCCAGCCGCAAGACCTGCAACGGACCCACCATGGCGGACCTGGGAGGAGCCTCCACCCTGGACGGCACGGGCACGTACGCGGTGAAGCTCCACACCGTGCACCGCGTCTGACGTCCGGCACCAGGGCCCGGGTCCCCGCTCCGCGACGGGCTGAGAGGATGGAACGGTGTCCACCTCACCGAGCGCGGCCCAGGCCCCGGCGCCGTGGCCGCCGCTCCGCACCGAGCGGCTGCTGCTGCGGCCCGTCCGCGGCGGCGACGTCCCGGCCGTGACGCGGCTGTGGACCGATCCCGACGTACGGCGCCACCTCGGCGGCCCGGTCACCGCGCCCGTCATCCGCATCCGGCAGCGGCGGATCGTCGGGGCGCCCGGCTTCCACGCCGTGGTCCGCGCCGAGGACGGCGTCCTCCTCGGACTCGTCACGGTGGAGGACGGCGGACGGGACGGGGAGACGGAGGTCTCGTACCAGTTCCTGCCCGAGCACTGGGGACACGGTTACGCGCGCGAGGCGGTCGGTGCGGCCGTCGCGCGGGTCCTGGAGACCGCGCCGAGCGTCGTCGCGGTCACCCAGGAGGCCAACCACCGTTCCCGCCGGCTCCTGGAGGCCGTCGGCCTGGAGCACGTCGAGTCCTTCGTGGAGTGGGACGCCCACCAGGTGCTGTACCGGCGGCGACGGGACAGCCGGGCGGCCTGAGGTCCACGAGGCCCTTCCCCCGTGCCGGAACGCGGACGGTGACCGGGATACGGTCGGCAGCCGGGAAACGGCCGGTCCGCCGGCGACGGGCCCGGCCACCGGAACCCCTACGCCGAGGAGCTCTGCCCCATGTCCTTCCTGGTGATCGGCGAGTGCGTCGCCGACGTCGTCCGCGCGCCCGCGGGCTCCGGCGCCGCCGACCGCGTCCACCCCGGCGGCAGCCCCGCCAACGTCGCGTACGGACTGGCCCGCCTCGGCCGGGACGTCACCCTGCTCACCCAGCTCGCCGACGACCCCCACGGGCACCTGATCGGGGCTCATCTGAGGGGCGCGGGCGTACGGGTGGAGGTCGGCGGCCTCCCGGAGCGGACCCCGTCGGCGGTCGTGGGCCTCGACGCGGAGGGCCGGGCGGCCTACGCCTTCGACATCGCCTGGACGCTGGAGGCGGGGGCGCTGTCGTCGGAGGCGCCCGGCCACGTGCACATCGGCTCGATCGCGGCCGTCACCGACCCCGGCGCGGCGGCCGTCCTCGCCGGGGCCGAGCGGTTCCGCGACCGGGCCACGGTCAGCTACGACCCCAACGTGCGGCCCGAACTGATGGGGGAGCACGGCCCGGCCGTCGCCCGGGTCGAAGGCTGCGTCGCCCTCGCGGACCTGGTCAAGGCGAGCGACGAGGACCTGGCCTGGCTGTACCCGGGGGAGGCCCCGGAGGCCGTCGCCGCCCGCTGGCTGGATCTCGGCCCCGCGGTCGTCCTGGTCACCCGGGGCGCGGCCGGCTCCTTCGCCGTCACCCGGTACCACACGGTCGCCGCCGGGGCGCCCCCGGTGGACGTCGTCGACACCGTCGGCGCGGGCGACTCGTTCATGTCCGCCGTCCTGGACGCGACGGCCGCGCGGGACCGGGCGGCCCTCGGCGCGCTCTCCGCCGGGGAGTTGGCCGGACTGCTCGCCCGGGCCGGGGCGGCGGCGGCCGTCACCGTCTCCCGGGCCGGGGCGCAGCCGCCCGACCGGGCCGAACTCGACGCGGCCCGCGCGGACCCGGCCGGGCCGTGACACGGCCGTGGCCCCCGGAGGAATCCTCCGGGGGCCACGGGCACGGTGTGGTGCGTCGGTGCGGGGACCGTCAGTAGGCCGGGGCCAGCTTCGGGTTCGGGCCGTACGCGTTCTGCTGCTGCTCGCCCTCGAGGACGGTGAAGACGAACAGGACGATGCCGCCGACGAACGGGACCAGGCCGATGAGGAGCCACCAGCCGGAACGGCCGGTGTCGTGGAGGCGGCGGACGGACAGGCCGAGGGAGGGCAGGAAGATGCCAAGGGCGTAGATGCCGTACAGCAGCGGATAGGTGCCGAGCAGCATGTCGACGGTGATGAGGATGATGGCCGCGATCATGTTGAACAGCTGGAACATCCAGAATTCCTTGCGGCGCGCCCGGCCGCTGAACACCGCGTACTTCTTGAGAACGTCGAGGTACCAGTTCACTTTGTCCCCCCAAGGACTGGGTATGCGAGCGGGAGCCTGTCCCTGTGGAGCAAGCTTTACGCAGAACTTATGTGGCCGAAAGCATGTGGGTCAATTCGTTACCGTGCGATTGCGGTTCACCTGTGGGGGACAGCGAACGGCGGCACCTCACGGGAGTTGAGGTGCCGCCGTTGCGGACGAGGTCAGCGGGGGGACGGAGAGGAGTGGGACGTCATGTCCTCCCCTTGTTCTTGCTCATGAGCAGTCCGCCCGCGGTGAGGGCGAACAGGCAGACGCACGCGCCGGTGATGACGTTGCTGAGGATCATGCCCGTGTCGGGGCCCCGTGTGACCACCCACGGCGAGACGATCAGCCACGCGCCGAGCAGCAGGACGACGAAGTTCAGGTCCTGCGAGCGCTCCGGGACCATCGACATGCACAGGCCGAGGACCGCGATGCCGATGCCCACGACCAGGTTGCTGATGGCGAGTTCCGGTCGGGCCGCGGCGAAGTGGACCGTCCACGCCGAGATCGCGGCGTAGACCCCGGCGAGGATCACGAGTTCCTCGACCGCCGCCACGCCTCGGGTCTGGAGCATTCGGGCGTATCGGTCCCGCATTTCCGGTGCGTCGGGGTGACCCGAGATGTCACCGTGGCGATGAGAGACGTCGGCCATGTGACTCGCCTCCTTCTGGCGTCATGCGTGTCAGGCCGCTCTTGCGGCGAATTGCGCCGCTGTTTCATTGTGCTCTTATCTGGCCTTTATGTGTAGTTCTGTCCCCTGGGGAATGTGCACAGAATTCATGGTTCCGATGTGCCGGGTTCCACCAAAGAGGGCCACCGAAGCGGGCCATTGGAGAGGGCTGCCCGATCACCGGGGACCGGCGTAGCCTGGAAGGGAACTCGGGGAATCGACCTTTGAGCGCCGGGAGCGGAAGATGGCCGGCATCGTACGGAGAAGCTTCGATTCGGCGGACGAGACCCGTCCCTTCGAGGACGGCAAGGGCAGGCTCGACCTGCTGACCGGCGTGCGCGGCCCGGTCGGGCGCGCCGTGTTCGAGCCGGGCTGGCAGTGGACCAAGCACGTCAAACCGATCGCGGGCACCGACAGCTGCCGGGCCGCGCACGTCGGGTACGTCGTCAGCGGCCGGATGAAGGTCGTCATGGACGACGGGGAGACCGAGGAGTTCGGACCGGGCGACTTCATGCAGGTCGAGCCCGGTCATGACGCGTGGGTCCTCGACGACGAGCCGTGCGTGGTCCTCGACTGGGCGGGCTTCGGCGACTACGCCAAACCCGCCTGACATCCGGAGCCCGCCCGACTGCCGGGGGCCGGCTCGGCCCCCGGAGGCACGCCCGCCCCCGGGAGGACCCGACCGGCCCCGTCCCTCACTCCCCGGCCGCACCGGTGGCCGGGGGCGCCGCCGCGTCCGCCGTCGAGGCGCCGGAGGGGATGCCGAACGCCGGGTCCGGCACGGACTCGGGCGCGAGCAGCGTCGAGGAGTGCCCGTCCACGCCGACCGGCACGTCGCCGTCGATGGTCACCCGGCGCAGCTTGCGGTCGTGCTCGTCGGAGTCGTCCACGCCGTAGTGCTGAGTGGCGCGGTTGTCCCAGATGGCGACGTCGCCGACCTGCCACTGCCAGCGGACGGTGTTCTCCGGACGCTCGACGTGCCGCTGGAAGAGGGAGAACAGGTCACGGGAGTCGGCGCCCGTCAGACCGCTGATCCGCTGGACGAAGTTGCCGAGCAGCAGCGTCCGCTCGCCGGTCTCCGGGTGGACCCGCACGACCGGGTGCTCGGTCAGGAACTTCGTGGAGGAGAAGATCTCGCGGAAGCGCGCGATCTGCTCGGGCAGGGCGCCGGGACGCAGGGCCGCGTAGTCGTAGTCGTTGGAGTGCACCGCGCGCAGGCTGTCGGCCAGGACCCGCAGCGGCTCGGGGAGGCTCTCGTACGCGGTCGCCGTGTTCGCCCACAGGGTGTTGCCGCCGTACGGCGGGACGACGACCGCGCGCAGGATCGAGAAGGCCGGGTAGGCCGGGACGAAGGTGACGTCGGTGTGCCACTGGTTGGCCCGGCCGCCGAAGTCCGAGTCGATCGGCAGCGAGTAGCGGCCGTCGGCGGAGGGGACGGTGGGGTGGGCGACGGGCGTGCCGAGAAGCCGGCCGAAGGCCTCGTGGGCCTCCTCGTCCAGGTGGTCCTGGCCGCGGAAGAAGACGACCTTGTGGGCCAGGAGCGCCGCGCGGATCTCGGCGACGGTCTCGGCGGGCAGGTCGCCGCCGAGCCGCACGCCGGAGATGACGGCGCCCAAGCGGCCGCCGACCTTCCGGACGGTGATCTTCTGGACCTCGGGGGCGGTGGTGGCGGTCGACATGACGAGTCCTTTCGGGAGTCCGGGAGCGGGCCCGGAGGAATTAATCTCGGAGCGGAAGCAATGAGCCGACGAAGCGGCCGGACCGGAGGCGTACGCCGTTGACCGGAGGAGTACGGATGCCGGGACCGGGAGCGGGGTGAAGACCCCGGTGCGGTACGGGGCGGGTCCGGCGGCGGCCGGGTCACGGGAGCGGGACCGGCGCACCGGTCGCGCGGAGGGTCGCGAAGGTCAGGCGCCGTGAGCGGCGGGACAGGAGGAGGTCGCGAACATGTCCCGGAGCCTCGCAGCGGCCGCCGCCACGCGTCAAGCGCCCGCCCGCTCCCCGAACCGCCGCCCCCGGTGGTTGAATCGGCGCCTGCCCGGTGCCGCCCGCCTGACCTCCCGCACCTCGGCGCACCCCCTTCGACCAGCGGCTATCCCCTTCCGCCCGGGGGGGCGCGGCCGGTACCCGGCGGCGAGCGGCGGCCCGTTCGGCGGCCGTCCGGGATTTCACACCGCCGCAACAGTGAGCAGAGAGGCACCCATGACCGCGACCACCCCGCACGGCTCCCGGATGGCGGGGGACGGCAGGCGCGAGGCGAACGCCGCCACCGTCCTGCGGACCGTCCTCGACCACGGGCCCGTCGCCCGCGGCGCCGTCGCCCGGCTCTGTGGCCTCAGCCCCGCCGCCGTCTCCCGGCAGACCACCGACCTCACCCGGCTCGGCCTCCTGCGCGAGCTGCCCGAACTCGCCGGGGGCGGGGGAGTGGGGCGGCCCCGGATCCCCGTCGACCTGCACGTCGGCGCCACCGGAGGGCCCGTCGTCGGCGGCGTCCACCTCGGCGTCCCCGGCTCGACCTTCGCCCTGGTCGACCTGCGCGGCCGGGTCCTGGCCCGGCACACCCACGCGCACGAGGGCATCGCGCCCGACGCCCTGCCCGGGGAACTCGCCCGCGAGCTGGGCGGCTTCCTCGACGCGCACGCCCGGGGCCGCCCCCTGCTCGGGGTCGGCGCCGCGATCGGCGGCCGGGTGGACCCCGCCGAAGGAGTGGTGGTCCGCCACGACGCCCTCGGCTGGCGCCGCCGGCCGCTCGCCGCCGAACTCGCCGCCGGTCTCGGCGGGCGCACCGTGCGCCTGGACAACCACGCCCGTTCCATCGCCCAGTCGGAGATCCTCTTCGGCCGGCCCGCCGCCCGCCGCAGCCTCGTGCACCTCTTCGTCGGCAACGTCGTGGACGCGGCCGTCGGACTCGCCGGGGTCGTGCACCAGGGACCGGGGGCGGCGGCCGGCGACGTGGCGCACCTGCCCGTCCCGGACTCCACGGTCCCCTGCCCGTGCGGGCGTTCGGGCTGCCTGGAGGCGACCGCCTCGAACACCGCCCTCGGGCGGACCGCAGTGCGCCGCGGCATCGTGCCCGAGCCGGACACCTCCCTCGTGGTGGACGCGGCGGCGGCCGGGGACCGGCGCGCCGACCGGCTGCTGCGCGAACGGGCCCGCGCCGTCGGGCGCGCGGTCGCCCTCCTGCTCGACGTCCTCAACCCCGATCTGGTCGTCGTGACCGAGCAGGCCAGCGTCATCGAACCGGACTACCTGGAGGAGATCAGGGGCGCCGCGATCGACCTCTCGCACGTCTGCGACGACCCCGGACGCATCGTCAGTCCACATGCCGGACCGGCCACGCTGCCCGTAGCGGCGGGCACGGTTCTGCTGAATCACCTGTTCAGAAGGCCTCTTGAGACCCTTGAAGAGCTCCTGCCCGCAGGGGTGGGAGGGTGAGGCCGTCTCGGCATGCGGTCAACTCCGGTTGACCACTCCGCGAAGCCACTGCCATATTGCTCCCGTGAATCCGGACATGCGCCTCATCTCCCGCAGGCACGTCGACCTCTGTCGACAGGCCAGCGCGGTCTGTGCCGTCCGCGCCTGATCCCGGCGCCGGCCGTCGCACCGGCCGCACCGCTCCCGTACCGGCCCCGCCCGGACCGGGCCGCCCGCCGCACCCCCGTCGCCGACGGCTGGCAAGCGCCCCGACGCTCCGGCCGCCGACCGGTCGCGCCACCACGACCCCGTGACATGAGGGGCCCCGGGCCCCGATCCGCCGGACGGTCCCCAAGTCCTGGCCGGTTCGGTGGACTTCCGGTTCCCCGTCGCCGTACCCCTCCGTGCCCCGCGTCCGGTTCCGCGTACCCCCGTACTCGGCTCCGCGCACCCTCCTCCCTCCCCTAGCGGCCCATTCCTTCCGCAGCGGAAAGAATTCCGCGCGCCCTGCGGACCCCACCCCTTTCACAGGCAGGCATCGATGACCGAGCTGTACCCCACCACGCCCACCGCCCTCTCCCGGCGCACCACCCTGCGCGCCGCGGGCGGCGGCACCCTGCTGCTCGGGCTCGGTCTGGCGGGCTGCCGCTCGGCGGTCGCCGAGGGCGAGTCCGAGCAGCCCGGCGCCAAGGCGACCGCGGCGCCCCGACGCGGCGGCACCCTCACCGTCGCCGTCAACTCGGACTTCACGCCCAGCCTGCTCTTCGCCCAGAGCGGCCAGTCCCTCCAGCAGCGCCTGGTCTACAACACCCTCGTCCGCTACGACGACCGGCTCAAGCCGCAGCCGGAGCTCGCCACCTCCTGGGAGTACGCGCAGGACGGCCGCTCCCTCACCCTCAAGCTGCGCACCGGCGTCACCTACCACGACGGCCGGCCCTTCACCGCCGACGACGTGATCTTCGCCGTGAAGAACCTCCAGAACCCCCTCCGCGCCGCCCAGTTGAGGGCCACCGCCGCCGCGATCACCGGCTTCGAGAAGCGCGGCGACCACGAACTCGTCCTCAAGCTCGCCCACCCGGTCAACAACCTGTTCGACCTCTTCGAGTTCATGATCATCACCGACCGGCACAGCGTCGAGGACGCCGTCGCCGGCAGGAAGCTCAACGGCACCGGCCCCTTCGAGCTCACCAAGTGGAGCCCCGGCACCGGACTGAGCCTCACCCGCAACGAGAAGTACTGGCAGCCCGACCGCCCCTACCTGGACGCCGTCGAGTTCCGCGTCATCGCCCAGGCCGACGCCCTCCTCTCCTCCCTGCGCACCGGCCAGACCCAGCTCTCCTACGGCGTCCCCGGCCGGAACCTCGCCGTCCTCGCCGCCCACCCCGACCTCGTCATCAGCGAGTACTCCACCGGCGGCGGCGCCCACTACCTCGGCGTCAACACCACCGTCGCCCCGCTGAACGACAAGACCGTCCGACAGGCCCTCGCCTGGGGCATCGACCGCGAGCGCATCCTCAAGCAGGTCCTCGGCGGCTACGGACTCGCCTCCGCCACCCCCTGGCCCAAGTCCTCGCCCGCCTTCAGCGAGGCCGCCCGCACCCACTACACCTACGACCCCGGCAAGGCCCGCGAACTCCTCAAGTCCGCCGGCCACACCAGGCTCGACCTGCCGCTCCTCCACATCAACCTGCCCGGCGACACCGCCGTGGCCGAGGCCGTCCAGTACGACCTCAAGCAGATCGGCGTCCACGTCACCCTCGAACCCACCGACCCGGCCACCGCCCAGAAGAACCTCATCTCCCAGTCCATGCCCGCCCTCTGGACCATGAGCCACGGCTTCGCCCAGGTCCAGCCGTCCACCCTCGCCGTCAGCGCCTATCCCTTCAACGAGGCCAAGAACACCTCCAGGTTCCGCTCCGCCCACTACACCAAGGTCGTCCGCGAGGCCTGGACCACCCTCGGGGCCGGCGCCCGCGCCAACGCCCTGCGGCAACAGATCACCGACACCCTCCTCGACGAGGCGTTCATCATCGACCTCGTCATCCGGGGCTCCGTCCAGGTCGCCGCCGAGAAGCTGCACGGCGTCACCCTCAACAAGTTCTCCTACCTCAACCTCGACAACGCCTACCTGGCGGGCTGACGTGCGCGGCTACCTCCTGCGGAGGCTCCCCTCCGCGCTCCTCGTCCTCCTCGTCGCCTCCTTCGTCGTCTTCGCCGTCCTCCGGCTCGTCCCCGGCGACCCGGCGGCCGTCCTCGCCGGACCCGACGCGAGCGCCGAGACCGAGGCCGCCATCCGGGCCCGCCTCGGCCTCGACGAACCCCTGCCCGCCCAGTACCTCCGCTGGCTCGGCGACCTCCTCACCGGCGACCTCGGACCGTCCTACGCCATCGGCGGACAGACCGCCGACCTCATCGGCGACGGACTCGGCGCCACCGCCGAACTCACCCTCGGCGCCCTGCTGTTCGTCGTCGTCCTCGGCGGCACCTTCGGCATCCTCGGCGCCACCTCCCGCAACCGCTGGGTGAGCGGCGCCGTACGGATCCTCACCACCGGCGCCCTCTCCGTACCGCCCTTCGTCACCGGCGTCCTCCTCGTCCTCCTCTTCTCCGTCCTCCTCGGCGTCCTGCCCCCGGGCGGCCGCATCCCCCTCCTCACCGCACCCGACCTCGGCGTCCAGTACCTGCTGCTGCCCGCCCTCTGCCTCGCCCTGCCCAGCGCCGCCGTCCTCGGCCGCTACCTCAAGGACGGCATCGAACGCGCCCTCGGCGAGGACTACGTCCGCACCGCCACCGCCGCCGGCATCGCCCCCCGCCGGCTGCTGTGGCGCCACGTCCTGCCGAACGCGCTCCCGCCCGTCGTCACCCTCCTCGGCATGCAGACCGGCAACCTCCTCGGCGGCGCCGTCCTCGTCGAGGCGATCTTCGCCTGGCCCGGCCTCGGCCAGCTCGCCGAACAGGCCCTGGTCCGCCGGGACTACCCCGTCGTCCAGGACCTCCTGCTCCTCCTCGTCACCGTCTTCGTCCTCGTCCAACTGCTCACCGACTTCGTCCACGCCCGGCTCGACCCCCGGATCAGGTGGGAGTGACCGCCATGACCACCCTCACGAAGACCGCACCGCCCCTCACGCGCCGGCCCCGCCACCCGTACCGGGCCGCCCTCGCCACCGGCCGGGGCCGCACCGGACTCGCCCTCGTCGGCCTGGTCGTCCTCGCCGGACTCCTCGCCCCGCTGCTCTCCGGACACGGCCCCACCGACCAGAGCGCCCTGACGCTCGCCGGGCCCGGCACCCCCGGGCACCCGCTCGGCACCGACGACCTCGGCCGCGACCTGCTGTCCCGGCTGCTCCACGGCATCCGCGCCGACCTCGGCATCATCGCGATCGCCGTGCCGCTCGGCGCCGTCCTCGGCTGCCTCTCCGCCCTGGCCGCCGCCGCCCACCCGCTCGCCGACACCGTCGTCCAGCGCGCCTTCGACCTGATCCTGGCCTTCCCCGGACTGATCCTGGCGCTCGCGATCACGGCGATCCTCGGCCCCGGCCGGCTGCCCGTGATCACGGTGATCGCCCTGGCCGAGATCCCCGTCTTCGGACGGCTGCTGCGCACCGGGATCCTCGTCCAGCGCGGCCGGGAGTACGTGACGGCCGCCCGCGTCGGCGGCACCTCCGGCGGCCGGATCCTCACCCGGCACATCCTGCCCAACGCCGCCGACCCGCTCGTCGTCCAGATCACCGTCTCCCTCACCGTCGCCGTCTTCATCGAGGGCGCCATGAGCTTCCTCGGCGTCGGCGTCCGGCCGCCCGACCCCACCCTCGGCGCCGTCCTCAGCCAGTCCATGCCCTATCTGGCCCAGGCCCCGCACTTCGCCGTCGGACCGCTCGTGACCGTGACCGCGCTCGTCCTCGGCCTCTCCCTGACCGCCGAGGCACTGAACCGGGAGATACGCCGATGACCACCCCTCCGCTCCTCGAGGTCCAGGGCTTGGACGTGGGGTTCACCACCCCCGACGGCCGGCCCCTGCACGCCGTCCGGGACGTCTCCTTCACCCTCCGCAGGGGCGAGACCCTCGCCGTCGTCGGCGAGTCCGGATCGGGGAAGTCCACCACCGCCCTGGCCCTGCTCCGGATGCTCCCCGGCACCGGCCGGATCACCGGCGGCTCCGTCCTCCTCGACGGGGAGGACCTCGCCACGGCCACGGAGGACCGACTGCGGGAGGTGCGCGGCGCACGGATCGGCATGATCTTCCAGGACCCGATGACGGCCCTGAACCCCGTCCTCACCATCGGCCGCCACCTCGACGAGGTGCTCAGGGCGCACGGCGACCGGGACCGCACGACCGCGAACGACGCCGGTACCGGCGCCGGCACATCGGCCCGGCGCCCCGGAGGTTCCCGTCGCGACAAGGCCGCCCGCCGCGCCCGCGCCCTCGAACTCCTGCACCTCGTCGGCATCCCCGACCCCGAGCGCCGCCTCGACGACCACCCGCACCAGTTCTCCGGCGGCCAGCGCCAGCGCATCCTCATCGCCATGGCCCTCGCCGGCGAGCCCGACGTCCTCCTCGCCGACGAGCCCACCACCGCCCTCGACGCCACCGTCCAGGACCAGATCCTCACCCTCCTCGGCGACCTCACCCGCACCACCGGCACCGCCCTCGTCCTCATCACCCACAACATGGGCGTGGTCGCCCGCGCCTGCGAACGGGTCCTCGTCATGTACGGCGGCACCGTCGTGGAGGACGGCCCCACCGCCGAGGTCCTCACCCGCCCCCGGCACCCCTACACCGCCGGCCTCCTCGCCGCCGTGCCCCGGCTCTCCGCGCCCTCCGGCACCCGCCTCACCGGCATCCCCGGCACCCCGCCCGACCTCTCCCTGCCCCTCGCCGGCTGCGCGTTCGCCGCCCGCTGCGCCCTCGCCGAGGACCGGTGCCACACGACCGCGCCGCCGCTCACCGCCCTCACCGACACCGTCCGCGCGGCCTGCCTGCCCGCCGCCGAACGCGCCGAGCCGCTGCCGCCGCCCCCGCCGCCCGCCCGGATCGACCGGCCCGCGCCCGGCGCCGTCGTCCTGGCCGCCGAAGGGCTCCGCAAGACGTACCGGGGCCGGGGCCGCCGCACCTTCACCGCCCTCGACGGCGTCTCCCTCACCCTCGCGGCGGGGGAGACCCTGGGCGTCGTCGGCGAGTCCGGCTCCGGCAAGTCCACCCTCGCCCGGGTCCTCGCCCACGCCCACCCCTCCGACGGCGGCCGGATCCTCCTCGACGGACAGGACGTCACCCGCCCCGGCCGCGCCGAGCTGCACGCCGTGCGCCGCCGCGTCCAGATGGTCTTCCAGGACCCGTACGCCTCCCTCAACCCGCGCATGACCGTGGGGGAGATCGTCGCCGAGCCGCTGCGGGCCTTCGGGACCGTCGCCCCGGCCGAGCGGGCCGGGCGCGTCGCGGAGCTGCTGCGCCTCGTCGGCCTCGACCCGGCCGCCGCCGACCGGCACCCGCGCTCCTTCTCCGGCGGCCAGCGCCAGCGCGTCGGCATCGCCCGCGCGCTCGCCCCGGAGCCGTCCGTCCTCATCTGCGACGAACCCGTCTCGGCGCTCGACGTCTCCGTGCAGGCGCAGATCGTCGGCCTCCTCACCGACCTCCAGCGCGACCTGGGCCTCGCCCTCGTCTTCATCGCCCACGACCTGGCCGTGGTCCGCCAGGTCAGCCACCGCATCGCCGTGATGCACGAGGGCCGGATCGTGGAGACCGGCGCCGCCGACGAGCTGTGCGAGCGGCCCCGCGACCCCTACACCCGCGCGCTGCTCGCCGCCGCGCCCGAACCCGTACCGGTCACGGCCGCGCCCGTGCCCGCCACTGCCGGGGCGGTGTCCGCGTGAACGCCTGCTGCACCCCGGGCCGCAGCCGTACGGGCGGGGGCTCCCCGGCGTCCGTCGCGCTGCTCCCGCCGCCGACCGTGCGGACCGCACCGCCGGACCAGTCCCTGCTCGAACTGGCCGGCGGCACCTTCCGCATGGGCGACTCCTTCGGCGAGGGCTATCCCGCCGACCACGAGGGGCCCGTGCGGGAGGCGACCGTCGCGCCCTTCGCGATCGGCGCCACCGCCGTCACCAACGAGCGGTACGCGCGGTTCGTCGAGGCCACCGGACACCGCACCGACGCCGAACGCTTCGGCTCCTCCTTCGTCTTCCACCTCCTGCTCCGCCCCTCCGCCGCCCGCCACGTCCTCGGCCGGGTCCCGCAGGCCCCCTGGTGGCTCGGCGTCGAAGGCGCCTCCTGGCACGCCCCGGAGGGCCCCGGCTCCGACCTCGAAGGCCGCGCCGACCACCCCGTCGTCCACGTCTCGTACGCCGACGCCCTCGCCTACTGCGCCTGGGCGGACGTCCGGCTGCCCACCGAGGCCGAGTGGGAGTACGCGGCGCGCGGCGGCCTCGACGGCGCCCGCTACCCGTGGGGCGACGACCTCACCCCCGGCGGCCGGGAGCGGTGCAACACCTGGCTCGGGGACTTCCCGCACCGCTCCGACCGGCCCGGCGGACACGTCGGGACCGTCCCCGTCGCCGCGTACGAACCCAACGGCCACGGCCTGTACAACACCTCCGGCAACGTCTGGGAGTGGTGCGCCGACGCCTTCGGGCCCGCCTCCCCCGGGGAGCGCGTCATCCGCGGCGGCTCCTACCTCTGCCACTCCTCCCACTGCAACCGCTACCGGGTCGCCGCCCGCTCCCACAACACGCCCGACTCCTCGACCGGCCACGGCGGCTTCCGCGTCGCCCGCTCGCTCACCCCGGAAGGACCCGCCCCCGCATGACCACCGGCACCCCGCACGACCCCGCAGCCTCCCGCCGCGACCCCTACGAGGGCTTCGCCGGACGCGTCGGCCGCACCTTCGCCGAGTCCGAACCCGCCTGGCCCGCCCGCACCGCACCGCCCGCCAAGGCCCCCAACATCGTCGTCGTCCTCGTCGACGACATGGGCTTCAGCGACATCGGCCCCTTCGGCTCCGAGATCCCCACCCCGGTCCTGGACGCCCTCGCCGACGACGGCGTGCGGCTCACCAACTACCACACCATGCCGCTCTGCTCGCCGGCCCGCGCCGCCCTGCTCACCGGCCTCAACCCGCACCGCGTCGGCTACGCCATGGTCGCCAACTCCGACCCCGGCTTCCCCGGCTACGGCATGGAGATCGCCGACGACATCCCCACCCTCGCCGAACTCCTCCACGACGCCGGGTACGCCACCTACGCCGTCGGCAAGTGGCACCTGGTCCGCGACTCCGCCTCCAACGCCGCCGACCACCGGGGCAACTGGCCGCTCCAGAAGGGCTTCGACCAGTACTACGGCGTCCTGGAGGGTCTCACCAGCCTCTTCCACCCGCACCAGCTCGTCCGGGACAACAGCCCGCTCGACATCGACGAGTTCCCCGACGACTACTACTACACCGACGACATCACCGACCAGGCGATCTCCATGGTGAAGTCGCTGCGCGCCCACGACCCCGACAAGCCCTTCTTCCTCTACCTCGCCCACAACGCCGTCCACGGCCCCCTCCAGGCCAGGGCCGAGGACATCGCCCGCCACCGGGGCCGCTACGACGAGGGCTGGGACGTCCTGCGCGAGCGCCGCTTCGCCGCCCAGCTCGCCGCCGGACTCTTCCCGCCCGGCACCGAACTCCCCGCCCGCAACAGCGAGGCCGGACTCGACGTGCCCGCCTGGGACTCCCTCACCGAGGAGCAACAGCGGCTCTACGCCCGCTACATGGAGGTGTACGCGGCCCTCGTCGACAACATCGACCAGAACCTCGGCCGGCTCACCGCCACCCTCGACGCGCTCGGCGAACTCGACAACACCGTCGTCGTCTTCACCTCCGACAACGGCGGCACCGGCGAGGGCGGCGCGGAGGGCACCCGCTCCTACTTCAGCCGGTTCGTCCACCACCCGCGCCTCCCCGGCGACTGGGACCCCGACGTCGACCGCGACCCCGAGCTGATCGGCGGCCCCCGCAGCCTCGTCCACTACCCGCGCGGCTGGGGCATGGCCTCCAACACCCCCTTCCGCCTCTACAAGGGCCACACCTACGCCGGCGGCGTCCGCGTCCCCTTCGTCCTGTCCTGGCCGGACGGCGTCCGCGACGGGCGGCTCGCCGCCGGGCTCCGCCCCCAGTACCAGTACGTCACCGACATCGCCCCCACCCTCCTCGAACTCGCCGGTCTCGCCCGGCCGGAGAGCCGCCGGGGCGTCCCCCTCCAGGAGCCGGACGGCGTCAGCTTCACCCCCGTCCTCGCCGACCCCGCCCACGACTCCACCCATCCCGAGCAGTACTGCGAGATGACCGGAAACCGCAGCCACTACCGCGACGGCCACAAGCTCGTCACCCTGCACCGCCCCGGCGCGCCCTACGACGACTCCGAGTGGGCCCTCTACGACATCAGGACCGACCCCACCGAGATCCACGACCTCGCCGCCGACCACCCCGAGCTCGTCAAGGAGCTGTCGGCCGCCTGGGAGGACGCCGCCTGGCGCTACGGCGTCTTCCCGCTGCCCGACCACAGCGGCGCCCTCGCCCGCCGCAACCCCGCCGAACAGCGCCTCTCCCGCCCCCTCACCCTGCTCCCCGGCACCCCCGAGCTGGAGCGCTACCGCTCCTCCCGGCTCGTCTCCCTGCGCTCCTTCGAGATCGCCGTCGCCGTCGAGGAGACCGGCGACGGGGTCCTCGTCTCCCACGGCGACCAGGGCGGCGGCTACAGCCTGTACGTGGAGGACGGGCGCCTGGTCCTCGCGTACAACGAGTACGGCACCCTCCACGAGACCGACGCCGGACCCCTCGGCCCCGGCCCGCACGAGATCCTCGTCACCGCCACCGCCGAGGAGGGCCTGCGCTGGCGGTTCGCCGTCACCGTCGACGGCGAGTACCGGGCCGCGCCCGACAGCGTCCACCAGCTGATCGGCATGGCTCCCTTCCAGGGCATCAGCGTCGGCGTCGACCGCAAGTCCCCGGTCTCCTGGCCCCTCTACGAACGTCACCGCTCCTTCCGCTTCACCGGCCGCCTCCGCTCCGTCACCTACCGGCCCGGCGCCCCGGGCCCCGACGCGCCCGAGGCCGTCGCCGCCGCGCTGAAGGAGGCCGCCGCGGCCTTCGAATAGGAGCCCGGGCCCGGGGGGAGGACGGTCAGCCGTAGGCGTCCGTCACGCAGTCGGCGGCGCACCGCCCGTGCTCGAAACGGCGACGCAGCGCCGCCGCCGCGTGCCGCCGCTCCACCCCGTCGTAGCCGTAGCGCTCCTCGGCCGTCCGCACCACGGCCGCCACGGTGACGATCGCCGGTTCGCCCTCGCCGGCGGCCCGGCGGGCCGCCGCGATCACCAGGTCCGCCGCCCGCTGGAGGTTCCGGGCGTACTCCCGCTGGGCGAACGCACGCGCGCGTGAGGCGGCGAACGGACGCGCGGCCCGCCCCTTGTGCAGCAGGCCGAACGCGATGAGCCCCACGGCGGGCAGGACGAGGAGCATCGCCCCCACCACGGCACTGGCGTCCCACCCCATCACCGGCCCCCTCCCGCATCGCCCCCCGATTTTAGGGGCCGCCGTCCTCGTCCACGAGCGCGCATTTGGCCGTGGCGCCCGGTCCTGCTTTGCTGGCGGCGGCCGGTGCGCGACCGCGCGCCGGGACGGCGGGAGGGACACGGGCGCATGGCGGGCGGGGTGACGCTCGGGCGGGACTTCGGACGCCTGTGGGCGGCGTACGCGGCCAGCGCCGTGGGAACCCGGCTCGCGTTCGACGCCTTCCCGCTGATCGCGATCACGGTGCTGCACCGGGGCGCCGCCGAAGTGTCGGCCCTGGCCGCGCTCGGGGCCGCCGTGGGCGCGGCGGCCGCGATCCCGCTCGGCCCCTGGATGGAGTCCCGCCGCAAACGGCCCGTGATGGTCGCGGCGGACCTCGTCCGCTGCGCGGCCCTGCTGAGCGTCGTCGCCGCGTACGCGCTCGGCCGGCTCGGCTTCCCCCACCTCCTGGTCGCCGCCGTCGTCGTGGCGGCCTCCGACATCGCCTTCGGCGCGGCCTCCGGCGCCTTCCTGAAGTGGCTCGTACGCCCAGACGACCTGGTCACCGCCCAGGGGCGCCTCGAATCCACGAACTGGACCGCCACCGTCCTGGGGCCGCCGCTCGGCGGAGGCCTGATCGCCCTCCTCGGCCCGGTGGCGACGGTGGTGGCCGACGCGGCGAGCTACGTCCTCTCGGCGGCGGGCCTCCGGGCGATCCGCGCGGAGGAACCACCACCGCCGTGCAAGCACCCCGCCGGGCGGGGGTCCCGGCCGGGCGCCGGGGACCTGCTCGCCGGCTGGCGCCACATCCTCGCCCACCCCGTCCTGCGCCCCCTCTTCCTCCACACCGTCCTCGTCAACGGCCTGATCATGGCCGTCGCACCGCTGCTCGCCGTCCTCATGCTGGGACCGCTGGGCTTCCCGCCCTGGCAGTACGGCCTCGCCTTCGCCGTTCCCTGCCTCGGCGGCCTCCTCGGGGCCCGCCTGGCCGGACGGCTCGTCACCCGGTTCGGCCGGCACCGGGTCCTGCGCACCGCGGGCACGCTGCGCGCCCTCTGGTCGATCGGCCTCGCCTTCGTGCACCCCGGCGTCACCGGACTCCTGCTCGTCATGGCGGTCGAGTGCGCGCTGATCACCTGCACGGGCGTGTTCAACCCGGTGTTCGCCGCCCAGCGCCTCACCCTGACGGCCCCCGACCGGGTCGCCCGCGTCCTGACCGCCTGGTCGGTCACCGGCAAGATCTCCATCGCGGCCCTGACCGCCCTGTGGGGCCTCCTCGCCGTGGCCGCCGGGCCCCGGACCGCCATCGCCCTGGCGGGCGTCCTGCTGCTCGCGACCCCGCTGCTGCTCCCGCGCCGGGAGCCCCGGGAGGAACCGGAGCCCGCGTCCGCCCCCTGACGGACCCGCGGCGCCCGCCGGCGCCCGCCGCCCGGACGGCCGTCACTCCTCCGGCGGCACGCAGAGCACCGGAACCGTCGACATGTGGAGGAGCTTGTGCGGGGTGGAGCCGAGGAGGGCGCCCCGGATCGGGCTCTCGCTCCAGCTGCCCACCACGATGACCCGGGCCGCGTGCCGGGTCGCCGCGTCGACGAGGGCCTGGGCCGGCCTCTCGTCGATCACCTCCACGACGGTCGGCACGCCCGCCCGGTCGGCCTCCGCGACCGCGTGTTCGAGACCGGTGCGGCCGGCCTGCCGGATCGCGTCGCGGTGGGAGCGGTACTCCTCCCCGGTGGGGCCGGGGGCCGCCGCGCCGTAGACCAGGACGAGGGTCTCCTCGAAGGCGGCCGCCACCTCGACCGCGATCCGCAGCGCGCGGGCGGCCCCGGGCGACTCGTCGTACCCGAGCACGATCGACATCTCAGCCCCTCCCGCTGCGGATGCCCCGGACCACGTCCGGGTCGGCCACCCCCGGGCGCTCGTCCCAGAACGCGGGCGCCCGCAGTCTCCACACGAGCATGACGACCGCCCCGACGGCGGCGATGCCCAGGCCGATGACGAGCGGCGGGCCGAGGCCGAGCCACGAACTGCCGGTGTACGAGTTCGCCGGGTCGGCCATGTCGGCGACCGACCGCACGAGCAGCCAGGTCAGCAGCCCCGCGCCCACCAGCGGGCCGAGCCCGATCAGCAGGAAGTTGTGCAGGCTCTCGAAGAGGTGGCGGCGGTAGTACACCGCGCAGGCCACCCCGGTGAGCGCGTAGTAGAAGGCGATGAGCAGCGAGAGCGCGGTGAGCGAGTCCAGGAGGGCATTGGTGCTGATCTGGTTCACCGTCAGGTACCAGACGATCGCGATCCCGGCGACCCACCACGTGCTCACGTCGGGGGTGCGGAAACGCGGGCTGATGTGCCCGTAGTGCGCGGGCAGCGCCCGGCGGCGGGCCATCGACAGGGCCGTCCGGGAGGCCGGGATGATCGTGGTCTGGGTGGAGGCGATCGCCGACGTGCACACGGCGAGCAGCAGCACCCAGTCCCAGCCGCCCAGGACGTCCCCGGCGAGCTGGGCGAAGACGAACTCCTCCTCGCCGGCGTTCTCGGCGAGGAACGCGGGACCGGCGTAGGCCACCACCGCGAACCCCACGGACACGTAGGTCACGAGCAGGATCACGGTCGACCACAGGCCCGCCTTGCCGGGGGCGGTCGCCGAGTCCTCGACCTCCTCGGTGAGGTTGACCGCCGACTCCCAGCCCCAGTAGATGAAGACGCCGAGCAGCAGCCCGCCGGTGAGGGCCGCCCCGCCCGCGCCGAACGGGTTCAGCCAGTCGAAGGCCGGCTCCACCGAGTCGTACGCGCTGGTCCCGGCGTACACCTCGGCGAGCGCCACGCACACGAAGACGAGCAGGAAGACGACCTGGGCCAGGATCAGCACGTTCTGCACCTTGGCCGACAGCTCGGTGCCGATGACGCACACGGCCGTCATCACGAGGATGAGCAGCACGGTGAGGAGCTGGCGCACGAACGAGTTCTCCACCCAGCCGTCGAGGCCGACGGCGAGCAGCCCGAAGCTCACGGCCACGTCGGCGAGCGAGCCGACGACCAGGACGCCGGTCATCGCGATGGCCCAGCCGCCCAGCCAGCCCGCCCAGGGGCCCATCGCGCGCGTGACCCACGAGAAGGTCGTGCCGCAGTCCTGGTCGACCTTGTTCAGGTAGTAGAACGCCGACGCGATCAGCAGCATCGGGACGAAGGACGCGACCATCACCCCGGGCGCGTAGATCCCCGCGAGCGCGACGATCGGGCCGATGACGGCGGCGATGGAGTACGCGGGGGAGGTGGAGTTGAGCCCGATGACGAGGGCGTCCACGAAGCCGATCGCGTTGTGCTTCAGATCCGCGGGCCGGCCCTCGGGTGCGGCGTCCTCGGTTGCCATGTTCCCTCGCTCCCGTTCCGCTCGGACAGATCCGCTCGGACAGAGCAGAGAGACGTGTCCCTCCACCGATCGTAGGAAGGGGCGGTTCCGCCCGCATGCCGGGCGGCCGGGCCCTCGTCCGTCCGGGGAGCGGGCCGCTAGCATCACGCGGGCCCGCCGTCCCCGCCTCGCCCCGCCCCGTCACATCACGGAATGGAACGGAACGTCCGATGCAGAAGGACCTCGCCGCTTTCGCCGAGCTCTCCACACCCCTGGTCGCCGACGCCTGCGTACGCCTCGGGGCGCCGCTGCGCGCCGCGCCCGCCGGAGTGCTGCCCGTCGCCGACGGGCAGCGGATCGCCGGACGGGCGCTCCCCGTCCGGCACTACGGAAGCGTCGACGTCTTCCTGGAGGCCTTCGCGCACGCGGAGCCCGGGGACGTCCTCGTCGTCGACAACGCCGGCCGCCGCGACGAGGCCTGCATCGGGGACCTCGCCGTCCTGGAGGCCGGGGCGGCGGGCGTCGCCGGGATCGTCGTGTGGGGGATGCACCGCGACACCCCGGACCTCGTCCGGATCGGACTGCCCGTCTTCTCGTACGGGCGGCACGCCCCCGGCCCCGTGCGCCTCGACCCCCGGGAGCCGGACGCGCTGCGCTCCGCGCGCTTCGGGGAGCACGAGGTCACCTCGGACGACGTGGTGTTCGGCGACGACGACGGGGTGCTGTTCGTGGCGGCCGACCGGGCCGCGGCCGTCCTGGAGACCGCGCGGTCCCTCTTCCGCACCGAGCGGGAGCAGGCCCGGCGCATCGCGGCGGGGGAGACCCTGCGCGACCAGACCCGCTTCGACGCCTATCTGGCGGGCCGGGCCGAGGACCCCTCGTACACCTTCCGGCGGCACCTGCGCCGGATCGGCGGCGCGATCGAGGAGTGACGGGCCCGGCCCGACGGGGCGTCAGCCTCGGCACGGTGTCCGGGAGGGTGGTGAGCGGGGACGGGCCCGGCCCGACGGGGCGTCAGCCCTCGAAGCCGATCGTGCCGTCCGGCAGGACCGCCTCCACCCGCGCGCCGTGCTCCACGGTCCGGCTGACCGTGCAGAACTTCTCGTGCGTCAGGCGCACTCCGCGCGCGAACACCTCCGCCGCCTTCGGGTTGTTGTCCGGCAGGTCGAACTCGTAGCTGACCCGGATCCGGCCCACCCGGCCGTCGTCCTCGGGACCCGGCACCGACTCCACCACGATCCGCAGGTCGTCGTGGTCCACCGCCCGCGCGGTCCGGTCGATCACAAGGCCGCCGCAGCCGCCCATCGCGGCGAGCAGCAGCTCGACCGGGGTGAAGGAGGGCTGCGCGCCGTCGTCGTCGGCGGCGGCCATCCGCACCTCGGCGCCCCGGTCGTTGCGGGCGGTCCAGTTCCGGTACCCGGTGCGGACGGTCTCGATCCGGTAGTCGGCCATGATGGCGGGGCTCCTTCGTGCGCGTACGATCGGCCCGCCCACGGTACGCCGGGGCGGGCCGGCGGGCTCGCGCGGAGACCGGGCGCGCCCGTCCCGGGCCGGGCCCGGAGGGCTGGAGCCCCGCCCCGGGTGAAAGGATCCGGGCGTGACCTGTGACGTCTGCGGGCACGCGATGCGAGGGGGACCGGTGACGCAGCCCCCGCCGGAGTGGGGTCCGCCGGTGGCGGAGCTGTGGGTCTGCCCCTGGTGCTACGCGTGGACCGAGCTGGACCACGGCGGACACGAGCTCGCACGGGCGCGGTACGAGCCCCCGGACCGGCGCTGGGAACGCGCGGAGACCCCGGGACCGCCCGGGGGCACGGCGCACGCCTACGGGCACCTCGGCACGACGCTGTGCGGTGCGGGGTACGACGGCCTCACCGCCTCTCCGTACCCCTGGGTGCCGGGGTGGAGCAGTGCCTGCCCGGACTGCGAGGAGGCCGCGGCCGTGATCGACCGGCGCCGGCCGGCGGAGGCACGGGACGAGAAGCGGAACCGCCCCCTGTCGCACCCCGGTTCGAACGGGCTCCCCTTCCAGGACGCGCCGGACCCCGCCCCCACCTGAGTAGCGCGAGTACGGACGTCTGAGTACGCCGACCGATACGGCGGCGCCGACCCCCTGCTGGACTGGGGGCATGACCTCCGAAGACCGGCGCACCCGCCCCCTCCAGCACGTCACCGCCACCGGCACGGCCCTCGCCGTGGCCCTCGGGCCGGTGCTCGTCGGCGCCCTGATCGCCCGGTCGGTCGGCGCGGACCCGATGGCCTCCGTCAACGCCCTGATCGCGGGCGGCGGCCAGCGCGCCCGGCTCTCCCGCGCCCGGCTCGGGAGCGGGACGGGACTCCGGAAGAGGGCCGCTCTTCGGGCCGCGTCCGGGCTCCGGAAGGGCGTCGGCCCCCGGAAGGGTCCGGGGCTTCGGAAGGGCGCCGGGCTCCCGGGCGGGGCGGAGGCCCGGTGCGGCGCGCGCCCCCGGCCCGGTTCGGTCGCGCGGCTTGCGCGCCAGGAGGAAGCCCTGCGGCGTCTTCTCCTCGGGATCCGGCTCCCGCACCGGGCGGGCCGACTCGACGAGACCGGCCGCGGCCAGGAGTTCCGCGACGCGGTCGGGTGACCGGCGGCAGACGTCGAGGGCGACCTCGTGCCCGTACGCCCGCTCCAGCCGTACCCGCTCGTCGCCCATCTCGAAGGCGGTCAGGAACCGGCCGCCCGGTGCGAGGACCCGGTGGAACTCCGCGAAGGAGGCCGTGAGTTCGTCCTTCGGCATGTGCACCGTCGAGTACCGGGAGAGGACCCCGCCCAGCGAGTCGCCCGGCAGGTCGGGCGCCGTCATCGACCCCACCTCGAAGCGCGGCCCCGGACAGGTCGCGCGGGCGATCTCGACCATGCCCGGCGACAGGCCCACCCGAACGCCTCGGCGCCGATGTCCCGCAGGTGGGACGTGACCCGGCCCGTCCCGCAGCCGAGGTCCCCGATCGTCCGGGGCCCGCCGGCCCGCGCGCCACACGGCCGGGTCTTCCGGACGCGCCCCGCGGCCCGTCCGCCGGATGCCGTGACGGACGCCCCGTGCCACGACAGGCCGGTGGCCCGCCCCGTGGAGGGGGCGGGCCACCGGCGCGGCGCGACTTCGCCTTCGCGCCCGGGAGCGTCGACTCCCGTACGGGGGGTGCCGCCCCGGCTCGCGGGGCGGCACCGGTCCGGTCGCCGGGCGACCGGTCGTCGGCCGGTCAGTACCTCCGGCCGCGGGCGTCGGGGTCGTCCGGGTCCTCCAGACCCTCGACCTCGATCTCCTCCTTGCGGACCTCGCCCGAGACGGTCTGCTCCTCCACGACCTCGTCGGCCTTGAGGCTCACCCGCTCCACCGGAACGGTCCGGGTCTCCACGACGGGGCGCTCCTCGTGGAGGATGACCTCGTGCTCGGCCTCGCTGATCTCCGGGCCGGACAGGGCCTCGTCACGGTTGGCCTCCGTGATCGGCTCCCGCTCGATCCGCACCTCCTCGTGGGAGACGGGCACGGTCTGCTGGACCTCTTCCGTCACCACGTACTTGCGCAGCCTGACCCGTCCGGCCTCCGTGCGCTCGACGCCGACGTGCATCTGCTCCTCGGAGCGGGTCATCGCGTCGTCGCCCGTGTCCGCGGCGCGCCCGGTGGTGCCGGCCCTGAACCCCTCCTCGGTGCCCATCGGGCCGGACGCGGTCCCGGCGGCGGCTCCGGCGCCCATCGCCGTCCCGGTGCCCGTCCCGGTGCCCGTGCCACCGTGGGCCCAGCCGCCCTCACCGGGCTGGTTGGCCTGCTGCCAGGCGTCGTCCCAGGCGATGCCGTAGTGCTCGAAGAGACGGTGCTCCTCGCTCTCGGAGAGGTGTCCGCCGGCGTCGACGTCCACGTTGGGCGCGTCCTTGATGGTGGACTTGGGGTACGGGACCTCCAGGTGGTCGTCGACCAGAGCCGCGTCCTTGATCGGGACGAAGGATTCACTGGTGCCGAACATGCCGGTCTTCACCGTCACCCACTCCGGCAGGCCGGTCGCGTCGTCGACGAAGATGTGCTTCGCGTCGCCGACCTTCTTGCCCTCCGCGTCGTAGACGGGGTGGTCCAGCACGGCGTGGATCTGCTCTCGGGCGATCATGTCGACCCTCCTGCTCTCTCTCGGCTCGTTATCCACGCCTCTTACCAGACCTGTCGTGAGAAAACGGGGCAAATCCATCTAATTATGTTTAATGGTCAACCGTCTGGGGCGTGGCGACGGCCCGGGACGGCCGAAGGCCCCCACCGCGTCGGAGCGGTGGGGGCCTTCGCGGCTTCCAGGAGGGTCAGGCGGCCGGCGGGACCCGGGACGGGCGGCCCGCGCCGCGCGTCAGGACGTAGCCGCCGACGCCCGCGAGCGCCGCGAGGACGCCGCCCGCCAGGGTCCAGAGCCAGCGGTCGGACCACCAGCCGGAGGACCAGCCGTCCTCCGGCGCCGCCGCCTCGACGGCGGACGGGCGGCCCGCGTCGGCATCCGCCTCCGCCCGGTCGGCGGTGGTCGCCCCCGGCACGAGCGGCACGGCGAGCGCCCCGTCCGTGGCGTGGGCGCCGCCCTCGTCCTTGAGGTCCACCCCGAGCCGGGCGTCGAACGACTGGCCGAGGTCCTCGTCCGGCAGACCGGTGACGGTCAGGCGCACGTAGTAGCTGCCGGGCAGCGGGTCGTTCGCCCAGGCGTCGGCCGAGGCGCGGACCGGCCGCAGCACGCAGGCGAGTTCGACCTTCGCGGCGTCCTTGCCCGCCGTGCGGGACTGCGTCCCGTACATGCAGGACTGACGGCGCCGCAGCCCGTCGTACACGTCGATCCGCCAGGTGGAGGGCCCGTGCCGCAGGGCCGCCTCCGGCAGGGTGACGGTGGCGTTCACCGTCGGCCGCTGCCCGGTGTCCGCCGGGAACACCCAGTACAGGTAGTCGCCGGTGGCGGCCCGCGCGGTGGCGTGCTGCCCCGGGAGGAACCGCGTGGCGGTGCGGAAGGAGGTGCCCGCCTCCGTCGGCCCGGTGGTGGTACGGGTGTCCGGGGTCGCCGTGGCGGAGGGCGAGTCGGCGACGGCGGCCGGGGCCGCGAGCCCGAGCAGGGCCGCGCCCGCGAGGGCGGCCGCGGCGAGCGTGCGTGCGGTACGCATCAGTGGGTCCTCCAGACGGCGACGCGCCAGCGGGACAGCCAGCCCCAGATCAGACCGGCCAGGAAGCCGGTGAGCACCAGCGCGCCGAGCAGCCACCAGCCCCGGCCGAGACCGAACGAGGCCGCGTCGGAGGCGGTCGCGGGGCCGTCGACGACGTCCACGGTCAGCTCGATCGGCATGCCGGGCGTCGTCTTGACCGACGGGGGAGCGGAGAAGGAGTTGCTGACCTGGAGGCAGACCGTCTCGGCGGCCGGCTTGGCGTCGTCGGAGTCGGTGCCGTCCAGCTCCGGCTTCGGGTAGCGCAGCCCGGTGGACATCACGTCCGTGCGCCCGTCGCCGGCCTCGGAGCCGCGCGTGATCTCCCGGCCGTGGCGGGTGACGGCGCGCAGCAGCACCCCGTAGTCGTTGTTGACCGCGCGGTCGGCCGACACGCTGACGGAGGCGCGCAGTTCCTGGCCGGGCAGCAGGTCCACCCGGTACCAGCGGTGCTCGCCGAAGGACTCGCGGTCCGTGTACAGGCCGGGCTTCAGCTCCGGCGCGTCGGCGCACCGCGCGGCGCCCCGGGTGGCGACGGGCGTGACGACCGGGTCGGCCGCGCGGTCGACCAACTGCCGCACCCGGCGCGAGAGTTCCTCGGTGCGGTGGACCGAGGTGTACGTGCCTCCGGTGGCCTCCGCGATGCAGGTGAGCTGCTGCCGGGTCTTGGCGTCCGGCACCAGGCCAAGGGTGTCGATGACGAGGTGGATGCCCTTCGCCGCGATCTCCCGTGCCACCTGGCAGGGGTCGAGCGGGGCGCAGGTGTCCTCGCCGTCCGTGATGAGCACGATCCGGCGGGTGGCGTCACCGCCCTCCAGGTCCTTCGCCGCGCCGAGCAGCGCGGGACCGATCGGGGTCCAGCCGGTGGGGGCCAGGGTGGCGACCGCCGTCTTGGCCTCGGTCCGGTCGAGGGGGCCCACCGGATAGAGCTGGCGGGTGTCCTTGCAGCCCTGCTTGCGGTCCTGCCCCGGATAGTCGGCGCCCAGGGTCCGGATGCCCAGCTGCACCTCCTGGGGCACCGCGTCGAGGACCTCGTTGAAGGCCTGCTTCGCGGCGGCCATGCGGGACTTGCCGTCGATGTCCTGGGCGCGCATGGAACCGCTGACGTCGAGCACCAGCTCGACCTTGGGGGGTTCCTTCGCCGTCGGCGCGTCGGCGACCGCGTGCGTCGGCAGGAGCGCGGCGCCCAGGGCGAGCAGCGCGCAGGCCCCGGTCGCCAGCCGTTTTCTCGTGATCATCGCCGGATCGTATTGATGATCGTCCGACAAACCAAAACGGGGGTGGCGGCCCGGGGCCCGGGGGCGCGGTGTTCGAGCGCGCGATGTCAGGCGGAGGGCGCGGCGGGGCCGGAACCGGCGGGACCCTCGGCGTCGCCCCCTGTGTCGCCCTCGGTGTCGTTCTCGGGCAGGGCCCGGGCCCGCACGGCGTGCGCGGGGTCCTGATGGCCTCCCGAGGGCATGACGCGGACCTCGCCCCGGTCGCTGATCTCCGCGCGGATGATCCCGGTCGGGTCGGTGTAGACGGGATGGCCCCCGGAGCCCTTGTAGAGGGTGCGCTCCACGACCACGACGTCCTGGGTGGCACCCGTGACGTCGGTGAACACCAGCTCGTATCTGGATATGCTCATTTGCCCTATTTTACGCCGATATGGAAACCGTAGGTATCGAAGCCGTACGGCCCGGGTCGGGCGGGGCGCCTCTCAGGCCGTACGGGACACGGCGTCCACCAGCTCCGCCAGGGCCGCCCCGAGGGCCGCCGCCCCCGGCCCCGCCGCCCCGCCCGGTTCGCGCATGTACAGGTCCCGGCGCATCTCCACCATCAGCGCGTGGACCCGCGGCTCCCGGCCGTAGTACGCCAGCGGTACGTAGGTCCCGGCGAAGGGACTGTCCGTCCCCACCCCACCGAACCCGCCGAGGGCCTCCCGCGCCGCGTCGAGGAGCGCGGGAGGCGTGTGGAAGGCGTCGGTGCCGAGGCAGACCGGGGGCCGGGGGCCGTCGCCGTGCAGCTCGTACGGCAGCGGCGCGCTCGGGTACGAGTGGACGTCGATCACCACCGCCCGGCCCGTCGCCGCCAGCCGGTCGGCCACGGCCCCGGCCATGCCCGCGGCGTACGGGGCGAAGTACCGGTCGATCAGCGGCGCCGGATCGAACCCGGCCGGCCGCAGCGCGGCCCGGTGCGTGGTGCGCGTGTACACCGCGCCCATTCCGGCGGCCGCCATCTCCTCCCGTTCGTCCGGGAAGCGCTCGGGGTCGACCACGAGGCGGGAGAGCCGGTTGACGAACCGCCAGGGGGCCGTGCCCGCCGCCGCGGTCGCCGCGGCGGCGATCTCCGCCGTGTGCGCGTCGGTGATGTGGTCCAGCTCCCGCTCCAGTGCGTCGTCGCCGAGCAGGATCCCGGCCCGCACGTCCGCGGGCACCGCGCGGGAGGAGTGCGGCACGTGGAGGAGGACGGGGGAGTCCGGGGCGCCGGGAAGGAGGTGGAAGGAGGAGGCGCCGGGCGTGCCGTTCGTGCCCGCCGTGTCGGCGCGTGGAGTCTCGTTCATGCCGGGATCCTCCCCCGACCCCGCCCGCGGCGTCACGAAACCGCTGGTTAGAGTGGTGGGAGGTTGCGCCGCCGCACCAGGACCGGGCGCGAGACCGGGCCGACTGTCGACCACAGGGACCCGTACGACCACCCGTCCCCGCTTCGCCCGGCCCACGGCCGCCTGCCCCGGAAACGCCGCATCGCATGAGTACCGACACCACGCTGAGCCCCGACGCCGCCCCCGCCGCTCCCGCTCCGGGACCCGGCCCGACCCCCGGTTCCGCCGTCCCGGCCCCGAGGTCCGGCTCCGGCCCCGCCCCGGAGGGCCCCCGGCGGCCGAGGATGGCCGGGCGGGCCCCGGCCCGGCCCGCGCCCGCGGCCGCCGTCCACAGCGTCAGCGCCGCCACGGCCGCCCTCCTCGGACTCGTCGGCCTCGGCGCCCTCCTCCACGAACCCGTCCTGATACCCCCGCTGGCCGCCAGCGCCGCCCTGGTGCACTGCGCGCCCGCGCTGCCCCTCGCCCAGCCCCGGAGCGTGGTCGTCGGCCATCTGCTCGGGGCCGCCGCCGGATACGCGGTGGCCGCCGCCGCGAGCGGCAGCGCCTGGGCCGCCGCGGTCGCCGCCGGCGTCACCCTCGCGCTCACCACCCTGGCCCGGACCCCGCACTCGCCGGCCTGCGCGACCGCCGTCGTGGTCGTGCTCCAGGCGCCCGCCCCCGGCCGCTTCGTCCCCCTCCTCCTCGGCTCCACGGTCCTGCTCGTCCTGACCGCGTTCGCCGCCTCCCGCGTCCGGCGCGCGGCACCGAAGTATCCCGCCTACTGGTGGTGACCCCGGGCCCGACGCCCGCGCGCCTCCCGGCCGGGCGCCCGTACGGTCTCGGTCCGGCGCGCGTGTGAACCTCGGCCGGGTGCCCGTACGGTCTCGGCCCGGCGCCTGCGCAAGTCCCGGCCGCCTCCGAGCGATCCCCGACCCGACGCCCGCGCGCCTCCCGGCCCGGCACCCGTACAGCCTTGGCCCGGCGCCCGTGTAAGCCCCGGCCCGACACCCGCGCAGGTCCCGCCCGCTCCGCGCGATCCCCGGCCCGGCGCCCTCGTGACCCTCGGCCGGGCGCCCGTACGCCCTCCCATCGTGCGCGTGTGCGGGCGCCTGTGGCCCGATGCGCCCCGGCGCTCCGCGCCCCCGCACGCCCTCCGCAGGGGTGATCGCGTCAACTTCCGTCCGGTTCCGGTCGGAAACCCCCGTCGGGGGCCGGGTTGTTCACGGTCCGGCCCACCAGTGCGTATTACCCTTCGTTGGCCATCACTTGACCTTGTCTTGGTGAACTCTGATGCCGGTGAGACCCCGGCGAGGGACGTGCCGTGCCCGGCCACGGGCCGTCCCGGCCCGCCCCGTCCGTCCGCGTGACCACCGGCCCGTCCCCGCTCCTCGGAGCCCATGAGGGGAGATCCGCATGCCACCCTCCTTGCCCCTTCTCCGGCAGTTCCCCCACCTCCGGCAGGACTTCGCGGCCTCGCTCGTCGTCTTCCTCGTCGCACTGCCGCTCTGCATCGGCGTGGCCGTCGCCTCCGGCGTACCGGCCGAACTCGGCCTGATCACCGGCATCGTCGGCGGAATCGTCACCGGCCTCATGAGAGGCAGCAGCCTCCAGGTCTCCGGGCCCGCCGCCGGCCTCACCGTCCTCGTCTTCGAGGCGGTCAAGGCCTTCGGTCTCGCCGCGCTCGGGATCATCGTGCTCCTCGCCGGACTGCTCCAGGTCCTCATGGGCCTGTTGAGATGGGGCCGCTGGTTCCGGGCCATCTCCCTCTCGGTCGTCGAGGGCATGCTCGCCGGCATCGGCCTCGTCATCGTGGCCGGCCAGCTCTACGCGGCAGCCGGCCTCGACGCCCCCGACTCCGGCCTCGCCCGGCTCGCCGGACTTCCGGCCGCCCTGGTGGGCGCGCTGACCGCCCCCGCCAACCTGGTGCCGCTCGTCGTCGCGGCCGGCACGATCCTCGTGGTCGTGGGTTGGAGACACCTGCCGCCGAGGGCACGGGCCGTGCCCGGCGCGCTCGTCGCGGTCCTCCTCGCGGCCCTCGCCACCGCCCTCCTCGACCTGCCGGTCGCCACCGTGGAGGTGAGCGGCGTCCTGGACGCCGTGCGCGTGCCCGGCGCGGACGCCTTCGCGGGCCTGGCCGACCTCGCCCTGCTCGGCACCGTCCTCGCCTTCGCGCTGATCGCCTCGGCGGAGTCGCTGTTCAGCGCGGCCGCCGTGGACCGGCTGCACGACGGACCGCGCACCCAGTACGACCGGGAACTGCTCGCCCAGGGCGTCGGCAACACGCTCTGCGGCGTGCTCGGCGCCCTGCCCATGACCGCCGTGATCGTACGGAGCTCGGCCAACGTCCGGGCGGGAGCCAGGACCAAGGCCTCCCGGGTGCTCCACGGCGTGTGGCTGCTGCTCTTCGCCGCCCTGCTGCCCGCCACCCTGGAGTACGTGCCGCTCGCCGCGCTCGCCGGGATCCTGGTCCACGCGGGCTGGAAGCTGATCCCCTTCAAGGGGCTGGTCGCACTGTGGCGCGGCCACCGGGGCGAGGCGCTCGTCCTCGTCGTGACGGCCCTCGCGATCGTCACCGTCAACATGTTCGAGGGGGTCCTGATCGGACTCGCCCTCTCCGTCGCCAAGGCGGCCTGGGACGCCTCCCACCTCCGCGTCGAGCGGACCGACGACGGCCACGGACCGGTGCGCGTCAGCCTGTCGGGGAACGTCACCTTCCTGCGGCTGCCGAAGATACTCGACACGCTCGAAGCCCTGCCCGGGGACCGGCCGGTCGAACTGGACCTCTCCGGACTCCAGCACCTCGACCACGCCTGCCGCGCCGCCCTGGAGGCCTGGGCCGAACGCCACTCGGCCGCCGGCCCCGACTCCGTACGCCTGCACGGCCCGCCGGAGCACGCGCCCGGCCCGTCGAAGGAGGGCGAACCCGCGCGGACGGGCTCCTGACCCGGGGTCATCCCACCTCCCGTGCACGGGTGTCGGGGATGAGGACGGCAGTCCGGGGTACCCGATGACCGTCCAACCCACTAGGGAGGAATCATGGGTCTGGGAGCTTTCATCATTCTGATCGCGGTGGGGGCCATTCTCACGTTCGCGTCGGACTGGCAGATGGAGGGGGTCAACCTCGATCTGGTCGGCCTGATCCTCATGGCCGTCGGCATCATCGGAACGGCGGCCTACGTCAGCGTGCTGCGCCGCCGCCGGATGGTCGTCCCCCCGGTCGCCCCCACGGTCACCGAGGACGACCGGCGGGACCTGCTCTGAACGAACGTTCCGTCATCGTCCCCGGAAAGGGGTGCGCGAGAGGGGTGACCACGCTTCGGGCGTGGTCACCCCTCTCGTCTCTCCGTCCTCCGCCGCGCGCCCCGGGGGCGCGGACGCCGTTCACCGGTCCACCGTCACCGCCGCGTGGATGGTCTTGCCGTCCGGCCGGGTGTCCACGGTGACCTCCCGGCACAGCCGCAGCACGATCGGCCAGCCGAAGCCCCCGGGGCACAGCTCCTCGCGCAGGTCGTAGCGCGGCGCCTCCCCGCTGGCGTCCGCCACGGACACGGTCACGCGGTCGGGGCCGACGGCGATGCCGAAGTCGGTGACCCCGCCCCCGTGCCGGTGCGCGTTCGTGACCAGCTCCGAGGTGACCAGCAGCAGGTCGTCCACCTGGTCCGGCGGCAGCGGACCGAGCGCCGCGAGCGTGTGGCAGACCAGCTGCCGCGCCTGCGCGGGCGTGCCGATCGGCGACGGCCCGTACGCCCCTGCGCCGGGGCGGGCCGTCGGGGCCGCCGGCGTACGGGACCGGGTGTCGCTCCGAGTGTTCATCGCGGGGTCCCTTTCTTCCTGATTTCTCAACAGGTGACGGAATTCGCCTGCCCGTTCGTACAGAAGTGATGCGCGCCACTCCGGGCGGAGCGGATGCCCCGTTCGGGGGAGTGTGTTCCGAAAGCGGGGGTACGAGGACCGGAACTGCTGAACCGACCGCGAAGAAGAGGAGGTTGTCGCGTGCGGACCGAGACGGCCGAGGCGATGGCGACGTACGTGACGAGCGGAACGTGTGAGGACCTGCCCGTTCTGGAGGCTCCCCACGAGGTCGCGCCCCAGGACGCCCGCGCCCTGACGAAGGTGTTCCTCCGCGAGCTGGCGGAACGGGAGGAGGGCACCGAGGCCTACCAGTACGTCCGGAACACCCTGATCGAGATCAACATGTCGCTCGTGCGGTACGCCGCGGGGCGGTTCCGCGCGCGGGCCGACGAGATGGAGGACATCGTCCAGGTCGGCATGATCGGCCTGATCAAGGCGATCGACCGCTTCGACCTCTCGCGCGAGGTGGAGTTCGCCACCTTCGCGGTGCCGTACATCGTGGGCGAGATCAAGCGCTTCTTCCGGGACACCACCTGGGCGGTGCACGTCCCCCGCCGGCTCCAGGAGGCGCGGGTGGAGCTGGCGAAGGCGACCGACGAGCTGAGTTCGCGGCTCGGCCGGGCCCCCCGGGTCGCGGAGCTGGCGATGCTGATGGGGCTTCCCGAGGAGGAGGTGGTCGAGGCCCAGATCGCCTCGAACGGCTACAACTCGACCTCGCTGGACGCCGCGATCAACGGCGGCGACGAGGAGGACGAGGCCGCCCTGGCCGACTTCATCGGCGAGGAGGACCCGGCGCTCGAACTCTTCGAGGACTTCCACACCCTCGCTCCGCTGGTGGTGGCCCTCGACGAGCGCGACCGGCTGCTGCTCCACCTCCGCTTCGTCGAGGAGCTGACGCAGGCGCAGATCGGCGAGCGGCTCGGCGTCTCCCAGATGCACGTCTCGCGGCTCCTGGCCCGCAGCCTCAACCGGCTGCGCGAGGGCATGCTCGGGCAGCCGCGCGCCACCGGGTGAGCGACCGGCGGCACGCACGGGAAGGGCTCGCGCCCCCGGGTGACCGGGGCACGAGCCCTTTTCCGTACGCGCGTGCCGGGTTACGGACGCGCGGCGATGAAGGAGGGGCGCCGGACCGGGGCGGCGAAGGGCGCCTCCGGCAGGTTCTCCACGCTGTTGAAGACCAGGAAGACGTTGCTGCGGGGGTAGGGGGTGATGTTGTCCCCCGAGCCGTGCAGGGCGTTGCAGTCGAACCAGGTGGCGGAGCCGGCGGGGCCGGTGAAGTGCCGGATGCCGCAGGCCTCGGCGAAGGTGGTGAGCGCCTCGTTCGAAGGCGTCCCCGCGTCCTGCATCTGGAGCGACCTCTTGTAGTTGTCCCGGGGGGTCTCCCCGGCACAGCCCAGGAAGGTGCGGTGCGAACCGGGCATGATCATCAGACTGCCGTTGGTGGTGTGGTTCGGCGTGAGCGCGATCGACACCGAGACCGTCCGCATCTGCGGCAGGCCGTCCTCGGCGTGCCAGGTCTCGAAGTCGGAGTGCCAGTAGAAGCCGCTGGCGCCGAAGCCGGGCTTGACGTTGACCCGGGACTGGTGGATGTAGACGTCGGAGCCGAGGATCTGGCGGGCGCGGCCGACGACGCGCGGGTCCTGGGCGAGGCGGCCGAAGACCTCGCTGATCCGGTGCACCTCGAAGACGGAGCGGATCTCCTGGGAGCGGGGCTCGACGATCGCCCGCTCGTCGGCCCGGACGGCCGGGTCGGTCACGAGCCGGTCCAGCTCCGCCCGGAGTTCGTCGACCTCGTCGGGGGTGACGAGTTCGTCCACCGTGACGAACCCGTCGCGGTCGTACTCCTCCAGTTCGCGCGCCCAGAAGGGGCCGGGCGTGCCGGGCTCGGACCACACGACGGGGTCCTTGCGGCCGATCAGCTCCTCCTTGGGACCGCGGGTGGGGTAGAGGTCGACGGGACGGGTGGGTGCGGAGACCATGAGGCGGTACGCCTTCCTTTCATGCGTCGGGTACGTCGGGTACGGGGGAGTGCGGGCGCCGGGTCAGGCGGCGTCGTCCGCGGCGCCGGCGTCGGTCGGCTCGGACTCGGGCTCGGTGAGCAGGGGGTAGACGCCGTTCTCGTCGTGGTCCTCGCGCCCGGTGACGGGCGGGTTGAAGACGCACAGGCAGCGGAAGTCCCGCTTGACCTTGAGGGTGTGGCGCTCGTGCCCGTCGAGCAGGTACATCGTCCCGGGCACGATCGTGTGCGTGAGGCCCGTCTCGTGGTCGGTGAGCTCGGCCTCGCCCTCCGTGCAGACCACGGCCTCGACGTGGTGCGCGTACCACATGGAGGTCTCGGTCCCGGCGTACAGCACCGTCTCGTGGAGGGAGAAGCCGACCCGCTCGCGGGCCAGGACGATGCGCTTGCTCTCCCAGGTGCCCGAGGCGGCCTTCACGTGCCGCTCGGTGTTCTCCAGCTCGGCGAAGGAGCGGACGATCACAGGGGTCTCCTTTCGGGGGATCCGCGGGGTGGCGGATCAGGCGGTGTGACGGACGGAGCGGGCCAGGATGCCGAGGCCCTCGTCGAGTTCGTCGTCCGTCGCGGTCAGCGGCGGGAGCAGCTTGACCACCTCGCCGTGCGGTCCCGAGGTCTCCAGGAGCAGGCCGGTCTCGAAGGCGCGACGGCACACGGCCTCGGCGCGCTCCCCGTCGGCGAACTCCAGGCCCCACACGAGGCCGCGTCCGCGCACCGCGAGGCCCGAGCGCCCGTCGTCCCCGCGCAGGTCGAGCAGGGCGCGCTCCACCCGCCCGGCCCGGCCCAGGGTGCGCTCGCGCAGGGCGTCGTCGCGCCAGTAGGCGTCGAGGGCGGCGGTGGCGGTGACGAAGGCGGGGTTGTTGCCGCGGAAGGTGCCGTTGTGCTCGCCGGGCTCCCACAGGTCGAGCTCCGGGCGGAACAGGCACAGGGCCATGGGCAGGCCGTAGCCGCTGATGGACTTGGACAGGGTGACGATGTCGGGCGTGATGCCCGCCTCCTCGAAGGAGAAGAAGTCGCCGGTGCGCCCGCAGCCCATCTGGACGTCGTCCACGATCAGGAGCATGTCGTGCCGGCGGCACAGGTCCGCGAGGGCGCGCAGCCACTCGGCGCGGGCGACGTTGATCCCGCCCTCGCCCTGGACGGTCTCGACGATGACGGCCGCCGGGTGGTCGAGACCGGAGCCCGGGTCCTCCAGGAGCCGTTCGAACCACAGGAAGTCGGGGACCTGCCCGTCGAAGTAGTGGTCGAAGGGCATCCGGGTGGCGTTGGGCAGCGTCACGCCCGCCCCGGCGCGCTTGGCGGAGTTGCCGGTGACGGCGAGCGAGCCGAGCGACATCCCGTGGAAGGCGTTGGTGAAGGAGACGACCGTCTCGCGTCCGGTGACCTTGCGGGCGAGCTTGAGGGCCGCCTCCACCGCGTTGGTGCCGGTGGGGCCGGGGAACATCACCTTGTAGGGCAGGGCGCGGGGCTCCAGGACCGCCGAGCGGAACGCCTCCAGGAAGTCGCGTTTGGCGGTCGTCGACATGTCGAGGCCGTGGGTGACGCCGTCGTCGGCGAGGTAGTCGAGGAGGGCGCGCTTGAGGACGGGGTTGTTGTGCCCGTAGTTCAGCGAGCCGGCTCCGGCGAAGAAGTCGAGGTACGGCCGCCCCTGCTCGTCGTACAGCCTGCTGCCGGAGGCGCGCTCGAAGACGACGGGCCAGGCGCGGCAGTAGCTGCGGACCTCCGACTCGACGGTCTCGAAGACGGAGGTGGGGGCGAGTTCGGTCAGGGTCACGGAGTCTCTTCTCCCAATGTGGTGCGGGTGCGGGTGCGGGTGCGGGTGTGTGTGCGTGCGGGGGTGGGGCGGCCGGGGGCCGCCGGGCGGCTCAGAGGGCCGCGGAGTCCAGGGGGCCGATGCGGTACAGCACTTCGGCCTCGTGTCCCGCCGTGGGGAAGGAGGCGGCCGGGAAGAGGACCTCCCGCGTCACCTCGGCGCCGTGACGGCGCGCGTAGGACCGGAACATCCGGTCGGACGCCAGGTTCCCCGGCGTGACGGTCGCCTCCACGCGGTCGAGTCCGTGCTCGGCCGCCACCCGGGCGGACAGAGCGTCGAGCAGGGCCCCGGCTACCCCGCTTCCGCGGTGCGAATCCTCCACGGCGACCTGCCAGACGAAGAGCGTGCCCGGCGCGTCGGGCCGCAGGTAGCCGGTGACGAAGCCCACCGGGCGCCCGGTGGCGTCACGGGCGACGGCGGTCGTGTCGGCGAAGTCGCGGCACCACAGCAGATAGCTGTACGGCGAGTTGAGGTCCAGCTCTCCCGAGCCGCGGGCGATCCGCCAGAGGTCGGCGCCGTCCTCGATCTCGGCCGGGCCGACACGGACGCCGCCGGTCAGGGGGGTCGTGGGGGCAGTGGTCTGGGCAGTGGTCATGGGCGCCGAAGGTACCCAGCGGATCTCGGAACTTCCTGGACCCAGGGGGTTGTTGGAGGCGGGAGAAACGTGATAGGTGCACTTGCGGCACCGGTGAGGGGAATCCCTCTTTCCCGCTACGAAAAACCATGCTGGACGCGGACAAAATGCCCATTTATAACGAATGGATAACTGCTCGGAAGTGAAGGATTCGCTTCCTCGAAAAGCGTGAGAACATTCCGAGTTTCGCGTTTGAAGTCGCGGAGAACGGTGAGGTGTAGGGGTCGCTCCGTACCGCCCTCGGGGAGCGGCACGGAGCGACCCGGCCGGTCTACCAGATCGCCTCGACCCACTCCGGGTGGTCGACGAACGGGTTCCGGTTGCCCTGGTAGGTGCCGAAGACGATGTCGTTGCGGCGCTTCTCGAAGGCGCTCGGCGGATCCTGCTCGTTCCACTGCTTCAGGACCGAGAGGCGGCCGTGGTACGGGACGCTGCCGTTGGAGGTGGACTCGTTGGGCTCCAGGTCCGCCCAGGAGTCGCCGCCCTCGTAGCGGACGGTCATGTAGAGGAGCATCCGCGCCACGTCGCCCTTGTCCGCGTCGCGCGGCTCGAAGGAGTTGCTGTCCGTGTAGCTGCCGGGCGCGCCGTTGACCGGACTGCCGCCGTGGTCGAAGTCCTTGTTGCCGCGGATGCTGTTGACCTGGACGTCCGTAGCGCGCAGGTGGTGCAGGTCGGTGCCGGGGCCGGCCGAGGTGCCGAAGCCGCCGTGGGACTGGGCCCAGGTGTGCTCGCGGTTCCAGTCGCCCACCGCGCCGCCGTTGAGGGACTTGGCGCGCGAGGTCCCGCTGTAGAGCAGGATCACGTTGTTCGGGTTGTTCGGGTCCTGGTCGAGGGTCTTCAGGGCGTTCCAGACCGCGTCGTACGAGATCTTGCGCTGGCTGCTGATGATGGTGTGCAGCGAGGACTTGAGGGCCGGACCGGTCTTGCCGACCGCGTCCTTGTAGTACGTGCTGTCGTACGGGGAGGTCGTGGCGCTCGCGGGGGGAGCGGTGACCGCGGGGAGGGTGAGGGTGACGAGGACGGCGGCTATGGAAGCCGCCCAGGCCTTCCGACGGCGGGGCTGTGCGACGGACATGGGGGGTGCCCTTTCCCGGTGGGGGGGCACGCGACGGGCACGGCGCCGACTCGAGGACACCGCGCTCTACGCGTGTTGACTTCTTGTCAGGCGGGAGCGTGGCACGGGGGAGCGGCCCGCCGTGTAACCGGGAGGGGGAGTTTCCGTGACGTTCTCGCGTACACGGGCGCCGGGCCCGCCGCGCCCGTCCGGTACCTCCTCAGGCACCCCGGATGTCCACCGGAAGCCCCTTCGGTTCCTTGACCCGCTTCATGATGATCTGGGAGTTCACCTCGGTGACCCCGGCCAGCGTCGTCAGCCGCTCGATCCACAGCCGCTCGTACGCGGCGAGGTCCGCCACCGCGATCCGCAGCAGACAGCCCGGGCTCCCGAAGAGCCGGTACGCCTCGATCACGTCCGGCACGTCCTGGAGCGCCTCCTCGAAGGCCTCCACCGTCTCCCGGTCCCGCCGCACCTCCACCGAGACGAGCACCTCGAAGCCCCGCCCCACCGCCTCCGGGTCGATGATCGCCCGGTAGCCCCGGATCACCCCGTCCTGCTCCAGCTGGCGCACCCGCCGCAGGCACGGGGAGGGGCTCAGGCCCACCCGATGGGCCAGCTCCTGGTTGCTCAGCCGGCCGTCGTTCTGGAGCTCGCGCAAGATGTGGAGGTCAATTCGGTCCATGGCGCAATCTTCTCCCACGAAGAAACATTTCAGCGGCTTGTTCGGCAATCGCATTGCGCGCCGTTTGTCCTATCCTTGCGGGCCCGGAGACCTCTGGAGGGTCTTCCACGAGCCCCTTCGCCACGGGGCGGAACCCCTTTCGGTACGGAGTCGAGGACGGCAGCCATGAAGCGGACGCACGACGGGGAGACGCGCAGGATCGTCGTCATCAGCACCGGCGGCACGATCGCCAGCCGCTGGCAGGGCACCGGCTACGCGGCCGACGCCTCGGGCAGCGACGTCCTGGCCACCGCCCCCCTCCCCGAGGGCGTCGCCGTCGAGGTCGTCGACCTCTTCAACGTCAACAGCTCCCGCATGACCGCGGCCCACCAGCTCGCCCTCCTGCGCACCGTCCACGAGACGTTCGCAGACCCCGGCGTCGACGGCATCGTGATCACCCACGGCACCGACACCCTGGAGGAGACGGCCTTCCTCCTGGACCTGCACCACACCGACGCCCGCCCGGTCGTCCTCACCGGCGCCCAGCGCCCCTTCGGCACCGGCGACGGGGACGGCCCCGGCAACCTCTATGACGCCCTCCAGGTCGCCTCCACCGTCCGCGACCTCGGCGTCCTCGTCGTCTTCGACGGACGCGTCCACGCGGCGCGCGGCACCGTGAAGTACCGGACCCTCGCCGCCGACGCCTTCTCCGACCCGACGGCCGAGCGCCTCGGCCGCGTCGGCTTCTCCCGCGTCGACATCGAGCGGCAGCCCGAGCGTCCGGCCCCGCTGCCCCTTCCCGCCGCCGCGCGCACGGCGGAGCCCGGCGCCACCGGCGCCGCCCCGCTGCCCCGCGTCGACATCGTGACCCACCACTCCGACGGCGACCCGTTCCTCCTGAACGCGGCCGTCGCCGCCGGTGCCCGGGGCATCGTCCTCGTCGCCACCGGCGCGGGCAACGCCACCCCGGAGATCGCCGCCGCCGTCGCGGACGCGGTCGCCCGGGGCGTCCTCGTCGCCGTCACCACCCGCGTCCCCTCGGGACCGCTCGCCGAGATCTACACCGGCGGAGGCGCCGTCGACCTCGTCGCCGCCGGGGCCGTCCTCACCGGCACCCTCCGGGCCGCCCAGGCCCGGATCGCCCTCCTCGCCACGCTCCTCTCCGAGGAGGGCGGCACGGGCGCCCGCGCCACCGCGCTCCTGCGCCGACTCCTCGACGGCCCGGTCCGCGCCGAACCGGCCCTCGCCACGGGCGGCTCCCGCTCGGCCGTCGCCGCCCGCGCCTGACCGGCGGGCCGCCCCCAGAACCCCGGCTCGCGGACGGCGCCCCCCAGCCCGTCCGCGAGCCGGAATCAAGCCGGCGTCGCGCCCGTCACCCCAGTCGCAGGGTCACGAACGGGACGGTGTCGCCCGGCAGGACGTACCGCTCCACCTCCGTGAAGCCCCGTGCCAGGGCGAACCGCAGCCCCTCCTCGTTGGAGGCCAGGACCACCGTCTCCACGCCCTCGCCGCCCAGCGACCGCGCGTGCGCGAGCCCCCGCTCGTACAGCGCCGTCCCGAAGCCCCGCCCCCGGAACCCGGGCAGCGTCCGGGCGATGACGGTCGCCGCCGCCGTCTCCCCGTCCGGCGGGCGCACCGTCGAGCAGCCCACCGGCACGTCCCCGAGGTAGGCCACGTCCAGCCGGTTGCGCCCCGCGCGCTCCCGCACCTCCTCGGGAGAGAGGACGGCCGTGGGGACGACCGTGTTGTGGACGGCGCGCCAGTCCGCGAGCGGCGCCCCGGTCCGCGCCCGCTCGATGCGAAGATCGTTCATCCGGGCAGCCAACCGCCTCCCCGCCCGGCCGGTCAACCGCTTTCGGAGCCCGCCCGCGGACCCCGGGAGGCCGCGTCCGTACGGGTGAGGGCGCGGGGTCGACGGCAGCCCCGCCCGCCGAACGGGTACGGATCGCTGCACTGTCCCCCGGGTCAGATCGCCGCACCGCCCCCGGTCAGGAGGAATGCCGTCCCATGTCCGTCCGCAAGGGCGCCCCCGCGCTGCTGGGCGCCGGCACGCTGTGTGCCGCCCTGCTGCTCACCGGCTGCGGGAGTCCCGCCGCCCCGCCCGCCCCCGCCCCCACGTCCGCGCCCGCCGGCGACGCCCGCCCCCACCCGGGCCCACCGGCCCGGCCCTCCGCCCCGGCCCCCGTGACCCGGCTCCCCGGCATCGGCCCCGTCACCCACTCCGCCGTCCCCGACGGCACCTCCCAGGCCCTCGTGGTCACCGGCGCCTCCGCCGACTCCCCCCGGTCCACCGCGACGCTCTACTCCCGCGACCCGGCCACCGGCTGGAAGGCCCAGGCCGGTCCCTGGCCCACCCACAACGCACTCCGGGGCTGGACCGCCGACCACACCGCGGGCGACCTGCGCACTCCCATCGGGGTCTTCCGGCTCGGCGACGCGGGCGGCCGGCTGCCCGACCCCGGCGCCCTCCTGCCGTACGACCGGGACGAGCAGTTCGCGATCAGCGGCACCGGCTTCGCGGGCGAGCCCCTCGAAGGCTCCTTCGACCACGTCATCGCCATCGACTACAACCGGGTGCCCGGCCGCAGCCCGCTCGACAAGGAGCGTCCCCTCGGCGCCGAGAAGGGCGGCGGCGTCTGGATCCACGTCGACCACGGCGGCCCCACCCAGGCCTGCGTCACCCTGGAGCGCGAGGACCTGCGCGAACTGCTCCGCGCCCTCGACCCGGCCCGGGAGCCCGTCGTCGTCATGGGCCCGGCCACCGAACTGGCCCGCTGACACCGCCCGTCCGGCACGAACGCCACGGGGCGCCCGGCTCTCCGCCGGGCGCCCCGTGGCGTCGTCTCCCGTCCCTCAGCTCCCGCCGGACGCGATCGCCCCGCGGAACGACGCCGTGTGGCTGCGCACCTGATCCGCCGACAGATAGGCGTCGGTGTACTCGAAGTCCTTCAGCGTCCCCGCCTTCGAGGCCAGGAACCCGGTCCGCACGTAGTCGTCCCCGGCCAGGGCGTTGAGCACCCAGTTCGTCATCACCCGGGTCTTCGCCACGTTGGTCCGCAGCGCGCCCCAGTGGTAGGCGCGGGCCACGGCCTGCGCCGGCATCCCGTGCAGCTCCACGCCGAGCGGCTTCGACACGCCGTCCATCCCGCCCAGATCCACCACGAGTCCCAGGTCCTTGTGCCGGTACGGGTGCAGCGGCTCGCCGCGCAGCGTCGAGACCAGGTTGTCGGCGACCGCCTTGCCCTGCCGCATCGCGTGCTGGGCCGTCGGCGGGCAGATCGCTCCCTTCTCGCCCTTGGCGAGGTCCGGCACCGCCGCCGCGTCCCCGAGCGCCCACACCCCGTCGAGCCCCGGCACGCACATCTCGGGCGTGACGACGGCCCGGCCCTTGAGCGTCTCGGTGCCGAGCGTCCCGATGAGGGGACTCGCGGCCACGCCGGCCGTCCAGATGAGGGTCCGGCTCGGCAGCACCCGCCCGTCCGTGAGCGTCACCGTCTTCTCGTCCACCGAGGCGACCGACACTCCGAGCGACACCTCGATGCCGCGCCGGGTCAGGATGTCCATCGCGGCCCTGCCCAGCTTCTCGCCCAGCTCGGGCATGAGCCTCGGCGCGATGTCCACCAGGTGCCACTTGATGAGGTCCGGGTCGAGCCGCGGATACCGCTTGACCGCGTTGTGGGTGAGCAGCTGGAGGCAGGCCGCCGTCTCCGTGCCGGCGTAGCCGCCGCCGACCACCACGAACTGCAGCCGCGCCGCCCGCTCCGCGTCGTCGTTGCTCGCGTCCGCCAGGTCCAGCTGGGCGATGACGTGGTCGCGGATGTACACGGCCTCCGCGAGCGTCTTCATCCCGCGCGCGTGCTCGGTGAGGCCCGGGATGTCGAAGGTCCGGGTCACGCTGCCGGGCGCGAGCACGAGATGGTCGTACGGTTCGTTCACGTACTCCCCTGAGATCGTCCGCACCACGCAGACCTTCGCCGCCGTGTCGACGCCGACGACTCCGCCGGGGACGATCCGGGTCCGGTGCCGTTCGCTGCGCCGCAGCGACAGGGCGACCGACTGCGGGGTCAGCACGCCCGCCGCCACCTGGGGGAGCAACGGCAGGTAGAGCTGGTACGAGAACGGCGAAAGGAGCGTGATGACCGCCTCCCGCTCCGCCAGCCGCCGTTCGAGCCGCCGTACGCAGGCCACTCCGGCGAAGCCGGCGCCCACCACGAGAATCCTCGGTCGCGTCACGCTGTCCGCCCTTCCGTAGGAGCGTGCAAGGAGCCATTGGCTGTGGTCGGGTGCGACCACATGGCAACTTTTTGCCGACTACCCCTTGTTCATCCTTTTTATCGTCATTGCTGATGAATCGCTCTTCGGCGGGGCCGCCGACTCCGGGTGGGGCCCGCCCGGCCCCGGGCGCGCCCCGGCACCGCCGGTCGTGCCCTCGGCTACCCCCTCCGGCCGTTCTCACCGCCCTCCTCCGCCACCCGGCCCCGCGCCGGCCCGTCAGAGGACCGCGATCCCCAGGGGCCGCGACCCGGCCGCCAGCCGGCGGGTGTCGCCCGATTCCAGGTCCACGACGGTCAGGCCGTCCCAGTACCCGTCCCGGGTGAACCCGCCGGTCACATAGGCCGTGCGCCCGTCCCGGGACACGGCCACGTCCTCGTGCGGGCCCTCCAGCGGGTACACCCGCTCCTTCCCGTCCGGCGCGCGCACCGTCAGGGACGGCCCCCGGTCCTCGTCCGGGTCGACCGGCCCCGTGCCCACGGCGAGGAGGGTCCCGTCGGCCGTCACGGCGACCCCGTGCTGATGGGTGTTCGCGGTCATCGGCTCGATCTCCGTCCGGCCCGTCCGGGGATCCACCACGGCCAGCCGCTCGCCCTCGAACGGAAGCAGCAGCCTCCCGTCCGAGGGCCGCACCGCCGCGTAGTGCGGCTTGAGCCAGGAGCCGAGCCCGCCCTCCGTGCCGTACGGGGCGACCTCCACCCGCCGGGCCTCCGGCGTCCCCGCCGCGACGACCGTGACGTCGAAGGAGTCGTGGTTCGTCGCGTACACCTCGGCACCGTCCTCCGACACGTCCACGTCGAACGGGCGCCGGCCGACCGGCACCGCGTCCGTGACCCGCAGCGCCGCCGTGTCGATCACCTCCAGGGCGCCGTTCCCGCCGGGCACGTTGACCCCCACGTACGCCCGACGCCCGTCCGGCGCCAGAGCGATGCCCATCCCGCCGCCCCGGTACTCGCCGGTGGTCACGGGCCCGGTGTCCGTCCGGTACGGGATCAGGGCGAGCCGCTCCCGGGCCGCCGTGTCCACGACCGCCACCCCCTCGGCGGTCGCCACCCAGGCGCGCCCGTCGGCGCCGAGCGCCAGACCGTACGGCGCGGTGCCCACCTCCACGGACCCGACGGCCCCTCGCGCGGGGTCCACGAAGGTGACCGTGTCGGAGCCGAAGTCGGCGACGAGCAGGGTGCCGGGAGCCGGCCCGCCGCTCTCGGGGGAGGGGGTCACGGCCGTGGGGGAGGGATTCGCCTTGCCGGACGCCGACGGGTCCGCCTCGGCCGCTCCCCCGGAGCCCGGGGCGCACCCCGTGAGCAGGACGGCGGCCACCGCGCCGGGCAGCAGCGTCCGGGCGGCACGGGACGGACGGCGGGACTTCGGCATGACGGACTCCTCGGTGCGGCGACCGCGCGGGCGGCTCCCGGAGGCCTGTCCGGCGGATCGTGGCCGAGGGGGAGACGGTTCCGCGCCCTGCACCGATCCTCCGTCCGCCCCGCCCCCGTACGGTCCGCCGGGCGGCCCCCGTCCCGTGGCGGGACGGACGACACCGGGGTCGGCCGAACGGATGATCCCGTTCCCGCCGCGGGAGGGGCGCCCCGGCGGTTACGGTGGCGCGATGACCGAGCTCTGGACCGAGTCCGCCCCGGGTGTCCTGCGACTGCCCTCCGGGCGCCTGGTGCGCGGCCGGGGCCTGCGCCGTCCGCTGCCCGAGGGCCCCGTCCCGACGTACGCCGTCCACCTCCTCGGCCGGACGCCCCCCGAGGTGCCCTGGGAGTCCGTCTGGCTGCGCTGGCCGGACTTCCGGCTCCCCGCCGACCGGGACACGGCCCGTACCGTCCTCGCCGAGGCCCGGGAGCGCGCCGCCGGGGAGCGCGTCGAGGTCGCCTGCGGCGGCGGCCGGGGCCGTACCGGCACGGCCCTGGCGGTCCTCGCCGTCCTCGACGGGGTCCCGGCCGGGGAGGCGGTCGCGTACGTGCGCCGCCACTACGACCGGCACGCCGTGGAGACCCCCTGGCAGCGCCGCTACGTCCGCCGGTTCACGCCGTGAGGGGAAGGCACCGGCCGGGGCTCAGGGCCTGACGCCGCCCAGGAGGCACAGCGCCCGCTCGGCGCACAGCGCCGCCGCCTCCGGCACGTGGGACGGCGCGCCGGGCTCCGCGAACAGGTGCGCGGTCCCCGGGTACAGGAAGAGCCTGCGGTCCGCCGCGCCCGCCACCAGCTCGCGCGCCGCCTCCAGGTCCCCCTCGCCGGCGAAGTACGGGTCCGCGTCCATCCCGTGCACCTGCGCGGGCACGCCCTCCGGCCAGGCCCCGCCGAAGGCGTCCACCGGCACACAGGCGCTGAACAGCAGGGCGCCGCGCGCCCCGGGCCGGGTCTGCGCCAGCTTCTGCGCGGGCAGCACGCCGAGCGAGAAACCGGCGTACACGAGGCCTTCCGGCAGGCCCTCGGCCGCCCGCTCGCCGCGCTCCACGAGCGTGCCGAAACCGATCTCCTGGGCGTGGGCGGACCCGGCCTCCAGGTCCTCGAACACGCGCCCCTCGTACAGATCGGGCACGTGGACCGTGTGCCCGGCGCGCCGCAGCACGCCGGCGAACGCGCGGACGCCCTCCGTCAGCCCGAGCGCGTGGTGGAAGAGCAGAACCTCGGCCATGTCGTCGTCCCCTGGTCGCCGTGCGCGGCCCGCCCCCTCGTGGTACGGGCCGTCCCGGGAGGCAGCATGGCGCACGGCACTGACAACGCCCCGGTCCGGAGGGGAAGGAGGGGGGAGCCGTCGTCGCCGGGGAGGTCCTGCGGCCGGGGAGCCGCTACCGCTGCGGCCGGTGCGCGACGACCGCGCCCGCGGCCTGGCCCACGATGCCCATGGGGCCCGTGACGCCCATCGGGCCGCCGGCGCCACCGGGACCGCCCGGGCCCATCGGAGCCCCCGGACCCATGGGACCGCCGGGACCCATCGGGGCACCGGCCCCGGGGTGCGGCGCGGGAGCGCCCTGCGGCGGAACCTGGATGACCCGGCTCAGGTCCCGCAGGACCTCCTCCGCGGTCTGGCGGACGTCACCGGGAACATCCCCCCGTTCCCGTATGAGCTCGGCATAGATCGGTGCCGTGCCGTCCGAGTGGTTCATGGGGCTCGCTTCCTTCGTCTGCGCCGGCGTCCGTCACCGACAGGGCGACGGCGAGTCTACGGGGCGCCGCCGACACGACCGGGCCCGGGAGCCCGGTCGTCACCCCGACGGACGCCCCCCGATCCGATAATCACTGTTCTCCGTGTCCCTTCCGTCCGAGAATGGATCATCGAACACCACGGGAGGGGACCCCATGAGCCAGGACACCCTGACTCTGCACGACCTGATGACGCCCGACGAGCTCACCGCCGCCCTCGCCGAGGGCCACGTGACGCGGAAACCGCACCCCGAGCTGCCGCTGTCGATCTACACGTACACGCGCGCGTGCCAGTACGCCCAGCACTGGAACCGGGCCACCCTGCGCTGCCGCGGCCTCGTCGCCGACGACACCACCGGGCGGATCGTCGGACTGCCCCTCCCCAAGTTCTTCAACCTCGCCGAGCACGCCACCGGCAGCCCCTACGCGCCCCCGCTGCCCGACGAGCCCTTCGAGGTGTACGACAAGGTCGACGGCAGCCTCGCCGTGGTCTTCCACTACGCCGGCCGCTGGCACGCCGCCTCCAAGGGCTCCTTCACCAGCTCCCAGGCCGTCTGGGCGCAGCGCCGCCTCGACGCAGCCGACACCACGGGCCTGGTGCCCGGCACCACCTACCTCGCCGAGATGCTCTACCCGGGCAACCGGATCGTCGTGAACTACGGCGAGCGCCGCGACCTCGTCCTGCTCGCCGCCTTCGGCCCGGACGGCGCCGAGGTGCCCCTCGCCGAGGCCGCCGCCTCCTGGGCGCCCCTCGGCAGCGTCGTCCGCACCTGGTCCGTCGCCACCCTCGACGAACTCGTCGCCCTCACCGAGTCCAACACCCTGCCGGGCGGCCACCGGGCCACCGGCACCGACGCCGAGGGCTTCGTGCTGCGCTTCGCCTCCGGGCTGCGCGCCAAGGCCAAGCTCAGCGAGTACGTCCGCCTCCACAAGGTGCTCACCGGCGTCACCGAGCGGGACATCTGGCGCGGCCACGGCATCCAGCGCTTCGCCGGCCTGCCCGCCGGCCAGGTCGCCAAGGGCCTCGGCTGCTCCGTCGCCGACGTCGAGGCCTCCGGCGGCAAGCCCCTCGACGCCCTCCTCGAACAGGTCCCCGACGAGTTCGACCAGTGGGTGCGCGGGGTGATCGCCGGCCTGGAGGCGGCCGCCGCCGAGCGCGAGCGGGCCGTGGACGAGGCGTACGCCCGCCTGGCCCACCTCGCCGGCGACCGGGCCGCCTTCGCCCGTGCCGCCGCCGGGCTGCCCGACAAGGCCCTGCGCGGCGCCCTCTTCCAGCGCCTCGACGGGCGTCCGACCGACCTCCTCGTCTGGCGGCAGGTCCGCCCCGAGGCCACCGACCCCTTCGCCCACGACCAGGAGAACTGACCGTGCCCGTCGTTCACGTCATGACCGGCCTCCCCGCCTCGGGAAAGACCACGGCCGCCCGCGCCCTCCAGGCCGACGCCGAGGGCCGCGTGCGCCGCGTCAACCTCGACGACCTGCGCGCCATGCTCGACCTGCCCGACCCGGAGCGCGGCCGCTCGCACACCCACGAGCAGACCGTCCTCGCCGTCCAGGACGCCGCCGTCCGCGCGGCCGTCGACGGCGGCTTCGACGTCGTCGTCGACAACACCCACCTGACCCCGCACATCCCCAAGCGGCTCAAGGCCGCCGTCGCGGGCCTGGACGTCACCTTCGCCGTCCACGACTTCACCGGCGTGCCCGTCGAGGAGTGCGTCCGCCGCGACGCCGCCCGCGAGCGGCCCGTCGGCGAGGAGATCATCCGCATCCTCGCCGACAAGCACGCCAAGGCCACCCGGGGCGGCTGGCGCCTCACCGCCGACTGGTTCAACGACCGCCCGGCCGTCGAGCCCTACGTCGCGGACCCGGCGCTCCCCACCGCCGTCATGTGCGACATCGACGGCACCCTCGCCCTGCGCGTGGACCGCGGCCCGTACGACTTCTCCCGCTGCGACCGCGACGCCCTCAACATCTCCGTCCGCGACGCCCTGCGGGCCTTCCGGGGCGCCGAGCGCGACCGGATCGTCCTCCTCTCCGGACGCAGCGAGGACCACCGGGCCCTCACCGAGGAGTGGCTCGCCCGCCACGAGGTGCCGTACGACGAGCTGTGGATGCGGGCCTCCGGCGACGGCCGGGGCGACGACCTGGTCAAGGCGGAGCTCTTCGACGCCCACGTGCGCCACCGCTACGCCGTCCGTGTCTCCCTCGACGACCGCGACCGCGTCGTGGCCCTCTGGCGCCGCATGGGCCTGCCCACCTGGCAGGTCAACTACGGCGCCTTCTGACCGGCGGCCCGGGGGCGGCACCGGCCGCCCCCGGCGCCGTGTCAGGATCGTGGGATGGTGGAAAAGATCATCGCGGCGTGCGACGGCGCGTCGAAGGGAAACCCCGGCCCCGCGGCCTGGGCATGGGTCATCGGCCGGGCCGACGGGTCGGTCGACCGCTGGGAGGCGGGCCCGCTCGGCCGGGCGACCAACAACGTGGCCGAACTCACGGCCCTGGAAAGGCTCCTGGAGGTCCTCGACCCCGACGTGCCCGTCGAGGTCCGCATGGACTCGCAGTACGCCATGAAGGCCGTCACGACCTGGCTGCCCGGCTGGCGCCGCAAGGGCTGGAAGACCGCCTCCGGCAGCCCCGTCGCCAACAAGGACCTGGTGGTCCGCATCGACGCGCTCCTCACCGGCCGCGACGTCGACTTCGTCCACACCCCCGCGCACCAGGTCGACGGCGACCCCCTCAACGACGCCGCCGACCGCGCGGCCAGCCACAGCGCCCGCACCCAGGAGGCCGCGAGCTCCGACTCCGGCAGCCCGCTGCCCCCGCCGGAGGCGCCCGCCCGGGCCTCCGCGCCCCGCTCGCGCTCCTCCGCGCCCTCCGGCTCCCGGACCGGCGCCGCGGGCGCCTCCTCCGCCCGCCGGACACGCCCGTCCGGAGGCACGCTCAAGGCGAGATTCGCGGGCCGCTGCCGCTGCGGCAAGGCCTACGACAAGGGCGAGACCATCAGCAAGAACCCCGACGGCTGGGGCCATCCCACCTGCGTCTGAACGGCCGGGCCGTCCGACTGGCGGGCGGCCCCGTCCGTTGCGTGAGACCGGCGCGTCCGGGGCGCGCGAGAGGCTTCACCCACCCGTGTACGCGGGTTCGTCCGGGGTTCTGTTCTCCGGGCGGCCGGGGCTGCATACTGTCCTCCTCGCACCGGTGACGAACCGCTCTCACCTGCTCATTCGTCGTTCTCACGACATGGTCGGCACCGGCGAGAACCTCCCTCCAGCCACCGCCGCGGACCCTCCGCGACGGTAGCCTCCCCTGCCCGTGAAAGACCCGAGGTTCCGTGCCAGTACCTGTTCTCCTGACCGGGCGCTCCGTGCGCCTGGAGCCGCTGGCGATGCGGCACGCCGAAGCCCTCGCCCGGGCCGGCGGGGCGGACCGATCGGCCTACGCCTTCACCCCCGTGCCCGACGGCCTCGAATCGGCCCTCGACTACATCGCCCGCGCCCTCGCGGACCAGGCGGCGGGCCGCTGCCTGCCCTTCGCCGTGGTCGGTACGGCCGACGAACGGGTCGTCGGCTCCACCCGCTTCCTCGAACTCGACTACTGGCGGGGCCCGCTGGTCTGGCCGCCGGTCCCCGGCATGCCCCACGGCGATCCGCTGACCGCCGTCCCGGACGCCGCCGAGATCGGCAACACCTGGATCGCGGGAGCCGCCCGGGGCACCGGCATCAACACCGAGGCCAAGTACCTCATGTTCCGGCACGCCTTCGAGGTCTGGGGGGTCCGGCGCATCACCCTGCGCGCCGACGCCCGCAACACCCGCTCCAGGATCGCGATCGAACGCCTCGGCGCGACCTGCGAGGGCGTCCGGCGCGCCCACTCCCGCGGCCTCGACGGCGCCGTCCGCGACACGGCCTTCTACTCGGTCCTCGACGACGAGTGGCCCACCGTCCGCGACATCGTCGAACTCCGCATGTCCGCCCCGCGCCAGGTCCGCGTCCCCCAGGACCTGCTCCCGGCCTGAGGTCCCCGACCGCCGCCCCGGCTCCCCCGGGGCGGCGGTCGCACGCGCCCCGGTACGGTGGCCGGGACAGCGAGCCGTACCGCCCGAAGGGACCGAGCGACCGTGCCGACCGGAACCACCGACGTACTCCTCCGGACGGAGGGCCGCGCCGGGTTCGTCACCCTGAACCGTCCGAAGGCGCTCAACGCGCTCACCCACGCGATGGTGCTCCGCATCGACGAGGCCCTGACCGCCTGGGAGCACGACCCGGCCGTGGAGACGGTCGTGATCCAAGGATCGGGCGAGCGCGGCCTGTGCGCCGGGGGCGACATCCGGGCCATCCACGAGGACGCCCGCGCCGGCGGGACCGCCTCCGCCGCCTTCTGGCGGGACGAGTACCGGCTGAACGCCCGGATCGCCCGCTACCCCAAGCCGTACGTGGCCCTCATGGACGGCATCGTCATGGGCGGCGGCGTCGGAGTCTCCGCCCACGGCTCCCACCGCGTCGTCACCGAACGCTCCGGGGTCGCCATGCCCGAGACCGGGATCGGGTTCGTGCCCGACGTCGGCGGCACGTACCTCCTCGGGCGCGCCCCCGGCGAACTCGGCACCCACCTCGCCCTCACCGGCAGCCCCGTCGGCGCCGCCGACGCGCTCCTCACCGGCCTCGCCGACCGGTACGTCCCCGCCGCCGAACTCCCCGCCCTGGCCGACGACCTGGCGCGGCTGCCCGCCGACGAGGCCCTCGCACGCCACGCCGCCGAGCCCCCGGCCGGCGTCCTCGCCGGGCAGCGGGAGTGGATCGACGCCTGCTACGCCGCCCCGACCGTCGAGGAGATCGTCGAGCGCCTCTTCGACACCGGTCTCCCCGCCGCCAAGGAGACGGCCGCCACCCTCCTCGCGAAGTCCCCGACCGCCCTCAAGGCCACCCTGACCGTCCTCCGCCGCTCCCGTACCCTCGCCACCCTGGAGGAGGTCCTGGACCTGGAGTACCGCGCCTCCTGCGCCGCCCTGACCACCCCCGACCTCGTCGAGGGCATCCGCGCCCAGGTCGTCGACAAGGACCGAGACCCGCACTGGACCCCCGCCGCCCTCGAAGCGGTCACGGACACGGACGTCGCCCGCTACTTCGCACCGCCGCCCGGCGGAGACCTGGGCCTCGCCGCCGCCGAGGAGGAGACCGGACGGGGCCCCGGGGCCCGCACGTGACCACGACCACCTCCTTCCAGCCGGTGCTCGACCGCATCGCCGAGGAGATCGCGGAACTCGCCGAGCGGGGCACCCCCGCCGACTACATCCCCGCCCTCGCCGCCGGCGACCCGGCCGACTTCGGCATGGCCGTCGCCGAACTCGACGGCACCGTCTACGGAGTGGGGGACTGGCGGCGCCCCTTCTCCACCCAGTCCGTCACCAAGGTCTTCACCCTCGCGCTCGCCCTCGCCGGAGAGGGCGACACCCTCTGGACCCACGTCGGCCGGGAACCCTCCGGCGACCCGTTCAACTCCCTCGTCCAGCTGGAGTACGAGAACGGCATCCCGCGCAACCCCTTCATCAACGCCGGCGCCCTAGTCGTCACCGACCGGCTGCACCGCCTCACCGGCGACGCCTCCGGAAGCCTCCTCGCCTTCCTGCGCGCCGAGAGCGGCAACCCGGACCTCGCCTTCGACCCGGACGTGGCCGCCTCCGAGGCCGCCCACGGCGACCGCAACGCGGCCCTCGCCCACTTCATGGCCTCCTACGGCAACATCACGGGCCCCGTCCCCGACCTGCTGCGCGAGTACTTCCGGCAGTGCTCCCTCGAAGCCTCCTGCGCCGACCTGGCGCTCGCCACCGGCTTCCTCGCCCGGCACGGCCTCCGCTCCGACGGCACCCGCCTGCTCACCCGCAGCCAGGCCAAGCAGGTCAACGCCGTCATGCTCACCTGCGGCACCTACGACGCGGCCGGCGACTTCGCCTACCGCGTCGGCCTCCCCGGCAAGAGCGGCGTCGGCGGGGCCGTCGTCGCGGTCGTCCCCGGCCGCTGCACCCTGTGCGTCTGGAGCCCCGGCCTGGACAGCCGGGGCAACTCGGTGGCGGGCGTCGCCGCCCTCGACCGGTTCACCACCATCACCGGCCTGTCCGTCTTCTGACCCGGGGCCGGACGGTACGGAAGGATCCCGGACGCGACGGTACGACGGGATCCCGGGCCCGACCGTACGACGGGGCCTCAGCCCCGGCGCCGCCGCGCCCGCGGCGCCTCGACGGGCCGCCCGCAGACTCCCTCCAGGGCCGCCGGCTCCCCCTGGGGGTGTCTGCCACGTGCCCGCGGCGTCGCGGCGCCCGGCACGCACTCCCCCGTGGCCCTTCGGGCACGGGGGTGCCCCCCGCGGCGTTGCCGAAGCACCCACGTGGCTCCGCCACGAGGGCACTCCGGCGCCTTGCGATCGCACGCACCGGACGCCGCTCCTTCTCCCGCGCTCATGTGGCAGGCACCCCCAGGGCCCCGGCCGCCGTCCGCCAGGCCTCGGTGACCGCTCCGTGCGCGAGGGCCGTCGCCTCGGTCACGTCGGCGGGCAGCGTCAGCGGCGCCCCGATGTGGACGTGGAGGCCGGGCCTCCGGACGGGGGCCGTGAGCACCCCGGCGAGCTGCTTCGCCCGCCCCCCGGAGGTGATCCGCCGGGCCCCCGCCTGACCGATCGGCACGACCTGCGCCCCGGTGGTCAGGGCGAGCCGGGCCAGCCCGGTCCGGAACGCCTCGGGCGGGTTCTCGGCGGAGTCCCGGCGCGGCGGGATGCGCCCCTCCGCGTACAGCATCACGTGCCGCCCGGACGCGAGCGCGACCGCCGCCAGGTCGAGGGCCGCCGCCGCGTGGGCCGTGCCCCGGTGCACGGGCACGTGCCCCTCGCGGGTCAGGACCCGGCCGAGGACCGGGACCCGCCAGAGCCCCGAGGTGGCCATCAGGACGGGCTCGACCGCGAGCCGCCGGCGGAGCGCGGCGAGCACGAGCGCCGGGTCCGCGAGCGAGGTGTGGTTCACGACCAGGATGCTGCCGGGCGCGAGACGCGCCCCCGGGTCGGTGGTGACGGTCAGTCGCCCCAAGAACGGGACGACGCGGGCGGCGATGCGGCTGAGCACGGGCGGGCCCCCTGGAGCCGAGGACGACGGGCTGACCCCGTCATCGTCGCGGGGCCGGGGCGGCCCCGGCATGGGCGGACGTACTCAGCCGCCGTACCCCGGTGTACTCAGGACGGGAGCCGGTGCCCCGGTACGCTCCCCGCCGGTCTACGCTGAGCCCGGACGGTCCGGTACGGCGGGCCGACACGGACGGGGGAGGTGCCGGGCGGTGGAACGTTCCGCACGGCGTCTCGCGGCCCTCGTCCCCGCGCTGCTCTGCGCGATCTGGTCCCTGATCCTCACGCCGGCGGCCGCCGCCCCGGACCCGACCGCACCCCGTGCGGCCCACGCGGCCCCGCTCTCCGCACCCCGTACCGTCCCTGTCCCGGCGTCCGCCCCCGCCCACCACCTCGCGCCGCCCGAGCCGCACCTCGCGCCCGCCGCCGTCGTGGGGCTTCCGGCCGCCGTCGAGCACTCTGTGCGGTTCCCGGCGGTGCCCGCCGCCCCCGCGGCCGCGCCCCTCGACCTCTCCCTCCCCCTCCGCGGCCTCCTCGCCGGCGACCCCCGCCGGGAGCGGGCGCCGCCCGGCGGCCCCCACGTCCCGAGGGACCCCAGGGGCCCTCCCTCCACCCGGCACAGCTGACGTTCCCCCGCGTCGCCGTCCGGGCCATCGGCATGCCCACGGACCGGTCGCCGGCGCGCGTCCGACCGTACGTCCGGCACGGGAACGGCCCGCGCGCCCTCCGGGGCGACGCCCGCCGGCCCGTGCGCTGCCTGTGGAGTACCCATGTCCTCTCGTGCCGTGCTGTGGCGCGCGCTCCTCGCGCTCGCCGTCGTCGCGCTCTCCCTCTGGATCACCCTGACCACCCCGCCCCGCCTCGGACTCGACCTGCGCGGCGGCACCCGCATCGTCCTCCAGACCGAGGACGGCCCCATCACCCGCGCCGACGCCGCGGCCACCGACCGCGCCCTGGAGGTGCTCCGCAAGCGCGTCGACGGCCTCGGCGTCGCGGAGCCCTCCCTCGCCCGCTCCGGCGAGCGCCGCATCATCGTCGAACTCCCCGGCCTGCGCGATCCGCGCCGGGCCGCCGAGACCATCGGCCGCACCGCCCAGCTCACCTTCCACGCCGTCACCGGCGAGGCGAAGGGACCGGCCGGACCGGCCGCCGCCGACGGCACCCGCGTCCTCGCCGACCCCGACGCGCCCGGCCGCTTCCTCGCCCTGGCCGCCCCCGCCCTCACCGGCGACGGCGTCGAGAACGCCGAGGCCGCCCTCGACACCACGAACGCCCGGGGCTGGACCGTCGACCTCTCCTTCCGCGACCGGGCCGCGGGCGACTGGGCGCGGATCACCGGCGCCGCCGCCTGCGCGGCCCCCGGCGACCCGGCCCGCAGGGTCGCCATCGTCCTCGACGACCGGATCGTCTCCGCGCCCGGCATGCAGAACGGCGTCCCCTGCGGGGCGGGCATCGGCGGCGGCTCCGCGCAGATCACCGGCGGCTTCTCCGGCCAGGAGGCCCGCGACCTGGCCGCGCTCGTCCAGGGCGGCGCGCTGCCCGTCCCCGTGACGACGGTCGAGCAGAGCACCGTGGGTCCGACGCTCGGCGCGGAGGCGATCCGGGCCAGCGCCCTGGCGGCGGTGATCGGCCTCGCCTGCACCGGCCTCTTCGTCATCGTCGTCTACCGGCTCCTCGGCCTCCTCGCCACCGTCGCCCTCCTCCTGTACGGCCTGATCTCGTACGCCGCCGTGGTCGCCCTGGGCGCCACCCTCACCCTGCCGGGGCTCGCCGGCTTCGTCCTGGCCGTCGGCATCGCCGTCGACGCCAACGTCCTGGTCTTCGAACGGGCCAGGGAGGAGTACGCCGCCCTGGGCAGGACCGCCGCGCGCGATCTGCGGCGGCCGGTGACGACGGCGTTCGGCAAGGTGTGGAGCGCGGTCGCGGACTCCCACATCACCACCCTGCTCGCCGCCGGACTGCTGTTCGTCTTCGCCACCGGGCCGGTCAAGGGCTTCGGCGTGACGCTCGCCATCGGCGTCGTGACCTCGCTCCTCACCGCCATGGTGGTCACCCGTCTCCTCGCCGACCTGGCGCTCCGGCTGCCCGCCGTGCGCAGGCGGCCCGCGGTGACCGGCATCGCGGAACTCGGCCGGCTGCGGACCCGGCTCACCCGCCGCGTCCCGCGCCTGACGGCCCGTCGCCGCCGCTGGCTGACCGGCTGCGCCGGACTCCTCCTCGTGGCCCTCGCCGGGATCGGCGTCCGGGGCATGGAGTTCGGCGTCGAGTTCACCGGCGGCCGGGTCGTCCAGTACGCGGCCGACCGCCCGGTGGACGCCGACGCGGCCCGCGCGGCCGTCACGGCCGCCGGCTTCCCCGACGCCGTCGTCCAGACCACCGGCGAGGGGGACGTGTCGGTACGGGTGAAGGAGACCGGCGACGGCGAGCAGAGGGAGATCAGGGAGGCGCTCACCGGGGTCGCCGGGCCGGTGACGGTGGAACGCGACGACCTGATCGGCCCGAGCCTGGGCAGCGAGCTGCGGACCCACGCCCTGCTCGCGCTCGGCCTGGCGGTGGCGGCCCAGCTCCTCTATCTGACGGTGCGGTTCCGCTGGACGTACGCGACGGCCGCCGTCGCCGCCATGACCCAGGACGTCCTCCTGGTGATCGGCCTGTTCGCCTGGCTGGGCAAGCCGGTGGACAGCGTCTTCCTGGCCGCCCTGCTGACCGTCGTCGGCTACTCGGTCAACGACTCGGTCGTGGTTCTGGACCGGCTGCGGGAACTGCGGCGGCGCGGCGGCGGCGTACCGCTGACCGACCTGGCCGACCGGGCGGTCGCCCAGACCCTTCCGCGCACGGTCAACACGGGCATGGGCGCGCTCTTCGTCCTGGTGGCGCTCGCGGTCCTGGGCGGGGACTCGCTCACGGACTTCTCGGTCGCGCTGCTCGCCGGTGTCGTCCTGGGCATGGCGTCCACGGTCTTCACCGCGATCCCGCTGGCGGTGACCCTGGAGACCCGCCACCCGGCCCCCGCCCCGGCGCCGACCCCGACGAAGCGCCGCCGCACGGGCGCCGTCGTCTGACCCGTTCCCCGTCGCTCCGCCGTCCGTGGCGGGGCGACGGGGGAGAATCCGGGGATGACGACGAACATCCCCGGCCCCTCCGTCGTGGAGGCGGCGTGGCGCGAACTGCTCGCCTCCGACCGGGTGAGCGCCGACCTGGTCGCGGCGGCGTACGCCGAGCCGCGGCTGCGCCGGCTCTTCCCCTGGACCGGCATGTGGGAACTGCACTTCAGCCGCTGCACCGAGCAGCGCTGGACCTGGGACGTGCCCTACATCGGCCCGACGGCGGCCGGCCCGGACCACACCGGGCCGTACTACGTCGAGGGCCCCTCGCGGGCTCAGAGGATCGGCGTGGCCGGCACGGCGCGGGAGGCGGTCGCCATGGTGGTCGAGCGCCTCCCGCCCGGCTGCGGCCCGGCGTTCGTCGGTACGCCCGGGGAACTCGCCGCGTACGAGAGCGGGCGGGGGACCTGACCGCCCGTCAGCCGGGCAGCTCGGCCTCGATCAGGTCGGCGGCCCGCCGCGTGCCGCCCTCGCGGGCCATCGACTCCTGGATCTCGCGCGCCCGGCGGGCCACCTCGGGGTCGTCCACGAGTGCGAGGACGGCCTCCCGCAGCCGTTCGGGGGTCACCTCCTCCAGCGGCAGGTGCCGTGCCACGCCCAGGGATCGGAGCATGTCGGCGTTGCCGAACTGGTCGGTGGCCAGGGGCACGGCCACCATGGGGGTGCCGGTGGCCAGGCCCTCCTGGCTGCCGCCCGCGCCCGCGTGGGTGACGAAGGCGTCGGCCTGCCGCAGGATCGCCAGCTGCGGCACCCAGGAGTGCACCTCCACGTTGTCCGGCAGGGCGCCGAGCTCGGCCGGGTCGACGAACTTGCCGATCTGGAGGACGACGTGCCAGCCCGGCAGGCCGCCGAACGCCTCGACGCAGGCCCGGTAGAAGCCGGGCTGCTTGGTGAAGGCGGAGCCCAGGGAGATCAGGAGCACCTTCTCCGCACCGGCCGGCCGCTGCCATGCGCCCTGGTCGGCGCGGTCGCCCTGGCAGGCGCCGACGAAGGTGTAGACGGACTCGTCGATCCGGTCGGCCTGCGGCTGGAGGGCGCGCGGGATGAGGACGAGCGCGCGGCGCGGGCGGGCGACGAACCGGTCGGGCGGGGTGTCGACGCCGTGCTCGGCGAGCCACTTCTCGAACCGGGCGTAGTACGCCTTGCCGCGCGGCGAGGCCTTGAGCTCGGCGTACATCGGCTCGGCGACCTCCTCCTCGTACCCCTCCCACGGCACGAGGTTCGGCCAGAGGGAGACGGCGGGGACGCCCCACGTGTGGGCGAGGACGGGGGCCGGGTACGAGGTGATGTCGTGGAGCACCAGGTCCGGGCGGTCCCCGTCGAAGGCCCGTGCGAGCTGCGGGAGCGCCTGTACGGCGTCGGCCAGGAACGGTTCGATGTTGTCGATCAGTTCGGTGCCCCAGGCGTCCGGGTCCTCGTCGGTCGGCAGCGTCGAGGTGTAGACGACGGGGGTGGCCCCGGTCGCCGCGACCTTCTCGGCGAAGGAGGCCGGGACGGCGTAGCTGACGCGGTGGCCCCGGGCGACCAGCTCGCGGATGACCTCCAGACTGGGGTTCACGTGGCCGTGGGCGGCGATGGAGAACATGGCGATGTGGGCGGGGGAGGCGGTGAGCATTCCTCCACCTTAGACGAGACGATACGTCTCGTCTAGATTATTTCGGAAGCCGCTCCGGGTGCCGGCCGTTCCGCCGGGGCGGCACCTCCCGTCGAGGCGGCGTTCACCGCCGGGTGCGGCCGACGACTCCCCATATTGATGTGCCCATGCCACGATGACGCGTACCGTGCGACGCCTCGTGGCGCCGCACGTCCTCACGCGCGCCCGTACGTCCTCACGCGCGCCCGTACGTCCTCGCAAGCAGGCACACACGCACGCGCAAGCCGCCGCCCGCCGTCGTCCGACCCGAGGAGGACGCAGTTGAAGACATCCGCGTACGCCGCCCGGGGCGCCCTCGCCCTCACCGGCGCCCTCGCGCTGATCATCGCCCTTCCGGGCAGCGCGCTCGCCGCGCCGCCCCCCGCCCTGCCCGGCAGCGCCGACGCCCTGGAGCGCACCTTCCAGCCGGCCTTCGACTACGACAAGGACGGCTGCTACCCCACCGCCGCGATCGGCCCCGACGGCACGCTCAACGGCGGCCTCAAGCCGTCCGGCGCCCTCAACGGCCAGTGCCGCGACGCCTCCGACCTCGCCGCCGTCAACGGCTACTCCCGCGCGAAGTGCGACAACGGCTGGTGCGCGATCCTCTACGGCCTCTACTTCGAGAAGGACCAGGCGGTGCCCGGCAGCGGCCTCGGCGGACACCGCCACGACTGGGAGCACGTCGTGGTCTGGGTGCGCGACGGCCGGGCGGAGTACGTCTCCACCTCCGCCCACGGGGACTTCGACACCTACGCCCGCGACCGGATCCGCTGGGACGGCGACCACCCCAAGGTCGTCTACCACAAGGACGGCATCGGCACCCACTGCTTCCGCCCCGCCAACGGCAACGACGAACCGCCCGAGAACCACCGGGGCACCTGGCAGTTCCCGACCCTGGTCGGCTGGAACGGCTACCCCGCCGGCCTCCGCGAGAAGCTCGTCGCCGCCGACTTCGGCAGCGCGCACTTCGGCCTCAAGGACGGCAGCTTCGCCGCCCACCTCGCCAAGGCCAAACCTGCCGGGATCACCTTCGACCCGAACGGCTGACCCGGCCCCCTCCGGGTGATCACGAAGGGATGAATCCACGCCGATGGCGCCCCGCCGGACACGGCGGGGCGCCACGCTGCCGACGTGCGCAAAGAAGGCAACAGGGCCGTTCCCGGGCAGCGGAACGCCGCACGGGGACCCGGCCCGGACCGGACCGCGGCCACCACGACCGCCCGGCCCCGGCCGCCGTACCCCACCCCCTCCGCGGAGGCACGCATCCGGTACTGGTTCGACACCACCCTCACCCGCGGGATACCGGCCCTCTGCGGCTGGCTCGCCCTGGGCTGCCTGGCCCTCGTCGTCCCCGTCAGCGCCCTCCTCGTGTGGACCGACCAGCGCGCCCCCGCCTCCCTCGGGGCGAGGATCGCGGCGGTCTGGCGCAGCACCGGGCAGACCATGCGCCTGGGCGGCGAGGTCGGACCGCCCCTGCGCGTCGTCCTGTCCGTGCTCCTCGCCCTCATCGCCCTCCTCTACGTCTCCACCCTGGTCAGCCTCATCACCACCGGCCTCACCGACCGGCTGATGGCCCTCGACCGGGGCCGGGCCGCGATCCTGGAGCGCGGCCACACCGTCGTCCTCGGCTGGTCCGAGCAGATCCCGACCGTCGTCTCCGAACTGGTCGCCGCCCGCACCGGCCGGCGTCGCCGGGTGATCGCGGTCCTCGCCGACAAGGACAAGTCCGCCATGGAGGAGGGTCTTCCCGACACGGCCCGCGCCACGGGCCGCACCCGCGTCCTGTGCCGCACCGGCCGGCCCGCCGACCCCGCCGCCCTCGCCCGCGTGAGCCCGGCCACCGCGGACTGCGTCCTCGTCCTGCCCCGCGACGACCCCCGGGACGACGCCGAGACCGTCAAGACCCTGCTCTCCCTCTCGGCCGCCCTGGGGGAGGACCGGCGGGTCCGCGTCGTCGCCGCCGTGCGCGACGGCCGGCACCTCGCCGCCGCCCGGCTGGCCGGCGGCCCCCGGACCACCGTCCTGGACGTGGACGACCTCTCGGCCAGGCTCGTCGTCGACTGCGCCCGGCAGCCCGGACTCTCCCTCGTCCACCAGGAGCTCCTCGACTTCGCCGGACACGAGTTCCACACCCTGCGCGACCCCCGCCTGCCCGGCCTGACCTTCGAGGAGGCGGCCGGGGCCTGCCCGGAGTCCATCGCGGTCGGCATCGCCCACGACGACGGCACCGTGACGCTCAACCCGCCCCTGTCCGCCCGGTTCCGGGACGACGACCGCCTGCTCGTGATCGCGCGGGACGAGCACTCCACCCGGCTGTCCGACCTCCCCGTGCCCCACGACCCGAAGGCCCTCACCCACGCGCCGCCCCCGGCCCCCGCCCCGGCCGAACGCGTCCTCCTCCTCGGCTGGAACCGCAGGGCGCCCCGGATCGTGGACCAGCTGTCACGGCGCACACCGCCCGGCTCGACCCTCGACGTCGTGGCCGGGCCGCGCGCCGCGACGACCGCCGCCGTCCGTACCGCCGCAGAAGCCCTCGCCCCCCGCATGCCCGTGCGCCACCACCCCGGCGACCCCGCGCTGCGGTCCACGACGGACGCCCTCGACCCCACCGGCTACGACGTCGTGATCGTGCTCGGTCCCGACCCCCGCCCCGGCCGCGGCGACCCGGACGACCGGACCCTCCTCACCCTCCTCCACCTGCGGGCCGCGGAGGAGGAGAGCGGCAGGCGGGTGCCCGTCGTCACCGAGATGGCCGACGACCGCAACCGGCTGATCGCACCCCGGGCCCCCGGATCCGACTTCGTCGTCAGCGGCAGGCTCGTCGGGCTCCTCATGACCCAGATCTCCCAGAACCCCCATCTGACCGCCGTGTTCGAGGAACTGCTCGCCCCGGCGGGCAACACCCTCCACCTCCGCCCGGCCGCCCACTACGTCACCACCGGCCGGACGACCTCCTTCGCCGCCGTCGCAGCGTCGGCCGCCCGCCGCGGCGAATGCGCCATCGGATACCGCTCCGCCACCGCCGCCGACCACGGGATGCGCCTCAACCCGCCCAAGGCCCACGTACGGTACTGGCACGCCCGGGACCAGGTCGTCCTCATCGCCCCGGGCGACTGACACCCGGACCGCCCCCTCGTCCGCGCCGGGGAACACCTATGGTGGACACGACTTCATGGCGAGTGGACGCGCGCGTGAACACGGGGGAGACGATGACGACGAAGGCCGACGCCGACGACTGTGCCGTGCCCGAGGACGGGCTCATGCAGGTCGGATACGCGTGGAACGAGGGCGACGGACTCGTGGCGGAGGCCCGCGACCACGCCGCCGCCTTCCTGGAGAAGGCCCGCGCCGTCTGGGGCGTGCCCGTCTCCACGCGCGCGACGGAACTGACGAAGCTGGTCGTCAGCGAACTGGTCACGAACGCCCGCAGGCACGCCCCGGGCCCGGTCCTGCTCCAGCTGCGCATCGACGCCGGGACCGTGGTCGTCGCGGTCTGGGACAGCGAGCCCACGGTCCCGGCGGCCCACGCCGCCGACCCGGACAGGGTCGGTCAGCACGGTCTGGAGATCGTCGAGGCCGTCGCCCTGGACCTCCGCGTCCGGCGGGAACCGGTCGGCAAGCGCATCACCGCCCGCATCGACCTGGACTGAACCCGCCCCCGGGCTCTCCCGTCCGGACGCCCCGGACGTCAGGGGCGCGGCCGGGCGGCGGTGTCCAGGTAGAAGGCGTCGATGCTCTGCACGGCCTGCTCGAACTCCTCCAGGTTGACCGGCTTGGTCACATAGGCGTTGGCGTGGCTGCTGTACGCGCCGGTCACGTCGTCGGGCGCCGTCGACGTGGTCAGGACCACCACGGGAATGGTCTGGAGGTCCTCGTCGGACTTGAGGACCTTCAGCAGCTCCCGGCCGTTCATCCGGGGCATGTTCAGGTCGAGGACGATGAGGTCGGGCCGGGCGGTCTCCGGGGCGCGCAGGTGCTCCAGAGCGGCGACCCCGTCGGTGACCTGGACCAGGTTGCGGGCCCCGCGCTCGGAGAGCGCCTCCTCGATGAGCATGGCGTCGGCGACGTCGTCCTCGACGAGCAGGACGTCGAAGGGGCGGGCGGGGGTGGTCATGATCGGTTGCTCCGTGGGTTTGTCGTGTGAGTGGTCGAAGAGCCCCGGCCAGCGGCGGCGGGCCCCCTGCCGGGTCATGCCGCAGGCCGCGCCGAGCTGCGGATAGCCGGCCCCCGCGCGGGCGCCGGCCACGACCGCTTCCTGCTGGAGCCGTTCGGCGGCCTTCTGGACGTGGTCCAGGACGTGGAGCAGGGCCAGGGCCTGCGCGCGGTCGTCCGGTGCCGGTTGCGAGGGATCGTCCAGGAGCCGCTGGACGAGACGCCGCGCGAGATCGCCGACCGCTGCCTCCGCGGCGGCGGCCGTTTCCTGCGGAGTGGTCCGCAACACGAAGTTCTTGCCTGGCACACCCGGCACTCTAGGTCCCCGGGTGGCCCGGCGACAACAACCGTTGTCGCCCATTACAGTGATCGCGCCGCATCTCCGCGGCCGTCGCAGCAGAGGAGTCCGCACCATGACCGGCGAGGGGAAGCGACTGCGCGAGCGGGGACCGTCCGGATGGACGACCCGGCGGTGGCTTCGCGTGGGCACGGCCGTATCACTGATCGTCCTGGCCCTGCTCGGAACGACGGGTGCCTGGATCCTTTCCCGCACCGAGTCGCTCAGCAAGGAGCTCGTGGACGTGCGGTCGCCCGCCCTGACCACGGCGACCCGCCTGGAATCGGCGGTCCTCAACCAGGAGACCGGCATCCGCGGCTACGGCCTGACCGGCACCCCGGACTTCCTCACCCCCTACCGGGAGGGGGCCGCCGAGCAGGAGTCGCGGACCGCGCAGCTCTCCGCGCTCCTCGCCGGCGACCGGGCCGCCCTTGCCGACCTCGGGACCGTGCGGGACGCCGTCACCAGGTGGCAGGAGCGGATCGCGCGCCCGATCGCCGCCACGCCGCCCGGCTCGCCCTCGCCGCTGGCCGTCGAGCGGGCGGCGGAGGGCAAGACGACCTTCGACGCCGTGCGCGCCGCCCTGGACGGGCAGCAGGAGCGGCTGCGCGCGGAGCGCGTCCGGACCAGGGACGACCTGATGACCACGATGGAGGTCCGGAACTGGGTCTTCGGCGCCATCGCGGTGCTCATCGTCGCCCTGACGGCCCTGATCTTCGAAGGACTGCGCCGGGGCATCAACGAACCCCTCGACCGGCTCGGCGCGGACGCCCGGACCATCGCCGGCGGTGACTTCGACCACCCCATCACCCCCTCCGGCCCCGCCGACCTGCGCCGCCTCGGCGAGGAGATCGACTCCATGCGCCGACGCCTGGTGCGGGAACTGGCCTTCACCGAGGAGGCGCGCCTGCGCCTCGACGCGCAGGCCGCCGACCTCCAGCGCTCCAACGCCGAACTGGAGCAGTTCGCGTACGTGGCCTCCCACGACCTCCAGGAGCCGCTGCGCAAGGTCTCCAGCTTCACCCAGCTCCTCCAGCGGCGTTACGGAGGGCAGCTCGACAGCCGGGCCGACCAGTACATCGACTTCGCCGTCGACGGGGCGAACCGCATGCAGGTCCTCATCAACGACCTCCTCGACTTCTCCCGCGTCGGGCGCCTGCACAACGCCCACCAGAGCGTCGACCTGGACGACGTCCTGGAGCGGACCCTGTCCGCGCTGAGCGTCGGCATCGAGGAGGCCGGGGCGGTGATCACCCACGACCCGCTGCCGACCCTGGTCGCCGACCCCACCCAGATGGGGATGCTCTGGCAGAACCTGATCGGCAACGCCGTGAAGTTCCGCCGCCCGGACGAGGCCCCGCGGATCCACGTCACGGCGGCCCGGGAGGGCGGCCTGTGGCGGTTCACCGTCACCGACAACGGCATCGGCATCGCCCCGGAGTACGCCGACAAGGTCTTCGTGATCTTCCAGCGGCTGCACACCAAGGACGTCTACTCCGGCAGCGGCATCGGCCTCGCCATGTGCAAGAAGATCGTCGAGTTCCACGGCGGCACCATCGCCGTCGACACCGAGTACCGCGACGGGGCCCGCATCACCTTCACCCTGGCGCCCGAACCCCCGGAGACCCCCCTCCCGGCCGCCGCCGACCCCGGTACGGAGCGGACAGGATGACCGTCACCACGACCGGCCGGGCCGCGGCGCCCCACGAGCCGACGTACCGCATCCTCCTGATCGAGGACGACCTGGGCGACGCCCTCCTCGTCGAGGAACTCCTCCACGACACGGGGCTGCGGTTCGAGCTGACCACCCGCACCACCCTGGCCGAGGCCCGCGCCGAACTGGCCGGCGCGCCGATCGACTGCATCCTCCTCGACCTGCACCTGCCCGACGTGTCGGGCACCGACGCGGTCACCGCGGTACGGGCCGTGGCCCCGCACACCGCGGTCATCGTCCTGACCGGACTCGCCGAGGCGCAGGCCGGCCCCGACGCCATGGCCGCTGGCGCCCAGGACTACCTGGTCAAGGGCAAGGTCGAGGCGGACCTGCTGCACCGGACGGTCCGTTACGCCGTCTACCGCAGCGGGACCGAGCGCGCCAGCTCCGAGGCCCAGGCCGCCCGGCTGCGGGCCGAGGAGAACGCGCGCCTGGAGCGCGGCCTGCTGCCCCAGCCGATCCTGGACACCTCCACGGTGCGGGTGACCTCCCGCTACCTGCCGGGCGCCTCCCTGGCCCTGCTCGGCGGGGACTTCCTCGACGTGGTGGAGGGGGACGACGGGCTGCTGCACGCCGTCGTCGGCGACGTCAGCGGCCACGGGCCCGACGCCGCCGCGCTCGGCGTCTGCCTGCGGATCGCCTGGCGCTCCCTCGTCCTCGGCGGACACCGCGGCGACGACCTGCTGCACCTGATGGAACGCATCCTGCTCGCCGAGCGGGGCGGCCAGCAGATGTTCGCCACCTGCACCCTGCTCACCCTCGACCAGAACGCCTCCACCGCCACCCTCCACCTCGCCGGCCACCACGAACCCCTCCTCACCACGCCCGAGGGGACCCGGGAACTGGAGGCCGCCCACGGCATCGCCCTGGGCATCTTCCCCGGGCCGCACCGCTGGCCCGCCACGGTCGTCCCGCTCCCCGCCACCGGCGCCCTGACCCTCTACACCGACGGACTCACCGAGGGCCACAGCGGAACGGCGAACGAACGGCTCGGCGTCGAGGGGCTGCTCGACCTGATCGCGACCCTGCCGGCGGAGGACCCGGCCGTCCACGTCGACCTCCTCATCAAGGAGACCCACGAGCTGAACGCCGGCCGGCACTCCGACGACCTCGCCGTCCTGCGCCTCGACTGGGGGAGCCCGACGGCGCGCTCCTGAGCGGGACCCGCGCCCGTCACACGGCGGGTCTACGCGCCTCGATCAGGGTCCGGGCGGAGTGGGCGACGAACGGCCCCTCCGCCCGGATCAGCGCGTCGAGCTCGCGCAGCCGGGGCAGATGGGCGTCGACCGTGAACCCGGGCACGATCCAGACCACCTTGCGCAGGAACCAGACGACCGCGCCGACGTCGTGGAACTCCATCCGCAGCCGTTCGGTGCGCAGGTCCACGACGTCGAGCCCGGCCGCCCGCGCCGCCGCGGCCTCGTCGTCGGGGTGGCGGTGCCGGGCCGCCTCAGGTTGCGGCCCGAGGAAGTACTCCACCACCTCCCAGACGCTGGAGGGCCCGACGTGCTGGGCCAGGTAGGTGCCGCCGGGCCGCAGGACGCGGGCGATCTCCGACCACCACACGGTCGCCGGGTGCTGGCTGGTGACGAGGTCGAAGGCGGCGTCGCCGAAGGGCAGCGGCGGCTCGTCGGGGTCGGCGACGAGCACCACCCCGCGCGGGTGGAGGAGCTCTGTGGCGCGGGCGACGTTCGGGGGCCACGACTCGGTGGCAGCCATCGTCGGCGGCAGCACCGGCACCCCGGCCAGGACCTCGCCGCCGCCCGTCTGGACGTCGAGCCCGGCCGAGGCGGTGGCGAGGCGTTCGGCCAGGAGCCGGTGGTAGCCCCAGGAGGGGCGCTGCTCGGTCGCCCGCCCGTCGAGCCAGGAGAAGTCCCAGCCGTCGACCGGGGCCTCGCGGGCCTCCGCGACGAGTTCTTCGAAGGTTCGCGTCATCCCCTCATCATCCGACACGGCCGCCCGCCGACGGCCCCCGGACGAGGGACCCGCGACCGGACCGTGGTCACGGAGGCCCGCGACGGGCACCCTGGACGGCACCGCGGCGGACGGCCCGAGCGCCCCGCCCACGACGGGAAGGGACGGGCCCCATGCCCCCGCACTTCGGCGACTACCAGAACGAGATCTACTTCGAGGGCCTCTTCGGCACCGTCCCCGCACTGCCGATGACCTTCGCCGAACTGGAGTCGAAGGCACGGTCCGCACTGCCGCCCTCGCTGTGGTCGTACGTGGCCGGCGGCGCGGGCGACGAGTACACCCAGGAGGCCAACGCCGCGGCCTTCCGCGCCTGGGGACTCGTCCCGCGCATGATGGTGGGCGCCGCGCACCGCGACCTGTCGGTCGACCTCTTCGGCACCACCCTGCCCTCGCCGCTGTTCATGGCGCCCGTCGGCGTCATAGGACTCTGCGCCCAGGACGGGCACGGCGACCTGGCGACCGCCCGCGCCGCCGCCCGCACCGGCGTGCCCATGATCGCCTCCACGCTCACCGTCGACCCCCTGGAGGAGGTCGCCGCCGAACTCGGCGACACCCCCGGCTTCTTCCAGCTCTACACGCCCACCGACCGGGACCTCGCGGAGAGCCTGGTGCACCGCGCCGAGGCGGCCGGCTTCCGGGGCATCGTCGTCACCCTCGACACCTGGATCACCGGCTGGCGCCCCCGCGACCTCGCCACCAGCAACTTCCCCCAGCTGCGCGGCCACTGCCTGGCCAACTACACCTCCGACCCCGTCTTCCGGGCCCGGCTCCCCAAGCCCCCCGAGGAGGACCCGCGCGCCGCCGTCGTGGAGTGGGCCGGGATCTTCGGCAAGCCGCTGGTCTGGGACGACCTCGCCTGGCTGCGCTCCCTCACCGGCCTGCCGATCCTCCTCAAGGGCATCTGCCACCCCGAGGACGTCCGCCGCGCCCGGGACGGCGGCGTCGACGGCGTCTACTGCTCCAACCACGGCGGACGCCAGGCCAACGGCGGCCTGCCCGCCCTCGACGCCCTGCCCGGGGTGGTCGAGGCCGCCGACGGCCTGCCCGTCCTCTTCGACTCCGGCGTCCGCACCGGGGCCGACGTCGTCAAGGCCCTGGCCCTCGGCGCCACGGCGGTCGGCGTCGGCCGCCCGTACGCGTACGGACTCGCCCTCGGCGGCACGGACGGCGTCGTCCACGTCCTGCGCTCGCTCCTCGCCGAGGCCGACCTGATCATGGCCGTCGACGGCTACCCCACCCTCGCCGACCTGCGGGCCGACGGAGCCCTGCGACCCGTCCGGCCCGTCTGAACCTCTTTCGGAAAGGGCGTCAGGAGGAGCGGCGCGCACGGCCCGCCAGGGAGGCGACCTTGCGCCGCCGCTCCTCGCGCAGGCGCGTGTGCCGGTCCAGCTCCTCCATGAGCCGGCGGCCCCGGTGACCCGGGTCCAGCTCGTTCAGGACGCGGTCGATCTCGGCGAGGAGCGCGCCGTACAGCTGCCAGCGACCCGGGTCGTCCACCGCCTCCGACCTCAGCATCCCGGCGACCCGGTCGCGGGCCTCGCGGGCCGCCTCCAACTGCTCGGCGAGCCGGTTCTCCGCCGTCTCCGCGCCGGAACTGGAGTGCGAGGTGACGAGGACCGCGAAGCTCACCAGGGTGTCCCCGAGGTGCCGCACCACCTCCTGGAGGGTGTGGGACGTCTCCGGGCGGAAGAGCACCGCACCGTCCCGCTCCCGCGCCAGGTCGGTCAGGGTACGGGTGAGGACCCGCAGCACCACGGCGGAGATCTCCAGGGTGTCGAGCCCCGTCCGCAGCACGATCCGGTGCAGCAGCCCCTCCTTCACGCGCGGGTTCAGGCGCAGGCTGTCCTCCGCCTGCCGCAGGGCCGCGTCCACGTCGGCGACGTCGTTGTCGAGGCGCCGCGCCTCGTAGAGCCGCGCCGCCGCCAGGTCCACGGACGACGGCCCGTCGAAGTCGCCGAACGGATCGGGCTCGGCGGGGACGGCCGGGTCCGTGAGCTCCTCGCCGAGCCCCAGGAGCAGCTGCCGCATCCGCCGGGCCAGGTCCACGATCGAGTCCCCGGCGGTGTCCACCCAGACCGGCGGCACGAGCACCATGTTGAACACCATGCCCACGATCGCGCCGATCAGGGTCTCCAGGACGCGGTCCCAGGCCGTGTCCGCGACCTGGGTGACCCCGAGGACCAGCATCGCGCTGATCGCCACCTCGGCGACGAACTCCTCCACCCGCACGAACCGCCCGACCACGAGGGCCGCGAAGATGACCAGCGCGAGGCTCCACCACGTCAGACCGACGAGCACGCTGAACGCGATGGCGATCAGCACCCCGACCACGACGGAGTTCACCCGCCGCAGACTCGTCACCAGCGTCGAGTACAGCGTCACCTGCACCACGAGCAGCGCCGTCAGCGGCGCGGTCAGCGGCGCCGCCTCGGAGCTGAGCTGGAGGGCGACGACGTACGAGATCGTCGCCGCCGCAGTGGAACGCAGGGTCTGGACCACGAACGGGTCCCGCCGCTGGCGCTCCCACCACTGCCACAGGCGCCCTCGGCGCAGCGAGGCGAGCGATACGGAGCGGTGGGGCATGAAGTACTCCTCCTCCTGTCGGCGGGGGACGCGCCCCGGGACGGGCGCCGTCCTGTTCGGTCGCGGGGCAGCGCGCCGGGGCCGGGTGTGACGCGTCCCGGGCCGGGCGCGATCCCGTGCGCGCCTACCCGCCCGTCGCCTTCGCACCGCGATGCTCCGTGGTGCCGCCCCGCGAAGGCGCGCCGACGCGCCGACGAGCCCCGAGGAATCCGGCAGGTGGGGAGGCGGCCGGGGCGGCGACTGAAAGGAGGCGTTCCGGGTAGCCGCCGGGTGCCCGCCCCGCACCACACCCGCGCACCCGTGAGGAGATCCCGACCATGGACCGCGACCGCGCAGCGCTCTTCGACGTCGACGGAACCCTGGCCGACACCAACCACCTGCACGCCGTCGCCTGGTGGGAGGCGCTCCGCCAGGGCGGCCACCGGGTCACCACGCACGCCGTGCACCGGGCCATCGGCCTGCCGGGCGGACGGCTCCTCGACCACCTGCTCGGACAGGACCGCGACCGGTCGGACGACGAACGCCTCAGCACCGCGCACGACACCCTCTACGGGGCGTACTTCGAGCGGCTCCAGGCCTTCGACGGCGCAGCCGACCTGCTGCGGAAGCTCGCGGGCGACGGCTGGAAGGTGGTCCTGGTGACCTCGGCCAAGAGCCGCGAGCTGACGGCCCTGCGCCGGGCGATCGACGCGGACGACGCGCTCACGGACACCGCCACCTCCGACGACGTCGACGAGGGCAAGCCCGCCCCCGACCCCGTCGAGCACGCCCTCTCCCTCGTGGACGTGCCGGCCGACCGGGCCGTGTTCGTCGGCGACAGCGTCTGGGACATGAAGGCCGCCCGCCGCGCCGGGGTCCCCGTCGTCGGACTGCTGTGCGGCGGCATCCCCGGGGCCGACCTGACCGGCGCGGGCGCCGCCGACGTCTACGATGACCCGGCCGACCTCCTCGCCCGGCTCGACACCAGCCCCTTCGCCTCCGTACCGCCGTCCTGACCCGGCGCCCGCGGATCGGGGCCGGCCACCCCCGGGAGCTCGACCCGGGAGCGGATGCCCAGCCGGGCGAAGACCCCCCGCAGGTGGTGGTCGACCGTCCGCGGGCTCAGCGCGAGCCGGTCGGCGATCTCCCGGTTGGTGGCGCCCCGCGCGGCGAACCGGGCGATCCGCTGCTGCTGCGGCGTGAGCAGACCCCACGCCGTCCGGTCGGCGGTCCCGCCGACCGCGCCGCCCGTGGCGCGCAGCTCGGACCGGGCGTGGTCGGCCCAGCCGTCCGCCGCCGCCCGCTCGAAGGTGACGAGCGCGTCCCGCAGCGGCTCCCGGGCCGCGCCCGGCCGCCGCCTGCGCCGCAGCCACGTCCCGTACGCGAGGAGGGTCCGGGCCCGCTCGAAGTCGTTGCCGCAGCCCTCGTGACGGCGGACGGCCTCGCCGAACCAGTACGCCGCCTCCTCGCCCTCCTCGCCCTGGGCGAGGAGGGCCCGGCAGCGGGCCAGCAGCGCCGGTGCCGGACCGTCGAGGCCCTGCGCCGCCCACACCGCGTACTCCCCGGCCGCCGACCGGGCCTCGGCCGTCCGCCCCGACGCGACGGCCGCCTCCACGAAGCAGGGCACCACCAGCATCCGCAGCGCGAAGTGACCGCCCCGGGGGCCGGGACGGACGAGCGGAACGAGCCGCGCCGCCGCCTGCGCCGCCAGACCGCGCCCCAGCTCGTCCCGGGCCAGCGCCCACTCCGCGAGCGTCGCCGCCTGGACGAGGCCGTGCGGGCGCGCCGTGCCGAGGGCGAGCCCCGCGTGCTCCGCCACCGCCGGCCCGTCGCCCGTCACCGAGGCCACCAGGGCCAGGACGGCGTGCTGGTGGGCGGCGGTGTTCGGCTGCTCCACCGGCTCCGCCGCCCGCAGCCCTTCCCGGGCGGTGCGCGCGGCCCGGCTGTACCGCCCGGCCCGCAGCTCGGCGTACGCGAGGTGTTCCAGGACGCGCGGCAGCAGGGCCGTACGGTGCTCCGCCCGGGCGCGGGCCAGCGCGCGGGCGTGGATCCGGGCCGCCGCCGCGGTGTCCCCGAGCACCAGGGCGGCCGACCCCGCCCGCAGCAGCAGCCGGGGATCGTCCTCGGCGCCGTCCCGCGCGACCACCCGCGCCAGGGCCGGGCGCGCCTCGCCGAGCCGTACGGTCAGGGCGGCGCCGAGCCCGTCGAGGAAGTCGCGCTCCGTCCCCCCGGCGTCCCCGCCGCAGTCGAGGGCCGCCAGGCACGCGGCGACGTCACCCCCGGCCCAGGCGGCCTCCATCGCGAGGAACCGGGCGTCGGACGCCTCCGCCGGCGCCCGGTCCCGCAGCAGCTCCGCCGCCCGCAGAAGGGCCTCGTGCGCGTCCATGACCGGCCCGCCCGCCAGCGCCGCCAGACCGCGCACGAGGTGCGAGCGGCCCCGGGCCGCAGGGGCGAGGGCGCGGACGGCGGCGGGCGGTCCGAGCCGGTCGGCGCGGTGGCGCTCGCCCCGCGCGAGCGCCACCGCCGTACGGACCGGCCGGGGCGCGCCCGCCCGCCGGACCCCGTGGTGCCGGGAGGCCGGGGCGGACGCGAGGACGGCCCGCCCGAGGAACGGGTCCTCGAAGCGGAGCAGTCCGTCGGCGCGGCACAGCAGCCCGTCCGCGACCAGACCGTCCAGCGGCTCGACGGGGACGCCCGCGGCCCGCGCGCCGCCGAGGACGGCGTCGACGGCGACACCGGGCAGGCGGTGTGCGGCCTCCCGTCCTCCCGCGTCGGTGCGACCCTCCTCGGTACGGCTCGCCTCGGTGCGATTCGCTTCGGTACGGCCGGCGAGTGCCACGACCGTGAGCAGCCGCCGGGCGTCCGCGGGCAGGTGCTTCAGGAAACCGCCGTACACCTCGGTGAGGACCGCCCCGTCGACCGGCTGCTCCGGGAGGGGCGAGCCCCCCGCGAGCCGGGCGGTGCCGAGGCGCCGTACCGCCGAGACGAGGACGCCGGGGTGCCCGGCCGCCTCCTCGACGAGGCGCCGCACGACCGGCGGCGCCGGGGGAGGGGCGCACAGGTTGAGCAGGAGGGCCCGCGCGCCTTCCGGGCCGAGGCGCCCGAGCCGTACGGTCTCCGCCCCCGGCACGTCGGGCAGCCGGTGGTGGCGGGCGGCCGACACGAGCCAGCGGGGCCCGGGGCGGCCCGGCGCGCGGTCCCGCCGCCACGCCGCGGCGAGCGCGGCGCGCGAATGGGCGTCCCAGAGGTGCAGGTCGTCCAGGCAGACCAGGACCGGAAGGACCCCGAGGAGCCCGGACACGGCGGCGGCGAGACCGTCCTCGCCCCGCGCGGTCCGCAGGGCCCGGCGCGCCTCAGGGGCGCCGGGCGCGAGGGCGGCGAACAGGGCCCGCGCGCCGCTCCACGGCACCCGGTGGCCTGGCGCGGCGACCCGGTGCGCCGGGCCGGGGAAGTCGTCGGCCGCCCGGGCGAGCAGGACGGAGCGGCCCTCGCCGGGGCCTCCGGTGACGAACAGGACGCCGCCGTCCCCGGCGGGGGCCGTCAGACGGGCCACCGCGGCGAGTTCGGCCGCGCGGTCGTACAGCCGGGGGCCGGGGGCGGTGACGTGGGTCGCTCCGCTCACGCCGGTCAGGTTACCGATCCGTACGGTACGGGGCGGTGGAAGGCTCCCGGTTCTGGGCGGCGGCCCAGAGCCGGGAGCCCCCCTCTGTGGCGGCGCACAGAGGGTGTGCGGACCGTCAGGAACCGAGCGGGCAGCTGCCCCGGTACTCCTCGATGGTGAGGCTCGGTCGCGGCAGCGGACAGAGGAACTGCTCGTAGCGGGTGTCGTCGTCGATGAACCGCTTCAGCCACGCGATGCTGTACTTCGCGATCGTCGTGTTCGACGTGTTCGGCGTGAAGTGCGTGGCGCCGTTCAGCTCCAGGTACGCCTTGTCGAGCGAGTTCGGCAGGCTCTCGTAGAAGGGCTCCGAGTGGGTGGCGACGGGCGCGACCGTGTCGCCGTCCGCGCCGATGACCAGGGTGGGGGTCTTGATCTCGGGCCAGGTCTTGTCCGTGTTCCAGCCGGTCAGGGGAACGGCCGCCTTGAGGGAGGGCCGGCTCTTGGCGGCTTCGAGGCTCCCTCCGCCGCCCATGGAGTGCCCCATCACCCCGAGGCGGCTCGCGTCGACCCGGCCCCGCACGGCGCTGCGCTGCGTCAGGTGGTCGAGCGCGGCGAGGAGCTGCCGGCCCCGGCTGTCGGGCTGGTCGAGCGTGGTGAGGGTGTCGATGGTGAACACCACGAACCCCTGCGAGGCGAGGCGGGGCCCGAGCCATGCGATGGAGGACTCGTACGCGGTGAACCCCGGTGAGATCACCACCGCGCCGAAGGTGCCGTCGGCGGTGGACGTCGGGTAGTAGATGGTCCCGCCTCCGAAGCCGGTGGCGGCGAGGGAGGAGACGGTGGTCTGCGAGACGGCGTAGGGGCCCCGCAGGGCCTCCACGCTCGCCTGGGTCGGCGCGGGGCCGCGCTCGTACGGATTGGCCGCCGAGGCGTCGGCGGCCCGGACGCCGGGGGCGAGGAGCAGGGTGAGGGAGGCGGCGGTGGCGGTGGCGGCTGCGGCAAGGTGTCGTCTCACGACGGAGTCGTCCTCTCGTGTCGTGCGGCGGCCGCTCTCCGACGGGAACCGAAACCGGAACGGGAACCGGAAGCAGGAACGCGAACGGGAACGGAGAGCGGCCGTGCCTTGGACTGGCCCGGCCACTCTCCGCGTCCGGCGTCCGGCCGGCATCGGTGGAACCACCGGTCTTCGCCGCCGGTTCCACCGGGCCCGGACGCCGGTTCCACCGGACTCAGTCGAGGACGTCGGGGTCCGGTCCGGTGCGCAGGCCGCGGTCGAGGCCGGCCATCGCCGCCATCTCCTCCGCGCCGAGGTCGAAGTCGAAGACGTCGAGGTTCTCGCGGATGCGGGCGGGGGTGACGGACTTCGGGATGACGACGTTCCCGAGCTGGAGGTGCCAGCGCAGCACCACCTGGGCGGGGGACTTCCCGTGCCGGGCCGCGATGCCGGCGACGACCGGGTCGGCGAGGACGGCACCCTGGGCGAGCGGGCTCCACGCCTCGGTGGCGATCCCGTGGACGGCGTGCAGCTCGCGGAGCTCGCGCTGCTGGAGGCCGGGGTGCAGCTCGATCTGGTTGACGGCGGGCACGAGGTCGCTTCTGTCGAGCAGCCGCTCCAGGTGCGCGGCCTTGAAGTTGGAGACGCCGGCGGTGCGGACCCGGCCGTCCGCGACCAGCGTCCCGATGGCGCGCCAGGTGTCGACGTACAGGTCGCGGGCCGGGGCGGGCCAGTGGATCAGGTACAGGTCGACGTGGTCGAGACCGAGCTTGGCGAGGCTGTCGTCGAAGGCCCGCAGGGTGGCGTCGTACCCCTGGTCGGCGTTCCACAGCTTGGTGGTGACGTACAGCTCGTCGCGGGCGATGCCGGAGGCGGCGAGCGCCCGGCCGACTCCGGCCTCGTTGCCGTAGACGGCGGCGGTGTCCATGGAGCGGTATCCGGCCTCCAGGGCGTGGGTGACGGCGGTGGTGGTCTCGTCGTCGGGGACCTGGAAGACGCCGAAGCCGAGCTGGGGGATCTCGGTGCCGTCGTTGAGGACGACGGTGGGGATGTGGGGGAGGGACATGGGAGTGCGGCTTTCTCTCGAGAAGGGTGGGACGGGGGTCAGTGGTGTACGGGGACGCGGGCACCGGCGTCGACGGCCTCGGGAGCGTCGGCCTCGACCGCCGGGGTCCGGCGCTCCAGCGCGGCGGACCACAGCGCGAGGCCGAGCGCGGCGGCGGCGAGGATCGCGCCGACCCAGTTCGGGGCGGTGTAGCCGAAGCCGGCGGCGATGACCGTGCCGCCGAGCCAGGCGGCGAGCGCGTTGCCGAGGTTGAAGGCGCCGATGTTGACGGCGGAGGCCAGGGTCGGCGCGCCGTGCGCCTGGTCGAGGACGCGCTTCTGGAGCGGCGGCACGGTGGCGAAGCCGAGCGCGCCGACGAGGAGGACGGCGATCGCCGAGAGGACCTTGTCGTGGGCGGCCACGGTGAACAGCGCGAGGACGATCGCCAGGCCGCCGAGGGTGACGTACAGCAGGGGCATCAGCGCGCGGTCCGCGTACCGGCCGCCGAGCAGGTTGCCGAGGAACATGCCGGTGCCGAAGAGGACGAGGAGCCAGGTGACCGCGCCCTCGGAGTAGCCGGCGACCTCGGTCATCATCGGCGCGATGTAGGTGATCGCGGCGAAGACGCCGCCGAAGCCGAGCACGGTCATGGCCATCGCGAGCAGGACCTGGGGGTTGCGGAAGGCCTTGAGCTCGCCGCGCAGGCGGGCGCCCTCGGGGCGGGGCGCGGCGGGCACGAGCCTGGCGATGCCGAGCAGCCCGACCACACCGAGCGCGGCGACGACGGCGAAGGTGGCGCGCCAGCCCACGGCCTGTCCGATGAAGGTGCCGAGCGGCACGCCGACGATGTTGGCGACGGTCAGTCCGGTGAACATGGTGGCGATGGCGCCGGCCTTCTTGTCCGGCGCGACCAGCTCTGCGGCCACGACCGACCCGATGCCGAAGAACGATCCGTGGGCGAGCGAGGCGACGACGCGACCGGTCAGCATCAGTCCGAAGCTCGGGGCGACGGCGGAGAGCACGTTGCCGACCACGAACAGGCCCATCAGCAGCATGAGCATCCGCTTGCGGCTCACCCTGCCGCCGAGGACGGTCAGCAGCGGCGCGCCGACGACGACGCCGAGCGCGTAGCCGGTGACCAGCAGGCCCGCGGTGGGGATGGAGACGCCGTATTCGGCGGCGATCCCGGGCAGCAGCCCCATGACGACGAATTCGGTCGTCCCGATCCCGAAGGCCCCGACTGCCAGGGCGAGGAGTGCGAGCGGCATGGCTCAGCCCTTCCGTGATTGCTTGAGTGAGCGCTTTACGTGCCTCGACAATAATTGCAGACGCGCGATAAGCGCAAACGCGGGTACCCGGTTGAATCGGGAAGGCGGTGATTGCATGCGAAAGCGCCGCACGGGCGCCGGAGGTCGGGCGCGGGGATGCGGGGCGGAGAGTACGGAGCGGGCTGCGGCCTGCGGCGGCTCAGGTGGGGGGAGCGGGGCCGGGGCAGGCAGGCTCAGGAGAGGGGAAGCGGGCCGGGGGCCGGGAGGCTCAGGTATGGGGAGCAGGCCAGGGCAGGAGGATTCAGACGCGGGGGAGCCGGTTGAGGCAGGAAGACTCGGGCGCGCGGAAGCAGATCGCGGCAGGGGAAGGACTCAGGCGCACGGAAGCGGGCCACGGCAGGGAGACGCGGGCGCGCGGAGGGACGGCGGCCGTCGGCCGGGCGAGTGGCCCGGCGGGAATCCCGGGGCGGCGGGCCCCCGGCGACCCGGCCGCGCCGCCCGCCGCCTGCGGGGCCCGGACGGGGCCGCGCCGTGGTGCGCCCGGGGAGGGCGCCGGGGCTCAGAGGCGGCCGTCCAGGAGCGCCCGGACCTCGGCGGTGGTCATGCGCCCCGTGCCGTGCGCCACCGCCTCCCCCTCCTCCAGGAGGACGAGGGACGGTGCTCCGGTCACCCCGTACCGCCCGGTCGCGGCCGGACAGCGCGTCATGTCGGTACGGACGACCGTCAGGCGGTCCGCGTACTCCTCGGCGACGCCGCCCACGACCAGGTCCATCGCCCGGCAGTCCTCGATCGCCTTGGGCCACGTCCCGACGAAGTACGCGAGGACCGGAGCCCCGCTCACCCGGAGGACGAAGTCGAACTCCGCGTCCTCGCGGGGCTGGTGGACCCGCTTCACCATGGAAGCTCCTGATCTCGTGTTCCGGCGTTCCGCCCCCATCATCCCCCGTACGGCGCGACGGGCCGGACTGCGGCCTCGCCCGGGTGCCGTACGGCGGGCGTGCGATAGGTTGCCCGCCATGACAGGACCGGGACCCGCCGTCTGGCCGCCCGCCCCGATCGCGACCGCGCGGCTCGTGCTCCGCGCGTCCGAGGCCCGGGACCGCGCGGCGTTCGTCGCGCTGTTCTCGTCGCCCGAGGTGGGCACCCACATCGGCGGGTCCCGGCCGCGCGACGAACTCGAACGCGCGATGCCCGAGGTGCCCGGACGGCGCCCCGGCCTGTTCGTGGTCGAACGCGACGGAGCGATGATCGGCACGGTCACGCTCGACCGGCGCGACGCGGAGCCCCCGGACACCGGAGGGGCCGAACTCGGCTACCTGCTCCTGCCGGAGGCGTGGGGACACGGGTACGCCACGGAGGCGTGCGCGGTGGCGCTCGACTGGTTCGCGGACGCGTTCCCCGGCGAGCCGGTGACGCTCCGCACCTGCACCGCCAACGACCGCGCGATGCGCCTCGCGGCGAAGCTGGGCTTCGCCGAGGTGGAACGGTACGAGGAGTACGGCGCCGAGCAGTGGTCCGGCGTGTGGTCCCCGGCCGCGTCGACCGGCTGAACCCGCTCGACGGCGCGGGCCCACGGGCCGCCGCCCGGCCGCCGGCTCCGGCGCGCCGGTCCGGCCTCAGCCGAAAGTGCGCCGGTAGGCCTGCGGGCTGACACCGGTGGTGCGTTTGAAGCGGTCGCGGAACGTGGTGGGAGAGCCGAAGCCGACCTGGCCGCCGATGCGCTCCACGGAGTGCTCCGTGGTCTCCAGGAGGTGCTGCGCCTGGCGGATGCGGGCCCGGTGGAGCCACTGGAGCGGAGTGGTGCCGGTCTGGTCGCGGAACCGCCGGATCAGGGTCCGGGTGCTGGTCCCGGCGCGCGCGGCGATGTCGGCCAGGGTGAGGTCGCGGGCCAGGTTCTCCCGCAGCCAGGCGAGCAGCGCCTCCAGTTCGGAGCCCTGCGGCACGGGAGCGTGGTCGTGGACGATGAACTGCGCCTGGCCGCCCTCGCGTTCGAGCGGCATCACCGACAGGCGGGCGGCGTCGGCGGCGACCGCCGACCCGTAGTCCCGACGGATCATGTGCAGGCACAGGTCCAGGCCCGCGGCCGCGCCGGCCGAGGTGAGGAACTGGCCGTTGTCGACGTAGAGGACGTCCGGGTCGACGTCGAGGTCCGGGTGGAGGGCGGCCAGCAGCCCGGCCGCCTGCCAGTGGGTCGTGACGCGCAGCCCGCCGAGGAGCCCCGTGGCGGCCAGGGGGAAGGTGCCCACGCAGAGGGAGGCGATCCGGGTGCCGTCGGCGGCGGCCGACCGCAGCGCGTCGCGTACGGCGGGGGAGAGCGGAGCCGCGGGGTCGGCGACGCCCGGCACGATGATCGTGTCCGCGTCCCGCAGGCCCTCCAGCCGCCGGGGTGCGCGCAGGGCGAAGGTCCCGGCGTCGACCTCGTCGCGTTCGGCGCACACGCGGACCTGATAGCCGGGCCGCCCGTCCGGCAGACGGGTCCGCGAGAAGACCTCGATCGGGGTGGACAGGTCGAACGGGATCACCCGGTCCAGGGCGAGAACGGCGACTGTGTGCATGTCCGGAACCTACCTCTCCGACGTACGGCGAATCGAGCCGGTGTGCGGATGGGCACCCGGATCTCCCCATGTCATAGCGGCCCGGGAGCCCTCGGAGGCCGATGGCACTTTCCCGTCGAAACCTGTCACTCCTGCCACTGGGACGCCGGGCCGGCGAGCGGTTGACTTCGACGCGTCGGAGAAGGAACGCCCCCGAAGGAACGCCCCATGCACATCCAGATCGTCCTGTTCGACGGCTTCGACCCGCTCGACGTCGTCGCCCCCTACGAGGTGCTGTACGCCGGCGGTACGGCGTCGGGAGGCGCGGTGACCGTCGAGCTGGTCTCCGCGGAGGGCCCCCGCGAGGTGACCAGCGGCACCGGAGGGCTGGCGCTGCGCGCCACCGGCGCACTCGATCCGGAGCGGGCGGACGTGATCCTGGTGCCCGGCGCCTCCGGCCGCGTGGGCGAGCCCGGCGAGCTCCCGGAGGACGAGGCGGGCGCCGGCGAACGGAAGCAGGACGACTTCGTCCCGGTGCTGCTGGGCCGCACGCTGACCACCGAACTCCCCGCGCTCCTCGGGCGGGCGATGGACGACCCGGACGTCACGGTCGCCACCGTCTGCGGCGGCTCCCTCGTCCTGGCGATGGCGGGCCTCCTCGAAGGACGCCACGCCACCACCCACCACCTGGGCCTGGACATGCTGGACGCCGCCGGTGCCCGCGCGGTCCGCGCCCGTGTCGTCGACGACGGCGACCTGATCACCGGCGCCGGCGTCACCTCCGGGCTCGACCTGGGCCTGTACCTCCTCGAACGCGAACAGGGCCCCCGCATCGCCCACGCCGTCGAGGAACTGTTCGCCCACGAGCGGCGCGGCACCGTCTGGCGCGCCCGGGGCCCGGTCCCCGCCGCCCTCTGAAACCCCCCACCCCTCCGCACCGCACCGTCAGGAAGAACATCGCATGTCCGTCGAAGGCACCTGGGACCTGTCCCTCTCCACCCCCATCGGCAGGATGACGGCCGTGGTCGAACTCCACGAGCAGGACGCCGTCCTGACCGGGGTCGCCCACGGGGCCGGCGAGCGAGTACCGCTCGTCGACGTCGTCCTCGACGGCGACCGGCTCACCTGGAAGCAGGCCGTCACCAAGCCCCTGCGGCTGAACCTGGCGTTCGACGTCACGGTCGACGGCGACTCCCTCCGGGGCACCTCCAGGGCCGGCCGCCTCCCGGCCTCCACGGTCGTCGGCGAGCGCCGCACCGCCCCGGAGCGCCGGGCGTGACCAAGGTCCTCCTGTCCCTGCACGTACTGGCCGCCCTCGTCACCGTCGGCCCCGTCACCGTTGCCGCGAGCATGTTCCCTCCGACGCTGCGCCGCGCCCTGGGCGACCCCGGCGACGGCGACGCCCGGACGACCCTGCGGACGCTGCACCGCATCTGCCGGGTCTACGCGGGCATCGGCATCGCCGTCCCCCTCTTCGGCCTCGCCACGGCCGGCAGCCTCGACGTCCTCGGCGACGCCTGGCTGATCACCTCGATCCTGCTGACCGCGGCCGCCGCGGGCGTCCTGGCCCTCCTCGTCCTGCCCGCCCAGGACCGCGCCCTGACGGAGACGACGGGCCCCACCACGCCGGCCCCCCTGAACCCGGGCCGACTGGCCGCGCTCACCGGCGTCTTCAACCTGCTGTGGGCCACCGTCACCGTCCTGATGATCATCCGCCCCGGCTCCACGACGGGGGTGTGACCATGGACCCGCGCCACCCCCGCTCCCTGCGCGTCGCGGCCCGGACCGAGCTGATCTCCCTGATCGTGATGCTGGTCAACGTGCTCACCGTCCACCTCGAACCCGTTTCGTCCCTGGCGGGCCCCACCCACGGCTGCGCCTACCTGTTCGTCGTGATCGCGACCTGGCGCCTCCGGCGGGCCCCGGCCGCCGCCAAGGCCCTGGCACTCGTTCCGGGCGTCGGCGGGCTGCTCGCGCTACGACGGACCGACCGGGCCGCCGCGTCCGGGGCGGGGACGGGCGGGCGGTCACACGGCCGTACCCCTCGGCCCGTTCGCACGGCCGGGCTCCCGGCCGCGGTCCGTGACGACCCGTGAGGAAGGGTGGGGGCATGAGCACGTACGAGAAGATGGCGTTCCACCTGGAGACCGAGCGGCTCGTCATGCGGCCGTGGGCCGAGTCGGACGCCCCCGAGTTCTGCGCCCTCCTCGCCGAACGCGGCAAGGGAACGCCCCCGGTCGAACGCATTCGGGCGGCCATCGCCGGGTTCCTCACCGCGACGGAGGAGACGGGCATCGCCCTGTTGCCCATCCTGCGCCGCGACGAGGGCGACTTCATCGGATACTGCGGGTTGATCGTCGGCCGCACCACCCTGGAGGAGCCCGAGATCGCGTACGAGCTGTTCCGGCGCGTGCACGGACGCGGTTACGCCACCGAGGCCGCCGCCGCGGTCCTCGACGCCGCCGCGGCGACCGGCCGGAAGCGGCTCTGGTCGACCGTCGGCACGTGGAACGCGCCGTCGCTCCGCGTCCTCGAGAAGCTCGGGTTCGAACGGGACCGCGTCTCCACGGAGGAGAACGGCGAAGTGGCCTGGCTCACGCGCGCGTTGCCGCGATGAGGTGATCGCCGATGTCGGGGGAGGGGGGACCCCAACCCCTCCGGCGTGCCCTCGGCGCCGGCGTCAGGCCGAGAACGACCCCGCGCCGCCCGGGACATGGGTTCCGTACCCGGGCTGGACGGCCACCGAGGGACCGAGGCAGAACGGGTTGCCGTAGATCCTCACCGGCTTGTCCGTCCGGTTCGTCAGCACGTGCGCGACCGCGGGCAGCCGTTGGCAGCCGGACGGGTCGCTGTAGACGTCCAGCGCCTGCGCCTCGGTGGAGAAGACGACGACGTCGCCGACGGCGTCGGCCTGGGCGGGCGCGGCCGGACCCAGCAGCGAACCCGCCGCGACCAGGGAGATCAGAACCGTTCGTGCACGCATGGGTGTCCTCACTGTGGAATGTCCCGCCTCGACGCGGGCCCGCCCCACAGGTATCGCGCGGGCGCCTCCAAGATCCAACCCACCCGCCGGGTTTCACCCGCCAGGCGTAGAAGCGGCCGCGATCCGGGGGACCGCCGCCTCCGAAGCCGTTGTCAGTGGCCGGGGATAGGTTCGTCGACGTTCCGCCGATCAGGTGTGAACACCCCCTTCGACGTGCATGGGAGAGGTCGTTGCCGGTCTGGGAGAGGTCGAGTACGGCGCGGGTGGTACCGCCCGCGCGACCGCGGAAACTCGCCAAGGTGCCGTTCGTCGAGCTGGCCGACGGACGGTTGCAGGGCGTCGTGTCCAGCGGATCCGACACGGGACGCGTGTACGTGTCCTCCATCGCCGCCGGGACGTACGCGTTCGCGTGCAGCACCAACAACAACCGCCCCTGCGGCGGCGCGCGCGGCAGCTTCTGCAACCACCTCCGCGCGCTCGTCACCGAGGCCGTCCTCCAGTACGGCGCCGGGCGCGTCGCCCGCTACCTGAAGGCCGACACGCCCGACGCGGAGCCCGGCGCCGCCGCGCTCGTCTCGGCGATGACCGCCACGCGCCCCGCGCAGGGCGACACCTCGGCCGCCGCCCCGGTGTTCAGCCGGTTCCTGCGCCACCTGGCCTACCTCGAACTGGAGCCGACCACCCTGCCGGTGCCCGAGATGCACTGGTTCCCGCCGACGAGGGCGGTGGCCTGATGCGCGTGGACCTGCTCACCGACCCCCTCGACGGCCTCGACGAGGCCCTGGACGCCGTCGACGCCTTCGACCGGGTGCTCGTCGCCGGCCTGCTCCGCCCCGGGCCCGAGCAGGCCGACGGACTCGCCGCCCTGGTGGACGCCGTCGCCGGCACCCCGCTGGCGACGCGGGTCGCCGAGGCGGCCGACAAGGCCGCGGCCGGTGCCGCCGGCGAGGACCACTTCGTCGCGCTCGCCGCCGCCCGCACCGCCCTCATGGGCTCCGCGCACGACGCCCTGACGGCCCGCGTCGCGGACGCCACCGGCCGCCCGCCCGCCGAGCCGACACCCCCGGGGTCCGTGGGTGCCGTGGAGGAGGAGCCCGCCGCACACGTGCTCGCCGCCGCCCGCGCCTGGCTGTGCGACCTCGCCCGCGCCGGCTGGCGGGGCATCGACCACGACCTCGTCGGCGGCGCCGCGCCCGTCGTCTCCGCCCTGCTCCCGGACCCGGCGCTGCGCCGGCAGGCCACGCTCCTCGACGGATTCGCGGCCGAACTCGCCGCCTCCTGCCCGGGAACCGCCCTGGAACGCGTCCCGGTGCGCCGCTGGGCCGACCTGTGGACGCGCGCCCTGCTCCTCACCCTGCCCGGCGCCACCCGTCCCGCCGCCGTCTCCACGGCGACCGGCCGCCTCCTGCCGCTCGGCATCGACCTCCAGGAGCACGCCACCGCCGTACAGGCCCAGGTCCACGCCGTGTTCGAGCCCGCCGACGGCACCGCGCCGCGCCTGGTCCGGGCCGCCGTGTCCGCGCCCAAGCCGGACACCGTCGTCGGCGCCGGCCTGTGGCAGCTGCTCCGGCCCCGCATGTCGCTGCTCGCCGCCGCGGGCGAGGGCCGCTCCGTGGAGCTCGACGCCATGCCCCTCACCGCCGGGGGCGACCTCCTCTGGGACGACGGACGGGCCCGTACGGGAGAGCCCGCCGACCCCTTCGCAACGGCCCGGGTGATCCTCTCCACCGCGACCGACCCCGTGACCGCCCCGCTGGACCGCCACCCGTCCCGCATCGCCGTGCCCGTCCTCCTGGAGGGGTACGCGGCGGAGCGCACGGACGACGGGCCGACGGTCCTCACCGTCGCGGGACACCGGCTGGCCGTCGACACCGACCGGATCCCGGACGCCGGGCCCCTCACCCCGGAGGCGGTCGCCGCGTCCGGCGCCTGCCTGGGGCTGCTCCGCTGGGACGCCGGGGAGTTCGTCCTCCAGCCGCTCGCCGTCGAGACGACCGTCCGGAAGAAGACCACCGCCGTCCACGCGGGCGCGTGGGCCGGAGGGACCACCGACAAGGCCGGGGTCCGCGCGGAGAAGGCGGCCACGGACGCGGTCGCCGTCCTGCGCGAACGAGCCGGAAAGCTGCTGCGCACATGACCGGCCCCACCGCCCCGGCCTCCGCCGGTACGAGCTCCACGGGTACGGCCTCCACCGCCCCGGCCCCCGTCCCCGATCCCGACGACAACCGCCGCCAGGTCCTCTACTGGCGCCTCCTCGCCCGGCTCTTCGACCCCGAGGAGCAGCCCGCCCTGGAGTCGGCGAGCCTCGCCGTCGTCGAGGACATCGGCCTGCCGCCCGCCCTGCTCGACCCGGGCGCCTCCGTCGACTCCGTCGTCCAGCGCCACCCGGACCTGGCCGACGAGTTCGACGGCCTGATGACCCCGGAGGCCGAACCGGACGGGGATCGCGACCGGGCCGCCGAGGTCCGGCGCGCCGCCCTCGCCTCGAAACTCCTGCTCAACGTCTTCTCCACCGGCTCGGGCGCCGTCTCCGCCGGACAGCTGGCGCGCTGGCAGTCCGACACCGGCTGGCTGGAACGCGCCCTCGGCTGCCCGCCCGGCGGACTGCGCGGCGGACGGGCGACCGGCCCGGTCGGCGGCCTCGGGCCCGAACTCGGCTCCCTCGAAGCCGACCTGGTCAGCCGCATGCGCCTGCGCGAGGTCCTCGCCGACCCGAAGCTGGCCGCCCGGCTCACCCCCAGCATGTCCCTGATCGAGCAGCTCCTCCGCGACAAGGGCAACCTCTCCGGCGTCGCCCTCGCCAACGCCAAGTCCCTCATCCGGCGTTACGTCGACCAGGTCGCCGAAGTCCTCCGCACCCAGGTGGAGAAGGCCACCGCCGGCGAGCTGGACCGCTCGGTCCCGCCCAAGCGGGTCTTCCGCAACCTGGACCTCGACCGCACCATCTGGAAGAACCTCACCAACTGGAGCCCGGAGGAGGAACGGCTCTACGTCGACCGCCTCTACTACCGGCACACGACCCGCAGGACCACGCCCCAGCGGCTGATCGTGGTCGTGGACCAGTCCGGCTCCATGGTCGACTCGATGGTCAACTGCACCATCCTCGCCTCGATCTTCGCCGGGCTCCCCAAGGTGGACGTCCACCTCGTCGCGTACGACACCCGCGCGATCGACCTCACCCCCTGGGTGCGCGACCCGTTCGACGTGCTGCTGCGCACCAACCTCGGCGGCGGCAACGACGGACCCGTGGCGATGGCCATGGCCCGGCCGAAGATCGCCGAACCGAAGAACACCGTCATGGTCTGGATCTCCGACTTCTACGAGTTCGACCGCTCGCAGCCGCTGTACGAGGGCATCGAGGCGGTCCACCGCTCCGGCGTGCGGTTCATCCCCGTCGGCTCGGTGACCAGCTCGGGACGGCAGGAGGTCAACCCCTGGTTCCGGGAGCGGTTCAAGGCGCTCGGCACCCCGGTGGTCTCCGGCCGCGTCGACAAGCTCGTGCACGAACTCAAGACCTTCCTCACCTGAGCACCCGGGCCCCCGAGCCCCGATGACCTGAAGCCCCGAAGACCCGAAAGGCCCCTCGCATGTCCGACCTGCTCCGCGCTCCCGCCGAGATCAAGTACGCCGAGGAACTCGACTGGCTGGAGTCGATCGACGACAGCCCCAAGCCGTTCTCCTGGCGCCTCTCCCCGAAGATGGTCCGCTTGTTCGTCCTGGGCTCCGAGCGCGCCGACGGCCTGGACCGCGAGGTGGCGCAGAAGTGGTTCGGCGACCGCAGCTTCGTCGAGCGCTCCATCGTCACCCTCGCCTCCGACCGGGGCCTCCTCCTCATCGGCGACCCCGGCACCGGCAAGAGCTGGCTCGCGGAACTCCTCGCGGCCGCCATCAGCCGCAACTCCACGCAGGTGGTCCAGGGGACGGCCGGCACCACCGAGGACCACATCAAGTACTCCTGGAACGTCTCCATGGTCATCGCCAAGGGCCAGTCCCGCGAGTCGATGATCCCCTCGCCGATCATGACCGCCATGGAGACCGGCACCATCGGCCGTTTCGAGGAGCTGACCCGCTCCACCAGCGACGTCCAGGACGCCCTGATCTCGATCCTCTCCGAGAAGTACATCTCCGTCCCCGAACTCGACGGCGCCGACGGCGAGAACATCGTCTTCGCCAAGCCCGGCTTCTCGGTCATCGCCACCGCCAACAGCCGCGACCGGGGCGTCAACGACCTCTCCTCCGCGCTCAAGCGCCGGTTCAACTTCGTCCGCATCCCCGTCGTGACGAACAAGAAGAGCGAGGCCGAGATCGTCCGCTTCCGCACCGAGGAGCTGCTGCGCCGCCACCGGATCGAACTGGACGTGCCGCCCACCCTCCTCGACGTCCTCCTCCAGAGCTTCGCCGACCTGCGCGCCTCCGCCGCCGCGGCCGGCGGCGACGACGAGAAGCTGGAGTCCGCGCTCTCCACCGCCGAACAGATCGGCGTCCTGGAGGACTCGATCCTGCACGGCAACTTCTTCGGCGAGCGCACCCTCACCGCCCGCACCCTCGCCGCCTCGCTCGTCGGCACCCTCGCCCGCCGCGAGCCCGAGGACCTCGCCATCCTCAACAAGTACCTCCACGGCGTCGTCGAGCCCCGGGGCAAGGAGGAGGGCGGGTCCTGGCCCGAGTTCCTGGAGGGCGGTCGCGAGGCGATCGCGAAGCTGGCATGAGCGCGGCCCCCGACCCCCGTACGGCCCCCGGTGCCGGGACGGGTCCCGGCCGCGTCTTCGCCTCCCTGCGCGCGCAACTGCACGCCGCGGCGGAGGAGTTCGCGGGCGGACCGGACGCCCTGGAGGGCATCCTCCTCGGCATGGTCGACGACGTCGACCGGGCGGTCCGCGAACCGCTGGAGATCTTCCCCGTCTGCCACCACTCGCCCGCCTCCGCCCTCGCCATGGCCCGCCGACTGCGCGAGAAGCGGCCCAAGGTCGTCTACCTGGAGCTGTGCGAGGACATGGCCCCGCTCCTGACCGAGCTGCGCAACTGCCGGCTGCCGGTCGCGGTGCAGGCGTTCGCGAGCGACATCGACGGCTTCCCGCCCGACTGGGCCCCGCTGTCCGTCGTCGCCCCGATCACGGAGGCCTCCGCCGAGTACCAGGCCGTCGCGTACGCCCTCGACACCCCCGGCGTGGAACTCGTCCTCGTCGACCGCTCCTCCGACCACGTCTTCCAGTGGGACGCCCGCCGTCCGGCGGGCGACGACCAGGAGGAGGAGACCCGGGAGGACGGGGCCGCGTTGCACGGCGAGGCCGTCGGCGTCGAGATCGGCGACCTGCGCCCCCGCTTCGCCGAACTGGAGGAGCACCTGCTGCGCCACGGCAGGGTGCGGCACTGGTCGGAGTGGTGGCACCAGTACGTCGAGGTCCCGCTCGGCGACGGCGACCACGACACCTACCGCCAGGTCATGTTCCTCATAGGCAGCCTCTTCCGGCGGCTCGCCCCCGGCGACGGGGACCGCGTCCGCGTGGACGAGGACCGCGAGCGCCACATGTGGACCCGGATGCGCGAGCACCTGGCCGCGACCGGCACCGACCCGGCGGACTGCCTGTACGTCTGCGGTGCCTTCCACGCGGCCAGCCGCGTCGAGGAGTTCGGCGTGCACGGCGCCGACGGCTTCGAGATCTCCCCGCGCACCACCACGACCTGGCAGTACGGCCTGATCCCGTCCAGCCACGCCGCCATCGAGGCGCAGTTCGGCCTGGCCTCCGGCTCCGTGTCGATCGCCGCGGCGCAGTGGGCGAAGAACCTCAGGCGCACCCGCGTGAAGCCGTACCGCCTGGAGGGACAGGCCGGCACGAAGAAGACCCCCGAGAAGAAGACCCCGGCGGAGAGGGCGGCGGCGCCCGCCGCGATCCCGGACCTGGGCCCGGCCCCCGCCCCCGCCCCCGCCGAGGATCGCCTCTCCGGGTTCCTCCGGCGGCCGCCCGTCCTCGACACCCTCGACGAGGCCGAACTGCTCGGCTGGTCCGTGGACGTCGTCCGCGCCGCCCGTCGCAACGGCTACCTCGCCTCCACCGCCGACGCCATCGCCGTCTTCGAGACCTCGATCCTGCTCGCCGGCATGCGGGACCGGGCCAAGCCCACCCCGTACGACTTCCAGGACGCGGCGGTCACCTGCATCGAGAAGGACGGCGTGCCCGGCCGGCGGGACGTGCGCAGGATCGTCGAGATCATGATGGGCGGCGACCGGATCGGCCGGGTCGGCTACGAGGCGCTGCCACCCCTCGCCCGCGACGTCCACGACCGGCTCGCCCCGCTGGAGCTGAACCTCCAGCAGCGCGGTGTGCGCCGGGCCCTGCTCGACATGGCCTCCCGGCCGGAACTGCGGTCCTGCTCCGACGTCCTGTGGATGCTGCGCCGCCTGATGCCCCACGGCGCGGCGCGGCCCGTCATGGGGGAGCGGAGACTGGGCGAGCGGTCCGTCCAGGAGTCCTGGGACCTCGCCCTCGGCACCCACCAGCGGGCCCTCATCGAGCTGGGCTACGAGGGCGTCAGCCTCGAACAGGTCCTGGAGCAGCGCCTGCGCCGCACCGCCCACGGAGCGCGGGCCACGACGGCCGAGGTCCTCGCGGCCGTCGAGGACGCCACCCTGTACCTCGGCGGCCGACGGCTCGCCGACGAGCTGGGCCACCGCGCCCTGGAGGTCCTCGCGGGCGAGCGCACGGTGGACGGGGCGCCGGAGGTGCTGCGCCGGGTGCGCGGCCTCCTCGCGTACTACCGCACCGCCGAACCGGTGCTGCCCCCGTGGATCGAGTCCTTCGTCCGCACCGGCTACGCCCACTACTGCACCCTGCTGCCCACGGCCTTCCAGGACGAGGACGCGACCACGGGACAGGTGGCGGCCATGCTGGGCTTCCTCTTCAGCATGGAGGGCCTGGCCCTGTCCCTGGGCTGCGACAGGACCCAGCTGGAGCTGGCCGTCGCCCAGTCGCACCCGAAGGACCCCGCGAAGACGGCGCTGCTCTGGGCGGCACAGGTGCAGCTCGGCACCCTCTCCCGGCAGGAACTGCGGGCCCGCTGCGACGAACTGCTCGCCAGTCCCCTGGTCGTGCCCTCCTACCCGCGCTACCTCAGCGGCTTCGTGCACGCCCTCGAACCGGTGCCGGGCCTCGCGGACGTCGTGGTGGAGGCCGTGTCGAACGCCTTCGGGCGGCTGCCGGACGCCGTCCTGCTGCCCTGGCTGCCGGTCCTCATCACGACCCTCCGCTCGAACGCCGGGGACCTCGCCCCGCTGCTCATCCGCGAGGCGGGACGGATCTTCCCGGCCCGGCTTCCCGCCCTGGACGACTGGATCCCGCCGTGGCGCCGGCCCCCGGCCGCACCCCGCGCCGCCCGCCCCGGCCCGGCGGTGGGCGCCCCGCGCGGCGCGGCGCTCCTGCCCGCGCACCCGGCGACCTGCGACGCCCTCGCGGAACTCCTGGGCTGCGCGGGGGAGTGGGCCCCGGCCGGCGGGCCGCCCCCGGCCGCGACCGGCGCCGTGCTCCTACCCGTCCACCCGGACACCTGCGACGCGCTGGCACGGCTCCTCGGCTGCGACGAACCGTGGGCCCCGGCCGGTACGGCCCCCCGCCCGCCGTCCCTGACGGGCCGCCACCCGGACACCGCCCACGCGGTGGCGGCCCTCCTCGCGGACCGGTGACGAGGGCCGACGACACGGACCCGCGACAGGGGCCGACGACACGGACCGGCCCCGTCCACCCACGGGGCCGGTTCACTCGTCACGGTGATACGGGCCGCGCGGCCTCCCCGTCCCGTACGGGCTCGGGCAGCGTGGCCCCATGCACGCCCGCCGCACCGCGTACCTCCTGACCGCCGTGCTCCTCACGGCCGGTTGCGTGGCCGTCCCGCACGGCCCCGCCCCGGACCCGACGGACCGCCCCGCCGCCCTCGCCCCGGCGGCCGAACGCGCCCCCGCACCGCTGCCGACCTGGCCGGATCCCACACCGGCGGCCCCGCGCGAGGCGCTCGCCACGACGGAGCCCCGCACCGCACCCGCCCCGGCACCCGCCTCCCCCCGGCCGGCGGCGGCCCCGCCCCCGGAGAGGACGAGGAAGGAGACGGGAAGGAAGAAGGAGCCGACGAAGAAGAACCGGACGCGGGCCGTCCTCCGGCCCCCGAAGAAGAACCAGCCCCCGAAGAAGGACCGGCCCCGCAGCCGCCCGTCCGCCCCCGCCGCCGGGCAGCCCGAGCTGCGCCGGCTCTGCCGGCAGGCCGAACGGATCGACGCCCCCATGGGCGCGGCCGACCTCTGCCGTCGCGTGTACGGCCCTTGAACCAAGCCCTTCAGGCCCCGCCGAAGGGCCAGGACTCGACGTCGCGGTAGCGGATCGGCCCCGGGCCGCGCCCGAAGTCGCTGCCGACCAGGTGCAGGCGCGCGGCCCGCCACCGCCGCCCGCTGAACCCGGCGAGCCCGGCGGCCGCCTCCAGTACGGAGGACGGATCGTCGCGGCGGGCGCGGGCCAGCGTCAGGTGCGGGCGCAGCGGCCGGCCCTCGAAGGGGATGCCGCACTCCCCGACCACCGCGCGCACCTCGGTCGCGAGCCCGTGCAGCCCCTCCAGGTCCCCGTCGATCCCGCTCCACAGCACCCGATCGTCGAAGTGCCCGCCGCCGCGCAGCGCCAGTTCGACCGGCCGGCGCGAGGCCGCGAGGTCCGCGAGCGGCGCCCGGAGGAGCGGAACGGTCGCGACCGGCAGCTCGCCGAGGAACGCCAGCGTGATGTGCCAGTCCTCGATGCGGTTCCACCGCATGCGCGGATACGCCTCGTAGGCCGGGCCCAGCGCCTCGGCCAGCTCGCCCTTCGCGTCGTCGGGCGGCGCGAGCGCGATGAACACGCGCACGGTCGCGGACCGCGCCTGCTCATCCCCGCCGACCCCGTCGGTCCCACCGACCTCGCCGACCTCACCGGCTCCGGCGCGTCCGTCGGACCGCGCAACCCGTCCCGGCCCCTCGCCCATCTTCCGTTCCCCGTTTCCCGCGCACCGTCCGTCGCGCCGTTCCGAGGCGAGGGTACGCGGCCGACGCCCCGCGACCGGCACCGGCACCGGCACCGGCACCGGACGCCCCGGATGCCCCGGACGCGGGCAGGGCGATGCCCCGGAGGCGGTCGTCGTCTCCGGGGCATCGCGAGGGTTCGGGGTCAGTGCCGGCCGAGGGCCCGGCGGCGACGGGTGAGCACCAGGATCCCGGCGCCGGCGGCGGCGAGGACCCCGGCGGCCACCGCGTACGGGGTGAACTGCGCTCCCGTGGTCGCGAGCGACCCGTCACCGTCGTCGGTGGCGGACGGCGAGGGTGCCGTCGTACCGGGCACGGCGGGGGCGGAGGCGTCCTCCGTGGGCGGCGCGGAGGGCTCGGAGGTCCCCGGCGCCGTCGTCTCCGGGGTGCCGGGCGGGGTGGGTTCGCCCGCGGACGGCGTGGCGGAGGGCGCCGGGGCGGAGGGCTCGGTCCCGGGCTTCGTCGGCGTCGGCGCGGGCGTGGTGCCCGGGCCGCCCGGCGTCGTCTTGCAGGAGAAGGTCGAGGAGCCGTTCCACGGGTAGTTGTGGGTCTCGTTGCCCGAGCCGTGGGTCCGCAGGTCGCCGCCGACGTAGACACGGCCGTTCGTGCTGGCCGTCAGGTCGGCGGACGCCTTGGGCGCGAGGATCGAGCCCATGAAGTTCCCGCCGCCGCCGAGGGCGATCGACGGGGCCGCCACGAAGTTGTAGAGGATCCGGGACGCGGCCTCGCCGAAGCGCGCGGAGCCGTACACGTCCACGCGCTCGCCGTTGAACGCGACGGACAGCGGGGAGATGCCGACCGAACCGCCACCCGTCACGTTCACCACGACCGACGCCCCCTCGGGGATCGACCGGAAGTCGAAGGACGAGGCGCCGTCGAGCTCCTCGGCGGAGATCTCGAACACCTGCGGCCCGCCGGAACCGCCGCCCGTGAAGGTGACCGTGCCGCCCGAGCGCACGCTCGTGCCCGTGGTCTTCAGCGCGCCCAGAGAGGCAGACTCGCCCCGTACGGTGTCGCCGAAGGTGTCGTACGGGGCGAGGGCGCCCCGCGCGCCCAGGCCCGAGGCGCGGCTGCCGCCGTTGGTCTCCAGGGCGCCCTTCTCGTCTATCTCGCCGCCGACGCGGACCGCGCCGCCGTAGCGGGGACCGGCCGTGAGGCCGTGGCCGACGTCGACCCGCGTGTCCTCGGCGATCGTCAGGTTCCCGCCCACGGAGAGCATGACCGCTCCGGAGTCGGGCAGGATGCCGGAACCGGCGCCGACCCGGCCCACGTTGAAGGTGCCGCCGGACCCCTTGGCGAAGGTGGCGTCCCCGCCGATGACGAGCAGGCCCTCGGCCTCGGCGGTCGCGCCGTCGGCGGTGTAGTCGCCGCCGGCGTAGAGGGCCACGTTGGCGTCGAGGAACCGCGGCTCGTGACCGATCCCGGGCTCCTGGCCGGGGGCCGGGCAGGTCCGGGTGGTCCCCGGGGCGGGGGCGGAGGGCACGGCCAGGGCGTTGCCCGCGGTGGTGAGGCCGAGGACGAGCGCGACGGCCACGGCGCTGCTCAGCCGTGCGCGTGCTCTTCCGGTGTTGCTCATGTGCGTGGACCTTTCTGGTTTTCCTGTGAGGGGGGTGGTGGGGAGGGAGGCGGGTTCAGTCGGTCTCGGCGCGCAGGACGGCGCGGGTGAGCGGTCCGTAGACCCCGTCCTCCTGCGGGATGTACCGGGACGCCTGGTAGCGGCGCAGGGCCGTTTCCAGGGTCTCGTCGAAGATCCCGTCGGCCGGGCCGGCGTACGACTCGACCTCTTGGAGCCGCCGTTGGAGGTCGGCGACCTCGGGTCCGGTGCTTCCCCGTGCGATCCCGCCCCGCTTCCCTTCGTGCCGCTCCTCCTCGTCCCGGTCGGGGTGCGAGGGGCGGTGGCGGTGCGACGAGGACGGTGTGGGCGTCGGGGTGGTCGCGGGGGAGGAAGCGGCAGTGGTGCTCGGGGAGGAGGTGGGCGGGGTGGCGCTGGGGGAGGGGGTCTTGGAGGAGGAGTCGGAGGGGCCGGGCGCGGGCGGGGCGGACGGCGTCGTCCGCGCGGTGCTCGCCGCGGGGGACGGGGACGCGTCGGAGGCGGCCTCCGGGGCGGGGGACGGGGCCCGCGTCGCGAGGACGGGGAGCGAGACGGACGGGTGAGACGCCGGTACGGAGTCGGGCTCGGCGGAGACCCACACCGCCACCGCGGCGCCGAACCCCGCGGAGAGCGCGCCCGCGAGCATCAGGGGAAGCGGCATGGACCGCCACGCCGGAGCCGCCGCCCGGGCGCGCCGGGACCGGCGCGGCCCGGGGGCGGGCGCCTCCGCGGCCCCGGAGGGGACCTTCGGGAGCCGGACGGTCGCGTCGAAGAGCTCGATGTCCTGCCCCCGCGCCCCCGTGCCGTCCGGGCGCGGCTCCGCGACCTTCCCGAAGACCCGCTCGCCCCGGCGCTCCGCGCCCGCCGACTCGCGGGTGACGGAAGCGGCAGCTGTGGTCGGGGCAGCCCTGTTGCGCATCAAGTGCTCCAGATGAGGTGAAGCCGAGGGGGGTGTGACGAAGTCGTGGAGATATTGACCGTTGTTCAAAGCAAGCGTCAACTGTTGACAGAACGCCACAAATTGGGCTTTCCGAGACCTTGTTTCTTAAAGGACTTTTAATGCGTGACGCAGGTCACAGGAAAAAGCGGCGCCGGTAGTACCGCGACGCGAAGGCGGACCGCGATGGGCCCGAGGGGGAGTCCGAGCGCGACGCCGCCGGGGCGGCGTCGGCCCGAGGCATTGTCAGACCCGTGGGCAAGGATGTTCCCATGACGAACGTTTCCGCCGTTGAGGCGCCTTTCAGCATGTCCGGCCGCGCCGAGTACGAGGCCGCCGTCCAGCGTCTGCGCGACGCCTCCCGCACCTACTACGGGGCGGGCTACAGCCTCATGGACGACGCCGCGTACGACCGGCTGCGCCTGGCCGTGCTGGACTGGGAGGCGGAGCACCCCGACGAGACCGCCCCGGACTCGCCCACGGGCCGGGTCGCCGACGGCGCGGCCCCCGCCGGAGACGTCGCCCACACCGCGCGCCTCCTCAGCCTCGACAACGTCTTCACCCCCGAACAGCTCACCGCCTGGGGCGCGTCGCTCCGGCGCCGCCTGGGACACGAACCGGCGGGCGGGTTCACCGTCGAGCCCAAGATGGACGGCGCGGCCGTCGCCGCCCGCTACCGCGACGGCCGCCTCACGCAGATCATCACGCGCGGCGACGGCACCCACGGCGAGGACGCCAGCCACGTCATCGGCACCGTCGTGGGCCTCCCCGAGCAACTGCCCGTGCCCGCCACCTTCGAGGCCCGGGGTGAAGTCCTCTTCACCCAGGAGCAGTTCGAGGCCGCCAACGAGACACGGGCCGCGCACGGCGCCGGAGTCTTCGCCAACCCGCGCAACGGAACGGCCGGCACCCTGCGGGCCAAGGACCGCCCCTACCGGCTCGCCATGACCTTCTGGGCGTACGGCGCCGTCGAACTGGACGGCGTGCCCTTCCTGCCCGCCGGCGCCGGCCACGCCGAGACCCTCGCCGCCGTCGCGCGGGCCGGGGTGCGGACCACGGCGGACACCCCGGCCGGGCTGCACACGGTCGCCACGCTCGACGAGGCGCAGGAGAAGGTCGACGCGATCGCCGCGCTGCGCGCGAGCCTGCCGTTCGGCATCGACGGCGTCGTCGTCAAGGCCGACAGCGCCACCGAGCAGGCCACGGCCGGCTTCGGCACCCGCTTCCCCTACTGGGCCGTCGCCTACAAGCTCCCCGCCGTCGAACGGCAGACCGTCCTCCAGGACGTGTTCTGGGAGGTCGGCCGCACGGGCGTGCTCGCCCCCACCGCGGTGCTCGCCCCGGTGGAGCTCGACGGCTCCACGGTCACCCGCGCCACCCTCCACAACCCGGCCGACATCCTCCGCCGCGACCTCCACATCGGCGACACCGTCACCGTCTACAAGGCGGGCGACATCATCCCCCGCGTCCAGGCCGCCGTCGTCGAACTCCGCCCGCAGGACGCCGTCCCCGTCCCGCTGCCCCACGAGTGCCCCCACTGCGGCGGCGGGATCGACAAGAGCCAGGAGCGGTGGCGCTGCGCGAAGGGCACCGCCTGCGCGCTCGCCCCGCTCATCGAGTACGCCGCAGGGCGCGACATCCTCGACATCGACGGCCTCGGCAGGAAGTACGTCGACGCGCTGATCGCCTCCGGTGACGTCGGCGACGTCGCAGATCTGTTCACCCTCACCGAGGAGCAGCTCACCGCCGCCTCCGGCAGCGCCAAGCGCGGCGCCAGACTGGCCGAGCAGATCCGGCTCGCCAAGACCCGACCCCTCAGCCGCGTCTTCTGCGCCCTCGGCGTCCCCGGCACCGGCCGCAGCATGTCCCGGCGCATCGCCGCCCACTTCGGCACCATGGAGGCCATCCGCGCGGCCGACGCCGACACCCTCCAGGACGTCGAGGGCATAGGCCCGGAGAAGGCCCCGGTCGTCGTGGAGCAGGTCGCCGTGCTGGCCCCCGTGATCGACAAGCTGATCGCGGCCGGCGTCACCATGACCGAGCCGCGACCGGAGCGGGCGGAGGACGCCGCCGAGGGGCCGCTGAGCGGTAAGACCGTCGTCGTGACCGGGAAGATGACCGGCCCCCTCGACGGCTGGGGACGCTCCGAGATGGGCGCCCTCATCGAGAGGGCCGGCGGCCGCATGGGCGGCTCCGTCAACTCCCGTACCGCCTTCCTGGTCGCCGCCCCGACGGCCGGCGGCAAGCCGAGCTCCAAGGCGGTCAAGGCGCAGGAGGCGGGCGTCGAGGTCCTGACCCCGGAGGACTTCGCCGCCCTGGTCGCCGACCACCTGGAGTAGTCCGGAGACACGGCCGGCCGTGCGCCTCCGATCACCGCGCGGACGGCCCGGAGTTCCACGTCTTCGACGCCCTGGAGGGCCACGGGCCCGACAGACTCGCCGCCGGCCTCGTGCTCGCCGCCGTCCGGGAGGACGCCGACGCCTTCGGCGCCCTGATCAGGGCCGCGGCCGAGGCGGCGACCCCTCCCCGCCGACGGCCCGGTCCCCGCCCGACCGGGGGCGCGGTACGGAGACCCCGGCCGGGAGCCGGGGCGGTCCGCCGAACCGTACGGGCACGCCCGGCGAGTACAGCACGCTGACGGGCTCCCCGAGCGGCCGGTGCAGACCGGCGGCCTCGACCAGCGTCTCGTCGCAGCGCAGCAGCCGGGCCCGGTGCAGCGGCCAGCGGGGATGCGTGTTGGGCAGGTAGAGCGGACGCCCGCGGAACGCACTGTGCATGCCCCAGCGGGCGGTCAGGAAGTGTTCGAGCGCCGTGGGCTCCTCGACCGGCTCCCCGACCTCCACGGCGATCGCGCTCCGCGCCCCGCGCGGCCCGGGCCACCGCCGGCTGCTCTCGTACGCGACGGTGGAACCGTCGTACCGGACGGACATCCGCGACCACACGTACGGGATGCGGAAGGCCCACCGCCCCACGGCCACGGGGACCAGCCGGGACGCGTCGAGGGACCGGAAGACGACGCCCCGGCGCCCGTGGGCGTCCACCGAGTACAGGCGCACGTTGGTCTCCGGGAAGGACCCGAGATAGGGCAGCCCCGGCAGCCGGAACCATCCGACGCGGTGCATCCGGAAGGCGACGAGCCCCACGTACGTGACCCCGTCGAGGGTGTCGGGCGCGGTCCCGGCCGGCAGCAGCGGAGCCACCTCGGCGGGCTCCACCGGCCAGTGCAGGAACGCCAGGTCCAGCCAGGACTGGGTGAGCAGGGTGCGGCCCGTACGGGACGGGGGATCGGCCGATACGGGCTCGGGCTCCGGGGCGGTCTGCGTCGGCGGCATCGCAGAAGTATCCGGCAGCACGGGCGGCCGGGGAAGCGGCGGGCCCCGAGGCGCGCGACGCCCGCACGCCCGAACCCCTCGCCGCGCTCGACCGCCCGTGGGCACCGGGAGTCTCCGTCCTACCGCTCGGCGACGGCACGTGGCTCACCCACGACGGGGACACGGTGCTGCGCTGGACGACCGCCCGAACCAGGGCCCGGGGCGTACGGCGACCGTCAGCGCGGCACCGGACCCGGCCACGCGCGCGGGTACGGCACTCGTCCGGCTCGTCCTCGGGCTCGTCGTCCGGCGACCCGGCCACGCGCGCCGGTACGGCACCGGATCCTCGTCACCGTCACTGGCCGGCCCGACGGCCCGGCCACGCGCGCGGATACGGCACCCGCAGCGACCCGGCCGGTACGGGGGTGTGCGGGACGCCCGCGCACAGGCGCCCGTCCCGCAGGACGACGGCGCCGCTGCCGAGCATGGACGTGACCAGTTCGCCGGCCAGCGCCTCCGGCGCGAGGCCCAGGAGCCGGGCCGCGTCGGTCAGCCAGGCCCTGGCGAGCAGATAGGGCTCGACCTCGCCGGCCGGGATGCCGTCACGGATCATCAGGGCGAACGCGAAGATCCGGCGGGCGCCGTACCAGACGGCCCCGGCGGGGTCGTCGACGAGGCGCTGCGCCCGGCGCAGGGCGGCGGCGAAGGCGGCGGCCGGGTCGGCGGGCACCCGGCCGTGGGACGGCAGGACCACGCGCGGACCGAGGTCGGCCATCCGCTTGAGGGAGGCCAGCGCGGTGGCGGCCGCCTCGGGGCCGTCGAGGGCGAGGTTCACCCAGCCGACGTCGTAGTCCGACAGCGCGTCCCCGACCACGAGCAGCCCCTCGTCCGGCTGCCACAGGGCCAGGTGGCCCGGCGTGTGCCCGGGGGTGCGGACGACCTCCCAGTCGGCGTCGCCGAGCCGGAGCACCTGCCCGTCGTCGAGCGACACGTCGACGGTGTACGGGGCCACCGGCTGGTCCAGGTACTCCGCGGCGCAGCAGCCGGGGTCCCGGCGCGCGATCGCCTCGGCCTCCGGCGCCCCGGCGGCGACGCCCGCGCCCCGCGCCTGGAGGAGGGCGTTGCCGCCCACGTGGTCGGAGTGCCAGTGGGTGTTCACGACGAGCTCGACCCGACCGGCCCGCTCCCGGACCCAGGCGGCGGTCTCCTCGGCGTGCCCCGTGAAACCGGAGTCGACCAGGGCCGGCCGCCGCCCGTGGAGCAGCAGCGTGTTGGCGTCGGGGAAGGGGCGCTGCCACCAGGTCGCCCAGGAGGGCAGCGGGGGCGGGGCCTGCCGCGTGCTCACCGTCCGGCCTCTTCCGGTCGTATCCGGTATTCCACGTGCTCTCCTCCGATGGCGGCCGACGGACGTCACGGGCGGCGGGCGGCGGCACGGGTCCACCGGCCGCCGCCACCCGCCCGTGACGATCATCATGTCATCGGACGCCACCGGGCTCCGGGCCTTCGGAAACCCCGCTCCGTTCGCCCCCACCCCTCTTGTTGCACATATATTGCAGTTGCGGAAAGACCGCAGGAAGAGTGCAGAAGGAGCGCGGCGGTGAGCGGACCAGTAGTCCTCGGGATCGAGTCCTCGTGCGACGAGACCGGGGCGGGGATCGTGCGGGACGGGAAGCTGCTCGCGCACGTCGTGGCGACCAGCATGGACGAGCACGCGCGGTTCGGCGGGGTCGTGCCCGAGATCGCCGCCCGGGCGCACCTGCACTCCTTCAACCCGGTCGTCCGGGAAGCGCTCGATCAGGCGGGGCTGCGGCTGAACCGGATCGACGCGGTCGCCGTCACCACCGCGTCCGCGCCCTCACCGAGCGGCGGTGCGCTGCCGCCGGGGTCGAGCTGCGCGTCCCGCCGATGACCCTGTGCACCGACAACGGCGCCATGATCGCCGCCGTCGGCGACCTCCTCGTCCGCTCGGGAGCGGAGCCCGCCCCGCTGGACGTGTCCATCGACCCGTCCGCGCCCCTGGAGTACGCCTCCCTGACCCCGCTCCCCGCCCCCTCCGCCCGAGCCGCCTGACCACCGCCCCCCCCACGCGAACCCGACCGCTCCCACCGGAACCCGACTGCCCCGGCGGGATCCGACCACCCTCCACCGGAACCCGACCGTCCCCCACCGGAAGCAGTGAGAACCTTGCGTACCGCCGACATCCGCCAGCGCTTCCTCGACTACTTCGCCGCCCGGGGACACACCGTCGTGCCCAGCGCGCCGCTGCCCACCCCCGACCCCACCCTGCTGTTGGTCAACGCCGGCATGGTCCCCTTCAAGCCGTACTTCACCGGCGAGGCGGCCCCCCTGTGGCAGCGGGCCACGAGCGTGCAGAAGTGCGTGCGGACCCTGGACATCGAGGAGGTCGGGAAGACCACCCGGCACGGCTCCTTCTTCCAGATGAACGGCAACTTCTCCTTCGGGGACTACTTCAAGGAGGAGGCCGTCGCCTTCGCCTGGGACCTCTCCACCAAGCCGTGGACCGAGGGCGGCTACGGGCTCGACCCGGAGAGGATCTGGGTGACCGTCCACCACTCCGACACCGACGCCCGCGGCATCTGGCGCGAGGTCGCCGGCCTGCCCGACGAGCGGATCGTGGCGCGCGGCGACGAGGACAACTTCTGGTCCATGGGCGTCCCCGGTCCCTGCGGACCCTGCTCCGAGCTGTACTACGACCGCGGCCCGGCCCTCGGCCGCGAGGGCGGGCCCGCCGTCGACGAGGACCGGTACATGGAGTTCTGGAACCTCGTCTTCATGCAGTACGAGCGCGGTGAGGGCCCCGGCAAGACCGGCTACCCGATCCTCGGCGACCTGCCCCGCCGCAACATCGACACCGGCATGGGCCTGGAGCGGATGGCCACCCTCCTCCAGGGCGTCGACAACCTCTACGAGATCGACGAGACCCGCCCCGTCCTCGACCGGGCCGCCGACCTGGCGGGCGTACGGTACGGGGCCGATGCGGAGTCCGACGTACGGCTCCGCGTGGTCGCCGACCACGTCCGCACCGCCCTCATGCTCCTCGCCGACGGCACCGCCCCCGGCAACGAGGGCCGCGGCTACGTCCTGCGCCGCATCCTGCGCCGCTCGGTCCGCTCCATGCGCCAGCTCGGCTTCCAGGCCCCCGCCCTGCCCGAACTGCTGCCCGTCGCCCGCGACTGCATGGCCCCCAGCTACCCCGAGGTCGTCGCGTCCTACGCCCGGATCTCCGACCAGGCGTACGGCGAGGAGGACGCCTTCCGCGCCACCCTCAAGCAGGGGACCACCGTCCTGGACACCGCCGTCACCGGGGTGAAGGCGGACGGCGGCCGCTCGCTGCCCGGTGCGCAGGCCTTCCTCCTCCACGACACCTACGGCTTCCCCATCGACCTCACCCTGGAGATGGCCGCCGAACAGGGCGTCGAGGTCGACCGCGAGGGCTTCACCGCCCTCATGAACGAGCAGCGCGAACGGACCCGCACCGACGCCCGCGCCCGCAAGTCCGGCGGCACCGCGGACACCGCCGCCCTCCGCACCGTCCTGGACGCCCACGGCCCCACCGACTGGCGTGCGTGGGACACCCTCACCACCGAGTCCCGCGTCCTCGCCCTCCTCGGCGCCGAGGGCCCCGTCCCGGTGGCCCGTACCGGCGACCTCGTCACCGTCGTCCTCGACCGTACCCCCTTCTACGCCGAGTCCGGAGGCCAGGACAGCGACGCGGGCCTGCTCTCCGGGGCCTCGGTCGAGGCCGGGGTCGTGGACGTCCAGCGGCCCCTGCCCGGCCTCGTCGTCCACCGGGTCAGGATCACGGCGGGCGAACTGGCCGTGGACGACACCGTGCACGCCGCCGTCGACCCCGAGTGGCGCCTCGGCGCCCGCCAGGCCCACTCCGGCACCCACGTCCTGCACGCCGCCCTCCGCGAGGTCCTCGGCCCCACCGCCCTCCAGTCCGGCTCCTACAACCGGCCCGGCTACCTCCGCCTCGACTTCCCCTGGCGCGGCACCCTCTCCCCGGCCGTCCGGAGCGAGGTCGAGGAGGCCGCCAACCGCGCCCTGCGCCGCGACCTGCCCGTCGGCGTCCGCTGGACGACCCTGCCCGAGGCCAAGGAGCTCGGCGCGCTCGCCCTCTTCGACGAGACGTACGGGGAGAAGGTCCGGGTCGTGGAGATCGGCGGCCCCTGGTCGCGCGAGCTGTGCGGCGGCACCCACGTCGACCACGCCTCCCAGATCGGCACGGTCGCCCTCACCGCCGAGTCCTCCGTCGGCGCCGGCATGCGCCGCCTGGAGGCGGCCGTCGGCATCGAGGGCTTCGGCTACCTCGCCCGCGAGCGCGACCTCGTGGGCCGGATCGCCGAGCAGCTGAACGCGCCCCGTACCGAACTCCCCGAGAAGATCGCCGGCCTCCTCGACCGGCTCAAGGCCGCCGACCGCGAGAACGCCCGCCTCAAGGCCAAGGCGACGGCGGGCCGCGCCGCCGAACTCGCCGGGCAGGCCGTCGAGGCGGGGGACACCCTGGTCGTCACCGCGACCGTCGACGGCGCCGCCGACGAGGCCCGCGCCCTCGCCCTCGCGGTCCGCGACCGCCTCCCTCCCGCCCGCCCCGGCGTGGTCGCCGCCGCCACCTCCTCGGGCGGACTCGTCCTGACCGTCAACGCCCCGGCCCGCGAGGCCGGCCGGAACGCCTCCGAGACCGTCAAACAACTCCTCGGCGGCCGGGGCGGCGGCTCCCCGGAGATCGCCCAGGGCGGCGGCGTACCCGCCGGGGACCTGGCCGCGATCCTCGCGGACCTCCCCCGGGTCGTACCCGGTGGCCACGGACAGTCGGAGGGTGGCTGACGGACGGCCGGAAGACGGCCGAAAGGCGGCTGACGGACAGCTGACGGCGGGTCCGCGATCCGGTCGTGCGGCCCGAGCCCCCGGCCTCTCCCCGCAATCCCCGCCGACGCCTTCGATCTTGCTCTACCTTGAGACCTCCGTATCCATCCAGGGGGACCGCCGCATGGACCACGACGAACTCCTCTCAGAGCGACCGCTCGCCTCCGCCGCGCCCGCCACGCGGCGAGACCCGGACGACCGGAACCCGAAGGGCTGACCTCCACCGTGGAACAACTGACGGGGACGGACCCCGCGCACATAGGCCCGTACCGCCTGATCGCCCGCCTCGGCGCGGGCGGCATGGGCCTGGTCTACCTGGGCCGTTCCGACCTGGGCCGCACGGTCGCGGTCAAGGTCGTCCAGGCCGAACACGCCCAGCACACCGAGTTCCGCAGGCGGTTCGCCCGCGAGGTGGCCGCCGCCCGGCGGGTGGGCGGCGCCTGGACCGCCGACGTCCTGGACGCCGACACCGAGGCCGAGGTGCCCTGGGTGGCGACCCAGTACATACCGGGCCCCGACCTGACCACCGTCGTGGCCGAGGACTTCGGGCCGCTGCCCGAGGCGTCGGTCCGCACCCTCGCCAACCGCCTCGCCCTCGCCCTGCAGGCCGTGCACGAGGCCGGTCTGATCCACCGGGACCTCAAGCCGTCCAACGTCCTGGTCACCGTGGACGGGCCGCGCGTCATCGACTTCGGCATCGCGCGGGCCATGGACGGCCTGGCCGGGGACAGCCTGCACACCCGCACCGGCATGCTGATCGGCTCGCCCGGCTTCATGTCGCCGGAGCAGGTGCGCGGCCTCGAACTCACCCCGGCCTCGGACGTGTTCTGCCTGGGCGCGCTCCTCGTCTACGCCGCCACCGGACGCCTCCTCTTCGGCGCCACGGACAGCGGTCTGAACGCCCACCTCTTCCGGATCGCGGAGGAGGAGCCGGACCTGGCCGGCGTGCCGGACGCGCTCGTCGATCTCGTACGCGCGTGTCTGCACAAGGATCCGGCCCGGCGGCCGACCCCTCGCGAAGTGGCCTCGCGCACGGCGGCCGACCAGGACGGCGAGTGGCTGCCGGGGCCGGTGCTCGCCCAGCTCGGCCGCCGCGCCGCCCATCTGCTGGACTACGCGCCCGCCGTGCCCGCCGGAGCCGACGTCGCCGTACGGCCGACTCCCCGCCCCCACCCCGCGGCCCCGACGCCTCCGCCGCCCGCGTACGTCCCGACGGTCCCCGCCCAGTCCGCCGCCCCCGGCTTCGGCGCGCCCGCGGACCCGCCGCCCGGGTCCTGGAACGCGTCCACGACCCCGGCGGCGGCCCCGGAGGCCCCCCTTCCCCGGCGCTGGTGGGGCCTGGTGGCGCTCGCACTGGCCCAGGCGCTCGTCCTGGCCGACGCGGCGTTCTCCAGCCGGGCGATGCTGTGGTGGGGCGCCGGCAGCGACCTGGGGCTCGCCGCCGGCATGAAGGTGACGTCCACCGTCTACCTGGACGTGATGCCCGTCGCCCATGCGCTGGCCTTCGCCGGAGTACTGCTGTTCGGCACCCGCGTCGCGGACCTCGTGGGCCGCAAGAGGATGCTGGTGATCGGCCTCCTGGGGTTCGCGGTGGCCGCCGCCCTCGGCGGCGCGGCCACCTCCTCCACCGTGTGGATCACGGGCCGCGCCCTGCAGGGCGCCTTCGCCGCGCTCATCTCCTCGTCCGTACCGGCCCTGCTGTCCACGTCGTTCACCGACCCGCGGGAACGCCGCAAGGCGTTCGGGATCCACACCGCGATCGCGGGCGGTGCCCCGGCGCTCGGCCTGCTGGCGTTCTGGCTGTTCCCCATCGGCCCGAACTGGCGGTGGTGCCTGTTCGGCGCCGTCCCCCTCGCCCTGGCCGTCGTGATCGCGGTGGCGGTCCTGGTGCACGACCGGCCGGGCCGCGTCGGCCTCCGCTTCGACGGGCCGTGGGTTCTGCTCGGCGCCGCCGGGATCATCGGAATCGGCGGGGCCGTCCCGTACTTCGAGGGCCACCTCCTCCTGGTCCCGGTCGCCGGCGTCCTGCTCGCGGCCTTCGTGTGGCGACAGACCAGGACGGCCGCCGCCCTGGCCACACCGCCCGGCCCCGGGGCGCCGCGCGGCTCCTTCCTCGCCGCGGCCCTGGCCAACGCCCTCGCCGCCGTCCTGCTCATGGCCGTGGGATTCCTCCACTTCTAGGCGGCCTTGGCAGCCTCCCGGCGGTTCCGGAGCCGCCGGGCGCGGATCTCGTACGTGGAGAGGAGGACGACCGCCAGGTTCAGGGGGAAGGCGATCGCCTCGGCGACCCAGCGGATGTCGGCGGCGCGCAGGAGGCTCGCGGACAGCGCGATCAGGAGGAGCGTCAGGGGGAGGAAGCGCCGCCACGCCGGCAGCTCCCGCATCCGCGCGACGGTCACGACGCACAGGACGAACGAGCCGAACACGGCGACGACCGCGAGGACGACGAGGGCGAGCGAGAGCATCGGGATTCTCCGGAGGCGCACAGGAAGGGACGGCCCCATAGTGCACCGTCCGGTTCTCACGGACCGTACGAGGGTGCCGCCCCCGCCCTCCTCCGGCGCCGCCCGGCGCCCCGCCCGGACGTCCGGGGTCAGGCCGCCTTGTCGGACTCGCCGGGCGCGGAGGCGGTGACGACCCGGGGGAGGGCGCCGGGATGCTCCCGCGCGATCCAGCGCACGAGCTCCTCCCGTACGGCGCAGCGGGTCGTCCACAGGTCGTCGGGGTCCTTGGCCGTCACGATCGCGCGGACCGTGATGGAGGTCGGCGACGTGTCGGTGACGGCGAGGTCCCAGCCCCGCCCGTCCCAGGTCGGGCAGTCGGCGAGGAACTCGCGCAGGTGCGCCCGCATCAGCGCGACGGGCGTGGAGTGGTCGCAGTGGACGAAGACCGATCCCGTCATCTGGACGCCGCCCCGGGACCAGTTCTCGAACGGCCGCGAGGTGAAGTACGAGACGGGCAGCGTCACCCGGCGCTCGTCCCAGGTCCTGACCGTCAGGAAGGTCAGCGTCACCTCCTCCACCGTGCCCCATTCGCCGTCGACGACGACCGTGTCCCCGATGCGGACCATGTCGCCGAAGGCGATCTGGAAACCGGCGAAGAGGTTGCCGAGCGTCGACTGCGCCGCCACGCCGGCCACGATGCCGATGATCCCGGCCGAGGCGAGCAGGGACGTGCCGAGAGTGCGGAAGGAGGGGAAGGTGACGAGGGCCGCGGCACCGGCGAGCACCCCGACCGCGGCCGACACCACCCGCATGATCAGCGTGACCTGCGTACGGACCCGGCGCAGCCGCGCGGCGTCCCGCGCCCGCCCCGCGTACCGCGCGTACGAGGACTCCACGACGGCCGAGGTCGCCCGGATCGCCAGCCAGGCGCCGCCGCCGATCAGGCACAGCAGCAGGACGTGCCCCACCACGTCGGCGTGCTCCTCCAGGACGGAGAAGGCCGAGGCCGGGTAGGTCCAGCGGAGCAGGGCGGTCAGCAGGACGACGAACAGCGGCGTACGGCAGCGGCGCAGCAGCCCCCACAGCGGTGTCTCGTGGTGGCGCGCGTCCGCGTGACGGGCCAGCAGGTCCACCGCGCGGACCACGACGAAGGCCACGAGGGCCGAGCCGCCGACGGAGGCCACCAGCCGAAGAACGCTCTCCATGTACTCCCCAGTCGATGAGTCGAACAGGTTCGTCGATTACGCCTGACCGCCGACCGTCCCCCCAAACATGCCGTCCGGCCCGCCGGGGGCCCGGTGGGATCGGAAGACAGCCGGCCACGCCTGGCCGCGCGGCCCGGTGGGTGGGGTCGTCGGGAGCGAGCCGGGCGGCGACCTCGGCCGAAACCGGCCCGAGACGTCGGGAGTTGGGAGGGAGTTGACCCGCCGTCCATCCGGGGCGATCGGTCCGGGCGTACATTTCGGCGTGTGGACATCCCCCTGACGTTCCGCTGGGTCTTCGCGGCCCTCGTGGTCCTGCAGCTCGTCGCCCTCGTTCCCGTCCTGCGCCGGCTGCGCGACCCCGCGCCGGAACGGCGGACCGAGGCCCGGCTGCGCCTCCTCGACGCGGCCGGCAGCGTGACGTTCCTCGCCGGCTTCGCCCTCGACCACCCCGCCCTCGTGCTGAGCGGCCTGGTGTGCGTGGGGGCGGTCTACGCGGCGAAGGGGGTTCTCTGGTACCGCGCCCGGGAGCGGACCTGACCCACCGGCGCCGGCGCGCGGGCGCGCCCCGGCGCCGGGAGGGCTCAGCGCGGAACCCCGCCCTCCCGTCCGGCGGCGCGTGAGCGCCGGTGCGCCGCGACCCGTTCCCGGGTGGCGCACCGGCGGGAGCAGTAGCGGCGCTCCTGCCCGGCGCCCTGGGCGAGGAAGACGTTCCGGCAGCCGGACGAGGCGCAGACCCCGCCCGGCGCCCGTCGGCGGTCCCAGAGCAGGACGGTCAGGGCCATGCACGACGAGGCGAGCAGCCACTCGTCCCAGGGCGCGTCGTCGTCGGAGTCCAGGTGGGGGTGCCAGGGCGAGCCGCCGCCGTGCGAGGAGAGCCGCAGCGGCCCCGTGTGCTCCCGCAGGAGGCGGTTGAGGGCGGCGGCGGCCCCGTCGACGTCCTCGGCGGCGAAGACCTCCCGAAGCAGCGCGGCGGCCGCGCGCATCCCGGCGACGTCATGGGCGGTGAGGTCGAGGGGCTCCGCCTCGCCGTACGCGCGGAGCACCGCGGCGACCTCGGCCGGATCGGAGGAGTCGCCGGAGAGCGCGTTGACCAGGTCGACGGTCCGTCGCGCGGTGGTCTGTACGGAGTGCCGGGCGGACCGGTCGTCGAGGGGGAAGGACACCGGGAGAATGTAACGCACCTTGCCGAGTTTCGGGTTACCTCCGTAACGTCCCGCCGATGAAGAGGCGTTACTCCTTTCCCGTCCACCTCACCGGAGCGGCGGTGGCCCGCACCGGGGACGAGATGGCGGGCCCGGCCCTCGTACTGGCCGGGCTCGCCCTGACCGGCTCGGCCGCCGACGCGTCGCTGCTGCTCGCGGGCGTCACGGTCTCCTCCGTGCTGGGCGGCCCGGTCCTCGGCTCGCTCCTCGACCGGGCGGAACGGCCCGGCCGCCTCCTCGCGGCGGCCCTCGCCCTGTACGCGGCGGGCCTGACGGCGGTCCTCGTGGGCCTCGGCCGGCTGCCGTTCGCGCTCACCCTCGCCGCCGCCGTCCTGACGGGGCTGCTCGGGCCGGCCCTGTCGGGCGGCTGGACGGCCCAACTCCGCGCCGTCGTACGGGACGACCGCCTGGACCGGGCGAACGCGCTCGACGCCATGACGTTCGGCGCGGCCGGACTGGCCGGCCCGGCCCTCGCCGGAGGCACGGCCGAGGCACTGGGTGCCCCGACGGCCGTGGTGGTCTCCGCGGCGCTCGTCGCCCTCGCCCTCCCCGCCGCGTGGGCGCTGCCCGCCCGCACGGACCCGACGCCGAAGAGCCCCACGCGGGGCGGCCGGCCGAGGCCCGTACCGCCCGGCCCCGCGCCGTCCGTTCCCGTTCCCTCCGGCCCGTTGGTCGGCCCGGCTGTCGGACTCGCCGTCGGCCTCGCCGTCGATATCGCCGCCGGGCTCCGGGCCGTCGTCCGCAGCCCCGCCCTGGCCCGGGCGACCCTGACCTCGGTCGTCTCCTGCACCGCCCAGGGCATGCTGACGGCCTGTCTCGCCCTCCTGGGGGAGCGGGTCCTGGGCGGGGCCGGACGCGGCGCGATGCTCCTCTCCTGCGCGGCGGTCTCCGCCCTGGCGGCCAACGCCGTACTCGCCCGGTTCCCCCGCGCGATCGCCCCGGACACGCTCCTCTGGACCGGCGCCCTCCTCCAGGCCGCGGCGCCGGCCGCGGCCGTCCCCGGCCACCCGACCGTCCTCGTCGCGGCCGCGTTCGTCGCCGGAATCGGCGAAGGACCGCAGTTGACCGCGCTGTTCGCCGTCCGCCACCGGGAGGCCCCGGAGCGTCTGCGGAGCCAGATCTTCACCACCGGCGCCGGCCTGAAGATCACCGGCTTCGCCCTGGGGGCCGTGGTCGCGGGGCCGGTCGCGGCCCGCTCCCTGACCGGCGCCCTGCTGCTCGCCACGGGCACGGCGGTCCTCGCGGCCCTCGCCTTCTTCGCCGTTCCCGCCGCCCGGGGCCGGGCGGCCCCCGCGTGAGCGCGCCGGCGACTCCCCGTCGGAACGCGTTCACGCCCCGGACACCCGGAACCGGACGGCGATCCAACAAGGTCGCGTACATGTAACGGGTCTAGTTCGAAGCGCGGTGCCCCGGACGCGCGTGCGCGGCGCCCGAGCGGGCGGCGGCGCCCGAGCGGGCGGCGGCGCCCGGACGGGGCCGCCGGAGGCACCGCCGCGACCGGAAGGAACCCCCAGTGGACCGCAGGTCTCTCCTCACCGCCGCGACGGGCGCGGTGGGCGCCGTCGCCGCCTCCCAGGTGCCGGCGGGCGCGGCGACCCCCGCGCACACCGGCCCGGGACGGCCCGTCACCGCCTTCAACGTCATCAGCGACATCCAGGGCGACCTCCGGGACCTCGGAGTCGCCCTGGAGGACATGCACCGCACCAACCCCCGGAGCTCGGGCCTCGCCGTCGCCGGGGACATCACCCCGCGCGGGTACGACGCCGAGTACGCCGAGGTCTCCGCCGAACTCGCGCGCCACCCCCACGCCCGTACGGTCGCCTGGGCCATCGGCAACCACGAGTTCTACGTCCCCAAGTGGCGCGACCCCTCGACCCTCGCGCAGGACACCTGGCCCAACGGCACCACCGAGGACTCCCTGTTCCGGAGCTTCCACCGCTTCGCCGGGCGCAACACGGTCCACGCCGAGCACTCCTTCGGCGGCATACCGGTCCTGAGCCTCGGCACCGAGAAGTACATGCACTACCACGACCCGAAGCTCTGGGACGAGGTGTGGCTGAGCGAGGCGCAGTTCAGCTGGCTCGAACAGCGGCTCGCGTACTGGGCGCGCCGCCGCAGGCCCGTCATGGTCGTCACGCACCACCCGCTCCCGAACACCGTCTCCGGCAGCCACAACCGGCTCTACTCCCGCGACTACCTCCAGGCCGACCGGCTCCTCGGGATCCTCGGCCGGCACCGCGACGTCTTCCTCTTCTGCGGGCACACCCACTGGGACCTCGCCCTGTCGGACTGGTACGTCCGCAGGGTCGTCCCCGGCACCGCCAACCTCGACGGCTTCTCCGTCGTCAACACGGGCGCCGTGCAGACGGGCTTCACGGACGACGGCAAGGGCGGCGAGGTCGCCGTCCCCGGCACGTTCAACCAGGGGCTCCAGGTCGAGGTCTTCCACGACCGCGTCGTCGTCAGGGCGCGCGACTTCGCCGCAGGGCGCTGGCTGAAGCGGATCACGGTCCCGCTGTCGACGTGGATCTGACGCCCCGGCCCGCCCGGTGACCGCCGGGTGGGCCGTACCGGCGCCCGCCCGGTGGGCCGTACCGGTGACCGGCAGTCCGTCCGTGGTGACCGCCGGAGCGGCGAATCGTTCTTCCGGACGTGAAGAAGACGCTTCTGGCGGCCCTCGCGGCCGCCTCCGCCACCGCCCTGATCGCCCCGGCCGTCGCCACCGCGGCCCCGGAGCCCGCCGACGTCGCCGCCACCACCGCCACCGCGGTCCCCGCCGCCCTCGCCGCGGCCGCCCTGCCCGGCGCCCCCGCGGCGGACCACGCGGGGACGAGGACCCAGTGGCCCGAGACCCTCGGGCTGCCGAAGGCCTGGGCCGAGAAGGTGATCCTGCGGGACCGGCCCGACCTGGAGATCGAGCACATCCCCGAGGGCGCGCTGGTCACCATGGACTACAGGGAGGACCGCGTCCGGATCGTCCACAACGCCCTCGGCCTCGTCTCCCAGGTTCCCGCCATCGGCTAGGACCCGCCCCTCCCGGATCAAGGTCGCGCCCGCCCCCTTTCACCCGATCGCCCGCACAGATGTCGTCACCGCCGCCGTGCGGTGACGATGATCGCGAAGGTCATCGAGAGGACGGCGCCGAGAAGGCGTGCGTCCGGGAGACGAGGGCGTCGCATGGTTCAGGGCTTCTCCAGGGAACCGGGGACCCACGGTCCGCTCACCGAGGTCGCGCCGGAGGGGATCCGGAGGATCACCCTCTGGGCGGCCGCGATCGCGCTGGGCGGGTTCCTGTTCGGCTTCGACACCGGCGTCGTCTCCGGCGCGCTGCTGTACATCAAGGAGGACTTCGACCTCAACTCCTTCGAGCAGGGCAGCGTGGTCAGCGTCCTGCTCATCGGCGCCGTCGTCGGCGCCACCTCGGCGGGCCGCCTCGCCGACCGGCTCGGCAGACGCAAGGCCCTGCGCCTCATCGGCGTCGTGTTCGTCGTGGGCACCGCGATCGCCGCCCTGGCGAACGGCTACCTGACGCTCATGGCGGGCCGGATCGTCCTCGGCCTCTCCGTCGGCGCCGCCTCCGCCACGGTGCCGGTCTACCTCTCGGAGATCTCGCCGACGAAGATCCGCGGCCGGCTGCTCACCATGAACCAGCTCATGATCACGATCGGCATCCTCGTCGCGTACCTCGTCAACCTCGCCTTCGCGAGCAGCGAGGCCTGGCGGGCGATGTTCGCCGTCGGCGCGATCCCCGCCCTCCTCATGATCGCCGCCACGCTGTGGCTGCTGCCCGAGTCGCCGCAGTGGCTGATCGCCCACGGCCAGGAGGACGTGGCCCGCCGGGGCATCGCCGAGCTGACCGACGAGGCGACCGCCGACGAGCTGATCAGACGGGGCCGGCAGCGCATGGCCGAGGACCGCGAGAAGCAGAGGCGGAACGAGGCGGCGGGCGGAAAGGGCACCCGGCGGCTGCTCGCCCCCGACGTGCGGCCCGCCCTGGTCGTCGGACTCACCCTCGCCGCCGTCCAGCAGTTCGCCGGCATCAACACGATCATCTACTACGCGCCGACCATCATCCAGCAGACCGGCCTCGACGCCTCGAACGCCATCCTCTACTCCGTCTTCATCGGCCTGATCAACCTCGTCATGACCCTGGTGGCGATCCGACTCGTGGACCGGGTGGGACGACGGCCCATGGTCCTCGTCTCGCTCGCCCTGATGACGGTCTCGATCTTCATGCTGGGACTCGCGTTCGTCGTCGGCATGAACTCGGAACTGACCCTGGTGTTCATGGTGATCTACATCGCCGCCTTCGCGGGTGGCCTCGGCCCCGTCTTCTGGACGCTGATCGGCGAGATCTTCCCGCCGTCCGTCCGGGCCGAGGGATCGAGCCTCTCCACCGCCGTCAACTGGGTGTCCAACTTCGTCGTCAGCCTCGCCTTCCTGCCCCTGGCCAACCTCATCGGCCAGGGCGAGACCTTCTGGATCTTCGCGGGAATCTGCCTGTTCGCGTTCCTCTTCGTCGGCCGCTACCTGCCCGAGACCCGCGGCCGCGACCCCGAGCAGATCGAAGAGGCCCTCGACGCCCGCTTCAAGCACCGGCCCGACCACCCGGACCGCCCCGGCGGCCCCGGGAAGACGGCATCCCCGCAGAAAGGACGCTCGCGATGAGCGACACCCTCCTCGGTCCCGACGACCTCGAGACGGCAGACGCCCTCGTCCTCTTCGGCATCACCGGCGACCTCGCCAAGAAGATGCTGCTCCCCGCCCTGTACCGGCTCACCGAGGACGACCGGCTCACCGTCCCCGTCATCGGCGTGGCCGCCGGGGACTGGGACGACGAGGCACTGCGCCGGCACGCCCGGGAGGCGGTCGCCGCCGCCGTACCCGACCTCGACGAGGAGGTCTTCGCCCGGCTCGCGGCGAACCTGTCCATCGTCACCGGCGACTTCACCGACAAGGCCACCTTCGAACGGCTCCGCGAGGCCGTCGCCGGACACGGGTTCGTCACCCACTACCTGGCGATCCCGCCCTCCCTGTTCACCACCGTCGCCCGCGCCCTCGCCGCCGCCGGCCTGAACCGCGACGCCCGTCTGGTGGTCGAGAAGCCGTTCGGCCACGACCTGGACTCCGCGCGGAAGCTCCAGGAGGAACTGAACACCTGCTTCGACGACCACCACCTGCTGCGGGTCGACCACTTCCTCGGCAACGCCGCCGTGGAGAGCCTGATGGTCGCCCGCTTCGCCAACACCCTCCTCGCCCCCATCTGGCACCGCGCCTACGTCGACAACGTCCAGATCACCCTCGCCGAGGACTTCGACGTCGCCGACCGCGGCTCCTTCTACGACGCCGTCGGCTGCCTGCGCGACGTCGTCCAGAACCACCTGCTCCAGGTCCTCGCCTTCCTCGCGATGGACCCGCCCAGCGCCTCCAACGCCCGCGCCCAGGGCCTGGAGAAGTGGCGGGTCCTGCACGCCGCCCGCACCATGGAGTCCGCCGCCACCGTCCGCGGCCAGTACGAGGGCTACCTCGGCGTCGAGGGCGTCAAGCCGGACTCCACCACCGAGACGTACTTCGCCACCCGCCTGTTCATCGACAACTGGCGCTGGGCCGGCGTCCCCTTCCACCTGCGCAGCGGCAAGGCGCTGGCCGTCACCGCCACCGAGGTGATCGTCCAGCTCCGCACCCCGCCGCTCGAACTCTTCGGCGGCGACGCGACGGAGACCCCGCCCAACCTCATCCGCTTCCGCATCGACGGCGACACCGGCATCCGGGCCGACCTGATGCTCCGCAAGCCCGAGGAGGGCGTGGAACGCCCGGTGACCGTGCCCATCGGCGTCGACTTCGCGAAGGTCCTCGGGCGGCAGGAGCTGCCGTACGAGAACATCCTCCGGGGCGCCGTCGTCGGCGACCCCGAGACCTTCGCCTTCTTCCCCACGATCCTGGAGTGCTGGCGGATCGTCGGGCCCGTCCTCGACCCCGCCGAGCCGCCCCTGCCGTACGCCCCCGGCACCTGGGGCCCGGAAGCCGCCGACCGGCTCCCCGACCTGACGCACTGGCACCAGCCGGGCCGCCGCCTCTTCGAGGACCTCGGCTGACGGACCGCCACCCCACGGGGAGGCCGGCGGGAAACGGACGGGAAGGGGACGATGGCCAAGGTCTGGAGGCGCGTGGGGGACAACCTGTGGCCGGTGCTCCAGCAGGCCGTGGCCGCCGCCCTGTCCTGGTGGATCGCGGACGACCTCATCGACCACCACGTCCCCCTGTTCGCCCCGATCGCCACGCTCGTGGCCCTCAACACCCCCCTGGGCGGACGCGGCACCAACACCGTAAGGGTCCTGGTCGGCGTCATCAGCGGCGTCGTCGTCGGCCAGCTCGCCTTCACCCTCCTCGGCCACGGCACCGTCACCGTCGGCGTCGCCGTGCTGGGCGCGCTCCTCGTCGCCCTCCTCATCGACGGCCGGCGCATCACCATGGCCCAGGCGGCCGTCGGCGCCGTCATCTGCGTCGCCGCCGGACAGCAGGCCGGCACCGACCGCGTCCTGGACGCGCTCGTCGGCGGCGCCGTCGCCCTCGTCTTCAGCCAGCTCCTCTTCCCCGTACACCCCCTCACCCTGCTGCGGAAGGCCGAGTCCACCACCCTGTCCGGCCTGGCGGACGCCCTCGGCCTCACGGCGCGCGAGATGGACGCCGAGGACGACGAACGGGCCTCCCGCACCTGGGACGAGGTCCGCGCGGTCTACACGCTCCTCGACGAGCTGGGCCGGGCGCGCGCCGACAGCGTCGCCGTCGCCGGCCGCACCCTCCACCGGCGCGGCGACAGGGAGCACCTCACCCGGGAGACGGCCACCGCGCTGCACCTGGACCTGCTCGGCAACAGCTGCTTCACCCTCGTCCGCCGCGCCCTCGCCCTGGACACCCGGCACCGCCAGGCCCTCGCCCCCACGCTGCGGGCCCTCTCGGGCGCCCTGGACGCCCTCGCGGCGGCGCCCGGCAGCCGCGCGGTCCGCCGGCACGCCACCCGCCGGGTCCTCGACGCCGTCCGGGACGCCCCGGACGCCGGACCCGCCCCCACGGTCACCGTGTGGGAGAGCGTGCGCCTCGTCGCCCAGGACGTCCTGGTCTTCACGGGGGTCGACGCCGAGACGGCCGAGCGGGCCGTCCACGACGGCGCCACGGAGGTCCCCGTCCCGGACCCGCCGCGCCGGGGACGGACCCTGCCGAAGCTCCGGCACCACCCCTGACCAGGAAGAACCGCCCGCCCGCTACCGGGACGCGTCCGCCCCGTCCGGGAACTCCTGCTCCGCCCAGATCGTCTTGCCGTACCGCGTGTAGCGGCAGCCCCACCGGGTGGTGAGCTGGGCCACCAGGTACAGGCCCCGGCCGCCCTCGTCGGTGAGCAGGGCGCGGCGCATGCGCGGCTGGGTGGCGCTCGGGTCGGAGACCTCGCAGACCAGGCGGCCCGCCCGGATCAGCCGCACCTCGACCGGACCGCCGGCGTACCGGATGGCGTTGGTCACCAGCTCGCTCAGGACGAGCTCGGTGGTGAAGGCCAGCTCCGCGAGGCCCCAGTCGTCCAGCTGCCGGGCCGCGGCCCCGCGCACCTCGGCCACCGCGGCCGGATCGGCGGCCACCGGCCAGACGACGTGGTCGTACGACGGCACCGCGCGCGTACGGGCCAGCAGCAGGGTGATGTCGTCGGTGAGGTGGTCGGCCGGACGGGCGGCGACGATCTCCCGGCCGAGCCTCCGCAGCGGCGCGTCGAAGACGCCCGGCGCCGCGAGCCGGCGGGCGAGGTCGGCCATGCCCTCGTCGACGTCGCGCTCCCGGCTCTCGATCAGGCCGTCCGTGTAGAGGGCGAGGATGCTCCCCGGCTCCACGTCGACCTCGGCGATCTCGAACGGCAGCCCGCTCACCCCCAGCGGCGGCCCGGGGTTCAGCGGGATGAAGGAGACCGTCCCGTCCGGGGCCGCCACGGCCGGCGGCGGATGCCCTGCGGAGGCCATGACGAGCCGCCGGGACACCGGGTCGTAGATCGCGTACAGACAGGTCGCGCCGATCGGATCGGTGCGGGGCCGGGCGGGCCCCGTCGCGTCGTCGGACTCGTCGCTCCCGTCGGTCTCCACGCCCAGCTGGGAGACCAGGTCGTCCAGGTGCACGAGCAGCTCGTCCGGCTCCAGGTCGAGGTCGGCGAGGGTGCGGACCGCGGTCCGCAGCCGCCCCATCATCGCCGTCGCCGCCAGGCCGTGGCCGACGACGTCGCCGGCGACCAGCGCGACCCGGGCGGACGAGAGCGGGATGACGTCGAACCAGTCGCCGCCGACGCCGGTCCCGGTGTCGGCCGGCAGATAGACCCCGGCGGTGGTCACGGCCACGTTCTCGGCCTCCGAGGGCGGCAGCAGACTGCGCTGGAGCCCCACCGAGGCGCGGTGCTCGCGGGTGTAGCGGCGGGCGTTGTCCAGGGCGAGCGCGGCATGGCCGGCGATCTCGTGCAGCAGGTGCAGGTCGGCCGCCTCGTACGGCGGTTTCCCGGCGTCCCGGTGGACCGTCATGCGCCCGAGGACGCTGCCCCGGGCGCGCAGCGCGACGGTCATCGAGGTGAGCGGGTCGGCCGGCTGCGCGGGGGCGTCGGGCCTGGCCAGGACGATGTGGTCGAGCGGGGGCTCCGCCGTCCTGTGCCCGGCCACGGCGGTCCGGCGCAGCGGCATGCTGCCGTCCGGGCCGGGGGTCGGCTCCTCGCCGGTGAACACCTCCTCCGCGATCTCCACCACGGCCAGGTCGCCCACCGCCGGGACGAGCGCCGCCGCCAGGTCCTCGGCGGTGCCGACCACCGAGAGGGAGCCGCCGACGGCCGCGGTCACGCGGTGCAGCACGGACAGCCGCTCACTGGTCCGGCGCAGCTCGGTGACGTCCGTGAACAGCGCGGTCACCCCGAACACCTGCCCGTCGGGCGCCTGCAGCCGGAACGCCGAGATGGTCATCACCGCCCCGCCCCCGGGCTCCTGGAGGGTGCGGACCGTCTCCTCCGCCCGCACCAGCGGCAGCCCCGTCCGCAGCACCTCGCGCAACTGCCGCTCGATGGACGCGGCGTCCTCGGCGTACAGGAAGTCCATCAGGCGCAGGCCGCGCAGGTCCGGCGCGAGCCCGGTGTACGGGAGGAGGTGGGTGTTGGTCCTGACCAGCCGCAGGTCCAGGTCGAAGACGGCCAGGCCGAGCCGGTCCTGGAGGAACAGCTCCGTGGTGAACGCCTGGTCCTGCCGCCACCGGGCCGCCGTCCCCTCCGGGGCCGCGAGGACGAAGTACCGGGAGGCCCCGGCGCACGCGCCGGCGTCCGTGAGCGGCAGGACCTGGAAGTCGACCCGCAGCTCCTCGCCGGTGCCCGTGAGCACCACGGACACCCCGGACCAGGCCTCCGGCCACTCGTCGGGCGAGGGTACGCGCCGGGTGTCCGGGTCCTTGAGCAGGTCCCCGATGTGCCGCCCGCAGGCCCGGTCGGCGGGCAGGGAGAGCAGCTCCTCCGCCGCGCGCGTCCACCCGACGATCCGGCCCTCGGCGTCGAGCAGCGCCCCCGCGGCCTCACCGGCGAAGGGCAGCCCCCGGTATTCCGGTGCGAAGGGCGGGATCTCGTCGTCCACCTCGTGCTCTGCCTCCCTCACACGACACGGCATCCCCGCGGGCTCGCCTTGGGCGTCTCCTCCATGTCACACGGGCCCCCTGCTGCACGAGGCCGGATCTCCATCATCTCTCCGCGAGCCCCGCCCGCCAGTCGACCGGCCGCCACTGGGCCGAAAGGGAGCCCAGGAGTCTTTCACGGCGGACCGGGATCCGTGCGGACCCAGGGCTCCGTGTGGCCCCGGCCCCGGCCATGATCCGCCGGACAGGCCCTAGTCGCCGCCCCCGCCACCGCCCCCGCCGTCACCACCGCCGCCGTCGCTCCCGCCGGAGCCCCCGCTGCCGCCGTCGCCGCCGTCCGAGCCCCAGCCGTCGTTGCCGCCGGGTTCGTTGTCCTCGCCCCCGCCGCCGAGGTTGCTGTACCAGGGGCGGTCCCACGAGTGGTCGACGACGATCGGCCCGCCCCCGTCCGCCGAAACCCGCTGCGACCGGAAACGGGCCGAACCCGTGGTGTCCCCGAGGCCGAAGGCGGTGGCGAAGGCGTGCGCCATGGCGGCGTCGAGCGGATCGGAGGTCTCGTACCGCACGGGGCCGAGCGGCAGCAGGACCGTGCCCGGTTCGAGCGCCGGCCGGGACGGGAGCCGGGACAGCAGGGCGACGCGCCGCTCGTCGCGCAGCAGCCACGAACTCCCCGAGTTCTCCCGCCGCAGCACCCAGTGCTGCCCGGACAGCCACACCTCCACCGAGCTCTTCGACTTGCGCAGCCTCTTCGTGAGGACGAGCCTCGCCGGGGTGTCGCCGACGGTCAGGACCAGGCCCTTGGACGGGTCGGAGGACTCGGCACGGAAACCGTGGGGCGCCCGGAGCCGTACGACGGGGGCGTGCGCGCCGAACACGTCCACGCGCACCAGACGCCGGTCCACGGCGACGGCGACCGGCCCGGCGGGCCCCTCCGCGTACCGCCGCGCCATCCACAGCGGCACGTCCTCGGCCCGCGCCCGGGCCGCCGACTCGGCCACCCGCTCCGGCCCGCCGCTCCGCCGTACCGCCAACTCGCCCAGGGCGCGGGCGAACTCGGCGGCCCGCCGCACCTTCAACGGCGTGCTCGTCCCGGTGACACGGGTCACCGGGACGACGCCGGCCCCCTCCGGCAGCCCTTCCAGCGGACGCTCCGACCCGCCGCCGCCGAGCCACCGGCCGCGCAGGAAGGCCTCGGCCATGGCGGTGAGGTTCAGCTCCTCCAGGGGCGTGGTCCTGCCGCCCCTGCGCAGACCGTCCTCGGTCAGTCCGACGATCCGCGCCAGCGGATTCCACGACTGTTCGCCGTAGAGCACGTCCTTCACGACAACCCCCTGTGTACCTGTCGGTGTACCTGTCGTCCGACCGGGCTCTTCTCGGTCTCCGTGTGCGTCTCCCCGGGCCACTGGTCGGTGGTGAGGCCGACACTGCCCGCACGGACACCGCCCGACAAGGGAGTTGAGGCACTTCTGAGCTTGTCCGGCCCGGACGGGGAAACCGCGCGGCGCGAGGGCTGTCGCAGGATGGCTACTCGACGGTAATCTGCGGCTCCGTCAGCGACCCGGGGGAGCGGTATGGGCACCGTCACGACGTTCGATCCCGTCACCGAGCACGAGAGGGCCCGCGCCGCGCTGGCCGCCGCGATCCCGCGCCTGGTCGGGCTGCTGCGCGCCGTGCCCGACCCGGACGCGGGATCGGGGGTCCCCGCGTGGTCGGTCGGCGACGTCGGCGCGCACCTGGCGGCCGTGTACCTCGCGTACACCTCCCTCGTCTCGCCCGACGAGGCGGTGGACTGGGACGGCGTCCTGCCGTCCGGCGGGGGGACCTTCGTCGAACGGATCACGGCCATGAACGCCCGGTCCGTGGAGCTGTTCGGCGGCGCGGAGCGCGCGAAGGCGGCCGACTTCGTCGCCGAACGGGGCGAGACGTTCCTGCGCGTCACCGAGGGACTCGCCCCGGACGCCCCCGTCTCCGCGCCCTGGTACGGGGACGTGCCGTTCACCCTGGCGACGGTGACCGGTCTGATGCTCAGCGAGACCCTCGTGCACGGCCTGGACATCGCGCGCGGCGCCCGTCTGCCGTGGCCGATCGGCGACGACGAGGCGAGCCTCGTCGTCGGGCAGTCGATGCCGACGATGATGGCGGCGGCCCTGGACCCGGCGCGGGCGCGGGGCGTGAGCATCGCGTTCGACCTGGTGATCGAGGGGGGACCGCGCCTTGCCGTCGTCATCGACGACGGGACGGCGACGGTGACCCGCGACGCCCCGCCGCGCGCCTACGACTGCCGGATCGTCGCGGCGCCGACCACCTTCCTCCTGGTCGCCTTCCGGCGCACGCCGATCTGGAAGGCGGTCGCGAGCGGGCGGATGCGGGCCGGCGGCCGCAAGCCGTGGCTGGCGATGCGACTCGGCCGACTCATCGCCGGCCCCTGATCCGGCGACCCGGCGACCCGACTGCCGCCGTTCCAGGTCCAGTTTCCGTTCGTCAGGCCGTCGTCCGCAGCCGGTCCAGCTCCTCGCCGATCGCGTCCCGCAGGGCGCCGTGCCGCGGGCCGAGCCGGAACCGCTCGTCGCTCCACCGGTCGGGCGGGTACAGCCACACCGGCTTGCCCACGAGGTCGGCCGGCTCCCAGTCGAACCGCGGCCACACGTGCGCGTGCAGGAACGGATCGGTGTTCCCCAGGATTTCCAGGTTGACCCGGCGGAAGGCCGGATCCAGACGGCGGCAGGCCCGCTCGACCGCCTCGCCGAGCCGGTCCATCTCGGTGAGGAACGTCAGGCGCCTCGCCCTCGGCAGCTCGGACAGCCGCCGCACGTCCGGGTCGTCCACGAGGAGCACCGAGTAGCCCGGCAGGAACTGCACGTCGCCGATCACCGCGAAGGAGGCGTCGAGGCGCCGCAGCACCGTGGGGTTCTCGCCCCGCAGCGCGGTCCCGATCCGGTCTTTCCGCCAGTCGTCCGTCATGCCCGTGACGCTACCTGTCGGCCGTCAACGCCCTTTCGGAGCCCTTCCGCCGGACGGTGCGCCGCTGCCACCACCGGCGCCGGACGCGGGGGTGCACCGCGCGCCCCAGGCGCCGCCCGACGAGCAGGTAGCCGAGCAGCGCGCCGGCGGTGTTGAGCATGACGTCGTCGATGTCGAAGGCGCGCCCCGTGATGAGGGCGCCCTGGACCAGCTCGACGAACAGCATCGTCACGATCGTGAGCAGGGCCACGCGCACCAGGCCCCGGGTCCTGCGCGAGAGCAGCGGCAGCAGGATGCCGAACGGCACGCCGAGCAGCACGTTGCCGCCCAACTGCTTGACCGTCTCCACGAACTCGGGCTGCCCCAGGTACGCGCGGATCGAGCTGCCCGGCGTCAGGTTGCTGTGGGTGAGGGGTACGGACGCGGGCGACGCGTTCAGGGTGAGCCTGGCCAGGACGATCGCGAACGCCACCATTCCCGCGAGGGCGACCAGCGCCACCAGCGCCCGCACCGCCCGGCCCGGCCGGCGCGGCGCCTCCCGGGGCGGCTCGGGAGGTACGGGACCGTCCGCCCCCGTCCCCGCCGTTTCGTCCGTCCTCCGGTCCCGTCTCCACATCCTCATGTTCCGCCCCCATCGTCAGGCCTCTCCGAGGGGATGCGGCTACCCGGGAAGCGAGGCCGCAACCCACGCGCCCCGGCCCGGCGCGACAACGGCCACAACCGGCACACGAGCACCAACGAGCCGCGGATACCGCGGTGTTGCGCATGTACGGGAGCACGGCGGGCACGAGACGCGCATGGCAGACGACACGGAGAGCAGACCCCCGCGCGAGCCCCGGCGGCCCGGGCGCGCCGCCCGCGGATGGCCCCTCGCAGCCGGACTCCTCGCCCTGATCCTGGTGCTGGTCCTGCTGGGCCGGTTCTTCCAGCCGCCGGGCCTGGGCGACCTGTTCGGGACCGAGACCAAGGACCGCTCCGGGCCCGCCGTTCTGAAGTCGATCCAGGACATGAACCGCCACGAGGGGGCCGTCGGCACCTACCAGGTCGTGGTCGACCTGGAGAAGGACGCCCGGTTCCTGCCCGACGCGATCCGCGGCACCCGCACGCTGTACGTGGCCAACGGCAGCGTCGGCGCCCACGTCGACTTCTCGGGCCTCGCCGAGGACGCCGTCACCGTGGACGAGGAGCGCACCACCGCCACTCTCCGCCTGCCGCACGCCCGGCTCGACCGGCCGTACCTCGACCCCGAGCGGTCCTACGCGGTCTCCAAGCAGCGGGGACTCCTCGACCGGCTCGGCGACCTCTTCTCCGACAACCCGGCGGGCGAGCAGGCCGTCAACGTCCTGGCCGCCCAGCGCATCGGCGAGGCCGCGAAGGAGAGCGACCTCACCACCCGGGCGGAACGCAACACCACCGCCATGCTCCAGGGCCTCCTGCGCGCCCTCGGCTTCGAGAAGGTCACCGTCACCTACGGCTGAGCCCGTGCACCCGGGGCCCGGCGCGTCAGTCCAGCGTCTGGGTCAGCTCGCTGCGCGCCGAGGTGTGCACGACCCGCCCCCGCGCCCCGTTGACCAGGGGCAGGTACGGCGGGACGTGCCCGCACTCGACGTCGGCGACGATCGGCACGCCCAGCGGCCCGAGCGCGTCGAGCACGGCCTCGTGCTGGGTGAGCGAGGCGGTGCCGGGCGCCGAGGTCCGGCCGACGAGCACCGCGTTCGCCGGGTCGAAGAAGCCGGCCAGCCGCATCCCGTGCAGGTTCCGGCAGATGGCGAACGCGTCGTCGCCCCCCGCCTCCACGTACACCAGGAGCCCTTCCGGGGACTCGGCCCGCGCGAACTCCCGGACGTCGAGCCAGGGCGTCCCCGCGAGGTTGCACAGCATCTCGACGCAGCCGCCGATCAGGCGCCCCTCGGCCTCCACGTCCCCGTCCGCGTCGAGCCTGGTCCACCCGCCGGACGCGTCCAGCGTGAACTCGCGCACCTCGGGGTCGGTGCGGTAGTCGTCCCACCCCCCGGCCCGGAAGCGGTTCGGCGGGACCTGCGTGAACCGGTGCCCCCGAGGGGCGGCGACGACGTCGAGCCAGGACAGGAGCCCCTCGGGCACGCGGTAGGGGGTGTCCATCAGGTTGTTCCCGTGCACGGTCGCCACCCCGGTGAGGAGGGTCAGCGGCGCGAGCAGGGTCGACAGGTCGGAGAACCCGACGAGCCAGGTCGGCTCGGCGTCCCGCAGCCGGTCGAGGTCGAGCAGCGGCAGCAGGTCGATCCCCGTCTCCCCGCCCCACGGCGGCACCACCGCCGCGATGCCGGGATCCGTCAGCATCGACATCAGCTCGTCCGCGCGCTCGGCGGCGGGGGCGCTGACGTGGCCGGCGCCGTCCATGCAGCGGCCGACGACCACCTCGTACCCCCGCGCCTCCACCTCGCGGACCGCCACGTCGAGGCGCGCCCGCAACTCCTTCGGGACTCCGCTCGACGGGGAGGTGACGCCGATGCGGTCGCCGGGGCGCAGGGGACGGGGGTATCGAACGGTCATGCGCGGGATTGTGGCACGGCCCTGCGGCGCCCCGACATCGGTTTCCGGCGTGCGCGGACGGACCGGCCCTCCCCGGACTCTGCTGCGTGGCGGGGGAGTTGAAAACGCCTGTTGAGAGAGGGGGTGCGAAGTGCGTCGCGGACGCGGAAGTGGGCATACGCGGGAGAAAGTCACTGTCTCGCACCGCTCGCGGCCCCTTCCGGCGGCCGGTGGCGCGGGGCGTTCGCTGTCGTAGGGGAGAGGCCGATGCGCACGGTAGGAGTCGAGGAAGAGCTGATGCTCGTCAACGCCAGGACGGGCGAGCCGTTCGCCGTGTCGTCGGCGGTGCTGGCGTCGGCGGCCCTGCGCGGCGGTGAGGCGGGGGAGGTCTTCGAGAAGGAGCTGCACCAGGAGCAGCTGGAGTTCTCCACCCAGCCGCTGACGGACATGGGGGAGATGCGTAAGGAGATCGTACGGTGGCGGGGCGAGGCGCTGCGGTACGCCCGGGAGTCCGACGCGGTCGTCGCCGCCCTCGCCACCTCGCCCGTCCCCGTCGAGCCGTCCCGCCACCGGGGCGAGAGGTACCGGTGGATGGCCGAGCAGTTCGCCCTCACCACCAAGGAGCAGCTGACGTGCGGCTGCCACGTCCACGTCGCCGTGGACTCCGACGAGGAAGGCGTCGCCGTCCTGGACCGGATCAGGCCCTGGCTCTACCTCCTGAACGCGCTCAGCGCGAACTCCCCCTTCTGGCAGGGCGAGGACAGCGGGTACAGCAGCTACCGCAGCCGCGTCTGGAACCGCTGGCCGTCGGCCGGCCCGTACGAGCTCTTCGGCACCCCGGACGTGTACCACCAGCAGGTCGAGGCCATGGTGGAGACCGGCGTCCTGCGCGACTCCGGCATGATCTACTTCGACGCCCGCCTCTCCGCGAACTACCCGACCGTGGAGATCCGGGTCGCCGACGTCTGCCTGGAGCCCGACACCACCGTCCTCATCGCCACCCTCGCCCGGGGCCTCGTGGAGACCGCCGCCCGCGCCTGGCGCGACGGCGAACCCCCCGCCCCCGTCTCCGCCGGGCTGCTGCGGCTCGCGTCCTGGCGCGCCGCCCGGTCCGGGCTCCGGGGACCGCTCCTCCACCCCGTCACTCTGGAGGAGACCTCCGTCGAGACGGCGTACGAAGCCCTCCTCGACCACGTCGAGGAGGCCCTGGCGGACACCGGCGACCTCGACGCGGCCCGGAAGGGGATCGCCGCGCACCTGGCCCACGGCGGCGGGGCGGACCGCCAGCGCGCCCTGCGCGACGAGGGCCTGGACCTCCACGAGGTCGTGAAGGCCTGCGCCCGGATCACGACCGCCGCCGAGTGAGACCCGAACGGCCCGGAGCGCCGCCCCTTTCCACGGGGGCGGCGCTCCGGGCCGTCGTCCGGCGAGCGGGACGGGTCAGGCGGGCCAGGTACCCGTGATCCGGCGCACCGCCGTGGCCCCGCCGCGGTCGACCGCGGCCTTCACCACGGCGAAGATGGCGCCGTGCAGCGCCGCGGCGATCAGGATCTCGCGCCAGCGCCGGTGCTCGTCGGTGGCGTCGGGAGCGTCGTCTTCGTGCCCCAGGATCTGCCACGCCTTCTTGAACGCGGCTCCCGCGAGCACACCGGTTCCGGCGCTCACGGCGAGCGAGAGCGGCTTGAACACGAGGCGTGACGGTTTCATGGTGTTTCTTCCTTTCCTCCGGTCACTGCCCCGGCTACCCCGGTGGCCGACCCGCATGCGCCCCGTGACCAGCGGCGCCGCGGGGCGGGGCCGCGTTCATCCGGGTGCCCCCAGACGGACGAGTTCGGCGAGTTCACGGTCGGTGAGGCGGGCGAAACCGGTGCCGCCGGAGGCCAGGACGGTGTTCTGCAGGGCGCGTTTGTGGGCGAGGAGCCGGTCGATCCGGTCCTCGATCGTGCCCCGGGTGACGAGCCGGTGGACGGTGACGGTCCGCCGCTGGCCGATCCGGTGGGCGCGGTCGGACGCCTGGTCCTCGACCGCCGCGTTCCAGCTGCGGTCGAAGTGGACGACGTGGCTGGCCCGGGTCAGGTTGAGGCCGGTGCCGCCGGCCTTGAGGGAGAGCAGGAGCAGGGGCGCCCCACCACCCTGGAAGGCGTCGACCAGCTCCTGCCGCCGCCGGGCGTCCAGACCGCCGTGCAGGAACAGCGGGCGGTGGCCCAGGTGCGCGAGGTGTTCCTCCAGGAGCCGGCCCATGGCGACGTAGCCGGTGAAGACGAGGGCGGCCTCGCCGTTCCGGACGATCGTCCCGACGAGGTCGGCCAGCGCCTCCAGCTTGGCCGACCGCCGGCCGAACCTCCGTACGTGCGCGGCGCCGGGGTGCGCCTCGCGGAGGTAGTGGGCGGGATGGTTCGTGATCTGCTTGAGCGCGGTGATCAGCTTCAGGACCAGGCCCGATCGGGTGGTGGCGGATGCACCGGCGATCCGGTCGAGGGTCTCCCGGACCACGGCCTCGTACAGGGCGACCTGCTCGGGGGTGAGCTCCACGATCCTGCGCGTCTCGACCTTGGCGGGCAGCTCCGGCGCGATGCCGGGGTCGCTCTTGGTGCGGCGCAGGACGAACGGCGCGACGAGACGGGCGAGGGCCTGGGCGGCGGGGCCGTCGGGTTCGCGTTCGGCGGCGGCCGCGTAGCGGGACCGGAACGCCTCCAGCGTGCCGAACAGGCCGGGGTTGGCCCAGTCGATCAGCGACCACAGTTCGGAGAGGTTGTTCTCCACGGGGGTCCCGGTCAGGGCGAGCCGGGCCGTGGAGGCGAGCGACCGAAGGGCGCGGGCGGTCGCGGAGGCGTGGTTCTTGGCGTGCTGGGCCTCGTCGGCGACCACCAGGTCCCAGGAGACGGCCGCCAGTTCCGCGTCCCTGCGCAGGACGCCGTAGGTGGTGAGCACGACCGTGCGCCCGCCGACGGACGCGAGGCTCCGGCCGGCGCCGTGGTAGCGGACCACGTCCAGGTGCGGGGCGAACCGGTCGATCTCCCGCCGCCAGTTGGTGACCAGGGAGGACGGGCACACCACCAGGACGGGCCCGGTGCGCCCGGTCTCGTGGCGGTGGAGGACGTAGGCGATCGCGGTGAGGGTCTTGCCGAGGCCCATGTCGTCGGCGAGGACTGCACCGAACCCGATGCCGCCGGTGTGGGCGAGCCACGCCAGGGCGCGCTCCTGGTAGCCGCGCGGGACGGCCCTCAGCAGGGACGGGACGGCGACGGGGGAGACGCGCTCGCCCCGGCGCAGCGTGGCGACGACACCGGCCAGGTCACCGGCCGCCCGGCAGGCGACCCGCCGGCCGTCGACGTCGACGGTGCCGGTGAGCGCGGCGGTGAGGGCGGCGGTGCCGGTCAGCCGGCCGATCTCCCGCCGCCGCGCGCGGGCGCGCACGGCGGGGTCGAGCAGGACCCACCGGCCGCGCACCCGGACCAGGGGGCGGGCGGCCTCGGCCAGCGCGTCCATCTCGGCCTCGTCGAGGATGTCGTCGCCGAGCGCGACCTGCCACCGGAAGTCCAGCAGCGCCTGGAGACCGAACCCGGGGGCCCCGCCACGGGCGGCCGTCGCGGCGCCGACGACCGCGTACGAGGAGAGGCCCCGGCGCAGGCTGTCGGGCCAGCGCAGCCGCAGGCCGGCGGCGGCCAGCTCCTCCTCCGCCGCGAGGAGCCGCGCGATCCCCGTCGCGTCCACCGTGAACGCCCCGGGCCGTGAGGTCAGTCCCGACAGGCCGGGGCACAGCCGCTCCAGCCGTTCCAGACGGCGCCCGACCCGCTCGCGCGACCGGTTCCGGTCGGCGCCGTGGAGGGAGGCGCGCCCCGACCAGAGCAGATCGGCCGCGACCTCGTACCCCTCCTCCCGCCCGGTCCCGCCGGCGAGCAGGAGACGGCCGGTCAGGCGCCCCTCCTGAGCCTCCCGTTCGGGGGGTTCCCGCATCTCCAGGACGAGACCGGGCGGCGGTCCGTCGTCCGTCCGGTCCTCGGCCGCGTCGAGCCACGGCCGTACCGCCTCGGCCTCCGCGGGCGGGACGCGGACGCCGGCGGGGCCGGTGAACGGGCCGGGGCCGGACGTGACCGCCGGGGCCGGGGGAGTACGCACCAGGCCGTCGGCCACGGAGTCCAGGAAGACGAGGACGGCTTCCCGCGCCGACGGGACGGGCCCGTCGGCGGTGACGGCGTGCGCGTGGGGCGACAGGCGGTGTGCCAGCTCGTCCACGGCCCGTAAGGCGGTGTCCGGAAGGGGGCCGATCCGCCACCGGCCGGCCCCCTCGGGGCCGAGCGCCGGGCGGACGAGCCCGGCGGCCACGAGCCGTACGCCTAGGCGCACCGCCTGCTCCCACTCCACGGCCGTGGAGTGCCACGCGGTGAACCGGGACCGCCCGAGCAGCAGCGGCACGGCCTCGGCGAGGGGCAGCAGCCAACCGGCCACCGGCACGGGCCCGTCGGCCGCGGACACGAGAACCCGGCGGACGGTCGCGGTGAGCGGGGCGGGCAGCGGCGCCTCGGGCATCGGCGTGCCGTCGGCCCGGTACAGCAGCATCCCGGCCACCGGCTCGCCGCCGGTCGGCGGGACGAGGGAGAGCGCGCACCCGGCCGCGAGCGCCTCACCGGCCACGGCACCGGCCGACAGCCCGTCCATCGGGGTCACTTCCGGGGGCCCGGGCACTCCCGGAGTCCCCGGCGCCTTCGGTGCTTCAGGGGCCGCAGGGGCCGTTTCCGTCCGAGGCCCGGGCAGGACGACCGCCGGCCGTGCGGGCCGGGGCCTCGGGATCACGACGGGGGCGGGAACGGGGGCGGGAGGAGACGGCGGCGGAGGCCCGGGCCGTTCCGGCCGGGGGGCGGTCCGCGCGTCCAGCCGGGCCAGCTCGTTGAGGAGCGCCGCGGCCGCCTCCCGGCGCGCGTCCCCCTTCGCGCGCGCCGTGCCCGTGGCCCGCACCGTCGTGCCCGTCGCCACGTGCCGGCACGTGTACGTGCAGGTGATGCTCCTGGGCCTGGAGGTGACGGTCGGCTCCGGCTTCGTGATCACCTCCAGCTGGGTGTACTTGTTCAGGTACTTCACCGGGTCCTCGCCCCGGGGCGCCGGCTGGATCCGGGGCGGGGCCTTCCGGGGCTTCTCCGCCGCCCGGTCCCGTGGTTCGGGCAGCCCGCACAGCAGGGCGAGGAGGGCGACCGCGGCGGCGTGCAGGGACGTGCGCCGGTCGCCGGAGAACCGCTCGGGGCCCGTGCGGACCCGGCCGTCGGGCCCGGTCCAGCTCCACGCCGAGGCGGAGCCCCCGGGGCGCTCCACCGTCGTGTGGCGGAGTTCGGCACGGCACGCCTCGGCCCGCCACTGCAGCAGGGTCGCGGCCGACGGCGGCATCCGCGCCGTGTGGTCGAGGGCGAGCAGCCGGACCTCCCGCCACCCGGGGGCCGTCGTGTCGAAGAGCAGCCGCAGGGCGTCGCGGTGCCGCAGGCGCGAGGCGGCCGTCCGTCGCACGAGCTCGGCGCCGAGCTCCTCGCCCGGGTGCTCCGCACCGGCCAGCCGCGTGCTCAGCAGCGAGTCGAACGCCTCCGCCGCCATCGCCGGGAGCCGCAGCCGCTCCGTACCGACGCCGGCCAGGGCCCTGAGCGCGGCGTCGGCCGCCGCCCGGCGCGCCCGCTCCGGCGAAGGGGCCGTCCGGGCGGGGCCGTTCACGACCGCGTCGGCCGGGCCGATCCGGAGCTCCGCCCGGTGGAGGACCTCCCCGTTCGGCAGCCGCTCGCAGGACTCCGTGTACGCGGGCGGCGCCCAGGCCTCCGTCCGCGTGTGCAGGGCCAGCACCTGCCACGGCCCCTCCGGGGAGGTGTCCAGGGCCGCGAGCGCGCGTCTCCGGGCGGGGAGCCATCCGGGGTGGTCACCCGCCACGAGGAGCAGGAGCCGAAGGTCCCGCGGGGTCAATCCGCCCGCGAGCGCCAGCTCCTCCGCCTCGGCCGCGAGGCGCGGGTCGAAGCCGCCGGACGCGACGACGCCCCGCGCCCGCTCGTGCCACGACGCACCGACCTCGGACCCGACCCCGACCCCGACCGTCTGAGACTGCGTACCCAACAAGAGGCTCCCTGCGCGAAGAGTGACGGAACGAACACGTACAGGATAGGAACCCCCGTCCCTTCGTCCGCTCCTTCGCTCGCCCGGATGCGTCGGTCGAAGGGTGCCGATCCCCCGCGCCCGTCAAGGCCCTGAGGACCCGTCACCCGTTCCGGTGGCGCGTGGGCGCGCCGCTCACGGCGGCGGCGCCCGTGCCTCCATTGGTATGGACATGTCCAAGTGGCGGGGCTAGCCTTTCACTTGGTCTAGACCGCATCGGACGCGTGTCTTCCGGTTGTTCCCCGTGCCCCGACCCGTCCCCGTTCTCCGAACCGGCGGCACACCGGAGGCGCGCGTCCGTCCCCCACTCGCCTTCCAGGACAACGGGAGCACGTCATGCGCAGGAAGATCACCTCCTTACTCCTCGGCCTCGGCGTCGTCGGCGGAACCCTCCTCGCCGCCACCGGCAGCGCCCAGGGCCACGGCTACACCGACTCGCCCGTCAGCCGTCAGCAGCTGTGCGGCAACGGAACCGTCCGCGGATGCGGGCAGATCCAGTGGGAGCCGCCGAGCGTCGAGGGCCCCAAGGGCTTCCCCGCGCGCGGGCCGGTCGACGGGACCATCTGCGCGGGCGGCAACGGCCGCTTCTCCGAGCTGGACGACCCGCGCGGCGGGAACTGGCCGGCCACCGCCCTCACCGCGGGCCGGAACCACACCTTCGTCTGGCGGATCACCGCACGCCACGCCACCACCGACTTCCGCTACTACGTCACCAAGGACGGCTGGGACCCGACCAAGCCGCTGACCAGGGCCGATCTGGACCCGCAGCCGTTCCTGACGGTGCCCTTCGGCGGACAGCGGCCCGGCTCCACGGTCACCCACACGGGCGTCCTGCCCCAGAAGAGCGGCCGCCACCTCATCCTCGGGGTCTGGTCCGTCGCCGACACCGGCAACGCCTTCTACGCCTGCTCCGACGTGAAGTTCTGACGCCCGGGGCCACGGGCCGGGGGACCGCACGGCCGTCCCCCGGCCCGCCGCCGCGTCCCCGCACCGGACGGGAACGGAGGAGCGCGGTCACAGATCGGCCAGGACCTCCCGGGCCGCACGGGCGCCCGAGGCCAGGGCGCCCTGCACCGAGCCCGTCGCGCGGTGGTCCCCGCACACGTACCGGCCGGGCGCGAAGCGGCTGGTGCGCGACAGCGCGAGGGGCGGAGGCATGGCCGGGAGGGCGTCGCGCACCACGACGCGGTGCACCGGCTCCCAGGACCGGGCGTCCGTGCCGTACACCTCGGAGAGGGCGGTCAGGACCGCCGCCTCCCCCTTCTCGTCCGGGTCCCCGAGGACGGAGGTCGAGACCAGCGCCCGGCCGTCCGGCGAGAAGCCCCGGTGCACCTCGGTCAGGACACAGGTGTTGAGGAAGCGGCGCCGCGCGTCGACCACCAGCGTCGGTTCGGACAGCGGGGAGCGTCCCGCCGCGTGGTACAGGGTCGTGACGACCCGTCCGTCCGGCACCTCCAGGCCGGGGAGAAGCCGGGCGGCGGCACCCTGGCCGGTGGCGACCACGACCGCGCGGGCGGCCACCTCGCCGCCGTCGGCCAGGGCCACGCCCCGGTCGGTCAGCGACGCGACCGGCTCCCCGGTGCGCGGCACGCCGGCCGGAAGCCCGGACGCCAGCTGCGCGGGTACGGCTCCGATGCCGTCGGCCGGCAGGCACAGGGTGCCGCGCAGCATCGTGCGCCAGACGAGGTGGAAGAAACGGGCGGAGGTCTCCAGCTCGTCCTCCAGGAAGATCCCCGACAGGAACGGCCGGAAGAAGGTCTCCACCAGGTCCGCCGAGACGCCGGCGTCGGCCAGGGCGGTGAGGGTGGTGGCGTCGGGCCGGCTCCGCAGGTACCGGACCGGCGCCAGGACGTCCCGGGCCGACAGCACGCCCAGGGCGGCCAGGTCCCGGGCCGAGGCGAGCCGTCCGGGCAGCAGGTCCCGGCCCTCGCGGGGGCGGCGGGTGGGATCGACGAAGCGCCGGAACCCGTCGTCGGTGTGCACGAGGACGCCCGGCGTGAACGGCCTCAGCCGCAGGGCCCGCAGGTCGAGGCGCCTCTTCACCTGCGGATAGGAGGTGTTGAACACCTGGAAGCCGCGGTCGACGGTGAAACCCGCGACCCGGTCGGTGCGCATCCGGCCGCCCACGGCGTCGGACGCCTCGAACAGGCGCACCCGGAGCCCGCCGGCGACCAGGTCGGCCGCGCAGGCCAGACCGGCGACCCCCGCTCCGACGACCACCACGTCGACGCCGTCGTCCCTCTGCCCCATGAACGCCCTCACTTTTCGCCGAACCGCCGAACCGCCGAACCACTGGACTGCCGAGCCGTCGGACCGCTGGACTGCCGGACCACCCGGCTCCCCGGCCCCGGGCCGTCACGTTACGGCGGGCGCGCGGTCCGCAGGGGGAGGGCACGCCGCTCTTCCGGGTGCCCGGCCGCCCCGCCGCCCGGCGCCCCTCCGCCGAATTCCCCGCCCCCGTACGGGGATGCCCCGGCGCTCCCGGGGCACGCGTACTCCGTACCCGCGCACGAGTGGCGCCCGCGGCCCGGACCGCGCGCCGGTCCGGGACGGCCGGCGTACCCGCGGACGGGCGAACGGCGGAAGACGGCAACGCAACGCAAGGAGCGTCGATGATGGCCCGTCCATGGTCGGTCCGACCGGACCTCCGGCTCACGGCCCACGCGGTCGCCGGACGGTACCGGCTCGACGGTCTGCTGGGACGCGGAGGCGCGGCCGACGTGTACGAGGCGCTGGACCTGCGCCTGCGGCGACCGGTGGCGGTCAAGTTCTTCCGGCCGGGCGGCGAACTCCCGACGGGCGACCACATCGAGGACGAGGGGCGCCTGCTGGCCCGGATGCGGCACCCCGGACTCGTGACCCTGTACGACTCCGGACAGGAGGAGGGCCGGCCCTACCTCGTGATGCAGCTCGTCAGGGGAACGACCCTGCGCCGGCGCATCGCCGCGTCCCCCCTCACCGCCCGCGAGACCGCCCGGACCGGAGCCGCGCTCGCCTCCGCGCTCGCCCACGTGCACGCGACCGGCGTCGTACACCGCGACGTCAAGCCGTCGAACGTCCTCCTGGACGGCACGGGCCTCCCGTACCTGACCGACTTCGGCATATCCCGGCTGCTCGACCCCGCCGCCCGCACCGAGACCGGCCCCCTCGTGGGAACCGCCGCCTACATGGCCCCCGAGCAGGTCCTGGGCAGGGGAACCGGACCGGCGGCGGACGTCTACAGCCTCGGCCTGGTGCTCCTCGAATCCCTCAAGGGCGAACGGGAGTACGGGGGAGCCCCCCTGGAGTCCGCGATCGCCAGGCTGCACCGGCCGCCCGTCGTCCCCGAGGGCCTCCCGGTGGACCTCGCCGGACTGCTGGAGGCCATGACGGACCCGGACGAGACCGGCAGGCCCGACGCCGACGCCTGCTTCCGCGCACTGACGGCCATGCCGGGCGGGGACGGCGCGCCGCTCCTCGCCACCGGCCCCGGTGCCACGGAAGGGGCCCGGACCCCGTACGGCGACGCGGAGACGGCGGACACCACGCCGCCCCCGCGTCCCGTTCCCCACCGCTCCGGCCGCGCACTCGCCGCCTGTGCGGCGCTGGCCGTGCTCGGCGCGACGCTGACCGGGTCGATCGGCGCCCCGGCCGCGGCGGAGGAGGCGCCTCCCGGGCCGTCCTACCGGACCACCGCCGACCCCCGTACGCCGGAGGGCCCGTCGAGCGGCCGGTGAAGGGCGGCCGACGCCGACCGCGCGTCCCGCCCACCCTGCGCACCCGAAAGAACCCTGCATACCCGAGAGAACCCTGCGCACCCGAAAGAGAGGAAACACCCTTGCACCACGACATATGGACCTTCCCCGGGACCGCCCTCCACGCGACCGGCACGGACCTGACCGGTTACGCGGTCGAAGCGACGGACGGCGGGATCGGGAAGATCGACAAGCACTCCGCCGAGGCCGGTCGGTACCACCTGGTCGTGGACACCGGCCCCTGGATCCTCGGTCGGCAGGTCGTGGTCCCCGCGGGGATCGTCACCGCCGTGGACCGGGAGGCGGAGACGGTCTTCGTCGGCTGCACCAGGGAACAGATCGAGAAGGCCCCGGAGTTCGTCCCCGAGAGCGCCGACGCGGACGGACGGCACCGCATGACGTTCACGGACTACTACCTGGCGTTCTTCCGGTAGGCGCTCCGCCGGCCCGCGCACGAGGAGTACGGGACGGCCGAGGTGTACGAGGAGGGCCGGACGGGCGGGGCGGGGTCATCGCCCAGCGGATGCCGCCGACCGCCAGCCGTCCGCCCGTACGCGCCGCCGCCCGCGCGGGCCGGGGGAGCGACGGGAGCCCCAGCTCCCCGAGCGCCCACGGCGGCAGCAGCTCCACCGCCCCCGCCGCGAGCAGCGCGTACGGCACCCGGGCCCGCCGGGGGATCGGCGGGTCCCGCAGCAGGAACCGGGCGGCCTCCCGGGCCTCGCGGGTGCCGCCGAGTTCACCGCGGTACGACTCCAGGCGCCGCGCCAGCTCGGCCAGGTCCCGGGGCGGCCGCTCCGCCCCCAGCTCCTCGGCGATCCGGGCCGTGTCCGCCACGTAGCCGTCGCAGTCCGAACGGCTGAGCGGCGCCGCCCCGTAGCGCAGGTGGGCCCGCAGGAAGCTGTGGACCTCCGCCACGTGCACCCAGCCCAGGAGGTGCGGGTCGGAGGCCCGGTACGGCAGCCCTCCGGGCGTGGTGCCCCGCACCCGCTCGTGGACCGCGCGCACGCGCTCCACCGCGTCCCGCGCGTCCTCGGCCGTACCGAACGTCGTGACCGCGAGGAACGTGCTGGTCCGCTGCAACCGCCCCCACGGATCGCCCCGGAACCCCGAATGCGCCGCCACCGCCGCCATGGCCGAGGGGTGCAGCGACTGCAGCAGCAGCGCCGTCAGGCCCCCGGCGAACATCGCCGCGTCGCCGTGGACCGTGCGGATCGGCCGGTCCGGACCGAACCACCGCGGCCCCGGGGTCTCGTGGACGCGGGCGCGCGTCTTCTCGCCCGAGGGCCCGGCGACGCGTCGGAAGAGCTCGCTCCCGAGCCGTTCCCTCAGGTCGTCCACGAACGGGGGCGACCACTCCACAGGGCCAGTATGCGCCCGCCGCGGCGAAGCCCTCCGGGCACGGCGGTCAGTCGGTGAGGACGTCGAGGAGCGGTCGCCAGTCGATGTGGGAGCTCTCGGTCCCCGCGGGCACGACGGTGTACGTCGTGTTCAGCCAGCGCAGCGCGGGCCCGCGTCCGAGGCTGATCAGGGCGGCGTGCGCGGGGTCGCCCAGGCGCAGCACGAGCCGGTCGTAGGGGGCGGGGCTGATGCGCACCTCGCCGATGCCGACGGGCTTCTCGGTGCCGGCGAGGAACATGTCGCGGTCCAGGTGCCACACCGTGTCGCCCGTCGGGGTGTGGAGGGTGAGGGCGATGACGAAGGGGGAGCGGGACCGGTAGCGGACGGTGGCCTCCAGGGGGACGCGGCAGGAGTCGGTGATCAGGAAGGCGGTCGTCCTCCACTTGATCTCGCGGCAGGCCGGCGGGACGGGGGAACTGGGACGGGACACGGGGGCTCCAACTTCGGACGCCACCCGGGGCGGTGGCGTTTCCCGGTCCGGATACCCCGTGAGCCGTGATCACTCCACGGAAGTGTGTGGTGACGGAGAGGGATGTGTCGAGAACTTGTGGCGGCTGTCAACCGTCCTTGACGGTCGCTCCTGTCGAGGCCGGGGGCGGATGGTCCCGGAGGGGCGTCAACCGGCCGCCCGGAGTGCGCCGCGATGGCCGGAGGGGACGCTTTTCCGGCTTGAGGTCGCCGTTCGGGCGGGGCGCATGCCCGGCGCACGGGAGCGTGGCACGTCGGTGAGGGGTGTGACGAGGGGCCGGCGGGTGCGTCGGGCGGGCAGCCGGAATGGCGTGGGTGATAGGCGGACAAGTGAACGTAAAACGGGCTTTCGATGGCCGGATATCCCGCCGGGGGCGCCGTTTGGCATATGACCGTCACTCTTTCCGAGCTTTCCCTCCGATGAATTACTGGAAAGTAACATGTGGGTCCGCGTCCTTGGCCGAGGTGGATCCTTTAATGTGATTGGAGTGAGTTCCGCTTTGGGGGGAAGTCTTGGCCGGGGGCGCTCGTCGTCCCGATCCGGAGCGGGTGGACCGCCGGCCTCCGCGGTCGTGGCGAAGTCCCTCCGGGGGAGCGGTGCGCGCGTGGCGGAGTGCGGGGGAAATCCCGCTCCGGCCGCCCGGTGGTGCCGGGTGAACCGCGCGTGAAAAAGACCGGAACGAGATATCGAGAACGGGTGGGAACGTGAGCAATCCCTTCGATGACGAGTCGGGGCGCTTCGTCGTGCTGGTGAACGGCGAAGCCCAGTACTCCCTCTGGCCCGCGCATCTGGACGTTCCCGGCGGCTGGGACCGCGAGGGGACCGAAGGGTCGCGCCAGGAGTGTCTGGAGCGGATCGAGAACGTCTGGACCGACATGCGTCCCGCCGGACTGGTGGCGGCGATGGAGGCCGAAGCCGGCTGACGCCTCGTCGGGTCGCCGGAGGCATTGCGCAGGTCAGGCGGTGCTTCCGAAGGTTCGGCTGTCAATTTCGTTCACCTTGTGAGCGATTTCGCTCACGAGTAGTCCCCGGCCGGTCATCCGTGACGGCCGGTCGTTCATGGCGCCCGGGACTCCCCTGCGGAAGACATCGACAGGGGTGTCCTGCGGCCTCCCTCTCTCCCCCGTGCGGAACCACGCGGCCCCCGCGGACCACGTGGACCGCACGGTTCCGCGCGGGGCGGGCACATCCCCGTACGAGATCTCCCCGGCGCCGGCGGTGAAGACCGGACGGCGACTTCCCGCGTGTGCCGCCACGCGGAGGAAATCCGTCGCGATCCCGTCGTGCCGAATGCCCCCACTCCGCTCAACCGTCCCCTGAAAACCCTCACCGAAGGTGTCGTCGGCATGCCTGAAGACCACTCCTTTCCGTCGGACGAGTCCACCCCCGAATTCCTCGAACTGACTACGGCCCAGCAGGGTGTGTGGTACGGCCAACTGGTCGACCCGGGCAGCCCCAAATACAACATCGGGGAATGCCTGGAGATTCGCGGAGGGATCGACGAGAGATTATTCTCCGCCGTTCTCAACCGGGTGGCCCACCTCTGCGACAGCCTGAACACCGTGTTCGTCGCCGGGGACGGGCCCGTCCGCCAGCGGGTGGTCCGCCCGGTGGCCGAAACCGACCGGCTGCACCGGGTGGACCTCACCGGAGCCGACGACCCCGTCGCGGAGGCGGAGCGGTACATGGCCGACGACATGGCCACCGTCGACCGCCTCGAAGCACCGACCCACCACTTCGCACTGCTGCGGCTCGGCCCGCGCCTCCACTACTGGTACGTCCGCTTCCACCACATCGCCGTGGACGGCCTCGGCGGCGCGCTCTTCACCCGGGCCGTGGCCGACTTCTACACGCGGGCCGTGCGCGGCGAGGACCTCACGGCGCTGGAGCCGCCCACCGGCCCCCTGCACGCCCTGGTCGCCGACGAGGCCGCCCACCGCGCCTCCGGCGGGCTGGAGGCGGACCGCGCCTACTGGACCGGCAGGTTCGCCGACCGGGCCGCGGACGGCACCGGCCCCGAGGACGGCGGCACGGACGGCGCCCCCCTCCTCAGGAGACGCACGGACCGGCCCGGAGACGGCGAGCGATCCGGGACGGACCGGCCGGGAGACGGCGAGCGGCCCGGGAACGACGACCAGTCCGGCCCCGGCCCCGCCGCCCTGCACACCGGCGAGACCCTGCCCCTGCCCGTGTTCGACGGCCTGCGGCGGCTCGCGGCCGGCCACCGCACCACCTGGAGCGCGGTCCTCGTCGCGGCGGTCGCCGCCTACACGGCACGGGTCACCGGACGCCGGGAGGTCTGCGTGGGCCTCGCCTCCCACGGCCGCCACGGCGCCCTCCGGCACGTGGTCGGGATGACCTCCACCGTCCTGCCCCTGAGGCTGACCGTCGACCCCGGTACGCCGGTCGGGGAACTCGTCCGGAGCGTCGCCGCCGAGATGCGCGGCGCCCTGCGCCACCGCCGCTTCTCGCGGGAACAGCTCGCCCGCGAACTGAACCTCGCCGAAGGCGCGGCCCGTCTCACGGACCTCGTCGTGAACATCATGGGATACGGCTACGACCTGGACTTCGCCGGCAGCCCCGCCGCCTCCCGCCTGCTCTCCCTCGGCCCCGTAGACGACGTGTCCCTGTTCGTCTCCGAACGGCCCGAGGGAACCGGCCCGCAGATCGGCTTCGACACCAACCCGGAGCTCCACCACCCCGACGACGTCCGGCTCCACCAGCAGGCCGTGGTCGGCTTCCTCGCCGCGCTCGCCGACGCGGACTCCGACACGCCCGTGCGCGACCTCCCGCTGCTCGACGCGGAGGCCGCCCGGACGCTCCTCGACCACGGGCGCGGAGCGGCCCTGCCGCCCGGGACCACGGCCACGAGCCTCCCGGAGGCGTTCGCCGCCCGCGTCCGCGCCACCCCCGGCGCCCCCGCCGTCGTGGACGGCGCCACCACCCTCTCGTACGGAGAACTCGCGGAGCGGGCCACGGACCTGGCCCGCGCCCTCACCGGCTGGGGCCTCGGCGCCGAGGACGGCGTCGGCGTCCTCGCGGGCCGCTCGGCCGCCGTCGTGACCGCCTCGCTCGGCGCGGTGGAGGCCGGAGCCGCGTACGTGCCGATGGACGCCGACTGGCCGGCCGAACGCCTCGACCGCGTCGCCGGGACCGCCCGCGTCCGCGCCCTGGTCGTCGACGAGGAGGCCGCCGGACGCGACTGGGTGAAGGTGGCCGCCACCCGGCTGCCCGTCCTCGTGACCGACCGCACGGGCACCGTCCTCCGGGGCGGCCCGGAACGGCCCGGCCCGCCGCCGGGGCCCGTCCGCGGCGACCGGCTCGCCTACGTCATGTTCACCTCCGGTTCCACCGGTCTGCCCAAGGGCGTCGGCGTCGCCCACGCCGACGTCCTCGCCCTCGCCGCCGACTCCGCCTGGGCCGGCACCTGCGACGCGGTCCTCCTGCACTCGGCGTACGTCTTCGACGCGTCCACCTTCGAGATCTGGGTGCCGCTCCTCAACGGAGGCCGGGTCGTCGTCGCCCCCGAAGGCCTCCTGGACGCCCGCAGGCTCAAGGACGCGACCGCCCGCGACGGCGTCACCGCCGTCTTCCTGACCACGGCCCTCTGCAACGTCGTCGCCGAGACCGACCCGACGGCCTTCACGGGCCTGCGCCTGGTCGCCGCGGGCGGCGAGGCCGCCGCCCCCGACCTGATGGGCCGGATGGCCGCCGCGGCGCCCGCGACCCGCGTCCTGCACGTGTACGGGCCCACCGAGACCACCACGTTCGCCACCCGGCACCGGGTCGGGCCCGGCGCCCCCGGTGTCCCGCCGATCGGCCGCGCCCTCGACGGAACGCGCCTGTACGTGCTCGACGCCTCCCTGCGCCCCGTGCCGCCCGGCGTCGTGGGCGAGCTGTACGTGAGCGGTGCCGGCGTCGCCCGCGGCTACCTGGGCCGGCCCGGCCTCACGGCCACCCGGTTCGTCCCCGACCCGTACGACGGGAACGGCGGCCGCATGTACCGCACCGGCGACCTGGCGCGCTGGACGGCCCGCGGGGACGTCGAGTACGCCGGACGCACCGACGGACAGATCAAGCTCCGCGGGTTCCGGATCGAACCCGCCGAGATCGAGAACGCCCTCCTCGCCCGCCCCGGCGTCCGCGACGCCCGCGTCCTGGTCCGCGAGGACGCGCCGGGCGACCGCCGGCTCGTCGCCTACGTCGTACCGGCCCCCGGGGCCCGCCCGGACGGCCCGGAACTCGCGCGCGCCCTCGGCCGCGTCCTGCCCGCGTACACGGTGCCCTCCGCGTTCGTCCTCCTCGACGCGCTGCCCCTGAACGCCAACGGCAAGGTCGACCGGAAGGCCCTCCCCGCACCCCAGGCCCCCGCCACCCAGGGGTCCGCGCCGCGCACCCCGCACGAAGAGGTCCTGGCCGGCCTGTTCGCCGACGTCCTCGGGGTGCCCGCCGTGGGCGTCGACGACAACTTCTTCTCCCTGGGCGGCCACTCCCTGCTCGCCACCCGGCTCGTCTCGCGGGTGAGGGCCGCGACGGGCGCCGGCACCGAACTGCGCGACCTCTTCGCACACCCCACGGTGGCCTCCCTCGCCGCCACCCTCGGCACGGCAGGGGAGGCCCGGCCCGCCCTCGTCCCCAGGGACCGGCCCGACCCCCTCCCGCCGTCCTTCGCCCAGCAGCGGCTGTGGTTCCTCAACCGCGCCGAGGACACGGGCGACACCTACAACGTGCCGCTCGTCCTCGACCTCGAAGGACCCCTCGACACCGGGGCGCTGCGCGGCGCCCTCGCCGACGTCGTCGCCCGGCACGAGAGCCTGCGGACCGTGCTCGCCGAACACGACGGCTCGGCCCGCCAGACCGTCACCGACGCGCGGACCGCCGCGTCCCTCGTCCCCCTCGACGTCGAGACGCCCCCGGCGGGAGAACCGGCCGGGGACTGGGCCGAACGGACGGTACGGCGCCTGGCCTCGGAGCCCTTCGACCTCACCACCGACCTGCCCGTACGCGCCCGGCTCCTCGCCACCGGCCCCGACCGGCACGTCCTGGTGCTCGTGCTCCACCACGTCGGCGCCGACGGCTGGTCCCTCGCCCCGCTCTGCCGCGACCTCGGGGCCGCCTACCGCGCCCGCACCACGGGCACCGCCCCCGACTGGCCCGAACTGCGCGTCCAGTACGCCGACTACACCCTCTGGCAGCGGGAACTCCTCGGCGACGACACCGACCCGGAGAGCCCGGTGGCACGTCGGCTCGCCTTCTGGCGCGACGCCCTGTGCGGCGCCCCCGACCTCCTCGAACTGCCCCTGGACCGGCCCCGCCCCACGGCCCCGGACCACCGGGGCGACGCGGTGCCGTTCGACCTGCCCGCCGACGCGTACGCCCGGCTCGGCGCACTCGCCCGCGACACCGGCTGCACGCCCTTCATGGTCCTCCACGCCGCGCTCGCGGTGACGCTCCGCGCCCACGGCGCGGGCACCGACATTCCGCTGGGCACCGCGGTGGCGGGTCGGACCGACGAGGCCCTGGACGAGCTGGTGGGCTTCTTCGTCAACACCGTCGTCCTGCGCACGGACCTGTCCGGCAACCCGACCTTCCGCGAACTCCTCCGCCGCGTGGCCGCGTTCGACCTCGCGGCCTTCGACCGCGCCGACCTGCCGTTCGAGCGGCTGGTCGAGGAGCTCAACCCGGACCGCTCCGGCGGCCACCACCCGCTCTTCCAGACCATGCTGGTGCTCCAGAACCAGCGGGCCGCCACGCTCGACCTGCCCGGCGTCACCGTACGGGACAGGTCCCGGCACACCGGCATCAGCAAGTTCGACCTGACGTTCTCCCTCGTGGAGGTCCCGGAGAGCCCAGGGGTCCCGGAGGCTTCGGGGATCCCGGAGAGCCCTGAGCCCGTGCGGCTCGGCGGTCACCTGGAATACGCCACGGAGCTCTTCGACCGCGCCACCGCCCGCGCCCTCGCCGACCGGTTCGCCCGCGTCCTCGCCGACGCCGCGGCCGAACCCGACCGCGCCGTGGACGACTTCGACCCTCTCACCCCGGACGAGCGCGCGGACCTCCTGGAGCGGGGCCGCGGCGAACGGCGCCCGCTGCCGTCCCTCACCGTGCCCGAGGCGGTGGGGGAGTGGGCCGCCCGCACCCCGGACGCGCCCGCCGTCCGCGACCCCCGCACCACCCTCACGTACGCCGGACTGCACGCGCGGGCCGACGCCCTCGCCCGCGTGCTGCGCGAGCGCGGTGTCCGCCGCGGCACCCTGGTGGCGCTCGCGGTCCCGGCCTCGGTGGACACCGCGGTCGCCATGCTGGCCGTCCTGCGGGCCGGGGCCGCCTACGTGCCCGTCGACCCCGAGTACCCCCACGCCCGCATCCGCCAGATGCTGGACGACGCGCGCCCCGTCCTGCTCCTCACCGGGACGGACGTCCCCGCCGGCATACCCACGGGCGGCATACCCCGGCTCTCCCTGGACGACCCGGCCGTACGAGTCGCACAGACCGACGATTCGGTCGTACCGGCCGCCGGGCCCGGGGACCAGGCCCCGCCCCACCCGGCCGACGCCGCCTACGTCATCTACACCTCCGGATCGACCGGCCGCCCCAAGGGCGTCGTCGTCCCCCACCAGGCCCTCGCCAACCACATGGCCTGGATGGCGCGCCACCTCGACCTCAGCCCGGAGGACCGGGTCCTCGCCCGCACCTCCACCAGCTTCGACGCCTCCGTCTGGGAACTGTGGCTGCCGCTCGCGCACGGCGCCCAGGTCTGCGTGGCACCCCCGGGCGCCAACCGCGAACCGCGCGAACTGCTCTCCTGGATGCGCCGGTCCGACGTCACCGTGGCCCAGTTCGTCCCCTCCCACCTCGCGCTCGTCCTCGCCGAGGAGGCCGAGACCGAGGCCGAGACAGAGAGCGAGATCGAGGCCGGGCCGCTGCCCGCCCTGCGGGCCGTCCTCTGCGGCGGCGAACCCCTGCCGCGCGCCCTCGCCGACGCCGTCGCCGCCCGCTGGCAGGCGGAACCGCACAACCTGTACGGGCCGACCGAGGCGACCATCGACGCCACCGCCCACCGGGCGGACCCGGCGGAGCCCGCCCCGCCGGCGCCCGGCGGGTCCGTGCCCATCGGGCGGCCCGTCGACGGGACGCGCGCCTACGTCCTCGACGGACGGCTGCGCCCCGTGCCGCCCGGCGTCACCGGGGAGCTGTACCTGTCGGGCTCCCACCTCGCCCGCGGCTACCTCGACCGCCCGGGGCTCACCGCCTCCCGTTTCGTCGCCGACCCGTTCGACGCCCCCGGCACCCGCATGTACCGGACCGGCGACCTGGTCCGGTGGGACCGCGAAGGGCGGCTCGCGTACGTCGGCCGCACCGACGACCAGGTCAAGCTGCGCGGCTTCCGGATCGAACCGGGCGAGGTCGCCGCCACCCTGCTCGCCCTGCCCGGCGTCACGGCCGCCTGCGCCGTGGTCCGCGAGGACGCCCCGGGGCGCCCCCGGCTCGTCGCGTACGCCGTCACCGCCGACCCGGCACCGGGCGTCACCGCCCTGCGGGACGCGCTCGCCGAGGCCCTGCCGCACCACCTGGTGCCCGAGGCGGTCGTCGTCCTCGACGCCCTGCCGCTGCTGCCCAACGGCAAGGTGGACCGCGCCGCCCTGCCCGCCCCCGACGAGGAGCCGGACCGGACAGGACCGGGCCCGCGGACCCTCCGCGAGGACCTGGTCGCGGGGATCTTCGCCGACGTCCTGGAACGCCCGTCCGTCGGACCGCACGACAGCTTCTTCGCCGTCGGCGGGCACTCCCTCCTCGCGATGCGCGTCGTCAGCCGGATCCGCGGCCTCCTCGGCGCCGACCTGTCCGTCCGCACCCTCTTCGAGCACCCGACGGCCGCCGCCCTCGCCCGCGTCCTGGAACCCACCGGCCCGGCCCGGCCCGCGGTGACGCCCGTCCGACACCGCCCCGACCCCCTGCCGCTCTCCTTCGCGCAGAGCCGGCTGTGGTTCCTCGGCCGCCTGGAGGGCCCCGGCTCCACCTACAACGTCCCCCTCGTCCTGGAGCTGCGCGGCGAGCTGGACGCGGACGCCCTGCGCGCCGCCCTGCGCGACGTCGTGGAGCGCCACGAGGCGCTGCGCACGGTCTTCCCCGAACGGGACGGGGTGCCCCACCAGGTGGTGCTGCCCGCCGCCGGCGCCGCGCCCCGGCCGCCCGTCGAGAGCACGGCCCCGGCGGACCTGGAGGCCGCCGTCCTGGCCGCCGTCCGCGAACCGTTCGACGTGCTCACCGACCCGCCGCTGCGCGCCCGGCTGCTGCGCGCCGCCCCCGGACACCACGTCCTGGTCCTGGTCCTCCACCACATCGCGGGCGACGGCTGGTCCCTGGGACCGCTGACCCGCGACCTGGGCGACGCCTACCGCGCCCGCCTCGCCGGCCGGACGCCCGAACCCGCGACCGGCACCCCGCTCCAGTACGCCGACTACGCCCTCTGGCAGCACGACCTCCTCCAGGAGGGCGGCGACGTCCTCGAACGGCAGCTCGACCACTGGCGCGGTGCGCTCGCGGGCCTGCCCGAACTGCTCGAACTGCCCCTCGACCGGCCCCGTCCCGCCGTCGCGGACCCCCGGGGAGCCGTGGTCGCCCTCGACGTGCCGCCCGCCCTGCACGCGGGCCTCCTCGACCTGGCCCGCGCCTCCGGCAGCACCCTCTTCATGGTGCTCCGGGCGGCCGTGGCCGCACTGCTGCGGCAGCACGGCGCGGGCGACGACATCCCGCTCGGGACGCCGGTCGCCGGCCGCACCGACGAGGCCCTGGAGGACCTGGTCGGCTTCTTCGTCAACACCCTCGTCCTGCGCACCGACCTGTCCGGCGACCCGACCTTCCGCGAACTGCTCCACCGAGTCAGGGAGTTCGACCTCACGGCCCACGCCCACCAGGACGTGCCGTTCGAACGGCTCGTCGAGAGCCTCAACCCCGTCCGCGCCCGGGACCACCACCCCCTCTTCCAGACCATGCTGGTCCTGCAGAACCAGCGGCCCGTCCGCCCCGACCTGCCCGGCCTCACCGTCGAGCACCGCCTCGTCCACAACGGACTGAGCAAGTTCGACCTCACCTTCGCGTTCGAGGAGAACGAGAAAGAGAACGGGGACGGGAACGGGGGCGGCGGCGGTCTGTCCGGCGGCATCGAGTACGCCACCGCGCTCTTCGACCGCGCCACCGTCGAGGCGCTCGCGACCCGGCTGGTCCGACTGCTCGCACAGGTGGTCGCCGACCCGGACCGGCGCCTGTCCGGACACGACCCGCTCACCCCGGAGGAACGCCTCCGCGTCACCCGCTGGGGCACCGGCCGGGCCCTCCCCGCCGGAGCCGACACCGGAGTCGACGCCAGGAACGGCACCCTGCCCGCGCTCTTCGCCCGGTGGGCGCGCCGCACCCCCGGCGCCCCGGCCGTCGTGGACGGCACCACCACCCTCTCCTACGCGGCACTCGACCGGATCTCCACCGACCTCGCCGCCGCCCTCGCCGGCCTCGGCGTCGGACCCGAGGAGTCCGTCGGCGTGCTCCTGAACCGGTCGCCCGCCGTCGTCGCCGTCTCCCTCGGCACGGTCCGCGCGGCCGGCGCCTACGTGCCCCTGGACGCGCGCTGGCCCGGCGAGCGGCTCGACCGGGTCGCCGCCGTGGCGGAGCCCCGCGTCCTGGTCGTCGACGAGGAGAACGCCGCCTCCCCCTGGGTGACCGCACGCGCCGGCCGCCTGCCGGTCCTCGTCGTGGACCGGCTCGGGCGCGTGCTGCGCGGCTCGCCGGACCGGCCCGGCACCCCGGCGCCCGTACCCGCCCCGACCGCCCTCGCCTACACCATGTTCACCTCCGGCTCCACCGGCCTGCCCAAGGGCGTCGGCGTCAGCCACGCGGACGTCGCCGCCCTCGCGCACGACACGGCCTGGGCGGACGGCGCCGCCGACGCGGTCCTGATGCACTCCGCGTACGTCTTCGACGCCTCCACCTTCGAGATCTGGACCCCGCTCCTCAACGGCGGCCGGGTCGTCGTGGCACCGGAAGGACTCCTGGAGGCCCGGACCCTCGACGCGGCCGTCCACGAGCACGGGGTGACGGCCGTCTTCCTGACGACCGCCCTGTTCAACGTCATGGCCGAGACCGACCCCGGGGCCTTCGCCGGGCTCCGGACGGTCTGCGCGGGCGGCGAACTCGCCTCCCCCGACGCGATGCAGAGGGTCGCCTCGCTCGCCCCGGACACCCGGGTCCTGCACGTCTACGGCCCCACCGAGACCACCACCTTCGCGACCCGGTACGCCGTCCCCGCCGACCTCCCCGCCGGGCCGCCGCCCATCGGCCGCCCGCTGGACGGCATGCGCCTGTACGTCCTGGACGACGCCCTCCGGCCGGTCCCGCCGGGTGTCCTCGGCGAGCTGTACCTCGCGGGGCGCGGCGTGGCGCGCGGCTACACCGGGCGCCCCGGCGCGACCGCCACCCGGTTCGTCGCCGACCCCTTCGCGGGCGACGGCGGCCGCATGTACCGCACCGGCGACCTCGTGCGCTGGACCCCGGACGGGCACGTCGCGTACGTCGCCCGCGCCGACGGCCAGGTCAAGCTGCGCGGCCACCGCGTCGAACCCGGCGAGATCGAGAACGTCCTCGCCGGACGTCCCGAGGTCGCCGACGCCTTCGTCCTGGTCCGCGAGGACGTACCCGGCGACCGCCGCCTCGTCGCCTACGTCGTCCCGGCCGTCGGCGCCCGGCCCGACCCCGCCGAACTGGCCCGCGAGGTCGGCCGCGCCCTCCCCGCCTACATGGTGCCCGCCGCGATCGTCCCGCTGGACGCGCTCCCGCTCACCCCCAACGGCAAGGTCGATCGCGCCGCCCTCCCGGCGCCCGAGCACGACGCCCCGGCCCACGGCCGGGCCCCGCGCACCGCCCGCGAGGAGATCGTCTGCGGCCTCTTCGCCGACCTGCTCGGCCTGCGGACCGTGGGCGCCGACGACGACTTCTTCGCCCTCGGCGGCCACTCCCTGCTCGCCACCCGCCTCGCCGCCCGGCTGCGCACCGTCCTCGACGTGGAGACCGAGGTCAGGACCGTCTTCGAGCACCCGACACCCGCTGCGCTCGCCGCCGTCCTCGACGGCGCGGGCACGGCCAGGGCACGGCTCGAACGGGTCGCCCGCCGACCCGACCCGATGCCGCTGTCCTACGCCCAGCAGCGCCTGTGGTTCCTCCACCGCTTCGAGGGCCCGAGCCCCACGTACAACGTGCCGCTCGTCCTGCGCCTCGACGGCCCGCTGGACACGGACGCCCTGACCCGCGCCCTCACGGACGTGGTCGAACGGCACGAGAGCCTGCGCACCGTCTTCCCCGACACCGGGGGCGTGCCGAGCCAGCGGGTCCTCGACGCCGCCGGCGCCGACCTCGACCTGACGCCCCGCGACGTCGCACCGCACCTGCTCGACGCGGTCCTCGCCGCCGAGACCGCGTACGCCTTCGACGTGGGCTCCGAACGGCCGGTACGGGCCCGGATGCTCCGCCTCGGGACCGACTCCCACGTCCTGGTGCTCCTCGTCCACCACATCGCGGGCGACGGCTGGTCCCTCGCCCCGCTCGCCCGCGACCTCGGCACGGCCTACCGCGCCCGCGTCGCGGGAGAGGGGCCGACCTGGAGCGGACTCCCCGTCCAGTACGCCGACTACACCCTCTGGCAGCGGGAACTCCTCGGCGACGAGGAGGACCCGTCCGGCACGGCCGCCCGGCAGCTGGAGTTCTGGCGGACCGCGCTCGCCGGACTGCCCGACCTCCTCGACCTGCCGCTCGACCGGCCGCGTCCGGCCGTCGCCACCCACCGGGGCGACGCGTTCGCCTTCCCGGTGGACGCCGCCACGCACCGCGCCCTCGCCGACCTCGCCCGGTCCCGGGGATGCAGCCTCTTCATGGTCCTCCAGGCCGCGCTCGCGGTGCTGCTGCGCGGGCACGGCGCCGGCGAGGACGTCCCGCTGGGCACGCCCGTCGCGGGCCGCACCGACGAGGCCCTCGACGACCTGGTCGGCTTCTTCGTCAACACCCTGGTCCTGCGCACCGACCTGAGCGGCGACCCCACCTTCGCCGAAGTCCTCGACCGGGTGAGGGAGTTCGACCTCGCGGCCTACGCCCACCAGGACGTGCCCTTCGAACGCCTCGTGGACGCGCTCGACCCCGAGCGGGCCCAGAACCGCCACCCGCTGTTCCAGACCATGCTGGTGCTCCAGAACCACGCCGGGGCGAGCGTGGACCTGCCCGGCCTCACGGTGACGGAGCAGCCGGTCCGCACCGGCATCAGCAAATTCGACCTCACGTTCACGTTCACCGAGCGCCGGGACGAGGAGGGCCGCCCCGCCGGCCTCGACGGGAACCTGGAGTTCGCCACCGACCTCTTCGCGCCCGCCACCGCGCACGCCCTCGCCGCCCGCCTGACCCGGCTCCTCGGCACGCTCGCCGCCGCCCCGGACCGGCCCGTCCGCACGGTGGACGTCCTGACGGCGGACGAGCGGACCGCGCTCGTACGGAGCGGACACGGCCCCGCCCGGACGGTGCGGGCCCGGACCGTGCCCGAGGCGTTCCGCGCCCAGCGCGACCGCACCCCCGGGGCGGTCGCCGTACGGGACGGCGAACGGAACACCACCTTCGCCGAACTCGACGCGCTGTCCGACGCGATGGCGCGCCTGCTGCGCGGGCGCGGGGTCGGCCGCGGGGACGTGGTGGCGCTCGCGATGCCCGGCACCACCCACCAGGTGGTGGCCATGCTCGCGGTCGCCAAGGCGGGCGCCGCGTGGCTGCCGGTGGACCCGGAGTACCCCGCCGCCCGGCTCGGCCTCGTGGTCGAGGACGCCCGGCCCGTCCTCCTCGTGACCACCACGGCGACCCTGCGGACGCTGCCGGACCTGCCGGTGCCGGTCCTCGCGGTCGACGGCCCGGAGGCGGCGGAGCCCGTACCCGTACCCGCCCCGGACGCCGTACCGGACCCGCGGGACGCCGCCTACGTCATCCACACCTCCGGCTCGACCGGCCGCCCCAAGGGCGTCGTCGTCACCCACGCCGCGCTCACCAACCACATGGCCTGGATGGCCGGCCACCTGTCCCTCACCGACGCCGACCGCGTCCTCGCCCGCACCTCGCCGAGCTTCGACGCCTCGGTGTGGGAGACCTGGCTGCCGCTCCTGCACGGCGGCGCCACCTGCCCCGTACCGCCGTCCCTCAACCACGACCCGGCCGGACTCCTCGCCCGGATGCGCCGGGAAGGGGTGACGGTGGCCCAGTTCGTGCCCTCGCTCCTCTCCCTCGTCCTCGGCGAGACCGAGCACGAGGAACCCCCGGCCGCCCTCCGGGCCGTCCTGTGCGGCGGCGAACCGCTGACCGCGTCCCTGGCCGAACGCGCCGGACGGGCCTGGGGCGCCGAGGTGCACAACCTGTACGGGCCGACCGAGGCGACCATCGACGCCACCGCCCACCGCCACCGGCCCGCCGACGCGACGGCGTCCGGCACGCGGGACACGGGCACGGTGCCGCTCGGCCGCCCCGTCGACAACACCCGCGCGTACGTCCTGGACGACACGCTCGCCCCGGTCCCGCCGGGCGTCGTGGGTGAGCTGTACCTCGCCGGCGAGGGACTGGCGCGCGGCTACCTCGGCCGCCCCGGCGCGACCGCCGAACGGTTCGTCGCCGACCCGTTCGGGCCCCCGGGGACGCGCATGTACCGCACGGGCGACCTCGTCCGCCGTGCCGCGGACGGCCTCCTCACCTACGTGTCCCGCGCCGACGACCAGGTCAAACTGCACGGCCTGCGCATCGAGCCCGGCGAGATCGAGGCCGCCCTCGCCGCGCTCCCCGGCGTCGGCACCGCCTGCGTGCTCGTCCGCGAGGACCGGCCCGGCGAGCAGCGCCTCGTCGCCTACACCGTCCCCGAACCCGGCGGTCCCGGCGTCCCCGACGCCCGTACGCTGCGGGAACGGCTCGCCGCGTCCCTCCCGCCGTACATGGTCCCCGCCGACTTCGTCCCCCTCGACGCACTGCCGCTGCTGCCCAACGGCAAGACGGACCGGCGCGCGCTCCCGGCCCCAGCCCGCCCCGCCCCGGAGGCCGGACGGCGGGACGGCGGGAAGCCGCGCACCGAGCGGGAGCGGATCCTGTGCGAGGTGTTCGCCACGGTGCTGCGCGTGCCCGAGGTCCGCACCGACGACGACTTCTTCGCCCTGGGAGGCGACAGCATCCTCTCCATCCAACTGGTCAGCCGGGCCCGCGAGAACCGGCTCGGCGTCACGCCCCGGGACGTCTTCCTGCACCGCACGCCCGAGGCGATCGCGGCGGCCGCCGAGGAACTCGACGGACGCACCCCGGCCCCGGCCGACGACGGCGTCGGCACCATGCCGCCCACCCCCATCGCGGCCTGGTTCCTGGACCGCCCGGGACCCACGGACGGCTACAACCAGTCCGCCGTGCTGCGGACCCCCGCCGACGCCGACGAGGAGCGCCTCGCCGCCGCGCTCCAGCTCCTGGTCGACCACCACGACATGCTGCGGGTACGGGTCGTCCGCACCGCCGGGGGAGAACCGGCCCTGGAGACCCTGCCCCGGGGGACCGTGCCGGTCCGCCCCCGTCTCACCCGGATCGACGTCGCGGGACGGGACGCGGACGGGGTCCGCACCGCCCTCGCCGAGGCGGGCGAGCGGGCCAGGGAACGGCTGCGGCCCGCGCACGGCGAGGTGTTCGAGGCGGTGTGGTGCGACGCCGGCCCCCGGACGCGCGGACGCCTGCTGCTCGTCGTGCACCACCTGGCGGTCGACGCGGTGTCCTGGCGGATCCTGGCCGAGGACCTGACGACGGCCTGGCACGCCGTGACCACCGCCGCCCCCAGGCCGGGCGACCCCTGCTCCGTACCGGGCACTCCCGACTCCGCGCCGGGCACCCCCGTCCTGCCCCCCGTCACCACCTCCTACCGCTCCTGGGCGCGGCTCCTCGCCGCCCAGGCCCGGGAGGGCACCCGGGCGGCCGAACTCCCGCTGTGGGAGAGCGTGGCGCGCGCGTCCGACCCGCCGCTCGCCGACCGGCCCCTCGACCCCGTACGGGACACGGCGGGCCGGACCCGGACCCTGACCACCCACCCGGCGGCCGCCCGCACCGGGGCCCTGCTCACCACCGCTCCGGCCGCCTTCCACGCCGGCGTGGACGACGTCCTGCTCACGGCCCTCTCCCTCGCCGTCCGCTCCTGGCGCGCGGAACGCGCCGACCGGACCGGCGCGCCGCGCCCGGAGGGCACCGGCGTGCTGCTCGACCTGGAGAGCCATGGCCGCGAACAGATCGCCCCGCACCTCGACCTGTCCCGTACGGTCGGCTGGTTCACCAGCCTCTACCCAGTCCTGCTCGACCCCGGCCCCCTCGACCCGCGCGACCCCGGCCGCTTCGGCGCCGACCTCGTGGACCGGGCCGTCAAACGCGTCAAGGAGCAGCTGCGGGCCGTACCGGACCACGGCATCGGCCACGGCGTGCTGTACCGCCTCGACCCGGGCGCGCGGGCCCGCCGCGAAGGCGCGGCCGAGCCCCGGATCGGCTTCAACTACCTCGGCCGGTACGCGGCGGAGGACCCGGCGGGCGGCGGGGAAGCCGACTGGCAGGTGGTGCTCGACGGCGGCGGCCCGGCCGCCCAGGACCCGGACATGCCCGTCCACCACGTCCTGGACGTCAACGCCCACACCGAGGACCGGCCCGGCGGGCCCCGCCTCGTGACCCGCTGGACCTGGCCCGCCGACCTGCTCGCCGAGGAGGACGTGACGGACCTTGCCGACGCCTTCGACCGGGCCCTGAACGCGATCGCCGAACACGCCGGACGGCCCGACGCGGGCGGCTGGACGCCGTCCGACCTTCCCCTGGTCTCCCTCGACCAGAACCAGCTCGACCGACTGAAGAACAAGTGGGGTGGACGCAAGTGACCGGGTTCCAGCTCGAAGACGTACTGCCGCTGACGCCGCTGCAGTCAGGCATGCTCTTCCACGCGCTGTACGACTCCGACGCCGTCGACGTCTACACCGCGCAGTTCGTCTTCACCCTCGAAGGCCCCGTCGACACGGCCGCGCTGCACGCCGCCGTCGGCACCCTCCTGCGCCGACACGCCAACCTGCGCGTGGGCTTCCTCCACGAGGACCTGGACGAACCGGTGCAGGCCGTGGCCGCCGAGGTCCCGGTGCCGCTCGAACGGCACGACCTCACGGCGCCGGACGACGGACGGACGGTCGAGGAGCGGGTCCGCGCCTTCCTCGCCGCCGACCGCACCCGGCGCTTCGACCTCGCCACCCCGCCGCTGATGCGGTTCTCCCTGCTGCGCACCGGCACCGACCGCCACCGCCTGGTGATGACGAGCCACCACATCCTGCTCGACGGCTGGTCGACGCCGCTCCTCGTGCGCGAGCTGTTCGAGCTGTACGCGCACCGGGGCGACGACGCCACCCTGCCGCGCGTCACTCCGTACCGCACCTACCTCGCCTGGCTGGCCGGACAGGACGAGCCGGCCGCCCTCGACGCCTGGCGCACCGCCCTGGCGGGCGTCGAGGCGCCGACGCTCCTCGCCGGGCGCGGCGCGACGGAGGCGGCCCGCGCGGGCGAACTGCCCGAGACCCTGGTCCTGGAACTCGACGCGGCGACCAGCGAGCGGTTGCGGGAGACCGCCCGCGCCCACCGGCTCACCCTCAACACCCTCGTCCAGGGCGCCTGGGGCCTGCTGCTCGCCCGGCTCACCGGCCGCGACGACGTCCTCTTCGGCACCACCGTGTCCGGCCGCCCGCCGGAGCTGCCCGGCGTCGAGTCGATGATCGGCCTCTTCATCAACACCGTGCCGGTACGTCTGACCCTCCGCCCCGGCGAGACCCTCGCCGCACTCCTCACCCGCCTCCAGGACGAGCAGGGCCGCCTCCTCGGCAGCCAGCACGTGGGACTGACCGAGATACGCGCGACGACCGGTCTCGACACCCTCTTCGACACCCTGGCCGTCTTCGAGAACTACCCGCTGGACGAGGAGACCCTGCGCACCGCCCGGCAGGGCCTGCCCGGCCTGACCGTCACCGGGTTCGAAGGCACGGACGCCGCCCACTACCCCCTCACCCTCACCATCGCCCCCGGCGACGCCCTGCGGATCACCTTCGCCTTCCGGCCCACCGCCCTGGACCGCGAGGAGACGGCCCGCACCGTCGCCCGGATGCGCACCCTCCTGACGGCCCTGGCCGACGGCCTCGACCGACCGGCCGACACCGTGTCCGTCCTCCTCGACGGCGAGCGCGAGACGCTGCTCGCCAAGGGCGAGGGAGCCGCCCTCCCCGCCGCCGCCCTCGCCACCGGCCTCCCGGCCGCCGTCGCCCGGCACGCCGCCGCCCACCCGGACGCGACCGCGGTCACCGGGGCCGGCGAACGGCTCACGTACGGGGAGCTGCGCGCCCTCGCCGACGACCTGGCCGGGACCCTGACCGGCCTCGGCGCGACCGCCGAAGAAGGCGTCGGCCTCCTCCTCGGCCGCTCGTCCGCCCAGGTCACCGCCCCGCTCGGAGTCCTGCGCGCGGGCGCCTCCTACGTACCCCTGGACCCCCGCTGGCCCGCGGACCGGCTCACCCGGGTGACCGGGGCCGCCGCCCCGAGGCTCCTGATCGTCGACGAGGCGAACCGTACGCACCCCTGGGTGCGGACCCTCGGCCCCGACGCGCGGATCGTGACCGTGGACGCCGCCGGCCGCGTACGGGACGGTCGGCCCGCCGCCCCCGGCCCGCTGCCCGACGGCGTCGGCGGCGCCCGGCTCGCGTACACCATGTTCACCTCCGGCTCCACCGGCCTGCCCAAGGCCGTCGGCGTCACCCACGCCGACATCGCCGCGCTCGCCGCCGACCGCACCTGGGACGACGGCGCGGCCGACGCGGTCCTGCTGCACTCCGCCTACGTCTTCGACGCCGCCACCTTCGAGATCTGGGTGCCGCTGCTGCGCGGCGGCCGGATCGTGGTGGCACCGGACGGAGTGCTCCAGCCGGAACGGCTCAGGGAGCTCGCCGCCCGCCACGGCGTCACCGCGGCGTTCCTCACCACCGCCCTGTTCAACGTCTTCGCCGAGACCGACCCCGGCGCCCTCGGCCTGCTCCGCCTCGCCGCCGCCGGCGGGGAGGCCGCCGCCCCCGGCGTGCTCCAGCGGCTCGCCGCCGCCCACCCCGGCACCCGCGTCCTCAACGCCTACGGCCCCACCGAGGCCACCACCTTCGCCCTCCTGCACCGGGTCGCCGCCGACGCGGACCCGGACGGCGTGCCGCCCGTCGGACGGCCCCTCGACGGGGTGCGCGCCCTCGTCCTGGACGCCGCGCTGCGCCCCGTGCCGGACGGCGCCGAGGGCGAGCTGTACCTCGCGGGGCCCGGGGTGGCGCGCGGCTACCTCGGGCAGCCGGGGGCGACGGCCGCCCGGTTCGTCGCCGACCTCTCGGACCCGGCCGGCGGCCGCATGTACCGCACCGGCGACCTCGTCCGCCGCACCCCCGACGGAGACGTCGTCTACGCGGGCCGCGCCGACCAGCAGGTCAAACTGCGCGGCCACCGCATCGAGCCCGCCGAGATCGAGGCCGCCCTGCGCGCCCACCCGGCGGTGCGCGCCGCGTGCGTCGTCGTCCGCGAGGACCTGCCCGGCGACCGCACCCTGACCGCCTACGTCGTCCCCGCCCCCGGCCGCACGCCCGACCCGGCCGCCCTCACCGCCCACGTGGGCAGCCGCCTGCCCGCGTACATGGTGCCCTCGGCCGTGCAGACCCTGGACGCGCTGCCGCTGACCCCCAACGGCAAGCTCGACCGGGCCGCCCTCCCGGCGCCCGCCACCGTCCCGGACACGACCGGGCGGGCCCCGCGCGGCGCCCGCGAGGAGATCCTCGCGGGGCTCTTCGCCGACGTGCTCGGCCTGCCGGAGGTCGCCGCCGACGCCAACTTCTTCGCGCTCGGCGGGCACTCGCTCCTCGCGACCCTGCTCGTGGGCCGCATCCGTACCGCGCTCGACGCCGAGACCGAGATCCGCACGCTCTTCGAGCACCCCACCGTCGCCTCGCTCGCCGCCGCCCTGGAGGACGCCGGCCGCCCGGCCCGCCCGGCCCTGACGGCCCGGCCCCGGCCCGACGCGCTCCCCCTGTCGCACGCCCAGCGGAGGCTGTGGTTCCTCCACCGGCTCGACGGCCCCTCGGCCACGTACAACATCCCCTTCGCCGTACGCCTGGAGGGCGCGCTCGACGTGGACGCCCTGCGCCGGGCCCTCCACGACACCGTCGCCCGCCACGCCTCCCTGCGCACCGTCTTCCCCGAGCGGGAGGGGGACCCGGTGCAGCACGTCCTCGCGCCCGAGGACGCCCGCCCGGCGCTCCTCCTCGACCCCGTGGACGAGGACAAGTGCGCCGACCGGATCGCCGCGGCCGTGGCCGAACCGATCGACATCGCACGCGAACTGCCCCTGCGGGCCACCCTGCTGCGGCTCGCGGACGAGACCCACGTCCTCGTCCTCGTGATCCACCACATCGCCGCCGACGGCTCGTCCCTGGCCCCCCTCGTCCGCGACCTCGGCGCCGCCTACCGCGCCCGCCTCGGCGGAACGGCCCCGCGGTGGACCCCGCCGCCCGTCGACTACGCCGACTACACGCTGTGGCAGCGGGAGCTCCTCGGCGACGAGGAGGACCCCGACAGCCCGCTCTCGCGCCAACTCGCCTTCTGGCAGGGCGCCCTGGCCGGACTGCCCGAATGCGTCGAACTGCCCCGGGACCGCCCGCGTCCCCCCGCGCCCCGGCACCGGGGCGCCACCCACCACTTCGCCGTCGGCGCCACCACGGCCCGGCGGATCTCCGCCCTCGCCCGCGCCAACGGGTGCAGCGACTTCATGGTGCTCCGGGCGGCCCTGGCCCTCCTGCTCTCCCGGCACGGCGCAGGCGAGGACGTCCCCCTGGGCACGGCCGTCGCCGGACGCACCGACGAGGCCACCACCGATCTCGTCGGCTTCTTCGTGAACACCCTCGTCCTGCGCACCGACCTGAGCGGCGACCCGACCTTCCGCGAACTCCTCGACCGGGTCAAGGAGTTCGACCTGTCCGCCCACGCCCACCAGGACGTCCCCTTCGAACGCCTCGTGGAACTCCTCAACCCGGCGCGCGCACCCCACCACCCGCTGTTCCAGACGATGCTGGTGCTCCAGAACCACGCTCCCGCCGACCCCGTCGACCTCCCCGGCCTCACCGTCCACGGCGTGCCGGTCGACCTCGGCGCCAGCAAGTTCGACCTGTCGTTCACCTTCACCCGGGCGCCCGGAGACGAGGACGCGTCCGGCGGTCTGCGGGCCTCCGTCGACTACGCCACCGAACTCTTCGACGCGGACACGGTGCGCGGCCTGGCCGACCGGCTCGTCCGCCTGCTCGGCGCCGTCACCGAGGACCCCGGCCTGCCCCTGCACGCCTACGACGTCCTCGGCGACGCCGAACACGCCCGCCTCGCCCGGTGGGGGACCGGCCCCCACCGGGACCTGCCCGGGGAGACCTTCCCCGAACTCCTCGCCCCCTGGGTGCGGCGCACCCCGGACGCCCCGGCCGTCCGCGACGCGCACACCACCCTGACCTACCGCGAGCTCGACGCGCGCGCCGACGCCCTCGCCCGGCGGCTCGCCGCGCGGGGCATCGGCCCGGAGGACCGGGTCGCCGTGGCCCTGCCCCGCGACGCCGGCCTGGTGGTCGCCCTGCTCGCCGTCCTCAAGGCCGGCGCGGCCTACCTGCCCCTCGACACCGGCTACCCGGCCGCCCGGCTCGCGCACATGCTCGACGACGCGGCCCCCCGCCTGCTGCTCACCACCCCCGAACTGCACCCCCGCCTCCCGCACACAGCGGTCCCGCACCTCCACCCGGGAGACGGCGAACCGGCCCCGGACCCGTCCGCCCCCCTGCCCGTCCCGCACCCGGCCCACCCGGCGTACGTCATCTACACCTCAGGCTCCACCGGCCGCCCCAAGGGCGTGGTCGTCACCCACCGGGGGATCGGGGCGATGGCCGCCACCCAGCGGGAACGGCTGCGGCTCACCCCGGACAGCCGCGTCCTGCACCTGGCGTCGGTGAGCTTCGACGCCGCCTTCTGGGAGCTGTGCATGGCCCTGCTCTCCGGCGCCTGCCTGGAGATCGACGCGCGCGACGCCCTGCTGCCCGGACCGGCCCTCGCCGCCCGCGTCCGCGACCACGGCATCACCCATCTGACGCTCCCGCCGGCCGCCCTCGCGGTGACGCCGCCGGACTCGCTCCCCGCCGGGACCACGATCGTCCTCGCCGGCGAGGCCTGCCCGCCCGCCCTCGCCCGGACCTGGGCGCGCGAACGGCACCTCGTCAACGCGTACGGCCCCACGGAGACCACCGTCTGCGCCACCATGAGCGGCTTCCAGCAGGCGGACGGGCCGTTCGCCCCGGACCGCACGGTGCCGATCGGCGCCCCCGTCGACGGCACCCGGGTCCGGGTCCTCGACGCCCGCCTCGCACCCGTACCGCCCGGAGTGGTGGGGGAGTTGTACGTCTCCGGCGAGGGCCTGGCCCGCGGCTACCACGACCGGCCGGGGCTCACCGCCGCCCGGTTCGTGGCCGACCCGTTCGACCGGGCGGGCGGGCGCATGTACCGCACCGGAGACCTGGCCCGCTGGAACCACCGCGGACAGCTCGAATACGTCGGCCGCGTGGACGACCAGGTCAAGCTGCGCGGCTTCCGCATCGAGCTGGGCGAGGTCGAGGCGGCGCTCACCGCCCTTCCCGGCGTCGCCGCCGCCTGCGCCGTCGTACGGGAGGACCGCCCCGGCGACCGCCGCCTGGTCGCCTACACCGTGCCCGCCGAGGGGACGGCCGGCCCCGACGCGGCCGAGGTGCGGGCCCGCCTGGCGGACGTCCTGCCCGACCACATGGTCCCCTCCGCCCACGTACGCCTCGACGCGCTCCCCCTCACGCCCAACGGCAAGACGGACCGCAAGGCCCTGCCGGCACCCGAGGAGCCGCGCGGCGGCGGACGCGAGCCGCGCACGGACCGGGAACGGGCCCTGTGCGAGGTGTTCGCGCGGACCCTCGGGGTGCCCCGGGTCGGCGTCACGGACGACTTCTTCGCCCTCGGCGGACACTCCCTGCTCGCCGTGACGCTGGCCCGCCGCATCGAGGAGGAGTGCGGCCGACGCCTGTCGCTGCGCGCCCTGTTCGCCGCCCCGACGGTCGAGGGCGTCGCCCGCCTCCTGGCCGACCCGGAGGACGGCACCGCCCCGCCGCACGGGCCCGGACCGGTGGACTGGACGGCGGAGGTCCGCCTCGCCGACGACGTCACCGGCGCCGGACGCACGCCCGCACCGGCGGACCCGGCACGGCGGCACCGCTCCCGCCCCTCGCCCAGGCCCCTCCTGACCGGCGCCTCCGGCTTCCTCGGCGCGTTCCTGCTGCGCGACCTGATCGAGACGACCGGCGAACCGGTCGACTGCCTGGTCCGCGCCGCGGACGAGCGGGACGGCGCGCACCGCCTGCGGGAGAACCTGCGGCGGTACGGCCTGTGGCGCGACCGCTACACGGACCTGATCCGGCCCGTGCCCGGCGACCTCGCCGCCCCGCGCCTCGGCCTCACCCCGGAGGCCCGCGCCGCGCTCGTCCGCCGGCTCGGCCCCGTGCTGCACAACGGCGCCCGGGTCAACTTCGCGGCCGGCTACGGCGACCTGCGCGCCGCGAACGTCGCCGGGACCGAGGAACTGCTGCGGATGCTCGCCGACTCCGACTCGCCCGGCATGCACCACGTGTCCACGACGAGCGTCCACGCCCCGTCGGCCGGTCCCGTGACGGTCACGGAGACCACGCCGACCGGCCCGGCCGACGCCCTGCCCGACGGCTACGCGCGGAGCAAGTGGGTCGCGGAGGGCCTGATCGGCCTGGCGCGCGAACGCGGCCTCCCGGTCACCGTCCACCGGCCCGGCCGCATCAGCGGCGACACCGCCACCGGCGCCTGCCAGGACCGCGACCTGCTGTGGCAGCTCATCAAGGGTTGCCTCCAGGCGAAGGCGGTCCCCGACCTGCCGCACGGCTCGACGGGCTGGGTGCCCGTCGACTACGTCAGCGCGGCGGTGGTGGCGCTCGCCACGGCCGCGCCCGGCGGCACGGACACCTTCCAGTACACCCATCCGGACGCGCCGGACCTCGAAAGGGTGTTCGCCGTCGCCGAGAAGCTCGGTTACGAGCTGCGCAGGGTGCCCGCCGAGGAGTGGCGGACGCTCGTCGCGGCCCGCCCCGACAACGCCGCCCAGCTGTTCCTCGGCGAGGGAGGCAGCACCGGGGAGGCGGTCGACGGACGCCGCTTCGATTCCCGCCGCACGGCCGCCGCGGCGGCGGAACTCGGCGTACGGCCACCGGCCCTGACGGAGAAGGTCCTCGTGCGCTACCTGGCCTACTTCCGGGGGACGGGCTTCCTGCCGGCCCCGGACGCGGAGTGACGGCCGGGACGGAGGGGGCGGACGCGCGCCCCCTCCGCCCCGGTCAGGAGGCCAGGTACGCGACCGTACGGGTGACCGAGTCGTAGTGCCGGGCGGTCGTCCACTCCCCGGCCAGGGCTCCCGGCGCACCGGCGGGCGGGTCGGGGAAGGCCCCGCGCCCCCGGGCGAGCGTGACGTGGGGGACCCAGCGGGCCGGATCGAGGAGGGGGTTCGGCCTGCCGCTCCCCGGCGCCTCGCGCAGGATCCGTCCCACCTCCTCGTGCAGCCGGAGCAGGGCGTCGTCGGGCCGTACGGCCCACGCCAGGACGCGGGTCCGGCCGGAGAACCGCACGAGCCCGTCAAGGCGCAGGGGCACCGGCAGCGCCTCCGCGAGCACGTGGAGCAGCCGGGCGCGCACCTCGCCGGACAGGGCGTCGGCCGAGGCGAGGGTGAGGTGGGGCCGGTTCGTCGGATGGCGGTGCCCGGCCAGACTGGGCAGACCGACGTCCGCCAGAAGCCGCCACGCCTCCCGGACGGCCCGCTCGGTCGCCGCGTCGGGCAGGAGTTCCACACTGTGCACACGGGCAGCCTACGGCCGCGCGCCGCGTGCGGAAGAGCGGTGGCGATGTGACGATGGTGGCCCCGGACGGCGGTGACCGGCAGGTGAAGAGGTCGCCGCTCCGCCGGTCTTCCCGTCGAGGAGTGGGTGCGTCGCATGGACAGGTCCGGACTGATCGAGGCGGTCACGCGCAAGGTGGCGGACGGGGACGCCCCGTCCGCCGAGCAGATCGGCCGCATCGTCGACGCCGTGTTCGGCACGGTCGAGGACGCGGGGGCGATCGCCGAGGCGCTCAAGGAGGGCGTGACGGTCACCCTGCTCGGCTTCGGCAGCTTCCACGACGAGGACGGCGAGGTGGGGCTGCGACCGGGCAAGGCCCTCGACGAGTTCGTCCACGGTCGAGTCGGCTGAGGGCCGAGCGGGCCGATGACGTCCCTGACGCTGCGGGCCGAGGGCCCGGCCCCCGCCGAGGACGTCTGGACGCGGTACGCCGTGCCCGCCCTCTGGCCGACGTGGTCGCCGCAGATCAGGGCGGTACGTGTGGACGGCGGGCGGATCGCGCCCGGCATGAGGGGCGAGGTCGTCTCGTTCCTCGGCGTCTCCGCGCGGTTCGTCGTGGAGTCCGTCGACGAGGAGCGGCGGCGGTGGACGTGGCGGGTCCGCCTCGGGCCGGTGCGCCTGCGGCTGCGGCACGCGGTCCTCGACCGGCCGGCCGGATCGGCCACGACGCTGCGGATCGAGGGCCCGGCCCTCGCCCTCGCGGCGTACGCGGGCCCGGCCCGGTGGGCCATGGGGCGCCTGGTGGGCGAATGGAGACATGCATCCGGTTCGTCATGATTAGTGTGGAGATCATGGCCGACACGCACGAGGACAGCCCGCCGCCCCAGGACGGCCCCACGGGAGACGACGCGGGGCGGGAGGAGGAGCGGACCGCGCCGTCGCACGGCGCCCACGGCCGGCCGCCGAGCCGTTCCGAGCGCTGGACGGCGTTCACCCGCTCGCCCTTCTTCCCGGCGACCGTGCTCGTCCTGATCCTGGCCGCGGCGGCCGCGCTGTTCGCCGGCTCGTACACGTACGCGATGGCGAACCCGACCCCCCGTCACATCCCGACGGCCGTCCTCGGGGCGGCGGACTCGCCGACCGGCAGGACCTTCACCGGGGGGATGGAACGGGCGCTCGACTCCTCGCTCGAACTGCGGCCCTACCGGACGCGCGCCGAGGCGCTGGAGGCGGTGAACGAACAGGAGGTCTTCGCCGTCGTGTCCCTGCGGGACGGCCGCGTGGCCCTCGACGTCGCCGGCGCCTCGGGCGCCTCGGTGGCCCAGCTCCTCGTGGAGTCGGCGGTGGAGGTGGGCCGGGCGACCGGAGTGCCGGTCACGGTCGCGGACGTCAAACCGCTGCAGAAGGGCGACCCGCGCGGCCTCGCGCTGTTCTACATCTCGCTCGCCGCCGTGATCATCGGCTTCGTGGGCGCCATCCAGCTCAGCGTGCACGCGAGGCCGCTGAACCCCGCCGAGCGGATCGCCTTCACCGCGCTCTACGCCCTGCTGGGCGGATTCGCGATCGCGGCGACCGTGGACTGGCTGCTCGGCGCGCTCGACCTGCCGTTCGTCGAGTCGTGGCTGATCCTCGCCCTGACCATGTTCGCCTCCGGCATGGTCTTCTCGATGTTCAACACCCTCATCGGGCGGTGGGCCATGCTCCCGACCTGGGGGCTGATGGTGCTCCTCGGCAACCCCTCCTCGGGCGGCGCGGTGTCCTGGCCGCTGCTGCCGTCGCCGCTCGGGCACATCGGCCAGTGGCTGCCGCCGGGTGCCTCGGTGAACGCGCAGCACACCGCGGTGTACTTCGGCGGCCACCAGCACCTCTTCCCCTTCGTGGTGCTCGCGGGGTGGGCGCTGGTGTCCTCCGCGGTGTTCTGGGTCTGGCGGCACCGCCATCCGGGCGGCCGGGAGCGGGGCGGGGCGCACGCGGCGCCGTGACGCCCCGTTCCGCCCCGCCCCGCTCCCGGCGGCGCCGGCTCCCTACCGCTGCGGGGCCGAAGTGGTCAGGAGCCGGTTGAAGAAGGAGCGGTACTCGCGCAGCGCCACCCGCAGGTCCTCCGTGTCCGCGTCCCGGCCCTCGCTCCACTGCCCTTCGAGGGTGTGCTTGTGGTCGGCGAAGGCCTCCGCCAGCGTCTTCATCACGTCGGCGACGAGCTCGTCGGCCGAGTGGACCGCCTCGCGCGGGTCGTCGACGAACCGCCCCTGGATCTCGCGCCAGCGCTCGCGGTACGCGTCGCCGTCCGCCTTGCCGAGCAGATCCGGAACGTGCTCGTCGTCCCCGTGCCCGGTGGCCTTCGCCAACGGGGCGGGCCGGACGTCCGATGGCCCGGGAGGGGCGGACTTCTCCGCCGGTCCCGGGTCCCGCTCCACGGGGGCGGGGGGTCGGCCGTCCGTCTCGCGCCGGTCGTCGGCTTCGCCCCGGTCGGCCGTTCCGGGCCGCGTGTCCGTCTGCTTGGCCGTCTGCTTGTCCGTCCCGTACGGAGCGGCCTGCGCCGCCCGTTCGGCCGTGTCGTGGTCGCGCATGTGTTCCGCCTCCGCGTCAGGACCGGCGGGAGCCGGTCGGTTCGCCGTCGGTGAGCAGGTCGTCGAAGAGGGCCCGGTAGTGCACCATCGCCTCCCGCAGCTGTTCGGTGGTGGCCGACCGCGAGGAGCTCAGGGCGTGCACCTCCTGGGCGGCCCGGTAGTGCTCCAGCGTGCGGCCGTGCCGCACGGACAGGTCGCGCATCCGCTGCTCGTACTCCTCGGTGGGGTAGCCGCGTTCGTGCATCAGGGCCGTCACCAGCCGGTCGGCCTCGTGCACCGCGCCCTCGGGCGCGTCGACGAACTCCTCCTGGAGCTCCTTCCACCGCTGCGCGTACTGCTCCCTCGTGCCGCTCGACAGCGGCTTGATGTCCAGTTCCTGGTAGCGCCGCTCGCGGGCGCCGAGGTCCTGCTCGGCGGCCCGCCTGCTGCCCGTCTCCTCGACGGCCCGGTCGTACTCGGGCCCGAACCGGTCGCGCAGACGTGCCCGTCGCCTGTGGTTCACCGCGGCGACGGCCACGAGCGCGACCACCACGACGGCGGCAATGACGATGGCCAGGACGATTCCGGTCGACATCGACTCGCACCTCTCGCTGTGTCTTGTCCGTAGCGCCTCGGGTGCCCTGAGCCCCGTACTCCAAACGGACGCGACGTCACGTCCCGGCCCGGCCCCCGGCGCCGAAGGCTCACCCGATCGGCGAGGAGGGCCGCACCACGGGCGAGCCCGTCCTGACGGTCTCCTGACGCCCGCCCGACCCTCCGACGGGCGAGAACGGGACAAGGGTCGGGAACGGGGGGTGACGGTCGGGAACGGGCGAGCCCGGCGTGCAGAATGCCGGACGGCACGTCCCCGACCGGAAGGCACCCCATGAACCTGCCCGCAACAGGCCGCCGCGTCCTCGTCACCGGCGCCTCCCGGGGCCTCGGCAGGGAGGTGGCCCGGGCGTTCGCGGCCAACGGCGACCGGGTCGCCGTCCACTTCGCCTCGCGCGCCGAGGAGGCCCGGGCGACCCTCGACTCCCTCGAAGGGACGGGCCACGTCCTCGTCGGGGGCGACCTCGCGGACCCGGGGACGGCCGCGACCGTGGCCGACACGGCGGCCGAGGCGCTCGGCGGGATCGACGTGCTGGTCAACAACGCGGCGGTGAACCTCCGCCACCCCCTCCCCGAGACCCCCTACGAGGAGTGGGTGGAGGTCTGGCGGCAGCACGTCTCCGTGAACCTGCTCGCGACCGCGCACCTGAGCCACCTCGCGGCCCGGCGCATGATCGACCGGGGGACGGGCGGACGGATCGTCAACATCGGCTCCCGGGGAGCCTTCCGCGGCGAACCCGACCACCCGGCGTACGGGGCGACCAAGGCGGCCGTCCACGCGCTCGGCCAGTCGCTCGCCGTCTCCCTCGCCCCCCACGGGATCGCCGTCGCCTCGGTGGCGCCCGGATTCTTCGCCACCGAGCGCGTCTCACCGCGCCTGGAGGGACCCGAGGGGGCCGCGATCCGCGCCCAGAGCCCCTTCGGGCGCGTGGCCGCCCCCGCCGAGGTCGCGGCGGCCGTCCTGTGGCTCGCCTCCCCCGACGCGGAATGGGCGTCCGGTTCGATCCTCGACCTGAACGGCGCCTCTCACCTGCGGAGTTGACCACCCGCGACCCACGCCGGAACACCGATCCGGAGGAATCGGGGGAGGGGGTGTGGTGCGAAGACACGGGATCGGCGGCGCACGGGGCGCGGATCTCATGGTTTTCACCAGGGGCCACCACCCGGCGGGCCCGGATACGTTCGCGCCGTCCGTGCGTGGTGGGAGGGGAGTCGGCGTGAAGGCTGTGGCGTCCGTACTGGTGGCGGCGGTCCTGTGGGGCACCGTGGGACCGGCGCAGATCTGGGCCGACACCGGGGCGCACCCGGTGTCGCTCGGCGCCGCCCGGATGCTCCTGGGCGGGCTCGTCCTCACGGCCCTCATGGCGCGGCCGGCCGGACTGCGCACCTTACGGCTGCCCGGGACGCGCCGGTGGCTGGTGGTGAGCGTGCTCGTCACGGCCTCCTTCCAGGTCTGCTTCCTCCAGGCGGTCGAGCGCTCCGGGGCGGCCCTTGCGACGGCGGTCGCCTTCGGGACCGTGCCCGTGGTCGGCGGGGCCTGCGGGCTCCTGCTCTCCCGTGAGCGGCCGTCGTCGCGCTGGGCGGCGGGCACGGTCTGCGCCGTCGCGGGCATCGGGCTGCTGCTCCTCCCGGGGGGCGGAGGACGCGCGGACGCGCTCGGCGTCGCGTACGGGGCGGCGGCCGGGGCGAGCTTCGGCGTCTACATCGCCGCCACCAAGGAACTGGGCGCGCACGGGGCCGACCTGGACGCGGCGGCCCCGGTCAGCGTCCTGTGCGCCGGGCTGCTCGTCTCCCCGTACCTCCTGATCGCCCCCGAGGGCCTGGCCACGGCGCGCGGCGCCGCCCTGGTGGGCTGGCTGGGGCTCGGCACCACCGCGCTCGGCTATCTGCTCTTCACCCGGGGGGTCGGTGGGCTCGGCGCCGCCACGGTGGGGACGCTGAGCCTGACGGAACCGCTGGTCGCCACGGTGCTCGGCGTGGCGTTGCTCGGCGAGAGGCCGGGGCCCCTCGCCGCCGCCGGCGCCGCGCTGCTCCTCGGCGGCCTGGTCACGGTCTCCGTGCCGGAGCGCCGCCGGACTCCGGAGGATCACCTGCCGGAGCCGGCCGGGCGCTGACCGCGACGGGCGGTGTCACCGGTCCCGGTAGGCGCGCATGTTCTCCCGTACGGTCGCGGAGAAGAACATCGGACCGATCCCGTCGGCCCTGGCCATCCCCTCCGGCGTCAGCCGGAGGACGCCGCCGCCGTCCCGCAGCCAGTGGCGCCCCAGGAGGGCGTCGAGCTGCGGGGCGAAGTCGTCCTCGAAGCGGCTGCCGAACCGCCGCTCGTAGCCGGCGGTGTCCAGCCCCGACGATTCGAGCAGGTGCTGGAGGACGTACATCCTGCGCCGCTCGTCCCCGTCCATGCGGAACGCCCACTGCGCCCGCCGGAACCGGTCGCTCGGGGTCGCGATGTAGTCGTCGATGATGCGGCGCACCTCGGGGACCGCGACGGCGTAGTCGGTCGTGTAGTGCAGGTCCGTCGTGAAGGAGCGGGCGCCGACGCCGAGCCCGACCATCCCGGCCTGCTGGTTGTACTCGCTGATGCTGCTGCCGTCGGTGTCCTCGACGGCGGCGGTGCCGATCCGGCGGAAGACCCGCATCGAGGTCTGCTCGTAACCGGCCGAGAGGAGGTGGTCGCGGCCGAAGCGGTAAAGGCGCAGCCGCTGGTCGTCCCACTCGGCGGGGCCGGCCGCGTGCCGGGTGCTCAGCCCGGTCAGCGGGCGCACGTAGAGGGGGTAGAGGTAGATCTCCTCGGGCTCCCAGGCGAGGGCGGCGTCGAGCGAGACCTTGAAGGTGCGTTCGGTCTGGCCGTCGATGCCGTAGATGAGGTCGATGTTGAGCACGGGGAACCGCGCGTCCCTGAGGCGGCCCAGGGCTGCCTCGGCCTCCTCCCGCTTCTGCGGACGGACGGCGGCCCGCGCCTCCTCGTCGAGGAAGCTCTGCACGCCGATGCTCAGCCGGGTGGCGCCCCGCTCCGCGAGCACGGCGAGGCGGTCGGCGGTCGCGGTGGCCGGCGAGGTCTCCACCGACCAGGACACCGCCCGCAGGTCGACGCCCATGACGTCCTCGGAGATGTCGCAGAGCCGGACGAGTTCGTCGGCCGTCAGGTAGGTCGGCGTGCCGCCGCCGAAGGCCGCGAGGGTGAACCGTAACGGCCGGCCCTGGGCGTCGAGGGCCTCCCGGGTGACCCGTGCCTGCCGCTCCAGGGTGTCGAGGAAGGCGCCGGTCACCTCCTCGGGGGCGCCGGTGCGGGTGAAGAGGTTGCAGAAGCCGCACCGCATCTCGCAGAACGGTATGTGCGCGTAGAAGGAGAGGGCGTCGAGGCGCTCGCCCGCCCACAGGTCGCTCAGGAGCGGACCGTCGTCGAGAAGGCGGTAGGCCTTCTGGTGCGGATAGGCGTACACGTACTGCTGGTAGGGGCTCTCCTCCTCGGAGGCGGCGGGGAGGGAGGGCCGGGTGGACGGCGACGGAAGCATGACTGGCTTGCCCATGGCGCGAAGTGACTCACTCTCGGACGACGACGTCACTTTGGGTGACAGCTCGGGACCCTAGGGCGACCGTCGTGTCGGCATCTGTAGTGCGAACGCCACAAAATCGGTTTCGCCGCATGGATTTTCGTATGCACTTTTCGTGAAGAAGGTTCTTTCCTTCCAAATGCCTTCGTTTGTCCGGCGGTCGGGGCGGCGGAACCGCCCGGTCCGGGTGGCGGGAGAGGCGGCTTGTGGAGTTGGGTGTCCGCCATGAAGCGACTTCTCGTCGCCGCCGGCGGTGGCGGTGACGCCATCACGGCGGCCATGGTGCACGCGGCGCTGTACGGGCCGGACACCCCGGCACTGGTGCTCACCTACGCCTGGGAGAGGCTGGTCGTCGACCCCGTCCCCGGCCCGCGCGGCGCCGCGGACTTCACCGGCACCCTCACGCCCGCGCCGGACCTGACCCTCATCACCCCGCGGACCGCGCCGAAGGCACCGGCCGGCTCGCTGCTGCCCCGTCTGGCCGCGCAACTGCGCCCCGCCCTGGGGCTCCTCGACCCCCACGGCGGCACGCTCGGCCTCGCCCGCCAGATCGACGCGGCGGCCCGCTGGTGCGGAGCCGACCGGATCGACCTCGTGGACGTGGGCGGGGACATCGTGGCGCGGGGGGACGAACCGACCCTGCGCAGCCCCCTCGGCGACGCGCTGGCCCTGGCGGCCTGCGCCGCGACGGGCATCCCCACGACCGTGTACGTCGCGGGGCCCGGCCTGGACAACGAAGTGCCCCTGCCCCTCCTGATGCCCCGTCTGGGCGCACCGGCCCTCACCCTCGCCCCCGAGGACACCGAGGGCGTCCTCGCCGTCTTCGACTGGCACCCGTCCGAGGCCGGCGCCGTGCTCGTCGCGGCGGCCCGGGGCGTGCGCGGTGTCTGCGGCACCCGCGACGCCCCCCGCCCCCTGGTCCTCGACGACTCCGCGCGCCAGGTGCACCGGCTCACCCGCGAGGAGGCGCTCCGGCTCAACCCGCTGGCGAGGGCGCTCGACCGCTGCTCCGGCCTGGAAGCCGCCGAGGAGGTGTCGTACGAGGTCTGCGGCTTCTCCGAGATCGCGCGCGAACGGCGACGGGCCGCGGCGGCACCCGCCGTGCCGTCCCCGCGCCCGCCGGCGGACCCCGACACCCTCCTCGCCCGGTTCACCGCCTGGGAGCGGTCCCGACTGGCCGAGGGCCTCGACTACGTCACCACCCGCAGGATCACCGAGGAACTCGCCCTCACCCCTCCGGAGGCCGCCGGCCTCCACCGGACCCTGCGGGCGGAGGCGCCACAGCGCCGCGTACCCCCGCTCTGGCGCCTGGCGGGCGCCTGACCCTCCCCCCGGTCGCGTGCTTCGCGCACGCCGTTTCCCGGAACTCCTTCGGGGCAGCCGCGCTCACGCGCCGTACCACCGAGAGGGAGCCGACATGACCGAGCAGATCGCCCCCGGCACCGCCCGGCCCGACGGAGCCGGACGGAGGGAGGAGGAGGGGGTCCGCGCCGGTCTCTTCACCCGCTCCTACGGCCCTCCGCCACGGGCGGACGGGACGACCGTGGTCCTGGTGCACGGACTCGGCCTCTCCGGGCGGTACTTCGCTCCGCTGGCACGGCGTCTCGCGGCGGACGGAACCCCCGTGCTCGTGCCGGACCTGCCGGGCAACGCGCGGTCACGGGCCGCCGCCCGCCGGATGCCCGACGTGGAACGGGCCGCCGACGCCCTGGCCCGCTGGCACCGGCGGCTCTCCCCGGGGCCGAGCCTGCTGGTGGCCAACTCGGTCGGCTGCCAGGTGGCCGCGGCCCTCGCCGTCCGCCACCCCCGGCTGGTCCGGCGGCTCGTACTGCTCGGTCCGGCGCTCGAACCGGGCGTGTCGGGCCTCCGCCACTGCGGCCGGCTCCTCGCGGACGCGCCCCGGGAACCGCTCTCCCTGCTCGTGACGGCCGCGACGGACTACCTGCTCACCGGCCCCCTCCGCTTCGCCGCGTCCCTGCGGCACGCCCTGCGGGACGCGGCCGGGGCATTCGAGGGGCATCTGGCCCGGGTCGCCGTGCCGACGCTCGTGATCCGCGGCGCCGGTGACACCATCGCCTCCCACGCCTGGATCCGGCGCGCGGCCCGGCTGGTCCCCGACGGGCGCGCGGCCGACCTCCCGGGCGCCGCGCACGCGGCGCACTACAGCGCGCCGGAGGCCGTGGCCGGGCTGATCGAGGAATTCGCGGCGGAAGAGACGGAAGAGACGGAGAACGCATGACGCCCTCGCACATCCCGCGGTCACCCGACCGCCGGCCGTCCACGCCCCGCCGGTCGCCGTGGCTGCGCCTCCTGCCCGGCATCTCCTCCGAGCGCCGCGGCTTCGTCCTGGCGTGGTGGGGCTTCGCCCTCACCTTCGGCGGAATGCGCCTGCTCACCTGGCTGATCCACATCGACGTGGCCGGCATCGGCGACGTGCAGGCCGGGGGAGTGCACATCCACCACTACGTGTGGGGGATCCTGCTGCTCGCCGTGGTGGGCGCGGCGGGCCTCGTGGAACGCTCGGCACGCGCGCGTGCCTGGATGGGTCTCGCCTACGGCGTCGGCATGGCCCTGATCGTCGACGAGGCGGCACTGCTGATCAGCCTGGAGGACGTCTACTGGGACACCGAGGGCTGGGTGAGCATCGCCCTGGCCCTCGCGGTGATCGCCGTCGTGGGAGGGGTGCTGGCGTCGACGCGGGGGCGACGGCCCCCGGCGCGGGACCGGGGCGACGACTGAAACGGTCCGACGCCGCCGAACCGGCCCCGGCTGTCGAGGGCCTACCGCCCGCCCGTGGAGCGCATGTTCTCGCGGTACCGCGAGGGCGAGACCCCGTAGTGGTCGGCGAACGCCTTGCGCAGTGACTCCGACGTGCCGAAGCCGCAGCGCACGGCCACCGAGGACAGGGGGAGCGCGGTGGTCACCAGGAGCTGCGCGGCCGCCTCGGTACGGACGGCGCGGACGTACCGGCCGGGCGACTGCCCCAGGTGCTCCGTGAACAGCCGGGTGAGGTGGCGGGGCGTCATCCCCGCCCGGGCGGCCAGGACCGGTGTACTGAGGTCGTCGTGGGGACGGGCGGCGATGTGTGCGACGAGGGCGCGGACCGTGTCGTCCCGGGGCGGGGGCGCTGCCGTGAAGAGGCTCATCTGGGTCTGGTTGCCGGGCCGCTGCATGTAGACGACGAGGTGCCGGGCGACCCGGCGCGCCAGGTCGGAGCCGTGGTCCTCCTCGACGAACGCCAGGGTCAGGTCGAGCGCGCTGGTGACGCCCGCCGACGTGTACACGTTCCCGTCGCGGATCCACAGCGGCGCCGGGTCGACCGAGACGCCCGGATGCCGCGCGGCCAGCCGGGGAGCGAACTGCCAGTGCGTGGTGGCCCGCCGGCCGTCGAGGAGCCCCGCCGCGGCCAGGACGCCCGCGCCCGTGCACACGGAGGCCACCCGGCGGCTCTCCCGGGCGAGGCGCCTGACGTGCCCGACGAGACGTGCGTCCGCGGCGAACCGGTCGACGCCCAGGCCGCCCGAGACGACGAGCGTGTCCAGCGGCCCCCTCGTACGCTCCAGCGACTCGTCGCTGCCCAGCGTGAGCCCGGTGCCGCAGCGGATGGCGCCCCCGCCGGGCCCGACCACCCGCACCCGGTACGGCACGTCGACGTCCCCGAGCCCGTTCGCCATGGCGAGCCCCGTCGTCACACAGGCGATGTCGAGCAGCTCGGCCGCCTCGAAACCGACGACGGCCACCAGGCGCTCAGCGCGTCCCCCCATGCGAACGACCCTATCCCGCACGGACATCCACCCCAAGCGGACGGACGTACGGAGCCGGCAACCGCCCCGGCCCGCCCGCCGCCCCGGACAGTGGACGCCATGACGATCCGCTTCCTCGCCCACCGTCGGCCGACCCTGCTCGCCCTCGCCCTGACCCTCGTCACCTTCGTCGACGGTGCCCCGCCGACCGGCTTCCTCGCCGCGCTGCTCGTGGTCATGCCCCTCTGCTACCTGGGCTTCGGGGCGGCCCGGGGAGAGCTCCGCGACCGGCGGACGCTCGCCCTCCAGCTCGCCGGTCTCGTCGCCTTCTGCGCGGCGGCCGCACTCGTCCTCTCCCTGGACGGCCGGGCCGCCCTGTACGTCCTGGCCGCCGGCTGGCTGGCCCACGGCCTGTGGGACCTCGTCCACCACCGCTCGGGCCGCGTCGTGCCCCGGGCCTGGTCGGAGTGGTGCGGCGTCGTCGACGTCTCGGGCGCGCTCGCGATCCTCCTGCTGGCCTGAGCGACCGGCCGGCGGGCTTGAAGCGCACGACACCGGGTACCGGAACGCGTACAAAAGAGGTCGTACGACAACGAACCGCGAGGAAGAGGGACGCATGTCGCAGCACCGCGCCACCGAGGGGAACGCCGACCACCCGAGGACCGCCGCCGAGGAGGTCCTGAAGGAGTTCGAGGAGGCCGAGACGGACGTACGGGAGGAGCCGCGCCCCGGCGAGGACGGCGAGGCCGCCGACGCCCTCACGCCCAGCCGGAGCGCGCAGGAGGACGCCCGGCGGCGCGCGGGCGGGGACCGGGGGGCCGGGTCGGGGGACGACGAGTAACCCGCCCCCCCCGCAACACCCACGACGCCCCCGCGCCGCCGGACCCCGGCCGGCGCGGGGGCGTCCGCGCTCACCGGGACCCGGGCCGGCCCGCCGGCTCCGGGTCGTCCGTCGTGATCTCGGGCTCCAGGCCCTCGGCGGGGGTCGTGCGGGACCGGCCGACGTCGCCGCGCCACGCCTCGAAGGCGAGCGTGGTCGCCGTGACCACGGCGACGCCGAGCAGCCAGCCGCCGACCACGTCGCTCACCCAGTGCACGCCGAGCGCGACGCGCGTGTAGCCCACCCCGAGCACCGCCACCGCGGCCAGGACCCACGGCAGCGGCCGCCACGCGCGCGGCACCAGCGGCAGCAGGACGAGCAGCAGGACGGCGCAGGAGGTCACGGCCGTCATGGAGTGCCCGGAGGGGAAGGAGAAGCCGGGCGCGTGGGAGACGGGATCCGGCAGGTGCGGCCGGGCGCGCTCGACCACGTTCTTCACCAGCAGGCCCACGAGCCCGCCGGCGGTCGCCGTGACGGCCGCCCACGCGGCCAGCCGGAAGGCCCGCCGCCACAGGAGCCACACCACCACCCCGGCCACCAGGATCCGCATCGTCGCGGGACCCCACGCCACGTGCGTGAGGAAGTCGAGCACCCGCACCCAGGCGGGGTGTTCGAGCGCGGAGCGGTGCAGCCGCTCGGCCACGCCCTGGTCGAGCCGGTGCAGCGGGGCCCAGTGCGACTCCACCAGGACCAGCGCGAGGGAGAACGGGACGGCCGCCAGGGCGGTGAGGACCGTGCCCGCGAGCAGCCGCGCGCCGAACCGGGCGTCGGGCCCGCCGTGTCGGGCCGCGAGCCGTGCGAGACGGCCGCGCCGGGGCCGGGGGGAACGCTCTGTCATGGTCGGTACGGTTCCTTTCCGTGGTACGCGGGCGGAGGGTGGGGGAGCGGGTCAGACCCCGGGGTCCTCGCTGATCGGGGCGTCCACCCCTGCCCGTACGGCCTCCAGTTGGGCCGCGAAGGACAGGCCCAGGAAGAGCGAGAGCGACGTGAGGTACGACCACAGCAGCAGCGCCACGAACGCGCTCAGCGGGCCGTACACGGTGGTGAAGGAGCCGCCGGAGCCGACGTACAGGCTCAGGCCCCAGGTCGCGCCCAGCCACAGCAGCAGGTGGACGGCGGCGCCGAAGGCCAGCCAGGTGTGGCCCGGCTGGGGGCGCCGGGGCGAGCGGCGGAAGACGACGCTGGTGGCGAGGACGGCCAGCAGGATCCCGACGGGCCAGCGCAGCAGGTCCCACGCGAGGCGGGTGCCGGGGCCGAGGTGGTAGACCTCGATCAGGGCGTGGCTCAGGTCGGAGCCCAGGACGGTGACGCAGAAGCTCAGCCCGAGGGGCAGCCCGGCCAGCAGGGACATCACGAGCCCGCGGGCGTACTTGTGGAGGAACGGGCGGTCGCGCTCGACGCCGTAGATGCGGTTGGCGCCGCGCTCCACCTGGCACATGCCGGTGGTGACGTTGGAGATCGAGAACAGCAGGCCGAACCAGAGGGCGAGCGCGCCGCCGTCCCCGGCGTGCCGCCGGCTCGCCCGCAGGGCGTCGTCCACGACGTCCTGGCTGGGGCCGCTGATCCGGCGGATCAGCAGCTCGGCGATCCGCCCGACGTCCTCGGTGTGCAGCACCCCCGACAGCCCTATGACCGCGATGGCGAAGGGGAGGATCGCCAGGACGGTCTGCAGGGCGAGGGCCCGGGAGTGGCTGAACCCGTCGGCGTACCGGAACCGCACGAAGGAGTCCCGTACGAGGGCCCAGCCCCCGTAGCGGCGGAGCGTGGCCCAGGCGTCCTCCCCGGACAGGGTCTCGCCCTGCAGCCGCAGTTCGGCCTCCACGGCCCTGATCTCACCGAGCCGCGGTACGCGCGTCGCGGTGCCCATGCTCCGCCACCTCCCCTCCGGTCCGGCCCTGCGCGCCGATCCGCGTCGGCGCGGGCAGGCACACCCGCAGCGCTCCCGGCTCGACCTCCGCCGTCAGCCGGGTGCCCGCCGGGAGGACGTCGCCGTCGAGTTCGCGCGGCTGGGGACGGGAGAAGCGGAGGTCGACGCGGGTCGCGCCGAAGTACTCCAGCGCGCCGTGCGCCGCGGTCCGCTCCCGGGTCCCGGACGCGCGGGAACGGCCCGGCGCCCGGGAGGCGAGGTATCCGGCGGCGGCGAGCCATCCGGTCACCCCGCGCGGGTCGAGCAGGACGACTTCGAGCCGGCCGCTGTCGGGCCGGGCCTCCGGCAGCAGCGGCAGCCCGCCCTGCAGGGAGCCGACGTTGCCGATGACGACCATGCGGGCCCGCCGTTCCAGCGGGGCGCCCCCGTCGAGCCGGAGCGAGAGGCGCATCCGGGGGTCCCGCAGGTGCCGCGCGGCCGAGAGGACGTACGCGGCCCAGCCCAGGCGCTCCTTGAGCCGCGGCGAGGCGTCCCGGACCATGGCGGCGTCGAACCCGGCGCCCGCCATGACCGCGAACCGGGTCGGCGCGAGGCCGTCGCCCCGTATCCGGCCCACGTCGAGGCCGACGGCCCGCCCGGACAGGGCCTCCCGCAGCGCGGCCACCGGTTCGACCGGCAGGCCCAGGTTGCGGGCGAGGAGGTTCCCCGTACCGCAGGGGACGATCGCGAGGGGGATCCCGGTCCCGGCCACCAGATCGGCGCAGGCGCGCACGGTGCCGTCCCCGCCGCAGACGACGACCAGGTCGACCGGCCCGACCGGTTCAGCCGGTCCGGCCGGATCCGCGTCCGCTCCGGTCAGGTGCGGGACGAGGCCGCCGGAAGGGTCCTCGGGCGTCGTGTCGGTCCACCGCTGCTCCGGGTACCCGTGCCGGCGCAGTGCGGTCCGCACCCGGGCGGCGGTCGCGTCGTCGCACGCGTGCGGGTGGCGCACCACGACGGCCCGCCGCGTGCCGGGGGCGGCCGGCTCCGTTTCCGCCTCGCCCTTCCGGGCGTCCGGCAGCAGCGCGGCCCCGACGACCAGCAGCGTGCAGGCGCCGTTCAGGAGTCCCGCCACCACGTCGGAGGGGTGGTGCATGCCCCGGTACAGCCGGGAGAACGCCACCGCGAGGGGGACCAGCAGGAGGAGCCCCACCACGAGGTTCCGCCACGCGCCCCGCAGGCGCCGGGCCGCGAGCACGGCGAGGCCCCCGTAGAGCGCCGCGGAGGCCCCGACGTGGCCGGAGGGGAAACTGGAGGTCGGTGGCGCCCCGTCCAGGTGGGGCACGTCGGGACGGTCGCGGTTCACGACGAGGGTGACGAGCAGGAAGACCGCGGACTGCGCGGCCACGGACACGGCCAGGAACCCGGCCTCCCACCACCGGGGCGCCCGGGGGACGAGGAGCAGGCCCAGGACGCACAGCAGCGTCAGGCCGATCACGGTCTGCGTGTCGGCCACCAGGGACAGCCAGTCGGTGAGCGAGGTCGCGGAGGGGGCCCGGCGGTCGGCCAGGGCGCGGTTGACGTCGTCCTCCGCGGACAGCGGCCAGTGGTGCGCCAGGGGCCCGGTGACCAGAAGTCCCAGCGCGGCGACCAGGACCGCCTGCACGGGCAGCAGCAGGAGCGCGCGCCCCGGTCTGGCCCCCGCGTCGTGTGCGTTCGTCATTGCCGCCGTGTTACCCGCCGGGAGCGGGTCATGCGCGGGCCGTCAGCGCCGCTCCCGGCGGGGCCGTTCACGGACGCGACGGCCCGCGTCCCCCCGGAACGCGGGCCGTCCGTACGTCAGATGCCGCAGCTGGAGGCGGACCAGAAGCGGCTGGGGCGGTGGTCGACGTGGGCGTGGTCGCCGTGGCCCGGGTAGCCGGGCCCGAGGATGCCGTTGAAGCCGTGGTTGCGGGCCTGCTGCGCGAGTCGGCACAGCGAGTGGGGCCCGGCGCCCAGGTCGGCCGCGTCACCGTACAGATGGCGGCTGGAGGAGGCCCCGCCGACCGCGCTGTTGCAGGCCTGGCTCCGGAAGCCGCTGGTGACGCGGATGGGCTGGTCGCCGAGGGCGTGCCGCAGGGCCTCCAGCTTCCACATGGTGCGCAGGGCGTTGGACCTGGCGGTGGCCGCGCTCACCGCGCCCCCGGCCCAGGTGCTGTTGCAGTTGTTCAGCTCCGCGTAGGAGAAGTGGACGGGGGTGCAGTCGTCGTCCTGGAGGGCGTAGATCTTGTTGAACGTCGCGGGCCCCGCGACGCCGTCGGCGGCCAGCCCGTAGGCGGCCTGGAAGCGCTTGACCGCTGCGGCGGTCGCCGGCCCGTAGGAGCCGTCGATGCCGAGCACCGCGCCGTGACCGGGGTAGCCGGCCACTCGGATCTGGAGCGCCGTGACGTCGGCGCCGGACGCCCCCTGGGAGAGGGTGCGCGACCAGGTGTAGCAGCCGTCGGCCTGCGCGGTGCCCGCGGTGGCCACCACCCCGGTCAACGATGCCGCCATGAGCATGACAATGGAGAGGAGGAAGCGCAGGGGAAGGGAGCGTGCGGTGCGGTCGGCCATCGGGCCTCCAATGCCTCACGAATCGGATGCGGACGCGGTCCAGGACGCGCGCGTGGAGGACGTGATCCACGGCGCGGGCACTCAGAGACTGGCGGCCCGGTCGACGCGCGTCAACCCGCCGGGGCCGCCGCCATTTGTCCGCCCAATGACGGCAGCGGAACGACACCCCCGCTTCACGCGGCCGGCCCTCCGCCTTCACCCGGCACCGGCCCCACCCCGGAACCGGACTCGGCCTCAGGACCGGCCCTGCCCCTTGGAACCGGTTCAGGCTCCGGAGCCGGCCCCGGCTCAGGCCCTGGCTCCGGAACCGGACCCCGGTCCAGTACCGTCCCCGCCCCCGCCCCCGGGAGTCGGTCCCGGACCGTCCCCGCCCGTGAGCCGTTCCGCCGCGCGGGCCTCCCGCAGCGCCGTGATCACCGACCACACCACCGACACCAGCGGCACCGCCACCACCGCGCCCACGATGCCGGCCGCGATCGAACCCGCGACGACCGAGACCGCCACCACCAGCGGATGCAGCCGCACGGCCCAGCTCATCACCAGCGGATGCAGCAGATGCCCCTCGATCTGACCGATCACCACGATCAGCGCGATCACGACCGCCGCGACGAACGGGCCCTTCGCCGCCAGGGCGACGACCGCGGCGACCGCGAGGGCGACCGGCGAACCGATCAGCGGCACGAACGCCGCCACGAACTCCAGCAGCGCCAGCGGCACCGCGAGCGGCACCCCGAGCAGCCACAACGCGATCCCCACGAGCACCGCGTTCACCACGGCCACCAGCACGATCCCGTGCGTGTAGCCGGTGAACGTGCGCCACGCCGCCCGCCCGCCGACCTCCACCCGCCCCCGCAGGGACACCGGCAACTGCTCCCGGAACCACGCCCACTGACGGCCGCCCGAATGGAGGAAGAACACCGAGGAGAACAGCGCGAGCGCCAGCGTGGTCAGCACCGCCACCAGATGGTGCGCCCCGCTCACCGCGTCGCTGACCAGCGCCGAGCGGTGGTCGGAGAGGAACTGCCCGATCCGCTCCTGCACGTCCGACAGCGCCCCGGGGTCCAGCCGGAACGGCGGTTCCTCCAGCCGCCGCTCGATCCGCCCGACACCGTCCCGGAACTCCCGCACCAGCGTCGTCCGCTGCCCCGCCACCGCCTCGCCGACCAGCGTGAGCACCCCCAGGACCAGCGCGATGCCGCCCAACAGGGTGAGCGCGACCGCCGCCGACCGGGGCAGCCCCCGGGCGACGACGCCCACGACCGGCCGCAGCAGCGCGGTGACCACCAGCCCGAGGAACACCGCCACCCCGATCTCGTGGAACCGCCCGAGCAGCGCGAACAGGGCGTACACGAAGGTGCCGACGACGAGCAGCCGCCACGCGTACGCGGCGGCCGTGCGGAGGAACGGGGCCACCTGGGGTGGGGAGCCTGGCTGCATGCCCGACGACGTACCACCGCGGCGGCGCCGGGCATCCCGGCGGGCCCCGCATTCGCCCGACCAGGACCCGGCATTGACCCGACCGGGTCCCCGGCCCGTTCCCCCGTACGGGCGCCCCGCCGGTGTCGCCGCCCCCGGACGGCCGCCGCCCGGTCAGGATCGGTGCATGGGCGTCGTCCTGCCGGTCCTCTTCTCCCTCTTCGCCGCGTTCAGCAACGCGCTGGCCACGGTGCTCCAGCGGCGTGCCGCGCTCACCGTCCCCCAGTCCGACTCCTTCCGGCCCGGACTCGTCCTCGACCTGCTGCGCCGCCCGCTCTGGGTGGCCGGCATCCTCGCCGTGGTCGCCGCCGGAGTCGGACAGGCGGCGGCCCTCGCGACCGGGCCGCTGGCCCTCGTCCAGCCCCTGTTCGTCCTCGAACTGCCCCTCGCCCTCCTCATCGCCTCCCTCGTGGCGCGCGAACGGCTGCCCGCCCGCCTCTGGGCGGCCGTCGCGGCGGTCGTGGCCGGACTCGGGGCGGCCCTCGTCGCCGCCTCGCCCACCGGCAACCGCACCCACATCGCCCTGGACCGCTGGCTGCCGGTCCTGGTGGCCTGCGCCGTCGCCGTGGTGGTGCTCACCGCCGCCGGACTGCGCCGCCCGCCCGGCCGCGCCAGGGCCGGCTGCCTGGGCGCCGCCACCGCGATCTGCTACGCGCTCACCGCCGCCCTCATGAAGACGTCCATGCACATCCTCGACGGCGGCGGGATCGGCGCCTTCCTGACGGCCTGGCAGACCTACGCCTTCTGCGCGGCGGGCATCGCGGCCCTCCTGCTGCTCGAACACGCCATGCAGGGCGGCCCGCTCGTCGCCTCGCAGCCCGCCCTGACCCTCGGCGACGCCACGGTGAGCCTGAGCCTGGGCGTCCTGCTGTACGAGGAGCACATCCGCACCGGCTGGTGGCTGCTGCCCCAACTGGCGGGCGTCGCGCTGATCGTCCTCGGCGTGTTCGCCCTGGCCCGCAGCGGGGTCAGCGCGTCCTGACCCCGGGCACGCCACCGACCGACCGGGTGACACCGGCGGCAGGAGGGCCGGTGAGATCGCGACCACCGGGTACACACCAAGTTCCGAAAGAACTTGCGAAAAGAACGTACGAAGGAAGCGGGGTGCCGATGACCGGCGCGGACGGTACGGGCGACGGGGACGACCGGGAGAGCAGGGAGAGCCGGGAGGGCCGGGACGCCGCACCGGACCTGCTCGAAGGGCTCAGCGTGGACACCAGCCGGCCGGAGCAGCCGCTCCTGCTCGACGCCGGGGGCGAGCCCATCCGCACGTGGCGGGAGAACTACCCGTACCCCCGCAAGGTGCGCCGCGCCGCGTACGAGCGGCAGAAGCGGATCCTGCAGATCGAACTCCTCAAGCTGCAACGCTGGGCAAAGGAAACCGGCGCCCGGATCACGGTGCTGTGCGAGGGACGGGACGCCGCGGGCAAGGGCGGCACCATCCAGCGGTTCACCGAACGGCTCAACCCGCGCGGCGCCCGGATCGTCGCACTCGACAAACCGACCGAGCGCGAAGCCGGACAGTGGTACTTCCAGCGCTACGTGGCCCACCTCCCGGGCCCTGGCGAGATCGTCTTCTTCGACCGCTCCTGGTACAACCGGGCCGGCGTCGAGCGGGTGATGGGCTTCTGCACCGAGGAGGAGTACGAGCTGTTCCTCCACCAGTGCCCGCTGTTCGAACGCATGCTGGTCGAGGACGGGATCCACCTCGTGAAGTTCTGGTTCTCCGTCTCCCGGGCCGAGCAGCGCACCCGGTTCGCCATCCGCCAGGTCGACCCGGTGCGGCAGTGGAAGCTCTCGCCCACCGACCTCTCCTCCCTCGACCGCTGGGACGACTACACCACCGCGAAGGTCGCCATGTTCAGGGCGACGGACACCGAGCACGCGCCCTGGACCGTGGTCAAGAACAACGACAAGCGACGGGGCCGCCTCGAAGCGATGCGCAGCCTCCTGTCCCGCGTCGACTACGCGAACAAGGACGAGGAGGCGGTCGGCACGCCCGACCCGCTCATCGTCGGAGCGGCGGACACCCTCCTGGAACCGGGGGAGGAGACCACCGACCTCTCTCCCACCCCCCTGGCCCCCTCCCGGCAGGGCCCGGGGGACCATCCTCCGGCCCACTGACCCCGGGCCCGCCCGTGCCGGCCGACGCGGATCCATGCCGGGACGTCGCCGTCCGCCGGACGCGGCGGCTCCCGCGGCCTCCGGGCGCGATCGGTCTCGTCCTGCACGAGCGGGGAGAGCGGGGAGGCCACGGGCAGTCCCGCCTCTGCCGGATTCGCCGCCGGCACGCGTGCGTGGTTGGTGACGAGCGTCCAGCCGCTGCGTGATTCGGGCACTCCCACCGTGCGTGGCATTGGATGGCCGTCATTGCCGGATACCGAATACGTGACGTAATTTTCGTGTCACGGGTGACGTGATCCCGTGAAGGTCACAGGAAGGATCCGCAGATGTCCTTGAACGAGGTCGTCACGACGGGGCACGCGGTCGGTGCCGGCGGGAGCGGGGGAGGAGCGGCCGGACCGCTCTGCGCGCCGCGCGTCCCGGACCGGTCCGGGGAGGCGCAGTACGAGGCGCACGGCACTCGGGTCGTCGTCGCGAGCGGCGACTACGACATGCAGACGATCGCGCCCCTGGCGGCCGCCCTGCGCGCCGCGGCCGAGGAGTACCCGAGCGTGGTCCTGGACGTCTCCGGCGTCACCTTCGCGGACTCGGCCTTCCTGAACCTGCTGATCCTCACCCACCGGACGACCGACCTGCGCCTGGCCGGGCCGAGAACACCGGTACGACGGATCCTGGAGCTCACCGGGGCCGACACCGTCCTCAAGGTGCGGGAGACGGTGGAGGAAGCCGCCGCCTGCTAGGGCGTGTCCGGCGGATCATGGCCGGGGTCGGGGGCGGCCCATGGCCGTGGGTGTGCCGTCCCGACGCGACCGCGTACTCTGTTCGGCGGCACTCGGAGCCGACCGCGGTGTGTGCGTCCGGTGCCGGGGGTAGGCGCAGGAGCACACAAGCACCGAAGAGCGACGGACACGACGAAAGATTCCCGCATGGTCATCCCGCCAGGAAAGCAGGTGGCAGGCGAGCCGGCCCCGGACGGCCGTGCCACGCTGCGGCACGAAGTGGTCTGGGAGGACGGTGCGGTCCGTGCCGCGGAAGCGCGTCACGCCCTGCGCGCTCTCCTCGACGAGGTCCCGCGAACCGGACGCGCCGCGGTGCCCGTCCCGCTCCGCCTGGACGCGGAACTCGCCGTCAGCGAACTCGTCACCAACGCCGCCCGCCATGCCCCCGGCCCCTGCGGCCTCGTCCTGCGGCTTTCCGACGGGGAACTCACGATCGCCGTGTGGGACACCTCCACGGAGGTGCCGAAGGTGAGGGAGGCCGACCCGGCGCGCGTGGGCGGCCACGGACTGCGCCTGGTCCACACGGTCAGCGACAGGGTCGTGGCGGCACCGTACGGCGTGGGGAAGCGGATCGTCGCCCATTTCGCGCTCCCGGCGGACCCCGGCGCCGACCGCTCCGAGGCCGCCGCCCTGCCCGCCCCGTCCCGGGCCTGATCCGATCGGGACGGGGCTCCGGACGGAGCGAGGCACGGCCCTCCGTCCCCATGTCGAACACGGTCCCCGTACGCGACGCATCGCGGAAGGCCGAGGGGGACACGGTCCACATGAACGGCCGGGACGACGGGCCGGATCCCCGGGGCCCGAAGAAGCCGACCGCGGCTAAAGGAACCGGCGGATGGGCAGAACGGCCGCCTCTCGCATCCTCTGGAGGGCGGCACGGCGTCGCCAACGAGCGGGATCGACGGGGGCGCTGCGCCGCAGGTCCTCCTCGAAGTCCCGGTCCAGACCGGCGGTGAACTCCTCGTCGAGGACGGCCAGCATCACCTCCTCGTCATGGCTCATGGAACGGCGGTTGAAGTTGGTCGAGCCGATCAGCGAGGCCACGCCGTCGACCGTCATGATCTTGGCGTGCATCATCGTCGGCTGGAACTGGTGGATGGCCACCCCCGCCTCCAGCAACCGTTCGTAGTGGTACTGGCCCGCCAATCGACAGGCCCGCTGATCGGTGTAGGGGCCGGGCAGCAGGATTTCCACGGTGACACCACGCCGTGCGGCCGCGCACAGCAGGTCCACGAAGTAGGTGTCCGGCGCGAAGTAGGCAGTGGCCAGCCGGAAGCGCTGCTCGGCGCTCGTGAGCATGACCCGGATCAGGGTCTGCATGTCCTGCCAGCCGATGCTCGCCGAGCCGCGGATCACCTGCACGACGCAGTCCCCGGGCTGCTCGTGCTCGGTGAACCGGTCCCGGTCGTCGTACAGCTCGTCGTGGCACTCGGCCCAGTTCTGCGAGAAGGCCGCGGCGATGCCGTCCACCGCCGGACCGCGAACCTTGACGTGGGTGTCGCGCCACTCACCGGGATTCCGGGCGTCGCCGCACCATTCCTCGGCTATGCCCACGCCACCCGTGAACGCCGTGTGCTCGTCGACGATCAACGCCTTGCGGTGGCAGCGGTGGTTCTGCTTGAGCGGCGAGAGCCACAGCGGCTTGCGGAACCAGGCGACCCTCACGCCGGCCTCGCCCATCCGGTCGAGGAGGTCCCGTTCGATCCGCATGGCGCCGAAGCCGTCGAGGAGCAGACGCACCCGTACGCCGGCGGCGGCCCGTTCGGCGAGGGCCACGGCGAAGTCCCGGGCGATCTGTCCGCGCCAGTAGACGAAGGTCATCATGTCGATGGTGTGCTCGGCCGTCTTGATGGCGTCCAGCATGGCCGGAAAGATCTGATCTCCGTTGCGCAGCGCGATCAGCTCGTTCCCCTCGGTCGCGGCGACACCCATCAGTCGCTCCAGCCGTCGGCGCAGGCGCCGGATACGGATCTCGGCGGGTCTGGGACGCTGTTCCACGGAAGTCATTCAGTTCCCCCTTCGAACCGTTCGGGAAGCTTGCGGGGCGCGCCCCGACCGGCGGGACGTCCGACCTTCGATGCCGAACTGACTTTCGTTTCCATGGTGCCCGCATGCCCGGCCGCCGGAACCGTATCCGGCTGTGCGAACAAGATCTCACCGGCCGGCCCACCGGTCCGCGTGGAAGGCTGTCGCGCGCCCGTCACGTCACGGGACGAAAAGGGGGAACGCGTGGACGGCGTCAGACCATCACCAGGAGCCGCGTGTTCGGCACGAGCTTCCGGTTCACGCTGGTGCTCTGCACGAAGATGGTGAAGTCGTCGTTGTGGTCCGGCTTCACGCGCACCTCCACGTCCGGCAGGCCGAGCAGGGCCCGTGCCTCGGGCCCCGTGTACACCCGGTCCGTCCCCTTCTCCAGCACCGCGATCTGCTTCCGCGCCTGGACCTTCTCCGACTTGCTCAACTGGTAGAACGCGCAACCGGTGCGGTAGGCGTGTCCGGACTCGACGACCCGGTCCCGGATCGCCGTGGCGTGGCCCACCGGCACCAGCCGGTACACCGACGGGTCCGCAGGGGTGAGACCGGCCGCCGCGACCGTGTCCTTGTTGACGGCCTCCGCGCCCGTGGAGAACACCGTCCGCGACCCCCGGATGCCCTTGGTGCGGCCCACCATGAACTTCTCCGTGGCCTCCTGGATGACCAGACCGGCCTCCTCCAGGCCCTGTGTGCTCGTCGCGTCCCAGACGGCGACGTTCTCCTTCGGGAAGCCGCACTGCACGGCCTCGCGCTTCCCCACCTGGTCCGGCACCAGGACGGCCAGCGTCCAGTTGTCCTGCTGCGTCTCGATCATCCCGGCCACGGCCCCCACCAGCTCGCGCGGCTCCCTGGACGGGGCGTCCGGGCAGCGGTGGCTCGCGTTCTCCTGGCCGTCCGTCAGCACGAACGTCAGGAAGCTGTGGTCGCCGTACAGCTGGGCCGTCTGCGCCAGCTCCCGCTGCGACTTCAGCGCGGCCGCCAGCAGGGACGTCATCCCCCCGACCCGGTACAACTGCCTCAGAGACGGCATCCGGAGCACGTCCTTGTCGTAGATGACGCACTTCACCTCGTCGGCGAAGACGTACACCGTGACCCGGGTCTCCTGGTCCAACTCCTTCGACCGACGGGCGAGGTACGCGATCTGCCGGTCGGCGACCTCCACGACCTTGCCGCTCAGGTGGCACATCGACGAGCTGGCGTCCAGCACGAGCGCGACGTGATTGATGTAGTTCTGGTTTCCGGACATGACGGCTCCCCCTCGTTTCCGAGTCTCCGAGCTTCCGACTGGATGCTCCTACCGTCCCATCCACCACTGACAATCGGCCTCGGCTCCGTCCGGTCCCGCGCCCCCCTGCGACCGGGGCGTGAACAGCACGGTCCCCGTCACCCGCCCAGGGCTTCCAGCCCCCGGCTCCAACGGGCCCTCCGCTCCGCCGGGCTCTGCTCCCACCACGGCTCCCCGCGCTCCCCGAGGGCCACCTTCGCCGTGTGCACGCGCGCCCGCGCGGCGCGTTCGGCCTCGGCGTCGTGCTCCCGCAGAGCCGCCGCCACGGCACGACGGGCCGCCATCAGGAGGGAGCGCAGCCTCGCGGCCGCCTCCGGGGGGACGTCGGGGTCGGTGGCGCGCCACCGACGGCCGCCGACGACGACGTAGCGCCCGTCGGGCGTGTGCTCCGGGTGGGACCCCGACGTCATCGGCACCGGCTCCCTTCGGTTCCGCCTTCCGGGGCACGCCCGGAACGAATCCGCCGGCCGGCTCCCGCGGTGGCGCACCGGGATCCGGGGCGGCCTCTCCGCCATTCTGCGACAGGAGCCGCGCCCCCGCTTCTCCTCAGGGCCCGAAAAGGGCCGTGCGGCCCCCGGTGAATCGCACGGCGCGGGGTACACGGGTCGGCATGGCAGCGAAGACCGATCACCTCACCCCCGTGCGGACCACGCGCCAGCTGCGCCGGATCCGTACCTTCTACGCGACCGCCGCCCTGTTGTGGGCCGTCGCGGCGGCCTGGACGGCGTGGACCCATCCGGGGTCCCGGCAGATGTGGGTCTCCGTGGGCCTGCTGGCGGTCTTCGTCGCCCTGCTGGGCACCGTCGCCGTCTGGCTGCGCGGTCTCCGGACCGCCGCCGGACGCCGTCCGGCGCACCACGCCGCACCGCGACGGGCGTCCGCCCCCCGCCACGCGAACGCCTGAGGCCGACCCGCGCGGGATCGCCTTCCGGTGCGTCGCGGGAACCTTCCGGTAGGGCTTCGTCAGGAGAACCGAGGGGGCCCGGCCCGACGGTCGGGCCGGGCCCCGTTGAGGAGCAGCCATGACCACGTTCGTCATCACCGTCCCCGGTACGTTCACCTCGGGCATCACCGACTCCGAACGTTCGGCCCTCGAAAGGGAACTGTCCCCCCAGCACACCGACGTGAGCGAGAGCGAGGGCCTGGACCTCCTCACGCTGAACGAGGGGGGCACCTTCTCGGTCCGCCTCGAGGTGGAGGCCCCGGACCGGTACGAGGCCGAACTGGACGCCGTCAGGATCGTCTCGGAAGCCTTGGGGAAGGCGGGTGTGGCGCAGGCCGACGCCCCTCTCGGACCGCCGACCGTCACCGGCATCGACAGCGACCTCTGATCCGCGCCGGCCCGCCCTCCCCGACGGGTCACAGTTCCTTCAGGCATCCCTCGAACTCGGGGAGGGAGACCAGACCGTCGCCGTCGACGTCCGCCCTGCGGAAGAGGCGCCGCAGCGCTTCGTCGTCGAGCGACCGTCCCGTCAGCCGTTCCACGGCGCCGCCGAACTCGCGGACGTTCAGCAGCCAGTCGTCGTCGGTGTCGAACTCCCCGAACACCGCCCTGGTACCGTCCGGCGCGTCCGCCTCGATCATGTGAACCCCCCTCGTCGTTCCCGGGCCCTCCGCCACGAGTGATGTCCGGCTGCCCCTCCCGCCGGGCCGCAAACGGTGCAGGCCTCGGGGCCGGCGACCGGGTGATCCGGTACCCGGGCCCCGACGGGTGCGCCGCGTCGTCGGTCGGCACGCTCACCGCCCGGGGGAGGGGTTGCGCCGCGCCAGGGACAGGTTCAGGGCGGTGGCGAACAGACACCAGGCCGTGTAAGGGAGGAGCGCGCGACCGGCGGCGCGGTCCACCGCGGACGTCCTCCGGAGGAACTCGACGTTGGCGACGTCCAGCAACGCGGTGCCGACCACACCCGCCCACGGGCTGCGCATCCGGAAGAACAGGTGGTTCCAGGCCGCGTTCAGCACCAGGTCCGTCCCCAGGGAAGCGGCCAGCGCGGTGCGCCGCGAGCCGCGTGCCCGGGCGAGCCCCCGTCCGCCGGCCCAGGCGAGCGACGCGTACAAGGGGGTCCAGACGGCCCCGAACGCCCAGGGGGGCGGCTGCCACGGCGGTTTGTCGAGCGACGCGTACCACGGGCTGTCCGCGTCCACCGCGCGGGCTCCGGCCACGGCGGTCGCGACGACCGCCGCGGCCGCGGCCGCGTAGGGCTTCCATCCGCCGACGACGGGCTTCGTGTTCTCACCGGTGATCCTCACACCGTCGCGTGTGCCCGCGTTCTCCTCCGCCGACGCCCTTTCCGGCGGGTTCCCGCCGGTGGGCCCGTCCGGCGCGTCGTACGTGCGGGAATGGGCGCGGATCCGTAGGGCACGTGAACCCCGTGACGGCACGCGCCCGGCCTCCCGGGCGCGGCCGAGTACGGAGAACAGGGAACGAGGGAGAGTGCGTATGACCGGGCGGACCGTGCCGGGACCGGGACGACGGCTGCGACTGGTGGACCGCGGCGACGTTCCGACACCGCCCCTGAGGCCCGGCGGATACGATCCGGCCGACTACGCCCCGTGCGTCCTGCGCAGCGCGGAGGAGGCCGGTGTCTCCCCCCTGCTGGTGCTGACCGTGCTCCACAACGAGGCGTACAAGCCGCACCACCCCCTCCTGGAGCGGCTCTGGCAGTGGTGGAAGCCCGGGGCGTCCTTCGGCCTCGCCAACATGCACCGCGCGGCCTTCGAACGGGTCCGCCGGACGCACGGCCTGGCGGAGCGGTGGCAGGACCTCCGCGACGACCCCGCCTTCGCCGTCCACGCGGCCGCCCTGCACCTGAAGGACCTCGACCGGTGCCTTCCGGAGCGCCACGCGCGCCGCTACACCCGCGACGAACTGCTCGCCCTCGGCTACAACACGGGCGCGCGCAACATGCGCCTCTTCGCCCGGGGCGTACCGCCCGGCCCCATGGCGCGCTCGTACCTGCGCCGCTTCCGCGACCACCGGCGCAGGGCGGCCGAGATCCTGGCGGACCACCGCGAACCGTACGGCAGCACCGCCGGCCGACCTTGAAGCCGTGGAGGACCCCGACCGGCCGCATGAACCGCCTCGGACGAGGCATACGAGAGCGAAAGCCGTTCATCGGACCCACCGCCGCGCAGTGGCCCACCCGGCCCGGGCGGAACGAGGAGGACAGCATGTCGCAGGTCGAAGAGTCCGTCGAGGTCGACGTCCCGGTCACCACCGCCTACAACCAGTGGACCCAGTTCGAGGAGTTCCCCGAGTTCATGGAGGGCGTCGAGCGGATCGAGCAGCGCACCGACACCCTCACCCACTGGGTGACCAGGATCGACGGCGTCCGGCGGGAGTTCGACGCGGAGATCACCGAGCAGATCCCCGACGAGCGCGTCGCCTGGACCACCGTCGGCGGCGAGGTCAGGCAGGCGGGCGTGGTGACGTTCCACCGCATCGACGACCGCACCACCAAGGTGATGCTCCAGCTCGACCACGACCCCGAGGGGCTGGCCGAGACCGTCGGCGACAAGCTCGGGGTCGTCAAGCGACAGGCCGTCGGCGACCTGAAGCGGTTCAAGAAGTTCATCGAGTCCCGTGGCGGGGCCGAGACCGGCGGCTGGCGCGGCGAGGTCTGACGGGGATCACCCCCCTGGCGGCACCCGGCCCACGGCCCGGACACCGCCCGCCGGCCCCGGAGCCCGGCCGTCCCCCGACGGCCGGGCTCCGCCGTGCTCCGGACCACGCGCCGGCACGGGCCCGCGCGTATGCCCGTCCTCCCGTGCGGACGAGGGCGCGGGGGAGGACCCTGGTCCTCGGGGGACAAGACCGACCGGGGGCCGTGAGGAGAGCACGATGACGAAGAAGGACGACCTGGGCACGGGCGACGACGTCTCCTGGAAGAGCCACGGCCGGACCGTCGAGGGAAAGGTCAAGAAGAAGATCACCGGCCGGACCCGGGCGGCGGGCCGGACCGTCGACGCCTCGAAGGAGGAGCCGCAGTACGAGGTGGAGAGCGACAGGACCGGCCGTTCCGCCGTGCACAAGCCCGGAGCCCTGCGCAAGAAGGGCGGGAACTCCTGATGCCCTCCGAGCAGCGCGACCAGGACCGGGACGAGATCGTCTCCGCGTTCGACGAGGCGGTCAACATGACCGCCTCGCAGATGGAGAAGTGGCTGGACACGGAGGAGTCGAAGAGCGCCGGGCAGAGCGACGGGGGCGGCGAGAGCGTCGGCCACGCGTCCGGCAGGCGCATCGTCGAGCTCCTCCGCACCCGGAAGGCCGATCTCGACGACGACGACCTGGCGCACATGCGCAAGGTGACCGGCTATGTCCACCGCCACGTCGAGCAGCGTCCGGAGGGCGACGTCACCGACACCAGGTGGCGCCACTCCCTCATGAACTGGGGCCACGACCCCGAGAAGTGACCCACCGGTTCGCCCGGGCCGAACCCCTTTCCCGGTGCCGTCCGTCCGCATCTATGTCCGAACGCCGGGCATACGGACGGTGCCGGAGGGCGAGACGTGCCGAACAGGGGGAGGGCGAGGACGGGGTGGACCGACACGACCGGGAGGACTGGAGCGAGCGAGCGGCGTGCCGGACCGCCGACCCCGACGAACTCTTCGCCGACGGCGCCGCCCAGAACCAGGCCAAAGCGCTCTGCGTGGCCTGCCCGGTGCGCACCGAATGCCTGGCCCACGCCCTCGACCGGCGCATCGAGCACGGTGTGTGGGGCGGCATGACCGACAGGGAACGGCGCGCCCTGCTTCGGCGGCGTCCCACCGTGGTGTCCTGGCGGCGCCTCCTGGAATCGGCGCGGACGGAACACGAACGACGGGTGCGCGGCGCGGCCGCCCCGCGTCGGTACGCGGCCCGCTGACCGGCGCCGTCCGTCCGGCGCGGCCGCTCGCGTCCTGCCCGGCGGAGCAGGCGCGCGAGCGGACCGTCGACCCCCTGCCCACCGTGCTCAACCCCGTTCAGCACGGTGACGCAGCGCGTCGCGCCTCCGGGCGGCCCGGAGCGGCTCCGAGCCGCTCCGCAACGCTCCGGGGCTGTGGCGGTGAATGCGCCGGTGTCCGATCATGGCGTGAACCGGACAACCAGGCCATGGGGAGAAGTACGTATGGACGGCGGTCGGTTACCGTGGAACGGCACGGTCCACAAGGTCTTCCGGGGGAAGCGGTCATGCGGGAACGGCATGCGCGGATGCTGGACCTGGCGGTCGAGGTGATGAGCACCGAGGACCCGGACCGCGTCTGGCCCCTGCTCGCCGAGGAACTGCTCACCGCGCTCGACGCGGCGCTGGTCGTCGTGAAGGAAGAGCCCTGGACGCGGGAGCGGGGCAGCGTGGCGTTCTGGTCGGGCCGGCCGGAGGCGGAAGAGCGGCACCACGACGAGTCGGTCCGGCGCCGCATCCGGGAGGGCTACCCCTTCGCCGACCACTACGGGGCCGGCGAGGACCGGGCTCCGCGAAGCGCCGCGGGCATCACGGGGGCACGGGTCTGGCGGCACAGCGCGACGGCCGACGCCCTCCACCGGGCGTTCGGGACGCGCCACGTGCTCGGCATACCGTTCCCCGGTGCAGGGCCGCACGTCAGCGGTTTCATGGTGCACCGCCCGGGCGGCGACTTCTCCCCGCACGACGTGCGGTACGCCGCGCGCGTACAGCCGCTGCTCAAGGCGGCGACGAACCACCGGTCCCTCCTGAACGCGCTACGGGAGGCGGCGGGCGCCGACCGGGGGCGGGAGGCCAATCGCTCCCTGGCGGCGCCGCTGACCCCACGCGAACTGAACGTCCTGCACCTGCTCGCCACCGGCCTGCCGGCCGACTCCATGGCCCGTCGTCTCGGGATCTCACCGCGCACCGTGCACAAGCACCTGCACGCGCTCTACCGGAAGCTGGGAGCCGCGGACCGGCTCGGCGCGGTGCTGCGCGCCCAGCGCGCCGGTCTGCTCGAGGGGGACCCGGGAGCTTCGTGACCCGGAAGTTCAGTGACCCGGACGCTTCGCACCCGGGAGCTTCCTGACCTGGGCTCCGGAACCCAAACGGCGGTGCCGGAAGAGGACTTGGTCATTCCCCTCGTACGAGCGAAGCGGTCCAGACCTCTTGACGATTGGTCCAGACCTTCTTAGTGTCGCCGCAACGCACTGCGGTGAGCGCAGGGCAGGGCACCACGTACTCAGGGCCATGCAGGGCGTGCGGGTCACGAATCCCCCTGCGCGCCGGATCCCATCCGAGGAGCATCGTTGAGCACCGAAACACCCCGCCGCCGACTCCGGTCGCCGCGGAGCGTCACCCGGTCCGGCCGGGCGAAGGCCGTCGCGGGCGTCACCGCGCTGGTCCTCCCCCTGGCCGCCATGGTCGGGCTCGCGGCCCCCGCAGAGGCCGCCGCCTCCGCCACCGCGACGTACACCAAGACCCAGGACTGGGGCTCCGGCTTCGGAGCCAACTGGACCATCAAGAACACCGGCACCACCACCCTGACCTCCTGGACCGTCGAGTGGGACTTCCCCGCCGGCACCAAGGTCACCTCCGCGTGGGACGCCACCGTCACCAACTCCGCGAACCACTGGACCGCCAAGAACCTCGGCTGGAACGGCACCCTCGCCCCCGGCGCCTCCCTCTCCTTCGGGTTCAACGGCAGCGGCACCGGCGCCCCCAGCGGCTGCAAGCTCAACGGCGCCCCCTGCGACGGCGGCTCCACCAACCCCGGTGACAACGCGCCCTCCGCGCCCGGCAAGCCCACCGCGAGCGACATCACCGACACCTCGGTGAAGCTCACCTGGGCGGCCGCCACCGACGACAAGGGCGTCAAGAACTACGACGTCAAGCGCGACGGGGCCACCGTCGCCACCGTCACCGGCACCACCTACACGAACACCGGCCTGACCGCCGGCACCGACTACAGCTACACCGTGGTCGCCCGCGACACCGCCGACCAGACCGGCCCGGCCTCCGCCGCCACGGCGGTCCGCACCACCGGCGGCGGTGGCGGCGGGAACCCCGGCGGCAACGGGAAGATCAACCTCGGCTACTTCACCAACTGGGGCCCCTACACGGTGAAGAACCTGGTGACCTCCGGCTCCGCGTCGAAGATCACGCACATCAACTACGCCTTCGGCAACGTGCAGAACGGCAAGTGCACCGTCGGCGACGCCTACGCCGACTACGAGAAGTCCTTCACCGCCGACCAGTCGGTGGACGGCAAGGCCGACGCGTGGGACCAGCCGCTGCGCGGCCACTTCAACCAGCTGCGCAAGCTGAAGGCGCAGTACCCGCACATCAAGGTCCTCTGGTCCTTCGGCGGCTGGACCTGGTCCGGCGGCTTCGGCCAGGCCGTGCAGAACCCGACCGCCTTCGCCCAGTCCTGCTACGACCTGGTCGAGGACCCGCGCTGGGCCGACGTCTTCGACGGCATCGACCTGGACTGGGAGTACCCCAACGCCTGCGGTCTGACCTGCGACACCAGCGGTCCGGCGGCCTTCAGGAACATGATGCAGGCCATGCGCGCCAAGTTCGGCGCCGACAACCTGATCACCGCGGCCATCACCGCCGACGGCTCCAACGGCGGCAAGCTCGACGCGGCCGACTACGGCGGCGCCGCTCAGTACATCAACTGGTACGACGTGATGACGTACGACTTCTTCGGCGCCTGGGCGGCGCAGGGCCCGACCGCCCCGCACTCCCCGCTGACCTCGTACCCCGGCATCCCCGCCCAGGGCTTCACCTCGGCGGACGCGATCGCCAAGCTGAAGGCCAAGGGCGTGCCCGCCAACAAGCTGCTGCTCGGCATCGGCTTCTACGGACGCGGCTGGACCGGCGTCACCCAGTCCGCCCCCGGCGGCACGGCCACCGGCCCGGCGGCCGGCGTCGAGCCGGGCAACCAGTACTACAAGGTCCTCAAGAACACCTGCCCGGCCACCGGCACCATCGCCGGCACGGCCTACGCCCACTGCGGCACCGACTGGTGGAGCTACGACACCCCGGCCACGGTCACGTCCAAGATGGGCTGGGCCAAGAGCCAGGGCCTGGGCGGAGCCTTCTTCTGGGAGTTCAACGGCGACACCGTCGACGGCGAACTGGTCGGCGCGATCAGCAACGGCCTGAAGTAGGGCCCCTGCGGCCGTCCTCGCGCCGCACCGCCACACCGGTCCCGCCCGCCCCGAAGAGGGGGCGGGCGGGACGTTTTCCGTCGAGGACGCTCCTCCGGGACCCGATGCGCCCGACGAACCCCCGGTCAGCGGGTGCGGCGCTCGCCGTCCCGGTCGCGGTCCCGGAGCCGAACGGTCACGTAAGCCACGAGGGCGAGGGCGCCCAGGACCAGGACGGCCTTGGAGACGAGACCGACGTACCCCTCCACCGCGTCCCACCGGTCCCCCAGCCAGTAGCCCGCCAGGATCAGGGCGGCGTTCCAGATCAGGCTGCCGAGTGCGGTCAACGCGACGAACCGGGGCAGCGGCATGCGCTCCACCCCGGCCGGAGCGGAGACCAGGCTGCGGACGACGGGCACCATGCGGCCGAGGAAGACCGCCTTGGTGCCGTGCCGGGAGAACCACTCCTCCGCACGCTCCAGGTCGGAGGTCTTCACCAGCGGCAGTTTCGCCCAGAGGGCGTGCAGGCGTTCCCGTCCGAGCAGCATCCCGATCCAGTAGAGGACCAGGGCGCCCACGACCGAGCCGAGCGTGGTCCAGAACACCGCCGAGAACAGCGTGAGCACACCCTGACCGGCCGCGAACCCGGTCAGCGGCAGGATCACCTCGCTCGGCAGGGGCGGGAAGAGGTTCTCCAGTGCCACGGCCAGGCCCGCCCCGGGGCCGCCCAGGGTCTCGACGAGGCCGGTCGCCCAGCCCGCGAGGCCGTCCGAGGGCTGCCGTGCCGCCGAGTACGTGAGGTGCATGGTGGTCTCTCCAAGCCGCCGGGCCGATCGGACGCCCCGGGGCCGCGTTCCTGTCACCACTTCGGCAGGCCTCGCACGGGCCGGTGAAGGCCCGCAACCCGGGAGTGCCTTCCCTGCTACCCGCTCCGCCGCGATCCGCACGCGCGGGTCCGGAATCGACGACGGCGGCGGTCTCCCGGCGGGCGTTGGAGGCGGGCGGCCGGGCGGGCGGGTGACGGCACACCGCCGCCCGCGCATGACACCGCTCGGATCAGCGCGTCGCCCGGTCGAGCGCGGCGAGCACCGGTGCGACGCCGTCCTCCCCGGCCAGACGCCCGGCCACCGCCCGGGCGTGATCCCGGTAGGAACGGTCCGTCGTCACCCGGCGCACGGCGGCGGCCAGCGCGCCGGAGGTGAGGCGGCGCAACGGCACCGCCGGGGGAGCGGTGCCCAGCGCGGTCAGCCGGGACGCCCAGAAGGCCGCGTCGAACTGGACGGGCACCGGAACGGCGGGCACTCCGGCCCGCAGGACGGCGCCGGTCGTGCCGGCCCCCGCGTGGTGGACGACGGCGGCCGTCCGCGGGAACAGCAGCGCGTGCGGCACCTCGCCGACGGTCAGGATGTCGTCGCCCGAGCCCTCGAGGCCCGCCCACCCCCGCTGGACGACGCCGCGCACGCCCGCCGCGCGCAGTGCGGCGACGACCGCGCGGCTCACCCGCTCCGGATCGGGAACGGTGGCGCTGCCCAGACCCACGAAGACGGGCGCCGGTCCGGCGGCGAGGAAGTCCTCCAGTTCCGGAGCGAGCCGTCCGGTCTCGTGCGGCCACCAGTACCCGGCCACCTCCAGGTGCGCGGGCCAGTCCCGGGGGCGGGGGACGACGAGTTCGCTGTAACCGTGCAGCACGGGCGGTGCCGCGCGGCTCCCGGACCGGCCCGCCGACGCGAGTCCGTGCCGGCGCAGCGACCGGACGGAGCCCGCGAGCACGAGTTCCAGCCCGGTCGTGACGGCGAGCCCGCTCCACCTGTTCCCCACCGTGCCCAGCGACCGCGTTCCCAGTACCGGAGCGGGGAACTCCCGCGTGGGGTGGAGGGGTTGGAGGTGCAGCCCCACAGCGGGCAGCGACAGCCTTCCGGCGATCGCGTACCCGAGCGGCCCCAGCGCCCCGCCGACCAGCAGGACGTCACCCTCCCGCGCCGCCTCCACCAGGGCGGCCGTCAGTTCGTCGGCCGCCCGGCGGGCCATGGACACCAGCCGCACGAGCTTGCCCGCACCGGTCCTCGCGTCGTGGAGCCGTCGGCCCCGCTCGGAACGCAGTTCGGCCCGGGGGTCCACCGGCAGCGGACGGAACCGCACCCCGGAACCGGCCACCAGCGGTTCGAACATCGCGTGCGCGGCCAGCGTCACCTCGTGGCCCGCCCGCACGAGACCGGCACCCAGACCCGTGTACGGCGCGACGTCGCCCCGCGACCCCGCCGTCATCATCACGATGCGCACGCCGCCAGTGTGACCCATCCGGCGGGGACACGGCAGAGGGCGTCCGGCGCGCCCCGCCGGAGGACTTCCGGTCCGATCGGTACGTGTTTTCGTCCGGGACGGGCATGTTCCGGCGGATGCGGGGCACACGGGCACCACTTGTTGGACCGTGAAAGGCCGGCCCGTGCTGATTCCCGACTCCCGCACCCTCCGTTCCCTGCTCACCCGTTACGCGGACCTGCGCATCGCCGAGGCGCGTGGCGAGAGGAGGGAGGGACAACTCCTGGAAGACGTCTCCCGCGCCCTGTGCGCGGCCACCGGTACGACCTGCGTCGAGGACGCCCTGGCAACCGCTGACGCCCTGCTGGCCGCTTCCCGCGGACGGGGTACCCGCCCGGTGCCGTCCGGGGCCGCCCGGACGGCACCGGAGCTGGCCGCCTGAGCGCAGTCCGCCCCGCCCCCTCCCGGCGGGATGCCCCGCGGAGTGGTGGCCATCCGCGTACGGCGGGACCGGCCCGCCTCCCGCCCGGAGACGGTGCGCCGTGCCCCTCCCGCCTCCCACCGGTCCCCGGCATGGCCTTCGGGCCGGCGTCCGGCGCTCCCGCGCGTCGGGCGACCGTCCTCAGCGGTGGCCGGCCTCGTGCTCGGCCATCCGCCGGAACTCGCCCAGGTCGTAGTTGGCCAGGGTCGCGTCGAGGTTCGTCAGGGCACCCAAGTGCTCGACGAGACCCTTCGGTTCGTACTCGACCCGGAGCGTCACCCGACTCTCCGGGTCGCTCAGCCGGTGGAAGGTGACCACCCCCGCGTGGCGGACCCCTCCGTCGTCCGCCAGGCGATCCGCTCCTCCGGTACCACTTCGGTCAGTTCGGCCACGAAGACCTCGTCGACGCCCGGCAGGGAGAGCTGCCACGCGAACGTCCGGGCGTCGATGGGGCCGGCGCGTCCGACGTGACGGAGAGAGGCGGGCCGGCGCTCGACGTCGGCCCAGAGGGGCCGGCTCACGGCCACCGGTGCCGTGATGTCGAGCTTCGGTGACGACCGTGCGCTTGCGTCTATACGGGTGTGGCGTTCTACTGGAAGGGAAATTACACCCAAAAAGTCCCGCTTTGCCGGGTTTGAGTTTGTGGAAAGGGATGGTGGCATGGCTTCCACCGAGCGAATCGTCCACGACACCACGTGGAACGACATCGACATCGAAGAGGCCCTGAACCCGTGCGAGCCGGGCGGCACGGCCCGTGACACCAGGGAATGCGCGGCGCTGGCGCTCTCCGGCGGCCAGTACGGCCTCCTGCTGTCGCCGCCGACGCCCCGCCCCAAGAAGGGCTGATGGAGCGGTCAGAGGCGGCTGCCCGTGTGGCGGAAGCGGTCCATGACCTCGCCTCGGACGTGGTCTCCGCCCTCAAGGGCGGGGACCACTCCTCTGCCCGGAGCGGGACGACCGGCGCGGAAGGCGACGGCCCGTGGCTCGCGGCCGTGCGCATGCTCGGACCGGACCTCCTGCTCCCCGCCCTCGTGCACGGCAGGCCGCCGCACCCGCAGGACGTCGCCGCGTGCCGACGCGCCGCCGACACCTTCCCGCCCCGCGCCGACTCCTCCCCGGTGACCGTCTGGAGCCACTGGGCCCTGACACGGATGTCGGACCACTCCGACGCGCGGTCCGTCACCTTCGGAGCGCCCGACGGACTCCCGGCGGAGCACGGCCCCGACCACGACGCCGGGTCCGGCGGGGCACGGGACGCGTGGCCGGCCGCCGTCCCCTGGCAGCAGCTCACCCACCAGCTCGCGCTCCTCGCCCCGCTCGCCGTTCCCGGCGACACGGCGACGGCCGCCGCCTGCGGGCACACGGTGCTCGCGGAGTCCGCCGTCGCGCGGGTCGCCCGGCAGCGACCCGTCGACCTCGCGCGCGGTTTCGTCCGGGCGGTGCGCCGACGGGACTGGCTCCAGGCCGCCGCCGCGGGCCGCTGGCTGGCGGTCGTCGACGACGTGCCGAAGACCCTGGGCCTGGACTCCGGTCTGGACTTCGTCCTGCTGATGGGCGGTTCCGACCCCCGGGTGGACCTGCACGTGCACGCCGCGCAGCACTTCCGCGCGATCCGGTCGGCAGGCGTCGAGCGGGAGGACGGCACGGGGGTGCGCGCATGACGGCGGCGGTACCGGACCGGGAATTCGGCGCGCAGACGGTCGGACCGGCCGGCGAAGGTCCCCGGCCGCCCGTCGGCGACACCGCGCGGCCCCCCGCCGGCGGCGCCCCGCGCCCCTCCGCGGCCCCGCAGGCCGCGGAGGTGGCACGCACCGCCCTGGACTGGGTGTACGACCACCTCCCGTGCTTCGCGCTGCCCGAGGACGTGCTGGCGCCCGACGTGCTCGTCGACCGCACCTGGAAACCGCTCGGCGAACTCGCCCAGCTCGGCGACGGCATCCGCCGCCACACCACCTCCGGCCCGGCCCGCCGACGCGCCGCCGAACTCCTGGAGTTCGCCTGGGGACAGACGCGCCGGGGCTCCCTGCTCCTCGAACAGCTCCGCGCGGAACCGATGTCCACCTACCCACTGGAGATCTACGCCGCCTTCCGGTCGGCGGGCTTCCGGCACCCGGCCTTCGAGGAACTGGCCCGCACGCTGGCCCGCACCCGGAGCTGGGCGCACACGGAACAGGACCCGACCCGCCGCCTGGGCATCCTCAACGCCGAGCACCGCACCGGCCTGCCCCTGCACGCCCCGCCGCTCACCGCCCTGCACCGCACCTGGCTGGGCAGCCTGCCCGAACCGTGGATGTTCGAACGCTCCGCCGGCTACGCCCTCACCCACGTCGTCTTCCACCTCACCGACTGGGGCAACGCGCCGCACCGCATGCCGCCCCGGCTCGCGCGCTACCTCCACCACTGGCTGCCCGCCTGGCTGGACTCGTGCCTGGAGGAGGAGCTCTGGGACCTCGCCGGGGAACTGCTGGCCGTGGCCGCCGGCCTCCCCACCCCCGTCCCGGCGCGGACCGTGGAACCGGCGTGGGCCCGGCTCGCGGCCGCGCAGGACGCGGCGGGCGGACTGTGCGAGGTCGGACCGAGCCGCCGCGGCGACACCGTCGAGCCGGGCTTCGCCCACTGCTACCACTCGACGCTGGTGGCCGCCTACGCGGCGACCCTCACCACCGCCCGTCTGTACGGGGTTCCCCCCGTGTCCCTCACCGCCACGGTCCTCCCGGGCCCCGAGACCGCGCCGCCGGGTGATGCCCCATGACCCTCCACCAGCCGCCCGCGCCCTCCGGCCCCTCCGCGCAGGACGGACCGGACGCCGTGGACACCGCGCTCTTCCACCACATCGGCCTGCGGGCCATGGAGTGGCTGTACGAGCACCGGGAGGGATTCCGCCTGGAGCCGGACGCCGACCCCGAGACGGGCTTCCTCGACCGCTTCAAACCCGTCGGCGAAGTCGCCATGATCTGCAAGGTCCTCTTCCGCGAGGGCGTCGCCGGCTCCCACCAGGTCGACCTGGCCCGCCGGCTCCTGGACCACCTGTGGCGCGACGTCCTCGACGGCGGCCGGATGCTGGAGGAGGGCCAGCGCCGCGAGCCGATCTCCCCCGTCCCCTTCGACGTCTACCTGCCGTTCTGGGAGATGGGCTACCGCCGGCCGTACGTCGACCGCGCGGTCCGGCTCAACCAACGCCTCGACAGCTGGGCCGCGATGGAGATGAGGCCGGTGCGGCGCCTGGGCCTGAGCGCCTTCGAGCACCGCTTCGGGCTGACCCCGCGCATCCCGGTGGAGGAGGCCGCGGCACGCACCTGGCTGGCCCGCGCGCCGGAGCCGTGGACGGTCGAGGGGTACGCCGCCTACGACGTCACCCACACCGTCTTCCACCTCACGGACTGGGGCGCGCGCCCCGCCGACCTGCCGCCCGCCACCGCCGACTACCTCGCCACCTGGCTCCCCGTGTGGCTGGACGACTGGCTGGACCTGCGACGCTGGGACCTGCTCGGCGAACTCCTCGTCGTCGACGCCTGCCTGGAGCACCCCACGCTGGACGCCCGCGCCTGGCGGGCCTTCGCCGCCGCGCAGCAGCCCGACGGAGCCATGCCGGCCGTACGGGACATGCCGGAGGAGGGCGACGAGGACGCGGTGTTCGACGTGGTCTACCACTCCACCGTCGTCGCCGCCTTCGCCGCCACCCTGGCCACCTCCCGCGCCTTCTCCCGCCTCGCGGGCGCGCCGCCTTCCCCGGGAGCGACCGCGTGAAGCCGTACACGGACGAAACGGGTCCCGAGGACGGCGGGGGCGAGGCCCCGGCACGGGTCGCCGGTCCGCCCGGAACGGGAACGACCGCGCCCCTGGCCGACCGACTGGCCGCCGCCGTCGCCTCCGCCGACGCCCCCGACGTCGTCTTCGCCGCTTCCGTACGGGGCCGCAGGACGCTGTGCGACGGCGGCACGGCCGACGCGACGGCCACCGACCGCCAGGAGCTGCGCTACGAGATCGGCTCGGCCTCCAAGACCTTCGCCGGCCTGCTCCTGGCCTGCCTCGCCACCTCCGGACACACCCCCCTCGGACACCCGGTGGACGCCGCCCTGTTTCCGGACCGGCCGCCCGGCCGCGATCCCGTCACCCTCCACCACCTGATCACGCACACCTCCGGACTGCCCGGACTGCCCCGCGACCTCTACCTGCGGGCACTGCCGCGCCGGAACACCAACCCCTACGCCGGATACGACGCCCGGCGCGTCGTCGAGGCGTTCGCCCGCGCCCGCCCCCGCCGCCCCGGCACCCGCTGGCGCTACTCGAACTTCGGCGTGGCCGTCCTGGGTCACGCCCTCGCGGCCCGCACCGCGACGCCCTGGGACGACCTCCTGCGTGAGCACGTCCTGGCCCCGCTCGGCCTGTCCGGCACCGCCCTGCGGCCCGGCGCCGAGGGCGGGCGGGACGCGACCGGCCACGCCAAGGACGGCACCACGCCCCTGCCGCCCCTGGACATCGCGGGGTTCGCCGCGGCGGGAGCCGTGCGCGCCACCCCGCACGACCTGCTCGCCTTCCTGGAGGCCCACCTGGAGCCGAGCGGGCCCCTGGCCGACGCCCTGCGCGAGGTGCGCCGACCGGTACTGAGCCACGGCCGCGGGGAGCACCGCCAGACGCACACGCTGACCTGGTTCCAGCAGCCGACCCCGCGCGGACCGGCCTACTTCCACTGCGGGGCCACCCCGGGGCAGCAGGCGTTCCTCGGTTTCTGCCCGGCCACGGGCTTCGCCCTGGCCGCGGTCTCCACCCGCCGGTACCGCCCCGCCGACCCCTTCTCCGCCGAGGCACTCACCCTCTTGTGCGAGGGTCCGTAGCAGCCGCCCCTCGCGGCCGGCAGCCGCCGTCCCCCGCTCGCCGGCGTTCCACGGGTGCGGCGGACGGGAGAGGAGCCGTGCGTCCACGGCACGGCCCGGCTGCGCGAACGTCGCATCACCTCACGGATGCCCGACCGCCCGTCACGAACGCGAGGGCGGCCGCTTCCTCGGGCGCGGTGGCGCCGGGGCGTCGCTAACCGGCCGTACTGAATGGCCGTTCGGTAAAGCGCACGCGTCTTCGAGCAGGTCGGCTGCCCGTGGGGGGAGGGGAGCGGCGCGGCACGGGACCGCGTCGGGGCCCCTCGTGCCGCTCCTGAGCAGCCTCGACGCACTGCGAACACCGCTGAGAGCACCTCCATGTCCGAATAACGGTCATGAAGGTGCGGTGGCGCAGCGTGTCGGACACACTCCGAAGCGCAAGGTGGGTGGGAATCGCAGGAGAAAATCCCCCCACTCCTCTCGATCGAAAGAGAATCTTCCCGTGCTTCGTCGTTCTGTCGCAGTTTCCGCCGCCGTCCTTCTCTGCCTCGTCGGCGCCGGTGCCGCGGAAGCCGGTTCCACCAGCCTGTACGCCCCCTCCGCCCTCGTGCTCTCGGTCGGCAAGGGCGACGCCTCCGGCCCGGTCACCGTCCTGCGCGCCACCACGCTCAGCTGCGCGCCCGTCCCGGGCGGGACGCACCCCGCCCCGGAGGCCGCCTGCGCCGAACTCGAGGGAGGGTTCGCGGGCGGCGGGTTCGACGGACTCCTCGCCTCTCCGGACCCCGACCGGGCCTGCCCGCAGCACTTCGACCCCGTCACCGTCACCCTGGACGGCGTCTGGGAGGGGACCCGCACCTCCTGGCAGCACACCTTCTCCAATGCCTGCGTCATGGGCACCACCCTGAACGGCGGGGAGGCCTTCGCGTTCTGAGCGGCCCACCGGCCCGCCGGCCCGTGACGCACGGCGGGGACCGGGAGGCGGGGGCGGGGCGGGGGATCTCGGCCGGATGGAGCAGCGCAAAGGCGGGGAACGGCAAAGCGTCCGATGCTGAGGTGAATCCTCCTCCGCCGGGCCTCCCTCCGCCGGATCCCCACCCTGCCGGGCCCTCGCCCGCCCGCCGTCGCACCCCGAAGGAGCTTCCGTGTCGGCACGCCCCGGAGTCCGCTTCCGTCCGCGCGCACGTCTGCGCCTGTCCGTCGCCGCCCTCGCGGGCGCCCTCTCCGGCGCCCTCGTGCTGGGCGGCGCCGGCGGGCCCGCGCAGGCGACCGGAACGCCCCCGTCCTCGCCCCCGCCCTCGGACAAGGCCCTGCAGAAGCGGCTGGACGACCTCGTCCGGACGGCCGGCGGCCCGCCCGGCGTGATCGCCCTCATGCAGGTGGGCGACCGGACGACGGTCCACCGGGCCGGCGTGGCCGACACCAGGACCGGCAGACCGCCCCGGGCGGACGCGTACATGCGCCTCGCGAGCGTCGCCAAGGCGTACAGCGGGGCGGTCGCCCTGCGCCTGGTCGACCGGCACCGCCTGGACCTGGACGACACGATCGGCCGCCGCCTCCCCGCCCTGCCCCGGGCCTGGCACAAGGTGACCCTCCGACAGCTGCTCAACCACACCAGCGGACTGCCCGACTTCTCCACCGCCCCCTCGTTCCTGGAGATCCTGGTCGCGGACCCGCGACACCGCTTCGACTCGCGCGAACTCCTCGACTTCGTCGCCGACCGGAAGCTGCTGTTCCCGCCCGGATCGCGGTACGCGTACTCGAACTCCGACAACATCGCCGTCGCGCTGATGGCCGAGGCGGCGACCGGCCGACCGTACGAGCAGTTGCTCGAACAGCTCGTGTACCGGCCCCTCGACCTGCGGCGGACCGTCCTCCCGCAGGGCTACCGGATGCCGAGGCCCTACCTGCACGGCTACGACGTCACGCCGCCCGCCCCGCCCGAGGACATCAGCGAGGCCATCAGCGCCTCCGGCGTATGGGCCTCCGGCGGCATCGTGGCCACGCCCAAGGACCTGAACGCCTTCGTCCGGGCCTGGGCGGGCGGCCGCGGCTACCTCTCCGAGGAGGTCAGGAAGGAGCAGCGCCGCTTCATCCCCGGCGCCGCCTCGGAGCCCGCGGGACCCGGGACCAACGCGGGCGGACTGGCGATCTTCCGGTACGAGACCCGGTGCGGCACCGTCTACGGCCACACCGGCAACTACCCCGGCTACACCCAGCTGGCCGCCGCCACGGCGGACGGTAAGCGCTCCCTGACGTTCTCGATCAACACCCAGACCAGCAAGACCCTCAAGCCGGAACTGCTGGCCCGGGTCCGCGCCGTCCAGGAGGACTTCGTCTGCGCCCTGCTCCGCCGCTGAGCCCCGGCCCCGCCCGGGCTCCGGGCGTACGAAGCGAACGACCGGAGGCGAAACAAACGACTGGAGGCGAGACGGCGCGTCTTGTTACGGTGGGGGCATGGCTTTCCTCTTCTTCGTCTGAGTCCGGGCACGGCCGACGCCGCCGTCTCCGCCGCCCGTAGACCCTTCGTACGCCCGGGAAAGCCCATGCGCGACCGCGCCCGCACCGTCCTGCCCACCCTCGCCACCGCCCCCGCCGCGGCACAGCTGTCCGTCCGCAACGCCACCAAGTCCTACGGCACCCGGATCGTCCTCGACCAGGTGTCCCTCACCGTCCGACCGGGCGAGAGGGCCGCCGTCGTCGGCGAGAACGGCTCCGGCAAGTCCACCCTGCTGCGGCTGCTCGCCGCGGCCGAGACGCCGGACGCCGGGGAGGTCACCGTCGTCTTCCCCGGCGGCGTCGGCCACCTCGCCCAGACCCTCGACCTCGACGCGTCCCGCACCGTGCAGGACGCCGTCGACCTCGCCCTGACCGAACTGCGCGCCATGGAGCGGGGGCTCCGCGCGGCGGAGGAGACCCTCGCCGACGCGTCGGACGAACAGCTCGCCGCCTACGGCGAACTGCTGATCGCCTACGAGGAACGCGGCGGGTACGAGGCCGACGCCCGGGTGGACGCCGCGACGCACTCCCTCGGCCTCGCCCACGTCACCCGCGACCGCCCGCTCGGCTCCCTCTCAGGCGGTGAACAGGCACGGCTCGCACTCGCCTGCGTCCTGGCCGCCGCCCCCGAACTGCTCCTCCTGGACGAACCGACGAACCACCTCGACGCCGCGTCCGCGCACTGGCTGGCGGAGCAGCTGCGCGCCCACCGCGGCACCGTCGTCGCGGTCACCCACGACCGCGGCTTCCTGGAGCGCGTCGCCACCACGATCCTGGAGGTCGACCGCGACGAGCGCACCGTCCGCCGGTACGGCGACGGCTGGGCCGGCTACCGCGCCGCCAAGGCCGCCGCCCGACGCGGCGCGGAGCAGCGGTACGCGGACTGGACCGCGGAGGTGACCCGCACGGAGGAACTGCTCGACGCCGCGACGAGGCGGCTCTCCACCACCGGCCGCGACCCGAAGCAGGGCTTCGGCAAGCACCGCCGCTCCAGCGAGGCCAAGCTCGGCGGCCAGGTGCGCTCGGTCCGGGAGCACCTGGCCCGGCTGCGGCGCCACCCGGTGCCGAAGCCACCGGCACCGCTCCGCTTCGCGACGGCGCCGCCCACCACCGAAGACGGCCCGGCGCGGGGCCCCCTCGCCGCACTCGACGGCGTACGGGTCGGGGAGCGGCTGCGCCTGGACGGCCTCCTGACGGTCGAGCCCGGGCAGCGGCTCCTCGTCACGGGCGAGAACGGCGCGGGCAAGACGACCCTGCTGCGCGTCCTGGCGGGCGACCTGGAGCCGGACGCGGGCACGGTGCGCCGCCCCGCCCGGATCGGCTACCTCGCGCAGGAACTGCCCGTGCGCTCCACCCGGCTCCCGCTGCTCGCCGCGTTCGCCGCCGGGCTGCCCGGACCGTCGGACGAGCACGCCGAACGACTCCTGTCCCTGGGCCTGTTCCGCGAGGAGGACCTGAGCGTCCCGGTCGCCGACCTGTCCGTGGGACAGCGGCGACGGCTGCGGATCGCGACCCTGGTGACCCGGCCCGCCGACCTCCTCGTCCTCGACGAGCCGACCAACCACCTCGCCCTCGACCTGGTCGAGGACCTCCAGACCGCGCTCGTGGCGTACCCGGGGGCGGTGGTCGCGGTCTCGCACGACCGGGACTTCCGCGCCCGCTTCGAAGGCGAGCGGCTCGAGCTGCGCGCCGGCCGCAGGGTCTGACCCCGGCCCCGAACCGCGGACCCCGCCCTCTCCCCGGCGGCGCAGGAATTGCAGCGTCCTGCCGACGGGGTGAGGCTGGGAACCCGCGCGTGAAGTGGAGCAGCCAGCTATGAGCAATCTCGTCGTGGTCGGGGTGGACGGCTCGGACATGAGTCTCACCGCCGTGGCGGCAGCCGCCACGGCGGCGGCACGGCGCGGCGCGAGGCTGCGCGTGGTCCACGTCGAGGTGCCGATCAAACCCAGGTACGTGGTGCCGGACCCGGCGTCCGCCACCCTCGTCCAGGAGGCGGCGGTGCACGCCCTCGGCGTCGAGCCCGAGCTCGTGGTGACCAAGGCCGTGGTGACCGGCGACGTGGTGCACGTGCTGGAGGCCGAGTCACGGGCGGCGGACCTGATCGTCGTCGGCTCCAGGGGGATGGGCGGCATCACGGGCCTGCTGCTGGGATCCACCCCCGTCTCCCTGGCCGCCCGCAGCCACTGCCCCGTGATGACCGTCCGGGAGGAACACGGGACGTCCGCCGACGGGGAGCCCGTCGTCCTGGGGATCGACGGCTCCCCGGACAGCGAAGAGGCCGTCGACGTCGCGTTCGCCGAGGCCGCCCGGCGCCGGACCGGACTCGTGGCGGTGCACGCCTGGCAGCCCGACAAGGCCCCGCCCGGCACGACCCCCGAGTCCGAGGCGCGAGCGCTGGCCCGGGCGCTCGCCGGCCGCGCGGACACCCATCCGGACGTCACCGTCCGGCGCGACCTGGTGGAGGGCAAGGCGCACGAGGTCCTGATCGAGGCGAGCCGAACGGCCCAACTGCTGGTCGTCGGCGCCCGCGGCCGCAGCGGCATCGCCGGACTGCTCCTGGGCTCGGTCAGCCAGGCCGCGATGACGTACGCGCACTGCCCCGTCGTCACCGTCCGCAGGGCGGCATGAGCGGCCCGACCACGCCCGGCCCGCCGGAACCACGACCGTGGGAACAGCGGACCGCGGACCGGACAACTGGATGATTCCTCCACCCCGGTGAAAGACCGCGACGGAGACCTCCTCCGGGGCGCGCACCCCGTGACCTGCCCCGTCCATGATCGTTACCCGCTGTGGCGCCCGCTCCGGACGATCGGGGGGCGTACGAGAACAGGTCGCATCGGGAACGGGTCGTAGCGCGGAAGGGGCGGTTCGGTGGGCAGCTGGATCAGTGTCGGTCTGGGGGCCGCGGCGGCCCTGTGTCCGCTCCCTCAGTACGGTGACGCCGTGGTCGTCATGGACCACACCCCGACCGGCGACCACCTGGTGGTGTGCGCCCCGGACGTGTGGATCGACATGGGCCACGACCACCCGGAACCCCGACCGGACGCCCCACGGCCCGCGACCGCGCCCCCGCCCGCGTGCCGCCCCCCGGCACCGGCACCGTCCACGCCTCCGCCCGCACCGCGACCGCCGGCCCCGACACCCTCCGCACCGCGACCGCCGGCGCCGGTCGCGCCCCCGCCCGCACCACAACCCTCGGTACCGCCGGCGTTCGAGCCGACCGTGACCTCGCCCCCTCCTCGGCCGGCCCCGCCGACCGCCCGCCACGCGGCACCCGGGCCCACCGCACCGAAGCCCGCCGAGGCCCCAGCCGAATCCGGGCCCCCGGCCGCCCCGGCACCCGGCGCCGACCCCGCCCCGCCCCCGACCGCTGCCGCGCCCCCGGCCCCGTCGAAGGCCCAGCAGGCCTTCCGGTGGGTGCCGCGCCCGCACTACACCGGCGGTCCCACCCGCCCGCTCCCGGCCGGGATGTCGACGACCATGTCCACGGTCGTCGTCACCCTCCCGGGCGTTCTGGCCGCGGTCGCCCTACGGCCGGGTTCCCGCCGCCGCGGCCGCGGCTGACGACCCGCGACCGCACCCGTACTCGTACCCGCTTCCCTTCCTTCCCCTCCCACCTCACCCGCCCTGGAGTTGCGCCGTGCCGGAATGGCTCGTCTACACCCTCGCCTCGGTCCTGGTCTGCCTGCTCGTCATCGTGACCACCGTCATGCGGCACCGCAGGGTGGCCGCGGACGAGGACACCTCCGAGACCCCGGACGTGCTGGAGTACATGGTCATGATGGTCGGCGTCGTCTACGCCATCGTGCTCGGCCTGGCGATCGCGGGCGTGTGGGAGGCCCGTGGCGCGGCCGAGGACACCGTCCAGCGCGAGGCCCAGGCCCTCTACGAGATCGACCAGCGGCTCGACGTCTACCCGGCCGCCTTCCGCGCCCAGGTCAAGGAGCACATCGACGCCTACGCCCGGCACGCCGTCACCACCGAGTGGCCCGCCATGAAGGACGACGTCCCCGTCGGCTCCACCGGTGCCGACCTGCTCGGCCGCATCCGCAGCGACATCGCCCACCACACCCCGGCCGACGAGCTGCAGGCCCAGGCCTACCAGCCCCTCCTCGACCAGGTCGCCGCCGCTGACGACGCCCGCCACCAGCGCCTGGACAGCGCCGGCACCACCCTGCCCGGCGCGGTCTGGTTCGGCCTCGTCGCCGGCGCCGTGGTCACCCTCGGTCTGCTCTACACCCTGCAGATCCGCCGCTCCGCCCGCGAACTGCTGCTGGCCACCACCTTCAGCTCCCTGGTGGTCTTCCTGCTCTTCCTCGTCTGGAGCTTCGACGCCCCCTTCGGCCACTCCGGCACCGACTCAGCCCAGCCCCTGACCGACCTGATCACCCCGACCGCCTGACCCCCCGTCCGGAGCGAAGGCCGGGTTCGGCCAAGGGAGTTGACCTCAACCGCGGTCGAGGTCGGAGGCTGGTGGCATGACCGACACCACCGGCCTCCGGCCGATCGCACCATCCGACCCCACCCGCCCGGACGCGGGCCTCGTCCTGGCGTCCCTGTGGCACACCGAGGGGCCCGAACAGCAGCGGAAGGTCATGTCCGGCGTCATGGACGCCTGGGAGGAGGCCCGGCTGCCGGCCGCGTACCTCGCACGGCACTGCCTGGCGGGGTCCGACGGCCGGACCGTCCTCAACTTCGCCCAGTGGACGACCCCCGAAGCCCACCGGGCCTTCGCCGCCGACCCCCGCAACCAGCAGACCCTCGGCAGCGCCGTCCAGGCGCTCTACTCGGCCGCTCCGCCGGGCCGTTACGCGCCCCACCGCCTCACGGGCCGGCACGGCGGGACCGCCCGCTGCTTCACCGCGACGTGGTACGACACCGAGGACGCCGGGGCGGCCCGGTCCCTCGCCGACGCCCTGGCCGGGCGCGAGCCCGCCGACCCGGCCGCGGTGGCGGAGTGCTCCTTCGTCGCCGCGGACGGACGGCAGCTCCTCGTACTCACCGGGTTCGAGGACGAACCCGGCGGCGCCGGACCCTGGTTCCGCCCGTTCCGCGGTCTGGTGCGACCGGCGCACCGGGGGGCCTGACCGTCGCACCCGCGGCGGACGGGCGACGGTCCCGGGTCACTCCTCCCCGGAGAACCGCTCCCAGGCCGACTGGCGGGTGATGCCCAGTGCCCGGCCGATCCTGGCCCAGGTCACGCCGCGCCGCCGGAGCTCCGTGACCCACATGCGCAGATCGGCCTCGATCCGGTCGGCGACCGCCGCGACCCGGGGCAGCCGCTCCAGCATCTCGGCGTCGGTCAGCCCGCCCCACATCGGCATCCGCAACTCGGTGGGACCCGGCCGGTATTCGGCCACGATCGAGGCGGCCAAGTCCACGCACTCGGTGCAGATGTTCACCCCGGGGCCGGCGACCAGCTTGGTCACCTCAGCCTCGGGCCTGGCGCAGAACGAGCACATCCGGCCGTCGTCGTCCGTCTTCTCGGCGAACACGGCACCCCTTCCCCACCGGCGGCCCACTTGTCAGGCCGCCCCTGACGAACAGCTTAGGAACGTCAGGGACAGCCTGACAAGCCGAGGCGGCGCCAGGGTCACGGCCGACGGAGCGCCACCCGGCGCGGAGACCGTCCCGGGCGTCAGGCGATGGTGACGACGCGCGCCCAGGAGGGCGGCGCGTCGGGGGTGTAGTCGGGGTTCTCCTCGTTCACGGAACGGGCGGGGCGAGGGAAGAGGCCGACGACGGTGCGGCAGGGCGGCTGGGCGGAGGGCCAGGGCGTCTGGCCGTCCGTCAGGGCGACGATGACGTCCGGGCGCGGCCGGGCGCGCAGGGCCCGGGCGAAACCGGAACGCAGGTCCGTTCCACCGCCGCCGACCAGCTCGATGTCCTCCGCACGGCACAGCGGCACGGCGATCCCGGCCGCCGCGTCGCACGAGATCACCGAGACCAGGTCGCGCCGTCCGCCCACCGCCCGCGAGATCGCCGCCACCTCCAGGAGCGCGCTGCCCAGCTCGGCGTCGCTCACCGACCCCGAGGTGTCGATGACCACGCAGACGCTGGGCGGCGTACGGCGCAGACTCGGCAGCACCACCCCCGGAACACCGGCCGAGCGCCGGGACGGACGCCGGTAGCTGTGGTTCTCGCCCACCCCCGGCGCCCCCGCCGCCGAACGGATCGCGGCCCCCAGCAGGCGCCGCCACGGCTGCGGCGGATGGAACGCCTCCTCCGCCCACCGGCGCCACCCCTCCGGCGCGTCGCCCGGCCGGCCCTTGATGCCCTCCGCGACCCGGAAGCGCACCGCGTCCCGCTGCTGCCTGCTCAGCCCGTGGGCCCCGTCGGGCCCCAGCTCCCACGGCCGGGCGTGACCGTCCGCGCCGCTGCCGCAGTCCAGCCAGGCCAGACCGGCGGCGAGCCCGGACATCGACGCCGTCCGCAGGTACTCCTCCATCAACTGCCCCTCGGGCAGCCGCAGCAGCGAAGGGAGCACCGCCCCGGCCGGCCGGGGGAGGCCGTCGCCGTAGATGTCGTCGTTGATCTCGAAGTCGGCGGCGATGTTGCGCCGCAGCCGCTCTCCCGGCCCGTGCTCGTCGTGCTCCTTCGCGTACCGCTCGCCCCGCCCGTGGTGGTCCCGGAGCAGATGGGAGACCTCGTGCACCCAGACGCCCGCCAGCTCCTCCACCGGAGTGGACGCGACGAACCCCGGGGAGACGTAGCAGCGCCAGTACGCGTCCACCGCCATCGTCGGCACCGACCGGTCCTCCACCACGTGCAGGGCGAAGAGCGCGCCCGCCAGATAGGGCCGCACCTTGACCGCGTGCAGCCGGGCGGCCAGCAACTTGTCCATGTCCAGGGGGAGTCCGTACGCCCCGGCCGAGCCCCTGCGGTCACGCGATGCGCCGGAACCGGCCGACGGCGTCGGCCCGGTGGCCCCCACCGGGCGGGGGAGCGGGGGAGGGGCCATCGGGCGGGGGAGCGGGGCCGGGGGCTTCCGGTGCGGCGGCCGGGGCCGCGCGGCCCCCGTCATCGCCGCGCCCCCGCCGCACGCCCGGCGCCGGCCGCCGGGGCGGTGGCGCGTCCCACCGACCGGTCCGCGCGCCGGGCGAGCCCGATCACCCCGGCCAGCCGCTCCACCGACTCGGGGAGCTCCCAGTCGTCCCGGCGCAGCGCGGCCAGCGTCGTCGCCGGGGCGACGAGCAGGTCCGGGGCGCCGGTCTCCAGGGCCCGGACCAGTACGGCCCAGCCCGCCTCCCACCGTTCCCGTTCCGGGCGCGCCCCGACGGCGGCCACCACCGCTTCGAGGGCCGCCTGGCGCAGGTCGCCGCGCTCCGGCAGTGCGGCGGAGGCCGGATCGGCCAGCAGCGACTCCGGGTCAGGCAGGTCCATCCGGTCCAGGTGGGCGAGGAGTTCGAGCCCCGGCCCGTCCCCCACCGCTCCCCGCACCAGCAGCGCCAGCACCTCCCGCGAGACGGAGGCCGCCGTCCCGAAGGCGAGGAGGGTCAGCGCGGTCTCCCAGCTCCGGGGCGAGGGCCAGGCGCCCCCGCGCCGGGTCTCGGTGGTCGGCAGCCGGTGGATCATCGTCGGCCGGGCCTTCAGGAAGCCGCAGACCGCGCGCCGGGCGAGGGCCACCGCCTCCGGCAGCCTCTCCGGGTCCAGCCGGGGCAGCTCCGCCCGGGGCCAGACCCCGCCGAGGCCGCGCACCACCACCTCCCGGTCGTGGACCCAGTACAGGTGCACGAACCGGTTGGCCAGCGGAGGGCTCAGCTCCCACCCGTCCGCCGCCGACGCCCGGGGGTTGGCGGCGGCCACGATCCGTACGCCCGGCGGCAGCCGCAGCGCGCCGACCCGCCGCTCCAGGACGACCCGGAGCAGCGCGGCCTGCACGGCGGGCGTGGCGGTGGAGAGCTCGTCCAGGAAGAGCAGGCCCCGCCCGGCGCGCACGAGTTCCACGGCCCACTGCGGCGGGGCCATCGGCACTCCCCGTACCTCCGGGTCGTCGCCCACGATCGGCAGCCCGGAGAAGTCGGAGGGCTCGTGGACGCTGGCGATGACCGTCGTCAGCGGCAGGCCGAGGGAGTCGGCGAGCTGGGTCAGGGCCGCGGTCTTGCCGATGCCCGGTTCGCCCCAGAGCAGTACGGGCAGGTCGGCGGCGACGGCCAGGGTGAGCGCTTCGAGCTGTTCGTCGGGGCGCGGCTCGGTGGTCGTCGTCCGCAGGAGCCCGAGGAGGTCGTCGGCGACGGCGAGGCGGGTGCCGACCGTAGGGGAGGCGGCGGAGGCGGACACGGGGGTACGGGACGTCATGGGCATCACCTGGGAACGAGGGGACGGGGGAGACCCGTCCGGGGTGTCGTGGGACGTGGGAGCGTTCGGCGCGGTACGAGCGGAGAGGGCTCGGAGGGCGAAGGGGCTCAGAAGACCGGGAGTGCCACGGGCAGGCCGACCCGGGGTCTGGACACGCCGTTCCGCTTGCGGCGCATCGACAGAGGCGCACGGCGGTCGAGCCGGGGACGGTGGTCCGCCTCCGCGGACCTGGTGCCCCGCGCGTCCCCCGCCCCCGCCGCACCGGCGCGCGCACCGGCGGCGGGATGCTCGGGGACCAGACCCGCGCGGAAGAGCCCGTGGTCGACGCGGCGGGCCGCGGCGGACACCAGCTCCTCCCGGAGCGGGCCGTCGCGCAGGACCGCGCCGGGACCGAGGAGCCCCACCACGACGTCCAGCGCCCCCGCGACGTCACCGTGCCCGAGCCGTTCCCGGACCGCGGGCAGCGCCTCCGGACTGCGGTGCACCCCGTCGATCGCCCGCAGGCAGGGCAGCGCCGGCCCGCCGAGGGCCACAAGGAGCTCCTCCCGGCGCAGGGTGACCGGATCGTGGTCGACCGCCGACAGCACCCCGTCCCTCAGCGCGATCCGGTGGACCTCGCCCCGGCACTCCACCCGGTGCGGATCACCGGGCTCGTGGAAGACGCCGGACGCCACCGGAGGGGCGGCGGGGACGGACCCCGCCAGGGCCCCGGCGACGAGGGGGTGCAGCCGCTCGGCCGCGATCAGCCCGGCGCGCAGCAGCTCCAGGTCGGGAAGGGCCCGGGCCGCCGCTTCCGGCAGCACCGGGAGCGCCGCGGCCTCCTGCGGCGGCAGCGGCTCCCGTAGCGGTCCGAGGGCCGGGGCGTGGTTGTCGTCGGGCGCGACGAGCTCGTACACGGCCCGCCGCCCCGCACCGAGCCGTACGGTGAAGGCGCCGCGAGGGGGAAGCCCCTCGGACCGCAGCAGCGACTCCGCCTCGGCCGCCCACCGGGCGACCGCCCACGAGCCGTCCCGGGGGAGGGAGGCGCCGAGCCGTTCGGACGGTGCCGCGGGCGGCGGCCCGTCCGCACCGCACCGCCGTGCCAGGTCGCCGGCCCGCTCCGCGTCCCAGAGGTGCCGGTGCAGGTCGAGCCGGAAACGCCGGTCGGGATGCGGATGCGGGTGGACGCGCGGAGAGCGGCCGGGAACGTCGTTCCCGGACCCCTCCCACACGGCGAGCGACATCCGCTGCCCGGCGTCCGCCCAGGCCGGCGGTGTCTGCACCACCAGGCTCAACGGTACGGCGCCGGGCTCCCCGTAACGGGCCAGGGCCAGGGTGAGTCCGGGGCGGAGGCGCCCGTCGGGGGCGACGCGGGGCATGTGCCAGCGGAGCAGATCCGGGGCCAGCCGACGCAGGTCGGCACGGATCCGGGCGGCCGGCCCGGTGCCGTGGCGGACGGCCACGGCGCGCAGATCGACATCGACATCGACCCGGGCGGCGGCGCAGGCCCCCGCCCAGTCACCGACCGCACGGCGTGCGGTCGCGGTATCGATCATGGACGGTGGCACGGCGTACTGGCGTACGCGCCGCCACATCAGCAGACGGGTCGGAATCTCGTTCGCGAGGTGATGTGCCATCAGCACTCACCTTGTGCGAACGAGTCCCCCAATCGGTACGAGGAGAAGTTCATCATCTCGGCCATCATAACGCGCTGTTGTTCGATCTCCAGGGGTTTTCCGGCCGGGGTGAAGCCGTCCGTCACTCCTGCGGGTGGCCCCGGGCGGTCAAACGGGGCGCGCGGAGCGCCGGGCGTACGGACGGGGCCGCGGACGCGCCCCGCCGCGACACCGGGCGCCGTTGGGGCGCGGCCGTCCCCGGGCAGGATCACCGAGGACATCGACAGAAAGGCCGCCCGTGGCAAGTGGGTTCCAGCGCGACAAGCTCACCGGCATGTTCCGCGCGTTCGACGCCGACGACAACGGCTACCTCGACCGGAGCGACTTCCAGGCCCTCGCGGAACGCTGGCGGGCCCTGCCCCGCGTGCGACCGGGATCCGAACTGGCCGCGCGCGTGGACGCGGTCATGCTGGGCTGGTGGGACCTCCTCGCGACCCACGTGGACGCGGACGGGGACGGCAGGGTCGATCTGGACGAGATCCTCGCCATGGTGGACCTGCTGCCCACGATGCGCGAGGTCGTCGCCGCGACCGCCGAGACCGTCTTCGACGCCGTCGACGAGAACGGGGACGGGCGCATCTCCCCCGTCGAGCACCGGAGGCTGGTCGACACGTGGCACGGCGCGAGCGTCGACGTCGCCGGCGTCTTCGACCGCCTCGACCGGGACGGGGACGGCTACCTCGACCGCCCCGAGTTCACCGAGCTGTGGATCCAGTTCTGGATCAGCGACGACCCGGCCGAACCGGGCAACCACCTGTGCGGGCCCGTACCGACCCGTACCTGAAGGCCGTGCCCGGCACGGAACGCCGGAGGAGGCGGGGTGCGGGAGCGCGGGATGCGGGAGCGCGGGTCGCTCCGAAGGGAGGAGAACGGCTCCGATGTGCGAAGACGGGTGTGCCGTGGTGCGGGAGTCTGGGATCGTGGGTCCCCACAGCATCGGCGGATCGACGGCGGCCGCCCGTAGCCAGGGAGGGGCCCACCGTGCCAATACGCGCACCCAGGGCGGCGGGCGGCGAACCGGCCACCGAGGTGAGCACACCGCTCTACCAACTGAAGGCCGAGTTCTTCAAGACCCTCGGCCATCCGGTCCGCATCCGGGTCCTGGAGCTGCTCAGCGTCCGTGAGCACGCCGTCTCCGAACTGCTGCCGGAGGTGGGCGTGGAACCGGCGGCGCTGTCGCAGCAGTTGGCCGTACTGCGGAGGTCGAACCTCGTCCTGACGCGGCGCGAGGGCGTCAGCGTGTACTACCGCCTGGTGAACGACGAGGTCGCGGAGCTCCTCCGGGTCGCGCGCGGCATCCTCACCGGAGTGCTCCAGGGACAGGCCGCGCTCCTCGCGGACCTCGACGCCTCGGCCCGCCGCTGACCGCCGGGCCGGGCCGTCGGGCCGTACGGGAGCGGTCGCGGATCGGCCAATGACGGTCGGCCGCGCCACATGTTCGGGCAAAGCGCCCCCGCCGAACGGGCGGGATGGGTAGCGTCGCCTCGGCGGGTGCGCAAAGGCGCCCGGCATATCCACTACGGAAGGCGGCAGCCCATGGCGAACGTGGAAATCTCCCTCAAGGAGATCATGACCCGGGTGGAGGGCAGTCTCGCCGCCGCGGTGGGCGACTACACCAGCGGCATGGCTCTGGGATCCCTCGGCGGCGGACGCGACTTCGACGTCCACGTCGCGGTCGCGGGGAACACCGACGTGATCCGGGCCAAGCTCCACACCATGGAGCTCCTCGGCCTCCAGGAGCAGATCGACGACATCCTCATCACCCTGGGCAACCAGTACCACCTCATCACCCTCGGGAAGGGGCGCGGCAAGACCAACCTCTTCCTCTACCTCGTCCTCGACAAGCACAAGGCCAACCTGGCCATGGCCCGGCACCAGCTGCGCCGCGTCGAAGAGGAGATGGAGGTCTGATCCCCTCCCGTCACACGCGTGCCCAAGACTTGCAGAAATTTGAAATTCCCTACGAAGGGATTTGCTGAAGTCTGAAGGCCCTGGCCCTGGCCCTGGACGGGCGCGAGGGCCCCGGGCGGGCGCGGGGCCGCCCACGGCGGCGGGCGGCCCCGCCGGCCCGCCCGCCGCCGGGTCCGTCAGTGGCGGGGGCCCACCGTCCGGGCGCCCGCGCGGACGGTGATGGCGAGCGCCGGACAGGAGTCGGCGGCGTCCAGGGCCCGTTCGTCCTCGGCGATCTCCGGACGCACCGGCTCCGCGGTGTCGCCCTCCAGCCGGTACAGGTCCGGGGCGAGCCCGGCGCACATGCCCGAGCCCATGCACATCTCCCGGTCGACCTCGGTGGTCCAGCCCATCGCGCTCACCAGCCCACCGGCATCTCGCGCGGACCGCGCACCAGCATCTGGTCCTTCCAGCGGACGTCCCCCGCCAGACGCAGGCCCGGGAAGCGGGTGAGGAGCGCCAGGACCGCCTCCTGGAGCTCCAGACGGGCGAGCGGCGCCCCCAGACAGTGGTGCACGCCGTGCCCGAAGCCGAGGTGCTGCACACCGGTGCGGGTCACGTCGAGCCGCCCTGGGCCCGTGAACTTCAGGGCGTCGCGGTTGGCGGCGCCGATCGCCACGAGCACCGGCTCGCCCGCCCGGACCAGGGTGCCGCCCACCTCGACGTCCTCGGTGGCGTACCGGGGGAAGGCGGCGGCGCTGCCGAGCGGGACGAACCGCAGCAGCTCCTCGACGGCCCCCTTGACCAGATCCGGCCTCTCGCGCAGCAGGGCGAGCTGGTCGGGGTGGTCGAGCAGGGCGTGGACGAAGTTCGGGATCTGACTGGCCGTCGTCTCGTGTCCCGCGACGAGGATGCCCACGCACAGGTCGATCAGCTCCAGCTCGGTGAGCCGGTCATCGGTGTCGCGGGCCTCGATCAGACCGGTCATCAGGTCGGGGCGCGGACGGGCCCGGTGGTCCTCGATGAGCTCCGCCATGTAGGCGCGCAGCTCCTCGCGGCTGCGCCGGAACTCCTCGGCGGTCAGCGAACTCGTGGACAGGGCCGCGTCGCTCCACACCCGGAACTTCGGACGGTCCCCCTCCGGCACGCCGAGCATGCGGCAGATGACCGCGACCGGGATGGGCAGCGCGTACGACTCCACGAGGTCGGCCGGCGGTCCCGCGGCCTCCATCTCGTCCAGGAGCCCGTGGGCCAGCTCCCGCACCTGGGGCCGCAGCTTCTCGACCCGGTGGACCGTGAACGCCTTGGCGACCAGCGTGCGCAGCCGGGTGTGGCCGGGCGGGTCCATGCCGAGGATGCCGGTGTCCTGTTGCGCCTCGGACTGGCGGGGCTCGTCGTGCTTGAGCGCCTCGGCACGGCTGAAGCGCCGGTCGCCGAGGACCAGACGGGCGTCGGCGTAGCGGGTGGCGAGCCAGGCGGGTTCGCCGTACGCCATCCGGACGCGTAACAGCCCGGGCCGTTCCAGCGCTTCGGTGTACGTCTCGGCGAGGCCGAGCCCTTCGGGTTCGTTGAACGGATAGGGCAGGGGAGCGGGGTCCGCCGTCGCGGTCATGGGGCGCCTCCGTTGTGTGGGCGGGTGCTCACCGAAGCTAGGACGGTCGCCGGAGGCGGTCAACGGGGCCGTTCGCGCCGTATCGGTGACGGAACCGGCCGTACTTCCCGTGGAACCGTCAGGGAGCGGGCGCCTGGGGAAGGGTGCGGGGGCCCACGCAGCGGGCGCCTTCCTCCTGGACGCGCCGGCGCAGTTCCCGGTCGGCCGTGACGACCAGACACGGCCGCCCGCTCGCGCTCCGGACCAGGGCGACGATCAGGTCGTCCCCGCTGCCCGGAGCCTCCTCGATCCGCACACCGGGCACGGGAGCGACGCCCCGGGCGCGCCCCTCGACGACCAGGACCACCTCGTACGGACCCGGGTACGGGCCGTCGGCCGGACCACCGGTGGCGGCGAGGCGATCGCGCAACCGCTCGGCGGCCCCGCGCCGGTCGCGCCACCACCCGTCGGGCACCGACCCCACGACATTGGCTCCGTCCACCACCAGCAGCGGACGGAGAAGCGGATCTTCGGGATTCATGACCCCAGGATGTCAGGCCGCGGCTCTCCTCGCGGACCGCCGGAGACCGTCACTCCGGCCGCGCCGCCTCCTCGGCCTGCCGGGCCATCTGCTCCAGCACGGCTCCCGGGTCGGCGGACGGCGCGACCGCCTTGCCGATGTTCCGCTTGATGGTGTTGCTGACCTGCAGCCAGGACGGGTCGTTGACCGGATAGAGCCGGGCGTTGCGCAGCGCGATCAGGAACTGCTCGGCGCTGGGGTCCGCCGCCGTGCCCCGGGACGCCTGGGTGGCGGACACCGTCGACGGCAGCAGGTGGTAGCGCGCGGCGAACTCGTTGAGGTTCTTGTCCTCGTAGACGAAGTTCAGGAACGAGCTGACCAGTTCGCGGTTGCCGTCCCGCTTGAAGGCCATCATCCAGTCCGCGACGCCCACCGCCGGCGGGACCTCCTCGTCCTCCAGCGTGTCCGACACAGGCATGCGGAGCGTGCCGACCTTCATGCCCTTCTCCCGCGCCTCGTGGAGGAGCGAGGGGTAGCCGTTGACCATGCCGACGTCGCCGCGCAGGAAGGCGTCGAAGGCGTCCTGCCGGTTGAGCTCGGCCGGCGGCACCGGGCCGGTCAGGGCCGGCTTGACCAGGTTGTCCTTGACCCAGCGGAACGTCTGCGTGTTCCGCTCGGAGTCGAGGCTGTACTCCCCGCGGATGTCGGTGTACCCGCCGCCGTTGCTGAGCTCCCAGATCAGGGCCTCGGCATGCGCCTCCTCGGGGCCGAGCGGCAGCGCGTACGGATACGGCACGCCCTCCGCCTTCAGCGCCTCGGCCGCACCCTTCAGGCCCGACCAGGTCTTCGGCGGCTTCGCCCCGGCCTTCTCGAACAGCTCCTGGTTGTAGAAGAGCAGCCGGCTGCTGGCCACGAAGGGCAGACCGTAGAGGGTGTTGCCGACCGAGCCCGCCTCCACGAGCGGCGGCAGGAAGTTCGCCTCCGCCCTGATCGACAGCACCTCACTGGCGGGGTGGAGGCGGCCCTGCGCGGCGAAGTCGGAGTACGCGCCCAGCAGGGCCACGTCCGGGACGTCGCCCTCCTCGACCATGCGGCTGACCTCGCGGTCGACCTCGGTCCACGGGTAGAGCGTGACCTCGACCTTCTTGCCGGGATGGGCGGCGGTGAAGGCGGCCGTCAGCTTGTCCCAGTACGCCTTGGAACCGGTCGCCGGGCCGTTGCCGTACTCGGGGACCACCAGGCGCAGTGTCGTCCCGTCGCTCCCGGACGAGCCGCAGGCGGTGACGAGGGAGCCCAGTAGTCCGAACGCGGCCGCGGAAGCGGTCATGCCGAAGAGTCTTGGTCGCACGAAATCTTTCCTTTGGATCCTTTGGGTGGTGCGCCCGGAATTCTCTCCCGGTCATGCGGTAAATCGCGCCCCCTACCGGACGGTTGTGCCGTATCTCCAATCGAGGGCATTCCGAATGGTGCTTTCGAATATGCGGGCACCGACTTGGTCCGGACCGCAACCGGCCCGGGTATCGTCGGGCCGATGAGCGGAGAACCGATGACTTCGAGTACGTCGAACACGCCGGGCGCGGCGGGCACGTTCTCCGTCGGGGGCGAATACCGGGTGAATCGGATCGGTTTCGGCGCCATGCGCCTGCCGACCGAGCCCGGCCCCGAACGGAAAGCCGCCGTCGCGGTCGCCCGGCGCGCCGTGGAACTCGGCGTCACCCTGATCGACACCGCCCACCTGTACGGCTGGGGCGCCAACGAGGAACTCCTGGCCGAGGCCCTGCACCCGTACCCGGACGACCTGCTGATCACCACCAAGGTCGGGGTCGTCCGGGGCGGTCCGGAAGGGTGGGCGTACGACGCACGGCCCGAGAGCCTGCGCGAACAGGTCGAGGAGGGCCTGCGCCGGCTCCGGACCGAGCGCGTCGGCCTCCTGCAACTGCACCGGCTCGACCCGAAGGTGCCGGTCGCCGAACAGGTCGGCGCGCTCCACGACCTCCGGCGGGAAGGGAAGATCGGCCACATCGGCCTGTCCGAGGTCACCGCCGCGGAGCTCGCCGAGGCCCGGCAGGCCGCCGTGATCGCGAGCGTGCAGAACCGCTACAACCTCTTCGACCGGGAGCACGAACCGGTCCTGGAGGCGTGCGAGGCCGCCGGCATCGCCTTCCTGCCCTGGCGACCCGTCGCCGCGGCGGCCGAAACCGGTCGTTCCGCCGAGTTCGCCGCCGTCGCCGCCGAACTCGGCGCCACCGGCCCCCAGGTCCTGCTCGCCTGGCTCCTCGCCCGCTCCCCGGTCGTCCTGCCGATCCCCGGCACCGCCTCCCTCGCCCACCTGGAGGAGAACCTCGCCGCGGCGGACCTCCGGCTCACCGACGCCCAGCGGCGGCTCCTCGACCGCGTGACCGGACCCGACCGGGGTGCCGGCCGCCCCTGACCGGCGCCCACGGGCAGCCCCGCACCGCCGGTCACCGGACGGCGAGCAGCGCCTCCACCGTCGAGCCCGGGTCCCACCCGGCGTCCAGACCGGTCAGCCGCTCGGCGACCCGGCGCCAGGCCGCCGGGTCCGTGCCGAGTCCGGAGCGCACGAGGTCCGCGAGGAGGGCGCGGGCCTCGGCGGCCCCGGGCGGGGCGTCCGTACGGCGGGCGGCGGCGCCCAGGTAGGCGAGCAGCGCTCCGGCCGGGGCCGCGAGGCGCACCAGGTCCGCACCGGTGAGGAGTCCCGCCGTCAGCAGCCCGTCCAGCTGGGTGGTGGGCGCGCAGTGGAACAGGCCGCCGAGACCGTGACGGGCCCGCTCCCGGGTGAGCCGCGCACTGCCGGGCAGGCCGTCGGGGCCCGGCTCGGGCTGCAGCGCCGCCTGCCGCAGCCGTACGTCCTCGGGAACGCCGTCCAGGCTGACGATGTCCTCCCAGTGCGGGATCGGATCCCGGGCATGGACGGCTTCGAGGGCGGCCCAGTCCACGGGCTCACCCGGCGGGAGGGACGCGACCGCACCGCAGGCGTGCGCGGCGTGCCGGGCGCGCCGCAGCTTCCGGACGAGCTTGTCCGGCGCCAGTTCGCGGTCGAGCCGGGCACGGAGGACGGCGGCGGGATCGGCGGACGCCAGCGCCTTCGCGCACACCGTGGTGGCCGAGCGTCCCAACGCGTCCCGCGCCGCGAGCCGGGCCAGCCGGTCGGCGCCACCGTGCTCGAACAGGCTGAGGCAGCCGAGCAGTTGATGTCCGAGGTCGAGCCGCGTCCCCTCTCTTTCGAGCAGCTCCTCCACGAGGCCGGCTTCGGCGGAGCACAGCCACATCAGGCCGCCGGCCGGCCGCGCGGAGCCCTCGGCGCGCCAGTCGGCCAGCACCCGCGCGCCCAGGGACGCCCCTCCACCGCCGGGCCGCGACCGGGTCACGATCCGGTGGCAGACGGACGGGGGAGCCCACTGTCGCAGCAGGGCGAGGTCGATCTCGGGGTCGTCGAGGTCGACGAGGCGCTCCATCGCACCGCTCCGTTTCATCCAGCGCGCCTGGGCCGCGAGGACGCGCAGCGCGTCGCGGTCGCGGCCCGCGAGCAGCCGGTCGAGAACGACGCGCGGTGTGCGCTCGTGACGCAGGAGGTACGCGGCGAGCAGCCAGGGCCCGTCGGGACCGAGCCGGGGCAGCACGGCGTCGACCACCTCGGCGTCGGCGAGGCAGAGCAGGGTGCCCTCCGGCCAGCCCCACAGGTGGTCACCGCGCTCCAGCAGCCTGATCGCCTCGTCGGGCGTGCCCGGCCCTGCCCTGCCGATGACCACCCTCGCGCTCGCCGCCGGACCGGCACCGGACCGCGCGCGCTCCAGCAGCTGCGTCCAGGTCAGCCCCTCCGGGACGGCTTCGGACGCCGCCACGGTCGAGGCCAGACGGAGCCAGGCGTCGGGATCGGTGCCGAGCTCGGCGCGCAGCCTGCGGGCGAGCACGCCCCGCCACGCCTCCGCGAACGCGAGCCGCCTCCAGTCGTGGGGCAGCAGGAGCAGCTGCCGGGCGGGCAGCAGGGAGAGCAGCTCTTCGGCGGGCAACACGCCCTGTACGTAGGCGTTCTCGAAGCGATGTGTGCTGGAGCCGTACGACTCGGGGAGCCGCGCGCGCACCTGCGCGAGGCTCGGGGCCTCGTACGCGAAGCCGTCCTCGGACACGGGGACGTCCCGGGCGGCGCAGGCGGCGGCGAACCAGCCGGGGGTGGCGAGGCCGGGCGCGGTCGCCGGCTCGTACACCGCCAGGGCACGTAGCACCTCGGGATCCTCCGGCCGGGGCGCACCGTCCGGGGCGAGGGAGTACAACAGGTCGAGCGCGGCCAGCGCGTGCACGCGCTCGTACCGCCGGAGGACCCGCCGGGCCGGGCCCTCCGAGCCCGACGGCCCGGGCGCGACGGCGGCCTCGGCGGTCCCGTCCGCCATCGTCCCGGTCTCGGCGGTCTCATGGGCCACCGTCCCGGCTTCGACGGCCCCGTTCGTCACCACCCCGGTCTCGGCGGTCCCGTCCGGAATCGCCCCCGCCGTGGCGATCAGCTCCGCGACCGTCCCCCCGTGTTCGGGCAGCAGGACGTCGAGCGCCGCCCAGGCCCGATCCCGCTTCCCCAGGTGGGCGTCCGTCAGCGCACGCAGTTCGGCGACCGCCGCCGTACTCAGCAGTTTCCGCTCGGCGAGGCGGGCGAGTGCGTCCAGGGCGCGGGCGGCGGGGCGTGCGGTGCCGACCAGTTCGACCGGATCGAGGAGCCCCGCTGTGACCATGCCCTCGGCCCAGACGGCGGCGCTGCCGTCCAGCTCCTCCTCCGCGAGGCGCCGCGCGGGCGGCACGGTGCTCCCCGCGCGCCGGCCCCCGGTCCGCCACGGCTCGTTCAGGGCGCTCAGCCGGAACGCGTGGCGCTGCGCGTCGCTCGCCGCCTCGTGGCGGGCCAGCTCCTCGCAGGCCTTCGGCATGAACGGGGTCGCGGCGTGGGCCGCGGCGAGGGCGTCGAGATCATGGGCGTACGGCTCGGACAGCAGGTCGCGCAGGGTGCTGGTGCCCCGGGCGGTCGCGAGCAGCGCGGGCAGCCGGGCGGGGTCCTCGTACGGCTCGCCCCCCGCGCGCAGCCGGCGCGGCCCGTCGCCGTCCGGGGCGGCCAGGGCCTCGGTGACCGCGTCCACGACGTCCCGGCTCAGCCAGGCGGCCGCGGCGGGATCGCCGAGCAGGGAACGGACGGCGTCCGGGCCGGTCCGCTCCCAGATCCTCAGCAGGGCGTACCGCTGGGCGACCCGGCGCACGCCCCACCGCAGCGCCGGCACCACGAGCTGCGGGTCGCCCGAGCCGAGCAGCGGGGCGAGCCAGGTGCGCGGGGCCCGGCCCTGCGGCGCCGTCAGCTCGGCCCGCAGCACGTCGTCGAGCGGCACGGCGTCGAACCGCTCGACAATGGTGCGGCGCAGGGACTGGGTGGTGCGCGGGTTGCGGTAGACGGCCGCGGCGGCCCGGGCGTCGCCGACCGCGACCAGCCGGGCCAGAACCCGGGTGTCGAGCCGGGGGTGGCCGGCCAGGGCGGCCCGGGTGCGGCTGTCGCCGTGGTCCACGACGGCGGCGACGAGGGAGGGCGCCGGCAGCGTCCCGCCGGCGAGCAGCTCCGTGGCCACCCGCTCGGGCAGGGCGGCGAACGCGGCCGCGGCGTGTCGCGGCTCCGCGTGTTCGAGGAGCAGGCCGAGCGTGCGGTGGACGCTGCGGGGCGCGGGCGGACGGAGCGCGCCGTCGGACACCTCGTCGGGCACGGGTGGAACGGGCGGCGCGGCGAGCAACTCGGGCAGACCGCCGCGGTGCCCGGCCAGCGTGTCGTGCAACCCGAGCCAGCGGGCCGCGTCCGCGCCGAGGTGGCGTCCCGTCAACTCCCTGAGGAGCGCGGCCGCCTCGTCGTCGGCTCCTCCCGCGGCGGCGACCTCGGCCGCCACCGAGCGCGCGGGCCGGGCCCGCTCCACCGCCCGCAGCGCGGCGCCCCTCACCGGGCCGGCGCCCTCCGCGTCCCCGTCGGCCCCGACCATCTCGCGCAGCAGCTCTCCCGCCGCCCCCACCTGCGTCTTCGTCATGATCGCCATGCTAGGCAACGGCACTGACACCGAGGGGCCGCCGCGTCTACGCGCCCGCGGCCTCGCATGTCCGGGACCACGGGCGCGACTTCGGGCTCAAGCCCGTCCCGGTCCGCGGCCCAGGCGGCGTACGGCGAGCCAACCGCCCGCGACGGCGGACCCGACGGCCAGGGCCAGGCCCGCGCCCACGGCGAGATCGCTGGGACCGGACGCCCCGCCGACGCCGGCCCGGGTGCCGCGCGTCGGCATGACAGGGGCCGCCGACTGAGGAGCGGTGGTGCCCGGGGCCACGGTCCGGGGAGCGGCGGCACTCGGGGTCGCACTCTGAGGAGCGGTGGTGCTCGGAGTCACGGGCCGGGAAGCGGTGGCACTCGGCGGGACCGCCGGCCGGGAGGCGGTGGTGCTCGGAGTCGCCGAAGGGCTCGAGCTCGGCGGCGGCACGGCGCCCGTACCGCGCCCGGGCAGTTCTTCGCAGGCGATGCCGTCGTCGGGGCCCTGGTCCTCGTCCAGCCCGTGCGGATCGGTCCTGTCCAGGTCGAACACCGCCTGGGCGTCCTCCTGGAAGCGGAAGTCCGAGCAGTTGAGGTCCTGGGCGTGCGCGACCCCGGACGAGGGGGCGACAGAAACGACGGCCAGGGCTATGCCGACCACCACACTGCGACTGCTCATCGAAGGCCTCCTCGGCGCTCTGCGCTCTGCAAGCGGTCACCCCACGCTAAGGGCGACCCACCGACCGCAGCGCGCGGCGATAGCCCGAACGAGAACCGGCGGACGGCACCGCGCCCGTACGGCACCGAGGACGCGCGAGGTCAGACGCCCAGCTTGGCCCGGCCGCCGCCGATCGCCGCCGCGGGGCGCGCCGTGGCCCGGACCGAGCGCCGTACCAGCCGCGCGTCGTGCCGCAGGTCCCGAGCGGCGTGGCGGCCGCGCCACAGCAGCGAGGGGGCGCTGCCGGTGTCGTCGGCGGTGATCAGCAAACCGCCCAGCATGGACATGTTCTTGAAGAAGTGGATGCGCTGCTGGGCCCGGCCTGACGGGTCCTCGACCTCCCAGTAGCGGTGCGCCGCCAGCGTGGTGGGCACCAGGGTCGCGGCGAGGGCCAGCGCGGACAGCCGGGGGAAGCGGCCGAGCCCGAGCAGGACGCCGCCGACCACCTGCACGGCGCCGTTGAGCCGGACGAGTTGCTCGGTGTCGTCCGGCAGCGCGGAGATCCGTTCGGTCGCGGGCCGGACGACGGATTCGGCCACCGGGGCCACGGCCTGCGGATTGCGCAGCGAGTTCATGCCACCGGCGATGAACATCGAGGCGAGCAGAGGACGGCCGGCGATACGGAGAAGACTCATGACGATGCCTCCGGAACAACACGGAACGAACAAAACGGAATGCACGAAGTGGAACAAGCGAAACGGAATGAACGGCACGGAACGCGGTGTCTGCTGGAAGTATCGGGTGCCCCGAAGGGGCGCCGCCATTCGGCACCGGGCGGAACCGCCCCCCGGCCTCCCCGCCCGGAGGCGCGGTCCGCTCCGGTCGGCTCGCGGGATCATCCGTCGGCGGCCGTGTCCCGTCGCCTGCCGAGTTCGTACATGAGCTGCTCGTTCGTCCGCACCCTGAAGCGCTCGCGCAGAGCCGCCATGTAGGTCGTGTAGGTGCGCGGGCTGATGTCGAGCGTTCGGGTGATGGCCTCGCGGGTGCTGCCCCCGGAGAGCATCCGGAGGATGTCGCGCTCGACGAGCTCGCGGTTGCTGGGGCTGTCCTCCGGGGCCGGGAACCAGGGGTCCGACGCCTCCCAGTGCAGCTCGTACTCCTCCCGCAGCCACGCGAGCAGCGCCGGGTCCCGGACGACGATGGCGGGTTCGCTGCCCCCCTCGCCCCTCCGGCGGTCCGAGATCATCCCCAGCGTGTCGGTGATGATCATGCGGGGGAACCTGCGCGAGGAGGTCCTGCTCTCGGCGGCCCCGGTCTCGGCCGTCATCCTGGCGTAGTCGGCCTCGGGAGCCCGGCTCCGGGCGCTCGCCGGGTAGAGGCTGCGGTAGCGGACGCCCCCCGCCTTCAGGATGGCGACGTCGCGGACCGCCGACACCGCCAGGCGTTCCGCGTGCCTCGGCCGCGTCTGGGACGACCAGATGACGCTCGACGCCTCGATCGCGTTGTGGAGGAGGTGGTCGACGACCGCCGGGGCCTTGACGATCTCGACGGCGTCGGTGTCGCACCGGCCCCCGGACGCGACCTGGTCCAACGCGCCCAGGACCGACGGAATCCGCCTGATGCGCCGGAGACGACGCTCGACCTCGTCGAGTTCCCGGCGGATCAGTTCCCGCTCGACGCGGTGCGGCGGCCGCGCGCCGGGCCTGCCGGTGAGGGGCTCGGTGAAGACGACCCCGAGGCTCCGGAGGTTCTCCAGCCGCGGATCGTCCGCGCTCAGGTCGTCGTCTCCGCGCCGGATCTCCCAGTAGAGCCGTACGTCGTCATCGGAAAGGCTCGGATCACCGGCCTCGGGGACCACTTCGCCGCGTTCGTTCACAATCTCCCCCTGCCCATCCGCGCAATGCGCCGATGGGCGCCCTCGATTCCTTGCGGGCGCCGAACCGGTACGGAAGCCTAACCCTCCGTGAGTCGATGAGACATGTGGGATCGAACCCGCGGGGCGGTGCGGAAAACCGTGCCGTCCGCGGAGCGACGCGAAGCGGCTCGGGCCGACCCGGACGAAGAAGCCGCTTCGCGCGAACCGCGAGCAGGATCGTCACCGGGCTCGCGGAAGCCGCCGTCCCCGCCGCCCCGGCGGAGCCGTACGGGGCGCGCCGCCCCCGCCGACGGGACCGCCGGCGCCCGGGCCTCCCACGGGGCCGATCACCGCGGCACGGCGGTCCGGCCGCGCCGCAACCAACGCAGACACCGGGAGAGTTCCACGATGCCCCTGAAGGAGCCACGCCATCCGGACGCGCGCGGACGGCGGGCGGCCGGCGGATGGGCCGCCCTGCGCGAACGGGGGCGGCTGCTGGCGGCGACACGGCGCGCCGGACGGCTCGTCCGCCACGACGCGGGCCTCAAGGACGCCGACGACGTGGCGGCGGTGGTCAGGGCCGTCGAGGAGAAACGGGGCAAGCGGATCGTCCTGGTCCACGTCCCGCTTCCGCCGGAGGTCTCCGCCTTCTGCGTCCGCGGCCACGACCGGGAGTACGTCGTCGTCGACGCGCGGGCCGGTGAACTGACCCGGGCGCACGCCACCCTCCACGAACTCTTCCACCTCTGGGAGGAGCACCCCGCCGAGGACGGCGGCCACGACCCGGGGATGGACGAGGCCGCGATCCGGCTGCTCCTGCCCGGCATCAGACCCGAGGCCGTACGGAAAGCCCTGACCAGGTCCCACTACACCGAGCGGGCCGAGCTGGGCGCGGAGACGTTCGCGACGGTCATGCTGCAACGACTGCGCCTCTCCGGGACGCGCGGCGACGGACCGGTCTCCTCCACCCTCGCGCACAGGAGCGCCGGTGTCTGAGCACACGACCACGGCGGTCTACCTCGCCGTGGCGGCGATCAACCTGCTCATCACCGTGTGGAAGGGCATGGCCCTCCTGCGGGAGCGGACGGCCACACTGGCCCTGATCACCCTCAGCTTCGCCGTGTCGGTCCTGGTGTACGCGGCGGCCAGCCCGGCCGGCTACCGCGGCCTCGGCGAGGCCACCGGGCGCCCCAGCGCCGCTACCCTCCCGGTGTACTCCGGGATCGTCGTGTGCTACGCGATCACGCACGTGCTCACGGTGCTCTGGGCCACGACCCCGTCACCCCGCGAGCGCGCCGAGGTGAACAGGCGCGCCCGGACGTGGGCCGGGGCGTACGCCGGCGCGATCGTGGCCATGGCGGTCGCCTTCGGGGCGGCGGACCTGGACGGGCACCCCGCCGACCCCCTGCGCTTCAACACGGACTTCGCCGAGGGCCGGCCCCTCGTCCTCGTCTTCCTGACCCTGTTCCTGACCGCGCTGTCCTGCGCCACGCTCAACACCGCGCGGCTCGCCCGCCGTACGGTCCCGGAGGACCCGAACCTCCGGCACGCGGTCCGGTACTTCGGCGTGTCGATGGTGATCTGCTTCGGGTACGTGGTGTGCAACGCCCCGGCCGTCCTCCTCGCGAGCCTCGGCAACCACGCCCTCGACGACGTGGGGACCCTGGGCTCGCTCTTCGGCACCGTCGCGGCGGTCCTCACCGGCTACGGCATGACCGGGGCCGCCGTCGGCGCGTGGCTGCGGGAGCGACGGGACGTCAAAACCCTCCAGCCGCTGTGGCGGCTCGCGGTGAAGGACGTGGACGCGAGGCTCGCGCTGGACCCGGGCGGCGCAGGCCTGTGCCTCACCCACGTACGGTTCACGCTGCACCGGCGGGTGGTCGAGATCCTCGACGGGATGCGCGTACTGCGGGCCTGGTCGTCCGCCGACGCGGCCGGGGCCATCGGGCGCCACGTGGAAGCGGCCGTCCCGCCCCTCCCGGCGGCGGAGCGGCAGGCCGTCGTGACGGCGGCCGTCCTGCGCGACGCCGGACTCCGCCTCCGGGCGGCACGGGCCCACGCGGCCCGCACCCGGCAGGAACGCCCGGTTCCACCGGACACCCCGGTCGCCCGCCTCCCCGGGGACGACACGGCCGCGTCCGACGAGCGGGAACGGCTCCTGCTCGTCGCCGCCCATCTGGACCACCCGCTCGTCACCTCGGCGCTGCGCGAGCTGCGCGCCGGGGACGCCGGCCCGCGGGGGACTTCCGGCGACCGCACGGTAGTGTCCTGACCGGCCGGCGCCGGGCACGGCGCCACCGACAGCGTTCGCACACCCGGCCGTCGCGCCGGGACGGGGGGTTCACGTGAAGAGGGCCGTCGTCATGGGCGGAAGCTACGCCGGGCTCTTCGCCGCCCGCGTGCTGAGCGACCACGCCGAGGACGTCGTGGTGGTGGAACCGGACGTACCGGGCCCCGACGGTCTCGGACGGCACACCCCGCAGCGGCACCAGCTCCACGCCCTGCTGTCCATGGGGCACATCCAGCTGGAGCGCTGGTTCCCCGGCATCACCGACGACCTGGTCGAGGGCGGCGCGCTCCTGGGCGAGGGCGACGACGTGCGGTTCTACCTCGACGGGCGCCTGAAGGCCCCGGTGGCCGGGGCGCGCATGCTCGGCGCCACCCGGCCGTTCCTGGAGAACCACCTGCGACGCCGGGTCGAAGGGCTCGCGAACGTACGGTTCCACCGGGCACGGGCCACCGACCTCGTGCTCCGGGACGGCCGCGCGGCCGGCGTGGCCACCGCGACCCCCCACGACGGGCCCGGGGAGGTGCTCGACGCCGACTTCGTGGTCGACGCGATGGGGCGGAACAGCCCCCTGGAGGACTGGCTCGTCCGGCACGGCTGGGACGGGGCGCCCGTCGACCGCATGAGGATCGACCTCGGATACGCCACCGCCCTGTTCCGGCGCGGCGACGAACTCGGCAGCACGGTCGTCGCCCACTCCAGCCCGGGACCCGCGAGCGGCTACCTGCCCACGGTGACGGAGCCCGGCGCCCTCGTCGCCGTGGAGGGCGACCGCTGGTCGGTCGTCCTGGCCGGCTACGCCGACCACCGCCCCGGACCCGGCCCCGACGAGTTCCTCCGGCGGATGCGCCGCTGCGTCGCCCCGCTCCGGACGGTGGCGGACGCCTCCCCGATGATCGGCGACGTCAGGACGTACCGCTTCGTCGAGAGCCGCCGCCGGGTCCACACCCGCCTGGACCGGTTCCCCGGCGGACTCGCCGTCGTGGGGGACGCCCTGGCCGCCGTCAACCCGGTCTACGGCCAGGGCCTCACGCTGGCGGCCCTGGCGGCCAACGCCCTTGGCGCGCACCTCCGTTCCACCCCCTCCCCACGGGGCCCGGCCCGGGGCTACTTCCGTCTCGTCGAAGCCGTCGTGGAGGCGGCCTGGCGGCTCTCCACGGCCGCCGACCTCGCCCAGCCCCACGTCACCGGCCCGTACCCCCGCGGCCACCGCGCGCAGAAGTGGGTCGCCGACCGGCTCACCGAGGCGTCCGTGCTCGACTCCGTCGTGAACACGCGCTACATGGGGGTCGTGAACATGGAACTGCCGCCGAAGGCCCTGACCGACGTCCGGCTCCTCGCCCGCGCCGCCCGCGTGCTGATCAGCGGCTGACGGGAACCGGACATGTGGGAACGCGTCCTCGACCGGGCGGGCATCCGGGAACCGGACGCCCGCCGGGAATACACGGCACAGCGCCGGGCGGTGCGCCGGTTCGCACCGGCCGAGTACACGGCGGCGCGACTGCTGCTGCCGGCGCCGCTCCAGCCCGACGTCGTCGTCCTGGTCGCCTTCATGCACGAGACCGACGACCGGATCGACCGCGGCGCCCTGCCGGAGCGCGAGGCGGCGCTCCGGCGGTGGCGGGAGCTCACGGACGAGGCCCTGACCACCGGCACGTCCCCGCACCCGGTGCTCCGGACCCTCGCGCGGACGGTCCGGCGGCACCCGGTGCTGCGCGGCCGCGTCGACGCGTTCCTCGACGGCGCCGCCCAGGAGGTGGCCTGGGAGCGGTTCGGCACGGAGGCCGAGGTCGAGCGGTACGTCGAGGGGTACTCGCTGCCCGCCCTGATGCTGTCCATGTGCCTGCTGGCGCCCGACGGCGATCCGGCGTCGGCCGGGTTCGAACGGGCCTGCCTGGCGCTCATCACGGCCATGCAGCGGCTCGACTTCCTGGAGGACCTCGCGCAGGACGTCCGGGAGGGAAGGGTCGGCGTCTCGGACCAGGCCCTCGCCCGGCACGGCCTGACGCTCCGGGACCTCCGGGCGAGGACGGCGCCCGCGGACCGCGTCGCGCGGCTCGTCACCGACCAGACGGACGTCGCCGCCGCCTCCCTGAGGACGGCGCGGTCCCTCCCCGGCCTCGCGGCCGGGGAACACCGTCCCTTCCTGCGCACCGTCCTGCGGGTGCAGGAACTGCGCTCGGCGGCCGTACGGAAGGCCGGACCGTCGCTCGCGACCCGCCCCTGCGGTCCCTCACCGGTCGGATGCGGCGCCGTACTGCTCCGGGAACTGACCCGCCGGAGCCTCTCCCCGCCCCGACCACGCGGCTAGGGCGTGTCCGGCGGATCATGGCCGGGGCCGCGACGCCCGGCACGGCTCCCCCGTAGCCCTTCGGGCACGGGAGGTGCCCCCACGCCGCGTTGCCGAAACGCCCCGACAGCTCCGCCATCGACCCGCTCCGGCGCCTTGCGAGCCTTCCCCCGGGCCCTTGCGGGCCCGGGGAGACCCCATGCACCGGACGCCGCGACCTGCCCGACCCTGATCCGCCGGACACGCCCTAGGGCTGCCGCAGCAACCCCCGGATCTTGCCCATGAGGCGGGTGCGGGAGGGCGGGGCGAGGGCGCGGACCCGGTCCGTGATCTCCCGGAGCTCCTGCTCCTGAGGGTCGGTAGCGGGCTCCGGCGGGGAGTGGGTGAGGACCGCGGCGAGGGCTTCCTGGAGCTGGTCGGCGAGCCTGATGTCCGCGACGTCGATGCTGCTGCGCAGCGCGAGGTGGCTGACGTGCTCCCCGCGGAGGGTGCTCAGCGTGAAGAGACTCGCGTGGACGGGGCGCAGCGCCCGGGCGAGGGCCCGCCGGCCGCTCGTGCTCAGGAACCCCGGGTCCACGTCGAAGAACTCCTCCAACGAGGCCGTCACGGCCCTGCCGGCCTCCCGGTTGCCCGAGAAGAGGGCGGAGACCATGCCCCGGGACAGGCCGAGCGCGTCCGCGATGTGGACCTGCTTGTAGGGCTTCCCGTCCGGTGCGCGTCGCGTGTCGAGGAGGAAGGCCAACCGCTCGGTGAAGCCCGGGTTCAGCCGGTCCTCCGGGACCGGCTCGCCCCGGAGGAGGGCGAGGACGACGTCCTCCGGGATGCCGGTCCGATGGGCGACCGAGTCGAGCTCCAGGTCCTCGTGGGTCATCCCCGTGGAGGGGAGCAGACCGTTGATCGCCGTGATCAGCGCCGCGAGGTCGTCCGGCGGCGGGTCGGCGCCGTTCATGCGAGGCGGTCTCCAGCGGAAGGGGGGGTGCGGACGGGTGCAGGTTAACCGCCCGCCGCCCCCGCGTCACGATCGCCTGCCCCCCGGAGGCGGGCCCGGCCGCGGAGTTCACAATTGTTGACACCGCTGGAGCCCGTACAGCAAGATCGGTGAACGTGCCAGTCCCCGCGGGGACTTCGTCAGCGACCGCGTGCGACAGCGCGCGGGCCGGCCGTGGAACCCCGGGAAGAGGGCGCGGCCACCGGTGACTCGCCCGAGTCCGCACCACCAGTACGGAAACCGACCCGAACCGCAGGGGTGTTCCGGGGCAGGCGTGGCCGCAACGCGCCGACCCCGGAAGAACTGTCGACCACTGCCTCGGACAGCAGGGCCCCCGGCCGCGGCCCGACCCGGCCGGAACCCTGCCCGCCAGAGGGAGCTTTGTCATGTCGCGCGCACCGGACGCCCTCTCCACCCGCCGACCGGCCCCCGGCACCGTCGCGGTCGTCGCACCGCACGGCGACGACGACGGCCGCCCCCTGCGCAAGACCCCCCACCGCGCCTCGTCGTCCGTCGGACCCGTACCGGCCGGCGCCGCTCGCGCCGTCGAGGAGGACCACCGGCCGATCCGGCCCGTCGAACGGGCCGGCCGCCGCGAGGGGCAGGGCCGATGACGGAGAGCACACCGGCGCGTCCGCCCGAAACCGCCCACGTGCGACGGGTCATGCGCGTCGCACAGGCCTTCACCGAGCTGCCCGGGACCGTCCACGGCCCCGCCGAACTCGCCGCGGCCGCGCACCTCGACACCGCGCTCGTCCACCGGATCCTGCGCTCCGGGCTCTCCGGCTCCACGTTCGTCGAGGCGGCCCCCGGCCGGTACCGCCTGGGGCCCGGCGCCGCGCGCGTCGGCATCCACGCCATGGCCACCGTCCCCGGCCCCCGGACCGCCCGGCCCGTCCTCGACCGCCTCGGCCGCCTCCTGGACGCCTTCACCGTCCTCTGGGTGCTCTCCCCGTACGGCGGGCCGTCCAAGACGCACGCCGCCAGCGCACCGGGCCGGTACGGCTTCGACGCCCTCGGCCTGACGCCCGCCCAGCTGGTGGAGATCGGCCAGTCCCTGCGCGCCGGCGCCTCCGGCCACGCGATCGCCGCCCACCTGCCCCGGCCGCTGATCGCCGCCGTCCTGACCGCACCGGTCCCCGCCGGCGCCGGACCCGGCGTACCGCGCGGGGCCGCCGGCTTCACCGCCGCCCTGGAACGGGTCCGCAGGACCGGATACGCCGTCACCCGCGAGGAGATCCCCGGCTGGGACGCGCTCGCCGCCCCCGTCCTGTGGGGCGACACCGTCTACGGAGCCGTCACGGTCCTCAAGCCCTCCCCGCTGATGCCCCGCGACCTCTCCCTCCTCGTCACCGCCACGACGGCCGCCGCCGAACAGCTCTCCCTCCGCGTCTCCGACACCGACCTCGCGCCATCCCCGCCGCCCCGCTCACCGCGACGGACCGAAGACCGCCCCGCAACGCCGTACGGCACCACCGACTGGTAGGCCGCGCACCCGGTCCGCCCCCGGGAGGACGAGACCGGGCCGGAACTCAGGCCGCCGCCGTGCGGAACGTGCTGGGGCTCAGGCCCCTGTGGCGCTTGAACGCGGCGCTGAAGCCGAAGGCGTCGGCGTACCCGACCGACCTCCCGATCTGGGCGATGCTGAGGTCGGTGTCGGTCAGCAGCGCCTCGGCCTCGTCCATGCGGCACCGGGTGAGGTAGGCGAGGGGCGGGCAGCCCATCAGCAGGGTGAAGCGCTTGGCGAACAGTGCCCTGGAGACGCCGGCCCGGGCGGCCAGCGACGCCACCGTCCACGCCTCGGCGGGCCGGTCGTGGAAGGCCTGCAGGGCGGGGGCGAGGACCGGGTCGGCCAGGCCCCGGTACCAGCTGGGGGCGTCGGCGCCGGCCCCGTCGAACCAACTGCGCAGCGTGCACACCAGGGCCCAGTCCAGGAGCCGGTCCATCAACGCCTGCGAACCGGCCGAGAGCCGGGCGGCGTCGACGGCGACCGCCTCCAGCCAGGCACAGGCCTCGGCGTCCTCCTTGACCACCAGGACGGGCGGCAGGGCACGCAGGAGCCGTTCGTGGCGATGGCCCGAGGCGCGGTAGGCGCCCACGATCAGCACGGTCGCCTCCTCCGAGTCGGCGCCCCAGCGGATACCGCCGATCTCCTGGGCGGTGCACTCGGTCTCCGCGGTGAAGCAGGCGATCTCGTAGGAGGCGTGGGGGCCGTGGACCGTGGCGGGGCGGTCCGCGAGACGGAACGGCGCGGACCCGGTCACGACGGCCGTGTCGCCCGCGCCGACCGCCCGCTCGGTGCCGTCGGACAGCACCAGGGTCCCTCCGCCGCGCAGCACGCTGATCATGGTGAGCGGCGCGTCGTCGGCGAAGCGGATGGTCCAGGGCGCCGTCAGTACGGCGTGGCTGACGACCGAGCCCTCGGCCCGGATGCCGCTCAGGAGCGAACTCAAGGGATCCATGGGAGGCACCGTAGACGATCTCCTATGTTCCGGAGCGTTTCTCCCATGGATCATCCACATCGCCATGGCTGTACTGGACCCACCGAAACGACAGGGACCGACAGACACCAGCCGGGAGACACCGTGACACAGCACGACAACAGCCTTTCCAGGACCGCCCTCGTGGTCGTCGCCCACCACCGCACCGACTCCCTCACCGCGCACACGGCCCGCCGCGCCGCCGCCCGGCTCGAAGCCGCCGGCTACCGCGTCGACCTGCTCGACCTGCACGCCGAGGGGTTCGACCCGCGGATGAACACGTCGGACCAGCCGGACTGGGGCGACAGGGAGAAGCCGTACTCGGACGAGGCGCACGCCCACATGCGGCGCATCCTCGACGCCGACGTCGTCGTCGCCGTCTTCCCGGTGTACTGGCAGAGCGTGCCCGCCCTCCTCAAGGGCTGGATCGACCGCGTGTGGAACTACGGGTTCGCCTACGGCCGCAGCAAGCCCCGCCTCGCCGGCAAGCGCATGCTGTGGCTGGCCCTGGCCGGCGCCACCTCCGACGACCCCGTCGTGGAGGGGATGCAGGCCGTCCTCGAAACCAACCTGAGCGAGGGCATCGCCTACTACTGCGGCTTCTCCCAGTCCACCGTCGGCCTGCTCACCGACGCGGAGGAGCGCCCGCAGCGCGTCGACGCCGAGGGCAACCTGCTGGTCGGCGAGGCGGTCTCGGGCGCCGAACGGGAGGCGCAGTACGCCGACTTCGACCGGCGCGCCCGGGAGCTCGTGGAGAAGTTCGTCGCCGAGGAGCGCGTGGGAGTCTGACCGCGAACGGGGCGCGGGACCGAGGGCACCCGGCCCGGGGGCTCCTCGGTCCCGCGCCTTCCCGGCGGAATGCCCACGGCGGAGCCGACCGCTTCGGGGGAGACGCCGCCCCGGCCGGCGTTCCCCGCCTCCAGGACGCGGGCGCCCCGGTGGTCGGGAACGGGGCGGACGAAACGGCCCGTGGCCGGTGCCGGACCGGCCGGCGCGGCGGCGTGACGGGCGAAGGGGCGCTCCCGCCCGGCGTGGGACGCGCGCCCTTTCTCCTCGCCTCTGTTCCAGTGGAGAGGTGAAACGGACACGAGCCATCGGCGGGAGCGGCGGTCGCCGCCGGCCCGGGCCGGCCCGCGGGAGCCGGGACCGCACCGATTGGAAGGGGGCGCGGTGAGCGGGGGAGGGGCGGTCGTACGGTGGATGTTCCCCGACGGCCACCGCTACGCGCGGTTCGTCCCCCCGCTGCTCGTACTGACGTTCGTCAGCGGGCTCGTGGACGCGGCGAGCTTCCTCGGCCTCGGCCGGGTCTTCGTGGCCAACATGACCGGCAACGTGGTCTTCCTCGGGTTCGCCCTGTCGGGGGCGGCCCAGCTGTCGGCCCCCGCCTCGGCGGCGGCGCTGGCGGGGTTCCTGGCCGGGGCCGCCACGGGCGGCGCGTGGCACAGGGAAGCCGAGCCGGGAAGGCTGTTCGCGCCGCTGGTCGCCGCCCAGGCCCTGCTGGTCGCGCTCGCCCTCGCCGGCCAGGCGGCCGACTGGGGCCGGTACCCGGTCCTGGTGCCGCTGGCCTGCGGGATGGGGCTGCAGAACGCCCTCGTCCACCGCCTGGGGGTGCCGGACCTGACCACCACCGTGATGACGCGGACGCTGACCGGGCTCGCGGTCGACCGCCCGGGACCCGGCACCGTGCGGCGCGGGGCGTCGGTGGCCGTGCTCGCGGCAGGGGCGCTCGCCGGAGGTCTTCTCCACGCCCACGCGGGCGTGGAGGGCGTCCTCGTCGCGGCCCTGGCCCTGTTGCTGCTGCTCGCCGTCGTACCGGCCGCGCGCCACCGGTACGACGACGAGCCCGCGGGCGGCCACGGGCCGCCGCCGGAGCGGGAGTAGGGGGCAGGGAGGCGCGCTCTCCCGTACCGGAGCGGACTCACCTACCGTTGGCGGCCGACGGGAAGAGAACCGGAGGAGCGCAGCGATGACCATCCTGAAGACCTACGCGCGCCTGTGGGTCGACGACCTCGACCGCGCCCTGCCGCTCCTGGAGCGGCTCACGGGCGAACGGCCGCACCTGAGACTGGAGTTCCACGGAGTCGGCCTCGGAGCCATCGGCGACTTCCTGGTCATCGCGGGGCCGGCCGAGGAGCGCGCGAAGTACGCCCACGCCTCCGCCACGGTCGTCGTCCAGGACCTCGACGCCCTCCAGGAAACCCTGGAGGCGGCCGGCGCCGCCATCACCACCCCCGCGACCGAGGGCCCGACCGGGAGGTTCCTCTACGCCCGCCACGCGGACGGAGCGGGCGTCGAGTACGTCGAATGGAACGCGGAACTGCTCAGCAGGATCATTCACCCGTCGGAACCCCCGGCGGAGTGACCGCGGAAGGACCGCGGAATGACCTTCGGGATTGCCGGGACGGCCGGGACGCTCCGGGCCCGAAGCGCTCGCTCAGCGCAGTGCCCCGGCGACCACGGAGGCGGCCCGGGCGATCAGCCGGTTGTCCGGCTTCGCCTCCCGGTCGGAGCGGGTCGACAGGATCGCCATCACGATCGGCGCCCCGTCCGGGGGCCAGACCACGGCCATGTCGTTGCGCCCGCCGTACGTCGTCGCCGTCCCCGTCTTGTCCCCGACCACCCACGTGTCGGGCACCCCGGCGCGGATGGTCTCGTCACCCGTCAGATTGGTCTTCAGCCAGGTGGTGAGCCGCTCCCGCTCGGGAGCCCGCAGGACGTCACCGAGTACGAAGGCACGCAGGTCACGGGCGAGTGCCCGCGGTGAACTGGTGTCCCGGACCTCGCCCGGCCTCCAGTCCCCGAGCTCCGGCTCGATCCGGTCCATCCGCGTCACGTCGTCGCCGATCGACCGCAGCACCGCCTGGAGGCCCTTCGGGCCGCCCAGTTCCTCGAAGAGCAGGTTGCCCGCCGTGTTGTCGCTGTGGCGGACGGCGGCGTCGGCGAGGGCGTCCAGCGTCATCCCCGTACCGACGTGCTTCTCGGTGACCGGCGACGGGTCGACCAGCTCGTCCTCCGTGTACCGCACGACGCGCTCCATGCCGCTCAGGCTCTCCTTCCGCAGCACGGCCCCGGCGGCCAGGGCCTTGAAGGTGGACGCGTAGGGGAACCGCTCGCCGTCCCGGTAGGCGACCTCGCGGCCGGTGCCGGTGTCGATCGCGTAGACCCCGAGCCGGGCGTCGAACGCGTCCTCCAGGGCGCGGAATTCACGCCGGTGGGACGAGCCGGCCGCATCCGGTCCGGACGTCACTCCGACGGAGGGCGGGGCGGGGGAGGGAGGGGAGGCCTGCGCCTTCTGCTCGGCGCAGGCGGTCAGCGGAACGAGGACGAGCGCGGCGGCGAATCCCGTGAGGGCGCGCCTGACGCGGGTGAGCTGCATGGTCTCCGGACCTCCGGTGCGCCCCGGGCAGGGGCGCGTAGGGGCCGGTCCCGCACGGCACCGGCCCGGTGCGTGTCATGGGTACCCGTCACGAGTACCCGACCACGTTCGCCCGCCGCCGCCATGCGGTCCAATGCCGACACGTGCCGTTCCATGCGGAATCCGCATGGAACGCGGCGGCGCATAGGGTGCGGGGTGTGGATCTGGTGGCAGCGAGCCGAGCCTTCGTCGGCGTCAGCGAACACGGCAGTTTCACCGTCGGGGCGGCCGCGGCCGGCATGTCCCAGCCGGTGGCCAGCCGGCGCGTCGCCGCGCTGGAGGAGCACGTGGGGGAGCGGCTCTTCGAACGCACGTCGCGCCGCGCGGTGCTCACTCCGTTCGGCCGGGACCTGCTGCCCTCGGCCAGGGCCCTGGTGCGCGCCGCCGACGTCCTGCTCCACGAGGCCGAGACGGCACGGCGCAGGCCGTGGCGGATCGCCGTGCCCGACGTCTGCGGCACGGTGGCCCTCGCGCGCCTCGTCGCCGACGCCCGGACCCTCGGCATCGCCCTCGACCTGCGGATCGCACCGCCCGCCGAACGCCTGGACCTGGTACGGGCCCGGCAGGTGCGGGCCGCGGTGCTGGCGGTGCCGTCCGACGAGGCGGTCTGGTCGGTGCCGCTGGGCGTCGCCACGGCCGCGGACCCCGGCACGCGCCGCGTCTGGCTGGAGACCCTGCGGGTCGGCCGGGCCGACCGGGGCCCGGCGCGGAGGCTGTGGATCCAGCCCGAGGACGACGTCCCGCACGTCCGCGACCCGCTGGCACGGCTGAGGGACGCGATCGGGCTGCGCCCCGCGCAGTTCGCCGCGGCGACCGACCTGACGGACGCGGTGGCCGAAGTGCTGTACGGGGACGACCTGCTGCTCTGCTCACCGGCGCAGGCCACCGGACTCGGCCTGCACTGGCGCCCGCTGGGCGAACTGTCCCCGGTCCGGGGATTCGCGCTCCGCGCGGCGGACGACGGGGACCCGGCCGGAACGGTCAGCCGCCTGGGCCGCGCCCTCGCCCGCTGCCTGGGCGCGGCCGCGGACGGCACCCCGGCAGGGGACGCACACCCGGACACGGACGCGGGCGGGGACGGGAACGGAACGGACGGGGAACGAGAGGCGGGCACGTGCGCACCGGCACACTGATCGAAGAGGTGCAGCGGCGGCTGACGGACGGCGGGCTGCGGGGCTGCCTCCTGGTCCGGGACCTTCGCACCGGCCAGGAGATCGGTGTCGACCCGGACACCGCCCTCCCCTCGGCCTCCCTGGTCAAGGTCCCCCTGGCGGTGGCCACCTTCGAACGCATCCGGCGCGGCGAACTCGACGGCTCCACCCCGCTCGACGTCGCTCCGGGACGCAGCACCACTCCCGGGCCCACCGGCCTGACCCGCTTCCGCCATCCCGCGCGGATCGCCGTCGAGGACCTGCTCTACCTGAGTACGTGCCTGAGCGACGAACGGGCCGCCGACACCCTCTTCGGCCTCACCCCGCCCGCCCGGGTCACCGCCCTCCTGCGGGAGTTCGGCATCCACGGCATCTCCGTGCGCCACACCGTCGACGAGCTCAGCAACACCCCCGTCGAACGCTTCGACACCACCCAGGCGCACCTCGCGCACGCGCTCGCCATCGACGCCGGCACCGGCGGACGCGGCCACCGGGTGCCGCAGCTCGACACGACCCGCGCCAACACCGGCAGCGCCAGGGCCTGGGTCGACCTGCTCCAGGAACTCTGGGCGCCCGAAGCCCTCCACCCGCAGGTCGCGGAGGCGGTACGCGGACTGATGCTGCACAACATGCTCCGCCAGCGCCTCACCCCCGACTTCGCCTCGGACGCGACCACCTGGTGGTCCAAGACCGGCACCCTGCTCAACCTCCGGCACGAGATCGGCGTGGTGGAGCACACCGACGGCGGCGCCTACGCCGTCGCGGCGCTCACCGAATCCCTGGTACCGGCCGCCGTCCAGCCCGGCGCGGACGCGCTGATGGGCCAGGCGGCCCGGGCGCTGCGCGACCATCTGCGCCACGTCTGACCCACCCGGCCCCCGCACCGGGCGCGGCACACGGCAGCGGCCCGACGGCACGGCGTTCCCGGGCCGTCACGGAGCCGGACGGGCCGGAGCCGACGCGGCCGACGGTCCCGAAGAAGCACGCCCCCGAGGTCCGCATTCGGCCCGGACGCCGACGTCCGCCTCGCAGGGCGCGTACAGTACCGGGGGCGCGGCGAGATCACGAGGAGTCCGTCTTGACCGCGGCCAGTCTTGAGCACACCACCGTTCCCGCCGACACCGGCGAGGTCACCCTCCTGATAGCCCGCCGGGTCGACCCCGGTCACGAAGCCGCCTTCGAACGGTGGGCGAAGGGCATCCTCGACACCGCGGCCACTTTCCCCGGCCACCTCGGATACGGGTTCTTCCGCTCCTCCGGAGGCGACGCCCCGTGGTTCCTCGTCCACCGTTTCCGGGACGCCGGGGCATGCCGGACCTGGCAGGAGTCGCCCGAGCGCGCGGCCTGGTTCGCGGACTGCGACGGACACCACCACACCGAGGTCGCCCGGCGGGAACTGACCGGGATGGAGACCTGGTTCGCCGAACCGGGCTCCGTACGACCCGCCCCGCCCCGGTGGAAGATGGCGATCGGCGCGACCCTCGCCGTCTACCCGATCTCCGTCCTCGGCGCCCTCTTCCTCCTGCCCCACCTGGCCGCCCTCCCCCTCCTCCTCAGCAGCGCCGTCACGGCCTGCGTCTTCAACGTGCTCATGACGTACGTGGCGATGCCGGCCGTCAGCAGGCTCCTGCGCGGCTGGCTCACCCCGTAGGCACCGTGCCCGATGCCGGGTCCGGCCCCACCGGCGGCTCGGCAGGGCCGGACCCGGCATCGGGCGGGGTGGTGAATCCTTTCGTCCCGCCCCCGCCTCTCATACGTGTGCGGACGACCCCGTCCGCTCCACGACCCACCGGGAGGAACCCATGACCACCGTCGTCATCGCCGCGGCCGCCGCGCTGCTGCTGTGCGCGTGCACCGTCACGGTGCTGCGCCGCCGGAGGCGTCGGCGTGGCTGACCGCACCTGGCCCGGCGACACCCTGATCGCCGCGGCACAGCGGGGCGACACGGAGGCGCTCACCGCCCTGGTGCACGGTTCGTACCCGCACGTGCACCGGTTCGCGCGCACGCTGTGCGCCACACCCCAGGACGCCGAGGACGCCGCCCAGGAGGCGCTGTTCATCCTCTACCGCAAGATCGGCATGCTGCGGGCCTCCGGAGCGCTGGCGTCGTGGATGTTCCGGATCGTCCGCAACGAGTGCCTGCGCCGCACCCGCGCCCTGCTCTCCCACGGCCCGGCCGACCCGGGCCGTGGGGGGCCCGGACACCGCGACGACCCGGGCCGCCACGGGCCGGCGGACGGGAACCACGCGTCCGGCGACACCGCGCGGTCCGCCGAGGAGGAAGCCCTGCTGCTCCTGGAAGCCGAACGCGTCGGGGCCGCGATCGCCGCCCTGCCCGCCGACCAGCGACAGGTGCTGATCATGCGGGACGTCCAGGGCCTGCCCGGCCGTACCGTCGCGGGCCGGCTCGGGCTGAGCACCGCCGCGATGAAGTCCCGTCTGCACCGGGCCCGTTCGGCGATACGCGAGGCACTGCGCGAAGAGCCGGCGCCCACGGAAGGAGGAGGACGATGACACCCGGCCCCACCACGGCGAACGCCACCCCGCCCGGCGCCCCCGACGGCGACCGCGCGCCACGGCGCGGCGGCTTCGCGAGCGCCACCGTCCCGCGCCACCTGGTCCGCGGCGCGATCGGATTCGGCGCGCTCGCCGGATCACTGGTGCTGCTCCGGGCCGTCGGACCCGCGAGTCTGCTGCTCGCCCCGATCGGCCTGGTCGCCCTGCGCGGCTGCCCGATGTGCTGGGCCGTCGGCCTCGTGGAGACCGTTTCCGCCGGTCGGCTGCGCCGCTCCTGCACCGAGGGGAGCTGCACACTGCGACGCGCCTGACGATCGTGCCGGGAGCCGACCGCTTCCTGAACACGCTTGTACGAAGCGGCACTTGGGCTTACCGGGCTGAACCCGCTGTCCCGTGCGACGGACGGGCGCACGGCGGTCGTCCGACCTCCCCGGCCGGACCCGCCGTCCCGCGAGGAGGAACGACGACCGCCGCTCCGCGACGTCCCTCTCTTGACCTCCGCGGCTCCGGACACTAGCTTGCGGTCAACGTCGTCCCACAGCTCCCGGAAGGAGGCGACCCGCGGATGTCCACCCACTCCGACCTCGGTCGCCTCGCCGCACGCACCGCCTGGGCCCCGGGCCAGATCGCACACGGCTGCTGAACGCGTCCTCTCCTCCGTGCCCGTCCACGGCACCTCGCGGGTTCGTGGTTTCCCGCCCCCCTTTCCCAGCACCTCGCTGACGCACGCCTCCTTGCGCCCCTTTCTCGCGCGCGGCGCGTCCGAGCACAGAAAGCTGCCTGAACATTGACGAACATGACGAACCGCTCCACCGCGCGCCGAAACGCGGGCCTGTCGTGACGGCGGCGCGCATCACGGTCAACGGCGACGAAGCGCCGATCGCGCCTGCCGCCCCCCACACCACGGTCCTCGACTTCCTGCGCGAACGCGGCCTCACCGGCACCAAGGAAGGCTGCGCCGAGGGCGAGTGCGGAGCCTGCGCGGTCCTGGTCGCCCGCCCCGGGACGCACGAGCCCACCGACTGGGTGGCGGTCAACGCCTGCCTGCTCCCGGTCGCGGCGCTCGACGGCCAGGAAGTCGTCACCTCGGAGGGCCTCGCCACCGCCGGTGAGGCCGGCGCGCCGCCCGTCCTGCACCCGGTGCAGGAGGAGATGGCGGTCCGCGGCGGCTCCCAATGCGGTTACTGCACACCGGGATTCGTCTGCAGCATGGCCGCCGAGTACTACCGGCCCGACCGCCGACCGCACGCGGACCCGACCGCCGGCTCCGAGCACGGCCCGAACGACACCGACCCCGAACACGGACCCACCGGCACCGGAACCTGCACCGACCCCGAGCACGGCCCCAACGGCTTCGACCTGCACGCGCTGAGCGGCAACCTGTGCCGCTGCACCGGCTACCGCCCCATCCGGGACGCCGCGTTCGCCGTCGGCACGCCCTCGGCGGAGGACCCCCTGGCCCGGCGCCGCGCGCAGTCCCCGCCGGAACCGGTGGCCACCGAGTACACCCGGGACGACCGTACGTTCCTGCGGAAGAACACCCTCGACGAGACGCTGCGGCTGCTGCGGGAGCGGCCCGACGCGGTGGTGATCGCCGGATCCACCGACTGGGGCGTGGAGGTCAACATCCTCGCCCGGCGGGCGGACTGCGTCGTCGCCGTCGACCGGCTGCCCGAACTGCGCGAGCTGCGGACCACGTCCGACCACATCGAGATCGGGGCGGCGCTCACGCTCACCGAGATCGAACGCCGCCTCGACGGCGAAGTGCCCCTCCTCGCCGAGCTCTTCCCCCAGTTCGCGTCCCGGCTCATCCGCAACGGCGCGACCCTCGGCGGCAACCTGGGCACCGGATCCCCCATCGGGGACAGCCCGCCGGTCCTGCTCGCGCTCGACGCGTCGGTGGTGCTCGCCCACGCCGACGGCGAACGCGAGGTCCCGCTCGCCGACTACTTCACCGGCTACCGGCAGAGCGTGCGCCGCCCCGGCGAGCTGATCCGCGCGGTGCGCGTCCCGCTGCCCCTGTCACCGGTCACCTCCTTCCACAAGATCGCCAAGCGGCGCTTCGACGACATCTCCAGCGTCGCGGTCGCCTTCGCGCTCGACATCCAGGACGGCACGGTCCGCAAGGCGCGCATCGGCCTGGGCGGCGTGGCCGCCACCCCGATCCGCGCCCTCGCCACCGAGGCGGCCCTCGAAGGCCGGCCGTGGACCGAGGAGACCGTCGAGGCCGCGGCCCGGGTGTTGCGGACCCAGGGCACCCCCATGGACGACCACCGGGCCAGTGCCGCCTACCGTGCCGAGATGCTCGGCCAGAGCCTGAGGAAGCTGTACGTGCGAACCACCGGGACGGTGTCGTCATGAGCCACTTGTCCGAGCGTCCCGAGAAGCCCGTCGTCGGCGTCTCGATGCCGCACGAGAGCGCCCACCTGCACGTCACGGGCGCCGCGCTCTACACCGACGACCTGGTGCACCGCACCAAGGACGTCCTGCACGCCCACCCGGTCCAGGCCGCGAAGGCCCGCGGCCGGATCACCGCGCTGCGCACCGGGCCCGCGCTCGCCGTGCCCGGCGTGGTCCGCGTGCTGACCGCGGCCGACGTCCCCGGGGTCAACGACGCCGGCATGAAACACGACGAGCCGCTCTTCCCCGACGAGGTCATGTTCCACGGCCACGCGGTCGCCTGGGTGCTCGGCGAGACCGCGGAGGCGGCGCGCCTCGGAGCGGCGGCCGTCGAGGTGGAACTCGACGAACTGCCCTCCCTGATCTCGCTGCGGGACGCGATCGCCGCCGACAGCTTCCACGGCGCCCGGCCCGTGATGCTCACCGGCGACGTCGACGCCGGCTTCGCCGACTCCGCGCACGTGTTCTCGGGCGAGTTCCAGTTCTCCGACCAGGAGCACTTCTACCTGGAGACGCACGCGGCGCTCGCCCTGGTCGACGAGAACGGGCAGATGTTCGTCCAGAGCAGCACCCAGCACCCCTCGGAGACGCAGGAGATCGTCGCCCACGTGCTCGGACTGCCCAGTCACGAGGTGACCGTGCAGTGCCTCCGGATGGGCGGCGGCTTCGGCGGCAAGGAGATGCAGCCGCACGGCTTCGCGGCCGTCGCCGCGCTCGGCGCCCGGCTGACCGGCCGACCGGTCCGGGTCCGGCTCAACAGGACCCAGGACCTGACCATGTCCGGCAAGCGCCACGGCTTCCACGCCGCCTGGAGGATCGGCTTCGACGCCGACGGACGCATCCAGGCCCTGGACGCCACCCTGACCGCGGACGGCGGCTGGAGCCTCGACCTGTCCGAGCCGGTGGTCGCCCGCGCGCTCTGCCACATCGACAACACCTACTGGATCCCCAACGCCCGCGTCGCCGGCCGCGTCGCCAAGACCAACAAGGTCTCCAACACCGCCTTCCGCGGCTTCGGCGGCCCCCAGGGCATGCTCGTGATCGAGGACATCATGGGCAGGTGCGCGCCGCTGCTCGGCCTCGACCCCACGGAGCTGCGGGAGCGCAACTTCTACCGCCCCGGACAGGGCCAGACGACACCGTACGGACAGCCCGTCACCCACGCCGAACGGATCTCCACCGTCTGGCGGCAGGTCCGGGCCGACGGCGACGTCGCCCACCGCCGGCGCGAGATCGCCGCGTTCAACGCCGCGCACCCGCACACCAAGCGGGGACTCGCCGTCACCGGCATCAAGTTCGGCATCTCCTTCAACCTCACCGCCTTCAACCAGGGCGGCGCGCTCGTGCTGATCTACAAGGACGGCTCGGTCCTGGTCAACCACGGCGGCACCGAGATGGGCCAGGGACTGCACACCAAGATGCTGCAGGTGGCCGCGACCACCCTGGGCATCCCGCTCCACAAGGTGCGCCTCGCCCCGACGCGCACCGACAAGGTGCCCAACACCTCCGCCACCGCCGCCAGCGCCGGGGCCGACCTCAACGGCGGGGCGGTGAAGAACGCCTGCGAGCAGCTGCGCGAACGCCTGACCCGGGTGGCCGCCACCCACCTGGGCGCGAACGCCTCCGACGTACGCATCGTCGAGGGCGTCGCCCGCGTCCTCGGCGGCGACGGGGAACTGGCCTGGGACGACCTGGTGCGCACCGCGTACTTCCAGCGGGTCCAGCTGTCGGCGGCCGGCTTCTACCGCACCGAGGGCCTGCACTGGGACGCGAAGACGTTCCGGGGCTCGCCGTTCAAGTACTTCTCCTACGGCGCCGCGGCGGCCGAGGTCGAGGTGGACGGCTTCACCGGCGCGTACCGCATCCGCCGGGTGGACATCGTCCACGACGTCGGCGACAGCCTCTCCCCGATGATCGACATCGGCCAGGTCGAGGGCGGCTTCGTCCAGGGCGCGGGCTGGCTGACCCTGGAGGACCTGCGCTGGGACACCGGCGACGGACCGCACCGCGGCCGGCTGCTGACCCGGGCGGCCAGCACGTACAAGCTGCCCAGCTTCTCCGAGATGCCCGAGGAGTTCCACGTCCGCCTCCTGGAGAACGCCACCGAGGAGGGCGCGGTCTACGGCTCCAAGGCCGTGGGCGAACCCCCGCTGATGCTCGCGTTCTCGGTACGGGAGGCACTGCGGCAGGCCGCCGCGGCGTTCGGCCCCGCCGGAGCGAGCGTGGAACTCGCCTCGCCCGCCACACCGGAGGCGGTGTACTGGGCGATCGAGGCGGCACGCCGGGCCGGCGAGGACGACGCCGGCGCCGCCGCCCGGTCCGGGGCAGAAGCGTCGCACCGTGTCTGACATGACCTGGGTCACCGCGGTCGCGCGGCTGCGAGCACGCCGGGAGGCCGGCGTGCTCGTGACCGTCGCGACCGTGCGCGGCCACGCCCCCCGCAACGCCGGCGCGAAACTCGTCGTGGGGCGGACCGGGACGTGGGGCTCGATCGGCGGCGGCAACGTCGAGGCGGTCGCGATCGACCGGGCCCGGGAGCTGATCGACGCCCCCTCGCCCGAACCGGAGCTGATCGACTTCGCCCTGAACGACAAGGTGACCAACCGGCACGGCGTGCAATGCTGCGGAGGAACGGTCTCGGTACTCCTCGAACCCCTCCCCGTGGTAAGGGCGGTGGCGATCTTCGGCGTCGGACACGTCGGCATGGAACTGGCGCGGATCCTGGCCCGCCAGGACCTGGACCTCCACCTGATCGACAGCCGCTCCGACGTCCTGGCCGAGGACCGGCTCGCCGTCCTCGCGGACGCGGTGGCGGCGGTACGGGTGCACCACACGCCCCTGCTGCCCGAGGAGGTCCTCGAACACCTGCCGCGCGGCACCCACGTCCTGATCATGACCCACGACCACGCCGAGGACGCCGCCCTGTGCGACGCGGCCCTGCGCACACCCCACCTGGGCTCCATCGGCCTGATCGGCTCGGCGGCCAAATGGAGCCGCTTCCGCACACGCCTCCTCACGGAAGGCGGCCACGACGAGACCGCCGTCGCCCGCATAAAAACCCCGATCGGCCTGACCGACATCACCGGCAAGGAACCCGCCACCATCGCCGTGAGCGTCGCCGCCGACCTGTTGCGCACCTTCGAGAACGAAGGGAACTGAAGCCCGGCCGCCGAGAGAGAGCCGCGCTTCAGGAACGGGGCGCGGACGGCAGGGAGGCGGGATCCACTCCGGACAGCTCCACGATGCGGTGCGCCGGCACGCCGGCGGCCAACGCCTTGCGCAGCAGGGCGTCGCGGCCCTCCTCGCTGTCGCGGTAGGCCAGCAGCTCCTCCTCGACGGCCGCCACCGGATCGGTCGCACCGGCCCGGCGCACCCGCTCCAGTTCCTCCCCGTCCAGCGGCACCGGCAGCCGCTCGGCCTCCCCGGGGATCATCCCGGTCTGCTCCGGCGGCACGACGCGCAGCGCCGGGGAGTTCACGTCGGTCCCGTGGGCGTCGAGCCAGGCCCGCACGGCCGGGGTCCCCAGACATTCCAGCTCCCCGACGAGGGAGACGGGCGTGCCCTGCCAACCCGGGCCGAGGCCGGTGTCGACGAGAAAGAGGTAGGCGTCGTCAGTCATGGCGGTCACTTCCGAGGGGCGTGCTGTGGCGTTCGTTGCGCTTCTGCCTACCCCCTTCCGGCTCCGTCATGACCACTTGCACGAGGGACGGGATTTCCCCGCTCACGCTGCCGCCGGTGGGGCGGCCCGGCCGGCACCGGGACCTTTTCCTCCACCGAATACGAACGGTCGACTGGGCGCCGCTCGCGTTTGACGTCGGACGTAGGCTGCTGTCGGAGAACGAGGGGGGACGATGACCGACAACCACAAGACGACCGTGCCCGTGTGGACGCTGGCGACCGCCGATGTCCGGGTGCCGGGGTTGACCGCAGGCGAGCCGATGACGGCCGAGCGCCTGGCTGAACTGCGCGGAGTGCTGGCCGTCCTGGCCGACGAGCCCATCGTCACGCTTGAAGTACATCCGCTGTCCGAGAAGATCGACCGCAGCCGCGGCATCCCACTCGACGCCGTGAGTCCTCTGGCACAGCACCTGTCACAGTTCGTCACGCAATCGGCGCGAAGCTCCCTCACGGTGGCCAGAGCGACCGCTTCCGGCGAGTGTCTGTATCGCATGGTGGTCCCGGCTAAGGTCGCCGCCCAGTTCGGGCAGGGCGTCGTTCGCTCGATGGTGCCGAAGGGGGGTGCCAGTGGCATCTACGGTGAATTCGTGAACTCGACGGGTCGGATCGCCGCCAAGGCGACTTTCGTGCCGGTCGGAGGAGCGGCAGCGGCGGGCACGGTCGGCGGGGCCGGTGCGACCGCCGGTGTCGCGGCCGCCGGCGGCGCGGCGCTCACGGTGGCTGCGCCACTCGTGCTCATGGCCGTGGCGGTGGGAGTGAGCGCGCACGCCGACCAGAAGCGCCAGCAAGCCATCGGGTACATCACGGAACTGCTGGAACAACTCCAGGAGGACAAACTCGACGACGAGCACAGCGAACTAGACGGCTGCCGCGACGCCATCGACAAAGCCACCGCCCTCCTGCTCGACCAGGGCAAGCTCGGGGTCTCGCTGGGGCTCGACTCGGCGGTACACGCCATCAACACGGCGCTGGGCAAAGCCGACCGTCGTCTCGCCCGCTGGCGGAACGCGCTCGACGGACTGCCCGAGGGCGAGGCCGTCGAACTCGGCACGTTGACCAAGTCGTTCCCCGGCATCGACGACCAGGGCGGCACGTTCCGCACTCATCTCGAACTCGCTTCCCTGGCCATCGCGCTGAAGCGGCGGGTGGTCGTCCTCCAGGCCGTCGAGCACGCCCAGAGCGACCCCGGCAACCCGTTCGAGAACTTCACCCGCGCACTCGAGCGCGATCAGCGGCGCCTCGCCGAACTGGAGACGGGCATCGCCGGTGTCCTGGTACGCCTGTCGGCACTGGAACTGGCGCGTCCGAACGGTTTGCGACCCGTCTTCACGACCGGTGAAGTCGATCGCCTCATGAACGCGGCACACCGCATTCACCGGCTGGGTGACGGTGTCACGGCCGACAGCCGTGCGACGGACGTGGCGATCGAGATCGCCCGGGGCAAGGACGGCTCGGTGGTCGTGTTCCCCGCGCTGCCCGCGTAGCCCCCAGGAGCGCGCGCACACACTCGGTGGATCATGCGGGGGCGCCCGAAACCTCGAATGCGGTTGTGGCCCCGTACCGGTCCACCCACATGAGCCGGACGGATGGTTCGTCCCGGCCGGACCGGACGCCGGGTCAGCCGACGTGGAGCGACACGACCTCGTACGACACCGCCGAGGCGGGGGACAGGCCGCGGCAGGTGAGCCGGAGGGGCGGGGACCGGTGGGCGCGGACCTCGACCTCGAAGGCCGAGAGGCCGGCGGGGCGGCCGGTGACGCGGATCCGCCACCGGTCGCCCTCGCGGACCGTCTCCTCGATCGCGTAGTCGTGCCGCCCCGACGGCCCCGCGTGCCGGAGCACGGCGGACAGGGCGGCCTGCTGGGCCGGGACGAGGTCGGTGTACCCGCGCAGGTGGTCCGCGCCGATGCGGTCCGCCAGGTGCCCCTCGACCACCGTCACCGCCGAGGCGGCGTCGAGGTTGCCGTAGTAGACGCCGTCGGGCGCGACGAGGACGTTGGCGGCGAACCGGTCGCCCCCCACGTGGGTGCACTCCCACACCAGCTCCGGCCAGCGGTCGCTCAGCGCGCGCCCCACCGGACGGCCCCGGACGGCGCAGCAGGCGTCGTGCGTGCCGTGGGCGCAGACGAGGACGACGGGCGGACGGTCCCGTTCGCCGGGCGAGTCCAGGGCGTCGACGATCTCCGCCAGGTCCTTGTCGTTCCGCCAGACGCCCCACCTCTGGCGGTGGGCGCCGTCCCCGTCGTACCGCAGGACGGCCCAGCGCGGCGGTTCGTCCGGCCTGCGGCGCCCGTGGCGCCTGATCAGCAGCATGCGGGCGCGCAGCGCCTGGGCGGCGGTGTACACCCGCGCCCTGACCTCCGGTTCGAGGTCCAGGCCGTCGAATCCGTTGACCGGCCAGCCGGCCCGGTACTCGATGAGGATCCAGACCGAGCCGTACGGCGCGGTGCCCGCGAGCGCGTCGCCGCGCAGCCGGGCGGCGTCGGCGCAGAAGAAGCGCGCGGGAGCCGTCATGCCGCCCGCTTCACGGCCCGGCAGGCACCAGGACGCCCGCCCGCAGAAGTCGTTCGACGAAGGGGACACCGAGGTCACCGGCGTGGTGTACCTCCCCGTCGAGGGCCCGGCGCACCGCGGGCAGGTCCGTCTCCGGGAAGTCGAGCCAGCCGACGCGGGTGGAGAGCCGCCCGCCGTCGAGCCGTGCCTCCAGCGCCTCGCGCAGCCGCACCGGCGTTCCGGCGGAGAGGCCGTCGACGGCCGCGAGCTGCGCCAGCGGCCCCAGGGCGCCGGGGCGGGCCTGGCCGCGACGGGCCCGGTGGAACAGGGGCGCGGGATCGGCCTCGGCGAGGGCTTCGGCGAGACGCCGGCGTACGAGGGCGAGTTCGTCGTCCGGTCCCTCCACGCCCACGGGGAGGGAGCCGCGCATCTCGGGGTCGTCGCGCAGCAGCGCGAGGGCGGCCCGCGTGAGCTGTTCGGCGAGGGCGTGCCGCGTCCAGGTGTGGACGCCGAGCGTCAGGTGGATCGACACCGCGCCCTGCGCCTCGGCTGCGTGCAGCCAGCCGCGCGGCAGATAGAGGACGTCGCCGGGTTCGAGCACGGTGTCGAGGTACGCCTCGCCCCGGGCGGCGTCGGCGACGGCGGCGCGGTGGTCCGTCCAGGGCTGGTCGCGCAGCGGGTCCGGGTGCACGGGCTCGTGGACGATCCAGCGCTTGGTCCCGGCGATCTGCAGGACGAAGACGTCGTGGACGTCGTAGTGGGCGTCGAACCCGCGGTTCTGCGGCGGGGTGACGTACGCGTTGGCCTGCACCGGGTGCCCCAGCTCCGTACCGAGCCGCGACGCGAGGTCCGCGACCGGCTCCCAGGTGCGCTGCAGCGCCTGCAGGACCAGGGTGGCGCCGTCGGCGAAGCTCCGCCACAGGGCGGTGTCGTCGAGCTGGTCCGAGACCGTCGCGCCGGCTCCTCCGGAAGAGGTGAACGAGGCCTCCGGGAGGGTGGAGCCGTCCTTGGCGACGCGGAGGAACGGCGTGCGCAGCCCGCGCCGGGAGACCAGCTCGTCCACGGCCGACGCCGAGAACAGGTCGGAGAAGTCACCGGCCCCGCGCGTGAGCAGCGGAGCGCGCCCCCAGACGTCCCGGGCGAACTCCGCGCGGCTGAGGCTCGTCAGACGCGCTTCGAGGACACCGCGGCCGGTGTCGGCGGCGGTGTCCCGAAGCGTCGTGGGGGCCGTGCTCAAACGCCGCGACCGGTCTCGTCGGCCGCGCCGTCGGCGCCTCCGTCGTGTACGCCGGGCGTGCCTGCCGCGCCGCCGTCCGCGGGACCCTCTGCGCCGCCGTCGGCACCACCGTCGTGTACGCCGGGCGTACCGGCCGCACCGCCGTCAGCAGGGCCTTCCGCGCCGCCGTCGGCACCGCCGTCGTGTACGCCGGGCGTGCCCGCCGCGCCGCCGTCCGCGGGACCCTCTGCCCCGCCGTCGGCACCGCCGTCGTGTACGCCGGGCGTACCGGCCGCGCCGCCGTCAGCGGGGCCTTCCTGCTGGTTCGGGTCCTGCTCGGGGTAAGCCATGTTTCCTCCTGAGGATCGAACGACCGGGTACCGGTGGTCCCACTCGGAACCTCCCAGTACCCCTTACAAGCTCACTCACGCGGCCCGGAGCGGCAACCGGAGCGGAACGGGGGCCCGGCACCCCGGCCCCGCCGGTCTCCCGTACAACCATTCGCACGCCCAGGAGTCGTGTAGGGCGAACACGCCACAGGCGCGTTCGTCCGTTTCCAGGGGGGACCCACATGACTCACCGCACATCCCTGCGCGCCCGCGTGCTTCCGGCCGTGGCCGCGGCCGGAGTGCTCGCGCCCGTCGTCGCGGGCGCGGCGCCCGCTTCCGCCGCCACCGCACCGCAGGTCAGCTGCACGTCGGGCAAGGCCGGGCTCGCCGCCAAGCTCCAGAAGGACATCACCACCGCCCTCGCCGGACGCGCCGGCACCGTCGCCGTCGGCCTGCGCGACCGCACCACGAACACCACCTGCACCCTGCGCGCCACGACCTCGTACGACTCGGCCAGCATCGTGAAGGTGACCGTCCTCGCCACGCTCCTGTGGGACGCCAAGAAGACCAACCGGTACCTGACCTCACGCGAGGCCGGCCTCGCCACCGCCATGATCACCAAGTCCGACAACGCGGCCACCACCACCCTGTGGAAGCAGCTCGGCGTCACCAAGGTGAAGGGCTTCCTGACGGCCGCCGGCATGACGCGGACGGTGCCGGGCTCGGGCGGCTACTGGGGACTCACCCAGATCAACGTCACCGACGAGCAGCGCCTGCTCTCGCTGATCACCGCCAAGAACACCGTCCTGAGCGACAACGCCCGCGCCTACATCCTCAAGCTCATGGGCAACGTCGTCACCTCGCAGAAGTGGGGGACCCCGGCCGGCGCGCCCGCCTCCGTGTCCGTGCACGTCAAGAACGGCTGGCTGCAGCGCGCCACGCGCGGCTGGCGCGTGCACAGCGTCGGCACGTTCAAGGGCGGCGGCCACGACTACACCGTCTCCGTGCTCACCGACGGCAACAGCACGATGAACTACGGCGTGAGCACGATCCAGGCCGTCGCCAAGGTGATCCACCGGGACCTGATCCCGGCCGCGCCCGCCGCGTCCCGCTACACGCCGACCACCACACCCCAGGAGGCGTACATCGCGGTGCCCCGGGGCTGACACCCGGGATCACGGGGAGAGGGCGGACGGAAGCAGCCGGCCGGACTCCCCGCGCGTGTGCCCGGCGGTTGTGTCGCAGGTCAGGGGGTGGGCGCGTGGGGGGTGAGGCCGAGTTCGGCGGCGGTGGCGTGGGCGCGGTTCTCGGTGAGGTCGAGGGCGGCGAGGACGGTGGGGGCGGTCACGCCGGGGAGCACGTAGCGGAGGAGGTTCGAGGCGCGGGTCAGCAGGTCCTGGTAGTCGGACACGGCCTGGGACATGGCTTGGACGCCGGCGAAGGAACCGACGAGGATGTCGGCGACTTCGGAGGGTACGGCGTGGGGGAGGAGCTCCCCCTTGGTGCGGGCCTCGTCGAGAAGGGCTCCGACGACCTCGACCCAGTAGGCGAAGGGACCGCTGCGGTCGAGGCCCTGGGCCTGCTGGTCGAGGGAGAGCCGCACACCGGCCCGGACCATCGGATCGGTCTGCAGCCGGTAGGCGTGCAGCATCACGGTGTCCGTGAGTTCCTGGATCTTGTAGCCGCGCGCCGGGACGGGGAGCACCTGGTCCTGCGCGTGGATGACGCCCCGGGCCAGGTCTTCCTTGGAGGGGAAGTGGAAGTACAGGGCTCCCTTGGTCACTCCGGCGGCGGTGAGGATCTCACTGATCGTGGCCATCTGGTAGCCGCGCTCCTCGAAGACCCTGGCCGCTGCCGAGAGGATCGTCTGCCGTGTGCGGACTGACCGGTCCTGCTTGACCACTTTCGCCTCTTTCGTACGGTAATCCTCGGGTGTCATTAAAAAAACCGCCCAGTTCGTATCTTACCTCTGGTGCCACTCGGCCGACTCTCCGCCTCCGGTGCCGTACGGCGCAGGGTGTGAGATCGTCATGCAATAGAAACCGCTTAAGCGGTTTGTTAGGGTTGCGCGGGGGTGTGCCTGCGGAGGGTCGGGGTGCGGTGGCCGGGGGGACCGGGCGGCGCCGGACGCGCCTTCTCCCGTGAGGCCCCACGGTGCACCCCGCCGGCCTGCTCCTCGGCGGGCGCGGCTTCCTCTGCAGTGACGGAGCAGTCGATGGTCAAGCAGGAGCGCGCGGCGCGCACGCGTGAAACCCTGATCCGGTCCGCGGCCGAGGTGTTCGACCGGGAGGGCTTCTCCGCGTCGTCGCTCTCGCAGATCAGCTCCCTGGCCGGTGTCAGCAACGGGGCGCTGCACTTCCACTTCGAGAACAAGGCGGCCCTCGCCGACGCCGTCGAGGCGGAGGCGCTGGACAGACTGCGGGTCGTCACCGGTGTCGGCCCGCCGGTCGGGGCGGGCCGCGTGCAGTTCCTGGTCGACGCCACCCAGGGGCTCGCCGGCGCGCTGCGCCGCGACGTGGTGCTGCGGGCCGGTTTCGCGCTGAGCGGCGGACCGGTCCGTCCGGTCCGCACCGGCCTGCGGGAGCACTGGCGGTCCTGGGTCGAGGAGGCGGTGGAGCGCGCCGAGGAGGAGGGCGAACTGCGCCCGGAGGCGGCGGCGCAGGACGTGGTGACCGCCGTGGTGGCCGCGACCGTGGGCTTCGAGGTGCTCGGCGTACGGGACGCGCAGTGGCTCTCGGCGGCCGCGGTCGGACGGTTCTGGCGGCTGCTGCTGCCCACGCTCGTGCCGGAGGACGCCCTGCACGGCGTCAGGGTCGAGGAGGCGCGGCCTTCGTAGAGCCCGCGCCGGGCCCGGCGAGTGGACGCGGCGGCTGCGGCGAGGTGATGAATCCGCAGGTCACAGGGGGTTTTCCTGGAACCTGGAGCCCCCTCTCCTCATTTAAAACAGCACGGCCGGTTTTATATTGACAAACCGCACGTGCTGTTTTTTACTGAGCGTGGCTTCAGCCGCGGACAGGGGAGTGACGCGTGGACACCGAAGTACTGGGCGCACTGGCGGCGCGGGAGCGGGGACTCTCCATCACGCCGACGGCCCGGAAACCACGGCAGGTTCTGGCGTTGCCGGCGCTCCACGCCGACCAGGTCGTCCCGGTGCCGGCGCTGATCGAGGAGCTGTGGGCGGACGCGCCGCCGCGCAGCGCCCGAGACCCATGTGCAGCAGCTGCGGGCCCTGATCGCCACCGTCCTGGAGCAGGCCGCGTCCGGCGGAGAGCAGGCCTCCGCCGGGCGGCGCGCCACCGAGGACGTGCTCGTGACGCTGCCGGGCGGTCACCTGCTCGACAGCGGCGGCGGCACCGTCGACGTCCGCGCGTTCGACCGGCTCGTCGGCGAGGGGTACCGGGCGATGGATTCGGGCGACCTCCCGGGCGCGACCCGGCTGCTGCGCGAGGCGCTGTCGCTGTGGTCCGGCCCGGCCTTCCACGACGTCCGGAGCGGGGTGCGGCTCGGCAAGGAGGCCCGGCGGCTCGAGGAGTCCCGGCTCTGCGCGCTGGACCAGTGCATCGAGGCCGACCTGCGGCTCCGCCGCCACCGCGAGCTGCTCGCCGAACTCACCTTCCTGGCCGGCCGCTACCGCACGCACGAGAACCTGCACGGGCAGTTCATGCTCGCCCCGCACCGTTCCGGCCGCCGCGGCGAGGCCCTCGGCGTCTACCGGCGGCTGCGCGACACCCTCGTGCGCGAGCTGGGCCTGGAACCCTCCGCCGCCCTGCGCCGGCTGCAGCGCGCGACGTTCACGGCCGGCCCCGGGAGCGCCGCCACGACGGCGCGGAGCGCCGACGACCGGCTCGTCCGCGCAGGCTGAGCCCGTCCGGAACGGCGGGCCGCGATGAACCGCGCGGACAGGTAAGGCCGTACGGGCGACACGGCAAGCACCGGACCTCCGCCGGGCTTGCCCCGTACCCGTGCCAAGGAGGCGCCCTGCCGCAGCAGCACCACGAACGCCCGGCCCCGCCCAGCAGTTCGCGCGGAATCCGGCCCCCGCTCTTCGACCCCGCACCACCAGGAGTACGCATATGCGCATGTCCTCACCCGCGGCATCACGGGTGCATTCCCAGCTCACGCTGGAGGAGGTCACCAAACGGTACGACGAACACGTCGTGCTCGACCGGGTGTCCCTCACCGTCAAGCCCGGCGAGAAGGCCGGCGTCATCGGCGACAACGGCTCCGGCAAGTCCACCCTGCTCCGGCTGATCGCCGGAGCCGAGGCCGCGGACAACGGCGAGGTGACCGTCACCGCCCCCGGCGGCGTCGGTCACCTGTCGCAACGCCTGGACATGCCGGCCGGAGCCACCGTCGGGGACGTGCTCGACCGCGCCTTCGCGGACCTGCGGGCCCTGGAGAAGCGGCTCCACGAGGTCGAGGACGCGCTGGTGGACGACGACCCGCGGCTCCTCGCCGAGTACGGCGACCTGCTCGCCGAGTTCGAGGACCGCGGCGGCTACGAGGCCGACGCCCGCGCGGACGCGGCCCTGCACGGCCTCGGCCTGCCGGGCCTCGACCGCGACCGCCCGGTGGACACCCTCTCCGGTGGCGAGCGCTCCCGGCTCGCCCTGGCCGCCGTCCTGGCCGCCGCCCCCGAACTGCTGCTCCTGGACGAGCCCACCAACGACCTGGACGACCAGGCCGTGGACTGGCTGGAGAAGCGGCTGCGGGGCCACCGCGGCACCGTCGTCGTCATCACCCACGACCGCGCCTTCCTGGAGGCCGTCACCTCCGCCATCCTGGAGGTCGACCCCGACCGCAGGACCGTCACCCGGTACGGCAACGGCTACCAGGGCTACCTCACGGCCAAGGCCACCGCCCGCGCCCGCTGGGAACGGGAGTACGAGGAGTACCTCGCCGAGATCGAACGGCAGGAGACCCGTGCCGCCAACGCGGGCCGGATGCTGGCCACCATCGCCAAGAAGGGCCCCTGGGCCTTCAGCGGCTCCGAGCACCACCGGGCCCGCTCCTCCTCGTCCTCGACCTCCAGCAAGGCCCGCAACGCCAACGAACGGCTGAACCGGCTCCGCGCCGATCCGGTGCCGAAGCCGCCCGAGCCGCTGCGCTTCACCGCCGCCATCGAGACCGGTGACACGCCCGACAGGACCACCGGGGCCGCAGAAGCCACCGGGACCCCCGGAATTCCCGAGGGGCCGCTCACCGAGGTCTCCGGGCTGCGCGTCGAGGGCCGGCTCGCACTCGACTCGCTGTCCCTCGCCCCCGGCGAGCGGCTGCTGATCACCGGCCCCAACGGGGCAGGCAAGAGCACCCTGCTCCGGGTGCTCGCCGGCGACCTGGAGCCCGACGCGGGCACCGTGCGGCGGGCCGGGCGGATCGGCTGGCTGCGCCAGGACGAACTGCCCGAACGCCCCCGGCGCTCGGTGCTCGCCGAATTCGCCGAGGGCCGCCCCGGCCACGCCGACGAGTACGCCGAACAGCTCCTGTCCCTGGGCCTGTTCCGCGAGTCCGAGCTGGACCTGCCGGTCGGCTCCCTGTCCGTGGGCCAGCGCCGCCGCATCGACCTGGCGCGTCTGGTCACCCGGCCCGCGGACCTGCTGCTCCTGGACGAGCCCACCAACCACCTCTCCCCGCTGCTCGTCGAGGAGCTGGAACAGGCCCTGGCGCACTACACGGGCGCCGTGGTGACCGTCACGCACGACCGGCGGATGCGCAGGGCCTTTTCCGGCTCCCACCTCGAACTGCGCGGGTCGGCCACCCTCAGCGGCTGACCCGGCCGGCCGCCGGGCGGGTCCTTCCCTGCGGCCGTGACTCCTCACGGAGAAAGGGCGGCAGCGCCGCCGCCCGGCGGTCGGCGGACCCCCGCCCCGCCCCCCTGAACCACCCCATCCGAGCGAGAGGAAACGCATGACTGCGACAGAACACGATCCCACCCCCGTCGGCGGCCGCATCGGCGCCGCCGACGCCATCGACTCCACCCGGGACACCGGCCTGCGCCACGTCGCGACCCTGTCCACCGAACTCCGGGACGTGGTCGAGGTCGAGCAGCGCCAGGTCCGCCTGGAGCGCGTGGTCCTCGCCGGCGTGTGGACCTCCGGTACGGTCGCGGAGGCCGAGAGCTCCCTCGCCGAGCTCGCCGCCCTCGCCGAGACCGCGGGCGCCCTCGTCCTCGACGGCGTCATCCAGCACCGCGACAAGCCGGACCCGGCCACGTACATCGGCTCCGGCAAGGCCGGGGAGCTGCGCGACCTCGTCGAGGCCACCGGCGCCGACACCGTCGTCTGCGACGGCGAGCTCAGCCCCGCCCAGCTCGTCCGCCTGGAGGAGGTCGTCAAGGTCAAGGTGGTCGACCGGACCGCTCTGATCCTCGACATCTTCGCCCAGCGCGCCACCTCCCGCGAGGGCAAGGCACAGGTCGCGCTCGCGCAGATGCAGTACATGCTGCCGCGTCTGCGCGGATGGGGCGCCTCGCTGTCCCGGCAGATGGGCGGCGGCGGTGGCGCGGGCGGCGGCATGGCCACCCGCGGTCCCGGCGAGACGAAGATCGAGACGGACCGGCGCCGGCTGCGCGACAAGATGGCGAAGATGCGCCGGGAGATCGAGGAGATGAAGACCGCCCGCGACCTCAAGCGGCAGGAACGCCGCCGCAACAAGGTCCCTTCGGTCGCCCTCGCGGGCTACACCAACGCGGGCAAGTCCTCGCTCCTCAACCGCCTCACCGGCGCCGAGGTCCACGTACAGAACGCCCTGTTCGCCACCCTCGACCCGACCGTGCGCCGCAGCGAGACGGCCGGCGGCCGGGCCTACACCCTGGCCGACACGGTCGGGTTCGTCCGCCACCTGCCGCACCAGCTCGTCGACGCCTTCCGCTCCACCCTGGAGGAGGTCGCCGAGGCGGACCTCATCCTGCACGTGGTCGACGGCTCGCACCCCGACCCGCAGTCCCAGATCGAGGCCGTACGCACCGTCATCGGCGAGATCGGCGGGCAGGGCGTGCCGGAGCTCGTCGTCGTCAACAAGGCGGACGCGGCGTCGCCCGAAGCGCTGGAGCGGCTCAAGCGCGCCGAGCCGACGGCGATCGCGGTGTCGGCCCGTACCGGCGAGGGCATCGAGCACCTCCTTGCCCGCATCGCGGAGGAACTGCCGCATCCCGACGTCGGGGTGGAGGTGCTCGTCCCCTACACGCAGGGGCAGCTGGTGGCCCGCGTCCACGCCTCGGGCGAGGTCCTGCAGGAGTCGCACGAGGAGAACGGCACCCGCCTGAAGGCGAACGTCGACGCCTCCCTCGCCGCCGACCTGACCGCCTACACGTACTGAAATCGATCCGAAACACGCTCAGGAGGAAACACATGGCCGAGACGCCGGAGAACAACGTCGACGAGAGCGACGCCAAGCGGAAGTTCCAGGAGGCCCTGGAGCGCAAGACCCGCAACGCCAGGTCCCAGCAGGCCCACCACGAGGCGCGGCTGAAGATCAACGGCGCCGCCGGCCCCAGCCGTCAGAACCGGGGTTTCCGGCGCAAGGCCGGCTGACCTCCGCAGGGGAATGAGCACAGGCCGCCGCGGTTCCGAAGAGGGACCGTGGCGGCCTGTGCTGCCTGCGTGCTGTGGTGCTGTACGTACGTCCGGGCCGGCTACTTCGGGTCGCGGTCGAACTGCGACTTCGACCAGCGGTAGCCGAGCGCGGTCAGGGCCAGGCACCAGGCGACGGCGATCCAGCCGCTGTTGCCGATCTCGGTGCCCAGGAGCAGGCCGCGGAGGGTCTCGATGGCGGGGGTGAAGGGCTGGTACTCGGCGATCGGCTGGAACCAGCCCGGCATCGAGCCGATCGGCACGAAGGCGCTGGAGATCAGCGGCAGCAGGATCAGCGGCGTGGCGCTGTTGCTGGCGGCCTCCGCGTTCGGGCTGCCCAGGCCCATGCCGACCGCGATCCAGGTGAACGCCAGGGCGAACAGGGCGAGCAGGCCGAACGCCGCGACCCACTCGACGAAGCCCGCGTCCGTGGAGCGGAAGCCGATGGCCACACCGACCGCGCCGACCAGGACGACGGCGAGGATCGCCTGCAGCACGCTGCCGGCGACGTGCCCGAAGAGCACCGACCCGCGGTGGATCGCCATGGTACGGAAGCGGGCGATGATGCCCTCGTTCATGTCGGTCGCGACGGACACGGCGGTGCCGACCAGAGTGGAGCCGATCGTCATCAGCAGCACGCCGGGGACGACGTACGCGATGTAGGCGTCGCGGCCCGCTCCCTCGCCGAGGCCCGCGCCCATCGCGTCGCCGAAGATGTAGACGAAGAGCAGGAGCAGCATGATCGGCGTGAGCAGCAGGTTGAGCGTGAGGGAGGGGTAGCGCCGGGCGTGCAGGAGGTTGCGGCGCAGCATCGTGGTCGAGTCGCGCACGGCGAGGGACAGGGAGCTCATCGGGCAGCCTCCTTCGGCTGGTTCGGCTGGTTCGGCTGGTTCGGCTGGTTCGGCTGGTTCGGCTGGTTCGGCTGGTTCGGCTGGTTCGGCTGGTTCGGCTGGTTCGGCTGAGCGGGGACGTCGGTGCCGGTGAGGGCGAAGAAGACGTCGTCGAGGTCGGGCGTGTGGACGGTGAGCTCGTCGGCCTCGATGCCGGCGCGGTCCAGCCGGTCGAGGACGGAACGCAGGTCGCGCTGGCTGCCGTCGCTCAGGAGCTGCAGGGACAGCGACTCCTCCTCCCGGGCCGCCTCGTGCAGCGTCTCGACGGCGCTGCGGTAGGCGGCGGGGTCGGTGAAGCGGAGGCGGACGTGTCCGCCGGGGACGAGGCGCTTGAGTTCGGCTGCGGTGCCCTCGGCGGCGATCTTTCCCTTGTCGAGGACGGCGATGCGGTCCGCGAGCTGGTCGGCCTCCTCCAGGTACTGGGTGGTGAGGAAGACGGTGACGCCGCCGCCGACGAGCTCGCGGACGATCTGCCACATGTCGTGGCGGGAGCGCGGGTCGAGACCGGTGGTGGGCTCGTCGAGGAAGATGATCCTGGGGCCGCCGACCAGGGTCATGGCGATGTCGAGGCGGCGCTTCATGCCGCCGGAGTAGGTGGAGGCGGGCTTCTTCGCGGCCTCCACCAGGTCGAAGCGTTCGAGGAGTTCGGCGGTGACCCGGCGGCCCTCGGCCTTGGACAGGTGGTGCAGGTCGGCCATGAGGAGCATGTTCTCCTCGCCGGTGATCAGACCGTCGACGGCGGAGAACTGCCCCGTGACGCCGATCGCCGCGCGGACCTTCTGCGGGTCGGCGGCCAGGTCGTGGCCGCCGACGAAGGCCTGGCCGCCGTCGGCGCCGATCAGGGTGGACAGGATCTTCACGGCCGTCGTCTTGCCCGCCCCGTTCGGCCCGAGCAGGGAGAAGATGGTGCCGGTGGGGACGGTCAGGTCGACGCCGTCGAGGACGGTCTTGTCGCCGTACGACTTGCGCAGTCCGTGCGCCGCGATCGCCAGGTCGGACATGGGCGTGTGCTCCTCGGAAGAGTGGGGGCGCGGTCAGTTGCCGTGGGCGGTGATGTCGCCGTGGGCGGTGGTGGCGCGGATGGTCAGGCCGGCCTCGGAACCCTCGGCGTTCCGCAGGGAGTTGGAGATCCGGCCGTGGGTGGTGCCGGCGTCGAGGGTGGCGGAGACCCCGGGGGCCGCGCCGACGGTGATGGAGCCGGACCGGGTGGTCAGGACGAGCCGCCCGCCCAGCGCCTCGGTGATGCGCAGGTCGCCCCGCGCGGTGGTGAGTTCGGCCGATCCGTCCAGGCGGCCGACGGTGATGTCGCCGTCCTGGAGGGTCAGTCGGACGCTCGCGGTCTCGTCGAGCTCGACCGGGCCCTGGGCGCTGTCGAAGGCGACGTCGCCGAGCCGGCCGGTGCTCCGCAGGTCCGCGGCGGCGGCCTTGGCCTCGACGCTGGAGCCGGCCGGGAGCCGGACGGTGACCTCGACGGAGCCGGAGGGGCCGAGGAGCTGGGTCTTGGCCTCGGGGGCCTCGATCCGCAGGACGCCGTCGGCGAAGGCGACCGTGGTTCCCTGAGCCGCCTTCACGTCCCGGCTCTTGGAGGCGTCGGCCGGGCGGACCTCGACCGTGGTGTCGGCGCGGTCGGTGGCGACGAGACGGATGCGGCCGACGGGGATCTCGACGGCGGCGGTGATCGCGGCAGGGGTCTGGAAGGTCTGCATGGTGTCTGCTCCTGAAGTCGTTCCCTGTAGTGCCCTTGTCGTTTCCGACACGAGAAAAGCTACGTTGCGTTCACTGAGCTGGCAACACACTTGTTGCGTAAAAAATGCGAAACAGCAGGTAGTTGACGTGAAATCATTGCGACGACCTCAAGATGAATGCAATGGTCGGTGCTCCGTTCATTGCAATGATGTGAGGGTGAACGCTATGGCTCCCTTTCGTTTCCGGGGCGCGGGACGGCCCGTTCCGCGGAGAGGTCGCAGCCGTGGTGGTGAGCCCTGGAAGATTAACAAACCGCGCGCCCGGTTTATGATGGGTAGTGACCGCTTTCCGCCACCCTGAAGCCCATGGCATGTGGCAGAGATATGCGGCATACCGGCCCCGAAGTGCGCCATGCGGAACGGGAGATGTGCACTCTGATCCGGACGGGATCAGGTGGATTCGGGTGCTCCGGGGGAGATGTCGGCGTCTGGGGGGTGGAGGGCGAAAAACCGGCTCGACGGTTTTCTATGGCGTGAAATCACCCCTACCCACTCCCAGGCGCCGGTGGGCTTGGGCGGGCTCGATCCGTATTGCCGAGCCCCGTCCGGTCACGGGGGAGGGGGTGTTATGGCGTCTTACTTGCCGTGGCCGGGCTCGGGCGCGGCGTCGTCGTCCTCCGCAGTCGTCCCGGCGGCTTCGGTGAAGAGGACTTCGCGGGCCTGCTCGGCGGCGCGGGCGAGGCTCTCGGCGACGAAGTCGAGGAAGCGGGCGACGTTCTCCAGGCGGACCGCGGCCGGGGTGCCGGGGCCGAGGACGTCGACGCCCTGGCGTGCGACCTCGACCTGCTGGACGAGGGAGTGGACGCTGGCGATCATCGACTGGTACCAGAGGTCGTCGTCGACCACGTAGCGCTCGCGACGGCGCTCGTCCCGTTCTCTGCGGACGAGGGCCTGGCTCTCCAGGAAGGCGATCGACTTGGAGACGGTCGCGGGGCTGACCTGGAGCCGCTGAGCGAGTTCCGACGCCGTCAGGCTGCCGGCGTCGGTCATGAGGAGGGCGACCATCACGCGGGCCATCATCCTGGGCATGCCCGACTGCATCATGACGGTGGTGAACAGCTCCTCGTAGGCGCGCACGGCCTCGATGTCGCCGCCGCGCGGACGACGGGCCGGCTCCGGCTCCCGCGAGGGGGCGGGCCTGCGCCGGTGGGCGCGCTGTTCCGTGGCGCGGTGGGCCAGGTCCGCACGGTAGGCGAGGGGGCCGCCGTTGCGCATCACCTCGCGCGTGACCGTCGAGGTCGGACGCCCGAGCCCCCGGGCGATCTCCGCGTACGCGAGCCCATCGGCCAGCCCCAGCGCGATCTGCTGACGGTCCTTCTGGGTGAGCCTGCCTCCCGGCACCGCGGCCTCCTTCGTTTCCCCGAGATCGTCAGCGTAGCGTTAACCGTCAATGCATTGCAACGCGCGCAGGGGGCAGCGTTGCATTAAATCCAAGCCACCGCAATGAGTTTCTGGTCCTGTGCTGCAAAAACACCCCCACCAAGCAATCGATTCGTTGCCGCACGCTCGAACGCAACGTAGCCTTTCAGTCATACGAAACATAGAGTCGCCGGGAGCGCGCCGTGCAGAAGCGGGAGCATGCCATGCAGAAGTTCGACACCCCCACCCCGATCGCCGCCGTCTTCGACGTCCCTGCGGGCCGCGTCCAGGTCATCGCCGCCACCCGGACCGACACCGTGGTCGAGGTGCTGCCGATGAACCCCTCCAAGAGCCGTGACGCCAAGGCCGCGGAACAGGCCTCGGTGGAGTACGCCGACGGTGTCCTGCGGGTCGTGGTGCCGGTGAAGAACCAGTACTTCACCTCCTCCGGCTCCGTCGAGGTGACGGTCCGGCTCCCCGTCGGCTCCCGGGTCGAGGGGAAGGCCGCCGCCACCGAGTTCCGGGGCGTCGGACGGCTCGGCGAGGTCGTCTTCGACGGCGCGTACCGGCGGATCAAGATCGACGAGGCCGCGGGCGTCCGTCTCACCGCGGTCGACGGGACCGTCGAGGTCGGCCGGTTGAGGGGATCCGCAGAGATCAGCACGACGAGGGGCGACCTGCGCATCGCCGAGGCCCTGGGCGGCACGGTCACCCTGCGCACCCAGCAGGGCGACATCTCGGTCGCCGCCGCCCGGGGGGTCTCCGCCTCGCTGGACGCCGGCACTTCCCACGGTCGCGTCGGCAACGACCTGAGGAACGACGGCACGGCCACGCTCACCATCCACGCCACCACCGTCAAGGGCGACATCAACGCCCGCAGTCTGTAGAAGCTCGCAAGCCCGCGCGGTTCCCGGGCCCGCGGCGTCCCGCAGGAGCGCGGTCTGGGAACATGATCGGCATGGAGCGGCAGTGAATTCCCCGAGGGACACCGGAACACCCGGTGACGGAACACCCGGTAACGAAACACCCGGTACCGAGGACGTACAGGTGTGGATCCTCCGCGCCCCGGAGACCTCACGGGCCGTATCGGACCTGACCGTGCTGGACGAGACGGAGCGCCGGCGCATGGCCGCCTTCGCCCACGACAGGGTCCGCGCGCTCTACGGCTTCGCCCACGTCGCGCTCCGCACGGTCCTGTCCGGCCTGACCGGCGTGGCGCCGGGCGACCTGCGCTTCACCCGCGCCCCCTGCCCGTGCTGCGCGGAGCAGCACGGGCGGCCCGTGCTCACCCCCGCGCCACTGGAGTTCTCCCTCTCCCACAGCCGGGGCCTGGTCCTGATCGGCGTCGCACCGACCCCGATCGGCGTCGACGCGGAGGTCCTCCCGGGGCCCGAGGTGGTGGAGGAACTCACGCGGACGCTGCATCCGGCGGAACGCGCGGAGATCGAGGCAGCGCCCCAGAACGCCCGCCGGGCGGTCTTCGCCCGCCTGTGGGCACGCAAGGAGGCGTACCTCAAAGGCCTGGGCACCGGTCTCGGCCGCGACCTCGACGCGGACGACGTCAGCCGCGCCGTCCCCGGATGGCAGCTCACCGACCTGCCTGTGGGTCCTGACCACGCGGCCGCCGTCGCGGTCGCCTCCCCGGTACCGCACGGGGTACGCATCCACCGGACGCTCCCGACAGGATGACCGGCGACCGGCGACCGGCGACCGGCGGGACGAGCGGCGGGCTCCCGGGCCACGAGGCCGTCTCAGTCGAGGAGCGTCGACAGGACCAGCTCGTAGAGGACCAGGTAGGCCAGCAGCGAGAAGAGGGCGGCGACCAGGAGGCTCGACGCCCGCTCCTTCAAGGTGCGGCCCATGAGCAGCGGCACCAGGACCAGGGCGGCCAGGCAGGTCCACGCCTGCGCGGCGTAGTGCAGGACCCAGGCGTAGTGAATGGCCTCCGAGCCGAAGACGCCCCCGAGCGCGGCGATGCCGACGACGCGACGCCGCGGGCAGGCGCCCCGCCACCACAGGCCCGCCACCCCGAACAGAGGCCCGGCGACGAACGCCGTGCCCAGCCAGACCAGCGGAGCGAACAGCGACCCCACGCCGTCGCGCGCGACCTCCGCGTAGCCGTAGTAACCGACGACGAGACCGGCCTCGGCACACAGCCCCGCGACGGCGGCCACGGGCAGGCCGACCCGCCCGGCCAGCAGCGCGCCCGCCGCGAACGCGGCGACCGACCAGATCGCCCCGGAGTTGGCGATCTGGTTCCAGGACCCCGGGAGCCAGCCCTGGGCCAGATTGGTCAGGACCCCGAGCAGGAGCCCTCCGGCGAATGCCAGGGCCGTTGCGCCGGCCCGGCCCCTTCCGCTGAGGCCGGGCACAGGAACGATGGCGGGGGAGGCGTTCATGGTGGTGCTTCACCGTCTCTTCCGAAGGCTGCGGGGCCCGCGCCCCTTGGTGCAGCTGTGAGGATGCGGAAGACGGGCGACGCGTTCCCCGCGCGCCGTACCCGACCGTGCCGGACGGCAGCGGGACACCCCGGGGACCGAAGCAGCGGATGGCCCGAGCAGGACCTGTTCCGTCGCCTCCCCGGGATCCGACGAGCGGAGGGAAGACCGGGGCGGCTCAGCCCACCGCCCTCTCGACCAGGGCACGGATCCGCTCCTCGTCGGCCGGGGAGTACGGGATCGGGGCTCAGGACGACGCGGCGGCCTCCCAGACGAATCCGTCCGGATCGGTGAAGGCGCCGGTGGTGCCGCCGAGGACGAGGCGGTGCGAGCCGGTGCCGTCGGCGGGGACGCCGAGGTCCTTGGCCAGGCCGCGACGCTTGTACAGCGCCAGCTTGACCGCGCCGGACCGTCCCGGGACGAACTCGGCGTACTTGCCGCCGAAGCTCCTGGCCACGGCCATGCCCCGGTCGGCGTAGAACTGCCGGGCGGCCTTCACGTCCTCGACGCCCAGCAGGAGGACGACCTCGTCGATCTCGCGGTCGGCGGGCCCGGTGTCCTTCTTCGCCGAGGTCGCCACCTTCCAGATCGCCCCGTCCGGGGCCCGGACGACACCGCCGTACCCCCACAGCGACTTCGCGGCCGGCTTGAGCACCGTGGCCCCGGCGTCGACGGCGGAACCGAGGAAGGCGTCGACGGTGGCCGGATTGGCCACCGTGAGCGCCATGGTGAAGCCGCGGAAACCGGTGGAAGGCGCTTCGGACGCCCGCAGACGTACGTACGCGTCCACACCGAAGGCGCGGTAGAAGCGGCGGGCGGCTTCGAGATCGGCCACGTCGAGGGTGACCGACGCGAGGGACAGGCCGGCTGCTGAGGAAGTGGTGGTTGCCATGCCCTCCACGGTAGGAGCGGGGCGTGGCCGGAGGCTTCTCGATTCCTGACCGCTTCAAGCCCAGCTCCGCCACCCCTCCACCGCGGCCCCGGGGCCGGTCATACGCACGGCCGGTCAGCCGACGGCCGCCACCGCCACGGGACACCCCTGGTCGACCTCCGGCGCACCGGGGGACCGCCCCACCGCCCGCACAGCGCACATCGCCCGCACCGATGAGTTTCCGGAACGGAACCGGTCTGCACAGACATGGAAACCCACACGCTCGAAACAGCCGGCGCGAACCTCGTCTACGACGTTCGCGGACCGCTGCCGACCACAGACGGACGCCCACCGCTGCTCATGATCGGGCAGCCCATGGATGCCAGCGGCTTCGCCGCGCTCGCCGCGCGCTTCCCCGAGCGGACCGTCGTCACCTACGACCCGCGCGGGCTCGGCCGCAGCACCCGCGAGGACGGGCGGCACGACCACACGCCGCAGACCCAGGCCGACGACGTGCACGCCGTCATCGAGGCCCTCGGGGCCGGACCGGTCGAGATGTTCGCCAGCAGCGGCGGAGCGATCACCGCGCTCGCGGTCGTGGCGGCGTACCCCGCGGACGTGACCACCCTGGTCGCCCACGAACCGCCGCTGATCACCCTCACCCCGGACCGGGAGGCGGCCGTGCGGGCACGGGCCGCGGTCCGGGAGGCCTACGAGCAGCACGGCTGGGGGGCCGGGATGGCCGCGTTCGTGGCCATGACCTCGTGGGAGGGAGAGTTCACCGACGCGTACTTCGCCCGACCGCAGCCCGATCCCGCCACGTTCGGCCTGCCCACGCAGGACGACGGCTCACGCGACGACCCGCTCCTGTCCGACCGCTCGTGGGCGGTCAGCAGCTACCGTCCGGACGCCGACGCGATCACCGCCGCGCCGACCCGCGTCGTGATCGCCGTGGGCGAGGAGTCCGAGAACCTTCAGACGGGACGCACCTCCGCCGCGACCGCCGAACTCCTCGGACAACCGGTGACCGTCTTCCCGAGCCACCACGCCGGCTTCTGCGACGGCGAGTTCGGCTACCCGGGAAAGCCGGACGAGTTCGCCCACCGACTGCGCCAGGTCCTGGACGCCCCCTCGTAAACCGGCCACTGACCGCGTAGTCCCCACCTCGGCGAACGACGCCACTGTCCCCCCACGGGCCGGAAGCAGGATCCGGAGCCGGATCCGGATCCGGAGCCCAGGGGGGGGCAGGTCAGGAGGAGGGCGGGCGCCGGGAACCGCCCTCCGGCTTCGGCGGGTACTCGATCCGATCAGGCTCCCAGTACCAGTCCTCCCCCTGGTGGACCGCCCGGCCGGGCCGGGGGTTCGGGCCGTCCCGGCCCGCGTCCCAATGTATGAAGACCACGACCGCGACGAAGAAGAGGACCATGCCGAGGACGGTCCACGCCATCGGATCGCCCTCGGCAAGTCGTGGCCCGCCCGTGGTCCAGAGGAAGCGACCGAGCCGCCAGACCATCATCAGCAGCACGTACCCAAGCCCCAGGCCGAAAGGCAGGAACACCAGCCCGAGGGCCAGACAGCCTTTGTCCACACTCCCGCGACTCATCGCCGTTCCCCCCCTGCTGCGCCTACTTCGTGCCGCCCGAGCGGGGCATACCCGCCCCCGACCGACACAACACCGGCTTCAGGCACCACGGGCAGGGAGGAAGCCGGTACAAATGCCCGGTCGCTCCTGAAGCCCGTCCAGCCCTACGAACACCGACTGAACGCGCTGCCACCGGACCTGACACGGCGGCGATTCAAAACCGGCACCGATCTCTTGAGCGCACTGACCCTCGGGAGCGAACTCCGCAACCGTCCGACGCGCAGGAGCGCCGAGCCCGGCGTCTTCCGGCTGCCGATGACGGCTGGGAGGCTGGCCGGCATGGACGGTGACGAACAACTGCTGCGTGGCAGGGGCCACGACCACGACGCCCCGAGCCCCGGCGAAGCGCATGACGCCGGGCCGGGCACCGCCTGCCGCTTCCACCGCACGGGCGAGACGGCTTCCCGCGACCGCGCAGGCGGCCTCCACCTCGGCTCTCACACGCCGGCCATCCGGGTACCGGCAGGGCTCGTCGTCCTCGTCGGACCGCCGGCTTCGGGCAAGACCAGCTTCGTCCGGGCACTGATCGCGCGTCGGCAGATCGATGTGGAAGCCGTGGTGTCCAGCGACGAGATCCGCGCGGAGTTTTTCGGCACCTCACCCGCGGAAGCGGAATCCGATGCGGCGGACGCGCGGATCTTCGAGGAACGTGATCGCAGGATCGCCGTAAGACTCGCCGCAGGGCACAGCGCGGTCGCCGAGTCGACGAACGTCACGCCGCAGGCCCGCGCACGGCTCGTCGCCCTCGCCAGACGCTTCGACGCCCCGGTGACCATGCTGCGATTCGCCCCGGACGTCGCCGATCTCCTCCGGCAGTACACCGAGCGAGGCCGCACCGACCTCACCGCCGCAGATGTCCGTGCCTACGCCGCCGTCATGACCCGGGAGGCCGGCGCCGAGCAGCTCCGCTCCGAGGGCGCAACCGCCGTCCACGACGTCCCCGGACGCCGCGAGACGATCACACCCTCCGAAGCCGCCGCGCACTTCTCCTTCGCCTGACGCGACCAGCCCTACCCGGCGACACCTCTCCACGAGCGTCCCCAACGCGCTCTACGAGCTCGTGCACGGTAAGAACTCGGGTACGCCGACGGGGCTTCCTGCCAGAAGGCAAGGCTGTCACCAACGCGGAGCCCCACCCCGGCCGACGACCTCCCCGCCGAGCACTACGAACACCAGGTCGATGGGGAGACCGCCGCCCGTGGGGATTCGAGCGTGCTCCCGTTCTGGATCCCCGCGATGTGAAGGCGCTCCTGGGCTTCACCACAGGCGTGCGGTTCGGCCCGGACGTGAGCGCCGGCCGCGCCGCTTCGGCGCTGCTTTTGGCTTCGGGCGCAGTACGGCGAGTGGTAGCACTTGCTCCTTCCCGGCCCGGCGGAGCTGCTCTTGTTCGACCTGGTGGTGCCCCTTGACGAAGGCGTCGGTATCGATGGTCACCTGCTGCGCGGCAGGTGCGAGGCCCGTCGGCTGGGCCGGTATGGTGCCGGACGGCTCGGTGGCCGCGGTGTCGTCCGGCTGAGCGGACGCCTGGTCGGGCGGTGAGGCGGAGCGGGAATGTTGTCCCGGACGGGGCGGGACCTCATGCCCAATGGACATGAAGGCTGCACCATCCATATGTGTCCACCGCATGCAGCCCATGCCCGCCAACACCCTGATGGCGCAGCCGGGTGGAAAGAGTTTATCTTCTTGGACATGGATCATCAGGGGGAGTTTCGTCGGGCAGCGCTCGAGTTGGGCATCCCGGACGACGAGATCAGCAGGTTCAGCCGGCACCTTCGTTTGTCGATCGGGTTGTTCGGGGGCAGCGGTGGTTCTCCGGTCGGGCAGTTCGGCGGGTTGCCCCGGCTTCCGGTGGGCATGAAGTGGCCGTCTGCCGGGGACGTTCCGTTGCCGTTGCTCTTTTCCGTCGATTGTGCGGCGCTGCCGAGAGTCGACGGCTTCGACCTGCCTGCGGACGGGACGCTGCTCTTCTTCGTGAACCAGGAGAGGGACCATGAGGACAGTTCCGGAAGGTACGCGCAAGTCGTGTATGTACCGGACGGTGCTGAAACCGCGGTCGCGAAATCCCCCGACCCCGTATGCGTCCGCGAGCAGTTCGACGTCTGCGCCGAGCTCAGAGCCGAACTCCCCCTTTGGCTCCAGGAGGGCGACGAGGACGAGGACTGGCATGAGTACTGGGAGGATCTCGATTGGGAGGACATGTCGCCCTTCCAACAGCAGTTGTTCCGGTACATGGAGCACGAGCTGCCGCACCTGGACGAACTCAGGGCTCTGGCCTACGACCTCTGGCCGTCTGGCGCCGGCCTCGTCATCGGCGGATATGTCGATGACGAAGTGATCAACAGCATCGCGGAGCAGACCCTCGCGGGACGCGAGAAGGCAGGCGAGATCCCCACCATCCCGATCGCGAAATGGTACTCCCGCCTGGAGAAGGAAAAGCACCGACTGGAGAGCGAATGGATATCGCTCGCCAGCGAGGTTCGGGTCTACGAGGAGTACTACACGAGTTTTGTGATCCGCCACGACGACCTGGCCGCCGCTCAAGTGGACAAGGCGCTGGCCATGACCAATTTCGAGGCGCCGTAACCAGATTCGACGCACCTGTACAACTGCTGAACTGGCGAACTCGTGCACGGTAAACCCGGCAGGCTTCGGCCATGTGCGGCAGGTGTGTCGCCCGGCCCGCACCCGCCCACCGTTGTGACGACACCAGGGCTTCCGCGTCGCTCAGAAGAGACTGAAAGACGCGAGTTGTGAGGCGACGAGTGGGCCTGCCAGAGCGACGGCTACTAGAGCTGTCGTCATGGCGAGGCACAAAAAGAAGACGAGGACGGCGAAGATCAGTGTGCCGGTGGTGCCGCGGCCGACCTGCGCCTCTACCCGGCCTTCGGGGTCGTAAAGGATCTCCGCCCGTTCTGCGTATGTGGACGTGCCCGTGAGCTTGCGGGTCCGGCCCTCCAGGTCGGTGAACTCGTAGGCACCGGCATACAGCCGCCGGCCTTCGACGAGGACACCGCGGTTGCGCAACCGCCATGTCTCCCTGGTCATCTCCCATCCCGCGTACACGCCGTGACGCAGCGGTATCGCGAGGGAACCGAACAGCCAGCACAGCAGCGCGCTGTACCACTCGTACGTGCCGAGGATGCCGGCGGTCAGCATCGCCGCGGCCGCCAGCAGGTAGAAGGACACGCCGATACGCGAGGCGACCCGGCGCCGGTCGACGGGTGGCTTCGCAGTCGGTGTCTCGGTCACCAGCAGGGTGCCGTCGTCCCTGGGCTCGGCCGCGTCACGTACGGGCAGTTTCCGCTGGAGCGCGTCGGCGAAGGCCCGCACCGACGCGGCGCTGCGGCCGTGCACCGTCCAGGACGCCGGACGGGCCGTCCGCGGCGCGGTGAGCACGACGACGAAGCTGCGCCCGCCGGACTTCGAGGCCTCTGTCCGCTCGATCGCGGTGATCGGTATGCGTCTGCTGGAAGCCGGTGTCTCCAGGATCAGCGTGTCCTGGTCGAGCCGGGCCTCGAAGCCACGCCGACGTCCGGGCAGGATCATCGCAGAGGTGGCCGCCGAGACCGCGCTTTCATCAGAAGATGTGTTTGCCGTCCCGTCCGAGGTCATGGAGGCAGGTTAGACCAGCCGAATGAGACTCAGTCGGTTGCCGAACCTGCTTCGCGGTCGTGGTCGCCCGGGACCCGTGCTCGACCCGGCGTCTTCGCGGCCGGGGCACGCGCGATCTGCAACGTTGTCGAGTTCTGAGAGCGCCCCTTACCCCGTGTCGAGTGCGTCAGGTCCGGGGCGGCCCGGCTCATCGATATAGAGCAGGTCGACGCGGCCGTAGCGGGCGATGGTCTCGGTCGGCTGCTTTCTCGGCCGCGGTCCCGACCAGCTCACCGGCCGGCCTTGCCGTCAGGACGTACTTGACCCGGGATCAGGCCGCCCCGGCCTCGGTACCCGGCGCGATCAGCAGGCGGCACACCACTCCTGGACGGGGTGGAAGGGAGCGACAACGGAGGTCCCGGGCCGGACTCGCAGTTCCTGATTCCGCCGCACAGCCCGACGGATTCCATGTTCATCCGCGAGAGTTCATCCGCGAGATGCAGTGTTCCGTCCCCCGGACCACCTCGGCCCGGGATCCGCTGACCGGCGGTTCCCCGCGTCTCTGCCGGGGCTACTTGCCCGCCAGCCCCAAATTGGCCCCGCTCCGCAGGTCCGGGAACCCCTGCGCGATGACAGCGGCCGGCTCCAGGCATGCCTTGCGCGTGTCCGCTGCCGTCGGGCTCGTGGCACATCCGAGGATCCCGTAGGTTCGAACCGCGTCCTGGAGCTTCCGGGCGACGGAATCGAGCGTCGCGAATCCCCGGCGCCCATTGATCTCGCGCAAGGCCAGATCGGCAGCCTCGGAGGTGGCAGCGGCTGCCACCTTGCACTTCGCGGTGAACATTGGGGCGACGACGTCGAGCAGGGCGAGTTCGTGCCCGAACCGAACTGTCCTTCATCCACCGAGATGCGCTCCTCAACGACGAGCTTCACCTTCTGGGCAGCCTGCGCCTTCGCCGAGACCGGCTCGACGGAGGGGGAGGAGGAAGCCGAGGACTGATCCGTACGATCCGCCCCTTCGGAACCGCTGCATCCCGTGATGACTGCCCCTGACAGACCCACCACGGCCGCCGCTCGCAGCACTTGCCGCTTCGTCATCCGTCCCCCTGCGAACTGTCGCGCCACCCTACCCGAAAGTTTGTTCAAGATCGGAAAGCCTTCAGGAACAGGTACCGGGCACGAGAACAGAGATGCCGAGTTCGGACCGTACTCGCCCCGGTCCACAGGAATCGGGCCTGTCAGGTCCTCCTTTTCCAGGGCTCGCATGTTCGCCGAGCCGATCGCGCAGCGGGGCCGGTCCGGCTTGCCGCGGGGACCGCGCCCGTCGAGCACCACGCGGTGGCGCTCGGCCCGCACCCGCGCCTCCGGCACGACCCCCTGGAACAGCTCCCACAGCTCATCCGGCACCAGCCGCTCGACAACCCCCACGACCTGTCGCGCCCACGACTCGCTCGAGCGGACGGTCTCGGTCCAGGGCGTCTGGAGGTCACGGCAGACAAGGGTGAGTGCGCCGGGACGAGGTGTCCTCGTCGGCCTCGGCGAGATCACGCCACCGCTCACGCGGCACGGTGACGCAGGCCCGCTATGCGTTGGGGCGCAGGCGGACACGCAGGGCCTTGTGGCCGTTGCTGATCAGCGAGCCCGCCGGTTCCAGCTCCTCGGCGGGGACGACCAGCTCGAGGTCGGGGAAACGGTCGAACAGGCCCTGCAACGCAGTGGTGCCCTCCATGCGGGCGAGAGGCGCACCGAGGCAGTAGTGGACGCCGTGACCGAAGGCGAGGTGCTCCTTGGAGAGGCGGGTGACGTCGAAGGCGTCGGCGCTCTCGCCGTGCCAGCGGGGATGACGGTTGGCGGCGGCGTAGGAGGCGAGGATCGCCTCGCCCTTGACGATGACCTGGCCGTCGGGCAGGGCGATGTCGTTGACGGCGTAGCGCAGGGGCAGGTGCGCGACGGCCGGTTCGAGGCGCAGTGTCTCCTCGACCGCGTCGGTCCAGGTGGCGCGTCCGGCGCGGACGTGGGCGAGCTGGTCGCGGTGGGTGGCCAGCAGCACGATCCCCTGGTCGATGGTGTCGACGGTGGTCTGGTAGCCGGCGCTGATGACCAGCAGGAGGGTGTCGCGCAGCTCGGCGTCGGACAGGGTGCCGCCGTCCTCGTCGTGGGTGGCGATGAGCAGCGAGGTCATGTCGTCGCCGGGTTCACGCCGCTTCTCGGCGATGAGTCGGCCGAGGACCGTGTACAGCGTGGCGGTATTGGCACCGGCCTGTTCGGCGGTGAGAGTGGTGTCGAACACCCCGTCCACGACCTTGCGGAAGTCGGCCTGCTGATGGTCGGGGATGCCCATGAGGTGGCCGATGACGGCGATCGGCAGGGGATGGGCGAAGTGCTCGCGCAGGTCGATGCTCTCGTCGGCAGGGCGGGCGTCGAGGTCGTCGAGGAGCGTGGTGACGATGGTGTCGATCACCTCGGACAGGCCCGCGATACGGCGCGCGGTGAACGCGGGGGAGATCATCCGCCGCAGTCGGCGGTGGTCGGCGCCGTAGGCGGTGAACATGTTCTCCACCGCGACCCACAAGGCCAGCGGCCAGGTCTGTACGACCTCGGCGAACCGCGGCCAGTGCGCGCGGGCGTCCTTGGACACGTCCGGGCTGTTCAGCAGCTTCTTCAGCACGTCGGGATCGGTGACGGACCAGGCCTGCACTCCCAGGACGTCGACAGGGACCGCCGCGCCGTGGGAGCGCAGCAGGACGCTCTCGGCGTGACGGTCCGCGCCGGCGGGGTCAAGGACGATCGGGGTGCTGGGCAGGTGCGTCATGAGCGGGCTCCTTCAGATTGTGTCAGTGACGGAGGAGACGACCGGAAGCCGAATAGGAACACGGTGAAAGGGGCCAAGTGATAGGTCAACTCATTTGGCGAGTAAGGGATTTGGATCACAGCTGGCGCATTCGGGAGCCTTGACGCATCCGGGCCGCGCCCTCTATTCGACAGTGGCGGTCCGGCGGGAGCCCATGACCTCCCGGAACCGCTCATTCATGAGAAGGGCTCCCCCTTTTCGCCCGCACCGAGGCGGCGTCGACGATCGCTGAGGTCTAGGGCCTGTCGGCGGATCAGGGTCGGACACACCCTAGTCGAGTTCGCGCCCCGGGCGCCGGGCTCGTCCAGGAGCCCCCGGCCGATGACTCCGCGATCCGCTACCGCGCCGGCCTGAACGACGCCTACGCCTGCGTCCTGAGGCCTCCGCTGTCTTCCTGTCTGTACCGGCTCGGGTGTGTGTCGGCCATCGCGCACTGGCGTATCAGACGTGTATCGCCTCAGGTCACGGGCGTGCCGACGGTGTTCCGGGGCCGCCGGGGGCGCGGTGGTGATGAGGCATGATGGAGGGCCCGCCCGGTCCCGTGCCCGAGGAAAGTAGATGCCTGATTCCGTGTCGGCGCCCGCGCCGGCGCCTGTGACGGTCCTGCTCGTCGAGGACGACGAGGTGATCCGGCGGTCCGTCGCGATGGCCCTGGAACGCTACGGCTACCGCGTGCTCGCCGCCGCCGACGGGCTGACCGGGCTCGAACTCTTCCGAGAGGGGCGGCACGACCTGCTGCTGCTCGACGTGATGCTGCCGGGCCTGGACGGCATCGGGCTGTGCCGGCGCGTCCGGGAGACGTCCACGGACCCGATCCTGATGATGTCCGCGCGCGGCGACTCCCTCGATGTGGTGTCCGGCCTGGAGGCCGGGGCCGACGACTACGTGGTGAAACCCGTCGACACCCCCGTGCTGGTGGCGCGGATCCGTTCTCTGCTGCGCCGGGCAGCCTTCGCGCCCCCGGCGGCCGGACCGGCAGGCCCCCCGGAGCCGGAGGGCCCGCTGGTCTTCGGCGACCTTTCCCTCGACCCCGCCGCCCTGGAGGTCCGCAGGGGCGGCGAGCGGATCGCCCTGGCCCCCACCGAGCTGCGACTGCTGCTCGAATTCGCCGCCCACCCCGGGATCGTGCTGGACCGTCAGACCCTGCTGCGCGAGGTGTGGGACTACGGCTGGGACGGCGACACCCGGGTCGTCGACCTGTGCGTGCAGCGACTGCGCAAGAAGGTCGGCGCCGAACGCGTCGAGACGGTCCGGGGCTTCGGCTACAAGTGGAAGCGGTGAGCGGGGGGCGCCGGGGAGCGGTTGCCGGCCTGGTGCCCCACCCCCGTTCGCTGCGCTGGAAGATCCTCCTCCTGGTGGCGCTGGCCTGCGCCTCGATGGCGCTGACGGTCGGTGTGCTGGTGCACGACTCGGTGCTGCGGCGGTCCCTGAACGAGGGCGCGATCAGGGCTGTCGCGTCCCTGGACAAGGCCCTGGAGGAGGCCGCGGCCGCCGGTGAGGAGGGGCCCCTGGCCTCCCCGGGGGAGCTGCCCGAGCCCTTGCTGCGGGAGGTCGAGCACGGCGGCGAGGCCACGTTCTACGAGACCGGGCCGCCCGCCCCCGTCTTCTGGGCGGCGCGGCGGGAGGGCGGGAAGCTGTACGCGGTCGAGATCGACATGACCGCCGACCTGCTGACCCGGCAGGCCCTGGACCGGCACATGTGGAAGTACTCGCTGCTCACCCTGGGCGTCGTCGTCCCGGCCACGGCCCTGGCGAGCGAGCTGCCCGCCCGGCGGCTGCGCCGGGTCGCCCGCACGGCCCGCCGCATCACGGCGGGCGACCTCGACGCCCGGACCGGGACGGTGCGCGGGGGTGACGAGATCGCCGAGATCTCGGCCGTGGTCGACTCGATGGCCGACAGCCTCCAGCGGCGGATCGACACCGAGCAGCGCTTCACCGCCGACGTCGCGCACGAGCTGCGCACCCCGCTGATGGGACTGGTCACCTCGGCGGAGCTGCTGCCCGAGGGCGAGGTGACCGACCTGGTCCAGGACCGGGTGCGGGTGCTGCGTGATCTGGTGGAGGATCTTCTTGAGATCTCCCGGCTCGACGCGGGCGCCGAACGGTCCCGGCCGGGACCCGTCGACCTGGCCGCACTCGTCCGGGACGCGGTGACGCGGACGGGCCTCGCCGCACGGGTGTCCGGACGGGACGCGGCGGTGGTCGAGACGGACCCCCGGCGCCTGGACCGGATCGTCTCCAACCTCGTCGTCAACGCCCACCGGCACGGCGCGGCCCCTGTGGAGGTCGTCGTCGCCGGCCGGACGGTGACCGTACGGGACCACGGCCCCGGCTTCCCGGCCGACCTGCTGGCCCACGGTCCCCAGCGGTTCCGCACGGGTACGGCCGAGCGGGGGCGCGGACACGGCCTGGGCCTGACGATCGCGTCCGGCCAGGCGAAGGTGATCGGAGCGGATCTGAACTTCACCAACGCCCCGGACGGCGGCGCGGTGGCCACCCTGCGCCTGCCCCGGAACGGTACGCCCGCCGACGCATGATCCTCACCTTCGCCCGGTTCCGATCCCTCGTCCGGCACGTGTCCCTCCCGCCGCCCCGCTGATACACGACCGATGGGTGCCAGAGCACGGGCCGTGCTCTGGCACCCGCGGACCGGAGACCTGTTCCCAGGAGTCTGGCTGCCGTACCGATTCCGTACAGCAGCCCCCGGAGGCAGCCCGTGTCCCTTCCCCGCACCCCCCGTCACCGCCTCGTCGGCGGTGCATCGGCCCTGGCTCTGCTGACGGCCCTGGGCATCGCCGTCGTCTCCCCCTCCGGGCCCCCCTCGGCGCCGGACGGCGATCGGCCGCCGGTCTCCGGCATCGGCCCGCTCCCGTGGCCGCAGGACGGCCAGAGCGCCGTCGAGTTGGAGGGGAGCGGTTCGCTGGGGGAGCGGGGCGGGCGGCAGCCCGTGCCGATCGCGAGCCTGGCGAAGGTGATGACCGCCTACGTCGTGCTCGACGGGCACCCGCTGCGGCCGGACGAGGAGGGCCCCCTGATCGAGGTGGACCGGCAGGCCGCGCACGAGGCGGGGGTCGGCGGCGAGTCGACCGTCCCCGTGCGGGCGGGCGAACGCCACTCGCAGCGGCGGCTCCTGGAGCTGCTCCTGATCCCCTCCGGGAACAACGTCGCACGTCTGCTGGCCCGGTGGGACTCCGGCAGCCAGGAGGCCTTCGTGGTGAAGATGCGGCGTGCCGCCGAGCGGCTCGGCATGCGGGACACGGTCTACACGGGGGCGAGCGGCATCGAGCCGACGACCACGAGCACCGCGGCCGACCAGGTGCGGCTGGCGCGGGCCGCGATGAAGGACCCGGTCTTCCGGGCGATCGTGTCCACCCGCGAGATCACCGTCCCCGGCCTCGGAACGATCTCCAACACCAATCCCCTGCTGGGTACTCCGGGCGTCCTCGGCGTGAAGACCGGTTCCAGCACTCCGGCGGGCGGAAATCTGCTGTGGGCCTGCGAGGTGCGCGTCGGCGGCACGCCCAGGCTGCTGGTGGGCGCCGTCCTGCACCAGCGGGCGAACACGACGCCCGTCGAGGGGCTCCGGGCCGCCGTCGACGCCAGCCGAGGCCTGCTCACCGCCGTCCGCGACGGGCTGGCCTCCGCCGGGACGGAGGGCCGGGGGCGATGACGGAGACGACACGCCCGGACCCCGCCGCCGGGGTACCGGACGGCAGGACGGCACCGCCGCGCCTCGCCGCCGGGACGGGCGGCACGGTGGTCCGCCCGGACCGCGTACCCGGGGCCGGGGAACCTACGGCGGTACGGCCGGGCCCGGGACCCGGCGCGGCGGACACCGGGGCGCGCCGGCGGTGGCGGCGGCGCGGCACGGTGGTCACGGGCTGTTCCGTCCTCCTCGCAGTGGGCGTCGCGGGGCACGGGCTGCTTCCCCGGCTGCCCGGACGGCTGAGCAGTCTGGCCGAGACCCTGCTGCCCTGGAGCGCGCTGACCGTCCCCGTCCTGGTGGCCGTCGCCCTGCTGCGGCGGGCGCCGGTGGCGGCGGTGGTGGCCCTGCTGGTGCCGGCGGTGGCCTGGCTGACGGTCTTCGGCGGGATCCTGGTCGACAAGTCGTCCCCCGGCGGTGACCTCACGGTGGTCAGCCACAACGTCAACCAGGCCAATCCCGACCCCGCCGGGACCGCGCGGAGCCTGCTGGCCGCCGGGGCGGACGTCCTGGCGCTGGAGGAGCTGAGTCCGGCCACGGCGCCCGCCTACGAGCGGGTCCTGGCGGACGCCTACCCGTACCACTTCCAGCAGGGCACGGTGGGTCTGTGGAGCGTGCATCCGCTGCGGGACGCGCGAGCCGTGCCGATCATGCCGTGGACGCGGGCGATGCGGGCCACGGTGGACGCGCCCGGCGGGCGGCTGGCCGTGTACGTCGCCCATCTGCCGTCCGTCCGCGTGGGCCTCTCCGGCTTCACCGCCCGGGCGCGCGACGAGGCACTGGATCTGCTGGTGGCGGAGGTGCGGGCCGAACCCGAGCGGCGCGTCGTCGTCATGGGCGACCTCAACGGCTCCACCGACGACCGCGCGCTGCGGCCCCTCACCGACCGCCTCGTCTCCGCGCAGACCGAGGCGGGCGCGGGCTTCGGCTTCACCTGGCCGGCGCGCCTGCCGGCCGTCCGGATCGACCAGATACTCCTCGGCGGCGTCCGGGCCGCCTCGGCATGGACCCTCCCCGCGACGGCCAGCGACCACCTTCCGGTGGCGGCCCGGATCCTCCTCCCCCCGGAGCCCGGCCCCTGATCCGGCCGGGTCCGGAGGGGACGTCTCCGACGCGCCACGGTCCGGGACGCGAGGCGCCTCCGTGACGACGCCTCCCGCGGAAAGAGAGGTGAAGCCCACGGGATGACCGACGACCGCGTGATCGACGGGGCGAGGGACCGGAGAGAGGGCTCATGGCACACGGGTACGGACACGGATCCGGCCAAACGGCCCTCATTTTCTGGGCTCTTTCCCGGCCGACACGTGCGGTTGACCCCGCACGCGGCTTTACTCGCCTATGGTTTTCTTGACCATCACTTGGGCATCTCTTGGTCTGATCTATAGGCGTGAACCTGCCGGAAGGGAAGAACGTGCTGCGAGCCGCGACGACCCGGAGCGCATCGGCGTTCCGTGCCGTCCCGTCGCCCGCGTCCCCGTTCCTCGCCTCCGCGGCTTCCTTCACGCACGCCCACACCCCTGGTCACCCCACCGTCGGCAACCGGGCCGGGACCACCCCGCCCGGTCCGGAACCGCACGGTGGGGGTTCGACGCTTCCGGCCCGTCGTTCGTCGGAGACCCCGAACCGAGGACGGATGACCGGACCCGGACACGCCGCACCCGGCGCCGTGCACGTCCACGCGTCGAACAGATCCGGGGGCCCCTCCGGGGCCCCCATCCGGATGTTCCGCCGCTGACCGGGCGGAACGGCCCCCCACATCCCCGTCGTTCAGACCCGACGTGCCGTCACGGCGCGCCAGGAGGAATCACCACACCATGCAGCCCCTCATCGACAACGCGCGCACCTTCGGGCAGCGTCCCGAGGAGTTCGCCGGCCTCGCCGCGGGCCAGTCCCCCCACGTCCTCTTCATCACCTGCTCCGACTCCCGGGTCGTACCGGCCCTCATCACGGGCGCCCGGCCCGGCGAGCTGTTCGAACTGCGCACCGCCGGCAACATCGTTCCCCCCTACGGCTCCACCACCCCCACCGGAGAGGCGGCGACCGTCGAGTACGCCGTGGAGGTCCTCGGCGTCGAGGACATCGTGGTGTGCGGCCACTCCCACTGCGGTGCGGTCGGTGCCGTGGTGCGCGGTGACGACCTGAACTCGGTTCCCGCCGTACGGGACTGGCTCGCGCACGCCGCGAAAGAACCCGAGTGCTCCGACCCCGCCGACCCGACGGTCGCCGAGGCCGTGCAGAACCACGTCCTGACGCAGCTCCTGCGGCTGCGCTCCTACCCCTGCGTCGAGCAGCGCCTGCAAGCCGGCGGACTCCGCCTGCACGGCTGGTACTACGAGGTCCACACCGGGCTCGTGCGCGAACACCGGCCGGACACCGACACGTTCGAGAAGCTCTGAGGAAACAGGTGAACGCCGTGCCGTCCAAGTTCCCCCACTTACGACAGGACTTACTCGCCTCCGTCGTCGTCTTCCTCGTCGCGGTGCCCCTCTGCGTGGGGGTGGCGGTCGCCTCCGGCGTGCCGGCCGAACTGGGGCTCGTCACCGGCATCGTCGGCGGTCTCGTCACCGGCCTCATGCGCGGCAGCAGCCTCCAGGTGTCGGGGCCTGCCGCCGGCCTGACCGTGATCGTCTTCGAGGCGGTCAGCGAGTTCGGGGTCGACACGCTCGGTGTGATCGTGCTGATCGCCGGACTGCTTCAGCTCGCCATGGGATTCTTCCGCATCGGCCGCTGGTTCAGGGCGATATCCGTCTCCGTCGTCGAGGGCATGCTCTGCGGCATCGGCCTGGTGATCATCGCCGGGCAGATCTACGCCGCGGCGGGTCTGAAGGCTCCGGAGACCGGCATCGGGAAGATCACGGGCCTGCCCCGTGCGTTCGCCGACGCGTTCGGGAGCACCGAGGCCCTGGCCTCCCTCGCGATCGGCGCGGGCACCATCGCCGTCATCGTGCTGTGGAGGAGACTGCCCAAGCGGATACAGGCCGTGCCCGGTGCCCTCGCCGCGGTGGTGCTGGCGACGGCCGTCACCCTCGGCCTCGGGCTGCCGGTCGCCACCGTCGAGGTGGAGGGCCTGCTCGGTGTCGTCCAGCCGCCCGGCGCCGAGGCCTTCGGTGAACTGGCCAGTCCTGCCATCTGGGGCACGATCATCGCGTTCGCGCTGATCGCCTCGGCGGAGAGCCTGTTCAGCGCGGCAGCCGTGGACCGGCTGCACGACGGCCCGCGCACCGAGTACGACAAGGAGATGGTCGCCCAGGGCACGGGCAACACGATCTGCGGCCTGCTCGGCGCCCTGCCCATGACCGCGGTCATCGTCCGCAGCTCGGCCAATGTCAACGCCGGTGCGAAAACCAAGGCGTCGCGCGTCCTGCACGGCGTGTGGCTGCTGCTGTTCGCCGCCGCGCTCCCGTCCGCCCTGGCACTGATTCCCCTGCCCGCGCTCGCCGGCATCCTCGTCCACGCGGGCTGGAAACTGATCCCGTTCCGGCAGGTCGCCGCGTTGTGGCGGGAGCACAGGGGCGAGGCGGCGATCCTCGTGGTCACGGCCGTCGCCATCGTCGTGGTGAACATGTTCGAGGGTGTCCTGATCGGTCTGGCCCTGGCAGTCGTCAAGACCGCCTGGGAGGCCTCGCACGTCAAGCTGGAAGTCGTCGACAAGGGCGCGGGGCCGATCGAGGCGTACCTGACGGGCAACGCCACGTTCCTCCGCCTGCCGAAGATCCTCGACACGCTGGAGTCCCTCCCGCAGGACCGCCCGGTCGAACTCGACCTGTCAGGACTGCACCACCTCGACCACGCCTGTCGTACGGCGCTGGAGAACTGGGCCGAACGGCACAGTGCGACCGGCATCGAACCGGTGAAGCTCACCACCGCCGCCTGAGCCGGCGGACGACGGGTCCCGCCCCCGGTCGCCAGAGGCCACCGGGCTGAGGACAGCCCCGCGACCGGCGGTCCGGGGGCGATCGGACGGGCGCACGCGAGGGCACCGGTCGGAGGGGGAGGGCCGTCCCGGACGGGCGTGCACCGCCGCAGACGGGCAGCGGCTGCCGAACGGTGCGGCGATGGAGAGAGGGGCGCCGACGGGCCGGGGGGCCGCCCCTCGGCTTCGGCCCCGGGACGCCGCCCGCTGTCTGCGAACCACCGTTCAGCCGGCGGTTTCCATCGCTCCCAGCCCTTTCGCCAGATCCTCCCTGTTCATCACCGGCGTGTAGGAAACCTTCGCGCCCAACTCCAGGAAAAAGGGTTCTGCGGTCTTCGGCATGTCGGCGGACTCCGCCAGGTCGAAGAACACGTAAGCCGTTCGGCAGCCGTTCTCGGTGGTGAAGTAAGCGGCCTCCGGCCGGATCGCCGACATCGCCTTGCCCAGCGTCTCTTCCAGGGTCCCCTGCCTGATGGCCTCATTGGACATCTGCGTGTCCATCTGAACCTTCAACAACATTCGCATGACAGCCGCCTTCCCCAGCTCGGGGCGCCCCCGTCCGGGCATACAGGTCGTGCCCGAAACCCTGTTACCAGCGTCTCTCCGCTTCCGCCCTCGGGCCAGCCGGCCCCTGAGCGGGACGCCGCCGAGATCGAAGGGGGCCACGGCCGGCGTCGGCGGTGACGCGCCCCGTCGTGAGGTGCGCGGACGACGGCGGGGCGACCGACCGGCCCGCCTCATCCTCCCGCGCGGGACGAGAGGGGTTCACCGACGTCGTCCCGTCGCCCCATGGCACGCAGAAGTCGGCCGGCGATCCAGTCCGGTCCGAGGTCCCGCAGTTCTCCCGTCCACCGCGACATCCCTCCGGGAGGGCGGGAGAGCAACTCGCGCACGGCCCTGCCCACCTCCCCGGGATCCAGACGGGAGGGATCGAGGCACGTGGCCAACCGGGCCCGCTCGGCGTCGTGCGCGATCGAGAACTGGTCACTGGAGAAGGGGAGGACCAACGCGGGAGTCCCCGACGCCACGCACTCCGTGAAGGAGTTGTTCCCGCCGTGGTGCACCATGACGTCGACCCGGCGCAGCAGCCACCGCTGCGGGACGACACGGGCGACGTGCACCCTCGGACCCGACAGACGGGCGAGGGCCGGAGCGCTGTCACCGGCCGCGACCACCACCGCCGCGTCCGGAACACCGGAGAGGACACCTCGCACCAGAAGGTCCAGCACGTCGCTGCGGGCCGACAGGAAGGTCCCCAGAGCGATCAGCACCACCCGGCGGCCCGCCGACCTCAGACGGCGGACGACAGCCCCCCACTCCTCGCCCGGATCCGGTTCCACGGCGGGAACGCAATGACCCCCGTACAGGAACTCGGCCCCGGTCGAAGCGTGTTCCGGAAGCCAGGGGAACCGCGGGTAGTTGAACACCACGGCACGACGAGAGGTGAGGGCGAACGCGCGGCCCGGCGGATCGACCGGGGCGTCGTGCGCCCGCGCAACCTCCGCGAACCGCTCGGTGAACGCCACGTCGTTGGCCCTGGCCGCGCGCCGCAGCTCCGCCAGCGCCCCCGCCGCCGGACGGACCGCCCGGGGCCAGGCGTAGGGGACCCCGAAGAACGCGTCGGACCGGTGGGGCACGTAGGTCGGATGTCCGGGACAGAACGTGGCGAAGGGCAGCCCCAGGCAGTGCAGTGCCAGCGTCACCGGATAGCTCAGCTGGTCGACCACGTACCAGTCGGGGGCCAGCCGTTCGTGCAGGGCCCTCAGCTCGGCCATCACCCTCTCCGGATCCGACAGCAGGTCCTCGCCGCGGTGACGCGCCTGTGCGAGCAGAGCGGCGACCGCCCCCTTCCGGGTCGAGCCGAGGAACTCCTCCAGGCGCTCCGCCTCCCGCGCGCCCTGCCGCGTGCTCCGCGCGACACCGGTGTTCGCGTTCCTGGTCACCGTCAACGGCTCGAAGCCGACGCCGACCCCTGCGGCCATCGGGGCGAAGGACGGCGCGCTGGCGAAGTGGACCCGGGCACCGGCCTTCTCCATGGCTCCCGCGAGCACCGACAGGGGCTGGGCGTGGGAGTGGAACGGGGGACTGACGACCACCACGCGCGGGGGACGTCCTGCCGCGCGGGTGTGACGTGGCGAGATCATGCCGTGTCTTCGTCTTCGCAGGGTGCGGCGGATGCGCGGGAAGGGCGATCGCCGGCCGGTGACCGCGCCGGGCCCCGATCCCGTACGGGTTCCCCGACCGCGTGCCCCGCCGCGACGCGCCGTGCATCCGCGTGCCACCCCGCCGGCGAAACACCGCAGGCAGAGAGCCTTCGGTGAGGAGCCCCCGTGGAACACTTTCCGTCCGTCGCCGCCGCCGCGCGAGACAGTCTCCGCACCCCGAGGGAAGGGCGGAGGGAGCGCGATCCGTTCGTCGAGGCCAGGACGGCCTACTGGAACCGTCTGCGCGGCGGAAGGGGGTCGCACGGCCCGCACGGGCACGATCCGTCGTCGTCCAGCCTGCTGAGAGAACTGCTCGTGGCGGAGTACCACCTCGACCACCGGGTACGGGCCCCTACCGACGGGGCCACGGTCCTTGACACGGCCCTGGCGAGGATGAGGAACCGGGTCCGGGCGGGGCAGGTGCCCGATCCCGACGAATGCGTGCGGCTGCCGGCCGGAAGCGGTTTCACGCGGGCCGTGCTGTTCGAAAGCTGGTGGGCCACCGCACACCGTTACGGGGCCGAGTGGACCACCGCCGCCGTACGCTCCGGGCTGCGCGCGACGGAGGACCCGGACGCGGTGGCCTTCCTGCTCGACATGGCAGCCGCCACGGGCCTGCGACCCCTGCCGCCCGCGGAAGTCCTCCGGTTCGCGGACGGGGACGACCGGCGGGTCAGGCACGCAGCCTGGCGCCTCCTCGCGGCGTACGGCCACGGGCGGTCCCCCGGGGCCGGGGGACACGGCCCCACCGACGCCTACGAGCGCGTACTGCTGGACGCCCTCGGGCAGCGACCCCTCACGGGGGCCGGAATCGAAGGGATCCGCCCCGGCCTGTTCGTCGCCCAGTCCATGCTCATGGGCCGCTTCGACAGCCCGGGGGAGGGGCTCAGCGGAGGCCTGAGCGTTCTTCTCGGTTCGCTCGGCGACGCCCTCGCCCGCACCGACGGCATCGCCGCCGCCATCACGCTGGTCACGGCCTGCCGCCCGGAACTGGAGAAGGATCCGCTCCTGCTGCACCGCCGGGCCCCGGGGCACTGGGTCCTCAGGCTCCCCCTCGACAGCGACCACCCGGTGGGCCCCGAGGAAATGGGGCAGCACCGGGAAGCGCTGGCCTGGTGGGCCGCCGAACTGCTGGGGTCGCTGCGGCACCCGATCGACGTCCTGCACGTCCGTTACGCCGATGACGGCTCCCTCGCCCTGGCGGAAGCCGCCCGAAGGGTCGGCGCGGCCCTCGTCTTCACCGCCACGCCCGACCCCCACCGCCAGATGAGCGAGCGGCACGACACCCCCGGCGCGAACCCCGCCCACGTGCGCCACGACCTGCACCGGGTCTTCCTCGCCGACCGCCTGGTCGAGCGGGCCGATCGGGTCGTGGGCATCGCCGGACGCACCGGCGGGACGAACGAGCTGCTGCGCCACTTCCCGCAGCTCGCGGAACGGACCGACGGCACAGCGCCCGGCGCGCCACCGGAGGGCGTCGCTCCCTATCAACCGCCGCCCGACCGGGAACGGCGCCGAGAGCTGCTCCTCGGCGCGGTCGACGCGGTGGCGAGTTCCTGCGGGGACCCCGCGCCCACGGTGCTGCTGAACGTCGGCCGCCTTCATCCGGTCAAGCAGCAGGACGTCCTGGTCCGCGCCTGGACGGAGTCGGGGTGCCACCGCGACTCGATCCTCGTGATCGTCGGCGGCAGCCCGCGGACGGGGGACTCCGTGGAGCGCGCGATGCGCGAACGGATCGAGCGGGCCGTCGCCGCCTGCCCCGAGGCCCGTCGACGGCTGCTCCTGCTGCCGGCCCTCCCCAACGCGGAGGTGCGGCTTCTCGAACGGGCCCTGGCCGACCCGGCACGGCCTTTCCGCGCCCGATACGTCTGCTCCAGCGCGAAGGAGGAGTTCGGCCTCGCCGTCCTGGAGGCCATGGAGGCCGGACTGGTCACGGCCGGCCCCGTCAGGGGCGGCGTCCCGCACTACCTCACCGACGGGGACAACGGGCTGCTGCTCGACACGTCCACCCCGCGAAGCCTAGGCGACGGACTGAAGCGTCTCCTGCGGATCGGCAACGAGGAGGCCGCCGTGATGACCTCTCGCGCACGGCGCCTCGTCCGGACCACGTACTCGTCCGTGGCCATGGCCCGCGTGATGGCCGAACACTACGCGGACGTGACGGACCGGGAGCGCCGGTCGAGCGACGACGGACCCGCGATCGGCGCTCCTCGCGTACGCATTCCCTCGTGAGCGGGAAGAGACCCGTTCGCGAGTGCGCCAGGCTCCCCCGACGCGACACCCGTACTGCGCGGTGGTACGAGGGGGCGGCGAACCCGGAGAGGTGCCTCCACCGGCCGTGGAGCACGGCGGAGCACCCGATCCGGCTCGTCACCCCCGTCCTCGCGGCGAGGAGCCGCGAGGTGCGGCCGGACCGGAAGGCAGGCGTCCCCGAGCACGCGTGGTGTCCCGAGGACCCCGGAGCCGCCTCCACGGGCATCCACCAAGACGAGGTAAAGATTTCAAGTATCCGGTGAAACCGATCGGCTCACGGCGACGGAATCCCTTTCCACACGGAGTTCGAAACCTTCTCGGGCTTTAGAAGGAGAGGATCACCATGACCGCTCGTACCGCAGGCGCGACCCTGGCGACCGGTGTCGCCGTCGTACTGTCCGTCACCGCTGGTGCTCCCGCGTTCGCCCAGTCGCAGTCCGACGGGGAGCAGGCCACGGTCTCGGTGCTGCACGCCGTGCCGGGCCTCACCGTGGACGTGTTCGCGGGGGACAAGGAGCTGCTGCCCGACTTCAAGCCGGGCACGCTCACCGATCCGCTCAAGCTGGACGCGGGTTCCTACGACATCAAGGTCTTCAAGGACGGGGAGGGCCCCAAGGGCACTCCGGCGATCGAGAAGACCGTCGAGGTGCCCGCCGGAGCGAACGCGACGCTGGTCGCGCACCTGACGGCCGACGGCAAGCCGACGCTCGACGCCTTCGTCAACGACACCTCCAAGGTGCCGGCCGGCAAGGCCAGGCTCACCGTCCGGCACGTCGCGGCCGCCCCCGCCGTCGACGTCCGGGCCGGTGGCACCCCGGTGTTCAAGGGACTCGAGAACCCCAAGGAGGCCGAGGCCGAGGTGGCGGCCGGCACGGTGAACGCCGACGTCGTCCTCGCCGGCACCGACACCGTGGCGATCGGTCCCGCCCAGTTGGATCTGGCCGAGGGCAGCAACACGATCGTCTACGCGTGGGGCAGCGCCACGGACAAGAACCTCGCGCTGAAGACCCAGACCATCACCGGCATGCACTCCGCGCCGGGCGGCGTTCCCGCAGGCGGGACGGGTCAGGCCGCGAGCGGGACCAGCGACGCGGCCCTGGGCGCCCTCGCCGCGGGTGCGGTCCTCACCCTCGGCGCCGGCGGTTACCTGCTGCGTCGTCGCACCGACGTCGGCTGACAGCGAACACACGACACCCAGACGGATCTCCGGGTGTGCCCGTCCCGTCCACCGGGCCGGGCACACCCGGAGCATCCCCGTGACGGAAAGGCCGACCGTGACGAGCCCGCAGCGGACAGGGCATCGCAGGATCCTCGGAGTCGCCGCACTGCTGGTCGCGGCCTTCCTGTGCGGCGCGCTCGCCTTTGTCGCGCTGCGCGGACAACCCACACGAGCCGCCGACTTCGGGACGGTACCGACGACGAAGGTGTCGTCGTCCGACCCCACCCGTGCGGCACCGGCGCAGGACTCACCGCCGTCGTGGTCGACCACCGCACCGGCGGACTCCGTCCCCTCCGGCCCGGCGGACCCCTCGCCACCGAAGGAACTGTCCGTCCCCCGGCTGGGCCTGCGCGCTCCCGTCGATCCGGTGGGAGTGGCCGACGACGGCCTGACGGAGGTCCCGCCGGACCCCGACCGTGTCGGGTGGTACCGCTTCTCGCCGGCGCCCGGCTCACCCGAGGGGTCTTCCGTCGTCGTCGGCCACGTCGATGCCGAAGGACGCGGCCTGGGCGTTCTGAACGGCCTGAACGAAGTCCGCCAGGGCGACCGCGTGGTGATCGGGCGCCGGGACGGCAGCGTCGTCGCCTACAGGGTCGTCGCCCGTCGGACCGTGGGCAAGGAGGACCTGGCCGAATCGGGTGCGTTCCGCCGTGACGGACGCCCCGTGCTGACGCTGATCACCTGCGCCGGTCCCTACCTGCCCGACAACGGCGGATACCAGAACAACCTGGTCGTCACAGCAGTGGAGGCATCCGAGTGACAGCTGTTCGGGAAGGCGCGGGAGTGCCGGCAGCCGGTGTGGCCGCGGCGACGGAGGAGGACCTGGGCGAGGGGTTCGCCGAGGGCGACGAAGCGTGCCTGAACGAGGCCTACCGCCGCTGGGGCGCTCTCGTCCACGCCGTCGCCGCCCGCAGGCTCGCCGATCCGGAAGAGGCGAAGGACGTCACCCAGCAGGTCTTCGTCGGCGCCTGGAACAACCGCGGCAGCTTCGACTCCCGTCGCGGCTCCCTGAGAACCTGGCTCATGGGGATCACGCACAAGAAGGTCGCCGACGCCTTCGACAGGCGCTCCCGTCATCTGCGCGACGTCGACGCCGCCACCGCGGCCGCGAACATATCGGTCCGGCCCGCGCCCGCGACCGAGACACTGCTGGACCACATGGTGCTGACGCGAGAGATGGAAGACCTGCCGGACCAGCAGCAACTCGTGCTTCAACTGGCCTTCTACGAAGACTTGTCCCAGACGCAGATCGCCGAACGCACCGGAATGCCGCTCGGAACGGTCAAGAGTCACACCCGACGCGGCCTGATGCGCCTGAAGAAGCGGTTGGAGGCGGACCGTGAAGCACACCGATGAAGAGACCCTGGCGATGATGGCCCTCGGTGAGGAGACCGACCCGGCGGCCTCCCTCCACCTGCACGAATGTGACCACTGCCGAAGGGAGTACGACAGCCTGCGGCGCATCGTGACCGCCATGAGGACGCCCGCCCCGGCGGAACACGAGCCGGTCCTGCCGTCGGAGGAGGTCTGGAACTCGATCGCCGCCGAACTGCGGGTCCCCGGACCCCCCGCTCCTCTTCCGGCACACGGCGGCACCACCGCCTCGGTGCTTCGGCCCGGTTCGGGCCGCCTGCGGCGTACGAGTCGCTTCGCCGTGGCTCTCGCCGCCTGCGCGGCCCTGCTCGGCGCCGCCTCCGGCAGTGCGCTCACCTGGTGGCTCACGCGTCCGGACGCACCGGTGGAGCAGACCGTGGCCGACGGCAGACGGCTCGATTCCCTGCGTGCCGACTCGGCCGGTTACGCGCACCTGAAAGGCGACACCGGACGGCGCTCACTGGAGATCACCGTGAAGGGCCTTCCCGAGACGGCCGGCTACTTCGAGGTCTGGCTCATGGACCGCACCCACACCAAGCTCGTCTCCATGGGAGTCCTCGGACCCGACGGCCACGCCGTCCTGCCCGTCCCCGCGACCATCGACCTGGACGAGTACTCGGTCGTGGACGTGTCCCTCCAGGCCTACAACGGCAGACCCGACCACTCCGGCGACAGTATCGTCCGGGGCCTTTACAACGGGTGAACACGGGCTGCGTCGCCGGTTCCCGGATCACCGTTCGCCGCCTTCGAAGGCGGCGGACGGAAGGGGTTCAGCCGCCCTGCGTCTGCGCGGGGTCCGCGTCGTCGTCCAGGACGATGCGGGCGGTGACCCGTTTGCCTACGGGTGCGCGCCGGACCTCGAAGCTCTCGGCGACGGCCACGACGAGCTCCAGGCCGTGCCGGCCGATACGGCCCGGATCCGCCGTGCGGACGGTCGGTGTGGAAGGCTCCCTGTCCCAGACGGTGACCTCCAGCAGGCCGCCCGCCGCGTGCAGTTCCAGCACGATCGGTCCCGGGGCGTACTTGCAGGCGTTGGTGACCAGCTCGCTGACCACCAGCTCGGTGGACTCCACCACGCGCCGCGCAACGGCCGCGCCGCGTCGTCCGGGAAGCCGGCCGAGGAACTCGGCGGCGATGCTCCGAGCATGAGAGGCGGAGCCTTTACCGCTCTCGAACGTATGGGTGATCCGGGCGATCCGGGCTTCCTGCATCCGCTGGTCTCCGTCCTGTGCCGGTGGGTCCGTTCACCGTTCGTGCCCGCGCCTTCCTTGCCGCGCAGAGATTTCCCACTTCCTCCTACCGGTCGCGGTGGCCGTCCGGATGCGCCCGTCACCGCTCCTTCGGGCGGGCAGGTGCGCAGGTGTACAAGCCGATGCCCCGGTACGGCCGAGGGGCCCGGTCCCCGGTGCGGCGGACGGCAAGTGCGGGGGTCCGGCCGACAAGGGGGGCGGTGGTGTGATCGGTACCGTCTCGGGTAGCGGGTGGGCATGTTCAAACATCGACGTGTACGGGTCGCGTGTGTGCTGGTGGTCGGATGCGTGGTGCTGACGTTCGTGGAATGGCGGGCGGAGCAGGCAACCTGGCGCACGGCGGTGGTGAGCGGGTTCCTGATGGCGTGCGTGGTGGCCGGTACGTGGTGGTTCGCCGAGATGACGCAGGGCCTGTCCTCGCGAACGCGCAGGAAACGCTGAGCCGTTGCTCCCGGCGGGCGAACGTTCCCGCGCAGGGACGAAGCGCGCGCACCCGGCCGGCGTGTCCACGGGTGGCGCCGAAGACCCCTCGCTGTTCCAGGAGGACGGGCGGGGCGACAGGACCGGTCGTCGGACGTCACATCCTCGCGGACCGCACTCGTGAGGGTGAGGAACCGTTGTCCGAGCCGTCCCCTCCCGCGACCGCTCAGGACGGAAGGGTCCCATCGGGAAGCCCGTCGACGTCACCGAGGCGAGCGGGCCCCGTCTCCCGGCTCGGACGGCGTACGACGCGGGATCGTTCACCGCACGTACACCGGAGTCCGGTGTTACCCGCCGTGCGACCGCCGCCGTACGGACACCCTCCGGGGCCAGGCTCTCACGGGTCCGACCATCCGCCCGCAGAGGAGACTCGCGTGACCCGCTCCACCATCGTCCGATCGACCGTGCTGACCGTGACCACGGCTCTCGCGGTGGCGGCACTGGCGGTGCCCGCCGAGGCCCGGCACCGCCTGCACGCCGACGCCCTGCCGGTCGTGACGCCCCGTGCGGAGACGCCGGTGCTGCACGACGACGACGAGGGCGGCAACGCCGACGCGGACGACCCGGCCATCTGGCGCAACGCCGTCGCCCCCGACCGCAGCCTCGTCGTCGCCACCGCGAAGGAGGGCGGCCTGCGCGTCTACGACCTGGACGCGCGTCTGGTGCAGTCGATAGCCGCGCCTCCTGCCGCGGGTGAGGACGACGCACCGGGCCGTTTCAACAACGTGGACCTCGTCCACGGCCTCCGGCTCTCCTCGGGGAAGGCCGACCTGGCCGTCACCAGCGACCGCGGCCACGACCGGCTGCGCTTCTACCGCGTCGACCGGGACCGGGCCGGCGGCCCGCTGACCGACGTCACCGACCCTGCCGCACCGCTCGTGTTCTCCCGGGACCAGGCCGAGGTCGACGACCAGCGGACCGCCTACGGCCTGGCGACCTGGACGGACCCGGCGACCGGGAAGTCCTACGCCCTGGTCAGCCGCCGCGAGCGCACCGCCATCGCCCTCCTGGAACTGCTGCCGACCGCGGACGGCAAGGTCACCTACCGCAAGGTCCGCACCCTGGACCTGCCCTCCGCCTTCCGGCTGCCCAACGGCACCTCGTGGTCCCCGTGCGCCGAGCCCGGCGAGCTGCCGCAGGTCGAGGGCATGGTCGTCGACCCGGCCAACGGCATGCTCTACGCCGGTCAGGAGGACGTCGGCGTCTGGCGGATGCGCGCCGACCTCACCGGTGCGCCGAAGCTGATCGACAAGGTCCGCGAGTACGGCGTTCCCGGCGTCTACGACGAGGAGACCGAGGAGTGCACGCCGGGCACCGACCCCGGCTTCGGCGGCACGAGGATCTCCGCCGACGTCGAGGGCCTGACGCTGCTCACCGAGTCCGACGGCGACGGTTACGTCCTCGCCTCCAGCCAGGGTGACAACACCTTCGCCGCGTACGACCGCGAACTGGAGGACGCCAACGAGTACGAGGGCGGCTTCCGGGTCGCCGCCGCGAACGACACCCTCGACGGTTCCGAGGAGTGCGACGGCGCCGCCGTCCTCAACGCCCCGCTCGGCTCCAAGTACCCCAACGGCCTGCTCGTCGTCCAGGACGGGCACGACGCCCCGGGCGACGGCGACCGGGACGCGACCAACTTCAAGTTCGTCGACCTCGGCGGAGTCATGGACGCCCTCGACGACTGACCGTCCCGTGGACCGCGGGTCACCACCCGCACGCCGACGCGTGGGTCCCTGCGGCCCACGCGTCGGCGTTCCCGTGAACAGCGGGGTTTCGTGCGGTGGGAAGCCGAGCCGGAGGTGCCGGGCCCGGTGCCGGCCGACCACCGGTCCGGGACGGTGAGGGGGCCGGTCGCCGCACGCCTCCGGGCCGCTTCCCCGGAAGGTCCGCGCGGCGGCCGGCTCTCACCTCTTGTAGGAGTCGATGAGCCGGGCCAGGTGCTCGCCCGCGACCGTCAGCGGCGTCTCGCTCTTGAAGACCTGTGCGGTGAGTTCGGCGCCTTCGAGGGTGCTGATGACGGTGGTGGCCAGGTCGTCCGCGTCACCCTCCGGGAATCCGGCTTCGCGAAGCCTGTCCGCCACCAGGTCCCGCCAGTGCTGGAAGGCCTGAGCGACGGCGTGCTCGATGGCGGGGACCCGCCCGGTGGTCTCCAGGGCGGTCGCGCTGATGGGGCACCCGTCCACCCACCCGGAGTCGCGCAGGTGGTGGGCGAGCGTGCGGGCGCAGAGGGCGACGGCCTTCGCCGGGTCGGCCTCTTCGGTCAGGGACGCCGACAGCAGTTCGGCGAACTCGTGGTCGGCGTGCCGGACCGCGGCCACGCCCACGGCCTGCTTGCCGCCGGGGAAGAAGTGGTAGACCGAGCCGAGCGTGGCCCGGGCCTCCTGGGCGACCTGTTTGATGCCGGTCCCCTCGTACCCCTGCCGCTGCATCAGCAGGGAGGCCGCACGGACGATGCGCTCCCGAGTGCCCGGCTGTGGTGTGTTCGCCATGCGGCCGAGCTTACTGGATAAAACGTTCGTTCTAGCTTGTGGCCCACGCGAGCGCCGTGCTAACTTCCGACACTAGTTAGAACGTTCGTTTTAGAGATGCTCGGAAACGAGGAGCTGGAGATGGAACACAAGCGGATCACCGTCAACGGCCTGGACCTGGCCTACGTCGAGGCAGGAGAAGGCCCGCTCGCCCTGATGCTGCACGGCTTCGACACGCCCAGGCTCTACCGGTACCTCATGCCCGCACTGGCCGAGGCGGGATACCGCGCCGTGGTCCCCACCATGCGGGGCTTCGCGCCCTCCCAGGTGCCGCCGGACGGCAGCATGCGCCTTCCCGACCTGATCGCCGACGCCAATGCCCTGCACGAGGCGCTCGGCGGCGGGTCCGACGCGGTCCTCATCGGGCACGACTGGGGCGGCTTCACCACCTGGGGCGCCGCCGCGGCCGCACCCGAGCGATGGGCCAGGATAGTCGTCAACGACGTCCCGCCCCTGGAGTTCTACGATCGCGACAGCGCGGATCCGAGCAGGATCGAGCGGTACGTCCACTTCTACTTCTTCCAGATGGCCATAGCCGACCGGCTCGTCGCCGCCAACGACCTCGCCTACCTTGACTGGCTCTGGGACCACTGGACGGGCAACGTCCCCGGCTACGACTCCACCGAGGACCGCAAGGCCATGAAGGAGGGCCTCGGCACGCCCGAGAGGCTGCACCTCGGCCTGGAGCTCTACCGGCAGAACTTCCCGGCCGCCACGTTCGGCACCCCGCAGTGGGAAATGGCCCGCGTGCTGGACAAGCTGCCCTCCCAGCCCACCCTCTACCTCCACGGAACCGAGGACCCCGTGGTCGACGAGGAGACCCTCGCCGACATCATCGCCATGCTGCCCCCCGGATCGGACGGCGCGATGATCGAGGGCGCCGGCCACCACCTCCTCGCCGAGAAGCCGCAGGAGGTCAACCGGCGCATCCTCGCCTTCCTGGCTCGCTGATCACGCCCTCGCGGCGCGGGTCGCCCATCGGCCGACGACCGACCCGCGCCGCGAGCCGTCGTTCTTCTTCCGCGTCTTCGTCCGGCAGTGCTTCACCCGCCCCGTCGCCCCCTCGGTGAGGCCTGTGAGGCCGTCCCGCTGTTCTGGTCGATCCGATCCGGGCCGGCGCCGACCCCGGGGACGTCAACTCCGCCGACAGCCACGCCGCGCACGGCGGCTTCCGCGCCCGGGGCCGGCTGCTGCCGTGCCCGCCTCGGTGGGTCCCCCGGTCGGGTGCCTTCGGTGGAACGCCGCATCGGACGGAACTCTCGGACGCCGTGGCTTCTATACCCCTAGGGGGTATAGGGTGTCTTTGCGTGGCCGAGGAGGAAGGCCCGCACACTGGAATTCGGGACGGGAGAGGGCAGCAGCCATGGACCACAGCGCACACCACACCGGCTCCGCTCGGGCGGACCACGGGAACCACGGTGCGGACCGCCCCCATGACCACGGCACCCGCGCCGGTCACGAGCACGCCCCTCACCGGAGCGCCTCCTGGGGGACGGCGGCGAAGGCCACACTGCACTGCCTGACCGGATGCGCCATCGGCGAGATCCTCGGCATGGTCATCGGTACCGCGCTGCTGTGGGGCAACGTCGAGACGATGATCCTGGCGATCACGCTGGCGTTCGTCTTCGGCTACTCCTTCACCCTCTTCGCCGTCCGCCGGGCCGGCCTGAGCCTCAAGAGCGCCCTCAAGGTGGCCCTGGCCGCCGACACGGTCTCGATCGCCGTCATGGAAACGATCGACAACGGCATCATCGCCCTCGTCCCCGGAGCGATGGACGCCCACCTGTCCGACGGGCTGTTCTGGGGCGCCCTGCTGGGTGGTTTCGCCGTCGCCTTCCTCGTCACCACACCGGTCAACAAGTGGATGATCGGCCGCGGCAAGGGCCACGCGGTGGTCCACGCCCACCACTGACCCGCCGCACACGACGTCCATGCGTTCCGTCGTCCAGGGCGCACCGGGAAGGCAGGCAGGGCGAGAGGCCGGAACTGCCTTCCACCCGGAGAACGACGAAACGGCGATGTCCCCGCGTGGTCTTCCCCGCGCCGGCTCTTCCCCCGCGACCACGACCCTGCCCCGTCCGGCCCCGTGGACGATTCCCGTCCGAGGCGGCGGCCGGGGCATCGACGCTGTCCTTCGGCATGCGAAGGCCGCCCACCGGCAGGACGCCCTGCGCAGAACCGCCCCGGCCCAGCGGACCGGGCCCCTGCAGGCCCTGCGTACGACAGGAACGGGTGGACCTCGCCGGAACCACTGCCGCCCGCGACGAACTCCGTGTGGTACGGCCGCATCCGGGGAAACGGCGAAACATGGGAACCCTGGCTGCAGCGCGAAGCGTCGATCACCGGCTGACCCGGCACATGGCCGCCTGGGATTCTGCCTGGGCCCGTCGGCTTCTGCCGCCGGTGGAGGAGGCGGCCGAGCACACGAAGCTGTGGTGGGCAACAGCCGTGGCGATGGCGGCCGGTGGAGGCCTGCGGGGCCGCAGGGCAGCGGCAGCCGGGATCGCGGCGATGGCGGTGGCGGAACTGCTGTCCAACGGGGTGGCCAAAAAGCTCGTCGAGCGACGGCGGCCGCCCAAGGAGTGGATCCCTCACAGCGATGTCGAGGACCGGCCCGACAGCTCTTCCTTCCCCTCCGGGCACACCGCCGCCGCCGTGGCCTTCACCGCTGCCGTCACACCTGCCTGGCCCTGGGCCGGAGCCGCGTGCGCCGTTCCCACCGCTCTGGTGGCGATCGAACGGGTCCACAGCGGAGCGCACTATCCCTCCGACGTTGCCGTCGGTGCCGCCATCGGCCTGTCCGTAGCCGCCCTGGTCCGATCGGTACCCCGTTTCGCCGTCCGCCACCTGGGCTGAGCCCCGGCGGATGAACAGGCGGTGGAACCAGTGCAGGTGGGCGAAGACGCGCTCCACGAACCAGCGTCGAGCGTCGAGGACGGAGTCGTGCTCTGTCCTGCGTCCTCCTTCGACGCCCGGAGGTGAGGGCCGTCCATGTGCCAGGGCTTCGACCGAGCCACCCGGGAAGCCCGGATGGCTCGGTGGGAAGGCGCTCAGGGCGCGTCGACGAGGGTCCGACCGTCGGCGGGCACGAGCGCGGCGAAGCCGCCGGCGTAGGCGGACTGCACGCGGGACCGCTCGGTCGCGTTCGGGACGGCGTTGGTGCAGGCCGTACCGGCGCTCGACCCCGACATCAGTTGTGAGCACGGGCCGGGCTTGGTGTCCGGCAGGCCGAGGCTGTGGCCCAGCTCGTGAGCGGCGATCCGCGTCTTGTCGTAGCCCTGGCTCACGGCCTGGGCACCGAGTTCGACACGCACCTGACGGCCAGGGCGGACGGGACCGAGCGTGGCCTGCGGCCAGCCCGTGGTGGCGACGATCACGATCTCGGCGCGGACGCCGGGCGCCGCCTCCACCAGTTTGACGTTGCTCACGTTCGCGTTCCACGAGGCGACCCCGGCCGCGATCGCCGCCTCCCAGCCTCCGGCGCGGCTGTCGTCATAGCGGAGGGTCACCACCGCCGCCTCCGCGGCGGAGGATTCCAGGGCGGGGGCGGGGGCGGCGGTCGCCGCGCTCGCCACGGCGAGGACGAGCGCGGCGGCGGAGGTACCCGCCTTGAGCCATGTGCCGAGGGGCATCGCTGCTCCTTCATCTGTGGGGGACCCCGCCTCGGTGGAGGCGGGCGCACGAAGGGGTGGCACGGGCGTCCGGTGGGGCCGGACACGAACGTCGAGCACCCTCCGAGCCTTGTGATGGTAGGCCTCGGAGACCGCGAATGCCATGCACCTGTCATTTCTTTTCCGTCGGCACCCTTCTTCCGAAAGGGCGCAGGACGGCTCGTGCGAGCCTGCGCGACGGTCGGCCCACTCCCTTCCCGACGCGTCGGTGCCCGTTCGGAGGAAGGCCCCGGCATGTCCTCCGCCCGGGCTCGCGTCTCGCCCGAAGCCTCGACGAACCGGAGGAGCACCCCTGTCTTTCCGTACGGTCGCGACAGGGCCGGGGACCGGAACGGTGCGGGCGTGCTCCGTACGGAGCGAGGCGCCGGGCGTGGGCGAGTCTCCCGGTGCGCCCCTGCCGAGCCGTGCTCAGATGGGCGGACGCAGCCGACAGCACAGGAAGGGCGCAGGGATGTCCGAAGCCACCATGAGGGCGATGGCGTACGAAACCTACGGAGGGACGGAGGTGCTCCGCGAGACCCGGCTGCCGCTGCCGAAGGTCGCTCCCGGTGAGGTCCTCGTCAAGGTCCGGTGCGCCGGAGTCAACCCGGTCGACTGGAAGATCATGGCGGGCGGGCTCGACGCCCTGATGGACGTCGTCCACCCGGTGGTCCCGGGGTGGGACGTCAGCGGCACCGTCGAGCGGGTCGGCATCGACGTGCCCGAGTTCGCGGCCGGTGACGAGGTGATGGCCTACGCCCGCAAGGACTACGTGCACGGCGGCACTTTCGCGGAGTACGTCAGCGTGCCCGTGCGCGCCCTCGCGGCCAAACCCTCCTCGCTGAACTGGACGCAGGCCGCCGGACTGCCGCTGGCGGGCCTGACCGCCTACCAGCTCCTCACGCGGCTGGACACGGGTGCCGACGACACCGTCCTCGTGCACGGTGCCTCCGGCGGCGTCGGGTCCTTCGGCGTCCAGCTCGCCCGGGCGCTCGGCGCGAGGGTCATCGGCACCGCCTCCCCGCGCAACCACGACCGGTTGCGCGGATTCGGCTGCGAGCCCGTCGCCTACGGGGACGGACTGGCCGAACGCGTCCGCGCCCTGGCCCCGGACGGGGTCACCGTCGTCGCCGACTTCGTGGGCGGGGTCCTCGACACCACCCTGGCCGTCCTGGCCGAGGGCGGACGGCACGCCTCCATCGCCGACGACACCGTGACCGGCGCGGGCGGCCAGTGGATCTGGGTCCGGCCGAGCGGCGAGGACCTCGCGGCCCTGGGCCGGCTCGCGGACGGAGGCCGGCTCACGGTCGACGTCGCCGCGACGTTCCCGCTCTCCGAACTCGGAGCCGCCTTCGACCTCAGCCGGGAAGGCCACACCCCGGGGAAGATCGTCGTCGAGGTCTGAAGCGCCTCCACGTCGAACGGGCACTCCCGCGCCCCGCGCGGAAGTGCCCGTTCCCCGGCGCGGGTCAGAACTCGATGCAGACCGGTCCCTGGTTGACGTTGATCAGACCGACCTGGGTGACGGCGCCGTTGCAGGCGAGGTCCATGTCACCGCCGCCCTTGCTCTCGCCTGCCTCGTCGAGGGGGCCGAAGTCGATGCAGACCGGTCCCTGGTTGACGTTCACCGCGCCGACCTGCGTGGTGAAGTCGTTGCACAGCCCGTAGGGCGCCGACTCCTCCCCGCGTTCGAGGTGGTGGTCGGCCGAGGCGATGCCGGGACCGGCCATCACCGCGGTGGCGGCGAGAGCGACGGCCACGAAGGTCTTACGGAAGGACAGCATGATCTCTCTCCGGGAAGTGGAGGACGGGGACACTGCAGACTCCACCAGCGCCGCCCTCCCTCCGCATGCCGGAGTACGCCGCTTGCGCCGCCGGGCGCCGCGATCCGCTCTCTTGGCGGTGTGCCGGAAGGTCCGCGCTCCGGCGAACCGCGCGAGCCCGGGTCCGGCGCGAGCCGCCGTTCCCACCGCACCGGCGCCCTCCTCGTGCGGCCCGGCGCGGACCGCACGGCCGGGAACGGGTCGGCCCCGTGGGGTGCCGCTGCCGGCCGGTGGACCCGCCGGCCGGCGCGACCGGGCAGACTGTGCGGGATGGACGACTATCGACCCGTGGACCGGGACCCCGCCCCGGAACGCTATGGACGCCTGCACGTACGGACCGGCGATCTCGGCCCGGCCCGTTGGCTCACCGAACGCACCCAGGAACACGGCGCCTTCGGGACGGTGGCGGGTGTCGCCGCGCCCGGATTCGCCGCCTACGCGAGGATCCTGCATCCGGCTTCCCTGGAGGAGCGGCCGGTGCGCTGGGAGACGGTGGCCGCCGCCTACGGGCGCGGGATGACGCCGGGCACGGACTGGCACGAGGTAATCGGGTCGGACCGCGACTACCACAACGCTTCCGATTACGGCTTGCCCGGCGTCTGGGACGAGCATCCGGCGGAAGGCCCGACTCCGCCCGCTGTCGCCCGAGAGCTGATCCCCGTCCTCGCCCGGCACACCCGGACCTCCGAGCACTGCTGGTTCGGTCTGTGGAACGGATACGGGCGATGGGACTTCGACCGGGTCCCTTCCTTCGAGACCCCCGGCCGGGACGAGGTGCTGCTCGCCGGGACGCTGGCCGACGCCGTCTCGCCGGTCTCCCTGGACGAGTTCGCCGAACTGCCCGACCTGTGGTGGCCGCAGGACCGCGCCTGGTGCCTGGGCGGTGATGTGGACCTGGTCAGCACCTACATCGGCGGGTCCCGAGAACTGATCGCCGATCTGCTGGCCGCCCCGGGACTGGAGGCGCATCCGACGGCTCCCGGCGACAAGGTGGGCTGAGCCCCGCCGCAGGCGGCTGGGAGCCGCCGAACGCAACGCTCGACGGACAGGCGTGTTCCCGGTCCGGGAAGCAGGTCGCCGACGGCATCGACGGCATCGACGGCATCGACCCTCGGCGCCCCGCACGCGCCGGGGGAACGCCCGACGCGCGGAGCTCCGGGACGAGCCTCAGCTGAGCGTCTTCAGCGCGGCCGCGTCGTACGGCTTCAGTTCGTCGGTCCTCCCCGCCAGGACCTTGGACGCCCATTGCGGGTCCTGGAGCAGGGCGCGGCCGACGGCGACGAGGTCGAACTCGTCGCGCTCCAGGCGGTCGAGGAGGTTGTCGAGGCTGCCGAGTCCGGCGCCCCTGCCGGCGAAGGCGTGGATGAAGTCGCCGTCGAGGCCGACCGATCCGACGGTGATCGTGGGCCGGCCGGTGAGCTTCCTGGTCCAGCCGGCCAGGTTCAGGTCCGAGTCCTCGAACTCCGGAAGCCAGTAGCGGCGGGTGGAGGCGTGGAAGGCGTCGACGCCGGCCGAGGCGAGCGGGGCCAGGATCGCCTCCAGCTCCTGCGGGGTCTCGGCGAGGCGCGCGTCGTAGGCCTCCTGCTTCCACTGCGAGTAGCGGAAGATCACCGGGAACCCGGGCGAGACGGCCGCACGGACCGCGGCCACGATCTCGGCCGCGAACTTCGTACGGGACACGGCGTCGCCGCCGTAGGCGTCGGTACGACGGTTCGTCCGTTCCCACAGGAACTGGTCGACGAGGTAGCCGTGGGCGCCGTGCAGCTCGACGCCGTCGAAGCCGATGCGCTCGGCGGCCGCCGCGGCCTCGGCGAAGGCGCCGATGACGTCGTCCAGGTCGCCCCTGGTCATCGCCCTGCCCGTGTCCTCGGTGCCGTCGACGCGGATGCCGGAGGGGCCCATGGCGGGGGCGTCGGGGTAGGGCGCCTGCCCCTGCTCGCGCACCATGCCGATGTGCCACAGCTGCGGGACGATCGTGCCGCCCGCCGCGTGCACGGCCTCGGCGACCTTCGCCCACCCCGCCAGCTGCTCCTCGCCGTGGAAGCGCGGCACGCGGTCGCTCTGTCCGGCCGACTCGTGGCCGACGTAGGTCCCCTCCGTGACGATCAGGCCCACACCGGCGGCGGCACGGCGGGCGTAGTACGACCGCACGTCCTCGCCGGGAACACCGCCGGGCGAGAACATGCGGGTCATCGGCGCCATCACGATGCGGTTCGGGACGGTGAGGCCGTTCAGTGCGACGGGCCGGGACAGGATCTCGGTCGCACGGGAAGCGGGGGACGCGGTGACGGTCACGGAGACGCTCCTCATGGATACTGCTTGACAACCTTGATGCTTGAGGACTTCAAGCAATGGGAAGAAGGTAGGCACCGATATTTGAGATGGTCAAGTTTCGAGGGATAGAGTGGCTCCATGAAGGAATCTCCTCGCGCCGCGGCACCCCGCGTCGACACCGCCCGGCTCATGGAGCTGCTCTCGGTGTCACTCGGCGTCTACTACGGCGACTTCACCGTCGCGGCGGCGAGCGAGGACCTCACGGCGAGCCAGGGCAGGACGCTGACCGTGCTGCGCCGGGGGCCGGCGGCGATGCGCGCCCTGGCCGAGAGCATGACCTGCGACGCCTCCAACGTGACCGGGATCATCGACCGTCTGGAGAAGCGCGGCCTCGTGCGCCGTGAAGCCGACGCGTCCGACCGGCGCGTCAAGAACGTCGTCCTCACGGCCGAGGGCGAGCGCGTCACCGACGCGATCCGCGCGAGGATGCGCACCACGCAGGACGGCCTCGACAGACTGGGAGACCAGGACCGGGAGCACCTGTACGCCCTGCTGGAACGGGTCTTCGCGTCCGGTTCCCCCTCCTGACCGGGCGCGGCCCACGACGGCCGTCGGGCCGGGGGCCGTCCCGGAACGGTCGGGTCCCGAGCGCGAACACCGCGCTCGACCGGTCGGCCGTCCGGGCGCGCGCGGCGGGCGCGCGCCTCCGGATCCACCGCCGTCGACCCTCCGCCGTCGCGCAGGCCGTGGCGCACCGCACGGTGCCCCGTGCCCGCGAGAAGCTCTGAACTCCCGCCCCCTTCGACCGCGACGACGGCCTCGTGTTCCGACGGGCCGGGCGCCGGCGGGCAGGAACGGCCGACCGGACGGTCCCGGCCTCCGGGAAACGGGGTGAGAGCGGTGGCGCCGGGCAGGAGGACACCGTGGCAGCGAACACCCTCCGGACGCGCCGGAGCACCCCGGGCAATCGTGCGGCCGAGTCGGTACGGCTGGTGCGCTCAACCCTGCGCGGCACCGCCGTACGCCTCTGGCACGACAACATCGCCGACTACGCGGCGGCTCTCACCTACTACGCGGTGCTGGCGCTCGTGCCCGCCCTGCTCGTCTCGGTCTCCCTGGTGGGACTGGCCGGGGACGGAACCCGCGAGCGTCTGATCCTCGACCTCACCTCGTACGCCCCTCCCCAGTCGGCCCAGGTGCTCCGCGAGGCACTGGAGGGCCTCACCTCGACACCCTCCTCGCTGTGGGCCCTGCTCGTCAGCGGCGTCCTGAGCGCACTGTGGTCGGCCTCCAGTTACCTGGCGGTCTTCCGCCGCGCCCTGCACACGATGTACCGGCTGCCCGACACGCGCCCGCCGCTGCGCGCGGCGCACGTCCTCGTACTCACCGCCGGAGCGCTGCTGGCCCTGCTCGTGGCGGGCGCCGCGAGCCTCGTGGCGACCGGCCCCGTGGCCCGCCGACTCGCGGCGGCCGTCGGCCACTCGGGCACGGACACCGTGGCCGCCCTGCGGTGGCCGGTGCTCCTGGCGATCGTCACGGCCCTCGTCCTCATCCTCTACCGGACCGGCCCCGCCCAGGCCCGCCGGAAACGCCGGGGCTTCTCGGGCGGCGTCCTGGCCGCGTTCCTGTGGCTCGGCGCTTCGGTCGTCTTCACCCTGTACACGCAGTTCGGGACCTACAGCCGCATCTACGGTTCGCTGGCGGGAATCGTCGTCTTCCTGGTGTGGCTGTGGTTCACCAACCTGGCCCTGCTCGCCGGCGCGCAGTTCAACGCGGTGCTCGCGCGGGCGGAGGAACGAACGGATCCGTGAGGGAACGGCACGCGGCCCGCGGGAACCGGCCGGACCGTTCGGCCGGCGCCGGGCGACCGGTGCCCCGGACCGTCTCGTCGGCCGTACGCCATGGGCGACCAGCGGCTCCCGGCGACAGCGCGGGAGGTCGCGCCGACCGGCCTCCCGTGCCGTCGCCGCGCCGTGCGAGCCCGGTCTACTCCAGCATGCGGCGAGGCGAGCCAGGTGCGGGCCGCCGCCGGGGCGTTGCGCAGGTCCACCATGAAGTCGCGGTACCGCACCCGGTCCAGGACGTGTTCGGCGGTGCCGGGTGCGGCCGGGCCGCCCGGCGAGCGCCTTCCGCTCGTCCAACGGCTTCGACAGGTAGTCGTCGACGTACGTCCCGGCATCGGTGAAGGGCCGCAGGTTCCGGTACAACTCGTGCGTTTCCGCAGCGAGTTCGGGTCGTACCGCCGTCGCGTAGGCGTTCACCGCGTCGTACAGCCCGGCACCGGCGAAGCCGTTGTCGTCGCCGATGAAACGGACCGGGTTTTCGGGGTGCTCGACGTTGTAGGCGCGTATCCACTGGAGCAGGTCGCGGTACTCGGCGTTGTTCCACCACCGACAGGTTCCCCGGAACTCCTCGTCCGTGATCCGCTTCAAGTCGCCCTCGCCGCGCAGGAGGCAGGCGTCGAGCCTCAGTCGGGTGCTCCACGGCGCTTCCAGGGCGAAGGCCCGGAAGCCCTTCTCCTCGACCAGGTGCCTCAGGACGCGCTGCTTGACGGTGAAGAACTCGTGCGAGCTGTGGGTGGCCTCGCCCAGGCCCACCACCGGGGCGTCACCGACCATCCGGCCGAACGGGCGAAGGTCGGCCAGACCGCCGTGGGGCTCGGTGGTGCGCAGCGGGCGGGCCGCCCGGCCGAGGGCCGCCTCGGGGGAGCGGAACGCCGCGGTCGCGGTCTCCTTCGGGCCCGTCGGCGCGGCGGCGTCGGTGGCGGCGGGGAGCACCGGCACGGACGCCGTCCTCGCTCTCCGCGCCGGCTTCGCCGGAGTCCGGGCGGCCCACGACGGAACACGGCGCGGGACGACCGACGGCTGCTGTCGGCGGATTGCCGCAAAGTCCCTCTGTCCCGGTGCGGCGGCCGATAGCTTGAGGAGGCCGACGAGCGGCGCGGGGGAGGGACGGACGTATGGGGCGGGGCGGACCGGAGCCGTCGGACTTCCTGGGTTTCTCGCTCACGAACGGTGTGCACGGACCCCTGCTGTACTTCGGCCTCCCCGACGGCGGGCCGGCCGAGTGCGGCGATGCCGACGTGGCCCTCCGGCCAATGGCGCGGACCGGCACGCCGCACCCGGATGCGCGGCGGCGATCACGACACCCTGGCCGTCGAACAGCACGCCCACCAGGTGTCGCCGGCCGTCATCGGCACCGTCCCGGTCGTGCCCGGCCCGTCCCGGTCCGTCGTTCCCGTGCAGGCGTTCCTGAGGGGCGGCCGCTGAACGCGGCCGGGCACCGAGAACACCGGCCGCGATCCGGTGGGTGAGCCGTGACCGGTTCCGACGAACGGCCCCGCCCCACGCCCCCACCGCCGCAGTACGACGGCGTGGGCCCCTTGCGGGCCGGCCGGGATCCTTCGCGCATAGGAGGCTACGAACTCGTCGGCCGGCTCGGCGCCGGTGGCATGGGCGAGGTGTACCTGGCCCGGTCGGCGCGGGGAGACCTGGTGGCGGTCAAGGTGATCCGCGAGGAGATCACGGGACACCCCGAAGCCCTGCTCCGGTTCCGGCGCGAGGCGGCCACCGTCCGGACGATCCGTGACGCCCGCACCGCGCGCCTGGTCGACGCGTCGCTGGACGCGCCGCCGTACTGGCTGGCCACCGAATACGTGCCGGGCCCCACGCTGCGTCAGTCGATCGGAGCGGAAGGCCCCCTCCCGGCGGCACGGGTCCGGGAACTGGGCGCCGAGCTGGCCCGCGCCCTGACGGGCGTCCACGCGCACGGCGTCACCCACCGGGACCTGAAACCGCAGAACGTGATCCTCGGTCCCGACGGCCCGCGACTGATCGACTTCGGCATCGCCCGCGGCACGGACGACACCCGGCTCACCGCGACCGGCACGGCGCCCGGCACCCCCGGCTTCACCGCACCGGAGGTCCTGCTGCGCAACGAGGTCTCTCCCGCGGCCGACGTGTTCGCGCTCGGGGCGACGATGGCGTACGCGCTGACCGGACGGCCCCCTTTCGGCGGCGGCACCGCCGAGGCGGTCTCCTACCGCGCCGTCCACGAGGACGTCGACCTCGAAGGAGCGGCCGACGACGACCCGGAACTCGTCGCCCTGGTACGGGCCTGTGTGGCGAAGGACCCGGCCGGACGACCGACACCGGCCCACGTCGTCGCCCGCTGCGAAGGCCCGGGCGACACCCTGATCAAGACCTCGCCCGCGGGGGCGCGGCAGCGGCGCCTCCCCCTGAGGAGGGCGGTGGCCGCGGCACTCCTGTCGGCCGTGGTCGCCACCGCCGGCGTCACCGCGACACGGTGGTGGGCGGACAACGACGGCGAGAACGGCGCCCGGGCCCCGGAGCCCGGCGGCGGGCCGACCGGTACGAGCGCGGGCGGCTGGACCCTGGAGGGAAGCTGGAGCCTGGACGCCGGGCCGGACCCGGCGCGGGACGGCGCCGTCGAGGACGTCCGCTGGAGACTCTCCACCGACGTGGAGGAGGCGCGCATGGGGATCGGGAACTGCGACCGTCCGCCCCAGGGGCCCGCGCAGGGCTCGGCGTCGACGTCCGTCTCGTACCGCAGCGGCGCACGGACCGCGGACGTGCGCCTGTCGGCGGAGGGCGCCGGACCGTACCGGGTCGTGGTGGGAGTGAAACCACCGGGGACCGAAGGATTCGGTCACACATCCGCACCGGTGCGCGTCACCTCGAAACGCGCGGCGCTCGTCTACCCCGCCGACTTCGCCGGGGCGCCGGCGGTGACGGCGGCCGGCGACTGGACGGTCGTCTTCTACCAGGTCGAAGGCGATGACCGAAGCCGCTGGCGCCGCCTGGGCTGCACCGGGTTCCACGCTCGCTGACGGCTCGCACCGTACCGGCTCAGGCGCCTTCGGGGCCGGGCACGTCCACCGGTCGGCGTGCACCGCGCCGACGGTCCGGTGGTACGAGTGCGCCGACTGTGCCGGGCGAGGTCACCGGGGTTTTCTGTTCGGCACGTACTCCCCGCACGGGCAGGCGCCGCTCGGCGTGAGCTCACCGACGGGGAAGTCGTCCCCCGTGCACGCTCCAGTGCCGTCCCTGTGGTCGTAGCTCTGGTGTCTGCAGGTGCGGCACCACTGCTTGGGCGCTCCGATGACGAGCATCGGGAGGAGGGAGACGAGCAGGAGCCCTGCGAGCACGCCGATGAGAACGAGGAATTGCATCAACGAATCAACCTCCTTTCCTTGAAGTTAAGTTGGCGGGAGGAATCATTGTGCGCCCTGCGGGTCGCCGGGGCGTGGTCGAGGAGGCGGACGTGGTGGTCACCGTAGTGCTGGCAGTCGTCATCCCGGTCGGTCTGCTGGCGCTGGGAACGGGTGCCTACTTGCTGTGGGTCCGCTTCGGGACACAGGAGCCGTGGCGGCACGGCGGTGGTGGGGACTCCGGTGACACCTGGGGCGGTGCGTAGACCGGTCGTCCGGAAGGGGGTGGGCGTGACCGGGGTCCTGCTGACGCCCGGGGGCCGGGCGGGAGGTGCCGGAGCGGGGGAGACCGTATCGGCGGGTGCCGGGAGGGCCAGGTACGCGGCCGCGGAGGCTCCCAGTGACGCGCAGGCGACCCGGCGCACCCGCCGCGTCCCCCAGCTCCGCCCCTCCGGGGGCGCGTCACGGCGCAGGTGCCGATGGGTGACGAGGGCCGCACGCGCGGCGAAGACGGCGCGCAGCCGCGAGCCGCCCCTCGGGACGGGCCGGGGGGAGCCCTCACGGGAACCGGGCCGCTGTCCGGACGGCCCGCCGGGTCTCGCGGCGAGCAGGGCGGACGTACACGTTCCGAACCACTCCCGGAAGGACCTTCATGTTCGGTTCGAAAGCGGTCGGTCGCCGTACGGCACGAGCCGTGGCCGTCGGCGTCCTCCGCCGATGGGCACTGGCGGCGGCCCACTGCGTGCGGGGGACGGCCCGAAGCTGGAGGGCACCGTCCGGATCGGCGGTGCGAACCGGAAGTCCGGAGGGACGCTCCGGGCCATCGAGCGCACGGTCGTTCATCCCGGCTACGCGAACGGCGACGGAACGGCCCCCAACCGCAACGACATCGCGCTGGTCCGTCTGGGCACCGGATCTGAGCCGTGGGGTCTTCTCGTCCCGGGCTTCGCGGCGAAGCCGCTGCGGACTGCCGGCCGAGAACGGAGGAATCGAAACGGCACCGGGTCGTCACTCGTCTTCGTGACGTTCCCTTCCCTCCGGTCCTGCTGCGGGGCAAGGGCTTCTTCGGCACGTGGCCGGTCAGCACCTGTCCGTCCACTGGCGGTCCCGGGCCCCGAAGACGAACCGGAACCGGGGCCGGAGGGGGGGCGAGAGGCACAGGTGCAGCACGGGGCGTCCCGCACACCCGGACGTGCCGGGCACGCTCCTCCCGTGCGCTCGCGCGCCCCCGCACGGGCATGGCCCGCCACGCCGGGTGACCCCATCATGAGCACGGGAACCGGGGTGCGGGCGACGCCGCACCCCGGACGAGAACCGGCGGCGACGCCACACCAGGAGGACGCATGGGACAACGCTGGTTGGTGACCGGATGCTCGTCGGGTCTCGGCCGGGCTCTGGCGGAGGCGGCGGCCGCCGCCGGGCACGAGGTCGCGGTCACCGCCCGCAGCACCGCGACACTGCGGGAGACGGCCGCCCGCCACCCGGGGCGGATCGTGCCGATTCCGCTCGAGCTGCACGACGCGTCCCAGTGCGAGGAGGCCGTCCGCCACGCCACCGCACGGCTCGGCGGCATCGACGTCCTGGTCAACAACGCCGGAGCGGGACTGTTCGGCGCCGTCGAGGAGGTCTGCGACGCCGAGATCCGCGATCAGCTGGAAACGCTGCTGATCGGTCCGTGGCGGCTGGTCCGCCTCGTCCTGCCGGGCATGCGTGCCCAGGGGCACGGCCACATCGTCAACGTCTCCTCGCTCGCCGGCCGAATGGCCTTCCCGGGACTCGGCGCCTACGTCGCGGGAAAGTTCGCGCTGGAGGGAATGAGCCAGACGCTCGCCGCCGAGGTCACTGCCCTCGGCATCCGGGTCACCGTGGTCGAACCGGGCGGCTTCGCCACGCGCTACGGGTCCTCGCTCAGACGGTCCGCACGGCGGATGCCCGAGTACGCCGCCGCGACCGCCGGGATGCTGGACGGACTGCGCGGCATGGCCGACGACGCGGCCATGGGCCGGCCCGAGGACTTCGCGGCCCGGGTGCTCGCTCTCGTCGCGTCGGAGGGCACCACGCCGCTGCGGGTCCCGATCGGCCGGGACGCCTTCCTCTACCTCGAGGCCGTGGAACAGGCGACCCGCGACGAACTGGCCGCCGCCCGCGCCCTGGCGGACGCGCCGCCGCCCCCGGCGCTGGAGGACGCCGCCCACGACCCGGTGTGACGCCGGCGTCGACCCCTGCCGGACCGTTGACGCCCGGTCGGGCGTCGAAGTGAGGAACCCACGGGAGAACTCCGACACGGCAGCGCGCCTTCACGCCGAGTGCTTCGGGGGACACCGGCCCACCAGCACGGTCATGGGCGTTTCCGATCCGGCGCTGCCGGACCGGCTCGTGGAGACCGGCGCGCTCGTGTGCCTCGACGCGAAGCCGTGGGCGGGAGGCCGCCCCGACCCCTTGCGGCGAAACCGCTTCCGGGTTCACCGACGCCGCCCGTCCGTGCGTTCAGCAGGCCCTCGCGGCTGTACGGGGAAACGGCTCGGTCTGCGCCACCCGGACGCGGTGCGCCAGCCGACGGGCGGCGTGCACACTGCGACGCGCCAGGCAGAGTTCGCCCGCCGGAACGTGGCAGGTCGGGCAGGGGTCGGCGAAAGCGCCGTGCCGGAACTGGCGGTGCGTCTCGTAGGTGGCGTCCAGCATCGCATCGAGCGCCGAGGACGGAAGAGCGGCGGAAGCGCGGGTGGCGGTGCGCACCGGCCGGTGGGGGAGGGGCAGGACCGTGGTGGAACTCATGACGGGCATCTCCTCGTACGGCATGGGTGCGAGGCCGTGGGCTCTCGCACTCCGTGTGGTGAAGGGCGGCGATTTCTCCTGCCTACCCGCATCGCCTCGGCTCAGACGCGACACCGCCGACCGCCTTCCGTACGGGTGCGGGCCTCGCGCGGCACGACGACGCGGCGCAGCGGACGCGGGAGATCGAGGAGGGCGACGCGGCCCGCACGAGCGGTCGAGCCGGCCCCGTACGACGTCGCACCGGCAGAAGTGCGCGAGGCGGTACTTCTGCCGGTGCGACTGCATGGTCCCGCTCCTACCGGTCGTGTTGGCTGGAGGCACCGGGGGGCGGACCGGGCCGTGACCGCTCCGCGACCCCGGCCACCGAACCGCTCTTCCGGTCCCCGGCGCAGCCCCTCGCGCCGAGGACCGCCTCACCTCTGGAACCGACGTGCGTATAACTGATCATTTCAGAATGGATTGCCTGGCCAGAGAGTTGCACACCGTGATGATGCGAACCGGTCCGGGGAGCGGGGGGCGGGGACACCGGACGACGCGGTGGCGGCTCCTGCGGGAAGACGTCCTGATCGGCGAGCTCAGTGAGTACGGCTGTGATCGGCCGTACTCACTGGCGCACTTCACCCCGGGGCCCGGCTGGGAGAACGTGAGGCCGTTGTTCGAGGCGTGGGCGGCCCGCAGGGGGACCGACCCGGACGGGGCCGCGTCCGCCGCCCCGACCGGACCGTTGCGGGATCTGGGGCTCAGACTGGCTCCGGTCGACGGCAGGCGGCCTCCGTTGCGGCTCTTCAAGGACTGCACGGTGCGCATCGACGGTTCCGAGGCCCGCCTCCGCCACTGGCACGGGAACTGACCGCCCGTCTCCCGACGACGGGTTCCACCGGTCCCGGACACGTCCGGGTGCCGGTCGTCCCGTTTCACGCGCGCGTGGTGAGCCTCGTGACCGCCGCGTCGTATCGTGCCCGCAGCCCCGTGTCCTCCGAGACCTTCAACAGGACGCCGAGCGCTCGTACCGCGCCGTCCTCGTAGCCGGAGGACTCCGCCTCCCGGGCCGCGAGATCGAGCTGCTCGATGCCCTCGGCCTTGTCGCCGAGGCCCAACAGCGCCTCTCCTCTCACCACGAGCAGCAGTATGCGGGGGATGTCGGCCGTGCCGGACCGATCGTCGAAGGCCAGTGCCTCGGTCGCCGTGTCGAGGGCCTCGCGCCACTTCCCGGCGTCGGCCCGATGACGGGCCAAGTGCTGCAGGGCCAGTCTTTCGATGGTCCGGTCGTCAGCCGCGCGAGCCAGTTCCACCGCCCGCTCACACCCGCGCGCGGCCTCGTCCAAGTCTCCGAGCGCCGCCTGCGCCATGGCCAGGACGAGCAGGGCGTTCGCCTCGGCCACCGGGTCGCCCGTCCGGGAGGCGAGCGCGGGGGCCGCCCTCAGACGGGCCAGCGCCTCCTCGATGCGCCCTTCCTCGATCAGCACCCAACCGAGCACGTTCAGCACGCGTGACTCGCCGTGCTGATCGGCGTCGGTCCGTGCCGACCGGAGGCCGGTCTCCAGGAGTGGGACCCAGCCGTCCCGTACACGCCACACGATCAACGGCCACAGCGTCATGACGACCCGCCAGGCCCTGTCGTGCAGTCCCGCGGCATGCGCCGCGGCCACCGCCGACACGAGGTCGTCCCTCTCCACCGCGTACCAGGCCACGGCGGCGGCCCGATCACCGAACTCCCGCACGACGGCGGGCGGCAGGTAGTCCGCCGGCAGGGGAAAGCACTCCTCGTTGCCGGGCTCGGCCGCCGCCACGGCCGCGAGGCCCGTGGTGACGTAGTAGTCGAGCAGGCGCTTGAGCGCTTCGGGCGCGACCTCCAGGCTCCGCGCGTAGAGCCGCACCAGATCGTGCATGGTCCATCGGCCGGGCGCCGTCTCCGTGACGAGGTGCGCGGCGGCCAGCTTCTCCAAGGCGGCTTCGGCGGCCGGGGGATCCGTATCCGCCAGGGCTGCCGCCGTGTACCGGTCGACGTGCGTACCGGGGTGGCGGCCGAGACGGGCGAACTGCCGCGAGACGTCCTGAGGAAGCTGCTGCAGCGACACGCGCAGTGCCGCCCGCACGCCGGTGTCCTCCACGTCCAGCAGGCTCAACCTGCGCGTCTCGTCGGACAGTTCGGCCGCCATCGTCTCCAGGGACGAGCCGGGCCGTTGCGTCAGCCGGGCGGCCACCACCCGCAGCGCAAGGGGCAGTCCGTCGCACAGCTCGGCCAGCCGCCGCGCGGCCGCCGGCTCCGCGGCGACCCGTTCCCTGCCCAGCACCGCGGCGAGCAGCATCGTGCCGTCCTGCGGGCCGAGCACGCCCACCGCGACGGGCCGAGCGGTGTCGGTGACGATCAGCCCCGGCAGCCGGTGCCTGCTGGTGACAACGGTCACGCAGCGTCGGCCGCCCGGAAGGAGCGGCCTGACCTGCTCGGAGTTTCGCGCGTTGTCGAGGACCACGAGGAGTCGGCGGTCGGCGGCGAGGGACCGGAACAGAGCGGCCGCGCCGTTCTCCGACTCCGGTATCCGGTCGAGCGGCACACCGAGCGCCGGCAGGAACTCGCGCAGCACCTCCATGAGCGTGGGCTCGCCCGTGCCGCCGAAGCCCCGCAGGTCGGCATAGAGCCGCCCGTCGGGAAATCCGGCAGGGCCGCAGTGGGCCCAGTGCAGTACGAGGGCCGTCTTTCCGACCCCCGCGGGCCCGACGACCAGACATACGGGCGCCTCGCCTTCGGCCGCCCGGGAGAGGGCGTCGAGTTCCGCCGCCCGTCCGTGGAAACCACGCGGTGCGCGCGGCAGCAGATCGGGCGCGGCGGCCTGACCGACGGCGTCCGGCACGAACGCGGGTGACGGCGAACTCCCAGTGCGGGCCTTCCTGGGGCGGCCCGAGCTCGCGACGCGTTCCAGTTCCCGCGCGACGGCCTCGTCCAGGCCGAGGGCCCCGGCCAATGCCTGTACGGTGCGACGCTGGGGCCCCCGGGAGTGTCCGCGCTCCATGTACGACAGCGCCCGCACGCTCACCCCCGCGGTGTGTGCCAGCTCCTCCTGGCTCAGACCGGCCTCCGTCCGCAGACGGTGCAGAAGCGTGCCGAAGCCGCCGTCGACCGGTGTACCGCTCTCCATACCCGCATATCCCCTGGTCAGTGCGGTGCGACCGAAACGCCGCACCCCGCCTGCAAAAGTATGCACGAACTACTTTTGCAGGCGAAGCGCGCTGTCCCCCGTCCCGGGAACCGGCCCCGCACCGTACGGCGACGGGCTCCACGTCCTCCCCGGGCTCCCGTGAGCGGAGTGACGAAGGTCCCCTCGGCACGCCGCGAGCACCCGCCGCGCCGGGCCCCGGGGCCACGCGGCACGGCAGAGGGGACCGCGGTCGCACCACCGGCCTGTCAGAGCCCGCACCTAGGCTGTTCCAGAGAGTCGATCAAGGAGCGGAACAGTGCGAATAGAGCGTCACCAGGTGGGCGGAGCAGCCGTGTCGGCAGCCCGTGAGGACTTCACGAACCGCATCGGGCGTCGGGTGCACTCCATGTCGAGGGCCGGCCGGATGGCCACGTACGAATGGCAGTGGATCGCCGACGAGTTCCTCGACTACCTGGGCGCCCTTTCCCTCACCACCCCCGACCTCGACACTCCGGAGGCCAAGGCCGTCCTCAAGGACGCCTCCGAAGCCGCGGCCGGCGCCGTCGCCTACGCCGCGTACCACCCGCACTGCACGTTCGACGTCTTCCTGGACTACGTCAACTTCGGCATGAGCTACGACCCGGGTGACGACGCCCCCGAGGAAACGGTCACACCCGGGGAGTGGATCCGGGCACTGTGCCTGGCGGCGCTCCGGGACAAGGCGAAGTGGCACGGCGAAGCCTTCCACTTCGCGCGGCAGAAGTTTGCCGCGCGGACGCAGGGAACCCCCGCCGGCGAGCTCGCCACCGGGCTGGCGGCCGTGATCCTGGACGACACCGGCGACGACGAGGAGTACCCGCCGAGCGCCCGGGCCAGGCTCGCCGCCGTCGACGCGGCCCTGGAGCGGATCCGGACCCGCGCCGGGGAGACCGGTGAGCCCCTCCTGGACCGGCCGGACAGCGCGGCGCTGCAGGCCCTGCGCGCCCTGGCCGCCGAGGACCGGGGCGCCTTCGGCGAGGCGCTGGCCGACGTCCTGACCCGGCACGCCGCCCTGCACGGCTCGACGACCTCCCCGCGCAGTCTCCTTCCGCTCGTCCCCATCGCCCTCGCCGCGCTCGCGTACCGCACGCTGGGCTGGGTGCCGGCCGTGAGCAGCGACTACCTCCCGCACGCGCTGGTCACCGGTTTCGAGACCCGGGGGCCTCGGGTAGCGGGACTCGGCCGTGAGCGGCGGCCGGACGCTGTCGCCGCGCTTGCCGCGGGCCCGCTGGTGGTGGAGCGGCCGGCCTGCGAGCGGGACGGGATCCCACGGATCGAGGCCGTGTACGAGGAAGACCTCGCGGAAGCGTTCACTCCCGTGGACGGCGAGCCCCTTGCCGTCTGGCGCCTGGGCAGCGTGCTGGAGGACCAGAAGCGCCTGTTCCTGTGGCGGGAGGGGAACCCGGGCGACGTCGCGGACAAGCAACTCGCCACTCTTCGGCTGGCCTCTCGGACGGGGGCGGCCCTGTTCCGCATCGCGCTGGCGGAGCCGGGCACCGAGGTCGAGGTGTCCATCGCCGGGCGCCCGCTGCGCTACCCGGCCCGGCGCGGCGACGAAGCAGGCGCCGGATACTGGCAGACGGCCGTCGCCTTCGCCCTGATCACCGGCGCGCGCGAAGACCTCGCTCCCCTGGTCCTCACCGGCCCCGCCTTCGCCCGCCCGGACGGCTCCGCGTTCGCCGCGTACCGCGAGGCCCTCCACGCCTACCTGACGGGCGCCGGGTCCGAGGCGGCCGTGCAACGGGCACTGCGAGAGGACGAGAAGGCCAAGGACCGGGGCTTCGCGATGCCGCCGGCCGTACTCCTGTCGCAGCTCGTGGAGGGTGACGAGGAGAGTTTCAACCTGGCCCTGGCCGACGCGCTCGAAGCCCACCGGGCCCACTACGAGGTCGCCGACCGCGCCGACTCTCCCGAAGCCTCCGTCAACCTCGACGTCCTCGCGCTCGCCTGCCACGCCCGCCGCCGGGGCTGGGCCGTTCGCGTGGAGTCCCCTTACCTGCCGCGGTACCTCCTGCGGGCCGCGGAACCCTTCTGAAAGGACGTTCCTTCCCCTTTCGCGCGTTTGGCTCCCCCCTCCACGACGTCTTCGCCCCCCTGGTCCGCGGCCTCGTCCGGGCGGCCCCGTTGCGGGTGGTTCAGTCGAAGCGGACGGAGAGGATGCCGTCGGGCGCGGCGGTGAAGGCGAGGAGTTCCTCGCCTTCCTGAACGAGTGCGTCGCGCTCTTCCCGCGTCAGCGGTGCGAAGGGCTCCAACACGAGGACAGCCGTCTTGCCCTGTTGTTCGATCCGCCAGATGCCTCGGACGAAGCCGTCCACGAGGAAGGTCGCCCGGATCAGGCCGTTGCGGGTGAAGACCAGCCGGCGCTGCTCCTCGGTGAGGATGCGGCCACGGTCGGCATGGGACAGCAGGATGTTGTCGAACTCGGGTAGGTAGCGCACCGGGACGGACAGGTCGGGGTCGGGCAGCGGCGCGTCCGGCACGTCCAGGAGCTCCACGCCGTTCTCGTCGCGAAAACTGCGCAGCCGCGGACGCAGTCGGCGTACGGACTCGGTGATCCTCGTCATTCCCGACCAGGTCTGCACGTCCTTGACGGAGGCCGGGCCGAACGCCGCGAGGTAGCGCTCGACCAAGGCGTCCGGGGACGGCTCGGTCGCCGGAGGACGGCCGAGCCAGGACCGGGCCGTCGTGTGCACCGCCTGCCCGCTCTCGCCCCAGAGGCCACGCGGTGGCACCTGAACGAGTGGTGTCAGGTTGCGCACGGCGTTGGCCAGGGCGAACGGGTCGCGCTCTGGCCAGCGGTCCGCGAGCCGGGTGCCCAGACCGCTCAGTGTGAGGGGTTCTTCCTCGACCAGCTTTCGGCCCGTCTCCACCACCTCCGCCAGATCGAGCCCTTCGAGCTTGCGTCCGAAGGTGTTCTTGAGGCCCCGGGCGAGAGCGTCGGCGAGAACCGGCCTCAGGGCCAGGCAATCGTCCGCGGTGACGAGGTGGATCGTGCCACGCATCAAGGCGACCCGCACCACCGCGCGGCTCCGCACGAGCCCGGCGAGGTCCTCGACGCCGAAGCCGGACAGCCGGGTCCACAGCCCGATGTAGGGCGGGTCGGGCGCCTGGGCCTGCATGCCGACCAGGTGCGAGATCGCTGCGACGGGCGTCGTCTCAACTCGCTCGGTCAGCATCTGGCGGGCCAGCAGGCTTCTGTTGAGCGCTCTGCGGTCCAGCACGCTCGGGTCCCCCGTCGTCATGAGGCGGATCCTCCCATCTGGATCGCACGACGCGGTCACCGGGCCCCGGTGCCCGCGCGGCATCGCCCGGCGCCACGACGGGACGGAGGCGCGTGCCCATGCCGTCGGCCCTCGGCACGCGGGGAAATCGCCGCGTGGCGAAGCGGCTGGGAGCCGTGCGGGCGGGGGAGTAATGCCAGGACCCGCGGCTCGAACGTCCGCGGGACGACGAAGGAGGGCACATCCATGACACGGTCTCACCGGCAGAACGACACCGGCTCCGGTGCTCCTCCCCCGGGAGCGGCCCCGGTCGGCCGGCGGGGCCGGCTTCTCCGGCTGGGCGCGCCGTCCGTCGCCGCAGCCGCGCTCACGGCGACCGTCGCGCTCCACATGACCCTGGTCGCCTTCGGGAACATCACGGACTTCGGGACCAACCAGCAGTTCGTCCAGCACGTCCTGAGCATGGACACCACGTTCGAAGACCCCGACCTGATGTGGCGGGCGGTCGAGTCGCCCGGTCTGCAGAACGCCGCCTATGTCGCCGTCATCGTCTGGGAGACGCTGGCCGCAGTGGTCCTCCTCGCCGCCACCTGGTTCTGGATCGAGGGGTTGCGCCGCGACGCGTACGACCGTGCCCGCGCGGCGAGCACGGTGGGCCTGGTGATGGTGCTGCTGCTCTTCGGGGCGGGGTTTCTCGCGATCGGTGGCGAGTGGTTCGCCATGTGGCAGTCGTCCGACTGGAACGGCCTGGACGCCGCAGCCCGCAACGTCGCGCTGGCCGCCTTCGCACTCCTCGTCGTGCACCTGCCCGGTGTCCGCCGGGCGGACACCGAACAGACCTGACGCCTCCCCCGCCGAAACGGAGGCGGAAGAGGCGGGCCGCATCGCCCAACGCTTCCCGAGCCTGAGCGCGACTTGCCTTCGAGCGGACTCGAAGCCCTGGCGTCGGGGACGTGACCACGACGAACGAGACGAAGACATGGATCGTCACGGACGCGAGTTCGGGCCTCGGCCCGGCACTCGCCGAGGCGGCACTCGCGGCCGGCGAACACGTGACCGGCACCGCGCGACGGGCCGACCGGTTCGACGGGCTCGATGCGCGGTACGGGGCCGGCTCCTCGCCGTCGAGCACGATGTGCGCGACACCGGGGGAGCGGCCGCGGTCGTGCAGCGGGCGCTGGAGGTGTTCGGGCGGGTCGACGTGCTCCACACGGTGCGGCAGAGCCCGGTCTACGACGAGGTCGTCGGCGCCGTGCGCGCGAACATGGCCGAGGCCGACGGCGTCCAGGAGGGCGACCCGACCCGCGCCGCCCGAGTGATCCGCGACGTGCTCGACGCTCCCGACGCGCCGCTCCGGCTTCCGCTCGGTGCCGAGGCGGTCCGCAACCTCACCCGCGTCTGCCGTGGGGCGCTCGACGACGTCGGGAAGTGGGCGTCCGTGAGCGGGTCGGCGGACTTCCCGGGCATGCCGCCCGCGGACCGGTGCGAGGCAGGCGGGACGGGTGCGGGCGATCGTGACCGCGGGTCAGGCCGCGCGCGCCTCACGCCGGTAGCCGCCCGGGGCCTGCCCGTACTCGCGCTTGAAGGCCTTGGCGAAGGCGTACTCGGAACCGTAACCGGTGCGCGCGGCGACCGTGGACAGCGGGGCCTCGGACTCCCGGAGGAGCCGTGCGGCGGTCGTCATGCGCCAGCGGGTCAGGTACGCCATGGGCGGCTCGCCGACCAGGTCGTTGAACCGGCGGGCGAAGGCCGCGCGGGACAGGCCCGCGCGGGCGGCCAGCGACTCCACGGTCCACTGGGCGTCCGGCTTCGCGTGGATCGCCGCCAGGGCCGGCGCGACCCCCGTGTCCCCGAGCGCGGCCGCCCAGCCCCCGGCCTGCGCGGCCGGACCCTGTTCCAGCCAGGCGCGCAGGATGTACAGGAGCAGCGAGTCGATCAGCGCGGGCACGATGCCGGCCGAGCCCGGCCGCGGCCGCTCCAGCTCCGCGCGCAGCAGCAGGACGGCGGAGGCGAGTTCGGGATGCCGGGCAGGGTTCGCGGGCAGATGGATGATCTCCGGCAGCTGTCGTACGAGGGGGTGGGGGCGGGCCTGGTCGAGGTGGTAGTTCCCGCAGAGCAGGTTGGTGGGCGCGCCGTCGCCGCCGACGGTGACCGTGCCGAGCGGGGAGCCGGGACTGAACTGCGACTCCCGCTCGACCTCGGCCGGGGTGTCGGGGTGGTCGGCCAGGATGTGACCGCGCCCGTCCCGCAGGAAGACCACGTCACCCGGTCCGAGCGGAAGGGGCGGCTGCGACGCGGTGTCTTCCAGCGGGACGAGCCAGCAGGTGCCCGACAGCACCACGTGGAATCCCGCCCCGGCCACGGGCGGCAGCCTCAGCCCGAAGGGCACACGTCCGGTGGTCCGTACGGAGACCGGCCGGCCGGTGCGCATCGAGGCCAGCACCTCGGTGAGGATGTCCAACTCGTCTCTCCGCAGATCTCCCGGTCTTCCTTCGCACTCTAACCCGCCCTGCTCAGGCCACGGTCAGGACGACCTTGCCGCGGGTGCGGCCCGAACCGACCAGTTCGTGAGCCTTCGCCGCCTGTTCGAGCGGGAGCGACGCGGAGACGTGCGGGCGGATGCGGCCCGCGTCGATCAGGACCGCGATCGCCTCCAGGGAGGCGTAGTCCGGTTCGACCGAGATCCCGGCGAAGTGGCGTCCCTCGTCCTCGATGCGGGCGGCGAGCTCGGTGTTCCAGTGCTCCATGATGCTGACCAGGGTGCCGCCGGGCTTCAGGACGCCCAGGGCGCGCTCGCCCTCGGAGCTGGAGTCGAAGACGACGTCGATGTCCTTGACCGCTTCGGTGTAGTCGGTGGTGCGGTGGTCGATGACCTCGTCCGCCCCGAGTTCGCGGACGAGGTCGTGGTTGGCGGCGCTCGCCAGGGCTGTGACGCGGGCGCCGTGCGCCTTGGCGATCTGCACCGCGAAGTGGCCGACGCCACCGGCCGCCCGGTGGATCAACACCCGCTGCCCTTCGGCGATCCGGGCGGCGTCGACCAGGCCCTGCCAGGCGGTGAGGGCGGCGAGCGGCACGGCGGCGGCGTGCACGTGGTCGAGCGTCGCGGGCTTGCGCGCCACCTGGCGCGAGGGCACCGCCACGTAGTCGGCGTAGCCCGTGGCGGCTCGCGGGAAGAACGGCATGCCGAAGACCTCGTCCCCGGGCTTGAAACGGGCACCGGGCCCGGCCTCCTCGACGACACCGGAGATGTCCCAGCCCACACCGAACGGAGGCTCGCCGAGCAGCGGGTAGGCACCGGAGCGCACCGCCACGTCGATCGGGTTGACGCCGCTCGCGTGCACGCGGACGAGGACCTCGCCGCCGAGCGGGGCGGGCTTGTCCCTCTCGGCGAGCTCCAGGACCTCGGGGCCGCCGAAGGACTTCTGGATGACGGCACGCATGGTGAACTCCCTTTCGCAGTGGTGGTCTCGGGGCGAGCGCCCCTCGTCTGCCTCCACGTTAGGAAGATCGAACGAGCCGCTGAATATCCTCCGGTCTCAGAAAGATGTCCGAGCGTCCACAGTCGGATGAGGACCAGCACCGCAATCCGGGCCGCCGCGTACGAGTGGACCCGTGCCCGGGCACTGCGGGGGCTGCTGCGCGCCGACGAGGGCCCCGTCACCCTCTTGCCGGTGGTCCGGATCGCCGAGGGCGCCGTCGCGTGCCGCGGCGACGCGCGCGAGGACCCGGCACGGCCGAGCCGAGCAAGCAGGGACAGTCCAGGATTCTTCGGGGCGAAGGCCGCAGGACCGGCCCCTCGCCGCCGGATCGCCGGGGCGCCGGAGCGCCATCCTGCTTGCGAAGCGGACTCGGGGAAAGGAAACCGGTGTCCCGGGCGGCCCGCACAGAGCGCACAGTGAACCCGGCCCACGAGCCACCCCTCTGCCGAACGGCCCCTCTCGCGCGACGACCACCCCTCTCGAACCTCCGACCGCGCGTGTGCCCGGGCGGGTCTGGACCGTCCGGCTGACCGGTCACAGCGACCGCACCGCGAGCGTCACCTGCACTTCGCCGTGCAGGATGCCCGCCCGCTCCCGCGACCTGACCGCCTTGCGCGCCTTCGCCGCCCGGCACGCCGCCGCCCACGCCAAGGCCGCCGTCGTCCGGCCCGACGCCACCTGCCACTGCCGCGCCGAACGCTGCGAAGCGCACTCGAGGGAGAAGACGCCGTGCGCGGGCGGGAGGCTGCTGATCCTGCGCCACGACCCGGTCGCCCGAGCGGCGGGCGGTCGAACGGGAACACGCCTCGTTGGCCGGCGCCCTCGGCTGCCTGCCGATCCACCACCCGCCACCCGGACCGGTGAGGCCCCGGCGGCGGTGGTCCCGGGCAACCCGGGCCATCCCGTCCGTCCGCCGGCCGTTTCCGGTGGATTCCCCGGCGGTGGCCGGGCACGGATCGCGACAGACAGCGACCGTCGAGGCTTCCAGCCCCAAGAACCTGTCGGAACGCCGACCACCTGGATCGGGCGTCCTCGGAGCACAGGCCGGCAGGCGAGCGGTCGCACCCGTACCGCGCCGGCGGCCGTGCCGCGACCCTGACAGCTGTCAGGGTCGCGACGTCCCTGGTGCGGCCTACGCTTCGAGACGCCGGCTCGGGGGAGTTCTCGGCGCCGCGGCATTCGGGGCAGGAGACATGAGCGCTCCGGTCGGGTGACAGCAGCAGCACGGGCGACGACGTCTCGTCGCCGGAACGGCTGCACCGGTTGCGACTACAGAGGAGAGCAAATGGGATTGAGGACGCTCAAGAAGCGGGCGGTCGCGATGGCCGTGACGATGACCGCCGCGGTTCTTGTGCCGCTGGCGGCGCAGGCACCGGCACAGGCGGCACCGAACGTGGCGTCCGGAACGGCCGGATGGACACCGGGGATCTACCCGCTGTTCTCGGGCGAGTGGGTGAAGCGGGACGTGTCGGGCGCCCAGCGGGACAGTGAGCTGCTCATGTGCTCCCTGGCGTCCGGGATCGCCTGCGTGGCGATCGGCCAGGGCGACGGCAAGCACAGCATCTTCCACCTGTTCAAGTGCGATACGCGATCGCTCTCGAACTTCATCGACGCGCTCTCCGTTCGCAACAACCAGACCGGTGGAGCCCAGGTCCGCTTCTGGGGTCCGTCCACACCCACGTACACCGCCTACGCGGACGGGAAGATCTACAACTTCCCGGACCAGGCGACGTACGGCTTCGACCGCCTCGACATCTGCTGAGGACACGTCGACCCGGGCATGACGATCGTGCTGCCCGGGTCGGACGCCTTCGCAGACGGCTGCGGAGCGACGGCCGTCCCACATCAACGCCTGTCGAGGATCAGGAACGGGCGATGACGTGTGATGCGACGTTCCGGAGGGGCCGGGCGACGAAAACCGCGGCCGAGCCACACCACGTCCCCTCCTCGACCCGATCGACCCAAGGGAGCGCTACTCGTGAAGCTCCGTCTTCTCGCCGTCGTCGGACTGTTGCTGATCGGCGGCGCGGCCGGCCCCGCCGTCGCGGGCACCCCGGCCGGGCAGCCCGTGCAGTCCCGTGCCGCAACCGTCGACGTGCCCGCCGGCGTCAGCGCCGGGGTCGCCGTCTTCGACCGGCGGACCAACACCTTCACCGAGCAGCTGAACCCGAGCACGGGCTTCCGCTCCGCCTCGGTCGTCAAGCTGCTGCTGGCGCTCGACTACCTGTGGAACCGGGGCCCCGACTACACCGTCCCCCCGACCGCCCGGGCATGGCTGGAGCCGATGCTGCGCAGCAGCAACGACGACGCGGCCAACACCTACTGGTCGGGCAACGGCGGCACGACGATCATCACCCGTATGGTGAGCCGCCTCGGCCTCGCGGACACGGCACCACCGCCCACCGGCTACGAGGGGTACTGGGGCTACACCGCGCTCTCCGCCCGCGACACGGTGACGATCTACCGTTACCTCCTGGACTCGGCACCCGCCCCCGTGCGCGACTTCGTGATGGGGAACCTGCGCCAGTCCACCCGCTGCGCTTCGGACAGGTTCGACCAGCACTTCGGCATCGCCGGGGCGTTCGAGAAACCCTGGGCGGTGAAGCAGGGCTGGGCGGGATCCTCGTACGAGAAGGGCACCTGCGGCCCGCCGCGCGTCGCCGCCGCGACGGGCACCGCGAGTCCGCCACCCGCCGCTGCCGCGGGCGTGGACCTGACCCGACCCGCGCTGCACAGCACGGGCACCGTCGGCGCCGGTGACCGCTCCATCGTGGCCGTCTTCACGCTGCATCCCGTCGGCACGTCGTACGGGAAGGCGTACACGGACATCGGCCGGTTGACCCGCTCGCTGAACGTCCCCGGAGCCGCGCGGCCCGCGGGATGGTGGTACGGCACGTGGAGCGACCACGTGAACGTCCGTCCCACCCCCGGCACGGGCGCCTCGCCGATCACCCAGCTCCCCGCGGGCGTCGAGGTGCTGGTGGGCTGCCAGGCAAGGGGGGAGCGGGTCAGCGTACCGCCGTACACCAACGAGTGGTGGGCGTACCTACCGCAGTACAACGGCTGGATCTCCAACATCTACGTCGATTCGCCCGACAACAAGATGCCGGACGTCAGGGACTGCTGAACGGCGTCGGGCGACGGTTCCGCCACCTCACCGCTCGTAGGCGGCCAGGTGGCGGAGCACTTCCTCGACGTGGGGCCGCACCCGTTCGGGGACGCCGCCCTCCGTGATGACCGTGCGGTCGCTCGTGCGGTAGCCGGCCGCCATGAGTGCGGGAAGGTTCTCGGTGGGCATGCCGGCCTTCTTGAACTGCTGGTTGAGCCAGCAGACGTACAGCGACATCGTGGAGATCGCGTCCGGTGGCGACCTGTAGTCCTTGTCGCCGTCGCCGTCGCCGTCGACCGCCCAGGCCCGGAACACCGACGGCGTCCACATGGCGATGCCGTACTCCTCGCTCGCCGGGCGGGCCGCGTTCACGTCGAAGTTGCTCTCCGCCTTGAGCATGGCGGCGAGGAAGGCGGCCGTGACCTCCGCGTCGGTGCAGCGGTGGGCGGCCTTCACGATGACCGGGCGCAGTGCTTCGGGGACGTCGGAACCCTCCGCGAGCTCCCCGGCGGCCGGGCCGCGCGCCTCGGTGACGACGGCAGGCGTGCCACGCGCATCGTCGTCGTCCCCACGTCCACCGCCCCCGAGCAGCGCGGCCCCGGCGACGGCGGCCGACACCGCGGCGAGCGCCACGGCGGCGACCGGCGGCAGCCGGTGTCGGCCACGCGGCCTTCCCAGCAGCTCGATCCGGGCGGAGAGGCTCGCGGCGGTGTGGCGCAGGCGGCCCGCGTGGTCGGGTGTCAGACAGTCCCCGATGAGCAGGCGCCAGTTCTCGTCGAGTCCGGCGTCCAGGCGCAGCGGCGTGGTGCCGCGGGCGTAGGCCTGGGCGGCGAACGAGCGGGCACGCGCGGTGGCACCGGGGAACGGGTGCAGGCCGCCGGTGAGCACCTGGTGGGCGAGGACGCCGAAGGCCCAGATGTCGGCGGTCGGCCGTACCACCGTCCCGCCGGCTCCGGTGCGCTGGGACCACCATTCGGGCGGCACGTGGTCGAGCGTGCCGAGCGGTGGCAGATAGGCGTGGGTGCCCTCGAGTTCGGTGGCCAGGCCGAAGTCGGCTAGCCAGACCGCCCCGTCCGCGCCCAGCAGTACGTTGGCGGGTTTGAGGTCGCCGTGCACCCAGCCGGCGCCGTGCATGTGGGCGAGCCCGGCGGCGACGCCGCACAGGATCCGCACGGCGTCCGGGATCGGTCCGCCCGTTCCGGCTGTGTCCAGTCTCTGCCGCAGACTGGCCTCGGCACGATCCATGACGAGCGCGATCGCCCCGTCCAGCGCGGGCAGGTCCGGCGCGTCCACCGTGCACACGGCATGCGTCCGCACGAGGTGCGGATGGTCCGCCTCGGCACTGAACCGCGCCTCGCGCGCGACCAGCTCACCGAGTGCGGCACGCTGACCGGGCGCCAGGGCACCGGTCGGCAGCACCTTCACCGCCGCGATCGTGCCGTCCGCGACCGCGTGGGCCTCGTACACGGTCCCCCAGCCGCCCGACCCGATGACGGCACCCAGCTCCCAGCCGTCGATCCGGAAACCCGTCGGCAGGCGCGGCATTCCGAGGGCGCCCTCCTCGACGCCTGACGTGCTCACGCACCGCTCGTCTGCAGCACGGGCCGCCTGCGGGACGGCAGCAGGGCGAGGTGCTCCTCGCGCACCAGGCCGAAACGCAGGGCGAGCGAGACGAGCCGGACACGTTTGGCGCCCGTGCGGGCGCTGCCGTCCGCTCCGGACCGGTCGCCGACGTCCAGACGCAGCTTGGCGAAGGCCAGGTAGTCGATGTGGTAGTTCACCGCGGAGCGGGTCAGGCCACGACAGCTCTCCAGCGGGCGGAGCCTCTCCGCGACGTCCCCGGCGCTCGGCAGCGCGCCGTCCGACGGGTCGCGCAGCCGCGGCTCGCACAGGGCCACCAGCACCAGGAAGTACTTCGCCGTCGCATCGAGCGCGTAGGGGTGCACGGTCGAATCCCCCGCGCCGGGCGAGGACCGTCCGTCCAGATAGGCGTGCTGCGGGGCGAACACCTTGAAGGCGACGGTCCCGGACAGCGCGGGCAGGACGACTCGGGAGAACTCGAAGGGGACCGGTGCTCCGAGCCGTCCGGGCGCGACGCTGATGTACTCGCCGGCACCCTCCAGGTTCTCGACCGCGTACGCGGTGCCGCGGCTGAAGTTCGACAGCCGCCAGTAGTCCTCGGCCGCCTCCAGGCGTCCTGCACGCCGGGAGATCCCGGGATCAGGCAGGACGATGGAGACCTCCTTGTCGCCGGGCACCCCGCGCCCGAAGTCGGCCACGTCGCCCGGCCCCATGCGCAGCAACCCGTTTCCGGCCGGGCCGTCTCCGCCCGGTCGTGACGGGTCGGGCGGTTGCACGATGATCGTCTCCATGTCGATTCCCCCGATGTGGTGGTCATGATCGCAGAAGTGGTTCCGGTTGCCGGCGCCCCGGCGCCTCCGCACCGGGCGAGGCGTGTCTCCCGGTCGCGGTCGCCGCTCCGCCACCCTGCCCGTCCCAGCCGTGAAGGCGCCACTGGACCGTCCGCTGCGCTGCGCCGGTACCTGGTCAGAAGCCGCACGGGTGGCGTCGTTGTCCACGCGCGGCACCGCATGCGGGCAGCTTCCAGGGACGAGAGCGCGAAGCACGTCCCCTAGGACGATCCGTCGGCCGTCCGGGTTCCCGACGTTCGAGCGGCTGCTACCCGTCCCGCCAGGCGCTCACGGTCCAGAAGACCGCGAAGCCCGTCCACATGACGGCGAACACCCAGATCGCGGGATGGCCGCCGAACAATGCCATGGTGCCGAGCCAGCCGACTCCGAAGGCCACGAACAGCAAGCCGAAGCCGGTGAAGGAGAAGAGGCCCGAGAGCCGCCCGCTCAGCGATGCCCACGCGCCGCCCACCAGGCTCAGGCAGCCCAGCGCGAGCCACGGGAGAACCGACTGCTGCGAGGAGGGCGCATAGGAGTCGACGTGGCCGCGAACCCTCAGCTCCACGACCTCCCCCTTCCACAGCCGGACTTCGGCGCGGTCGTCCTTCCCGGCGTCGTCGTACGTCTCCGACCCCACGTCCAGCCAGGCCGTGCCCCCCGGCCACCGCACCTTCAGGTCGTAGTACCTCGTACAGGTCGTACCGCCGCCTCCACCGCCCGCGGTGGTCACCCCGCCGGCCGTCACGCCGCCCATGGTGCCACCGGCGGTGTTCATACCGCCTCCGGCGGTGATGCCTCCGGTGGTGACGCCCCCCGTCGTGCCGCCGCTCGTGCCGTCGGACGTACAGCGCTCACCCGTCCGCCGGTCGAGCACCGTGCCCGCCTCGCGCCGCACGCACGGTTCCCCCTCGTCCCCGCTCCCGCTCCGGCAGACCGGTGCGTCGCGGTACTCCATGGTCGCTTCGTAGCCTTCGGCGACCTGCTGACCGCACAGCAGGACCACCCATCCGGCCGCGAGGACGAGCAGCCCCCGTAACCAGCGAGGCAGCCGCTCGCGGCGCCAGACGTTGCCGTACCCCCTGCTTCTCACCCAGTCGTGATTCCCGTTCGGCCGAGCCCCCATGCGCCGCCCCCGCCACGGCGAGCAGATGACGACCCGGCCGCGCAGCACTCGTGGCGTCCGGCGAGCCGCTCACCGCAGGGCTCCTGCCCCTCACCCCCGGCGCTCGACCGCAGCCTCGAACAGGTCCCACCGACACTCGTACCGGACGTACGGGTGAGACGGGCCGAGCCGCGCACAGCCCCTTGATGCCCGTGCACTTCTCCGGCCGGCCGGCATGCTCGTGCGGGGCGACCACGCCGGTGGGCCGACGACCTCGAATCCACTTCCACGGGCCCTCGGCACCCGTACGGAACCCGGCGAACGGCTCGGCCGCCGCAGGCTGATGAGCTCGGACGAACCGTAGGCCGACCGGTCGGAACCCTTCCGGCCGCAGTCCGTTCCTCCTCACGGGCTTCGGGCCCGGCGGCTTCGGCCGCCCGGGCGTCCGGCGGCCCGGGCGTGTGCCGATGGGGCCTGCCCGGATCGACGTGGTCGGCCTGCCCCGCCGGGTGTGCAAGTGCGTGGGCCTGTGGGTTCGCAGGTGGTCGCCCTGAAGGCTCCTACACACCACTGACCATGGGGTCGTCGGTCAGGGCGATGGTGGCGGTGATCCTTTTGCCGAGGGGCGTGCGGTGGACGGTGAAGCCCCGGGCGAGTCTGATGACGATCTCCAGGCCGTGCTGGCCGATGCGGGCGGGGTCGGGCGGGAGGATCGCCGGTGGGGTGGGGTTGCTGTCCCAGACGCTGACCTCGATCGCCCCGCTGGCGGCGTCGAGGGCGAGCAGGCTGGCGCCGGGGGCGTACTTGTCGGCGTTGGTCATCAGCTCGCTGACCACGAGCTGGACGATGTCCGTCGTGGACTCGCGGACCGGTAGGCCGTGGACGGCCTGGACGTCGGCGAGGAAGCGGCGGGCGAGGTCGCGGGCGGCTGCGATGTCCAGGCTGCCCTGGAAGACCCCGGACACCGACAGGGCCGCCTCCCGACCCGCTCGTCGGTCTGCACCATCCACGATCCGCTCCACGGCATCCCCGTTCTCGACGACTTCCGGACTCCACAAGGCCGAAGGCCGCATACCCCAGAAGTCTGCTTCGATGCGCGGAAGCCGCGAGGAGGACGTGCAGCAGTCCGCTTCGCGCTCGCCACTCGTCGAGCACGGGCTGGTGCCGGCGGACGAGGATCGAGGTCGAGACCGACCTCACCGTCCCCCGGAGACGCAGCTGCCGGCCCCCGGCCTTGGTTCGCCGAGTGGGAGTTCCCCGCCCCGGCGGGGCACGGAGGAGGTGGCCAGGCCGTGGGACGATCCGGCCGTTCGCGTCCGCCGCCGGCCAGGACGTCGTCCCGCGCCTCAAGGCCGGTGTGTTGCGGGACGGGACGTCGTGGACGCCGACGGTCAGCGGATCTCGTTGTCGGGATGCTGCGCGTCGTGGGCCTGGCGGGCATGGGCGGTGGTGCCCTCTCTGCGGCGGCCCGGGCGGACCTGGCCGCAGCCGCGGTCGTCGTCGCCCGCCGTCCGACCGCGCACGCCGTCAAGACCTATGACCTGGTCGGCGACCCGGGCACCGCCGTCGACGTCGCCGGACGTCCCGCCGTCACCCGTCGGACGATCGGGCTGGGCGAGTACCGCGCCCGCCTCCTCGCGAACGACGCGCTGCTGCCGTGCCGGCCGTCGGTGCTCGCCTCGATCGCCACCGGCGTTCGCCACGGGTCCCTCAGCGGCTCCGGCCCCGACCTCGTGGGGCTGCTCGACCGACTGCTCACCGGGGCGCCGGCCGCCGCAGCGGACACCGCCGCTGCGATGCGTCCCGACGCACGCCGACGAACGCCGGCGGATTTCCCCGGGCCGTGCACGGCCCGGGGAAATCCGGTGCAGGGCGTGGCGCTCGCACCCGACCGCCACGGGAACGCCCAACCCCGTCGGCCGCCGGCCGGGGCACGAGGAAATCCGTGGACGGGCCCGCGGCAGATCGCTTAACGTGTGGCTCCACGCCCCGAGACGAATGGAAGGAGGCGAGTGCCGTGCGGTTCACACCTTTCCAGCGCTCCCTTTTCCGCTGTCCCGGCGTGGTTCGCCAGTTCTGACCGGGAGCGCTCCAAGCAGCCTGTATCCCGGAGGAATCCATGACCGATCCGGTCATCCGCACGCTCTCCGCGAGCGACGCCCATCTCTTCGACGCGCTCCCCGACCCCTTGGGCGCCCGTGAAGGCCATCGGCGTACCCGTTTCCGCCCCGACTGGAAGCGCGTCGCCCTGCGCGACGGCGAGGTCGTCGCACGCGGCGCGTGGTGGGGCGGCCCCGACGACTCGGAGCCCGTCAACATCAACTGGTTCGACGTGGCCGAGGGGGAGGAGGAGGCCGGGGCCGAACTCCTGCGCTCCGCTCCCTGGCAGGTCGAACTCGAGATCAACCTGCCCGGCGGCTGGCGGGACGAGCCCGGCCTGCGCGCCGGCGCCGAGGCGCGCTTCGCCGCCGCACGAGCCGCGGGGTACGAACTCCTGGTGGAACGCTTCCTGTACCGCTGGACCCCCGAGCGAGGCCTGCCCGAGCGGCCCGGACGCCTGCGTTTCAGCGCCGAACCCGACGACGCCGTGTTCTTCGACGCGTTGCGCCGCATCCACTCCGCCACCCTGGACGCCCACGCGCTCAGGGCCGTCGAGGAGGGCGGCCTCGACCGGGCCGCCCAGGAGGAACTCGACTTCTTCCACTGGTGCCCCTCCCCACGGGAGTGGTGGCGGACGGCGTACACGCCGGAGGGCGACCTGGCCGGCATCCACATCCCGGCCCACAACCCCTCCGGCCCGACGATCGGCTTCATCGGAGTCGTCCCGGAACAGCGCGGCCGCGGCTACGCCTACGACCTCCTCGCGGAGTGCACCCACCTCCTCGTCGAGCAGGGCGCGGAGTTCGTCGGCGGAGCGACGGACCAGGCCAACTTCCCCATGGCCGCGAACTTCGCCAAGGCCGGCTTCCCCGTCATCCGCGAACGCGTCAACTTCCACCCGGCGGGCCGAATGGCCTAGCGAGGAGTAGACCGCGCTGATCGAGGGGTCCGGTCCGACGGCAGGTCCGGACCCCTTGCCGGCGGCATCGGCATCGGCGACAACGCCATGATCGCCTCGAAGGTCGCCCTCTTCGCCGACCGGCAGCAGGTTCCCACCCTTCCGGCAGGGTGCCGGCGTCACGCGTGTGCCCGACGGTCCGGAAGAACCGGCCGGACCCGCCCAGTACCGCAGGAACTCTATCGGCACGCGGGGCAGTGGACGTGTACTGGAGGCTTGCCGCGTCGAGGGGGAGGCACGCTGCACACACCGAATCCGGAAGCATCGGGGTCAGCGCACGAGGAAGAGCCCTGGCTCAACAGTGACGAGCTCGCGAAGTTGTGACCGATACGCATCGTGCTCATCCTGTGCGCGCTCTTCCTCATCCTGGGCTCGCCGGTCTTCCTGTTGACAGTGGAATGATCACCGGCGTCCAGCAGTCTGGCAGCGCTTGTCGTGAACGGGGCCGGTCGCGGTGTTCGTGACGGAAAGTCCGCCGTACGAGCACGTACGGCAAGCCACGTGCCTCGTCGATGACGACCACGCTGCCCCGTTCGGTCCCGTCCGCCACGCCGTCCGACCTTGCCGGTGACAACCACCGGCCTTCGGCCCACCGCGCCACCACGCCGCCCACCTCCTCGGCGTCCGGGCCGCCTCCGTGCCCCGGGAGGGCGGCCGGGCACGGCGAACGGCTCCGCCCCTTGGAAGAAGGGAGGGAGCCGTTTCACCGCCGTTGCGGTTCCGGGAGACTACCTCAGGCGTGTCGTCGGTTGCCGGTGACGAGGCGGTAGAGGGCGAGAAGGATCACGGAGCCGATGACGGCCGCGATCCAGGTGGAGAGGTCGAAGAAGCCGTCGATGGAATCCACGCCGAATATGACCTTGCCCAGGAAGCCGCCCAGCAGGCCGCCCGCGATGCCGATCAGAATGGTGATGATGACGCCGCCGGGGTCCTTGCCCGGCATGATCGCCTTGGCGATGAAACCGGCGATCAGGCCGATGAGAATCCACGCGATGATGCCCATGATGTGTCTCCTGCCTGCTGATATAAGTTCTGCGTCAACACGGCGTATGCGCACTCCGGCAGCTTTCAAACCCCCTGTGTTCCGTACGTGCGAGGCCGCATGGCCCGCCTGCCGACCCCGACCGGAACGAGCGCGAGCACGGGGATGGAGCAGGGGCCGGGCCGGAGTCCGCCGCGGTCACCCTCGTGGACGGACCGCGCTCGACACCGACCGGCGGTTCGCCGTACGGGCCGGGTCGTCGTCGGCGGACTTCGTCGCACGCCGAGGTCTTCGTCTCCCGCCGCTGTGGCCGGTTGATCGCAGGCGGCGGACGGACCTTGGGCGAACGCGTCCGGGGACGGGGGAAGACCGCCTGACGGACACCACCGCGCGGGGCGGACCGTCCGCTCCGCGAAGCGTCCGGCACCGCTCTCCGCGAAGCGGGTCCCTCACGCCCCGCCGTGCGTGGCGGACAGCCGGTCGAGCACGGCGCGGGCCGCAGTGGCGCGCCGGGTGACGCGCAGGGCGGCGCAGCCGATGAGACCGCCGAGGGTGTTGGCGATGAGGTCGTTGACGTCGACGGAGCGTCCGTTGCCCAGGGCGATGTACTGCAGGAGCTGGGTGATCTCGATTCCGAGGCTGGCCAGGGCGCAGAGCGCGACGGTGCGGCCTCGCGTGAGACCGGGGGAGAGCAGGGGGAGGAGGAAGCCGAGGGGGACGAACATGATGACGTTGGGGATCATGGACACGTCGGCCATGAGGAGCGGGATCGGCTGGATCTGGCTGATCCAGGGTGCCGCGTTGCGATAGCCACCGCCGTAGATCCACAGGGGGAAGACCGTGATGGAGAGGACCGCCGCCGTGTAGACGGCTGCGAGGACCCGGAGTGCCAGCGGGCCCCCACGCCACCCGGGCACGTTGCCGCGCCGTCGCACGAAAGCGATGACGGCGAAGACGGCGAGCGCCGGGCCGAGGACGGCGGTCGTGGGGATCTCGGTCTGGAAATTCACGGCGTGCTCCTGCGGCAGGCTTGCATGGACGACTGGGAGCGATCGTGTCCGAACGGAGCACCGCCCCGGATCTGCCGAAAGCCCGAAATCCGGCACGCCCGCTACGACTTTCGGCAGAGGCGCCCGGGACGTCCCGCTTTGTAGGGTGCGGGTATGCATGCCATGCTCTTCGGCCGCTTCCCCTCCTGGACCCGCGGCCTTCTGCTCTGCCTCGGTGCCACTCTCGTGAGCGTGGTCATGGCGACGGCGCTCTTCGTCGACCACCGCAGTGGCGTCTACGGCTCGCCCCTCGCGAACCAGGCCCGCCTGTCGGCCGTGAGCGTGTTCCTGCTGCCACCGGCTTGGCTGCTGCGCCGCTCGCGCGTCGGGCCGTGGGCGCTGGCGACTGCAGGCTGCGCGGCGGGCGTCGTGTCCCTCGGGTGCAGTGTCTGGATGCACGTCGCAGCGGGGCAGCCGGGCTCTTCTGCCGCACGGGCGGACGCCTACACCCTGTTCGAGATCAGCGCACTCGTCGTCCTGCTGATCGTCACCGTCCTGCGCGGTCCGGCCTGGCCCGCCGCGGTGGCAGCCGTCGTTCTGTGCGCTGCGGTCGCTCTGCGGCCCGTGGCGGTGGAGACGAGCGAGAACAGCCTCCTCGTGGCACTGTTCTCCACGTTCGCCGTCTGCGCGGCCCTGGCCGGCGCACTGGTGGCCCGGCTGGTGACCGCCGAACGCCGGCGGCACACCGAGAGGGTGCGACTGGAACAGCGCCTGGCCTTCGCCCGGGACCTGCACGACTTCGTCGCCCACCACGTCACGGGCATCGTCGTGCAGGCCCAGGGCGCCCAGGCGGTCGCGGCGTCCCGACCGCAGGCGAGTGCGTCCGCCCTGGAGCAGATCGAGCGGACCGCCGCCGAGGCCCTCAAAGCCCTGCGGCACATGGTGAGCGGCCTGCGCACCGAGGCCGCCACCGAACTCGTCCGGCCGGGAGACGTGGAGCAGATGCGCTCCCTCGTGGCCGATTTCGCCCTGCCCGCCGGCGGACGGGCCCACTTCGTCCAGGAAGGGCGGACGGGCGGCCTGTCCGCGTCGGCCGCGCAAATCCTCCACCGCGTCGTCATGGAGTCACTGACCAACATACGCAAACACGCGCCGACCTCCCGAAAGGTCTCGGTGGCGCTCCGCGTCCACGGCGGAACCGCCGAACTCGACGTCGTGAACGACCGGCCCACTCCACGGCGCGACACTGCGGGCTACGGTCTCATCGGCCTCGAAGAACGCGTGAAAGCCGAAGGCGGCACCTTCCGGGCCGGCCTCGACGACCAGGGACTGTGGCGGGTCAGCGCACGCATCCCTTCCACCGGCACCTGGAGGGCACACCCGTGATCCGCGTACTCCTCGCCGACGATCAGCAGATCGTCCGCACCGGCATGGCCATGATCCTCTCCGTCGAGGACGACATCGAGGTCGTCGCCCAGGCCCGGGACGGACTGCAGGCCCTGGAGATGAACGCCCTGCACCGCCCGGACGTGGTCCTCATGGACATCCGCATGCCGCGCCTGAACGGCCTGGACGCTCTGCGCCGGCTCACCCGCCCCTACGCCGAGCACCGTCCGCAAGTCGTCATGGTGACGACCTTCGACGACGAGGAGTACCTGGCGCGCGCCGTGGAAGCCGGCGCCTGCGGCTTCATCCTCAAGGACTCCGGACCCCGCCTGCTCGCCGAAGCGATCCGCGCGGCCGCGGCCGGCGATGCCATGGTCAGCCCCTCGATCACCGTCCGTCTCCTGCGACGGTTGCGGACTTCCCCCGGGCCCGCGCCCGCGACCGGGCTGTCCCCGCGCGAGGAGGAAGTCGTCCTGCTCCTGGCCCGGGGCATGACCAACAGCGAGATCGCCGCGGCCCTCGGCATCACGGTCGGAACCGTGAAGACCCACCTGACCAACGTCCAGGCCAAGCTCACCGCACGCAACCGCGTCGAGATCGCGGCCTGGGCATGGCGCACCGGACTCGCAGAGCCCTGTGCCCAGACCGTGTCCCCCGTGGCGACCGCCGTCCCGTCGGCGCGAACGGGACTCACGTCGCGTTGAGCGCCACCGTCGGGTGGAGGCGGGAGGCGCGCACCGCCGGGTAGAGGCCGGCGACCGCCCCGATCAGGAGAGTGGCGGCCAGGCCGCCCGCGAGGGACCAGGGCGGGACGACCGCCGTCCAGCCCTGAAACCGCGCGAACCCGTACGTCGCCGCCGCGCCGAGCAGCGCGCCCGTCACCCCCTCCGAGCAACGACAACAGCAGCGGCTCGGTGAGGAACTGGAGCCGGATCGCGTTGCGGGTCGCGCCGAGGGAGCGGCGCAGGCCGATCTCCTGCCGGCGTTCGAGGACGGAGATGACCATGGTGTTGGCGCCGCCGACCAGGAGCGCCACCGCGCCCAGGCCCAGCATGAGGGCGGTCAGGCCCTTGTGGGTGGCGGCTTTGGCGGCGAGCGCGTCCGAGGGCCGGGAGACCTTGACGCCCGCCTCGCCGCCGGGGCTGATCGTGCGGGCCAGGATCGCCCGTACGTCCTCCACCGACGCGTCCGTGGAACGCTCGAAGACCGTGGTCGGGTGGCCGTCGAAACCGAAGTGGCGCTCGGCGGAGGGGAAACCGACCATCGCCACCCGGTCGAGGTTCGGGACCGGCTCCAGCGGTTTCAGGATGCCGACGACGACCACGCGGGTGTCGTTCATCATGATCGTCTCGCCGGTGCGGGTGATGCCGAGCCGGTCGGCGGCCACCGCTCCGAGGACCGTGACCGGAAGCCGTTCACCGGCCGGGTCCAGCCAGGCGCCCTTGTCGACCTCGCCGCCGAGCGCGGCCAGGAGATCGGTACGGACCGCCTGCGTGGTGACGCCGGCGGTGCGCTCCTCGGGCACCAGGTCGCTGCGGCGGATCCGGGCGTCGACGTCGCCGGTTCCGGTGGCGTGCCGGACGGGGCCGATGCGCTCGACCATCGCGACCGCGTTCTTGGGGAGTTTGACTTCCCTGCCCAGGGCGTCCTTGCCCGCCTCGGCGGTGAGGAGGTTGGTGCCGAGCCGGTCGAGCCTGGCCATCAGGTCCGCGCGGCTGGACTCGGAGAGGCCGACGACCGCGACCATGGTCGCGATGCCGATGGTGATGCCGAGCGCGGAGAGCACCACGCGCGCGCGGCGCGCGCGGAGACCGACCGCGCCGACCCGGAGGACGTCACGGACGGAGAGACGGGAGGGCTTGAGGGCGCCTTTCACGGCGAGGCTCCTTCCCCGGGAAGGGCGCCGCGCTCGTCCACGACGACCTCGCCGTCCTTGAAGCGCACCCGGCGCGGCAGGGAGTCGGCGATCTCGTTGTCGTGGGTGATGACGCAGATCGTGGTGCCGGAGGCGTTCAGCTCGTGCAGCAGGTCCATGACGATCTCCCCCGAGGCGGTGTCGAGTGCGCCGGTCGGCTCGTCCGCGAGCAGCAGCCGGGGCTCCCCCACCAGCGCGCGGGCGATGGCCACGCGCTGCTTCTCGCCGCCGGACAGCTCGTTCGGCGTGTGGGAGTGGCGGTGGTCGAGGCGGACCCGGTCGAGCGCGGTCGCGCCCGCGCCCGGCGTTCCCGCAGCGGCACGCCCGCGCAGAGCAGTTCCTGTCGTCGGTCTGTGACCACACCTTCCTCGGCGATTCCCGGCTGGTGGACACGGCGGTCGGCCGACTGCGGGCGAAGCCGGAGGACGTACCGGCGAGACCGCGGTACGTCCAGACCGTGCGGGGCTTCGACCACCGCTTCGGCCCGCTGTGAGGCGTACGCGTGGCGCCGTCGCCGAGGGCGCCGCCCCTGCCGCGACCGCCCCGGAACGGCGTCCCCGACGGCTCGTCGGGGGACTGCGGACCCGGCTCGTCGTGACGTTCGTCCTGGGCGCGCTCATCAGCGCGGTGACCGCGACCGCGCTCGCCTACCGGGACGCGCGGACCGCCGTCCTCCGGCGCACCCAGGACGCCGCCGTGAACGACGTACGGACACGGGTCACCGCGGTCGCCGCCGACTTCGACCTGCCGCCCGACCAGCGGTCGCTCTCCCGGTTCGCGGCGAAGGTCTCGGACGGCCTCGGCGCCCGGATCGTGGTCGCGCGCCACCAGGATCTCGTCGCGGTGTCCGACCCGCTCGCCGACGCGCAGGACCGGATCACCCCCGAGCTGCGCGCCGCCGTCCGGGCCGGGGACGGAGCCCGGTTCCAGCGGGTGATGTGGCGGAACGAGCCGTATCTGGTGGTCGGCATGCCCGTGACGTACGCGGACGGCGACCGGCGACCCTCCGGTCTGGAGGTCTTCGCGATCACCGGCCTCCGGGCCGAACGCGACGACACCGCCGCCCTGTTGGACTCCGTACGGACCGGCATCCTGCCGGTGGTGGCCCTGACCGCCCTCCTGGCACTGCTCGCCGCCGGTACGGTCCTCCGTCCCGTACGGAAGCTGGGGCGAGCCACGCGCGAGCTCGCCGAGGGCGACCTCGGCAGCCGGGTACCGGTCAGGGGACACGACGAACTCGCCGACCTGGCAAGGACGTTCAACGAGACGGCGGGCGCCCTTCAGGCCTCCGGCGCGCGCCTGCGCGAGCAGGAGGCGAAAGCGCGCCGCTTCGTCGCGGACGTGTCGCACGAACTGCGCACCCCCCTCGCGGCGATGACGATGGTGGTGGTCGTCCTGGAGGAGGACGCCGACCAGCTGCCGCCGGACGCCGCCCGGGCGGCCCGCACGGTGGGCACGGAGACGGCACGGCTCTCACGGCTCGTCGAGGACCTGATGGAGATCTCCCGTTTCGACGCGAACGCGATCCGGCGGAACGCGGCCGAGACCGGCCTCGCCGACACGGTACGGGCCTCCCTCGCGCTACGCGGCTGGGCCGAGCGGGTGGAGGTCCACCTCGACGAGGGCGTACGGGCGGTGGTCGACCGGCGTCGCATCGACGTGATCGTGGCCAACCTGGTGGGCAACGCGCTGCGGCACGGAGCCCCACCGGTCACCGTGACCCTCGGTACGGTCGGCGCGACGGACGGGAAGTGGGTGACGCTGGAGGTCGCCGATCAAGGACCGGGGCTGCCGCCGGAGGCCCGGGAGCGGGCCTTCGACCGGTTCTACAAGGCGGAGGCGGCACGCACCCGGAGCCCGGCCGGCACCGACGGGCAGGGCAGCGGTCTCGGCACGGCGATCGCGCTGGAGAACGCGCGGCTGCACGGCGGCACGATCGACGTCGCCGAAGGGGCCGGGGGCGGCGCCGTGTTCACGCTGCGGCTGCCCCTGCGGCGCGCCGGAGGGGACGCGGAGTGAGGGCACGAGCAGGAACACTTGCCTCCGTCCTCGGGATCGCCCTGGTGGGATGCGGTGTGCAGCCGGCCGGGGTGGTGGGCGCGGGCGAACCGGCGACCGGGCTGACGCGGGGGATCCGTCTGTACTTCGCCCCGGGCAGCGGACTGCGGGGCGTGCCGGTACTCGACAGGGAGGTGAAGGACCTCGACTCGGTGGTGAAGCTGCTCGCGGTCGGCCCGCCGCCGGCCGAACAGCGTGACGGTCTCACCAACCTCGTCCGGCTGGGCGGCTACGCGGTGACCGGTCGGGGGGCCCGGGTCACGGTGCGCCTGGAGGACCCGTACGCGGCAACGGGCCGCGACCAGGGAACGGGACAGCTGGTGTGCACGCTGGCCCGCGCCCAGTCCGTACTCGACCCGAAGGCCGGAACCGATGACGTGGAGGTCACCCTGCACCAGCCGGAGGGCCCGTCGCTCGGACCGTACCGGTGTGCCGAGTTCCTCGACGGTTGACGACCCCGTACGAGACGCGCGGGCCCACCTGAACGACATCGGTGGGACCGTCGACGCGCCGCCAGGACGTTTCGGGGACGAAGACGAACCGCACATCGGGCAGAGCGGGGCGGGCGCGCCCGGCCGTCGGACCGCTCAGGCTCCGGCCGCGACCGCCCCGGCGGGTTCGCCGGCAGCTGACCGTTCGGATCGTCGGAGCGGGCGCTGCACGCGTCGGGACCGCTGAACACCTCTCCGATCCCATGAATGCCTCATATGGGTAATATCGAGCGTTGATCGTTGGGGGTGTCAAAAGCCGGTGGCAGGGTAGCGGGGAGACGTCCCGTCCGCAGCAGACGGCCGGGACGGCCCACAGATACGGAGTGCTTCACCCATGAACCGCAGCGAGCTGATCGCCGCCCTGGCCGACCGTGCCGAGGTGACCCGCAAGGACGCCGACGCCGTGCTGGCCGCTCTCGCCGAGACCGTCGGCGAGGTCGTCGCCAAGGGCGACGAGAAGGTCACCATCCCCGGCTTCCTGACCTTCGAGCGCACCCACCGTGCCGCTCGCACCGCTCGTAACCCGCAGACCGGCGACCCGATCGACATCCCGGCCGGCCACAGCGTGAAGGTCTCCGCGGGCTCGAAGCTCAAGGAAGCCGCCAAGGGCAAGTAGCACCCGCTCCTCGCACCACCCGTCCCGGTCCCGTGCCGTGTGATCGGTCCACCGACCCACGCGCGGACGGGACGGGTCCCGGGTGCCTTCCCACCGGGGGAAGGCACTCTTCTCAACCCGGCCGGACTCCCGGCTCGACCGAAGGAAAACAGCATGGCCAGCGGCACCGTGAAGTGGTTCAACGCCGAGAAGGGCTTCGGATTCATCGCCCAGGACGGCGGCCCGGACGTCTTCGCCCACTACTCCAACATCTCCGGCAACGGCTACCGCGAGCTGGTCGAGGGGGAGACCGTCACCTTCGACGTCACGCAGGGCCAGAAGGGACCCCAGGCCGAGAACATCGTCCGCGGCTGACCCGTCCGGCCCGTGCAAGACCCTCTTCGCCCCACCCCGCGCCGGTGGTCACGTACGGCGGTGACACCGACGCGGGGTGGAGCAGCTCGGTGATCCCTGGCCCCATGGCCCGGAGGTCACCGAGATCGGCGGCCAAGCGGTCGGTTCGATCGCGAGCAGTGACCGCGGCCGCTTCACGACCTTCTGCGACGTCCCTCGAGGTCCGCTTCGCGGGACGGTCGGCTACAGGGTTCAGGACCGGGACCAGGGTCGGCGCCTGGTGGTGTGGCCGGTGCGGTTGGCTCCGATGCCGGCGAGGTGCAGGGCCAGGGCGGTGAGCCCGAGAAGCATCACGTTCGTGGAGGAGAAGACATCGTTGGTTCCGATGTCGGCCGCGTTGATCAGGAAAGCGATGAAGAACAATACGGCGGCGGCTATACCGAGCATGTGCGGGTTCCTTTCGGGGGAGGGCTGCTCGCGTGTCGAACGGTGCCTCGTCACGCGCCGGATCGGTGTGAGGGGGTGGGGTCAGGTCTGCTGGGGGTGGCCGGCATCGCCTTCGACGACCAGGCGGTCGGTACCGGGCTGTTCGGCACGTTCGACGATGGTGACGTCGATCCGCCCGTCGCCGGTGGTGTCGAACTGGTAGAGGTCGGCTTTTCCGTCACCGGTGGTGTCGGTCATCCACACATCGGGCTTGCCGTCACCGTTGGTATCGGCGCTGAGGACGACGTGGTGCTCATCACCCTGTGTCTCGACCGCCTCTTCGGGGCCTGCTGAAGTGTCCATGACGGCCGGATGCCCCCGAGTCGGGGGGTGAAACGAGCACGTGCCAGGGGCCCGGCGCCCTGGAGCCGGCCGACGAGGAACGGGCACGGGTCAGGTCCGAGGCGACGGCGGACGGCCGGGACCGGTTCCGGACGGCGGCTCCGGCCGCCATCCGGCCACGAGAGCACCTTGGGCTTCCGGACCCGCGTGATCGTGTGGCGCCGCTGGACGAGGTACGCGCGATGCGACAGGAACTGCGGGGGCAGGGGGCTCCTCACCCGCGACCGGGGCCAGGCCTCTCACAGCCTGCACCCGGTGGTCGTGACGGGGACCACCGGAACCGGCCCCGGCTCGACGTGGTCCACCGGTTCGCGCCATAGGCCATAGGCTCGTGGGCATGGTGGACGCGAGCGTTTCCCTGACGGAGTACGACCGGCAGCTGGCACGCAAACGGGTGGCGGCCGGAGTGCTGTTCTTCGACGACGCGGGCAGGGTGCTGCTCGTCGACCCGGTCTACAAGGAGCCGTGGGAGATCCCCGGCGGGGCGGTCGAGGCGGACGAGTCACCGAGGGCCGGGGCGCGCCGTGAGGTCCTGGAGGAGCTGGGTCTGGATCTGCCGCCCGGGGCGCTGCTGGGCGTCGACTGGACGGGGCCCCGACAGGGGCGCAGCGAGAGTGTGGCGTTCGTCTTCGACGGCGGTCGGCTCGCGCCGGAGCAGGTGGCGGCGATCCGGCTTCAGGCGGAGGAGCTGCGGGAGTTCAGGTTCGTCGGGGCGGACCTGACCGGGGAGCTGCTTCTGCCGAGGGCGGCGCGCCGGGTACGGGCCTGTGTGCGGGCCCGGGAGGAAGGCGTGACCGTGTACCTGGAGCACGGGCGAGAGTGAGCCGGAACGGTCCACCGCTCCACGAACCCGACGGCCTCCCGTCCGCCCCGCTCGGAGACACCGCCCGTTGCGTCCAGAACCGCGCCCGCCTCGTACGGGCCCTCCACATCCGGCTGGACCGCCTCGCCGAATCCCTCCCGGTCGCAAGAAGGAGCGGCCCGGAAGCCGGGAGTCCGGGCGCACACCAGTGCGGCTCCGCTGCTCACGAGTCCTCGTCGAGGACCGTCCTTCGTGTCTTCGGCCCGCCGTCCTGCGATCCTCAGCCCGATGGCCGCCCGCGCCAGTCGAGGCAGACGACCATGGCGTCGTCGTCGGCGTCGATCACACCGCGGTGACCGGCGAGTTCCTGGAGGACGGCGCGGGGGACCTGGGAGGCGGGCAGAAGCCGGGTGCTGGTCAGAGCCCGGGCCAGGGCTCGTTCGCTGTACCGCTCTCCTGACGGGGAGGTGACGTCGTAGACGCCGTCGCTGACGAAGACGAGGCGGTCGCCCGGCTCGGTTCGGAAGTGCTCGGTCGTGTAGACGGTGTCCTCGAACATGCCGAGGGGCAGCTGGGCGTTCAGCTCGATCTGCTTGACCTTGCCGCGCCGTACGAGCCACATCTTCGGTGATCCGGCGTCCACGATCTCCGTCGCCCCGGTGGCCAGGTCGAAGCGCAACAGCAGAGCCGCCAGGTGCTGGGTCCCCCGATGTTGGCCGTAGAGCGCCTGATCGGCCAGGTAGGCCTGGTCGGCCAGGGAGAGACCTGCCCGCCGGGCGTTGCGCAGGGCGTTGACCGCGAGGTTGGTCAGCAGGGCCGCGTCGATGCCCTCGCCCATTCCGTTGGTCACGGTCAGGGTGAGGTCGTGGGTCGATGTCGACCAGTCGAAGTTGTCGCCGTAGATCGCGTAGGCGGGTTCGAGCTGTGCGCCGATGTCGTACTCCGGGCGGGTGCACGAACGTCCGGGAAGGAGCTGCCACTGCATTTCGGCGGCGAGTGTGAGGCGGTCGGCCCGCCGGGCCTGGAGGTAGAGATCGGTGTCGCGTTCGCCGACGATGATCTCGTGTCCGAGCACCTCGGCGATCTGTGTCAGTTCCTGAGCGGTGCCGGAGCCTTCCCGCCAGTCGGGAAGGCGAAGACTCAGGACTCCGATGCGGTCTCCTCGCACGCTCACCGGCAGGTGCACGGTGACCGGGCCGTTGCCGTCGGCGCTCTCGACGTGGGGCGACTGCCAGTTGAAGGCCCGGCCCGGGGCGCTGCCGTGGACGGGGACGGGTTCCTTCGTATAGGGGAGAGCCGTGACCGGTTGCAGTATGGTCGTCGCGTAGTCGGCCATGAGCAGGGTGACGTCCGCGGCACCGTATTGCGTGATCAGTCCTTCCTCCAGGGATCGGAGGAGGCCGTCTGGCGTGGCGGTCCGCAGGGCGCGCTCGACCGCGATGAATCTGTCCATTGTCCGGTTACCGCCTAGTTTCAGAACGGGTGCGAAAAAGGGGGTTTTCTCTCGTGTCTCGGCGACCGGAGGAAACGGCGCGGCGTAACGGTGCGGAGGGCTCTGCTGCCGGTGCGGCGCTCGAGGTCCTGGAACTGCTCGAAGTGCTGTGGTCCCAGGGGGAGACGGTGTCGACGGCTCCGCTGTCCTCTTCCCAGGTGCGCGTGCTGTACGTGCTGGAACGCGAGGGGGTGGTGAATCTGCGCACTCTGGCGGAGAAGCTGGACTCCATGCCGTCGTCGGTCAGCCGTATGTGCGACCGCCTCCGAGCGGTGGGCTTCATCGATCGTGGCCATAACCCCTGTGATCGCCGCGAGCTGGAGCTGCGTCTGTCACGCAGGGGGGCGGGCTACCTCAGGGCGTTCCGCTCCCGCCGTGAGGAGGTCCTGCGCGAATTGCTGGGGAAGATGACCCCGACCGAGCAGGCCATGCTGGTGCGGGGGCTGTCCGGGATCCGAACCGCTGCCGGTGTCGGGTCCCCCCGTGAGGAGACGAGCGCCGGCGTCACGGAGTCGGCCTGAAGTCGACGGTTGTGCCGATCGATGCACGGTTCCTCCCTTCGAGGAGATGTGGAGGCCGTCTGTATGCCTCGTGATGCTGCGACAGATTCGTTCCTCGGGCAGATACTTGTCAAATGACAAGTATTGCGGCCGTGTGACCGGTGACGGGCAGGCGGGTACGCGGTGAGAGGCCCGCGTGCGGGGCGAAGCCGGGCCGCTGGAGGTCAGCGGTTCCCCTCGTGGTCGCGCAGTGACCTGTGCAGAGCGGCGAGCAGGCCGGCGAGTCCGGCCCGTACGGCTTCGTTCTCGGCGTGCTCCGGCAGGAGGGGGGACGGCTCGGTCAGCCGCTCGGCTCGCATCTCGGCGAGCAACTGCCGGCCGGCCCGTGTGGCGGTGACGATCCTGCCCCGCCCGTCGCCCGGTGCCGGAGCGCTGGTCACCAGCCCGGCTTGTGCGAGCTTGGCGGTCATGCGGCTCAGCGAGGTGGTCGGTACGCGGAGGAGCTGCGCCAGCCTCCCCGGTGACAATCGGCCGAAGTGCTCCAACAGGACCAGGATCCGGTGGGCGAGACCTGCGGGTTCCCGCCGTAGTTCCAGGTTCTCCCACAACTCCAGCATCGCGGTGGTCGCCTCTTCGTCGGCCGAGGGGCCGGAGGTCTGGTCCGGGTCGTCATTCATAGGAGGGCGCGAGATCGAGGACGGTCCCCTCCGCCTGCCCCGTACGGCACCCTCCATGCCTGTCGGCAGGCATCTTGACCGGTCCCGACGTCCGTCACGGCCCGTGCCGCCGGGACCGGTCACGTCGAGGGGGAGCGGGTGAACATCCTTCCTCCCTGCCTCGCTCCGCCTCGTCCATGGAATACTTGCCGTGCGACAACTATTGCCTGGCGGCCCGCCGGCGGGAACAGGGGGCGAAAGCGTGACGACGGCAGCGCCCGGAGCCGAGGACGGCCACGCGGACACCCCTGGGGACGGGTCCGCCGACACACCCCTGGCCGAGGCGTTCGAGTTACTGCCGGACGCCGTCTCCATCTCGGTGGCGGTACGGGACGCCGACGGCCGTGCCGTCGATCTGTGTCTGGAGTACGCGAACGCGGCCGCCCGGACCGGCCACGTGCCCGGCGCGGCGCCCGCCGGAGGCCCGTGCGGCACCCTGTGGTCCCGGACGCGGACGGCAGGCGACGGGGTCCTCGCCGCCTGCCTGGACGTGCTGAACACCGGTCTGCCGGAACACGGCGTGTTCACCCCGGCCCGGAAGGGCGCCCACCGCACGACGGACCGCGAGTACCGGGCCTTCCGGCTGCGGAACGACCGCCTGATGCTGGTGCTGCGCACCGACCGGCACGCACGGGCCCCGGAACGCACGAGGCCACGGCCCGACGGCGAAGACAGGAGGGACGACGGGAGCGCCCGGGAGCGGCTGCGCATCCTGGCGGACGCGGGTGCCCTGCTGGGGGCCTCGCTCGACCGTGAGGCAACCTTCGATGCCGTCACGGGCTCCGTCGTACCGAGCCTTGCCGACGGCTGCCTCCTCTACCTCGCCGACGACACCGGCCATCCGGTACTGGCCGCTCTGGCCCATGGCGACCCGCGTCGGCAGCGGGAACTGCGTGATCTGGCCGAAGCGTCTCTCCCGCACCCGGACGCACGGGACGGAGTCGGCGCCGTCATCCGCACCGGACGCCACGAACGGGGTACGGACGTCACCCGCGCCCTGAACCCCTCCCCGCATCCCGGCGAAGGCAGTCGCACCCGGCGCCGCCCCTCACCCGCGGGCCCGTGGCTGGCCGTCCCCGTGGCCCGGTCGGGCACCGTGGTCGGAGCCATGGTCCTGGTGAGGTCCGGCGCCGGGCGTTCGCCCTTCACCGAGGAGGACGTCCGACTCGCCCGGGAGCTCTCCTGCCGCGCGACCCCGGCGATCCAGAACGCCCGGCACCACACGGAGCAGGCGGAGGTGGCGCGCCGGCTCCAGGAAAGTCTGCTGCCCCGAGCCCTGCCCGACGTGCCGGGCCTCGAACTGTCCGCCCTTCACCATCCCGGTCAGAAGGGCACCCTGATGGGCGGGGACTTCTACGACGTGTTCCCCAGCGGACCCCAGGACTGGACCGTCACCGTCGGCGATGTCGCGGGCAAGGGCCCACGGGCCGCGGCGCTCACCGGTCTCGTCCGCCACACCGTCCGCGCGACGGGACGGAGCACCACCGATCCCGCCGCCCTCCTGCGCGCCGTCAACGCCGCCCTCCTCGACGAGCCGCCGTCCACTCGTCGCTTCTGCACCACGGCCTGCGCGACCCTGCGCCCGGACGGTTCAGGGACGCGCCTCACCCTGGTCCTGGGAGGCCATCCGCACCCGCTGCTGCGCCGGAGCGACGGGACCGTCGTTCCCGTGGGCCACCCGGGAACCCTCCTCGGAGTGGTGAGCGAGCCCCGTCTGCGAACTGTCCACCACACGCTGGAATCCGGTGATCTGCTGCTCTTCTACACCGACGGCGTCACCGAGCACCGTTCGAACGACGTCATGCTCGGCGAGGCGGGCGTGCACGCGGTCCTCGCGCGCACCCCCAGGGCCTCGGCCGAAGCGACCGTGCGCCTCTTGGCGGAGGAGATCGCCGCGTACGGTCCCCGAGCTCCCACCGACGACTTCGCCGTCCTCGGCGTGCGCGTGCGCTGACACCGGATCACGCGCCCCGTGACCCCCTTGGCCGGCTCGGCGGGGGACCGGGCGTTGCGGCAGTCGATCCGCAGGACACGGGCGGCCCCTCTCGTACGATCCGCGTCCGGCGGCTGTGTCGCCGCATGTGACGGATCCGGCGACGTCGACGATCACTTCCGGGATACTGGTCGCCCATGGATGAGGTCGAGGTCGTCGTCGCCCATTCCGAGCGCGCGACCCTGCGCGTCGGCGACGTGTTCCTGAAGGTGGACGCCGATCGGGCGCGCCTCGACGCCGAGGTCGAGGCGATGTCCCTCGCACCGGTCCCGACCCCGGAGGTCCTGTGGCGCAAGCCGCCCGTGCTCGCGATCGCCGCGCTCCCGGGGACGACGCTCGGGCGCCTCGGCGGGCCGTCGACCGGGTCGCCGGCGGCGTGGGCCGCGGCGGGCGCCGTCATCCGGAGGCTGCACGACGCGCCGCCGCCGTCCCGTCCGGGTCGGGCCGGGCGGAGCGGCGGCGCGCTGGCGGCGGAACTCGACGCCGAGTGCGAGCTGCTCGTGACGAGGGGCCTCCTGCCCGCCGACCTGGTCGCCCGTAACCGCCGGGTCGCCCAGGCCGTGCTCCGGCCGTGGACTCCGGCGTTCACGCACGGCGACCTGCAGATCGCGCACGTCTTCGTCTACGGCGACGAGGTCACCGGCATCATCGACTGGTCGGAGGCGGGCCGGGGCGACGCCCTGTACGACCTGGCCACCTTCACGCTCGGACACGAGGAGCACCTCGACGACGTCCTCGCCGGCTACGGCACCGACGTCGACCTCGACGTGATCCGCGCGTGGTGGTCGTTGCGCAGCCTGCTGGCGGTCCGCTGGCTGATCGAGCACGGCTTCGACCCCTTCGCACCGGGCTGCGAGGTCGGCGTGCTGAGATCCCGGATGTGAGGCCGCGCGGGTACGACCGCTGCGCAGGCGCTCCGGCGCGTCGAGCGGGCCGACCCCTCCGGCGAGCTCCCGCTCTCACTCCCGGCGAAGCGCGGTGCGCAGACGTGGCCGGCAGATGACGGGGCAGCGGCGGCAGCCCCGACGTTCCACACCGGGGATCAGCGAAGCCCGAAGCGCCCGGCCCAGGCGGCCACATCGGTGGTCGTCGCATTGCCGCCGCAGACCACCAGGCCGAGCTTGACGCCTTCACCGACGCGCTCCAGCACCCGGCGCGCTGCGGGCAGCAGACAGCCGGCGGCGGGTTCGGCCCAGATCTTCGCGTGGTCGGCCAGGTCGAGGACGCCCTGGACGGCCTCGGCATCGGTCACCGTGACGACATCGGTGACCAGGGCCGAGGCGTGCTCGTAGGTGCGCCGGGAGACGCTGGGGGCGCTCAGCGTCGAGACGATCGAGGACAGTTCGACCGGCACCGGCCCACCGGAGGCCAGGGCCGCCGACATGGCTCGCGCGCCTTCGGTCTCCACGCCCCAGATCCGTACGCCGGGGCGGCGCGCGTGCAGCGCGGTGGCGACCCCGGCGATCAGTCCTCCACCGCCGATGCTGACGAGCACGTCGGTGAGTTCCCCGGCGTCCTCCGCGAATTCCAGACCCACCGTGCCCTGAGCCGCGATGACGACGGGATCGTCGAAGGGGTGAACCAGGGTGAGCCCCTTGGCCCGGAGCTCCTCCACGAGGGCGAACGCACCGTCCATGGTGTCGACGAGGGTGACGTTCGCCCCGGACTCCTCGACGATGTCCACCGCACGGCCGGGGGCGGACCGCGGCATGACGACGGTGGCTTCGACGCCCAGCTCACCGGCCATGACGGCGACCCCGATGCCGTGGTTGCCGCCACTCACCGCCACGACTCCGGCAGCCCGCTCGGCCTCGCCGAGCGTGAGCAGCTTCGCCGTCGCACCGCGTGCCTTGAAGGAGCCGGTGCGCTGCAGCAGTTCCAGTTTCGCGGTGACGTCCACGCCCAGGAGCGCGGAAAGGCCGGGGCTCGACACCGTCGGAGTCCGTAGGACGTGTCCGGCGATCTGCTCGGCCGCGGCTTCCACGTCCGCAATGGTGATCAACACATTTGCCTCCGTCGTACGATCCGGACCGCTGTGACCGGGATCCGTATCCACCACGGTAGAAGGACGACGCCCACGTGGAGGTCTCGCCCGCGCACGGTGACCGGCCGTGCGGCAACCCCGTCTGCCGCCCGTTGCGCGTCCGTTCGCGGACCGGCGGGCCCTGTGCGCCCTTCCGTCCCGGCCGCCGCTTCCCACTTGCCGTGTTCGATCCGATCCACCCGGCGGAGGGCGACACGATGTTGCCGGCAGGGGGCACGCGGACGACCGGGGCGGGGCGGGGCGGGGCGGGGCGGGGCGGGCGGTCGTGCAGCGCCGGCGCCGCCGCTCCTCCCGCCCCGGTCGACGGCGCGCATGTCGCGGGGCCGGATGGACGGCGCGTAAGGAGTGCCGGAACCGGGCAGTTCACACCTGGCCCCCGAAGGAGGGTCTCGTCCGTGGAGTGAGGCGGGGGAGGGCTGGGACAGTCGTGGTCGATGCGTGGGTCGGCGTGGTGGCCGGGATCTATGTGGTGGTGTTCTCGGCGGTCGTGATGGTGTGTTTCTGGTCGGCCGAGGAGCGCGAGTGGCGTGCGCTGGCCGCCGGTGCGGGCCCGGGCCGGCCGTCGGGACAGCGGCTGTCCCTGTACGAGCTGGCCTGTATCGAGAACCGTTTCGGCCCCGGGAACATCCTGGGTGTGGCTCTGGTGCGGATGCATGCCGAGCAGCGGCTGACGCTGCTGGGCAGGGGGTACGACGGGTACAGGTTCCGGGTGGAGGACCCCCATCCGCGTGACGAGGTGGAAGCCGTACTGCTCGACCTGCTGGCCGGGGGACGTGGATGGCTCTCCACGTCCTTCGGCCCCTACGACCTGTCCGTCCCGCCGTGGCGGGCACTGCACGAGCGTCTGGTCACGGACGGCCTGCTGCGTGAACGGGGCCTGCCCGAGGGCATCACCGCCGGCTCGCCGCGGGTGACCGCTTGGAAGAGCACACGCGCAAGGGCCTACCGCCTGAGGTCCCGCCTGCTGACCGGAGCCCTGGTTGCAGGAGCCGTAACGGCTCAGCTGTCCGAGCTCTGGTTGCCGCTCGCGCTCTACATCGCCGTTCTCGCGGTCCTGCCCGTACTCAGCAGTCCCGCCGTCCGGACGCAGAGGGCGGCGGCCACCGAGGCGGGCAAGGCCGCGGCACGGACCGCCCGCGCGGCGACAACCGTCTCCGAGGAAGCCCGAGCGCTCCTCGCCGTTGCGCTGGGGGGCTTGAGCGCACTGCCTCACCTGCACCCGTTCGTGGAGCCTCCACGGGCTTCGTCGCCTCCCGCCGCGTCCCGCACCGCGGAACGGGGCGAAGAGCCTCAGCGGATCATCAACGATCCACCGGGGGTCGGCGGCCTGTTGTGAACCCGAGCCGAAACGCTTCTGGAGGTCCCCCCGGGGCGTGCCGGCGCGGTACTCGAATGCGATCGCATCGATCACCCGCCGGCGATCATGCCGTCACCCACCCCTCTTCGGTCCCCGGTCCGGTGGCAGCGGCTCGATCCGCGCCCACTGCGCGCCAGTCGACGGCACGCATCGACCGGCGATCGGATGATTCGAGAGAAATGAACTAGGGCCTGTCCGACCCTGATCCGCCGGACAGGCCCTAGACCACGGACGAGCGGTACGGGTCGACCGGATCGATCTCCCGCTCGTCGAAGAGGCTCTCCAGGGCTTCGAGGCCGTGTTCGTGGCGGTGGTCCTTCTCCGCCTTGGTGATCGGCAGCAGCCACAGGAGTCGGACGTGGTCCGTTTCGTCCCAGGTGCAGACCTCGAAGTCAGGGCCGTACGGGTACGGCAGGCTGATCAGGTAGTGGTCGCACGCGGAGTCGTCGAGCCACGGCCGGCCGATGGGGACGGTGTGCCCGACGTCCAGCCGCTGATGGTCCGGGCCGCAGTGGTAGTACGCGTTCACGGTGAGGCTTTCCCGGTTCAGCCAGTCGTCCCGCGGGGCTGCCAGGAAGAACTCCGCCCCGTGTCCGCCCTCCTGGGTCGCGGCCCAGCAGCCGGACGTCACGTACACCCACCACCCGCCGGGTTCACGGGGGTGGATCCGGAACACCCGGAACCCGGGCACCCGCTCGGCGATGGGGCCGTCGACGCCCGGCAGCTCGTCGATGACCTGCTCGGGAAAGTGCCGCTGCAGGTGCGCGTGGAGGGCCGCCCGGGCGGCGAGGAGGGAAGCGGAAGGCATGCTCCGATCATGGCAGCCGCATGCGCTTGCCACCCGAAGACCACGGCCGCGTGCGGGACGGGAGCGGAAACGGGCCGTCCGTGGTCCACCTCGGACGCCTGGTCGGTCACCGTGGTCACGGCCGCCGTGACGACCCCACCGGCCATGGCCATGGCACCGGCAGACGAAGTGGGCTTCCGCTTCATGTCGGTCCTCGGGCATGCGGGGGGTGGAGCGCTCGGGGGCGCTCCGGACATGCAGGACCCGCCGGACCTTCCTCCTCCGGCGGGTCCCCGGTCGGACGAACGGCCCGCGCCGTTCGTCGTGAGCCGGCGCGGCGGCCTGAGCCGCCGGAGGAGAATCGCGGGCTCGAAGCGGCTCCGGGAACGTCGCTCGTCCTCGGGACGCCCGGACCGCCCGACTCCACGCCGTCCCCGTGCCTTGGGCTCCCGGCCCCGCCGCCACCCGGAGCACACTCGAACAGGCAGGCCCCGAGCCCCGGGAGGTCACGGTTCCCCCGGGGCCGGGTGCGATCCCGTACGGGTTCAGGCGCGTGGTACGCAGGGGGTGCAGCAGGTCGGCGCGGGTTCGACGCAGACGGTGACGGAGTCGGTGTTGTTCGCCGGACCGGGGTCCTTCTCGGCGGCCGTGACGACGGCGGTGTTGGTGACGCGCACGGGCCTGATGGCCTTCGCCCGCAGGGTGAGGACCGCGCGGGCGCCCACGGCCATCTCACCGACCGACCACTCCCCGGTCTCCGGAACGTAGGTCCCGGAGGCGGTGTCGGCGGACAGGAACACGAGCCCGTTCGGGAGCCGGTCGGTGACCGTGACCCCGGTCGCCGGGCTGGGGCCGGCGTTGTGGACGCCCAAGCGGTAGGTCACCGTCTGCCCGACGGTGACGGTGGTCGCGTCGGCCGCCTTCACCACGGTCAGGTCGGCGGCCGGCCTGACCTCGGTCACGGCCTCGTCGGACGTGGACGCCAACGGCTCCGGAGTCGGGCCGAGCCAGTTCTCGTAGGTCGCCGCAGCGGTGTTGGCGACGAGGGTGCCCGCCGTCTCCCGTCCGAGCCCGACCCGGTACTCGACGGTGGTGCCGCTCGGCAGGGCGGCGGTACTGGCCAGACTGCCGCCCTGCGACGCCGAGGCGCCGGCGCCGAGCCGGAAGACCACCGTGTTGGTCCCGGCGTCGTACGTGGCCTGGTCGTCACCCGCCCGGTCGGTCTTCACGCCCGCGTTCGGGCCGTCGACGATCCGCAACGAACCGGGTACGTACGTCGTCCCCGGGGGCAGGACGTCGGTCAGGACGAGCCGCTCGGCGTCTCCGCCGCCCTCGTTCCTGGCGGTGATCCGGTACGTGACGACGTCCCCGGCGTCCAACGGGCCCTCCGGTACGGCACTCTTGGTGAGCACCACGTGCGGAGCGGTGCCGAAGAACACCCCGTCGAGGAAGTTGCCGATCCCGCGGTTGCCGCCGGCGGCCGAGACGGACCGGAAGGCGAAACGGGTGGTGGTCTGGCCGGCCGGAACGGTGTAGGTGCCGGTGTAGAAGCCCCATGCCGTGTTGCCGTCGGTGAAGGTGCGCTGTTCGACCGTGCCGCCCGGGGCGCCGATGTCCAGGGCCATGGTGTCCTGTCCCTGTCGGCCGCGGTGGTAGAGCCGCCAGTACAGCTTGGTGCCGGGGGTGGTCGGCAGGTCCTGGTAGAGGGTGGAGACCTGGTTGGCGTTGAGTTCGGCGAACTGCTCGCCCTCGGCGGAGGGAACCCCGTTGAAGCCGGAGTGCCACAGTTCGACCATGTGGTCGGTCGCGGTGGTGAGCCAGCCCGGAACGTGCCGGGAGGCCTGGGTCTGGGAGGCGTCCGGAAGGAAGGCCATGTCGGCGACGGGCGGCTGTTCGAAGCTTCCGTTGACGAGGGTGACCCGGAGCGGGACGGAAGGAGGGGTGCTCATGCTGGCGTCTCCGATCGGTCGGCGGTGCGCTGTGGGCCGTCCCGCCGAACGTCGGGTCGCGGACGGAACGGGAGGACGGCGCCGGTGCGCTCCGTAGCTCACCGCTCCCGGAGAGTTGCGTGAAGTGACGACTGGGGAGTCTCGGCCAGCCCCGACCGACGGGTTTACCCGTGGTCGCACCGGGGCCGCTGCCTTCCGCCCGCTGCCGGGACTCTCGGAGCCTCCCGCCGGCCACCCGCGGCGCACTGTCCGCGCGCGTACCGCCCGTGTTGACCGGATGGCACCGCCTCCTGGCATCCGTGCGCCACCGAGAAGGGTGAACTATGCGTCCTGGAGTTGACGAACCCGCGTTCTGGGCGCGAGGCCTTGGCGTAGAGGTCCGCGACGGGGAACTCGCTCCCGCCGGATGGGCCCGGCCGCCGGCCCGGCGGGTGCGGAAGTGACGAGAACGGGCCGTCCCCCCGAGAAGGGGGAACGGCCCGCAGGCATGCGCGCTGGACGACCAGGCCGCCGGCCTTGGAACTGTCGCACTCAGGTCCCCGCACCGTGCGGCGGTCGTGCAGGCTGCTGACATAGGTCTTGTTCTCGCTGACCAGCTGGATCATCCGGTTGCCGCCCTTGACGGCGAGGCGGGCGTTCCGGGCACTGGAACACGGCCCAGGCGCTGCCGGACGGGGGAAGGCGTGCTGCTGGACAGCGAGTGCGACCGGACCCCAGGAGGCGTCGACCCCTTCCAGGTGCTCGGGCCGCTCTGTCGACAGCGTCCCGGCCCATGACTCCATGGGGCCTGCCGTCCCCGGCCGTCCAGGCACGCCCGTTTGAACGGACGCGACCTTCCGCAATGCGTTTCCGCGCCGGCACCCAGTACTTCGAAGACCGTTCTACCCGTGACCAGGACAGGCGAAGGCGACTCCTCGGCCGTGCGCGGGCCGCCGATCGGTGTCCGCGAGAAGAAGCGCCGGTCGCACGAGCCGCGTGGATGCGACCGGCCGGAACCCGATCATCCGGTCCGATCCCTTCGGGTCACGTTCCGGCGGCAAGTCCGTATCTGCCGAGGATGATCTGCAGGAGTTCGTCGGCGATCTCCTCCCGAGTGGCGTCGACCCAGCCGACGACCCAGTCGTGCATCAGGCCGTTCACGGCGCCGATGAGGGCCGCGGCGGTGATGCGGTAGTCACCCGGAGGTATCTCGCCGCGCTCGGCAGCCTCGTCCGCGATCCGGCTCACCAGTTCGATCCAGACGGCGCGACGCTCGAGACGCTGGTGGTCGATGCGGGGGCTGACGCCGACGATCTCGACATAGGCGATGCGGGCGTGGCGCATGTCGCCGGTGGCGCCCTTGACGTAGGCGTAGGTGTTCGCGGTGATCCGCTGTGGCAGGGGTAGGTGCTCGATGTCGGGCAGCGTGTCGACGACCGCCTTCTCGGCGACCTCGTTGACGTACAGGTGGAGGTCTGCCAGCAGGTCTTCGAGCGTGCGGTACTCCTCGTAGAACTGCCGGGTCGACAGTCCGGCCGTTCTGCACAGGTCCCCGAGTCTGGTCGACCGGTACCCGGGGCCGGCGCCGAACAGGTCCAGGCCCGCCTCGCGGAACCGCGTACGACGCTCAGCCCGTCGCTCGGCCGCGTCCCTGCCCCCGTAACGGCCCTGCCCCGGGGAGATCCTTCCCGCCACTGCACCCCTCCTGGTCGTGCACACGATCCTCCCGCACAGGCCTTGCGCCGCCCTCGGGCACCTCCCTACCATCCGGTAACCCGAGTCTGAAATCTGTGATGTTCAGACTTGAGGGGTGTGTGCGACGCCCACGAAGCGAGCGCCCCCCGGGCTCGTCCATGCCCGAAAACGCCGACGACCACCGATCCGACCGCCGACCCCGCGACCCGCGCAGAGCGCGTTCCACGCGCGACGCCGCAGGCCGGCCCGATGCACAGCGGCTCCGGTTTCCTGCCCCTTTCGGCACCACTCCCTTCCGAGGAGCGAAACATGCGCGCTGCACCATCCCCCACCCCGAGCAGCTCCGAGCGGGGCGGCAACGCCCGGAACGGTCCCGGCCGTCGCCGGCGACTGTGGAGCATCGCCGCTGCGGCCCTACTGGCCGCCGGCACCATCGCGCCCGCGAGCACCGCGCACGCGGAACCCACCCTCCAGGAGGTGATGCTGGTCGGCAACAACTGGGAGGGCACCGCCGACGTCATCAAGTCCACGGGGGACTTCGCCAAGGTCGGCCGGATCAACCTGGTCCCCGACAAGAGCGAGCGGCTGAGGGAGATCTACATGGATCCGATCAGGCTGATCTTCTTCCTGGGCATTCGCGAGACCGTCGGCGAGGGCCACGACCAGTTCGTCGACGACATGTACACCACCCCCGACGGCTCGGCGATCGTGGTGTCGCGGCCCAGCTTCGGCGACGTGGCCTCCATCGACACCGCCACCGGGAAGCTCAAGTGGCGCTTCCGCGTGTCGGGTTACCGGGCCGACCACATGGCCGTCTCCCCCGACGGGTCGCGGGTCGCGGTGTCGGCCTCGACCGGTAACACCGTGCACGTCCTGGACATCCGCACGGGCCGGCAGATCGGATCGTTCGCCACCGGCGACAAGCCCCACGAGAACGTCTTCACCCGTGACGGCAAGATCTGGAACATGTCGATCGGCGAGGTCAACAACGACTTCGACGCGCCCTGGCAGGACTTCCTCAAGGGTGACCGCAAGATCACCGTGGCGGACGCCCAGACCCTCAAGGTGGTCAAGACCATCGACATGCGGGAGCGGCTGAACGCCTTCCCCGGCGGCAAGGACTTCTCCGACTCGGTCAGGCCGGTCGCGTTCACACCCGACGAGTCCAAGATGTACTTCCAGGTGTCGTTCTTCAACGGCTTCTTCGAGTACGACGTCGCCGCCGACCGGATCACCCGCATGAAGACCCTGCCGAAGAACCCGGCCACCAGCGACGACCGGGACACCTTCGTCAACGACTCCCGCCACCACGGCATGTCCATGGACCCCGACGGCACCAAGCTGTGCATCGCCGGAACCATGGACGACTACGCCACCGTCGTCGACCGCACCACCCTCCAGGAAGGCCCGTTGGTTCCCGCCTCGAAGCCCTACTGGGCCACCGTCAGCGGCGACGGCAAGGCCTGCGTCATCTCCGAGAGCGGCGCCGACCAGGTGACCGCCATCGACTTCGCCACCGGTCGGAAGATCACGTCCGTGCCCGTCGGCGACCACCCGCAGCGGGTACGCATCGCCCACCTCCCTGCCGGCTGGACAGGACCGACCGGCTGACCGTCCCGCCGCCCGGGGGCGAGGGGAGCGAGACCGCCCTGTCCCCGGGTGACGGCTCCCCGGGTCCTGTGCTCCTTGAGCCGTTGCCGGCGGACCCGGTGGTCGTCCGCGCCGCGTTCCTGCTCGGGGCAGTCGACCCCGGCGCCGCCGATGCGGATCGGCCGACCGTGTCGTCGAGACGGTCTTCGGCCCCGGAATCCCCGCCGGTCATGTTCATGTGTACGCCACGGGCCCTAGGATGCGGAGCATGAACAGGACCACGCCGGCACGCTCGGGACCATGCCGATGACGACGCGGCGCACCCGCTGGCAGGAGGCGGGCAGCAGCAAAAACTACGGCAAGCGGTTCGCCGAGCTCGTCTCCGCCGGCGAGGACATCGACGGTGAGGCCCGGCTCGCCGACACGCTCCTGCCCCGCGGCGCCCGAGTGCTCGACGCCGGTGCCGGCATGGGCCGGGTCACTGCAGCGCTTCTGCGACGCGGGCACGACGTGGTCGCGATCGAGCCCGACGAGACACTGGTCCGACAGGCGCGGGAGACCTATCCCGGGCTGCCGATCCAGGAACGCGACATCCTCGACCTCGACCCCGACGACGGCCCGTTCGACCTGGTCGTCTGCGTGGGCAACGTCATGGTCTACCTGGCCGAGGGCACCGAACGCGCGGCCCTGCACGCGATGCGCGCCGTTCTCGGCGAGAACGGCCGGATCCTGATCGGCTTCCACCTTCAGGACCGGCCCCCGCACGCCCACGCCTACACCGCGGCCGAGTTCGAGGCGGATCTCGCGGCCGCCGGACTCCGCGTCGATCTGCGGGCGGGCACCTACCAGCTGCACCCCGCGAACGAGGCCTACGGCGTCTGGGTCCTGAGTCGAGCCCGGAACGAGGCCGGCAGCTGAGGACCGGCGGTCACGGGCGACAGCGCCGGAGCCGGACCGCCCCGCCGCCGACCCGAGCCGGTCCGTCCCGGGTGGTCACGCGGGCCGCCCGGTGGCCGGGGCCGCCGAAGGCGACCACGACCACCGGGCGGTGTCGGCGCGCGCCGCTCAGCAGTTCCGGATGGACCACACGGGCGTCCAGTCGTACGTGAAGGGCGTGGGCTCCGGCAGGACGACGTCCAGCACCTGGCCGTTCTGGCCGTAGAAGAACGCGGCGGCGCCGACCTGGTTGTTCACCACCTGCCCCACGCCGTTCCAGTGGGACAGGGAGTACTGGTGGCAGCGGTAGAGGAAGAAGACCTTGTACTTGCCCACCACCGGGTCCCAGACCCCGGTGCAGAGATTCCCCGACGCGCACGTGACGGGGCTCCCCGACGTCGTGTGCACGTAGTCCGCCCAGGGCGAGACCGTCGGCGACACGGCCGCCACGGCGCGCGAGGACGGCCCCTCGTCACGGGGGGCGGGCGGCATGACCACGGTGCGGCCGCCGTCCCCGCGAGGCCCGTCCAGGGCCGCCGCTCGGGCCGGACCCGCCGCGAAGGCGGACACCAGGACCCACAGGAGGGCACCGACCACACCGAGGGTGGAACGCCAGGTACGCGACATCGTCACTCCTTCTCCGGAAATCCCCGGGTTCACTTCTGACTCGTGCACAGCGGTACGTCCGGCAACTGGTCGTCCGGATGGCTGATGTAGATGTTGGTGACGTAGCCCCCGTACTGCGGCAGATACGCCCACCAGTCGTTGGTGTACGGCGGGACGGAGACGAGCTGCCCCTTCTTCTGGCAGCCCACCAGCACCTCCACGCCGGCCGGGAGCCGGGTCAGCAGGTTGTCCCCGACCACCGGTTCCTTCCGGACGGCGACGTCCTGACCCCACGTCCCGTACCACTTCCCCTCCGGCGCCGTTCCCCCGGGAACGTTCAGGGAACGGGTCAGCCGGCCGAGGTCGGTGTACGCCTTTCCGTACGACGTGCCGTCCTGGTGCAGCGTGAAGACGGCCACGATCGAACGGTCACCGGCTCCGACGGTGCCGGTCGTGTGCAGCGCCGGTCGGCCCAGGTCGACACCGGCGCCGCCCGCGTCGGCGGACGTGGGGGCCGGGACGTCGATGCCACCGGCCGCGCCGGTGCTTGTGGAGCCGCAGTTCCCCTTCGCGTACCTCCCCGACCAGCCCTGCTTCACGGCCCAGGGGCGGTCGAACGCGGCGGCGATGCCGAAGTGCTGGTCGAAGGAGTCCGACGCGCACCGGGTCGACCGGCGCAGACGCTCCATGACGAAGTCACGAACCGGCGCGGGAGCGGATTCCAGGACGTGTCGGTAGGTCTTCACGGTGTCGCGGGCCGACATGGCCGTGTACCCCCAGTATCCCTCGTGGCCCGCCGGTGGGGGAGCGGTGTCGGCGAGCCCGAGCCGCTTGACCATGCGCTCGACGATCGCCGGCCCGCCGTAGGTCGACCAGTAGTGGTTGGCCGCGGCGTCCTGACTGCTGCGGAGCATGACGTCCAACCGCGTGCGGTCGGCGACCGGGATGGCGTCGGGGCTGCGGCTCCACAGGAAGTCGAGGGCGATCAGGAGCTTGACGACCGACGCGGACCGGAACGTGGCGGCCGGATCGAGCTGTTCGGTGAACGTCCCGGTCTGCCGGTCGAACACGGCCACTCCCGCCGTGACCCCCGCGGGCACCCGGGGGCTCGCGGGCGTGACCGACACGGGGTCGCCCGTCGGTTCCGTCGCGGCCGCGACGGAGTGCGGAAGCGCCGCACCGGTGAAGGAGAGGGAGAGGAAGGCCGCGGCCGCGGCGAGCAGGCGCCGAGGCGTGCGGCGAGCGGTGGTGGGGGAGTGCCTGGCGATGCGCAACATGGTGTGAGGAGTCCTCGCTTGGTGTGAGAACGGACTGACCGGGTCTCGGAAGGGAGCGGCGGACGGCGGCGGAACCGCTGCGCTGAACCCCCGGCGGGACGTGAAGGGCTCCGCCGGAGCGGGCGGGGCGGGCGACTCCCGGCGGTCTACGGGATGTTGCACTCCGTCATGCCGGGCCAGGGATCGGTCGACGTCCACACGTCGACGGCGGGGATGAAGCCCCATCCGTGATTGCCGTCGCGACCGGGAGCGACGCGGTCGCCCATGGTGTAGTACCAGATGTCGTTGCCACCGTTGTGCGCGGCGCCGCGGCCCCAGCACACGAACCAGCTCGTCGAGGTGTCGATCCAGCCGATCACCCCGCAGGCGGCGATGAAGCTGGCGCAGCCGTACAGCGGGGCGCCGGCACGATTGCCGCACACCCAGTCACGCGTCCAGGTGCGCCCCGTGTACGCGTCGTAATGGCTGACGTTGCGGGCGGTGCACGACGCCCGGGCCGCGGGGGGCGCGGCCTCGGCCGCAGGCGGCGCGCTCCGCACCGCGCGGACGGTCGTGCCGGCCTGCGGCGACGACGCCTGAACGGCGCCGGCGCCGAACAGCACGGCCAGGAAGGCGGCGAGCATCGCCACCGCTCGTCTCACGAACATGTTTCGGCCCCCGTCGTCGAGAAAGCAATGGTCGGACGCCCCTGCGGAACCGAGGAGTTGTCACGGGGCGTCGCTTGAGAGCCGAGCCTTCCACTCGCACTCTGTTCATGTCATCACTTGTGGCCATGCGACATGAAAGACGATCGATAAGGGATTCATCATGGTTACTGGCGAAACGGCTGCTGAAGGCGCCGCGCCGACGGGTCCCGACCCGCGGACGCCGAGCGCCCATCAACTCCGGCTGTTCGTCGTCCTCGCGGAGGAACTCCACTTCTCGCGCGCCGCCGCCCGGCTGTTCATCACGCAGTCGGCGCTGAGCCAGCAGATCAGAGACCTGGAAAGACGCCTCGGGGTGCGGCTGTTCGACCGTTCGAGCCGCGCCGTGACGCTCACCCCGCAGGGCCGGATGCTGCTGGCGGACGCACGCGGTGTGGTGGCGGCCATGGACCGGCTGAGCCGCAGCGCTTCGACCCAGGCGCGCAGGCTCTCCGGACGGCTCGTCGTCGGCACCATCGGCGCGGAAGCGGCGATGCCCTACACGCATGCCGTGCTGCGTCTGCTCCACGAACGGCACCCGTTGGTCCAGGTGGACGTACGCAGCCTCCACTTCGCCGACCACTTCGACGCCCTGTTCCGCCATGACGTCGACGTCGCCTTCCTCCGTCCGCCGGTCCCGCCCGGCGTCGAGGTGCAACACCTGGCCACGGAACCGCGGCTGGCCTGTCTCTCCGCGAGCGACCCGCTCGTGGACCGCGACCGGATCGCCCTCGCCGAGCTGGCACGCCACCCGGTGATCGACGTCCCGCCGCAGGTGCCACGGCTCTGGTGGGACTTCTGGGCCGCCGACCCGCGACCCGACGGCACCCCGGTCCGCTACGGACCCGTCGCCTCGGACCTGGAGGGCCTTCTGCACCTCGTGGCCCAGGGCAAGGGCATGTGTTTCCTGCCGGCCGCCGCGCGCGCCCTCTTCCCGCGCCCCGGCATCCGCTACGTCGAGGTCACGGACCTTCCCCCGTCGACGGCGGGCCTCGCCTGGCTGAGGGAGAACCGCACGGAACCGCTCGTCGAGGCCGTGGTGGCAGCTGCCGGGCACGTGGCCTCGGCGCGGGACCGGGAGGCCGTCCGGGGCGGGAACCGGACCGAGGACTGACTCCCCGTCACAGATCGCTGCCACTCCGGGTGCGGGATCCCGACCGCCTCCCCGGAAGGAGCCCCGACGGTGGACCTCCTGGACGGCCGGCTGAAGTTCCGGCACCTGACCCTGCTCATCGCGGTGTACGACCACGGAAGTGTCGTACGGGCGGCGGAGAGCCTCCACCTCACCCAGCCCGCCGCCGCCCGCACCCTGCGCGAACTGGAGGCCATCGCCGAATTCCCGCTCTTCGTCCGCGTCCCGCGCGGCATGCGGCCCACCGTCTACGGCGAGGCACTCGTCGGCCACGCCCGCGCGGTGGTCACCGAGATCCGGCGGGCCAGGGAACACCTCACCGGACTGTGCCGGGGCCAGGACGGCACGGTCACCGTGGGCACCCTGCTCGCCGGTGCCAACGTCCTGCTGCCCCGGGCCGTGGCCCGCCTCAAGAAGGAGCGCCCCCGGCTCACCATCGTGGTCCGCGAAGGCACCCCCGACGTCCTCCACCCTGCCCTGCTCGGCGGCGAACTCGACTTCACCGTCGGCCGGGTGGGGCCCGCCCCCGCCGCCGGCGACGCGCTGCGGCAACGGATGCTCTACCGCGAGCCCGTCCGGCTCGCCGTCCGCGCCGGACACCCGCTCCTGACGGAAGGACCGGCCGGAGGCACCGTCGCGCTCACCGACGCGCTCGCCCACCCGTGGATCCTGCCGGTCGAACAGACCGCCCTGCGCCAGGAACTGGGCGCCCTCTCCGCCGACCGGGGACTGCCGCTCCCCATCGACCGGGTGGAGTGCACCTCCGTCCTCACGATGCGGGCCCTGCTCCTCCAGACCGACATGGTGGCGCTCCTGCCCGAACTGGTCCTGCGTGACGACGAGCACCTCGCCGCGCTGCCGGTCGGACTTCCCTCGGTGGGAAGCACGGTGGGCGTCACCGAGGCCGCCCACCGCACCCGCCCTCGAAGCCCTCCTGCGCCACCTCGACGAGGAGGCGGCGCTGCTCCGCGCGAGCCTCGGCGCCGGCGCGCAGGGGTGACGGACCCGGGGGCGTCGGACCCGCGGCCCCGCGAGGTCCGCCGACGGCGGCAGGGTGCCGAAGGCGAGGTCCCGGTCGCCGGCGGGCCGGGACGCGCAGAGCGCGTCGACCACTGTCGTCGGCACGTACCGCACCAGCGGTGAGCACTGGAGAGCCAGCACCGTCCGCCCGGCGATCCGCTCAGGAGCGGGAGGAAAAGGGTTCGCTCGGATGCGGCGTGTGCGCTGAGGATGTCGTGCCAGTTGCGGTGGTGGAACTTTGCGGCGTGCGGAGGCGTTGGCGGGGTGGCGCGTGATGACGCGTGCCCGGCGAGGGACGGCGCAGCAGAAGTCGAGGTGGCACGAGTGGCGATGTGGGATCGGATCAAGGACCAGGCAGCCAGGGGCCTTCAGCAGGCCCAAGGGGCGCGCGGCGGCTCCGGCGGTCACGGACCGTCCGGCGCACGGTCCGGGGGCGGTTCCAGGGCGGAGCTCGTCAACGCGTTGAAGTCGCAGCTCACGTCGTTGAAGACAGAGCTGAGGAGCGGAGGGTTCCGGGACGCCGCCATGGCCATGTGCGCGCTGGTGGCCGCCGCCGACGGACGGGTCGACCCGGCCGAGCGCCGACACGTCGAATCGCTCATCCTCACCGATGACGTGCTTCAGAACTTCCCCGCCGACCAGCTCCGCCAGCGTTTCAACAAGCATGTCGACCAGCTCTCTGCCGGTTTCGTCATGGGCAAGTCGACAGTGCTTCAGGAGGTCGCCAAGGTGGCGAAGAAGCCCACCGAGGCACGGGCGGTCATCCAGACCGGCATCGTGATCGCGGGTGCGGACGGCTTCATCGATCCTGCCGAGGAGCAGATCATCCGCGAGGCGTGTGCCGCGCTCGGCCTGACGGCGGCGGATTTCGGCCTCTGACCTGCTGACGCGTGGACCTTGGTGAAGAGGTTCTGCTCGACTTTCGTGACATGGGGTGCTCTGGATCAGCACGGGTTCGACTGGCCGGCGGGTTCTCGACGGGAGATCGCTGCGATCACCGGCCCGATGCTCGATGAGCGTGCCCCTGCTGTAGCGCCTCCTCACCGGGGGCGTTCGCACCGGTCGCCGACTACTCGATGCGCCGGGTCGTGTCCCCCGGCTGGACGGGTACCGCAGGCAGGGGAGCGGTGCATGCCGCGCAGCGGCGGGCCCGGGCCGGGACGGGGCTGAGGCATTCGGGACAGTCCCGCTTGGGCGCCTGGACGTCCTGGTGCGGCGCGAGACGTTCGTGCAGCTTGTTGATCGGCAGTACCACGAGGAAGTACAGGGCACTGGCGAGGAGCACGAAGCTGATCACCGCGTTGATGAAGGCGCCGTAGGGGAACTGGGTGGCGCCCACGGTGAAGGTCTTGCGGTTCATGTCGCCGGTGGCGCCGGCGGCCAGCCCGACCAGGGGCGTCAGGAAGGCGCTCACGAAGCCGTTGACGACCGCGGTGAACGCTGCCCCGATGACGATGCCCACGGCCAGGTCGACCACGTTTCCGCGCAGGATGAAGCTGCGGAATCCTTTCACCTTCTCGCTCCTCGGAGTTTCTCGACGTCGACGGGCGGCCCGGGAGTGCGGCCGGATCCTTGCCCGGATGCCCGGCCGCGCCCCGCCCATACCTGCCGGGTACCGGAAGGGATCACGTCGGCGTCAGTTGCTCTGTTGTTCGGCGGGTAGGAGGGCCGCGTCTGTCGACGATGGTGAGAGGGGCCGGTTGTGGCGGGAGCATTGGTTGCGGGCGGATGGGGCCTGTTCGCGGGGGCGGCCCTGCTGGTGGGGGCGGCCGTCGGCACGCTGGTGCGGGTGCCGCCCCGGCTGATCGCTCTGGTCATGGCCTTCGGCAGCGGCGTCCTGATGGCCGCGGTGTCGTTCGAGCTCATCGCCGAGGCGTACGAGCGCTCCGGCATGGTGCCCGTGGTCACGGGCGCCGTCGGCGGTGCCGTCGTGTACTCGGGGGCCAACGCCCTCCTGGCGCGGCGCGGCGCGCGCCACAGGAAGCGCTCCGGGGAGCAGCAGCCCTCCGAGGAAGAGGCGCCGGGATCGGGCAACGCCATGGCCCTGGGAGCGCTGCTGGACGGCGTTCCGGAATCCGTCGTCATCGGTACCAGCCTGCTGGGGGGCGGGCACCTGGGAGTGGCGACGGTGGGCGCGGTGTTCATCAGCAACCTGCCCGAGGGGCTCGCGAGCGCCGCCGGGATGCGTGCCGCCGGACGCGGTCGCGGATACGTGTTCGCCCTGTGGGGAGGCATCGCCGTGGTCAGCGGCCTGGCTGCGCTGGCCGGCTACGCCCTGCTGGGCGGTGTGTCCGCGGCGGTGATGGCGACGATCACGGCGGTGGCCGGAGGGGCGATCCTGGCGATGATCGCGGACACGATGATCCCCGAGGCGTACGGCAGGGTGCACCTGCTGACGGGTCCGGTCACCGTGATCGGCTTCTTGTCGGCGTTCGCCCTGGCCCACCTTTAGGAGCTCTCCCGGGAAACAGCCGCCCTCTGCTCGTCAGGCGCGCCTCCCCGGAGGAGCCGTGGACGGGTCGGTCGCGCGACCGGGTCCCGGCCCCGTCCCCGCGCCCGCCCTGCCCGGACCGCGACCCCTTGTCGGACGCGGCCCGTCAGGACTCGTCCGGCCGATCATGTGATCGCACCGTCCGAGAACGCCACCGCCTGTGGCGACCCGAGGGTTTTCGCCGCGCAGCCTGCCGCCGCCCATGCCGAGGCGGCCACCGTAGGTTCGACGCCGCCTGCCACCGTCGTGCCGGACAAGGCAGGGGCCGGCGCCCCCGCCCGGCCAGGGCACCGAAATCCACTCGCCCCCGCAGGACAGGCGCCACCATGCCTCCGGGACGGGCGACCGACCGCCTCGCAACCCCGCCGCGCAGGTCGAAGATCAAGTTACGATCGGTCGTATGCCGCTGACGACGACCGACGTGGAGCGCTTCGAGGCCGCCCGTCCCCGCCTGGAGGCCATCGCCTATCGAATGCTGGGCTCGTCGGCGGAAGCCGAGGACCTCGTGCAGGAGACGTATCTGCGCTGGCAGGCAGCCGACGTCGGGCGGATCGAGATCCCCGATGCCTGGCTGACCAAGGTCCTCACCAACCTCTGCCTCAACCAGCTCGCTTCGGCCCGCGTCCGCCGTGAGACCTACACCGGCCAGTGGCTGCCCGAACCTCTGCTCGAAGGCGACCCGATGCTCGGCCCGGCCGACACGGCCGAGCAGCGCGAATCGGTCTCGTACGCCGTACTGACACTGATGGAACGGCTGACGCCCAACGAGCGGGCGGTGTACGTCTTGAAGGAGGCCTTCGCGTACGGACATCGCGAGATCGCCGAGATCCTCGACATCAGCGAGGCCGCGAGCCAGCAGATCTTCTCACGGGCCAAGAAGCACCTCGCCGCTGGCAGAACACACACCGAGGTCGACCAGGCCGCGACGAAACGGATCGTCGAGGAATTCCTGGCCGCGGCGACCAGCGGACGGATCGAGCCGTTGGTGAGGCTGCTGACGTCCGACGCAGTCGCGGTCGGTGACGGTGGCGGAAAGGTCCCGGCGAAGACAACGCCGTTCGAGGGCGCCCTCGCGGTGGCGAAGTTCCTGCGCGGACTGTTCAAGCCGGCCGAGAGCAAGCGCCGCATGCTCGGCGGCGCCACCCCGGAGGTCTACGCGACGACTGCCAACGGCTCCCCGGCCCTCGTCATCGTGGTCGGGGAACGAGTCTTCGGGATCATGTGCCTGGAGCGCAGCGAGAAGGGCATCGTTGCGGTCCGCAGCCAGGTCAACCCCGACAAGCTGCACCGGGCCACGGAGGTCTGGGCATCGGCCGGGCGGGGAGAGCCGCTGGCCCTGACCGACTGGTAGGTACACAGCGGCACGTGTGGTGCGGGTCACATCCGGATCTTGTCAGGAATCCGAAGGCTGCCCGGTTCAAGGGGCGTGACCGCGGCAGAGCGGAGCCTGCAAGAGGCCAGGCCGCGTGAGAACAGGAGCAGGACCATGACTGCTGGAACCGCCCGCAAGCACCGCATCCTCGTCCTCGGCGCCGGCTACGCCGGAGCCTCCGCAGCGGGCCGTCTCGCCAAGCGACTGCACCGCGACGACGTCGAGATCACCCTCGTCGACGCCGAGGAGGACTTCGTCGAGCGGGTCCGCAACCACCAGCTGGCCGTCGGCCAGGAACTCGAGCACCGGCCCTTCGACGCGATGTTCGAGGGCAGCGGCGTACGGTTGAAGTTCGCGAAGGTGACTGCCGTCGAGGCGGACCGCAGGTCCGTACGGGTCGAGAGCGCCACGGGCGTAGAGGAGCTCGCGTACGACACCCTCCTCTACGCCCTCGGAAGCCGCTGGAACGACCACGGGGTCCAGGGGGCCGTCGAGTACGCCCACGAGATCTCGAGCCGGGCCGGTGCGCTGCGGCTTCGCTCGCGTCTGGAGTCCCTCGCCCCCGGCGGAAGGGTCCTGGTCGTCGGCGGGGGACTCACCGGCGTCGAGGCCGTCACCGAGATCGCCGAATCCCGCCCCGACCTCGACGTCGCCCTCGTCGCACGCGGCGGGCTCGGCGACTGGCTGAGCCGGAAGGGCGCGGCACACGTGCGCAAGGTCTTCGACAAGCTCGGCATCACGACGCACGAGCACACCGCGGTCACCGCCGTCGAAGCGGACCGGGTGGTGACCGCGGACGGCAAGACCATCGCGAGCGATGCGACCGTGTGGACCACGGGCTTCGCGACCCACCCGATTGCCGAGGCCGGCGGTCTGCGGGTGGCCGAGAACGGGCAGATCGTGGTCGACGGCATGATGCGCTCGGTCTCGCACCCCGAGATCTACGTGGGCGGCGACGCGGGCTACGCGATGGGCAGCGCCGGCAAGCCGCTGCGCATGAGCTGCGCCACGGGCACCCCGATGGCCTGGCAGGCCGTGGACGCCATCGCGGCGGAGCTGACGGGCCTGAAGCAGCCGAAGGTGCCACTGCGTTACTTCAACCAGTGCATCTCGCTGGGCCGCAAGGACGGCCTGATCCAGTTCGTCGGCGCCGACGACACCTCGAAGGACCGGGTCCTGACCGGCCGGACGGCGGCGTACTACAAGGAACTGGTCTGCAAGGCGGCGGCCTGGGCCGTGGCCAACCCGGGAGCCACCGTGTTCTCGCAGGGGCGGCGGATGAAGCGCGGGCCGGTGGCTGCGGCGGCAGCTGCGTGATCCGGTACGGAAAGAGAACGGGCGGTCCCCACTCGTACGAGGCGGGGACGCCCCCTTTCCGCGCGGCGGCGCGTCCCCGCCGGTCCTGCTGACGGCACCGGGCGTCGGCCGCTGAATGTCGTGGTGCCGGCACCTCGGTGTCACCGACGCCTCCTCCACGGAGGTGCCCCGTCGGCCCGGGGGAAGGAGGCGAACCGGTGTGCGACGTGAAGGCGTTGTACGCGGAGGTGGCCCGCGCCCGCGCGTGAACACCGGGCCGCGTCGACTCCGGCTTCGGCTGTGCTGCGGTACGCCACCTCGTTCACGGTCCGCGTCGTGCCCCGTGCCCGGTATCCCTGCACGGGCCACGACGCGACCGTGCGTCCGGGTTACGGTGCGGGGCTGTAGTGGACGACGGTGGTTTCGCAGGCCTCGGCGTAGACCTTCAGCGCCTCGGCCTCGGTCTGGTCGGCGGCAAGGCCCCAGCGCAGTTTCGTGGCCGTCCATTCACCGATGTAGCGACAGTGGGCCTCGGGCAGGGGCGGCATCCAGGTGGCCGGGTCCTGATCCGCCTTGGAGCGGATGGTGCGCGCGGTGACCGCCACGAGCGAGGCGGCGGCGCCCTGGTCGTTGGCGTAGGCCTCCCGGCGCTCGGCGTCCCAGGTGCCGGCACCGGATTCCCAGGCTTCGGCGAGGGGGACCATGTGGTCGATGCCGAGATTGTCCGCCTCGCCCACCTCGACGCCGTCGTAGTAGGAGTCCCACTTCCCGCCGGACAGCTTGCAGCCGGCCGCCACGGCCGGCTCCTGGACGGCTTCGGCGAGGAGGACCTCGTCGCGGGTGTCGCACCCGTCGGCCGCGTCGAGACCGGTGTTCCAGTGCTTGAAGGAGTCGCGCGTGTAGCCGGTGCGGTCCTCCTCGACGACGGGAAGCCGGCCGACGGCGTCCTCCAGCGGCAGAACCTCCGGAGCAGGCACCATCGTAGCGATCGCGGTCGCGCCTGCTGTGGGGAGAGGGAGGGCGAGCGGGGTCAGGACGAGGCAGAACGCGGCGGCACCGCGCAGCATGTTCGTGATCACGACCGTAGGCATAGCGGACCCGGGCCCGCGGACACGCCGGGGCCGGGACGCTCATCGACCGCGCGTGGCGCGAGGATTCGGCGGAGAAACGCTCCGCCTCGGCGGGTTCGGGTTCACCCGCGAGGACGAGACCGTACGAGGCTGTCCCGCACCGACCGGTCTGCCCTGCCGGTCGGTCAGGACATCGACTCGTGGAAGACGGGGCCGACCCGGACCGCTCGCAGGCGGATCGCGACATGCTCCGCACCCCGGCCGCCGCGAGCTGCGCGTCACGGTCACCGACGAGGTCCACGGGCAGCTCCAGCGCTGAAGGGTGAAAAGGCTGGTCAGCGAGATTTGTGACGAGGCGGGATGCCTCATCGCCGGCGTGGTGATCTCACCCGACACCCGGCGACCGAAGGGACTCCGGTGGTTGCGTATCCTGCGGTGCTCGGCGTCTCGCACGAGTTGACTGCGTGTGTTGCCCGGCTGCTGTACGAACACCGTCGAACCCGCAACACCCGCCGGCGCAGACTCGACTGCTTCGAGCAGACGTTGTTCGGGTCGGCCCGTCTGCGGATGATCTGCCGCGGCGCCAACCGAACCGCCGACGTCGTGAAGACCGTCTCCGTCCTTCGCCTCGCATCGGCGTGGAGCCGGAGAGGATCGGTGCACATGGTGCTGCTCCCTGCCGAAGAAGCCGATGAGCAAGGTTTCAAGCGCTCCACCGTCTCGTCGGACGAGCAGTCCGGCTGATCCGCGGACCCGGCCTTCCCGCCGCTGCGGGGAGATTCCCCTGCAGGGGAGATCCCCGTTTCCTCCCGGGAGGAGTCGGTGCTCTGGTCGGGGAGCCGGAGGGCGTCCAGCGTGCGTCCACGACCACAGACGTCATGGGCGGCAGACGTTCGTCCGCCGACGGCGGTGGGTTCGGCCGCCGCCGTGTCCGTGACACCTCCGACACCGTCGTCGGCGAGGTGACGGAATTGCTCGCCCGCCACGGTGGGGCCGTCGTCCACGGTCCGTGGGGCGCCGGGAAGAGCACCCTGCTGGAGGCCGTGTACCAACGCTGGAGCGGTGAGGTCCTGCGCATCCGCAGTCGGCAGGGAGACGAACTGCTGCCCTGTTCGGGTCTGGTGCGGCTCTCCGAGGAGTTCCTGCCGTACGCGGGCGAGGAGATCGATGCCGCGACCAGGTTGCGGCTGCGCGTCCTTGCCGCGCGGACGCTGCGGGAGGCGCCGCGTCCGCTGGTGGTGGACGACGTCCAGTGGCTCGACCAGGTCAGCGCCGACGTCCTGGGCCATGTGGCCGGAGCGGTGGAGCGGGACCGTCTTGCGGTGGTCGCGACGGAGCGGACGGTGGGGCCGCCGCACCGCGCTGCGGAGTTGCTGGGTGGTCGCCCGCCGGTCGTCCCCGTCCGCGCGGCGGGGCACGGGGGAGGTCGCCGACCGGCTGGAGGCGCCCGGTCTGCCGGCGCGCTGGAGTGCGGCTGTGCTGCGCAGTGACAAGGGAGCGGGCACCCCGCAGGACGGCCAGGCCCGGAAGGCCGCGGAGGCCGACGGGAGAGCGGCGGTCGTGCTCACGGGACGGACCGGGGGAACGAGGGCGGCGGAAAGGGGGGGCGGCACGCCTCCCGAGCAGCAGCCCGACCACCCCGCCCGAGATCCGCCCGTACCCCCGAGGAGGAACCATGACCGTTCCCGAAGAGAACCGCCCCAAGACGACATCCACCGACGAGACCGTCGAGACGCAGGATGCCCAGAGCGGTGAGAAGCGGGACGAGGGCGCCATGGGGCGCACCCTCCGCGAGGCGATCGAGGACCGGATCGTGCGGGTCGAGCGCCACTTCGGGGCGTGGTTTCCCCGGGACTACCCGGGTACTACAGGGAGCCTGAGCCGGGTTCCTCCCGCTGACGACTTCCTGGTGATCGACGCGCTGGACGAGCTCATCGGCAACGACGAGGCCGGTGAATTTCAGAGGCGTTTCCCCGGCGCCGTCGTTGTCGGCGGGGACGGAAGCCGCGAGCCGCTTGCCTACGACTTCCGCGAGGAGACCCCGCCCCTGGTGACACTCGATGTTTCCACGGAGGACTGGTTGGAGGTGGGACGAAACCAATACCACGCCGTCCTGACCACCACCGCCCTTGCGGAATGTGTGCCAGAACCCCGTTCTCGTGGACAGAGCCAGCCCGGCCGTGTCCTCGGTCCGGCCACGTACGGGGCAGTGCGCTTCCTACTCGGGTACGGCTGAGTACCTGCACTCTGACGCGTGCCGAGGGACGCCCGGAGGATGGGGCCATGACGAACGAGCAGCGCAGTTCCGTGCCCCTGTCGATGACGATCGTGCTCCTCACCGGTGTGGCGGCGGCGATGTGGGCGGCCTGGCTGGGGTGGGACCAGCACCGTGACGTGCATCCCGACGGCTCTACGACCGGGCCTTACGAGGCGTGGCAGGTGATCGGGCTGGGGCTGGGGCTGCTGATACCGGTGTGCTGGGCCGCGTTTCGGGGGCACGGTACGGCTGCGGTGCTGGGCACCTCGGGCGGTCTGGCCCTGGCTGCGGCCTGCGACTGGTCGGACGACGCGAGTGGCCTGTTCGTGATCGGTGTGGGAATGGTGGCGCTCGGGAGCGCGGCCGCAGCCGGTCTCGCCGTGGCCCTGACCTCCACCCTGCACAAGGCGGTGGCCGGAGCCGGCCGGCCCGGACGCTGACCCAGGTCGGCATGGTTTCCTTCCGCCGTCGCGGAAAGTTCCCCGCGACCTGTCCCGCTGGTCGTCGTGCCCGCTCGGCACAGGCCCGGTGGGCGTCCCCTCGCTCGACCCGCTGCTCAAGGGATGTCAGTCCCCGTGGGAGCGCCTGCCGTGCTTTGCCCGTGCCCCCGTCGTGTGCGCGGTGGCCGGGGTGGGTGCCCGGGGCCTGGTCGGGTTGTGCGCCCGGCTTCCGAAGCCGCTCCTGCTGCTCGGGCGGCAACCGCACCCACGTTCCCGGAATCTTCTGCAGCTTCAGCCGGCGCCCGGTGCCATCGCCCTCGAACAGCACCCGGGCCGGCACCTCGTCGATCTCGGGGTCGAAGACGGGCATGAAGGAGCCGTAGCGGTCGGGACTGTACGGGCCGGCTGCCGGGAGGGACACCCGTACGACTTCTCGTCGCCGACCGTCCCCGTGATCGCACCTGGTCACAGGGCGTCCTCGGCCGACGCCGACGCCCCGTACCACGCCGACTCCTGCCGGTAGGCGCAGGCGGCCCGGTCAGATCTCCTCGTGGTTCCTCGGCTCGAACACTCTCGGGGCCCGGGGCGGCGTCTGGCGCGCGGTTCGCGGCCCGATCAGGTAGTCAGGAACCGTGAACCAGAATGCGGCCGACCCCTTCGTGCGTGTCCGGGGCGCCGGCGAGAACAACCTGCGGAACGTCGATGTCGACGTTCCGCGGGACGCGCTGGTCGCCTTCACCGGCATCTCCGGTTCGGGCAAGTCCTCGCTCGCTTTCGGCACGCTGTACGCGGAGGCACAGCGGCGCTACTTCGAGTCCGTGGCACCGTACGCCCGAAGGCTGCTGCAACAGGTCGGCGCACCGCACGTGCAGGAGATCACCGGACTGCCGCCGGCCGTGGCCCTGCAGCAACGACGTGGGTCGCCCGGCTCGCGTTCGACGGTCGGCACCCTCACCACCCTGTCGAACCTGCTGCGCATGCTGTACTCCCGAGCCGGCACCTACCCGCCCGGGGCCGCGCGGTTGGATGCCGAGTCGTTCTCCCCCAACACCGCGGCCGGCGCCTGCCCGCAGTGCCACGGACTGGGCGTCGTGCACGACGTCGCCGAGGACCTGCTCGTTCCGGATCCCTCGTTGAGCATCCGTGAGGGGGCGATCGCCGCCTGGCCGGGCGCCTGGCAGGGCGCCAACCTGCGCAGTGTCGTGCGCGGCCTGGGGATCGACATCGACCGGCCGTGGCGCAGACTCAGGAAGAAGGACCGGGACTGGCTGCTGTATGCGGAGGAGCAGCCCTCCGTATACATCGAGCCGGAGGAGGACCGTGTCGACTACGGCTACCAGGGGAAGTTCTGGAGCGCCCGCAAGCACGTCATGCACGTCCTCGCCGACTCCAAGAGCGAGAAGGCGCGCGAACGGGCGCTGCGGTTCGTGAGGAGTGTGCCCTGCCCCGCGTGTCACGGCAGTGGACTGCGGCCCGAGGCGCTCGCCGTGACGTTCGCCGGGCGTTCCGTCGCCGAGATCAACGCGATGCCGTTCACCGAGGTCGTGGCATTGCTGCGGCCCGCCGCGGTGCGGTCCGGGGCCGGAGCCACCACGTCGACCGCCCGATCCGGGGAGACGACTGAGGTCGCGGTCCGGATCTGCGGCGATCTCGTCGCGCGGATCGAGGTACTGCTCGACCTGGGCCTGGGATACCTCAGCCTCGGACGCCGCTCGACGACCCTGTCTCCGGGCGAGGCGCAGCGCCTGCGGATCGCCACCCAGCTGCGCTCGGGGCTGTTCGGCGTCGTCTACGTCCTCGACGAACCCTCCGCGGGCCTGCACCCGGCCGACGCGGAACCGCTGCTGGAGGTGCTGGACCGCCTCAAGACGGCGGGCAACTCGCTGTTCGTCGTGGAGCACGACATGGACGTGGTGCGGCGGGCGGACTGGGTGGTCGACATCGGTCCCGGTGCGGGCGAGGGCGGCGGACGCGTGCTGTACAGCGGCCCCGTCGCCGGTCTCGAGCGGGTCGGGGAGTCGGCCACGGGCCAGTACCTGTTCGGACGCGCCCAGCCGCTCGAGCACCGCCCGCGCACACCGCACGGCTGGCTGCGCCTGCGCGGCGTCTCCCGCCACAACCTGCACGACGTGTCCGTCGACGTGCCGCTCGGTGTGCTCACGGCGGTGACGGGCGTGTCCGGTTCCGGGAAGTCGACGCTGGTGACGCAGGTGCTCGCCGAAGTCGTCCGCGGTCACCTCGGAGTCGCGCCCGAGGAGCGCGACGAGGCGCAGCTGGAGGTCGACGTCCAGGACACGTCGGGGGTCGAGTCGTTCGACCGGCTGGTCCGGGTCGACCAACGGCCCATCGGCCGAACACCCCGGTCCAACCTGGCCACGTACACCGGGATGTTCGACGCGGTGCGCAAGCTGTACGCGGCGACGGACGAAGCCGGGGCGCGCGGCTACTCGGCCGGACGGTTCTCCTTCAACGTGCCCGAGGGACGGTGCGAGACTTGCCAGGGCGAAGGGTTCGTCGCGGTGGAGCTGCTGTTCCTGCCCGGCACCTACGCGCCGTGCCCGACCTGCGAAGGTGCCCGGTACAACGCCGAAACGCTGGAAGTCACCTATCGCGGCAAGAACATCGCGGAAGTACTCGCACTGCCCGTCGACGCCGCCGCCGAGTTCCTGTCCGCCCTTCCCGCCGCCTCCCGCAGTCTGGAGACGTTGCGCGAGGTGGGACTGGGGTACCTGCGGCTGGGCCAGCCCGCGACGGAACTCAGCGGCGGTGAGGCGCAACGCATCAAACTGGCCACCGAACTGCAACGAGCCCGCCGCGGGCACGCGCTCTACCTGCTCGACGAGCCGACGGCGGGACTGCACCCCTCGGACACCGCGCTACTGCTGCGGCAGCTGCACCGGCTCGTCGACGCCGGCAACACGGTCGTCCTCGTCGAGCACGACCTGGACGCGATCGCCACCGCCGACTGGGTCATCGACCTCGGTCCGGGCGGCGGCGACGAGGGCGGGCGGGTGGTCGCGGCAGGCCCGCCGGCCAAGGTGGCGAAGGCCCGGCGCAGCGCCACCGCCCCCTATCTCGCGGCCCGGCTGGCGCGCTCCTGACGACAGGGCGAGCGGCTGAGTACCGGTCAGCCCGCTTCGGGGCGCGGGGTCGCACGCGTCGCCATGCTGTGTTCCGGTTCGTGGTGGACATAGCCCTCGAAGCGTCCCGTTCCACGACGCGTTCGGCTGCGTGCCGCATCGTGATCTCCACTCGTGCACGCCGGTGTCCGACAGCCGCACGCCGTACCGACGGCGACCGTATGGAGGCGATCGCGCAGGCCGTCCGGTCCACCGGGTGGAGGGCGGGCCCACCTCCGCCGTGTACGGCCTGGGACCGGGACACCGGGGGATTCCGTCACACGGTGATGCGTCCGGGTGAGCCGCTCCACGACGGAGGTGTGGAAAGCCGGTGGGTCGGCCGGGCCCCGGCTGGTGACGGGCTGCCCGTGAGGCGGAATCCGCAGCCCTACGGAATCGGGACGGACGGCGCACCTCGGCCACCTGCGGCGGCCCGGTGGCGGAAGCCGGGGGCGCCCCGTTACGGGGTGGAAGAACCGCTCGTCCTGACCTGCCAGTTTCCGCCGTCCACCTGGTACACCGTCAGTCGGCGGTTGACGGCGTCACCGGCCCCGTCGAAGGCTACGGGGCCGGTGACGCCGTCGAAGGTCAGATGCTCGACGGCCCGCGGCAGCTTCGCGCGGGTGTTGCCGGTGAGAGTGCCGCCGTTCGACTCCGCCACCGCCTTCACCGCCTCGATGAGGGCCCAGGTCGCGTCGTACGCGTAGGGGCCGTACCAGCCGGGTGGCTGCGCGTAGCCCGCCTCCTCGTACCGGGCCAGGAAGTCGCGTCCTGCCGCCGACTCCGTGGCCGGTCCGCCGATCTGGGTCGCGAGGTCGCCGTCGGCACGAGGGTTCCCGGTGAGGTACGCCTGGTCGAAGATGCCGTCGCCGCCCATGAGGGGGACGGTCACGCCCGCCTGCTTGAGCTGCTGGGACAGGGGTGCCGCGGTGTCGTAATAGCCGCCGAAGTAGACGGCTTCGGCCCCCGAGGACCGTACCCGGAGGGCGAGGCCGGCGAAGTCGCGTTCTGCGGGGTCGACCCGCTCGGTGCCGACGACGGTCCCCCCGAGCCTCTTCCATTCGGCGGTGAGGCCGGAGGCGACGACGGTCCCGTGGAGGCTCGCGTCGTCGACCACGTAGAGCTTGGTCTTTCCGACGCCGTGCAGGTACCGGGCGGCGAACGGCCCCTGGTCGGCATCCGTGCCGATCGTCCGGAAGTAGGTGGGGTGCTGTCGGGCGCGGGTGCCCGTGGCCCAGTCGGGGCCCAGGGTCAGGGCGGGGTCGGTGTTGCCCGGCGACACGTTGACCACGCCCGCGCGGGAGAGCACGGGCACCAGGGTGTGGGCGACGGCGGAGTTGAGCGGGCCGACGACGCCGACCAGTTTGTCGTCGGAAACGAACCGGGTGGCGTTGGCCGCGCCCTTGGCGGGATCGGCCCCGTCGTCCACGGCCGTCAGCTCGAAGGTCACGCCGGGGACGTGTCCGGTCTCGTTGGCGGTCCGGACCGCGAGTTCGGCGGAGTTCCTGATGCCGGTGCCCATCGAGGAGAGTCCGCCGCTGAGGGGCGCGTCCACCCCGATCCGCACGGTGAAGGAGGAGGCCGCCGACCCGCTGCCGTCCGTCCCGCCGCCCCGCGGGTCGTCGTCGCGGGTGAGGGACCAGGTCAGGAGCGAGCCCGTGGCGAGCACGGCGAGCGCCGTCCCCAGGATCGCGGAGCGCCGGGTGAGGCCCCGGGGCCCCCTGGGCGTCCGGTCGGCCCGCTCCGGCGGAGCCGTCGCGTCGAGTGCGGGCGGCTGCTCGTCCGGGGCCGCGACGACCGGCGGCGCGGTCGGCCGGTCGGGCACGCGGTGACGGGCGGGGCCCGCGCCGCCCCCGGAGGAGTCGGGGACGGTGGGGGTCGGTACGGACGGTGTCGACGAAGGGGCCCGTCCGGGCATCGTCGGGACGGAGGACGGCTCCACCGGCGCGTCCGGCGCCGGAGTCGCGTTCGGGCCGGGAGCGGGTTCCGGTCCACCGCCCGATTCGGCTTCCCGCGCGGAGCCGGGGCCGCGGTCCGGGCCGGTGGGGGAGGGGGCGGAGCCCCGTACGGCCCTGAGCATCCCGGCCGCCTCCGCGGCGCCCACGCGCTCAGCCGGGTCCTTGGTGAGCAGCGCGTCCAGCAGCGGGGCGAGCGGGCCCGCGTGGACCGGCGGCCGGTGCGGACGGGTGAACACGGCCACGGCGAGGGCGTGGAGGCCCTCCGCCTCGAACGGGGGGTGGCCCTCGACGGCGTGGTACAGGGTGGCGCCGAGCGCCCAGAGGTCGTTGGCGGGAGTCGGGCGCTTGCCGTCGAGCTGCTCCGGCGGCATGTACTGCGGGGTGCCGATGACGGTCCCGCTGTGACTCAGCTTGGTCGTGGCGTCGGCGAGGTGGGCGATGCCGAAGTCGGTCAGGACGACCCGGTCCTTGGCCAGGAGCACGTTGTCCGGCTTGATGTCGCGGTGGACGATCCGCGCCGCGTGGGCCTCGGTCAGCGCGTCCAGCACGGCGGCGCCGATCTCCGCCACCCGCCGTACGGGCAGCCGGCCGTGGCTGTGGATCTCGGCGGCCAGGGACCGGCCGCGGATCAGCTCCATGACGATGACGGGGGCGCCGCGGTGCTCCACGACGTCATGGACGGTGATGACCCCCGGGTGGCTGAGAGTGACCGCTGCACGTGCCTCGCCGATGAACCGCCTGAGCAGTGCCTCGCGGTCGGCCTCGGTCATGCCCGAGGGAAAGAGGATCTCCTTGATGGCGACTTCGCGTCCGAAGAGTTGCTGGTCAAGCCCGCGCCAGACCCGGCCCATGCCGCCTTGGCCGATACGTTCGACCAGCTGGTAGCGGCCGGCGATGAGTGCGTGGTTCTCCTCGGTCACGCGCACACTCTAGATCCTGGTGAGCCGACCGGGTGACGAAAGGACGGCTTGATCTCACCCCCGATGGCGAAGAGGTGAAGGGCCGGCAGAAGCTGGCCCGGGCCCGCCTCAGGGCCGCGCAGGGGGCTTGTGCGCGGGGCACGCGCCGGGCCTCGGCGTACCCCGGGTGAGCAGGACGGCGGTCGTGTCGAGGACGGCCCAGGTGACGATGCGCGCCTCCGTCGACGGGCTGCGCTTCGTCGTCCTTGTCAAGAGCATCAACACCGGGCCCTCGCTGAGGTGCTACGACTGCAAACGGTCCTGACCTGCCTGAACTCTGTGAATGGCCAGGTGGCGGGGATCGGTGCGACGGTGGTGCGCGGCACCCCTCGCGACAGTCTGTGCACGCTGGACACGCTGCTGAACCGTGACGGTGGCGTGCACCCGGGGGCGGGGGTGACCGGAGCCACGACGTCAAGGACGAGGACACGGCCCGGCTGTCCTCAGGAGTCCCCAGTGCGGTACTCGAACACGATCGCGTCGATCACCCGCCGGTGATCCCGCCGGCGCACACTCCGCCTCGGCGTCCGATCCGGCAACAACGGCTCGATCCGCGCCCACCGCACATCAGTCAACAACACGCCCCGACGAACGACCCGCGCCTTCCAGGACAACGGCTGCCGGCTACACCGGTCAGATGGACCGCAGAACCCGATCGGACTCCGCGGAAGCGGCCGCGGCGAACTCGGCGAAGTCCACGGTGCCGAGCGTCACGTTCACGCGGACCGAGTGCACCGCGGCGGGCGCGGCCCGGAACTCCGGCGACTCGATGAGCTCCTGGTAGGAGACGGGACCGAGGCCATCCTCGTCCTCCCGAATCGTCGTCGGGGCCAGCAGCCCCCCGTCGGCGACCGCATCGTGTGGCGGCCGGCGACGAAGACGGGATCCAGGTATGCGTCGTCGTCCACCGCGGCAAGAACCCCATCAGCTGTCGCCCCGACCAAGCACGCGCGTCGACCACCCGCACACGTGCGGGAAACTCGCCGTCCGGCCCCCCGGCATCGTCATGCCCATGACCCTCCCATGCCGCACCGACGACCAGCGCCCTCCGAAGCGATCCGGGGGAAACGGTTCAGTCGGCTCGCGGCCCGGGTGACTCGGGCCGAGCCGGACGCAAGCCGAATCCTTTGACATGCGTATGTATGCATAGCTAAATTCTGAACATGCCCCCGCACAGCGCTTCCCACCAGGACATCGACCGCCTGGCCCTCGGCCTCGTGGCGTGCCTGCCCGCGCTGACCCGGGCCTTCGAGCGGCACGTCGACCAGCACTATCCGCATCCCAAGCCCTCCGACGCCCAGCTCACGCTGCTGCGGTACGTCGAGACGCATGGCGGCACCACGGTGCGTGACGCCGCCGAAGCGGTGCGGATGAAGCCGAACAACGTCAGCGCGCTGGTCACCCAGCTCACCGAGCAGGGGCTCCTCGAGCGCCGCCAGGACGGCGCCGACAAGCGGATCGCCCGCCTCCACCTCACTCCGGTCGCCCAGCGGCGGCTCGGCGAGGTCACGCAGCTCATGGGAGAGCACGCCGCGCAGATCCTGCGGACGATGACCGACGGCGAACTCGACGCCCTCGGCTCCGCCCTGGGATCCCTCCAGTCACTCCGCGAGCACCTGCACACCGCGCGCTGAACCCCTTCGGCGCCTGCGGCGTGTTCCCGCGGTGCGCCCCGTGAGCACGCCGGGCCCTCGTGCCCCTTTTCTCTCCCTGTCCGTCGCAGCCGGCCGCCCCCACGGCGCCGTGCGCCGACTCGGCGTTCCACCACGACGAAAGAACACACGCATGCCCTCCGCCGGCACCCTGGCCGAACCCTCCCACTCCCCGCCCGCCGAGAAGGCGAACGACCGCCGCTCCAACCCGTGGCTGACCCTGGTCGCCGTCGCCTTCGGCCTGTTCATGGTCGGCCTCGACGGCTCCGTCGTCTCGATCGCCAACCCCGAGATCGGCCGCGACCTCGCAGCCTCCACCTCCGACCTGCAGTGGGTCACCAACTCCTACCTGCTCGCCCTCGCCGCGGCCCTGATCCTCGGCGGCAAGCTCGGCGACCGCTTCGGCCGCCGCACCTTCTACCTCGTGGGCGTCGCGGGCTTCACCCTCGCCTCCGTCGCCATCGGCCTGGCCGGCTCCATCGAGGGCGTCATCGCCTTCCGGGCCCTCCAGGGCTTCTTCGGCGCCCTGCTGATGCCCAACACACTCGGCCTGCTTCGTGCGGTCTTCCCGCCGAAGAAGTTCGGCATGGCCGTCGGCATCTGGGCCATGGTCTCCTCGGTCTCCACCGCCCTCGGCCCCATCGTCGGCGGCTTCCTCGTCCAGCACGTCAGCTGGGAGTCCGTCTTCTACGTCAACGCCCCCATCGGCGTCATCGCCCTCGCCTTCAGCGCGGCCGTCCTCCCGCAGAGCAAGAACGAACACGCCGCGAAGGAGAGGTTCGACGTCCTCGGCGTCGTCCTGCTCGCCCTGGGACTGCTCATGCTCGTCTTCGGCGTGGTCAAGGGGGAGACCTGGGGCTGGGCCTCCGCCGGCACGCTCGGCGCCATCGGCTCCGGCCTGCTGGTTCTGGTGCTCTTCGGCCGGTGGCAGACCCGGATCGCCGCACCTCTGCTGCCGATGCGCCTGTTCCGCGACCCGGCCCTGACCATCGGTACGGTCATCACCGCGCTGAACTTCTTCGTCCTGCTCGGCGTGATCTTCTTCGTCATGATCTACCTGCAGAACGTCCGTGGGTTCACCCCGGTGGAGGCCGGCGTCCGGACCCTGCCGCTCAGCCTCGCCTCCGTCGTCGCCTCCCCGCTCGGCGCCGCGCTCACGGACAGGTTCGGACCGCGCCTCACCATGCCCCTCGGCATGGTCCTCCAGGCCGTCGCGTGCTTCGCCATGCTCGCCTGGGAGGCGGACAGCGCCTACGGCCTCATGTGGCCGCCGTTCATCGCCCTCGGCCTCGGCGTCGGCATGGTCATGGCCTCCTCCTCCGACGCCGTTGTCGGCAACGCCCCCGTCAAGGACGCCGGCGTCGCCGGCGGACTGCAGGCCACCGCCCTCCAGGTCGGAGGCGCCCTGGGCACCTCCGTCCTCGTCTCCCTGATCACCGGCCGCGTCGGCACCACCCTCACCGGCGAACTCACCTCTGCAGGCGTCCCTGCCCCCGCCGCCACCGCACTGCTGGAGGCCAAGGACGCGGTCGCCATGGGCATCGCCCCCGTCGCCACCAGCGCACCCGCGCAACTCAGGACAGCGATCCTCGAAGGCAGCCACCAGGCCTTCATGAACGGCGTCCACACCGCCGTCCTGACCGCGGGAGTCCTCTGCGCGGCCGGCGCCGTCCTGGCCGCCATCGGCGTCCGGCGGGCCCCCGACCGTGCCCGCCAGCACTAGAGATCGTCTACAGAAGCCGGATCCGGAGCAGGATCGAGGCGGTGGTGACGGCGGCCTCCTGCTGGCCACGCGCAGGTGGCGTGCCGAGGAGGTCGACGACGGCGTCGGCCCGACCACCGAACTCGGCTGGTGGTCCGGGGGCCGAACGCCGTGCGACCCGGCCCCGGCGAGGCGCGCAAGGCCGGGCGCGGGTGCCGCCTGCCGCTTCCGCGACACCGGCAACACGCCTTGACCGGCTTCCTCGGGGGCGGGGAGTGGAATCGGGGCTCGGAGGTACGCGGGGGTGGAGCGCATGGGACCGCTCTGAACAGACGGGCCTGGTGGCAGGTTCTCTGGTTGTCGGGCGGCTCGCACCATGGGGCGATGGTGCGAGCCGCCCGGCGTGTTCCGGTCCCGGCCCCGAGAACCATGGCTGCGGCCGGGGCGGACGGATTCCGCGCCAGCCCGTGCTGATATGACGTGCGCGAGCCGGCCCTGGTGCTCTGGGCACCCTCCGGGACGCAACCGAAGAGTGTCCATCTCCTCGCTCAGCAGGGCTCTTGGCCGACGAGACGTCCGCGGGCCGTCCCGTCCGTCCCACGGTGGCGTGCCAGGAAGGCCGTCACAGGAGTGTCGCGGCGGCCGAGACGGTCGGCCGGTTCGTTCGGGGCGTGGGACAGGGAGTACGGGGACGACATCGAACACCACCACGCCGACCACCCCGCCTGGCCCACTCGGCGTGCCAAGGGGGCGGTCGTCCGTACGCCCGGGTGGCTGCCTCTGCCCGGCGTTTCACGGTGTGCTGCGGATCAGCCGTCCAGGGCTTGTTCGACGGTGGGGTGGCAGTCGATGACGGTGTCGACGCCGACCAGGCCCAGGACGCGCCGGACGGCTTCCTGGGCGCCGGCGATGCGCAGCCAGCCATGCGCGGCGGTCAGGTGCTGGTGGGCGAGAATGAAGGAGTTGATGCCGCTGGAGTCCATGAAGGTCACCCCCTCCAGGTCCGCCACCACCCTGGGCGGCAGCGCCGCATCGCCCTCGGGAACCAGGACACCGGCCAGGAGGCCTTTGGCGGTGTGGTCGATCTCCCCTCGCAGGGTCACGACACGTATGCCGTCGACCACGCGGTGTGCTACGGACAGCCTTTCGGCGTGGTCCGTCCTCTCGTTGCCGACCATGGTCTCACCAACTCCGCTCAGGCTTGTCCGGGCCCGGTCCATGCGGACGATTCTGCCTCACCGGTCAACACCGGCCACACCCGGACGGCGGCATGATCGACCTGCGCCGATTTAAGGATCATCCGGCCGGGTAGCTGCACTGCGTGAACGTGAGGGAGGACGGATCCAGTGGAACTCGATGCAGGTTATGACGGTGGTGCCCATCCCTCTTCGGAAGGACATCTGGTGCGTGCCGACTACACGTTGGAGGGCGGTGGCGGTCGCATCGGGGTCGCCAGACGTCACGCCGCGGCTTTTCTGGACCGGATGCGTAGCGAGTACGGTCTGCAGGTGTCGCAGCGGGTGCGGGATTCGATCGAGCTGGTCGTCAGCGAACTGGTGACCAACGCCCACAAGTACGCCCTGGGGCCCGTCCTGATGCAGCTGCGCGCCGGTGCCGAGGGTGTGGACGTCGTGGTGTGGGACAGCGACCCGGCCGTTCCGGTGGTGCGCGCGGCGGATCCCGGCAGGGTGGGCCAGCACGGCCTGGAGATCATCAAGAAGGTCGCCGAGAAGCTGTTCGTGGAGCGGGAGCCGGTCGGCAAGCGCGTCACCGCCCGCCTCGCCCTGTCCGAGGTGCCGAACCCGGCGTGAGGGCCATGCCCGGCAGCCGTCCGCGCATACGTTTCCGTCCAACCCTCCCCGAAGCCCGACCCGGGTCCATGCGGGGCGATGTTCTCCGCGATCCGGGTGTGGCCGTCACCGGGCCGCCTTCTTCCTGGGCCAGACCCGCACCGAGAACGACCTGCCTGTCTCGCGGCGTGCATGCGACCGGACCCTGCTGGTGTCCGTCATACGGGACAGCGCCCCCGCCCTTCCGAGCGCTCGGGACGCGTCGGCCGGCACGGACCGGAGATCATCGAGGCGATCACCGAGGGGCTGCCCATCGAGCCGGGCCCCGCGGCAAGCGCGTCACCGCCCGCCTCGGGGAACGCGCCGGTGGCGGACGACTTCGATGGGGACGGGATCCTGCGGCAGGGACGTCGACCACGGCGGCCAGGGCTCCGTTCGGCCATGCGGATGAAGCGTGACGAACCTAGACTTTTCAGCAGTCACTCCTCGTGTTGAAGGAGGCTCTCCATGAGCGGTTCGCTCTTCCGCCGGCGGGACGTGCGCGCCGGCGCGGCCCTGGTGGTGGCCCTGGCGCTGCCGGCCTCGACCGGTGCGGCGTACGCGGCGCAGGGCCCACCGGGCGTCCTCGCGACCGCGCTCCCCTCCGAGGTGCAGCCTTCACCGTCGTCCGACGGGGCGTTCCGCACGCTGACGCCGCAGGTGCGCGCCCAGGTGGACGCGGCGGTCCGCGGAGCCCTGAAGGAGGTCGGGGCGCCGGGAGCGATCGTGTCCCTGTCGGCGCCGGGCAAGGGCGAGTACGTGCGCGCCTACGGCGTTGCCGACAAGGCCACCGGGGCGCCGATGCGCACGGACTTCAACACCCGGATGGGCAGCGAGACCAAGACCTTCACGGTGACGGCGATACTGCAACTGGTCGACCGGGGCGAACTGGAGCTGGGCGATCCGATCGGGAAGTACGTCGACGGGGTGCCGAACGGCGGGAAGATCACCCTGCGGGACCTGGCCGACATGCGCAGTGGTCTGTTCAACTACAGCGAGGACCCGGACTTCCAGAAGCAGCTCCTGGGAAATCCCCGGCAGCCGCTGACCCCGCAGCAACTCCTGGACTACTCCTTCCGGCACCCGGTCAACTTCCAGCCCGACGCGCGCTTCGAGTACAGCAACACCAACCTGATCCTGCTGGGGCTGGTGGTGGAGAAAGTCTCCGGACAGCCGCTGAAGGACTTCCTGCGGGAGAACATCACCGGGCCGGCCGGGTTGCCGGACACCTTCCTGCCGACCGGGGCGGAGTTCCCGCAGCCGCACGCCCAGGGCTATACCGATCAGGGCGGCGGACCGGCGCAGGAGATCGCGACCGATTGGGACCCGTCCTGGGCATGGGCGGCCGGCGCCATGATCTCCACCGTCCGCGATCTGCGCTCCTGGGCCCGCACGGTGGCCACCGGCACGTTGCTGGAGCCGAACACGCAGGCCGAGCGACTCGTGCCGCGCAGCACGTTCGCCCCCGGCATCGGCTACGGCATGGGCATCTTCCTCACCGAAGGGTGGATCGGGCACAACGGTTCGCTGCCCGGCTACGAGTCGGTGACGGTCTACCTGCCCGAGGCACGGGCCACCATGGTGGTGGTGCTCAACACCGACGACGCGGCCCCGGACGGACAGGAACCGAGCACCGTGGTGGCGGAGGCGGTCACCGAGGTGGTCAGCCCCGAGCACGTCTACACCATCCCGGCGACGCCGGCCGCGCCGACGAAACCGACTCCGACGCCCTCCTCCTGAGGACGACCGCCCCGGGCGCCGGGCATCGCCTCGCCGCCGACCACGACCGTCCGCGCGACAGCGCCGGTGCCGTCCCGGGACGTACGACGCGGCACTCAGCGCAGCGGGAACCGGGCCGCGTGTCCGAAAGCGATGGCCGGGACCATGTGGTGCGCGTCGAGGGTGCCGAACTCCGGGATGGTCTTCTGATGACCGGGGGCCTTCACGTCGCCCAGCAGCGTCGGGTTGGAGAAGTGCACCCACGTCACGCGCCCGTCCTCCGTGCTGCCCTCCTCCACGTACACGCCCCTCACGGGCGTGGACGGCTTCCGGACCACGCGGTCCTGCGGGACGAGGCCGTTCTCCGGACCGGAGTACGTGTCCTGGGAGTGGTAGGCGCGCAGGCTGCGCCGGTCCGCGCCGGGCCCGGCGAGCCAGCCGCGGAAGGCGGCGACCATGTGCTGCCTGCCCCGGCTGTCCACGCCGTCGACGTCCCACAACTCCCGCCAGTTGCCCGTGAGGTGCGCGGCGGGTGAGTGGAAGAGCTCCGGCGGGTAACGCTTCTCGTCGAGCCGGTCTGCGGTGCACAGCTTCACCACCGCGTTGATCCCCGCGCTGAAGCCGGAGACGGTGGCCGTGAACCGCCCGGGCAGCTGCCCGGAGCCCCGCGGTCCGTCCCAGGGAAACAGGTGCGTACGGCCGTTCAGCAGACGGAGTTTCACCTGCGGCGCGCTGTGAGCGGCCACGAGCCGGCGCGCGTACAGGAAGCGGAGCACCTCCTTGATCAGGCGGGCCAGGCCGGGCTGGGTGTCCAGCGGGCCCCAGTCCGTGCTGGGCTGGCTGGGCATGATGACCACCGGGTTCCGGCCGGCCGCCAGCATCTGGTAGACGATCTTGTAGCCGACCAGGAGGTAGTTGACGAGGATGCCGGCGTACGGCTGTTCCGCGCTCTTCGGGTACCGGGGCGCTGTGACGGCGTACGGGTAGGCGCCCAGGAAGGGATACGAGTCCGGTGGGTAGCCGCGGTCGGGGAAGGTCGGCGGGGAGTAGAAGACGACCACCTCCGGGGCCGGGCCGAGGGGCTTGTACGGTACCCAGGCGCCGGTGAGGAACCGCGGCAGCCTCGCGTCCCCGCCCCCACCGCTTCCTGACCCGCTGCCTGGAGCCGTCCGGGGCTGGGCCCCGTACTCCAAGAGCACGAACCGGCCCAGGCGGGCCGGGTCGACGGGGACGACGGAGTGCTTGAAGCGCTTCCACTCCGTGGCGGTGAGGTCGCCGAAGACCGGATCGTCGAGGCGGTGGATCGTCTCCCGGTTGTGCCGGGCCCCGCGGTAGATCCAGTCGGCCTCGCCCACGTCGTCGACCAGCGCGGCCCCCGGATCGTCCGGCAGGGGCCGGCTCGGGTCCACAGCCACGGTCGGTGCCGGACGGACCGTGCCGATCACCGTGTTCACGTGGAGCTCGGGGCCCAGCAGGAAGGCCTGCCCCGCGGGGTTGGACGACAGCCAGCCCGAGCCGGCGCCCTCGCTCCCGAACACGAACCGTTCGGGAGCGAACCCGTCCATCACGACCGTGACCTCGATCTCGTCCCTCGCGAGCGTGACGTCCACCGCCTCGCCCGGCCGCACGGTGAGGCTCGTCGGCAGCGGCCCCGGAGCCGTGAACACGAGGGTCACCCGCGCGCCGGGCAGCGGCGTGCCATTGACGTCGCCGACGTCGACCGTGACGCGCACGTCAGAGCTGCTGACCGGTCTTGGGGTCGTAGCGCACGGCCACGGCCGCCACCTGGTCGGTCGGCAGCACCTCCACCCACTGGTCGAAGACCTGGTACGGCTCGGCGGGCCGGAACCCGCCCTCCAGCGGGTCGAACCCACTCTCGAACACCTTCTCCGAGTCCGCCGTCCTGCGGTGGTCGGAGTTCGACTCCTTGAGCTCCTGCGCGACCAGGACCAGCACCTCACCGATCTTCTTCCCCCCGAACGATTCCGGGTCCCCCTCCTGGAGGGTGTACGGGACGTCCAGCCCGGCCTCGCCCTCGACCCCCTTCAGCCAGGCCAGCGCGGCGGCCTCCTGCCCCGGCCGGACGGGCATGACGGCCTTCACCCAGGCCGCGTTGAGGAACTCGTTGCGCCGCGCGTCGGCGTCGATCTGGATCAGCCAGCCCAGGGAGCTGCCCAGCGGCGCCGGATCGGTCTGCTCGGTGATCAGATAGTCCACCCGGTACTCGGACACCGGCGGGACCCGCCCGCCCGCCGCCTTGTACTCGTCGGCACGGGAGTACCAGCCCGCCACCGTCTGTCCGGCCAGCGGCAGGGCCACGGTGCCCGGCGCCGGGACCGGTTCCTGCGCCGGCGGTACGGGATACCTGCCGACGCTGTCCCGGGTGACGGGCGGGGGATCCAGCGGTCCCGGCCGCCAGAAGTCGGGGGCCACGAAGTACAGCATCTCGTCCACGTCGAAGAACCGCTGGATCTGTTCCGCCTCCGCGTACGGCAGGCTCGCGGGCGCCCCGGCCGAGAGCGGCGCCGGATAGTGCCCGCTGTTCTGCAGCTTCCGGATCAGATTGCGGAACACCCACCGGCGCTCCTCGCTGCGCAGGTCCTCCGGAGGCCGGGAACGCATCTGGCTGACCAGCCGCAGCCGCTCGCGCACCGCCTTGCCGTACGCCTCGTGCTGGAGCCGTTCCACCTGCCTGCGGTAGGCGGCCTCCGCGTCGTCGTTGGCCTGCTTGCGCCTGGCGACCGCCGCGGCCGTGGGTTTGTACGTGAGCATCGCGTCGAAGGGCAGGGAGGGCTTGCCCTGCCAGTTCGCGTACGTCAGCCGCAGTTTGAGCTTGTGCGGGGTGGTGGTCGTGTCCGGGTTGGGCACCAGGTCGGCGGAATCGAAGGGGGCGAACTCGACCCGGGCGCCGTGCCGTTCGATCGAGGCGATGCCCGTGAGCTCGTAGTCCGGCGGGGGCGGGGGCAGCGGCTTGGTGAAGCAGAACTGCACCGTGTCGTCGGCCCCGACGGCCGTGGTGTTGATGCCGCGGCAGGGGACGGTGGGGTTCGGGGTGTAGGTGAGCTCGCCCTCGTCGTCCGGTCCGTCGTTGTGGAGGAAGGGGATGTCGAAGTGGAAGGGGATCAGCTTGTCCTCCAGGTCGGGCAGCCTCTCCGGCCTTGGCACGGCGGTCAGGTCGGGCGCCTCGACCACGTGGACCATGTCCCCGAGCCCCAGGTCGACGCCCGGATCACCGAGGTACACCTGCCAGCACAGCCGCGTGCCCACGTGCTGGAGCTGCACTCCGACCTTGCGCATCTTGCGCCGCATCTCGTAGTTGACGAGCTCGGCGGTGTTGTTCTGCAGGAAGTACCGCCGGCTCGACGTGTCCGTCGACTCGGTCACCGTCTTGAAGGTGGTCTTGAAGTTCCGCTTGATCTCGCTGCTCGCCTTGGCGGTCTGCGTGCGCGTCTGCTTGTGCGTGGCCTCCGAGCCGCGTCTGGCGGTGCTCTGCGTGCTGAAGCTCAGGCTGGCGTCGGCGTGGTAGATCTTCGCGTTCACCCCGCCCGTGGCGCTGACGCCCAGCTTCGTGTCGCTCGCGTTCTCCTCCTTGACCGCGTCCGCGACGTCGTCCTGTTCGGTCAGGCTCTCCTCCGTCTTGCGGGTGACCTCCTCCGAGACCTCGGCCGTCCTCTCGACGAGCGTGCGGCGCGTGCTCGTCTCGACCACCTCCACCGAGCCGCCGGGGCTGACCCAGACATGCCCCGCCGGTACGCCGAGGAAGGTGTCGAACTCGAAGAAGTACTCCCGGAAGAGGTTGACCAGTCCGACCGGCGAGAGCCCGCCCGCCGCCTGCGCCGCGAACCGCCCGGCGAGCGCGGCCAGGGCCTCGTCGCCCAGGCTCCGCGCGCCGTCCCCGCGGAAGCTGTCCGGAGCGAGCCGCGCGTACGCCGAGTCCGGGTTCGCGGCCGCGGTCGACATCGAGGACTGGGCGCCGAGCCAGCCCACCAGCGGCTGGTACACCCCGAGGAGCTCACTGGCGTACGGAAGGGTGCCCGCGAAGTCGTGCACGGGCTGACCGGTGTACGCGGGCGCCCCCGGGGCCGGCATGACCATGCTCTGACCCGGGGCCGCGGTGCCGCCCGAGACCGTGGCGAACGGCGCGGCGGTCCAGTCCGCGCCGGACGCCGACTTGAAGAGCTGCATCCTGCCGGTGGAGGTGCGGGCCGGGGCCACGAAGGAGATCGTGAGGCTGCCGGGCGAGGTCGCCGTACGCCCCACGAAGTGGAGGCCCGACGCCGGGTCGTCCCACAGGAAGGAGCCGTTCAGCTCGCTGACGCCCGCGTACAGGCTCGGCTCCACCACCTGGAGGCCGCCCGGCAGGGCCAGGGCCATGCGCAGGCCGTTCGGGATCTCCGCCCCCGTGCCGTCGACCTTGTACTGCCAGATCCGGTACGAGCTGCCCGCGCCCGACTGCGGGATCGGACTCGTCCCGACGAAACTGACCACCAGCGCCATGGTGAAGATCCCCTCGGAGTGGCATTCGCTCTGCCGGAGACCTTCCCGTACCACATACGTATGCCGATGGCGAGCGGCGGAAATCGCCTGAACGGCGGGCGCGCGCGGACCGGGTGAGCCCCCCCGCCCGCCTGCTGTGCGCCCCTGCCCGCAGGCGCCCGGACCCGGTCCAGGACCGCGGTCGCCCCGACCTCGACCGGAGAGGCTCCACGGACCTGCCGTCGCCCCGAGGCCGGCCGGACAGGCCCGCGTCGTCGGCAGCGGTGGAGGGCCGGGGCCCGTGCCCCACGGCAAACCACACGGAAGACCGGCGGCGCGTCGGCTTCGTGTCGATGTGGTCATGACAGTGACGGCTGCTCGGAAGCGGCACGTTCTTGCAGGCCTTCGGCTTCTGGCAATGGCCGGTCACCGAGCGGAGGGTAATTCCTTGGCGGAGGCTCCCTAACCGGAACGGGCCAAGGCCCCGAGCAGTCCGGCTCCGATTCCCAGGACGAGCAACTGCATGATGCCCGGGGCGCGCCACCGCAGGGCAAGGAGGCTGCCGCCCGTGACGACCGCACCACCGGCCAGGAGCCACATTCCCTGCCACGCCGTCCCGGGCGCATCGGACGGGTTGTCCCGGTCGTAACCGTCTGCCCAGCCGGCCATCCCGTAGCCGAACACCAACCAGGCAATGACCGTCAAGTCGAGGACGAAGAGCGCCAGGCAGACCCCGACCTGCTGACCGGCCGACGGCTCTCTTCCGCGTCCCATGCCCACCACCCGATGCCCACGACGGTCCGTTGACCGCATGAGGTCAGCATGAGGCCGGGACGGACCCCGCACATGAGTACGGATACTCAATGAGTTGTCGGTGGCGGAGGCGGAAGAACCGGCCGCACGTCCGCTCTCGCTGCGCTGAATGGCGGGCACGGGCCGGATCCGGTGCCCGGATGCACTCCGGGCGCAGTACCACCGGGCCGCCTCGTCCATGGCGGCGACCGCCGGCGCGGGCTGCGGCCCTCACCGCGTGCGGTCATCGCCCCGGTGCGCCCGCGTGAGCACACCACCTGCGCGAAGCTCGCAGCGGGTTTCCGCACCAGCGAGGGAACCGTCCATGCCTGTGTGCGGAGTGCGAGCAAGCTCCTAGCTTCGAGGGCCTCGTTCCCGACATGGGTCCTCGGCTATTTCGCGTAGTTGTAGACGGTCGCCCGGGAGACACCGAGCCGGTCGGCGATGAGCTGTGCGGAACTGCGGGTCTCGAAGAACCCCTCGCGGTGCAGCTGCCGGACCAGTTCCCGCTTCCGGTCGCGGTTGAGGCTGCGAGGAGTGCTGGAATACCGGGCGGCGAAGGTGTCAATGGCCGAACGGAGTTCGCGTCCGGTGCGGTCGCGCAGCGTCTCCAGCTCCTCACCCGAGCGTTCGACGTCCGTGGCGACGAGGTTGGCCAGGGTCAGCGCCAGCGGGGACAGCGTGCTGACGTCGAGGTTCAGGCAGAGGGCCGCGATGTAACGCCCGTCGGCGTTCTTGATGCCGATCGAGGTGCTCTTCGCAGGGCGTCCGTCGGCGAACCGATTGCTGTAGTTCTGGATGACGCCGGGGTAGTCGGGATCGGCGATGCGGCGCAGCCCCAACTCGGTGGCGGAGTCGCCGACCTGCCGCCCGGACAGGTTGTTCTCGATGACGCGGATGGCGTTGTCGGGCCGGCGCAGATCGTGCAGGACGACTTCGCACAGGCCCGGGAACATGCGTCCGACGGCGGTGGCGATGCGCTCGGCTTCCCGTACGAGGTGCTCGTCCTCGGCTGCGAGGGGCTCTTCCTCCCGTACGGGGTCCTCGTCGGTCGGATCGTCCTGGGAGGGGTGTGTCATTGCGCTCTCCTTCTCCGGCGCGGGCTCAGTTGCTGGGCCCGGCGAAGACCGAGGCCATCTTCTCGGCGGATTTCAGTCCCGCACCGGTCAGTACGACCACGGTCGTCTCGCCCGGCGCGATGTCGCCCGTCATGAGGAAGTGATCGAGGGTCGCCGCAGCGACGCTGCTGGTCGGCTCGGCGTACAGACCTCGCGCGCCCAGTGCGCGGACCGCCGCGTAGATCTCCGCCTCCGGGACGGCGTAGGCGGCGCCGTCGGAACGGCGGATGGCCTCCACCGCTTCAGGCAACCGGACAGGACGGGCGATCGACGCGCCCTCGGCGATCGTCGGGACCCGTTCACCACGTCCGGCCGGATCGATGCCGTTGAACGTGTCGGCGATGGTCGCCCAGTGCTCGGGCTGTCCGACGAACAGGCGCGGGCGCCGGTCGATCTGGCCGGCGCCGAGCAGCTCGCCGAAGGCGAGGTCGCACCCGATGACGGTGCTGCCCGCACCGGCCACCAGGACGACGTTGTCGGGAGCGGTGAAGCCGAGGGACTCCCACATCTCGTAGGCGATGGTCTTGGTGCCCTGGAGGAACATCGGGTGCCAGTTGTGGCTGGCGTAGGGGATCCGCTCCGACTGGCGGATCGCCTCGTCCGAGACCTCGTCGCGGGTGCCGCCCACCAGCTCGACCTCCGCTCCGTAAGCGCGGGCCTGGAGGATCTTGGCCTCCGAGGTGGCGGCGGGAACGATGATCTTGGCGCGGACGCCGGCAGCGGCGGCATAGGCGGCCACCGAAGAACCGCCGTTGCCCGAACTGTCCTCCAGCACGCGCTCGGCGCCGTGCGCCACGAGGTGCGACATCATCACCGATACGCCCCGGTCCTTGAAACTGGAGGTCGGGTTGAACCACTCCAGCTTGAAGTGAACGCGCTGGCCCGCCCATTCGACCGGGACCATCGGCGTGCATCCTTCGCCCAGGCTCACCCGGCGGGCGGCCTCGACCGGCAGGACCGCCCGGTAACGCCACAGGGACCGTTCGGCGGTGTCGATCTGCTCGGGGCGCAAGCCCGGCAGTGCGCTGACGGCGAGGGGGCCGCAGTCCTCGCCCCGCCAGCGGCACTCGTCCAGGGGGTAGCGCTTTCCGGACCGGTCGTACAGGTCGGGGGCGGTGACGGCCAAGTGCTGCTCGGCGTTCATGGGCGATTCCGGCTTCTGCTCGTTCGACGTGCCGTTGCCGGGTCCTACGACCCGACACGCACCTTGACACCCTCGGATTGGATCGCTTTTCCAAGTTTAAACGATGAGTCTAAACCCTTGTTGACGCCTCATGTTGCGCCAGCCGGAAGTCGTCGAAGGACGACGAGGCGCGGCAGAGCGATCGGGGTTGAAACGGCGAGAGGGTTCCGACCGTGCCGTCCGCCCGTCGCTTCCGGTTCGGTCGTACACCTCCGGGCGCCGTGATCGAGCCGGCCACGTCGGGATCACCCCAAGCGTTGATGTGGTGGGACGATGATCGTCTTGTCGGATCAGGTCTGGGTGCCAGTGGAATCCAGGGCTCTCGTGCGGTGGTGAAACGGTGTCGAGAAATTTCAGGCATGCGCAGGACGGTGACCGGTTCGCCGAACTGCCGCGGCTCGGCCCGGTGAACGGTGCTGTCCGGACGCCTCACGATGTCAAGCCGTCAAGCCGTCAAGCCGGGACGGCGGGCACGAACCCACCGTTCCATTGCGAGGGCCCTGCCGGTGGTCATGAGGTTGCGTCCCGAAGCGGTTCATCGCCACCGGCACACTCCGAGGCCGTGATCCGTCGGGCCGCGGTCGGCACCATGGTCCGCCGGCCCACCCACGGCCGACCGGCAACCCGATCCGGCCCGGACCCCTCCCACGAACCGAATGACGAGATGTCGAACGCCGTCTTGGGCAAGCTGTTGCGCACGGGCGTTTCCGGTTGATCGCCTCGTTCGACGGTCCGCCCGGGCAAGCTCCCCCGTCCACGGTGCGAGATAGCCGAAGACGGGCCCGGGCGAGCCCTCCACCCGGGCGGTCTGCCCGGGGCCTCCAGGGATCTCGGGATGCGCGTCAACGTCGGGGGTGCGGTGGAGCGGGACGTCGGCCGCTCGGATCGGCGAGGTGCCGAACCGCACCTCGTCCTGCCCCGTGACCTTGATCCACTTGAGTCCAACGGTCCCACTCGCGATTGATCGCGACTGCTGTGGTCCGAAGCCCGAGGGTTAGGGTCGTGGCTGACCATTGTCACTGGAGGGGGTCCGACGATGAGCGGAACGGTCACAGCAGTCAGCAGCAACGGCGAGTACTCGTTCACCAAGCCGAACCGGGACAGCATCATGCTCCTCGCCGGGCTCGGCGTGGAGGGTGATGTGCACGCCGGCGTGACGGTCAAGCACCGCTCCCGGGTTGCGCAGGACCCCACCCAGCCGAACCTGCGCCAGGTCCACCTCATCCATGAGGAGCTCTTCGCCGAGGTCAGTGCAGAGGGATTCGAGGTGGTGCCCGGTGACCTCGGCGAGAACATCACCACCCGCGGCATCGATCTGCTGGGTCTGCCGGTCGGCACGCTGCTTCGCATCGGCGACCATGCGGTGCTGGAGGTGACCGGCCTGCGCAATCCCTGCCTGCAGATCGACAACTTCCAGGACGGACTGCTGAAGCAGGTCGTCGGCCGCGACGAGGACGGGAACGTCGTGCGCAGGGCCGGAGTCATGAGCATCGTGAAGCAGGGCGGCGCGGTGTACCCGGGCGACACGATCGAAGCAGAGCTCCCCAGCGGGCCGCACCGGCCTCTGGAGCGGGTCTGACGTCTCCTCCGGGTGGCCGTGGTGCGGAACTGGCCGCACGGGTTCTTGTGGTGCGGACACCGAGCTGGTCCGAGCGGCCATGTCGCATCCCGCCTTCTGCGGTCTCGCGCGCCAGCGTCTCGGCGAGCCGGTCGAACAGCGTGCCGCGACCATGGTCGAGAACGGCTTCGACTCCTTCGTCCACCTGGAGCTTCCGCACGCCGAGACCTCCTGCGCGGCCGCCCGCGAGGGGCAACGGCACCGGACGGACAGATCCGTCACCGGCTCTGCCTCTGTCCCCACCCGCCGCCGCTCGACGACGAAGGGGCGCCGTACTCGGACGTGGAGTTCGGGCGGGAAGCCGGTCCAGCGAAGGGCGGCGGGAAAGTGGCCCATGCCGTTGTGGAACAGCACGGACGGAGGCCGGCCGGGTGCACAGCGGATGACGGTGAGTGCCGCATTGGCGTGGTTGATGCCCATCCAGCGTCACTCCGGGGCGTCCCGGAGCAGCCAACCGATGAGGAAGTCGTGGGTGACGACAAGTGGTGGCGCGGCTCGTCACCAGCGACAGGGCCGGGTGAACCGTGCGAGAGCCGCCCGGGCCGGCTCCGGGCCCTTCTCGCGCTCCCCGGCCGGGAACCGGGCCAAGTGGCCGACCACGGCGTCGGCCGATTCCGGCGGCAGCTCCTCGCGTTGCTGCATGTAGGGGGTGTAGCCGCCGACCGTCTCGCAGGATCGCAGGGCGACACCGTTGAGCTGCTCGCAGACCAGTCGCGCTGTTCTGCTCCGCACAGGCGAGCGGGCCGTGGTGGACGGTCGTGAAAGGGGCTTCACGGAGCCGCTTCCCGAGCAGGACGGCCTGGTGGCGGCCGGTGTCCGTCAACTTGCTCTCGTCCTCGGACGCCTCACCGTGCCGCGTGAGGTAGAGGTAGCGGGCGGCTGCTGCCGTCATGGATGGACCCTCCGTCGGAGTTCATGATCGTACGAACGCCTGGAACGGACGCCGGTCCGTGCCGTGTGGTTGCGTCGCTGACAGGCATGGCCTGCGAAGACGCCCCTCGGAGGCGCATGCCCTTCAGCCGGTCCCGCCTGGGTTCCTCCGCTTGGACTCGGGTGGGGGGAGAGGCGCGTCGAAGCCGCCCTGGCGAGAACCCGGTGCTCCCCGAACCCGTCGACATCGCTTGCCGAATGCGACCGGGTCGGCGACAACTGGGTGTGCTTCTCCCGCAAGCGCCGCCATCACGGTGTGAACGTGCGGGTCGTGGCCGATCCCGCGGACGACCTGCTGTGGAACCCACTCGCCCTGCCCGGTCCCGCGCACGATCCGCCCGCCGCACAGCCCGCTGTGCTCCCGGCCGCACGACGGCCATCGCCGCAGGCTCCTTCGATCCGGAGCGCCGACGCCGAGAGCGCTCGGTGAATGACGGAGGCGCGTGCCGGCCGCCGCAGAGGCTCTCGCCGCACGGTGCCGCTCCCGGGCTCCGTGACCCCCGGTCCGTCGGCGCGGGAACCCGGTCCGGCGGGGCCGACGGCACTGCTTCCGGCACGTGTTCCTGGCGCGTACCCCCCAAGAGATCGGCATTACCGCCGTGGTCGCGACGCCTGTCAGAGTCGACGCCGAACGCGCTCCGCAGATGTGTTCCGCATGAACCGATGCGGAGTGCTCGGGGAATCTCCGGCCTGTGTTACGGCGACGTCCCGGTGAGGTTCACCGGCGACCCCACGAGAGGGCAGGGCGGCAATGCCCGTTTCCATCCCCCCAGAGCCTGCGAGAAATGCAGGAACTGCTCGTCGACCGGGTGAGTGAATTCCTCGAGACCGATGTCTCCCTGGAGAGAAACTTCCTGGACCTGGGCGGTCACTCACTTCTCTCGCCATGAACCTCAACGCACGTGTGCAGTAGCGTTTCGGGTACGAGCCCGATGTGAAGACCCTCTTCGAGCGACCGCTCGGCGACGCCGTCGGGGAACTGCACGAGCGGGTGGCCGCGCAGCAGGCCGCCTGGCCCGTCCGCCACATCGTCCCGACCAGATCCTGGAGCAAAGGCTGTCCCGTAACTCCAGATACCGCCTGCCAGTGTCCGGTTCGACCTGCATGGCCCGGCTCCAGATGAGGCCGCGAGTCGGGGCGCAACCGGACGAACGGATCTGCCTGCGGTGACGCGCTGGCCTTCGCCTTGAGTTACGGGACAGCCCTTAGTTGTGGGCGGCAGTCAAAGATTCCCCGCCTAAGGCCAGCGAGAAGGTGACTCTCGGTGATCAAAGCGGTGACTCGGTTGATCTCCGGGAATGCATGCCTGCCTGGGCACGGCCTTGGCGCCATGGTCAGGCATTTTGCGGGTGCAGGTCGAGTGTGATGTGCGGGGCGAGTGCGTGCAGGAAGTCCGGGGCGTCGAAGATCTCGCCAGCGGAGGCGACGCCCACGGTCTTGGTGCGGCCGGTCAGGACGCGTTCGAGGGCCTCGACGGCCAGAGGTGCGGTTACGGCGTAGATGTCCTGGCCGCTGGCCGTGGCCCGGCGTTCGGCTTTGCCCGAGCGCACGACGGCGTCGACCAGGAAGGTCTGGTCGGAGCGCCCGTTCGGGTCGGTGGCGGTCGGGACCGGTGTGTGGGGGGCGGCGACGTCGCGGACCGCCTCGGCGGTCATGTAGGTGGTCACATCGGGGATGGACAGGTGCTGGGGGACGGTGACCACGTCCGCCATCGTGAACTCCCCGATCACTTCCCGGGGTCCCATCGGTTTCGGGAAGGTCCACCGAAGGGTGGGCGCGGCGTCGGTGCGCCGCTCCCACTGTCCGCCGCGATAGCGCAGGCGGACGTCGCCGCGCCGCTCGCGGGAGACGGCACCGGACAGGCGGGTGCCGGCGGTGGGGTGCCAGCTGCTGAGCGCGTAGGCGATGTGGGCCTCGTCGGCTGCGGCCCAATCGCCCATCGCCGCGGTGGCCAGCAGATCGCCGAGCCCTCCGAAGAAGGCCATGGCGGGGACGATCACCGCTCCTGCGTCCTGGGCCCGTTCGCGGTAGTGGGCGAAGGTGTCGAGATTCGCTTCGAGTTCGGCGGCCACGTCCAGGTAGGGGATCTTCGCACGGAGCGCGGCTTCGATCACGGGACCGGTGGTCGCCGCGAAGGGTCCGGCGCAGTTGATGACCGCCACTGTTCCCGCCAGGGCCCGGTCCAGCGAGGCCGGATCGTCGACCGATGCCACCCGGGGCTCAAGGCCGTGCTCGTCGGCCAGCTTTCCCAGGGCTTGCGGGTTGCGCCCGGAGGGCACTGGGACGAACCCGCGCGCGGCCAGCTCCGCGACCACGAACTTCCCGGTGTGACCGTACGCGCCGAACACCGCCACCAGCTGACCTGACCCCATGAGACCGCTCCCGTGTACGCGAATACCGCTGCGCCGTCGTTCCGCCGCAGCATGACAACCACATCCTGGCCTCGCGGCAGCACCCCGCACGAGAGTCGGAAACGACAAGGCGCGTACAGTTTCGGACATGCCCGCTGTCGCGTTGGCCGTCACCGACGGCATGCTCCACTACGAACTGTCCGTGGCCGTCGAGGTCTTCGGCGCCGACCTGACCCACATCGTGGACCCCTGGTACGACTTCATGGTCTGCGGGAACGGCCCGGTGCGCGTCGACCGGTTCAGACTCGAACCCGACCATGGACTCGACCACCTCGCGCACGCGGACACGGTGATCGTCCCCGGCTGGGCCGACACGGATCGCGAACCGCCCGCCGACCTGGTCGAGGCGGTGCGCGCCGCCCACACGGCGGGCGCCCGCGTCGCCTCCCTGTGTACCGGCGCCTTCGTCCTGGGCGCGGCCGGACTGCTCGACGGCAGGCGCGCCACCACACACTGGGCTCACACACGGGAACTGGCCCGGCGCCACCCCAAGGCCACCGTTGATCCAGACGTCCTCTACGTCGACAACGGCGACGTCCTCACCTCCGCGGGCAAGGCCGCCGCCATGGACCTGTGCCTGCACCTGGTCCGCCTCGACCACGGATCAGCCAACGCCAACAAGATCGCCCGCCGTCTGGTCATCCCGCCCCACCGCGACGGCGGTCAGGCCCAGTTCATCTCCACCCCCGTGCCCGAGCCCGACAATCACCCCCTGGGAGAACTGTTCCCCTGGGCACTGGAACGACTGGACCAGCCGCTCACCGTGGAGCACCTGGCCCGCCAGGCCCGCATGAGCTCACGCCACCTCGCCCGCCACTTCAAACACCTGACCGGCACCACACCCCTGCAGTGGCTCCACACCCAACGCATCCGCCACGCACAGGAACTCCTGGAGACCACCGACGCCACCGTCGACACCATCGCCACGGCCACCGGCATGGGCACCGCCACCACCCTGCGCCGCCACTTCCACCGCAGCGTCGGTGTCCCACCTGACACCTACCGCCGCACCTTCCGTCCCTGAGCATGCTGCCTCCGGCCAGATGAACAGCCATCCGGATCCCTATCGACATGAACCGACCAACTGGTCCTCCCAGAACCAGCGGCGAGCCTCAGCCACCGGACTGGATTGCCCACAACTCGGGACTGTAAATCGTTCGGTGTAACTCCCTATCATGGAGGATGCACCGATGACCAGTGAGAACGTGACCGAGGCTGTCGAGCCGGCTGAGTCGACGCCGTCGAAGGCGGTGGACGACCGGCTGATCGACGAGCTGGTCTCCCGGGCCCAGGCGGAGGGCCTGCAGCTGACCGGCGAGGGCGGGCTGCTCCAGCAGCTGACGAAGCGGCTTCTGGAGTCGGTACAGGGCGAGCTGTCGTACCTCGTGGGCCCGGCGGCCGTGATCCTGTGCGCCACGAAGGTGGGCCCCAGCGCGGTGGCGTGGGGACTGGAGACCCTGATCGTGGTCGGCGGGACCGGGATGGCTCTGCTGAACCCGCCACTGGGGGCAGAGGACGAGGCGGAGGCCGAACAGCCCCCGCGACGGGAGTGGCTGGGCGTCGGCATGGTCGCCGTGCTGACGAGGGCGTTCGGTACGACGATGCTGCTCAGCGGCGTCGATACAGCCATCATTGCCACGCTCGAGGAAACAGGCCAGGCACCCTGGGCCGCCGTGGTCGTTGCCGTGCTCGGCGCGGGCTCTGTGATCGGAGGACTCGTCTACGGTGCGCTGTCACGGCCTCTGCCCACCTGGTTCCTGCTCGGCTTGCTCGGGCTCGTGACGCTTCCCGTCGGGCTCGCCCGCGAATGGCCGTGGTTGTGCGTGGCGGTCCTCGGCACAGGGCTTCTTGCCGCCCCCGTCCTTTCCGCGCTGGCCGATGCGGTGACCCGACTGGCCCCGGCCGGTGTGCGAGGTGAGGCAACAGGTCTGCAATCCTCCGCTCAGAGTGCGGGTTTCGCCCTCGGGTCCCCGATCGCCGGGGTGGCGGTCGACGTGTCCGTTCCGGCGAGCGACTTCGCCGCGGCCGGGCTCGCCGGCCTGGCCACCGCGCTGACCGGATACCTGCTGTGCCGCCGCAGGCCGTCACCGCGGGCACCCGCTTCGATCCGCCACGATCCGACGAACACAACAGATGCCGGCGTCCTGTGATCGGTGAGCCAGGCGCGTAACGGCCGCGGCACGTCAGTACATCGAAATCCGTGCAAGGGGAGACCTGGGTTGGACAGCCCGGCCGACTCCTCCCACTTGGGAGCCGACCGAGGTCACTCTGCGAACTCATCGGACAGGGTCTAGGACTTGCCTGATCCTGGCCCGTCGATCAGACCCTGGAAATCGCAGCCAATCGGGTTCGACCGCGAGGACCCGGCGACGTCGGCCGCCGCGTGGGCGTAGTTGCGGACGAGGGGCCGCGTGTCGTCCGTGCGCCAGGCGAGGGCGAGGCTGCTGGGGGTGAGGCCGTCGACGGGCCGGGTCACGACGCCGTCCCGGGCGAGGAGTGGGGCGTTGCCGGACGCGACCAAGCAGACGCCGAGGCCGCCGACGAGCGCCTCGTACGTCTCGTCGGTGCCGGCGATCACCCCGCCGATGGCCGGCGGGCGGCCGCCCCGGCAGTCCAGGGCCAGCCAGTGGTCGCGCAGTTCGGGCCCGGAGTCCGGCAGGGCGAGGAAGGGCTCGTCAAGCAGGTCCGCGAAGTCCAGGCGCGTGCGGGCGGCCAGTGGGTGTGTCTCCGGAAGGGCGACGAGCCGGGGTTCGGTGGCCACGACGACCCGGTGGAAGCGCTCCGCGCCGGCCAGCGGCAGCCAGACGAACGCCACGTCGCTGGAGCCGTCGGCGAGTCCAGCCGTCGGGTCCTCCCAGCCGACCTGTCGCAGTTTGAGGACGGCCTCCGGGTGGGCGGCCGTGAAGCGGGAGCGGATCGCGGGCAGCAGTCCGCCGCGCCCGGGACTGGTGCTCATGCCGACGACGAGGGTGCCGTCTGCGGCCTCACGGGCCCGCTGCACCGCCTCGTGGCCGGCTTCCCAGGCGGCGAGCACGGCGCGGGCGTGCGGCAGCAGGGCCGTACCGACAGCGGTGAGGGACACGCCCTGCCGGTCGCGCTCGAAGAGGGACGCGCCGAGATGACGTTCCAGGGCCCGTATTTGCTTGCTGAGCGCGGGCTGCGAGACGTACAGCCGCTCGGCGGCCCGGGTGAAGTGGAGCTCCTCCGCAACGGTCAGGAAGGAACGCAGTTCCCGCCCGTGGACATCCGTGATCATCATGCCCATGGGTTATCACGAGAGGTCTTGGTCGTCCAAAGCCCTTGTGAGGCAGCCTTGTTGTGTCGGTGGAAAAGACGCGAAGAGGGAGTACGGGCATGAGCAGGGTCTGGCTGGTCACGGGCGCCAACAGCGGTTTCGGCCGCGCCTTCACCGAGGCGGCGGTCGCCGTCGGGGACGTCGTGGTCGCCACGGCCCGCCGCGTCGAGTCACTGGCGGACCTGGTCGCCGCCCACCCCGACCAGGTGGACCCGGTCGCCCTGGACGTGACCGACACCGCCGCGATCGACCGGGTCGTCGCGGAGGTCGCCGCAAGGCACGGTCGCATCGACGTCCTGGTCAACAACGCAGGCCGCACGCACGTCGGTTCGGTCGAGGAGACTACAGACGCCGAACTGCGGGCTCTTTTCGACGTGCACGTCTTCGGCCCTGCCGCCCTCGTCCGGGCCGTACTGCCGCACATGCGGGCTCGGCGCTCGGGCGCGATCGTGCAGCTCAGCAGCGTCGGCGGGCAGATGTCGATGGCTGGCTTCGGTGCGTACAGCGCGACCAAGTTCGCCTTGGAGGGCATGTCCGAGGCGCTGGCCGCCGAGGTACGGCCGTTGGGCATCGACGTCCTGATCGTGGAACCCGGCGCCTTCCGCACGAGCCTTTTCGGCAACCACAGCCTGAGCGTGGAGGGAGTCGCGGACTACGCGGACACGGTCGGCGCGACCCGCGCGTACGTGGAGAGCGGGGGCGGCACCCAGGCGGGTGATCCGGCGAAGGCCGTCGCGGCGATCCTGGCGGCGCTCGACGCGAAGGAGACCCCACTGCGGCTCGCGCTGGGGGACGACGCGATCGACACCATCCGGGGCCACCTGGAGCAGGTGCGGGGAGACCTCGCGGCCTGGGAAGAGGTTGGCCGGGACACCAAACTGCCCTGACCGGTCGGCCTCTCCGAGCGCGGCGGCGTGTTGCGCATGCCGCCGCAGGACCTCGATGCCCAGATGTGCGTGCTGGGCGGCATGCTGCTGTCCAAGGACGCCATCGGCGACGTCGCGGAGCAGCTCAAGGTCCGCGACTTCTACAAGCCCGCCCACGCGATCGTGTCCGTCGTGATCGTGGAGCTGTACGCCAAAGGCGAGCCGGCCGACCCGATCACGGTCGGCGCCGAGCTCACCAGGCGCGGCGAGATCACCGGCATCCCCACCGGCTTCGTCGACCTGGACCCGCTCACCAAGGGCTGGCAGCCCGGCCAGCTCGTCATCGTCGGCGCCCGCCCGGCCGTGGGTAAGTCCACCCTCGCCCTGGACTTCGCCCGTGCCGCCGCCATCGAGCACGGCCGCAAGGTGGCGCTGTTCTCGCTGGAAAGGGGCGAGGAGGAGGTCGGCATGCGCCTGCTGTCCGTCGAGGCCCGCGTCGCGCCGCACCACCTGCGCGGCGACTCGGACACGATGACCGAGTCCGACTGGGAACGGCTGGACCGCTACGCGCCGGAGATGCGCGGTCTGCCGCTGTGGATGGACTACTCCACCAAGATCAGCCCCGGCCGCACCCGCTCCCGGATCGAGCACGTGACGCGCGAGACCGGGCGCGTCCCGGTGGTGATCGTGGACTACCTCCAGCTCATGACCTCACTCGGCACCCGCCGCGACTCCTCCCGCCAGGAGGACATCTCCGAGATCTCCCGGAGCCTGAAGATCCTGGCCAAGAGCCTGAGCATCCTCGTCATCGCCTTCAGGGCCACTACTCCCACTTCGTGTATATGGCGCAGACCTGACCCGAGAAGCTGTAGGGTCTCAAATTTGTGTCGGAATCTCACGGTCGGTGTCGGGTGGAAGCCGGATCCGACACCGACCGTGAGACACCGCAGTTCAGCGGTGCGCGGTGCCTACAGGGGCGCCGGGGGTTGTAAGCCACTTGGCCAGCCGAAGGGGTGGAGGAGCATGCGGGTCGCCATTGACGGGGCACACATCGGAAGCCAGGCGGACCTGCACCGGATTCTTGCCGGGCCTCTGGACTTCGGTCCGTACTACGGGCACAACCTGAGCGCCCTATGGGATCGTCTGAGCACGGATGTCGAGCGCCCGGTCGAGATCGTCTGGGAGAACGCTGCGGTCAGTCGTGGACGCATGGGCGATGAAGCATTCGAGGCGATCGCGTCAGTCCTGGCCCGAGCTGCCGCGGAAGACGAGTCGAACGCGCCGGACAAGAGGCTGACCGTGCGTTTCACCTGATCCGGAGTCCAGCGGCGAGCGGTCGAACTTCGCTGAGACGAGTCAAGCGGGTCGGGCCACCGCAAGGCCGGCGCCGCCATCGACTTCCGACACGGAGCTGAGACGCTGGGCGTCCTACACGGCGTGAGATGGCGGACAGGTTCGCGAGTCACGACCTCGGCGTCCGACACGGGCCGCGAGAACCTGCAGAAACCGCCTGTACGGCGATCTGGCGGCCTCGCGCCCTGTTCTATGCCTTGGCTTTGGCTATACGGAGGCCTGATCGCCGCTCAGGTCGCCGTACAGCGCCTCGCTTTCACCGGCGCCCGCAGGCCCGTCCGCTGCCCGTTCGTTCCGAAGGGGGAGCTTCGCCATGCTCGCTACCGTGATCGCCGTCCCGGGCGCCCTGTCAGGCGCCGTGGTCGCCGGACTGATCCAGCACCGCACCACCCGCGCGTCCCGGGACGCCGAGCGCGTCGAGCGGCGTCGGGACCGGGCCCTGGAGGCCGTGACCGCGCTCGCCACCCACCGCCGGGCCCGGTTCGTCCGTGAGGAGCTGCGCCTGGCCGGCGCGGACGAGATCCGCCTCGATGCCGCCCGTGCCGAGCTGTACGCCACTCGTGCCGCGATCGAGGCCCCGCGCGTCCTGGTCGCGGTCCTCGTCCCCGTCCTGGCACCGACCGTCGACGCGGCCGCGCAGGCCTCCTACGCCCTGCGTGAGGCCCCGACGCCGACACCCTCACCGTGCTCCGGTAGGACGGCGTTGTGATGTCGGTGCTGCAATGAGTGGTGTGGATCGTGAAGTTTCAGATCACGGGGGTGGTGTGCGGGCATTCCGTCGTGCTCGCGCTGGTCGGGGGCCGGCGTCCACGATGGAGATCCCCTGTCAGGGAGGCAGGGGCAGTTCTCGGGTTCTGCTGCGTCTGTTCTGATGGTCCGTCTACGATCCGTCGCCGTACGGATGCATCACCGGATCGCGGGAGGGAGCGGGGATGTCCGAGCTGGAGCGGATCACGGCTCGCCGGAGCGAGCCGGACGCGCTTGCCGAGGATTTGGGCAAGCGGCTTGGGAAGGTCGAGGCGGAGCGGAAGGAGTCGGTGGTCGCCGAGCGGGTGCTGCACCGGCTGGCCGAACAGGACTCGGCCGAGGCGGAGGCCGCCGCGGCTCCGGTGAAAGCGCAGGTGGCTGGGCGTGCGGTGCTGCCGATCCCGCACCGCGGCGATGCCCCGGACGAGTCCGCGCTGCCCGATGACCACCGCAAGATCATGGCGGTCGTTCGGACCGCCGATGGTCCGGTGCGGGTCAGGGCGGTGGGCGAGGAGCTGGGGCTGGAGGTGGGGTGGCTTCAAAGTGCTCGTGCTGGTCGGGGGCGTATGGCTTCCGGCAAGAAAAGCCGAGCTGGACCAGGTACGGGGGCAGCGAAGCCGTGCCGCGCAACTACCACAGCGTGGCCAACCTGCTGCCCGACGGGCGGGTCTTCTCCGGCGGGGGCGGCCTGTGCGGCGACCGCGCCACCAACCACGCCGACGGGTCGGCGTCCGCACCGCCGTACCTGTTCAACGCCGACGGCTCGTCCAAACCGCGGCCCGCCATCACCGGCGGCGTACCGCCCCGCGCCGCGGCCGGCACCGCGCTGACCGTCACCACCGGCGGCCCGGTCGCCTCCTTCGTCCTGATGCGGGCCGCGGCCGCGACCCACTCCACGGACAACGACCAGCGGCGCGTCCCGCTGACCTCCGCGCCCGCGGGCACCGGCGCGTACACGGTGCCCCCCCGGCCGACAAGGGTGTGGTCCTGCCGGACACGTACATGCTCTTCGCCCTGGACGCCCAGGGGGTGCCCAGCACCGCCCGCTTCATCACCGTCACTGACCCCGCGGCGGGATGACGGCAGAACCGCGTGACGGCCGAACGGCGGCTATGGGCGGCTTGATCACTCTTCGTTCATCTCGGGGTAAAACCCGGTCACTTCACGGCGCTAGAGTGCTCGTTCCCAGGTTGGAGGATTTCCGTCCGGTTCAGGTGTGGGACCGCCTGGCCAGCCGGGGTGCTCGCGCCGAGCCGGGCCCCGCGACTCGGACGGCAGGCCGGGGTCCCAGCTGCCGTTCCGAGAGAGAGTGTCTCCTCCCATGTTCAACAGAGATCGCCGCAGCATGCGGCTGGTCTTCGCAGCCGTGGCCGCGCTCACGGCCGCGCTCGTCGCCTCCGTCCTCCCAGGGGCGGCCGCCGCCGCGCCGGGACCGCCCAACCGGCTCGGGCCGGTCCAGATGCAGAACGCCGCGAACGGCCTCGCCGTGGACGCCGAGGCCGGGGACATGGAGGAGGGCCGCAAGATCCTCCAGTTCACGTACGGCGGCCGGCACGGGCAGCAGTGGTGGTTCGAGGCCGCGACCGGCTCCTCGTACTACCTGAAGAGCAACGTCAACGGCGCCTACTGCATCGGCCTCGACGGCACGCTCGCGGTCCTGAAGCTGTGCGGCGGCGACGGTACGACCTGGGAGTTCGAGCAGGTCCGGGCCGATACCTACCTGCTGAAGACGCCCGGCGGCGAGCAGTACCTCACGTCCCCCACCACGGCGGGCGGCAGGTCCAACAGCGGCGTCCAGCTCGCCCTCGGCAGCCGCGCCGAAGCCGACACCGGCCGCGGCCACTGGCACCTGACCGACCTGGTGCTGGAGGAGTACACCCCGCCGGCCGACCCTCGGCTCGACCAGGCGACGTTCCTCACCACGCACAACGCCTTCAACTCCTACGGGGACGGCTTCGTCTTCCCCAACCAGTCCCGCAGCATGGCCACCCAGTTGGACGAGGGCGTCCGCGGCATGATGCTGGACGTCTACGACGGCGGTGAACCCGAGGATCCGCTGCGCATGTGCCACGGCACCTGCGTGGTCGGCGGCAACCGGGTCTTCCAGGACGGACTGGCCGACATCGTGACGTTCCTGCAGAAGGACGCCGACGCTGTGGTCACCGTCTTCATCGAGGACAGGGTCACCGACCGGGCGAAGATGGCCGGCGAGATGGCCGCCATACCAGGTCTGAAGGAGCTGGTCTTCGACCCCGAGGTGCAGGGGGTGGCAACCCACGGCTGGCCGACCCTGTCGCAGATGAAGGGCCTGGACAAGCGGCTACTGATCTTCTCGGACCACAGTGACGTCCCCGAGGTCGGGGTCCGCCTCCAGCGCAACTGGACGGTCGAGAACTTCTGGAGCATGGGCGGCCTCGCGGGCAACAAGGACTGCTACACCCGCTGGGACGAGATCCCGCTCACGCGGCAGGAGCCCGGCTTCACCCCGCTGTTCGTGATGAACCAGTTCCGCGACGCCCCCACCGCCATCACCGCCGCCATCGACAACGGCGACTCCCTGGTCGACCGGGCGCTGAACATCTGCGGCCCGGCCGCCCGCAAGACGCCCAACTACGTCGCCGTCGACTTCTACGAGCTGCCCCTCGGCGGCTCCACCCACCGCGCCATCGAGACCATCGGCCGCCACCGGTACACCTCCGAGGCCGCCGCGAACCCGGACCCGCCCTCCCAGCTCCTGAGCGCCTACAACCGCAAGGCGCAGCTGCCCGGCATGCCGAACTGGTCGGCCGCCGGCTACCGCGGCGGCAGCGCGCTGCCCGGCGAGGCACAGCACACCGGTGACGAGGCCTGCCGCATCACCCCGGAAGAGCTCGACGGCACCTACGGCGTCAAGCCGGACGACGAGGCCGACGACTCCGCCGGCCTCCAGCGAGCCATCGACGACATCCGCACCCGGTGCGGGGGCGCCGCGCAGTTCGAGCGGCTGTCGCTGATCACCCTGCCCGCCGGCAAGCTGAACGTCAGCCGCCAGATCTCCGTGGACGCCAGCTACCTGACCATCCGCGGCCAGGGCAGCGACCCGGCCCGGCCCGGGGGCACCCGGATCGTGTTCCGCCCCGACGACAGCACCAAGTACGACACCCTGACCTCGGACGGCAGCCGCTGGGACCAGGACGCCATGTCCTACGGGTCGGGCGCGGACACCGGCAAGGGCGGCTGGATGTGGCCCGGCCGCGGCCTGTTCCGCGTCTCGACCCGCGAGGTCGCCCCCCGGTACGCGGACGAGCTGGCCGCCGCCCCCGCCAACCGCAAGGACCTCTTCGAGGGCTCGATCAACCAGCACTGGGCCTCGGGCGTGAAGCTGCGGACCTCCGCGGCCGCGCCGGGCTTCTCCGCCAAGGAGGGCGACCGGGTCGTCCACCTCGACGCCAAGGCCGACCCGGCCCGCTTCCCGGTCGGCGGGCACGTGTGGGTGGGTGCTGCCAACAGCCGGAAGTTCTATGACCTCCAGAGCGCCACGGACGAGGGCCGGTACGAGAACCTGCACATGCGCCAGCAGGTCTTCCGCATCAGCTCCGTCGATGCGGCGAACCGTACGCTGACCCTGGACAAGCCGCTGGAGTTCGACCTCCCGGTGGACTCCACCTCGGACGGCTCCGCCGCGATCGACGGCACCGTCTACCCCAGCAAGGTCACCCCGTTGAAGATGGTGGTCGGCGTCGGGTTCGAGAACTTCTCCTTCACCCAGGACATGCCCGGGATGACCCCCGAGCAGGCCCGGCACAACTACGGCAACCTGGCCCCCGCGTACGCCATGCACGGCCTGGTCTTCAAGTGGGCCGCCGACTCCTGGGCCCGCGGCGTCCGCGCGGAGATGACCGGATCGCACCCGATCGTCACCGAGGTCGCCAAGAACCTCCAGTTCGAGCGCAACCACCTCGACGGCGCCTGGAACAAGGGCAAGGGCGGCAACGGCTACTTCCGCGGCAGCCGCGTCTGGGACACCCTCTACGCCTTCAACACCACCCGCAACCTGCGCCACTTCACCCTCCAGTGGTCGGCCTCGGGCAACGTGGTCTACGGCAACGACTTCGACTCCGACCTGAACCTCCACGGCGGCTGGGAGCGCCGCAACCTCTTCGAGAACAACACCGTCCGCGTGCCGTACGAGCACTACTCGGGCAACTGCACCGCCCGCTGCGGCGGCGAGGGCGGCGACGTCGAGGCCGGGACCTGGTACCCGATCTGGTGGGCCGCCGGGGCCAAGGCGCTCAAGTGGTCCGGCTCCTCCGGCCCGCAGAACGTCTTCCACAACAACACCCTGTCCAAGCAGCTCACCCCGGGCGGCCCGTACACGGACTACCTGCCGTACGGGAAGACGGGCGCGGGCGCCCAGCCGGTCTACCAGTTCGGCTCCGCGCCGGGCGACCCGTCCCGCTTCCAGCACCTGACCCAGGGCGGCAGCCCGATCGCCGACTGGAACGGCCGCGAGAAGGCCGACTTCACGGCGGGCGCGGGCGTGGACTCCACCCACACCGCACCGCTCACCTCCGTGTTCCTCAGGAACGCGGGGTAGCGGCAACCCGCTGAACGCGCGGCCCGGGCAGTCCGTCTGCCCGGGCCGTCGCGTTCGATACGGGCGCGCCCCGCGGCGGGCGCCCCCTGACACGGGTGCGTCCCCACCCGGAGGCGGTTGTATCGGACCGCCGATGGTCCGGTGCAGGTCAGGGCAGTGGGCGAGGAGGTGGGGTTGCGCGGGAGGCTGGAGCCGCTGCGGGCGAAGTCGACCAAGCTCGCCGACCGTGGATGGCTGCACGAGCGGCCCGACGGACGGTTCGCCGCCCGGGCCCCGCGCCTGGACCGCGCGCTGAAGAGAACCACCCGATCCGGCGGCGGAGTCGTACTGCCGGACGGCTCGCTGATGCGCACCCGCCGCCGCCCCAACGCCTCGGTCCCGCCGTTCTCGCGTGCACGCCTCCCTCCGGGCACTCTCCGCGAGGCCTCGGCGTTCGGACGTCCCCGCCCGAACGACTCCGGCGGGGCGGGGGCCCCGGCCCTACCAGGGGCTGCTGCTGCTCGTCGACGTCCCGCCCCCGGAGACCGTGGGCGGGACACCGAGGACGGAGCCGCCCGAGGAGGACCGGGTGGGGACCGAGGTGGGACCGGCGGCCACGCGACGGGCGGGAGCGTCCGCCGTCGATTGCGTGACCGCCCGGACCGGCGTCTCCCGGACCGTCTCGCGCGAATGCCCGGCCTCCTCGCCGACCCGCTCCAGGCGCAGCACCAGATTGCGTTCGTGCCGGTTACCCCCCGGCCAGTCCACGTCCTTGCTGGTGACCGTCTGCGTACGGACGCCGCCCACCGTCTCCCAACGGCTCCTGACCGCACGGATGTTGGGTCGCCACCGGCCCTCGTACAGGTGCTCCACCTCCAGGTGCCAGCTCGGCGCGTCCACGTGTCGGACCACGCCGACCTCGCCGGGGATCTCGATCCGGGCCCCGCGCGCGCCTGACACGGCGACCACCGCGCGTTGCGGCCAGTCGGCGTCGAGACCGATGACGGTGATCCGGCAGGGGCCTTCGTACCAGGCCATGGGTGCTCTCCAGTGTTGTCGGGACGGATGAGGGGGAGTGCGGCGTCAACCACGGGGGAAGTTCTGGACGACGAGTGCCGCCAGTTCGTAGTAGGCGGCCCGGGTCCGGCTCCGCAACCACGCCGGATCGACCTCGTCGCCCCGTGCCAGGCGGGGATCGTGCGGGACGGTCACCACCGCCCGGCAGCGCTGCCGGAAGCGGGCCACGGCCTCGTCCGTCCAGACCGACCGGCCCGAGGACGATCGCACGCCGGAGACGACCGTCACCGCCTGCCGCGCCTTCTCCTCGTGACCGAGGGCGGTCAGCCGGTCGAAGACGAGAGCGGCGCCGCTCATGCCGTCCTCGCCCGGCGCGGCCGCGACGACCAGCTGGTCCGACAGCTCCAGGACCGCGCGCAGGGTGTCGTGCGGCATGCCCGTCCCGGAGTCGGTGAGGACGATCGGGTAGTGGCCGCCGAGCAGGCCGACGACCTGCCGGTAGTCCCGCTCGTCGAACGTCCGGGGATCCGCCGGGTCCGGATCGTGCGCCACGACCTCCAGGCCGCTGGGGGTCTGCGAGGTGAACGCCCGGATGTCCATGTAGGTGCGCAACCGGGGTGCCGCGACCACGAGATCGTGCACGGTGGCGTCGGACTGCCGCTGCACCCGGCGGCCCAGGGCGCCCGAGTCGGGACTCGCGTCCACGGCGACCACCCGGTCGGCCCGCTCGCGCGCCAGCACTGTGCCGAGCGCCAGGGTGGTGGTCGTCTTCCCGGCGCCGCCGTCCAGGCCGATCACCGCGATCCGGTGGCTGCGCAGCAGCGGGACACGGAGGGGGTCGGGGGAACTGCCCCGTGCCCCGCGCCGCCCGACCCGGAAGAACGGACGAGCAGCACGTCGTGCCGGCCGCGTCTCCGCCACGGGCTCCGGTGGGCCGGCCGGGGCCGGCTCCGCTGTTTCCGCCCCGGCCCCTGCTTCCCTCTCCGAGGGGTGCTCCCGGTCCGGCTCCGGAGCCGGCGCCATCGGTACGGGCTCCGGCGGGGCCGCGCTCACGGGTACGGGATCGGCGGACACGGGCTCCGCCGGGGCCGGGACGACGGGCGGGGGCTCCACAGGCGGGGGCTCCGTCGGTACGGCTTCGGCGGCCGACTCCGACCGTGCTCCGACCGATGTCTCCACCGGTGCTCCCGGCGGGTCCTCGCCCCGCCCCGCGCGCCAGTGCTCGGGGCTGTAGTCGGGTGCGCCCGTCCAGTGCTCGAGCGCGTCCATGTCGTTCCTGGCCACGACAGCGACCACCTCGACCCCCTTTCATCGGTCTCCCGGAGGAACGGCCCGGCGGGCCCGCCCGGTTCAGACGGCACGGTCCGGATGGTCACGCCGGGGCGAGACCATGCCGCTCCAGGGCGGAACGCAATGCCCGCACCGCGTAGAAGTTGCGGGACTTGACGGTGCCCAGGGGGATCCCGAGCACCGCGGCCGCGTCCGTGGTCGAGCGGTCGTTCAGGTGCAGTTCCACCAGCACCTCCCGGTGGTGCCGGGGCAGTTCGGCGAGCGCGCCGCCGACGGCGTGTGCGGTCACGATCTCCTCGTAGGGGTCGTCCGGGGCCGCGCGGTCCTCCGGCGCCTCGTCGCCCAGTTCCTTCGCCCGGGCGGACTGCGCCCGGAAGTGGTCGATGGCGATCCGGCGGGCGACGGTGAAGAGCCAGGGACGGCCGTGCTCGGGGCCCCGGGTCAATGCCTGGGGGTTCTGCCAGGCGCGCAGGAACGTCTCCTGGAGCATGTCCTCGGCTTTGCCCCGGTCCCCGCTGGTCAGGCGGAGCAGGGCACGCAACAGAGCGGAGGCGTGAAGCCGGTGAAGCTCCGCCAGCGTGTCGCGGTCCATGGTGGGGCGGGGCCGCACCTCCGCGCGGACGTCAGGTCCCGTCTCCTCGCGGACCGTGCCACCGACACCGTGTTCGTGCATTCCCACCCCGGTCGTTCCTCCCTGCCGCGCGTCGACGACTCCGAGACGGCGGGCAGCGGCATAGATCGGCCGACGGCTCCGGGTCCGTCGGACTGGTCGGGAACGACTTTGGCAACCGGGGCTAATGCCCTGCTAATACTCGGGTGTGATCGCGGCCCGTCCGATAACGCGCTGCTAAAGGCCGTCCCGCTCTCCTCGGCGGGCGTGCGGCGCCGAGCGTGGTGCAGCGCAGGGCGGGGGACCTCCGCGCGCCGGACGCACGCGGTGGTCCCGTCGGTGCGGCGGAGCGCCGTAGCTGTCGCCGCACGTTCGTCGGGGACGACGGGACGGCTCTCAGGCCGGGTCCGAGCCGCTCTCCGCCGTCGCTTGCGGAGCGCGGTAGCCGCCCGGTCGCCACTGCCGCCGGCGGCCTCGCGGTACCACGGCGGCGGCCCCCGCCACCCCCGCCAGCACCGCGAGGGAACCGGCCGCCACCCCCCATGCGGACCCGGCGGCGGACGGCCCCGGCGCGGGCGGCATCGCCACCCCGGGTACCGTCGCCCGCCCGTCCGGGACCGCCGCTCCGCGCCGCTCCTCGGGGAGCACGGCCGTGACGGCGGCGATCGGGTCGACGGAGCCGTAGCCCCGTACCCGGTCCGGCACCGGTTCGCCCGGTCCCGACGTGGTGGAACGGAGCCGGTGGACCAGGGCCTGGACGCTCAGCTCCGGCCGGCGTTCCAGGACGAGGGCCGCCGTTCCGGCCACCAGCGCGGTCGCGTAACTCGGTCCGGAGGCCGTGAAACTTCCCCGGCCGCCCGGTCCGGGGCCGGTCATCGCCTCTCCCGGCGCTGTCAGGTCCACTCGGCCCTCGGGACGCTGTCCGGACGTCTTCCCGCCGGGACCGGTCGCCGCCACCGACACCACCTGCGGGTGGGCCGCCGGATATGCCACGTCCTTCGTCCCGTCCGGTGCGACCGGGGCGATCACGACCGCGCCCCCGGCGACCGCGTGTCGCACGGCACTTCTCAGCGCCGGGCTGTCCGAACCCGTCACCGCCACCACGGCGATCACACGGGCGCCGCCGTCGACCGCCGTCCGGATGCCCTGGGCGAGGAGTCCGGGGGTGGTGTTTCCCCGCCGGTCGGTGACCGGGACGTCGAGGATCCGCGCCCGGGGCGCGATCCCCGCGAAACCGGTCCCCGGGGTGCGGGCCGCCGCGATCAGACCGGCCGCGAAGGTGCCGTGGCCGACACAGTCCGCAGCCGGACCGGCGCCGGACCGGCGCGGCGTCCGCTTCAGCCGGCCGCCCAGCAGCCCGGCGGCGTCGTCCACCCCCGAACCCACCACCGCCACCGTCACCCCGGATCCCTCGGAGAGCGGCCAGACCGTTTCCGGGCGCAGCAGTGCCTGGGGCCACGGCAGTCCGGTGATCTCCCGGTCCGACGCCTTGCGGCAGGCGTCGTCGGAGAGCCGCTGCGTGACGGCGGGCAGCGAGGCGGGATCCGCCCCCGCCGTCCCGGTCCCGGGCGAGCCGGCCCCGATGCCCGGGCCCGGCACGGCTGCCGCGCTCCCCGGCAGCAGGGCCGGGGTCCCGCACAGCACCGCCGCCGCGAGGACCGTCGTCCCGCCCCGCACGCCCCACCTCACGCGACACCGTCCGGCACCCGGTCCCACGGCACGTCCTGCGGCAGCAGCAGGCTCAGTTCGGCCACGTCGTCGACGTCGAGCCTGCTGAGCCTGCCGGCCTGCCGGGTGATCATCGTCTCCAGCACCTGGCGGGCGAAGCGCCCGTTGCCGAAGTTCCGGTCGCGCGGCACCGCGGCGAACAGCTCGCCGAGCGCCGACAGGGTTTCGGGCGGGCACACGTACCCGGACTTGTCGGACAACGCCCCGACGATCCGCACCAGTTCCTCGTCGGTGTAGTGCTCGAAGACGACGGAGCGGGAGAAGCGGGAGGCCAGGCCCGGGTTGGAGTCCAAGAAGCCCTGCATCTCGTCGGCGTATCCGGCGACGATCACCACGACCTCGTCGCGGTGGTCCTCCATCAGCTTCATGAGGGTGTCCACCGCCTCCTGCCCGAAGTCGTTGCCCGTGCCGCCGCGCGGCGTCAGCGTGTACGCCTCGTCGATGAACAGCACGCCGCCGCGCGCCCGGTCGAAGGCGTCCTTCGTCAGCTGTGCCGTGTGTCCCACGAACCGGCCCACCAGGTCCGCCCGCGCCGTCTCCACCAGCTGGCCGCCCGGCAGCACGCCCAGTTCGGCGAGCAGCTGCCCGTACAGCCGGGCCACCGTCGTCTTACCGGTGCCGGGCGGACCCGAGAAGACCACGTGGTGGCTGATGGTGGCCGTCGGGAGCCCCGCCTCCTTGCGCCGGTTGACCTGTTTGATCAGATTGACCAGGTCCTCGACCTGCTCCTTGGCGGCGGGCAGGCCGATCATCGCCCGCAGCTCGTCGAGGAGTTCCGTTCTGCGTTCCTCCGGCGCGCCGACCGCCGCGGCCGCCCTGGCCGCCTCCGCCCCCACGTCCTCCGGCTTGAGCAGCACCAGATCGGCGTTGCCGATCTCGGGCAGCGCGGCCAGCCGGGACGCCTGCCGGTCCACCATCTCCTCGAAGACCTTGCGCGCGGCCCGGCCGTTGCCGAAGTCGGCGCCCTTCGCCATCGTCCCGAAGTGCAGCCCCAGCGCCTCGCGGGTGCCGTCGGCGAGCCGGTAGCCGTGCGAGGCCGCGGACATCTCCACGATCGTGGTCAGTTCGTCGTCCGCGTAGTTCTCGAACTCCACCGTGCGGCTGAAGCGGGACGCCAGGCCCGGGTTGGAGTCGAGGAAGCCCCGCATCTCCTCCGAGTACCCGGCGACGATCACCACGACCTCGTCGCGGTGGTCCTCCATCAGCTTCACCAGGGTGTCGATGGCCTCCCGGCCGAAGTCCGGCCCGCTGCCACCGGTCCCCTGCGACAGCGTGTACGCCTCGTCGACGAACAGCACGCCGCCCAAAGCCCGCTGGAACACCTCCGTCGTCTTGATCGCCGTCCCGCCGATGATCGACGCCACCAGATCCGCCCGCGCCACCTCCACCAGATGCCCGGACGGCAGCACGTCCAGTTCGGCGAGGATCGAGCCGTAGAGCCGGGCCACGGTCGTCTTGCCGGTACCGGGCGGTCCCGCGAAGATCAGGTGTCGGCTCATCGGCAGGGCGGGCATTCCCGCCAGCTCCCGGCGCCTGGCCAGCTTGTTGAGGTTGACCAGCGTGGCGACCTGCTCCTTCACCCCGTCCAGGCCGACCAGCGCGTCCAGCGCCTCCATCGGCCCGTCCGGCCGGCGCGACGCGGCGGGCGCCGCCTCCGAGCCCTCGCCGGGGGAACCGTCCGGTGCGTCCTCGAGGTCTCCTTCGCCGCGCTGCCCCTCCGCCGCCACCGGGCCGCCGGCCCCGGCGGTCACCTCCCCGTACGAGTCGGGAAGCCCGTTCTCCGTACTCGTCAGGTTCTCCACCGCGAGCCGCGCCGACGGTTTGAGGCGGCGGAGTCCCGAGCCGCCGTTTCCGGAGACCGTGCAGTCGTGCACCCGGACCGCTTCCGCGGAGTCGACGCGGATCCCGTCGCCGGTGTTGTCCACCGCCTCGCACCGGTTCAGCGCGGCCCGCCCGCCCTCCGCGACCCGGAAGCCGTACCGCCGGCAGGACCGCGCCCGGGACCGGGCCGCGGTCAGCTCCCCGCCGTCCTCGACGAGCACGCCCTCCTGCGGCGAGCCGGCGACCTCGCAGTCCCGCAGCGTCGCCACCCCGCCCCCGCCGACCGACACGCCGGCCGCGCCCGTCTCCCGGACCGTGGTGGTGCCGACGTACGTGTCGCCGCCGTCGGCGACCCGCACTCCGGCCTGCCCGGTGGCGGAGATCTCCGAACCCTCCAGACGGCCCCGGCCGCCCCGGGTCACCTCCACCCCGGCCCCGGCCACGTCCGAGACGTTCAGCCGCCGCAGCATCGGATTGGCGCCCTCCAGCACGCGCACCCCGGCCGCCGCGCCGCCGCGCACCTCCAGCCGGTCGAAGTCCGGCGCGCTGTCCCCGGTCAGATGGACCCCGGCCTCCTTCGCGTCCCGCACCGAGCACCGCTTGAACGAGGGACCCGAGGACTCCTCCACCCAGATGCCGGTGCCCTCGGCCGCGGTGACCTCGCACTCCTCGAACGTGCCGCGCGAACGCCCCGTCACGTGGATGCCGTTGCCCTTCGTCCGGGAGACCCGGCATCGGGTCAGCACCGGATCGGTGCCCTCGGAGAGCGCGACGCCGTGCACCTTCGTGGCGGACACCGAGCACTCCTCCAGGACCACCCGCTCCTTGGAGCTGATGTACACGCCCAGCAGGCAGTCCCGCACGGAGGTCCGTACCACCCGGGTGGCGCTGTTCTGCTCCAGGGCGATGGCGGGTTTGTCGGTGGCCGAGATCTCGCAGTCCTCGATCAGTCCACGGCCCTCGCCGTTGGCGCACACCCCGTTGCCACGGGCGTCGCGCAGCACGCAGTTGCGGAAGGTCGGATTGGCCCGCTCGCCGATGACCACCGCCGAGGTGCCCAGGTGCTCCACGACACAGCCGTCGATCACGCTGGTGCCGGTGGACGTCTCCACGATCCCCGCGCCGCCCGGGTTGGTCACCCGGCAACCCCGCATCGCCAGCGACCCCTGCTGCCGGGTGAGCACGGCCGTCCAGGCGTTGCCCACCACTTCGCAGTCCTGGAGCGCCGCCTGCCCGCGCGGCACGTCCACGGCGGGAAGCTCGTCGTCCTGCCCCTGGAGGACCAGGCCCGTCAGCTGCACCGCCTCCGCCACCACCTGCACCACCGTCCCCCGGGGCGGCACGATCCGCACGGTCCCGTGCGGGTCCTCGGCGGTGATCGTCACCATCTTGGTGATGACCAGGTTCTCCTCGTACCGGCCCGGGCGCACCGAGATCACCGCGCCGCTGCGCGCGGCCTCCAGGGCGGCTCCGATCGTGCGGTACGGACCGCCGGCGGACGGGCGGTCGTGTTGCGCCTCAGCGCTCACGGTCAGCACATGGCGCGACATGCGTGGAGGTTTCCTTTCAGGCGGAGGTGCACTGGACACGGGCGGCGTCTCCCGCGTGATGGGCGTAGGTCTTCTGCGAACCCGACCAGTCCAGGCCCCGGTCGTGCAGCTTCACCGTCAGCACGCCGCCGGTGACGCGGACGCTGCCCGCGCTCACCCACTGGCCCCGCAGAGACGGCTGGTCGACGTTGAACGACCGCAGGATCGGATCGCTGCCCGTGGCTCCCGCGTGCACCGTGTAGTAGGCCGGTTTGCCGCCGACCGCCTTGATGTCGCTGTTGTTCGGGACGTGCACCGAGACCTGGCAGGTGCCGGAGGTGACGGCGCCGGTGCGGAAGGTCCAGCGCAGCGCGTTCCCGGCGTCCGAGCCCGCCTTCCCGGACATCGGCAGGGAGAGGAAACTGCCGTTGCAGCCGCCGCCCACGTAGCCGCCGGAGGTGTACTTCCGCCAGCCCTCTTTGCCGTCCGTGTACCAGCCGCTGTACGTGAAACTCGCACCGGTGCCCGCGCAGTTCGGCCCCGCCACGGCCGAGTACCGCTGCTTCGCCGGAGGCGGCGGCGGTGCCTGGGTGGCCGGCCTCTGCGGAGCGACGGTCTCCCGGGGGACGGCGGGGGCCGTGGTGGGGGCGGAGCCGCCCTTGGCGGCCGAGGTCGGGTTCGAGCCCCGCCCGGTGCCGGGCGCCTCGGAGGAGGTGGGCGCCGGGCTCGTGTCCACCCCGGCACCGATCCCGGCGCCGATCCCGGCGACACCGGTGGACAGAGGGCCCTTCCCGGCGACCGGGGACCTCTTCCCCGGGGCGCCCGTCGTCCCGGGTGCGGGGGTGCCGGGCGACGCGGAGCCCTTCTCCGGGGCGTCGGCCCGCGGGACGAAGCCACCGGGGCTGCCGTCGGCCTGGTCGTACCCGGTGGGGCGCGGCGGCACGGAACCCGGTCCCGAACCGCCGCCGCCGATCTGCGAGAGCAGCAGGGGCACGCCCATCAGGACCACGCCCGAGGTGGCTGCCGCGGCGATCATCGGCTTCGACAGCCGCCGGCCGGGGCGGGACCCGATCCGCGCCGCGGGGGCGGCGGCCCCGGCCGCTTCGGCGGCGAGCCCGTCCGCGTCGGAGGCGGCCTGCGCACCGCCCGCGGAGGCGGCCCCAGGGGCCTCCTCGGCGCCGGGCGTTTCGGTACCGGCCACCCCCGCGCCGATCGTGCCGGTGCCGGTGCCGGTGCCGGTGCCGGTGCCGGTATCAGTATCGGTAGGGGTGTCGGTTCCGGCGTCGTCGTCGGCGGGGACGGCCGGGGCGGTGCCGGTGGGCGCGGCCGGAGGCTTCGGCCCGGCGGCTTCCTCCGGAGCCGGCTCCGGCGCCACGGCACCCGTCACCGGCGCGCTCCCGGACCCCTCCTCGGGCTCCCCGTCCGCCTCCTGCCAGGCGACCGCGGGCAGGCTGATCGCCGCCGCGTCCCGCCCGGCGGCGTCTCCGGCCCGCACCTCGTTGTCGTCCACCGTCATTCCCCTCGGTCCCCTCGGTCGTCGCGAACCCTCCGCGCACGTACGAACGGACCGGCGGTGCCGCGGGGTTCACCTTCCAGGGTCAGCCCAGCGGATGGACCTCCGTGCCCTCCGGCACCGGGGTCAGGACGAAGGCGGCGGCCCGCTCCACGACGTCCTGCCCGAGGGGCCCCGGCGCCGTGTAGCCGGGGTCGCTCAGGTGCGCCAGCAGCTCCGGGTCGGGGGCGAGCGCGTAGTGCTCCAGGTAGTACGCGACGGTGTCCGTCCACACCCACCGTCCGTCCGTCCGGAAGGTCAGCGGCACCTCCGCGGTCCGGGACGGGTCCAGCACGTCGTCCATCAGGACCGGCGTCGCGAGCACCGGCGTGCCCGCCGCCAGCCGCTCCAGCAGCAGGGTGTGCAGCTCCAGGTCCTCGATCACCGGATGGTCCGTGGCGAAGCCCGGCCCCGTCATCGGGTCCGCGTGGTCGAAGACGGAGGCGAGCCGGAACTCCGGCCGGGGCGCGGGGTCGGTCATGGCGTGGTCCTGTCCTGGGTTCGGGGGCGGGCCGGGGCGGCCCGGCGTTCCGTACGCTCCCGGGAGAACGCGGGGAACACCGGGCGCGGTTCACGTCCGGCGCCGACCGGTCAGGAGCTCCAGTCCTGGAGGGGCATGACATAGGAGCCGCCCGGCAGCGGGACCGGCACCGGAGCCTCCTCGATCTCGCTCGCGCCCGCGTTCCCGTTGTTGCTGTTCCCGTTCCCGTTCCCGTTCTGGGGCGTGGGGTTCTCCTCCGTCGTCGTCGCCGGGGCCGGCTTTCTGCCGAACCTTCCGTGCTTCTTCTCCAGCTCGTCGACCGTGGCGTCGGGCAGGAGGCCGATCAGCCCGCCGTTCACCTCGACCTCGACGGTGGTCCCCCGGCTGCCGGTGAGGACCCAGGTGACGTCGGCCTTGTAGTAGTGGTGGACGCCACTCTTCTTCTCCCGCTCGTCGACCGTCTCGCTCCGGTTCGTGCTGGAACTGCGCCCGGACTCCCCGCCGATGTTCAGGGACGGCAGGTTCAGGTTGGTGGCGATCTCGGAGACGCCCGGTCCCCCCTGTTCCCCGGTGTCCGCGAGGTGGACGCGGACGTCGGGGGCGACCGAGGCGGACCAGCCGAGCGTGGTCCTGTCCCGCTCGCGCTCCGTCTCCCGCTCCCGGGCGCCCGTGTCCACCATCGTCTCGAAGGTCTCCGAGGCGAGGTGCGCGGTGCCGCGGACGAGCAGCCGTACGGTGACCTCCTTGCCGCCCGCCACCGGGACCCCGTACCCGTCGCCGAGCAGCTGCCGGATGTTGGCGCGCAGGTTCCGCTCGGTGGTCAGCAGGTCCGTCCGCAGGCCCGCCAGGGTCGTCGGGGCGAGGTCCTCGCGGGTGAGCGCCTCGGTGTCCTCGCCCGCGACCCGGTGCGGCAGGGCCGCGGCGGTGGGCAGCCACTTCACGACGGCGTCGAGCTTCGGCAGGGAGAGGGCCTGGACCGCGGGGGCCAGGTCCGCTCCGAGCCGCCCGATGTCCGGCAGTACGGCCGAGGGGCCCCGCGGGCGGACCGTGGCCTTCGGCTCGGCCGGTGCGGGAGGCGTGGCCGGCACGGTCTGCGCGGGGGGCGCCGGAGCCTCCCCGGTCAGGTGGTCGGGGACCAGCAGCCAGGCCGCCCCGCCCGGGATCGTGTCCGTCTGCTTCGGGGTGCGGCCGGACGGGAAGAACGTCTCCCACTGCTCGCCCCACCGCTCGGTGAACCAGCGTCCGGCCCGCCCGTCCGTGGCCCAGTCGACGAACTGGGCGGGAGCCTTGAGCGCGGCCCCCGCCATCCGGGTCAGCTGGTGCGGTTCGGAGGCGTCGAAGACCTCCACCCGGTAGACGACGGGGTGCGTGAACTGCTGGGCCGTACCGGCGAACTCCACGGTGTGCTGGTCGCGTTCCGAGGAGGTCTCGGTCCGGGTCGAGCCGACGGACCCCTCCAGGCCGCCACCGGCCTTGACGCCGCCGCGCGGCTTGTCCTCCGCGTCGAGCCCCTTCACGGTGAGGGACGCCTGCACGCCCAGCCTGTTCGACGATCCGGTGGCGGAGGCGGCGGACTCCGTGGCGGTGTCGCCGGTGGTGAGCGTGACGTCCTCGCGGGAACCCACGTGGACCGGGGGCCCGACCTCGGCACCGACCCGGATGCCGATGAGCCGGGTGCCGCCGCCCGGCTGCCGCAGCTTCACCAGCTGGCGTACCGAAGTGGTGCTGAGCGCGGTGAAGTTGGCACGCAGCGACTCCGCGGAGAACACCGAACCCAGGCCCCGGGAGAGGTCGGTGGGGATGCTGCCGTCGGTGCCTTCCGGCATGCCCTTCAGCCTGCCGAGCAGTTTCCTGACCGTGGGCAGGACGTCCTTCGCGTCGAGCTTCTCCACGTGCGCGACGGCCTTCGCCAGGTCGGCGTCGAGGTAGGCGCGGGTGCCGGGCTCGGTGCCGGGCAGCGGATCCCCGGGGACCTCGAGACCCAGGGCGCGAGCCTCGGGGTCGGGCACGGTCAGTTCCAGACCGCCGTCCACCCGCACGTACCGCTTCGTCGCGGTGTGGTTCGACGGGCCGGTCGAGAGGCGCCCCGCCGGGTCCCAGGTGTGGTGGGTGATCTCGTAGAGGGCGTCGGCGCGGTAGCGGTGGGTGGCGCCCTTGTGCGTCAGGGTCGAGGACAGGGTGCTCGCCGAGGCGTCGGTCCGCACCGTGGTGCGCGTGTGGCTGTAGTCCAGGGAGGTGTTTCCGGCGACCGAGACGCCCTTGTCGGTGAAGCCGGCGAAGCCGCCGATGCCGATCCCCGCGCCGAAGTTCTTCGAACCGGTCCTGGACGTACTGGTCTTGGTGCCGGTCTCCGCCCCGTACGCCAGGTTGGTCCCGACGCCGGTCCCCTCGTGCAGGGGCTGGGTCGCGCGCAGCCGGATCACGAGTGCCTGTGCGCGGCCGGACGGGGCCGGCGGCAGCGGGAACACCGCGCCGTCCGCCCCGATGAGCTGTTCGAACTGGGACTGGAGGAAGGCCGGAGTGAAGGCGTCCTCGATCTCCGGGGTGAGGCCCTGGCGCAGGGCGCCGACGGCGTCCCCGGAGCGCCGCCCGAACGCGTCGTCCAGGTCCCTGGGCGGCTGCCCGCCGCCGTTCCCGGCGACCATCCTGGCTGCGACGAGGGTGAGGTCGCGGGTGCCGAGGAAGTCGGGGTGGATGTTGCCGGTGCCCTGCTGGAGGGAGGGGAGGAACGGGGTTCCGGCGCCGGCCCGCCACGGAGCGTCGTCCCCGGCGAGGTCCTGCACGGTGCCGACGGTGGGGGAGACGGGCGGGCCGGGGACCGCCAGGTGGTCGTCGCCGACGCGCACCAGCGCGGACACGTCGGGACCCTCGACGGTCTGGGACGTGCCGGAGAGCAGCTTGCCCCCGCTCCCGTGGACCGTGGCGGTCAGGTGGTGGGCGACCTCGTAGGAGAAGACGGTGTGGCCGCCGCTGGTCTCCTGCTCGCGGGTGGTTTTGACGGTGGTGGCCACCGACTTCTTGGTGTTCGAGAGCGTGAAGCCGCCGCCGATCTTGCCGATGGGCACCTCGACCCGCCGGTCCTTCCCGGTCTCGAACCGGGGCGTGACGCCGAGGGAGAGGGAGACGGCGACCTGGTCGCCGACGCCGACGGCCTGGTTGGTGTTCCGGGTCACCGCGCGGGTCGTCGACAGGCCGTCCTCGGTGGACTTGCTCCGCAGGGCGAGGAGCTCGCTGCGCAGGTGCAGCCGCATCTCCCGGTCGCCGACGCGCAGGACGACGGGGACGCCCGGGCCGAGGAGGTCGGCGAAGTGGGCCCGCATGGCGGGCGTGCCGAAGGCCGCCTCCAGTTCCCGGTGGAACTGCGCGTACCGGTCCTCGTCCAGCCTCTTCGGCTCCAGGTGGCCGTCGAGCCAGTTCCGCGCGATCCGCAGCACCTGTTCGGAACCGGGGAGTTCGGCGGCCACCCCGGGGCCGAGGCCGGTGCGCGAGGCGAGGGCGACCGGCTCCTGCGGGTCCTTGGCGAAGTCCTCCCGTCGGACGGGACCGATGGGGCCGCCGTCCCGCGTCACCCCGACCGCGTATTCGGTCGGCCGCCGGTTCCGTGAGGACGGCGGTTCCTTGAGGACGGCCTGCTCGACCGGGTGGTGCACGGTGCCGAGCACAGTGAGCGCCCCGTCGGCGCCGGGGCGGACGTGCAGCCGCGTGATGCCGTCGGGGACGGGCGGGACGAGGTTCGGCGGGCTCCCCGGGGCGGACCGCACCTCGAAGGCGAGCCAGGGGTACTGGGCGTGGAGCTCGGCGAGCCGGTCCGCGTGGCCCTCCGCCCGCAGGGGGCCGAACAGTTCGGTGAAGGTGGAGGAGCGCAGCCGCTGCACCCCGGTGATCCGTCCGGTGACGTCCACCTGGTGGCGGAAGGCCGGGCCGGTGGTGCCCGGGGAGGCCAGCGTGTGGGACCGGTCCTGGTCGACGACCTTCACCCGCGGGTTGCCGTCCAGACCCGCCCACGCGCCGCCGGCCGGGAGTCGGCCGCCGGGGGCCGCGATCTCGATCGGGTGCAGCCAGGACGCCTTCAGCAGCCCCGCCGGGCCCGTCACCGGCTGCTTCGGGAACGGCGGGGCCGAGGCGGGGGCGAGGAGGGTGGACGGCCCCTTGCGGGCCAGCCGCAGCACGGCGCGCACGGCCGTCCCCGCGACCTGGAAGCGCGAGGGGTACGGGGTCACCGGCGTGGTGTCCCGGGTCGGCTGAGGCTCCGCCGGGGACCGCTCCGTCTCCGGGCCGAGCAGCAGGTTCTCGAAGTCGGCGGACCGGGAGGCGGGCACGCCCACGGCCAGCTCCACCGTCGAGGTGAACGACAGCGGCGGGCGCTTGGACGTCGAGAAGAACTCCACGTGGAACCGCGCCGTGGCGTGGTACTCGGCCTGGATCTCCTCCTTGTGCTTGATCTTCACCTTGCTCTTGTCGGAGCCGCCCACGTCGAAGTTGTGCGAACGGGACGCGCTGATGCCCAGCTCCGCGCTCGCGACGAAGGTCAGCTTCGAGGTGTCCAGCGGCACGGACACGCCCAGCGAGACGCCCGTCCTGTCGGCGTGCTTGCCGCTCGACTTCACGCCGAACGTGTCGGAGGAGTCCTCCCGCACCCGCAGTGCGCTCCCGGTGCTGCCCTTGGGCCGCAGGCCGGTCAGCACGGCGCCGACGACGAAGTGGCCGCCGAGCGGCTTCCACAGCCCCTCGCCGCTGAACGCCCGGGATGTCAGGCTCCCGGTGCTCCACCACTGGTTGCCGTCCTTGAGCGACTTCTCGTTGAAGAAGCCGTCGGCGACGTCGGAGACGAACCGGGCGACGGAGTCCGAGGCGAACCCCGCCTTCCGCAGGGTCGCGGCGAGATCGACCAGGAGCGGCCCCGGCGCGATCGCGTTGACCGTGGACAGCACGCTCTTGAGCGCCTCGGGCCGTACGACCTGCCAGTCCGTCTCCGGCGCCTCGGGCGTGACGTCCGCGGGGAAGGCGAACCGCAGTCCCACGGGCAGGACGACGTCCGCCGTGCCGCCGCCGCCCTTCCGGTCGACGACGTGCACCTGCAGGGACACGCCGCCGTCGAACTCGTTCATCTCCTTGATCACGGTCCGCCCGGCGGCCTGGGTCTCCGTCGTGGCGGTGCGGGACGAGCCGTACGTGCCGCCGACCTGGAACTTGACGGACGGGATCACCCCGGTCGGGTCGCCCAGGCCCACCAGCTTCGCCACGGCGTCCACGCCGCCGGAGGTTCCCAGGTTGCCGCCGGAGGACAGCGCGTGGCCGGTGGCGGCCTGGTTGCGCGAGGCGTAGGGGCGCAGCTCGTTCTTGGGCTGGACCGCGTGGTGGGAGAGCCCGGCCGGCCCGGCGGTCACGATCACGACCTTCTCGTCCACGGAGAAGACCGCGCCCTTGCGCAGGAACTCGTCCCAGTCGGCGGGCGTGCGCCGGTCGAGCAGCGGGATCAGCCGCCGCACGATCCGGTCCGCCGTCCCCTTCCCGCCCGCCTGCTCCGCCAGGGGTGCCAGGAGCTCCGTCGTCTTCCGGTGGTCCGGGAGCGGCCCGGTCACCTCCGTGACCCACCCGTCGCCGAGCGCCTTCCGGTCGGTGTACCAGGGGGCCCTGGGGGGCGGGGAGGCCTCCGGGGAGGAGGCGACGACGGCGCCGTCGCCGACGGCGCCACCGCTTTCGGAGGCGGCGGCGTCGGCAAGGCGTCCGGCGGCGGCGCTGCTTTCGGGCCGGCCGTCGTCGTCGGTGCCGGCAGCCGGGCCGAACGGTACGGCACGGATGGAATCCCCGCTCGTGACGCCGTCGTCGAGGAGGTACCCCTCCGGCGTCCGGGTCGTCACCGGCACGTCGTCGGAGGACAGCAGGCCGTCCGGCGGCATGTGGGCGTCGAGAAGGGTGGCCTCGACCGTGCCGTCCCCGTCCGCCGGCAAGGACAGCTTGACCCAGCGGTCGGGGGTGAGCCGGGGCTTTCCGTCCGGCCCCCAGGTGACCTGCCGGGCCACCACCGTGTGACCGGTGCCCGCCGGGTCCGCGTCGGTCACCGACGGCACGAACCACAGCGTGGACCGGGGAGCGTACGCGGTGAGCGGCAGATCGGGCCGCAGCTTCCGCAGTTCCCGCAGAGTGTCGGCGGCGTACGACCGCTCCGCGTCCGCGCCCAGACCGCAGGCGGCGAACCGCAGGGGCTTGGAGGTGTCCCACGCCCCGTCCTCGGCGAGCCGGGACAGCGCCCCGGCCAGCTCGTCGGGGCCGACCCGGCGACCGCGCCAGACGGGGGCGCCGTCGCTCCCCGTGATGTGACTGGCGAGCGTGAAGAACCGGTCGTCCCCGGGGAACCGCGCCACGACGCTGCGGACGCGCTCCGCCTCGCCCGGTCCGGCATCGGGATCGACGAGGTGGTGGGTGCCGTTGTCCTGGTGGGACCGCGCGAGGTACGCGGTCAGCTCCGCGATCCGCTCGGCCGAGGAACCGGACGCGTCGGGGACGGGAGTGCCGTCGAACCGCGTCGCGACAGGGTGGAGGGGCGCCTCCGCCCCGGTCTCGCCGCGCACCGCGTCGGCGTGTACCCCGTCCTGATCGGTGACCGCGCGGGCGGGGACGTGGTCGGCGGTCCCGGTGTCGGTGTAGCGGTGCCAGCGCGTGGAGTCCCCGAGGACGGCGGGCTTCCCTTCGGGGGTGACGCCGACGGGACGGGTGGTGAAGAGCGAGGAGCCCGGCACGTACCAGGCCGGGTTGTCGCCGGCGAGCGCGGTGAGGGGGTCGGCGTCGGCGCCGCCCCCGGCCCGGTGCTTCCACAGCCCGCTCATGACCGTTCCGACCGTGTCCTCCTGGACCGGTGTGGCCAGGCCGCAGCCGGTGAAGCGGATCTCGGTGACGCCGTCGAGGCGCCCCTCGTCGTGGGCGTCGACGAGGGCCTTGAGGAGAACGGCCGGGTCGTGCCGGGTGTCCGATCCGGTGTGCATGCCGACGACGAAGACGCCGGGGCTCGGCGACAGGGAACCGAGCATCCTGGACTGGGCCGCGTTCATGGGGCCGACGGCGATGCCCGCCGGCGTCCGCCGCACCGGTTCGTGGCGGGTGAACCGGTGGACGGCCGCCACCAGCTTGTGGACCAGCGTGGGCACGTCGTCCGGCCAGAAGCCCGGGGAACCGACGTCCTCGCCCCACAGCGCGGGCGGATAGCCCTGGTCCACCAGGAGCCGCTGCGCCACCACCCCGAGGGCGATGGAGACGTCCGCGCCCGGCTCCGGGAGGTTCTCGTCCTTCCGCAGCTCCAGGAGGAGGACGGCCAGGGCCGTCAGACGGGTCCGGTCACCCGGGTCGCCCTGTACGGCGGCGTAGTAGTGGTCGAAGCAGTCGAGGGGCAGTCGCAGCGCCTCCGGATCGGGAACGTCCGGGGGCATGCCCCACAGGCGCTCCAGGATGGAGCCGAATTCGTCCCACACGTCGGGCTGCGGGGGGAGGGCGTCTTCGTCGGACCGGATGACGCGCTGGTGCAGGGCCAGGAAGGAGCCGACGTGGAGCCGACGCCAGTCGCGGCTGGTGTTCCCGCCGTCGCCGAGTGCCTCGCGCAGGAGCCCGGCGGTGCGATCGGTCAGACCGGGTGTCCCGTCCAGGAGCGCCTGCAGTTCGCCGGCGGGGAGCGCCCGCGAGGTGCGCCGCGCCGTCGGTGCGGCGGGCGGTGCGGCGGGCGGTGCGGCGGGTGTCCGCTCGTGCGCTTCGAGCCCCAGGGCGACCTCGTCCGGGAACCTGCCGCCGGGCATGACCTCCCGCAGTTCGCCCTCGGTCAGCGGCGCGAGCGAACGGAACCTGCCCCAGTCGTCGGTGTACGACAGCACCTTCTCGTAGGGCGTGGATCCGGAAGGCCGGTGTTGCACGGCCAGCACGTCCTTTTCGAACGCCTCGGACGCCGTCATCACCTCGTGGAAGGTGTGGTGTCCGATCGGGAGCATGTCGGCCAGCAGGGCGAGCCGGACCAGCTGGTAGTCGACGGGGACCTTCCACTTCTCCTTCATGGCGTGGACGACCGTGAGCACGAAGTACGTCGTGTTGGACGTCCCCGCGCTCATCAGTCCGCCGGTCGCCTCGGCCGTCACCTGGCTCTTGGTGCGCAGCGCGATCTGCCGGTGCCGCTCGCCCGGCTCCCACGTCAGGAGTCCGTCCTCCAGGACGTGCGCCCGCTCGCGCTCGCTGAGCGGTGGAACGACGTCCTCGGGAAGCAGTTCGGTACGCCGGGGGAGTTCCTCGGCATCCAGCAGCTGCTGCAGGGTGGATGGGTCCGTATGGTGCTCCTTCAGTTTCTTCTTTCTTTCCTTGATGTCCAGAACGATGTCGGTGTCCTGCTGGATCCGCTCCTTCTCGGGCGTGCCCTGCGCACTCCGCTCGCGGGTGAGGATCTCCGGTTCGGGCTTCCTCAGCTCCAGCAGCTTCCTGATGGGGGCGTGGGCCCCCGTGACGAGCAGGTACATCTGCTCGCGGATGTTCCCGTTCCTGACGACCTCTTCCAACGTCCCCAGGTCGGTACCGACGGATCCGCTGCCGGTTTTTTCTGTGCTGCCGAGGCTGCGGCGCTCACCGTGCGGCAGCTTCTCCCACGCGGCCTTCACCAGCGTCCGCACCTGTTCCTGGACGTCCTCGCGCCGGGTGAGGTACTCGCCGAGCGCCCGTTCGGCGTCGCGCGACGCCTCCGCGTACGCCGCCCGGACCGCGGTCCGGACGGCGCTGTGGTGCTCGTCGGCGCCCGGGTTGACGTACAGCGCCTGCCCGACGCGGCTCAGCACGGCGAGCGGCAGGGGGCGTTCCGGACTGTTCTTGGGCAGCAGTTCGCGTTCGAAGTCCCGGAGGGAACCGAGCACGGCGTCCGGGCCGGTGAGGGTCACCGTCGTCAGCCGGTCCTTGCCGACCAGGATCTTTCCGTCGCCGGTGTCGACGCCGTCCCCGGCGGGGATCCGCACCGCCAGCCAGTGTTCCGCGTCGGACGGGAGGTCCTTGGTGAGGGCGGTGTAGGGCCGGTCGGCGGTGCGCAGGAGCCGGTCCGCCCGACCCACCAGTGTGATCGGGGGTTTCGTGAGTTGCAGATAGGCGGTGGTCTCCTCCTGCGTACGAGTGCCGAGGGAGTCCAGTTCCTCCCGCCAGTCCTTGGGCTCGGGGTCCGCGTCCCCGTCGGGCGCGGCGGTGTTCCGGGGCGCGGGGGCGGGAGGGGCGGTCGAGGAACCGGACGCGTGAGGGGCGGTCGGCGCATCGGGGGCGTCGCCGCCGGTCGTCCGGTGGCCCGGCGGGGCGACGTCGGTGCCGCCGCCGTCCACCGGAGCCGAGGCGGGGGGACCGGACGGGGCGGGCAGGACGGCGTCTGCGACGGTGGTGGCGAAGGTCAGGATCCGGGCGGACCTCATCTGGGGCCTCTTCGGCTTCAGCCAGGCAGCCTCCTTGTGCAGCTTGTCCGGCAGGGGCACCGGAGCGATGCCGAGGTCCAGCAGCATCCTGGGGACCAGGAACCGGGAGTGGGCGGTCAGCGTGTCGTCCGGTGCACCCGGGACGCCGTCGGTCGCGTGCAGCGTCAGGACGGCGTCGGCGACGGCCTTCAGCTGGCCCACGCGGGTGGTGGCCGCGCGCACGGCCTTCCCGTACGTGTGCAGGACCTCCTCGACGGTCTGTCGTACCTGCGGTTCGGGAGCGTCGGGCGAGCCGCCCGCGACCCGGGAGCGCAGGGCGAGGTATGTGTCGGCGTCCAGGGCGTGCCAGGGGCTTCCGGGGAGCCCAGGGCCCGCCAGCAGCTCCTGGAGCAGGGCCTGCTGGTTCTCGTCCGGATCCTTGAGCAGGGCCGTCAGGGAGACGTCGGACGGCGTCGCCGCCGGTGCGATCGTGATCTCCCCGTTGAGGGGGACGTCCGTGTCCCGGGCGTCGGCCATGCCGAGGGCCAGCTCGGCCGTCAGGAGGCCGGGCTCGTTCTCCGACCAGAACGCCGTGGTGCGGGCGATGTCGGGCAGCCGGGCCGGAGGGAAGCCCTGGTCCTGGAGCAGACGCTGGAGGAGGACCTGGAGGCTGGGGGGCAGCGTCCCTCCGTGGGCTTCGGGCAGGAGCTCCCTGATCAGGCCCACCACGGCCTCCAGACGGGCGCGGGCGTCGGTGGAAGAGCCGGGAGAGTAGTACGAGAACGCCTCCTCGACGGTTTCGGCCGAAGGACTGTCCTCCTCTTCTCCGGCGCGCCTCCGCAGTTCCCGGTACGCCTCCGCGTCCATCGTGTGCCAGGTGCCGTCCGGGGAAGGCGGGGTGTCCGTCACTTCCGCGAGCAGGTCCGCCGTCCCGGGGTCGGACAGCAGGGCCGTCCACCGGTCCCGTGGCAGGTGTGCGGACAGGAGGCGCGGAAGAACGGTGTCCCGGCCGAACTTGACGGCGGCGGGGTGGTCCGCGACGGTCGCGGGCGCAGGGGTGGGGAAGCGCACCGTGTCGTGGGGAAGGGCGTCCGGGGCGGGGGTGGTGCGGACGGGTGCGTGGTGGGGATCGCCGCTGTCACCGTAGACGTGCCAGGTGCCCTGCCCGATGACGGCGATCCTTCCGTCGGGGGTGAAACCGATGTGCTGGGCGGTCAGGAGGCGGTGGGGACGGTCGGGGGCGCCGTCGTCGGTGGGGACGTACCAGACGGGCGCGTCGGCGGCGCGGGCGGTGAGCGGGTCGGGCGTGGGCGTGCCTGATGCCGCGCGGTGTGTCCACAGGCCGCTCATGACGGTTCTGATGGTGCTCTCGTGGACGGGGGAGGCGAGGTCGCAGACGGTGAAGTGGATCTCGGTGACGCCGTCGAGACGGCCTTGGTCGTGGGCGTCGGTGAGGGCCTTGAGGAGGGTGGCCGGGTCGTGGGGGGCGTCGGGGTCGGTGTGTGCGCCGACGACGAAGACGCCGGAGCGTCGGGGGAGTGCGTGGAGTGCGGCGGTCTGGGCGGGGGAGAGCGGGCCGACGGCGATCCCGGAGGGGATGTCCTGGACGGGGAGGGTCAGGGGCGCGGCCCACGCGCCGGGACCGGCGGTGTCGTGCGGTGCGGAACCGGAAGCCGTGGGGTGGGAATCGTCGTCGCTCTCGTCGCTCTCGTCGCTGTCCGTCTCGTAGCTTTCGTCGCTGTCGGTCCCGTAACTCATGTAGCTGGCGGTGTCGTCGTCGCTGTCCGCGTCGTCGTCCGTGTCGTACGACGGGTCGGGTCCGCGTCGTTCCAGCAGGACGCGCCGGAGGTTTTCGGCGTGCTCGTGGGGGAAGAGGCCGTCGCGCGCGACCTCGTTGCGGAGGTGTTCCGGTGACAGGGGCGGGAGGGACATGTAACGGTTCCAGGCCGGAGAGGGGCCATCGACCGGCTGGAGCAGGACGCGGACGTCCGGGCGCGGGTCCCGGTCCAGGGGGTACTCCTCGGCGAACAGGGAGGAGGCCGCCATCACCTCGGGCAGCGTGTGGTGCCCCTCGCTGAGGAAGGCGGCGGTGATCGCGAGTCGCAGCACGCCGTGGTCGATCGGGAAGCGCACGCGCCTGGCCAGCATCTCGGCGTACCGGTGGAAGTAGAAGCCCGATCCAGAGGTGCCCGACCTGACCAGCCGGCCCGCCCTCTCGGCGTTCTGCTGGTAAAGCTGGTCCATCCGGATCCGCAGACTGATTCCGCCGGGGTTCCAGTCCATCTTCCCCAGGTCGTTCACTGATCTTTCGCGTTCGGTCCGGCTCAGGGGCGGGGTGACCTCGTCCGCCCGGAACGGCCGCATGACCGAGTCCAGCGCGTGCCACCTCTCCCTCTTCCCCGCGAGCTCTGAGGAGTTCCACCGTTCCGCGGTCTGCTTCCCGCGGAACTTGTCCAGGGCCGCGTATTCGGCTGCGTCGGGGTTGCCGCTCCGCTGCGTGCGCTCCTCGTGGAGGGAGGACGGATAGTCGGCGGGGAAGTTGACGAGGGTGGGCAGGGCCGTGGACGCGATGGCCTGGAAGAACAGCGTCATCCGCTCGCGCGCGTTGCCGGATTCCGCCACCCGCTCCCACTCCGAGGGGTCCTCGCCCACGGACCCGGGGACGGACCTGCTGGGGTGGCCCAGCCCGCCGTAGAGAGGGGTGCCGCGGAGGCTGTGCACGACCGCGCGGGCCAGGAACTCCGCCATCTCCTGCACCGGTCGCAGGGTGAACAGGTGGTCGGCGAGACGCCTTTCGTACCTCTCCGACTCCTGCAGGTAGCGGATCCGGACCAGGTCCTCGATCGAGGCGTCCGGGGCCCAGGCGGGCGGGTCCTCCCGGGGCGGTGTCCGGTCCTGCGCGTCGTCGGGGAGCCGGCGGGCACCGGTGCTGGAACCCTCGCCGTTGTCGACCGGCGGGCGGCCGTCGTCGCCGAACTCGACCGCGTCCCGGTGCTCCGCGTCCACCTCGGGCGCGCGGAAGAGGAAGGCGACCGCGTCGTCGGGGAGGGCGTCGGGGTCGGGGGTCGTTCGGTCGGGTGTGTGGTCCGGGTCGCCGCCGTCGCTGTAGACGTGCCAGGCGCCCCGGTTCACGACGGCGATCCTCCCGTCGCCGGTGAGCCCGATGTGCTGGGCGGTGAGGAGGTGTCCCCCCGCCGCGTCGCCGCCCGTCGTGGGCACGTACCAGACGGGGGCGTCGGCGGCCCGTGCCGTCAGCGGGTCGGGGCCGGTTTCGGCGCCCGTACCGGCCCGGTGCTTCCACAGGCCGCTCATGACCGTCTTCACGGTCGACTCGTGCACGGGCGAGGCGAGGTTGCAGGCGGTGAAATGGATCTCGGTGACGTCGTCGAGACGACCCTCGTCGTGGGCGTCGGTGAGTGCCTTGAGGACGGTGTCCGGATCGTTCGGGGCGTTCGGATCGGTGTGCATGCCGACGACGAAGACGCCGGGGCGCTTCGGGATCGACCGGAGGGCGCCGGTCTGGGCGGGGCTGAGGACACCCAGGGCGATGCCGGAGGGGATGTCCCGGACGGAGGTCTCGGGCCGCGGGAGGGCGCCGTCGTCCGTCCTGCCGTCGTCGTTCTCGTCGTCGCGGCCGGCGTCGCCGAGGCGACCGGCGCCGGCGTCGTGGGCATTCCCGGTGCCGGCGCGGCGGTCCTCGTCCTCGCCGCCGGCCGCGTTCGCGGTGCCCTCGGACACCTCGGGGCCATCGGTGACCAGGTCGTCGTCATGATCGGGGTCGTACGGAAGCAGGTAGTCGAGCCCCTCGGCGGCGGCCGCGTCCTTCTCCGCCTGGAGCGGGTGGGGCCGGCGGCGCGGCGTGGCCCCGGTCTGTGTCTCCGTGCCCTCCGCGGCGACGGTCTGCCGTTCCGTGGTGGTGTTCTCCCGCTCCGTGGGCACGGTGAACAGGCTGTCACCGCCGCTCTGGGTCACGGGACGGGGCGCGGACCCGTTCTGCTCCGTCAGGTCCGGGGACGGACTGTCCGTGTCACCGCCCAGCAGGGAGGAGAGGTCGGACGAGACGGTGGCCCGGGACGGCGTGCCGGCCGCTTCCGCGCCTCCGTCGCCCTCCTGGCTCCCGGTACCGTCCGAGGGCGGGGCCGGGGCGTCGCCCGTGGACGAGGACGTGCCGCCGCCGTCGTTCGTGGACGAGGAAGCGTCGCCGCCGTCGCCCTCGCCCGCGGCGTCCGGCTGCTGCGGCAGGTCAGTGAAGAAGGGGGTGCCGGTGATGGGGTGGGAGAAGACCCAGTTCACCATGTCCTTCATGTCCTGCCTGAAGCTGGTCTCCTGCTGGTCCGAGGTGGGGCGGGGGACCGGCCACGGGGCCGGGTTGCCCGTCATGTTCGACACGAACGAGGCGATGTTGATGGGGTGCAGCAGGCCGAAGTACTTGCTGTCGGTCGGGTTGTCGGCGTGCTGGTGGGTGAGGACCCAGTTCTGGTACTTCACCATGATCGGCTCGAACGCCCGGTGCAGACCGGCGCTCAGCGCGCCCATGGCGACGCCCGAGGCGAACGGACCGCCGCTGACCTTGAACGTGCCGTCGCCGAAGATCAGGTTGTAGAAGCCCTCGCTCAGCATCTCGTTCGTGCCCTCGTTGAGGAGGGACGAGATCGCTCCGCCGAGCTGGTACATCGGATTGCCCTGGAGCGGGTTCTCCTGCTTGAAGACGCGGGCCAGGGCGTTGCCGTGCTCGGAGCGCGCGAACAGGGTCGGCATCGAGTCGGCGAGGTTCTTGAGCGGAGCCAGGTTGCCCAGATCGCCCATCGCCTCGGTGAGGAGGCCGGGCAGCTCGGTGTGGTCCGCCCCGAGCCGGCCCCACTTCTGGGTCAGCATCTCGCCGAACGCCTTGCCCGCCTCCTCGGCTCCTTCGCGCCCGAGGTGCTTGGAGAAGACCTCTCCCATCTTCTCGGAGAACGAGTGCGCGATGCTGCCCTCGCCGTGCCGCATGAAGCCGGTCTCCAGATTGCGGGCGACCCCGCCGAAGAGCTCGCCGATGTCCTTGGCGAAGGCCGAGCGGGCCTCCGGGGTGGGGAAGAGGTCGTCCATCGGGTTCTCGACGTCGCCCGCGGTACGGCCGGCGGCTCCCGACGCGTCGGGGACCTTGGCGCCCGTGCCCGCCGTCGGCACGTCCCCGGAGCCCGCCTTGCCGACGCCGGAACCCGCGTCGCCGCCTGCGGTCTCCGTCCTGGGCGGGGCCGGGACGTCGGTCTTGTCCGTGCCGGGCACGTCGCCCTTGCCGGTCGTGGGCACGTCGCCCTTGTTCGGGGTCGGCACCTCGCCCTTGCCCGTCGTCGGCACGTCGCCCTTGCCGGTCGTGGGCACGTCCGCCTTGGGCGGGGTGGCCGGGGCGCCGGTCCTGCCCGTGGGCGGGGTGGTTCCCTTGCCCGCACCGGAAGCCCCCGGCGCGGAGGCGCCCGGCTTGCTCGTGCCCCCGCCCGGCGCCTCCGGCTTCGGCCTGACGGCGGCGGGTGGGGGCACGAGGCCGTCCCCGACGGTCTTCGGGGGAACGGGCGGCGGGGTCACACCGGTCTTCGGGGGAACGGGCGGCGGGGTCACGCCGGTCTTCGGCGGGACCGGCGGCGGGGTCACGGCCGTCGGCGGCGTGTTGGGCGGGGTCGGGGGCAGGTCCTCCTTCGCCTTCGGCGTCGGGCCGTCCGGCTTCGTCGCCCCGCCCGGCGTGACGTCGGGCTTCGGGTTCGGCGCGACGTCGTTCAGCTTGTCGCCGGTCTCCTTCAGGATGTCGTCGACGCGCTTGCTGATGATCGAGGCCGGGGGCTTGCCGCCGAGGAGCCGGCCGAGCAGCTTGCCGCCGTAGTGGGACAGGATCTCCAGCGGGCCGGCGACCACGCCGCTCAGCGCGCCCTGCTTGACGGAGTCGAGGAGCGACTCCGTGTTCCAGCTCTTGGTGTGGCCCGAGGTGAGCTGGTGGAGCTGGATCACCGTGTCCTGGAAGACGCCGCCGATGATGCCGATGAAGGTCTGGCTGACGATCGTCTGGAGCAGCCAGCGGAAGAGCTGGTGGAGGCCTTCGCGGGTCGCCGCGAAAAGCGCCGACACCGGGCCCCACACCGCGCCGAAGGTGAAGGCGGAGAAGAGGGTGGCGAACAGGATCTCGGCCAGCAGCTGCACGAGCTGGAGGATCGCCATGATCTTCGTGTATTCGACCTGGTTGGCGACCTTCAGCGCCACCTCGGACAGCTGACGCGACAGCTCCGCCGTCTGCTCCAGCTGGTTCGCGCCCGCCGTCTGGCCCGTCAGGTCCCGCATCGCGACCAGGAACGACGCGGCGGCCTCGCCCTCGAAGTCGTTCTTGACGATGGGGATGAGCTCGACGACGTATCCGGACAGCGTCTCCAGGTCCTCCGCGATGGAACCGTAGTGCTCGGCCACCCGTCGCATGAGGTCTTCGTCGGCCTCGGGCCACTCCATGCCCGACACGAAGGCGAGGAAGTCGGCGATCCCCTCGGGCGGGTTGATGGCCATGGGCGGAGGTCCTCTGATCGGCGGACGGTTGTGCCCGGGAGAACGGGGACGGCCGCCCGCGCGGTTCAGGAGGACGGCCGCCCGGTTCCGTACGAGACGCGCCCGCCGTCCCGGACCGGGACGGCGGGCGCGTCTCGTACGGAACCGGGCGGGGACTGGCTCAGAAGCCGTCCGCCCGGGACCCGGCCTCCTCGTCCGCCTTGGCCATCGTGTCGGTCGTCTCCTTGCCCGCTTCCGTCACCGCGCCCAGCCGCTTCGTGACGTACGCGAGGGTCTCGGTCAGGTTCTCGGTGGGCCTGTCGACGTGCTTGTGATACGTCTTGCCGATCTCGTCCTGACCCGCCGACTCCTTGTTGATCCGGTTGATCTCCACGATCGTCCGGCTCAGGTCGGTGAGGCAGCGCTGGTAGTCCTCGTAATGGGCGAACTTGCCCTTGAGGTCGCTCAGGACCTTCAGGTCGTCAGCCACTGAACTCCTCCTGCTTTCCGGTGGGAATGCGGTTCTCGGCCTCCGCCTCGAATTCGTCCTGCTTCGCCTTCTGCTCGGAGGCCCGGCGGGCCGCCGCTTCCTCCTCGGCGGCGAACTCCTCCTGCCTGGCGGCCCTCAGCTCCTCCAGGGACGCCTCCGTGTCGAAGGACGGGGCCATCGACCGCAGCGGCTTGAGGAGTTCGTCCATATCGGCGGGCGTGCCGGCGAGGCCGGTCACGCTGCGCAGGTGGCCGCTGAAGTCCTGGAGGCCCTTGATGCGCTCGATGACCTCGCTGCCCATCCTGGCCCGTGCCTCGTTGAGGACGGTGACGAGGGCGGCGGCCAGTTCGGCCGGCGCCATCGACTGGTACGCCTTGGTGTGGAAGGTCATCGAGACCACCTGGCCCTGGGGGCCGACCGTCACCGACACCATGCGGTCCTTGGAGGTGACGGACGCGGTCGCCGCGTCCAGTTCGCGCTTGGCCTCCAGCATCTTGTCCCGCTGCTCGTGCAGGGCCGACATCGCGTCCTTGAGGATGCTCTCGAAGTCCATGGCCATGGGGGCCGCCTTTCATGGGGGAAGGGGGATCGTCCGTCGCGGGTGGGCGGGGTCAGCGGCCGATGACCCCGCTGACGGAGCCGGTGTCGGTGCCCCAGGTGTCCTCGTCCTCGGTGAGCCAGGTGGTGCGCTGCCGGTCCTTGCCCTGGTTGGGCTGGCCGCCGGCGCCGGCGGCGCCGGGGTTCATCGGCGGCATCATCGGCGGCATCATCGGGGACTGCGCGGTCTGCGGACCGCCCGTGCCCGTGCCGCCTCCGGCACCCGTCCCCGTACCGCTCCCGCTTCCGGTCCCCGTGCCGCCGGTGGAGGCGGTGGCACCGGTGCCCGGGGAAGAGCCGGTGGGGCGCCCCGACGGGTCCAGGAACGCGGTGGAGCCGCCGGTCGCCAGGCCGGGCAGGCGCTTCGGCGCGCCCCCTGCGCCGCCGCTGCCGTTCCCACCGCCGCTGCCGAGCTGGTCCAGCAGTCTGTTGTGGCTTCCGCCGCCCAGTCCGCTGCCGGTCGTGGGGTGCGGCGCGGGGCGGGAGTTGATGGCGTGCTCGGCGTTGGTCAGCAGCTGGTAGGTCCGGCTGAGGGGCTTGCCGTCCGCGCCCACGACGACGCCGTCCTTCAGAGTGGCGCCCTTGGGCAGCGCGTAGGGGTTGCCGTTGGAGTCGAGCAGCGGCTTGCCCTTGGCGTCGGCCACGGTGCCGTCCGGGAGGACCTTCGCCCCCTCGGGAAGCCGGATCTGGTCGAAGTTGGACCCCGGCATCCTGCCGGGCGTCTCCTCGGGGGCGGGCTGAGGCTGTCCCACCTTGGCACCGGGCGGGGCGATGATCTGCTTGCCGTTCGAGCCCAGGACCGGCTTGCCGTTCGCGTCGTAGACCTTGCCGTCCTTGCCGACGCGGGAGCCCGGCGGCAGCACGACGGGCTTGCCGTCCGCGCCCAGGACCGGCTTGCCGTTCTTGTCGAGCAGAGGGGCGCCCCCACCCGACGAACCGGTGCCCGGCTTGGTCGGGGGCGGGGCCCCGGGCAGCCCGCCGGTTCCCGATCCGGGCAGTGTTTCGGGGAGGCCGGGCTTCTTCGTGCCGCCCGTTCCCTTGTCGTCCTTGCCGAGCGGGTTGCCGCCGCCGGTTCCCCCTCCGATGCCGCCGCCCTTGCCTCCTCCGGCTCCTCCGACGCCTCCTCCGGCTCCGCCTCCGATGCCGCCTCCGATGCCTCCTCCGGCTCCTCCGCCCGCGTCCCCGGTGCCCGGCCCGCCGGCGCCGCCGCCCGTGCCCGGCCCGCCGCCCGGGGGGACATCGGGGCCGCCCGCGCCGCCACCGGTGGGCATCTGCAGGCGGGGCTGGTAGATGCCCTCGCGCAGGGCGCCCGCGAGCGCGAGGTACGCGGTGTCCACCGCGCTCATGTGGGTCTGCGCCGCCTTGTCGAGCGGGGCCAGGTTGTCCAGCCACGACTTCTTCGCGGCGAGCTCGATCTTCTCCAGCCAGGCGCTCTGGCCGACGTCCATTCCCGAGTTGTCCACGACCCTGGGGCTCTCCGGGACGTAGACGGGCGGGGCGTTGTCTCCACCGCCACTGCTGACGAGCCGCCACGTGAAATCGCACTTGGCGGCGGACATGTTCTCCGAGAGCGCCGTCCGCATGCGCCAGACCGGACTGGCCTCGAAGGTCAGCTCCCTCGCCTCCGGCAGCTTCCACCAGTTCACCAGCGCGGCCCACATCGAGCCGAGCGACCTGTTCAGTTCCGTCTTGGCCGCGTCGATGAGCGTCTCGTAGCCGCTCCCCCTGGAGTAGTCGATCGTGTCCGGATACCCGGTGGCGTCCTTCACGGGCTGCGGCTGGGCGAGGTCGAGCTGGACCTTGCTCATCTCCGTGGAGATGACGTCGAGGAACTTCCTGAAGGCCCCGGCCGCACTGCCCTTCCACTCGCTCTCGTCGGCGTCGACGCTCTCCTCCCACCGCTTCACGATCGGGACCCACTTCGCCAGCCAGGCGTGAACGCCGTGCACCATCTCCATGGCGGCGTCGAAGGAGGCGTAGCTGACGGCCCCCGTGTTGTGCGTGGAGGCGAACAACAGCTCGTTCAGGGGCTTGAGCGCGTCGTTGTAGAACAGGTTGAACTTGGACTGCGGATTGTCCAGGACGTTCGGCCAGTCGAGCTGGAAACCGATCACGCACGAGTACTGCCCGTCCTCGACGCCCATCGAGGTCAGGGGGATGACGTGGGAGACGTCGAAACCCTCGGCGAACTTCTTTCCGTCGCCGTTGACGATCCTGATCTCGGGAGTGTCCTGACGACGCCACTTCTCGGCCGTCACCGCTTCGCGGTTCGTCAGCGAGTTGGTCTCGGGGAGGAGGACCTTGATGGCCTGCTCCCAGGTGAAAGTTGCCATGGAGCGTGGGAGTTCCTTCCGGAGGCGCCTGCTAGCGCTGGTTGCCGGTCGAGGGGGAGGGGCCGGTGCCGGGAGTGGAGTCCCGCTGGATGTTGTTGAGGATCTCCCACATCTCGGTGACGTCCACGGAGTCGTCGCCGGCGTTCTGGAAGGTCTCCTTGACGAACATCAGGTCGAGGTTGGCCGACTTGGCGATCTTGCGGAACGTCTCCAGCGCGCTGTTCAGGTCCTTCGCCAGCGATGCGAACCCCAGCTGCACGGCCTCGGCGCTCACCATCTCCTTGACGTTCCCCGGCAGGATCTTGCTGTTGCCGGTTCCCTTCTCCCAGGAGAGCAGCGCCATCACGGACGGGTCCTGGAAGTCCTGGAGCAGCGTGTTGAACTTCCACGCGTAGTCGCGCAACACGTCGTCCGTGATCGACGTGACCGTCTCGTCGTCGTTCGGGGTCGTCATGGGGCTCTCCTGCCGAGGTCTCGGTGGTGCGTCGTCCGGGCCGTCCGGCAGGGAGAACGCGAACCCGGCCCGGCGGGGTTCAGACCGGGCCGGGAACGGCGGAACCCGGCGCGCCGGTGGAGGGCGGGCCGGGTTCCGGGGCGGCTCGGGCGGCTCAGCGCTGGAACAGGTAGGCGCTCTTGCGGTCACCGTTCTGGATGATGCCGTGAGCGTCCGCCAGCAGGTCAGCGCCCGCGTTGAACTGGCTCGACAGCGTGGAGTCCAGGCTGTTCACGACCTCCTTGAACTGCGTGAACTCCCTGGCCGCCTCACCGGTGAACTCGGACTGGATGGCGCTGAGGCGATCCACGATGGTTTGTACGGCCGAGCTCATGGTGCCGGCGACCTGCTTCATCTCGTCGTTGGCGTCCTGGAGGGCACCGTGCTTGATTTCCATGTCCATGGGGTCCATGCGCGTTCCTTACGACAGAGGGGAGGAAAGGGAGGAGGAAGGGGGGAGCGCTACGCCCCGGTCACTTGCTGAGAATGTCGTAGACGTCGCCGCCCCACAGGTCCATGTTGGCCTCCGCCTCACCGGCGGTGTCCGCCATGACCTTGCTGGTCATGCCGACGGCGTCCACGAGGTCCTTGTACTCGGCCATCACCGTGCGATAGCCGCGCTGCCAGTTCTCGATCTTCGCGATGAACTTGGTGCCGGCGGCGGACTTCATGCTGTCCGCGACCTGCCGGGCGATTTCCTCTGACCGGGTGTAGGACCGCTCCATCGTCTGGAGGTGGTCCTCCAGCTCGTTGAGGGTCTGGGTGAGTACTGCTGACGAGACCTTGAGGTTGGCGTTGGGAGCGTCTGTCACCTGAACTCCTTCGTCGTACGGGCGGGGTGGTTCCCGGCAGGGGGAACGGGACACTCACGGCGCGGGGTTCACCGCCCGCTTCGCGCCGGTGGCCGTGCCCTCCGTCGCCTTCACGCCCCGCACCTCCCGCGGCTCCTCCTCGGGGCAGACCGGCGCCGGTACGCCCGCCGTCGCGTCGACGACCCCCGCCACCGACAGCGCCGACGGGTCCAGGGCGGGGCCCGACGGCAGCAGGGACAGCAGCGTCGCGGGCACGCCCACGCCCGCCGCGCCCGCGTAGCCGAGGGCCTTCGCGGAATCCGCCGTCGGCAGGGGGTACTTCACTCCGTTGTCCGCGACGAGGTACGTCGTCCCGGCCACGCCCGCCCCGGACAGCGCCCGCACCAGCGCGCCACCGCCGGGCCGCACCGCGACCAGGTCCGCCGCGCCGCACGCCGCCGTCACGCCCGGTTGGGGCGTCACCGGCCGGCCCGCGACCACCGCCGCGTCGGCCACCGTCACCAGGGTGGACACCCCTCCGTCGGCCGAGGGCCGCACCGCCGTGCACACGCCCTGCCCGGACCCCGGCTCCACCAGCTCCGGCGGCGCCTTCGGAAGGCCCTCGGCCGGCAGGGTCCCGGCCGGCGCCGGATGCGCCGCCAGGTCCGCCGCGCCCACCGCGACGGCGACCGCCGGAGCCCCCGCGTACGCCTCCCGCTGGGTGCGCGGATCGCCGCGCAGCAGCTCGAACAGGGTCCGGTCGAGCGGCGCCAGTCCCTTCCGCGTCAGCACGTACGGCTCGCCGCCCGGGCCCGTGAAGAGCTGCCCGATCCGGGTCTCCCGCCCGGCCAGGGCGGGGCCGGCCGCGCCCCGGCCCGCGATCTCCGGCAGGGCCAGGTCGGGGCCGGCCGGCAGGGAGTTGAGATAGGCCGCCGCCACCGGGAACGGGGCGGCCGTCCCGTAGCCGAGCGCCGTCGCCGCGCCCGCCCCCAGCCGCAGCCGCCGTCCCTGCCACAACACGTGGCCGGTTCCGTCCGAGGCCGTCACCAGGACCCCCTGGTCCGGCCCCAGCGCCCGGCCCGAGCCCGCCGCGCCGACGGCCACCGACACCACCGGGCCGGGCCGCCCCGAGGGGGTGGCCGCCACCAGACCGCACACCAGCCAGTCGCCCCGGGCCAGTGCGGACGCGGCCGGCAGTCCGTCCGGCGCGCCCACGATCCCCAGCGGGCCGCCGCGCGGCACCGGCCCCAGCGAGCCCAGGCCGACCTGCGTCACGGTCATCCGGTCCCCGGCCACCAGCCGGGCACTGGCCTGGTTGAGGACCGGCCGCAGCTCCCCGCCGACGAACAGGTACCGGGCGCCCGTCTCCTTGACCACCACCAGGGTCCCCGGCTTCGCCCAGCCCTTGGCACCGCCCGGCTTGATCGCTCCGTACAGGCCCATCACCAGGGCGATGACCACGGCGATGAACAGTCCGGTCCGCACCCCGCGGACGGTCCGCCGGGGCGGGAGGTCCAGTGCGTCGGGCTCGCCCCGCAGCATCCCGGCCCCGAGCCTGCTCATCACGAACAGGTGGGCCTGCACCTGGTCGCGCCTGGACTGCATGTGAACTCCTGAGGGGGAAGGGGACGCCGGAGGTCGGAAGGGTTTCGGGGAGGGCCGCTCAGCCGGTGAGCCCGCGCACCCACGCGAAGACCCCGGCCTCGGCCAGCGCCAGCGGGATCAGGCTCAGCGCCAGCGCGCTGTGCAGCAGGTCGGCGGACCGTCCCCAGTACGGCAGCAGCCGCCGTCCCGGCACCGTCCACGAGAAGACCGCGAGCGCCGCGGCCGCCGCCACCAGACCCGTCAGCAGGCCCAGCCGCCCCGTCGGGCCGAGCGAGAGCGCCCACCCGGTCGCGAGCAGCGCCAGCCCGTAGACGCCCGGCAGGATCAGGGCCAGCCGCTGCCACCGGGAACCGACCTCCCGGACGTGCAGCACCAGCAGCAGCGACAGAACGGCCACCAGTGCCGGCGGCGTCCAGCCCGGCGCGGGCGCCATCAGCGTGAGGCAGCCCGCGCACAGGGCGCCGGTCACCACGTGGAAGGCGGTCAGATAGCCGTCGGCCACGGCGCTGCGGTCCACGACCTCCCGCGCCGGATACGGCTCGATGTCCTCCTGGAGCTCCTCCGCCCGGCGCGGCAGCGCGGGTAGCTTCAGCCCCGACAGCCGGAAGGCGAAACCGGGCAGGAACGCCCCGACGGCCACCACGAGCACCGCCAGCGCCCCCGCCGCCTCCGAGGCCGAGAGCCCCACCAGGGCCAGCGTCCCCGCCACCGACGTGGCGACCGAGGTGACGAGCAGCCCCAGGAACAGCGGTGCCGAACAGCCCACCGACGCCAGTGCCAGGACCGAGGCGCCCGCCGCCGCCGAACCGCCCGCCAGGAGCCGGGCCGCCGTCAGGTCGCTCTCCCCGGCCGGCAGCAGCGCACCGGCCAGCGCCAGATAGGGCACCGCCGCCGCGCCGAACGCCGTACCGGCCCCCGCGTCGCCCACTGCCCGCGCGGCGCTGCCCGCACCGAACAGCAGCAGCATCCCCGTGCCGGCCGCCGCCACCACCCGCAGCGGACCGAGCCCGCCGGACAGGGCCAGCAGCACGAGGCCGCCCGCCAGCGCGAGGAGCGCGACACCGAGCGCCAGATGGTGGGTCAGGGTGGGGCTCCAGCCGTTGCCGCGCCGTTCGAGCCCGGTCGCGACCCCGTCGACGACGTCGTCGAAGTGCACCTCGGGCAGCGCCTCGCGGCGCATCCGCAGATGGAGGCGCTCGCCGTCGCGCAGCCCCAGGGCCTCCGCCGTCCGCTCCTCGTCCAGCGGCTCCTCGCCGAGCCGCTGGAGCACCCAGCCGCCCGCCTCGACGGCCTTCTCGTCCAAATCGTCCCCGGAGTAGCCGACGACGGTCGGCAACAGGTCCGCCAGGGGGACGTCGGCCGGTACGGAGAGCTCGACCACCTTGTGAGGCCCGTGGAACCTCAACCGGCACAGCCCCGCCACCGCGCTACCGCTCACTGCCCGTGTGTCCTTCCCGCTGTTCGGCCGAGGCCGGAAAACCCTCGGCGGACAGGGGAACGGAAGCGCCGTGCCGCCGGGTTCAGCTCCCTCTCCCGCGAGCGGCACCCACGCGGGGCGGACGACGGACGGCGGGGCTCAGGCGTCCCCGTGCGCCCCGTCGCACAGTTCCCGTACGAGCGCCTCGATGCCCTCCTCGCCGCGGCGGGCCACCAAGGTGGCCGCCAGCCCGGCCACCGACCGCCGCTCCTCCTCGCTCCAGCCGGCCGCCGACGGATGCTCGTCGACCACGAACACGCGCGCGATCAGCAGGGCTCCCGGGTCCGGCGCCACGGCCGGGGCCGTGGTTCCGAGCAGCCGGACGAGGGCGCCCGCCACCGCGGCCGCGGTGGCCTCCGGCACGTCGAGACCGGTCACGGCCCCGCCGAGCGGGTCCTCGTCCTCCGGGCCGACGTCCGGCAGCCACGCGCGGGGGAGTGCCCACGCCCCGCCGGTCCCGGCCCCGGTTTCGAACCCGCCCTCGTCGCCGTCCTCGTCCCGGACCCCGGCCCCTTCACCGTTCCCGCGCACCGCTCTCCTCCCGACGCCGCCCCGGCGGGCGTACGCGCACCACCTCGTCCACCCGGACGACCGGCCGGCCCGGCGTGCCGGGCGGCCCGGCGGGCATCCGTATGCGCGCACGCTCTTCCCCGATCCTCCGCTCCCTTCCTGTCGCAGTGGTCAACGGGTCTCCCCTCTGCCGGGGTTCATCCGGCATTCACCTCACGGCACCGTACGACCGGGTTGAACCGTCCCGCGCCCCCCGTCCGTTCCCGACTGACGAGGAAACCGTACGGAGTCGGCCGCCCGGTGTGCGCCAGGCGTAAGGAGCGTTGTTCGTTGAGCGTGGTGCAAGTCAACCGCCCGCCGCGGCGGCCGGGCCCCGAGATGCCCGACGGCGAGATCCAGCTCCAGGAGCCACCCGGTCTGCCCGAGAAGCAGAGCGGCGTGGGCAGCATCATCACGATGGTGCCGATGGCGCTGTCCTCGCTCTCCATGGTCTTCATCTTCCTGCGCCCCAACGGCGGCATGATGACGTACATCGCCATGGGCACCATGGCCGTGTCCGCCATCGGCATGATCGTCACCCAGATCATGCGCGGCAACGCCGACCGCAAACAGGAACTCACCGGCGAGCGCCGCGACTACCTGCGCTACCTGGCCCAGATGCGGCGGCAGGTGCGCAAGGAGATCCTCCGCCAGCAGGAGGCCCTCGCCTGGCGCCACCCCGACCCGGCGGAACTGCCCTTCCTGGTGCGGACCTCGCGCCTGTGGGAGCGCCGCTCCTCCCACCCCGACTTCAGCGACGTGCGGATCGCGCTGGGCTCCCAGCGGCTCGCCGTCCGCCTCGCCCCGCTCGCCACTAAGCCGGTCGAGGACCTCGAACCGCTCAGCGCCCACGCGCTGCGCCGCTTCATCCACGCGTACGGGTCCATCGCCGACCAGCCCGTCGCCATCCACCTGCGCGGCTTCGCCCACGTCCTGATCCGCACCGGGACCGCCGACGCCGACACCGTCCCGGAGACCGGATCCGGGGCCGGAGCCGAGGACGGCTCCCGTCCCGAGGACGACCGGGCCCGCGCCCTGGTGCGCTCCGTCATCGCCCAGATGGCCACCTTCCACGCCCCCGACGAACTCCGCGTCGCCGTCGTCGCCACCCCCGACCGCCGCGTCCACTGGGAGTGGACCAAGTGGCTCCCGCACGCCCTGCACCCGCACGAGAGCGACGGCGCCGGACCGCTGCGGCTCGTCGCCGACAGCATCGGTGAACTGGAGCAGCTCCTCGGCGAGGAGTTCGGCGCCCGGCCCCCGTACGAGCCCGACGCCACCCCCAGCCGCGACGAGCCCTACACCGTCGTCGTACTCGACGGGGCCGTCCTCACCGGCCCGCACCGGGCCGCGCTCGGCGGCTACCGCAACGCCACCGTCGTCGACATCGGCTCCACCCTGGAGTGGAAGCACAGCCGTCTCACCCTCCGGTTGCGGATCACCGGCACCCCCGGCACCCCCGGCGCCCTGGAGATGGTCGGCGCCGACCGCAACCGCAAGGACCAGGTCACCCCGCTCGGCGTCCCCGACGGCCTGACCCCCGCCGCCACCACCCGGCTGGCCGCCGCCATGGCCCCGTACCGCCTCGGCGACAGCCTCGACGCGGGCGAACCCCTGGAGACCGATTTCGACCTGGCCGGCCTCCTCGGCATCCCCGACCTGCACCGCTTCGACGTCAAGGAACAGTGGGCGCGACGCAACCAGTCCAACAAGCTCCGGGTCCCCCTCGGCCTCGGCCCCGACAACACTCCCATCGACCTCGACCTCAAGGAGTCCGCCCAGGGCGGCATGGGCCCGCACGGCATGCTGATCGGTGCCACCGGCTCCGGCAAGTCCGAACTGCTGCGCACCCTCGTCCTCGCCCTGGCCCTGACGCACTCCTCCGAGATCCTCAACTTCGTCCTCGTCGACTTCAAGGGAGGCGCCACCTTCCTCGGCCTGGACGGGCTGCCCCACACCTCCGCCGTCATCACCAACCTCGCCGACGAGGCCGACCTCGTCGACCGCATGCGCGACGCGCTGCACGGCGAGATGATCCGCCGCCAGGAACTCCTGCGCGCCGCCGGGAACTACGCCTCCCTCCTCGAGTACGAGACCGCCCGCGCCGCGGGCACCCCCCTGGACCCGTTGCCCACCCTCTTCGTCGTCGTCGACGAGTTCTCCGAACTGCTGGCCGCCCACCGCGACTTCATGGACCTCTTCGTCATGATCGGCCGCCTCGGCCGTTCCCTCGGCGTCCACCTGCTGCTCGCCTCCCAGCGCCTCGACGAAGGCCGCGTTCACCAGCTGGAGTCCCACCTGTCGTACCGGATCGGCCTGCGCACCTTCTCCGCCATGGAGTCCCGGGGCGTCCTGGGCGTCCCCGACGCCTACCAACTCCCCTCCCAGCCCGGCAACGGCTACCTGCGCAGCGACATCTCCACCCTCACCCGCTTCAAGGCCGCCTACGTCTCCGGCACCTACCGGCCCAAGCGCCGCCCCGCCGCCCGCCGCTCGGTCATCGAGGGCCAGGTCGTCGCCCTCGGCACCCAGTACGTGGCCCCCCGCGTGCTGCCGGCCACCCCCGCCCCCGAGGAGGAGACGGCGCCCGAGGAGACCCGCACGCTCCTCACCATCGCCGCCGAACGCCTGGTCGACGCCGGTCCGCCCGCGTACCAGGTGTGGCTGCCGCCCCTCGACGTGCCGCCGACCCTGGACGAACTGCTGCCCCCGATCGGCCCCCACCCCGAGCACGGCTTCACCGCCGAGAGCGAGGTCCGCGGCACGCTCAAGGTCCCGGTCGGCGTCGTCGACCGACCCTTCCAGCAGGTCCGTGACCTGCTCGTGGCCGACCTGGGCGGCGCCGACGGCCACATCGGCATCGCCGGCGCCCCGCAGTCCGGCAAGTCCACTCTCATCCGCACCCTGATGACAGCTCTCGCCCTCACCCACACACCGGCCGAAGTGCAGTTCTACTGCCTGGACTTCGGCGGCGGCTCCCTCTCGGGCCTGCGCGGCCTGCCGCACGTCGGCGGGGTCACCGGCCGCCACGACCCCGACCGGGTCGTCCGCACCATCGCCGAGGTCAACGCGGTCGTCACCCGTCGCGAGAAGTACTTCGCCGAACTCGGCATCGACTCCGTCGCCGCCTTCCGCCGCAAGAAGGCCGCCGGCGAACTGCCCGACGACCCGCACGGGGACGTGTTCCTGGTCGTCGACGGCTGGAACACCCTGCGCCAGGAGTTCATGGACCTGGTCCAGTCCCTCACCCTCATCTCCCAGCGCGGCCTCAACTACGGCGTCCACCTGATCGTCGGCACCACCCGCTGGGGCGAGATCACCGGCGCCCTCCGCGACCAGCTCCAGACCCGCTTCGAACTGCGCCTGGGCGACCCCGTGGACTCGGTCGTCAACATGCGGGCAGCGGGCAAGGTCCCCAAGATCCCCGGCCGCGGACTCACCCCCGACCAGATGCACTTCCTGTGCGCACTGCCCCGGATGGACGGCACGGGCACCGCCCACGACCTCGGCGAGGGCCTCGCCGACCTGGTCGACGTCGTCGCCGACCACTGGACCGGCCCGCGCGCCCCCGAGGTCCGGATGCTCCCCCTCGTCCTCGACGCCGCCGACCTCCCCCGGCCCCACGGCTCCCTGCGGATCCCCCTCGGCCTGGAGGACACCGAGGTCCAGCCGCTGTGGCACGACTTCTCCCAGGACCCGCACCTGATCGTCGTCGGCGACAGCGAGAGCGGCAAGACCAACCTGCTCAAGCACATCGCCACCCAGATCATGCGCGCCTACACCCCCGATCAGGGCCGCCTGATGCTGGTCGACTTCCGCCGCGAGATGTACGAGACCGTGCCCGAGGAATACCGCCTCGGCTACGCGGTCTCCGCGGACCCGCTGCGCCAGATGATCACCGGCGCGGGCAAGGCGATCGCCAACCGGATCCCGGCCGCCGACATCACCCCGGACCGGCTGCGGCTGCGCGACTGGTGGAGCGGCCCGGAGCTCTTCGTGCTCGTCGACGACTACGACCTGGTCAACGGCTCGATGTCGGCCCACCCCTTCGCCGCCGTCCTCGACAACCTCGCCCAGGGCGCGGAGATCGGCCTGCACGTCATCGTCGCCCGCTCCGCCAACGGCGCCGGACGCGGCCTGTCCGACCCGCTCCTGCGCAAGCTCCAGGACGTCAACACCCCGGCCGTCCTGCTGTCCTGCCCGCCCACCGAGGGCTACCTCTTCGGCGGCACGAAGCCGAAGGTGCTGCCCGCCGGACGCGCGCTGCACGTCACCCGCCGCCGCACGGTCCAGCTCCAGACCCCGCTGCTCGACCCCAACGGCCGGCCCCCGCAGAACGGAAACCCCGGATGACCGTCCCCGCCCCCGTCACCGGATCGAGCACGCATCCCGTCGGCCCGCACCTGGTGATCTCCTCCGAGGAGACGGCCGCCGCCCTCGCACCCGTGCTGCGCGGACTGCCCCCGCTGCCCGGTGCCCTCCTGGTACTGGCCGCGGCGCCGGACGCGGCACCGGTCCTCCGCCGCACCTTGCCGGACCTGGTGGTCCTCGCCGGGGAGCGCGGTGCGACCCGGCTGCTGCTCGCCGCCTCGGGCCTCGCCTCGCCGGGTCCCGGCGGCAGCCGCCCGGTGCAGGCGGTCGCCACGGCGGCGGACTTCACGGTGATCGCCCCGGACGGTGTGGTCAGCGTCGAACCGGACGGCACGCTGCGACTCGCGGAACCGGGCACGTGGTGGCTGGCGGAACCGGGCAAGGAGCCGTACGAACTGGGCCCGGAGTGGCCTCCGGAGGAGCCGCGAGCGCAGGAGGAGGAACCGGAAGCGGACGAACCGCTCCCGCCCCCCGCGCCGCCCGTCCCCGTCGTAGCGGAGTCCCGGGGCGGAGCGCGCGGATTCGAAGCGACGCCGACGGAGGAACCGGAGGCGGACAGCCGTACCGTTCCGGACGGAGTCTGGCTGGGAGCACTTCCCGAGGCGGTCGAGCCGCTGATCGCCGTCGGCCCGGACACCTTCCTCCTGGGCGTCGGATCCCCGGCCCGCCCGGCTCTGCCCGTCGTCGAACTCCTGGAGCGGGTTCCGCAGGCCGCGGCGGACGCGCGACACCTCCTGCTGGCCGCGCCGTGGGCCGACCCGTCCGACCTCGTCGCCATGGCGGCCGCCCTCGCGGACCGCTTCGACCGCACGGTGCGGGCAGCGGTCGGCCTCCCCGTACGGACGGCCGACGACCACGCCACCACGTTCCTCGACGGACGGGGCGCGCCCACCTGGCAGCCCCTCCTGCTCGAACTCGCCGCCTCGCCCGCACACCACCGCGTGGTGCCGTCCGCATGGCTGCGGCCGTCCGGTGCGGAGGCGACCGCACCGGCCCTGTACGAGTGCGCGGACCCGGAGGGCTGGGTGCTCGAACTCGTCCCTCCGGGACTCTGGCTGCGCCCGGCGGACCGGGTGCCGGACGTCCGTCCCCGTACGGTGCGGCCCGATCCGACCCGCCCGGTCCTGATCGTGGGCGACGGGGTACGACCCGTCGGCCCCGAGGTCCGGCGGGCACTGCCCGGGGTGCTGGCCGCCCTGCCGGACCTGGGCGCGACACGACCGTACGGACTGCTGCTCCACGGCGACGCGTCCGACGAGGAACAGCTCCGCTCCTGGGCGGAGGAAGCGAACCTGCACTGGCTGGGCTCCACGGCCTCCCACCCGGCACCGGGACCCGGACCCCGCACCGGCCCGGTTCCGCCCCCGACCGCGAGCGAACCGACCGGTGTGGCCCCGGCTCCGTCCTCGCCCCCGGTCCCGGTCCCGGCGGAACCGGAACCCCCGGTGGGGGAGGAGGCCCCCGCCGCCCCGCCGACACCGGGTGGCCGCAGCGGTCCGGCCGACCGGGCGGCCCTCCGGGAACTCCTGGGCGAGAAGTACCACATCCTCGCCGGCAAGGCGGATCTGCTGGCCTCCCAGCTCCCGTCGCTGCGTTCCCTGGCGCAGGACGGCCTCAAGCCGGACATGGTCGCCATCGCGCTGTACCAGGCCGACGCCCCCGATCTGGGGTCCCGTGCGGGACTGGCCGAGGCCGCGAGGGCGACCACGCCCGGCCCCTTCGCCCCACTGCTGCGCTGTCTGGAATCGGGCCTGCGCCGCCTGCCGGGACACTACGGGGCGGTCATGCTCGCCGCCCCGGTGGAGCGGGTGCCGCTGGACCGCTACGTGCCGGGCACGGTCCTCGTCGAGCCCGCGGCGGTGGCGACCGTCCCGGCGTGCGACGCGGAGCTGGAGGGCGCGGTCGAATTCGGGATCTGGTCCACCACCGGCCGCCGCACGTCCGTTTTCCTCGGCACGGACGACGAACCGGAAGTGGTGTTCCCCCCGGGCACGGCCTTCTCCGTCCTGGCCCTTCACCTGTCGCAGGACGACACGGCGCCGATCCGCGTCCTGCTCCGCGAGATCTCCCCCGCGGAGAGCCGCGGGACGGACGACCGCTTCCGGAAACGCGACGAGCAGGCCCGTACCCGCCTGACCGAGTGGTTCGAGCGCAGGGACATGCTCGAACCCCACGACCGCCGCCCCCTCCCGGACGCGACCCGCTTCCACGTGGCCCCTGGAGCGACCCTGTCCTGACCTCTGCGGCTTTCTCTCCTCCCGCGTCCCCCGGAACGCGCTCGCCGGCCTGCCGCCCCGGTCTCCGCCCCCGCCGGAACGGGCTACCGGCGTCCCGCCGGCCGAGGCGGGCATCTCTCCTCTTCCCGAGCGAGGACCACCGGTTCTTGCGACGGCGCGGCTCCGTCCCGGCACCCGGGAAAGTCGGACGTGTGGACCGCAGCGCCGGGGGCCTGCGGAGGTGGAGCGCTTGGGGCGCTCTGGATATGCAGGGCTCGCAGGGCTTCCCCCCTCCGGCGGGCTCTCGGGTGGATGTGCGGTCCGCACCGGACCGGTACGGGCCGCTCGGCCTGTGCCGGAACCGGTCGGCCACGAGCATCGCGTCCTGTTTCCCGTCTTCGTGCCGATCGGTTCATCGGTTCGTGTCCGGTGGCGGGGTCGAACCGCCATCGACTCGGGAAGTCCCATTACCCATGCACAAGCAGGGCGTTAGTGCCCTCCCGCAGACTCTTGACGACAAGACATGGGACGTGGAACGCACAGAAGGACACGATCGATGCGGATGAAGAAGTGCAAGGCAGCTGTTCTCGCGCTGGTCGCTGTGGCGGGAGTCGCCGTCGCGACCGCCCCTGCCCAGGCGAGTTCGTGCAAGCGCGGTGGCGGTGTCTACATCTGTGAGTACGGCGTGACCAGCTACAGGCTCCCCAACGGTACGAAGCAGGAGTTCGTCGTCGGCACCGACCGTGCGGTGTGGACCCGCTGGACAGACTCCGACGGGGACTGGTCGGGATGGATGTCCATGGGCGGAAGGGCGTCGAGCCCGGCGCGTGCCTATGACTACAACAGCGATGACCCCTGGACCTTCAGGGTGTTCTATTACGACGAGGCCGCGGAGTACTGGGGCCGCAACCGTGATCACGACGGCAACTGGTCCCCGTGGGCCCGCTACGACCTCCCTCTCAACGGCTGATCACCCCGCCCGGGACTCCCTTGGCGCGTTCGACGGCCTTCGCGAGCGGCAGGTGCTCACGGGGCCGTCGTCGCGTTCCGGGCCGGTGTCCCATGCCGCCGTCCCTTCCCGAGCGCCGTCGTCACTGCACCGGACCTCTGCGCGTTCCGGACCGAGCGGCGCTCGCTGGTGTGATGCGCATGCTGCGGTCGGCCGCCACGACGTCACCCGGTTGCCGCCGCTGCTGGACGCCGTTCTGCCGGTCCGAGGTCTGCGGGGACGCCCCCGGCGTAAAACCTCGGCGTCCGTACGCCGACCGGGGCTACGACCACGACGGGTACCGCCACCTGTTGTGGAAGCGCGGCATCAAACCCTCGACCGCCCGGCGCGGGGCCGCTGACCGGGGTGTTCCACCGTCAGGTGTCGGCTCTGTCGTCCGGCCCGGATGCCAGGACCGTGTTCAGCCGGCGCCTCAGGCAGGTCCGTTCGGGTTCGCTGTCGGCCAGATGAAGCGCTTCCCGGTAGGCCGTGGCGGCCTCGGGCAGTCGGCCGAGCCGGTGCAGCAGATCCCCCCGGGCGGCCGGGTAAGGGTGGTGGCGGCGCAGTGCCGGCTCGCTGACCAGCTCGTCGAGCAGGGCCAGGCCCGCCTGCGGTCCGTCGCGCATCACCACCGCCACCGCCCGGTTCAGGGCGACGACGGAGGACGGGGCGAGCCGGAGCAGCACGTCGTAGAGCGCCACGACCTGTGGCCAGTCGGTGGTCGCCAGGTCGGCGGCCTCGTCATGGAGGGTGGCGATGGCGGCCTGCACCCCGTACGGACCGGGTGGGCCGCCGGTCAATGCGGAGACCACCAGGCCGCTTCCTTCCTCGATCACCGTACGGTCCCAGCGGCCGCGGTCCTGGTCGTCGAGCAGCACGAGCTCACCGTCCGCACCGGTCCGGGCCTCGTGTCGCGCGTGGACCAGCAGCATGAGCCCGAGCAGGCCGGCGACTTCACGCTCGGCGGGCATCAAGCGGTGCAGGATCCGCGTCAGCCGGATGGCCTCCTGCGCGAGGTCGAGCCGCTGCAACCGTGGACCCGAGCTGGCCGCGTACCCCTCGGTGAAGATCGAATGGATGACCTGGAGCATCCCGGGCGGGCGTTCCGGCAGCTCGTCGGCGCCGGGCACGCGAAACGGGATACGGGCCTCGCGGATCTTCTTCCGTCGTCGGCGGAGGAGGCCCTGCGGTTGCGGGCGGTGGCCGCTTTGGTGGCGGGGCGGGGTCGTGAGGACGTGGCGGCGGTGTTCGGGGTGTCGTTGAAGGCGGTCGACATCTGTGGGCGAAGTGGCAGGCCGGCGGCCGGGAGGCGCTGGTCATGCAGCCGCGGGGCACGCCGGCCGGGGTGCATCAGGTGCTCGGGGAGGCCGAGCAGGCCGCGGTGCGGCAGGCGGTCCTCGACTACCGGCCCTGCGACGTGGACTTGAACGGGCAGTTGTGGACGCGGCGGCTGATCGGCGAGCTGATCACGAAGCTGTACCGGGTACGGCTGACCGAACCGGGGGTGGGCAAGTACCTCAGGCGTTGGGGGCTGTCCTTCCGGCGCCCGGACAAACGGGCCGTCGAGCAGGGCCACGAGGCCGTGGCGCACTGGCATCAGGAGACCTGGCCGAAGGTCCGAGCGAAGGCGAAGGCCGACGCGGTGAGATCCTCTTTGCCGACCAGGCCGGCATCCGGTCCGACCGGTTCACCGGCCGCACCTGGGGCGAGAAGAGGAAGACTCCCGTGGTGCGGCGGAGCGGGAACCGGTTCTCGGCGAACGCGATGTCGGCGACCAGTACCAAGGGCCGGATGCACTTCACGGTCTTCGCCGAGTCCTTCACCGCCGAGGTGATGTGCCGCTTCCTGGACCGGCTCGCCGGCCACTTCGACCACAAGGTCCACCTCGTGGTCGACGGGCACTCCGCCCACCGCTCGAAGAAGGTCCGCGACCGGCTCGCCGCCCGCCCCGACGACGTCGAGCTGCACTCCCTGCCGCCCCACTCACCCGAGCTGAACCCCGACGAGCTGGTCAACACCGACCTCAAGCACAGTCTGCCCCGGCAGCACCGGGCCCGAGACCAGGCCGAACTCGCCGCCGAAACCCGTCGCTTCTTCCACTGACGGCAGCCAGCGGCACTGCAACCGCCGCGGCCGTCGCCGTCTGGCTCCGAACATGAACTCCTACGCGACCCAGCAGTAGACGCCTTGGTTCTGGCGCCGGGCACTGCTGACGAGAGCAGCCAGATCACCTACGATCGCGTCGGCGATCTCCGTGTCGATGACCTCACCGTCCTCCGCACGCAGCTGAGTCCACGAGGCGGCGACGTCGCTCAACCTGGAGTGCGTGGCGTCCGCGAGTGCAGTGGACAGGCGAGGCGAGATCGCGAAGACGACGCATCCGGCGTTGTCCTGGCCGGCGACGATGCGAGGCTCACCGGCCTCGACGAGGTGCTCGAAGCTGCTGCCGGCCAGAAGGCATTCCCACTCGATCACGGCCACTTCGGGATCGAAGTTGCCGAAGGAGAGCGACTCGAATGTCCGTCCCGGCCCGGTCTGGAGGGCCAGGCTCGCTGACGTGTCGTCCGGCGCGACGAAGAACTTCACGATGATGCTCACCCGGGCATCATGCCCGACAGCCCACAACCGTGATCGGCCGTACAAGCCCTAGGCTCCGGAGCAGGCGCCGGACTGTAAGGCTCCTCACCCTGCTGCCGAAGGTCTACCGTCCGCGCCGGCCCGCCTCCGGCGTGACGCGGGCCGACGTTCGGTCGTCAGCTGACGGGGATGCCCGGGTTGGTGAGCGCGGTGCCTCCGATGACGGTGTTGTCGGCGGTGATGGTGACCGGGCAGGAGCCTGTCCGGTTGGTGACGTTGATGGCGTACTTCTTGGTGGTGCTGCCGCTCACGGTTGTCAGGTCGGAGCGGTTGTTGCGGAAGACGGTGCCGCAGCCCCAGCCCGGGTCCTGGGCGTGGGTCTCGAACCCGTGGTTCATCGTGCGGACGCCGACGTTGTTCTCGATGACGTAGCCGTTGCCCTTCACGTCGACCCAGGAGTCGTCGTAGTTGACGTTGGTGAGGCCGTTGCCGTCGAATCGGTTCCCAGAGACCAGACCTCCGGTGGTGCCTTCCTTGAGGTCGATGTTCTCGCCGCCGATGTTCGGGCCGATCACGTTGTTGAGGATCTGTACGTGGTCGCTCTTGTCGGACAGTGTGTTGGCGGTGCCGACGTAGACGCCTTCGCCCTTGCCGTCGCGCGCGGTGCCCGTGTCGTGCACGGTGGAGTTGCGCAGTACCCCGTAGCTGGAGGAGTTGCGGAAGTGCACGCCCTCCATCTTCATGTGGTTCACCGTCACCGAGTCGAGCACGACGTGGTCGGAGGCGTCGACCATGATGCCTTTCTGTGCCCCGGTCACCGTGATGCCCTGGACGGTCCAGTAGGGGGCATTGGCCAGGGACAGGCCGTAGCCACCACCGGTCGTGGTGGTGAGGACGGCGCGGGACGTGCCGATCAGGGTGATCCGGGCCGCGGCCTTGCCACCCGTGGTGATCTTGAAGTTGCCCTTGTACGTGCCGTCGGCCAACTGGATGGTCCGGCCCGGGGCGGCGGCGGTCAACGCGTTTTGCAGCTCCTTGGCGTTGGTGACCCTGACCGTGTTGCCGGGCGTAGCCGTGGCGGTCGGCGTCGGTGTTGCAGTGGCCGTTGGTGTCGGTGTCGGTGACGGCGAGTGCGAAGTCGGCTGGGAGGGAGACGGGGTGGTGCCCGCTGAGCTCAGGGAGACGTCGTCGGCCTGGTAGGGGCTGCCGTACCAGCCGCTGAGTGTGACGGTGACCTGGGTGGTGCCCGGGCCGGTGGTGAAGGTGCGGGTGAGCTGGGTCCAGGCCGGGGCGTTGGCCCAGGTGGAGGTGGAGACACCGGTGCCGGCGGCGCCGAGGGTCACGTACGGGCCCTTGACCCAGGCGGTCAGGGTGTAGGCGGTGTTCGGCTGCACGGTCACGGTCTGCATACAGGCCCCGAGGTCGACCGCACCCGGGGAGGCGCTCAGGGCGGAGCCTCCGGAGTGAGGGGTGGTGGCCGTCGGCGCAGCGGTGCCTGTACAGGTCCAGGGGGCGAGGTCGGGGGCCTCGAACCCGGGATTGCCCAGCAGTTCACCGGCCGCGTTCGCCTGGGCGGGGACCAGGGTGAGCAGGGCGGAGCCGAGGCAGAGGGCTCCGGCGGCGCCGAGAACACGGGGGAGGCGGCGGCCGTGGTGTGTCATGAGGGACGCTCCGATAGAGAGGGAGAGAGCGGATCAGGGCCTGCGTACCCATAACTTGGACTAGACCAATACTGGAGTCAAGGGTCGGAAGCCGGGCTGCGGCTGTTGGCGGTCCGGCCGCTCCGATCCGCCCTGGGGCCATCCGGGCAGGGGGTGCCCCTATGGGTTTCGTCAAGGGCATCGGGCTGCGTTTCGGTGAGTGGCAAGGCAGCATGGTGTGATGCCTGACCTGCTGTGGGATGACGTGAAGAGCTTCTTTGCTCCCGATCTGATGGGGTCGCTTCCGGACGTCCGCGTCCCGGATACCTCGGTGGAGGACTGGCAAGCAGTGCTTGACCTCGTTCGGTCGCAGGGGTGGTCGTGCGAGTACTCCGAGGATGGTGTTGCGGTCCGGCTGCCGAGAGCTGCGGACATGCTGGCCCGCGGCGAGGGTGCCGACGTGTTGCTGAGGGTCTGGCCGGTCCCTGGATTCCTAGTGATCTTTCGGGTGTATGAGGCTGGCTCGGTCGACTTCGACGTTGATCTGCGGGAGTTGCAGGGCCAGGGTGGCGTGGATGTGCTGTGCCGTTTGCTGCGGGCGATGGGGCGTCGGCTAGGTAAGCCGGTGTTGCTGAGCCCGGAGTCCGATCCGCTCCACCCGGTTCTCGGCTTCGACGTCGGGGCCGACCGTGTGGTGCTGCTGGGTGACCCGCAGGTCATGTGACGGCCGCTGGCTGCGGCTCGTAGAAGGTGCCGCCGCGGAGCATCGCGAAGAGCACGTCGGCTCGTCGTCTCGCGAGGCAGAGAAGTGCTTGGGTGTGGTGCTTGCCCTGCTCGATCTTCTTGCCGTAGTAGGTGCGGGAGGCGGGGTCGGCCAGGGCTGTGAACGCGGAGGGGAAGAACGCCCGCTTGAGCTGCTTGTTTTCGCGGCGGGAGGGTTGTTCTCCGCGGACCGAGGAGCCCGAGCTGCGGGTGGCTGGGGCGAGGCCGGCACAGGAGGCGAGGTGGGCGGCGCTCGGGAACGCGCTGCCGTCGCCGACGCCGATGAGGATCCTGGTTCCGGTCCTGACGCCAATCCCCGGCATGGACGTCAAGACCTCTTGTGCAGTCGATGTCGCCCGAGCAGTGCTGGGCGAGCGGTCGGCCTCCTGAGCAGTCCGACATGGTTTGGTGCAGAGCCTGTGGTGGACGAGGCGACTGAACGCCTCGTCAGCATCAAGGATCCGGCTCACGATGTGACGAGTTGCCAGGAGGTGGCTCTTTGCGCCGGGTGACCGACCCGGACCAGGACGGGATGGGTTCGGTGCACGGACTGCAGAATCCTCAGCACGTTCGAGCCGCATTCAGCCCCGGGCCGTAAATGACAAGCTCAGCCCCCGCTGGTCACCTGCCATACGACACCGGCACCCGGACGCTGACGTCAGTGCTGCTGCGGTCCGGGCACTCGCTGCCAGGGAGTCCAGCCAGCAGACGGCGGGCTCGTCCGACCGGCGTGCAGGGAGCTGAAGTCGACCGCCCGCTCCGCCATCCGCAGGCACTCGTCCGCCGCCTGCCGAACCTGTGCGGGCACGTCCCCCCGTTCCCGCACCAGTGCCGTGTAGATCGGAATGCTGTCGGCTGCCGGGCCGGTGGACTCACGCTGGTGCACAGACAGCCACCCCTTGGGGGAGAGGGAGATCGGCTGGTGAGTCTACGGACAAGCGCCAGAGCGCGTCCCGGGTTTCGGAGCACCTTACAAACGCCCCGGGGTTACTTCCCCCTCTTGCACACAGACTCCTGCAGGGACGGGCCCGGCCGGCGTCAGGCGACGGGTTCGATGTCGACGGCGATGTTCTGGCGGCGCAGGTGCACCGCCAGGATCTCCATCTCGACGAGCGTGCCGACCAGACCGTCTCCGGCAAGCTGTGCGGCCTGCACCCGCGCCGCGGCAAGGGACACTTCCCGCGTACCGCGCAGCGCCCGAAGCACCCCGACAGCACGTGGTGTCCGCCCGGACAGGCGAAGCCGCACCGCGCCGTGCGCCTGCAGCAGAACCTGCCGGATGTCCTCGGGAGTGACCGGTCCGCTGTCCTGCTCGCACCAGCCGTGCGAACAGTCCTCGCAGTGCCCCTCACTGCCCCAGCCGAGCGCACCGCCCTCGAAGAACTGCCCGACATCACGGACTACCGTGCCGCCACATGCATCACAGCGATCCCTCACCCGCACGCCCTGAGTGATCACACCGGCTTCTCTCCCATGACTTCAGTGCACGGCCCCGCATGCCGTACCCGGCGCAGGTGCTATCACGACAGACCCACCGGACACAAGCCCGCACAGGAAACGCGCAACGACACCATCCTGCTTGCGCGACGCGCCTGGACCAGAGACCGGATCGACACCCCGTGGGACTCGGCGATCACCGCCAGCCGGTCACGAACCTCGGCAGGCACCCGGATCATCGCATCAGACATAACCTGAGTGTGCATACCCGTATACGTGCGGTGCGGCGAGAATGGCCTGCACACCCACCACCGACAGGACTCGGCCTCCCGGAAGCGCCAAGATCCATTCGCGCCACCGAGCCTTTTCCAACCCGGTTGTCAGGTCCGCCGACCATGCCCGGCGGAGCGTTCGACACGCGGCGGCCGGCTGTGCATCCGCTGGTCACAGGCCTGTCACCGGCCGACATGGCCACGCACAGGCACGCCCTTGACCAGCACAGACGTAAGGCTGGAAAGGCTCACTGCCTCCAGAACCGAGCCCGCCTCGTCGGTGCCCTCTGCGAGCGCCTGGACCGTCTGGAGGTCGCGCCGCCTCAGGCCGTCTGATCGCCCAGGCCGTCTCCGGGGCTGTCAGCCGGCGATCCTGCCGAACAGGTGGTTGGCAGGAGCATCCGGGTCGTTGCCGTAGAAGAATTCCGCGAGGGCCTGGTGGAACTCGGCGCGGTCCAGTGCACCGGAGCCGTCGCGGTCCAGGGCGGCGAAGATCTCGGCGCAGTCCTCGCCTGGAACGCCGGCGACGGAGTCGAACATCTGCTGGAATTCGGCCTGGTCGATCTTGCCGTCTGCGTTGAGGTCGACGAGGTCGAAGAAGCAGTCGGTGACTGGCGCGATCTGCTGCGGGTAGAGGGCGGGGTCGGTCAGGACTCCGTTGAACCCTTCGGTCATCTCCCGCAGATCGACCTTGCCGTCACCGTCCTGGTCCATCGGGGCGATCACGTTCGTCCAGAACCCGTCCATCTGCTCGGTGAGCAGTCGAGCGGTCGCGGAATCCGGCGCAGTGCCGCGGGCGTCGATGTACCGCGCGCTCATCATCCGGACGTCCTCCTGGGTGATGAATCCGTCACCGTCGACGTCGGCGCCCCGGAACCACTGGCCGTACTTGAGGTCTTGAAGTGCAGTCACGACTGCGCACAGTAGCGATGTCGTCACCGAGAGGCAAACGGCCTGGGACGAGCCTCTCGGCAGCCCGGGCCGTCTGCAGCGCGTAGCGATGACTGACACGGAGAGCTGCCCGAAGCAGCGGAAGTCTCCGTGTCAGTGTTCGAGGTGTGGTGGTGTGAAGGCGAGCACGTCCGGGAGGGGGCCGTCGTAGACCTCGGCGTCGACGAGCGCGCTGTGCGCGCTCGGTCCCTGGGACAGGCGCGAGCAGCCTCGGTCCGCCGTGAGGGAGTTCGGATTGCCGTGGCGGTCCAGGCTTCCGCTCAGGCCCGGCTGGGCCGGGTCCCACCATGCTCCGGTGGACAGCTGGATGACGCCTGGCATGACGTCGTCCGACAGGACCGCCCCCGCCAGGCAGCTGCCCCGGTCGTTGTGGACGCGGACGATCATGCCGTCCTGGATACCGCGCGCCGCTGCGTCCTGCGGATGGATCGTCACGGGTTCACGGCCTCGGATTTTCGATGCCAGGCTGTGGCCGCCGTTGTCGTACTGGCTGTGCAGGCGGGAGGCGGGCTGGTTGGAGATCATGTGCAGCGGGAACCGGCTCGATGCCTCGGCGCCGAGCCATTCCACCGGTTCGAACCACGCTGGATGCCCGGCGCAGTCGTCGTAGCCGAAAGAGTCGATCTCTTCGGAAAAGATCTCGATCCGGCCCGACGGTGTTGTCAGCGGGAATTGCCGCGGATCTGCACGCAGCGCCTCGAAGCTGCCGGGGAACGGTCCGCGCAGCGCCGGCAGCTCGGCGGTGGTCTCTCGCCAGAAGTCGTCGAAGCCCGGCAGGGCCGCCTCGTCGCCGAGACCGGCTCTGGTCTGTTCGTAGAGGTGCCGGACCCATTCGAACTCCGAGCGATCCTGCGTGAACTCGCGCTGGTATCCAAGCCGGCAGGCCAGGGCGGCGAAGATCTGGTGATCGGTGCGCGACTCACCTTCCGGCTCGCGGACTTTCGGCATCGCGGTGAGGTGGGGGTCGGAGAAACCGGCGGCGAAGTCGTCGCGCTCCAGGCTGGTGGCGACGGGAAGGACGATGTCGGCGAATTTGGCGTTGGTGTTCCACCAGGCTTCGTGGACCACCACCGTGTCAGGCGTCTGCCAGGCGCGGGCCAGCCGGTGGAGGTCCTGGTGGTGGTGAAAGGGATTGCCTCCGCACCAGTAGATCAGGCGGAGCTCGGGCAGGGTCAGGCGCCGGCCGTTGTAGTCGATGGTCCTGCCCGGATGCAGCAGTGTGTCGGCGATCCGGGCGACGGGGATGAAGTCCGCAACAGGGTTGGGCCCCCGGGGCACCGACGCCACCGAGGAGCGCCCTGGGGCGACACCTGTCGCGTCCATCGTCGCGTAACCGGCGCCCCAGCCGCAGCCAGGCCGCCCCATAGAGCCTGCCATGGCGGCCAGCACGACCGACATCCAGATCGGCTGCTCACCATGGTCGGCCCGCTGGATCGCGTAGTTGACCATGACGAGCGAACGCTGGGTGCTAAGGCGGCGCGCGAGGCCGGTGATCGCTTCGCGGCCGATGCCTGTGATCCCCGCCGCCCAGCCGGCGTCCTTGACGACGCCGTCGAGCTCGCCGGTCAGGTAGGAGGCGAAGCGGTCGAACCCGGTACAGCACCGGCGCAGGAAGTCCTCGTCGTGCCAGTCGTTGACCAGCATCGTGTGGGCGATGCCGAGCATCAAGGCGGTGTCGGTGTTGGGGACGACGGGCAGCCACTCGGCGTCGAGGAAGCCGGCGGTGTCGCTGCGGATGGGGCTGACGTTCACGAACCGCACCCCGGCCGCACGGCACTTTCGCTGCAGGTCCCGCGTCTGGTGCCTAGCCAGCCCGCCTGGGTTGATCTGGCTGTTCTTCAGCGCCAGACCCCCGAACGCCACCACCAGCTCACAGTTGTCGGCTATCTCGTCCCACATCGGCATCCGGGACTGATAACTCCACGGAGCCCCGCCGATCACATGAGGAAGGATGACTTCCAACGCTGCGGTGCTGTAGGTGTTGCGGGAGTCGGTGTATCCACCGCCCAGGGCCAGGAACCGGTGAAGCTGACTTTGCGCGTTGTGGAACGCGCCCGCACTTGCCCAGCCGTAGGAGCCGCCGAACACCGCGCTGTCCCCGTGCTGTGCACGCACCCGACGGAGTTCCTCGCTCACCAGCGTGATCGCGTCGTCCCAGCTCACCTCTACGAAGGCGTCCGTGCCTCGGGCGGTGTCGTTGGCGCGCGACAGGCCGTTGAGCCAGCCCTTGCGCACTGCGGGACGCAACACACGGGCGTTGTCGTCGGCCGCTGTCACCATCCCGGGGCCGATCGGCGACGGTACGGGATCATCGTTCCTCGGCTCGATCCGCACCAGCCGTCCCGAATCGACCACCGCGACAAAACTGCCCCAGTGCGTCGCGACCGGCATGCGTCGTTCCACGATGCATCAACTCCATCCCTGGGCGTTCCCCGGCCCCCGGCATCGGTCCCTACGGCACAGGACTTGCGCGCCAGTCGACGGGCCGCAGCACACAGGCTCCCCCTGCGACCCGCCACCCAACCCTGTAGGTGTACGACCCTTCCAAGAGCCGCGCACAAGACGGTCGCACCGACTCATATCAGCAGGCAGTGCCTGGGTGAAACGATGGCGCAGTCAGTGAGCCGTTTTCATCCTAAATAGTTGCAGGTCAGCAGGGTGTGGACGGCTTGGACGATGGTGCCGATGCGGCGGGTGGAGCATCGGGCGCGGCGGAGGATGCGCCAGGACTTCAGCTGCGCGAAGGCGCGTTCGCCGGGAGCTCTCAGGCGGGCGTGGTCTCGGTTGAACTGCTGGTATTGCTCGGGTTGTTCGCGGTGGTTCTTGTACGGGGTGCGGACGGTGGCGCCGGCGCCCTGGTAGGCGCGATCGGCCAGGACAAGGATCTGCCGGGTGAGGCAGGCCTGGACGATGCCGTGGGCCCGGGCTGCGGTCAGATCGTGGGTGCGTCCCGGCGTCGCGCGGGAGAACCACAGGGGTGTGCCGTCGGGGCGGGCAATGACCTGCACGTTCATGCCGTGCCGACGGTGTTTCATGGAGTAGTACGGCTCGTCGGCGGCGATGCGGTCGATGGGGATCAGGGTGCCGTCGACGATCACGTGGTCGCCCTCGCCCAGGCCGGTCAGAGCCTCGTGCAAGCCCGGTGCCCACGCCGCGAGGACGTCGAGAGTCTCGTCGACGTAGCGCCAGGCTGTCGTGGTCGAGACGCCGAAGCCGGCCGCGAGCTGGGCAAACGTCTCGTTCTTCCGTAGGTGAGCCAGCGCGAGGAGTGCCTGCTTGAAGCAACCGAGCCGTCTCCACGGCGAGTTCAGTTCACGCCTTCGAGCGTAGATCAGCCAGGAAACATGCTCGACCAGCTCGTACGAGACGTTGAGCATGGCAGGATACGGAACCAACAGAGCCCCCGGGCTGTCGGCAGTGTCGAGTGGAATCAACACCGCCAACGACCGGGGGCTCTGCCACGTCACCACCCCAGCTGACCAGGCCTTATAGCCCTTCAATGGCAGGATGAAAAAGGTTCAGTAAGGATCTTCAGAGTGGTCACCGATCGGGTGACGGCTGGCTGCGGATAGCAGGCGAGGCCTTCGGGCAGTGGTTCGAGATGTCTGATGTCTCAACCGCTGTGACCGGAGGCCTCGTTGGTCCCCTATCCTGCCGCACTCGACCTGCCGCACGCGCTTGTGGAGTGGGTCACGATGTTGATCGTCACCCGTGAGGGTGACCGCCGCTGCAAGCTGCGGCCCTCACAACGCGCCATCATCACCCTGGTCTATCTGCGCGAGCACGCCACCTACGCGAAGCTTGCCGCGGGCTTCCGCATCAGCGAGGGAACCGCCCACGCCTACGTACAGAGTGTGATCAAACTCCTCGCCGCGAGGGCACCATCCCTGCCCCAGGCACTGCGGCGGGCGCGTCCCGAGTACGTGCTGGTGGACGGCACCATCGCCGAGTGCGACCGGGTCGGCGACCGTGAACGGGACTACCCGGGCAAGGCCCGACGGCACGGCGTGAACATCCAGGCCGTCACCGATCCCGGGGGCGATCTGATCTGGTACTCACCCGCGCTGCCGGCCCGCACCCACCACATCGTCACCATCTGTGAGCGACTACGGATCCCCGTGCTCGCCGACAAGGCCTACACCGGGGCCGGCGGAACGTTCGAAGTGCCTTTCAAACGTCACCTCGGAGGGCCCCTCAGCACCAGACAGACAGCCGTCAACTGAGCGCACGCCCGACTCCGCTTCCCCGTCGAGCGGGCCTTCGCCCGGCTCAAAGCCTGGCGGATCTTCCGCAAAGCCCGGATCAGCCCCAACCAGCTCACGTCAATCACCCAAGCCGTCCTCACCCTGGAGAGGTAGCGTTGAAGATCCTTATTGAACCTCTTTCATCCTGTGCTGGAGAGTGAAATGGGCTGGTCAGTAGGTGTGGTGACGAGGCAGGGCCCCTCGTCGTTGGCGTGGTGATCTCACTCATCACACCGGCGACCGAAGGGGCCCTGGTGGTTCCGTATCCTGCCACGCTCGACGTCCCGTACGAGCTGGTCGAGCATGTCGCCTGGCTGCTGCACGAGCGCCGCCTGGCCTGCAACACCCGCTGGCGCAAGCTCGGCTGCTTCAAGCAGGCACTGCTGGCCCTCGTCCATCTCCGTAAGAACGAAACGTTCTCGCAGCTCGGAGCCGGTTTCGGGATATCCCAGGCCACCGCCTGGCGCTACGTCGACGAGACCCTGGACGTCCTGGCCGGCTGGGCGCCCGGCCTCCATGAAGCACTCACCGGCCTCGGTGAAGGCGACCACGTCATCGTTGACGGCACCCTGATCGCCATCGACCGGGTCCGTGCGGACGAGCCGTACTACTCGATGAAGCACCGCCGGCATGGCATGAACGTGCAGGTCATCACCCGTCCCGACGGCGTACCCCTGTGGTTCTCGCGTGCGACACCCGGCCGCACTCACGATCTGACCGCTGCCCGGGCCCACGGCATCGTCCAGGCCTGCCTCACCAGACAGATCCTCGTTCTCGCCGACCGCGCCTACCAAGGCGCCGGCGCCACCGTCCGCACCCCCTACTACCGCCACCACGAACAACCCGAGCATTACCAACGATTCAACCGCGACCACGCCAGACTGCGAGCACCAGGAGAACGCGCCTTCGCCCAGCTGAAGTCCTGGCGGATCCTCCGACGGGCCCGATGCTCCACCCGTCGCATCGGCACCATCGTCCAAGCCGTCCACACCCTGCTGACCTGCAACTATTCAGGATGAAAGAGGCTCATTGAGGGTTCTTCGTCCCTGGTGGGGGTCATGGAGAGTTCGTCGTGCTGAGGGCGCTGCGGAGTCTTGCCACCGTGGTGGCGAGAGCGATCAGGGTGGGCGGGGCGTCGGGGTCGAGGGTCTCGGGGCGGGGAGCGTCTGTGATGAGCCGGGGCTTTACCGGTGGTCCGCCCGCGCACCACGTGCACACGGCGTCGGCGAGATCTTCCACGGCCCGGATCGCCGTGTGTCCGGGGGCTTCTGCGGACATCTGGTCGATGCCGCGGTACAGGCTCGGCAGGTGTCTCCAGGCCGTGACGGCCTGCCGGGCCGTCGCGGAGAGCCGGTCGCTGTCGATGGTGGGCGGTGCGGGGGTGAGCGCGGCTGCCGCGAGATCGTCGGCGAGCGGCCGGGGATTGGGCCGGGTGGACAGGTGGATGGTGGCGGTCATGGTCGCGGTGGCGGTCGTCGTTGCGATCGTGCAGCGCAGGACGCCGTCCGGCCCGGGCGGCATGGGGGTGGTCAGGTGAAGGACGATGCGGGCGGACTCGACACTGTAGAGAGGCCAGCCGCAGAGGTCGGCGAGAGCGACGTGCCGGGCCCTGTGGGCCGGACCGGCGGCCGCCAGCTGTGCGGCGGGCTGAGGGCGGCCGTCGTCGTCGCAGGTAAGCAGGGTCCGGGCGGCGCTCTCCAGTCCGGCGCTCATCGCCATGATCTGTCCGTCCAACACCGTGCGGCACGCCTGGATGAGCAGTGTGGCCAGGGGTAGGGATCGTCCCTCGTCTTTCTCTTCTTCCCCGTGGGATGCGGGTGTCCGGCCCGTGTCGGCGTCTTCTGCCACGGCCGCGGTCACTTCACGGAGTCGATGTCGGCCACCTTGTGGCTTGTGGTGTCGATGAGATGTCCCCAGAACTGATGGGCCTTCCCGTTCCAGTCCTGGACACCATCGTTCCACGCGCTCTTCGTGGTCCGCGAGTTTTCGCGCCGCTCAATGCGTCCGATCTCATAATTGAATTGTTTAAGAAAACCGGTGATCTCGTCCGTGTATTGTGGATAGCGTGTCCTTGACTTCCAGGCGAGCCGAGCTTTCGCCAACGCATCAGACGCAGACTTGTACGCCCGAGAGAGTAGTCCTAGCTGCACTTGATCGGGGAATGTATTAACCTGCTTGCGCAGTTCGTGCAGTGCTTGCGTGCACTTGGCTTCCATCCCCGCGACGTCGAAGCGGAGGTCTTCCAGTTCCCCTCCGTGCACCAGTGCGTCCCATACCTCCTTAGCCGCTGCGGCCAGTACGTCCTGCGCGTTCCAGGACTCGCGGCTTAGCACGGACGGATTCCACATTCCGCGGATCTCAGTAGCGATCTTGTTGTAGCGGCCCAGGGCTGCGGTGATATCGTCCGGCTCCTTGTAGTCGCGAGCGGTGCAGCCCTGCGCGACGGCCGCCTTGAGCCGGCGCAGGCGTTCAGACAGACCTGCCAGGTCCGGCGAAGCAGCAGCGAGTGCGGTGGCGGCGGACTCGAACCGGTCTTGTAGCTGCTTCACGGGGGGCGGGCCGAACTGGGCGACCGGCGCACCGGGCAGGAGGGCGTTCCACACGGCTGTGGCGGTGGCAAGGAAGGTCTGCCGCATCTGCGTCATGGACTCCGGCTCGGTATGCCGGTCGACCCAGGCCAGCTTCCCGCACTCGGTGTTCCAGTTCTGGTGGAGCTGGGGGATCTTCTCCGGCTGCCCGTCGCGGAAGGCGCTCACCGCGTCCGTGACGCTTTCCTTGAGCTGCCACAGCTGCTGCAGAAACCTTCGCACTCCCACGGCATTTCCCGTGGAGCCGTCCTGGTTGACGGCGTCGATCAGCTTGGTGGCGACTTCCCGGAACAGTTCCGCCTGGTCCAGGACCTGGTACCAGAGGTGGTCACGGTCACTGACCGCGGCGTCAAGCAGCTGTGTCAGCCGGCTACTGCCCAGCAGATCGCGTTGCTTGAGGGTTGACTCGATGGTCATGACGGCATTGCCGGCGTCCTTGTGGACGATCCGCCCCTTCAGCCTGGGCGTGGTCTTCTGCGCTGCCGGTGTCTCGCCGTCCGCGGTGGAGGCGTCAGCGGGCTCGGTTTCGATGTCCTGGCTGATCAGGTGCAGGCTCATGCTGATCGCGGCTTTGTCGATGCTGAGTGTCGGCGGGCTGACCAGCGACAGCAGTGGCACCGTGGCGTGCACGGTGCGCACCTGCGGGCCGGCCTCCGTCGCCTCGGTGCGCTGGTAGGCGAAGCGGAACGGCTTGGCGGTGCCGTCCTTGTCGAATCCGAGCTCCTTGACCAGCTCGACCGCTTCACGCGCGGCAAGATCCTGCCCGTGGACCACGGCCTGATACGCCGCGCCGAGCAGCGCGCCGACCGGGATGTCATCGTCGCTCATCGCGCATCCCCCGCGACTCCGGCCGGGACGACGTGGTGGCGGCCGTTGACCTCGAGCCGCTCCACGGGCCGGTTGCGGACGGTGAACGACACCGTGTTCACATGTGTGGCCTCGGCGAGGGCCTGCTGGTCGACGGCGATGCGGACTTCCTGTCCGGCGTCGCTGGAGTCGGATGACGGAGCGACCTGATCGGCCACGAAGGAGACGGTGAAGGTGACGTCGTCAATGGCCATCTGCGGCTGGATGCCCACACAGTCGCTGTCCGGCTCCTGGGCGCGGCGCACCGCCTGATCGGCGTCGGCCACGGCCTGCTGCAGACCCTGCACCAGCAGTCGCATTGTCAACTCGCTCATTGAGTTCCTCGGTTCGGCTCATTCCCGGTTCGCGGCCCCATTCTGACGGCGGCAGCTACCAGCACCTCCCACGACACCGCGAGCAACCCGAACGAAGGAATACGAGAAACGACCGGGCGCGGCGCACGCCCCTCGTGCCGGCGTAGAGGCCGGATACTGCTCGCGGCAGGGTGCGGCACCGGCACCGAGATGGGTAGCACCGCACCCGGCCTTCGCAGACGAATACGCGAGGCTCCGACGTCGGCCTCCGGTATTACGATCTGTTGTTCTCTTCTTTCTTTTTGTTTTCCCGCTGGACGGTGACGGCGTTCTCGGTCAGCATCGTCAGGATCTTCTCCATGCCGGCCGGCATCGGTCCTTGCTGAGCCTCCACATGGACCTTCATCGACGCACTGCGGTTGACCGTGTCCGAACTCGAACTGCTCGAACTGTAACTGGCCTTCACCGAAGCCGTGACACCCCAGAAACCGCCGCTGACCGCCGCCTCGCCGCCGAGCGTGCTTTCCTGCTTCCGGGCCGAGGCCGAGTCGATCTTCACATCGAAATCGAGCGTCACCTGGGAGAGCTGCAGATAGGGGATCGGCACCACCGCGAGGAGCGGCACCTCCACATTCGTCACCACCCTCTTCTCCGGTGTGGTGGTCTGGTCGGCTTCTCCGTGCTCCGCCGATTCGTAGGAGAACTTCACCATCCTGGCTTGGTTCTTGGCATCGAAGCCGACGTTGTTGATGAACTGAGCGGTCTCATTCGCGGCCATCGCGCTGGCCCGGATCACGCCCTGCAGCGGCCCGCCGATGATCTGCTCGAACGGCAGCGACAGTTCCGCCCCCAGATCGACCGGCGGCTTCGGGTCCTCGCCGGGCACGGACGGGACATCCGCCACGAACGGGGCGGAGTCCGCACCACCGGAAGCACCCGGAGCCGGCTTCTCGGCTGTCGCCTTCGCCGCCGCCGTCTTTTTCACCGCCGCGGTCTTCCTCGCCGGACTCGTCTTCTTCGCCTCCGCCATCAGACACTCCCTCCATCAAGTACTGGATCTTGAGACGATCTTCTGCCGCAGCCGTTCCCGACTCCCCTCCTGACACGCCACGGACCCCCGTACGGGCGCACATCAGAACGAAGAACGACACCGAAGGCGAAGTCGTAATTCTGCTGGAGGGTGGCCACCACGCCGGAGACCAAACCGACCAGCCCCGCCGGGATGCCGGTCGGCGCATCTGCTGGGACCGTACGACTGCCGAGATGGAGGCCAGCCGGTGCGCTGAAACAGAGCCGTCTACTGGACAGGCCCTATCGATCCGCCGACTCCACCCTAAAAGCCTCAGTGGCCGTCGCTCGGAGGTCCGTCCGGTGCGGTCTTCATCTTGAAGCCGTGGCCGATTGGGTGCTGCATGGCAGTGAGGATGAACGTGGTTTTGGCAAACACGACTTCGAACTTGTCAGAGACCTCGGGGAGTTTGCCGTGCTGGGTTACGTTGGCGACGAGGCAGGCGGCGGCATTCTGGTAGAAGGCTTCTTGCTGCTTGTTGTACTTGGGCTCTTCGTGCGGGTCAGGCTCGAACCGGTAGACGCACTGGAGGGTCTGCTGTTCGGGCTCCTTGGCGCCCTTGCGCAGCACGTCGACGGGGAGGACAAGTTTGATCCCACGATGCTTGCTGTTCGCGCCGTCCTTGACTTCCAGGTCCTTGATGGAGTTCTTGTACGGGCCCGGTCTCACCTTCACGATCGGTGCGGGAGCGCCCTTTGAGGGGGCCGGTGAACTGCTGCGGTCGGGTGTCGTGGCCATGCTTTCGTCCTTACGTGTGAGACTCGAGCAGAGGGGCGGATCGGTGGTTACTGTTCGGCTGCCGATGTGCACCAGCCGTACGATTCGCGTGGTCATGTGATGGCTGTCAGGGCGGCGGTGTGGTGCGACCCGGGGACCGGGTGCCGAAGTGGGCCGGTTACTGTGGCGGCTTCATAGTGGGTCTGCAGCGCATTCTCGGCGGCTGACGCAATTTGGCCGATGACCTGCGACATTTCGCCGTTGCGGTGCAACAGCGCAGACTTTCCCGCGCCGTGGACTGTCCACTCGATCCATGCAGACGCCGCATTGAGTACCAGCCGGACCGGAGCCTGCTCGGACGCAGTCCGGGTCACACCACACTCCTCAGCCAACACCGACACCGACACCGGAATGGGCAGGCCCTGCGGCGCTGCGCAGGTTGGTGCAGACGGCCGTACGCGTCCTTGCCGACATGTCTGACGTCCGAGTGGCGCGAGGACAAATAGATACGGATACGGGCGTACCGACGAGTCGGTCGCTCGCCAAAGACGCCGCCAGCGCGCGGCCGGATTCGTGCCGCCACGCCAACCGTTCGGTTGACTGTCATAACGGCAGCGGCCGATCCGCCGAGCCTGATCGTTAGTCTCCTACCGGCAGTCATCGTAGACCGGGCTGTCATACCGGGCTGGCTACGCGACAAGCGAACCCGCACAAGAACGCTGAGCCGGCCCTGCCCGACGACGACCTGAATGTCTCAGTACCCGCAGACCCTGACCAGCGACAGGTCACCGTTCGGATTTCGGTCCATCTCACCCGGGGCGGCTCCCATGAAGGGCTTGCACCCTTTGGGCGGATGCGCCCGTGGTCTCGTGAAGCCCCAAGAACATCTGGCGTACCCACTGGGTGGTCACGCGGGCGTGGGCTCCTTCACCAAGCACTTCCAGGCATTGGTCCTCTCGGATTCCGCGATCTTGCCCTGATACGCGAGGAAGTCGACGTTGGTCGCTCCTTGCCGGCGGCAGGTCATGACCTCGCCCAACGCGGGGTAGTCGTGCTGGACGAATTGATAGCCGAACGCGTTGAGACCGACCAACTCACGAGTGAACACCCGGATCCGGTTGTTCTGGTCGTCCCACAGGTTGTCCCGGCGCCGGTCCGAGGCCAAGTAGAACGCCCGCTGCTGATGTACCCCCGCCAGCAGCCATGAGTCGTTCACCAGGACCGACCAGTTGCCGGTGTCCAGGATCGCACCGCCGTATTTGCGCGTCGTCTCGTTCATCACCAGGAAGGCACCCTTCAGCTCCTTGGTGATCCCCGCCCCCTGGCTCACGAGATCCTTCTCGTTGCGCAGGCCGCCGATTAGCAACCCCTCGAACCTGTCGCCAAGCTGCTGAAACGCTTCAATTCCACCGTGGTAGACCTTCCAGGCCAGGTCGATGTGCGTGTCGGAGAAGGCGTCCTCGCCCTGGCAGGTACGGCCGAGCCCAGCGGTTTTATAAGTCTGCGCCGCCACCTTGGCGGCGGCGAAGAACTGGTTCTCCGTGAACATGCCCGGTTCCTTCCTCGAAGCATCGTGAGACAGCGCGACAAGATGCCGCTCCGCCATCACCGCACGACACCTTGAACCGCGCCCGGCCGGCTGGGCCAGGTGGAGCACATCGGCCCGAGCCTGCTCGCCGCATCTTGGAGAGCTGCTCAATCGCTCGGGTGAGAGGAAGTCGCTGATGCCGCCCGCGGCTGCGGGTGCTGCGGCCGTGAGGCTGTTGCCGAGCGTGAGGGTGGCGAGTGCGGCCGTCGCAGCCGGGGTGCGAAGGGTGGCCACGCCGGTCGAACGACGAGGTGCGTGCGCAGGTCATGTGGGCGGCCCTGAGTCACGGCCACATGTGCTCCCTTTGCCTGCCGGAGCATGACCGGTGAGGTCGTTCCCTCTCACGAGGACCTCGCCTTCAGGCCAGCCTGAGGGCGGGCATAGGGTGCCGGGTGTGGACATGTGGACGGTCGTCGATGAGCTGGTGGGGGAAGCTGAGCGGCTGATCCGCGATCGTGTGTGGGTCCTGACGCCCGGCGACCGTGCCGTTGCGGCGAAGGCCGCCGCCGACTTGGACGCCGCCGTCCGCACTTCGCAGGCCCAGCAGGCTCTGCCCGAGGTCGACCGGCTGGCACACCTGCGCGAAGCACTCGCGGTCGTGGCCATCGCCCTTGCCCACGTCCACGGACGCCTGGCCTGGTTCCTCGGAGCCGCCGCCACCACCCTCACCCCCGTCCTGCACTGGCGCGCCCTGCCGGACGAGGACGGCCCCACCTTCGGCGCCGTCGCACCCACCCCCGCGCAGTACACCGAAGCCGAAGATGTGGTTCGCCGGCTTCAGAGCGCTCTGGCCGCCATTGGTACCGCCTGACCCCCCTCTGGCTCGACCGCGTCTCGGCGAGCGGGCCGACCCGCTCACCACAGCACCTATCACGGCAGGTCAGGCGGCTGGTGAGCGCGGCCGGGTGGCGTGCCGGGAAGGCAGGCACAGCAGCGCAGCAGTTGTCGAAGAAGTCGGTCGGCTCGTCTAAGACGGTGTCTCACGTGGCGATCTTGGCGAGCCTCTTGTAGCAGGTCATGACTGCGGCGAGCCCGGGGAAGGCCAGGAAGTGGCTGCCTTTTCGTTGCCCGGCCGGCGATCCGTGGAGTGATGTGGCGTTCACGCAGCCACACCATGTTGCCGGCCGAGTGGTACGCCTTATCGGCACGAACCTTGTCGGGACGTTGCCGATGAGGGCCGCGGCGCGAGCGGACGGCCGGGATCCCGAGGACGAGCGGGCGAAGCGCTTGGACATCGTTGACGTTCGCGGCAGACACTCCGACGACCACAGGCAGTCCCTGCGCGTCGGTCAGAACGTGCAGTTTGCTGCCCGCTTTGACTCGGTCGACCGGATTCGGCCCTGTCAGCGGCTCTCCTTTTTCGCGCGCGCCGAGGCGGCACCGGCGATCACGGAACTCCAGTCGAGTCCGCCGCGGGCTCCGGTCTCGTCCAGGACCACGCGGTGCAGCCGACGCCGTACTCCGGAGGCGGTCCAGACGGAGAACCTCCGGTGAGCCGTCGCCGGTGACACTCCGAATGATGGTGGCAGATACCGCCATGCGCACCCGCTGGTCAGCACGTACACGACGGCCGTGAACACGGCACGTTGGTCGATCGGCGCGGTGCCACCGCCCTGCGGGCGCGAGCGGAAAGGCGGCGGTACCGGCTCGACCATGGCCCACAGATCATCCGGCACGAGCCACTGCGACAGATCCCCGCTCATGAATGATCATGATGCCGCTGCCGGCCACCCCGGCGATGGCCGGTGGAGGCATTCGACTGGTTGCCCCGCCACCTCAGAATGGGGGCATGGCTCCTCTTTCCATCGACCCGCGCCCGCTGAACGCCGACGAACGCGCAGTACTCGAACACATCCTGTCGGCGGAGTTCGTCGGCGCCACACAACTGCGGAGTCAACTGGACCGCACCGAGGTGACCGCCGTCTGGGGGCCCGATTCTGTGAGCGTTGACCTGCAGGTCCGGGAACCTTGCGAACATGCGGCACTGCCGACAGAACTCGTACCCGTCGATGCGCACGTCCATAACCCGTCCGGCGCCTACGTCGGCGAGATCCTCGTCTGGACGGACCGCGGAGCCACGCTCGCTGCCCTGGAGTTCGCCTGGGTCACCGGCGAGATCCTCGTCTGGACGGACCGCGGAGCCACGCTCGCTGCCCTGGAGTTCGCCTGGGTCACCGACGAGATGCCCACATCTCTCCCGGCCGTCGTGGACGGCCGGCTCAACTGGCCGTCCACGACGGCTGTCCCCGCCCTCGGTACCTGTGGCCCCGCATCGTGCGAAATCGCCACGTGAGACACCGTCCTGGCCGGAGACGACCCAGTCCTCTAGGGTCGCCCGCTGATGGGGAGCGACTTCAGGCCGCACCGTAGTAGGAGAGCCATTTTCCGCCGGTCAGCTTGCAGCCGGCCGCCACGGCTGGCTCTTGGACGGCTTCGGCGAGGAGGACTTCGTTGCGGGTGTTGCACCCGTCGGCAGGGTCCAGGCCGGTGTTCCAGTGCTTGAAGGAGTCGCGCGTGCAGCCGGTGCGGTCCTCCTCGGCGACGGGGAGCTTGCCGACGGCGTCCTCCAGCGGCAGTACTTCTGGAATCGACACCACTGCTGCGGTCGTGGCCATGACAGTGGGGGAGGGGAGGGCGAGCGGAGTCGGGGCGAGGCAGAACCCGGCAGTACTGCGCAGCAGGTTGGTGATCACGCCCGTAGGCATAGCGGACCCAGACCCACGGACACACCGGGGCCGGGGCGCTCATCGACCGCGCGAGGCGCCGGGGTGCGCTGGAGAAACGCTCCGTCTCGGTGTGCACGGGTTCACCCGCAAGGACGAGACCGGTATGGCACCGCTCTGCTACAACCGGTCCGGGTGGCCGACCGAGGTAGGTCCGGAGTGTGCGGCAGACTGTTTCGCCTTCAGTGGGTGACGATCACGACATTGAGTTGTCTTGGGCCGTGTACGCCTTCGACACGGTTGAGTTCGATGTCGCTGGTGGCGAGGGGCGGGACTGTAAATCGTTCGGTGTAACTCCCGATCAAGGAGGATGCACCGATGACGAGTGAGAACGCGACCGAGGCGGAGTCCGTCGAGACTGGGCCGTAGCCGGCGAGGGCAGCGGACGACCGGCTGATCGATGAGCTGGTGTCCCGGGCTCAGGCCGAGGGCCTGCAGCTGACGGGTGAGGGCGGGCTGTTGCAGCAGCTGACGAAGCGGCTGCTGGAGTCCGCCCTCGAGGGTGAGATCACCGACCACCTCGGCTATGACAAGCACGATCCGGCCGGGAAGAACGGTGGCAACAGCCGCAACGGCTCCCGGGCCAAGACCGTCCTGACGGACGTCGGGCCGGTGGAGATATCCGTGCCCCGTGACCGTGACGGCTCGTTCGATCCGAAGATCGTCCGCAAGCGGCAGAGGCGTCTGTCCGGCGTGGACGAGATGGTCATCTCGCTGTCCGCGAAGGGCCTGACGACCGGTGAGGTCCAGGCCCACCTGGCCGAGGTCTATGGTGCCGAGGTCTCCCGCCAGACGATCTCCACGATCACGGACAAGGTCCTCGATGGCATGGCCGAGTGGCAGAACCGGCCTCTCGACCCGGTCTGTCCGGTGGTCTTCATTGACGCGATCCACGTGAAGATCCGCGACGGTGCGGTGGCGAACCGGCCGATCTACGTGGCTCTGGCCGTCACCGTCGAGGGCCGCCGCGACATTCTCGGGCTATGGGCCGGCGACGGCGGTGAGGGTGCCAAGCACTGGATGCACATCCTCACCGAGATCAAGAACCGCGGCGTGAATGACGTGCTGATGCTGGTCTGCGACGGACTGAAGGGTCTGCCCGAGGCGGTCGAGACCGTCTGGCCCTGCACCACCGTCCAGACCTGTGTGGTCCACCTGCTGCGAAACTCCTTCCGCTATGCCGCCCGCCAGGACTGGGACAAGATCGCGAAGGTCCTCAGGCCCGTCTACACCGCCGCGACCGAAGAAGCGGCACTGGAGCGGTTCGCCGAGTTCGCCGACGCCTGGGGGAAGAAGTATCCGGCGATCGTCCGGCTGTGGGAGAACGCGTGGGAGGAGTTCACCCCGTTCCTCCGCTTCGACACCGAGATCCGCCGCATCGTCTGCACCACCAACGCGATCGAGTCCGTGAACGCCAGGATCCGACGGGCGGCCAAGGCCCGCGGGCACTTCCCTAACGAGACCGCAGCCTTGAAGTGCGTCTACATGGCGATCATGTCGCTGGACCCCACCGGCAAGGGACAGGCCCGCTGGACCATGCGCTGGAAGACGGCACTGAACGCCTTCGACATCACCTTCGACGGCCGGCTCTCCGCAGCCCGTCAGTAACCCCAACCACCCTTGTTACACCGTTCGATTGACAGACCCGAAGCGAAGGAACTCGAGCTGGAGCTCCTCGCGATTGTTCGCACCGTCGCCCCCGAACTGCTCGCACTGCAGGACATTGGGCCCATCAGCGCTGCTCAGATCCTGATCAGCTGGTCGCACCCTGGGCGCTTCCGGTCCGAGGCAGCGTTCGCGGCCTTCGCCGGAGTCGCTCCGATCCCCGCCTCGTCAGGGCTGACCAACCGGCACAGGATCAACCGCAGCGGAGACCGGCAGCTCAACCGGGCCCTCCATACGATCACCCTGATCCGCATCCGCCTCGATCCGAGCACCCGTGCCTACGTTGCCCGCCGAATCAGCGAGGGGAAAACTGCGAGGGATGCCCAACGCTGCCTCAAGCGCGCAATCTGCCGTCAGCTCTTCAAGCTCCTCGAACGAGGCGACCAGCCCACACAGTAAATCCCCGCTGACGATCTTCCTCAAGCAGCTTGACTTGATATAGCAGCTTCGGAGGATATGGCCCGACGCTGGACGGGGCCGTCGCGTATGGGGCCGGACGTAGGAGTTGTCCTTGCGGTAGTGACCTCGGACGTGATGCCCGTCGGAAAGCCTGCTTCGTGAAAGCGCGAGGCTAAGCTCGACCCCACCTCACCCCGCCCCGCCAGCGAACGGACCTCCCTCCATGGTCAATGGCCTCACCTGGATAGGTGCCCACGCCTACACCGCCACGTCCGTCCCCGGAATGTGCGGCGGTATTTCCCTCACTCTCGCCCGAGGTATCGATGCTGACGAGTTCCTCATCAACCTCGGGGCCGACCTCGATCAGCTTGCCGCCCGCACCCCGCTGGCCGAACTGCGTAGCCAGCCCACCCCACCCGGCCATGATCCCACCCGTTACGCCTACGCGATGTACGGCAGCGAGGGTGAGTGGACGTACGTGCTGGAGGACGGTCATGCCGCGACCTGGGCAACCGGCTTCCGCCGTGTCCCTTCGATGAGGCCCGGCCCGGGTGAAGAGATCCTGTGCGCCAGCCGGAACCTGTACAGCCCGCCCGCCGCGATCCTGCACGTCGAAGGCGACGAGGTGATACGGCGCGCAGAGTTCGGCACCACCACCGGCCACAACTCGGCGTTGGACGCGGCGCTCACCGCCGCCGGTGCCGTCTTCCCCTCCATCCCCGACGCCACCGCTGACGAGGTGACCGCCTACTACGAACAGCACGGCGCGCGCCTGCCCGCCCTGGTGTTCACCGCGCTGGGCGCGTATACGGGGCTGAGCATCGACCAGGATGCCGCACAGGCCGGGAATCTCCCCGCCGTCCACCTCCTCACTCCTTGAGCCGCACGCGCCTGCACAACGGCTTCGGCCCCCACCCTGGCGGTCAGGGTGGGGGCCGAAGCGTGTTGGCGCTGGGGTGTTACTGCGCGACGAGTTCGCAGATCACGGGCTGACCGCCGCCGACACCGACGAGGAGCCTGGCGGCTCCGCGCCCCCGGAGCGCGGGGCGTAGGTGATCTCTCTGCACGCTCGTCGCCTGCCGCCCGACCCGCGCCAGGCGCTGCCCGACATGAGCAAGTACGACCGGCTGCTGAGCCCGGTCGCCGGCCGCGACAGCCAGACCCAGAAAGGCCACGGCGCGTGAACCCGACCATCACCGTCACCGACCAGGACGACGAGCAGGACGCAGGCAAGGTCCCCGCCCGCAGGATGTCGCTGCCCGGCGACCCGGAGGACATGCTTATTGATGAGGCATGCCGCGAGCTGCGGCTGCCGGCGTTTCGCGAGCGGTTCATCGACCTGGCCGCCACCGCCCGGCGCGAGCAGGCCACCTACAAGCAGTTCCTGCTGGACATGCTCCAGGCCGAGCAGTTCGGCCGGGACCTTCGCCGTCAGCAGCGGCTGCTGCGGCTGGCCCGTTTCCCCAGGCCCAAGCGGCTGGAGGACTTCGACTTCGCGAAGAACCCGAACGTCACCCCCGAGGTCGTCGCCGACCTGAAGTCCCCGACCTGGGTCCGTGAGGGCCGGCCGCTGGTGCTGATCGGCGACTCCGGCACCGGCAAGTCCCACCTGCTGATCGGCATCGGCACCGCGATCGCCGAGACCGGCCTGTCGGTCCGCTACACCACCACCTCGGCGCTGGTGAACGAGCTCGCCGAGGCCGACGCGAACCGCCGCCTGTCCTCGGTCATCGCCCGCTACAGCAAGATCGATCTTCTCTGTCTGGACGAGTTCGGCTACCTCAATTTGGGCCGCAAGGGCGCCAAGTTGCTGTTCCAGATCTTCACCGAGCGCGAGGAGCGCAAGGCCACCGCGGTCGCCACGAACTCACCCTTCACCGAGTGGGACAAGACCTTCGGCGACGCCCGCCTCTGCGCAGCCATCGCCGACCGGATCACCTTCCGTTGCACGCTGATCCAGACTGGCACCGATTCCTACCGCTACCAGACCACCCAGGAATTCCTCTTCCCCACCGCGGACTAACTGATCGTTTCAGAATGAGTTCGGTGTAGGGGCTTGGTAGTCGGGTTGGGTGGCGGCAGAGTGGTGCGGGTTTCGGGTGATCTTGTGCCTGATGATCTGTGGGAACGCGTCGCTCCACTGCTGCCGCCCCGGCCGCCGCGACGTGCTTGCGATGCCTCCGAACCTCATTCTGAAACGATCAGTAAAGGCTGTCCCGTAACTCCAGATACCGCCTGCCAGTGTCCGGTTCAACCTGCATGGCCCGGCTTCAGATGAGGCCGCGAGTCGGGGCGCAACCGGACAGACGGATCTTCCTGTGGTGACGCGCTGGCCTTCGCCTTGAGTTACGGGACAGCCCTTAGGATCCCCTCATGACCCCGTACTCCCTGGCCTTCTACCTGGACGCCGTCACGACCGGTACGGTCCTCGGCCTGCGCCCTGACGACTGCCCCGACCGGGTGGCGGAGGTGCTGGGGACGGAATACGGGGAGAACGGCGGCCGTGGCACCCTGTGGCGCGACTACGGCCTGATCGAGTTCCACTGGCACCGGGCCGGGCCCGACGACCCGTGGGCGGGCCACCACGTCAGTCTCCAGGTGCACCGCCTCGCTCGTCGGGACCGCACCCTCGTCGGCGGCGCACTGCGCGCGCGGTACGGCCGGTTCGCGCCCCGGCTCCGCTTCGACAAGCTGCACCGCCTGCTGGAGCGCCGCGGCGCCACCCTCGTGCCCGTCGCCGAGGCCGCGTCGAACGCGCCGTACTTCCGCACGTACGAGCACCCCCTCTCCCGGGCGACGGTCACGGTCATCGCCACGTACGGCGAGCACAGCACCCCGCCGGAACTGCGGCCCGGCGACGTGTACGCCATCCAGCTCCCGGCCGGCGCCGGGACCGCCGACTGCGGGGACACCCCTAGCCGGGGCTGAGCCCAGGCCCCCGAACACGCCAATATGGCCCCGAGAGGAAACGGTCCGTCCTTCGGGCAAGGACCTAGGTGGCCTCGCAATCATGAGACCTCGGGGGAACTGGTCTGTCACCGCGTGCGGTGTCCTGCTGGCTGCTGTCTGCCTCGCCAGTTGCGGGACGGGAGACAGCACATCGACCGCCGCCCAACAACGGGACGCACACCTGGAGCGCGTCCGGGACGCTTAGAGCTCGCGTGGAATGGCCGAGCTGGTGAGGTGCGGCTGATTTTGGTGTGACACCGTGGGTGGCATGAGTGATGATCGCGAAAGGGATGCGGCGCTAACGCGAGCGGTACAGCTGCGGGAGCAGGACCAGGCCGGGCAGGCCCGGGAACAGCTGGTGGAGCTGGCCGAGCGGTATCCGCAGGATGCCGAGATCGCCTACCAGACGGCCTGGGCGCACGATGTTCTCGGTCTGGAGCGTGAAGCCGTCCCGTTCTATGAGCGGGCCCTGGCCGGTGCGGGCCTGTCTCCCGAAGATCGACACGGGGCCTTCCTCGGGCTGGGGAGCACTCACCGGGTCCTGGGCTCCTACGGGGTGGCCTCACAGACGCTGCGGCGTGGGCTTGATGAGTTCCCCGACGACCCGGCACTGCAGGCCTTCCTGGGCATGGCGCTGTACAACCAGGGTGAAAGCCGGGAAGCGGTGCGGCTTCTGCTGAGGACGCTGGCCGCCACCAGCGGCGACCGTCGGGTGCAGGGCTACCGGCGGGCGATTGAGTACTACGCCGACGATCTGGACGGCGTGCAGCAGACGGATGAGGAGCCGCAGGAGAAGAGCTGAGTCGTTGGCGGAGCCGTGGACGGCGGTCCCAGCGGTGAGTGGTCCAGGCTCGTTGGATCAGGCTGCGGACGGTGATGACGGTGATGACGGTGTCGGCGAGGTCGAAGGAGGCGTTGATCACCAGGGTGCGGCGTTCGTAGCAGCGGGCCAGGCGGTGGAAGGCGTTCCGCCAGGCATGGGTGCGCTTGACGTGCCAGCGTCGGCTTGCCTGGATCGTTGCCTTCTCGTCCTTGTGGGCGATCCGTCCGTGCAGTCCTCGCCGGTCCAGTTCCGTGCGGGTGCCGGCAGAGTCGTAACCGGCATCGAGGTGCACGGTGATGCCGTCCGGCAGCGGTTCAAGCCCGTCCAGCAGGTCGAGAGTTGGGGCCAGGGGCGGGGAGTCGTGGCTGTTGGCGCCAGTGATGGTCTGCAGGGAAGTGTCAGTAGTGAGTCGTCACCTCGATGTCAGCGGCGTAGGCCTGGTGACCTGCTAGTTGTCATTGACAGGCCGTGACGCACTGGCGCTGACGCTAGTGACGAAAGGCCGTGTCATTTCCATGCCGACTCCAACGGCCCCTGTGGAGTTTATGCAGGTCAGAGGCTGTCCGCTTCTTCGTCTCGCATTCTGCGGACCGAAGAACCCTGGATTGCCCGGCGCAGTGCCACGAGAGTGGAGCCGTGCAACCTACTCACTACCGCGTACTGGTGGCTGTCTTGGTGGGGCTGCTCGCGGCTGCCGCAGCCGTGATCCTTGCCCAGGCTGACTCCGAGCCGGTCACGAAGGCAGTACGGGATGCCGCCGTGGCGTTCGGCGGGACGACAACTCTCGGCCTGTTGCTGATCGGTGCGCTCCGCAGCTCCCATGGCGAGGGAGCTGAGTGAACCGATACTGGGCGGAGGGTCTGATCGTCGAGCCCTCCAGTCTTCACGACGGAGACGAGTCCTGGTTCAAGGACCGTCCGGTCCAGGTGGCCGGCCACCTCTTCCCGCCCCGCTTCCGCATCTGGCTGAGCTGCAACGCTACCGGCGTGGACATGTGCGTCGCGCTCGAGGTCGACCGCGGAGGGTTCGTCGAGCAAGAGAACGCCACCACGGTTGGTGGCGTGTCTTCGGACCAGGAGAAGGACCGGATTCGCGCTGCCGCCCGGAGGCTCGCTCTGCCGCTGGCCCTGTCCATGATTCCCTACGGTCCCTTCCAAGCCACCGAAGAGGGCTGGGAGTGGATCGTTGATGGATGGGGGCCACCACGTATCAGGCGACTTGGCGATGTCATGCCCGATCCGCAGATCGTTCTCGTGAAGGAACTCCGGCGCCGTACGGGACCACGATGGTGGAGTACCTACCTGCCGCGCATCGAGAAGACCGCGCAGATCATCTGGGATGCACCAGCCGATCTCTCCACACGCCAGGTAATCGAGACCCTCGTCTGCCCCGGCATGCATGTCGGCCGGACCACGGCGTACGAGGACCTGGCCACTGCACGTGAACTGGGCCTGCTACCCGAGCGCCGCGTGCCGTAGCAGGCAGCTCTGCCGTATGCCGCGTGTAAGAGCGCTATGGCAGGCCAGAGTTTGTTCTTCCTGGTCCGTGTGAGGTGAGGTGTAGGCGGTGCAGGTCTTCGTGAAGCCAGGCGTAGGCATAGCCGATCGCGGGAGCGTCGTCGAAGATTTCGGGTTCGCTGATGACCGGTGTACTCGGGCGCGCCCATGGGGACCTTGCCGGCTCGTTTCCGGGTGAGAGAGGCGGGGCTGGAGCGTAGAGGTCATCCTCTGACGGCACGAGGTGGACGCTGACCGAGCTGCCCGTCGAGGGGCGGAGGGAAAGTCGCATGAGGGGCGGTTCATAGGAGTCACTGTCCTGGGGCGGGGCTACGTACAGGTCGGCGACCAATGTGGCGGGGCAGGCGCTGGCCAGGCCGAGAACCTGCTTGAGGTGGGGGAACCAGGTGTCGACGAGCGCGGTGTAGATCTCCATGGCGGCGGAGAGGACCTGCTCGGTACGCAGCCTGAGCTGTGAGGGACTGTATGTGTCCCAGACCCAGTGCACGTGGGGACCGTCTTCCTGGTCGGGCGCAGCGTAGGGGTAGTGAAGCATGCCGCTGTCGTCAGCCCATCGACCACCGCCGAGTTGCTCGTCAATCCGAAGCAACTCCACCTGCCGTCCGCTGAATTGGTGACCGTAGCTTGACCGGACAGGCAGCCTTCCCGCGGAGTAGAGACTTTGACGCAAGGCCTGATGTGCTTCGTCTGCCTGCAATGGTGCATAGCGCCGGCTTGCACGTCTCAGCAGGCCTGTGCTTGCCAGCCACAACCGCTCTTTCGTGTAGGCGTCGCAGTCGGCCAGGTCAAAATCTCTGCGCTCACACAGCATGTGCAGGCGCGAGGCAACTGTGCCCAGGGTTTCCTGCCAGGGCCAGGCGGCGTAATCTGCCGCAACTGGCCGGGCCGACGCTGCCAGGGGGCGCATTCCATGCGGCTCCGCCCGGCGATGGGAGACGGGGATAGCGAGTTCCGGAGTGTGGTCGGCGTGTCTCCGCAGGATGTGCAGTCCCAGTTTGTTGCCCTTCAGCCGGGCATCGACCGTGACGGGGCCAGACCATCTTGTGTAGAAGAAGATCAGGTCGCCTGCCGGGCCGAGCCCTTGCTGCCAGGCCTCAAGGGTCGCCTGCAGGCGCTGGCTGACCAGGCTGGTAGCCATATCCGGCCACGGACCTTCGCTCTCAGGTACAGCGCGGGGGACGGCCTCGTGGACGACCCATGCCGCGATGCCCGGCTGGGCGCGCAGCAGAGGTTCGATCACCGTTCGTGCCGCCTCCCAGCCTGCCGAGGCGACTGCCATGGCCAACCCGTAGCGCCAGCGGTCCAGCAGTTCCACGTTCTGCGTCACGTCGGCCGGTACTCCGCCGGCCAGCAGAGCCTGACCAGTGAAGTACTGCTCGAGCACGGGCAGAGCGAACGCCAGGTGTCGCTCGCCGACACGTACCACTAGCCGGGTACCCAGCAGCGCGTGCACGTCGCCAGGACTGCCCACATCAGCGGCTGCTGCCAGACCACCAGTGCTTGCACACTCCGTGGCCAGCTTCTGAAGCAACCGTTCGGCGCGTTCCTCCTTGGCCTCCTCCGCATCGCGCACGGCCCGGGTCACCAGCGCCTGCAGGAAGGCCATCGGGCTGTGTGGCAGAGGACTCCGATCGCGCTGCAGCCCGGCTGCAATGATGGCGAACAACGGACGGCGCAGCACATGGCGCACCATGCTCGGCTGACTGCCCACGGCAGATCCGTTCCCGCCGAGCCGGTCGATCAGCAGGGCCGTCTCATCCTCACCCAAATCCGGCATGATCCGGCGAACAGAGTCGTTCAGCTCCAGGCCAGGGCGGACCGTGAACAGGATGTGCCAACGCTGCCCGGCCGTCGAAGCGGTCCAGCTGAGACCCTGATCCAACAGTTCCTTGCCGCGGATCGGGCCGGGCTCATCCAGTCCGTCCACCACTAGAGCAATCCCACGTGCTGCAGGATCACCGAAGGGACGTGCTGCCCGGATGGCTGCGTCGACCACACCACCCTGAATGTGCTTAGCGTGGAGGTGAACAGGAATGGGGGCCCGCGCATCTGTGCGGGCTGCGGTGATGTCCTGCTGGTGCTTCCGCTCCGCTGCCAGCGACTTACCCGCCCCAAAGCTACCCTCCAGGACCACTACACGGCCTTCGGGCGAGGTGACCATCGCAGAGGGAAGGGATCCCAGATGCGCAGTATCGGCGAACGTACACGCCACATCGAGCGGAACACCGACCGCATGCCAGCGCTGCACCATGCGGGCCCGGCCCGCGGCAGCCAGGTCATCCAGCGTTCTCGGCCCCCCGTATCCCGGAACCATGAGCACCGTGTTGTAGTGCCCATTCAGGATGAAGCCGGCATCCCCGCCCACCGCGACGGCCCCGTCCCCCGACGCCGACACCCCACGTGATTCAGCTGAACCTTCCTGGGAGCCACGGGACCACCTGTTCTCCCGCCCGATGCCGAAACAGCTCCGCCAGGACTTCACGTGCTGATCCCGTCCCCCATGCTCACCCCACCGATCGAGCTCCGGCTGTCTCTCACGTGTTGTTGTCGCCTGTCACAGCCTCACCGATCGAATCACCCGCCGCGACCGACTTCGATCCTGACGCCTCCACCGCTCCACCCAGCGCTGAACCACCCAGCGCTGAACCACCCGGCGCGACGGCCGGGGCCGGCCCCGATACCTGATTACCATCGCCCGTTACGGCCCTGCCGATGCTACGACCGGCCGCAACCGCCCCCGGGCCCGACGCCGTAGTGTGATTCTGCTGCTGACCGGACTGAAGCAAGAGCGCCCGCACGGTCAGGACGACCATGATGATCGCGGCGGTATCAGCGACGAAGCCCGCCACCGTCCCTGCCGTCCCGAGATCATTCAGCCACAGCAGCAGCGTCAAGCCCACAACGATCAGACCAGCAGTCGTCGCCACCGTCCACAACACACCCCTGCGCCAACCCGTCAGCATCACCACTCCTGCTCATCTCTACTTCCAGACAACCTAGTTGCGAATCCTGGATTCGTCCGCATCATGTGTCGGCAGGAGGCTCACGACGTTCCACGCCCAGCGCGCCACGGAACCAGAAGTCCAGACTGGCAGCACCAGGCACCGTGTGCGTGAACGAAAGCCACAGCTGGGCCCCGCCGCAGTGCAAGCCATAAACCTCGGCATCAAAGGCGTCACGCGCGACCAACGCCACCACACCGACCGCGTCCCCGGCACCTGCGTCGTTCATCGCCGTGGTCCTGGAGTGCGACTGCAGGGCATCGACAAGTGACGGACTGCAGATGCCGGAGCCATCGAACTCCCCGAACCCGGCATGCAGCATCAGCCGTACCTGCGGCAGCAGGTAGCCCTCCTTGCGTGAGGCTCGCTGCCAGTCTGTCGCCATCAGCTGATCCAGCTCGCGCAGCAGGAGCGCGCCGAGCACGCGTACATCCTCGGCGCCCGTGAACAACAGCAGAGTGTCGCCGTTGTCGAGCTCCTGGCCGTAGGCGGCCACCCCCTCGGCACCTACCTGGCGCAGGGCGTGTTCGACATAAGCGCGCACCAGGCGTGGGCCGGGATGCAATGAGATGCCCTGGCCCACCCAGTTCACGATGCCCGCAAGTACGGGAACGAATACCTTCTCCCTGTTCGCTACCGAAGGTTGATCCACCACTGCCACCTCGCCCACCCTAGGTACCGAGTCCTTGGTGTTGCTGAAGATCATGTAGCAGTTGATGACATTCACATCGCCAGCTATGACGACGTTCCCGTCGCCGGTCACGGCTGTCGCGATACTGCCGGCGGCCGCGACGGACCTTTCACCGGCAGCCGTTGTTGAGGAGCGTTTCTGCGGGCCGAGAGACGACTTCGCCACGGGACCTCTGTTTCCGCTTCCATCTCCATGCCCAGCGACCGGGACGAAGCCTCATCGGGTCAAGACGTGATCAGCATAGGTCCAGCCTCGGACATCACCCGGGGCGTCGTAGAGGTACCGCCGAAGGGCGATCCAGAGGGTGAAGCCGCTACTGGTGTACGTCGGCCGCACCCCATGAAGCGTCTGCTCGCAGCCGTCGAGCGGGACGCCAACTTGACCTGGGGAGCGCCCCTCGTACAAGACGGTTGCGAGTATTGAGACCAGCGAGGCTGCCTTGCGTTCTCGGGTGCCTACCAGCTGCCTCCTGCAATGGCGGCGGTAGTCCCTTGGACGTGCCTATACGCCTTAAGGTCGACGGGGGAGCGAGGGAGTCTGGTCCCGGACCAGAGAGCCCTGGATCGTTCTCCCGTTCCCACGCATGGCGACTTCCCCTCTGGCGGTGACCCTCCGTCCGTCTCGACGCGCGCGGAGCGCGTAGTCATGCTCGTCATGGTTGACCGCCATGGTGTAGTCGTTCTCCCCGACACGGAGCACGATGAAGCAGGGGTTCTGCCCTCGAGCTGCATTGCGGTCATCTACACCGATGGCGACGATCTCGCCGGTGAGTTCTTGTTCCTGCGGCTGGCGGGTGATGGCGGAGGGAGACCGCAGAGCAGCCCTCTCCGGCTCCGGCAGATCATCCTCGATGCCGTGCGGCATGGTCGGCTGCTGGGTACGTCTGTGCAACGTACGTACGGCGGAGGCGTCGAAGGATAGGGGACTGTTTCGCATGTTCTCCATGGTGGGAGGATTCGCAGCCCACTGGAACGACAGTTCAAGCGACAGGTCTCCGGCTCGGGCAAGCGGACGCAGGGACTTTGCAACGGCGGTCTCGAACGGAGGCATGCCCTCACGTTCATCGGCGCCGGTACGGACCCAGCGATGGACACGGTCGAGCGCGGCGGCGAGGTTCATCATGACCTGCCGTCCGAATGGCGGCCGGGTTCCCTGCCATGGCCCGGTACGAGACATCACCGGGAAGACGAAGCTGCCCTGCCGGGTGTGGCCGAGCCGCACCCCGTCGCGCAGATAGGCCGCCACGCCGGCACTACGGCGGCTGCCCCATCCGGTCCTTTCGGGATTGTCCGTGTAGAGAGCCGCCAGCCTCAGCATTTCCGAGCCCACAGCGAGGACGCTCGCAGCCTCGGCAAGCGGCACGGACTCACCAGGCCCGGCAGGATTTATGCGGAACAACAGAGTGTCCCAGTCCACGGAACTGATTCGCTGCAGAAGCTGTGATGCGTCATCACCGAAGTAGTCGGCCAGTCCCGCGAGCAGCTCGGCCAGCCTACGGTCGTAGTCACGCATCCCTTCGTTCAGCGGCAGCAGGTAGGCCCCATCCTCCGATTCACCGGCTCCCGCCTGGGGGGAAAGCCAGTACTCCGCTAGTCCCTCACGTTCGTCGGCCAGCACCCAGCCAGCCTCATGAAGGAAGTCCGAGAGCATCGCGACGGAGACAGACGGAACCAGGGGCCGGAAGGCCCCAGAGTCCAGCTTTTCCAGTTTCACCGCCCACCTCCGTTGCCCAGGCGCTTGATCAGGTCTCTGACGTACTCCGGAGTGAACTCGTTCTCCCGCGGGAGAATCACTCTGCCGAACTTCCTCCCAGGCTCAAGCGCAGGCCAGTCCTCCGGGTCGGACCACAGCATGAAACCATCCAGGGCCCAGAAGGTCCCGTCGTTCCTGACCTGCGGAACCTCTACTCCTTCTGGGAGGATCATCGCTACCAGCCGCACCGGGACATAGCCCGGGGCTCGTAGCTTCAGGTACTGGTCGGCCGGCAGGTTCATCGAGTAGTCGCCATTGGCGAGCGGCCTTGCCGTATGGACGCTGCTTGTGCACTTCAGCTGGACATCGAACCGGGGGCCGCGCCGAGAGTGTGGACCCGAACCCAGCACTGTCGTGTCGAGACAGTCGTAGTCGAGCTGCGGATCCTGCAGCTGACAGCCTGCACTGTTGGCCACAAGCCCCAGGACGTGATAGCTCGCGCGTTCCTTGTGCGCGCTCGCGGGGATACCCGCTCGGCGAAACCCCGCCTCGTCCACCCGCCGATCACGCTCCCGCCCCAAGGGCCACCACCCGCACCGCTCGACCCTCGCCACACTCTATGCCTCACTCACCGTCCCCGAGTACGAAAGACCGCCGCGAACGCTGCGGGCGGATCCTAGCCCTGCAACGCCAGGCCGGGCAGCAAACTATGGACGCCCCGGGCAGGGGGCGATCTACGTCCGCGATGCCAGGTCCGCTAATCGATTGACGCTTCTCACGCAGCCCACCCTCTGAAGCCCATCAGTCTCAGCCAAGACCACAGCGCCGCTGGCCGTACCCTGCTGCGATTCAGTTACCGCAACCTCGAGCCCCGACCGGGCAAACACCTGCTCAACCTGTACGCCAGCTGAACGAGTCAGTCAGTGGCACCCTCCCGGCCAGCGCGGCCAGAGTCTGCCACCGGGCACCCGCACTTCCGAGAGCTGTCAGCCTCACGCAGGCGCAGGCGCGAGGTAGGGGCCAGGCAGGCGATCTCGAGCTCCCCCTGGCCGCCGACGTACAGTGCTCCCGACCGGGTGACAGATCCTGCATCGGCTCAGGCACCGTGCTGCCTCTACGGTCGCATGTCAGTCGCGCTGCTCGCTGCGGTACTCGCGCTCGGTATCCCAGACCACGACGTGAACGTCCCGGGGTTCGGCGGTGGTCAGAGCCCAGTGCGCCTCACGCCCGCGGACCGGACGAAGCACCCGAGCGGTGACGCTCACCCTGGTGCGGTCGATGACACCATGGGCAGCGTGGTCGAAGGCCTCGATCGTCACGCTCGCCTCCGGTGGAGCTCCCAGATCATGGTTGACGGTCCACTCGGCAACTTTCATCGGAGCGGCCCACTGAACGAGAGCTGACTGTCCGGGACGCAGGATGTGCATCCGGTGCAAATAGTCCTCTCCGAAGCCGGAGCCTGCAGCACTTCGCGGAGGGACAGACAGCCGCTCACCGGGCAGCAGGTGAGAATCACCTTCGATGAACTCGCCGTCTCCCATGATCCGGACACGAGCTGTCGAGGCACCCTCGTTCGTGAGAACACTACGGACGACGAACCACATTAGGTGTTCCGCACTCTCGGGGAAGATCAGCTCTTCCCGGCCCAGCTGCTCGGCACCATGCACGACGCCCGAGGAAAACAGACGATCTCCACGGGACGCGTGCCGGCTGATGAGCGGAGGCCACTGGGGCTCCTCGGACAGCACCGTGATCCTTGGCGCGAACGTGTCAGCACGTGTCCGAGCCGTTTCAGTGACGGCAGCCCGAGCAGCATCCGCAGCTTCCACAGCAGCGGCACTCGCCCTTTGACTGCTCCGGTTCTGCTCCCGTAGCAAGCGCAACTGGCGCAGTCCGAAAGCGACCATGACCAGGGCAGCGATGCCTGCCATAAGTGACGCGTAGGCGGCTATGTCTTCAGAACTCACATTGGAACGATGGCACACCTGGGCCTGTGAGGCTGTAGAGGGTTGATGCCGACCTGTCCCGCTGCGTGCCAGGGAACGGTACCTCCTGCACCCCGTTGAAGACTCAGCCGCAACGGCTTCGCTTCGGCTTGGCATCCGGCGCTTGGTGTTCTTGCAGTGAGCGAGGCCCCTATGCTTCGCCGGCCGAGGCGGCGATACAGCTCGCGAGCACCCGACGGCCAAGGCCTGGAATGTCGTTCAAGGCAGGATCCAGAGCCGTGACATCGTCCTGGAAAGTACTGAGGCGCCGTGGCGAAATGCAGACGTTCAGGAGAAGGCCGGTGAAGTCCTTCCAGGCCCGTTCCGTGGGGCAGCGGCTGATGTCCTCGGCCCGTCGCAGGTACTCATCTGTGCGCCGGTTCGCCGCCCGAACTGCCTCAACGTGCCGTACAGCCGGATCTTCGACCCCTGCTCTTCGCGCCAGCGCCAGCGCGGGGGAGGCTTCCACGAGTAGGGCCAGCGCATCGCGGATCCCGCAGAGCTGCGCGTACTCGACCTCTTCCACCCTTTGGATCCGGTCCTGAAGCGAGGGCCAGCGAGCACGGCGGGACCACGGGTTCGCGCCGTGACCTTCAGCCCCTCGCAGAGAGCTGCTCAGTTGGGCGAAGACCTGGTCCCCGTACTCGTCAGTTAGCTCGGGCAGCGACTGGTTCACTGCCTCCACAACGGCGTCGGCGCCGAAGACCTCGAAGCCGAGCACCGTTGCCACGGCGATGGTCGCGAGGCCATCGGCGTCGGCGAGGCTGTCGGGCACCGTCATACCCGGCGGTCGCCCCTTTTGTTTCGCCTGGCGGTACAGCTTGGGGAAGTACCGGTGAGCCGCCTCCAGAGCGGCATCCATGGCCTTGTCGGGGCAGCCGCCTGCGGATCTGGCGGCCATCTCGATGGCGGCAAAGGGATGGGAGCGATCCCGCGCCATGTACCAGGCCAGAGCGCGTCGAACCGCACGTTCGGGTAGCGGTACCGTCGCGGCCGCGAGGACTTGATCGAGCCGAGCGCCCGTGGTGAACACCTCGAGTACGGCCTGCTCCAGGGGCCGTTTCTTCGCGGTGGCCAGCGCCAGGGCTTGAGCAACAGCGAAAGTCTCCGGTAGGAGCCCCGAGCTCGACCCAGCCCCACGCCCCAGGCCTTCCCGCTTCTTCCAGGGCAGCGCACCGAACTCGCGCCATCGACGAATCTTCGCCCAGCTCACTGACAGCCCGTGCGCCGCAAGCTGCTCACACAATCGCTGCTCGGCTTCGCTGGGCTCTTTCCACACCACGAGGCGAGTCTAGTTAGAACCCCGCGATTCACACAGGGCCTCACTCTGGGACGGGTTGGCCTACTGAGCCATACGCCTGTCGCGCATCGTGCGCACGGCAGCCAGCTCAGAGGAGAGACGAAATGACGAGACGTTTTCGCAAAGGACCCCGACGCCTGCTTCGGGCCGCAGGGTTCGCCATGATTCGAGGCGCTGCGTACGCAGCCGGCAGCGCCGCGGTGACTGGGGGCATCTGGTGGTTTCAGTTGCGGTAGTTCACGCCCCCTGTGCAACCAGTTGGGGAAGCGTGGTCAGGCGCGGTGTCGGCTGTTGGAACGGGTGGTGATCGAGATGCTGCGGCGGCCTGGGCGGGGTGCGGCTCTGAACAGCCGGCGAACTCGACCACGACGCCGTAGCCCTCGTCGGACTGGCCCGCAACGAAGGGCAGCGGAGCCTCGCCGGGTCGATGTGCGGACAGAGATCACAAGGTGCCAGACTCCGTCAGCGAGGCCCCGGCGAGGAGGTGCCGGATGGCGATGACCTGCGACTGGATCAGCTGGCGGCAGCGGCCTGGTAGAGACCCCGGCCGGCGCGGGCGGCCCGCGAGGTGGCCACGAGGCGGTTGAGCGTGCTGCGGACGGAGTTCACGGCGCCCGTCGAGGAATCATGGCCGAGTGCCTGGGCGACGTCCCGCGCGCGCATCGCAGTCTCCGGTGAACGGGCGAGAATGCCGATCACCTGCTCGGTGAAGCCGGCAGGGTCCTTCGCGGCAGGAGCGGCGTTCCGCGACGCGGTCGCGACGCGAGGCTTCTTCGCAGGGGAACCGTTCCTTCCGCCCGTTGGCCTTGGCCGGCGTCGTCTTACGCTCGCCGGCCGCGCGTGTGGTGGCGGCCTTGCGGGGCGCGGGAACCGGACCCGCTTCCTGTATAGGCGCCGCCTCGACCGCCGTCTCGTCCTTTGCCACAGCCGGTTCAGGCGCGGCCTGCACCGCCCGAGGGGCAGGGGTCTCGGCCAGGGCCAGCAAGGCCGTCAGTGCCTTACGGACCGACAGGATGCGCTCCGAGACCGCGGCCAGCTCCTTCTCGAGTTCCTGCTGAAGCTGCTCCAGGCGAGGAAGCTCTTCCTGGAGTGCCGCGGTCGTGGCGTCGATGCTTTGGACGGGCGTAAGGGAAGCAGACACGAACAACTCCTCGGAAGTGGGGGACCGGAGGCATAGAAACCGGCCATCTGATGTGCAAGGTAAGGTGACTTGGGCACACACGAGTGGTATGTGCGATATCCCCCCGCGTGGCCGAGACACACTGACTGGCCCTGGGCGGAATGCCGGCCCTCTCGGCAGGCACGGTCCCACCCGGGACACAGGGCCGCGCAGAACGGCTGCTCAGTGCGGCAGCGTCACGCCATCCCGTCCGCGGGAGCCTGACAAACGTCGCCCAAACCGGCGGCAACACGCGCCGAGTATGGCTCTTTCGAAGCCGGAGCGCGACGACGCCCCTCCCGCGGCCTTCGGTGGCAGCCAGGGTGCCTTTTGCGCCGATCCTCGTGATCGGCCTTCCTCCCGGCAGCCTGCACGGCATGATCGCGCGGGAAATCGAGGGCGGGGCACCGGGCGGTGCCGGGGGAGGGGAGTGGACGGGTGAGTGTGGACAGGTTCCGATTCAATCCGCCGCCGAACTGGCCCCTGGTCCAGGGCTGGGTCCCTCCGGCGGGCTGGCAACCCGACCCGTCCTGGCCGCCGCCCCCTCCCGGCTGGCAGCTGTGGCTGCCCGACCCACCCCAAGACGCGCAGCCGGCGGCCGCTGTGCCTCAGCAGTACACGCCGGCGCCCGGCGTTCCCGCCGGGCGCAAGAAAGGCTTGTTCGGCCGTTGGCGGCGTGACGAGGCGAGCGAGCTGGAGGAACTCAGGCAGTGGATCGCGCATACCCAAGGCGCCGACGCTGCCCAGGTCGCCGGCCTCATGCAGCGGACACGCCAGGAGGCAGCCGCGCTACATGCGCAGGCACAGGCCGAGGCCGAATCCGTCGTGGCACAGGCTCGCCAGACTGCCAAGGACATCAAGGCCGACGCCAAGCAGGCTGCGAAGGAAACCGAGCGGATCCGCAAGGAGGCCGAGCAATACCGCGGAGAGATCTACCAGGCTGAGAGCCGTCTGACCGAGCTGCGCGCGCAGATCGTCACCACCGACGAGACCGTCCTGCTGCAGCAGGCCGGCATCTACGCCTACCACCACCAGCTCCACGACGCCGTCGCCTACCGCAGCCGCCTGGACTCCCTCAAGGCCGAGATCAAGAACCTCGCCCACAACAACCAGGCGGTTCTCGCCGCCACGGACTGGACCGTCAACGGCTCCGCACGCGAGGGCCGCAAGATGATCCGAGACTTCTCCAAACTGATGCTCCGCGCCTACAACGCCGAAGCCGACTACGCCGTCCGCACCATGCGTCCCCACCGCCTCACCTCACTCGTCGACCGCCTCTACAAGAGCCGGGAGACCATCGCCCGACTCGGCGCCACCATGCACATCCGCATCTCCGACGCCTATCACGACGCCCGGGTACGCGAACTGCAGCTGACCGCCGACTTCCTGCAGAAGAAGGACGAGGAGAAGGAAGCTCAGCGCGAGGCGAGAGCCCGTGAGCGCGAGGAGGCGGCCGCCCAGCGTGAGCTCGACCGCGAACGGGAGAAGCTGAAGAAGGAACTCAACCACTACGAAGTCGCCCTCGAGCGCCTGCGAGCCCAGGGCGACCACGAAGCCTTGCGCGACATGGAAGCCAAACTCGCCGAGATCCAGCAGGCGCTCCAGGACGTCGACGCACGCGCGGCGAACGTCCGCACCGGCTACGTCTACGTCGTCTCCAACATCGGGGCCTTCGGCGACAGCATCGTCAAGATCGGCATGACCCGACGCCTCGAACCTCTCGACCGCGTCTACGAGCTCAGCGGCGCCGCGGTCCCCTTCCGTTTCGACGTCCACGCACTCATCTTCAGCAAGGACGCCGTCGGACTCGAAACCCGCCTTCACCAGGAGTTCGCCGACCGCCGCGTCAACCGCGTCAACAACAGGAAGGAATTCTTCTACGTCACCCCCACCGAGGTACGCACCGCTCTGGAACGCTTCGCGGGCGAGCACCTGGTGGAGTTCACCGAGACCCCTCAAGCCCTCGAATGGCGTGCCAGCAAGACAGGCTGACCCCGACGGGACGCTTCATGGCCGAGGCACACCCGAGATCACTGAAGTGATCGCAGCCGCCCCATGGCAGCCACGTGGCATCTGACTTCCCAGACACCCCCCGGAGGCGCATGCCTCAGTGCGTGCCCTCGCCAGATCCTGGCAGGTGTTGCCGTCCGGGGCCTGGCCGAACACAGGACGGTCGTTGCGCGAGCTGGCGCAGCGCCACGGTGGTTGGCCGAGGAGCTCGGCGCCGGTGTGACGCTGCTCGCACCCTGATCGCCCCGCCGGTGGGTGCAGAGCGTGCCGAGGGCAACCCGTAGGTGCTCGGCTTCTGCTCGGGCGCTTGTTGCGACGGGTCGATCCGTATGGGGAGCACGATGAGCCCGTTGCCGTCGCGGTGCTGCTCGTGCTGCGTAGTGCGCAAGCGCTTCGTGATCTCGTGGGCCGCGTCCATCAAGGCGCTGGTCTCGCTTGTGCGTAGCTGCACGTTGGCGAACAGCCGAAGCGGCAGCGGCGCGCTTCTCGGCCACGGCTCGGCAGCATCCCCATAACCAGACCAGCGCCCGGCCAGGACTTCCAAGCCGTCGTCCACGCCTCCCCGAACCGCTCATTGGACGAAGTGGGTGCCCAGGGCGACTCGCGCCGCAGAACAGCATGGACGACGGCGGAAGCGGTGGCTCCGCCCCGTCTCAGGAAGGATCCTGCTGTCCGTCGTTCGCGCGGGGGACGTCTTGCTCACGCGGAGACGTTCGGTTGTTCGCCTGGTGCCAGGCGGTGTAGAGGACTCCCGCGGCCGTGCTGACGGCGATGATCTGCTCGGAGGGAAGGCCCAGGGCGATCAAAGCCACTGCCGCTCCGACGATGAGGCCGAGGGCGCAGAGGTTCACGTAGGTATGACGCATCAGTTTCCTTGGCTGTACTGGTGTTTAGGTGACATACGCAGCGTGCCGGGTGAGGCGGGCGAACTGGAGCCTTGATCCTTTGATCACGCGAATCAAATGCCATACTGAGGAGAACAAAGTGGGGGAGTGAGTGGGAAGCGAAGGCAGGCGGGGGCGCCCGTGGGCACCGATCGAAGATCTGAGCCCTCAAATGCGCAGCATCGTCGTTCTCCTGCGCGAGGAGATCGACGCGAGCGGCATCGGACTGCGCGGACTGTCGCGGAAGATTCGGGCCGAGTACCCCGACGGTCCGCTGTCCTACGGCCATCAGACGCTGTCGAAGCGCCTGCGAGGCGTAGGGCTGCAAAACGAGCCCCACCTGATTCACGCTGTCATCGACATCTGCGTGGAAGAAGGCCGTCGAGCACAGATGACGGCACTGGTCACCGAGCTCCTGGCAGGTGCCCGTGGCGCCGCCGCGATCAGCGCCTCCGCCCCCGCCAAGCAGCCGGTGATAGTAGACCGGCAGCTTCTGGAGGCCCTGGCCGAGCTCAACATACTGCGCAAGAAGGTGGAACGGCTGCGGAACAGAGCCGAGCGAGCCGAGAAGAAACTTGCCGCAGCCCATGAGCTGCTTGCCGCGCAGGCTCGCCCGGCACCTCCGCCCCCGCATGCCTCTTCGTCATCCCGCACCAACGGGAAGCTGGACTCCCGTCCCTCTCGCCCTGCACATCAGATTCCTGTGGCCACACCCACCGTCCCGGCTGCAGCAACGACGCCCACCACCGCCGGCTTGCCACAGCACAACGACAGCCCGGACCTGGAAAAGGTCACCGCCTTCCTCAGCCGGCTACCCGACTTCCAGCAACGCACCGCCTCCTCGGTGAGAGCGGCCTTTGACAGCGTGCTGGACGGCGAGCGGACCGGCCGCTACGACATTGCCTCGCTGGGAAGGACCGAGAAGGCCTACCTGGGCGACAGGGTGGCGCACCATCTGTGGGGAGGATGGGGGCTGACCGGGCACGGTGCGGACCGTGGCATGCGTCAGGTGCCGCTGTGTTTCACCTGGACCCCCACCTGGGTGCTGGGACCGGAGAAGGTGGGGCGTGTATGCCTTTTCATGCGCGTCGACGAGAACGAGTCCCGCTGGAGCCTGGGCGTCCTGGACGTCGCACCCGAGCACCTCAACAACCGCACATCCAACCGAGACGGGAAAGCGGCCTTGTCGGCCGCGGGCAAAGCCGCGATCCAATGGCTCGTGAAGGACGCCGCCCTGCCGGAGAACACCCTCCTCCACCTCGACCCGGAAACCTTGTCCCAGGTCCTGGCCCCTGCAGACGATGCGTCCGCGAGGCATCCCCAGCGCCGCATCAACAACCTCTTCCGGGTTGTGCAGGGCCGGCTGATCGACCGTGGCGCTGTCAGCGCCGTGGCGATGACCCAGGACTCCGCGAAACGAGTACGCCAGGCCAGAAGGGACCTGCTGGCCGAAGGGATTCTCCTCCTCGGGCCGTACGACAACCAGCGACGGGTCGCGGCAGCGCTGGGGCTTCCTCAGCCGGGGCCGGGACAATGGATAAGCGTCAGGGTCACCCGCCGGCGTCCCGACGAGGCCGAAGCCCCGGTCGCCGAGATCAACGGCGAGCAGTGGAGAGTCGCGGCCCCTAACGATCCTGACGAAGCCGTACCGGTGGTTCTCTAGCGGCTCGGCCCGCCCCTAGACGCTGTTCGAGGGGGTATGCCGCCGCGAGGCCAATGGAGCGAAACCAGTGCCTGGCCACCGCTGTCGGCGACGGTGACCGTTCACCCGAGGGTGGCTTTCGCAATGGACTCGCTGGTGTCTTGCAGTCGTTCCGGGCCGCCCTGAATCAGGCTGCCCGATGCCGTGACGAGGCGGGGGCCGATGACGGCCTGCTGCTTGTTCGGCGGGTGTTGTCGGCTGCGACGAGCGTGTGACCTCGGGCTGGGTATGCCGCTTTTCAATGATCAAGTACAGGTTGGCTCGTTTTCAGGCGCGTTGACGCCATCGGCAGTCATGCTTGTTCGATCCGTACGGGGCAGGGGAGTGGGGGGCGCTTGCGGGATCAACCTGATCTGTTCTCTGTGCAGCAGGAGGACAGCGCCGATGGTCTGCAGCACATATCGCCGTTCATCGCGCCGGTGGCTGCCACGGCCGGCGCGGTGACCAACGACCCGGTGGCGCTGCGCATTGCCGAGGCGATCCGTGACGTGTTCGGTGACTCCGGCTCCGAGAACGGTCTCAGCCGCGCGGAGATCGCCCAGGCCTGCGTGTCGGTGGCCTCCGTCGAAGAGTTCGATGCACGCTTCCACGTCTTCACCAAGCTCCAGTTGCTGGAGCCGCTACGCCAGAAGGCTCATGACCAGCGGTACGTCTTCAACCCGACCAGCGGCGCGGCGCTCTTGGTCTACGAGCGGCTGGGGGAGGCCGGTGGGGTCCACGAGATCACGATGCTTCTGGACCGGACTCGTGAAGGCATCCTGAACGGTTCCCTGACCGAGGCGGACCTCGCCGCGAAGATCGCCAAAGTCCGGCGCAGCCTGGCCAACTACACCAACCACCTGCTGAGGCTCGTACGGACCAGGCCCATCGAGGAACTATTCGGCCAACGTCACCATCACGCCCATGCCGCCTCGATCCAAGAGGCGAAGCACGTCGTCCGCGCCATCGCCGAGCGCTACCCCGCTCTGCGTCCGGCCGACACTCGCCTGATCCAGGAGGCACTGCGCTATACGGCGGCCGTTCAGGAGTTCCATGACCGCCTCATGCGTCAGGCCACCACCCGTCGTGACTTCAGCATGCTGCTGCCCGAGCAGTATCTGACCGCTGCCCGGCGGGCTCCTGTCGACGCGCTGGCAAGCGTGTTCGCCGCGACCGTCTTCGACCCGCCTCGTGTGGACATCACCGTCGGCCAAGTCCTCACCGCCGCCGCCGACCACCAGCCCCCGCCACCGCGGCAGCGACTGCCACGGCCTCCCGCCAGGCCGCCGGGTCCGGACCCGGTCGAGACCGCGCGGGCCAGGGCCGCCCGCGCACGGGAGCGACGCGAAGCCGCAGTGACCCTGCTCATGGGAGGCCGGGCCGAAGCCGACCTCACCGAGGAACTGCGCGCCCTGCCCTGGCGGACAGCGGTTCGACACGTTGTCGACCTGCTGCGCGTCGCGGCCGACCCGGACCTGCCGTTCATGCTTCACATCTCCCGCCAGGTCATGGTGGATCCCTCCGGCCCTGTCACCTACGCCTCACCCATGGCCGTTTACCGGCTCCCCGACGGCCCCCAAGACATGCACGACCACGATGACGACAGTGAGAGCACACCGGCAGATCCCTCATGAATGACCACCCCTACCTGTTGGCACGTGCCCGGGCCCTGCGTACTTTCCCGGTCCCCACCGACTGCGCAGAACTCGCCCAACTGCGCGGCGCCGTCGACGATGTGGAACGCCGCCTGGCCGACGTCGTCACCGCCGGCGAAGCCCGTGAACTGATGCTTGCCTTCGCTTCCGACGTCGAACCGGCCAACGGCTGCCTGGACGACAGCGATGTGCGCCGTCCTGCGACGGCTTTCCGTCTGGTCACCCTCGCTGCCTGTATCCGCCATTGCTGGCCCGACCCCAGTCAGCCCTTGTATCCGGGGCATACCGCCAGACAGGACGACATCATCGCCACCCTGGTCCCGTTCAACGACACTCTCGCTCCCCGGGAGGGAATCGCCGCACTGGGCCGCACGTCGCATTTCTTCATCGCCGTGCGTTTCCTGCGGGCCTGCGGCTACCTTGCCCCGGACAAGGGCGACGGCACGATCCGCCTCGGCCCCATGGCCGCGCTGTGGTCCGAGCGTGACGTTGCCGAACTCCGCAGCGGCTACGACGTCCTGCCCGGCCCGGGAAAGGAGTGACACGGTGGACATACCGGCACTGGACGCACTGCCCCACAATCGGCGGGCGGACGTACGCGCTGCGGTCTGCGCTGTAGAGACCGCCATGCTGCCGGTCCGCCCCGCCCACTACCGCGCGCTCGCGGAAACTCCGCTGAGGGTTGTCGTGGAACAGGTTCTGGCCGCATCCGGACGTACCCTGCTCGCCGTCGCCGGCGGCTATCTCTCCGGCTACGACGACGACATCAGGCAACGCCTGGTACACGAAGGCATCGGCATCCTGCCGCGCGACGACCGCGCGGTCCTCACCCTGGTCCTGCTGCACAGCGTCGCCATTCCCCAGGCATCGGGCACCACGGTGCCCGACCAGCCCTGGACCCGCGGCACCCCTGTTCCTGTGCACGAACTCAAAGGCTGCCAGGTGCCCGACGGAGTCATCACCAGCGCTCTGCAGCGCCTGGTCGACGCCGACCTGGTCCGCCCCACGAAGACCGGCTACGTCCTGGGCCACCAGTTCCTGCGTCTGACGAAGCCCGCGGGCAGCCAGCTGTTCGAGGAACTCATCCTGCTGGCCGACCCCACCGGCCCCCTCGCCGAATCGATCCGACGCCGCCGTGCCTTCCGCCCGGCACCGCCAGCCACCGTCACCGACCGTGAGACACAGGACACGCCATGACCGCCCCGCCTGCCTCCGACCTGCCACGGGGCATCGTCGGTGACCGCCAGCTCGTCGCCGTACAGACCTTCGACATTGCCAGGCTCACCTCGCATGCCGTCCCGATCGTCCCCGAGACGTTCATCGCGGTCTCCGGCCTCGGACCCAAGGAGGACTCCAACGGCTCAGGGAAGACCAGCTTCCTCATCGCCGTCTCCCTGCTGCTGGCCGACCCGCAATGGCGCCTGGACACCAACGGCGGGCGACCCGCCAGCGGCATCCTGTTCCATCCCGACGCCGCTGGAGTCGACCAGACCCACCGGGCATCCCCGGTCGACCACGGGTACATCGTCGGCGTTTTCGCCCACCCCGCCCACCCCAGCACCGACCCCTTGACCGTCTGGATCCGCATCGCCACCACCGCGCCCTACCTGCAGGCCAACTGGACCGAAGGCATGCACCTCGCCGATGCCACCACCGACCACGAACGAAGCATGCAGGCCGACGACCTGTGGCGTGCCCTGGGCACACGCCGACTGCTCTCCGCCCGCGCCATGTCCGACACGCTCTACGGCACCGCCCCCCGCTGCCTCACCTACCTCGACACCGCACTGCGCCCGCCAGCACCCTCGCTGCTCAGCCAGCAGCTGACAGAGATGGAACCCCACGCCATCGGCCGGTCCCTGATCGCCCTGTCAGGCATGAGCCATCTGCTGGACGAGGAATACAGATTGCGCGGCCAGGCACTGGAAGACCAGATCAACCTTGACAAAGCCCAAGGGGAACACGACAAACAGCTGCTCGTCGAAGAGCAGGTGATGGGAGCAGTACGCGCCCGTCAAGCCTCCCGTGACAGCCTTGAAGACGGCCGTACGGCATGGCAGCGCTACCTCGCAGCGTCCTACCGTGAGGCCTACGCCCTCGACGAGAGCATTGCCGCGGACATTCGAGCAGCACAGGAAGCTGCCGAGGCCGCCGAGGCCGCCGAACGGAAAGCCGCCGACCGCGTCAGCACGCTCAGATCCGCGACCGACCTCGCCGATAAGGAACGCCAGGCCAAACAGAACTGGTCGGACGCTCAGCAGATCAGCCGCGAACTCACACAGAAGCTGACCGAGTTCAAGACCCGATGCGCAGTTCTGCTCGAAGAGCGTTCCACCCTGCTGCCCCAGATCCACGACTGGGACGGAAGCGACACGACCACCACCGCCGACCGCCTACAACTGAGCCAGCGCAAGCACGTCAAGACGGAACAGGCATATGAGGCTGCCGAGGCCGCCGTCACCCGCGCTGAGGAGTACCTGCACGACGTCGAGCAAGGCCGCTGCGGGACGGCCGGCCGCGCCATCGACCTGCTGAGCGAGCACGGCATCCCCGCCCACGGTCTGCTCGACCAGCTCGACCTGGATGAGACCGCCCGGCCTTTCTGGGAACCACGCCTCGCCCCCTGGAACGATGCCGTCGTGATCCAGCCCCACCACGAGGACCGGGCTCGAGCACTCCTGCACACCATCCTGCCCGGAACCCAGATCGTCATCTGCGACCCCCAGCGGGGACCGCTGCCCGAGGGAATCCGCAGCAGCCTGAACCTGACGCGTTTCCTGACGGTTCTTCAGGAGCGCTTCGCCCCCACCGCCGACGGTGCCGACGTCCACGACCGGGCACTGGCCCTGACCGTCACAGGCGGCTTCACCGCCCCGCTGGCCGGACGCGAAACCCGGCTGCAGCAGGCACGCAGACAACTCGCCGAAGCCAAGACGCGAGCGACAGAGGCCGCCAACGCACTTATGGCCACCTCTGCTGGTGTCACCCTGGCCCAAACGCAGCACACAGCTGCCCAAGCCGCCGAGAAGCTCGCCCAACTGAAGGCAGAGGAAAACCGACTCCAGACAGACGTCGACAAGGTCGACGCCCGACTCGTCAAAGCCAAGCGAACCGAGGAACAACTCCAGGAAGTCTGGGAGCACGCCTGGGGCGAACAGCATGGCCACGAGCAGGGCCTCGCCACCGCCAAGCTCGAACTGGACGTCGCCAAAAAGGAACTCAGAGACCGCCGCAGCACACTCACCGCCCTTGAACGCCAGCGCACCAAGGCAGCCGCACCGCAATGGCAGAACCTGTGGGGCGCAACACTCGATGCGGCGATCCGCCAACTCGCCGACATTCCCGACCAGGCCCAAGCCGCTCGGCCCGCCGCACTGCGCCGGCAGGCAGAGTACGCGCTGCGCCGCGCGTACGAGCATTACGGTGTAGACGGCGCCCCCGGCGCGGACGTGGGCGAAGACCTGCGCGAAGGCGAGAGGACCACACGGTCTCTGGCCGAGGCCGATCCCGGGGAACTGCCGGTGCGCTCCTTCGCCGACGCGGCCTTCCCGCTGGAGAACCGCCTGGCGGGCCATCGAGATCAGGACGAGGTGGCTGCGGCACGCATCACCCGCGACCGTCAGACCCGTGGACAGGCGATCGACGAACTCACCGAAGGCGCCGCCACGCGCAACAACACACTGGAGACCCTCCAGGACATGATCGAGAACCACCTCGAGAGCCTCCTCACCCAGATCGGCGCAGCCTTCAACGACCTCGACCTGAGCAGCGAAGGCTACGGAGCCAAGCTCGAACACCACAGCGTCCGCCCACAAGGAGCCAGCGACTGGCACTGGCAAGTCACCCCACGCTGGAAGCGCTCCCGCAACGGCGGATACGTCTCCTACCGGGAGAACGCCAACAGCGCCCAGGTCAAGGTGCACGCCATCCAGCTCGTCCTCGCAGCCCTCCTCGCCGACAACCAGAGCCGTGGACGCGTGCTGATCCTCGACGAACTCGGCAACAGCCTCGGCGAGACCAACCGGAAAGACGTGCTTGCAGCCCTGCGCGACGTCGCCCGAGACCAGCACCTGACCATCCTCGGCACCTGCCAGGACAGCGTCCTGGCCGACGCCGCAGACGTCTGCGGCGAGCTGCTCTGGTTTACCCACGCATCAGCCACCGACATCACGAACCAGCCCACCAGCGTCTGGGCCTTCGACAGCAACGGCGAACGCACCCAACTCACCGAAGACTGGATTACCGCAGGACGCGCCCATGCCTGACCCCGCCCCCCGCCCTGCACTCCTCATCGGCGAAGCACACGGCCGTGAAACCGTACCGCTGCGAGATCTGCCCGCAGGTATCACCGCGGTCACCCTGCCCCGCGTCGTCAAGGACGGCGACGACACCATCCAGGTACGCGTCCCCAAGGACCGCAAGCAACGCGTCAAGCCCCGCCAGGTCGACCTCGTCGCCGACCACCCGGTCAGCCCGTACGACCCGCCCCCCGCCCTGACACCCCGGCAGCTGGCCAAAGTCCTGGAGACGAGAAGCACCAAGCGCTGGTCCACCATCGAGGCCGACCTCGGAGACAACGCCTGGCAAACCACCGTCGATCTCATCCGCTGCGGCGCCGTCATCCTGCGCTGCGACGTCGTCAACGTCACCGGCTACAGCCCCCGCTCCTGGACCCTGACCCACTCATGGGCCGAGCTCGCCGAGGACAAACTCGCCGAACTCAAAGGCCGGTCCCGCCCAGAAGACCTCCATCGCGACCTGCTCCAGCTGATGTCAGGCATCCCACAACTCGCCAACGAACACACCCTGCTGGCCAACACGCCACCCGGCCGCGTCCTGAAGGTCCCCGCGGAGACGGCCACCCGAGCCGAGGACTGGCGCGTCTACGAACTCGCTGTCCGGGCCGCCAGCACCTGGTGGCCAGCCCAGAGCCAACCCCGCAGGATCACCGCAAAGGAACTTGCCGGCCGCAGCCTCCGCGACACCAAGAGCACATGGACCCCCGCACGGCAGCAGGCCTTCTCCAACCTCATCGGCGTCCCCTTTGACCAGGCCGTCGACAAAGCCGACACCGACCTGCGCATCCGTGGCCCTCTCCAGTGGCGCGTCGGCACCGTCATCGCCGACACAGCAGCCTGCGACCCCTGGCTCGCGCTCCCCGCCCGCGGCGTCCAGGCCCTCGGCATGATCTCCTGCAACGCCCGAGGCGTCTTCATCGTCGAGAACGAGGACACCTTCGAACAGATCTGCAAGATCCCCGAGATCACCGACACCTGGCTGTGCGTCTGGGGCAAGGGCTACGCGACTAACGGCCTCATCGAACTCCTGCGCACCCTCGACTGGCTCCCTCTCGTGGCATGGGGCGACCTCGACGCCCACGGCATCCGCATCATCAGCAACCTTGCCGACCGCGTCGGAAGGCCGGTCACCCCTGTCGCCATGACCGTCGACCTCTACCAGGCCGGCGTCAAATACATCCAGCCCCCGGAGAAGCTCGCCGGGAACCGCGAGCTGGCAAGCCAGCTCGCCCAAGAAGCCGTGCCGGCTCTGCGAGACCTGGCCGGAGAGATCGCCCGTGCTGGAGGTGAAGGCTGCGAGCAGGAGACCCTTTACGACGAAGTCCTGCCTGCGCTTCCAAGTCTGTTGGAAGCTGTGCTCCTGTCTGCCCCGGGTGGCACGGCACGGAACCAAGCGCGAGGAACGCAGCACGGATCCGGGGCAAGTGAGGCATGAGGGCATCCGCAACTATCCCAGCCCATCCGTGAACCATCGCGCACAGCTTCACACGCAGAACCAGGAGCGACAGCTCGGTCACCGGCACTCAGAACGTCCCAAACGTTGCACCGCCCTTGTGCCGCGATCACGCCCGACCAGCTGCGCACCGTCCCACCAGCAGCCGGAGCACCCTCGCCCCACGCGTTACCTTCTCAGCGGAACGTCCTTGACCTCGCCTGCACCGGGCCGTCCGGCCTGGTAGACGACGGGCATCGTGAGCCGGTCGGACTACAGCGTGTCGCAGTGGGGGGCGAGCGCGGACGCGGTGAGACCGCTGGCGAGGTAGGTGTCGAGGGTGTGGAAGTCAACGGTCGACATGTGGGCTTCATGGTGTGAGTCGACGGGGAAGCGGTCGCCCAGGCGGCGGGGGAGCGCTACCAGGTCACCGGCCTCGGCGATGTTGGCCCAGTGCCGAATGCCCGGGGGGCGTGTTCCGTTGCCGGACGTGTCGGGCGCCGGATCCAGCATGTCGAAAACGGCCCCGGGTACTCCGAGCGGAGAGCCGACCGTGACCAGGACCTCGACTCCGAGACCGGGATGGGCGTGCAGGGCTTCGTAGGTGACGACCGACCCGAGAGAGTGGGCCACGACGACCTTCGCGCCGCTCTGCTCGATCGTCCGGGCGACTTCTTCCCGGGCCCGGCGCCGGCGGTCGGGGGAGGCGAGGTAGCTGTAGACCTCAGGCATGAGCGCCACCGCGATCCGGCCCAGGAACTGGGCGGTGATACCCCGCCTGCGTGCGACGAGGTCGATTGCCTGACGCACCGGCATACCGCCCCACGACTGGCCTTCCGCCGGATCGGTCGGCATGCCCACCACACGCAGCCATTCCACGGTCGCCTGCTGCTGGGCCGGGGAGAGCTGGTCGAGCCCGTCGACGGATCCCTGCCCCTCGGCTGCGCGCAGGGTATGGGCGTAGTAAGCGGCCGTGATCGCAGGAACCTTCAGGTGGTCCAGGCCGGCGTCCTTGTATCCGGCCGCCAGGTAATCCTGCCAGCGGCCGGCGAGCTTGGCCGCCGCTTGTTCCGGCGTCAGCCCCTTCTTGTAGTTGCGCACCCCATGGACGACCACAATGCGACCCATCAGCTTCCCGTTCTCCTGCTCAGTCTGTCTGGTCGGCCAGCTCCGACCAGGTGAAGAACGCCACCCGAGTGCCGAACCCGGCGAAGACGCCCGCCTCGCTGACGGCGATGATCCCAAGGCTGTCAGGGAAGACAATCTCTTCCTGTACTACGCCAGGATCCCGAGGATCCCAGACGCGGACACGATGGTCCTCACCCGAGGAAACCAGGAGAGGTACTTCGCCCCTCCTGACGAACGCCACGGACCACACGCCTTCCTTATGGGCTTGGAAGTGCGCCAGCTCCCGCCCGGTTTCCAGGCACAGCACCCCGATGAAACCGGCCTCGTCACCGCAGACGACGGCATCCTGGTCGCCCCACCGGCCGATCTCCAGGGCGGCCAGCTCTTGCGTGTCCTGGGCCAGGACACGCCTGACGCCGGTTGTGGAGTACACGGACAGGATCCTGTCAAATTCCCAATCCGAGCCGACGCTCCGAGACTTCGTAACAGCGACGGCCACGACGTCGTTGTTGCCGTCCCGCCTCCAGGCAGAGCAATCTGCCATGCCCACCCTGAGGTCCTTTTCTTTGTACAGCGTCCGTTCCGGCTCGTCTTCCTTCAAACCGATCGTGTAGATCTCAGCAAAGGTGTGTACGACGACTCTGGTGACCTTGCTCGTATCATCGACGAACAGCTGCTGAACCGTGTCACGTGGTGAAAACGATTTGCGGACCGGCCTCCCGCTGGCAGCATCCAGAAACTCGATCCTGCTCTTGCTGCCACGGCCCCGACTCAGGAAGATGACATTCCTCTTGCCCAGGCGCCCCACCTCGAGGGCGCTGACGCTCACGCCTTGCCGCACCCAGACCCTTCTGCCCGTCAGCGCATCCCAGACGATGAGAGTGCCCCCTTCGTCCACGCTGACAGCGGGAAGCCACCCGTGGCTGACCGCCCTGGCTACGGCGACGCACTCCACGAGGAAGTCATGCCTGGTGGTCGGCAGCAGTGATGTCTTGCCGCCGTGGACATGCTGGGAGAGCAGGACGGTCCTCACCCTTGAGGACGACCTGCTGGTCATCAGCCCCACCGCTGCCCAGCGTGTGCCGTCCGTGGCCAGGGCATCGACTCGATCAAGCCCTCGCGGCAGTCGGCACACACCATCAGGCCTCACCGGACCACTGTCGAGCGGCTGCACAAGGAGCTCGGTGCCCTGCTTGAAATACGCGAAGGACGGAATGCCGTCGTGAAGCGTCACCGCTCCGGAGGCGACCGTCTCGACGCCCTCCAGCAACCGTGAGTCCCCGGTTCGCAGATCCCACACCCGGTTGCCGTCCTCGGCGCCCGTGACGACGAACGGCCCGCCGTCACCGGTGAGGATCTGCAGGCTGGTGATGGGCTTTTGTCCTCCTGCCCATACGACGTGCTTCTTGCCCTCTGCGTCCCAGATGTGGACGGTGCCGTCGACAGCACCGGCCACATAGACTTCAGCCCCATCCAGTACGGTGGCGCCGACTGCGGTGCAGTCGTAGCCCTCGATGTCCATGTCGGGCTCGAACAGGTCTTCCACGTCCCCGTCGGCCTCCAGCCCAGACAGCCAGTCGGCGATCACGTCCAGGGAAGCAACCCTGGAGCCCTCCATGTCGTATGCGGTGACCTCGCCGCCACCGCAGACTACGACGAGCGCCCTGCCGTGCTGCACGACAATGCCGAGCGCAGAGAGGGGAGCCACGTCTGTCTCTATGGTGATCTCCACCTGCCCGGTGTTGACGTCCCACACCCTGACATGGCCGTCAGGCGTCCCCTCCGCTACGAGCGCGCCGAAGACCCCGTATGCGCCGCACAGCATGTCCGGCAGGGCGTCGTTCGGCATATGGAGAAAGAAGAGGAAAGCACCCATACGGACGTCCCACACCGCCAGTTGCCCAGCGTAGGTCTCGCCGGCAGCCAGCCATCGCTGCGAGCACCGCACGAGGACCGGGTCGACATTTCCCACATGGGCGAGCTCGGTGTTGTCGGGTGGTGCCTCGGCCGTGCCCCAAACGAACTCCAGCATTGCTGCCCGCGGACGCTGTGCTGTGGGCTCCTCCAGCGCGTCGAGCGCCTCGACGAGCCACCTCTCACCCCATACCGTCGCCGTGTTCCTGAGCCACTCGCGCCGCTGCCACGGTTCGTGTACGGCCGACAGCGCAGCACGGCTCATCAGGGTTGCGATCCGCCCGCGCACCGTGCGGCCTTGTGTGTGCTCCTGGAGCAACAGCGGGTCGCAGAACACGAGGTAAGAGGCGGACAGCAGCAGTTCATCGAGGGCTCGGGCATCCACGGCGTGCTGAGCGGCATGCCGCAGCACGTAGGGGAGGGCCAGCCCGAACCTGCGGGCGGTCACCTCGGCAGGGCCGGGAACCGTGTCGAGAACACGCGTGAAGATGTCCCTACGCTTCACTCGCTCGTGAGCGGTGCGCAGATGGTCTACAAGGCTCTGGTGGTAGAAGCGGTACAACCGCTGGCCGTCGGTATCGGTACTGAACCGCAGGTAGAACGATGCTGCGGACAGCGCTTTGCGTACATCGTCCAGGTCCGGCGCCTTGCAGTCCGGTGCCACGAATGCCCGCACAACGCTGTGTACCACTTCGAGCGGCATGCCCTGCCCGTATCCGTGGGCCACGGCCGCAAGCACGGCGGACATGGCGGGATGCTCCTGCTGCAGGACGTCCAGGTGCAGATCCAGCATCGCCGGCAGACTTGCCGGAACCTTCTTGACCACTTCCTCAACACTCGGGGCTGTTTCCTGATGGACGAGGTAGTGCGCGAACAGCGAGGCGAGCAGGAACGCTCCGGACCTGTGGCGCAACCCCAGCTGCTGTGCGACCGCACGGGCAGTGGCCTTGCGGACCTCGGCAGTGCCAGGCCCACTGTAGGTCCGAGACGTCTCCAGCACGTCGCAGACGTAGCCGGTCAGCTCTGCCGTCCGCTGCTCGGCCGAGATGCTGTCCAGATCAACCAGCAGCCCACTGGCTGACAGCTCCTTGATCAGGGAGACGTACTTTTTCCCCCATGGCAGGCTGTTGTCCAGACGGGCGAGCTGTTCGTTGTCGGCCAGGTCCTCGAGCAGTTCCGCATACCTGTCCCACCACGGCCGCGTTCCCACCAACACCCGGCACAGCACCAGGTCCCTGTGGGGATCCTCCTTGTCAAACCGCCGGCGTCCGCGCGACAGCTCTCTCAGTACCTCTACCAGTGCCGTGTCCAAGGACGCTTCGTCCAGGGCGTCCACCACGATGGTCACAGGGCGGCGGCAATGGTCAGTGATTCGGTTCAGCAGAGCCGTAGCGCTCCAGCCCCGCCCGGGGTCTGTCGCCAGCCCAAGCTGGGCGGCAATCGATGCCAGAACCTCGGAGGGCCCCCGCTGCCGGGCGTGAACCGCCACCAGATCGGGATCCAGCTCAGGCCTGACATCCCGCCCTACCGCGCCGGCAACCTGCCGGGACACCTCACGCAGCTGAGCGTGGGCCAGACAGGCCACCACACCGAGCAGCGCGGACTTTCCCGAGCCGGGGCTGCCGGTGACGATCATCAGGGTTTGCTCGCTGGGCCCTTCCAGCCACCGCTTGATGGCCCCCAGTTGTTCGTCGCGCCCGGTGAAGAAGCAGCCCTGCGCGATGTCCTGCTGCTGCGGGGTTCCCGACGCACGTGAGATGAAATGCAGCGGGTCGAGCGCGGGGTCCACCGCGGTCGCAAACTGCCACAGCCCCAGGTCGACAGTCTGGCGGAACTGACCGCCGGCCGTGGCCCGGTAGGAAGGGTTGAGAAGGAAGGGCGGCACCGGCGCACGGGCCTCCGGATGGGCCGTCCGCAGCACACTCTGCGACGGCAGGCCCTCAACAACCGCCGACCGGGCGAGCTCACGGTCGATCTCACGCGCCAGCGTCTCCACCGGTACATGCTCGACAGCGGGAGAGATGTCCAGCCGCCCCTCACGCAACCGCTCCAAAACCATGCCGGCTGCCACCGTGAACCGTGCCTGATACGTCTTCTCGTCAGGGGCGCACGCCGCGATCACCCAAGCACGCCGGTCCTCGGCCCTGATTCCGTCCAGGAGCTGCTGCACCACGGCCCTGCCCGCCCCGCACACATCCAACAAGAGCAATACCGGCGGTCCATCCTCCACCGCTTCGGCCTCAGCCAGCCACGTTCCGACTTGCGCAGCCGTCCATGGCAGATCCCTCCGCGTCGTCTCCCGCGATGCCAGGAACAACGTCTGACCGCCCGGTCCGGCCACCCCGTGCCCCGCGAAGTGCACGATGAGGGCCTCGGCGCCCGCACTCGCCTGGGCCTGCCGAAGAGCCCCTCTCCACAGACACGTGAGCGTGTCGGAGTCGGGATCAAGCGAGGCCTGACCGCCCAGCACGTTCAGCCCGGGTGTCTTGGCAAGCTGAACGGTCAAGCCGGCAACGGCCGGCGCCACAGAAGGAAGCCCCTCCAACGTGTTCGAAGGAGCCAGAGGATCTGCGTCATCATCCTCGTCATCCCCCTTGAAGTCACCCACACCGACAACAAGGACCTGCGTCACTCGCTACCTCCGCCTCCCCAAACCCCGAACTCAATCCTAGGATCCCGGCCGAAGGCTCCGAACCGACCCAGCCCCATCAGGAGGCCTGCCGCAGGAGACAGTAAGCCTCACGTCAGTGATGCACACCTGCGGGGGAGCGGCAGGCGGAATCTCACCCTGGCGTGTGACGACAGTTGGACACTGCGCAAAACGACACGATTGGCTAACCAGCCATGGAAACAGCCGGACCACGGCGAGCCAGCCGCTGGCAAAACGCTGTACGGCTGCTCCTGCTGATCGCGACCGCAGCCGAACCCGTCCCCATGGATGCCCGCGCGCCCGCAGACGCCGTCGGATGGGTTCGGACCCAGGTGCTCCTGCAAAAGCTCGACTTCTGGGTGCGCTGCCCCGACTTCCTGGCCTGGGAGCTGCTGACCGAGTTCGAGGCCTACCCCGACGACCCGGCCCTCTGGCGGCTGGCCCAGGACATCCTGTCCTCGGACGAGCCTGATGTGCGCCGCTACCCGATGCTGCGCCACCGCTTCGGCGCTTTCGAGCAGATGGACGAGGCACTGGGCATGCTGATCGAAAGGAGCATGGTGGCCAAACGGCACACTCCGCGAGGTGATCAGGTAGGCCAGCACGACTATTACCTGCGCGAACGAGGCCGGGAGGTAGCCGACACCATCGTGCGCGAGGAACCCCATCTGCACTGGTACGTCGACCGCACCAGAACAGTGGTAGGCCTCGTCAAAGGACTGGGGCCCAGCGCCGTCAAGTCTCGCCAGTACCTTCAGCGCGACTATGCCGACACCCCCATCGGCTCCTACATCGCATCCATCGCCGACCAGGCACGCGAGCGCCTGGAACAGTTGCGCCCACCCGGCGCGGTAAGGAGCCGGTGATGCAGCAGCAACAGCTCTTCTGCACGGACCAGCCTGCGGGCATGACCGCCCATGTGCCCACGCCTCGTCAACAACAGTGGGCAGCAGCGCTGGCCGCAGGGGTGCCAGCCCCCAGCGAAATCATCACCGCAGCAGCCGAATGCACCGGACACAGCAACGAAGAGGTAGAGGCTGTCCTGCGGCAGACAGGAGTGCAGCTGTCCAGCCCGCTGGCCGCAAGCAGGCACCTGCACCTGGGGCGGGTAAGCGTCGACGGCATCAAACCAGGCGGTGAAATCCTCACCTGGCACCAGGAGTTCACCATCGGAGTATGGGCGATCACCCACCCGGCCAACAACGTCGGAAAAACCAGCTGCCTGGAGTTCGCGGTCTGGCCGCTACGCGGCGCCCCGCGCCAGCTACCCGAAGACGTACGCACCTGGGTCCACCGCATCGAAGCAGACGTCAGTACCGGACACCGAGCACTGCGGATCGTGCTGGACACCGCCGACCCACGCAGGCCCCGCTGCACCATCCGGGCCTGCGCCACCCCAGAAGAACTCGACGACCTGCCCGACAACACCCAGCAACTGCTTGGCACCGCGACCGGCCAGGCTGAGATCACCGCACTCATCGACGCGGTGATGCGCGGCGACCTGGGACTGGAACCCACCATGGTGTGGGGTGAAACCGCCGGCGACGACGGCGAGGGCGCAGCCCATACACACGGCTGGGCATCCTACTTCGGCGCCCTCTATCTCAACCTGGGCGGAGCCAACCTGCTCTTCGGTGACGTCACCACGGCAGGCCTCCCCGGACAACTGCTAGAGCTGTTCATCGACGTCCCCTACACCGCCACCCTCTCCCGTGTGGAGGTGGCCATCCGGCAACGGGAGAAGCAGGACCGCCTAGCGCGGCGCCGGGCTGAAGAAACCGCCCGGACACGCAGTAATGAGCGCGCACAGTGGGAGCGGGAACTGCGCACACAGCGGCGAGCCGCCGCCGAACTGCGCCGCCAGGATCCCCTCATCCAGCTCGCCTCCCGACGGGACAAGCAGCAAGAAGCCACCCAGGCATGGAAGGCCGCCATCCGGCAGGTCGAGCGCGCCACCGAGGCCGCAGACCTGGCCAAGGAAACACGGCTCCACGCCAAGGCGCGTCACCTGGACGCACTGGAGACGCACCGAGCCCAACAGATCATGGGCTTGGCGGAGATCAACTGCTGCGGCCGCTGTCAGCGCGATCTGGGGCCCGAACGCAAAAAGAACGAGCTGACCGACGGCATCTGCCGCTCCTGCACCCGACCCCTACCCGAAGCAGACAACGCCGATCCCCGCGCGGTAGAAGCCGAACTGGCTGACCTCGCCCGACAGCTCGCCCGCGCTGAAGAGGACGAGAAGCAAGTCAGCAATGCCCTCACCCAGGCCCGGCGCAAGGAATTCCGCACCCGCCAAGCCCACCTCAAAGCCACCCAGCTCGTACAGCAGACCGCCAGCGCATCCCAGCTCCACACTCAACTGAGCCAGACAGAAAAAACGATCGCAACGCTGGAAGGCAAGCTCGAAGCAACAGGCCCTCAACCCTCCACCAGCGGCCATCACAACCCCGACGCCGCCATCCTGCAGTCCGTCCACAAGCAACTACTCCAATGCGTCGAACGCTCCGGCAGCGCCCTGTTTGCCGAGCTCGATCAAGAGATCCGAGACCTCGCCGCACGCTTCGGCGTAGCGAACCTGAACTCCGTCCAACTACACCGGACCGGACGCATCACCGCCGTCAAAGCGGGGGTGAGAATGTCCTTCAGCAGGCTTCCCCCAGGTGACCGGCTGCGCATGCGACTCGCCACCGTCATCGCGCTCCTACGCGTCGGCAGCCGGCGCGGCACCATCGGTCATCCCGGACTGCTACTCGTGGACGCCATCGGAACCGCGGAGACCACCATCGACGACGGGCGCCGACTGGTGAGTGAACTCCACGCAGTTGCCCAGGAGATGACCCGACTGCAGATCGTCCTCACTACCGCCCAGCCCGCCATGGTCGACGGCATCCTTCCCACAGAAAGGATCATCACCTCCCCCCACTCCCACCTCTTCTAGGTCGCTTCTTTCGGAACAGCCGGACGCCGCGAGCCCGGCAAGAGCCGGAACAGACGACCTAAAGGCTGTCCCGTAACTCCAGCTACCGCCTGCCAGTGTCCGGTTCGACCTGCATGGCCCGGTTCCAGATGAGGCCGCGAGTCGGGGCGCAGCCGGACAAACGGATCTGCCTGTGGTGACGCGCTGGCCTTCACCTTGAGTTACGGGACAGCCCTTAGCCCGCCCACCCCGTCAGCCCCATGCCACCCTTCCGAAGGCAGAAACCGTGTCGGCCGTAGAACACACACTTGCCGCATGGAGCCGCACAGCCACCGACATCCAACTGGAAAACGGACCCAGTCTGGACGACCTCGGCGGCCCGGCGGCCGTCGCCGCCGAAGCCGCCCACCTGGCCAGCGGGCCCCTCCTAGGCATCCTGGCCACAGCCACCGCGCACTCACTCACGGCCCACCCCGGACACACCTTCACCCCGATCACCCAGGCTCTCCAGCACGGGCTCGCCCACCCCCACAGCGCCTGGACCCTGGCTGAGACCCTCGACACCCTCTGCAACCACGCTGCCCTGCTGCAGGCCATGGAGCCCAAACGCCTCAGCCGCCTACTCGCCAGCCACGCAGAAGCCGCACTCAGCGCACAGGCCAACCCTCACCTCGCCCGGCCCGCACTGGCAGGGCTGCTCCACCTGGCCATCACCGGCCGCTGCAACCCTCACCAATTCCTGCTGATCCTGACCGACCTGGACGCCACGGAACCCTATGACGCCCTGGAAATGCTTCCCGTGCTTCTCGGCGTCGCCCACAGCCACTTCGACGACCCAGCCCTGCTGACAGCCCTGACCCGGCTCGAGAACCACGCAGCCCTCCCCGCCCCACTGCACGCCGACGTGTGCTTCGAACTCGCCATTGCCCAGATCAAGAAGGCCACCGAGGCCGCCGACGGCCCCCAGGCCCAAGCCTGCCTAGACCACGCTGTTCTGCGCCTACGCCACGTGATCGAACAGTCGGAAGCCCGACCCGACGCCAGGGCCTGGCTAGCCGCCACCCAGGCAGTGCTCACCTTCACCCCCAACCGCCCCCACCAGCTCGACACCGCCCTCCACCATCTGCAGCACGCCACCGCCCACCACCAGGCATGGACCGCCCGCCTCGGCGACATCCCCTGGCTCACCGCCCGCGGCACCGCCCAAGCCGCCTGGTTCCGGCTCACTGCCCGCCTCCATCGCGCCGCAGCCCACCTCGCAGAGCCCAGCTGGTACGAAGCCGCACGCACCCTCACCGACGTCCTCGACATCTACAGCGCCAGCCGCGCCGTACACACCTCGGGCCCGACCTCCGGTCTCCACGCCCTCATCCATCCCGTCGTCGTGGACGCCTTCACCCGTCACGCCGGCCTGCTCCACCACCTGCGCCAGGCCCTCAAGCACGACTTCGCCCACCACCCCGACGCCACCACCCTCCACCAAGCCGCAGAGGAAAGCATCAACAGCTTCGGAGCCCCTAGCCCCAAAACTCCGCCACCCAGCCTCGAACAAGACAACCCACTGCCTGGCTATCCGCAGCTACACGACCTGCTCACCAGCACGAACCCCGACCCGCTTCTCTTCGACAGCCTCGAACGCAACCTCATCCAGCGCCGGCAGGCCTCCGCCCGTCACGAAAGCCATCTCTTCGACAAACATCTCGATACCCTGCTCGGCCAGCTCAAGAAGCATCCTGCCTTCACCCATCCCACCGACGGCTACCTGGCCGGACTAGTCGAGCACTTCTTAAAGTTCCTCTACCTGCGTTTCGATGCCACGCCCAACCTCTACGGCGACAGCACCGCCTACCTCGGACCGCCCCCACCAGGCCACCCCACGCGATTCTGGCCCGAAAAAGCACTACAAGACGACTATCACCGCGACCTCGTCGCCGCCTTCCCCCAGGGCACCATCCATCGCGAACAGCCCGACCGCGGTGGCGGACGCAGCGACCTGGAGTACGAACCCCGGCCCGGCATGCGCTTCCCCATCGAAGTCAAACGCCGCACCACCCCCTTCACACACAGCGAAGTCCAGACCGCCTACCTCGCTCAGACCGCCACCTACACCGCAACCAGCGTGCCCTTCGCCCTGCTCCTCGTCGGCGACCACAGCAACCACAGCGGCGGCTCCTCCCATGTCAAAGACCGAGTCTGGACCACCCTGCATGCCCGCAGCCCCACCGAGCTCCCCCGCCTCATCATCATCGGAGTGCTGCCCATCGGCCGTGCCACACCCTCCCAAACCCGGTAATCCCTGCCGGGGGAGAGACGCCACAGGTCCTGACCGAATCTGTCGACAGCCACCTGCTCCCCGGGCCCTGACCAGCGTAGATGCTTACCAGCGGCGCGAACGGTGGCGATCGACCCCGCGAGGTTGAGGACACCGATCAGCTGACCACTGCAAGTTCACTGGCGTGCTCGACGCCGTCACCGAGACCGGCGCATCACGTGCGCCGAGGCGAGAAAGCACACCGACGGCGAGATCCCCCCCGGGAAGCCGTCGCACGTTGCACTGGGCGGGCGCTGCCAGACATGGAACGCCTTCAGGCATCCGTGGCGAGTCCAGGACTCGCGCAATGGCCAGCAGCGACCGGATCCGGTTTGGGGCCGTGTGCAAGACACACGGCCGGTGCGCGATGCCGTTGACCTTGACGGCAGGCACGTCGCCGGTGATGGCCAGGTTGCGAGTCCAGCGCAGACTGCCGAGACCGACCCGGCTGAGAGCGGCATGCGCTTCTGAAAGCACTGGGTGACCACCGATGCTGCTGTGGGAGAGAGGAGAATTCTGTCGAGCGCGGCTGCACAGACCAGACCTGAGGGGGGAGGATGAGGCTGCTGACACAGATCGGCTCAGATATGAGCTGAAGGGGAAGGGGGAGCGCGTGGGGCACAGATACGCTTCGTCGTTCACGTGCTTTGTGTGCGGCTCGCAGACGAAAACGTCCGCGAGCTGGCAGAAGATTTTCATCCATGCGGCACCGGGCCAGTCTGATACCTGCTGGGCATCCGGTATGACACCCGATGGAGTCCAGCGCCGTCTCACCAAGAGGACCGCAATCCAGCACAAGCTGGCGGGACCTCCCATGCAAATGCCCGCCTGGTTCCCCCGATGGGAAGAAGAGAGCTACCCGTCGATCGTTCTCTTCGCCCGGCGCCGCATGGGTTACTGGCTGCCGAGCGTCAGCGAAGCGGACCATGAGGAGATCATCAAGGAACTGCTCGCCAAGAACGTGCGCCCGACATGGGAGGGAGGGAAACACACGTGCTGGACTGTGTCCGACGATCACTTCCTCCAGCTCGTCGACATCCTCCTCAAACGCCATCGACGGGTATCAGTCGGACGTGAATACAACGCACTTGAGGCGTGCAACTGGCGGTGCCGGAACGCACAGACTCCGCGATGTACCTGCTCGTGCCAGGCCAGAAACCATGCTCATGGCGACTGGATGAACGGGTGGAACATCCTGTTCGAAGACAACCGGTTCATGGACGGAAGGAGTTGGAGCTGGATGGCAGTTGAGAAGGAAGCCGCCGGCCGAGACTGACCAACCCCCGCCCACGCCTCTGCCTCACCTGGGCCTTTCCCACCTGAGCCAGCTGCCTCACCAATCAAGGAACGAGGTTGTCGGCCAGCACGGTCAGACCGAGACGAGGCAGACGTGCAGCGTGGGTGCGCAGATGACGCGCCTCAGCCCGCAGCACGGGGGCGAACACACCTTCTCCCGTGCGATGAGAACCCAGCCGGTGGTGGGCCTGGGCGGCGGCCAGCAGCGGCCGGGCCCAGTCCGGGACCGTGTACACGGCACACGACCGGTGCGCGACGCCGTGAACCTTGATGGCAGACACGTCGCCGGTGATATCGACCTCGCGAGTCCAGCGCAGACTGCCGAGACCGACCCGGGTGAAGGCCAGCACGCTCAGCGCCCCGGCAGCGAGCGGATGCGCGAGAGCCGACACGATCGCTGTGCTCTGCCCACCGACGGCGATCGCAGGCACAACGTGCCCCAGATATGCCGCCACGCCGCCACAGTCAGCAGCCGGCCGCCCTCGCCCCGCCGACGCAGGCCCCCGTACCAGCCGCGCAGACGACCGTCTGGAAACCCCCGCCACCGCCGTGACACCAGGCCTGCACGCGATCGGCTCTCCGGGAGAAAAGGACGGACGCGCGGGGATCGGTCCCGGCTCGGCAAGGAGGGCCTCAAAGCTGTCCCTGCCGCGCAGACGGCGCTCCACCCCTCCCAGCACCGGCGGGAGCTTGCACTCCTTGCCCTGCCACAGCAGCGTCAGCTGCACCCCCGTTGTCGTACGCCAGGCAAGCAGCTGGTCGATCCGCCGGGGCGTCAGCAGGTGGACACGGGAAACCAGCACATGGCGTACCGCGGTCGCCTGCGCCCAGGCGGCCGCCGCGCGCCACGCCTCGCCCACCGAGTCCAGCCACCCGTCGGGGGAGTGAGGTCCTGGAGCCAGCCGCTTGCCCAGGGCATACAGCATGTCGTGCGCCAGCGCCGCCGGATGGCCACTGGCCGGCGTCGGATGAACCGTGATGCGGCCCCGGCCGGGGCAGTGCGCAGCGAGCGCGGCCTGCGTGTAGAACAGGTCGTCCTCCTCGTCCACCACCACGGTCACATCGCCATAGCCTGTTGCGATCACCCTGCTCCCATCTCTGCCCATCACGCCCACCGGGCCACCATGCCGCCTACCGCTGTACGGGCGGTCTTCTGCACGACTACCGGCGCCGGCCCGCCACCTGTGGCGGACAGGAGCCGGTAACCAACCCGGCGCTACATGCCGTCGAGCTTGCTGTAGACCCAGTTGACGAGGTCCTGGTTGATCTCGGTTAGTCCCTTCTGCCGCATGCCCCGCATCAGATGCTTGGTGATAGTGGCCCAATTGCGGAAGTTGCCGTGGGCCGCTGCGCGGTCGATACCCAGGATCGTTTTGCGGTCGGTCCCCTCCCAGAGGGAGTGGAACGCCGGGAGAGTGATGACGACCTCGTCCTCGGGCATGCGTGTGAACTTCTGCCAGATGTAGATCCGCGATGCCAGCATCGGCTCGCGCTTGAGGACCTTGTAGCAGTTGTCTCCCCCGGCGAAGATCAGCGCCATGTCGGTGCGCCGGTCATCCCACAGGTGACGCCAGTACTCGAACGAACTGCGTCCCATCCACTGCGCTTCGTCGCACACCAGGACCCGGAACTTCTCCGACAGCGCGTCTTTGAGGAGCGTGTCGAACTCGATTGGGCGGGTGGGCGGTTCACCGGCCAGCGCCAAGGCGCGGAACAGGCCGTGCCGGATGTCGCGGGGGGTGGGGCCCGACCGCAGCTCGAGGCGGTAGGTGATGTCGGGAGCCACTTGCCGCAGGGCGGAGTTCACTGACATCGTCTTGCCGCAACCGGCAGCTCCGTAGGCGACCATCATGCCCTTGTCCTCGATCGTCGCCTTGACGTTGTCGAGGGTCGTCATGAGGGTGTCCGTGGCCACCAGGTGCGCGTTCAGCCGGTGGAAGTGGTCCTCCTTCTCGGAGGGGAGGGTTCCGTAGTAGTCCAGGCTGTCGATCATTCGCCCTCCTCAAGGGGGCTCTCCTCGGGCGGAGGCGGGTCTGCGGGCACCGGCCGGGCCCAGCCGTCAGGGACCGCAGTGTGCGGGATGTAGCCGGGATCAGCACGCCGCAGGGCAGCGGTGGATTCCCCGGCCAGCTCAGCTTCGGCTTCCGCCTCGGTCAGGGCTCCAAGACGCCGGGGAGGGGTGGCCGAGGTGACGGCCTCGTACCGGTCACGCCGCAACCGGGCGGCGGCCTTCAGGTCCGCACGGAGCCGCCGTTCCTTGGCCTTGCGGACATTACGCACGGCACGGACCTGCTCTCGGCTGGCCTGCTCGGCCAGGACAGCACTGCCGAGATAGGTGCCGTCGAGAGCGAAGACCTCGATGGACGCGTCGTGGTGGGGGAGGTGGCGCACCGCGACGCGGTTGCCGCCCATGCCGACCATCCAGGGGCCGATGTAGGCGTGGTTGCGCCACTGCACACCGCGGGTGGTGATGACGCGGGTTTTCCCGTCGTCCTCGAGCCCGAAGTGGGCCAGCTGCTGGGCGGGCACGTCATACAGAGGAGTGGGGTCGGCCCGCCATGCCTCCATGGGGGTGAGACCCTTCAGCTTGTCGGGCTTATGCTCGTAGTTCCACCACCGCACCCACTCCTGCAGCAGCCCCACGAACGCCTCGAAGGTGAGGGCGGGCTCGTCGGGATCCGCGGTGCGCCCTCCGGTGAGCTTCTGCTGGCTGGTGTAGCGCGGCATGGAGACGAACAGCATCTCCTCGACCGAGTCGTTGAGCGCTTCGATGGTGCCCTTCAGATGCGGGCTGTAGGCGGGCAGGTCGACGACCGGCACGGCGAAGGCACCCAACGCCAAGGTCACGGGTGCGCACAGGAACTCCTTGCCGCGGTCCACCCGGACGAGACCGGGCAGCCCGCCGGCCGGTCCGAACGGATCGCTGCGGTCCAGCGCTGTGCGCAGCGCCGCCAGCACCGCGTCCCTGCTGGCCGCATGGGGCGTCACGGCCCAGCCCATGATGACCTTCCTGGCGCAGTCGATGAACCACGTCAGACACGGCTGCATGAGTTCGTCCTCGACCCACACCTTGACGGGCACGCACTTGTGGTCGCCCTCCCATGCCTCGTTGCGGTTTCCGGGCGGCCGCTGCCCGAACACATCGAACGCCCGCCGGGCAGCCTCCCCCCGGGCCAGGCCGGCCCGGTCGCCAGGTGTCAGGTCCCGCCGCAGTGCCTGGTGCAGGGTCGCAAGGGAAGGGACCTCGGGCTGCCGGGGGTCGGTGGCGGCCCGCTGTTTCAGTTCGCGCAGGACAGCCGAGGCGTTGCCTCCCCACAGAGCCAGCAGCCTGCGGATCTCGGGGGTGACAGTGAACCGCGGCCGACGCTTCGCCTCTGTCTGGCCGGTGGCTCGTGCCTCTTTGACCCAGCGCCAGACCGTCCGTTCCGACCGGCCGACGGCGGCGGCAACCAGTCGCACGTGCGCGCTGGTCAGCTGGCCCTGCTGGTCCAGCGCCATCAGCCGTGGCATCGAGGCCAGCCGTCCCGTTCCGGCAGTGAAGACGGGCGTGAGGGCACAGTCTGCGCTGTCCGTCGTGGAATCGCTCACGGTTCTGCTCCCTTCAGACAAGTAAATCAACACAAAAAGGTCAGCGACGTGGTGTGCCAGACCTGGAGGGCGGAAAAGACGGGGTGCTCAGATACGAGTGACCAGATGCGGACCTGCCACAACGCCGTCGCCGCACCAGCAGGCCGTGATGGCAGGCACAACTCCGGACACCGAGCGCCCGCTGACCACAGGCACGCGGCCACGCACCAGACAAGGCGGTGGACGGGGTACCGGCTTGAACCACCAGGCGGGACATGCCTAGCGAACGTCCAAGAGGTGGTTCACACGGCCGACGCCGCCACTGGCACAGGCCCGCTGCCGCGGACGGCAACAGACCTCTTCCGGCACAGTCCCGTGGTCAGCCAGGAGACGCAGAACGCCTCTTACTCCCGGAACAACGGGGAAACTGCGCCAGCGGAGCGGGTGGGCCCTCGAGAGCAGGCCCCGGGCGGCTGCGCCGCCGGGGCCCGCCGGCCTCTACATGGTGTGCAGCATGCGTTGCAGGCCGTCGTGGATGATGCGGGTGCGTTCCTCAGGTGAGAGCCACGTGGCGGTGGAGCCGGTGGCGGATTTCGTGATGTGGAGGATGTCGTCGATGACGTCGGCCACCGGATACATGTGGCTGATGACGACGACTGTCGCGTCCGGGGCCATCTTGCGGCTCAGGACAGACAGCGCCTGGTCCAGGTTCTCGGCGTCCAGTGAGCCGAACCCTTCGTCCAGGAACAGAGTTTTCAGCCGGCCCTGGCCCCGGCTGCGGCTGTTCATCTCGACGAGCGCCAGGGCAAGAGCCAGCGAAGCCTGGAAGGACTCGCCACCGGAGAGGGTTCGAGGATCACGTGCATGACCGATGGCACAGTCCACGATCTCGAACGATCCGGTGAAGGCGTAGCTGCCGCCGGAGATCTGCTCGAGGTTCCGGCTGGCGTGATGGAGCAGTGCATGGGTGCGCTGCTCGACGAGATGGCCGATGAACTTGCCATCCGTCAGCAGCTTGCGCACGCTGCGCCACAACTCGGCCTGCTGCTCCCCGGCCTTGATGGCAGCGTCGAGGGCGTCGGCGTGGGGGATGCGGGAGCGCGCGATCCGCAGGTCGTCCTTGGCCCGCTCATAGGCGGCGTGTGCTTGGTCCGTTTTGTTGATGAGCGGTTTGAGGACGGAAGGGTCGAGCAGATCGCCCTGGGAGGGCACGTAGAACCCCGGGGCGGCGTCCATGGCGTTTTCGGGCTCCGCGCCCTGGCGCACGAGCTCCTTCTCGAACGCCAGGACTTCGTCGCGGGCCTGCTGGGCCTCCTGCCGCAGCGCTTCGGCGAGGTCTCGCCCCCGTGACTCGAGGGACAGCCGGTAGGACTCGACGGCGGCCAGGTCCGCCCCGTCCGGCGCGGCGGGCAGCGTGACGCTCTCGCCCTCGACGAGGCCCGCGGCGTCCTGCGCTGCGTCCGCCCATCGCTCCAGCTGTTTGACGAGCTGACGTGCAGGGGTTTCCACGCTGCGCCGGCGGCGTTCGTCAAGGGCCTGCCGGCTTGCGGTGTGTACGGCCAGTGCCTGCCTGATCCCGTCCCGTTCCTGGGTGATCTTCTCCAGCTGCTCGAGCCGTAGTCCGGCCGCATTGACGGCGGCGGTGATGCCATCAAGCGCAGGCAGCGCATCGGGACCGGTCTGGGCGGGACGGACGGAAGCCGGCAGACCTGCGATCTCCGCCAACATCGCCTGCAGCTCCGAGTCGTACTGCTGCCCGAGCCCCTCCACGCGCTTGCCCTCACGCTGCAGGCGGCCGCGCTGCCGCTTGAGCTCGGTTTTGGCAGCATCGTGTTCGGCCTGCGCCGCCGCCAAGGCGGCCTCGGTGCTCGTGTGGCCGCTACGCGCTTCGCTTTCCGCGTCGAGCAAGGGCTGTACGAGCGTGCTGACCCTTAGGGTGATCCGCTGCCGGCTGACCGGCTCACCTTGGCTGAGCACATCCGCCTCGGTCTTCGCCTGCCCGTGCAGGGCGTCCAGGACCGCGGCCGTTGCGGGGGAGCAGCCCGCCTTGAGCGCACCGGCCAGCTCGCGCACTCCCAGCAGCGCCGTCCGGGTGCGCTGTACGGCCACCTGATGTGCACTGCGGCACTTGCCGACTGTCTCCTGCGCGGCCTTCAACTCCCCGACGGCCTGCGCCTCGGCTACCACCGCCTCCTCGACAGCCTTGCCGGACTTGACGGCCGCGCGTTTGGCGCGCCCCAGCGCCTTGCCGTCCAGTGGGGCAGGGGGTGTGAATCCGTCGGGCAGGGGCCGGGCGCAGACCGTGCAGTCCTCTCCCGGGGCCAGGCCGGAGCCGGCTGTGTGTGCCGCTTCACCGCGCTCGGCTGCAGCCCGATGCTCCCGGGCTGCTGCCAGGGCGCTGCTCAGCTCCTCACGTGTGTCCTCGAGCGCGGAACAGCGCTGGCGGTGCTCCTCGACCGCTTTGAGCGCTGCCTGGTGCAACTGCAACTGAGTGGCCACCGAGGCGGCCTCCTGCAGCGCCTCCCGGACAGCTTCCTGGAGGCGCTCGCGGAGCGCGCCGGCCTGGTCGGCGAAGATTCTGGCACCCGCGGCAGCTTCGGCGAGTTCCGCGTTCGCCATGGCACGATCGGCCAGCGCCTGCCGCGCCTGCGCGTGTTCCCGCTGGTTCTCGGCGTGCTGTTGCTGTTCCTGCTCCCACCGCTGTTGCAAGGTGTCCAGGCTTGCCATCCGGTCAGGCATGCGGGACAGGACCGCGAACGCGCCATGCAGAACAGGCAGGGTGTCCCCTTCCTGCGCGCACGCGGCCAGGGCACTTTGCGCCGTGTCCAGCTGAAGGATCAGCTCACGCCCGGCCGCGTCCTTGGCTGCGATCTCTCCGTCCAGTTCGCGGTCCGTGAGTAAGAGGGAAGCCAGGGTGGCACCTGCGTCAGGCACAGCACGCCCCTTCAGCAGCTGCGCGGCTTTCTCCACGTCACGCAGGTGACGGCAACGGCCGGCGGTGCGGGTCTGGGCCTCACGCAGAACGCTCAGCCGCTCTCCGCGGCTGTGGGCGGTCTTGCGGGTGCGTTCGACGTCCAGCGCCGCCCGCTCTGCAGTGGCCCTGGGGTCCTTCCCGAGATCTCCCCGTGCCGCCCTCGCCTGGAAGATCTGGGGCTCAAGGCGATCCAGACGGGTTTTGGCGTTGTCCCGCACGTGCTCGAGCGAGGTGATGCCGAAGAGATGGCGCAGGATGCCTGTCCGGACGGCCGGAGTCGCCTGCAGCAGGACGGCGTAGTCCCCCTGGCGAGGCATGAACGTGGCGATGAACCCGTCCCGCTCCATCCCAAGCAGGCCCACGATCGCCTTGTTCACCTGCTTCTTGTTGTCGACACGCATGCTCTCGGCGTCCGGGGACACGCGCTCGAGCACCGCCCTGGGCCTCTTATCAGGGTCTTCGTACTCGATGCGCCGGACGCTGTAGAGCCGGTCTCCCAGCTCGAACTCCAGCGACACATGCATGCTGGCAACGCCGCGGCTGATCAACCCGGCAGCCGAACTCGCCCAGGAACTCGTCCCGAACAGGGCGAAAACGATCGCCTCGCGGATGGTGGACTTGCCCTCGCCCGTGTCGCCGAGGACGGCGAGCAGGCCCTTGCCGGTGAAGTCGATGGTGACGACGTGGGTGTAGCTGCGCATCCCCTGGACAGTGAGCTTCCCGATTTTCACGGCTTCTCCGACCAGACGTCTTCCAGGGCGGCGCCAAGCAGCTGTTCGGCCAGGACCGGCGACGGCGTCTCGTCGTCGACCTCGTTGAGCAGCTTGATGAACGCGGCGACCGTGTCGTCCGCGGCGGCACCGGTCACACCTTCCTGCCCGAGGTAGGCGCGGAACGCGTCCGGCAGCTCCAGCTCCTTGCCCGGGTCGACGTTCACAAGGATGTCGGCGGCCGGCTTCAGGTCCAACCGCGGCTTGATGGCGATCGCCTGAGGCACGATCTCGGCGATCTTCTGAGCGAGCCGCACGTCGGGCTCCTCCCCGGAGATCACGGCCCTCAGGAAGGTCCCGTCATACCGGGCGGCGTCGGCTCTGAGTTCGTCGAGGGTCCCCTCGAAGATGTCCAACCTTCTTGCGGCGTGCAAGGAGCGAGGCAGCGGCCGGCCGGGCCGCCCTGGATCGGCGTCGACGATGACAACGCTCTTCTGTTCGCCTGCCTCGCCGAAGTCCATGGCCAGCGGACTGCCCGCGTAGCAGGCCGGAAACGCAGGCCCACGCACGGCCTGGGGGCGGTGAATGTGTCCCAGCGCCGTGTACGACACCTGCGGAAGGTTCTCGGGCGCGACCTCAAAGGACTCGTCCACCTGCCGCTCGCTCTCGGAACGCGTGGCGCCCGTGACGTACACGTGCGCCGCGAAGAACAGCACGTCCCGATCGGGGTCGTATCCCTCGCGCATGGCATCCACGAGCTGCTGCTGCAGACCGCGCAGCCCCTCAGCGTAGTCTGCGTTCGACGTGCTGAGCGCGGGCCTTCGCCAGAACCGGTTCGGGTGCACGAACGGCATGGCGGCCAGGCGGATGCGCTGTTCGCCGCCACACGCATCGAAGGTGAAGACACCTCCCTCCTCGACGGTGCGGAACCGGTCGACGAAGTACAGTCCCCGCCCCACGGACGGGCCGTTGACCATGTCGAGGAAGCGGAAGTACGTGGGGGAGTCGTGGTTGCCGGCCACCACCACGGTCGGTGCGACATCTGCGAGCTGTCTGAGGACCTCCGTGGCGCTGAAGAGGCTCAAGCCCGTGGGACTGGAGGTGTGGAACAGGTCCCCGGTATGGACGATCAGATCCGGCTTGCTTTCCCGGGCGATATCGACGATCTCGGCAAACACAGCCTCGAAATCATCGGTCCGCGGATAACCGTGCAAGGTGTGACCGACATGCCAGTCGGATGTGTGGAGCATTCTGCTCATGCCTGCATGCGCCCTTTCGGAAGCGAGGCGTAGGACGGCACTCGAAGGTGCCTTATGAGTCCGGGACTGTACACCAAAAAACAGGAGAAAAAGGGGAATCGCGGGTACTGCTAGCGTCATGCCATGCATGAGCATCTGGTCGCACTCGAGGAACGCATGCAGCAACTGCGGCACGCGATCCGGCAGGCACTCGCGCAGCGCGAAACCGCTCGGACAGGCATGCTGCACGCGGAGCTGAGACGCACTCAGCAGGCGTGGGAAGTGCTGTGCGGCCTGAGCGCCCCCTCGCCTGACCTGCAGTCCGGGCCTGCTTCGTCCACATCTCCGCACGGCTTGAGCGGCCCGCACCCCGGCGAATGAGACCCCAGGCGCCGGCTATCTGCCGCCCCGTCACGTCCACCCGAACGGATTAACAGGCCCGCCCGCATTCCTCTCCAGAATTCCTTTAAATCGCACACCAGATCGGCATGTCACCCAACAGGAAAGCTCAGTCGATAAAAGCGGGAAGAAAACTGGAAACTGGGGTTGGCTGCTAGCATCCCGGTATGCATGAGCATCTGGTTGCACTCGAGGAACGTATGCAGCAACTGCAGCATGCGGTCCGGCAGGCGCTCACGCAGGGCGACAACGCCCAGCTGGGCACATTGGGCGAGGAGCTGAGGCGCGCCCAACGAGCCTGGGAAGTGCTGTGCGGCCTGGACAGCAACCCCACTCGAGACCAGCAACCAAAGCCCACAACCCCGGAACACCCCCGGGACAACCTGCCCCTGCGCGATCAGGTCCACCAGGCACTCACCCTCCTCACCGTGCCCGCTTCACCCAAACTCCTCAGCCAGGTCCACCAGGCCTTCTTCTCCACCCCCCTGAACACCGCACGCCTCACCACCCTGCGCCGCGACGAGGAACGCTCCTTCCGCTCCGCGCCCTACGCCCGCCCCTACTACATCTGCTCCACTTTGACCTCCGACCTCCTCGCACCCGCCCGCGCTCTCCTCGCCCTGAGCACCTGGTCCCTGGAGCGGCGCATCGTGGGACCACTCACCCAGCGCGTCCACTTCCTCACCGCAGCCCTTCGCCTCACAGACGCCGCCGAACACCTCAGCGGAGAAGCAGAGTTGCCCCAGTCCGTCCAACTGCTCCTTCTGCGCTACAGCCAGAACATCCACGGCTACGACAACCGCAGCGGCACCCTCGACCTGACCGCCCTGCGCCAGGCCGCCGCAACCGAGCTCGATATCCACGCAGACGAAGACGCAGCCACCTGCGCCGCGGCGGCCCAGCGAGCCCGCGAACAACTCGGCGACGCTGAACAGAACTTCGGCAGCACCCTGCGCGTCGTCTCACGCCGGCACCGCACTGCGTGAAACACCCCCACCACCCAAGGCCCGCGCCCACATTCTTCCCAGGGAAACACAGTGAGTTCGCTCCACGCACGACTGAACGTGCTACGCGGCCCCGCCGAACCTCTCCCGCACAGCGCACGAACCCTGGCAGCGCTTACCGCCAATCCCAGATGCGACCGCCGCACCCTGCTCGACGCCGCCGGCATCGACAAACCTGCCCTCGCCACACACCTGGGCCTGCCCCAGCCCATGAAAAAGTCCCGACTCGCCCTCGACCACGGCCTCGCCTTCGAGCGCCAGGTCACCGACCCTGAGCAAGGCGTACTGCTCTCCCTACTCCGCAAAGCCCTGCAACTCCCCCTGCCCCGCGCCTACTACAAGGACATCAACAACCTCCGCCACGGCAACGGCACAGCACCCCTGGGGCTGCGCCGCACCCACACCAGCCAGCTCATCCTTGGCACGGCAGAAGGTAAATCGACACCTCACACCCTGCTCGACCACCCCGTACTCACCCTGAACGTCGCAGGCCGGCAGACATACCTCGAGCCCGATGCAATCGCCCTCCGCCACGACGACGTCTTCCACATCGTCGAAATCAGATCCTTCCCCGTCATCCACGGCCGGGCCGACCCTCTCAAGGCCGCAGTGGCACTGACCCAGGCCGCCGCCTACATCCTCGCCCTGCGAGAACTCCTCACACGCACCCACCGTCCCGCCACCCAAGTCTCCGACACAGTCGTCCTCATCAACCCGCGCAACTTCACCTTCCAGCCCACCGCCACGACCTACAACGCCGCCCCCCAGATCAAAAGCCTCAGCCGGCACCTGACGCGCCTCGACCGCCTGCCCGACCTGCTGGAAACCCTCCCCCCAGACACCACCTGCGACCTGGCCACCAGCCCGGACGGCACACCCACCCGGCCCCGCGACAACCTCATCGCCGCACTCGCCACCATGAAGCCCCACTACACACCCGGCTGCCGCCACCACTGCGATCTCGCCACCCACTGCCGCACCGAGGCACGCAACCGCGGCAGCATCGGAGCCCTGGGAACCACCGTCCGCGACGACCTCGCAGGAATCGACACCCTCCACACAGCCCTAGACCTCGCCGACAACCACGTGCGCGCTATCTCAGACCACGAAGACACCACCCACGCCCTGCGCCACGCACAGCGCATCCACGACGAACTCACAAGAGACAGCACATGAGTCTCCTGGCCTCGCTCCTGCGGGTACGCGCCGCCGCCACCGGTCACGCCCAACCCGCCTGCCGACTGCGCCATCTGCCCCTCAGCCAACGGCCCTTGATGATGATCGTGCTGAACCGTACCGGCCCCACAGCGCGACCACTGACCGTCATGCTGGGCACCGACCCCTACCGGCCCCAGCTCCACACCGCGCCCCCCTCAGGGAACAACACCCCCATGCTCGCCAGCCTGGCGGACACCTTCCTCACCTACATCGACACCTGCCACCGAGCCGGCACCGCCCCCCAGATCCTCGTCCCCAACACCCGAAGCGTGCAGTACCTCAAACACCTCGGCACCGACCTCAGACTGCGCCGCACCGACGACCAGGCACCCCACTCCCAGGCCATCCAACGCCTCGGACACTGGCTCACCTACGCAACCGACCGCGCCGAAGTCACGGGAACATCCGCCCTCATCCCGCTGACCGGCTTCCTCGCCATGCACTGGATCACCGGCCAAAGCCCCCTGGAAGACGAGGACCTCACCACTCTCCTCGCCTGGATCGACCCACCCCGCCACACAGACACAGGACGTGACGCCGCAGCCCAGGCAGAAGACGCCGCCCCCCGCCCGCTCACAGGACCCGCCACCGACGCAGACTTCGACAACGAAGAACTCGCCCCCCTCTTCCACGCCCATACCCAGGCATGGCGCCAGAACCAGGACCAGGCCTCTGTCCTGCAGGAACTCCACCACCTGCTGAACTACCGCATGCAACCCACCTGGGACCGCATGTGGCACGCCTACAGCCTGCTGACCGCCATCCCCGAAGCACCCAGCACCCCAAGCCGCTGGGAACACGAACGCACCGCGTTCACCGAAGAACGCGCCTACCTCGCCCAGGACGGCCGGCCCCGACCGGCCCAGGACCACGTCATCGCAGCCGCCCGCCACCTGACCTGCATGGAACACGCAGCAAGGACCTTCGCCGCCCAACGCGCCGCAGAAGACCCCTTCACCCGCGCAGAACTACGCACCACCGGCGAAGCCTTCGGCGGCCCCGTCACTACCACCGACGAGAGACACACCCAGCCAGGCCCCACCGGACGAACACGATGGCGGCCCAGGTTCACCATCGCGACCCAGGACCCGGTTCTCATGGAACCCGGCCAGCTCCTGGCCAGCCACACCCACCGCAAAGCCCGCTACCGCATCTGCACGATCCAACCCACACAACACGCCACCCTCGTCGAACTCGAGATCACCGCAGGCATGGGCACCGCCAACCGCCCCAACCACAGCGTCCTGCCCGAAGCAGGCGCCCAGCTCCTCTTCACCTGTGCACCCGACCACTACCTCAAGCCCCAACTCCCCGCCCGGGACCAGACCCCCTGGACCCACGGCGGCCCCCCTGTCGGCCCACCAGACAGGGATGAGAAGCAGCCATGACACCCACCGACCAGGACCTGAGCGCACAGGCCGACGAAGCCAGCCGAGCCCTGCTGGAAAGCCTGCCCACCCTCACCCACCGCGGAATCATCGTCCAAGCTCCCCCCGGAGCCGGAAAAACAACCCTCGTCACCCACGCCGCAGACACCCTCACCCAGACCAGCGGCCCCTGCGCGATCGTCGCCCAGACCAACACCCAGGCCGACCACCTCGTCCAGCGGTTCGCCCACCACCCTCACCGGCTGACCACGGGCCGGCTCACCGGAACCGAGTACAACGTTCCCACCGACCTGCAAGAACATCCCCGCGTTCGCATCGCCACCCGCATCGAAGACCTCGAGCGCACCACCGACGTCATCGTCGCCACAGCCATGAAATGGGCCACCGTCACCGGACGCAGATGGCCCTGGGCCGTTGTCGACGAGGCCTACCAGATGCGCTCCGACATGCTCCTGCACACCGCAGGCCTCTTCGACCAGACCCTCTTCGTCGGAGACCCCGGCCAGCTCGCACCCTTCTCCACCGCCGAAACCGACAGCTACACCCACCTGCCGAACGACCCCATGGCCAGCGCCGTCAGCGCCCTGCTCACCTACAACCCCGACGTACCAGTCCACCACCTCCCGGTCTCCTGGCGCCTGCCCCCCTCAGCCGCCCCCCTGATCAGCGACGCCTTCTACACCAGGCCCTTCCACGCAGGAAGCAGCGACAACGACCGCACCCTCACCTTCACCATCACCGGCATGCACACCCTCACCGACCAGACCATCGAGCACGCAGCACGCACCGGATGGGCCCTGCTCGAACTACCCCCGCGCATCACCCACCACCTCGACAACCAAGCCCACCAGACCATCATCGACATCGCCGAACGACTGATCCTCCGCGGCGCCCTCACCACCTGCGAAGCAAACCCCCAAGGACACCTCCTGCAACCCGCGGACATCGCCATCGGCACCACCCACCGCCGCCAGGCCCAGCACATCCGCACCCTCGTCTCCCGCCACCACCCACGTCTCCACGGCATCACCGTCGACACCGCCAACCGCCTGCAGGGCATCGAACGCAAAGTCACCCTCTTCCTGCACCCCCTGTCCGGCCGCGACAGCGCTTCCGCCTTCCACCTGGAGACCGGACGCCTGTGCGTCCTCACCTCACGCCACCGCCACGCCTGCATCGTCGTGGCCCGAGCAGGCATCCCTGAACTTCTTGATGCCCACCCCTCCATCGACCCCGCATACCCCGGCCCCGGCACCACATCTCCCGATGGCTGGCAGGCCCATCACACCGTCCACAAGCACCTTGCTCACCACACCATTCGAGCTTGACCACCGACCCTGCCAAGCGACTACAAGACACTCATTGAGACGTTCGGCAATGGCATGTTCGACGGCTTCCGCTACGTATTCACACCGGGACAGCTTGATCAGTCGAGGTAACCCGCCTTGGCCTCTGCCGGATCTGTCAATCGAACGGTGTAACAAGGGTGGTTGGGGTTACTGACGGGCTGCGGAGAGCCGGCCGTCGAAGGTGATGTCGAAGGCGTTCAGGGCGGTCTTCCAGTGCATGGTCCAGCGGGCTTGTCCCTTGCCGGTGGGGTCCAGCGACATGATCGCCATGTAGACGCACTTCAAGGCTGCGGTCTCGTTAGGGAAGTGTCCGCGGGCCTTGACCGCCCGCCGGATCCTGGCGTTCACGGACTCGATCGCGTTGGTGGTGCAGACGATGCGGCGGATCTCGGTGTCGAAGCGGAGGAACGGGGTGAACTCCTCCCACGCGTTCTCCCACAGCCGGACGATCGCCGGATACTTCTTCCCCCAGGCGTCGGCGAACTCGGCGAACCGCTCCAGTGCCGCTTCTTCGGTCGCGGCGGTGTAGACGGGCCTGAGGACCTTCGCGATCTTGTCCCAGTCCTGGCGGGCGGCATAGCGGAAGGAGTTTCGCAGCAGGTGGACCACACAGGTCTGGACGGTGGTGCAGGGCCAGACGGTCTCGACCGCGTCGGGCAGACCCTTCAGTCCGTCGCAGACCAGCATCAGCACGTCATTCACGCCGCGGTTCTTGATCTCGGTGAGGATGTGCATCCAGTGCTTGGCACCCTCACCGCCGTCGCCGGCCCATAGCCCGAGAATGTCGCGGCGGCCCTCGACGGTGACGGCCAGAGCCACGTAGATCGGCCGGTTCGCCACCGCACCGTCGCGGATCTTCACGTGGATCGCGTCAATGAAGACCACCGGATAGACCGCTTGAGTTCTATCGGTGGTTGCGAACGCCTCAAATGAAAGGTGTTCGGATGCCTACGTACGCCCCCAACAAGATGCCGACGTCGGTGAAGAAGAGGTACTTCGAGCTGCTGAGAGCGGGATACAAGGGTGCGGCCGCTGCTCGGGTGGTGGGGGTCTCCACCAGCTGCGGCTCATTGTGGTTCATCGATGCTGGAAGCATGATCGTTCCCGACCCTGGCCCGATATCACCGCGCTTCCTCACCCAGGACGAGCGCATCGCCATCGCCGACGGCCTCCATGCCCAGCAGCCGGTCAAGCAGATCGCGGCCTCGATCGGGAGAAGCTTTCAGACTGTCTACCGGGAGATCAAACGGAACGCCAAGACGGACGGCCGCTACAACCCCTGGTGGGCCCACAACCAGGCCCTCCTGCGCCGCAGGCGCCCCAAGGCAGAAAGGATCCGGACCAGCGAGCCTCTGCGCACGCTCGTACCCGTGAAACTGACCGAGAAGTGGTCGCCCCAGCAGATCGCACGTCACCTGGCCCGCGAGTACGCCCACGACGCAGTGATGCGGGCGTGTCCGGAAACGATTTACCGAGCTCTGTTCGCCGGCCTCCTCGGCCGGCGCGATGTCAAGCTCCGCACTGGTCGAACCCGTCGCAAGAAGCAGCGCCGTGGTGTCCCCACACTGAACAAGATCAAGAACATGACACTGATCCACCAGCGCCCTGCGGAGGTCAACGACCGCAAAACGCCGGGACATTGGGAAGGTGACCTCATCATCGGCCGCGGCCAAGGCTCAGCGATCGGCACCCTGGTCGAACGCACCACCCGATACGTTCACCTGATCCACCTGCCCCACGGCTGGAAGGCCCCGCAGGTCCGCAATGCGCTGATCACCCAGACGGCCCACATACCGCCCCAGCTCCGCAAGACTCTCACCTGGGACCAGGGCCGCGAGCTGACTCTGCACGAGGACATCGAGGCTCTCACAGGCTTCCGGATCTACTTCTGCGACCCGCACTCGCCCTGGCAGCGCGGAACGAACGAGAACATGAACGGCCTCCTGCGGCAGTACTTCCCAAAGGGCACTGACCTCTCGGTCCACACAGCCTCCGACCTTCGCAACGTCGCACGTCAGCTCAACCATCGGCCCCGCATCGTGCTCGGCGACAGAACGCCCGCCGAGGTCATGCAAGAATGCCTCGCAGGCCCACTGACCAGGTGATTCGCAACCGCTGATGGAAACCGCCCCGGGTCGAGAGGCCGGTTCTGCCACTCGGCCATGCCCTCAAGGACCTTGTCCGTGATCGTGGAGATCGTCTGGCGGGAGACCTCGGCACCATAGACCTCGGCCAGGTGGGCCTGGACCTCACCGGTCGTCAGGCCCTTCGCGGACAGCGAGATGACCATCTCGTCCACGCCGGACAGACGCCTCTGCCGCTTGCGGACGATCTTCGGATCGAACGAGCCGTCACGGTCACGGGGCACGGATATCTCCACCGGCCCGACGTCCGTCAGGACGGTCTTGGCCCGGGAGCCGTTGCGGCTGTTGCCACCGTTCCTACCTGCCGGATCGTGCTTGTCATAGCCGAGGTGGTCGGTGATCTCACCCTCGAGGGCGGACTCCAGCAGCCGCTTCGTCAGCTGCTGCAACAGCCCGCCCTCACCCGTCAGCTGCAGGCCCTCGGCCTGAGCCCGGGACACCAGCTCATCGATCAGCCGGTCGTCCGCTGCCCTCGCCGGCTGCGGCCCAGTCTCGACGGACTCCGCCTCGGTCGCGTTCTCACTCGTCATCGGTGCATCTTCCTTGATCGGGAGTTACACCGAACGATTTACAGTCCCCCTGGTGAGCGCCGTTCTGGGCGACCTGGCCATGACCTGGACGGAAGTGCTGCAGAGCCCCTCGCCCTCCGCGCTGGCCTGGCGCCTGCTTTCTGTCCGGACCGGCCGCGACGCTGTAACAGCCGGTCCGCACCGGGTCCTGCCTGCGGCTCAGGCCGACGCCGTGCTCCTGCGCTACCGTCTTGGCCTGCCTGCCGAGCAGGCTGCCGAGGTGATGGGCCGTGAGCCGGCCGAGTTCGCCTGGCTGCTGAAACAGACGGTGAGAACCGGCGCGGCCGCCTGAAGACCCGTTCTTAGCGCCTGCGGGTAGATTGTGCGCCCGCGCAGCGGTACCGCACACAGGTCGTCATTTCACTCCTGAGGACCACATGAATTTGACCGTTCAGGGTGGATCGCGAGGTGCGTAACTCCTAGCATGGGGCCTTGACCTGAGCGTGCCGGGCAGACACTGCCGGGCAGGCGTGTGTGACGGGTGAAGGCAATCGGGGCGCGCAACGGTGATCGATGTAACCCAGGCCAAAGATGCCCGGATCCAGAATTTTCTGCTCGGCGGACACGATCACTACGAGTCAGACCGGGATGCAGTCAGACACCTGATGCGACTGGCGCCGAACATCCCTCAACTGGCTCGCATCAACCGCGAGTTCGTGGCAAGGGCCGTGCGCTACCTGAGTGTTCAGTTAGGGATCGACCAGTTCCTCGACCACGGGTGCGGCCTGCCGGCCCGCGATAACGTGCACCAGATCGCCCGCCGTGCGGGCACGGATGCCCGTGTGGTCTACATCGACAATGATCCCGTCGTCCTGGCCCACGCGCGCATGATGCTCGACGAGGACCGCACCTTGATCCTCGACGCCGATCTGTTCGACTTCCCCACCATCCTCACCCGCAGCGAGCAAGCCGGTATTTTCGACCCCGCTGCGCCCGTGGCGGTGCTGTTCACCTCCGTTCTGCACTGCGTCTCTGACATGCGCAATCCCTGGCGGCACGTGGCGGAACTGCTCAACCAGCTCCCTGCGGGCAGCGTGCTGGTCCTGAGCCATCTGACCGGTGAGAACGGTGCGTTGAACGAGGAAGTGTCTGCTCTTATGCAGGAACTGACCGGTCAGCAGTGGGCCAAGATTCGGTCTCTTGCCGAGGTGGAGAGATCCTTCGACGGCCTCAAGCCCATCGGAGGGCCGATCGGCGACGTCGCACGCTGGCAGCCGGTAACCGGTCTGAGCCTCCAAGCGGTCGACCGGACCTGGACCATCTGCGGCGGCGTCGCCCGCAAGGGATGAACCATGTGCATGCTCAGTCGGAAAGCTTACGGATGTAACTGTCCAGCAGCCTCAGAGTCTCTTCACGGTCCGCAGCCTTGTGCCACAAGGACGTCAGCACCAGCCGGTACCTGTCCACGTCCTCAGGATTGGTGAGGTAGCTACCGCCGTTACGGACTTCCAGGTAGACCATGTCCACCTCCCGGTGCGCGGGGAATGACAGATAGGTGATGGACGGCGCAGGAGCCATCGCCTCGTCCCCGGCGCTGAACGGCAGCACCCGGATATGGACCTTGTCCATGTTCTCTTCCAGGCTGTACAGCTCACGCAACTGCATCCGCATGACCTGGGCCCCGCCCACCGGCCGGGCCAGAACAGCCTCGTCCACCAGCGCGTAGTAGTCCGGCCCGCCTGCGTCGGACAGCACGTTCCGTCGGGTCTGCCGTACACGCACCGCACGATCACGTGTAGCGACCTGCTTCTCGGCATCCTCGACCGAAGTACCAGGCAGAGCATGCCGCATCAGCGCCTTGGCGTACTCCGGCCTCTGCAGAAGCCCGGGTACGTACTGCACTTCGTAGGTGCGGATCTCCTGTGCGGACGCCTCCACGCTGATCAGCCGCTCCAGCCAGCCCAGGATCGCATCCCGGAACTCCTCCCACCACTGAACGTCCTGCGAGCGGCTGGCCAGACGCTCCAAAGACTCCAGCTCCGAGGGGTCGGTGACACCGTAGAACCGCGCCAGAGCCTGCAGGCGCTCGGACTTCAAAGGGGACTCGCCGTTCTCCAGACGGCTGAGGGTGGGAGCGGAACCTACCAGGCCCGCTTCCACCACATCCACCAGGCGCAGCCCCCGTTCCTTGCGCAGCCGACGCAGGTAAGCTCCCACGACTCTTCCCGCGCCGGCCAGGTGGCCGCCCGAGTCCTCTGCGCCTCCGACAGCCCGAAGGATTTGACCGCCCGACACCCGTAACCCCCTGGCCGTCCGTCGCCTTTACCGTGAGGATCTCAGACTGGAACCCGGCCAGGGCGGCCGCAAGCCTCTACCGGCTGAATTCAGACGATCAGGCGGTCGAACTCATCACGCTTCGCCCCGATGAGCATCGCACTGATTTTCGAAGGGGTGAACACCAGTGCCGACCCACCCGGGAAGCGGGAGTTGCGCACCGCGACCTCATCGTTCGGCAGCCGGGCGAACTCGACACAGTTGCCCCCCTCGGGGTTGCTCGCGGAACTTTTCATCCACTGCACCCCCGGGATGGCGTCGCCTGCAACCCCGTTCACGTAACCTTCCACTCCTCATCCCTTTCGCCGCTTCCATCGCCGCAGGTCACGCACCCAGCCACAGGCTCCACCGCGCCGAGCGAACCCGGCGCAGGCCGCAGGAAGCCCGATGAAATTTCATGGGTGCGTGGAATGCAGTCGATCTTAGGGCGCCGTTTTCATGCACGCCGTCCCTCGAAAGGGCGTTCTTTTTTGTGTGGTGATCGCATGTATCGAGGGCGAAGGCCCGCCAACAGCAGGCGCCTGGCGGCATGAGCGAGCTTGACCGGAACGGCCTTGGTGGCGGACCCTGGCGTGCCAGGCCCTTTGGGGCCGGACTCATCAGAGCGGTAGCACCTGGCCGTCCTGCTTGGTTAGGGCCGCCGAGGGGCGTGTGGAAGGTCTGGCAGCTTCCACGACAGATCATCAGTGACAGCGTCGAGGACCCACGCGGCGAGCAGTTGATGCTCAGCAAGGCGCCGTACCTCTTCGATGAGCTGGGGGAGTGAAGCCCCGCACATGCGTGCCACGTGATGGGCATCAGCCGCGCTGTCATTACTGTGGGGCCGGGTGTGGGCCAGCAGGACCAGGGCGGTCAGCCTGGTTCCCGCGGTCATGCCGATAAGGCTGCGTCCGCGCGCCACACGCAAGGCCCAGTCGGCGGCTTGAGAGCGTGCCTTGGCTCCTGGTAGTCCGCTGAGCGGATCGGTAAGCCGGGCGGCGCGATCCCAGGCGTCGTCGGCCGTTGGTCGAAGCCACCGGGCGGCTTGCAGTTCCTGCCGGAGAGCAGCGATGCAGCCCAGTGCCATGCCGCGGGTCAGGCCGGCAGGTACATCTGTGTGTCCCAGCGGATCGGACCTGAGGGCACACTGCAGAGCCAGAAGCCGGGCCGGCGCGCTGACGGACGCAGGCAGTGAGGCGGCGAGGTAGCTGAGCATGTTGCGCACCAGTTCTCGTTCTTGTCCTGCAGTTGTCCGTCCGGGCCGGCGAGAAGCACGGTCCGGGTGCGAGTGGCGGCGAACGGTGAGCGCGGTGTCAGGTACAACGCACGCCTCCTTCATGGAGGCCGCGCACGCCGCGCACGCATCGGCCAGCCGCCACTGCCGGCCGCCGAGCTCACGGGAGAGCACCAGCAAAAGAGGGCCGGCGCAGCCTCGGCTCCGGGGGTGCCAGCGGCATCCCCGCTCGTGGCACTGGCACGTCCGCAGGTGTTCGGGGAGCAGGGAGCAGCGGGCGTGACGGGCGAGATGGGCCAGGGCCTCCGAACGCGCCGCCCGCCCCGGCAGCGGTTCGGGCTTGCTGCAGTGAGCGCAGACCAAGAGCGTGCCGTGGGGCTGAGGCCGTAGTTCGACCGTCCACGTGCGTGGTGCCGTCATGCGCGTGGTGCACAGCCTCATCGGCCCCGTGATCCCTTTCCGCGGCCCGCCGGGCGCCGAATGGCCTGGCAGGGGAGTGTGGTGACGGCGGCACACCGTAGTGCAGAGCCCTGTCCTTGGCACAGGTGTAACCATCCGCCCAAATTAGGGCAGAGGTCTGCACTGACAGGGGGTGGGGCTGCCCCATCGGATGGACGGGTGACGATCTTGCCGCCCGAGCCCAACCTCGACGCGCTACGCCTCCAGCTCGCGCGACTGAGGGGCGAGCGCGGCTGGACCTACGACGAGCTTGCCGCCAGAACCGGCCTGTCCAGACGCACTCTCATCGAAATCGAGCAGGGCCGCACCATCGGATCCCTCGCCACCTGGCACGCCCTGGGGCACGCCTTCGAACTGCCACTCGGCGGCCTCTTTTCCGCCCTCTGCGAAGGCCACGCACCCCCTGGGCGGACGCCGTAGCAACCCCGTTCCTCCGGCCGCACGGATCACCCGAATCGGTCACCGGATAGGAACCCCTGTCCGGCCGGTCGCACACGGGTGCCTCCACATAGGGCCGGACGAGGGCAATGCCGGCGCGGCCGACACCCTCGCGGCGTGTCGCCTGGAACCTTCACGGCCATGCCCCTCACCCCTTCCTCCCGCAGCCGTCACTGGGACGGCACCCCTCACACACCGGCCCGCCGCCGCGCCCTACGCGTAGACGCCACCAGCCCAAGCCGTCTGCTACGCATCGCGCAGCGCAGCCTGTGCCAAGCATGCGGCAACCGCATCGACTGGCACCCCACCCCCACCCAGCAGACCATCCCCCTGCACCCCGCCGAACTCCCCACCGCCCTCGTTCCCCCGCCTCACCGCTGGCATGTCGCCTCCGGCGTAGCCCATCACGCAGACGACGCAGCCCCCTGGTGCCGCATCGCACACCCCGCGCTCTGCCCCGCACACACCCTGCCCCAAGAACTGCCACCCGCCCTCGGCGCACTCCGCCGCCGCCTGGCCCTGCACACCCGCAAGCTCCTCGACACTGGCCTGTTCGCCCCCCAACAGCCAGACAACGAACAAACCCCGGCAGCCCCCTGCCGACCCGCCCGCCCCGTCGTCCAGCTCCTCTACAGCCGCTACCTCGCAGCCCAGCCCATCGAAGACATCCGCTGCGTCGCCCAGACCCTCCGCCGCACCCGCTGCCCCCATCCCGTCCTTAGCCCCCACAGCACACCGGGAAAGTGGACGCTCCTCCCCGCAGCCCCCCACCACACCCGACGACAGCTCGCCCTGCCGGCAGCCAACATCGCCGTCTACAACCTCGGGCACCTGCCCTACTCCGAGCAGATGCGCTGGCGCACCCAACGCTGCCCCGCCCACGCCGCAGCGCACAGCGCGCCCGACCTCGCCCTGGCCGAATGGGACGTCTTCGACCCACTGCTGCACCACGCCTTCCTTGTCACACGGCTACCAGAAGCATCCCGCCCTTACCGGTGAAGAACGGTGTTCCAAACCCGCCCCAACAGGCCGGTGGCAAGAACAACCAGCCAAGACCGCTGCGCAACCAGGCAGCCACACCGACCACGAATCCGGAGCAGACTCATGCTGTTCACCCCCACCGACGAACAGACCAGGGCCGCCGACCGCTTCGGCGCCGGTGACCACATGGCCCTCCAGGCCGGCGCCGGCACGGGCAAGACCTCCACCCTGGCCCTGCTCGCCCAAAGCACCCGCCGCCGCGGCCGCTACATCGCCTACAACCGCGCCATCGCCCAGGAAGCCGCCGCCCGCTTCCCGGCCACCGTCACCTGCAAGACCGCACACGCCCTCGCCTACGCCGTCATCGGCCACCGCTACGCCCGCCGCCTCGACGCACCCCGCCGCCCCGCCTGGCGCACCGGACAGGACCTCGGCATCACCAAACCTGTCCGCGTCGGCGACCACACTCTGATGCCGGCCACCCTGTCCAACAGCGCGCTGCGCACCGTGACCCGGTTCTGCCACTCCGCCGATCCCGAGATCACCGACCACCACGTCCCACCGCTACGCGGCCTGGAAAATCCCGACGTACAAGGCCAGCTCACCAGCCTCGTTCTGCCCTACGCCCGCAAAGCATGGGAGGACCTCCAAAACCCCAACAACGGCGTGGTGCGCTTCGACCCCGACCACTTCCTCAAAATCTGGTCCCTGACCAATCCCCGGATCCCCGCCGACTTCCTCCTCCTCGACGAAGCCCAGGACACCAACCCCGTCGTCGAACACATCTTCAACAGTCAACGCGACCACGCCCAGCTCGTCCTGGTCGGCGACTCCGCCCAGGCCATCTACCACTGGCGCGGCGCCAAAGACGTCATGACCGCCTTCAACGGCACCCACCTCACGCTGTCCCGCTCCTTCCGCTTCGGCCCCCGCCTGGCCGAGGAAGCAAACCGCTGGCTCGCCATCGCCGGCGCCCCCATCCGCCTGACCGGCACCGACACCACCCCCACCGAACTCGGCCCCCTCACCCACCCCGACGCGATCCTGTGCCGCACCAACGTCGGCGCCATGAAACACGTCATGAACCTCCTGGCCACCGGAACCCAGGTCGCACTCGTCGGCGGCGGAGCATCCCTGCGCGCCCTCGCTCTGGCCGCCCGCGACCTGAAAAACGGACGCCGCACCAGCCACCCCGAACTCGTCCTCTTCCCCACCTGGCAAACCGTCCAGGACTACGCCGCCCACGACCCCTGCGGACGCGACCTCCAGCCCCTGGTCGACCTCGTCGACACCCACGGCACCGACGCCATCCTCACCGCCGTCAACCACCTCACCACCGAAGAACACGCCCAGGTCACCGTCTCCACCGCCCACAAAGCCAAAGGCCGCGAATGGGCACGCGTACAGATCGCCGACGACTTCGCCCCGCCCAAGGACACCGACGAACAAGACAGCCAAGGACGCCCCGTACCCGGCCCTATCGACGATGCCGAAGCCCGCCTCGCCTACGTCGCCGTCACCCGAGCCCGCACACGCCTCGACATCGGCGGACTCGCCTGGATCGACACACACCCCGACGGCCGCCCCCTGACCACACGAGCCGCCGGGCTTTCAGAACGCTGAAAAATCGGGCTACAGCACGAAGAACCACGACTCCGGTCAGGCCAACACAGCTCCACCACCACGCACCAGCTCGTGCGAGAGGCCAGGACCTCACCAACCTCAGAAGCGGCTAATCATGATCTGGCGACCAGGCTTCTGCACACCCACATCAGCAAGCGCGCCTGCGGTGGCGGATGCAAGTACAGACGAGCGAGCCTTCGGCTCCGCACCTGTACCGCAGGCACAGGCCTTGATACGGCGACAGGACGTCACGGAGGTTGACGATAAGGTCGTGACGTCCAGTTACCGACGGGGAGGGCGCGCCCATGGCAAATCAGGTTCCGCATCCGGCTCTGGGGCACTTCGGCCACCAGGGAATGCGCCAGCTGATCCTGCCCAGCTTCAGCACCGGCGTGAACGAGGACGCGCGGACGATGCTGCAGCAGATTGGTGTGCCGCTGCACGTCGCTTTCTACTTCACTGCCGCCGGCGACACCGACGCACTGCCACTGGCAATGTTCGCCGGCCACCACGGGCACCGCATCGACAAGACCCAGACCTCTTGGGTGCGTATCGGGACCGACGGTCTTGCCCATGTGGCGGTGAGCACCGAAGGCACGATTCACGCAGTCTTCCTGGACGGCATCGAGCCCGACATGTTCGTGAGCTCGGACCTCAACGCCTTCATCCAGAGCCTGGCAGCCCTGGACAGGCACCTGGGTATCATCGCCGGCTCCCGGGACCTTACCGACGGCGCTGCCGCCTACCGGGACCTCAACACCGAACTGAGACGTATCGATCCCGCAGCGTTCGCACAGCGGGAAAACTGGTGGCCGCGTGTGCTGGACGATGTACGGCACACCCTCAACATCGGCTTCTCAGCCGCATTCGAATACACCGATGAGCACGGGCACCAGCAGATCGTCACCGAAGCCACCGGGCCGGGAAGACCGCACCCGGAAGAACTGATCTGGCAACGGCTCAAAGTCCAAGGCGTTACACCCGGCCAGATCACGCGCGTGTACTGCGAACTCGAGGCTTGCATGATGCCCGGCCACTACTGCGCGGCATGGATGGCCCGGCAGTTCCCCGCCGCCCAGTTCACCCACGCCTTCGACTACGGCCCGACAGCCGAGTCCCGTGAGGAAGGCATCAAGGCACTGATCCGCTACACCGCCGAGCAGGCACAGCGGTGAGCGGCCGGCCATGGAGCCCGCCGGCCGCCGGACGCGAACCCGCGGGGGCGGCGATCCTCGGCTGGCTGCAGGATCCACGGGCTCCCCGACTGTGCCTGATCAGCGGCGCCCCCGGCTCCGGAAAGTCGATGTTTCTGGCCTGGCTGGCCGAGCATGCCACCGAGCCGGACACCAGCGTCCTTCGCCGCGTCCACGGACTGGTGCCTCTGACAGGGCACTCGGCCAGCACCACTGCGTGGCAGCTGGCCGAGCAACTCCAGCTGTCCGCCCGTACCCCAGGCGAACTGCTTGCCGCAGTGGCGCAGGACCAGCGACGCACCGTCATCGTCCTTCCCGACCTGCACCAGAGCACCGAACCTGAAGCGGTCGAAGAACTCGCATGTGCACTGGCGGCCTTTGCCCATGTCCGCGTAATCCTCGAGACACGACAGCCCTCCCCAGTGCTCCTTGCACAAGCGCCGGCCGTCATGGACCTTACTCACCCGCAGTGGACAGACCCCGACCGGCAGGCCGCCTGGGCAGCCACCACACCGGCCGCCGAACAAGGAAGAACCCCCACCGGACCAGACCATCAGGCTCCCCTTGACCTGGATGATCCAGCCTCCGTATGCGCCGCCGACCCACTCCTGGTCACAGCCTCCTACGAGCACACAACCAACCCGCACGGCGGCCTGCGCCCTGCCTGGCTGCGCTCCGGCCCCTCACTCTCCCGCCCCCAAGATCCCGCCTCTCGTGCCTGCGTCCTTCGGGCAGCGCTCGGCGACGACGCGGACCCCCGCCTGCGGGGCGCCCTGGAAACCCTTGCGCAGGAGAGCGGGTGGAGCGTGCGCTGGAACCGCGTCAGGGGTGACATCAACCCGCCCTGGCCCGGCCCCGCGCAGAGCATGAGCACAAGCCCCGTCAGCCAGCACAGGTCCCTGGCAGTGCTGGACCATCAGGGCGTGGTCCGGCTGCTCCTCGCGGACGACGGACACCCGCTGGGCCGACTGACCCACCCCGTCACGGAAGCATCAGCCATCACGGTCGCAGACGACGAGACCACGATCATCCTGGGCTCTGATGGCCGACTGAGCCTTCACAAGAGCCCCACAGCCACACGTCCCCACGGGATTGCCGGCCTTCTGGACCAGAGCCCGAGTATCTGGGAACGGCTCCTGCAGGAAGCAGCCCCGAACACGGGAATAACGGCGCTCACCAGCGGCCACGACCAGCTGGCCACCGGCGACCGCGACGGCACCGTCCACGTACTGGCATGGAACAACACCAGCATCGAGCACAACTCCACAGCACTGCACAACGCAACGGTCACGGCGCTGGCAACCGTGCAGATATCCGCCGGCTCCTCACTCGTCTACAGCGGTGGCCAGGACGGCCGCGTCCGGCTCTGGGCGACAGACCGTGAACCTCTTCCAAGCCCGGTCGCCGAACGGGACTGCGCGGTCGTCGCACTGGCAGCGGCACCTGCCGAGGACGGAATCACTCTCGCGATCGGCTGGGCCGACGGACTGGTCGAATACTCCACCACCAGCCCGGACTCAGGAACCTCCCGCCGCACCTTCCGGCCCGGACCACCGGTCAGAGCCCTGAGCCTCCTGCCGGAAGGTGACCTGGTGATCGGTACCGATGAGAGCCTCATCTGCCTGCAACCGCGCTGAAGAGGAACACGGTTGGCCAGAACCCCCAGCCCAGCGCCGTGACGTCACGTCACATAATGTGCTGAGCAGGGCTGGTGCTGCCGACCGGGGGAGACGATCATGGGAAAGACGCTGCCTGATGACCTAGTGGGGGTTCTCGATCTCGTCGGGGTGAGCTGGCCCAACATCGACGAGGACGAGGTCCGCAGCAACGCGACCGACTACCGCAACCTCGCCAAGGGCGTCCGCAACGTCATCACCCAGGGCAACCAAGCCTGCTCCCATATCGTCTCCGGAAAGAGCAAAGGCCAGACAGTCCAGGCCATCGACCGGCGCTGGGGCAAACTCACCACCAAAGACCTCAAGACCTTCTCCAGCGCACTCGACAGTCTGGCCGACGCCCTCGACGACTGCGCGGGGTTCATCGAAGGCTGCAAGATCGCCTGCATCACCGACCTCAGCATCGCAGCAGGAACAGCAACGGCCGGCGTGGTCGGCATGTTCTTCACCCTGGGTACCAGCGCTGCAGTCAGCGCGCTCGCGATCGCTGCCTGCCGGATCGCCCTGCACGAAGCCATCGACTACGCCATCGGCGAGATCACCAAAGTCGTCACTGAACGGATCGAAGCAAAGATCCTGAGCCAGATCGAGGGCCTGTTCACCGACGCGCTCGACGCTCACGACGACGGCAACCTCGGCCAGTACGGACTCGGCTCAGCCGACATGGCCACCGACCTGGCTATCGAGTTCGACGACTTCGACAAGGCATCCGGCGACTACGGCAAAACGAAGGATGACTTCGACAAGCAGAAGACACTCCACAAAACCGGCGGTTCCAAACGACGCGGCTCCGTGAGCAAAGACAGCCGCTTCCATAAGCTCGCCACCGTCATGGACAAGGCCGAAGACGCCGTCGACAAGAAGGCCGACGAAACCGTCGCCGTCCTGGAAAAGCACGGCGCGGACATTGATGCCGCCAAGAAGGAACACAAGAAGAGCGATAAAAAAGCCAAGGATGACATCGACGGCTGTAAAGACGTCCGCACGTACCTCCTGGACGCCGACGGCACCGTGCGCCGCCTGGAAGCCAACGGCGACCTGAAGAATCTCGACGCCACCGACAAAGACCGCCTCGACGGCATCCTCAACGATGGGAAAGCCTGGAGGCCCTCGACCCGGGCAGACCGGGAAGAGCACAGCGTCGGCAACACCCACACGGGCAAGGTTGATACCGATAAGGTCGACCCCTACACCGACAAGCTGGGCCAGGCCACCCAGTTGGCTCGCTATGCCCGCAACGATTACACAGAAAACAACTATGCCGCAGGCCGGTACGTCGACCCCGACGGCAAAGGTGAAAGCATTCTTGTCGGATACAGCAAAACCAGCCTTCACTCAGAACGGTCCATCGGCTACCCGATCCTGCACAACGGAAAAAAGCAAGGCCTCACCAAGGTCTTCAGTGAGCGAGCACCCTGCCAAAAACGCCCCCGATGCGAAGCCTGGCTGAACAAACACTTCCCAAAGGTCGGGACAGTAGACTACGCAAATGAATACGACCAGTCCGTATCACGCAGCAAGCGAGACATCGAGCATCAGGACTACATGAAGGAACTCAAGGCCCGTCACGGCCGCTAGAATCCAAACCAGTCACCCTTTCGAGCGTAAGGTTCCCGCATGAACTTCGCCGTCACCGCAGACGAGGTACGCACCGTATTCGGACTCACCGGCGTCGTCCACTTCCCCCTCTACAGCGCACCCCACAACCGCCTCGACATCCGCACCGCACACCTGCTCAGCAGCATCGGTCTCCCCGACACCGAATGGTTCATGTCGAAAGCCAGCCTCCGCGCGGACGACTACATCAACATCCCCCAGTGGTACAGCAAGTGGGGAGTCGCCCCCAAGGAGTGCCGCAACTGGCTTGTCCTCGGCCTCTTCGCCGACACCACCCTCGGACTCGACCCGGACTCCGGAACCGTCTACGCCCTCGGCGACGGCCCTACCCAAATGACCTACAGCCCCCTGCACCGGGACGTTGAATCCCTCATCTATGCCCTCACCAAGTTTGAATCCCTGCGCCAGGCTCTGGAAGAAAACGATGAAGGCACCGAAGAACGCGTAGACGTCCTGCGCGCTCAAATCACCGCATTCGACCCCCTTCCGTTCGCGGATGAAGATTCACAGTGGCACCTCGCGTTCGAAGAAGTCATCGACGGCATCTGGTAACCCTCACCGCAGGTCCGGGACTGCCGAGAGCGTCGTACCAATGACGTGCCAGACCGACACCATGCAATGGCACGGAACACTCACCAGGATGACGGTAGATCAGCTTGGTCTCGCGGGCTGATCGAACACGGATCGCCCCGGCCATCAGGACCCGGCCCGATCCCTTGTCCGTGACTCCAACCAGCGGCGTGCCAGCACGCCTTGACCAGGCCTGGCCCTTGTCGGGTTTTTAAGTTCTAGTCGGTCTCGTCCTCGAAGACCATCCACCCGCCCAGGAACTGGGCTGTCCTCTTACCCATGACCACTACTCCAGCCACAGCGAACCACGACTTCCTCGTCCCGCCCAACAGTCCGACGCGCGGACAACTGCGCCGAGCAGCCCAACCGACGCAGAAGATACGACACCCCACGCGGGGCGTACCGGTAGCCGAATGGGTATTGATCAGCTCTGCGACCCTCGCCAGAGGCCACCGCTGGCCCTCCAGATACCCGGGATGAAGGACGAGCAGACTCCCGCATCGAGCATCGATGACGTTCGGAATAGGGCTCAGACTCTCCGGGGTGGAAGTGCCTGTCAGCGGGTTCTCCAGCACAAAATCGCCTGAACACGAGTCACTCAGAAACTCCACGGGGCGGCCTTCCTGGCGTCAGCGCATCCTTCGTCAAGGTATGTCGTTGGCCCGGGAGAGGAGGCAGAATGGTGCGGGATGTGAAAGTGCTATCGGTGTTGATCCGGCGCCGCTACCGCGAAGGCGCCAGTATTGCGGTGGTGGCCAGGGAGTTGGGGGTGTCGAAGACCACCGTGCAACGTCATGTGCCGGTGCAGGAGCGGCGGGATGCGGCGGCTGCGGCGCGGCAGCGGCACCGTAACCGGGCACAGACGCCGTACGAGCAGGCGCTGCGCACACAGGTGATGCGTCTTTATGGTTCGGGGATGCCGCAGCAGCGGGTAGCGGCCACGCTGGGGATCTCGGTCGAGGCGGTAGTGGCCCGGCTGGAGCCGTCGCAGCGGCGCTCGAAACAGGAAGCGGCCCGCCTCGCCGTCGAGCAGCAGGGCGGCCTCCTGCCACAGGAGGAGGTCGTCGCCCGGTACGTGCAGGGCGCCACCATGGCCGAGCTCGGCCGGCTCTACGGGGTGCACCCCACCACGATCCGCCGCAGGATTCCCGACGACCTAGTCCGCTCCCGAAGCCGCACCCCGCAGCCCCGGTCTTGGCCTCGAACGCAGTACCAGCGCACGCTTGTCGACGAGGAGGTCCGTCGCCGGTATGCGGCGGGGGAGAGTGCCTACGCGCTCGCCCGCGAGTTCGGCGTCTCCACCCACACGATCCGGGCCAGGATCCCCAACGCCGACTGGCGCGCCCGCCTGCCCGAAGAAGCCCCCGTTTCACCGTCTCGTCCTGCGCGGCCGAAGACGGGAGGCGTCCGGATGGTGCTGGTGCTCTCGGACGAGGAGATCCTGGCCCGCTATCGGGCTGGGCAGTCGGCTACCGCGATCGGCCGCGCGGCGGGTGTGGACTGCCGCACCATCCTGCGTCGCATCCCCGAAGACGAACGCCGCAGCCACCTCCAAGCGCAACGGCTGAACCGGCCGGCCCCCGATATCGACGCGGGCACGATCCGCGCGCTGCGCGCCCGCGGCTTGTCCTGGGAGGCGATCGCCGCTGAGACCGGTCTGTCAGCGAAGACTCTCCGCGCCCGCGCGTAAATGTAGGGTCCTGCGCCTCGGCGTCGCTGTACCGCGGCACGCCCTGCACGATACGCTCCTGCGCTTGGGCTATAGGGCGGGGTTGTACTGGGCGATGGTGATCTCGCAGGCCTCTTTGTACACCTTCAGTGCGTCTGCTTCGGTCTGATCGACGGTCGGGCCGAAACGCGGGCCTACTACCTCATGAGGACGAACTGAGATGCTCGGGCAGAAAGAAGCCGAGGAGCGGGCAGCTGCCTTCCTGGACGCGCAGAGCCGTACCTGGTCCTTGAGCGATGTCAGGATCATCCGGGAGTACTGCTTCACTGAAGAAGGCCGCTTCATCGCGCCCTATAACACCACCGCCTACCTCGACCGGGGTGTGGACGACGCCCGGCTGGGCGGGAACCTTCCGGTCTGTGTCGACCTGAAGACAGGTGAATGCTCCTTCATCACCTGGGCCGAAGCCGAGGACTTCATGGACAGAGACATGCTCTGAGGAGCCCTGCACCCTTTTGGCCCCGGCTTCAGCCGCATCACGGCACGCTCCTTGAGGCCCGCACGTGCCTCGTACCCGGTAACCCTGGTACGAGGCACGCCGTGCTCCCGTGTCTGGCCTACGGTGCGGGGTTGTAGTGGACGACGGTGGTTTCGCAGGCCTCGGCGTACACCTTCAGCGCCTCGGCCTCGGTCTGGTCAACCGTGAGGCCCCAGCGCAGTTTCGTGGCGGTCCATTCGCCGATGTAGCGGCAGTGGGCTTCGGGCAGGGGCGGCATCCAGGTGGCGGGGTCCTGATCGGCCTTGGAGCGGTTGGTGCGCGCGGTGACCGCGACGAGGGAGGCGGCGGCGCCCTGGTCGTTGGCGTACGCCTCGCGCCTGGTGGAGGTCCAGGTGTTGGCGCCGGAGTCCCAGGCCTCGGCGAGCGGGACCATGTGGTCGATGTCGAGCTTGCCCGCCTCGACCACCTCAACGTTGTCGTAGTACGAGACCCACTTTCCGCCCGACAGCTTGCAGCCGGCCGCGACGGCCGGCTCTTGCACGGCTTCGGCGAGGAGGACCTCGTTGCGGGTGTTGCAGCCGTCGGCCGCGTCCAGGCCGGTGTTCCAGTGCCGGAAGGAGTCGCGTGTGTAGCCGGTGCGGTCCTCCTCAGCGACGGGGAGCTGGCCGACGGCGTCCTCCAATGGCAGCACCGCCGGAACAGGAACCCCCACCGCTGCGGTCGTGGCCGCGGCGGTGGGGGAGGGGAGGGCGAGCGGGGTCAGAGCGAGACAGAACGCGGCAGCGCCGCGCAGCAGGTTAGTGATCACGACCGTAGGCATAGCGGACCTGGGCGCGCGGACACGCCGGGGGCCGGGGCGTTCATCGACCGCGCGTGCCGCTGGAGACCGTTGAAGAAACGTTCCGTCTCACCGTTTCCAGGTTCACCCGCGAGGACGAGACCGTACGAGTCTTCCCACTGGCCGGTCCGTCCAGCCGGTCGGCGGCCCAGGTACTCGTAGTGCAGGAGGCAAGTGCGGGCGGCCTTCTCGGTCATGCCCAGCGCCTCGGCGACCTCGAGCATCGACTTCTCCTGCTCGCGAGCCAGGGCCCGGGCGCGTAGGGCACCTAGTGTTCTGAGTCGGGAATTCCATTCAGATGTATAGGCTTGCTCCATGGCACGGGCGGGTCGGCCGAAGGCCGAGTTGACACTGTCAGACGAGGAACGGGCCGCGCTCGAGGAGTGGGTGCGGCGTCGTTCCACGCCGCAGGCGTGGGCCTTGCGGTGTCGCATCATCCTGGCCTGCGCAACCGGCGCATCGAACAAGGACGTTGCTGAGCAGGTGGGTTCGACACCTCACGCGGTGGGCCGCTGGCGGGCCCGGTTCGTGCAGTACCGGATCGCCGGTCTGGGTGACATGCCACGTCCGGGCGGCCCCAGGACGGTGACGGACGAGCAGGTCGCCGCAGTGGTCGCCAAGACGCTGGAATCCACTCCGAAGAACGCGACGCACTGGTCGACGCGGTCGATGGCGAAGGAGATGGGCCTCTCGCAGTCGTCGGTATCACGGATCTGGCGGGCGTTCGGCCTGCAGCCGCACCGGTCGGAGACCTTCAAGCTGTCGACCGATCCGTACTTCGTCGACAAGGTCCACGATGTCGTCGGCCTCTACCTGGGCCCGCCCGAGCGGGCCCTGGTGTTCTGCGTCGACGAGAAGTCGCAGATCCAGGCTCTGGACCGGTCCCAGCCCGTGCTGCCGATGATGCCCGGGGTACCCGAGCGGGCGACTCACGACTACGTCCGGGCCGGCACCACCACGCTGTTCGCCGCGCTCGAGGTCACCACCGGCAAAGTGATCGGCTCCCTGCACCGCAGGCACCGAGCCGAGGAGTTCAAGAAGTTCCTGATCAAGCTCGACAAAGAAGTTCCTGCCGACCTGGACATCCACCTGATCTGCGACAACTACGCCACCCACAAGACCCCGGCGATCAAGAAGTGGCTGCTGGCCCACCCCCGGTTCCACCTGCACTTCACGCCGACCGGCTCGTCCTGGCTGAACCTCGTCGAGCGATGGTTCGCCGAACTGACCAACAAGCAGATACGGCGAGGCGTCCACAGGTCCGTCCAGGCCCTGGAGAAGGACATCCGCAACTGGATCGCCGCATGGAACACCGACCCCAAGCCCTACATCTGGACCAAGACCGCGGACGAGATCCTCGAACGCCTCGCCTCATATCTGAACAGAATTCCTGACTCAGAAGACTAGGCCGTGTTTTGGAAGTCGGCTCTGCTCCTCGTCCCGCATCGCGAGGATCGCGGTGTGGGGCGAGGGAATCTTTCTGACGACCAGTGGGCTGTACTGGAGCCGCTGTTGCCGGTCGCCGTATTGGGCAGGCCGGCGGTGGGTCGGCGGAAGCTGATCGACGGGATCCGGTGGCGGGTGCGGACCGGTGCTCCGTGGCGGGATCTGCCGTCGGATTATGGGCCGTGGCAGACGGTCTATGGACTCTTTCGCCGCTGGCAGCGTGATGGCACCTGGCCCGAACTGCTGACCAGGCTGCAGGCTCGGGCGGATGCGGCGGGGCTGATCACGTGGGAGGTCAACGTCGACTCCACAGTCTGTCGGGCCCATCAGCACGCTGCGGGTGCCCGCCGCGACGGGCAGGCCCAGAAGGAACCGCCGGGCGGGTCCCGCGCCGAGCCGGACGACCACGGCCTGGGCCGGTCCCGGGGAGGCTTCACCACCAAGATTCACCTGGCCTGCGAGCAAGGACAACGGCCGCTGTCCCTGCTGGTCACCGCGGGCCAGCACGGTGACAGTCCTCAGTTCGCCACCGTCCTGGAAGGCATCCGAGTGCCCCGCACCGGACCGGGCCGCCCCCGTGTCCGCCCGCTGCGGGTGCGGGGCGACAAGGCGTACTCCTCCCGTGCCAACCGGGCCTACCTGCGAAAGCGGGGAATCCGGTGCACGATCCCGGAGCCTGCCGATCAGGTGGCCAACCGCAAGCGGCGCGGGAAGGCCGGTGGGCGGCCTCCGGTCTTCGATCGCGAGGACTACAAGGCCCGGCACGCGGTCGAGTGCGGGATCAACCGGCTCAAGCGCAACCGGGCGGTCGCCACTCGGTTCGACAAGCTCGCGGTCCGCTTCGAGGCCACGGTCTTGATCGCCGCGATCGGCGAATGGCTGTGACGGGCCTGAGCGGTCGGTTCCTGCACGCGAATGGTGCAGCCTGGCTCACTGCGGGCTGGGACGGGGCACCGCTGTCCTCACGGTCGCGCAGTGGCTTCCCAGGCGGCAGTGACACATCCTTCTTCCCAGTGCCACCACTCCTTCGTCTCGCCGTGCTCCAACAGCTCGCGGATCTTTAGCAGGTCTGCCTGCGGCGGGACATCCAAGGCCACCATCCCGAACCGCTCGATGCCTTCGCCCGTCGTGCCGAGGCGATGGAAGACCTCCAGCACGCTCTGCCGGGCGGCGGCTGAGCCGGCGTCCTTCAGCACGATGAGCCGGATGGTGCAGTTCTGCGAAGGCTGCACCGCTTCTCCGGCCCAGAGAACGCCGTCATCATCCGGTTGAACCCGGATGACGTCACCATTGGCGACTCCGCGGACGAACCAGGGCGTGTTGTCCAGCCGCACCGTGCCATCGCCGAGGTCGACAGCCCACAGGCTCTCGACACTCGCCGGCGGCCATCCGTCCTCGTCTATCTCCATGCGGAAATGGACCTTCACGTGGTCGTCACTGATGTTCGTCACCGAACCATCATCCACTTCGCATCCACCAGACCAGACTGCGGAGCACGGAGGTGCGTGTCTCCGGACCCGACTGGCAGCCCGCGACGATCGCCGACCGCCGCCAGATGATCGGCTTCCAAAACACGGCCTACCGTGCACGAGCTCGTTAGCCAGGTGTTACACCTCTGGCACGCTCAACCAAGTAGGCAGCTGCGCCGGCACCCAAGCCGTGAGGTAGAAGCGTGGGATCAGGAGCAAGATGCGGCACACCGCGGAGCGATCGAGGTGCCTCGTGGATCAGCCGTGGTCCTCCCATTGCGCCTGGCAGAACCGGGCCTCACTCACTACGGTGTCCCCGGCTCTACTGGCTCGTACGTACATGTTGAGACCGTCCGCCCCGAGATCGCCACCACAGCCGACCACCAGGCCCAGATCTCGCTCTTCGATGTGCTGGATCAGGGCTGCGTCAACGGCCGAGACCGTCATGCCGATCAGTCGGATGCCCTCGAACTCGACCTGCGGCCCGGTCCGGCCGTGAATGGTGACAGCCCCGAGAGTAGGGGGCCAGTTGTAGCCACTGGAGTAGTGAGCGGTCACGCCTACGCGGTCGAAGCGATCCTCCCTCAAGATCCACTGCCCCAGGCCTTCCCACGACGTTCCGAAGGGATACCGGCCATGGCGAGTGGTCGGCTGTTCGTTCAGTGCAGCAGCCACCTCCTGCGGCTTCATACCGAACCTGAGCGGGCCGACGCTCTCCAACGGTGTCCAGTTCCAGCACCGTCGCTCCTGCTCAGCCTTCACAGGCCACGCCCCCGTGTTCGGAGGCTCATCACGGACGTCGCGCCAACCAATGACCGGCTCGGACCCGAACGGGTCCTTCGCCAGCTCAGGACCAACCAGCAGCGCGTTGGTGATCATCGTGTCCGACCGCTGTGTATACCCCTCGGGCGACAGCCCTTGCTCCTGTGCGGCGCCCATGGAGACCCCCCATGCCTCGACTTCCGGATCACCGCTCCAGTTCACTCGCACGGAAAGCCCCTCCCGGAGTGCGAGGTCCTGAATGTCTGCGCGTACCTCGGACGGCACCCGGGCTATGAGGTCGATGTCCCGCAGGCGCACCAGCGGCCCATCCATCGCATTGATCGCTACGGCGACCAGGCCGTTGTCCTCGCCGTAGACCGCGGTCACACCCCAGTCCGTGTAATAGCCCCAGCCGATGCCGCTGCCCAACCCCTGCGAGACGTGGGCAACCGCTCCGTCCAGGGCCGATGCCACCTCGTCCGGTTTCATCCCGAACCGCAACGGCCCTACCTTCACCAATGGCTCAAGCAGCCACTCCACCCGCTCCCCGGGCTTCCTGTTCCACCAGCGCACGACAACTCCCACGACCGCTCCGCATACCTCTGGCGCCACCCGCCAGTGATCTTGCGGATCAACCTAGACGTCACCTCCGACAACGCGGTGTCCAGGAACGTCCGCTGACACAAGGGACAGCCGCTAAGCCGTGATCGATTGACGCCGAGAGCAACAGTTCGGCAGAGGCGCGAGAAGGGGAGGCAGGCACCGGAGTGTTACGGCGGCCGAGACGGCCGGCCGGCTCGTCTGGGAGGCGTGGGGAGGCGCGCACGGCGTCGACATCGAGCACCACCACATCGACCACCCCGTCCTGACCTCCTCCACCCCCGCCTGACCCGACCGGCGCACCAACAAGGGGTGGCCACCCGGGAACCCCGGGCAGCCGCCCCTTTCGCCTGCCCAGCCCCTACACCGTCTTCGCCTTCGGGCGCAGGGTGGCGAGCGGCGAGCGCCGGCCCTTCTCGACGTGGCGGAGCTCCGCCCAGTCGATCTCGGGGTGCGCGCCGGGGAGGGCGTCGACGTCGGCGGTGCGGTAGAGCGAGACCTGGACCGCTCCGGCCCGCGAGGTACCGTACTGCACCTCGGCCCACTCGGTGGCCCGGAGCCACTTCAGCTTGACCATCCAGTCGAACTCCACCCTCCTCACGCCGAGGTGGTCGGGGCCGAGCGGGGTGTCCGCGGCGACGAGCTTGGCCAGGTCCCCCGTGCGCAGACCTCGGCGACCTGACCGGGATGGTGCAGTGTGCCCTTCGGGTTGCTGGACAGGTCGGTCAGCAGGCCGCGGGTGATGAACCGGCGGACTACGAACGAGGTGACCGCCGTCTTCTCGCCCCTCTTGTTCGGTGCGCCGAGCGCGGCGGTGATCCGGTCCGTCGCCTCCCCGCCGGAGATCGGCTTCTGGGGCATCGCGGCTTCCACGGTGCCGGCGTCCAGGGCTCAACCGCCGGTTGCGGTTACTGCTCTGCTGGATCAGCGGGGCTTGATCGGCTTTGGGCGTCAGCGGGTAGAAGGTTATGCATGATCTTGTCGTGGGAAGTGCTGTCCGAGTCGGCCTTGCGTGAGGTCATTGGGTTTCTGGTCCGGTTGATCGAGTTCGCCGGTGCTTTGATCATCTTCGTCGGGGCCGTGTGGGCGTTCGTGCAGTTCCTGCGGGCCGGGGTGGGGGGTCGCGGGAAGGTCGAGGGGTTCAACCGGATCAGGCTGAGCCTGGGCCGCTTTCTTGTTCTGGGCCTGGAGTTCCAGCTTGCCGGTGATGTGCTGCGCACGGCGGTCGCGCCGAGCTTCACTGAGATCGGTCAATTGGCCGCCATCGCGGCCATCCGGACCGCGCTGAACTACTTCCTCGGCCGGGAGATCGCCCAGGAGCGGGCCGAGATCGAACAGAGTGACACAACACCGCCGTCCTCCTCCAAGGGCCTGCCGACGTGAACACATTGCTGCACACCGCGTCCCTGCTGCTCACCGTGTGCGGGCTCCTCGGCGCGGCAGCCGCCTACCGCCTCTCGCATACCTTCCGCTCCGCCCTGGCCGTCCTGCTCGACTTTCTGACGGCGGCCGGTTTGATCCAGCTGGCCGGCGACCCGTCGTGGAACAGCATCCTCCAAGCGGCAGCAGTCATCGCACTGCGCAAGCTCCTCAGCACGGGACTGACGCTTCCCCTTAAGAGCTCAGGCCGGGCATGACCGGCAGGAGGACATTGCCGCAGATCCGCAGAACAACCGGAGCGAACAGACTGGCCGACTCGGTCTCCTGACAGACGTCCAGCACCCTTATCGTGAGGAGGTTCAGGTGTTGAAGGCCTGGGCGAGGGTGTCGTGGCAGTCGATGACGGTGTCGAGGCCGACGATGCTGATGGTGCGCATCACGGGGGTGGTGGGCCCGGCCAGGCGGAGCCATCCGCCTGCCTGGGCGAGGGTGTGGTGGGAGGTGATGAGGATGTTGATGCCGCTGGAGTCCATGAAGGTGACCTGGCGCATGTCGGCGATGACGCGGGGACAGGGAGTGTCGGGGAAGGTCAGGGCCTGGCGGAGGGTGTCGCCGGTGGCGTGGTCGATCTCCCCGGTCAGGGACACGATGTGGATGTTGTCGGTGGCGGTGGTCACGGCCGACAAACGCCCGGCCTGTTCGGCCGCACCGTTCTGCGTCACTTCTCTCTCAGCCATGCGGTGATCCTGGCACAGCCCGGCCTCCGCCCGGAACCTCGGTCCTCTTCCCCGGGCGCCTGGCAGCGCTCGTATACGGTGAAGCCCGCGCACCGGCCGGGGCGTCGTCCGCGCGGGCGCGGGTAGAGGCGCGAGGGGCAAACGGGGCAGTGAAGGCGGTAGTGATGGAATCAGGGCCCGCAGGTGATGACACCGCTCCCCGCAGCGAGGAACAGGTCATACAGACCACGGCCGCTTTGCACGGTGATGACAGCGACATCGCCCACGCCCGCCTGCTGGCCACCGCCTTCCTTACTACAGCGCGGACCGAGCACGGAATTGCCGTCTCCCGCACCGGTGTGGAACTCACCCAGCTGGTGGTCAGCGAGCTGGTCACCAATGCTCGCAAGTACGCGCCCGGCCCGGCACGGATGGATCTGAGGATCACCGGCGGTGTGGTGGAGATCGTGGTGTGGGACTGCCAGCCGGCCCTGCCGGCGGCGCGGCCCGCGGACGCCGGACGGGTGGGACAGCACGGCCTGGAGATCGTGATGGCCCTCTCCCTGGACTTCGAAGTGCGCAGCGAGGCGGGCGGCAAGCGCGTCACCGCACGCATCGCTCTCACCGACGACCCCGACACCCTCTCCTCCTCAAAGACGGACCCGCCACCGGCGCCCGCCCTGGAACACTGAAGCCGACCCGAAGCTGTCATGGGTAAGAAAGCGCGCCGCGCCGTGCTGCCTGGAAACGAGGTGGAGCAGTCGTCCACGGGGTACAACGGACGCCGGGCGCCCTCCGCCGACGGACGGCCCCGCATACGGATCCACCGGGGCTTCCCGGGATATCGAAGGAAAACAGCATGGCCAGTGGCACCGTGAAGTGGTTCAACGCCGAGAAGGGCTTCGGCTTCATCGAGCAGGACGGTGGCGGACCGGACGTCTTCGCGCACTACTCCAACATCTCCGGCAGCGGGTTCCGCGAGCTCAGCGAGGGCCAGAAAGTCCAGTTCGACGTGACCCAGGGCCCCAAGGGTCCTCAGGCCGAGAACATCCGCCCCGCCTGACACCGCAGGCCGCCCTGTAGAGATCGCTGTGTAGAGTGGTCTCACCGACGCGGGGTGGAGCAGCTCGGTAGCTCGCTGGGCTCATAACTCAGAGGTCGCAGGCTCAAATCCTGTCCTCGCTACTGCCCGAAGGGCCCGGGCCCTGGTCCGGGCCCTTCGCTGTATCCGAACCCACTTCGCTCCGCCCCTCACTGAGCTTGCCCGGGAGCCGTAGAAGTCGCACGCGGGCCCGATCCACAGCTCCGCACGAGTACGGTCTTCTCCGCATGCCGTAAGGAGCCCCGGAACCGGCAGGGTTCCGGGGACTTCTCGGGATGGGGTCCGGGCGGTCAGCCCGACAGTGGTCGGCGGGGTGGTGGTACGGCTCGCAGTAGTTCCCACAGGGGTTTGGAGCCGCTGGCCCAGGTGCCGAGCAGGGTGCGGTCGACCAGGTGCAGTCTTTGGGAGCGGGCGAACTCGAGGGCGGGTTTGGAGAATCTGCCGTTGGTGACGAGGACGACGATGTCGCCTCCGTGTACGGGGCGGCCGGTGCCGTTGAGGATCTGCAGGTCCGGGCTGCCCACCGCCGCCCCGGACAGGCCGTTCTTCCTGTGTTTGCACTGGATCACCCAGCGCCGCCCGTAGGGGTCGGTGGCCTTCACGTCCGCGCCGTTGTCCCCGGCACCGCCGACCTGCACCGCGTCCATACACCCGTCGCGCTGCATCAGGTCCCGTACCGCGTGCTCGAACTGCCGGTGATGCAGCGCGTCCAGCTGCGCCAGCGCGTAGCGCAGGCCCTGCAGGCGCACCCGCTTCCACCGCGCGGCCCGCTGCCTGGCGACCACCCACAGGGCCACCGCGGCGCCGGCGACGAGCACCAGGACGACCGGCACCCAGGGGTGCGCGCGTACGAAGTCCACCACCGCCGCGATCACAGACCCCGCGATGACCAGAGAACCAAGGGCCAGCAGGAGCTGCTCGCTGCCATCAGCCTTCCCGGACCGCCGCCGGCTCACCGTCCGCCTCCGCTGCGGTCCCACTTGATCGGGTAGGACACCGCCGGCACCGGACGCGGCGCGGCTTGCTTCCACCCGGGCCACCGAATCGGGTACGACACCGTCGGAGCCGGCACCGGATCCTTACGGGACGCGGGATTCTCCCAGCCCGGCCACTTGATCGGATACGTCACGCCCGACGAGGACCGTGGCGCCGGTAACCGCTCCCCACCGCCCGGTGCGCCGCCTGCCGGAGTGCCGGAGCCGCCGAAGATGAACACGGCCGCCACGATCCCGATGGCCAGCACGGTCTGCTTGTGCGTTCCGGCCGGCGCCCTCCAGTGCGCCCGCACCGCTGTCCCGTCCCGCTTGGCGTATCCCCTGATGAACGGCAAGGCCGAAGCCCCCTCCCCTGATCGATCGCGCGCTTCCCGCGCAATCGGCCAATGTAGGCCCCGGCGCTGACAACAGGTCACACACAGGCCACTCATCGTGATCTTTGAGTGCCCCGACCAGGTCCCAGAGCAGGAGGAGCTGCACTTCTGCTCTCGGCATGGCGGGACCGGGCAGGATACGGAAACCGACTCCGCCAAGTCCGGCGACCTGGTGGAGCTGTGGTTCATCAAGGCTGTGGCGGCCGTTGGCCCTGTCATCGCCTTTGTCGGCGTGCATCTGAGCAGGTGCAACTGCTCGTAAAGTGAGGGGCCCGGCCATTGGCCGGGCCCCTCGTTCTTGTGCTGCTGGCTACCGGGGTAACCCCGGCGCCACGCTCGCCGGAGCCGGTGGAGTCAGCGTCTGCGTTGCACTGCCGCCTCCGCTGCCGAGCGCCGCCAGGATCAGCAAGAACAGCAGCCCGTCTCCGCCGGCCGCCGCGGCGGCCGGGGCCCCGATCTGCCGGTGGTGTGCCCGTATGTAGGAGCCGTTGGCTCGGTAGTGCCCCGCACCTGGTGGTGCGGACGGTCTCCGGCAGGGCCTGCGCCTCCGGTGCTCTGCGGGGGAGGGGATACGGCCCGACGCTGGACGGGATCGTCGCGTATGGGGCCGGACGTAGGAGCCGTCCTTGCGGTAGTGACCTCGAACGTGATGCCCGTCGGAAAGCCTGCTTCGTGAAAGCGCGAGGCTAAGCTCGACCCCACCCCACCCCACCCCACTCCGCCAGCGAACGGATCCCCCTCCATGACCAACGGCCTGACCTGGATGGGCGCCCACGCCTATACCGCCACGCCCGTCCCCGGAATGTGCGGCGGCATCTCTCTCACCCTCGCCCGAGGCATCGATCCTGACGAGTTCCTCATCAACCTCGGGGCCGACCTCGATCAGCTTGCCGCCCGCACCCCGCTGGCCGAACTGCGTAGCCGGCCCACCCCGCCCGGCCATGATCCCACCCGTTACGCCTACGCGATGTACGGCAGCGAGGGTGAGTGGACGTACGTGCTGGAGAACGACCACGCCGCGACCTGGGCAACCGGCTTTCGCCGTGTCCCCTCGATGAGGCCCGGCCCGGGTGAAGAGATCCTGTGCGCCAGCCGGAACCTGTACAGCCCGCCCGCCGCGATCCTGCACGTCGAAGGCGACGAGGTGATACGGCGCGCAGAGTTCGGCACCACCACCGGCCACGAGTCGGCGTTGGACGCGGCGCTCACCGCCGCCGGTGCCGTCTTCCCCTCCATCCCCGACGCCACCGCCGACGAGGTGACCGCCTACTACGAACAGCACGGCGCGCGCCTGCCCGCCCTGGTGTTCACCGCGCTGGGCGCGTACACGGGGCTGAGCATCGACCAGGATGCCGCACAGGCCGGGAATCTCCCCGCCGTCCACCTCCTCACTCCTTGAGCCGCACGCGCCTGCACAACGGCTTCGGCCCCCACCCTGACGGTCAGGGCGGGGGCCGAAGCGTGTTGGCGCTGGGGTGTTACTGCGCAACGAGTTGGCAGATCACGAGCTGACCGCCGCCGACACCGTAACGGCAGGTGCCGCCGTCACTCATGCGTGTATCCAGCCAGTACGCATCCTTGTCCTTGATGCGCATCTGCTTCATGAAGTTCGCGAAGTGGCCGCCCATGGATTCCTGGTTGTGCATGCCCGAGATCGCCGCCCGGCCGCACACCTCGTTGAACGTGGGGTCAGCCCCGTTCTGCGAGAACAGGTGGATCATGCTGCCGTGCTTCTTCGCGTACATCGAAATGCACGCATCCCCGCTGGGGGTGGTCTTCCCCGGCGGGATCGCCGGGTTGATGCCACCCTCGGCGGACGACATGCCGCCGCTGTTGTACGACGAGGCAAACGCGAACTCGTCACAGTTCAGGGTGTCGCCCGCGTCGACCAGGGCGGAGGCGTCACCGTTGTTCGCGGCCCACCCCGTGGGGCAGATCCGCCCACGGGAACGGGTGTTCTGCGCCTCGTCGCCCATGTAGTACAGAGGCTTTTGATCCGTCATCGAACCCGGGTGCTTCGGCGTGGCCTTCTGGATCAGCCACGCGTGCGCGGCAGCCTGCGGGAACGCCTTCGCGTTGAACGTGTACGTAGGCGCGACATTCACGAACACGCAGCCCGGAACGGACCCGGCCGGGGCGTCTGCTGCGGGGGTGTCGCAGCGGATACGGTCGAGGTCCTCGGTGCCGCCGTCGTAGTCAAGCGACCACTGGTAGCCGGTCTTGAACGGGCGGATCTTCCCGTCGGCGGGGAGAATGTTCGCGTCGATCTGAATGTCAGGCTTGAAGCGGTAGTCCGTACCGGCCAGCGACGTATCCCACGTGTACGGCGTCGTCAGCGTCGCCGAGTGCATTTCACCCGGCACCCACCACGGCTTGCCCTTCCACGCCGTCACCGGCTGCTCCTGCGGAGTACAGAAGTTCTCACACAGGTGGTTCCAGCCCACGAAGTTGATCTCACGGAACGCGGGCGGGATCTGCTGGGCGGGCTCGATCGTCAGGTGCTCTGTGAACGTGTTCTGTCCGTCAAGTTCCAGCATCCGCAAGAACATGAAATTCGCCACAGCCTGCGGCACACCGTTCATGCTGATGATGACCGGCACCGTACGCACATCGCACTCGATGAACCGGGTCGCGAGGATGGATTCGAAGTCGGTGTTGCACCACTCCACACCCGCGGTCGCCGCCGCCGCACCCGCCTTCGCGGACGCGCGGGGCGCCTTGCCCTTGGGGGCCGGGATCGACTTGCCGAAGCACACCTGACGGCCATCCGCGTCCGGCTCGCTGCACTGCTCCACCGCATCCTTCGCCGCCGACGTCGGCCGCGCCGACAACGGCGTACCGGCCTGGCCCAGGGGCTTGGTCTGGTAGTAGTGCGGCTGCTGCGCATCGAAGTGGTTCGGGTTGGGGCTCGCGTAGTTCGGAGACGGCAGGGTGAGATCCACCGGCAGCTCCACCCGGAACTTCGCCCACGGAGACCACACCGTCTCATACAGCGAACCGTCGTAGGCATTGGTACGGAACACATAGTTCGTGTTCAACGCCAGCTTGCCCGCCGGAACGTCAACCTTCGCCGTACCCCCCGAAGCCACATAGGGGGAGACGATGACGCCATAGGTGGAGTCGTTCAGCTTGACCTTGGTGACCGGCTTCCCGGCCGCGTCCGCGGTCCACACCTCGAACGTCAGGTTGGCCCGATCCCCATCGGGATCGGTCACCGTGTTCGTAAGCTGCACCTTTTGCGAGTTCACCCGCTGGAACCCGCCAGGCGCCGCGTTCCTCGACAACGGCGCGGCCTTGGGCGTCTTACCCGACACCGGGCGCGCGCCCGCCGCCGCAGCGAACGTGGTCTTCTCCGGACCGTGCACCTTCGGCGGTGCCGCATTGGGGTCGGGCTTTACGGCCGGAGCCGCGCCCGCCACTCCGCCGGCACTTAACAGCATCAGTGCCGCGGTGCCCACCGCGAGAGCGGTTTTCCTTCTGGTTCTCGACGTGCCGAACAAGACATGTCCCTTCTGGCCCCACCGCCCCTCAACCCGGACGGCAGGACATTGCTGGTGCGTGTCGCGCCGCCCCCTTTCCTACGCGCGCTGATGATCAGCCAGCAACGCCCCCAACCCGGGGCGTTCTTCCTCATCCGGAGTTAACAGACGTGACACACACCACGGTTGTACCCACACGCGTAAAGGCTTGGGGAAGACGCCACACACCATCGCCACACTCCACCCTTCAAGGCGCCCGAAAACGCTCCCACACGCACGCGCCCTATCGGACCGCCTGCCTACCAGCGCATTCCTACTGTTGTGCGGCAGGCCGCAGGACCAGTCATGGCCCGCGAAGTCGGTGAGGCGGTGGGGGCGGACGTCAGCGCGCGGGCCAAGCTGGAACCGCTACGCGTCAAGCTGGTCAGCCTTATCGATCCCGGCTTGCTGCGGAAACTCCCCCGACGGCCGGTTCACCACGCGCCTGTGACCACCCGCCACGGACGACCCCGCCCGTCAGCACCCGGCAACAGCGCCGATATCCGCTCCCACGCCGCATCCGGCAGCTCTCCGCGACCCATCACAAGATCAATTAATCAGACAGGTCTATGGCCTGTCCGGCTGATCATCGGTTCAGCTACCGCCGACGGGCCCTTCTGAATCGGGCTTTCAGCTTGGCCTGGCGGGTGCTGAACCGATCTATCAGCCTGACCGCCATCTCGTGGCGGAGCTTGCGGGCCCAGTCGTATGCAGTTTCGCCGTTGACCGCGAGATGTGGATCAGCACCGTATGCCAGGAGGATCGCGGTCGCTGCGCTGTCGATCGGCTCCCCCGACTGGTTCGCGACATCGGCTTCCGTGTCGATGGCGTGCATCAGCAGAGTCATCTGGCAGCAGACCTCGTCAGCATCGGCTCCCTCGTCGAGGATGCGCGTGAGCGTGGCGTGCTCGCTCAGCTCCACCGCTTGGTGAGCGGGCGTCCAAGGGTTCTTGCGATTCAGGGCATCCACCATGGTCATTGAGGCATCCACCCAGGGCATTCTGCCCGATGGAACGCGACCTTGATCGGCCGGACAGGTCCTAGTGGAACCGCCGCTCGCAAGGGTGGCGGTTCCACTAGCCTGCCTGCTACTCACACGACGTTGGACGCCCTCGTCTCATATCCGCAGACGATCTCTTGGACTCATTCAGGGATCCGGGGCGGAGCCCACTGCGGTGACTATGCGGCGCAGTCATTTCGCAGGGCCTGGATGAGCCAGGGGTATACCGGGATCAGGTCCGGTACTACCTGCCAGCCGTTGACGATCCACACCAGCCGCCAGTACCGGTCCACCCTGGGATCGTGCACCTCCTCGAACTGCTGCGCCATCCAGTCCCGGAATGCCGTGTCAGGGGTGCGCGCGAACACCTCGGCGAAGCGGTGCACGAGGTCGTCGATGACGGGTACGGCCCTGTCGCTGAGCGGGTCGATGCCCGACTTCCTGGCCTCGGCCACCTTCTGGCGGGTGAACTCCATCAGTTCCTCGCCAGCATCGCACTCGATGCCGACCGGGCGCCCGGCGGCCTGGCGTACGGCCGTCCGGCGCATCCGGGCACGGAATTCCTCGTCGCCGACCAGCTCGGCGAGCTCCACCCACGCGGCGACCTGCTCGCCGGTCGGATCATCGGGGAGGTCGGGAGTTGCAGCGCGAACCATGGCCACCGCGGCCGGGTCGGCATCCACTGTGCCGAAGGTGCCATTCACGAAATCGTCGATCAAGCGTCGATGTTCCTCGCCGGACAACAGTGTGAGCCTGTGCATGAGCTTGATCTCCTCGGGACTGGACCCGCGGCTGGCCACGACTCGCAGAACGCTCCGACGCAGTAGCAGCATCCGAATCTGGACGTCCATGGCGTCGGCGTGTGTCGCGGCGACTTCCGCCACCGAGAGTTCACGGTCCAGTACCCGTCGAATAGTGGGCAGGTCCATGCCCAGCTCACGCAGTGTGCGGAGAAGTTCCAGACGACGCAGGGCGTCGAGGTCGTAGAGCCTGTAACCGGCGGGACTACGGGTGGTCGGCGCTACCACCCCCGAATCGGAGTAGAACCGGATGGTCCTCACAGACAAGCCGGTCCGCCGGGAAAGCTCCCCGATCGAGTAGAGGGTCGTAACGTCCATGCCCCTACTCTGCTGTCTCCAGTCACTGGAGACTCAAGGCTATTCCACAGTTGGGCCCCGGCCGAGGCACTGAGCCTTTTCCAACCTGGCTGTCAGGTCCGCCGACCATGCCCGGCGGAGCGTTCGCCGCACGGCGGCCGACTGTGGATCTGCTGGACACAGGCCTGTCACCGACTGACATGACCACTCCCCGGCACGCCTTTGACCAGCGCAGACGTGAGGTTGGAAAAAGCTCACTCCAAGTCACCGGGCACGCGTCACGCCGTCTCCATGGACAGCCCGGACGGTGGGCTGCCTTACACACGCGGCGCGAGCAATGGAACCGAAAGGTGCCACCGCTCGCGGGGCCTACGGCTACGAGCCCCTGGACTCATTCATCTAGAGAGCGCGTCCTGTCACGGCAGGCAGCCTCTGGCCCCCTCCCCGTTGGGCCAGGGGCTGCTGAAGCCACCGCACCTCGCGTGCGGGCGTCGGTGTATCAGGTCCAGCGCATGCCGATCGCGGATAACAGGTCCACCCGCTCCGGGGACAGCGTCGAGGCCCTGCTCCGCTGGTTCCCGACCCATGCCCCCAGCTTGTCCTACCGGACGTGCCCGTCCTCGCCCACGGTCCGCTCGATGTGCTTCCGTGGTACCTGGAGGTGTCCCTCGCGCTCGTAGAACTGCTTCGCGGCGGCGTAGTTCATGGCCCACTTGTCGGCCTGTCGTGGATGGAGCCGCCGCTGCGGGTGACGCAGGCCCAGCGGCCGACGTGGTTGTGCTTCTCGTAGACACGGGCGGTGCGGTCGGAGTTGTTGCGGATCGAGCTGCCGCGGTCGGGGCTCGCGGAGGGCAGGTCCTTGACGCTGTCGTCCCCGAGGCGCGGCGTACCCAGAGCTGCCCGCCGAAGTTGATCTCGAGGTAGATGCAGACGTAGCCGGACGGGCAGCGCGAGTGGATGCGCGCTCCGCCGTCGCCGGTCGGGACACGCGCCCACGGCACCGGAGGCGGTGCGGATCGTCGTGGCGGGGGATGACGCGACGTCCGCTCCCGGGGCCCCGCCCCGTGTGTGTGGGCGAGACCGCGACCGGGCTTCGGTGGTCAGGGGGGTCAGCTCGCTGGCGCGGCCTGGCGGCTGGAGGAGGCGCGGAGGATCACAGCGAGGGCGACCAGGACGATGCCGAACCAGACGACGCTCGTGACGCCCACGTGGTCGGCGAACAGGCCGCCGATGAGGGCGCCCAGGGCGATGCAGGTGTTGTAGGCCATGGTGTTGAGCGACATCGCGGCCTCGAAGGTGTCGGGGGCCGCCGCGAGCGTCATGTTGATCTGGCTGAGCTGGACGACTCCGAAGGCGAGGCCCCACAGGATCATCGCGGCGATCACGCCGACGTCGTTCGTGCCGATGGCCAGCAGCATGACGAGTGCGGCGATCATGATCAGGCCGCCCATGATGAAGCTGCCCCGCAGGCTCTTGTTGACGGTCTGGCCGCCGATGAAGTTGCCGATCGCGCCGCCGAAGCCGAAGACGATGAGGACGACGGTGATGAAGCCGACACTGGCGGACGTGCTGTCCTCAAGGTAGGGCCGGACGAACGTGTACGCACCGAAGTGGCCGAGGACGAAAAAGACGACCATGACCAGGACCACCCGCAGCGGCACGTTCTTGACGGGCAGTTCGAAGACCTCGCGGACCGAGACCGCGTTGGCCGACGGCAGCGACGGGATCGTGAAGGCGACCGCGAGGAGCACCAGGGCGCTGAGGCCGGCCCAGATCAGGAAGGTGGCGCGCCAGTCGCTGGCGCCCTCCAGCAGGGTGCCGAGCGGGATACCGACGACGGTGGCGATCGAGATGCCGGACATCACGACGGCGGCGGCCCGGTTGGCGTGCTTCTCCGGGACGATGCGCATGGCCATGCTGACGCCGATGGCCCAGAAGACGCCGCTGGCGAAGCCCATGATCAGGCGAGTGCCCAGGATCAACGGGTAGTTCGGGGCGATCGAGGTGATCAGGTTACCGACGGCCAGGACGGCCAGCAGCGCGGTCAGCAGGCGGCGCCGGTTGACGCGACGGGTCCACGCCACGATGAACGGCACCCCCAGACCGGCCGCGACGCCCTGTGCCGTGACCATGAGGCCGGCCGAACCCACGGAGACCCCCAGGCTCTCGCTGAGCGGGGTGAGCAGGCCGATCGGCATCAGCTCGGTGGTGAGGAAGACGAACAGACTGGCGGTGATGGCGGCCACACCCAGCCATCCCCGGGTCGGGGTCAGCGGCTTCTGTGGTGTGGCGGGGGAACTCGTCTCATCTTGAATGGTCATGTCATCTCTCCGGATGTGGTCATGGCGTGGGGACGTGCGCCCGCCGTTATCCGCTGCGCTCCTGTTCCAGAGCGGGTTGGTCGGGGGAGGAAGAAGCGGTGCTGCGGGGTGGAGCCGGCGGAGTCTGCTCGGGCTTCGGTTTGGGCGGACGGGGCTGACCGAGCACGACCGCCAGGAGGATGACGGCCATGCCGACGATCTGGAGGACGGACAGCGTCTGGTCCTTGACGAGGTAGCCCAGCAAGGTCGCCACGATCGGGCTGCCCAGCGCGAGGAAGGAGACGGCGACGGCCGGCAGCCGCTCGATGCCTCGGAACCAGACGATGTAGCTCAGGACAGCGCCCAGGGTGACGAGGTAGGCGAACCCGATGACGTTAGAGCCGGTGAGACCGTCAGGGAGGTCTTCCAGCGACAGCCAGAACGGCAGCAGGACCAGGCCGCCCGCCGTGAGTTGCCACCCGGTGAACGTGAGCAGGCCGACGCCCTCCGGCCGGCCCCACCGCTTGGTCAGCATGATGCCCGAGGCCATGCACAGCGCTCCGCCGATCGCGGCGAGGACACCGACGGTGTCGAGCGAGACCGTGCCCTTGAAGACGAGCAACGCCACGCCCCCCGTGCCCATGACGCATGCCAGGGCGTGGACGAGTCTGATCCGCTCGCTGAGGAAGAGGGCGGCGAGGATGACCACGAACATGGGCTGCGCCGACATGATCATGGCGGCGATGCCACCGGGCAGCCGGTAGGCCGCGACGAAGAGCAGGAAGTTGAAGGCGCCGATGTTCAGAACGCCCAGGACCAGCGCGCGCCACCGCCAAATACCGACGGGGAGCTTGCGGCCGAAGGCCAGCAGCACCAGGCCACCGGGCAGGGCCCGCATGGTGGTCGCCAGGAGCGGCCGGTCCGGAGGCAACAGCTCGGTGGCCACCAGGTAGGTACTGCCCCAGACCGCCGGAGCCAGGCCGGTCAGGGCCGCCGTGAGTACGTTCTGTCTGTTCTTCATCTTGCCTCGCATCCCGGGGGAGTCACCGTGGCTCCCGATGTCCATCCGGCCGGCTCAGTCGAAGATCGGATCGCGATCGCGCCCGCGCTTCAGCTCGAAGAAGCCGTCCGTGCCCGCCACGGCCAGCACGCCGTCCCAGAGCCTTCCGGCTGCCTCACCACGGGGAGCGGGGGTGAGCACGGGGCCGAAGAACGCCAGTGGCTTCCCGTCCGGACCGGGCACGTGGATCACGGGGGTGCCGACCTCGGAACCGACCGGGTCCATCCCCTCGTGGTGCTCGGCCCGCAGCGGCTCGTCCCAGGAGGTGTCCTCCGCGGCCTCGATCAGGTCGGCGGGCAGATCCGCCTCTTCAAGGGCGGCGCGGATCATGTCGTGGCCGAGCCCGGCCTTCTCGTGGTGGATCAGGCGGCCCATGGCGTTGTAGAGGGGGCGCAGCGCCTCGTTGCCGTGCCGCTGCTGTGCCGCGACGCACACCCGCACGCAGGCCCAGCCGTCGATCATGCCCTGGCGGTACTTCTCCGGGACCTCGCGGCCCTCGTTGAGGACCGACAGGCTCATGATGTGGAAACGGGTCTCCAGCGGCCTGACCTGCTCGACCTCCAGAATCCAGCGGGAGGTGATCCACGCCCAGGGGCAGCGGGGGTCGACCCAGATGTCGGCGACGGTCGTCTCGGAACGCGGTGGCGTGGTGCTCATGGCGGTCGCTCGTCCTTTCGGTGTCACACGGCGTGAGGGCGCGCGCGGGCATGCCTCGGCGCGGTGCGCCCAGGTCCGGGAGTAAGTAGGGGAGATGGCAGCGGCGGAGCGGCTTGCGAGCAGGCCGAGGGACCCTGATCAGGGGCCCGCCCGGCGCGGGCGGCCCGCGGACATTCCCGTCGTATGTGATCGTCACCAGTGTCGGGCCGGGGATGTCGATGAGTCCAACACATGCTTGTCACGCGATGGATCTCGTATCACGATGGATCCGTGGAGCTGCAACAGATGCGCTACGTGATCGCCGTGGCCGAGACGACCAGCTTCACGCGAGCTGCCCAACGCTGTCTGGTGGTCCAGTCCGCGCTCAGCCACCAGATCGCCCGTCTGGAGAAGGAACTGGGTGCGAGGCTCTTCGAACGCACCAGCCGCCGGGTGCGGCTGACCCCGGCGGGCGCGGCCTTCCTGCCCGCCGCCCGCCAGTGCCTGGACGCGGCGGAGCGGGCCGCCGCCGAGGTCGCGGCGGCCGTCGGGGAGGTGCGCGGACGCCTCGCGGTGGGGCTGATCCCCACGGTCGCCGCCGTGGACGTTCCCGCCGTCCTCAAGGACTTCCAGCAGCGCCATCCGAAGGCCCGGATCAGCCTCAGCGTGGGAGCGAGCGACGAGCTCGTCGAGCAGGTCAGGCAGGGCGAGATCGAGGTGGCCTTTCTCGGCATCCCGGTCACGGCCCGCCCCCGGGGCGTCATGGCCCGGAAACTGGCCCAGGAGCGGCTGGTCGCCGTGGTCGCCCCGGACCACCCACTCGCCGGCGAGGCATCGGTCGACCTCCGCCGACTATCCTCGGAGGTGTTCGTGGACCTCCCGGCGAAGACCGCCGGCCGGACCCAGTCCGATCTGGCCTTCACCGCCGCCGGCCTGACACGCGAGGTCGCCTTCGAGGTGACCAACGCGGACTACCTGGCCCGTCTGGTCGGCGCGGGTCTGGGCGTGGCCCTGCTCCCGCCCGCGTACGTCGCGGGCCTGGCCGGGATGGCCACGATCGAGGTCACGGACGCACCGGCCCGCGCCGAGTACGTGATCTGGGGCCGAGAGAGCCGCACCCCGGCGGCCACCGCCTTCCTGGAGCTGCTGGGCATCCAGGGGGAGTGACCGGCCGGACCCCGTCCGGGGACCGTCTGTTCTTCCCCTCCCGGCCACGGTTTCATGGACATCGGATCATCCCGCGGACACGGCTGCGGGCTGCCGAAACGTACGGGGCCGTCATCACTGGAAGGCATGTTTCCATGCGAGTGCGAGTAAAAGACTTCGATCACTTGGTGCTCAACGTGCGCGACGTCGAGCGTTCCTTGGAGTTCTACTGCGGGTCACTCGGCCTGGAACCGGTCCGCGTGGACGAATGGCGGGCCGGTAAGGCCCCGTTCCCGTCGGCACGGGTCAGTTCCACCCTGATCATCGATCTGTTCGACCGCCCGCGCACCGAGTCGAACGTCGACCACTTCTGTCTGAGCGTCGAGCCGCTGGACTGGCAGGAGGTCATCGCCTCGGGCGAGTTCACCGTGCTGGAAGGCCCCGTCGGCCGCTACGGCGCCCGAGGCGACGCGCAGTCGATCTACGTCGAGGACCCGGACGGCAACACCGTCGAGCTGCGCTGGTACGCGCAGGACGTACGGGGCTGACGGGCCCCGAGGGCGCCTGGAGCCCGTTCAGATCCCTACGTTGGGAACTGTTCGCCGCGCCAGGCGACCGTGCGTACCTGCTGCGCGTGGCGGAGGCAGCCAAGCTGCGTCCGCCCCAGCCGCCCGTAGCCCGCCGCCAAGGCCCGGTCGGCCGTGTGGAGTGGGACTGGCGCGAGCGGCAGGAAGCCGAGCGGTACGAAGCGGTGCCGACCAGTCGCGTCAGGCCCTCACGACGCTGAACACCCTGACCTAGTGACGCGACGGGCCAGGCTCAGCCGATCGAGAAGTCGGCGAACTCGACGTCGCTGAACGCGATGTGCAGACCGTGGGCCCGGCGGCCCCATTCGCGAAAGTAGGCGTGCCCCAGCGCCCGGACGAGGGTCACCGTCTGCTGCTGCTCACCCGCGTCAGCATCTCAAGCGGCGAACAGCTCGCGGGCTACCTCTCCCGGCAGGTCCTGGGTGGTCCACCGCACCCGCGGGTCGTCCGAGGAGCCTGTCGGAGCCGCGAACCCGAATCGTGCCCTGGTGTGGAAGACGAAGCCCTCCGCTTCGGCCCGGGCACGCCGGCGGGCCCGTATTCGGGGCTGCCACCGTGCCAGGACTGCTTCTTCGATCGCCCAGACCTGCATCCGACTTGGCGGACGACGCGCTCCTGGCTTCTTCGTCACCCACCGCTGCACGATGCGCTGTGAACACGCCCCGGGTGAGGTGGAGACTCGATTCCGTGTAAGCATTCCGAGTCATGGCACGACCCTCGATGTACCCGCCCGAGCTGCGCAAGCGCGCGGTCCGCATGGTCGCGGAGACTACCGGAACGAGACGGCCGCGCTGAACGCGGTGATGGAGAAGCTCGGCATCGGTTCGCGCGAGACGCTGCGCAAGTGGATCCGTCAGGACCAGATTGACACCGAGCAGCGGCCGGGGACGGCGACCGAGGAGGCCGCGCAGGTCAAGGCCCTGAAAAAGGAGATCGCCGAGCTGAAGCGAGCGAACGAGATCCTCAGGGCAGCCTCGGCTTTCTTCGCGGCCGAGCTCGACCGGCCACACACGCGCTCGTAGCGTTCATCGACGAGATGCGGGGCCGCTTCGGCGGTGTCGAGCCGATCTGCACCGTGCTGGCAGCGCACGGCATCAGCATCGCCCCCTCCACCTACTACGCCGCCAGGAAACGCCAGCCGGCACCCGCGCCGCGAAACGTGCGGGACGAGGAACTCAAAGAACGGATCAAGGAGGTCTACGAGTCCAACTACCAGGTCTACGGCGCCAGGAAGGTCTGGAGACAACTCAACCGCCAAGGCCACGACGTGGCCCGCTGCACGATCGAGCGCCTCATGCGTGAGCTCGGCATTACCGGCGCCGTCCGCGGCAAGAAGGTGATCACCACCATGCCGGACCCGGCCGCCGCCAGGGCCCCGGACCTGCTCGACCGGGACTTCGTCGCCCCGGTCCCGAACCGGACCTGGGTCGCCGACTTCACACATGTCGCGGCCCGGTCGGGCGTCGTCTACAGCGCGTTCATCGTGGACACCTTCTTCCGTCGCATCGTCGGCTGGCCCGCGTCGATGCCGAAGGAAACCCAACTCGTCCTGGGCGCCCTTGAGATGGGACTGTGGCAACGTGAACGCGACGGCCGCCCGCCGACTCCCGGCGAGTTGGCGCACCACTCGGATGCCGGATCGCAACACACCTCATTCCGCCTCGCCGAACACCTCGACGCGGCCCGCATCGCGGCCTCGATCGGCTCGATCGGCGACGCGTATGACAACACGCTGATGGAGTCGACGATCGGCCTGTTCAAGACCGAGGTCATCAAACCGCAGCGGCCGTGAAAGACGTTCTCGCACGTCGAACTCGCCACCGCCGAGTGGGTCGACTGGTACAACCACCGTCGGCTCCACGGTGAGATAGGGGGCACATTCCGCCCGTCGAATACGAAGCCAACTACTACCGAGCAACCACGAAACCCCAGCTCACAGCCACCAACTGAGATCTCGAACGAACCCGGGGCGGTTCACGTCGCAGCACCAGCCCGGATGCCGCTTCACCCATACGGATGCTTCTCCCCGTCTGGCGAACCAGCCCGCTCGCCGCTGCCGTCGTTGAGGGCATGCGAATCGACGAGGAGCACATCGCCGAGCCGGGTCTGGTCGTCCTGGATGTCACCGCCGCTGACGAGGAGACGGCGCGTGCGGTGATGGACGGGCTCCAGCAGAAGTGGGCCACCTCAGGTGTGACCCCGGTGTGGCGCGTGCCGGGCGAGGCCGGCGTGCGAGCGCGAGTGCACGTAGACACCCGGCGTCCGGACTGACCACTGATGCCTGCTCGCCAGGTGCTTCGCGCAACCCTGGCCGAACTTCACAGTTTCCACACATCCGGTGATCCCTGGGTGCGATGATCACACTCCTCTGACCCCACCCCCCTTTTTTTCTCCTGAAAGGTTCTTGATGAGCCGTACCGTACGCATCGCAGCAGTTGCTTCCGCCGCCCTCAGCATGGTCGCCCTGGCCACGCCGAGCCAGGCAGCCTCCACCACCGGCGCCCTGATGATCACCCATGTGCGGCCCAACGCCGCCGGAGCCGATGTCAGCGGCACCACCCAGCTGAACCTGAACGGCGAGTACTTCGTCATCAAGAACGTCACCAGCCGCACCGTCAACACCAGCGGCTACATCCCCGACCTCACCACCAACACCTACGGCCGCGCCCTGCCCACCTACTACCTGCCGGCCGGCGCCAAGGCCTACGTCCACACCGGCAGCGGCCGCAACTACCGCGACAGCAGCGGCAACCACCACATCTACCGCGGCTACGCCCGCCACATCATGCCGAACACCAGCACCGCCAAAAACCCGGACCTGCGACTGAAGAAGCCCGGCAACCGCGACGACAACACCTCCACCGGCAGCATCAGCACCTGCAACTGGAACACCGCCGCCAACGGCACCACCTACGGCTGCTGACACGAAAGGGCCCGCCAGCCGCAGCTGGCGGGTCCACGAGTTGTCCGCTGAGAGATCGGGCAACACCCGCCTCGTCGGCCCCCTCAGCCCCGTGGGCCCCATAGCCCCCGTCGAGGACCAGGCCAACGCGCCTTCCGTCGCCGGAGCCTCAAGCGCGCGCAGCGGCGTGTACCCGGGGACAGCCGGGCGGCAGCGCGCCGCTCTCGCCCGCGGCGAGCAGAGCGTACGACTCGGGCGGCCGGCGCACGGTCTGGGCGGCGTTGTCGATGAGGATGACCTGCGGCTGTCTGTCCTCGCGGAGCCGCTCGCACAGGCCGAGCACCTGACGCGGGTCGCGCAGGTCGACGGCGACGACGGTGAGCCGGTCGGGCCACGCCGCGCTGCCGGGCTCCGCGCGGAACCGGCGCAGGGTGGCGTGGGGAGAACGGGTGGTGACAAGCAGTTCCGCGCCGTCGCGCAACATCATCAGCGCCAGCGGGAACCGATCTTGATCCGGCCTCCGGTGAGCAGGGCCCGCTTGCCCGTGAGGTAGGTCCGCAGCGAACGCCGGGCCGCGTTGTCGGCGGCGCAGCCGGGGCAGAGCGGGTGGTAAAAGCAGTCGACCTGTTGATAGAACGACTTTCACACGCGGCACTGCACGCCGCCCTCGCCCGCGTGACGTGCTGTCAGCGGGGCGTCCTCGCCTGGGCCGGCCGCGCCGGTGGCGGTGACCTCCGCCACGGCGGCGTCGGCCCGCGCCCAGGCGGCCCTGAGGGGCCTGCGGCGACGGTTCCGGCCCTCGCGTAGGAAGCGGGCGGCGGCCTGTTCGGCCCGCGTGCGGGCCGGCGTGTCCGCGGGAAGAGTGCCCAGACGGGCGAGCGTACGGTCGAACTCGGCGAGTTCCTCGTCGCTGATGTGCTCCGTGCGTCCCGCCCCCGCGTCGCCCTGCCCCGCCTCGTCCCGCCCTCCGCAGGCGCGAGGACGACAGCATCCAGGACATCGCGAAGAAGCCCATCCGCGAGCAACCCCCGCGGGCGCGGGGATGACCTCCTCGCCGACGGTGAGAGCGGGGTCGGTTACGTCGTTCCCGCGCCCGCGAGGGTTGCTCGGACGCGCAGGCTGTCCGGACCAGCCGCCGGGCAGGCCGGCGACGTCGGTCAAGCGCTCGACCGAGGCCCGCCAGTTCCTCCAGCGACTTCTCGACGACGTCGGATCGACCTACCGGGTCAATGGGGATGAGGGCGGACTGGAGAAGCGAGTCACCTCGGCTGTACGCGACGTGGTTCGGCGGACCACCGCGGAGGCGGCGTCTCAGCAGAGCGCCGGCTCCGCAGCCGACCACCCGACGATCACGTGGCATGCCGTGTACGGGCGGAACCCGGATCCGGTGCGTGCCTACAGCGAGGCGATCGAGTCAACGGCCCGTGCCACGCACCCGCAGCTCGTACCGCGCGCCTCGGCAATGGCGCCCCGGGCCGGCAGTAGCGGCGCCCTGACCGGCGGCGGACTGCTCTTTGTCACGCCGAGGCGTGGCCCCGCGGTGCCGTGCCGCCCCGGAGGCCTCGGTACACAAGGCCGAGGAGGAAGGCGTGGAGCAGTGCGGAGAGGGCCAACGCCGCGAGGAAGTACCCGGTCGCAAGGGCCGAGTCGCCGTTCGTGAAGTCGGGGAGGAGCAGGAACATACTGGTGGGCGCGGTGATAAGGAGGATCCATACGGCGGCGAAGCCGGTGTCCCCGGTCGCCGAGGCGAACATCAGGGGGAGCGCCGCCGCGACCACCAGCCCGAGGTAGACCAGCGATGCGGGGTTGGCGAAGGTGAGCCGGACGAAGGCACGGGAGCGGCTGTCTCGCATGATCGATTCTCCTGGGCAGATGAGGCGCGCCGTGTCGGCGACGGTTCCATCGTGTGACGGGGCGGGCCCTTGGCGCCTGAGTAGCGCTACTCAAACCGTCGTGGGGGCTCGCGCCTCGCGGACCGCGTAACTGGCCACGGCGACAACGGCTGGGGTACGCGCCGCCCTGGAAGCATCCGGCCCGGACGCCGTCGCGCACAACACGTTCTTGACCGCCGAGAGCGCGGCCGCGAAGTACCGGCACGAGGCCCTGGTGATGCTCGGCCGCAGCGAGGACGCCCAGGCCGAGGCCCGCAAGGCGTACGCCACCGAGCTCGCCAAGCCCTGGCAGCAGGACCTGCCCGACAGCGACGACGCCCAGCGCGCCGCAACCGAGGCCGCCGCGCAGGCGCAGACCCGCACCGCCGAGCACCTGCTCGCCGTGCGGCGGGAGCAGCTGCACACCCCAGGCCCACCCCGGTCCGTGGACCCAGCGCCTGCCCGAGCTCGCCGCCCGCCCGGTCGACGGCGAGGCCTTGGAGGTGATCACCTGAACACGGTCCCGGAGCTGTCCGGCGTCGACCTCGCCCGCCAGGCCCTGCTCACCGCCCGGGAGACGGCGAAGAAGAACGGCGCCCAGACGCAGAAGCCAAAGCGGCGGACCACCGTCGTCGTCCGCGACAGTCGCGTGCCGCTCGCGTTCGGTACGGCGATTGGCATGATGATGACCGAGCGCGACCTGGTTGCCCCGGCCGCCGGCGGCAGCATCTTGGCCCAGTGGGACACCACCCTCACCGCGGCCGCGACCAAGTTCGCTGGGCACGTCCGGGCCGTCGCGGTCGACTAGGAGTCCGAGCGCCTGGACGTCGTCCCCGACGCCTCCGCGTACAGCACGAAGGCCCGCTGGATCACGCCGAAGCTCATCGCGGTCACCAACCGAGCGGAGGTGGGTTGTCCCAACTTACCTAGGGTTGCGGCGCCGGTGAAAACTGATGCCGGGCGTCCAGTGTGTTGTTCAGGTCGAAGAGCACGAGCCGTATGCCCAGCACCTCTATCCGTCCAGCCACAATCCCGCCCATATTCGCGAAGGTATTCAAGGGGGTATACTTCTCCTATGGCTGATACAACCGTCAAGATCGACTCGGAGACCCGGGACAGGTTCGCCGCCATCGCTGCCGCTCGCGGGCAGAGCGTGCGGGGGTACCTCGCCGAACTCGCGATAGAGGAGGAGAACCAGCTGAAGCTCGGTCGCGCGACCGCCGCCTTCCGTGATGCCGTGACACGCCCCGGCATCGCGGAGGCGTTCGACCAGGATTTCGGCGGGCTTCCTCCGCGCGCTGACCGGGCGGCTTGACCTTGGACCTCCATGTAGACATCCGCTGGCTCCTGGACCGCCAGGAGGAACTCCTCGGCAGAGAGCTGGCAGTGCGGGACTACTCCGCCCTGGTGGCTGCTGTGGCCAGACACCGAGTGAACACTCCCAGCCTGGACGAGGATTCACCCGATGCCTTCTGGCGCGCAGCAGCCCTGCTGGAGCAGATCGTGCTGCTCCGACCGCTTCCAGTACGCAATGAACTCTTCGGCTACGGCGTCGCCATCGCCTACGTCGAGGCCTCAGGCGAGTCGATAGACGCCGCCTACGAGCCCTGGCGTGAGCTGATCACCGACATCCGCGCCCTACGGCTGACGGTCTATGACGTGGCCGACCGACTACGGTCCTGGCGGGCGCCTGAAGCATGAGGCTGATGCCGCTCTTCACACACGGCCCGTAGACAAGCGAAGCCGCCCCGTCCTGCCGGGGAAGGCACGGCTTCTAGCGATCACTCGCTGCCCGACTCGAAGACCTTTCCACAGATCCGAGTCGTGTCTGGTGGGGTGACCTCGCTGGGGTGATGCCCGTGGACCCGTAAGCCCGCGTCAGCGAGCCTCTTTCATCCTGTGCTGGAGGGTGAAATGGGCTGGTCAGCGGGTGTGGTGACGAGGCAGGGCCTCTGATCGTTGGCGTGGTGATTCCACTCATCACGCCGGCGGCTGAAGAAGCCCTGAAGGTTTCCGTATCCTGCCATGCTCGACGTTCCGCATGAGCTGATTGAGCATGCTTCCTGGCTGCTGTACGAGCATCGCCAGGCCCGTAACACCCGCTGGGGCAAGCTCGGGTGCTTCAAGCAGGCTCTGCTTACGTTGGTCCATCTGCGGAAGAATGAGACGTTCTCGCAGTTCGTGGCGGGTTTCGGGATATCGCAGGCCACCACCTGGTGCTACGTCGGCGAGACCCTGGACGTCTTGGCCCGCTGGGCTCCCGGTCTCCACGAAGCGCTCACTGGCCTCGGTGAAGGCGATCACGTCATCGTTGACGGCACCCTGATCCCCATCGACCGCATCCATGCGTACAAGCCGTACTACTCGGTGAAGCACCGCTGACATGGCATGAACGTGCAGGTCATCGCCCGTCCCGACGGCATACCCCTGTGGTTCTCGCGCGCGACGCCGGGCCGAACCCACGATCTGACCGCGGACCGGGCCCATGGGATCGTGCAGGCCTGCCTGACCCGGCAGATCCTCGTGCTGGCCGACCGCGCCTACCAGGGCGCCGGCGCCACCGTCCGTACTCCCTACAAGAACCACCGCGAACAGCCCGAGCACTACCAGCAGTTCAACCGCGACCACACCCGCCTGAGGCTCCAAGGGAACGCGCCTTCGCACAGTTGAAGTCCTGACGGATCCTTCGCCGAGCTCGATGCTCCACCCGACGCATAAGCACCATCGTCCAAGCCGTCCACACGCTCCTGACCTGCAACTATTCAGGATGAAAGAGGCTCAGTAGCATGCTCCGCCGGATCAGTCCTAGTCTCCTGAGAATCCGAAGATTCCCAGGTGAGTCGGCCTGTCGCCGGAGTAGAGGACGACGTAGTAACCGGTCCACCGCATCTGACACTCGCCGAGCAGGCTTCGCTCGTGCTCCTCATGGCTCGCAGCCTCATTGGCAGCAGCGGCGAGTTCCTCATACTGCTCGACCGACGGGCGGTCCGTGCCGAAGTGGTGCATCACGCGGCTGAGAGCCAGAGGACGCAGGGTGCCATAGTCAGCGATACCGGACCTCGTCGGCGGGTCATCCGTAGCAACAACCCTGTCGATGTCGAGGATCGTATGGGTACCCTCAGTCCCCATGAACTCCTCGTCCTCGTAGAGGTCCCCCAGGCCTCGGTATCGGGCATCACCGCCGTACTCCTCCTGGAACACCCTGGCCTGCAATGTCGCCAAGGCCGCCTCGACATCGCCGTCGTACCTGGTGACGTAGTCCCATCCGCTGGCTCCCATTGGGCCACCCCTCCCTGAGAATCGTGAAAGGGCGAACGGTAGCGGCGGGGACTGACAACGCAGCAGCCTGGCGCCAGGATCTGCTCGATGTCCCGGATTCAGGTGTCCAGGCCGGTCGACCGCATCACGAAGATCGCCCGGACAGGCCCTAGTACTGCAACGGTCTTTTTCGTGACGGTTTGGCAGGTGGCTCGTTGGTCTGGTCATGGGTGGGGTGCTGGTTGATGTCCGGTCGTGGGCGGGTGAACTGAAGACTCTGCACGAGCGGTTCGTGCACCGTTTTGCCAGGTCGGAGCCTCGTGAGTCGGCGCTTGCGTATATGCAGGGTCTGGTCGCTCCGCTGGAGCGGAAGAATGGCTGGACGCTTGCCGAGGAGGCCGGGCATGCGGGTCCGGACCGGATCCACCGGTTGTTGAACCGGATCGACTGGGACGCGGATGAGGTCTTGGACGACGTGCGTCAGTACGTTGTCGAGTACCTGGGCGACCGGGAGGCGGTGCTGATCGTCGACGACACCGGCTTCCTGAAGAAAGGCGTCCGCTCGGCCGGGGTCCAGCGGCAGTACTCCGGGACGGCCGGGCGGACGGAGAACTGCCAGGTCGGGGTGTTCCTCGCCTACGCCACCGGCCGTGGCCGCACGCTGATCGACCGGCGTCTCTACCTGCCCGCCTCCTGGACCGACGACCGGGAAAGGTGCCGGCGGGCCGGCATCGGCGACGGCGTCGTCTTCGAGACGAAGGTCGCCATGGCCCGGGCGATGGTCCGCCGGGCGATCGAGGAGAAGATCCCGTTCGGCTGGGTGACCGCGGACGCCGGCTACGGCTACTCCAAGAGCTGGCGGACCGAGCTCGAGCGGGCCGATGTCTTCCATGTCATGGCCACCACCCGGCACGACACCGTCGTCACCCGCTGGGCCCTGGACCACCCTGTCCACGATCTGTTCCATGATCTGCCGAGGCAGAAGTGGAAGCGCCGCTCCTGCGGCAACGGGTCGCACGGGCCCCGGGTGTTCGACTGGGCACGGGTCGAGGTCCGGCCCTGGCACCGAGACGACCGGCGGCACTGGGTGATCGCCCGCCGCAGTGTTTGCCGGCCCGAGGAGATCTCCTACTACATCGCCTACTGCCCCGCCGACGCCACGCTCGACCAGCTCATCCATGTTGCCGGCAGCCGGTGGGCGGTCGAGGAGTGCTTCCAGAGTGCGAAACAGGAGTGCGGTCTGGACGACTACCAGGTCCGGCGCTATCCCGGCTGGCACCGGCACATCACCCTGGCTATGGCCGCCCACGCCTGCCTGACCGTCCTGCGGGCCCGCGAGCTCGACACCGGCAAAGCAGAAACGGATCCTCCGGCCTCGTCCCGCTGAGCCTTCCCGAACTCAGACGTCTGATCCACCGCCTCACCCACCGCCGTCCCGTCCCGGTCGACCACATCCTGCACTGGTCGACCTGGCGCCGCCGACGACAACACCAAGCCCGGATCAGCCACTACAAACGACGCGGCCACACACCACCAGAAGCCGATAAACCATCACGAAAAAGACCGTTGCAGTACTAAGCCGCGACCAGCAGCGTCCGGTCCTCCAGAGACAGGCTCCACGGCCGCCCCTTACCAACGGCGTCTGCACCCTCGCGCCGCAGAACCGTCACCACCTTGCCGAAGGAACGCTGGCTCAACCCGGTGAACGGGGCTATCCAGGACGGCTGCGATGCCGTAATCACACCAGTCACAACTGGATCATCCCAGTTGCCACCCGCCCCATGCCCTCGATTCTGCGTGAGGGGGTTCGTCCGCTCCGAGATGCGAGAACTTCGGCACCGAAAGCCTGGCGCACCGATGAGTTTCCTGCACTGCGGAGGTCCTATCGGCAGTAACGCACACCGCAGCAGTACGGCCCCTACGTGAACCGGAGAGAGAAACATGGCAACAGCGCGAGAGCAGTCGGCCAGAGCCGAGGCCCGAGTCACCTCCGCCGACGGCACCGAGATCGCATTCGAACAGTCGGGCCGCGGGCCGGCCGTCGTCCTGGTTGCCTCGGCACTGGCAGACCGCACGGACACGACCAAACTCGCGGCTCTCCTCGCCCAGCACTTCACTGTAATCAACTACGACCGGCGCGGACGCGGTGCCAGCGGGGACGCTAATTCTTACGCCCCCGACCGCGAGATTGAAGACATCGCCGCGTTGGTCGAACACGTCGGCGGTTCGGCGTCGCTGTTCGGCTCGTCCTCCGGAGCGGTCCTCGCCCTGCGCGCGGCCGCGGCCGGAGTCAACGTCGACCGCCTGGCTCTGTACGAGCCGCCGTTCGTGGTCGCCGAAGGCGACGACGGGCCGCCCAAGGATCTCGCGCAGCAGATCACCGCGTTGCTTGCGGAAGGTCGGCACAGCGACGCGGTCAAGTACTTCATGACCAGAGTGCAGGGCATGCCCGGCATCGCCGTGTTCTTCATGAAGCTCATGCCGAAGATATGGACAAACCTCACCAAGCTGGCCAGCACTCTCCCCTATGACATCGCGGTCATGGGCGATACCCAGCAAGGCAAGCCGCTCGAAGCCGAGGAGTGGAAAGGGGTGGCCGTACCCACCCGCGTGCTGACCGGCGCCAAGAGTCCGACCGCGTTCCAGCGCGCCGCCCTCGCCGTCACCGAGATCCTGTCGCAGGCCGACCACCGCACTCTGCCCGGACTCAACCACGGCGCCGTCGTCATGGCCCCGAAGAAAATCGCCCCGCAGATCATCGAGTTCTTCAAGGGATGAGCTTGTCGTTCGAGCGGTTCGGCGGCGCTTGGCACCACTCCTGGAACTCGGACTGGTACTCGCAGCGGAGCGCGACCCACCTCCAAGTGACCGCCGAACCCCGAACGACCACAACTTACGGGACAGCCCTTACGCTCCAGGCTCGATAACCACACCGCTCAGCCATCACCGAAATCCGCAGATGCGAAGGGTGGCGCCGACTGGATGGTCAAGTTGAAGTGGGTCCAGGCCACTGAGCCTTTTCCAACCTGGCTGCTGGCACGATCGGCTGTATCTGGCGGGGCGTTCCAGGGGTGGTGGCCAGCCGTGAACCTGCTGGCCAGGACTTTGGTACCGATGGGAACGCCCACCGATCCCATGCCCTTGACCAGCACAGACGTGAGGTTGGAAAAGGCTCCCTGTGCCGCGAGTTCAACAGCAACTTCGCCGCCGAGAACCCTTACGCCTGCGCTGCACTCATCCGGGCCGTCACCGACCACATCCCGCCCGTCTTCGAGCGAGCCGACTTCAAGCAGGTCGCCGCTCAGCACGTCTTCGCGATGCAGCGGACCGACAAGGCGCACGCCCAGGAGCTGGTGAGATTCAAGGAGATCGCGCACGACGCGCTTCACCGCCCCATCAGCTCCAGCCTGCCGCTGATCACCATGGCCGATCTGCCCGCGCCGGCCCGGCTCAGGGCGGTACTCCACGAACTCGTGACCGTGCTGACGAAGACCAGCGCCAGCTGACCGGCTGCGGGCGAAGCCCTGCACGCCCTCTCTGCCCATGACCACGACCAGCTGACTACGCTGCAAAGATGATCACCAAGCATGCTCGTCCGCTGGCCTTCACCGTCGCCCTGTTAGCCGCAACCCTCATCGGGTGCACCCAGTCCTCGGATTCCCCGAGTGGCCTGCCGCCGGAGCTGACCCCGCCTACCACCGCGCGCGGCACCGCGCAGCAGTTCGCCCTGGCCTTGGCGCAAGGCCGGCCGGAGGTGGCCTGCGGACTTGCCGACGACCGCTTCCGCGGGATCGGTCGCGGCTTCCCGTGCCCCGAGGCCCTTGCCGAGCTGGCTGTAGACGACCGCTACGTCTTCACTCAGCCCGACTGCGTCAGCTCAGCCGCCAACTACGAAGAGGAAGAGCACAGGAAGGCAGACTCGGTCAAGGTCTCCATCGACTGCCCCAAGGGCTACACGTGGCTGGTCCTCACTCAAGCCGATGGTGTCTGGCAGATCAGCGACATCAATGCCCGTAAATGACGGACCATTCGTCGTAGCCGCTGCGGTGACGTAGCCCCGGCGCCATCGGCGCACCCTTCGCAGAGGTCCCTCGTTGGCCCGGAGGAAGGAAGGGGCGGAGTGGTGCGGGACGTGAAGATGCTGTCGGTGTTGATCCGGCGCCGGTATCGCGAGGGTGCCAGTCTCGCGGTGGTGGCGCGGGAGCTGGGGGTGTCGAAGAGCACCGTGCGGCGGCATGTGCCAGTGCGGGAGCGGCGTGATGCGTCGGCCGCGGCGCGGCAGCGGCACCGCAGCCGGGCGCAGACTCCGTACGAGAAGGCGCTGCGCGCGCAGGTGGTGCGTCTTTACCGTTCGGGGATGCCGCAGCAGCGGGTGGCGGCCACGCTGGGGATCTCGGTCGAGGCGGTAGTGGCCCGCCTGGAGCCGTCCCAGCGGCGCTCAAAGCAGGAAGCGGCCCGGCTCGCTGGCGAGCAGCAGGGCGACCTCCTGCCGAAGGAGGAGATCGTCGCCCGGTACGTGCAGGGCGCCACGATGGCCGAGCTCGGCCGGCTCTACGGGGTGCATCCCTCCACGATCCGGCGCAGGATCCCCGACGATCTGATTCGCGGCCGCGCCCCGGGCCCCCGGCCGCGGTCTGGGCGGGTGCTGGTCGAGGAGGAGGTCCGCCGCCAGTATGCGGCGGGGGAGAGCGCCTACGCGCTCGCCCGCGAGTTCGGCGTCTCCGCCCACACGATCCAGGCGCGGATCCCGGACACCGACTGGCGCGGCCGCCCGGCTGAGGAAGCCTCCGTCCCACCGCCTCGTCCTGTGCAGCCGAGGAAGGGAGGTGTCCGGATGGTGCTGGTGCTCACGGACGAGGAGATCCTGGCCCGCTACCGGGCCGGGCAGTCCGCGACCGCGATCGGCCGCGCTGCGGGTGTGGACTGCCGCACCATCCTGCGCCGCATCCCCGAACACGAGCGACGCAGCCACCTCCAGGCCCAGCGGCTGAACCGACCGGCCCCCGACGTCGACGCGGACACGATCCGCGCGCTGCGCGCCCGGGGGTTGACCTGGGAGGCGATCGCGGCCGAGGTCGGGCTGTCGGCGAAGACGCTCCGCGCCCGCGCATGAACGCCGGAGCTCGCCAACTCCGGCTTCGGCCGTATCGCGGTACGCCACCGCCGCTGGGCTACGGCGCGGGGTTGTAGTGGACGACGGTGGTCTCGCAGGCCTCGGCGTACACCTTCAGCGCCTCGACCTCGATCTGGTCGACCGCGAGACCCCAGCGCAGCTTCGTGGCCGTCCACTCGCCGATGTAGCGGCAGTGGGCGTCGGGCAGGGGCGGCATCCAGGTGGCGGGGTCTTGGTCGGCCTTGGAGCGGTTGGTGCGCGCGGTGACCGCGACGAGGGAGGCGGCGGCGCCCTGGTCGTTGGCGTAGGCCTCCCGGCGCTTGGCGTTCCAGGTGTTGGCGCCGGAGTCCCAGGCCTCGGCGAGGGGGACCATGTGGTCGATGTCGAGCTTGCCCGTCTCGCTCACCTCGACGTTGTCGTAGTAGGAGATCCATTTTCCGCCGGTCAGCTTGCAGCCGGCCGCTACGGCCGGTTCCTGGACGGCTTCGGCGAGGAGGACTTCGTTGCGGGTGTTGCAGCCGTCGCCCGCGTCCAGGCCGGTATTCCAGTGCCGGAAGGAGTCACGGGTATAGCCGGTGCGGTCCTCATCGGCGACGGGGAGCTTGCCGACGGCGTCCTCCAGCGGCAGCACTTCCGGGACTGTCACCAGCGCCGTGGTCGCGGCCATGGCAGTGGGGGTGGGGAGGGCGAGTGGGGTCAGGGCGAGGCAGAACGCGGCAGCTCCGCGCAGCAGGTTGGTGATCACGCCCGTAGGCATAGCGGACCTGGGCGCGCGGACACGCCGGGGGCCGGAGCGGTCATCGGCCGCGCGGGCCGCCGGGGGCCGTTGAAGAAACGCTCCGCCTCGCCGCTCCCAGGTTCACCCGCGAGGACGAGACCGTACGAGGCCACCCCTTATCGGCAGGTCCGGCCAGTCGGTCAGCGGCCCAGGTACTCGTAGTGCATCGCTTGTCAGATCTGGCGGGTCATGGCGAGTCGGTGTCGTAGTTCGCGGGAGCGGCGGCTTGTGGTGTATCGGTCGCTTTCTCCGAGGACTCCGCCGAAGGCTGACATCAGCCGGCCTACGCGGGCCTGGGGGGTGTTGGACTGCGTGGGGCCGGCGACTTCGGCGTCGTGGGCCGCTCGTTCCCACAGCGGGTGGAAGAACGACGGCTCGCCGTCGAGTGCCAGGATGATCATTTGTAGGGTGTTCCAGTCCGGCAGGCGCGCTCCTCGGAGGACGTCTCTGATCTCGGCCTCGGTGAGTGCGTTTCCGGTGGCGGCGGCGAGGACGCGCAGAGCGGGTCGGTTGGCGCGGCGGTGAAGGTAGCGGACTGCGGTTACCAGTGAGTTCGGGACTGTTCCCCGTCCGGCTGCGGGGTCGGGGGAGGGGTTGTGTGCGCGGTCCTTCTCGTCTGCCCAGACCTTCCTGAGTACCTCGCAGTCGGCGCCCAGGGCTTGGCCGATCCGTTCGGTGAGTTCCAGAGTCGGGAGCTTCTCGCCGGCGAGGATGCGGCTGAGGTAGCTGGCGGAAACGCGTACGCGCAGGCTCAGCGCGCGCAGTGGCATGCCGCTGCTTCGGTGGAGCTGGGAGAGGACGGGAGCCAGCTGGTTGGACACGCGGCGTGCGGCGCGCACGGTTGGGGGAGGAGGGCTTTCGGACGCAGCGGTGTCTTCGGCTGCGCGAAGGGTCTCCACGATCGCTTCCGCTTTGTCCGACTCGGCGACCAGCAGCCGCTCGACCTTGTCTGTGTGGAAGGACTTGCGCAGGGTTTCCGGGCTGGCCTTCATCACATGGGCCAGGACGTCCCAGGGGATCTGGCGGGTGCGGGCGAGAAGAACGAGGCCGGCAACGAGGGCGTCGATCCGTCGCTGGATCTGGACGGCGATCTCGACGTATTCGACGGCCGAAGCGAGCGGGCCGGGCTGAAGCAGCCGGACGAGGTGGCGGGCGTCGGTGTTGAGGTTTTCGGCGAGGCCGAACAGGTGCGCGTGCAGGAGCTCGAGGGGGGGTTTGTGTGGCTTGTCCTCAGGGTTGGGGCTCTGCGTCAGTTCGACTTGCCGGTCCTTGTGCCGGTCGCGGTAAGCGGCTTGCCGGCAAGGGCGGCCGCAGTAGGCGGACGGGCGGCCCCTGCCGGGGGCGCGCGGCGGCAGGGGGTTGTGGCAATGGCTGCAATAGCGGTCGGGAACGGGGCTGGACACCGGGGAGATCCTCTCCTGCGGGCAGGACCGCAGCTGGACGTCCTCTGAACGAGGGATATTTCGTCACGGTGGGCCGGTGCAGTTCCACCTTTTCGTCTTGTGGCGCACTGGCCGGTAATGCGCCGGGGGCACGATGACGCGCCCCCGGCGCACGAATCAGACGGTGAGGTGGCGCTGGGTGGCGAAGTTCCACACCAGACGGCTGATGACCATCAGACCGGTGAGGACTGCCGACGCGATCCACGACTGCCATGCGTCCCACGGGTTCCAGTTCGGGATCGCGATGACGACGATCGGGGTCGCCGGGATCGCGATAAACCCGGTGTGAACCAGCCGATCGTGACGTTGGGTATTTTCGTCACGCCTGCTAGTGTCACTAACGCGGAACCGGCCCCCACGTGCGGGTTTGGTTCTGCCGAGGGCAGGGATAAAGGGCATGGATGGCCCTCCTGTTCTTGAGGTGTTTTAGGCGGCGTGAGTCACGAGTTACAGGGGTGCGATCCCTTCGTGACCCACGCCGTCGACCCTAGCCTCACGCAGCGTGCCAGCGCCAATCCATGAAGCGAACTTCATTTCGACCATTTCGCGAAGATTGCGCCTCGCAAATCGGTCCAATTCGAGCCACCTCAAGATCCATAGCGGGTCGCGGCGAATTTTTCTCTCCTGATTTCCTCATCCTTGAGAGGAAAGCTTCCCTTCGTGGTATAAGCCGCCGTGAGCCTCTCCCGTGGGTCGGCGAACCCACCGGCGGACGACTGCCGGGGCGCGAGCGCAGAACCGACTCGATCTCTCATCCGGCTACCTGCGCCTGCCGGATCGCTCAGGCCTGCAGCCCCCGGCGAGCACCGTTCACCAAGAGGTCTTTTATCAAAAGTGATCACTTTCTCCTCCGCCTCGAACATTTCCGGTTTTCTTCGGTCTCGGCAGGAGAACGCGGGGTGCTCGACCGTCAAGAGGGCGAAGGCGCATCCCACGCGCCTCTGACACCTCAGATGGAGAACGACTCGCATGATGCCGTCCTTGGACTGGGCCGGGCGCGCCCCGGTCATTGCGGCCGTCGCGCAGACAGCGGCCGTCGTGGTGCAGGCGCACCGGGACCGGCGACCGCACGGTGCCTCGACACGGCGTCCTGCCTTCGGCCACCCCGGACCCGTGTATGCCGACGACCCGGCGCACGGATCCGTCCGCGTCCAGACCGGCACACTCCGGCCCTTCTCGATTGCGGCCTCGGTGACTGTGCAGGCGGGCAAGGGCAGTGGCATGGACGGCCAGGCGGTGCCAGCGGTGAAGGAGCACGGTCCGTGGTAGTGGAAGACGAGGCATCAGGCGAGCTCTGCCCGGTCATCGACGCCGCTCTGGTCAGGCGGCTGCGGGAGTGTTACCCGACGTTCATGGAGGCAGAGCCGCGGATCCTGCGCAGGAAAACCAACCGCCAGCTCTCCTACCAGGCATGCCAGGACGTTGCCCATGAGGCATACCTGAAGGTGACCAAGAGGGTCATGGACGGCCAGCTAGGCCCTGAGGTGCAGCTGGCGGGTTACCTGCGCAGGACGTCGAGGAACTTGGCCATCGACGCACTGCGGGCACAGATGCGTCTCGACTTCGTGGATGAGACCGGGCTCACCGTGGCGATCCCTGGCCAGCGGCAGCCCACCGACGACTTCGATCCGCTGGAAGAACTGGTCGTCCCCACGATCGACGCCATGCCACTGAGCCGGCCCCGCAAAGTGGTGCAGCTGCAGAGCCAGGGCCTCACCGACACACAGATCTCCAGGATTCTTGGCATAGGCGCCGACCGAGTCCACCGGGACCGGTACCTGGCCCTGCTCGAGCTGCGAGGACGGCTCGGCGAATACATCCGGGACGGGCACCGCAAGAAGAAGACACGACGCGTGGAGAAGGAAAGGTGAGGGCCGTGAGCCGCTTCAACCAAGACGGCGGCCGCCCGGCGTCAGAAGCCGGAGCCGAGCTCTTGGCGCTCATGCACCAGCTCACCGGACCACCAGACTTCTGGGACCGCCCCGACGGGGACTTCGGGCCCCTGACCCACATGTACAAACTGACCGCACAAGGCCGGGAGCGGGCGAACTCGCACTACCGGCTCGGATCGAAGGCACTCAGCCGGGGCGAGCTGACCGCCGCGGCAGGCTGGCTGGGCGCAGCAGCCTCGGCCGGACATCCCGGAGCAATGATCCGCCTCGCCCTGGTCGTGCTGCGCACCGGCACCGACCGGACGGACGACGCCTGGTTCCTCGTTGAAGAAGCCGCCCGGCACGGACACGGCGACGCCGAACGCCTGCTCGCCGCCGCCCGCAACCGCCAGCCCGCCCCAGGCGCGCCCCCCCGGATCGAGGACACCTCTTTCTTCGAGGAACTACGCCGACTCCTCGGCATCTCTCTTCAACTCCTCCAGACCGACCCGGAACCCATCGCTCCCACCTCTCACCCGCAGCCCGGCACCACCTCGAAGATCTCCTCGGCCACCAAGCCGCAACACCAGGAAAGGCAGTCAGGGCGAGACGGACTCGTCCTCGTCCCCGCCCCCGTCCTGCCCACCCAGTGCGGACCCATCCCGCCTCCCCACACAACGCGAGAGACGAAACGGCCCCGGCTGACCGCACTCGCCGGCGGGCTAGCCCTGCCTGTACCCGACCTTGCGGACGCCCCCACACGCCCGCTCATCGTTCACGGTTCAGCCGACCTCAGGGGCGAACCATGGACAGCGAGCGCCCTGCGCCCGGCCATCCTCACCGACATGGCCCGCCACAGCACCACCCCCGCCTTAGTCCCCATGCGCTGGCAGACCACCCAACGGGCACGCGACATGCTCCTGCTCATTCACAGCACCGAAGGCATCGACACCCGCACCCTCGCCCGACGGATCCGAATGCCGATGAACGCCGTCGTCCGGCTCCTGGACTGGTTGCGCCACGAACAGTTCATCCACACCAATGCAGGCGCCCACTTTCCCGGCCCGCTGATGACCCTGGCCACACGACCCGACCCCGACCAGACACTCCTCAAGGACGCGCTCACCACCCTGCGCGACGAACTCGGCGCGGCGGTCTACCTCAGCACCTACACCGACGGCGAGATCACCGTCCAGCAGTCCGCCTCCAGCACAAGTGCTCCCCCCGTCGAAGAAGTCATCCCCTTCAACGGCAGCGGGCACGCCAGCGCCAACGGCAAGAGCCTCCTGGCCCAGCTCGACTTCCCCTCCCGCATGGACCACCTCACCCGCTACCCCTCGGTCCAGCTGACCGGACGGACCATCACCAGCCGACGCGCGCTCATCGAAGAACTCGACGGTCCCGGACCGCACTCAGCTCAGTTCGACCTTCTCGAGTACTCCGACAAGGCCCTGTGCGTCGCCTTCTCCCTCGGACTGCCCGGCCGCGCGTCCAGCATCGCCCTCTCCCTGCCCGCCCACCAGCACCTCCGCCTCATCGACACCGCCATCACCCTCAGCCGCCGCGCCACCGGCCTCCTCCTCGCCCACCTGCTCACCGACGACATGCAGCAGCACGAAGGGGACGACTGGTCGCAGACAGCCCCTTCACCTCGCCGCGCCCTGCCGTAGAAGAGGCGCTCGCGCCTGGTCCCGGCCGTGGCTCTGCCGGGACCAGGCACTCTCGAAAAGCAAGCTGTCCATGCCCCACCAACGTGCAAGGGCCGAGACAGATCGCGTTCGACCACGGCAGGCGAGTTCCGGGAAAACAACAAGGTCCGGCAGTCATCGCCAGGTGAGGTGTTCATAGTGCAGGAGGCGGGCGCAGGTCGCCTGTTCGGTCATGCCGAGGGCCTCGGCGAGCGCGGACATCGACCCGTCCTCGTCCTTGTCCTGTTCGCAGCTCAGGGTCTGGGCGGCTTCCGGGCCGACCTCGGCGACGATCGCCTCCAGGCCGTCGCAGGTCTTCAGCATCGTCGCGTACGCGCGCGTCTTGTCCTCCTCGAGCCAGAGCCGGTCCAGGCGCTCGCGCACCTGACCCAGCAGCTTCGCCAGGTCCTCGGGCAGGGGTACCGCGCGCCCGGCGACGTCGTCGAGGTGCGCCTCCCACTCCTCGTACGGCCCCGACGTGTCGTAGGCATCAGGGTCGTCATCCTCACGGACCTTCTCCCAGTCGATCGGGTACGTCTTCGCCCCACGCCAGCCGCACGCGCACCGGCCCCGCATCGACACGGCGGTGGGCCGGCGGAAGGTGCCGTCGTAGTGCCACCAGTCGCTCGACTCGTGGAAGGTGGCGCCGCTGCCCAGGTCGAAGAGGACTGGCTTCGGCTCGCTGCCGTCGGCCAGCAGCACCCCGACCATGCCCTCGTGCGACTCGAACCCGTCCCGCCGCCACCCGCTGCGCTCCCCGTACATCACAAGCTCCTCCTCTGCCTCGAAGCCGGCGCCCCGCGCACGGCGCCCGGGACTTCCCGGAACCACGATGCGACCCGTCCTGGTCCTCCCGTAGGCGGATCGCGACATATTCCACAGGCAGGTGTAGTGCGCGCAGGCGGCGCGCGCTTCCACCGCAGGGCGGGCGCGGGCGGGGTGTGGCCGGTCCGCGCCGGTTTTCCCGGAAGAGCGCGATTCCCGAGGGCAGGTGCCCGTACGGTAGGGAGGCACAGGATCCACACGCCTGGGAGACCGCCACCGGCCTCCGAGCCCCCTGCTCTCCACCCGCCAGGAGAACGCCATGAGCACACCCGCCCCGCTCAGCCCGGCTCCACGCCGCCCGGCCGGCAAACGGGCCGGCGTCTGCAAGGCGTCGGCCGTCAGTCCTGCCCGTCGTCATCGAGCCCGGCCGCGTCCGGGGCACGCAGCGGGCGCAGACCGCTGACCTGGACCAAGGCGGCGAAGCTGTAGAGACCCGGCACGTTGAGCTCCAGTGTCCGCGAGAACAAAAGAAACCGGTCAGGCCGTGGGCGGAGCGCCGGGCGTGGGGTGTGCTGCCCAGGCTTCGGCCAGGCTGCCATAGAGGGCGAAGACGCTGTCCATGCCGGTGAGGGTGAGCAGGCGCAACATCTGCGCCGGCGGCGCGGCCAGGGCGAGCTGCCCGCCGGTGTCCTGGGCGTGGCGGCGCAAGTGCAGGAGGGCATTGAGGCCGGAGGAGTCGCAGAAGGTGACGCCCGCCAGATCCAGGATGACCGTGGAGTACTCGTTGAGGACCTCTTCCACGCCGCGGCCAAGGTCGGCGGCGGTAAACAGGTCGAGTTCACCGGCCACGGCGAGGGCGGCTGTCTGTCCGCGGGTGTCGACGAGGCCGAGATGCAGGACAGAGTTCATGGCCGGCTGTCTCCCTCCTGCGCGGCAGGCGAATTGCTGGAGGGCAGTCCGGCCAGGGTAGCCGCCGGTTCAGTGTTCTCCAGGGCGGGGCCGAGCCATTCGCACATCATGACGGTGGCGTCGTCCTGAAGCTCGCCGTGGTGGTAGTCGAGGACGGCCTTGACCAGGCGGCGCAGGGTTTCGGGGACGGGCAGACCGTCGGCGTGCTGGCGGATGAGAAAGTCGGTGAAGCGTTCCAGACCGAACTCCTCGTCGCCCGGGCGGCGGGCTTCGGTGATGCCGTCGGTGTAGAGGACGATGCGGTCCCCGGGTTCGAGCTGTTCACGGCAGACATGGCTAGGCAGCCCCAGGCCGGTTCCCATGGGGTGGGCCGGCGGGCACTTCAGGTGGCTGCTCCACCGGTTGCTACGGATGATCACGGGCGGGTGATGGCCGCGGTTGACCCAGCTCAGCACACCAGTGCGGGTGTCGAGAGTGGCGAGAATGCCGGTGACGTAGCGCCGATGGCGGTACTGCTCGATCAGCGCCTTCTCAATCGCCTCGCCTTTGGCGACGAGGCCGGCGCCCTGCCGGCGGGCGCTGCGGCAGGCCCCCAGCGCCAGAGCCCCGCACAGTCCGGCGGCGGTGTCATGCCCCATCGCGTCAAAGATCGTCAAGTGCAGCAGCGGGCCATCGATGGCGTACTCGTACACGTCGCCGCTGATCCGGTAGGCCATCTCCATCGATGCAGAGATCACCACCCGCCCATCGGCGTAGGTGCGCGGCGGCATCAGGTTCCAGGCCATCTCGGCCCCGATGTTCATCGGCTCGGTCCGCGTCAGCCGGGCGAGGGTGTCGCTGGAGGTGCGCTTGCCGGCGATCAGCATCGCCAGCAGAGCAGCGAGACGGTCCGCGTCCTCGCGGGCCCGCGCGTCGTCATGGGCGGAGCGCAGGCGCAGCATGCCCAGGCGCTCGGTGCCGTCCACCAGGGGCACCCACCACCCGGGGCATGTCGTCTCCTGCGGAGCAGCGGACGTGATGCGGCCGTACTGGTAGGCCCGCCCGGCGACTGTGCCCTCGATACGGATATCCCTTTCCGCGTCCGGGGGTACGTCGTCCGGTCCAGGCAGCAGATACAGGTGCTGGCGCCTGACGTCAGCCACATAGATGCGCAGATCGGTGAACCCGGCGGCGCCGGCGTGCTCGGCGGCCGCCTGCGGCAGTGCTTCCAGAGGCGTCAGGTGGCTGGCCTCCAGCAGATTGGCGAGCATCGCTCGCCCACCCGCCTCACGGTCCACATCCACAGCCCTACCCTTTTCCTCGCCTGGCAACGGCCTTCGAGCCGCTCTCGTACCCCGGCTGTCCCACCGCACCACACGAGAGCCACCTCTGCCAGCGGACCAGGACCGCATCCGGTACCTGACCGTCGCCCTGCCCCCCATCTACGCCGCCCGGCTCTTCGACGTCCAGGACGCCGACGCCAGCGACGCAGAGCTCCAGGAGATCGCCGCCGAGGCCCTGAAGGAGGTGTACTTCCAGGACGGCGGCCGCCGCGCCGGGTCCCTGGAGGAAGTGCGCTTCACCGACGTGCAGCACCTGGAGTTCGACCTGTAGATCCCCGAACGACGAGCGGGCCCGGACCAGACGGTCCGGGCCCGCTCGGTCTGTGCGGTCAAGGAGCGGAAGCCGGCTCCAGCTCGTCCGGCGCCGTGATGATCTGCAGGTACTCTTCCTTCTGCCGGGCCGCGATCTGCTCGATCCTGTACTTCTCCGGCAGCTTCTCGGCTTCCAGGCCCCAGGCGAGCGCTCGCGTCCTCATGCCGTTGTCCCCCGTCAGGACCGTGACCTGAACGGGCGCGATGGCCTGCTGGAGCTCGCAGGCCCGGGCCACGATCTCGTCGTCGTTGTTCGGCAGCCGCACATGCTGGGGCTCGTCCAGGAGCACCTCAAACCGTACCCCGCCGGCCGTCGCCTCGCCCTGGCGCTGCTCCGTAAGGGTCTGCTCCAGCAAGGCGAAGACGCCCCGGGCCCGCCGCCGGATGGTGTCGCTCGTGGCGTAGGACTTCTTGTCGATCTCGTCGACGACCACGTGGGGGATGACCACGACCGTGTTCTTGCCATAGAGCTTGGCCCAGGGGATCTTGTCGTACCGGGAGTAGTGCAGCAGGTCATTGGTGTCCAGAACCACGGTCCGGCCCTGGTGATGGGCATGCGCGGCCTTTAGAGGTCGTTTTCGCCCAATGTTTCATCCCGTGATGGGATGTTCTGTGGCACTTCTTGGGTCGCGCCAGGAGATGGTGTTCTCGCTGGTGAGGCGGCGGGCCATCAGACTGGTCATGGCGAGGTGGATCATGGCTTCGGAGCGGGTGGGCAGGCTTTCGTAGTCGCGGGCCAGGCGCCGGTTCAGCATGAGCCATCCGTAGGTTCGCTCGACTGCCCATCGTTTCGGGATGGGGGTGAAGCCCCTGGTCCCGGGCTTGCGGGCGGTGATCTCCATGTCGATGCCGAGGGTGGCGGCATGCTCGACGAGGTGCTGGCGGTAGCCGCCGTCGACCCACACCTTGCGGACGCGGGGATGGTCGGCGGCGACCCGGTCCAGCAGTGCGGCGCCGGCGGTGGAGTCCTGCACGCTCGCCGCGGTGACCAGCACGGCGAGAAGCAGGCCGAGAGTGTCAGTGATGATGCTCCGCTTGCGACCGACGATCTTCTTGCCGGCGTCGATACCCTGGCTCGATGCCGGAACGCTGGTGGAGGTCTTGACGCTCTGCGCGTCGATCACACAGGCCGAAGGCTCGCCGTTCCGGCCCTCCTTCTCCCGCAACAGTTGCCGCAGTAAGCCATTGAGCTTGGCGAACACGCCCTCGTCGGCCCATTTGGCGAAGTAGCCGCAGACGGTGTTCCAGGGCGGGAAGTCATGGGGGAGGTAGCGCCACTGCACGCCGGTACGGTCGACATACAAGATCGCGTCCATGATGTCGCGCAGGTCGTGCTCGGGCGGCCGGCCGAAGTGCAGGGCTCTGCTTCGGCGCTCGAGACGCCACGCGGACAGGACCGGCTCAATCAACTCCCAGCGGGCATCGGACAGATCACTCGGATACGCGCGTCGCTTCGCCATGCTTCCGGCCTACCGCCGCGAACCACATGCGCCCAGGCGCACAGCAGTGGCAGTAGAGGCACGTGGCCTGAAGACCGGGCATCTTGAGACGAGACAGGCACAAGTCATCTCTTGACCCGCCTGCCACCCCACCTGACCAGCAAGAATTAGCCCGCATCTCCAGCAGCACAAGCACCACAACCCGGCAGTCAAAAATCCACCGGATACAGGGGCAGTACAGACGAAAACGCCCTCTTGGGTGGGCGCCCGCTGGGCGACGTCGTCGGCTGGACGGCTGCCGGGCGGGTGCAGGCGTCGCGGTGCTCATCACTGAGGTGGGGTCTGCTGCCGTGGGTGGCTGTAAAGTTGTTCAGCGCGCTATGCGCGCGAGAGGGCCGGAACCACTTTCACTGGTTCCGGCCCTCTCTTGCTCAGGTTGACCGTCGCGAGCTCAGGACGGTCCGGCCCTTGCTTTTCTCATCCGCCGGCCCGAAGGCTTCCCCTTGGCCGGGGCGCGGACGGACGGCAGTGACTACCGGTTGGAGACGAGCCACTGCTGGTTCTTGTTGTTGGCGCTGCGCTGCCGCAGTTCGACCGGTGCGTTCTTGCGAGGGGCTTCGATCCTGAGGTTCGTGCTCCACTCCGGCCGGATGAAGACGATGTCGCCGGACTCCTCGAACTGCCAGATCTGAAGCTCGTTGTCCTCGTTGCAGTCCGACTTGAAGACCTTGCTGCCCGGGCCCACTCCGGCGGCCTCGAGGCATTCCCCGGTGTCCGCCTGCAGCTGGAAACCGTCGCCCACCGGCAGAGTGGTCTACACCTGCGCCGGCGTGATGTTGTTCGGCGCCCACACGATGGCGTTCGGCTGGTCGTCGCTGGTGTGGTTGCTGTCGAGGCGCTGAGCCTGGCCGACGTTGAGCAGGCGGACCTGCGCCGAGGTGCCCGGAGCGGGCGCCTCGTCCGCGAAGCTGGCCGGCGCCACCAGACCGGTGAAGGCCAGCGCCGCCACTCCGCACAGCACCGCTGTCTTCTTCGTACCGAACATTTTCTCTCCTTGTCGTGAGTTGTACACGGCCCATCCTCGGGACGCGTACGGAGATTACCCACCAATCTTCGCGAGACGGAAGCCCTATCCACTCGATGGAGTAGAAACAAGTAGAGGAAACCTTTCCGTGAAACGTCGCGATAAGAAAATCCTTTAAGCTGGCGATGGCCATTTACCATAGCGTGTTACGCAACTCCTTCCCCTCGCTCACTGCAGGGAATTGGAAATGCAAGGGTGAACTATTAACCGGAAGTTCATGGCACTCTTGTCCAGGACGCAGCGGACGTGCGGGCTGCCGAAGCAGCCGCAGGCGACGCATAGCCGGCATCGGCGCCGACATCGGTGGAAGAAGCAGCGGATCCCGGCGACGAGTTCAGCCCGATCGCAGGCCTGGGGCCGCTTCGACCCTCTGGTGGCGCTACGGACACCCCGGCCGGGAAACGCTCCAGGACACCCTGGGCGACCCCGACGACCCCGACGACCACCACGTCTGCCAAGGCACCGCCATGAACAGCACCGCACCGAGCGTGCCCCCGGGAGGAACGCGAGCGCCAGGAGCGCAAGGAGACCGGGAGCCGGCGCAAGGCGACCGCATCGCCTGCCCGACCTGCGGCCACGAAGTCTTCCTCCGATGACGACTGTGAGACCCGACCCCGGGCAACGACTGCGCCAGCATTAAAAACGCTAACGAGAAGAAGTCGAAACCCTCACCGCCGAAGAATCCACAGCATGGCAGGAAGCCAAAAAGAACCGCCCCTTCGGATCCCTCCGTCAGCCCTTCGCCGCTTCCAGCGCCCGCTTCGCGAATCAGCGGCATCCGACTAGCCCCGGTCTTTCCCCCGGAGCTACTTCGCGCTTTACCCTCTCAAACCCTGGCTGATGGGCTCCGTGTAATTTTCAGCGGTCAGCGACAGTGCTTTCAGGATATGTCTTGTCTGGCGGGCCGATTGCAGGGTGTCGTTTCCCGCTGAAGGTTGACTGCCGTGTGCGTAGGTGACCTGGCCACTGTCCAGCTCGGCCTGTATGCCCCGGCTGAGGCCTGACCTCGGTCAGGCGCCCGCACGCCCGCACGCCCGCACGCCCGCCCACCGGCCCGCCCTTGCCCGGGCGGCTCGGGTGACGCGTGTACGCGTAACCCCGCCTCGTCTCCGGCCCCTCGGAGGCGGGGCGCGGCTATTTGCACGGCCGCCTTCCCGGGCCGTCCTCCGGGCGCTCCCGGCGGGCTGTCCGGCCGTGGGTGCCGGAGGCGTTCTCCCTGCTTGATGGGTGTCGCACGTTTTTCACTGCTGGGCGTCGTCTGTTTTCACCGGTGTCGAGGCCGTCTGTAGGGGGTGGTTCCTCGCGGCGGGTGTCGTCCGGCCGGTGAAAGGGTGGTGTCGTTTCCCGGGTAGGGCCGATGGCGCTCGTGTGTCATGGTCTGGTCCTGGCCCTCGGGCACCTCTTGGTTGTGCTCGGCGCTCCTGGCGGGCGTCGGCCTTACCCGGGTCGTCGATTCAGTTCCCGTCTCCGGATTCGTCTGCATGACCGCCGGCTCCGAGCGCACGGCGCCGGACGGGCGTGTCTGCGGGAGGGGTGCCCAGGACGCCGCGGGCGCGCAGCTCGTCGGGATCGGGCAGACGGACGCCGGGAAGTGCAGCGAGGAGACCCGCTTCGGCGGCCCGGATCTGCGGGCCCATCTCCAGGACGCGGTGAGAAGTCACTTGATCATCGTACGGAGCGCAGCCCCTCTACCGGCTGGGCGAGAGCCGTCCGGGTCCGGGAACCGGACACCTCATACCGAACCCGGCCCCTGCCCTTCGGCAGCCATGCGCTCGTGCGCCGTTTCGCGTCCGGGACCAGGTGTGGGGCGGTGGGGGGGGCAAGAGACCGGCCGCCACCGATAACGGCGGCCCTTGGGACAAGGGAGTTGCCCCCCTCCGGGCACCCAGGTCCCGCCATCGCCGTCCACCCCTCCTCCTTGCGGATTCAGGGGTGCTTCGTCTGTGGGCTCATCAACCCCCGGAAGGGGGCCGTGCCCCGCATGAACATCACCACCACGATCACCGGCACCACCGCCCGCATCACCCCGCACGGGGAACTCGACCTCGGCACCCTGCCCTCACTGCGCGCGGTCGTGGACCGGTTGCCGCCGCAGGTCACCGACCTGCTGTGGGACCTGGAGCACCTGCCCTTCACCGACATAGCCGGCCTGCGCCTGATCTTCGCCCCCGCTCCGCACCACCGCACGACGATGACCGGACTGCAGGACCAGCCCCTGCAGCTCCTGCTCATCGCGGCCGACCTGTTCCCCGCGATCTATGACCTGACGCGACTGATCCCCCACACCCCCGCCGACCTGATCGCCTGCAAGCCCTGACCCACCCCGGAGGCAGACTTCTCCGGGCCTGGGCCAGCGCCCGCTCCTCTGCTACCGGCCCCAGATCGACTGCTGACACCGGCCGGCCACCACGACCGGCACCCCACCTTCCTCCTCGCCGCCGCACAGCTTCGGCCCGGCGAACTATCTGTGCGCTCTCCTGCTGTCCTGGCGGGGCGACAGCGCCCATTCGAGCGTGGCCGTCTCCACCAGGGCTGGTCGGTGGGGATCCGCTACAGCGTCTGCGCGCAGCGTGGCCGCCGGTAAAACCTCCCCAGGCAACCGGCGGCCACATGATCCAGACGAGGATCAGCCGTGAGGGTACCCAGCCAGGCTAGTTCAATCCGCACAGGGCACGACAACGTCCAGACCCATCGGGTCTTCGAGCCCATTCCGCCCGGGAGATCGGCCGAAAGACCTCGGCGCTGAACTGCACAAGCGCAGCGAACTCGACCACATCGGCGGCGCGTCCTACTTGCACACCCTTGTGCAGGCGGGGCGCAGCATGCCTCGACACCCTCTCCGCCCCCTGTCGCGGCAGACCGCGTCGCGGCGGGGAATGATCTTCATGTCATCGGATTTCCAGAGCCGTCGTCAAGGTGCACGAGGAAGCCGGCGTCTTCGTTGTCACGATCCGCGGTGAGGTCGATGCCGACGAGAGGGACCTGCTCCAGGCCGCCTGGGGCGAGGTCGACGAGCTCCGGCTGCCGGCCACGGCGGTCGATCTGTCCGCCGTCACCTTTGCCGACAGCACCCTCCTCGGCGCCCTGCTGGAGGCCCAGGACCGCCACCACCGCGACGGCCGCGCCTTTGTCCTCACCAGCCCCCTGGCCGGTGAGGTCCACTCCCTTTTCACCGTGACCAACACCCTGGCCCACTTCACCTTCGCCGCCTCTGTGCAGCAGGTCATCGACCAGACCAACCCCCGCGCCTAGAAACCCGGACCAAGCCCACCCATGCGTGGCCGCGCAGCATTTGCACGGCTGCCCCCGGGGCCTTCCTGGCTGTCTTCCGTGGCGTTCCCGGCAGGGCTGTCCAGCCCTGTGTGCCGGAGCCGTCTGCCTGTGAGTGTGTGCGCCGGTGGCATCGGATGGGCAGCAGCAGGGCTGGGGGAGCTTTTCCTGCCCAGAGTGCACCGCAGTGGTGATCATGGCTGTCGCGCGGTGACCAGGTTACTGCTGCCGGGTGCCCATCATGAGGATGGCCGGCTGCCATGGGCATGCCTGTTCACACGGGGCTGGTCAGCGGCTGTTTACGGATGGGCAGGCCGCTGTCATGGGATGAGAGGTTGATGGGTGGGATCACTGAGCCTCTTTCATCCTGAATAGTTGCAGGTCAGCAGGGTGTGGACGGCTTGAACGATGGTGCCGATGCTTCGGGTGGAGCATCGGGCTCGGCGGAGGAGGCGCCAGGACTTCAGCTGCGCGAAGGCCCGTTCCCCAGGAGCTCTGAGCCGGGCGTGGTCGCGGTTGAACTGCTGGTAGTGCTCCGGCTGTTCACGGTGGTGGTAGTACGGGGTGCGGAAGGTGGCGCCGGCGCCCTGGTAGGCGCGGTCGGCGAGGACGAGGATCTGCCGAGTCAGGCAAGCCTGGACCATGCCGTGGGCCCGGGCCGCGGTCAGATCATGGGTCCGGCCGGGTGTCGCACGCGAGAACCACAGCGGTGTGCCGTCGGGACGGGCGATGACCTGCACGTTCATCCCGTGCTTGCGGTGTTTCATCGAGTAGTACGGCTCGTCCGCGGCAATCCGGTCGATGGGGATCAGGGTGCCGTCAACGATGACGTGGTCCCCTTCACCAAGGCCGGTGAGGGCTTCATGGAGGCCGGGCGCCCAGCCGGCCAGGACGTCCAGGGTCTCGTCGACGTACCGCCAGGCGGTGGCCTGCGATATCCCGAAACCCGCTCCGAGCTGTGAGAACGTCTCGTTCTTCCGCAGATGGACCAGCGTGAGGAGCGCCTGCTGGAAGCAGCCGAGCCTGCGCCACCGCGTGTTGCGGGCCCGGCGGTGCTCGTGCAGCAGCCAGGAAACATGCTCGACCAGCTCGTGCGGGACATCGAGCATGGCAGGATATGGAACCACCAGGGCCCCTTCGGTCGCCAGCGTGTTGAGTGAGATCACCACGCCAACGACGAGGGGCCCTGCCTCGTCACCGCCCTCGCTGACCAGCTCTTTTCACCCTCCAGCACAGGATGAAAGAGGCTCACTGAGCTCTTTCAGAGTGGCCACTGGTCGAGTGACCCAGGCCGAGTCAGGATGAGGACCGCAACGCACAGGGCTCCCGTGCCGTTGAGGGAGGTGTTCGAAGTCTCAACCCATCGGCACAGGAGCCCTGTTGGTTCCCCATCCTGCCGCACTCGACCTGCCGCATGCTCTGGTCGAGTGGGTATCCATGCTCATCGTCACCCGTGAGGGTGACCGCCGCTGCAAGCTTCCGCCCCACCAGCGCGCCCTCGTCGGCCTGGTCTACCTCCGCCGCCACGACACGCTCACGCAGATCGCCGCCGGCTTCGGCATATCCGTCGGCACCGCCCACGCCTACGTCACAGCAGTCGTCCGGCACCTGTCCGGCCGGGCACCGGACCTCCTGCGGGTTCTGCGCGAGGCCGATCCGGACTACGTCCTGCTCGACGGAACGCTCGCCCGAGTGCGACCGCGTCGGCGACAGCCGGGCCGACTTCTCGCAGAAGCACCGCCGTCACGGCGTGAACGTGCAGGTCGTGGCCGATCCCGCGGGCAGGCTGCTGTGGATCTCGCCCGCGCTGCCCGGCCGCACCCACGACCTGCTGCGGAGCAGCGAAATGATGCCGTCGTTTCCACCGCCCCTTGCAGGTGTCAGGTGATGTTGATGGTGGTGGATTGTGCGGTCATGTAGGGGCCGACGGTAAACTGGACACCGGTGGGGCCCTGGGGGGTTGCAGGGTCGGCGCTGACGCACACCCACAGGTTGGCGACGTTCTGGTCGGCGGGGATCTTCAGGTCGATGCCTGTGAAGGTGAGTGTCTGCCCGTCGGCGGAGAGGCTGCCGATGTGGGGGGTCATGGTGCCGCTTGTGTCCATGACGGTGAGCTGGTGGTCAGGGTTACTTGTTGTGCCGAAGCGGAGGCCGGTGGGTGCGGTGACGGTGATGTTTTGTGGGGCGATGCCGGATACGCCGTTGTTGACGACTTCCACGCCCGGATAGCGCACTGCCTGGCCGTCGGGGATGAGGTCGACGGGAATGCCGCCTGGGTTGAGGGAGAAGGCCGGCTTGATGACGACCGGGGTGGAGGGTGAGGTCTTGCGGCCCACGGTGAAGGTCAGAGCAGTGGAGGCGAGGGGGGCGTCCGGCCCGGCGCTGACCGCGACATACACGGTCTTCTCCGTGCCGGAGATCTTCTCCAGGTCGACGTCGTCGAAGGTGAGCGTCATGCCGTCGCCGGACAGGGTGCCGGGGTAGGAGTCGCTGCCCAGCAGGGTCAGCTGGTAGTCGGGTGCGTCCGCGGTGCCCCACCGCAGGTCGGTTCCGTCCGGCAGGCTCACTTCGACCCGCTGCGGGCCCAGGGGGCCGATGACCTTGTCGGTGAGGACCTTCAAACCGGGGTACCCCACCCCGCCGCCGCCGAGCAGGTCCACATCCGGCGGGCCGCCCGGCGCCAGTTCGAAGGCCGGGACGACCTCCAGACAGAACACCACCTGGGCGCTGTCGGCCTGTGCGGTCACCTTCACCGTCCCCGTCGTCGTGCCCGCGACCAGGGCCGCGGGGCTGGCCTGCCCGTCGGAGTCGGTCTTCGTGGTCGCGGACTTGCTGCCGCCGGAGAAGACCGCGTCGCCCTCGGTCACGGTGAAGGTGATAGACGTGCCGGTGATCAGTGTCTTCCCGTCGGCGGACCACGCCTTCACCGTCAACGGGTCGGTGAACGCCTCGCCTTGGTCGGCGATCTGGTCATCTCCAGCCAGCGCATGCAGCACTCCGGCCGGCAGCCGCCACTGCAGCACGACTTGTCCGGGCTTGTCGGCATCACCGACGCCTGTCTCATACAGCGGGTCGGACTTGCCCGCGGCCTTGTTGGCCGAGCCGGTCACTGTCTTGCCGCCGCTCACACCCGATGTCGCAACGAAGCCGGAACCGCCGCCTCCGCCGGAAGCGTAGGCGTTCTTGTTCCCTTTGACGCCTCCGCCGCCTCCGCCGCCCGCGTAGCCGCCGCCTCCACCGTGGTTGCCTCCCGCGTAGGAGTTGCCGCCGCCTCCGCCCATCTCGGGCAGCGGGAGCGTCCCGCCGCCGTTGCCGCCTTCCTTGCCCAGATCGCCGCCCTTGCCTCCGCCGACTTTGGGCTGGCAGGCGGCTCCGGCGCCGCCCTTGGCGCCCGAGGCGCCGCGTGCCGGTGCTCCGGCGGACCAGCCCTCGTCTCGGCCCATCCCGTCACCGCCGCGGGTGCCACCGCCCGCACCGCCGGCAAGGCTTCCTCCGTTGCTCGCTCCGCCGCCACCGGCGATGAGCAGAGGCCCGCTGCCGGAGCGGTGCAGAGCGCTGAGACCTCCGCCCTTCTTGATCCCGCCGCCGAAGGTGGCGCTGCCGACCACGACCTTCAGCACTTCACCGGGCGTTACCGCTACGACGCCGGAGGTGAATCCGCCGCCTCCGCCCAGGTCGCCACCGCCCCCGCTACCCCAGACGCGGACGTCGAGGGAGGTCACCCCGTCCGGGACGCGGAAGTCCTGTACTTTGCCGGTGGCTTTGAACCGCTTGACGCAGTGGTAGCCGGTTGTAGGAGTGGTCATGGCGTAACGTCCTTTCGCTGAAGACCAAATAGATCGGCCTGTGTGTGCCCGGGAGCTGTGATGCGACGAAGGGCATTGCCGCCGACGCAGCCCGCTTTGTGAAGGCCCTTGTCGTAGTGGTCCGGGCCGACCGGCCGGGCCGTATCGGCCGCGGTGGGTGTCGGGCCTGTTCCTGGCCGGGTGGGGCTTTGCCCGAGGCCTGCACGCAGCGCCTCGGCGCGGTCTTCGAGCGCCTTCCTCACCCGCCGCAGGGTGGGAAGGCGGGGGAGGTTTGTGGTGGCCGCGCTGTCCCTGAGGCTGCGGGCCCCGGTGAGGGCGGCGTCCGCGAGATCGGCGACGGTGCGCTTGCGCGGGCCTCGCACCGGACGCTCGGCATCCAGCGCTTCGACGGCTTGGCACCACAGATCGATATCGCCGGCAGCGCTCAGTTCCTTGGAGCGTGCCCGTGCCCGCCTGGATGCGCGAGCCCACACCTCGGGATCGCGCAAGGACCTGAGCGCGTCGATCCAGGCGGTGGGATCGTCGCGGTAGGCGAAAACCCCGGCCTCCCCGAGCGCTTCGACCAGGCCGGGGGTGGGATGGGCGATCACGGGGATACCGGAGGCGAACGCCTCGATCGCGACACGTCCCCACGACTCGTACAGGCTGGGCATGAGCATCACCCGGGCGTGGGCGTAGACGTGCTCGCGCATCTGATGGCCAGGGACGGAATCGACGACCTCACAGTTCGGCAACCGAGGGGGCGGCATCACCTGCTCGCCGTAGGCGCCGCGCACCCCTCGGAAGCGCCACTCCGGGGACCAGGCGGCGATCCGCCAGAACAGCTCCCCGCCCTTGTCGCTGTTGAGGTTGACCAGGGTGACGCAGTCGCCGGGCTGGGTGCGGTACTCGTGTGCGATGACCGGCGGGCGCACCACGATGCTGCGCCGGGGCAGGAACTCGGCCGGGTAGCGGGCGTAGAAGATCTCGCCGTCGCGGCGGATCCACTGGCTGTTGTAGACCATCAGGTCGGCGCCGGCGGCGTTGTGGAAGCTGCTGGCGAAGTTGTCGTGGCAGATCACCGCCACAGGGATGGAGCGGTCCTGCGCGATGCCGGCGACCAGGGGCACGTTCTCGTAGTGGGACACCAGCACGTCCGCCCGGCGGGCGCGGGCAACGAAGTCGATCCCGGCCTGGAAGGGCACCACATGCACGCCGTCGATCTCGTAGGGCTCGTGGCTCTTGCCCGGGTGGGACAGCCACACCTCCACCCGGTGCCCGCGCTCGGCCAGGGGCCGCAGCATCGAGTGCAGCATCCACTCCGACCCGGCGTTGTGGTCCGGCGGATATCCGTACACCCGTGCCACGACCGACAACCGCCGCGCGGTCGGCATCCCGGTAGCCCGCGGTAACGAACCGGCCGCCGCCGCCCTGTCCTGCTGCACGAAACTCCTTCCGTAGAGTGCGCCACCACCGGTACGCGCCCTTTTGCGCGCCCTGGGCGCCGGCCGCCACCGCAACTTCAGGCTGCAGGGGGCGGATAGCTGTCCGGGTCAGGGCGCGAACACGCCGGGGCGCATCGCGGCAGAGCTATCCGGCAGCACCGGGGCAGTCCTGCGCACGCCTCCGGACATCAGCCGGCCATCTCCCGCACGAAGATCAACTCAGGTGTCAGTGTGTCCCAGCCCCGAACAGCAGTGCTCCACGAAAACGCCGCGATACCCCCGCCCGCGCCGAGGTTCACCGCGACGCGGGGTGGTACAAGGGCGCTCCCGGGGGCGCACGTACCTGTCACGAAGTGCGCCGTTGTGCGCGGCGGTACGAGCACACCGAGGAAACCGACCCCATACCCGTCGGCCCGGGCCTTCGACACCGCAATCCGTTGCCCGCCCAACCGCGGTCAGGTGAAGCAAAAGGAATGAGTGCAGTGGCGTTTCTCAGGTGAACGCACACCCGCAGATGGGTGAACCGGCCTGGCACGCTCTGCCGTCGGCAGGACGGTGACTGCTAGAACCGGCCTGTGATGATCATGAAGTGGTCTGCCGCCACGGCCATCGCGGCCGCCGCCCTCGCCCTAGCCTGCCCCGCCTCGGCTGCCGCAGGCACCGCCGGCCAATCCGCCGTCCCGGCCCGAGCCGCATCGGCTGTGCCGCAGGTGCTGCCGATCAACGCCGCGGTTGCCGCACTCCCTCTGGGGACGGAGGACCGCACCGGCTACCGGCGTACCTCTTTCCGGCACTGGAACGCCGGTGACATCCCCGCTGATGGCTGCAACACCCGCGCCGAAGTCCTCCTGGCCGAGGCAGTCGTGGCCCCAGAGGTCGGGCCAGGCTGCACTCTGACTGGCGGGGTGTGGTGGTCGTACTACGACGACCGCGAAGTCACCCCGGCCGGCGCCCTGGACATCGACCACATGGTCCCCCTCGCCGAAGCCTGGGACTCCGGCGCCAGCGCCTGGACAGCCAAACGGCGCGAGGCCTACGCCAACGACCAAGGCCAGCTTGCCTCCCTGGTCGCGGTGACCGCGCGGTCGAACCGCTCGAAGGCGGACCAGGACCCGGCGCAGTGGCTGCCCCCGGCGCCCGGCGCGCTGTGCCGCTACGTTGCCGAATGGACCGCGACCAAGCTTCGCTGGGGCCTTGCGGTCGACGAGGCCGAACAAGAGCGCCTGCTGGACATCGCGGCCGACTGCGGCGGCACCGACGTCGAATACACCCCCGCCCCGTAGAACTCGCATCCGTCTTACCGATCCCCATCAAGTGCTTCGCGCCGTGATGTGAGGTGCCCGGGGCAGCTCATTTGGTGGCGCGCCCAAGCGCGGCAGGGAACAAGCGGTCTGCCTCCCCCAGGGACTGCGTCACGCGCCGGAACTTGATCGTCCGCTCACAGCGCCTTCGGCCGTCGCCCTTCTGAGGGCGACGGCCGAAGGCGCTGCCTTTCCCGACTGTGCCTGGCGCGCAAATGATCCGTCAGGGCGCATTCATGTCCGGCGGGAAGTCGCGCTGCTCCCCGGACACCACCTCTAGCTCGGTAGAAGCCGACTCGATGCCGCCCACCCGAAAGGTCAGATGGGTAAATCCGGCTGTCGCCGTGGCCGCGGCCGTCACGGCGACCCATACGGAGACCGGATACTGCTGCGAAAAGCCGAGGCTCACATCCCGGCATGTCAGCATCTGTCCATCATCGGAGAGTTCCGCATCGTAAAAGTCATCTTCCGACCCGGGGGAGTGCGAGCGCACGGTCATCTGGTGTCTGGTTCCGCGCTCCGGATTGAAGGCCAGACCGACCTCTGAGGGGAGGGTCGCGGTGATGGCCTGCGGAGGGACCGGCCTCTCTCCGCTAACCACCACCCCGGGGTACCGGAAGCCGCCCCGCGCGATCTTCACCGGAGAGTCTCCCGGCGTCACAGAGATCCGGAGCCCCCCGGTGACTGTGGCACTCAATCGGATGCCCGGGTTGCGGCCCACGAGCAACCGCCCGTCGTGGTAGGTGCCGGGATCCACTGCGGCTACCGCTTTTACCGGGATGGTGTAGAGCAGCGGGCCCTTGTCCCCGGCGCAGGTGTTGAGGTGCAGACTGCTGGTGACGATCATGACCTTGCGGTCGCGCTCGAACCGGCAGTTCAGGCTTCCGCTCAGAGCCTCATTGCCGTTGTAGGAGTAGGTGGGCCATTCGCCGAAGGCGAAACCGGTGGGCGCGGTGAACGTCTGAATGACGTTCCCGGCATCGACAGCCTGTCCGGCGCGGTAGGCGGTGATCTCCACGGTGAGCTCGGCGCTCTCGCCGACACTGACCTGGGGGACCTTGACCTGGCGGATCCTCAGGCTCCGCTCCTGCGGGCCCTCAACCTTGCGCACCCGGCCGTTGTAGCAGTCGGCGATGTAAAGGTTGCCGTACGGGTCCATCGCCAGCCCGTAGGGGAATTTCAGCTGGGCTTTCGTGGCCTGCCCATTGTCCCCGCCGAACGCGCCCTCGCCTGTTCCCGCAACTGTCGTGATGATGCCGCCCCGGTCCATCTTGCGTACCCGGTGGCCGCCCGAATCGGCGATGTACAGACTCCCGTGAATGCCCCGCACGAGCGCTTCGGGAGCACGGAGGACAACCTCGGTTGCCGGTTCGCCGTCACCTAGGTCCCTCGACCCGCCGCCTGCAACTGTCGTGATGATGCCGTTGCGGTCCACCTTCCGCACGCGACCGTTGTAATGATCGGCGATGTACAGGTTGTCGTCTTCGTCCACACACAGCCCAGCGGGGTAATAGAGATGGGCCGTGTCCGCGCGCTCGGTGTCACCGCTGGAACCCTCCCGGTTCTCCGTGCCGGCCACCGTGGTGACCTCGCCGTTCTCCAGGTTCACCTTTTGCACCCGGTGCTTACCGCTTTCGGAGATGTACAGATTCCGCTGGGAGTCGAACGCCAAGCCCCGAGGCCAGACCAGGTCGTCGACCGCCGTAGTGATCTTTCCATCTGGCGTGATCTTCCGTACCCGGCCGCTTTCGGCTACGTACAGGCTCCCCTCGGCGTCAAGCGCGAGTGGCCCGGGACTGTCGAGCTGGGCAGCCGTCGCGAGCCCGCCGTCACCGCCATGGCCTTTCGTCCCGTCTCCCGCCAGCAAGGACATCCTGTGGTCCGGGGTTACCTTCCAGACCCGATGGCCGCTGGACTCAGAGACGAACAGAGTGCCGTCACTGGCAACCACCACACCCTTCGGATGCCTGAATTCGGCATCGACAACGGCCCCTCCGCCATTGCCCTCCGATTCGGTGACGGACACCGTGGTGATGAAACCTTCTACAGCCGCTGACACAAGCTGACCGTCCAGCGAAGCCGGAATCGTCGGCGGCATGTTCATCTCAGCGAAATCCACACTCTGAGTCACCGTTGAAGCTCCTACCTTGATCGTGCGACACGAATGGCCCCGGAAGGTCTCATACCGCCGCACCTGCCGTGAGCGGCCATGACGACGCCGCCCCTCCATGGGAAAAGAGGGAGGCCGAAAGAGGAAGAGGCCAGTACATTACTCACGAACATCGTCTATCAGGACATGACAGCCCGCATCCTTAGAGCCCCTGACACGATCATGAACAGGTCTTCTCAAGACGCCTGCAGCACATCAGGCTGCAGACGCGGAAGACGAATGCATCCCGGCCACAGCCCGGGACCGCCGATCCGAAGCCGGGTGATTATCGATCACAGGCTGGTCAGGTTCCCGCTCTGCGCTGCTCAGAGTGTTCTGGAGCAACTCTCCAAGCGCCCATAAACGGGCATCCCGTCCTGGCCGCCATCCAGCTTGACCTGCACACCCCTGCCGACACTTGACCCGACCCCAGCCCAACACCTACCCCTACACGGCACTTGGGCCGGATATGAGCGCTTACCGAACCATTGCCTCGACGTCCGGCTTCCCACCGCCCCCGCGCCTCCAGCACGGGCGGCAGGCCCGACTTGTGCCGGATCAGCTCCGCCCCCCGGCGCCGGTGAGTGCGCTGCGGATCACCCGCGTTTCGATCACCGCGAACTCGTTCGGCTGCCCGGTCCTGGCCCTGCCGTTCACACCCGGGCCAACGAGCGCGCCCGATACCGCACGAACAGTCCTTCCTGGGCCCGGCACTCCGGAGCCTGCCGCCAATACGGCCGTCTCTTGCCTTCTGTCAGCGTTTGGGAATAATAGGAAAGTCCTGCCAGCGCGGTGGTCCGGCCAGAATCGTAGTCGGCGTACAGATCATCCACCTTCCCGCCAACTTCTACTTTGAGTTCTGCCGGGTCCTGCCTTCGTGGCGGTCTTGCCGAGGCATGAGTTATCTGTGTTGGAGACGAGCGACGAAGCGGGCAGTCGACAAATTTCCCCTGTCGGTCAGTCCACGCTGTAGACGGCCATCGAGCCATCACGACTTGCGTTCTCCTCGCCGGCTGCCGTGGCGTGGGCACTGCCACGTTTCTGGGTGAAGTGTCGCCTCCAGGCGGGTGAGTGCTCACGCCAAGACCTGTCGGTCCTGCGGCGGGGGGCGCTACAAACCGAGCGTGATCAGAAACCTGCTGCGGAGCTCGTCCGCGCTTCTTCTCGCGCTCATGCCCCTTCTTCCCGCCACCGCGTCCGCCGCCGGGGGACGGCACGAGGCGGTGCGTCCTGACCCTGTCGTCTTCGTCCACGGCTGGAACTCCGACGGTTCGACCTGGCGGACCATGGCCGAGCGTTTCCGGGCGGACGGCTGGCCGACCGGTCACCTCGTCCAGTGGACCTACGATGCCACACGGTCCAATGCCACGACCGCCGCGCGGCTGGCCGAGGAGATCGAGCGCGTCCTGGACCGTACCGGGGCGGCCAGGGTCGATGTCGTCACCCACTCGATGGGCGCGCTGTCCTCCCGTCACTACCTCAAGAACCTCGACGGCACCGCCAAGGTCGACGCATGGGTCTCCCTCGCAGGGCCCAACCACGGAACCGACGCCGCACGCTGGTGCGCCGGCGCCCCCTGCACCGAGATGCGACCGGGCTCGGACTTTCTGAGCGCCCTCAACTCCGGCGACGAAACTCCTGGATCCCCCCGCTACGCCACCTGGCGTTCGCCGTGCGACATGGTCATCAGCCCCGGCGACAGCGTCGCCCTCGATGGTGCGGCCAACAACACGACCGCCTGCTTGGGCCACAGCGACCTGCAGGCCGACCAGACGATCTACGAAGAGGTCAAGAAGCACCTCCGCTAAACGAACAACGCTCCGCTGCGAAACCGTCCCGCCACCCGCGCCGGTGAGAGCCAGGAGCTCAGGTGAGGCCGGTTCGGCCTGGCGCTCTTGGTATTTTTCAGAAGCTTGCCGGACGACAGGCAGCTGCCAGGAGCTGGTGGTTGGGCAGGGAGAGCACTGTGATGACGATGCCGGCTCGCTGCGCGTTACCTGGATGGACCAGTTGGCGTGACCTGTGGCCGGGTGGGCCGTTGAGGCCGGCGACACGTGCCCCCGGCCTCCCATCTTGGGCCGGATTCGTGTGATGGCCCTGCTTCCTCGCCCGGCGGCAGGGCCGTTTTCCTGCTCGCCGTTGCTTTTCAGCGGTCACTGCCCACCGGCCGGCTTGTCGCCGAAGTGCGGGCCGTCGCATTGCCCTCCCCAGCGACGAGCTTCTGTCTTCGTCGGGAAGACCTCGGTCAGGGGCTTCACCAAAGGAGGCCAGGGCTACGCGGAACTCGTCCTGCCGGACGCCGACCCGCAGCAGCGGCGCGACCTCGAGCGCGCCGAGCGTTACCGGTTCAAGCTGTACCTCGACGGCCAGGAGCTCTACGCTTCACCGGAGCTGACCCTCCACTACGCCGAGCGCGATGGCGACGGTGCCCTGGCCGTGACCGGCCATCCCTGACCGGCCCCGTACCGGCCGACGCATCCGGGTTATTGGGGGAACATGCCCGCCTGCTGCCCCTCACGTCTCCCGGCCTGGGCCCGCCGTGCCCGCGCCTAGCTCCTCAGGCTGATCTCACGATGCCGGACGCGTACGGACTACGCCCCCGAGGAGCTGCTGCGGGTGAGTGGAGGCCGCCGTCCTGGACGCGGCCAAGCGGCTCCTGAACGATCCCGCCACCGTTCTGCCGGACCTGTCGCAGGAGGTGGCGGCCGGATGGCGGGCCAGCCGGACGGCCGCCGTGCTCGACCTGCTCACGCAGGCCGAACAGATCGCCCCGCCTCCGCCCGCACGGCCTCTCGCCTACCTGGAGCCGACCACCCCGTCCTGACCTCCTCCACCTCCGCCTGACCCGCCGGGCGCACCAAGAAGGGGCAGCCATCCGGACTCCCGGGCGGCCGCACCGCTATGACAATTCAGGTGATCGGCACGCTTAGCTTCCCCTGCGTATCTACTTGCCCAGCAATGGCCACAGGGCCGCTCCGGTGCCTATCAGCGTGGCGAGCCCCACGACAGCTGCACCGATACGTCTGCCATGGCTCCAAAACGGGTCCTCGTCCGCAGCCGCCTGACCGACGTTACTGCTGCCGCTGCCGGATGTCTGCGCGGCGTTAACGTTCACTCGAGCCCGGTCCCCGTGCACCACAACGTGCAGAGCATGCTCCATCTGATCGGGCGTGGGTATCTGCTGGTCATCGGGCATAGCTGCGCGCAGCTCGGCAACCAGTTCGACCACCGTGGTGCGCACCTGGTCCGCCAGCCCTCGCAAGGCTGCGGGAGAAACGGACCAATAGATGTCCGTGATGCGCTGGAATGGGTTCCCGGACGCCGCGTCCATGAGCCGGGTCAGTTCTAGGCCGCCGGGGATACCTAGATGCGCGTGCTCCCCACTGGTCTCGCATCGCTGTGCCAGTGCCTCCACTTCACCGATGCCATTTCGCAGAGCGACTTCCTCCCTCACCTCGTTTCGTGCGAATTCAGGCAATTCGGATGTATTGATCCGTTGGCCTCGTACGGAGTTGGGTCCGAGCAGCGCATTCACCTGGATCGGCGCTGGAAGCCTTCGGTACCCCGGCAGAGCATCCGTGGCAACGCCGTCATAGCCACGAAGTTCACGTGTCGCCCACTCGCGAAGCTCAGCGGAACTACTGTGACCGCCGAGGACCACACATTTGCGCAGAACCGAAGAAAGCGGCTTCGACTCGTCGAGCGCTTCCTGTTCGATCTCGGCCAAGAGCCCGCGCTGTCGTCTGTTCATGACCTCATTGTCCCGTCACCACTGACAACAGCCCCTGCCCAGGACGTGGATCCGGCGCCCCATCGTCGCGGCCGACACCCTCTACACCCTCCACTTCATGGAGGAGGTGACGGCGAGGTTCGGGTGGGCGTGGGAGCCGCGCAAGGTGACCCCGGGCCGCTGGCCTGTCATGGAGATCGCGGGGATCGACCGGCGGCTGATCGGCTGGCAGTCGACCCGGCGCCAGCAGATCGAGGACGCGCTGTCCGTTCTCGCGGACAAGTACGAAGAACGGCAGGGGCACCCGCCGGGGGAGAAGGCCGGCTGCGCGCAGGAGCGACCGGCCTCGGCCGTGATGCCCGCCCGCGCCTCGGGCGGTGACGAGGGGTCGGTGACCAGCCGGTTCAGCGGAGCCGGGTGCCAGGGTCGACTCTCGGCCCGCTTAGCCGAAAGGTATCGTCGAGTGATTTTGATCTACTCCGCTCGGGCCCGGTCGGCGCACGCCGGCTCCGCTTCCGAGCGGCTCGACTAACGAGGAGGGGGCCACTCCATGCGGAGGCGCAAGACGTTCACCCTATTGCTGGCGTTGCTGGTCGCACTGGGGGTGGTGCAGCCGGCCGTGGCCGACGCGCCGTCACCGAGCACCGCGCCGGTCGTCCGGTTCCTGAGCTACAACATTTGCGGAAACAGTGACAACAAGGATGCCTGCTCCCTAACTCGGGAGGTCGAGCAGCGGCGTGACAAGGTGGTGCAGGAGGCACGCGCCTGGAAGGCGGACCTGATCTTCCTGCAGGAGGTCTGCCGCCAGCAGTACGACGGGATCCTGGGCTCGCTCACGCCGGAGGGGTACGACGGCTACTTCGTCCCCACGCTCACCCGCTCCGACGTGTGCAACGTAAAGGGCCTGAACGGTACCGTCACCAACGGTGCGTACGGGATCGCCGTCCTGGCCAAGGGGCCCCTCACCGGTGGCACGGGCGTGCCCCTCGACCCGGACGACGCCTACACCAACACGTACTCTGGCCCGGAGGAGTGGTACGCGGCGTGCGTCGAGGCGAGGATCCAGTCCGTCAGGACGCGCGCCTGCTCCGTCCACCTCTACCCCCAGTACTTGAAGACCGGCGAGCACCCGGTCGTCCCTGCGGACATCAACGCCACGCAGGCGAAGAACCTGGCCGCGAACCCCTGGCTGAACGCGGGAACCCCCGTAGTGCTGGGCGGCGACTTCAACCCGGTCAACCGCAACCCGGGAGGTAGCAGGGCCAACGCCCCGCGGTCCTCGGACCTCGACCCGTTCTACCGCCCCGCCCTGGGCGGGACGGGACGCTTCATCGAGACCGACGAGACGGACGCCGACCACTTCGACTGCGCGGCACCGCTCCCGGACAACTGCAGGTCGGGTGAGTTCACGAACTACGATGCCAGCCGCGGCACGCAGGCCAAGCTGGACTACGTCTTCGTCGACGAGGCCCACTTCAAGAACGTGGCAGCCGACGCCAAGGAGCGCGACCCCCGCATCTCCGACCACTATCCGTACCTCGGAGCCGCGACGTTCTCGCACTGCAACAACCCAGCCGACGGCAAGGCCGACATGCTGCGCCGCGACGCCGCGGGCGACCTGTGGAGGCACTTCGGCCGCGCGGACGGCAAGATCGCGGCCGACCCGTGCAAGATCGGTGTCGGATGGACCGGCATGCAGCACATCGCCCGCACGGGAGCCGCGGGCGCGGGGGGCGTCGAGAACCTCTACGCCATCGACGGCGCCGGCAACCTGCGCTTCTACCCCGGTGACCCCACCGAGCTGTACTTTCGGGCACCCCGCATCCTCGGTGGCGGATGGGGCGACGTCCGCACGATGGCCGTCAGCCCCGACTCCGACGGCGACGGCAACCCCGAGCTGATCATCCGGCGCGACAACGGAACCCTGTGGCGCGTCCCGACCCGGCAGGACGGCACCGTCGGCACCCTGGTGAGCCTCGCCGGCGCCGAAGGCTGGGGTACGGGGACCTACAACACGATCCTGGCGCCGGGCGACATTGACGGCGACAGCCGCCCCGACATCCTCGCCCGGACCCCGGCAGGCGACCTGTTCCTCTACGCCGGCCGGACCGACGGCACCCTGGCGGCCCGCACCCGGATCGGAACCGGCTGGAACATCTACAACACGATCGTGGCCCCGGGGAACTTCGACGGCGACGGCAACGGCCGCCCGGACCTTCTCGGGCGCAAGCAGAACGGCGACGTCTTCTTCTACGCCGGCACCGGGAACGCGGCCGCACCCTTCGTAAACCCGCCGTGGCCCCACCAGAACGCCGACCGCAGCGGCTGGGGCTTCGATCCCACCGACCTGCTCTTCTGACGCGACCCGCCACTCCTTGCGGCTGACCCCGTACGCCGCAAGGAGTGATCGGGCCACCAGGCTCCGCTGGCTGCGGTCCAATACACCTAGGCCGTGTATCGAAAGTGGATCTTGGGCTGTGCATGATCACGGTTCATGGGTCGGGGAGATCTCACAGACGAGCAATGGGCAACGCTGGAGCCGTTGCTGCCGAGAGGGACGAAGCCGGGGCGGCCACCGGTCTGGCCCCGGCGGCAGCTGATCGACGGCATACGGTTCAGGGTCCGGACCGGTGTTCCGTGGCGGGACATGCCCCTCGAGTACGGACCGTGGAACCGCGTCTACGACCCGTTCCGCCGATGGCAGCGCAGCGGCACCTGGCACCGTATCCTCACCCGCCTCCAGGCCCTGGCCGACGCGAAGGGGGCGATCGTGTGGGACCTGAACGTCGACTCCACGGTCTGCCGTGCCCATCAGCACGCGGCCGGCGCCCGAAGGCAGGGTGACCTGCAGAAGGAACCACCGGGCGGTGTCCATGAAGAGCCCGGAGATCACGGACTGGGAAGGTCGCGCGGAGGGTTCACCACCAAGCTGCACCTGGCCGTCGAGCAGGGCCAGAAGCCCATGGCGATCGTGGTGACCGCCGGGCAGCGCGGGGACTCGCCGCAGTTCGAACCCGTCCTGGCAAAGGTCCGTGTGCCCCGCATCGGGCCGGGCCGGCCACGCGTCCGCCCCAACCGGGTTCGCGCGGACAAGGCATACGCCTCCCACAAGAACCGTGTTTACCTGCGCCGCCGCGGGATCCGCTGCACCATCCCCGATAAGGCCGACCAGGCCCGAACCGCCGAAAGCTCGGACCTCGCGGTGGCCGGCCACCGCGCTTCGACCCGGTCGACTACCGCGAGCGGCACGCGGTGGAGTGCGGGATCAACCGCCTCAAGAGGCAGAGAGCTGTCGCCACGCGCTACGACAAGCTCGCGGTCCGCTACGAGGCGACCGTCCTCGTCGCTGCCATCAACGAGTGGCTGTGACAAGGGCTTTGGTACGGGCGCACGCAAGGGGAACTCCCGGTCTTCCATTGCGCGATCGCCCGTCTTTGCAGCACCGAGATTGCAGCCGAGAACGACGATACCCGAGCCCGATCACCACACCGTCTCACGAATAAAGATCCACTTTCGATACACGGCCTAAAGCACGTCCAGGAACAGCGGCGTGCGGCAGAGGGGACAGGGCTCTCCGTACCTGGTGGTGTTCATGGGCGGGAGGGTGCACACACCGGTGGCTTACTGTCGCGTGCTCATCCGGCGGCCCGTCTGGCGGGCGCTGCGGTGAAGATCTGGTGATGCCTTCCCGCCCGGCGGGACCGACCCCGGATCACGCTTCTGCGCAGGTCAGCGGCGGGGTTCCATGGGCGGGTGATCAGTATGTCGCCAGTTCGTCCGGGGGCCGGGGTGCGCTACCTGTTCCGTGGCGTGATGGTCGGAGACGGCCATCGCCGGGCGGGCACGCCGTTGCGCGACGCCCAGGACGAGGCCGGTGTCCCGCCCGGCGTGTGGAAGGGCCGAGGCCTGGCCGCGCTCGGCCTCAAGGCCGAAGACGTGGTGAGCGAGCGGCAGGCCGAACTGCTCCTGGGGGAGGGCCGACACCCGGACGCCGACCGGATCGAGCGTGAGCTCCTGGCGCAGGGGGAGAGCCCGGCCCGCGCCCGGCGGGCGACCGTGCTGGGCAGGCCCATCGAGCACAACCGCTCACCCAAGACCGGCAAGGCCAAGGAGCGCACGCCCTGGCTGGCCTTCGACCTGGTGTTCCGGCCCCCGCCGACCGCCCACATCGCGTGGGCCCTGATGGACGAGACGCACCGCCGGGTCCTAGAGCTGTGCGACGGCATCGCCCGCGACAAGACCCTGGCGTGGATCGAGGAGTCGGTCGCCCAGATTCGCTCGAAGGCCGGCGGCAGGGAACGCGCCCGGGTCAAGGACGGGCTGGTCGTCGCCGTGTTCCGGCACTACGAGTCACGCGCCACGGAATCACGGCCGTTGCTCCACAGCCACGCGGTGGTGTCGGTCCGGGCCCGGCGGCCGCATGACGGGAAGTGGGGCAACCTGTCGGCGGACTCGCTGATGACCCGCATCGTCGCCGCCGACACCCTGTACACCCTCCTGTTCATGGAGGAGGTGATGGCGCGGCTCGGGGGGCGTGGGAGCCGCGCGAAGTGACTCCGGGGCGCCGGCCCGTGATGGACATCGCCGGGATCGACCGGCGTCTGATCGGCTGGCAGTCGACCCGCCGCCAGCAGATCGAGGACGCGCTGTCCGTCCTCACCGTCCGGTACGAGGAGCGGCAAGGGCACGAGCCGGGGGAGCGGGCCGCCTATGCGCTGGCCTGTCAGGCCGCCGATCAGACCCGCCCGCCCAAGCGCACCGAGCTGCTGTCGCTGACCGAGCTGCGCACGCGATGGCGCACCTCCGCGATCCGGGTGTTCGGCGCCTGCGTCGTCTACCGGCTGGCCGAGCGTGCGCGGGCGGCGGCCGCGGCGGTGTGGGCGCGGGTGCGGCCGGTGGTCGACCTCGCCCTGGCGGCCGTCGACGTCGTCGCCGTGGTGTACGTGATGCGCGGCGCGTTCGCGCGCCACCACCTGCTTGCCGAGGCCCGCCGCCACCTCTCCTACGCCCTGCGCGGCCGCCGCCACGAACCGGGCCTGGACGAACAGATCGTGCAGACGGTCCTCAACGACTACACCCGCCCCGTCGGGCGCGGCCGCAGGGTGACCGCCGACCTGCGCGCCCTGTACCCGTATGACACCGAGGACCAGGCCGTGCTGCGCCCGCTGACCCGCAAGCGGACCGCCCCGCCGTACGAGCGGGCACGTCTCGCCGCCGGTGCCCTGGCCGCCCGGGTCCACGCTGCGCGCCGTGCGGAACGCCTGGGCTCGCGCCGCCGCCCGTACACCGTCGCGGTGCCTGCCACCTCGAGGTCGCGCCCGCGCCCGCGGCCGTTCCGCGACGGCCGGAAGGACGGCCGCGTCCTGGAGCAGGAGACCGGCGTCGACACGGTGGAGCGGACCCGACAGACCTTGGAAGCCGCCGCCGCGAAGTTGGCCGCCACGCTCCAGGAGGGCCGGCGGGCGCGCGGAGCCGCCCACGGTCCGCGTCCGCAACCCGCCCCGGCGGCAGTCCCGCCGCCGCACACCCAACAGTCCGGCACCCAGCACATGCCGGGCCGAACCATTGGAGGAGTCACGTGAGCACCCCGGAAGACCAGCCCAGCCTCGACGACGCGCTTGCCTGTGCTCGTGCCACCCGCGAGCAGATGGCCGCCGCCCTCGGCGAGGACCAGGAGCTCGAAGCCGATGAGCCCGTGGGGTGGCAGCCGATTTGGAAGCGTCCGCGGAAGCTGAAGTCGGAGGCGGCGAAGAAGGCGGAGCTGCGCAAGCAGCGCAAGCGACTCCAAGAAGCCGCCAAGCGTCGCCTCGCCGCGAGGAACTCGCGCTGACCTCGCGCCCTGTCCCGGGTGCGGCACTCCAGCGCCTAGCTGTGATGACGATGCCGTACACCGTCCACTGAGTGGAGCCCACCCGACGTAGCCCCTCACCACCCATGGACTCCACCGAGTGGGCTCCACCCGGTGGGCTCCACTGAGTGGACTCCACTGTGGTGCGCCACCGTCTCCAGCACCGCACCACTCCGACGCGCACCAGTGCGCCGTATCTGGTGCTCCGCACCGCGCCGGTGCGCCTGCCGACGGCCTCTTGTCCGGGTGCGGCCGGACGCGCGCGCCCCCCTTGACCACCTCTGCTGCACCCCCCTTGACCACCTCTGCTACCGCGACATTTCTCCTTGCCATCGCGGGTTTCGGCTCGCGAGCAGGTCGCGGTCAAGGGGGTGTGTGATAGAGGAGCCCGCCCGGCCAGGGCGCGCCCCGGCGCGGTGACGCCGGGAGACCGCACCGCCGGCGCCCGGCGGTGCGGTCTCGATGGTGCGGTGGAGCGCACCACAGTGGTGCGGTGCGGTGGTGCGGGTGGAGCGCACCACGGTGGTGCGGTTACGCGGTGGGGCGGTCCGCCGGGTGCGCTTCCATCGCCTGCTTCATCCCCGCGGCCTCCAGCCGGCGGAGGACGTCGGCGACGTCGCCGTGGTCCTCGGTGAGGATGTTCTCGGTGAAGCGGGTGATGGTGTCGGCGATGCCCGGCAGACCGCACAGGCACACGCCGTCGCGCAGGAGCTCCAGCAGGAGCCAGCCGAGCGAGGCGGCCAGGAAGGAGTGCTCGCAGGGCTCCCCGTTGTGGTCGTCCGAGGCGGTGATGGGGATGATGACGCGCGCCGCGACGTCCAGGAGCAGCCGGTGCAGTTCCGGGCCTGTGTCGTCGGCGACCGCGCAGGCGGTGCCGATGTCGTCGGCCTGCATCGCCCGGATGTAGGCGAAGGCGGCGGCGCCGTCGTCCGGCTCCATCGGGGCGAGCGGCGCGGTGACGGTGTTCTTGGGCATGGGTGGCTCCTCGTCGTCGGGCCGCCCTGCTGATCGCGGCGGCCTTGAAGACACCCTCGAACCATGGGCCTGTGGACAGAGTCCGGCCGTAGACGGGGGAAACTCTCCCCTCTGGGTTGTGTCCGTTGACAGTGAAGTCAGTCCGGCGGAAGTTGCTGGCCTGCAGGGACTGGCTTGGGGCAAGCTACGGTGAATCAGAGAGTGTCACGACGATCCAGTCCCATGACTGCCTGCCGATCCGGGTGTCACGCTCCTCGAGGATTGCCCAACCGGCCATCCAACGGCCCCCACCGTGATATCGGGCCCGGCAGGAGCAGTGGCAGATCGGAAGCTCGGCTTCCTGGCAACTGGCCGTGCACGCCTCGAGCGGATCATATTCACGACCGATCACGATGCGCTGATTCCGCGCCAGTAACTTGCTGGCGAGATTGAGGAAGTGCCCCTTGGGGATCGTCAGACACCCTTGTTGCCCGTCCCACTGCGGCCCCTGGCGAGTGCTCACGTACTCCTTGAGGTGCATCTCCTGCACCCAGCGGTTCTGGCGGGGCATCCACACGCGAAGCGGCCCCGAAGCCGGAAGCGCAACCGACGGAAGGTCCTCACCATCCCACTTCGGAAGCCATTCTGGAGAAGCGAGGATCTTTCCCGATCCTGCCCCGATGCGTTTCGCGCGAGTCGGCGGTCGCGCTCGATCGCGCTTGTCGGAAGCCCGGAGCTCTTCGCTGGCGGACCTCCCGGATCCGCAGCATCGCATGAAGCTCATACCGGCATAGTGAGGAAGAAGAGTGCCATCTACATCGATATCGACGATCTGCTGACAAACGCCGTATATGTTGCCAGAGTTCAACTGCCACCTTCTTCGTGTGCGGTTTCAACGCCCATGAGGCTGCGTTACGCCGGCTTGGCCCTCATCGCGACAGGCGAGAGGTTCGCCTCGTTGTGCTATCGCTTGGGCTACCGTCAATGATGCGATGAAAAACGGTAGTTGGTCTCCCAATTGTTGGGCAGCGTTGCGAGCCGATCGCCAGTCGCATCGGCCCCAAGCACGAGACGGTCCCGCTCCAGCCACAGATCGAAGCCGACGTACTGCCCGGTCGTCGCCGCCCAGTGCCAGCCCGGGAAATGGCGCCCGTCCCGCGACCACCAAAACGGCGGTACCGGAACCGCATCCTCGAACCTGGCCGTCGCACCGTCCAGGGGCGATCACCGCCGGCACCCGCGTACGCGTTCCACGCTTGACACCTCGACGTACGGGCCGCCCCGCTGATCGCGGCGGCCTTGAAGACACCCTCGAACGGCGGGCCTGTGGACAGAGTCCGGCCGCCGACGGGGGAGAACTCTCCCTTCGCGTTGATCACGATGCGGTCACGGCGGAGGGGTTCTTTGAGGCCGGCGTCACACGGAGCCCGAATTCCGCACCTGTAGAAGGTGAATGGCGGGATAGGCCCGCCCCACCTTCAGGAGCATCCTGTGGCGAGCACCGAGCCCGAGCAGCCCTTTGACCCGGCCGGACAGACCCCCTCCGTGGACCCCTCCATCACCCCCTCCGCGCCGCGCCGTCGGAAGCCGGGCGTTTCCGCAGGTCAGGTCAGGCGGAAAGGGGGTCGACGAAGCGCCGACATCCCTCATGTAGATGTAGCAAGGAGTCCGCAGCACCGGAAGAACTCGACCGGGCCCCGGCGCCGGGAGCTGCTGCAAACACTGGGGATCTTCCAGCGGGCTACGCCCGACCAGTTGTGGAAGCTGACCCGTCCGGGCAACCAGCACGACAAGCTGACGCGGGACAACCTCCTGGACCTTCAGGACCACCACCTGGTGAGGATCGAGTTGGTCCGGGAGGACCAGCGGCAGGTGTGGGTGCTGACGAAGCGAGGCCACGGCGAGGCGAAGCTGCTGCTGGAGCCGAAGGGCATACGCATCTCGGCGCTGCGGGAGAAGAAGTACGACCCGGTCACTGGGAAGCTGCTCGGTGCCGGCTACGACGAGCACGCCGCGGCGGTCACCTCGACGGCCGCCGAACTCCACCGCGCCGGGATCGGCCACCGGCTCGGCTTCGCCACCGAGATCGGGCACCGGCTCGGCGACGGGTACGTGCAGCGGGTGGACCTGGTGGTGCGGGCGCCGCAGGCCGGGGTGCCCGTGCTCCTGGTGGAGGTCGACCGCCGCTCCGAGGACGCGCACGACCTGGTCGTGAAGCTGCGCCGGTACTGGGAGTGGGGCCGGCTGCTGGCGAAGGATGTGGACAAGCGCACCGTGGACCTGGTCCGCTCCCGGCCGGACGCGATCGAGCACGTCGGTCACGAGCAGCGGTTGTGGCGCCGGGTCTACCCGCCGACCGGCCGGGAGGGCCTGGCCCCGGTGGCGTTCGTGTTCGCCGACACCACCGAGGCGAAGGTCGCCAACACGGTCGCCGTGCTGGAGGAGGCCGGCCGACGCTACTGGGCGCCGCGCCGATACGACTCCCTCTACGAGAAGGCGATCACCGCGCTCGACTACCGCCAGGCGGTGCCCGTCGTCGTCACCACCCTGGAACAGCTCCAGGAGCACGGCGCCGGGGCGACGGTGTGGCGGCGCCTGGGACGGGACGGCGAGCAGACGCTGACGGACGCGCTCGACAACCCCGACGGCCACACCCTCTACCGCGCCCAGGAAGCCCGCGCGGACGCGGAGGACCAGCGGCGCCGGGCCGCCGAGCGAGAGGCGCAGCGCCCGGTGTGCACGCGGTGCGGGCGGAAGTTCAGCGACGAGCGCTGGGAGGAGATCACCGTGCACCGGACCGCCGTCCGGGCCGGGGACAAATCCGTGTGCGGCCTGTGCCGCGCCGACGACGTCGCCCGCCAGGAGGCCGCCGCCGAAGCCGCCCGCCTCGAGGTCGCCGCTCCGCCGGAGCCGCAGGACGGTCCCGAGGCGAAGAGGGGCCGCGGCTGGCTCCGCCAGCGACCCTGACGATTCCCTTCGCCGCCAGCCGGGCCACGCCCTGCCCGCACCGCTGTGACCTGCGAGGGTCATGGCTTGGGTCACTCACCACGGCGTCTGACGCAAAGGGCCCGCCTCGCCACGCCCGCTGCGCCCGGGTACTGACCCGGCGCCTGGTGCGCGTACGGCTCAGGTTGCGCCACCGGTTGCGCAGTAGGTTGCGCCACCGGTTGCGTCGCCAATTGCGCGGTAGGTTGCGTCACCGGTTGCACGCCTCACCGAGCTGGCCCCGCGTCTGCACAGGCCAGGGGCCGTGGGTCAGTCGAGCTGGCCGCCGACACCTCCCCTGTAGGACAGAGGAGGTGTTCTCCTCCTCTCTCATGGCGCGGGGCGGGCGGGCGGCCCGGCGGGCGGAACAGGCACCGAAGTCCCCGTGCCACCGCGCGGGACGGGCGGGCCCACCCGGCGCCGCCGGCAACCCGCAGGCCCTACACAGGGCTGTATGAGACGTAGCCGAGAAGAGACCACACCCCAGGATCTGCCGGGCGACCTGTGGCACGCCCTGGCCCAGCTCCACCACACCCATCCCGACCCCGTGGGCCGTGTCGGGCCGCTCGCCCGCCCGGCCGGGCTGCTGTCCTTCGCCGCGGCCGACGACACCGTCCTGGCGGCCCGGGTGCAGTTGTCCGGCGCGGAGTCGATGCGCGAGGTGAACGAGACACTGCGTGCGGTCGCCGGGGGCATGCAGGCCCACTTCACCGGTCCCGGCGTCGCGCTGGAGGTCACGCTCGGCAGACGGCAGGAGCTCCCGCTCCACGAGGCCCACGCGGCGGGCCTCACCCGGCTCTTCCGCCACGCCGCCGGCACCGTCGGCGCCCGCAGCACGCCGGGAAGCGGCCCGTGCTTCCACTGCGGCGGGACCGGACGTGCCCGCCCCCTGTGGGAGCCAGCGGCCGGGCACGCGTGAGCAGCACGCAAGAACGCTTGCGTCCCGGGCCACCCTTCCGGGCGGTGCGGGACGCGGGCGGGCATACGGACTCCGGAGGCTTACGCCGCCACGGGCGCCGACTGCGGACGCAGTGCCGCGAGCGGGGAGCGCCGGCCCTTTTCCACGGTGCGCAGCTGCTCCCAGTTGACCTCGGGGTGTCCGGCGGGCACCGCGTCGACGGACGCCGTGGTGTAGAGCGCGACATTGGCGGCCCCGGCCCGGCTGGCGCTGAAACGGACCTCGATAGATCGGCGGGGAGGGCATCGCGGCTCGGATGGCGTCGGCGGTCGGCGCTTCCACGGCGCCCGGGGCCACTGGTAGGGCGACGCGTCTGGAGCCGGGGTCAGGCGGGTGTCACGATGGACTCGATCCGCTGGGGCGGAATCGGCGATCTGTAGAGGACATCGGCGTCGGCCGGCTCGTGGCCCAGGGCCTTGCCGACGAAGACGTGGACGACGGAGGGGAAGACGCTGTGCCCCTCCGGGACTGGGGCGGCGAGATCCAGCAGGGCGGTGACGACCGAGGGGGCTCCCAGGCTGCGGAGCTTTTCAGCGAGAGCGGGGGAGCCCTCGCAGTGCTGCCAGTAAATGGCCTCGCCGCCCCAGTAGGTCAGCAGCCGGTGGATCCCGTCGACGTCATGGACCTGGGGCGCGGCCGACAGGGTCAGGCACACCTGGCCCTCGCGCTTGCCCCAGCCGCGCTGTCCGGGGACCGTCTCGTTTACTGTCCGCAGCCTCTCGTGCTCCGCCGCTGTCAGGTACCCGAGCGCGAGAGCCTGGTCCAAGCGGTCGTTGACGAGGTGGGCGTTGAGCAGCCGCAGGCCCTGGAGGCGGATCGCGTCCTTCTCGTGGTCCAGCAGACGGGTGTGGTGGCGGGCCCGGACGAGGTGCCCTTCGAGCTCGGCGAGGACGGCGTTCTCGTACGGCAGGAGGTTGAGGTCCTGGTAGTACTGCGGGGGGTGGCCTGAGCGGCGGGCATCGTCGGCGAGCCGGCCGACAAGGTTGGCGAGCGGATCGGGCCAGGTGGCAGGGACGTCCACGTCGATGATCGGCAGGTCGGTCGGTTCCATGGGCATGTTCGCCAGTGTGCAGCCGCCCAGAGCGGGGCGTCCTGCGTTTTCGGGCCCGGCCCCCGTGCCTTCTCGGTTCCAGGTGCCGTCACGGTCTCCGGCCGAGCTCAATGCGGGAAAACCGCTGCCCGTGAGCACAGCGGCCAACTACTTTCGGGCCGTATGAACGAGACTCTCCCCCTGCGTGAAGCCGTGCTGTCGTGGCTCGAGTACGCCCGCGACCTGCCACCGACACCCCAGGCCATCACCGATGTCGCCTTGGCGGTCCTGCCGCAGTGGGAACTTCTGGAAGGCGCGGTTGCTGCTGCGGTGCCCAGGTACGAGCACCCCGACCTCTACGGCAAGGTCGACGGGGACTGGATCCCGAGCTTTTCCGCCCTGCTGGGCGAGTCGGGCCTGGGCGAGGCGACACGCCTGCTCGCCCAGGGCGCGGACGTGCCCCTTGCCGAGGTCGCCGACAGCTTCGTCGCCTTCTGCACCGGACCGGCGCCGGTTCCCGAGCGATGGCTGCTCCTCAACGCCGACCTCCCCCGCGGGACGCGGATCCCGTTGGGCCAGTACACCCTGCAGACCTTCACCCTGGACGAGCTGCGCCGAGCGGTCCCGATGCCGGCGATCCACGGCCTGCTGCCCCACAGCCTCGACCTTGATCTAATCGCCGAAGCGCCGTTCCTCCATGTCCCCGATCCCGGCCGCAAGGTCACCCGCCGGCCGACCTGGTTCGACTTCACTGGTCCGCGCGCGGAAGCCCAGCACTGGCGGGCCCTTCTGCCTCTGATGCTGTGGGACAGCGCACTCCTGCGCGTGGACTCGACCTTCACCGTCGCACGCGGACGCCGCTTCGACCTGAACCCCCAGGAAGTACCGACCACCACCAAGATCTACGACGGCTCACACGGAAGAGAGCAGGAGTTCAAAGTCCGCGACACCGGCGACTTCTACGTCCCGGCCACAGACCTTCCGGCCATGAGAGCCTTCTGCACCGCGATCTCAGCAAAGATCGACGCGGTCATGGCCGGCGCGTCCCATCAGCGGCGCATCCTCAACCGTCGCGCCCGGCGCCTCGAACGCGCCGCCCGCCACCTCCTGACCGCCTACCAGCGCACCTACAACGACTACACCGTCTGGGAGGTAGAGGCCGACGAACTGCACCTCGACTACGTCATCGCCCTGGAAGCCCTCCTGATCAGCCCCCACGACGAACGCCAAGGCATCGCCAACAACATCCGCTCTCGCGCGTCCGCCCTGTTCCTCACCCCTGAACACCAGAAACAGGTCGGGGACATCGTCCAGCGCGCCTACTCGGCCCGATCCACTTACGTACATGGCGACGTAATCAAGAATCAGACAGAACGGGAGAAGCTGGATGGCCTGCGAACTCTCAGACTCCTGACCCGGCAGATCATCCTGCGCTGGCTCGTCCTGACACCCTCCGACACCGACGACCTCGCGCCCCTCCTCGACGACGCCGCGCAGTGCACCAGCTGCAGAGACCGCATCGACCAGCCCCTGCGGGACTTCTTCACCGCCACCCCGCCCAGCAGCCTGCCCGCCGACATCACCGCCATCTAGCCCCCGGCGGGGGAGCTCCGCAGCCTGCCTGCGCCGTACCCCAGACGTCCGGGCGGTACAGCCTGCCGCCGGAGTCCAAGCCGCGCTGGTACTCGGTCCGAGGGGCGGCCTTGAAGGGATTCTGTGCCAGCCGTGCCTGCTGCTCGGGCAGCAGCCGTACCCAGGGGGCCAGCTACCTCCGCTGCTGGGACCACCGGCCGCGGTAGCTGTCCATCAGCACACCCAGCGTGCTGTCGGCGCTATGCCTTGCCTGCGGCTTTGAAGCGGAAGCCGAAGAGGCCGCCCTCTTCGGCGTCGGTGAGGCCGGGGCTTCGGATGTGGGGTTCGGGGTTGAATCCGCGCTGGGCAGCGGTGCTGAGGGTGTCGGTGTTGAGGGTGGCGATGTACTGCATGTGCTCTTCCTGGGTGACTTCGGCTGCGAGCGCGAGGGCTCGTGCCACCTGTCGTTCGTCGACGCCGTCGTAGAGGTGGCTGTCGTGGATGAGGAAGTCAGGACCGCGCTCGTGGCGGTGTGCGAGGACGGCCAGGGTGAGGTCGAAGCAGAAGATGACCATGTTGTTGATGCCGCGGCTGTCGTCGGCGTCGATCCGGGGCGTGATGCTGAGGCTGGTCCGGCCGGCCTCAATGGCGAGGTAGGCTTCGCGGCCCTCGCCGTACAGACGCTGGGCGTACCGGGAGAACAGCAGGATCGCTTCGTCTGTCTGCTGCCGGCGTTCTCGGAGGTCGAGGTCGACGGCCTGCTGCAGTTCAACGCTCTTGGCGGTGATCTGGCGGGCGCTGGCTTCGAGGGCTTGCGCTGCGTCGAAGCGGTGGCGAAGAGCACCGAGAGCGGCCTCCTCCCGGCCCAGGGCTGTCTGCAGGGCGGTCAGCGCTTCCAGCGCTCCACCCTCCGCCAGCTCGCGCAGGAGGCGGGCCTGGTCCTCGCCCAGGGCGGCACGCTCCTGACGCCGGGCGGCCAGGCGAGCGGTGAGTTCCTGGATCTCCTCCTCCAGGAACCTGCGCCGGTTGCGTACGACGGAGTGGTGGAACGCCTTGACGTCGTCGAAGCGACGCCGCACCTGGTCGTTGAGAATGACCCCGAGCTCGCGGTATGCCGGCTCGAGATAGGACACCTCGACATCAGTGGTCTCGGTGACCGCGCTTTGGAGCTCTTCGAGGTTGTGCTGGTCGATGATGTCTTCTTGGGCGAGCTGCTTGATCCGGCGGCTCACCTGATCAGCCCGATCCTTGAGCCGCTCGTACTCGGGGACCACCTGGAAGGCGGCAACCTGAGCCCGCAGGCGTTCGACCTGTGCCTCGGCGAGAGCGATCTGGCCTCTGAGATCGGCCGTGGACCCGACGATCCGTCCCCATACGGGATCGTTGACGGCCTTCCTCAGCTGATCTCTGGTCGCTTTGCGGGCATTGAGCTCGCGGTATCCGTTGACCAGCTGCCAGTCCAGCCCCAGGAGATAGGCAAGGTTCGACGACGCTTCCGCAGCGGCCTGTCGGGAGAACGTCCGGGTCGGCTCGTTGAAGCCGTGAGCGGAGACGCGACGGATGAGGAACGACAGGAGCGTGCGACCGCTCACTCCGGGATGGTCTCCCTCCAGCCCGAAGAGGTCCCGCTCGATAACGCGATTCCACTGCTCCACGGACAGCTCGACATCCTGGCTGTCCGTAAAGAGAGTGTCGGCCTGCACGCCGGATACATCCTGGCTCAGCCGTACGACCTTGGGGTTGTCTCCGCGTCGTCGTACCTCGATCGGATCGTCCTGCCACGGCCAGTCCATAGCGAGGCTGAAGGTGATGTGGCGCAGCGCCTTGTTCGTGGCCAGCGACCCAGCGGACTTCGCTCCCAGCAGGAAGTGGATCAGCTCGATCACGCTCGACTTGCCGGCGCTGTTACGGCTGTCGGTCTCAGCCGACGACGAGGTGGTGTCCGCGACCAGCAGATTCAGTCCCGGCGAGAACTCCACCGTCTTGAACCGCGCGTCGTCAGCGCTCAGACGGCGCAGCATCCGTACTCCTTGCGACGAGAACGTCCTGGACCAGCTCCACCGCACCCATGGCGAAGAGAATGCCCAGGGCCAGAACGAACCACTCGAACGATACCGGCGAGGTATGGGCCTGATCAGCGCGCCAGCTCTTCAGCCTCGCCCACGTCTGACTAACGGTCCGCGGTTCATCGAGCTGGAGGAGAACCTGCGCGCCGACGGCGAGCAGGCAGCGGTCAGGAGCAATTCCCTTCGTCGGAGTGATCATGCGGTCAGTCCGATGCCCGGTTGCCAGCCGGCGGGCGGCGTCTCGAAGATGTCGCACCGTTCGAAAAAGTGCGCCAGGACAATAAGGGCGGCGCGCAGCACCTTTGGTCGCGGCTGGGCGCTCCCCAGGAAGTACATCTTGAGCTGCCAAAGAACGTCGTCGGCGTCGCTGTAGTCGCGACGCACCTGCTGGTAGTACAGGCGGAAGCCCTCCGCGACCTCGTCGTGCTCCAGCTCGCTCCGGGTGCCGGCGTAGAACGCGTCTACCAGGTAGCTCTGTCGCATGCCTCGAAGGAGGTCCTCCCGATCCGCTCCCTCGATCCGGTTGAAGTCCAGCTTCTCCACCGGCACGTCGGGCAGGGACATCAGAGGGTTGGACTCGGCGCGGATGTCCTGCAGCTGCTTCAGCAACGGCGCCAGGTCCTCCATCCCGATGCCGAAAGTCGTGTCCTTGAGCCTTTTCCAACCTCACGCTTGTGCTGGTCAAGGGCGTGCCGGTGAGTAGCCACGTTAGCCGGTGACAGGCCTGTGACCAGCAGATCCACAGTCGGCCGCCGTGAGACGAATGCTTCGCCGGGCATGGTCGGCGGACCTGACAGCCAGGTTGGAAAAGACTCAGCGCGCCTGCCACTGCCCGGTCGTCGTACTCACCAGGCCCGCCCCGGGCCGTGGATCTGTGAGGCAGGACCGGCGAATCCCCTGGTGGGCGTGCGTCCTGTGAACTGTGAGGCAGCCGCCAGCTGGCGGTGACCAGCTCGGTCACCGCCCCCTGGCAGATGATCTTGATCGTTTGCCAGGTGTTCTTGACGGACGACCGGTTTCTGCCAAGCGATCTTGGTTGGTGACGGGATCCCTCGGTGTTGTAAAGACGTGTACTGCGCTGTCAGTGCGAAGGCCTACTCTTCACCAGCACGGAATCGACCGGACGGGATTTGAGATGGCACTGACCTTGGACGAAGCTGTGGCGCAGCTCGACCATCGGCTTTCGACCAAGCGCCGTTCCGCTGCGGCGCGGCTGCGGCGGCTTGCCGATCCCGCTGCAGGCCCGTCGTTGCTGGAGGCCCTCAGGAGAGAGGTCCGTGATACCCGCACGTGGGAGACCCAGTACCAAATGGTCATGGCTCTGGGGACATGCGGCTACCGGCCCGCCCTTGGTCTGATCCGGGAACTCGCCCAGCGTCCTGTCGAGGCGACCATGGTGTACACCGCGCTTGGCGACGCTGTCATCCGGTTGAGTACGCCGGAGGAAATGGCCCGTTCCCTGCGCTGGTGCCTGGAGACCGGCACCGCGATGCTGGCCGACGGCGCACTGCGCGCCGTCGCCATGCAGCGACTCCTCCTTGACGCGGCCACGATCGAGGATCTCCTCGACTTCCTCGATCCCCTGGACCCGCATGACAGCCTCCGGTTTTGGGCCGCTGCCGCGGCAGCAGGGTGGACGGGCCCTCGGGTTACGGAGTTCCTCCAGACATGCGCGGGCGGCCCCCGGGCCGACGTAGCCGACGTGGCCACTTCATCTCTGCAGGGCAAGTACCAGACCTACTCGCCTTCATAGAGACCTACCCCGGAGAAAATCCAGCGGTCAAGATCTCTTGGCAATCGATCAAGATCACCTGCCAGAAGATAGCCGGGGCGGATAGGGCCCCGTTCAGCCCGTGCTGATATGGCGTGCGCGGATGAGGCCCAGCGCCCAGACGCGCTCTGGGACGCAGTACCGCTGGGCCGCCCCACCCTTCGCTTCTCCGCCGGGCGTGGTCAGGAGTACGCCCACGCCGCGAGCCCCGGCGCGCCTTGCCGCGCAGCGTCTCGTCCCGCCCAGGTCGACGGATCTTCGGGCCCCCTTGACCGCCCGCCGGTCAAGGGGGCGCAGACGTGCCGGCTCCGCCCGGCCGGACTCGTCGGGCGTGTTCCCCGCACGGGTGACTTTCGTCCTCGCGTACACGTACATGACTTGTGCGGTGTCCCCCCCAACTTTCCCTGAAAATAAGGCTATTGACAGCAGATGAGATCTTCCTGCGTCTTTCGGTCCTGGTCTGGTTGGCGGGCCGCGTGATGGTGCGGGATGAGGAGCGAGGAATGCGGGAGTCGTACGACGTGTACGGGACGGCGGGCCGCCTGCGGGTGTCGGTGGCTGCCTGGCGGTGGGTGGCGGCCTCGGGGGCCGTCCCGCCCGCCGATGCCGGGCCGGTGGTCACGGGCGGTGGTGGAGGCGGCCGACGCGGAGGGGATCCGGGCCGCGCTGCCAGGGCGGCGTCGGCGCGGTGGGCGGCGGAGCGGCTGACCGCAGCACCGGGGGAGCCGTTGCCGTTCGGCCAGCCGCCCGTGACCGCCACGGCGGCCGGCCACCTCGTCCGCGCGGGCCTGCTCGCCTACTCGGCGCCGATGTCACTACCCCGAACGTACACCCCGAGCAGGTCGCGACTCTGGCCCGCCGCCGGGACCTACCCGTGCTCCCGGACCGTCATGTCCCTCTCGGCCCGGATCAGGCCGTCCGTCGCCTCGGCGTACGCCGTACCGAATGGGACCAAGTGGTGCGCCTGGGGTGGATCACGGCTTCCGGTGATCTTGGCGATCGAGGTAGTCGACCAGTTTCGCTTCGCTGCGGCGCAGTCGAACAGACTCGTCCTCAGGCAAGGAGCTCAGCGCATCGGCAAGGACACGTGTTCGGGAAATATGGACCATCGCACTGGAGTAGATCCGGCACCCGGAGCACCATGCCAAGCCGACGCACCGCTCGAACATCGAGGACTCGGTGGGATAGAGACGGAACTGGTAGGAGCGGACGGCGGTCCCGCAGGCAGCACAGATTCGGCGATCACCGTCCTCGACCGTGTCCCAGATCGCCACCTTGCCCCAGTGCCACCGCCCTGCCGGCGCCCTTCAAGTCGTCATGCTCAGCATTCTCTCTCAGCTGCGCCCGCTTCATTCGGGGCAGCGGTAGACACGCCAGCCGTCGTCGCCCGGCCCTGCCCGGGGCACGCCGGTGGGGCAGTCAGCACGGCTTCGGCGGCCGGGCGGAGATCCCAGACCATCGGATTCGAGTCACCTCTGCGGCTGACCAGGACGACCTGGCTGGGGGGTGCGCCCTTGATCGGGACGGTGACGAGGCCGGGACGCAGTGAACTGCGCCGATCGCCAATAGGTAGCACGGCGACCACCCTGCCGCTCGCGACGAGTTCGAGCTTGTCCTCGTAGCTCTCGATCAGCGGAACGCCCGTCCCGAGGATCCGGTAGGAAGCCCAGTCCGCAGTCTCGAACGCACACGGCGCCGCCTCCTCGCCGGACAACTCCTCCGCGGTCACCGACGCGCGATCGGCCAAGGGGTGATCGCGCGGGACAACGAGCATCCTGGGTTCCTCGTACAGCGGGGTGGTGACTACGTCCTCGGTGGCGAACGGCAACGGGGCGCGCGCGATCAGGGCGTCCACGTGCTTCTCCGGCAGGGCGCCGACATCGCGGCAGCTCAGGTATCGGGTGGTGATCTCCGCGTCCGGATGACGGCGGCGCAACTCCCGTACGACGGGAGTGATCACCAGGTCTTCGACGTACCCAATGATGATTCGTTCGGTCCGGGCTTGTTCACGCACGGCCAGTTCGGCCTGGCGGGCGGCCTGCAGCAGGGCTTGGGCCCGGGGGAGGAACGTCTGGCCGGCAGGAGTGAGCCGGGTGCCCTGGGGTGTGCGGTCCAGCAGTCGTGCGCCGAGGTATTTCTCGAGCCGCTGGACCTGGCGGCTCAGCGCCGGCTGGGCCACGTGCAGGTCGGCGGCGGCCCGGCCGAAGTGCTGGTGTGCCGCCACCACGGTGAAGTAGCGCACCAGCCGCAGTTCCAGATCCTGTCCGAAATCGTTCACAGTTGCAGGGTACGCGTCATGCCGTTTCGGAATGACCGGTTGCCGAAGCGGTCTTGGACGGCCATGCCCTCCCGGGCCTTGACTGAAGGAACAACGTTTCCCCGAGAAAGCGATGGATGCGGTGAAGGCGATTCAGTTCCATGAGGCGGGCGGGCCAGAAGTCCTGCAGTACGACGAGGTGCCGGTTCCCGAGATCGGCGCGGGCGAGGTGCTCGTCCATGTGCACGCGGCGGGTATTAACCCACCGGACTGGTACCTGCGCGAGGGGATGAAGGTCATGCCGGCCGAGATGAGGCCGACGCTGGAGTTCCCCCTGATCCCCGGAACGGACATGTCGGGTGTGGTTAAGGCGGTCGCTCCGGACGTGTCCGGGTTTGCCGTCGGTGACGAGGTCTTCGGCATGCTGCGGTTCCCAGGATTCGACGGCCGGACGTACGCCGAGTACGTGGCCGCGCCGGCTTCGAACCTGGCTCACAAGCCGGCCGATATCGACCACGTGCAGGCGGCCGGTGCGCCGATGGCTGTGCTGACGGCCTGGCAGTATCTGGTTGATCTCGGCCACGACGTGCCGTCCCCCTTCACCGGCCGGGTGCACCAGCCGGTGCCGATCACGCCGGGGATGACCGTGCTGGTGAATGGGGCCGCCGGCGGAGTGGGCCACTTCGCGGTGCAGCTGGCGAAATGGAAGGGTGCACAGGTCATTGCGGTGGCTTCGAGTCGGCACGAGCAGTTCCTGCGTATGCTCGGTGCCGATGAGTTCATTGATTACACCATCACACAGGCCGCGGACGTAGTCAGCGGCGTCGACCTGGTGATCGACACCGTCGGTGGCCCGGACAGCTCACGCTTTCTGACCGTGCTCAAGCGGGGCGGCACCATGCTTCCGGTGTTCTTCGCCCAGTACGATCCGGAGGAGACAGCGCGTCTGGGCATCACCGTCTCGAACATTCAAGTACGTTCCAACGGCTCCCAGCTCACTCAGATCGGGCGCCTGCTCGAAGAGGGCAAGCTCCGGGTCGGGGTAGACAGTACCTACCCGCTGTCCGAAGCGGTCAGCGCGCACACACGAGCTGCGCAGGGCCACATCCAAGGAAAGATCGTGCTGACGGTGGCCTCGTGATCGTCGAACGGCAGTAATTTCGCGAGGGGTACGGCTCCAGGCGGCCGAGCGGTTCGCCAGGTGCGAGGCGATTCCTGTGATCGCCAAGGACCTGCGCGTCAGCGTCCGGTTGGTGCGGCGGTGGCTGCAGGCGCGGCAGAGGAGGGGCCGCGTGCCCTGCGGTCGCAGGGGCCAGCGTCGCTGCTGAGACTACGGCCTGTCCGGCGGATCTTGAGTGAGCGATTCGTTGCGGTCCACCCGTCAGCTGCGCTGTCAGCTCCGTTCGCTAAGGTCTGCAGCCATGATCAAGAGCGAGACCGAAGCTTGGCCGGAACCTCCCCTTGCCGGCATCGAGGCCGCGGCGATCCTCGGCGCCCTCGAACGTCAGCGGGCCACCCTTGCCTGGAAGTGCTCCGGCCTGGACGCCTCCGGTCTTCGCGCCACGCTCGGCACGTCCGCCATCACTTTGGGCGGCCTCCTCAAGCACCTGGCGCACACAGAAGACAGCCACTTCGCCCGGTTGTGGCTCGGCTCCCCCGTCGGCGCTCCCTGGGACACCGTCGACTGGGACAGCACTCCCGACTGGGACTACCGCTCCGCTGCCGAAGACACCCCCGAGCAACTGCACGTTCTCTGGCAGGAATCGGTCGCCCGCTCACGCGCCATCGTCGAGGAGGCGCTCAGCACGGGCGGGCTGGACCAACTCGGCGCCTACACCACCCGCAGCGGCGAACGCCCCAACCTCCGCCGTATCCTCCTCGACCTCATCGAGGAGTACGCCCGCCACGCCGGTCACGCCGACCTCATCCGTGAATCCGTCGACGGGCTCACGGGCGAGGACCCACCGAGGTGAACTGAACTATGGCGTGGAGCAATGGTCGGACTTCATCACGCTCACCCTGGCGAGGGCGGGTTCCTGCCGAGTGATCACGGCCGGAGCCACAAACGGGGTGCCGGCTACGACGACCACGCTGCGGCGGTCACCTTGACGGCCGCCGAACTCCACCGCGCCGGGATCGGGCACCGGCTCGGCTTGCAGACCGAGATCGCGCACCGGCCCGGCAGCAGATTCGTGCAGCGGGCGGACCTGGTGGTGCGGGCGTCCGAGGCTGGGGTGCCGGTGCTCCTGGTGGAGGTCGACTGCCGTACCGAGGACGCGCATGATCTGGTTGCCAAGCTGCGCCGGTACTGGGAGTGGGGCCGCCTGCTCCCGAAGGACGCGCACAAGCGCACCGTGGATCTGGTGCGCTCCCGGCCGGACGCGATCGAGCACGTCGACCACGACAAGCGGTTGTGGCGCAGGTTCTACCCGCCGACCGGCCGCGAGGGCCTGGTGCCCCTCGCGTTCGTCTTCGCGGACACCACCACCGCGAAGGTCGCCAACACGGTTGCCGCGCTGGAGCAGGACGGTCGCTGCTACTGGGCGCCGCGCCGCTACGGCACCCTCTACCCGAAGGCCATCACCGCGCTCGACTACCGCCAGGCGGTCCCTGTCGTCATCACCACCCTGGAGCAGCTCCAGGAGCACGGCGCCGGGGCGGCGGTATGGCGGCGGATCGGACGCGACGGCGAGCGGACGCTGATGGCCGCGCTCGACAACCCCGACGGCCACGCCCTCTACCGCGCCCAGGAGGCCCGCGCCGAAGCAGAGGACAAGCAGCGCCGCGCCGCGCAGCGAGAAGCGCAGCGCCCGGTGTGCTCGCGGTGCGGGCGGAAGTTCAGTGACGAGCGCTGGGAGGAGATCACCGTGCACCGGACCGCCGTACGGGCCGGGGACAGATCGGTGTGCGGCCCGTGCCGGGCCGACGACGTCGCCCACCAGGAGGCCGACGCCGAAACCGTCCGCCTCCAGGCTGCTACGCCGCCGGAGCCCGAGGACAGTCCCGAGCCGGAGAGGGGCCGCGGCTGGTTCTGCTGGCGGACCTGACGAAGGCACCGGGCAGGCCCCTCCTGCGCGAGGCTCCTTGCCCGGCACCCGGCGACATCATGGCGGCAGCCACGGTCTCCAGGACGTGACCTGAGGGGAGGTGCGCCGGTTGGTCGGGCGTGACGATCTCGTACCTGCCCGCGGGGCCTGCCGATGATGTTCCGTACGAGCCGTGGGAGGGGGAGGAAGAAGCGCTCGCGGCGGCCGCGGCAGCCGGCCGCCGCGCGGCAGCGTGGATCCGCTCCCTGCCCACGGGACCGGCTCCCAGCCCGGTCGGCTCCTGGCTCCGTGAGGACCTGTCCGAAGCGATCGAGAGGGCGACGTCCTGCCTGGATCCGCAGGACTGTGACCGCATGGACCCGGGCGGAGTGATGGTCGATGGCGCGGGCGGCCTCGATGCGGAGACCCGCAGCAAGCTGGTGTTCGTGCCGTGCGCGGTCCAGGACGCCTTGTGGCTCACCCCGGACTAGCAGACCCGGGTCGTGGCGGTGGCCTCGCTGGTCACCGGGGCGGCCCGGCTCCTCGCGGAAGACCCGGGTACCGCCATCACCACGGGCGAGCTGTTCCGCGTGTGGGCCCTGGTGGACCACGCCATCGCCTGACGCACGACCCAGCGCATCGGCGTGCCCGAAGTGACACGCAAATCGAACAAGCGATCTAATGCAGATATGGGCGCGACCGCCTTCCCCGACGACCTGGTGCAGACACAGCACGCCTGGAACACCACCTACGACGCGCTCACCGCACCCTGCCCCCACGACACGCCACCGCGCACATGCTGTGCGAGCGGCTCGGCAAGACGCCCGTCGACCTGGGCGACCGCGCCGGGTACGTCGTCAACCACCTGCTGCTGCCCTACCTCAACAGCGCGATGCGCATGCTGGAGTCCCGCGACCTGAGCCTCGCGGAGGTCGACGCCGCCGTGGAACGCGGCTTCGGCTACCCGATGGGCCCCTTCGCCCTGCTGGACACCATCGGCCTCGATGTGTCACCGGCCATCCAGCAGCGGCTGCACGAGGAGTTCGACGAGCCCTCGCTCACGCCCGCGACGCTGCTGGAGCAGCTCGTCGACCTCGGGCACCTCGGCCGGAAGACCGGGATGGGGCTGCGGGCGTACTGAGCCGGGCACGTCCGAGCACGGCGACGGCCGGATGCCCGGGAGCATCCGGCCGTCGCCGTCCTCGGTCGCCCTCACGGGGCGGTCCCGGTCCGGCCCTGTCCGCGGGTCACGAAGTGGTCCAGCAGGGTGGGCACCGACTCGTCGGCGAAGCGCAGCCCCTCCGGCATCAGCACGTCCTTCACGTCGTAGGCCCCGCGCCCGCCGGCCGTGGTGGCCGTCAGGGTGCACAGGCCCGAACGGCGGTGCCAGGCCCACTGGGTGACGTTCCATCCGATCACCCCGTCCCGGCGCAGCGCGATCGTACGGCGCTTCACGGAACCGTGCCGGGTCACCAGGTAGCGCCCGGTGACGCCGTGCCCGAGACTGCGGGCCGCGTCCCGCGCGAACAGGGTCCCCGCGGCGTACGCCACCAACGCCGTGGTCCAGCCGATGTGGATCAGTACGTCCGTCAGCAGCACCCCGAGCAGGACCAGCAGGCCACCCAGCACCGTGCCCGTGAAGAACGCCCAGCGCAGCCTGCGCAGCAGCGCGTGGCGGGTGTGCGGAACGAGCCGTACGGAAGCGGTCGGGTCCTCCTCTTCGCGCAGTACGGCCGCGGCCACCCGGTGTGCCTCCGCGAGCGGGGCGGGCGGCAGCATCACGCTCGTGACGTAACTGCTGATCTCCTCCTCGGCCGAGCCGGTGCCGCTCGCCACCGCGTAGGTGTACGCCCCTCCGCCCCAGCGCAGCAGCAGCGGCTCCGCGATCTCCATCCCGCGCAGCCGCTCCTCCTCCAGCGTGACCGACCGGGTCACGAACAGACCGCGGGTCGCCCGCAGTGCGCCGTTCGGTTCCCGCAGCAGGCGGAAGTCCCACCACATCTCCACGTACAGGCCCGTCGCACCGCAGGCTCCGACGACCACGAGGCCCAGCAGCCCCAGCACGATCACCGGCAGGAGGTCGGCCCGGCTCAGCCAGGAGAACAGCTGCGGGATCAGGACCGTGTCCGGGTCGGCGCCCACCGTGTCCAGCACCTCGTACGTTCCGCCGACTGCACTCAGCCCCAGGAAGGCGGCCCAGCTCGACAGGGGTGCGTACCGCAGCCACTTCCAGTCGATCCGCCCGATGGTGTCCTGGTCCTCCTCCACGGCCGTACGGCGCACCAGGTCCTGGCGCAGTGTCTCGGCGTCCCGGTGGGACAGCGCGTCCAGCGTCAGTACGGCGTTGTCCGCGGAGCCGACCCGGTGCCCCGTGCCCACCTTCACGGTGGAGAGGCCGAAGATCCGGCGTAGCGGGTTCGCGGACACGTCGACGCTGCGCACCCGGTGCCGGGGGATGGAACGGTGGCTGCGCACCAGGACGCCCGTTCGCAGCTCGATGCGTTCCGGGGTGAGCCGGTAGGTGGTCTTCAGCCAGCGCCACCATTCGTACACGGGGAAGCAGAGCAGCGGCGGCGGAACCGCCGCGTGCAGCCACCACGGTGCGTCCCGCCACCACATGATGACGGCGGCGGTGATGATCAGCAGCCCGCTCCCGGTGCTGGTCACGGCGATGATCCGCGGGTCGAGTCGACGCCACGCGGTCTCCGCGGCCTCCGCGTCCGCCTGTCCCGCACCGGACTGCGCCGCGTTCATGGGATCGCCGGGCACGGCGCCCGCCTGCGGCGAGTCTGCGGTGCCGTTCCGGCCCCGGGCGCTCATGTCGCGTCTCCGGGAGTGGCCTGCGTGATCCGGGTCAGTTCCTCCGCGAGATCACGGGCCTTGTCCTGTGCCAGGCCATCGATCCGCACCGCCCCCGCGGCCGACGCGGTGGTGACGACAAGGGTGGACAGCGCGAACATCTGCTGGATCGGGCCCCGTACAGTGTCGACGGTCTGGATCCGCGAGAGCGGCGCGATCCGCCACTGCTGGCGCACCCACCCGGCCCGGGTGAACACGGCGTCCTCGGTGGTCTCCCAGCGGTGCACCCGGTACCGCCAGGCTGGCATCACGGCCGTGTACAGCAGGCCGGGCGCGCCGATCACGGCCGCCGCCAGCATCAGCCAGTAGCGGGCCGGTGTGATCAGCACCCCTAGCAGCACCAGGATCAGCGTCGGCGGGAGCACGGTGACCAGTGCCTGGACGGTCCACCAACCGATCGAGCGCCGGTCCGGTGCGTGACTGGGCGGACGCAGTGCCAAGTCCCCGCCGGAGGCGGTGCCAAGGGGTGGGGCATGGGCGTGGGTTTCGGACGTCGCGGAATCAGCCATCGTCAACTCCAGGAACAGGTCGCGCGGTTGGGGGAAATTTTCCACCGCTGGACCCTCCCGGTCTGGGGCGGCGGACTTGGCTCCGTTCAATGGTGGAAGCGGGCTCGAATATGGCTATCACACCACGCTGCCGCGCTGTTCCTCCTGCTCGGGCGACAGGCGTTCGAACCCCGCTTCGGCTGACCCAGGTTGGGCCCAGGACGTTGAGGTCATTGCCCGGGAACGCTGCGCGAGAGTGGTCACCGTCCACGCCGACCACTCCCAGGAACGGTTCATCGTCCACGGTGCCGGCCATGGCACCCGGCGGCTGCGCGCCGAGGTCGCCGCCCGCTTGGGCCTGCGCGCCCTGAGCTTCGCCCCGCACCCCGAGGACACGCCCTGAGCTTCCCCCCCCCGCATACCGAGGAGCAGACCAGTGCCCGACATCCCGCCGAACCCTGAAACCGCCCCCGCCCGCGCCGTGCGCATGATCCTGGCCCAAGAACTCGGCCTCCCGCCCGACCGGATCACCCCGGACGACCGGCTCGACGAACTGCCCGAGGTCGACTCCGTCAAACTCGCCCGCGCGGTGGCCCGTCTGGAGGAGACCCTGGGGGTGGAACTCGACGACGACGAACTGGTTCGACACCCGGACCGTCGGCGACCTGTGCCGCGTGGCCGACCGCACCGCGAGGCCGGCATGACCCCAGCCGCAGCCCTGGCTGCATAAACCCCGCTGTCACCCGATCATGCAGCAGTCCCCCCGCAAAAACGTCGAGTCCTCACAACGGCTGGGCCGGCATCGATGGGTGGTGGAGAGAACCGTGTCCTGGCTGGCCGGTTGCCGACGTCTACACCGCCGCTACGAACGCAAGGCCGACCACTTCCTGGCCTTCGTCGGCATAGCTGCAGTCCTCATCGGCTATCGCCGCTTGAGGCAACGAAGTGACTGTTACGAGCGGGAGAACACGGCTACGTCGTAGCGTTCGAGGACTGGCAGGGGCTCGTCCAGTGCCGCGCTCCGGGCTGCGGTCTCCAGGCGGACAAGGCCCCGATGGAACTCAACATCAGTGAGATGGGTGAACTTCGACTGCGGCCGGCTGATCAGCCGTGCGTGGTACTCCGCCAGGCTCGCTGCGACCGGCTGAGCGAAGGAGGTGACTTCCTCCAAGGTGAACCCGACAGAGACGAGGTCGGCGACAACTTCCTCTTCGCCTGGGAAACGCCGCTCGTCGATTACCCGAAGCTGCGGCCAATAGTCGTAGACCACCGCGTCCAGCCGTTCACGGAACGTGGTGCGGATGATCGCTGTCCCACCGACACGCAGCACACGGGCCAGTTCGCGGGCCGCTCGGGCGCGGTCGGGGATGTGATGGATCACGCGGGACATCAGGGCCAGGTCGAAAGCTCCCGCAGCCGCTGGTACGGCCTCCGCCTCCCCCGACAGATACCGCACCGCGGGATGCGAATGATGCTGTCGGGCCTCGGCGAGCATCGCCTCGGACGCATCGACGGCCACCACCTCACTTCCCTCGATCCAGCGAGCCATCGCGGCCGAGAAGATGCCTGTTCCCGATCCGATCTCGACGATGGACGGCGACAACTGCTGCACATAGGAAGCGATCAGTGCGACCCAGGCCTGCAGCGACCCCTCGGGCATCTCGTTGCCACGCTCATAGGCGCCAGCCAGCCGCTCATCGTCATAGACACGCCTCATGGGACCGATCCTCATGCAGGGATCACACCCAGACAAGAACGCCTCTGCATCGCAGCGACACCAAAGGAAACGACGTCTTACTGATCTTTTCGTTAGTTGGGTGGGGTTGGTGGGTGGAGGGTGAGTCCGGTGTGGGTGAGGAAGGACCAGGGCAGTTGGGGGTTGGTGTTGATGCGGTGGATGCCTTGTTCGGTGGCGTCGGCGACATCGGCGAGGTGGTCGCCGGCGAGGTTGGCGAGCTCGCGCTTCTTCAGCGAGGACCACAGCAGTTCCACCGGGTTCAGTTCGGGTGCGTAAGCGGGTAATCGCTCGAGGGTGAGCCAGTCCTGTCCGGCGACCCAGGCCCGCATGGCCCGGCTCCAGTGAGCCGAGAGCCCGTCCCAGAGCAGCACCACCCGCTCACCGCGATAGAACAACTTGAGCTGCTCCAGGACCTCGATAAGTGCGGTGGTGTCGTAGCTGCCGGGCTTGAGGTGGAAGCACAACCGAGGGCCTCGGTCCGGGTCGGCGGCGTGATAGCCGAGGGCGCCGGCCATCGAGGCGCGTTTCCGGTTCAGCCGGTGCCGCAGGAGCGGGGTGCGGCCGCGGGGTGCGTAGGTGCGGCGGACCTGCGGCAGCAGTGACACGCCTGATTCGTCGAGGAAGACGATCCAGGCACGTGTGTTCACGGCCCCTTTTTGATCCGCGGCCACTTGTGCGCGATCCAGCGGGCGATCTCCGACTCGTCGCGCTCGACCGCCCGACGCTCGGGACGCTGCAGACTCCATCCGAGCCGGCCGGTCAGCAGCCGCCATACCGAAGCCCTCGACAGGGCGACGTCGGCCACACGCTCGACCACCAGGCCGACCCGCTCCAGGGTCCACAGATCGGCCTCGAAACCATGAGCCTGGGCGCCCTGTTCCAGCGCGGTCCGCACCCGCTCGACCTGGGCGTCGTCCAGCTTGGGCGGACGACCACTGGCCGGACGCCGGCGCAACCCGTCGGCGCCGCCTTCCTCCCAGACCCGCCTCCACCGCCGCACGCTCTCCTCGCTGACCCCCAGCATCCGCGCGATCTCAACACCAGAACGCCCCTGATCGAACAACTCGGCCGCCCGCACACGCCGGGCCTCGGCCAACTGCGGCCGCGTCAAAGGAGGAACAACAGACGAAGGCTTGAAAGACACCGCACCATGGTCCCACCAACGAAACCGTCACACCCACGGAACTAACGAAAAGATCAGTCAGCCTTTTCCAACCTGACGGTCAGCATGGCCGGCACTGCCAGGTGGAGTGTCTCGGGCGTGTGGTCGGCTGTGAACGTGCTGGCCAGAGGCCTGTCGTCGACGGGCATGTCCAACCACCCATATGCCCCTGACCAGCACAGATGTGAGGTTGGAAAAAGCTCAGTAGGGTCGAGTGCTTTGTTCCCTGATACAGGAGACCGTTCGAGACCCGCTGAAGGAAGTCCGCTAGAGGTTGTCCCGTAACTGCCGGTCAGGGGTGAGATGATCTTGCTGTGGCTGGTGTGATCATGGCGTCGGAGCCCTCATGGATAGGCCCGTTCACCGGGCTGAGCCCTCGGCAGTTCAGCAAGTTGATCACCGCGCTGCGGCGCGAGGGAACCGATCCGGTCCGCAAGGGCCGGCCGTGGTCGCTGCCCTTGGAGGACCGGGTGCTGCTGGTGGCCGCGTACTGGCGCACCAACCTCACCCTGCGCCAGCTCGCTCCGCTGTTCGGCATATCCAAGTCGGCAGCCGACCGGATCGTCGACCATCTCGGACCGGCTCTCGCCCTTCAGTCCCGGCGACGGTTCCGCAAAACCACCGTGCTCATCGTGGACGGCACCCTGGTTCCGACCCGCGACCGGACCGTGAGCTTTTTCCAACCTCACATCTGTGCTGGCCAGGGGCGTACGGCCGCTGCCCGGCAACCGCAACGACTGCAGAGCCTGGGAGGACTCCGGTGCGAAGGCCGCCGTCGGCACCACTCCCACGGTGATCGCCGACGGCGGCTACCGGGGCACCGGCCTCACCATCCCGCACTACCGCAGGCACAAGAACGACGAACTGCCCGCCTGGAAGGATGACCACAACGCCTCCCACCGCAAGGTCCGGGCCCGCGTCGAGCACACCTTCGCCCACATGAAGAGCTGGAAGATCCTCCGCGACTGCCGACTCAAAGGCGACGGCGTCCACCACGCCATGCTCGGCATCGCACGCCTCCACAACCTCACCCTCGCCGGCTGACCAGGAAACAACGCTGGTCAACCAGCACGCCATAGATCATTTACGGGACAGCGTCTAGGGGGCTCACACCGGACCTCCGCCGGTCGACCGCGCAGCAAGCACCACCTGATCGTCGACCGCCACGGCATCCCTCTCGCCGTCTCGCTGACTGGCGGAAACCGGCACGACGTCACCCAAATGACGCCCCTGCTGGACCTGATTCCCACATCCGCGGAGTGCGCGGACGGCCGCGGCACCGGCCGGGCCGACTGTTCGCCGGCCGCGGCCACGGCTACGACAAATACCGCCGCGCCCTCCGGGCCCGCGGCATCACACCGATGATCGCCCGACGCGGCGTCCCGCACGGCTCCGGCCTGGGCAAGACCTGCCGGGTCGTGGAGCGGACCTTCGCCTGGCTCCACCAGTTCAAACGCCTCCGCATCCGCTACGAGATACGCGCCGACCTCCACCTCGGCCTGCTCCAACTCGCCTGCAGCATCATCTGCTTGCGACGCCTCCGAACCTCATTCCGAAAAGATCAGTAGCGAGGGATCCATAACCGGGTTACAGGCGGGCGCCTTTACCTCTCCGTCGCGGAGACCCTGCTCTCCGGCGTCCGGTCACTGCGGTGCGCGGGCTGCTGACACGGCACTGAGCAGGGCTGAGAAGGTGTCCGTCATCGCATCCTTCGTTTCCTTCGACCATCTCTCGAACGCCCTTCTCGGCTGATGACTGTTTTGATAGTTCCAGGCATCCTGGTCCATCGCGCGGTCCAGAATGGTGTGTGACAGCCCCACCAGGCGGCTCCACCCTCCGGTCGGGTCACCTGCAAGTGCGTCCGTCATAGCAGCACGTATTTGTTGGATGTACTGTGAATAGCTAGTGGCGTTCGCCGAGTTCCCTTGACCTGCTGGCGCGGCACGGAACTGGGCGTTATCGCGCAGTTCCCCGAGTCGGGCGGCCCGCTGACGCAATGTGGCAATTGCGGTATTGAGAGCGCTCGATGGGGGCGCTTCCTGTTCCAACCTGTTGGCAAGTTCCACAGCCAAGGCATTGAAGGCGTTGAATACGTGCTCGCCCTGAGCCGATGCCGTGTCAGCGAGCACGAGCGGCTCGGCAGTGGCGAGGTCTTCACCGACATTGCCCCGCCCGGGGTCCGCGGCGAACAGGCGCTGAATCGCGGCAGGTTCCCCCACGGCCCCCGCCGCATGGAGCGTAGGGGAATCGCGTGTCACCCGGGTATGGGTGGGCGCAGCAGACGACATGACGCGGGTTGCATTGACTTCGGCTTCGCGTTCGTACCGGTCAGAGGGGTCGGAGACCTTGAGGCCATCTCCGGTATCGGTACCGGCGACGGGACCCTTGCGTTGCTGGATGACGTGGGTGAGCTCGTGCGCGAGCGTGTGCTTGTCGGCGCCGCCCTCACCAATGACGACGTGGCTGCCGGAGGTGTAGGCACGGGCGCCGACCTCAGCGGCGGAGGCCCGGGCGGCGGAGTCGTCGTGGACGCGGACGTCGGAGAAGTCGGCACCGAGGCGCGCTTCCATGTCGGTGCGGGTGGCGTCGTCGAGGGGATGTCCGGAGGTGCGCAGCACATCGTGGACGGCGGAGCGCTGTACCGAGGGTTGCTCGGCCTGTGTGTTCTGCTGGTGTCCGCAGCCGGCTGAGTGCTGGTGCTGTTCCTGGGCCCAGGGGTGGCCCGCCTGGCGCAGGAGCTGGACCAGCGCGCTGTTCCCGGCGGTGCGTTGGATGTGAAGTGCTTCGGACGCGGGGAGAGGGGCTCGCGTCGCCGTGTGCTGGTGTCGGTGTTCGGAGTCCTGAGACCGGTCGGCTTCGCGAGCCATGGAGAGGGCGCCTTTCCCTGGGACAGTCGGGTTTCACTCCACGACACCGCTTTAACCCGGCCGCAGGAATGCCTCAGCGGACAGGAGGGAGGGCAGCGGTCGCTGCCCAAGCGTCCCTGGCGCGAAGCACCGGGGCGGTCTGCGTGTCGCGGGGTCCGGGGCGCATCGGGATTGAGGCTGATCCTTTGGAGTGGACACCCTGACAATGGATCTTGATGGTCCAGGGAGGGATGTCCAGGTGGGACGCAGGTCTCCGTATCCGGAAGAGTTCAGGAAGGACGCGGTCGCGCTCTACCGTGCCGCCGCCGGGAAGAGGACCTACGCGGCGGTGGCTGCGGATCTCGGCATCACCACGGAGTCGCTGCGGACGTGGATACGCAAGGACGAGGCCCAGGCCGTGGCCCGGACGCCGTGACACGGGTGGCGAGGCGGAGGAGCTGGCCTGGCTGCGGGCGGAGAACGCCCGGCTGCTGAAGGCCGAGAAAGAATGGCACCTCGAGCGCGAGATCCTTCGCCGGGCGGCCGCGTATTTCGCTCGGGAGGTGAAGTGATCCCTCGCCGCTGGGACTTTATCTCCGACAACCGCGCCGACTTCGGCGTCAAGCGGATCTGCCCGGTGCTCGGGGTGTCCCGCGCCGGCTTCTACCGCCATCTGGCCACCGGGCAGGCTCGCGCCGAGTGCCAGGCAGAGGAGAAGCGGACCGTGGCCGAGATCCGCGCCATCCACGCCGAGCACGATGGCGCCTATGGTGCCCCGCGCGTCCATGCCGAGCTGCGGGTGAGAGGACGGCGGATCAACCGCAAACGCGTGACCCGGCTGATGCGGGTCAACCACATCGTCGGCCGGCACCTGCGGAAGAAGAAGCGGACGACGATCGCGGACAAGGCCGCGCCGCCCGTGCCGGACCTGGTGATGCGCGACTTCACAGCCGACACCCTCAACACCAGGTGGTGCGGTGACATCACCTACACAGCCGTCGGTACGACCTGGCTCTATCTCGCCACGGTGATCGACATCTGCTCGAGGCGCGTGGTGGGCTGGTCAATCGCCGGTCACATGCGGACCTCGCTGGTCACCGACGCGATCGAGATGGCCGTGGCCGTCCGCTGCGGCCGGGTGGACGGCGTCGTCTTCCGCACCGACAGAGGTGCCCAGTACAACGCGGCCACCTTCACCGACGTCTGCCGCCGGCACGGCATCCGCCGCAGCATGGGCCGGATCGGCTCGAGTTACGACAATGCCCTGGCCAAGTCGTTCTTCCAGAGCCTCAAACGAGAACTGCTTCACGGAAGACGCTGGACCTTGAAGGCGCAGACACGGCTTGAGGTGTTCCGCTGGCTGTCGTACTACAACAGGCGCCGTCGGCATTCCGCTCTCGGATACCTCACACCAGCCGAGTTCGAACAACAACTGATCACGTCACGTACGCTGTCACTCGCCGCATGAAACCCGGTGTCCACTCCCCGGGATCAACCTCAAAAGTCCCCTCGCCCCCGAGCGGCCGTCACCGTGCCGCGGTTTTCCAGGAACGCGAACGCCGCGGCGCATCCGGCCGGCGCGGTGGGAACTCGGCGTCGGCGACGTGGCCGCCCCGGTCGATGATGAGGGAACGTGGATCGTGTCCGCATGGGAGTCCACTCCACCGGACACCGCGTCCAGCGCGGTGTCGGCGTGATCGTCCCTGTCGTCCTGCCGGCTTCCTCCCTGGCCGGAGGTGACACCGGCCGGGCGGGACGGACAGGACATCAAGGGGACTTCTGCCACGTTCCTGTCAGGTCGTGTCCCACCTGACCGAAGCCATGGAGAACGGGTCCCGACGACCGGACAGGAGAGTCGCAGGACAGCCCGGCAGGACGTCGGTCAGACCCTGGGACACGACCACCGGAACCCGCTACGAGTATCGATGTCGGACCTTCGGTCTATCGTCCTCGTATGGACATGAACAATCCGCAAGACGTAGGTGCGGCGTTCGGCGCGATGATTCTCGGCGGCACGTTGAACGAGGAACCGCCGCCGCCGGACTCTCCCCTCGGTCGGGTACGTGCGTTCACCGCCCGGCACGGCGAGGACGCTCTGAGACCTGAGCACATCAGGGCCGCGCAGGAGGGGCGCCCCCTGCTTCCGTGAGATGGCGCCCTGCCGGGCACTCCGCGCGACGACGTGCATACCCACGAACACGCGTGGACGGCCCGACACGACGCTCGTACGGTCCGTAAGACCGCCTGACGGGACCGACAGACAAGAGGGTTTCGCACGGTACATGAAGAGCTGAACCCGCTCACCGGCCACGGACCTGCGAGTGAGGCGAAGCGGCTGCCTGAATGTCCACCGGACCGAGCAGGGAACGTTCGTCGTACAGGGCGACGTGTCCGACGTCTTCGCTCCACCGTCGGCGTTCCCGGCGAGAACCACTCGGTCGGGGAGTGCGCAGCCGCCCGGGACAGCGGCCGCGTCGCTCAGGTACCGGCGTCAACAGTGGGGACACCCGCGCTCACGGGACGTCAGGAGAAAGATCAGCGGGCATTCCGGATGCCCGGCCCACCAAGATCTTCTGGTGCAAGACCCGTGGCTCGACTCATTCTGAAACGATCAGCAAGGGGTCGTTTTCGCCTGAAATGCTATCTATAAGGCGTTACTTGGGGTGCTGGGTGGTGATGCTGGTGAGGCTGCCGGTATTGCTGCTCTTCGCCGGGCAGGTGAGGTTGCGGATGGGGCGGGGTTCGACGTGATCCTGTCTCATCCCAGGATGCCTGGTCTTCGCGGTCGTGTGCTTCAACTGCGGCTGCCGTGCGCCTGGGCGCATGCGGTTCGCGGCGGTAGGCCGGAAGCATGGCGAAGCGACGTGCGTATCCGAGTGATCTGTCCGATGCCCGCTGGGAGTTGATCGAGCCGGTCCTGTCCGCGTGGCGGCTCGAGCGCCGAAGCAGAGCCCTGCAGTTCGGCCGGCCGCCCGAGCACGACCTGCGCGACATCATGGACGCGATCTTGTATGTCGACCGTACCGGCGTGCAGTGGCGCTATCTTCCGCACGACTTCCCGCCCTGGAACACCGTCTTGCGGCTACTTCGCCAAATGGGCCGACGAGGGCGTGTTCGCGCAGCTCAACGGCCTACTGCGGCAACTGCTGCGGGAGAAGGAGGGCCGGAACGGCGAGCCTTCGGCGTGTGTGATCGACGCGCAGAGCGTCAAGACCTCCACCAGCGTTCCGGCATCGAGCCAGGGCATCGACGCCGGCAAGAAGATCGTCGGGAGGAAGCGGAGCATCGTCACGGACACGCTCGGACTCCTCCTCGCCGTACTGGTCACCGCGGCCGGCGTGCAGGACTCGGTGGCCGGTACCACGCTGCTCGACCAGGTCGCCGCCGACCACCCCGGGTCCGCAAGGTGTGGGTCGACGGCGGCTACCGTCAGCACCTCGTCGAGCATGCCGCCACCCTCGGCATCGACATGGAGATCGCCGCCCGCAAGCCCGGGACCAGGGGTTTCACTCCGATTCCGAAGCGGTGGGCGGTGGAACGGACCTACGGATGGCTCATGCTCCACCGGCGCCTGGCCCGCGACTACGAAACCCTGCCCACCCGCTCCGAAGCCATGATCCACCTCGCGATGACCGGCCTCATGGCCCGCCGCCTCACCAGCGAGAACACCATCTCCTGGCGCGACCCGAAGAGCACCACAGAACACCCCATCACGGGATGAAACATCGGGCGAAAACGACCTCTAAGGGGTGAGAACAGCCTGGGTAGTTGCTCCCTCGCATCGGCAGAAATTCCCGTTGCCGGATCGTGACCGTACAGGCCGGGTCTTGTCCAGAAAGCTTGTACGAACGGCCCGATCCGCAAACTACTGTTCGGTAGCGCAGGGGGCGGGGGTCGTCGGACGACTCGTGCTCCAGGGGGACGTCCGGCGGTACGGGGGCTCTTTGATGACTGTCCAGCACATGCTCCGCGGCCGGACGGCCGTAACCATCATCCTGGCCATGGTGCTCACCACGTCCGGGATGACCTCACCCGAACTGCTGCGCAGCGTTGCCGCGGCGGTGCCGGACGCCGGGTCGGCGGTCACCGGCCCGGAGGGGCCGGAGGGCACCTCGTTCAACCCGAACCAGATCAAGGACATCAAGGCGGCCGACCCCGGCTCCGGGGTGAACCTGATCGAGGCGCCCTCGGCGAACAACAGTGGTGACGCGCGGTTGTCGTACCCGCTGGAGGTGCCGAAGGGCCGCGCGGGCCTGGAGCCGAATCCGGCTCTCACCTACAACTCGGCGGGGACGAACGGGTGGCTCGGCGTCGGGTGGGACCTCGCCACCCCGATGATCACGGTCGACACGCGGTGGGGCGTGCCGCGCTACGACGCCGGCCTCGAGACCGAGACCTATCTGCTCGACGGCGAGCAGCTGACCCCGGTGGCGCACCGGGGCGCGTTGCGGGCGCGCACCGCGGAGAAGGTGTTCTACTCCCGGGTGGAAGGACGGTTCGACCGGATAGTGCGCCACGGCGACAGCCCCGCGAGCTACTGGTGGGAGGTCACCGACAAGCAGGGTGTCCGCACGGTCTTCGGCGGCACGGCTGACAGCACGCTGGCCGACGGCGAGGGCCGTGTCGCCGTTTGGGCGGCGCGGGAGGTTCGCGACGGCAGCGACAACGTCCTGCGCTACCGGTACGCCAAGGTGGCCGACGGCGGCACGACGGGCTCCACGGTGCCGGGCAGCGAGCTGTACCCTCAGAAGATCACCTACACCGGCCGCGGCGACACCGACGGCAGGTACTCGGTGACGTTCATCCGGGACCGCGAGCGCGGCGAGCCCCGCCGGACGGACGTGCGGATCGACGCCAGGTACGGGTTCAAAAAGGTCACCGCCGACCTGCTGCGGCGCGTCGAAGTCAAGCTGGACGACCAGCTGATCCGAGCCTACGAGCTGAACTACCGGACCGGCGCGTTCGCCAAGACGCTGCTCACCTCGGTGTCGCAGTTCAGCGAGAGCAACCAGCTGTTCAACACCCACTCGTTCGACTATTTCGACGACGTGCGCGACCCGTCGGGAAACTACAACGCGTTCGCCGACGCAGCGGGTTGGTCGGTGCCGGACGACGACCTCGGGGTGAACATCCGCGAAGGCGAGGCCAGCACGATCTCGGCGAACACGTCGGCGAACTTCGGCGCGCACCTGTTCGCGGGCTACAACGTGCAGGGGCTGACGACCAAGGAGGGCTCCGTCGGGCTGAAGGTCGGATTCAGCGCGGGCCAGTCCGACGGCCTGTCGACGCTGGCCGATGTGAACGGCGACAACCTGCCGGACAAGGTGTTCCGCAAGAACAAGGATGTGTTCTACCGGCCCAACCTGGCCAGGCCAGGGGGTGAGCCGAAGTTCGGCGACACGCCGATCAAGCTCACCGGCCTTCCGGGGATCTCGACCGAGCGCACGCTGTCCGGCACCATCGGCGTCGAGTCGTACGTCCTCACCACCTCGGCCCAGCTGGACTTCGTGGGCACCACGACCACCTCGGACCGGTTCTTCAGCGACGTCAACGGCGACGGCATCACCGACCTGGTGAACAACGGCGGAGTGCTCTTCGGCTACCTGGACGCCCAGGGGCAACCCGCCTACAGCGCGGACTCCACCCGCACCCCGGTGCCGATCGGGGGCGGCGCGGTGACCGGAGAGATCGTCGGTGATCAGACCGCCCAGTTCAACCAGCAGGTGGACAACTCGCCGCTCCTGGACACGGTGCGCCGCTGGGTCGCGCCGTTCGACGGCAACGTCCGCGTGGACGGCAACGTGCAGCTGGCCCAGGACCCTTCGCCGGCACGGGCGGCCTACACCAAGGCCGACGGCGTGCGGGTCACCATCCAGCACAAGGACACCGAACTCTGGGCGCAGCGGATCGGACCCGACGACCACACCGAGTTCACCCCAAGCAACGTGGCGTCAATTCCGGTGAAGAAAGGCGACGCGCTGTACTTCCGTACCCAGTCCATCCTGGACGGCAAGTACGACACCGTGGCGTGGGACCCGGAGATCACCTACACCGACCTGACAACCGGTACGGACGCGAACGGGCTGGCGAGCACCGTGTTCCGCGCGTCGACGGACTTCACCTTCGGCGGCAGGCCGTCCCTGGTGACCGTCCCGGTGAACGGCACGCTGCGACTGACCGGTGACGTGGTCAAGTCCAAGGCGACTTCGGACGACGTGACCGTCGTGATCGAGAAGGGCAACGGCGTCCACGCCCCCTCGGAGGTGTACCGCAAGGTCCTGCCCGCCGCGTCGACCGGCACCACCACGATCGATCTGAGCATTCCGGTCAAGACGTTCGAGAAGATGTCGTGGAAGCTGAAGACCGACTCCCCGATCGACCCCTCGGCGGTGAGCTGGGCTCCGAAGGCGCACTACACGGCCGCGCAGGGAGTCGAGTCGGTCGTCGACGCCAAGGGTGATCCCACGCTGGTGATCACCCCGCCGTACGACATGACCATGTTCCCGGCGGACACCCTCACCGCGCCGCAGCAGACCTACAAGGCAACCAAGACCGGCCAGTTGAAGGTGCGGCCGAAGATATCCCTCAACTTCGGACTCCTCGGTGACGCCCCGATCGCGTTCACGGTGAAGAAGCGCGGCGGGCAGCTGCTCGGCAAGCGGATCTTCAAAGCCAAGGACACCTACTTCGGCAGCACGAACCTGGACCTGACCGTGCCGGTCACCGCCGGCGACGAGCTCTACATCGACTACTCCACGACGGAGACCGGACTGCTCGGCTCGCTCGTCGGCCAGTCCGCTTCGGTCACCTACGACGTGACCTCCAGCTGGCCGACCTTCACCCCAGCGCCCAGCGCCATGCACGGTTCCGTCGGACAGGGTGCCTTCGCCCAGCCCTACCGCGGCTGGGGCGTGATCGGCTACCAAGCCAACCGCGCCCGTGCCACCCAGCCGATCAAGCAGACCGAACTCACGCTGGACCAGAGCTTCAAGGACGCCCTCCCCAAGGAGCCCAAGGAAGCCGACGTCGCGCCTTTCACCGCGAACCCCCGGCTCGCCATGCCGAGGCTGGCGGTATTCGCCCCTGTTCCCGCCAAGGGCGGCTGGGCCGCCCAGGACGAGTCCTCCTGGGTCACCGCCGTGATGGCGACGAGTTCCCGCCTCGGCGCGGACACCATCGACGTCGTCACCGACGCCGACGTGGCGGGCGACCGAGCGGTGATGCGCCGCGGTGTCACCGGCCAGGTGTCGGCCACCCTCGCAGCTGGCCCGTTCGGCGGTACCGTGGTCGGCGGGATCACCGCGGGTTCGGTCGACTACCTCGACCTCAACGGCGACGGCTACCCCGACGTCGTGGGCGCCAAGGAGATCCAGTTCTCCGATATGACCGGCGCGCTCGGTGCCACGCGCGGCACCCTCGGCGGCAACGTCCGCGAGGCGAACAACATCTCCGGCAACGTGTCGCTCTCCGCGGGCAGCGAGACCGCCACCATCGCCAGCGCCCTGGGCATGGCCGCACCCGACGCAGGCACCAGCGCCAACACCGCCACCACCGGCTCGGTCCAGCCGTCGCTCGGCATCGGCGGCAGCCTCGGCGGCGGCGAGTCCGACGTCCGCGTCGACCTGCTCGACATCAACGGGGACGGCCTTCCGGACAAGGTGTTCTCCAACGGCGACGTCCAGTTGAACCTCGGCTACTCCTTCGCCGCCCGCGAACCCTGGCCGGCCGGAGCGATCAACGACGCGTCCACCCGCAACGTCGGCGTCAACCTCGGGTTCAACGTCGACCGCTACGGCTTCGCCGGCGGGCTCTCCGCCGAGCTGGGCACCTCGTACACCAGCGCGAGCATGACGGACGTCAACGGCGACGGCCTCACCGACCGGGTGTTCACCGACGGGACCAACCCGATCAAGGTCGCACTCAACACCGGCACCGGCTTCACCGCGCCCGCCCCCTTCCGAGGCAGCTTCTCCCAGATCGCCGTCGACAAGAACGCCAGTCTCGGCGCGGGCGTCTACTTCACCGTCGGCCTACCCACTCCCGTCGGCGTCTTCGTCTTCAACCCCGGCGCCAACGCATCCACCGGCATCAGCCGGGCCGAAACCAGCCTACGGGACGTCAACGGCGACGGCCTGGCCGACCACGTCAAGTCCACCCGGGACAACGAACTCCTGGTCGCGGTCAACAAGGCCGGACGCACCAACCTGCTGCGCTCGGTGTCGCGCCCGATGGGCGCCCGGATCGACCTGGACTACACCCGATCGGGCAACACCGCCGCCATGCCGGAGAGCCGCTGGGTGCTGTCCCGCACCTCGGTGTTCGACGGGCTCACGGGCGACGGTGCCGACACCCGGCTCACGACCTACCGCTACGACCAGGGGCGCTACGACCGGCTGGAGCGCGAGTTCCTCGGCTTCGGCCGCGTGGTGACCGAAGACCGCGACACCGGCGCGGACGACACCGTCCGCCGCACGGTCACCGACGAGTACCGCACCGACGGATACGTGAGCCGCGGCCTGCTCGCCCGCACGCTGACCGAGGACGAAGCCGGCCGCCCGTACCGCGAGACACTCCACACCTACCGGCTGACCGACACCACCACGAGCGAGGAAACCGACCCGAAGAGCCGGACCGCCACCGTCTTCCCGCAGCTCACCCGCATCGAGGACAAGTACTACGAAGGCGCGGCCGTCGCGAGGAAGTCCACGTTCACCGACCTCTCCTACGACGAGTACGGCAACGTCGTCCGCACCTTCGACGCGGGCGACGAGGGCACCGCGGACGACCTGGAGACCGTCTACGCGTACAGCGGCTCCGACACGCAGTGCCGCGACCAGCACCTCGTCGGCATCGCCAACGCGATACGACAGAAGGCCGCAGTCACCGGCACTCTCCTGCGCCACCGCGAAGCCACCGTCGACTGCGCGACCGGCACCGTGAGCCAGACACGCGAGTACCTCGACGACGACACCGCGGCCGTCTCCGACCTGACGTACCACCCCGACGGGAACCTGAAATCGGTGACCGGTCCGGCGAACGCACAAGGACAGCGCTACAAGCTGGAATACGGCTACGACACCACCGTCGGCGTGCACGTCGAGTCCGTCGAGGACAGCTTCGGCTACCGCTCGTCCACGGCATACAACCTCAAGTACGGCCTGCCCGAGCTGAACACCGACCACAACGGCCAGCCGCTCCGAATGTCCTACGACAGCGTCGGCCGGCTCGACAAGGTGACCGGTCCCTATGAGAAGGACGGCGACCAGGCCACGATCACCTTCGACTACCACCCCGAGGCGGCCGTCCCGTACGCCACGACCAAGCACCTCGACCGTGCCGCCTCGGGCGTACGCAAGGACACCATCGACACCGTCACCTTCACCGACGGCCTCAAGCGCGTCCTGCAGACCAAGAAAGACGCCTCGGTGTCCGCCTCGCCCGGGGCCGCGCCCACCGAGGCCATGACGGTCTCCGGCCGGCTGAAGTTCGACCACCTCGGCCGAGCCGTGGAGAAGTACTACCCGGTGACCGAGGACAAGGGCGCCTCGAACACCGCGTTCAACGCCTCCTTCGACTCCGTGACCCCCACGAAGGAAACCTTCGACGTCCTGGACCGGTCGGTCAGGACCGTGCAACCGGACGGCGTCACCACCAGCACCGGATACGGCTTCGGCGGGGACCGGGCGGGCACGATCCGCTTCGAGCGGACAGTGACCGACGGCAACGGCAAGGAGCGCCGCACCTACACCGACATCCGGGGCGCCACCACCTCGGTGAAGGAGTTCAACAGCTCCTCGGAGATCTGGACCAGCTACGCCTACGACCCCATGGGCCAGATCACGACGATCACCGACGACAAGAACAACGTCACGCGCGCCGGCTACGACGCACTGGGCCGCCGCATTTCATTCGACAGCCCAGACGCCGGGCGCTCCGAGACCCGCTACGACCTCGCCGGAAACGTCACCTCGAAGGTCACCGCGAACCTGCGGGCAGCGGCCAAGGCCGTCGAATACGACTACGAGTACTCCCGGCTGAAGGCCATCCGCTACCCGACGTTCCCGGAGAACAACGTCTCCTACGAGTACGGAGCTCCCGGCGCACCGGACAACGCGGCCTCGCGCGTCACCGAGGTCCACGACGCGGCGGGAACCGTGAAGCGCGCCTACGGGGCGCTGGGCGAGGTGACCAAGGAGACCCGCACGATCACCGCGGTCCACGACGCCCCGCGCACCTACACCACCGCCTGGCGCTACGACGCCTTCAACCGTGTGCTGCAGATGACCTATCCCGACGGCGAGGTCCTGACCTACGACTACGACTCGGGCGGCCAGGTCGGCCGGGCCACCGGATCGAAGAACGGCACCAGCTACACATACCTGGACCGGGTCGACTACGACAAATTCGGGCAGAAGATCCTGCAGCAGACCGGCAACGGGGTGCGCACCACCTACACCTACGACGCCGAGGACCGCCGACTCGCAGCACTGAAGTCCGCAGCACCGAGCGGAACCGCCTTCCAGGACCTGGGCTACACGTACGACAAGATCGGCAACATCACCTCGCTGGCGAACAACGTGCCGCAGGGCGGGGACATCGGCGGTCCAAGCAGTCAGACCTACGGATACGACGACCAGTACCGGCTCACCTCCGCGTCCGGCCGGTACACCGACAAGAACAACGCGGTCAACACGTACACGCTGAGCCTGACCTACGACTCGATCCACAACACCACGAGCAAGTCGCAGACCCACAAGGTCACCGGCGGCACCCCGGCCTTCCCGGTCGAAAACGGCAGCGCCGGGCCGATCGAACCGGTCGACGACCCGTCCAACCCGATCGACGTCCAGGACCGGACCACCTACGCCTACACGTACGCCTACGACGGCGGCAGGCCGCACGCCCCGAGCCGGGTCGGGCCGGTCACCCACGCCTACGACGCCAACGGCAACCTGACCGACACGGTCAACACCGCCGCCAGCGGCGGCGCCGACAAGCGGCGGCAGTACGTGTGGGACGAGGAGAACCGCCTCGCCTGCAACCAGGACACGGCGACCGGCACCCTCGCGCAGGACCCGAGCGGCTGCGCCGGCGCCACCGTCTCCTACGTCTACGACGACAAGGGCGACCGCCTCGTCAAGCGGAGCGAGGACGGACTCTCGCTGTACCCGAACCGGTACTACAGCGAACGCGACGCCACCGGCTACAAGCACGTCTTCGTCGGCGACAGCCGCGTGACGACCAAGACCGTCGCCACCACCGGTCCCGAGGACGCCCAGCAGTTCTTCCACGCCGACCACATCGGCTCCTCCGGTTACGTCACTGACAAGCAGGGCAAGGTCACCGAGCACCTGGAGTACTTCCCGTACGGGGAGACCTGGGTGGAGGAACGGACCGGACAGGCGGACACGCCCTACCAGTTCACCGGCAAGGAACTCGACGCGGAGACCGGGCTCTACTACTACGGAGCCCGCTACTACAACCCACGGACCCAGCTCTGGGCGAGCACCGACCCGGCGCTGCCCGACTACCTCGACGGGGGCATGGCGGGCGGCATCACCGAGCCGCGCAACCTCGCCGCCTACACCTACACCCATAACAACCCGGTCAAGCTCACCGACCCGACCGGCAAGTGGCCGAAGATGCCGTCCTGGAAGACGATCGGCCACACCTCGCTCGACGTCGTAGGCATGGTCCCGGTTGTCGGCGAGGCCGCCGACCTGGCCAACGCCGGCTGGTACGCCGCGGAAGGCGACTACGTCAACGCCGGCCTCTCCGCCGCTTCGGCCATCCCGGGCGCGGGCTACGCGGCGAACGCCGCCAAGTACGGCAACAAGGCACTCGACGCCACACAGGCCGCCAAGACCGCCAACAACGCCGGCGACGCGGCGACGACGGCCAAGGCTGCCGAGACCGCACCCGTACCGAAGGCGGCAGACAGCCCGCCCGCACCCAAACCGGCTGACAGCGGGGCAGGCAGCTGCGGCACAGGCAACAGCTTCACCCCGGACACCAAGGTCGTGATGGCCGACGGCAACGACAAGGCCATAGAAGAGGTGCGCGTCGGCGACGAGGTTACCGCTACCGACCCGGTGACCGGAGAAACCGGCCCGCGCACGGTCACAGCACTCATCACCGGTGAAGGTGAGAAGAACCTGGTCGAGGTCACCGTCACGAACCCCGGTGGACATCCGGGAAAGGTTGTAGCGACGGACAATCACCCTTTCTGGGCGCCCGAACTCGGCAAGTGGATCTACGCCAAGGAGATCATCCCCGGAATGCTGTTGCAGACCGGAAATGGCTCCTACATCCAGGTGAGCGCCGCGCGTGCGTGGACCCAACAGAAGCGGGTCTACAACCTCACGGTCGATGATCTGCACACGTACTATGTACTGGCAGGGGCCAGGTCGCTCCTGGTGCACAACTGCAACCTGGGTGACTATGCCGACAGCGTTCGCAATGAGCCTGGGACGAAGTTTGCCTCTGAGTACACATCCCCTTCAGGTGAGAAGTACCACGGCCGCAATAAGCATGGCCAGCAGGCAGAAGGGCCGCTAGCGGATGCACTCGAACGGACAGGTCACCATGGAGGGTGCGCGGAGGTGCACTGTCTGATTCAGGCTCAGGCAAAGGAGGGCCCCGAGGCCATCAGGGGGGGAACCATGGAAACGGTAATGACGCGGAACAATTCTATGCCGACATCGAAGACAGATGGGCATGGCGAACCCGCTCGCCCCTGTGGACGTTGCGGCAGGCTGCTGGAAGATCTGGAGATCAACTGATGCCTCTAATTCGCTTCGACTCGCTCAGCGAGGATCTGCTTGAGGCGCTTATCGCGTCCGGATGGAGCGCAGGAAGGAAGGTCGACACAGGTCAGTGGGTGGAGCCACTGGAGGGTGAAGGGTACCGGTCCCACCCATTGGCAGAGGAAGTACTAGCGACGGTGGGAGGGCTCTCAATCGAGCCGGTCAATCGAGTTGGCCCGAACTTCATGAACGACGAGCCTTACAATTTCGATCCCCTTGCTGCTGGAACAGGGCAACGTGATCTGGCAATAGAGGTAGAGAGCGTTCTCGATGGGGACTATTTCCCCATCGGTGAATGGCTCAGTTATTCAAGCGTGTTCGTCGAAGCCAGGGGGAGGGTAGTTGCTGCTGGAATGGGTTGGATCTGGGAGATTGGTTCCACCTTTGAAGAATCCCTAGGGTTGGCAGTGTGTGCGAATCGTCCACTCATCTGCCTGTACTCCGATCCGGGTCTCGATCCTTGGCCGAGGCCTGATTCTTAGAGGTCGTTTTCGCCCGATATTTCATCCCGTGATGGGGTGTTCTGTGGTGCTCTTTGGGTCGCGCCAGGAGATGGTGTTCTCGCTGGTGAGGCGGCGGGCCATGAGGCCGGTCATGGCGAGGTGGATCATGGCTTCGGAGTGGGCGGGCAGGGTTTCGTAGTCGCGGGCCAGGCGCCGGTGGAGCATGAGCCATCCGTAGGTCCGTTCCACCGCCCACCGCTTCGGAATCGGAGTGAAACCCCTGGTCCCGGGCTTACGGGCGGTGATCTCCATATCGATGCCGAGGGTGGCGGCATGCTCGACGAGGTGCTGTCGGTAGCCGCCGTCGACCCATACTTTCCGGATGCCGGGGTGAATCGCGGCGACCTGGTCCAGGAGCCGGGTGCCGGCGGTGGAGTCCTGCACGCTTGCCGCGGTGACCAGCACCGCGAGGAGAAGGCCGAGCGTGTCGGTCACGATGCTCCGCTTGCGTCCCACGATCTTCTTCCCGGCGTCGATGCCCTGACTGGAGGCGTGAACGCTGGTAGAGGTCTTGACGCTCTGGGCATCGATCACGCACGCGGAAGGCTCGCCATCTCGCCCTTCCCTCTCGCGTAGCAACTGCCTGAGCAGACCGTTGAGCTGGGCGAACACGCCCTCGTCGGCCCATTTGGCGAAGTAGCCGTAGACGGTGTTCCAGGGTGGGAAGTCGTGCGGGAGGTAGCGCCACTGGACCCCGATGCGGTCGACATACAAGATCGCGTCCATGATGTCGCGCAGGTCGTGCTCGGGCGGCCGGCCGAAGTGCAAGGCTCTGCTTCGGCGCTCGAACCGCCATGCGGTCAGGACCGGCTCGATCAACTCCCAGCGGGCATCGGACAGATCACTCGGATACGGACGTCGCTTCGCCATACTTCCGGCGTACCGCTGCGGACCACATGAGCCCAGGCGCACGGCAGCCGCAGTTGAAGCACAGGACTGCGAAGACCAGACACCTTGGGATGAGACAGGATTACGTCGTTTTCCGTTCCACCCGCAACCTCACACGCCCCGCGGGCATCGACGATTTCCACAGCCTCACCCGCACCACCATCCGCTGCCTCAAAAATCGGCCTATAGGTAAGCATCACAGGTGAAAACGACCTCTTTAGGAAGTGCTGCCCGATCATCGGATGGTTGGTCCGGTGGTGGGGGATAGGGAGATTCCTGACGCCGCATGGGCGGTGATCACGCCGTTGTTGCCGCGGGCGGGACTGCTCGTGGACGCTCCGACGGCACAGTGGAGCGGACTTGTGCGGCGTTCCGCCGGTCGAAGACCAGAAGATGTGGCCCAGCGCGGTCGCTAAGCGCTCTCTCGTTTCTATCGGGCCTTCAAACAATCGGGCCGCTACCTGAACGTCTCCGGGGCCTGTTCGTCTGGGATAGAGGTGGAAGACGGTCGTGACGACCTGGAGCGGGTGATGCTGCACCTTCCTCCCTGAGCCCAACGGGACTTGGGCCGACTGATCACACGTACCCACGCGAAATTCGAGCGCCGTAGCTTGCCGGAACCCCACGACATCGAGTGGGCCATGGACGGCTGGTGGAGCACCATCTGTGCCAGAACCTGCTTCTCACCGGCCATCGCGGCAGTTCAGGCGCTGCCGTTTCGGGTGAAAAGTCCGGCCTCGCGGTTGCGGACGTAGGCCCCCTACCAGGTTGGGGGGCTGAGCGCCGCGTTTGCATGACACCCCATCCAAGATTCTTTCTCACCTCCGGCCGCAGGGCCCCAGGAGCGGGGCTCCACACCGAAAGTGCACGCGACGTGTCATGCAGACGTCGCTCCAGCGCCCCTTCCCTGGTGAACGGCTCGCGCGGAACCGCCGCGCGAGCCCCACCGGAAGGAACACAATGGAGCTCCTCATCGCCGCGGTCCTGGTCGTCCTCGTCCCCATGACAGACAAACTGATCAAGATCATGCAGGACCGCAACCACACCCGGGGGGAGGCCGAGGTGATCCACGCACACGCCCTGGCCGACCTCGCCCGCGCCCACGGCGAAGCCGAAATCATCCGCGCCCAGGCCGCCCTCCCCACCGCCCGCACAGCCCCGAACAAGGGCGTCGGCCGTGCCTGACACCTACACCCCATTCAACGAACAACTCCTCGCCGTCCACCACGACAAGGGCCAGGCGCTACTGCGCCTGGCCCGGCGCGAACTCCGGGACGAGGGCCTGCCCGCCTCCCGCGCCGACGCCGAGGACATCGTCCAGGACGCCCTCGTCACCATCCTCACCAACAGCGAGAAGACGGAGATCGGCAACCTCTACGGCTATCTGTGCGCCGTCATCCGCAACCGGGTCAGGGACGTCGGTCGCCGCAAGGCGGCCGAGCCTCTCGACACCACGGCCTCGATGTCTGAAGGCCACAAGGCTCTGTGGGTCTCCGACCTCGAAGAAGACACCGACACCGTCCTCGACACCGGACGAGCCCTCGGGAAGCTCTCCCCGCAGCAGCGCCGGCTCATCCTGCTCAACGAGGGCTGGGACTACACCCACGCCGAGATCGCCCAGATCACCGGCATCCACCGAGGAACCGTCGCCACCCACATCCGACGTGCCAAGGTTGCCCTCGCCGCGGCATTCGTCGCCGTCATCGCGGCCTTCGTCGGCTGGGCACCACAGATCACCACCCGGCTCCGCTGGAACGACGCCGCCTCCGGGCGCTGGATCGACGAAATCTCCCCTGCATCCCCCGGCCTCGCTATCGGGGTGGCAGCGGTCTCGCTCGGCGTCGGCTACTTGTACTTCGAGTTCCAGAAGGCGAGCCCGAAGCTCGCACGCGCCACCCAGGTACTCCACGCCATGATCGACGTATCCCCCGAACTCTCGGATGGCGGGGACGTGCCCACTCCTTCCGACTACGCCGCCCACCTGGGAATCCCCGAGGAATGGGTCACGCTGGACACGCTCCGGCTCGGACGCGTACCCGAACCAGTCGGGACAAGGAAGCTCGTGAACTGCGAGTTCGACGCGCAGACGGTCAATGCCGTCATCGTCAGCCGCGGGGACAACGAGATCGTCTCCGGAACCCGTACCTACCTCCCCCCTAACCGGAACGCAGAACACTCGGACTCCGGTCGGGGCTACGCCGGCGACAGCGGCGAAGGAGCACCGTAGGAACAGGGCCAGATGGTCTTCGGGGAGGATCGCAACGGCCAGGAGCGGCAGCGGTCTGCTAAGGGCTGTCCCGTAAATGATCTTCGGGTCGCCTCGGGCATGGTTGATCACCCTGGAGCCCTTTGGTCTATCCGGCGAGAGCGGGGTTGTGCATCCGGGCGATGCCGAGCATGGCCTGGTGGACACCGTCGCCCTTGAGGCGGCAGTCGCGGAGGATCTTCCAGGTCTTCATCCGGGCGAAGACGTGCTCGACCCGGGCCCGAACCTGCTTGTGGGATCGGTTGTGCTCTTCCTTCCAGACCGGCAGTTCGGTCTGGCCGCGCTCACGACGGTGTGGGATGACGAGGCCGGTGCCTGGGTAGCCGCCGTCGGCGATCACGAGGGTCTTGCCGACGGCGGACTTGGCGCCGGATTCCTCCCACGCCTTGCAGTCATTTCGGTTCCCGGCGAGCGGTCGGCCGACCACGACGACGCGCCGGGTATCGGCGTCGATGACGACCTGGTGGTTGGTGGAGTACCGGTAGTTCTTCGACCGCTCGGCGATGGTGTGGTCCCGGGTGGGAACCAGCGTGCCGTCCACGATGAGCACGGTGTCCTTCGCAAAACGTTTGCGGGGCTGGAGCGCGAGCATCGGTCCGAGGTGGTCGATGATCCGATCCGCCGCAGACTTGGACACCCCGAACAGCGGGGCGAGCTGGCGCATGGTCAGGTTCGTGCGCCAGTACGCGGCCACTAGCAGGGCCCGGTCCTCCAGCGGGAGGCTCCATGGCCGGCCTTTGCGGGCCGCGTCCGCACCTTCACGTCGCAGCACGGTCACCAGCTTCCCGAAGGCGCGAGGGCTCAGCCCGGAGAATGGGGCTATTCAGGACGGCTCCGACGCCGTGATCACACCAGCCACGCCGTGATCGTTCCACCCGGGCGAGGCCGAGCAAGCGCTCTTCCGTCCAAGTACCAGCGGCCATCGGGCCTGGGCCTGCCGATCCGGACAGTCCAGAATGCTGCCGTGGCCGAAGACGAGCAGAGCGGCATAGAACCGCGTTCATTCCTGACATGCGTGACAGAGGTGGCCCAGCTGCTGGGCGTCGGAGACGTCAGCATGGAGCCGAAGGACCGGCATGCCCGCCACCTCGCCCATGCGGTGCGTAAGCCCCTGCTCGAACGTGCGAGTCTGTCCGAGGAGTGGTTCGCCCCGTTGATGGCGGCAGCCGTATACGACCCGGATCCCAGCTTCTGCCGCTGGTTCGTCGAGCCGGCGGTCTACGCATTCGGACGCCGCCGCGTGATGGCGGCATTGATCGACTACCTGCGGACCGGCACGGATGCCGAGCGAGCTGGTGCCGTGCGGGCCTGGTACAGCGCCCACGTGCCCTTGCGTGCAGATCGGTCTCCGGCGTACGGACCCGGCGGGGTACGTGATCCCGCCCTGGACGAGGCACGGGACATCAAGGCCGCCTGGCTGGAGGCATCCCTGCGGGTGTTCGCCGAAGCCACCGACCTGCAGATGCGCCACCGCGTCCTGCTGGACCTGCCTACCTCCCGCGCGGCCTATCCGCCGTCCCTGCACGAACTACTTGAAAGCACACTCGCACCCGCCCGGGTCCATCCCGACCCGCACGTCCGTCGCTGGGCCGCAGCAGCAGACCACAAGGGAGTCTGAGCCCGACGCTTACCCCTCCTGGCAGTTACGGGACAGCCCTTAGGCAGGCGGCCTGTCCGGGCTGCGGGTGCTGGTCTGGGCGAGTACACGGCTCCTACCTGCGATTTCCCCGTGATCTGCCGACAGCGGGCAAGTTGGTCGTGGTGTCGTTACGGGTGCGTCGGTTCGTCTGCCTGGAGGGCTCCTGCCCGCGCAAGACGTTTGCCGAGCAGGTGCCCGGGCTCACTCGTCGGTTCGGTCGACGGACAGAGCGGCTGCGATCAACGCTGGTCTCGGTCGCTCTCGCGCTCGCGGGACGCGCCGGCGCCCGGATGGCTGACGCCTTCGGCGTTCGGGTCAGCCGGAACACCCTCCTGAGGCTGATCACGTCGCTGCCGGATCCACCCGCGGCCACGCCACGTGTGGTCGGCGTCGACGAATACGCCCAGCACAAGGGCCGGATCTACGGAACCGTGCTCGTCGACGTCGAGACACGCCGCCCCGTGGACCTCCTTCCGGACCGGGAGGCGGACACCCTCGCGGCCTGGCTGGCCGAACGGCCCGAAGTCGAGATCATCTGCCGGGACCGTGCACTCTTCTACGCCGAAGGTGCCACCCGAGGCGCCCCGCAAGCCCTCCAGGTCGCAGACAGACGGCACCTCTGGCACAACCTCGGCGAAGCCGCCGAGAAGTGCGTCTACCGGCATCGTGGCTGCCTCCGCCCCACACCAGCGCCGCTGGAAGAGCCACAGCTGGCGCCGGAGGCGACCGAGTTGTCGCCGTGGCCGACCGGCCATCGGTTCGCCGAACGCACCCGAGCCAAACACGCGACCGTCCACGCACTACTGGCCGCCGGCCACAGCAAGCGGTCCATCGCCCGGCAACTCGGCATGGGCCTCACCACCGTCCTCCGCTTCTCCCGCGCCACCGAGCCAGAACAGCTGTTCACCGGCCAGTGGCAAAGCCGTCCCACGAAGCTGGACGCCTACAAGTCCCACCTCGACCAGCGATGGCAGGAGGGCTGCACCAACGCCTGGAAGCTGTGGGAGGAGATCAAGGAGCTCGGCTATCCGGACGGCTACGGCAACGTTCGCGCCTACGTCAGCCGGAATCTACGCGGAAGGCCCCAGCCAGTCGGGCCCCGGCCGCCATCAGCCCGCGCGGTCGCCCGCTGGATCCTCACACACCCGGACGCGCTCCCCGAAGGCGACCAGCTGCAGCTCAAGGCCGTACTCGCCGGCTGCTCCAGCCTCGAAAGCCTTGCCAGCCATGTCCGCGCCTTCGCGGACATGCTGACCCAGCTGCGAGGCGAACAGCTGCCGAAATGGATCGCATCCGCGGTCGCCACAGATCTGCCGAGCTTTCAGAGATTTGCTCGGCACCTCGAACGCGACCTGGATGCTGTCACCGCCGGCCTCTCCCATCCGTGGAACTCAGGCGTCGTTGAAGGGCACGTGAACCGGATCAAGATGCTGAAGCGACAGATGTTCGGCCGCGCGGGATTCGAGCTCCTCCGCAAGCGCGTCCTGCTCGCCAAGTGACCCTGTCACCAAGCCTGGTCCGGCTGCCTTTGCCCCTCGTCGATCCTTCGGGGCATCACGCCGAGGATTAGATTCTCAAGGGCGTGCGGCATTGCCCCGAAGCTGGCGGCCCAGCCCTCGACCAGGTAGATCTCACTGTGCTCATCGATGCCGAGAAAGAACCGGCCGTGATCGAGCTCACCGAGTGGGAAGAGCTCTCTCCCCAAGGTGTCGCTCCACCCGGAGAACCGGTCCTCCTCCCCCCACGCCAGTTCCGGGTCCAGTTCGAATGGCTCGCGGGCGCAGCTGATTCCCGGACCACCGATGCTCACGGTCAGCCCCCCGAACTCCTGAAGGAACTTCTCCGCGGCATCGTGCATGACGATGCCGGCCCCTTCGAACATGGACCGCCAGCCAGCCGTATCGACCCGCCTGCCAGCCGTCCATCCCGAAGCCTCCAGGACCTCGAGCACCTCCGGCGACCATTCGCTCATGACAGACCCAGCTCCCGCCAACTTGAAGTAGGAGGCGATCATCTCAGCAGACGTGCCGAGTCAGTACAGAATGTGACCGCACCACAAGAAGTGGACCAGAGCCGAGTTGATCACCAAACGCTGCTGAAACTCGTCAACAAACGCTGTCGCTGAACGTGAACGAAGCCAACAGAGCCCGACCGGCCACAAAAACGGCTCCCGGCGACCACCGGGAGCCGTGCTGCGGGCAGGGGGAAGGAGTCGGCCCGGGGTGCGTAGGTCGCGCAGCACCACCGCGAAGTTCGGCGAGTCGGACGCACTGGGGACCAAGGTATCGGCGCTCCGCGCCGGTACCGGGCCCCTGCAGACGACCTTGCTCTCGTGGGAGTCGGGCAGGATGAGCCCCAAGGACCAGGGGGTGGCGGCCGTTGTAGCGGCCGGAGTGGCGGGGACCGTGACTGTGGCCGACAGCTTCATCGGCGTGTGGGTCGGGCGCCGGCAGGTGCGCGACCAGGCGAAGGTCGAGCACGAGCAATGGCTTCGCGGGCAGCGGCAGGAAGCGTTCGTCGACTTCCTCGCGCTCTGGGACGAGGCGGTGACACAGCTCGACGAAAGGACTCTGAACGAGTACGAGATCGAGATCCTCGACCAGGAAGACGTCTGGGACACGGCGAACGAGGCCGTCGCGGAGCAGATGCACCGGGACCGGATCCCGGTGGCCCGGGCAGCCGAGCGAGTCACCATGCTCGGCCCCCGACCTGTAGCACTTGCCGCCACCGCGATGATGGACGCCCTCGAAGACCTGGCCACGGGCATCGGTGCCCAGTACATCCCCCCGGAGGAGGGCTCCGGGCGCGGCCTCGGTATGTACTGGCAGGCGCAGGAAACCTCCTCTGCCCGCCGTGAGGCGTTCGTGGCGGAGGCGACCAAGCCGCTGCAGACGGCTCCCGACACGAAGCAGCCGTCCGGCACCTAGACCTGTTGGACCCAACGGGTCTGACGACCCTGGAACAGCAGTGGAGAGGCTCCCAGCTCGCGCTGGGGGCCTCTCCACGTTGGGTAGGGGTCAGGGGCGTACGTTCTTCTGCCAGTCCAGGGAGGAGCCGCTCAAGGCGGCCTCGGCCAGCGCCTTCGCCGACGTCGTGGTGAGCGAGGCGAGGGAGGTGTCGATCCAGTTCTGGGTGAGGCTGTAGCCCTGCTCGCGGTACTCGACCGCCTGGAAGAGGCATTCGAGTTTGTCGGCGTCGCGCGCGACCTTCGCCTCCAGCGTCTCGCGCGCCTCGTACTCGTCGACGGCGGCCTGCACGCCGGCGCGGACGGCGGGGTGGGCGTTGACGACCTGGTCGGCGGTCACCTCCCCGTTCTCAGCGGCCTTGATGTAGCGTCGGCCGATGTGCGGGATGTCCCCGATCCGCGTCTCCTGGCTGTCGTGGAACGTGCACATCAGCGCCACTTTCCCCGCGTCGGCGCCTTCCATCATGGCGAGGATCGCGCCGACCGCCGCGACCCGGAAGGAGTGCTCGGCAACGGACTCGGGTGCCTTGTTGCCGGTGAACCACCAGCCGGTCCGCGCGACGCGCTTGAGCACGCCGAGCTCGGAGATGAAGCTCGCCGTGCCCCGGACGGTGTTGTCGTCGGCCATATGGTCCTCCGTACGTCAGCGGTTGTGATCGAGACCGTAATGGACCCTGCCCAGCTCACGCCGGGATCGTGCCGACAACTCCGCCCCATCGAGGAGCTGTCCGGTCCGTACCCGCAGCGGGCCGGCGATCTGCCCGGCGGCCTGCGGCAGCCACGGGAACCGCACGAGGAGCGCCCACAGGGTGTGCGCGTACAGGTCGACGTACCCGGGCGCCACGTGCAGCCCGCGGGCCAGGCCCCGCAGCAGGGTGACCGGGTCCCACCCGGCGAGCGCGCGGTCGGTCATGAAGGCGTCGTCCGGCTGCGGGGTGCTCATGGCGCCGACCCAGTACGCCCAGTAGTTCAGGTTCGCCGCCTCGGCGGTGTCGTCGTCGGCGAGCGCGCGGTCGATGAAGTCGAGCAGGGGCTGGGGGTCGCCCTGGCGGGCAAGCGCGGTGGCGGTCGAGCGGGCGCCGGCCCAGTGCGGGGAGAAGCCGCGCCGGGCCAGGACGTCGCGGCCGCGGTGCAGGGCGGCCCGGGTCCAGGCGGCCGCGTCCGGCCCGTGGTCGTAGGAGGCCAGATACAGCGCCTGGCGGTGCAGCAGCGCCCCCTCCTCGTCATGCCGGGCCGCCCGCTCGGTGGTCTCCCGCAGGTGGACGAAGAACGCCTCGCGCTGCCCGGCCGACAAGACCGGCGCGGTAGCGGCCGGCCCGCGCCGCAGCCGGGGCAGGCGTCCGGCGAGCGCGGGCGGCGTCGTCCCGGTCAGCGCCCAGGACAGCAGGTGTGCGGTCTCCCGGGTGTGCACCCACCCGGCCAGCGGATGAACCTGCCCCTCGACCGCGCCGAGTCCGGCCGCCAGGACCCGGTCGGCGTCCATCGCCGCCTCCAGCACCGCGACGATTCCCGGCTCGGCTCCGAGCGCGGGCAGACGCCGCCGCAGCTCCAGCAGTACCCCGGCCTTCACATTCGACAGCGGCCGTCGGCCCGACTCCCATCCCTGCACCGTGTCGACGTCGACCATGAGCGCCTCGCCGAGTCGCGCCTGCGTCAGCGATGCGCTCTCGCGGGCCAGGCGCAGGACGAAGCCCGCCACGGACGGTGCTCTCGGCGGTGGTGGTTGCCTGCCCATCGCGGGCCGCCTCCCGGCTCGGCGCTCGTACGCGAACCCGTACTCACGGTCAGTGTTACCCCACCGCGCCCGCCCGTACGGTCAACTCCGCAAGTCCCCCTTGAGGACCGTCTCTGTCGCCGTGTTGACGCCCGGGAGCGATGCCCGCATGACGCACCCCGACCCCCTGCCGCCCGAGCCCGCGTACGGCGTTCCCTCTCCGGACCTGGTCGCCCGGGCCCAAGCCGGGTACGCCCGCTTCCTCGACGCCAACACCGCCGCCGACGCCGACCAGGAGCACGACGGAGAACCGGAGTCCGCCGGATGAGCGCTCCCGGTACATCCGGCGACGTCTTCGGCCTCGTCGGCAAGACCGTGCGGGACATCGCCTCCGGCGTCGAGGGCGAACTCCTCGCGATCCGCTGCGAGCAGCTGCCCACCCACACCGGCACCCCCGCCTGGACCCGCCGCGCCTACCTCCTCCCGCCAGGCCAGGACACCCCGCTGACCACCGCGCCGGGCAACATCCGCCCCACCGGGGCCCGCCGAACACCGTGCCTCCGGGGCGCCCCGCAGCCCCCGGAGGCACGGTCACCACCCGCGCACCATCACCGAGAGGAGCACCACCGTGACCATCACCGCCATCGAGCCCGCCGCCGTCGTGGACCGGGCTCGGGAGATCCACACGGCCTGGCAGGCCGACCCGGAGATGCCCAGCGTCCTTGAGGGCTGCGCGCTCTACACGAGGGAGTGGGACGACTTCTACGGCGGCCCGCTCGTCAGCGAGTACTCCGTCACCCGCGGCGCCCAGCCCCTTCTGGAGGGCGCGCTGCGGGTGATGGCGCCCAAGAGCGCCCTCTACGAGCTGACCGGCGACGAACTCCTGGCCGAGCTCCCCGTTCCCGTCCCGCTCGACGTCACCTGCCACGCCCTGCGCGCCCAGTTCACCGCCCTGTCCCGCGTCCACAGGAAACATGCTCGACCAGCTCGTACGGGACGTCGAGCAGGAAGGGATAAGGAACCAACAGAGCCCCCAGGCTGTCGGCAGTGTCGAGTGGAATCAACACCGTCAACGACCAAGGCTTTGCCACGTCACCACCCTCGCTGACCAGCCTCTTTCATCCTGTGTTAAAGGGTGAAAGAGGCTGGTCAGCGAGGGTGGTGACGAGGTAGGGCCCCTCGTCGTTGGCCCGGGTGAGCGCGCCTTCGCACAGCTGAAGTCCTGGCGGATCCTCCAGCGGGCCAGATGCTCCACCCGTCGCATCGGCACCATCGTCCAGGCCGCCCACACGCTGCTGACCTGCAACTATTCAGGATGAAACAGGCTCACTGACGTCGGCCCTGCGGCCCCCTAACAGATCGCTTGCTATGCAGTGTCTAATGCTGTCCGTTTCGGCGGCCGTAGCTGTCGCTGGCGGTCGGTAGGTAGTTGTGCACCGCCCAGGAGTTGTAGGACACCCGGTCCTGGTGGGCCTGAAGCCGTGCCTGCTGTTCCTGCAGGAGACCCTCGGCCGTCTCCGTCCGGCTTCTGCCACGACGGCGCACCACGACGTACGACAGCGCCCCGATGCCGAAGATGACTCCGAACAGGGTAAGTAGAGCGGTCACTTCTCCTCCTCGCTGTTCTTCGCAGGGTAGTTCGAAGAGCGCGGCTGCGTCAGGGGCCGAGAAGGACTGGGCAGGTTAGGGGCTGTCCGATGGGTCGTGTGAGCTGATCAGGGCCGTGGCATAGGCGTAGATGAGCTTCTCTGGAGGTGCCGTCGTCGGGCTCGCTGGCACTGAGAGCTCGCCGCCAATCCGCCCGTCCTTGCCTGCGTCGGCCGGTTGAGGAATTTGGTTGCGGTGGATCAGGCGGATGCGGTCATACTCCGGCATGAGTAGAGACGCCGAGGTCATCGTGCTCGCCCGCTGGTCGGGCGAGGTGATGGAACCACTGACCCAGGACGACTCGGAACGCACGTGGCGAGGTCGCTTCGTCCCGATAGCGGGGCAGTGGGGCTACAAGTTCGGGTGGGCCCTGGAGTTCGAGAAATTGCGTGGCCGCCAGGGCCTGCTCAAGCACCTGGAGTCGCTGCCGTGGCCGCATCCGCACACGGTGCAGGTTCTGCTTCGCGACCAGGACGACGACTGCTTCGGGCTATGGATGTTCCAGGAGGGCCGGCTGGTGGAAGTCACCATTCCGCGCACCGAGCGTTTCTACCAGCCGGCACCGCCCAATGAGGACTTCGAACCCTACCCGGGCATGCTGCTGCGCACCGACCAGAACACGGCTCTGCCTGAGCAGACCCCAGAAGCACGCCGCGACACCCGCTCACCCTGGTAGACCGAGTTCGGCAGCTCATCTTGGGACGTCAGGGCTGTCGACGAGCGCGTACTCAGCGAACTGCGCCACCACTGCCCAGGTGCCAAGGACCTCTCAACGGGGCGTTTCACTGCGGACGGAGCCATAGGCGGATCGCGGCCACGGTGACCGTTCCGTGGAAGACGTACGCCCGTTTGTCGAAGCGTGTGGTGATGGCGCGGAAGTTCTTGGGCCGGTTGATGGTCCGCTCGACTTCGTTGCGCCGACGGTAGATCGCCTTGTTGAACCCGGCGGGCCTGCCTCCTTGGCTGCCGCGGTGCCGGCGGTTGGCCCGTTGGTCTCTCGGCTCGGGGATCGTGTGCTTGATGTGGCGTCTGCGCAGGTGATGCCGGTTGCGGCGTGACGAGTACGCCTTGCCTCTCCCGACGTGGTCGGGCCGGGTGCGCGGTCGTCCACCAGCCTGCCGGGGCACCCGGATCTCTTCCAGGGCGGGAATCATCTGCGGTGCGTCCCCCCACTGACCGGGCGTGATGACAAACCCGAGCGGGCGGCACCCGCCTTCTCCGGCGAGGTGGATCTTGCTTGTGAGCCCGCCTCGCGAGCGTCCCAGGGCCTCATCGGAACGGTGACGCGTCGGGCTCCTGCGCCGACCCGGGATCTTCGGGGCGCGGGTGGAGGCGCCAGCCGCGTGCTGATGAGCGCGGCATGTCGTGGAATCGACGCCGACCATGCTCCAGTCGATCCGGCCCTTGGTATCGGCGTCGGCCTGGACGGCCCGCAGGATTCTCTCCCTCGTGCCGTCCGCCGACCACCTGCGATGACGGTCGTGGACCGTCTTCCAGCTACCGAAGCAGGGAGGCAGGTCCCACCAGGGAAGTCCGGTCCGCTGCCGGAACAGAATCCCGTTGATCACCCGGCGGTGGCATTTCCAGCGTCCTCCCCGCCCACGATTCGCCGGCAAGTGCGGCTCCAGCCGAGCCCACTCCTCATCCGAAAGATCTCCCCGCCCCATGTCCCACGGAACGACTCCCCAGCGGGAGCGTCACACGACCCATCGGACACGACCTAGACCTCATCGAGCGGACGACCCGATGGGACAGCGAGGAGCCCGTCGGGAGATTTGCCTCGGCTGACGGCCTTGACCGGGTCGCGATCGTCCTCTGCGTGGACGCGAGCCCTCGAGATCGAAGGCGCCGATGCGCTGTCACGTCTTGTGATCGATGGTCAAACCGGAGATCTTCCGATGATCTTGGGAGTGGCCTGTTTCTGTAGCGACCGTCACGTTCGATGCGCCGTCGTGATGAGCGTCCAGCTCCGGACTCAGGACAGGTCTCATGCCGAAGCCGTCGAGTGCAGGGTGGCGATGCCGAGCAAGATGCTCTCTGTTGGCCCGCCCAGGGGTGGGCTGAGGGCGCCCGGCGGCGTTTGGATCGGTGGCGCATACGGGGGCGCACAGAAGCAACAGCCGGTGGTGTAGGGGCTGTTGTCAGAGTGCTGCGCTACGGTCATGGTCCCCGTCATCGGGGGTGTTTCGTCCCGCCCGGCCTCTATCTCAGGCCGGGCGGGAGCGAGTGGCGCGTGCTCCCTGGTGGTTCTCGGCACGGGAGCCGGGCCCCTTCCGGATGGAAGGACGACACCAAGGTGTCCTGACTCCAATTTGGGGGTCAGGCCGGTGGGATTGCAAGGAAAATCGGGAACTTCACCCGCGCAACAGCGTCAGCAGGCTCGACGCGCACAGGAACGGTCATCTCCGACCGCATGGCGCACCTTCCATGCATCGCAATGTTCCGTAATTCCATGATCACGTGGCGTTAGCGGCATCCCTCGGTACATGCTGATGCTCCTTCAGAAGCGGATCGGCACCCGCGAGTTGAAGGGGCTACCTCTGTGTGGCCTTCCGGATGCACAGCATGACGACACGCAAGGAATCACGATGAACAGCAAGCTGATAGCGGCGGCCATGGTGCTGTCGCTGGGCGTCCTCGGCTGGAGCGTGGCGATGGCGGCGATGGGGCACGCCGCCATCATCGCCACGCTGGCCCCGGTCCTCGGTCTCACCGTCACCCATGTCCTGGCCGGCTTCCGCAGCAAGACCGCGGCCGTCCCCGGCACCGCCACGACGGCGGGCGACGAGGAGGACAGCGCCCCGTGACCCCCATGCACAACGCGACGGGGCCGGCTTCCGAGTCGGCCCCGCTCCGCCCCGGCCGCAAGCTCGGTCCCATCGCCTCCACCGTCGGCAGTGCCCATCGCGCATGGCTCACCCCCACCCGTGAGCACTACCTTCTCAGCGGCCGTACCCTCGCCGACCTCAGCGCACGCGTACTCGCAAAATCGAAGCTCTCCGAGCTGCTGCGCGGAGTCGGCCACTACCCCCGCTGGGAAGTCATCCACCGCCTGGCCGAGGAACTGAACATCCCGACCTGGCCCCTCCACCGGCTCTGGAAGCAGGCAGCCATGGACGCCGGCAAGAGCCGCGACTGGGTCGATCGCTCCACCGCAGGCCGGCTTGCCGTCACCACCCAGATCGGACCGCCCCTGGAGCACGGCGCCCTGCGTTCCATGGTCGAAGACGGCTACCGCCGCTACGCCGGTGTCTTCCTGACCGGCACCGTCCTGGACGCCGCCGTCGAGGAGACCTTCGCCATCCTGTGGCTCTCCTTCGACGACGCCCTGGCCAGCCCCGACATCCGCCGCTACGCCTGGAACATCCTCAGCGCCACCGTCAAGGCCAAGGCCGACCACCGAGACCAGCGGCCCGTCCTCGCCGACGCTGCCTTCGACACCGCCGCCCTGCACGGTCAGGACTCCCTCGACCACCAGGCGGCCCAGCTGGCCGAGTCCCTGGAGATGTTTGCTGCCATCAGCAAGCTGCCCCTCACCCAGCTCGACGTCATGGTGCTTAGGCGCCTGTGCGGCTTCACCACCGAGAAGGTCTCCGACCTCCTCGGCATTCCGCTGGCCCTCGTACGGTCCAGCGAACGCCACGCCGACCGGTTCCTCGCCGACACCGTCGAGTCGCCGGCCCACACCGGGGGAACCACCTCATGAAGAAGACCAACCTCGACAGCCTCCTCGCCCGAACGCTTCTCGTCTTCGAACGAACCGTGCCACGCGACACCGTCCCCGCCCGCGACCCGGACCCGAACTCCCCCCGCGACTCCACCGACCCGAACACCGCATCGGCCGCCGAGGACCTGCGCGCCTTGTGCGAGGCCCTGGTCACCCACACCCCCGCCGATGCCGTCGCCGACTTCCTCACCGACCAGGTTCCCGAGCCCCGCAGCGCCATGGTCCTGGCCTGCGTCCTGCAGCTCACCGACACCGACGACGGCGCCCGGTTCTGGTGGCAGTACGCCGCCGGCGCCGGGCACGCCGCGGCCGCCTACTGCCTCTACCTCCACCACCTCGCCCTCGGCGAGACCCACGCCGCCCGCTGGTGGCACAAGCAGACCGACGACGACATTCCCGTGGTGAAGACTGTTCGCACCACAGTGCACCGCGACAACAAAACCGTCGCCCTCTTCCACGAGGAGGAGACCTCCGCCGCCACCCTCCTGCGGCTCCTGCGACGCCTGGGCAGGACCGCCTCCCGGCCCCGCTCCGCCGTCGTCGCCGAATTGATGGCCTACATGCCCACCGCCGTCGCCGTCGGCTACCTCCGCGAACCCGACAGCGAAATCCCCTTGCCAGGAGACAAATTCGCCCAGGAAATCAACACCCTACTCACCGCCAGCGCCACCCGGCCCGACCACCCCAGCAACCTCCCCGCCCGCGCCCGCGGCCGTACCCGCCCTGGACCGCGACAGGCAACAGTCGCCACCGGAGCGCGGATCCCGCAGACCCTTGACGAAGCCGCATCGCGCTGACCACCCGACCCCCTCAGCATCGGTGTTTGGGTCTGGGCCGCACCGAGAGGTCAGGCGAATGCCTCCTGGCGAAGGGTGCTGCGGACGTCGGTCAGTGGTTGGCGGTCGCGGGTGCAGTAGAGCTTGTTGGTGAGGAGTACGGCCCACCGGTTCTGGGTGGAGGAGATCCACATGCCGGTGCCGGTGAAGCCGTAGTGGACCCAGACGTCCTGCTCGTTGGTGGTGCCGGGGGCCGGGTGCCAGAACAGGCCGCGCTCCGGCTGGAGGCCGCCGGTCTGCACGGCGAGGGAGTGGGTGCTCCACTCGGCTCCGAAGCCGGCCTGGGCGGGGGCCGTGGTGGGGGCGAGCATGTAGCGCAGGAAGACGGCCAGATCGTCGAGGACGGTGAAGGTGCCGGCGATGCCGCACACCCCGCCGAGGAGCCGGGCGGAGAAGTCGTGGGCGGTGCCCTTGAGGTGGGTGTCGGTGTCCTGGTCGAGCTCGGTGGGGGCGCATCGGGTCGCGATGCCTGCGGGCAGCGGACCGAAGCGGGTGGAGTCCATGCCGAGCGGGCGCCAGGTCCTCTTCTCGCAGAGCTGGCCGGAGAGGTGTTCTGCGAGGTAGCCGAGGATGAGGGCGGCCCGGTCGGTGTACTCGACGGCTTCGCCGGGCGGCCGGTTGAGGGCTTCGCGCAGGACTCCGCGGCGGATGGCGGCGGGGTCAGTGCCGTAGAGGTTCTTCAGCTGGGTCCGGAGAGGGAGGCCGGCGGTGTGGGTCAGGAGCTGCCGCGCGGTCACGATGCCGAGAGGGTGGCCGGTGACCTCGTCCCAGAAGGTGCCGAGCGGGGCGTCGAGGTTGAGGACACCGTCCTCCCACAGGACTCCGATGGACGCCCAGACTGCGAGGATCTTGGTGAGGCTGGCGGCGTCGAAGACGATGTCCGGCCGCATCCTCACGTTCGGCTCGTCGGAGTCGAGGACGCCGGTGGTTCCCGTCGCCCGTAAGTCGCCGGAGTCGCCGACGGCCCACACCGCTCCCGGGTAGACCTTGTCACGGATGCCTTCGCTCTGCAGGTTCTCGATGCGCTCGGTGCGGTACGGCATGGTCTCCCTCTTCGTACGGGCATCCCAGCGGCCAGCGTAGTGACGTGGGTCGGTTGGGCCGGGCAACGGTGTGCCGGGGGCCCCGGCGGGTCCTCAGGTGAGCTGGCGGCCGAGGCCGGCCAGTTCTCGGGCGGTCTTCGACAGGGGGTACTGGGCGGCGCTGGCGTACCCGGCCTGCATGAAGCCGTGGCACGCCCCGCAGAGGCACCCCACAGAACAGAGCTGCCTGACCATAGTTCATTCTTGACCATTGCCCTCTAGTGTGGTCGGGTAGGTGTGTGACAACTCCCGCGATCCGCGCGACTCTTCCCACGGCTGAGGTACTGAGCCTGCTCCTGGACGCTTCAGCCGACGACCCGCCATGGGCAGCGAGGATCAGCGAGCAGACCGGCTTGGGCAAAAGCACGATCTCGCAGATCCTCACCAGGCTTTCTGCATTGATGTGGATCGTGACCAGCAACGAACTAGGCCCTCATCCCGGCCGTCCACCTCGGATCCTTTGTTCATTGACGGGGGAGGGGCGCCGTCAAGCAGGGGAAATTCTTGCCAAGAGAGCTGTCACCCGCCAGCGCCGGCCCGGGCACCTGGCCAAGGAAGCCATCTCTTCTGAAACTTCGACACAAATCAGCGTCAGCCACCCAGTTCAGGCCGAATGTAGCACACAGCAAACGCAGTCCGGATCCCAGAGCTCGCGATTTAAAGGTCTATGGCCCGTCAGACTCTCCGAGGTTGAAAAATACCGAGCCGACAAGGCCGCCGACGCAGCCTTTTCTGCAACAGAAGCAACCCCGGTCTCGGAGAGCGACTCCCTCACCCGCCTGGCTGAACTGAAGAAAGCTCACAAGGCACTCCAGCTTATGAACCAGCAGCTCAGCGCAGGCTTCATCGGCCGGAGCGCTGTCGCTCCAACTCATAGGGAACACCACGAAGAGCTAATCCATCTCCTCCTGATGGAAACCCTCCATGCCCGAGGAAGGCTCTTGAAAGCCCACACCTACTGACAGTGCAACAAATTCATCTCCAGAAGCGCAGATTATCGAATTCGCCATCTTACCAGAATCGGAAGTGTGATTTAGAAACCGCTTGAAGAGAAGATCTAAACATCCCCTTTTCAAGCTGGTCACTCGAGCGGCAGAGAGCACTCTTATTGATTGTCTGCATGAGGCTGTCAGTAGAGAATCGTCACCTGGATGTCAGTGGTGTAGCCCAGGTGACCTGCTAGTTCTTACTGTCGGGTGGTGGCGAACTGGCACTGACAGTAGTGACGAAAGGTCAGGTTAATCTGGCGCAGACTCCCACCACCCAGACCTGGACCCACCTCGCCCCGCACATCACCGACATCCCGAAGACCAGCCCGCACCCGGGCCGCGCCCACGCCGTCCAGGGCACCGACGCCCGCCCGCTCCAGGTGCTCTACCTGACCCACACCGAAGCCGCCCCCCAGGCCGCGAACGCCGTCACGGCTGCCGAAGCGAGCTGACCTGCCGGGTACGCCACGGGCCCCGGGGGTCGGCCATGACATCCCCGGGGCCCGGCATGGGTGCGTGTTGTCCAACGACCGTAAGACCTCGGCGTCACGTCGGGACCAGTTCCGGGACGGCTGTCCGGGAGCCGTGAGCACGGATTTCCTGCCGGTCCAGTCCCGCAGCCCGGACAGCGTTGATGGGGTCAGGTGGTTTGGCCGCCGTCGACGACGAGGGCGGTACCGGTGGTGAAGGCGGCGTCGTCGGAGCACAGCCAGAGCACGGCGGAGGCGATCTCCTCCGGCTTGCCGAGACGGCCGACGGGTTCGTCGGCGATGAGCCCTTCACGTCCACCAGGGCGGGTGTCGCCGAAGCGGCGGATCATCTCGGTGTCGATGATGCCGGGGCAGACCGCGTTGACCCGGACGCCCTGGGCAGCGTGGTCGAGGGCGGCGGAGCGGGTGAAGCCGATGATTCCGTGCTTGGCGGCGGCGTAGGCGGCCTGGCCCTTGAAGCCCTTGACGCCGGCGCCGGAGGAAACGTTGACGATCGCGCCGCCGCCGTCCTGGCGGAGCATCTGGCGGATCTGGGCGCGGGTGCACAGGAACGCTCCGGTGAGGCTGACGCCGAGGATGCGGTCCCAGTCGTCCTTGGCGGTGTCGGCGGCCGACTGGACGGGCTGTTCGACGCCGGCGTTGTTGAAGGCCGCGTCCAGACTGCCGAAGCGCTCCACGGTCCGGTCGACTGCGGTCCGGACGTCTTCCTCACTGGTGACGTCGCAGGTGAGGGTGAGGGCTTCGCCGCCGTCGGCCTCGATGAGGCGGGCGGTCTCGCGCAGTCCGTCGGCGGACAGGTCGGCCAGGGCGACCCGCGCGCCCGCGCGGGCGAAGGCGAGGGCGGTTTCCCGGCCGATACCCGAGGCGGCGCCGGTGACGAAGGCGGCCTTGCCGTGGAAGTCATAGGTGACGCTCACGTCGCTTCTTCTTTCTGTCTGGTGTGCTGATGTGCTGGTGTCAGGGCGTGAGGAGGGTCTTGATGGCGCGGCGCTCGTCCATCGCTTTGTAGCCCTCGGCGACCTGCTCCAGCGGCAGGGTGAGATCGAAGACCTTGCCGGGGTCGATCACGCCCGTGAGGACGCGGTCGATGAGGTCGGGCAGGTAGCGGCGTACGGGGGCGGGGCCGCCGCGCAGGCCGACGTGGGAGAAGAACAGCTCCTGGCCGTCGACGGCGACGTCGTGGGGGACGCCGACGAAGCCGACGTTCCCGCCAGGGCGGGCGGAGTGCAGGGCCTGGCTCATGGACTGGGCGGTGCCGACGCACTCCAGAACGGAGTCCGCGCCGATCCCGCCGGTCAGCTCCTTGATCTTCTCGACGCCCTCCTCGCCGCGCTCGGTGACGATATCGGTGGCGCCGAACGCGAGCGCGAGCTTCTGCCGGGACTCGTGGCGGGACATGGCGATGATGCGCTCCGCACCCAGCTCCTTCGCGGCGATCACCCCGCACAGGCCGACTGCGCCGTCGCCGACGACCACGGCGGTCGAGCCGGGCTTGACCTCGGCGGCGTCGGCGGCCCACCAGCCGGTGCCCATGACGTCGGAGACGGCCAGCAGACCGGGCCAGAACTCCTCGTCCGGCACCTCGGCGGTGGCGACCAGGGTGCCGGCGGCGTTCGGGATGCGTACGTACTCGGCCTGGCAGGTCGACATGAACTCGCGGCGCAGGCAGTTCGACTGGAACCCATTACGGCAGTTCGCGCAGGTGTTGTCCGAGGTCGCGAACGAGCCGACGACGAACTGGCCGGGCCGCAGCGAGGTGACCTCGGAGCCGACCTCCTCGACGAAGCCGACGTACTCGTGGCCCATCGGGTGCGGCTCCCCGATCGGCTCCGCACCGCGGTAGGGCCACAGGTCCGAGCCGCACACACAGGTGACGGCCGTCCGGATGACCGCGTCGGTGGGGTGGAGGATCTTCGCGTCGTCCACGGTCTCGAAACGCACGTCACCGGGGGCGTGGATCATTGCTCCGCGCATCAGAAGTTTCCTTGCCTTGCGAGGGGGCCGGGCCGCCCGGGGCAGCCCGCGTACCGGTGTTCCCGGGGCGGGAACACCGTGGGACCGTGGCGTTCCCTCCCGCCGCAGGGACGGCAGAGAAAACACCACGCCTTCCAGGTAACCCGTCCTTCGCATGCGCAGCGAGTCACTAGCAAGGGGTGTACCAGCAGTACACCCCTCCGCCGCCGACCAGGCCGTACCGTCGAAGGCATGGACAACCGTGAGGAGGTCCGCGAGTTCCTCACCTCGCGGCGCGCCAAGATCGCCCCCGAACAGGCGGGACTGCCCGCCGGCCCCCGCCGCCGGGTGCCGGGCCTGCGCCGCAGCGAGGTCGCAGCTCTCGCTGACGTCAGCGTCGAGTACTACGCCAAACTGGAGCGCGGCAACCTCGCCGGCGTCTCCCCGGCTGTTCTCGAAGCCGTCGCCCGCGCCCTCCGGCTCGACGACGCCGAACGCGCCCACCTGCTCCACCTGGCCCAGGCCGCCGACGGCACCGACACCCTCACCCGGCCCCGACGCCGCGCCACCCGGGCCTGGACACCGCACCGCAGCCTGCAATGGGTCCTCGACGCCGTCACCACCGGCCCCGCCTTCGTCCGCAACGGCCGCATGGACCTGCTCGCCACCAACCACCTCGCCCGCGCCTTCTACACCGACGTCTACGCCGACCCGCACAACCAGGAAAACCTCGCCCGCTTCCAGTTCCTCGACCCCGCCTCCCGCCGCTTCTACCCCGACTGGGACCTCGCCGCCGACATCGCCGTCGCCATCCTGCGCACCGAAGCCGGACGCGATCCCCACGACAAGGACCTCCACGACCTCGTCGGTGAGCTGTCCACCCGCAGCGACGCCTTCCGCACCCGCTGGGGCGCCCACAACGTCCGCCACCACGGCACCGGCACCAAACGCTTCCACCACTTGGCCGTCGGCGACCTCACCCTCGCCTACGAAGGACTCGAGATGGCCGCCGCACCCGGCCTCACCCTCACCATCTACACCGCCGAACCCGCCTCCTCCTCCGACGAAGGCCTACGCCTGCTCGCCACCTGGGCCGCCACACAAGCGATCCCACAGCACAAATGACCAGCCAGTGACCGTGCCCCCGCTCACCGGTCCGGGTCCACGAAGACGGACTGCGCTCGCCTCCGACCCATGCCGTTAAAGAGCGCCTCCTTCCGCTCCAGCTCAGCGTCCTTGGCGTACCGAATCCTGCGGGTACACCAACGAATCCGCTGTTCAACGTGGTGGTCAGGCCGGGCGCACTGTGGCACTACCCGTTGCGATGGCGCCTACGAGCCCCACGAGGGCGTCGACCACGACATGGGCGACTACCTGTCCGGCGATCCGCGCGAGGCCGCCGAGCTCCTGGTCGACGATGTCGTCCGGCTCGCCCGCGCGCAGCGGGACCCGTACGCCGGCAACGCCACCGCCCTGATCGCCCGCATCACCTGTCCGACCACCAAGGGAGAACTGTCCATGGACACCCCGCCCGCCCCCGCGCCTGCCGCTGATATCCGCGACCAGCAGATTGCCGGCCTGCGCGCCGCGCTCCAGTGGGCCGTCCCTCTGCTCGCCTTCGCCGCCGGACGCGAGGCGGACACCGACCCGCGCCAGTCGGAGCTGCTGTCCGCGGCCGCCGACGACCTGACGGACATCCTCGACCGCACCGCCCCCTGAACCGCGCCCTCCTCGAAGCTGGGCCTGCCGCCGACGCTCGTCCTGGAACACTGGGGGCCACCGTGTCGACGACGACGAGGAGGAGCGAGCAGATGACGGTCCTGCCTTCACCGGAGGAGATCGAGGCCGTCCGCACGCCCGCCGGCGGCTGGAAGCGCAACCAGCTCGCCGCCTGGGGCGTCCCCTGGCCCCCGCCCAAGGGCTGGAAGGACGAGCTCGCCGAGCGCTGGAAGGCTGCCCGCCAGGACGATGCCCCGCCTCCGCCCCGACCGACTCCGGCGCCGGACGGCTTCGCGCAGGAGACGCTCGACTTCGGCTGACCCGACGACTACGGGGCCGGGCAGGAGAACATCCTGCCCGGCCCCGCCGGCTACTCCCACAGCTCCTTGATGAAGTTCCCCAGGACTCTGGCCCAGTCGGGCGGGGCCGGCCAGGAACTCTTCCGTCAGGCAGGCCATGAGCGTCTTCGGCGTGTCCTGGGCCGCGCCCTGGCGGTATCTCGGGCTATCACGGCGGGCACGTCGGCGCCGACGGCCGCCTGCTGGTCCGAACAGCGCGGTTCTCAGACCGGGATGTCGACTACCGAGCAGGCCCAGCCCGGCTGGTGTCGACTGTTAATACTCGTCCAGCTTCAGCCAGGGTTTGATCTTGAGCTCTTCGGCCTCTTGATCCATCGTCTTCTCGCTGAGACGCACATTTGTAAGAGCCAGGGTGGAGGTGCTTTCCGGGCTTCCTTCGAGGATCGCTGTCCGTGAAGTTACTACTGCTTCCGCCCAAGCCTCGGCAGCGTCCGCGAACTCCTGGGTCTCGGCAGGGGCACGGTTGGCGGCCTTGCGGAGGTTCTCCAGTTCGAGCTGCGAGGCAAGCTGCACGCTTTCGACCTCGGTCCGAGCGTCGCCCGCTTCTACGGCTGCAGACTCCAGCTTCATCTCATCACGGATGCGGTCTACAGAGGTCCTTATGTCACTGATGGACTTGTCCACCTCGGCATCGCCGCTGCACGCTGTCAGCAGAGCGCAGCTGGTCAGTGCCAGACCGATGGCGATACGACGTATCCTGCTCAAGATCCCCCCGAGGCATTGAAGAGCCCAGTGTCTTCACAGCGGTGCTGGACTGTATGCCGGTGATCCTTTCGATGAGAAGATCGCGATGTCAAGGCGACGTGATCCGGTGGACTGGACCGCAGCGGGCACTGGAAGGCGCCCGATGGAAGCCGGTGCATCTATCGGCTCGCAGCTGCTTCATCGATGGCTGGTGACAGGCTGAGCGGTGTGGCAACGGCTGATAGGCGTCGCCCGTTCCTCACTGCCGGGCGTCATCTGTCTTCATTGGTGTAGTGCCGTCTGAGCTGGGTGTTCCTCGGGGTCGGTGTTGTGCGGTCAGTGAAGGGTGGTGTCGTTTCCCGGGTAAGGCGGATGACGCCTGTGTGGCTCTCAGGCCGTTTTCTCAGGCGGGAGGGCTGGATGAGGCGGGCGGGGGTTGCTCGGTACGGGGCCAGCCGTCTCGTGGCCTGTACGCCTGCCTGCCGGCCCATCTACACGCGGGTGGGTGCCGCGCCGGTACGATCGCCTCGTTCCACCCCTGCGCCCCGCCTCCGCGTACCCTTCGGAGGCGGGGCGCAGTTGCGATGTGCCGTCTTCATGACGGTGAGGCCATGGCAGTGGCGGGTGGTCAAGAGAGGCGTGTTCTCGCAGGTCTTTACCCTACGGTGACGGTTGGCCACTGACACGAAGTGGTGTTCAGTGGTCTGGTGACTGACATGACGTGGTACATCCCCAAGCGGCCCGCTGTCATGTAGGCGGCACATCGCAGCGGGCTGTGCTGCTCCACGAACGCCTCCAGGCGCTCGATGTACTTCGTGCGTTCCTCAGGGGGCATCGCGCTCAAAGCGACGTCCAGGAACTCCCCCTGCGGCCGGTGCAGTGTTCCTGGTGTGGTGGCAGGGTTCACGGCAAGCGTTCCGCGGCTGCCAGGAGGTCCTTCGCGACCAGCTTCGGAGCCGGCGGAGAAGCTCAAGCCGATGGAGTGCGGGGTCCGTCTTCGGCATGGCTGAGGAGCGGCCCGGGTCCGGCTGCTCGGCGGCCGGGGACAGCGGGGGAGAGGTAGCCGCGTTGACGGGCTGCTTTGATCCAGTCCTTAATGGTTGGTTCAGGGCGGTCGAAGAGTTGGGCTAGGCGCCGGTGGAGGCCAGGACCGTTGATGGCTTCGCGGAGGTAGGCGTGGGCTACACGGCGAAGGAGTTCTTCCTCGAGTGGTGGTCGCCCTCGCTGCGTGGGCTGCGAGAGTGCGTTGGCGTTCTCCAGAGCCTGTACGGATTCCGGGGCGAGTTCCGGTCCGGAGCTGTCTTGAGGCTGTCCGAGCGTCAGGGTGGTTACGCCCTCGTCTTTCCAGGACTGGTCGGCCAGTTCGGCTTGAGCACGGGCGACGATCTGGCCCAGTGGGATGCGGCGCAGGACATCACTCGTGATCGGCACGGAAACGGTCGAGGGCACGTCATTCTCGGAGGGCCACACGAAGTCCCCGAAGCTGTCCCAGTACCCCCAGTCCGGGCGCCAGAGCTCGAGTTCGATCACGCCTAGGCCGGCTCCCTGGTTCACCAGGATGCCGTGCACGGTCACTGGTAGATCGGCCGCCTTGTAGACGAAGTCGGCGACGTAGCCGGGCCCACGCCGTCGCTCCTTGACGAACAGCATGAGCGAGGGGCCCGGCTTAGCGTTCTCGGGGATCGCCGCCAGGTCGGGGTAGGCGTCCCAGGGTTCCATCACGATGGCGACGAGCGACTTTTTCCACAGGTCCAGCTCTTGAGCGCGGCGCGAGCAGTCGTAGGAGCGGTCACGGACACGCGGGTGGTCCGGCTTGAGACGAAGTTCCTCCTCGGGGGCCTCGGGGTTGACGTAGTCATCGGCACTGAACCCGGGCTGCGGCATGCTTCTTAGGCTAAAGACCACCGGTTCGCGAGGTGGAGGGAAAAGGCGGGTGAGAAGCCCCGCGAGACAAGTCACCCGTACAGCGGCAGGGGCCGTTCTCGGTGAACTAGGTGGTCTGTGCGGCGAGCGCCCATCATGCTGTTCTCAAGGTGAGGGGGGCGTGTGGCACGCGATCAGGCGGAGATCGAGCAGAGGAACCGACAGTGCCTTGAGGCGTTCGTGGTGCGAGCACGCCGTGTGGCAGAGCACTCCCTTGCTGATGACTGGGAGAAGCTCGTGGCGCTCATCGATCCGAAGATCGAGGTCCGTTTCGAGAACGGCGAGGTGTGGATCCGGCAGGAGCTGCCGGCCGAGGAGGTAGTCGAGTCCGCCGCGGCGCGGATCCGGCCGATTCTCTTGACGACCGAGGACTGCTTCCACATGAAGGTCCTCAAGGCACTGGGCTACGCATGCCTGGAGCTGCCGCGTGATGCGGAGCGGATCCGAGCAATGCGTGCCGAGTGGAAGACGCGAGTGGACCCCGCCACGCCCCTGGACGCCGCCTACCGGGTCCTGGTCGCCAATACGACGACAGGCGAAGAACACGACCTCGACGCGCACCGTCTGGCCATGTCCTGGATCTACGGCGACGTGGTGCATCACGATACTGATCGGCGGAAGGAAGGTGACCCCTTCGGATTGCGAGACCGGTTCCGGGCTGCCGTGCCGCTGGTCGCCTGGACCATGGTCGCGACGATCGAGCTCCTCAACTACATCGAAGCCCTGTGTAAGGACGGAGTTCTGTACCTCCAGCCGGAGGTCTTCGAGGCGCAGGTCGCCCTGAAGTCGACGGTGTGGGAAGAGCCTGCTCAGATGTTCACTGCCCCCGTCGGGACGGAGATGCCGTCCGGTGCGACGGCCTCCCTGCCCGAAGGATGGCTCCCGGTGGGCAAAGACACCGACCTCTCCCACTTGAAGGCCATCTTCGGAACACAGCTCCTCCACCCCACCACTGTCGCACCCGAGACCGCTCCGCTCAGCGAACACTCCGACGCGGGCCAGCCCGAGAGCGTCGGCACAACGCTGCGACCGTTTACAGGTCTCTGCAACAGCTGGTCAGGGACTGACAGGCCGAGCTGATCGAGCGCTGCAACCCTGACGACGTACCGGCGTTCCGCGTCTTCCTGCCGTTCGCGCCTCGCCTCTGTCAGCGCCCTGGACTATGCCGTCTCACTCTGATTGAACTACCTGTTTTGGGTTTCAGGCTGCTGACCTGTGGTGCTTCACCGATTGAGAAGGTGATCCCCCTTGGGTTGCAAGCTGCTGTGTGGTCGTGACCTGGGAGACGTCAGAGTTTGAGTCGTGCCTTCAAGGTGACTGAGACATCGATAGAGGGGGAGGGGTTGAGGAGGGGCGCAGCGGCTCTGAGATGCCGGCCCGGGCGGTTGCTCGTCGCGGTGGATCCGGGCCGCGCCACCACCCGCCCGTGCTCCCGCTGCGTCAGCGTGGACCCCATGCACCCCCGCCGTACGCTCCTCGTCGCCCTAGCCGTGCTCCTCGCCAGCGGGTGCGTGGCTGCCCCCTATACCCGGCCCCCGCCCCGCCCACCTCGCGCCTGCCGCCGACCGCCCACCCGCCCCGCTCCCGACGTGGGCCGACCCGACCCCGGCCGCCGATGTCGCCCGCCACGCCACCGCACTACCGAAGGACAACGGCCTCGGCGCTCTGGCCGACGTCATCCTCCGTGAAGCCGCCCGACGCCTGTCCGTCCCGGCCACCGGCACTGCCCGATGCGTCCAGAACCGCGCCCGCCTCATCCGCGCCCTCTACACCCGCCTGGACCGCCTCACCGCTCCCCTCCCGACCACTACGTAGGCACGCGAGGGCAGCGGCCCGCGATCCCAGGCTCTACACGCACATCAGTGCGATGCCGCTGCTCAAGGACCCCGGCATCGCACGGAGGTGCGTGTAGACCCTGGGATGTCACGCCGCCGGCCCCAGACGGCGAAGAACCCCAGGCGCGTCGTACGCCCGGGGCCCTTCCCGCTCCCGAGGCGGAAGCGGCCCGGCTCACCAGTCGTCGGGCGCGCTGCCCACCCACACGATCGGCCGGCCTTCGCCGTTGCGGCCCCAGTGCGGTTCCTCCAACGCGGCCTCGGGGCCGTGGCCCAGGACGCAGATCCGTCCCCAGCGCCCGTGCTTGCCCGGACACACCCCGGCCAGCAGGCCCGCGTCGCTCTCGGCCACGGCCTGGTCGTAGCGGTCCTGGAGCGGCTGGAGACGAGCGAGTAACTCCGTGCCGAGCTCCCTCTCTGCCGCCTCCACCCGCGCCCTCGCCTCCTGCACGCCGGGGTCGGACAGCACGGCCGAGATGGTCTTCTCCGCCTCCGTGAAGGCGCTGTTGCGGGCGTGCTGGCGCACGGCTTCCCGCACGCACCGCTCCTCGCCGTCCGTCGTCATCACGCCACGCCTTCCGCGGCTGCCCATTCCAGGCCGAGGTCGGCGAGTGTGGTGAGTTTGTCGGTGGTCAGTTTCGTCCGCCTGCTCTTCTGGTTCATGACCCACACCCCGAGCCGAACTTCCACCCCGCCCTCCAACTGCTCCACGTGACCCCTGGGCACGGTCACAGAGCCGGTCCGGGCCTTGTACTGCGCCAGGGCCGCGACGCCCCTCTCGAAGGCGCTCACGGGCGCCATGGACGGCTTCACGGACTCCCCCGGCTCCGGCTCGGGGGCGAGGGGGGTGACGCCGAGCTGTTCCAGGCGCTCGCGCTGCCCGCCGCTCAGTGCGGCCCATACCGCCGGCTGACGCTGCTTCGCGAGCCACCGGCCGATGTCCATGCCGTGCACGGTCACCCCGGGCTCGACGTAGACGAGCGCGCTTTCCTCCACGAACATCTCCCGCAGCGCGGCGTAGTACCGCTGCCACTCCAGCGGCCAGTCCGGGTTCCAGTCCGCATCCACCGCCTCCAGCGCCGCCCTCCACTCCTCCTTGCCGTCCAAGGCTCCCGGGCGCCGCAGGTTGGACAACCACTGCCCCACGGACCTGTCGAGCGCGGTGGCGGAGCGGGGCGCGCACAGCGTCCAGTGCTCCTCGAAGTACGCCTTTGCCGCCTGAAGGTTCTCCTGGAACCGCTCGTCGACCGCGCTCCAGACCATGCCCAACTGTTCCAGCCGCTTCGCCCGCAGCCCGGACATCTGCCCCGCCCCGTACGCGCGCCGCTGTTCTGCGATCCACCTCCCCAGCGGTGTCGCGCCCTCCCGGTGACCGAAGGGAACGCGGGCGTGCCCCTCGCGCTCGACGAACTGCTTCAGCTTCGCCCACCCCCGCGCCCAGTCCTGCCGCTCCGTGTCGATCACGTTGAAGCTGATCCAGTCCGCGACCATCACCGGATCCCGAGGAGCGGCAAAACGAAGCAGCAACCGCGCTTCTTCCTCACCGTCACCAGGCGCCGTACCGATATTCCGGGACGGCTCCACAACATTCTTCTGAGGCTCCTGCGGAATCGCGAGCAATTCCACCGCCTCTTCATCATGCGCCCGAAGACCCTCAAGAACCTTCACCAAAGGCCGGTACGATCCCGAAGTGAACATGTCCTCTGCTACCTCGCCGGGCTTGAGGAATACCGGCACGATCAGCGACGCCAGTTTCCCCTCTCCGGGCTTTTGCCGCAGCGCCCGGCCGATGGCCTGCACAATGTCGTGCGGCGCCCCCTTGGGGTCGAGAAGGGCGACGCTGTCCACGGCCCGGATGTCCATGCCCTCGCCCAGGACGCGGCAGTTGGCGAGCACGGCCCGCCGTGCAGTGGACCCGAACTCCTCCAACACGCCCCGCCGGCGCTCGGGGACGTGCTCACCGCACAGCCAGTTCGACCAGATCCGCGCCGAAAACCGTTCCGGCTGATCCGCGTGCAACTTCGCCGCCACGCGCTCCAGGCCCTCCGCATACGCCTGAGCCTCTATGGTCCGGTGGTGGAAGGTGATGCACGTCGACAGGTTGTGCTCGGCCATCGTGTGCAGCAAAGCAGCCTGCAACGCCCCGATACGCTCACCACGCACTTGCTCACTGCGCCGCTCCTCACCCATCAGCCGCTCAGGGGTGACAACCGGGTCCTGGAGCTCCAGCACGATGATCTGATAGCGCGCGAGCAAACCTCGCGAGACCGCCGACGCCAGCGACAACTTGAACAGAACAGGCCCGAACACCGCCTCATCGTCCATCGAGGCCGCCATCTGCTCCGGCAGCGGATCCCAGGCACCCTCGGCCAGCTCCCAGTTCGCCGGCCGCTCCTGCCAGATCCGCGGCGTCGCCGTCAGGTACAGCCGCCGCGCGGCCGGGATCACCTCCTGACGGTGAATGTCCGCCCACGCCTTGCCCATCGACCCCGAAGTCCGGTGAGCCTCATCCACCACCGCCAGGTCAACAGGGGCAAGCTGCTGCCCGTAGACGCCCTTGAACGCCTCCGCGAGCACACCCAGAGACGCGTAGGTGGCGTAGATCGTCACCGGCCCCGCCCCGTGCCGCAACGCGAGCTCCACCGGATTCGTCGTCGCCCGCACCTTCAGACTCCACAGCTGCGGGTCGTCCTGGAGCGAACAGACCGCCACCGCCGGCCCCTTGTGCCCCGCGTCGTGCCACGCCTTCACCGTCTGCGCCAACAGATCCAGCGTCGGCACCAACACGAGAACGCGACCCCTCGGCACAAGCCTTTTCGCCGCCACCGCCGCAATGATGGTCTTTCCCGTCCCGCACGCGGCATGCACCTGCCCACGCAGACCATCAACAGGAATACCACCGGACGGGATATCGAAGCCGCGTACAATGGCGGCCACGGCCTCAATCTGATGGTCACGCAGCTTCACGGCCATGTTCCGTGCTCTCCTTTTCGCGGAATGAGGCGCGCAATAAGAAATGGAAGTCCGACGTAGTCGTACGGGCCGGGGGTTGTGGTGTCAAAACAGAGACTCTACACAGCTATCACCCATGATGCATCACCCTTACTGCAGGTTCCCACCCCCGAGCGATGCATGACCGGATCGGGTCTCATGGCGGCTCGTTTTCCTGCTAGGATGACGAGACGACGGATAGACGTACGGGCCAGTTTGGGCAGTTCCAGAGGCAGGGGAGGGGCTCGGGTGGAGCGCAGCGGAACCCGTCACTACAGCGAGGCCGGCACCCACCCGGGCCGACAGGACGTCACCCTCCCAGCCCCGATGGTGACCCGGGATCCGAGTCGCTACACAGGTCCGCGCGCGATGCACCCACTCTTGTCGCCAGCCCAGGCAACCGCGCTTGCGCGGGTGTCCACAATTCGCGCTTGCGCGAATTGACCCGCTTTCAGAATTCCGCTTGCGGAATTCCATTACCGCGCTTGCGCGGGAATCAGAATTGCGCTTGCGCAATTCGTGCTCTATGCCCCGGCTTGCCGGGGCATATCCCGCTCCGCGGGG